>NZ_BNJI01000003.1 GCF_016587415.1 Ktedonobacter sp. SOSP1-85 | reverse complement strand
TTCTGGCTCACCTGCTCGATCTCCAGGCCCATGGTGTCTACCAGCCCACGCAAACGCTGCGCCGCCTCCACCACCAGGAACGCCCGCACCAGCGTCGGGATCTCATAGCGCTCTGGCTCGCGCCCTCTTCCCTTCACCTGCCCCTCAAACCACACCGTCGACGCCTCCTTCACCGTGAAGCGTCCCGTCTTCATGATCTCGGCCAGCCGACGACCCGTACACACCGCGATGCCCACGACCAGGTCGGACCACTCCGGCGAAAATAATAACGACAAGGCCCGCTCGACCAACGCATCTGGGTCCTTCAGTAACACCTGCTGCGTGAGTCGATCCTGCGTCACGCCCTGCGTACGCGCATTCATCTGCACCCACTCCCCCTCCGAGAGGTTGAACACCCGCAGCCCGATATGCTCTGGCTCCCCCGTCCGCGGATTCTCCCAGCTATTCTCCTCCGTGACAGGCAGCCCTTTGATCAAGTGCCGCACCTGCGTGATCGGTTTGCGCAACGAATCGCCCGCCAGCCCCCGCTCGTGCTTCCACCAGTCCAGTTCACGTTCCCACACCTCGCGCAACTGTGCCTCCTGGTCCACCGTTGCACGGCTCACCACTGGTTCCAAGACCTCGTTCCAGCGCCGCTGCACCCAGCCTAAGATCGCCGCCATCTGCCGACCTCCTTCTTCGCCATCACGGCATCATCTTCTTCTCTCCTTAGTATAAAATGTTCCTCCGTTACTGTCAAGGAGGAACGAAGGAACATACGCTCCCTCCGCAAGAGCGGAACGCAGAAAAAGAGGCATGGAGATGCTACGGCGAGAAGACGTAGGAGACTGAGCGGAAGACCCCTGCCTTGAGGCATGACACGTATACACAAATATGAACGTTTGCAGAAGATCCTCAGCATGGTGCGAGGGAAAGGTGTTGAAAAAAACGCCCCTTGATGCACAATGATGTGCTTTCAGCTTGACGAGACAAGCGACTTTTTCACCAAAAGTGTGTCACCTCTCGTATGGGGGAAAACGAGGCACCTGCAGCGCATCGCTTCCGTGTTCTTTCTCAAGATCACATATTTGTGTATACGTGCCAGCCTTGAGGCATGGGGAGACAGAGGAAACTGGAAACGTGCGTTTCGAAGGCACCACACTCCACGATGACCGTGAGGGGCAAGACCCTGCTGGTGTGGTGCCGATTGTCCTCCTTTCTCTACCGCATTGGCGCATAGCTCGTTCCTGTGTTGTGAAACAGCACCTGCAACCCATTGACCGTCACCACCAGATCAGGATGCGTTGCATCGCCTGAGAAGGTCAGCAGAACCGGGGCCAGATCCGCGCCAGTCCCAACAAGATGAGGCCCTTGCAGAAGACGAGCCTGTGCGCCATCGCCGCCGGGCACCTCAAAGATCAACACCTGCCCCTTGAGATTGAGAGCGGTAAAATGGGTTGGCACATGGGGATCCAACTCATGGCCCACGAGGTGATCTACCTGCGTCGTTCGCGGATAGCCATAGCGAACGGTGTCAATGAGCGTGCCACTCCAATTCATCGCCACAGATCCGACAAGCGCCAGAAGCAACGCACACAACATGCCTAGCCCAAGGGGCAGGAGCCAGCTCCCTCCTCGCCACGTTTTCGGCTCTGCCGCCGCCTCCCGCACGAACTCTGGCACCTCTTCGGGGGTCGTGGGACGCCGCGCTCGCGCTTTGGCCAACTGAGAGGCGCGCGCCGTCTGAACCGCTGGCGCTTTGGCCGGCGAGGGCCTCGGACGCCGACGGACAACAAGACTGCGTGGAGCCAGACGAGGCTCCTCTCCCCCGATGGTTGTAGGCATGATGGTTCCCTCCTTTGACAAGCAAAACACAACAAGGACACAGAAGAAATAGAGAGGCCTGAGCCATCGCGAAGAGGGGGGAACAGCATTCGTTCACACAAAGCATACCTGAGCCAGAGGCAAACGCACAACCCCTTTTTCCACGAAGTTTTCCAGGGGGGGTGCACCAATTGTGCAGAGCTTCGCCAACGTTGGAGACAACAGCAGTCAGGACATCAACCAGGAAAGGATGGATATCGACTCATCCTGTCTCACTCCCAACCCCATACAGAAACAGCTCTTCCACACATTTCCGCGCTTTTCTCTCGGGGATTGCACATCGCGGCATTTCATGCTACAGTAAAGATGAAAAGAGGCATTCGTCCATGGTGTGAATGCCGGTTGTGTTGCAAGAAAGATGAGACAAACAATTAGGCATGGGATGAACCCTCTCGCTCCTTCTTAGGCAGCCACTCCAAACAGTGTGGAGATCAAGGCGCTCTGGCTTCTCACATCTCCTTTCGCCACTCCTTGCAGTTGTCCCTTTCTGATCATGTTCATGGCCTCATATCCTTGTAATGTTTGCCACGCCGTCGCAAAGGAAAAGAAGCCCATCCCCGGCTTCGTCAACCGCTTGATGAAGCGATGATCTTGTTCGATGAGATTATTGAGATATTTCACCTGTCTCAATTCCACGTGCTGAGGCAGCGCTCCAGCGGATTTGAGCTCACCAATGGCTTTGGGATAGGCCGCGTTCTTGTCGACATTGATCACACGAGGGCTGACGTGATGGTTGTGACGTCAGTCAGAGCTATGGGCTGAGTCACCTGCTCAGCGACCGAACATGCCAGAGGAACGAAACAAGCAGTCGAAGCGAGTGCTTTCAGGAAGAAGCGTTTCGCTGCCTCGGCATCGCGCGTCGGGCTCAAGAGAAACTCCAGTGTGTTCCCTTCGGAATCGACGGCTCGGTAGAGATAGACCCAGGCTTTTTTGATCTTAAGATAGGTCTCATCAACGCGCCAGGAGTCGTTGCATGCTTTGAGATACGGTCGGCAACGTTTTTCCAGTTCCGGCGCATACCGCTGAACCCAGCGATAGATCGTCGTGTGATCAATACGCAGACCCCGTTCGAGCATTATCTCTTCCAGGTCACGATAACTGAGCGCATACCGCAGGTACCAGCGCACACAGAGGAGAATCATGTCGGGCTGAAAGTGGCGCCACTTGAACGAATGCTGATGACTCATCAAGGGTACTCCTCGGCTACGCCTCAAATAAGGAAGAGTTTACCATCGCGCCCTCATTCTTGCAACACAACCGTTGTTCGCGCAGCCTTTGTCTACCGTTGGTATTTTAGGGACACTGAGCTTATGAGGATGCATTTTTGTGTATTCTTGTGTATCGTTTGGCATGTGAATGGATCGTGTCTGCTGTCAATGCTGCTGTCAAAGTAGGAGGTTCTAATGGCTTGCCACTGATACCCATAAGAAGGCTAGGAGTAGGTTTATTGATTCTACTCCTAGCCTTCTTATGGGTCGGGATGAGAGGATTTGAACCTCCTATTGTCGCTTTTAGCTTGGCTTAGGTAGGCAAATGATGGCTTTTTGAGCTTGAGCATCGGGTATTTTTGCCTATCCTTGTCTAACTTTTACGATGTGTGTTGAGCAGTTTTGCTCTCAATTGTTAAAGGGGTTTGGGTTCGTAAGAGGATTATAGCTTGGCACTAAGCCAGCTTTCCGATGGCCGTTTGTTTTAACATTCAGGCGTGGGAGGACCACTCTCAAAATTCAGGGAGGACTGGTACGCCGGTCCTGTACCTCCTTCTGCAAAACCCGTGGAATGGGTCCAACACGGCGTATCAACAAGCTGCTGCCACTGATCGTATTGATACGCTGTGTTATCGTCTGCTGGGGTGTTCCAGCAATACCAGTACTTCATATTGCCAACGTCACTTGAATACGAGCCGCACTCATTGTAGTTGTATTCGGTTACCCTAACCGTCTTTATGCTAGTGACCGCTCCTGTTCCCTTTGTACTCGCGGCTGACACTGGTGCCGTTGTGCCAATCATTGTACCAACCGCGAACAACAATACCACCACTTTAGTCAGTATGACGAGACAAACGTTCATCTTAATGGCGGAATGCCTCATTGTGTTCTCCTTTCCTATTTTCCTTCTCTGTATACTACGGAGCCCTCCTGCGTCTTTTCCTTCCAAGTAGTAGCCAGTCCAGATTGCCTTTGGTGTCAATACACCTTAACAATCACAATATGAAGCAATTCATTCTCGTTATTTTTGCAACAATCAAAGTGAACTGATACTCGTGGAAAGAGAGGTGTGGGCGTTTCATCTCTAACCAGTGCACTCTGGATCGTTAGCACGGGCATAGTTATAACCATCCATATAGCCCTCTTCTTTAGGGGTTGGTCGGTATGCTCTGCCATATCCAGGCTGTGTTTCGCAGTCGGTTACTGCGTCCCTGTATCCCATACGATAGCCTCTCATATAGGGAGTGCGCGGCCGTTGCTGTGAAAGGTTAACCTGGGATCTGCCCAAACTTTGGGAGAAGGCAGGCAGAGTCGTACCAACAAGAGAGAACGCGAAAGCGCTAAGGAGCAGTGCTCCAAACAGGATGACACGTAGCTTGTTATGCATAAATGTGTCCTTTTCTGGGGAATAGATCTACTCTTATCTCTTTTGCATTACTGGGCGCACTCTAGAGCCACTTACCTAACAATGTTTTCTGAGTAGCGCAACGTGTATGTATGTTGTCTTTTTGTACTATCGTCCTACTATAGCCTCCCTCCTCTCATTTTTGATACTAATTCCGCGTGGAGGCCAGAAACTTGTCTTAACTGTCTTGTAGACACTCACTACAGTGCTCTGACCATTGTGATAGTACCAACTTATCATCCCCAAAAAAAGTCAACCATGGTTGCTGTACCCACTTACTATATCGCATGCGTTCTTCTCAAATATCTTCATTCAGTTAGGACTTGAATCATTCTAAGGTAAATGATTTGATAATTTGTGATACTTGGTTTATGAGAATTGCTTCTACGATAGTTTTTTCCTGTAATGGCACTGAGGATGACGCCCACGCTATTATGGCCAGTGGCGAGGATGACATTTTTCCATTGAGGATCTGTGCCGAGGATAGGGTGTATCTGGCGTTTTGGGGCGTAGTTCTACTCATGCTGCTGTGAATGTGCTTTTCTATATTGCCTTTTGTAAATATAGTTTTGAACTAACTGCGATTAGTTGAAGCAATGCCAGTTTCTCACGTTTATGGTATTCTTTGAGGAGGAGACCATTTGTTTTTGAGAGGCAGGGTAACCATGACAACCAGGGCGAGATTGTTTGCAGTGACTCCTGCTGATTGGGTGCCAGGTCCAGGCCAGGGACAGTGGACATATGCGGAGTATGCAGCGATACCAGAGGATGGGCATCGTTATGAAGTGGTGAATGGAGTTGGGTGTTTGTGGGTGTTCTTCTAGCACTTAAAACCTGGGTTTAGCGTTGGTTGGTATTGATAGTTTCTTGTGTAAGTTTGTGGGTGTCGCTGTACTAATTGCTGTACTGATGGAGTAGCAACGAATAGGGCAGGCTGTAGGAATGTTTGCTACAACCTGCCTTACTTTCTAAGAGTTTAGCGGAACCGACGGGATTCTGCTTATTTCCAACAACACTGGGTGACAGGTTGCTATTTCAGCTTAGCGGAAGGGTCGCTATATGGCTAGACGATGGATGGGCTGTCGCCAGGATAGACGATGATAGGAGCGAGTCCGCCCAGGATAGGCCATATCGAGGGAGCTAGCGCCATGCGGGTAGGCGACCTGGGGGGGCGAGTTATGCGGAAAGGCAGCGGGGGGGTATTGTCAACTTAACCAGAAAAATGAAGAATATTGCTGAGTTATAGCGAAGAAGGATGTTGATGGGTCATGGAAGATGTGGGGGATACCTATGGTTATGCGACTCGCTTTGCTCCAGTCAGTTCATTCCACGTCTGAAATCGGTCCTGTAAAAGAGCGCGATATTTTCCGGCCCTCAGACGGTGTCGTCGCGGTTGAAAATGTCCCGAGATCAGACCGAAGGCGGAAAGAAAGCGTTGGGCGTGTTTGGCTGATGTAAAGCGCCGCATTTTCTTCTCTCGAAGTCGCGTGGGTTGATGCGAGTTTTCTGCCCGATTGTTCAAGCCTTTCTGCTGCCGATGCTCCACGCCAGGGAAGATCTCGCGTTTCGCCGCCCCATAGCTCTTCAGTTTATCGGTAATAATCACACGTGGCACGTATTGCAGCCCTTTGAGGAGTTTGCGGGAAAATCTTTTGGCCGCTTGTTTGTTGCGTCGGCTCTGCATCAGGATATCAAGCACATTCCCATCCTGATCCACCGCTCGCCAGAGGTAGTGTCTTTCGCCACGGATGGTGAGGAAGACCTCATCCAAATGCCATTTGTCGCCACAGCGAGGGCGACGATGACGCAATTCATTGGCATACCTTTGCCCAAATTTGAGGCACCACTGACGCACGGTTTCATAGGTGACCACGATATCGCGCTGTGCCAAAAGCTCTTCAACATCGCGAAAACTCAGCGAAAAGCGGAAATACAGCCAGACAGTATGGCTAATGATTGCAGGCGGAAAGCGGTAGCCTTTGTAATCAGGAGTGGTGGGGTTTATTTTCATGCAGCTATTTTAGCACAGTATTCAGCTCTGTTCCCAAGTTGACAATGCCGTGGCTCGATATGGGTGTAGTGAGTTGTGACGTCCGGACGGTAAAAGGTGAGGTTTTTCCAATTCCGTATCCGTGACATCAGCTCGATGCCTAAGAGCGACGCGAGACCAAAGACCGGCAGGTTCTACCCCTGCGTATCCGCGTGGACCGTTGTGGGTTTCATGGATGAGCGATTGCGAATAAGTCCATCCAGAATAGAAATGGCTTCCCAGACCCCGCAAGCAATGAGGATCTGGTGGAGCTTGGCGCCTGCGGTTTTGGGGTTCGTTGCCAGACAAGAGGCAGCTCATCGGAAATGCCCTGGGTGACATTCTGCTTCCACGTTACTCTTGGCCGAAATTGGGACCGTGTCGCACTTCACTTGAAAATCCATCATTGGCCTCTTGACACCCACACTACTGCGTGTTACAATATAGCAGTAGTAAGTGATACTTGATATTGGTGATACTGATTAGAAAGGAGGTGTTCGACACGGATAATTTAACAGAGATGCTCAAAGGTGTCCTGGAAGGGTGTGTCCTTGAAATTATCAACCGGGGAGAGATCTACGGGTATGAAATCACGCGCAAGCTCAACAATTTGGGCTTTACGGACGTGGTGGAGGGAACGGTGTATACCATCCTTATCAGGCTCGAAAAAAATAAGCTGGTGGAGATTACGAAAAAGTCGTCCGACATGGGGCCACCTCGAAAGTTTTTTACGTTAAACGACGCGGGCCGTGAGGAACTGCGCAAGTTCTGGGGAAAGTGGGAGTTTCTCTCAGCAAAAATCAAAGAGTTAAGGGAGCAAAACCATGAATTTTTGGGATAAAGTCACAGGCAACGACATGACGAGAGAAATGAAGACGTTTGAGGCGCGCGCAAAAGGACTTCCGGCTGATTATCAAGCGGCATGGGAAGAGATTCAGGTCAATCTTTGGCCTCGTACAGATTTCTCCGGACGGAACCTCATGCCGATTTTTGATCGTGTGCTTGGCCTGCTCGAAGAAGGGGTGGTGGACGGCCAGAGCGCCCGGGAGGTTTTGGGCGACGATATCGCGGGCTTCTGTTCGGCATTGGCCGGCGAGGAGGGGGCAAAGTCTTATCGCGACAAGTGGCGCGAGCAACTCAACACTACTATCGCTAGAAAACTAGGCAAGTAGGAGAAGAACAATGAGCATACGAGATCTCATCGAAGGCAAAAAAGCGTGGCGGGCGCATATGGCGCGTGTCGAGGCGCTCCCGCAAGATTATCAGATCGTTTACAAAGAGCTTCAAAAATACCTCTTTAAGGTCGGACCTGTTGAGCTAACCGAAATGACTGATTTGCTTGCGGGGATTGTCGATCTTTTTGAGGAGGGCGCAGCCGTTGGGAAAGGCGTACTCGAAGTGACAGGCAGGGATGTGGCAACGTTCTGTGATGATCTCATCAAGGGTTCAAAAACGCATGCCGACGTCTTTGAAGCGGTTGACCAGGAAACCGGCAAAGCCATGAAAAAAGCGACGGAGAAAGATCATTGAGGGGGATCAGCATGGAAAATGCAATTGAAGTCAAGAGCCTGCGAAAGATTTTCGCAGGCGCGAAAGGCGCGAAAACCGAGGTGCTGAAAGGCGTAGATTTCAACGTCCGCAAAGGCGAGATATTCGCCCTGCTCGGCTCAAACGGTGCAGGCAAGACGACGACCATAAACATCCTTTCGACACTGCTGAAATCCGACGAAGGAACCGCGACTGTAAACGGTTTTGACCTGGTTTCGCAATCTGAGAAGGTACGGCGATCCATCAGCCTAACCGGGCAATTTGCCGCCGTGGACGAGATACTGACCGGGCGGGAAAATATTCTTCTTATTGCTAAACTGCGCAATATTCCCAAACCCGCCCAATTTGCCGATGGCTTGCTAAAACGCTTCGGGCTTACTAACGCAGCCAACAAACCGGCACGCACGTATTCGGGAGGGATGAAGCGCAGGCTTGACATCGCTATGAGCCTTGTAGGTGAGCCCGCTGTCATCTTCCTTGACGAGCCGACGACGGGGCTTGATCCGGAGGGGCGACTGGAAGTCTGGAAAACGGTCAAGGAACTTGCCGATGGCGGCACGACGATTTTACTGACGACACAGTATCTGGAGGAAGCGGAACAGCTTGCCGACAGGATCGCGATTCTGCATGACGGCAAAATCATCGCCCATGGGACGCTTGAGGAACTGAAAAAGCTATTCCCGTCTGTGAAAGTTGAATACATCGAAAAACAGCCGACCTTGGAAGAGATCTTCCTCGCTATCATCGGCAAAAAGGAGGACAACTAACATGAAGCATACAGGTGTCCTGACCGGGCGCTTAATGAAGCACATTCTGCGCAGCCCAGACACCATCATCACGGTTGCGATAACGCCGATCGCGATCATGTTGATGTTTGTCTATGTTTTTGGTGGCGCGGTAAAAATGAGCCTGCCCGCCAATGTGAATTATGTGAATTACCAGTTGCCGGGCATATTGCTGATGGCTATTGCCAGCGGCATAGCCTATACCGCTTACCGCTTATTCATGGATGTACAGAACGGGATGTTCCCGCGTTTCAACTCCATGCCCATCAGACGCTCATCGTTGCTGTGGAGCCATGTGTTGACCTCTCTTGCAGCCAACATGATGACCGTTGTTATTATTATTCTCGTTGCGCTGATTATGGGCTTTCGCTCAAGCGCGGGGATCCTGAACTGGCTCGCGGTGGCGGGAATTCTCGTGCTCTACACACTTGCGCTGACATGGGTCGCGGTCATTCCTGGAATCACGGCAAAATCAATGGAGGGCGCGAGCGCTTTTTCGTATCCGCTGTTATTCCTGCCATTTCTGAGTTCAGCTTTTGTTCCCACAGGAACCATGCCAATCATCCTCCGTGTGTTTGCGGAAAACCAGCCGGTAACGTCCATTGTGAACTCGATCCGGGCGCTCTTGTCCAATCAGCCGGTGGGCAACCAGATTTGGATCGCTCTCGCATGGTGTGTCGGCATCATTGCTGTGGCCTGGTTCTTCGCTATGAGGGCTTATAAAAGCCGGATATGATTCAGAATGGAGATGTGAGTATGTTTTTAGAGGTATCGGGACTGACGAAAAAGTATCAGATGGGGATTGCCACAACTGTCCTCAAAGAGGTGTCTATCCAACTGGCAAAAGGGCAAATTGGCGTCATCTTGGGGCCTTCGGGGTCGGGTAAATCCACGCTGATGAATATCATTGGCGGGGTGGACAGGGCCGACAGCGGTACAGTCGAGATAGATGGTGAGCGCATTACGGATTTCAGTAATGATCAACTGGTGGAGTATCGGCGGAAAAGCGTGGGCTTCGTCTTCCAGTTCTACAATCTTGTGCCCAATCTTACGGTCGCCGAAAACATCGAGGTTGTGTCGAACATCAGCAAGCAGCCGCATAAGATGAGCGATGTGCTTTCCGCCGTCGGGCTTTCCGACAAGAAAAACCGCTTCCCACGGGAACTTTCCGGCGGCGAACAGCAGCGGGTGTCCATCGCCCGCGCCATCATCAAAAATCCCGCGCTGTTGCTCTGCGACGAGCCAACCGGGGCGCTGGACTTCGATACTTCTCGAGGTGTGCTGTCGCTGATTCAAAACGTGAATCGGCACTTCGGCACATCGATCCTGATGATCACCCACAACAGCGCCATCTCTGCCATGGCAAACACCGTTTACAGGCTGAGAAGCGGTGAGGTAGCGGAAATTACTCACAATGCTGAGCTTGTTCCCGCGGAAAGGATTGAATGGTAATGGTCCTGCAAAAACGCGTCTGGCGCATGCTGGGGGAAAACAAGGGCAGGTATATTGGCATTGTCCTTCTGATCCTTATAGGGAGCTTCTACTTCACTGCGGCTACAGGAGTGGCCGGCAGTCTGGAAAACCAGGTGGTTGACTTTGGCCAAACAAACATGCAGGAAGACCTGACGTTTTCCACAGACAAGACCATTGAGGATCTTCCGACGCTGGAAAGTGAGTCCGGCGCGGTTATTGAAGCGCACCAGCAACTCGATGTCAAATTGCCGGATGGACAGAGCGAGCTTCGGCTGCTCACGCCTACTTCCAAAATCAATATCCCGGCAATCCTATCGGGTCAGCCGTTGAAAAATCCAGGGGACATTTTGCTCGACCCTGCCTTTTTTCGGACACATGGCTTAGCCGTAGGCGGTCAACTTGAGCTCAACGGCAAAACCTTCCATATTACGGGCACAATGGCGCTGCCCAATTATGTGTATATCATCAAAAACTTGTATGATGTGCTGCCAGCCCCCGGTTTCGGCATTGGCCTTGTTTCCGCCGCTGATATGGAGATGTTCCCCAACGTGGCCAATGAAGCGGTCACGGTCTATGGAGCGCGCTTTACGAAGAGAGGAGATATCGACACCCAAAATGTGAAGTTGCACGGCCTTTTACAGCAAAAAGGGTACAGCCTTTCCGACTGGCTGGACGCGAAAAATAACAAGCGTATCATGCTGCCCTGGACCAATATTACCAGTTTGCAGTCATTCAGCTTACCCGTATCAATCGCTTTTTTCCTGCTGAGCTGTATTATCGTCGGCGTAACGATTCTGCGCATGGTGAAGTCCGACACTGTTGTGATTGGTACGCTGTACGCACAGGGGTACCGCCGCTGGGAACTGACACGGCATTATCTGGCGATCCCGGTGCTGCTGTCCATCGCGGGCGGCCTTCTCGGAATACTGCTCGCGTGGCCGTGTATAGGGCTTGTGGTAACTTCCATGTTGGCCACGTACATTCTGCCCAACACTGGTATCACCTTCTCGCCATTCAATCTCGCGCTGGCTCTGTTGCTGCCCCTCGCTTTGATCAGTCTGGCGAGCTTCTTTTCTCTACGCGGCGTACTCAAAAAAAGTGCCGCCGAACTGATGAGGGGCGACGAACAAAAAGCCAGGGTGAATGTTTTTGAGCGCATGCTCCGTCTGGAGCGCTATCGTTTCACTACCAAATTTCAAATACGCGAACAGGTGCGAAGCATACCGCGCCTGCTCTTCCTGCTCCTGGGAGTGAGCGCCGCGTCGTTGGTACTGCTGTATGGTTTTACCTTCAACTCCTCAATGGACCTGGTGATGAAACAAGGTGCCGTGTCAAGATACAATTATGGCATAGAATACAACTTCAAGGAGATGCAGAACCTCCATGATCGACCTGTACCCGCAGGCGCAGAACCGTACAACTCATTCCGTGCCTACCCCGAGGGCAGGGATGAGGTTGAATTTTACGTGTTGGGCATGGAACCAAATTCCGTTGGTCTAAAGGTGAACGGCATAGGGGGCGCTAAGATATCCCGGAATCAGGTAAACATCACCTCGTCGCTTGCCCAGCGGCTTGGGCTTGGAGTTGGGGATAGGCTCACTTTTATAAACAAGCTGGATGGAAAATCATACAGCCTGAAAATCGATGGGATGATCGAATCCTACGGAGAGCAATATGTTTTTATGCCGTTAGGTGAGTTTAACCACATGACTGGTCAAGCTCCTGGAAGCTACCGCACTGTGCTGAGCAACCATATACTGAATTATGACGAAAGCCTGCTTGCTGGCGTGCTGGATGTGCGGAATCCCGCGAAGTTTGCAAATGTATCCGCGCCGACGACATTGATCGTCACGGCCACAACGAGCGTCGCTGTGCTTCTGGCAGTGGTCATTATCTTCATTGTCACCTCGTTAATCATTGACGAGAACTGGAAGACGATCTCCCTCCTCAAGATATTCGGCTACCGCCGAAAAGACATCGCGAAGCTGATTCTCAACAGTTCAACTCCAGTAGTGTTCCTCGGCTTTGGGTTGGGACTGCTGCTTATGTTGGCCCTGGGGAATTACTTATTCAGTTCCATCGCGGAATCGATAAACATGCTGATACCCATGACGTTGAACCCGCTCTATGTCCTGATATGCTTGGTATTGATCTTTGTGGTGTATGAGATAACGAAGTGGTTTTGCGGCAGGAAAATCACGCTCATATCTATGAGCGAGGCGCTGAAATCGGGTTCGGAGTGATATGAGTCACTGTATGACAGACAGGTTCAGGGCGTTCAGGCAATCCTGAGCTTGTCCGTTTGGTTGTGTTGCAAAAAAGGGAATGATATGCAAAGGCCTGTTTTCTCCTCTTGCTGTTGCACTTAGGCAGCCACTCCGAACAGGCGGGAGATGAAGGTGACTTGACGAAGAATATCTCCTTTTCCCACGCTTCGTATCTGCCCTTTGCGTATCATGTTCATCACCTCGTATCCTTGCAAGGTTCGCTCCGCTGTCTCGAATGAGAAGAAGCCCATCCCGGGTTTGGTCAGCCGCTTGATAAACCGATGGTCTTGTTCGATCAGATTGTTGAGGTATTTGACCTGCCTCAATTCAACACTCTCTGGAAGCACTCCGGCTGCTTTCAGATCAGCAATGGCTTTGGGATAGGCCGCGTTTTTATCGACGTTGATCACGCGAGGAGCCAACGTGATGGCTGTGATGTCAGTCAGAGCCATGGGCGAGGCCACCTGCTTAGTGACCAGACACGCCAGCGAAACCGAACGAACAGTCGATGCGAGTGCTTTGAGGAAGAAACGTTTGGCCGCCTCGGCATCGCGCGTCGGGCTCAAGAGAAACTCCAGCGTATTCCCCTCGGAATCGACGGCCCGGTAGAGATAGGCCCAGGCTTTTTTGATCTTGATGTAGGTTTCATCCACTTTCCAGGAGTCGTTGCATATTCTCAGGCGGGTCCGGCAACGTTTTTCCAGTTCCGGCGCATATCGCTGCACCCAGCGATAGATCGTCGTGTGATCAACGCACAGGCCCCGTTCGAGCATCATCTCTTCCAAGTCGCGGTAGCTGAGTGCGTACCGCAAGTACCAGCGCACACACAGAAGAATCATGCCGGGCTGAAAGTGACGCCACTTGAACGGGGGATGATGACTCATGAAGAGAAATCCTCGCAAATAAGGAAGAGTTTATCATCGCCCACTCATTCTTGCAACACAACCGCAAAACGAGCTTCCCAGCCTCGGATCGCCTCATGAGTGAAGACCCAACCGCGCTCGAGAAACATCTCAGCGCGATCCCGCAGGCTCAGTGTATAGCGCAGCCGCTAGAGAACGACAAGCAGAACGAGATCGGTTGGATATTCCAGAACGTTGAAAGGCGTGTTGGTGCGCTCATTGAAGATATGGTGGCACCCTCGGCAACGGAATATCCGGTAGCCAAGTGTGGTTTTCCCGTTTTGTTCTCTTGTCGTTACAGACAGGCAGTACGGGCAGTTCATCGGGCACGCCTCCTCAAAATGTTTCTGTGCTGATCAGTCTATCACACTCTAGCGGAACTTCGCGTAGAGTCCTGTTCTCAGTTCTGACGCATCCCGAAGACCCGCAAGACGACGCAGCCGTTACAGATTGCGCTTCATGCGGTATTCACCTATGTTCGTTCCTTCGCATCCCAACCTGACGCTTCTTAAGATGCTATCTGCCGGCGTCACTGTCCGGATCTGTAAACTATCCGGTCTCTCCCGCACTTTTAATGAGAAAGTGCAGGAGAGTCATCTCACCCCAAATTGACCCCTCCCCTGGTGAGGGCATCCATCTCTTGCTCGGAAAGATGCCGTTTTCACCAGGGTTCTCTGTCATGTCCTGTTTGGATCAGTTTTCGTCCTTAAGCGGCTAGGCCAGTTTGAAATCATCGAGAACAGACGGATAGCTGAACATGACCAGGACGGAGCAGCCATTCTTCGTCGTATGTGGACCGTGAGCAATCATCGGCTTGACATTGAGTTCCGTGCCCGCCGGATAGGAGATGCCCTCGTTTATGAAATCACCCTCAAGGACGTACAGCGTTTCCGTTGTTCGCTCCTGCAGGTGTCTTGCAATCTCGCTCTCCGGCTCCATTCTCAGGAGGGCCAGTGCTGGACCCAAGGGCTGATCAGCGTTTAAAATCTTGAGCGTGACAGTCCCTTTTGTGTTGGGAAATGGTGCCGGTATCGCCTGGATCTCCGAGGTTTGGAGCGTTTGGTTAAAACTCATAGAACTGTGCCTTCTTTCTGTCTCTTTTTTCTTTCTTCGTCTCAGCCAAGACAGGTGTGCCTGACCTGTTTCTCGTGTAGAGCGAAATGCACGAGAAGTCATGGACCAAAAGACCCATTTTGGAGAGCACCAAACACCGTCACTTGCGTCGTAGTATCTGTCTCTTCAGACAAGAACAGACCACCCATTTCATTATGCAGCTTCCCCCAATCTCAGGGTCTGGTACAGATATGGTGGCCGAAACGTTTTCACCACACCTGCACCAGACCTTGTCATCAAAAGAGCGGTTGACCCACTATCCGCAGCGAGGTTTCGCCCCTACATACAAAATCGAAAAGTTTTGTAAAGGTCTCCATACCGTTTTTTACATTCTTGAACGAGTCAGCTTGTCGCAAGAAACCAACCAGCCTGTTGAAAAGGTCCTTGCTGAGTTTATAAGAATGCCTGAGCTTGCTTGCCCATCGATTTGTTGGCAGAAGCGTGATGCTGACGTGAAGCTTCCAAACCCGTGCATCGGAGAGGAACGTTGTTTGATCCCGCGATGATCTTGTTCCAATCGATTGTTCAGGTAGGCATTCGTCCGGTGCACGACAGTATCGCCGAGGGTCTCGCGGATTGCGCGAGGGGAGGAATCATGCCCATCGGTTGTCACCCGCTCAGGTGCGTGATCAACCATGGTCACCGCTTGGTTGAAGAATCGCTTTGCTACCTCCATATCGCGTTTCTCACTGAGACGTGAATCGACCAGATTGCCATCTCGATCAATCGCTCGATACAGGGAACACCAGGTGCCATGGACGTTCACGTACGTTTCATCGACGTCCCACGATGTTCCTGCTTGTCCGCGTCGTTTGGCCCGTAGGTGATCGGCGATAAGTGGGGCAAAACGGGCTTCCCAGTCTCTGATCGCTTCATGCGTGAACACAAAGCCACGCTCTAAGAACCTCTCAGCGAGATCACGCAGACGCAACTTGTACCGGAGCCGCCACACAACGACGAGCAGGACGATATCGGTGGGATATTCGAGGGAATTGAAGGGAGTCCCAGTCCGCTCGTTGAAGATGCGTTGACAAGCGAAACAACGAAAAGTTCGATAGCCAAGTACGGTGCTTTTCTGCCGTTCTTTCGTGGTTAGGGATGTGCAGTGTGGGCAGTTCATGGTTCCTTCCTCATAACGATGTGCTCAATGATCGTCAGTCTACCACAAGCGCTTTTTTCACACCGTCCTTGTTCGCAGTTCTGACGCTTCCGTGTTGCGCACCTATTTTCCTGCATAAGAGGCTGGTGATCTTTCATGCCAATGCGATCAGATGACCCATTACAGACAATAGCACATACCTTCGATCGTATTCGAAAAGGCCAGGATCCGTGGGTGGCCATCGGGAAATTTTCCAACGAGTGGTTCCTCTATGCTGCCGATCGGCGACCGACTCTTATCGCTGAGGCGCCTTCTTTGCCATTTTCCCCAACCCGAGAGGAATGCCGCTGGGCCAGTTTTCTCTCTGCCTCGGTAGGGTATCTGTGCCAGGAGTACGTTTTGCCTTGTCCAGAATGGGTACATGAGCTGGACGAGCTGGTCCATCTAGACGTCCCCTGGTATCACGTGCTCTATGTCGACGAAGAAATCAAAAAGTGGCTGGAAGTTGCACTCCCTTTAGCATTTAAACAGAGAAATATCTTCTGCGGAAGCCAGGTCTTTCCTGACAAACGATCTATTCTCTCCCAGGTGCCAGAGAGAGAGCGTATGCGGTAGCTGTGCCAACTGCCGGTCGACACACCACACAAACAACGCGTACCAGAAAATGCCAGGCCATCAACCATGCTGGTCCCGCACTACGAGATCGCTATTTATTGATGAGTAGAGGCCCAAAGAGTCTCTTTCCTCTCAAGGTCGTGGGGACATTTATCAGTCCGAGCGTAAGATCCCTGCCTTTATGTGCTTACACTTACACACAAGTTTGAACGTTTGTAGAAGATCCGCATGAGCATGCGAGAGAAAGACGCCAGGAAAAACGCGTAATGATGCGCAATGATGTGCTTCAAGCTTAGCGAGACATGCGGCTTCTTCTGAGAGAAGCGGGCCACTTCTCGTGTGGGAAAAACGAGGCTTGTGCAGCGCATCGCCTCCACGTTTTTTCTCCAGATCCAATAGTTGTGTATAAGTGTAAGGGATAAACGGTCTGGAGCTCGCAGATTGGCTGGAAAGCCAGGAGGAATATGAGCATATCCCTATCCTGCTGATGAGCGCGGATATGCCGCAGGAAGTCAGTGGCAACAAGCATCTCAGAACGCTGCAGAAACCCTTTGAACTGGAAACCCTGCTGCTCCTGGTCGCGGAACTGCTGGCCTGAGCAGCAAAGGATGTCTCTGGCGTGGGAAAAGTATTCTCCAACAGCCATGATGCTCAAGCCCTACTTCCGTGATCGGGAAGATCGGCGCGCATAGGGACAGACCAGCATGGATGCCTGGCTGCCCTGCAGCGATTTCAAGAGATCAAGGGAAAGCCTTCTGTTGCAAATATCGGTTGACGGAACATGACAAGGCCGTTCTCATTTTGGGAACTTAGCTGGAAAAACATGTGCGTACCATGAAATGACATCCCTGTAATCTTTTGCATAAAGAGATGGAGATATGCTTGTCATTCTCTTGTACTCAACATATATCTTGAAGATGGAACACCATTATTGAGGTAGGTAGGTTGCTCGTGGGAAGCACCTATTCCGTCTACGGAGAAGCAGAAGGAGAACAGTGAGATGCCCCAAGCCACCACCTATGACGCGATTGTGATCGGGACCAGCCGGGGTGGCAGACTCCTCCCCATCACCCTGGCGAAGGCAGGCCGAAAAGTGGCGTTGATTGAGCGAGACCATATCGGCGGGGTCTGTGTCAACGTGGGCTGTACCCCCACCAAAACGATGATTGCTAGCGCACGCGTTGCGTATCTGGCACGGCGTGGCTCTGAGTACGGCGTCCACACGGGCCCCATCTCGGTCGATCTGCAGGATGTCCTCCAACGCAAACAAGGGATCGTTGAGGGTGCGCGCAAGGGCCACCAGAACCTTCTGACTGCGGCACAAGGGCTGGATCTGCTCAGGGGCGAGGCTCACTTTACCGCCCCAAAAACGCTTGAGATCTCTCTCCAGGACGGCGAGACGCGAGAAATCACCGCGCCCCTGATTGTGATCGACACCGGCGTCCGACCAGCGCCACTCGCGATCAAGGGCGTCGAGAGTATCCCCGTGCTCAATTCCACCACGCTCATGGAGCTGGATACACTTCCCGAACATCTGCTCATTCTCGGTGGCGGCTACATCGGGCTGGAGTTCGGACAGATGTTTCGCCGCTTTGGCAGCCAGGTCACCATCATTCAGCGCCGTCCACGCTTGCTGATGAGTGAGGATGAGGATGTGTCTGACGAAATCACGAAGATGTTTCGCGAGGAGGGGATCACGGTCCTGACTGGCACCACACCGCAACAGGTGGAGCCGCTCAGTGATGGGTGTCTCCAGTTGACCGTGCGCACGCCTCAAGGCGAACAGCAGCTGACCGGCTCGCATCTGCTGGCGGCAGCCGGTCGCATTCCCAATACCGAAGCGCTCACCCCCGAAGCGGCGGGCATCCACCTGAACCAGGAGGGCTACATTCAGGTCAATGAGCGACTGGAAACGAACGTTCCTGGCGTCTATGCTATGGGGGATGTGAGAGGGGGGCCAGCGTTTACCCACGCCTCGTACGATGACTTCCGCATTTTGCGCACCAATCTGCTGGAGCAGGGCAGTGCTAGCACGCGGGATCGCCTGGTCCCCCATACCATCTTCATCGACCCCCAGCTTGGACGGGTTGGCATGACTGAAAACGAGGCCAGGAAACAGGGGCGAAATATCCGTGTGGCGAAATTGCCCATGACTGCTGTGCCCCGTGCCCTGGAAACGGGAGAGACGCGTGGGTTTATGAAGGTTATCGTCGATGCCGAGACCCAGCACATCCTGGGCTGCGCCATCCTGAGCATCGAAGGGGGCGAGATCATGACCATCATCCAGGTGGCGATGATGGGGAAGCTGCCCTACACCGCTTTAAAGGAAGGCATCTTCACCCATCCACTCCTGGCGGAAGGGCTCAATCTGCTGTTTATGACACTCGATTCGTAGGACAAGTTGTCGTTCATCAAAAATACCATGAGAAAGAGATCAGGAGTGAAGAAATGAGCGAAGGTTTCGTCTCGCGGGGATTCCGAGGTCGCCGAAAGCCTGGCGACGAGCGTGGGCGAATCCCGCCAGGACAATATCTGGAGCGTGGCTTCCCCGTTCTTTCGGCAGGACCAACGCCACACACGCCCCTCGCAACCTGGGATTTCTCCCTGCTTGGGGAGGTCGATCAACCAAAACGGTGGACCTGGGATGCCTTTCGCGCACTGCCACATGAGATGGTGACCAAAGACATCCACTGCGTAACCAAGTGGTCGAAACTGGATACACACTGGGAAGGTGTCTCTGTCGAGACGCTGCTCGAGCAGGTTGCGTACGATGCCAAGTACGTGATCGCCTTTAGCGATGGCGGCTATACCACCAACCTTCCGCTGGAAGACGTGTTGGGTGGGAAGGCATGGGTGGTGGATGCGTATGAGGGGCAGCCGCTCCCCCCTGAACATGGTGGCCCGGCCCGCCTGCTGGTTCCCCATCTCTACTTCTGGAAGAGCGCCAAGTGGGTTCGGGGTCTGCGGTTGGTCGCGCAGGATGAACCGGGCTTCTGGGAGTCGCTTGGCTACAACAATCACGGTGATCCATGGAAAGAAGAACGATACCGGGGCGACTAAGCTGGCAACTCGGCGAGGTGGTTGTGACGCAGGAAGAAACAGCGCGGGCGAAGAGCATCACGCTTGCCGTCCCCCACTGGAACGGGCATCGACCAGGACAGCATGTGGATGTGCGCCTCACGGCTGAAGACGGCTACCAGGCAGAGCGCAGCTATTCGATCGCGTCTGCTCCTCAGCTGGAACCACGTGTGACGCTTACCGTTGAACGGCTCGATGAGGGGGAAGTATCGCCCTACCTCACGGGTGAACTCCGTGTCGGTGACCAGCTGGAACTGCGTGGTCCAATCGGGGGATACTTCGTCTGGGAGGAGCAGATGGGTGGCCCTCTCTTGCTGGTAGCTGGGGGATCGGGGATCGTGCCGTTGATGGCGATGATCCGCTATTGGGCTGCTCTCGGGAGCACGATTCCGATCCGTTTGCTGTATTCGTCACGATCATACACAGAGGTCATCTACCGTGAAGAACTCGCTCGCCTGGTCAAGGGCAACACGAAGCTTGAGGTGGTGCATACGCTAACCCGTGAGCAACCGTCAGGATGGACAGGGTATCACCGCCGGATCGATACCGAGATGCTGCGTGATGTGGCATGGCCAGTTGATCAACGCCCGTTGCTGTTCATCTGTGGCCCAACCCCCTTCGTTGAAACAACCGCCACGAGTCTCGTCACCCTGGGATATGAGCCAGGACGCATCAAAACCGAACGCTTCGGACCGACAGGAGAAACATGATGGAGAACAAGCTTGATGGCAACGCTGCCGGGGGCATCCTGCAAGAGATCTTCCCCTTTGAAATGACGCAGGTCCAGGCAACCTGCACAGGCTGCGGCGCAACCGCTGCCATCGGTGCTTTGGCTGTCTACATGCATGGGATGGGGACGGTCATTCGCTGCCCCTCCTGCGATACAGTGCTCATTCGCGTGGCACAAGGAAAGGGGCGCTACCGGCTGGATATGCGGGGAGTGCGCGTTCTTCAGATCAACACAGAGATCTAGTGCTGGAAAGCAACAGTATTGCAGCGGAAAAGGAGAAAGCCAGTATACAGGCGAAGAGGCTTGCGTATGCGGAAAGGTGAACAATGCAGCAGCCACAGGCAATCATCTTTGATCTGGACGGGGTTGTAACCGATACCTCGGAATATCAGGTATTGTCAACTTATTTGTTAGGAATGCCGATTATTGTTGAGTTATAAAGAAGAGAGAGACTGAAGACAGTGAAATGCGAGGGAGGGTTAACTATTATGCGATGCGTTTTCCTACGGTGATCTCGTTCCACACCAGAAAGCGAGCCTGTAAAATAGCACGGTATTCCTCGGCCCTCAAACGGTGACGACGGGGTTGGAAATGCCCTGAAATGGGGCCAAAAGCAGAGAGAAAATGTTGGGCATGTTTTGGCAGACTTGAATCGCCGCATCTTCTTTTCACGCAGTCGCGTAGGTTGGTGCGAATTTTCAGCACGATTGTTCAACCCTTTGTGCTGACGATGCTCCACGCCAGGCAAGGTTTCGCGTTTCGCCGCCCCATAACTCTTCAGCTTATCGGTAATGATCACGCGTGGAACGTATTGTAACCCTTTGAGAAGCTTGCGGAAAAATCGTTTCGCGGCCTTCTTGCTGCGTCGGCTTTGCACAAGGATGTCGAGCACGTTGCCATCCTGATCTACAGCCCTCCAGAGATAGTGCGTTTTCCCGTTAATCTTCAGATAGACTTCATCCAGGTGCCATGTGTCGCCACAACGAGGGCGGCGACGACGTAACTCATTGGCAGAGGTCTGCCCAAACTTCAAGCACCACTGCCGCACGGTTTCATAGGTCACGACGATCCCTCGCTGTGCCAGCAGTTCTTCGACATCACGAAAACTGAGCGAAAAGCGAAAATACAGCCAGATGGCGTGGCTAATGATTTCCGGAGGGTAACGAAAGCCTTTATATGTGGGGGCAACGATGTTTGTTTTCATGAGGTTATTTTAGCACCATGTTTCGCCACACCGTCAAGTTGACAATACCTTCCGTTCTTGCAACACAGCCCAGTGGAGGTCCCGTAACTGACCACGCGCTGTTGGTTGGGTTCCAAGGCATCCAACCACTGCGCCAGGCCCAATTCCTGGCACACGCCTGCCACAATGCCCAAATGGTCCAAACGTTCGTTCTGGTAATCCTCAGCTCGTTGCATGCTTTTTCTGCTCCTTTTCGTTCTGAGATTACCTTATCCAATTTCAGTTTTTCGAGGCCATGCAGGTTGTTGTGTAAAGATAAAGGCGGGAAATCTCAGCAATAAAAGCCCAGGATGAGGAGAGAAAAAGGCTCGTTCAGAAGAGAGAAAACGCATTTTTCAAAGAATAAGAAGGGAAAGTAGCAGAAAAACACAACAAACCTCCCTTAAGCAGCCAAGATAAGCCAGCTGCTTGCTTCTTTACCCCTCTCTTGTGCTTAGCTATTATGAAACCGGAATGCGGGGTAAATGAATGTCCTGCATAGTGGCCCAAACAATCGTGAGGCAACTGGTCTCTGTTGTAAAAGCGCCAATTTGGTCAGTGCGTTGCCGAACATTGCTGAAAAAGCTCTCAATCGCATTGGTGCTGCGAATGTAGCGATGCATCACTGGCGGAAATGAGTAAAATGTCAGAAGATGCTCTTCGTCTTCACAGAGGCTCCGTATGGCTTCTGGGTAGCGTTTCTGGTATTTGGCTTTAAAAGCAGTTAGATTGAGCAGCGCGTCCTCTTTCTTCTCCTGCTTCCAGATCCCTCCCAGTTCAGTCGCGACCTCTTGCAGCTCGCGGTGGGGAATGGCGTTGAGGACATCGCTCTGTTTATGCACCAAACACCGCTGACGTGGGGCCGCTGTAAACAAAGACTTGGTCGCTGCCAGAAGTCCATCATGCCCATCGGTGACGAGCAGATCGATCTCGGGCACACCTCGGTTGCGCAGATCTTGCAGGAGGCAACTCCAGCCATCTTTGTCTTCTTCGGCACACGCCCGTAAAGCCAGGATATCCTTGTTGTCTTCCAGATCCACCCCCAAAGCGGTTAAGATGACGGTAGAGTCCATTTGAGTTCCATGGCGCACACTAAAATGGATGCCATCCAGATACATGACGCGGTAGTGGAGGAGCAGAGGGCGTTCTCTCCACGCTTCAAATTGCTCAGTCAAGGTCTGGTTAAGGCGGCTCACAGCGCTGGCACTGGGGGCAACCCTCATGAGGGCTTGGGCTACTTCCCCAACTTTATGGGTGCTGGTTCCAGAGACAAACATCTGGGTCAACCCATCTGCTACTTGTTGCTCGTAGCGATTGTAACGCTCGAAGATCTGTGTATGAAATTTCCCTGCACGATCTCTGGGAACGTTCAAATCCTCAATGGGGCCGTTGGTCGTTGCTAAATCACGTGTGTAAAAACCATTACGATAGCCTTTGCGTTTGGGAGTGCATTCTCCCCAAGCCGCTCCCACAAACCGTTCCAGTTCTTCGCACATGATTTCTTCCATCACCACTCGTGTAGCATTGCGGATCTGAGCACGCAGATACCGATGAAATTCGTCAGGGGCTGGAAGGTTTGGGATTGACGACTCCGAGGTTCGAGGCTGGTTTTCTTCTGGGGTGGTATGCTCTTTCTTGTGCGCAGGCATAGTTCTCTCCTTCTTTGAACTGAAAGGTTTTGACCCAAAGGGTCATACTATGCCTGTATTATCTCCTCAATTGAAATCCCGCTCACGTTTTGCATCAAGGTTGATGAGCGAACACTCATGAGGTCGTTCAGATTCAGCCGATGGAATTGGGATTATCCCCGATTCCATCGGCTGAAAGTAGCTAAAGCGGACTGCTTACCTCAAAGAGAAGATTATTGAGTGCAGTGAAGTAGAAGCCGTAGCTTCCTCTCATTTTCTTGGGCTCTTGAGTGAGTTGAACCTCTGCTGTCGCAAGACGACGGTAGACTTGGTCTACCTGATCACTTGTTTCCAAGATAAATCCGATATGGAAACCTTCTGGATACGGTCGCATCTCATTGCCAAATGCGCGAGGATTACTCAGAACAAGCGTGAAGCCATGCCCATCGCTCATGACGGCGACTGCATCCTTTCTTTGCTCCACGAAGTGAAAATCGAAGCAATTTTGGAAGAAGGTGCGTGCTTCGGTGAGGTCTTCTACACAGAGGTTGAGGTGATTGAGTTGCATGAGGTCCTCCTATTGGATTGGAGGTCCGATGGAATGAGCTTCCTGTCGGTTTACAAGCATCGGACCTCGGCAAATCAGCAGATACACTTTACCTGCTGTTGTCGTGGGTCCGAGCGCTGTTGCGCCGAACAGTTACCCTCGCAGTGGTGAGGGCGACCGGGCTACCTACCAGTCATGCCTTTTTGACAATGGCATCATAACACATCAGTACCTCCTGGTCAACTGCTCTCATCCTTTCGGGTGTGGCTCAACATTTTGCAAACTGCCTTGAACGACAGGCTGCTCCACGTTTCCAAGGATGATGGGCAGAAGGCCGCGAGGTCCCAGGGATCATCGCAGGAGGATCAGGGGGCAGAAGAGGAGCCAATGCACACTTGGGAGCAGGTTCAGCAGGCTTGCATTCTGGAGAAGCGGACAGGGGCTTGCGTCGCTGTGCTGCCCGTTGACGGCGCACGTCCTTGCGCTCTTGTTGACGTTCTTCGCTGGCCAGTTGCCAGGTTTCTTGCCAGCGCTCATTGCAAATCCCATTGCGCAACGCCAGCATCGGATTCACATTCTGATTTTTCCAGTGCATCCCTGACCCTTTGAGGCGCCTTTCCACGACGAGTTTGTTGGCACTTTCAACCATCCCTGAGCCAAGAGGCCATCCCGCTTCTCGAAAGAGAGGATACTGCATCTGTGCGCATCGTTTCTGCAAGTAGCCCAGATGCTCTCGAACTTCTGGCTGAGAGATCTCTTCCTCGCTCAAGCTCGCAGCCATCTTCGACAACACTGCCGGTCCCCGCTCTTTGAGTACATGCAGACACCGATGCAACAGATTTTCAGGAACGTCTCTTCCACGCGCACTCAGCGCTTCTAGCAGTTTCGTGACATGTTCGGCGGCATGAGGGAAATCGAGAATCCGCACTGCATCTGGCCGATGCACATCGATCATCCCTTGCAGCCACGGTGCCCCATCCATGACCGCACACACCTCATTGGCCTCAAGCAGCTGGCGTCGGCGGGTTTCGACTTCTGCCAGATCGACAAAGGTCGCAGCATCACTCAAGCGGGAGAAGTAAGACAGCTTCCCAACATGCACCGCCTCTGCTTTGGCCTTGCTCGCCCCTCTGGCAGGAACCTCTCCGATGGCCAGGGTGCGCACCTCAACCCATTCTCCCCCCACTAAAGGAACCATCGCGCCATCAGCACTCATGGTGAGGCGAAGGGCCTTGGGTCCGCTGGAGACCTCTTGCTGGTCAGGAAGATGAGCTTGCGTGGTTTGAGCGTGCTCCACCTGCTTGCCAACCTGCTCGGTGAGCCTTCGGGCCGTTTCCCCGCTCACGTGAACGCCCAGCAGATCGCTCATGATGCCGCTGGCATGCTCAAAGGGCATCAGACCTGCCAGATGGACGAGATGCTCCTGCTGCCTGGGAGCCAGCGCTCCAGGAAGCAAAGCCAGTTCTTCATCGAGGGGGAAAAAAGCTTTCCCCGCACTTGGGGCACGTTCCGTAGGTTCGCGTGAGGGTCACCGATTCTCCCCCATTGCCTTGCAAGGTTCGTGAGCGTTTGCCACGGGCTTGTAAGGGGACATGACAGGTGGGGCAGGTTGGCGCTGGCTCAGAGCTGCCTCTTCCCCATTCGCGACTGCTACTCTCAAGAGCCGCATCTTGCAGCAGTTGGGCTTCTAACTGCACCATTCGTCGATGGACCTCATCTTCAATTTCCACAAAGGTGGCTTTGGGGTGAGCTTTGCGCCATGCTTTGACGTCTGACAACACCTTGGCACTCAGGCTGAGCCATTCTTCATGTTCCACGGCTTGCGACCTACTTCCTCTTCTGATACCACGATCTTACCCGCTTTTCTTGGCGCTGTCCACCCCGTTGCAAAATGTTGAGCCACACCCCATCCTTTCTCAGAGCTGCCACGAAGTCTACCTCGATCTTGACACAGGGGATCTTTACACAACAATCGGCATGGCCTCAGAAGCACGCCTCTAGCGACCACAATGGAAAGGACCGCGACGCATAATGCAAGCACCTGATGCTCCCTCCTCCCAGGAGGAGGACCCTCCACCTATCAAGACCATTCTCATCATCGAGGACGATCCTGATATTGGCGGGATTCTCGTGCAGTTCTTCAAAGACGAGTTGCCCTGTCAGGTGATCCTCGTTGGTGATGGATTTGCCGCTCTCAAAATCATACGTACGCTTGTTCCCGATGTCATTCTTCTCGACTATCTTCTGCCCGGCATGAATGGATTGGAATGCTTTGATGCGCTTCGAATCTCCAAAGGTCTTGAGCAGACGCCTATCCTGCTGATGAGTGCTAATCTTCCGAAGCGGGCCAGAGAGCGCAAAGATCTCATCTTTGTTGAAAAACCGTTTGAGTTAGATCGTTTGCTTCGTCAGGTACAGGAACTCTTCGCGTAAGCGCCAGGTGCCTTTGAGCCTTGCTTCCACGCTTGATTTTTGCTACAGTGATGTAGGTATATGCGCAAGAGTGATTTGACAAGAGAAGCGTCCCCGGCATTCACAGAATGCCGGGGACGCTTCTCTTTGAATGATTGCTCCACGAGCCTCAAGTTATTTACAGAAATTTCTGCTGGCACCTCAGATGAGAAGCGGCTTCTCTAGATGCTACATGTTAAATTCCTACAATTCGCGCTGATTATTTCACGTTCGCCTCAAAATTGTTGCGGATTTCGCCTTATTTACTACCTAAACCTGGTAATAAGTCGAAAACACAACCAGGAGGAGAACCATGACCACTCGAGACAACAGTATCCAAGAAATCATCAGCAGTCAAGATACCTTTGAGCGCCTGGTGAAAGAGCGACTCCAGTACGCGGTTCGCATCGCCCTCATCGAGGTATTAGAAGAAGAAGTGACGGCCTTCATTGGGGCCAAACCCTATGAGCGCAGCCAGAGCCGTCGCGATCAGCGTAATGGGCAGTACACGCGTCATCTGGACACGACCGTGGGAGAGATCCCCAATGTAGCGGTTCCTCGCACACGTGGAGGCTATCATACGCAGTTGTTTGAGCGCTACCACCGGCGCCGAGATGAACTGGATGGAGCCATTGAAGAGATGTTTGTCAAAGGGGTGAGCATGGCCAAGGTCGGAGAGATCGTTGAGACTCTCACTGGCTCTCATCCGAGCCCCTCAACCGTCTCGCGCGTGTTCCACACGCTTGAGCAGGAGTATGAGCAGTGGAAAGCCCGTCCCTTAGCCCAGCATTATGCCTATGGCTTTGTCGATGGAACCTACTTCACCGTCATCTACCATGGGCAGGGCTGTAAAATGCCCATCTTGGCAGCGATCGGCATCCACATGAGTGGGGAACGAGAAGTGCTTGCCTTTCGCATTGGAGATCGGGAAAATCAGCACGCGTGGGAAGACCTGTTTGAAGACCTCAAACAGCGAGGCGTCGAACAAGTGGATCTGTGGATCAGCGATGGCAACCAGGCCATGATCAATGCCATGACCAGCCACTTTGCCGCTTCCCAGAGGCAAAGGTGTGTCGCGCACAAAATGGAAAATGTGTTGGGCTACGTGCCTCGTAAGCAGCGAGAGCAGATCGAACCCGAGCTCAAAGCTCTCTTCTCTCAGCCAAGTCGACAGCAGGCTGATCAAGCAGTGGTTGCTTTTATCGAGAAGTATCAGAAGGTCTATCCCACGGCTGTGGAATGTCTCCAGCGCGATCTGGAAGCATGCTTGACGTTTTACGCCTTCCCGAAGGCACATTGGAAGACGATCCGTACCAACAATGTGAGTGAGCGACTGTTTGGGGAAGTCAAGCGGCGTTCGCGCAAGATGGCTGCCGCCTTTCGCAATGAGGGAAGCTGTCTACTGCTCTTCTATGCCGTCATTCGCAGTCTCACCTTTCACAAGCTCACGATGCCATCCGCATCGCAAACTCAGCCAGATCTTGCCCTTTGTAACGATAGGTAGGGCCTCTCGGCCTTTCCCCCGTTCCAAACCGAGCAGGCCACTTTCGCGGCACTCGGCTTTCCGTACTCGTTCCTGTGACCCATTTTTGACCCTTCCCATGCAAGGTCATAGCCTTGTCTTACAGGTAGACCACGCTCTAGCGATTGCTCGTCGATGTCTTGGTATCTTTAGGTCTACTTAGGTCGGTAACTTTCCTGGCGGACCTTCGTCATGTCCAATCCATTACAGACTGGCATTTGGCTACTACGCCGCCTCCGTCCTCTGTTCTGCACGCTGGCATTCTTGCGTCCTGAAATCAGGTCAAGCAGTTTCAGAGTTCCCCAGTTCTGTGTGGACGTGTTCTCGCAACCGGTAGCTGCCTGCTATACGCCGGGTGTATGGTGGGAGAATCCTCATGGATGTGTAAGCCATGAGGCACAAACACCAGCACCTTTTGGTCACGTGTTTCAGCCGCTTTCACTTGTTCGAATTCACGACGCTTCACACACAGGTTTCTTTCGTCAGCATAGGTCGCAGGGGGAGTCCTTGTCTCTGTTTCGGCTCAAAGACCTCGGTCCATTCTCAGCAGGCTTCACACCCTGAGGAGCGCCACTCCTCAACGCATGCTGCTTCCCCCTCACATCATTCTCCAGATGGGCCTTTTCAGGCGACACGTTCACTCGTTAAAGGGCGCACTACACAGGACTTGACATACTGCCGGTAAAAAAGCGAAGTCAGGAAGGATAAAAATGTCTTCAAACTCTGATGCAATTATACAATGGTTCTCCCAGATCGGTAATCGTTACGTGGAATCTTATCTATCGGCACATGATGTGAATGTAGGTCTCCTGCGATGTAATCCAGAGTATGGCCTTAAGCTCTTTCTGTTCAGATGGGCTTATGAGCGTAGTGGCGCCTCCTACGCGTATCGTATTGCAGCTGTAAAATCTGTCAGCGCGGCTTGGCCTGATCTTAGCAAAATACCACAAGAATACTCTAAATTCTATCGTGGTCATAAAAATGCCAGTCACAACCCATGTTTGGATTCTAAGATCGAACAGGTAAATATTCCAAGGATTGTAGAGTGGATTGAGCAAGGTAACCTAGAAAAAGCCTTTCATTGCCTTCAAGTTAGAGGTATTGCTCATAAGATAGCAGCGTTTTTCATACGTGATATTATCACAGTCATCCAGTCAGAAAATAAGGTGAAGGACATTAAAAACTACCTTTACTGCCAGCCAATTGATACTTGGGTACGGGACACGGTGGATATATTAGCACTACCTACCCCAACGCTTACTGAGACTTTTCATGCAACGCATTATAGAATTTATAATGCAAAAGATTTAAATAAAGCCATTAGGATCATTTATGCATCTCTTCGGGCTGGCGTATCACCTTTGCGTGTTAATCAGGGAATTTGGTACTTCTCTTCGAACGCTGTAGGTGACAGTGGACGACTTAGAGAGCTGTTAACTAATGCAGATACTAAAAAATTAGCTGACGAGCTATCTCTGATAGATAAATTTATGCCGTGATCTTATTGAATTTTATTCAGATTATTTAGTTCCAAAGAATTATGATGGAGTCAGTTTTCTGGACAGGTGGATAAGACAAAATAACAGTATTGAGAAGTGCCAAGACAAGAGGTAAACGAGTGCGAATATGGGCAGTCCAGGCCCTCGGACGCTGGGAGCCTCTACCATCGTATCACGCACCTCGACCTTTAACGAGGCAGAGAAGAGCGGGAAATATTTTTCACTCTTTTGAGGACCCGTGTACAATCACATCGTCCTTCCACTGGGTCGTCGGCACGTGACCCCTGCGGAACTTGTGGAGCACTGGAGGCGTACACTTCAGGAAGACGACTGCTCCCCGGGGACAGTGAAGAAGTATGGTCAGGCATTAGGCGCCCGCCAGGTCTTTGGCGTCTCAAGCAAGCAAGTGCATGTGGATACCACCTCATTCTCGGTAAGTGGGGAATATGCACAGACGAAGAAAGAGCTCCTATCATCGGCTTGTTTTCTTTACTCTTCTTGATGATTTCCCCCTCTTCTTGGCCCATTCAAGCTCATTCCGTCTTTTTCAGAGAAGGGACCATGTGTAGCCATCTGGACCAATTCAGCGCGCTCGCTTTGCATTTCGATTGCTTTCCCAAACCACAAGTTCAGGAGTGAGCTGAGTACGATGAATACAGGCATGTTCAAGCACTGGGAGAATCTGGAGAGGATCGCACCCATAGATCCCGGCAGCCCAGGCAGCGTTGGCCTCGATCACCGCCCAGCCGCGATCGCGAATCTTGCCGGCATCAATCACGATCGCTGGCGGGATTTGCACGCGCGAATCGGCAAGAAGGGAGTCTATAAAATGACGTGCCTCTTCAATCTCTGCTGACTCGGCCTGCCATGTTCCGTCATCCAAACGGGTGGGACGGTTCCCACGCCAGTACGATGAGAAGGTCGTCACACGCTGCTCAAGGACAAAGAAGCGAAATTCAATATCCCATTCAACCGGCTCAGAGACGAGAACGGGGGTTGCCTCTGCCAGTCCCTCAGACTCCTCGAACAAATGAACTCCTGAGGGATACACAGTTGCGGCAAACAGTTTCTCGAGAGCGGGTTTGACGAACCGGGCTTGGGAAAGCTTTCTTGCTTCTGCAAGAGTCGTGTACTCAATCACTCGTTTCTTGTAGGGTATTGGCAGGTGGAGAAGCCAGTTAGGAGGGGCATCAAGCAGCGCCCAGGAGAGCTTGTGTGCTATCACCTTAATGTAGGAATACTCACCAGAAAAAATCAGCTTTCGCGGCAAAAGACGCTCTGGGACCTCCCACCCCCAAGGCGTTCAACTTGCCACCCCTTGTGGATTGCGGCAAGACGCAACATGCGTGAATCAGACGAGTAACGTGGGGATAAAACAAGGACAGGAGCAGAACCGGGTTCAGGTGACATGGTCTGTTTTCCTTCCAGGCTTTTCAACGCCTTGTGTGAGATGAGCTGGTTCTCTTTCGGCACAGGTGCGACAGAGCAGGGGGATGCTTTCGCTCTGATGATCACTGACCACAGTAATCAATACACCCAAAAAAGAGCTTTTTATCCTTATCTCGACTTTGTACATTTTCAAGGCTTCTTCTCAAACGAAGTCCTGTGAGGGTCGGCGGAATTCGTTTCCTCTCGCGATCTCTCGCAGACTGTCCGGCGATTTGACGAAGGTGATACGAGGCTTGGACAACAGGTGGTGGGCGATGATGCTACTACCGATGCAGAGAGGAAACCCGATGAGCATCAGCCAGAAACCTGGGCCGGAAGTGTGGATCTCGGTGACACGACCACCCCACCTAGAGAAGGACAGGAGAAGTGCGGAAAAGAGCAAAAATTCGAGGAAACCGAGGATGGCAAATCCCAGGCTGAGGAGGAGAATGTTTCGCTTCCCTGTGCCGAGAAGTCCGGCAAGAGAGGTCAACAGTGGAATGAGGATCGCGAGCAAAAATGACCCAATTTCCATTTCCAAAGACAGTTCATGTATGGTGCCACCGGTTACGGTATCACCGAGCATACTCCAATAGGAATCAGCAGAAGACGACGCAGGCAGTGGAGGAAATGCTACAGTGACAAAGCGAGTTGGTAGGAAGAAGCCAATGATCACGAGGGCAGATCCCAGCAAGCCAATCAAACTCACAAGACGCAAGGAAGACAAATGCGGCATACAGAACTCCTTTACGAATATTTCTCATTTCGTCGTACATACAATACGCGAGAGACAACAAGCAATCTCACGCGGAGAATACCAGGCACACGGATGAAAACCGGACTCTTTTGGGGTCTGTACGCAGCATGTGAACTCGACTGTGTCTATTTGGGAAAGCATAGGGCATGAAGCCACCTTTGAAGTAAGATAGAGGTAACCAAACGACGATCTTGCTCAGGAGAAACCTCATGCTCCTTCCCGATCCCATTATAGAGGTTCTGGCCGCCTTTCGGCCACTGTTTACGGCTCCGACATGGAGGAAATTGATGATCTTGTTGACTGGTACCCTGTTGGCTCATGGACGTCGCACCGTTGCGGCTGCTCTGCGCCACACCGGTCATGAAAGGGAGACCAACTTCAGCACGTTCCATCAGGTGCTCAATCGAGCACGTTGGTCGCCTCTGGCCGTGAGCCGTCAGTTGCTCACAACCATCGTGGAAACCTTTGTCCAGGCGGGCGGCACCTTGGAATTGGTCATCGATGAAACGCTGGAGCGGCGCTGGGGACCGAAGATCAGCAAGCGTGGACATTACCGCGATAGCATGCTCTCCAGCCGCAAGAGATCGGTGAGTAGTCCGGGGCTGCGATGGATGGTGATGGCTGTGGTCGTCACACTGCCTTGGACCAAACAACGCTGTGCCTTGCCTTTTTGTGCGTGCTGGCGACGACACCAGCGGTGAGCGCGAGCTTGGGCAAACGTCACAAAACGGTCGGGGTGTGGGCGTGTCAAATGGTCAGTCTGGTGCGCCGTTGGTTCCCTACCTTGCCGATTAGGTATTGTCAACTTGGAGAGCCCACCTCATGGAAAACTGAACAGTATGATACAATGACTCCATGAAAAAGAATGTTTCAGGGGCTCCCTACAAAGGATTCCGCTTCCCACCGGAAATCATCGGTCATGCTGTCTGGCTGTATTTTCGTTTCTCCTTGAGTTTCCGCGATATTGAAGAGCTTCTAGCTGCGCGTGGTGTCATACTCACCTACGAAACCATCCGCCAATGGTGTCTGAAATTTGGACAGCAATACGCCAATGAGCTCAAGCGCCAGCGTGCTCGGCCAGGGGACAAGTGGCATTTGGATGAAGTCTTTCTCAAAATCAATGGGCAACAGTACTACCTCTGGCGGGCTGTCGATCAGGATGGCAACGTGCTTGATATTCTGGTCCAGAGTCGACGCAACAAACAAGCAGCCACACGCTTCTTCCGCAAACTGCTCAAAGGACTTGAATATGTGCCACGCGTGATCATTACCGACAAACTGACCAGCTATGCCGCTGCCAGGCAAGAGATCATGGCAAGCGTGGAGCATCGGCGACACAAAGGGTTGAACAATCGAGCCGAAAACTCACACCAACCAACCAGACAACGTGAGCGGGCTATGAGGCGGTTCAAATCCCCTGGCCATGCGCAACGCTTTCTCTCCGCCTTTGGTCACATTTCCGATCACTTTCGTCTCAAACGGCATCGTCTCAACGCCTCGGAGTATCGTGTTCTCATGCAGGGACGATTCCACGTCTGGAACGAGGTGACCAGAATGAAAACAGCTGCCTAACGTCATACTCACCTTCCCGATTGGCCGCTTTTTCCTTCTCTCTCATCCTTCCTTTTTGAAAAGCTCTTCATTCTCTCTTTAAGTTGACAATACCCTCAGAATAGCTATACAGATTTCTCCCGCTCAATGTTGGGATTTACAGACTATGAGCTAGGCTTGCTCCAAATGGCGACGCAGAAACTCTACCAGTTGGCGCTCCATATGCTCAAGGTCGGCGGGGTTGCGCGGCATGTGACGGGCTTCTGGAAAAAGCATCAGTGAGTAGTCTCGCGCCGCGGCAGAGAGGGCCTCGATCAGTCGCATGGTATGGCGAGCATGGACATTCTCGTCTACCAGGCCGTGTACCAGGAGCAGTTTCCCTGCCAGTGATTTGGCGAGAGGCAGCACAGAACTGGCCAGATAGCCTTCTGCATTAGTGGAGGGCAACCCCATGTATCGCTCGGTATAGTGGGTGTCGTAGCCCTCCCAGAAGGTGACCGGCGCACCGGCGATGCCCGCTTTGAACACTTCCGGGGCCTTCGTAAGAGCCCGGCAAACCATGTAGCCACCGTAGCTCCAGCCATAAATGCCTACGCGCTCGCTATCAACATAGGGGCGTTCGGAGAGGAAACGAACCCCTGCCACCTGATCGTCGACTTCGATATGCCCCATAGTCCGCGCAATGGGAGCCTCAAATGCCAGCCCACGGTTGGCGCTTCCACGGTTATCGACTTTCAGGACGACAAAGCCCTGTTGAGCCAGATATTGTGCTCGTAGATCGACGGTGAGAGCCCAATTGTTGATGACCATCTGTCCGTGTGGGCCACCATAGACTGAGACCACCAGTGGGCGCGGTTGACCCGCAGCTTGTGTCTCCTCCGAGGCGTAGATTGCAGCATGGAGCAAGACACCATCGTGTGTGAGGAAATTGGTGATCTCCGGCACGCAGAGTCCCAGCGAGGTGGGTGTGATCTCTGCGTTCTCGAACAGCAGAGCACGCTCTGTTCCATCCGCCAGGTCACGCAAGGTCAGGTGTGGCGGCTGCTCCGCGCTATTCCAGCCGTCGACAAAGAAACGGCAATCCGGCGAGATCACCACATTATGCCAACCTGGCTCCTGCGTGAGACATCGAATGGGTCCGCCATCAAGTGAGACTACATACAAATGCCGCTCTAGTGGCCCATCAGCGGTGCCCTGAAAATAGACGAGGCGCCGATCTTCATCCAGCGTTACCTGACCTGTCACCATCCACTCGCCCTCAGTCAACACTCTTTCCTCACTGCCGTCGGGATTATGGAGAGAAAGGTGGCGAAAACCTGTCCGCTCGCTCGACCAGATGAACGCGCCTGAGCGGAGGAAACGCAGATCGTCGTGGAGGTTGAGCCAGGGGTGGCCCTCCTCTGCGAGCAACGTCGTCGCCGCGCCGCTCTGAGCCTCGAAGGCGAGCAGCCGCTGTGTGAGCTGATCGCGTGATTGAACCAGCGCTGTCAACACTCCATCGGGTCGCCAGTTCACACGTGCCAGGTAGATATCCTTCTCCTCGCCAAGGTCCATCCAGGTGACGTCCCCAGGCTGCCCATCAATCGCCACGATGCCCAGTTGCACGATAGCGTTCTGAGCGCCCGCAAAGGGGTAGCGATGTTCCTCTACCTTCACGTGCTCCGTTCCCTGGTGGACAATGGGATACACGGGGATATGGCGGCTGTCGGCACGTACAAAGGCCAGGCATGTGCCATCGGGACTCCACCGGTAGCCAGCCTGGCGACCCATCTCCTCCTGGGCGATATATTCCGCCAAGCCGTTGGTCACGCCATCTATTGCACCATTGGTCAGCATACGTGGTTCCCCTGCGCCATCGGTTGCGACGACATACAGTTCGCCAGTCCGTACAAAAGCCACATGCGATCCGTCAGGGCTCAAGCGTGCATCGATAGCTCCTTCGCAGCCTGCCAGAGGGGCCAGGCTTTCCCCACCGCGCGCGAGATAGAGCCGCCCATCAAAAGGAACGAGCAGTACAAGCGGAGCCCCTTCAGCTGGTTGGGCGAACTGATAGCTCGTCACCCCCGATATACGTTGGCGGCCGCGCTCACGCCGTAATTCTTCGTCAAGGGAGCGCGACTCGGAGGGCTGAGCCGTACCACTGGTCAATCCGGTCACTTGTTGCTCTGCTCCGCTCTCCAGGTCATAGGTCCACAACTCCTGATCCAGTGAGCCTGTTACGCTCTGTAGATAGGCAACCTTTCGGTTATCGGGCGTGAACTCCACACTGCCCGGCACGCTCATGCCGGGGCGTGGAAAACGCGCGACATCCGCCAGGGATAACTGTTTGTCTGTCATGTGTCTCACCTCGTGCTGATAAGTGCATTTTTTCCTCGGCTAAGGTCGAGGAGAAAAGTGCCTCACTCTTTTCTCTTTTCTGATGGGTTTAATCATTATAACGTTTGTGCCGGTTCTGTCAGAGCTCAGGATACGAAAAAGTGTATCGGGGTGCGTGGATGCTTCTCTCTCACTCATCGGCCTATGAAGCAGCTTGTAGCAATACCTGTAAAGCTGTAAGTCGCTGGAGAAAATTTTGCCGTTGTTCCCGCAGCGAGGCTGGTTTTCCTCTTGTGCAAGAGAAGCGAAAATAATTGCGTAATTCGTCAAACGCACGACAAAAACGAGCCGCTGACGCGAAGGCTCCAAAGCCATGCATGGGAGAATAGCGCTGTTTGATGCCTCGATGATCTTGCTCTATCTGATTGTTCAGGTATACATGTGTCCGATGTGTCACCTCATTCCCCAACATTTCGCGTATTGCACGAGGAGAGGAACGATGTCCATCTGTCGTGACAGACTCTGGAGCCTGACCACCCCCCTCAAGTGCTTGTTTGAAGAACTGCCGTGCAGCATCCATATCTCGCTTTTCACTCAACCGTGAATCAACCAGATTCCCGTCCCCATCAATAGCCCGATACAGATAACACCACTTCCCATGAACTTTGATGTACGTCTCGTCAACGTACCACGATCGTCCTGCTTGTCCACGTCGTTTCGTACGCAATTGCGTTGTAATAAGCGGAGCAAACCGCCTTTCCCATTCCCGAACGGCCTCATACGTGAACACCCATCCTCGCTCGAGGAACATCTCGGCGAGATCTCGCAGGCTTACCTTGTACCGGAGCCGCCACAAGACAACCAGAAGAACGATATCAGTGGGATATTCCAGGAAATTGAATGGAGTTCCAGTCCGCTCGTTGAAGGTTTGCTTGCAATCCAGGCAATGAAACGTCCGATAGCCGAGCGTGGTCTTCTTGGTTCGTTCTTTCGTGGTGGCTGAGGCACAGTGCGGGCAGTTCATGAATCACTCCTCGTCAGAGAATTGTTGTTCTTAGCATACCTCGCGAACGATCGCCAAGCCAAGCTCTTTTCTGAATTCTGACAGAACCTACGTTGGTACTACCGTCGCCAGCCACTGCTCTACTTCAGGAACCTGGTAGTGTTCCATGCCTTGGAGGAGAGCGAGACTGGCCTGTCCTAGTTGGTGGGCCTTTTGCATATCTCCCTGGATGTGGGCGACACGAGCCTGTCCATACAGGGCAAGCGCCTCGCATTCCTGGGAGTTCTGGGCACTCAGTTGATACATTTCGGTAAAGGCTGCGGCAGCGTCTGCGACTTTCCCCTGTTCCAGACAGAGCTTTCCCCACTCATTGAGTGTGCCTGCAAGCGCCCATGGGTTCCCCAGCATTCGCGCGATGCGTAATCCCTCCGCCAGATGCGCTTCTGCCTGGATGTAATCGCCCTGTTTTAGGAAAAGAAGCCCCAAATTTGCCAGCGTTGAGACCTGATATTCGCGATTCTCAAGACGGCGGGCCAGCGCAAGTGACTGTTCAAATGGCTCGCGGGCCAGCGCATATTTTCCCTGTTCCATGGCCACTATCCCCAGGTGCTGCTGGAACAGGCACATCCCAGCGCGAAAACCAATCTGCATGGCGAGATCCAGGCCTTCTTTAATTATTTTTTCTGCCTGTGCATACTGGGCACGTATGAGTGCTATCTGGCCGAGGTTGATGAGCAGCGTACAGGTGTGATCCGGTTTTCCTACCCGACGTGCCAGGACAAGCCCTTCTTGCAAATACTCCTCGGCCTGTGCGAGCTTTCCCAGATCGTTGGCAATTCCGCCCATACTTCTGAGTACGAGGCTTATGAGTTCGTCGTCCTTTTCTTGCCGCGCAAGAGCTAAAGCTTCCTGAAGGTGAGACTCGGCTTGGGCATAATTGCCTTGAGAGGAGGCACAGATACCGAGAACACGTAAGAAGCGGCTTCTGAGTGCGGGGGCGTCGAGTTCAGACGTCAGCTCGAGGCCGCGTTGCAGGTAGTTATATGCCCGGGCATATTCTCCCATGTTGATGACAATGTCCCCCAGTTGGTAGAGGGCAGTTGCTAAGCTTTGCTGATTCTGCATAGCGGTTGCAGCCTGACAGACACGCTCCAACAGGTCTACTGCCTCGGTGTACGATCCACGGATAAAGAGAAACTGGGCAAAGGCGTTGCCTGCGACGATCAGGGCTCCCGGGTGATTGTGTTCGCTGGCCAGACGCAAGGCCGCCTGAATATTGCTGCTTTCCTGTTCCAGACGCTGATAGTCCTTCTCAGAGAGGCTCACATACTCTGCCATAAAGCTCGCGAAACGTTCGACAGAGGCAGCATCCCTTCTCTGGAGACTGGCATAATCGGCGATGGTCTGATGGAGCGCGTAGCGGTCGGGCGCATAGCTCTCCAGCAATCCCGCGTCACATAACGTATCGAGCACTTCGGCAGGTCTCTGGCATACAGCCAGGGCAGCAGCTTCGCTGAACGTATTTGGTTTGGCTGGAAAGACTGAGAGGGTGTAGAGAGCCTCGCGGGCCTCTTGCTCTACTTGCTGATCGCTGATCGCAATCAGGGTATGCAGTGAGATCGCGGGGGTATCTGTCATGCTGGGGGAGCGTTCAGCGAAAGCCTGGGGTTCCTGAAGGTGCAGACGCATTTCTACTGAGCGCAGGCGCTCGATGGCCTGGCGCATGCGACGCTGTTGCCCATTGTATGTTTGCACGCGCAGAAAATTGCCCGTGAGCAGGAGCGCCAGCGGCAGCCCACCAACCAGGCGCGCAATTTCCGCCGCCGCAGCCGGCTCTTGTTGAATAGCCAGAGGCGCCAGGCGTTCCAGGAGAGTGATACTGTGAGATGTATCCAATTCGCTGACGGGGAAAGCGTTGTTGGCCGCAGTGTGCCAGGCGAGCTGGGGAAAGCGGGTGGTAACCAGGTAAACACAGGAATTTCCTCCTACTTTGAGGGAGGCGAACGCTTCAAGGGTCCAGATATCATCCATGATCAGCAACATCTGACGTGAACCTATGGAGGTGCGGACCGCCTGCGCCCATGCTTCGCGCGTGGTGAGCCTCGAGGCTTCGGTGGCTGAAATATCAAGCAGCGTGCCCCAGCGCCGCAAAATCCCTATGACATCTGGGTTCTTGCCTGCTCCAGCCCAGAGAATTCCGTCGCGGAAGTATGCTCGCATCTCTGTATCGTGAGCTAATGCAATCGCCAGAGCCGTCTTTCCCACGCCCGGCAGCCCATAGAGAGCAAGAACCATTGAGGGTGTATTCGCGCACAAACGGCTTTTCAGGAGAAAAAGGAGAGTTTGGCGACCAATCAGCGCACGAGATTCATCCGGTGGAGGTGGAATGGCAGGATCGTCACTACTTCCATGAGCAATGCTCTCAGGTTCCAGCGTATCCATTTCCAGCGGCGTTTCCTGGGAAATGAGGCCCAGTTCCCTGGCGTTTTTGCCAAAAAGCGCACAGAGCTTCTCTCGGTAGTAGGGGCTGGGCAGCATCTTGCCATTTTCCCATCTGCTGAGGTAGTAACGGTCGGCTCCAAGTTGCTCGGCAACGTACTGTTGAGACCAGCCGCGCATCTCTCGCTCTTCTTTGAGATGCTGTCCGGCACTCTTTTTGGTGGACGAGGGTATCTTCTGCTTGTCGCTCATGGTGATACTACTTCTTTTTCATTGCTATTAGTAATGAATTTGGTAAAATCTTTCTACTATTCTAGCACAACCTCTTGCGTTTCTTGAAGATACGTAAGCTAAGCATTTTTCTGGCGTCGAATCTGGCTTTTGCTCGTTGTTCAGAGAGTGATACCTCTTTGCCCCTCTTATGATACCTCTCTGCTATCTCATCATGGCCTCTTTCTCAGGCATACTATGGGCATCACAACAGAATGGTGGGCGTTGGCGGAGAGGCGATCCTTTCCAGGATGTGGGACGCCCACCATTGCGATAGGTGAAAGAAATCGATGGATACACGAACTTTCTTCCTGTTGCAGTATGACGTGGCGCTCACAATGGGTGACGAGTTGATTCTGGCTGCGCAAAGCGATGAGCAATTGCGGTATGCCCCCGGTGAGAATCAACATTCGCTGGCCTGGCTGCTCTGGCATAGTGCACGCTGGGAAGATATTGCAGCGACCATGCTGCAACAAAATACGTACCAGGTGTTTGAACAGTATAGCTGGTTTGACCGCCTGGGGGTTGAGCGACATGACATTGGCATGTTAATGGGCGCGGAAGAATGTCGCGCCTTCAACCTTCGCATCAACCTGCCCGCTCTGCGTTTGTATCGGACGGATGTTGAGCAGCGGACCCGACTGACTGTTGACGCGTTGCGAGACGAGGATTTAGACGAGTGGGTATCAGCACAACACTTTCGTCAGGTTTTGGAGACCGGGGTAATAGGAGAGCAGAGCGCCCCCTGGCTGGAGCGCTTCCTGGCGAACCGGTCGAAAGCCTGGTGGCTCTCCTCTATCATTTGGCACCAGACAGCCTATGTATTAGGAGAGGCGGCGTACCTTCGCCGGCAGGCCTGGCAACCCCAGCATGTTTTGCCTGAATGGCCCTTTTAAGTACGAAAAGAAGAGGCGTTGCTGCCGTAAGAACAGCATTATGAAAGGATAGTTGTATGTATCAAGTAGACAGGCGCGTCTGTTCTGCATGCGGGACAGCCCTCGCAGCTCATGAAGCATTCTGTAACAATTGTGGAAAACCCTATAACGCGGCATATGCTCCGCCACCTTCTCCTATAGGGAGCCCGCAGCCATATGACAACCGCCGAAATCTTCAGGCACCGCAACGTCGGTCTCCCTGGCTTATTGGAAGTATAAGCGTGCTTGTCCTGCTGGCTCTTATTGGAGGGGGGTCTTTTTCCTGGTCTTGCCGCGTCTCGGGACGCACGCTGGTAATGTTACCCAGGCTCCTATTCCGACTATTGCGCCACTCCATATCCATCCCTATAGCTACACAGGACATTCATCAGTGGTCTGGCAAGTTGCCTGGTCCCATGATGGGAAACGAATCGTCTCCGCAGGCGGACTTGGCGACGATTCGGCGCAGGTTTGGGATGCCGTGACCGGTAAAAACCAGATGACCTATACCGGTTATGCCATCATGAATGCGGTTGCCTGGTCGCCTGACGGGAAATATATCGCAGCCGGTGGAAATAGCAATGATGTGGATGTCATTCAAGTCGCTGGCAAGCAGAGAATCACCACCTATAAAGGGCATCAGGATGTGATTCTTTCCCTTGCCTGGTCGCCTGACGGGAAATACATTGCTTCTGCCAGCTATGACAAGACCGTGCAGATCTGGAATGCCATGACTGGCGCGCATGTGCTCACCTATCAGGGACATCATGACACGGTGAGTAGCGTTGCCTGGTCGCCCGATGGAAAGAAATTAGCCTCCGGGAGCTTTGATGGCACCGTACAGGTCTGGGATGCCATAAGCGGCAAAACGCTCCTTACCTATAAGGGACATACCGACAAGATCTACACGGTTGCCTGGTCGCCTGATGGGAAATCCATTGCTTCGGGCGGCGTTGATCAGACCGCTCAGGTCTGGGATGCCAGCACTGGCAAAATGGTCTTTACCTATCAGGGGCACAAGGCGAGTGTGAGCAGTGTTGCCTGGTCTCCCGATGGCAAGCGCATTGCCTCTGCTAGCTACGACAAGACCGTGCAAGTCTGGGACGCGACCACTGGGGGCAATGTGTTCACATATAGCGGCCACCACGACTATGTTTACTCGCTTAGCTGGTCCCCTGATGGCCAGTATATTGCTTCAGCCAGCGCCGATCATACCGCGCAGGTCTGGCTAGCTCGTTAATGGAGGCATCATGGCAGAAGCTGGAGAGCGTTTTTCATAACGTTTAGTGGACGCATCCCCATATCATCTCTGATAGTCACTCTCTCGCTTCTGCCAGTGCCGTTTTCTGCGGCCCACATCTCACACCAGGAGAAAATCATGATAAAAAAACAGCTTCGCTGGCAGTCTCGCTCCCTGAGCTTGAGTTTGCTCGCTCTTATCACCGCCTGTTGTCTGTTCTTTGCGGTATCGCTTCCTGCGCAGGCGGATACTGTGCGCATCAGCGATCCGGTAGAAGTACTTAATGTTCAGCAGGTGATGAGTGAGGGCTCAAACCTGGCCTACCCGCTCGATGTCTATACTACCAACACCTTCAGCGGAACCGCGTCTGGTTTTGTGCAGCGCACGATCAGTGCTCATCTGACCAGCAAACGGTTGATCGTGATCGCCATCGATGTCGTGCATCGCTACTTCACTGTAGTGGGGGTTCCCAGGTTCCGTTGACCAAGGCGCAATATACCACTGCTGGACAGGCTTTCAAAAATGCGGCTGCTGGCAATCATTTCACTTCAGCGACGCTTGCGGCCATTCAATCACTGGAACGCTCGCTCCAAAGCCACACTTCTAGCACGAGTTCCGGGAGCGGGGGAGCGGTGCTGATCCTGCTAGGTATAGTCGTAGCTCTCGTCATTCTCGGGTCCATTGTTGGTTTCATTAGGCGACTCCTCGGATTGGGGGGACGCCCGGTAGCCCCTCAGACCTCATCGGGAGGCCAGCAGATACGTTATGGAGACGGGCAAGACAATTTTGGCGGCGGGTCAGCAGGGAATTTTTAACCGGCTTAAAGAGAGGGTAGTGCTGCAAAGATTATAATCTCATAAAAGGGACATTAGGTAAAAATCATTCGAGTGCAATATACAAGCACGTAATGCTCAAAAAGCAGAAACAGTCTTACCCATAAAGGAACCTCTGATGACAACAAGTACGAAACGCTCTTTGTGTCTATCGAGACGTGCCCTGCTCTTTGAGAGACAGCTAGACCTGATAATGGAGGGCTCATAGATTGTGCGCCGATAACCTCTCGGTGATACTCACCTCACAATGAGGTGTTCCAGCCAGTGCTCCCGTTTCAGTTGAATTATCCTTGAAACGATAAGAAAGGTTTCTTATGATTGAAAATCAGCACACATTGTCATCTCCCACTCATGGCTTCCCAACAGAAGAGAAACAGGCGGGATCGCACCACCCACGTCTCTCTCGGCGCGCTGTTCTTGGAGGGATTGCCGGAGGAGCAGCATTGGCTGTTGTTGGAGGAGGAATCGCATGGTGGGTCTCCTCACCTCATCCTCGCCTCATCTATCGAGGGCATCATGGTTTCGTCAATGGAGTTGCCTGGGCACCTGATGGAACGCGCATCGCCTCCGCCAGTGTGGATCGCACCATCCAGATCTGGAAGGCCTCGTCTGGCGAAGCAGCCTTGGTCTACCGGGGCCACAAGTCAGAGGTTGGGGCAATCGCCTGGTCTCCCGATGGGACGCGTATCGCCTCGATCTCCGAAGATCTGACGGTCCAGATCTGGGATGCAAGGAACGGCCACATGCGCTATCGCTTTCCAGTCCTGGCTGGCGTGATGACCACCGTGGTCTGGTCTCCCGATGGCAGCAAGATCGCTTTTGCTTCAGAGGATGCGACCATCCAGATCTGGGACGCGACGAAGGGAGAACGACTCGCCACGATTGGGCGGACAATTGCCTTTTCCCTGGCCTGGTCCCCTGATGGGAAACGCCTTGCCTCAGGCGGAGACGAATTGGTTCAGATGTGGGATGTGACGACGCAGAGCCAGATTGCTGCCTATAAAGGGCCTGCCGCCTCAGTCTCCAGCGTCGCCTGGTCCCCCGATGGAACACAACTCGCCGCCAGCTCAGTGGGAGGAGTGCATATCTGGAAAGTCAGCACAGGGAAGCAGGTTCTGACCTATCGCCGACAAACAGATATGGTGTCTCAAGTTGCCTGGTCTCCCAATGGGAAACGTCTCGCTTCAAGCTGTTGGGACAAAACGGTACAGGTATGGAATGCCCTCGATGGAGGAGATGTCTTCACCTACCGTGGACATTCCGATTTTGTCTTTGCCGTCGCCTGGTCGCCTGATGGCTCAACGCTCGCCTCTGGGAGCCGCGATACCACTGTCCAGGTCTGGTCAGCGGAGTGAGCTACCCCAGTTCTCTCGTCTGACGAATGTGTGTACTGAAAAGGGCTGTGTTGCAAAAAATCGGAACGGCGTAGTAAGCTTGGGCTTATTTGAAATGGCAGAATGCTCAAGCCACATTGCCTATTCTTTCTATTCCAGCGATCTCCGCGCAAAAGTAGGCACTCAAAAGGGCTATACATCTGCCCTGAAAAGTTGTGGACAAAAACTGATGAGTAACAACGTAAATGAACTAAAAGAGATATTTGAACATATACAAACTTGAATGCATATTCATGAGGAGGGTAACGCGATCTATGAGCGACGTGATACGCAATCCAGACTTTCTGGCATTGGGTCTGGGCGGTACGAACATGATGGCCATGTTGTGGACTGTGGCACTGGGGCGGACCGCGGTGGGTGTTGAGATGCGTGGTGATCCCTTCCTTGGCGTACATTGGAATATCCGTGCAGACTTTTATCACCAACTTGGCCTGATCGATCAGATGATGCTTGAACGATATGGCGAGGCCAGGTTGCCTCGTCGGGGGGATGGACGATTATTTCGCCTCGCTGAGTGCTTCTACAGCCCCCATACTTCCGCTGGAGATATCGTCGCCGATGAGATCATCGATGGCTTTGACGCGGACCAGCATATTGTGGGAACCATTCACAATGTCGAATTTATTGATGACCGCTGGCGCGATGGCCTGCCCAACCGCGTCATTACGGTGTTAGAGCCACCCAAGCCGCCAGAGCAGCCTGACCCTCGCAAGATCCGCACCTCGATGATGGAGGTGCTCGATGGCCCGTCGACATTCCAGGCGGAGGCTGCCTCCATTCAGAAGTTGCTGCGTCGCTATCTGGAGATGATCGAACAGAAGGATCGAGAGACGAACAGCAAGCCTCGGGTCCAACTGTTTACGCATCACCGCGTGGTTCCGAAGGAGGGTGAGGGTTTCATTGATGGTCCCGATGGTCGGAAGCGGATTCGCATCGAGAGTCTCAAGGAATTTGACTTCAAGGGGCAGTTCGTTCGTGTGAGGGAGCCAAATAGTGAGATCATTGACCTGGGTATTCCCGAACTGTTCATGATCGCCCAGGGATTTAAGAGTACTGACGCGAACCGCCTGGGATTTGAGCAACATGATGTCGAGGTTGACCATGGAGACGGGTATGGGCCAGTGGTGGCGCAGGCGGATTTTCTGGCGGGCCTGGTCGAGGTGCTTGTAGGTGGTCGCCTACGGCGGAGAATCTCTTCAGCGTTCGACCAGAATGGCAAGGAATACTGGGTGCGGCAGATCGCTGTGGGCCATGAGAATGATCCAGAGGTCGGCTGGGTTCTGGTTCAGGTTCCAGACTTTACAACCTTCGATCCCATCGAGGCGGGACTCCTTCCAGTGGGAACAGACCCTGGTTCGCCCGAGTTCTTCGCTTCCTACCAACAACTGATCTATGACTACTATATCAAGCAAGCCACAGAGATTCTCGACATTCCCAGGCAGGAGTTGATGAAGGTCCAGATGATCTATGGACCCACGTTGTTCAGCCTTGTCGAGCGGGTTGGCGATGATCCATTGATTGCGGTCAACGGCGTGGTCGCTGGCGATTCCTTTGGCAATGGTCACTTTCTGACCAGTGGTGGAGCGATGACTGGGATGATTGGGCACAGCGCCCGCGTTCTTGAGTATTGGCAGGCGCGGGATGCGGGTACCTTACCAACTGATGCCCTTCGCCGGCTCGCTGATCGCATTAAGGAGGACACCTACGCCTGGCTTCAGGTGAGCGCGCAGGAATACAGCCAGGCGGCCCCGATCAACTTCGGCGCCGAACGTATCGAACAGATCAGTAAAGCGAGTGGTATCGACACGAGCGCGCGCGCCAGCGCAATCGGCGCCGCGCGACGCCGGCGCCATGCCCTCATTCCCCTCGATCCATCCAACTGGAGAAGATTATTCGTGCGCAACGGGAGGGTGCTCTCGGTCCTGCCGGAACTTGAGGCCGAACACCCTCTCCAGCGTCCTGAGCATGTGGCGAGCCTGCTTGCGGTCATGAAGTCTTTTCCAGCCATGGTGAACCAGGCGAGCGCGAAGCTTAAATTAGATGAGGAATTGGCAGAAGGGGAGCAGACCCTTCTCCGGCCCCGATCCAGCATACACCAGGAACTGTCAGAGGGGGAGCAGACGATCATCAGGTCGAAACTCTGCATCGGGCCAGTAGCGCCGGAGAGCGCAAAAATTTACGCATTTCTGGATATTCAGCAGAACGGACAGGTCGTGCAACGCATCGCTATCAAAGAGGATCGTGTCGTTGTCGGACGGGCCGATCCCAAACGTAATATCACGCCAGGGATTGACCTGACGCCGTTCGATACATCGAGCAGCGTCTCGCGTCGGCATGCGCAGATACACATCGAGCAAACGTGCTTCTCTCTCGAAGATCTGAATAGCCGAAATAAGACACGCTTGGGCGAGTTGGTGTTAAACCCGCGCAAGCCAGAAGTCCTCCAGGACGGAGATGTGGTCAGCTTTGGTTCGGTCAAGGTTATCTTCCGCCTGCTTGGAGCAAGCGAACTGCCCGAACCCTGGTCACCATCATAGGAGTCCAGTAGCCGCGTATAGAAGTAGCGGCTACTTCGTTTCCCTTCTGCCAGCAAAAGGGTGATGTCGTGAGGGAGTCTCCATCTACTCTGCGCGTTTGACCCGTATCAAATTCACACTCGGAGGACTCCCTTTTTCTTCTTCTTAATTTGATAGGAGGTAGTATGCTGACTGGACCACTTCTGCTTGAATTAATTGTTATTTTGGTCGTTGTACAACTCTTTGGAACCCTCCTTCGAGGAGTTGGCCAGCAATGGGTGATTGGCGAAATTGTGGCTGGACTTGTTCTGGGACCATCAGTATTTGGAGTTCTTTTTCCCTCCCTTGAGCTCAGTATCTTCCCAACAAATGTTTTTCCCACTCTGCAAACCCTTGGCGATATCGGTTTGATCCTCTACATGTTCTCTTTGGGGGCACGCCTGGATACTCATCTGATGCTTGGTCAAAGTCGCAAAGCCATTGTAACTTCTTTGAACGGCATTGTGTTCCCGTTTGTTTTGGGATCTGCGCTTGCTTTCTTCCTCTATCCCGCAGGCTTTGGAGGGGAGAATGCTACCAAACTATCATTTCTTCTTATGATTGGAACAGCGATGGCCATTACTGCCTTTCCAGTGCTTGCTCGTCTCCTATCTGAGAAGCAGCTAGTCGGAACGAAGATTGGTACCTTAGCTCTTACGTGTGCCGCGGTAGATGATGTGATTGCGTGGTGTCTTCTTGCATTGGTCATGGCTATTGTGCATGCAAAAGGGGTCGGTGCCGCGGTAGCGACGCTCGTTTGGGTACTGCTGTTTGTTGCCTGTATGTTCTTGGCGATTCGCCCTCTTCTCGTTTGGCTTGAGCGGCATGTGCATCTTCCTGGGGGGCATATGATTCTCCCCCTGATTTTCTTATTGCTCTCTGCTTATTGCACCAATGCCATTGGTATCCACCCCATCTTTGGAGCCTTTTTAATGGGAGTGATTTTGCCGCGACGCCCTAAGCTGGTGAGCTTTACCAGAAGCATTGAACAAGTAAATACGACCTTGTTTCTGCCACTGTTCTTTGTCTACAGCGGTTTGCGTACGCAGATAAGTTTGATCAATACTCCACTGTTGTGGATGATATGCTGTATTATCATTGTTATTGCATGTGCGGGCAAAATTACTGGGGCGCTTGCCTCTGCAAGATTGTTGGGCGAATCTTGGAAAGACTCACTCACCCTGGGTATACTCATGAACACACGTGGACTGGTGGAACTTATTGTGCTCAATATTGGTTTAGATCTGAAAATTCTCTCTCCTACTCTCTTTGCTATGCTTGTGATTATGGCCCTGGTGACCACCATGCTGGCTTCACCGCTCCTTTCCTTGCTAGGGTACAAGCAACAACCTCAATTGCTGCCCGAAGAGGAGGACGTCCGAACCATGTCGGAGAACAATTTCTTGCCAGAAGCCGAACGTTAATAACAAGAGTCCCGTTCGTCGACCACACCAAACAGGGTCAACTCCAGGATGTCTCAGATGAGAAAATGGGGACACAAGATCCCATCATCATAGAGATGTCTTTTTGATGATGTCCCCAGAAATACATATATTTCTGTTCATGATCGTATTACAATAGAATCTGTGACCCACGGTAAGTCCAATCCTATCTATAGCCATTACTAACCCCATAGACATTTGCTCTATGGGGTCCGCCCCTTACAGATACAGCCATGGGTGGTGCGCAGGCATGTCTGATGGCCCCATGGGAGTACATACATCGCTTCACGTCACCAGATCACGCTTAGTGCTTTCTTCCTGCTTTCTCAGGAGAAACTCGGCTACTCAACGATTGGCAACAGTTCTCGTAAACGACTGAAAATGGGCTTGAGCCCGCGCAAGCCACGGGTCTTTAGACCCAGTGGTTAGCGGTCCTGGTTTTACCCCTTACATCTCGTGCATTTCCACTTTTTTGCTCCTCTGTGTGAATATATCGGTAGTACCTTGAGAACTGAATAACGTACGGGTTCCATAGCGAAGGGCTACGGGGAAAAACGTTACCGCATTCAACCATTGTACAAGCTATTTGCTGAGGCGTCGGCACGACACCACAGGATGCACGGCATTAGGAAGAGCAGCAGTGTCAAGAAGAGCATCAGGAAAAGCCTCCGCCCCGGTGGGTACGTTCCCCAGGATTGAGTCTCGAAAGAGACGGGTGTTGCGTCTCTCCAGGTTGCCGAAAACGAGAGGTGTGGGCCATTCTTTCCTTCTCGAAAGGCATGAGATGAGCAACGCGCCTGGCACCGCGCAAGAGAGCGCACGAGATTCATCCGGTGGAGGTGGAATGGCAGGATCGTCACTACTTCCATGAGCAATGCTCTCAGGTTCCAGCGTATCCATTTCCAGCGGCGTTTCCTGGGAAATGAGGCCCAGTTCCCTGGCGTTTTTGCCAAAAAGCGCACAGAGCTTCTCTCGGTAGTAGGGGCTGGGCAGCATCTTGCCATTTTCCCATCTGCTGAGGTAGTAACGGTCGGCTCCAAGTTGCTCGGCAACGTACTGTTGAGACCAGCCGCGCATCTCTCGCTCTTCTTTGAGATGCTGTCCGGCACTCTTTTTGGTGGACGAGGGTATCTTCTGCTTGTCGCTCATGGTGATACTACTTCTTTTTCATTACTATTAGTAATGAATTTGGTAAAATCTTTCTACTATTCTAGCACAACCTCTTGCGTTTCTTGAAGATATATAAGCTAAGCATTTTTCTGGGGGCGAATCTGGCTTTTGCTCGTTGTTCAGAGGATTGTGTTGCAAAAATAAGAGAAGTTCTCTAAACTCTGGTGTATTGAGAGAACATGAGGTATTTTTGCAATGCGTGTCCAACCTCCAAGTGCATTTAAATGGCGACATTTTGAAGCTAGCATCATACTCCTGTGTGTACGTTGGTACTTGCGTTATGCATTGAGTTACCGGGATCTGGAGGAAATGATGATGGAGCGCGGATTCGCCGTTGACCACACGACGATCTATCGCTGGGTCCAACGCTATGCCCCAGAACTGAATAAACGATGCAAGCCTCACCTCAAGGTTACCAACGACTCCTGGCGTGTGGACGAGACGTACATCAAGATCAAAAAAACGTGGACCTATCTCTACCGAGCGGTTGATTCGCATGGGAACACGCTGGAGTTTCTCTTGAGCCCAACGCGGGATGCAGAGGCCGCCAAACGCTTCTTCCGCAAAGCCTTGCAGTCCTTAGCTCGCTCAGCCTCTCAAGCCTGTTCGAGGCGTGAGGGAGAGACCACGTCTTCTCTTCTCACAGTTCCCCCGACTCTCCAGTTAGCCCCTCGTGTCATCAACGTCGATAAAAACGCGGCCTATCCCAAAGCCATTGCTGATCTGAAAGCAGCCGGAATGCTCTCCGAGAGTGTTGAATTGAGGCAGGTCAAATACCTCAACAATCTGATCGAACAAGATCATCGGTTTATCAAGCGGCTGACCAAACCCGGGATGGGCTTCTTTTCTTTTGCGACTGCGGAGCGAACCTTGCAAGGATACGAGGTGATGAACATGGTGCGCAAAGGGCAGATACGAGGCGTGGGCAAAGGAGATATTCTCAGTCAGGCAGCCTTCATCACCGGCATGTTCGGGGTGGGTGCCTAAGTGCTATAGCAAGAGGACAAACAGGCCTTTGCTGATCTTTTCCTTTTTTGCAACACAGCCATTAAGAGAGTATCCAACGTCGAGTTCACAAAAGAAGGAGTGGCACAAGATTACCCCAGTGCCACTCAAGGAGAAGAGAAATGTTATTCGCGATGTTCTACACTCCAGGGCTTAATTGGATTCAAGGAAAGCTGGTGACTGAACAGGACTTGGAAGAACATACCAGGTATATGATGCGCCTGGATGGGGACAATGTGCTCGTTATAGCAGGGCCTCTGATGGATGACGCAGGTGGCTTAAACATTATCAATGTTCAAAGCCAGGAAGAGGCGGACAAGGTTATAGAGGCAGATCCAGCCATCCGTGCAGGCATCTGCAAAGGGGTCGCCCATCCGTGGCACCCTTTAATTTCCCATAACCTTGGAGAATTCAACCACATTGCAAACATCAGAAGCGAAGTTAGTCATTAGGACAAACAGGTTGTATTGGTATTGTGAATGAGAAACAGCGTTTCTTCCATTGAAGAAATCTGCATGGTAGAATAGCAGCATGCCGAATAATGATGGAGTCTATGGTTGCTTCTATTGGGAGGGGAAGGTATTCTTTTGTGACGAATCCGACAAGGGAGAAGGCGTCTTGAGTAAGACGGATCAGCAGAACGCCGGGCTACAAGGTGATTATCGTCTTCTTACCCAGTCGCTGCGCGCGACTGTCGCGGAGCACACCCTCTCTCAATCCACAGGTATTCCCACCACCTATGTCCTTTGTCGGGAGGGAGAGACCCCGCTCACTTTGACCGTTTTGACGCAGGTGAGGGCCTTTCAAAGAGAGGTAAAGGCCTTTATGTTGTCAGATCCCGACAAGTCCATTGGGATTATCGGGATCTGGCATCATGGCGTTGAGGAGGTCCTTTTTGTTCAGCGGTTGCAGGGCCAGCTCCTCTGCCGATCCCTGCGCCATCAGAATGACAACACGATTAAGCAGGGGTTGCGTTGGCTGCAAACCAACCTTGGGGACCTGCACGATTATTGCCTCTGTCCAAAAATGCTATAGAAGTGCCAATACCCTGGAAGTGAATACGTGAATACGGGTGTGCCACAACTTTTTGCATCAGGGAATAGTGGGCATATGAACTCGACCACAGAAGGTTGTCAATGCCATTCAGCGGCCACTATATATAAAAATGGAGAAGGGGTAGGGGAGAAGATGAGGATAGCCATTATCATGATGAGAGCAACGATCATGATGCCCAGCAACGTACTTATCATTGCTAGAGGATTAGTGTAGCGCGATTCGTAGACCTTGCGCACCTTTCCTAACTGATGCATGGTTGCCTGCTGAGAGATCCCCTGTGGCAACATGTTGTGTGAAATATGCATAGATGGATGTGCCCTTGTTTTTCACTTCTTTGAACGACATCTGTAAGGATATGTATATGAGAGAGTATATCTGTTTCTTTCTCAACCTGAATGTACAATACCTCACATTGCTTTATCGATGCGCAAATGACGATGACCCCCCTGGGCGCGACGCGTTTTTTTGCGTACAGCTCATCCAGAGAAAAGGAAAGGTAGTGGTGTAAGTTCCATCGTAAGCGCGAAATGAAATGAGCTCAAAGACGGTTCCTGTTCTGATGAAAATCGTGAAAAATGGTAGTAAGCGCGAAGAGTGGTCAGATTTTAGGGCGACGAGTGATTAATCGGCGCGAAGAGTGAACACTGGTACAGATGTCCCTGGGAAAAACCGCTTCTCATCTGATATCCTTCTTCTCAAGGGTGTAAATGACGTTCTTTGTCGCGCGACGGATTGAGCTGCCCGATCGTATACTCAGTAGTATGGTAACGATACTGCTCACAAACTGGAAAAGGAGAAGATGATGAAGGTCTTGTTCGTCGTCGGATTCGGGCCGATCGTCTCAGATATGCAGAAAAGCGCAACGTTCTATCAAGAGAGCCTGGGCATTTCTTTCCAGGAAGAAACTGACGGTTACTTGCACACCGAAGGTCTTCAGGGAGTCAAAACATTTGCCCTGTGGCCGCTTTCACAGGCAGCTCAATCCTGTTTTGGCGTGAACGAATGGCCAACCGATCTGCCAGCTCCCACCTCCCGGCTCGAATTTGATGTCGAAGACGTTGCCCAGGCATCTGAGGAGCTAAAGGCAAAAGGCTATCAGCTCCTGATAGCAGCGAAGAAGGAGCCATGGGGCCAGACAGTGACCCGTCTCCTCAGCCCTGAAGGTATCCTAGTTGGTCTGACCTATACGCCATTGATGCGCAAAAGCGAAGCGGTGCCTGAATAGTTACTCCATCTGAGGAGCCTGACAGATACCGCTTGTTCCTCGTCTTGACCAGCCTCATGGTTCCTCTTAGCTCTTCCCGGAAGCATGCAAATTTACAAAATGTTGCTGGAAAAAGCAAGATGGGGAGCAGCTTCTCAAGCAGTCAATGGTTGAGCTGCTCACTCTTCGCGCCGATTGATCACTCGTCGCCCTAAAATCTGACCACTCTTCGCGCTTACTACCAAAAAATTCTATCGTATCCGCGAAAAAAAGCACATATTCTTCCACAACTGCGAAAAAAAAGCAGAGTAGGGCTTCTGAGTATTGATGGATACTGTTGCTAAATTCACTTCTTATCCTTTTGGGGAGGTTGTTCAAGCTCACATTGAGAAAGTCAGCACTTTCTTGTCAAGCTAGGCCAGCGAATTTAGCAACAGTATCATTGATGGAACGAAAACGCACGCTAAGGAATTTGAGATAAGCCCAGGATACGTGCTGAATTCTATCACTAGGGTCTCACGTCTGATAGAATTTTACACGTATCCTGGGCTTATCTCAGTTGATGGAGTTCCACTTCATGCTTCAATTGAGACAGAACCATGAAGCGAGCACATCTGCATCCTAATGCAGATCAGTTTGTGTATTCTGGTGAGCTTGTTTGATCAGACGGAGAGCAGAAAAAAGAAATTGCCAGCTTCCCATCAGGGCGTAACCAGCCAGGCTGCCCAGGCCAAATGTGGGCTTTCCAGCAGAGGCAATAAAGACGATTCCGGCAATAATAGAGACAGCTCCACCGAAGACGAGGACCGCTTGACCACGAAGTTCTTTCCACCGTCGTATTGCCGTTACTAATTCTATTCCACCCGTGAGAATAGCCCAGATACCGAACACACGTAAGATAGCTGGAACTCCCATCGAGGTAACAACGAGCACAGCTAGAACAGCAAGTAAGCTAATGACTCCATTTGTTTTTTGAGCCAGAGTGTTCTTTGAGGTACGATGAACGTAAGCATCATAGAGAGAAGAGCCAGCGTCAAATGCTGGATAAAAGATGAGTAGGAAGGTAGCAAGTACAGGCATAGTAACCAGGGAGAGAAGGCCAAGCGCCCAAACCAGTGCAAAAGCGGCTCGCACAAAGTACAGATTACGCATAAGAAGTGCAGTGTTTGCACTCGGGTTAGCTCTCAATGAATTTAGTATCGACATGTTTTCCTCTTTTCAGTAATGCTATCAGATTTATACCTTCTAGTAAGTAGGTTTATACCCCAAAAAAAGAGACTTCCTCTACGTTTGCAAATCTGAACACACCTGGAGCGCAATCGTGCGAAAGTGCTCGGGATCTTGATAGGCGCGCGCGGCAATCATGGCTCCCTGGATGGCAGCGAGGACACTTTGAGCCTTGATCGTGGAATCACCACCAAAGCTGAAGATGCCCTGTGCTCGACCGCTTGCCAGTAGCGTAGCAAACCAGGCTGTGTGCTCGCGGAAATAGCCCTGAATCTCGTCACGGACGCATTCAGGCAGGGTCGGAAGCTCAGTGGCCAGGAGGGTGCAGAGACAAAAGAATTTGGCTTCCTTCATTTGCCTGTAGAAATTCTCTGTGTAGAGAGTGAGCTTCTCTCTGGGATCAGACATGATCTGGTCAATCTGGTTGAGTCCCTGCTGCGCCAGTGTACGATAATAGGAGACAACGGAACGCCCCAGGTCGCTTTTATTAGGAAAATGATAATGGATACCGGCCTTCCTGATTCCCATCCGCTCACTAATGTCGGCATAGCTGAAGGCGTTGTATCCTCGCTCTATCATGAGTCCAAGCGCGATCTCAATAATCTGTTGTGCTGTATTTGCCTGTGTATTCATGCTTTTAATTTTACTTACTAGTAAGTAAAATGTCAAGGGGAACTATGAACGAGTACGATCTATTGCCTTGTGTTGAGCCAGGGGAGTGTGGGAGGCCGACCACGAAAGCTTTTGACGGAGGGGAAAGTTGCCCTGGTGAGGCAATTGGTTGAAGATCACAATCACTCCGTTGACGACATTTGCTCAACTCTTGGAATCTTTCGCTCGACATTATACCGCTACGTGAGAGAGGCGAAAAAAGCACCTCCTGAACCGCCTACATGATCTTGGGATGAGCACCCAGGGAGTGCTTCTACTTCCTCATTCTTTAGAGTAAAAAATCTAAGATGGATTTTTGATTCTATCTCCTTAGAGTAATTTAGAGGGGAAAATTGGAGCTACCCCGAATCGCCCCGTGCATTAGCGTTGTGTTTTTCGTATGGTCGGCGAGGAGATCGCTCTCCTCACCGCCAATCCAGAACCGTGCGTGAAAGTTTCCCTTCACACGGCTCCTCAGTGTATGGTCACGTGTGATGGATACCTGCCACTGCGAATTTGCTCAGTTTTCTTTGACAGATTTCGCGTGGCGTGCATCGTGGCAATGCCGATGGAGTGCAAATTTATTACTGAGTTCTTCCCCGCCTCCTTCACTTTTCGGGGTGATATGATCGATCTCAATAAGATCTCCTTCGTGAAAGTGCAGTTCACACCAACGGCATTTCCTGGCTTGCTTTTGTAAGAGTTTCGCTTTGGTCTCGTGCATTAGAGGATGCATTTTGAGCCGCTGACTCCAATACAACAAGTTTCCGTCATATGGGCTAGCTGTTCCCTTTACCTTGATATGTCGCCGGATTTTCGTGGTACTGTGTGCGAAGTTGCGCCTTTTCTGGAGTTGAGAAAACCCAGTTCCGGTGTTCTACGCTATGCCAGTATCGCTGTGCAATCCATTGATTCCCTTTGTTCCTGTGTCTCTTTCTGGCCCAACTCCACAGTTGATGCCATATTATCCTGTCACAGTGAGCAAAGGTTTGGGATGAGATGACCGTTCGATAATAGGCGGCCCATCCCCAGATAATGGGATTTAACATTTTAATCACCTCTGCTTGTGAGGCTGACCGAAGTTGTATCAGCTTTTCCCGTAGGACAGCCGTGTGTCGTTTGATCGCTTCTTTGCAACTTTTCCTGATTGATGTGGTCAAAAGCGCCTTGGATATCTGCATCAAGCACAAATTTGGGTTTGTGTTCGATGCAGAGAAAAATGGCCCCTATCGCATCGTGACAGGAGCGGCCAGGGCGAAAGCCGTAACTGTTGGCTTCAAACCTTGCTTCCCATTCCGGTTCGAGGGCTGCTTTCGCCTGGGCCTGCTTGCAGCGCTCAATCATGGGAGGTATCCCAAGTGGGCGCTGTTCCGCTTTGCCAGGTTTGGGTATCCAAACCCGTCTGACCGGTTGGGGAGTTTGTTGTTTCCAGTTCCTTGGATGAATGCGGGCAGCCATGACAAGACGTTCGGCGGGTTTGAGGGCTTTTACCCCGTCTACGCCGGCGGTCTTCTTGCCCTGATTGTCCTGGGTCACTCGACAAACTGCCAACAGTCGTGCTGCTTCTGATTTCATCAGGAATTTCTGAAGCTTTTGAACTGCTCGTTGATTGCCACACTGACTGGCTCGGTAGGTAGGGTAGGCCGCTGGCGAGGTATTGTTAACCAATCCTTTTCCCTCGGCCTCCCTCAGAACCGGACTTGATACTTTTGCATCATCCGGCTCGCCAGTGATTTATGTCCTGATATTCTGTCCGACAGGTCTTCCGGCATGGATAGCCCTGTGACAGTCTTGGCAGACGACAAGCGTCTTTCTATGCCTCGCTGCCATACGCTTTGCCCAGGTTGGCTTTTCGGCTTTTCCTTTCATGTTCAGGTCGGCGAGCTTGCGAATGTGATGAACTTCGATGTTCTCTCTTGATCCGCAAAGTTCGCATTTCTCCGCAAGAAGTCGTTTCAGTACTTCATTGCGTTGATTTCTAAACACCAGGAAGGGCTGATCGATGAGAATGGCTGCGTTTTGCCATCGCAATGGTATCCCACCAAAGCGCGCTACAAGCGGCTTTTTCCCTTCTCGCGGAACAATGACTTCTAGGCATTTCATGGTTCCATGTGGAGTTTTCGTCGTGGTTTGGTATTTCCTCACCACGTCGATCACTTTCTCTTTGTGCTTGCTCGCCAATGTTTTGAGCAGCGATTCCTTCATGATCCAGTGAAGTTTCCAGAATTGGGGAATGTTCTGGGCCAGCAGGTAGTACTGCACAATTCCGCGATATTCCAACTGGTATCGGCTCATGATTGTGAAATCATCATCATTTCTGAGCTCGGGACGATGAGTAGGCTTCCCGTGTTTCATGTAGATGCTGCATTTCTTCTCGATGACCGTTGTGGGAGCGCGTAACACAATACGTCCGTTCACCGAGCGGTGTCCGAGTCGATCATGTTTGGTATTTTCATGCTGCGTTGCAATCTCATACCCAAGAAAACGCGCTACCTCTGTATGTGCATGGGTAATGAGGGTCTTTTCCTGGGACAGTTCCAATTTGAGATGATCGCGTAGGAACTCTCCGAGTTGGCGCTTGATGTCTTCTGCTTCTTCCCTTGGTCCAGCAAATCCAAGCAATGTGTCATCCGCATATCGCACATAGCGGAGTCGCCTGTAATCGGGGTCGTAGGGATCACGACGTGGCAGTTTTTGCATCTGTTTGAACAGTGTTTTCGCCTGCTGTTTGTTTCCCTTTTTCCTTACCCGATACGAGCGCGTTTGGAGCGCGTCGTAGGAAGGATTGGTTTTCCTCATGTCCCCTTTGGTGTAAGCTGGAATGAGGGCTTGCTCGACATATTTGTCCAATTTGTCCAAATAGATATTGCTGAGTATTGGTGACACCACGCCGCCTTGTGGGCTTCCGCTCAGGGTTTCGTGATAGCGCCAATCCTCTAAATATCCAGCTTGGAGCAAATTCCGTATGAGTCGGAGAAACCGGTTGTCGTGCATCTTTTCTCGCAGAATTGCCAACATGACCTCGTGGTCGAGCTGGTCAAAACATTGAGCTATGTCTCCCTCCACCAGCCATTTCGTGCCTGTCCACGTGTTCTTGACTTCGCTGAGTGCCGTATGGCATCCGCGTTGTGGTCGAAACCCATGGGAACATGGACTGAACTGTGGCTCGTAGTATGCCTCAAGAATTTGCCGAATGGCTTCCTGAAGCAATTTGTCCGTCCATGAAGGGATACCGAGCGGCCTTAATTTCCCGTTCTTCTTGGCGATGTAGGTTCGCCGGACTGGAGTCCATCGATAGCGTTCGTGGCGAAGATCGTCGATGAGATGCTTGATTTTCTCCAGTTTCATTCCGTCTACGGTTTCTCCGTTGCTTCCTGGTGTCATGGCGCCGTCGTTGGCATACAGGCGGGCGTAGGCGCGCAGGTAAAGCGTTGGATTGTACAAGAGTCGATACACGTCCTCTAAAGGAAGTCCGCGCTTGCCTCGTTCATGGATGATATTCAGGACTGTTTCAGCATCCCGCATCTCGCTTGCTTCCCTTTCTGAATATCAAATCACCTGTGACCCTTCGCCCTGTGCGTGACTTTCTCACGCGCCCTGATGGAGCGTGACTTCCACGACTACTATGGTCACTCCGTCACCGTGAAGCTCTCGCTTTGTAGGTGATCCCATGGTACGTCACTGAGATACGTGGTAGTGCAACGTAGGTGGCCTGTTCGTTTCCTTCAATGACATCATTTGCCATCGTTCTCTGCTCTCAAGGGTGCAACACACACGCATCTAATGTATTGCAGAGCGAGATACCGTTCTTAGACGCTCTAGCGGCAGAGTCAAAAGCTCTCTGGAAACTGGGCTTTAAGCAGTTTAGCCTTCACCATATTGCACAGGTCTTGCAGTACCACAACCGCAGCGTCTCGGTTGCCCACCGCTTTACGAGTATGCTATTTTCCCCTCGGCCTTTCGGTTTCAGGTAAGCTCGTTGACCTTCGGCACATCCCTTGAGGTGCCACCTGGCTATGCCAAGGATATCTCAGTGCGCCTCATGGCGCACATTCGCTTTTGGATGCGGTACACATGTTGCTCTGTCAGAAGCGCGATTGGAGCGGGCAAGCAGTGGAGAAGCGTCCCCGTTGTCCGCAGTGTGGGAGCCCATTACAGGCCAGAGGCACGCACCAACGCAAACTGGCGACCCAAGGGGGCAAGGATGTGGAACTCACACGCAGATACGGAACCTGCCCGCAGTGTGGAAGCGGGCTTTTTCCCCCTGGATGAGGAGTTGGATCTCCCATCCAGTGGACTCACCCCTCATGCCCACCAGGGGCTGGTCTTGTTAGGAAGCCTCCTCCCCTTTGCTAGTGCTGCCAAACATCTGCACATTCTCTTGCATGTCCAGGTGAGTAAGAGTACCGTGCGTCGACTCACTGAACAGGCAGGAGCATGCCTACACCAGTGGCAGGATTTGCAGGCTCATCCATTGAGCGAGGACATCGAACCGCAGGTGGGGGCTTGCCGTCTGGTGATGGCAACTGATGGCGTCCTGATTCCCGTTCTTCCCAACGAGTGGGCGGAGGTGAAGATGACCACGATTGGCGAGATAGGCCAGACGCAGCAAGAAGAACCTCACAGCGAGCAGCTCAGTTACTTTGCCCGTCTGGCTGAGGACGAAACCTGGAGGAAATCTGGTAGAATAGCCTCATGAACATGGTGCAGAACTCGACCGCTTACGACAAGAGAATTTAGCTCTGCGGCAGGCATTAGGCGTGAAAGATGAGCAGACCAAGCGGCCCAAACAAGAGAACCAATCCTTGAAAGAAGCCCTTGCAGAGACCTTCCAGGCAGTCAAGCAGTTGCGAGAACGAGTCAAAACGCTGGAAGAGCAGCAAGCCAAAGACAGCCACAATAGTCATCTTCCCCCGTCGTCGGATTGCTTTGGAAAGCAGAAGAAGAGCTTACGCAAGCCGAGCGGCAAGAAACCGGGAGGGCAGCCGGGCCATCAAGGTCACAGCTTACAGCTCGTGGAGCAGCCTGACTTGGTGCTTATCCACCGGGTTCAGGAGTGGTGGTATAATCAACTCTCCCTAGAAATGCAACAGGATGCCAACGCGGCAGCGGAACTGCTAGCCTCTAGTGTCCCCGTCACCCTTACCATGTTTTCATCTCTATGCTAAATTAAAATATGGTTATATCTATCGAGCGCCTGGCTATTCCCTCTCAATGGAGGACTCTGAGTTTGTACTCAGAAACGAGAAATTGAGCAATGGCGCAGTCCGTTGGAACGTAGGGGGCGCAGATGGAAAGCAAGATCCGCGTCTAATACTTGACCTGGCGCTCCTCACGATGCTCCAGACGATGGATTCTGTTGAACCTCCAGCAGATCCTATAAAATATGTCGTCAAGAATGCGCGGCAATCTCGGCAGGAGTAGAGGTTAGCCAGTGATGGATATTCATCCAGCCAACGCAGCCGACCCTCGCCTACAACAATATGTCTCAATGGGGAACTTATCTCTTCGGGATCAACTGGGCCTATGGTGAGATAGCTATTGTCGTCCACAGCATCTGGAGCGCGGCCATTCCGATCCTGCTCACAGAGCTGTTGTTTCCTGCACAGCGTACTATACCTTATCTGCGACGTCCTGGCCTCATCACGGGTATCTGGTATGTACTTGGCATCGCTCTGATTGGACTCTGCGCCCGAACGACCTATCCATATAGCACACACCTGGCACGGTGGCAGTGATTGCACTCATACTTGTAGTAGTGGCACTGTTTGTGTTGCTCAAGCAAACCTCCCGGGCAAAATCTCAGGGCAATGCGCCATCACCGCTGATGGTTATGCTGATTATTGGCATCGGCGCATTTGTAGGACAGGCGCTGGCTTCCCTGCTCTGGCGCCTCCAACCAGCATTTGCAGCCTTCCCACTCGTCCTGTTTCCACTGCTGGGAACGCTGCTCGTGATTGCGGCAATGATCTGGTTGGTGCGCAGATTCGCACAGGCTCACAATTGGACGGATTGCCACCATCTGGCCTTAGCCAGCGGTGCATTGATTGCCCACATAGTGGTCGGAGGTCTGATTTTCAGCGACACCATGGCAGAGGGCATGGCCATCGCCGCACTCGGGCTGGTGGTGATCATTTTGCTGATGCTGTTCGCGATTCAGGTGCGCAACCGCGTCACGGATCCCATGAAGAGCGATGACGGAGCTAGCGAGGCAGCTCGATGTGGTACATGATGAAGCCACGATTCTCAGCCACCTTGTCGTACAGATGCCGTGCCGTGCTATTGGACTCATGAGTGTGCCGTGTATACTGGCACACTCATGAGCCTGAGCCCACTCTGTAACAGCCGCAATCAATGCGCGGGCGATGCCCTTACCACGTGCTTCCTGGGCGGTGAAGAGGTCCTGAAGATAGCAAACATCCGGCCCCGACGTATTGGGATGGATGAAGAAGTGTGTGATGCCAACAAGTCTGCCATCCAGCCTCGCCCCGAAGGCGTGCAGACGCGTATCCTCCTGAAACTCACACCACGCTCGTTCGTACATCTCGGGCGGCACAACCCACTGGTAAAAGTCGATATATGCGCGGAACAAGTCTTCCCAGACAGCCCTGTCGGAGGGCTCTAGCTTACCGATACTGATCATAGAGTGCTCTCCAAGTTATATGATGATACAATCATCCTAGCGCGCTTTCTTCTCCTGCACAAGCATCCAAATATGCTCTCTTCAGGCAGTCTGGAAGCTCTGTATGTGCTCAGAAATGAACGCGGCGGCCGTACAAGGCTTGTGGCCTGTAACCTCATCCACAACCGGGGTAACAAGGTCCCCACCACCCTGACGATAAAACTGTAGCAACGTCACAACCGCGTGCGCCGTCCAGGGGGAGTAAAGCCCCAGGAGTGCTTTTTCTGCCTCCTCGTCAGAGATGGTTGCGTAGCAAACCGGGGTATGCAATAACGAAGAGAATATCTCCGCCAGTTGTGTGCACGTGATCGCCTCTGGACCGGTCACATCATATTCCTTGTACTGATATTTCTCCTCGCCGAGCAGATGTGCCGCAACAACGCCGATATCACGTGCATCAACGTAGCTCATACGCGCATCCGCCAGCGGAGCATACATCATCCCCTGAGTGATAATTGGCCGGGCATACATTAGCTCAAAGTTTTGCATCAGAAAAAGTGTACGTAGAATAGTGTACGGTACCCCTGAGGCACGAATTGCGTCCTCAGCTTTCCCATGATATTGCAGTAATGGGCTCAACGATTGAGGGTCCGCCCCTATTTCAGATTGTTTGACGAGGTGACGTATACTGGCTTTTTTACTTTCCTGCGCCCATAGCACCTCGGTTTCTAAGAGATGCTCTGCGACCGGAGTAATGAGATAAACACTCTCGATTCCTTGGAGCGCCTGCGCAACGCTTACTTTCTTCGTCATATCACCTAAAAAAGCTTCCACCCCCTGAGCTTGTAGTTTCGCAGCATCAACAGGTTTACGCACGAAGGCACGTACTGAAACCTTCCTTGCCAGAAGCTCTTTGATAACGGCCTTCCCAACAGCACTTGTCGCACCTGTCACAAGAATCATCGCTCATATTCCTCCTATCCTTCATTCGGTGTTTTCCAGGTTTCCGACCAGGTAGGTTCCTGCCACATCACACTTGTCGCATGGACACGAATCAGAACTTCTCTCATTCCTGGCTGAAGTTGTGGTGCATCTTCGAACACCATTTGATCAGGACCACGCTGAGCATACAGGCGAATAGCTTTCATCGCTCACATGTCCCCTTGTTATTCCTCATTTCTCCAGCGCATTTCCAGACGGATCTCTCCAGCAGGACCGACACATGACCCAACGAAATGCCGCAGACGCTGAAAAGCCTTGAGCTAAAGGGGAGCTTCTGAATGGATATGTGCCTGCATGTGGCGCTGAAATACTTTACATGGCAAAACTGTAGCATGATGATGGCCCTCCTACAAGGGCTATTTTTGGTAAAAGTATGGGGCCATTTTATAAGTGAAGCACGTGTGCCAGTTGATGAACGCCAGCCTGAATCTCCTGCTCATTCACTGCCCCATAGCCAAGCACGAGACCACCTCGCTGAGGTGATCCCAGCGCCAACCTGGAAAGAGACATGACTTCAAGTCCACGTACTCTTGCTCGTTGTGACATCCGCTGGTCATCCATTTCTGGTGGGAACCAGCACAGAAGATGCAAGCCTGCCTGAGGCGGCTGTACTTCCACCAGGTCTCCAAGTTCCTGCTGAAGCAATTCGATGAGTATGGCTCTTCTGGCCGCATAGATCTCTCGCATATGCCGGATGTGACGCAGAAAATGCCCTTTGGTGATAAATGCTTCCAGGATCAGCTGCTCAAGAATAGGCACATGGGTGTGCGTACAACTGCACAGATTGGTAAAAGGTGATACCAGTTGAGGCGGCACGATCAGATACCCTATGCGTAATGCCGGAAAAAGAACTTTGCTGAATGTTCCAATGTAGATTACTCGCTGAGCGGTATCGAGCCCCTGTAACACATCGAGGGGTCGACCGCTGAAGCGGTAATCACTGTCATAGTCATCTTCGAGAATCCAGGCATTGGCCTGGTTCGCCCATTGGAGGAGGGCAACGCGTTGCGACAGATGCATGGTGACACTCGAAGGAAATTGATGGGATGGAGTGACGAAGGCCAGGCGAGCTTGTGGATAGCGCTCTTGTCCGACTTCGACATTCATCCCTTCTGACGTCACAGGGATAGGAGCCAGTTGTGCGCCAGCATTACGTAGGGCTTGTTGCGCTCCTGGATATCCTGAATCTTCAATCCAGGCAAGCTCCCCCGGATTGAGGAGGAGGCGGGCTGCCATATCTAACGCTGATTGCGCGCCTGGCACAAGAAGAACTTGCTCTGCCAGGCAATGCGCGCCTCGCGTGATGCTCGCATGAGAGGCGATCGCTTCGCGCAATGGAGAGTAACCCGCAACCTCCTGATAATCGGCCACGTTTCTGAGCGTCGATCGTGCGCAGTGGGCAGCAATCTGGCTCCACTGCTGAAAGGGAAATGCGCGTAGCTCCGGGACGCCCTCGCGAAAAGCGCGTGGAGTATTCGGTCGAGGATAGGTCAGCGGAGAGCGGACAGGTGCCTGGCGCGTCAAATCCTCTCCCAGGTGAGATAAGGAGAAGGGAGCGTGTATGCTCTCGTCAGGAGCTGTTTTCTTCTGGGGAGCTGCGCCGGGAATGAAAAAGGTCTCAGGAAGGTCACATGCCACCCTGGTCCCCTGGCCGACCATTCTCTCAAGATATCCTTCAGCACAGAGTTGTTCATAGGCATTACTTGCTGTATTACGAGAAATACCTAATTCACTCGCTAAAACCCGTGTTGATGGGAGGCGTTGACTTGGTTGTAATTGACCGCTGAGAATAGCATGGCGTAGTCGATCATACAACTGGCGGTGCAACAGCATGCTTAATGCCCGATTCAGTGCAATATCTGCCGCAATTTGCGGTACGCGGTGGTGTCTCTTCACCATGACGAAAGAAGCTACCTTTCCCAAAATGGATCCATACTCCCTACAAAAATGACCCTGGAAGATATCCCCTTTCTAGAGTATGCTTCTCTCACAAACCATAGGTGTAGCACATACTCAGGAGGTTTCACAGCATGAAAGCGATGTGGTTTGACAATCGGGAGGGGCAGCAGGTGGTAGTAAGCGTGAAGAGTGGTTCTTCCCACGGGATGCGCAACGAGCTGTAAGCAAGCTAGTAAAGTAAAAAAAAGAAGACCTCTCATGAGAGAGCAATTCACTCTCATTATGACTAGAATGACTATCCAGCAAGCTCGTATTTGTTTGATATGTTCAGGTAAAGGAGCCGAGAGAGAATGAAAGCAGCATATATTACTGCTCAGCAAGGTGGTCCAGAAGTGATCGAGTATGGGGATGTGGGGCAACCTCACGTTGGAGTCGGTGAAATTTTACTTCAAGTGCATGCTGTTGGTATTTCTCCGCAGGAGCTCGAATGGGTTCCAACGTGGAAGACTGCCGATGGGCAAGAGCGTGCGAAGCCCATCATCATGGGTCATGAGATTTCTGGTTCAGTTGTTGCATTAGGTGAGAGTGTCACAGCATTTCACGTAGGTGACGACGTCTATGGACTGAGCAGTTTCTGGAGAAATGGTGCCCAGGCTGAATATACCATTGTCAAACCAGCTGAAATTGCCCAGAAGCCTCGTCGTCGTAGCCATATTGAGGCAGCGACGTTACCGCTTTCGGCACTGACTGCCTGGCAAGCATTCTTTGAGCAGGGATCGCTGAAGCGGGGACAGAAAGTCTTGATTCAAGGCGCTGCTGGTGGTGTAGGAAACTATGCTGTGCAGATCGCGCATTGGGTTGGCGCGCAGGTGATCGCAGTCGCATCAGCACGGCAACATGAGTTTTTGCGTGAACTTGGTGCAGATCAGCTTATCGATTACACAACGATGCGTTTTGAAGATGTTGTCAACGATGTTGACTTTGTGTTGGATACCATTGGTGACGATACCCAGAAACGGTCATTTAAGGTACTGAAAAAAGGCGGTATCCTGGTTGGTATTGCTGGCGAGCAGGAGAATAGGATCTTTGAGTGGGCGAAGCAATATGAACGGGATGCGAAGTGGTTTATTGTTCGCCCTAACCATGAGCAACTAGCACGCATTGCCGAGTTCGTTGATGAAGGTCATATGAAACCTGTTGTGAATAGCGTCTATCCATTAGCTGAAACGCGTCAGGCATATGAGCATAGTTTGAGTGGCCATATGCGTGGCAAAGTTGTCATCCAGGTGGTGGAGTAGCCTTACTCTTCCTTAGCGTGGTTTTTCGTTCTATTCATACTCAGGGGCCTCACATGACTGTCATTGTAAGGCCTCAAAGGATGCTGTACCCTATTGCGTATGAGCTATCAGATCAGATTACTCTCGCTTGCAGAACCTCATCATGGCTTCTCAATGGGTGATTGTGTCCATCTACATCGTTGTGCTTCCAGCTTGAGAAATTCCTTGGCAAGCAGGTTTGTGCTGACAGGAGCTACAGGCAACCTATGTGGTGTGCTGGCCGCTAGAGGATGATGAGTACGGATAACCGTCACGATTAAAGAATAATACAAGGAGATAGATATGACCACGGCAAGTACCGAAAAAAATCCCTCGACTGGCCTGACCGTCGAAGTATTTGGACCCACTGTCGAGTTTCTGACAACGGAAAGTGGCTTCAGCGTGTTGAAAGGGGTTGTCCCACCAGGCGTCTTTGTTCCCATGCATAGTCACCCTGATGTGGAGGACTTTATCGTTATTTCTGGTGAAATGCAGTGTCTTAAACAAGAGACAGAAAGCCACGAGTGGATCACAGCGAATGTAGGGGATTATATCCACGTGCCTGGGAATGCACGGCACGCATGGCGCAATGCCTCCAATGAGCCAGCAATCCTGCTCATCATCACAACCAATAAGATGGAACAATTCTTTAGAGAGTCGGGAAGATCGATAGATGGTACGCTTCAGCTACCCACACCGGAGGAACTGGGGAAGTTTGCGGCTATCAGTGCCAAATATGGTTATTGGATTGCTACCCCAGAAGAAAATGCAGCAGTCGGAATACACTTTAGTTTCTAGTCTATCGCGTAGACATGTGGTAGAGCTATATTAAATGGTGACGGCATCCTTGTTCGAGTTCATTTTCACAAGTTTTTCTGCGTTCTTCACCAGATCGTGTGGCTCTACCAGTTTCTGGAGTCAACAGGTAAAAGGAAAAATTTCATGAGTACATATATACTGATTCATGGAGCTTGGCATGGTGTATGGGCCTGGTACCATATCGCTCCGTTACTTCGAAAACAAGGTCATAAGGTGATTGTTCCTGATCTGCCCGGATTTGGCCGAGATCGTAGTATATCTCCATCTACTGGAACGTTGCGTATCTATACCGACCATCTCAGTCACATCATTAAGGAACAAAACGAACCTGTTATTCTTGTGGGTCACTCGATGGGTGGCATTGTTATCAGCCAAACAGCAGAAGAATGCTCGGAGTCGATTCAAAAGCTCATCTACCTCGCAGCATTCCTTGTTCCCAACGTCACGACCTTACACGAGCATGCACAAAAAGATAAAGATGCTATTATACTTCAGAACACGCATATTAATGAAACACAAGGCGTGAGCGAAATTCCTGTAGAGAGAGTAGCCGACCTCTTTTACCATGATTGTCCTGAAAGCGATATTACGCTGGTCCAAATGCTTATCGGGCCAACTCCCCTGGAACCTTTTTCTGCGATTGTCAAGACAACTGATCGCTTTGCTCGTATCCCGCGTTTCTATGTGGAAACTCTCCACGATCGGGCGAATAGCTTGTATATGCAACGGTATATGCAACGAAACCTTCCCTGTGAGCGCGTGTTCTCTTTATCAACTGGTCACTCTCCTTTTTTCGCAGCACCTAACAAATTGGCAGAGATACTCTTGTCGCTTGCATAGCGACAGGCGGGGAGACTTCTGACATTCTTGGGCTTTAACCTGCCGCAAGCCATAGGTTTAAACCCGTGGTCAGGCGCTTGTGGCTTGAGCCCTTGCGGTTTTCTCAAGGCAGAGGCATATTTGAGCACGGAAATCATTTAGCTTGCTCTTCAAGTGCTTACGTCGGAGGGCCAAACCTGCTCACTTGGTGGTTCTGGCTTACTCCTGGTGATACTGCTCATCTGCTACTGGCGACAGAAGAATGGGTTTTCATCTATGAGTTTGCCCTCTTCGCTATAACGCATGAAGAACAACCCCACTACCCGACGTGAGAAAAGATCCACAATCGCGGCTACATAGAGCCAACCCTCGACAGTGGAGACCGCTTTGGTATCGGTGACCCAACGCGTATTGGGCTGTTCCACTTCGAATTCCCGGTTGAGAAGATTGGGAGCAAAACGTCCCTTGGGGTCGCACTTGGTGGCGGGCTTGCACTTGCGCTTGACGTATGCACTGATCCCTAACTGCCGCATCAACCGCTGAACCCGCTTGCGGGAGGTTTGCACTCCTCGTTCTTTGAGGATAGCATGAATTCGTGGGCTGCCATAGACCCGCCGATGCTCCAGGAAAATCTGTTGAATGTCGGCGGCCAGTCTGGCATCTTCTCGGCAATGCTGGGAAGCCTCTCGGGTTTTCCACGCATAATAGCCACTCTCAGAGACGTCAAGTGCCTTGCAAAGCAACGTGATCGAGTAGGTGTGTTGGTGCTCTGCAATGAACTGAAACCTCAGAGTTGGGGGCGCGAAAAGATGCCTAGTGCTTTTTTTAGTATATCACGCTCCTGGCGCAAGAGGTCGTTTTCCCGCTTCAACTGGCGGATTTCTTCCTCCTGAGGGGTCTGGTGACCGCTGCCAGGAAAGGCTTGCTCTCTATGCTCGGAAAACTGCTTACACCAATGATGCAATGCACTGTCAGAAATGTCCAGGTCTCGTGCGATTTGGGCGAGTGGTTTCTGGCGAGATTGGACGAGTTTCACCGCTTCTCCCTTAAATTCTTTGGTGAATTTCCGCTGCGGTTTTCGCATGATCTTTCCCCTTCTCTCTGGGTTCACTTCTTGAAGTTTACTTTCCCCACTTTTTTGGGTCAAGACCAGGTGGGCAATGGATGCCGTCGAAGATGGCGCTCTGGTAGAACTGGCATTGCGCATGGCGATCGCTAGACGCCAGCCGGAGGTGGGGCTACTCCATCATTCAGATAGGGGAAGCGAGTTTACGTGTGAGCGTTATCAGACTGCCTTGCGTGAGCTGGGGGGATTGAGGTCAGTATGAGTCGCACTGCCAATTGTTGGGATAATGCGCCGATGGAGTCCTTCTTTGCGACCCTCGCCAAAGAGTGTACCAATCGAGTGCGTTTCCAGGCCAGGCAGCAGGCCCGCTCAGCCATTTTTGAGTACCTGGAATGCTTCTATAACCCCATCCGGTTGCACTCGACACTCTAGTATGTTAGTCCACTTGCTTTCGAGCAAGCACATCAGTCGAAGAGGAGTTGATCTCCACATTTCAAGCGTCCATTTTTCTGGGTCAATTCCAGATCGTTGTGCACCGTTTTTGTAAATTCACGGCAAAATGGTTCGTCTCATGTTGAGGGAGGGCCAGGATAGGTGGAAAAATCGCTCATAGTGATAGACCATATCCACGTATCCTACTCGTCCCTCGTGTATAGTAATAGTAAATGGTTCATAATGTAATCCAGCAGATAAGAGCTCGACGCAGAGCGAGTGGATGTGCCCTGCATGCGGATCAACGCCTGACTGGGGTGAGCGGGAGGGCAAGGTCAAGTGACTGACTCCCACCTCTACGATGGTTTTCCCTATGATAGCATGTGTGCTGACCAATAAAAGGGAATATCGTATGTGAAGGAGGCGACCAGCGGACCAGTCCTCACCTCTTGAAGGAATGGAAATCACCATGGCTGGAGTATCTCATCCGGCAGAAATAACAATCGCCCTTGTCCACGGTGCCTTCGTGGACGGGTCCGGTTGGGAGGGCGTCTATAAGATCCTGAAGAAGGACGGCTGCCCTGTCGCCATCGTCCAGAATCCAACGATCTCGCTGGCCGACGATGTCGCCGCAACCAAACGCATTGTTCACGCGCAGACCGGCCCGGTGATTCTCGTCGGCCACTCCTACGGAGGAGCGGTGATCACCGAAGCTGGCAACGATCCACAGGTCGTGGGGCTTGTGTATATCGCAGCCTTTGCCCCCGACACGGGCGAGTCCGTGTCCACACTTCTCAAAGATGCCCAGCCTGGCACGCCTGCATCCTCAATACTGCCACCCCAGGATGGCTATCTGTACCAAGACAAGGCCCGGTTCCCTGCCTCGTTTGGGGCTGACATGGACGAAGAAAAGGCCGTCTTCATGGCCGATTCGCAAGTCCCGTGGGGCGAGGAGGCGCTAAACGGCATGATCAGCGAGCCAGCGTGGAAGAGCAGGCCGAGCTGGTACCTGGTCGCCACAGATGACAAGATGATCCCACCGCCAGTCCAGCGTTTCATGTCCAAGCGCGCAGGTTCGACCGTCGTCGAGGTAGCGGGCAGTCACGCAATCTACATCTCGCAGCCACATGCGGTGGCTGAGCTCATCAAAAAAGCCGTGCAAGAATTTAAGGGGTCGGTGATCTAAGCTGCCATCGAATTTACAATATGGGTGTGCAACAGGTCGCTTCTGGCGCGACTTCACTTTGAAAGAGCCGGTTGATTCCTAACATTCTCACCGAATCCCCGTGTTTCGGCTCAAATATCGTCGAACATTCACGTTATTTACCACTTCTACCGTCTCTACAGGTAGTAGGAAACTTTCCTCTCTCGCCCTTTTTCACGCTCCTTCTCCTCCCTTCTCGCCGGATCACCGTTTGCTTTCCACCACCTTCTTGCCCGATGCTTTCCTTCCCTCTCATGCTCTGCAGTTATGGCCGCCTTCTCGCAACACGCAACGCCTTTTCCACTCCCTCCACACCCATGCTCATCCATACTCACACACGCGAAACAACACAGAGGGTCGCTTGGTCTCCACACGCACATGCACCTGATACCCTCCCTCTACAACGTAGAGAAGGGGAACAAGGGGCAGCAACGATCATGAGGGCCTCATGCTCCCAGGCTCTCCCAGGCTCACAGCGCACAAAAAACAGAGCACGCTCTCTGCCATGCTCTGTTCCTGGTGGACTTCTTCTTCTCGTGAACACTGATGCAACCTCGTCGATCGTTGCCGACGCGACTGCCCTTCTCTCTCCCCTCTCTGCTCTCACTCGAACAGACCTTTTCCTAAACCACAGAGGGAAAATCACGTTCTCGCCGGATCGCCGCTTGCTTCACGCCACCTTCTCGCCGGATTGAGCGTCTTTTTCTTTGGGATTTCTCCCCTCTTCCAGGCTCATCGCCTGTCATGTTCTTTGGGATCGGACAGTAATATATTATGTTACTTTTACTACAAATAGCATATTAAGTTACTGCTTCTATATAACATAATGTTGCCAATACATTAGTCATCAGGGTAGCAAAAAGAGAGGGAATCATCATCAAGAGGTCAGAGGCTATAGGAATTATAAAGAGAGAAGGAGCAAGCCAAGGAGCAGATTTCCTCTGGCTCGCACATTCTCTCTCTTGGCTGCCCAGGTCATGACTCCCCAACGGGTTGTTCGGCTCCTCGGCAATGTGGATCATCTCCGTGATGAGTTCGAGCTTTCGGTTAAAGGATGGAATCCAAGGAATGCGCCAGGGTGCTCCACATTGAGAAGATAGAGGCATCCTGGCACGGTTCTAGAGAAAAGGATTCAAAGATCTTGCTGCTCATCAATCTGCGCCCAAAATTCCTCTCCGCCAGGAGGAAGAGGATCCTATGGTAGAGAAAGGCATCGATGATAGACACAGCCTTCTGATTCATAGTAGGGTGAATCTCATTAAAGAGAGAAGTGAAAGCTGTTTTCCAAAGAGGTTAACGTACGTATGCAAACGCTACTCCAAAATACTGTCCATCGCCCCTATCCCTTGCCCGATACGTGCTGGATCATGACCCAGACCTGGAACGATCTGCTCTTTTCACACTGGCCAATTAAGCCTGCTCAGTTGCGATCTCTGATTCCGCCGGAGCTGGAAATGGACACCTACGATGGCGAATGCTGGGTTGGGGTAGTTCCCTTTAGCATGGCACATATTCGCCTGCGCACCCTCCCCGAGATTCCCGCAAACTAACTCAAGGGATGCTTTACCTCTATTGGTGGCTTTTATTACAACAAAATGGCTCAGACCAGATGTGGCATGTCCACATTTGGGTAAGTTCTCGATAACGGGTATGTGAACATCAACGATCTAAATCCTGATCTTCGTCCTCATCTGCCAACACGGACTCAAACTGTTGATTGCCAAATAAAACTTCGGTTTGACAGGCACACCGAATGTGTCCCAGAGCCGTATTCTGACAAACAACACGTGTCCAGATGCTTCAACACGTCTAGCAGATTGGTTAGTTGAAAATGCTATGGCACGAGGAAGCGCCGGGCCTCCTCGCGCCATAGCTAAATGCTCAGAAAGCGCCTACTCCTTTGCGCTGCTCTGCCTCGCCAGCCAGTCGCGAATATACTGCTCGTGCTCGTCGTAATGCCCGCTTGGCTCGCTTAGCCATGTGATGATCGTGTACCCTCCTAACCATTCGTATGGCGTCTTCAATTCCTCCTCGCTCAGCTTTTCGAGATACTCCATGACCTGCTGATGCGTTGCCTGAAATTCGGATAGCACGTCTGCTAGCGAACGGTCCTTGTTTTGCAGGTAGACCTGCTGGTTGGTCTTATCTCTCACTTCTTCGGTACTCTCAAGTCCTGGATTAGTCCAGCTCGTACCCTGCTGGATCGCTTTCAACATTTCAAGCAGGTTCACGCGCTCCCAGAACGTCAGATGGGCGATGTGATCCTTGACCGACCAGTCGCCATTCACCCCCGGCATTTGTATCTGCTGCTCACTCAGACCTGCGATCAGCGCATCGAAATGCATATAGAGCACACGTCTCATTTCTAAAAGTTCTGCTTTACTTTTCTGTTCCGTCATCGTTTTAGCTCCTTCTACATCTTTCAACTTCTTGCTTGAGTATAGCAGCGAATACGGTTATACCGCGTCCTAATTGAGACAAACATTTAGATACAAGGCCAATCCTTGGTCGAGAAACTGACGCATAAATTGGAACTCCGTCAACTTTGATGAATACCGTCTGCTTATTTAGAGATGGCTTTTTGCTGAGAGGAAAGAAGAAAAACTGAAGAATTTCTACACTGCTTGGGAGAGAAGCTGTTGGCGGAGGAGGGGAAGAAGGCTCGGCCATAGCCCTGACGTTTGATGAGTTTGAGCCGATGGACATGACCCTCGACGAGGCCATTTAAACGAACTGTCAACTACACCCAATAACACGAATGGTGAGCATTGCTTTACCGTTATCCATCCTTTCCATCCTCTCTGCGGCCACAGTTTTCCCCTGCTCTCGCAGAGCCGGGCCTGGGGAGAGGAGCGCGTCTTCTTTGCTGATCTGCAGACTCATCAGATCCGCTCGCTGCCCCTGGCCTGGACATCTCTCGCTCCTCCTGATCCCTTTCTGGTTGTTGCAGCTGGAAAAACGGTGCTTCGTTTTGAAGACATAGGACCTCTCAACCAGATGCTCAACGTTCTCCCGGCTCACCAGAAGGAGGATCAGTAAGATGAGGCAGCAGGTCACCGCTCACCACCTTCGTCGTCTAGCATGTCTGTATGTGCGGCAAAGTACACTCCAACACGTCTTTGAGAATACTGAAAGTACTGCTCGCCAGTATGCGCTCCGTGAACGTGCACTGGCACTCGGTTGGAGCGAGGAGCGGATCATGGTGATCGATCAAGATCTGGGTTATTCAGGTGCCTCAACCGTTGATCGCCTGGGGTTCCAGCGCCTGGTAGCTGAAGTCGGCCTCGGACAAGTCGGGCTGGTCTTGGGGCTGGAGGTCTCTCGGCTCGCGCGCAACTCCAGCGATTGGCATCATCTGTTAGAAATTTGCGCGCTTACCCAGACCTTGATCTTGGATGAAGAGGGTCTCTACGATCCCTCTACCTTCAATGATCGGCTTTTGCTCGGACTCAAGGGGACGATGAGTGAAGCAGAACTCTTTGTGCTGCGTGCCCGCCTACAAGGCGGCATTCTCAACAAAGCGAGGCGAGGTGCGCTCAAACTAACCTTACCCATTGGGTTTACCTACACCGAAACGGACGCTGTGGTGCTTGATCCCGACCTGCAAGTGCAGGCGAGCATTCGCGAGGTCTTTCGCAGTTTTGCGCACACCGGCTCCGCTTTTACGACGGTCCGTCACTTTCGCCAACAGCATTTGCTTTTCCCGCGCCGTCTGCGTCGTGGGGCGCATCGCGGAGAACTCGTCTGGGCAGAGATTGAGCACCATGATGTGTTGCGGCTCTTACATCATCCAGCCTATGCAGGAGCCTATGTCTACGGACGTACCCGCACCACCAAGACTGCCGATGGCAAGCTCCATATCCAGGATGTTCCCCGTGCCGACTGGATCGTCCTTGTGCATGACGCTCATGTGGGGTACATTAGGTGGGAAGACTTTGAGAGAAACGAGGCGCAACTTGCTTTGAACAGTCAAGCCTATTCACCCCAACGCTTCTCCCCACCACGGGAGGGGCCAGCACTCTTGCAGGGCCTTCTCCTCTGTGGGGGCTGCGGTGAGCGGATGACAGTGCGCTATCATCAGCGAGGAGGTCAGCGCATCATACCAGACTATCTCTGCCAGAGCCAAAGCATTGCTCAGGGCCGTGCCCCCTGCCAACGCATTCCTGGGCGAGATCTGGACAGGGCGATTGGGGCAGTGCTCCTGGAGCGCGTGACTCCTGAGGCGCTGGCCTTGACCCTGGCAGTGCAAGAGGAAGTCATCCAGCGCGCGGATGAAGCACGTCGCCTGCGACATTTGCAAGTGGAGCGTGCGCAATATGAAGCGGAGCTCGCCCAACGCCGCTATCTCAAAGTCGATCCTGACAACCGCCTGGTCGCAAGTGTCTTAGAAGCGGAATGGAACGCAAAACTGCGTGCGCTAGAGGAAGCACGGGCTATTGAAGAGCGCTACAACCAGAGTGATCAGCAGCGAGTGAGCGAGGAAGAACGTGCGGACATCGAGGAGGTACCCGAACGGTTTCACCAGTTCTGGAATGATCCCAAGACCACGGCGCGCCAACGCAAACGTGTAGTTCGCCTGCTGATTGAAGATGTCACTGTTCACAAAGCCGAGCAGATTGTCGCGCACATTCGCTTCAAAGGGGGAGCGACCCAGACCATCATGGTACCCCTGCCTCCTCCCTTTGCGCAATCCCGCTTGACACCACCAGAGACGCTGGCTGCCATGGATCGCCTGTTGGAGGAGTACACGGATGCAGAAGTCGCAGAGCAGCTCAATCAGCAAGGCTATCGCACATTCGATGGCCTCCTCTTTCAGAGGACGCATGTCTATCAGCTTCGTCGGCATCATGGTCTTTCTGATCGATACGCACGCTTGCAAGCACAGGGCTTGCTCACCGCAGAGGAACTAGCGCACTCCTACGGCGTCACAGCTCAAACAATCTGGCGCTGGTATCGCCAGGGGCGCATTGCTGGCGCACGATACAATGATCGGGGATCGTGCCTCTTTCTTCCCAAGGCTCGTCAACCACTCCTGACTGACGACTCAAAATGATACTGATCCAAGAGACGAGGTGCATTATGCAACGTGATCGTTACTGTAAGGGAGCGTAAGAGCGGCCTGAACAGGAGCTAGATCTCGTTCAATTCCTTTGCCAAATTGGATGAGTTCAGCAATATCGCTCTTGCGTACTTGCTCTAGCCAGACTTCTAGATGCGTTCCTGTACGTTCTCTTACCATCTTCACAAACGCCTGAACCAATTGATAGGCTGTTTCAAGGGCAGGGAACCTGTCGAATGAAGGCAACTTGTTCTTGCTCCTCTGGTTTCAATTCATCAGGAGAGCGGATAGACAACCAAACTGCCTGCTTGGCTTGACATTGATCAAATGGCCCTGGGGGAGGTGCTGTCTTTCTCGGTCGTCGCTTTCTCGGAGCAGGCTGGTCTTCCTCGCTTGGAGGGGGACGCCAGCGATCTAGATACCGGTAGAGCGCCCGAATGGAACCTGTGTATCCTTTTTCCTGAAGCTCCTGGTAGAGGTGCACTCCCTGTTGTTCTCCTTCTTCCCAGCGATGACGTAGGTAGGAGGCATAAGCATCAAGCGGGCTGGGACGTCTCCGCCTGGGGCTGGTGTTTACCCCATCGGCAAGCCATTGGCGAACGGTTCGCGCAAAGAGACCCACGCGAGGAGCAATCTCGGAGGAAGAAAGTCCCTGCGTTTGAAGCTGGAGCATCTGCTGAGAGAGATAGCTAAAAAATTGAGCCATATTTAGCTCTTCCTTTCTTGGCCGGGCAGGAGATAGCCGCAATGCTGGAACCATTCCTGTGTATCCTGAGCCGTGATAGTGAGTAATGCTTGCCCAATGGCTTCTTCCAGCGCTTCTCTGGTCCTGGCACTTGCTCGCCTCTCCGTCGCTCGAACACGGGAATCGGATCATGAGGGGAGCGGTGAGGGAAAAGAAACGCTGTCCTTGCTCTTGAGCACATCTCCAAAAATTCGCCTGCCAAAGCCTTGACAACCGACGAGAGATCCTGTATGCTGTTTTCATGTTAATAGTTAACATGGAAACATTTTATATAGAAAATATTTCCACAGAAAGGAGCTATATGGATTTACCTCTTGAAGAAAATCGTGGTCGGCTCACGTACTGGCTTTTCTATGCCGAACGCTGTGTCACCGCTGCTTACGCAGAAGTGCTGCGAGCTCATTGCGAGGAGCGTGGCAAACCGTATGTCGTCACTCCCCCACAGTGGGGTGCCTTAGCCTTGTTGCTCATGCAGGATGGCATGACTATTGGGACTATGAGTCAAAAGCGGGGTGTTGATGCTCCGGCAGCGACCGGGATTATCACGCGGCTGGAGCAGACCGGGTTGGTGGAGCGACGACATAATCGGGAAGACCGCCGGGTCGTCAAGGTCTATCTCACCGATGAGGGCCGAGACATCGCGCACACGCTCGTTTCTGCCGTGGAGGACTTCGAGCAACGTCTGAAACAAGGGTTTGCTGAGGGCGAACTGAATCATTTCCTGACACAGCTCCACCAGCTCATTCTGGATGCTGCCGAGATCGGAGGAGATGCGGGCGATCGCATCACGCTGCCAACCGCTGGAGGGTGATGCGACAAACGTGCCAGGGTAGACGTGTTCTCTCTCCTCGTACGAGGCGGGCTCTGCTGAAAATGACAACCGTATGAGCGGAGGACTGGTTGTCAGAGAAAGGAAGGGAAATCTATGAGTATCGCATTGTGGATTATTCGGGGCTTGCTGGCCCTGGCATTCCTCCTCACTGGATGGACGAAGACCTTTACCCCGATGGGGCGGTTGGGAAGCTATATGGTCTGGGTCACGGTCACGCCGACTGCTCTGGTCCGCTGGATTGGGATCGCCGAACTGGTGGGAGCGATCGGACTGATCCTGCCCGTGCTCACCGGAATGGTTCCCTGGCTCACCATCGCGGCGGCAATCGGGCTGGCTGTGGTGATGGTCAGCGCCGCAGTCTTTCATGCTGCACGCAAGGACTCTCGCGAAATGGGCCTGACGCTCGCGCTTCTGGTATTGATCCTCTTCGTGGTGGTTGGTCATGTCATCTGGGTACCGTTGGCTTGAAAGCGGACATCGAAGACGAATACCGGTCATGCTGAAAAAACGAGAGGTGCAGGTGTCTCGCGATTCCACTTGCGTGTGCTCTTCCTTCGTAATACATGACATGACATGAAAGAAAAAAGAATGACGACGCTTGCTCTTGTCCTTGATCTTGTGAATGTGTTCTTCGCTGGAATGCTGGCTGGCATCGAGTTCGTGATCCACTACGGGGTGCGCGAGCCCGTCGAGCAGCTTCCCGACCGCTCGCAGCTCCAGCTCCGTCAAGCACTGGTCAAGAAACTGCGTGTGCTTGTCCCTACCTTTTTTGCGCCCGCAGCAGTCTTAGGGATTGCTCTGACGTTTCTCAACACAGCCACGCCTGGCTTTGTGTTCCGGTGCGTGGCGGTAGTTGCCCTGTTCACCTGGATCGTGATCCGGGTCATTGGCACCGTCCCGATCAACAGTGCCACGGTCGACTGGCAGTTGGACGCGCCACCCCAGAATTGGAAGGCGCAAGTCACCCACGCGGAGCGCTTCCATATTGTGGGGGTCTGGGCCGCGGTCCTCACCTTTGCGTGCGCCTTGATTGCCGTGGCACTCAAGCTGACTGTTCATTGAGTGAGGAGCGTGCCGCTTCTCTGCGCGCGTCTGGGGGCCTTTCACTCTGGAAGCGGCACGCTTCTGCTGTGGCACACGGGGGACGGCCTCAGAATCCGAAGAATGGACCATCCGAGGGCGTGAGACGATGGGACCTCTCGTCTCACGTTCAACGAATATGGATGGATGAGAGGTCTTGAAGGATTTCCCTGCAACACAAAGGAGATATTGATGACAGAGGATACAAACACCGCTTTACACGATCTCGTGAGACGCACCTTCGCCACACTTGAGGCCAAGGATCTGGAGGCAATGATACACCTGTTCGCTGAAGACGCAGTCGTCATCGACCCTTATTTTCCGACGCTGCAGATGCAAGGGAAAGCGGCCATCAAGAGGGGCTTCCAGGGAGCGATGAGCGGTATGCGCACCTTCGGCTATACTATCGTCACCTATTGCGAGTCCGAGAACGGGCAGTGTGCGGCAGTCGAGACGGCAACGCACCATGTTCTCAAACAAGGAATGAAGCGGGACTTCCCCCAGGTTTTCATCTTTGAAGTGGCAAATGGGGCTATTACGAGACTGCAAGCCTACGAACCGTACGGGCCACATGGGATCTTGGGGATGTTTTTGTCGTTGGCACGCCTTGCCAACAGATTCGTGAACGGGTGATTTTCCAGAGCGGTCCATGGCATCCCTCGTAACCAAAAGCAAGAGGAGAAAGAAGCGAGAGGGAATGAAAGCATACTCACAAGATTTGCGCGAACGAGTCCTGCGAGCCGTCGATCGAGGCTGTCCCAGAACTGAGATTGTCCGGCTCTTTGGCATCTCGAGGGCCTCCATCAAGCGGTACATCAAGCAACGCCGAGAGAACGGGCCGCGTGGCGAGAAAAAGCCAACAGCCTTCCAACAGATGCGTTGGTTTTTATTGATGAAACTGGCTCCAACATTGCCTTGACGCCTGTGTACGCTCGTGCGCCCAAGGGGGAGCGAACGAGCGGAAAGGTGCCGCAGAACCGTGGCAAAAATACCCCCCTGATCGCGGCCCTTTCTCTTGCTGGTATGGGAGCCGCCATGCTCCTGGAAGGATCAGCCAACACGATCGCCTTTGAGGTGTATGTCGAACAGATTCTAGCTCCCAGCCTCCACGCAGGGCAAATCGTGGTCATGGATAACCTCCAAGCGCACAAAAGCGCACGGATCAAGCAGGCTATCGAAGCGAAAGGTTGTCAACTCCTCTTTTTACCAGGGTACTCACCTGATCTCTCTCCTATTGAAGAAGCGTTCTCGAAGCTCAAAACGGCCTTGCGACGAACAGGAGCCAGAACCAGAGAAGCGCTGGAAGAAGCCATTGGGCAAGCATTACGGCTGTGTTGCAAAGAGAAAGCTGATCTGGTAGAGTGGACCCAAAAGAAGGATCGAAGAGGATCTCTCATGACAGAACAACATCTCTTCAAATGGCGCCACTTCGAAACAGCGATCATTCTGTTGTGTGTGCGCTGGTATTTAAGGTACGCTTTAAGCTACCGCGATCTGGAAGAGATGATGCGCGAGCGGGGTCTGCAGGTTGATCATACCACCATCTACCGTTGGGTCCAGCGCTACGCTCCCGAGTTGGAGAAGCGCTGCCGTCCTCATCTGAAGATCACGAGCGATTCTTGGCGCGTTGACGAGACGTATGTGAACGTCAAGGGCGTCTGGATGTACTTGTATCGAGCGGTGGACTCCCAGGGGAATACGCTCGAGTTTCATCTGAGCACTACTCGTGATACGCAAGCCGCCAAGCGCTTTTTGGGGAAGACTTTGAATGCTTCCCACACAATCATCCCCCGCGTTATCACTGTAGACAAAAACGCTGCCTACCCAAAAGCGCTCAATGAACTGAATGCAGTCAGTGCTGTTCCGGCTTCTTGTGAACTCCGGCAGAGCAAATATCTCAATAATCTGGTCGAACAGGATCATCGGTTCATCAAACGACTTGTCAAGCCAGGCATGGGCTTCTTTTCGTTCGAGACCGCGTGGCGAACGCTACAGGGATACGAGGTGATGCACATGATGAGAAAAGGACAAGTGCAGAAGGTGGACAAAGGAGATAGCCTCAGTCAAGCAGCGTTCATCGCAAGGCTGTTTGGGGCAGTGGCCTAAGCTCAGCAAGATGGGAATACCTCTCAGAGGAAGGAATTAGAGATTCCAGCTTGAGAGAGTCTATAAGGAAATAGTATGAAATATATACTTGCGAATGTGCCGGGCTTCGGGCATATCAATCCAACATTGCCAGTGGTGGAAGAACTGGTGGCACGAGGTGAAGAGGTTGTCTATTACGTGCCGGACACGTTTAAGGAAGCGGTGGAGTCCGTCGGTGCGACATTCCATCCCTATGAACTGGATCTGAATAACATAATCCCCCCGACTGGTATGGGCCAGGGGGGGCCAATGCCAGGTTTCCAGATCCAGAATGCCTTGCCATTCCGTATGATCAAGGAGAGCCAGCGCATTCTGCCCCAGGTCTTAGAGCAACTGCGACAGGAACGTCCAGACGCGCTTTTGTATGATCCAATGTGCTTCTGGGCGCGGATTGCGGCCCAGGTGTTGCATATTCCAGCCATTCAGTTACGCCCATCCTACGCCATCAACGAGCATGTGAAGCTTTTCCCGATGGGGCAGGGAAACGGAGCAGGTGCACCGGTACCTCCTCCATTTATGCAGCAGATACGCGAGGATATTGCCGAGCTATGCAAGCAGTATCAACTCCCACCCTTTGATCTTCAGAGCATCTTGGGCCATGCTGAGTCTCTCAATATTGTCTTCATGCCAAGAGCCTTTCAGCCTGCGGGCAAGACCTTTGATGAGCGCTTTGTGTTTGTGGGCCCCTCGCTTCGTCCGCGTCACGAGAAGAGCGATTTCCCGCTGGAGGCGCTGGAGGGCGCGCCAGTGCTCTATATCTCCCTGGGAACGGTCTTTAATAACCAGCTTGAGTTCTTTAAGGGCTGTATTGATGCATTCGGGGACACAGAGCAGAAGGTGGTGCTCTCCTATGGCAAACGAATTCAGCCTGCCGAGCTGGGTCCACTGCCTGCCAACTTTATTGCCGCGGCCTACACCCCTCAGCTAGAGGTCCTGGCGCATACCGATGTTTTCGTTACACATGGTGGCATGAACAGTACCATGGAGAGCCTCTCCTATGGTGTACCGATGGTGGTTCTCCCCCAGATGATTGAGCAGCAGATGACGGCGCGCCGTGTCTCGGAATTGGGCATGGGCGTCATGCTAGAGTCTAGTCCTGACTCCGCTCAGGCGCTACGTGAGGCTGTCGAGCACGTCCGTCAGGATGCCAGTTTCCGTGCGCGTGCCCAGGAGATGCAGCGTGCCATTCAGCAAACAGGCGGCTATTGCGAGGCTGCCGACGCCATTATGGATTATACGCAGAAAACCTTGCAAAAGGCATAGCTTCAAAACCGAATGAGATAGAATGGTACATTTGGGAATTCCATGGAAGACCCGCGGAATCCTGGGATTTACACCTTACCTAATAAGTGTGAGCCACATCTTTCTTCGCGCTTAGTCCCTCTTCTGTCAGAAGGGGAGGGAGGCGTGAAAACCGTTCATGAAGGAAATGAGCGTGGCGAAGCCGGAGTGGAGATCAGGGATATCGAAGACCATCAGCCAAGGCAAGAGCAAGCAGGAGAAGACGTGGGGCTGGAGAATGAGCCTCACATTGTTCAGAAGGTTCTTCCATCCCTGCCTCCGATCCCACCAAATATGCTCGAGAAAATGCTCAGATGCAGGTATTGTCAACTTGACGGAGAATAGAAGAGTTTTGGGGGGAGAAAGGAGCAGAGCAGAAAAGAAGCCGGGATTTAGAGAGGGTGGTTGGGGTTAGGTGGCAGTTTTCCCGCTGGTTACTTCGTTCCATCCCAGAAACCGATCCTGCAGGAGAGCATGGTCATCTTCTGCGGTGAAACGGTGCCGTTTGGGCCGAAAGTGATCCAGGATCGGTCCAAATGCTGCGAGGAAACGTTGGGCCTGGCCAGATGATGTAAACCGCCGCATGGTTCGCTCTCGTTGTCGGGTAGGTTGATGGGAGTTTTCAGTCCGATTGTTCAAGCCTTTGTGTTGCCGATGCTCGACGCTTGGCATAATTTCTCTTTTTGCGGCGGCGTAGCTGGCCAGTTTGTCGGTAATGATCACTCGTGGGGCGTATTGCAAGCCTTTGAGCAGCTTACGAAAGAATTTCTTGGCCGCGTGCTTGTTGCGCCGACTCTGTACGAGGATATCCAGAATGTTGCCATCCTGATCAACAGCTCTCCACAAATAGGAGGTTTTGCCGTTGATTTTCACGTACACTTCATCCAGGTGCCACGTATCTCCCGTTTTCGGACGACGACGTTTCAACCCATTGGCATATGTCTGGCCACATTTCAGACACCATTGCCTGATGGTTTCGTAGGTCAGCACGACCCCACGCTCGGCCATCATCTCTTCAATATCACGGAAGCTTAAAGGGAAGCGAAAATACAGCCACACGCAGTGACTGATAATCTCGGCTGGAAAGCGGTATCCTCGATAAAGAGAGGCAAGTTTTTCTGTTTTCATCCCTATGAGTTTAGCAGAGATTTCTGCTTCTCCGCAAGTTGACAATACCCTTCCTCTGGCTCGCTCTCCCTTGGGCGCTCGCGCATACAGGGGCGTTAAGGCAATATTGGAACCGCACTCATCAAGAAAGACCAGTTCGTTTGTCGGAAGCTTTCGTGCGTTCTCGCACCACGTGGCGCGCTCCTCTGCATTGCGCTCCGTTGCCCCAATCGACTTTTTTTTCGCGTCCAGCCCAACCGTTTGATGGCTCGACTCATAGTCCACCGGCTCACCCGTTCCCCATGCGTCTGCTCCCACATGGCACAGTGTTGTTCAAGCGTCGCGTCGGCATGCGCCTGTAACTGGGGGAGCACGCCAGCTTCCACCTGTGTCCTGATCAATGGCGGGCGACCAGGAATGGCTTTGGGTCGAACATGTCCTTCCTCTCGTCGTTGCTTCTCATACCGTTTGAGCATGGAGAGAGAAATCCCAAACAGCCGAATAACCTCAACCCTGGGATAGCCGGAGTCCACCGCTTGCAACACATGCTCGCGGAAATCCTGAGAATATGCCTTCATCACCTGGCTCCTGCAAAGAAATGAGACGGAACAATAAGACAGCGATGGCGCGCCGAGTCTGCATCCTTTTGAGCAGACCCGACGCACTGAGAGCGCCCGTCCCTACGCCTCTTTCGCCACCTTCCCCCATCTCCATGGTCGGGTGAACAGTCCCACCAGAAGCGCTATCCCCATGCCGACGAGAAACGGACCTACGCCAATCACATTCGTCTGACTCCACGCAAACAACGGAGCTGCCGCTGGGAACAGAAGCACCGCAGCGACGACGCCGAGCAGCAAAGCTCCCAGGTTGATCGCAAGCCGCAGCCCACGTCCGCGCCTTGCGTGGAAGCCTCGTCGGGTGCTCCAATCGGCGGCGATGTGCCGGGGAACCTGCCAGAAGTGCGCAAGGCTATGGACTGCCGCCAGCGGGAGCCAGGCCAGTGCACTAAACACATGCACCAGCAGGAACAGCTGGATCGGGCCGAGCACGATGAGTCCGATCCCACTGCCAACCATAACCACTGTGGGAACGAGCAGCACCGGGCTGAGCACGCGCAAGACTGGGGGCGGTGGTCCCCGGTGCACGTAGGCAGGAGCTCTGGTATAGTAGCGCAGGAACCGCCAGCCCGTGCTGCCCATCTTCACCAGAAGCGGACCAGCCAACAGGATTCCGACAACGGTATGGGCCGGGAGCCAGAGGCGTAAGAACGCTGACGTCACCAGTTCCACAATGATCAGTACCAAGAGCACGAGGCTGGCCAGCGCAGTGAGCCGCTCATTGCCGATCACTCCCGCTCGCTGGTGCTCCATGTGCATTGATTCGGATGGATGCAAAGGCTGCTCGTTTCCAGGTGTGCATACAGGCATGACGCTTCCTCCCCGCTGTTACGCGTTGATGTCCTGCCGAGGAAAGACGAGGGCGCTGACCACGACAAAGCCAACAATCCACAGCACGCTCGCCAGCAGGGCCGCCAGATACCCCTGGGGAGGGGTGGGACCTACCATCGGCACAGTCGCTCCTACAATGGTATTGAACACCCGGCCAGGAAACCATTGGGACACCTGCGGCACGACGACGGCAATGATCCCCTCCAATACCAGGATGTAGGCCAGAGCGATCCCAACGGCGGCAACGACTGAACGGGTCAGCACTGCAATGAGCATGCCCAGAGCGCTGACGCCGATGAGACAGAGCACCTCGTTGCCGAAGAACTCCAGGAAGATGCGCAGCCCTTCCGCCGAGGTCCAGGCCGTGGTCTGGATGCCCTGCCCCTGCGCGAGAATGAGAATGAAAGTGCTACTAATCACGAGGGTGAGCAGCATCGAGAGCAGCACGAAGAGCACAACTGCGAGCATTTTGCCCGCCAGCCACCGCAGGCGATGCGGCTCACGCACCAGCAGGTTGCGCAGCGTCCCCTGGGTCCATTCCGCCGCGAGATTGGCGCTCACCAGAATGAGTGCAATGGCAATGATCAGGGATCGTGCCTGGCCAATGACAGAGACCAATCCTTGGGGGGTATGGAATGATGCAATGAGGTCGGTCATCTCCGGGCTGGTGGTTCCAGAGGCGATCTGGTGGAAGGTCAGATAGGCGATAAAGGTGCTCACTACCAGCATCACCCCGGCGCCCGCCAGGACACTCCAACGGCGGAACTTGAGCACTTCGCTGCGAAACGCACGGATCACCGAGATCATGAGCGGTCTCCTTTCACCAAAGCGAGAAACAACTGTTCGAGGCTGGCCTCTTTCACACGGATGGTCAGGTTCGTCGCGCCAGCTTCCCTGGCCTGCCGGTTCAAGGTCTCGGCAAAAGTGGCAGGACAGGCAATGTGCAGAGTCCGGTCCTCCCGTGTGACCACATAGTCGGCCTCGCTCACGATCCTGGCCACCAAGTCCAACTGCATGGCATCTCCGGCTTCGACCACCAGCTCGCCGCGTTGGGCCAGCAGGTCGCGGGTCGAACCACAAGTCAGCGCTTTCCCCTGGTGGAGCATGATCAGCCAGTCCGTGACCTGTTCCAACTCTCCAAGCAAGTGGCTGCTGAGCAAGATGGTCTTGCCCTGTTCGCGCACGCGGCGCAGCAGGTCGCGTATCCCGATGATGCCCAGGGGATCAAGGCCATTGGCTGGCTCGTCGAGGATGAGCAGGTCTGGATCAGGAAGTAGCGCCATGGCCACGCCAAGGCGTTGCTTCATACCCAGGGAATATGTGCCGACCCGATCACGCGCTCGATCGGAGAGTTCCACCACCTCCAGCAGTTCGCTCACACGGGAAGTGGGATAGCCACCAAGGCGAGCAAGCACCTCCAGATTGGTCCGCCCGGAGAGACTCGGATAGAAGGCTGGTGCTTCGATGAGCGCCCCCACACGCGGAAGATAGCTGGGCGATGCGGTGAGAGGATGGCCCAGAATCGTAGCGCTGCCTGCATTGGGCCGCACCAGTCCCAGGAGCAGACGGATGGTGGTTGTCTTGCCCGCGCCGTTGGGGCCGACAAAGCCCGCGATGGTTCCGGCAGGAATGCCGATGGTAAGTCCATCGACGGCGGTGCGGTTTCCAAACCGCTTGCTCAAGCCCTGCGTTGCAATGGCGAAAGCTCCTGAGGCACTGCCTGGAGCGGAACCTGTGACTGGTGCCGCCTCAGATGCCTGAGATCGATCAGGGGAGAAGGACATAGGCACCTCCTTGCGTTGGCCTCCCATCTGGGAGAATAGAGAAACCAGGAGATCTCATGATACAATCATTCCTTTCTAGAAGAAGAGGCTCTCTCGACAGATGCATCTGCCGAGAGATTACTGATCGTTTAGTAAGTTGCTGCGAGAAACAGATTAGGGCAGAGGCTACTCTGCCCGTCTCGCGATGCCATCGAACAGTACACTGACCAGGGAGGTTGCCGGACGCGTCCCTGGCAGGCTCTTCGCCTCCCGCAGCATACCCATATAGAGGCCAACCAGGACGTTGATCGGTAGGTCGGAGCGAATCGCTCCCGCATCGTAGGCTGTTTGGAAGAGACCCGTGACCTGCTGTCTGATCCGGTCAAGCAAGGACAGGATCACCTGCTGGTGTTCCGGGTCCTTGAGATGTTCTCTGGCATCGCGTAGCAGCATGCTCAAGCGCTCGTCAAGTGGAAGGGAGAGTAGCGTAGAGGTGAGCAGTATCAACCGTTCTCGGACATCCTGGGTAGCAGCAAGAGTCTGATCGATCCCTGCCACTCCCTCGTCCACAAACACGGTCTGGATCATCTTGGTGAAGAGATCTTCCTTGCCTTTAGGAAAATGGTAATACAAGGCGGCGGAGGTGACCTCGACGGCTTCGGCTATCTCTTTCATGGACACGCCTTTATAGCCTTTTGCCAGAAACAGATCTGCCGCTTTGGTCAAAATCTGCCGCCGCGTTTCCTGGTCCACAGAGGAGGAAGCATGCTCCACCTGTTGTTTCACCGGTTGTTCCATAATGGTACGACTCCTCGGCAAATTACTAAACGATCAGTAAGTTCTACCGAGAGAATAACACAGTCACAGAAATGCTGTCAAGGAGGAGAAGAATGGTTCAGCGATTCGGTTCAATCGTTTAGCACTCCGCTGTCCGGCGGCGAGGAGTCATGCTACCAGGAAACTTGAGTAGAAGCCAACTATGGACACCTACTCTCATGTATTGCCCTCAATGCAGAGAGAGGTTGTTGATAAAATGGAGCAGATGTTTAAAGCGAATTAGAAATGCTACCAACTTTATCATCAAGGAAGCTATGCTCAATTTTTGAGAGAGTAGTAGCTTCCTTGTTAATGAGTTGAAAGTATTAGATTCTCTTGCCTATTCGCCTCCAGATGACCCACATGATATTACTTGAGTCACTCCGGCACAAAAAAGAGGAAGAGAAGTTGTAGGGGTTTGCACACCTTTGTCAGAAACGTGACCCCCCACAAAGATGCACAAAAAATCATAGGCAAAATAGATTTGCGGAACGCGCTATCATTTACCGGGCTTGCTTGGTTACCTGCAATACCTGCTCGGCCATTGCCTCGAGGTCGTGTGAGAGTCCAGGGGCAAACTCTTCCGGCCTTGCTTCACCTGGAGAGAACGGTACTCCCTCAGGAGCCTGCATTGGCACCTGCAGTGTGCCTCCATTGTGGTCACTCGTAGTCGAACACGCTAGCGGAACTTCGCTTAGAGTTCTGTTCTCAGTTCTGACGCATCCGCCAGGATCGCTGCCGCTTGAATGGGGCCAATTCCAGGAATGGAGATGAGAATTTGCCCCTCGCGGGATTGCGCCACAATCTGACGGATCTCGGTATCCAATTGCTGGATATGTTCCTGGAGGAGCCGCAGTTCTCGAATTAATTGCCCTTGTTCGAGGATAAGGCCCGCTGTCGGATGAGATCCTTCGTGCCAATACTCTGGGCTGCCAGTTGCTGAGATGTGTTGGATCTGGTGTACTTGGGGCCGGCTCGGCCAATCGCTCAGAAATTCAGCAGCAATGTTGCTATTTCGATCTAAGGTATGCCTTCAGTCAATCCGCAGCTCGGGACTTTCGCCTCCAACTCGGTGAGAGGCCCTATGTGCGGGAGGTTGCTGTATAGGCAAGAGCACACCGAGCACGAGGACGACTCCTGATGCAAGAGCCAACGGAAGAAACGCAATCGCCGGAATATGAACCATATCCCAGAGCCAGCCTCCGATGAATGAGCCAAGAAACGAGAAGAGGTAGCCTACTGTCAGCATGGTACCCGTCCACTGCGCGACTTCCTCCTGTTTCGCCAGGAGCGCAGGTAAAGCAATGGCCAGTGTGTAGAGGAGGATGGTTGTGCCTCCAATGACCGCAGCCCAGAGAGGCTCGAGAATCACTGGTGTCCATATCCAGCATACCAGCGCGATCAGGCAAAGCGACGCACAGATAATGAAAGGGAGTTTCCGGCCCACCAGTTTGTGCGCAAACAGGGTCGCAAATAAACTGGCAGGGAACTGTGCTGCATTGAGTACGCCAAGTGCAAGCCACGTGAGGGCTGGAGCATGGACCGCCTGATTGTAGGAAGCGATCCACGCATTCGTCCCAAAGTAGATGAGCTGTGCGCCCCCAACGAACAAGCCAAGCGTCCAGGGATTGACGGGAACAAATCGGCGGGATGACCTATGAGGGGTGGGCCTAGCCTGTTTGAAGGTCCAACTCCTCTGGTTGACCGTATTTGCCGGAGCCAACCACAGCCAGAGGACGAGGGCGATCACGACGGGAACGCTCCAGAACACAAAGGTGCCGGTCCATGTGTCACGGCCAAACCAGTTGAGCATCACCGGGATGGTGAGCATCGCCCCCAATGTCTCGCCGATGACCAGCCCGTCGCTGTAGAGCGCGGTAGCCAAACCAATCCGGGTCGAGAACCATTGGCGAATCAGCGCGGGGATCGCTGTCTGGGAACAGGCACTTCCCAGGCTGAGGAGCGCTGTAAAGAAATAGAGTGGAAGGACGGCAGGCCAAAGGGCACGCAAGCTAGCACCGAGTGCGACCAGCAGGAGGCCAAACGCGACCATGATGCGCCCTCCCCACCTTCCGATAAGCAATCCTATTGGCAATGAGACGACTCCCATGACAAGCGTCGGCAGCGAAGTCAGCAGGCCCGTCTGGGTATAGGTGAGATGGAGATCATGACTGAGTAATGGTACGATGGGCGGGACCGCCAGAAGGGCCGTGCGCAAATTGATACCAACGAACACAATCAGGCCAAGCGTTCGTACGTGGAGCCAGGGGAATCTCTTTGTGGGGTCTTTCTCTCGCTTCTTGTCCATCAATTTCTCCATGTCTAGAGGAGGCGATTCCTTTTCTCAGAGATCGTGAATTCTTTCCTGAAAGGAGTGAGCATCATGCACACAAAATATATCACGTTCAACCTGGATATATCGGGCTCAAAACTCAGAGACAAACGCAACTTCAATCCCCAGTGTGCTCTTTCGAGAGTACGGTATCATCGGTAAGCACCATGCCAGTACGATAATGTTCCAGCGCCCGCGAGCTGGTAAGGACAGCCTGCCGATTTACTGAGGTTGGATAAGCGTGCGTACTCGGTGAGCCAGCGCGGTGCCGTCCAGATAGAGACGGTAGTGAAAATCTGGAGTTGGCGGACCAGGTTGCATTCGGCAGAGTAGCGCGATCAGGAGAGCCAGGAGAGAATAAAGCGAGATCGGACCTCGTAATGCGCACTGTGAAAGGAGCGGCGTACGCATCACACCATCACGCTCAGCACAGAGCGTCAGCCTATAAGCTCCCGAAGCAGACGCTCGGGCACCTGGGTACGACCGTACTCAGACGACCGCGCCTCCCCAATCTCTCATCCAATGGAGAGTGCCACCAGCATCCATTCCCTGAGCTGTGACTTTCCCTCCAATGGGAGGCATGACACCTTGAAATGAGGCAGAGGTCTGCAAAGCCTCCAAGTCCTCTGCCTTTCGTTGGCTGGTCGTGGACCTTGGAGAGGAAATGAGCCGAGTAGGTCCATTGACCAGGGTTTCACTCATCAGGGCAGCCACAACAGATGCCAGAAGCTCAGATCCATGCTAAAAACAACCCCAGCGAGAGCCTGGAATACAAAGAAGAGACGCTGTCGTTGGTTCCAGGAGGGCATCCTCCACACCAGGAAGCTACAGAAAACCAACCCCAGGGTGAGCAGAGCAGAAACGCTAGCCAACATCATCACAACTACAAGGGCAGGTGACATGGCAAATTGTACTGCATAGGGATCGTTGCTGGAAAAGAGCAGGAACAGCCCGATCAAAACAATCACGTTGAGTGTACTCACGGTCCATCCCAACCACCGGGGAAGTTCGGATCGGGATGCTCCAACCCTAGGCTTCAAACGTGCCTTCCTCCTGATCGCCCGCAAGAGATAGGCAAGCGCCGAAAGATCCACTCCCAAGAAAAGGGCCAGGCAGAGCAACAGGAGTCCCACCTGAAAAGCAGGTGTTTCTGCCCAGACTCTTTTCTGATAGGCTTGGTAGGGACGATTCCCGATAAACATGTTCATCTCAGTACCTGAGCTTTGGAAAATGACTGTATCAGAAAGCCCATCGGTCCGTTGAAAGATCCACGGCTGGACTTCTACCAGATTGATATCCTGGCTGCCTACCCCCTTGATAACAAGATGCCCACTACCAGAAGCACTCACCGTAATCGGGGATAGCAAATCGTATCCCACCTTTTGATAGGACGTTTCGTTGCGGCGAGTTGACCAATAGGTCCCCTCAATCTGGCGAGCACGTTCGGAAAAACCGGCCAGTGGCGCGATCGAGGTTGTTTGAGGGGCTGGATAATAGTGGTCCATGAAGGCTTGTAACAGGTTTTGGGAAGCCGTGCTTCCACCATGGCTGTTAAAAGCGACGAAGAGACCAACATGAGACGCTGGCAGGAGCATCAACAACGAATAAAACACCGTCGTGTCACCAGAATGTCCAATGAGGCGCTGTCCATCGATTTGTTGTTCATAAAAGCCATATGCCATCCCAGGAAGCCGGAAATCATTGGTAAAATGCTGCTGTTGCATCTCTCGCGCGGTCGTTTCCTCCAAGATACGAGCGTGACCAAAGCCCCCCAATTGTAACTGTGCGATCATAAAGTGGGCCATGTCGGTCGCCGTTGAACTGAGTGCTCCAGCTGGAACGGTTTCAATGGCCTCAAAAGAACCTGTGCGGTAGGTTCCGTTACCGTAGGTATAGCCATGGGAAAGCTGGCCCGAAAGGGCATCTGGCAACGGCTGACGAAAGGTGCTCTGGCGCATGTCTAGCGGTTGGAAGAGATGCTGTTCGATGTAGCGCTCAAAAGACATTCCTGAGACCTGCTTAACAATATAGCCTGCCAATGCCGCTCCATAATCGGAATAGGCAGTGACCGTTCCGGGAGGGAAGATGCGCGCGGGGATATGTTTGGGAAGCCATGTCCCCAGGGATTCCAGGTCCTGGATCTGGGGGACTAACTGCCCAATCGTGCCATCTTCAAATCCCGCTGTATGCGTCAGCAGATTCTCGATCGTAATTGGTTGAGAATAGGTAGCGGGGATACGAAATGTTTTGAGGTAGATGTTGACATCTGCATGGAGATCGACCTTCCCTTCCTCAACCAATTGCATAATCGCCGTCCACGTGAACAGCTTACTGACCGAGCCCAGGCGAAACACGGTCCTGTCGGCCTGGACCTTTTGGCCCTGCTGGATATCTGCATACCCGTAACCTTTGTCCAGGAGGATACGGCCATCCTTGATAATCGAGATCGTGGCGCCAGGGATGTGATTGTCAGCCAATTGCCTCGTCATAACACCGTTCAAAAATGTCTCTAGTTCCTGTGGATCTCCTAATGAGGTGGGAGGAGATGAACGTTCCACTGTCTGCGCCTCCGTTGGCGACACACACCCCAGCAAAAAGCCAAACCATAGACTCAACACAACAAGAGAGCGCACCATAAAACTCATATGTCGCGCCAACCCCTGATGAGGGTGACAAAACCACATACATGAAAACTCCTTCTAAAGATAAGGTGGTAAACACGGTTTTGAAAACCGAAAGACGAGAAACACGCAAAGGCGACCTGGGGAGCGTGCAGAAACGCCAGATCTCACGGTGGAATACGATGATCAAGGCCAGCATGTCTTCCGATTCGGTTTCCGACGCAAGCATACCTGGCGACAGCCTATGGTACAATGGAGAAGGCTGAGCATTTGCTAGGCACCCAGCTCACAAAAGGGAATGCCCAGATGAGCAGTATTTGGACCATACTCTTGCCCTGGTGCAGGCGATGGAGATATTTGTGAGCGCTTGAACAGCTTCAGGGCGAAGGAGAACAATGAAACCCAATGATCGCTTGAAAGAGGCGCGAAAGCAGCGAGGATGGTCCCAGGCACGAGTGGCCGAACAGATCGGGACTGATGCGGGCAATGTCAGTCGATGGGAACGCGGATACTCATCACCTTCTCCCTATTACCAAGAGAAACTCTCCCTCCTCTTTGGGAAAGAGGTTCACGACTTAGGCTTGCTCAGAGAAGATGAGACGCTGCCCCCACACCCGTCCACACCCGAACCAGCAACGGTTACTTCTCGTGAAGAGCAACGCGAAACCCTCGCGCGCGCTTCACGAATTCTGGCAGTCTTCAGCTATAGCGCATTCTGGTGGTCTGGTCTACTCATATCCCTCTTTGTTCGAAAAGATCGCTACGTTCGCTTTCATAGTCTACAATCACTGCTTCTGTTTGGAATCGTCACTCTGTGCAATATCGCTTTTATAGGGGTTGTCTCTGCTCTCTCCGGAACGGCGCTGCATTTCATGCCTGTTCAGACGCATCTCCTTTCCCAACCAGCCCCACAGAAACAGGCAACCTCCTTGGATTTCATCATTGTGCTCACTGTCCTTTGCGCCCTCGTCCTCAATAGTGGAGCGATAGTAGCCTGGGGAGTAGGAATGGTTATGGCTTGGAGAGGAAGATATTACAAATTGCCCTTGGTGGGCAATGTGAGTGAGAAAATTACGCTGCCATCTTCTCTCACGAAGCAAGCTCAGCCCCCTGGTGAGGCGTAGCATTTTCTTTGACTTCACTCCAAATACATGAACCTCTTTCTCGTTCTCACCGTGACACAGGGAACTCATACCATTCCGCGTTCTAACTGCTCACCTGAAGATGGGAATGTTCGTTCCTGCGGCGCCTGCTGGTCTAAAGCTTTTTCTTCAACGGGACCAAGTAATCACGTACCCTCTAGACAAGGCAAGCTTCTTGCCAGAGACACGTTGTGAGGTAGTGTTGCAAAGAAGAAAGCTGATCTGGTACAGTACGGGAAAACGAGCGAAAGAGAGACGTGATGACCGAACAGAATCCTTTTAAATGGCGCCATTTCCAGCCCGAAATTCTTCTCTTATGCGTGAGGTGGTATCTCCGCTATGCTTTGAGCTATCGTGACCTGGAAGAAATGATGGCGGAGCGAGGGTTGCGTGTCGATCATACCACGATCTATCGCTGGGTTCAGCACTATGCGCCTGCACTTGAACAGCGGTGCCGTCCTCAGTTGAAGATGACGTCTGACTCCTGGCGGGTTGATGAGACGTACATCAAAGTGAAAAAACAATGGCTGTATCTCTACCGTGCAGTTGACTCGCAAATCTTCGATTGCCGTCCATAATAATTCCCAGGTGATGAGGAACCCGCCAGTGCCCCTTCTCTGCCTCTAAACGTCTCAGGGAGAGCGAAGAGAAAGGATGCTTAAATGTATCATCAAGAAACGAGAACAACTGCACCATAGCGCCTCCAATCACTCATATTTGTGCATCCTTCATGCTACCTGGCCTTGGGTCTCCAGGCCAGGCTTTACGTGCATGAAATGCCGCACAGAAGTGCGTGTTCTCTAGGTCCTACGTTCTGAAACCCACTTCTGGATAGGTGCTCGCCGGCCCGCGTAGCAGCGGAGAGGGGGTATTATCCAGGTAGGCATCAAAGAAAGCACGTACATATGCCCGGGTAATCTGCACCCCGCGCACACCATCGATGGAGCCAAGCATGCCAAAGGCACGCAACATTGAGAAGTAGACAGCGTAATCGGAGAAGTTGAAGTGCTCGGTATCTTTGATGCTAATGTGATAACCCGCACCTCGTGGCACAGTACTCAGCACAGCCTGTATTCCCTGCTGAAATGTGTGGCAATCGGTATCTGAGCATGCTCCCTCGTCATGTTGGATCACCATGAACGGCTTATGTAGGCCTGCCTGCAACACGTCACCAAAGAGATCACCATCAATATCCATACTGGCTTTACAGCGTGCATCGATATGGCATACCTGAGCCGCGGTTGCACCACCAAAGGAATGTCCAAAGACGCCAAGCCTTGTGAGGTCGAGATGCTGGGTGAATACATTTCCAGACATCGTATTCAGCCTTATCAGCCGGTCCATGACGAACGTCACATCCTGCGCCCAGACAGACACAAGCTGATTACCAGCGTTCTGCAGACTTGTCGCATTATCCAGGTTTCCTGCAGACGTTGAGGCTGCAACGCGCCCGTCGGGAAAGACTACCGTATCAGAACTATAGGTAGGAGTGATCGCGAAGATAATATAGCCATGGCTTGCCAGATCTTCGAGTAGCGTCGTGTATTGGGTTGGAATCTTACCCATTCCAGGCTCAAAGATGAGCACTGGATAGCGCGTCGCATCAGTGGCAAGTGGTGCATCCTCAATACTATGCGTCTGGATAGAATCGCTGCTCTGTACGAGCTGATTGTCGCTCGCCTGCGCCCACTTTGATGGCAGGTAGGGAACGGATTGTGCTCCAGATACATGTGCAGCGGGATACCAGGACCAGACCACAAGCTCTCTTTTTGTGCCCACGTGTGGCGCGAGAGGATCATTTCGTGCCTGGTCAGTCCAATCATAAGCCGTCCTGCCCACAGCATAGGGGCCGGTGGGGGCCGGTAGCACGACCATATGGTGGCGCTGAATCTCAATATAGGACACGCAGCCAACAACAACAAGGATAAACACGAGCAGCAGGACCAGGAAGGCCCTGAGCAACCTTTTTATCCATATGCGATGAAAGAGACGAGAAAACATATAATTTACACTTGATCTTTCTATCGTTTTAGCATCATGCTTGGCACTAGAGATCAGTCAAACACTTATTCCTTGACATCGCGTTTCCAGGTCGGAACAAACGCCACTCCAATAAAGACAAGCGCGTAGATAGCGATGACCCAGAGGGCATGGGAGGCGTTCACGGGAAATAATGGTTCGGCACCAAAGGCTTCATAGCCACTGCGAGCCTTCACCGGCAGGAGCATATCAGGCAAACGGTTAAGCAGTGGCCCAAGCAGATACGTTGTCACCTTGCGCCAGAAGTCATTGCCCGTTACCTGTGCGAGTATGTTCATGGTCACAGCACCAATATTATCGATGGGGAACCACATGAGCGAGACGCTCAAGCCAAAGGTGAGCGAGCGCCCAATGGCATTCATGGCCGCAGCGAGCAGAATTGTGGCTCCCATACTGATCAGGACGGTCAGCAGATCAAGCCAAGCATTTGACCAGAAGGCAGAAGTGATCGCATTGAGCGCGTTGAGATTCCCAACCAGGAAGAGCATCTGTATACAGGTAAACAACACGGTCAGCAAGACAAACATCAGCAGGAGCGCCAGCGCAATCAAGAACAGCAGGGCCATCTTGGCAAGCAGCAGTTGTATGCGGCCAACCCCACGCGCCAACAAGATGCGAATGGTACCATACTGGTACTCACGCCCAATAATAAACGAGGTCAGCACCAGGAGAAAAATGCCGGAGAAGATGCGGAAGATCACCATATTGCTCTCCAGCGAGTAGTACAGAAAGTGCAAAGGGGTATGTTGCAGATCCGCTTTCAGTCCTTTCAATCCTGCCCCCAGCAGGAACCCAACAGTAAAGACGAGCGTGAGCAGAACCAGCATCAGCCAGAAGAGGCGAGCAACTTTCAAAAACTCGCCACGCATGATGCCTGTAAAGCTGGCATGGAGAGAAGGCTGAGAGGCTGCTTCAGGCCCGGTAGTAGCTATATGGGTACTCATGGTTATTTGTCTCCTTTGTGCGCATTAATCAGCGAGAAAAAGACTTCCTCCAGGTTCTGAGTCGCGGGCGCGAGACTCTCAGGTGGAAAGCCTGCCTGGGACAGAAAGGCATAGAGACCGCGCCCGCTTCCCTGGGGTGCAGGTGTCAGGAGCGCTCCGCTCTCATCCAGGCGCGCAGGTTTTCCCCATGGCTGTTGCTGAAGCAGGGCTAGAGCTTCCTGTGCCCGTTCAAGCCGAACCTCAAACTCTCCCTGTCCACGCGTCAACTCTTCGACGGTCTTATCCGCGATGAGCCTACCAGCATTCAGAAAGATGACACGCGAGCAGATCTGCTGGACCTCGCCCAGGAAGTGGCTTGAGAGGAAGACAGTTTTTCCCTCATCCGCCAGGCGGTGCATTAAATCGCGCATCTCAACGATCCCCGCAGGATCAAGCCCATTAGCAGGCTCATCGAGAATAAGCAGATCAGGATTATTGAGCAGAGCAATCCCGACACCCAGGCGCTGCTTCATACCCAGTGAGTAGGTGCGTACGCGATCCCTCTGGCGCTCATGCAGTCCAACCTGTGTAAGGACCTCCTCGATCCGTTGGCGCGACAGGCCACCAAGCACTGAGCCTACCGCGTGCAGGTTATCTCTTCCGTTTAGGTGTAAGTAGAGTGCGGGTGCCTCTACCAGCGCGCCGATGCGTGGCAGCACAGAGTCCCTCCTGTTTGCGAGATCGTGCCCAAACAGTTCCACGCGCCCGGAGGTAGGAGCGATCAGGCCCAAAAGCATGCGGATTGAAGTGGTTTTCCCCGCGCCATTTGGACCGAGAAAGCCCACAATCTCACCACGTCGCACCTCCAGATTCAGCTGATTAACAGCCATGCGTGTACCATACCGTTTGGTTAAATCGTGAGTACGCAGGACGGTTTCGCCTGCTTGCGCTGATGCAGTGGTCGTAACGGCCAGCGAAATCTGGTTTTCTTGCATAGATTGCTACCTTTCTATTTTTGGGCATAAGGCCCTAAGACATGACGACGTGTTGACAGGACGTATGTCTTGAATATGTTGTAGCTTGACTATGAGGGGACAAGCCATCTCATAGATGAGTTGTGCTCGTTCAGGCTGTAGCTTTGCGCAAAGTGACGCGAGCCGAGAGCGCGCGCATGAGCGAGATCACAGCCAGAGTGGTCGCCAGGGCCATCGCTATCACAATGCCCAACCAGGTGCCAAGGGTACTCGATCCAACAATTCCGTCGTTACCAGTGAAGAGCTTCGGCGCGCTCTCTTGCAGGCCGAGTCCCCAGATAAAGGTTGATACCGACATCAGCGCCATCGAGAGCGTAGCCAGGATGGATGGAGGCAGCGCGAAGCGCAGCAGTTTTTCAGAGATCTCACTACGAGCAACTGCAAAGCAGATCGAGCCAACACTGATGATAGCTGTGGTAAGCAGTGTCCCCAGAAAGAGGCCTCTCCCCAGCAGAACATGTTGATTGCCTGGATGAAAGACCGCTTTTAGAAGAGGCAGTATGCCAAAGAAAGTCCCAAAAGCCAGGACAGGCATAGCCAGCGCGAATAGGGGAGTAAGTCGCCTCCGTACCAGCGCGGACTTGATCACAGTAACAACAATAGGCAAACCACCAACTACCACAGCCAGGAGCGCTACCACAGACTCAATCACGACGAGGTTAAAGGAGAAACCTACCAGGCTATGCGTTCGCGCAACCTCTTGAAAGTCAGCATATTCGGTCATCTTCTGAAAACCCATGCCAGCAAGGATAAAGCCTCCATAGGCGCAGAATATCGTGAGCAATGAACGACGCAGGATCGAGAGCATATAGCGTATCCTTTCAGACCATTCCATGACACTTGTGCCAAGGTATGGGTGGAGATGAGCATCAAGCGCACCCCGCATAACATCAAGTCCTTCAAACAGAGAAAAAGAATGGGATGCTAGCACGACGAGAAATTCCTCTTCATAGCGTGCGCGCCAAGCTCGAGGGTAAAGGCATAGCAGCAGTTTCTGGATATTCATAGTGTTGCCAACCTCCGCAAGCCGAGCGACGCAAAGGTCTCCATACTCGTGAGCTGTTCGCGGAGGAAGGCAATCCCCGCAGAGGTCAGGCGATATGGGCGCCGTCCACGCTCCTCGGAGGGCAGCGCCTCAATCAAACCATACTCCTCCAGCCGGGCGATGGCTCCATATAAGGTCCCGGTTCCCAGTCGAACGCGAGCCATAGCCTCAACATCTTCCATAATGGCATAACCATGCTTTTTCCCACCAGCCAGGCTGGCTAAAATCAGAATGGACGGATCAGAAAATCGTCCCAGGTCGGGCGTGCTCATAGCGCGCTCCTCCTTGCTATCTATATTGCGTCTCATGACATGTCGTTTGCTGACATATCGTTAGACGTAATATAGATGAAAGAAGACAAATCTGTCAATGTTCCTGAGTGCACAAAAACTGCTTCCCGTGTGTATATGGGGAGATACTTAAGTGTAGAATATGCGCTTGTTAATAAACCCCATATATGAGTTATTTCAGGTTTTGTGGTGTGAAGTATGCTGGCAGCCACAGGCTGCCAGCATACTTCACACCACAAAACCCAGGCGAGCGCCGCAGGCGTGAGGCGCATTGCCAAAAACGTGCACATGGGATTAATTACACAAAAAGGAAGGGTCCTGACCTGACTCGCTGTAGGACACAGCGAGTCAGGTCAGGACCCTTCCTTTTTATTACACGCCCACCAATTAATTTGTTGGCTGTTTGATCTGCATCAAGACGACACGCCAGCCGTCGGGATCTTCCACGGTTACGCTGCGGTCGGGACTCCAGTAGGGATTCTCAGGCGGGACCGAGCTATATCCCATCACCGTCAGCCGCTCGACCACGCGATCCATCGCTACTCTATCGTACATATACAGCACCAGCAGATTATCCCGCGAGGGAGCGGGGCAGGGACTGCCATCGACATGCTGAGTAAACTCCAGGTGATAATCCGTGCCTGGCAATCCAAGGAGGACGCCGGTGTAGCCCGCGCCCTCAAAGCGCTCGATAAAAGGGAGGCCCAGGCCATCCCGGTAGAAAGCAACTGTCTTGTCCAGGCGATCCGTTGGGCGCGCCACGCGCACACGGACGACAGGTAGATCAGAAGGCCATTGCTCACTCAAGAAAAATTCCTCGTTTTCCGCAGAAAGTATGCCTACTAGTGCTGATGTCAGGCCAGTTCCAGCAAGCACCTTGAGTATAGAGCAAACGCTAAAGACCTTCTCTGTTCATTGGGACAGAAAGGGCCTGCGCTGCCTCCTGTCCTAATGAACAGGCTCTACTCCTTCGGATTCGTCACCGGGTTTACCATGGGGTTCAGCATGGCATTACAAAAGGCGCCGTCATGCATGATTTGCTGCCACCTGAGAGTAACCTGGAGTTGCGCCTCGCCCTGCGATTTCGCCAGGATGGCGTTTAACTCGGAGTTAAACTTGATGCCGATCTGGACCTCCCACTCGGTTGGGCGTGTTTTCTCCGTCATCTTCAACACAGCTTCGCTTACATTCGAGGCACAGGCTCCGATCAAATCCCGGGCGCTGGCAAAGGCGTTCTTCACCTGGTGGACACCCCCTTGCGCCGCGCCCAATGGATCAGGAGGGAATGCCCCATCATGCCTCGACAGAAGGGTCTGTGTATCCACCAGGTCTCCCACCTCGATAAAGACCTCAACCTCCTGCCCATTATATTGCACCGTATCACGAATAATAGCCATACGTCCTCCACCCAACATTTCACTTGTACCCGCGCCGATATTGTCAACTTAAGGATTTTGGTTGATGAGCTTTCACCACTTCGATGCTACTTTCCCCAAAATTCTTTAGAAAACACTGTCCGAATTAGGGCATCATCCCCACTTTAAGGTATGTTTCTCCTATATAATCTCTACAATTTTGCTTAAGTTGACAATACCCACCATCATTCAGCGCGGCCCATGCTTGCTGATGGAAGAGGATGAGGACGTGAGTGACGAGATTGCGAAAATCTTGCGCGAGGAGGGGATCACGGTCCTGGCCGGCATCACACCGCAACAGGTGGAACAGCTCAGTGACGGGCGTATCCAGTTGACCGTGCGCATCCCTCAAGGTGATCAGCAACTGACTGGCTCACATCTGCTGGCAGCCGCCGGCCGCGTTCCCAATACCGAAGCGCTTACCCCCGAAGCGGCTGGTATCCACTTGGACCAGGAGGGCTGCATCCAGGTTAATGAGCGACTGGAAACGAACGTTGATGGCGTCTATGCCATGGGTGATGTGAGAGGGGGGCCAGCGTTCACCCACGCCTCGTACGATGACTTCCGCATTGTGCGCACCAACCTGCTAGAGCAGGGCAGTGCCAGCACACAGGATCGCCTGGTTCCCCGTACCATCTTCATCGATCCCCAGCTTGGGTATGTTGGTCTGACCGAAAACCAGGCCAGAAAACAGGGGCGCACTATCCGTGTGGCGAAAGTGCCCATGACTGTCGTGCCCCGTGCCCTGGAAACCGGGGAGACGCGCGGCTTCATGAAGGCCATCGTCGATGCCGAGACTCAGCATATTCTAGGCTGCGCCATCCTGAGCATCGAAGGGGGTGAGATTATGACCATCATCCAGGTGGCGATGATGGGGCAGTTGCCCTACACTGCCTTAAAGGAAGGGATCTTCACCCATCCCACTCTGGCGGAAGGGCTCAACACGCTGTTTATGGCACTCGATTCTTAGGGAGATGTTGCTACAGATGAAACTGACAGGAAAGTCGAGTCGTGCACTAGAACTTTCGTACCAGGTCTCAGTTGTCACTTCTCCCAACAATAGCTCTTTCGACCCATGACGTCCTCTCTCCTCTTCCAGTATACTTCAAGAGTCAGAGATCATCCGCTGTATAGGATGAGCGATTTCACTGATATCTACATTGTATAGCTCGCTTGTTTCTTGAAGCTATCACATCATTTCAAGAGACTGCTTGAGGTTTGAGCAGGTATATATCTTCGCTATCAGGGATGGGGACACGTGAAAGGGAGGTTGACCGCACGATGATAAAGACAACGCAGACCAAGTATCTCACTCAGCGCAGGAATGAGACGCTCCTCACAACACTTCTTGAGACGCTTCCTGGGGCTTTGTTTGTCATGGATGACGACGCGACCATTGTGTATGCCAATGCCAGCGCGCAGACCATGCTCGGCACCACACAAGAGGCGCTTGTTGGAAACAGCTTCTGGTGCTTCGCTCCCCACCTGGTGAGCACCGCGCTCTATCAGGCGGTGCTCAAGGCCAGGCAGACGCGGAAACTGACCGACGTGGAATATCGTTCCCCGGTGACCCAGACCTGGTTCCATGCACAGATCTCGCCCACCGAAGTGGGCCTCGCGGTCGTGTTCCAGGAAAACACGGAACCAACGCAATGCCAGGACGCCCTTCGCCAAAGTGAACAGCGGTATCGGGATCTCCTGGAGCACAGTGCTGAGCGGGTCGCGATGTTGACACCGGAGGGACTGATCCTGGAGATCAGTCAGCGTCCCTTGACGGACGCGCAGGTCCAGCTCGAGGAGGTGATTGGCAAACCGCTCACCGCTGTTTCCTGGTGGTCGTCTGTCCCGCATGCCCAAAGGCAATTATGTGCGGCGATCGAACAGGCCAGACAGGGAGTGACGGTACGCTTTGAAGCCCGCATAGACCCACACCCAGGAAGGTGCCTCGACCTTGCCGTGACGCTGACACCTCAGAGCGGGACGAATCAGCAGGTCGAGTATCTGATCTGTACGGGATTCGATATTACCCAGTACAAGCGCGCGGAAGAGGAGCTTCATATGGTGCTCGATACTGTGCCCCAATTTATCTGGGTCAGGCAGCCTGATGGTTCCATCGCCTACTGTAATCGACGCTCGCACGATTACGCCCACGAGATGGCCGAGCAATGCACAGAGGATGAATGGCTCCAGCAACTGCCTCCCGCTGACCGGCAGTGCATCCAGGGTATGTGGCACACAGCCCCCCGAACGAACATCACGTCTGATGAAGCGGCCTCGCTTCAGTTTGTACATCCTGAGGATCGAGAGCGGGTCCTGGCTCTTCAGCGCCAGGGTTTGGAGGCAGGGGAACCCTATGAGTTTGAATATCGTCTCAGAGAGAGACAGCCGGGCGCCTATCGCTGGTTTTTATCACGAGGTGTGCCTCTGCGAAACGAGGCGGGGCAGATCGTCCAATGGTTTGGCACCTGCACCGATATCCAGAGGCAGAAACAAACCGAGGAAGCCTTGCGTCAGAGCCAGGAACGCGTGAACCATCTCATGAATTCCAGCGTGATCGGGATCTTTTTCGCTGAAGGCGACGTGGTGGTGGAAGGGAACAACACCTTCCTGAGGATGACGGGCTATAGCCAGAACGACCTGAGCCAGCGGCGCCTCACCTGGGGCAGGCTCGCCCTGCCAGGCTTGAAGACCTCGCTGACCCAGCAGGCGCACCAGGAACTGGTCGTGCAGCAATATACCACGCCCTTTGAAGCCGAACTCGTGTGTAAGGATGGCAGCCGCCTGGACGTGCTGATGGGTGGCGTGGCCTTTCATGGGGAGGTGCTCCAGGGCATCGGCTTTGTGCTGGACAATTCCGCGCACAAAGAACTGGAACGGCGCAAGGATGACTTTCTGTGCATGGCCAGCCACGAGCTCAGAACGCCGCTGACAGCGGTCAAGCTCCAGACCCAACTGCTGAAAAAGCGCCTGGTCAGGCAGAGCCTGCACGAGGCAGCGGCAGCGCTTGCACGCCTGGAGGAGCCGCTTCACCTGCTGGAACGGCTGGTCGGAGAGCTACTGGATATTACCAGGATTCAGGAGGGGAGACTCGAGTACCTTCAGGAGCCAGTGGATCTGGATACCCTGCTCCAGGAAGTGGCGGACACCATGCAGCAGATGGACCCAACCCATACCATTGCGGTGCGTGGCACCGTTTCGCGCCTGCTTCTCGGGGATAAAGGCCGCTTAGCACAAGTCTTTCTCAATCTGATCAGTAATGCGATCAAGTATGCTCCTGATGCCCCGCTGATCGACATTGAGGCGAGCGCATCGGCGGAAGCCGCCACGATAGCCGTGCGCGATCACGGTATCGGCATCCCACAGGAGCAGTGCGAGAAAATCTTTGAGCGCTTCTATCGGGTAAGTAATCCGAGCCAGCTCATGGTCCCCGGCCTGGGGATGGGGCTGTCCATTGCGATGGAGATTGTCAAGCGGCACGGCGGAACCATCACTGTGGACAGCGAAGTGGGCAAAGGATCAACCTTTCGCGTGACACTTCTACTCACCAGGGAGAACTGACCAGGGAAGGGATGGCACAATGGGATCGAAGGCGGGTTGCCCAGTTGTCAGGCGCTCATCCGGGAGCAGCAAGGGGATGTGGGCGTCACCAGCACCAGGGGAGAGAGTTCAACCTTTCGGTTTCCCTTCCCCCTGGTCAAGGAGAGCAAACATCCACAGAAAAACACCAGCGCTGGCTCATCAGCAGAAACAGGCGACAATCCATATTCTCGCCTATTTCCTTTCCTTCGGGGTCTTCATGGGAAAGTTTGGATCTCCCGCTGCCTTGGTGAAATAAACTCATCAGCAAAAGATTAGAGGAATACCCTGGTGCATCAGTAGCTCTTTCCCGACGCAGTGGAGCGTCTCCGCAATTGCCGATTCACTAAAGTAAAGGAAATACAACTATGCGTTTACAAAGAGAAACGGCGTTGGTCACCGGTGGCACATCGGGAATTAGGCAAGCGCTTGCCTAATTCTTTGCCCGTGAGAGGGCACGTGTGGTGATCAATCACCCTCCAACGATTGGAAACATGGGTTCGCACTTTGTAACATGTAGCACAAACCACTTTTTATCATCGTAAAAGTTAGTTGACTAACTTTAATGCAGGAGAACACGATGCGATTGACAAACGGTCAGCACTTTCCGACGATTACGGCTTCGCGTGTTGGTGGTGGTGAAATGACGCTTCCCCAGAGTACAGCGGGCAAATGGACGGTGTTGCTGTTCTATCGCGGTCACTGGTGTCCGTATTGCCGACAGCAATTGATGGATTTTCAGCATGCTTTAGAGCAACTTCATGAAATAGGAGCCGAGGTCGTCGCCCTGTCTGTGGACCCGCTTGAAAAGGCCCAGGAGACGGTGACCAAGCACCATCTCACCTTTCCGGTCTTGTATGGCTTGGATGCTCACGACATCGCGCAGAAGATAGGAGCCTATATCAACGAAGACCCACTCTACTTGCAAGCCACTGGATTCGTCTTGCAACCCGATGGCACCATTGCTGTCTCTGTCTCTTCCAGTGGCGCGATTGGTCGTCTTGTTGCTGCCGACACCATCAATTTCATTAAATATATGCAGCACCAGAACCACTAACAACAGGGGGCCGCGCTCTCACATGGGCTCTGTTGCGAAAATAAAACTGATCTGTTAGAGTGGAAGAAAAAGAAGAGATAGAGGACTACCCATGACAAGGCAGCGCTCGTTCAAATGGCGTCATGCGCGAACCCGAAATCATTCTCCTCTGTGTTCGGTGGTAAAATTATTTGCAACAGAGCCTTTCAGATCGCTACAGGTTCAAACGCCCTGTCACCTTGCGTACGTCCGCAAGACCAGATAGGATGATAGGGAAGCTTTACGAGAGAGTGACGAAATCATCCCAACCGCTCCGGTATTGAGGGGAAAGGAGTAGACTGTTATGACCACCAATCTTCGGCTCGATGACCAGTTCCCCGATTTTGAACTGCCGAATCACCAGAACGAGCCCATGCGACTCTCCCACTTCACCAAGCCCAGTTTCCTCGACACCCACCTGGGGTTCCAGGACGGGTATCCGCTGATCCTGGTCTTCTTTCGCGGGTTCTTCTGCCCGCGCGACCAGCAGCAGATGCGGCAACTCGTGGAGTTCCAACGCGAACTGGCGGTGAATTATGGCAAGCTCGTGGCGGTAAGCGCGGATCCACCGCTCGTGCAGGCCGCGTTCCGAGCGGGCCTGGGGGCGCAGTGGACGTTCTTGTCGGATGAACAGCGGGTCGTCATCAAACAGATCAACATTCTCGACGAGACGGAAGGCGAGTATGCCTATCGTGCGCAGCCGTACACGTTTGTGCTGCGGCCAGACTTGCGCATCCACACCATCTATAATGGCTGGTACTTCGTGGGCCGCCCCACGACTGAAGAGCTGCGACGGGATCTGCGCGCGATCATGGAAACCCGTTCCGATTATCGCTACGAGGCGTATGACACGCCAGAGGTGCGGCGGATTCGCATTCCCCAGCAGGAGTGGCTCAAGGGAAGTCCTGCATTGGGGGAGAACGGCTTGCCGATAGCCCAAGGAGTCGTCCGCTGGTTTGACTCCAACGCGGGGATCGGTATCATCGTGAGAGAAGAAGCAGGCGAGGAGATCTTCTTCCACTTCACGGCGCTTCCTGGACAGGGCTACCGCACGATCAGAGCCGGCGTTCCAGTGCAATTCGAAATTGTCGAGGGGAGGGCCGGCCTGGCCGCACGGAATATTCAGCAAATCAATCTATGAGGAGGTGCTTCTTTCATCTAGCGCGCTCGTTCCTTTTTTCACGCCCATTCGACTTCACATTCCCCTCTCTCGCGGTCCTTTCTCCGCTTGTGAGATAGCCCAGGCTGCATTCACCCACGGGATGCGCAACGAGTTTTACCTCAGCCGTAAACTGGCTTGAAAGCGTCTCTCATTGCTTCGTTATTTCTCTAAGGCAGAAGTATTGTTGAGTCCTTACCAGCAAAAGTGAGAACATTAAATTGGCCTGCGAAGCCACCTCAGCTGAAGATCCACCTCGTTGCGCATCCCGTGGGAGCAGGTATTTCTTGGCTCTCACATGTCTCACTCGGCAATGAGTGTCGTTGATTGCGATACAGGACTATGTGGTGATGTAAAAGGTCGTCAAGGCGCACATCGTCGTCTCTAGAGCCATTCCATATAGAAGCTCAGCCTCAATTGGGATAGGTAGGTGCCTCACGGCACTTTCCCCCCGATGAACCGTGCGTGCGACTATTCACCGCACACGGCTCTGATAGCTTATGCCTCTTCTCTGGCTCTGGTCGTTAGCCTTTCGGCATCGTCTGGTTACAGTTAGCAGAGATATGTCTGCCATCTACCTTTTCCCAGATGATTCACTCCCTTTCCAGATTATCCGCAAGAGCCACCCGCCTCACGTCAGCCGCCTTTCAGCGTGAGTATTGCCCTATCTGTCCAGTTATGAATTCCTGTTGCCTTTCGGCTGACAGCCTTCGCTTCTTGAGGCATCTTTCTCCCACTGGGGCATTCTGCATCCCTTACGGTCTACTTACTCAGATTGCCCTGAGACCCCAATGGGGTTTCCAAGTTTCACATTGCAGAGATACGTTCGGGGTGGGTGCCTTCTTTACTCCGGGATCTAGGTGTCCACACATACCGTTATAACGACCAGTATGCCTATCGACCCAATCATCATCGTCACAACCGTTTTTCGATGACCCGTACTAACGAAGCCTCATCAAAGGTTCATTTGCATTCACCCGTCCGAACTTCCCCTGGCCCGGTTTGAGTCTACGGTTGACCCTCTCCTTAGACGTTAACGCGAGCTTCACACCCCACCGTTACCAGTGACGCATGTCGCGTTTGGGGATGAGCATTGGACACGTGCTCACATTTCTGACTCACGCAATGTGACTTCTTGTCGCACGTTATATGGTACGTCGTACTCTGGACTTTGCACATTTTTGGAAAACCCTGCCGACAGCCCCTCTGTCTCTTATCGATCTGGGACTCGTCAAAAAGGGCCCGAGAAGGCTGTCTCTCGGTTCTCTGACACACTGAGCACTCATAGAAGGAAGTTTTCTCGATTCTGGCGGAAATGGTGATGTCAAAAAACGTCTTTGTAGAGCCCAGCCCATGCACAAGATATTGGGCTCAAAGCTCTCCGCAAGCTATGTGAGTATACCTTCAATCTCGAAGAGCTGAGGCTTCGCCTCTAAAAAATGTGCAAAGTCCAGGTACTTTTTCGTCAGAAAAACACTGACAGGCCAGTTTAGCGTAGGAGGCTTTTTTGGCCTAGCATCCACTTTTTTTGAGTTCCTCATCACTCTGGTGGTTCTATGGGAAGCTCAAAAATCCGGGATGACTCATAACAAAAAGGTAGTATCAACGTAACCCTAAGAGTCGAGCGTCATAAACAGTGCTTTGAGCCCTTCAGCCAGGGTGGGATGCGTGAAAATGCCATCTCTCAAGGCGGTGTAGGGCAGCTTGCCCATCATCGCTACCTGGATGATGGTCATAATCTCGCCGCCTTCTGCTCCCAGGATGGCACAGCCCAAAATTTGTTGGGTATCGGCATCGACGATGGCCTTCATGAAGCCGCGCGTCTCGCCGGTTTCTACGGCACGGGACACGGCGTTCATGGGCAATTTGGCCACCCGGATGTTGCGACCCTGTTTTCTGGCCTTGTTTTCGGTCAGGCCAACTCGCCCAAGCTGGGGATCGATGAAGATGGTATGGGGGACCAGACGACCTCGTGTGCTGGCGTTGCCCTGCTCAAGCAGGTTGGTGCGCACAATGCGGAAATCATCTAAAGAGACGTGGGTGAAAGCAGGCCCACCTTTGACATCTCCCAGCGCGTAGATGCCAGGAACGTTCGTTTCCAGGCGCTCATTGACCTGGATGTAGCCATCTTTGTCGAGGCGTATGCCAGCAGCTTCAGGGGTGAGCGCTTCCGTGTTGGGGACACGACCGGTTGCCGCCAGCAGATGCGAGCCGGTAATCTGCTGTTCTCCCTGAGGCGTGCGTATGGTCAACCGCATGCGCCCACCGTCCAGTGGCTCAATCTGTTGCGGCATTGTTTCGGTCAAGACCGTGATCCCTTCCTCGCGCAAAATCTTCGTGATTTCGTTAGAGACATCTTCATCCTCGTTCATGAGTAAGCGTGGACGAGGCTGAATGATCGTGACCTGGCTGCTAAAGCGGCGAAACATCTGCCCGAACTCCAGCCCGATATAGCCGCCACCAGTGATGAGCAGGTGTTCGGGGAGCGTATCCAGTTCCATGATCGTGGTGGAATTGAGCACAGGGACACTCTCGGCGCCTTTGATCGTGAGTTGTTCTGGTCGGTCCCCGGTATCGATAAAAATCAGTGGCGCGGTGATCTCTCGCGTCTCGCCGTCCTTGAGAGAAATCTCAAGCGTCTTCGGAGCGATAAAATGGGCCTCGCCCATTAGCAGATCGAGACCCCGTCCTTGCAGCGCTGTCAGGCGGCTCTCGTGGCTGTTGCGAACACCCTCGACTATACCTTGTTTGCGCTGGCGGACGGTCCGCAGATCGACCGAAATGGGGCCGGCGTGAACACCGTACTCGGCCCCACGTCTTGCCTGATAGGCGAGGCGTGCGCTGGCGACCATCGTTTTTGTCGGGGTACAGCCGAAGTTCACACAGACACCGCCTATCTGGTCGCGCTCGATGAGCGCCACTTTCCGGCCTGCTTTTGCAAAATCGATTGGGAAGAATCTACCGCCCTTACTGGCGCCGATCACAATTACATCATAGTTTGTCGAAGTCATTTGTGTTCATCTCCTTCTGGTGAGGCTGCCAGAGCTAAGGATACATCGGCCCCGGTAGCCGTTCTTGTTAAGTTTGAGTCTGAGAGCGCCCTCGACGATACGGTAGTGGTTAGATGGTAAGTGATAAGCCCAAATTATACTGAACAATAAACCACTTGGTAATCATTTCATGAGATTCGTCAGATTTGGAAAAGGACAACGTTTGTCGAACGTAGCAGCCTACTCGTTGACGCAAGGTGTTGTTCCAGCGTTCCATATGCGCAGTCTTCCCAGTTTCCTTCCCAACACAATGATGGGTTTCAGTTGGGAACACGTACTGATAGGCATGCCAAAAATCACTGAAGGTATGGCAGTGTTTGTATTCATGCGGATGGCTTGCCAAAGCCGAAGACAGGTCGCTTTGCTTCGGTCTCCAATAGCAAAGGCAACGATTTGGCAGGTTCGGCGGCACATTGCCGTCTACAACCACCGCGCCTGGTCTTTTTTGCGCACAAAACTCCACATTTCATCGAGTTCGAGCACATCATCTGGGGTCGCAGGCGGAAGGGTTTCTTTGACATCAGGCGAGTTCTGGACGTGCGCTTTGAGCCACCCCGCAATGGTTGACCGTGCCATGGCAAAGATTCGTGCCACTCCACGTAGGCTATACCGTTCCAGATAAGCCCGCAGCACGGTTTGTTGCTCAGTTTATGAAGACGCTTGCTGGCGTGAGAACACGATAGGTGCCACAGTCCTTGCAGTGGTATTGAGCATTTCCACAACGATTGGCTCCATTTTTGACAATATTTGTACTTCTACAGACACGGCAAACGTGTATCATCGTTTCTTGAATCATAACCCCAATTCTATCTCATCACTTACCACCTAACCACTACCCACCTGAGCAGTTATTCCCGGGGACAGCGACGAAGAACGGTCTCAAGTCATATCACTGATGAGCTAAACCTCGTTGCACACCCCGTGAGACGCAGGCGTCCAAAGAGGTCTTGTCAACTTCCAAAATTGTTGATGAGCTCTCACAGCTCCGACGTTATTTTCGCCAGGGTTCTCCTGGCTATCAGGTCAGAGATAGAGAGCTCTCTCCACGTTACGGCCATTTTTGGCATGGAAGCTCTACAACTTTGGCTGAGTTGACAATACCGGAAGATGAGATTACGTTCACCCTTCCAGGCTAAGCACAATTTTTCCCTGGTGGTGCCGTGTCTCCAAGCGCTCGTGAGCCTGGCTGGCCTTTTCCAAAGGAAACACCTGGTCGAGGTGGACCGTCAACTGACCGGCATCGACGAGCTTCGTTAGTTCGGCCAATTGTTGCCCATCGGGGCGGTAGTAGAGCAATTGCGTATCAATGTGACGGGTAGGTGTTACCTGCTCAAGATCAACAATCGTGACGAACCGCCCACCATCACGCACAACCTTCAGACTTCTTGCCGCCGTCTCTCCACCAACACAGTCCAGAACTGCATTGATACCCTTGGGATGAGCCGCCTGGATCACGCTCGCGAAGTCCGTCTGTGCGTAATCAATGAGTTCACTGGCTCCAAGCTGCTGAAGGTATGGATGGTTCTTACTGCTCGCAGTGGCAATGACGTGGACTCCTAAATGAGCAGCAACCTGAACGGCAAGCGTGCCTGTTCCTCCAGCCGCACCGGTAATCAGGAGCGTTTCTCCTCTCTGCATCTTCAGCACTTCATAGATTGCCTGGTAAGCGGTAAGCCCGCCGATAGGAAGCGCTGCTGCGTGCAAGGCATCGAGAGAGGATGGAGCTGGCGCGACGAGATGCGCAGGAACAGCGACAGACTGGGCATAATGACCAATGCCGACCTGATACGTCGTAGAGATCACGCGGGTTCCTACGTTCAGCCCGGTCACCGCAGCCCCTACCTGTTCAATGATCCCTGCTGATTCCCAACCAAGAATGAGCGGAAACTGTTGTCCTTCCAGCGTCAGGCTCCCCTGCCGCGCCTTCACATCCCACATTCCAACACCTGCTGCCTGAACGTGAATAATAACCTGGTCCGGGCCACAGGTTGGCGCAGGCAGGTCCATGAGCGTGAGACGATCAGGCCCGCCAAAGGCGGTAATGGCGATAGCTTGCATATGTTGTCCCTTGTCCTTTCACAATTCTTTTTTTCTTTTCGTTCTACCAACGTTACATATGTCTCCTAGAGAAGTCAGGCGGATTCTTTCAAACGGAGAGACTTTCTCTCCGTACGCTGCTTTCTGCCAGGATATGATGAGACGAGTGTGAACAAATGAGGTCGTGTTGCAAAAAATTTAAAGCTCAGCACATTGGGTAGAGCCACATTACCTGCACCACTTTCTCAGCCCAATTTTTTTGCAACACGACTATTCATGCTCGCTCCCTCTGGACATCTCCTTTATCTGCTTCGTCAAGAAACTTTCTTTTCCTGACACGAGAAGCATACTCCAATAATGGTTTTGTCAAAAGAGCCATTTTCAGGTAGGCGAAAGGGGCCATTGAAGAAAGATTTCAATCCGTGTCAAGACGTTCAGGAACGCAGATACCGTATGCCGAAATATAATGACCCCATAGAATAAGACAAAAAAATTGGAGGTTTGAAGGTGGAAAGGGAAGAGATGGCACCAGTCAGAAAAACCTATACAACTGAGTTTAAAATCAAAGTCGTGAAAGAGATTTTGCGAGAAGAAAAATCTCTCTCGCAGATTGCTTCAGAATACGGGACGCATGTGAATGTGATCTCTCGTTGGCGAGATCAGGTCCTGGCGGGTTTCCCTGCACTCTTTGATGACCGTGTGGCACAGGATCAAGCCGCGAAAGAAGCGGAATGGGAACGAGAACGAGAAGGGTTATACGCAGAGATGTTAGCCGATAATCTCCCTCTTGTGCTGACTCATGTTGGCTTGCTGGAGCAGGCGCATCTGAGAACAGTCCCTGCAGCAGATTATGATACTGCTGAAGTTCTATGAGTGTATGCTTACATGATTCACACTGCGCTATATGACTGGCAATCTGTTGCTGTTCTTCAGGAGGCAACTCTCCCGTGGCATATGCATCCAGGAGTCCATCCCTTTCCTCAGCGGGAAGGAGACAGCCATTGGCTGGATAGAGTGGCTTTTGACCGAATGTCATGACCGGGTCTCCCTATCTAACTGGCGATAAATAGGGTATTGTCAACTTAAATTTTTTTGTTGATGAGCTTTCACCACTTCGATGCCATATCAGCCAGAATTCTCGAACAAACAAGGACAAGAAACAGGGCACAATCCCCACTTTGAGGCCTGTTTCTCTTCTATAAGCTCTACAATTGTAATTAAGTTGACAATACCCTCTTGAAGGGATTTTTGTCGGGATTCCAATGTGCCATCACGACTTCTCAGATGCTAGCACAACCAGTCATAAAGGTCGAACTGCCTCTATGACTGCTGTACCTGCATCATCTCCGGTGATTGCTGCTGTCCGTTATCCTGAGTGGGAGGCGATGAAAACGCGCGATAGCCCCGCTTGAGCATCGCTCCTATGCCCATGACCAGAAGTAGGGTGAAGAGCGACAGCGAAATGCAGAGCAGTTGCCCATTGTCTCCAAAGATGCCGCTTGTAGGCATCATGTGGAGAACAAAGTCCTGCAATTCATGAGCGTTCTCGCTGAAAAGCAGTTGTTGCCAGCTTGCTATGTTCCAGATAACGGTGGCGAGTAGGGAGACAATGAGTGGAACAGTAAGCACAGCAGCATAATGGAGGGAGCGGCGCAGAAACGGCTTTGGCAACTCATCGGTTCCGGTGGCAAGCAGCAAAGCGCCAAAGCCCAGGAAAGGAAGCAGGCTTGCCCCGAGGGCATAGAGAAGAATCTGAAATTGGGGGAGGGAATTGTCGTACCATGTTGGGTTAATGGTATCAGTAAAGAGACGACTCAGAAAGAAGCTCAGCGTCGGAAGCAGCACCACGACCCCAACCATCGTAAGCAGACCTTTCTGGCATGCTTTTATGGCCTGCCATCCTTTGATGAGACCAATGAACAACCCACTCCCAGCGATTTCAAGTACCATGAGAGTAGAAGGCAGGGAAGACAATGTGCTCTCCTGAAAGAAGGTTATATGGTCTGGAATCAAGAAAGAAATTGGCGCGGAAAAGAGGAATGGTAATGCCAGCAGAGGCAGACACAAACTCGCAAGCGCGAAAAGAAGAAGTGGTAAGCGTCTCGCAGATGGCGCGCGCTTCACAATGCGAGCAACAAAGAAGAGAAGTGCGACTAATAGGAGAAAGAATTCAATTTGCAGTGAGTAAGCCGCGATATGGTTACTGATAGAGCCTGGGTTATCCCATCCAGGGTTGATCTGGAGTTGAATAGCCTGCGAAACATTCAAGCCATTCGGGTCATTTCCGACGGGACCCCCTGTCGGGGGGACACTTCAGTGGTTATTATATTCATGTATGGCACTGAGAGCGATTGCCAGACGAACAGAGCGACGGTGAGGACGGTCAGGAGGACCACAAAGGCGGTGGCGGTAAGCTTGACATCACGTGGAGAGAAAGCACTGCGCTGGCTGCGGTAGTGCGGATCGAGCCGCGCGTCAATGGCTCCAAGCAGCAGGTCGAAGATGGTTGCGGGGGTAATGGTGTGCTGTTCGAGAACGGCGAGCATCTCCTCCTCATAGCGTTCGCGCCAGGCTCGCGGATAGAGGCGCAGGAGGGTTCGGTTCAATCTCATATGCGTTTCCTTACGTCGGTGATCGTGAGAGCATGCATCAATACGCTCATCATGGGTGTTTGCGGAGCGACGAAACCGCCTTAAGGTGTCCTCTCCGGCGGGCGTGAGAGCATAGGGACGTAGGTGGTTCTCTGGCGTGAGCGGCTCAATCCAGCCCTGGTGTTCCAGGGAAGCCAGGACGCGGTAGAGAGTGCCGGGTTCTGGGAGCGCTATGGTTGCCTGCTCAAGCTTCGCTAGCAGGTCTAAGGTGTGCCTGGGCGTATCCTCAAGGCAAGTAAGTATGCGTGAAGCAAGTTGGGCGTAGCCAATGGGTAACCGTGCCTGTTGAGACATCATCAGGATACCTCTTCTCTCTTCAGTGAGCGCTACGTGGTCGAGAGGCGCTGTGAACCAACGGCGACGATGCGGCTCATCGTCGCGATCTGCTCGCGCAGGGCGGTCACTCCGGCGGCGGTAATGCGATAGGGCCGCCGCCGCTCCTCGGCGAGAAGCGGCTCAATCCACCCCCGCCGTTCCAGGCGGGCCAGCGCACCATAGAGCGTGCCGGGTTCGAGCCTGGTTCCACTGAACTCCGCGATATCCTCCATCATGGCGTACCCATGTTTGGGACCGCTCGCCAGGCTGGAAAGGATTAGTAATGAGGGGTCTGAATAGCGCCCCAGGTCGAAGACATCTTTCTCTTTGGGCATCGTCAAGAACCTCATGAAAACTATAAAGTATCGCTTTATATTGCGGCACTTACTAATCGTCACTGAATAATACCATGCCAGCGTGCAGAACGCAAGGGAGAAGAAGACCAACATCTCTTCTTTGAGAGGGAGTCAGAAAGCAGATGAAAGATCCTTCATGAGCGCAAAAAGGTTCTGTCAGAACTCAAACTCCATCTTGGCAGAAAGGCCAGATTTCTGATATGCTGATCCTATCAAGAATATGGAACGAGGAATAGTGATGAATGAACTGTCCCCATTGTGCGGCCGCTACCACCAAAAAGCGCGCCAAGAAAACCAAACTTGGATACGCAACCTTTTTCTGCCCTCAGTGCCGATCAACGTTTAATGAACGAACTGGTACCCTCTTCAACTATCTTGAAGTCCCCACTGACATCGTCCTACTCGCAGTTTTGTGGCGACTGCGCTATACATTGAGCCTGCGGGATGTGGCTGAGGTGTTTTTAGAACGGGGGTTTGTCTTCACGCATGAAACGGTTCGAGACTGGGAAGAGCGTTTTACTCCCTTGATCGTGGACCAATTGCGGACAAAGCGCTTCGACCAAGCAGGAAAATCCTGGTATGTTGATGAAACGTATCTCAACGTGCATGGGAAATGGTGCTACCTCTATCGAGCTATCGACCACGATGGCAATCTGGTGGATTCCATGTTGAGCGAGAAGCGGAATATGGAGGCAGCCCAGCGATTTTTCACGCAGGCAGTTGCTGTGGTCGGCCATACTCCCGATCAAGTCACGACCGATGGGCATCGTTCTTATCCGCGAGCTATACGCGAGACAATAGGGGATCATGTCCAGCATCGAACGAACAAATATCTCAATAACCGGTTAGAGCAAGATCACCGCTCTATCAAGCAGCGCTATTACCCCATGCGTGGCTTTGGAAACGTTGCGTCAGCAGCTCACTTTTGTCGTGCATTTGATGAGATTCGTCAGTTCTTCCGCGTTCGGACCACTGTGAAGCAAAAGGTTTCCTTGGCTCAACAACGCGAGGCTTTCCGCCAGCGATTGGGCATGTTGAAGACGTTCGCTCTGGTGGTGTAGTGAGAAAAACATGCGGAAGAGCAGGGCCTGCGCACTTTCTTCACTCTTGTGTTCTCAGTTCTGACAGAACCGTACAGATGCATTCCAGGAAAACGCACGGCGTCGGAGGTCGCTCACTCCCGGCCTTCCGCACTTCGAGGTTTTGAGGGATGAGCTTGATCCCGGCATCGAGGGCGGCTCATCCCCAACCAATCAGATCTTATCTGGTTCCCACGCCAAGCAAGGTTTCAGCGGAGGTGACAAGACCCTGTGGCCCCTCAAACTGGCTCAACACCTCTCGTATCTCCTGCGTTAACTGCTGTTGGTCAGACTCACTCAGCTGCCCGATCATACTTGCCGTTAGCAGCCTTCTGCTCTCTAGATATGCTTCGACGGATGCGAAGTGGAGCTGGAGCGGGATGGCTTGAATTGCGACATCACGAAAACCAGCATCGGCAAGTGCCTGCTCGAAGCGCCTCTTGTCTGCCAGGGAAAAGGGACCAGGGGAAAAACAGGCGTTGGAAGGATCTACTCCGATGTATTTTGCGAGCAGGGCAAGCGGCAGCGCGTGCAAGGGATTGCGTTCAGGTACTGACCAGACCAGGGCTGCGAGCTTCCTGCTAGGTTTCAGCACGCGATGGATTTCGCTCAAGGCTTGTTGGAACCTGGGGCCTAACATCATCAACCCGTTGCGGCAGATGACCGCATCGAAGGTTTTATCGTCCAGATCAAGCTGCGCAGCATCCATCACCTGTGTACTGATATTGGTGAGTTTTTCCTGCTGGGCGCGACTGGCTGCCACCTGAAGCATGTCAGCAGAGATGTCGGTGGAGAGGACCCATCCGGTTGGTCCCACCAGACGCGCCGCGAGCAGGCTCTGCTCACCTGTCCCGGCTGCAATGTCGAGGACCCGATCTCCCGGCTTGAGCCCGGCGGACAAGAGCATGTGTCGCGTCGCTTCTTCCATACTTTGCTGTCGCTGTTCGGCTTCCTGCCGGAAGTCGTGAGCCACTTCTGGTGACTGCCACCGTGGTATTGGTTGATTCTGTTCCTGTGACATCTGTTTTCTCCTTATTTTTCTTATTTTGCCGTAATGCACATCTTTATCTCGTTCATGGGTGCGCCTGTGACGCCGTAGACCAGGGCGAGAGGCTCGATTGGGTGAGAGTATCGAGCTGGTCGTTGCGCAAGATGGAGGTTAAACAGTTCCAAGTATGGTGTAGAAACGTTTCACACAATGATCACAAATGAAGGTGCCAGGCTCGGGTGAACTCCTTTCCACAATTCCGACCTCTGCTGGGAAGAGGCGGGCGACCTCTTCACCGCTGCGCCCGCAGAAGGAGCAGATCTGAGAGGCCTCGGGAGGTACCAACGCCGCGCGCCCCTGCAAGAGACCGATGCCGAGCGTACGAAGCAGGCCCGCGCCAAGCCCCTCCCCTTCATTCAACAAGCCAAGCAGCAGATGCATCGGGCGTATGCTCTGCTCACCCTGGCTCTTCATCTCTTCTCCTGCCAGGAAGATCACCCGTTTGGCGCGGGGGGTGAGCAGTTTGAACGCATCGGATGAGACGTCCGCTAGTGGTGGAGAGCCCTGGACTGATTGGCCTTGATGCGTCTGGCGGTCGAAGATAAACACAATGCCAGCATGGATACGCTCAGGCGTTATCCCCTGTGGAGTGAGAAATGACGTGAGACTCTCATCGCTCGCCAAACCCCACAGCAAGTGTTCAGTGCCGATCCACCAGTGTTTCAGGGTGAGCATCTCCTCGCGGGCCAGATCGAGTACCCGGCGGCTCTCCGGGGCCATGCATTTGACGAAGGTGTCAAATGGTGATTCTTGTTCTTGCATACAGTATCTGTTCCTTTCCATGGTCTCCACTTGTGCTGCTCGCCTCAGAGCACGCAATTGCAGTACTCGAATATGGCCCGCGCTCGTTCCCAGGGCAGCGGCAATCTCAGGCGCGCTATACCCCTGGAGGTAGCGCAGGGTCAAAATGGTGCGATCACGTTCTGGCAAGAGGCTGAGAAGGTATTGCACGCGCATCTCGGTCTGCTGGGAAGCTGTTGCAGCGTCATCGCTGAAGAACAACTGCTCCTCCAGGCCGCTCAGCGAACGCACCTCGATCTCTCTCTGCGCCTGCCAGTAATCGACGATAGTGGTACGAGCCGTCGCGTAGAGCCAGCCATGTACGCTGCGCTGACTCTGATCCTCCCTGAGCCAGCGCAGCGCCTTGAGAAAGACCGTGCTGGTCAGGTCCTCGGCCACAGTGGGATCGCCGACCTTGTTGGAGATAAAGTGTTGGAGATCAGCGGTATACGCACGGTAAATCTCCGCCAGCCAGTTTAAGCGATCCTGGCGGCGCGAGTGGTTAGAGAACTGCATAGCGTTGCGATGGTTCCTTTCTGAGACGCTCCGGTTTTTCACTGTAGTATACAGAGAGGCGTTACAGCCAGAAATGAGGCAGTTGTTTTTTCGATGCGTGGCAGAGGATGCGTTTTCTCTCGCGGAAACCTCGTGTTGATGCTCCTAGCAAACAGGCTCTCTAAAAGATATGTTCTGTCAGTTTTTCCCTTCCTGTTCAACCATTGAATCTCGTTGCGCAACCCGTGGGATGACCCCCGAAACCTGCTCACTCTTGGCCCAAATTACCAGTAGCGGCATAATCGAGCGAGCCGTGCCCATCGTCATCAATCGCATGAAAAAACGAGGCATGCGTTGGTGTCGAACCAATGCCACCGCCATCGTTGCCTTGCGAGCGGATCTGCTCAACGATGATTGGATGGCACCGCACCAGACTCAAAGCCCGAACCATTGAAGTAGGAATGAAATAAATGAAACAATAAAAGGGAAAATCAGAGGTAAAATGACAGGTAGGATGACGGTTACTCCAGCACTACTTAATGTATGGGTTTCCAGAGGCCAGACAGAGAATGAATTGTAGACCAAATCATAGCGCTTTTTCAGTGTTTCCAGATGAAGTATTTCTGCCGCAACACCTTGCGTATCTTGCGTTTTTGGGGACAAAGACAGCATGAGTGCCTGTTGATATTCAATGGCCAGCGGTTGTAACGCCTCATCGCGCGCTTTTACCATCATACGATGAGGAAAGATCAACCAGCCAATTAAGAGTGTAGGAATAAGCAAGATATAAATAGCACCGAGTAAAAATACTTCTGGGAACGTAAGCCCACCCACGTTACGCCCAAGTATCATTGCCGCTAACAGGATTGCCACCCAGAGCATTATGCTCACACACAACCAGAGAAGACGTTCAAGACTACGAAGCCTGCCAGAGCCGTCGGCAAGTGCTGGTTTTATTTGAAGTTTGAAGAGATAGAACAGACGATTCACAAAAATTAATGCTAATACAAGCCGTATCACACTCATGCCTGTCGCAAACATCAAGGGAACATAGATAATAACCACGACAGTTCGTACCATTAATGGTAGCAAGTCATGTCGATCTGGTAATTCGCGAAGAAATAACCTCAGGAGGGCGTAAAGAATGATCACGACTATAATTGTCGCTGTCCACCAGTTATTATCCATCCAGTAGACCACTTGTTGCTTGAAGCGTGCATATGCTTCTCTATCAGCAGGATCTTTACGATACTTCCCAATCACATCATCCGTATAGAGTGTATTAAAGGTTTTTGCAATAGCATTGGGAATACAATCGTAGATAAAAAAAAGGGAGGGGAAAAGGGCGAAAGTCTGAATCAGAATACTAGAAATAGTGCCAGGATTCCACCCTGATGAGAATTTGCTTCCCCATAACAACCACCACACCAGATAGACGATTCCCGGAAGAAGCATTGCGCCAACGCTCATCCAAAGATTTCTCAGATGTAACCTTTCCTTGAGTAGAAACAATAATGGGTCATGGCGATAGAGTTGCCGCGCAGACAAGGTTGTATTCACTATTGATTGCACGCTCTCTTTTTGTGGTTCTACTGCGTTTGCTTCCATGCTATCATTCCTAACACTATTTATTAGCTCTATGAGCTTTTTGTATTATAACGATTAAGAATGCTCGCTGTCTATGGCCCTTGATGGTAGTAAGCACGAAGATTGATCAGGTTTTAGGGTGACGAGTGATCAATCGGCGCGAAGAGTGAGCAGCTCAACTATTGGTATTGTCAAGTTATTGTATGAGGGAGAGCACAATTCTGAGGGAACGCTTGTTAGGAGAACAATGGCAGGTGAGAACTGGGAAAAGATGCCTCATCATGCAACCCTGTTTCCAGCAGTGATGTCATTCCAGGTCCCAAATCGCTCCTTCATGAGAGCACGATAGTCTGAAGCGCAGAGACGATGTCGTTGGGGACGGAAGTGATCCGAGATCGGTCCAAAGGCTGAGAGGAAGCGCTGCGCATGTCCAGGAGATGTGAACCGACGCATGCTTCGTTCTCGTTGCCGCGTCGGTTGATGGGAGTTTTCCGCTCGGTTGTTCAACCCTTTGTGTTTGCGGTGCTCAACGCTTGGTAGAATCTCTTTCTTAGCAGCCCCATAGCTAGCGAGCTTGTCGGTGATGATCACTCGCGGCGCGTATTCAAGCCCCTTGAGCAACTTGCGAAAGAACTTCTTCGCTGCCTGTTTGTCACGTCGACTTTGTACGAGGATATCGAGAACAGTGCCGTGCTGGTCGACGGCTCTCCACAGGTAGCTTCGCTTTCCATTGATGGTCAAAAATACTTCATCCAGATGCCACTTGTCTCCCGGTCTTGTGCGTCGACGTTTCAACTCATTGGCATACGTTTGGCCAAATGTGAGGCACCACTGGCGAATGGTTTCATAGGTAAGCACGATGCCACGCTCAGCCATCAGTTCTTCCACGTCACGCGCAACTGAGGGGGAAGCGAAAGTACAACCAGACAGCATAACCGATAATTTCCGGCGGGAAGCGGAAGCCTTTGTAGGGAGACGCGGAGACATTCTTTTTCATGGCGCCATTGTATCACACTGTTCAGTTTTCTATGAAGGAGTCTCTCCAAGTTGACAATACCTACGCAACGTACCTGTATTGAGCAAAGATAGTAGGAAACTCGTCCGTCTCTCGATCTATTGGATCTGCTTTTCATTGCTTCCGCTACTTACACACTTCCACTAAGTCCTATTAGTAGAAGCCCAACCTATGGTATACTTCTACTAAAGAGACCCATGAGTCACATTTTCCATGAAGTAATGCGTGGAGGCTTTATGATGCTGAAGAGAGCAGGCCAAGAATACGGGCCCGTATTGCTGCTTGTGTGCGATTGGTCACTCCGAGTTTGCTGAGAATATTACTCACATGGTGTCTGGCCGTATCATTTGAGATCGCCAGCGTTTCTGCAATCATCTGATTAGAGGCACCTTGCGCAACCAGTCTCAGCACTTCGTATTCCCGCGCGCTCAAAAGGTCGAGCAACGGCGAACTTACATCTGACTGCTCCTTCTTTGCTTGCCTCATCTGTGCTTCATGTGCATCGTCGAAGGCGGTCAGGAGCGTCTCCAGATAGGAGATCGAGTCTCCCTGGTGCCCTTGTTTTCTCAGTCGGCCTAACAGATCTGCCATCTGGACCCCCTCGTCCACAAAACAACGGATGTAGCCTTCGGGAGCTGCCAGATTGACTGCCTGGGCAAGCGTGGCAAGAGCCTCCTGGCTCTGTAGACGCATCTGGTAAGCCTGGGCTTGTAACAACCACATTTCCAAAACATGGGCCCACCGCCCCGTCGCCTTCGCCCGCACGATCAACGGGGCCAGCAAAGCCAGCGCCCTGTCAGGTTGGGACTCGGCAAGCGCTATTCTGGCAAGCGAAACGCCCTGCCGTTCTCGTGCCAACGGGGACACCAGAGGTTCTTCCCGTTCCAGATTCTTAGCCCATTGCCTGGCTCGTTCCAAATCTCTACACGCAAGCCAGAAACGAACCTGATCCACATTACTGTAGAGCGCATAGCAATACGGCGCCGGCATCCTTTTCCAGGAGTCTTCCAGCAATTGATTTGCCCTGGCGGCTTCTTCTAAATCTCCTCGTGAGAGTGCGAGCTTCAACAAAATAGTGTATCCCAGCGGCAACAGAGCGGTGATTTCAGCCTGTTCCCCAAATTGGATTGCTTGCTCAACGAGATGCTGAGCTTCCTTGAGCCTGTTCCATTCACGCAGGATATCTGCCTGACGGGCATATGTCCAACAGACAGTAACTGGCAAATGCCCATCTGGAGTTTGTGCCCGTTGAATGGTATGCTCGGTAAACTGCCAGGCGTCATGCAATCTTCCAGCCATAGTAATATCCCAGCTTGCCCTTGTCAGACAGATGTTTGCAAGAGCAGTATCTCCTTCAGCTGCCGCGGCTGTATTTCCTGCTTGCAGCGACTGAATAGCAAGTTCGAAGTGCCCCAGAGATAAAGCGGCCAGGGATTGAGCGAAAGTAACCTGGACATGAGCCGCTTGTTGCTGCTCAACAAGATGGGTGAGAGCCTCGTTACAATAAGCCCGCGTGGCTCCTGCATCACCATCATAGAAACCTACGACCACAGCCTGCAAGGTAGCAATCTCGCCCAGAAGGTGAGTCGAGGCCTCTGGCTTTTGTGCTGGCGTAATTCCCGTAGCATTTTCCTCCCTTGCATGGAGAACCGCCCACGCCATCCTGGCATCGCGCAGCCAATCTTTCGTGATACGAGAAGGAGTGTTCCAAAATAAAGCATTAGCATATGCCAAACACAAACGCGGTCGCGTACGAACAACATCAGGAGGCAGGTGTTCGATCCAGAATGGGGCATTTAGCCGACTCCAGATGCTCTGGCTCGGAATGCGCTCGATAAGCTCTGTTACCCTGGACCACTCTTGAATATAGATAGCATGCTGGATGGCCTCGTTCTCATAAAGATGGCTGTCGTACCACTGACTGGCCCGTAGGTTCAGTATGGAAACATTGTCTGGGGAGATTTGCTGTAGACGATGGCGTAACGCCTCGGCAAACAGGGGATGGTACGTATACCACTGATGCTCTTCATCGAGCGGGCTGAGAAACAGATTGGCGTGTTCCATTTCCTCCAGGATGGATTGACTGTCCTGTTGCTCTAACACCGCATTACACAGGGCAGGAAATAGGCGATCCAGAATTGAGGTTTGCAACAGGAAATTTTGCACTCTGCTTGACTGCTGTTGAACCACTTCATCCAACAGGTATTCAAGGATAGCACGCTGGCTTCCATGGAGCTCATGGAGCAGATCTCTTGGGTTCGATCGTCCCCGCAAGGCAAGTGCTGCCAACTGCAATCCCGCGCACCAGCCCTGTGTGCGGGATTGCACCTCTTGCATATCCTGCTCGGAAAAGCGAAAGTCCACTGCCTTGCGGAGAAAGATCGTTGTCTCCTCCTGCGTATACCGTAGCTGTTCGGTCCGTAATTCCTGGATCTGCACACGTGCCCGCAACCGGGCAAGCGAGAATGGGAGATTTGCGCGTGTGGAGAGAACCAGGCACAGGGTAGGCGGAAGGTGCTCAATGAGAAACGAGATGAGAGCATGGATGGTTGGTTCGGTAATCTTGTCATAGTTGTCTAGAACCAGCACCATACGTTCGCTACACTGGGCCAGGTTATTGATCAAGGCCGTGAGCATTGCTTGCCATGCTGGTTGGGACTCTTTTTGCAAGAACGTCAAAGGGAGGGCAGAGATCCCCGACTTACAACGTTCTAGAGCAGCCAGGACATATATCCAGAACTGGGATGGTACGTTGTCGCATGTATCGAGAGAGATCCAGGCCGCGTGCGGATCATTGGGTCTGAACATACGAACCCAGCCCGAAAGTAGGGTCGTCTTACCAAAACCAGCAGCAGCGGAGACAAGAATGGCCTGACTTTGAAGTCCAGCATCAAGCAAAGCAGTGAGACGGGGACGGGCAAAATAGGTGCTTGGGAGTGTAGGAACAAAAAATTTGGCTGTCAGCAATTGGTCGAGCGGTCCCTGGGTGGGAAACCTACTCGAGCTGTCTCCGTAGTTTGCACTATCCATGGTCGCCCCTCCTTCCTGACTTTGATTTTTTGCACTGCCCACTTTTACTGCTGGGAAAGAAACCACTCTTCAGAGTATTGTCCCTAAAGTTCGTTCAGGTGTCAAGATCTTGCTGACGTATTCACCCACATCCCTCCAGAAGCCAGGATAATCAAACGCATGGTAGGATGGTCGACACCACTTTTGTGTGGATTCCCTACTGGCATGCCTGCCGTTGGAAACACCCTTTTTGGCCCATGATTTTTTCGCCTCCTCGCGGTACACTGACCGAGGTCATAACAAAGCAAGCCAGGATAAAAACGGCCTTGCGGTCAATGTGCTTTTCTCACAACGTACAGAAAGCTTATTTCGGATGCATACAATTCTTCCCCATACAAAATGGCAGGCACCCACGCTCACGTATCCACCTACGCCTCGTGTTCGCCCGCTACATCGCCTGGCTCTCTTTCGATGATCGCAGAAAGGAGAGAAAACAGTGATAGACAAGGAACAACGCATGCAAGCGATCGCCATTACCGCTTTTGGCGGCCCTGATCAACTCAAGCTTGTGGATCTGCCTGTGCCACCCTGTGGCCCAGAGCAAGTCCTCATCAACGTCCAGGCAGCCGGCGTCGGGATGTGGGATGTGAAAACGCGGCAAGGAAGCATAGTATTAGAAGGGCAACAGTTTCCGCTCGTGCTTGGTTGGGAATCAGCAGGGATCATTGCAAAGGTGGGAGAGGCAGTCACGGGATGGGATGTGGGAACCCACGTGATCTGCGCGACCTACCAGGTCGGCATTGGTCATTATGCTTCTGCCGTGGCTGTCCCTGCGAATCTCATCGCTCCAATGCCTTCCTCGCTCGATGCCCTGCACGCATCTGCCCTTCCCGTCAACGGGCTGACCGCTTTCCAGGCAATTTTCGAACTGCTGAAGATCCAACCGGGAGAAACGCTCTTGATTACCGGTGCGGCGGGAGGAACCGGCACGCTTGCTGTCCAACTGGCTGCGCGCCTTGGAGCACACGTCATGGTCACAGCAAGGAACGAGCACCACCCGTACCTTCAGCAACTGGGAGCAAGCGAACTCATTGACTATACGCAAACGGACTTCGCGGAGGCTGTCCACGCGGCTCATCCTGAGGGCATCGATGCGGTCCTGGACTGTGTTGGGGGAGAGACAGCGGCAAGAAGTATGCAGGTGGTACGCGAGAGGGGACGGCTCGTCAGCATTGTCGACCTTGAGCAGGTGACACCCACCCGTCATATTGACACGCACGTACTCTACTTCCGCCCTGATAGACGACAATTGGCCGAACTGACGAAGCTGGTGGACCATGGTCAGTTGACGGTTCACCTTGATCAGGTGTTTCCCCTCGAAATGGCAAAGTTAGCTCATGAGCGACTGGAGACGCGGCACCATCAAGGAAAAATCGTGCTCGATGTATCAAGATGAAGACCCTCTCTGGTCAAATCCTAAAAAACCATGAGAAGGTAGTGTCCACACGACCGAAACCCTAACCGTATGTTTAGTAATGGAGGATTTTCCCATGAGAGTTTTTGTTACTGGCGCGACCGGTGTTATCGGCTCCGCCGTCGTCCCCGAACTGATCGAGGCGGGCCATCAGGTCCTCGGCCTGGCGCGCTCAGATGCAGCCGCGGCCTCGCTTGTTGCCGCCGGCGCACAGGTGCATCGTGGTTCCCTCGATGATCTTGACAGCCTGCGCAGCGCAGCGGCGGCGTCTGACGGCGTCATCCACCTCGCGTTTATCCACGACTTCGTCGCGGACTACGAGGGGATCTTCTCGGACTACGAGGGCGCTGTGCGCACGGATCTGCACGCCGTCCAGACAATCGGAGCAGCGCTCGAAGGCTCCGGCAAGCCGTTCGTGATCACCTCGGGAACAGTGATGCTCACATTCTTTCTCCCACAGGGGCGTCTCGGGACGGAAAAGGACGTGGCCGACGCCGGGTCGGTCGCGCCCCGGCTCGCATCGGAGAACGTGGCGCTCGCTCTCTCCCAGCGCGGCGTGCGCTCATCGATCGTGCGACTGTCTCCCTCGGTTCACGACACAAAAAGAGGCGGCTTCACGGAGATCCTGATCGCTATCGCCCGTGAGAAGGGCGTCTCCGGCTACGTCGGCGATGGTTCTAACCGCTGGCCCACTGTGCACCGGCTCGATGCCGCTCGCCTGTTCCGTCTGGCGCTGGAGAAGGCCCCAGCGGGATCGGTGCTGCACGGAGTCGCGGAAGAGGGCGTGCCGACCCGCACCATCGCCGAGGCGATCGGTCGGCATCTCGATCTCCCGGTGGTCTCCATCTCTCCAGAGGACGCGGGCAAGCACTTTCGCTGGCTCGGACCCTTCTCCTCAATAGACAACCCGACGTCGAGTGCGCTGACCCGCGAGCTGCTGGGGTGGCAGCCAGTACACCCCACGCTGATCCAGGATCTCGAAGATGGACACTTCTTCTAGAATAGGATCTATTGGACCGATAAGAAGATGACTCGCATGCCGATGTTGTTTGAGAGAAAATGTCCTTTGAAAGGAACGTTGAGCTTTCTCGCATATGCTCTCAAATCGAGATAGGGATAACCAAGGAGACGAAGAATGAACACAATCCACAATATAGGGGTGGCAGCGCAGATTGGTCGCGGCAATGATAGCTACAGTGATGGGGTGGAGGTCTCAGGTAATGTTCGCTGGTTGTATGTGTCCGGAACGCCCGGCATCAAGCCTGATGGGACCATACCAGAGACGATTGAGGAGCAGACCGACCAGGCCTGGAAGAATATTCTGGCAACCCTGGAATCCGCTGACATGGGGATAGCCGATATCGTGAAGGTCAACCAGTATCTGATTCACGCGGAGGATAAATCGGCCTATATTCAAGTTCGAGGCCGTTACCTGGGTGGGTTTCGTCCAGCAGGCATGTTTTCTGTGGTTACCGAATTGATTTACCCGGAAATTCTCGTTGAAGTTGAGGTCATTGCGGCAAAAGCGTAAGAAAGCCAGAGCCAACAGAGAGCCATAAAAAAATACAAGTGTGGAGATGAACGCTGAGGCTGCATATGTACGTTTTAAAGGAGACATGTAAGAGATGAAAGCTATTCGCCTATATAGTCAGAGCGGACCCGATCAATTTGTGTTCGAAGATGCACCGAAACCTCAGCCAGGAGTAGGAGAAGTCCTGATTCGTGTCCATGCGACAAGTGTGATGTGGCAGGAACCGATCTGGTCGGAAACCTGGCAAACACCGGCTGGTATCGAACGTCAGCATCCCATACCAGGTCATGATGTTTCTGGCGAGGTCGTTGAAGTGGGGCCCGGCGTCGCTGGTATAGCCGCAGGAGAGGCTATCTATGCGCTCACCGAATCCTGGAGGGATGGCGCGGCTGCTGAGTACACGATCGCACGCGCGACTGATGTGGCGCCCAAGCCACGAACCCTTGGGCACATCCAGGCAGCCGGAGTCCCCCTGGTTGGACTGACAGCATGGCAAGCGCTTTTTGAGCACGCAGGGCTTACCAGTGGGCAATCGCTTCTCATTCATGGTGCCGCTGGTGGCGTAGGAAGCATGGCGGTTCAAATGGCAAAGTGGGCTGGTGCCACGGTGATCGCGACAGCCTCTGCACGCAATCATGCATTCCTACGCACGTTGGGAGCCGATGAGATCATTGATTATACCACCACGCGTTTCGAGGATGTGGTGCGTGATGTTGATATAGTGCTTGATACCATAGGTGGTGAGACAGTAGATCGCTCCTGGCGCGTTCTAAGGAAGGGCGGACTGCTCCTGAGTGTGTTTAGCCCCCTATCCCAGGAGCAGGCTGCCGCCTTTGGTGTGCGTGAGCTCTTTTTTATCGTCAAGCCCAATCGAGAACAGCTCATACACATCGGGGACCTGATAGATACAGGCCAGCTCCGACCAATCATCGAGCGGGTCTTTCCTCTCTCAGAGGCATCCCAGGCGTTTGAGCAGGCCCTACAAGGGCACACGCGCGGAAAAATCATTTTGCGCGTAGAGGGCGAGGAAAAGAGCAGTTAAAACGTCTCTCGTCCTGCTCAAGCCACAGTGATACATGAGAATACCATTGAGGAACAAATCGAGCAGGTACAAGCAGCGAAGTAAAACGTGATGAAGGAGAAAATATTGAGAACCATTGACCATCAAGAGTTGAAACAGAAAATGGACCACGATGAATCCTTTCGTCTGGTAATGGCTCTGAATGAGTGGCAGTACCAGATGAAACATATTCCTGGTTCCCTGTACTTCTCCACCATCCAGGGCGCGCTGGCCGAGCTTCGCAAAGAAGACGAGATTGTCGTCTACTGTTCCGACCGAACCTGTATTGCCAGTGCCGCTCTCGGTAAAGTGCTTGAGAACCAGGGCTATACCCAGGTGCTGCACTTTGCCGGTGGGCTGGCCGAGTGGGAACAGGCAGGCTATCCATTAGAAGGCAGGGATGCCAAGGCCTGATTGTGTTAGCATCAGTAGGCCTGTCAGTGGGTTGTGTCGCAAGAAAGTAACTGATCTGTTAAAGTCGGGAGAAAAGTGGAAAAGGAACGCATCATGGCAGAGCAGCACCCGTTCAAATGGCGTCATTTTCAATCCGACATTATTCTCTTGTGCGTCAGGTGGTATTTGCGGTATTCGCTCAGCTACCGCGATCTCGAAGAAATGATGCTGGAGCGTGGTTCGCACGTCGATCACACCACAATTTACCACTGGGTCCAGCGGTATGCGCCTTCGCTTGAACGGCGTTGCCGTCCTCATGTGAAGCCCACAACCGACTCCTGGCGCGTTGACGAGACCTACATCAAGGTCAAAAAAGAGTGGGTGTACTTGTACTGGGCCGTTGATTCTCAGGGCCAAACCCTCGATTTCTTCTTCAGTCTGACAAGGGACGCACAAGCCGCCAGACAGTTCTTGCTCAAAACCCTTGCAGCGTCTCATACGAGCACGCCACGAGTCATCAATGTGGACAAAAACGCAGCGTATCCCAAAGCGTTTGCAGAACTCAAAGCGGAGGGATACCTCCCTGAAAACTGCGCATTACGGCAAGTCAAATACCTCAACAATCTTGTCGAGCAAGATCACCGCTTCCTCAAACGGTTGACGAAGCTAGGCATGGGCTTTTTCTCCTTCGAGACAGCCCGACGAACATTACAGGGGTACGAGGTGATGAACATGCTACGCAAAGGACAACTGCGAGGCGTGGCAAAAGGGGATGTGAGAGGGCAGGTGGCATTGGTTGCCAAGTTGTTCGGAGTGGTTGCTTAAACTGAACAAGGAGAGTTGCTCCATAACCTCACCTTGTCTTCTTGAAATTTCTTGCAACACAACCTGTCCAGGAGATGTGAACCGACGCATGCTTCGTTCTCGTTGCCGCGTCGGTTGATGGGAGTTTTCCGCTCGGTTGTTCAACCCTTTGTGTTTGCGGTGCTCAACGCTTGGTAGAATCTCTTTCTTAGCAGCCCCATAGCTAGCGAGCTTGTCGGTGATGATCACTCGCGGCGCGTATTCAAGCCCCTTGAGCAACTTGCGAAAGAACTTCTTCGCTGCCTGTTTGTCACGTCGACTTTGTACGAGGATATCGAGAACAGTGCCGTGCTGGTCGACGGCTCTCCACAGGTAGCTTCGCTTTCCATTGATGGTCAAAAATACTTCATCCAGATGCCACTTGTCTCCCGGTCTTGTGCGTCGACGTTTCAACTCATTGGCATACGTTTGGCCAAATGTGAGGCACCACTGGCGAATGGTTTCATAGGTAAGCACGATGCCACGCTCGGCCATCAGTTCTTCCACGTCACGCGCAACTGAGGGGGAAGCGAAAGTACAACCAGACAGCATAACCGATAATTTCCGGCGGGAAGCGGAAGCCTTTGTAGGGAGACGCGGAGACATTCTTTTTCATGGCGCCATTGTATCACACTGTTCAGTTTTCTATGAAGGAGTCTCTCCAAGTTGACAATACCTGCGCAGCGCTTCCTCTCAGCCTTTGGACCGATCTCGGATCACTTCCGTCCCCAACGACATCGTCTCTGCGCTTCAGACTATCGTGCTCTCATGAAGGAGCGATTTGGGACCTGGAATGACATCACTGCTGGAAACAGGGTTGCATGATGAGGCATCTTTTCCCAGTTCTCACCTGCCATTGTTCTCCTAACAAGCGTTCCCTCAGAATTGTGCTCTCCCTCATACAATAACTTGACAATACCGGATCAAGTGCCAGGAACTGTCGGCGGTCTCTTTTCCCCGTCCCGACAGCCTGGCAAGCACCAAAGCAATGATGAGCTACCTGGCTTCTTCTCCCGATCCTGCTGTGAAAGTCGGCAAGCGCGTGGGGGCATGGATCTATGAACTCTTCATCACAACACTGGATGCCGATGGCTTGCTGGTCGAGGATGTGGTGGACCTGTATCACGGGCGTGGTGCGTTTGAAACCATTTTTGCTGAGGAGGATCTGGAAGATGATCCCGACCGCTGGTGTTCGTACACGGAATGCGGACAGGAACTCTGGCAGATCGTGTGCCAATGGGCGTGGAATATCCGGCTGTCGCTCGGACACAGCATGCAGGGAGGGGAACTGCGCGAGATGGAGTGGTCTCCAGCAAAAGAACGTCCCCCACGGGTTTCCTCGTCTGATCAGCCTTCAGAGATCTACGGTCCCTGGCAATTAGCCAGAGACCGTGGTCGGAGCCAGATCCCGGCACGGGCTTTTACCCTGCATGATGAGGTCTCGCTTCGCTGTCCCACCGGAGCGCCCCTCTGGTTGAGTGAGATGCGTCAAGAGAATGCGTTCACCCAACGGGCTACATATGTGGCTCAGTTAGATGATTGTCGGCCTTGTCCCTTGCGTGAGCAGTGCCTGGCGCGAGGAGCCAAAGGAGACCGGGCGCGTCGCGTCAGTGCTGTTCGTCACTTGCTCCCAGCACCTTCCTCAGTGGAACCTCAAACAGGTATCCTGGCTGCAACCCGTTGGGTCGACGTCGCCGGTCGTGCACTTCGACGAACGTGGATGGGTCACTGGCGCAGTCAATACGTCGAGGTCCTTCCGCTCGTCGAAGTCCAGCAGCCCCTCTCTCCGCCACCTCGCCCACCTCGGGCGGTTCGCTCGTATGACCGGTGGAATTGGTCTGATCGGCTTGCACGCAACGCTTGGTTCGGTCCACCGCACGTGCGTGTCACCGTGGCTGGCGTTCCTGCTCTCCTTACCAGAGGCTATTGAGGAGGAACAAGCTTCAGCAGAACAACCAACCGCGCTCTCTTTTCCCTCTGAGTGACTCAGCAGGGCGAAGAAGTTCTGTGCCTTTTTCCTTTTCTCACCATACACTCTTTTCTCTCTGTACTGCTTGGTTGCTTACACCTCGTTGCGTATCTCGTGGGAGTTCCCACCGGATATCGTTGCCACCCCAGTTGTACTCAAGCACCTGGGGAGCGTCGGCTCGCGTCACTCTTGTTTCGGAAACCTGCGGCGTGGGCGCTCCCACCGTGGTGAGCTTCACCGTGGTTCCAACCGTACCCAGGCTCCCATCGGCTTCAAAAGGAGCCCATTCGCGCAGATGCGCCAGGTCGGTAAGCGCCTGCCAGACTTTTTCCGGCGAGTGGCGCAGATCTCTAACGAGAATGAGCGTCCACTTCTCTCCGTCCTTTCGTACCTGCGCCCCGCTGCCCGGACCCGGTGTGTACTGCTCGCGATCGGTCACCTTCTTCTCCTTATCTTCCTTTTCGTTGGTGTTGATTAATCCATGTGGTTGAGGTGGCGTTCGAGAGCATCTACGTGAGCGGACCAGAACCGGCGGAACGGAGCCAGCCAGGCATCCACCTCCTGAAGCGGTTCTGGCTTCAGCCGGTAGAGACGGCGCTGTGCGTCCACCGTGGATTCCACAAAACCAGCCTCGCGCAGCACTCGCAGGTGCTTTGACACGATCATTGCGGGAAATGAGCAATAAATTTCCTCGCTCGCACGGATCGCAGCCACTATACTTTGAAAAAGGCCTGTTGCATTTCTCACTTCTGAAAGAAAGGGTTTCATGAACAAGCTTGTAGCGCTTGCCCTGTGTGGGGCCATCCTTCCCGGTGGCTTGGGCTTCTGGGCCAGTGGCAATCATCCTGCGGCAGCCACCGCTTCCCTTTCGGCCGCTCATGCCACGCGCATCACATGTGTCCCAAGTGGAGTGGTCCCAACTGCTGCCCGACAGGCAGCCCAGCCACCTACCAGACTGAGCAGGTACATCCTTCCTCTCTATTGGCGCCCATGATGCCAACACGTCACTCCGTCACCGCCACACTCGCCGAGATGGAATCTGGGCTCCAACATCTTTGTCATGCTGCGTCTGGTCTGCCACTTCCCCTGTACCCTCAGCCTCGATTGGCTCAGCCCGACCGGACACCCAAAACGTGGCTTTGGCGAATCCCTGTCAAGAGCGCTGTGATTTTTTGCATGCGTGCACGTCTCTTGCAAGAGACGATGGTTTTTAGCAAAGGAAGCGTAAGGTGCGACATGGCAGATTCGGAACAACTTGCACGGCTCAAGCGCAGCGTGCTCGAATGGAATACCTGGTGGTCTCCTGACATCGCTATCGACTTGCGTGACGCTTGCCTTCTTGCAGACTCGCTGAGGGGAGTCATTCTCTATCAAGCCGATCTCAGGGGCGCGATTCTCAGGGGAGCCGATCTCAAAGGAGCCGATCTCGATGAAGCCAATCTCCACAATGCTGAACTTGTGCTAGCCCTTCTCAATGGAGCCGATCTCCAAGATGCCGATCTGACAAACGCTGATCTACGGGGCGCTGATCTACGGGGCGCCCGGTTGAGTCATGCCAATCTCACGAAAGCTGATCTGCGGGGCGCGAATCTGACGTTGGTTGATTTCAAGAGAGCTTGTCTCCGTGACGCCATTCTCACGGGGGCTGATCTCACGAACGCTCATCTTGAAGGCGTTGATCTCACGGGGGCCAATCTCGATGGCGCTGATCTCATTCACGCGTATCTGAGCAACGTGGATCTCACGGGGGCCATGGGGATTTCTTGTTCTCCTCCTCCATCTTCCTCCTCCCTGATCTCCTCACACACCCATTGGCGCAGCCTTGTCATGAAGGCTGAAGAGCATCTCTTGCTTGGGGTCGCGACTCTCTCGCAGGTGTGCGAGGGGTTGGCAGTCCTTGAGACGCAGTGGCGTCAATACCGCCCGTATCCATCAGCAAACAGCGCCCTCGCCTCCTCCCACTTCCATAACGGGGAACATCCAGTGGTGGGCAACCAGGCTGAAGCGACGGCTGTTTGCGCACACGTCCAGGCGTGCGCACTCTTCCACGCCAAAGCCAGAGATTGTCGCGATCACCCTTATCTTTAGCAATACCAGCCCTCAGGGGTCCACCTCCAGGCGCATCGGCGATCCTCTCACCCTCAAAAACATGCTCGTGCTCTTGAACTCTCCGAAGAACTGGGTGAACCTGGTGCGCGTCATGTTCGAAAAACGCAGCGGCCAGCACCTGCTCATCCACGTCGTTCAAAGCGAGCACCCTCCTGCCTCTTGCAATGTCATCCTGGGGTATGCAGGGCTCACTTCCCCAGGGATGATGACGCCTCACTAACGCCCCCCTCACAGAGGCACACCATCCCCCCAGACGCCTAGATGCTGACTGGCTTTCTTGGGGGAACTCGCTCCACTCCTGCCTGAAGTGGACTCTCAAGCCAACTCCCCTCACGCAGCTCCCCCAGGCATTCCTCTCTCGGCCACGCTTTCACCTTCACTCCCTCGCGCCAGGACTCCTCACCCACCCCAAGCCACCCTCGAGAATATGCACGACTATAGGAAGATGGAGGCACATCAATCCGCACGCCCCTACCATATTGCTGGTGAAACAACAGCGCTGCCAGCACCATCACCTGCACCCGGCCAGGCAACGGAAGCACCTACCGCTCCGGGCTCTCATATCAGGACTCGGTTGTTTATTTCATCGGCCCTTTGTCAATTCCAAGATGAACAAAAATCTTTATTAACTAATCAATTAATTATTCTTAAAAAAAACGCTGAATGGCAAAGAAGACTTGAAGGCAGGTGTAGCCTGGAAGGAGAAGACGGAAGACAAGCCCAACAGGAGAAGCATCATGGCCCGACGAACCTCGCGTCCCGAAGCGACGCAGAAGATCACCTTGACCCCGCTGAAGGTGCAGTGTGAGCACTGCGGCCAGCCGCTGTCGGTGGCCAATCACGGCCATCGCACCGTGACCACGCTCTCGGGGATGTGGAAATTGACCCTGGTGATCCGGCAGTGTGTCCAGCCGGGTTGTCCCCGCTTCCATCAGATCCACCGACCAGAAGAAGAAGGGCGCTGGGCGCTGCCCCATGGCGAATTTGGCTTGGATGTGATTGCCTTGATTGGCCAGTGGCGTTTTCGGGAGCATCGCAGTGTGCCGGAAATGCATCAGGCTCTGCTGGCCCGTGGGGTCAGCATTGCGCTGCGCAGCGTGACGCATCTGATGCATCGCTATGAAGAACTGGTGGCCTTGCGTGTCGCAGACCAGGAACGGATCAAGGTCCGGCTTCAGAAGCAGGGCCACGTCGTCCTGGCGATCGACGGTTTGCAGCCGGATGTGGGGCACGAGGCGCTGTGGGTGGTGCGCGACTGTCTTTCCGAAGAAATCCTGCTGGCCCGTCCGTTGCTCAGTAGTACGCAGGGGGATCTGACAGCCTTGCTCACCGAAGTCAAGCGCCTGCTCTCGCCATGGAAGGTGCCGGTCACAGGCATCATCTCCGATGGCGAGGAGACGATTGGCAGTGCGGTAGCCTTTGTCTTTCCCAACGTGCCTCACCAGTTGTGTCAGTTTCACTATCTGAAGGATGCGACGAAACCTCTCTACGAGGCCGATCGGAACGCCAAGACGGAGTTAAAAAAGCAGCTACGCGGCGTACGGCCCATTGAACACGCGTTGGAAGAGCATCCCACGCCAGAAAACGAGGCGATCCGGGGCTATTGTCTGGCGGTTCGTGCGTCGTTGACTGACGATGGACGCTCGCTTCTGGACGCGCTGGGTCTGCGCTTGTACGAGCGTATCACCCAGATCAGCGACTCGATTGGGCGGGTGCAAGGAAAAAAAGGTTACCCCCTGCTTTAAACCAATTACAGCGGCTCCTGACCAAAGGGCTTTCTGCAACGGCATCCCTATGGCCACCGTTGCAGAAAGCCTCTTCCCTGGTGCGCCAGGCGGCCCAGATCCTGGCCAACGAGCCGCAGCATACCGGGGCACAGATGCGCAAACGCTATCTGGCATTTGTGCAGCAGATGCAAAGGCAGCAAGCTAATCTGGGGCCGCTCGAGGGCGCCCTCGCACATTTCTGTCAGATTACCCACAATTTCTCCCCTGGCCTTTTATAATGCTACGACGTCAAAGGCTTGCCCTGTACCAACAATGACCTGGAGCAGTGCTTTGGGACAGCACGTGTCCATGAACGGCGCGCCACTGGCCGACGGGGAGCGATTCCGGGGGTGGTGGTCCGGGGGTCGGTACGCGTCGTGGCTGCCGTCACCAGCAAGCAGCACCTCTTTTCGGCTGAGGAACTCCGACCCTGGGATTATCTCAGGTGGCGCGAGCTGCGTGCGCAGTTACAGCAGCGGGAGGAATGCCGTCGGCTGCAGTTTCGCTTCCGTAAAGCTCCGGAGCGGTATCTCGCTGCTCTAGAAGCTCAACTTCTCATGTAAAGTTTGCCATTCAGCCGAAAAAAAGAAGCCTTCCTCCTCAACAAAACAGGTTGCAAAGAAAGATTGACAAAGCACTAGTGGGTCAGCTTGCAATTGAATACCCTCGAATCACTGCAGCGCTCGATCCGGCCAGACGGCGTGTCCGCGCGCGTTCGCGCCGTCGCCGCCGCTTGCCATTCCAGACAAAGGGCGTCGGCTTCACGTTCCAACCGGCCACGGTTTGCTCCAACCAGTCGATGACTTGTTGGGGGTTCTTGGGATGTTGCCCAGCCAAAGCGCGCGGCACAATGATGCGTTGTACCGACTCTGCCATATTGAGCCACGAGCCACCAACGGGAGTGTAGAGCGGCATCACCCCATGATGAAACAACCATACCACAAGGTCGGGAGTCAGGTGCCCAGCCAGATTGTCCCACACGAGCACGATGCGTAAGGGAGGAAGACCCTCATCGTTCTCGTGTGGCCACAACCACGTTTTCCACTGTGCATAGTGCGCCCGCTCTGCTTCCGGCGGCAAGGTCTCTGCTGGCTGCTTTTTCTCCAATTCGTCCAACACCTCCGAGAGTTGCTCTTTCAGCCAGGGATGCAAAACGGCATTGGGAGCGGAGAGCACCCCTTTCGCCCGGAGCTGGCCTGTGGCAGGGCGCGCAGAGGGTCAGCAGTTTAGCGGTGCCCCCACGCTCGTACTCGTGGGGATGCAAGAGGGGATGGCCCTCTGGTTGCCACGAGGAGCCCGGCTGTGGGATGGCCTGATACGGTCCAGCTTCATCTTCATTGAGTTGCACGATCCCGGCAGCTTCCGCGTGCTCGCATGCCAACTCGATCAGTCTTTTTTTTCCAGGGTTTGCTCGTCATAGGTCGTCACCGTGCCGCCTTTGCGTTTGCGCAGCGCGTAGCCGGTGCGGCACCAGGTGCGTGTTCGCTGATAGCTGTAGCCTGACCCATGCAGCACCTGACGAATGGTTTCGTTGGCGATGTGAGGCAGATCCGAGGCTTGCAGTGCCTTGCGCAGTAAGGAGAGTGACCAGGTAGCAGTCTGATCGGCCTGCCGATCAGGGGTCCTCTGTACTTCTTGCAGAATACGCGCCTGCTGCGCGCTCGTGTAGGTCGGCTTGCGCCCACGACCAGCAGCAATCGAAAGCGCTGCCAAACCGTGCTCATTGAAGCGCTCGACCAACTCGCGCACACTGCGTGCCTCTCTAAAGCCTGCCACCAATGCTGCCTGCGGAAAAGACTGCGAGGCCGCTACTGCCAGCAGCGCTTTGGCTCGCCGCGCCACGTCTATCCGTTCACTGCTGGCCTTGACGATGCGCTGCAACTCTCGCTCTTCTTGTTTGCTGAAAGCACGCAGGGGATGTTTTTGGAAGTGAGCCATTGACGTGTTCCTTCTTTCTCCCCCTATTCTACCACCTCCGCTTCCCTCCTGGTGCTCAATTGCAAGCTGACCCACTAGTGGGTCAGCTTCCTTTTTTGCAACACAACCCTTTTATGACGCGACGGTCGGCTCCTGCATACCTTCCTGCATAGAGGCCCTGGACATATTGGGGGTATTGTGGGCAAAGCCGATATTGCCACGGTGATCGACCATGATCAGGCCACCGGTTCCACTGGCCCTGGCGCCCAGCACTTTGATCGCAGCCTCGGCTGCCTCCTGAGCATTCATACCACCAGCTACAAAATCACTGGCACGTTTGGCGATGAGCAGACGGATGAAATCCTCACCATAGCCGGTACAGGAGACAGCGGCATCTTCGTCGGCGTAGTAGCCGCAACCGACCAGCGGTGAATCGCCGACGCGTCCGGGATATTTGTTGAAGATGCCACCAGTTGAGGTGGCGGCGGCTAAATGCCCCTGGCTGTCGATGGCGACCGCGCCGACCGTGCCATGCTTCTCCCCTTCCTGGAGCTTGCCCTCGTCGAGCGCCTTACGTGCCGCTTTCCAGCGTTCGTGCTGGTCTTCGGTGAGCAAGTCTTTTAGCTCACACAGAGAGATGCCCCTTTCCTGCGCAAATTGTTGTGCCCCTTTGCCGACCAGCAATACATGCGGGCTTTCCAGCACCTGGCGCGCCAGCGAAATGGGATTTTTGATCAGCTCGACGCCCGCGATTGACCCAACCTGCAAGGTGCGCCCTTCCATCATGCCGGCGTCCATTTCGATCTTGCCGTCCAGGGAGAGGTAGGAACCGGTGCCCGCGTCGTAGAGCGGGTTATCTTCCAGAGATCTCACAGCGGCTTCGACGGCTGCGAGCGCGGTCCCGCCGCTCTGTAGCACGTTCCAGCCAATGGTGGAGGCTTCTTTGCAGCCCTTGCACGCGCCCTCTATTCTTTCGGGAGCAATGGTTCCCGCTCCTCCGTGAACAATGATAGCGATAGGCATAAATAATGTATGTACTCCTGGTATTTGATATGGTTGGGTCCATTGTATCATGCAACCTGACGGTATTGCTAAACGAGACGCGCCGCCCGCATGAAGCCGGCCACCCCTTGCGGGTGGCCGGCTTCATGCGGAACATGAGTGAGATGTATCACCAGAATTTGCCAATGTTCATAGTTCGACTTTGTACAGTCTCCTCCGCAAAGTTGATGATTTAGGGATGAGTGGTCAGGAAGGGAATTCTTGACGGTTTTGACCATTTCTGATCGTGGTTTGAAACCTCTTCTCATACTATGTATCTTCATCACGTTGTCAACAAACGAGCTCTTTTCACCAAATTGTCGGGAGACTCAGCATCCCTTGAGTCGGTTTGTACATACTCTATGCTGATCTCCTCGGATACGCACTGCGTCAGGTCTTTTATTTATTCGTCTAGAGAACCAGTCAAGAAATCATGCAGCCTCCTGAAGCTCAGGAGAGAGATGCACTCACTTGAGCGGGAAAGCAGGCAGTGCTTGGGCTAAGCCACTCATCAGCACCCGTGTCACCTGGCTCGCCAACTCTTCTGGGGGCGAAACCACCTTCTGCTCGTCCCATTGGTGGAAACATTGGAAGCCGGTCCCAAAAATTGCCCAACTCGTGACCATAGCAACGGTTTCCAGATCGATCTGCTGATCCAATCCAGAACCGGCAACTGATTTGAATCCTTGCCAGAGCAGTTCAAAGAGGGCTTCTTGCAGGGTGGTCACCACCAGAGGGATCAGCGACCGCTCAGCTGATCTGGTCGACTGGTGTAACTGCGTGAACCATTCAACGACGCGCTGAATGAGCAAGCGGAAGGTGCTTAGGCTCCAGGGACCTGAGCTGAGCACTGGATTCGCGACGCACTGCTGAAATTGCTCACGCAGCCAGCCTTCCAGGATTGCAGACTTGTCCTCAAAATGGCTATAAAAGGTGCCTCGATTGACCCTCGCCCTGTCAGTAATATCCTGCACCGTCATCGCGTGAAAGCCCTTTTCTGAGTAGAGGTCAGAAAAGGCTTGCAGCAAGAGGTGCCGCGTGCGCAGCACGCGTGGGTCTTCTCTCTCGTTGATCTTCCTCTGCTCCATATGTTCCTTTCGCCGCTCAGTATGTTTTCAACAGTTTGCTTCATGTGTGGTCTAACCGACAGAAACGCCTCTTTGTCCAGTATCTGGATGGGATCATCCAGTAGCATTGTATCCAACAGGAGGTTGTTCAACAACTATTCCCAACTTTCTGTGTTGACAGACTTCAGGAAGCGCCATCTGGACCAGAGAGATGAGTACGTGATTAGGATGGTTTCAGGAAAAAACCCGATGGACAGAAACGCTTTCGCCTTATTAAGGGGTGTTTTCACCCAACGTTGAGATTGGAGAAGAAGTGATGTTTCAATTTAACGCTCCCCTGGTTCAACTAGAATTGGCCCGGGAAATTACCTCAGGGGTCATCGTGCTTCCTGACCCGCACATCAACCTGGTTCCTAATATTGGGATCGTGATTGGCACGGATGCTGTGCTGGTCGTTGATTGCGGCCTGGGGAGAGAAAATGGCAAACGAGTGTTCCAGAAAGCAGTAGAGGTGGCCAGAGGAAAGACTCTCTTGCTCACCACTACCCACTTTCACCCGGAGCATGCCTTCGGTGCTCAAGCCTTCAAAGGTCATGCCACCATCATTGCCAATACCACTCAGGGAGAGGAACTGCGAGAAAAAGGAGCTTTCTACCTGAACCTCTTTCGCGATATGGACCCCGTTGTCAAAGACCTGCTCGAAGATGTGGAGCTGGTTATGCCAGGTGAAACCTATCAGGGGGAAAAAGTCATCGACCTGGGTGGCAAGCGTGTGGTGCTGCGTGAACTGGCTGGCCATACTCGTGGCGATCAGATCGTCTTCCTCCCGCACGAGCGTGTGCTCTTCACAGGCGACCTCGTGGAAAACCGCCTGTTTCCGATTTTCCCCGATCAGGATGCTCATGGGACGCAATGGATAGCGGCGCTTGCGCGGATGATCGATCTATCTCCGGCAACGGTAGTTCCAGGGCACGGTGAGGTGGCAACGGTCGAACTGTTGCGAGAGTTTCAAGACCTCCTAATCTTTGTGCGCGAGGAGGTGAATCGGCGCGTCAAAGAGGAGCAGGCGCTTGAACTCATTGACCAGGAAGGTGCTCGGATCATCAAAGAGCGTTACCTGGAGTGGGAGAACGACATGTGGATTCCTTTTGCGATCCGAAACATCTACGCGGAACTAACAGGAACACCCCTGGCATTGCCTGCTCTCAGAAAGAGCAGAGAGCAGTGACTCAATGCCAGAGGAGTCGAGCAGCCAAAGATCCACACGTGATCTCGCTGGGAACCCCTCTGCGGGGCAGGATGCGCGAGCGTGTGGGGGAGAGAGAGGCGCAGGACTCCTCCAGCCTGCGCCTTTTTCTTTTAAGGAACTCATCACCACGATAGGAAACTGGTGCCACCAACCAGTTCTATCGCCGCCTGCGTCGCTCTACCACCTTCCTTTCGTACATCGCCAGCGAGATCCTCATCTTCGTGGGGACCTCGCTCTTTTTCGATCTGTTTAGCGCTGTTGGATAGCCATGCGAGAGACAGACGCGAAGTGTGCCTGTCAAGCTTGGAGAACACACATGCAACCATGTTTTGGCAACTACCAGTGGAACTTTCTGCACAAGAAGAGCAGATTGTCGCACGGATACGACGCGCGAAACTCTTTGTGCTCCTGCGCCCTCTGCTCACCCTAGCGGGCAAAAGGAATCGAGCCATCCAGTTTACGATTGGCAATCCGCTCCTCGCCACCCAAATGAGCGGCTCCAGCCAGAAGTTGCTTTGTACGCTCCACTGCGGTTTGTCGTGTACGAAGATGAAGCACATAACACATTCGTGGACCTATGACAACTTTGCCTCATTGCTCGCTCAGTACCAGCGGATTGTAAATGTTGCATCTGTTGCTTCTGTTTTAACTTTATCGACAGGAACTCCATACGGACCAAGTAAAGCAGGTGTCGTTCAATTAACACATCAGTTAGCAAATGAATGGGCAACACAAGAAGTTACGGTGAATGCTATTAGTCCCTGGTTTTTCAAAACATCTCTTAATGCCAAAATGCTAGAGAATGAAGAGTTCCGTACCCTTCTTGAGAGAAGGACACCGATTACGAATGAAAAAGAGCCCGAACGGCAAACCGTCCCGGAAAGTGAACATCGCGATCTGCCCCAAACGGTGGAAACGGCGAAAGAACAGGTGCAAACCAGCACATCACCCAAATGCACGTTTTCTCGAATGGTGGTTCCATCGATCTCAAACAATTTACGGACAGTGGCGTCACCGTGGTGGAATGTCCTGGCTGTTCGAGAACGCGTTCGCTCTCCCCAGTCAAGGGCATCCTCCGATTCCCACCGCACGAGCCCCGCAAAATCCGGACCGAGGTGAAGGGCAAGCGTTGGTCTACAACAGGAAAAACGAATTGGGACGTGGCTGGCAGGAAATGATGATTGATGCGGATGTTAAGCAAGTGGAGAAAGGGGGGTTCAATGCGCGAAGGCGGTGCGTGATCATTTGGGAAGACACGCGAAACGCGGCGTGTGGAATGATGAAAAGAGCCAAGGGTGACAGCGATGCATGCGTGCAGCGCACTCGCCAGTTGAGGCTTGCACGCATGCATGTTGAGATGGCTGGGGCCGGTTCCATCAGCCATTCCCTGCTGCTCGCTTGCTCAGTGCTAAAGAGCAGCCCAGACCCGACTAACCACCTTTTCCGGCTTGAGCACAATGACCACGCGAGAAGCCCGCTGGGTGGCCTGGGTCCAGGATGCCGCTGAGAATTGCTGACGTTGATCTGCTGGGATATATTTCTCCACAATCGCGTTCCAAAGCTCAGGATAACGCTCAAGTCCAACAATCTCAGCGCGTCCGTAGGTCACCACATAGGTATGTGTGACTGGATCATTGACAATCACCGAGATGTTGGGATCACGCACGATATTGGCATATTTGACGCTCGCTTTTTGGGTGCTAAAGAGGAACGATTCACCATCCCATACAAACCAGACGGGATTGAGTTGAGAGCCTTTCCCCACCCGGTTCGTTGAAATGATGGCATCATGAGGTTGTGCGAGAAATGCTTGTAATGCATCTCGATCCATGTTGAATGCGCCTCCTTTTTTGCTAGTTTGACCAGGAAGAGCTGCTGCACCCGAACCTCACCCGGCTCATGGAGAGGTTTGTCAGCGCACAACAGCGTTGTGTAAGCAACGTTTTCGTGTATACTACACAATTGGAAGGATAAGGCACGCCCACGCGTTCGCGCAATCAGCAAAGAGCGCGGATCGTTGCATAGACAACAGGAAGGGGAACGTGTTGGTTTTCTGGGGGCGTGCACGATTGAACGATTGCGAGGAAAAAGATGTCCAGAGTTGGAAATTCCAGCGACCCACGAGTGCAGCGGACCCGCCAGTTGCTGCTAAAGGCGTTCATGGCCCTGGTCCAGGAAAAGCGCAATATCCACTCCATTTCCATCCAGGAGATCGCCATGCGCGCCACCGTCAACCGGGCCACGTTTTATGCACACTTTGAAGACAAATATGCGCTTATGGCGGACTGGTCACGCGAGAAGTTTCAACGGGCCCTCACGAACAAACTCCCTCCCTCTTCCAGCTTGCAGAAGGAGACCTTGCACCTCCTGATCTTGGCCGTATTCGACTTTATGGCGCTCTCGCGTCGGTATTACAGGCCATCCAATAGGCAGTTTGAGCTACTTTATGAGATGACGATTCAGCAGGAACTCTATGATCTCCTTTTGCGCTGGCTCCAGCAGATTCCATCAGAGATTCCCTTGCCAGAGGAGACCATCGAAACCACGGCACAGGCTCTCAGTTGGGCGATCTTCGGTCCCGCAACGCGATGGAGCGGTGGAGACCAAAGCATCTCGAAAGAGGTCATGGCCCATCATGTGTTGGCCATCGTCGTTGCTGGCTTGTCTCCTGTCGTCACAGTGACATAACGGAATGCGTCGCACCAATGGCAGAGCCTATCCAGACGACAAGGATGCGGCAACTACCAACAGTATTCGGGGTATTTACAACTTTTTCTGATGATATCCCAGATGTGAAGCAGTTTGCTCAAGTAAATTGGTTGAAGTCGCTCACATTGGAGGGCAAGTGCTTATGTCGAAGGGCTAAACCTGCTCATATCGGAGGACATTTACCAGTAGGCCCCCTCCTGGGCCTACCTCATTCTTCCTTGTTCTGATTTGGCGTGCTAGAACGCTGGTTTCTCTCCTGATGGCTCGTTTGCTTGCGGTTCGTGGCTTTGACGCCATTGAGGTGAGTCCGCGCTGAAAGCCACATGCGATCTCTCGGAAAATTCACCGAGAGCGAGGTAGGGAGCCGTTCGCGGTGCTGGACGGAGTATCGAGATGATCAACCCCAGCATGAGCTTGAACTGTGTGGCGAAGCTGAGCCTGGCTCCCTCTGTGGTGGCAACATAGCGTCTCGCGATGGTCTCAAAATCCTCCGCCTCTCTCCCCGTGATGCGGCGAACCACATCCGTCGGCGCATTAACGGCAAACGCATTCTTCTGGTAATCGATCACGTATTGCGAATACGCGGCAAGGTTGTAAAGAGACAAGCGGTCTCTCATGATCTTCGACAGCATCCGCATCGGAGCATTGCGGTACGTGACCTCCCGCCCAAGTACCTTGCCGAGGATGGCCGCGATGTCTTGCGGAGACAACAGCTTTGGACCAGTAGGGCGATACATCTTTCCCGCGTGTCCTTCTGGCCTCGCGAGAATCTCAGCCACCACACGGGCCATATCTTCGTTGGAAGGAGGCGCGTTGAGGCCTGTGCCATAAGGCAAGGACAACAACCCAAATTGAGCGGCGAACGGTAAGACTTGCATCTCGTTGTCCGCGAAAAATCCGGGGTTGATGTAGGTCACGGCGGTTCCCGGTAACATTGCAAACAACCTGTCAGCTAGCCAGACCTCGCGTGTGTGGACGGAAGGGTGATTGGGATTGGACAGCCACTGGCTCATGGCGACGACGGTTTCCAATTGTTGCTCAGCCGCGACCACCGTAAAGATGGCTGCCGCTTTGAGATACCCTGCCTCATTGGGCACACAGAAGTAGGCCCGCCTAGCACCGGCCATCGCTGTTCTCATATCGTTGATGTCCGTGAGCGAGCCGACGATGATATCCGCGCCTTTCGCCTTGAGGCGTTCGCTTCGCTGATCGGCTCGATGCACAAAGGCGGTGACGGGAAAGCCTTCGTCCAGGAGTTGAAGCGCACCGGGCATGCCAGTTCTTCCGGCGGCTGTCAGAACAAGGATTCTTGGTTTACTCATGAGATGGAGTTCCTGTTTGATACGTGGAGAGATGCCACAGAACTCTGTGAGATGCGCCCAAAGGTGACTTGAATGACCAAATGTGCTTCTTACTCATTGCTCTCAGGTGACGCGAGGGGAGCCGGTGGCACGACGACCTCGACCAGCCCTGTCGTCACATCATAGACGAGTCCAGAAACAAGCCAGGTACCAGGCAGGGCAGGGTTCGCCTTGAGCGCAGCCACATCGACCGCCACCGCTGCGTGAGGATCAGTAATCGCTTTGGCCGTCACACCTTCTTTGCCAATGCCAAAGTAGCTCGCCAGCATGTCAGGGTCTCCTTCGAGGCGAGCAATCCCGCATTGGGTATGCTGAAGAACGATAAGGTGAAACTCGCCCGCAGGATTGCCTTTTTCACTCTGGGCTACCCTACCCAGCATCCCCATGGTCTGCAACGTCGCTGGAGTGATTCGCCCACCAACATTGCGTATCACGACCGCCTCTCCGAGACCCAGGCCCAGCAGAAGAGCCGGATCGACGCGCGGATCAACACAGCCAATAATCATGGCCCTCAAGGTCGGCATCAGGGGTAAATCCTTCAGGAAACGATGGGAAGCGAAGTCCTGGTTACGTTCTATCAATGCGTCAAAAGTTGTCATATCGTTTCTCCTTTACCAATACATTTCATGAATGGCAGTTATGTTGCGTAGTTATCTAGACATGCGCTTAACGAGATGTCAGTATACCTTGTAGGAGCGGCATGAAGCTTCATGCAATTGACAGAATGAGCATACCGTTTGACGTAACGGCAAAGTCAAGCCCCACGTTCCAATACATCGATCAGCGGCAGCAACTCAGGTGAGAAGGGCAGGATGATCGAACCTGGTCACTGGCAGTTGAATCTCGATCACTGCTTCGTCCTGTTCCTCCGACTGTGGCAGTTGGAGAAGGATATCTCGCCCCGCTCCGCTGATCTGCCACCCATGGTGTTCCATCCAAGTCGCCAGTGCTCCATAACTCCTGTGGCTGTCACTGACCCGCCCGACGTGTGCAAGTGTTGCCATTGTCTCAATTGCTGGCAATGTACGCATAGTGAGCAGACATTCCTCAGAGAGTTCAACCGACTGTGGACCTTTCTGGGTGAGCAGGTAGCCGACTTCGACATCGAGTGCTTCGGGATCATACATGGGGGAATGGATGATGATGGTGATATGACCAAGGCTGTTGCGTCCCACCATTGCCGGAACAGCGGTGGCGATTCTGCGAACGAGATGCTGTATCGCGTCCATGCCGGGCAGCACGCAGCGATACCCAAGAAAGGGCGAGGCTTCCACCGCTTTCAGGATCACGTCAGGCTCCTGCATCTGCCCATGGGTGTCGATCTGCTGCAACCTGCTCTCCACGACGCGCAATCGCTCCATCTCTTGCTGAACCGATTGCTCGATCTGGGCTTTGCGTAAGGTCAGCATCCCTCGAATTTCATCGACAGAGGTCTCCTGATCCAAGAGCCGAGCAATGTGTTCCAATGATAAGCCGAGTTCTTTCAGAACCAGAATGCGATTGAGCCGAGGCAGTTGCCGTGCGCTGTAGTAGCGATATCCCGTTTCCGGGTCGATAGACTGGGGACTCAGCAGACCAATCTCATCGTAGTACCGCAGCAGACGACCTGAGACCCGGGCGATTTGGGAGAATTCGCCGATACGAAACATATCAATTCCTCCTTGGAGAGTTCTCTACAGAGAGTGTACAGTTTGACGCTACGGCAATGTCAAGAGAGTTTGCCCTGCATCTCGCGCATCTCGCGCTTCACAGTATGAGAAAGATCGTTCTCCTTTGAGCAATTTCAGTTGCTCTTTGACATGGGCACGGCTGAGCCTTCCGTAGAACGCACCGTGGTTTGAAGAGCACTTCGCTTCCTTCCTTTCCTCTTTCTTTAGCTCAGATAAGGCTAAAGCGTCTGGCAAATCACATCATGTTTACCGTCAATGTGCTGTTACCAATCTGGAACGGTCTCCAAACCCAATGGCACTTTAACGACAACCACCTGAGCCACTACGACCAGTCGTGACATCACTTGGTCGGTGAAGTCTACCGGGGCTTTGTGACGGTGTACGACATTCCCGAGGGACACCCCAAGAAAGCCCAGACCTTTATGTTGCAATCCGCTACCGACAACGCCGTCGTGGTGTTTGAAACCCGCGATGTGAACAGCGACGGTATACCCGATGTGACCGTTGGCACCGAAGGCAGCCCCATCGGTGTCACCCTGTACGGCACGAAAGACGACCGTTTCAGCAAGCAACCGCCGGAGGTGATGAAATGACCACCTTGCAACTACCGTTCAATCTGGAGCCCCCTGACGTACGCGCCGGTTTTCAGGCTGGACAGAGCGCGATCTACCGCGACACGCGGCCAATCACGGATATGGAGTTAGTAACCTTTATACGCGATTTTATGGCTGACGAGTCACAACGCCTGGCGTATAACGTCGGCTTTCTGTTCGGACTCTATATCCAAAAATAGGCAACGACCAACGTTTTTCCGTACTGCCGTCAGCATGGCTCTATCGTCTCTAAGCCGCTGGATGATGCCATTTGGAGGGGCTTCACAAGCCAATCGCTATACATGTGTTTGTGAAACACTTAACAGGGGAGTTGGCCTCCTGTACTATTCCACAAAATCTGATTGTAAAATGTGGGTAAAAGACAGGCGTTCACGCCTGGGGGAGAAGCGCCGCCTCTCCCTACAAATAGGCATAGCCGTCTTTTTGGTGTAACGGCGTACAATAGCGGGCGTGAATGCCCTCGACCATGCCGAACGGACGACCCGTGAGCTTGAAGTACCCATCGCTTTTGATGGCAACCCGCCCTACATACACCCCGACTTTCTTCCCTCTCGTGACACGGGCGCGGACCGGGTCTCCGGTGCAAAAGCCCTGCACCCGGCTCGGCCCCTTGGCTCGTCCGACCTGGAACCCCTGCTCATCGACGTTCACCATGCCCTGGCCTGCCGACCCCTCGCCTCGATGTTCCAGGGGCGCACGTGCTGGATCCGCAGGCATTCGGGCGTGGAGCGTCCGCAGCAGGCCGCATCGATCCAGTGCCTCTTCGGGAGATTCCGGCTTGTCCTGTTCCACTTGGTGAGCCCGCCAGAGCCGGTTTCCAGCGGCATCCCCAGCCTCTTGAGACTCTCGTAGAGCGCCCACCTCGTACTGTTCACCGCGGCGGCGTCCCTCAGGGGCGCTTTGCGCTGTGCCTGCACCCGCGCAAGCACCTCCGGCCGATCGGCCAGGAACGCTTCGAGCGTTTGATCGGCTTTGCATTGGTTACATGGATGGCAGACGATCACCAGGTTGGCGATCCGGTCGTTTCCCCCTCGACTCTGGGGCACCACGTGATCGATCCCGAGCGCGACGCCAGTAGCCTGGCAGTAGGCGCACCGATATTCCCATTTGGCCAAGCCCGGTACAGGTTCACCTGTGGGGTCGCTGACATAAAACCTTTCGCCTGGGATGGGCGTGCTATGACTAACTGTAACACGTAATCATCTCCTGGAGGCATAGGATGAAGACCATTAGCGTAAGAACTCAGAAAAAAGACCAGGTAATTGATATTACTGACACTATTGAACGCTATCTGCGCCAGGAAGGCCCGGAGGATGGACTCTGCTCCATCTTTGTCGCCCATACGACCTGCGCGTTAACCACGGCCGACCTGGACCCGGGAACGGACCTGGACCTGCTCGATGCCCTACGCCATATGCTCCCCCATCTCTCGTATCGCCATCCACATGACCCACATCATACTCCCGATCACCTACTCTCGTCGATTCTTGGCCCCGGTCTCGTGGTCCCTTTCTCAGATCGTCGGCTGATGCTCGGTACCTGGCAGAGCGTAATCCTGGTGGAGCTAGATGGTCCCCGCGAACGAACCCTCCATCTGCATGCCTTTTGAAAATGGCCACACTTGGAGCAATGTGAATACTCTGTTAAAAGGCTGTTAAAAGTGTGTAATATACACTTAGTGTGTGACCTCGCCCCTGACGTGTTCGTTGAATAGAGTGAGTGGAGAAATATAGAGCCTCCACTGTGATTGAGGCTTGGTCCCTCGAACTCGCGTCCACGTACTGCCTCCTAAGATAAAAAAGAGAGCAAAGCCGGAAAGGGCCGGTTGGGAGCGGGGAAGGAAGTATCAAGTACAGGCTTAACAGTCAGGCCAGGAACATCAAGTAAGAGATCATTGTGGCTCAGCGATCAAGGACGTTCCTTGGTGTCACCTTCTCTTGTTTACAAGCGAAAGGAAACATCATGAGCCTACTTGCTCTCTTTCGACGTCAAATGACACAACCTCCGATGGAGGTCATCCAGGCGGCATGTGAGTTCTATGGGCACTCCCCTGAACGTGTGCCAGCGTTGCGTGCAGAGAAACTGCGTGCGCTCTCCGACGACGTATGGGTCGTTCGCCTCAGCGAGCGTGAAAGCGCAGTTGTCGCGTATACGCCCGGTGCGCGCGAAGGCGCGGCAATAGCTGCCCCATGGTATGAGTAAACCGCCTGGAGCAAATTGAGAGCATCGCAATGGGTCCCTCTCTGGCCATTGGGCCAGAGAGGGACCCATTTTCGTCCTTATCGCTATGAGAGCGTGCTATTCTGTCTGATGTTGTATACTATGCATGATTGAGAGCTCCCGGTGCTACAGCGGCGAGTGTTCCAGGTGTTCGTTCCACGCTTCCAGTCTTGCGTGCCGAAGCAGAAAGGCTGGCTCTTGTGTCGGTTCCCTTGGACTTTTGGGCAGACGCGCTCCGGCTCTGGGAATGCCACAGCTTCGGGGCAGCGCCTGCCCATCTTTCGCGCGTTGTACGAGACGCTCATGTGCTGCCCGCAGGCGCGCTTCCGCACCTTCCCAATACCCCTATCGGGTACATGAGGGAGTGGGATCTGCTGGATCAAGGTAGGCAACAAGAAACGCCGAGTACAGGTTGCGTTGCACCGGACCGATACCACATTCGCACTGATACCATCGCTGAGAGAGCGGTTTCATTGCCCGCTTCCCACATCCATGACACCATTGGCTCAGAGCTGTCGTGCGTGTAGGTACTTCTACCAGGGTGCCGCCCGTGCTTGCAACGGTGCGCGTCTCAACAATTCAACAAACATCCCTGGAGCTCGCAGTCCCACGCTATTAAGAAGTCATGCGCCAAAGGCCACTGAGATGAACTAAATTGAGAATCGAGTTGCCAGAAAGAGAAAAAAAGAGGATGATCTTTTCATCACATATTGCACAAGAAAGGATCATTCTCCTATGTCACCTCATGATACAGCTCTGGGAGAAGCCAACCAAGCATCTGCGGGGAAGTATTCAGCCATTATCTCTCAAACGAGCGACGTGTTGCTGCAGGCTTGTGGTTTAGGTACCGAGGCTTGTGGGGATCGATTGCATACCCCTCTCGTCCGTAGGCGGGGGCGCCCGCAGCAGGTGGGCTGGATCCACTTGTGGAGCAGTTTGTTGCTCTGCGCACTCCAAGGGATGCACTCATTCGCAGACTGGCACCGTTTGGTGGGGTTACAGCAGATCGGTCCTTTTGCTCCGGTCTGGCTCACACGCAATGGCCTGGTCAAACGGCTTTTGCAAGCCGGCTTGGATCCCTTGCAAGATGTGTGGGAGGTGGTCAATCTGCGTCTGGCCCACATCGGCTCCTGGGCAGTATCAGCAGATATCGCTGCATTTGCCAGTGGAATTTTCGCTCTCGACGAAACCCGTTTGGATATCATAGGGAGGTATCTTAAGCCTTTGCGTGGTTTGAGCACCCAGGACGAGAGCCTGTTTTGCTGGCAAGTTGGTGGGTCTCTTTGATCTGCGCCACCAGCGATGGTCACGACTGGAGTGGCGCAAAGATGTTCATGAAAACTGTCGAGTGGATATGCTCGATTTCCTTCAAGGGCTCTCGATTGGCAGCTTGCTCCTCTTCGATCTCGGCTATTTCAGCTTCCCTTTCTTTGATACCTTAACGCAACGGAAGATGTGGTGGGTCAGTCGCTATCGGGAGAATACCTCCTATTCCATCGCACATGTGTTCTATCGACATCACGAGAAACTCGATGCTCTCATCTGGTTAGGTACTGGTAAGAAGCAAGCACGCCATCTGATCCGCTTGGTGCGGTTAGGTGATGGGATAGGTGTTCGCATGTATCTTACGAATATCTGTGATCCGCAGATGCTCTCACTCGGAGAGGTAGCTCAACTGTATGCTCGGAGATGGGATATTGAAATGGCCTTCCGCTTACTCAAAGAGTATCTGGGAATGTCGCACTGGTGGAGTAGTAAGCAGGAATTGATTCTGGTACAGATCTGGGTGGTGCTTATTCTCTCGCACATCATTTATGCCCTGCGTGAACGGATTGCGCTGGCGGCAGATTGCGACCTCTTTGAGGTATCGGTACCCGTTTTGGTCGAGCTGCTGCCTCGGCTTTGCAGCCCTTCAACGCTCCAGCTCGAACAGCTCATTCAAGCGGGCCGTCATATGGGTCTGCTGCGTGCGAATCCACGTCTCGCACTGAGTCTGCCCCAGGTGGATTGTTCGTGCTATCAACCAGCCCCGCCTGATTTGCCCAGACAACGGCCGGGACGCGCGCCTTCGCCTCCGCGTGCGCGTCCCCCAAAACCAACCAAACGCGTATGTGGCTATGAAGTACAGCGGCAGAGGCGACAAGCATCCAAAGAAGCCAAGGCGATGAAAGCACCCCAGGCCAAATCTCCTCGGGCTATTCAGCCGACAACGAAAGTCACCTGATCTACTTTTAATTTAGTTCGTCTCAGTGGCCAAAGGCGCATCACCCAGAATGAAAACGGGGTAGAGTGAGGGGGTGAAGGTCCTGGCGAAAGGACGGGCTTAGGTTAAGGCCATCGAGCTTGGTGTTGTTAAGATGTCCCAAGGTGCCTGGGTGAACCACCCTTTGTCGCTCGCGATCCGAAGCACGCAGAAGAAAATACGCAGAAATGGCACCTCGCAAGGAACCTTCGAGAAGCGTTAAATGTGAGAAAGAAAGCAAAGGAGGAAACGCCATGGAAGTGCTTTATCCACGCTGCTGTGGGATTGACGTCCATGATGACTTCGTTGTGGCTTGTTTTAGCCGGGTAGAGCGGGGACAACGGAAGAAAGAATTGCAACGCTTTCGGGCAGTGACAAGGGATCTGATTGCCCTGCGAAACTGGCTCCTGGAAAGAGGCTGTACCCACGTGGCCATGGAGTCAACGGGTGTGTACACGCCTCCCCCAATGTTGCCAATTGGAGGAGGTACCGTCAGAAGAGGGTGCAGGAGACACCGGACTCACACGGAAAACGACGCGGATCTGCTGCTCATCGACCTCAACGCGTTTGACCAGGGCACGAATGATCTCCCGGCGCGTCTGAAAATCCGCGTTTTGTAGCCCATCTTTGACTTTTGCGGCAAACGTTTCCAGACGTCCCAAAATCAAACGCACCTCCTCTTCCACTTCAACTTCTTCTTTGAGGCATTGGAGTTGCTCTTCAAGGCGCTGTATTCTTTCACGTATGTGTATCACTCTCGGTTCAAATTCCTGTTTGTCAATCAACTCATCAGCATAGCTATCGATGAGACGGGCCATCCCCCGGCGAAGCTTGCCTATCTGAACTGCCAGACCTTCCTGCTCATTGGGCTTCTGTTGAGGCTGCAGACGCTGCCGATACTCCTGCTCCAGCCGCTCAGGGTTTTCAAGGAGTCGGCAGACCTCTTGCCAGACCAAAGCATCCGTCTGGTCCATACGCAGTTCCTTGTTCCAACATACACGCTCGAAGCCCTGTCGTGGGATATTCATTGCTCCTCCACAGCGGTAATACGCGTTACGCTCATCGTTGGTTCGCCCACAATACGCATACCCACACTTTGCACACACGAGCAAGCCCTGTAACAAGTAGCGAGAGCCTTTCTCAGGGATGCGTGCCCGTCGCCTGTTCTCTTCCAATTGCTCTTGCACGGCGTCAAACAAGGCAACATCAACCAGCGCAGGCACAGGAATGGTGATCCACTCTTCCTTTGGGGCGTCGTTTCCCGCGTACCCACGTCGTGATTGGGCCGGTCTGCCTCGTGGAGCTCGCAAACGTGGCCCGACAGGAAGCCAGCGGGTTTTGCCAAAAGCCGCTTCGCCTTTGTAGGCAGGATTTTTCAACATATCCCAAATGGTCTTGTGATCCCAATGCTCTTTGCCGGTCTGCGTGCGGATGCCAGCCTGGTGAAGGTGGCGACACACCTCATTGATCGTACAACGCTCCTGGCCTACCCAAGCATACACCTGTTGTACAATACGCGCTTCGTCAAACACAATCTCAAAGCGAGCTTCTCCCCCTCCCTCCTGCTTGTTCACATAGCGGTAACCGTAGGGAGCATGACAGAGGATCCCTACGCGTCCTTCTTGGGCCGCATGTCGCTTGCCCCGTCGGCTGCGCTCACAAAATTTCGCGCGCTCATATTCGGCAATCACTCCTTGCACTTGTAACAACAACTGATCTTCTGGTGTCTGCCCAAGCGGTCGATTGAGGAAGATCACCTCGACGCCACGCCCAGTGAGTTCCTCAACGAGTAACACCTGATAAGCGTAGTTGCGAGCGAAACGGTCTGGACAATGCACATACAATCGATCCATTCCTCCTGCTGCCGCCACATCACGTAAACGCTCCAGTGCTGGTCGGACCAGTGTCGAGCCACTGTAGCCATCATCCACAAATTCCAGAACCGTAGCCAGATCAAAGCCATCTGCCGTGATCTGCCTCTTGATCTCCTCCAGTTGACTCTCAATGGTTTTGGCCTCGGCTTGTTGCTCGGAAGACACCCGAGCGTAAAGGGCGACTTGCTTCTCATTCACAGTGCGCTCCTTTCGAGAGCAGCGAGAAGACCTCGGTTCCCGTTCCAGGGAATGGGAACTGGCTGCTGCACGATGGTGAGGCGTCTTCTGGACACAGGAACCAGAGACGCATAGGCTGCCTGGAGGAATGCATGTTGCAGTCGATGGGGCTCAAACATCACCATCACCTCCAGCGCTTGTTTGGGACAAGACAACACCTTGGACATGGGACGCTCCCCGATCCTGTGGATATGCGCCTTCGTAAGATGAGGTGAGACTGTGAGGCGGAGCTTGTGGCTGGTCTCCAGTGCGAGTGCGAAGGTGGCTACGCAGGATCTCTCTTGTATATTCCCAGTCTAGCACCGTTTTGGTAACATTAGGGGTGGCGTGTACTGGCGTCCGGTGTATGATCGGCTCTTTGGCTTCTTCGAGTTGACGGTGGCGAATGCCCAGCATATGAAAGCGGTTCCGGGACACAAAACGGATAAACAGGATGCGGAATGGATTGCTGACTTGTTGCAACACGGCCTGCTCAAGAACAGTTTTGTGCCGCATCGTGAGCAGCAAAACCTGCGTGGCTTGACGCGATTGCGCACGACGCTTGTCCAGGAACGGGCTCGGTTAGTCAATTGACTCCACAAGACCCTCCAAGAGGCCAATATTAAGTTGAGCGGCGTCTTGAGCGATATCGTGGGGGTTTCCGGCAAAGCGATCTTGCATGCCTTGGCGGCAGGAGAGACTGATGGTCATCGGTTAGCTCGCCTTGCTCATCCCAGCGTACGATGTCCCCACGATCAACTGGCAGATGCGCTGGAGAGTGAGATCGGAGAACATCATCAGTTCTTACTCCAAGAGCTGCTGACCTTGATTGAAGGGTTGGATCACTCAATCACCCATTTGGAGCACAAGATTGAAGAGCGGTTGCAGCCTTTTGAGAAGACGCTTGAACGTCTTGAGGGGATCACCGGAGTCAGTCGGCTGGTTTTGCAGGTCCTGTTTGCCGAGGTGGGAACAGATATGAGTCGCTTTCCCGACGATGCTCATCTGGCCTCTTGGGCCGGAATGTGTCCAGGTCAACACGAAAGTGCAGGCAAGCGGCTCAGCGGTCGGACACGCAAAGGCAATCGCTGGCTGCGAGCCGCGTTGATTCAGGCGGCGCATGCAGCAGGCCGCACCCAGACGTACTTGGGCGAACAATATCGACGGATCAGCAAACGGCGCGGCAAGAAGCGGGCAGCAGTAGCAGTCGGGCATAGTATTCTCGTCATTTACTCTCACATGATGCTCACCGGAGAGCATTACCAGGAAAAAGGAGTGGAATTCTTTCGGCAGAGAGACAAACAACAACATGAGCGTCGTCTGATCCAACGGCTAGAGCACATGGGCTATCAGGTCATCTTACAACCACGCCCGGCGGCTTAAGAACTGCAGGTAGCTGAACAAGAAAAGCTGGCGGAGGGGATGAAGGGGGAGTTTTGTGCCTTTTTGGCTGGGTTTTCAGAAGAAGAAGTCATGCGCCGAAGGCGCACCACCCAGGATGAAAACGGGGTAGAGTAGGGGAGAGGATTCCAGCGAAAGGACGGGCTTAGGGTTTTCAGAAGAACCTAAGCAGAGGAGTCACCTCCTTTACTCGGCTTCAGAACCGTGCTTGAAGTTTTCACCTCACACGGCTCCTCAGTTGTACAGTCATTGTCATTGATACTTGTCTTTTGCAACCTTGCGTGTCTTTCATCATGGCAATGTCGATGGATTGCCATGAGATTGTGCAGTACATTGTTTTTGTGATTGCAATCGATGTGGTCAATTTCTATCAGGTCGCCCTCTCGAAATATGAGCTCACACCACCTGCATTTCCCTTGTTGTTTTCGTAAGAGCTTTGCGAGTTTCCCTTTTATCATGGGATGGTTTGCTAATCGTTGGCTCCAGTAAAACAGGTTTCCATCATAGGGGCTTGCAGCTCCTTTGACTTTGACATGTCTTTTGATTGTTGTGTCACGATGGTTCTTCAGGTTGAGTTCTCCACTCCCAAAAACCCAATGACGTTCTCCAACTGTTTTCCAGTATTTCTCCGTTATCCATTGCATGTTTTTGTTTGGGTGCCTGAATTTCGCCCATGACCGCAGCTTTTGGTACACCAAGTGGTCGCATTTTTGGTAGGTCTCTTTCGAGCTCACCGCTTGGTAGTATCTTGACCATCCTGTAATCTTAGGGTTTAACTCCGCGATAATCTTCTCTTGTGGTGCTCCTTTCAGTAATCGTATCGCTTGTCGAATTTCTCGGAGGTGCCATTTGACTTTTTCTTTCTGTGGTTTAATGATGGTTTTAAACCCGAGAGATTTTCCGTGTCCATTCTTTCCCGTGTGTGTTTTTCCCACGGGAAATTGTCGAATGGTGAAGCCCAGAAAGTCAAAACCAGCCGGGCCTTCTATTGCTTTGAGTGTATGGGTAATCTTTGTTTTACTTGGTTTTAGCTCTAGCCCTATGGTTTGTAACCAGTGCGTGGCTATTGTCTGAGCTTTCTTTACTCCTTCCTCTGTCGCATGTAAAACCACAAAATCATCAGCATATCGGATGACCTGAGGAATGCCCTCTTTGGGCTTGTATGCGTTTGTTATGGTTGTTTCTAGTCCGTGTAATGCAATATTTGCCAGTAACGGGGAAATTACTCCTCCTTGCGGAATTCCTGTTTCTATTTTCACAAACATTTCATTCTCAATCGCACCCGCTTTTAACCATGTTTTGATCGCCTGAGTCAGTTGCGGGTAGGAGGTAAGCTTCTTTATCAGTTCTTCATGATTGATGTTATCAAAACAACCTGCAATATCAGCATCTAGCACATATTTTTCTTTGTGTTTGATGCTGATAAAGATTGCATCAATCGCATCAAAGCAGGAACGACCTGGACGAAAACCATAACTATTGATCTCGAACTTGGCTTCCCATTCTGGTTCGAGGGCAAGTTTGACGAGCATTTGTCGCGCTCGCTCCGAGAGAACGGGAATTCCTAATGGCCTTTTCTCTTGCTTTCCCGGTTTCGGAATGTAGATTCTTCGGACGGGGAGTGATTTTTCGGGCCATTGTTGAGGATGGATGTGTTTCACGAGATCAAGTCTTTGTGCCGGTTTGACTGATTTTACTCCATCGATCCCAGCCGTCTTTTTTCCCTGATTATCTTGCGTCACTCTTCGTACCGCCAGGGTTCGGGCTGCTTCCGACTTGATCAGCAGTTTCTGAAGTTTCTGCACTGCTCTTTGGTTGCCTTGTTGACTCGCTCGGAAAATGCGCTTTTGGATGCGGAAGCAGTGTTTCTCTAACTTGCGCCAGGGAATGCTGCTCCAAGCCTCACTCTCAGGGTCCTTGACCTTCTTTGAGGTTTTGATCCTGGGTGCTTTCCTATTTGCCATCGTACTTGTGCCTTTTCCTTCTGTACTACCGCGCTTACGTCAGCATATCCTGGACGTTACTCCAGGCATTCGCTTTTTAAGCGATCTCGCCAGGATAGGCATACGGTTGGCACCTGCTCATGGTATCGACCTCCCTTGAGAGCCTTGTCCTGGTTACTCCGTTCCTGTTACCCGTTTTGCGCTATTGTAGGTCTGCACTATCCACCGATGAACTCTTTGGGTGATGAGAAGAGCGGCAAAAATCCCTTTTCCAGTTCATGCTCCCTTTTTGGGCAAGCCTCTTATTCTGCGTAGGCTTGGTGCAATTAACGATGGTTCTTTCGTGCATTCGTTTCATTCGTCTTGTTAGGCGAACTGCTGACCGTAATAGCTTGCTAGAGGAGATCAACAGGGCAGACTCCTGTCTTATCCCCATTTAAACCCGCTTTGGAGATTGATGACCAGTCGCTACTCCAGGGTTTATGCTGTTTCCTCATCACCAGAGGAGAGAGGAATTACGCCTCTCATCAGGCAACAAGTTGTCTCGTGTTTGCGAGCTCGTCATCCCTCGATTTTCTCGATTGTTACCCTAAGCATGAGGATCACTCCTCATGCTCGGCTCCAGAACCGGACGTGACACGTTAGCGTCATCCGGCTCCTCGATCATATGGTCCTTGTCATGGACACTTGTCGCGGCGCGTCGAGCGTGCCGTTGGTCATGGCAATGCCGATGAAGAGCAAATTTGTTGCTCAACTCTTCCCCTCCACCTTCGCTTTTTGGCGTAATATGGTCGATTTCTATTTGATCTTCATCTTTGAAAAGAAGTCCACACCAGCGACATTTTCCCTGTTGCTTCTGAAGTAATTTCCCCATCGTTCCACTCAGCATTGGGTGTCGTTTGAGTCGAGTACTCCAATACAGGAAGTCGCCATCATATGGGCTTGCCGTTCCCCGCACCTTGGTATGACGTTGGATCGGCCGGGCGTTGTGCTTTGTGAGCACATGCTCCTGCTGGTCCCTGAAGACCCAGCTTGCGCCAGGTTCCATGTTCCAGTATTTTCTGATGATCCATTGCCTGCTCTTGGTCGGGTGGCGGCGGTAGGCCCATCTCCTCAATTGCTGATAGACCAGATGGTCACAGAAGGAGAATGTTTTTGCTGCGACTACTGTTCGATGATAGTTGGCCCATCCTCGAATGATCGGGTTGAGCGTCAGGATGAGGTCTTGCTGCGAAGCTGACCGTAATTTCCTGATCTTTTTGCCAATCTCCTGCATATGGGTTTTGATTGCTCCCTTGCTCGGCGAAATGATGGTTTTGAAACCAAGTGGTTTGCCCCAGGTGTTTTTCCCCGTGTGCGTTTTGCCCGTTGGAAATTGCCGGATGGCGAACCCCAAGAACTCGAACCCGACCGTCCCTTGATAGGGCTTCAAAGTGTGAGTTATTTTGGTTTTGCTTGGTTTCAATTCCAGTCCCATGTCGGCTAACCACGTTTCCAGGACTGTTTGCGCTCTTTTTACCCCTTCCTCCATTGCATGAAAAACCACCAGGTCATCCGCATATCGGATGAATTGCGGTTTTCCCTCTTTCGCGCGGAAGGCTTCCATGACGGTTGTCTCCATGCCGTGGAGCGCCACATTCATGAGGAGCGGCGAAATCGTACCCCCTTGAGGGGTACCGCTTTTCGTTGCCTCAAAGACTCCTGTGTCGATGGCTCCTGCTTCAAGCCATGCTTGAATAGCGCGTTTCATGGCCGGATAGGTGTTGAGCTTTTTCAGTAAGGCTTGATGGTTAATGTTGTCGAAGGCTCCTTTCAGATCGGCATCCAGAACATATTTGTCCTTTTGCTTGATCGCGCTAAAGATAGCCTCGATTGCATCATGGCAAGAGCGCCCAGGGCGGAACCCGTAGGAGTTGGGTTCGAAGTGGGCTTCCCATTCTGGCTCCAGGGCGAGTTTGGCGAGATGTTGCCGCGCCCTTTCTTCCATGACGGGAATGCCCAGAGGACGCTTCTCGGCCTTTCCAGGTTTCGGTATCCACACTCGGCGTACCGGTGGGGATGTCGCTTGCCAGTTTTTCGGGTGGATGTGGTTTGCCATGGCAAGGCGTCCAGCTGGTTTGACGGATTTTACTCCGTCGATGCCTGCGGTCTTCTTGCCCTGGTTGTCCTGTGTCACCCGACGAACGGCGAGCAGCCTGGCTGCTTGGGATTTCATCAGCAATTTTTGGAGTTTGTGGACTGCTCTGGTGTTGCCACGTTGACTTGCTCGGAAGATGCGCTTTTGGATGCGAAAACAATGCTGCTCTAGCTTACGCCAGGGGATCTTGTTCCAAGCCTCACTCTCAGGATCAAGCGGTGGCTTGACCTGGGGTGCTTTCCTTTTTGCCATCCGACTGGTACCTCTTCCTTCCATATCATCGTGCCGACGTCGGCCTATCCTGGGCATTACCCCAGGCATTTGCTTTTTCGGCAATCCTGCTCCCATCTCGCTTGCGGTCTGGACACCTGCTTACCGGATCGACCACCGATGAGAGCGAAGATGAGAGTTATCCCGTTCCAACGTCCTGTTTTGCGCTGCTTTAGACCTGTACTATCCACCGGGCTTGTCATGAGTGAGCATGAAAACAGCCGAAATGTTTCATGCACTGCGATGGGGTTCATCGCGGCCAGTACCGTTTTGGTCAAGCCTGTTATCCTCCGTAGGCTTGGTCCCGTTAACGATGGTTCAGGCGTACATTTGTCTCCTGGTCATAGCAACTAGCTAGAAGAGCCTCGGATGAGGCTTCCGCTTCTCTTCCGTATTCTCCCTCGCTTCGCTTGATTGATGTCCAGTCGCACCAGCGGAGGGATGCTGTCCGCGCTCACCTCGCGGGTAGGGAATTGTGCCCTACATCAGAGCGTCAGTTATCGGGTCACACTCGACGAAACGGATCGCACCTTACCAAACTGCTTTTGCCATGCCTTGTAGAAAATCTTTTCGATGATGATCGTGTTGCCCAGCGCGACAACTTCATGCACGTTGCGGCCATGCAGGCTCTTACGATGCGCTGCCAGCTTGCGCTCTTTGTTCGCTTTGCGTCGTCGCGTGGCCTGGTAGCGCTTGCTCTGTTTCCATCGCAGCTTCATTTTGCCCTGCTTCTTGATGCGCCCCTTCTCGTCGTAATGCTCAGGATTGGCCGCTCGCCTCTGCCGATCCATTTGCCGTTGCAAACGACGAATGGCTTTGGCATCGGAAGCCAGATCCCCACAGAACATCTCCAGACTCGCCTCCCCTTCCTGGGGAACAAGGGCCAGGGTGGAGGGCCACAGATCCCCTCCAACGATGCCTGTGCCAACCGTGTGCTTGGGTTTATGATGAGGCTTGCCTTCCAGGGCCAATTGGACCACATAGCGGTAGCCTTGTGCATCAGCTCCAGTGGCTCTGGCTCCTGGTCAATGGGTGGGATACTTTCAACGGTGTTGGCTGGCTCCTCTGGCTCCGGCTCCTCTCTGGGGTAAATGTGGATATCGATGTCATACAGACGGCGCTCGTGGTCGTACTCCTGATTGGCTTCTATGGGTGGGATATCGTCCGTCGTGCGCGTCTGTTGCTGCTCCAGGTCAAGCTCTCGTAGAAGCTTCTCCAGGTCGTTCTGCATCTGCTTTTCTTGCATGATTTCCCTTCCAACAGGAAGGGGAAGAGCCCAGGTTGATGAGACTCTTCCCTGAGACATTAGGCGTTCGTGATGGTATCCCACGGTGCTTTGCAGGTATCGAGGGGTCCGGCACTAAAGGCGGTGTAGAAGAGAACCTCTTTGTTGAGCTGGTCAAGCTGGTCAAAGAAGCGTTCTGGGATGGTTCCACGCCAACGGATGACAATATAGCCATCTCCTGATGTGTTAGTTTTGCCATAGGAGACTAATACCGCTTGTATGGAGCGTTCTTCTTGGAACATGGTTTGCAAGTTCAGGGCAAGGGCGGCACGCAAGGACCCGTTCGAAGGCGAATGGGAGCAGATCACGTCCTGGTTGCTCACCAATCCAGCACTCATGGGCATCGAGATCTTTCATCAGCTAGAAGAGGTCTCCCCAGGAAAGTATCGCCTCACCCAGGTCCGAACCTTGCAAAGGGGTCTAAGCAAGCTACGTGGGCATCTGCTTGTGACGTTTGAGAATCAGTGGGGAAGAGGTTGTCAACGGGCAGATACCAGTCTCAGAACTGCATGCAGAAGTCGTGGTAGGGGTCTGATTTTCGGAGAGAGAAAGGGAACCATGCATTGCGATGTGTTCCCTTCCTCTCCCCGAACCTCTCTCCATCCCTCCGCGCTAGGGCTGGCGGCGCGCTTCGCTGTGACCAGGGGCCTGCCCCTGGTCCCCCGCTGAGGAGCTATTCTTTTTCTCCCAGTATTTCTGAAAAAGCGTCGTGCACCCTCCCGCCAGGAAGAAAAGGCTCACCATCGACAGCCAGATCTTGAAAGAAGCCGAGACGATTGCCCCAAGGGTCTTCAAAATTGAACCACGCGGCTAATCCTGGAATGCGCTCGATTTGGCTACAAGTGATGCCCAGCTCCCTTTGGACCCGCACCCGCTCGCTAGCCAGATCTTGCACCCCCAGACGCAGCCTGCCTGCAGGTTCGGGAGTACCTTCCGCGAGTTGAAGCCAGCTCGTAGGGACGAGTTCCCACTCTTTGAAATCCTCGTGCGGCTCAACATCGGGGTTGCAACCAAACAAACGGGCATAAAAATCTCGTCCCGCCTCGATATCCGGCACCTTAACCTGTTGAGTTATACCTGTGAAACGACTCTGCGTTGGCATAAACACCTCTAGAAAATATTTTCCATTAAGTATTATCACAAAGAAGGGATTGCCGACGTACCCAGCTTCTCGGTAGTTTGAAAGCGTTTCCGTCACGAGAACTGCCCAGATAGGAAAGTCTCCTATGACAAACAGTTCTCATTCCTTCCAACTTCTTTTTTTACCCAAGAGCTTTGTTGAACCTGCACTAGGCAACCCCTCTGTTCGAGCAGCACGGGAAACAATTCTCCTGGCTTCTTCTCATACAACGCCGCCAGCCTGCGCCGATAGTAGGCCTTGGGCTCAACATGCCCATTCTCTCAGCGACTGATCGTCGTCACCGCAACACCTAATGCATCCGCAACCTGCTGCTGCGAATAGCCATTCAAATCACGGACCCGCTTGAGCACATTCTTCATCCTCATCCCCTCACCCTACAGCCACTCTATCCGGGTCACCTGGCCAGGATAGATCGTCACCTGCACCCGCTCCGTCGTTCTCAGCGAGGTCACGGTATAGTTCTAGGGCGCTAATGCTGGAAACACCCCAGCCCACAGATCCTCTCCCTCCCACGTCTGCGATGAGTTTGGGGTCAACTTGCCGTCTTATGAGTGCAAGGAGATCAATACCTCTTGCAAATCAAGGTGAATAGGATAGGAAAGGACACCATATCATGCGGAAAATTATCGAATATAGCCTGGTCTCGGTAGATGGCGTTTTCGCAGGAGCAGCCATCTCGGGATTTGCTGAGTACCGCGATGATGCGTATATGCGGGACGGATTGGGCCAGGCACTGGCGTGCGACGCAATGTTAATGGGCAGGACCACATACGAGGACTTTGCTGCGATTTGGCCGATACGTACCGACCCGTGGGCCGATAGGATCAATGCCATGCCAAAGTATGTGTTCTCGTCGACGCTGGAAAAAGCCGAATGGAACAACACAACCATTGTGCGAGGCGATGTGGTGGCTGAAGTGACCAAGCTCAAGCAGCAGGAAGGACGGGATCTTCTCATCTATGGTCATGGTCTTTTCACAGAGACGTTACTAAGGAACTGTAGAAGTTTTCTGGTGCCAGGATGCTGACTGCATCCATGGCGGACTCGCGTGGGCGCGCCCATTTAGCGTGACCACCAGCTAGCCAGGGTAGAAGCTCCACTCAAGGCCACTATTACCGTTGACTGTGCTTTAGAGAACGATGTAGTTCCGCAACACTTGAAATTAATAGGATCGAATATTAAAGAGGATGCGCCATTGCCAGCAAAGCTTGCCCTGAAAGCTCTCAATCTGAAACAGAGAGTGAGCCACATGATTTTCAGGATGTCTTCGTAGGATGATGCATCGGCAATGCTGACAAGATATGTGGCATCGATGGCGAGGGAACAAGCGGCGGGCGATCCCGACCGCTCGCTCATACTTTTCTTTTCCTCAACATCGGTGCGAAAGTACCCATTCCTTTGGAAGTGAAGCCGTTCACTCCGCTCCTCATCAACATTCACTGCCCCATTCTCTCTCACAATTTCATACACACGAAATGCGCACAGCAAACATCCCTGGGAAAGAGCGCAAGAAGAGTGACCCGCTTTTCCCTGGGGAAAAGCGCTCCGAGAAAAAAAGAGCAAGTCACAAGAACTCACTCTTTCGCCTAAAATATGGATCAAGCCCGACATAGGTATGGGGTTTGATCTGTAGTATAAAACACTTCAACACACTTGTATAGCGCACCAGGATCAATCAAGCACCTCCAGCACATCTCTCTCGAAACAACAGCACAACATTCCCGGCAGGTAGCTCCTCTGCTCCATCACATGGCAAGGCACCAGCTTCAATGGCTTGCATTTGTTCCTAACACACTGGCTATTTCCGAGGCCGTATAGCCCCGGAGATAACGCAGAGTAAGCACATTGCGTTCACGTTCTGGCAAAAGGCCAAGCAGGTGCTGTACACGTTGTTCAGCTTTCCTATGACCACGTTCGGCATCTTCCTCTAAAGCCTGCCAGTGGTCTCTATCACTATCGAGAGAGTAGACCTCGTACTGACTTTGTGCCTGCCAGTGATCCGCAATGGTTGTGCGAGCTGTGGCGTAAAGCCAAGCCTACACCTGCACTTTGCTCTGCTCCTGACGTAACCATTGTATAGCTTTGAGAAAAACGGTACTGGTTAAATCTTCGGCCAGGGCCACCTCACCTACTTTGCTTACGATATAGCGCTGGATCTCAAACGAGTAGTTCCGATAAATAGCGGCCAACCAGATCAGACGTTCCTGTTCAGCAGCAGAGCGTTTCGGATAGTCTTGCATCAGGATAAAAGCCATTCCTTTCTCAGGTCTTGCACATTCACTAGGTATACTGGCCCGCGTTACAGGAGTATGGATTCCATTCTGAACAGTAAGAGAAACCTTCTTTGGAAAATGGATCTGTTTCGAGAAAGGGTTAGGCAGGAGATTATTCGCCGCGCAATTTACTATAGACGACCATATCGTGCCAGTCACCCATGCGCCATTGGACCTGACGGAGGACACCTTCACGCGTAAAACCGGCTTTGACCAGCGCCCTCTGTTCAGGAATATTGGTGATATCAGTGGTGGCATCCACACGCCTGACGGGAAACACGGCAAAGAGGTATTCAGCCAGCAAACGTTGAGCCTCTGAACCATAACCCTTGCCACGATGCTCCGGCAAAAGGGCAATCCCAATATTAAAAGCGTAAGTCCCTTCAGTGGTGGGACCGCCGTGGACCTGACGATAGCTGATATCGCCAGCGATCTCCTCTTTGTGCGTCATTACCACCAAAGCACCATATTTTGGTCCGATCAGACCATTTTCCTGAAAGCGCTGCTCACGGCGACTGGTCTGACCAGACAGCCCAAAGAAATTATATTCCGTCAAAAATTCAGGATCGGCCTGCATCTTTTTGAAGATTGGCAGATCTTCCTGAGTAAAAGTACGCAGGTAACATTTTTTTCCATGGAGTAACATAGAAACGTCAAACCTTTCTGGCAATCACAATGTTCGATATATAAAAACTTTAGCACAACAGCAAACGAAGATCTACCAAACAATCATAAACTACAGGGCCTTCCTACGGGTATTGTCAACTTATCAAAGGAAATTAAGAGCTTTTCTGGGAATGACGAGGAAGAAAGGGAAAGGCAAAATATGGAGAGCGGATGATGAAGCGCTAAGCGATTGCTTTCATCCCTGCCAATTCATTTTGTCTCCCAGCTTTCCAGAGCGATACTTGAGTGTATTGGCATACTGCTGACCAAATTTGAGGCACCACTGGCGAATTGTTTCATAGGTCATGCTGATTCCACGTTCAGCCATGATCTCTTCGATATCACGGAAGCTGAGCGAGAACCGAAAATACAGCCACACGCAGCGACCAATAATCTCAGGTGGGAAGCGGAACCCTTTGTAAGGGGAAACAGATGATGGTTTCATGCCATCAGTATGTCAGAAATTTTTGTTTGTTAGCAAGTTGACAATATCTGTTGTATTGTCAAGAAACATCTTTCCTCTACACGAAAGAGGTCAATCATGCTATACTTTCTGTATGATTGACCTCTTCCTGGTCGTCACCACACGGCCTCGCTGGTTCCGTTGCATAGTCCCGGCGGAAGCTATGTGTATACAAGAACAAGCATTCGAAACGGTTACTCGGAAACATGAGTTGATGGCTTCAGGCCATGTGTGCAAAGAGAGGCAGGAAGGAAGGTTGCTGAGTCATCCATGACCGGGGCATTCTCGCCACGATCTCTGTAAAAAGGGCAACATATAACAGGCAAAGACGCATATGCTGGCTGGAGAAAATGCATCGCATTTTTACGCTTATTGACCCTTCTTAAGGTTTGCTAACCTTCCCTACATTTTAAAAGAGAAAGGTTATTTCTTATGTATACATCACTTCCCCAGACAAGCGAAGAATTTGAACAACGAAGTTGGGCAGAGATCGAGCCCTGGTATCAAGAATTATCCTCAACCACCCTCTCAGCGGAGACACTCTCTCCCTGGCTATTACAGTGGTCACACCTTGGCGCACTCGTTGACGAAACCATCACGCGCCATGAGATCGCCTGTACACAGAATACAGCCGACCAGGAGCGCCTTTTGCAGAAACAGCGCTTCCAGGATGAAGTCTATATCTATATCCAGACCTATGAGCAGCAATTGAAGCAGCAACTGTTAGCAAGCGGTCTGGAACCAGAGAATTTTGCGATACCACTGCGTAACCTCCGTGCCGAGGCTAGCATTTATACTGAGGCGAATGTAGCCTTACTCAATGACGAGCGCAATGTGGGCACTGTCTATCAAAATATCATTGGTGAACAGACAGTACAGTGGGAGGGTGAGGAGAAGAGCCTTGGTTCTCTCTATCCTGTCCTGCGTGATCCTGAGCGCGCACGTCGCGAGCAGGTCTGGCGCACAATGAGTGAGCGCAAACTGGTTGACCGGGAGGAGTTGGGGAAATTATGGGCTCAGGGTATCCAGGTTCGTCAACAAATTGCGCAAAACGCTGGCTACGACAGCTACCGCGAGTATCGCTGGCAACAATTGCACCGTTTTGACTATACTCCCAATGACTGTAAGCATTTCCATGAGGCGGTTGAGCAGGTATTTGTGCCCGCCGCCAGTAAGATCTGGGAGCAGCATCGCCAGCGCTTAGGGATTGAGACCCTGCGTCCCTGGGATCTCGCGGTCAACTCGCGCTCAAGCCAGGCACCACACACCGTCTCCGACGTACAGGGCTTCTTACAGCAATTTCAGGGACTCTTTGAGCATATCGACCCCCAGCTTGGTGCCTATTTCCAGACTATGCTTCAAGAGGATCTCTTTGACCTGGATGATCGCCCCTCCAAGGCGCCTGGCGGCTATAACCTGGCGTTAGAGGTCAGGCAGGTTCCATTCATCTTTGGGCGTGTGACGCTCTTAAGTGATGGCATAGGGCTGATCTCTCACGAGGCCGGGCACGCCTTCCACACCTTCGAGATGCGCTCGCTCTCGTACCTGCAACAGCGCAAAGAGTCTTTCGTGCCTATTGAGTTCGCGGAAGTCGCCTCGACAAGCATGGAGTTTATCGGCTCCATGCATCTGAATGAGGTAGGGTTGTGTACGCTTGAAGAGGCCGCCCAACTTCGCATTGAGCACCTGGAAGGGATGGTTACACACCAGTTCATCATGGTCGCGCGCGGCGATGCCTTCCAGCACTGGGCCTATGAGCATCCGGAACTCGCTACAGACCCCGCCCGCTGTGATGAGAAATGGGTCGAACTCTCGCAACGCTTCTACCCTGATGTGGACTGGAGCGGCCTGGATGCAGTCTACCGCTCTGGCTGGCAGAACACGCTCCACTTCTATGGCTACCCCTTCTACTACATCGAATATGCCTTCGCTGCCCTGGGCGCCATTCAGGTCTGGCGCAACTACCTGCACAATCCCCAGGACGGGTTACAAAAATATCGCTATGCACTCTCTCTTGGGGCGACCCGCACCCTTCCGGAACTGTTTGAGGCCGCCGGAGCAAAATTTGTCTTCGATAGGGAGATGCTCCAATCAACGCTTGCACTCTTGACTGATACACTTCATGAACTGGAAGTAGCACAAAACCACGTGTAAATTGACCTTTTAAGATCTAGATACCAGAGAGCGTGAGCGGGCCAATATGCGCAATTGCGCATATTGGCCCGCTCACGCTCTCTGGTAGGTTGCAATTTTGCTCAACTTCTGTTAATACTTAATCTCAGGCAATTACTAGTAAAGGATAGCGCACTCGTGACCACATCAACCCCACCACCAGTCATAGAGGATGCCATTGCATCTACCCTCCTCCCCCTCACACCCAGGCGAAAATATCTGTATATCACGCTCATGGTGCTGGCAACCATTGTTTGGGGCAGCACTTTCCTGGTCGTGCAGGAGACCATCAAGCTGACGGGTGTCTTCACCTTTCTGGCCCTGCGCTTCTCATTGGGAGCGCTAACCCTGATCCTGATCTTCCATAAGCGGCTGCGCCACATGAATCGCTATGAACTGGGCGCGGGAAGCTGTATTGGCCTCTTTCTCTTTGCGGGCTTTGCGTTGCAAACATGGGGGTTGCGCTATACAACATCCAGCGAGGCCGCTTTCATCACAGGGCTCTATGTCCCCTTTGTGACAATCCTCTCGCTCTTTATCCTCAAACAGAAGCCGACCCGTATGGCGATTACTGGGGTCGTAATCTCCTTTGTGGGCTTAACGTTGATCTCTTTCAATAAGAATCTCGTGTTGACCTTTGGTTTAGGTGAGCTACTTGTGCTGGGCTGTGCCGTTGCCAATGCGCTTCATATCGTAACGATAAGCAAATTTGCCCCGAAGGCCGATCCAATGAACCTCGCGATTGTGCAAATCGCGCTTACAGCTCTTCTGAGTGCTGTGGCGATTCCGCTAGCAGGAGAACCTCTGATCCTGCCTCCCGCTCCTGTCTGGCTCTCGGTTCTCTTTATGGGGATGATTGCGACCGCCTTCTGCTTCGCGGTGATGAACTGGGTGCAGCAGTCAGTCAGTAGCACTCAGGCCACGCTTGTCTATGCACTAGAACCAGTCTGGGCCGGCGTCTTTGGTTACGCTGTCGGTGAGATGCTCACGCCTCTTGGCTGGTTCGGTTGCGCCTGCATCCTTCTAGGCATGGTCATCGGTGAACTCCGCCTCTGGCCACGACGCAGTCGCTTATACAAGCGCGTTCCATGACCTTTATTGCCTAATGTGTTGTTGCATCCGTTCTGCGTCACCCCCTCGAGCAACGCGCGATCCAAGTCTGCCTCGCTCAGATCGGCCTGCTTCAGGTAAGTTCCTTGGAGATTAGCCTTGTTCAGATCGGCGCCTCGCAAATTGGCTTCGCGTAAGTCTGCCATTCTCAGGTCGACGAGAATCTCCCGGTTTTCACGTCGCCATTGATTCCAGGCTGGTATTCCCTGCCGCAGGAGATGGAGTTGTTCCTGATTCGCCATAGTGCTTCTCTTCGCCGTATCTTTCAACTTGATTTCTGAGAACATCTCATGCATTGTATCCTTTTAAACTCGATAAAGCAAGGACGAGGAGATTGAGAGAATGATGCGATGGGAAGCGTTGGCGAACAGGTTGAGGCATGGGTGAGATGTCCATCGTTGTGCGCGTGGCACAGGCGCACAACGATGGACATCTCACCTGATGGATGTGCTCCTACGAGATGTGCAAGACCACCTTCCCAGGAATGCGGCGCTTCTGGAATTGCTGGACAACCTCTGCAATTTCTGTCCAGGGAGCCTCTACGCCAATCAGTGGATGTAATCGCTCCTTAGCGACCAGCTGCGCCAGGCCGGTGAGTCCTTCTGCTCCAACTCTGCTTCTCAGTTCTACGGGCAAGACCAGGGTGGACAGATTGACGTTGCCTGTTCGCATAAACATCTCTCCCAGGTTCAGCGTCACATCAAGACCATCCATGATTCCCAGGCTGACACAGAGGCCATCAGGTTTGATCAGGCTACTCAATGCCATGGCTAACGCCTTTCCGCCTAGTACGTCGATAATGAGGTCGTAGGGGCCAAACTGTTGTGCGACAGAGAGATCGTCCCCCTTCACAATGTGGTGAACTCCTAGGACTTTTACACTCGCCACATTCGCCTCCTGCCGTACTGTTCCAACAACAGATGCTCCTGCAAGTTGGGCCAGTTGACACGCAAAATGACCAACACCACCGGAAGCACCAGTGACCAGAATGTGCCGGTTCAGCAGAAATCCGCCTCTCTCCAGCGCGTAAAGAGCAGTCAGCCCTGCGGTTGGGAGCGCGGCAGCTTGGGTAAAGGTAACCTCATTTGGGATCTCCGCAAGCTCTTTTGTCGGAACAGCGACAAGTTGTGCTCCAGCCCCAAAACGAGGAGCCACAAGGAGTCCGGCGACTCTGGTGCCAGGCTTTGGCCCTGATCCATCAGCGGCGGCCTGCTCGACAATGCCTGCCAAATCCCATCCCAGTTGCCCCCCGGATTCTGCTTGGGAGATTCTGTAGATGTCGCCCACATTGAGCGAGATCGTATGCACCCGAACCAATGCCTCTGATGGTGCGGGAGTTGGACGCTCAACTGTGCGTATCGCCAAGCGTCCTGCGACCTGAGGATCGACAACAATGGCTTGTATTGAACTCATCTGTTTCTCCTGAATACTCTCTGCTGGAGAGGAAACTTTTGTCTGTGGCTGGATCGCTGCTCTTTTCACCAAACAGTTCATATGTCTGGGACGGTGAGAGAGAGCTAGACCTTGCAGCCTGTCTGGTGCTATTATGGAGCAGCCTTCTTGTTGACAACAGGAGTGCGCTAAACATAGGTGTAGGAGTAACAGTTTCACACATCGAAAGATGACAAGAGAGCAAGAAAGAAGAGATGAGAGAAACAGGAAAGCGCCGCACACACCTTGCTGATTTTTTGAAAACCCGTCGTGCCCGTCTCCGCCCGGAGCAATTTGATCTCCCTGCCTATCCCAGGCGTCGAAAGCCCGGACTCAGACGAGAAGAACTTGCTCAACTGGTTGGAGTGGGCGTTTCCTGGTATACGTGGCTCGAACAAGGTCGGGATATTCATGTCTCCGATCAACTCCTTTCCCGCCTTGCAGATATCTTGCAATTGAATGAGCAGGAGCGCAGCCATCTGTTTCTCCTCGCACGAGATCCGCTTCCGCTTCCAGATGAGCAGGGCAGTGAGAACTGGGGGCATTCCGCAGCCTATCAAACCATTCTCGATGGATGGGGCATCTACCCAGCTCTGCTCGTTGATCGACATCTAGATGTGATCGCGTGGAATGAAAGTGCCAACCGCGTTTTTGGCGATTTCTCCAGTCGCTCTGAACGAGGTCGCAATGCTGTCTGGTCCACCTTTATGGAGCCTTCACAACGAGAACGTCTCGTACATTGGGAACAGGCGGCACGGCGAAGTATCGCACTCTTGCGCGCAAGGAGCGACCGCTACGCCAACGAGATATGGTTTCGGGAGTTGATCACTGAGTTACACCGGCTGAGTCCCGAATTTCGCGCCTGGTGGCCTGAGCATGACATTCTCTTCACATGTCACGATCAGAATGAAATCAATCATCCGCTGATTGGTCTCCTCGTATTCCAAGGAACGACTCTCGTCGTGCCGGAACGTCCTGACTTACAGATCGTGGTCCATACACCACTCTCGCAATTCGACACAACGACGAAACTCAGAGCATTCATGACCAATAAGAACATTTCACTTTGAGAAACTGAGTTTGCACTAGGATAGCTGTACAAGGGTTGCATGCAATAAAAAGGGCGTGCCAGTTTAACTAGCCCGCCCTCGTCTACTTATGGTTACTACCTACTCTTCAAGGTACTCTACAGAGATAGCCAGGCTTCAATCATCTGCCTATGCTCGGCGTAATGACGCCCCGTATTGTTGGCGAGATGCTCATATAGTTCATCGCTCGCTAGATCCTTTTCTTCAAGGTACTCTAGCATATTTACTATCTGGCTATATGAATTTGTGAACTCAGAGAGAATAGCTGCCAAAGGGGTGGAGCGCTTCGCTTCAACTGTAAGCGCATTAGCACGCTCGGTTGACCAGGTTTCGCCCTGGAGACCGGGATCCAACTCAATGCCATGGACAATTTCGCTAATCATGGCCTGCTCCCACCAGGTAAGATGAGCCAGGATATCCTTAATTGACCAGCTTCCCGCTACGCCGCTTTGTAGCATTTGCTGCTGGCTAAGCGGCTGGAGGAGAGCCTCTAGCCGGGTATGCTCGCTTTGTATCAGGCTCAAAAGGCGCGCTTTTCGTGTAGAGTCAAACATTCTCTATTCTCCAGTTATGGCAACAACAATTTGCTGAAGGCAAGATTTTCTCCTTCAGAAACAGCCTTTTTTCTATACCAACTCCCTTTCATGAAAAAGGAGAGCTGGCTCTATTTTGTTGATGCGTTGCTCACCACTGGAGTCACTGCCTGATAATGCATGCTGCTTCCCTCTTGACCATATGAATTCTTCCTGAGCATCGTGCTCTAAAGCAAATATACCATATTAATCCCATTGATGTAAGTTTTAGAGCACGATACTCTTCTGGTAAGAATGATAATAGAGTTAGTTGCTTAGGGTCAACTTTAATGTAGTTGTAGTGAGATGGCGCGGGCAGCCGTGATAATGTGCGGAAAGACAGTATCCTCATCTATGTCTCCCAGGACAATGATGCCAATGCTCGCCTCAGCAGGACGACCCGCGACGTGAATAGGGGCCGCGATCCCGCTCGCTCCCTGCTGGATCTCGCTGCGACTGACCGCGTAGCCTTTCTGGCGCGCCCGCGTCACTTGCGAACGCTCCCCACTTTGCGCCTCTCGCCCGGCAAGGATGGCGATGCCTGAGGCCGCCTGGTCAAGGGGATGGCGAAAGCCTGTGCGATATACGACATGCATATGGGTTCGACTGGGTTCTATAGTTGTAAGCACCACGGCTTCACTTCCGTCAGCGACGGTGAGGTGTGCGGTTGCTCCCAACTCTTCGGCGAGGCGGGTGAGTTCAGGTACGGCGACGCTCTGTAACTGTGGCTGTACGCTACGCGCCAGGGAGATCAAGCCCATTCCCAGGCGATAACGTCCGTCGTCCATCCTCTGAACCAGGCGATGCTCTAAGAGCGTGTTAAGCAAGCGATATGCTACTGTGCGATGCAGGGCAAGCCTGCCCGCCACCTCCTGGGAGAGGAGCCCTTCTGGCTCCTTCGCCAGTAATTCAAGCACATGTAATCCTCGATCAAGCGTCTGGACCGTCTCTCCACGTGCCATTGGTTGTTGTTCTAACATACTCCTGCCTTCTATCTTGACATTTTGACCTATATGGGGTACACCTAATGTAGGATCTATTATCGGAAAGTGAGTTCGATTATCGAACATTCTATAGTAGTATACAATGTTGTAGCCCTAAAAGGGAAGGAGCCACGCTCATGGTCGAGCAAGATTTCATGCCCATTCAGAACTTTGACTACATTGAAATGTATGTCGGCGATGCCCGACACACCTCGTATTATTTTAGTCAGGCCTGGGGCTTTGTGCCTGTGGCCTATGCCGGTCTGGAGACCGGCGTTCGCGACCACACAAGCTATGTCCTGGAGCAGGGCAATATTCGCCTGGTGATTACCGCGCCCCTGAGTCCTGAAGGCGAGATCGCCGAGCATGTACATCTACATGGCGATGGCGTGAAGGATGTGGCTTTCCGCGTTGAGAACGCCGAGCGAGCCTATCGCGAAGCTACCAGCCGGGGCGCACAGGGTGTTCTAGAGCCTACCGAGCGTCGCGACAGCTATGGTTCGGTCAAGCTAGCTGCAATCAAAACCTATGGCGATACCATTCATACCTTTGTCGAGCGCCAGGATTACAAAGGTGTCTTCCTGCCGGGCTTCAAGCCTCTGGAGAGCAATCAACCACGCCGCGCTCGCCCCGCGGGCCTGGCTGGAATCGATCACGTTGTAGGCAACGTTGAGCTAGGTAAGATGAATGAGTGGGTCTCTTTCTATGAGCGGATCATGGGCTTCACGCAGATGATCCACTTCGATGATCGCCAGATCAGTACCGAGTACTCCGCCCTGATGTCAAAGGTTATGCAGAATGGTAGCGGACGCATCAAGCTGCCCATCAATGAGCCTGCTCAGGGTCGCAAGAAATCCCAGATCGAGGAGTACCTGGACTTCTACCGCTCACCTGGCGTACAACATCTGGCCCTGATCACCGACGATATCGTCTCAACCGTACGCAACCTGACGGAGCGCGGCGTCGAGTTCTTGCGCACACCGCAAAGCTATTATGAAGATGTACTGGATCGTGTAGGTCATATCGATGAGGACCTCCAACAACTGGCAGAACTTGGCATTCTGATCGATCACGATGAGGAAGGCTACCTGCTCCAGATCTTCTCTAAGCCCGTCGTGACACGTCCAACCATCTTCTTTGAGATCATCCAGCGCAAGGGCGCACGTGGCTTTGGCGAGGGCAACTTCAAGGCGCTCTTCGAAGCCCTTGAGCGTGAGCAGGAGCTGCGAGGCAATCTGTGATATGAAGCTTGTGACCTTTCGCGACAAGCAAATACAGGCGGGGGTGATACGCGACGAGCGTGTCATTCCCCTGCCCTATCCCTCCCTGCTGGAGTTATTGCAGGATCCGCACGGGATGACGATGGCGCGAGAAGCGCTGGCAACCTCCACGCACGACCTGCCGATCGACGCGGTGAAGCTCCTGCCCCCAATTCCTGAGCCACCCACCCTGCGCGATTTCTACGCTTTCGAGCAGCATGTCAAGGCGGGTCGTGCCACACGCGGGCTGGAGATGATCCCCGAGTGGTATCAGGTGCCAACCTTCTACTTCTCCAATACCAGCGAGATCTATGGTCCCGACGAGCCGGTTCCCTATCCGACTGGAAGCCAGGAGCTGGACATCGAGCTGGAGATTGCCTGTGTGATTGGGCGCGAAGGCAAGAACATTTCCGTGGAAGAGGCCGAGAGTTATATCGCTGGCTACACAATCATGAATGACTGGAGCGCGCGTGATTTCCAGCGCCTGGATATGAAGCTCAACCTGGGGCCCGGCAAAGGCAAGGATTTCGCGACCTCGCTTGGTCCCTGGCTCGTGACGCCGGATGAACTGACAGGGCGCCGCTCCGGCAGTGGGGAGAGCGAGCGTTACGATATGACCATGCTGGCACGCGTCAATGGACAGGAGATCTCGCGCGGCAACTTTCAGCAGATCTACTATAGCTTCCCACAGATGGTCGCCTACGCCTCGCGCAACGCTCGTCTACGCCCAGGCGACGTCATCGGCTCTGGCACTGTTGGCACAGGTTGCTTACTAGAGATTGGTACCTCAGTGCATCCCTGGTTTCAGCCTGGAGAGACAATCGAACTTGAAATTGAGGGTATCGGGATTCTACGCAACACCATTGTCTAGCGCGTTTGCAATGTGGCCGATGTGAATGGTCACACCTGCCAGGAGGACAATAATGCCACCTTATCATCGCCTGGGTAAGATTCCGCCCAAACGGCATACGCAATTTCGTAAGCCAGATGGAACGCTGTACTCGGAAGAGCTGTTTGGAATCGAGGGCTTCTCCAATAACTACTCGAACATCTACCACTACTATCCACCCACGCGAGTAAAGAAGATCGAGCACTTCAGCGAGCGTCACCTGGAGGAGTGGAAGGTCGATGTCCAGCGCCATCATCACCTGAAGACCGCCCAGTTACAGCCAGGCGGCGACGCTGTACTGGGCAATCAGATTCTGATGTATAACCAGGACCTCACCATTGGTATTGCGCTACCAAACGAGCAGATGAACTACTTTTATCGCGATGGTGGCGCGGACACCATGTACTTTGTCCACGAGGGGCGCGGCGTCCTGGAAACAACCTTTGGCCTGCTCCCCTACCATGAGGGCGACTACATCATTATCCCACGCGGCACGACCTATCGCTTTAACATAGGCGAGAGCAGCCCACAGAGTCGCTTCCTCATTGTTGAAGCGTACGGAAGTATTCAGCCACCACGTCGCTATCTCAGCCCTAATGGTCAGTTGCTTGAGCACTCGCCCTACTGCGAGCGCGATATTCGCAGACCCGAGGAGCTGGTAACACACACCGAGCAGGGCGAGTTTGAAGTGCGCGTCAAAGTTGGAGATCTCATCTCCAGCTATTGGTACGATTTCCATCCCTTGAATGTTGTGGGCTGGGATGGCTACGAGTATCCCTGGATTTTCAACATTGACGACTTCGAGCCGATTACTGGGCGAGTCCATCAGCCTCCGCCAGTGCATCAGACCTTCCAGGGGCCAAACTTTGTGGTCTGCTCGTTTGTGCCACGCAAGCTCGATTACCACCCGCTCTCCATTCCCGTGCCCTACAACCATAGCAACATCGATAGCGACGAGATGCTCTACTATGTAAACGGCAACTTTGGCAGCCGGCGTGGCATCGAACGCTCTTCGATCTCACTGCACCCACGTGGCATCCCACACGGACCACATCCGGGAGCCGTCGAGAAGAGCCTGGGCGTCGAACGCACCGACGAGTTGGCAGTAATGGTTGATACCTTCAACCCTCTCAAATACACCTCTTCCGCCCATACTATCGATGACAGCAGCTATCCCTATAGCTGGCAGTAACAAGGATAAGATGATGTGAGGCGCAGCGGCAGCCTGTAGCTGCCGCTGCGCCTCACATCATCTTATCCAGGCGAGCACCGCAGATGGGAGAAGTCACGCCAACGACACATTGACTATACAATTGCCTTGCGTTGAAAGACTGGCTTCACCGAGCGATCCAGAAAGATATAGCCTAGCGTAATCGCGCTCATCAAAATGCCAAAGAGAGGACCAAGCAAGTGTAACCCTTTATATTCAGGCTGCGTTACCAGGAAGAGTTCATATACAATCTCCACGGTCTCATATCCAGCAGTAAACCAGAAGGCCCAGAATTGCAGAGTCCAGAGACCATATACGACCACAAACCCAAGCAACGCCCCCACGATCAAAGCGATAAAATCACGTGAACCAGCAGCAGTAAAAAAGAGCAAACCAAGGCAACTTAGCGCACCACCAAGCTCGAATATGGCCATGGTGGTAATACCCGAGGGGCGTTTATAGTGAGTCAGTTTCATCAAGACCTCGTACCTTTAGCGAGAGGGCAGTTTCCTCCCCAACCTCCACAGAACGACATATATATCTCTACAATTTATACGCCTTTCTCCTGGCTACGTCAAAACAGGCAGTACTATTTATCGGAATATCCTCACACACAATACATACGTAACCTCTGCATTGATATCTCCCTGTTTCACCAAGCTTTATCTTAGGAATGTGCACATATCTGAAGAATTAAGAGAGGAGCAGAGCATGCAAAGCCATAGGCGACATCCATTCCTGGCACGCCTCTGTCTGCTCGTGCTCTTGCTTTATCTACTTCCACTCTCCCCAGCCTTCTCACGCTCAACCCGCCTCGCCGATGGTGGCAATCCCTATCACTATACGCTGGAGCAACTCCAGGCGGCGCTCCCTCAGCCCATACTGGATAAGCACCCCCAATGGATCACTATGTACTGGGGTGCCTGGCAAATCCTTACCAAGCATATCCTGGCGGGAACCCCCGAAAATGGCTTTGTGAGCTACTATATGGACCCGGCCTTCAATGGCGACATTTTCCTGTGGGACACCGTCTTCATGAGTATGTTCGCACGCTATGGACGCGACCTCTTTCCCGTCACCGCCTCCTTCGATAACTTCTACCACAAACAGGATGCCGATGGCTTTATCGCCCGCCAGTTTAAGGGTACCAGCGGACTGCCCTATCAGGGGAAAAACGATCCCAACTCAATCAATCCACCCATTCTCTCCTGGGGCGAGTGGGAATACTACCAGCTCAGCGGAGACAGCAGCCGCCTCAAGACTGTCCTGCCCAGGCTGATAAAGTTCTATACCTGGGTCAAGACGCATCGCACCAATAGCGACGGCCTCTACTGGAACACAGGCGTGGGCAGCGGCATGGATAATTCTCCTGAGCATACCGTCTGCGACACCTGTTTTGAGCCTGGCCAGGACTGGATCGATATGTCCGCGCAACAGGCCCTCAACGCCCTCTCTATCTCGCGTATCGCCCAGGCGGTTGGCAACACCCAGCTTGCCAGCCAGTTTCAGCAGGAGTACGCCCACTTAAAGAATCTCATCAATCAGCGCATGTGGAGCAAGCAGGATGGCATGTACTATCCCATCAAGGATGGCCAACAACGCCCGGTGAAGACCATTGGCTCATTCTGGCCTCTGCTGGCGCAACTCGCCGACACCAACCAGGTCTCCCGGCTCATTAAAGAGCATCTGCTTAACCCAAACGAGTTCTATCGTGAGCACCCCTTTGCCTCGCTGGCCGCGACCGATCCTCACTATAACGCGGCGACAGGAAACTACTGGAATGGAGGAGTATGGGCGCCAACAAACTATATGGTCGAGCGGGGGCTAAAGCTCTATGGTGAGGAAGATACCGCCTACCAGGCTGCACTACAAGACATAGACAACATCTACCGGGTCTACCAGCGCACTGGTACCCTCTGGGAGAACTACGCGCCCGACTCGGCCTCACAGGGGATTCCTGCTCGCCCCAACTTTGTCGGCTGGTCCGGCAACTTCGCGATCAGCGAACTGCTTGAAGACATCATCGGCCTGCGCGTCGACGCCCCCGCCCATACCCTCAACTGGCGACTGAACCTGACCGAGCGCAATGGTATCACCAACCTGCACTTTGGCCAGAATGTGGTATCACTCGTGGCAGAACAGCGCCAAAACGCCAGCGATACGCCCCACCTGACCGTTCAGGCGCTACAACCCTTCACACTCAACCTCTCGCTCCCAGGAGGGAAGACATTTGCACATACCTTCACCTCTGGAAAATGGCGCTGGACACCAGATTCAAAGGAGCTTAAAGATAGCTGACTATTAGTTGGCGCCTTACATTAGATATGAGATATGCAGCAAGGCAATAGCTGACAGGAAAAATAGGGTGCATAAATATGGGAGGAGGGACAGTCTGCCCCTCCTCCCATATTTATGCACCCTATCTCGTAGGCACCATAGGCACGCTACCCTTAAAGCAGCTCTTGCAAGAGATAAAGAAACTCATCGAGCTCGATTGGTTTCTTCATGCGCAGGAGCTTTTTGTGCTGTACAGAGATAGCCATGAGATCCGGCATGGCGCTGATCAGGATGACAGGTGTATCATCGTAGCTCTCCATAGAGCGAATGACCTGGTAAAGTGTATAGCCGTCCATATCAGGGAGGCGATAATCGCAGACAAACAGATCTAGCTGCGTGCGCTTAATGTGATTTAAGGCATCTTTTCCGGTGGTCGCGAGTGTAGCAGTATGTGGCGTCTCCTGCTTAATGGCCTCCGTCAAAAACAGGCCAATTTCTGTATCATCTTCCACAACCAGAATATTTTTTGCGGCTTTACCGGGCTGTTCTGCATAGTTAAACATGGGCTAGTCCTCTTCTGATGTAGGATAAATCAGGTTATGCTAATCTCACGCGCCTTCTCCGTAAATCGTCTCAAACCTACACCAGAAGTCCTCCATATTAACCTTTTTCGATTTAAAGCTTCTTATGCAAGGAATTATTATCTATTACATTGTCATTCCCAGTCTCGCAGCTACATGGGAATCTGCGGCTGGATAGACCCGTTCAGCGGGCATAATCAACTGATCAAGGGTTCCTGACTCGACATAGCGATGTTGCTCACGCACAAATTGCGAGATATCTTCGATATCAAGAATCCACTCACGAGCATACTGTACCAGGACTGGCCCGCGTAAACCCAGTTGAATGGCCCGGCGTTCAAGCTTCGCGCCCCTGGGATCATGATCAGGGTCCCATTGCAAGCGTACATGTGAGGTCTCCAGGGCCTGCTTCCAGGCCTCATGATTTCCATATAACGCTTCCTTATAGGTCGAATGTACCGCCTGTACCAGGATTTCGTCAAAGGCAGCGCGCTTAAGGCGCACCGCCAGCACGACTTCCTGGTGCTCCTTCTGCGCCCAACCGCTCCGGTACATCATCCATAGAAAATTGGGCTTCACCCAGCTCATGCGCTCCAGCGAGAATCCTCCGCCAAAATAGCCGCGCCTGGCGGCAAAGCGCCCGATGGCTGGCCTGTATGCCTGGTACACTACGACTGATGTCTCGTCATACTGCGCAAGAATGTGCTTGCCCTGCTGAGGCCATACTTTAAGCTGATCTTCGTAACGCTCGGTGAGGAGATGGGTTTCGCTCATAAATTGCTCTCCATAAGTATATATTCGCATCAAATATGTTTAATATTTTAATACACTATGAGGAAAAGCGCATCCACATGCACAAAAAAATGTCACGAGAGGAACCTCTCGTGACACAGCTGGCGGAAAGTCAAACATGGTAAGAGAATTTTTATGCTTTGTTTTGCCCCAGGTCAACGGTCGCGACAAACCACTTGCCGCCAATCCCCTGGCCATTGGTCTGTCCCGCAGCCGAATCGCCGCTATATGTATACAAAGGGTGCCCATTATAGACAACTTGCTTACCGCCGTTAGCATCCAGAGTAGCCAGTTGCCCTGGTAGCTTGCTACTCGTCTGAGGCGTGTCAGAACCTGAATAGAGGAGTGGCGGCCAGCTCTGCGCGCAGCCATCCGTGCAGGCAACCTTCGATGCTGTGTCAGGCGTGAAATAGTAGAGCGTCATGCCCTTCGCGTCTGTCAGGATGGTTGTGGCCTTGCTCTCAATCGTGGCTGAGGCCGTCTTGATCACGACACCGCTTGTTCCGCCACTATTCCCTCCATTACCATTGCCATTGCCATACCCATCCCCTCCAGTCGTAGGCGTGGGAGTCACAGCGTTCGATTGAGGAGTAGTAGTATACGCGTTAGAACCGTTATCGCCGTTGGCTGTGCCACCACATGCCGCCAGGAAGAGTAGCAACACAAACACCATACTATAGAGAAGAGTATGTCTTCGTAAGCTCATAAAATGTATCCTCCAAAAAACACAGGTCTTTAAGCCTTGAATGCAGGGGCTGTCGATATATAGAAGCGAATCACTTCACATTGAATGAATACATCAGCTTCCTGAATTACACCTGAAAGGGGAGTGATAATATGGTCAGGGGTGGTCAAGTTGACAGAAGTGCTCTATGATATAAGCAGAAATTTTCAGCGACAAAGGGAGAAGGCTAGAGCCGTGTGTAGACACGTGCTTTAGCAGCGTTGGGCCACGCACGGTGAACCATGATATGTAGACGCGTGCTTTAGCAGCGTCGCTCAACCACTCTCCCCAGCTCCGTTGCAACTATAGAGGACATAGACAAGATGCTTGAACACATGCGGGAAATGGGCCTGGATTTCTCTAAGCCCTGGTACATTCAATGGACATGGGACCCCATCTTCCTGGTCTTCCTCCTGGTCATTATCGGTCTCTACCTGTACGCCATCGGTCCCTATCGGACAATGGTCCATCCCCAGGCGCAACTCAAGCGCGGCCAGACCATTGCCTTTCTCCTAGGTGTCTTCGTGCTCTTCGTGGCACTAATTTCGCCTCTCGATACCTTTGCGATGGTCTCCTTCACGGGTCATATGACGCAACACCTGCTGGTATCACTCATCGTCTCGCCCCTCCTCGTGGTCGGTATCCCCGAGTGGCTGGCACAGGCGATCTTAAAAGGCAAGTTTGCGCAGACGACCTGGAAATGGCTTACATTCCCGTTTATCGCGCCTGTGCTCTTCAACGCTAACATCTGGCTCTGGCATGCACCGCCCATTCTCAATGCCATGATGTCCAACCATAACCTGCACGCACTGGCCCAGGTCTGCTACCTGGTTACCGGCATTATCTTCTGGTGGCCGCTCTTTGGCGCCAGAGTCGAGCGTGCCTATGAGCTCAATCTGCTGGAGAAGATGCTCTACATCCTGCTCAGTGATATGCCCATGGTGGTCATTGGCGCTGGCCTGACCTTTATGCAGCCGCTTTACGACGTCTACAAGCGCAATCTGATCGGCCTCTCTCCCGTCACAGACCAGCAACTGGGCGGCTCTATCATGTGGATTCCTGGCGCCATTTTCATGATCGTGATGGCCAGCATCCTCTTCCTGCGCTGGATGCTCCAACTAGAGGCCAGGCAGAAAGAGACCGACGCGGCGCTCGCCCTCGCCCTGGAACAAGGCATGGAAGACGAAGAGGAATAGATACCGCTTAATCACAATTGTAAAGAGGCTGGATCCTTGGGGACCCGGCCTCTTTACAATTGTGATTATAATCTACCCCTTCAGGCCACTTTGTCTGTAACCCTCAACGATGTAACGCTGGAGCACGAAGAAGACGATCACCAGGGGCAGAATCGCAATGGCCGCACCGATAAACAACTCATGCAGATTGAGTACCTGCGCATTCAGGAAGTTCGAGAGCACGACCTGCACGGTATAGGCTGTAGGGTCCTGACCAATCACCAGGGGCCAGAGGAAGGAGTTCCAGCTGGCAATAAAGGTAATCACGCTTAAGGCCGCAATGATGCCATAGGAGTTAGGCACCACAATACGCCAGAAGACGCCCCAATACCCCAAGCCATCCACACGACCCGCCTCCTCCAATTCATGCGGAAAACTCAGGAAGAACTGGCGGAACAGGAAGGCCGTAAAGCCGCTAAAGACGCCGGGCACCACCAGGCCCTGCAAGGTGCTGACCCAGTTGAGATACGATACGACAACGTATACTTCAACGAAGATGACCGCGAAAGGAATCATCAGCGTGAGCAGGACAGCGTAGAGAATCGCGTTTGACCAGCGATAGGGGATACGCGCCAGGCCATAGCCAGCCAGGGCGGAAATCAGAATCTGCCCCGCCGTCTGCAAGATAGCAATCGAGGCCGAGTTTTCCAGCCCGCTGATGAAAGGCACATCAGGATCACTGAACAACTCTTGAATATTCTCGAAATGAAGGGCGGAGGGAAAGAAAGTCCAGTGGGGCGAGGTAATTTCAAGATCCGTCGCCAGGCCATTTCTTACAATCAGATAGAACGGCAACAGGAAGATGAGCGCCAGGATCACAAGCGCCGCATAGCGTATGATGGTCCAGATGACTTTACCAGGAGAAACACTCGTTCTCTGGCGTGCGCCAACGGATGGAGATTGTACGGTCTCTGAGGTGGATGCTGCCATACCCTTTTCCTTTATTCTCTGCTAGGATTACTACTGCTGATGAGAAATTTCAGTTGCGCACTTAATCACGTGTGCCAAAGCCCAGTAAACGTCCCTGGATCAGGCTAAAGATGATGATAATCAGCGTGAGGATAATGCCGCCCGCGCTACCGGTACCGTAGTTTTGCCCGGTCAAAGCCACATTATAGAGGTAGACCAGCGGAGGACGCGCCAGAATCGAGTTTCCACCCGTCATAATGTTGAAAAACTCATCAAAGGCCTGGAAAGCGGCGATCACGTTGAGCAAAAGCACGGAGATAGAGGCATTACGTAGTAAAGGGAAGGTGATGGACCAGAAGGACTGCCAGCCTTTCTTCGCACCATCGACATACGCCGCCTCGTAAAGCTCGCGCGGAATGTCCTGCAACCCGGCAATAAAAATGATCATGTAAATGCCGATTTGCAGCCAGAGACGCACGGTCGTCAGCACCAACCAGTACCAGGGGGGATTCGGACTGGAGATCCAGAGAATAATATCGAGGCCAAAGGCATGACGAATAGCGTTCGCCAGGCCGTAGGTCGAGCCATTAAAGATGCTCATCTTCCAGATAATCGAGGCCAGGACATAAGAGCAGGCCGTGGGCAAGAAGAAGACTGAGCGGAAGAAGCTCTGGGCAAATTTTATACTATTGACCAGGAGCGCCAGGCCAAGCGAGCAGGCAAAGGTCGTTGGCACAATGAAAAAGGCGAAAATGGTAAAGACCAGCAGGGCATGCGTAAAGTCAGGATCCGTGAGCATCGTAATGTAGTTTTGTAAGCCCACAAATTTGGTCGGGGTAATGGTCGCGCGCGCATCGGCGAAGCTGAGGATAACGCCCCAGATAATGGGAATATAGAAAAAGATTATCAGCCCAAGAATCAAAGGGCCAACAAAGCTCCAAAAGACCAGTGTCGTCCGGCGTGAGTGTCGTCGTATGCGCTTCTGGGCACTCAGTTCCATCTCACGCACGGGCTGCGCCTCGGGGACCGAAGAAGTAGTAAGAGACTTCATAAGTTCATCCTTCCATAAGCAGAGCTTTCCAATTCTTGGAAGCATGGGGAGGCTCCACTTTCTCAGGAGAGCCTTCGCGCCTGCGGCGCTCAAGGGTAAGGGGTGTGCGCGGAAAATGGCAAAGCCATTTTCCGCGCACACCCCTTACCCCGAAGGCTCGCTACGCGAGCCGAGGCAAGAGCCGGAAGAGATTTGGAAGACCCCGCTTCCATAAGGGCCTGGAATTGACAAGTTGAATTAACCAGTTAGAGAGGACTTTCCAGGACCTTAGAACTAGCTGAGCTCTTTCTGCAACTCGCTGTTGCACTTCTCAGCCGCGGCATCCAGGGTCGCCTTGGCGTTCTGGCCAGTCTTGACGATCTGGCTGACCGCGTTCTGCAAGGCTGTATCCATAGCAGCGTTCCAGAGAGGGGAGACCGCGTGTCCATACTTATTCAGGATGTCCACGGCGTCCGCGGCCTGGCCTTGCGTCAGTTTATCAGTCTGGGCGGAGGTGCTAATGCGCGGAGGCACATGGAAACCATAGCCCACATTCCAGTCCTTCTGGATCGTGCTATTGGTAACCCATAGCCACTTCACATAGGCTTTGGCCGCGTCAAGATTCTTGCTCTTGGCGCTGACCATCTGCGCCCAGCCACCATTGATGGTCGCGGGCTGGCTCTGAGCGTCAAGCGCGGGGAAGGGGAAAACGCCAAAGTCATCGCCAACGGCGCTCTTCTTGATAAGCGGCATCGCCCAGAGGCCACACCACTGCATCGCTACCTGGCCCTGCTGGAAGGTCGAGGAGTCCCACCAGAAGGTAGGCGCATCCGGCAAAATACCACCAGAGGTACTCAGCTCATGCAATTTCTGATAGGCTGCGGCCATACGATCCGTATTAAACGCAATTTTATTATCCGAAGAGAGGTAATCGCCGCCAGAGGCCCAACCAGCAATGAGATAGAGCGCGTTTACGCCTCCATCGGGACCAACATAAATACCCTTGCGATCCGACGTTGTCAGCTTTTTGGCCGCGGCAATCAGATCATCTATCGTTTTAGGAATGTCCAGGCCAGCCTGCTGGAACATACTCTTGCGATAGTAGACAAAGGTGGGGTCATTGATCATCTTGATGCCGTAGACCTTGCCATTGACAGTAAAGGGCGCCAGCGAGGCAGGCTTGAAGTCGCTCTTAACATCGGCAATGATATCGTCCAGTGGGGCCAGCAAACCAGCTTTGACCTGGTCGAGAGAGAGAGATGAGTTCTCAAATACATCGGGGGGATTAGAACCGAGCAAAGCCGAACGCACCTTGTCCGGATATTCATTGCCCGTGCCAGGCAGCCAGCTCACCGACACCTTTGCCTTGTCATATTGCTTGGCATATTTGAGGACGGCATCGTGAGTGCCAGGCTCTCCATACTGGTGATACCACTGCGTCAAGGCAGGAAGATCGCTGCTACCGCCACCGCTACCACTGCCACCGGTACCGGCGCAGGCCGCTAGCAGGGAGCCGCCCAGCATCATAGAACCAGAATATTGCAGGAATCGACGGCGAGAGATGTCCGCGGGGACACGCATGTGAGACATAGGTTAAGCTCCTTGTAACTATTTCAGTACGACAATGTAACCGAAAGCTATTCCCTCAACCTTGCAAATACTGAAGAAATAACCAACAAGCTTATAAGTATTCCGTGCTCTCACATAAATAAACAAATGCACATATACTTATACACACCTGGTAGAAAGAAGATGTGCATTATTGTTCGGTAAGAACAACAGGCAGATCACGTACCTTTCTACTAATCATATGATTAATAGCACACGTGAAATGCTATGTGAGAGATGGAGAGAAAGTATTGCCTTTTCACAAAACTTTGTAGCGCTGCGCTACATTGAACAGCTAGAACTTAAAAGGTTTATCATTTTCGATGCAAGCCGTCGAAAAATACTCGTATTCCTGGCAGAAAAACTGTGGTCGCATACTGACGTCTATCAGGCAATCCTGATACTGCTGCCTGTATTCCAAATCGGCTATAATTAAGCTATAATGTTCTGGCCAGGAAGTATAACCACCACCTTCTATTGACGCATCTCAATTCTTAATTCCCACTTGTAAGATTAATAATAGCATTTTCTTCTGACTTTTGTCAATGAATGATAATAGTTTTTTGCAGGAAAAGAGGTGCAGGGAAATGCAACTACAACCTATCGGACGTAAAAAGATTCGTGCGATCAATCAAAACATGCTGCTTAATCTTATTCGCATGCATGCGCCCATCTCGCGCACACAGTTGCAAAAAATCTCTGGCTTAAGCCAGGGGACGGTGGTAAGCTTAATTACACAACTCATTGAGCGCGAGCTAGTCATCGAAACGGGTATGGCTGCCTCAACGGGTGGTAGAAAAGCAGGCCTGCTAGAACTCTCTCCCCAGGGGGCTATGCCATTGGCATTCACCTTATGGAGCACCATATAATTGCTGCTCTCCTGGATCTACAGGGAGAGATCCATACCATTGAGACTATTCCTCTGCACCTGCGCGATCACGGAGAAGAGGCGGTCGCCCTGATCGCCTCATGCGTAGAGCAATTTATCGCAAAGAGTGGTGTTCCCCGGCAAAAAATTATTGGTCTGGGCTGTGGAGTTTCGGGTCCCGTGAATCGTCTGACGGGCATAAGCGTCGATAGCTGGATTCTCAATTGGCATCAAATTTCTATCCGTCAACCTCTGTCAGAACGCCTGGGCATGCCCATATTTGTTGAAAACTCGATGAACTGCCTGGCAAGCTACGAAAAGCTCTATGGACAAGGAGAAACATGTAGTGACTTCCTCGTTATCTCCTTGGGGCGAGGACTGGGGCTAGCGACCGTCCTGAATCATGGTATTTACAGGGGCACAAAAGGCATCGGGGCCGAATTTGGTCATATTCCTCTCTTCAACAATGGCCGCCTTTGTGAATGCGGCAACCAGGGCTGCCTGGAAGCATATGTGGCGGACTACGGCATTGTCGGAACCTACCGCGAACTGGGAGGAAGCATCGAACCTCTCCAGCGTGAACAGGTGGACGAGCGTATCATCGATATCCTCTACGAGCGTGCACAAAATGGTGATGCCGCAGCCATTCTTGCCTTCCATCGTACTGGCAGATTTCTCGGGCTGGGAATCGCCTCACTCGTCAATCTCTATAATCCCGCCTGCATCATGATAGACGGGGGAGCCGGCCATCGTATCGAGCTCATGCGCGACACAATGCACACCACTCTGGAGAAACATATTTTCTCTCAGCTAGGACAGGACCTAACTATGCTCATCGATACAGATACAAACATGGACAACTGGGCGCGTGGCGCGGGCTGCCTCGTCTTGCAAGATTTCTTTGCACCTACGCTTTTTAACGAGCGAGCTTTGTAACAAGTGTAGCTTGTAACAAGTGTGCTAATGTAACAAATATTACAATTCATTAACACTTTGATTAACTTCGATTAACTTTGTGCTTTTACAATGTGTAACGTGAGAGATCTGCTCCACCCTTTCGCTGCTCTACTGCGAAGTTTTCCTTACCTATCTAAGGAGTTACACATCATAATGGGTATACACCTTGCATTGCGCCGATACACACGCAAACCGCGTTTAAATGTATTATTTCTTCTTGCTTGTGTAGCGTGTTTGCTTGTCGCCTGTGGGGGGACCTCCTCCAACGCAGCCTCCAATAACACTCAAAATGCTGCAAGCTGTGATAAGCAAACTGGCTTCACCCTCTACTCAGCTATCGGCTATGACTCGGATGCCGCCAAAGCCTTCCAGAAACAGACGGGCATTCATGTCAAACTGGTCGATGATAGCACTGGCAATCTCCTGGCTAAGATCTCGGCTGAGCGCAATAATCCTCAGTGGGATGTGGCATGGTTCGATGGCAATGTCACGATGCAGACCCTCGATGACCAGGGCTACTTACTAAAATGGAACTCACCCAATATTAACAACTATACCACGCAGGGCATGAGTAACGTTCCCAGCGATCACGCCTACTATCCTACAGGCCTTACCGCGGCTGGTGCCATCGTGTATAACACCAAGCATATCCCAGCCGCCGGACTTCCTAAGGATTGGCAGGATCTAACCAAACCCGAGTATAAAAACCTGCTCGCCGAAAACGATCCTGCGTTCTCTGGGCCCGCATATCCCTTTATCTCGGGTGTCTCTCAGGTAATGGGGGGCGAGGATCAGGGTAAGCAATTCTTCCAACAGCTCAAAGCCAATGGTGACAAGATCTTCCAGACCAATGATCCAACCTTGAATAGCGTCGAGACGGGCGCGCGCGAGTTCGCGATTGTACAGGATAGCGCCTACTATGCCGCCAAGAAGGCTGGACAACCCCTGGGCATTATCTACCCCACCTCCGGCGTCACCTCGCTACCCAGCGAGATTGGTATTGCCGCAAACAGCCGGCACAGCGCCTGTGCCCAGCAGTTTGTCAATTGGATCATCTCGTCCGCCGGTCAGACCGTAGCAATCAACCATGATCCTACGGATGGCGATACGTACTTCGTTGAGATCATTAAGGGGGTCACTCCTATCGTCTCTCGCCAGACAGATGGCATCAACTTTGTCACCCTGGACGTTCCCAAGTGGGCTAGTGTGGAGAATGAGCTAAAACAATGGTTCCACGACAACATCGTTCGACAGTAACAGATCAGGCGGCAATGGAGGCTGTAGCAGATGCTACAGCCTCCAGGCCCTTACCTTTTTGGCGTATCCTACTACGTAGAGGCGGCCAGCTCCTTATAATAGCACTTCCGCTGCTACTTCTACTGCTCTTTGTGCTCTATCCTCTGGCGGCCATCATCCTCCAGAGCATCTTTCCTCACATCTATGATCCGCTCCCCAACCTGGAGTTTAGCCTGGAAGCGCTTACGAAAGTCTTCTCTAACTCAGAGAATTACCTGGCTTTCTTCAATTCGCTCTGGATAGGCCTGGTGACTGCACTCATCGCCTGTGCTTTAGGCACGATGCTGGCATTTCTCGCGCGGCGTACGGACCTACCTCTTTGCCGGAGCATGGATACCCTGGTCTGGATCGTCTTCTTTACGCCCTCGTTCTTGCTTGGCGAGGCCTGGTCGCTGATCTTCATTCGCGGCGGCATACCCGATCAATACTTCCACTTCCCAGCGCCATTGATCAATGGTTTCTTCTCGCCTGCCGGGGTGATCTTCATTCTCAGCCTGAAGAGCTTTCCCTATGTCTACCTTTCGGTGACAGCAGCTCTGCACTGGCTAGGTTCAGAGTTTGAGGATGCGGCTCGTATCGTAGGCGCGCGCAGCTGGCGCGCATGGCTCTCTATCAATATGCCTCTCCTTCTGCCCGCTATCCTGGCGGCAGGGTTGATCGTCTTTGCCGAGGCTCTCTCTGACTTTGGCACAGCGGCCACCATCGCCCAGAATTCAAATGTGATCCTTGTCACCTACCAGATCTATACATCGATCAACACATCTCCCGTTGATTTCGAGCTGGCGGCCTCACTCTCGCTCTTCTTGTTTATCGCGATTGGCCTGGCGCTACTACTTCAGTCAGCCATATTGCGCACACGTTCTTTCCAGGTTATCAGTGGCAAAAATAAGCCTGCCCACACGCTCGCGCTGGGTGTCTGGAAATGGCCGGCGACCATCTTCTGCATCGCCGTTTTCGTAGTCGCATTGCTAATCCCGTTAAGCATGTGCCTGGTATTATCATTACTGCATGCCTTTGGGCAAGGTCTGACAGCCAACAACTGGACCCTGGATAACTATACGACAGTCCTGGCAAATGGGTCCGACGACCTGGATGCCTTGCTGCGTACACTCTGGCTCGCCCTGACAAACGCCTCGGTCACGGCCCTGGTGGGTCTACCACTGGCCTTCATTATTAAGCGCACACAGATACCCGGGCGCCGAGTACTTAGTCTTGTAACGCTGCTCATGATTGCAGTGCCGGGCATTATCCTTGCCTGCGGCTATATCTTTGCCTGGAACGCTCCATACCTGGAGTATATTGGCATCGGTGGCGCGACAGGCATCCAGTTCTATGGCACGGTCTGGGTCCTGCTAGCGGCCTACGTTGGGGGTAGTCTACCCTATGCCACGCGTTTAGGCTCGGGCGCGCTGGATCAAATCGGACAAACAATGCTCGAAACGGCGCGTGTCCAGGGGGCAAGCCTCCCTCAACTGCTGATGCGCATCGTTGGGCCCCTCCTGCGCTCAAGCCTGGTCTCCATCTGGTTACTTGTCTTTACCGGCACCATGTTTGAGCTAGCCGCCTCCGAGCTTCTTTATCCACCCGGACAGCCAACGATGCCTGTACGCATCATTGCCCTCTTCGATACCTTTAAGCTAGGTCCCGGCATGGCGCTGGCGATGCTCAATATCGGCCTCGTTACCCTGGCCCTCGTCGTCATACGTTTCCTTCCCTGGCTCGCTCGCCAGGCGATGCAAGCACAAGTGCGGAGAAAACCCATTTATGTACCTGAAGATCAAACAACTGAGCAAGAGCTACGGATCACGACCAGTCGTATCTAATGTGGATATGACGATGGAAGAGGGAGAGATCCTCTCCCTCCTGGGGCCATCTGGCTGTGGTAAGACCACGATTCTTAGAATGCTTGCGGGTCTCATCACACCCACGAGTGGCTCTATCGAGGTAGGTGGTCGCGTCTTCTATGATGGGTCACGTGAACTGCCCGTCGAGGAGCGCGACCTGGGCATGGTCTTTCAAGATTATGCACTTTGGCCTCATATGACCGTATTCAATAATGTTGCCTTTGGCCTGCAACTACGGCGTAAGCCACGCTCTTACATCAAAAAACGCGTTGAGGAGCTATTAGAGCTGGTGAATCTGTCGGGCATGGGAAAGCGTTACCCGTATCAGCTCTCGGGAGGTCAACAACAGCGAGTATCGGTGGCGCGCGCTCTAGCAACAGCCCCGCGCCTGCTCCTCCTCGACGAGCCACTTTCGAGCCTGGATACATCCCTGCGCGAGACCATGGGGGCGGAACTCGTTCAGCTCTTCAAGCAACTCAAGATTACCGCCATCAATGTCACACACGATCAAAACGAGGCCATGACCATGTCGGATCGTATTGTTGTGCTACGTGATGGTCAGATTCAGCAGGTTGGCACACCTACCAATCTCTACCTACAGCCTACCAATAAGTTTGTAGCCTCATTTATGGGTCCAGTGAATACCCTTCAAGGACAGCTTGTGCAGCAGGCGGAAAGTAGCTTACATGTCCAACTCGACAACCACTATTTTGACAATCTCACACTGCTTGGCTCGCCTCACCAGGCCAGCCATGATCTACGCGTTGATCAGCAGGTCCATCTCATCTGCCGCCCGGCCAATATCTTGCTGCATCCAGAAGTTCCTCACGGCGAGCATCCTAACATCTTCGCTGGCACCGTTACCTATTCATCCTTTGTTGGGGGACGCTGGCGAACGCTGGTAGAGGTAGGAAATGGGGAGAAACAGCATATCCAGGCCTTCGCCGCATCACAGTACCAACCCCAGGCCAATGTGTGGGTGGAGCTCCCTCCAGAACACTGCCTAGTTGTACCATAAAGGGCCAGCAAAGACATTCTTGCGCGACCTCGATTTCTGTCGCATTTCATGCTACACTGCTATAGTAGGATGATTAAACATCCAGAGCGAGCTTACTCAGAGCGAGCTTATAAATCACATAGCGCATGTTTTGTGGCAAATGGTGGATTTGATAATAGCACAACACCTATGCTAGAGAGGATATGCCCTCCCCATACACACTCCCCATAGAAGACCAATGTCCCGATATTCTTCATTCAGATAGGCTGGCCTTCCATGATACTACCTGGATGCGGAAAGGAAAGAGAGGCAACGTCATGACTTGGACTGTACAGGCTATTGAACGAGCGCAGAGAACTGTTCAGGCAACCGAAGTCCTTCGCCAACATGCGGCAACCATTGCCAATGTCTGTAGCGAGACAGAGGGAAATCAGATTATCGTAGCAATGGTCGAGGTGGATGGCTCCTTCGCTGGCACACAGGTTATTCCCCGCGCTGAACTACAAAATCAACTTGAAATTCTTGAGATACAGGAACACAAGTGGGTGCTTGCGCTCTCCCCCAGTTCTTCCATTCATGACATTGAACGGCGCTGTGCTGATATCGGTTACTTCGCCAATCGCAGGCGCTCCGCCATCCAGCGTCGCCTGGATCAACAGCACTAGCACTCACTCCTGCACAATTGCAGCACAGCTAATAGTCATAACAGGAGAGAACTATCTCGGGTGAGATAGTTCTCTCTTGTGACCTCTGCTTACCAGGTTATCTCCTTATGCCATGATATGGCTTATTCTTAAACCTACCTCACCAATGCATATCTCCATGTTCGCCGGCTTTGGTGAAGAGGCCTGCGTTGCCGAACTAGCCGCCAGGGGAGGCGAAGAACTGCTGGTCCATTCCGCTGGGATGATCCTCAACCTTCTTTCGACGTCCCGTTTGCGGCCAGGTCGCCGGAGAGCAGGATGGTGTTTCCGTCGGGGTCAGCGATCAGCGCAAAGTACATCCCGAAGGAGGTCTTGTAGGGTGTACGGAGGCCCTGGTAGCCAAAACCGGTAAGTTCGGCGTACTTTGTATCCACCGCTTCCTGTGTCTCCAGGTAGAATTCCAGAACGGAGCGGTAGCTATCGGCTGCTTCCAGGTGTCCTTGCTCATCCCCGCTGACAAACCCAGGGTCCCAACGAGAAGGATTAGAGTCCAGGAAGAAGGTCAGCCCGCTCCCCATCTTAACTTCAACATGCGTCTGTTTTTCGCTCCCCTCGGGAATGGCCAGACCAAGCCGCCGATAAAATTCCAGTGCTTTGCCCATATCCTGGGTGATCAGGCCGAGCATGTAGAGTTCAAGTGCCATGATGCGTATTCCTTTCGCTTCATATGAATGACATGAGAGTTCATCTCGCTTTGTCATCAACTTCGTGCTTCTATGATAGAGCGAAAGGAAGAAGGGAATCTTGCCTATTCTTGCGCATCCTGGTACAAATATGCGCGGATTTACTCCTGCTGCCGAAAGCCTCGTGGAGTGAGGCCGAGATAACGCTTGAAGATCCGGGTCAAATGGCTCTGGTTGGCGAATCCACTCTCTAATGCAATGTGCGCAAGGGGGTCATCAGTCTTTTTGAGCAGGTGTTGTGCTCGCTCAACCCGCTGGCGTAGCACAAATTGGTGTGGACTCTCCCCCATGGTCTGCCGGAATAAGCGGGCAAAATGGTAGGAGCTGAAGCCAGCCTGTTGGGCCAGGGCCTCCAGCGTGAGATCCTGGCTAAGGTGAGCCTGAATGAAGTCGGTCACACGTTGCACTTGCTGGCGTGTCAGCCCCTGTGACCTCTCTTGTATGTGTATTGGCGCACATGTATAATACTGCAAAAGGTGTACTGCGAGCATCTGGGCCGCGGTTTGGGCATAGAGTTTTCCCGCAGGGGCCGGATGCTCCAGCTCTCGCCACAGCGCAAACCCAATCTGTGTCAGCAAGGGATCCTGGAAGCCTGAGCGCCCAATCAGCGTCAGGCGGGCGGGATCATAGTCAGCCACCTCCTTCACAGTTCGCGCAAACAGATCTTTACTCAAATGGAGATGGAGAGTCTGCGTTGGTTCGGAGGTCAGGCCGTTCCAGCGCAACTCGCTGGACACGCTCCCATCAGGAGCCAGCATCAGATCTTCCGCACGCATGACCCCTCCCTTCCAGGAGCCATTCACAGGGCGACGCTCCATATACATCGCCCCGCCAGCGAACAGCACCAGGGGAATATGGGGCATGTCAGGGTCAGACTCAATAAACCCCTCAAACTGCATTGGCTCATGATATGCACGCGCGACCAGTCCATCCCAACCCATCTCCTCGCTAGAGAGAAAAAGTATTGGAGGAGTCGGCTCATCCGAATGTGCTGGTAGAGATGTGCGCCGAGAAACCGCAAACTTTTCAGCCAAAGTAGTCCCTCACTTCTTTTACTCCATACACATTAAGTTAAGAGTTTCCCCGTCCATGCAAGAGTGGATTATGCGAGAAGGCCGCGGTCCATACAGGTGCGAAAGGTAGGTGCTTCTGAAGGGCGCACCTACCTTTCGCACCTGCATGGGTGTGGGAATTAAGCAACTACTCTCAGGCTTCGGCGCGTATATGGAGGAGGCAGCTCGCGTATGAACCGCGACGCAGTGGCAGCTCCAGTCCTCGCCCCATGAGCGCGGCCCCCGAGAGGACGATCTCTGGTGCAGAGGCATTGCCCAACTCTCGCACGCGATACTGCGTCGCTGGCTGTAGGCCCTGTAAGCGCAGGAAAGGGAGTGGCTCCCAGAAAGGGTTGCTGCGCCGGAAGGCAAAGAGCACCGCTTCACTGCCGTCGGGCGCGACACTTGTGACCGCCGCAAGATCGCCTTTGCTGGCCGTCGGCGAAAGGAGCCAGTACTGATCGCCATCCTGTACCAGGTGGCGAATCGATTTGTAGACGGCGATCCAGCGGGCAGCTTCCGCGAGGTCCTCATCGCTCCAATGCAGCAGGTGACCACCGACCCCAAGCGCACCCATCATGGCGACATGAAAACGGTACTGTACGGGGATCTCATTTACCATGCGGTCATGCGGCATATCAGTCACCCAGGCCCCCATCACGCGACCAGGCAGAATATGCGAGATGCCTTCTTGAATAAAGAGGCGTGCGTCAGGATGTGTATTATCGCTCGTCCAGACCTGGTCTGTACGCCGGAGCACGCCCAGGTCGGCCCGGCCCCCCCCGAGGAACAGGACTCGATACTCAGCTCTGGATGGCGAGCCCGTAAGGCATCCAGAATAGCATAAACGCCCTGTGTATGGCGCACCCATATCTCACGCGCGTCCCCGCCTTGCGCGACGTATTCAGGCCAGCCCGGCTCCGCAAGGGGACGATTCATATCCCACTTGATAAAATCTATCGCATTTTCGGTGAACAATTGATCCAGCACCGTGAGCAGGTACGCCTGTACATCCTGGCGGCCCATATTCAAGACTAACTGGTTGCGCGCCTCGCTGCGTGGGCGCTGCGGGAAATGATAGATCCAATCTGGGTGTGAGCGATACAGGTCGCTATCAGCGTTCACCATCTCCGGCTCTACCCACAAGCCAAACTGCATGCCCAATGCCTTCACGCGCTCGATAAGCGGACGCAGGCCATGGGGAAACTTCTGCGGATCGACGCGCCAATCGCCCAGGCCAGCTCGATCATGCACACGCCCTGGGAACCAGCCATCATCGACGACGAAGAGCTCCACACCCAGCCCTGCGGCACGTTCGGCCAGCAAGCGTTGCCCCTCTTCAGTCACATCGAAGGTTGTGGCCTCCCAGGAGTTATACAATACGGGACGCGGCTGGCTAGCCTGCTTTTGCGGCAGAACCTGCTCGCGAACATAGCGATGCAGGCGGCGGCGTACTCCATTCATGCCATCAAGCGTAAAGCCCGCTACAAAATCGGGCGTGGTAAAACTTGTTTGCGCGGCCAGTGTCCAGGCAAAATCATGCTCGTGAATGCCACCCCCAATCGCGGTGGCCCCAGTGATCGTTGTTGCTATGCGCAAGGCCCAGTTACCACTCCAGGCCAGCGTGCCAAAGTAGACCTCTCCTTGCTGCTCATTGGCCTGGGTATCCAGCGCGAACCAGGGATAGGCATGCGAGCCCGTTACCCCTTTACGCGACTCCAGCAGCGTTGTACCAGTCACAACCTGCTGCTGCTGGAGGCGGCTCTCGCCAGCCCAATGTCCCCCTAATGTGGTCAGCCGACGTGGCACGACCTGGCGTGGCAGATGCCAGACCGCGGAGAATACGCGCTCAAGCACAATAGGGTCCACGCCCTGATTAGTAAAGCACACGGAACGAATGATGACATCGTTCGCGACATCTACCTGGTACAGCAGAGCAACCTGCAAAGGATAGACCGCATCCTGTAAGAGAATGCGCAATGCAGGCAAACCGTCTTGCTCACCAATCTCGGCATCATGAAAGCGAAGGTCGGCATCGCGTGTCTGGTCGGCGAAGGTGATCTTCGCGGCCAGTTCGCCAAGGCGTAGCCCACCAAACGCGGGATATTCTTCGGGCGCGAGCGCCAGGCTGACATCCTGCGATGATCTGTCAGGCGGCATAGATGCTGCGGGGATATCGGAGAAGAAGGCGAGGCGCGCCCCCCAGTAGAGATTGAGTACATACTCCTCCTCTGTAACCCCCAGAGCGTATGTACTATTCTCCGTCACCAGCAGCCAGCTCCGCTGTGTTGGATGCTGGTGAATACCGGTCGTTAAAATATCTGAAGCGCCAGGTGTCTTCTGGTGCCATGATGTGGCTGATTGCTCTAGCATGCTATATCGTCTTCCTCATTTGTTTTTTTATCGAACCAGATGCCGGTGGTTAGCGAATGGAATAAGGCCTGGGACCTCAGTATATCACGGATATTGGCATGCTGTGACGCTTGACGAGCTTCCCATCAATACAAGGCCCATACTTTAGTGAGACATTATGTTTCTATAAAGCGTGTAATCACCGGTAGATCGCTAGGATCGCGAAGGATTGCGCCAATCATACATGCCTGCGCTTACGGCAGGTCCATCTTGAAAAATGAAAGAATACGAGCTATGAGTAGTAATGCAGCTGCCAGCGGGCAGTTTACCATTGGTGGGGACCTTACTGTCAACCGCCTGGGATATGGCGCCATGCGTATCACAGGGGAAGGCATCTGGGGCGAACCCGCTGATCGTGAGGAGGCCCTGCGCACACTGAAACGGATTCCTGAGCTGGGCATAAACTTTATCGATACGGCAGATAGCTACGGCCCCGAGGTCAGCGAGAACCTGATTCATGAGGCACTCTATCCTTATAAAGGTCTCGTTATCGCGACCAAAGGCGGCCTAACCCGGCATGGACCGGATATCTGGCTCCCGCTTGGGCGTCCCGAATATCTGCGCCAGTGTGTGCTGATGAGCATGAGACGCCTGGGTATCGAGCGCATCGATCTATGGCAACTCCACCGGATCGATCCCAAGGTCCCACGCGATGAGCAGTTCGATGTGATCAAACAGATGCAGCAAGAAGGTCTGATCCGACATGCGGGTCTTAGTGAGGTCAATACGGAGGAGATCCAGGCAGCTCAGAAATTCTTCCAGGTCGTCACCGTACAGAACCTATATAACCTGGTAAACCGTCAGAGCGAAGAGGTCCTTGATTACTGCACACGCAACAATATCGGCTTTATCCCCTGGTTCCCCCTGGCATCGGGCAACCTGGCACAGGCTGGCTCACAGCTTGACGAGATCGCCCACAAGCACAATACCACACCCAGTGGAATCGCGCTCGCATGGATCCTCAAGCGCAGCCCTGTAACGTTGCCTATTCCCGGTACCAGCCAGGTGAAGCACCTGGAGGAGAACGTGGCCGCGACGAGCGTCACTCTTAGCGACGATGAGTTCAAGGCGCTCGACGAGCAAGGGAAGCGCGAGTGGCAAAATCAGGCGCAAAATCAGGCACAAAATCAGGCAGGATAGAGATGAACCTGGTTCTACCACATCCGCCATTCAGCGCCTGGCTGCCAAGCAACAGCTAGAAAGGACGTGGTAGAACCTTCTCTATTTATCTAAACATCAATGTAAAGAAGGATTGCAGAGACTCACTTGGCAAAAGGCTGAGCATGGCTTACAATAGCTTGTGTCCTCTCTATACCAGGACACATACTATTCACAGCGAGGAGGCCTTCGCGCCGCAATGACTTCACAGGCTTCTACAAGCATAAAAATTCTGCTTGATACCGATATTGGCAGCGACATTGATGATGCTGTCTGCCTGGCCTATCTACTGGCTCAGCCCAGGTGCGATCTCCTGGGCATCACTACCGTGACTGGTGAGGCAGAGAAGCGCGCGAAGATGGCAAGCGCCCTCTGCACCATTGCGGGCCAGGATATTCCCATCTATCCTGGCGTGGAACAACCCCTCCTCACCCCCATTCAACAACCGCTGTCCCCGCAGGCAGCCGCGCTCGACCGCTGGGCACATGCGCACGACTTCCCTCAGGGTGAGGCGATCACCTTTATGGAGCAAACCATCCGCTCTCATCCGGGCGAGGTTGTTCTGCTCGGCATTGGCCCAATGACCAATATCGCTCTGCTCTTTGCGACCTATCCCGATATCCCTCAACTCCTCAAGGGCCTGGTGCTGATGTGCGGACAGTTCGCTCCTTCTGGACGCGAATGGAACGCCCTCAATGATCCCTACGCGGCTGAAATCGTCTATCGCGCAGCTGTGCCCATCCACCGCTCTATTGGCCTGGATGTGACGATGCAGGTCCGTATGGCGGCCTCGGAGTTCCACCAGCGCTGCACGCATCCCCTGCTACGCCCGGTCCTGGATTTCGCGGAGGTCTGGTTTGAGCGCGCCGATATGGTGACCTTCCACGATCCCCTGGCGGCGGCGACAATTTTTGAGAACGCGCTCTGCACCTTCTCACCTGGCAATGTCTCGGTCGAGATCAAGGATGAGGGCAAAAGCGGGCAGACCTACTGGCAACCAGGCGGCGTTCGCGCACGCCACGAGGTAGCCCTCTCAGTCAATGCCGAACGCTTTCTTGAACACTACTTCCACGTCTTTCAGTGACGACTCCGCTTGGGTTAAAAACCCAGCAGCTTCTCAGGATGCTTGCGCATCCTGAAGGCTCCGTCCGAGCCAGCGACATTTGATGTTGATGGCGGCATTGTGGTCCTGGTCGAGTTCGCAGCCACACTCGCACGAGTGCCAACGCTCCGAGAGTTCCTTCTTGACCACAGTTCCGCAACCGCTGCATATTTGGCTGGTGTACTTCGGATCAACTTTTAGGACCTGCACAGTACCAGCATTTTCAGCTTTGTACTCGCATAAGATAATAACCCACTCTGCTTCTAATCTCTGGAAGGGGTATTCGGCCTTACCCTTGCTCACCGTTATCTCCAGCCTGTCAACCGGAATAGCGGGGTCCAAGCTGAGAGTGTTGATTAAGGCTTTGACAAGGTCGTCGTCGTTGCGTGTGGCAGTCTCGGGCAGGCGGACCTCAAGTTCGTTGTTAACATCCTTGACGCCACGAACGCGGCGCGCGGCGTCCTCGGCTGCAATCTTTTGCGCATACGAATCGACCCAGCCTTTGAGGCTGACAACTCCATCTTGCACAATGACCTGGATGTTGTCTGGCTAGATGCACTGATCCCACTTCAGTTCTTCCCTGCCTTCTGCCCAGATTTCTTCATCACTACGAATACGAATCGCCACGTTGGCTGTCTCCTTTCCATTCTTTACTGTTTCAACATAACGTAGCAAGGAGTCTCCTGGCTTCTAGCCGTGGGGAAGCCGTCACAATGGGTCGGGGACGACATCCAGAGCACCCTGACACTTCCCTCGATTATACACAAGAGCGTGATACAACTCTTTTAAATCATCAGTCATAGGATGAATATTTTGTAGATCCGCAGGCAAGTCAGCAAGAGCCAGGGGAATGTTCTCCTTGTTAAGGCGTATAACAAGGTTTATGGCTTCAGCTACATTGCCACTCATCACTAGTCGAACGTTTTCATCACCTATTCCAGATTGTCCTTCTGCTCCTGAAAAATTTACACCTAGCGCGTAAACAGCGTATAAAACAGGATGAATATTTTTTTAACGCTGGGTACTTCACAATAATAAATTCTAATAGTTTGCTACAATAGAAGTAAAGAACGATGCTCTTCTGAAAGGGTTCTTTCCCCAGCCTCTCTTGGTCTCTCCCACGAGGATTGAACATCATACACTCGTCATCAGGATTGGTCAGCTAGAACGAGGATAGACATTGGAGACGCTGACCAGATACTGGTGTCTCTGGGAGAAGAGCACTCCTTGGGAGGAAAAATGAGCGTGTATGCACGCTCGTTTTCCCCCTCAAATCAGCGCAGCGTTAAAACCGTGCGGGAATAGCGATCACCTTCATCGTGAGGTTGGCATACTCCCAGGAACCCGCGCGAGGCATCCAGAGTTCGCGAATCTCTCCATCATCGCCAACATAGGCGACTTGCTTGGATTCGCCCGCGGACCAGGCATAGCCATCCATGGTGGTAATCGGCGTGATCGGCGCATTGGTTTTCGTGGTCAGATCTGTATACTGCCAGCTTCCACTCGCGGCAACGGCGAGTTCGTGAACGTGCCCATCTTGACCAACATAGGCTATTTGCTTTGACTGTCCTTGCGGCCAGGCATATCCCGTGATGACATTCGTTGCCAGCGGGGCCTGGATCATCGTATGCAAATCGGTGTCGGTCCACAGTTTCCCAATCGATTGATAGAGTTCATGAATATGCCCATCCTCGCTGACAAAGGCGACTTGTTTGCATTGGCCTTCAGGCCATTCGAAGCCAACCTTCACCTCCACCGCACGTGGAGCGTTGGTCTGGGCGCTTAGATCGGTGTGTCGCCACATGCCCCAACTACCCTGACACAGCTCATGAATATGCCCGTCCTGGCCGACATAGGCTATCTGCTGGCAATGGCCCACTGCCCACTCATAGCCAACCATTCTATGGCTTCCGGGTAAGGGAGCAGCGGTCAGATCTGTCAGGTCGACATGTCGCCATGCTTTTCCTGCTTCCAGATACAATTCGTGAATGTGGGTATCATCGCCCACAAATACGATGTGCTTGGAATGACCCTCTGCCCAACTATAGCCTGCGGACACTTGGATGGCTGGAGGAGCGCCTGTGATCAAGCTGAGGTTGGTATGCTGCCAGGATCCACCCACACTCACCCGGAGTTCGTGAATATGGTTGCCAGGTCCAAGGTAGGCGACCTGCTTGGTTCCCTCTTCAGGCCAGGCAAAACCAACGAAGAAGCGGCTCTTGGCGATAGGAGCACCTGCCTGGAGCATCAGGTCGGCATGCTGCCAGTCCCCCCCAGCCCCCACATAAAACTCGTGGATATGGTGGTCCTGACTCATATACGCAACTTGCTTGGTCCCTGCTTGGGGCCAGTCATATCCTATCAATGCTTTCATTGTCTGTTCCTCTTTCATGAAGATGAATGGTCTTAAGGCAGTTGGAGATGCATGTCTCGGCACCTTATTCGCTCCCTGTGGCTTCTTGTGAAGGCGCACCAGTGAACAAGGAAGAAGGCATGAACGCCCATCTTCTTCTGGGCAACTCCCGTTGCGTGAGAGAAAGCCGTGTGAGCAAGGCGCTTACGCAGTTTGGCGTCTGCGAGCGCTGGCTTTTAGAGAAGGCTGTGGCACCGAGAACCAACGTCGCCATATGAGGAGTGTCTTGCATATGCCAAGGGTGCATCGCACTGCCAGATGTAGTATACAGACCCTCTTCATCTACAGATTGAAGAAAGCCTGTTATACGTGCTTACTTCGCTCGCTGGTCAAACCATTGAGGGGCCAGCAAGGTCACGCCTCTGGGCAGTGAGAACAAGAGCTTGCCACGGAGAGGAAAGGCTTCGCTGAAATTATGGTGTTTACCTCTAAATGGGTTAAGAGGGATACCTTCCCAAGTTCTGTGTAAAAGAGCAAAATCGAAGAAGTTTTTCTGATTCCTGGATTTATACTGTTTCTACTTGCAACTTACAAGCGGATAATGTGTTCACGAGAGGAAACCACCATTGAGAACAGTCATTTCAAAAGACGATACCCTAATTGCGTTCGACCGGTTGGGTGAGGGATCGCCGATTATCTTGGTGAGCTCCGCCTTCAACGATCGATCGGCAGGCGCGCCTCTGGCTCAGTTGCTGGCATCGCACTTCACCGTGTTCACCTACGATCGCCGGGGGCGAGGTGACAGTGGGGATAAGGCACCGTATGCAGTCGACCGCGAGATCGAGGATCTTGAAGCCCTCATCGTCGAAGCGGGGGGATCAGCGTCGGTGTTTGGATATTCCTCCGGTGCGGCCCTTTCTCTAAAGGCGGCAGCTCGCGGAGTCGCCATCACGAAGCTAGCGTTGTATGAGCCCCCGTTGATCGTTGATGAGAGTCGACCTCGGCCACCAGAGGATCTCGCGGCACAACTCGCCGAGCTGATAGCGGCGGGTCGTCGAGGTGAAGCGGTCGAGCTCTTCCAGACGAAAGGGGTGGGCATGCCTGTCGAAGTCGTTGCTCAGTTGCGACATGCCCCATTCCGGCCCGCGCTTGAGGCTATGGCGCACACCCTCGTTTACGAAATGACCATCCTAAGAGATATCCAGTTGGGGAAACCATTGCCAACCGAATTGGTGTCCTCCGTCGTGATCCCCACGCTCGTGGTGGACGGTGGGCAGAGCCCTGCATGGATGCACAAAGGCGCAGAAACGCTGGTAGACTCCCTGCCTAAAGGGCAACACCGCCGCCTCAAGGATCAGACACACGATATCGTCCCGCAGATCCTCGCTCCCGTGTTGGAGGAGTTCTTCGTCGACTGATATGGCATCTAGATCTATCTTAACCATCTCCTGTAGTATCATCTCAAATATCCTTCTTTGAAAAGGCTGGCCTTTACACAACACTCAGCATGGCCTCGACGACCGGGCTTGTCCTTCAAAAAACAAGCTTGGGTGGGGAGTCGTTACAGGTGAAAGGCGTAGAGCTTGTGATCACCAGAGCCAACATAGACCACGCCGTTAGCCACTGTTGGCGAGGAGGTGATCCAACCGCCAGTTGGATCGGAAGACCAGAGGGGGGAGCACATGCTCGTGCCGCAGCCACTCGCTTTGTAAGCGTAGAGTTTGTGATCATCAGAGCCTACATAGACGACGTCATTGGCCACTATCGGTGAGGAGGTGATCCAGTTGCCAGTTGGGCTGGAGGACCAGAGGGGGAGGCAGAGGCTGCTACCGCATCCTGCAGCATTGTAGGCGTAGAGTTTGTGGTCATGAGAACTCACGTAGACGACGCCGTTGGCCACCGCTGGCGAGGAATAGATAAAGTCTCCAGTTGGGCTGGAGGACCAGAGGGGGAGCAAGTGCTCGTGCCACATCCCTCTGCATGGTAGGCGTAGAGTTTGTGATCATGAGAACTCACGTAGACGACGCCGTTGGCCACTGCTGGCGAGGAATTGATGATATCTCCAGTGGGATTGGAGGACCAGAGCGGGGAACAGGTATGTATGCCACTGCCACACCCATCAGCTCTGTAAGCGTAAAGCCTGTGATCATTCGAGCCGACATAGACCACGCCATTGGCTACTGCTGGCGAGGAGTAGATGATGCCACCAGTGGGATCGGAGGACCAGAGTGGGGAACAGGTGTTTGTGCCACACCCATCAGCCCTGTAAGCATAAAGTTTGTGATCATTCGAGCCGACATAGACCACGCCATTGATCACTACTGGCGAGGATTCAATCGCTTGGCCGGTGGGGGCAGAGGACCAGAGCGGGGAACAGATGCTTGCGCCACACCCATTGGCCTTGTAGGCATAGAGCCTGTGATCATCAGAACCGACATAGACAATACCATTGGCTATTGCTGGCGAGGAGTTGATGATGCCGCCGGTAGGGTTGGAGGCCCAGAGTGGGAAGCACATGCTCGTGCCGCAGCCACTCGCTTTGTAAGCGTAGAGTTTATGATCATCAGAGCCGACATAGACCACGCCATTGAGCACCGCTGGCGACGAGCCAATGAAACTGCCAGTTGGGCTGGAAGTCCATGCACTCTTGAGACCGGGCACCGTAGTCGCGTTTAAGATATGTTCAAACGGATTATTGCGGGTACGCTGAGCGTCGAAGCCAAACATACTCCTGTCGGTGGTGGCTGGTTGAGTGTACGCGGTAGCGGTCACTGTGGTGAAAGCGTTCACGGTTGCCGTTCCTCTGTGTGCTGTCACCGTGGCATTCGCATTATACGTGGAGATCTGCATTGTCATCGTCGATAGGCCAATACTGCCAAGAAGAACAAGGACGGCCAGACCAAGAAGGAAGAGAACAAGCGGTCGAACCCTCTGTTTCCCATGAGGTGATGGCACAGCATGAGCGATGCTGGAGGAAACGGCAGACGGTGGGAGAGCTGGAGCACCTGCTGCTTCGGTCAGTTCAGAGGTGGGCGGAGGTGATGCGAGTGGTGTGGAAACAGGAGAGAGAAGCTTCTTGGGAAAGACGGGGCCACTTTCCAGAGGTGCGACGACCTCAACCGATTCCGCTGTTGGTGTCGGTACCGCTGCTCCCGGAAGCGGGAACGTGTTGAGCGAGGATGGGAGCGGCACAAGACGGGGGGATCTCTCCTGTCTCTCGCTGGCTTGCTGAAGGGCGTTCGCAAAGGCCACCACGCTGGCAAAGCGTTGGCGAGGCTCCTTCGCGAGCGCAGTTAGCACAACCTGTTCCACTTCGGTGGAGAGCGTTGGCACCTGTTCACGTAAAGGAGCAGGCGATGCCATTTGTTGTTGCATTGCGATCTCAGCAGCTGTCCCTTTGAAGGGGCGGTTGCCGGTGAGCCACTCGTAGACAACGATGGCAAGGGCATATTGGTCGCTGGCCGGGCACGGGTTGCCCTGAAGTTGTTCGGGAGCCATATATGGCAGCGTGCCACTGATGCCTTCGTGTGCGTTCAGCGAGCGGGAACTGTGTGCGACGGCGGCAATGCCAAAGTCGCTGAGCAGCACCTCGTCGTGAGCCCCCAGTAGCATATTTTCCGGCTTCACATCTCGATGGATGAGATGCTGCTCGTGGGCATACTGCAATGCGGAAGCGAGCGGTGCAATGTAGGAGAGCATGGTAAAGAGAGATACCGGTGTTCCTTTAGGGTGTTTGTCGCGTAGGGTGCCGTGAGAGGCGTAATCCATCACAAGATAAGGGATCTCGTCACGATCAATGCCAAAATCAAGCAATTGAATGATATGGGGATGGCGCAGCCGGAAGGTGCGGGCCTCGTTAATAAATTCCTTGAATTCGTTGCTCCCTGCCAGAGGGGTATGAAGCACCTTGACCGCAGCTTGAGTATGAATATGTTTGTGCTCTCCAAGATAGACATCGCCAAAGCCGCCACCCCCCAGCCTACGCAACAAGTGATACTCTCCAATGTGTTGGCCGACACGATTGGGACGATCCGCCATTGTACACCTCTTTTTGTGGCAGAAAGACACTCCATCTACGCTCACGGCTCTATTCTAGAGCACGCATATATTACATGTCAAGTTTGCATGGTCACATTTTGATGGTATTGCCGATAGCAGGGTGGGAGGGATGTTCACGGAGCAGCGTTCCTTCACCAGGAAGAGGTTTTTGGTTCTCCGTTCTGTCCTGTGCTCACCTCATGCTCGAGAAAAAGAGATTCAAGCCAACTGGTTTCTGCCAGGAATCTCCACAAAGCACTGGCAAAATTTCCGTCTCGCTGTGTGGTAGATGACGGAGAGCCAATTAGGTAGGTATAAGGGTCATTCGTATTTCAAAAGCCTCTCATGCATTGCGCCTTGTCAACGCGTTGCCTTTGGGCAAGGGGGCTAGTGGCGAGGGAAGTGTTCACCCTCGCTTGGTTCTCTCTTTGGAGCTTCAGAAGGTGCAATACACAGCTTGGGATGATGCTTGCTCGTCTGCTCCACGGCAGCGTTTAATCGTTGTTGTATGGTCTCGCCTGAGAGACAAATGAACATCCCGTGTTGAACGAAATAGTAAATAAGGTGAAATCTGCAACGATTTTGATGGTCTTCCCACGAGACGCGCAACGAGATGAAAGCCAGTTGCCTGTCAGGTCTCACATTACTACCTGTTCCTGTACATCTAGGAGGGGGCTAGTCTCTTGTGTCCTTCCTCGTGCTTCGCCCGGTTTGAACATTGATCTGTGTTCTTGATAAAAGAAGCAAGAGTCGGCCTATTCGCTCTTGTTCTCGACGGGGGCCCACCTGCCGGGCAGAGTAAGTTGCTGAAAGAACTCGTCCATTTGTTCCACCGAATACGGCATATCCTCGGCGAGCCACCATTTGAGCAGCGTCAGGAACGTCGTGGCCAGGTAGTGCGCCACCAGTGGGGCTGGCACCCCCTTGTCTTCCGGTGCGCTGGTGGCGCCGGTCAGAGTGTGTTCAATCGTCTGACTCATGGTCCTTTCCACCACCTTCCAGAGGGTTTCCCCTGATCGACTCCTGATGAGTCCTTGAAGCTGGGGGATGTTTTGCTGGACATGCTGAAACAGCTCCAGGCTCGGTACCACCTCCTGCTTCCCACTTCTGCTCAGGAGTTGCTGGAGGAGCTGTTCAAACAACTCTTTGAGCAGCGAAGCTTGAACATCGTCTTTATCAAAATAATGAGCATAAAAAGTTGAGCTGCCAATATTCGCCCGCTCCAGAATGTCACGTACAGTGATCTCCTCATAGCGTTTTTCCTGTAACAGTTCCGCGAGTGCTGATCTGACCAGTTGGCGCGTCCGTCGGGAACGGCGATCCTGTTTCTCTTGCTTCACACAACTCCCCCTTTTTCCTGGACACTTTTGAACAAGTGCGCGGTAGTGCGTTGTTTGTTTCGATTGCTTCTAGTCAACAAAGAGATTTTCCCTTGTAATAGAGCATAGAGATATCCTCCATTACAGGAGACTCTCTATTACAGAATAGTCTGTTTTTTTGAAAGGAGCAAGTGCTATGTCTCTACAGAAGCCCCAACTGGGTGGAGCCTCTTTTCACAACTCGCCTGGGATCGTCATTGCTTTCCCTGCCTGGTGGTATGACCTGCTCGTGCGGTGGGTGGTCATGAGCGGGAAAGAGCACACGTTTCGACAGATGGCCGCGGATGTGGCGCAACTTCAGCCTGGCGAAACCGTACTGGATGTCGGGTGTGGAACTGGCACGCAGGCGCTGGTTGCCAAAAAGCGTGTCGGAGAGTTGGGACAGGTATGTGGTATCGATCCATCGCTGTCGTTGCTTGCTGGTGCTCGCCGCAAAGCAACGCGTGCTGGTCTCTCCATCGATTTTCAGCCGGGAGGAATCGAGCAAATCCCCTTTCCCGACCAGGTGTTCGACGTCGTGCTCTCGACCTTTGTGATGCACCATGTGCCGGACAACCTCAAGCACCAGGGGCTGACTGAAATTGCCCGCGTCCTCAAACCAGGAGGGCGTCTGCTGATGATCGATTTCAAGCATTCGGAGGAACACCAGAACCGATCTGAACCGTTTGGCGAGGGAGAGATCGGTCTTCAAGATCTGCCTGCACTTTTGAAGCAAGCGGGTTTCTCCCAGAGAGAAACTGGGGAGATTCCGTTTCGCATCAGAAGTGTGTCATCAGCACACAAGCACTACGGTTTTGTGAAAGCAAGAAGGAGCTAGGGGTGCTTCTTGTCAGAGAACGAAGTGAGGAAAAGGAGTCTTGCATTGCGACAGTATCAGAACGCACGCCAAACACAGGGAACCAGCGGTGGCCCCAATGGATCACTTATTGAGTTACGCCAGGTCAGTAAAGCCTACCAGACACCATCTGGCTCATTCACCGCACTGCGTGAAACCAACCTCCATGTTTGGGAAAATGAGTTTGTCGCTATCGTCGGCAAGTCTGGCAGTGGCAAGTCAACATACGTGTGCGGATGGGCCTGACGGTGAACATCACCACTCGCCCATCTGTATGTTCAACCCCGCTCGGCGCGCCCGACAGGAGTTCGCCCCTGACACGTAGGGTCGGAGTGCTGCTGTTCACGGCGCTCAAGCGAACGACGTTCGTCTTTGGGGCGATGAGCAGAGAAGGAACCGATCTCTGCCTTGTTAACGAGGATCGACGAGAAGAAGTATGGTGCATCCTACAGTACCAATCCAGACCTCATCCGAGTCTGTTTCTTCGACCCCTTCCTGGTTCGGAGAATCACACCCAACAAGAAACCCCACTATTAGATCGAGTCTGTGGTGAGGTCACGGTCACCGACCCGGCTCATCCCCTCTATGGGCAAACCCTCCCGCAGCTCCCCATGCGGGTCAAGCATCATCCGCTCCAGGTGATGGTGCTGCTGTCAAGCGGGCGGCGGCATCTGGTGCCACGAGCGGCAACCAATCTCGAACGCTCAGAGGGGGCAGCCTCGCCTGCTGCTCCCTTGCCTGCCATCTCAGTTCGGACTATTCTTCCTCTAGCACGCCTGGTGCAGCAACTCAAGCAGGCCAAGGAGGAAAGCCATGCCGAGCAAACAGCGTCAACCAACCATCCAACAGAGTCCTGTGTCCCCAGGTCCCACGACGATCTTTCAGCGGCTTCCCCAGAGCCATCAACAGCAACTGGCGCACCTGGTCGCCGACCTCATTCGGCGCGTGCGCGCAGCCGCGCAAGAGAGGGAGGGTGACCATGAATGCTGAGTTGCTCTCTCTCATACCAACCACCGAACAGCGGGCCAAGATGGCCTATGTCTACATTCGCCAATCCTCGCTCATGCAAGTCACGCGTCACGCTGAGAGTACCGAACTCCAGTACTCGTTGGTGGAGCGAGCTGTCCAATTGGGATGGCCTCGTGAACGCGTGGAAGTCATTGATGAGGATCTGGGCAAATCTGGAGCCGACGCCTTTGCGCGTGGCGGCTTCCAGTACCTACTCGCCGAGATTAGTCTGGCTCGCGCTGGCCTGGTCCTCAGCTACGATGCCTCCCGCCTGGCCCGCAACAATCGCGATTGGTATCAACTGTTGGAAGTCTGTTCGATCTTCGGGACCCTCATCGCCGACGGCGAACGTCTTTACGATCCTCGGCTCTACCATGACCGTCTTCTGTTAGGCTTGACTGGCATGCTCAGTGAGGCTGAGCTCCACCAACTCAAACAGCGCATGCAAGCGGGAGCACGACACAAAGCCGAGCGGGGAGAACTGCGCCAGGGGCTACCCGTGGGATTGGCTCGTGGGCCTGCCAGAGAAGTCATCTTGAATCCGGACGAAGAAGTGCAGGCGCGCATCCGGCTGGTCTTTGAGAAATTTCGTGAAATCCGCTCGGCAGGGGGCGTGATGCGGTACCTGCGGGCAGTGCACTTACCGTTGCCAGCTTGCCCCAGGGTCGGCCCAGATCCCTACGAGGTGGTCTGGCAACCAGCACGCACCTCAGGCATCCTCGATATTCTCCACAATCCAGCCTACGCCGGAGCCTATGTCTATGGGCGCAAGCTCTTTGACCCGGCACGTCGCACTCCAGCGCATCCGAGTGGAGGGCGAATTCTGCAGCCCATTGACAAATGGGAGATTTGTTTACACAATAGATATCCAGCGTATATTTCGTGGGAAGAATTTCTGGCGAATCAGGACCAATTACGCGCGAATAGTTTGCGCTATCGAGAGGAGCGGCCTGGCGTGGCACGCAAAGGGCAAGCGTTACTGCAAGGGATCGTCCGCTGTGGGCGGGGCGGAGCCTTATTCCACTTGCACTATTCTGGTCAGCAGGGCGAATGGCCCGAGTATCGGTGTAGCGCCGACCAGAGCCAGTTTGGCGGAACAGATTGCCAACGTGTGCGTGCGCAGGCTCTGGACCGGCAAGTCGAAGAGCGGTTCCTGGAAGCGCTGCGGCCAGATCGCCTCACGCTCGCCCTAGCGGCCCTAGCGCAATTGGAGCAGGAAGAGCAAGCTGAAAGCAAGCAGTGGGAACTCCGTCTGGAGCGCGCCCGCTACCAGGCCAAGCGAGCCGAGCGTCAGTATCAGGCCGTGGAGCCGGAAAACCGGTTGGTAGCTCGTTCGCTGGAGAAGCAGTGGGAAGAGCAACTCCGTGCCGTGGAAGCGGCGGAAAAAGAATACCACGCCTGGAAATCCCGTCGCTTTGGCACCCTCACGCAGGCGGATCGCGAGGCCATTGTGGCCCTGGGCAGCGATTTACCCGCCCTCTGGCAAGCGGAGACCACCACCAATGAGGAGCGTAAACAGATGCTGCGCCTGGTGATTCGAGAAGTCATCGTCGATAGCAGACGGGTTGAAGGCCAGGTCTGGGTTCAAATCAACTGGCAAACGGGGGCTCAGGAGCAGTTCTGGTACCAACGCCGGGTGAACAGTTATGCCGTGTTTACTGGTACCCAGGCGCTTGAGCAACGTGTGCGCGAGCTCAATGCCGCCGGGCTGATGGATGCTCAGATTGCGGAGACGTTGGAGCGGGAGGGATATCAGACCCCTGGGCTCATTCACCCTATTACCAGCAAGATCGTCTGTCACTTGCGCGCGAAGTGGAAGATCCCGACAGTGAAGCTGAACCACAATCAACATAACCCTGCCAAGTGGGAAGATGGCACATACTCCGTAGAAGGTGCTGCAGCAAAGCTGGGTGTGGGTCAGGACACGATTTTCAATTGGTTGAAAACGGGCAGACTCAAAGGCGAGCATCTGGGTAGAAGCATGCCCTGGAAAATTTATTTGACGGAAGATGATGAAAGACGACTGAACGCCTGGCTGAGATGTCAAGGCCGACGTACCAGACAATCAAAAAGGGAGGCATCATGACGTATTCGAGGAAGTTGTGTTGATGGCGGCGTATCGACGCCGTGCACGATGTTCTGATAAACATCGCTGAACGTGTGCATTTTGCGCGGCGGCGCTTCGGGCGCTATGAGGGTGCGACATGAAGCCGTTTCAATGTCCGTCTCAACGACGAGAATCGTGACGAGACCTGCTGTTTCACCAGCAGTATCCTACCAGGACATGCGGTCGCGGTAACGCGGCGGTGTGAAGCTCCTGGGACAATGTAGCCACAGCCGAAAGGCTGCCATCGCGCATCGCGAGAGGACGATGGGACTGCGAGCATCAACGCGGTTAGGAGCTAGAATTGAGTGGTATGGACAGCGTATGCTGTGCAGGGCGATGCAGGCACTTTACCTGCTGGCTCTGGACCCGGTTGCAGAAGCCACAGCTGATCCTCACTCCTACGGTTTCCGTCGAGAACGATCAACGGCAGATGCGATGAAAAGGTGTTTCCTGCAAAAGAGCAGGAAACACTCGCCGCAATGGGTGCTAGAAGGTGACATAAAAGGCTGTTTCGACGCCATTTCGCATGAATGGCTCCTTCGCCATATTCCTATGGAAAAGACCATACTCAAGAAATGGCTCAAAGCAGGATTCATGGAAAAACACGTTCTCTATCCAACAGAATCGGGAACACCGCAGGGAGGTATCTGCACTCCTCCCGCAATAGTGCAAACATGGCGAGTGGTGGTCCGAGGGAGAAGGAGGAGTCTGAGGTCCAACGCGAAAGATCACGTGGACCTGCTCCTCATCAATCTCCACCCGTTTGACAAGCGTTCGAATAAGCTCCCGACGTGTTAGCCAATCAGCGTCATGCAGTCCCTCTCTCACCTTCGCAGCAAAGGTTTCCAGCCGTCCAAGGATGAGCCGAAGCTCCTGCTCCAGGCTGGCCTCATCTTGGATCTGTCGAATATGCTCTTGCACCTGCGCGAGCCGTTCTCGCATCCGTTTGATCCGCGGTTCAAACTCTGCCTTCTCGATGGTGCCCTCCGCATAACTGTCAATCAAGCGAGCAATCCCCTGCCGCAGCCTTCCCTGACTTGCCAGGAACCCTCTCAGTTCTGGGGATGGCTCCTGCTCCGAAGTCTGCAGCCGCTGCCGATACTCCTGCTCTAAGCGCGTTGGATCCTCTAGCAAGGCACACACCTCATTCCAGACGGCCTCTTCGAGCAGATCCGTCCGGACTTGCTTGTTCCAGCAGAGCCGGACGCCGCCGAAGCGATAGGCATCGGCTCCAATGCAGCGGTAGTAGGCATAGGCCCGTGGATGACCTTTTCTGGCACTGGGACTGATCGCTTTGCCATAGAAAGCATACCCACACTGACCGCAGACCAGCAAGCCCTGCAGCAGATAGCGTGCGCCTCGTTTCCCGAGACGTGCCCGCTGTTGATTTTCGCCCAGTTGTTCTTGCACAGCCTCGAAGAGTGCTTCATCAACGAGGGCTGGAACAGGAATGCTCATCCAGTCTTCGCGAGGGACATCCTGGGTGGAAACGGCTCGCCGCGGCTGCAGAGGACGTCCTCGTTGCGCACGGAGTCGTGGCCGCAGTGGTTCCAAGCGCGTTTTGCCGAAGGCGGCTACCCCTTTGTACGCCGGGTTGTGCAGCATATCGCGGACCGTGGCCCGATCCCAGACCGTTTTGCCCGTTCGGGTGCGCTCTTTGGCCGCTGTGAGCCGCCGGCAGACCTCCCCGATGGAGCAGCGATCGCGTCCCACCCAGGTGAAGACCTGACGAACCACGCGGGCCTCCTCCAGGAGGATGTCAAAGCGTGCCTCTCCCGCCCCATCGTGTTTGCTGACATAGCGATAGCCGTAAGGAGCCCCACTCAAGACACTCACGGTTCCCACGTGCGCTGCATGCCGTTTCCCCCGACGGCTGCGTTCCATGATTTTCGCGCGTTCATATTCGGAAATCATGCCCTGGACTTGCAGTAAGAGCTGATCTTCAGGCGTTTGCCCCACTTCTCGATTGAGAAAGACCACCTCGACGCCGGCGCGCAACAATTCTTCAAGCAGAAGGACTTGATGAGCGTAGTTGCGGGCGAGCCGATCAGGACAATGAACAAAGATACGGTCGAGACCTCCCGCAGCCGCCACATCACGCAGTCGCTCTAACGCGGGGCGAATGAGCGTCGCTCCGCTGTAGCCATCGTCGATGAACTCATGCTCAGGAGGAAGTGGCAGACCTAACTCGGCCACGCGAGCGCGCAGTTCGCGCACCTGGCTCTCAATCGTCTTGGCATCACTCTGTTGTTCTGAAGAGACACGGGCGTAGATGCCCACTTGCACTTCATCCATGACAGCTTCCTTTCTCCGACACTCGTCGGCTCTGGAAAACCTGTTCAGTGATGGCTCGCTGAGCAGGAAGGTGCCGTCGAACGAGAGGCACAAGACAGCGATAGGCGTGGTGCAGAACAGTGTGCTCAAGGCGGTTTGGCTCAAACATGACCTGCACCTCCAATACGATGGCAGTTTTGTGAGATCGCTTGGTCATGGCACCCTCCTTGATCTCGCGTCTGTACACCTTCAGCCCAACGCCCACTCCCATGCAGTGGGGCTCCGTGAAAACCATCTCCATAGCTCGCCTGAAGGTGGTTACGCGGGATCGCTACTTGATACACGAACCCCAGAACCAGTTTTGCAACATTGGGGGTGGCGTGTGTTCACCTGTACTCGCGAATATGACGCTAGACGGCCTGGAACGGGTGTTGAGAGAGGTTATCCGACCAACGACCAGGAAAGGCAGTAAGGCGCTCGTTCATCTGGTACGGTACGCAGATGATTTTCTGATCTCAGGCAGCTCGAAAGAGGTGCTTGAGCAGGAAGTCAAACCGGCGGTGGAACGGTTCTTGCGTGAACGTGGCCTCACTCTTTCACAGGAAAAGACCGTGATCACGCATATTGAGAACGGGTTCGATTTTCTCGGACAAAATGTACGCAAGTACGACGGGAAGCTGCTCATCAAGCCATCAAAGGAAAGCGTGCTGGGTCTCCTAGAGAAAGTTCGAACGCTCGTGAAGGCGAACAAGCAAACCCCTGCCGGAAAACTCATTGTCCAATTAAACCCAATCATTCGGGGATGGGCCTTGTATCACCGGCACATGGCGAGCAAGAGAACCTTTGCGTACGTGGATCATGCGATCTTCGAACTCCTGTGGCAATGGGCAAAGAGAAGGCACCCAAAGAAAGGACGGCGATGGGTGAAAGAGAAATACTTTCATACCGTTGGTCAACGGCAATGGGTGTTCTCAGGCGAGATTGAGGGAAGAAAAGGGGAGACCCTGACCGTTCACCTCATCAACGCAGCAGACACACGCATCCGGCGACACCGCCTGATTCAAGGGGAAGCAAACCCGTACGATCCAGCCTATGAAGCATACTTCGATGAACGAATGGGACTCAAGTGGCTCCAAAGCTGGCTCAAGCGAAGAAAGCTCATCACTCTCTGGAACGAGCAAGAAGGAAAATGTCCGATCTGCGACCAGAAAATCACGAAAGAGAGTGGCTGGCATGTCCATCACATTCTCTACCGGGTTTATGGCGGTACAGATCAGCTCTCCAACTTGCTTCTCCTCCATCCCAACTGTCATAGACAGGTGCATCACCAGCAGTTAGACGTAACGAAGCCGGGTATGGAAACGTGCCTTGAGGAGGCTTGAGCCGGATGACACCGAAAGGGTCACGTCTGGTTCTTAGGGGGCTGGTGGGCAGTAATGCCCACCCAGCTACCCAACTGGTCGATTTTCTCGCGGTCCTCTTCGGGTAGGTCATCAGCGGCGAGCGCACGTTGGAGACGTTCTATGAGCGCTGACAACCTTTTGCTACTCCGTTCATGACTCTCGTCCGAAGAGAGCGTCTCCCCCATCGCTCGACGCTTCGTCGCTTTCTAGCGGCGCTGAACCAAGCGGTAGTTGAGGCATTGCACACGGTGTTTCTCGCGCGACCTGGTCGCCCAACCGCTTGAGAAAGAGGAGAGAACAGGAGGATTGTGGGACCGGCGAGAAAACCAGTGGGTAGTATTCGATGTGGATGGCACGAGCCAAAGAGCTCTCGCTGGCCGATCGAGGGTATCACCTGCATGTCTACGAGACGTTGCTGTGGCATGGGCAGGTGGAGCAGGCAAAGGGCTAGGAGCCTGGGGAATGGGGCTGCCTGCTGAAGCGCTCAAAGCTCTCAAGCAGGTCATCACGTACCTGGAAAACCAACGTGACTGGATAGGATCGTATGAACAATGGCGTGCGCAAGGCTATCCAATCGGGAGCGGGATGATCGAGCGAACCGTGGCACTGATCAATCGTCGTATGAAGAAGCGAGGCATGCGCTGGAGACGTGCCAATGCCACTGCGGTCGTTGCCTTGCGGGCCGATCTGCTCAATGACGACTGGATTACACCTCAACCATTACGAGCTTTTCCTTGAGCCAAACCCTGGGTTTTGGTCAGAACCGACTGCCACTCAGTTTCCCCTCATCAGTCCTTGTTGCCAAGCAAAAACTGCTGCCTGGGTTCGATCCTGCATCTGCAACTTGCTCAAAATGTTACTGACATGCCTCTTGACGGTTTTTTCACTCAGCACTAAGGTTTCTGCAATGACCGTATTGGAATGCCCGCTGGCAATCAGGCGCAGAACTTCCAGTTCGCGCTCGGTCAAATCCATCAAATCAAGAGGCGTCTGCCGTTTTGCTTCACGCACTTCTTGAATGACACGTGTTGCTACGCGAGCATGGAGCACCGATTCCCCCCTGGCGGCTTTCCTGATGATCTCTGCTAGGTCGCCTGAGCGAATATCCTTCAAAGTATATGAGATAGCCCCGGCACGTAGTGCGGGGAAAATATTCTCATCTTCGTAAAACGACGTAAGTACAATCACCTGGGTTCCCGGACTGATCTGCTTCACCGCTCGGGTGGCTTCAATCCCATCCATACCAGGCATCACCAGGTCCATCAGCACCACATCGGGAAGGGATTGTTGCACACAGCGAAGCGCCTCTTCCCCCGAATCGGCTTCCCCGATAATCAGTAGATCCTCCTGTAATTCGACAAACGCTCGGACGCCCTGACGAACCACGCTGTGATCATCCACGATGAGAATAGTGATCGGCTCTCCCATAGACTTCTTCCTTTTCTCGTATTGCTCCTCAATGTACCAGGGCTTGACTGTTTCTGCATCGCACCGTGATGCGTGTGCCCTTTCCCACCTCGCTGTGGATGGTAAGCGTCCCGCCCAGAGCCTCCATCCGCTCTTTCATGGAGTCAAGGCCGATCCCCCAACGTTCTCTCTTTGTCGGGTCAAAGCCGCATCCGTTATCCACCAGTGAAAGCATCACCTGTTTCTGTTCGTCCTCCAGGCGTATCTGAACAGTGCTGGCCTGGCTGTGGCGGGCAACGTTGGCAAGGGCTTCTTGCGCCACACGCCACAACGTCTCCTCAAGAGCCTGAGAACGCACACCGGTCTCTGCTATCTGTACCTCAGTCCGAATAGCGTTCTGACGACTCCACATTTCCAGATAGTCCCGAAGAGCAACGCCAAGCCCCTTGTTCCTGAGCAGAGAGGGACGCAGTTCCTGGATCAGCGTCGTGAGGTCCTGCTGGGCCTGGTATGCCAGCATATCTATCTCTTTGAGGTACTGGTGAACCTGCTCATGCCTGTGCTCAGGCAACGAGAGCGCTGCTCCAATTTGCATGGACACCGCAAACAGGTGTTGCTTCACGCTATCGTGCAAGTCTCGTGCGATCCGCGCGCGCTCCTCCAGGCGTGCAGTATGTTGGGTCAGAGCCTGCCCTTGTGCGATGCTTTCGACCAAGCGCTCGGCCATCCAATTAAACTGCAACTCCAACTGCCCAACCTCATCATTACTCGTGAGAGCGACTCGCTGGCTATACTCTCCATCGGCGAAGCGTGTGGTTGCCACCACTAGATGACGCAGACGCTGTATCAGTTGACGGGTCGTCATCATGCCAAAGAAGAGACCAATCGGGACCGTGATCACGAGCAACCCGAGACCACTGGTGAACCACCCGCCAAGAAAACGAAGGAGAAAATGCTCAACCGCGATGTCTGGGGGAAACTGGACATAGATGGCCCCGATTGGCCGCCTGTCCCTGCTCCAGACGGTCGCAGCGGCAGACCGCACGCGCCCTTGTGAAGTTACCTCGACCATCGTCCCTGATCTGCCCGCCAGTGCGTCAGCACTGAGCCTGGACTGCGGCGATGGCAAATGGGTAAGCGGGGTTGCAACTGGGATATGCGCCGGATACGAACTGGCAAGTACACGACCTGTTGGCCCAATCAGCAGCGCAAACTTGACTTGCTGAGGATCAGAGGAGGCCGCCTCAATAGAAGGAACACGATCCTTCCAGAGATCCGATGCTTGCTCCTGGTCCCCAATCAGAGAAGCAGGTTGACCAGGCAGAAACGTGCTGTGAGGATTGAGTTGCACGCCTCCCCCTTGAATAGATGCTGCCATTGCATAGAACTGAGCCATTCGTCTGGCCTTTGAAAGATTTTCCTGATCATCGAAGGGACCATAGACCCGTAGCCAGAAAACGACGAGTCCAGCCAGCAGTTCCAGCAGGAGTACTGCCGAGACGGATATCATGATATATGACAGGGTCATGCGCAGAGATAATCCTGACCATTTCCCCGGTGTCCGTTTGCCTTTCTCGTCGTGTTGCTCGACTCGCGGGTCTTTGTTCTTCATGCGTCCTCCTCTATCTTTGATTGGCTCACGGTCTTTTCTTCAGCATAGTATACAATCTGTGGATGAGGATTGAGAGATCTGAGAAGCTTCCCTTTGAAAGGGAGCCTGTAAGCAGGTACTTTCCATCGCTACTCAGGCATATTCCCCGAATCGCTCCCCATAGAGAACGGAGTAGAAATGTTAGGATAGGCAATCATCATACTCATCCCGTGTGCGGCGTGATTGAGATTATGGCAATGATCCATCCACAGGCCAGGATTATCCGCACGGAAGGCCACCTCATAGGACTCGTGAGGTTGAACCAGGATGGTATCGAGGTGGACTGGACTGCCCGTCAGGGGATGCCCATTGCGCGACAAAACGGTGAAGGTATGCCCATGAATATGGATCGGATGGGGATCGCCGCTCTCATCCACGATGCGGATTTTGATGAGCTGACCAGAGCTGACGGTAATCGGCGAGATATGTGGCATGGTCTGACCGTTGATGGTGTAGGTCATCAAAAATTGCCCGTTAAAAAAGCCTAGCTGCCGTCCCAGCACCATCTGTGTCTGCTGATCAAAGTGAGATTGCGGCGTGATCTCATCAACGCGTGGTTCCCCATAGCGCGAGAAGTCGAACCAGTTCAACGGCAGTGATGCAGGCGACGCAGGTGAACTCGCACCGTCTGGCCCAATCAACGCCGCTGGAGCTTGCAACACTTCTCCCTGTTCATCCGTGACCACCAGACGAACCATCCCGTCTTTTGGCATCTGAAAGTGCACATCAAAGCGCTGCCCTCCACCAATCGGCAGGAGGATCTTCTGCAACGGTTGCGGCTTGTTGAGATCATGTCCGTCCAGAGCGCTCACGGTAAAGGGGACCCCCACGAGTGTGATCCCTAGGGGATGATTCCTCGTATTGAGCAGGCGCAGGCGCACCCACTCCCCAGCTTGAGCAGAGACACGAGAGACCTGTTGAGTGGTATTGATCGTGATCCCGCCACCCAGGCTTTCCCAATCATGCAAGATGATCTGGGCATCAACATCATCACGTTCTGTCGGTTGGGCTGGATCGACGATCAACATTCCAAAGAGGCCGCGTGCAACCTGCTCATCACTTTGCTCATGGGAATGGTACCAGTAGGTACCAGGATCGGTGGCAAGAAAACGATAGGTATAAGATTGGCCCGGCTTGACGGCGTTCTGGGTAATGCCTGCAACTCCGTCGGCGACGTTGGGCACCCTCACGCCATGCCAGTGGATAGTCACTCCTTCCGGCAAGGTATTCACGAGTTTGACTACCACCAGATCTCCTTGCCGCACCCGCAAGGTTGGTCCCGGTGCCGTCCCATTATAGGTCCAGGCATCTACTGTTTTCCCCGCGCCAATATTCAGTTTGACCACCCTGGTCGTTAACGTGAACTGTTTGACAGATGGCGCGGTTTGTGGAGCCTGTAAGCTGGTCACGGGCGTACTCTGTCCACAGGACATAGAAGTGTCGGCGTGATCCATCGGCATCGTCATCGTGCATGCACTGCCCATATTCATGCTCCCAGGGAGCCGAGAACTCCAGAGTCCCCATCCAATGAAGCTTCCCGCAACAAGCAGAAGACCAAGTAGCGTCAGCAGAGATACTCTGACCCACCTTTTGATCCTGGGGACTTTTATCCTTCTCTTTTCATTTGATTTTGTCATATTTTCCTCTTGCATCGAATATGTATTCCTTTTTGTCTCTTCCAGAGAGAAGAAGCACTGTCCATGCAAGCATACCTGGGCAGAAACAGGTTGAGATCCATCCAGAGATGTAGCTCTTTGAGACCAGGGTTGCATTTCTAGACCTCATGATGCGGGACGGAGAAAGAGGGCGGATATGCACGATGCTTCTCTGCGTTCCTTCCCCTCGTCCGCCACGCATGTAGAGAGCAAGAGAGTCACCTTATTGCTCTGGTCCATTCAGGCTATTTTCCTATTCCGACTTTCTGTTCCAACCATGAGCGAACCTCAAGTCAGATTCGGCCAGCGGCTTTTGCTACTGGGCAATAGACTGCGTAGTCAACCCTCTTGAGTGACTATACATTTATTTTGTGAGACGCTCTTGCTCTGCTTCGCGCATTAGGGCCTCCTGTTGCTGATGCGCTAATGCTTGCATGACGAAAGAATGCATATCCTCTTTCTGCACGTGCCTCCCCAATGCTTCTTTCATTAGTCACATGGTCCTCCTGGATTTCCCAACAGGTTCACAATTGGGGTGTCTCCTATCGTCTTCTGACGAAGACCCATGCACAGACCAATCCGAGGAGGAGAACCCCTCCGGCGACTACAAAGGCGAGATGCATGCCTGAGAGGAACGTCTGCTGATTCCCCACAAGCGTTCCAAGGATCGCGACTCCGATAACCCCATCCACCTGCCGGCTCACATTGAGCATGCCCGATGCGATGCCTGATTGAGCTTTTGGAGCATGCGACATCACCGCCTCGGTCATGGCCGGTAAGACCAGGACAAGTCCGAATCCCAAGACGGCAGTGATACACGCCAGCAACAGGTAGTTAGTGTGTATCTCAACCAGCATAAACCCAAAACAGGCCAAAGTGCTGAGGAGCAGCCCAATGACCATCACACGTTTGGTCCCGATGCGAGCCATAAGCATGCCGGAGAGAGAGGTTGCGAGCAGGGCACTGCCAAAGGAAGGAAGCAGTGCCAATCCTGTGAGCGATGGCGTATAGTGTTGCACCTCTTGCAAGAACAGACTGATGACAAAAATGAAGCTTGTAAAAGTAAAGGTCTGGCACAGGGCGACCACATTGGTCGCAGAGAACGTCCTTTCTTGAAACAGGTTCAAGGGAAGCATCGGATGGCTGGTGGTCTTTTCTCTCCAAAGGAATATGAGGAAAAAGAGGGCACTTCCAGTATATGCTGCAAGAATCAGCGGAGACCCGTTTCCCAGGCTGTTTCCTTCAATCAATGCAAATGTCAATAGTCCCAATGCGAGAATACTTGCCACTTGCCCCGGAAGGTCCAGGTTGCGTCCTGCTTGCGGCGACGAAGGAGCAATAGAACGGAGGGTGAGCAAAAAGCCGAGGATGCCGATAGGCAGATTGATCAGAAAGATGCTGCGCCACCCAAACGCATTGACCAAAAAACCTCCAAGCAGAGGACCTGAAAGCGCTCCGATGCTGGCCACAGCGGCCCAGATGCCAATGGCTTGCACCCGTTTGTGTGCCTCAGTATAGATGGTATTTAAGAGGGCGAGCGAATTGGGGACAAGCAGGGCTGCCCCAAGCCCCTGGATGGCGCGGGCAATCTGCAAGACGAGCAGGGTTGGTGCCAGGCTACACAGCGTTGATGCCAGTGTGAAGAGGGCAAAACCGACCAAAAAAATCGTTCTGCTTCCTCTTCGGTCGCCAAGCGCTCCGCCAGTCAGCAGCAAACTGGCGAAGACGAGGGCATAGCCATCCACAATCCATTGCAGCCCGGTCACATTCGCGCTCAGGTGCTCTTTGATATCAACCAATGCTACATTGACAATGGTCACATCGAGAATCGTCATGAAGTAGCCAAGACAGAGAGCCAGCAGTGGCATCATGGTTTGTATTCTTGTTTGTTGAGTTGTCTGTTGAGATGAGGTCGTGATCATGTCCTTCTCTTTCACTGAAAGCGGGTCAATGCTTCCTCCCTTCCCGTTTATTGATGACCGACAATGGGATGCGGCACATACGGCTCTTCCAGGTATGCGACCTCTTCCCGGGTCAGATGGACGTCCAGCGCTCCGACGGCATCTTCCAGATGCGTAATTTTCGTTGCCCCGACGATAGGAGCAGTCACCGGTTGCTTCTGTAACAGCCAGGCCAGCGCGATTTGAACGCGCGGCACGCCATGCTTTCCCGCGATTTCCGCAACCCGTTTCACGACCCGTTGATCGGTCTCGGCGGTCGCATCGTACTTGCTCTTTGCGATCTGATCGGTTTCGACGCGAAGCGTGTTTTCCGAAGAACGGTCACGTGTTAATCTTCCGGATGCGAGTGGGCTATAGGGGATCACGCCAATCTTTTCCTCGCGGCAAAGCGGCAGCATCTCACGTTCCTCTTCGCGATAGATGAGGTTCAGGTGGTCCTGCATTGTGACGAAGCGGGTCCATCCATGCTTCTCGGCAACGTGCAGCGCCTTCTGGAACTGCCACGCGAACATGGCGGAGGCGCCGATGTAGCGAGCCTTTCCGGCCCTCACCACGTCGTGCAGCGCCTCCATCGTCTCCTCGATGGGAGTCTGGTAATCCCAGCGATGAATCTGGTAGAGATCCACATAATCCGTTCCCAACCGTTGCAAACTGTGGTCGATCTCGCTCAGAATCGCTTTGCGCGATAGCCCGGCGCCATTGGGTCCGTCATGCATCTTGCCGTGTACTTTGGTCGCGATGACGACCTCATCCCGATTCGCGAAATCCTTCAATGCCCGCCCGAGGATCTCCTCACTTTTCCCAATGGAATAGACGTTGGCAGTATCGAAGAAATTGATCCCCAACTCAAGGGCTTTCTTGATGATGGGCCGACTGTTTTCTTCATCAAGCACCCATTTGTGCACCCACCGTTCCGCATCCCCAAACCCCATGCAACCGAGGCAGATGCGAGACACATCCATTCCAGTGTTTCCTAACTTCGTATATTCCAAGCAATCTTCCTCTCTTCCCTCTTCTTTACGCCGATGGCACCAGCTTCAGCGTGGTCGCACGCGCTTGAGAGGCAATCATCGGGTCAACATAGGTTCTACTGTATCGCTGATACTTTGATCGATAGGCAGCGTCTATCTCGTGATTGAGCGCCTCATCGGAGCTTACATCTACAAACGTCACATCCTTCGTCACCCCGCCAGCCTCCATGTGTCCTTCGTGTCGTAGCTGTGCCTGCCGGAACCAGGCCGTTTCAGGGCCACGGTATCCTCTCACGTACAGCTCATCACCCACGCGAACGACCCAGATGGTGACAGGCGGGCGTGGCGTGCCATCCTTCTTGAAAGTCGCGAGCTGCAGTTCCTCTGCCGCTCCAATTCGTTCAAGGTCGTTCCGTGCCCAATCAGTCATTGTAGAACCTCCTTCGCATGAAAATTCATGGTTTCTTCCTCTCTTCCACCCTTACTCGCTAGCGAATGTATCGGGATCCGGACCCAGGCGTACGCCCTTATCGAGCGCCACCCATACGCTCTTTTCTGTTTGATCATTTAGCAGCAGGTATACCCCTAAACCAAATTGTGGCATGCTTACGCCATTATTCAATGTTACTACTGGAATATCTAGCATATGCGGTATTTCTTCTCCTATTCTCTTCATATTTGCCTGCTTCTTTAAAAATTGCTGCTTTCATACTTCCTCTATCTTATTCTCGCCAATGCTTAATAACATTGCTGCGAACTTTCATATAAGCTTCTTCTGACATCTGGCCATCCTGTTTTACTCTCAACAGTTAGCCAACTTCGCATCCAGGACAACCGCGATCTTCTTACATGCTTAGCCCTGGTACTGCTTGTCGCTGACGTGTTCCATCCAATCGACAGTCTTGCCGTCAAGCCGTTCCTGAATGGCGATATGCGTCATTGCAGTAGTTGGCGCGGCCCCGTGCCAGTGTTTCTCCCCCGGCTCAAACCAGATCACGTCGCCCGGCCGAATTTCTTCGATCGGACCACCCCTGCGTTGTGCGCGGCCATTGCCAGCAGTCACGACTAAGGTCTGGCCCAGCGGGTGAGTATGCCATGCTGTCCGAGCGCCAGGTTCGAAGGTGACACTGGCACCAGCCACGCGGGCCGGATCAGGGGCTGTGAAGAGGGGGTCAATGCGGACTGTGCCAGTAAAATACTCGGCCGGCCCTCGGCCGGAAGGTTGTGAGCCACTTCGTTTGATATCCATTTTCTCAATTCCTCCATCTTGAATCTTTTTTATTCATAAGCCTCACGCTCCCACCCCTTGCAGTTTTCTGTGACATGAGAGTCGATAAGAGCTGGATCAAACACTACGTCAGGGCACCTTATCTCTTCTTGAAGAAAAGTCCAGCTTATGAGCCCCGGAGAGAGAGGCTCGTCCTTTCTCTGATGGTTATTATAGACAGCCTGGAACCCGGAGTGGTAGAATAATTCTCGAAAATGATTGCCTGATTCTACAAATTTTTAGATAGGTAAGGCAGAAACGCAGAACGTCCCTGTCCTGTTCCGCGTGCAATGATATACAGCATATCTGGTCCAGGGATAACACTTAAAAGAAACGCAGCTATGAACCAGTGCCATCACACACTCCTGCCGCGCATAGCCCTCAGATGCCACCACCCCAAAGAGATCATGTTGAAAGATTTTTTGAGAACTGAACTCCACTACATACACCCCGGCCCGCTTATATCGATACCCAGGAACGTAGATTGTTCCCAGAAGCGCCTGCGCCAGGTCTAGCACATCCGGAGTGTATGCGCTCGCATACGGGAGCTTAGCCGACGCCTCCTTTGCATAGGGCTGTGCACGCGTTTTCCAGGGATTGGTCTGGATAAACACACTAACCCGCCCCACACGCGACCCTTGTCGCCTCACCTTCTCCATCACCGCCACCGCGTACGTCGATACAGCCTCTTCCAACTCCCCGTCTGGGACATGGCTCACATCGAGCCAACATTCATCTATCGAATACACCTCTTGCGCCACTCCAAACCGCGCTAAAACAGCCATAATCCGGTCCGAAAGGTCCTGATAGAGGGCATAGCACGCCGAAAATAGAGCCACGTTATGCCGCTCGATCACGTCCTGGATCTGAAAAAGCGGCACGCCCATACCAATATTCAAGGCCTTCGCCGCACGGTTCCGAGCAAGCACGCATGAATCATTGTTTGAGAGGACCACCACGGGGCACCCACGGATCGTCCCATCAAACAATTCCTGACACGACGCTTAGAAATTATCGACATCGATGAGCGCTAAAATACGCCGCCTCGCCGCGACACCCGCGAGAGCCTCCCGCGCAGCGACTCCCTCGCTCGCAGGTTTCTGACTACGAACGTGATCACTCCCCTCTTTAGCCTACTCTTCGGGTCAAAGCTTATGTATATCGCTCTAATCGCCTCGGCGATTTTTTCCTGAGTATAGTCCTCGAGTCTCATATTGAGGAATAGCTTTCCCAACGCTAAGGGAGTGAGGTCAACGCGATGGATATTTTAATAGCAGCGCACTCCACCAACACCATCATCCTATTGCTGAAGATGCCCCTTGTGCAGTACATATTCTTCCCTCTAACAGCCTGATCTTCCTATTCTATTATATAGAACTTGACCAATATAAGGATTCTCAAGTACATTGGGGTATAAGGATACAGTGCGCTGATCTCATATATCTACATTGACCAACTCCAAATTATTTGCAAAAAATTTCATGAAATTAAAGGACTTATGGCATGCCGATGATGGATCTCAACCCAAACAAGCCGGGAGGCCAGGGCCACACACCTCTCCCAGAGAGTATGGGCCAATTCCCTTCAGAATCCGCCAGCTTCTCTCATAATCCTATTTCTGAGCATGGAATGTTCCCAAATGCAACAGGTACCGGGACCAATCCTCAACGCTTCAATCCCGTCACTGACCCAGGGGTAAACTCGTTATTTCCTTCGCCTGAGCAGCCCAAAGCCACCCGTCAACTGGTGCCAGCATACAGAGAGGCTAATGCCAGTGGCAACAAAATGACGGTCCAGCGCGAGCCTGTGGTCATCAAGCCAGCTGGGATTAAGAGTGGGATTACCCGTCCACCCCAGGGACGCAGAATGGTCATTCAGATCGCGGTGGCCTCGCTCCTGCTCGTCATTCTGGCTGGAACGTTGCTCGCCACCATTCCCCTGGGGTTCGCCAATGGAAAGACTGGCCTCACCACCATTCTCTCGAGTAGCGGCCTCTACGATACGAAAAACGATAATTCCACGCTCTTAGCACAGCAGGCCGCGACCGCGACCGCGGTGACGCAGGATGGCTTTGATGCCGGCAATCAGTCCTATGTCGGTGTCAACCCTGGGCCCGCCCTCGGTGGCTCGGGCAATCGTTTCTTCCAGGGACAGTGTACCTACTGGGCGGCCTATCGCTTCCACCAGCTGCATGGCATATGGGTACCCTGGCTTGGCAATGCCTGGGAATGGCTGGGACAGGCCCAGAGCTACGGCTGGAAAGTCTCTGCGCAACCAACAGTGGGCGCAATCGTTGTGCTCCAACCAGGTGTACAGGGCGCGGGCGGCTACGGACACGTAGCCATCGTTGAATCGATTAACTCCAATGGAACGGTCCATACCAGCAACTATAACTGGTATATGGGTGGAGGTGGCTTTGGCGTGCTCTCCTACTGGGACTTCTCCTATCCCGGCTATCCCGGCATCGCCTTTATTACTAACTAACCATTATCTCCTAAAAAGAGGTGTAGGAGCTCGGCTCTCACCTCTTTTTTTTATGCATGGACCAGGGGCATCAAATAGGCCAGGAGCACCGCCTTCAACTCCTCAAGCAGGCGCACACGCTCCTCCCCTTCAACTGCCATAGCCAGGGCCATCAAGGCCTGGAAAATAGCGACGCAGACATGGGCGCAACGCAGGCGCTGCTCCTCATCCAATTGAGGTGCGCGCACCGCGAGCAGGGCCACAATACGCTCAATGACCTCCTGGCGCAGCTCCTGAGTCGCCTGCTCAACGTCAGAGAAAGACTGCGATCCAAAGAAGAGCGGGCGAAAACCAGCGTGCGCCTCCCGCAACTTCGCCAGACCCTGAATCAGGTGATCGAGAAAACTTGCGAGTGGTAGCTTATCTGCATCCACCGAGAGCCTTTGTGCGAAGAAGGCCCGCAACTCCTCGACATAACGCGCCACAATCGCGCGCAAGATGGCCTCTTTATTGGGAAAAAACTGGTAGAGCGAGCCAATTGAGGTCTGCGCCCGCGCGGCTATCAGGTTCGTCGTCGCATCCCCATACCCTTTCTCTGAAAATACCTGTTCCGCCGCGTCCAGCAACTTATCGATTCGGCGCTGCCCCCGCGCCTGCTGGGGCATACGACGCAGAGAGAGTTCCTTAGCCACGTGAGACCCTACCTTCTATTAACAGTATGCCGACGCTGCTAAAGCACGCGCCTATATACCGTCCATTATATGTAGACGCGTGCTTTAGCGGCGTCGGCCCCCATACAACTCCTAAATACCTCTTGACAACGTGAGTAAATGCTCATATTCTTAAGAGAGAAGAAGTGAGCTTCTACTCATATTTTAGCGCTCCTATTGTAGACCAGGTATGGGTAGCTTGTCTACGTTATAGGCAAGGAGAAGAGGACTATTCTTATGCAGCAGTTCAATGCGCTTCCAGGCCCCAGGGGGCTTCCTCTCGTGGGCAATGCCCCTCAGCTTCAACGCAATCCACTCGCTTTTATGCGCTCTACACGTGCGCAGTATGGGCACCTTGTGCGCCTCTCCCTGGCTGGCACACCTGTCGTCTGCGCCTATGCGCCAGAGCATGTGCTCTACTGCCTGACAGAACATCCACGCGACTTTACTTCGCTCCAAAGCCAGCAACGCAGCAATATGCGCGAGGTCCTGGGCGAGGGCTTGCTGACGACTGAGGGCGAGATCCATCGCCAGCAGCGTCGCCTGGTCCAGCCAGCCTTTCATCGCCAGCGCATCGATCAATATGCCGATGTGATGGTGCGCTATACCGAGCAGATGCTTGAGACCTGGCAACCGGGACAGGAGCTTGAGCTGGCCTCCGCCATGCAGCACCTGACCCTGCGTATCATCGTGCACACCCTTTTCAGCGTTGAAGAGCTCTCCCAGGCCAATCAGCTCAGCGAGGCCTTTACGGCGGTTATTGGGCGTCCGCCTCAGGGTCTGGGCAGGCCACGCGTGCTCTCACGCTTCTCAGCCCAGACACGCGACTTCAATCGCGGCAAGAAGACATTGGACGACTTTGTGTACGGGCTTATTCAGCAGCGGCGCGCAACGGGTGGCGATAGGGGAGACATCCTCGATATGCTGCTCACTGCCCAGGAGGAGGGCCAGGGCATGAGCGATTCCCAGGTCCATGACCAGGTAATGACACTGGTGGCCGCAGGCCATGAGACGACCCAGAATAGCCTCTGCTGGACATTCTATCTCCTGGCTCAACACCCGGAGATTCGCCAGAAGCTCCTGCTTGAACTCCACACGGTGCTCGCTGGACACGCCCCAACAGTTGCCGACCTGGCACGCCTCCCCTACCTGGAATGGGTCATGAACGAGTCCTGGCGCGTGCTACCGCCCGTCTGGCGCATGGGACGACGCGCCATCCGCGACTTCACGCTCGGAGACTACCACCTGCCTGCAGGGACTATCGTCCTCCTGAGCCAGTGGGTCACCCATAACGACGCGGAGATCTGGCACGATCCCCAGGAGTTTCGGCCCGAGCGCTGGGACCCTATCCAGGGCGAGAAGGTGCCACGTGGCGCCTACTTCCCCTTCGGCCTGGGACCACGCATCTGTATCGGTATGCCCTTCGCGCAGATGGAGACCAAACTCTTGCTGGCCGCGATCCTGCAACGCTACACGCCCGAACCTGTGCCAGACCACCCCATCGAACTGCTGCCGCGCGTCACCCTCCGCCCAAAGCATGGTATGCGCGTGACGCTCAATCCGACCAGTATCCAGGAGCAGATGGTAAATTACAGATTATGAGGTTGCAGGTACTGTTGCAGATGGCTGCGCTCCCACGCGAACCAGCGTTTGAGCACTGTCCGTAGCGCAAAAATTGCTGCGAACATGGCTATCTGTCTCCATGACCGTAGCTCAATAGTTTTGAGCAGCGTTCCAGCCAGCTTAAAACTTAAGCCAGTAATGATGCCATCGGCCACTATCAGCCGCGCTACGGTCACCTGCCCGGTCTTGAAGAGAACCACAAGACTCTTGAGCAGATACGCGATGATGAGCAAAGCACCAATAAATTCAATCATAGCTGCCCAGAGGCTAAACGTTACAAGATGGGTCAGGTTCATTGGGGCTTTCTCACCTCCGTTTGGAGCGGCACTGGCGGCTGTATATGAGTTGGCGGGCGGTGCCCCGGTGCTTGCGGATAACGTTGCGCCGCTCGATCTATTTCCTGCTGCAAGAAGTAGTTCAGGAGCGTACGTATCGTCGCGATGGCGGCGAGCTGACCAATTTCGGTCCAGGAAGGGGCAATGGCTGTACGCAGAATATCAGCACCCAATTCAAACTCCAGCGCCAGCGCCAGCCAGCGGCCCAATCCCAGGCGAATATACTCTGTGTATGGCTCCTGAGCTCCTATCTGCTGGCCTGGTTTGTGTAAAACCAGGCGCAGGGCATGAAAGGTGGCTTGTAGAGCGGCAAAGGCAACAAGAAGACCAGCGATGGCCTCAACGCCTGAAGCAAGGTACCCCGTCCAGATTTTAAACAGTTCTTCCATACACAAACACTACATTCTCAATAAGCAAGATAGCCCAGACCTGCCTGCTACGCGCCTGGACTCCGTTTAGCCAAAGCCAGGAAACCAGAGCTGACTCTTAGATATTTAATGTGCGATCACCAGGTCGCTATGACTTACACGATAACGGAAGACCCAGTAGTTCCAGATATGATAGGCCAGGATAAAGGGGAGCAGCCCCAGGGCAATTCAGCTCATCAGCGTCAAGGTATGGAGGCTGGAAGGTCAATTCCAGAAAGAAGAAAGGCTCATTGCCAATATAAGAAGGCGTGTGGCCGGTTCGCGATGCGAACCGGCCACACGCCTTTTTTTTACATCTCATCTACTTCTCGAAGGGCTGAAGGTACTCTCTCTCTGCCTCCCACATCTCATCAAAGAGCTCGCTCAACTCAGCAGGCGAGCAGACAGCCGCGCTCAGTGGATCGAGCATCAGCGCATAGCGGGCCGCCTCCTTGTTCTTGCTGAGCAGGGCCTCACACATTAAGGAGTGAATAGCCATGTGGCTACGGTTCAGAGCCGCAAGCTGCTCTGGCAGTGCACCAAAGTGGGTGGGCTGGACGCCATTGCGGTCGACGAGACACGCGACCTCAACACTGCCATCCGGCAGGTTATCGATGAGGCCCGTATTGCGCACGTTTCCATAGATCACCTGGGGGCGGTTCAATGTCACGCCCTCAATGATGTATGAGCCATATTCATGGCTGCGACGGAAAGGTAGCTCGACGCTACCATCAAGCATCTTCTGAATGCTTTCATCGTTCTTACGCCGCCACTCTGGCCAGTTGTTGGCATAGAAGCCGGTCTCGCCTAGATAGCCCGCGCGGGCATAGCGCTCAATCAGCTCTGGTCGCTTGCGGAAGTAGGGCACATACTCAGAGAAATGACCGCTGCTCTCCGTGACAAAGGCGCCAAAGTAGCGTGTCATCTCGAAGCGCACGGGGTCCTTCTCATAAATCTCGCTCTGCTGAATGCGCTCCAGCAGCAGTGGATAAGCATCCTTCCCCTGGTAACGCAGCTCGGTAAACCAGGCATTATGGTTGATGCCCGCACACTTCCACTCCAAGTCCTCATATGGCACGTCCAGATAGTTCGCGAGCTGTTTGGAGCTTCCCTGCACACTATGGCAGAGGCCCACTGTACGCATCGAGGTGCCTTTGAGAGCCGCATAGGTCAGGATCGACATTGGATTGGTATAGTTCAATATCCAGGCCTCAGGACACAGCTCTTCCGCGTCATGCAGAATATCCAACCAGGCGGGACCGGTGCGCAACGCTTTGAAGATGCCGCCAGGTCCGATGGTATCGCCGATGCACTGGTTGATCCCATACTTCATGGGAATATCGAAGTCATGGCGTACATTCGCCAGGCCTGCCACTTCAATTGTATTGACGATAAAATGGCTGCCGGGCAGCATTTCGCGCCGCTCGGTAGAGCTCTGCACACGCCAGTGCTTGCCACTATGTGCCACCAGTTTCTCTGCGATATTGTGAGCCAGTTGCAAGCGCGTAGCATCGATATCAACCAGCGCAATCACACCCTCATCCAGTCCCTCAATATGAAGAACATCTGTTATCAACTGGCGCGCAAAAACGGCACTGCCCGCGCCAATAAAAGTAATCTTTGGTGAACGTATAGGCATAATTATTGCCATCTCCTTCCTTGGGAAAGCGTAGTGAACATTCATTGTCCCCACCTGGTACAAGAGCGGCCTCCCCACTCCGTTAAAGCGCACACGTGTGCGCAAATCACTAAAAAAAAGAGAGCCTAGACCGACGGGGCCGGACCCATCGATTGGCGCGCAATGAGCTGGGTTGGCAGGATGAGCGGAGCAAGATGCTGCTCGCCCTGGATCAGGCGCAACAGCAATTGAATCGCACCGCGCCCCATCGCGACGCGGTCCTGGCGCACCGTCGTCAAGCCAGGATCAGTGTAGGACGCAAGCTCCAGGTCATCAAAACCGCTCAGGGAGACGTCTTCTGGCACATGCAAGCCCCGCTCACGCAGCGCTCGCAAGATCCCGATGGCCATTAGATCACTCCCCGCGATTATCGCGGTAAAGTCACGCCGCTCAGAGAGCAGCTGTGCTGCCGCTTCGTAGGCTTGCTGCATGTTCCAGCCCGACTGGCGTACCAGGCCAGGATCGAGGCTGTGGCCCGCTGAGGCAAGAGCCTGTTGCGCGCCAAAGAGGCGCTCCATACCAAACATATTGCTTGACGGACCAACAAAGAAGGCCATACGTTTATGGCCCAACGCAAGCAAGTGTTCTGTCACCTGGCGCGCTCCACTGACATGATCACCCTTTACATAGGTCGCGCCTGGTCCCTGGCCCACAGCATCGATAAACACCGTTGGGATGCGAGCTTGAACCAGGGCCGGGATACGCGGGTCCGTGGAGCTAAGCGCTAGCATAACTGCGCCCGCAACCTGCCGTGTTTGCAGCGCACGCACATAGCTCTCCGGAGTACGCCCCAGCGGACGCGAGGGCTGAAGCAGGTCATAACCTGCGTTCGCCGCTTCCTCTTCGATATGTTTCAGTACATCGAGGTAGAAGTAGTGCTTGGTTTCGCCCAGGCGCGAGAACGAAAGCCCTTCTTCTACGTGAAACAGACCTAACGCAATCGTACGTGAGCGCTGGCGCACCATACTCTGCGCCACCACGTTTGGTTCGTAGCCCAACGAGGCCGCAGCCTCTAACACGCGCTGGCGCACCTCTTCACTGATACGACCCGACCCACTGAGCACGCGTGAGACCGTTGTTCGCGATACACCAGCCAGGCGCGCGACCTCCTCACTGGTCACCATGCTCAACTCCTTCTGCTAATTGCGCACACGTGTGCATAGATATATAGCAATTATGCGCTTTGAGAAGCTTGCTTGTCAAGGGATAAAAAGAGGGTAGGCATGGGAAAATGGGCTCAAGTCCATTTTCCCATGCCTACCCTCTTTTTATCTAGCGGCCTGCGACCTGAATCTTGTCGACAACGGGAACGATATCGTTCGCCAGGATCTCGAAGGCTTCGGGCTCATGAACATTACCCAGGCTGAAAATGGCGTGGTCAATGCCCAACTCGGCCAGTTTGCCAAATTGGTCGATGGCGGCCTGTGGACTCAATGTGCCATCGCGTCCATCTTTAGTGAGCACCATCTGGTCGAGCGTTGTCTTCTCAATCTGCTCATAGGGGCGATTGAGGTTGGCACAATGCTCGCGCAGCACATTCAGCTTATGCTTGAGCGCCTCATCCCCCATACGCGCGAAGAAATTGCAGGCATCGCCGTATTGGGCGATCATGCGCAGGGTCTTCTTCTCGCCGGTTCCGCCAATCAAAATGGGTGGATGTGGCTTCTGCACTGACTGCGGTGAGTTCAGCGGACGCGTAAGTTGATTATATTTGCCTTCAAATGGCCTTTGATCACCCGCCCACATCTGGTGCGCGATCTGTAGCGTCTCTTCCAGGCGCTCAAAACGCTCCTTTAACGGTGGGAAGGGAACGCCCAATCCCAGGTGCTCCTCTTCATTCCAGGCCGCGCCAATACCTAAATAGGCTCGTCCCTGAGAGAGGACATCCAGGGTCGTCGCAGTCTTCACCAGAATGCCGGGATACCTGTAGGTGACACCAGTCACCATCGTTCCAAGCTTGATCCGCTTGGTGCGTCCAGCCGCGAAGGCCAGGGCGCTCCAGCCTTCCAGCATTTCGTTCTCTGCCGGGCCAACGAAACCAATCTGGAAAAAGTGGTCCATAACCCAGAAACTATAAAGACCCGCCGCGTCAGCGCGCTCCGCGATCTGACCAAAGGTCGTACCAAGCTCATTCTGCCCATTGGGCCATGTAAAATTAGGAACCTGTAAACCCAGGCGCATGTTATCTTCTCCTTAGTTTTATGTGTAACACTCTAGATTCTTCATAGTGAGAAATCTAAAGCACCTGCGGCGCTCTGCGCGATTGAAGAGGTATACGCTGCCTGCTGTGTTCGTAGCAGGCAGCGTATACCTCCTCAGCCAGACAAGATACCCAGGCAGGCTACACACTCTCAGCACATAGCCATATGAATTACCATAATATAACTATAATCGGTGCGCAGGCAAAACACACTGGCAAAATCAACAGCATTAAACTGGGAAAAATAGGCTGTCTACATACCTGTCTATTTCTACAGGCAAGCTCTCTCGTCTACTATAATGAAACGCCTAACGTAATGTATACATAGGAGGACACTTAGCGCTTTGTTATAAGCTCATGCCTGGAAGAAAGGTTGCAGGAGTGGGAAATGGTGTACGATGCAATCATTGTTGGCGCTCGCTGCGCGGGATCATCTCTGGCCCTTCTGCTAGCACGCAAAGGGTATCGCGTCTTGCTGCTCGATAAAGCCAGTTTTCCTAGCGACACCCTTTCCAGCCACTTTATTCATCCACGTGGACTCGTCTATCTTCAACATTGGGGAGTTTTGGATACACTACTTGCTACTGGTTGTCCTCAAGTACATGGGATCTCTCTCGACACGGGGCGCTTCACCCTCTCTTCGACGGTTCTGCCTCTAGAGGGCATTAACTTTGGCCTTGCTCCTCGTAGATACATTCTTGACACATTGTTAGCCCAAAAGGCGTTTGAGGCAGGTGCTGAGCTACGAGAGGCATTTAGAGTTCAGGACGTGACGAGAAATGGAACCCATATCACCGGCATAAAGGGTCGCACAACAACAGGCACACCTGTGACCGAGAAGGCCAGGCTTGTCATCGGTGCCGACGGGCTACACTCCCTGATTGCGCGCGTGGTTGAGGCACCAATCTATCATAGATATCCAGCATTAACATGTATCTATTATGCTTACTGGAGTGGGGTAAAGGCCGATGCCACCTCTCTCCACTCGCGCCCGCAGTGCGTATTTTTGTCCTTTCCCACACATGATGGGCTTGCGCTCATAAGTGTCACCTGGCCACGTCGCCATTTCCCCAAAGTGCGTGCCTCGATTGAGAGCCACTTTCTTGAAGCACTTGCGCTTGCTCCAGCTTTTGCGGCCTGCGTCCATCAAGGGAAACAAGAACAACGCTTTATGGGTACTGGCAACACGGCCAACTTCTTTAGAAAGCCCTATGGCCCGGGCTGGGCTTTATTGGGAGATGCTGCCTATCATAAAGATCCACTTCTTGGGCATGGCATAGCCGATGCCTTCGCGGACGCGGAACGGCTGGCCCAGGCCATTGAGAGCAGTTATACAGGTCAACAACCTCTAGAAGAGGCTTTAGCTGAGTATGAGCAGCAACGCAACAGGGAGGCCCTTCCCCTCTATGAGCTAACCGTTCAACTTGCAACCTTGAATCTCACACCCGAGATACAACAGGTACAGGAGGCACTACAGGGAAATCCTGAAGCAACTCAACTCTTCTTCGCGGTACTAGAAGGCACTATTCCTGCTGCAACCTTCTTCGCGCCCGAACACATCCAGGCTATTCTTACCGGGACACAAACGAATTTGAGCAGGCCTGAAGTAGTCAGCTAGCGTCAAAGCAAGCATACCAGTGTCCTCACGGGAGGAAATGAAAAATGGCAACCGTAGTATTTTTAAGTTTGCCTGCGCAGGGACATATCAATCCTACTCTTCCACTCGTTACTGAACTGGTCCGTCATGGCGAACAGGTCATCTACTATACAAGTGATGAATTTCAAGCAGCAATTGAGCAGACTGGAGCGACATACCGTTCTTATGGCAAAACTTTTCCACTCGACCTGGTACACAATCAGTACAAGTTTGAACATCATCCCTTGCTAGCAGTTGAAACGCTTTTGGAGACAAGTCTCTGGGTGCTGGCGCACTTGCAAGCGGAGATACAAGCATCTTGCCCAGATTACCTCATTTATGACGCATGCTGCCTCTGGGGCAACTTCCTGGCACAACTTTTACATCTACCAGCCATCTCCTCGCTTTCAACCATGGCGGCCAATCAACGTATCCTGAACGAAATACTCGCTTCCATTCATGAGAACGTCACGCAGGCGCCGTCCAGAGAATATGAATATCTTCAGCGATGCCTGATTCTACTCACTATCCTATGCGAACGCTATCACCTCAAGCCTCCTCAAGACATTTTTGCCATATTCCACAATTATGGAGATCTGACCCTTGTCTATACCTCCAGAGCATTTCAACTCGACGCAGACTCCTTCGACGAAGGCCACTTTAAATTCGTTGGGCCCCTCATTACATCACGCTCTCAGGCTCCCCTATTCCCTTTCACCAGGCTAAGCAGGCAGCCACTCATCTATATTTCGCTAGGCACTATGTACAGTGACCGTGCCGCCTTCTTTCACACGTGCCTCGAGGCTTTAGCTGAGAGCCCCTGGCAAATAGTCATGGCCACTGGTCATAACCTTGATCCTGCCTCATTAGAACCACTGCCTTCTAATATCATTGTGGAGAAATTTGTGCCACAACTCGATGTACTCCTACGGAGTGCGCTATTTATTACTCACGGTGGCATGAACAGTATTAGCGAGGCATTGTATTATCATGTGCCGATGGTGGTTATACCCCAAAGTATGGACCAGCCATGGAACGCGGCACGTGTCGCTGAACTAGGAGCCGGCACGATACTTACCAATGCCCAGGTCACACCCGAAAGCTTACACCACAACGTCGAAGAAATTCTAACTAATCCCGGCTTCACGAGAGCAGCCACATCTATAGGAGAATCGCTTCGCCAGGCAGGAGGCGTGCAAAGAGCCATAACTGAGATTCTGGCCTTTAAACGTGCAAGAAACATTCTCTAACAAACTTTTGAGACCATGACTTTCGACATACTCCGAAATGTGTCTTTCCATCCTTCCTCTTGGATACCACATAAGACTATACTTTTCTCGATCTCGACAATACACAAACCTTCAATGTGCAAGGAGCACTCATATATGGAAGAAACACTCAAACCGTCACGAGAGACCTGGACTGGGAACGCATCACAAAGTGGTATAGAGGTTGAGGCACAGCATCTAGACAAAACCTTTGGCAAGCAGCACGCGGTCAAAGATGTCTCGTTCACCATCGACAAAGGTGAAATCTTCGGCCTATTGGGTCCCAACGGAGCAGGCAAAAGCACCACCATCAATATGCTCTGCGGCTACCTCGAGCCGACATCTGGCGAGGTTCTTATCGACGGCCGCGCTATTACCAAAGAGACACGGAAGGTAAAGCGTATGCTTGGTGTCGTGCCTCAAGAGATAGCTCTCTATAAAGACCTCACAGCCTTAGAGAATCTGCATTTCTTCGGCGAGATTTACGGTCTTTCCTCACAACAATGCCGACAGCGCGCCGATGATTTGCTGCGCTTCGTCGGACTCTATGAGAGGCGCAAAGACCCGGTAAAGACCTTCTCCGGCGGCATGCAACGCCGAATCAATATCGCCATCTCGCTCATGCACACACCGGCCTTCTTGATGCTGGATGAACCAACCGTGGGCGTTGACCCCCAATCTCGGGAACACATCTTCGCCCTCATTGAACGCCTGCGCGACCAGGGAACAACTATTCTCTATACCACCCACTATATGGAAGAGGCCGAGCGGCTCTGTAACCGCATCGCCATTATGGATGAAGGCCAGATCATCGCCCTGGGCACACTAGAAGAACTCCTGGCCTTGCGCCAGCAGAACCGCGAGATACAGCGGCCCCATGGACTCCAGGAATTGTTCATCCAGCTCACAGGAAAAACTCTGCGCGACTAAACATTATGGAAGAGGGAAAGCATGAAAACGCTCTGGTCCATTGCCAAAAAAGACCTCTTACAGGTCATGAAAGATAAAGGCTCTCTGGTGCTCCTGCTCCTGGTCCCCCTGGTCCTCATCACGGCGGTTGGGCTTGCATTTGGCAATCTCTATGGTAATAGCTCTACCCAGACTACGATTAGAGTAGCAGTAAGCAACCAGGAGACTACCTCTGACGCCTATCTTGGTAAAACGATTACAAACGCGCTCAAAATCAATACATCTCAACTCCAGATCACTGTCAATGAATATCACACTTCAGCTCAAGTTATTGACCAGGTCAAGGCCTCAAGTGATGCGGCAGATGTTGGTATCGTCATTCCAACCGGGGCGAGCCAGGCCTTGCCGAGCACCACACCTCAGCATATCGATGCTACAAAGCAAGTCCAATTCTATACTCTGCCCAACAACAACGATGCGCGTATTACGCTCGTACGTAACATCGTCAATGAGGTTGTACAGGCTCAACTCACAGGAAATGCAGCTGTAAGCCAGGTCTACACAGTATGCAATCAGCCTGGCAACCACTGCACACCGGGCACTATTCATCCCACGAGCATCGCCGCAACGGTTGTCCAGGCAAACCAAGGAAGCGACCAGGCTGTTCAAACACTCTCCGCGGGTGAAGCCATCAAAGTGAGCGCATTCGATCAGTTGGTACCTGGATATGCCGTCTTCTTCGCGCTCTTTGGCCTCAATGCTGTGGCGGCAACCATCTTGCAGGAGAAAGAGGATGGCACCTTCCGCCGCCTGCTGGTCGCTCCAATTCAGAAGTATGCCCTGCTGGGCGGCAAGTTGTTGGCACAGTTTCTCCTGACCCTGGCCCAGCTCGTGGTGCTCTTTGCGATTGGCTACGTTGTATTCAAAATGCATATTGGCTCCTGGCCTTCGGTCATCCTCTTACTAATCAGTACCAGTTTCGCGATGACGGGCCTGGGAACACTGCTCGTATCACTGGTACGTACCCGCCGCCAGATTAACCCGATTGTCAGCCTGGTAACTCTGGTAACCTCCGCGATTGGCGGTGCCTGGTGGCCCCTCTTCATCGAACCCAGATGGATGCAGCAAATCGCCAAGCTCGGCATTACGGCCTGGGCCATGGAGGGGCTGAACGGGACCATGATTTTCGGTAAAGGCTTTATGGACATCCTTCCAGATATTCTGGGTCTGCTCGCCTATGGCGCGATCTGCTTTATTATCGCTTTGCGCTTCTTCCGCTTCCAGGAGAAGGCCGCAAGCGCTTAGGGCAGAAGGTTTCGCGCCTACGGCGCTCATAAGGTAGTGGGTGTGTACGTGGGAAAATGGCGTTGCCATTTTCCCACGTACACACCCACTACCTCGAAGGCAAACTTGTAAGCCGAGGCAGGATCATTTGACAGAACCTGGGTTTGCGCCATAATAAAGGAAAAACCACAACATCGGATTGCCGGGAGGAGAGCAGGCATGACTGAGACGATTCGAATCTTGCTTTGTGAAGACCAGACGCTTATGCGCCAGGGCCTACGCACTATTCTTGAGCTAGAGCCTGGCATGCAGGTCGTCGGCGAGGCTGGTGATGGCGAAGAGGCTATCAGGCAATATGCGTCGCTACGTCAGCAGGATAAGGGGCCTGGCGTGGTCTTGATGGATATTGAGATGCCGCGCATGAATGGGGTCCAGGCAACCGCCGCCATCATCCAGAGCGATCCCCAGGCGCACATCATCATCCTGACAACCTTTGACTACGAGGACTATGTCTTCGATGCCGTCAAAGCCGGGGCCATGGGCTACCTCCTCAAGGATGTTCCCGCCAACGAACTGATGTCAACGATTCGCCAGGTATACGCAGGTATGCCCTCGATTCAGCCCAAGATTGCCAGCAAGCTCCTCGTTGAGTTCGGGCGCAAAGAGCGGAATCCTCGCCCGGTACAAGAAGAGGCGCTGAGTCCACGCGAGATAGAGATCCTTAAACTCCTGGCTGAGGGGGCCAGCAACCGCAAGATCGCGGAGCAACTTGTCCTGGCCGAGGGGACCGTCAAAAATCATGTCTCGAATATCCTGAGCAAGCTCCACACCAGGAACCGCACCCAGGCCGCTCACCTTGCACGCGAACGCAAATTGCTCTAACTCTGTTAAAACATCACAAAGGGATGAGACATACACATGCAGAGGAGAACATCGTTGAGCATTGATATAGCTAGAGATGACGCGCGTTTTCAACGAAACTTCAGCCGCGTGCTGATTGGTTTTGCTATCTTCACATTTTTCTTCCTCACCACACTCACCTATACTATTTTGAAGACCACGCCAGTCTACATGCACGATTGGCGTGGCATAACCTGCATCCTACTCATGATACTCGCTTTCTCGCTTTACATCTTTCCAATTCTGGCGTCACTCAGTATACTTCCATTCGATTGGGATTGGCCACCACCTTTATCGTATACTGTGCTCATTTGGGGGAGCTTTTATCTCGTTGTATTTCTACTCACCCGGATCGATCAAAGCTTTTTTCTGAGCTTATATATTCTTTTTGGGCTAAGCTTCAGCCTGTTTACGTCGCGACGCTTGTTTCTCGCCATTGGTATTATGGCTCTCACGAGCTTTACGTATGAGGGATTGCTCACTTGGCCGCTCAAGCAAATTGCGCTCTTCAGCATCACAAGCCAGTGTTTGGCTTTCTTTAGCGTCACAGGCTTTAGCATCCTCATTCAAAACCTTATCGCCGAACGCTTTGAACGTAATCATCTTTTTCAACAACTGCAACTTGCAAATACTGACTTAGAGGAGGCGCATCGCCAGTTAGCGCAGTCAGTAGAGCAGGAACAGGAGCTAGCTATCCTGCGCGAGCGCACACGGCTGGCACGCGAGATGCATGATACGCTGGGCCATGCCCTCGTGCTTATCACAGTCAAGCTGGAGGCGGCCCAACGGCTCCGCGAGCGTGATCCCGAGCGCTGCGACCAGGAATTAGAGTCCACCAAAGAGATCACACGTGAGAGCATGACCGCGCTGCGAGCCTCCATCGCGAACCTGCGCACGCCTGCCTTACAGCATAAGGGCATCAAGCAGCCACTCATCCGCTCACTCGATGAACTGGGGCAACGCGCTGGCCTGGATGTTAGCCATACACTTCAGGGAGAGCTTGAGAATTTGGCAGATCCATTGAAAGAGACGCTCTGGAAGGTAAGCCAGGAGGCATTCGCCAATATTGAGAAGCACGCCCACGCACAGCACGTGACGCTCTCCCTCAGACAAGAAGAAGGGAACCTCATCTTGACCATCCAGGATGACGGCATCGGGCTACCAACGGCCTCTTGCCAGCATCAAGAGGATGGTAGTCTGGCATGCCACAGTCCAGAAGGCCACTATGGCCTACGGGGCATGCTCGAACGCGTCGAGGGCATCGGAGGCCACCTCTCACTCCGCTCTGGCGAGAAACAGGGCACAACCATTGAAGTCACGCTCCCATTTTAATTAACGGCGCTGCTAAAGCACGCGCCGCCCCCGCAGCGTCGCCTCCAGCGTCGGTCCACAAAAAGAGGCATCCCGGATGGTATATCCGGGATGCCTCTTTGCCTGCCCTCTGTGAGGGCTAGGGTTCCGACTTACTTGTACGAATTGGTGTTGGCACAAGAAGAATCGGTGGTCTTGTAGATGTTCGCCCAGTCATCTGGTGGGGTCATGTTCTGCGCGTTGTCTACCCAACCCTTCACGCAGGGCTTGAGCACATAGCTGACCGCTGACTGGTAGGTCGGCGCCCAGGCAACATCATTGATGAGCTTCTGCTCAATCTGGTTGTACTGTGCCATGCGGCTGGTCTGGTCGACGATGGTATTGGCTTTGACCATCGCGTCCTGGTTGGCCTGCTGCGCCACAGCGGTTTTGTTGCTGCCCAGGCCATAGTTGACCTGGTTGTTGCTTGATCCCTTACCAAAGAGCAAGTCGGTCCAGTCCTGGGGATCGGGATAGTCAGCAACCCAGCCCGCGCTCCAGATCTGGAGGCCTTTGGCGCTGCCAACGGTCTGCACCTCATCGTCGAGAAGCTTGTTAAAGTCCTCGTCGTTGATGGTGACATTGACGCCCAGGGCATCTTTCCACTGCTGCTGCACATACTGGAACTCGTTCTTGGCGGCGGCTGAACCGCTGGTGGCAACCGTCAGAGAGACCTGCGGGAAGTTAGCGGTGGTATAACCCTCTTCCTGCATACCTTCCTGGAAGAGCTGCTTGGCCAGGGTTTTATCGCCTTTGGTGCTTGACACACCGGCAGGGCCAGTTAGATTCTGGTTATAACCAGGCATGCCCTGAGGAACGATATGATTGGTTGGCGCCACGCGATCTTTGTAGATGCTATGGGCAAGCGTATCGCGGTCGATAGAGAGCGCGAAGGCCTGGCGGATCTTGATGTTATTGAAGGGTTTGGCCAGGTAGTTCATGCCATAGTAGTAGATGGCCAGGATAGGCGACTGGTGGTACTGCTGGTTAGGCATGGCGCGTGCCTCATCCAGGTTGGGTCCGGGAACGCCCGAGAGATCGACCTGGTTGGACTTATACGCCTTGTAGACCGTCTGGGCATCTTTATAGAAGGGGAAGACAACCTTCTTCAGCTGCGGCTTGGCATTATAATAGTTCTCATTAGGTACAAAGCTGATCTGCTGACCGCTGATATGCTTCTCCAGCTTGAAGGGGCCAGAGGCGCCACCTTCACTCAGGTGATTAGTCCATTTCTGATCGCCATATTTCTCGACGAAGCTCTTCTCCACAACGTAGGAGGTTGGATAAGTCAGCGCATCCAGGAAATACTGAGCCTTCTGGTTGGTCACGATCTTCACGGTCGTGGGATCGGGAGCAAAGAGACTATCGCCGATCAGGGTAGGCACCTTGCCAGCAAAGCGCTTATCCGAATCTTTGACCAGGGCCAGATACGAGGGCGCAACCGTCGACTTCAGCTCAGGCTTGAGCGCGCGGTCAATGCTATAGACCACGTCGTCAGCAGTGATGGGGTTGCCATCGCTAAATTTAGTGCCCTGGCGCAGCTTGAAGGTCCAGGTCACGCCATCGGAGGCAACGGAATAGGACTCAGCCAGCTGAGGCTTGACCTTGAGGTTATCGTCCAACTGGACAAGGCCCGTGAACATCATCTGAATAGCTTGTGCAGATGCAGTATCAGTAGAGAGACCCGGGTCCAGGGTTGCGACATCAGATATGCCTCTTAGTGGATAGACAAAGATCTGTTTATCATCAGAGAGTTTAGTGCCTGCACTCGAACTACCTGTACTACCGCCACAGGCAGAGATGAGCACCGCAAGCAAAACAAACAAAGCGGGTAGGAAGCGGCCAGCCACTCGCTTGCGAGAAAACATAAGTCATTACTCCTTGTTTTAGAAACGCGAAAAACCTTTGCTCACTTATATTTTATAAATAGAAGCAGAACAAAAAACTATAAAGCACAATGAGCAATTATGCTCGATGGTAGGTGTCATAGTTTGATAGCGTCGGAGCTAAGAAGACTATGCTTATGTCTATCTTCGATGAATTGACAGCAAGCATCAATCAACAGGTGTAGATATCTCGAAGAAATTTGCTCTGACAGATTCTATAGTTTGATAAGCGATAGAAATAGAGCACCTTCTTGTGACTTCTGTATTATATTACGTAGTCTCAATAAAAAATCTCACAGCAATTTGCTGTATTTTAAAAAAACTCGCAAATTCTTGTAAATTCACTCAACAGTAATGTAAAAATAAAGCATGCCTGATCGTTATCTTTCTTAATTAAATCGACTAAACGTACTCATTCTTCAGGAAAGCCTTCTCGCCTGCGGCGCACATCACCCCTTACCCTCATAAGGGAGTGGAAAATTAGTGTGAGTGGCGGTATGATGAAGGAAGTAACCTCGCTTAAAGACGCAATGTGCAAGAGAGAGCGCCGCAGGCGCGAGGTATCACAAAAATCCCAGGCGAAAGGAACCCTTTATTTATGAGCGTTAAGCAACTTCTTCTCCCGGTGGCGGCTGAACACTTTCAGGTGCGACCCGACATTACCTTCTTGAACCATGGCAGCTTTGGCGCATGCCCTCGCCCCGTCTTCGCGACCTATCAACAGTGGCAAAGCGCTTTGGAGGCAGATCCCGTTGAGTTTCTGGGTCGGCGCATAGATGATCTGTTGCGCGAAGCCCGCCTACCCCTGGCTACTTACCTGGGAACACAGGCTGATCATCTGGTCTTTGTGCCCAATACAACGGCAGGCGTCAATATCGTCGCGCGCTCGCTTCAGCTTGGACCTGGAGATGAGGTGCTGGCTACCGATCACGAGTATGGAGCTTCAGACCGTACCTGGCGCTTTCTCTGCACCCAGAGAGGAATGAGTTATATCAATCAGCCAATCCCCCTCCCGCTCGAGAGCGAAGAGGAGATGGTTGAGCAGTTCTGGCAGGGAGTAACACCTCGTACAAAGGTGATCTTCATCAGCCACATCACCTCGCCCACGGCGCTGATCTTCCCCGTGGCAAAGATCTGTCAGCGCGCCCGTGAGGCCGGTATCCTTACCGTCATCGATGGAGCACACGCGCCAGGACAGATTTCCCTGAACCTCGAAGAGATCGGCGCGGACTTCTACATTGGCAACTGTCATAAATGGCTCTGCGCGCCCAAGGGGTCCGCGTTCCTCTATGCCTCACCCGAGCACCAATCCCTCCTGCAGCCTCTAATCGTCAGCTGGGGCTATGAAAGCCTGAAACCTGGCATCTCAAGCTTTCAGGATTATTTTGGCTGGGTTGGCACGGATGATCCTGCGGCCTTCCTTAGCGTTCCCGCCGCCATCGCCTTTCAGCAAGAGCACAACTGGGACGCCGTACGCGCCGCCTGTCATGAGCTAGCGGCCTCGGCGCGCCAGGAGATTGCTTCGCTGCTTGGCACCCAGCTTATCTGTTCTGAGAACTGGTTGGGTCAGATGTGTACCATCCAGGTGCCCGATGGCGATCCCCTGGCACTACAACGCACCCTGCGCGAGACATGGCACATCGAGATGCCCGTCGTCGTCTGGAATAACCATCGTTATATTCGCCTCTCCATCCAGGGCTACAACAGCCCCGCCGATGTCGAGCGCCTCCTGACTGCCCTCCACGCCATTTTTGTACAGTAAATTGAAAAAGGGACGACGCTACTAAAGTACGCGTCTACATAGGATATGTATATGTAGACGCGTACTTTAGTAGCGTCGAACCATGCAAAGCGCTTAAGCGAGTAGGGTGGTATCCAGTTCGGGATAGAGGGGATACTGTGAGAGCAGATCATCGACGCGCTTGCGCGCCGCGGCCTGCACACTCTCATCCAGGACGTACTTGGCGAGGCTGGTCTTGCCACTGGCGGTCACACTGGGCTTGGTGTGTGACAGCACGTATTTGATAATGCTCGCGATCTCGCGCATCTCTGAACCCCCCATGCCCAGCGTAGTCAGGGCTGGCGTACCTAGACGCAAACCACTGGTATACCAGGGGCCGTTGACGTCAAAGGGTAACGAGTTGCGATTGAGCGTGATTTGGCAATCCCGGAGCGCCGCCTCAGCCTGGCGGCCTGTGAGACCAAAACTCTGCGCCACATTAAGGAGCAGCAGGTGATTGTCGGTGCCACCGGTAGGTACCTGGAGGCCCTCATCGATGCATGCCTGGGCCAGGGCCTGGGAGTTCTCGACAATGGCATGCGCATAAGTCTCAAACTCTGGCTTGCTTGCCTCGCGGAAGGCGACTGCCTTGGCGGCCAGTACATGCGGGAGCGGACCGCCCAGAATCGCGGGACAACCCTTGTCAACCCACTCGGCGAACTCTTGCTTACACAGCACCAGGCCACCACGCGGGCCACGCAAGGTCTTATGCGTGGTACTGGTCACAACATGCGCGTAGGGAATGGGATTGTACTCGCAGGTAAAGACCTTGCCCGCCACCAGGCCCGCGAAGTGTGCCATGTCTACCATCAGGATCGCGCCCACCTCGTCGGCCATCTCACGCATCTTGGCGAAATTCAACTTGCGTGGATAAGCGCTGTAGCCTGCCAGCAGGATCAGTGGACGCACCTCGTGTAGCTGCTCGCGCAACTGGTCCAGGTCAATCAGGCCGCTCTCTTGATCGACGGTGTAAGAATAGACATCGAAGAGCGTGCTGGAGACGTTATGCCGGTAGCCATGCGTCAGGTGCCCTCCGGAGTAGTAATCGAGCGCGAGCAGGCGCTGATTCTGCACGGTAGCTCGCACCTTATTCCAGTCATCACGGGAGGCTGTGGAGATATTCTCGATATTCAGGCTTTCAAGCAAAGGCTTCTGGGCTTTGCTTGAGAGGATGGCCAGGAAGGCCACCAGGTTGGCATCGGCACCCGAATGAGGCTGGACATAGGCATGCTCCGCACCAAAAAGCGAACACGCCAGTTCTACCGCCTCGGCCTCAATGGCGTCGACATTATCACAGCCAGCATAGAAACGATGGTAAGGATGCCCTTCAGCATACTTATCGGTCAAGAGGTTGCCCATAGCAAACTGCGTCGCCAGGGAGCTATAGTTCTCGCTAGCGATTAACTTCAGGTTCTGGCGCTGGTCCTGTAGCTCCTTTATGATGGATGCTGCGATGGTCGGCGAGACACTGTTGACCTGGTCGAGCGAGGCATAAAAAGCCGCGGCGGCTGAGTTGGGGATAGCTCCATTGAGCGCTTGCAGGTAGCGGACAAGAAACGTGGTGGGCGTTGCATTGATCGTCATAAATAGGTGCTCCTCCCTTTGCTATCAAAACATAACATAGGTGAAGCAGCCCAGGCGAGCGACTGTCTACTGCTTATTCCCAGGCTCCCTTGTGGTTCTTCCACTCTTATCGCCAGTTACCAGGGAACAGGAGATACTCTCCGTGCCTAACTATACCAGTCTGCATCATCTGCGTCAAGAATTTCTCGAAAAACGACCATACCCTCTTAAAGCGTGGCTAATGGTAGGGTGAACCAGAAGATCGAACCCTCTCCTGGCTGGCTATCAACTCCTACCTGTCCCTCATGACTCTCAATGATCTCTCGGCAGATAAAGAGGCCCAGGCCCAGGCCTGTGCCAGAGCCATACTGCACCTCGACGCCAGGCACACGATAGAAACGTTTCCAAACCTGCGCCTGCGCCTCTGAGGCAAGACCCTGCCCATGATCACGTACAGATACTCTCGCGCATGTCTCCTCTTTGGCTAGCGTTACAAACACAGGCTGATGAGCCTCTGAGTACTTAAGCGCATTGGTCAGATAGTTGAGCAGCACCTGGCCAATACGATCAGCATCAGCCTCAACGAGTAGTGTATCCTCATCTGGAAGCGTAAGCTGTATACTCCGATCAGGTGCGGCCTGTCTCGAATCTGCAACAGCATTGCGAACTATTTCCACCAGGTTACAGGGTTTCCTTACAACAATTAACTTCCTGGCCTGTATACGTGAGGCATCCAATAGTTCACTAATCATTCGCTCCTGCACCTGCGAGCGTTGGAGCGCATAATCAAGCGGGATCTGGATACGTTCAAGCGGGGTCTGGAGTTCTCGGGAGTCTTCCTGCTGTCTGAACTTCTTCAAGCGCCGCAGTGCCAGTTCCACATTGCCTTTAATCGTGGTCAGCGGCGTTCTTAGCTCATGGCTGGCAATAGAGATAAACTCATCGTAGTGCTTATTCAGCTCTTGTAGTGCCTGTTTTTTGGCGTTCTCTGTCGCACACGACTCTAGCAAACGCACCTGTGCGATCACCAGGGCCGTTAATTTAGCTACGGCCTTGGCCAGGGCGATCTCTTCCTCTGTGTAGGCACACTCAACGCAGGGAAATTCCTCTTCCATCTTTGCGATGATAAAAAGACCTATCAATTGTCCATGAAGCACCATGGGCGCCAGCAAGCGATAGCGAGCACCAAAACTTGAGTGCGGTTTAACATAAGGCTGCTTTTGCAGGTCAAGCAAAACAACTTCGTTGGCATGCAAGCGTGCAATTTTTTCAGTGCTAATATAATCGGCAAGAGGCGCCTGCTCAGTTTCCAACTGTAAGCGTTGCGTCTGCTCAAACGTCAAATTGCCTGTACCTAGTAGATGCTGTCGCGCATCAGGGCCAGACAAAGCAAAGACATCTACATACCTGCAATCCACAACCTGGGCAATGACATCAGCCAGAGCCTGGCCTGCAACAAGGACAGGTGAAATTCCCTCAGCCATCTCTTCACATGTGTGCTCTTCCTGCCCTGGGATGGCTGCTAACCTCTCGACCAGTGTCAATAATGAGGTAAATGCCTGCAGTGTATGGCACTCCTTCTGATGCTTTTCACTTATATCGTGAAAAAGCATATACCCGCCTATTAAATTCCCCTGTTGATTATAGAGTGGCGCACTGGTAAGGTGAACGTGAATCTCCCCTTTAGTCCGTGTTTGGATCGCGATATCGCCCTGCTGGGCGGCCAGGAACGGTTCATTTTTGAAGGCACCAGTTAGTTTATCCTGGTCTACAACAGGAAGGTGACACTCTGCCTCTTGCATTTTTAATTCGTCGATAAACTGCTGATAGGTCTTTCCCAGCACCATTTCTGCTTGCACTCCAAAGAGCTGTAATGCGGCGACATTGGCATGTACGATTACACCTTGCAGTGTGTAGATCAGAACACCTTCATTCAAGGATACGAATACCGCATTAAACAATGTATTGAGTTCCGCCTGTTCATGGCTGCTTATCAAGTCAATCACCTTCACATTCTTTGTGCCAAGCACTTTGGCCTCTTTGAAGGAAGCAAGCTTTCCAGAAAAAGTATCCCCCTTTATGGTATGCACCTATAAAAAACTGTGCTCTACATTGCCTTGCCAGATGCTAACGCAGCACGCGCCAAGCGCTGTATCGCAGGTACAACCTCCTCTATAGGGCGCGCTGGCCCGGCCAGAGTGTCAAAACACTCAAAACTAAGCAATGTGTAGAGCATATTGACGATATCCTCGTGGGTCTGAAGAGCAGGAGGGCTCTGCTGCTCTTCAAAACGCTGGACGAGTACATGCAAACCCTTGCGTCGCCGCTCGTCGCGCGCCCGGATAACTTGTTCAAATTCTGGGTCGAGTGCGGCCAATCCTCGCAACCTGCGCGTCACCAGGCGATCCGCCTGCCAGAAACGAGCAAAAACGGCAATATATGTATCCAGGGCATCGAAGGGGTCCGCCTGGCGAAAGGCAGAGGCTAATTGCTCCATGCCACCAGAGGTCGCAAGCGAGTCACAAAGCGCTTCAAGCAGGCCCGTTTTAGAGCCAAACTGATGATAGACTGTCATCCTGGCGACGTCTGCCTGGCGCGCAACGGCGTCAATGGAGAAACCAGATATGCCTTCATCTGACATCAGTAGCTCACGCGCAGCGGTGAGAATACGGTTTCGCGTCTGTTCAGTTGCAGCCTGTCTCTGACCAAGACGATAAGGGCGCGGACTCATAGTTGCCTTGACACCTCTCATATTTTTATTGTATAGTCTGCCTATCTAAATTAATTAAGCAGTTTGTCTATATAATATTCTTCGCGCAAGAGAGAGTAAAGAGAGGAGTGTATCAGCATGCCACGTCCATTTCGTTTCGGTGTCGTTGCTGCATATGCGCAATCGCATCGTGCCTGGATTGAAACTGCCCGCAAGGTTGAGACATTGGGATATGCCACGTTGCTCATACCAGACCGCGCCAATATTGGCAGTCTCGCGCCCCTCACGGCCCTGGCCACGGCCGCTGAGGCCACCATATCTCTGCATGTGGGGAGCTATGTCTTCTCCAATGAATATCGCCATCCCGTTATCCTCGCCCGAGAGGCGGCAACACTCGCCCTCCTCTCTGATAGCCGCTTTGAGTTGGGGCTGGGAGCTGGCGTCGGAGAAGCCGAGGCCCGGCAACTAGGCATAGATTTTCCCAAGGCAGGCACACGGGTCGCGCGCCTTGAAGAGACGCTTCAGATTACCAGGCGCCTCTTTGCAGAAGAGGTCGTCAATTTTACAGGCAAGCACTATACCCTGCGTGACGTTAAGGGCTTTACCGGCCCCTTGCAGCAGGGACGGCCACCCCTTCTCGTCGCGGGAGCAGGCGAACGCATGCTCAAACTGGCCGCCAGGGAGGCCGATATCATCGCCATTGGATCCAAATTTACTGGGCGTGGACCAGGCCCATCTGATGCGACCCTGGAGCAAAAATTGGCCTGGATTCGCGAGGCCGCGGGAGAGCGTTTCTCCGAGCTTGAGTTGAGCCAAACCATCTATCATATGCAGATTAGCGATAGTATCAGCGAGCTTGCTCCATTGGCTGGAGGACCACCCATACCTAAACAGGCGTTTACGACAGAACAGGCTGTCGCACATCTCCTTGAGCAGCGCGAGCGCTTTGGCTTCTCGTATCTCCAGGTCTACGAAGGTCAGATGGAGAACTTCGCGCCCGTCATGGCCCTCCTCGCCGGAAAATAATGGTGTATAGGGTGGTATGTGCTGGCAACCGCAGGTTGCCAGCACATACCACCCTATACCATGACCAGAAGTAAAACCTATGCCTCGGCTGGTTGTACTGTCTCGGTCATGGTCGAGCGCTTTTTCAAAGTGAGTATACATCCTGCGCTCATACCCAGGAGGACACTCCCAACCATCACCAGCCAGGTCGCGAGTAGACCTGGCTTGAGCACCATCAGGTAGATACTACCTACAGCCATAGCATTCATGCCCAGAACCGAGGACCAGAGGATAGGGTCCTGTATCCTCCGTCGCAGGCTGATGGGTACAGGCCCCTCCGGCAGGGCCAGGGCCTCACGATGCAGAATCTTCAGTCGGCGCGTATTAATCAGCGGCCCCAGGCCAGCCAGGATCAGCAATCCCGCCAACGAGGCATTGATCCAGGCTGTAGACCAGCCCCAGATCGTAAAGGTCATATGCATCCCCGCGCCCAGCGTGAGCACAAAAGAGAGGGCAAAGATGCGTAGGAGAACGGTGTGCATTCCACACCACATGCGTACCTGTCCAACGGTTCGCGAGCGCAGAATACCAATCATACTTGCTAATTGCAGGCTCATCGCGATAAATAGGCCAGTTACCCCCAGAATATGCGCAAACAAAGCATATGAATATGTGGCCATCAGTACGGTATACTCCTTCTCTAGAAGCAGTTTTTTGGCAGGGAGAGCGTACACAAAAACCCTACCCTCTCTTTAGCATAGCTAATGCACCTATAGCCGCATAGAAATGCTGAGATCACACATCAAAGTATCGGCCAGGGATTATGATTCACCGGGAGTATGGCTGACCTTGTTTGCGTCCACATGCCTGGGAGGCGGAGTCGCCCGCCAGGCTGGGTAGGGGAGGCCTGCCAGACGATTGATGACAAAGGCCTGGACTGTAAGCAGGATGACGGCTCCCATCAGTAAGACAAGCTGCCAGGGCTTCGTCAAAATCCCCAGGGAGACAATCAGCGTCGTCGCCCCAGCGGGTGGGTGGGCCGCGTTACAGAGCACCATGAAGCCCGCCGTCAGGCCAAGCGAGAGGGCAGCGGCGATCACACGTGGCCACGTCACCCCCGTCGCCAGGGCTGGACCCGCGGAGACCAGGCCGGTAATCAGCAGGCTAAAGTAGCCAGCCAGCGTTCCAATCAAATGTCCAATGATCGTATTGCGAGGAGAGGCGCTTGCCGCAGTCGGTGTATAGAAGAAGAGAAAGGCTGTGGGGCCAAGTGAGGGAAAAATAAAGGGAGAGCCTGTAAGTACCGCCAGGGCTGCCATCAGGCCAATGCTGGCACACCCATTCACAAAACTAAAGAGCGCGAGCACAGCACGGTTCGAATGGTGCTGCAAGAGTACAGGGAGACGCACACGTGTAAGCAAGCCCGCGACGATATCCGCCATCTCATGGCCCGCTAGCGGCCTGGGATGCAGGGGAAAGACCGGCCGCTCCTGAGAGCGTTTCTGCTCGTTTGTCTTATGTGGCATAACATCTCCCGTGCGCTTCACGCTATTGTCTGATGGCAAAATCCTGCCTGCCGCTTAGCAGGAGGTGCTTTATGGCTCTTCGATACGACGGCGCGGCCAGAAAACGACGATCAGAGCCAGCGCGAAACCCAGCACACTCGCCAGGGCCAGCCAGGCCAGGCTCGCAACGCGGCCAGAGAGCAATTCATATAATGCATCAGTCACAAGCCAGAGCTGGGCAATGACAATGATAGCAACGATAAAAACCTGACCCTGCACTATGGCGATACGCCCCTGTAAGCCAGAATAGTTAGGTCCCGGCACCCATCCGCGCGCGCCTCGTGGTGGACGCTTGACCTGGGGATCATCTGGATTTGCGATCCTGCGCGGAATATCTCGTGTATCGCGCCTACTCATCTTGTCACCTGCCTGACCGCGTAAATAATCCCGTTTTCTATGGCGAGCTGGATAAAGGGGAGCGGGCGCGTTGGAGGACCGGCGAGCACATTGCCAGTCACCGCGTCAAAACGGCCCTCGTGACATGGGCAATGCAGGGTTCCATCTCCTTTATAGAGCACGGCACACGAGAGATGGGTGCAGACATCGCTATAGGCCACCAACCCTTTACCTGGCAGGTTGATCAGGATACCTTGCTCATACTGGTCAGGGAAATTGAAAACCTTCCATTGGTGCTCTTTCAGCTCACCAACCTTCGCGATTGCTACATGCTGAACACCCGGGCCTGACGGGAGATTTCCCAGGATAGCAAGCGCGCCCGTGGCAAGGCAAAGCGCACCCGAGCCCGCCAGGAGAAAACGCAGTGTATCGCGCCGCGTCACAATTTCATCCTCATCCCAGGGATAGGGAAACTCCTGGCGCCATTCTTCCTGCTCTTGATGAGGCTGCGGTTGCGGCTCGCTATTCGCCTCGCGCACAATGTCAGGATTCAATGCTGGCGCGGTAATATTGCTCACCTTGCCCTTTTTCTCGGTTGGATCAATTTTTCGCACCATACACTTAGTCTCCCCCTGATGATGCTTGCTTTCCATCAACGCCTGGCGTTACGGGAGCACGCTCAGGCTGCGGATGAGTGGATAGCTCCGGCTCAAGCGGCTGGCGAGGTGTCCAGGGCTGCGCGGGGACGGCCCGCTCCGGAATACCCGCTGTCTCGGCTGGCATCCAGGACTCGGCGTTATTCTGCGCCGTTGGCGCGGGCAGGTTCGCCGATTTGCCAAAGTCAGCGGTCTCTACAAGCGCCAGAATATCCAGCTCCTGATCCTGCTCCGTCATAGTGACATAGTTGCGCGTCCGCACACGCTGATTGCCAAAGAAGAATGTGTTGATTGGTTTGGCCCCCTGTTGCGCTCGCCCCGCCGTGACCCACTCCTCATAGGTGCCATAGAAAATAGCCTGCGTCGGGCAGACCGTTGCGCACATCGGCCCCTTCCCCTGACTGGTCCGATCATAACAGAGATTACATTTCTGCATGTAGTGGCCCGCGATATTAAATTTGGGGACGCCAAAGGGGCAGGCATAGCCACAGTTCTCACAATAAATGCAGCGCGTCTCGTCAGCCGACTGCACAACCCCATCGGGGCTCACCAGGATGGCCTGGGCCGGACACACCTGAGCACAAGGCGCCAGCGGGTCTTCACAGTGCATACATAGCGTGGGTGAGGAGGCTACCGTGTTGTGCCGCTCCAGAAAATCTATGTAGATCATGCTCTCGCCCTTGTGCGTATCGCACTCACGGCAGGCCGCGACACATGAACGGCAACCGATGCAGCGTGAAGGATCAAGGAAGATTCTTTTGACCATTTCGGGCATGGCTCTCTCCTTATTAGCGCAGTGTCGGGGTCGGTCGTACTTGTGCTATGGGCAGTTCTTGACGGCGCTTGCGAGCCGCGACAAGGGCCTCGACATCCACATTGCGTGCCCAGGCGGGTTTCTCCGCGGCCCGTGTCGCGCTGGCCGCGCATACTTTGTATTCAGGGATTTTCATCATCGGCTCTAGAACCGGGTTGGTGAGCTGATTCACGGCCTCTGTATGCCCATAGTGGTAAGGGATAAACAGCGTATCTGGGCGAATTGAACGTATTACCAGCGCGGGGGCCGTCATCTCGCCCCGCCTGGTACGTACCGTTACCCAGTCCCCGTCTCCTATCTCCAGGCGCTGCGCCGTCTGCTCATGCATCTCTACCCAGGGGAAGGGGGCTTGCTCCTTTAAGAAGGGGGTCCGCCGCGTCTGGTTGCCGGAGAGATAGTGATAGATCACGCGTCCAGTGGTGAGCACCAGGGGATACTCAGCGTCCGGCTCTTCGGCAGGTGGGATGTAGGGAATGGGATGCAGGCGCGCCTTGCCATCGGGGAAGCCAAAACGCTTCTCGTAGAGGCGGGGCGTCCCCGAATGCTCCTCTGTAGGGCATGGCCAGAATACTCCATTCTGTTCCTCAATCTTTTCATAGGTAATACCCCAGTAATCGGACTTCGCGCCTTTTGTGCAGAGGCGATACTCGTCGAAGATCTGGCGCGGGGACGTAAAGTTGAAGTACTGGCCCTTCCCCAGGCGCTGCGCCAGTTCACAGACAATCTCCCAATCTCGCTTGGCCTCGCCAGGAGGCTCAACCGCCTTATTGTATTTGATAACACGCCCCTCCAGGCTCGTGATCGTCCCCTCGTCCTCAGCCCACACGGTACCAGGCAACACAATATCCGCCAGCTCCGCTGTCTCCGAGAGGAAGAAATCAGCCACCACAAACAGGTCCAGCCCACGCAGGGCCCGTTCAACGGTATGCTGGTCGGGTAGAGAAACCATGGGATTGGTACAGACCATAAAGCAGGCACGAATCTCCTGGCGCAGCATGGCCGGAATCATCAGGGTCGCGGGATAGCCAGCGTGGGGGAGTTCCTTTTCATCGATGCCCCAGACTGAACTGATGTATTCGCGGTCCTCAGGTTTCTCGATATCGCGGCAACCGGGAAGCTGCGTCGCCTTCTGCCCGACTTCGCGGCCCCCCTGGCCATTCCCCTGGCCAGTCAGGGTGCCGCAGCCCGCGCCGGGACGCCCAAAGTTCCCCGTGGCCAGGGCCAGGTTCATGGCCGCGACACCATTATCGACGCCTTTGCTCTGATGCTCCAGGCCACGCGCGGTATAGGTCAGCGCAGCTTGCGCGCGACCATAGAGACGCGCCGCCTCGATGATGGCCTCAGGTTTCAGGCCACACACCCGCGCTACGCCCTCGGGTGGATACTGCTCAACCAGAGCCTTTGTCTCCTCCCAACCAACCGTACGTTCACGTAGAAACTTCTCATCGACCAGGCCCTCTTTGAGAATGACATGCAGCATACCATTGAGCAGGGCAGAATCCGTGCCTGAGCGCAGGGGGAGATAGATATCAGCAGTGCGCGCAATGGGTGTCTGGCGTGGATCGGCAACGATAAGCTTACAGCCTCGATCTCGTGCCTGCCAGAGATAACTGGTAATGATGGGGAAACACTCCCCCACGTTGGCCCCAATCACGAAAATGCAATCGGCGTGCAACATATCACTGATAGGATTGGCGGCACGATCAATACCGAGTGAGCGCTCATTGGCGCCTGTGGCCGAGGACATACACAGGCGGCCATTATAATCGCAATGGCGCGTGCCAAGCGCCACACGGGCAAACTTGCCCATGATATAGCACTTCTCGTTGGTCATGGAGGACCCGCTAAAGACTGAGACGCAATCTCTGCCATGCTCGGCCTGCAAGGCTTGAAAGCGCCGGGTAATAGTATCTAGCGCTTCATCCCAGCTTGCTGGCTCCAGGGGGCTATTTTTGCCATGGCGACGCATCAAGGGCCTGGTTAAGCGATCAGGATGGTGAATTGTCTGATAGGCTGTCGAGCCTTTGGGGCAAAGCATCCCGTGATTTAGGGGGAAATCTTCGCGTGGCTCCACACCAACAACCCGCCCTCGAGCAACCTTGAGATACATACCACATTGGACGCCACAATAGCAGCAATGCGTGGGCACATAGCGATCAATAACCTCGTCTGAACGCCAGTGGTTCGGCGCATGGTCTCCGGTGTGGAAATCAAAGGTTTCGGGTTGATTCCTGCGCAAATGGCGAAAAATATTCTTGTCAACGCTCATATGCTTCCCTCATTTCAAGACCCTCTCTGGCAAGCAGAATCAGCCATTACAAAAAGCGGTTCCCCTCATGGCCCAACGCCGCGAGATTGGCCTGCGCGCGCAGGACGCGTTTGCAGGTGGGGCAGAGATCCTGCCACCAGAGCGTATCCGTGGCCTGCTCCTCTACTGCCGGTGCATCTGGATGAGTCGCTTGCTTCTCGGGGCTGTCCACACGCAGGGTATAGTTCTCACCAACCTCATATAGCGTCTTCTTTAAGTCCTGCACAAAGCGCACCGGGGCAAATTCTTCCTGGCAGCGCGCGCACTTCTGCATCGCCGTCCCTTCGCCTGTACGCCAGTACAGCTCGATCCCAACCGTAGCCGGGCGCTCAATAAGGTGGAAAAATTTGCCAAACGGGAGCGAGATCAGCCAGAGCACCACAACTGCTTCATGGACCAGGGAGATATACCAATAATATGCGCCTCCCAGCCAGGTACTATCAGCGGTAAGCGCCAGGCCAGTCACGGCGATAGCCAGCAGCAAGGCCAGGGGCATAATATCGAAGCGGAAGCGCTGCACTGCGATCAAGGCCAGATCATGGAAGCGGCGATGAAAGGCTAGCACCAGGCCGACTAGCAAGATCAGCGCCGTAATATCCAGCGCATGAAAAATTAAAAAGGCCAGGAACGTATCGGCCGGTAAGGAGAAGAAAGGAAAACCAAAGACCCAGATCTGATAGAGGCCAGAGGCGGTCTGGGTAAAACGCAGCCAGCCAAAGGTCAAAGGGAAGGTAATCGCGCAGGAGAGGATGACTCCCCAGAAGATACACTGGTGTGTCAGCCAGCGATATAGGCCACGCCTACGAATAAATTGCTGCGCGAACAAGTCGAACAGGGCGCCTGGAATCAGCATCGTATAGCGCCGAAAATTGGCATAGGAGAGAAATAATTCCCAGCTACGCTTCCAGTAGCGTCCCGTCGGTGGGCGAAATAGCCAGAACGAATATTTATACGTCACTGCCGCGACCGCGAAAATAGTTGCCACAGCATAACCAATGAGCGCGGCATCAAACCAGTGGAAGCCTCGCGAGCCAAACGCGATAAGAAGCCCCAGGACGACAGCCGCCGACACACCAAAGCAGACCGAACGCATCCGCAGGCTGATCGTCTTGCGTCGTCGCCGAAGATCCACGGATTTCCGCACTGGCCCAGGAGAAGGGATGGAGGTCTGAGCCATACAAGCATATCCTTTCGCCCAAAGAGAGAGCTACTCTCATATGTAGCAAACAGAACAATATACATCGCTTACCGATACAATATTGACACGCATGATATCTCCTTCAGGGTGACAATATGCCCCCAAAGTCATGCTTCTCGCCTGGGCGAACAGGCACCAAATGATCCCACCATGTAGGGTCCACAAGCTAGCTTGGACTGGAGGCCCGCAGGCCGATACCCAGTCATCAGAGTCATTACTGCGCTCGCAATCCATGCCAGCAGGGACCCTACAGTTCGCAGTCGACCCTACACATGGCGGCGTACCACCATTTGCACATGCCTATCTGGTCGCAAGGTAAGCGACTTGCCTGGATCAGGCGTAATCTGTTGTCCTGGCACCAGTTCGAAGGTGACGTGTTGGGCGAGGGTTGAAAGAAGGAGTTGTCCCTCCATCATGGCAAAGTAGTTGCCAATACAAATGCGCGGGCCCGCGCCAAAGGGGAGATAAGCATAGCGCGGAAGCTGTTTCTCGCGCTCAGGTGTGAAGCGCTCAGGATCAAACTCAAAGGGACGTGGAAAGTAGTCGGGACGATTATGCATGACATAGGGCGTGATGAGAACCACATCACCCTTATGCACCTGATAGCCATCAATCACGATATTCTTCAGCGCGGCACGCCCCATAGCATACGCCGGTGGATACATACGCAACGTTTCTTTGAAGACTTGCTGGCTGTATGGCAACTTTGTGAGATCCGCATAGGTGGCTGCTCGTCCTCCCAACGCATTCCGCGCCTCCTCCTGAAGCTTGCGGTATTGCTCAGGATGCTGGGCCAGCAGGTACCACGCCCAGGTCAGGGCCACAGCGGTCGTCTCATGCCCCGCGCCAAAAAGCGTCAGGCACTCGTCGATCAACTGCTCATTATCCATGGGCTTGCCCTCGTCGTCACGCGCCCGCAACAGGATCGAGAGAAAGTCGTTGCCCTCCTCCGCGCTGGCACGCCGCTCCTCAATCATCTGTTGAATACGGCTTCGCAGCAGCGCAATCGCCTGGTGCGCCCGCTTATTCTGTGGTGTCGGCCAGTTATATGGAGTTGGAAGCAGGCGCGCCAGGCGGTGACCTACAAAATTGAGGGTCGTCGCCATCGCCGCACCAAGCTCATCGGTCTCTGTAAACACATCCACATTGAAGAGCACTTTCCCAATAATGCTCATGGTGATGGTGGTCATCTCTTCGTCAATATTGATCCGTGCGCCATCCTGCCAGCGCTGCTGTACCTGCTCGCCATAGTACACCATATTATCGGCATAGCTAGCGATGTGGCGTGGCTGGAAGGGCGGTGCCATAATCTTACGCTGGCGACGGTGGAAATCACCCTCGCTGGTAAAAATACCATTACCAATCACCGGGCGAAAGACATTATGAATGGATTCGCCCTTATCGAAGTCGTAGGCATGCTCCACCAGGATACTATGCACATGCTCAGCGGAGAAAAAGGCTGGCAAGGCGAAGGGCCCCATATGGAAGCCACTCACCGGGCCCTGCTCACGCCACATACGCATAAACAGATTCAGGCGATCCCGCTGATACTTGAAGAGGCTTCCCACGACGGGCGATTCTTTAATATAGGGAATAGGCTTTACGGTAGTTTTCTCTTGCGTTTCCAGTTCTGTGACCATGGTCTCTCAACCTCACTTCCTGGGTATATATCTATCACTTCTTCCCAGGATGTTCATATCATTCATACAATTTTTTCTACCTCTATTTAATCACAGAACAGACGCATGTGCTTTAGCAAGGATTAATTTCAAAGCGCCAGATTGGTATGTCTCGCCATTCCCAGGGTGTATTCACAATCTCCTCCAGGGTGGAGGTACCGCACCAATAGCGAATCCCATACATGGTCGCCCGGTGGCCAATTACAACAATTGTTTTCCCGTCATACTCACGCGCTACATCCTGGAGAAAGGTGCCCACGCGTTGGGCAACCATAGAGGCGCTCTCGCCACCTGGGAAAGGCTCTGTGATGCGCCGTGGGAACTCCCCCTCCACCTGCTCCCTGGGATACTGCGTCATCTCGCCATAATCAAACTCGCGCAGGCGTGCATCTGGTGTCACAGGCAAGCCACGCTCGCCAAAGAGAAGCTTTGCCGTCACAACCGCGCGTTGTAGATCGGAACAAAAAACAGCGTCGATCTTCTCACTCGCATAGTGCTTTCTCAGTTCCGCAGCCTGCTGCCTCCCCAATGCAGAGAGCGGCACGTCCGCGTGTCCCGAGGCCCGTCCCGCCTCATTGTCCACGCTCGTCGAATGAGGTGAATAAAAGAGCGTCAACATTTATGCTTCCTTCCTTGCCTTTTACAACTCTTTTGTATGCACGTTATAGCACAAATTGTCGAGTCCATGCGGGGCTTTCTTCTTTAGCGGAGATTTTTTACTGGCGCGGGAAAGGGAGCGCCCATTTCCAGACGCAGAAGACAAAGATTGCGCTTCCCAGGATGACAAACAGGTGGAAGATCTCGTGGAAGCCAAAGACACGTGGGAAGGGATTGGGCCAGCGCAGAGCATAGACAATCGCACCCAGCGTGTAGGAGACCCCGCCAAGAATCATGGTTACCACAAACGTCCAGGAGAGCGCGCTTAGAAAGGCGGGAAAGGCCAGGAGCGCGACCCAGCCCATGATAATATAGAGCACGGTCCCAATCCAGCGTGGCAGGCGCAGAGTATAGGGCACTACCGTAAAGGCCAGACCCAGAAACGCGAGCGTCCAGATCGTCACAAGCAGGGCGATACGTATCCAGCCGCTGAGAATATTGAAGCAGAGTGGAGTATAGGTGCCCGCGATCAGGACAAAGATATTGGAGTGATCGATAGCACGAAGCACATGGCGTGTACCAGGCTTCCAGGTTCCGATATGATAAAAGGCGCTTACGGTGTACAATTCCATCATACTCAAACCAAAGACGAGCAGCGAAATGAGGCGTGGCACATCCGAACGGCTGAGCCAGCAAAAGAGAAACGTTAAGACAAGGGCGGCAAAGGCTGCCAGCGCGTGTGACCAGCCTCGCAACAACGGTTTGATGACCTTTTGCACCTCTTGCTCCAACGACGGTACTTGTTCCTGAACCATGTTATTAGCACATCCTTATGTTCTATCTTCTACGTATGTAACCAGATATACAAGCTGTTGGTTTGCCCCCTCGCGCCTGCGGCGCTCGTTCGGTTATGTGGTGTAGTGTGCCCTGGCAGCCTGCGACTGCCAGGGCACACCACATAACCACTTGTCTTATTAGAGCAACTTCTCATGGTGAGAGTTTCACGAGAGCGCGCAAGAGGAATAGGAGACCTGCACAAACACGCGGTTCTGGGTTGACATTCCCACGTTTCTTGTATATAGTTTGACTGTCAATTGTTGGATGGTCAACAAATACAAGTTGTTAAATATAGATCTCAAGGAACACAGTGTTATGCCTGATCTGACCGAGCAAGTAACGAATGAAACGCTGCCAATGCCGGCGGTAACAGAAATGACCGATAATATTACCTCCGCCCCCGGAGATTTACCTGTCCCTGAGATTGAAGCTCGCATTCTCGCTCAGCAGAACCAGTTTCGCCATGACAATATTCTCATTCCTTCTGCTCCCCAGGCGGGTCAAGCTGTGGAGATCTGGGCAACGAGTGGTGAAAATCATCCCTTGGAGCGTAGCGTCCTCTTCTACACCACAGATGGAAGTCTGCCAGATACCTCCTCAATGACCTTGCCACTGGAAAAGGCGCGCGTCGATTGGGAGACGCAGGCTGGCTACCTCACGCGCTGGCGGGCCATTCTTCCCGCGCAAGCTGCACACACCATTGTCCGCTACCGCATTGGCGGCTGGTATCACCATTCATGCCAGGAAGAGCCAGATGTCTGGGCACAAGATGGGCAGGGGCACTGGTACCGCCAGCGGGGTCCACGAGCCGTCACTACCTTCGCCTATACCGTTGAGTCGGAGGCGCCTCATTTTCCACAATGGACCCAGGATGGCATTATTTATCAGATCTTTATGGATCGTTTTCGCACCAGCGAACCAGGTGGCGCCTTCCCGCATAATCCTGATCTCCAGACGCTGCATGGTGGAACGCTGCAGGGTGTCATCGACGCTCTGCCCTATCTAGCGGATCTAGGCGTCACCTGTATCTGGCTCTCACCAATTCACCAGGCCGAGACCTATCATCGTTATGATGGTATAGATTTTAATACCGTCGATCCCAGGCTGGGGACAAATGAGGATGTCAAAGAGCTGACGCAACGCGCCCATGCTCAGGGGATGCGTGTTATCCTGGATTTTGTTCCCAGCCATGTCTCCTGGCATCATCCCGCCTTCCTTGAGGCTCAGCAGAATCAAGATGCGGAATCAGCCGACTGGTTTACCTTCTACGCCTGGCCTGACAACTATCGTAGCTTCCTCGACATGGTTCCCTCGCTTCCCTCTTTTTGCACTGATAGTCGGGGTGCTCGCCGCTATATTTTTGAGAGTGCCGTCACATGGTTAAAGGACTACGGAATAGACGGTTTTCGCCTCGATCACGCGATTGGGCATAGCATGGATTTCTGGACCGAGTTCCGCCAGGTCACACGCATGGTCGCACCTGAATCTATCACGGTAGGCGAGGTGACAGATACGCCAGATAGCATGGCTCGCTTCCATGGTAAACTGGATGGGCTGCTCGATTTCCCCCTGGCCTCTGCCTTGCGCCACACCTTTGGGATCAAAGATTGGAGTGTCCAGAAGCTCGATACATTCCTCTATAGCTATGAGCAATTTATGACACAGGCGCCAGAGCGTGTGAGCTTCCTGGATAACCATGACATGAACCGCTTCCTCTTTGTAGCCAACCAGGATATCCAACGCCTCAAAATGGCGGCTCTCTGCCAGTTTACCCTGACCGCAACACCTGTCATCTACTATGGAACTGAGGTTGGTATGTCTCATTCCGTAGACATTGGAGCGATGGCTGGTGGTGATGCCCTCGTTCGTCAGGATATGCCCTGGGCTACAGAACAATGGAACCAGGATCTGCTCTCCTTCTATCGCTCACTTATTCAGATAAGGAAGGCCTTCCCAGTTCTGCGGCAGGGAAAACGTCGTGCCATGCACCTGGATGTAGCGCAGAAAACCTATGCCTATGCCCAAACATCGAGCAATATAGATGCGTTGATCTATGGCGATATCCTGGTGACCTTCAACCTGAGTAATACACAACAGACCTTGCTTCTTCCCAAGCCTGGCAAGGCTCGCGAATATACATGCCTCCTGGCAACGCACGGACAGGCAAACACACGCCTCACTGAACAAGGCATCGAGATTGCCCTGCCACCACAGAGCGGAGCGGTTTTCACAATATTGTAGGATCCAGGCTAGCTTGGACTCGTCCAGCCCGCAGGTCAATACTTTAGGTACGGGAAGGTCGCTTCGCTCGGAGTCCAGGCCAACCTGGACCCTACATGTCATTACAACTCATTTACTACTTCTCCGAAAACCCTGAGCGCGAAGCGCTCGACACGCCAGTGAAGGCTTGCCGTGCCACCTTTAGGTGGTCCCCGAATGGGGATGGGTTTCGGAATAAGATCTTAGTATGTTGGAGGTTTGACGGCGACGTGCCCGGTCAATACCGCTACCTGGTTAACATGGAGCAGTAGAGTAGGGTCCATTGCCCCACTTATCTGTAAGACTGCGCCCTGATGGATATCTTTGAGGCTGCCTAACGCGATGGGCGTCGATGTGGGAAGCCATTGCATGCGAATAATTTGCCCTGTGCGCATGTAGGAGAGATCGTTCTGGCGTATAAGTAGGGTCGCATAGATAAAATAGTCAAAATTATCGTACTTTGGCCTGCGGTCGATGACCTGAGTCTTCGTCACCTCGCAATAGATTTTGACAGGCATATCAGGAGTGACGCTGGCGGTAGGAGTAGGCGTCGTCTTCATCTGGGTTGGTGTGGCGGTCGGCGTAACAAAGGTTGCCAGGGGACCCATCTGGGTTGTACCATCAATGAGTGCTTGCTGCGTGCGATTCCAGGGTACATACAGTACCCAGGCAAGCAGCGCAACCATCCCAATCAGGATGCAGATACTCACTAGCGGTTGCCACCACCTATGTTGCGGACTTTTCAAAATATTTTATTTCCTCTCAATACCTCTGGCAAGTAGATTTCGTCTCCCCATATATTCGCCCTTTGACTACTCTCTCTGGTGCCGGAATATAGCACAGCCAGGGCGAAAATGCAACCAGGTTGAGTGAAGAGACAGTGTTGTGCAGCTTTTTTGTCGCTTTATAATGCAAGTGATCACCGCTTTCGAGCTAGCCAGACTCATCATAGGTATCTAGAGTCGCGTATATGCGCTTCATAAGTACATCGTTTTGTACAATACGTAACGCGTCTATGCGCAAAGGAGAAGATCTATGAATTCTGCTACAGTGACCGTCTTATGGGTCACGTCGCTCCTCATGATCCTTTGTACACTCGTCTTTACCTACCGCTCATTTCGCGCGCGTACCGAAATCAAACACTTTTACTACCTCACCGCTCTCATCACATTGATCGCTGCCACCTTATATATGACCATGGCCAGCGGTTATGGTGGCATCGGACTGAATGGGAAGGTCATCCTCTTTGGCCGCTACATTGACTGGGTAATTACGACGCCGCTCCTGCTCATGAACCTGGCCTTGATTGCCTTACCACGTAATTTCCCCAGTCGGCTTGCTGTCATCGGCACCATGATTGCTGCCGATGTATATATGATTGTTTCAGGACTGGGTGCCTCGCTTATTCGCAGCAACTTCCGCTGGGCGTTCTTTGCTGTAAGTTGTGCGGGCTTCCTGGCCGTACTCTACTTTATTGTAGTCAAACTTACTCCAGAAGCAAATGTACGCAGCGGGCCCGTGCAACGCCACTATAGCACACTGGCGATCATGCTCATCGCGCTTTGGGTCTGTTACCCCATCGTCTGGATCCTGGGTACCGAGGGCTTCGGCGTCATCTCTCTCTTGCCTGAGGTCATTCTCTACGCGATTCTCGACATCCTGGCCAAGGGTGCCTTCGGCTTCGTACTTCTGAGCAAACCTGGCGTCCTCCTCGAAGCAGAACGCGAGACTGCTCCTATCAACAGCGTAGCCGCGCAGTGGTAACAAACATATTGTGCGCAGGCGCTACGCGCCATAGAAAAGAGAGAGGACTTTGCCCTCTCTCTTTTCTATGGCGCGTAGCACCTGCGGTGCCCAAAGATATGCGAAGAAACTTCACACCAAACGATGACCGCCGTCTACAGGCAAAACAGTCGCAGTTGTAAACTCGTTCTCCATCAGGAAGATGGCTGCATGACCGATGTCCGAGGGGCGGCCAATACGGCCCGCTGGCAGACGCTGCGCCATCTGCTCAAAATTGGCTGATTTGTTGGCTGCCAGGGCCGATGTCTCCCAGATCGGTGTATCGATCCAGCCGGGGGAGATGGTGTTGACACGTACTGGTGCCAGGCCAATGGCCAGGGCATAGGTAAACGAGAAGAGACCACCATTGACTGCTGCCACAAGTGCGGCTGTTGCCATTGGGCGCTCAGCAGCGATTCCAGCCGTAAAGGTAATCGAGCCGTGCCCGTTGATCTGCCGCGAGGCATATTTCGAGAGCAGTAGCGCCGCGATAAGCTTCGCATCGATAGTCTTGCGCGCAGCCTCCAGGTCAAAGTCGCGAATTGGCTGGTAAGCGAGATGAGAGGCAGCCGAGACAAAAAGATGATCGAAGCTCCCGGCAATCTCAAACAGGTGGCGCACCTCGTCTTCACGCGTGACATCGGCCGAGATCGACTTTACACGCTCTCCGCCCGCCAGGTTCTCAGTAGCCTGGGCCAGTCGCTCCGAAGAACGTCCCACAATGACTACTTTAGCCCCTTTCGCCAGGGCAGCCTGAGCGACGCCAAATCCCATGCCAGAACTCCCCCCCACCACAATGATTGTATTTCCGCTGATATCCATATTGTTGTCTCCTTGATATATCGTCCTGGGCCAGTAAAACCTCGTCCTCAACCCAGCGAAAGTGTATAATGAAAAGTATTCTTGAACCAGACGAGCGTTTATCATAGGAGTGGGACTCCTATGGAACATCAATAGCTAAAGGGAGCAGTCATGGCAAGCCAGCAGGAGCAATTACGCGTACAGGAACTCGGAGATTTTTTGCGCACCAGAAGGGGACGGATTGCCCCTGAATCGGTTGGCTTGCCACGTGGGGAGAGGCGGAGGACGCCCGGATTGAGACGCGCAGAAGTGGCGCAACTGGCGGGCGTAAGCGTGGATTGGTATACCTGGCTGGAACAGGGACGCCCAATCAGCGTTTCAATTCAGGTGCTCGAAAGTCTGGTTCAAGCCCTCCAACTGGATACTAACGAGCGCGAGCATCTCTTCTTCCTGGCTCATCAGCAGCCACCTCCAGAAGGAACTTCACTGCGCGAGACGGTCAGCGCGACCTTGCAGCATTTTCTTGATCATCTTGACCTCAGCCCAGCCTTCGCTATCGGACCACGCTGGGATATTGTTGCCTGGAATGATGCCGCGCGCGTCGTGTTGTATGATTTTCCTCATATGACGCCACGCGAGCGCAACATTCTCTGGCTCACCTTTGCCTCTGCCTCTCATCGCCAACGAATAATAGATTGGGACAAGCACGCACGCCGTATTCTAGCACAATTTCGGACGAGCTATGGACGTTTTCCCGGTGATCCATGGATGACGGAGTTAATTGCCGATTTGCAAACCATCAGCCCCGAATTTCGCGCGTGGTGGTCCAATCACGAGGTGCTACGTGGGCCAGAGGGTCAAAAGGTGCTCAAACACCCCCAGGCAGGTATCCTGGCCTTTGAGCATCTCATGTTTCAGATGTACGATGAGCCAGATTTGAAGGTGGTTGTGTATACGCCCATCAAAGAAGGGGAGACAGGGGAGAAAATTCGTCAGCTACTGGTGCAAGGATACGGTCCCATGGAAACGGTGCGCCCCTAAACCAGTAGCAAGACTGGTCCTCTTTTTAGTGGGAAAGCTCCTGTACACGCTCCTCAATCGCGCTTGCAAGGGCGGTGGCGCCTTCATAGTCCTGCCGGTAGAGCGGCGTACCCAGGCGCAGTGTCACCTGCCAGCGCCGCTTGCCAGGCGTATAGCAAAAACCTGTAGGGACAATGGCAACCCGCGTCTGCTTGTCCCGCTCTGCCAGTTCCACCAGGCGCACAAAGCCCGCCCGGAAGGGGAGAAAAGCGGCGCCACAATCTTTAGGATTAGGATCAGGATCGACATTTGGGTAGGCCTCGGGGAAGATTACCAGTCCCTCTCCATGGCGCAGGAGCAGCATCGCGTCCTTGACCGCGTTTCTCAGATATTTCTTCGCCTCGTCAACTCGGAAAGTACTCTCTCCTTCCTGACCATCTGTGGTTAAGAAGAGTCGTTCGGTACGTAAGACCGTTGGCCAGGCGAGGATGGTACATGCCCACTCCATGAGCACGCGTTGCCAGCGCGTGCGTATCCAATCCAGCGCCACAAAAATATGCATGAGCCTGGGGATGCAGCGCAAGAGGATGCAGCCATCATACAGGTGATGATAGTGCCTGGCTGCGATCAGGAGTGACCCCTTCTCTGGAAGGTTCTCAAGCCCCTCCACCGTTATCCTGGTTCCTGCGGTGGTGATAAGCCAGCAACCAATCTGAAGCACACACTGCGACACAGCCCGAATGACACGCACAATAAATGGGGATCGGTCAGGGGCGTGCCCGCTCTGTTTCTCTTTCTCAGAACGTTGACGCACAAGCATAACAGGGGTCAGGCCAAGCACAACTCCTAACGCGGGAGACGCGGTTATTGAGTGCCACAATGAACTCATATCGAACCTCTGCGTATGACGGTACGACCACGCCAGGTATGCTTACGCCTCAAAGCCATCCTGCCCAGTTGCATGGCTACCGGCAGGTCACACAACGGCGAGAACCAGTATGACCATGGGCGCCTGGGATAGGCACGCGCCGTTCCCACCAGGACTCCCAGGCGCATCGCTACCAGGACTCCATTTACCGTTAGTATACGCCAATCGCGCGTGCGGAGGAAGAGGAGGAGGAAAAGCAAGAATGGGAGAGGTAGAGCCTGCACCAGGAGAATCTCCAACCAGCCAAGAGCTGTCTGCATTCCTGAGAAATGATCGTGCAGGGGTAGCGAGCGCGTCCAATTCTGCCAGGCCTCACGCCAGTTCGCATACATCTTTACTGATACGAGGTCGTCTGCTTCATAGAAGCCAACGTGATACCTATCGCGGACCAGCATCCGCGCCATAGTAACATCTTCACTGACCGAGAAACGGGTGCTGGCAAATCCTCCATAGCAGGCCAACGCTGTGCGTCTGAAGAGAAAGCACTGGCCGTTAGCCTGAACGTCTTGTATGCGTTGAAATTCTCTCCCGGGGACGCCAAAACGATAGACCAGCGTTGTAAGCAGAGCGGGATGTACAAAGCCTTCGCCAATGCTTCCCAATTCCTGTTGCGTCGCCACGCTCAGCCCATCAAGCTGGGCTGACCTGGCATGCTCCAGTAACGTTGAGGTAAGTAGCGGCTTTGTGCGGACATCCGCATCTATGATTAATATCCAGTTGGCTGTAGGAGCGACAGCTTTCCAGCCTGTTTGCAGCCCCCAGACCTTGCCGTTCCAATCCTCGGGAATGGGACTGGCATCCATAAGGCGGATACGCGTGTCGCGCCGGGCATAGGCAGTCACAAGTTGTTGTGTGCCATCAGTCGAACCTCCATCGACAACCAGGATCTCGCAGACCTCGCTTCCCTGCGCCATTAGCCCTTCCAGGCAAGGTGCCAGGCGTGTATATTCATTCAGGACAGGCACAATAACGGCTATCTGTTCTCCGGCTGCCTGCACTGTCTCCCGCGCCTGGAGACGTTTCCCGCCGCCTCTCTTTGCCATACGCCATACCACACGAGCCGCAAAAAATAGTTGTACACACGTTATCAGTTGAAGGGGATATTCTTTGCCCAACGTTGGTTTCCTATATTTCTCATGACGCCGCTACTGGCGTACGCGGCTACTGTTGATCTGGCAGAGTAGTCGCGTACGCCAGTAACGAGGCAACCTGTATTCCGTGTTCGAGCGCGCGATGGACGCGACCACCGACGAAGCCATCACCGCAGAAAGCCAGTCCGGCTGGCAGGGTAAGCGTGTGCAACTGCTCGCTATCGGCCTTCTGGTCAGGCAGGGCATAGCGCCAGCGCTGGACATCGCTAAAGATGGGGGTTGCTAACCCCTCTTCCTGCACCAGTTGCACTACCATGTCTGCGCCCTCTCGCACAAGCTCCGAGTCTTCTCTCTCCCATTGCGCACGGCTATAATCAGGGGCCATCTGGGCAATAAGGAGTCCCGCACCCGAGGGAACGCGCTCTGGCGCTTTCTCGTGTTCCCAGGCCAGCCAGGAGATGGGGTGGGCCTTGTCGATATTGACCAGGGCATAATATGGACGGCGTTGTGGCGTAGGACGATATCCAAGCATAATGGAGAGCAATGGCCGGTAGGTTGCCACACTCAACTGGGTGTCTATCGCCTCCTGTAAGCCAGGCTCTAATTGGCTTCTCTGGAGTAATTCTCGGGCCTGGGGAAGGGGAAACGTTATGAGCAGCCTGGAGAAAGGGCCTTGCTCTACTCCATGTTCAGATGTGAGCCACCAGCCTTGAGGAGTCTGTCGGACATGATCGATACGTGTTTCCAGATGAATGTCGAGTCCCCTGGCCATCTGTTTGGCCAACGTGGTCAGACCGCTGCGATAGGTCCACTTCTCCTCGGCGTTTTGCTCGGCGTCGCCCTCCTGGATCTCTCCCTGGCCATTGAAGACCCAGACAGGTTTCTCGATATCGATAAGATCAGGGGTACGAAAGCGCCCCGTAATCCAGGAGATCGAGGCAGGCGCTCCCCGCTTGATATACTGTGCGCCATGATCGTAGATAAAGCCCTCGCGGCTGCGTGTCGCGGCACGCCCACCCATGTCCTGGCTCTTCTCAAAGAGCGTCACCTGCCAACCCGCATCTTGCAAGATATGGGCTGCCGCCAGCCCGCTACATCCCGCCCCCAAAATGGCAATCGATGTCATAACCTGCTCCCTTCGACGAAATATGTATATGCAGCTCTATTGTACCGCACGGTCAGGTGCAACAAGAAGCGCGAGGTCAATAGCCTCGCGCTTCTTGTTGCACCTGACTCTTTACTGAGCGAGGGCTGAGCCGAGCATTTCGCGCAGTTGGGCCTCGTCCTGGCTTGAAAGTGAGGTCTGGATGACCTGGAACTGGATATCTTTAATCTGAGGTATGATCTTGTCCATGACCGCCTCGCGTGTAAGCAGGAAGAGTGCGGCCTCTCCAGGTTGAATCGCGTTGGCGACCTGCTTAATAAAATTATCGTCAATGCCGATATCGGTCATTTTGCCGGAGAGGGCACCCACCCCGGCTCCTATCGCCATACCAGCCAATGGATTAAGAAAGAGCATACCAACCAGCAGTCCCCAGAAGGCGCCTCCCATCGCTCCCGCGCCCACCAGGTTGTGCGCCTGGCGGATCTTGGGACGCCCATCGGCTCTGCGCGTGACCAGAGCGGCATCATCACATTTAATTAACTTCTGGGCCTGTAGTTGGGTTATGACATCAAGCATACGCTGGGCAGTTGCTTCATCAATAAACTTGAGCACGAAAAGATTTTCCTTGGAACCTCCTGCTGGGGCTTGCATAGCGCTTTATCTCCTTGTGTGTCGCTTTTTAAGGTAGAGGATATTCCCTCTACCTTCTCCACTATAATGAGCATCTCCCCATATGCCATCACATATTAGGAGTATTTCTCCTGCCCCTTTGGAGTGATCTCTTCAACACAGGTAGGGAGCCTGTTTGGTAAGGCAGTACAATAGAAGTATCCCAACGTAAACGTTTACCATAAAGGCTGGAGCTTTCCTCAGTAAGGAGCGATTCCGCAATGCCTATGCGTGTTTCTTCAGAGAGCGAGGCAACAACTATCGATCTCTGGCGCAAACGATTCTTCGTTTCAGTGACGCTCTTAACCTGGCTGGTTATAGTTGGTATTCTTGCGCGCTTTATTGGCCTTATCGCGGGTCCCATCATCTTGCTCACGCTTGCGGGGCTTATCGCCTATATCATTCATCCCCTGGTGAAAATCCTGGAGCGTGTGTTGCCCCGACCCCTGGCGATTGCCGTGGTCTTTCTGGCACTGCTGCTACTCCTGGTTTCTCTCCTGTATTTTGTGATACTCGCAGCCATCCAGCAGCTCGCCTCCCTTATAACTTCGTTACAGACATTTGTGCAGCATCCCACCTTTCAGAAGCAGCTCCAGCCGATCTTTCACTTTCTGACCCAGATCGGCTCCTCTCCACAGCAATTAGTAAGCGCGCTCCAGCAGGTTGCGGGCTATCTACAGGGCGCCGTCTTTAATATTCTTCCCTTTATCAGCAACCTGTTCGCGATCATCATCAACGCCATTATCTTAACCTCATTCTGTCTGTACTTCTTAATCGATGGATCACGGGCTGTACACTGGTTCAGGCAAAACACGCCGCAGCGCTTCAAAGCAAAGATAAACTTCTTTATCGATACGCTTGAACGCTCGTTTGGAGGCTATGTCCGAGGGCAGATCATATTGGCCCTCATTATTACGTTGATTACTGCGGTTGGGGCCTCGTTTATTGGTGTCCCCTTTATCATCCTGTTGTCAATCATCGTCTTTGTCTTTGAGTTTGTACCCATTATTGGGGCGTACATTTCGGGTACGATTGGCGTGCTTTTTGCCCTCGCGAACGGCTGGCATACGGCACTGATCATGGCGATCTTTGTGACAATTATCAACGGTGTCCTAGAGGGACAAATCCTGGCTCCTCGTATCCTGGGACATGCTATCGGCCTGCACCCTATCATCTCTATCTTTGCCTTGCTCATAGGTAGCAGCCTCTTCGGAATTATCGGCGCGGTTCTGGCGGCACCCGTAGCCGGTCTCTGCCAGGCTCTGGTCCAGGCCTATTGGACAAACTGGCGCGCCACCCATCCCGAAGAATTTTCTCCTGAAACCCCAAAGGAGACTTAAATGAGAGGCTACTTTCTCTCTGCCTCTATACGTGCAATCTCGACGTGTGCTCGCTGTACCTCACGCACGATGAAGTATGTTGCCGTAGCCCAGGCTATTGATGCGACCACTGATGCCAGGGGAACCGTAAGCGCCAGCAGTTCGCCCACACTATATCTTTGCTGATCCTGAATATATGTCTCTCTTGAGGATTTGCTATCAACACTGCTATTTTTCATGCTCACTTGCTCTCTTCCTCGATATTATCTTGTTCAGAGCGGCTTCTCGCCTAAACTGATCACGCCTGGCGTCTCCAAGCACAACCTTATCCTACCTGATCGGTATCAGGTCTGGCAAGATCTCCTTTGAGACAAGCTTACAAGCCAAAATCTGCTACAATTTTGTTGTAAAAAGCCCGGCAATATGCTATTATGAGCAAGCTCAAGGCGTTTTCAGATAAAAGAAAGGGGCACAATTCATGAAAAACACATTCTGCTATACGAGGTTGTGCAACCTTTCCGCGACAAGAGCCTAAGTAATACCCACCTGACAGACATTCCTAATATTCGTTTATCCACATCTGATAACCCGGCATGTCTCATCACCTTTGTTCCTCGCGGAAGCACTTCTATAAAAGGCATTCAGCTATGCAGCTTTAGCCTTATTTAGCACATCCTCTCTACACAAACCTTCTTCCTGACATTCTCCGGGTCGCTGCATGCCCAAAAATACTTGAAAGTAAAAGATCAGCTTTTGAGAAGAGGAAACATACTTTTATGACACAGCACCAAGCACAAGATGTAATTAAAGCTGAGATCACTCCAGCAGATCATGCCGACGTTAAGGCTTTGCTGGATCTCTGTGCTCAGCATGATGGCCTGCCTTTGGCAGTCAATGTAGATAACCTGACGCATGAGCCTGGCAATGGCTTTCTCTACTACAGAGGAGGGCAGCTTATTGGGGTCGCTTTTCTCTTTGGCGAGTGGACCATTGAGGTTATTGGCGCGATCCATCCTGCATATCGTCGCCAGGGTGTAGGGCGGCGCCTGTTAGACGCGATCAAAAACTACTGTCGAGAGCAGGCCAAAGAAGAATTGACCATTATTGGCGTGGGTGGATGGGAGGCTGGCAAGGCCTTTATTCATGCTGCTGGAGGAACCTATATCCTTTCAGAGTACCATATGGAACTGGCTACTACTGACATTAAGCGATCAGCGGTGTGGCGTGATGACCTCACCCTGCGCCAGGCGACTCCTGCTCAAGCCGCGCAGGTAAGTGGGATTTCCATTCAGGCCTTTGGCGATACCGAAGAGGAGGTCGCTCCGTGGGTGGCAAAAGCTATTCTTAAACCCGCGCGCCGTTTCTTTCTAGTTACCCTAGACTCCGGTGAGGCGGTAGGCTGCATCAGCACAGTCGCAGAGGGAGATGGACAGGTAGATATTACCGCCTTCGGTATCCTTCCATCGTTCCAGGGAAAGGGCCTGGGGCGCCAGGTTCTCACTATGACGGTCGAGATGCTACTGGCTGAAGGCTGGCAACGTATCGGCCTCGATGTGGAAACAGAGAATAGCCATGCCCTTAGCCTCTATCAATCCTGCGGCTTTCAGCAGACACGCGTTGACCACTACTACCAACTGCAGCTATGATTTTAATCAACAAATTTTCCATCTCTTATGTATCTAGTTTCTGGCTGCCTCTAAGTTCTTTAGGCTATAGGAAGTTTCCTCCTATGATCAAGCTCAAGTTTACTAATTGAAAGGATTCTATCTAATGTCTTCTCAGCCCACACTACATATCGCTGTAGATAGCGATATCCAACTTCGCCTGCTCGAGCTTCATCATGCGCAGGTCTACAATGATCTGACCAATCGCAACAGAGAGGCTCTGGCAGTCTGGATGCCCTGGGCAGCATATGAAAATTCTCTTGAGCAGACGCAGAGCTTTCTCCAGTACAAATTGCGCCAGTTTGCTGATGGCAAAGGCGCTCAATTCGGTCTCTGGTATCAGGATCAGCTTGTAGGTGCGCTGGGACTCAATGATCTTGATAGAGAGGATAGCAAGGTCGAGATCGGGTATTGGGTCGATACCTCTATGCAGGGCAAGGGACTTGTGACCAGGGCCAGCCGTGCTCTTATTGCCTATGCCTTCCATGAGTATGCCTTAAACAAGGTCGAGATTCACTGCGCGACTGCTAATAAGCGCAGTCGCGCCGTTGCGGAACGCCTGGGATTTCTCCACGAAGGCACAATTCGTCAGGCCCAGCGACTAGGTGACCACTTCGTTGATATGGCTATTTATGGCATGCTAGCAAGCGATTGGAGAGAGGAGCGCTAAACATCTCCACTTTCGGGCGCCAGGCGCGGTATCTCCGGTGCCCGCCCACGTTTGTAGACCATCAGGGTGCGCTTAAAGGTAATTACAACCTTACCATCCTGATTATAGCCCGTGGTCTTTACGGCGATAATCCCAACATCCGGACGTGAGCGCGATTCACGCTTCTCCAGCACCTCTGACTGTGAGTAGATGGTATCGCCCTCAAATACAGGATGTGGCAGGCGAACTTCATCCCAGCCCAGGTTGGCAAAGACGTTCTGCGAGATATCCGTCACGCTCTGGCCTGTCACAAGTGCCAGGGTAAAAGTCGAATCAACAAGCGGCTTGCCAAATGTTGTCTGTGCCGCGTAGTAGTGATCAAAGTGAATAGGAGCCGTGTTCTGAGTCAGCAAGGAGAACCACATGTTGTCCGTCGTGGTCACGGTTCTTCCAAGCGGATGCTGGTAGATATCGCCTATCTCAAAGTCCTCAAAAAAGCGACCACGCCAGCCTTCTTTTGTTGCCATGAGTAAGTCCTTTCTCAAAAGAGTCTTCGAGTCTGCGGCGCTCAGGAAGTAAAGGGTGTATGCATGGAAAACGGCTTTGCTGTTTTCCATGCATACACCCTTTACTGGTTGGCAACCTGGCGAGCTACTCGCGTGGGAGATCGTTGCGCGTGAGAATTTCCTGCTTGATACGCTCGGCAATAGCGCTTACCGAGAGCGTGCCCAGGTTGACGCCGCTACGATGGCGTACGTTGACCTCGCCGTTCTCGGCCTCTTTATCACCAAGAACGAGCATGTACGGGACCTTCTGCAGCTGCGCGTTGCGGATCTTCTTCTGCATGGATTCACGCGCCTCGTCAACCTCTACGCGAATCGACTCGCGCGCTGAGGAGAGACGCACATCCAGCAGGGACTGTTTCACCTGGTAGGCGTAGTCGAGATGGCGATCCGCGATGGGAATGATCATGGCCTGCACTGGTGAGAGCCACGTGGGGAAGGCACCCGCGTAATGCTCGATCAAGACCGACATAAAGCGCTCAACGGAACCCAGCACGGCGCGGTGCAACATGACTGGGCGCGCGGCATGACCATCAGGTCCCATGTACTCCAGGTTGAAGCGCTCAGGCAGGTTAAAGTCGAGCTGAATCGTCGCGAGCTGCCACGTGCGCTCAAGGGCATCCAGGGCCGTGAAGTCGATCTTAGGACCATAGAACGCAGCCTCGCCCACTTCTTCTACCCATTCGATGCCCTTCATGCGCAGGACGGCGCGCAACTGCTCCTGGGCGCTATTCCAGAGTTCGGGCGTGCCCAGGTATTTCTCAGGATGCTCCTCGTCCCAGAGCGAGAGGCGCACCGCGAGCGTCATACCAAAAGGTTTGTAGAAGTTCTCGATGATCGAGTAGATGCGCAGCACCTCTTCCTGCACCTGGTCAGGCGTACAGAAGACATGTGCGTCGTCCTGCGTGATCGCGCGTACACGCGAGAGACCATGCAACGTTCCCGGCAACTCGTCGCGATAGACCGTCGTGACCTCGCTCAGGCGAATGGGCAGCTCGCGGTAGCTGCGCATGCGGCTGGCATAGATCTGCGTATGGTGCGGGCAGTTCATGGGCTTCATGCAGAAGTCTTCGCCACTCTTGCCGCTCACACGGAAGATGTCCTCCTGGAATTTCTCCCAGTGCCCCGACGTCTTGTAGAGGTCGTTCTTCGTGATGTGCGGGATATGCACACGCTGGTAACCCAGGGGTTCCTGCAAGGACTGCACAAACTCTTCCAGCAGGTCGCGCACCAGCGTTCCTTTGGGCGTAAAGAGGGGCAGGCCGCCACCCACCAGGTCAGAGAACGTAAACAGATCTAGCTCCTGACCCAGTCTGCGATGATCGCGCTTCTTCGACTCTTCGAGCAGCCAGAGGTAGTGATCCAGTTCCTCTTTCGTATTGAAGGCCGTGCCATAGAGTCGCTGGAGCTGCGGATTATTCTCATTGCCACGCCAGTATGCGCCCGCAATGCTCATGAGCTTAAAGACGCCGATGTGCGTCGTATCCTCGACATGCGGTCCACGGCAGAGATCCAGGAAGTGGCCCGTCTGATAGAAGGAGACGACCGTGCTTCCCTCCTGGCCCTCGCTCAAGCCTATGGCCTCGGCGTCGCCCGTTTCCTGCACAACCGCCGTGCTACCGCGCTCTTTGAGTAAATTCAAGAGTTCTACTTTGTAGGGCTGATTGCGTTTGCTCATCTCTTCGATGGCTTCATCGATGCCAACCTCGATACGGTCATAGCCCAGCTTTTTATTCTTGAGCTCGCGCATCTTCTGTTCGATGCGTCCCAGGTCCTTGGGCGTCAAAGCCTCGGGAAGCTCGATATCGTAGTAGAAACCATTCTTAATTGCGGGACCCACGCCAAATTTGGCCTCGGGCCAGAGCAACTGGACGGCGGCGGCCATCAAGTGCGCCGTTGAGTGGCGCATACGATCCAGGTCCTGCTGCGCCTGTTCTTTCTCTGCTGCAAGAGACGTGCTCATTCTCTATTCCTCTATCTTTGTTGTGTTTATTGTATGCCAATGAATGCGTTACTTATTGCAATCGTCAACTCTCTGCTTTTATATACCAGCGCGAGAGGACTATCAAAAACGTGTGGCTATAGATAAGTCCCACTGCCGACGGTGAGTCGGCAGTTTCGATCCTCCTGCTGCTGAGAGCCCTGTCTCATAGCGCGTTCCTTCCAACAAAAAAACTCTTTCTCCCTCAATACAGGGACGAAAGAGTCACTCTTCCGTGGTTCCACCCACGTTCACTGGTTCGCTATACAATCTTTCAAATGGAACCAGCCTTAAAGCCCGCTAACGGGGGCCTCCCGCTCTTCACTTTACAGGAAGAGATGGCTTCTTGAGTGGTATCCATCGTGTGCGCATAGGACAAATTACAGCCAGGATTGTCCCTCTCTGAAAACGCGGGAAGACGATGACATTGTCTCAAGCAGTGCCTGCCTTACGGCTACGATTATACCATAGTCGCGAGAAAATGCAAGAGTACGCAGGCGCCCTTAAGCTTGACATTCTTCCTTACAAAACTCTATAATACAGCACAATACTTTATATTGTTGATCTATTTAGTATACATTTTTCACCGCCTACATATATAGGCTCATACGGCTTCGTCGAAGCCGTTTTCCTTCTGGAGGATGCGTTCATGGCTACTCTTCCTTCGGCGCCAACATCCACAAGCGCTCCACGTGTTGACACCAATTTTGGCAAATTTTCTCAGGGCAGCACAGTGCTTCTTACGGCTCTAGCCTTCCTCTTTAATCTTCCTGTGCTAGTGCTGATTGCAACCATCATCATGGCCTGGAGTGCGGTCTCGCCCTCTACCAGCCCTTATCGCCTGCTCTACCAGGGAGTAGTTATACCGCTGGGCCTGCTCAAGCCGCGTGTCGTCGAGGATGATCCTGCCCCCCATCGTTTTGCTCAGGGCATCGGTGCGGTGTTCCTCTTGCTCTCAAGTAGCTTTCTCTTCTTAACGCACCTGAGTCTGCTTGGCTGGATTTTCGATTTGATCGTCCTGGTCCTGGCTGGCATTAATCTAACGGTCGGCTTCTGTATGGGATGCTTCGTCTATTATCACCTGGGCCGCTGGGGTATCCTCCCTCGCGTGCGCTATGAAGGTAGCTTCCACTGGCGAGGGGTATAGAGAAATATGTCTGACATTACACTACGCCTGGTTATCCTCTTGCTTGTAGGCATCGGTGCCTGGCTCCTGGTCTGGGTAGGTAAACGCTTTGTAGCGGCACAACGGGAGAGAGCACTGCATGCTGCACCTCTCCTTCCGCAAACACCGGTCGGTGAAAAGAGCATGACCCCTGTCCGTATTCTGGCCTTTAGTAGCCCTGATTGCCACCAGTGCCATCAACTCCAAGCTCCAGCGCTCCAGCGTCTCCTGGCAGCACGGGGAGAACAGGTCTCGGTGGTAGAAGTAGACGCCACCAGCGAGCATGAGCTTACCCAAACCTATCATGTACTGACCGTCCCCAGTACCGTCGTTCTAGACGCAAGCGGAAAAGCTTACGCCGTTAATTATGGTTTTACGCCTACACCACGCCTGCTCAAGCAAGTTGACGATCTTCTGGCTATAGGAATATCTATTGCCTGATCACCTCTATGCTAACCAGGATGAGAGCAGGCTCGCTTGTATAATAGTAATAAGCACACCTCTCTCATCCTATTCTACATACACCTCTTCGCATTTATGCCTCGCCAGAACGCCAGCCCCAGTCTTGAGGGATTTTTTACAAATCTCTACCGCTTTTTTCATACTTTTACGATACTATAGTCTCGGCGACTTGAAGCTATACTATTATCATCAGCATTCTCATAATATCCATGCTTCTCTATATGAATTTACAATTTCGCTGGAAGGAAGCGGCAGACAATGAAGAAGCTTACGATTGCGGTCTTTATTATCGGGATCTTTATTTTGTACAGTTTCACGTATAACCAGGCGATAGCTCTGTTACCCAATCAGACAAGATATTCGATAGGTGTGGCTGGAAATGATAGCCCTTCCTCCACCGGGACGACACCTGCATCTACCACCACAAGCACAAATGGTGCGCAGTATAAAGATGGCTCTTTTACAGGTGATGTTGAAGACGCGCACTGGGGCAATATCCAGGTCAAGGCCATCATTCAAAATGGCAAGATTACGGATGTGCAGTTTCTCCAATTTCCCAATGAGCGGAATCGCTCTGTGATCATCAATAACTATGCCGATCCCATTCTTACTAACGAGGCCATCCAGGCCCAGAACGCCAATGTTGACATCGTCAGCGGAGCAACTGATTCCAGCGAGGCGTTTATGCAATCGCTCACAACGGCCCTCTCTCAGGCGAAAGCATAACTATGGAAGAAACACGTCTGATTATGGGCATGCCCATTACTATCGCCATACTAGATGCAAGTGCCACACAGGCTGACCTGAATACAGTGTTCACCTACTTTGTGGCCGTAGATAACATCTTTAGCACCTATAAGCCTGAGAGCGAGATCTCTAAGATTAACCGGGGCGAGCTTCTTCTGACACACGCTAGCGAGGAGATGCGCGAGATTTTCGCTTTAAGCGCACAGACAAAAAAAGAGACCAGTGGCTACTTCGATATTCAGCATAACGGAGCGTATGATCCCTCTGGCATTGTCAAAGGCTGGGCAATTCGTAATGCCGCCGATATGCTTAAAACTTGGGGCTTTCAGAATTTCTATATCGATGCTGGTGGCGATATTCAAGTAGCTGGAAAGAAAAATGGGCAACCATGGCGCGTCGGAATTCGCAATCCCTTCAATCGGTATGAGCATGTCAAAGTACTGGTCCTCACAAACCAGGGAATCGCGACCTCAGGAACCGCCATTCGCGGACAACACATTTATAATCCGCACAATGCCGATGAGCCACTGTCAGATATCGTTAGTATGACTGTTATTGGACCAGATGTGTATGAGGCTGATCGCTTCGCGACCGCGGCATTTGCCATGGGTAGGAAGGGCATCCAGTTTATTGAGAAATTGGCAGGTTTTGAAGGCTATATGATTGATGCACACAAGCGAGCAACGCTTACGAGCGGCCTTGAAAGGTATGTACTCCACCAATGATGAATAAAATAGATTACTACTTAGATCGCATAACCATGTATCGCCTGGTGCTGTATGTCCTACTGGGCTTTATTGGCCTGGCAATCATTCTGGCCTATATCAAGGTTCTGCCATTCTCTCCCCTGGCGCTACTTGCCTCAACCGCGTTCTTGCTCGTCATCTGCTGGGCAATGAGTGTCATTATGGAGCGCTTCTTTAATGTTCCAGCAAATATCGAATCCTCTGCGATCACGGCGCTTATTCTGGCTATCATCATTGATCCCGCTCAGTCACCAACTGCCTATGCGTTCCTTGGCTGGGCAGCAATTATAGCGATATGCTCAAAATATATCCTGGCTATACGCAAAAACCATCTCTTCAATCCCGCCTCCATCGCGGTTGTGATCACATCGCTGGTGCTCGGACAGTCCGCTAGCTGGTGGGTCGGCACAGCCAGTATGACGCCATTGGTGCTCATAGGTGGGCTACTATTAGCTCGCAAGCTACGCCAGGTAGATATGGTCGTGAGCTTTTGTGCCACTGTAATCGTAAGTACTCTGGCTATTACCCTAGTCCAGAGGCAGTTGGTCTTTGTAGAACTCAGCCACTTGCTGCTGCAATCACCGCTCTTTTTCTTCGCCTGTATCATGCTCACCGAACCGCTGACCGCGCCTCCAACAAAGCAATTGCGAAGGCTCTATGCTGTGCTTACCGGCATCCTCTTTATCCCTCAGATTCACATCGGCCCCATTTATTCAACACCCGAACTGGCACTCGTCCTGGGCAACATCTTCTCTTACCTGGTTAGCCCCAAACAGAAAGTCATTTTACGCATAAAGAAAAAACTTAAGCTCGCACCGAACACGATTGATTTTGTCTTCAAGCCTTCGCAAAAGCTTGTCTTTCTCCCCGGACAATACATGGAGTTCACGCTCGCGCATCCTCACGCCGACAGCCGAGGCAATCGCCGCTACTTTACCCTGGCTTCATCTCCCACCGAGGGTGAGGTTCACCTGGGCGTGCGCTTTTATGAGCAGGGAAGCAGCTTCAAACAGGCGATGGCAAGCATAGATGGAAGCGCAAAGCTGATCGGCGCCCAGGTGGCCGGCGATTTTACCCTGCCACCACAGCCCCAGCAGAAACTTGTTTTTATCGCGGGTGGCATCGGCATCACGCCTTTTCGAAGTATGCTAAAGTACCTGCTTGATACACAACAGGGGCGCGATATTATCCTGTTTTATATCAACAAGAGAGCAGACGAAATTGTCTACAAGGATGTCCTAAGCGCAGCTACAGCAAAGCTGGGTGTCAAAACCTTCTACACATTGACCGATGTTACTGCTGTTCCACCCAACTGGCCGGGATTAGTTGGCAGAATCAATGAAGAGACCCTGGCGAGAGCGGTCCCTGATTTTCAAGAGCGCCTCTTCTATCTGTCTGGGCCACCCGATATGGTGAGAGCGCAGGAGCACATCCTGAAAAATATGCAGGTTAAAAGCGGTCACATCAAAAAGGATTTCTTTCCCGGCCTCGTATAGTTGCTTTGTGAGAAGCAGAGAACCCGTTCACGTTATAGCGTGAACGGGTTCTCTGCTTCTCGCAACATTGAAGGATTATTTTAGCTATTTGGCAGAGCTACCGGCTGAATAGCCTGGGCCTCTTCTACGGCGAAGCCCGCGGCGCGCAAGACCTGCAATAGCTCTTCGCACTGGGCGCGGTTCCTCGTCTCCAACGTGATCATCGCCTCATGCTGCATAAAAGGCAACTGGGCGGAGACATGCTGGTAATGGACATCGATGATATTGACGCGCATGGCCGCGATAATGTTCAGCATGCGCGCCAGTTCTCCCGGCCGATCAGGGAAACTGGCGCGTAGGGCAAAATGGCGGTTGGCATTGATGAGTCCATGTTCAGCGAAACGTCCCAGCAGATTAGTGTCGATATTTCCTCCCGTCAAGGGAATGAGCACTTCTTTGTCTGGCAGTTGCAGCGTACCGCTCATAAGGGCCGCAACGGCGGAGGCGCCCGCGCCCTCTACCAGAATCTTGTGCTTCTCCATCAGAAACAGGGCAGCATGAATAATCTGCTCATCTGTAACCAGCACAACATCATCCACAAGGTGCTGGATGATGGGGAAGGTCACTTTGCCAGGCTGCTTGATAGCAATACCATCGGCAATGGTCGCCAGGGCGGGCAGGGTTATCAGCTTGCCCGCACGAATTGAGGCGCGCATGCTGGCAGCGCCATCAGCTTCAACGCCGATAATCTTGATCGAGGGCTTCATGGCGCGCGCCGCGATGGCGATACCAGCGATCAGGCCACCACCCCCAATGGGAACGACGATGGCATCCGCGCTGGGCACCTCGTTCAGCATCTCCAGACCCAGTGTACCCTGGCCCGTAACCACGTCGATGTCGTCAAAGGCGGGTATATAGGTAGGGCCGGTCGCGCCAAGCTCTTTCTGCATCTCCACACAGTGCTGGACGGCGTCATCATAGGTCGCTCCAGCCAGGACAACCTTCGCGCCATAACTCTGGGTCGCCGTGACCTTGGTTAGTGAGGCATTCTCGGGGACGACAATCGTGCAAGGAATACCGTATGAGGCGGCGGCGATAGCCACTCCCTGCGCGTGGTTTCCCGCCGAGGCCGTGATCACACCCGCCTTGCGCTGCTCCTCCGAGAGTCGCGACATCTTATATGTCGCGCCACGAACCTTAAATGATCCACCACGCTGCATCTGTTCAAATTTCAGGTGTATCTTCGCACCAGTCAGGGCGCTTAAGTCCCGCGAATAGACCAGGGGAGTGTGCTCGATAAGGGGGAAGAGATACTGGTTCGCCTGCCAGATATCGGCGAAGGCGACAGGCGCCCGATAGGCTTCACGCGTTTCTTCAGAGACTGGCGCTATTTGGGCATTGAGAGATAAAGCATTTGTATCTTTCGATGTTGAGTTTTCCGTAGCAGACATAGATGTTGATAACTCCTCCATGGAGATTATACTTGTGGAGAGCGTGATGGGTAGAATCTTTTCTTCCAGGCTTCCTCTCGCTCTTCCTTGAGGACGAGATAGACAATGAAGAGGCCTATACGCTCTTACGAGGCCTGGCTGCCTCTTCCTCTGATGTATTCTAGCAGTATTGGACCTTCTACGCCAGAATTTAGTGACTATACTTTTCCAGGATTTACTTCGTATTTATCTAAAACAAATATATGCAGAACACGTGAATGGTATACTCTCGTACATCATCACACAATTATCATCAATGGCGAGTATATTTCAAGAGATACGTGAGAGGTAAGCTTTTGCCTTATCATTTGGTATTGCCAACTTGGTGAGGCCATTCTCAAAAAATGAGCAAGATAGGAGAAGTTTTTTTGTTGGTAAGAGGTGATACTTATTATGGACATCTTTAGTGGTGAACTACCACTGAGCTGAAGACGCAGTGGCTTCTTCGGAAGTCACTGAAGACTTGGTTCAGTAACTTCTTCGGAAGTCTGAGTTCACCAGACTCAGCCCCAGAAATGGGAGCTCCGTTCGATAGGTCATGACACCTGCGGTTGACGCATCAGACCGCTGCTCTGTCGCTGAGAGTTAAGTAGGCTTGAGGTAAGGGCCGGTGCTCTCGGCGTAAAAAGCCTTTTGAACCTTGTCGAGATGAAGCCGGATTCCCTTCGTGGTCAGAGCGAAGGGATACGCACCACCTGCCTTCGGGCAGAGCTTTTTGAGTCAATGGATCGTCTTTTGTTCAAAAGAACAGGGGGCGGTCCGGCGATTCATCCACCAGGCTGAAGACCTCGTGGTTTTCTTGCCACGCGCCTATAAAGAGAGGTGAGCAGATATGTCTTCCGTCACAGTCATCTTCCCATCTGTGCTTCGTGCAAAAATCAACAACCATTCCTCCATAACGGTTATAGGTCACACGATTCGCGAAGTCATCGAAGCGCTGGAGCAGCGTGCTCCCGGGATGCAGTTCAACCTCTGTTATGAAACAGGTGAGCTACGCCCCTATGTCAATATCTTTCTGGAAAAAGAAAATATTCGCTTCTTACAAGGTCTTGATACACCGGTACCCGCTGGAGCACGTATCCGCATTTTACAATCGGTAGCGGGTGGTTAATACGAACATTCAAACAACCTTTCTCAAAAAGGAGCTATTCATGACGCATCATCATAAGTACCCCGCAGGGACTGTTATTGTCGGACTGGGCACGAAGTGTGGATTATTTCTGCTGACCTCCCAGGATCGCGTGACGTGGAATATTGAAGCAACCTCCCTGAGCAAAGGGCGCATCTTTTCGGCTATCTTCGATCAACGTAACGGTTGTCGTCTCTTTGCCGCCGAGAATGGCGATTTTTTCGGCTCGTTCATACGTTACAGTGATGATTTTGGCCAGAGCTGGCAAGAGCCCAGGCAAGGTATCCAGTTTCCACCTCAGAGCGATTTGAAACTACAGAATATCTGGACTATTGTACCCGGTCGTGCATCGGAGCCTGATGTGGTCTATGCTGGCGTAGATCCAGCCAGCCTTTGGATGAGTACTGATCGAGGTGAAACCTGGGAACCCAATCCCGCTCTCTTGTCTCATCCCAGCCGCTCACAATGGGGACCTGGTGCTGGCGGGCTCTGCCTGCATACCATTATTGCCGACCCCACACGGCCCTCGCGCATGTGGATAGGTATCTCCGCTGTTGGCTGCATGCGCACAGATGACGGTGGAAGAAGCTGGGTCTTCGCAAATAAAAATACGCGTGCCGGTTTCCTTCCCGACCCTTATCCTGAGTTTGGGCAATGCATTCACCGCCTGGTCCAGCATCCTACCCAACCAGATGTCCTCTATCAGCAGAATCACTGTGGTATCTATAAAAGCCTTAATGCTGGGGAAGATTGGATCGATATCCAGCACAACTTGCCATCGGAGTTTGGCTTCCCTATTGCCCTTGATCCACACCATCCCGAAACCCTCTTCGTCGTTGTGGAAGATCCCCAGGGCCGACATAACAGCGGAACACATTTCACTGTGTATCGCACAGAGAATGCTGGAGAGCAGTGGACTCCTCAGACCCATGGTTTGCCTGAGGGGCAAGGTGTGCGAATGGGAGTCCTGCGACATGCCCTCTGCACTGACAGCCTGAATCCCTGTGGTGTCTATGCTGGCACCAAAACGGGTCAGTTGTTTGCCAGCAATGACCGTGGAGACAACTGGCAGTTGATCGCTGATTTTCTGCCCCCCATCTACTCTGTTACAGCCACAGTCTTGCTATAACAAGAGAAGTCATCCTTATCCTGCTACTCATCCCATAGGCAGAAATGGGATTGCCCCGGCTTTAACGGAGTGTGAGAAGAAATAATGGAGGTGCATGCAATCATTGCCTCCCCTCCTGAGCTTATCGAGGCTATCAAACATCAGGCACGTAGAATTCTAACCTGTTACGAATAAATTAAGAGTGGTATTGCGTGCTGCCTGCTGTGGACGCATGTCCGCAGCAGGCAACACGCAACCTTACCCCCTAAGCACCGCAAGTGCGAAGATACAAAGAGAGAAGGCACGCCTCCTATAGTCTGCCTTCGGCTATGCACGTATTGACAATACGATATATCTATATTAAACTAATAGATAGGTTTCCTAATAAATTAGTTTCCAATCTTTTAGCAGCACCTTCAAAGGCGGATAACCTCTTATGGATTCAGACACCAATGCGACAGCAAGGAAGCTCGCGCAGTCACTGATGCAGTTCAACAAGACCTTTATGCAATTCCACCGTAGCGAACTGCATCAAAACTTTACCGGGTGCAAACCCAGCGAGGTGGGAGTGTTATTCGCGATCCGGCATGGAGTGCAGGGCAATGGTCGCCCAATTAAGGTCTCAGAGATCAGTAAGCATATGCATGTGACCTCTCCAACGATCACGCAATTGCTGAATAGCCTCGAAGCCAATGGCCTGGTTGAACGCCATACCGACCCGACAGATAGGCGTGCCGTAGGTATCGCGTTAACAGAACATGGAGAACAACTTGCGCATAAGGCCGAAAATGTCTTGTTCGAGACTTTTCAAAACCTGAGCGAGTACCTGGGAGATCAACAGAGTAATCAACTTGCGGACTTATTAATAAAAGCATTCCAATACTTTAATGAGAGGGACACTAATGGTTACTTCTTTCCATGGAAGGGAGAAGAGGCATGATTAAATTGCTACGGTTTATGAAACCGTTTAGATTGGCCATCGTTCTCATCCTGATCCTTGCTTTTGCTCAATCTATGGCTAACCTGTATCTACCAACTCTTATGGCGGATATCGTGGACAATGGTATCGCCAAGGGCGATACAGACTACATCTGGCGCATCGGCGGCTTGATGCTACTGATCACCCTTGGTGGAACAATCTGTGCTATTATTGGCAGCTTCTTCTCCTCCAGGGTCGCGACCGGCTATGGAAAAATCGTTCGCAGCAACATTTTTACGCGCGCGGCCAAGTTCTCGCTACATGAGTTCAGTACCGTCAGCACGGCGTCGCTGATTACACGCACCACCAACGATACAACCCAGGTGCAGCAGGTTTACGTCATGATCCTGGGTATGATGGTGACGGCTCCGATGATGGCCATCGGTGGCGTTATCCTGGCCCTACAACAGGATGCGGGCCTTTCCTGGATTCTCCTGGTCGTGATTCCGATTCTGGTTGGAACCATTCTCCTGATCATGACGCGGGCCATTCCGCTCTTCCAGATGGTGCAGAAGAAGTTGGATAAAATCAACCTGGTCGTTGATGAGGGGCTGACCGGCGTGCGCGTCATTCGCGCCTTTGACCGTGTGAAGTACGAGGAGAAGCGCTTCGATGATGCCAACCTTGACCTGATGGACGTCTCGATCAGGGTCAACCGGATCATGGCCTTCTTGATGCCTGTCATGATGCTGGTGCTAAACGTCTCCAGCGTGGCTATTCTCTGGTTCGGCGCCATTCGTATCGATAATGGGCAGATGCAGGTCGGCGCGCTTATCGCCTTCTTGCAGTATGCGATGCAGATTCTCTTCGCCATGCTGATGGTCTCGATGATGTTCGTCATGGTGCCACGCGCCGCGGCCTCGGCTGACCGCATCAATGAGGTCCTGGCTATCGAGCCGGAGATCAACGATGCCGAGCAGGTGCGCCTGGCGAACGAGCAGAAGGGCTACGTCGAGTTCCAGGATGTGACCTTCAGCTATCCTGGCGCGGAAGAGCCTGCGCTCTCTCGCATCTCCTTTAGCGCAAAGCCCGGCCAGGTCACGGCGATTATTGGCGGTACCGGCTCTGGTAAGTCAACCCTGGTCAACCTGGTTCCGCGCTTCTACGATATTGATAGCGGTAACCTGCTTGTCGATGGTGTCGATGTGCGTGAGATGCCCCAGGAACACCTGCGCGAGAAGATCGGCTTTGTGCCACAGAAGGCCATCCTCTTCTCCGGTACCATTAACGAGAATATTCGCTTTGGCAAGCGCGACGCCACGGATGAAGAGATTCGTCACGCCGCCCAGGTCGCCCAGGCCAGCGACTTTATTGGCGAGATGAAGGACGGCTTTGCTTCAGCCATCGCCCAGGGTGGTACCAACGTCTCTGGTGGCCAGAAGCAGCGTCTCTCAATCGCCCGCGCCCTGGTCCGTCGACCCGAGATCTACATCTTTGATGACAGCTTCTCAGCCCTGGACTTCAAGACCGATGCCCGGCTGCGCGCCGCGCTCAAGCAGGAGACCCAGGAGTCAACGGTCATCATCGTGGCCCAGCGCGTCAGCACCGTCATGGACGCCGATCAGATCATCGTCCTGGATGAGGGTCACATGGTTGGTATTGGAACCCATAAAGAGCTGATGGAGAGCTCTGAGGTCTATCGCGAAATCGTCACTTCCCAGCTCGCTCTGGAGGAAATAGCATGAGCCAGGTACGCAACGGACAGCGCCCCGGTGGAGGCATGGGTGGCGGCCCAATGGGGGCCATGGGCCGACCGGTAGAGAAACCTAAGGACTTTAAAAAGACATTTAACCGCCTGCTCGGTTACTTCGCACCCTATAAAATCCGCTTACTGGTGATCCTGGGCGCAGCCATCATCGGTACGGTCTTCAATATTGTCGGACCAAAAATTCTGGGTCTGGCCACAACCAAGCTCTTTGATGGCCTGATCGCGAAATACCAGGCATTTCTAAGGCATCAGCCTGCTCCTGGCATTGACTTCACCTATATCGCGCAGGTGCTCTTGCTGCTGCTCGGTCTCTATGTGGTCAGCGCCATCTTTACCTATATTCAGCAGTACATCATGGCCACTGTCGCGCAGAAGACCGTCTATAACCTGCGCCGCGATGTGGAAGAGAAGCTCTCACGCCTGCCCTTGAAATTCTTTGATGGTCGTACGCATGGCGAGATTCTCAGCCGCGCCGTCAACGACATGGATAATATCAGCACAACGCTCCAGCAGAGTGTGACGCAGGTCATCACCTCTTCAGTTACCCTGGTAGGTGTCATTATTCTGATGTTCTCCATTAGCTGGCTGCTGAGCCTGATTGTCCTGGTCACGCTTCCCTTGAGCCTGCTCGTGACAGTGGGTATCGCCAAGCGCTCGCAAACATACTTCCGCAATCAACAGCGCTCGCTGGGGCACCTCAACGGTCACGTCGAGGAGATGTATTCAGGCCATAAAATCGTCAAGGCCTTTGGTTACGAGAACGAGTCTCTGAACCAGTTCACCAAGCTGAACGAAGAGCTCTACGAGGCTGGCTGGAAGGCGCAGTTTATGTCAGGCATGATCATGCCTCTCATGCGCTCGATTGGCAACCTCGGTTACGCCTTTGTAGCCGTGATTGGCGGCATTATGGTCACACAGAAGGGTATCACCATCGGTGACGTCCAGGCCTTTATCCAGTATGCCCAGCAGTTTACCATGCCTATCACCCAGCTGGCGAACTTCGCCAACGTGATTCAGTCCACTATGGCCTCAGCCGAACGCATCTTTGAGCTTCTGGATGAGCCAGAGGAAATTCCTGAAGCCGTGCCTGCCGCGACTATCGAAGAGCGCCAGGGCGCGGTCGAGTTCCAGCATGTACGCTTCGGCTACAAAGAGGACGCGATCCTGATGGAGGACATGAATATCCATGTCGAACCCGGACAGATGATCGCCATCGTTGGCCCCACGGGCGCAGGCAAGACGACCCTCGTCAACCTGCTGATGCGCTTCTACGAGGTCAACGGCGGCAGCATCCTGGTCGATGGCGTGGATATCACGCAGCTGAAGCGCGGCGACCTGCGTCGTACCTTCGGTATGGTGCTCCAGGATACCTGGCTCTTCAACGGTACCATTCGCGACAATATTGCCTATGGACACGAGGGAGCCACGGAGGAAGAGATCGTGCGCTCGGCCAAAGCGGCCTACGCCGACCACTTTATCCGCACCCTGCCCGAGGGCTATAGCACGATCCTTAATGAAGAGGCCAGCAACATCTCGCAGGGTCAGAAGCAGTTGCTTACCATCGCACGCGCCTTCCTGGCTGATCCCGAGATCCTGATCCTGGACGAGGCCACCAGTAGCGTCGACACTCGTACCGAGATCCAGATTCAGCGAGCCATGGCAGAGCTGATGAAGGGCCGCACCAGCTTCGTCATCGCGCACCGTCTCTCTACGATTCGCGATGCCGACCTGATCCTGGTCATGAATCACGGCACGATCATTGAGCAGGGCACCCATGAGGAACTGCTGGCGAAGAAAGGCTTCTACGCCGATCTCCACAACAGCCAGTTCAGCCAGGTACCTATCAGCGAAGCAGTGTAGTTTGAAACAGAAAAGAGGGAGCGGAGGGCAGGCTTGCCCTCCGCTCCCTCTTTTCTGTTTGTCATGTTGTATATTTGAGGCGGCACCCATTTCTTCGTTCTACCTTAAGAAAGAAGAACGCATCTTAGAAAGAGACGAGAACGTTTGTCATGCAATCCTCAACCCGGTTCTGTGATAGCTGTGGCGCGATCAATCGCGCCGACGCGCGCTTCTGCTACGCCTGCGGGCAACCTCAACTCACCTATGCCAGCACCGCTACTGGCCTGCTCACCACTTCACACACACTGAAACAACGCTATAGTATTCTGGACAAAATAGGCCAGGGAGGCTTCGGCGCGGTGTACAAGGTTGAGGATATGCTCTTTCAAAACGCGTTGAGGGCGGTCAAGGAAATGGGCATGCGCGGGCTAAGTCCCCAGGAGACGCAGGAAGCCATTGCCGCCTTCAAAAACGAGGCCGTGCTCCTCGCTAACCTGTCCCATCCTAACTTGCCTCACATCTATGACCACTTTGAGGAGCATGGGCGCTGGTACCTCGTCATGGACTACGTCGAGGGCGAGACGCTTGAGAAACGCCTGGAGCAGGCACCCGGTGGCAAGCTCTCCATAGAACAAGTGCTGGAGATTGGTCTTCAGCTCTGTAGCGTCTTGAACTATTTACACAATCACCAGCCTCCCATTATCTTTCGTGACTTAAAGCCCGACAATGTTATGCTTGGCGACGATAATCGCCTCTGCTTGATCGACTTTGGCATCGCGCGCTTCTTTAAACCTGGACAGGCCAAAGACACGGTAAGCCTGGGGACACCAGGCTATGCCTCGCCCGAACAGTATGGGCGCATGCAGACCTCCGCCGCCTCCGATATCTATAGCCTGGGCGCGACACTCCACCACCTCATCTCAGGCATCAATCCAGGGTTGACGCCCTTCCTCTTCCAACCACTTGAACTTGACCAGGCCACCTCCGGCAATACAGCACTTGAAGCTCTAATCATGTCTATGGTCGAGCTAAAAGTCGAGAAAAGGCCAACCAGCACGGAGAGCATCAGAGAGGAACTACAACACATTCAGCAGATACGCCAGAATCAACAAGCTTCCTACAAGAGGCTTGCAAGACGCATACCACCTCCTCCACCAGCCAGCATAGAGCCCACCATCCCCCTGGAGCCACAACAGATTATCGTTGTCGCGCAGGAAGGTGACGGACAATATACAACCATTGGCGAGGCCCTACAACACGCAAAACCCAATGCCTTTATTCTCGTACGCCCGGGTATGTATCAAGAAAGCTTACGGCTCGACAAAGAGGTTACTATCATTGGCAATGGACCAAAGGAGGACATTATCCTTGAAAGCAGCGAGAGTCATACAATTGAGATGCAAACCAGCCAGACCACCATACGTGGCCTGACCATCCGTTGCCTGGCCAATGCATCGAATCAAATCTATCACGCGCTGGCCATTCTGCAAGGGCAACTTCTGATTGAAGACTGCGATCTTACCTCTCATGCGGGCACCTGTGTCACGATCCAGGGAGAGAATACCAATCCTACGCTGCGCTACTGTACTCTGCATGACAGCTCTGGACATGGCATACTCGTCTCAAAAGATGCATGGGGAACATTCGAACATTGTGATATCTTCGCCAGTAGCCAAGCGGCCGTGTGTATCGCCAGGGGCGGCAATCCCATGTTCCGCCACTGCACCCTGCACGATAACCAACAAGAGGGCGTCATCATTGAGGAGGGTGGGCAGGGAACCTTTGAGGACTGCACGATCTATAATAATGGTGCCTCGGGAGCGATAGTTAGCGCACAGAGCAACCCCCTCCTGCTCCGCTGCCAGATACACCATAATCAGCGCCATGGCATCACTATCCAGGACAGAGGACAGGGATCTTTCCAGGAATGCGCCATTCATGCAAACGGAGCCGACAACGTTCTGATAGCCTCTGAAAGCACCCCCTATTTCTACCATTGCACCATATTCGAAAGCAGCCAGAGCGGCGTTCTCATCAAGGATCAAGGCCTGGGAACGCTCGAATATTGCGACATCTACCGCAATCAGCTTGCCAATATCAGCATCACGACTGGCGGGAATCCGCGTATCGCACACTGCACAATCCACGAGGGTAAACGCAGCGGTATCGCTATCTCTGCCAGTGGGAAGGGCCACATCGAGCAATGCACCTTTAGCGGAAACGCCGAGAAGGCCCTGGCAATTACGCCAGCCAGCCAGGTAATACTCAAAGCCAATTACATAGAAGATACCAAAAGTGCCTCTTGAGCGAGCACGCCAGCATAAGAGAGAGGATACTCACGGTGAGTATCCTCTCTCTTATGCTGCTATCTTCTTTACTCAGGCTCGCCGCAATGGCGCACCAATCAGGTGTAAGTGTTGTAGAATCTCTTTGAAGGACTGAGTGACATTGGTTTCATGATAGGGGATAGAGCGCTCCTGGCAGAAGGCTTTCACGATCCCCTGTGCTTCCTTCAACTTATTGCGCGGCATGGCAGGGAACAGGTGATGCTCAATCTGATAATTTAAGCCACCATACACAAAATCGGTCAGCGGGTGCGCATGGATATTGCGCGAGGTCATTATCTGGCGCTGCAAGAAGCTGACTTTACTCTCTTTCTCAAGCACAGGCATGCCCTTATGGTTGGGAGCGAAAATCGATCCCAGGTAAAATCCGGTGGCAGCCTGGTGAATAGCAATGAAGAGGATACCCGCCCAGAATGGTACATGCGAGAAGACAAATGCGAAGTAGAGAACGTAGTGGGCAACCAGAAGAAGCCACTCGAGGCCCTTGTACCTGGCCTTCTGATGCAACAGAAACGCAATGCTATTATATTGCAGACCCCCCGCGACCGTCATCAAGGCTGGAAAGAAGAGCAAGGCCTGGTGTTTGACCAGAAATCGTCTAAACTTGCCCATCTGCTGCACATCTTCCATGCCTGTAAATTCAAGAAAAGGGATTTCAATATCTGGATCCATATCCACTTGATTGGGATGGCTATGGTGCTTATTATGCTTATCAAGCCACCAGCTATAACTCATGCCGATCAAGAGGTTTCCTCCCACCAGGCCCAGAAGATCATGTTTCCATGAACGAGCAAACATCTGGCGGTGGCCTGCCTCATGGCTTACTAAGCCAACCTGAGCAAAAACAAAGGCCATGTAGACCGCGTCAAGAAGTTGTAACCAGAGCACATTAACGAGCAGGAAAAACACAATGCCAATGAGAAGTAGCCCCAGAAGAAGGGCAACTCTATATGTATAGTAGGCGGGCTGCTTTTCCAGAAGCCCCCTCTGCTTTATCAGATGTTTAAGCTCGGCATACTCATTACCGGCTTCCTTTGGCGTAGGGCGCTTGACAGGGGACGGCTTGAAGTCATCGTTTGATAACACCATCGTGGTGGATCGTTTCGCTGTCATAAAATGCGTTTCCTTACGGAGAAGTATACGTTCTCCTTATTTCTTTTACCTGCGCCTCAGTGACGCATGGGATATAAGAGTGAGGTCAGGTGGGAATTGTTTCAGAGTGGTACTTTGTCTTCTAGCAGTACTAGCGAAAGGGTCCATCACTACCAGACGAGGAGTATCTTTCTCACTATGTGTTATCGACAAGGATTGAACCCTGCTTTAAGCGTCTTTCATAGGTCCTCCCCAAAAAACGCCTGCCCTAGCTGGTCATATAGTACCCAATACCTGGCTCGGTCATGATATGCGTTGGGCGAGAGGGATTGGCCTCCAATTTGCGCCGCAGGCGTCCAATATAGACACGCAAATATTCGGACTCGCTGCGATACTCTACTCCCCACACCCGGCGTAATAGTGCCTCATGGGTAAAGATTTTTCCTGGATGTAAGGCCAGTTCCTGGAGCAGATGAAACTCGGTTGGCGAGAGCTTGACAGGATCGCCGTCGCGCCAGACCTGCTTCTGCTCAAAGTCGATCTCCAGGCCACCAAAGCGCTTCACACCAGCCGAGACTGGCACTTCATCAAACGCCCAGTGGCTTCGTCTGAGCACAGCCTTCACTCGTGCCATCAATTCGCCTACGCTAAAGGGCTTCGTCAAATAATCATCGGCGCCCTGGTCCAGGGCCGCGATTTTGTCTGCGTCCTCTCCCAACGCGGTCAGCATAATAATGGGAACGGTACTCTTCTGCCTGATACGGCGGCATACCTCTAAACCATCCATGTTGGGCAGCATAATATCCAGGATCACCAGGGCCACGTTAGCCTGGTCAAAGTGCGCCAGGGCCTCCAATCCATCGCTGGCAAGCAAGACTTTGAAGGCGCGCAATTCCAGGTTACGCCGGATAAAATTGCGAATCCCCGGCTCGTCATCAACGACGAGAATATATTTCTCCTGTGGCATACAGTAACACCTCTCTGGGTTACAAAATATTGAGCAAGGCAAACATGTCTGGCTGCGCGTCAGGAGGGTAAAGCACACGAGGCGGGAGCCAGATATGAAAGGCAGCGCCTGTTGCTCCATCAGCCCGGTTCTCGGCCCAGATTCGCCCTCCATGTGCTTCGATAAAGCCACGACAAATGGCCAACCCCAGCCCCACACCGCTGCTGCTACGTCTACGTCCACTATCAACCTGGTAGAAACGCTCAAAAATACGCTCGGTCAGATCCGCTGGAATACCGGCGCCATTATCGATCACACTCAGATAGAGTCCCCCCTTTACCTCGCCATCTTCCTGTTCATACCTGACCACGATCTCGATGAGCGCATCGGCGCCAGCATAACGCCGGGCATTCTGGAGCAGGTTGCGCAAAACCATCTCAATCCTCTTCCCATCTACGTTAATCAGCGAAGGTTTCACTGGCAGACTGATCCGTACCTTTTCTCTTTCCTGTTCTGGCAGAGCTTGCTTGATTAATACATCGAGGGGATAGAGACCGGGTGAGAGCTTGAGCGTCCCAGCCTCGATTTGCGACATATCCAACAGGCTCGTTACCAGCTCCGCCATGCGATCAGTCTCAATCACAATCCCGCGCAGAAAATCCTCCTGTATAGCACTCTCCATCTCGACATCGGTTTCAAGCAAGCTCGTAGCATAGCCTTTGATAGATGTTAATGGTGTTCGCAACTCGTGCGAAACGATGGCAAGCAGGTTCTTCTTGATTAGCTCTGCCTCGTTGGTACGCGTCACATCTTGAAAGACCTTTCCGCGTCCAATAAGCTCGCCTGCCTGGTCGCGCACCTGGAACACGCGCAGGCGAACAACCCTACGCACAGGTATATGTTGTCCAACCAGATTATGGTAGCCGCGTACATAAAATTCAATCACATCGGGTCCGCTCCCGGTCTCGGCTGCGTGTACAGCTTGTTGGTACACATCAGGATCTTCAATGAGCGAGAGCAGCGCGTCCTGCGCCTTATGCTCATCGAAAATAGGGGGGAGGAGATCATTGGGCGAAAGGCCCACAAACTGGGTAAAGCGCTGATTGGCATAGATGATATGCCCGTTGGGAGCTTCGAGGAGCAAGCCTTCATTCATGCTATGCATAATGGCATCCAGGGTATACAGGCGCGCCTGGCTTGTCGCATCGCTTTTGCGAAAGAGGTCATGCACCTCGTCCTCCATGGCAGAGAAGGCCGCGATGACCTGCCCAATCTCGTCGATACGCTCCCGCTCCCTGGCAAGAAGCCTGCCATCCATGACCTTCGTCTCCTGATCTGGCTTGATCATGATGACCGCCTGCGCCAACTTCTTCAGCGGCGCGACCACTCCTCCATGCATCGCGAACCAGAAAAAGCTGGCTCCGATAAGCACCATAAAGAGCGCGATACCCAGGCTATTCCGAAAACTCACGACTGTGGCAAACGTACTGTCAGTTGGCCTCTGGATCACCACACCCCAGTAGCCACCATCCAGGCTAACAGGCATATAGCTATAGAGCCAATCGCGGTTAGACTCCTGCGCGATCAGGCTCCCCTGCCTCCCCTGTAAAGCCTCCTTCACTCCAGGCAATGACACGCGCGAATCGGCCGCGAAAGATCCCTGTCCAGGCTGTACTATGGGATGGCCTTCGTGGTCGACCACCCAGGTACGTAGCTCGCCACTCGTATTCCATTGCTTCTCCATCGATAGCAGGCGCGCCGCCAGTCGCTCAAGCTGGAGGGTCACCAACATGGTTCCGACTACCTTTCCTCGATCATCGCTAATGCGCCGCGCAAGCACGACCAGAGACCCACCTGAATTGAGACTAATACGACTGATAGAGATAAGTGATCCATTTGTCTGCACCGAAAGCAGAAAGTGGCGGCATAACTGGCTTTCACTCAAGTTGTGGGCCTGGCTCTCTGGCGAGGCAAGCAGCAGGTTTCCAGATACATCGCAGACCGCATAGAGATTGCTGGAGGGCTGGGCGAGTGCTGCCAGGGAGAAGGCAGTAGTGAGTCGCTGTCGATCAAGCTGCTTAGCTTCCTGACTATAAGATAGAGTGCCATCAATGTTTATCGCGGGGCCAATAATCGATTCGACATCAAGGGCAACCGCCTGGGCGAGACTCAAATCCGCGCGCGTGGCATTCTGCTGGAGCGCGTTGCGCTGAAAAAGATACAACTCGACACCGCCCAACAGCAAGGGCAGCAGAAATAAGCAGTAGAAGACAAGCAGTTGCAATGTGATGCTTCGTTCGAGTAATCGCAGCATAATTATCCTCGCCAGGGTCAGGCCCTAAACATCGCGCCTCAGTATGTTTAGTATGCCGGAAACATCTATGTATTGCAATCCTCTCCCTATAGTCACCTTCCAACTTGTCAGGGTATTTTATTTATACCATCAACTATTGACAATATCAATAGTTGATGGTATAAATACTTTGACCATAGTTAGTTTCCTCTCATAGGAAGCGCGTTGGATTAGTGCTTGGAGGTAAAACAAGTTATGGATACTCTTGAGGATACTCTCTTTCGACAATTATCATACGCCTGTTCTGAAGCCAAGCAGACCTTCGCTCAACATCTTGGTATGAGTCAGGCACGATGGCAACTCCTGATGCTTTTGGAGCGTCAAGGTGAGATCAGCCATGCTGACCTACAGCGGCATTTATTGCTTGATGGCGCCACGATTACTCGCCTGGTCAAGCAGTTTGAGGCAGAAGGAGTACTCAGTCGTCGCCTCGATCCACAGAATAATCGCTACACGCTCGTCTCTTTGACTCCTTCCGGGCATGCGATCACCGCTGGAATTCGCGCAACACACAGCGAGTTTCAGACACGATTGCTCGATGGCATCACCAGGGAAGAGCAGGAAACCATGTTGCAAGCCCTTGAACGATTGCGTACAAACATACGCCTTATCCAGCAAGAAGACCAAGGGCATGAATAAGTTCTCCTTTCTGGATCTGATGTTAGGAGAAAAAGATATCGCTCAAACGTCAAAACGACGGGTGTGACACAGCAGACTTTACAGGAAGGGCTTATCCATCTCTTCCACAAAGAAAAAGGTACAAATGGAAGATCTTACAGCAGAACATCAACAAATTACTCGTGGCGCCACCACACTGCACTATTGGCTGGCAGGACCGACTGATCGCCCGTTAGTGGTTTTTACACATGGAGGGGGGATGGATCATCGGATGTATGAAGAGCAGCTCGCTCCTGTTGCTAAGAATTATCGCGTGCTCTTATGGGATGTGCATGGCCATGGACAATCCCAGCCACTAGGCATGGGAGGAGTCTTTTCATTGCGTACGGTTGTAGATGATTTGCTCGCTATCGTCGATCAGCTTGGATACCAGAAGGCTTGTTTTGTCGGCCAATCATTTGGAACATATATCTCTCAAGAAGTCGCTTATCTTTATCCTGAACGCGTTCTTGCCCTCGTTGTGATTGGTGGATACTGCTTAACTATGGAGATTCCGCAATCCCTGAACCTGGGAGTGCAAAGGGGAACTGAAAACATCCCTTTTTCAGATTTCAAGCAGTTCCTGGTGAATATGGTTGGCATACGGCCAGAAGTCAAAGCATATGCTCAGGAGGCATGTGCTCCCATGGAAACATGGCTTGCGATGAGAAAAGCCATCCCTGGTTTTTTTCATGAAGAAGTGGACTATCGATTACCCATGCCTTTCTTGCTCACACATGGAGCACAAGATGCACTCAAAGAGGTCAGAGACCAGGCTCAAATTTGGGCGCAACGCGAACCGTATTGTCACTACATCGTAATCCCTGATGCTGGTCATAATGCCAATCAAGACAATCCTGAGTTTTTCAATCAAGTGCTCCTCACCTTTCTTCATCAGCATATTCCTTGACTGTCAAGCAATAGACAAGTCCAAAGGCAGCAATCCTTTTCAGAGAAAACACATAAGGAGATTACAAATGACAGCAGCAGACATCAGGGCTTTAGGTTACCGTGTCTATGAAGCCATTAATAAGCAAAACATTGCGGCATTGGAGGAACTCTTTGATCCACGCGTCATCAGGCATGCAACAGGAGAAATAGGCATCGAGAGCGTAAAAAATGCTGTAGCGCATGCCTTTCCTACAACCTTTCCTGATAAGTGCTTCGTGGTCGAAGATGTACTGGTTGAAGGTGACAAGGCAGCTCTTCGAGTGACGGTTCATGGCGTCCCGGTAGCTTCAGGACAGCCTCAGCCCGTCATCATAGAGATCTTTCGGATCGAAAACGGACGTGTTGCTGAAGTATGGGGTGCTGGTACCTCACGTTAGTCCAAGTCTAATTCATTCCCCAGATAACAGAGTGCCAATCGTGGAAACGCACCAGTGATGCCTTGCCTACCCTGTTGTGGATGAGATATCTCTACACATGCGGCATGGTTATGAGACGGCTCATCCACAACAGAGTTATGCTGATTTCTCTGTTGCAATTTCAACGTTTATATTTTTGTTTACACTCTCTTGCCTTTGTTTACGTGATATTTACCCTCCGGCCTCTACACTTAGCATAATCAAGTACAGTGTTGTACAGCAGAGCTTATTTATTCGCACTGGAGGGAAATATGGCGACAGCCAATGACAACATCGCACGCTCTCGCATGGGACCTGTTATCTTTTCAAGCACTCTGGGCACAGCTATTGAATGGTATGATTTCTTCCTCTATGGAACGATGGCGACCCTCGTCTTCCCTAAGCTTTTCTTTCCTGGCTCGAACCAGGTAGTTGGTACCCTCCTATCTTTGTTCACTTTCCTGGTTGGCTTTATCGCACGCCCCTTTGGAGGTGCGCTCTTTGGCCACCTGGGTGACCGCATCGGTCGCAAATCCACACTTATCGCGACGCTCTTGTTGATGGGTATCTCGACACTGCTCATCGGTTTCTTGCCTGGCTATACGGCGATAGGCATTGCTGCACCCGTGATCCTTGTGCTGCTGCGCCTGGGTCAGGGTCTGGGTGTAGGCGGCGAGTGGGGTGGCTCGGTCCTGCTGGCGCTTGAATATGGTCATAAAGAACGCAGAGGCTTCTGGGCCAGCTGGCCACAGATGGGCGCGCCCCTTGGCCTGGTGCTCTCCACTGTCGTGGCCAACATCGTCCAGTCCTCTACAGGAGCCAGCTTCCTCGACTGGGGTTGGCGCATCCCCTTCTTTGTCAGCGCACTCCTGATCATTGTTGGCCTCTACATCCGCCTGAGCGTGCTGGAGACTCCGCTTTTCGCGCAGCTCAAAGAGCAGAAGCGTGAAGCCAAGGCTCCGCTCATCGAGGCCTTCCGCTACAGCACACCCGAGATCCTGCTCAGCGCCGGCTCCCGCTTCATTGAGCAGGCGCCCTTCTACCTGTTCGTAACCTTTGTGATCACCTATGGCCTGGATAAACTAGCCCTGGATAAGACGTTTATCCTCAACGCCATCACAGTCGGCTCCATTCTGGAGATGATCACTATCCCACTCTTTGGTCACCTCTCCGACCGCTTCGGGCGGCGCAAATGGTACCTGATCGGCTGCGTGCTTATGGCGATTTTTGCCTTCCCGTACTTCCTGTTGATGAACGCGGGAACGGTTACCTTCTTCATCGCGGTTGTTCTCTCTCTCGCCATCTTCCACTCCTGGGTCTATGGTCCACAGGCGGCGCTCATCGCCGAGCGCTTTGGTACCCGTTCTCGCTATAGCGGCGCCTCGCTTGGCTACCAGCTAGCCGCGCCCTTCGCTGGTGGCCTGGCTCCGATCATCGCCCTCTTGCTCTTGACTGGCAAAAGCAGCCTCTCGGCCCTTGGTCTGAGCAAAGTCGTCGTCAACATCGGAGCGGGTTCCTGGCAGGCGGTCGCAATCTACATGGTCGTACTTGCCGTCATCTCCTTTGCCTCGGTTCTGGGCCTTAAGGAAATGACAAAAGCAGATATCTCAGGTGCTGAGGCGCCTACAGCCAATGAGCCTGAGATAATCCTGGCTCCCACCGACTAACATTACCACGCCCGGCGTAAGTTTTCGCGCCTGCGGCGCTCAAGCGATGGTAGTGTGATGGATGGGCATTTGCCCATTCATCACACTACCATCGCTTACCTGGAGGCGAGCTTGCGAGCCGAGCAGCCCAGTTGACGCAGACACAAGTATTGACGAAATGCACTTATCTCTGGTATGAATGCAATAAAGAAGATGTATATGAACTATTTCTAGCCGGAGGGAGGTGCAGCACAGTGGCATTACCTGCGAAAAACGCGACGCCTATCACCTTTCGTGAGATGCTGCCCCTGATCAGCGCCAGCACTATTGGCGCTTCTATCGAGTGGTTTAATTTCTTTCTGTATGGCTTCCTGGCGGTGACGGTCTTTCCCCAGCTTTTCTTTCCCACACTCGATCCCTCTGCCGGCGCCATCGCGGCCTTCACGACCAACTTTGTGGGCTTTGCCGCCCGCCCCATTGGAGGAGCCTTCTTCGGCTGGTTTGGCGACCGCATTGGTCGCAAGTCTACCCTGGTCGCGACCCTCTTGCTCATGGGCACAGCTACGATCTTGATGGGCATTTTGCCAGGTTACGCGGAAATCGGGATCGCGGCCCCCATCCTGCTCTCGCTGCTCCGCTTCCTTCAAGGTATGGCCCTTGGTGGAGAATGGAGCGGCTCAATCCTCCTGTGTATGGAACATGGTGATGATCAGCGGCGCGGCTTCTGGACAAGCTGGCCGCAGACAAGCGTGCCTATTGGCCTGGCCCTCTCCGCGCTGGCCGTGCTGCTCTTTCAGCAACTCTATCCAGGTGAGGCCTTCACCAGCATCGGCTGGCGCATCCCCTGCCTCATGAGTTCTGCACTGATAATCATTGGTCTGTACATCCGCTTGCATATCCCAGAAACTCCAGCCTTTCAGCGTATTAAAGAGGCGCAGCAAATCGCTAAAGCGCCCCCACTTGAGGTTCTTTATTATCACTGGCGCGAGGTTTGCCTGTGCGCCCTGCTCCGTTCAGCCGAGAATGCCCCCTTCTACCTTTTTACCGTGTTTGTGCTCTCTTATGGGGCAACCGTCATCCAGCTAGATTCCAGCCTGCTCTATACCGGGATCTTCTTTTCAGCAATCATCACCTTCGTCACCATCCCTATTTTTGCCCTCATCTCTGACCACATTGGACGCAAGCGCTGGTTCATGTTGGGCGTAATTCTTATGGCACTCTTCGCCGTTCCTTATTTTGCCTTGCTTCAATCTAGAAATCCGCTCCTGGTGGTCTTCGCCATCGTTTTCTCCATCGGCATCTGCATTAGCTGGCTCTATGGGCCGGAGGCAAGCTTGATCGCGGAGCACTTTGGCCCCCGTTTGCGCTACAGTGGCGCCTCACTGGGTTATCAACTGGCTTCTATCACAGCAGGGGGGCCAGCGCCTATCATCGCTACCTACCTGCTCTCACTCCACAGCTCGCTTACTGCTGGCCTGCCGCCTTACATATTCATTGCCTTCTATATAGTGTGTATGGCAGTCATCTCCCTTCTGGCTGCCCTCCCACTCAAAGAGTATGCTGGCCAACAACCTGCGGATGACTGACACACGAAACAAGCTTCTAGCCCGCAAGCTACCTAGTGGAGATCTGGTGCCGCCTCATACGCCACCGAGAGAAAATTTTGGATAAGCCTGGAATGAGCATCGCTCCGCCAGGCCACAGCCACCTCCGTTATAGGCGCCTCACCCTCCAACTCGCGATAGACTACGTCCTGGCTACGAATATTTTGCGTCGAGAGGGGCACCAGGGAGACGCCAATGCCAGCGGCAACCATACCTACAATGGCATGCATCTGCGTGACCTCCTGCACGACATTGGGCGTAAAACCATAGCCCAGGCATAGCTTCATGAGATACACATGATAGCCCGATCCCTGTTGACGCGATTGCAAGACAAAGGGCTCCTGCGCCAACAAAGTACCTGGAATCTGTTCGTAGACCGCTAACGGATGCCGCTCTGGCAGGACACAAACAATGGGTTCGCGCCGCACAACCTGTACGCTTACCCATGGTGCGTTAATAGGCAGGCGAATAAGTCCAATCTGGATGGCACCCTCCTCTAAAGCACGCAATTGCTCATGCGTCGTCAATTCACGCAGGGCTACCTCAACCTGCGGGAAGCGCTCACGAAACAGATGCAACATCAAGGGCAAGACATCATACGTACTGGAGCTAATATAGCCAATAACGAGCCGCCCCGCCTCGCCTCGGTGCGCCCTCTGGGCAGCCTGCTTTGCCTCCTGCACCTGAATAAGTACCTGCCGGGCCGCATCAAGAAAGACGCTACCCGCATCCGTCAATTCTACCGAGCGCTTCGTCCTCCGGAAAAGCGGGAAGCCCAGCTCCTCCTCCAACTGCTGAATCTGCTGACTCAATGATGGCTGCATAATTGATAGGCGCATTGCGGCCCGCCCAAAGTGCAGCTCTTCAGCAACAGCCACAAAATAGCGTAAATGCCGTAGTTCCATTCTCGTAAATTCCCTCTTATAGATTTTACCTATTAATCTTACCAGATTTATCTATTGGACATATATACGTTGAGAATTTTATACTTAAATAACCACAGCGTATGCAAAAGCACTTATTAAAACACACATGGGAGATCTCTATGCCCTATAGCTATGAACAAGATACTGGATCACATATGCATGTTAAAGCATCTTGGCCTGCGGCTCCAGTCCAGGAACCGCATTATACAGCCGTCGAGACCAATAAAGACCTTGAAACATCATCCCCTTCAGTCAATAAATGGATCATTCTGGCTCTCGATGGAATCATTGAAAACCCTCAAAACGACCGGTCGCGGCAAAGGGGTCCGGGGGCGCTGGCGTCACTACCGCAATAACTCGACCGTCCATGGGGAAATCTGGAGACTCCTGCGTTATAAGTGCCATCTTCTGGGCGTGCGGTTCCGCACCGTGCAGCGATGCCTTCACATCGAGCTGAAACAAAACAAACCTCACACAAAAAGTGGATCTCGCGGTTCGCTTTTAGTAGTGAGACTCAGTATCAGTGTAGGAATACAGACGAGAGGTGGAGAGATCAGTTTTCTCCACCTCTCGTCTGTATTCCTTTAGAATGTAACGGAGGCAGAAGCTTTTGCTTTAAGATAATTACCGGCTACCACGGGCCAAGGCAGTGAAGATGCCGATGGCGGCGCAGCCAGCGCATACGAGGAAGGCCGCGTGGAAACCCTGCTCAAAGGTATGCTGTAGGATCTGGATGTGGGATGGAGAGAAGCTATGGGACTGGGGCGAGGAGAGCAACGTACCAGCCAGTGTGCCCCCAGGGATGCAAAGACCGTGCCGGTCAGCGCGACGCTCAGACTCTGACCGATCACACGTCCAGTCGCCAGCAGGCCAGATGCCTCACCCTGCGCGTGGAGTGGCGCTGCGCCCATCATAGTGCGTGTGTTAGGTGACTGAAAGATGCCCTGGCCAATGCCAGTTACCGCCAGGCGCCAGAGAATATCCCAGGGTGTGCTTTGCGCGTTAATCTGACCGAGCAAGAAGAGGCCAAAGCAGGCGATGCCCAGGCCGACGGGCGAGAGCCAGCGCGATCCCAGGCGGTCGGCAAGAGCGCCACTTAAGGGAGCTGCGATGGCGAAGGTAATGGGCAGGGGTGTCAGTAAGAGACCTGTTTGGACCGTCGAGAAGCCACGTAACTGCTCAAAGTAGAAAGGGAGCAGGAAGCCGGGTGCGAAGAGAGCCATCATACAAAGCATAAAGCTGATGTTGGCAAAGACAAAGGTGCGGTTAGTCAGTAGCTCCAGGTTTAAGATGGGATGGGCTACGTGGGACTCGACCAGGACTGCCAGGCCCAGCATGACGATGCCTGTGCCGAAGGCAAGCAGAGTCTCTGCGGAGCCCCAGCCCCATTCCTGGCCGAAGGAGAGGCCCAGGGTGAGCGCAGCCAGGGCGATTGCCAGCACCAGCGCGCCCAGGGGATCGAAGCGCTCGTGTCGCTTGCTCTCGGAGTGTGGCTCATGATAAAAGCGCCAGGTAGCAAGAATAATGAGCAGGCTGACGGGGACATTGACATAAAAGATCCAGCGCCAGGTCAGGTATTGTGTAATGATACCGCCAAGGGTAGGGCCCAGGGCAACTCCTAGCGAGACCACAACGGCATTGAGGCCCAGAGCCAGTCCCCGCTTATTACCAGGGAAACTGCTTGTGATCATAGCGATATTAACGCAGAATACAAGCGCACTACCGATACCCTGGAAGAGACGTGCGATGATCAGAAAGAGCAGCGAGGGGGCGAGGCCGCAGAGCGCTGATCCCAGGACAAAAACAACCAGTCCCGCGAGAAAGATTGTTTTGCGTCCAAGGATATCAGCCAGCCGACCAAAGGTGAGAAGAGTTGCCGCAATAATGACGAGATAGCCAATAATGATCCACTCCGTGGAACCGCTGATCCCGGTATGGAAGGTACGAGCGATAGTAGGCAGGCCAATATTGATGATAGAGCCGTCGAGCGTCGTCATAAAGCTGGAGGATGCAGCCAGAGCTAAAATAATCCATTTATTGGCAGAAGAGGATAGGATCTCACTGCTTGCGCTGATCACGTCGGTCGAATAATGTGCTTCGTGTGTAGAGGTTTCAGGTGAAGAGAGAGTGACATTGATATGTGATCCGTTGTCTTGTTCATAGCTATAGGGCATAGAGGTCTCCTATGAGGGTTTGAATAGATGCTTTTGCATACACTGTAGTTATTTCAGTATAAGATTCTCACTATGCATATGTCCAATAGATAATTCTGGTAAGATTCATAGGTAAAATCTATGAGAGGAACTGTGCAGAAATGGAACTGCCACATTTACGCTTTTGGCCAAGGGGCCAGTCATTAGTCGATTATGCCACCATCGTTGAGTCAGTAGATTCAACAATTGGAGGAGGAACTGGGTTTTCTTCTCTTTCGCGGAACGAAGCGTTCTGTCGAGCCAACTTATGGGGGAAGCGCCTTTCTCTGGCTCATTCGAGCCGGCGTGGATCAATGGTTGGAGTCTACTCTCTCTAGTGCAGGATTACGAAACCTTTTCGGAAAGGGTTAAATATGGTTCATAGTCGTACCCATAATATGCGCAGACGCGGCAGGCCAATTGATGGGCCGAAAGCACATCATCGCGCTCGAACACATTGCGCTTGCCATGGACCCACTTTGGTTCAATGGGATTGAGCCAGGGGCTTTGAGTTGGCAACTGGAATGGCAAAAAGACATCATTTAAAGACACCTATTTTAATGAATAACAATAATAATATATTGACAAACAATAAATAACATGGTAAAATGCTTCCATCTACTACTAAGTGAGTGTTGTTTGAAGCAATTCTTTTTCAATTTGAAGAATATCTTTTCAAGGTAGTAAGGCACTGCAAAGGCAGAACAGGCACACTTTGCACCATAACTTTTCCAGGCAGCAGTGTTTTCTTTTTCTCGCCGCCGAGATCACGTCAATAGTCTTTTTCGCCCAAAGGCGAAAAGTTATGGTGCACTGCATAAAGCTGCTTCCCAAGCGACTTACATCGCATCATTGGAAAAGTTATGGTGCAAAAATTGATCTGTTTCGCTTGTCACTCTTGCTAGAAATGCCTTCAAAGCAGTCTGGAAAAATTATGGTTCAGGACCATTCTCTTCCAGCACTCTCCGAATGGGCTGGTCGTGCCTTTTCATAACGATTCGATGAAAAGATATATTTTCTGAGAAACGAAGCAAATTGGTTCAAAAGACAGTGAGGTGTTTTTATGAAAAAAGGGTCAACATTATTCTTAAGGCTTGTCATTTGTCTTATTGCAATCGGCGTGCTTGCCGGTATGATTTGGTTTCCTCAAACTGAAGGAAGAGCTACTAACTTAGATCTCATCAGTATTTATACAGATCCGTTTATTATCTACATTTATATAGCTTCAATCTCATTTTTTGTTGGGTTATACCAGGCGTTCAAATTATTACATTTCATTGATGCTAATAAAGCCTTTTCCCAAGATGCTGTTCATACAATCAAGACTATGAAATTTGCTTCTCTCAGTCTTATCGGTTTTATTGCATTAGCAGTGTTTTACATCCGTTTCTTTGTGCATGGTGATGATAGCGCAGGTCCGACCATGCTTGGCATTTGTATGGCATTCGCATTCGGTGTGATTGCCACAGCCGCCGGTGTCTTTCAAAAGCTTTTTCAAAATGCTGTTGATATAAAATCGGAAAATGACTTAACCGTATGAGGCACAACTATGGCAATAATAATAAACATCGATGTCATGCTGGCAAAGCGAAAAATGAGTGTTACGGAACTTACAGAGAAGGTTGGTATCACTATGGCTAATCTCTCTATTTTGAAAAATGGAAAGGCTAGAGCGATACGATTCTCGACATTAGAAGCAATTTGTAAGGCCTTAGATTGCCAACCTGGTGATATTGTAGAATACAAAAGTGACGAAGCCGCTCAAGGGTAAAACGATCCTCGCCATTTTGCCTATTCTACTCGGCGTATGCGCTGACTGGCAGGTTGATTTGTTGCGCAATGCTCGTCAAGATTGCTCGCGGCACCTGCTTCTGATTGCGATATTCCGCAAGCGGGCGACCTGGAAAATGCAGAAGTGCAAGCTGAACGGCAAAACCAAAGCGATTGGCTGGACGCCGACGGTGATTGACCAGCTCTAACTCTTCTGGGGTCAGGGTGTAATAACGAGCGAGATCCCGAGCGTCAAGGGCTGTCGGGATTTCCATCATGATCTGACGCTGCTCATCAGGGAGACTAGGTGGGGACTTTTTTATGGGTCATGGGGACGCACTCGCGCATCTCTCAGCAAGAATGCATCTTTCTTATCATACCCTCATGGCTCTGACAAGCTGAGCGGAATCCTTCAGGACCTTTTTACCGGTAGCTTGCCCAAAGCGCGAATCTCTCGGGGAAATTATGTCGGGACCCCTATGGGGCTTCGGTTTCAGGCTGACCTGGCAAGACTCGCTCCCTTCAGCTTCAAAATTGGGCCGGAGAAGAGGCGTTTTTGCTCATTTCATTTTATGTAATTCTACATGAGAGTAAGGAGATACACTTTCAATGCATGTGAATCAAGGACGCCGCCGTATAGCCGTTGTGACAGGGACAAGCCGGAGTCGGGGAATAGGAGCATCTGTCTGTCGAGCCTTAGCTGAGATGAAGGTAGATGTCTTTTTTACATATTGGCAAGCTCATGATCAAGCGCTCTATGGGCAAGAAGAAGAGGAACCCTGTGAACTGCTCTCAAGTTTACGAAAGCAGGGTATACAGTGTGAATGTCTGGAGGTAGATTTGAGCCTTCCTCAATCAGCAGGCCACATCATGGACGAAGTGGAAACACGTTTAGGGACTCCTTCCATTCTTGTGAATAACGCTGCCCATGATGATAGGACGGTTCCATTTAACCAGCTGAATGCAGAACTATTAGACACCTATTACGCCGTCAATATGCGAGGAACAATATTGTTGAGCGTCGAGTTCGCTCGCCGCTTTTCTTTCACGACAGGTGGCCGCATCATCAACCTCACATCTGGACAAAGTCTGGGTGCCATGCCAGGGAAAATACCCTATATAACAACAAAGGGAGCAATAGATGCATTCACGGCTACTTTGGCGGCCGAAGTTGCATCCCGAGGCATTACAGTGAATGCGGTAGACCCCGGCGCAACAGATACGGGGTGGATCAGTGCTGATCCAGAATTGAAGCAAACCATGATAGCACAAGCTCCCTTTGGACGCATTGGACAACCAGAAGATGCAGCGCGTCTCATTGCATTCTTAGCAAGTGATGCGGCCGAGTGGATTACTGGACAAATTATCCATTCACGTGGTGGTTTTTAGAGATGCCTGCCGTAAGGGATGCCAGAGAACGACAAAAGGAAGCGACCCCGAGAGGCCGCTTCCTTTTGCATAAGGTCAAAGCTCACACCGGACGTGCAAGCATATTCTCGTTCAAATGAGCGTAACTAAAAACTACGCGTCTTTGCTGGAAAGAATACGCGTGAGCTTGGTACCACAAACCGAGCAGGTCCCCTGCATCGCAGGTTTCCCGTTTTTCATCTCGATCTTGTGAGGGTCCTTCATCTCCCGCTTTTCCTTACACTTCACGCAATATGCTACGTCTGCCATAGACAGACCTCCTTTCAATGTGAACTGAAACCAAATATACCACACCCACGCAAGTGGCATATATTTGACTATATCGTTCACGTATGTCGAAGCCATTTGGGAGCAGTTTTAGGCTCCTTGAGTACTTTTTGGTGTTACCATAAACTCAACCATACTCAAAGGGCAATCGCTCATACCAGGTTCGGCTGCGTTGTCGTCTCTTTGCCCATCTCAACTGAGCGCTGAGTTGCACGCTGGACAGCGTGCATGAATAATTGCTTCCCATGACCTCGATCCAGCACCTCCATCGCGGCCATCGTCGTGCCATTAGGCGACGTCACCTGGCGACGCAACTCCGACGGATCTTTTCCTGTTTCTTGCAACATTTTCGCCACGCCAAACACCGTCTGCTCCATGAGCACACGACAATCCTCTTGCGAGAGTCCACAGGCCAGTCCTCCTGCCACCAGGGACTCTATCACATAATAAAAGTAGGCTGGGCCTGTGCCTGAGAGACCTGTAACCGCGTCCATCAAGGGTTCTTCGACGCTGACGGCGACGCCGATGGCGGCAAAAAGTTGGCGTGCTACTGCCAGGTGCTCGTCATCGGCCCAGCGACCACGGCAGAGCGCGGTCGCCGATGCCTGCACAAAACTGGAGGTATTCGGCATGGCACGAACGACTGGCACCGCTTCATGAAAATGCTGCTCAATAGTCTCGGTCGCGGCTCCAGCAACCACCGAGATCACAAGCTGCTGCGCGGTTACGTACGACGCGATCTCCTGTAAAGCCGCGGCCAGATCGAAGGGCTTCACAGCAATAATAATCATGCCAGCTTCGGCAAGCTCTGCCTGTTTCTCCTGGCAGATGCGTACACCATAGGTCTCTTGCAAATGAGCCAGGCGCTCAGGATGTCGCCGATTGGCGATGATTATTTGCTCAGCTGGCAAAATACCAGCGGCAACGATGCCTTTGATCATAGCTTCGCTCATCGAGCCAGCGCCCAGGAAAAACACGGTTTGTTCGCGTTGTATTGCCATTTCAACCTTCTCTCTACTCAATAACCTGGCCGCTGCCATGCCCAACGTATTTGTAGCTGGTTAAGGCCTGGAGACCCATCGGGCCACGCGCATGCATTTTCTGCGTGCTGATACCAATCTCCGCGCCAAAACCAAAGACAAAACCATCTGTCAAGCGTGTCGAGGCATTATGGTACACGACCGCCGCATCTACCTGGTCTAAGAACAGCGCTGCCGTTTCCTCGTTCTCGGTGATAATGCTCTCCGTATGCCGCGTACCGTACTGCGCGATATGCTCGATGGCCTCTTGCACATCCTCGACTATTTTGACGGCCATAATCAGCTCCAGGTACTCTGTCCCCCAATCCTGCTCGCTCGCGCTTTCTATATCAGGAACAAGCTGGCAGGTGCGCGTACAACCACGGATCTCTACGCCACGCTCCTGCAAGGCTTTGAGCGCCTGAGGCAACCACTGCGGCGCAACGTCTGTGTGTACCAGCAGAGTTTCAGCCGCATTACACACAGAGGGTCGCTGCGTCTTGGCATTGACGACAATTTTTGTTGCCATCTCCTGTTGCGCGGCTTCGTCAACGTAAACGTGACAATTTCCCACCCCAGTCTCGATGACCGGTACAGCGGACGACTCTACAACGGTCTGAATGAGCTTGGCACCGCCACGTGGGATCACCAGGTCAATGGCATCACGCATTCGAATGAGGTATTCGACCGAAGCATGCTCCACACTCTCTATCAATTGAATGGCTTCTGCGGGGACTTCACTGGCGCGCAAGCCCTCCCGCAGGGCCGCGACAATAGCGCGATTACTCTCTAAGGCATCGGCGCTGCCACGCAAGACCACGGCGTTACTGGTCTTTAAAGCCAGGGCGGCGGCATCAACTGTGACATTTGGCCGGGCCTCGTAGATCATGGCGATGACACCCAGGGGAACGCTGCGCCGCTCGACAAGCACTCCATTGCGCAATTGCCAGCGCTCCTGCGTCACCCCGATGGGATCGGGCAAAGCCATGACGGCGCGCACACCATCGGCAATACTCTGAATGCGCGCTGGCGTCAATGTCAGGCGGTCGATGAAACTCTTGGCCGCACCAGCGGTGCTCACTCTGCTGACATCTTGCGCGTTGGCTTGCAGAATTTCATGCTGGCGTGTGACCAGGCTGGCAGCCATCAGTTCTAAGGCCGCATTCTTCTCCTCGCTCGTTTTTCGCGCCAGTTCACGGGCCGCTACTTTCGCGGCCTGGGCCTGGGTTGCCACCCACTCTTTCAGAGCCTGGGCTGTATCTGTTGAAAGCATTTGTTTCTCCTACCCATACTACTGTGATCCTGCTGAAAATTTCACCACCTTGTCCAAACAACCACTTCGCGGAATGGCTCCCTTGTGGTAGGGACCAGCTTTAGCGCGTCCCATACGCGTCAAGTGAAGGGGCATCTGCTCGCTCCCCACGCCCATGCCGGAAGAAAAAGGGTGTGCTTCTAAACCCCCATTCGGGGGCGCAGGGGCACAACCTACCTTTTTCTTCCAGCCGGGCGTGGGGCGTACTTGGCAAGTACAGCCACCCGGCGGGAAAGCAGCTGCCTAGCAGGAGGGGCCTGGTAGGTGCGCCCTTTAGAAGCACACCCAGGCCCCTCCTGCATGGGCGGCGGACCTTCACTTGACGCCAATGGGACGCGCTAAACCGGGTCCCTACCGAGGGGAGGGCGCATTTCTCAGCAGAGTTTACTGTGCGGCAGCTACTATCGTTGAGCGATAGAGCGCCAGCGTGTCTCTGTGTATAACTTCAGGAACCGTCGTCATATTTGCCAATGCTAAAGAAGCGATCTCCTGTGAACGCATGCCCTTCAAACGCTGGAGATCATCCGAGGCATACTGGCTGATGCCGCGTCCCAGCTCGCTGCCATCTGGTCCGCAAATCGCGACCACGTCCCCCTCTGAAAAATCGCCATCGATCCGCAAAATGCCGCTTGCCAGCAGGCTTTTATGCTGGTGCAACACAGCCTGCGCCGCGCCCATATCGATCAGGATTTTTCCCTCAGGATGTGAGCCGAAGGCGATCCAGGATTTTTTCCCTGAGAGCGGCCTTTTGCGCGGCTTGAAATGCGTTCCGATCTCCTCGCCACTGAGGATGCGCTGCAAAATGTCGGGCGTCTCTCCATTGGCGATCACCACCTCCACGCCCGCGGCGGTAGCGATCCGCGCCGCTTTGATCTTAGTACGCATGCCGCCGGTGGTCCCCAGCGAGCCGCGTGCGCCACCGAGGGTCTCGATGTAGGGCGTAATAGTTTCCACTGTTGTGATAAGGCGCGCCTGCGGGTCCTGGCGCGGGTTCGCAGTATACAGACCATCAATGTCTGAAAGGATGATATAGTGTTCGGCATCCACTGCCGTGGCGACCAACGCTCCCAACGTATCATTGTCGCCAACCTTGATACCATCGACACTGACCGTATCATTTTCATTGACAATAGGCACCACACCACGCTGCAACAACAAGTTCAGAGTATTGCAAATGTTTACGTAACGCGCACGGACACGAAAATCGTCACTGGTGAGCAGCAGTTGGCCTGTCAACAGGTCATACAGCATGAAGAGTTGCTGGTACAGGTGCATCAAACGGCCCTGCCCCACAGAAGCGGCCATCTGCTTCTCGGCGACGGACGTGGGATAGCGTGTGCCACTCAAGGCGCCAAAGCCTGCTGGCACTGCTCCCGAACTCACGATCAGCGGTGTAAAGCCACTGGAGCGCAGCCGGGCAATGTCGTCTACAAGACTTTGTAGCCGCTCCATACGCAGCATATAACTTGCGCTCGTTAAAATGCTGCCACCAATTTTTACGACGATACGGTGTTGCCTACCTGCCATTGTTCAAACTTCCCTTTTCTTGGTCGATTCCCTTCTTAAGGCGAAAACCAACGCCACTCTCGTGGCTAGCGCTCCCTCCATTCGGGGACAAGCGCGCTCAGGTTTTCGAGAAGAGACCACAAAAAAAACGCTCTCTTCGTCGCAAAGGACGAAAGAACGTTTACTTCCGTGGTACCACCTTCGTTAGCAATGAGATGATGAAGAGACATCTCGCTCTGTCAGCACAACATTGCTCACTTGATTTCCCGATAACGGGGGAACACCCGGCTAGCTCATCGCTACCTGCTCAGGGATGGGTTCGGTCCGCTTAGCGATGGCAGCTCACAGCTACTAGCTTGCCATTCTCTGTACGCATATATGGACGTACTACTTCTCTGTGACAGCAAAGATATTCAGATTTCTTTAATGTGTACCACAAAATATATATCCCTGTCAAGTCTTATATAAGTACTATTCATTTTCATGCCTCACTATTTTTCCTGGAAGGATTGAAACATGGTATTGAAGATCACTGAGTTTGTTTCAAACTGGTCAGGCGGTGTACCAACATAATACATTATTGGAGAGTTTGGTCCTAACAAGCGGTTGCGCTTGGAGAGCTGGCCACAGCGCGAGGGAGCGCTCCAACTTCGGTGCCGAATATTTGATGCAATTAATGCATTTCGTGGATGCTTGTACAAGGAAAGAGTTTCAGTTTGGCGCGCAAGAAAGCGATAGCCTATTCCCTCTTCCTGGCTTATACTTACTCATGAGCAGAAATCAGGAAAGGGGAAACGCCAGTATGCTTGATGTCCAGACACATAATCAGTCTACCCTCGATGAGGAGCAGTGTTGGGATGCTGTGACTATAAGAAGTTCGAGGATGGATGGGGCTTTTGTCTTCGCGGTACGCTCCACCGGCATCTATTGCCGTCCATCCTGTCCGGCGCGTCGCCCACGGCGGGAGAATGTGCGCTTCTTTCGCTTGCCCGCAGAGGCCGTTGCGGCTGGCTTTCGCCCATGCCTGCGCTGCCATCCGGATCAGCATCAGGTGCCTTCTCCTCATACGGAGTTGGTTGAGCAGGTTCGTCAATATATCGAGAACAACATAGATGCTCCCCTGCGCCTCGCCGATTTAAGCACGCAGTTTCATATGAGTCCCTATCACCTCCAACGCACCTTTAAGCAGGTAACGGGCCTCTCGCCCCGCCAGTATGCTGAATCGCTCAGGCTGAAGCAGTTCAAAACGCGCCTTCAGGAGGGCGAGCCAGTCACCAGCGCCCTCTATAACGCGGGCTATCAATCGAGCAGCAGCGTGTATGAGCGCACGCCGGTGCAACTCGGCATGACGCCCGCGACCTACCAGCGCGGAGGCAAAGGGGTGCGCCTGGCCTATACTATCGCCGATAGCCCGCTTGGAAAGATGCTTATCGCGGCTACTGAGCGTGGGCTTACAGCTATCCGTTTTGGCGAGTCCAGGCAGACACTGGAGGCAGAACTAGAGCGTGAGTATCCCTATGCGGAGCGCACATACGACGCGGAACGCCTGCGCCCGTGGATAGAGCACCTGCAACGTGCCCTGGCAGGACGGACAATTGAGACCGATATCCCCCTCGATGTCCAGGCCACGGCCTTTCAATGGAGGGTCTGGCGCGCCCTGCAAGCGATCCCCGTCGGGCAGACGCGCTCCTATAGCGAGGTCGCCCAGGCAATCGGCCAGCCTAGTGCGGTACGCGCCGTTGCCCAGGCTTGCGCCGCCAATCACGTCGCAGTCTTCATCCCCTGCCACCGTGTGGTACGCAACAACGGGCAACTGGGCGGCTACAGCTGGGGCATTGAGCGTAAACAGCGCCTGCTCGCCCTGGAACAAAGCAAAAGGAGCACTTGTGAATAAAATGGTGATGTGTCCAGGCTGTGGGCTCATTCTGTCTTCGACAGAAGAGCAGTTCGATGAGCGCTATCACGCCTCCTCTGCATGTAGAGAACTGTATGATCAGCTATCTGCCTATACCCTGTCATTGCCGGATGCAAGTTTCCCTCACCAGTTTGCTGTCGATACATATGCCGCACAGCATGCAGGAGCAAACCTCAAACCTATTACTTTGACCTTTGCCCTGGTCGGATTATACCTGGCATGTGAGCACAACTATACCGGGAGACAGGTACAAAGAGCGCATATGCTTCTTGCGAAAACGCCAAAACAGTGGCCCTCATTTCGCTTTCCAGACACCAAAGCAACACTGAGCATCCTGGATGTACTCAACGCACCAGAGAGACAAAGAATCGACATGCTCCAACAATGGGAAAATTCTGTCTGGAGAACCTGGGAGGCAGAACAGGCAAAGGTTGCGAAACTCGTCCAGGAACGGCTCAACATCGCAATCAAATAAAAAGTTAAAACGTGCCTAAACGTCGTTTACGTAGCTTCAAGCCAACTTAGACCCTAGATGCCCTTGACGAAAGCGCGCCTCTGCTTTACTATATCTGTTATGGATATATCATAAATGGTTATAGCAAGGAGTGCTTAGATGACGAAGGCAATCGCTCTCCCTGATGGTTTCTGGGTTCGCCCAGCTATAACAGGCGACCTAGAGGCGGTCTTGCAGGTGCTTATCGCCCAGGAAATGGCGGATTTTGGGAAGCCGCTCTCAGACAGGGAGCACCTCTGGAGGAGTTGGCACGCCGAGGGCTTCAATATCCTGACCGATACGTGGGTGGTAGGAACATCAAGTGGGCGCATCATAGGTTATGCTTGTGCCAGGGGAAGTGGACGCGTCCGGATCTTTGCCAATGTGGGGTTGCTACCTGAGTACACCGGGCGCGGCATTGGCGGGTTCCTGCTCCATTGTGCTGAGATGCGCGTCCAGGAATGGGTCGCCGAGGCCCAGGCAGGAGCGCGCGTCACCATGGGGGCAAGCTGGATCAGCGAGCGCAACCGGAGGGCGCAACGACTCCTGAATCAGAATGGCTATGAGAAGGTGTACAGCTTCGCTCATATGCAGCTTGACCTGAATGAGCTACCAGCAATACCAGTACCAAACGATAGAATCGTGGTACGCCCATTTCGTCCTCAGGAAGACGCACAAGCCTGCTATGAAGCCGATGAGGAGATCGCGCAGGATGAGCGCGGACACGTCCCTCTGACCTTCGAGGAGTGGCGGCGACGGAAGATCTCTGACACGATCCTGATGTTCTTAGCCTGGGATGGGAACGAAGTCGCAGGACTTGTGAGCGGCGAGACGATGGATGACCAGGGATGGATTAGTGACACTCCGCATGGGCTAAAGCCCAGCAGCTTCTGACACGGCTCCGTAAGCGCCTCCGTGAGACATATCCCGTAGGGACTACTCAAAATGGAGGCGTAGTGTGGTAGCCATATCTGAGGGGCGCGCACCCATCCGGCGCAATCCCCTCTGGGCGGTGCCAGGCCCGTTGGCGTGATCCCCTTGCCTTGCTTGAGCAATAGATGGTTGCCCTTCGCGTTCGGCATCCTGGGAGATCCCAACACCTGGGTCTTTCGACCCCCTCGTCGCACGTCGCGAACGAGCATGTGGCTTTTCCTTCAACGGTTCTTGCGTGCGCTCAATCAAGCGCTGCCCGATTCTCAGACTGGCATTGCGGTCAGCATGGGTGTGCATCTGGCATCGTGGACACAGACAAAGTGGCGCCCCGGGCGTGTATCCCTCAACCGACTCGCCCTCATTGTAGCGCATGACAGGCGCGTGACAGCGATGGCATTCCCGGCTCGTATTGCGCGGATTGACGCGGCACATGATGATTCCCCCTACGTTCCACGCCTTGTACTTTGCGTACTTGAAGATGCGCCCTTTCATCCAGTAGGCGCGTTTCAGGTTGCTGCGGCGCGAATACCTCCCTTTTTCCGGGCGCAGGTTGCCCAGATGCTCGAAGACCAGGATGCTTGCCTGCTGCTCGATGGCGAACTGGACAATGCGAGCGCTCACCTGATGCGCGATGTGCTCATCGAGGCGCCTGATCTTGCGCCAGAGAGCCACATTGTCCTGTTCCCCTTCGGCAATGACGCCCGTCTGAGATCGGTTGCGTGCAATCCGTCCGAGCAATCGCTTCCTAAAGCCCGCTATCGCTGTGCCATTTCCAATGAAGGAAGTGGCCAGGATGGTGCCTTCGACGGTCTGAACGGTGCACACGGCGAGATGCTGGTCGAGGTTCACATCGACTGCGCAGAGACGTGTTTGGTTGGAGGCGATCTGTTCAACCACCTTGGCGGGGGTCTCCAACGGTTTCTCGATGGGAGTATGCAACCACCAACGGTTGCCCTTGCAAACCAGGGACGGGCTTCCAAGGGCATACCCCTGGGGAAGATCGCGAGAAAGCGTCCCTATTTTGAGCCAGGACCAGCACGAGCCAGTCCACACTCTGAGCATGATGGAGTGCTGAGAGCGTTCTTTCCACAAGCCCGCGTAGAAGGGCGCGGATCTGTTCCAGGTGCGCGGCGGAACCGGTGGCCGCTCCCTGAACGGCTGCTGCTTCTTGCCCTTTTTGCATGGTTTGGCCTCATGCTTCTCTTTGCGAGCTCGCCACGTTTTGAGCGAGGAGAAAAAGGCACGAGCAGAGCCAAGGGCCGCATTGATGGCGGCGCGCCGGAACATCGCGGGGATATCCGGGGCGATGTCGGAGAGTGGCACAAGGGGATGGGGGCTCTTCTCCGTCGCATGGGTGAGTTTCTCCAGGGTGGTGAGGGCCTCCTTGTTCTTGAGAGAGAGGATGCCCTCATGGGCCTGGATGACCTCAAAGTAGAAGGCCACGACACGATTGTAGAGCGCCTGATGCTCCGCGAAGGAGTGGGCTGACTGTGGCGGATACTGCAACGCTTGCCTGATGGTTTTCGTGGCTTTTGCCATTTTTAGTACTTTTCTCTCAAGAAAATATATCGTGTCTCTTGTAGAGTATACTCCAAGACGTTGGAGTTGTCAAACATACGTTCTATATTGTGCGATGCAAGGGCGAAAGCCGGGACACGCAGGACACGCCTCACTGCCGCCGTTGAAACGGCACAGCTTGTGGCGGGCTAAAGCCCGTTATGTCACCTGGGCGTCCGGCACTCCTGGCGTAAGCAAGGGTTGGGAATGGCACTCTTACGCCACATACAACGAGAGTTTTATCAGCGCGGCCTGCACAAAATGACACTGAACGTCGACACGCTTAGCTCAACAGGTGCCTTCCGCCTCTATGAGCGCGCTGGCATGCACACCCTCTTCCAATACCACACCTACGAGAAGGAGGTGCGAGCTGGGAAAGACCTACGGATACAAGGTTGATCTCGTGCTCCGACCGACGCTACGAAAGTACGCGTCTACATATCCAGGACGAGATGCCCCGTCCTGGATATGTAGACGCGTACTTTCGTAGCGTCGTGCCCCCACTCTAGGTAAGCAGTGAGGCAACAGTGTCGCAGACGTGCTGCACAATGCCCTGCCCATCCTCTAAAGAGGCACTTTCCATTGTATAAATGGAGATGATATAGGTCTCCTGGCCCAGAGTCACGATGCCAGAAGAGTTCACGGCCCATTGACCATCGGGTCCAGGCACCCAGCCGTCTTTCATCGCCACCATGGCTCCATCGGGCACGCTATCTCCGACCCCGAACCGCTGATCAGATTCAATATGCTCCATCAGGTTGAGCGCGATGTCGCGGTCGTGGGACGTCAGGATTTTGCCTTCCTGGAGGAGCGTCAGCAGATTCACCATGGTCTGCGGCGTAATTGTGCTGTATCCCCAGGCATCGTCACTCGGATTGAGCCCACTCACGCCGATCTTTTGCATATAACTTGCAATTCCTGCCGCACCGCCAATCTTATCAAAGAAGAGGGCCGAGGCCGAGTCGTTATCGGAGTTCTCAATCATGGTCGTCAGAAGATTCATCTCATCATCATTCGGCTCACGCCCCTGCTGCTCAATTGTATCGAAGAATGTCAACATAATGGGCACTTTCATTGAGCTGGCTACGATGAACTGAGCAGTGTCATTATAGGTATAATAACGCTGGCGCGACACATCGTAGACCACGGCACCTGCATTGGTGCCGATCCCGGCAAGGTACGTTGCCAGAGCCGGTGAAAGCGCGTCCATTGAGGCCTGGCTTGGTGCATTGCCAGGCGCGGTGAAGGTAATGGCGTTCGCCGGCACCCATCCCTCTCCACCACCCTTTGGCGCTGCCCATTGTATATGGTACCAGAGCATGCCTGTGTCCCATTTCGTATCGCCGAGCAGTGTCAGCGGGAAATTCTGCCCAACGTGCGCCACCGCCTGGCCCGCACTAGGAGCGGAGAGGAGGGCTGTATCTCCTTGCGCCCAGATCGTCTGCTTAGCGCTAATCGCGGCGGCAGGCAGGCCAATGGTATGCACATAGTCCGTGCCAGTATCGAGGCGTTGGATCTGAGGCTGACCCGAGGCGTCCACGGTGCCTTGATCGAGTACCAACCCATCGCGCTCAAATGCCTGCACCAGCAGATGATGGGTGCCACCATCCTTCGTAACGCTCAAAGAAAGCGCCTCCGTAAGTGGTAGACCAAAATCCGTTTTCCACCCGTCAGGCGAGACATCAGAACGATTGACATAGCTCCAGAGCGACTGTGGAATGAAATGGCCCACATCCTGTCCGGCGCGTGTCCCTCCCTTGACGAAGATGCCCTTCCCACTCACGGAGGCCGTAGCGGTTTGACCCGCCGCTGGTGCCGCCAGCATGAGACTAGGATTGGTTGCCTTGCGTAGATCAATATAGGTAAAGTGACTCTTATCACCACCAATGGGCACCTGGCTGCCAGCCGTAAGCAAGGCCTGGAGCAGCGGCAGGCGCGCGATTCCCGTATTGGCGTCCTTCACGCCATGCTTGCTTAAGGCAACCAGCAAGGCCTCGTTCCCTTGCGTATGCCCCTGCTGACTTACTGGCAGGAGCAACGCGCCCGATGCAAAGAACTGCAACCACCCCTGGTCTGTAGGAAACGCAGCGGTCAGTGGGGCTCCCAGGTTTATCGTCCCTCCATGGCTTTGAGTGTAACGCTCAAAGAGTGGGGAGACGCTCAACGCCTGAGTCTCTGGCACCGAGAAGTCAAAGTCTGGCGCGGTAACTTTGCTTTCACCAACCCACTGGTTGGCTCCATTGCTTGCATTCGTGATTACTGCATTGGTGCCACGAAAGGCGCAGCCAGAGTATAAAAGTGCCGAACTGCCAAACATTACCATAAGGAGAAGGAACGTCATCGTTCGTCTGGAAATATGCCTCATCATCAAGCCGTCCTACCCTTCTAATTTTGATATAGTCATACATATAGATACATAAAAATACGCAAAGAAACACTTAAGATTCTAGCAATAATTAGCTCATGCAGCCAAAACCGGGACTAATTTCCTGTTCTAGCACGCGTCGTTCGGGTAACGTCTTCTCGGGGCAATTCTTAAAAGAGTATGCAACTGTTTCCCACTTTTTGGGAAACAGGGATCAATCGTGGGCAAGACGCCACGCTTTCGGGCTTCTTGACAGATGAGAACGTTTGTCCTATACTGAAGAAAATATGAGGTAAGAGAAAGAGCAGAACCGCATGATTCGCGCCCATAAGATCAGACTGCATCCCACACCTGAGCAGGCCAACTCCTTTGCTCGTGCCGCAGGCGTTGCTCGCTTTGTGTGGAATTGGGCGCTGGCCGAATGGAACCGCCAATATGAGGCCGGAGAAAAACCCACCGCCTTGAAACTCAAGAAGCAATTCAACGAGATTCGGCGGGTGCAATTCCCCTGGACATGGAAGGTGACGAAGAACGCCTCAGATCAGCCCTTTCTCGATCTGGGAAAAGCCTTCACCGCGTTTTTTGAAGGGAAAGCCAAACGCCCCACGTTCAAGAGCAAGAAAACAAGCAAACCCTCCTTTTACCTTGCCAACGATCAATTCGCGTTGGGGGATCATCGCATGTGGATCCCCAAGCTCGGATGGGTCAATCTGGCTGAGAAGCTGCGGTTTGTGGGCCGCGTGAAAGGGGCGCGCATCACCAAAACAGCAGATTGGTGGTTTGTTTCCATCCAGATTGAGATCCCTGATCCCATCCCGGTGAACAAACCAGCCGCCGTGGGTATCGATGTGGGGCTCAACCGCCTGGCCACCTTGAGTACAGGAGAGGAAGTCGAAAACCAAGCCTTCCTCAAAACCGCTCTCAAGAAATTGCGTCAGGCCAACAAACGGCTGCATCGCCGAAAACTGGGATCAAAGAATCGGGAGAAAGCGCGCCGACAGGTCGCCCGTCTGCATTATCGCATCACCTGCCTGCGCCAGGATGTCCTTCAGAAGCTCACCACCAGGCTGGTCGACAGCTACGGGATCATCGGAGTGGAAGATCTCCACCTCAAGGGACTGCTCAAGAATCGCCGTCTCGCTCGCTCGTTCGCCGATGCCTCGCTGGGCACCCTCAGGCGTCTGCTCGAGGCAAAAGCGGCGCAACGTGGGGGACTGGTGATCAAGGTGGACCGTTTCTTTCCTTCTAGCAAGACCTGTCATTGCTGCGGTTGGACGTGGGAAGCGATGACGCTCAAGGATCGCATCTTTGTGTGTCAGAATCCTGCTTGCCCGTATGATCAGTTTGCGCAGGATCGAGATTACAACGCAGGTCAGAATGTGTTACGGGAAGCCCTGCGCTTGATCGGGCTCATTGATCAAGCCGTCTCCGGTACTGGCTCGGACGAAGACGCAAACTTGCCTGCGGACGCGGGGTAAGACCAAAAGGCTTCGGCCCGGAGGCACCTACGGATGAAACAGGAACAACGAAATTCGGTGCAAACGTGTGCTTGCATACGTTTGCATAGGAAAATCGGAGCAGCATAAGCTCGCCTACAGGTTATCTCCCTTCCTGCAACTCACAACCAGGATGCTGGGAACCTCCTGCCAGACTGGCCTGTCTGCACGTGAAACAGATGGCGAAGTGGCGACGGCGGAAGTTCCAATTGGCTCGCTCAGGTGCTCAACCTGAAGCCCCGCCTCAGCAAGACTGTTGATGTAGGTCGAAAGTGTCCGGTGGTACGAGCCAACTTTTCCTGGAGGTCCTGGTCGCGTATCTGAACGCCAATGACCCTCGACAAAATACCTGCCAATGGTTCGTACCACTCCCTCTAGCGTCTCCATCTCCCCCGACTGCGAGGTGTGAAAGCAGGGGTGGAGAATAGCAAAGACAAACCACCCTCCGGGGCGCAGAATGCGCGCGACGCCGTGTAATGTGGGGGTGAGATCTGGAATATCCATTAACGCCAGAAAACACACCACACCATCGAAGAGGCCAAGCGCCTTAGCGTCAAGAGCGCGGGCATCGGCCTCCACATACTCGATCCCAAGAGGATTGTGCTCCTCATGGCGACGCGCAATTGCAAGCAGCTTGGATGAGAGATCAACGCCGACCACGTGCGCCCCCAGGTCTGCCAGGTGGCGCGCTACGCGCCCCTGACCACAGCCAAGATCGCAAATACGGGTTCCCTCGACCTGGCCCATAAGCGCTTCGACGGCGGGAAAGAAGGGGTCTTCTCTCATTGAGTGTGTACCAATCCACTGATCGTACCACTCGGCGATGTCATCATATGTCTTCATGCTATCATCTGCCTTCCTAGTTCTGATACGAGAGGGACATCCAATCAGCATAATTACAACCTGGTACGCGGGCAATACATCGCCTTGCGCGCCGTAAACCCCATTCGGGGACACGGCGTGGAGCCTATAGTTTTGATTGCCCGTCGTATGCAATGGACTGCGCCAGAAAGGCCTTCGGCCGCATGGCATACTCGCGTCTCTGCTCCAGAGGAGCATACTCGCGGGCGCGCTCCGCGTGATACAGGTTATCGCCCTCATACCTGGGAAAGACGTGCATGTGATAGTGCCAGACGTCTTGATTGCCTGCTGGCTCGTTATGCTGCCGGGTGGAGACACCGTCACATTGATAGGCGGCCTTAAATGCGATGGCAATCTCGCGCGCCACATCCTGAATTCGATGGGCATATATAGATGGCAGGTCGTAAATATTCTCGAAATGGTCATTGGGAATGATCAGCACATAGCCCTCATTGCGCGGCCACCAGCGTGGGGCAATAAAGGCCGTTGCTAGCTCGTCCTGGTACACGATGTCATCCCGGTGATTCACTCCGTTGTCCTCGCCACGCAGAAACACGCAAAAAGGACAGGCATACCCCTCCGGTTGATGATTATACATTGCTCGCCTCTTTTGCCCTCAATATAACACATCCGCTTGGTATAGGCGAAAACGAAAAATGAGGCGTTACCGGCATACGCTGGTAACGCCTCACTCGTAAAGTATCTTTACTCTGTACGCAAAGCGACGATGGGATCGAGCTGGGCGGCACGTTGGGCCGGGTAGAAGCCGAAGACGACGCCGACGCCAGCGGAGAAGCCAAAGGCCAGCAGGACCGCCAGCGGACTCAGGACAAAGGGGGTGTTCGCGACAAGCGAAACGATAAATCCGCCTCCTATGCCTATAAGAATTCCTACCAGGCCGCCGAGCGCACTTAGCATCAGGGCCTCAATCAGAAACTGGGTCATGACATCACGAGGGCGCGCCCCGATGGCCATGCGGATACCAATCTCACGCGTACGCTCGGTGACTGAGACAAGCATGATGTTCATGATGCCAATGCCACCCACCAGCAGGGAGATGGCCGCCACGCTCACCAGCAGGAAGGTCAGGGCCTGCGTCGTCGTCTGGACCGTGTCCAGGACCTGCGCCTGGTTCTGGATCACAAAGTCGTCGGAGGCTGGATCGCCAATATGGTGCTGCTGCTCCAATACCTGCTGCACGGCGCTCTGGGCGTCGGTCATGTGGGATTGGTCGCTGACCAGCACGTCAATTGAGCTAGCAAACTGGGACCCGGTGAGGCGCCTCTGCGCGGTGCTGAAGGGGACGTAGACGACATCGTCGGCGTCCTGCTGGCCCGCGCTGGCGCCTTTTGAGGCCAGCACGCCCACAACGGTAAAGGGAACGTTGCGGATACGAATTTGCTGTCCCAGCGGGTCAACGCCCTGGGGCGTGAACAAATTGTCCGCGACGGTCTGGCCGATGACCGCGACGGCGCCACCACTCTGCTCGTCCGTGTCTGAGATGAAGTTGCCCTCCTGCATCTGCCAGCTATTGATCGTCTGAAACGAAGGATAGACGCCCTGGATGGTCGAGGCCCAGTTCTGGCCCTGGAAGATCACCTGGCCGCTGGCATTAGCGATAGGGCTGACCGCCGAGACGTTGGGTACACGTGAAGAGAGCGCGTCGGCGTCGGCCTGGGTGAGCGTCTGCAGCGAGCCCTGCCCCTGGCGAACGCCGCTCGAATTGGCGCTCCCCGAGCGAATAACGAGCTCGTTGGGATTAAGCGTCGAGAGGCGCTGGTTGATGACCGCGGCATTGCTCTGGCTCACTGAGACCATGACAATGACCGCCCCCACGCCAATGATGATACCCAGCGAGGTCAAGAGCGAGCGCATCTTATTGGCACGTAAGGCCACCACGGCACTTGAGAAGCTCTGGTACAGGGCCAGGGTTCCTCGTCGGCGCCTCAGTCGCCCCTCGCCAGGTCCCTTGCGCTCCAGAGGGGAGGTTGCGAGGGGTGGCGTGATCTTCGCCGTCTCTTGATCCGCAAAGGCAAACTCTTCAGGCGGGTCGAAGGCTGGCATTTTTATCGTGTCCTGGTCCTCAAGCATGATCTCCTGCTGCTCTTCTGGCGTGTTCATGGTAACTCCTCCGTTTCGTCTGGTGCCGACCATGAAGCAAGCTGCTCCTGCGCGGAGAGGGGGAAGGCGTTGACGCTATCTTCGCGAATTTTTCCATCTCGTAGCACCACTTTACGGTGACAGTAGTTCGCGATATCTGGCTCATGCGTGACCAGGATAATGGTCATGCCACGTGCATTGAGCTTCTGAAGCACCATCATGATCTGGGTGCTTGTTTTTGTATCCAGGTTGCCAGTCGGCTCGTCAGCCAGGATCATGGCTGGCGAGGTAGCGAGCGCCCGCGCGATGGCGACGCGCTGCTGCTGACCACCTGAAAGCTCCATCGGGCGATGGTTGGCCCGGCTCCCCAGACCAACCAGCTTTAAGGCCCACAAGGCCCGTTTCTTGCGCCGCTCAGTAGAGACACCGGCATACACCAGTGGCAGCTCGACATTGGAGAAGGCACTCATCCAGGAGAGCAAGTTAAAGCTCTGAAAGACAAAGCCAATCTTCTGGTTGCGCACGTCCGCGAGCTCCCCTTTGTTCATCTGGCTCACGGAGATGCCGTCCAGGTAGTATTTCCCGCCAGAGGGCCGGTCCAGGCAGCCAAGGATATTCATCAACGTCGACTTGCCCGAGCCGGAGGGTCCCATGATCGCGACCATCTCGCCCTTCTTGATCGAGAGATCGACGCCGCGCAGGGCCTGCACCTCCGTCCGTCCCATTTTGTAGGACTTCTTGAGGCGCTCCAGGCGAATAATTGGCGCGTTCTCTTCAGTGGTCGAGACTTCCACAGTCTGTTCTTGATCTAGCATGCTTAGTTTCCTCCCTTACCACCAGTGCCTCCGTTACCACCAGCACCTCCATTACCACCGGTGCCGCCATTGCCACCACGACCGCCAGCGCCACCGTTGCCACCGCCGCCACCCAGACGGAAGAGGCCACCGCTGCTGCCCGTACCACTACCTGAAGTGGTGCTGCTCCCACCAGTCTGGCCGGTCACTACCTGGTCGTTCGCGTTCAAGCCCGAGAGGACCTCGACATACTGCCCGTTATTCAGGCCAATCTTGATCACAGTGGGGGTCAGCTTCCCATCTTTCAATTGCAGGATAACCCTTGTATCGCTCTGCGCGCCGCCAGTGCCGCCAGTGGATGAACCACCCAGGTTGTTTCTCAGCAACGAGAGATACTGGGTGCGATCAATCTCTCCGTTCTGTAAGGCAGTACTGGGGAAGCTCAAAGCAGTGGCCGGAATGAGCAGGGCATCGATACGCTGGGCCGTGGTAATATTGACCGTCGCTGTCATGCCGGGATAGACGCGGGCTGAGCCAATGCTCTGATTATCCACCGCCAGCATGACCGTATAGTTCACGACGTTCGAGGTCACCTGGCCAATGGTATTGATCGAAGCTACCGAGGCGCGGAAGGTCTGCGAAGGGTAAGCCGTGAGCGTAAACTGCGCAGGTTGCCCAACCTGGATGCTACCAATATCGGCCTCGTTGATCTGTGCCGAGACCATCAGCTTGCCCGTATCCGTCAGGGTAATAAACGCTTGGCTGCTACTACTGCTGCTGCTGCTACCACTACTACTACTACTACTACTGCTACCGCTGCTGCTACCGCCGCTCACACTCCCGGAGGAGGAGACGTTCTGCCCAATGGTTCCATTGATGACTGCTACAGTGGCATCAACTGGAGACTGGAGCACAGCGTTGGTCTGGGCGTTGTCCAGAGCCTGCTGGGCCAGGGTCAGCGAAAACTGCGCTTTAGCCAGGTTATCCTGGGCCGAAGTGACCTGGTTTTGCCCCGACACGGCCTGGTTATATGTCGATGTATTGCTGTTATCCGCCTGTTTTTGCGCCAGTGCATAGCTGTCTTGCGCGGACTGTTTGCAGTTTTGATCAGTGCAGCTACTCAAAGCCTTCTGCTCCTGATCATAAGCTACTTTCAGGTTTGCGTCATTAATGGATTTCTGCTTGGTCACATTATTCCAGGCATTGCCAGCAGACGTGATCGCTGAGTTCAACGCGTCGCGCGCCGAGTTGACATCCAGCTGGGCTTGCGCGATGTTATCCTGAAGGGTTGTGGTATCAACAGTCACCTTGGCCAACTTCTGCCCCTTGGTCACATGTTGCCCAACCTGGACATCGATCTCGCTGATCTGGCCAGCGGTGCCAAAGTTCAAGGGATACTGCGCGTTCGCGGCCACAGGACCGGTCGCGGAGACCTTTACGCTGATATTCCCAGTCGTCGCGGCCACCTGGGTATACTGAATGGGCTTAGGCCTCGCCGTGCGCCAGTAGAGAGCGCCGCCCGCCAGCAGAATGACTATCAGAATGACCGAAACAATGATCATCCAGCGTGGGAAGCGCCGTCTCGCCTTCTCCTCGCCCTCCGGACCATCCAGATCTGGCTCTTCTTCATCTAACAAAGGAATATCTTCTATCTGTTCAGCCATATCTCTCTCTCATCTTTCATAAAATAATATTGCACCATTAATTTCCCGCTGGGGATTGACTATTGCTTCCGGCTGGCAGGATGGAAACATTTTGCGCGTCAACGCTACCGTCCTTCTCGGTGCTTCCGGTCACGGTTACAGTCTCGCCCGCTTTCAAATCGGAGGCGGTCGCACTACTTATCTGCATAATGTTTGTGGTACTTGCCAGGTTGATGGTATAGTCATCACCCTTCGTATCCGTTACCGTCAATATATTATTGTTTAGTTGTCCCACGGTCCCACTCAGGATATGCGTGCCATTGGCGTTGGTGCGCACGCCACCATTGCCATTACCTTTACCGTTGCCAGTAGGAGTACGCTGGCGGGCAGGCACACAGTTCGCGTTCGGATTGTTGCCACGCTGCTGCCGATTGTTCCCGAACGCGCCAGTATTTCTATCGGTAAGCACGATCTGGGTCGCCGTGTATGTGCTGTTATCGCTATTTTGCTTCACGACAGCGGAGACAGCTACGCCATCCTTCAAGCTACTGGCCGCGACGGCCTTCTCCTGCGTAAAACGCGTCGTCTTCTCAAGATGGGCGGTGACGCTTTTCCCCTGCTGGTTCGTCACGGAAAGCGTATTCCCGTCAACGCTCTTGAGCGTCCCATTCACGGGCCTGAAACGGGCAGAAGAGGTACAATTGGTCGCCGTAGGAGTGGAACTTGCAGCGCTACCTTGAAAGGGGAATGAACCACACCCGCTCAGAAGGAGAGCGCAGAGCGAGAGTCCCGCGAATCCTCCAATAATAGTCTTATGCAAACGTTGCCCATACATTGAAATAGGCCTCCTTTTCGATACTGCACAAGGGGCTGTTCAGTATAGTTACGTGCTCCGCAACTACACTGCATGACATAATTAGAACCAATAAAACTCTTCAAAAATATATACGATAGATCTGTTAAAGCACACTTCAAGGACATATACCTCTTAAGATGAAAATCTAACACAGAGCCCCAGAAAAAACCTCAAGCAATTGTAAATTATTTGAAAATTTTCGCTCTGAAAATTTCCATCCTACCCAGGCTTATTTTTGTGAGCGAAGTGTAGTGTAATCCAGTTTTTGCAATTTTGATCTCATAGATGCGAGATGACACCTAAGGTTTTCGTGTGCCAAAATGTGAATAACCCTGCCTATTTTGTCATGCTTGACAGAAATAGAAAATAAATGTATCATTTTTGTAAGCGTTTCCAAAAGTTTTCCAAGGATTTGCAAATGTCCACAAGTTTAAATGAAATTGCTGAGAAGGCTGGCGTCTCGCTAGCAACGGCGTCTCGCGCGCTCAATGGGAAAGATGGTGTGAAGCCAGAGACACGTGAACGGGTCCTTGCCGTGGCAAAGGAACTCGAATATTCGGTGAATATGGCTGCACGCGTCCTGGCGACATCACGGACGGAGACGATCTGTTATGTTGTCAATCAGCGCCGTACACCATTTGAAGGAGATCCTTTTTATCCCATCATCATGCATGGTGTAGAGGCCGAGTTAAGTCGTCATGGCTATCATCTCTTGCTAAGCACTATCAGTGAGGAGCAAAAGAGCATTGCAACCTTTAAACCTGTGGCTGAAAATCGCGTAGATGGCATAATTTTAGCTGGTCCAGATATTCCCACCCGCTTCATTCTGGAGCTCAAACAAGAGGGAATCCCCATGGTCCTGATTGATAATATGCTTCTAAATACGCCTCTCGACACCATCAATAGCGATGATGTTCAGGGAGCCTATAAAGCAACGACGCACCTGATCGAGCATGGACATCGCGACATTGTTGCCCTGCTAGGGCCAGAGAATTGGGCAAGTTCTGTTCATCGCGGACAAGGCTACAAAAATGCCCTTGTCACAGCAGGCCTGACGCCTCATCTCTTTCATGCCGAGGATACCACGCTAGAAACCGGGCAAGTGTTGCTCAAAGAAACGCTAAAAACGCTTCCTAACCTTACCGCAATCTTCGCCGTCAACGATGCCATGGCATTGGGGGCACTACGCGCACTACAACAATTAGGGCGTCGTGTGCCAGAAGATATCGCGCTTATAGGCTTTGACGACACCTATTTTAGTGCGCTCAGTACACCTCCACTCAGTACCGTCAAGGTCTTTACGCAGGAAATGGGAAAGCTCGCGGCTCGCCGCCTGCTCAACATTCTGGAGGAATCTGAGGAGAAGCCCGTAACGGTGCAGACGCAACTCACGACTGAGCTGGTGCTGCGCCGCTCATGTGGATGTGCTTTCAGTGGTTATTGATAACGCCGTAAAAACCGATAAAGAATAGAGAATTATTCTTTTCGGCAGTGTCCAGATACAAAAGTGTCTAGATACAAAGGAGGAATCAGCAGTGAAGCTGACAAAAATACTCTGGGGTTCGCTACTTCTACTTGTGGTGTGCCTTCCCCTGGCCGCCTGTGGCGAAAGTGGAAGTACTGGCGACGCGAAGAATCTGACCTTCTGGTCCGCAGCCAATCCCCCTCAACAGGCTTTCTGGAACCAGATGGCCAAAGAATATATGGCCCAGCATCCCGATATCAAAGTTACCGTCAAGGCCATTCCCGAAAATCCCACCTCAGAGGCCAGTATTCAGGCGGCCCTGGCAGGTGGCACCGCGCCAGCGGCCTCAGAGAATATCTTTACCGGCTTTGGTGGACAGCTACAAAACTCCCAGGCTATTGTGCCTCTGGACCAGATGCCCGGATGGAATGATGTCATTAAGGCTCGCCATATGGACAAGACCATCACCAGCTGGAAATTTAGCGATGATCACACCTACATTCTGCCCATGTATAGCAATGCCATGCTCTTCGGCTGGCGTATGGATATACTCAAACAGATCGGCTATACCGAGCCACCACGCACCTATAGCCAGGTTATCGCCATGGGTCAGAAACTTAAGCAGAAGTTCCCTGACAAGTTTGTCTGGGCACGTGACGCGCTTGTGAAAGATACCTGGTACGAGCGCTGGTTCGATTTCTTCAGCATCTATGACGCTGCTAGCAATGGACAGAACTTCATTTCTGGCGGGAAAGTCACTGCCAATGACCAGGCCGCCGTCAATACCCTGTCCTTCTTGAAGGACCTCTCGCAGAATAAGCTCCTCTTGACGCAGACTGAGACCGATGCCTTTGAAACCGGCCTGAGTGTGATGGATATCATTGGTCCCTGGCGCTTTGCCACCTGGCAGCAGAAATATCCCAACCTTAAACTCAATGATAACTATGTTCTGACCCCGCCACCGGTTCCCGATAACATGGCCAATAGCCAGAACATCAAAACCTTTGCCGATGCCAAGGGCCTGGTAATCTACAAGCAGGCCTCAACTGAGCAGCAGAACGCTATCTGGGAGTTTCTCAAGTGGGTGCTCTCAGACCCACAGCACGACCTGCAATGGCTGCAAACCACTAGCCTGCCTTCAGCGCGTGATGATCTGAGCACAAATACGACGTTTAAATCGTACTTCACTCAGAATCCACAATTCTCTAAGTATGCCGAAAATATCCCAAATGCGATACCTCCAATCAATGTATCGAATTATACGGATATTCAGGTCTCACTAGGAGATCAGGCCGTTATCCCAGTTGTTAAAGGTAGCGCTTCCCCTCAGCAGGCTTGGAATAGCTGGAAATCCTCTGTTCAAACCATGTTGAAATAAAACCTGCCTTACTTCTGATCCGAAAACCCTGAGCGCGAAGCGCTAGTCACGTCAGTGACGTTGGGTTTCGGAATAAGATCTTACACATTGGTAACCTGCACACAGGAGTAGCTACCTGGTGAAAACCAGGCAGCTACTCCCAGGCTCCTCAAACCACTACTGGATAGCGACAGCGGCTATACATTCTAACAAGGGACACACTCCGGGTGCAAAGCAATAGTGCCAATCACACTACCTATTGCAACTACTTCTGATCCGAAAACCCTGAGTGCGAAACACTAGACACGCAAGTGAAGGCTTGCCGTGCCACCTTTAGGTGGTCCCCGAATGGGGATGGGGTTCGGAATAAGATCTTTGAACTAATTCTCTCCCAACCTCTCTTTTTGCACGTACCGGGTGCCTTGGCCAGGCCTACAACTAGTTGGTGTCAAAGTGAAGGAGAATGATGATGGCACAAACGCAAAGCAAACAGGGAGTAGCCATACCATTGGCTTCCGCAACCAATACTCGCCCTAAAGTTACGAGGAAAATAACGCATCATACCAGGGGCAACTGGCTATATATCATTGCCATACCAGTCCTGCTGATTATGATTCTGCCCTATGTGTATCTGCTTTTACAGTCTTTTGCGCCCTGGGACCAGGTCAATAAGACCTTTATTCCCAGCGCTCTGACCCTCCGCTCCTATGAATGGATCTTCAACGGGGGAGGCTATGCCTCGCTCCCTCTCCTCAATGCCCTATTGAATAGTTTCATGGTCACCATTGTCGATAGCGTCAGTGTCGTGGTGGTGGGAGCCATCGTTGGGTACGCGCTCTCTATCCTCGACTTTCGCGGGAAGCGCTTCATCAACAACTTTATCCTCTTTCAAATGTTTTACCCGGCTATCATTCTCCTCGTGCCGACGTTTCTCATCATTCGCTTCTTTGGCCTGTATAATACGTACTGGGCGATGATTATTCCTAAGCTGGTCAGCCTCTGGGCCATCTTCATGTATACCAGTTTCTTCCGCTCTACTCCTCTCGAAATGATCGAAGCGGCACGCCTGGATGGCGCCAATAATCTCTCGATCATTTTCCGTATCATGATCCCTATGGCCCGCTCTATCAGTACGATCATCTTCCTGTTTGTCTTCATGGAACGCTGGACCGAACTCATGTGGGACCTCATCGTGGTCAAAGAGCCAACCAGACAAACACTAAATGTGCTCCTGAGCTCCATGTTTGGCCCCTATGGTGCCTACCCGGGTCCGCTCTATGCCGCCGCCGCTCTCTTGACCTTCCCGATCCTTTTCTTGTTTAGCCTCTTTAGCCGCAACTTCGTCAAGGGCGTCCAACTGGTCCTGCGCTAAGCACTGCATCATAGAAATAACGGAGCGATTCTCATGAGTAGCATACCCGCTATCAACAAAAAACAAGCCATAAAGAGAGAGCTTCAAGGCTGGCTTCTGACCAGTCCCTATCTCATCTTTACGCTGATCTTTTTCTTTATTCCCTTGCTCTGGAGCCTCTTCCTGGTCTTCCAGAACTGGAACCTGATCTCGCCTACCCCCATTTTTATTGGCCTGGGCAATTTTCAGGAAGCGCTCTCCAGTCCTCGGGTCTGGCAGGCCTTTCTGGTTTCATACAAATTTCTGGCACTCTTTATCCCCCTTGTACTGGTGGGGGCTATTGGACTGGCGCTGATTATTCACCGGATTCCACGCTTCAAGCCCCTCTTTGCGGTGGGTTTCTTCCTACCCTACCTGGCTTCAGGCGTGGTCACCTCTCTCGTCGTGCGCGGCTTTCTCTCCTATGATAGCCCATTGAACGCCTTTCTCCGTTCCCTCTTTGGCACCTCGCCTGATTGGCTGGGGGATGGCACACTGGCAACCCTGGTCATCGTCTTTATGATGGTATGGAAGTTTGCCGGATACTATTCGCTGATCTTTTTGTCCGGCCTTCAGGGCATTCCCACCGAGGTCTATGAGGCTGCCGCTATTGATGGGGCTAACGCCTGGGCACGCTTCTGGCGCATGACGATACCCATGCTCTATCCCGCGTTCTACACAGTCATTATCCTGGCCGTTGGCTTGATGTTCTCCATCTTTACGGAGCCTTTCACCTTAACCAATGGTGGGCCGCAAATGGCGACGCAGACCTGGCAGCTAGAAATCTACTATCAAGCCTTCAACCAATTCCGTTCGGGATATGGAGCAACGATTGCCCTGCTTAACGCAATCGCAACCTTCATCTCAATCATTATCATTCGCCGTATTGTTGAGTCGTGGGGCCACCGCTATGGCTGGGATTAATCCCGGCCCTCTGGCCCTCACCGAAACCTGGTATATATACCAGCAATCCACATTGCTATACTAAGGAGCACAATATAATGACAGACAACGCCAAGCGTTCTACTTATAATCCCCTCTTACATCCAGCTAATGTTGCCCCCAGCCTCGATGGGCTGGTAGTCGAATGCCTGCTCAATCCAGGGGCCTTCACCTTCCAGGGCAAGACCTGGCTCCTGCTCCGCGTGGCCGAGCGTCCAGAACAAGCTAAGGACACAGTTGGAGCACTCGTGATCGATCCCTCCGCGCACAATGGCCTGCGCATCCTCTCCTGCAAGAAGGATGATCCAGGCTTAGAGTACGGAACCGATCCACGCAGTTTCATCTATCAGGGAAATACCTACCTGACGACCCTCTCCCACCTGCGCCTCGCCTCCAGCGAGGATGGCGTCCACTTCCAGGTCATGCCAACGCCTACGCTCATCGGTGAAGGCGAGCTGGAGGCCTTTGGCATTGAGGATTGCCGCGTGACCCAGATCGGGAATTGCTACTACCTGACGTATACAGCGGTCTCCAGATTGGGATATGGAGTGGGCATGATTAGTACGGAGGATTGGCAGCACTTTAACCGTCACGGCATGATCCTGCCCCCCAATAATAAAGATTGTACCTTCTTCTCTGAGAAAATCGGTGAGCACTATTTCGCCCTACACCGCCCCACGCTCGGCGAAACTGGCCTTGGTGGGAATAATATCTGGATCAGCAAGTCTCCTGACCTGCTGCATTGGGGAGAGCATACCTGCCTGCTGACAACGCGTCCTGGAATGTGGGACTCCGTGCGGATCGGCGCCGGGGCCGCACCTACACGCACGGAAGCTGGCTGGCTGGAGATCTATCATGGAGCCAATGAGCAGAACCGCTACTGCCTGGGTGCAGTGCTGCTCGATCTCAATGATCCCACAAAGGTCATCGCACGCTCAGAACAGCCTATTATGGAGCCCCTGGCTGAATATGAGATCAACGGCTTCTTCGGGAATGTGGTCTTTACCAATGGCGTCGTTGAAAACGGGGATACGCTAACCGTGTACTATGGCGCTTCTGACCTGGTCGTCTGTAGCGCGACCTTCTCGATTAAAGACATTCTTGCGACGCTTCTCTAAGAAATGGAGCCCTTTGACATGAAACCTCTTGGTCTTGGTATTATTGGTTATGGCGGCTTCGGCGAATTTACAGCCCAGGCGTATGCGACAATGCCTCAGGTGCGGATCGCGGCTATTACAGATGTGGCCGCCGCACGCAGAGAAGAGGCCGCCGCACGCTTCGACGCCACGCCATATGCCGATATTGATCAGCTACTCGCGGATCCCAAGGTAGATCTCGTGACGATTGCCACTCCCCCCTGGCTCCATGTTCCCCAGGCGCTCAAGGCCATTCAGGCGGGCAAACATGTCTTCCTGGAGAAGCCCCTTGCCACGACCCTTACGGATGCCGATACCCTTGTTGCCGCAGCCAGAGAACACGGTGTACAGATACAGGTCGATTATGTCCTGCGCTATGTTCCCCTCTACGTCACACTACAGAAGCTGGTACACAGCAAGCTGCTAGGCGAAGTAACCTATATCCGCCTGGAAAATACGGCCTCCAACGAGGCACTCCACTCACAACACTGGTTCTGGGATCGCTCCCAGAGCGGTGGCATCTTTATTGAACATGGGGTACACTTCTTTGATCTGTGCAACCAGTTGGTTGCCAGCAAGCCTGTCCTGGTATCGGGCAATGCCCACACAGGCTCCGATGGCAGACAGGATCGCGTCATGTCATCGGTCTCTTACAGCAGCGGCGCCCTCGCCCATTTTTATCATGCTTTTGACCGCCTGGCAATTCTGGAGAAAACGGTGCTGCGTGTGGTCATGGAGCGAGGTACGGCCACGGCCTATGGCTGGATTCCAGATCGGCTGGAGATAGAGGGCGCGCTCGCCTCCTCGGACTATCCCGCCCTCGAAAAGCTCCTGCAAACCAAGCTTACTATCCAGACAATACCCGCCCCGAGGGCATTACAGGCGCGACAGCGGGCCAGCTTGTACAGGCAACGCTGACACGTCCCGATCGCACAGGAGACTACGCCAACGCCATTCGTGCAGGTATGGCCGACCTGGTACGCTCCATCCAGGAGCCCGACTACACACCAGGGGTAACGCTACAGGATGCCTACGAAAGCTTCCGCCTGGCGTTCCTCTCCCAGCAATCCATCGAGCAGGGCCACAGCCAGTCCTACGAGCAGCCATAAGCCTGACTCCCTATCTGGTAACCATCCTGAAAAAAGAAGAGCCGGACCGTTGCAAATGCAACAGTCCGGCTCTTTGCGTCTAATATTACACACGCTGGACGGCGATGGTGACGTTACCGCCTTCGAGTTCGGCGATGGTAGTATGATAGCCACCGTTGCTCGCGCCAAGCTCCAGCGAGTTGGCCAGTGTCTCGCTGCTGATAACGTTACTGTGAGAGTTCAGGACGGCTTGTAGGTCCAGCTTGCCCTCCGGTTGCAGGCGCACCTGGATGCGATCCGTGATGCTAAAGCCAGCCGACTTACGCGCGTCCTGGATCAGGCGCACCAGGTCACGGGCGATGCCCTCCTGCGCCAGTTCAGGCGATACCGTTGTGTTGAGGGCGACAACGAGACCGTCACTCTCCGCTACGGCATACCCCTCGGGTGAGGTGGCGAAGACCAGGACATCCTCGGAGACCAGTTGCAATTCCTGTCCATTAACCTCTATGGCGACGCTCTCGCCCTTCTCCAGCTTGTGCGCGGCCTGCGTAGCGACCTCGCCCGTCAGAGCGCTCAGGGCGCTACGGACCTGCGGAATCAGGCGGCCATACTTCTTACCGAGCACAGGCAGGTTTGGCTTGAAGTAATACTCCACCAGGCCATCCTCGACGCCCAGGAAGCGCACACTTTTGATATTTAGCTCATCGCGCAGCTCGCTCTCAAAGCGGCGCAGCCCATCCACAGTAGCGTTGCTACGCGTCAGGCGGATGAGCAGCTCGCTCAAGGGCTGACGGATACGCAGCGAGGCGTTCTGGCGCGCCGAGCGCCCCAGGTTGACCGTCTCCAGCAACAGGCCCATATCGGTGACGAGTTGACTATCCAGGCGCGCGGGATCGGCCACCGGCCACTCTGCCATGTGTACACTCTGCGGCGCGCTGGGATTCTGGCTGGCGACCAGATTCTGGTAGAGCGACTCGCTGACATAGGGCGTAAAGGGCGCCAGGAGCTTCGCCAGCGTCGTCAGACAGGTGTAGAGCGTAAGGTAAGCGGCGTGCTTATCCTGGTCGCTCTCGGCCTTCCAGAAGCGGCGACGATTGCGTCTGACATACCAGTTCGAGAGATCCTCGATAAAGCTGACCATCTGGCGCGTAGGACCATGGATATCATAGTTGTCGAGCATCCCGGTGACATCGCCGATCAAGGCGTTCAAGCGCGCCAGGATCCAGCGGTCGATCAACTGGAGCTCGACGCCCGCGAAGGGATCGCCCTCTGTTGGCGCCTGCCAGCCATCGATGTTGGCATAGGTCACGAAGAAGGCATAGGTGTTCCAGAGCGTCAGCAAGAACTGGCGCTGCATCTCGTTCACCAGCTCGAACGAGAAGTTGCGCGAGTTGTAGGGAGGCGCGGAGGCACACATAAACCAGCGCGTCGAGTCGGCACCGTAAGACTCAAGCAGCTCCCAGGGATTAACGACATTGCCACGCGACTTCGACATCTTCTCACCCCTGGCGTCCAGGATATGGCCCAGGCAGATGACGTTCTTATACGCCGGGCGATCAAAGAGCAGGGTCGAGATGGCGTGCAGGGTATAGAACCAGCCGCGCGTCTGGTCGATAGCCTCTGAGATGTAGTCGGCCTGGCCCGCCTGTGCGAAGATCTCCTCGTTCTCGAAGGGATAGTGCCACTGCGCGACCGGCATCGAACCCGAGTCGAACCAGCAATCGGCGACATCAGGAACACGATGATAGCTACCACCACACTCACAATCCCAGGTGATCTCGTCCACATATGGGCGGTGCAGATCCAGCTCCTTCAGGTCACGTCCGGCCTTCTGTGAAAGCTCGGCAACCGAACCAACCACGTCGGTCTTCTCGCACTTATCACAGATCCAGATCGGCAGGGGCGTGCCCCAATAGCGCTCACGGCTCAAGGCCCAGTCAACGTTGTTCTCCAACCAGTTACCAAAGCGTCCCGTCTTAATGTGCTCGGGAACCCAGTTGATCTGCTCGTTGTTGCGCAGCATCTCATCGCGGAACTTGGTTGTACGCACATACCAGGAGGGCTTGGCATAGTAGAGCAAGGGTGTATGACAACGCCAGCAGAAGGGATAGCTGTGGCGCACGCGCTCGCCCTTGAAGAGCAGGCCGCGCTCCTTCAGGTTGCGTGTGATAACGGGATCGGCCTTCTTAAAGAAGAGGCCACCGAAGCCCAGTTCATCATAGGCCGAGAGCGTATTACCTGCCAGGTCGACCGAGAAGAGCGTTGGCAGGCCATGGGTGCGTCCGATCTCCAGGTCACCATAGGCGGGCGCGATATGCACCAGACCGGAACCATCCTCCAGCGAGACATAGTCGTCGGCGATGACACGGTAAGTGTTCTCCCAATCCACCTGCTCGCCCACGCCGGGAACGCCCTTGAAGAGGTTCTCATAGCGCAGGTCGCGCAACTGGTTGCCCTTGAAGGTCGCCAGGACTGTGTATGCGCCCTCACCCAGGACCTTGTCGGCCAGGGCCTGCACCAGCAGCAGGCGCTCATCCTTATACTCAACCAGCACGTAGTCGGCATCGGGCTTGACCGCGACGGCCACGTTGGCAGGCAGGGTCCAGGGCGTGGTCGTCCAGACCAGCAGGGCGGCGCCCGCTAGCTGCGAAGCCAACTCATGCCCGGTCTGGCGCACGCGGAAGCGCACCCAGACAGAAGGGTCATCGACGTTGTCCTCAAAGCCCTGCGAGACCTCGTGGTCTGAGAGCGAGGTGCCACAGCGTGGGCAGTGCATCGTGACTTTATAGTCACGGAAGAGCAGGCCCCGATCCCAGAAGGTCCTGAGAATCCACCACAGGGACTCGATATATTCATTGGTATAGGTAATATAGGGATCTTTGAGGTCGATCCAGTAGGCGATGCGGTTCGTCAGCCGCTCCCACTCCTGGACATAGTTCCAGACGCTCTCTTTACAGGCCTTGTTAAACTCGGCGATGCCATACTTCTCGATATCGGGCTTGCCCGAGAAGCCAAGCTGCTTCTCCACCTCAAGCTCAACGGGAAGACCATGCGTATCCCAACCACCGCGCGCACCCAGGATATACTGGCCCTGCATTCGCCGGTAACGGATCACGACATCCTTGCTCGTGCGCGACTCGATATGGTGCACGCCCGGGCGGCCATTGGCGGTCGGCGGCCCCTCAAAGAAGACAAACGGCTGTTTCCGGTCTCCATGGGCGAGCACCTTCTCGACCACGCCATGCTCCTGCCACCACTGCTCCACCTGCTGTTCGAGGGCAGGAAATGATTGCCTCGTCTCAATCTCTTTAAACATGCTCTTCAACGCTCCAGATACTGTCTACAACCAACCATGCGCTATTCGGATATTCGGGTAGCTTTCTAATGAAACAATCGGAAAAAAGTGCATAAAAAAAAGCCCGCCCCAACTGGGGACGAAGCTTGAAAGGCTCGCGGTACCACCCCTTTTGACGTCCCTTCTAGCCCAATGAGGGCAAGGCACGTCCACTCGATGAGATGCCAACACATCTCTGCCCCGCTAACGGGGGGCAAGGCCGGTCCGCTTACTTGTCAGGCGACGTTCGGCGTTCAGCTCAGGAGTGATATTCGGCGCGTCTCCAGTAGCACTCTCATCAGCCGTGCTCTTTCTGTACCGGGCAACCTGCGCGTACTCGTCTCCCTCAACACTTTTCAGTGAGTTCGGTCACATGCATTATAGCACACCCGTCCACCCTGTAAAAGAGGTTCATTGGAGAATACAAAAGGTTCGACGTTGTTCTATAATATAGCTCAGCAATAACAGCGAGGTAAAGAGGCATGAATAGAGGCTCAAGGCAAATTTGGCGTCAAGGGGTAAGCTTTTTTGCGATGTTGGCGAGCATGGCAGTTGGTATTATTTTTGGTATTTTGGGAAAGAACCCTTTTGATCCTGATAATCTCTTTTGGAAGAACCCTCAAAACATTTCCTTTTTGTGGATATCTACCATAGCTTTTTTCATAGCAGCGGCATTGTCATGTACTATCTGGTTGCTAGTAAAAGTCGAGGCGGCAAGAAAAGACATACCCGTTGACCAGAAAACGTCATCCCTTTGGTATAGAGATAGGGACACGGCACAAGTAAATCGCCTCAGTTATTTAGTGTTCTATCCAAGCGTTTCTATCAGGTGGGCTTTGGGGAATTTAGCTGCAATCAGCCATCTTGAAGTTTTCTCGTGGCTGAATGGCGTGGTACTCCTTATAGTTATAGTTACAGATATCCTAGCCCTGGTCTATTATTTCAAAGGCTATCGCGAGAGAGCACAAGAGCGAACGATGAGGTAGCAAGCGGAGATGGAAGGCCTTTTTGTGCCCCTCATGCCGGTCGGCTGCGCTTCCCCGGTGCGCCCCACGCCCAGCCGGAAGAAAAAGGTAGGTGCTTGTAAACGGCGCACCTACCTTTTTCTTCCGGCATGGGCGTGGGGAATGTATGTCAAAACTCATACCCCAAAAAGCGGGCCTTGTACGTTTATATGGTGCTTCACGCCCCTGCCCTACTCCTATGTATGTGTGGATAGCTGTGTGGAAAAGAAAGTAGGCACGATGACCACTCTTCCCTTAACTGAATTTCCCCTTGAGCAAAATATACAACAGGTCGCCTCCCAAACGCATTACAATCAGACTATACGAAGCGCTCACCCCTTCCTGGTACAACTCCTCGACATCCTCTTGCCCGCCAATGGCGGCCTGAGCTTCCTGGAGGCCTTTCTGTCCCAGGCTACCGTAGAGTCCGCTGGCGAAGCGGCGGTGGTGCGGGCGCGCAACCAGCGCGAGCTGGCGCGGCTACTGGGCCTGGATTATGACCGGACTAATAAGTATGTGCTAGTACTGCAACAGATGCGCGTGCTCCAGGTACGTGAAGAGAGGCCTGGAATCGCGCTCTACCTGCCTCTGGGCGAGCCACGCCTGGCCCATCCCGACACGCTGGACGCCCTGACCTCCTACCGGCCCAAGGTGGCCTCATTCGCCCGCCAGGTCAAACAGCGCTGGCTGGCCCTGCTAGCCACCAAAGACGCCTGTATCCTATCCTGTACATCGCAGTTTGCGCAAACTACGCAAGCCGACAAAGCACCCTCCACATCACACAAAGGGTTTGTCGATCTGGAGGATGTGCGCCAGGCAATCTTCGACCTTTTCGATCCAGTAGCCGCGCATCGCCTGCTCCACGAGATCGAGAACCTGGCAAGCCAGCGTAGCACTCCCACCACCACGGGAGTCGCCACACCAAAAGGCGACTCGCCTTCTGAGATGACGACTACAAATGGCGACTTGGCGACTCACATTGGCGACTCGCCTTCTCTGAGGGAAAAGGCAAAAGGCGACTCCCCTGCCCAAAAAGGCAACTCGCCTTCTGGAAAGGCGACCACAATTGGCGACTCGGTAAACAAAATTGGCGACTCGCCTTCTGGAGAGGCGACCACAATTGGCGACTCGGTGAGCAAAATTGGCGACTCTCCTGCTACCGAGTCGCCAGAAAAAAGGCGACTGGTCGCCACAAAAATGGGCGACTCAGGGGCGACTTCAGCTCACACCATAGGCGACTCGTCTCCCTCAGAGGTGGCGACTCATCTCTCTAACGTTAACGTTACGTTATTAAATTTAATTAAAAACGTTAACGTTAACGTTAGAGAGATAGCAAGCGACCTGTGCCAGATCTTTGGGGAGGCCTCTCAGCAACAGGGCTATTACATCCAGCTTGCTCGCCAGCACAATAATCCCCAAGCCTGGCTGGGAGCACTTCTGGAGACCCTCTTTGCACAAAAGCGTGGCTCTGTGCTTAAGCCAGGAGACTACTTCTACAAGCGCTGCATAGCCTTGCACAAAGCACTACCCACCGAGACCATTCAGCTTATGGAGCGCTTTGGCACCTACACCTATGCCAAACAAAACGTCTGAAAGACATCTTCGCCATGCCCCAGGCAATGTAGGGGGAGAGCTTGAGGCATGGTGATTGTTGAGTGCTCAAACAGAGAGCCACCCTCATTGACGCACTCCTCTTGGCGTTACTATACTGATAACAGCACGCAACCCACTACGTGAAACAGCCCCCCCAGTGGTAGGGACCCGCTTCAGCGCGTCCCATTGGCGTCAAGTGAAGGAGTCTACGCTTCTGCAGGATGGGTTACGCGAGGTCCGCCACCCATGCCGGAGGAGCCTTGGTAGTGCTTCTAAAGGGCGCACCTACCAGGCCCCTCCGGCTGGGTGGCTCCCTCTCCCTGCCATGCCCCACGACCAGCGGGGACGGAAGGTAGGTGCGCCCTTTAGAAGCACTCCCTTCCGTCCCTGCATGGGCGTGGGACCAAGCAGGCAACTCTTATCTTGACGCCAATGGGACCCGCTTTAGCGCGTCCAAAGGCGATTAATCGCCTGTCGGCGCAGCCCAAAAAGTTTCCTCTTGAGAGAGTTGCGTTTTTCAAACAAAAACAGGCTTACGCTGCACCGCCATGAATGGCATTTGGACGCGCTAAAGCGGGTCCCTACCACAAGGGGACCACAGCAGATCCCTACTACAAGGGGGCAACCCGCGCGTATTATGAAGCATACAATAATTTGAATGGAAGCGCAGAAGGAGGACCCTATTGAAATCGCTCAACGTTATTTTTACGGGCAAAAACCAGGTCGAGGTACACGAAGAGGCTGTACGCGAGCTGGGACCCGATGATTTTCTGCTCCAGGCCACGCAGTCCCTCATCAGTACAGGAACCGAGGGCATCTGTTTGAGCCGCAACTTTGAGCCTGGCTCGCACTGGGATAACTGGGTCAAATATCCCTTTCATCCTGGCTATAGCATGGTTGGGCGCGTCATCGCCGTTGGCAAGAATGTTCAGCATGTACGCGAAGGGGAGCGCGTGGCCCTACGCCACAACCACAAGCAATATTCGGTCGTTCGCGCCGACGAGGATATCTATCGTATCCCCGAGGGCGTGAGCGACGAGGACGCGACCTGGTTCCACCTGGCAACCATCGTACAGGTCGGGATCAGGCGTGCCGAGCACCGCCTGGGCGATGATATAGCGGTAGTGGGCCTGGGCCTGCTGGGTCAACTCGTCACGCAATATACGCGCCTGCTTGGCGCGCGCCAGATTATCGCCATCGACGTAGCGGAGCAGCGCCTGGTCATAGCCCAGGCCCATGGCGCGACCACAGTGCTCCAGATGGGGGTGGAACAGGCCCGTGAGGAGGTCTTGCGCCTGACCGAGAACCAGGGCGTCAATGTGGTATATGACGTAACGGGTGCCGCGCCAGTCTTCGCGCAGGCTCTGCCCCTGCTGCGCTCCTTTGGCCGCCTGGTGCTGCTCGGTGATACTGGCACTCCCACGACACAGCATCTGACCAAAGATGTCATCACAAAGGGGCTGACCATTGTGGGTGCGCACGACATGCACGCCGAGTTCCCATCTAGCGACTCCGCCCACTGGAACAACCTGCGCCAGGCCGAACTCTTCTTCCGCTATTTACAGCGTGGCGATATGCACGTCAATAACCTGATCACACACCGCTACTCACCCCACGAGGCACCCGAGGCATACACCATGCTCCAGGAGCGCCGCGCCAGCGCCATGGGCGTCATCTTCGACTGGACCCGTTTGTAGTAGTTTTTTTTCTGCTGATTATATTGGGGTTCCCCAACATAATCAGCAGAAAAGCCCTTGACTTTTAACCTACTCATCGGTATACTTCTTTGTAAGCGTTACCGTAACCGATTACGGAACGATATTTATTTCGTGACAGCCTTGTTTCTCTTTCCTTTACACACGCAGATTTCTCTATGTAAGAGGCGATGCGTGCGCAACCCTGGTGTGCAATGTAGCTAACCGATAAGGATAAGATATTTATGGCGAGGAAGCGTACCATTGGCGATATTGCTCTCCTGGCAGGTGTCTCAAAAGCAACTGTTTCGCGTGTTCTCAACCAGAAGCCTGATGTTGATCCAACCACGCGTGAGCGTATCCTTCGTATTGTCGAAGAAGAAGGCTTTGTCCCAAGTCTGACTGCGGCGGGTCTCGCCCGCAGGCATAGTCACCTGATTGGCGTTCTGGTTCCCTCTTTCACCTGGCCTATGGTCCCCGATATCGTTTGTGGCGTCGCTGAAGCTATCGGCCTTACCCCCTATGAACTCGTGCTCTATAGCATCAATGACAAGACTCGTGCCGATGACAAGGGTGATATCATCGATCACATCCTGGCCTCCGACCTCGTCGCAGGCCTGCTCTCGATTCTGCCGGGACTCCCCGCTAAACATGTCATACGCCTGCACCAGCATGGCTTCCCTGTGGTTATGATCGATGATCGGGAGCTTCCTTCGGATGTCCCCTGGATCAGCGCAGATAACCAGCAAGGCGCCTATGAGGCAGTATGCCACCTGTTGAAGCTCGGCCACCGCCGGATCGCTCACATCCAGGGCCCCGTAGATCTTTACTGTTCCCGCCAGCGCTACCAGGGCTACTGCCGGGCGCTTGAGGATTATGGTATACCCGTCGATCCCACACTCGTTGTCGAGGGCCTATTTAGGCGTAAATCAGGGATGGAGGCCGCGCAGAAGCTACTCTCGCTCCCACAGGGGCAACGCCCCACGGCTATTTTTGCGGCCAGCGACGATATGGCTTATGGCGTTATAGCATACGCCGAGGAGCATGGTATACGCATTCCTGACGATCTGGCCCTGGTCGGCTTTGATGGCATCTCCTCTTCCGCGCATGTACGACCGCCCTTGACGACCGTTAAGCAGCCTTTTCAAGAGATGGGGCGACAGGGCGCAAAGTTGCTGATCTCCATGATTGAACAGGCTCATCGGCAACGCGCATATATCCCACCGGGAGCCGGTAAACACGCCACACCACTCCAGCCAGAGGAGGAGCAGGTTCAGCAAATCCAACTGGCAACCAGCCTCCTGGTACGCGCCTCCTGCGGCGCGAGGCAGAACCAGGCAGTTTCATCCATAGAACAGGTAACATAAAGCGCTTCCCAAGGATAGCATTGTTCACGAACTCATCTTATGAGATTAGTGTGTCGCCGAGGCCAGGCATGCGACCTATCACTCATTGTATGCCTGACCCGGGCGAGTCACCTATAGCGCCTACAGCGCAAATTTATGACTATAGAAAGGAGCTTATATCGAACTCTATCAGTTTAGCAGCTTTTCAATGACGAATGGACTAAACTTGTTTCTCTGTTTTTTTAAGGAGGTTTCAATGACACTGCGATCTCTGACAAGGTTCTTCAAAGCGAAGAAGAACACTGGAGCATTGCTTACCACGCTCCTGCTTGTCCTGGGCATGGTCCTGGCCGCCTGCGGTGGTGGCACCAGCAACGGCAGCGGGCAGAATGCGCACAATAATTATCTGACGATCTCAACCGGACCAACCGGTGACTTCACCAAAAACTTCGGGCCTTATACTCCTAACGCCAATCCAGGTACCGTAGGTATGGTCTATGAGACCCTTCTCTACGTCAACGGCTTTAGCGGTAAGGTCACGCCCTGGCTGGCGACCGACTATAAGTTCTCCAGCGATAACAAGACGCTGACCTTCACCACGCGCAAGAATGTCAAGTGGTCCGATGGACAGCCCTTCTCCGCCGACGATGTTGTTTTTACCCTCAACATGTTTAAGCAATATCCCGCGACGGACACCAACGGCCTCTGGAACTATTTTGACAGCGTGACCGCGTCCGATGACAACACCGTCGTTATCGCCATGAAGAAGGTATACACACCTATTCTCTATAGCGTCGGTGGCACAACCTGGATCGTTCCCAAGCACCTCTGGGCGAATGTGGGCGATCCATCGAAGTACACCAATCCAACTCCTGTGGGTACCGGCCCCTTCACGTTGAAGTCCTTCAGCCCTCAGTTGCTGGACTACACCAAGAATCCCAGCTACTGGCAGGCAGACCAGCTGAAAGTCAATGAACTGCGCTACCCGTCGTACAACTCCAACCAGTCCCTGGAACTGGATATGGACAAAGGTAACCTCGACTGGGTCAGCCTGTTCACACCTAACCTGCAAAAAGGCTATATCGACCGCGATCCCCAGCACAACAAATACTGGTTCCCCTCGGGCAACAACGTCTCGCTCTACATGAACCTGACGAAGGCACCCTTCAACAACGTCAATGTACGTAAGGCCATCAGTATCGCGCTGGATCGCGACAAGATGTTCCATGTTGCGGAGAGCAACTTCGAGCCTGTCGCCAACCCGACCGGCCTGATCCTCCCCGCGCAGAAGGATTATCTCAACCCCGAGTATCAGAACCTGACCTGGCAGGCCCCCAACGTCTCTCAGGCGACACAACTGCTGGAGAGCGCTGGCTTGAAGAAGGGTTCCGATGGCATCTATGTCGATAAAGACGGCAAGAAGCTCTCCTTCAACCTGAACGTGGTCACTGGCTGGAGCGACTGGGTCACCATGTGCCAGATGGTCAACAGCGACCTGAAGGCTATCGGTATCCAGACCAACGTAAACGCCATTGCGTACAACTCCTATGTGAATGCCCTCAATACCGGCAGCTTTGATATGAGCATTGGTAGCGTCGGCAGTGGTCCTTCGCCGTTCTATACCTATAACAACGTGCTCAGCAAGGCAAAGTCCGCTCCTATTGGGGGAACAGCAGTCTCCAACTACGAGCGCTGGGAAGATCCGACGACCGATAGTCTGTTAACTCAGTATTCGACGACGACCGATCCCAACGCGCAGAAACAGGCCATTCAGGGTCTGGAGAAGATCATGGTCGAGCAAGTTCCGGTCATCACACTGGTCTACGGTGCGGACTGGAACGAGTACAGCACCAAGAACTTCACAGGCTGGCCCACCTCTGACAATCCCTACGCGGTTCCGCCACCCTGGCAGTACCCCGATGCGGCCATTGTCATACTCCACCTGTCACCTGCACAATAGTCTCTCGTAACGCTTGTTCTGGAGAGTTTCTGGGCTGATGAGGCCCAGAAACTCTTCCATGTTTCAGAGGCTTTGCCCTATTCACAAAGGAGTTCCTGTATGCGTCACCTGTTACGCCGCCTGGGCTTTTATCTCATTGCCCTGTGGGCGTCGCTCACCCTCAATTTCCTGATCCCGCGCCTGGCGCCTGGCAACCCGGCATTGATCTTTGTGGCTCGCTTCCAGGGTCGCATCAGACCCGAGGCCATTCACGCGATTGAGCTACAATTTGGCATCTCCAACGATCCGCTCTGGGTGCAGTATTTCCAGTACCTTAACAATCTACTCCACGGCAATCTCGGCCTCTCCATCACCTACTTCCCAACGCCAGTGGCGGAAGCCATTGGGCAGGAACTCCCCTGGACACTAGTCCTTGTAATGGTCTCGCTGGTCCTTAGCTTTGCCCTGGGGACGCTCCTGGGCATTATCATCGCCTGGCGCCGCAACTCCTTCCTGGATAGCCTGCTGCCACCCCTCATGACCTTTATCTCGGCCATCCCTTACTTCTGCCTGGCCCTGATCCTGCTCTACATCTTTGGTTTTACCCTCAACTGGTTCCCCGTCAGCGGCGGCTATGATCGCTTCATTCCGCCCGACTGGTCGCCTGACTTTATCGCTAGCGCTATCCAGCATGCCATCCTACCCGCCATCACCTTTGTTGTGGCCAGCATCTCGGGCTGGATGCTTGGTATGCGTAATGCGATGATTATGACGCTCTCTGAAGATTATGTGCTCATGGCCCAGGCCAAGGGGCTTGCCACGCGCCGCGTCATGATCAACTATGCCGCGCGTAACGCCATTCTACCCAACATCACCGGCTTCGCTATCGCGCTTGGCCAGGTGGTCGCGGGCCAGCTCTTCCTCGAAATCGTCTTCTCTTATCCAGGCATTGGCTACTCGCTTTTCCAGGCAGTGCAGAACTCGGATTATGCCTTGATGCAGGGCATCTTCCTCATTATTACGGTCGCCGTTATGAGCGCCAACTTCCTGGTTGACATGGTCTACACCGTGCTTGATCCGCGTGTTCGCCAAGAAAGGGGTTAAACGTTTATGAGCTCGACTCAACCTGATACAAGCAATACCCAGGCAACAGGCAGCTCAACACATGTCGCGTCACGTACTAGCGCCGAGAGCACCCTTACCGTTGGGGCTTCGGGCATGGCGGGCATTGGAGCGCCGCCTCCCACTAATGGGCGTCTGCGCGATCTCTGGCGCCTGGTCACGGTCAATCGCAAGGTCGGCGCGGGCCTGGTCATCCTGGCCATTTTTATCCTTATCGCGCTCTTCGGCCCAGTGTTTATCCATACCGATCCTAACGCCCTCAACGTGGGCCCTAACCTAGCTTCGCCCTCGGGCCAGTTCTTGTTCGGCACGACACAAACCGGGCAGGATGTTTTCGCCCAGACCATTGTTGGCGCACGCTCCTCCATTCTCTGGGGCTTCATAACCGGGCTACTTATCACGGCTTTCTCGACCGCCATCGGGCTGATCGCGGGCTACTTCGGCGGGATCGTTGATGATATCCTCTCGGTTTTCATCAATATCTTCCTGGTCATCCCTGGCCTCCCCCTGGCTATCGTGCTGGCGGCCTTCTTCCCCGTCAAGGGTGACCTGACCATCGCACTGGTTCTAACAGTGACGAGCTGGTCCTGGAATGCACGCGTTATTCGCGCACAGACCATGTCGATGCGCAGCCGTGATTTTGTGCAGGCCGCTCAATCCAGTGGAGAAAACACCCTTCACATCATCTTTGCCGAGATCCTGCCCAACGAGATCGCGATTGTCATGTCGGGTTTCATTGGCACCGTGATCTACGCCATCCTGGCTGCTTCCGGACTGCAATTCCTGGGCCTGGGCGATATTACTAGCGTCAGTTGGGGCTCTATGCTCTACTGGGTCAATAATAATGACGCCATCCTCCAGGGTGCTTACTGGTGGTTCCTGCCGCCCGCGCTCTGCATCGCTTTTGTGGGCACGGCCCTCACGCTGATCAACTTCGGCGTCGATGAATTCGCCAATCCACGCCTGCGTAGCGAACGCAAACCCAAAGGCGAGAAAATCCAAAACCTGGTGGCTTAGTAAGGATATATATGACGACAACCAGCAACTCCGAACAAACACAGCTCAGCCTGGCAAAGCTCTTCCCAACTAATTTCCTCTGGGGGGCCGCTACGGCCTCCTACCAGATTGAGGGCGCGACCCATGAGGATGGTCGCGGCCCCTCGATCTGGGACACCTTTGCCGCGACCCCCGGCAAGGTCTACCAGGGCCATAATGGCGATGTCGCCGATGATCACTATCACCGCGTAGACGAAGATATCGCGCTCATGACGCGCCTGGGCCTGGGCGCATACCGCTTCTCCATTGCCTGGCCGCGCATCCTGCCCCAGGGGCGCGGAGACGTCAACTCCCGTGGTCTGGACTTCTACGAGCGCCTGGTTGATACCCTGCTCAGCAAGGGCATCCAACCTTTCGCGACCCTCTATCACTGGGATCTCCCCCAGGCCCTGGAAGATAAGGGCGGCTGGCGCAACCGCGAGACGGCTTACGCCTTCGCCGAGTATGCAGAAATTGTGGCTCGGCGGCTTGGCGACCGCGTCGCGGGCTGGATTACCCTCAATGAGCCGTGGTGCTCGGCCTATCTAGGCTATGGCAATGGCGTTCACGCGCCCGGCGTACAGGATCGTCAGAGCGCGCTGGACGCAGGCCACCACCTCTTACTGGGACATGGCCTCGCCCTGCCACGTATCCGCGCCCACGTCACAAACGGTGCCCAGGTCGGCATTACCTTGAACTTTACCCCTGGCTATCCCGCCGACGACCGCCCTGAGACCCTGCGCGACCTGGCGCACTACGACGCCTTCAGTGACCGCTGGTTCCTCGATCCAATCGTTCGTGGCAGCTATCCCGAAGACTTCTTTAAAAACATGGCGCTCCAGGCCCCTCCCATCGAGGATGGCGACATGGAGATTATATCGGCTCCTATCGACTTCCTGGGCGTCAATAACTATACTCGCAGTGTCATTCGTGGCACCGAGCCCGCGCCCCTGGCCGATGCCTGTCAATTGGTTGCTCCCATTCCCAGTGCTAGCTATACCGAGATGGGCTGGGAGGTCTATCCCAACGCCCTCTCCGAACTCCTGATACGCCTGCATAAAGAGTATGCCCTGCCCAAACTCTACGTCACCGAGAATGGCTCGGCCTTCCGCGACCAGTGGGATGGTGGCCAGCACGTCCACGATCCACGCCGCCTCTCTTACCTGCAAGAGCATCTCCAGGGAATTGTGCGCGCCATCGAGCAGGGCGCACCCGTCCAGGGCTACTTCACCTGGTCATTGCTGGACAACTACGAATGGGCCGAGGGCTACAGCAAGCGCTTCGGCATCATCTATGTCGACTACGACAGCCAGCGCCGCATCATTAAAGACAGCGGCCTCTGGTACGCCGACCTCATCCAGAAATACAAAGAGGGACAGGCATAGTTTTTAACGTGGGTAAGGGGTGTGGTGACGGCGTGGCGAAGCCACGCTGTCACCACACCCCTTACCCACGTTAAGCATTGATTTAATTCACTGTGATAGATTCTATTTCGCGAAAACTGAAGACCCTGGCACTCAGGGTGACAGGCTTCCTGTCACCTGTAAGAGAACGTACCTATCCCTCGGTGGAAGAGGCCCTGTTTAGGGCTGAGCGGAACGACCTGGGCGCGCCCCCTGTGACCTATGCCATCGGCGATGTGCATGGAGAAATTACGCTCCTCATGCGTTTATTGCAAATCCTGCCCCTGCATCCACAGGACACACTGGTCTTTTTGGGGGATTATCTGGATAAGGGCGAGGATTCCCTCGCCACCATACGAGCGTTGCGGAGGCTCCAGCGCCTGCATCCCTCGTGCGTCTTTCTCCGGGGCAATCATGAGGACGCCTGGCTGGAGTGCTGGAATGGCTCAGAGTTTCTTGGCGCCCCCAACATGAAGAGCGCACGCCGCCTCTGGAGGGCCAACAGGAGACATATGCCCGCCGAGATAGGCTACTGGCTGGAGGAAACTCGCCTGGAGTATGAGGACGAGTTCGCCTACTACGTCCACGCTGGAGTCCTGCCAGGCAAGCCCTTCGAGGAGACGCCCGCCGCGCGTAAGATGTGGGGGCCAAGGGGCTTCCTGAAAAGCAATTATGATTGGGGCAAGCTCGTCGTCTTTGGTCACTGGAAGCTAGCGAGACCACTAGTCGAGCCAAACAAGATCTGCGTCGACACAGGAGCCTATCGCAGCGGCACACTGACAGCGGTACGCCTACCGGATCGCCAGATCTTCCAGGCACAACATATCTCTGAAACCACCCCCCATGAGGAACAAAAAGCCCTGCAGCAGCGTCTCTTTTCATGAGACCTCCATATTGTAGGGTCCTGCTAGCATGGACTCCGAGGCCCGCAAGCCGACACCCAGACGCCGGGAGGTCGCTTCGCTCGGAGTCCAAGCCAGCTTGGACCCTACAGATTACCGATTGGCCCATAGAAAGGATTCTGCATTCTAAACTATGCTGAAATTCATACGACTCCTCGCGCCCCTCTCGCTCGCACTGTGCTGCCTGCTGCTCCTGCCAGCCTCCGCGCTCGCGTGCGGCGGGCTCTTTGCCAGTACAGACCAGGCAAGGGTCAGCCAGGATACGGAGAGGCTCCTGATTACTGTTGGCGCGCATAGCACGACCCTATATGAGCAGATACGCTATCAAGGGAAGGCCCAGGATTTCGCCTGGGTGCTTCCTGTACCCGTTGTACCCACGGTAGACCAGGCGCCGCAAGCCCTCTTCACCTCGCTGGAGCAGCTTACTGCTCCCAGGTTTGTCGTACCTGCTGCCCGCACCTGCGATTACGCGGATATAACACGGCCACACTATAGCGGCATGGGAGCAGGCGCGCCTAATACGACGAGTAGCTCCAACGTCAACGTCTATGGCAGTGGAGCGGTTGGCCCTTTCGCCTACGATGTGATTAAATCGGGTGACGCCGGGGCGCTTACCAGTTGGCTACAAGCTCACCAGTACGCGGTACCGGCCAGCACGCAGCAGTTTATCCAGCCCTATGTGGCGAAGAACATGTATTTCCTTGCCATGAGGCTTCAGGCCAAGGCGGACACGACCAGTATCGCGCCTGTCAAGATCACCTTCCCCATGGTCATGAAACAGGTTATGATCCCTATTCGCCTGGCGGCCACCGACATCAATACGCGGATGAATATGGAGGTCTCGATCCTGGCAAACGAGCGTTTCGCGCCCCAGAACTACCAGGACATCCATATCGACCAGGATCAAATCACTTCCACACCTAATCCTGGCGCAAACTACTACCAGCTTATAGACACCGCCATTCAGAAGGCAGGGGGCTATGGCTTTGTCACTGAGTACGCCCAACCAGTCGGCCCATACGCGCTGGGTAGTTACCTCAAAGAAATGCCCCAGAACGCCTACCTTACGCGTTTCTATACCAGCTTCACCCCTGATCACATGCAGATCGATCCCATCCTGGCGCCCAAAGCCAACCTCAACCCCGTCAGTCCCTATATCAGCCTGAATTATAGCTCGCCACCACCCGACTGCACACTCACCTATGTGAAAAGCGCGGCCTGCGTAGGTGGCGTCGTGGGCGTCCCCTTGCTAGGCATTGTCGCGGGTGCGATCTGGCTCCGCAGGCGCTACAAAGCTGCACGACGCTACTAAAGTACGCGTCTACATATCAAGGACGAGATGCCCCGTCTGGATATGTAGACGCGTACTTTAGTAGCGTTTAAAGGTCAATCCACCAGAGGGCGCAACGCTCGCCCTCGTTGGTGGTGTCCTTCACCACTAGTTCCCCATTCTCCTCTTCAATGCGAAGCGAGGGGGATTCTCCACCACGCGCAGCAGGCGACCACCATTCTTCTGGATCACGCGCACAGAGGAGGGATTCTCGTCTTCAACCGTCATGGAGACGCCAGGCAAAGCCAGTTGGCGCGCCTCCTCTAGGAGCAAGGCTAGCTGGCGCGTGCCATACCCTCGCCCTCGGTAAGCAGGATGAATATTGTAGCCGACATGCCCATTAAGCTTCTCGTAAGGCTCCTCCAGGTGCGGGCGGAAGCGGATCTCGCCGATGATCTGCACGCCATCCTTGAGCAGAAAATAGGTCTGTTGCCTGGGTAGGCCAGCGAGCAAGTCGATGCCCTGGGCCTCATCCTCCAGTTCACGTACAAAGGCGGCAAAGTCTTCGCGTGCCAGCCACATATTGTTATAGTTATACTCCTCGCCGCTGGCAAAATGAGCATCGATCATCGCCAGGTAGGCCTGCGCATACTTGACATCCGGCTTCACTAGCTCTAATTGCTCTTCGGGCTGAGCCACACAGGTTCCCTCCTTTATTACTCCCTCTCAAGCGCCTGGCGTAGCTCCTCGGGGAGAGGCTGGGCGCGCTCGCTCTTTGGATTCATACACACAATCGCGATCTCCCCCTCGGCCACAACATCGCCTACCTGTAGCTCCGAGGCGACCTCTTGCAGCACGCGCGCGGTAAAGGCCACTTTCCACGAGCTACGTCCCACGTGTGCCACTCGCGCCTCTACGCTCAGGAGGTCATCATAGCGCACCGCCCCACGAAAATCGCAGGCCACATGGACCCGAGGGAAGGCCACGCCCCATAGCGCAGTCGCATAGGGGAAACCAATTGCGCGCATCAACTCATGTTCAGCGACCTCAAAATAGCGCAGCATGGCCGTAAAATGGATGCGCCTCGAACTATCAACATCGGGAAAGGGCACGCGAACCTGGACGCTCACTCGTGGCATAATAACTCTCTCCTCTAGCCCCCAAACAGAGCAAATAAGCAACCATAGGCAAAGTATAAGCACATCATAGCATATTTGCGGTGGCCCGCTACTGGCGTACGCGGCTACTGTAAGACTATGTAAGTAGCCGCGTACACCAGGAGCGAGCCTCTAGATGCTACAATAGAGAGAAAAGCGCGGAGGAGACATATGAGCACAGACGGCATAGATATCCTGATTCGCGGGGCTAAGGTCGTTGATGGCACGGGGAATCCGTGGTTCTATGGTGATGTGGCAATCACTGGGGAGCGCATTCAAGAGATCGCGCCTCCCGGCCATATTTCGCCCGCGAGGGCGCGTGAGGTCGTCAACGCGGAGGGGCTGGTGGTCAGTCCTGGCTTTATCGATATCCTGAGCCACTCGCATGTGCCGCTTATGCGCGATCCACGCGACCTCTCCAAGATCACGCAAGGAGTCACGTTAGAGGTAATGGGCGAAGGCTGGTCCCCGGCGCCCGTGGGAGGCCAGATTACGGATAGCTTCGTCGATCTCTCGCCGCAGGAGCGTGAATTGGTACGCGAATGGATCGAACCGGCAAAGGGCTGGACGCGCTTTCGCCACTGGCTTGAGGCGATGGTTGAGCGCGGCGTCTCCCCCAATGTGGGATCATTCCTGGGCGGCGGCACGCTGCGCGAGTATGTCATGGGCCTGCGCATGGGCGATCCTACGCAGGATGAGCTGGAGCGTATGCGCCGCGTGATGGCTGAGGCTATGGAGGATGGGGCCTTTGGCGTCTCCTACGCCCTGATCTATCCCCCCGATACGTATACCTCGACCGAGGAGTTGATCGAGGTCGCAAAGGTCGCCGGGCTATACGGTGGGATCTATGTCACGCACCTGCGCTCCGAGGGCGAGCAACTACTAGAGGCCATCGAGGAGGCCATTACCATTGGGCGGGAGGCCAACGTGCCCGTCGAGATCTATCACCTCAAGGCCAGTGGCAGCCACAACTGGCAGAAGATGCAACTCGCCATTGAAAGTATCCAGCGCGCACGCGAGGCTGGCATCGATGTGACGGCGGATATGTATCCCTATCCCGGCTCGGGAACCGGTCTGAGTTCGGTGCTTCCACCCTGGCTGGCCGAGGGTGGCTCGATGTACCAGCGGCTCAGCGATCCCGCTGTACGCGAGCAGGTGCGCGCCGAGGTGCTTGCCCCCTCGGGCGAGTGGGAGGCCCTGGCACACGGCATAGGTCCCGAGGGCGTCATGCCCATCGGCTTCGAGCGGCCCGAGAACCAGCAATATGTGGGGAAACGCCTCTCAGAGATCGCCGAGATGCGCGGTCAGCACTGGATCGATGCCGTGATCGATCTCTTGATCTCAGAGCAGCAGCGTATCTTCACCATCTACTTTAGTATGGACGAGGCCAATGTGGCACTCGGCCTGCGCCAGCCCTGGGTGAAGATCTCCACGGACGCGGGCGGCGTCGATCCCGCCTGGGCGAGACCGCACGGTCCCACGCATCCACGCGCCTACGGTACCTATCCCCGCGTCCTGGCCAAATATGTGCGCGAGGAGCGGCACCTGACCCTGGAAGAAGCCATTCGCAAGATGAGCGGGTCCGTCGCCGCTCGCCTGGGCTTAAGAGATCGAGGACTGCTCCTCCCCGGCTACTACGCCGATGTGGTCCTCTTTGATTCCCAGACCATCGCCGACCGCGCTACCTTCGAGGATGCCCACCAGCTCTCCACCGGCGTGCGCGACGTCTGGGTCAACGGCACACGCGTCATCCGCGACAGCCAGCACACCGGAGCGACCCCCGGCCACTTCGTGAGAGGTAGCGGGGCCAAATAGGGGATGTGGAGTGTGCTGGCTGCCGCAGGCAGCCAGCACACTCCACATCCCCTATCTTATTGCAACTCCTTGAGCTGGGGACGGGTCTAATCCAGTTTAAAAGGGCAATATTGGTCCATCTGAGGCTGCAAACGCTGGTATACCTGCTGCAACGCTTGATCAACCGTCGACGTTCCTAACAGGATCGAAGACTGTGCCGCATCCATTGCATCCAAGTATTGAGCTCCTATCGGAAGCGGTGGGCGGCTCTCAGAAAGGAGATGGCTTGTTACTTTTGTGTAGATAGCTTGCCCCTCTGGACCCGTCATAAATTTCATGAACTTCCATCCGGCGCCTGTGTTATGCGCGCCCTGTGGCATCACCAGCGAGAAGCCTCCCGACCAGGTAAAGGGGGCGTCTCCTTTATGTAGCACCGGCAAGTAAGTGATGCCATAATTCAGCTTGGGAGCGTACTGCTGAATGCTTGATAGTGTCCAGTTGCCATCAATCGACATACCCAGGTGACCGGTAAACAGTGGCGTCTGGCTGGGGGGTGCATTGGGTGGCTGATAGGTAGCTAAAAACGTATCAACCTTGTTATAATCCAACTCTCTGGACCATTGCTGAAAATACTTGAACGCCGTTTCGAAACCTGGCTCGGTTGGTGTCACCTGGCAAGTCTTATCGTTGAAGAACTTGGCCGAGAAATCCAGGCCCCAGGTAGCGTGGAACCCCTGACCCGACCAGGGGATCAGGCCTAGTTCGGTATAGTTTCCCTTCGCGTCCGTTTTATTCATCTTCTTGCTGATGAACGAGTGGGCTGTGGTGCACCTGGTCGAGGCATCAAGGGGCGAGGGCGAGTTACACGCCACCGGGTCCTCCGCGGGGGCCTAAGCGGGCGCGAGGGCATCATGGGGTGAGGACCGTCCCGCCATTGCGCCAGTCACCGGACAACTATGGACGAAAAGCGCGACATGTATCGGGGACAATGGCCATCGGGGTTGCCCAGGCCAACGTCGAGTTGTGCTGGGCAACGACCTCGTGGGCAAGAGGCAAGACGTAGCTGAAGTCAAGACCACCGCCTTGGTCACCGCGCGGGCTACCGAAGGTGCAGCCCTCGGTGCGCTCGTTATGGCTGACGACGAGTTCGACCTTGACGACGATGAGGGGGGAACAGCTTGGCTCTGCAGCGCCAAATCCGCTTTGCACCTGGTGATGCCCTCTGCACTTTGGAGGAACTCTCCAAGGCTCTGCTGTTCCGGCAGGTTTTCGCACAGAGCGCCATAACCGGAACCGGCCCCGTGCATATGAGCCGACCGGAAAACAACGCTAAGGATTTTCAGTTCACAGTTTTAAGCTCGAAAAAGTCTTAACATTGTTTTTCGTTCCGCTAATACTCGATCCCCCAGTATGGCTAGAAGTGTATCAATGCAATGATCTCCGCTGTAGATCAGGAGGGAGTGACGAACCTTTGTCAACAAATGGCCCATTTTTGTACGAATCCTTGTACCATCCCACATAGACCCTCTTTCAACGAATAATTCCCAAATAAATCAAAAGGATAGTATATAATATTCGCATGTTTCTATCGAAAAATACACTTGAGGAGAGTATAATCATCATGGGCTTAAATATCCACCTGCACACCTTTCCGACCTTAGAAACAGAACGCCTGATCTTACGGCAACTTGCAGCAACGGATGCGCAGGATTCCTTCCTCTTTCTGTCCGATGAAGAGACTATGCGCTACTACGATCCAGCTCCGATGACACAGCTAGAACAAGCGGAAAAGAGTATTGAACGTCATCGAAGGCGCTTTGCTCAACATGAAGCACTACGCTGGGGCATCATATTGAAGGGAGAGAACAGGGTCATCGGCAACTGTGGATATTCATGGGATGCCGATAATCGAAATGCAGCCCTGAGCTATATTCTCTCAAAACACTACTGGAATAAAGGGATCATGACAGAGGCCTTGACCGCGATTATTCAGTTCGGCTTCGAACACATCCATTTGCATCGCATTGAAGCTCAGGTTGCGTATCCCAATCTCGCCTCCACACGCCTGCTCGAAAAGCTCGGCTTTCAGGAAGAGGGACGCCTCCGCGATCGTCAATATGCGAACAACCAGTTCGTTGACGAAAGAATATTTGGGCTCATCAATACCAACAACGTGGACGGATAAAATCCCCCTTGATAGCCTGGACAATGAACCAAAAGTATGAACCATACTGCTGGTAGTAATTATCATTTTCCCTCTTAGGGGCGACAAGACCTCTCTTATCACCGCGAATTTACAAAAACGGCGCACTGCAAATGGCTTCAGAGGCGCTTCCTCCTCCGATCAATGGTTGTACTGCTCAACCTTCGGGGCAAATGCCAACCCTTGAGGCCAAAACCTGCTCACTCTTCACATCATTTACCAATTGTCAGTAAGCCCAGGATACGTGTAAAGATCGCTCATAGTGAGTGATAGATTTATACATGTAGTAGCGATAGGTAGGGCCTCATGGCCTTTCCCCCGCTCCAAACGCAGCGTGCGACTTTCACCGCACTGCGCTTTCCAGTTGGGTCCAAGTACTCACGGAGAGCAGATTCATGGAAACCCATGGGGAGGTGCACCAAGAGGTCTAGCCTCTCGTCATCTGCATTCCTCCCTTCATCTGTTTATTCCGTTTTTCGAAGACTTACCCTGGCGGACCTTCACCTTATCCTTCCCATTACAGGAAGGCATTTGGCTACTACGCCGCCTCCGTCCGCTCTCCCGCCCGCTGGCATTCTCGCGGCTCTTACGAGCACTGGCGGTGTGAGCGTTCCCTGATGCGCCCATCGAGAAGTGATAGCAATCCGTAGCTGCCTGCTTTACGCCGGGCGGACTATGAAGTAGCACTCATCGGACTAGGAATCCGATGGGCCAGCCGCCATGCCATTTTGGCTAGGGGGTATCAGCCATTTCCCCCTGGCGGCGCGTAACGACACTTACGCAGGTTCCTTCACGGGGCAATGCCCCATTCGTCAGCATAGATCGCAGGGGTAGCCCGATGGCTCTTTTGGCTAGACCCATCCGGTACATTGTCAGCGGGCTTCCCACCCCCAACAGTGCCACTGCTGGACGCAGGCCGCTTACCCCTCGTACCACTACTCAAGTACGGCTCTTTAAGCAACTCCTCGATAAGCAAACAGGCGCACTCCTGGGCCTACCTCATATGGTTTCATCTTCTCCGGTTGGAGCCTACCCGCGAGCTACCCGTCTCTTGTACTTGCTCACTGCCAGGTCATACGCCTCGGCCAGAAGCTGCCGCACTTTCGTTTCAAACGTCTCCTCACTCGGGTTAAGCACGCACACCCATAACATTCGGCCATACACAGGGTGAGGCATTATTTGATCCAGGGCAGTGAAGTCGTAGTCGCTAGAGTTTTCGCCGCTGATCGCCGCGCTGTCTCTGCCGGAAGGATACGAGGGTTCGCCAAAGAGCGAGCGAAACGTCTGCTTGCTAATGCCGATATTCAAGCGAAAGACCGACGGGCGGTTGAGGTTAGAGAACTGGTCATTAATATCGCTGGTCACAAGTGTCACAAACGGAAACCTGTGATCCGGCGGTACGTTACTATCTGGGTTGTAGAAGAAGAAGCTGTCGCCCGAAGCGACCACCACATCTACGCCCTCAAATGTCCCAATGATATACTGGCTGATCTCAGATTCATTCATGAGTATTGGTCCTTTCCTGACTACGTTGCTTTGATCACATCTCTACTGTACAACACTCATGCCCAATTGGAGACTCAGACAACGCATAGCGTTTGCGATGGATACCGACAGTGACATATTCAAGCTCCAGCTGCTAGATCACATAGTAGAGAGCAGAAGGAAAATCTGAAGAAGCCTCTAAAGCAACTTGAAGGTTTTACATGACTGTTGGTGTCGCTCCTAAACAGCTACCATCGATTGTAGTCACCTGGAGTGATAAACAATTGCTTTGAAATTCACTCTCTTCATAAGTATCCTGATCCTTCCCTTCTAGAGAAAAAAGCGTGCTCCAGTGCTTGATGTCAAGAACTGACCCTCTTATACCATATAAAAACCACCTCTTTTAATCTATACTTCTATTTCTTAGCCCTGCTCTTTCTGTAGATAATGAAAGGAACTGGAATGTCACTTTCTCCTCCCCAGCGACTTCTGATTGGCTCTGCTTTTCTGGGATTATTTTTGTTTGGTTTCCAATCAGGAGCATGGGGAATCATCCTGCCTGATCTCATGGTCTTTTACCATTTAACTCCGGCAACCGTCGGACCATTTTTTGTAGCAAGCGCTCTGGGATATGTGTGCGCCGTGTTGAGTAGTGGTCAGATGATCGAAAAATGGAGTATCTACCATGTGATGATCCTCGGAGCGCTGATCTTGCTTCTGAATACCTTCATCCTGGGGATGATGCCTCCTTTACTAATAGCAATTGGAGCCTATGGGCTCATTGGCCTGGGAACTGGGCTTCTGGATACCAGTTTTACCACTATGATGGCTCAATTTCCCCGCAGTGCTACCTGGCTCAACCTGAGTCAGGCGGGTTTTGGGATTGGAGGGCTCATAGGTCCTCTGACTGCGGGTATCCTGCTGACCACTCACTGGAGATGGAACAGTATCTTTTTCCTTCTTGGTGGGTTGTGTTTGCCGCTTTTGCTGCTCTGCGGTTTGGCAAGACACCTCCCCAGGATAGCTGCCAATACCTCGCATGTAGTAAGTGATGCTCGAAGCATCCAGAAGCAAGGGCACATGTTGTGGTTGGCGACACTCGCGAGCCCACAGGTGTGGCTCATTGGAGTGTTTATCGCATCCCAGGCAGGCCTGCACGGTGTTTTGAGTAGTTGGTTATACAGTTTTGCACTTAACGAGCGACATCTCACCCCGTCTTTTGCAAGCATACTGATGAGTGGTTTCTGGATCAGCCTGCTCTTTGCACGCCTCTTCTTGCATGCCCTTGCCGAACGTTTCCATCTCAGCAGGACCAATCTGATCTTTGCTTGTCTTGGTGGTATTACCCTGGGATTAGTGTTGTTCTGGCTTCTTCCAGGAGGAACAGGCGTGGTGGTTTTCAGCCTGCTCGTTGGCTTGAGTGAGGGTCCCATCTATCCAACGGTAATTTCTCTGGTTCCTCATCTGGTGGAAAAGCCTCTTCTCGTAAGATCATTAAGCTTGATGATGACGATGAATATTGTTGGCGTCTCGCTTCTTCCTTTATCGGCAGGCGCACTAATTCAGCAGATTGGCTTCTGGACAGTTCCTCTGTATCTGCTTGGTCTCACAGGAATCATGCTCAGCATCTGGTGGAGGCTTGGTCGGCATGATGCGCGTGGGGAGGCAGTTAAGATATCATCGGCAGAGAATCGAGTGCACTAGAGAACAAACCCACCTCGATCTGACAGGGAGACAGTTCTTACAGGCTGATGACCGGAGAAAGAAGAGGGAAGGTAATGCGCAGAAACGACGTCAACCGGTTGGCACCATCAATGCGTGCCGCTTCATAGAGTGTCTGCGGAATACTACTATTCAGCCCGGCAAAGAAGATCAGGGCCGTATTTCCCGCTCCTAGTGGGCAGTCCAGATCGAAATTGGTAGGGAAGAGATACTAGGCGAGCAGCGGCAGGGAAGGCGCGTCCATCTCGCTTTTTGGGCGAAAAGAACACACAGAAAGTAGGAATGTATGAATAGAAGCATTGAGCCAATAAAACTGGATCTCAAAACAGATTTGAAACACCTCTATACCCCTCCTGTACAGGAGGTCGTGATCGTAGAGGTTCCTGCAATGCAGTTTCTGATGCTGGATGGGAAAGGTGATCCCAATACGGCACAGGAGTACAAAGATGCAATTGAGGCACTCTATACGGTTGCCTATACCACCAAGTTCTTGCTCAAGAAAGAAGCGGCCATTGACTATGCAGTGATGCCGCTTGAGGGACTCTGGTGGGCTGATGGTGGCAGGGATGCTCCACGTGAAGACTGGCAATGGACGATGATGATGATGCAGCCAGATTGTGTGACTGAGGAATGGTTTGCTGAAGCATGCAGACAGGCACAGCGAAAGAAGAATCTGCGCGCGCTGGAGAAGATACGTCTGGAGCACTTCTCCGAGGGAACAGCGGCCCAGATCATGCATATTGGTCCATTTGCAGATGAAGGGCCAACGATCGAGAAGCTTCACCGTTTTCTGGAGGAACAGGGATATACCTTTCGTGGGAAACATCACGAGATCTATCTAAACGATCTGCGGAGAGTTGCCCCAAACAAGATGCGCACGGTGATCCGCCAACCTTTTGGATAAGAACCATTCCAGAACGGTGATGGATATTCCAGACAAAGAATGGTCAATCTCGATGATTGGTGACGTGAGGATAAAGATGATGCAGTTTGAGACGCAAGAATAGCCACCAGAGCTGCTGGCGAGCCGCTGAAATTCGGGATTGAAAGCCTGCCTCCGACAAGGGAGCGCCTTGCCGAGCTCCTTCAGCCTTGTGGACTCTCACTTGTTGAGCAACACACTCTTGGGAAAAAGACGGGTAAGGAGCGCGCATGGGGAGGCTTCGCCATTGCAATCGTGAACTGAACAACGGGTGAGAACAGCAGATCCTGGCTCGATTTGTGAGTTAGCGCTATTGTGGAACGTATCTCTATAGAAGTTGGCGATTTCGCATGTTTTTAGAGAGAGGACGACTTTTAATGCAGCAAGCTGCTAGCTCACTGATCTATCGTAAACTCAATCTTCAGGATGATCTGATTGCCCTGGTCAAGCTGCTCCAGGAAGTTGAGCAGGCTGACCAGACTGGCGAGCAGGTAAGCGAGGACTTCTTGCGCGAACAGCTCACCTGGTCTGGTCAAGATCCAGCACTCAACAATTGGGTCGTCGCTCTTCCAGATAGTACCTCCCTGGTTGGATATGGATTGCTGCAAAAGACACCCAATGACCCTAATGCTGATCTCTCCATTTACGTTCATCCCTTATGGAGGCGACAAGGTATCGGAAGCCAACTTCTGGCGTATCTACTTGAACGGGCTAACGAACTTGATTCGCAGGCATTCCGTGCCTATGTTCCCGTTCAGAATGAAGGTGCCAACCTCTTTGTTCAAGCCCAGAAGTTTGAGCCTGTTTCAACCTATGTACGCCTGAGCCTGGCGGATATACAGCCCTTTGCAACTCCAGTACTCCCTCAGGGCTTTACCATACGCAGCTACGACCAGGTCAGACGCGTAGACCTCTATGTGGAAGCGCTCAATCGCAGTTATGAAGGCTATTGGGGCCATCTACAATGTACGCAAGAGGACGTGGCCCGGTTCCTCCCCCACCTCAATCCCGCCGGCATATTTCTGCTCTTCGCGCCTGATGGCTCCATCGCTGGCACCTGTCGTGCCACATTGAGCGAACAAGAAGGAGAAGTCCGAACCGCGCTTATTGACGCCCCTGGCATTGTTACGCAGTACCGTGAGGGCAACCTGGCGCTTCAGCTCCTCCTGACTGTCATAGGCTGGCTCTTACCCCAACAGTCAACAGTACTCGAACTCGAAGCCTGGGGAGAAGCTCCTGAGACGCTCGCGGACTATCGAAAGCTGGGATTTAGCACAGTAAAAGAAGAGATCTCCTATCGACGCAATCTGGCGTAGCTCCCTTCTTTTTGGTGTTACTCCTGACAAGAAAAAGTTTCTCTTTTCAACTGTAAAAGCGTCTGCGGTGGCTATGTTTCCATCTCTTATTTCTCGTTATGCTATATGTGAGATACGCATGGGGTGAACGAGAGGAATAGCGCGCAGCGTGGGAATGATACCAGCGATGATGGCCAGGTAAAGGCACTGCCTTTGAGCAAGTAGGCCTCCACAAGTGATGCCAGGTAGAATATCGATGAATATCAGCTAGATCGGAATTGGTCAGATCAATACTCAGCAGATTCTGGCGCTCCAGATTGAGGAGCTGTCTCGCTCCTGGCTCACGGCACAGGCGCTCAATATTTTCTCGCAGCCAGGGGTTGCTCTTTTTTCTGTCATACATAGATAAATCCCTTCTTCATGTAACAGATATGCCAGTCACTCCCCAACGTGCTTATCCTGCTCATCGTGCCAGAGGGCACGCATCTCGTCGGAGTGCACTAGCAAGTGGTCCAGGGTTCCCTGGGCTTCAAGCTGGCCGTCTTTGAGCACAAGGATGTGATCGGCGCGGCGCAGGACTGCCTGGCGATGGGTGACGACCAGGTAGGTCTGCTCGCGCCGGGCGAAGAGCCTCTGCCAGAGCAGGCTCTCGGTCTCCACGTCCAGGGCGCTGGAGAGATCGTCCAGGACGAGTAGTTCAGCCGGGCGCGCCAGCATACGCGCGGCGGCGGTGCGCTGGACCTGACCACCAGAGAGCTTCATACCGCGCGTGCCGATCTCCGTCTGCACGCCCTGGGAAAAATCCGCGACATCACGGTCTAACACGGCTTGAGAGAGCGCTGTCTGGATGTCTGCCTGTCCCTCGACCTGGCCAAGCAGGATGTTGGCCTGCAAGGTGTCGCTAAAGAGATGAGGGATCTGAGGCGTATAGGCCGAGCGTGGCGGGACAAAGAAGGCCGCCGCGTCGGCTACGGGCTTCCCGTTCCACTGGATCTCGCCTCGCTCTCTGGGCAACTGGCCCAGCAGCGTGCGTACCAGGGTCGTCTTGCCCGAGCCAACGCGCCCAACAATGGCGGTGAGCGTTCCACACCCCAGACTCAGGTCGATGCCCTCGATTCCCGCACCTCCTGGATAGTGATAGGTCAGATCGTTAGCTGTGATATGCTCCAACCTCTCCTGAAGAGAGCTTACGACCATCTCATTAATCGGCAATGGTTCTTTCTTGAGCGAGACGGGATGAGGTTCGACCAGTTTGCGCTCCTGCCCTTGAGCCTGCATCAAAGCCAGTAAGCGCCCAAAGGAGATCCTGACCTGCGCGAGGCTTCCCAGGCTCGCTCCAATCCCAGAGATGATGCCCGCGATATAGTCGATATAGAAGATAAAGAGGGCAATATCACCGATGCTCAGGTGTGCGACATGGGCATTGAGAGCGGCGAGAAAGAGAACCAGGCCCGTTCCCAGGCCGACCGCGTTGCCAAGTACGGCGTTGATGCTATCGTTTTGCAGGCGCTCACGCAGCATTTTCACCAGTCGTTGATCACTCAATTGGCGAAAGTGCTCGACGACGGGCTGCTCGGCGCCCGCGACCTGGATGGCCTGCGTAGCGCCCAGAATCTCACCGATCAAGCCCGTGACTTTGCCGGTGGCGCTACGGCTGGCCTCGCGATACTTCTCCATACTCTTCATCAAAGCCTGGGCGATGACGATGACAAGCGCGAGCGGCACAAGTACCAGCAGCGTGATTAACGCATTGATGCGCAGGAGAATAACGATGGCCACAATGGCGAAGAGCCAGCCTCCAAGCAGGCCCACACCCGGCGCATCGGCCACAATCTCCGTGTCATCGCGCAGAGTATTGAGCGCCTCCCCTGGCGTCACATTGACGGCCCGCGCACCGGGTAGTTGAAAAATCTGCGCGATGACGTTGCAGCACAGCAGGCCACGCACCGGGTAATGCACCTTCAAGGTATTATCAAAGCCGATAAATTGAATACCCATCTGAACCAGGATAAGCCCAAAGAGGGTCACCAGGAGCAGCCCCAGGGCAGCATCAAAGTGTGGCTTCTGATAGAGCGTATCGAAGAGCTGCTGGAGCAGCAAGCCAAACACCACCATTGTGCCATGATTGATAAAGGAGCCAATGACCATCCTGACTTTGTAAAAAAGGCGGTAACGAGTCAAAGCCCCGAGCAATTGATATGTCTTCATGCGTATATGGCTCCATCAACGTGTTGTAGCAAGCGTACAAAGTGTGAGTCTGGATTCCGCACCAGGTCGGCCCGTGACCCCATCTCTAGGACCTCACCATTCTCGATCACGAGGATATCATCGACGCGCTGAAGCATCTCCAGGCGGTGCGCAACAACAATACCCGTCCGGTTGGCAAAAAGCTTCGCCATGCCCTGCTCCATAAGCTTCTGCGTCAGAGGGTCCAGGCGCGAAGAGGCCTCGTCGAGCACTACCAGGTCTGGATTGGTTAAGAACACCCGCGCGAAGGCCAGCAATTGCGCCTCGCCAGCGGAGAGGCCAGCGCCACTCGCGCCTAGCATGGTCTCCAATCCCTGGGAAAGCGAGGCATACCAGGGCAGAAGACCGATCTCCTCCAAAACCGAGAGGATATGCTCATCCGTGATGTCGCGCCTGAAAAACGTCAGGTTGTCGCGAACCGTGGCGTTAAAGAGCTGCACATCCTGCGTAATCAGGCTGACACGCTGGCGCAGCTCGCCCAGGCGCATATCCCTGAGCGGCACATTGTTGAGTCGTATCATGCCGGACTGCGGATCATACATCCGAAAGAGCAGGCGCGTGACCGTCGTTTTTCCGCCGCCGGTGCGCCCCACAATGCCCAGGACATGCCCGGCTGGCAGGTGGAAGGTCATGTCCTTGAGCACTGGCTCATCCGGGCTATAACCAAAGGCGATATGCTCAAAGGTCACCGAGGGCGCTCCAGCGGCTGGCTTTGTGCCGGGTCCATCCTGGATAGCCTGGCGCGTCGCGAACAGCCCCTCGATACGGCGGATGCAGGATTCGGATTTGTTGAGATCCTGGAGCTGCCATTGCACCTGGTCCAGGGGCTGCATCAGCAGAGAGCTATAGACAAAAATCAGGTAGACTGTGCCGGGCGAGGCCAGTCCGATACTCCAGAGATAGGCGCCCAGGACCAGCCCCAAGACCCTTCCCAGAGCAAAGAGCGCCTGTGAGATAATCCAGGGCGAGGCTCCCGACCAGCCAGCATGGCAGGTCGTAGCATACCAGCGATAGAAACGGTTATAGAAGTTTCGCCATACATAGTTCATGCCACCATTGGCACGAATATCTTCCGTTGCCGCCAGAGACTCACCCAGGAAGCCAAAGAACTCCGCACTGGCCTGCCGGGCTACGACCCAGCGCTCGACCGATGGGCGGCGCATCCAGGTCAGCGCCACCACAACTAGCAGACAGTATCCTCCCATGCTAACGCCCAGGCGCCAATCAATTGAGATCAGCACGACCAGCAGCCCTAGCAGGAGCAGAAGGTGAAAGAACATATGCACCACAAACTTCGAGAAGAAGTTCGAGAGATCGTTGACATCTCCATCTATGCGCTCAAGCAACTCGCCCTGGGTATGCTGCTTATGAAAAGCCTGGTCGAGAGTTAAGACATGGAACAGCAGATCGGCGCGGAGCTGGTTGGTCGCCGTCCAGGCCACCTTTTCACACAGGTACTCCGAGACGACTGAGGCCCCCTGGTTAAGAAACGAGACAAGCAGGTACAGCAACGCGAGCCAGGCAAGCCCCTGCCCAAGCCCCTGCTGTAACGTCGCGTTGATAAAGTCGCCCAGCAGCTTTGGGTTATAAAGTTGTAAGCCAATACTGATGAGCAGTAGTACTGACATAAGCAAGGCTTTCCCCCACTGGGGCTTGAGATAGCGTGCGAACAGACTAAAATAGCGCTTGAAGGGTTGAAGGCTCACGAATGCTTCCTTTCAGGCTTATTGCGGACAAACCTCTCGTACTCGGCTGGCAGGGCAATGCCAAAGTGATCACATAGCAGCGAAACATCGTGATAGTCATCCTCATCCAGTTCGTAGCCGGAATGAAACTTCACCAGCCACTCAGGCGAGATACATTTCACGGGGTAGCCCTGGATGGACCCACTGCCAGTCAAGGAAGCCAACGGGTACTCCAGACCAAAGACATGTTTTCCGTGAGCATCAAACGTGTAGGAGTGAAAATCTACCTCGTGTCCCTCATCATCGCCCATCACAAAGTTGCAATCCCGCGTATCATCACGAGGGACATCTTTATAACCGCGTGCCTCAAGCAGCGCGCGAAGCTTCGGGACATCCTCGTGCTGGAGAGCTATATCTAAGTCCGCGTGTGGGCGCGTTTGTCTCCCCAGCAACGCATCGACACCCCAGCCACCATCAACAAAGATCTCAATACCATTCTGCTCACAAAGCCGCATCAGTTCAACAACGGCCTCTGCGCTCATTTGCGGCTGGGGGGCTTGTAACTGACCTGCAAGTGATGACATACGACTTCTCCTTTTCTGCACCTTTCAAATGAATATGTATAAATTACACATTAGAAGGCATACTGGTGAGCGGGCAGGCGCAGGCGTGGAAAGAACGCGCGGAGAAGCCTCTAGAGTCAAGTTGGTAACAAGGGTGGAGAGAAAAGGGTTGAAAAGGAGATAGACCTCGCACCGTTGTCTCACCAGGACTACACATGCACACAGACAAGTACCTTAACATACTGCGTCAAATCTCTATTAACTGCCCTTTTTCACAGAAAAGGACAGCGCTATTTGATGCAGAGAGTGGTTACCTGTTTTTTCACCAGCAGCGTGGATGAGTGTACATTAGTAGTGGTCAGGCATACGTGCTTTTGGCCTCCATGAGGAAATTTATGTATATTGAGCGTAACGTATGTTTGCTATTTTGTCAAGTTTTCACGTTTATTTTTTAAGGCATTTCAAAATTCATCCATTCTGGCTCACTGGCTCGCCAGTAGTAAGAGGGAGAGGTTGTGTGGCCCGGACCTTTTGCTTGGGCCACACAACCTCTCCCTCTTAACAAATTTAGTGCTCTGAACAGTCCTGTGAGAAGAACAGTTACCGCATCTGGGTGCTACCGGGAACGGTAGAGCTGATCGGGCCAACGCTACCGCCACCTCCATAACCACCAGTTCCAGTGCTACCTGTGCTGCCAGGCCAACCACCAGTTCCAGTGCTACCTGTGCTGCCAGGCCAACCACCAGTTCCGGTGCTACCTGTGCTGCCAGGCCAACCACCGGTTCCAGTGCTACCTGTGCTCGGGTAGCGGGGGTAGCTCGGGTAACGCGGATATACGACTACCTGGCTTGGATAGGTCGGGTAGCGCGGATAGATTACCACGTTGCTCGGGTAAGTTGGGTAGCGCGGATATACGACTACCTGGCTTGGATAGGTCGGATAGCGGGGGTAGATTACCACATTGCTTGGGTAAGTTGGATAACGCGGGTAGATTACCACGTTGCTCGGGTAAGTTGGATAGTGTGGATACACTACTACCTGGGTTGGATAGTGTGGATACATCACTACCTGGCTCGGGTAGGTTGGATAGCCTGGAGAGACGACAACGCTGCCAGGATTATAAGGGGGACGAGTACCAGTAATGACACCCCCCTGGCTGCTGATAACAGGTCCAGTCGCGTCAATAACAGATCCGGTATTCCCACTAGAAGGGACTCCGTAATGATCGCCCCAGGGCTGGGGTAGAATAGCCTTGCTTGACCTGACACTGGCTGCCGATGCTGGATGCGCTGTGCCAATCACCAGCAACAGCGCCAACAGGCTGCCGAATGCCGCGAGGCCAACGGCTTTCAAACAAACCGAGAATTTCATTGAGTTTCCCCCTATAGCTTAAATGCCCTAAGGATATTTGAAGTCATTTAAGCTAAGCAAAAACAAAGGATGAACTTCAAATGGTTAAACCCTGCAAGTTGTCCTGTCAAGGTATATTGTTTTTATAAAACAAGAGACAAACTCAAGAAATATGTATGCCTGTAGATCTTAATACTTCTGTATAGCACTTGAATCCGGTAGCAGGCCGGTGTATTGGGCTCGAGGGCGGATGAGCTGGCCGTCGGCGTATTGTTCCAGGGCATGGGCGATCCAGCCAACGCTGCGGCCCAGGGCAAAGAGCGCCAGCGCCGAATCAGGGGGCAGCTCTAGTGTTTGCGCCATGGTAACGAGGGCGAAATCAAGGGTTGGGAGCTTCCCTGTTAGCTGGCTCATGGTTTCTATGATAGCCAGGGAGCATTGCAAGCTCGACGCATCGGGGTACATCTGTTTTAACAGGTCGAGCAGGAAGATGGCACGTGGGTCGCCGGAGGGGTAGAGCTTATGTCCAAAGGCTGGGATTTGTTCCCCACGCTTCAAGCGGGCGGTTATGACTGTGTTCGCCTGTTGGGGTGCCTCGACCTCTTGCAGAAAGCGCTCAACCAGCCATGTTACTCCACCATGGCGAAAGCCCTGGAGTGTGGCGAGCCCGGCAATTACGACCTGGTAGAGGGAGGATTGAGCGGAAGCGACGACGTGCGCGACAAAGGATGAGGCGTTTAACTCGTGGTCCGCGCACAGAATCAGGGCCGCGTTGAAGAGGCGCGTGGTCCGCTCATCTTCAGGACACCAGCGGCGTTGCAGCATGGTAGCAAGCGCAAGGTTGTTTTGGGGAGCCTGCGTCAGGACAGAGGCCATGAGGTAGAGGATGCGCGCGCCAATCTGCGTACTCTGTTCGAGAGAGGGATCGAGATCATAGGCCGCTATATCGTCGGCGGACGCCAGGGTTAAAGCGATGGAGAGGCGTTGTAGCGCCTGCGTTGATTGCGCTAGCTGATGGAGTTGCTGGAGATAGGTCGCTACGGGTAGCGTATTTTCAAGCAGAAACCTCTCTCCTGGTCCGGACTCACCATGCCAGAGCAGGGATGCCACCCGCTCAATGCTCTCACTCAGCGCCAATTGCACAACATTTTCTCCACGATAATAGACGCCATTTTCGCTAATCAGCGTTAGCGCGGATTTCAATACAGGCATTCCCCAGTGCATCGCGCCCGTGGCGGCACTGCTAGGGTCCTGCCGATAGCTCTTCTTCTCCTGTAAGCGCTGCACATCCTCTACCCGGTAGAGCCGCGCACGCTGTTTCCCACTACCCGGCTCCGAGCGCAAAAGTCCCCGACTCACATAGGCATAAATAGTCTCTACACGCACCTGGAGCATCTCTGCCGCTTCCTGAGCAGTCACATAATATGGAGTCTGCGTCATATACTCCCTCCTTTATATATTGATTTTATTATCAATCTTGACGGCATTGATGTCAATCATATACAGTGGTGAATAGTCATTCATAAACGTAATCTACACCAAAAAATTTACAGCAAAGGAGCTGTTTCTGTATGCCAATAATTCCCGAGCCTCTTCAGCCTGAATACTTTGAGGAGAGCTTTCCACGCCATACATTCCCAGCTTACGCCTGGACCACGCGGCCCGCGACGCTTCCCGAGGCGGTCTGGACCACCGAAACCACGCATCGTGATGGGCAGCAGGGCGGCCTTCCGCTGACCACGGAGCAGAGCCTGCACATTTACGATATCTTCTGTCGCTTTAGCGGCGCCTCGGGCGCGATCCGCCAGGCCGAGTTCTTTGTCTACCGCGCCTCAGATCGTCAGGCATTGGAGGGAGCGCTAGAACGGTTCCAGGGAGGAGCGCCAGTTGAACCAACAACCTGGATTCGCGCCACCACCAAAGACGTGGCCTTAATCAGCAGCCTGGGCATTCGCGAGACCGGTATGCTTGCCTCTGCCTCCGACTACCACACCTTCCACAAGTTTAAACCTGGAGGGAGAAACCAGGCGGCCCAGACCTACCTGGAAGCGGTCAAGACTACATTAGACGCCGGTATACGCCCACGCCTGCACCTGGAGGATGCAACACGAGCCTCGATGGACTTTATCAAACCCTTTATCGAAGCAGTACTGGAGATCAGCCAGGCGTATGCCCCACATCTACGTCCCAAGTTTCGCCTCTGTGATACCATGGGCCTGGGCTTGCCCTATGAGGACGTCGCTCTGCCCCGCAGTATTCCCCGCCTCTTTCAGGAGATACGCACATTTGGACTCCAGCCCACCGACCTGGAGTTTCATCCCCATAACGATACCGGCCTGGTCGTGGCTAACTGCCTGGCGGCCATTCGCGCGGGCTGCGGCGTCATTAATGGCACCCTACTGGGGAAGGGCGAGCGCACTGGCAACGCGCCGCTTGAGATGCTTCTCCTCCACCTGAGCGGCATGGGATACTTTCAGGAACAAGCGCCCGACTTCAAGATACTCAATGAGCTGGTTGAGCTCTATGACCAGATGAACGAGCCAGTTCCACCTAAATATCCCCTCTATGGACGTGACGCGCATAGGACACGCGCTGGCGTCCATGCTGATGGCCTGAACAAGTTCTGGTGGATGTACGCCCCCTTCAATGTTCCCGAGTTGCTTGGGAGACCACTTGAGGTCTCACTTACCAAGGAGAGTGGGCTCGCGGGCCTGATCTTTATGCTGCGCCAGCACTTAGGGATAGATGTCGCCAAAGACGATGAGCGCCTACAACAGCTCCATGCCCTGCTAGCACAAGAATTCGACCAGGGGCGACAGACAAGCATAGAATGGGAAGAACTGGCCCCGCTGGCCACACGCTACTTCCGCTGATAAACAATAACGCTACTGGCACTTGTTCAGCAGTAGGCACGTACGCCAGTAGCGTTATTGTGCTACACTAAACACTGGCTATGCACTCCACGCAGTTAGAGGGTAAAGAGGAAGGAGCCCATCTCTATGCCAGCCAGGATATATACACAGCATCTTGGAAGTATCGCTAATAAGCAGTTACAGGAAGCTCTGACGCGCTTCCAGCTCGGTACCGTGCTCCAGGCCGAGCCTGTTCCCTTTGGAAACTTTGGCCAGAACATCTTTCTGACGACTACTCAGGGCGAGTTTGTCCTGCGTGGCAAGCCCTTGTGGCCGGAGCAATTCGTTCGGGAGCGCTGGTTTATGCAGCAACTGCACGAACACACCACTGTCCCCGTTCCCTGGCCCTACCGGCATGATCCTGACACAGATATTTTCGGCTGGAGCTATATCCTCATGCCGCGTATGCCAGGACTCGCCCTCATCGATCCAGTTGTCAGGCGTCAACTGAGCGATCAACAGCGCCAGCAGATCGCCGCCGCCCTTGGCGTAACCCTGGCCCAGATGTATGCCCTCACCTGGCCCACTCCAGGCGAACACGACGCCACGCACGATACCATCGTGCCTTTTCATCCCTCCTATGCGGGATATATCACAGGAGAGATCTATCGCCTACTTTCCCTATCCCGGCAAGCAACCACTCTCACTACAGAGGCCGATAGCTTCTGGGTAGAGACTCTGGTGGAACAGGGCAAACGCGCGCTTGCTGAGCCGTTTCAGGCACGCTTTGTTATGGGAGATTATAAAGAGGGGAATGTCGTCGTAGAAGAGCGGGACGCCGAATGGCACGTCAGTGGCGTCTTTGATGTGCATGGCCACTTTGGCGATGCGGAAGAGGATCTCGCACGCCCCATTGCCGACTACATGACGCAAGAGAGGGTGGACCTGGCGCATATCTTCCTGAGGACCTATCTCCAGCTCCAACCGCCGCGTCCTGGCTTTGAAGCTCGCTTCCCGCTCTACATGCTCAAAGAGCGCCTCGCTATCTGGGAGTGGGCACACCGCACAGACATGGTCTGGTGGCAGAGAGACCTTACGCTCCGCAAGTGGATCGAACCTTTTCTTTCTATAGCAGGAACATGAAGCCATGTGTGGCCCGACGCTGCTAAAGCACGCGTCTACATATCATGAACGGGACATCTCGTACCATGATATGTAGACGCGTGCTTTAGCAGCGTCGGGCTATCTGCGCCGCCATGGGCGCTTACTCTGCGGACCAGAGGCCGATGCGGTTGCTCTCGCTATCAGTGATCTGAGCCATGTAGCCGGGGCTCATCTCGCCGAGTGGCATCTTGGGGATGAGCACGCTACCGCCTGCTTCCTCTACCTTCGCCAGTGTGTCGTTTAAATCGCCATGGACCACAAGGTACACACATACACCCTGACCCTCGCCGGGTTTATAGTTCGGGTGCTGGACCAGCGCGCCGCTGACGTCGCCTGGCTCCATCGGCAAAAAGGCATAGGGCATGTCTCCGCCCAGATTCTCCTGTCGCAGCTCCTCTTTAATTCCCAGGATCGTACGGTAAAAAGTTTTCGCGCGTTCAATATCGCTTGTGGGGATTTCGAACCAGGTAACAAGATTGGCCATATGGTATTATCCTTTCTTCAATGCGCCTTATTTCACCTGAAAAAGTAGAAGCGACACATTTATAGAACGTATATACCATATGGCGCGTGCAAAAACTTCTCGAATCTTGCGCATTATTCTCGAATCTTGCGCATTATAGGTACGAACCTATAGGCCACATATTACCTGTCCGCTTGCTTAAGCACGACGATAATATGCCACGCTGCTCCAGATAACAACCAGCATTACAGCCGCGATAATCGTACTAATGATAGGCACGCCCTCAAAAGTGGGTTCACCTGTGATGTGGAAGTGGAAGAAGCCTACGATAAGGAAGATGGCGAAGAGACCAATCATGATCGCGCCAAGGATGCCCGCCGGGGCTCTGCGACCAGCAATGAACTCACCAAGGATACCAATGATGGCCGCAATGATAATCCAGATGATAAATTGGGTGAACGAGACCTCCATGATATACCTCCTGTTGCATAAAAAAACATACTCTTCAGGAGATACGCATGTCACCGCTCATCAGACTCACTTGCTTGTTATATAGGTCAGACATAAGAAAAAGTGCCCCAAAAAAGCTGAAAGCCAGGCTCTGTCTTTTATCTCAGAGCCGGCTTCTTCGCTCCAATTTACAGTAGCACTACCAGCCGCGATGATGATGGTGGTGGTGATGATGATGAAGGCGAGGGCCATAAAATCCGTCCATATAACGCCTGCGGAAGCCCCATGGGCGCCAGAAGAAGAGCTCACGGCGATAGAGACGAGGGCGCCCCGGATACAGCACGCGCCCAAAGAATAGGCCAACAATCGCCAGTATGACCCTCAGCAAGACTATAAAAATGACCAGGCCTAAAATCAAGATCAGTAACAGAAACATATGTCTTCCTCCCGTAACGGGAACCTGTTGGTATCGCTTATATCGTTACAGTGTATATAGTTCCGTCGCGACTAGCGAATCCTGACAGGAGCCAGGATTTTCTCGCGAGCGGGTTTGTGAGGGAATGACTTCCTCACCGGATGGACTACCGGCAGATGGACCCTGCACTCCCCATCCTCTACTCCCTTGCGCTCGAAAGCTCCAGGAGCTACTTTGCGGATAATATTCCCTGCGCCATTGACATCAGCATGGATGACTCGCCCATCGGCTGCTCGATACAGTCCCCGCTCAATGCGCTTGCCGCTAAACTGGTAGGCCACCTGCTCGCCTTTGCGATACACGGGCAGGGGGTCGAGATCAAGCAAGCTGGCTTTGCTCGTGTACGACTCTTCGGTGAGGATCACGCGAATGCCGACCAGTTCCGCTTTATACTGCAGCATCTCAATGAAGCGCGCATGCGGGATCTGCACAAAGTGCTGATTGGTGCGCTTCCCTAAGCGGATCTCTTGTTTTTGCAACGGATTCTTGCCGATGATCAACGTCCCGATCCCCTCAGCGACCAAAAGATCAATCAGGAAGCGGCTGGCCGTATGCAGGTCGTGCTCGATCCGCCGGTTGCGTCGAGTCGTCAACTGTTCCACGCGCCGACTTCGGCCAGGACGTCCGAGGGATTTCTGGAGCACTGCTCGTTGTTTGTTATAATACTGGTTACAGGACTTGATGCCGCGCCCGTTAACAATCACCGGTACAAAGCCTGGTTTGTTTGAAGTTAGCGTGGCCAGATTATCCATACCCGGATCGAGTCCGGCGAGCAGATCAGGATCAACCGCCGTGACGGTGGGTTCGTGGTCAGAGATGACTTCGACCACGACATAGCCCACTTTGGGAACCACGCGCACCTGCGCGATGGCTTTGGGGTCTTGCCGGGTTTTCACCTGGATGCCCAGTTGCGAGGGCTGGATGATCCCCCGATCCAGGGTCCGTTTGCCTCGGCTCACCGCTTGCATGGTATAGACGAGCAGGTTACGCCCCTTCGCCTTGGGCAAGTACGTTGGGAGGTGAGGACGCCCCACGAACGTTGCCGGGGTCTCTCGATACACCAGAAGCGCCGCCCAGAAACTCGACCAGGCGGTGCAGACCTGCTTGAGCACCTGTTGCGCGGCTTTGGCAGGCAACGCCCGGTATGCCTCGTGCTCTTGCATCCGCTTATCCAGCGCAGGATAGGAGAGGCTGGTGTTGGTCAAAAAGAAGGTTTGACGCAACTCATAGAGGGCGGCATTGTAGAGATTCTTGGAGGCAAAACAGGCTGCATCCACGCAGGCAAAGCGCGGATCGGTCTGCGCAATCACATGCTTTTCAACCAGGTGCATCTTGCGCCTCCAATTCCTGGACAATGCGCTCGGTCTTTCGTTTCGCTCGACGCTGCCCATAGAGTCTGGCACAGAAGCTATAAATGATGCTCGTCAGGTCGGTGAGCAGATCTTCGGTCCCATTTTCGGCCTGATTGACGACCTCGATTTCCCGCCCGCAAGCGGTGAGGAGCGTCTCAATATAGCGAAAGCCAAAGCGCGTCCCCCGGTCTTTGTGTTCAATGACAATCCGCCCGACGTTGGGATCAGCCAGGAGCGCCAGAAACTTGGGCCGATTGTCGTTGACCCCCGAACCAATTTCTTTGACCACCTTGCTCACCTGATAGCCACGAGCCGCACAGTACGCCACGAGCCGCTCCGCCTGACTGTCCAGGTTCGCCTTGTTCTCGGCTGAGGAGACGCGGGTGTACACCACCGTCGCAGCTTGCACCGGGCTGGCGGATCTTGCAGGTTCATCGATCAGGATCGTGTGCGCTCCCACGCGTCGACCCTGAATCTTGCCGTCTCGGAACCAGCGCCAGGCCGTCTCATAGCGGACCCCTTGTTGTTTTGCGTAATCACTGAGTTTCATAGGAAAAGTGTACCAGGATTCTCAGTGATTGTCAAGGATTCACTATAACTTCAATGATCGGTTTCAATACGCTTTCTCAAGCCGATAGTTAGATATACGCAAGCATCAGATAAAAATCAAACCGTCAAGCGGGTGAAGTCCAGGTTAGCCTGGGCCTACAATTCATCAGTTCGCTACGCGGGCTTTCAGGTAAGGGATGTGTGGAAAATGGCTATAGTCATTTTCCACCAGAAGCAAAAAGAAGCTGAACATCGGCATCCCTCTCTGCAGGTGTACTCTCGGCGATGGCACAGAGAAAAGGTTCGCGTTTCGTTGAAAGTCTAACACATGTTATCACAGGGCACGAGCTCGCTCGAATACATGTGTAGAAATTGCTCAGATCCCCCACTCTGAGCTGCAGTTGCTTGTTCTGCTGCAGTGTAGCTGCCAGCATTTTGACTCCTCATTCACGTGCGATGCCTCACGGCGCTTTTGCTGTGCTCTTTTCTATGGTTGAAGCTCTTCTATAATGGAAGTGTGAGCAGCATCTCAGGGGTGCAAATAGAGAAGGCTCACGCAACATGTAGACGTGTAAGTATTAAAGGAAAAGAGAAGGAGAGTTTATCAATGTTAAAGCACATGCGAAAAGTCAGCCTGTACATGGCTGTTCTCGCTCTCGTATTTGTAACCTGTCTGGTCTGTCAGCGACAAAGCGTTTCCCATGCCAGATCTCTTGCCGTCTTGGATGGATCACCTTCTCAGGAGAGCGTGGGTGGGTCATCCTCGCAGGAGGATACAACAGGCTCATCCTCGCAGGAGGATACAACAGGCTCATCCTCGCAGGAGGATACAACAGGCTCATCCTCGCAGCAGAGTACGGCTGGCTCATCTTCTCAGGAGAACACGACTGGCTCATCTTCCCAGGAGAACACGACTGGCTCATCTTCCCAGAAGAACACGGCTGGCTCATCTTCCCAGAAGAACACGGCTGGCTCATCTTCCCAGAAGAACACGGCTGGCTCATCTTCCCAGAAGAACACGGCTGGCTCATCTTCCCAGCAGAACACGGCTGGCTCATCCTTGCAGCAGATTGTGAATGAGTTATTCGGGCAGTAGAGCGTACCAACTCAACGCATACCTTAGCGCGTTGGTGAGCAAATCTTTGGCTCACCGTTAAAAGAAATTCTATGGCTCTCCTGCAATGTATGTGATACATTTTGCAATAACATGAGCATGCAAAAGTTGGTCTGGCTCCACAAGTACATTCTGAAAAGAGCATACTCTTGAGAAGCTCATATTCCACACAAATTGCGGGAGAGCCATAGAATTTTACTTCATAAGTAAGATTTACATAAAAAGCACCTGGATCTGAAGTGTTCCAGGTGCTTTTTATGTTACAATCAAGCATAAAAGCTCTACTTTAAAGAGGCATGAGAAGGTACAGTTTAGTTATCAAGCATACAAGCACGCATACTGCTTCCCAAGCATGAGAATTTTGTCTATCGCAACTCTTCGCCGCATGGGTTATTATAAATGGTAAGAACACAGACAGGACTCAATGACGTATGCGAATAGTCAGGGCTATTCATGAGATAGAATATGCGCGCTCGCAGTGGAGCGGCCCGGTTGGCCTCGTGCCTACGATGGGCTACCTCCACGAGGGACATCTCTCCCTCTTTCAAACGGCGCGCACCGAGAACGCGACCGTTGTCGCTAGCATCTTTGTCAATCCCACGCAGTTTGGTCCCAACGAGGACCTGGAGCGCTATCCTCGTAATCTGGAGCGAGACCTGCATATGCTTGAGGCGGCAGGCGTGGACGTGGTCTTTACGCCTACTGCGAGCGAGATGTATCCCCCGGGCTTCACAACCTATGTCGAGCCACAGGGTTCCCTGGTTGAACAGGGCGAGGGCGCCTCGCGTCCCAATCACTTTCGCGGTGTAGCCACGGTGGTGCTCAAATTATTTCAACTCATACAACCTCAGCGGGCCTACTTCGGTCAGAAGGACGCGCAACAGGTCGCGGTCATCACACGCATGGTACGCGACCTCAATCTGCCCGTCACGCTGCGCATCCGCCCGACCGTACGTGAAGCCGATGGACTGGCCATGAGTAGCCGTAACAGCTATCTCGATCCAGCCACCCGCGCCGCGGCCCCCATACTTTACCAGGCTTTACAGGCCGGTCGACAGGCCTTTGAGGCTCAGCCCACGAGCAACCCTGCTGCTGTGATGCAGGCCATGGCCGAGATTGTGGCGCAAGAACCCCAGGCGCGCCTGGACTACACTGAGGTACGCGACGCGGAGACCTTCCTACCACTCGAACGGCTGCAAGCCCCCGCGCTCCTCCTACTCGCCGTCCGCCTGGGATCAGTGCGCCTGATCGATAACTTCGCCCTGCACACCGATGGCACCTGGGACACGGGCATCTTGAGCTCTCAGCACACGTAGAAGAAGAATAAAAAGAGAGAACAATCTTGAGTGAAAAAATAACAGCACCTGCCATTCTCGCTCGCAAGAACGGACAGAAACTCACCATGGTGACTGCCTATGACGCAACCTCAGCCCAGATCGCGGATAGCGCGGCGGTCGATATGCTGCTCGTTGGCGACTCCCTGGGTATGGTCGTCCTGGGCTATGAGGACACCCTGGCCGTCACCGTCGATATCATCCTGCACCATGCCTCCGCCGTCACACGCACCAACCCAAACGCGTTGGTCGTCGTCGATATGCCATGGCTGAGCTACCACGTCTCCGTCGAGGAAAGCGTACGCAATGCTGGTCGCCTGGTACGCGAGGGCAAGGCTGGAGCGGTCAAGCTGGAGGGCGGACGCAAGCGCCTACCCGTGGTCAAGGCCATTCTAGACGCCGAGATACCCGTCATGGGGCACCTAGGCCTGACGCCCCAATCCGTACACACCATGGGCGGCTACAAGGTGCAGGGCAAAAGCATCCAGGCCGCGCGCGACCTGATCGCGGACGCCAAAGCCCTGGCGCAGACGGGAGTCTTTGCCATCGTCCTTGAAGGCATTCCCGATAGCCTGGCCCAGATCGTCACTCAGGAGGTGGCCGTACCTACGATTGGCATTGGCGCGGGTCCACACTGCGATGGCCAGGTCCTGGTCTTCCACGACCTGCTCGGGCTACACAAACAGCCTGTGGCCAAATTTGTACGCAAATACGCCAACCTGGCTGATAGCGCCATAGAGGCCATCCAGCGCTACAGCGCCGATGTGCGCGAGGGGAGCTTCCCCGCTGAAAAAGAGACCTACCACATGGAGAAAAGCGTCCTGGAGGCCCTCCTGAAGGAACGCGAACAGAATATAGAAGATTAAAAAAACGGGTAAGGGGTGTGGGGCCTGCTGGCACGAGAAGTCACGTAAAAAAAGGATAGAACAAAACATCATGGCACATATATCGTACGAGGGCGATGTCGACCCTACTGCACTACAAGGGAAGCGGATCGCCATCATTGGGTATGGCAGCCAGGGACATGCCCATGCCCTCAACCTGCGCGACAGCGGCTATAAAGTAGTAGTTGGCCTCCCCGAGGCGAGCAAGAGCCGCGCGCGGGCTATCGCTCATGGCTGGCAGCCTGTTCTGCCCGGCGAGGCCGCTCGACAAGCGGATATTATTATGCTGCTGGTCCCCGATCAGCACCAGCGCGCGGTCTATGAGCAGGATATTCAGCCCCACCTGGCCGATGGCAAGATGCTCATGGTGGCACACGGCTTTAGCCTGCATTACGGGCAGATCGTCCCGCCCGCCAATATCGATGTGGCCATGGTCGCACCCAACGGGCCGGGTCCTATGCTGCGCCGCATGTATAGCGAGGGCAAGGGTATCCCCGCGCTCTGGACGGTTCAGCAGGACGTGACCGGGCAGGCCCAGGCGCTCACACTGGCCTACGCGCATGGCCTGGGCTGTACCCGCGTCGGCGTCATCCAGACGAGCATCGGCGAGGAGACCGAGACCGACCTATTCGCAGAGCAGGTCGTTCTCTGTGGCGGCCTCACCTCACTCATCCGCACCGCCTTCGAGACCCTGATCGAGGCTGGCTACCAGCCGGAGATCGCCTATACCTGTTGCCTGCAAGAGGTCAAGCTTATCGCAGACCTGATCTACCAGGGCGGCATTAACCAGATGCATAAGGCCATCAGCGACACCGCCGAGTATGGCGACTACGTCACCGGCCCGCGCATCATCGATCAGCACACCCGCGAGCAGATGCGCGGCACCCTCAAAGACATCCAGGATGGTACCTTTGCCCGCGACTGGATTCTGGAGAACCAGGCCGGGCTTCCCAGCCTCTCGGCCATGCGGTGCAAGGACGCCGAGCACCCCATCGAGGAGGTCGGGCGCAGAATGCGCAAGATGCTCTAGGGCTCAAGCACCTCAAAGGTGACATCACGCAACCAGACCTGGCCTGGACCATGCAAGGCTAGACAGTTTGGCTAGCCTCCCCTCGCTCGTTTCCAGGCTTATCCCTAGTCTTTAACTTCTGGCATTCTCGCTCGTTTCAGGATCCTCCAGGCGGAAGACACCGCGATCTTCAACATAGGAGAATAACTCGGCGTAACGCCCCCAATTAATAATCGTTTCGAGCTGGGACCAGGCCTCATCGTCGCTGAAGTGTTCGCGAAGCTGGTCCATATATACCTCTTCCGAGACGGTATGATCGGGATCTTTTTGCAGGTCTCGCACGATGTGTCGCAGCATGGTGACACGCGCCAGGGCCTGCTCACGAAAGATATGCTTCTCCTCCAGCACACCAGCCTCGGCAAAACGCTGGCCCGTGGATGTGAGAATCAGATCGCCTTCGCGAGTATCAGCCAGGTCTAGCAGGTCAGCGGCCTCGACCATGGGGAGCAAGTCATCGACCTCCAGGTGCAGATCACGCCCCAGCTGATAGAGGTCCTCGCGTCCACCGCTGGCGTTGACAAGCTCGATTAAACCAGTGATATCGCCAATATCGACGTGAGGCAGCGTCTGATACGGGCGAGGCGGCTTAGGCGGTTGCAGAACGCCGGTCTGCGTCTTCTGTTGCTCAGGAGGCAGGAGAGACTCCACGGAGGTATGCGGGCTGGTCATGATGCGATAAATCAAATCAACCATCTGCGTGTAAGCCTCCTCTTTGCTCTCACGTTGCGCGATGGGCAACCCCTGCAATTCGGCACGAATATGCCCGGGGTCCGCCCCTAGCACCAGGATGCGGTCGGCCATGCTCACCGCATCCTCAATATTGTGCGTTACCATCACAATGGCCTTCGTTGGCATCTTCCGTGCTTGCCAGAGGTTCATCAGCTCTTTACGAAGATTGGCGGCGGTGAGCACATCCAACGCGCTGAAGGGTTCATCCATGAAGAGCAACTCTGGTTCCACCACCAGGGCGCGGGCAAAGCCAACACGCTGGCGCATACCACCCGAGAGTTCTTTGGGGTAGGCATCCTCAAAGCCATCCAGGCCAATCAGGTCAATGGCAGAGAGGGCGCGCTTGAGGCGCTGTGTGCGTGGCACCTCCTGCGCCTGCAAGCCCAGCTCTACATTCTGTAGAACCGTAAACCAGGGAAAGAGGGCAAAAGACTGGAATACAATTGCCAGGTGGGGATTAGGTCCATACTGTGGAGTGCCCTTGAACAAGACCTCGCCAGAGGTCGGCGCCAACAGTCCGGCTAGAATACGCAGGAGCGTCGACTTACCTGAGCCGGAGGGTCCCAGCAGGGCAATAAACTCGCCAGCACGGATTTGCAGGTCCACATCGTCCAGGACGACAGGAAGGCGGACGCCGCGCTGAGGCTTCTTCTCTTCATAAACTTTGCTCACATGCTGCACTTCCAGCAAAACTTCGCCTGTAGTAATAGTTGTGGACATGATATATACCTCCTCCTGCTTATCCAAGGGTATAGCGACGCTCAGCAAGCGCGTAGAGACGTTTCCAGAGTAGACGATTAATGACGACGACAAAGGCGGCCATGAGCAGTGTCGCCGCCAGAAGGAGGGCGAAATTATTGGCATTGGCCGCTGCTGCAATCTCCGCTCCTAGCCCGACCGTCTGGACAGTATGGGCATTAAACTGAACATATTCCGAGATGATGCTTGCGTTCCACGCGCCACCGCTGGCCGTCAGCAGACCCGTCACCAGGTAGGGGAAGATGCCAGGAAGAATCAGCACACGCCAGCGCCGCCAGCCTGTAACCTGGTAGGTGGTCGCGGCCTCCTTCAGGTCATTAGGAATAGCCATCGCGCCCGCGATGACGTTAAAGAGCACATACCACTGGGTACCCAGGAGCATCAGCACAATCGCCGCCAGCGAGAGGCCACCCGGAAGGCTGACTAGCAAGGGCAACAAAATTGGGAAGAAGGCCGTCGCTGGAATAGAGGCCACCACCTGCACCACCGGCTGAAGCCGCTTCGACCAGCGAGGAGAGAGGCCAATTGCCACCCCCAGGGGGAGCGTCCAGGCCACGCCAATCAACAGGGCGGCCAGGGTGCGCAGCCAGGTGGCTCCAGCAGCGATGAATAAGCGCCCCCAACCGGCGAATGAGATATGCGCGAGCAGGATAACCATATTCCAGAGTCCCCATCCCACAACACCCAGGAGACACAGAAGCCAGAAACCATTCAACAGGCGTCCAGCATCCAGGCCTCTCTTTCTTGTTAACATCCTCTCTTGCTGTACAGATGGAAGCGGTTGCAAGCGATTGAGCAGGCGTGCCAGGAGGTCGCCAAGAGGGCGAAAAACCCTGGCCTGTATGCCAGCTACCAGCGCTGAACGGCGCAGTAACGAAAGCACAGGTGACGTTGGTGGATCGGCCTCACCACCTAGTTCGAGCTTAAATTTATCGGCCCAGGCCACCAGGGGGCGCCAGAAGAAAAAATCAAGCAATATGATCAACACAATTAGCGTCCCAAGTCCGAGGAAGAGAGCTACAATATTGCCCTCTCTGGCCGCAGCCTGGAGATATGATCCCAGTCCAGGTAATTGAAAGGAATGATCGCCCAGGACGAACTGCTCGGATGCCATGAGAAAGAACCAGCCACCGGCCCAGGACATCATACTATTCCATATAAGGCCGATCATGGAGCTGGGAACCTCCAGCTTTAGGAAGCGCTGCCATGGACGTAGATTGGCTATCGCGGAAAACTCTTGCAGATCCTTGGGCAGTGTACGAGCAGAGTGATAAAAGCTAAAAGTCATATTCCAGGCCTGCCCGGTAAAGATAAGCAGTACGCTTGCCAGTTCCAGGCCGATATTGCTATGCGGGAAGGCAGCCACCAGCGCAAGCACGACGGCGGGCAGAAACGAGAGTACGGGAATACTCTGTAAGATATCCAGCAAGGGAACCATCACCAGGCCAGCACGCGGGCGCGTGGCCGCAAAATGACCATAGGCCAGGGTAAAGATAAGCGACAGGATGTACGCGAGCATCATACGCAGCACCGAGTAGCCGGCGTAGATTGGCAACATATTGGGAGCCAGTGAGATAGAGACTTTGGGTGTAAGCGGCGCCACCCAGCGCGACGCAGCCACCACTAGTAAGGCGATGAGCCCGAGCACCACACACACGATAAGTACATCTACACCGCCCAGGCGCCTGGGAGCCTCCTCTTCTTCACGTCGTGGCGTGGGCGGCAATCCTCCCATAGAGCTGCTGGTGCTACTTTGGATTTGCTCACGCACACGAGCATCGTCAGGAACATAGACTTGTGCCATGCAGAAGACCTCCGCTGTTCTATTATCTCTTCCCCTATTATCGGTGTATGGGCTGAGTACAAATCTTGATAAGCAAGCAATATGCACAAAAAAGCGCGCACACGTCCCTGACTGCCATCTATCAAGCAGTCAGCACAATTTCTGGCGCGCAAAGACGCCAGACCATACTATTTCTTCATGGTCGTGTCGCGAGCATGAACTTATCAGGAGTAGAAAGAAGTAGCACGTGCTACTCTAGTTGCGGAGAAGGTGAGGATCGCAAGAGGATAAATCACGCTTCTCGCCTCCGGTCATGTGAACGGAAAAGCGAGCCGTGAAATGAGGCCAGGGGAAGCAGGAATAATAAAAACTGCGCTCAGATCAATTCAACAGCACTTTTCCGGCCGAAAAAGGGTCGTACAACCTCCACAAGCTGGGAGGGCGACTACTACCCTCGTCCATTCGGTTCCTCCTTGGGGTGACAGATTTTTGTCTTTCTTGACAGATGGCAGGCTACCTGCCGCGTTGCATCTAAAGCGTAAACGACCTACCGTTCACAGTATAGTAATGGGGTAGTTGTAAAGTCAAGCATCCTGGATCAAAAAACGCTCAATAAAAGCTCTCTCAAGCGCAATCTTTCCTGAAGTACCACTACTACTTCTGTATTTCGACGTGTTCAGCAGGTACTACATCCCACATCGCTATGGCTGGAATGAGTAGATGTGGTATAGGTTGAGTTCTTGTAAACTCTGGCGTGTATAATGCTTCAGTTGCATAGCGAGCAGGCACATGATATACTAAGAAAAAAGTTTTAAAAGCATTTTTCATAAGGAGCACCGGGAAGTCTGGTCGGTAAGCGATACCTTAGTGCATCTTTTTTCATAGGATGTACGCAGGATAGCAAGCTGTAAGGCTGGACCCGGTGTTTTTGCTGTGCTCAGCAACAAAGTTATCTGCAAAAGGAGGACCTAGCATGAAAGCTCTTCGATTCTGGGTGCCACTGGTATGCATTCTCTTTGGACTCTATGCTCTCATTTGGAGTCTCTTAGCCTCCTCCACACTAACACCCATACGCATAAGCGCAGTATTCTTCGGAATCCTTTTTCTCCTGCTTGCCTTCATCTACCTGCGTATAATCCTGCCTACAGAGCAGAAGGATTCAAAGACACAGCGTACTGTAGAGTAATAGATTTATACGCCTATTGGTCACGCAAACTCAGGTTCTCACATATTACTAGCTCAGACAAGATGTCTGGGCTAGTATAATACTGAGCAAATGAATTGGAATTTAAAAGGATGGTTATTTTATGTTGAAACAGAGCCAGGTTGATCAACTTCAAGCCCAGACCGCTGAGATGCTTGCCCAACAGGGTATCCTTCTCACACCTGAAGAGCATAAGGCAATCGAAATTGCGGACTTTGGACTGGGCGAAATTGAACGCACAGGACTCGAACTCATCACCTACATCAACACTGATCGCTACTGCGCCAAAGAGCTTGTGCTCTTACCATACCAGACCTGCCCTGAGCACAAACATCCATTTATAAACGCAACCCCAGGAAAGATGGAGACCTTTCGCTGTCGCTGGGGTCGAGTCTGGCTCTATGTTGAAGGCGAGCCGACAGCCACAATTCAGGCACACATCCCCACAGGGAGCGAGGACTACTATACCGTTTTCCATGAGATCGAGCTTCATCCCGGCGAACAATACACAATTCCCCCCGACACCTTGCACTGGTTCCAGTCTGGCACCGAGGGAGCCATCGTCTCAGAGTTTTCGAGCACCAGCCGCGATGAATATGATATCTTCACCGATCCTCGCATCCGTCGCCAGCCCGAGATCGCAGAGGCCTAGCAGTGCTTCAATTATTCATTGAACATTCACTGTATAGGGCGTGGGCGCGAGGGACAGGAAGGCCTTCTAATTCTCTTCTGGCTCTTGTCTAAGCTCGCTGCGCGAGCCTTCAGGGGTAAAGGGTGTGCATGAAAAACGGCTTTACCGTTTTTCATGCACACCCTTTACCCCTAAGCGCCGCAGGCGCGAAGGGACAGGGTCTATCCTTGACGACAAAGAGAAAATATAGTACATTCATTTCAATGAAACACAACAGGAAAACCTGATGCTGCTAAAATAAGGCTTGATGCTGTCAGAAAGGGGCTACATCGGTGCCCAATTCAGTCACGGTAAAAGATATCGCACGCAAAGCAGAGGTCTCCGTAGGCACGGTGTCGCGCGTCTTTCATAATCACGCCAATGTGACGGAGGAGATGCGGCAACGCGTGCTACGCGCAGCCAGGGTCTTGGATACTCCAAACAGGTTATGCAGGATACCCGGCGCGAGGGCCATCAAGCCATCAAAGAAATTGGCTTTCTCTATTGCTCCAGCGTCGATACAGGCTCGGCAATCAGCAATCCCTTCTGGTCGCCCATCCTGCATGGAGTAGAGGCCGAGGCGCGCAAAACGAATAGCAAGGTAACCTATCGTGATGTAGGACACCTTGTGCCAACGCCCCAACTACTGCGCACCACCTTGCAAGAGATGCAGCTAGGAAGCGCTTTGCTCGTAGGTCCTGCCGAGGCCGAGACCATTCGACTCATCAAAGAGATGAACATCCCCCTTGTGCTGGTCGACAATTTTGTGCGCGGCCTCAAAATCGATACGGTCCTATGCGACAACTTCGAGGGCGCCAGGATGGCGGTGGAGCATCTTCTCCAGCAGGGGCATCGACAAATCGCATTCATTGGCGGGTCTGCCGCACCCGGGCCACGACCAATCCAGACAATTTATACCATCGAGCGGCGAGCCGCAGGCTATCGGACGGCCCTGCTAGACGCTGGCATCCCCGTTGATTACAGCCTGACCGCAGCGTGTACGCTCTCAACTGAGGGCGGTTATGAGGCATGTAAAGCCTTGCTCCAGGCAGGAACACCATTCACGGCCCTCTTTTGCGCAAACGACGAAACGGCTATCGGCGCGATGAAGGCCCTGCGTGAAGCAGGACGCTCTATTCCCGAAGATATCTCTATCATTGGCTTTGATAATATCGCTATGGTCGAGCACCTCACACCAGCCCTGACCACCGTTCACGTCGATAAGGAGGCGCTGGGAAGCATCGCAGTCAAACGCCTGCTCATGCAAGCGGCCGATCCCGATATGGTCAGCTCGGCCAGCATCATCAACGTAGAACTGGTCAAACGCGCCTCGGTCGCTCCCCGCCGCGCGTAATATAGCAACCTTACAATTGGCATTATTTTGTAATAGAAAGCTCCACTATGTTCCAACCACTCCCAACGAGTCAAAGTATGCTTGTATTTCATGACGCGACTTATCCAGGCGGCTGCTCGCCTGAAGAGCTGGCACGCCTGGTGCCAGGGGATTTCCAGGTGGCGAATGCCCAGGAGTTGCCCACAGCGCTGGCCCAGGAGTGCGCACTCCTGGTATCCTTTCATGGCGCTTATTTCCCTGAGCAGGCCTGGCCAGCCATTCTGCGCTTCCTCCAGCAGGGTGGCAACCTCGCCATTTTTGGCGGCATGCCCTTCACGCGACCCGTAGATAGCGAGGGGAGCGTCCTCCCCGAGCAACAGGCCTACATGGAGCAGCTCTACCTGGGGCCCTTCTACTCGCTACACCTGCCCACTACCAGCCTGCGCCTGGCCCCCTCGGAGGAGGCCGCCTTCCTGCGTGAGCAGCCCTGGCAACTCTCAGATGCGCAGGCCGGAAACTTCTGGTCCTTTTACCCCATGCTGACGCAGGCCAACGACCAGCCAGCCGACCTGGGATCGTCAGGCCCCATAGACACCCAGTTGACACCACTCCTCTTCCTGCGTAACGCCGACGAAGCGGAGGCCCAACCACTCGCCACACCGCTTATGATACTCGACCAACGCGCGGGGCATTTTAAGGGTGGGCGCTGGTTGATCTCTCCCTGGCAGCCTGCCACGAAAGAGGACTGGCTCGCCAATGCGGACGCACTCCAGAAAAGCCTGCTCCTGGCAGCCGAGGGCATGCATACGCTGGAGGCACGCCCACAATTCGCCTGCTATCAGCCTGGCGAGGCACCCACGGTCCTGGTCTCCACACGCTCACACCACACCTTGCAGGCTCGCGTTACCATTTCAACGTCTGGCGGCGAAATCCTGGAGACCCGAGAGCTAACGTTCCCTGGAGGGGTAGCGGGCGAGCAACGCATCCAGTTGCCAACCCTAAAAACACCTGGCCTCTACGAGATCGAGTTTTCGACATATGGCGCCCAGGTAACAGCCATCCGGCGCAAGAACGGCTTCTGGCTCTGGAATGAGGCCCTGGTCGAGAGCACACAAAATAAACGCTTAACGGCGGGCCGCGATTACCTCTATCAGCAGGGGGAGCGCTTCCACATCTTTGGCACCACCTATATGGATAGCCAGGTGCAGCGCAAATTCCTGACCTTGCCCAACCCGGCGCGCTGGGAGCGCGACTTCGCTGCCATGAAGCGTGCTGGAATTAACCTAATCCGCACCGGCATCTGGACAGCGTGGCGTGATTTCATGTTTGTAGCAGGCATCCCGAATGAGGCCGCGCTCCGGGCGCTGGACGCCTTCGTCATGACGGCTGCCAGGCACGATATCCAGGTCATTTTCAACTTCTTCGCCTTCTCACCCCCACTCTTCGAGGGCGAGAATCCCTGGCTCGATCCGCGCTCTATCGAGGGGCAGCAGGAGTTCGTCGCGGCCTTCGCGCGGCGCTACGCAGCGGTCCAGAGCGTCTCCTGGGACCTGATCAATGAACCCAGCTTTGGCGACCCCAAACGTATCTTCAGCGAGCGCCCCATCCCCAACTATGACCGCTTTGAAGTAGCCGCGTTCCAGCAGTGGCTCGCGCAGCGCTACAGCCTGGCCGAGCTACGCGCGCGCTGGCGTGAGACGACGGCGAACCTGGAGCGCTGGGAGCAGGTAAGCCTGCCACAGGCCAGGGATTACGAAACCACTCCGCGCTACACCGCGAACCGGCATATGCTCAAAGTCATGGACTATACCCTCTTCTCCCAGGAGATATTTACGCGTTGGGTCGAGCACATGAATACCGCGATCCGCGACGCGGGCAGCCAGACCCTGATAGGTGTCGGCCAGGATGAGGCCGGAGCGCGTATCTCTCCGCAGTTTTACGCCCCCGTCGTCGATTACACGACCACACATCCCTGGTGGAACATCGACGACATGCTCTGCGATATGCTACTGGACAAGACAGTGGGAAAACCCAATCTCCAGCAGGAGGTTGGCGTCATGTTCGTGCGCGATGTGGACGGGCGTCCCTGGCGCAGCGAGCAGGAGCAGGCCAACTTGCTGGAGCGCAAATTTATCATGACCTTGATCGCGCGCAGTGCAGGCCTGATCCAGTGGCTCTGGCACATTAACGCCTATATGGCGAATGAGAACGAGAACAGCATCGGCCTGGTACGCGCCGATGGAAGCGCCAAACCCGAACTGGGCGTCATGTTAGAATTTGGGCGCCTGATGCAGAGCATTCAGCCGCACCTGGTGAAAGAGGGTCCCCTGCCAGAAGTGTGGGTTGTTATCCCCTACTCGCAATGGTTCGTACGGCCCGATCTGGCCATAGAAGCCATCCGACAGAGCATTCGCGTCCTGGGCTATGACTTCGGCATCGTGCCGCAGATGGTCGGGGAACACCAGCTCGTAGAGCTGGCACAGACAGAACAGCGACCCCACGTTATCTTCGCGCCAGGCATTCAGGCATTTGACACCGACGCCTGGCAGGCGCTCCAGAGCTTTGTAGAGCAAGGAAGCACCCTCTTTGTGAGTGGCGTCGTGACGCGCGATATGCATAACCGGCAGTATGTACCGGCCATGTTCACTGAAGAGGTTCAGGGAAGTGATCCCAGGCCAGTCAGTCACTATGAATACCTGGAGGGCGAAGGCCTGGAGCGCTGCCAGCTTAGCTTTGAGCGCGAGAAGCTGTCCTATATTCGCAAGGCCCACAACCGGCTCAAGGTCTCTCACCTGGGCAAGGGCAGGATCACCTGGTCAGGCGTACCGCTGGAGCATTCAGCCAGTCGCGACGTGCTACGCCAGGTCTACCAGCTCGTGCTTGATATGGAGAGCAAGAGCATCCAGCAGGATAGCCCGGTGCTGGCCATCAAGCAGTCGCTGGCCCAGGGTGAACTCGCCCTCTGTGTCTCCGAAAGCGCCCAGCCTGAGCGCCTGGAGGTCCAGCCAGGGCTCTGGATAGAGGTTCTCCCCAACCGGGCCGGAGCCGTTCTCATCCAGGGCCAGGAAGTGACCTGCTTCGGCGGCGTCCAGCGCTACACAAAAACAAATTGATGTGAGAAACAAAGTAGCCGCCTAGGCAGGGAGCGGGTCCGCTCCCTGCCTAGGCGGCTACTTTGTTTCTCACATTAACCTTTGACACTACCGCCGGTGAGGCCGGTGATGAGGTAGCGTTGCGCCCAGAGGAAGACAATGAGCACAGGAATGGTCACCAGGACGGCCGCAGCGGTCAGCAGGTGCCAGTCCGCGCCGAAGCTGTGGACGTAGTCCTTGATGCCCACGGGCAGGGTGACGTTATGGGCATCGTTCAGGAAGGTGAAGGCCAGCACGAACTCATTCCAGGCAGCCATAAAGTTGAAGAAACCAACTACGGCCACGCCAGGAATAGTCAGGGGCAGGACGATGCGCCAGAAGGTCTGGAACGAGCTCAAGCCGTCGACATAGGCCGCCTCGTCCAGCTCTTTGGGTACGGTATCAAAGAAGTTCTTCAGCATCCAGACGCTGAACGGGAGGGCCGTGGTCGCATAGGCGATTACCAGGCCGTAGTGGTTATCGATCAGGTTAAACTGCACATACAAGTTATAGAGAGGCACGAGCAGGAGCACGCCCGGGAACATCTGTGTAATCAAGAAGGAGACCAGGATGGTCTGCTTGCCCAGGAAGTTCCAGCGTGAGACGGCATAGGCCGCCGGGGCCGCGAAAAGGACGCCCACAATTGTCGTCAGAATGGCGATCTTGAAGCTGTTAAAGGTCCAGGTAAAAAAGATGCCACTATTATCAGTCAAAACATGTACGTAGTTGTCCAGCGTGGGGTGAGACGGGAAGAGCTGGAAACTGGCTGTAAAGATGTCCTGCGGCTGCTTGAGCGAGGTCGCTATGATCACAATCAGGGGGAAGACGCAGAGAATGACCACAATAATCATGATCAGGTGCGCCCCCAGTGATTCAAGCGTGCGACCGATGCGCTTTCCACTGCGTCTCTTCTGCGCAACCTTCTGACTACTCAGAGAAGGTTGACTCACTCTATCAGTAATTTCTGCCATGGGTCTTTCCTTTTGCCTGCCTAGTAGACAGTCTCATTAGCACGCAACAGTCGCGAATAGAAGAAAGTGAAGATGAGCAGGATCACTAGGATGATGACACCATAGGCACCACCAACGCCAAAGAGCTGCTTCCCCTGAATAGCCTGGACCCAGGCGTATGTTACCAGTGTCTGCGTGCGATTGAAAGGGCCACCCTGTGTAATCAGATAGATAATGCTAAAGGCATTAAACGTCCAGATGACATCTAGCAACGTCACCAGGAAGGCGATTGGACGCAGCATAGGAAGCGTAATAAAGCGCAGCGCCTGCCAACGAGTGGCTCCATCAATGGCGGATGCCTCGTACATCTCAGTTGGAATACTCTGAAGTCCGCCTAGAAGCGTAACGGTCGTGAAGGGGATGCCAAGCCAGACGTTGACGATAATGACCGAGACAAGCGCCCAGTTGGGATCTGAGGCCCAGGGAATGATGGGCAGATGCATGCTTTGCAGGGCCACATCGATAAAACCATACTGCTGGTTAAAGAGGAAGAGCCAGCCAAAGGCGGATACATACTGTGGCATGGCCCAGGGTACCATCAACAGGACGCGATAGATGGCGCGGAAGCGCATTTTGCGATTCAGAATGAGAGCCAAACCCAGGCTGATAACAAAGTGCAACACGATATTGGCGACAATCCAGATCACGGTTTGTAAGAGGATATGCGCTCCATCGCTGCCAGGCATAAACCAGCTCTGGATGATATCGATATAGTTTTGAAAGCCAACAAATTTGTATGTCGCCGGGAGGGTGGTGCTACCCAGGTGGAGTGCGATGTTATCCTGATTAGCATTGGTAAAGCTTAGCACAACACCATAAATCAGGGGGTAGTAGACGATAGCTGCCATACTGATGAGTATGGGCAGAAGCCAGAGATAGGCGCGACCAGCAATCTTGAACTGCTGCTTCCTCTCGCGTTTGACCTGCTGGGCAGATAAATTTGAACCAGATGGTTCGGTAATTACTGCCATGATACACGTGTCTCCTCTCAACCATCGCGTGGAGAAAAATTTTCTGTGATGGGTATACCGTGGCGGCCGTAGGCCGCCACGGTATACCCATCACAGAAAAACCATCAGCTTAGTTTGAAGCCAGAAGCTTCTGCCAGCTAGCTGCCACGCCATTGAGGGCATCGGCAGGAGCCTTCGCGCCAGCCAGGATGGCCTGAACGGCAGGATCGAAGTCTTTGAATAGCTGTCCACCCTGAGGAATCACAGGGCGGCTGACTGCTACCTGGCGAACAGCGTAGTAGCCAGAGATGACTGGATCAGACTTGACCGCGCTGTCAGCGTAGGCCGACTGGCGTGTGGGCAGCGTATGGTTGGCTTTGGCAATCGCGATCTGGCTGCTGGTTGAGCTCATGAAAGAGATAAACTTGTAGGATTCTTCAGGATGCTTGGTGCCAGCGTAGATCACATAGGTGTGGCCACCCGTTGGAGAGCCAGTCACACCCGTGGGGCCCGCGGGGATCGCGGCGATACCCAGGTTGCTGTGGTTGGAGGTAAAGGCGGAACCAGTAAGGATGTTCGAAACCTCCCAGGGACCCTGGAAGATCATGGCTGTCTGACCATCTTTGAAATCGGTGGTCATGTTGTTGTAGCCATTGTTGAAGTCGACCTTGGCTGGCATGACTTTGTCCTGGTTCTGCAATTTGGTCAGGAAGTTCATACCGTCAATCGAACCCTGGCCGTTAACCTGGATCTTGCTGTTGTTGTCGATCATGCCGCCACCGAATGACCAGAAGAAGGGCAGGGCGAAGTAGGAGGCACCGGAGGTCTCAAAGCCATACTTGGCGGCCTTCGACTGCTGGATCTTCAGGGCGTCGGCCTCGAAGTCCTTCATCGTGGTAGGGGGGGTGGTAATCCCGGCTTTGGCAAGGACATCTTTATTGTAGAGCATGGCCAGGAAGTCGGTCACCTGGGGCAGGCCATAGAGCTTGCCATTATATTTGTCGTAGTTGAGTGCCGAAGGCAGATAGTCGGCCAGATCGCTCTGCGAGACCATCGAATCGATCGGGAGCAGGTAGCGTGAGGAGGCAAACTGGGTCGCCCAACCCACATCGGAACGCAGGACGTCGGGAGCAGTACCCGCCTGAGCCGCCGTCGCGAACTTGGCCTGAGCATCGGCGAATGGAACGAGCTGAGCGTTGATCTTGATATTGGGGTTCTGGCTCTCGAACTGTTTGATCAGGTCAAGAATCACAGGGGCTTCAGCCGTTCCCTCGGTGTACCAGTAATTCAGAGTGACAGGCCCCGTCGATGGGGAAGAAGAAGAATCTGCACCGCCACAAGCCGACAGGAGCATCGCGCACAGGATCGTGAGCGGGAGCAAGAGTGATAGGACACGCTTCAATGACATGACCTCGAACCTCCATAAAATAGAGAGATTATGCTATTTTAATATTGGGATTTAGATAAAATTCGTATGGAGCCAGGCCAGAAGCGGCTTGGCCTATTTTATGACAAGGTGGTATAAAACGGCTCTACAAGCCAATTCTTACCGATTTTATCTAAACTCCAATTAATAATTAACCAGGGAATAGGTGAACATCCTCATTCTCGGATTTCATATTAAAAGGGCATTAATTGCTCATATTAAAAGGGCATTAATTGCTCATATAGACTATGAGCCACTGCTCCTGAGTAGCAAACATAGAGCATATGCGTTATAAAAAAAATAAACATAGATCTATGCATGGCATACCACATGAGCGAGGACGAATAGAAAACGAATAGAATAGGCATAGGTGCCAGAAATTTTCCACGCAACACTGCGTGATGAATAGTGTGGATATCGGTACTGCTGGCGTAGAGCCTGCCTGGTGCGCTTTTCAGGTGTATCAGGGCAGAGATGAAGCTTTGATCTGCTCCAGGTAGAGCTCGATATTCTCGCTGAATGCACGCAGGCAATCACGCACATGAGTTAGCTGCTCAAGATCGACAATGTTCAATTGTTTGCAGATATGAGCTTCATGCAGCCCATGTAACTGATCTCGCAGTTGACGGCCTTGTGCTGTCAGTGTGATCAGGATTACACGCCGATCGCCAGGATCAGTCTTGCGCTCAACAAGCTGCTGACTCTCTAGCCGATCAACAATGCCGGTCACGTTACTTTTATCCGTAAACAAAACGCGACTTAGCTCTACCATCGAACAACCCCGCTGCTCATCCAGGTGTTGCAATGCCCAGTACTGACGTGTGTTCACCCCATATGAAGCGAAGAATTGACGATCGCTGTCATCCAGGAGAACAGATGTCTTCATGAGTAGACGATATACATGTTGCTCAACAGCAACATGCTTGCTCTCCATACTGATTGTGGCAAAGAGCCCTCATCCCTTACAAGAAATGAGAGGACTTGCCGCCCTCCTTTGCTTCTCTGGCAAGCCAAAAATGCCTCGCCCGGAACCTCCATACGCGCATTTCGCCTGCCTGCTCGAATTAGTATACTTTTAAACAGTTCACTTGTCAACTGTCTTGTAGGCAATTTTCAGCGCCTCTCAAAAGTAAAAGGGAAAGGACATATGGCGTGGGCGTTCGCCCACGCCATACGTCCTTTCCCTTTTACTTTCTTATATAAGTCTTTGTTTGAGAGACAGTACTTAGAGAAGATGGGGTAAGACATAGAGCATTTTCAATGCATGAAAGCGCTTCAAAAGGGCATTGAGTGCAGAAGACGTGGCTGAAGTGGTACGAAAGCATGATGAGGTAATATTCTCCTAGTCCATCCTTTTGCCTGCTGGCAGGGTGGAGGCAGACTACCCGTTTCACCTTGAGAAGGGGCACAAACTGTATTCCCTTCTGTGTACTGTGACCAGGTGGCGACTATCTTTCACCATCCTGGTAGAGTAGGGGAGCCAGGGCCGCTAGCGCGCGCCAGAGCTTCTAGAGCGAGGTTCAGCCTTGAAGAACACATTTCTTCGACTATCGCCCCGGCGTTGGGCGATCCTCGTCCTGGCTACGATTACGATGATCGTGCCAGCGTTTCTCTTACATTCTACTGCCGTTCAGGCGGCGCCGCCCAGTGGACGCTCAGTCATATCTGGGCACCTGGTTCCCGCCTTACAACACCACTCGCCTCTACACACCTCGTCTGCAAACCGGCAACTCCAGCTCTCTATCGCGCTCAATCTGCGCAATAAAAGCGCGCTGGAGGCCCTGGTACGCGCTCAGAGCGATCCGCATTCCTCACTGTACCACCAGTATCTGACGCCCCAGCAATTCACCGCGCAGTTTAGCCCCACTGAAGCTAGTGTCAGGTCAGTCGTTAGCTACCTGCACAGCCAAGGCTTACAGGTCAGTTCGGTTGCTTCAAATCGTCTCTTAATCGATGCATCTGGATCTCTCTCTGCTGTTGAACGCGCCTTCAACATCACAATCGCCGATTACGCACTCAATGGGAGCACCGTCTACGCTCCTACCAGCGAACCGTCTGTCCCGGCCAATCTCTCTGGCCTGGTGCTCAACATCAGCGGCCTGGACAATGTGGCGCATTATCATCCCGCAAAGCACATGGCACCTGCCGCAGGCCCTGGCGGCGGCTATACGCCGACCGATCTGCGTACTGCCTACGACATGAACTCGCTGATCAGCAGCGCCAATGGCAGCGGGCAGACCGTCGCTATCTTTGAGCTGGATGGGTATAACGCCTCGGACGTCAACACCTATCTCAGCCAGTACAGCCTGGGATCGGCGAAGTACTCCAATGTCCTGGTGGATGGGGCCACCAATACAGCGGGTGCTGGCGCCATCGAGGTTGAACTGGATATGGAGGTTGTCTCGGCCATCGCGCCAGGAGCGACACAGAAAATTTACATCGGACCCAACTCGACAACCGGTGTCAACGATACCTATAACAAGATCGTTACCGATAATGTCGCCAAGGTCACCAGCACCAGTTGGGGTCTCTGTGAGGCCTCTTCGGGCACCTCTGAGTTGAGCGCCCTGGATAATATTTTCCTTCAGGGTTCTTCGCAGGGGCAATCCTTCTTCGCGGCCTCGGGCGACTCGGGCGCCTACGACTGCAACAATACCAGCCTGGCGGTAGACTCACCTGCCGATGATCCTCACGTGGTCGGCGTTGGTGGTACCAACCTGCAACTGGGAAGTGGCAGCAGCTACGGTAGTGAGTCTGCCTGGTCCAATCCCAATGATACCCAGCGCAGCCCCAAAGGCTCGGGCGGTGGCGGCGGCTATAGCACCTACTTCTCCAAACCCTCGTATCAGAGCGGCACAGGTGTGGATAGCAATAGTATGCGCCACGTCCCCGATGTATCGGCCGATGCCGATCCTGCGTCCGGCTACTCCGTCTACTGTACCGTGAGCGCATCCGGCTGCTCCTCCGGCTCGGCAGGCTGGATCGCAGTTGGCGGCACCAGCGCGGCGGCTCCCCTATGGGCTGGCGTGGCCGCGGACGTTAACTCCTACCTGGCAGGTCAGGGCAAGAGCACGCTTGGCAACGTTAACGCTGAGCTCTATACCCTCTTCAATACCAGCCAGACCTATACGGCCTATCACGATGTGACCAGCGGCAACAACCTCTTCTACAATGCAGGCACGGGCTATGACCTGGCAACCGGCATTGGCACCCCAGATGTCTGGAACTTCGCGCGCGACGCGGCTGGTACCACTGGCGGCACCAATGACTTCTCTATCAGTGCCAGCCCCACCAGTCTCTCAATCGCCCAGGGTGGCAATGGTACCTCTACGATTAGTACAGCAGTCACAACTGGATCGGCGGGCACAGTGAGCCTCTCCGCGAGCGTCTCGCCTGCTGGCCCAACTGCGTCGCTGAGCCCCACCTCGGTCACCGCGGGCGGTTCCTCGACCTTAACAGTCAGCGTAGGCTCGTCGGTTGCGGCGGGTACGTATACCGTTACGGTCACGGGTACCGAGGGAAGTGCTACGCATACTGCCTCCGTTACGGTCACGGTCACGACCTCGGGCGGTGGCGGTAGCATCACCAACGGCGGCTTTGAGAGCGGGTCACTCTCGGGTTGGACTACGGCAGGCACTACCTCGACCAGCACTACCGCTCACGCAGGCAGCTACTCTGGTGAGGCAGGTAGCACTTCGCCAACCAATGGCGATAGCAGCATCAGCCAGACCTTCACTGTTCCCAGTGGCAGCGGCACGCTCTCCTTCTGGTACCGCGTCACCTGCCCTGATACCGTGACCTATGACTGGGCCACAGCCACCCTCAAGGACAACACGAGTAACACCACCAGCACTATTCTGGCCAAAACCTGCACTAACAACTCCACCTGGGTCCAGGTCTCGGCTGGAGTAACCGCTAGTCACTCGTACACATTGACTCTGACCAGCCATGATGACAACTACGCTGGCGATGCCACATATACCCTCTTTGATGATGTGGCGCTCTCCGCGGCAGCCACCAATCCGGTGACGAATCCTGGTTTTGAGACCGGGTCCTTCTCGGGCTGGACCACTGCGGGTACGGCCTCGATCAGCACTACCGCTCACGCAGGCAGCTACTCTGGTGAGGCGGGCAGCTCTTCAGCTACCAACGGCGATAGCAGCATCAGCCAGACCTTTACTGTTCCCAGTGGCAGCGGCACGCTCTCCTTCTGGTACCGCGTCACCTGCCCTGATACCGTGACCTATGACTGGGCCACGGCCACCCTTAAGGACAACACGAGTAACACCACCAGCACCATTCTGGCCAAAACCTGCACTAACAACGCCACCTGGGTCCAGGTCTCAGCCACGGTCACGGCGGGTCACTCGTATACCCTTACCCTAACCAGCCATGATGACAACTACGCTGGCGATGCCACTTACACCCTCTTCGATGATGTAAACGTTCACTAGTAGCCGCGTACACCAGTAGCGGTCCCAACCCGAAGGGATGGTCTCAAAGATGAGGCCATCCCTTCTTGTTTGTGCTTCAGAGGCATACCCACGCCCATACAGGGGAGACAAGGTGGTACTGCACAAGCCTGTTGGGATACAATACAGAGAGAACCAATTGAACAGACGTAGGAGAAAAGAGGAAAATGTTTATGCCCACGACGGATGTGCTCATCATTGGAGCCGGTATCGCCGGCCTGGGAGCCGCGCTCAAATTACAACGCCAGGGCTACCAGGTGACGATTCTGGAGGCACGCAACCACGCCGGGGGCCGTATTGCCACCGTGGAGCATCAGCAGCCTTCCTCTCATATAAACGGCGCAAGATCGAGCGCCTGGAGCGAACTGGGGGCCGAGTTCGTGCATGGCATGGAGCCACATCTACTCTCCCTCTTCAATGAGGCTGGACTCCTCCTCAATGAGGAGAGCGGCACCCTCTCTTTTATCCACTCGGGGCAGATATTCGACACGCACGAGGATGTGAAGGGAAGCGCGACCATCCTCGCGGCCCTATACGCCTACGTAGGGCCAGATTGCTCGGCGCAGGATTTTCTGCAACGGCATTTTGCCTCCAAGCACTGGCAACAAGCCCGTGCCCAGGTTGTCTCCTATATTGAAGGCTTTAACGCCGCCCGCCTGGAGGATGTCAGCGTCCACTGGCTCCAGCAGTGTCAGCACGCGGCCGACTCTATCAACGAAGAGCGCCAGTTTCGCCCCCTCTTCGGCTATAGTCGCCTGGTAGACTGGCTGGTACAACAGCTTGGAAGCGAGAATATCGTCTATGAACAGGAGGTGCAGCGGCTTAGCTGGTCTCCTGGCACCGTCGCGGTGCAGACGCGTAATGCTCAAGGCGAGAGAGAGAACTGGCAGGGGCACGCCACGATAGTCACGGTACCACTGGGAGTCTGGCAGGCTCCGGCAGGCGCACGCGGAGCTATCGCCTATGATCCGGACCTACCAGGCAAGTGGAAGGTGGCACAGGACCTGCGTATGGGGACCGCAATGCGCGTCGTCTTCCATTTCGATGATTTCTTCTGGGAACAGGAGGGAGAGCAACAGCAGACAGCGCTACCCGGCCTGGGCTTTCTGCGTAGCGATGACCCAAACTTTCCCGTATGGTGGACTCAGGCACCCCTGCGCGCGCCGACGCTGACGGCCTGGGTTGGTGGCACCCAGGCCCTGCCCCTGGTGGAGGCCGACGAAGCCTCGCTCGTTGAGCAGGCGCTTCAGGCCCTCTCACGCACAATTGGCCGTTCCGTCGAGACATTACAGTCTCACATTCTCTCTACCGCGACCCACAACTGGAGCCGCGATCCCTACTCACGTGGAGCTTACAGTTATGTCCCCGTCGGCGCCGTAGATGCTCCCGCCCGCCTGGCTGAGCCGCTTGAAAATACGCTCTTCTTCGCCGGCGAGGCCACCGATACGCTTGGCTTTACCGGAACAGTCCATAGCGCCCTCCTCACAGGCTACCGCGCCGCCAGCGAAGTCACTGCTGCCCTTCGGCCATCCTCCTCCCATTAATCCGCTCAGCACCTGCGGTGCTTCGTGCAGGGTAAAGGGGTGTGGTGGCGGATGGGCAAAGTCCATCCGCCACCACACCCCTTTACCAAGATAATCTCATCATTTTGCTTCCCACCTTTATGAGTTATCTTAAATCCTTCACAATACTCTCGTACTCAAGAGCGATGCGCGCGGCTTCGTCCAGATCACCACGGGCACGGGCATCCCAGTAGGTGACTTTAAACGAGAGGTAGCGTTGACGTATTTGCAGCCGCGCAATCTGCTTCCCCAATTCTTCGGCGTGTGCCTGAAACAGTTCTCGCTTTTCGACTGCCGTCTCGTCGCCCTGCTCGCGAAGTGTCAGATAGGTACGCATCTCTTCTATGCTCATGCCAACGGCACGCAAATTTGCCAGTGACTCTATAATCTGCACAGTGTCAGCACTATAGCGTCGATGACCACTGCTTGTATCACGCCCGACATCAGGCACAAGCCCTATCTCTTCGTAGTATCTGAGGGTTGGAATGCTCAACCCACTTCTTTGAGCCACTTCATGAATGGTGTATGTTTCTTGATGCCGAATAGATGATGTCTTATTCATATCCGTAGTATAAAAACCTCAAGTGCTTTAGGTCAAGAGCTTTCAGTGTTTCTCTTGAACGTTGTGAACCCCACGGGAGAGCCGCGTTCCTGCCCGACGCTGTTATAGCCCACTCAGCACCTGCGGCGCTTCATAATGGCCCATCACATCCAGCAAGCTCTGGAAGGCTTGAGATCGCCACTTCCGCTCCAGGTAGATCACCTGGGTATACAGATGGCTGGTGTACGCGAACGGAAGCGCCCGCAATTTTCCCTGCGCCACCTCCTCCTGCACCGTCACATATGGTAGGAACGCGATTCCCAGGCCACCCAGAACGCATTGCTTGATCGCTTCCAAACTATTGAACTCACAGGCGATCTGGTGCGTGATACTCGACTGCTTGAGTGCCTGGAGCAGTAAAGCGCGATAGGTGCATCCCTCTTCAGTGAGAATCAAACGCGCGTGCGCGAGATCCTGGACCTTCACTTCCGCCAACTGGCTGTATGGGGAGTCCGGTCGCGTAATGATGGCAAACTCCTCCTTACGCAACGGAACACACACCAGTTCCGGGTTCTCAGTAACACGATCCAGAATCAGGCCGAGGTCACATGCGCCATCTTTTACGGCTTGCACTATCGATGCCTCATTGCCAGATTGCAGCCCAATGATGATATCAGGATGCGTCTCGCGAAAGGTTTGGAGAACGGGCGGGAGATAGAAGGCGGCCAGTGTCTCAATGGTCCCAATCAAGAGCGTTCCCGTCTGTTGCTCAGCAATCCTGGCCCTGGCCTCAGCCTGCAAAGCCAGGATCTGGTGGGCATAGGGCAACAGCACTTCACCGGCCTGCGTCGGACGCATCCTTCTTCCATAGCGCTCAAAGAGCACGGCTCCATACTGCTCCTCTAACTTCTGAATCTGAGTGGTCACGCTGGGCTGCGAGTAGCCTAAGGCTTCGGCGGCGCGCGTAAAATTACCCCACTTCGCGACCTCACAAAAGGTTTGCAGGTAAATAAAATCCATCTATGGCCATCCATCAATATTCTTAATACTTTTCATCAAAGATTATAGCTAACGCTAATGCTTGCGTCTATGGTAAAGTACTCCTACACCAACCTGAACCATAAGTACGATTACAAAAGGAGTCAGAACCATGAGCACCACAAAGTCCCGTTTTTCTTTAGTGCTAGAAACACCAGTCGCCAGCCCGGAGGAGGCACAGCGCCACTTTCTCGCTAAACTCTCCGTAGAAACTGATGCCTCCGATGTACGCCTGGATCTGCAACGCGGTCAGGACAGCTTTCTACTGATTGATGCACGTGGTGCGCAGGATTTCGAGGAATGCCATATTCCAGGCTCGATCAGCCTTCCCTATCGCAAGATTACCGCTGAATCGACAGCCCATCTCTCCAAAGAAAAACCGCTGGTCGTCTATTGCTGGTCGCCTGGATGTAATGCCGCGACCAAAGCGACGGCAAGGCTGAGTGCCCTGGGCTTCGGCGTGAAAGAAATGATTGGAGGGATCGAATACTGGCGGCGCGAAGGCGGTGAGGTGGAGGGAACACTTGGCGACCAGGCGCCCCTCATTCGCTAGGAGAATGCCTGCTCGTTCGCGCTTTATCGTTCCGTGATCACCTTGGGCGAAAACCTGGCAGGTTTTCGCCGCAACCTGGCTTGAAATGAGCCGGTAGTAGTCTATAGATGGGAAACCAATGTCTTATCAGCAGCCCTGCCTCATTCGGGAAGCCGTACCCGACGATATCGAAGCGCTCATACAACTATGCGCGGAACATGCGGCCTATGAAGGTGCCAGATATAATCCCCAGGGCAAAGGGGAACAATTATCCTCCGCGCTCTTCTCGACGCCTCCGCGCCTGTATGCCTGGGTCATTGAACAGGATGGAAAACTACTTGGATACGCCACAGCCACACAGGAGTTCTCAACCTGGGATGCCGCTTCATTCTTGCATATGGACTGCCTGTATCTTCGAGAGAATACACGCGGTAGAGGGCTTGGGCCTCTGCTGGTCAAGGAGATCGCACACCTGGCACTCAAGTTAGGCTGCGTGAATGTACAATGGCAAACGCCTATATGGAATGAGCGAGCGATCAGCTTTTATCAGCGCCTGGGCGCGGAAGGCAGGCCGAAGATGCGCTTCAGTTTGCCTGGGCATACGTGAGCGTATGCATCCCCAGGCAACACACTTTTTTGTGGTGAGATGAGGGTGAACATTGACACGTCGGGGTTGTATCTCGACCCAGGAGATAAATCGACGCGCCCTAAACGTGGTGTCTATGGTATTATTCACCTGGAACATCTATAGATCGAAAATATTAGTGTGTTGCTGGTGTATTTCCCGATAAGGCGAAAGGGTGCCCTATGTTACTCTGGCTTGGTGACAAGCTGTACCGGACGCGGTGGTGGGTGGTTTTGTTGGCAGTTGTACTCACCGTTTTTATGGCTCTGTATGGTTTCCAGGTCTTTGATGCTCTGCGTGGCATTAATATCGAGGACCCACATAGCGAATCGGTTCAGGCACGCGATCTACTCAAAAACACCTTTGCCTCCAAAGGCAAGAATACTGATACAGTGCTGGTCCTGCTCAGCGATCCGCGCTTAGTGGCGACCGACCCGCAGTTTGCGCAGGCCGCGCAGCAATTAAGCGCAACCTTGAAGGCCCGCCCGGAGGTCTCGGCCTTCTCCTCCTATTACACGACTCACAGTTCTTCTTTTCTCTCGCACGACAAGCACCAGGCCTTGCTCTATATGGAGGTCAATACCAGCGCGGGCGGGACAAAGGTCTATGACGCCCTGACTCCACTGCTCAAGGCGCCTCCGCTACATGTCGACATAGGTGGCTCGCTGGCAACCGATATCCAATTTAACCAGCAATTGGAGCATGACCTGGCCTTTTCTGAGACCATCGCCCTGCCCCTGGTAGCCTTGCTACTGGTGCTCATTTTTAATGGGCTGGTCGCAGCGCTGCTCCCTTTGCTGATTGGTGGCTTCGCCATTGTTGGCTCGTTCGCGATCCTGCGCGTGATTACAACCTTTACCAGCGTCTCAAGCTTCGCCACGAATGTGATTACCATTATCGGGCTGGGCCTGGCGATTGACTACGCACTCTTTATCATTACCCGCTTCCGCGAGGAGCTGGCGAGCAATCCTGACCAGGTGAGCAGGGCCATTCAGCGTACGATGGCGACCGCCGGGCGCACCGTGCTCTTCTCCGGGCTGACGGTCTGCACCAGCCTGATAAGCCTGCTGATCTTTCCCCAGGATGTTCTGCGCTCGATAGGTATGGCCATGATCGCCTCGGCGCTGGTCGCGATGCTGGGGTCAATCACGCTTCTGCCCGCCATCCTGGCCCTGCTAGGGCATCGTGTGAACGCGCTCTCCATACAACGTCTCTTGCGTCGCCGCCAGCGTTCCGCCAGCGATACACGCCAGGGCGCCTGGTACCGCCTCTCCTACTTTGTGATGCGCTGGAGCATTCCCATTACGATTGTGGCTATTGCCTTTCTGCTACTACTGGGTACGCCCTTCCTGCATGCTTCATTCTCGCAGACCGATGAGCACTCGCTGCCCTTGAATGCCTCCTCGCGCATCGTAGTTGAACAGCTCAAGCAGAACTTCCCTGACCAGGACAACTCTCAGCTCACGATTGCCGTGCGCACGCCGGGGGATGCTCTGAGCACAGAGAACCTGGTAAAGCTCAATACCTATGTCAGCAAGCTCAAACAATTGAAGCATGTCACGAATGTGCAGAGCGTGGTCAGCCTGGTTCCCGGCCTGACGCTGGCGCAATATCAGCAGATCTACGCGCATCCAGCCTCAAATCCGCAAATCACAGAGGCTGCAAAACAACTGGCGAAGCAGAACGTAACCGAGATCATCTTGACGGCGAACCTGGATGCCAGCTCTGATGATGCCAGAAGCCTGGTTAAAGATGTGCGTGCTATCTCGCCACCCACAGGCTTGAGCCGGATGGTGGGTGGCACGCCAGCGGAAGAGGTGGACCAGTTCGCCAGCCTGCTGACGACGTTCCCCTACGCTCTGCTCCTGATGGGCGTGGCGATCTTTGTCCTGCTCTTCCTCATGACTGGCTCGCTGATTATGCCACTCAAGGCCATTCTCCTGAATACGCTCTCCCTGACCGCCACCTTTGGCGCGCTGGTCTGGATCTTTCAGGATGGGCACCTGCAAAACCTGTTACAGTTCAGAGCCTTTGGTAGCCTGGACAGCACTCAGCCCATCCTCATCTTTGCCATCGCCTTCGGCCTCTCGATGGACTACGAGGTCTTCCTGCTCAGTCGTATCAAGGAGCAATTTGATCGTAGCGGGGACAACCGCGAGAGCGTGGCGACCGGCCTGCAACGCACTGGCTGGCTGATTACCAGCGCTGCGCTTCTGCTGGCAATCGTCGTGGCAGCCTTCGCCTCCTCGCGCATCCTGGTCATTCAGGAGATTGGCGTCGGCATCTCGCTGGCTATCCTGATGGACGCGACCCTGGTGCGTGGCCTGCTGGTACCCGCGATGATGAACCTACTTGGAGCCTGGAACTGGTGGGCGCCTCGCCCCCTCCAAGTACTCTGGCAGCGCTTCGGCCTGCGCGAGTCCCTGGAGGATCAGCCCACAGGCACACTGTATACTCCAGAAGAAGAGGCCGCGCCCGTTTGAGGCCGCACCAAATATAAGAAATGGATACAAGCAGGGTGCCTTCCTACATGGGAAGGCACCCTGCTTGTATCCATCGTCTTACCAGCCAGCCGCGATGCCTTCGGCGCGGGGATCTGAGCCACCCTGCATAACGCCGGTGGCGAGATCGAAAATGATACCCTGGGCATAGCCCATGGTCGTGAGCCATGGCTTGCCCTCCTGTACCTCGTGTCCCAGGCTGCGCAGCGTATCGACCGTCTCGCTCGGGAAGCGGTTCTCCAGCAGCAGCATCTCGCCGCCGGTGCCATGGATGGCACCATGGACCCAGCGCGGCATTTCAATGGCCTGCTGCATATTCAGTCCATAGCGGGCAAGGGCCGTGTAGACCTGGAGGTGCGTCTGAGCCTGACCATCGCCGCCCATGCTACCAAAGACGATAGCGGGTCGCCCCTCGCGCAGGGCCATGGAGGGAATGAGCGTATGCAATGTACGCTTCCCAGGCGCCAGGGCATTGGCGGCAGACGGGTCCAGCGAGAAATACGCGCCCCGATTTTGCAGCACAATTCCCGTATCATCCACGACCACGCCGCTGCCAAAGCCCATATAGTTGCTCTGGATAAGCGAGACCACGTTGCCCTCGCGATCCGCCGCGCAGAGATAGACGGTATCACCCGTAAAACCGCCGGGAGCAACAGAAGCCTGCGCGCGCTGGGGATCGATCAGCGCACGCCTGCTTGCCAGATAATTGGCTTCAATAAGAGAGGCAGGATCGACGCGCATGTGCCCAAGATCAGTCAGGTAGGCCTGGCGATCAGCGAAGGCCAGCTTCTTGGCCTCAACCGCCAGGTGAACCGTTTCGGCGGAGAGAGGAGAGGCCCCGAGGGGAAGTTGATCCAGCATGCCCAGCATTTGCAGAGCCGTCACCCCCTGGGTATTGGGGGGAAGCTCATAGATATCCAGGCCCGCGAAAGGCACGCTCAAGGGCGTCACCCAATCGCTGCGATGGGCTGCCAGGTCCTCACGCGTAATCAAGCCACCCTCGCGGGCGAAGAAGCTGGCGATCTGCTCGGCAATGGCCCCCTGGTAGAAGGCCTCCGGCCCCTCTTTAGCGATGGTACGTAGCGTCCGCGCCAGCGTGGGGAAACGCATGATCGACCCATGGGCGGGTACGCTACCGTCAGGGAGAAAATGGGTATGCCAGGAACGGTGAACGTCGGGTCTGGCGCTGGCATTGGTCAGGGCCGTGTGCAGGTCGGGTCCAATGGCAAAGCCTTCTTCCGCGTAGGAGATCGCGGGTGACAGGGACGCACCTAATCCCAGGCGGCCAAAGCGTTGCGCAGCCTCGCCCCAGCCACTGGCACAGCCAGGTACAGTGACGGAGTGAATACCAAACACTGGCATGCGCTCATACCCCAGCTCATGATAGCGCTCAATGGTCGCGGTCCCAGCCGAGCGACCACTCCCATTTAAGCCGTAGAGCTTTCCACTAGCACCTTCATAGATAAGCATAAATACATCGCCGCCCAGACCACATACAAAGGGATAGACGACCTGGAGCATGGCACTCGCCGCGATGGCGGCATCAATCGCGTTGCCACCTGCCTTGAGGATATCTAACCCGGCTTCCGCTGCCAGATAGTGCGGGGCCGCAACCATACCCCGCCGGGCCAGGGTAGCCGGACGATGTTGAGGAAATGTCTGTGCTCCTGCTGTGAGGGCCAAGAGAAACCTCCTTTTACCACAAGCAATGCAAGACGCATTGAGATTACAAATATGCTGCTACTTAAGCAGGAATTTACCGAAGTATATCACATTCTTGTAGCAAGCAACTATTCTTTATTACTTTACAACTATTCTTTATTACTTTATATATAGGATATCTAGGAAAAGCTCTGCATTAAGCCTTGACAAAAGAAGCTTGACAAAGGTCGATTTTATATTATATTGTTAAAAACAAGCAAGTTGCATTTGCCTTTCTATCTTATTCCCCAGGCAAAAATTGTCAAATAAAGTCTGGCTCACTTGCTTTCTTCATGTTATCTTCTATTACAGAAACTGACAACTTTTTTTTGAGGTAACAACGTGGTTCCTCTTGTTATCATGTATTCTCAGCGTCTGCGACGCTTCGCATACTGGTGAGTGTGGTCGCTGGCTGGCGGAGCCAGCCAGCGACCACACTCACCAGTATGCATAGGTGAGCCATTAGTGCATCCGGCAAATGACACGGAGACCTGTAGGGTCCATGCTTGCATGGACCCTACGACTTGCCGGATGCATCGCCACGCAGTGGTGAGAAATTTTGAGAAGATAGCGTATCTTTATTTGGTGGTCAGAAAGGAATTTTTTATTAGAGACCTCATAGGCATGTCGTACTGTCTCGAAGTAGGGAGCCTCTCTGGCGGGGCAGGATCAGTTTCAAAGGAAGGAACCGAGCCGTGATACATTCTTTTTGGCGAAGAGGAGGCATGGGTCAGCCGAAGCTGCTCCTAACACTTTCTCTGCTCTTGAGCGCCCTGGCGCTGCTACTAGCAGCCTGCGGCGGCGACACCACGTCTAGCACCCAGAGCAAGACTGGTGGTAACCTAGCCGTCGGCTTAAACACAGATGTTGTAACGCTTGATCCAGTCAAATCGACGGCCCTTGTTGATCGGCAGGTAATGCTAAATATTTATGACACCCTGGTTCACGTCAATGAGCAGAATGCGCTCGTCCCTGACCTGGCGACCTCCTGGTCGTATTCCTCGCCCACGCAACTGGTGTTTACCCTGCGCACCGATGTAAAGTTCCAGGATGGCACACCTTTCAACGCGGATGCGGTTGTATTTAACATCAATCGTATCCTATCCAACCAATCATCGCCCCGTTATAGCGAGCTTTCAAGCGTCCAGTCGGTGCAGGCCCAGGATGCTTCACACGTAGTCTTCAATCTCAAGAAAGCCTTTTCGCCCTTGCTCGCAACCCTGAGCGACCGCGCTGGCATGATCTTATCACCAACGGCGGTTCAAAAACTGGGCGCGAACCTGGCAAATGCTCCTACCAATGCTGGCAGCGGGCCATTTATGTTTGGCGAATGGGCCAAAGGGGACCACCTCACGATCAAGAAGAACTCCTCTTACTGGCAAAAGGATGGTCAGGGGAAGGCGCTGCCCTACCTGGATACTGTGCGTTATCGTCCCATCACCAATGGCAGCCTGCGCTTCTCCAACCTGCAAACCGGGGCCATTAATCTTGCGGACGGGCTTGACCCGAACGATATCTCGTCGGCAAAATCCAACCCCGACCTGACCTATAAACAGGCACCAGCCTTGAGCTTCTTCGGCTTTATGCTCAACACAAAGGTCGCGCCCCTGGATAATCTCGATGTGCGCCAGGCTATCGAGTGGGGCGTTAACCGCCAGGAGATTCTGGATACCGTGCTCAAGGGCAATGGTGTTCTGTCAAGTGGCCCCATTTCACCGACTAGCTGGGCCTATGACAAAAACTTCAAGCCCTACACCTACGATATTAGCAAAGCGAAAGCCGCTCTGGCCAAAGCGGGAAAGACCAGCATCACCTTTACCCTGCTCGTCCCCAGTGGCTCGCCGCTCAATACACAGGAGGCACAGTTTATTCAATCCGAGCTGCAGCCAGCCGGGATTACCGTCAACATCAAACAGGAGACCTTTGCCACCATTCTGAGCGACACCAGCGCCCATAACTTCCAGGCAGCGCTGATTGGCTGGAGTGGGCGTCCCGATCCAGATGGCAACCTGTACTCGTGGTTCCATACAGGCGGCGGCAATAATAATATGCAGTACTCCAATCCCCAGACAGACCTCCTGCTGGAGAAGGCACGCGCCTCCAGCGATCAGCAAGAGCGCGCGACAGACTACCAGCAGGCGCAACAACTGATCTTGCAGGATGCCTCGTACATCTTTATCAACCACGGAGTCTCAGTCCAGGCAACGACCACCAGCGTCAAGAACTTCACGATCCAGCCAACAGGCATTTACAACTTTGCGACAGTAACCCTGGCCTCATAGGAACCTATTGAGTATGGCTGCCTGCTGGCTTCGCCGGCCAGGCAGCCATACTCAATATATATAACCTCAAAACTAGTGAAGGAGTACAGTGTGGCCCGCTATATCGCACAACGCTTACTTTTTATGCTTCCTGTAGCGTTGCTGGTCAGCTTTATGACTTTTATGACTATTCACCTTGTTCCGGGCGACCCGGCGCGTGTGCTACTCGGTGAGGACGCTACGCCCCCGGCCATCGCCGCCCTGCACCAGCAATTAGGGTTAGATAAACCGCTGCCCGAACAGTTTGGCACCTGGCTCTGGCAGGCTTTTCATGGCAACCTGGGGCAATCGATCCAGCTCCAGCAGCCGGTACTACAGTCGATCTGGCAACGGCTTCCCGCCAGCGCGGAACTGGGCCTTAGCGCGCTGCTCTTCTCCCTGCTGCTGGCCTTTCCCCTGGGCGTCTATGCCGCCACGCACCGCAATACCTGGATCGATTGGCTCGTCAATATCGTCAGCTTGCTTGGCACGGCTACCCCTGCCTTCGTCCTGGGCTTGTTTCTCTTGCTCTTATTTGCCGTAAACCTGCGCATCTTTCCTCCAGGTGGCTATATCTCCTTTCAAGAGGACCCGGCAGGCAACCTACGCTACCTTATTTTACCTATGATAACGCTGGGCGCTGGATCTATCGCAGTCAATATGCGCCAGATCAGGGCCAGCATGATCGAGGTATTGAGCCAGGACTATGTGCGTACCGCGCGCGCGAAGGGCTTGAGAGAGCGCACAATACTCTATACTCATGCCTTGCGCAACGCCATCATCCCCGTGCTCACGATTATAGGCTTACAGGTAGGCGCGATTCTGGCGGGTACCTTCGCCATAGAGACCATTTTTCTCTGGCCTGGTATTGGTCAACTGGCTGTGACCAGCATCCTCTCCAAGGACTACCCAGTCGTTCAAGGAGTTGTGCTGCTCTCTGCCCTTTCGTATATGGCAGCCAATTTGCTCGTCGATGTCGGCTATGCAGTCCTTGACCCGCGCATAGGCTTCGAGGCGAAGTGACGGTTGTATGCAAGGAGAGAAATATATGAGTGTACCAACAAGCCTGGAGAGCGAGACGCAGGCTGACCCACCCGGCAAGAGAGAGAAAGCCGGTTCGGGTGCTAAGCAATTGCTGGACGCCCTGCGGCAAGATCCCCGCTGGTGGTGTGGCCTAATCCTGCTCCTCTTCATCCTGATAGCCATCTTCGCACCCATCCTTAGTCCTTATTCTCCAATAATCTATAATCCCACGCACACAGCCCAGGGACCCAGCGGTGCGCATCTGCTTGGCACAGATGAGCTTGGCCGGGATCAGCTCAGCCGTATCTTCTATGGCACGCGTATCTCACTCTCGGTCGCGGCGATTACGATTCTGCTGGGAGGCGTCTGTGGCACCATTCTTGGCGTCCTCGCCGCCTATAATAAGGGCTGGGTCGACCAGGTCATTACCATGCTGGTAGATGCCTTACTCGCCTTTCCATCGCTGGTCCTGGCCCTGGCTCTGGTTACCGCGCTAGGGCCCAGCCTGATCAACCTGGTCATCGCGCTAGCCGTGGTACGTATCCCTATCTACGCCCGTATCGCCCGGGGTCAAACGCTCCAGATAGTGGCCCAGGACTACGTCACCGCCGCGCGTGTGAGCGGCACCAGAACCTGGAAGATCCTGGCGCGCCACATCATTCCCAATATTTTTAGTCCTCTGTTGGTCCAGGCCACGCTTTCCATCTCCTTCGCCATTCTTGACGAATCGGTGCTGAGCTTCCTGGGACTCGGTGTACAACCACCCACGCCCGAATGGGGCGCGATGGTCAGCGAGGCCCAACCCTTTCTGCGCACCGATCCCTGGATGATGCTTGGGCCTGCCCTGACCATCGTGATTGTGCTCATCAGCCTCAATCTCTTTGGCGATGCCATACGCGATCACCTTGATCCACGCACAAGCACACGGCGGCTGGAGCGGCTCTAACCGTTATGAAGCGCTACTAGCGACAAGGTCGGCAAGGCGATCTACCTGGTCGAGATCAGCGAGGCAGGGCCAGAGGCAGAGCTCATCCACACCCTTGTCGCTAAAGCCTTTGATCGTTGCCTTCACTGCCTCGGGCGTTGAGGAGGCCGATTGAATGATCTTCTCGACCTCAAGAGCCATATCGAAGCCTGAGCAAACGATACAAGAAACCGAAACCTCGGTCTGCTCGCCTCACTCTGACGATCTTGTTTGGTGGCGGAGAAACGTCCCCATCTGCTCAAGTGATTGCTGTCCTTCAGGTAAGACGGAAGAGAAGTTCTGGAAGACGTGCCACATGCCCTCCCAGACGGTCAGCTCGACCGGAACCTGCGCGGCTCTGGCATGGTCTGCGACCTGGAGGGAGTCATCCAAAAATACTTCGTCCTGACCGACATCAATCCGCAAGGGTGGAAAGCCGCGCAGGTCGGCGTAGATCGGTGAAATCAGTGGATGGTGGAGATCTTCCGTGCCCGCATAGAAGCTCGCCAGCGCATTAATCGCCTTTCCAGTAAACGTGGGATCGGTTGCATCACGCGTCGTCCGACTCTCAACCGTACCTACCAGGTCGGTCCAGGGTGAGAGGAGTGCTGCCCCCGCTGGCATGGGCACGTCCTTTTCACGCATGACTTGCAGCAAGGCCAGGATCAAGCCACCACCTGCGGAGTCACCGGCCAGCACGAGATGCTCAGGTCTGGTCCCATTGGCAAGCAACCAGCGATAGGCGGTCAACGCATCGTCAAGCGCGGCAGGAAAGACATGCTCGGGGGCGCGCCGATACTCAATGAACAGGCTGCGCATCCCTGCCGCGGCAGCCAAGCGTGTGACCAGATCCCGATGCGATGTGAGCGAACCAAGCATATAGTTTCCACCATGCAGATACAGCATCATGCGTTCTGCGTCGGCCTCAGGTGGACTGATCCATGCTGCTGGGACGCCACTCACGTCTACAGACTCTATACGCGTTCCTTCTAGCAATGGGAGAGGATGCCCGACAACGTTTTCGATGAACGATTCAAAGGCGACACGCTGCTCGGCCAATGATAATGGCGAGCGCGGGGCAGTTTTACGGGACAACAAATAGCTGCGAATCTGCATGCTTTCTGGACTAGGCATAAAGATAACCTCCTGTTTTATGGTTATTTTCACCAAAAACTCATAATTATTAGTTATTGCTCTCTTTAATCGTTGATTGCCTGATACGTCAGCGTCAAAAAATCATCGCCAATCTTGCTGCGCCAATCTGCAGCTACGATAGCATTCTGGAACTGAAGCAGGATGAGCGCCACCAGGTCCTCTCGAGGGTCCACGTACCACGCTGTACCCAGGCCGCCCGGCCAGCCGAAGGTGCCGGCGCTGGGGCCTAATCCAGTCTGTTTTGTCACCACCTGGACGCCATAGCCAAATCCCCGATTGGCCCACATCTCGTTCGTGCTCAAAGCAAAAGTGGCATGAGTATGCTGCTCAGGCGTGAGATAGTCTGTCGTCATGGCCTCCACCATCTTGCGCGAGAGGACGCGTACCCCATCCAATGCACCTTTCCCCAGCAACATGCGCGCGAAACGCAGGTAGTCGTCAGCGGTGGAAACCAGGCCAGCTCCCCCGGATGCGAAGAGCGGCGGTTCAGCCCAGCCCGTCATCTGGGGATGATCTAGCACGACAAGCCCTCCCTCAGGCGCGGGTCCGTAGAGAACAGCAAGGCGGTTCCGTTTTTCGGGTGGCACAACAAAGCTGGTATCCACCATACCCAACGGTTCAAAGATGCGTTCACGCAGAGCTACTTCCAGCGGTTTTCCTGTGACACGCGTGAGCAGGATACCCAGGATGTCCGAGGCCGTATGATAGAGCCAGCGCGAGCCAGGCTCATAGGCCAGAGGAAATTCGCCGATGCGGGCTATCCATGCGTCAGGGGCCAGGTGCTCCGCGTTTGGGATCTGGAGTGCATTTGCTATCGGGGCGGCAGTCAACGCAAGGAGGCTGGACCCAAGACTGGATTTTCCCCACCCAATACCAGGACGGTAGGTCAAAAGGTCGTGCAAGGTGATCGCGCGCGGAGAAGGATAGACATTTTCTGGCGAGCCATTCGGGTCACGCATCACCATGCGGTTGGCGAGTTCTGGCAGCCACTTGTCCACTGGATCGAAGAGGCGGAGCTTGCCTTCTTCGACGAGTGTCAGGGCGGCCACTGCGATTATTGGTTTGGTCATCGAGGCAAGACGCACGATGGTATCCCGCTGGATGGGAAGCCTCGCCTCCTTATCCTGCCAGCCAATAGTGTCGACATGCGCCAGTTCGCCGTGTCGATGGATGAGCGTGATGATTCCTGCGAACTCGTCTCGCTCGACATACCCTTCCAAAGCTTTGCTCAGACGACCCAGACGTTCTTGTGAGAACCCGCTGCGGTGTAAATTGCTTGTAATATTCACATAAATCTCCTGTATGTTCATACTATTTTTCTGCAGTCTCGTATGACGTTTCGCTTGTCTCAAGGGCGAGCAATGACAAGCTCAGAGAACGGATCTTCAAAAGCACCCCATAAAGATCTGCCTGGTCTTTGAGGACACCTGAGAGCAGGGTTGTGCCGTTCGCTTCGTGCATAATGTGTAGTTCCTCCAACGATTGCTGCCAGGATGGGTCGAGATGTCCTTTAATGCGAATGTGGCAGTGCATAACTCTGTATTCCTTCCATTCCAGTTCCTTCTCCTGTGGAAATGATACGGTGCAGCAGCGGAGAGCACAGTACACGAAGGTTCACCTTGAGGTACCATTTGTCGCGAGGTTGGGAAAAAAGTTGGGAGAAAAAACCAGGGCGCGCGGAAGAGGAGCAGAGGCTAAAGTAAAGATAGCTCACGCGCCCGCGCGACCGCATGGGTTCTATTCTCTGCGTTCAGCTTCATCAGCAGACCACTCACATGTTTCTTGACCGTCGTGAGGGAAATCACTAGTTGCTTCGCGATCTCTTGATTGCTGGCTCCTATAGAAAGAAGCTGCAAGACCTCCTGCTCGCGCGCAGTGAGAGGTTCGATGAGCGTGTTTGTGGGAGTGATGCTCGGAGGGTGTTGTGGTTGGTGTTTTGCAGGGACAGTGGAGGAGCTATCTGCTCGTGGAGCAACCTCCTGCTCGAAAGCCGCGAGGAGATGGGCAATATACTCCCTGGGAAAAGTGGCGGCCCCCTCTTCAGGATGATGCGCTGTTCCCTGCAACGTCTTGAGGAACTGGCGCATCGGCTCACCCTCATCCAGATAGACGCGCATGTAGCCTTCTGATTCCGTGAGCGAGAACAGACGAGCCGCGACCTGACAGGCTTGTGAATGCTTGTCAGCTTGATGCAGTGCCAGAGCATACAGTGCGAGAAATGGGATGGTGGTGAGCATGTCTTCATGCTGATCTAGATACGCGCGGAAGCGTTCCAGTGTCTCCATCGCCTGAGTATATCGGTGTTGAGCGAGGTAGACGCGAATCAGCGCAAAGAACTCATCCGTACGAAGAATGTCCCATGCATCCGGGTGGAACACCAGCTGGGCAGCCCAGTCACCCGCTGCTGCCAGGTTGCCAGTTGCCAACCACCATTGCAGACGAGTTGCTATCAGCACCGACTCGCGAACAACAAATCCCCGCTGTTGCAAATGTTCTAGCTCCTGGAGCGCTTGTTCGGCTCCAGGCAGATTCCCCGCTGCCAGTTCAATCTCGACCAGTAGCTGATACCCCCACGTTAGCATATCGACCTGCTGCCAGAAGGTCGCGTGCTGGAGCAAGGGCTGAAGCGTGGTGCGTGCTTCGGTCAGCCGATTCCACTGGTAAAGAATGGTTCCCTGATGATACGAAAAATAGACGGCCAGGAAGGCAGGCCCATCAACCTGCGCGATCAGGTCGTGTGCCGCGAGCGATTCCTGGTACGCCTGGCGCAATTGTCCCGCGTGCCGATAGACGTGGGTCAACCAGTGCATCACCTGGATGGTTACAAAGCGGTCGCGTGTCCGCCTTACTCGCTGTTTTGCCTCCAGGAGGAGCGGGATGAGAGAGGTGCCTTCGTGCAGAAGAATGGCGCGGAATATGAAGGTGACGGAGAGTGGGATCATTTGCCAGATCGGCTCATCGTCCCTTTCCAGATGCTGCATCTGCTGATACCGTAGGTGCAACTGCGCCGGGTCGTTGCGGAAAATAGCATCTTCCGCAGCGCTCCACGCGCGCAGGACGTGCAAACGTTGCTGAAGCAAGGCTTCATCTGCTCTTGATCTTACTGGTAATCCTGGCCCATCCCCCTGCGATTGGAGGGCTTCTTCCACGCGTGTCATCATCTGCTCCGTCTGCATACGTGCTCTGCGGCGTTGTTCCTGGCTGGTCGAAGCGAAGGCGTTGAGCAGATAGAGCGCGGCGGTCAACACAAAATGGGCATGCTCGCGCACCACTGTGTCAGGGAGTGCCATCACCCAACGATGGAGAGTCTGGACCTCCCCATGCCACCAGGCCTGCTGAGCTGCACGCTCCATCAGAGAGGCCGCAGAGGAGAAATCCCCTGCGGCAAGCTTGTGGGCGATGGCCTCCCGCAACTCACCCTGCTTCTCATACCAGTGCGCTGCCTGCTGATGCAAGTGGACGACGAGTGCGGGTTGCGTGGCGCGCACATGAGCGAGGAGTGCTTCGCGGAAAAGATCATGCAAGCGATACCAGTGTCGTTCTTCATCCAAAGGGATTAGGAAGAGATTGGCGCGTTCGAGCGTTTCTAGTAGTTTCTGGCTGGTCGGTTCTGCGGTGACCGCCTGACAGAGGTCCGCATTCAGGCGAGAAAGCACCGAGACGCGCAGCAGAAAGTTCTGGAGAGGAGCGTCCAGGTGGGAGAGGATCTCCTCCTGAATGTAATCCAGCAGATAGCGCTGACTTCCGGTAAAGGCTCGGACAAAGGCCGCATGATCCTCTCGTTGTTGCAGGGCGAGCGCTGCCAGTTGCAATCCCGCAATCCAGCCTTCGGTCCGCTGTCCCAGGACACTCACCTCTTCTTGCGAGAGGGTGAGCTTCATGGCTCTATTCAAGAAGTGGGTCGCTTCAGCTTTGTGAAAACGGAGATCGGCGTCACGTAGTTCACGCATCTGGCCTCGAACACGCAGCCGGGAGAGGGAGAGTGGTGGATCAACACGACTGGCCAGCACGAGATGCACCTGGGCAGGCACATGTTCAAGCCAGAACAGCACCGTTTCGTGAATGGCCTGCTCTTCAACCACATGATAATCATCCAGGATCAAGACGATTTCCTCAGCTAGCTCTGTCAGTTCATTGAGGAGGGTAGCGAGCACCGTCGAGAGATGCGGAAGCTGCGGCGAGTGCAACATGCTGAGCGCGACCTCACCGATCGAGGGCTGACACGTTTGCAGAGCCATGATGACCGAAACCCAGAAGCGGGTGGGGTCATTGTCAGTCTCATCGAGGGATAGCCAGGCAATCTTGCGGGACGAGGCCGCAGAGCGAGCCACCCAGGCCGAGAGCAGGGTGGTTTTCCCACTTCCGGCAGAGGCGGAGAGCAAGAGCAGTCGGAGAGAAAGTATCGTATCTACTTCATTGAGCAAGCGCTCGCGCTCGACAAGTGTAATAGGCACGGGTGGATGCATAAGCTTGGTCAAGAGTGGTGCCATCCTGTGTTCAATCTGGCGCGGAGTGACAGAACTGGCTGTGGGCGACATCTGAGGCGAGGCAGAGCGTGTCAGAACGTGTGCCACCTCTTCCAGGCGCGCGAATGTGACGTTGGCCGTCTGTCCAAGATAGCGTTTCGAGGTACGGTTGGCGGCGGTGTGGTAGGCATACCAATAATGGCCTCCTCGTGGCCGGGCCTCTTTGTAGACATTGAGACGGCCAGAACGACCCTGGAAAGCAAACGAGGTGGCAACTTCGAGCCAGGCCAACCACAGAGACTCGTCTCCCTGGCGAAAACGCTGCTCCAGATGACCGGAGGTATACAACTCATAGAGGGTCTGATCGGCAGACCAGAGAAGTGCGTGAAGTGGTGACCTCGGCATACGACCTTTCTTTTCTTGCGTTGTTCCCAACACACCGCGTGTTCCTCCCAACATCGAGAAGTATAGCAGAGGCAATGGCAGCAAACAAGGAGCACTTCGCATTCGGAATCTCGCCGATCACCTCAGCCCATATCAACCTGCATGGCTCGCACCATCTGGACTTACAGGTCCCAAAAAAGCGGAACGGGCAGCTGCGCCCCTTACGGACGCCCCAGCTGTTCTAAAGAGGCTACTGAGGCGCTTAGCGTTGTGGAGATCTCTCACTTTTGGGCTCGCTGAGGGCTTAGCGTTGTAAATTTCTCCGGCGGGCCTAAGAGGCCACGTTGCAGTGAGAAGACTTAAAGAGACACGAAAAGAGAACCGTTTCGGCGTCTTATTTAGAGAAATACACACTCATGAATTCAATTGAGTGCCGAACATGCAAAAGAATTCAAACACATTTTATGGTTACTCAAATCAGGTCGCCAACGTGTGCGGCTTGTTGTTTGCTTGAAAGGAGAAAACCTTGACACACCCAAGCCATGCTGGCAGAAACTTCAGGTCGCTGTCTGTGCACGACCTGCTGGATGCGCGGGATGCCTATCATGTACACCTGGCAAACCTGGAGAATGTGGTCGCGACCGCCATTGGCCTTTACCGCATTCGCCAGGATGATCCCGACGCGCACACACCTGTAAAGCAAACAGAATGGCGCCACCGTCATCAATCTCCCGAGCGCACGCTGGAGAATACCATCGTCCAACCCTGGTCCTGGCCCTGCGTGCTCGTCTTCGTTAAAGAATGGCAGACTCAACAAGCCTTGATCGAGGCGGACCCGGACCAGGTAGTGCCACGCTTCCTCTATCTCCCAGATGGCCGTATCGTTCCCACCTGCGTGATCCTGGCTCCGGAGCAGCAAGAGGCGCCTCCATCCCTGCGAGATGTGGCCTTCCCTCATGACATGCTCGGAGGAGGCTATCCACTCGTGACCGATACACAAGGACATGAGCACATAGGTTCAGCCGGTTGCCTGGTTACAGACGGCAATAACATCTATGTCCTGACCAATCAGCATGTGAGTGGAGAGCCGGGCAATACTGTCTACACCATTTCTAATGGACAACGGCAGGCAATTGGCCAGGCAATTACAAATCAGTTGCGCAAAAGGGGCTTCGCAGAGGTTTATCCCGACTGGTCCGGGACAAATGCCTACCTCAACCTGGACGCGGGGCTTATTCGTATCGAGGATCTCAGCAAGTGGACAGCGCAGATCTTTGGCCTGGGCGAGCTGGGTGCGCCTGTGAATCTGAATCCTGAGAATATCTCCCTGGACCTCATCGGCCTCCCCGTCTGCGCGCATGGCGCGGCTTCAGGCAAAATGTATGGTGAGATCCAGGCCCTCTTCTACCGCTACTGCTCCATGGGAGGCTTTGACTATGTCAGTGAGCTTCTGATCGGCTCCCGTCCGGGACAGCCAGCCCTCCAGACTATGCCTGGCGATTCAGGAACCATCTGGTGTCTTGATCCTGATCACGCTCCGGGGCAACAGAAATCAGGAGGTAGCCCCATCAAGGCGCCTACCCTCCTGCGTCCCCTGGCGCTTCAATGGGGCGGGCATGTAGTTCAGGAAGCACAGGGGAGCGCGCAACTTCGCTTCGCCCTGGCAAGTTGCCTGAGCATTGTATGCCATGAACTTGATGTGGACCTTGTCACTAGCTGGAATACGGGGCATCGCGAATACTGGGGCGAGGTTGGTCATTATAAAATCGCGGGCAGCGCCTGTGACATCCTCCAATCACCCAACCTCAAGACGCTGATGAGTAATAATAAAGACGCTATCGCCTTCGGAGATGATCAACTGGTACAGGGGACAACCCATATTCATGGTGGCGGGCAATTTGTCCCCCTGGCCGACGTGGCTGACCTGGTATGGAGGACAACGCGACCCCAGGATGAATCCAACCACTTCGCCGACATGGACCAACCTGGGCAGGGGGCCTTTGACGGGCAAACGCTGCTCGATCTGTGCCGGGACGAACGCAACGTCAGTATCGGGCTCTGGAACAACTTCTATGACGCGCTCAACATGGATGCCAAGCGCGGCGCCTTACCCTTCCGCGTCTGGCAGATGTACGATGAAATGGTGACGGCCTTAAAGCAGCAAGATGTCGCGAGCTTCGTCTGTATCGCGGGCACGATGGCCCACTATGTGGGCGACGCCTGCCAGCCACTGCATGTCTCCTACCTGCACCATGGACACCCAGACCAGCCATCTGAGCATGGCGTACATAGCGCCTACGAGACAGCCATGGTCAATCGCTTTACCGCCGAGATTGTGGATGGCGTCAACCAGAAATTGGCGGGTATCACGCTCAACCCACCCATTGCAGGGGGCAAACAGGCGGCACTGGCCGTTATCGCCATGATGCGCCACAGCCTTCAGTTCTTACCGCCCGAGACTATTATTGCCGCCTACAACACCGGGAGCCAGATGCACAACAGTCTGAACTACATGTGGCAGCAGCTAGGCGAGCAGACCATACAATTGATGGTGGACGGAGCACAATGCCTGGCCTCCATCTGGGAGTCGGCCTGGCGCGAAGCCACGGGCGAACAAAGCATTCCCAGCACGGCTCTGACAGCCATCCCAACCAAGCAGCTACAGCAACTATATTCCCAGCCTGGTCTCGCGCCCTCCTACCAGCTCCAGGACCCTCGCTTCGCTCAGGAGCTGGCCACAACGCCAGCAGACACGACAAGCCAGGTCCCTGCTTAGCAGGCACAAATGCATCCGACAAAATGTAGGGTCCAAGCAAGCTTGGACCCTACAATAGCACTGTGCATCCGCGTTGCTCAAGCTGATCAAGCCAGGTCGGGAGCGGGGAGAGCTTTAGCCATCTCAGATCCAGCTTCTCCAGGTGCTGGAGCTTCTGCAAACCTGAGGGGAGGGTGGTCAACCTGTTCGCCCGCAGGTCGAGAGAACGCAGCTTAGCCAGATTACCAAGAGAGGCTGGAAGAGCGGCGAGGCGGTTATTGCGCAGGTCCAGGACGGTAAGGTTCTCCATTTCACCGAGGGAGGTGGGGAGAGAAGCAAGGTGATTATTGGCGAGGCGTAACTCCCTCAACTGCTTTAGCTTGCCCAGGGAATCTGGCAGTGCCTCCAGGTGATTGTTCATCGCATGTAGCTCGCGTAAAGCTGCCAGGTTGCCAAGCTCTTCGGGCAAGGCTGACAGTTGGTTGTTATAGATCCTTAGCTCTTTGAGACTGGTCAGGCAGCCAAGGCTGCGCGGGAGTTCCGTGAGCTGATTATCTGTGACATTAAGATATGCAAGCTGGGTAAGATGTGTGAAAAGTGACTCAGAGAGGGTCGTCAGGAGATTGTTGCTGAGATAGAGGTAATGTGTCAGGTTCGTCAACTGACCAAGCGACTCGGGGAGCAGGGTAAGCTGGTTATGAGCCACGTCCAACATTTGCAACTGTTTTAGCTGGCCGATACGCTCGGAGAGAGAGGTGAGCTGGTTCTCCGCGAGATTCAAGGCCTGGAGGCGCCTCAATTCCCATAATGACTCGGGGAGAGAGGTGAGCTGGTTCTTGCCAACGCTAAAGTCACGCAACCCTTGCAGTCGCCCAACGTCAGCGGGCAGGTCAGTAAGCCGATTTTTATAGAGGCGAAGCGTCTCCAGGTGTGGAAGATGGTAGAGAGAGGAGGGTAGAACGCTCAGGCGATTCATATCTGCGTGCAGTGCGCGCAGGTTCACCAGCGTGCCCAGAGCATGAGGCAGCGTAGTGAGCTGGTTATCGTCCAGGTACAGCTCCTGCAACTGCTCCAGACTGCCAAGCTCTTCGGGCAGGGATGTCAATGTATTACCGGTGAGATCTAAGACCCGCAAAGAGGTTAATTGGGCCAGGGACGCAGGAAGCGTAGTAAGGCCACAGTAGCGCAGCGATAGCCTGGTTACCTCGCCATTCTCCACAATTGATCTCCGTTCTCAAAAGGTATGATAAATGGTATGATGCAAGTTGGCGGCCACAGGCCGCCAACTTGCATCATACCATTTATCATAGCGAGCGCCGCAGGCGCGAGAAGTCATGCAAGATAGGATAAGGCATGCCAGAGACAAGCGACGAGACGCACTATGTCTACATTCTTAGATGCGCGGACGGCACGCTCTACACAGGCTACACCAACAACCTCCAGCGGCGGATCGCCACGCATAACGCGGGGAAAGGTGGGCACTACACACGCGCGCATCGGCCCGTGACTCTCCTCGCCAGCTGGACGTTTCCAGGCAAGAGCGAGGCACTCCGAGCTGAATATCAGATCAAGTGCCTCTCGCGTCAGCAGAAGCTCAAACTGATCGCGCAAGCCTCAGGACATCCTCAGAGCGCAACCACCACCGGACTGCCCGGTCTGCAAGGTAAAGGTGCGATCCTGCCCATCCATGGTCCCGGCGAAGTGTAAGTCGGAGGGCTTACTACCCGCACAGGCCTTCTGGGCTGACTTAACCGTCAAGTCTAGCTGTGGATGCACGCTCGCCTGCGGCTGGAAAAGCAGGCTATAGGTATGGCTAGGGGGTACATACCACGAGAGCGTCACCTTGATACTACAATTGGGCGGCACAACCACCCATCCCCCAAACATAGCACGTCCAGGCTCATCGCTCTCTTGATTAGTTAGCTGACCGATGGCCGGGACTGGCATATGAAGACCCGGGCCATAGTCGCGAAACGAAGTGGAGTCAGTATCAACGGGAGCCGTTGTGCAGACGAGAGTGCCATCACCGTATACATCCTGTCCACATGCCTGATAGCCCGCGCCATAGCCACAGTATCCACGCGAGGGATGCGCATAACCATAGCTCGCCTCGAAACCGTAGCTCGAAATGAGTTGGCTAGAGGGTGGGACATACACGCGCACATAATCGCGATACGTACTCATGCCATAGACATCGCCCTTCTTTTGGTAATTCAACGTCATCACGACTTGATGGGTTGCCCCACCCGAGGCATCGAGGCTAATCGCATCTTTTATCGATGTAGTTACATATTGCGATGCCTTGCTGGCGCTCAGGTTAGATTGCACGATAGCCAGGCCATCATGCTGGGTCGAGCGATCCAGCGAAGCGATTGCACCATATTTGGTGATCAGGGCATTGACTTTGGGATTGGTGAAGTAGATCTGTAGATCCTTGGTTTTCGTCGCGAGAAACATCTCATTCACCAGAGACAGCACCTTATCATATGGCAGGTGCTGAGCTGTATCCATCAGGGTTTTGGTTACCTGCTGGGTAAAGAGCTTGCGCGCCTGCTGTGGGTCTTCCACCTTTTCAATAATCTCTTCCCGGCGAATTCCAGCGTTATCTAGTTGATAGTAATGCAGCCGCGCCTCAAGATTCTGCTCGGTAATGGTCTCGTTATAGGCTGCAATATGGATGGGGCCGGTCACATGTAAGACGTGTTCAATCAGGGCAGGCGTAAAGATAATAACGCCATCAAGCTTTTTCTCAAACTCGTAATTATAGCGGTCCATAATCAGGCGCGCGGATGTCGGGAAGTCGGCGGAAAGGTTAGCATCTCGCATACCAAAGTTACCCACAGGCCACCAATTATCGGGATCTGGCGCTGACTGATCTACCACTTTGCCATAGACTTTCGGATCTGGCGGCGCGGCACCTTCACCTGTAATATTCTCTTCAAACTGGGCAATATTCTTCAGCTTCAGCGGGGACATATGTCCACCATTAATTGAGAGCTCGCCGAACTGACCCGTAAAGCCTCCCGTGGCTCGCAGTTCCGCGCGATCCATGGGTTCCACCAGAAAGGTGCGCGGTTGGTCCGCGCCAAGCAACCAGCTAATCTCGCTCTTCATTCCCATTGTCTGGTTCAGGCCGACTTCAGCCGCGGGCAGGAGCTTCAGGAGCGAGCCTACAAGATTACTCTGTTTGCTACTCAACGGTAAGGTGTTGAGAGAGAGACCTCGGGCCTGCATATTCATCGCATGGACATGCGGAATGATGAGGTTTATATCCGCAAATATCTCATCGACATTATTCGATGTAAGATACGGCTTTAAGGGGGCTGTGCTCTCCTCGGTATTCTTACTCCCGCTATTGAGGGGATTATTGAAGGCTTGCGAGAGTGTGGGAGCCATTTTGATGGCGGATTGAAGCGCTATCTGGCCAATCTCGGTAGCGTCGACCCCAATGTGTGCCAGGGAACGAGCAGTCCCCACCTGGGCAGGCACCATATTAGCAAGCATGGCCACATTTCCATCCTGGTCCAGCTCATCCCGCAGCCTGACCAGGTCGCTATGTGCCGCGTTGATCTCTACCTGAACCTGGCGGAGCTTTTTCACATCGAAGTAACGCGCCAGGTTGCCATGGCTATTCCCTCCGCCACTAAAGACGTTTTGGGCCGCCTCCAGGTGTTTAATGGCGCTATCGGCCTGGCTATACAGGGCAAAGGCGTTCACACTCTCAAGCACAATAAACACTGAGGGTAAGAGTAAGAGCGCAAGCATGGCCAGGATCACAATTTTGGCACGCGTTGATAGGTTGGAGTATTTCCTGCGTGCTTTGACAAACCCATTGGGGCGCGACGCATTTGCGACAGCAGGCGGTCGCTGCATATTGTTCAGATTGCCACTCTGTCCAGCCAGGGCCTGGGGGCGTGGTGTAACGGGCGGTTGGGCGGGACCTGGTCCGTAGCCTATCCCTGACTGTGAGACAGGAAATGGCGCAGGCATGGGGTTATATCCTCCTATCCCTGCCTGCGAGACAGGATTCTGCTGATATAATACTCCACTTGCAGGTTGAACAGCCGGAGCTTGCATCGTTGGTCGATCCGCCAGGTCACCAGAAGAAGGATGCGAAGGTGTTTCAGTCGGCATAGCTGGAACGGGTTGGGTACCAATTTCGCTGCTGTCCTCATGAGCAAGGGCACCCGTATGTTTGCTTGCCTCACTGCCAGGAATAGGCGAACGGAAGAGCTTGTTTGCACCCGGCGGTTTAGACATAAAAGCCTCCAAATAAAGCAGAACACATATATAGAGAAAGAGAAATGTTCAATGCAAAACGTTTATCTTGAGCTAAATATATTACCCTCTATTTAGTTTTATCGTTTGAGGATGAGATAAGCATCTTTTTTAACCTAATTGGCTATGTTTTCGCTCCTGTGGCTCTCAGAGATCAATAGTGTGTTGGAAGGTGGTTGGGTGGTTGGGCGCGTGCGCCCAACCACCCAACCACCTTCCAACCACTATATTTGTTTAGGTGACGATTGGGACTTCGTGTGGGTATTGCTCATAGAGCTTGTCTGCTACGACCCGGTGGAGGCGCGTGACGGTTGTATGGATGTCGCTAAAGGAGGTATAGAGAGGGGCCAGGCCCAGGCGGATATTGTCGGGTGCGCGGAAGTCGGGTAGCACCTGCATGTCGTTGATGAGCGCCATATCGATGCGCAGACCTTCCTGGTGGCCAAGCGAGACATGCGAGCCACGCTGCTGGACCTCTCGTGGCGAATTGAGGACAAAACCCTCTGGCTTGAGCATGGCTTCCCATAGTTGTATCAAATACTCGCTTTGTTGCTCAGACTTGGCGCGTAGCGCGTCCAGGCCAGCCTCTAGCAGCACATCAACGCCCGGCTCGATGAGCGAGAGCGAGAGGATAGGGGGCGTCCCCGTTAAAAACTGGCGTAGGCCCATGGCGGGTTTGTAGTCCAGGGCAAAATTAAACAGGTCTCTCTGGCCCATCCAGCCAGAGATGGGATTGCCGAGGCGCTCCTGTAGCTCGCGACGCATGTAGAGGAAGGCGGGAGCGCCGGGGCCTCCATTCAAATACTTATAGGTGCAACCGATTGCCAGGTCAACCCGGGCAGCATTCAGGTCAACCGGGACCGCGCCCACGGAGTGACTCAAGTCCCAGAGTACCAGTGAGCCCACACTATGGGCGGCCCGGGTTAACTCGGCCATGTCGTAAAGGTAGCCACTCTTGAAGACCGTGTGCGATAACGTCAGCAGGGCGACCTGCTCATCAAGTGAGCCCTGGATCTCGGCGGCGGGACCATGGATGCCATCAGGCGAAGAAATGATATCGAGGCGATGCCCCTTCTCCAGAAGCTCAATGGCCCCCTGGAGTACATAGAGGTCCGAGGGGAAGTTTAAATCATCCGTCACCAGGCGCGTTCGTCCCCGCTGCACCCGCAGAGCAGCGACCACCAGCTTGAAGAGATTGACCGAGGTGGAGTCTGCCACAATGACTTCATCTGGTTGTGCTCCGATCAGGCGCGCGATCTTCGCACCAATACGCTCCGGCGCCGTGAACCAGCCTTCATTCCATCCGCGAATTAAGCGCGTCCCCCATTGCGCCTCGATAAGCTCCTGGGCATAGGCCTGTGTGGCTTTGGGGAGGCGTCCCAGAGAGTTGCCATCCATATAAATAAGCTCAGGGTCAGGAACGACAAAGCGCTCCCGGAAATGAGCCAGCCGATCTTGCGCATCAAGCATCGAGGCATAGTCGGCACTTAGCGGTATAGCCATCATTGGTATTCCTTTGTTCAGTACAGGTTTGCTTTCTCCACACTATATCACGTCAAGTCAGCCAATCGTACAAGTCTGCAAGCATGAGATATCTCTCATCTTCTTCCAATAGAACTCACATAAAACCTTGCTACTCTAATATACAGAAGATCCACCGAGGACGAACTGAGATGAAAGGAAACAGCCAGAAGTGATAAAGAAACATAGCCTCTCGGTCATTCTGCCAGCCTATAACGAAGAGCAGGTTATTGGTAATACTATCCTGGACGTCTGGCGCGTTCTGCAACAATGGCGGCTGGACGCTGAGATTATCGTGGTGAATGATGGTAGCGCGGATCGGACTGGCGCCATCGTTGCAGAACGCGCCAGGGACCTACCACAGCTTCGCCTGGTCACCCATCCAACCAATCAAGGCTATGGAGCCGCCCTGGTCAGTGGCTTTCAGGCCGCGACGAAGGAATTGACCTTTTTTATGGACTCCGATGGACAATTTGATATTCGCGAGTTACAGCAATTCTTCGGCGCCATTGAGCGGTATGACGCGGTCATCGGCTATCGCCTGGAGCGCCAGGACTCGGCAATGCGCCGCCTCAATGCCTGGGGCTGGAAGTGCCTCATTGGCTGGTTTCTCGACATCCATGTCCGAGATATCGATTGCGCCTTTAAACTCTTACACACCGAGTTCCTGCATACGCATCCCTTAGAGACCCGGGGCGCCATGATCAACGCAGAACTCCTCTACAAGTTGAAGCAAGCGGGATACAGCTATCATGAGATTGGCGTGCTCCACCTGCCCCGACGCGGTGGACAAGCCACGGGCGCCAAACTCAGTGTTATTCTGCATGCCTTCCGCGAACTCATCACCTACACACGCAAGTGGCACCAGGAGAAGCAAGCCCTTGTAAGCAGCCAGGCAGAACTACCACTCCCGCGCCAGGCCTAGCCGGAGAAGTCCATGCCAGCATAGGCTCTACAATTAACGCGGAAGTTCCTGATGCAAATGTATTGTCTAGCAATACACATAAAACATATATATAAATTGTCCTTTCAAGAAGAAAGAGTACACTAAAGATATGACAAAGCCTAAAAATTATTATCACTCTTCCTTCTCGAAAGGGCATATGAAATTTCTCTCATACACTTACAATGTTTTTCTCATAGAAAAAGACTACACTGGCCAATAATAACGTCGAACGAATAGTGCCGGTGTTAGTCAAAGAGCAGGAGACTAGAAATATGTCACAGCGAGAAGAATATATACACTATGAGGATGTTTCGCCTCTTCATACCATTCCTTCAACACCATTTATAATGTCAAACACATATACTGATCAACAACTAGTACCGGGCCAATTCCAGCATAATCAGGCTCAAATACCTGAATATCCTGTGGAGCCGGAGCAGAAGAAAAGGCCAGAGACACGTCAAAAAAGAACAGGCGGCGTAGCCTTAGCCTTCCTCATGCTTGTACTCCTGCTTGTCTTCGGCGTGGGTCTCTTCGCAGGCTGGCAATTTGTTCACACACCTGCGCAAAGCACTACATCTACGACCGGTTCAGCAGCCTCGTCATCCAGCACTACATCAGGTACCACACAGGCGGAGAGCGTTATTAGCAGTGTTGAGCCAGCGGTCGTCGAATTAAAGGTAACAACCTCTCAGGGCGAGCAGCTTGGCTCAGGCATCATCTTTGACGCGCAAGGCGATATCGTCACCAATAATCACGTTATCGATGGCGGCCAGCAGATTGAGGCTGTCTTGAGCAATGGCTCAACAGAACAGGCACAGTTAATCGGAACCGACGCCTCGCATGATCTGGCAGTCGTGCGCATCGCGCCTTTTGCGCATATGATCATCGCTCAATTCGGCGACTCTACAAAACTCAAAGTTGGACAGGATGTCATCGCCATAGGTAATCCCTTAGGTCTTACAGAAACGGCCTCGCAAGGCATTGTAAGCGCCTTGAACCGCAGCGTCTCCGAATCCACCGCAGTGACGATCTCTCAGGCAATCCAGACTGACGTGGCCTTAAATCCAGGCAATAGCGGGGGTGCCCTTGTAGACATGCAGGGGAAAGTCATTGGCATTCCCACCCTGGCCGCCATCAATACAGAATCGAACACAACCGCCAACGGCATCAGCTACGCCATTCCTGCCAGCGTCGTGCAAAGCGTCATCCACCAGATCTTGCAGCAAACCGCGTAGTTGGAAGATACAGCAAACAAGTAAGAAAGTAGCCTCTCATGGAAACACAGTTATTCAACTTAGCTAAAACAAAAGCGGCTCGCCCCCAGGCAAAAGCCCCGGCCTCGCCTGCTAAACCAATGCTCAAGGCGCGGGCACTGGCACTGGCAAACATCTTTAAGCGAGGAACCGTTATTGCCTCACTTGCCACCTTTGGTATCGTTGGTGGCCTAATCGCCTATCCTCAATTCCAGACAGCGGCTAAGCCAACGAACTCATCATCAACCGCCAAACACGTGACACCCACCACAACTACATCTCAGAAGAGCAATAGTTTTTTCCAGCAGCAGGGAGGAAATAACCTTGGATCGCAAGATGCCTTACAGGGAACCAGTACCGCTACCCCAACGGCCACCAGTGCGCCAGCCTATACCCAGGGAGGCGCAAACTACAGACCACCAGCAGTCGTCAATAACGCGCCCAGCTATAGCCCCCAGGGTCCCGTCAGTGACTCCCGCGCCTCCTGACTATCGAGATCCTCTGGGTATGGGACGCCGCGAGTTCAAGGCGATGGGAACCACCATCTCCCTCCTACTGCCTATAGAACAGGCAGAGGCGGGAGAACAACTGGTGCGCGCGCTCTTCAACGTCTGGGAAAGCACACTAAGCCGTTTCCTGCCCGAGAGTGAGCTTTCCCAACTGAACCGGCAGCCAGGGGTACCTACCATTGTCAGCGAGCTGCTCTTAAACACGCTGGAGACGGCCCTGACAGCGGCCCACGCGACAGAGGGGTTCTATGATCCAACCTTGTTGGAACAGCTAATACACCTGGGATATGATCGCACCTTTGAGGCTATCGCGCCTCGGCAGGATAAACCTGAGATAGGGGGGATTCCGGGGGGATGCTGGCGAGCGATCCAGGTCGACCGGGCCGAGCGGCGTATCACCATACCCCTGGGTTGTAAGCTGGATTTTGGCGGGATCGCCAAAGGCATGGCGGTTGATGCCGCGCTACATCTTCTCCAGAGAGAGGGCATCTCCTACGCTTTGGTGAATGCAGGTGGCGACCTGGCGGTGCTGGGACTACCTCCTGGGGAGAGCCAGTGGCCGATTGCCATTCCTGGGCACGAAGAGTCCTGGACCATTCCGTTGCGGGCGGGCGCCCTTGCCACCTCGGGCATCGCGCGCCGTCATTGGCAGCAGGGCCAGACACGCTATCATCATCTGCTCCATCCACACACGGGTCTACCCGCCTGGAACGATCTCTGGTCGGTAACCGTCGCGGCCGACCGTTGCGAGCAGGCCGAGGTCGCGGCCAAAGTCGCCTTTATTCTTGGGGTTGAGCAAGGTGCAGCCTTCCTGCGCGCTCATCGTATCGCGGGCCTCTTCGTGCGCGAGGATGGGACATGGGAGACCATTGAGCCATGGCCCAAAGCACTTATGAAGGGTGAGGAACAATGAACGTCATCTGGCAAGACATTACCTGGGACGTCGCCCGGGCCGGAGGCTTCACTTCCTATATACTGCTCACGCTGGCAGTGTTTGTGGGACTCGCGCTCTCTACACAGGTGCAGTCACGCACCCACTGGCCGCGCTTGATCAATAGTGAACTACATAACTTTCTCACGTTACTCAGCACAACCTTCCTGGGCATTCATATCGCGGCCGTGTGGGTCGATCCCTTTACCCACTTCGGCTGGCGCGAGATCTTGCTTCCATTCGCCAGTCATTATCGCCCGCTCTGGATGGCCCTGGGGATCATTGGCCTATACCTTGGCCTGGCGATTGGCCTGAGCACCTTGCTCCGCCCTCGCATTGGTTATACATGGTGGAAGCGCCTGCACGTCCTCACACTGGCCATCTTCGTGCTCGCGGGCGTCCATGGCATCATGACCGGTAGCGACACGCACGTCACCTGGGCTATGGGCATCTATGTTGCCAGCTTTCTCCTGGTAACTCCCCTCCTCTCTCGCCGCATTCTTGCGGGCAAGAAAAAGAGCAAACGCGCGCTAAAGCATAGAGCCACTACCACACAAGATACTCCCGCCATGTCGCAACAAAAGGAACGCTCGCTCCCGACCCGGGGCGTGGCTATCCATCAACCATGAAAGTATCCATCCTCTATCGTCTCGGCTCGCAAGCTCGCCTGTAGGTATAAGGGATGGGTATGTGGCGCGGAGGAATCGCCCGCGCCATACACCCATCCCTTATACTTACCCCTGAGAGCCTATTTCTGCTTAGAGCGCGATCTGCTGGAGATCAACCGAGGGGCCAGCGCAGCGGGGGCCTTCGGAGGTCCACAGCAGGCGATCAATGCACATCTGGCGCACCTGCATCTGCGCATCCCAGGCGTGATACACGATATACTCCGTCCGTCCATCGGGACCTAGCACAATTGAGTGATGTCCAGGGCCACGTACCTTTCCTTGCACCCTACGCAGCACGCGCGCCTCGCTGCCCTCGCCCGTATAGGGACCGCGCACGCTGCTGCTGATAGCGTAATCTACCCCGTAGTTCTCGGTCATAAAGCTGGAGCCGCTATAGAAGCAGTAGTAGCGGCCAGCGTGCTTGCGTACACAGGGGCCCTCCAGGGTGTGCCAATCGGCAGTGATACCGTAGTGGGGCATAGAGCGCTGAGCCTCGAAGAGCGTCCAGTCATGGCGTGCGCGCAAGACGGTTGTCTCCTCGCCAGCCAGGCGCGTCATCGTCGCTAAACGATCCATGACCAGTGCGGTCCCCTGGTGATAGCCATGCTCGGTATCGAGAAAGTCGCGAGCATAGAAGAGATACCACTGGCCGTCGTCGTCACGAAAAGGGTGAGCATCAATACAGAAAGGTTGGATTCGCGGATCGACCAGGGGCATACCTGTATCTTGATATGGCCCCACAGGAGACTCACTCGTCGCCACGCGCAGTTGGTGGCGCAGCCCTTTGCCAATCGAGTAATAGAGGTAGAATTTCCCTCCATCATAGGCAACCTCTGGAGCCCAGAAGTCGTCTCCCAGCTCGGCGGGAGGCGGTATCAGCGCGCCTCCACAGGCCTGCCAGTGCACGAGGTCATTCGAGCGCAGGACCGGAAAAATATTGCCGTTCGCCTCGCGTTTCTGACCACCGGTGCCAAAGGCATAATACTGGCCCTCCCACTTCAGCACGAAGGGATCTGGCATATCTCCCTGCCAGACAGGATTGGTATAGTGTATATCCACAAATAGTATCCTCTAAATTTTTCTTCTATTGGCTAATTGTAGCATACATCGAGTGGGGTTTTTGAGGAGCTTTACAACCTTCCTCATATCACTTACCACCTACAAACCCGCGCCAAAACGCGATACAATATACGAGTATCTATACATATTATCGAAAGGGATAAAAATATGCCAGAGACCACAGAGAACCTGCTTCAGCAAATGACGCTCCAGGAGAAGGTCGCCATGCTCGCTGGCGCCGATATGTGGCATACCATTGTCAATGATCGACTGAGCATCCCCGCGTTAAAAGTGAGCGATGGTCCTAACGGCGCCCGGGGTGGCTCCATGCAGGGAGGCGTCACCGCCGCCTGCTTCCCTTGCGGGGCCAATCTCGCGGCAACCTGGGATACCGCCCTTGTCGAACGCGTTGGGCAGGCGCTGGCCCAGGAGACAAAGAGCAAGGGAGCACGCGTCCTGCTGGCTCCCACGGTAAATATCCACCGCACTCCCATTGGCGGACGTAATTTTGAGAGCTTCTCCGAGGACCCTTACCTCACAGCCAGGATGGCTGTGGCCTACATTCGCGGCATCCAGAGCCAGGGCGTCGGCGCAACCGTCAAACACTATGCCGGTAACGAGTCAGAGTTCGAGCGCTACAGCATCAGCACCGAGGTTGATGAGCGCACGCTACGCGAGATCTATCTTCCTCCCTTTGAGGCCGCCGTTCGTGAGGCCAACACCTGGGCCGTCATGGCCTCCTACAACCTCGTCAATGGTGTCGCTGCCAGCGAGCATCCAGAACTCCTGCAAAGCATCCTGCGCGATGAGTGGGGTTTTGATGGCGTAGTGATGTCCGACTGGTTTATGTCGGTCAAGAGCACCGCCGCCTCCGTGAACGCGGGCCTCGACCTGGAGATGCCGGGTCCCGGGCTGTGGCGCGGCGAGAAACTGCTCCAGGCCGTCAAGGATGGCGAAGTCACGGAAGAAACCATCGATAAGAGCGTCCTCCGGCTCCTAAACTTGCTGGAGAAGACCGGAAAGTTCGCGCAGCCCGAGGAGGAGCCAGAGCAGGCGATTGACCTGCCCGAGCACCGCGCCCTGATTCGCAAGGCAGCCGCCGAGGGCATGGTCCTGCTGAAGAATGAGCAGAATGCGCTACCGCTCCAGCGCGAGACGCTACGCTCCATCGCTATTATCGGGCCAAACGCCAAAGATGCCCAGATTATGGGCGGCGGGAGCGCCCAGGTCAATCCACACTACCGGGTCTCGCCCTTCGAAGGCGTCCTCGCCAAACTGGGCGAGGGGATAGAGATTGGCTACGAGCAGGGCTGCGCCAGCCACAAGCTGCTACCTCTCCTTGATACTCAGTTCCTCGTTAATGAGGAAGGGGCCGAGCATGCTTTCTCGCTAGCATATTTCAACACAGCAACGCCGGAGGGCACACCTGTCCAGCAAGAGCAGCTTGAGACAAGCGAGCGTATGTGGTTTGGCCCGCTGCCCGAGGGCATCGATCCCCAGCGCTTCGCCGTGCGCGCTACGGGGCGCTTCGTGGCCCAGGCGACCGGTACCTATACCTTCAGTCTCGTCAGCGCGGGTTTGAGCCGCCTCTTCATTGATGGAGAGGAAGTCATTGATAATTGGACCAGCCCGACGCCCGGCGACAGCTATTTTGGCATGGGGAGCACCGAAGTACGACAGCGTATGGAGATGCAGGCGGGGCAGGCGTATGATCTCGTGCTTGAATTTGGCAAAAGCGCGAGCACCATGGCGTCTGCCGTACGTCTGGGCTGCCTGCCACCACTTCCCGAAGACATGATTGGGCGAGCCGCCGCCCTGGCCGCTCAGGCCGACATCGCGCTAGTGTTCGCGGGCTTAAATGGCGAGTGGGAGAGCGAGGGCTTTGACCGTGCCGCTATGGAGCTGCCAGGCGAACAGAATGAGTTGATTGCGCGGGTCGCGGAAGCCAACCCCAATACCATCGTGGTGCTCAACGCGGGTACGCCCAACGCCATGCCCTGGCTAGAGAAGGTCGCGGCAGTCGTGCAGGCCTGGTATCCGGGTCAGGAGTGCGGCAACGCCATCGCTGATGTCCTCTTTGGCGATGTGAATCCCTCGGGCAAGCTGGCACAGACCTTCCCCGTACGCCTGGAGGACAACCCTGCCTATATCAACTATCCCGGCGAGAACGGGAAAGTACATTATGGCGAGGGACTCTTCGTTGGCTATCGCTATTACGATAAAAAGAAGGTCACACCCCTCTTCCCATTTGGCTACGGCCTCTCTTACACCAGCTTCGCCTATGGTCCACTGAAGGCAAGTGCCGGGGCGATAGGCGCCAACGCCAGCCTCCAGGTCTCGCTGGACATCACCAATACAGGCGAGCGAGCCGGTAAAGAGATCGTGCAGCTCTATGTGCGCGATATCAAGGCGAGCCTGCACCGTCCCGAGAAGGAGCTCAAGGCCTTCGCCAAGGTCGATCTCAACCCCGGCGAGACGCAGACTGTCACCCTGGAGATCGGGCGCGAAGCCCTGGCCTACTTCGATGACAAAGCGCATCAATGGGTGGCCGAGGCTGGCACCTTCGAGGTCCTGGTCGGCGCATCCTCCCAGGATATCCGTGGCACCACCATCTTCGAGCTAACCGAAACCAGCCGCTGGCTATAACACAGCGCCTGGCAGGTTGTAGGGGCCATGCTTGCATGGCCTCTGCCCCACGAACCAGCCCCAAATTCTTTTTTTCTCTTGTTCTGCAAGTGGCTGAAAGAACTTAAACGTCAATTTAGCAAAAGAACATTTAAAGACACACATATTTGCAGAGAGGAGACGCAACTATGTATCTCACGCGACACCTTACCCCCCAGGGCATACGCTGGGCCAGGGATGGTCACGTCATCGTCGAGACCTTTAGCCTTAGCTCCTTACTCAGTCTCTCGGCGAAGGATATGCTCGCTACTCTAGAGGGACTCTCCACTGGCGAAAACCTGAAGGAACACCTGCTGGCACCAATCGAGTCAGAGCAGGAGGTCTGGGCCAGTGGTGTCACCTATTTACGCAGTCGCGAGGCACGCAAGCTTGAGTCTGAAGTAGGGGATGTCTATGAGAAAGTCTATGACGCCACACGACCAGAGCTCTTCTTCAAAGCCCCGGGCTGGCGCGTTCAGGGCGAGCAGCAGCCACTCCGCATTCGCCGCGATAGCGACTGGAATGTGCCGGAGCCAGAACTGGTGCTGCTCCTCAATAGCCAGATGGAGATTGTCGGCTACTGTGCTGGCAACGACATGTCCTCGCGCAGCATCGAGGGTGAGAATCCGCTCTATCTGCCCCAGGCCAAGGTCTACAACGGCTCATGCGGGCTTGGACCAGGCATCTTGCTGTCGAGCGCTGATCAAATGCGCTCTCTGCCCATCGCACTCTCCATTTATCGCAACAACACATTGATCTTCCACGATGAGGTAAGCACCGTACAGATGAAGCGCACGCTTGAGGAACTCGCCAGTTATCTGGGACAGGAGTTAGCCTTCCCTCGCGGTGCCTTCTTGATGACTGGGACTGGCATCGTACCTCCCGACCAATTTTCGCTTCAACCTGGCGACCAGGTACACATCCAGGTTGGCAGTTTAGCCCTGCATAATCCAGTGGCATAGAGAAGAGTAATGCCGCCCTGAACATGCAGTCCAGGGCGGCATTACTCTCTACTCTACCTTTACATTGACACCACGCCAAAAAGCGACGTGATCCTTGATCTGCTTAGCCGCATCCTTGGGTGTGGGATAGTACCAGGCAGCATCCTTATTCGTCTTGCCATCTACCTCGACCGAGTAATAGCTGGCCTCGCCCTTCCAGGGGCAAGTTGTATGCGTACCACTCTCCTTCAAGTATTCACGCTTGACAGCATCGAGGGGAAAATATTGATTCCCTTCCACGACGACGCATTTATCGCTCTCCGCCAGCGTGACACCATTCCAGGTGGCCTTAACCATAAACTCTCTACACTTTCTAGCACGAGGTCCGTGCGTAAACGTTGTCCCTTCTCTATAGACGATGCTACGATAGGGAACTGGGTAATTCATGAAGCTACAAAGGTGATGGGTAGCGACTGAATGACAAAGACGACGCCAGCTCGCACCGTGATAGGAAAATCCGGGACGCGCTGGATGTTCTTCAACTGGGTCAGCATCATCGGGAGGACAATCCTGGCCTCCAGGCGGGCCAGGGGCGCACCGATGCAGAAGTGAATGCCGTGTCCGAAGCCAAGATGGCGGTTGGGCTCGCGTTGAATATCAAAGCGATTGGGATCAGGAAACTGCTCTGGATCGCGGTTGGCCGAGGCCAGCCAGGGCAGAACGATAGAGTTAGCAGGAATGCGCTGCCCACCAAGCTCCACCTCGGTCGTGGTGCGACGGAAGAGGAACCAGACTGGCGCGAGATAGCGTAGAACCTCTTCAATCGCCGCTGGCATCAAAGCTGGCTCCGCAATCAGGCGCTGCATCGCCTCGGGATTCTCGGTAAAGCAGAGAATAGCGTTAGCAATCAGGTTCTTGGTCGTCTCCTGGCCAGCCGCCAGCAAGAGCAGGCAGAAGTTCACCAGTTCATCCTCACTCAAGTGCTCGCCATCGATCTCGGCCCTACTCAAGGAAGTAATTAAATCTTCGCGCGGTGAACGCCTGCGCTCAGCCAGGAGCCCCACAAAGTAATCATACATCTGCTGACCCATTGCCTGGCGAGCGCGCAGCGCCTCCTCACGTGAGTTCACCTGCTCAGTTGGCTCAGAGATAGCCCAGCGACGAAAGATATCCCAGTCCTCGCGTGGCACGCCCAGCATCTCCGCGATGACTTTGGCCGGGAGAGGAAAGGCGATATCTGAGACCACGTCCATCTTGCCCAGGGGCAGAGCCTCGTCCAATAGCTCCTGCGTAATTTGTGCTACCAGGCCATCCAGGCGCGACACCGCGCGGGGCGTAAAGGCTACGTTAACCAGGTTGCGCAGCTTGCGGTGGTCCGGGGGATCTTTCGCCACAACCGTATCACGCAGGAAGGAGTCCTCCGAGAAGCCCGGCACGGCCTCAGAGGAGAAGTGCTGGTAATCGGTAGCCACCTTCTGCACATCTGCGTAACGAAAGACCTGCCAGAGATGCGTCTGCTCATCCTGATAGACGGGACTGAAGGTCCGCATCTGCTCAAACCAATCATAGCTTTGAAGGATTTCTGTGAGCGTATTCACACGAAAAGGGGCGAAGCCACGTGCTCCACGATGAGTTTGCGGTTGTTGCATCTATCAACCTTTCTAAGCTGCATTGCACATACTTGTCAAACGCTGATTCCACTGTCATTCTCTGACCAACCAGTTCAGATTGTAGGCATCACTGTCGCCATTTGTCAAAGTGAGCAACATCAATAGTATTCTGATAGGTGATGTGGTTCAGGAGTAGAGCAAAAAATGAGATGCCAAACACAACCACTTTTCTTCTCATGCAAAATGATAGCATGCGTGTGCTCGTGCAACTCGTCATCAAGCTTTTGATGCTGCGATTGCCGACCTGAATACCTTTTTCCAGCGTTGGCCCAATGCCGTGCGTGCCCTGATTGGGGCACGTGTTCCCATTGAACAAGCCATCGAACGCATTCTTGGACGACCAGCAGGCATTAAGAGCGTGATCTCTTTTCAATGGTCTTGAATTTTTTTCACGTGTAGAAGTAGGCATACCACTGGTCGCCATCGTGCTGATGGTACAGGTTTTGATGGTGCCGTGGATGGGTCGATGCCTCACCACCTTGAGTCCGAAGCAGCGTGAGTTTCTGTAAGCATAAAGTGGCACAGGGCTGAAGAGAGATGCGGCCTCTTCGGTGCCCTTTGTCATCACTCTCAATCAGAGGAAGATCCTCTGCTCCTCTTTCGCCTTTTTGCTGGATCCACAGCGCTCGTGCCCTCTTTCCTCATATTTGCCTTCTGCTCTCGCGATGAGTTTGGGATCAACTCGCCGTCCTATAAGTGAAAAATGATCGATCTCATAGTAAACCGTCATCTTCACCCAGGCGCGAGGTGCCTGGATGAAGGAAGCGAAAGTCGAAAGGACACCAGATTATGCGCAAAATTATCGAATCTACCCTGATCTCAGTAGACGGCGTTTTCGCAGAAACAGACTTCTCGAAGTTTTTTGCGTACCAGGACAAGACGTATCTGAGGGACGGATTGGGCCTTCTGCTCTCCGGTGAAGCGATCTTAATGGGGCGCAGTACCTATGAGAGTTGGGCAAAGATATGGCCCGGAAGCCCCCACCCGTGGGCAGAGAGGCTCAATACGATCCCAAAGTATGTGTTTTCCTCGACTTTGGAAACAGCCGCATGGAACAACTCGACCCTGGTTCGAGGCGATGTGGTCGCGGAGGTGAGTCGGCTCAAGCAGCAGGAAGGAGGCAATCTGCTCATCTTTGGTCATGGTCTTCTTGGTGAAACGCTGCTCAAGCATCACTTGCTCGATGGGCTGGATCTCTCGGTCCATCCGCTGGTTCTGGGTCACGGGAGGCAGTTCTTGCGAGAGGGCCTGAACACCACCTTAAAATTTGTCGCGGCCAAGAGCTTCTCGACAGGCATTGTCACGCTCACCTATGAACTACCATCTGAAGGAAGGTAGGGACACACGGCATGCCGGAGACACGCACGATGAAGGAGGTCTTCGACGTCAAGGCGGCATCGGGCATAACCTGGGAACAGTTCCAAGGGTATCTCGCAAGCACGACCCACCCGCGACGGGTCATGACGCTCGAGGAGGTGGCAAACATGGCGGTCTTCATGGCGTCCGATAAGGCAAGCAGGATGACAGGAGCTACCGTCAACTTGACTATGGGCAGCCTGGATGACTAGCAGCTAAAAAGCTGCGATCCAGGTTCTGTTGAACCTGATTATGCGAGTTGCCATCGCGGTCGACCTCGGCGCCTTCGGGCGTCGGCGCATGTTCGTCGCTGGCTTCTTGCTGTTCGTCGTGGCCTCGGCGGCGTGCGCGCTCGCTCGCAACGTTGGAGTCATAACATTTTTCCGATTCTGGTACGGAAAAATGTTATGACTCCAAGTCAACTTAATGAGGACCAATATTGTCCACATAGGAGCATATACTCTATATGAGTTCACCAACGGGTGATTAGCTCATCATAAAGAGGAGTGAAAAGACATGGATCAGCGCGCCGGTTTACACGACTTCGATTTTTTCTACGGCTCATGGATTACGCAGAATAAGCGGAGAACTAACGCACTCTACCGCAATCAGGAGGGCGTCTGGCAAGAATTTATCTCCACCGTTACCTGCATACCCTACCTCGATGGCCGGGCCAACATCGACCATTTTGAGGGCACATTGCCCGATGGCGAGGTACGCAAGGGCTTGGGCCTGCGCTCGTTCGACGAAGCGACCCAGCTCTGGTCGATCATGTGGCTGGATAATCGCAACCCGCCAGATCTGAGCGCCGTAGTAGGCAAGTTTACCGATGGCATCGGTCTCTTCTACCAGGAGATGGAAACGTTCGATGGCGTTCCCATGCGTGTGCGCTTTCTGTGGGATAACATCACCGAGAACACTGCGCGCTGGCAGCAGGCTTTCTCCTTCGACGGCGGCGCGACCTGGGATACCAATTGGATTGCCGAACATACCCGCAAAGCCTAAGCTCACTCATACTTGAAATACGCTCCAAGGTAGTCGAATCCCTGAAGCCTGATCTTCTTCTGGGGTGAAAGAAGCGCCAGGTCCTCTCGTCATACGTGAGAGAGCATACCTGGCACTCCCTGGGCTAGGTATGCTCTCTCACGTATGGAAGGGTGGGCGGCAGGGCAAAGGACGAGAAGCTGGACAGTTCCAGGAACGAGACCATGTTTGCGATCTGCCCTTCCACCACACCCAACACCATCAGACCAAAGAGCTGATAGCTGTCGGCCTGGGCCTCCTGCCGGTAGAGACCGAAAGCCGGGCTGCCATTGGCGCGCGTCGGAAGCAGGCGCCAGTGCCTGCCAGGAACACGGATCCTTGTCGAGAGTTCTGTGACGATGGCCACTCGCCCCTGGAACCAGAGAGGAAGCGGCGGCATGGTGAACCAGGCATCCTCTCGCAGCAGCGCCACGAATCCAGGGATGTCCGCCTGCTCCCAGCACGCCACATAGCGGTCCAGCAGCGATTGTAATTGAGGGAGTGGGAGAGCGGCCTCTTTCTCTGAGGGGCTGTTGTGCTCCTGCAACGCGCGTCGGGCCCGCTGCAGACCGGAATTGACAGCGGCGACCGAGAGGTTGAGCCATTCGGCTACCTCGCTGGCGGGCCATTCCAACACCTCGCGCAAGAGCAGAATAGCCCGTTGCGCTGGCGTTAAGTGTTGCAGCGCCATTAGAAAAGCCAGGGTGGTCCGTTCGTTCCTCTCCGCTCGGTCTTCGGGATCGCTGTGCTGATCGGCGAGCAGGTCATCGGGGAACGGTTCCAGCCAGATTGGCTCCCGCACTCGTTTCGGGGAGGGACTATTTGGATCACTCACCGGATGCAGAGATCGTCGAGGAGCACTCCTGAGCCGATCCAGGCAGAGATTGGTGGCGATACGGTACAACCAGCTCCGATATGCTCCCGGACTCGTGAGGGTGGCGCGTTTCTCCCAGGCGCGTAGCAGGGTTTCTTGCACCAGATCTTCGGCGTCATGGAATGAGCCCAGCATCCGATAACAATGCACGAGCAACTCGCGCCGGTATGCGCCCACCAGGGCCTCGAACGCCTTCTGATCGCCCACCTGAGCGGCGAGCACCAGTGCGGTTTGGGTTGGCGTCTCCATTGCAGTCTCTCTTCCTCTCGTCTGGCGGCCATCTGGTCCCGGTCTGCTGACCTGTGTTTGGGCCTCGATGCCGCAGGATATGGTTGTAAATCCAAACTTTATTCTGTTGAAAATCACACAAGTATCCTGGGAGGTCACAGATGAGATAGCTAACCTCCCAGGATACTTGTGGTAAAACCGGCCAGTTGAAAGTTTGGATTTACACCTCGTGCGCCCAGAAATACTGTAAGAATTTCAGATTTTGAATCGCAAGGGGATGGAACTCGGTGCAAGAGTGCAGCCGATAGGTCAGCCCAAGGGACTCGGCGTAGGCTTCTCCTGGAGGACCAAGATTACTGCGCAAGCGCGGCAATGATAGCTTGGTACGCAACCGCTCGGCTGGATAGCTCATTTAAGCAGTCTCCTCCGTCTCCTCGTAGCGGCCACCCAGGTGCTTGGCGAGGAATCGCTCCGCCGCGACGTAGAACTTGATGCGGTTCTCGGGTTTGGCAAAGCCATGCCCCTCATCTGGGAAGAGCATGTATTCGTAGTTGATGCCCTTCTCCTTCATGGCGGCGACGATCTGCTCTGACTCGGCCTGCTTCACGCGGGGATCATTAGCACCCTGCGCGATAAGCATGGGAATCTTGATCTGGTCGGCCTTGAAGAGCGGCGAGCGCGACTTCAGGAACTCCTCCTCGGTATCGGGGTTGCCCACGCGCATATGGAAGTTTGCCAGGAAGGTCGACCAGTAGGGCGGTATGGTCCGAATAAGCGTGATAAGGTTGCTGGGTCCTACGATATCGATGGCACAGCAGAAGAGGTCGGGAGTAAAGGTCGCTCCGGCAAGGGCGGCATAGCCGCCGTAGGAACCACCATAGATCGCAACCTTCGCGGGATCGGCAATGCCCTGCTCAATGGCCCAGTACACGGCATCCACCAGGTCATCATGCATCTTAGCGCCCCACTCTTTATTGCCCGCGTTCAGAAACTCCTTGCCATAGCCAGTCGAGCCACGATAGTTGACCTGCAAGCAGGCATAGCCTCGATTGGCCAGCCATTGGGCCTCGGGACGATAGCCCCAGCCATCGCGCGCCCAGGGACCACCATGCACATTGAGCACCAGGGGCAAGGGCTTTTGCGACTCGCCTGCTGGCAGCGTCAGGTAGCCATGAATGGTGAGGCCATCGCGAGCCTTAAAGCTCACTGGCTGCATCTGGGCCAGCGTGTAGTTGCTCAGCTCTGGCTGGTTGGTAAAGAGGAGGCGCCCACTCTTGCTAGCACGATCATAGACATAGTAGGCCACAGGGCCATCATCCACGACGTAGCCCACAATCCAGGTCTGATCATTGTCATCACGGCTGATGATGGAGATATCGCCGGCCTGTAGCTCTCGCAGCAGCTTGAAGTCCTCTTGCAAGGCCGAATCAAGCACGGTCCACTCCACGCGATCACGATTGAAGGCCACAGCCTGGATCTCGTAGGTATCGTGATGGATCATGATGCTGCCGACATCATACTGCGCATCCTCCACCAGTACACTCACATCTCCGCTATCGAGTGCGAGTTTGACCAGGCGCGAGGCGTTGGCGTTTCGTGAATCCTCCAGGTAGAGAGCGTTTCCATCCAGGGTAAAGCCAACGGGACCGCTTGTGAGCGCGTCTTCCGAGGTCCACGAGACAAGCTTGCGCCACTCGCTCTCCTCCCGCTCACGTACCAGCAGTTCGCTGCCGCCATCTGGAAGAGTGACGACCGCGCCACGCACCTTAAACTGTGTATCGATCACCCAGCTCGCGATATTACCGGGATTCTTGGCCACTAGCTTTAATTCGCCCGAAGGGAGATCGAGATGATAGACGTCATGAACCTGGGGATTCTCTTTATTTAGCGCGACCAGTAACTCATGGGGAAAATGCTTATCGTGGCCAGTCACGCGGGCCTGGACATTCGCAAAGGGAGTCAGGTCGCGTGTCTCGCGCGTCTCCACATTCGTCAGGTAGAGGCGCCAGTTCTCATCGCCACCAGCATCCTGAATATAGCCGATATACTTGTTATCGGCTGCCCAGAAATAAAAGCGTATACCGCGCTCTGTATCTTCGGTCACTGGCTGATAATCATCGCCCTCCAGCGACCCCACCCAGACATTCAGGACATTGTTCACGGGCGCCAGGTAGGCCAGGCGTTTGCCATCGGGCGAGATCTGGGGGCTGGCTTTGACTGGATTGCCAAAGAGGACCTTGCGTGGAATAAGCTTTGTTGTAGCACTATTTGTCATACAGTTCCCTTTCAACTAGACAAACTATCACTGAAGTAACCAGAGCTACGCCTGACCATATTCAAACAGGGCAAAGATCTCGGCAGCCTGGCCAACATGTTCTTTCCCATGGTCTATAAAGTATACGATAGAGGCGGAGGTTGGTTGTTGGGCATCTTCTAACGCCTGCTCGGTAATATGCCACACGTTTTCAGCAAAGCTCCAACGTCCCGCACGTGGGCCACTTCCCATCGCTCTTCGCCCAGGCGTTGCGCATACCAGCGCAAGTCCAGTAAGACAGTGGTCAGCCTCTCTCTGTCCATTTGAGCGGCGTTACAGTGGTCAGCCAACAACTGGTAAGCTCTTTCAAGCTGGGAAAGCATCGTAGGAATATTGGGTCGCTCAAGTTTCATCAATATTTATACGCGGTGCGGCGAGAAAACCACGAGGTCTTCAGCCTCGTGGATGAACGCCGTATCTTACTCCTATCCCTGACTTTCAATAGACTGGCGAATAGTCTCCTGGCTTGTATTCCCGATAGTGCAGCAAAAATACCCACCACTCCAAAAAGTTGGTAGAGGAGAAGGAACTTGGTCAGGGCAATCGCATCTAAATTTTCAAGCGGCCTGTAGAGAGCATCTATACAGCAGAGATTTAAAAATGGGCCTGTTAGGGCATGGCTTGTAGAGCCAATTCCCCAAATTAGATGCGATTGCCCTGGGAACTTGGTAGGATTTTTTGACAGGTCATCCATGAGGAGCGCGCACTCACTCTCTTCATCTTCTCAAACTTGGGAATTGGTTTCAAATCGACCTTTTTCCCGTCTATCATCATCAAAAGAGCATAACCAGTAGACATACGGCCTTTGATAAAGTATTCCTGACCCTGGTAGCGCACTTTGTCGAATTTGCGAAAACCCTGGATTTTCCCTGTTGTGATCCGTTGCTCGCTTCGCTTTCCTTTGGTTTGCTGATACTCTCCATCTGGAATGCATTTCTTGACAAGCACCGTTTGTATCTGAAAAACAGGCTTCTTTCCACGTGTGGCAATCATGGCGGCATCAAAGACATGTTCTTTGGGAAGTCCCGCAAGCAATCGATGTTCTTTCGTCACGAAGCCCCACGTTTCTTCCGCCTCAACGCGTTTCAGCAATTGCATGCGGATGCTGTTCATCTGGGTGGCATGCAGCAGATTCCCTTTTTTCTTGCCGGTGCGCTTGAGGGTAAGAGTCCCAGCATGAAGGTGATCATGACAGGTCTTGCAGAGCGTCAAGAGATTGCTTTCCTCATCGCTTCCGTGTTGGCTTCGGAAAACAATGTGATGCACTTCGAGTCGTTGATCCTTTGATTTCCCCCGGCAGTGTTGACAGGTGTAGCCATCTCGTGTCAGCACATAGGCTTTGGTATTCGCATACCCGTAGTTCATCCCTTTTTGATACAGCCACTTCTTTCGCAGCACCTCTGGTTTTTTGAGCGCATGTGGGTCAAAGGTTCCTGTTTCCAGCACCATGGACGTGATTGGCAACAAGGATTGCGCAAAGTGGATTTCTCGCAGATGGGCATCGATCTTGCTTCTCATGGTTGGGGAGAATCGCCCGATCTTGATGGAATTCCTCCGATTCAACCAGCGTGCAGGCCGATAGCGTGTCTTTCGGTTGCGGCGATCTCGACGATGGGTAGCTCGTGCTTTCATCGTCGTGGCAACATCATTGCGCACTTCCACTTCAGAAAGATACAAGATATTGCCCCGTTCACTGGCGACAGCCGAACCAATCACCGCACTCCCGGTATCCACTCCCAAGGTCAAGGGTTGTGTGTAGGTACGTTCTGGCTGTGCGTACAACTTGATCGTAAAAGGGATTCTGCGGACGACTTTGGCCTTTCCCTCTTTGAGTAACAAACGGGCAATCGCAGCAGAACAAGGCATAAGCGGCGCCCTATCTGGTGATACGACATAGACTCTCTTCAGACGATTCCTTTCGGAAAAATGCTCCGGCAAGCGCCGGGTGATGCGTATCTCTGCACTGTGACCATGCAGAGAATCCGTCCTCATCTCGACAAGGTTCAAAAGGCTTGTTAGGCCTGGATCACCGGGCCTTTCCTCAGCCCTACTTAAATCCAGGCGACAGAGCAGCGGTCTGATGCGTCAACCGCAGGTGTCATGACCTTTCAAACGGTCTCACCATTTCTGATGAGGAGTCTGGTGAACTCAGGCTTCTTGCGAAGCCCCTGAGTCTTCAGCTCAGGGGTAGTTCACCCCTTGTATCTTTTTTTGATAGGCATACATAGAAGTATCTTACCATCAAATGGAGGCGGATTTTTCTCCGCCAGCATTTTTTTGTTCAAAGTGCACAAAAAACGAGTAGCTATAGAGCCAGGCTCTAGCATATAATGACAGCAGAGATAATTTTTCCCAATGGCAGAGGACGCTGTAAGCCTGCGCTTACAACGTTTTTTCTATGCCAAAAGGATAGACGTACTTATATTTATACATCTGTATACCCGTAAAGGAAGGTCCTTCTTCAATGGCAACCGATACTGTCGTTGTTTCTGATCTTGAGAAGCCAATTGAGACACACGGTATTGAGCGTGTGTCTCCTCAAGCGCGTGCGCACGTTCGCATTTTTGACAACTTTACCATGTGGCTCTCGGCCAATCTGGTTATTTCAACCGTCGCCCTGGGCGGCCTGGCGATCCCTATCTTCAAGTTGGGCTTCTGGGATGGGCTGGCCATTATCGTCCTCTTCAACATTCTAGGCGTCTTGCCGGTCGCGTTCTTCTCGACGCTGGGTCCCAAGCTGGGCCTGCGCCAGATGACGATCTCCCGCTTCTCCTTTGGCTGGGTCGGCGCCATCATCATGGCCCTCTTCAATGTCGCGGCCTGTATCGGCTGGTCGGCCGTAAACGTTATCGTCGGCGGTCAGCTTGTCTCCGCCTTAAGCAAGGGCGCGGTACCTGCCTGGGTGGGCATCGTCGTCATTGCTGCACTGACGACTGTTATCAGCATTTACGGTTACAAATATGTCCATCGCTATGAGCGCTTCGCCTGGATTCCCATGGCTATTATCTTTGCGCTCCTGGCGATTATTGGCGGTCCCAAGACCACTATCGTGCCAACGCCTGCGATGAGCCTGGCCTGGGTCGCGGGTCTCCTCTCCTTTGGTGGCGCGATCTATGGCTTCGCGACTGGCTGGACCTCATACGCCGCTGACTACAATGTGAATCAGCCTGAAGAGACCTCGGCCTCGCGCGTCTTCTGGCTGACCTTCCTGGGCGTAACCATCCCTTGTATCCTGCTCGAGACCCTGGGACTGGCCCTGAGCACAGCCACAGCCTATGCAGGCAAAGAGGGTGGCGATCTCCTGGCCGCCGTCCTCCAGCCCCTGGGTGGATTTGGAACCTTCCTGCTAGCACTGCTCACGTTGAGCGTCGTCGCCAACAATATTCCCAATGACTATAGCCTGGGTCTGACCATGCAAGTACTGGGCAAGGGCTTCCAGAAAATCAATCGCGCCATCTGGACTCTGATTGGCGCCGTCATCTACATAGCGATTGCCATTCCTATCGCGGGGAACTATAGCAGCGCCCTGGACAACTTCCTCCTCCTCGTCGCCTACTGGCTGGGTCCCTGGGCGGTTATCCTCTTCCTGGAGGATCGCCTCTTCCGCCGTGGTAAGTACAATGTGGATGACTGGAATACGGCCAGCAAGCTTCCAATTGGCTGGGCCGCGCTGGTCTCCATGGCCCTTGGCCTGGTAGGCGTCTATCTGGGCGCCTCGCAATTGCTCTTCACTGGCCCCCTGGCTCAGGCCCTGGGCGGTGCAGATGTTGGTTTTGAGCTGGGCGTTGTCTTCGCCTGTATCGCATACCTGATCCTGCGCCCCCTGGAGCTAAAGCAGAGCAAGCGCTAGGCGAGGAACTAATCTCACGTTCTCGACCGACGCTGCTAAATACCCATAAAGGGCACAGGGGCACGCGTCTACGTATGATGGTACCATTATATGTAGACGCGTGTTTTAGCAGCGTCGGCCACTTGTGCTCATACGCACAGAGACAGGTGGTAATTTTCTGCAGGCCGCACGGCTTACAGGAAACTACCACCTGTCTCTGTGCGTACAGATTAGAGAGGATTTAAGCGTCTAATGCAATACGATATACTCATTCGCGGAGCGCGCCTACACAGGCATGAGGATCTTGTGGATATCGCGGTCAAGGATGGCCTCTTTATGCGGATCAGAGCAAACCTGGATGCCGCTCAGGCAGCACGCGTCATCGAGGCCGAAGGCAGGCTGGTCTCAGAGCCTTTTATTGATGCGCATGTGCACCTGGATGCCGTACTCACGGTCGGCCAGCCGCGCTATAATGCCTCGGGGACACTGCTTGAGGGCATTCAGATCTGGGGTGAGCGCAAAGGCAGCTTGACTGTTGAGGATGTTAAGCGCCGCGCCCTGGAAGAGATTCGCTGGGAGGTCGCGCAGGGAACGCTCTATATCCGCAGTCATGTCGACGTCTGCGACCCCAATTTGACGGCTCTGAGAGCGTTACTAGAGGTACGTGAAGAAGTCCGCGATATCTGTGAGCTACAACTGGTGGCTTTTCCCCAGGATGGCATCTTCTCCTTTCCCGAGGGACCGCAACTCATGCGCCGGGCCATGGAGCTAGGTTGCGATATCGTGGGCGGCATTCCGCATCATGAGTGGACGCGCGATATGGGCGTTGAGGATGTCCATTATGTCTTCGAGCTCGCCAAGGAGTTCAACCGCGACATTGACTGCCACTGCGACGAGACGGACGATCCTCACTCACGCTTTACCGAAGTCATGGCCGCGGATACGATGAAGCAGAACTGGCATGGGCGCGTGACCACCAGCCACTGCACCGCCATGCATTCCTACGACAACGCCTACGCCTTTAAGCTGATGGGCCTGCTCAAGCGTGCCCAGATGCACGTGATCGCCAATCCCTTTGACAACGTTGTCTTACAGGGGCGTTTCGATACCTATCCCAAACGCCGGGGTATTACACGCGTCAAAGAGCTTCTAGCCAACGGCGTCAACGTCGCCCTGGGGCATGACTCTATCATGGATCCCTGGTTCCCCCTGGGACGTGGGGATATGCTTGCGGCCGCGCAACTGGCGCTCTTTCTCTGCCATATGAGCGGCTACGAAGAGATCAATGACGTCCTGGACCTCATTACAAGCAATGGTGCGAAGGCATTACGCATTGAGGATCGCTATGGGATTGAGGAGGGAAAGCCAGCAGACTTTCTCCTGCTGGACGCGCCTTCCGCCTTTGAGGCCCTGCGCTTGCTGCCACCCTGCCTCTATGTTTTCAAGGGAGGAAGAGAGGTCGCACGAACCACGCCTGGGCAGAGCTATGTTCGACGTGCTTCCGAAGAGGAGGCACAAGCAGTCACCTTCCGTCCACTGGCTTAAGCAACGCTCTTTACTCAGATCTCAAGGTAGGGGATGGGGACGCGTGGTGCGGGCAATTCTCCCACACCACGCGTCCCCATCCCCTACCTTGAGCACCGCAGGCGCGAAAGGCAAACATTTAAGATGTCCTCTACCTATAAAGTGGTATACTTGACAATCAAGAAATAGATCAGGTACCATCAAAATGTTTACAGCTATACAGTAGTCATAGAGCACACAACCTGGAGAACAACGCTATCTGTAAACACTTCCGTGGTTGGCGCTTATATTCCTTGCAAAGAAGTGAACTAAATGCCTTTACGTATTATCCAAGTAGGTGTAGGTGGCTGGGGCCACTCCTGGACAAAACTCGTTCTAAACAATGATCTAGATGTAGAACTGGTCGCGTGCGTTGACATGAGCGAGAAAGCTCTACAGCGTGTGCAAGAAGATTATACCCTACCTGCTCAAGCATGTTTCACTGATCTGAAGGAGGCCTTAAAAGGGGTTGATTGCGACGCGGTACTGGTCACTGCTGGCCTGAACGCTCACGTTCCGCTGGCGCGTATAGCCCTCGAACATAATAAGCATGTACTGGTTGAGAAGCCTTTCGCGCCTACACTGGAAGAGGCCGATTCCCTGGTCAAATTGGCTCGGGAGCGTGGTGTACACCTCATGGTCAGTCAGAACTATCGCTTCCAGCCGACGGTTGCCGCGGTTGATGCTCTCTTGCAAGAGGGGGCGCTGGGAGAGATCTCCACCATTAATATTGATTTCCGTCGCTATGTCAATGTACCTCGCGACGCCTACATCTATTATCGCGCCTGGCAACCGCTCCTGGTCGACATGGCAGTACACCACTTTGATCTGATGCGCAAACTTCTGAAACAGAAGCCACAGCGCATCACCTGCCACGCCTGGAATACCTCCTGGGACCAGTTCGATGATCCATCCTCGGCTACCGCCACCATTGAGTTCAGCGGCGGCGCAGTGGTAAATTATCGGGGAAGTTGGGCCAGTACCAGCCCGCAAACTCCCTGGAACGGCGAATGGCGCATCGAATGCCATAACGGTTCCATTGAGTGGACGGGACGCGGCGACAAGCCAGCCGACGACCGCGCTACTGTCTACACCATCGGCGAAGAGGGCGCCAGCCTGGCTTTACCCGAGGTTCCCTACCTCGACCGCCTCGGCAGCCTGGCAACCTTCATCCAGTCCATTGAAAGCGATACCGAGGCCGAGTGCTCCGGACGCGACAATCTCGGCACCCTGGCGCTGATGTTCGCAGCCGTAAAGGCCGCCCAAACCGGCACCCCCCAAAGCATCCTCTTGCCCCAGGAGTAAGGAGCCAGAGATGAATTGTAGGGTCCAAGCTAGTTTGGACTCCGAGGCCCGCAGGCCGACGCCCAGATGTGGGAAGGTCGCTACACTCGGAGTCCATGCCAGCATGGACTCTACATGACTCCAGGACTTCGTGTCAAATCCTCTTCTACTTTCAGAACGGCTCCCCCATCTCTTAACGTATTATGATTATATACATATCATCTGAGGAAGGATAGCTTATGCGCAAAGTAGATATTCAGCAACAACGCACCGCCTTCGACGAAAAGCACTTCAAAATTCAAGAAGCCACGCTTCGCTTTGAGAAGTTCAATGGGCAGATGAGCGAGCCAGTACAGCGACTCGTTTTCGAGCGTGGAGACTCAGCGGCGGCCCTGCTCTTCAATCGAGATACCCAGAAGGTCATTCTCATTAACCAGTTCAGGTACCCAACCTATGAGAAGGGGCCGGGCTGGCTTATAGAAGTCGTGGCGGGCAGCATCAACGAGAACGAGCAGCCCGAAGCCTGTATTCGCCGCGAAATTCATGAGGAGATCGGCTACCAGGTACATGACCTGACCTATATCGCGACCTTCTACGTCTCCCCGGGAGGCTCCTCTGAACGCATCATCCTCTACTATGCCGAGGTAGGGAACGTCGACCAGGTCGCGGCTGGCGGAGGCGCGGCTGGCGAGCATGAAGATATCGAGCAGGTAGAACTATCCCTGAACGAGCTGTGGAGCCTGCTGGAACAGGGAAAGATTAATGACGCCAAGACCTTGATCGCCGTCCAATGGCTGCAGCGAAAGCAATAGATGTTGAAAGAGAATACATGCCAAACTCTCTCATCAGTCTGGAGAGCGGTTCTCTCTGGCTTATCAGCCAGCTCCTTCCAGGGCCTCTTCCCGTAACCGTTGTACATCGTGCATCGGTGGGACACCGAAGAGGCTTTTGTACTCCCGATTGAAGTGGGAGGCGTCGTTGTATCCCACCCGATAGGCAGCACTTGCTGCGTCGAGATCTTCGCTCAACATCAGACGGCGGGCCTCCTGGAGCCGTAGCCGCTTCTGGAATTGCAAGGGGCTCATCGCCGTGACGGCCTTGAAGTGGTGGTGCAAACTTGAGACGCTCATGCCGAGCTCTTGCGCGATCTGCTCGATGCGAAGTGGCTGGTCAAAGTCTTGGCGGAGTCGCTTGACCGCTCTGGTGATGTAAGGGGTGTAGCCCCCCTGAAGAGCAAGGTGACGGAGTCGGCTACCTTGCTCTCCCATCAGGAGTCGGTAGATAATTTCCCGCGTGATCAGTGGCATGAGGACCTGCGCTTCGGTAGGGGAATCCAGGAGCCGGACCAGCCGCACAAAGGCGTCCAGCAGGTTCCCATCCAACGGGCTAACGTTGATGGCCCTCACATCAGCATGATCTCTCGGCGAGGCATGACCAGCTTCAACCATGACCGAACTGACGAGGGTGGGAGTGAGTTCCAGGCGGAGGCTAAGGTAAGGCCGCTCCTTCGAGGCTTCGAGGACCTGACTGACACGGGGCAACTCGACAGTGGCGAGAAGATACTGTGAGGGATCATACCGATAGCGGCTCTCACCCAGAAGAACCTCCTTGCTGCCCTGAGCAATCACGCACACGGATGGCTCGAGCACGCTGTGAACTGGCTTGAGAGACAAGGAGGAGCGTGACAGGTGAAGCCCTCTAAGCGGCTGGGCAGTCCCATCTTGGCGGATGGCCCGCCCGATCCTCTCAACCAGTTCCTCACGATTAGCTTGCACCCGCTGTGCATCATGTTCTGCCTGCTGGTGGTTTCTCACATCCATCATAAAATCGCGCCATGCGGGGACCCCTGGCTTTAGACATGGGGAGGAGCATGGCGCACTCCTTTCTGAATATACTCATACCCGTCAGATCGATGCACACGCCGCAAATACTTGGGGTGAATATCGACCTTCCCAAGTCGAAAACTAGGCCGATGGCGAATGGCGATTCGTCCTTCAAATGTTCCTTTGGGCGTTATGGCTTTGACCATATCACCCGTTTGATACCCCAAAAAGGTTTTTTTGCGTGCTTTGTGCTGCTTGGGGAAGCCAAACTCATCAGGCACGCACATACGCCTGCGCCCATGCCCTGTGGCTGCGATGCGCAAGGGCAAAATTCCTTTGTGCGATAGCGTAACAGGCGTATTCATGCCCACGCATGACGCATCGAGCCAGTGGGTTTTGGGCAATCCTCGCATGGTGCGATTGTACTTGGTCAAGCCACCGCTGCCACACTCCACAGGTACCCCCACGGCTTTGAGCCGTTCGAGTAACGCAAAACGCGTGGCATTCACCGCTGCGGCATCCTTGAGTGGCTTCTTCACCTGGGCCAGAATACGCGTGAGCACATCAGGCTTCTTGGTGAGAAACGCCGCAATATCCTGGGTGCCTTTTGCGGTATTGCATGGCTCACAGGCCAGCGTAAGATTGCTTATCCGATTGGTGCCACCATGAGCACGTGGATGGATATGCTCGACTTGAAGCGGAACATTTTGTTTGCCACAATAGGCACATCTGCGTTCCCACTTTTCCAGCAAAAATTCTCTGATCTCATATCCTTGCAAGGTTCCTTGCTGATATTCAATCCCTGTTATGTCTGGATTCTCTATCAATTGCAGATCAAACTTGACCAATTCTTGGCTGATGGCCGCAATGGGAGTATAGCGACACAAACGAGCTACCCACGTCTGGATGTTGGCAAGCCGACTTTCTAAGGATGGTGGCAACCATCCTTTCTTACGCCGCCTATTCAGGTATCGCAAACCGCGATACCGTGTTTTACGGTTACGTCGGTTGCGGCGAACCGCACGACGATCATCCAGGCTTTCCTTGATTTTGTGCCCACGATGCTCAAGTTCAGCCGCGAAAACAATCTTACCGTTGCCCTCATTCACCAGGGCGATCCCCGTGATTTTACTTCCAGGATCAAGCTTGAGGCGCAAGGGTTGCACCTCTGGCTGTTCAACTACCCGTTTGAGCACAATCGTAAAAGGGTATCTGCGAAACACAGCAGCTTTCCCTTGCGTGAGCAAAAGCCTTGCTCGTGCTGGATGGACTGGATTTCATGGTTTGTAGTCACTATCAATCACAAACACGTTGCTCACGTTGAGCCTCTACTTTCGTAGGTAATGGGTGCCTCGACAAGGATAGAGGGCGGTACTTTTCCCTGAGCACTGCATAACACCCCGTTTTGCTGTTTAACTCAGAGATTCTAGAGCTACAGGCTGGCACGCACCCGTAGGTAGGAACGTGAACGCTTCACCTCTATCGTAGCCCGATAGCTGTCTGCCGAAACAGAAGGCTCATGGCTAAGTCTGGACAGATCCGGGCTTGCGTTCACAAGCCCCTGCCGCAAAGGCATGGGGTATCTGACCGTAACCTCCTCACATGTTTCTCCAACGCTCACCTGGAAGATTTGCAGAATCAGACAATCATTTTCGACAATCATTCTATCACCCTGTGCTCCAGGGCGTCTATACTACCTCCAGACAGAGAACATGCCTCTCTGCTTTTGCAGGCATAATGGAGGAATTCAGTACATGGACATCAAAAGAAGTGGCTCGCAGCCTTCCGGCAAAGGACCAGCCGAGTACTTTACCGGTACGGTACGCATTGACCCCCTGTTCGAGGCCCCTGAACCGGCCCGCGTGGTCGGCGCCAGTGTCACGTTTGAACCCGGTGCGCGGACAGCATGGCATACTCATCCGCTGGGCCAGACCCTGATTGTGATGGCTGGCTGTGGCCGGGTCCAACGCCTGGGTGGTCCGATCGAGGAAATTCGGCCAGGAGACGTGATCTGGTTCGCGCCGGGTGAGAAACATTGGCATGGCGCCGCACCGACCACGGCTATGACCCATATCGCTATTCAGGAAAAGCTTGAAGGCAAGACCGTCGACTGGATGGAAAAGGTCAGTGACGAACAATACCAGGGCTAATCGTGGAGAACAATCGTTGTGATCTTTCACGTCAAGAGAGGAGTTCAAAGAATGCAGAAGCGCACACTTGGAAAGAGCAGCCTGGAAGTCTCGGCCATCGGGCTTGGCTGCATGCGAATGACCTTTGGGGATAAACCGATTGGCGACAAGTCGGAGATGATCTCTTTTCTTCATGCGGCGGTGGATCGTGGCATCACCTTCTTCGACACCGCCGAGGTCTACGGACCATTCACCAACGAAGAGCTCGTGGGGGAAGCGCTGGCTCCCTTTCGGGGACAGGTGGTGATCGCCACAAAGTTCGGTTTCCAGCTCAACGCCGACGGAAGTCCCGGCTGGACAGGTTTCAATAGCCGCCCGGAGCGCATCAAACAGGTTGCTGAGGAATCGCTCAAGCGCCTCAAGGTAGATGCCATCGATCTGTTGTATCAACACCGCGTCGATCCGAACGTCCCCATCGAGGATGTGGCTGGAGCAGTGAAGGAGCTGATCGAAGCAGGCAAGGTGAAGCATTTCGGACTGTCGGAAGCCCCTGCGGAGACTATCCGGCGCGCTCACGCTGTCCAGCCGATTACGGCCGTCCAGAGTGAATACTCGCTGTGGTGGCGGACCCCGGAAGAGGATGTGCTGCCAACCTGTGAGGAACTCGGTATCGGCTTTGTCCCCTACAGCCCCCTTGGCCGAGGCTATCTGACAGGCAGGATCGATGAACATACCACCTTCGACAGCTCAGACATTCGCAGTCGCAACCCGCGCTTCACGCCGGCGGCCATCAAAGCCAATCAGGCCGTGATCGATCTACTGGCTCGCATCGGAGCGCAGAAACAGGCGACGCCTGCGCAGATTGCGCTCGCCTGGCTGCTGGCTCAAAAGCCGTGGATCGTTCCTATTCCGGGCAGCCGCAAGATCGAGCGCCTGGAGGAGAACATCGGCGCGGTCAATGTCGACCTCTCTGAAGGTGATCTGCGGGAGATCGAGAGCGCCATGTCCAACATCACGGTCTTAGGAGACCGCTACTAAAGAGGATGACTGGCCGCCGAGCGGCCGTTATAAACTTGCAGGAGTGAAGATGATGAGCGAGAACAACAGCAACATAGCTGGAAAGGTCGTTGTCATTACTGGCGCAAGCAGCGGACTAGGCGAGGCGACGGCCCGGCGTCTTTCTGCTGAGGGTGCCACCGTCGTGCTGGGGGCGCGGCGTGTCGATCGTATCCAGGCACTCGCCGATGAACTGAACGGCGGTGGCGGCAAGGCACTTGCCATACCGACAGACGTCACGCACGCCAACCAGGTGAAGCGCCTGGTCGATACAGCCGTGCAGACCTACGGGCGAATCGACGTGATGCTCAACAACGCCGGACTGATGCCACACTCGCCCCTTGAGCGCCTCAAGATCGACGACTGGAATCGGACCATCGACGTGAACATCAAGGGGGTGCTCTACGGCATTGCGGCAGCGCTTCCCTATATGAAACAGCAAAAAGCAGGTCACATCATCAATGTATCCTCGGTTGCTGGCCATAAGGTTCGCCCCGGTAGCGCGGTCTATGCGGCGACCAAGACCGCCGTCCTGGTGATCTCCGAAGGGTTGCGCCAGGAAGTCAAGCCCTATAACATTCGCACGACGGTGCTCTCACCGGGCGCGGTGGCGACGGAACTGCCCAACAGCATCACCGAGCCAGATATTGCTGAAAATGTGCGAAAACTCTATGAAATGGCCATTCCTGCCGACTCCTTTGCGCGGGCGGTCGCCTTCGCTATGAGCCAACCCGATGACGTAGACATCAATGAAATCTTGTTCCGGCCCACAAACCAGGAGCTTTGAGGAGAAGTACGCATGAAACCCAACGAGCGAGCGCAGAAAAACCATGACGAACTGTTTCCTGGACACGTCTCTACCCTGGCGGTGACCGACCCGGAACTGATCGAAACCTTCGATAACTTCGCCTTCGACGAGGTCCTGGCGTCTAGCAAGTTGGATACGCGGACCAGGCTGATGATCCAGCTTGCGGCGCTCATTGCTTCTCAGGCGCTTCGTGAGTACCGCGTTATGGTCGGAGCAGCACTCACGGTCGGGGTGACTCCAGTCGAGATCAAGGAGATCGTGTACCAGGCGGTGCCCTATGTGGGCATGGCGAAGGTCTTCGACTTTATTCACGTTACCAATGAGATCCTCACTGAGCGAGGCGTCCAATTGCCTCTCCCGGGACAATCTACGACCACGCCCGATACCCGCTCCCAGAAGGGCCTGGAGGCCCAAAAACACATCGTCGGCGATGAGGTCGTCGAAAAGCTGTACGCTGCTGCACCTCCCGATCAGCAGCATATCCAGCGTTTGTTATCGGCCAACTGCTTCGGCGACCATCTCACCCGTACTGGCATCAATATTCCGACCCGCGAGCTTCTTACCTTGAGCATGCTTGTCGCGCTCGGCGGATGCGACCCGCAAGTCAAGGGCCATGTCGCTGCGAATCTGCATGTCGGCAACGACCGCGCGAAACTGATCGATGTCCTGACGCAGCTCTTGCCGTTCATCGGCTATCCGCGCACGCTGAACGGGTTGCGAGCCATCGATGAAGTTACTGCGTCGTGAGCGGAGCCGAAGCTGAGAAACACCACCATCAATGGCGGGAGAATGGAAAATGACACAACGCACCTGGTTTATCACTGGCGTGAGCAACAGATGAAACAGCAAGCCAGTTTCGAGGCAACCCCGCTTCAACATCGACCTCGCGTCGTGTGGTAGAGTGTTGATGGGATCGCAGGCATGACATCGAGATAAAATCGTCTAAACATCAATAGCAATGGTTCCGTCGAAATCTGGCTCAGTATTCTGGAGGCGTAAGTCGTCGAACGAGGTGAAATTGCCTCGTTCGACGACTTACGCCTCCAGATTCTGGCCTTCATTGTAAGTAGACCTACGAGACGGAACTCTCTGACTCGGGGAGAGCTTCGCTCCTCGGCATGCTAGCCCTGAGCAGGTTTGGTGATATAGGGCTTGGTTGGGTCCCAATCGGTGAACTTGTAATCGTCTGGGCTAACCTTGAAGCCCTTCTGTTGTGCTACCTTGACGGCATCATCCTGGGCCTTCTGCATACGTCCTTCTATGTCGGAAAGGGCGGCATGAAGATCCTGAAGCTGACCGGTATAATAGCCAGCGATGACATCATCCAGATTGGGCTTGACCGTCTGCACTTCCACATGTGCCGTCTGAGGATTGCTTATGCTGGGATCAGGAGCAGGCATTGCAAACTTGCTGAGACCAACAAACTGGGCAAATGGTTTGAATTTGATCTTGCTGGAATCGTTATTCTGGGGGAAGGCCGAGAGATCCTCGTTGAACTGCTGCGTCCAGCGCTTGCCAGCATCCACGCTATACAGCCAGTCGAACCAGGCCCAGGCCTCTTCGGGATGCTTCGTCTGCGCGGGAATAGCCCAGAGGGTGCCACCCGGACTTGTAGGGAAGTAGCCCTTTGGCGTTTCCGTGGGGCAGAGCAACGTCGTCAGCGAGTAATCGGTGAAGTTATGCGTGGTCCATTCGGCCTGGTTCCAGACGCCTCCAATGGTCATTCCGTACTTGGCGCGCTCGAAGTAGGCACGGCTGACCTCGTCAGAGATACTTACCGCGTTCGGGTAAACATAGCCTTTGTTTTTCCACTCTTTGAAGAGGCTGATGAAGTCGTAATAGTTGCGATCCGTGCTATAGGTGTATTTACCTACACGGTAATCCATCGTATAACCGCCGCCAACCGCGCCAGCGCCCAGGGTGAAGACATGCGTGAGCCATTGGAACATGCTTCCTCCACTGTTGCCAAAGCCCAGACCATAGGTACTGCCACCACTCTTCTTGACAATGGTTTCGGCAGCATGTGTCACATCATCCCAGGTTCTGGGTATCTTCACGCTACCATCGCTATTGACCAGGCCAGCATCGCGGAAGACTTTATTACTAATATAGAGCTGCAGCCAGGGAGCGGCACCGGAGATCGGGGCGGAGTAAAGTTTCCCGTTAAACACATTGTTTCCTTCGTGGAAGGTGCCTTCAGGGAACTTCGCTTTCCAGGCAGCATTGGCCCACTTATCGACCGGCATAAACCAACCCTGCGAGACTTGAATATTGAAGTTGGGTTGGCCAGGAATCATCGCCACATCAGGAGTATTGTGACTCTTCACGGCCAACGCATAGAGATTGGCATAGGAAGAACTCAATTGGATAGTCTTTTTGATCTTGATGCCGGAGTGCGCTTTCTCAAACAGCTTGATCTCATTATCGATCCAGGGTGCCTGGCTAACAAAATAGTCCCAATAGTTGAGTGTAATCGTTGATGAAGAACCGCCACTACCACCACAGGCTGCCAGGGCACTACCCAGCGTAGCAGCCCCCGCTGTAGCCGCAGCCGTTTTCACGAAATTGCGCCGACTGAAACGCGAAGAAAAATCCATGTCGAGATGCTCCTTTGCTTGCGAAATAAAGTGGTTGAATGTGCTTCACTTACTCTTCATTGAATGTCGGATAGGATGTATCGATGTATTATCAGACTGTTGGCCTCACCTCCTTGCAGACTCCCTATCTCGCAAAATGTAGCATAGATAAGCTTACCTGTGCCTAAGTGGTGAATTCACATAATCTGTAGGGTCCATGCGGGCATGGACTACGAGTGAAGCGACCTCCGCAACGGCGGGATATCGGCCTGCGGGCCTCGGCAGTCCATGCCCGCATGGACCCTACATCTACAAATTACGTAAATCTACCACTAAGAGCATGGAGGAGGCAGGCTGGAAGCCAACCTCCCATCCATGTCACTATGATTTGACGGCACCAGCCACGCCATTGATGAAATAGCGCTGTAGCAGAATGAAGACCACCATAATGGGACCCAGAGTAATCACCGAACCAGCGGCCAGGTAGGTCCAGTTTGTGCTATTTTCGGCGATAAAGGCATACATACCCACTGCCAGGGTACGCAGTTCAGGAACGCCCAGCGTAAAGACAAGGGGAATGAAGAAACTGTTCCAGGCGCCGATGAAGGTAAAGAGGGCCACCGTAGCCAGCATGGGACCGGCCAGGGGAAACATCACCATCCAGAAGCGCTGGTTGAAGTTTGCGCCATCAACGCGTGCCGCATCCTCAATCTCGCGCTCCATAGATGAGAAGTAGCCCATGAACAAAAAGGTGCTGAAAACCATGCCGCCAGACGCCTGCACCAGAATGACCGAGGCCAGCGTATTCAACAAGCCGAGGCGCTGGACAACATCGAAGACAGGAATAATAGTATAGCCATGCGGGAGAAAGAGCGTCAGCGCGATGAGCCCGAGCAAGAGTTTCTTGCCAGGAAACTTCGTACGTGCCAGCGCGTAACCAGCCATCGCGGTAAAAAGCAGCACCACGATGACGGTTGTTCCCGCCACGATGGCGGTGTTGAAGAAGTACTGGCCAAAAGAGGCCTCATTCCAGGCATTGACATAGTTAGACCACTCAACCTGCCGAGGGAAAATATTCAATCCCTGGTCAAAGAAGTCGCCGTTGGTCTTCAGCGAACTGCCCAGCATCCAGAGAAATGGGTACATCCAGATAAGGCCGCCGACGAGCAGAATGAGGTGGGTTAGCCCGATGCCCCCTTTCTGGCGAAGTTTGTAGAATAACCCGCGGGGTCTTTTTTGCTTCTCTGTTATAGAAGAAACACTCATCAGAAACCTCCCTGTACATCTTCTTTATTGGCCGCTCTCAAGGGCGCGCTGGCGATTGATGTAACGGAATATCAGCACTTGCGCTAAGGAGAGACCTAGCAAGATCACGCCATAGAAGAATGAAGCAGCCGAGGCAAAGCCGACATTGGGTTGAACGCCTGCGCGGGCGGAGCCACCAAATGCCTGGTGATAGATATAGGTGTTAACCACCTCGGTCGCGCTATAGGGACCACCATCGGTCAAGACCAGGACCAGGTCAAAGACCTGGAGACTGCCCAGAATCGCCAGGATCACAATGACCAGGCCAACCGCGCGCAAGAGCGGAATAGTGATCCTGAAGAAGCGCGCAAAGCTGTTGGCCCCATCAATGCTGGCCGCTTCATAGAGCTCGGCCGGGATGGTTTGCAGTCCGGCAAGGAAATAGACCATGTTATAGCCCAGCGTATTCCAGATGCCCACCACGATAATAATGCCCAGCGCGAAACGTGGGTCCCCCAGCCAGTCAATATGTTCATGAATCAGGTGCATGTTCAACAAAAGCTGATTCAGGTTATCGCCAAAATTTGAGAGAATCAGCTGGATCACAACACCAATGACCGCGGGAGAAGTCACAGCCGGAATAAAATAGACCGAGCGATAGAAAGAAGCAAAGCGCAATTTGGGATTATTGAGGACGAGCGCCAGCGCCAGGGCTAGGAGTAACTGGATAGGCACCAGCACGAGGGTATAAATGAACGTATGCTGAAAGGCGCCCCAGAAAAAGGGATCGTGTATGACGCGTACAAAGTTATCCAGGCCCACATAGTTTGAAGGGTCACCAATGCCATTCCATTGATAGAGCGTGTAACCCAACGAGGCGAAAGTAGGATAGACAACGAAAACCAGCAACAGCACAAGCATCGGCGTGACATAGATATACGACCAGACATTTGTACGCATCTCCCACCAGAGGGAGCGCTTAGGGGCATTCTGCCGCTGGTGGCTCACTGTCTTCTGTTCAGTTGGTAACGTTGGTGCTTGCATAGCGATAGTTCCTTCTCAGTCCCATATATCAAGTGGAAAGAGAGATGTCAAACAGCAACATCCAATTCCCAAATAATACTCATTCCATCAGGCACGACGTATCCTCTAGCTAACAACATATCAACTAGACATGCGTAGTAAGAAGTTCCCACTCTAAGCTCCATATTTGGCGAGGCTAGAAACAGAAAGGTGAGCGCATTTCCTGGGCTCGTCGAAATACCTGTATATTACGTACATCAGCTCAACCTTTTGAACTGATGACAAGAAAATGCTTCTTCAATGACAATATGCTTTGCCTAGAAAAGCGGGGAACATACGCTAGAAAGTCAGGTGCTATTGGGTGCGCAAGTAGGTAGAAATATCGACAGGAACCTATTTATGAGCCCCTGACGCCATGTTTTTTACCGGATGGGATCTCTGGAGCTGGATACAATACGTGATCTGGCTAGCAGACCTACTCTGGTTTTGCTCACGTTTAATCGTGAATTGCAGCATTGCAACCTCTGCTCTTTATTCAGCTAAAATGAACTGGTGTCGTTTGGGAACGCTCCCATAACTTTATTACGAATGAGTGTACCTAATAAATATGCGCTTGTCAAGTTTCTTGCTTGTTATCCAGATGCCGTAGCTTATATTGAATAATGAACCTGCGTTAAGAAACAACCGGGCGGTGCTTGGAGCCGCAAGATTCACGAATCACCAGTGTTGTCGGTAAAATGACATGCATGGGTTTGGTCTCTTTTGTGTCATGCTCCAATTGCTCAATAAGCATCTCGGCAGCGCGGATACCCAGCTCCACGCAGGGTTGTCGGATGGTAGTCAAATCCGGGAAGATCATCGTTGTCTGGGGCAGATCGTCGAAACCGACAATAGCTAGATCTTCAGGCACACTTCGTCCCTGTTCGTGTGCTGCCCGAATTACGCCCGCGACCATCATATCGTTGGAGGAAAAGAGGGCTGTGGGCGGCCTCTCAAGCCGCAAAAAACGCTTTGTCAACTCATAACCACTAGCGGTGGACCAATCTCCATCACCGACCAGCTCCGGGTCCAGCGGGATACCGGCTTCCTCCAAAGCCTCCTTATAGCCTTGATAGCGGTCGGAAGTACAAGTGTCCCTGGCCAGCCCTTTAAGCATAGCTATACGCCAATGCCCTAGCGAGATCAGGTGCTTGACCCCGATACGCGCGGCCTCGACATTGTCCACATCTACGTACCTGAGGTCGTCTAGTCCTGGCTCATGGCCAATCCGCGTATAGGGAATGCCCGTCTCTTTGAGAAAGGCCGCGTAGGTATCATTGGTGTTGCTGCTAATTAACACAACCCCATCAAACTCACGCCCGCGCAGCATTTTAAACATATCTTGTTCATTCATATCCTGCCGACCCATAAAGAGCAGAGATGTATAACCTTGTTGCGCGCAAACCTGGCTCACTCCCTGGCTCATCAAGGCAAAAATTGGGTTGCCAAAGAGGTTATAGACATTATCGGGCAAAATCAGCCCAATGCTACGCGTACGCTGTGTGGCGAGCTGACGCGCCGCTGCCTGGGGAGTGTATCCGTGCGCGATAATCACTTCCTGCACACGGTCTCTTACAGCAGGCCGGACGCTCGGCTGACTATTGAGGACCCGTGACACTGTTGAGCGAGAAACACCAGCTAATCTGGCAATATCTTCAATCGTCAATTGCGGCATTTCAACCTCTTTGTATTTTTTGAATCTCTAGCGTTTACTTTTGGGCAATGCATCATGTACAATAGTTTTGGGATCGCTCCCAAATCGATCCTATTATGAGATTACTCAATGGTAGGCCCATTGTCAAGAGAACATTCTCCAAATTAAAAAGTTTGTTTTCGGCGGCAAACTCTCTATGCCATCCTATCGTTTCTATGTGCAGATGACTTGATGTGCTACCTTTCAACGGACAAAGCATTTCACTGATATGGAAGGAGTAGATTCTTATGGCTGATCAGGTTCCATTGCTCCCGTACAATGTGTATATGACTGAGCCGCCCCATCTTCCTGTGCGCGAGGCAGAGGACCAGGGAGGGCCTGATTTTCTTGTTCAGGCAGAGGTCAAAGAACAGCATGCGCGAGGAATTGTGCTACAGGGCCAGACACGTAGCGGAGAAAACGCCACTGTCACGCTCACCCTGGTAGCCGATGGCATCGCGCGAGTGCTGCTGGAGAATGAGGAGAGCGATCCCGCGCGTATACGCCTGGCACGCGACTTTCCGGCAGATGAGTGCGAAGTGACTATAACACATTCCGAGGGGTACGTTTACTTGCAAACGCCATCGTTGCGTATAGAGGTCGCCCTTCAACCTTTTCATCTCACTTTCCGTGACACTGATGGTCGCCTCCTGCTTTCGCAAAATTACAGTGAAGTTACCAATGTACGCATGAAGTTGACCGTGCTGCCCTTTGGCCTAAGCAAGATAAATGGTCATCGTGTCGCGTTCCACGATAGCTTTACCGCTGAGCCAGATGAGCACTTCTTTGGCTTTGGTGAAAAATTTACTGATTTCGATAAACGCGGGCAACGCATTACGACCTGGAATATCGATTGCGGTGGAGCATTTAGCGAGCGCTCCTACAAAAATGTGCCCTTTGTCGTGAGTACACGCAAGTATGGTGTTTTCGTCGATACCACGAATGCGGTGGATTTTGACATGGTGGCAAGCAACACGGCGACTTACAGCATCATTAGCCGGGACAGCGCGCTTGACTACTATATGATAGCCGGGCCCGATCTCAAGAGCATCGTTACCAAATATGGCTCGCTGGTAAGTTTCCCCATTCTGCCGCCCAAGTGGTCTCTGGGTACCTGGATCTCCTCGGGGTTTCAACGTGATAGTGCGGAAGAGGTACTGCGCCGGGCCCGACTGATTCGTGAGCACGAGATTCCCTGTGATGTCTTACATCTGGACTGCTACTGGCAGCGTTTTGGCCGCTGGTCGGAGCTATTATGGGATAGCGAGCTATTCCCTGATCCCGCTGGTCTGCTGGCTGAGCTTAAATCGATGGGCTTCAAGGTGTGTCTCTGGATGCATCCATATATTGGCATCGAGAGCGAGTATTTTACCAGGGGGGATGAGAAGGGATATTTTCTCAAGAACACGCAAGGTCAAACGTACGTGGTCGATATCTGGGGTGGTTTCCACCCGCCAGTTGGCATCATCGATGTCACCAACCCCGAGGCCATCGCCTGGTTTAAAGAACTGCTGCGCGAACCGCTTCGCATTGGCGCCGACGTGTATAAGACGGATTTTGGCGAAGGCATTCCTAACGACGCGCTAACTTATAGTGGCATCAAAGGCGAGCAACTCCATAATCTCTACTCGCTGCTGTACAACGACATTGTCGCGCAAGTGACTGAGGAGGTTACAGGCCACACTGGATTGGTCTGGGCACGCTCCACCTACGCGGGCGGGCAACGCCATGCAGCCCAGTGGAGTGGCGATGTCAACAGCACCTTTCCCGCCATGGCTTCGACCATACGTAGCGGACTGAGCATGGCTATGTGTGGGCACGCTTTCTGGAGCCACGATGTTGGCGGCTTCACAGGCCATCCCTCCACAGAACTCTATGTTCGCTGGGCACAGTTTGGCCTTTTCTCGCCAATGATCCGCGCCCATGGCAATTCTACCCGTCTTCCCTGGGATTTTGGTCCGCGGGGACTGGAGCTCTTTCGCACCTACACTCGTCTACGTTATCGCCTGCTGCCATATCTCTACACCTACGCGTGTGTAGCCGCGCGAACCAGCCTGCCCATTATGCGGCCAATGGTACTCGAATTCCCGGATGATCCCTCGACCCACACGATGGATTTGCAGTATATGCTCGGCGAGGAGCTGCTGGTAGCCCCTATCTACAATCTCAGCGGGGAGCGCACGATCTATCTGCCTGCAGGCCATTGGATTGATTACTGGACACGCAAAACATTCACTGGCCCTCGTTCGATCCGAGTGCAAGTACCGCTAGAAACCCTTCCCCTTTATGTGCGTGCTAACGCGCTCATTCCGACTACCGAACCTGTCTCGTTCACTGCCGAGGAACCCTTTGCGGATATCACAGTCGAGGCTTATCTGCTGGAACGAGGGACATTTGACCTGCATGATACAGATGGCCTGACGCACATCACCGCCGAACTGGAGGGCAGCCAGTTGCGTATCAGCCTTGCAGGGGCCAAACGTCAGCTTGCTCTGCGTCTGATTCCCCTGGCTGGGAACGCGCTCGTTGCCGAGGTGTTGCTCAATACTACTCAATCATGCAAGGAAGTATCGCCAGGGGAACAGCAACCACAAAATACCTGGGTGCGGGCTGAGGATGGTGCTATTCTAGTAAAGCTAAGTGTTTGAGGTCGATTCCTGAAAAACAATGAAATGAGAGTTTGATGCAACCATTTACACCTTTGAATCCACGCGTGCCCTTTATCTGGCACGGAGGAGACTATAATCCAGAGCAATGGCCACAGGCTATCTGGGACGAAGATATCCGCCTCATGCAGGAGTGCCACTTTGAGGTCGCGACCCTGGGCGTCTTTAGCTGGGTTTCGCTTCAGCCCGAGGAGGAACGTTTTACCTTCGAGTGGCTCGATACCATCCTGGATAAGCTGGCGGCGGCGGGACGCTTCGTCTGCCTGGCCACGCCCACCGCCGCCCAACCAGCCTGGATGTCGCAGCGCTATCCCGATGTCATGCGCGCTGGAGAGAATGGCGTGCGTTGGCATCACGGCTGGCGCGTCAACTATTGCCCATGCTCAGCTAATTATCGCCGCCTGGCTGTACAAATAGCGCGTAAACTGGCAGAACGCTATCACCAGCATCCCACCGTCGTTGCCTGGCATGTCTCGAATGAGTATGCTGGCGCCTGCTACTGTGAAAACTGCGCCGCTGCGTTCCGCACATGGCTCCAGCAGCGTTACGCAAGCCTGGATGACCTGAATCAAAGATGGTGGACGGCCTTCTGGAGCCATACCTACACCGACTGGTCGCAGATCGAGCCGCCGTATGCCAATGGAGAACGCTCAAACCACGCGCTGGTGGTCGATTACAGGCGTTTCCAGAGCGAGATGATGCTGGAATGCTACAAAGCCGAGCGTGATGCCATTCGCGCCTACTCGCCCAACCTGCCCATCACGACCAACATGATGAATACCTATCCCGAACTGGACTATCGCGCCTGGGCCAGAGAAGTCGATGTGATCGCCTGGGACTGCTATCCCAGCGTGTACGACCAGCCATCCGACATCGCTTTCGCTCATGATCTTATGCGCGGGTTACGCGATGGCCAGCCTTTCATGCTAATGGAGCAAACGCCTAGCAGCTCGAACTGGCAGGAATACAATAGCCTCAAGCGACCCGGCGTCCTGCGCCTGTGGAGTTACCTGGCGGTGGCCCACGGCGCGGAGGCAGTGATGTACTTCCAGTGGCGGCGCAGTCGTGGTCAGTGCGAAAAGTTTCATGGTGCGATCATTGAGCACAGTGGGCGGAGTGATACCCGTGTCTTCCACGAAGTACGTCAACTGGGAGAAGAGCTCCAGCACCTAGGAGATCGCACCCTGGGCGGCGTCACGCCAGCGGAGGTCGCCATCATTTTCGATTGGAACAACTGGTGGGCCATGGAGGCCAGCATCGGGCCAGTGCGCGATAAGCGTTATGTGGCGACAGTACGCCAGCACTATGCCACATTCTGGAAACGCAATGTGCCGGTCGATATCGTCTTCAGTGACTCAGACTTTAGCCGCTATCGCGTCCTGGTCGCGCCCATGCTCTATATGCTCAAGCCAGGCGTAGCCGAGCGTATACGTGAGTTTGTCAGGCAGGGAGGTACCTTCGTTACGACATACTTCAGCGGTATGGTTGACGAGTGTGACCTCGCCTTCGAGAACGGTTATCCCGGACCACTGCGTGAGGTCCTTGGTATATGGAATGAAGAGATTGACGCGCTCCATCCTGACCAGCACAACCGGATTGTACTGCACGACAGTGACGAGAGCTATACCTGCGGCCATCTCTGCGCCATTACTCACTGTGAAGGGGCCACCACACTCGCGACCTATGGCGACGATTTCTACGCTGGCACGCCAGTGCTCACTCGCCACAACATCGGAGCTGGATCTGCCTACTATATCGGGAGTGAGCCGGAATCGCGCTTCCTGGATGATTTCTATGGGCGCATCCTCCAGGAGCAGCAGATCCACCCGGTGCTCACCACGCCTCCAGGGGTCGAGGCTACACTTCGCCAAAACACTCAGGGCCAATTGCTTTTCTTGCTCAACCACCAGGACGCACCCACTCAGGTCGCGCTCCCACCAGGCAAGCGCTATCATGACTTGCTACGCGACCAGGAGGTTGCAGAAACACTTCTGCTGGAAGCCTATGATGTGGCTATTCTGACAAAAGCATAAGCAGCCTCTCGGGAAGTGCCAGACACGAGGGAACATTCTGACCTTGAAGGCACTTCTTATGGCGTGTTACAGTAAGCACAATAGCAATATACAGCACCACTTACCTGAAAGGATGCCTGCGATGCCAATCAAAGTCGCCATCATTGGAGCTGGTTCCATTGGCTTCACTCGGACGCTGGTCCGCGATATCTTGACCGTACCCGAACTGGCTGATACCACCTTTGCCTTTACCGATATTTCCCAGCATAACCTGGATATGGTCACAAAGCTGTGCCAGCGCGATATTGAAGCCAACAAACTACCCGCGACCATTCAACCCACCCTTGATCGCCGCCAGGCCCTGGCAGATGCCGATTATGTACTCTGTACCATTCGCCAGGGTGGACTGGAGGCTTTCCAGACCGATATTGATATCCCTTTGAAGTATGGGGTCGATCAATGCGTGGGTGATACAATCTGTGCCGGTGGCATCATGTATGCCCAGCGCACCATTCCCGCGCTACTAGATTTCTGCAAAGATATCCGCGAAGTAGCCAAACCAGGAGCGATCCTCCTCAACTATGCCAATCCAATGGCAATGAATGTCTGGGCGTGTAACACCTATGGCGGCGTGCCCACGATTGGTCTCTGTCATGGCGTGCAGGGCGCGCACTGGCAGATCACCAGTGTTATCGAGCAGTGGGCCAAACGCGAAGGCTTGCTGGATCCAGAGGCAAAACTCCATCGACGTGACGTAGAGGTCATCGCCGCAGGCATCAACCACCAGACCTGGTTTATCAAGGTCCAGTGGCGCGGGCGCGATATGCTGCCGCAACTACTGGAACTGTTTGAGCAGCATCCAACCTTTCCGACCACAGAGAAGGTGCGTATCGATGTCCTGCGCCGCTTCGGCTACTATAGCACAGAGTCCAATGGACACCTGAGCGAGTATCTACCCTGGTATCGCAAGCGCCCCGAGGAGATCGAGCAGTGGATTGACCTCTCAAGCTGGATCAATGGCGAGACTGGCGGCTACTTACGCGTCTGCACCGAGGGGCGCAACTGGTTCGAGACCGACTTCCCCAACTGGATGCAGGAGCCACCCGCCATCTTCACGCCAGATAAACGCAGCGAGGAGCATGGCTCATACATCATTGAAGCCCTGGAGACCGGGCGCATCTATCGTGGTCACTTCAACATCCCTAATCAGCACCACATCACCAACTTACCAGATGGCTGCACCATTGAAATCCCTGGCTATGTGGATAAAACTGGCATCCATATGCCTGTCATCGGCGACCTGCCCCTAGCCTGCGCGGCAACCTGCTCGGTCAGTGTGCGTGTGCAGGAAATGGGGATGCAGGCCGCTGTACATGGCGATGTGACCTTGCTCAAACAGGCCATGCTGCATGATCCATTGGTGGGCGCGGTCTGCAATCCTGAAGAAGTCTGGCAGATGACCGATGAGATGCTGGTCGCCCAGGCCAGGTGGCTTCCCCAGTATCAAGAAGCTATTCCCCAGGCACAACAGCGGCTCGCGGAGCTTGAACACTCCGGGAAGCGCGTTCACCTACATGAGACACAGGGCGCGGCACGCCTACACACGCGTACAGTGGAGGAGATGGCACAACACCGCGAAGCAGCCCGCGCCAACGCCGGGGCCGCCGACAAAGGTAATATGACCCGTTAAGGATGTGTTTACGAAATACAAGGGAGGTGCAGGAGGGTTTCCCTCCTGCACCTCCCTTGTATTTCGTAAACACCGCTTGGCGAAAAAAGTACCAGGTGAGATGAAATCATGTACGCAAACATTGTTCAATATAAGGGGGGCAATTATTATTTAACCACAACAGTTCCTTATAAAGGATTGAGATAGCAATGGATCAAGCATCACTTGAACAGCCTGAAGTCAAGCAACCAGAAGTTGAACAGACCACATTAATTTTACCAGAAGCACCGCCAAAACCTGCCCGCCGTAACAGATACCTACCGATTGGAATTACGCTCGCTGGTATCCTGGCGGTCCTCGTCGCGCTCGTCACTCTACCTCTATGGCAAGATTATTTACTGGTAGGCAAGGATTCATCATCCTCTCCTCATGCGGAAGCGACGCATACCGTCTCGAAGCCAGGTCCCACTCCCACTCCCATCCCCTTTGATCCCAGTGTGGGAGCGGTATTGCCTACCCATCGTGTGGTAGCCTTCTATGCTGTACCAGGCGCCGAGCCGACCGGTCCTGCTTATGTAGTTAACCAGGACATGCTCAACCATCTAAAGCAACAGGGAGCAGTCTATGAGCAGCTAGACCCGGCTCATCCCGTACAGCTAGGAATTGATCTCGTCGTGAGCGTGCCCGATTCCTATCCAGGCCCCGATAACACCTATAGTCATCACGTCGACGACGACACCTTACGTACATACGTCGATTTCTGTCAGCGCAATAACCTGCTCTTATTTCTCGATCTAAACATCGGCCAGGCTCCCGTCATGAAGGAGGTCTCGTCCTTCCTACCCTACCTGGCACAATATCCCTTTGTACATATGGCAATTGACCCAGAATGGATGTTTCCTCGCCACGATGGTATTCCGGGCACAAATCTAAGCAATGTGCGGTCCAGCGACCTGAATCCAATTATCGACGCCGTCGCCGCGCTTCCCCTGAAGTATCACATCCCGCGAAAGATCCTCATCATCCACCAGTATCGCGGGGATGGCGAGAGCGCGAGTAATCCCTACGACGCCGGAGAGGCGGAGATCGCCGATAAGCGCAACCTGCACTCCAGCCCTCTAGTTGACATGGTGATTCATGTCGATAGCGTCGGTGGCTTTCCCGGAGACAAAGAGGAGAAGAGGCAACAGTATAACGAGTGGGTCGGCAACGACATGCAGCACTACCATAACTTCCGCTATGGCGGCTTTAAAATCTTCTATAAAATTGAGGCCAAGACAGGCATCATGCCCCCCAAAGATATCCTGTCACTCAACCCACCACCCATGGTCATCACCTATGGAAACTAACTTTGGCGTGACTTCTCGCGCCTGAGGCGCTCGCCAGTAAATGGGTGTGGTGCGTGTGGACGGCTGCAGCCGTCCACACGCACCACACCCATTTTCCGAAGTAACTTACGCAGGGATTAACGCATATATGTAGGGTCCATGCTTGCACGAACCCTACATATATGTAATCTATTGCAATGAGAAATCGTCGGCGTAGACGTTGCCCTGGGCGTACCATCCATGGATATAGATGGTGGCGCTCGTCTGGGAGGCACCAGTCGTAAAGGTCACGCTCAGTTGGGTGTAACTGCTACTACTGGTCCAATTCGAGCTTCCACCCTGAACACCTATGTAGGCATAGGAGCCATTCACATAGGCCGACAGAGTGTACGTATGATTGGGTTGGACCGTGATCGTCTGGTCGCACTCGCCCGTCGTCGAACTGGTTGGCGTCACCTGCAAGGCATGAGTACCACCATGCACAGGCGAGGAGACCACCTTGTCGTTACTATCGCAACTCCAGCCAGAGAGGGTGCCACTCTCGAAACCGGGATTGGTTACCAGATTACCTGGCATTGGCGTTGGCGTTGGCGTTGGCGTGTTCGTCGGTGTTGGAGTAGGTGTATTAGTTGGCGTTGGCGTTGGCGTGTTGGTTGGGCTTGGAGTTGGCGTCTTCGTCGGTGTATTGGTCGGCGTGGGCGTGCTACCGCCGCCAGAGTTCCCCAGGCCACTATAGACGGCATTCACAAAACTCCCCGAGGCATCATCGCCATCCAGCGACCAGGAGAAGGCACCGCCCAGACCCTTGCTATTGATATAATTCGTCTTGGTCGCGACGGTAGTGAGGTCGTCATAGCTCCAGAAGGTTGTGCCATTGTACACCCAGTTAACCTGGGTCACCGGGTTGCGGTAGCTGGTATACCCCGTCAGGTTCTTGAGCACTTTGTAGTCCTCGATACCCGCCTCATAGGTACCTGGAGCCGCCTGCATCGACGAACTGCTCTGGTAGAGGCCGTTGTTGACATTGGGAACATTCGTCCAGCCACGCCCATAGATAGGCATGCCCACCACAAGCTTGCTGGCCGGAACACCTGCCGCGAGATAGTCTGTTACGGCATGATCAATGCTGTACGAGTTGGCGGGCGGAGCCGATGGATCGGCGGAATCAGCATAGAGAGGCGCATTGAAATCGGTTGGACCAGTCGCGTTCCATGCTCCATGCATATCATAGGTCATGAGGTCAACCCAATCCAGATACTGACCAATCTGGTTGAGCTGAATATTCTGATACTTGTCCTGGCCAGCAGGGGCGGCAACTGTCAGCAGGTAATGCTTTCCTGCCTGAGCGCCAGCCTGGTCCAGTTGGGTGCGAAACTCCTTGAGCAGATTGGTATAGTTCTGCGTATCCTGGGGACCATAGGGATTCCCATTCCCTGGATTATTAGGATATTCCCAGTCAATGTCGATACCGTCAAAGATACCCGCCATCGTTCCCGGGCCAGCCTGGTTGCCCAGGATATACTGATCAATGCACGAGTGTACAAACGCAGAGACGTTTTGTGGCGAGGCGGCGGCAGAGAAATTAGTGGACCAGGTCCAGCCACCGATAGAGATAAAGATCTTGATGTTGGGATAGAGTGCCTTGAGCTCCTTGAGCTGATTAAAGTTGCCCGCCAGGGGCTGGTTCCAGGTATCGGCGACCCCATTCACCGCCTGGTCAGCGGTAAAGGTCTTCTGATAATCGGCATAGGTATCGCCTGAATAACATTGATAGCTACTGTTGATGTTCGCAAAGGCATACATCAAGGCATTCAACTTTGAGGCCGTACCACTCGTCACGATATTTTTGACGTTGTAGTTACGCTGGTAGATGCCCCATTGGGTAAAATAGGCGGCATTGATCTTGTTGTTCGAGGCCAGAGTGGCGGCCTGAGCCTTCGTAGGGGAGAACTGGGCCTGGGCAGCGTGTGTGACGACAAAGGACATAACCAGGGTAAACACGATACAGGCCACTGCGAGGAATCGGGTTGGTGCACGACGCTTCATTGGGTTTCCCTCCCGCATAAAAACGCTTTGCCAATATAAAAAGCACTAGCAAAAACTCACCAGGGCACATTCGTACGCGCGGCGCCTGCTTGTAAACCTTACGTCCGATGGTCTAGAAGACCGTATATTATGCTGCATACATCCCTGAAGCATAACGTATAGTGGACGGATTCTTACGGGATATGCGCGTACACCCAAATGAGAAAACCTAATAGTAACTGTATCTGCTTTTCGTTTCATTGTCAAGTCATCTAGACCACTAGACGGCCTTGCTAATTCTCCTCTCATCTTCCATAAGACAAAGCCTTATAAGACTACTCATAGAGAAGAGCACCAGGCTGGAAGGGCGTTGATCTTCCAGCCTGGCGCATCTACTGCGACTTAAGTTAAGGGGATAGTGATATCTCCATCTTTGCCGCAAGCCTTTATCACCATGGCCTGAGATGTACGGTTAATACTGCCACAGCTATAGTTGCCGGTCGTCTTGAGTGGTTGAGGCATTATTGAATGCTGCACCACCTCCGTCACATGGCAAGATCCAGATTGTGTGCCTGGACCCAGAGTAACAGTATGCCTGGTAAGCGTATCTATTCCGGTAAAATTCACTATCAGGATTGCGGCTTGGCACTGTTGATAGGCATGCCAGAAACATTCTTCCGCATCACGGGATTTTGCATCTCCTGAAATCGGCAATGCCGATATCTTGATCGCACCACAATTCAAGATGGCGGTTGTGCCAGGCGTGGTCGGGGTTGCGAGTGCGGTTGGAGTCTTCGAGGCGCTAGTAACAGAGGCAGAGGGCGCTACCGTTTGCGTGACGGCACTGGTGCTAGAAGGGTTACCACTGGTAGATCCTCCGCTGGCACTCCCGCAGCCGCTCATAGCCAGGATAAAGAGCCCAAGCAATGAGGCGATAATGCTAACACGCACTCCCTGCCTAAATGATGGTTTTCTCATTCTCATCTCATGACTCTCCTATTTCCCCACAAGCAAGCACTCTGCATATGGGTGCTTGCGATGCTTTGTCACATGTCGATACGCCATTGTTCCATTCAAGGTGACGGATTGTGCGCGCCAAAAGTTCCCTTTCGTGCCCGCGGTGCTCAAGGGGAAGGGAAGGCCCTATTTGCCGCATCTACAGGCCTTGACTTTGGGGTCTTTCTTGAGGTAAACTTAAAAAGCTTAAATATATTGATAGTTTACTGTAACCGCAGAGGGAGCGTGTTCATGGCTTCTAGGGTATGGCTGCCAGACCTGACAACAACTCGTAATACCGGCAGTTTTAACTTGCCCAAGGCCTCACTCTGCCCTTTTTATGCTGCCTCTACACTTGACGGAAGTACTTCTCCAGGCGCATAGACGCTCTACACAGACCGTGGGCGCAGGATGGTCAACGCCCGCGATTCCTTTCCACTCACATCTTCTCTGTATGCTCCGCGGGATGCTGTCCCATCCTCTAGCTTTGCTGCTGTTTTTTTATGTCCTGTCTTGCGCTCGTTTGTTCTAGTGTTTTACCACTGGACGCTCGCCGGGTACATACATCCACAATAGAAGGGACCATCATGCATTTCAAAGACTATCGCCATCTGCTGGCAACCTACCTTGCTCCACAAGGGCGCCTGGTGGTGTTACTGGCGCTCTTGCTTTGCGGCGATATCGCGCTCCAGCTCGTCAATCCGCAGCTTCTACGTATTTTTATCGACACGATTACTGCGACCACCATTCAGACACCTGTGCTTGGGATCGCCTTGCTCTTTATCGTAGTCGCGCTCCTACAACAGGCAGTGAAGATTGTCGCGACCTACTATAGCGAGCGCGTAGGCTGGACAGCGACCAACGCACTACGCGTTGACCTGGCTCTCCACCTGGTAACACTGGACATGGGTTTCCATAAAAAGCATACGCCGGGTGAACTGATCGAGCGCGTGGATGGCGATGTGACAGCCCTGGCAAATTTCTTCTCTCAGTTTGTCATCAAGGTGCTGGGTAACCTGCTGCTGCTCGTTGGCGTTCTTATCGTAATGCTCTTTCAGGATTGGCGCGCAGGGCTTGCGCTCGCCCTTTTCACTATCGTAGCGCTACTGTTGATTAATAGCGTGCGCAATGTCGCGGTGACGCGTTGGAAGACGTTTCGCCAGGCCAGCGCCGAACTATATGGCTTTCTTGAAGAGCGACTGCATGGAACAGAGGATATTCGCTCCAGCGGCGCGCAGGGTTACGTTTTGCGCCGCCTCTACAGCTATACACGCCAGCGCTTCCGTACCGCGCGTTCAGCCAGGGTTATGTCGGTCGCTGTCTGGACCATGCCTATTCTCACCTCTCTGCTGGGAACCATGGTCGCCTTCCTGGTCATCACCTGGTTCTACCAGCGTGGTGAGATGACGCTGGGTATGGCCTTTCTGATTTTCTACTACACTCAGCTCATCTTTCAACCTATTCAGGCCATAACCGATCAGCTCGATGACTTCCAGAAGGCCAGCGCTGGCTTTGTGCGCATCCGCGAGTTACTTCAAGTGCAGAGCGAGCTTGAGGATGGCCCCGGCGTGGCTTTTCCCAAAGGTGCGCTCGACATCGAGTTTGAGCATGTCTCCTTCGGCTACGGCGAGGAAGACATAGTCGTGCGCGACCTGGACTTCCATATCGAGGCCGGAGAGGTGCTGGGGCTGCTGGGGCGAACGGGCAGCGGCAAAACGACTATTACCCGCCTCCTTTTCCGCCTCTATGACCCGGTCAAGGGAACAATCCGCCTGGGCGGCCAGGAGCTGCGCGCCGCCAGGAGAGCCGACCTGCGCGATATGATCGGCATGGTCACGCAGGATGTACAGCTCTTTCATGCCAGCGTCCGCGACAACCTGACCTTCTTCGACCAGAGTATCGATGACCAGCGCATCCTCCAGGCTCTAGAGACACTCGGACTCCGCGACTGGTATGATGAGCTGGAGGACGGCCTGGACACGATTCTGGCGACAAACGGAGGTGGCCTATCCGCCGGTGAGGCTCAGCTCCTGGCCTTTGCGCGTGTCTTCCTCAAAGATCCCGCCGTCATTATCCTGGACGAAGCCTCCTCGCGCCTCGATCCAGCTACTGAGCGGCTTCTGGAGCGCGCCATTGATACCCTGCTCCAGGGGCGAACGGCGATTATTATCGCGCATCGCCTGAGTACGGTTCAGCGGGCCGATAGCATCATGGTGCTCGACGATGGAGGTATCCGCGAGTATGGCTCCCGTCTTCAGCTCGCCTCCGATTCGGACTCCTACTTCTCACATCTGCTACACGCCGCCCATGAGGAGGTTCTGCAATGAAAGCCTGGCGCTTTTTCTGGCACCTGATTCGCTTCCAGCCCTGGTATTACCTGCTCAACTGTCTTTCTATCGTGCTGGTCTTTATCTTCGAGATGATTCCGGGTCTGATCTCACAGCGCTTCTTTGATAGCTTAACAGTCCATAGCTTAAATGAGCAGCTCCTCTGGTCCATAGCCGCGCTCTTCCTGGTCTCAGGCCTGGGGCGTCTGACCTTTCTCGCAGGCTGTCAATTGACAAACTCGCCCTTCATGTATACCAGCGCGGCCCTGCTCCAGAAAAACATTTTTGCCTGGGTCCTGCAATTGCCAGGTGCTCGGGCGCTGCCCGCATCCTCGGGCGAGGCTATCAGCCGCCTGCGCGATGACGTGGATGAAATTAGTTCCTTCTTGATGGGCTTTAACGACCTGATTGCCCTGATTCTCTTTGTGGGCATAGCCTTTGTTATCATGCTCAAGATCAGCGCCTTTATTACCCTGTTCGTTTACCTACCCTTGATCATCATCGTGGCCTGCGTGAACATCGCAGGTCAGCAGATCAAGAAGCGACGTGGAGATAACCGTAAGGCCACCGGCGATGTAACGGGCTTCCTAGGCGAGCTCTTTGGCGCGGTACAGGCGGTACAGATCGCAAATGCCGAGCAGAAGAGCATTACACACTTTCAGCGCCTCAACCAGGTCCGCCTGACGATGACGGTACGCGACAAGCTGCTTGACCAGGTGCTTCAATCGACCTTCTCCAATACTGTAAGCATAGGTACAGGCGTGATCCTGTTGCTGGCTGGGCAGGTGATGCATAATGGGTCTTTTACCGTGGGCGACTTCGCGCTTTTTGTCTACTACCTGGGCTGGATTACAGAGTTTACCGCGCACTTTGGCCGCATGCTGACAGCATACAAGCAGGCAGATGTTTCTGTCGAACGTCTGCTTACATTGATGCAAGGGGCACCTGCATCCAAACTGGTTGAAGTGAGTCCGTTATATATGCGCGGACCACTTCCAGCCTTGCCCGCGCCGCCTCCCATTGGGAAGGACAAACTCCAGGAATTGAAAGTTGAAGGACTTGGCTACCGCTATCCCGATGCTGAGCATGGTATTCGTGACATCAACTTCTCGCTAACACGGGGATCGTTCACGGTCATTACTGGCGAGATTGGCTCGGGCAAGACGACCCTCTTGCAGGTATTGCTGGGGCTATTGCCGAAAGAGGCAGGCGATATCTATTGGAACACAACACGCGTGGAGCGGCCAGGGTCCTTCTTCGTGCCTCCGCACAGCGCCTATACCTCGCAGGTGCCGCACATGTTTAGCGATAGCCTGCGTGAAAACATCCTGCTTGGTATGGAGGATAGTGAGGCGAACCTGAAGCAAGCGCTTGAGCTGGCAGTACTGGAGCCTGATATTGCGGAGATGGCCGAGGGCCTGGATACGGTGATCGGTCCCAGGGGCGTACGCCTCTCGGGGGGCCAGATCCAGCGCTCCGCCGCGGCACGTATGTTTGTGCGTCCCGCCGAACTCCTGGTGGTGGACGATCTCTCCAGCGCGCTGGACATTGAGACCGAGGCCCTCCTCTGGGAGCGCATCTTCGCACAGCGAGATAAGACGGTCCTGGCAGTCTCTCACCGGCGCTCCGTCCTGCGCCGCGCCGACCATATTCTCGTCCTCAAGGATGGTCAACTCGAGGCCGAGGGCACACTCGAGCACCTCCTGGCGACCAGCACGGAGATGCAGCGCCTCTGGCAGGGCGAGTACAGCCCTCTGGAAACCACCTTCTAGAGTTGGAGGAAAATAGAGAGGAGTAAGGGTGTCAGTAAAGGGCGCGAGCGCTCTTTACTGACACCCTTACTCCTCTCTAACAAAAGAAACGTCGATCATGTGTCATAGCCACATGATCGACGTTTCTTTTGTATCGCTCTTAGCGATGCGAGAGTTGCTCGGGAGCGACAACGACCTGCTTGACGCTACCCTCAACCTTGACGCGGATGACCACGCCATCTGCCTCCTGGCGAATAACCACGGCGGGGGCGGGAACATTTTTCTGGCCCTGACGATAGTGCCACATAACCAGGTCGTGCTCACAGAACTTCTCAAGCGTAGGCATATACAATTTCTCCTTTATTTTCACAAGTTTTGTACTTGTTGACTATCTCTGTTGCTTTGCTCTCTGATCTTATTCCGAAACCCAACCCCCATTCAGGGGCACGCGCTCAGGGTGTTCGGAGAAGAAGTATGCAGACATGTGCCTCTATCTGAAGGATGAGATGAAAGGGACAATAAGGCTGCACCATGTCTCATATATAAGAACACTAAACTGACTGCTTCAATGCCTGAAGGGGGTAGCATTTCCTATGTGGTCTTCGCGAAATAATGCTTGCGATCCTCACTAATTTAGAATATCGACCACAAATTATATCTCTAAAGTCACCCTTCTTTGGAGTGACTTGCCCCTTCGTCAAGATCCTGTAAACAGGCGTATTATACTCCTCCCCCAGCACGTTACAAGAGAGAAAGTACCTTTGTACCAGGTGACTTCAACCGTCTCCCTAAGCAGCCTCCCATTCGTGTTCCGTTACACAACCTTGAGAAAGTAGGAGGCTAGAATTATGAACACCAAAAACACATTCCATTAACTTTGACTTAATTCATTAAGATAGTTCTAACACATTTTGAGAAAAAAGTGATATAGTGTAATTCACCGTTCCTCCCCAATTTATATAGATTTACACATGGCGGCACACGCATATACTATTTGTTAAGGATGAGCTTATAGTAAAGGAGTACTCTACCTTGAGCAGCGTCGCTACCTTCTTAAACAGGAATCAGCGTAACACCTTTATCGCGAGCTTTCTCGGTTGGACCCTTGACGCCTTTGATTTCTTCCTCGTCTCATTGACTGCTACCGAGATTGCCAAAGAGTTTCACCTTGGGGTTACCGCTATCCTGCTGACCGTGACCCTAACTCTGGCGATGCGCCCGCTGGGCGCCCTCATCTTTGGTTTACTGGCTGAACGTTTTGGACGTCGCACTCCACTTATGATCGATATCCTGCTCTATTCAGCCCTGGAGCTCCTCACGGCCTTCTCTCCCAACTATATTACGTTCCTTGTCTTGCGCATTCTCTTTGGCATCGGTATGGGCGGTGAATGGGGTCTCGGCTCCTCGCTGGCTATGGAGTCGCTCCCAACACGCTCACGCGGCCTCTACTCTGGTATTCTCCAGCAAGGCTATGCCTTTGGCTATCTGCTGGCAGCCCTTGCCTATGGGATACTCTTTCCCATTATTGGCTGGCGCGGCCTCTTTATTGTGGGCGCGTTGCCCGCCCTCCTGGTAGTCTATATTCGTCTGAGCGTCACCGAATCCGAGGTCTGGACACAACGCCAGGAGTCGCTACGCTCGCGTGGCATCGGGATGTGGCAAAGCATCTGGAAGGCCATTAAGAGCCATGGGCTCGTCTTCTTGTATGTCATTTTCCTGATGACAGCCTTTAATAGTCTCTCTCATGGCACTCAGGATAACTTGCCAACTTTCTTGAAGGCTCAACTACATTTCAGTCCTGGACAGGCCTCCACCATTACGATTATCTCGAATATTGGGGCGATTATTGGAGGCACGCTGTTTGGGGCCTTCTCTCAATCCTGGGGTCGCAGGCGTGCCATTATCATCGCCAGCATCCTGGGCATCATTATGATCCCGCTCTGGACAGGCCTGATTCAGATACCGCTAGTGGGAACAGCCGTTTCACTGTCAATTGGCGCCTTCTTGCTACAGTTTATGGTCCAGGGTGCCTGGGGTGTTATCCCTGCTCACCTGAATGAGCTCTCGCCCACGGATGTACGTGGCACCTTCCCGGGCTTTGCCTACCAGCTCGGCAATCTCTTCGCCTCCTGGATCGTCTTCATCGAGGGCGTTACGGCCAATGCGTTGGGAACGGAGAAGCTCCCCAACTATCAACTGGCGCTGGCTTACTTCTCATTAGGCGCCTTCCTGGCGGTCATCATCTTTACTGCCGTAGGTCGCGAGGCCCGCGAGGCAGATTTCTTGCGTCACGACGACGAGACGGAGCGCGTCGATCTCGCGGAAACAGGGGAAACCTCTCCCGCCTGACATCCGGTACATAATTCATTCCGAATACAAACGGGCAGGTGGCCGATAGTGACCACCTGCCTGCTTTCACTTTCTGCATTGTATTGCAATGTATCACAGAGGTGTAACAAGGGTTAAAACCATACTCTTCTTATTATCTATATCGCTTTTATACGTTTTTACACTATTGACACCTTTCCACACATCTATGTTATAGTAGTATATGTAAGCTCATGTATTCAAATGTGTTGGTAGACAATTTAAAATGTAGCTAGATGAAATGGTGTGTGAATATGCTTCAGAATAACCAGAGTACCTTTTTCCCCCAAAAGCCTGAGTTTATGTTACCACCAATAGATTCCTTCACGCCGAAAAGTCTCTATAACAACTTTGGCAGAGCAGATTCGGGTGTAGCGAGAGACATGCCTGCTTTGTCAAACTCTTCTGCCGCCACCACAGATACCGCCTTGCCACTCTCGCCTTCTCTCTTGCAGATCATCGAAACGCTGACCGATCTGCTGGCGGTCTTCAATGAGGAGGGCTTTCTCCTCTGGGCCAATATGGCTTTTCATGATCTCTTTTTGATTGAACATCATCCGCGTTTCCTCGCCCTCTCGCACGAAGAACGTTTCGCACTTCTGCAAGTTCGCTCTGTGGAGGGGCAGCACCTGCTAATAGAGCAGACGCCACTGGCACGTATCTTCGCGGGCGAGTCCCTGACAGGGGAGAACACGCTCGACATCTTCATCCATTCGCTGGATGGTCAGGACCACCTCCTTAACGTGAGTGGCACTCCCATTTACGACGAACAGAGGTGTATTCGCTGGGCCGTCCTCGTCTATCGCGATGTGACTCGGCAGCGCGCGCTTGAGCGCCAGACCTATGATCGCCTCAATATGTTTCTGGAGCTTGCGCATGTCATTGCGCTAGAAGCAACCAAGAGGCCTGATACCAGTCAGCTTAGACAACAACGTGAGAGTTTGAAGCAAATCACCGCTCTACAATGTCAACTCTTCCACACCACACTTGCAAGCATTCTTCTTCTAGATGCCAACGTGACGGTCATGGATCTACTCTGTCTGGGGTTGGATGAGCCAGAGGAGCAACGCCTGGCGCATCAGTTCACGGGGAAATCGCTGAAAGACACACCTCTGCTGGCACGTCTCCAGCAAGAGGAAACGTCTCTCTTCCAGACATCACAGCTTCCCGCTCCGCTGCAAGACCTGGCTCCAGGTATGAAACAAACCCTTCTCTTACCGCTCCTGATGGGATCGCGCCTCTTTGGCATTATTGCGCTCCACAGCCGCACGCTCGAAGACTTTCAGGTACAGGAAGATGTAGAGGTCGCCCTGGCGGTCAGCCATGTGATGACCTTGATTGTCGAACGGATGCAGCGAGGCAACTAATTCTCACGCCTGCGGCACTCGCTATGTTATATGATGTAGTCTACCCAGGCGGACGTCTTGGGGCACTCGCAAGTATACTAACGGGTAGGTGGTGTGGTAGGTGCGAGGCGATATGCAGAAGATGCATATCGCATTATTTATGCTACTAGTAGGGAAAGGCAAAGAAAGCATATGAGAGAGTATCCAGAGTGGCTCTCGGCCACACTAGCATCTGACGCAAGCGAAGGAAAGGGCGTCCTTCCCAACTATATTCTTCCGCTGTTACCAGGTTCACGGGTCGTTGGCCCGGCCTATGTCGCGCTGATGAACCAGGATGATAACCTGGCCATTCGCAAAGTGCTGGAGGCGCCACCTGAGCCGGGAACGGTGCTGGTCGTCGCGGGTGGCCATACCTCGCGGACAGCGACTGTGGGCGACCTGCTCGCCCTCGAAATGCAGAACGCAGGACTCGCAGGCCTGATTACGGATGGGCTGGTCCGTGATTCCAGGGAGATTAAAGCGCTTGAAGTATTTCGCGTATGGTGCCGTGGGGTGACCCCTACCGCCTCACGTAAGGACGGTCCAGCGGTCGTGGGCGGCCGCATCACCTTTGAAGAGACTATCGTCCGTGATGGCGACCTGGTCATCGCGGACGACGATGGAGTCGTCATCTGGCCCCATGAGCAGATCGAAACACTGCTTACCCGCGCTGAAGCCAGGCTCCAGCAGGATAACGAACGCCTCGCCAGGCTACGAGCACAACAGCGCTAAGGGTGTCTTACCATGATCATACATGTGGTGTGGTGGGTTGAGTTGCTGCAGGCAACTCAACCCACCACACCACATGTATTTTTACCCGAATTCGGGAGCTTCGTTGGAGGCCTTGACCTCTGCCTGGAAGACTGAGGGGAGTACAGGATCTGTTTCCTGTAAGGCCCCCTGATACGCGGACTGGATCAGGCTCCAGACCCGCTCAGGTTTGATGGGCATATCGATGTTCTGAATACCTAGCGGCTCCAGGGCATCCAGAACGGCGTTGACGACCGCCGGGGGCGCGCCAATGGTGCCGCCTTCTCCAACACCCTTCACACCCAGGGGATTGCGGGGCGAAGGCGTCTCGACAAAGGCGGCTTGTATCTCGGGGATGCCCCGCGCGAAGGGCATGGCGTAGTCCATGAAGGTACTGGTGAGGAACTGTCCCTCCTGGTCATAGAGCGTCTCCTCATAGAGGGCTTGACCGATTCCCTGGGCAACACCGCCATGAACCTGAGCCTCGGCCAGGAATTCGTTGAGCACACGCCCACAGTCGTCGACCGCGACATATGCCTCCAGCTTTACCTCGCCCGTCTCAGTATCGATCTCGACAACCGCCAGGTGCGCGCCAGAGGAGAATGTCGACTCAGGCGAGACAAAGTCACGCCAGGCAGCCAGGCCCTCGATAGGAACGCCATTTACGGGATTAGGGGTCTCATGCTCGATCAGTTCAGGCTGCGCCTCAACCATCCTTGCCAGTTCACCCAGACTCAACACGCGCGCCGGGACGCCTTGTACCATCACCTGTCCATCTTCCAGCACCAGGTCCTGTGGAGAAACCTCCAGCGTCCGCGCCGCCACCTGCAAGGCCTTCTCACGCACAGCCTGGGCAGCGAGCAGCACCGCCGAGCCAGAGGTCTGAGTGGTGCGACTACCAAAGGTGCCGATGCCAAAGGCGGGCAGAGAGGCGTCGTTCATCTGAACTTCAACGTGCGACATAGGCACATTCAGCTCTTTCGCCACGATCTGGGCAAAGGCCGTGAAGTGTCCCTGGCCATTGGAAGCCACGCCGCTCTGCACCAGGATAGTGCCATCAGGCCGAATGCGTACCGTGGCAGCCTCCTGGGGAATACCAGGCCTGATCGGCCCCATGCTCCCGCCAGAGTTTTCGATGAAGGTTGCCAGCCCGATGCCTAATAGGTGCTTGCTCTCACCCTGGGAACGCTGCTCGCGCTGCTTCGTACGCCAACCAGTATAGTCAGCGAGGGTCAGCAAGCGCTCCAGGCCAGCCTGGTAGTTGCCGCTCTCATAGCTCATGCCCATGACTGTCCGATGAGGAAAGTCGTTCGCGGCGATAAAGTTCCGCTGGCGCACCTCGGCGGGATCGAGCTTTAAGATATGTGCGATGCGATCCAGTGTGCGTTCCAGGATATATGCCGCCTCTGGTCGGCCCGCGCCTCGGTAGGGCGCGGTCGCAACCTTATTGGTGTAGACGCCAACCATCTGCACATCAATAGCCTGTACTCTATAGGGGCCACTCAGCAGATAGGCCGTGCCATGCGGAACCATAGCGGTAATCGCGGCGAGAAAAGCCCCCAGGTCTGCTACCGTACGCACACGTAATCCAAGCAAGCAACCATCGCCTTGGAAGGCCGCTTCGATATAATTGATCTGCCCTCGCCCCTGCGTCTGCGCCTGCAAATTCTCGCTGCGGCTCTCGATCCATTTCACTGGCCGTCCATACCTGACGGCGAGCGCGGCAGCAACCAGCTCCTCGCCCACAAAACCCGCCTTGGAGCCAAAGCCCCCACCCACCTCGGCATTATACACATGAATCTTCTCGCGAGCGATGTGCAGGAAATGCGCTAGAGTATCTCTGGCGCGGTAGATGGACTGTGAAGATAACCAGGCCGTTAGCTCGCCCGTTGCGGGATCAAAGTCAAATAGGCATCCACGTGGCTCAAGCGAGTTAGGGGCGATACGCTGGTTCACAACGCGAAAGCGCGTGGTATGCTCAGCCTGGGCAAAGGCGGCCTCGATATCACCCCCGCTGGCGTGCGTCTGCACGGCGATGTTTGAGCCAAATTCTTCATAGAGCAGGGGAGCACCAGGCGCGAGCGCCTCCTCGGGATCGCTTACGACTGGCAGGGGTTCATAGCTGATATCGACCAGGTCGCGCGCATCGGCTGCAAGGGCTGGACTCTCTGCGAGCACGACCGCCACGGGATCACCCACATAGCGCACTCGTTGCAGAGCCATGGGGCGCCGCTGCGGCTTCTTCAGGCCCGGCATGGGCACGGGTTCGAGGATGGGCATATCGCGCACCAACTCCTCACCTGTAAATGCTCCCACGACTCCCGGTAGCGCTCGCGCCGCCTCCACATCTATCTGCCCAAGCTTGGCGTGGGCATAGATGCTGCGCACAACCGCCATATGCAAGGGCGCCGGTCGCCCCTCCGGTAGGCGTATATCATCGACGTAATGGGCGCGCCCGGTAATAAGCGCGACATCTTCTCTACGTCGTCCATCTGCTGCAAGAACTTCCTGTTTTCCCATAAGAAAGACAACCTTCTATTTGGCTCACTAACAGGTACAATCGTTCATCCAACATACTGGATGATTTTTCACTCTCCCATTATGTACGATGCGCATTCCAACGGCAACCAGGTAACCACAGTGCTCTGCAGAGCCTGTAAAGAATATTCCCCAAAACGCATTAATCCGCTAAGCACACCCAACTTCCAAGGTTGGTTCTGCTACCCTGGCAGCTTGATTTTTTCCTCCTCCTGGAAAGCTTTGAGGATTTCATCGATCCTACGACATCGCTCTTGAAATGTCCCATTGAGGAGTTCATATGGAAGAGATGCCTCCTCAAAGAAATGGATAAAAGCGTCGTGGAATTGCTGTCTTGTATCGAGATCTTCCTGCCGAATACCATCCATCACATAGTCCACACCGACTGGATCGAGTAAAAGCAGTTTGGAGTAGGTAGAGGCCCACGTTTGTACTCTCTCAAAGAGCTTGTTTGCGCCCAGTTTATCACCGCAGGCTCTTACATAGACGACTGCGTCAAGCACAGATCTGTCACAAAAGAGAAGATGTGCTCCAGTTGCATACGCCTCCTGCTCGTTTCTAAGGGCCAGAAGCTGAATTTTTCCTTGTGTCTCAACGGAGAATCGATCAGAGGTCGCACAATTTGCGAAAAACATTCTTGCCGCTTCCGCAACGAATGCCACCCCTGGATCATTTTAAATGTCTCTCTGTACCGTTCTAGTAACGTTGTTTTGCCCACACAACTTGTGCCAATAAAGGCGATTTTCATCTGGCGCTTTCTTCCCGGCATCTCTTACTGCAGCCTCCATTAGCGACGAAAACAAGAAGAGGCTTTACAGAAAAAAGCACTCTCGCGTCTCCTCATTTGCCTCCACCACAAAATTGGCCTCCCACATCTGTGAGAGTCCCCAGCGCTGTTCGCCCAGCGAGACAAAATGGTAGCGCTTCTCAAACTCCTCGGGTAGTTTCCCACGCTCAACGACATCACGCACACGGGAACGCGCACGCCGGACCTCTGTTTCTGCCTGAATATACAGCGTCACAAACGAATCCGTCAGCTCACGAAATAAGGACTCAAAACGGATCGCGTACAACCCCTCGACAATCAGAGGCTGCTCCAGGCCCAGGCTCATCTCCTGCTCACCCGCCTTGCGGTTCTCCACGAAACTGTAGTGAGGAATCTTTGCATGACCTGTGCGCAGCAGCTCGCATATATCCTGCTGCATACGCTCTACGTTATAAGCCTCTGGACTCTCCCACTGCGGCACCAGCCCATACTTCTCATCGTACTCTCTCACCACCTGCTCCTCATCCACGTAATAGTGATCCATCGAGAGCAGGGCCGCGCCCAGATAGCGCGCCAGGGCCAGGGAGAAGGTAGTCTTGCCCGAGGCAGCAGGACCAGCAACCAGATACAAACGTTTCGTAGGTAGTTCCGTCACACGCGACAGCAGGGTTGGCATAGACAACATATACAACTCCTTTGCTTACATAGAGGCATAGGCATAATCTTTTATTTAGACAAACTCATAGCCAGGGATCGAGATAGCACCCGGAAAATTTCTGCTCCAAACAAATATAACATTTTAGGGCATACATTCGCACTTGTCTATATGATTAAGTGGTATAGGCGCGAAGGACTAAAGGACTAAGGTAAGATGCAGGAACTTGACACGGTAAAAATAGGGGTATATACTCCTATCCATGGAAAAGGAAAGATATGAACTCGATACAACGGCCTTGAAGGCGTTCGCAGAAGCGTGTGCTTGTTCACAGGTGCGCAAGGCCGCACGGGTGATTACACAATTCTATGATCGCTGCTTGCAACCGACTGGATTACGCATGACTCAACATACCGTGTTGGTGGTGATTGCACTCTCAGAACAAGAAACGGTGATGCGCCTGGCTGAGAAGTTAGCCATGGATCGAAGTGCGCTTGCCCGTGCGTTGAAGCCGCTTGAAAGCCAGGGCCTGGTGACCGTTGAAGCGGGGAGTGATCGACGGACACGAGTGGTACGCCTGACTGAGCAGGGGCGCCAGGCGCTGAGAGAGGCTCATCCCTATTGGCTACAGGCGCAAAAGCAGGTGATGGCCCACTTCGGCGAGCAGCAGACGCAAGCCCTACTTGCTGAACTGAAAAAAGTTGAAGCGTTGGAGCTATTGCTCTAGTTTTTGCCGAAAAGGGGTATATGCACCCTTTAAAAAGGCGAAGATGCCTGCGCTTGCTGATTGGTGTGCTCGTCTTGGTTCCAGAGACAGGAACCCACGATGATGTACGCTGGTGACAGCATACAGATCTATGATCCTGTTCTCAACGGTTCGAAATTTTAGGAGAAAGCGAGCCTATTGTATCGATTTTTCTTTTTTTTCTGATAGGGGCATATGTCCCTTTTTGTGAAGCACTGAGGTCATTTCAGTCCTCTTCCAAGTCTTCAGGACGTGTTCTGACATCTGGAGGGGTGGAAATACATTCTCTCGATGAGAGGCCGAAAAATACAAAGAGCAAAATGGAGCAGAGAACCATGACACAGACATTGAGTGGGAAGGTGGCATTGGTCACCGGCGGATCACGTGGCATTGGAGCGGCAACAGCGCGTGCCCTTGCTGAGCAGGGAGCCGATGTTGCCATTAGCTATACCAGCGCGTCCTCGGCCACGAAGGCGGAGACTCTTCTTCGTCAACTCAAGGAGCTGGGAGTGAGTGCTATCGCTTTTCGCGCGGATCAGGCCGATCCCGTTCAGGTCACTGGCTTGATCGATCAAGTTGTTGCGTATTTTGGACACCTTGATATCCTGGTCAATAACGCCGGGATCCTGGCCTTTGGGGAGATAACCGATCCACAGAGGGATGAGGCTACCTTTGAACGGCTGATGGCGGTCAACCTTGCCAGCGTGGCAACGGGAGTGCGTGCTGCGGCGCGCGTGATGGGTAAGGGAGGACGGATCATCTCGGTGAGTTCCTGGTTTGCCTCTCGGACGGGAATACCGGGCATTGCGGATTATAGCGCAACGAAGGCAGCCATCGCCGGGTACACCCGAGGGTGGGCACGAGACCTTGGACCCAAGGGGATCACCGTCAATGTGGTCCAACCGGGAGCCATAGACACGGATATGAACCCGGCAGGTGGCCCGTTCTCCCCCGGAATTGTCTCAACCATCGCCCTTGGTCGTTATGGTCGGCCTGAGGAGATTGCGGCGGCAATCGTCTTTCTGGCCGGTCCGTCAGCTTCCTACATTACTGGCACATCCCTGACTGTCGATGGGGGGTTGCTGGCGTAGGTAAGACGGCAACGTTGCTAGTACGATACCCAGTCATCACGTCGTCAGCTCTAGAATTGACGACGTGATGGCCCCCGATACGGGTTGGCAATCACCAGACCTCATGAAGAACATCCTGGCTTTCCTATGGAGAACACTAGTGCAAAGTAGGCAGCGTACTCCGTTGAAGGGGATCAAAGGCAATCTGCAGTTAGCGCAGCGTCGCTTAGAGCGGTTGAAGCGCAATCTGGAGCAACAGCCCTAGTGCATCAATGAGCACCTTAACAACATCTCACAGTGGCAACAACAAAATGCATGAAGCTAGCTTCGAGGCAAAAACCGTCAGTGTTGAGATTCTAGCCTGTATTTTGTCACAAATGCCAACTCGGCTTTGTCTAGTGTGCGACAAATCGCTATATTGAATAGTTGCAAAAGGAGCACACAATATATGGAGTCGAATGTTGAAACGCAGGCAAAACAGGCTGATGTCATTATCGTTGGTGGCGGGCTTGCCGGATTGGCCGCGGCGTGCTACCTGGCACGGGCTGGCGTTGACGTGATGGTGTTTGAGAAGTCAGCGAGACTGGGCGGACGGGCGGGCACCCAGATGCATGACGGATATTCGTTTAACCTGGGCATCCATGCTCTGTACTCGGGTGGAGCGGCCTCGGAGGTGCTAGGAGAACTGGGCATTCCCCATAGCGGCCATAGACCAGGGGAGGTGCACGTGCTGCGCGCGGGCAAGCTGCACATAGCTCCGCTTGATACGCTAACGCTGCTGCGAACCGATGCTTTGAGCTTTGTTGACAAACTGGAACTTATGGGCATCTTTGTCAGGATAGCTGGCCAGAAGCCGGAGGAGTGGCGGACAATAAGCGTGCAGGAATGGCTGGAGCGCAATACGAGGCGCCCACGAGTGCGCGAGTTCATGGCAGCAAACGCCTGCACTGGCGTCTATAGCTCGGCACTTGATCTGGTGGGCGCGGATGTGCTGATCAAAAGGACGCAACTCCTGCTCAAGAATCCGATATTCTACATTGACGGCGGCTGGCAAACGCTGGTGGATAAACTGCGCACGGCGGCGGAGCAGGCAGGAGCGCGCATTGTCAGTGGATGTCGCGTCGAGGCTGTAGAGCGGGTAGAGGACCGGGTAGTGGGTGTGCGCTTGCACAGTGATGAGGTCGTGCGTGCCTCGGCAGTTATCGTCGCGACCAGCCCCCGCGACGCGGTAAAGCTGGTGGACGGCGGGAATTATCAGCCATTACGCGAGATTGTCGAGCCCCTTGTTCCAGCACGAGTGGCCTGCCTGGACGTTGCTTTGAGTCGCCTGCCAGATCCGCGCTACACAGTTGTGCAGGACCTGGAGCGTCCACGCTTTATGTCGGCACAATCCGTCTACGCGCGGATCGCGCCCCAGGGAGGAGCGCTGATCCATACGTTCAAGCAGCTCGACCCTCTGCACTTAGGCGACCCGCGCGAAGATGAGCGGGACCTGGAGAACCTGCTGGATACCGTGCAGCCGGGATGGCGTGATGTGCTGGTCAAGCGTGTGTACCTGCCGCACATCGAGGCGATCGGCATGCTTCCCACAGCCCAGAACGGCGGCTATGCCGGGCGACCAGGTTCACGCGTACCGGGCCTGAACAATCTCTACCTGATTGGCGATTGGATCGGTGAGGGCTTCCTGGCTGATCCCAGCTTCGGTAGTGCCCGCCAGGTTGCGCAATTGTTGCTACGCGAGGCAGCAGCGCCAGTTGTTAACTGAAGTGATAGGAGGTAAAATAGGGTAAAAGCTTAGAGGTCAGATAGAGCCGTGAACACATCTGAAACCACCACACAAATATTCGAGCAGTACCGGGTACTGCTCTTTTCCATTGCGTATCGTATGTTAGGCAGCGCTACGGATGCTGAAGATATTGTTCAGGAGGCGTTTTTGCGCTGGATGCAGGAGGCCAGAGAAGAGGTACAATCTTCCAGAGCTTACCTCTCGACTATTGTGGTACGGCTCTGCATCAACCAACTGCGCTCAGCCAGAGCGCAGCGCGAAGTATATGTTGGCCCGTGGCTACCGGAGCCAATCGCCACGGATCTCCGGCCAGAGCTGGTTGATACAACCGTTCTGGCCGAATCGCTCTCGTTCGCTTTTCTGATCATGTTGGAGAAGCTTGGGCCGCTGGAACGAGCGGCGTTCTTGCTGCACGAAGTCTTCGAATATCCATATAGCGAAATTGCCGTTGTTATAGGGAAAAGCGAAGCCAACTGCCGCCAGATCTTTCACCGCGCCCAGCAGCACCTGGGAGAGCGCAGCCCGCGTTTCAACGTTTCCCATGAGCAGCAGGAACGTATTACCGATCAGTTCATGCGTGCCAGCAACGGCGGCGACATGCAGGGATTGCTAAACCTTCTGACCGAAGACATTGTCTTCACCGGCGATAGCGGCGGCAAAGTTCGCCTTGGACACAGAGTTCGCGGGCGCGACAAGGTGGCACACGGCTCTATTGCCGGTCTACGCCCGCTGCTATCAATCATGCAGTCGCGCAGAGAAGAGGTCAATGGCCAGCCCGCCATCGTTGGCTATGTAGATGGCCGTCCCTACGGCGTCCTGCTGCTCGACATTGAAGGCGAGCGCATTCGGAATATCTACGCCGTGGCCAACCCTGATAAATTACGCTGGTTACAAAACAAAACACGGTAATCGCCCATCGCGCTGTCGCTACACATCTTCCTTTGATGCTGCAGGCTGGGGCTCAGTCCGGGAGCCCCAGCAAAACTTTCAGCTTTGAGTGATAGGATTGCATTGTCAGATTGACATGCTCTCTGTCGGCCTGCTCCCTAAGACACTTCATCCCCTTATTGTGCAAATCCGTTCTGTTGTTCCCCAGAGGCCTGTATTCTTTCGTTAAAAATACACCAAAGGGCCTATTGAAAATGCATCAGGTCGTGAGTCGGAAATTACTCAGATCGATCGAGACCATCAGCAGATCGCGAATCGGTTTCAGACCTGGCCCACGCACATATGCACGGCGCTTGGTCGGAAAGCGGAGCCCCTCGGCCTCCACAATATCGTAGACATATTGCGCCGCCGGAAAGCCACCTGCCACATCGACGTGGTAGTCGTGCCGACGCAGGAGAAAATCGTCGCCGAAGTAGAAGTCTTGTTCTTTGCTATGGCTGGCGATCGCGTCTGGAAACCGCGCACGCAACCCGCGCCAGAGCTCCCCACCTTCTTGCCAGGGCGAGATTTCAGCGACCTCGAAGCCGGGCATGGCCAGAAGGAATGGCGTCGTGAGGTAGGTCCACATTGCATAGCCATTGAAGTAGGCACGCTGAAGCGGATCCCATGGAGTGTTCATCACGTGGTCGACGAAAGAGGCCCTTGGATCGAGGCGCTCGCTGACAACGGCACCCGTGGTGGTTTCGATCGCGATCCGATCGGGCGTGAAAGCGGTGTGCCAGTCCGGCTGGCCAAACGGGCTGACGGACGCAGTTTCCTCATGAAGCGTGACCGTCTCCTCACGGGGATTGGGATCCTGCTCAAGACCCTTCATCGGCCACAAGCCCCCACCGGTGACGATGGTAGCCGTCACCCCCTTGAATGTGTTCCAGCGATCAAGGCCGCCATGTGCGGCAATGGCACGTGCGAGAAGGTCGTGCATGTGTTCCTCCTGGAATCGAATTTTAAAAACTCTTTGAAGCGGTTTCGTGCATGGGCGCTAAACTGAAAGCGCGAATATGGCCGATTTCCAACTGTCCGGTCTTTGACTGGAGTCGAGAAGGAGACGATACAGCATTCGCGTCCTCCGGTCCTACACGCTCATTGAACCCTCAAGCCGTGGTTTCATGCCGCGTGAATTCAGCGGTATGGAGCTTCACGAAGTCGTGCACGCTTGTCGGCATCTCGCCGGTAAGCTTGAAAAAGTCGTCAGTCATGCGGTCATAACGCCCCTGCGCGTGTAGGTCGGCCATCACCCCGAGATGGTTGACGACATGCAGAGGCACCCCTGCCTCTCGAAGCTTATCGGTCCATAGAGGGAGCGGCACGTCGCGATAGCGAATCGTCCGGCCGAGTGCCTCGGAAAAGACGCGCGCGTAGTGGTCGAGATCGGACGACTCAAATCCGGTCAAGTTGTACACCTGACCGATGTGCGGGACCGGGTCATCAAGGATGACGGATACGGCGCGCGCCACATCGACAGCCGAGATAGGCGAGGTCTTGCCACTACCCATCGGCAGCGCCAACTCGTCGGCTTCTCGTACGCTCGCAGCGGCGAAAAGCAGGAAGAAGCTTTCGAGGAAGACCGTCGGTCGAACCGTGACAACCGGCAGTCCCGACCATGAAAGTGCCTGCTCCGCCAGCCAGTGCAGCTTTTGCTGCCGGCTGTCTGTAGTCTCGGTGATGCTCATCTGCGAGACCGTCATCTGCGACATGTTCACAAAAGCCTCGACGCCGTGGTGGCGCGCCACCGCAGCAGTGTTGACTGTGGCTTCCAGATACGCCGCAGAGACAGACATGCCGAAATAGATGCGCGCGCACCCTTCGATCGCGCGGTGCATCGAGGCGAGATCCGTCAGGTCGCCCTGCACAACCTCGGCACCGAGCTGGCGCAACGCTTCAGCACGCTCATCCTCCCGCCGGACCAAGGCGCGTACCTTATGCCCCTTGGCGAGCAGCAATGCAGTGAGGTTGCGGCCGATGGCACCGAGATTGCCGGCCGCTCCAGTCACAAGGATCGGGCTGTCATGTGTGAATTTCATCGTCATACTCCTTATTTGTAGTTAGGTTCAGATGGGTTGGGAGGCGTTCGGAGTTCGGTGTGTTCTAGGGTCTGATCGTCACCGGACAGGATACCTCTTGATGGAACCTCGGCGTCTGCCGTGTGTCTGATGTATCCCCGACCATGCTGGATCCGGGGCGGCAGGTGTTTGTGGGGCAAACGGCGGGATTACAGGACCTCGACGATCCTCTCTTTGTTGATAGCCGCGTGTAAGTCCTCAGCCTTCGGGTACGCGGTGCGCTCATGGACGGGCAACGCGGGCGTCCGATCGATCAGCAGACTGAGCAGTTCGGGGCGGCTGTAGTGACCACGCGCGTCCATAAGTCTCTTGCGGTAGTCGATGAGAGCGAAGTCAAGATCGGCAATCACTTCGCCTTCACCAGCTGTGAGAGGCTCGCCGATGATCTGGCCTTCCGGGTTCACAATGGCGGTGAAGCAGCCGCCGGAAATCGGCTCGATAGCACACCCCGTATCCTTCATGAGTCGTGCCTGCTGATCGGCATCGAGCCACGCCGTCGCGTTGACGACAAAGCAAGCGGATTCGAGGGCGTGTTGGCGGATGCTCACTTCCATCTTCTCCGCGAACCGCTGGCCAGCGAACGATCCGGGATACATCGCCGAGTGGATCTGCTCGCCATCGGCAATGAGCGCGTAACGCGCGAGCGGCTGGAAGTGCTCCCAGCAGGCGAGCTGCCCGATGCGCCCAACGGCGCTCTCGACAGCGCGCAGGCCCGAGCCGTCACCCTGGCCCCAGATCATACGCTCCTGATAGGTTGGCGTGATCTTGCGGCGGCGCTGGATCAGCGTCCCATCCGCGTCGAAGAGCAGTTGTGTATTGTAGATCGAGCCACCATCGCGCTCATTGACGCCGATCGAGACGACCATGTTCGCCTCCTTCGCGGCCTCGCCAATCGCATGGGTCTCGGCAGACGGGACCGTGACCGACTCTTCGAGCAGACGCTGATGCTCCTTCCCCAACAGCATGTCGTACGCTGACTGCACGAAGGAGAAATAGGGGTAGTAGGGAATGACGGTCTCGGGGAAGGTCGCGAACTGGACACCCTGTTTGCCCAGCTCACGGATCTTCTTCACGACCTTCTCGACGGTACCCTTCCGGCTGTACAGCACGGGGCTGATCTGAACAGCGGCGGCTTTCACGATGGTGCTCACTATATGTTCCTTTCAAATTGGCGTTACAATATTCGTTATGTTGCATATTGTATATGCAACATAATGGGACACTTACTCCACGAGGTTGATGTGATGGAACTGGCTACACTGTATATTACATATACATTACTCTTTATGTTGCATATACAACTTTATGAGACGCTTACTCCACGAGTTCGTCAAGCGAGATGCTGTCGGCCACGCCGACGATGGCAGTCATGCTTTCCTCGCCGAGCAACTGTTTGGCTCTTACCTGTGCTGCTCGCCACGCAGATGCTGCCGAAACCAGTAATTCTCTGCCGGCCTGCGAGAGGACCAGTGGACGGCTTCGACCGCCTTGGTCAGAAACCATTTCCTCGACCCACCCCTCTGTCAGGAGAAGCGCGAGATTGCGTGTCAGGGTCGAGCACTCCTGGTAGTTGGCACGTCCGATCTCAGCGCGACTTGCTCCTCCAAGCTTCGCAATGAGCACGAGCAATGAGAACTGCGGAGTACTGACGCCGTAAGGCCGAAGTGCCTGATCATACATATTGGTGATGATGCGCGATATGCGGCGCGTGCGTGTGAGCAGGCAATTACGAGTGATCTCGCCAACCACGCCGGCATCGGCTGTCTCAGTCTCTGTACTCATCATAGTCTCTACTTGGTGTATATACAACATTCATCCTGGTCTCCAGTATAGTGTATATACAACATACTGTCAAGGCCTGGCAAGGGCTAAAACGGTAGCAGACTTTTCCCGCCGACTATGCTATACTCAAGCATAATATGGTAAAAGGATCGGCCATTAAAGACATGTCTGTGATGCCACTTCTTAGCACAAACACATATATTCAACAGCAGCAGAGCCAGCGCCTATACAGGTCTGGTTCTCTGGGCATGTCTTCTCCCACAGTTCCATAGAGCACATAGCCGCTAACGGCTAAAACCAACGCCAGACCTGAGATATGAGGTCTGGCGTTTTTTTGTTTCCTTTTTCAACCTCTTGTAAGGAGTATTCAGATGGATATCGCGACCTTCTTCCGCACGCTCTTTATTGGTATCTCTATCGCCGCAGCAGTCGGCCCTATGAGCCTGCTCTGCATTCAGCGCACGTTAACGCGTGGCTATCGCTATGGCCTGGTATCCGGCCTGGGCATCGCCAGCGCCGATGGGCTTTACGCCAGCATCTCCGCCTTTGGCCTGACCACGCTCTCCGACCTGCTCATCAGCCAGAACTGGTGGATTCACCTACTGGGAGGGATCTTCTTAATCTACCTGGGCAGCCGCACGGCGCTCACGCAGCCAGCGCGCAAGGCCGCGCACAGCGCCTCAGCCGTCAACCTGCCCAGAGCCTATGTGACGACGCTCCTACTCACCCTGACCAATCCCTTGACCATACTCTCTTTCGCCCTCATCTTTGCAGGCATCGGCCTGGGTGCGACGAGTAGTCCGCTCTCCGCGCTCGCCATCACGCTGACAATCTTTCTCGGCTCTCTGCTCTGGTGGCTCATCCTCGTCAGCGGCGTCAGCCTGCTACGCGAGCGCTTAACCGCAACCTGGCTTTTATGGATCAACCGCCTCTCCGGCTGTGGCATCGCCCTCTTCGGCCTGCTCATTCTGCTCAACATCAAGTTTTAGCTATCTCTCATAAGATGTCTCCCTTCAGGCAACATCTCAAGGGGGACATCTCGTCAAAGTTTTAGTCATCCAAACCATAGAGCTGACGATATTTCTCATAATCGTCTGTGATGCGCCTGACAATCTCATATGGCTCGTCAAATAGCGGGCGTGGATACCATTCCTCACGTATCCCCTTTTTCAAGTAAATAGTAAACTTAAAATTGCCCATACCCTTACTCGCTGGCAAATGATGGTCTCTATCAGAGTCGTACCTGTTGGTGGTGTCCCAGAGTAATTCTGACGCTAAAAAGGTCACTGTCATCCGCTCAATCTCTGCGTAGTTAAAGACAACAATCTTGCGAATTACATCGTCATTCCAGGGATTATAGTCGATAAAACCCTCAGGCGTGAGAACCAGGACGTCATTGGCGTGCAGTTGCTCTTGCTTTCTCGCCCATCGATTAACACTCAAGGCCATCCATACCACCAACACCTCAACCGCGACAGTCAGCAATAGAAAAGGGAAACACGTGCAGAGGTCCCATGGGCTTTTGATCAAATTGAGATTGTAGAGAAGTAAAGCACCAAACGTCCAATAGAAAAAATTACCCAGCACTATCAGAAGCAGATCAACAGTAGCATAGGTACTCTCTGGTTGCTTCCGCGGGCGTACTACCATCCATGTCTTCTCTACCTGGCCCGCTTGTACAGCATCAAGAACAGCACGCACATCTACGATAGATGCGCCATTCTTACGCGCAGATATGCCTCCCTGTTGCTGCTCCGACATAACATATATGCTTCCTTTACTGTCAACCATAAAAATAGTTCTGCTTATTAATTACATACGTTTCTCCGGCCAAAAATCAAGCAAGCAGGCCCATCTAGTGCAACACCAAACGGGCCTGCTTGCTTAAGCTTGGGGATGTTGATGGGCTAGGGGACGACGGTTATAAGTTGGATCGAGGCGCTGTGGTTACCCATCTTGTCGACGAGGTCAACGCCGTACTGACCGTGCCAGAGTTCCTTGGCGTCTTTGAGGTCATAGGCGATGACCAGGCGATTGGCACCCTGGGTATAGAGCATCTTATCGGCACTGTTTCATTTCTGTTCTGATCCAAAAGATCTCTTCGCACACAAATCATGACAGCGGATGCGAAGAGATGAATGGATGGGCCTGTGATGCGGCTCCTCCGATGGGAGAACACAGTTTGTCTGCTGTGCTAGTTTCTGCTACACTTGTTGGGAAGTTGGGAAGAACCGAGCAAAGGAGCAGAGCGTATGCCAAAACCACCCGGTCATGTCCTCATTTGGTCTCCTGAGAGCAGCATCTATGAACTCCACGCCCCTGACCTCCCACCTGTGCAGTTCGTGTCAGGAGTCGAGGAGCCGTGGTTCTTCTGGTTAACGACGCACACCTCTTTCTCTTTCCAGGGCCAATACGGTCGTCTCAGCGTCTACAAAGAATCGCGCAAACGCGGAGCAGGCTACTGGTATGCCTACCAAACGAGCTCCGTTCAGACCAGGAAGCGCTACCTCAGACGGAGTGAGACCGTGACTTTCGCGCGTTTAGAGGAGGCAGCACAGAACCTTCAGACGTTCAATCAGGAGCCTTCACCTGAATCTCCGCATGCGTCTGCCTCTCTTGCCTCCTTGCAGGCAGCCCAAGCCACTAACGAGATCTTTCCCAGCATTGGGCAAACGGGCCTCGAGTCCGGGGCAACGATGGTGATGACCAGGCTCTCCCCTCCCCGTCTGCCTGCCACCCTCGTCGTCCGGGAGCGTCTCCTCTCGGCCCTGGATACCACTCTGTCCCGCCCGCTGACCTTGCTCTCTGCATCCGCTGGCTGGGGCAAGACCACCCTGCTCTCCGCGTGGGCGTACAGGCATCCCCAGGCCGTCGCCTGGCTGTCTCTGGAGGCGTTGGACAACGACCCAACGCGCTTTTGGGTCTCGCTGATCGCGGCCCTGCGCAGATGTTGGCCAGAGATTGGAGAGCGTGCGTCCGCCCTGCTGCAAGCAACTGGATCTCTTTCTCCTGGCTTGACGATCCTCCTCAATGAGTTGGCCGACAGGAGCGCGGAGACCTCGCTTGTTCTGCTGATCCTGGATGACTATCATGTGATCGACGAGCCGACCATTCACGCCTCCCTGACCTTCTGGATAGAGCATCTGCCATCCCATGTGCATCTGGTGCTGGCCAGTCGCGTTGACCCGGATCTTCCCCTCTCTCGCTTTCGTGCGCGCGGGCAAATGCTCGAGATCCGCGACACTGATCTGCGCTTTACACGGGAAGAAGCGCAGCACTTTCTCACTCAGAGCATGGGCCTTCCCCTCTCAGAGCGCGATATCGAACTGTTGGAAACCCGCACCGAAGGCTGGATTGCCAGCCTGCAGCTGGCAGCTCTCTTCCTCCGGAAACAGACTGATCCTTCTGCTGGTGTGCAAATGCTCAGAGGGAGCCAGCGCTTCTTCCTCGATTACCTGCGTGAAGAGATTCTCGCCAGCCTGTCGAAAGATGTGCAAGTTTTCTTGCTCCAGACGAGCGGGCTCAACCTCTTAAGCGCCTCGCTCTGCAACGCCATCACGGGCAGAGATGATAGTGAGCGCCTGCTCGAACAGGTGGAGCGGGCCAATCTCTTTCTCCAACCCGTGGATGAGAGTGGGCAATGGTATCGCTATCACGCCCTCTGGGCGCAGGCAATGCAGCACGAAGCTCGGCGTCGCCTGGGTCTAGCCACCATGCGTTCATTGAGTAGCAAAGCGAGTCGATGGTATGAGCAACAGAGGCTGTTGCCAGAGGCAATTGAAGCGGCTCTGACGTGCGAAGAATTTTCCCGTGCGGCAATGCTGATCGAACGCTTTGCGGCCCCGAACAGTTTTCGCAATGAGTATCATCTGCTGTGCTCCTGGCTAAAACAGCTGCCGGAGGAGATCATACAAGCTCAACCGGAACTCTGTTCCTGGTATGTGCTCGCCTTGATGTTTACCACAGATCGGCATTCATCTGACTCCTGGGCACGTTCTGAGCAGCTTATCCAGTGGGCAGAGCAGGGCTTTGAGGCAAAGCAACAATGGGACAAACTGGGAGAAGCATTGCAGCTGCACGCCGAGCTTGCCTTCTATCAAGAAGATCTTACGCGTACACTTGCCTTCGCTCGTCAGGCCCAACCATTGCTTTCCGAGCACAGTTTTCTCTATCCCGACACCATTTTAGCCAATGGATTAGAGGCCTTCCTTGCAGGCGATATGGATGTGGCTGGGCGATCCTTTCTGGAAGCCCACAGGAAGGCAAAACAGATTGATTCTCTTGTTGCCATGTTCTGTGCATCCCTTCTGTTGGGAGAAGTATGCCTACAAAAAGGCGAACTGAACAGAGCTTCCCGTTACTACCAGCAAGCTCTGGCCCTCTTCGATGAAGACCAGGAGATCTTCCGCCAGCAGTTTCTGTCAACAGGAGGCAAAGACCCTTTCTTCACCTCATGGGCTTATCATAGCCTTGCTCAGCTTTCCTATGAGCGCAATGATCTCGCAAGCGCGCAGCGCTCTCTGTCTCAAGCGCTGGCACTCCGAGAAAAGCTGGAGGCAGGGGTCCACGTTCTGGCATCGGGCGCACTCATCCAGGCTCGCCTGCTGCATACATCTGGAGAAACAGCTCAGGCCCAGGATGTGCTCTCGAAATGGGAGATGCATACTCGCTTCCCCTGGTCTGTGAGAGCGATACGCGCTTGCCGGGCACGACTGCACCTGATCGATGGAGATCTCTCCATGGTCGAACTATGGATGCAGGAAAAGCAACAGGCTGGTCAGTCCCAAGCACCCGAACAGGAGGAAGAGCTCCCACTCATGCTCCAGCAGGAAGAAGCACTGCTCCTGGCGCGTTTGTGCATTGCCCAAAAGAGGGGGGAAACCGCTTTGAAAGCGTTGGTTTTCTGGAAAGAGAAGGCCCAGGCTCAGGGCCGCAAGCGGAGCGTTCTGGAAATTCAGATTCTCGTCTCCCTGGCCCACTTTGTCCCTCAAGAAGCCACCCAGGCCAGATCCTCTCTGCGAGAGGCGTTAAAACTGGCGCAACCGGAAAACTATCAACGCCTCTTCCTGGATGAAGGTCGGGCAATGGAAACCCTGCTGAAAACGCTGCTGCCAGAGCTCCGCGAGGCGTCCCTGATTTCCTTTGTGCGAACCCTCTTGCGTGCGTTTGCTCAGGAATCCCCTCCTCTGCATGCAAAAGATACCCCATCTGCAGGGAAGAAGCCGTTGCACATGGAACCGCTGAGTTCGCAGGAGCAACGAGTTTTGTGTCTGCTGGTCGCCGGGCGATCCAATCCGGAGATTGCCCGTGAACTGGTGATCTCGCTTAATACCGTGAAAACTCATGTCCAAAGCCTCTATGGCAAGTTGAACGTTCACAACCGTGTCGAAGCCAGTGAGGCGGCACGGCACTTGTCCTTGCTCTAGCTTCCCCTTCTCTCTCCTCTCACCCGCTCACAACCACCCCATTGGGTGATCTCTCCTCACTCGATGGCGCTATATACTTCAACCATCTTGAACGAAGGGAGGAAAGCGCCATAGATGCGATACCGCATTTCCATCAAAGGACATCTGGACCCGTCCTGGCAAGAATGGTTTGAGGATCTTCAGATTCTCCCAGAAGCATCGAACAAAACGGTGCTCTGCGGATCGCTGCTCGATCAAGCGGCGCTCTATCGAGTACTGCTCAAGATCAACAGTCTGGGTTTGATCTTGCTCTCCCTGGAAACATACGAGACTCCGGAAGCGCAAGAGCGTCGCAGACAGGATACGAACCATCCCGCTGCTCCTTCATCGAAACAAGGAGAACCAATTGAACCATCTCAATGCCGCAGCCAGGCAGATGACAGGCCAGAATTGGTAAGGTGATGGAAAGCTTGTTTATTGTCAATTTTAAGTGTGCCAGGAAAAGGAAAGAGAAATGTCGCATATCACATTAACCGATTTTGTCGAGACAACATTCAAGAAGTTCAACATACCAGGCGTTGCCGTTGGGGTGTGGTTGGACGGTAAGGAGATCTATGCCTGCCACGGAGTGACGAGCGTCGATAACCCACTCCCCATCGATCAGAACACCCTGTTTGCTCTGGGTTCGATCACGAAATCCTTTACGGCAACCACGCTCATGTGTCTGGTCGCAGAGGGGAAGGTCGAGCTGAACGCGCCAGTACGCCGCTATATCCCAGAGCTTCAGCTGAAGGATACACAGGCAGCGGACAAAGTCACGGTGCTGAACCTGCTCAACCACACCTCCGGGCTAGACTGGAGAGTCAACGCCGACACCGGTGAAGGGGACGACGCTCTGGAACGCTATGTGGCGAAGATGGCTGAAGTTGATCTGATCGCTCCTCTTGGTAGCCGAGTCTCTTACAGTCAGGCGGGATACAACCTGCTCGGACGCCTCATCGAGAAAATCACGGGCCAGACGTTCGAGCAGGCCGTTGCTTCGCTCGTCTTTGAGCCACTGGGGCTGTCGCACAGTTTCTTCGCGCGCGATGACATCATGACTCGGCGGTTCGCGGTCGGACACGACCGTAGCCAGGACGGAACTCTGTCCATTGCGCGTCCGTGGCGGCATTCGCGCGGCGACAACCCTGGTGGGGGCATCGCATCCTCGACGGCAGACCTGCTGCGCTGGGGCCGGTTCCATCTTGGTGACGGCCACGCAGAAAGCGGCATCCGGGTGCTCCCCACACATGTGCTGCATCAGATGAAGGATTCCACGGCTGAATTGCGAGCGAGTACCCTTGGCGACGCCATTGGTCTCTGCTGGTTCCTGCGCGACGTGGACGGCGTGCGCACCGTCGGACACGGCGGGTCAGCAAACGGCCAGTTCTCCGAACTGCTTCTCGTCCCTGAGCGCAAATTCGCGGTCATATCGCTGACCAACGCTGGCCCGGATGGCATCCCCTTCAATCAGGAAGTCGTCCGCTGGGCGCTTGAGAACTACCTGGGGATCATCGACCGCGACCCGGAGCCAATCTCGTTTGATGCGGCGCGAGCCCAAGAGATTGTCGGTAACTACGAGAACGAGATGATGACGTTTACCATTGACACGGTTGGGGCTGGACTCAGGCTCGAGGTGTTGATAAAACCGGAGATCCGTGCGGCTGCTAACCAGGAACTGCCCCAGGACTACGCGCCGTTCGCTTTCGGTCTGCTGGCAGGCTCCAAAGATGAGTACATCATCACCGACGGCGCTCTCAAGGGGCAACGCGGCTTTTTCACCCGCGACACGAGTGGCGTGGTCGTGGGAGTAGACCTCGCTGGCCGCTTATTCAGTCGTGTCCAATAGTCTGAGTCTGTGAGGAACAAATCCGTTTCTCTTGCTCCTTTGGCGTGTTATCACCAATACGACCCTCACCCCCGAAAAAGAGCCACTTGCTAAATGCATTGAATTGTTCCACCTTGTTAGTGGTAGAGTGAATGACCTCACGCAGTTTCTGCACAGTTGGGTCTACTCGATGAAGATGGGATCACACGTACGGCTGCACGCTTTGGCCTGGGCACCGCTACTAGCCACGTGCATAGCCTCGATGAGCTGATTGCACTGGCACAACAGGGAGAACCAAGCATTGTGAGCTTTCCCCCTCCGGCATTTGGTGGAGAGCATATCGTCGTCCTGGCCGGGGGAGATGCGCAGACTGTCCGCCTCGTCGACTCCTCGCGCCTGAACATCCAGGTTATGGACCGGGCCATATTTCTGAAGGATTGGCAAGGGTTCAGCGCCATCATTCAGAGAAGCACTTAAAGAACACCTGAACCCCTATTAGTAGGGCTACAAGGTGGTATAACCAACCCTTATAGTAGCTGCTATAAGGGTTGATTCTAATGAGCCTTCGCTTTCCCGAACTGTTCCTCCGTGACATTTAATGCTTGGGAAACAATGGTTTCGCTGGGGTTAGCTTCGCTGAGGTCAACTCCGCTGAGGTTGGCTTCGCTGAGTCGGAGGGCTCTGCTAAGGTCGGCTCTGCTAAGGTCGGCTCTGCTAAGGTCGGCTTCGCTGAGATTGGCGAAGCTGAAGTTGGCGAAGCTGAAGTTGGCGAAGCTGAAGTTGGCGAAGCTGAAGTTGGCTTCGATGAGGCTGGCTCTGTTGAGGTTGGCTTCGTTGAGGTTGGCTTCGCTGAGGTTGGCTTCGCTGAGGTCGGCTCTGCTGAGGTCGGCACCGCTGAGGTCCGCCCTGCTGAGGTCAGCTTGGCTAAGGTTGGCTTGGCTGAGACCGGCTTGGCTGAGGTTAGCACCGCTGAGATCGGCTTGGCTGAGGTTAGCTCCGCTGAGGTCTATCTCATAGGCACAACCCCCTTTAAGATCTATGCCTCTCATATCTGCTCCACTGAAAGAAACGACACTTTCTCCTTGCTGAGCTGTCACTAGCTTTGCTTCTCGTAAGAAGGAGAGTACATGGTTAACGCGAGGCGTATCAAGCTGACCTAAGACGGTGATTGTTCGTATTCGTGCCACGTTACGAACCTCAGAATCTGGCTGGGACATTCGTAAGTTTTCTTTTAAGAGCAAATCTGACATATGATCAAGATAGGTTTGAAGCAAATCCGCTCTCTGTTTGTCCTTGGCAATTTTGTGATCATTTTGATACCGTTTTTCAGTTTTTTCTTGTTCAGTTTTACTTGCAGTGCGATTGAGCAAGAAACCACCAATAGCAAGTACGAGAGGTACAATGAGGAGTTGCATCCATTCCCAAAGAGACTTAGGTGTTTGATATTGTGAAAGTGCGACGAAACCTACACATATCATGGCTCCTATGATTGTGACAATTCTCTTTTTTTGCATTGCCCACCAAAATGCGTTTTTTTGTATCACAGTGCTTTTCCTCTTCTCTAGCATATATACCTATTGTAACCGACGACAGAACAAGAACAGTTAATCAGCCCTCTAGCCAGTGTTAAGAGGGCTTTTCTTATGAGGTGAAACAATGGGCATCTCTATCTTGGATGAATACATTGCTGGCCAGCGTCAACCAACACGGGTTGTAGTCTCTGTGAGTGGCGGGAAGGACAGCATAGCTATGCTGCTTCAGGTGCTAGAAACGGTTCCTCATGAACTGGTGATTGCTCACCATCAAATTGTGTTGGAAGACTGGCCTGGAACAGTGGAGTATTGTGAAATGGTTTGCCGACGGTTAGGTGTTCCTCTCTACTGCACACAGGCAAGCTACAGCGGCTATGAGTGTGGGGAGTGTCATCATCGCTACCTCGTTTCAGGTGCTACACTCTCTATCCCCTGGTGTCGGGCGTGTGGCTCTCGTCAAGCAAAGTACTTGCGCCAAGTTGAAAGTGTGCTTGACCTGGTGGAATGGCGGCAAGCATGGCCCTCATTGTCAGTTCGTTTCTGTACATCCTACTTCAAGCGTGACAACTTCAACTCGTGGGCCAGAGCTCATGCTCAACTGCTGAGTGATCATCCAGTGATCTGTGTGGCGTGAGCGTTCTGGTCTGAAGCAGGGATGGATGCATGAATGGCGGCCCGTGCTTTCCTGACGACGGATCGAGGTCTTTCAGAAGATGCGAGCCTACCAGGTTGAGCCTCATTATTGCTATGAGCTTCAAGGTATGACCCAGCAGGATATGTAAGAAACGGATATTGAGGGGGCCCTCGGATGTCGTGCGTGATGTGCTTTCTCAAGAGTCCCGAGCAGCTGCGTACTGGCTACTATACCCAAGAGGATCGAGCTGTGATGGAAGGGACGTTAGCAATTGAAGCCAAGACAGGGCACACCATTCAACATGGACGTGCCCTGGCTGAGATGTTGGCAGAAAGATGAGGGACACGGAGTAAGTGGGCCGTGCCCTTCAAGATACGCTCTTAGAGCGTTGGTCAAGTAATGCGAGAGAAGGAAGCCTGATTCGATGCTCTTGTGAGCAAGCGGTTATTGCCAGGTGCTCGCTTCCTTGAAGAGTGCAGAGGCAAGCAGAGCGCTGCGCGTAGCAATCTCTTGAGGGGTGTAGGGTCTTCCCTGCTCAAGCCACCAGGTGATGGCTTCGACAAACATGGTGGACACCAGGTCTGGCACAAACTCATCTGAGAAGGTGTAGACGGGGTGATCAGAAGTATTCGGCCTGCTGGGAACGCGCCCATGCTCTTTGACCATGTCAGAAAGACGCGCGCGCATCTTCCTCACAAACCAGAGGCTTCCCTTCCTACCGAGCAACGCGCGATAGAAGCGTTCGTAATGTGCGATATGCTCGAAGAACTTCACCCAGACCTGAGGAGGACGTTCCGGCCCCATCTCTCCCACCGCGTTCAGCAAGGCGCTCATCGCTTCCTCAAAGATCTGCTCCGCCAGGTCGTATTTATCCTGATAATAGCGGTAGAATGCAGACCGACTGACCATGGCACGCTCAGCCAACTCTTCCACGGTCAGCGCGTCAAAACCGCGTTCTTCGATCAACTCCAGCAAGGCATCTCGCAGCAGCTTGCGCGTGCGTCTCGCACGCAAGTCGGTGGAGTTCTGAGACATTTTCCGCTCCCTGTCCTATCTAAGACATATCTGCCAGATTGCTTCTTGTTTCCAGCTTGCGGCCAGACTACACTTGAGAAAGAGGACACTCCGTCCTTTCTTGATCATTGTGTCACAAATTGAGGTACTCGTCAAAAATCAGGACACTTTGTCCCAACAAGTGAACATATAAGAGTACTAAACAAAGGAGATACGCGCATGCGTGTTGTACAAGTTCATCAGTTTGGCTCGCCAGAAGTCTTGAGGCTCGAAGAGACAGAAGAGCCTCAAGCAGGACACGGCCAGGTCGTTATTGAAGTCCAGGTGGCTGGAGTCTGCTTTGGAGACACTCTCATCCGCTCTGGAAAGTATCCCTTGCCGCTGCCGTGGGTGCCCGGACTGGAGGTTGCTGGTCGGGTGCGAGAGGTCGGACCAGACGGAGACCGGACGCTCGTAGGAAAGCTCGTTGTGGCACGCACCAAAAACAATCGTGGGGGCTATGCCGAGCTGTCAGTCGTCGATGCAACTGATGTCTTCCCCATTCCGACAGGGCTGGACATACAGCAGGCAGTCGGTGTGTTTCTGTCGGGGCAGACGGCTGTTGGCCTGATTAAGGCGATCAACATCACCCCAGGTGAAGTGGTATTGATCACTGCGGCGGCGGGCAGCCTGGGTTCGCAGTTAATCCAACAGGCCAGAGCCGCTGGCGCGGGAACCGTGATTGGCGCGGCGTACGGCAAGAAGAAGCTCGACATGATCACGCAGCTTGGAGCTGACGTCGCTATCGATTACAGCAAAGACGACTGGGTGGAGCAGGTACGCAAAGCTACGAACGGCAAAGGGGCCGATCTTGTGCTCGACGGGGTTGGAGGAACCATTGGACACCAGGCATTCGAGGCCACGACCAGAGGGAGCGGGAGGCTCGGGGTCTATGGGTTCTCTTCTGGAGCCTGGGCCAAGATCGAGACCCGAGAACTGGCTGCACGGAGCATCACCATCATCGCGCCTCTTGCTATCGCGTTTGCCAAGCCTGCGCAAGAGACGCACATCAACGCTGAGACCGCGCTAGCTGAGGCAGCCACCGGGAAACTAAGAGCCGTCATTGGCCCGACCTACCCGCTTTCGCGTGCCGCCGACGCTCACACAGCCATTGAAGCCCGCCAGACCACTGGCAAAGTTCTACTCATCCCTTGATGAGTGTGTCACCAGACCCGCGCGGAGTTGCGGGTCTGGTGACAGATTTCGCACGTGAGTCGTTCCAGCCCGTCTGTTGGGTATGCGAAAACACCACCATTTTCTTTGCCTGACATCTGGCACGTCTTTCCCGCTGCTCCGAGAGAAACTCCCGATCCTCACGAAAACGATTATTTTTCGGCAGACATTCGAGGAGGCAAGCGCAGAATGCCGGGCGAACAGAGAACCATCAGATGGGTAGCGCGAACGTTGCTGTCAGACTCTCAAAAACACGTCTTTCTATTCTTGAGCTTCAATGGCTCAAGCTCTGTTTGTCAGACATTCAGAAGAGTAAAGGAGCATCACATGCGCCCTCTCCCCTGGCATCCTCCAGTTGAACCATCGTGCGCGGAGCAAACCATCATCGAACGGATCAAACGAGCGAAATTATTTGTTTTTCTCCGCTATCACCGCCACGAGGTATTTGATGACGCCTTTCAGGAAGAACTCGCGACACTCTATGCACTTGGTTCCCGAGGTCAACCGCCCATTGCTCCGGCACAACTAGCCCTGGCGACGATTTTACAAGCCTATATGGGATCAGCTTGGGCAGCGAGAAGAGGCATTGAGTCTGGTCTTGAGCATGTTGCAAGCGGTGGAAAGCTGGGTGCAAACGTTGCAGCAAGAAGAGGCGTAACTGGCAGAACCGTCCCTCTCCCTGCACCCTAATGAAACACATGTACTCACCCTCAATTCACATGGTCTCAGACCAGAAATGCAGGAGCAGACAAGCAACGAGATCGATAGAATTTGGGGAGAATAACCGCCAAAAATAGCTCATTTTGGGGCTAACTGCTGTCAACACTGTCGTCAAATAGTTTTGTAGTGTTGACAGCTCCTCTTGAGAAGTGCGTTTATTATGGTGAGGTCTTAGAGGACATCCTTATGCTATTTGAGATCTCGCCTATAATAATCGCATGGGACTAGAAAACATAACAGATTCTGTTACTCAGGTTATAAGGGTAGTCTGAGCTTGACTTTAGCATGCACATTTTTCCCAGCATGAAACAGGAAAAATGGCTATTGCGTGTAGAGCAAAGAGTTATAAAGAGATATAATGTCTTTGCAACCTGCATACAAACACATAAATCCGTGCAGTTGAAAGGAGATCTCGATGGAGATCGGAATGATTGGAATTGGGCGCATGGGAGCCAATATGGCTAAGCGCCTCTTGAGGGCTGGACACAAGTGTGTCGGCTATGCCAGACGCCAGGAAACAGTCCAGGCTCGTATTCAGGATGGTTCAATCAGCGATGGTGCAACTTCGCTACAAGACCTGGTGGGCAAGCTTCAGCCAAGGCGCGTCATATGGATTATGGTACCCGCGGCCTCAGTCGACGCTACACTGGAGACACTCGTCCCCTTGCTAGATAAAGGTGATATCATCGTCGATGGCGGCAACTCCTACTATCGCGATGATATTCGCAGAGCCGAAATGCTTGAGAAGCATGGTATCCATTATGTGGATAGCGGTACCAGCGGCGGTGTCTGGGGCCTCGAGCGTGGCTACTGCCAGATGATTGGCGGCGAGGATGAAACGGTTGCCTACCTTGATCCCATATTTAAGGCTCTGGCACCTGGCAAAGAGTCCGCGCCACCTACACCGGAACGCGGTCAGAAGGGTGGCACCGCTGAGGAGGGCTATCTCCACTGTGGTCCCCATGGCGCCGGTCACTTTGTCAAGATGGTCCATAACGGTATCGAATATGGCATCATGGCCGCATACGCCGAGGGTTTCGGTATTCTGGAGAAGGCTAACATCGGCAAGAATACACACGAGATCGATGCCGAGACCGCTCCTATAGACCCTCGCTTCTACCAGTACAACATCGACGTTCCGGAAGTCGCCGAGCTCTGGCGACGTGGTAGCGTGGTTGGCTCCTGGCTGCTGGACCTGACAGCCCACGCTCTACTCAAAGATCCCAACCTCTCACAGTTCGGGGGACGCGTCTCCGACTCAGGCGAGGGTCGCTGGACGGTGCAGGCCGCTATCGACGAGGGCATGCCCGCGCACGTTCTCAGCGCCGCGCTCTTCGAGCGCTTCAGCTCCCGCGGTGAGGGCGACTATAGCAACAAGATCCTCTCCGCCATGCGCTTCGAGTTTGGTGGTCACCACGAGAAGGAATCTAAATAAAGATTGTTTTGTAGAAAAGGGGTGTGGGGCGGCCGGATGGCCGCCCCACACCCCTTTTCTACAAAACAATCTTTATTTTATCGCGACAAAAAGCTGATGCACATTCTCTACATAGATATGGTAGCATGTAAGAAAGAGAACAGAAGCGGAGCCAGGCATACACGGTCCTTATCTTAATCTCATGCATTAATCCCTGGCTCGCGCGAAAGGCAGAAAGCACATGGAAGGCGTCAAGAATTATCTATCAGATATGGATGGGGTGCTCGTGCGTGGCTCCACGATTGTTCCCGGCGCAGCGGAGTTTGTGAAGCGCCTGCGTGACCAGGAAATTCCCTTTCTGATTCTAACCAATAACTCACAATATACCCCTCGCGACCTCCAGGTACGCCTGGCTTATATCGGCCTGGATGTACCTAAAGAATCTATCTTCACATCCGCGCTTGCCACGGCGCAGTTCTTGCACTCTCAGCGCCCCAGCGGACGCGCCTATGTCATCGGCGAGTCCGGCTTGACGACGGCCCTGCACGATATCGACTATATCATCACCGACCAGGACCCCGAGTATGTCGTGCTTGGCGAGACCACGACCTATAGCTTCCAACGCATCACCCAGGCCATCCGCTTCATCATGAAGGGCGCACGCTTTATCGCGACCAATCCCGATCCCATGGGACCAGGCGAGGGCGGGACCGTCCCCGCTACCGGTGCCGTGGCGGCCCTCATCAGCGCCGCTACCGGCATCAAGCCCTACTACATCGGTAAACCCAACCCACTGATGATGCGCACCGCTCTGCGCAAGCTCAACGCCCATTCCGAGGAGACCGTCATGATTGGCGACCGCATGGATACAGATATGATCTCAGGCATTGAGAGTGGTCTGCGTACCATTTTAGTCCTCACCGGCGTCACCTCCCGCGAGCAGGTCGAGCGCTTCCCCTACCGCCCCACCTGGATCCGCGACTCCGTCGCGGACATCGAAATTTAATAATGGAAGGGTTTGTGGCACTTCAAGTGCCACAAACCCTTCCATTATTACGGGCGAGATCTATGATTGAGGAACAACTAACTCATTTGCGGCCTGGAGGTAGGCGCGAATGAGAAAGAATACACCGCCCAGAAGGACGATGTATTCGTGTGCTATCCCTGGTATACTAAAAGACCCGGCCCGCTACTAGTATACGCGACTACTTGGCTCAGGTGAGGTGCTGGCGGGTGCGGCAGAGCAGGAGAAAGACGCTGAGCGAGGCCACACCACAGAAGGCAATAACCAGGGACATGGGCAAAGCCGTCTTGCCGCCGCCCAGGCCGACCAGCGGCGCGACCAGCGCCCCAATCGCGTATTGCAACATCCCCAGCAAGGCCGACGCGCTACCCGCGATACGTGGATGATCGGCCAGGCCCAGCGCAGCCGAGTTGGGCATAACCAGGCCCTGGCTGGCTACGATGATAAAGAACGCTGGGAGAATGCCAACCAGTCCTACACCACTCACGGCCACGAGCAACAGAGCGAGGCCGCCAAAGGCCACCGAACTCAAGCCGCATGTAAGCAACCCTCGCGCCGAGACGCGACCTACGAGCCTGCCATTGACCTGCCCGGCTACGACGATGCCCAGGGCATTGATACCAAAGAGCACCCCAAAGAGTTGGGGCGAGACTCCATAGATATCCTGCAAGACAAAGGATGAGCCAGAGATATAGGCAAACATAGCGGCGAAGGAGAGGCCACCCGCCAGGGCATAACCGATAAAGAGGCGATCAAAGCACAAAACGCGGAAGGCGGAGAGTGTTGCCGCAAGCCCACCCGTCTGGCGTCGCTCCACGGAATGCGTCTCCTTGAGACCAAAGGCGGAGAGCAAGAAGAGGATCACGCCAATAATCGCCAGGGTCACAAACACGCCCCGCCAGGAGGTAAAGCGCAACAACTGACTACCAATGATCGGGGCAAGAATGGGCGCCAGGCCATTCACCAACATGAGCAGCGAGAAGAAACGCGCCGCCGCCACCCCTGAATACAGGTCACGCACCACAGCACGTGAGATAACAATACCAGCCGCGCCCGCAAGACCCTGCACAAAGCGCAGCACTGCCAGCGTAAATACCGAGGGGGCGACAACGCACAGGAGAGAGGCGACCGCGTACAGCGCAACACCAATAAGGAGCGGGCGTCGACGTCCAGCTGCGTCACTAATAGGGCCAGCGATAAGCTGACCAGACGCCAGTCCCAGCAGGCAGGTACTCAGGGTAATCTGTACCTGGGAGGTACTGGCACTAAAGTCATGTGCCAGGGCAGGTAGCGAGGGCAAATACATATCCATCGAGAGCGGTCCAAACGCGCTCAAGGCCCCTAAAATAATGACGACCAGCGCCCCACTGGGCACATATGGTAGCTCTTTATCCTCCTGCAGTGCTTTAGATATCTCCTGCTTTCCACCCTCCTCTCCACGCGCAGAGGAAAACTGTGTATCCATATCGGACATCCTACCTCCAACCTGGGGATTATCAATAATAAATGCATATATTTGAGAGGGCGGCTCGACGCTGCTAAAGCACGCGTCTACATATCATGTCCCATATGTAGACGCGTGCTTTAGCAGCGTCGGCTAACCCATTGAAGCTGATAAATAAAGTCTATCATCCCCTTTCCCCACTCGCAAGCTCGCCTCAGGAGGGAATAGATGAGCGTATGCTAGCGCCACACGCTCATCTATTCCCTCCTGAGCACTGTAGGCGCGAAAGGTCAACTCAAGAAAGGCGTATCCAGCCCTGGCAGAAAGCAGCCTGAGATTGTAGACTATAGTATAGACAGGAATAAATAAGGAGGAACCTATTTTGAGTAGCAAACTAGCCTGGGGTATTTTGGGTACTGGCAGGATCGCTGGTGTCTTCGCCAAAGGTCTGGCCAATTCAGAGACGGGAACACTGGTCGCCGTTGGCAGTCGTAGTCAGGAAGCAGCCGATGCCTTTGGCGCGCAATGGAGCGTAGGGCGCTGCTACAGCGGCTACGAGGAGCTGCTGGCCGACGAGCAGGTTCAGGCGGTCTACATCGCCACGCCGCATCCTCAGCATGCGCAATGGGCCATCCGCGCCGCGGAGGCCGGAAAGCATATTTTATGTGAGAAGCCCATCGCACTCAACCATGCCGAGGCGATGGCTATCGTGGAGGCGGCCCAGCGCCACCAGGTCTTCCTGATGGAGGCCTTTATGTATCGCTGCCACCCACAAACACAGAAGCTGCGCGAACTGTTACAGGAGGGAACGATCGGCGATATTCGCGTGATACAGGCCACCTTTAGCTTTAATGCGGGCTTTAATCCCGAGAGCCGACTCTACAACAATGCGCTGGGAGGCGGCGGCATCCTCGACGTTGGCTGCTACTGCGTCTCGATGGCACGCATGGTCGCGGGCATCGCCAACGGCAAAGACTTCGTCGAACCCACACAGGTGAGCGCCGTGGGCCAGGTTGGATCCACAGGCATTGATGAATATACCGTGGCCTCACTCAGCTTCCCAGGTGGCGTGCTGGCACAGCTCTTCACTGGCATCCAGGTAAATGGAGACAACAACGTACGCATCTTTGGCAGCAAGGGATCAATCACCATCCAGTCGCCATGGCTTCCCGAGCGCGGCCAGGCATATCTGCTCGTAGAGAAAAATGGGCAGAGCGAGAGAATCGACGTTGAGAGCGAGGTAGACTTGTATGGCAACGAAGCCGATACCGTTGCCGCCTACCTGGAGCAGTTGCAAGCGCCTGCCATGAGCTGGGAGGACACACTTGGTAATATGCAGACGCTTGACCGCTGGCGCAAGGCCATCGGTGTCGTCTATGAGGCGGAGAAACCTGAGGGTAAGACCCTGACGGTAAGCCAGCGTCCCCTGCGTGTCCGCTCGGATGCTAGCATGAAGTATGGGAGTCTGCCCGGCGTGGAGAAACCCGTCTCCCGCCTGGTCATGGGTGTGGACAACCAGACCGAGTGGCCGCATGCCTCAGTTATGCTGGACGACTACTTCGAGCGCGGCGGCAACTGCTTCGATACCGCCTTCATCTATGGCGGCGGCGCCTGCGAGAAGCTACTGGGGCAGTGGATCGCCAATCGCGGCATTCGCGAGCAGGTGGTCATCCTCGGCAAGGGCGCACACACGCCATACTGCACGCCTGAATGGATCGTCAAGCAGCTTGATATCAGCCTGGAACGCCTGCACACAGACTACATCGACATTTATATGATGCATCGCGACAATCCCGAGATTCCTGTAGGCGATTTTATCACTGTCCTCAACGAGCAGAAGAAGGCTGGGCGTATACGTGCCTTTGGCGCATCCAACTGGTCGATTGAGCGCCTGCAAGAGGCCAACCAGTGGGCCGCGGAACATGGACTGACCGGCTTTTCCGCTCTCAGCAATAACTTTAGCCTGGCGCGCATGATCGATCCCGTGTGGGCAGGCTGCATCTCGGCCTCAGATGCAAGTTCTCGTGCCTGGCTCACGGAGCACAATATGACCTTGATGCCCTGGTCCAGCCAGGCTCGCGGCTTCTTCACCGGGCGCGCAAAACCGGAGGATCACTCCGATCCTGAGCTCGTGCGCTGCTGGTATAGCGAGGATAACTTCCAACGCCTGGAGCGCGTCAACCAGATGGCCCGTGAGCGCGGCATTCAGCCAATCACCCTGGCCCTGGCCTACGTGCTGAACCAGCCCTTCCCAACCTTCCCCCTGATCGGGCCACGTGCCCTCTCGGAGACACGCACCTCGTTCGAGGCCGTGAACATCACCCTCACACCTGAGGAGGTTCGCTGGCTCAACCTTGAGGCGTAATAGAGTCTAGAGCATGAAGCGGACATTGTGGCAATCAGCCACAATGTCCGCTTCATGCTCTAGATGGTAGTAAAAGCAAAGAGTTGACAGATTTTTGGGTGAAGAGTGAACAACCGGCGCGAAGAGTGAACAATCATACAGATGTCCCTGGAAAAACCGCCTCTCATCTGGTATCCTGCTTTTGAAGACTGTAAATTGCGTCCTTTAGATCACTTTTGTCGGAAGGATACGGATGGTTATACTGGCTGTCGCTTGAGTAAAAAGAAGCAACAAGTAGAGCGTCATTCTGCGACCACAGCGCTCGAAGATCAGCGCCTTTTGTACCGAGCTGACCACCTTGACGCAAGAACAAGTCGAGGCTGAGGGGAATAGCAGAGTAGCAAAAACCTTGGTTTGTTGCGACTCGTGTCCCTTCAATGGTGAGAGCAGCCAATCTCAAGAAGAAGGACCGAGCCGTTGAGGCTCGGTCCGATTGGTGGGGGTCGATGGAGTTTTCACAGAGTCAGGACGTGGCTACTCCATTTGGTCTAGGTGTCACCCTGGTCGTTGGGCTCACGATTGGGGTGACATCTTTTTTGTGTTTTCTAGCCCTCTCTCTTCATGTTCTTGCCAGTACTGATCGCCTGCAATTGCTCATCAGTCACTCTGGCGTTCCGCAGATCAGCATCGTCGAGCAGTGCGTAGGTGAGAGTCGCACCAGTGAGATCGGCACCCTGTAAATTTGCTCCGATGAAAGTCACCTCAGTGAGGGTAGCGTCAGTGAGATCGGCGCCCTGCAAATTTGCTCCGCTGAGCGTCGCTTTCGTGAGATCAGCGCTCCGCAAGTTGGCGCCACTGAGATCAGCGTCTATGAGACTGGCTCCTCGTAACTTCGCATGAGTGAGAATGGCATGTGTCAGGTTTGCGTTATGAGGAGTTTTCTCCTGGTCTGCAAGCAGGGCAGATCCGCTGAGATCAGCTTCAGTGAGATTGGCACCCTGCAAATCTATACCTCTCATGTCAGACGCTCTCATGCTCGCCTGGCGTAAATTAGCCCCGGAGAGGTTAGCACGATACAACGCCACACCACTGAGATTGGCATCGCTGAGATTGGCACCGCTGAGATTCACAGAACTCAGATCCGTATCGTTCAGTTGCACGCTCGGCAGTTCCATCTTATGCAGATCCGCTCCTACAAGGGCTCTGCTCCCTCTCAGCGCATCGCCTATAAATGTAACAGGAAGGCCATTGTGGCTGAAAAAATGTAATATACTTAGCTGCTGCTCGGCATCTAAAGATTTCAAGACCTGACCCAATCGTTGCTGGGCAATCTGCGATACCTCCGGCTTCTCGGTGAGAAGCGTGAGGAAGTAGGTCTGGAAGACCATCTCCTGCATCATCGCCATCCATTGCTTCCCGCTCTGATCCTGCGTGTACATTTGCCAGGCTGCGAGACACAGACTGAGCAACATTGCGAAGACCAGCGCGGTGACAATTTGACCTGAAGTATTTCCTCCGCTGAGAAGATTGATGAGGAAGGCAATGATCGCAGCAAACAAACCAGAGAAAATAGCCAGTGCCGAGGGATGAGACACGACCTGACCCACATGAAAAAGACGTTTCATAATCAGAATTAGCCTCCGAGGTTTTCTCTCAGGTAGACTTTATCCAAACGCTAGACAAAAAACGAAAGGCAGGGTAAGCTTCTCTCAAAATTCTTACCAAGGAAAAAAGAGAGATGCAAACGCTGCCTACAAGGATTATACACGTGTTGCGCCACTTTGAAACCGTTTTTAGCGAACGGATGTGGGAATGGGCCAAGGTATTGCTGATTGGGGCCATCCTGGCTCCAGGTGAGCGAACCGTCACAGCCATCTTGCGTGTGATGGGATGTGCTGATGAGAAGCACTTTCAGAACTACCATCGTGTGCTCAGTCGTGCGACCTGGTCGTCGCGGGAGCTGAGCCGCCGCCTGCTGGTGGTGTTGGTGCATCTGTTTGTTGCCGCAACTGGGCCAGTGATCCTGGGGATCGACGAAACCATTGAGCGCCGACGCGGTCGCAAGATTGCGGCACGAGGCGTCTATCGTGATCCAGTTCGTTCGAGCAAAGAATTCTTTGTGAAAACGAATGGACTGCGTTGGATCTCCATGATGCTCTTGACCCCCATCCCGTGGGCGCAACGGATTTGGGCCTTGCCCTTTTTGAGCGTGCTGGCTCCCTCCGAGCGCTACCATGAAGGACGCCAGATGCGCCACAAAACCATCACGGATTGGGCGTGGCAAATGATCGTGCAGGTGAGGCGTTGGTTGCCTGGAAGAAAGCTGGTTGTCGTGGCCGATGGGACCTATGCGGTGCTGGCGTTTTTGCGCAACATCTGCCGCCTGCCTAACACCTGCCTCGTGACGCGTTTGCGCCTCGATGCCTGTTTGTACGAACCTGCTCCAGAGCGCAAAGCAGGCAAAAAAGGCCGTCGTGCCGTCAAAGGGGAACGACAACCCAAGCTGGCAGAGCGCTTGCATGACCCAAAAAACGTTTGGCAGAAATGCACGCTCCCCTGGTATGGGGGGATGACACGTGAGATGGAGATCGCCACAGGGACGGCTCTGTGGTATCAGTCTCCCATTCCTCCTGTCGCCATTCGCTGGGTGCTCATTCGCGACCCCAAAGGGCAATACGAACCCATGGCTTTGCTGTGCACGGATCAGCAGGTGGATCCGGCTCAGATTGTCTCCTGGTTTGTCTTGCGCTGGACAGTCGAGGTCACCTTTCACGAGGTTCGTACGCATTTGGGCGTGGAGACACAACGCCAGTGGTCGGATCTGGCCATCTTGCGCACGACGCCTGCGTTGTTGGGCTTGTTCTCGCTTGTCACCGTCTTTGCACAGCAATTGCTGGAGGAGCAAGTCTTTCCCGTTCGGCAGGCAGCTTGGTACAGGAAATCGTTGCCAACCTTTTCGGACACGCTGGCTTTGGTTCGTCAGCATCTGTGGCCCTCCGCCTATTTTTCGGTGTCGCCTTCAAACTCCGACACTGTACAAATTCCACGAGCCCTTTTCGACCGTTTCGTGGAGACGCTTGCTTTTGTTGCTTAATCCGTGCCATTTGTTTGAAACATTTGGATAAAGTCTAGCTCAGTATATCCTCTCTCAGCTCAGAAAAAAGCACTCTGCCTCGGGATGAGACTTGCTTGGCGACTCGTCCGGGAGACAAGGAGCTCGGGCTGCCTCTTCAGGGTTGGCATTGAATTGCCAACCATCGAGCGCCACACACCGTCGACAGAACACAACAACGGCAGTCAAACACATTGGCTGACCCCGCCGATGGCTGTGGAGAAGCGTTTAGGAAGGCTCCTCTCATCGCTCATCGGAGAGGAGTCTGCTCGCCGGGACTCACGTGCTCTTACTTCTCCCAGATCAAGGGCAGCTTCTTCACGCCAAAAGTGGACATGCTCGTGATCGGAGACAGTGGCACATCGGGCACCTGCCAGGAGCCGGGCAGGCGGTCGAGCATCGTGTTGAGCGCAATCTTGGCCTCCAAACGCGCCAGGGGAGCGCCCAGACAGAAATGTATGCCACGCCCGAAGCCCAGGTGTCGATTGGGCTCACGCTCGATCAGGAACTGATCGGCATTGGGAAACTGAGCCTCATCACGATTGGCTGAGGGGATCCAGGCAAAGAGTAATTGACCTGCTTCGATGCGCTGATCGCCAATGGTCGTCTCGGTCGCGGCCCAGCGCGGTTGCAGTTTGATCGGCGAGTAGTAGCGCAGGGCCTCTTCAAGCGCACCCGGCACCAGGTCGCGATTGGCGCGCAGACGTTCGACACTTCCGGGATGCTCATCGAGGCAGAGGATAGTATTGCCAATCAGATTGGTCGTGGTCTCGTTGCCCGCGACCAGCAGCAGCACGCAGAACCCAATCAATTCCTCGTTGCTTAGGTACTCCCCATCTACTTCCGCCATGAGCAACGCGCTCACCAGGTCATCCTGGGGATGCGCTCGTCGCTCCTCAAAGATCTGGCCGAAGTAATCGACCATGCTGGCAGCAGCCTGCTTGCCTGCCTGCTGATCCTCTTCGGTTGCTTCACTGTCTCCCGAATTGAAGGCATCAGACCACTGCTTAAACTCCTCACGCCGCTCCGCAGGAACCCCCAACATCTCCGCGATGACCGTGATTGGCAGAGGATAGGCCAGATCCCTGATGACATCCATCTTACCTGCTGCCTGCACCTGGTCGAGCAGTTCGTTGGTAATTTCCTGGATGCGCGCCTCCATGTGAGCCACCATGCGGGGCGTGAACGCCTGGGAGACGAGACGGCGCAACTGGTGATGGCGCGGCGGGTCCAGGCGGACAATGCTCGAACTGATCGGACTCACATCGCGGTACTCGGCTGGCACAAAGCGGTTCTGCTCGGAAGAAAAGGTCGCGTGCTCACTGAGCAAGCGAGCTACATCGTCGTAGCGGAAGATGTGCCATATGCCTGAGTTCGGGTCGTGGTAAATAGGCTGGGTCTCACGCATCTGGCGATACCAGTCATACGAGGCAGTGAATTCTGCTCTCTTGGAATTTGTCTGCATATTCTTCTTCTTTCTCTTTTTCGTATCTTGTACTCAAACAGATTTGCTCAGCGTTAGAGCTCTCGCATCACTTTTTGCGTCATCCCAAACAGCATCACCACAGCCAGCACAAGCCCAGAGAATGGGAAGAGGATGGCTGGACCGAAATGGTTGGCGAGGACACCAGCCAGGGCCGTCGAGACAGGATAGAGCCCAGATGAACTGAACATCAACAAGCCCATGACACGCCCCATCAGATGGCCCGGAATGTTCATTTGAACCGCGGTGAAGAACAGGACGGCGAAGCCACTGCTGGCGATGCCGCCAATGAGCATACAGGCCACGGCTCCGAGCACCCCTCCAACCGGAAGCAGCGCAAACATGGTGGCTATGATCATTCCCCCCAGGAGGATAATCAGCCCTTTGTGTTTGTATTTGCCCACCATGCCAGTGAGGATGGACCCGATGAGCGCGCCCGCGCCCCAACCCGCCAGGATGAAACCAAACCCGCTCGCGCTCCCATGCATGGGACCCTGAACCAGCGCGGGCAGCGCCACCTCGATCAACCCACCTGTCACCAGGCTGCTCACGATGAACATGAGCAGGGCGATCTGAATCAAGCGTGAGGTGCTGAGATACCCCCAGAAACTGATCTGTGCCCCCGCTGCCTGCGCGCTGGCTTGTGGATGGTCCTGACTGGCTTCGGTCTGGCTTCCATCATGTGTGGCGTGTTTTGTCCCCCGCATCAGCGCGAGCGAGCCCGCCGAGACGAGAAAGGTGACCGCGTCGATAGTTAGAGCCACTGCCGACGTAAGCCCGGAGACGATCACGCCAGCAACCGAGGAACCGATCAAGTTCGCGCCCTGCATCGAGGCCATCATCAGTCCATTGCCAGCTTGCAGATCGTCTTTGTCCAGGATATCTGGCACCATGGACATGGAAGCGGGTGTGAATGCGCCTCCCAGGGCTCCCAGCGGCACCGCGATGGCGCAGAGTTGCCAGAGGAGAGGATGACCACCAAAGGCCAGCACCGCCAGGACTCCCATCAACAGCAGGCGCAGCGTATCAGCAAGCAACATGAACCGGCGTGGGCGCAGGCGATCCGAGAGCCAGCCGCCCGCCAGCATGCACACCGCGCGGGGAATGCCGTACGCGGACAGCACAATGCCTAGCTCCTGCACGCTGCCGCCCGTGGTCAGGATCAGCCACGGCAGCGCCACCATGTAGAGCGCGTCGCCGAAGGTCGAGATGGTCTGACCGCCGAAGAGCAACATAAAATTGGGCACTTTGAAGAGCCGCATCATCCCTCCAGCAGCCGGTTTGGCTGTGTCTGGCTGCGTTGCGCTTTCCATCGAACCATTGTGTGTGCTCGTTTCGCCTGTCTGCTTCACTATTTCCGGCGTTCTAGCCGGTGCGAATTCCTCTGGATTCAAAGTAGTTGGCATGATAATTCCTTATTCTTGCTTCTCTGCTCGTTCTTCCTGGAAAAACTCAGATACATCGCTTATAGTTCGCTTTCCACGGTGAAATGTACGCCTTGTAAGACATCGAGCTTCTTGTATGATTTGTGGAGATCGTTTCCCTGGATGGAAATGTTGTGCATCGTCTTCTTCTCATGAGAGAACAGTGACCTTGGAGAGATCAACCTCCAGGCCTTTGAGGGCGGCATAGGTGAGCTTATCCATCATCGCGCCGTCAAAGGAAATGGTTTTGAGGGCCCGGTAATATTTCTTCGACCACAGAGACGCCGAGCGGAACGACACCTTTTTGAGGGTCGCGCCCCGAAACGACGTGTCCTTGAGTCCCGCCTCGTCAAACCTGACACCCTGAAAGGTCTGCCCATCAAAGCGCAGTCCGCTCAGATCCGAAGAGGTGAAGTCCACACCGAGAAAGGTACAGCGTTCAAAGGTCGTTTTTCTCAGGTCGGTCTTCGCGAAGTTGATATCCGTGAGCGTGACGCCGATGAATTGTGCTCCGACCAGCCACGATGTGCTGAAGTTGGTGCGCACAAGGATGGCGTCACGGAAGTTCGCCTCCGCCAGATCAAGGGTGGAGAAGTCGCAATCGGTCAGATTGGCGCCCGCAAAATTGGCTTCACGGACGTCACTCCCCGGAACGAGCTCCCAGTGAGGTCGGCGCCCGTAAAGTCAGAGCCGCGTAACGCGCTACTTTTAAAATTGCCTTGATGCGCGGTCACGCCCGCGAAGTCGCTCTGAGGCAGATGGCTCGCACTCAAGTTGATGGACACCTGCCGCTGCAGCGAGCGGGAGAGGTTGGCGACCTCCCGGACGGTGTGCTCAATGTCGCCGATACTCTCAATGGTCAAGTCAAAGGCGGTGTCATCATCCTTGCCCTCGGCTTTGAGCTCACGGAAGCGCTCCTGTAAATCGGAGAGCAGATCAGCCTTCAATTCGGTCGCGCTTTTGACCCCATCGTAGGGAGCAAACACGCTGTTGACATAGTTGGCCAATTTCTCACTCATAACAATACCTTTCCTTTACAAGAAGTTCTTACAAGAAGTTCTCAAGCACGCTCTTGGCGTACTCCCAGTTGCGTTTGTTGCGATCGTAGGTTGCTTTCCCTTTTTCCGTAATTCGGAAGTATTTCCTCCTTCCGCCCTGAGATTCATCGCCCCAATACCATTCGATATCACCGTCCATCTCAAGCCGCCGGACGCTGGAGTACATCGTGGCTTCCTTTAATTCATAGTCCCCACCCGAGCGCTCAGCAATCAGCTTGACAATCTCGTAGCCGTAGCGGTCAGCTTCCGATACGAGCCGTACAATCATCGTATCGGTATGTCCGCGCAGCAGGTCGGAAGTCAGTTTGTTTTCACTCATATCATCACCTCGTAGTTGGATTATACAGCATAGTACTATGTTTGTCAATATACTATTTCAATGATGATACTTTGTTGAATAAACCAGATCTCCGTTCTTTGTTGACCTCCCTGGATGCGGATGGCAGAGGGCAAGGGCAAAGACCTATTGGGAAAACGAGCGCCACTTTGCGGCTTCCAGTTCTGGCAAGACCTCCGCAACTTTTGCCTCGTAGACAACGAGGAAGCCTGGTTCCCATGACGCTGGGACTCTCCTCTGGCTCATCATCGCTGATCGTGGAGCATGACTCATCCTAGAGAGAAACACCAGCCCATTTTTGAGCAGAAAGAGTGATAGATGCTTGTCTTGCCCGCTACGCTGCCCCTGGATACACTAGCGCTACCCCTGGACCGAAGGTAGCTCATCTGTATCCAGGGAAACCAGGACTAAGCCGAGACTGCGAATTTTGAGCAGAACCCGATAGAGTGCCGCTTGATCGACCAGGGATCCACACAGCACCGTTCTGCCAGATACTTCGGGGAGAATCTCCAGATTCTCGAACCATTCTTGCCAGGATGGGTCCAGGTGTCCTTTGATCCAGATGCGGCATCGCATATTTAGCGCCTTCCTCCCTTCGTTCAGGATATTTGGAGTATAGAACGCCACTGGGTGAGTTGCCTTCACCCAGGAAGGTGATTACAAGTGGGTGAGTGGAAAAGAGGAACACATCAGAGGAATGCCAGACGTCGCGCTACCTCACTGGCTTCAATACGATTGTGAACGTTGAGTTTTCGGTAGAGACCCTGGATATGGGTTTCCACGGTATTGACTGAGATCACCAGTTCACGCGCAATCTCCGGGTTCGAACGCCCCACGATCAGCAGACGCAGGACCCCTTGCTCCTGCTCGCTGAGTAGCTCCAGGAGCAGGGCTTCTTCCTGCTGGAACAGGAGTAGAGATGCTTCCTTCTGCTCGGGAGTTGGGGAGCTGAATGCCTGATCCTGTTCCTGCGCCCATTGCTCGACCGCTGACAGATCCCCAGCGGCCAGTTGGAGTCGTGCCCGGCAGACGCGTATTACTCTCACAGACCAGGGGATGTGCGTATGCATCTCCCATTCTGAGAGCACATCCTGAGCCTGAGCGGTCTCTCCACCGGCATGAATGTCATCCCCAACTCCCCAACAGGGTGAGTATAGCGAAGGGGAGGCGAGCCAGCAACAAAATGTTGCTGGAAAAAGCAAGATGGGGAGCAGCTTCTCAAGCAGTCAATGGTTGAGAGGCTGCTCACTCTTCGCGTCGATTGATCACTCGTCGTCCTAAAATCTGACCACTCTTCGCGCTTACTACCACTAGACTCTATTACTCAGTAACATCAGTTAAAGGTCAGTGTTTCAACCAGGTAAGTTGCGTTCTTTGCGACTGGCTCACACGAGGGCGAGACTTTGAGCAGGTAGGATGTACCAGACTTTGGCACCAGGGACACCGTTGTGTCTCGCTCCTGCGTCTGACCAGCATCGAGTGAGAGGCCATGCTGCGTCAATGTTCCTGGAGGACCTCCTGACAACTTCTGACCCGCTCCGTCCTGAATAATCATGCTCGCATACATACTACTACAGGCGGTGGCCCCATTATTGGCTACTGTAAAATACCAGGTAGTATTCTGTTGAGCCAGATCCACAACGACCTTTATTAGCGTCAAAGCCAATTGTGACTGGCAAGAGGTGAGGCAGGTCAGCGAGCGGTTAAAGCTGTAGGTTTTGGGTATATCATCACTCCCCGCCGTTGGCGATGTAGTAGGCGTCACTGTGACCATGGAGGTTTCGGCGAACTTATTTTCCTGGATCACAGTTACTACAGGCGAAGGAGTATGTCCTGGCAAGCCTGGAAGTGCGATAGATGCCCGGTTGTTCACCGTCACCTGAGGGTGCAGAAATAAGGCATAGACCGCGACCCCACTCATCACAAAGGCAACTGTCAGCATAGCCGTAAACACACAATGCATGATCAGGCTCTTACGCTGCTGCAAGCCCTTATTCCGGCTATTGTTTACCAGAAACTGTGTGACGCCAGCGGCGGCCGAGACAATAGATATGACCCCCGCCAGGGTCGCGATAAGATCAGTAATTCTCATGAAATATTCCCTTCCAACATTTTCCCACAACCAGAATCGGTATGTATATTTCAACACTTGTAGAAACGAAAGAGAAACAAAAAATAACACCATCTATAAAACTCATTAAAAAATGTATGGAGCGACCAGTGTATGTCGGTCGCTCCATGCATTTTTTAATGAGTTTTATTCTTCGCGCAGATATAGCTCAATCACGGGAATGAGCACATCGGGGCGCTGGCTAGGAAGCTCCAGCGTCAACACATCGGACGTCACGCCAGAAGGGGTGGTATGACTACCGGCGAGTGTTCCATCGTGAAAACGGATGCGCGATCCATCGTGCAGGAAGCGGGCGAAGCGGACTTTGCCTGCCAGACCTTCTAAAAAGAGGTGGGTCATGGGCCAGGAGAAGAGATGCACATACAGGCGGTCGCCACGTTGGGTCAGGCGACAATCGGGAGGTGCGGCAAACGAACTGGCGCTCGCGCCATAGATCGCTGGTCCATGGCGCTTCATCCATGCTCCCAGCTCTCCTAGAATCACCTGGGAGCGTGGATCAATCTCGCCACGAGCCGTGGGACCGGTGTTCAAGAGCATATTGCCGCCCTTCGAAACGGCGTCGATAAGCAGACGTATAAGCAAGTCAGGCGACTTCCAGTCCAGATTGTCGCGGTCATAGCCCCAGCTACTGGTGATCGTCTGGCAGGCTTCCCAGGTGACGCGGCGCCCATCGACCTCGATCCAGCCTCGCGGCTGCACCTGTTCAGGGGTGACAAAATCAGCCGCCGCGGGCAGGTCGAGGCGATTGTTCAGCAGGATATCGGGCCTTAGCTGGCGCACCAGTTCCAGCAGTTGCTCAGATTGCCAGTCATCGCGCCCCTTGCCTTTAGCCCAACCCCAATCACTCTCGGGATAGGAGAAGTCAAACCACATAACATCAATTGGGCCATAGTTCGTCAACAACTCGCGCACCTGACCCCTGAGATACTCCAGATAGATACTTATATCCCTTGATTCCGCCCTCACTGCCTGGTCTTCGCGCCTGGGGTGAAAACCGTCCAGGGGAAAGTGAGGATGATGCCAGTCGATAAGCGAATAATAGAAACCCACGCGCAGGCCCTCAGCACGAAAAGCCTCTACCCACTCACGGATTAAATCGCGACCGGCTGGTGTGTTGGTAGCCTTATAATCCGTCAGTTGCGTATCCCACAGGCAGAAGCCATCGTGATGCTTGGTCGTGATGACGGCGTACTTCATGCCCGCCGCCTTCGCGATCTTTGCCCACGTGACAGGATTGTAGAGATCAGGATCGAAGGTCTCGAAATAGGTCTGGTATTCCTCCTCGCTGATCTGGTCCATGCTCTTAGACCACTCTGCCAGTCCCCCACGCCCATAGCGTGCAATCGCTGAGTAGATGCCCCAGTGAATAAAGAGGCCAAAACGGTCATGCGTAAACCAGCGTGCGCGCTCCGGTACGACTGCCTGATTGATATTCGCATCTATGGTAGTCATCGATTCCCTCCACTCAATTGATATGTAGGGTCCATGCTTGCATGGACTTATTAAGCGCAGCAATTTCCCGCGATTGAGTCTCAATGTGAGGACGGTGGAGTCCATGCAAGCATGGACCCTACAGTCACTTTCTTCGAGATGCGCCACTTCAAAGGTTATCCACCTGTTACCTGGCCCAGGCAGGACCAGATGGATAACGATACTCTTGTAATGACTCTGGGCGCATCTCGATGCTGTAGCCCGGCTCAGTGGGGACGAGATAGTGTCCACCTTGCAGGCGAACGGGGTACAAAAAGTGCTCATGCAGGTGCGCGGCATATTCCAGCATTCGCTGCTCTACAGTGCCGCTGATAGCGATATAATCAAGCATGGCTAGGTGCTGCACATATTCACACAACCCTACGCCGCCCGCGTGTGGACAGACCGCGACTCCACATTTGGCCGCCATCAAGAGCACAGCCAGTACTTCATTGACCCCACCGAGCCGACAGGCATCAATCTGGCAGACGCCAATCGCGCCAGCCTGTAGCAGTTGCTTGAAAACGATGCGATTCTGTACATGCTCGCCTGTCGCGACATGGATGGGTGCGAGCGCCTGGGCGATCCTGGCATGCCCTAGAATATCGTCCGGGCTGGTCGGCTCCTCGATCCACCAGGGTTGGAATTGTGCCAGGTCCCGCATATGCTCTATAGCTTCGTCTACCTCCCAGACCTGATTCGCATCCATCATTAGAAGGTTCTGCGGGCCAATCTCTTCGCGCATGATGCGCGCCCGCCGAGCGTCGTCCTCGGGACTTACGCCAACCTTGAGCTTAAAGCGTGTCCAGCCCTCCGCCAGAGCGGTGCGGCATAGATTGCGCATATGCTCATCGCTATATCCTGACCAGCCTGCAGAGGTGGTGTAGGCGGGATAGCCCTTACGCAGCAACTCGGCCTCGCGCTCCGCCTTCCCTGGGGCCTGGTGCTGCAACAATTCAAGCGCCTCTTCAGGCGTTAAAAGATCGGTAATATAGCGAAAATCAATGCAGCGTACCAGTTCTTCGGGCGTCATATCCGCGACCAGCTTCCAGAGCGGTTTTCCCTCGACCTTGGCCCACAAATCCCAGACCGCATTGACCAGCGCGGCGGTCGCCAGGTGAATAACCCCCTTCTCTGGCCCGATCCAACGCAACTGGCTGTCACCCGTAATAGAGCGCCAGAAGGCCCCCATATCGGCAGTGAACTCTTCCAGTGCATGCCCTTCTACCAGGTAAGCAAGGGCCTGGATCGCGGCCACCACGACCTCGGTACCTCGGCCAATGGTGAAGGTCATCCCATGGCCCTCCAGACCTGTGGGTTCATCGGTGCGCAACACAACATAAGCAGCCGAGTAGTCGGGATCTTTGTTCATTGCATCTGAGCCATCCAGGCTCCGCGAAGTGGGAAAACGCACATCGTGAACCTGAATAGCTGTGATCTTTACTGCCAAAGCGCACACTCCTTATAAACGCGAAATCTAACAGATAGTATGTTACAGACAAGAAGCCAAAAGTAAGTATGATATATTTCTACTAGTTTCTACACACAAAGCGTACTTGCTTACTAGAGCCAGGCCAGGGTAAAACCCTGGTTTTTGTATCTCACGGCCTTATGCTCCTTTTTTAGGGCACATAAAAGGGTATACCATGCTCATTCTGGACTGTCAAGTGCGCAAAATGGCACAGAGGGTATTCATTATCCACTTAGCAAATCTCGCCATGTATGTTATACTTATTTCAATATATCTGTCATTACCAATACTATAAGTCAGACTTAGCGATGGCTGTATGGAGCATACATTGCATCGAGACTGAACTGACATAGCTGTTTGCTATAGCGGGTGAGGAGCAGCGACGTGCTAGCAGAAGAGAATGCTGGAGGGCCAGGGCTGGAGACAGCCTATCGCCCCCAATATCAACAGGTTGCGGAGCATATCATTGATTTTATTGTGGCCTCCAGGCTCAAACCTGGCGAGCGCCTACCTACGGAGCAGGCCCTGGGCGAGCGCTTCGGTGTGAGCCGTAGCGTGGTCCGTGAGGCGGTCAAATATCTCACAGCCACAGGCCTGGTCGGGGTACGCAAGGGCTTTGGTGTGTATGTCGCGGGCCAGACCCCTGGTACCCTGCACCTCTCACTCGCTGTCGAACCAGACCAGGTACAGGCGCTTTTCGAGTTTCGCGGCCAACAAGAGATGCTTACTACGCGCCTGGCTGCTACACATATTACCCTGGCTGAACTCCGCGAACTGGAGCGCCTGATCGCCGCGAACTGGCGGGCCGCTGAAGGAGAGCAACTCGATGCGTTTATTCTCAGCGATAACCAGTTCCACCAGGCCATCGCCCAGGCCACACATAATCCCTTCTTCATCGAAACGATCAAGAATGTTATTAGCTTACAGCGCTGGGCCGTCAAACTGGCGGTAGGCGGCTATCCTGGCTCTTTACGCGAGTCTGCACAGCAGCATATAGCGGTCTTTGAGGCCTTACGTAACGGCCAGGGAGAAGAGGCAGCTCACGCCATGCAGCAGCACATTGATTCCGTCTACCAGGCCTATCGCCAGGAGGTCAAACGCCGCCTGCTGAATGACCAGCATGCGAACTAAGAGGAGGCAAGGATGTTTTCGCTACACAATAAAGTCGCCTTTATTACAGGGGCAGGTTCTGGCATTGGCGAGGCCATTGCGCGCTTGTTCGCCAAACAGGGCGCGCAGGTCATCATCGCTGATCTCCGCCTGGATGCTGCTGAGCGGGTCGCGGCGGAGATTAAGGCCGAGGGCGGGCAGGCTCAGCCACAGGAGCTAGATGTGGCCAACACTTCCCAGGTACAGGAGGCATTCGCGGCTATTGCCAGGCAGTATGGTCGTATCGATATCGCCGTTAATAACGCGGGCATCAGTCATGTGGGTACGATTCTGGAGACTAGCGACGAGGATTGGGAGCGCGTGATGAATGTCAACGCGGGGGGCGTCTTCCGCTGTGCGCGTGAGGCGGTGCGCCAGATGCTCAAGCAGGAGCCAAAGGGCGGCACGATCATTAATATCTCCTCGGTCGCGGCCCAGATAGGCGTTGAACAGCGCCTTCCCTACTCGGCAAGCAAGGGCGCGGTGCTTTCTCTGACCCGCAGTATCGCCGTTGACTTCGTGCAACAAGGCATTCGTTGTAACGCTATTTGTCCCGGCACCGTCCATTCGCCCTTCGTAGAAGGCTATCTCCAACGCAACTTCCCCGGACGCGAGGATGAGGTACGCCAGTCGCTCCACGCGCGCCAACCAATTGGACGCATGGGACGCCCAGATGAAATCGCCTCCGCCGCGCTCTACCTGGCCTCAGAGGAGGCAGCCTTCGTCACCGGAAGCGCCCTGGTCATTGATGGCGGCTGGACTGCCAAGTAGTTACTATATATTTATGCCATCAAATGGCTAATATTGTTTTGCACGCTGCATTCATAGGAGGCACCATGGGAAACGCGCTTACACTACGTCCACTGGGAAAAACAGGTTTACAGGTACCCGCGCTCTGCATTGGCTGCGCCGAACTGGGTAATATGCCCGAAACCTTCGACTATTCCGTAAGCGAGGAACAGGCCCTCACCACTATTCGCGCCATCTTCGCCGGCCCCATTCCATTTGTCGATACCGCCGCTTCATATGGTGATGGCGAGAGCGAGCGCCGCATTGGCCTCGTCCTGCGCGAGCTTGGCGGCTTGCCTGCTGGTTTTGTGCTCGCCAGTAAGTCTGATCGTGACCTGACCACAGGTGATTTCAGCGGAGCACAGATACGCCGTAGCGTGGAGCGTAGCCTACGTCTGCTTGGCGTGGAGCGCCTACAACTCTGCTATCTACATGATCCAGAACATATCGGCTTTGAAAAGTCCATGGCCCCTGGCGGCCCCGTCGAGGTTATGCGCCAGCTTCAGGCCGAGGGGGTAATCGAACATATTGGTATCGCGGGCGGCCCCATCGACATGATGACCCGCTTTGTGGAGACCGACCTCTTCAGCGTCGCGATCTCGCACAACCGCTACACCCTGCTGGAGCGAGAGGCCTCACCCTTCTGGGACGTCTGCCAGGCACATGGAGTCGCCGCCGTCAATGCCGCCCCCTATGGCTCAGGTATCCTGGCCAAAGGACCTTCAGCCTACCCACGCTATATGTATGGGCAGGCATCAGAAGACATGCTCAAGCAGGCATTCGCCCTCGAAAAACTCTGCCAGGAATATGAGGTGCCGCTGGCGGCGCTGGCACTCCAGTTCTCCCTGCGCGACCCACGCATTACCTCCACTATCGTCGGTATCTCTAAACCCGAACGCCTGGAGCAGACGTTGGCCCTGGCCCTGTATTCCATTCCAGAAGAACTCTGGCTGAAGGTAAAGGATGTCACCCATGCCTGATTTCGCCCTCATAGACACCCATGTCCACCTCTGGCAACGTGACCAGTTTGAACGTTCCTGGCTGGCAGGGGACGCCACGCTTGACCAGGACTATGGCCTCGCTGAATTTACCCAGGCTACCAGCATACAAGCGGTAGAGGCCTTTGTCTTCGTCGAGACAGGGGTTGAGCCAGCCCAGGCACTCGCCGAGGCCTCCTGGATAGTAGAGCTGGCACAACAGGATAAGCGGCTGCAAGGAATTGTAGCCGCTGCTCCCCTCGAACTTGGAGCAGGAACCACGCAACACTTACAGGCCCTTACCACGCTTGGCCCCTTGATCAAGGGTGTGCGGCGCAACGTTCAGGGCGAAGCCCTCGGCTTCTGCCTCTCGCCGAGCTTTCTCGAAGGGGTTCAGCTCCTGGCAGACTATAACTTCTCATTCGACCTCTGCATTCGTCATGAGCAGCTTCCAGAGGTCATCCAGCTGGTGGAGCGCTGTCCCCAGGTGCGCTTTATCCTCGACCACCTGGGGAAGCCCGCCATTGCCAGAGGAGAACGCGAACCATGGTGTAAGCAACTAAACGAGCTTGCGCGGCACCCCAACGTGGCCTGCAAGATCAGCGGCGTGGTAACCGAGGCCAACCACAGCACCTGGAAGCCCGATGATATCAAACCCTACATACACGATGCCCTCAACGCATTTGGTGAAGAGCGCGTCTTATTTGGCAGCGACTGGCCAGTCATGCTCCTGGCAAGCTCCTATAAGCGCTGGGTCGAGACCCTCGATGCCCTGACAAGCGAGCTCTCGACCATGGCCCGCGAGAAGCTCTGGCGCGCCAACGCCCGCCACTGGTATCGCCTGGAGGCCTGAACCCCGCTGGTAAATAGGATGCAATGTGAGCAATTGGCGCGATAGCCACAGAATGGCTTGGCCTACCCCTCTACCTTTGCTTCTATGGGTTGATTGATCTCCCAGAGATTGCCTTCTGGATCGGCAAAGTGTGCCGTGCGCAGCCCCCAGGACTGGTCAGTTGGGGGTCTGAGGAACGTGACTCCCGCTGCCTTGAGCACCTCATATGCGGCGTCAACATCCTCAACACTGGCGGCCAGAACAACGCGAGGAGCTCCATCAATCTTGAACGTATTGGGATCTGCACTCAGCAGGTCTGCGGCACCTGAGAGCGAGAGCAGGATCAGGTGCCGCTCTTGCAGAAGGAAAGTGGAAGAATTGGCATCGCTCCCCATATACGGAAGTTTGAACGTATCTCGATAAAACGTCGTACAGCTGGCCAGGTCTCGGACGAACACTACCGTCGCGATTATTCCGTTAATCATGTTTTCTACCTTTTTTACTTTCTTCTCTGTCGAGTCACAACGGAAGTCCATGAGTGTGCGTCATGCCCCTCTCCCGAGTAGAGAGTGGCAGGCACGTCTGTGCTCGACAAAGAACAGTCTAGCAGAGAAGAAGGCGCAAAACTTCTCCAACCTTGCTCTTTTTTATTTCCACCTCTTACCGGTAACTTTGTTGTTTTGGGATTTTGCTCCTTTTGCTCGAGCATATTCACCTGTTCAGGTATCTTTATGCAGTTGTGAATGTTAACTCCAGGCAACACGTCGACGAATAAAGCGTGCCAACGGCTCGTGAAAGGTCTCCCAGACCTGTTCCGTCCTCAATAACATACACAACGACATCCCTTCGCTCTAAAATAACTTGCCCTTTGTTTAGAGAGATGCGACAGCGACTAAAAGGACGCACATCGATCTTGTAGGGTCCATGCAAGCATGGACCCTACAAAGGACTGATTTCAATCCTTATTGCAGATAATGCTATCTCACCTAGATAAAAAGTCCATTACGAATTTATCGCTTGTACCACTGTTTTTCTTCGATTTTCTTCTCTATACTGTTCTATAGAGGCAGGTTTATCTGGAAAGTCCGATGGGTATGGCTCTGTCTCTATACTCTTGCTCGCGCTATGACCACGCGCCCGGTTCTCAGGCTCATCCCTTCACGTGCTCAAGTAAAGAGCTTTTATCACAGATAGGTACAGTGCCGTCCTATCTATTATCGTCCAAGGAGATGCAACATGAGAAAGTTTTTTATCCCCATTTCTATCGCCACACTTCTAGCTCTTGTTATTGCCGCTGTTAGCTTAACATCACTACACACGGATGTTCAGGCAGCACCAGTTGAGCATGGCAGAGTTGTACACGTCGTTGAACATGCCATCACGGATACTGTTGTGGATGTCGGTCCTAAGGGTGACTCGGTGGGCGACCTGCTTCCCTTCGCTAATCCTGTCTTTGATGCCGCCAATAAACATAAAGTCGGTAGTGATAATGGCAACTGCGTACGCACAGTCGTGGGAACAGCCTATGAATGCACCTGGACAACCCTGCTCGCCGGAGGACAAATCACGGTCGAGGGGCCTTATTACGATAGTGGCGCCGACTCTATGCTCGCTATCACTGGCGGGACCGGTATCTACAAAAATGTGCATGGCGAGATGCGGTTGCACGCACGTGGAAATCCCGTGGGTTCAGAGTACGACTTTATTTTCAACCTCGATTAATTGTCACGGCCACTACAGAAAGGATTCTATGTATGGCTCGAACTCCCCTTATACGTGCGCTACAAAGGCTTGCTAGTGAACATGCAGAGGCCTCAGACAGAGGAGTCTCTGTCGAGGAGGTACGTCAGCGGCGACGAGCAGGCCTGAACCGCCGCCAATTTCTCAAAGGCTCAGGCGCCGTCGTTGCGGGACTGGCACTCGCCGACCTCGCCGTTCCCAGGGCGCACGCGACCAGTACCCCGAGCTCCCATATCGTAGGTTCGCCACGCATTGCCATCATTGGTGGTGGCATCGCTGGCTTGAACGCCGCTCTGACGCTCCAGGATGCTGGTTATGCCTCTACTGTATATGAAGCTTCTTCCCGCGTCGGTGGACGCATGCACTCCAACACCACAACCTGGGCAAATGGACAGACCAGCGAATGGTGCGCTGAGCTAATCGATAGCTCACACAAGACCATCCTGCAACTCACGCAACGCTTTAACCTACAAACGGCTGATCTGTTGTCAGCTCAGCCTAATGGTTCAGAAGATACCTATTATTTCTTTGGCAAGTATTATCCCCAATCACAGGCGGATAGTGACTTCCAGCAGGTTCATAATGTCTTGCAAGAACAGATCCAGCAGGCGCCCTTTCCCACGCTCTACAATAGCTATACCGCCTTTGGGCAACAGCTCGACAATACCAGTGTCTACGACTGGATTGAGCAATATGTGACTGGCGGCCACGCCTCCAATATGGGGCAGCTACTGGATGTGGCCTACAACATAGAGTATGGGCGCGAGACCAGAGATCAAAGCTCTCTCAACCTGGTGTATCTACTCGGCTACCAGGCCACACCGGGTAATTTCAGCATCTTTGGCAAATCCAATGAGCGCTATCACATTGTAGGAGGGAATGAGCAACTTCCAGCGGCTATAGCCAACGCGCTTCCCACCAGTTCAGTGAAGCTCAACACGCGTATGAAAGCGATCACGACCAACGCCGATGAGAGCATTACGTTGACGCTCTCATCCCCCACGGGTACTCAAACGGCCACCTACGACCGCGTGATCCTGACCCTGCCGTTCAGCGTCCTACGTACGCTAAACTACAGCCAGGCCGGTTTTGACAGCCTCAAGAAAACGGCCATTACCCAGCTTGGCTATGGCACGAACTCCAAGCTCCAGTTGCAGTTTGATACGCGCTACTGGAACAGTGCCGGGGCTTGGCCGGGGATCAGCAATGGCAATATCTATACGGACGTAGGCTTCCAGAATACCTGGGATGTGACGCGTGCTCAGCCTGGTGCGACGGGCATCATTGTTGATTACACGGGCGGTAATATCGGCGCCGCGTATAACCCGGCCTCGCCCTACTCTACCAGCAGCAACCCCAAGATTCAGGATTATGCTCAGACCTTTCTGGCGCAACTGGAGACAGTATGGCCCGGCATCAGTCCTCACTATACCGGCAAGGCGACCTTGAGCTATCCTACCGGCGATCCCAATCTACTCGGCAGCTACTCCTGCTGGCGCGTCGGCCAGTACACCCTCTTTAGCGGATACGAGAAGGCGCGCCAGGGCAAGATCCACTTCGGCGGCGAACACTGCTCCATCAATTATCAGGGCTTCATGGAAGGAGGGGCTCAGGAGGGTGCACGAGCGGCCAACGAGATCCTGAGCGATTACAAACAGGCCATCTTCCCCTAAATAAACATCCCTACTTGTAGGGTCCAAGCTAGCTTGGACCCTACCAAGGCTTCTGATTGGACATTCAAGGCATGTGCGGCGCATTGCTTCCGTGTTTTTTCTCGAGATCTCATAGTTGTGTTAAGTGTCAGTCATTTTCACATTGGCTCGCAAGGGCAGCGCATCCAGTAGCAGAGGTCACCCGTACTATTTATATGCATACTACTTTTCAAGGAGGACACGGGTATGTACTGTAATGCTTGCGGTAAAAAGGTGAAGGATGGCGCGCACTTCTGCGAAAACTGCGGAGCATCGCTTCGGGAGCCTAATGCTATCGCTTCCTACGCATCTCAAGCACCCGGAAGGCGCAGTAGCGGGAACACGGCAGATCCCTACAAGGATCAGATCGCCGCGCTCAAGCTTGAGATCAAGCAGCTCAAACTTGAGATGAAACACGTAACCAGTGGCATGTCTAATACGCGCTCACAATACTATCAGACCGCCGCGTTTGTGCCTCATGGCCTGCTCAGGCTTGGCTATAAATGGTTCGAGGATCTCCGCCTGCTGGGTCCACAGCAGCAGAAACAGCGCCTACAGCAAGAGGTTATGCGCCTGGAACAGGAGCTGATCGACCTGCAACAGGCTCAGATGGAATGGAAAACAGGGAGACGAGGCTAGCCTCATCTCCCTGTTTTTTTCATGCTCAAACAAAATGTTAGGCCTGAGATGGCTCGCTCAAAACATCAGCCGGGGCCTCTTCGACAGAGTTCAAGTTGAGTTCAACCACTACGTCTTTGTTGCGCTTCTCGCTCTGCCCCCATATAAAGAAGACAATAGCGAGCAGCAGAATCACCACCAGCGGCGTAAACTGCGTCAACTCATAAGTCAGACGCGTCAGCCCCTTATAGTTTGCCACAGTATCGTCGGTGGGAATCAAGATGAAGTAGGTCGCAACTCCCGCGTACAAGAAGGTCAGGATTGTAACAACCCATGCCCCAACCATACCTCCAGGAACCTTGTACACACGCTTCACCTGGGGATACTTGTAGCGCAAGATGAGGAAGGCCGGGAAGACGAAGAGATAGGCCATCGTCGCCGTTGAGATAGAGAAACCAAGCACCAGGGTAAAGAGCGTCGCGATATTGGGATCGCTCGAGAATGAGTTGACAGCAATCGCGGCGGCCATGGCGATCGTGGCAACAATGCCCGACATAGTATTGACAACTATAGGCGTGCCAAACCTGCTGCTGAAGCGTCCCAGGAAGACAGGCGCAGTGCGATCAAGTGAGGCAATCGCGTACGTGCGATCGGCACCAATCAGCCAGGTACCACCACTGGAGGCCAGGCCGATAACCAGTGCCAGGGCCACCAGGAGTCCCAGGCCAGTAGCTACCGGAGCAGGAAGCACGCCAGAAACCACTTTAAAGGCACTCAAGAAACCTGTCGCGTTTGAGAGCTGTGATTTTGGCAGGGTAAAGAGAATGATGGCGACAGGAATGGCATAGGCCAGCGCCACACAGATGCCTGCACGAATGATAGAACGAGGAATGTCTCGCTGCGGATTATGCATCTCCTCGCCTGCGCCGTTCTGCGTCTCAAAACCAGCCCAGTTAAAGATCAGCACAGGAAGAATAACACTAAAGATCACACCTAAGTTGCCCGTAGGTACGAGATCGCCCAGCCCCAGATGCTCACCCGAGGAATGACCGCCAAAGAAGAAGACCAGTGCCAGAATACTAAAAACGGCGAAGAGCGCCAGTTTGGCGTAGGAGCCAAGAAGCGCCAACCACTTGCCCACGTGCAACGAGGTGATGGCGCACCAGGTCGTACCCCAGATAAAGACGAGGGCTACACCCATCTCCAGAAGCGCGTCGCTCAACGCACTCCCACCCCAGAGAACATCGGGATTGCCGAACCAGAAGGTCTTAATAGCGGCGATAGAGGTGACTGCCAGGGTACCACCAACCCACAGCGGATTAGAGATCCAGTATAGAATTGATGCGATGGCACCATAGAAGCGCCCACCTGCCAGTTTACACCACTCATAGACTCCTCCCTCTTGCGGGAAGGTGCTGCCCATTTCAGCGGTCAGCAGGCCATAGGGAATGAGGAAGGTGACTGCGGAGATCAAGAGCCAGGTTAAGGCCTGGCCACCATTGGAAGAGACCGCGCCAAGTGTATCTACATTGATAATGGCGGCGATGGTGTAAAAGACCAGGTCGAAAAGACGAAGTTCTTTACGTAGCTTCTTCTTTTCCTGTAGAGTTGCCTCGGTGGTGACTTCGCGGATACTCGTGTCCATACGAATGGTCTCCTTTTTTGGTCAGTGTAAACATGACATCTTCCCATGCAGACATACACTTGTACGTAACTAGTGGTAAGGATATGGTGGTGGGCTGGCTCCGCCAGCCCACCACCATATCCTTACCACTTTTAGACGGGGTCGCCGAAGATGGTGTAGTGCCAGCCTTTGCGTGCCTCGCCTGAGAGTTCGATCATGACGTGTTTGATCTGGGTGTACTCCTCGAAGGAGTAGAGCGACATGTCCTTGCCAATTCCGCTCTCCTTGTATCCTCCATGCGGCATCTCGGAGGCCAGGGGGAGATGGTCATTGACCCACACGGTGCCAAATTGCAGGGCCTTGCTGGCACGCATGGCTTTGTAGATGTCTTTCGTCCAGACCGAGGCGGCCAGGCCATACACCACCCCGTTCGCCTTGCGCAAGACCTCCTCCTCAGACGAGAAGCGACTCACGACCACCACGGGACCAAAGACTTCAGACTGTACAATCTCGGCGTCCTGCCGATCTTCCGCGATCACGGTTGGCTCGAAGAAGAAGCCCTTCTCAAAGCCAGGGATAGAGGCGCGTTTCCCGCCAGTCAGGATGTTCGCGCCCGCACGCAGAGCGCGCTCGACATAGCCTTCAACGGCATCGCGCTGCCTGGCAGAGATGAGCGATCCCATGTCAGTGCTCTCCTGGGTTGGATCACCAACACGAATCTGCTTGACCTTGCCCAAGAAGGACTCCATAAAGCGATCATAGATGCTTTCGTGGACATAGATGCGTGTCGCGGCGGTACAATCCTGGCCGCAGTTGACATAGCCGCCGACCACTGCGCCATATGCGCTGGCCTCAATATCCGCATCCTCATAGACGATAAAGGGGGCCTTGCCACCCAGCTCCAGGTGAACACGCTTGACCGTTTCGGCAGCGGCGCGCATGACATATTTACCGCTACGCGTGCTACCTGTGATCGAGACCATATTGACGCCTGGATGGCTCGCCAGGCTGGGAGCAACCTCAGGACCATCCGTGATGATATTGAGTACGCCATCAGGGATGCCTGCCTCCAGAGCCAGTTCACCCAGCTTCAAGGCGGTGAGGGGCGTCTCCGGCGAGGGCTTGAAGACGACACTATTGCCTGCCGCCAGGGCGGGTCCAATCTTCCAGGCTAGCATCATAAAGGGGTAGTTCCAGGGCGCCACAGAGGCCACGACGCCCACCGGCTCGCGCCGGATCACGCTGGTATGTCCTCCCGAGTATTCGCTGGCGGCAACGCCCGCGAGATGGCGAGCCGCGCCCGCGAAGAAGCGCAAGTTATCGATGGCAAAGGGAATATCACTATCGCGCGCCAGCTTGATGGGCTTACCAGTGTCAAGAGACTCAAGTTCGGCCAGTTCTCCCGCATGAGCCTCCACCAATGAGGCCAATTTCTCAAGCGTAGCGGCACGCGCACCGTGAGGCAGATTCGACCAGCGACCATCATTGAACGCTTCGCGGGCAGCCGCAACCGCATGCTGCATATCCTCAAGCGAACTCTCAGGAACCTGGGCGATGACTTCACCACTGGCTGGATTGAGGTCATCAACCACCTTGCCCGTGCTGCTTTTGACAAACTGCCCATTGATCAGCATATTGTATTCAGTCATAGCTGCTACCCTTTCAAATGACAGAAATACCTCTACGGGAGGCATCAGAGCTCCAGGGAGAATGCTAGCATGCCACTCTCTTAACATGACTGGCATGCTGGCATTGTTCCTCTCGCGCCAGGCAAGAGGAATGGACTCTATCAATATTAAGCTTAATCCGCCTGAGAAGGGGCGATTCCAGGACCCTCTTCAACCGACGTTCCCTCCAGCGGCAACGTCTTCAATACCTGCGGACGCCTCACCAGCATGTAAACAAAGTAGATCAAACCAAGCGCAAACATGACCAGAGAATAGAGCCAGGGCGTCTGAAACGAGGCATCGCGGAAGATGGACAGTTCAAAGACTAGCCAGACCAGCGCCAGGATCATCACTGGCCACTCAAACGCGCCCAGGCTGAAGCCTTGCGCTTTCGGCAGTTTGCGCCTGGTGCTGATATAGAGGATGACGGTCGCCAGATAGACAATCGCAGGCAGTAGCGAGGAGGCGCTGAACAGGTTCGTCAGGGTATTGGTCTGCGTGGCGAAGATTGCCAGGACAATCTCGATCACGATGCCACACAGAATCGTAGCGGCCAGGGGAGTGCTGGTATGGTTATCAACGCGCTGGAAGACGCGGTAGGCTGGGAAGCGCTCATCGCGCGACATGGCCCATACCAGGCGTGTCGCGGTAATGAAAATCACCAGGCCACAGGCAAAGATCGAGAAGGTCACCAGGATCAAGAAGATATCACCGACGACCGTACCCAGAGTCTGAGTTACAATATCGGCGACCGGAGTAGCCGAACCAGCCAGGGCCTTGAGATCGCCCGAAGCCAGATTCAGAGCAATCAGGAAAAACATACCGACGATGCCGCTTAAGACCACGGCGGTCCACATCGAGAATGGAACGACTTTGTGCGCATTCTCCGTCTCTTCGGCCAGGTTAGCGGCGGCCTCAAAGCCTACTATGGTATAAGAACCTAGCAAGAAGGAGAAAATAAACGGCCCGACGCTTGTCAGCGTGCCAAAGTTAAAGTAACCAGTTGCGGGGACAGCTCCCATGCTAAAGAGGTGATCTGGATGCAGACCACCACGCACCAGTCCAACGATCAACAAGAGCAAGGTCAGACCCACGATGCCAATCACTTCAGTACCAACGGCCGTGTTATTGATGCGCGTAGACCAGGCTGTGGAGAAGAGAATGAGAAGCATCTGCACCAGGACAATTGCAGCCGTCACAATCCATGCGTTGACCGGCGTCTCAGTATAGTGGAAGAGGCTCGGAAAAATCGTCTGTGCAATACCGTAGTCTACCGAAACAACAACGACGATCAGATAGGTGAACGAGAGCCAACCAATAAGCCAGCCAATTTTGGGGTTCGCCAGGCGCGACATCCATTGATAGGAGTAGCCTGCGATAGGAATGCGTGAGGCCAGGGCCGCGAAGACGAGGGCGACAAACAATTGACCAACCGCGACAAAGGGCCAGGTCCAGATTCCCAGGGGACCACCCCAGTTTAAAACGCCGCCATAGGTGGAGAAGATACCAGTGGTAATGGAGATAAACGAGAAGCCAACCGCGAATGAAGCGAAGCGTTTGAGGTCGCGACGAAACTCTTGCTTATAACCGTATTTTTGCAGGTTTGCCTCGGATTGACCCGAGGCGTTATCTACCAGTGACATGGTCTGTTCCTTTCGGTGTAAAGAATAGAAGATAATCAGGCCTGTCAGAAGCGCGAATATATGAAACGACGTTGTTTACTCTATGCGCTTTACCACAGGCTCCGACAACGCTGGGAGCCTGTGGTAGGGTATATACCTATACCAAGCTGGTAAGAAAACTTTTCCCTCCCTTCCCCAAGAGGTTTATTTCTGCTGCACGACTCCTTTTACCACGGCACGCAGGATCTCCAGCGAACGGGAGATAAGCGGCTCTTCAATCACCAGAGGCACCAGGATGCGTACGACATTCCCATAGAGACCAGCCTTGAGCAGCAATAATCCTTGCTCGCGTGCCTGCTTTACAATCTGGTCGACAAGCTCAGGGGCTGGCTCTTTGCTCTCGCGATCGCGCACGAACTCGAGAGCAAGCATCATACCCAGGCCGCGTACATCGCCGATCTCTGTGACCTCCTGCTGCAGTGCCTGGCACTGGCTTGAAAAGCGCTCCGCCAGTTGTTGCGAGCGCCCAAGCAGATTCTCCTGCTCGAAGACGTCTAGCACGGCCAGACCCGCCGCACAGGCCAGGGGATTGCCTGCGTATGTGCCACCCAGGCCACCTGGTTCGGGGGCGTCCATGATCTCGGCGCGACCAACCACAGCCGAGAGTGGGAGGCCGCCAGCCAGGCTCTTGGCCAGCACGACCAGATCAGGCTCTATGCCGCTATGCTCGATGGCGAACATCTTGCCCGTGCGCCCAAAGCCCGTCTGCACCTCGTCGGCGATCAGCAAGATACCGTGCTCCTGCGTAATGCGCCTCAGATCACGTAAGAACTCCACTGGCGCGGGTACAAAACCGCCCTCGCCAAGCACCGGCTCAATAATCACCGCCGCGATTCGCTCCGGCGTTACTTCGGTCAGCAGCATCTCCCGGAAGGCGTCCAGCGCTCGCTCGCTATTCCATCCACGATAATCGTAAGGATATGGCGCATGGTAGACTTCGGGAGCGAAGGGGCCAAAATTCTGCTTATAGGCCGTGGCCTTGCCTGTCAGGCTCATACCCATCAAGGTGCGACCGTGGAAGCTATGCGTGAAGGCGATGACTGCGGGTCGCTTTGTCGCGGCCCGCGCGATCTTGATCGCGTTTTCGACCGCCTCGGCACCCGTGGTCAAGAGAATCGTCTTTTTCGCTCCAGCCCCAGGAACCAGGGCATTCAAGCGCTCCGCCAGGCGCACATAGGACTCATACATGGCAACTTGAAAGCAGCTATGCGTCAAACGCTCTAGCTGGGCCTGCACGGCCTGGATCACTTTAGGATGACTATGACCGACATTGAGTACACCAATACCGCCCACAAAGTCGATGTACTCATTGCCGTCTATATCCCAGAGTTGGGCGCCCTGTGCGCGCGCGGCAAAAATAGGATGCGTGTTGGCCACTCCCCGTGGCACCTGGTCCCTACGGAGTTGCAACAGGGTCTCCGTACGAGATTGTTCTTTGAGCATGAGACCTCCCTCGCTCTCACAGCAGGTTTTTCTTTTAGATAGACGTATATTGAGAATATAGATGGAAATACGTAGAAAAACTAGTGCTTTGAGCGATAAAGTTTAAAGCGTCTTTTTATCTTGTAAAGATAAAAGATGAACGGCAAGCTGTAAACGGAAACGCGTCTCGGGGTCCGCGAGATCGAGCCTGGTAATATCGGAGGCCCGCGACAGGCGGTATTGCAGGGTTTTAGGATGCACCCCCATACGCTCGGCTACCATTGTAGAGTGAAAGCCTGTCTGCGCCCAGGTCAGCAAGGTTTCGCACAATACGTCGCCATTGCGCTGCTCCTTGAGCCGACCTAGAAGCATGTCAAGAAAAGCCTGCTTCGCATCCTGGTCCCCCACCAGGACGCGGGGCAGAAGCAGTGTCTCATAGTAACAGAACTTTTCGGCCGGTATATATGGCAGCAGGGAAAGTACCTCGCGATAACTACGCCGCACCCCCTCAATTCCAGCATAAGGCAGGCCAAAAGCCAGCGAGATTCCCTTCCCTTTTAAGACATCCCAGATGCGCTGACCAGCATGGCGCTCCGGCAGGAGGAAAATAATCTGGTTGAGCGTGACTGTCAGGAGGGGAGCAGTATCGAGAACGCGCAGGCGCTGCCTGAGTTGTACGACCAGCCGCTCGCGCCTGAGAAAGCCTTCGCGCGATAACGGGGTCGGCTCATCCAGCACGACCAGGCCAACCCGGTACTTGCTATCGGGCGAGAAACCTAACAGTTGGGCTCGCTCAAGTGCCTGAGGGGTTGCTTCAAAGCGACCCTCCAGCAGAGAGTCCAGGAAGGTATAGCCAAAGCGCGTCTCCAGCGAGACCAGTTCGCGTTGATGGGTAATATGCAGGGCCGCTACCATAGCCGCATGTTCCGCTGCCCGTACATCAAGCTCGCTCAGCTCCTGCTCGCCCTCGGTGATCCAGACGAAGCCCACTAGTTCGCCTTTGGGGCGAATGGGACAGATAATACAAGAGACCAGGCCAACCTCTGGAGCGGCAGGGATATGGAGCGATTCATTGCGCGTGCGCAGTTTCTGGAGATACCCCTGCTTCTCCAGATAGCCTATATACCCAGGCAGGCTCTGTTCAAGCGCGGGTAGAGTCTTCACAACACCCGGCTCTTGCGACTCATAAGCGGCAGTCGCCAGAACACAGGCGCTTTCATCCACGAAGGCAATCGTACGTTGAATCAGGCTGCTGAGCGTCCTGGCGAGATCCTGTAAACTGCCCGCCTGGAGCGCTGCGCGTGTAAGAGCGCGGTGAATAGCTTCAGAGTGTTCTATAACCCGGTATTGTTCGGCGAGGATAGCGCGATGTACATCTTCCGTAATGCGCGCGAAGGGGATATCCCAGGGAATTTCGAGGAGGGGCAATTGGGCCGCGTCGGCCTCCTCACGCGCCGCCTCGGAGAAGTGCTCAAAGAAATGAGGGACCGCCAGGCAGACACCGGCAAGGCCATGCTCGGCAAGCGCGCGTACAATAGCTCGCTCATCCGCTTCTTCCCGTGGCCAGGCATAGCCCGTGGTCAGCAGCAACTGTCCCGGGCGCACCCAGGGCAGAAAATCTGGCAAATCGGTAATATGCACCCAGCGCACATCGCGTTCCAACCCGCTTTCGCCTGCTACGACACGGGTACCTTCCAGCACAGGCAGTGAGAGGACATCAACAAGTTTCACAGGCTCAGCCTCCTCTTGAAGCCACTCTGCTACGGATGTAGGGGAACTGCTTTCATTATGCCATGCGGCTCTTCAATATACAATGCCTTCGCGCCTGCGGTGCTCAGGGGTAAGGTGTGTGCGTGGGAAAACGAGCAATGCCCGTTTTCCCACGCACACACCTTACCCGAGGCCCGTGTAGCAAGCTGTATGAAGGGCAATTAGTGCTCGCAGCAGTGATCATGGCTGCTGGTGGGCGGGGGCACGTCCAACGAGGGGTTGCGATCAAAGAAGCCGACTGGCTTGAGCATAAAGCCAATGTAGGTCGCGGGCATCACGGGCCAGTCCTCGGGGCGTGTTACATGGTGCGCATTCATGACATACCAGAGAACCACATCCGTATTCTCCAGGGAGCGATTGGCCTGGGTCCAGGCTGGCAGACCCTCGCCTCCCGCGTGCTGGTTAGGATAATCGCCCGCGGGATAGAGTTCCTTTTCATGGTATGGCGTGACCCAGAGATTTTTCTTGATAAAGCCAGCACGCTTCATGATGCTTGACTCTGGATGCAGGAAAGGCAGAGCATTATCGCCCGGCATCAGCTTATAGGCCACGGATTCACCCAGGCGATTCTGCACATTGGGGTTGGCGACCTTCCAGTAGCGTGCGGAGAAAGGGTCAATCGTCTGCTGAGCTTCGATCTCGGTCGCCAGCAGAGTCGACCTGGCGAAGAAGGCGTTCCCATAAGGATTCTCTGGCCCCAGCGGCTCGGCCTCGGTATGGACCTCGTACACAGAGTTGTTAATGCCATCGATCATCATATCCATACGGAGACAGAAGATATGCTGGTGAATAGGAGCATTGACCTGGGGCGCAACCAGTTGACCATACTTTGGCTTCACACCAGGAGGGACCGCACCCGTGCTCACGATACCAGTCAATTTGGCCTCGAACTCGATATTGCCATCCTGATAGAGATACCAGAAGAAACCATACTCATAGTTATCAATGGTAGCAATAAAGGAGATGACCAGGCGACGCGAGCGGCGCACCTCAGTCCGATCCACGCGCCAATCGGCATGCTTCCACAGGATACCGAAATCTTCTTCATGCATACAAATAGCGTTGGGTAAGCGTACAGGATTGCCGAAACCGTCTGTAACGAACGCGTCAAAATAGTGGATATAGCCCAGGCAGTCGCAGCCCAGTTCAAGCGCATTAGCCAGGATACCCACACCATATTCGCCGACATCAAAGGCTGTCTTGCGATAATGGCTGACGCCTGGATCACCATAGGGTACAACCATTTCAGCCAGGGATGCCCGGTACATGATAGGGCGTACCCGGCCCTGGTCCTCGTAGCCCAGCGTATGTAGCACCAGCCCTTCACGCGTGGTAAAGCCAATGCGGAAGCGCCACTTTTGCCAGCGTACCTCGTGTCCATGCACGCTAAAGCTCGGCCCCTCGGGCTGGGTAATCTGAATAGGCTTTAGATCGGTACGCATCTCTCCCACAGCCTCAGGTGTATACTCACCCGCCTCGGGCGGCACGGGAACAATGCCGTGGTCTTCGACTCGGATAACCACCATCTGGTTAACATCGATAAAGGCGATAATGCCTTCAATGGGACGGGCATAGCCATTATCCGTAGGATTGTGGCGCAAATACGCCAGAGAGCGCAGGATACGCCGTGTCCGCTCCTCCTCGTGGCCATAGTTGCCCACGGTCCAGGTATCGACCATCACCAGGCCCAGGTCGGTGATGCCACGCCTGCGCAGGGCCTCTTGAAACTCGGGATGCGCCTTGAGTACCTTCTCGCACTCCACGACCTCTTCAAAGAGCACGGCTGGCTGGACGCCGGGGATATGCTTCCAGCTCTTCACGCGCTTCTCCGTCACCGAGACCACGGCCTCATAGGTTGCCCCCGATGCTTTATCGAGTAGCACTATAAACGCCTCGCGCGCGATCTCGTCGCCCTCCTTAAAGTTCAGGACAATCTCTTTGGCTGGCTCATGCAGGTTCACCGAGACGAAACGCACATCCTCACTGAGTTGCTGCTCAGCACGCACTATGTCGACTGCGGCAGTAATCTCTTCAAGAGTAAGCGGCTCCAGAGGATGCAAGATTATCTCAGATGGAGAAAGGGCATCAGTGGCCTGGTGAATATCTGTCATAAGGACTTCCACCTCTTCTTTAATTAGTGAATCAAATATGGGGCTTCTACTAATATAGATGGAAATCAAAGAGAAAGCCATAGATAGCATAGATAAATTTAACGCCACTTCCTTATCTGAAAGAGATAAAAAAGTGGCGCTCTTTGCTTCTATTCCGCTCTAAAGCTATGCCCTTTGCGAGGTTTTCTGAGTGTGGCCCATAATAGCGTCAGCAGCCTCGCGATAGCCGCCCGTCTGCTGGATGGCGTGTTGCATCTCTTGCGCGCGTGCGCGGAAGCTGACATCCTGGCGGATATGCTCGACGGCCTCGCGTAGCTTCTGGGCGGAGTCAGGGCTAGACTCTAGCATAACACCCAGGCCCAGTTCCGAGACGCGGCGCGCCGTCATCTGCTGCTCAACCATCTGTGGAAGAACCACCATCGGCACACCATAATAGAGGCTCTCCATGGTACTGTTCATGCCACCATGCGTAACAAAGACGTCGGTATGCGCCAGGACCTCTAGCTGAGGAGTGTAGGCCGCGGCAATAAAGTTGGCAGGCAGTGGACCCAACTCGGCTGGCTGAACGCGTTTGCCATAGGAGAGCACCACCTTCTGCTCAGTTCCTCCAAAGGCTTCGATACAGCTCTTAAAGAACTCAAGCTGATTGTTAAAGACCGTTCCCATAGAGATGTAGAGCACCGGCGCGCCCTCAAGCTTCTCCAACGGGAAAGAGCTCTTCTCATGCCGTGGGCGAATTGAGGGACCGACAAAGACAAAACGCTCATCGAAGGTCTCGCCCGCGGGCTGAAAGGCTCTGGGTAGAAAAACGATATTGAGCGGCTCGGCATGGCCAAAGATCTCCTGAAGATCAAAGGGCGGAAGCTTATACTGCTCGCATAACGTGGCAATATCCTCACGGACCTGCTGCATAAATGGAGGCGGCACTGGGCCACGCGCTCCATTTCCCGGCCCCATCGGAAAGAGCTTTACATGCTCATTAACAGCATAGGATGGGCGCAACTGAATAGCTGGAATCTGCAATACCTGGGCCGCGATCCGCGCCCAGAGGCACATAGGATCATACAGAATTGCGTCTGGACGTTCCTGCCGCAGTTGCTCCAGGACCTGAGGGAGGATACGCTGGCTCTCCTTGATCATCCGAAATGGCAGGGCATTCTGGATCTGGAAGCCTGGTATCTGCCCTTCCCGGCCCATAGCCGGAGGCGCCATATTACTTAGATCTAGCTCATAGGGCCGGAACGTCGCGCCAACGGCCTCTACCGCGTCCTTAAACCCCTCCGGTACATAATAGATGACCTCTTCGCCCCGCGCCACCAACTCCTCCACCACCGGCAAGGTTGGATTGACATGCCCAAAACCTGGCACATTCGCAAGTATATATTTCATACTGTTTTGTAATACTCTCTTTCAAGCTGAAAGCTCTGACTATCTCCTCAGAAAACAACCACCTTTACCCTGCTCAAAGTATATAACATTACAATATATCGTATTGATAAGTGATGAGGTGTCTGATCTGGCTGCGGCGAATGCCACACCAGGATCACCTCATCACTTATTATCCTGAGCGCCGCAGGCGCGAGAGAGAAATTTCCCCTCTGGACGAAGCGCGTTCATGCTGCTATGCTAGGCAGCATGAACGCGTCAATCTTCTTTCAGGGCGGAACGCTAGTGCTGCGACATGTAGAGGCTAACGCATCCATTCCCCCACCATTTCAATTCATTAAAGGCCAGTGGCGCTGCGAAGCCTATCACTATTCCAGCATCCGCCCGTGGCTACAGGAGAACCAGGTGCGCGATGATGTTCCTCGCTGGAAACGCCTGGCGCTCAAGCTGCATGAGACACGAGAGCCGCATGACTACCAGCTAGCCGCCCTGGAGGCCTGGAAGCAGCATGAGCGACGCGGCAGCATCGTCCTACCCACGGGCGCGGGCAAGACCTTCCTGGCAATCCACGCCATCTACGAGATCAAGGCTTCGACGGTCATTATCGTGCCTACTATCTCCCTGGTTCACCAGTGGTATGCGCGCCTCGTCAATGCCTTCCAGGCGGAGATCGGCGTCTACTACAGCGGCGAGAAGCTAATTCAGCCCATTACCGTCACCACCTATCACTCCGCGGGCGACCTGATCGCTGCATCTGGAAATACCTTTCGCTTACTTATTTTTGATGAGGTGCATCACCTGCCTGCACGTACCTGGGGTGAGGCCGCTTTGATGGCGCCAGCCCCCTGCCGCCTGGGCTTGACCGCGACCTATCCCGAGGAGGAGGAACAGACCAATGGCCGCTGGCGCGTCGATGAACTGCTTGGACCCACCGTCTATAACCTTCCCTTGCGCGATCTAGTAGGCCAGCAGCTTGCAGACTACCGGACGGAGCGCATTCGCGTTAACCTGACGGAGGAGGAGCGCGCGGACTATGACGCCGCCTACGCCACCTATACCGACTTCATCCGCGAGCGTCGCTTACGCCGCAGTCATGGCCCACACTGGTTACGCGAACTCATGCGCCTCTCGGCCTTCGATACCCAGGCACGCCAGGCGCTCCTGGCGCGTCAACGCTTGCTTGAGATCACATGGAACTGCGAGGGCAAGTTTGTAGTCCTTGATGAGTTGCTACGCGAACACGCAGGCGAACGCATCCTGATCTTTACCGAGAGCAATGCCGTGGCCTATATGATCTCGCAGCAATGGCTCATTCCCGTGATCTCGCACGAGACCGGGGTCGCCGAGCGCAAACATATTCTGGATGCCTTCCAAAATGGCACCTACCAGGTGCTTGTGACCTCTAAAGTCCTGAATGAGGGTATAGATTTGCCTGCGGCCAAAATCGCCATCGTCCTGGGCGGCGGATCGAATAAGCGTGAGTACATCCAGCGCCTGGGGAGAATCCTGCGCAAGCAAGAGGAGCGGGAAGCCGTGCTTTTTGAGGTGCTTGTGCGTAAGACGATTGACGAGGGCAAGGCCCAGCGTCGTCATGTGCGGAAGGGAGATTAAGCATGCTCACCAGTGAGCTGATCCGGCCTCGCCTGCGCCACTCCGAGACCACGCTCTCGGTCGAGATGGTCGATCCAGAAGATCCCAAACTGCAACAGACGGCGCAAGAGCTAATCGATATCCTGCACAAACATGTGGGCCGCACACAGGAGGCCCTGGAGAAGGCCTTCGCTCTCTATGAGGGCGCACGGGTTGACTATGTCTTCCTGCGTGGCCTGGCCAAGGTGCTTATGGATGGCGCGACCTTTACTCCACGCACGACTCCCCTGCCACCCGCGAGCATTCGCGAACAGGCCTTCGCCTATGGCCCCGTCTTCAAACAACCCGATGTGTTCAGCCCCCGCAACCGCGAACAGGTACTTACAGAACTAGCGCAAACGCTCGCCATTGAACCAGGGCAGTTCGATTCTATGCTCTTCGCCGACCGCAATGCCTTCTATCTACTCACCGATGCTGGGCCTGCCTGGACACCTGCCAGCCTCCTCGCACGCTATAATCTTGAGCTGGCGCGCGGCGTCCTCTACTGGGCCTCGCACATTACCATCGAGGCCTTTAGCAACTACAAAGACTTATGGCATTTTATCAAGTTTTTCCAGCTCATGTTCTGGGCCGAGGCGCTGCCCGAGGGGGGATACCGCATTGAGCTAGATGGGCCGATCTCGCCCTTTGTCTCTTCGACGCTACGCTACGGGCGGCAGATGGCCGCCTTCCTACCCGCGCTCCTCTTATGCGACCAATGGCGACTACGTGCCTCTGTCCACCCGCCACAGGCACGCCAGGAGCTGCGTTACCACCTGGACTACACCTCGGAGCTCCGCTCACATTTCAAAGCCTCCGGTCCCTTTGATAGCCGCCTGGAGGCCGACTTCGCCCACGACTTTGAGCAAAAAATTGGCCAGAAACGCAAGCACTGGCGTCTTGAGCGCGAGAGCGAGGTGCTGCTCCTGGGCGATACCGTGATGATACCAGACTTCACCTTTATTGACGAGCAGGATGAGACGCGCCGCGTCCTTGTGGAGTTGGTTGGCTTCTGGCACCCCACCTACCTGCGGCGCAAAATCGAGAAGGTGAAAGCTGCACAGTGCAAGCACCTGCTCTTACTGGTGTATAAGGGCCTGAACGTCACCGAAGAGGATTTTCAGGAAACGGAGAGCGAGGTCCTCTTCTTCCAGCAGAAGCCCGTACTCAAAGATGTCATGGAGCTTGTCGAGACCATGGCTGAGCGCGTGTATGGTCCCCGACAAGCGCAAACACGTAAACGTAAACGTAAGTAGAGTTGCTACTCTACGACTAGCACAACCTTGCCCTTCACCTTACGCTCCATCATATCTCGTAGTGCCTCGGGGGCACGCTCAAGTGGATACTTTGCCGAGATCAGAGGCTTGACCTTGCCAGCTTGCAACCAGGCAAAGAGTTCGCTTAAATACTCCTGGTTGCGCTGTGGCTCGCGGGCCGTGAACGAACCCCAGAAGACCCCAACAATCGAGCAGCCTTTGAGGAGCGTGAGATTGAGTGGGATGCGTGGAATCTCGCCCGTGGTAAAGCCCACGACCAGATAGCGCCCGCCCCAGGCCATGCCGCGCAGCGCGGGTTCCGCGTAAGCCCCACCCACCGGATCGTAGACCACGTCCACGCCCTCGCCATTCGTCAGGGTTTTGATACGCTCACGCAGGTCCTCGCTGATATAGTTAATGACCTCGTCCGCGCCATATTGCCTGCATATTTCCAGTTTGTCCGCGCTGGAGGCGGCGGCGATGACGCGCGCTCCCATGGCTTTTCCAAGCTCTACCGCAGCCAGGCCCACGCCTCCCGCAGCTCCCAGTACAAGCAGGGTCTCGCCTGGCTGAAGCTGCGCTCGCCCTTTGAGGGCGTAATGCGAGGTGCCATACGCGAGCACAAAAGAGGCCGCCAGGGGAAAATCTACTTGCGGCGGCATGGGAATAAGCTGCGAGGCCTCAGCCACAACCTCCTCGGCGAAGCCACCATGCCCCGTGAAGACGATAACCGGGTCGCCTACCTTCACTGACGCTACGCCCGGTCCAACCTCTTTCACAATACCCGCGATCTCGCTGCCCGGTGAAAATGGCAGGGGTGGCTTGAACTGATACTTCCCTTGAATGATCAGGGTATCAGGAAAATTCACGCCACATGCCTTGACTGAGACGACGACCTGGCCCGCGCCCGCCTGCAATGGCTCAAGCTCCTCAACGACCAGGCTTTCAGGCGGACCATATGTCTTACATATAACGGCCTTCATAAACATACTCCTTCTCAACATCGAGAAATAAGCATCTATCTTTATCTATTGGCATTGTACCATGAGGCTAGATTTATCACCGCTTGCCACATACGTATGCTCCTGATATGATACGAACTAAAATGGAAGGTTTCAAGCGGCATGGACAGTCATCAAACCTCGCCACGTGCAAGAATTTTGTTAACTGGTGCTGCCGGGGGGATTGGCTCAGCCTTTTTCGCTGCCACCTCCTCGCGGTATATGTTTCGCCTGGCAGATAAAGCACCGCTTACTCTGCCTGAAGAACTAGTAAAGGAGCACGAAGTCATCACGCTGGATATCGCCGATCCCCTGGCATGCCAGGAGGCATGCCGCGATATCGATATCGTGGTCCACCTGGCGGCTGACCCTAGTCCCGAGGCTGATTTTTACTCGTCACTCCTCCCCAACAATATCCAGGGCGTCTACAACATCTTTCGTGCCGCTAAAGACCAGGGATGCCAGCGCGTGGTTTTAGCCAGTAGCGTGCATGTTTTCTCAGGCTATGCGGAGGATATACAGGGGCACATCGAGACTCCTGTCCGGCCTGGCAATATGTATGGGGTGAGTAAATGCTTTGGTGAGGCTGTGGCCACCTATTTCGCGCATAGTGAGGGCCTCTCAAGTATCGCAATCCGTATTGGCGCCTATACGAGAAACGGCGTTGTTCCTGAGTGGATGCATAAATACCCAGATCCACGTGGATTGAGCGTATATCTTAGTGAACGTGACTTTAACCAGCTCCTCATTGGTTGCATTGAGACCCCCAATATCCCCTTTGCCATCGTTCACGGTATCTCCGATAATCACCTGAAACGCCTGAATATCAACAGCACTCGCGAACTCGTCGGCTACGCTCCCCAGGATGACGCCTTTGACCTCTTTGAAGAGATCCTCCAGGCCTGGTTACAGAACAAATAAACCATAAGCAAAAAGCGGTGCTTGCTCACATAGCATATGTGGCTATATGGGCAAGCACCGCCGCTCAGGAGGCTGGTTGTGACGATAGGCAGCTTATGAAACCGTATTAGCGCGCCAGGCTTCAAGCAGTGCGCTGTACCAGAGGCCACTATCCTTGATAATCCGGCGCTGCGTCTGGTAGTCCACATAGACGATGCCAAAACGCTTGGCATAGCCCTCGGCCCACTCAAAATTGTCCATCAGGGACCAGACGAAATAGCCGCGCACGGGCGCTCCCTGCTCAAGCGCGCTAGCAAGCGCGCCAATATACTCCTGCATGTAGGCAACGCGCCGGGGATCATGTACCTGGTCGCCGCTATCCCAGTTATCCTTAAAGGCAGCGCCATTCTCCGTAACATAGAGGGCTTGCATGCCATACTCGCGGTGCAGGCGGATCAACAAGTCAGCCAGGGCCTGGGGATAGATCTCCCAGCCCATCTCGGTATAGCACGCTCCGGGAACGGGCCCTACCTTGATCGACTCATCAGCGCGCGCGGGCGTAGTCCCCCCACGCACGACATCGCGCGTGTAGTTGTTCACACCCAAGAAGTCTATAGGTGCCCCAATGAGTTCAAGATCTCCAGCCTGGACAGGAGGAGGCTCAACTTCCAGGGCAGCAAAGAGGCCATCAGGATACTGTCCCCGGGCAAGCGGCTCGATAAACCAGCGATTGACGAAGAGGTCCGCACGCTCGGCATCGCGCAGAGTCTCAGCACGCTCATCGGCAGGATAAATGGGGGTGAAATTGAGTGAGATGCCTACTGGAACGTTGGGCGCACTATTAGCGCGCAGGCGCGGCAGGGCCAGGCCATGCGCAAGCAAGAGATGATGGCCTGCATCTATGGCCTGTTGCAGGTCCTGCGCCCCTGGCGCGTGAATCCCGATACCATAGCCTAGATAGGCCGAACACCACGGCTCGTTGAGGGTCATCCAGCCAGCCACGCGGTCTCCCAGGCGTCGGGCGACGATCTCAGCGTACTCGGCATAGGCGTAGGCCGTAGCGCGATTCGTCCAGCCTCCCTCCTGGTGTAGCGCCAGGGGCAGGTCCCAGTGATAGAGCGTGGCGAAAGGGGTAATGCCCTTGGTAAGCAATGTATCTACCAGGCGATCATAAAAATCCAACCCGGCGGCATTGACGGCGCCTCGCCCCTGGGGAATAACACGCGGCCAGGCGATAGAGAAACGATAGCCGCCCAGGCCCAGTTGCGCCATTAGTTCTACATCTTCTTGCACCAGGTGATAGTGGTTATTCGCGATAGCGCCATTATCACCTTGATGCACCTTGCCCGGGATAGCCGCAAACATATCCCAGATGGAGGGTTCGCGGCCATCTTCCTGGGCCGCGCCTTCAATCTGATAGGCCGCCGTCGCCGCACCCCAGACAAAGTTCTTTGGAAAGGCCCTTGCTAAGGCCAGGTCGGCGGATGATAACGTCTGGATCTGTTCTGTGCTACTCATGTATGCTCCTGTCTCTCCATATGTGGGCATAGGAGTTCAATGCCACACATGGGTAGAGTATTTATGCGACAACCTTCATCCTCTTTGTGAGCCTCAACAACTTGCGCAGACCGCGTTCTGTACGCAACGCTGGATTCGCGAACTCGTCGATCCCAAAGTTGATAAAGGCCAGGCCCGCACATAGTACAGCGACACAGAGACCCGGTGGCACAAATTGCCACCAGCCACCAGAGAGCAGCGCATTCTCAGACTGTGCCCAATACAGAATTACACCCCAGGTGGGAGTCGTGGCATCGCCCAGACCCAGGAACTCCAACGCGACCTCTGTCAGAGCAGCATAAATGAAGGTGCCCACAAAGCCGGATGAGACAATGGCGATCTCATTAGGCAGGATTTCGGAGAAGATGATCCGCCAGGGTCTCTCGCCCATGAGTCGGGAGGCACCCACGAACTCGCGCTGGCTGATCGAGAGCGTCTGCGCGCGCAGGACACGCGCCCCCCAGGGCCAGCTCGTCAACAGGAGCACCGCGATGATCGTCCATGTTCCCTTCACGGCAAAGGCCGCGATGACGATGGCCAGGGGCAGCCCTGGCAACACCAGGAAAATGTTGGTCAGGAAGGAGAGCACATCATCGACCCAGCCGCCAAAGTAGCCTGCGGTCAAGCCTATTACCATAGAGAGCAAGGTTGAGCCAATCGCCGCAACAAAACTGATCAACAGCGAGGAGCGCGTACCATAAGCCAGTTGTGCGAAGATATCTTCACCGCGTGGCGTTGTACCCAGCCAATGTTTAGCTGAAGGACCTTGAAACAGATCATTTGAAAGCCCGGTCGGATTATAATGGGCAAGGAAGGGACCGACCAAGCCTAACAAAACAAAGAAGCCCAGAATACAGAAACCAGTCGTCATACGTGGATTGACAGTTACAACCGAGACGAACGTCTTCCAGAGGCTCTGCTTCTTCGCGGGCACAATCACGGTTTCGGGACTCGCTGTTGTTAAAATGCCTGGTGCAACAGGTTCATTGAGCACGCCCTGTGTGTTGGGCGGCGTTCCTCGATCTATCCCCATCAGTTAGCCCCTCTCATTCCGCACGCGTGGATCTAGAAGCATATATACGATCTCAGATATGAAGTTTGCCGCCAGCATCGCAAGCGCGATAAACAGGAAGATGCCCTGGATAAGGCTATAATCGAGATGATGGATGGCATTAAAGAGGTCGAAGCCGACCCCCGGATATGAGAAGACCATCTCCGTAAGCAAGGAACCACCCACAACATAACCCAGCGACATACTAAAGCCGGTGATGCTGGGGAGAATAGCGTTACGCGAGGCATAGGCCATCATGACGCGACGGTCAGAGAGTCCTTTGGCACGCGCCATGTGCACATAATCTTCCGAAAGCGTGGTAATCATTGAGTTACGCATACTCAGCATCCAGCCCGCGATCGAACTAATGACAATCGTGGCGGCGGGTAAGATTGCATGTTGAATCACACCAGCAATAAAGACCGGGTCCCAACTAGGACCAATGTCGCTCGTCGTGTCATAACCCGAGTCAAGCGGGAAAAAGCTGTTGCGGAAGGCAAGCAGGTAGATTAGTCCAAGCGCCAGCCAGAAGTAAGGAATAGCGGAGAAAAAGGTCAACAAAGGGGCGGCAACGGTATCAAGCCAGGAGCCACGGCGCCAGGAGACAAGCACACCTAGGAGTGTGCCCAGAAGAAAACTAATCACCGACGCCGTACCAACCAGGCCCAGCGTCCATGGGATATCGGAGGCAATCACCGAGAGCACGGGTGAGGGAAAATGCGAGATCGAGATGCCCATTTTCCCCTGGAGCAGGTTTGTTAGATACTGGAAATACTGAACAGGCAAAGGCGCATCACTTAAACCAAACTGGACGCGCAACGCCTGGAGCGTGGCCTCGGTAATATTTCCTTGCCCACGCAAGTTAGCGACGTATGCCTGGATCGGATCGCCTGGCATCAACCTGGGCAGGATAAAATTAATCGTAACCGAGGCCCACAATGCGGCCACATAGAAGATTACGCGGCGGAGCAAATGACGCATTGGGGTTCCTTTTTCTAGTCCATGCAAGCATGGACCCTACGTGTTCTAGTAAGCATGGACTCTACAAGTTCAGTCACCAACATGGACCCTACAAGGTATGTAGGGTCCATGCTTGCATGGACTGCAAACCGGACCCTACAGGTTGTATTACCTAGCTATTTGCTGGTGACAGGTGGAGAACGATGTTCTCGTTGTCGGGTGCATCGAACGGCGAGCCATACGCGTATGGGTTGTTCTGGTCGGGCCAGCCCACAGCGTTCTTCGTCGTATACTCGAACCAGCCAACATTGTAGTCCAGCGGGATAACCGGCAACTGATCAACCATGATCTTCTCGATGCCCTGAATGGCCTGTTTCTGCGCATTCGGGTCGGCCGAAGCCAGGTACTGATTCAGCAGTTTGTCGGTGGCAGAATCCTGCCAGTGTTCCCAGTTGGTCGAGCCGCCAGCAATCGCCTTGCCATTACTCCAGGTCTTGTCGCTGCGCAGCAGGTCGACAAAGGTGAAGTACGGAGATGGACCTTTATCTGTCCAGGAGATGGCGGCATCATAGTCGCCCTTATTCAAAGCTGCCGTGTAAACATCGGGTGTAGCCAGGGAATTAGGCTTCGCGTCAATACCAATCGCCTTCAGGTTATCTGAGATAACCGCGAGCGTGGCCTCCCAGTCAGCCCAGCCGCTAGGCACAATCATCTGGAAGGAGATTTTCTTGCCATTCTTCTGATAGATGCCATCGCTTCCCTTGGTGTAGCCAGCCTCTTTTAACAGAGACTCAGCCCTGGCGGCGTCAGGCGAGAACTTCGCGTTCTGATAATCAGAAGAGAGGAAGGCCTTGTGAGAGGGCAGCACAGCCGTCGGGTTGGCGGGATCGGCGTAGAGTGCGGCCTTCGCATGAATGTCATCGCGGTTGATCGCAAGGCTGATGGCCTGGCGAACCTTGAGATCATTAAAGGGAGCGCGTGTCAGGTTCAGGTACAGCATGACGGTGTTATTGCCAGGGAACCAGTGATGATAGTGCTGGGGATCAACCTGGGTAAAGCTGGCATCATACTTGGGATCCCAGCCCACACCGGCCCAGTCAATCTCACCCTTAGAGATCTTCAACTGCGCAGCCGTATTATCGCTTGTGGCCAGGTAACGCAGTTGGTCAATCTTTGGCAAGCCCGACTGCCAATAGCTGGAATTCTTCTGCAAGGTATAAGCCTGTGGACCAAAGGACTTCAGAGTGTAGGGACCGGTGCCAACTGGCTTATCATTGGTGTATGTTGCCGGGTCAGACACCGAGGACCAGGTATGCTTAGGAACGATGTAGAGCTGGGAGAAGTTCCAGAGTGCGGTGGAATTGGGACTCTTGAAATCAACCTTGACGGTATTAGAGTCAGGGTTTGTAACATCTTTAATGACAGCCGTCCAGAGGCCCTGCTGATCGAGAGCGGGGTATTGCTTCAAGAGATTAAGCGTGAAAGTGACATCATCGGCGGAAAAAGCCTGGCCATCATTCCACTTGACACCATTACGAATCGTGAAGGTCACACTACTGGCGTCGTCAGCAAGTTTGTGGTCAGACGCAAGCATGTTGGTGACGCCGCCATCATAGCGATTCATGTAGATGAGTGTCTCGTAGATCATGCCCTGCGCGCCATACATCGCGCCATTACTGGGGTCGATAAACGGATTGAAGTTACTGGCCTTAAAGTTTCCATTGGGCGAGGCCAGAACATTCAGGGTCGTCGTCTTCGAGCCTGGATTGCTGGCATTGCCACCACCACATGCTGAGAGCAGCATGGCAAAGATAGCGACCAGCGAGAACAGGACCATCCTGCCTTTGCCGTGGCCCCCTTTACGAGGGCTTCGCGACGATACATTGGGAGTCATACAACCTCCTCAGTCAAAATATCAACGTTGATTTGGTAAGAAAATCTCTGCTGCGATGAATTTGTAGCCATAGTGTATCTGGAGACCAGCCAGTAAGGCAGGCAACAAAAGTAGTATTTGTGGGTTTATTTTTTTAAGTAGGCGTAGTGGCATGGACTACGGGCCAACCCATAGTCCATGCCACTACGCCTACTTAAAATATGCTTAACCCCTGTTGAGAAGCGGAAAATAATGTAACTAGACATATTTATGGATGTGTATTATAGTATACATACCGTTAGGTAACCCTGGGAACCAGAAAAGCATCTGACATCGATGAACACACATGGCTATCTCCCTATAGGCACACACTCATGCCCGACTTACCAACACCCTTAACCACAAATACAAATATGCCGCGACCTGAACCAGAGAGCAGAGATATCTTCCTGGTTCACTTAACGCCCCTTATTGGGCGCGAGCGAGAAATAGCCTCGGCAGTTACGTTGCTGCGCGAGCCGGCTATGCGTTTACTTACTATTACTGGTCCCGGGGGAGTGGGTAAGACGTGCCTGGCTCTACAAGTCGTGGCAGAGCTTGAGCCTGCATTCTCCGATGGTGTACGCCGCATCGCCCTGGCCTCAACCTCTTCCTCCGAGTTATTTATACCCACCCTGGCGCAATCGCTGGGTCTCGTAGAATTCGATGAGATGCCGCTCCTGGAGCGCATCAAACGTTATCTGCGCGAGAAGCATGTCCTGCTCCTCCTCGATAACTTTGAGCAGGTCATCGCTGCGGCGCCGCTTATTACGGAGCTGCTCGCGACCTGCCCGGCTCTGAAAATTCTCGTAACCAGCCGGGAGGTACTGCACCTGCGGGCGGAACACGAGTTTGCCTTGCCTCCACTAGCCTTACCAGATTTAAAACTTGCGACCGACCTTGAGGCCCTCGCGCAAAACGCGGCAGTCGCGCTTTTCGTCCAGCGTGCGCGCTCCGTCAAAACCGATTTTCAACTCACGGCTGAGAATGCGCAGACGATAGCTGAAATTTGCACGCGTGTCGATGGCTTGCCTCTGGGTATTGAGCTAGCTGCGGCCCGCATCAAAATTCTACCGCCAGGAAAGCTACTCGCTCGCCTGGAACACCGCCTGCAAGTTCTTACGCATGGAGCGCGTGACCTCCCTCGCCGCCAGCAAACGCTGCGCGCCACCCTGACCTGGAGCTATGAGCTTCTCGATCCGCAAGAGCAAAAGCTCTTTCGCAGCCTCTCCGCCTTCGTGGGCGGTTGCACGCTGGAGGCCGTCGAGCATCTCTGCCAGGCCATCGATGCCGATGAGGGTGATCCGCTCACGCCTATCACCTCGCTCATCGATAAGAATCTGTTGCGCATGGTTGAGCGCACCAACGAAGAGGCGCGCCTGGTCATGCTGGAAACCATTCGCGAATATGGTGAGGAGACGCTCCGAGCCAGTGCAGAGGCCCAGGCGGCTTATGATGCCCATGCAATGTACTATCTCGCCCTGGCGGAGGAGGCCGAGCCACACCTGCGCCAGGCCCAGCAGGTTCAATGGCTTGAGCGTCTCGAACAAGAGCATGATAATCTGCGCGCCGCCCTCCAGCGCCTCCTGACCCAACCCCAAAGCGAGTTGGCACTACGCTTAGGGAGCGCGCTCTGGCGCTTCTGGCTCATTCGCAACCATCAGAGCGAAGGCCTTCAATGGTTAGAAAGGGCCTTGCAGAGCATGAAGCCCGCCCGGGTCGCAAAGCATATCCTGGCACGTGCCTGCTATGCCGCTGGCGTCCTGGCGGACAGCCAGGGTCTCTACCAGCGCGGAACCGAGTTGCTAGAAGAGGCCCTGGGTTATTATCGCGAGTTACAGGATCAAAGAGGCATTGCCACAACACTGCATCAACTCGGCTGTTCCTATGCCCGCACCTCACCTTTTCAGGGTCATGCTCTGTTCGAAGAGAGCCTGGCTATCGCGCGCACCCAGGAGGATCTCTATACCATCGCCGATGTCCTGGCATCTCTGGCCGATGAGGCCGTCGCGCTGGGTTATCATCTAGAAAAAGCCCGGACCTACTACGAGGAGAGCCTGGCCATCGCCAGGCGCTTGCAAGATAAACGTAGTATCGCCTACCGCCTGAGTAAGCTAGGCCAGGTTTTAACGCACCTGGGTAGCTATGCTCCTGCTTACCAATTGCTCACCGAGAGCCTGAAGATCCATCGCGAGGTCGGCGATCGCGTTGGTATCGCCTTCGTCCTCGTTCCCCTGGGCATGCTGACGTTCTATATGGGAGATTACTCAGCAGCCCAAACATGGTTCGCGGAGAGCTCAGCGGTCTCTAGAGAACTGGGCAATGAGAATAAGATTGCTCAGTATCTTGGGACATTGGGCGAGGTTGCCCTCCACCAGAAGGGCGAGGATCAGGCCGCGTGGACGCTTTTGGAGCAGAGCCTGGCGATCTTTCGCGAGACAGAGAACGAAGAGAGCATCGCCTCCCAGCTCTTTACTCTCGGCAGCGTCGAGTTTAATCAGGGTAACCTGCAACTCGCCATAACCTTACTCAACGAAAGCCTGGCAAGCATGCGTCGCCTGGAAAACCATGCCATGACCGCTGCCTCGCTCAATATGCTAGGTCACGTTGAGGCTCATCGCGGCAACTATGACGCGGCACACACCTACATGGAGGAGAGCCTGGCGATCTCACGCGCCATTAACGACCGCGAAGTTATCTCGCCCCGCCTGATCCAGCTTGGCCTTGTCGTCCTCAACGAGGGCCAGAACACGCAGGCCCGCCAGCTCTTTACCGAGGGACTCAATATTGCACGCGAAGTCAGCGATAGACGTCAGATCGCCGATGCCCTGGGTGTCATGGCCCTGCTCTACATGATCGAAGGCGACTACGAGACCGCGCAGAGGCTCCTGGAAGAGAGCTATAGCGAAAACGATATCCAGACCAATTACTATCGCCTGGCCGACCTCGGCATGCTCGCCCTTCTTCGAGGCGACATGGCGAAAGCCCGAACCCTAATCGTAAAAAGTCTGGAGATCTCCATCCAGATTCGCAATCGCTGGTTCATCGCCTCCTGCCTGGAGCGCCTGGGCGAAATCTGCGTGGCCCAGGGACAGCCCGAGCAAGCGGCACGCCTCTGGGGGGCCGCAGCTACCCTGCGTAGCGCTATGAGCGCCCCTATTCCGCCCATCGAACTCGCTTACTATCAGCTTGCCCTGGCACAGGCCCAGACCCAGCTGGGAGAGACACGCTTTCAAGCCGCCTGGCTCGAAGGCCAGCACATGACTCCAGAACAGGTGTTTACGCAAGAGAAGCAACCCGCAGTTGACACTCAGGTATCTCAGGCGCAACCAACCACATCGACTCTCACCCACCTTAATGACCTAACCGAACGTGAGGTCGAGGTCCTGCGTTCCGTCGCCACTGGCCTTACCAACGCCCAGATCGCCGAGCAACTGGTAATCAGCCCGCGTACCGTTCAGGCCCACCTCAGCTCTATTTATAACAAAATTGGCGTCTCCTCCCGCAGCGCCGCCACCCGTTATGCTCTCGAACACCACCTGACCTGAGAAACCTCATGTGGTATATAGTGATGTGGACCGTGGGCGAAAGATATGTGGTATGGTGACGTATCGTGTATCCTCTCATACGTAGTGTATGCTGACGTGGACCATGGGCTTTTGCCCATGGTCCACGTCAGCATACACTACACAAAAGCGAGCTTGCGAGCGTAAAAGAGAGTATGGAGTGAGTACGCATATAAGCTTATATGCGTACTCACTCCATTTTTTTCGCTACCATTAAATTAGGCATATATGCGGATGTGCCAGGCACCCTTGATCAGGTACAGTTGAGGTTGTTAGAGAGGCTCTTTATTGCATAATTCTTCATAGATGAGGAGTTGCGGGCTATGCTGCGACAACCTATACCACAGGTCTTTGACGACCACTTATACTTACAAGACTACTTACAAGACCATCCACGGGGCTATACACAACACACAACACCGAGAGTCACAGTCGGATCACATCAGTGGTATACCTGGCTCGCCGATGCTCAGAACAAGTCCTTCACCTTCAAGAGCCACTTTGGCTCCTTCACTGCTCGCCACGAGCGCCAGCGTAATAGCTGGTACTGGTATGCCTATCGCAAGCAACAGGGCAGAATTCGCAAGATGTACCTGGGGAGGCCACAGGAACTTACTGCCGAACGCCTCAACTCTATCGCGATTAATCTCTGTACCTACTCTTCCTGCCAGCACAACTACCAACTCTTCGAGGCCAAGTTGCGTACGCCATCCCTGGCCAGGGACGTTTTGCCTCGCCCCCGTCTGCTCGCAAAGCTACAAAACAGTCTGGAGACAGGCCTGACCGTTATTTCCGCCCCTGCCGGTTGGGGCAAGACGACCCTCTTACGTCAGTGGCATAACGAGGTAGTCTCGCAGGGTTGCGCATGTAGCTGGCTCTCGCTAGACAAAGAGGACAACCAGGCTATCAGGTTCTGGTCACACTTTATCGCGGCCCTCGAACAAGTTATGCCTGGCCTCAGTGACCTGGTATCCATTGAGCTTTTTTGCGCACATGCGACTCTGACGCAGGGTCTACACACTCTCCTACATGCACTTGACAGACTTTCTACGCCTGCTACGCTGGTACTCGATAACTATCATGTGCTCTATGCACAGGAGATCCACCAGGCACTCACAACACTTATTGAGCTGATGCCGCTCCAGCTTCACCTCGTGATCGTCTCGCGCACACGTCCAGAGTTACCCCTGGCCCGGCTACGCGCGCAGCGGCTCCTGAATGAGTTGCATATGGATGATTTGCGCTTCTCGCAACAGGAGATGCTTCAACTCCTGCCGCGACTGCTCGCGCAGCCTCTCACCACGGAACAATACGTCACCCTGGCAACCCGCGCCAATGGCTGGATTACGGCCCTGCACCTGCTGGTAGCTTCTATCCATGAGGGGGGAACTATAGAGGAGGTATGCGCACTTCCCCAACGCCATCTCAACGATTATATGGTGGAAGAGGTACTGCTACAACAGCCCGAGGAGGTACAGCGCTTCTTACTGGCAACCGCGCCTCTAGATAGCTTCGATATCTCGCTCGCCAGCGCGGTCTCACTCCAGGCCAATAGCGAGGCTATGCTCGACTATTTATCACGACATAATATCTTCATTGAAGCGCAAGATTCCCAGAGAGGCTGGTTCCGCTATCAGCCTTTGTTCGCAGAGGTCTTACGTGGCTACCTGCGCCAGCATAGCGCCTCCCTGCTCCCTGAGCTTTACCTGCGCGCCTGCACCTGGTATCAACAAAATGGCCTGCTCAACAACGCGCTCTACTACGCCACACAAGCCACCGGAAACGCAATGATTGCCCTACCCCAGGCGGATAACCAGCTCGGCAATCTGACAAACTATTATCCTATGGTCCAGACTATACCAACCCTGAAGCACGCAAGGCGCAAGCTATTTACGCAACGCGAAAACGAGGTCATTGATCTGCTATGGCAAGGAGCTTCCAATCGCGAAATAGCCGCGAAGTTAATTATCAGTGAGGGGACAGTGAAGAAGCATGTGGCCAATATCTGCGGTAAGCTTGAGGTAAAAAGTCGGACGCAGGCGCTCGCTAAACTTATGCCTCAGCTCACGCCTGCATTAAACTCTAGAGACGTACCAGCATCTCGTGCTGGCTAAAGAACTCGGTGAAGCCAAGCCTGAGACAGCGTGCATATAGAGCGCTACTCGCGGGTTCATTGTAGATCTGAATCTTCGCATGCTCGCCCGCGGCCTCGCGCAACAGGCTCGCCAGCTCCGTGTCAGTCAGTTCGCTCTGTAGCACGGCGGCCTGCACACGGATGACGCCTTGAGAGCGCTGTATGACCAGGCCATTCATACCACGACCAGGGCCGGGCGCGACAATCGTCTCAGTGCTCAGCGCCAGCAGGCTCGCCAGTTCACGTCCCCAGCAGGGAAGCTCCGCGTCCTGACTCAGCCAGGGTACTAGTGCCTCAAGCGGCACACGCTCAACATGCAGTGACTCAGCCTCTGGTAGCGTCGCGGTCGCGACTTCGAGTCCCAGTAGCCGACGACGAGCGACAAAGCCAGCCTTCTTGTAAGTCTTGATCGCGCGCTCATTCTGGGTTAAGACTTCCAGTTGCAGCGTCTCAAAGTTAGCCTCGCGAGCTACATGCACCATCTGCTCTGCCAGGAGATGACTTACGCCCCTCCCACGAAAGGCGGGCGCAATCCCAAATCCTCCACACCAGGCACGCGTCCCACGTACTCCCAGGCGTGCCAGGCCTACAAATTCGCCTTCAGTGCTATACATGGCAATAGAGTGATTGGCATCGATATGATTGATGCGCCAGAAATCTGCAAGCATCTGCGGCGTCATATGCATAGGAAAGAAATAATCGGTAAAGCTACTATTATGCATCTCGCTCAACTGGGCGAATGTGTAGTCCGTCACATCCATAAAAAGATATTCGCTCATACGTTTGGTCTATTCCTTCCTCACCTCTTGATTTTTTTTGGGATAAAGTGCTAAAATCCCAAGCATAGCAGTCGGATATTAGCGTACCCTAATGTCAATATTTGCTGGCACTATTTGCCGACGCAGAAAAACAAAAATACATATACATGTCGTGTCAATCCTGCCCTCTTTAAGGGATACAGATACTCACGACGAAAGGATTCAGTTGTGCCTACAGGAACCATTGTCCTTCTAGGGGCTTTCGCCGGATTTACTATTTACCTCGGTCTCCCTCTGGCCTTTCTCAAAAAAGCTCCGCAGTCGTTCAAGACTTTTGCCAGCATGCTGGCGGCGGGCGTACTGGTTTTTCTCTTCTATGACGTGATCAGCAAGGGTTCAGAGCCCATCAATAGCGCTATAGAAACCTTGAGCCAGAAGCATACTGGTGCCAGCACTGTCTTCCTCGAAGCTTTCTTGATGATCGTAGGTTTTCTAGTTGGCCTGTTAGGCCTCGTGTATTTTAATAAATATATCATCGCGCGCTACAAGCCTGGCAAACGCGTAATTATCGAGGCTGATAGCGCTGAGGCATCGCCTGCGCTTGTTGGGGCTGCCGCGAGCAAAGCCGCCATGTCAGCGCAGACGGAGCAAGCCCAGACCGTGGCGACAGGTGGTGCTGTGGCGACAGCGATCAAGTCAGCCAGGACACCATCTCCCAAACTGCTAGCGCTCATGATCGCTATCGGTATCGGCCTGCACAACTTTTCTGAGGGCCTGGCTATTGGTCAGTCAGCGGCCACAGGGGCGCTCTCGCTCGCGGCCATCCTCATCATTGGCTTTGGCCTGCATAATATGACGGAGGGCTTTGGCATCGCTGGTCCTCTCATGAACGAGACCGTCTCCTGGAAGTTTATCACCCTGGTTGGGCTCATTGGTGGTGGCCCAACCTTCCTGGGTACCGTTGTCGGCATGGCCTTCCAGTCCGACTTACTCTTTATCCTCTTCCTGGCCCTGGCGGCTGGCTCGATTCTCTATGTAATCGTAGAACTGCTCGCCGTCGCCAAACGCATGGCCTCCAATGAAATTATTATGTGGGGCCTCTTCGTCGGCTTTATACTCGGCTATATCACTGACCTCATCGTTACCTACGCAGGAGCGTAATACCCTCACCCAACATCAAAAAACTGCTTAAAGGCTTTCTGGCTTGTAGAGACCCAGAAAGCCTTTTCTCTTGCTAAAATTACTGGCTGACCTTAAGTTTTAGCAATTGTGTTCGATATGTATAAGAGAAGGGCATTACCAGCTCAAACACAAACTCCTATGAGAGTCTCTTCCTTATTAAGGGCTATACACATATACTGCATGGTGCTTGCAGTTACGAGCCTCACATAAAGTGATGTGCTCCAGCGGCTAAAACCTCGAAGGAGGCTTATATGCACACAATCAAGCACAAAAAATCAACCTCAACGCTCCAAGAACGGGTTTCGCAGCACCCTGCATCTTCTATTGAGCAGAACACTTGGCGCATAAATCCAGACAATCAGGGTTTCTGGAAACGCCTGTATGCGTTCTGGGGAGCCTCAGCCTTTACACCGTCATATCTGCCAGCCCCTCTACGCCGACCTTTAGCTGGCTATATGTTGGCTCTACTGCTGCCTTTCCTGACCGTTCTGGGCATCTTTTACCTCAAAGACATCGCCCCTGAATTAAGCTTTGTTAGCGCGCCCGTAGTGCTAGGCATTCTCATCGTCTCTCTGGGCTGGGGGGCGCTTCCAGGCCTGCTTGCGACACTCTGGGGTACGTTCCTGCTAGGCTTCCTGGTCCTGCCGCCGCATATCTCGTTGGCACTTGAGCAGATTGAGTCTTTCTATAGCCTGCTTATGCTTGCCCTGGTTGGCCTGGGCATAACCCTGCTAAGCACACAGGTACAGCGTGCGCACCACCAGACCATCAAAGCCCGCGCCGATGCAGAGGCTGCACGCGCGAATCTCTCGCGCATACTTATGCAAGCCCCTATTCCCATTATCGTCCTGAGCAAAGATGAGCAGCGCGTTGAACTTGTTAATCCCAATGCCTGGCAGGCTTTTGGTCAGCGCCCGATTCTAGGTAAAACCTTACAAGAAGCCCTGCCTGAGTATGCCTCTCAAGTCACGCCCGTGATTCAACAAGTACGTACAACTGGCAAAGAGCATTCGATTGTCGAACATCGTGTTCTTGTCGATCAGCACAACGACGGCTCCCTGGTTGAACAGTACTATAACGTAGCGTATCAGCCTTTGCTTGCTTCTGATGGGAACGTCGATGGTGTGATTATCATCGGCTCCAATGTTACCGAGCAAGTGCAGGCACGCTATAAGGTAGAGCACCTATTGGCTGAGCTAGATAACTTCATCAGTGTTGTAGCACACGAGTTACGTACGCCAATTACCGCAGCAAAGATGTGTGTTCAGATCTCTGAACGCAAGGTACAGCGCGTGCTTGGCAGCCAGCCACAGGCGGAGGAGAAGAGCGACCTGCTGTCTCTGCTACGGAAGAATCTCCAGCGCATCGAGCATCAGCTTGATCTGCAAAACCGCCTGGTTCATGATCTCCTCGATGCCTCGCGTGTGCGCGCCGACCGCATGGAACTGCGCCCGCGTCTATACAATCTCGTCGAGAGCCTTCAGGATTGTGTCGAGGATCAACGCACACTGCATCCTGATCGTAGGATACAGCTCATAATGCCTGAGGAGGCTGAAATACGGATCAAGGCCGATCCCGAACGTGTGCAACAGGTCATCAACAACTACCTGACCAACGCGCTGAAATACTCTGACACCGATAAGCCCGTCGCCGTCGAGGTTGTCCTGAAGTCAAACGCGGTCTCTGTTTCTGTACGTGACGAGGGACCTGGACTGAATGAGGAACAGCAGAAACGAATCTGGGAACGCTTCTATCGCGCCCCCGGCATTCATGTACGCAACGGTTCCGGGGTCAGTCTGGGCCTGGGCCTCTTCATCTGCCGCTCAATTATCGAGCGCCAGGGTGGACGCGTCGGTGTTACCAGCACCCCGGGCCTGGGCTCAACCTTCTGGTTTACCCTCCCCTTAAGCAACTCATAATCTTAATAGTGCGAGGCCAGTCGGCAGCCTGTGGCTGTCAACTGGCCTCGCACTATTTTTACGCTAGTTATCAAGTCCCTTGGGGGCATGGCGCTTAATGACGCGTTCATTGGCTACCATGACCTTCTCCACTTCGTCAGCCTCCGCGACTACTTCGTACCCACCATACAGGAATGGCTGCACAAAGAAGTCCTGCGCCAGGATATGGTGAATACCATAGTGGGGATGGCGGTGATGGACATCACACAACACCATCATATTCGCCTCGGAATCAACAAAATCCTCAAGAGATTCGTAATCCTTGACCTGGGGAAAGATGTGATGCACCTTCTTTGGATCGCAGGCGTTCAGCAGGCTCCTCTCGATTGGATAGTGGTGCGTCTCAATATCCTGCGCGCCAAAAGGATTCTCTTTGGCATCTTGCAGGGTTGAATTACGCACACCGCAGATCGCGCAGGGTGTGTCCAGAACATGCACCAGGTGATGATGCGTGCGTTGGTAGATTGGCGTCTCCTCACGCGGGGGATGAGGCGGCGTCATCTCAATATGCGTGACATCTTCGATAGTCGTATGCACATGCATCAACGTTTCGCTCGGCGCACCATCACGCTCAACCTTCTTGACCTTAATGTCCTCGGTAATGCGCTCATGAACCTCGGTCGTCGTCTCGCCCTTCCTCCGCTCGACCTTCACGTCTTTCTGGATATTTTCACGTATACGCGTCTCTTTGAGACCCTTGGGGGTCACCTGAACCTGATCTATCTCCACTTGCTCATCCACATGCGCGCGCGCATGCTTCTTCGCATTATGCGCCGCGTGAGGAGTCAGGCGCAGATGGGCCAGCCCTGGAATAGCCTTGAGAATGGGATCAAAACGGAGCGGCTTAAACATCATGTTTCTCCAAAGACGTTCTTAAAATTATGTTCTCAAAAATTAATATAAATAGCAACCAAACAGGCTCATCTATCTTAAAATCGATGGATGAGCCTGTCAAGAATATATGGCCTCTGTAGGCGAAAACAACTATTAGCTGTAGCGACATTGCTCCTCTGCTACAATTGATCAAAACGTACTTCAGGATACGCCGAGTCCGGGCCGCGCAATAAAGGCGAAGGCTTCCGGTTGAGATAGGTGTCAAAGAAGGCCCGTACATAAGCACTGGTAATACTTAATCCTCGTGCTCCATCAATGGGACCAAGTATACCCATAAGCTTAAAGGGCGAAAACATGACCGAGAAGTCAGAGAAATTCATGTGTTTCATGCCTTCTACGCCAAGTATGTATTTCTCGCCCGTGGGTACCCTTCTCAGCACAGAGCGAGCTTGCGTAAACAGGTCCTTGCAGTCGTTACAATCGTCTGTAGTACCATGATGCATAAAGAGGAATGGCTTTGTAAGCCCTTGCTGCACAACATCGCCAAAGAGGTTTCCATCCAGGTCGATGCCAGCCTTGCAACGCTCGTCCAGGTGACAGACCTCCGCGGCGGTCGCTCCACCGAAAGAGTGCCCAAAGAGGCCCAGGCGCTCCAGATCTAACCTGCCAGCAAACAGGCTCTGCCCGGAACTATTCAAGCGCTCTAGTTGATTCATAACGAAAATTGTATCCGCGGCCCAGACCTTCTCAATCTGCTGGAGATGCGCATTGATAACGTCTGCCGGGTCGGAGTCGCTGCCGCCTTTTCCCTCGTCAGTCGCCTGGACCACACGGCCATCGGAGAAGGCCACGACGGAGGCGCTATAGGTTGGCGCGATGCCTACGACAATATAGCCATGGCTTACCAGGTCCTCAATCAGGGTAGTATAGTCTGTAGGCAAGAGGCCCATGCCAGGCGAGAAAATCAGCACTGGGTAGCGAGCCTGGTTCGTGGCAAATGGCACATTCTCAAATGCATGTGCGCGAATAGTCTCAGCCCGCGAAATAAGCCAGTCTCCAAAGAGAGAACCGCCATGATACTGGTCCCAGGCCTGCGCCCACGTAGAGGGAAGATAACTTGCTGCCTCTTTGCTCGCGCCTGACTGCTCGGGATACCAGACCCAGACCATCAGTTCTCGCTTGATCCCAGGCTTATGGGCAAAAGTCTCGGTCCGCGTCTGATCGACCCAGTCAAATACGGTTCGCCCAATCGTATACGGGCCGCCTGGCTTTGGCAATTCGCGCGCCGTGTGGCTCATGATGCCACAATAGATCAATCCACCTCCCCCAAGCACTATGCCTCCAAGAATAAGACCCCCAGCCACCTTTAACAGCAGCCCTCCCCGCTTCCGCAAAAGCTTTCTTAAAAAGGTCATACAGCCTCCTCCATGAGGTACACCGTTCAGCTCTGGCCCGTTTCGTGGGCCTTGTAGGTAGGAATGTGGCGTGTTTTTGCGGGCTGAGCCCGCAAAAACACGCCACATTCCTACCTTATTAACAGAATAGAGGAAAGCAATTCGACCAGGCAATGTTCTGCTACAGTATCTTAAAATGAAGACACATATGCCTATGTGCCATCCGTTCAGACGGCCAGCCGTCTGGGGAGAACTGCCGCTCCCGCTACTCCTCGCCCCACTTGCAAAGGGTCGGAGCTACTTTTGCGTAAAATGTTGTAGGATCCGTTGATATCGGCATGAATGAGGCGCCCATCCCTGGCGCGATACCAACTGCGAGCCACACGCTTGCCTGAAAACACCGGCTTCTCAGCAGCGTTTGCCTCATAGGTTGGGATGGAGTCGCCGTCCAGAAAACTGGCCTTGCTGGTGTAGCTTTCTTCCTGAAGGATAACCCTGATCCCAACCAGGTGCGCTTTGTAGGTCAACTGCTCAATGAAACGGGCATGGGGAAGCTGCACAAACTGCTGATTGTTCTTGCGCCCCATGCTCACCTCTTGTTTCCACAAGGGGTTCTTGCCAATCACCAGCGTCCCGATGCCTTCGCTCACCAACAGATCAATGATCCGACGGCTGGCCGTGTGCAGGTACGCATCCACACGGCGATTGCGCTTCGTCGTCACACGATCCAGGTGACGGGAGGTGTATCGGTTCTCATGCGCGAGGCGTTGCTGCTGCTTGGCGCGCTCTTTGTTGTAGCACTGATTGAGGCTTTTGAGGGGTTTGCCACTCACCAGACGAGGCACAAAACCAGGTTTGTCGCTGGTGATGGCTGCCAGCACATTGACGCCCACATCCACGGCTGCTCGAAGCTGGGGGTTGACCGCAGCTGGTTGGATGTCCCGCTCATAGACGACCTCGACCATGTAGCCATCGGCGCGCGGAACGATGCGAACCTGCCTGATGGCTTCCCAGGTGATCTGGGTCGCGATCTCGATGGGCAATCCTGATGGGACGAGCTTGCCCGTGCGCTTGAAGGCCCTCTTGCCCAAGGCTTTTTTCTCGTAGATGAGCAGGAAACGGCCCTTGGTTTTGTCTTTATAGCCAGGGATCTTGGGGCGTCCCGTGAAGGCAGAGGGGTCTTCGCGGTAAGCCTCCATCCCTTCAAAAAAGCCGCTCCAATTGTGGTGGAGCTGAATCAGGATGGCGTTACTGACTTTGCGAGGCAGGGCACAATAGGCCTCATGCTGTTTCAAGCGATGAAAGATGGCAGGGTAGGGCAGATAGGTTCCCTCATGAATGAAGGCCTGCCGAACGTGGTAATTGGCCTGGTTATAGAGGTTTTTGGAGGCAAAGGCCACCTGGTCAATGGCGGCAAAGCGTGCATCCTGATGACGAATGAGATGTCGTTCAACCAACTGCATCAGGTGGCCTCCTGCCTTTCCAACACCACGTCCTTCGAGTCGATGTGCCAATCTTTTGTCGCTTCATACAAGAACATTCTTTCCAACTGAACTCTACCAGAGACGTCTCCAGTTGTCAACATCTGGCATCATTGCTTGGAAACGTTTTTAACACCTTCTTTCAGGCTCTGGGTGCTTAAAATTCAGCACTTAGAGTAGCAGTAGACAAAAAGAGCGCTGGAAAGCACTTGTATGCTTCTCCAGCGCGTCTATCAAACAGGGATGGTTAGTAGGTTCTCCTCTGGCTCTCCCTGGCATAAGGCTCCTCGACCCGACTATAGTCATGCACAAAGTAGCCCACATAGGCAGCAATTACGCCGACGACCAGGTGAAACACATGACCCACGGCATTAACATGCATTACGCCAAAGAGCATACCATGTGAGTAAAATGCTGGATAGACCAGCCCCGCCAGGCCAATCACCAGGTACACCACGCCGAAGATCTGATTAAACAGGCGTGGCCAGCCGGTAAAGGCCGCGATAAGCCCCAGGAGTCCAGTTACCAGGTGCACAATATTGTGCACACGATCTACGTCTAAACCAAGCAAGCTGCGTTGCGCCATACCGGGAGCAATAAAGAAGCCCACGAGTCCAATTACCGTAAACACAATACCAATGATCAGGGCGACCCGGCGATTAGCGGTCCAGGTCGATCTCTGCTGTAATGGTGCTGCCATGTGTGCTCCTCTCTTTCACGATGAAAGCTCGCCAAAACATATTTTACCGAGGGCACACGCCTGACCAGGACAAAAGGTAACTGAACTATTTATCTACCCCTCTATGCTGATGACTATGATGGTAAGTTGCATACGCTATCCTCATTCTCAAGACAACTCGCCACTACGTGGCTCGCAAGGGTATGAGGGATGTGGTGAAGAAATGCCTGCGGCCTTGCTTCACCACATCCCTCATACCCCATAAGAATCTTAATCCCCTGCAAGTAGGACTGGAGCTTCGCGCTGGGCAAGGTAGCGATGTAATTGTTCTTCAGCTTTGATGCTCACCATGAAGGTCACGACATCTCCCGCCTCAATAACACTGCTTCCACGGGGGAAAAGTAGTTCACCTGAGCGGCGAATTGAGACCACCAGGGATTCAGGCGGTAGCTGCGCCTCGCGGAGCGCGACCCCTGCCAGGCGCATGCCCGGCTCAATCGTCGTCTCAATCATGACCGTACCCTCTACCAGGCCACGCATGCGCCGCACATCCTTAGCGACAGTCTCGCGATAGAGATGCACAATATCTGCGACCGAGATCAAACCCAGCACGCTGCGGTCGCCGGTCAGCCCCTCGGCATCTATCACAGGCGCCCAACTTACACGACGCGTACTGAGCCCCTCCAGCGCCTCATCAAGTGTGCCATCTGGATAGAAGGTCAGAACGTCGTTATGCATCACCTCATTAATAAAGCGTTGCGCGCGCTCCTCGCGCGGGATACGCTCGATATCCGCCATCGTTAATACACCCACCAGGTTCCCAGCCTGGTCTATAACTGGCGCGCCACTTGCCTTACGCTGCCCAAGCAGTTCCTCAGCCTGCGAGAGGAACTGTCCAGGTATGAATCGTAGCATGAGCGGTTGCATCGCCTTCTGGACAGAGAGGGTCGAGAGCAGCGGGAAGGAGAGTTGCAGACGGTGCGCGGGCGAGTCGGCCCGTGTTGGTACCTGGCTGGTATACATCGTGGTGCCACCCACCAGGATAGTGGCGATGCCAACCGCGATCATCGCGGGCGCCAGCATCGAGAGGTTTCCGGTCATCTCGGCGACCATCAGCATGACCGCCAGCGGGGCATGCGCGATTCCACCAAAGAGAGCCATCATACCCACAATCACAAAAGGCGCGGGCGTCGCGGGCAGGCCAGGAAAGACATGGTAACAGAGCCGCCAGAAGCAGGCACCCACCATACCACCAATCACCATGCCCGGACCAAAGATGCCACCTGAGCCACCCGAGCCAATCGAAAGACCCGTGGTGAGAATCTTGGCAAAAGGGAGAAGCAAGATCACCCACAATGGGAGTGAGAGCAGGCCCGGCCCCATACTGACCTGAACCCAGCCATAGCCCATGCCCAGCGCCTGCGGCATCACCAGCCCGATCAGGCCCACAAACAAACCGCCGATCCCTGGCTTAAACCAGTTGGGCAGCTTCAGGCGATGGAAGATATGCGTGATGCCATAGAAACCACGCGCATAGAGCAAACCCAGCAGACCACAAAGCACACCCAGGACAACATAGTAGAGCAACTGAGGCGGCGAGGTAAAGGCCAGATTGGGTGGAGTGGCAAAGATGGGCTGCCAACCAGACCAGGCACCAAAGACGCTATAGCCAATGATGGAGGCCATCAGGGCGGGAATAATCGCCTCTACCTCCAGATCATCCTTATAAAGGATCTCAGCCGCCAGGATTGCTCCCCCCAGGGGCGCACGAAAAATAGCACCAATGCCGGCCCCAATACCGGTTGCAAGCGCGATACGCCGATCCTGGACATCCAGGCGCAACACATTAGCAAGGATCGAACCAAAGCCCGCACTGATCTGCGCCGCAGGCCCCTCGCGTCCCGCCGAACCACCCGTACCAATCGTAATCGCCGAGGCCACCAGTTTGACCAGGGGGATACGCGCTCTAATGGCTTTACCCTCGTGGAAAGCGGCGATGGCCGCATCCGTTCCATGCCCCTCTGCCTCAGGCGCCAGGTTAAAGACGATAATACCTGAGATCAAGGCACCAACGGTCGTCACAACGGGCAGGAGCCAGGGACGCGTCGCCGACCAGAAGGACATCACGGTCGTCTGTTCGCCCTCGCCAGCGGGGCCGGGCGGAAGATAGCCGATAAGACGCCCCAGGAAGAGGTCAGTCGCAAAGTGAATGGCCGCGTAAAAAGCGATGGCCCCCACGCCCGCCACCAGGCCAATCAAAGTGCTGATGAGCAACCACTTCAGCAGATAGCGTGGACTTTCAAAACTGCGCCGGCCTCGCCTGATATAAAAGAGGCGCCGCAAAAACGTCACAATAGCGGGTGCATTCATAGACCAGGGATAACCTCCTGTAAAAATTCTTGCCCCCTCATTACAATTCTTCTACCAACAATTATGAGTGGGCGGTCGTTCAATAAAAAGTAAAAAAAAAAGCATGGTATTGTACCCTTATGCAGAGGCAATACCGTGTAGCACCATTTCAGCGACCTTGCTGGCCTGCTGGAGAATAACCTGCTCGGATTGTCCGAGCACATTGGCTGAGAGCACAAAGGACTCCATAAGCGAGAGAATCATAAGCGCGGTCGATTCTATGTTTGCGCAGCGAATTTCGCCTCGTGCCTGGCTCTGCTCCAGCATAAAAGCAATGGTCGCCAGGTAATCCCGCATCAGTTTGGTCGCCTCAGCCTGGAAGGCCCGATTGACGCCGTAGAGGGCGCTCATATAGACGTTGAAGTTATCCCGCTCCTCCTGGGCGAGCTGCACAAAAGCGCAGAAAAGACGCTCCAGGCGCTGTTGAATACTCCCATCGGTCGCGAGGGCCGCGCGAATCGCCATCAGGTGATCTTGCGCGATATAACGCAGCATGGAGAGAAAGAGCTCACGCTTATTCTCGAAGTAGAGGTAAATGGTCCCTTTGCCAATGCCCGCCTGCTCGGCTATCATGTTGATGTTGGCCTGATCGAAGCCCAGGCGCGCAAACTCGCTCGCCGCCTGGCGGATAATATGGCGACGCGTGGCCTCGCGCATCTGCTCATCAACAACTTTTGGCATAGGCTTTCTTCCCCTTCAACAAGGCTTCGTCGCATACAGCTATCTTATAAAAAATGGGCTACTGGTCATTTATTTCTCTTTTAGTATAGATGACCGCCAAACCACTGTCAAGTGAACAAGCTAGTGACTCGCTGATCTGCGTATCTGCTCGCGGTAGGTGGAGGGGGAGACACCGACATAGCGTTTGAAGGCGGTGCTAAAAGCAAAAGCGTTGTTATAGCCTATACGCCAGGCTACCTGCTCGACGCTATAGGAGTCACTGGAGAGCAGGGCCATGGCGCGGCGCATGCGTAAGAGGGCCAGGTACTTCATTGGGCTCTGGCCCAGTTGTTGCTGACAGAGACGGCGCAGTTGCTCGCCGCTGATCCCCAGTCGCGCCGCCAGCTCCTCACCAGTCCAGTCGTTGCTGATGTCGTTATTCACGGTCTCCCAGAGCTGCTGCAAACGCCGCTCCTGGCGCTCCGGACCAACAATGCGTTGGGCATACAGGGCGATAAGCTCGGTCCAGTGTTGCATGGCCACCTGCTCCGCCTGGTCCATATACTCCCGGTAGAGGCCCGCGATGACGGTGGCCAGGGGCTGCGGGTCAACCTGGATCTGGCGTGGACTCTCACCTGTAACGCTTGCCTGCTCAAGGCTGTCATCATAGGCAACCCAGCAGACGGTCCAGGGTACCTCTTCGGCAGCGTAGTAGGCATGTAAGGCTCCTGGCGGCGTGAGATAGGCTGTGCCAGGTGTACAGCGCCGCCATTCGTTCTCTACCAGGATCATGCCCCAGCCCTCCAGACAGAGTAGCACCTGGCTGGTTGCCGGTCGCTGGCGCACAAAGCGGAATGGTGCCTGTGCTTGCGATATGCCTACCAGGCCGATTCTATGCAAAGCAAAGGCCTGGCATGCCTGCTTGCCTACCATTTGCTCATGTGTATGTGACCCAATGATGTGGGTTTCACAAAGGTCTATTTGGAATTCACTCATGGACTCGTCTCTCATTTCGCTGTATTCTACCATAAAGAAGAAACACTGTAGTTCGATTTCACAAAGGAGAGATCCTATGAGCATACCTCGTCCAGAATACCCTCGCCCTCAATTTGTCCGTTCTGAGTGGCTTAACCTCAATGGTGAATGGCAGTTTGAGATCGACGCCGGTGATAGCGGCCTTGAGCGCGGATTGGTGCAGCGTGAACTACAAGATCGTATCCTCGTTCCCTTCTGCCCTGAGTCCGAACTCTCTGGCATCGGCAACACCGATTTCATGCCCGCAGTCTGGTATCGCCGTACCCTGACCATTCCCAGTTCCTGGGGTGAGCAACGCGTGTTACTCCACTTCCAGGCCGTTGATTACGATACCACCGTCTGGGTCAATGGTACTGAGGTAGCTCGTCATCGCGGCGGCTTCACGCCCTTTAGTTGTGAGATCCCCTCTGGCCTGGCTGGTAGTGATGTGACTATTGTTGTGCGTGCGCGTGATACCGCGCAGCCTCCCCAGCCACGCGGCAAGCAGTCCCAACGCTATGAAAACTACTCCTGCCTCTACACGCGCACAACCGGCATCTGGCAGACGGTCTGGCTGGAGCCAGTCCCCTCCGTCTCGCTCAAGCGCCCACGCATTACGCCCGATGTGGCGCATGGCTGCTTCCACCTGACCCAGCCTCTGAGCGCCCTGGGCACGGGTTTAACCCTGCGCGTACGCCTGAAAGATGACGCGGGCGAGGTCTGCACCGTGAGCGCGCCCGCCGACTGTGATTTCTCTCCCAAGGTGACGCTGCCTATTCCCGAGGAGCGCCGCCACTACTGGTCCACGCAGTCTCCCTATCTCTATGACCTGGAGATCGAACTTCTCAACGGAGAGACGACCGTTGATTCCGCAACCAGCTACGCAGGTCTGCGCAGCGTGACCATAGATGGCAAGGCCATCAAGATCAATGGCCAGACAGTTTTCCAGCGCCTGGTGCTCGACCAGGGCTACTATCCCGATGGTATCATGACCGCGCCCAGCGATGAGGCCCTGGTCCATGACATCAAGCTTGGCCTGCAGGCTGGCTTTAATGGAGCGCGCCTCCACCAGAAGGTCTTTGAGGAGCGCTTCCTTTACCATGCGGATCGCCTGGGCTACCTGGTCTGGGGCGAGTTCCCCGATTGGGGTTGCGGTGGGTATGGACGCGAGGATAATCACCAGCAGCCTGGCGCGACCTATGTCACTCAGTGGCTAGAAGCGATTGAACGCGACTACTCTCACCCCTCGATCGTGGGTTGGTGTCCTCTGAATGAGACCTGGCAGATCCTCACTGACCGCACCACCGTGCTCGATGACGTTACCCGCGCAATGTTCCTGGCTACCAAGGCCCTGGATAGCACACGCCCAGTCCTCGACACGTCTGGCTACAGCCACCGCGTTCCCGAGACCGACATCTACGATAGCCATGACTACGAGCAGGACCCAGCCAAATTCGCGGCCAATCACGCCGGAACCGGGGAGAATAAACCCTTCATTAACCGCCACCGCGAGCAAGAGATCTCCGTCCCATACCGCAACCAGCCGTACTTTGTCAGCGAGTTCGGTGGCATCTGGTGGAACCCTGAGGTTGAGCCAGGCAAAGATAGCTGGGGCTATGGTGCCGCACCCAGGTCCCTCGACGAGTTCTATGACCGCTTCAAGGGCCTCTGCGACATCCTTCTGGATGATGCCGCGATGTTCGGTTACTGCTACACTCAGCTCACCGACGTCTACCTGGAGCAAAACGGCATCTATACCTTTGACCGTAAAGAGAAGTTCGATATGGAGCGCATTCGCGACGTCCAGACGCGCATCGCTGCCATCGAGAAAATCTAATGAGGGAAACAAGCGACAGGGGAGGTTGCGGGCAGCGCCCGCAACCTCCCCTGTCGCTTATTTCCCTCATTGTAACTTATAATTATAAGTAGCGGCAACAGGCTTAATATTCATAGGAGGAAGACATGGACGATCAGGAAGCGATGCGCCTGGCCATTGCTCACGCGCACTCGGTTGAGGGGCGTACAGCACCACGCCCACCCGTAGGGGCCGTTGTAGTGCGAGATGGCGTCATCGTAGGGCAAGGAGCAACCTCGCCCCCTTACGGACCCCACGCCGAGGTACACGCTCTCAACGAAGCGGGCGAACTGGCACGAGGGGCCGACCTCTACGTCACACTTGAGCCATGCTGCGTCACGATTCACACGCCACCCTGTACCAGGGCCATCCTGGCCGCTGGCATTCGGCGCGTCATCGTCAGCTCGCTTGATCCAAACCCCCTGGTCAGCGGACAGGGTCTGGCTCTGTTGCGCGAGGCTGGGGTCGAGGTGGCAGTAGGCGTCGGGGCCGAGGAGACAAATGAGATCATTCGCCCTTTCGCCACCTTTATACGCCAGCAGCGCCCCTATGTGACCGCCAAGTGGGCCATGACCCTCGATGGCAAGATTGCAACCCACAGTAGCGATGCCTACTGGATCAGTGGACCAGAGGCCCGGTGTTGGGTTCATAACCTGCGTGACCGCGTGGACGCTATCCTGGTCGGCTCTGGCACGGTCCGCGCCGACGATCCTCTGCTAACAGTACGCCTCACGGACGAGGAGCGCCTCTATGCGCGCGCTCCCCGCCAGGGGCCTTTGCGCGTCGTCCTGGCCTCACAGGGGGCGCTATCAGCGCAGAGCAAGCTGCTCCAGCCTGACCTGGCGAGCGGTACATGCATTATCGTGGAAGAAGACTGCCCAGTAGAGCAACAAAAACGGCTACGCGACACTGGCGTCGAGGTCATTCAGGTAGCCAGCAACAAAACTGGCCAGTTGGATCTCACATCGACCCTCTCCGCCCTGGCCCAGAAGGGCGTGATGCATGTGCTCATCGAGGGTGGCAACAGCACATTGGGGAGCGCCTTCGACCAGCAGCGTATTGACCATGTCGCGGCCTTCATTGCCCCCAAGCTTGTTGGAGGCGAGGCCGCACTCTCGCCCCTTGGAGGAAAAGGACTCGCCGTCATGCGCGAGGCTCTACAACTCCAGCAAGTACATATACAGACCATCGGCAAAGACGTTCTGATCGAAGGCGAACTCTCCTACGGAATATAATAATGCGGCTAATGCGGCCCTGGTCGTCTCCAACGATCAGGGCCGCATTACTACAAAACTCCTACGGAAACTTCTGCACAAAAAGCGAAGCGTTCACAAAGGAAGGCTGCTGCCCATCCTGAGGAAATTGCAGGTATACCTGGCTATCCGCGCGGTTTTGCAGCGTAAGGAAGCTATTGGCTGGCAGAACCACAAGCGCCAGGCCAGTATTCTGCTGATACTGATCGCCGGAAACGTAGGTCGCTCCCACAATCTCGCTCGTCCCATTGAGGAAGACACTAAACTGGTTGGGACCAAAGCCGGATACCGAGAACTGAATCAGGTAGAGTCCAGTGCTCGCAATAGCAATCTTCTCCGGGCTGGTCGTCGTACTATGTGCAATACCCGCCGTCAACAGGCCAGTGTTGTTGAAGACAATCGCGCCCCGCGCAGCAACAATCTGTGGTCCCGTATTAAAGACATAGCCCGCGGCGCCACTCACGGTCGGTGGAGGAGGCGGAGGTGGAGTCGTCTGGGGCACGGGTGGTGGCGATGAGGGGGTCTGGGGCAAAGGCGCTGCCAGGTGTTGGCTCTGTGGTTTTGTCTGTGAACCAGGATATCCACCCGGCCCCGGTTGCGGAGAACCAGGATGGCCATTGGGACCTGGCTGTTGTCCAGGGTTGCCATTCGGATACTGCTGGCCAGGTCCCGGTTGTTGACCAGGGTATCCACTCTGGCCTGGCTGCCCGGGATATCCATTCGGACCTGGCTGTCCAGGGTACCCTCCCGGTTGCGGAGAACCAGGATACTGCTGTTGCCCGGGATAGCCGGGATACCCATTGGGGCCTGGCTGGTCAGGGTATCCTCCTGGTCCTGGCTGTGGATAGCCAGGATAACCTCCTGGTCCCTGAGGACCTGGATAACCCCAGGGGCCTGGATACTGCCCTGGATACCAACCAGGTCCTTGCGGCCTGGGATAGCCCCAGGGGCCACGGTAGGGTCCTGGATACCCTCCCGGCCCCGGTCTTGGGCCAGGATATCTGCCGGGTCCCTGCTGTCCTGGATACCCATTATGACCTGGAAAATTAGGATAGCCGGGATAGCCATTAGGGGCTGGAGAATTGGGCTGAGTGTTCGTATTTTGCGGACTATACCCATTGCCAGGCGACTGCCCCGGCTCAGGATGACCACCCGATGCCTGGGGGAAAATGGTCATGATAAAATCTTCTTCATTTGTGGTTTCGTCCTGGTCAAATGATTCGTTCAAGGCATCTTCCACTCTTCCACCACCTTCATCCAGAAGAAGAAAGTCGCAATGCACAGAAACGATGGTTAAACTGAATTGTGACCCTCTTCTCACAATAAGTACTCTTTTATATGAAAAGAAGTATTACAACTTCTATTTATAGTATGTACTTCCTCTTACCAAATTGCAAGCTTTAGTAACAATATTTGTGTAAATGGATATGGAGTGGTGTGATACAGGTTGGTGGCCGAAGGTCATCAACCTGCATCACACCACTCAGACGAGCGCCGCAGGCGCGAGAAGTTATGTGGCAACCCTCAAGCCCCTGCAAGAGGCATCTGCGCCAGCAAACTAACTCTATACTGCTCAGCCAGTGGCACCAGGGGAAAGCGCTCCTCTTTAATCTGGGTCAAAAGCGCGCTGGCCTCATTCCAGGCCAGGTTATACTCATCGTCCGAAATAACGCCCTGCTCCAGCGCCTCATCCAGTTCATCGACATCTATCAATTCGATCTTGTCACCTGGGAGAAAGATGATATCCAGGTACAGATCTTCGTACCACAATACTCCCTGCTCATCTATAAATGTACGTTTGCAGATGTCAACATACCACTGCACGGCCTCACCTTGCGCATTAAACATGGCCGTGGCAGCATGCCTGGCACCCTGTGGAAAGATCTGTAACCAGGAGTATCCATCATCTACTATGCAGATACTCTGTCCAGCATAGGGTACCCATAGTGGCTCCCGCACCTCATCAAAATAGATCAGGCTCACATGCCCCTGGAAAGCCTCTGTCTCGCTTGCTTGTAACGCAAATCGATGCTTGCGGATACGCTTCCAGCCATCGCCTCTATCTGCGCGCTTCCGTTTCACTGCTTTCCTCCCGCTTGTTTTTTAAAGCACAGCATATCACAATTTCCTGTGTAGTCGTGCGCACGCATCTAACAGGCAGAGGCTCTGGACTAGAATTATCAACGTTTACGTGATATTGTTACACTATGCGCAAATTTTTACTCATTCGTCACGTCCAGCCCGAGATCACTCTGAGTACGCCTGCACGGATCTGGCCGCTTTCCCCTGAGGGACACGCAAGCACCTTGCCACTCACTCCATGCATCGGCGATCATTATCTACCAATCGAGCAGGCATAATATCGAGACAGGTAAATAAAATTTTTCAAAAAAGCAGGTGGGCCACGATGGAGACCAGCACGCAAATAGGCCAGATAATAGGGAACTATCGAATTACGGAAAGGATCAGTGGCGGTTCCTTTGGGAGCGTCTATAGAGCAGAGCATATCCATCTCAAAAGAAGAATAGTAGCCATCAAACTCCTACATACACATCTAGAATCTTCTACTGAACAAAAATACTTTACGCAAGAGGCCCACTTTCTTGCTCAGCTTGAGCATCCACATATTTTGCCCTTGCTCGACTTTGGCTTTAGCGAGAGCCAGCCATATCTGATCACGCGTTATGCTCCTGGCGGTTCCTTTGGCAAGGCTATCGCGCTCGATCCTGATGCCGCTATTGTTTATGCCAACAAAGGGGTGGCATTGGAATGTCTTCAAAGGTATGAAGAGGCTTTGAATAATTACAGTCAGGCTATTACCCTCGATCCTACCTACGCCATTGCTTATATCAATAAAGGGGATGCCTTAAGCAATTTTCAGCGCTATGAAGAGGCTCTAGTGGCTTATAACCAGGCCATTGCCCTCGATCCAAATGATCCTGCTGCTTATACAGGCAAGGGGCTTGCGCTATAACAACTCCAACGCACAAAGAGGCTGTAGTCATCTAGAAGCGATTCTTGCCATCTTATCAACATACAAACAAGGAGTATCTACCTGTATGCCTCACCTTACATTTATCTATTGCCCACACTGTGCAACAGCCCTTATCGAGAAAGAGATACATGATGTTCGCCGCCTCTTCTGCCCAGAGTGCCAGTATGTTCACTACCCACAGCCAAAGTTAGTCGCGTTAGTGGTAATCGAATACGAGGAAAAGCTATTGCTTCTCAAGCGAAATATAGAGCCAGCGAGAGGGCTATGGAACTTTTGTGGAGGTTATATAGAGCTTGGTGAGACAGTTCAGGAGGCGGTCATTCGAGAAGCGAAGGAAGAAGCCAATATTGATATTCAGTTAGACAAGTTGATCGGTATTTATGGCGGAGAGGAAGGCTCGAACGTCGTGGCTGCATTTCACGCGCAACTGCCTGGTAATCAGATCAGCCATTTAGTCATCCAGGCTGAAGAGGTAAGCGAATTTGCTTTCTTTGCCTGGGAAGAGCTCCCACCTCTCGCCTTTCCCGTTCACTACCAGATCCTGCGCGATTGGAAAGCAATGAAATTATAGAGATGCGCTACTGACGTATGCGCCTACGCTGAGGGCGTAAGCGCATACGTCAGTAGCGCATCTCCGCCTACGCGAGGATGGCGTCGATGCGCTGGAGCACCTCATCGCCGAGTTTCTCAACGAAGTCGATGGCCTGAACATTGTCCTCGACCTGCTCGGGACGGGTGGCGCCGATAATGGCACTACTTACGCCGGAGTTGCGCAACACCCAGGCCAGTGCCAGTTGCGCGCGGCTGGCGCCAAGCTCGTCAGCAATCTCTTTGAGCTTGCGTACACGAGACACGTTGGCGTCGTTGAAGAAGCTATCGCGCGCCCATGTCTCGCGGTGGAAGCGTGTACCTTCATCAATACCATTATCATACTTACCTGTCAGCATGCCCTGACCCAGGGGCGAGAAGGCAACCAGGCCAATTCCACGCGGCTCAATAATTGGCAGAATCTCGCGCTCAACGCGCTCGCGCTCGAGCATGGAATACTGTGGCTGCTCGACAACTGGTGCATAGAGGTTGTAGCGTTCGCAAAGTTGATAGACCTCGGCGATCTGTGAACCCTCCCACATAGAGGTTCCCCAGTAGAGCACCTTACCCTGGTGAATCAGGTCGTCCATGGCACGCGCCGTCTCCAGTAGCGGAGTCTCTGGATCTGGGCGATGGCAGAAGTAAATATCGATGTAGTCCGTGCCAACGCGCTTCAGGCTCTTTTCCACACTTTCCATGATATGTTTGCGCGAGAGCCCCCGATCATTCACATCATCGCTCATGGGCCAGAAAACCTTCGAGGCAATTACCAGGGTATGACGTGGGAAATCACGCAGAACCGCTCCCATCTCCTTCTCTGCCTCACCACGACCATAAACATCCGCGATATCAAAATAGTTGATGCCCTTCTCATACGCCATGCGGATAACCTGCTGCGCCGCCTCCTGGGCTGTTTTCCCCTCACCGTAGTTGATCCAACCACCCAATGCCACGCTGCTCACTTTTGTACCCGTGTTACCAAGACGACGATACTGCATATATCTAAGCTCCTTCTGGTTTTTTTCATGGCTATACAAATAGTTCCACCATGAAAAAAACACGTTGGTAGCTCAGATTTATTCCCGAGAGGAGCCATTAATCAACGCGGAGCTGCTTAAGCGCCTAGCATTGCTGGTGTTTATCACGCAGAAAGCGCAAGGCATAGGCAAAGAGTACCACAAAAAACAGGCACAGAACTCGGCTCAAGCCTGAGTAAGAGAAGAGATAGACGCTGCTAAAGCACGCGTCTACATATGATCCAGATGTAGACGCGTGCTTTAGCAGCGTCGGTCTCCCACAGTTTAATGCTAGGGCTTAAAGACGGCCCGTACGCAACCATCCTCCTTATGCTTGAATATAGCGTACCCAACTGGTGCCTCTTCCAGCGGGAAATGGTGCGTTGCCAGGTAGGAAGGATCGAGCTGGCCCTTCTGTACATAGTCCAGCAAGCGTGGCACATACTTTTGTCCGTGCTGTTGCGCGCTACGCACCGTCAGTCCCTTATTCATAATGACCCCAATAGGAAACTTATCCATCAGGCCATACACGCCAAGGATTGAGAGCGTTCCGCCCTTGCGACAAGCCATGATTGCCTGGCGTAGCGACTCACCCCGGTCCGTATGAAAACGCAGCGCCTGCTTGGCACGATCGTACATATAATCTACCCCGGTTCCATGCGCCTCCATGCCCACAGCATCAATGCAGCCATCAGGACCACGCCCCCCGGTCATCTCCTTGAGCGCTTCAAGAACGCTATCTACCTCGGTATAGTTGATCGTTTCAGCGCCAGCCTTTTCCTTCGCCATCTGCAATCTCTCGGGGAAGCGGTCGATGGCGATGACGCGCTCTGCCCCCAGGAGGTAGGCGCTCTGTATCGCCATGAGACCTACACCACCACAGCCCCAGACCGCAATCGTATCTCCAGGCTGAATATTGCAGAAGTCCGCCCCCATAAAACCGGTTGGCACGGCGTCCGAGAGGAAGATGACCTGCTCATCACGCAATCCCTCGGGCACACGGAAGCAGTCGTTGTCGGCATATGGCACGCGTACATACTGGGCGTGCGCGCCAGCATAGCCGCCAAAGGCGTGAGTATAACCGTAAATGCCAGCGGTTGGATAGCCCAGGACGGGTTCTTGAAGCTCGGCGTTGGGATTCGTATTATCGCAGAGCGAGTAGAGGCCGTGCTGGCAATACCAGCAGGCGCCACAGACAATAAAGGAGGGTACAACCACGCGGTCGCCCTTCTTTACTTTCTTCACCTCATGACCAATCTCCACCACCTCGCCCATAAACTCATGCCCGATGACATCACCCTTACGCATTGTCGGAATGTAGCCATCAATGAAGTGCAAATCTGAGCCGCAGGTGGTCGACATAGTGACCCTTAAAATGGCGTCGTGCGGATTAATAATCTCGGGATCGGGCACGGTCTCCACCTGGAGATCATTGACCCCATTCCAGCAGAGTGCTCGCATAGCTTTCTTCTCCTTAATGCGCGTAAGCGGTTGCGCGGGCCGCTGGATTGTGTTCAAGCGTTGGAATCTCGCCCGTTTCGGCCAGGCTCTTAAAGCGCCTTAACGCTTTCTCCACTATCATATCTGGCATGATACCCAGGGTATGTATCACGCCACTCCCAATTGAGCCACCCGGCGTGTCAAAGCGGAAACGCAGGGTCGCGACCGTTCCCCAGTCTGCGGGAGCAGGATAAAAACTAATCATTCCATCATTTGAGATTGGTGCGTCCTCAAGTGATTGCCAGCGTAAAAGCCGTCCCGGCTGGCTCTCCACGGTATGCGTCTCCCATTCCAGGTGGCGCTCCAGGGGCAAACTCACGCGCCAGTGTATATGATCGCCCATCCCCCTGGTAACCTCCACGCTATCTCCCATGATCTTTGAAAGCGTAGATGGATCGCTCCAGAGCCGGTGCAACTCTTCAGCGGGTCGTTGAATGGTAATCGAACGCTCAAGCTCAGTGAGCCTGGCTTCTGGCTCTTTGAGCCTGTTCGCCGTATTGATCCCGAGTAGCTCATAGAGGTAGCTATGCCCGCTAAGCCCCCGGTAGAGCAGAGCCAGGCCTAGCACCCCTCCAACCCAGGAGCGGCGTACTATGCCACCCAAAACGAATGCCCCACCTAACCCTACAGATACTCTCCGCTCCCATAGTTCTACGTTTACTTCACCCAGATCCATAATGTCTCCTTCTGTAACATACACACTTATGCTCTGTCTTCAGAAGAGACACGTATCATCATCACAGAATGATTACCTTTGCGAATGTTTGAAGCACCTCGCCACTTTGTGGCGAGCAGAGGGAGGGGATGTTGCTGGTGGGCTGGCGAAGCCAGCCCACCAGCAACATCCCCTCCCTCTGCTCGTACCCAGCATCTTTTTCACACCATCGCCTGGAGACATGACTATACTATAGGCAGATAGCAATTCATCATTTGTCTTTGCTCTCAACCATGGCCCGACTTCGGCGCTCACACTTCTCCCATGTTCGTATGTAATCCTCAGCCGAGCGGAAGAGGGGGACCAGGTCTTCATGCGTCAGGCCAACGTTCTTCAGGTCCTGGAGCAGATCGGGCAGCAGACCATAGTGCGCAACGCCATCCAGATTAATATCAAAGTCGCGCTCGCCCGTATAACAGCGCTTGAGAGGAGGATTATCTCCCTCCATCTGCTCCCAGCGCCGCCAGATAGCCATTACCCTGGGATACATCTCGTGGACTGGCTGTGGATCACGCTCCGTCGTCCCCGGTTCCAGGCCCGTTTTCACTAAGAAGGCAACGCGTTGCTCCCACGGCTCATTCCCGGTAAGGAGGCCTGGCCGCTCCAATTGCGCATCATCCAGGGCGAAGAAACCCTTCGCAAAGTGTACCGCTCGATTAAAATAATTTAGAATATTCGGACTTTTCCAGGGATCACAGCCCGCCTTGTACAGCCCAATAGCCTGCCAGACATCACGCTGTAAGCCATCATAGACATCGCCCTCAAGTACGCCTTCAAAGCGGTAGTGATGAGTATCAGCTAGAGACTCATCATAGCGCACGCCGTTCTCCTGCGCCTCGACCTGCTCTCTCCTCAAGGATCTGCGCCTGGAATCGCGCCCCATGCCCGGCACATCATAGTCCAGGAAGTAGCTCGCGTTCAGACCAAAGCGCGGAGCGTTAAACTTGGCGAACCCATTAGTATCGGTACCAAAGCCAACGCCACGTCCGCCCATTTTCTCGACGGCGTAGAGATACGCCTGCGCCCAGGACTTGGACGAGCCTGCACAGTCTCCGCGCACCTTCCCCTGTAAACTGGGAATGACCTCGCCGACTTCGCGCACATCGGCCTGGCAGGCAAGTGGCCCTATGATACCTCCAAGTTTGGCGATACGCTCTATCTGCAAGGCGGTCTTCAGACCTTCGCTAGCACACTTCTGATTACAGGCGGTCTCTTCATTGCGCTTCAGAGCCAGTTCGCGAAAGCCTGTATGTCCAGCGACCACGGGATAGTCATACTGCTCCACCAGGTCCAGTGTCGCTTCAACAGCTTTATGAGACATATGGTCAACCTCTATGAGCATCCCCAGGCTCATCATCTGGCACAATAAGAAGTGTCCCAGTTCGGTCAAGCCCTTACCATTCATATGGCCCCCGTTCACCTGGCGATAAGGCGGGTTGTAGCCCTGCGTCACACGCGCAATATCGATGGCCAGGCCCGGATCTTCCTGCAAGCGATACTCTATGCCATAGGCGCTGCCATCCTCAACCGCGAAATAGTCCTTATGCAGATAATGATTGACCAGGCTAAAGAGGTCATAATAGATCGCCGAACCTGAGAAGATATTATCCGCCATATGCACAGGAAAGAGGTGGCGTACGCCGAGATCATGATAAAGGTGCGCAAGATAGGTGCTGATCTCCTCTTCCGTGGGCAGTTGCGGCTGCTTCCAGTTCCCCAGCGAGTCAACTTCTACACCAAGCACGATAGCCAGTTTGTTCTGGTGAATAATCCGCCGCGCCTCGGCGGGCGTATAGGCTATCTCCATCCAGTCATGATGCCGGGCCGCAAGTTCTTTCATGGCCGCAATCTGGCACTCAACTACGCTTTTATCATCGTATGGATCCTGCCCATTGTAGTTGCTCGCCAGCATCTCGTTATTGACCGCGTGCGCAACCAGCAAGCGTAGGCCACCATCAAAAGCGCGCCGTATCCAGTCGATATACATTTGTTGGTGTACAAGCGTGGTAAAGCGTGGCCAACCATCAAACTGGGGATAGCCACCAACCAGGTGCCCTACATTTATGCCATAACCAATCTGCTCAAAGAAGGACATCAAGATGCTGCTGCGGCGACCAGCAATGCCTGTACCGGCGATGCCATGAGCCTTCACACACTTCGCCATAGCCTCATCTACAGGGCCATCCGGCTGCCCCCAGAAGATGACACCCCCAAAGGCCAGGTGCGCCATTGGATGCGTATGCAGATCGGCGAAGCCCCACATAGGCGCATCGGGATCTATTTCGCCCGCCTCCGTCTCCAGGGTCAACGGAGTCTCAGCCGAGAAGCGCACATCAGCAACATTAATATGCCCGCTGATCGAACTATCGCTTATACGCACACTGGCCCACTCCCCCACGAACTCCTGGGCATAGAAGACCACTCTCCGCATCATCTCATGGCCAAGGCTCGTAGCTTGAAATACCTGGAAGAAGTCGCTGTTCTCCCTGGCTATATAAATTCTGGAATAGCTATCGCTCAGACGGGAGCGATTACTCTCGTTGGCCTTGATCAGGAGAGAGATGCTACAGGCGTCGTTGACATCGCTACCACCAAGCAGACAGGTAAACCAGGGGGAAGAGGCTTCGAGGATAAATGTCTCAGAAGTCAGGGTGCCCGTTAAATAATCCTCCGTGCTAATCCAGTACTCGCCCCGCTGACCCACGGGATATGGACCATCCCAGTAATCTCCACCCAACGGCACAAGTTTGGGCTTAACCTGGCCCGCACGAAAGCGGTCTCCACGCACTGGTTGCCCACGAAAGGCCTCGCCCTCGGCGTGCCATCCCGACAGATCACCTCCCGCGAAATCTAGCCTTAGCGCGGGCTTCTGCCTATCCTTATCTACTCCTGTGCTTGTGGAGCAAGCACAATTCCCCGCTACAAGCTCTTGCAAACACACCCCACACCGCAACATATCCACAATACTATTCCTCCCACCACATCTCCAATTCTTTCCCTAAAAATAATCCATTCCTCCCTAAAAAGTAAATAGGAACTGTTTACATATGCAACGAGACATATATATACAGCTCCCATTTTTGGATTTCATATACCTGGTGCAAGTGAAGCAATGTCCTTTTTCTTACTACCCTAGCTTCTGTGTAAATGCAAACACAAGTGTGCTACACAGATAGCACACTTGTGCCTGGCACAAAACCTAAATACCTTAAGGCCACTTAGTTTGATAGTCAATAGTAGATTTACAAACCATCTTCAAAGGGCTATTCCTGCCCTTTCTGCATGCTCTATTACCTATTCGCTTGTGTGTAGCACACTTTCTGGCACAAATATTGCTTTCTCCAATATTTACAACCCTGCGTGTGCTATATGCTCTTGCTATATGGAATACATAGATTAGCTGAAGCGCTATATAAGGCACGCATCAATGGCTGGCTATACTCAAAACGCTCATTAAAACCCCTGTTTCGATGGCGAAACATAGATGCTGTACTCATTAGATCTGTAGACAATCAATGTTTTAGTTCCAAAAAAGGATTGGCTTTCAATGCAGAAAACCGGTATGGATGCCACGCCCACGCGGCGCTTCTCGCGCTGGCGCACCCTCCTGGGTCTGGCCTTCGCGCTCCTCTTGCTTGGCCTGGGAACACGGGCAACTCTGGCCGCTCAAGCCGCCAGTTCTTCCGCGCCCGATGGTCCAGGCGCGCTCTCCTACTTTGACCAGGCGCGCAAAGACTGCCTGGGAACCGCTCGCAATACGACCTCTAAGGTCTGGTTTACGCTCGCCAATGGCGTATTGAGCGATGTCTATTATCCAACCATCGACAATACCAATGTTAAAACGCTGCAATACGTCGTGACCGATGGCAGCAGCTTCACGGACTTGCAAACACGCGATATGACCTACAGCGTGCAGGCACTCAATGGGCCTGAGCTGGCCTGTCGCGTGACGGCGACCGCCAAAAGCGGCAAGTATCGCCTCGTGACCGATTATCTGACCGATCCCAGCGCCAATACAGTGGTGATGCGCCTACACTTCCAGCCTCTGACCGGAAAGCTCTCCGACTACAAGCTCTATCTGCGCTACGACGCCACAATCAATGGCAATGGCGGGGGCAGCTCCGCCAACGGTGGAGGTGATTCCGGCACTATCGATACCTCAACCGGGCACCAGGTTCCCATCGCCTTCGATACCAATACAAAGTCCAATGCCGCCAACCGCGACTACGCTGTGCCGGTCTATAGCGCACTGGACGCTTCACAACCCTTCCTCCAGGCGACCAGTGGTTTTGTAGATGGCCAGAGCGATGGATTGACGCAGTTGGACAAGTCGCACAGTCTGACAGCGCTCTATACGGATGCCAACAATGGCAACCTCGTTCAGACCATGCAGGCCGATCTCTCACATGGCAGCAACCTGACCTTTACACTAGGCTTTGGGCAAACGCAGGCCGACGCGGTCAAGGCTGCTGAGAGTTCTCTGAAGCGCAACTTCGATACAATGCTCGCGCAATATACCCTGGGCTGGCTCCACTACGACGCCCAACTAAAGCTTGGGGCAATCAAACAACCACACCTCTCCGCTGACCAATATAAACAGTTGCTTGAAGAGTATTATCTGAATGCGAATGTGATCAAAGCCTCGGAGGATAAGACCTATCCTGGCGCGGTGGTGGCCAGCCTGGCCTCTCCCTGGGGACAGGCCGTCTCGGCAGGTGATCCTAATAACAGCTACTTTGGCTCTTATCGCGAGGTCTTCGCGCGCGACCTCTATGAGGCCTGGACCGGCTTCTATGTGGATGGAGACCTGGCGACGGCGCGCGCGATGGTCAACTATCTCTTTGACCGCCAGCAGCAGGCTGATGGCTCGATGCCACGCAATAGCCTGCTCAACGGCAAGACCGCGCCTGACTCCTTCGGAACCCAGCTCGATGAGGCCAGCTACCCCATTCTGATGGCCTATCAGCTCAATATGACCGACGCCACGCTCTATACTCAACATATCAAGCCTGCCGCCAATTTTGTGATCAGTCACGGTCCAAGCTTTGGCGTGGAGCGCTGGGAGGAGCAGGGCGGCTACTCGCCCTCGACGATTGCCGCCGAGATCGCGGGGCTGGTCGCGGCCTCAGATATCGCGACGAAAAATGGTGATACACAGAGTGCCAAAATCTGGTTGGGCGTGGCCGACGACTGGCAGCGCTCAATTAAGAAGTGGACTGTGACGACCAATGGCTCGCTCTCGACTCAACCCTACTTTATCCGTCTCTCCAAGACCGGCGATCCCAATGCCAGCATCAGCTATAACCTGGGCAATGGTGGCCCCACTCAGGATCAGCGGACCGTTATCGACGCGGGCTTCCTGGAACTGGTTCGCCTGGGCCTGCTCCCCGCCAACGATAGCGATATCCAAAACTCTTTGAACATCGTTGATAAGACCATCAAGGTTGATACCAGTAGCGGCAGCGGTTGGTATCGCTACAATGGTGATGGCTATGGCGACGGCTCCAAGGATGGTCATCCCTGGGCGCCCAGCGGACAGGGCAATGGACACCTCTGGCCGCTGCTGACCGAGGAGCGCGGCGAGTACGATGTATCAAGCGGCAACTACGATAGCGCCGCGACCCTGCTGGACACGCTGCGCAAGTTTGGCTCCGGCGTAGGCCTGATCCCTGAGCAGGACTGGGAGCAGCCCGACCTGGTGGCCTCGCCCTACGGGACCGATCCCACGGTTGCCTCCATCGGCTTCCAGAACGGGAAGCCCGCTGGTTCGGCGGCTCCCCTGACCTGGGCCTCGGCCTCCTATGTGCGCCTCTTCAACAACCTGGCGGCGCAGAAGGAGCTTGAACGTCCCGGCAACACCTACGAGCGTTACGTTATCAATCACACTAGTCAGACCACGCTCACGGTGAGCACGCCGCAGAATCTCTCGTCGGTCAATGGCTCACCCATCACGATCACCGGTACGACCGCGCCCGGCAACACGATCTATGTTGCCGCCACCAACACCGATCAGCAGAGCGCGACCACAACCTATAGCACAACCGCGGGCGCGGATGGCTCCTTCTCACTGCAAGTTGCGGTCACAGGCGGAACCACAGTGCTCAACACCGTTGCAGTGAGCCCGGATGGCGCGACCGCCCATGATACGCGTAGCATCGTGTACGACTTCACGCCCGGCAAGCTTCTCTTTGAGACGACTGACCCGAATAACGACGATAACGGTCCCGGCAACTACGCCTATCCAACCGCCAGCGACTTCCATCCCGGCGCCTATGATATGCAGGACTTCCGCGTCTACGATGATGGCACCAACATCATCTTCAAGGTGCAGGTCCGCGATCTGACGCCGACCTTTGGCAGCCCGCTGGGCGCGCAGCTCATCGATGTCTACGTACACGAACCTGGAGCCAGTCAGACCTCGACCTCGGCGGCCTATCCGCAGCGTAACTATAGCATCGATCCGGGTGCGGCCTGGAGCCAGCTCTTAGAGGTTCAGGGCTTTGGTCAACGCTACGTCGACGCTAGCGGGACGACGCTGGGCACGATCAACATCAGTGCCAATGCCATCTCACGCTACATCACCTTTAGCGTACCCAAGGCAACGCTGGGCCAGCCCGGCTCCGGCTGGGGCTTCACGGTCACTTTGACCGGGCAGGACGGCTACAGCCCTGACCAGGCGCGCAGCTTCGCCTCGACGCCCCAACCCTACAACTTTGGCGTCTGCGCGACGGCAAGCAGTGATCCCCACTGCACGGTCGATCCCGCCACGGTACCCAAGGTCATGGATGTGCTCACACCCAACAACGTGCAGCAGTCCAGTGAGCTTGACTACACAAAAGGCCCGGTCGTCCTCCAGGACGTGGTCATACCCTAAGACTATTCCTGATTCCTCCACCCTCATGTGGACCCTGAATCGAAGATGCTTCAGGGTCTTTTTTCTATCCCTCACACTTCCTACTTCCTGCGTAGTGGGACGTATATATGTTGTACGATAGAGGAAAAAGTTAGATAGAGGAATATTCATGCTGGAAAAGGAACGCTTTATCGCTTTCCTGGAGCGGCCAAGTGATCTGAAAGAGATGCAGGCGGGCCAGGAGGTGTTCGCGAGGCAAGAGGTGCACCATTTTATTCGTTCGATACAGGATGTTGACGAGGCGTTGCGCGAGCTAGCTCCGTTGCTGACCAATGTGGATGGCTTTCACGCGGGGGCGCTGGCTCTGCTGTGTGGCTCGCTGGTAGAGCGGGACGGCGACGTTGCGCTCCCAATTGAGGCGGCCCTGGAGCTTACGCTACGCCAGTTGCAGCAGGCACTGAGCTATAGGAAAGTCTGTCGTGATTTGAGCGGTGAGGAACTCTTCCTGCACTTTCCAGAGGCCACACGGGCGCACTATGCACTGAACTTTACGCTCCTGGCGGCGATGACGATGCTCTCACGCGATAAGCAGAAGCGCAAAGAGTGGCAGCAAAGCCAGGATATACGTGAGCTTGTAAATGATGTCTGGCTACTGTGCGAGGAACAGCGTGAGCGCTATGATCCGCTGGTCTACATCAAAGAGCTGCTGAATCTGCTGGATGATAAAGAGTTGCTCGTTCTCGATCCGCTGGATAAGCGTGGCTTCCTGGTGCGTTTGGAGGGTGTGCAGGACCGCATGTATCACTGTTATGCCCTGTTGCAGTATACACTTTTGGAACATGTGGGGCCTGGCTACCTTAACGCGAAGCCTGTTGATCCCGAGGCCGTGCACTACGCGCAAAATCGCGACCTGGCGCCCGAGGATCATCAGCGAGCAGAGGAGCTAAGCGATGAGCAGCGCTTTGCCTTTTACTATCCTGGCGCACTACAGCAGGATGAAGAGGGCTATGAACTCAACGCCTTTGCCTTCTTCCCCGGCTCTGCCAGCTTCTATGAGATTCCCCGCTTCGATAGTATGCCTGTCCTCCTGATCGGCGAGAAAACTACGACCTTCACCTGGCGGCCCAATAATATGTATCCTGTGCTGCATGATGCATTGAAGTCTCGCGTCAGGATTATGCGTGAGCTGCCTCTGGAAGAGGTTGAGACTATGCTCCAGCGTATTGTGGAGCATACTCATTCATAGCGTATGTAATAGCTATCCATCACACTTTGTGTCGTGACTCCTCGCCACTGTGTGGCTCGCAAGAATAAAGAAGCGCCAGCGACGTGTGGGCTGATCGCCCGCACGTCGCTGGCGCTTCTGACTCGGGTATGAACGAGTGTGCGATTTTCGTTATCAATCACACCCTGGCTCAGCTATGAGTGGGGGGATGGCTTTCGTTATCAATCACACCCTGGCTCAGCTATGAGTGGGGGGATGGCTTTCGTTATCAATCACACCTTGAGCCTGGGCGGATTTGAAGGTAGCGGCGAGCAGGCCGTTGAAGGGTTCGGGTAGCGGCTCGTCAAATTTAGGGAGGCGCTTGCCATCGTTCAGGAGCAGTTTGCGCAGGGCTTCGAGGAAGTGCGAGATGGGTTCTAATTCCTCGGCTTCTGGCACGTCGAGCAGGTCGTATTGCATTAATTGCAGGCGGAAGGCCAGGCGGCGCAGGCGCTCCTTACGGTGCTCATCCACACGAGTCAGGGCGCGTACAGTGTCGCGTGCAGCCTGCTCAACCATGAGATCGAGGGGCGCGAAGCCAGGCATCTCCCAGATGGGCAACTTTGAGATGGCCTCAATCCTGTCAATAAGACCATCAAAGGGCGGCAGAGCAAGGGCACGCGCTTCTTCTACTGTGCTTCCCCGACTCAAGGCGGCGAGGCTCTTAATGAGCGCAAGCGTTACCCGTAGCTGCTCCTCAGCACCCTCGCCCTGTACGGGATGCTCCTGAGCCTGTTTTGAGATAGCGTTCCCTTGTTGGTCCAGCGCGCTTGCCCACTGCTCACGCTCCTTGGAACTGGCTTTCTGGGAGAAACGAAGCATAAGCGCGATGGTACCTGCGTTATATTCGAGCCAGTCGTTGAAGCCGCCATCGGCATCTTTCTCGGTTGGCTCTTCCTCCAGTACAGGTTCGCCGCGCACCTCCTGCCCGACGCAGCGCACGAGCCAGGACCAGCGTACGGGCGAGACCTGCTCTCCCAGCAAGGGCTTCAGCAGCTCAGGCAGTGAGGCGGCTGCGGCCTCCAGGGCGGCATCAACTGTTCCAGAGGGAAGTTCCTCGCGAATGCCTGAGAGCGCACTTACTGCATCCTCACGCTGCTCGCTCGCAAGCTTGAGCCAGCGCTCCAGGGCGGCATTCCAGATCAGGTAGTCGACGGCGGCGCGCTGGGCCTTGTGGCCGTAGTACCAACGTGAGAGGCGGAAGAGGATGATAGCAACGCCTCGGGCATCACCCAATGCCATGTTCTGCTGAAACATCTCCTCCAGGGCCATAAGTTCCTTGCGCGCATGCCGTTCCTCCTCTTGCTCAGGAGTAAGAGGCACCGCGCCCGGCTCCTCCAGGGGTGCGGGTATGGGTTCACGACCAAGCGTGGCGAGGCGCTCATAGACATCGCGCGAGGCTGGCGGCATATAGCCTACGGCCTGGGCCGCGATCTCAAGCGCCTCCTCGCTCTCTTTTTCCTTAAGGTTGGAGGCACGCGCAATTTCGACGGCGCTCAAGGCGTTCAGGGCAGCGGCGCGATAGCGGCCCACGTCCAGGTTAATGCGCCCTGAGCGCGTCAGGGACGAGACGGCAAGTTGCGGGTTCTTCAAGGCATGTCCCAGGTGGCCCTCAACCTCTAAGAGCCGGGCGAGTTGAGGAGTAGAACCGCGATACTTGAGGTTTCCGCGTACGTTATCGAGCAGCGAGGCAGCCTCCTGAGACTGGCCCTGGGCAACCTTGGCACGCGCCAGCCCTAATACTGCGTTCATAAAATCGGGCATGCTCTCGCGCTTGCGAGCTATATCCATGGCCTCGCGATAGTAGCGCTCCGCCTCTTTCCACTTCTCCAGCGCCTCGTACTTATTGCCAAAGGAGGTGACTAGCTCTGGATAGCGCCCCTCTGTGATATTGGCCTCGCAGAGCTTCAGCCATCGCTCGGCCTCTGGCACGTACCCGGCATCTGCCGCGGCCTGGGCGATATGCAGACGCGCACAGGTCGCGCAGGAGTGACGCTTTGGAAGTTGGGTCAGAATATGCTGCGAGTTCTCGACAATCTCCTCATAGTAGCCAGCGGCATCCATCTCGACATAGCATTCAACGATATCATGATAGGCACAGATCCGCTGCGGGACATCGCGCACGCGCTCATCGGTCGCCAGCGTCAGCAGATCCACGGCCTCAGGCAAGGCCTTTTTGACATTGTTCTGGTGCAGCCAGAGCTGGAGCCGCCAGTGGCGTAAGTGAAGCTGCCAACGCAGGTCACCCGTTGAGCGCGCTATGTCGAGGGCCTGGTTGATCGCCAGGTTGGCGGAATCGCCATCGCTCTTATACTGCTGCCAGAACTCATAGTAGTAGCGGATCATGGTCTTCTTTGGACCATCCTCCGCCGCGAAACGCTCTTCGTCTGCATGCGTCCAGGCCCAGATATCGGTGGGATCTTTAGCCATCTGAATTATCCTTCTCCGAGTCGTAGGTTTCAGGTTGTTTGCTTAGCTCTTCGCGGATGGTCTCCAGCATCAGAGGCGAGATACGTGTGTGCTCCGCCAAGGTAGGCACATCGGCTGCAAGCAGGTCTTCAATAGTTTCGCAGGCGGCACAGAGGCGCCCGGCGGCCTCGGGATGCAGGCCCAGTTCAGTGAGCAAGGAGGAGCTCAAGGGCGCGCCAGCATTTGAGGCAGCGAGATCGAGGCCCGTCAGCTGTGAGAGCGCCCCGTTGATCTGCTCAAAACAGGTGATGGCGTCGTGAGCGGAGAGGCCCTGGCCAGCAAACATACGCGCATTGGCAACCAGGATGCGCACCAGGGGTTGAAACTGGGGATGTTCCACTCCCAGGTCACGTACACGCCGCAGGAGCGGGTTGCGTACATTGAGATGGAGCACACCCTTGAGTACGGCATCATCGACCTGCTGGCGCTTTAAATAGCCACGCACCAGCGAGCGAATGGGGCCAACAAAGCGCCCCTGGTCCATATTCTGCTGGGCGCGGCGCAGGCGCTCAGCTCCGGGAGGATAGAGCAGGATCATCGGCAAGTGCTCAGGCTCATAAGCCAGAAGTTTGACCGGGAGACCCTCGGCACGACAGGCGGCTACCAGGGCCTCCCACTGCTGCTCAGAGTCTTCTACAGGGGTAAAGAGATAGCTGGCGGCGGGCGTCAGCTCCTCGACTGGGACGCCATAGACCTGCCCATAGGTCTTCAAGAAGGCCACGTCGGCGAACCAGCGAGCGTCCACTACGGCCAGACGGCGGGCCTCAAAGAGGGCCAGGGCTTGCGTGACCCCATCGTCGTCCTCATAGTAGAAGATGCGCCCCGGATTCTCGCGCAGATATTCGGGAATGGTCAGTGTACCCCGGCTGGTTTTAAAGGTTACCAACTCCGAGACATAGTGAAAGAGCGCCACCGAGCGCACAGCCCAGCCCTTGATCAGGTCATTATGGGCCTGCACAATGGCTGACCAATCGAAGGGCGCATTCTCGGCCAGGTAGGAGAAATGTTCCAGCAGCAACGTCTCCAGCGCCTCGCGGAGCGCAGTATAGGTCTCGTCATGGCGCAGCGACTCACGGCTGGCGGTTGGATTGAGTACAGGACAATCGATCACACCGCTGACAAAGCGAGCCCAGGCGGGCAAGAGATCACGCTCCTGCTCGGTAATGAGCATATGGCGCACATAGATGGTCACATCTCCGTATTCCTGGAGGGAGATAACCGAGCGCGGCGGCACATAGAGCACGCCATGCAGCGGAATGCTTCGCCCATCTGAGGTAGTAATAGTTGTCAGTGGAAGTACCGTCAGGGGGCGTGAGCCAGCCCGCTCCTCCACCCAGGCGCTATAGAGCGCGGTACGGCCTGGCCCCTCCTCAAGCTCCTCGACCCAGGGCGCGGGATGCAGGTTGATGGGTTCGGGATCGTCGCCAAGCGTGATAGGGATAGGCAGGAACTGTGCATAGCCTCCTATCGCCTCGCGCAAGATGCTCGCGTCCTGCAGGAAGAGGGCGTCTTCGCGCAGGTCGAGCCGAACGGTGGTACCAATGGCATCGCGCGTCGCGGCACGCAGGGCATAGCTCTGTCCACCATCCGAAATCCAGCGCCAGGCCTCCTCAGGCGACTGATAGCTGCGCGTCGTGATCTCGATACGTGAAGAGATCATAAAGGCGGAGAGCAGACCCAGGCCAAACATACCAATCAACTCCAGGGCCTCCTCACGCTGGGCACTCCCCAGACGCTCGCGCAGCTCACGCGTATAGCCCCGACCTACGGTTGCCAGAAAGGTATTGATCTCGCTATGCGTCAGGCCCGAACCATTATCCTCTATCAAGAGCTGGTGCGAAGCGTGATCGATACACACAGTAATCTGTGGCGCGTATTCATCGGCTAGTTGTTCATCCTCCTGGCGACGGCGCGTGCAGGAGTCATGCGCATTCTGGATCAGCTCACGAACAGCAACGCGGGGATGGGAATAGAGGTGTTCACCCAGAACTTTCAGCAAGCCAGGCAAGTGGATTTCTACAGGATGGATCTCAAAATCTTCAGCCATAACTACAGCTCACAATCCAACAAATACCATTAAATATACCAATGCAGTTTTACAGTATACAGGCAAATGGTTGTGCTGACAAGCAAAAAATCTCCTCTTGACAGATTGGTGACCTTGTCGTAAAATAATGACTATGAAGTCATAAAATATGAACTGGTCAAAAACCATCTTTGTGGTCAGACTATTACTCACGCGTCTGAATAGCTGAGAAGACACAGTAAAACCTGGATAGACCTATGCAAACACCTACACCACATCTCACATTAAAAGAAAAACAACGTCAGGAGCGTGAGAACCTGATATTACAGACCGCGGAGGAGGTCCTGGAGGAGAAGGGCTACTACGAGACCTCTATGGACGAGATCGCTACACGCGTCGGTATCGCCAAGGGTACGATCTATACGCACTTTCCGAGTAAGGAAGAGCTGGTCGCTACCATTTTCGCGCGCGATATGCAAAAGTTTTTGCAAGGCTTTGATGCCATCCTAGAGGCAGAGCTGACACCGCGCGCCAGGCTAGAGAACATCATGTCCTATCTGCATGAGGGTCTCTATGGTCGGCGCGCCAAACTACTTTCCTCGACCTACACCGGCGTCGATCTTAAACGCCTGGTAAACGAGAAGAACGGCTCAATTCGCGAAATGTGGGAGTGCCTGATCTCGAAAGTGAGTAAGCTGCTGGATGAAGGAAAGGCCGTGGGCGAGTTTCGCACGGATGTCTCGACACGCGTCATGCTCTTCATGATGCTTAGTCTCTTCTCACCGCGCGCCCATGATCACGTCTTGCTGGAACATGATCTGACGCCAGACGAGCTACTACATCAATTAAAAACACTCTGCTTTTATGGTATGACACAAAATCAGCCAGAATAACTCTAGAATAGATATGAGGGTATGTATGGAAACAATAACTCATGACGAGGTGCAGTCCACAGCCTCGTCCCCTGTACAGGATGTAGAGGCGCCCCGCTTCACCCGCCGCGAAACGCTCCTCACCATGGCTGGCGTGCTGCTTGTAATGCTGCTGGCCTCCCTGGACCAGACGATTGTCGCGACAGCGATGCCACGCATCATCTCAGAGTTGCAGGGCTTTGATCGCTATACCTGGGTCACGACCGCCTACCTGCTGGCCTCCACGGTCATGGTGCCAATTTATGGCAAGCTCTCGGACCAGTTCGGTCGCAAACCCATCTTTCTGATTGGTATTGTGCTCTTCCTGACTGGCTCGGTCATGTGTGGCGCCGCGCAGTCGATGAACCAGTTGATCGCCTTCCGCGCTTTCCAGGGCCTGGGGGCAGCGGCCCTCATGCCTATCGCTATCGCCGTCGTGGGTGACCTGTTTACCCCACGCGAGCGCGGCAAGTGGCAGGGCGTGACTGGTGCCGTCTTTGGTCTCTCCTCCATCCTCGGGCCAACGGTCGGTGGCTGGATTACGGATAACTCGACCTGGCGCTGGGTCTTCTACGTCAACCTGCCCATTGGCATCATTGCCCTGCTGGTACTGATCTTCCTGATGCCTACTCTAAGATCCAAGAGTAAGGATACACGCATCGATTATATTGGTGCAGCGCTCCTGATGGCAGGCACCATTCCCCTGATGCTGGGTCTGACCTGGGCCGGGCAGGAATACGATTGGCTCTCCTGGCAGATCCTGGGGCTCTTCGCTATGGCACTTGTGTTCATGACACTCTTCTTCTTCTATGAACACACGCTTGAGAAGCGCGACGCGCAGCCTATCATCGAGCCAAGCATGTTCAAGAGCAGCGTCTTTTCGGTCTCGGTAGCGATCACTATGATCACCAATATCGCGATGTTTGGCTGCATCCTCTTCCTGCCGCTCTATGCGCAGGGCGTGCTGGGCATCAGCGCCACTAATAGCGGTCTCCTGCTCGCGCCACTGATGCTCTCACTGATCCTTGCCAGCGTCATTTCGGGTCAGCTCGTATCGCGCTTTGGTCGCTACAAATGGATCGCCTTCGTGGGCATGATCGTTACCGTTGGCGGTATGCTCCTGTTGCTGCGCCTGGGCGTCAACTCCACACAGGCAGATTTGATCATTGCCATGATCGTGCTTGGCCTCGGCCTTGGCTTCGGCATGTCGCTATATACGCTGATCGTGCAAAACTCGGTCTCAGCCAAAAAGATTGGCCAGGCCACCTCGTCGCTGACCTTCTTCCGCCAGATTGGTGGCTCGGTTGCCAGCGCGGCCCTGGGCTCAGTCTTGCTCAACACCTATAAGCCGGCCTTCCATAATGCGCTATCAACCGATGTGAAGAGCTTCTTCGACATGATTGGTGGCCACGCTCCCGGCGGCCTGGGTGATCAGCTTCTCTCTAGCTTTGATAACCCTAACATTCTGCTCTCGACCGATGCTCAGACGAAGACAGAGGCGTTCTTCGCCAAATTTGGCCCTGCGGGCAAGACCGTGTACGGTGAGATCCTGGGCGCCGTCAAAGATGGCTTAGCGCTGGGTATCCATAACCTCTTCCTGATCTCGCTCGGGCTTACCATCGTTGGCTTCGTTCTACTGTTCTTCCTCAAAGAAGTGCCGCTACGCGGTAGCAGCCAGAGCCAGGCCACGCAAGAGGCCGTCGCGGACAGCGAAGAGATCGCAAATCCGGTATTGATGCATTAGATCCGATAGATGCATTAAGTGCACTAAAATTCTTCCTCCAGTAGACATCCATTGGGAGTGGTGATAATCAGCAAGAGAGCTCCGACAGAGTCGTCGGGGCTCTCTTGCTATGTTGATGTGACTAATCCCCCAAACGTACGTATATCTTAGTGTACCCAGACTGAACAGTTACTACCTGGTACATTCCCCAGGCATACTATGATCTTCTTCCGAAACCCAACGTCACTGGCGTGCCTAGCGCTTCGCGCTCAGGTTTTCGGAGAAGTAGTATATAGATGGAAAAGGACAAGTGAGTATGAGCGATAGCAAAATCTTTGGTTTCTTACGTACTTGTATGGATAAGCGCTTCGTGGCCGCCACGCGGGCTGCCTTTGAGCGTGCAAGCGGACTTAGCTCCAACGACTACTGGCATGAGTCCTATGCCGGTGGCTCGGCCGTGCCTGCGGCCAATAACGTGGGCGAGGAGTATGCCGCGGAGCATGGTGCAGCCATTTTTGGCTGGCAGGCCCATATTAACAACTGCGGCGGACAGCCAGGTGTGAGCGATCAAGAAATTGAGCAGCGCCTGGACAGCGTCATCCAGGAGAAAGTGCAGAAATACCCACAGGCCAGGCATTTTCGTATCGTCGCCTCTGAGGCTGGTATTGATATTCGCGAGGTATCTCAATGAGCAACCAGGAATCTATGTATCAGCCGCCGGAGCAATCCTCTGGCGGCCAACAGATCTACAATAATGATCCTTATGAACAGCCTCAAGCCTCGTATGAGGCCTACAATCGCGCATCCTCTAAATATAATGGGCCTGCTTCGGAACAGTCCCATCCTGAGGGATCGGGTCAGGAGCGCGCCTACCAGGAGGGCTATAACGGAGCCTCCACTTATAATGAATACGCGCAGGAGACAGGACAGCAGGCGGGACAGCAGGCATTTCCCTTCATCCGGGCGCGCAACCTTTCAGCCGGGCAAATCGTCTTGCTTATCATTGGCCTGGTCATATTGTCCAGCATCGTACAGGGTCTGTTTTCGGGTGCCTTTGGCTCAATCTTCGGCCTCATAGGTATTATCGCTATTGCTTTTGCTATCGCCAAATTTGGCTTCGACCGGGCTACCCCATTGCATCCACAACAGTTTGCCGTCTCCGGACAAGCCACGCTCCATATTAATAACCCAGCGGGACCTATTCGTATTCAGCGCGGCGAGGGAGATAAAGTCGTGGTCCAGGCCGTCAAGCATATCAGCAGCGTGCTTGGCAAAAATGAAGACCTGGTACTCGATTGCCAGCAAGAGGGAGACAACATTAGTATTGTCAGCCGCAATATTGCCACACAGGGCATTAAATCGGGACACATGGACCTGAATATCTTTGTCCCCGAACACTGCCAGGTACATCTCGATAGCCAGGCCGGAGCCATCCATATACAGGGTATTCAAGGTTATGCCAGGGCCAAAACCAGTGCCGGCTCCATTCACGTTTCTCAATCTATACTTGAGACAGGCAGTGACCTGCACAGTAACGCAGGCACGATTCATCTTGAGGGGGTCAAGCTTGCGGGAAACACAAATGTCGATACCAACGCGGGGACGATCCACTTCGATGGCGAGTTAGGTGGAGCGTACGACTACCGCCTGCACACCAACGCAGGCACGGTTCATGTCACCCTTCCCTCGACAAGCGCCTTCGCCCTGAAGGCAAAGACCAATATGGGAACGGTAGATAACGATTTCGGCAGCGAAATCGTTGGGAATGCGCCTCTGGCGCGCCTCAACCTGAGTACCAATGTCGGCCCAATTAAAGTTCAGCGCCGGTAGCAGTCCATGCTGGTATGACCCTATTAGGAAAGGGTGTGGTGGAAAGACAGGCTTAGCCCTGTCTTTCCACCACACCCTTTCCTCTTTCACGTGTAACACTTGCTACAAATCAAAACATGTTACATAATAGATAGAGAGAAGCCCCCTGGCTTCTCGTTGTTACCCGGAAAAATTGGTTGATTTTATCGCAGAGCAAGCAAAGACTCGGAGCTTATCGAGGAGGATTTGACTCATGCAATGGGCTATCACTATCCCAGCCTTTCTGGCGTCAGCGGTTGAATTTGTTGAGGCCTTCACTATCGTTCTTGTCGTCGGTGTCACCATCAACTGGCGCAGCGCCATCGTAGGCACGCTGGCAGCGGTGGCAGCCCTGGCCGTTATCGTGGCCATCTTTGGCGTCACCCTGGTTCAGTATGTTCCACTCGACGCACTACGCCTGGCGGTCGGCTGTATTCTTATACTCTTTGGTTTGAAGTGGCTCAAAAAAGCCTTGCTGCGCTATAGCGGGCTGAAGGCGCTTCATGACGAGGAGGCTATCTTTGAGGAAACCATGGCTGAGCTAAAGGCGAGTGGGCAGACCATTACGCAGCGCTTACAGCCTACTGCTGTCGCCCTGGCCTTCAAGTCTGTCTTCCTAGAGGGCCTTGAAGTGGCCTTTATCGTCATTACCTTCGGTAGTACCGTCGTCACCCAGAAAGGGATCGGAGGCATCGCCTCAGCTACGATTGGAGCTCTCGCGGCGGGTCTGCTGGTCATCCTTGCTGGTGTGTTGATCAAGGCTCCGTTGACCAAGGTACCTGAGAACACGCTGAAATTTGTGGTTGGCATCATGTTAACGACCTTCGGCACCTTCTGGACCGCCGAAGGCTTTGGCTTTGCCTGGCCGTTCGCGGACGCCTTCTTGATCATACTGGCCGCGCTCTACCTGCTGGCCTCGCTGGCAATCATCTTCTGGCTCAAGAGTGTACGCCAGCGCCAACTGGCCGCGCCCGCCAACGTCGCTCGCTCATAGTCTTCTCTCATTACGTGGAGGCAAAACAACATGAATGTACTCAGGCCTATTCTCAATGCTATCAAAGCAGTATATAATTTTATCGTTGGCGATATGATTATCCTTGTGGGAATCTTGATCGCCTTCATCCTCCTCGCGCTCATCTACACAGTAAGTGCGTTAGCCGCGCTGCGACCATTTAGTGGCTTCATACTCATCATAGCCGCGCTGGTCGTGCTCATCGCTACCCTGAGCCGCGAGGCGTATAGCCGCCATCGTTAAAGGTTAAAGTTTTAGCATGGAAACGGTGGCGGTGGGCATGGCCCGCCGCCACCATTTCCTTATCCCAAAGGTGAAAAAGTGGATTCTCATCAATATATTCTGCTCATCTACCAAGTACCAAGCCAACCTTCGGCGGCGCGCGTCGGCATCTGGCGCGAGCTAAAACGCACTGGCGCGCTCTACCTACAACAGAGCGTCTGTATCCTTCCCCATACTGAGCCGCTGCTCGCGACGCTGGAGAAGGTCTGCGAGCGTGTCTCGGAACTGGGAGGGAGCTATCACCTGTTCCCATTACATAATTTGCCCGAAGAAGAGGAGCAGAAGATCATTGATGGCTTCCTGGCTCAAAGCAACCTGCAATACGACGAGATCATCGAGAACTGCCAGGTAAATTTTACGAAAGAAATCGAGTTCGAGACTTTTCGCCAGAACTTTACCTATGCCGAGGCCGAAGAGATTCGCCAGGAACTCGACAAAATTCGGCGCTGGTATGAGCGCACGGTTGAGCGCGATTGGTTTGGAGCCGCCAGGCGCGATGAGTCCTTACAGAGCATTGAACAATGTGAGAAATTGCTGGAAGAGTTTGAGGAAAAGGTCTTTCTCAAGCAGGAAGCCGACGAGTCACATGGCGTGCCACCTGTAGAGGAGAAGAAGCGCCTGCACCCTCGTCGTCTCGAGCGCCGCTCGGATACGCATCGCTAAAGGTTGTGGCCTGGCACTTCCAAGGCCACAACGCCCACAACACTCGATTTATGCCAAAGGATGATGAATGGCCAGCAGGGCAACCGCCAGTATGAGCAGGACTGCCGCTGGAGCAATACCAGAGATCGCATCCTTCAGGCGAACATGCGTCAGGACCGCGCCCAACATGATACAGACCAGGAGCGCCGCGCCCAATGTAGCCAGGACAGGCACCCAGATGCCCACAATCAAACCCAGGGCAGCCACAATTTCAAGCACACCGGTCAGGACCATGAACCAGAGGGGATAGTGATAGTGGTTCTGAAAGTTCTCCACCATCTGCTTATTATGTGTTACCTTCGAGAAACCAGCCGCGAGAAATGCCAGCCCCAATAATACCTGCAAGACAAGCGCAACCCAGTACATAAATATTCGCCCTTCTTTACGGACCCTCAGGCCCGACTATATCCATTTGTCAACACCTGTTGACTTACTAAGAAAACTATAAACTATCTCATCCTATTTTGTCAACGCCTGTTGACTATGTTATGATTGATAATGAAAATAGAGGGACTGAGTAGTTGCTAGAGGTACATGCGGGTCCAGGAAGATGAGGAGTCGAGATGAGTTTACGAGATACCGCTAAAAAAACTTTTCGTCGTTGTCGTCGCGAGCGCGACGCGGGCGCGACACGCCAGGCTATCTTAGAGGCTGCGCGTACGCTCTTTGCGCACGATAGCTATGAGCGCGTCACCATTCGCGACATCGCCTCTAAAGCCGGTATCGATCCCGCGCTGGTCATTCGCTACTTCGGTTCAAAAGAAGATCTCTTCCTGGCGACATTGGATAAAGGCGATGGCTGTAGTGGGCTTCCCGGTGGAGACGGAATGAGCCTGGGTCATAACCTGATTCACCACTATATATCACATTGGAGCAAGCAGGACGCCAGCGATCCGCTCCTCATTATGATCCGCTCCGCGTCGAGCAACGATAGTTCTGACATGCTCCGCAAGGCTCTAAACGAGCAATTCCTGCAACCTATCGCAGAGCAGGTTGGCGGACCCGATGGGTGCCTGCGCGCCGAGCTGGCTCTATCTCAGCTTATTGGCATCTATATTATGCGCAGTTTGCTGCATACCGAGGCCCTGAGCACAATTCCTGACGAGCAACTCATCAAGATTGTTGGCTCCGTCTGCCAGCACTATCTTAGTGGTGATCTTGAGGAGAAGAATCCATCGCCAGGCACACCCCACTATTCACCCGAGCTGCATGGCCTTTGACGGCTATTGTCATAGAGGCAAGGGATGTGGTGGCTTGGCGGAGCCAAGCCACCACATCCCTTGCCTCTATGACAGTACTATTTAGCATCCTCATTGATAAAAATAAATGTTCAGGCATATAATAGAGTGCAAATGTAAGTAAAGCGCAAGGCGATCAGAGCCAACCGCTTTCTGCAAAAATATATAGTATCATCTATTGCGAGGAATTGATAAGAATGGATTTCACAGGAGAACAGCGGATTCCAGCTCCGCGTGCTACCGTCTTTAACGCGCTCCTTAACCCTGAAGTACTCAAGAAGAGTATCCCTAATTGCCAGAGTGCAGAGTATGTCGATCTCCCCAATGGACGCTATCTTAAACTGAATATCACACTCAATTTCGCGATTCTTAATGGTTCATATGATGTCTTCCTGCAGACCACGGACATCGTAGAGCCTTCGCACCTCGTGCTTGTCGCCGAGCCCCGGAGCTCCCTGGGCAGCGTTAGCGCACGCTGCTCCGTCGACCTGGCCGAAGAGGGTACGACCACTCTCCTTAGCTACAAGGCCAACGCCAACCTCTCGGGCAAGGTCGCCGCGGTTCCCGAACTCATCGTCAAGCCCGCCGTTAAAGGCATGCTCGACCAGTTCTTCAAGAACTTCGACAAACAGGTGAACGCGTAAGAAGTATGGACGTGGGTTGCGGGCGGATGCTCCTAATCCACGTCCATATCTTTACTTACATCTTGCGACGCCCAATCCTACTCTCTTGCATCGTAGTATATCCTCTGCTACACTTAATCATGCCTGAGCCGCCAATGAATTGTTGTGCTTTTAAGTGAAAAGGGGTTGTCATGCTTCAGCCAGAGGAGAGATCGGAGTCGTTTTTCCTGGATACCCACTATGCCATTGATGCCTCAAATCCCGTCCAGACCGTAGTCACAAATGGGCTGGCATATATGCAAGAGGCGATACCACGTTTCACAGAAGACCTGCACAAACTCACGCTCATTGATTCCCCTTCCGAGCATAAAGAGGGTCTGGATACGATGGCGGACCAGCTCGCGGTTCTCCTCCAGCGCTTTGAGATGCAAACAACCATTGTAGAACATGCACGCGGCAATGCGCTCATCGGCACCCTTGTGGGAGATAATCCTCACGCTCCCACCTGTCTCCTCCTTGGCCACCACGATACCGTCCACCCGGTAGGTTCCGCCCAGACACACACACAGCTTGATAAAGATAAATTCTATGGTCCGGGGACCGTTGATATGAAGGCCGGACTGCTCCAGGGGATCTATGCCCTGGAGATCCTCAAGCAACATGACTACAGGAATTTTAAGAAGCTGATCTTCTTATCTGTGCCCGACGAGGAGATCTCGAATCGCTACCAGGCCAGCCTCGTACGGCAGATTGCACGCGATGAGAAACCCTATGTGCTTGGGCTGGAAGGCGCAAGCGCTATTGGGACCGTGGTGACCAGGCGCAAGGGATGCGCGCATTATCGCCTCACCGCCGAGGGCAGAGCGGCGCACGCGGGTAGTAGCCCTGAGAAGGGTCGAAATGCAGTTCTAGAACTGGCTCACCAGATTGTCCAGGCCCAAAGCTTTATGGGCTGGCGTCCAGGCTTTACCATTAACGCGGGTCCTATTAAAGGAGGATCACGCGCCAATATAGTGTCCGACTTTGCCCAGATCATGTTTGATATCCGCTTCCTGCGCCTTGAAGACCGCTTCGACGCCGAGGTACGCTGGCGTGAATTATTACGCAATCAGCTTGTGCCAGACGTCCAATTAACATTGACCAGCGAGCCTGACTCTATGGTTCCTATGGCTGCAACGGAAGTAAGCCTGGGCATGGCTGAGAAAATACGGTTTATTACGGAAAACATTCTGCATACACGCTTTGCCCCTGAGACGCGTGGCGGTGCCTCGGACTGCTGTAAGACGGCGGACGAAGGGTGCCCAAGCATTGATGGGTTGGGCGCGATTGGCTCGGGTGCTCATACTGCCGCAGAGTATGTTAAACTTCCTCCCATTCCTAAACGTGTGGCACTGCTGGCGGGTCTAATCGTCGCCATTACTAGCGAAAACAGTTAGCTGGAGGGCAGGCCGTTAACACTGGTCAGGTGCAAGCATTTTGTGTCATACTAATAAGTAGCAAGCAATGATAGAAGAGGAAAATGTGAGTACACCATCATTCGATGCGGATCAAACGCCAACCTGGTCTTCATCGTCAACCATGATTGAAGCGACAGGCGTACCTCAGCTTGATACAGTGTTAGGGGGAGGATTACCCAAAGGCTCGCTCGCGATTATCCTTGGCTCACCCGGCAGCGGCAAAACCACCCTGGCAAGTCAGATTGCGTTCGCCGCCGCCAAGCGCGGGCAGAAGGCGCTACTTTTAACGGCACTTTCGGAGCCAACAACGAAGTTGCTTGGTCATCTCCAATCATACAGCTTCTTTGCCCCCGAACTTGTAGGTAATGAGGTACAGATCTTTAGCATACAGCAGTTTCTGACACAGAGCAAACCACCTGCAGCGCAGGATATCGTGGCTGCTGTCCGTCAGACGCGTGCAAACCTGGTCGTTCTGGACGGCTTTCAGGCAATTCGTGCCCTGGAACCAGACTTTATTACGAGCCGCCAGTTGTTGTATGACCTGGGTGCACGCCTGAGCCTGCTCGGAACGACAACGATCATCACGACAGAAGCTGATCCGCGTGATCCAACCCTCTTCCCCGAGATGACCACCGGCGATTTGCTTATTGGCCTCTATTTCACCCTTAACGGAACGCGCGCCTTCCGCAGCCTGGAAATACTCAAAGTACGTGGCCGCGCACCAATGCTGGGTCGGCATAGTATGGTGCTAAGTGAAGATGGGGTGCAGGTTTATCCTCGCCTTGAGGCCTGTAGTCATCAGCTTACTCGTTCCGACACGAAAAGCATAGAACACAAAAAGGAACGCGTCACCTTTGGGCTTCTCGAACTGGATACGCTCCTGGGGGGCGGCCTTACTCGCCAGACCAGTACGCTCCTGGCTGGCAGCCTGGGGACAGGCAAGACACTCCTCGCGCTCCAATTCGCGCTTTCAGGCATTCCCAAAGGCGAGAACGCCTTATTTCTCACTTTCCGCGAGACAAGTGAACAACTTCTGCTCAAAGCGGAGTCTTTTCAGCTCGGTGAACAACTTCGAGCAGCCCTGGCTCCTGGTGGCGGCCTGACATTACAGCGCTGGGAACCTGTTGAAGTTGATCCTGACCAGGTTGCGACAACCATGCTCAACATACTCAGTGAGAAAGGCATACGACGCGTCGTCATTGATAGCATCGCCGAACTCGAACGTGCCGTGATAGAGAGTAGTGGCAAGGATCGCGTCTCCAACTACCTGGCAGCGCTGTTAGCGATGTTAAGATCCAGAGACATTACCTTACTCGCACTCAAAGAGTCCCCCAAGGCTGTCTCAACCGACGTGGATTTCTCCGCAGACACGCTTTCTATCCTGGCGGAAAATGTCATACTGGTACAGCACCTCGCGGTCAACAGCCACCTGCATCGTGTCATCTCTGTGCTCAAGATGCGCTTTTCGGCTCATGATCATAATCTGCGCGAATTTATCATTACCTCGCCTGAAGGCGTTCGTGTCCTGACTCCTCAGGAGAGCGGCCTGGACACGCTAGCGGGTCTCACCAGGGAGGCAAGTGGACATTCTGGCTACCTTTCGCCAATCTACCAGGACCCCCCCTCAGAGAGGGGGAGTGTATGACGTTACAGGGCCGTGCTCATCTCGCAACCGATACATCACCCATTCTCATTGTCGATGATGAGGTGGCTATTGCCGAGACACTAGCCGAGTTTGTTACAGAACTAGGGTATACACCTGTGCTAGCCTACAATGGGCAGGAGGCGCTCTCGCTGGCCATTGAACGCTGGCCGCTACTCATCATTACAGATTATATGATGCCAGTCCTCAATGGGGTTGACTTTGTCAAAGCCCTCCAGGAAGAGGCCTCTGATAGGAGGCAGGCTCTGCCTCCTATCATTATGCTCAGTGCCGTGAGCACAGCTCGCGCTATCAAAGGCATTCACGTTGAAGCCATCCTCGCCAAACCCTTTGATCTGGATGAGCTAGAAGACCTTATTCAACGCCTCCTCAAATAGGGTATTACTCCCAGGTCGGGCCATCTTCTGCCGTAACTGGTGCGGAGAGTTCAAAGGCCTCGGCCAGCAATTCGTAGGTTCTGGCCCGGTTCGCATATCCATACACCATAGCAGAGAGCATCAGTTCATCCGCACCCGTCTCACTCACCAGGCTCAGCAGTTTCTCACGTATCACCTCGGGACGACCAATCATCTGCCGCGAGCGATACTCACGCACCACTTCCTCCTCCATAGCGGTATAGCGATACGCCCGAACCTCCTCCGGACTGGGCAGGGGAGCAGGCCGCCCCGTACGCAAACGCACCCAGGCCAGGGCCATAGAGTCAGACAGTTCCTGTGCCTGCTCATCAGTCTCCGCGCATACGACGGTTGTAGTCAGAATAACCCTGGCTTCCTGCAAGCGCTCAGAGGGCGTAAATAGCTCGCGGTATATCTGGATTGCGGGCACAGCAAAAGCGGGATTGATGTGGTGCGCAAAGGCGAAGCCAACGCCAAGCGAGGCCGCGGCCTGCGCGCTATAGTCACTTGACCCAAGCAGCCAGATGGGTGGGAGGGGAACATCGGTGGGGACCGCCTTGACTGACTTAAAGGGATAGCCCGCTGGAAGCTCTTCGCCCTCGTCGGCATAGGCCAGTAGCTCAGCCAACTGTTCGGGAAAATCATCGGCTCCCAGCGCGGCCCGTGAGCGACGTAGCGCCAGCGCCGTTTTACCATCCGTGCCGGGCGCGCGCCCAATCCCTAGATCGATACGTCCAGGATGGAGTGCCTCCAGAATACGGAAATTCTCCGCCACCTTGAGGGGTGAGTGATTTGGTAGCATGACGCCACCAGAGCCAACACGAATATGCCTGGTAACCTGGGCCACGTGTCCAATCATGATCTCAGGGGATGAGCTGGCGAGCATGCTACTATTGTGATGCTCGGCAAGCCAATAGCGCGTATATCCCAACCGATCCGTCAGCTGGGCCAGTTTGAGGGTGTTCTGGAGTGCCTCGCGGCTATTTGAACCTGCCTCAACCGGCGAGAGGTCAAGCACAGAGAGTGGTAGTGCCATCTATGTTATATCCTTTTTCGCTTTTTCAGATACAATTTCTCTAAAGATACACAACAATGGCATGACCAGATTTATTCACTTCGATGTTTATGGATGAGCATTAGCGCATGCTATTTACCAGACGACCAAGCGTCTCGATCTCAACGATGACCTCGTCTCCGGGCTTGAGCCACTGTGGATCTTGCTTACCCATAAGCACTCCCTCGGGCGTGCCGGTGCTGATCACATCGCCAGGCTCCAGCGTAAGATACTGGCTTAAATAACTGATAATATAAGCCACGGGAAAGATCATGTCGGCGGTCGTAGAATCCTGGCACAACTCTCCATTAAGCCAGCACCGAATACCCAGGCGCTGGGGATCACCGACTTCATCGGCTGTGACCAGATAGGGACCCACGGGTAGAAACTTATCAAGGGCTTTACCCAGCAGCCACTGGCTAGTGCGGAACTGGAGTTCGCGCGCACTCAGATCGTTGGCATTGCAGTAGCCCAGGACTGAAGAGAGGGCCTCTTCGACGCCGACAAAGCGCGTCTGCCGCCCAATGACCACGGCCAACTCCGCCTCGTAATCATACTGAACTGCATTCCCAGGTAAGGGAACCTCCTCACCGCTGGCGGCGAAGCTATTGGCATACTTGGGGAAGAGCACCGGACTCTCAGGGACCGCCATGCCCGATTCAGCCGCGTGGCGCCTGTAGTTAAGACCAACACAGATGATCTTGCCAGTGTGCGGCACACAGAGGCCATACTGGAGGGACTCTTCAGCCAGCAGCCACGTCCCCAGCTGCTCCTGAGCCTCTACTACCTTGAGCAAATGGCGCAAGGCCGCAAGGCCTCGCTCGCCTGTGGCAAATACCTCCTCAATGGTATCTGGCACAAATTCCGTCGAGTGCGCAAACAACTGCTCGCGCGCGACCACGACATCCACAACGCCTCGTGTGGTCTGGATACCCAAACGTGGCCCGGCGGGCGATTGAAAAGTAAGCAAACGCATATAAAATATCCTCCTTATAGTGGCTTGTTCAAACCGTACCATGCGCCACAGCTTACTGTCAAATTCGGGCACCATTCTTCTTTACCCTTTGAGAGGTGGTATTGCAAGAGTATGTTCCAGGAGATGCTGCAAATGGTGGACCAGAAAGTCTTGATCGCAGGCCATAGAGCAGTTTTTTGTGAGCAGCACGACCGGAATCCCTTGCTTAGGCAGTAATGAGTGGATATGGTCAATAAAGCTTGCACCATCTATGCCCTGTAGCTGCTCATCTACCAGTACGAGATGAGGTTGAACCGCCGCCAGAATTTTGAGGGCCTGGAGGACGTTGATCGCAAAGATCACCTGGTAGGGAGTTGCCTCTTTAATGGCTTGCGACAGTCCAAAGCCAGAGTTAATATCGGATGCTACCAGGAGGACTCTTTTCTGGGATACCTGCCTCGACATAGTTCGCATCACTCTCCTCCTCTCATGATCTCTTGCATACATAGGCCCACTTTGCGTCTTCTAGCAATTCAAGTCCAGTTCAAGCCCAAAGGCGCTGCTGCTGCCTAGGACGAAGGCTCTGCCTCTTTGGCTTGATTGCGCTTGCTTCCAATTGGGAACGGACAGGCGGTGTAGGCTGGAGGCTGGGAATAACCTCTCGCCCCAATAACTGGATCGATTTGAGGGCATCTTCATGCTCTATACCTGCAGCATGCACCTGGCACATGATCTCCTCAAACGAGAGCTGTTCCTGGCAGGCTTGTAGTTGTAGAACCACCTGCTCTGGAGTACCAAGGATGACATTTAAGCGCTGCAAAATATCTTGATACACCCTGGTATCTGTTAGTCCATCCCAGGTAATACCACAGTCATACTGTGCATAGCGCGCAATCGCCTTGCGCGTCTGGAACTGAGCCTCCTCAAGCGTTTCAGCCACAAAGACAAAGCGCAATACCGAGACATGTCCCCGCTTGCCAGCAAGCGCCTGGCGATAGTCAGTAATCAATTGCCTATGCTGCTCGAACTGACCGACCCTGGGCACAAGCAAGCCATATCCCTGCTGGCCCGCAATCCTGGAGGTCGAACCACTGGCCGCGAGCCAGAGAAGTTGTGAGGCGGCGCGACGTGATTGAGGCTGCAAGCTGACATCGCGATACTGATAATGACGCCCTTGAAAGTCAATACGCCTTTCATCAAAGGCCAGGCGCAAGATCTCCGCGATCTCAAGCATACGCGAGGTTTTCTCTTCCAGAGCAACACCAAATTGGGCGAACTCTTCGCTCTTCCTCGCGCTCCCTGAACCAATTCCCAGGCGGAGGCGGCCCCCAGAAAGCTCATCTAAGAGCGCCACATCCTCGGCCAGGCGCAAGGGATTATACAAAGACGCCTCCACAACCGCTGTCCCCAGTTCAATATGTTGTGTTAAACCGCTGAGATGGGCCAGGTACAGTAGCGGCGAGGGCATACGCCCATAGGCCGCAAAATGGTGCTCCGCCAGCCAGATGGCATCAAAACCCGACATATCCGCGGCAATCGCCTGAGCCTCGACCTCCTGATAGAGTGTCGTTGTCACCTGCTCAGGGTGGACATCAAAATTGTAGAAGAGGGAGAAGCGCATCCTTACTCCTTTCGCTTAGCCGTTACACCAGCAGGCAGAAACGCGACGCAACACGTCCTCGCCTATCTAAATATGATATTGTTGATCAATAAAATCAACATAAATATCATAACTAGTAATAGATGCATTTGTCAAGCTGCGAAAAACTGGTTGGGAAAGGTGATCCCAAAAAGCTGGGAGGCGTATACAAGGATAGAAGAAAGAGCAAATAGTCTAAAAGAGATGATGAAAGCACCCATCACGCGCCTCTGAGAATGTTGTAAGCCAGGCTGGCTACTCCTCCTGAAACATCTGCTTATGGGCAGCGCTCATGTGTTTATGACAAAAGGCGGTTATCTGCGCTAACTTGCCAATAACGACCACGCTATCTCCCCTGGTGATGAGCAGGCGCTGTGTAGGAGTGCTCAATATAGACCCGTCGCGCTTAAGCGCTACCAGCACCACCCCCTGGTGCAACAGCGTATTCTGGGCATCTCGCATTGTTTGACCAATAATTTTCGCCGTTGGCGCAAGCTCCACCTCTTCAACCACCAGGTCTCCAGTCTCAGCTTGCATGATCGCTTCAAAGAGCTCAACCATGGCTGGCTCAAAGACCAGGTTGGCCATATAGTGTCCGCTGATCGTGTAGGGCGAGAGCACGCGGTTCGCCCCTGCTAGCTTCAGTTTGATCTTGGTTTCGTCGCGATTGGCGCGGGCCACAATGAATAACTCACGCTTGAGATGACGCGCCGAGAGGGTGATCGAAATATTGTGCGCATCATTATCGGTCGCCACCAGCACGGTCCGCGCATGCTCAATGCCTGCCTCGCGCAAGATATCATCCCGCGTCGCATCCCCCTGGAGAGCCAGGTAGCCACGTTGCAGGCAGGCCTGAATATTCTGCTCATTCTCATCGACCACAATAAAGACCTTCTGCTCCTCTGTGAAATCCTCGGCTATCTGCGAACCAACGCGCCCAAAGCCACAGATAATACAATGGTTGCGTAAGGCCCCGATTTTTCTATCCATGAGATGCCTCCTGACCGCCTGGTTAAAATGTCCCTCGATGATAAACTCCATGCCCGCGCCAAAGGTATAGAGGAGCGAACCGACGCCAAAGACGACGATAAATAAGGTAAAGATGCGACCAGCCTCGGTATCTGGATGCGAGCTACTACCTATTGTGGCCATCATATCCACAGTGGTATAGAGGGCATCGAAGAAGGAGAGCTGCTCAATCTCCATATACCCAACCGTGCCTCCAATAAGCACAGTCAGTACCAGTACAATCGCGATACGCAGGTGCCGAAAGGATGGCACCCGCGAAAAACCACGCGAGCTGGGTGTAGGCGCATGTAACGAGCGTTTACGGATCATTGAATAGCACCAATCACTCAATCAGGAATGACAAAGATTCGGCTTGTGTTCTATAATCTAGAGAATTGCAGAGAAATGGATAAAGGAACTTATGGGAGAATGAATCGACAATTCTATCATACACACACCGTTCGCTATGATGAATGTGATAGCTATGGCTATCTCACTCCAGCGGCATTCTTACGCTATATGCAAGAGATCGCTTCTCTAGATGCTGAGGACATACAACTGGGAGGGGAGGGCTACTGGATCGTAAAGAGGACCGTTATTTCCTTCGCGGCTCCGATCAAGATACATACCAAACTTGATTTAAAGACCTTTGGCATGGGCTTCACACGCATTACTGCACAACGCGGCTACGCGGCCTACCTGGCGGGCGAACCACACGATACGCCTGTAGTTAGCGCGCGCACGCTCTGGGTCTATGTGGACAAGCGTGGGCGCCCTACGCGTATGCCCGAAGGCACAGCCGAAATATGGCTACCGGATGGTCCGCAACCTCAGCAGCCAGAGGCACCACTACCCCCTTTTCCCGAAAGCGAGCCACACCGCTCTGAGGCTACAGTACGCTTCTCCGATACTGATTTAATGCAGCACATGAACAACGCAGCCTATGTTGAGGCATTGGATAATGCCGCCTGGGAGGCCTATGCGCAGGCTGGCATTACGCCCGACAAGGCCATGCCCCGGATCCGCTCCTACGACATCGAATATACCGAAAGCATTCGTTTTGGCGAGCAATTCGCAATCCAGAGCTGGTTCGACCCCTGGCCTACGGCTGGAGAGGAATTCAGCCGCCTGCAACGCATCACGCGCAACGGAACCGTGGCGGTACGCGCGCACTCCCGCTGGCTCTGGCATGCTCAAGAACTTTAACATGGTGAATGAGGTGGTGATGGCGGGCTGGCTCTGCCAGCCCGCCATCACCACCTCATTCACCATGCTCTCTTAGCCAGGCAATCAGATCGGCATCCAGGCGAGAGCGGTCATGCTCAAACTGGCTATCATGGTGGTAGCCGGGATAGTCCTTCCAGGTCTTATCGTGACTGGCCAGGTGCTCGTAGAGCTTCCGGTTGGTCTCAATAGAGACAGCGGCATCATCTTCAGCCTGTAAGACAAGCGCGGGGATCGTGACCTGCCTGGCCCGGGCGAGCGCCGCGAGACGCATCTGCAAGACCTGAACGAGCATGACCGCTGTCTGCCGCTTCCCCCAATAGACATCCGCCTCCAGCATCCGTATAGCTTCAGGATTGATTGTCATTGACTTCGCGCCATCACCAACCGTCCAGTAGCGCCGGGAACCCAGGAGACCCCCCACGAGGATTTGCAGCACGACCAGCGAGGGAACCTTCGCCGTGTCCTGAATCCAGGAGTTGAGCAGGATCACTCCGGCCAGATCCTCGCCGTGTCGAGCCGCGACATAAGTGGCAAAGAGGCCACCCATGCTATGTCCCAGGAGATATATAGCCGCCTCTGGGTGACGCTTGCGTATTTCGGCGAGCATAAATACAACATCATCTATATATGTGCGATAGCGATCAATATGACCAGCCATTCCACCCGAGCGGCCAAAACCGCGATGATCCATGGCATAGACCGTAATGCCCTGCTCAGCCAGGACATTGCCCAGGTCAATATACCATCCACTATGTCCGCCGAGTCCATGCAGGATCAAGAGCACGCGCGTGGCATGCTCATTGACCCAACCACGTACAAAATGGGGACAACCGTCCGCCGTGAGCAGTGTCTCGGTAATCGCACGCACATCAGGGATCTCTCGCATGACGCCCCAATCACCCGGCGCCTCTGGCTGAAAAGACATATTCAGACCTCCTCAAAGCAGTACGAGCATCCCGGGCGCACGCTCCTGGTATTATATTTGACCAATCAAGCGAGCCAGGCGCTCTCGTTCCTCTTTGGCATTTGCCACAACGATGGGCATCACCAGCAATTCATCCAGGCCGGATGCCAGTAGCTTCTTTAAGTGCTCCGTAATCGCGGCGTCATTCCCTGTGACAACCATGTTCTCAAGCAACGCGTCACTCAGCTCACCCTCGGGCGAAACGGGGAAACCCGCCTCGGCAAACATGCTGACATAGAAGGGCAAATGCCCATAGTACCCCAATTGCTTGCGCGCCGCCGCGTTCACCGCCTGCCGCTCCTGGCTGAGGGCCACCGGAATATGCGCCACCAGGGGTGGGACCGGGCGTCCAGCCTTCGCAGCCCCGGCTCTTAGCGCTGGCAAGGCCTTCTCAAGCAGGTAGGGAACCGGGCAAACCCAGGAGAGTGCGCCATCGGTCAGCTCACCCGCCAGGCGAAAAGCCCCCTCGCGCAAGGCAGATATCAGAATCGGTGTATGCGGCGCGCGTGGAAGTGTGCCTTTGACCGTAAAGAAGCGCCCCTGATGCTCAACTTTACCATCCCAGAGCGCCGCACGCAAGATAGTCACATACTCACGCAGGTGCTCCTGTGGGCTATGCATAGGGATACCATAGCCTCCCTCAATAATCGGCCGATGGCTTGGACCCACACCCAGGCGCAAACGCTCTGGAGCGATGTCACTTAAGGCCAGGGCTTGCTGCGCCAAAGCCAGGGGATGACGTGGATACGTGGGCACAATAGACGTTCCCATGCGAATACTCTGCGTCTGCACCGCAGCAGCTGCGAAGATGGTTAGCGTATCGGGAGACAGTCCCCCTTGCGTCATCCATACCTGGCGCACTCCAGCCTTTTCAGCCGCCACAATCGCGGCAATAGCCTCAGATGCGGTGGCGCCCAATACCGCCAGCCCTACGCGCTCACGGGTGGTTTTCTCTTGTGTTGACATCTCATGTATTTCCTTTCAAGCCTTGTAATCGAGAGTAAATGTGTTGTAATACTGGTAACAATCATACCAATACCCTTATTCTACTAGATTGGATGGTATACCTTGGCCTTTAGCTTTCTTCACCACCTGGAATGTCCGCGCTGTCACGCAAGCTATGATCCAGATACTCAGGCGCATCTCTGTACCTGTGGCTCACCCTTGCTCGTACGCTATGACCTGGAGGCTGCAAGCAAGCAGCTCGAAAAGCAAGAGTTACAGAGGCGTGAGCCCTCGCTCTGGCGCTATCACGAGCTGCTGCCAGTTCGCTCACCAGAGAATGTCGTCACCCTGGGCGAAGGCATGACGCCACTTATTCCCCTCAAGCGCCTGGGGGCACAGCTAGAGATGCCTAATCTCTATGTAAAAGATGAGGGTGTGATTCCTACGGGCAGCTTTAAGGCGCGCGGCGCCGCTGTGGGCGTGTCACGTGCCAAAGAACTGGGCGTTAAAACCCTGGCCATGCCAACCAATGGCAATGCCGGAGGCGCCTGGGCGACCTATGCCGCGAGAGCGGGCATCGAGGCCGTGATCGTCATGCCCGAGGGAGCACCAACCATTACGCGTAATGAATGCGCCATCAACGGCGCGAGACTCTTCCTGGTCAATGGCCTGATCAATGACGCGGGAGCCATCGTCGGGCGTGGCGTCAAGGCCCATGGCTGGTACGAGGCCTCGACCCTCAAGGAACCATACCGCATCGAGGGCAAGAAGACGATGGGCTATGAACTCGCGGAACAGTTCGCCTGGGATGTCCCCGATGTCATTCTCTACCCCACCGGTGGCGGCGTAGGCATCATCGGTATTTACAAGGCTCTGCGCGAGCTACAGCAGATGGGCTGGATTGGTGAACGCCTGCCACGGCTGGTCGCGGTTCAGGCCACGGGTTGTGCTCCCATTGTCCAGGCCTGGCAGGAGGGCAAGCCTGACTCCCAGCTCTGGCCTAACTCGCGCACCATTGCCTTCGGCATCAACGTCCCCAAGGCCCTGGGCGATTTTCTCGTGCTCGAGGCGGTCCGCAACACCGATGGTTGCGCCATCGCCATCAGCGATGAGGAGCTGCTCCAGGCTCAATCCAGGCTGGCCGCCACGGAGGGTCTCTTCGTCTGCCCCGAGGGCGCTGCCACCCTCGCCGCCGCGGAACAACTACGCGCCAGTGGCTGGATCAAAGCAGACGAGCGTGTAGTCCTGCTCAACACAGGCACGGGCCTTAAATATCCCGATACGGTCCAGGTAGAGGTCCCACTACTCCAGCCGCAGGATGACCTGCCAGTGGCTTAAGAAAAAAGTGCAGCAAAAAGGGTGTGGGTGGAAAACTGAGCCTCGCTCAGTTTTCCACCCACATCCTTTTTGCTGCACTTTAACAATTGACAAGCAAGAATCCTATACGGTATAGTTAATAAGGATATTATTAGTATCTTGATAAACTAAGTCAACATATTTTGCGGGTAGCGGCATAAGAGCATGAGCGCAAAGGGGCGACTTGCAGGCTTCCATAGAGGGAACGGAGTGTTGATTTAGGTCATAACGATGACAGGCTATCCTGATAGGCATATAGGTAAACGGAGTTCCTGCATGAAGCTATTGCTCAGTTGCATTTCCACGCAACACTCGACGCTCAAACAACACTGGACTCAGACGCGGGAGGAGACCTCCTGCCCGCTGACCGTCCTTGGAAGCAAACAGAAGCCTGGGGGGGATCTCGGCGGCTTAGTCTGCCTTATCGATGATCTGGGGGCCACACAGAAGGTGCTCAACCTGAGCATGGCGGCTGGGCTGGCACCATTCGAGAAGGATGTCCTGGTCACCACCTTTGATAGCATTCACCGGGTTGATACGCAACTGCAAACCCTTCAGAGCGATTTTATTAGCTCTCCGCTCTTCAATGCCCTACACTCTGTCTCACGCACCCGGCGCGGCTATCTCGTCGCCAGCACAGGCATTGACCTCCTGGTCGAGTTCAGCCCCACGGGCGAGGTGCTCTGGACCTGGTGGGCCACCGACCACGGCTTTACCCACACCCCTACAGGCGAGCTACGTGAGCTTGACAAAGAAGCTGATCACCGGACCATCAAATACGGCACGCTCCAGCAGACCACGCATGTGAACTCGGTAGCCGAGCTACCCGATGGGCGCGTCCTGGCGACCCTCTTCCACCAGGGTACGGTTATCGCCATTGATCGCGAAAGCGGGAAGTGGGAGACCATCCTTGAAGGACTAGACCATCCCCACTCGGTACGCATCCTGGATGAAGAGCATTTTACCGTCGCCGATACTGTCCACGGCAGAGCCTTGCTCGTACGCCTCAATTCCTCCGGTCACGGCACCACGATTGAGGAAGAGGTGGATGCAGGCACAAGCTGGCTTCAGGATTGCAGCTACAACGCGCAGCATAACGCCTGGGTGCTTGTCGATGGCAAGCATACACGCATCCTCCTGAAGCGTGGACGCAAGAATGGCGAGGTCGCGCAGCAAAACATTGCTCAATTCGACCTCAATCCCGAGTGGCGTCTCTACGAAGCCTACGCCTTCTAGCATAAGAACCCATATATTTTTCTATCAAGGAAGAGAGTCAAGCATGGCAAATACAGGATTTACGATCTGGTTTACAGGCCTCTCCGGGGCCGGGAAAAGCACCCTCTCCGATGCCCTTGAGAAGCGCCTGCGACAGCATGGACGCAATGTTGAGATTCTCGATGGCGACATCGTACGCACCCACCTGAGCAAGGGCCTGGGTTTTAGCCGCGAGGACCGCGATACCAATATCAAGCGCATCGCCTTCGTCTGTGGCCTGCTCACACGCAATGGTGTAGTGTGCATCTCCGCCGCCATCTCGCCTTATCGCGAGGCTCGCGAGTGGGCGCGTCAGGAGATCGGCAACTTTGTCGAAATCTACGTGAAATGCCCCATCGAGGTCTGTCGCGACCGCGATGTCAAGGGTCTCTACAAACTGGTGGACGAGGGCAAGATCAAGAACTTTACCGGCGTGGATGATCCCTATGAGGAGCCAGAGCATCCTGAATTGATCATCGAGACCAATATCGAGACTATCCAGGAGAGCGTGCAGCGCATCCTGCACAAACTCGTGGAGCTAGAGTACCTGGATGCCAGCTATCTCGAAACACCAATTTCAACCCTGTAGGGGCCAAGCTGGCTTGGCCTTAGTCCGAGCAAGCTCTGACCCTACGACATCGCACCCATAGTATTCTTATTTAGAGTAAAGGCAGGATAGATACTCATGACAGACGGCTTGATTGCTCCTCATGGCGGTACATTGATCATCAACCTCGCCAGCCAGGCCGAACAACAAGAGCTTCGTGAACGTGCCCAGGCGCTTCCTCAGATCGTCATCGGCTCGCGGCAGCTCGCGGACCTGGAACAACTGGCGAATGGTGCCTATAGCCCCTTGAAGGGCTTTCTCAACCGCGCGGATTATGAGAGCGTCGTAAACACGATGCACCTCAGCAATGGTCTTCCCTGGTCTGTACCCGTTACCCTGGCAGTCTCAAGCGAGCAGGCTGAAAAGCTCCAGGAGGGTTCCGAGGTCGCACTCTTGGATCAGGCAGGCGAATTACAGGCTGTACTGACGTTGGAAGAGAAGTATACCTATGATAAGCGGCACGAGGCACGCCAGGTCTACCGCACCGAGGAAGAGGCCCATCCAGGCGTCAAGGTTGTCTATCAGCAGGAAGATGTCCTGCTTGGTGGCCCCGTACGCATCGTGTCCTTGCAGCAGCAGAACTTCGCGCAGTATCGCTACACGCCCACGCAATCACGCCAACTCTTCGCCGAGCGCGGCTGGAAACGCGTTGTAGGCTTCCAGACTCGCAATCCAGTGCATCGCGCGCATGAGTATATCCAGAAATGCGCCCTGGAAACCGTGGATGGCCTCTATCTGCATCCCCTTGTTGGTGATACTAAGAGCGATGATATTCCCGCCGCTGTACGTATGCGCTGCTACGAGGTGCTGCTGGAGAACTACTATCCGAAGAATCGTGTCCTTCTGGGCGTGCTCCCGGCCTCGATGCGCTATGCCGGCCCACGCGAGGCTATCTTCCACGCCTTAATGCGCAAGAATTATGGCTGTTCACACTTTATCGTGGGCCGTGATCACGCGGGTGTCGGCAACTACTACGGCACCTATGACGCGCAGAAGATTTTTGCCGAATTTGATCCCGCCCTGCTCGGCATTACACCCATTTTCTTTGAAAATGCCTTCTTCTGTCGTGAGTGCCAGTCCATGGCCTCACAGAAGACCTGTCCGCATGGCACGGAACAGCATGTGGCCTTGAGCGGAACAAAGGTGCGCCAGTTGCTGCGTGAGGGGACACTCCCACCACGGGAATTCTCGCGTCCAGAGGTCGCCCGCATTCTTATCGAGGCCATGCGCGAACCCGTGGCGTAAGGACGCGCCACATACCTGCTCTGTGACAAATACGACGGCGTATGCGAAGCAAGCTTTCACCTAAACGAGTTCTCTTTACTCTATTAAGATCTTATTCCAAAACCCAACATCACTAGCGTGACCAGCGCTTCGCGCTCAGGGTTTTCGGATAAGAAGTAACTTTTTTCAAGGAGTAATCAAAGGAATGAAACAGAAGCTCCCACACAGCTGGAGTATCCTGGCCCTGTTTGCTTTGCTCGCCGTTGCTCTGCTTGGATGCGCCGGGCAGGACGCGAATGCCAGCAGCAATGGCAAGGTCACGGTCCACCTGGGGTATTTCCCTAATATCACTCACGCGGTCGCGGTTGTCGGCGTACAGCAAGGGACGTTCGCCAAGGCGCTTGGATCAAACGTCACCTTGCAAACCACGACCTTTAACGCGGGACCCGCGCTCATCGAGGCCCTCTTCGCCAAGAGCATCGATATCGGCTATGTCGGTCCCAATCCGGCCATTAATGGTTATATCAAGAGCCAGGGTTCAGCGCTACGCATCATTGCCGGGGCCGCCAGCGGTGGCGCCTCTTTCGTGGTACAACCAAATATTAAGACGCCCGCTGAGCTGGCTAATAAGAAGCTGGCCACGCCTCAGCTCGGTAATACTCAAGACGTTGCACTGCGCAACTACCTCCAGAATCATGGTCTGCAAAGCACCGATAAGGGTGGCAATGTCCAGGTTATCCCAACCGATAACGCCAATATTCTCTCTCTGTTCAAACAGGGCAAAATCGATGGCGCCTGGGTGCCTGAGCCTTATGCCACCCGCCTGGTGGTTGAGGGCAAGGGCAAGGTTCTTGTCGATGAGCGCACCCTCTGGCCCGAGGGCCAGTTTGTGACGACCAATGTCGTCGTACGCAAAGCCTTCTATGATCAGCATCCCGACCTGGTCAAGAAATTCCTGGAGGCCCATGTCGATACCGTTGGCTATATTCAGAGCCATCCCGACGACGCCAAGAAGATCATCAACGGCGAGCTCAAGCGCCTCTCAGGCAAAGCGCTCCCACAAAATGAACTCGATCAGGCCTTTGCCAACCTGAGCATCACCTATGATCCACTGCCCAGTGCCCTGTACAAGGCCGCTGACCAGGCCTTCGCGCTCGGCTTTCTGGGCAAGAGCAAGCCCGATCTGAAGAACCTGTATCAGCTCAGCGATCTCAACGCGGTCCTCTCTGCCAAAGGGAAACCGACCATCTCTACCCCATAATTTCGGGTAGTAGGTGTGATGGATGCTGGCAGCCTGCGGCTGCCAGCATCCATCACACCTACTACCCCCGGCGAGCGCCGCAGGCGCGAGTCGTTATGCCAAAGGTGTGTGCAAGCTATAGCAGGAGGAAGAGAGATAATGCTTCGGCGCTCGCCAGTTATTGAGTTACCGTCCCAGCTCCAGAGTGTATCTGTAGAGCCTAATGGGATCCCTTTGAAAATAGAGCAGGTCAGCAAAACCTATGCTGGGCGAGCACAGGCCGTCGAGGCATTGCGCCCGGTCAACCTGGAGATTGAGGCGGGCGAGTTTGTCTGCTTTGTTGGTCCTAGTGGCTGCGGAAAATCGACCCTGCTCAGCATTATCGCGGGCCTGGAGAGCGCCAGTAACGGTACGGTCTGGGCCAGCAATAAGCCCGTGCAGGGGCCGGGTACCGACCGCGTGCTGCTCTTTCAGGAGGCGGCGCTCTTTCCCTGGCTCGATGTACGCGGCAACGTCGAGTTCGGCCTGCGCCAGGCTGGTCTCCCCGCGAAGAAACGGGCCTCGCTCACACAGAAGTTCATCAACATGGTCCACCTGACTGGCTTCGAGAAGAGCTACATTCATCATCTCTCGGGTGGCATGCGCCAGCGTGTGGCTATCGCGCGCGCCCTGGCCATTAATCCGGCTGTACTCCTGATGGACGAACCCTTTGGCGCCCTGGATGCCCTGACGCGCGACCGCATGTATGCTGAACTCGAAAGCATCTGGTCGGCAACACGAAAAACGATTGTCTTTGTCACCCATAACGTGCATGAAGCGGTGGCCCTGGGCGACCGCGTAGTCGTCTTCTCACCCAGGCCCGGCACGATTGTGCGTGACTTCCGCATTGATCTCCCCCGGCCCCGCTCGCTGGAAGATCATCGCCTGGTAGACCAGGCCGCCGAGATCCTGGCGGTTCTGAAGGATGCTATGGGAGAACAAGAGGTGGTACACAATGGCTAAGACGACCGCTCAACTTTCGACGCAGCAAACAGCGACACGTCCAGCATACGCGGCAATTGGTCCCTGGCTGCGCCGCCTCGTGTTCTACGCACTTTTACTCCTGGCGTGGCACATCATAGCTATCCTGAACATCTGGCCCTCCTATTCTCTGCCGGGTCCGCTGGCTGTGTTCGCCTCCCTGGTGGATGGCATCAGTAGTGGCCAGTATATCCAGGGTGCGCTGGTAAGTGTGCAAAGACTGGCGATTGGATACGCGATCTCGCTCGTACTAGGGGTAGCGCTAGGCGCACTCATCGGGCGCTTCCGCCTTCTGGAGGAGACCGTGGGTTCGCTGATCCTGGGCCTGCAAGCCCTGCCCAGTGTGTGCTGGCTCCCGCTGGCCATACTCTGGTTTGGCCTCACGGAACAAGCGATCACCTTTGTCGTCGTGATGGGTGCCCTCTTCTCGATTACACTTGGCGTCGTCAATGGCATCAAGAATACGCCCCCGCTGTATGTCAGGGCAGCGCGCACGCTCGGTACGCGAGGCATTCCCCTGGCCACCCAGGTCATTCTTCCGGCCGCGCTACCCTCTATTATAGAGGGACTGAAACAGGGCTGGACCTTCGCCTGGCGCTCATTGATGGCCGCTGAACTGATTTATGTCTCGCTAAGCCTGGGCAACCTGCTCAACAACGGGCGTGACCTCTCCGACGCCTCTCAGGTCATAGCCGTTATGCTCATTATTATCGTCATCGGCGTGGCAATTGATACGCTAATCTTCGCCAACATCGAACGCGGGATACGCGAACGCCGTGGACTCCAGGGCTAAATACAGCTTTTTATAAGCATGAGAAAGGCATTACACCTCTATGCGCGTGGTTTTGACGATTGCTCGCTCCATTCGCGACGTATACATCCTCATCGGCGTATTCGCCACGTTTCTGGTCGCGCTGGCCCTGCACTTCGCCGCGACCTGGAGTGCAAACGTGGCGCAAACCTGGATCGCGCAACCTGGACATTTGATCGCAGTCCTCATCTTCATCGATGGCCTCTTTGTCTGCTGGCAATTTACCGAGAGCATCGCCCAGGACCGCCACGATACCCGAGGCTGGCATCGCTGGGCTACGATTGTCCTGGTCACAGGCGTGCTGCTGGCGGTGATCGGCGTCGCGCTAGCTCTCTATGCCACACCGATCACCTGGAGCACACTGCTCTTTCTCATGGCCGCCTCGCGCCTGCTCTTCATCCTCATTCCCTTTCTCCTGCTGGCTGCCCAGCAGACTCTAGAGGAGCGCCTATCAGCAAATAAGCACACGATCTAATGTATAAAGCCTGAGGACGCCTGAAGCCAAAGAGCAGGGAAGCGAACGCAAATGACACAGCAGTAATCGCCTGGCTTGGATGTGGGGACTATAGTGAATAGAGAGCAGTCAACTTACTACTATCTGGAAATGTGTGGTGATGAAGGCCTTCTTCCACATTTGCTATATACTTGGCGCACTCCTCAGTGCTCTCTTGCTGACAGGTTCCATTACTTCTCCCGCTTCACAGGCGTTAGCTCAGACGATACGCAGAGGGGCTGGCCTGACACCTATTGAGCAGAACTCGGTCACGATTCTTGTCCTGGATATGTCAGGCTCGATGAGCGCGAGCGATCCCGCTGGCCTGCGCTGCTCGGCGGCCAATGCCTTCATCGATCTAAGTGGACCCAGCAACTATATCGGCGTTGTGGCCCTCGATGGCAATGGCGCGACCGGCGGACCGCATAATTTTCCCCTGGCTCAAAGCTGGGCCACCCCCGGCGAGATGGCGACGCCCTTGCAGCGCCAGGCTCTGCAAAAGACCGTCACTGAGCAATCACATCACTGCCAGCCCGATAGCACAACACCGACCTATGATGCGCTACACAGAGCGCTTCAGATGCTCCAGCAGGCTACTCAAGACCAGCCGCGCGCAGGCTCGGTCGTGCTCTTAACCGATGGCAATCCTGATCCAGGCACGAATGACCAGGTGAATGCCATTCAGAGCGAGCTTCTCCCACAGTTTAAGCAGCACAATTGGAGCATCGATACCATCGCGCTGGGCAATAACGCCCCTATCCAGGCCGGAACGCCCTACCACTCATTCCACGAGTTTCTCAGCGGCCTCGCCAATGCGACCTCGGGCAAGTTCTATGACGATGCCAACGGGGTTATCCAGGGCCAGCCCTCGCCCCTGAATATAGCGCCCTTCTTTGTGGATATCTTCGCCCGCCATAATCATCGGACGGTCGGCGATGATATCGGGCTAACCCAACCCAATGGCAGCATCAGCCGTGCCTTCAATGTGACCAGCTATACTGATAACCTGGACGTAGTCGTCATTAAGGATCAACCAGGTACTACAGTCGCGCTCCAGGATCCGCAGGGGCATAGCGTCAGCGCACAACCGGGCGTCTTTGTCTCCAACGCTGACCCCCACTATGTCATCTACTCAATTGACCGCCCCCAGCAGGGAGATTGGAATCTGACCGTAACTGGCTCCGGGCGCTTCCTGATGAAAAGTTTAAAGGCTTCGTCGCTGGCACTCTCAGCCCTCGATATCTCACAGGCCAACCTGCAAAGCGGCGCACAATCAGCACTGGCCCTGGGCCAGCCCATCACGGTCAGCACTCACCTGACCTATCATGGTGAAGCAATCACCGATAATACCGTCTCACTCAGTGGTCATGTCGCCTACAACGGTACCGGGGGCCAGTATAGCCAGGACTTCGCGCTCAATAGCAAGGCAACGCCTGGGACGTATACCGGCACCATCTTTGTGCCTGAGAATGCCCCCTCAGGCTCCTACGATATCACGATCAATAGCTATAGCGTCAGCCTTGCGCACACGCTCAGCAGTCAGTTGCGCTCGCTGCGCCTCGAACATTTTCCCGAGCCCAACCTGCTCTCCCCAACAACGCAGCAACCGACCGATCAGGAGATTACAGTCCAGACAGTTGAGTGGGACCCGGCCCTGCGCCTGCTCTATGGCCTTCCATTCTCGCCCATAGAGTGGCTGAGCCAGTGGCCGCTCCAGGGAATTCCAGCTCAACCCGCCCCTTCGATCGAGGGGCAGACATTGCTGCGCCAGCAGGCATATGCTCACGCCCAGGTGCGGGCCGAGGCGATCCCGCCCAACGCGAAAGATCCAGTTCCCGTACAGGTACAAAGCCGCCAGGATGGACGCTTTGCGCTAACACTGCCCAATGCACAAAGTGGACCTTACCGCCTGCTCTTCCATACACGTGGGAGCTTCGCCGATAGCCATGGCGACTTCGGAACGATTCAGCGCTCCCTGCGCGTTGCCCTGGTCGCTCCCACCTGGCTCCAAACGCTGCGGGCCTGGTTGATTACTCTGCTCTATGGGCTGCTCGTGCTGCTCCTGGTGCTGCTCGTGCGCTATACACTCCTGCCTCATCCCTTCGGCGAGGTGCTGGTCAGCCAGGAGGGCGAGGCCGTGGGCAGTGTTCGCCTGCAACGCACGCGTCGCGGTCTCCTCCAGGCGCTGCTACATCCCCAGCTCCTGCGCTCACGCCAGGCTGGTCTCCCACCCGGCCTCCGCCTCCGCTTCAAACACGGTGGCGGTATCGAGGTCGCCAGGGATACTTCCGCCAACACCTCCTGGCACAAGAGTGATGGTGAGCCAGTCCAGCCAGCTTTCCAGGAGCTACACGAGCTACACTATCACCCTCCAGAAGAAGATCCAGGCGAGTCGATGGCTACCTATCATATTCAAGCCCGTCACGCTCCCGACACAGAGGAAATTGGTAAGCTATACGAAGAATCAAGTCGGCCCGACACCTCCTCTTCCAGGTCCAGCTGGCACCAGAAGAGGCGCAAAGCCGCACGCATAGACAACTATGAAGATGACATCTTTTAAAGTGGTGTATTCAGGAGAAAAGGCTTGTAGGGGCGGAGCTTGCTCGGCCTCCGAGCGCAGCGACTTGCCTGCGTCAGGGTGCCAGTCTGTGGGCCGAAGAGTCCATGCAAGCATGGACCCTACAAACTTGGTGAACTACATATCGCGCCATTATATGTAGACGCGTGCTTTAGCAGCGTCGGCTCACTAGAAAGAGACTTGTATGGCCAGCATGCATGAAGATGAGATCCGTTTAGAGTCTGAACTTCCGGCGACGGTCGCGGCATCACGCGTCCTGACACCTAACCTGGTGGTGCTTCTTGGGAGCACCTCGGCCCTGGCCGGTCTCGAATTGATGCGGCATATGCGAGTCCTCAAGCCAGGCGATCAGCAGCGCGTGGCCCTGGTCTATATCGATACCGACGATCCTCCGGCCCCCCTGGTCGAGTTTCGCCACCAGCACAACAATATCTTCCTGGAGTTTCCTCTGCGCATCTCGGTCCCCATAGGCATCTCCAGCGCCACGCGCATCGATGCCAGTGACCAGCATACCTTTATCCAGCAGCGCGTACCACAATACTTTACCAATGGCGCAGGCGGCATCCGCAACAACGGTCATGTCGCGGCCTGCTTCAACTATCAATATATTCATGAGGTGCTAGAGCACGCCCTGGTGGCTGTGGCACGCCTGGGGAGCGAGCAGAATATCTCTAAGACTGTGGGCGTGCAGGCCAATATTGTCGCCTTCCTTGGAGGCGGCACCGGTAGCGGCATCCTGGTAGATATCGCCGTCATGATTCGCGAGATTCTGACGCATCACCAGTATAAACAGCGCATCAATGTCTTCTGTATGCTTCCCGAGGCCGTAAATGGCGCGACCGCCAATGACCTGCGCTGGCGCAAGAGCAATGCCACCGCCTGCCTGCTAGAGGTACTGGCCTATAGTCGCGCCGCCGCCACATCTCCCACTGGCGAGTATCAGAAATATATGCGCAACCGCATGCACCGCCTGACCAACGACCCCATCGCTAACGAGATCTACCTGATCGGCAATGCCTCTATGAACGATAGCATCGATACGGCGCGCATCGTCGGCATGGATCTCTTTCAACGTACGACGAACGCGGCTGGTGTTGGCTTCCTGGAACATTCAAAGTGGCTGGATCGTCGCACCCTTGGCTCGACGGATGACCGTGGCCTGCCCACACTCTTTGGCACGACCTGTCCGCTTGAGGTATGCTTCCCTGCCCCCGAGACGGTTCAAGCCTTCGCCCAGGTCTCGGCCTCCTACCTGCTTCCTCTCCTCGCCAGTTATCAACCTGCCACAAGAGAGACGGGCGAGAACGAGCGGCGTGCCTGGAGCAAGGAATGGAATAGCGTGGGGCGCATCGAGGCCGACGAGAGTAATCCCTTCGCCGTGCGCCTGGGCGTCTTCCGCAGCGGCGATTTCGAGGAGGCCTCGCAGGCCCATCTCGATCTCCTCTGGGCTAAACTAGAGCGCTTCGAGCGCAATACCGAGGCGCGTATGCAAGAGATCACTGACTTGAAGGCCCGTGAAGAGCATCGACATATTGAAGGTGTCGACACCTTTGAGGAGAATGATACAGGTCAGACAAGCCTTTTTAACCGGCGCGTGCAGCATCTGCGTTCTCTTCAGCAGGAGTATCGCTTTATGCTTGAGCGCTTGCAGGAGGGAGAGCCACCCAGGGTCCCCATGCGCCCCTATGAGCTTGAAGAACGACTTGTGCGTCAGCCCCACCTGCCTGGTGCCCTGCGCCGCGTCACACGTGACTACGCCGGTGCCCTGGCCGAGGCTTACAATGAGCGCCTGCACCGTCACGCCCTGGCTACGCGCTACCACCTGCTAGAGCATCTTCTGCATGATCTCAATGAACGCGTGCGTGAGGCCCTCAATCAGTCGCTCTCCTGGTTTCAGAGCGCCAGCACCACCGAGCGAGCGCGTGAGCTGCGTCTGAAGGGCCAGGCCAGCATGGCCTGGTATGGCAAGCTAGAAAACCCTCACCCTCACCAGCGCCATCTCTTCGACTTGAGCACACTACGTACACTCAACGATCACAACATCGCCGTGGAGCGCCTCTATCGCTGGTCCACGGCTGGAGACATGTCGCTGGAAGATGAGCAGCAGGCCATTAACTACCAGGACTTCATCAAGCCCTGTACCGAGTTTCTTGCCCGCACGACCAGCGCTCCCGGCAGCAATACGCTCTCCATTGAGCGCTATATCGCCGCCCGATTGGCGGATCGCGTGGTCGATTTCTTTCGCGAATACTACACGAAACGCTTCGCGGATATGAATCTCTTTGAGCTCCTGGATAAAGCCACGCCACCGGCGTATAACGGGCAGACGCATGGCGAGCAGATCAGTAGCTACTTCATTGCGCACCTGGAGCACATCTATGGCCTGCTCTCTAGCCTCGTGACCTTTGAGGCCGAACTCTGGCCAGAGGGCCCCTCTACGCTGGATACCTCACTCTTTATGGGCCTGGCTTGGCGTGATGGCAGTCAGGAGGCCCTCTTCAAGCAGGCCCTACAACATATGAGCGCCTTCGCCAGTCATGGCCAGACCCCGCTGGTCAACGTCATGCATGATCCGCATCGCCTGCAAGTCAGCTATGGCCTGCATGCACTGAGCCTCAGCACGGTGCGCGACTTCTATCTCGAACACAATAGCGCCATGGAATGCTACCAGCATTTCCAGCGCGCCTGGGAGGAGAGCCATGGCACTGGTCTGATGCCGGTCCATAGCTCAGGTGAGGCTGAACACCTGGTTACAGACAGGAACGCGCTCGGCTATGCTCTTCCCCTGCCCGAGATGGTCATCCGCCGCTCCTCGACTCCGGTGACACAGCCAACTTCGCCAACAAGCGCTCAGAAGCCTGCTGAATCTTAAGAAAGGAGGAGACTATGCGCGCGCCTATTCATCTCCGTTTTCGCCCGGGACTGGTCATCTTCGTCGATGAGACGGGGCAGCATATTTGCACACAGTTCATGTCGCTCCTCCAGCGGACAAAGCCGGGCAGTGTTCTCTGCCAGGGTATGACCCTGCTTCAGCTCGACACGCAGAAACGCACGGCAACCCGACTCCCCCTGACCCGGCCACTTGAGCAGGCGCAAATATCCACAGCAGAGGCAAGACCTTTTGAACTCCTGGTCACACACACCTTGCAAGAGATCCAATCCAACCAGCTTATCACGGGAATTACACGCGCGGGCTATCCTGTACCTGATTCTCGCGCACAAATTTATATCGTTGGAGATCCCACGCATAGCCCTCTCGCCCAGGTTCAGCAAGCCCTACAGGCTCAACTACAACGCACCAATAACCATTCGTTCATCTGCTCTATGCTCCGCACCCAGCTGGAAGCGCCCCTGAATCTTGCGCTCCCAACTCACTTCTGCTATCTCTATCAAGGGAACTCGATCCAGCCACAGCAGGCCTTTCTCTCGGAGGACGAGACCTGCTATGCCATCGCGGAGGCGCTCTTTACCCTGCTACTCACCAGTATCACGACCGAACCCTTCTTCATGGAAATGATTCGTGGTGGCACCAATCCGGCCACCCCAATTGTTGTGGGTAGCCTTAGCACTAGCCTGGTGCTCTCTCCCCGAGAGACCATTCAAGACTACTGTGCGCTACGCCTTGGCAGAGATCTCCTTGAGCAATGGCGGCGCGGTCTCCAGGAAACGCCTATCGCGACAAGCAGGCGAGAGGAGCTACAGACCGGGGCGCGTGGCTTCGCCAAGACGCTTACCCACTGGCTGGAGGACAGCCAGAAGCGTCCCCTCACCAATACCACACACGGCTTACATTGGAGCATGCATCCACACCAGCGCCCAGAGCATCTCGCCCCCAGCTTGGATGGGCTCCGCTCAACGCCTCCATCTCAGCTACCAAACTCTGAAGACACGGCTCGGCTACACAGCCAGCTCTCAGAGCAAGAGCAGGCGCTCTTCGCCTGCTTCTGGCCCGAAGCAGTACAGTACGCCTTCACTCATCAGCCTGGAGTGGCTATGAACTGGAGCGAGCTGGTCGCGTGTCGCGCGAAGAAGGCTCCTGAGCGCTATAACGCATGGAATGCAAGCGCCACGCTCGCCTGGCAGGCTATGTCTACACTCATCAACACAAGCCTTCAGCAGATCACTACAGAGACAAGCCAGGTTGATGAAACCGGGCTACATCTCGCCATGCTCTATATCGACGAATTCGCCGCGCAAGTGGCACAACTCGAAAGGCGCTGCCTCGCCTGGCAGAGCGTCCATCAACGAGGCTATAACGAGACCATGCACACATTTGCGGCACGCGTTGGCCTCCCTCAAGCCACACCTGCCGCTCTCGAAGAGCCGCCTCAAGCAGACAAACAGCCTTCATCAGGCCTGACCACTGAAGAGACAGAAATCGCTCAACGCCTGGGGGAGCGTCTCACTCGGCGTGAGGCCCGCGTACCTTCTCCAGCGGCCCAGGCCCTGATCGCACTCCCTTTTCTCATTGCCGTACTCATCACCCTGCCTCTCCTATATCCCATAAGCATATTAGCAAACATCATAGCAGGCGTGAGCACAGCTACATTCCTTGCGCATGGCCTCTTTCATTATCAGCGTCAGCAAGCCGTGCGAGTCGCCCGATCCGACCTGCTAGACTTCCATCGCCTGGCGTATGTCCACCGTTGCGAGCTTCGCGAGGACGAACTTCGCACAAAGCTCATACAGGAGCTACAGGACAGAGTCCACGATCTACGCAAGCGTCTGCATGACCTGGCCCCATGCTTTGTAACTCTACGCGACCAGTTTAGCGAGCAGGCCGAGCGCCTTCAGCAGGAGCTCTACAACAGCCCTGCTGGATCGCGCGACGTGCTTGTAGTCAATGGAGAGCTCCTGCAGCGTGGGTCGAGTAATACACTTGAGGAGATCGTCGAGCAGGTTAATAAGATGCGCACGCTCGCCCCCGTACAGTCCTGGCATCAGACCCTGCCAGCCATCCAGCAGCACTTCTTGCGCACGCTTACAGCGACAGGCCAGAGCCTGCCTACCAGCAACCAGGATAACCTGCGCCGCCAGCTCATAGCCTTCGCCCGTGAGATTATACAACCATACTGCTCCGGCGAGATGACGGAACTCGGTCCCGCTCTTACAAAGGATGATGCCTGGCGCGAAGCCTTCACACAGGCGCGCAAGCTACTCTACCAGCCAGGGCCTGGCATGTCTGAGCAGAGCGTGACTTTTGTGTGTGGGCGTGAAAGAGAGCTACAACGGAACGCGCTCCATATCCCTGACGACGCCTACCCTGTATACCTGCCCGAAACACATCCCTGGCTCATTATCGCCACCTTTAGTCGCGGCAACTTGCTTACAGCGGAGGAAAGCTATGCCAGAACCTACACCCACGCCCACCACGACGACAGTTCAAACTCAGCGTGAAGAGGCACAATCTGAGTCCTTGAGAGACATCATTCGCCAGTATGCCGGTTGGTATCCACGCTGGTGGCTCCTGGCCGCGTTTCTCTGTACGTTTACTATTGTCGCAGGTATGCTAACCTGGGATGGCCTGCTCTGCCCCTCGGCCAGGATTAGCAGTAATGACGCGCTCATCTGCCATGTGCCCAATGTCCCCTATCTCCTCCAGATCCTGCTCATCTGGCTGCTCTTCGGCCTCCTCTGGCTCCTCATCTTCACCTTTGGCTTCAAACTCGCCGAGCTGCCTACCGACCAGCCAGGCACATTAGGTAGAATCCTGCACGCCTGTACAGCCTTTGAGCCACTGTATCCCGCGCTCCTGGCTCAAGGGGCTATCTCCTGGCTCCTCATTAACATCATGTGGTGGCGCGACAACTCACCGCCCATCCCCTTTGCCCTGCTGGCGATCAGCGTCTTCATCGCCCATTGTAGTCTCTTTCACCACAGCCCACCTGCGCGGCATCGCCTCTATCTCAGCACTTACGGCCTGCTCTGCCTGCTCCTACTGCTTGCCGAGGTTCTCTTCAAGCGCAATTTTCAAGCCCACCTGGGAGATGAATGGCTGCTCCTGACCATCGAGATCCTGCTTGTATTCGTCGGCATTGGCGCCATCTTCTGGCGCTCCCAGCCCACCAGGCCAACCAGGCATCAGCTACCTGCCAGCATGAACGCCTCCATCTCGCCCCTCACCGTCCTGAGCAGCCTCTGGCCCTTTAACCACCTCTTCCCACCACAACGGTAATTGCTGGCCCCACATATCGGCACGCGCCCAAAGAACTTGACTGGGAAATTTTGTCCGGACAAATTGCCACGTAAGAACCTGGGAAGTCATCGCACGCGATGGCTTCCCAGGCCAACCACCAGTAGCCGCGTGGACGTGCTACCGCTGGCTGGCTGTATATGCGGCGTTATTCTGCTCGATCTGGCGAATGTGGACGAGATCGTGCTCGGCCCAATGCTCAAGCCACTTCTCGACGGTGAATTCGCCGTAGCCGGGGTGGAAACCTGTACGCGCCCAATCCTCCTCGCTCAAGAAGGTCAGGATGTTCAGGCTGGCTGCACGCTGAATAGCGAAGTCGTGTAACAACTCGCTCACAGCGTCACGTGAGGTATTGCGATGACTATGCCACTTCTTCTCATCATTATCAGCAAGCGTAGGATGTTCCTCTTTGACCATACGCTCCACACGCGTGCACATGACAAACATCTCGTCGTCTACCAGGTGAGCCAGGATCTCGCGTGTGCTCCACTCCTCCGCGCCCAGGCGAAAGTCCAGCACCTCATCGCTTAAGCTCGCGGTCAATCCCGCCAGCGCCCCATGTGTCTGCTCTAAAGTAGCAATTAACTGAGCACGATTTGCATTCATATGTTTATCCTCACCTCTCAAAAATAAGCGATTTAACTATCCTTACTCTAACACACCTACAAGCCCAGGCGTTAGCAATAGTTTTCGATTGCATCCATCATTTTTTTTGATACTACAGAGAAGTTCTGAGAAAATACAAAATTCGGTCAAATTTTGCGTTAAATCGCTTCCCTAAATCGCGACATAGAAGTAATAGACATGATAGACTACTTCGAGAGGGACGTACCGATGGAGAATATGGACGAAGCCATACACAATATAGAAACCATCCTTAGCAGCGAGAGGCCGCGCCTGGTACGCCTCTGCACCCGCCTGGCCGGAGACGCACACGTGGCGGAGGACCTGGTACAGGAGACATTGCTAGAGGCCTGGAAACATCTAGAGGGCCTGCGTGAGCCAGAGAAAGTCTCTGCATGGCTGTCAGGGATCGCGCGCAATGTCTACCTGCGCTGGGCACGCCAGCAGGGGCGCCAGCAGGAGCAAAGCCTTCATCTACAAACAGAGCCAGATGAGAGCCTGAATGTGCTTGAAGAGACACTGGCCGATGAGTTTGACATGGAGGTCGAGCTGGAGCGCAAAGAGTTGGCCGAACTGCTGGACCGCGCCATGGACCTGCTTCCACCCGAGACTCGTACCTCGCTCCTTGAGCGCTATGTGCGCCAGTCATCTCTCTCCGAGGTCGCCAGCCTGATGGGAGTCAATATTCATACCGCCTCCATGCGCCTCAAGCGCGGGACCCTGGCCCTGCGCCGCGTCCTGACCGACGAGTTTAAACTGGAAACAGAAGCTTATGTCCCCAATGAGAACGCCGAATGGACCCAGCTCGCGCTCTGGTGTCATCACTGTGGACAACAGCGTATGCTGGGCAAGCTCGACCCGGTGCAGGGCGACCTCTACTTAAAGTGTCCCGCCTGTTGTCCGCGCACGAACGACTATGTCTCCTGGAACACCGGCATCAAGTTCCTGGAGGGCTTCAAGACCTTCAAGCCCGCGATCTCGCGCCTGGATAAATGGGCCAGTGGCTATTACCGTACCGCTCTACGAGAAGGCTCCGTCACCTGCATTGATTGCGGTCACCCGGTACCTCTCAACTTTGGCATACCCGCCGAAACCTCAAGCTGGATTCGTCAACGCAATGCCATCGTCATTGATCTACTCTGTAATCACTGTGGCTCCCGCTGCCATACCTGCATGGATACCCTGGCCTTCGACCTGCCAGAGGTCCAGGCCTTCCGCCACCGCTATCCACGCATCCGCCTCCTGCCACCTCGTAGCATTGAGGCCGAGGGCGTACCCGCCCTCATCGCCACCTGCGAGAGCATTACCAGCGCAGCCAGGATTGAGGTCGTCGCGACCCGCGAGCGCTTCGATGTGCTCAACATCTATGGAGGTTAGGCAATGGGAGCAAGCATGGAACAGGAAAAAAATCTTCAAGCGGAGCAGAACACAGAGCTACCAGAGAAACGCTCGCTGCCCATCTACGCGCTCTTCCTCGCCAATACGGTCTCCCTGATTGGCGATAGATTGATGTTTATCGCTATACCCTGGCTGGTCCTACAGACCACGGGCAGCGCGTCCAAAGCGGGCATTACGGCCTTCTTTGAGATGCTCGCGGTCGTGCTCTCATCCTTCTTCGGTAGCCAGCTTCTTGATAAGCTGGGATTCAAGCGCGTCAGTATCCTGGGGGACGTGGCCAGCGGCATCGCGGTCATGCTCATTCCCCTGTGTTATGAGACCATCGGCCTCAGCTTCTGGCAGTTGCAAGTCCTGGTCTTCCTGGCAGGCCTGCTTATGACACCGGGCAGTTCGGCACGCTATGCCCTCCTGCCAGACCTGATCAAGCTCTCGCGGATGCCTGCCGAGCGGGCAAACTCGCTCTATGACGGGGTCAGCCGTGTCTCTGGCTTCTTTGGCGCGCCCCTGGCTGGCGTACTGATCCTCGTTATTGGCACCAGCAACCTGCTCTGGGTGGATGGCGTGACCTTCTTCTTCTCGGCCCTCCTGCTCGCCTGGAGCATTCCAGCGAGCAAGGCAAAGCCGCGTGAGCAGGGACAAGAGCAGGGCAACTATCTGCAAAATCTGAAAGAGGGGCTGACATTTCTACGCCGCACACCGGTCATGTTTGCCATCGCCATCACCATCATGATTACCAATATGCTCGACCAGGGAATGTCTGGCGTACTGCTGCCAAGCTATGGGCAGAAGATACTGGAAAGCCCGGTTTCGCTTGGCTGGCTGAGCGCTGCCTGGGGAGGCGCGGCCTTCGCGGGAACCCTCCTCTTCGCCGCCATTGGTCATCGCCTCCCCAGGCGACTCACCTTTGGCCTCTGCTTCTGCTTTTCGACGATCCTGCGTTTCTTCGCTCTGGCCCTGGGTCTGCCCCTGCCTATACTCATTGTCTCTTACGCCATAGGCGGCGTGGCAATTGGTCCCATCAATCCCATCTTGAGCACCATGGAGCAGGAGTTAGTCCCTGCAGAACTGCGGGCGCGCGTCTTCGGCGCCCTCACTGCCATGGCCTTCCTGGGCATGCCCATCGGCGGACTGGTCGCTGGCTTCCTCGTCGACTGGCTCGGCATCACACCAGGAATCCTCATCTTCGGCTGCATCTACCTGCTCTCAACCATCTCACTCCTCTTCAATCCCAGCCTGAAGGGGATGGATCAGTCTAAAAGGACTACCATTGCCGATGGTATACAATAGTATGCCTTGATGAATACATAAGAAAAAGGGGAATAGAACCATTGCAATCACTTACTCAACTAGCTACATATAATAATGCCGTCTGGTGTGATACTATCTGTCGGTCTCATAACACTCTGGGAGAGTTTCATGATGATTTCTGGGTTTGTCAACAGCAAACGCCGATCTATTATCCCAACCTTGTGACGCTTACGCCAAAAGCCAACATTAACCTTGAACATAACGCTCTTGCTGAGTTTCTTACTACCAAAAGGGAATACGGTGTTTCTGTGAAGGATAGTTTCGCGATCCTGGATCTCGCCCCCTTTGGGTTTGAGCAGCTCTTTCAAGCACAATGGATCCTTAGAGAAATATCTGGAGAAACTGCCTCGACGAGAGACACTAATCTCCAATGGCGGCAAATCACATCAGAGAAGGAACTGCTACGCTGGGAAGAGGTATGGTCCCAAACATCGTTGTCTCAAAATCAACTCTTCCTCCCTACACTATTGCATGATGCAGACATCTGCTTTATCGCAGCTTACAAAGCAAAGCAGATCGTAGCAGGAGCGATTGCTAATAGAACTACCGGAGTAGTAGGCATCTCCAACGTCTTTACTCCCGAACAAGAGCCGGAAAAATACTGGGAAGGATTGGTCAGCATGATAGCTACCTGCTATCCTGATCTTCCTATTGTTGGATATGAGCAGGATGAGAGCCTGGAAACTACATTACGCGCTGGCTTTACGCCCCTGGGCCCATTAAGCGTGTGGCTAAAATAGCAAAGAGATATATCGATAAACTTAAAAACGTGACATACTAATAGGGGAACAGGTGCGGTCGACTGGCTGCTCCTGGTGGTAAGTAAGTGTGTATTTTTGCTAGAAAGCGATGTATGTATGTCAGATACGCAAGTGACGAGCTTTGCTGAAGATCGCTATGAGCGGATGCAGTATCGCCGTAGCGGCCGTAGCGGACTGCGCCTGCCGGCGATTTCGCTGGGGGCCTGGGAGACCTTTGGTGGCTATCGCGGCGAAGAGGTGGCGCGCGCCTGCCTCTATCGCGCCTTCGATCTGGGCATCACCCATTTTGACCTGGCCAATAACTATGGGCGTCCAGCGGGCAACGCGGAGAAGGTGGTGGGGAAGATCTTACGCGATATGCCACGCGATGAGCTGATTATCTCGAGCAAGGCAGGCTACTATATGTGGCCCGGCCCCTATGGCGATGGCCTCTCGAAGAAATATCTTGTGGCGAGCCTGGATCAGTCACTGAAACGCCTGGGTCTGGAGTATGTGGATATCTTCTATGCGCACCGTCCCGATCCCGAGACGCCGCTGGAAGAGACGATGGCAGCCCTCGATCTGATTGTGAAGCAAGGCAAGGCACTCTACATTGGTGTGAGCAACTTCACGGGGGCGCAGTTTGAGGAGGCGGTGGCGATCACCAAACAGATGGGCCTGGCGCCTATTACGATCCATCAGCCATACTATAACATGCTGGGACGTGGGCCAGAGCATAATCTCTTTGATCATACGCTGCGCGCGGGGAGCGGTGTCATTACTTTCAGCCCCCTGGCGCAGGGTCTGCTGAGCACCAAGTACCTGGGCGATAATATCCCCAGTGATTCACGCGCGGCTGAATGGTGGGACAAACAGCACGCCGAAAGGATGCTCACACCTGAGAAGCTGGAGCAGATTCGCGGCCTGAATAAGATCGCCCAGGAGCGCGGCCAGAGCCTCGCGCAAATGGCGCTGGCCTGGAATCTGCGCCACAAGGCCGTGACCAGCGTCCTGATCGGGGCCTCGAAGGTCGAGCAGATCGAAGAAAACGTCGCCGCGCTGAAGAACCTCGAATTCAGCGAGGACGAACTCAAGGCCATTGATAAGATCTCGCCCGTGCAAGTGTAGACGAATTATGTGTGGTGCACCCACCCTGTGGGGTCCATGCATGGACCCCACAGGGTGGGGCAAGGCTAACTCGCCAGCGAGATGAAGGCGATATCGACGGAGGAGGCGTACTGGAAGTCCCAATAGGAACAGATGCCCCAGCCTCCTCCGTCGGCGTACCAGTTGTAGTTACTGGTATGCACACTCTTATTGCCGGTTATTGACTCGACGATGCCAACATGGCCCAGGCTGCCCGCGCCCTGCACATAAGGTTGAAGGGCGATAATGGCGCCCACCGTTGGCGTACGTGAGATCACCCAGTTGTTGCTCTTGGCCTGGTCAGGCCATTTCCACGCATCGCCAAGCCAGGGCACCCAGACCCCATGCACCTGGTGAAAACGATAGGCCGCCCAGTAAGTACATTGACCTGCGGGAAAATTGTTACTCTTGCCAGCCACTGGCTTCTTCACAGGTGGTGGCTTAGGAGCAGGCGTGGGCGTTGGAGTCGGGACGGGAGTCGGGGGTTGTTTAGGAACGGGAGTGGGGGTTGGTGTTGGAGATGGAACCGGAGTGGGGGTTGGTGTTGGAGATGGAACCGGAGTTGAGCCTTGAGGCAGGGGGTGGTCAATATGCATAAAGTAGACATCACCACCACCAGGGGGACGGTCATATGTGTGCTGAGGATCATAGGCTAGAATGGCGCGCTCAAATTTCTGGTATGAGCGAGGCTTGCCAGGCTCGGGCGTATAGGCGTTGCCCAGGGGTAATCCAATGTGCGTCAAGCCATTCATGCCAGTAGTGCCAAAGAGGCGGTAAAAGTTCAGGATATTCCCGGTAAGAGTATAGCCTGTCTGCTTACAACGCCAGGTGTTGCTATCAACTGCGCTAAAAAATTTCGCGACCAGAGGATTATCTAGACCAAGCATTCTATTCTCCTCCACCATCACATATCCACGTCCAGGATCAGTAGAAGTGTCTATTCCCTACATTAGTGTCGCTATATTGTGTTGAGAGGCTTAAGATAAGTATACTCTATAAATCGTGTATTTGTATAGTGTATGTTTTCTCCCAGGTAAGCCTTCGCGCTTGGGGCGAGCTTGCGAGCCGGGACAGACTTCGAGGAGCTTGCCGCTTGCTCTTCAGCCTTTTTCGGGTTAAGATACGTTTTAACAAGCGCACAAGCGTAATCCTGGAGAGAGCTAGTAACTATGCTGATTCAAGATACTATCTTAATTAATGATTGGCATCCTATTGCCCGTTCTGCTGATATTGTCGAGGGAAAGCCGGTCGCGGCACGTTTACTGGGCGAGGACCTGGTATTATGGCGTAGCGCGGATGGGGAGATCCATGCCTGGCGCGATCTCTGCATTCACCGTGGCGCGAAACTCTCGCTGGGCAAGGCCACCAAGACGACACTGGCCTGCCCATATCACGGCTGGGTCTATAATGGCGAGGGGCGCTGCATTCGCTTCCCCGCCCATCCTGAGCAGTGTCCACCTGCCAAAGCCCAGGCGACGGTCTACCAGGCCCGTGAGCGGTACAATACCATCTGGGTCTCGCTGGGAGAGCCAGAGTGCGATATTCCCGTCTTTCCCGAATGGGACAACCAGAGGTTTAAGGCCGTCGTCTGTGGCCCTTACAAAGTGCGGGCCGGAGGGCCACGCCTGATCGAAAACTTTCTAGATGTGGCACACTTCCCCTTCGTTCACCAGGGAAGCCTGGGCGACCTGGAGCATACCGCTCTCTCCGATTATCAAGTCGATGTAACGCCGGATGAGATTGTCGCCAACGACATCTGTGTCTGGCAGCCTAATCCCATTGGCGTAGGCCAGGGCGCGTATATGCATTATATTTATAAAGTTCTACGTCCTCTCACGGCTTACCTGGCAAAGCAGGACGAGGATAATTCAGGGCTGGCCCTGCTCTTTACCATCACGCCTGTCGATATCGATCACTCCCTGGTCTGGACCTATGAGGCGACAACGACAAAGGATGAGTCGGACGAGGAAATCATCAAGTTCCAGGAGGGCATCCTCTTCGAAGATATTCCAGTCGTCGAATCACAGCGGCCCGAACTCCTGCCCCTGGACCTGCAAGCCGAGCTACACCTGCGCTCAGACAGGCTCTCTATCGCCTACCGGCGCTGGCTGCGCGAGAAAGGCGTCACCTTCGGTACAGCTTGATAAAGCGAAAAAGGGAGAGGTGCGTTAGCGCACACTCTCCCTCGCATGTTCCCGGCAAGAGGGCATGAAAGAACAAGCGATATGTCTGTCTCCCTGCTAACCTGTACTATCAGGAACATCCTATTTATAGGCGTTTGTGTTAGCACAGGGGGAATCGCTGGTCTTGTAGACCTTGGCCCAATCGCCTGGAGGTACAAGGCTCTGCGCATTATCCACAACTCCCTGCACGCAGGGCTTGAGGACATAGCTTGTAGCACGCTGGTCAATGGGAATCCAGGCGACATCATCCACAAGTTGCTGCTCAATCTGGTTGTACTGGGCAAGGCGCTCAGTATTGTTCTGATTGACGTCAGCCTTCAGCATCAAGTCCTGCATCTGCTTCTGCATCGCGACCGTCTTGGAATTCCCCATCCCATAATTGGTCGAGTCATTGGTCGAGCCATTGCCAAAGAGCAGGGTCGTCCAGTCCTCAGGATCGGGATAGTCCGCGCCCCAGGCCGCAAACCACATCTGCAATTTGCCATTGCCCACGGTATTTGAGACATCATCCAGGCGTTTGTTAAAGTCCTCGTCGTTGATGGTCACCGTGACACCCAGAGTATCCTTCCACTGCTGTTGCGCAAACTGGAAGAGGTTCTTGGCAGTCTGTGAGCCACCAGAGGCGACCGTCACCGTCACAGCAGGGAAGTTTGAAAGGGTATAACTCTCCTCCTGCATACCTTGCTGGAAGAGCTGCTTGGCCAGGTTTTTATCGCCCTTTGTGCTGGTCACGCCACCAGGAGCCTTGAGATTAGGATTATACCCCGGCATACCTTGAGGCACGATGTGGTTAGTCGCCAGGCGCGCACCCTTGTTGATGCGATCCTGAATGGCGTTTTTATCGATGGAAAGGGCAAAGGCCTGGCGGATCTTGATATTGTTAAAGGGCTTGGCCAGGTAGTTCATCGCAAAGTAGTCGATGGTCAACTGAGGCACCTGGCGATACTGCTTATTGGGCAGAGAGCGTGCCTCATCCAGGTTAGCAGTTGGCACACCGGCCTGGTCGATCTGGTTGGTCTTGTAGGCTTTGTAGGCTGTCTGTGGGTCTTTGTAGAAGGCGTATACCAGTTTCTGCAACTGAGGCTTACCACCCCAATAGTTGCTGTTAGGCACAAAGCTAACCTGCTTACCAGAGATATGCTGGTCTAGTTTGAAGGGACCCGAGCAGCCACCCTCGTTCAGGTGCTTAAGAAAATCTGTATCGCCATACTTCTGCACAAAACTTTTCTCCACAACATACGATGTCGGGTAGGTCAGAGCTTGCAGGAAGTACTGCGCGCTCTGGCTGGTCACGATCTTGACCGTTGTAGGATCAGGCGCGAAGAGGCTATCATTGATCAACGTGGGAACCTTGCCTGCAAAGCGCTTGTCTGAATCCTTGATCAGGCTCAGATAGGCTGGGGCCACCGTCGACTTCAGTTCCGGCTTGAGCGCACGGTCAATGCTGAAGATCACGTCGTCTGCGGTGATGGGATTGCCATCGCTGAACTTGAGGCCGTCGCGCAGCTTAAAGGTCCAGGTCAGACCATCGCTGGAGGTGCTCCAGTTCTGGGCCAGTTCGCCATACACTTTCAGATTATCATCGAGCTGTACCAGGCCTACAAACATCAGATTGAGGGCGTTAATCGAAGGGGCATCAGTCGAGAGGGCTGGATCGAGTGTCGCGACATCCGATATACCGCTCAGCGGGACGACGTACACCTGCTTGTCGTTAGAGAGCTTGGCTCCAGGCCCATTACCATTTCCCCCTGAGCTACCACCACAGGCGGTAACAAGCAGGGCCAGCAAGGTAAGAAACACTGGCCAGATAAGTATAGAGCGTTTTCTATCCGAAGGCATAACATCAACTCTCCTTTGAGGCTATAACATACACTAAATCACAAAAAAGACAATACGACTACAGAACAGGTTGTCGATATGAACTGACGACCTGATGCCGCACGAGGAGTTACGTATACTGCCCTATCAATTGTTGTGAAGCCAATAACGAGGAGAAAGAAAGGTCGATCCTTCGCTCTCGACCGGCATCTGCCTGCGCCCTTCAGGGTATCTTGCAGCGCCAAGCCACTATAGTACGGCTTCTCTTCACCCAAAATGTATATATACGTTGCTTAACTATCCTACACTAATTATACGTCGTTAACTTCGTAGATCTCACATAGAAAGAAACATTAAGGAACAAAATGCTTGATAGAAGAAGGGCATATAACCGGCTCCCCAGACCTGGGGAGCCAGTTGAGTGATGCTATTCTGCGACGTAAACGCGCGATTCCCAGGGGAGAATTGGCTCGCGCCCGGCACGCTTGGTAGGCACAACACGATCCTGAGTGACTTCGCGCCAGCGCATGCCTTTGGGCAGTTGAGGCCAGTTGTTGATAACGTATTCCGAGCGCTTATCCTTAGGGTTCGGGGTCCCGTAATCACTGAAGTTGGCTACGATGACTACTTTATTGCGGCTATCTGGCTCACCACGCACCCAGGCCATAATCCGCTTGCCATCCGCGAAATCGTTATGGATAAACTCCGTCTCGTTGACCCATAACGATTCGCAATTGGTGCGCAGGCGCACGAGGCGGGCCACGTGATCTACAATGCGCGCACGCCAGGGATCATAGCGCCGCTCAAAGTTTACAGCATCACGCTGCTTCTCCGGCCCCTCCGCAGGCGTGTCATGCTGGTCAGCAAACTCCTCGCCAGCCAGAATCATCGGGACGCCAACGGAGGTAATCAGGCAGGTAAAGGCCAGCTTGATGCGCTGCTCCTTCTCGTCGACCCCGCAGCTATTCAGGTAATCGAAGAGTCGCTCATTTCCATAGCCCTCGACATCATGCGAAGTGACGTAGTTGATGGCCTGCGAGCCATCGCCAAAACCCACCAGGCGGCAATCTACCATCTTCTTGACAGTCTTCTCGAAGCTCGCCTCATCGGGATGCTGCTGACCGATAATGGCCGCGCGTATATAGCGCTTAAAGTACTCGTTCCACAGACTATCCACGCGATGCTGATGCACCAGGTCGAGGGGCATGTCCAGCTCTTCACCGGTGACCAGGAAACGCGCGCCCGCGATCTCAGGCTCGTTGCCCTGCTCCACCCAGCGTGCCTGGTAGACGCGATGCCCCAGATCTTTAAAGCTCTCGACAAAATCCCAGCTCGCGATATTCACGATGCTATCGATGCGCACACCATCGATACGATAGTAACGCATCCAGTGGTCGAGATAGGCCAGCATAAAGGAGCGCGCCGGAATAAATTTACCCTGCTCCCCGGTGAATGGATCATAGCCCTCGACCTCGTGGTTATACTTGAACAGGTCGCTACCAAAGCCATCGCGCTTGATATCCCCCACATACTCTTCGGGATCGCCAGAATTCGCCTTGACAAAGAAATCGGCGTAGTTGATTGAGCGATAGGGATTGCGGGCCGCAAAGGCCATGACGACATCCGCGAAGAAACGCACGCCATTTTGATGGCAGGCACGGATCAAGCGCGCCAGCTCGGTCGTTGGTGCAGGCCGCCTGCCCTTCCCATAACTGCCCAGGTTATAGTCGGCAGTAAAGTAATTGGTGGTGGCATAGCCCCATCCACCATCGACATAGCTATCAGCGGGCGGCAACAACTCCAATGCCGTAATGCCCAGGTCACGGAGATGCGCTCGCCCCTCCTGCAAGACAGTCAAGCCAAAGAAACTGAAAGGTATGGCCCCAGGATCGACCAGCGCCAGGACATCACGAAAGTTGCCACCCGCGACCTGCACGCCACCCTCTTTGCGCATTCTAGCCCAGGCTGTGGGCAACTCATAGATAACCAGTTGCGTGTTGACCGGCAGGCTCTCCAGAGGGGGATCATTGCGCCAATCGGGACTCTGGCCCTCGGGATCGCACGGCACCAACTCACCATCCCGATACTTCACCACGCTCGCCGGATAGCGGTCTTCGTCGCCAAACGCGTCATCTTCTGGCTTTGGCGAGAGCAAGCGCCAATCGACATTGAGGGCGAAGGGATCGGTACAGAGGATACGCGGGTGACTTTCCTTGTAGGCATTGCTATCGGTGACCTCAAACCAGTAGTGATAGAGCTTACCGTTTTCGAGCTGGCAGTCCTTAGCCGCGATATCCCATAATCCCTCACCTTTTGCCGAAGGAGATAGGGTAAAAGCCTGCTCCTGGCCTAATGTTGGCGGTTCCCCAGGCACAAACTCACCGATAAGAAGCCTGGGAGCGGGATCGGTAACGGTAGGGCGCCAGAGCGCGAAGTGGGTTCTCTTATGTACCAGGAGGTCGGCCTCCGGCTGTGTCTCTGCCGGAGCTTTAATTACTTGCATCTATTACTACCTTTCACACGAGGTGGGGCTGCTCATTTTATGTAAGGGAATGGCATCGAAAGAATACCCTCACATATATAACTCGTATCACAGGCATAAATAGTCTCAACAAGATGACTTGAGTCTCTAAGTCAAAGCAATTGCCTTGCCTCTACCAGTAAACAGGCATACAATACAGGCATAGCAAAAGCGAAAAGGATCAATCTACATCATGAAATTTGCGCTTAATGCCCCCAACTTTGGCGCCTATAGCGACCCCCGCTTGCTCGCGGAACTGGCCCGGGAAGCAGAGGCTGCCGGTTGGGATGGCTTTTTTATCTGGGACCACATCCATCCAGGCCGCAACCTCGTAGAGCCAACAGCCGATCCCTGGATCGCGCTGGCCGCCATGGTCATGACAACAAGCAAAATTACACTGGGTTCGCTGGTAACTCCCTTGCCACGCCGCCGTCCCTGGAAGCTTGCTCGCGAGATCGTCACTCTTGACCACCTCTCGCAAGGACGCGTTATCCTGGGGCTGGGCATCGGCTCCGACCGCCGCCAGGAGTATAGTGGCTTTCAAGAGTCCGCAGACAGCAAGCGCCACGGCGAGATGCTCGATGAGGGTTTGGAGGTGCTTTTGGGGCTCTGGAGCGGCGAGCAATTCAGCTACGCGGGCAAACACTACCAGGTCAACGAAGAAGTTTTCCTGCCCAGGCCAGTTCAGCAGCCACGCATCCCCATCTGGCTGGCAGGAACGTGGCCACATAAGAAGCCCTTTCAACGCGCAGCACGCTGGGATGGCATCAATCCTATCTGTTGGCATAAAGCCTTGGCCGCCGAGGATTATCGCGAGATTCGCGCATATATCCAGCAGTATCGCACCAATGACGCACCTTTTGATGTCATCGCGAGCACACTTGAAACAGGCACGGACCCCGAAAAGGACCGCGCAATCGCCAAGGCTTATATAGATGCTGGCGTTACCTGGATGCAAGAGCGCATTGAGTGGCATACCAGCGTACCGCAAGCACTCGCGCGTATCAGGCAGGGGCCCATCCGCATCTAGCCAGCCAATGTGATAAGTTTTTTGTGCAATAAGGTGAGCACTTGAGCAGGCAGGAAGGAGTCGAACTGCCCTGAATGAGAGTAGCCCTTGACCCATAGAAATCAAGGGCTACTCCGCTTAGATTGGCTCTGACTGGAGAGGCCTACCTGATTTGTGGGCAAAAAGGTCCGAATTTTTCCCACAAGCTTCCTTGATGAGCTTTATTTGACAGCCTTTCCCGGCTTCAGCAGGGAACGTACTAATTGACTGGTCCCCCGAAAAAACTGTCCATTGGCCAGCATGGCCAACCCTTCCGCCATTCCCAGTGTCAGCGCGCCGCCACTAGAGATTGCCATCCCCCTCACTTGCCTCTTGACAACGGCTCTCCTGTCAACTATATTCTCTCTATAGATAAACCGTTTGTCGGTCTAAGAAAGAGAGATGTGATGACCCGAAGTGTCAAAGTCCACGAATACGCCGAGAAGCGCAACGCTATTTTGGATGTGGCAGCGCGTTACATTACGACCAAAGGCTATGAGCAGATGACGACCCAGGATATCCTGGAGGCACTCCAGATTTCCAGGGGCGCGTTCTATCATTATTTTGAGTCCAAGCAAGCCTTACTGATGGCGCTGGTGGAACGCATTGGAGAGCAAGCCGAGCAACTCGTGCTTCCCATCGCGTCTTCTCGCGAAATGGCCGCCCAGGACAAACTGTTGCGCGTCTTTGCCGTGCTCAACCAGCACAAACAAGAAAACCTGGACCTGGTATTCGCGTTTATGCGCGTCTGGTATGCCGATGAGAACGCTCTCTTTCGCCAGAAACTCTACCTGGCCCGTGTCAAACGACTCGCTCCCTGGCTCTCACAGATCATTCAGCAGGGAACAGACGAAGGCGTGTTCACCACTCCTTATCCTGATCAGTCAGCGAGAATGATCCTCTCCATAATTGAAGATCTTGGATATGCCACCGTTGAACTTCTCTTAGCGGAGGAGGGCGAGCATCCCGACATCTCTCGGCTGGTCCAGCTTGGCGAGGCGACGGCTGACGCGCTAGAGCGAGTGCTGGGCATGAAGCCAGGGTGCCTGCGGCAGTCCTGGAGCGAAGATTTCTCGCGCTGGCAGGCTCTCCTCGCATGATTCGAGAGCGACCCTTTTCTCATTCACACCAAACGTTAAAGATGCAGAGGAGAATATGTATGAACTCATATGTACTTGGCTTTCAGGAAATCGATAAAACAAAGCTTGCGATGGTCGGGGGTAAAGGCGCCAACCTGGGGGAACTCTCCAGAATTGATGGGGTAAGAGTACCGGAGGGCTTCTGCGTCACTACCGAAGCATATAAAAGCATCATCGGACAAACACCAGAGTTTCATGCTCTGCTGGAGCAACTCTCTCTTTTACAGGTGGAGGACAGGGAAAGGATTCGTGAAATCAGCGCAAAGATGCGCAGCGCCATCGAAGGAACAGCAATTGCAAAAGATATTGAAGAAGCAGTTACCAGCCATCTTATACAACTGGGAGAGAACAATGCCTATGCTGTGCGTTCCAGTGCTACAGCGGAGGATCTGCCGATGGCATCCTTTGCGGGCCAGCAGGATACGTATTTGAATATTCTAGGCAAGGAATCCATCCTGAAACACATCGGCAAGTGCTGGGCGTCCCTCTTTACGGACCGGGCGATGATTTACCGCATGCAGAACGGTTTCGATCACAACAAGGTCCAGCTGTCTGTCGTCATCCAGAAAATGGTTTTCCCAGAGGCAGCAGGGATTCTGTTTACAGCTGATCCGATCACGTCGAACAGGAAGGTGGTATCCATCGATGCCAGCTTCGGCCTTGGCGAGGCGCTGGTTTCCGGACTGGTGGATTCTGATCTTTATAAAGTACAAGAGGGCAAGATAGTCAGTAAGAAGATATCGACGAAAAAGCTGGCAATCTATGCGTTAACAGAAGGAGGCACGAAGGAACAGCCATTGGAGCCTGACCAGCAGAACAAACAAACTCTGACGGACGAGCAGATGTTACAGCTTGAACAAACAGGCAGAAGGATCGAGGCGTATTTTGGCCGCCCCCAGGACATTGAATGGTGTCTTTCTGAAGGTCAATTGTATATCATTCAGAGTCGTCCCATTACCACCTTATATCCGGTGCCGAATGTGAGCGATGGGAAAAATCATGTCTATATGTCGCTCGGTCACCAGCAGATGATGACAGATGTCCTTAAACCATTAGGCCTGTCCTTTGCCCCGATGTGGCTGAGCAAGCTTGGTGCGTCAGCGGTCGAGGCTGGCGGTAGGTGGTATATGGACGTCTCCCATGATCTTGCTTCGCCGGTGGCAGGAAAGATTTTTGTGAACAACGGTCTCGGTTCGGTAGACATGTTGATCCAGAAAGCGCTCTCCAACGTCCTGAAAAGGAAGGAGTATATCAAGTCATTGCCCCGTGGGAAGACAACACTGGGCTTGAGCGGCGGCACGACCGGGCAGATGGTTTCCGGGCTGTTCCAGGCGATGAAAATCTATCGAAAAAATGACGCGGGTCTCATGCAAAAAATGATCGCGAAAAATGACGCGCTGACGCAGGATGTAGCGCAGAGGATCAACGGCAAATCAGGAGACGAGCTGTTCGATTTTATTTTGCAGGATTTGGATGAGGCCTTTAAGACAATTGTGTTAGCCAACTATGGCGTGGGCATTGTTGGATTCTATCCGTCGAGTTGGCTGAGCAAAAACATGAAGAAATGGCTGGATGAAAAGAATATTACCGATGTCCTTTCTCAAGCGGTAGCCAATAATGTCACCACGGAAATGGGGCTTGAGCTTTTAGACGTGGCGGACGTTGTCCGGCCATATCCGGCTGTGCTGGAATATTTTCAACATGCCGACGATGAAACCTTTTTTGAGGAGTTGGAGAAGCTAGAAGGCGGCAAAGCCGTTGGTGATTCCATCCAGACATATCTCAGAAAATACGGCATGCGCGGCCCTGGAGAAATTGATATTACCAGGACACGATGGGCTGAGAAGCCGACGTTGCTGATTCCCATGATCATCACTAATGTCAAGAATTTCGAGCCGGGTTCCCACAAGACGATATTTGAGCAGAAACGGCTGGAAGCAGAGCAGAAGGAACAAGAGCTGATCAGCAGGGTAGAATGTCTGCCTGGTGGCAAACGCAAGGCGAAAAAGACAAAGAAGATGATCAGCGTTTTTCGCAATTTTGTCGGCTTCCGGGAATACCCCAAGTATGCCCTTATGCAGCGTTTTTATGTTTATAAGCAGGCTTTAAAGAAAGAGGCTGCCCTGCTGGTCCAGAAAAGAGTGATTCAAGAGCCGGAGGATATCTATTATCTCACCTTTGAGGAACTGCGGAAGGTTGCCAGCACGTACCAACTGGATTACAGTATCATCACGAAGCGAAAAGGGGATTACGAGGTCTTTGGGAAATTGACGCCTCCTCGTGTGATGACATCTGATGGTGAGATCATCACCGGTGAATACGACACTGCCGCATTCCCCAAGGGCGCTTTGATAGGAGTCCCTGTTTCTTCAGGGACCATTGAAGGACGGGCACGGATCGTTTTAAAACTGGAAGAGGCCGACATTGAGGAGGGCGATATCCTGGTCACAGCCTTTACCGACCCCAGCTGGACAGCGCTGTTCGTATCGATTAAAGGCCTGGTGACGGAAGTAGGCGGGATGATGACCCATGGCTCCGTTATCGCCAGAGAGTACGGTATTCCCGCGGTCGTGAGCGTAGAAAATGCAACCAAGCTGATTAAAGACGGACAAAGGATCCGGGTAAACGGAACGAAAGGATATGTGGAAATCCTGGAATAGTATGCTAATGCTCATCAGGTCATTATTAACTACATTTGTATGCAGGAGTATAATTTTGAGTGAAGCATACTCTCGCTACACATGTTCGGCAAATCTTATCTTCGAGAGAGTATCAGTGCAGGTGGAAAAGGTGGAGATAAAGTAGATGTGTCTTCTATTATCAAACTATAAAGCTGCGTGCAAGCGCCTGATCAATGCCTCGGCGCGTGCTGGCTCGCTCCTGCTCTTCATGGGCCTGCTTTTGCTCCTCGTGAACGCATGCAGTGAAGATACGATCTCGCATTTTTTCTACAATGATCAGCAGGATGTAGAGGTCTCGCAGGATATGTATACCGTCTCTGGGCGCCCCTTAATCTCCATCCAGAGCGATGCCGCCAGTATACATATCCATAACGGACCTACTCAACAGATCATCATTAAGGGCACGAAGCATACCGCACACGGCGATACCATCGAAGCCAATTACTCACAGCAAGGTAATACCATTACGATTACCTCATACATCAACCGGGCTGAGACCAGGAAGGAGGCTTCCAACCTCACTTATAGCAGCGAGACAACCTTCCTGGAGCTTGACATCACCACGCCCGAAACGAGCGACACCAATATCCAGGATACCGCTGGCTCTGTCACGCTAGAGAATCTCTCGGGCCAGCAAATCGTCAAAAGCGAGGGCGGTTCTATTATTCTCAACCAGACCACCCTTACCCGTGCATCCTGGATAGAGACCATCGCGGGCACCGTCACCTTTGATGGTGATGTCGCTCCTCAAAGCAACATCACCATGAAGACCACCGCCGGCACGATTGAAGCTACTCTCTCCAAAGATGATCTCGTTGATGTCAGCGTCGACTCCATGCTGGGACAGGTGCAAAACGATTTTGACTCCTCAAGCACATCGCCAACTCAATCGACCTTGCACATTGAGAACACAACCGGCTCCGTCCTCGTCCACCAGCGCACCAACTAAGCATACTATAGAAGGCGTTGAAGGGAGTGGAGGGTCTTGGCCCTCCACTCCCTTCAACGCCTTCTATAAAATCCCCATCACAAACGTACTAAGCAATTGACAGCTGAACAGTTGTAACATAAAATCGAATAGAAGATATATAGGTGGTAATGGCTTTAGCAACGGGATGAACATGCAAATTACGGAGAACACGCAGGACCTGGATCGAAATATCGATGGCTACCGCTTGCTAAAATTCCTGGGGCGCGGCGATGGCTCAGAAATTTATCTCGCGCAACGGGAAGGCCAGCAGCTTCCTGTCGCAGTAAAAATTCTCCCAGGGCAACGCGCAGGTGACGACCTGGCGCGCTTCTATGTTCATGCCGCTCGCATCAAGCGCCTGCAACATTCACATATAGTATCTGTACGCGACTACGGCACACGGGACCACTTTACCTATCTCGTCATGGACTATATGCCCAATGGCAATCTGCGCGAGCGCCATGCCAGGGGTAGCCTCGTCCCTCCAGCCACGGTTATTCGCTATATCCAACAGCTCGCGCAAGCCCTAAGCTATCTGCACCGGCAGCAGCTTATCCATCGCGACCTCAAGCCGCAAAACATGCTGCTCAACGCTCGCAACGAAGTTGTATTAAGCGACTTTGGCATCTCAGTAGTCTCGCACAGTCTCGATCCCATCGCGCCAATTCAGCATGATTTTGAGGGAACTGTGATCTATTGCGCACCCGAACAACTTCTAGGCAGGCCACGGCGCGCCAGCGACCAGTATGCTCTAGGCGTGGTCGTGTATGAGTGGCTCTGTGGCGCTCGACCCTTTACTGGCGCCTTCGATGAGATGGTCGAGCAGCACCTGCACCATACGCCCCCACCATTGCGCAGCCAAAATCCCTCACTCTCGCCCCTGATTGAGCAGGTGGTCATGAAGTCCCTGGCCAAGAGTCCCGAGAAGCGCTTCCCCAGCATCGACGACTTCGCCCAGGCGCTCACCTGGGCCATCGAACAAGATTTGCCGGAGGCGCTTCCCTCACCTCCCGAGACGCCACGCCCCGAGCTCCTGCGCCAGTTCAAGCGACCTCGCCTCTTCTAAATCCCTGGAATAGCCTGTACTATACTGCTACCAACACGAAAATAGCATGCTCAAGGCATGAAAAGATCTCCTTTATATAAAGGTAAAAATGATGACGCACAGAGAGTATCTGACCTTTGCCCAAAAGCACCCTCAACTATTCGTGAATCCATCAGGCATAATCTTCACAATCCTACTGGACGAAGACAAAATACAGCAGGCGGAAGCAGAGATGACCAGGCGCCTGACTGCGCATAATTTGCCAACAGAGTGGGCAAAGGTGGGAATCGTCTATCAAGATCAATATTTGCTTTTGCTGCGTGATGCAGTGCGCTTCCCCGATGGCTCTCTAGGCACATATATACGCTTTGTGAATCCTGATGGAGCGCCAGGTGTCATTATCCTTCCAGTCTGCCAGGGGCGCGTAGTGCTGCTGCGTCATTTTCGTCATGCAACACGCACATGGCATTTAGAGGTCCCGCGAGGATTTGGCGAGCAGGGATCGTCAAGTGAAGCAAATGCCAGGCGAGAGCTAGCCGAGGAGATTGGAGCAACTGGCGCTGGAGTACGCCTCGTCTTTTTAGGGGAAGTCTATAGTGATACTGGAATGAGTGCGACATCTAACAAACTCTATTATGCAGAGATCGAAACATACCACGAGGCAGAACTGCATGAAGCCATTGCCGAATTACACGTGGTACCAATAGCAGAATTTGAGCGCCTCATTCGTGACAATGAAATTACAGATGGCCTGACGCTCTCAGCGTACGCGTATGCAAAAGCCAGAGGGCTTTTCTAGCATAATTCAAGTATTACTCAGGCCAGTTGTTCTCCAGGTACGCTTTGATGAGGGCGGCGTGGGAGAGGGGGCGGCGCAGGTCATCAATGTTGGCATTAATCTCGTAATCTAAAAGAATCGCACTCGCCTGGGCGGAGAGCTGGCGCAGGATCTCAAGTTCGGACTGAAGCTTGTTCTCCAGGACCCAGCGATAGGTGGGCAGGTAGATGGCCGAGCGTGCCTCGCGATAGCCCAGCAGGCGCTCCCCATCCACGCCCTCGCGATGCCCAAACACACTGCCCAGGCTGCGACCAGAGCGCTTGATGCCCTTCATATTGGCGATACGAAACTTACTCACATCAACGCCAGCCTGCTCGAAAACCTTCAAGCCCTGCCAGACACCCTCGACGCTCTGACTGGTATATCCTGGTGAGAAAGGCACAGGAATATCGCCATGCGGATAGAAGGGGCTGAAGCGCACCCAGGGATCAGCCCCACGCGATGTAACATCGATAACCTGCGCCTCGCCATGACGACGTTTGATCGTCTCACGGCTGAGGCGATGACTCTCAACAAATATTGTCATACTGTTGTCTCTCCTCAAAAAATATATAGCCTGCTCTCAACAGCCTCGCATTTGCCCGCTTTTACACAGCTCTGATATAGTGTAGAAGCGCGCCAATAAATTGAAGTGTGATAGATAACAATTCTACATAATTAAGGGGATTCCGGAAATGATCATCTTTGAGACCGAGCGCCTGGCGGTGCGCTATCTGCGCGAGGATGATTTTGACACCTTCTACGCGCTATGCGCCGATCCAGTGGTAACACAGTATATGGGAGATAATAAGCCGCTAACCGCTGAGCAGACGCGCCAGTGGATAAGTATATCGCAGGCTAACTACGCCAAACAGGGCTACGGCTGCTTTGCCATCACGTTGCGCAAGACTGGCGAGCTAATCGGCTTTGGGGGCCTGGTATACCCACCGGGAGATCCCCCAGGTCGAGATCATCTACGCCTTCAAACCATCCTGCTGGAGCCAGGGTTTCGCCAGTGAGTTCGCACGCAGTATGCTTGATACAGGCTTTCAGCGCTGGGGCATGGAGCGCATCCTGGCAACCATCGACCCGAATAACACAGCTTCCATCCATGTAGTAGAGAAATTAGGGATGAAGTTCCTCTATAAAGACGTGGACGAACACGGCCTGCCAACTCTCTTTTACGCTCTTGATAAGCAATAGGCCGCTACTGGCGTACGCGCCTACACATCCAGGCAAGCAGTAGGCGCGTACGCCAGTAGCGCGTTACCTACGCACGCGATCTGCTTGTAGCGTGAAGCGGGCGTATTTGGTGCCATCAGCCTGGACGACGAGGGTGCTGAAATCGCTCACACTGGATGGGGCCAGATGCATAGAGCGGAAGTCGGGAACGACGAGGGCGGCTCCGGCATCACGTAGAGCCTGGGCACGCTCGGCGTCTTCCTGGATACCCACGCAGGTCGCGCCGGCGGCATACCCAGCGCGGATGCCGCTGACGGCGTCTTCAAAGACCAGGCAATCCTCGGCAGCTTTGCCAAGCAGGCGCGCTCCAAGAAGGTAGCATTCGGGGTCGGGCTTACCGTGAGTGATATCCTCTACGGTCACGATAGCGTTGAAGAGTTCGCTAATACCAATATGCTGGAAAGCGAGATTGACGCGCCAACGCCTGCCGCTGGTAACGAGTGCTGTGAGAATCCCCTGGCGCTTAAAGTCGCGCAGGAGGTCGACGACACCCGGCATGGCCTGGTAATACATGTTGCGCTCGTAAACCATGACATCTTCATGGATCGCCAGCCTTGTCTCGGCACTCATGTGCGGGAAGAGCCTGGTCAGGGTGTGCTCCGCCGGGCAACCATAAATATGATGCTTAAAATCTTCTTCGCTCAGTGTGATCTTTTCGCGCCGTGCCAGCATATACCAGAAGTCTCTAACCGATTGATTGGTATCCGCGACAACGCCATCCATATCAAAAAGTGCTGCTTGATAATTTTTCATAATTTTTTTCTGTGTGATCCTTTATAAATTTGGTCTGGCTACCTCTTCTATTATGTTCGCACGCTTTCTGGCTCAACGCAAATCGACAGGACAACATCATTAGATGGATCCTGGCTCGCCGGGGTAAAGGGATGTGGGGATGTGGCGTGGGCATCGCCCGTGCCACATCCCTTTACCCATCTCAATAGACTCTTTCGCCTCCAAGAAAAGCAGAATTTTCCGGCTTGAGCGGGCTCAAAAAGAAAAGGTGAGTAAAACAATGGAAGTGAGTTATTCATCCTATGGGCGAAGTTACCATCATCGATGAGTCCATGCTTGGCCAAAAGCGTACCTGGAATCTTGAGCTATTGGATGAGACCATCACCCTACGTGAGCTGATTCGTCGCCGCATCTACCAGGAAGTAACTGAGTTTAATGCGAAGCAGACGCTCTCTTTTCAGGGGCTTGTGCAGCCAAACGACACTGAGCGTACATTGAATGGGTATCGTTTTCAACGCATGCACAAGCTCGATTGGCAAGCACAGTATGAGAAGGCCATTGAAGCCTTTTCACGGCGTGGGTTCATCATCCTGGTCAATGATAGGCAGGTCGAGAACCTGGACACCTTCATTGAGTTGCATGCAGGGAGTGAGGTCACGTTTTTCAAGCTGGTCCCTCTGGTTGGAGGGTAGAGAATATGTCATACACAACACAGGCACACGAACTCCTCACAGCTTTTTATCATGAGGCTGATCAGCGTAATTATAGCTGGGACATGAAACCAGCAGAACTTGAGACAGCACGATCTCTTCTTCAAGCGAACCCCCTACTACAAATCGCTGTCCTACGCGTGGCACTTGAACAACCACCAAGGCATGATCACCACTATAGTTGGCATGCTCAACGTGCGGTGCAAGGTTTGCTGAGCCAGCTTTGCAAACGCCATCTTCCCTATACTCTGGAAGATACTCAGGTGCTCCTTCGAATGCTCCAGCAAGATTATAGGCACTACTATCTGCCGTCTCAGGCCTTGTTGCGTGCGCTCTCTCGTCCCCTGGCAAACCCTGAAATCCTAGCCGCCTGTCGTCCTCACATTGAAGGTTTGCGCGAAGCTGTCAGCAGTTATTACTCCTCTGCTGATCAGCGCCGTCAACTTAAGCTCATTGACGATCTCCTGGGAGGTCAGCAAGAACGAGTCATCCCCTTGCGTCCCGATGCCTGGGGGAAGCAGGTTGAGCCGTTACTCCACGAGATAGAGCCACAAACGCAAGAGCATTGGCTCGCACTCCTGCAACATTGTGCTGCTGCCAATGGGAGCACACCTACCAACAAGTGGCTTGCAGAGACAAAACGATATATCGAACCGCTTGAGCACGAAACATGTGTAAAATTGTTGTGTGAGTGGATCGGTGCTTTTTGCAAAAAGTATGACGAGCGGCTGGAAGAAGAGAATGCTAACCTGCTCAAGGGGTTAGCATGGTGTTGCATGGAACTTGAAGACGAGCACCTGGCAGCGATCCTTGGAGACGCCGCTATTGAGGGATATCGTAAACTACCCGGCATTGGTCCTCGCGCCCCCAGGGTCGCGGGAGCCTGTATCTATGCACTCAAGAACATGCCTGGACTGGATGGTGCCGCACAGCTTGAACGCGTGCGCTTGAATACCAAGCAAGCAACGTTCCTCAAAGGCATTGAGGCCGCGTTAGATGAAGCCGCTCGTCGAGCTAGTATGAGCCGCGAAGACATGGAGGAGCTAACCGTACCCACGTTTGAGCTTCAAGAGGGTTGTAGGAGCGTATTCATCGGCGAGGCCTCCGTAGAGCTTCGTGTGGTCGGAGCTCGCGTACAACTTCAGTGGTTCAATGCAGCAGGGAAACCATGTAAAGCTGCACCAGCCAATGTGAAACGCGATCAGAAGCAGGCCTTGAAAGACCTCAAACGCTTAAGCGACGACATGGTTCATATGCTTACTGCACAGCGTGAGCGCATTGAACGCCTGCCTCTCATTGAACGTACTTGGCCGCTCACAACATGGCGCAAACGCTATCTGGAGCATCCTCTCGTCGGTAGTATTGCACGCCACCTGATCTGGCGCTTCACTGATGGAGAACGGATATGTACTGGCATCTGGCATGAGGGACACTTGGTGGATATGCATGATCAGCCATTGCAGCTTACGGATGAAACAATCGTCACGCTCTGGCATCCCGTTTTTTCCACTGCTGAAGAAGTCCTGGCCTGGCGCGAGTGGCTTGAACAGCATACGATCACACAGCCTTTCAAGCAGGCTCATCGGGAAGTGTATCTGCTCACCGACGCTGAACGCAACACCCGCGTCTACTCGAACCGCTTCGCGGCCCATATCCTACGCCAGCACCAGTTCAACTCCCTGGCAATTGGGCGTGGCTGGCGTAACAAGTTACGTCTGGCAGTCGATGACTCTTATCCACCGGCAACGCTTTCACTGTCGCATTGGGGATTACGCGCTGAATTCTGGGTCGAAGGGGCAAGCGACAATTACGAAACGGATGTCAACGACACTGGCACCTACCTCTATCTCACAACCGATCAAGTGCGCTTTTACGAGATAGACGCTCCTGAGAACTACGCGCATGCCAGCGGTGGTGGCTACATTTCCAACTCCTGGCGTGGGGATGATACAGCGGTCCCCCTCGCGCTGGATCAGGTACCACCCCTGGTCTTCTCTGAAGTGCTGCGCGACATCGATCTCTTCGTTGGCGTCGCCAGTGTTGGCAACGATCCCACCTGGCAAGATGGCGGACCAGAGGGACAGTATCGAGACTACTGGCAGTCTTACAGCTTTGGCGAACTCTCCGCAACTGCTGAGACGCGCAAACAGATTCTGGAACGTCTCATTCCTCGGCTCTCACTTGCTCAGCGTTGTCACATCGAAGGCCGCTTCCTCAAAGTACATGGTGACCTGCGTACCTACAAGATTCATCTCGGATCGGGGAACATCCTTATGGAGCCCAATGATCAATATCTCTGCATTGTGCCCGGCCGCAGCGTAGGTACGACTCAGGATCTTTACCTCCCTTTCGAGGGAGATACGGTCCTTGCCATCATCCTCTCCAAAGCCTTTCTGCTTGCGGAAGATACAAAAATTACTGACCCAACCATCACTAGCCAGATCGGCAAACGCAAAATCACATTGTCGTAAGATCTCTAGAAAGTTAGCGCAATTGAGGAGTCCACTCTAACAACGTATGTTTTGCAGTCATCCTCGTCCAGCCTTAGTGTAAGATAATTTACAAGATACCGATAAAAGAAGCTGCTCTCCCAGATACCACGAAGTCGAAGAAAAGCAGCGTTTTCTTCGACTTCGTAGTATCCTTTTGCAAAATTCGGGATGAGTTCTCTTTCTGAAACTGTGAAGAGGCTTTTACACAGTATCTCCTTTATGAACAGAAGCCTCTTCTGTTTCGCTAGACCAGATGGCACGAAACTCAGAGGAAGTGAGCAGGAGATCTGCAGCGGTGCCGCTAGCCTCGACACGACCCTCATTGAGGACAAGAATGTGGCCAGCACGCTGGAGTACGGAGCGGCGATGCGAGACGAGCAGGCAGGTGAGGGGATGTTCCTCGCTCTGCCGGGCCAGGAGCCGCTCCCAGAGCTGTTGCTCAGTAGTCACATCCAGGGCGCTGGAGAGATCGTCGAAGACTAGCAGGTCGGCAGAACGCGCGAACATGCGAGCCGCTGCAGCGCGCTGGACCTGGCCACCGGAGAGCTTGACGCCGCGCGCCCCTACGGTGGTTTCCAGGCCATGCTCCAACATCTCTACATCCTGCTCCATGACCGCCGCGTGCACAGCTGCCTGGAGCGCCTCCTGCGTCTCCGGCTGATCCAGCAAGATATTCTCTTTGAGCGTAGCGCTGAAGAGGCGGGGGATCTGGGCGGTGTAGGCGCTGCGTGGCGGAACAAAGAAGCTTGCCGGATCGTGCACCTTCTGCCCGTTCCAGGATATCTCGCCCACCTCGCACGGCAGCAGACCCAGCAGCACACGCAGAAGCGTCGTTTTGCCGGAAGCCACGCGCCCCGTGATCACGGTGATCGACCCGCTCCGCACACGCAGGTTGATTTCGTCAATGCCGCGCCCACTCTCAGGATAGCGATAGGTCAGGTTTGCCGCGCTCAACTCCTGTAGTCCATTATCGGGTCTTGCCTGTTCTAGATGTGGCTCCGGGAGTGAGCTGGAAAGATAGAGCGGATGATGCTCAACGAGTTTCTCTTCGCTCATCCCCTGGGAGATGGCAAGCAGTCTTTGGTGAGAGATCCTCGTCTGGGCGAGATGGGCCATAAAGGTTCCAGTAAATTTGCTAAAGTCAGCAACAAATGGCAAATAGTAGAGAAAGAGCGCCAAGTCACCGATCCCAAGCTGGAAGGTGTGCAGCGATTGGGCGACCAGTATCAACACAAACCCCGTGCCCAGTCCTGTGATATTTCCAACGGTCGAGTTCACTAATTGCTCGACGACGCGATCTTTGAGCATAGCCACCCGTCTGCGCTCGTTCAGGGTACGGACATGTTCTACAACTGCCTGTTCGGCTCTGGCAAGCTGGATCGCCTGGACCGTCCCAAAGATCTCGCCCAGCGCGCTTGCAACGTTCCCGCTGGCCTGGCGGCTGGACTCGCGGGAACGTTGCAAGCGCGCATACATGGCCTGGGTCGTAGCGACCACTCCGGCCAGCGGCAGGTAGATGAGCACAGTGACAAGCACGCTTACCTTCAACAGGACGATCAGGGCGAGGAGGGCGAACAGGATGTGCCCAACGGCATCGATGCTCCAGTCTACCGCCCGATCGAATTGCTCCACATCCGAGCGAAAGCGGTTGAGCGTTTCACCCAACGTATGAGAGAAGGCTGACGCGCCTGGCTGCTCCAGAACGCGTTGCAACAGGTTGCGCCGGAGCAATTGGGCCACCGAAAAACGCAAGAGACGTCCCAACACACCGCTACTCAGAGCACAGAGACCACTGCCCAGGATCAAGGCCAGAGCTAGCCAGTTGAGCCACTGGAGTCCCGAGGTGAGTTGCTGCGTCCGCGCAAGTTCGTTCAAGTAGTGTTGCACGAGCAGACCCATGGGAAGTGGTGTGAGCACGTTGAGTATCCAGAGTATGGTTGCGGCGCTATAGAGTATCGGGCGATAACAAATCAATCGCCACAGAGCCTGGAGGTTTTTCATGAAAGTACCACCTGGAGATTATTGGCCAACAACTGCGAAAAATGCGAGGCAGGATTAGCCAGCAGTTCCGCGCGCGGGCCGAATTCGAGCACCTGGCCATGCTGCAAAATCAGAATGTAGTCGGCGCGCTGCACCGTGGCCAGGCGATGGGCTATAATAATGCCAGTTCTCTCATGTAATAGCCGTTCTATGGCCCGTTCAATGACTTGTTCAGTTGCAGGATCGAGGCGCGATGAAGCCTCATCTAGCAGCACCAGATCTGGATTTTCGAGAAAAGCCCGCGCAAATGCCAACAACTGGGCTTCACCAGCCGAGAGGCCCGCGCCGCCAACCCCCAATTCGCTCCCCAGACCATTGGGCAGTGCCTGCAACCAGTGCCCCAGACCCAGTTCATTGAGGACGGCGTTGATCTGCGCATCGGGCACATGGCGCTTGAAGAAGGTCAGGTTGTCGCGCACGTTCCCCTGGAAGAGCTGCACATCCTGCGTGACCATGGCCATGCGCCGACGTACCTGCTCCAACTCGATCTTCTGGAGAGGCACGCCGCTCAAGCGTATCGCGCCAGACTGGGCATCGTAGAAGCGCAGCAATAAACGCGCCAGCGTCGTTTTGCCGCTCCCCGTCCGACCTAGCACGCCCAGGACCTTGCCAGCGGGCAGATGGAAATTCACATCGCGCAGCACCGGCTCGTCCACATTGTACCCAAAGGTAATGTGCTCGAACGCGACCTCAAGCGCTCCAACTGGCAGTGCCTGGTAACGCTCGCGCAGCGTGTATGACTGAGAGGTATCCGTGCCAGGCAATGCGGTGTTCTGAACGGGCCCGCGAGCGTCCGTCAGTATCGAGCGTGTCTTCAGCAAGTTCTGGATACGTTCGATGCTCGCATCTGCGGTTTGCAAGTCCTGAATCTGATTACGGATCTGCTTGATAGGGAGAATGATCAGGTTGGTATAATAAAAGACCTCATAGACCGTACCAAGCGAGATGGCGTGCGCGCCCAGCAGCCAGGCCCCAACGGCCAGCGCCAGGATATTCCCCAGAGAGAAAATGGTGAGAGTCCCAGCAAATTGTAGAAACTCTGCCACTGAACGGCGATAGTCGATCTGCCACCACTGACGAGCAAATTGGTGGAAGCGGCGCATCACAAAGCTCGTGGCACCATTCGCGCGTACTTCCTCAGTCCCCTCTAAGTGCTCGCCTAGCTGACCAAAGAACTCAGCATACTTCACTTGATAAGCCAGCCAGAACGGCCTGCCATACTTTTGTAAAAGCGCCAGGAGGGCGAAGGCCAGCGTGGTAAAGCCCAACATCATCAGGCCCAGGCGCCAGTCCTTCTGAAAAAGCACCAGTACAATCCCTAGCAGCAGAATGAGGTTCCCTACGAGTTGGATGATCGCCTGTGAGAAGAAGCTCGCGAGCGCATCGACATCCCCATCAACGCGCTGAATCAGCTCGCCAGGCGTATGAGCCTTATGGAAAGACATATCTAGCGTCAGACAGTGGCTGATCAGATCCTCGCGCAGGCGATTGGTTGCGGTCCAGGCCACATTCTCGCTCAAGTACGTCGCTGCAATCGACGCGCCCTGCGTGCTCAGAGCAAGGACGACGAAGAGCACGCCGGTAAGGATCAGCGTGCTCTGGGCAGATCCTTGTAATACCGCGTCAATAAATATCTGCAATAATTGCGGATTGGCCAGTTGCAATCCGATGCTGATGAGCAGCAGAAGGCTCATCAACAGGACCGAGCGCCACTGCGCTCCAAGATAGGTTCGCAGAAGAGGAAGATAATCCTTTTTGTATGCATACATCACTGTGTTTCCTTCCTTGCCCGAAGAAACTATTACACATGAAAACTGCTCTCTATACGTGCAAGAAAGGGCGAGGAAACGGGCGCAGGTAACAGACCGCGCAGCCTATCTTGCACGCTCCACGGCCTGTGTTGGGCGCAACGAAAAGACCGTGAACGGTTTTGCCCACAGCCTCTTCATTGATTTTGTTCAGTTTATGCGAGAGGATGATTTGGCACGTTCCTGAAAAAAGGCACAATGAGGCTCTGGGCCAGTGCAGGCGCGCTGCAATAGCGGGTGCGCGCAATACCTTTTGCCGTTCGGTAACGGGTGGCCATAGAGCATTGCCTTTCATGAGAGATTGTCTGCAAGTTCAGGTGGTGAGGGAATAATAGCATGTGTTTTCTATAGAGTCAAAGATAGAGGAACGAACTGGGGAATCCTTTGTTTTTCTCGAAGAATGGTTTCCAAAACCATGAATGATCGCGTAAGATAGAAGAACAGTGTGTATCGGCCTGCGGCTCACGCGTCGTATTGCTGTGCACAAAAGTTTCAGAGCAAAGGATGTGGAACATGCAGCCGCTTTTCGCTCAGAATCCGCTCAATCTCGGTGTCCTGGTAACGAGCTTTCTCATCTGGAGAGTGATGGAAGCGAGCGTGGATATCAGGACGTTCAAACGTCTCCGTGCTGGCGCCCAGCGCCAAGATAAAGGATCGCACGTGGTCCTTCTCTGCCTGATCGGGTCCGGTCTCCTCCTCGGCATACTGCTAGCTTTGAAAGTTCCTGCCACCGCCATCACCAGCGCTCCCGACATCTTCTTCTGGCTGGGCATTGTCCTGATGTACACGGGGATCGTATTACGTCTCTACGCTATTCAAGTGCTTGGTCGCTCTTTCACGACCAGCGTGGCCATTGCACCCGAGCAGACCGTGATTGAAGCAGGTCCCTACCGATTCATTCGGCATCCCTCATATACCGGCATTCTCATCACGTTGCTCGGATTGGGACTCAGCTTGACGAACAACTGGTTGAGCCTACTCGTCATCATGGGATGCGCGCTCATTGGTTTCAGTTATCGTATCCGGGTGGAAGAGCATGTCCTCCAGGAGCATCTAGGCCAGCACTATCAGGAATATATGCGGCGCACGAAACGGCTCATCCCCTTTGTGCTTTAGCAGAAGACAAGGCTCCAATGCGCTCCACGCATTTCCTCTTTTCTAGCAAGCGATCAGCACCATTTGTGCATAAGAGCCAAATTAGCACCACCTGCCTTTTCTGTGGTTCGTGGGACCATCCTCGCTCTCGCTGCTTGTTGCTGAACCACTTTTCTGCTATGCTTGGGCTACCTGAATAGTTCCAATCTGCATGGAAAGGACGCCCATCCATGACCCTTGTGAGTCCAATGGAGTTGATGACGCCCTGGCGCTTGTTGCGGTCCCTACGCAAGACCCCATCATTTTAGAAACGTTGCTCCGCCCCATTACTCCAGAGCACACGCGGCGATCACCCGCAGATCCCAATGAGTGGAGTATCATCGAAATTCTCTGCCATCTGCGTGACTACGAGCACATTTTTTCCCAACGTTCGACCCTGATCCTCCAAGAAGAAGAACCACGACTCCTCGTTCCAGAAAGCAATGACGTGCTGGCGACTCTCGGTCAATATAAGCAGCAAGAGCTGCGCAGTGTTTTGACCTCCTTGCACACAACACGCCAGACGTTCATCCAGATTCTCAGCGCACTTCGTAAAGAACAATGGATGAGAACAGGGAGCTATAATGATTCCTTCCCTGTGACGCTCAAAGAAGTGGTTCTACAGGTCATTATGCATGATATCGATCATATGGAACAACTGACCCCTCTGCTCTGAGAGAAAGGGCAAGCACAGAGGCAGGGGGCGCCCCTCACCAGTCAGACCGTGAGACCATACCACTGCTTAAGGAGCGATTCCTTTAGATTTGTCAATTCTGGGATTATGAGTATACTAAATAGTAGAAAACGAATTTTCATGTTACAAGACATATATCTCTCTACTACTTCTGGCGCTTCTGGTGACGTGTGCCTGTTGGCTGGTAAATCATGGGGGATCGCTGGCATCTACCTGCCGAGATGCTTGCAGTTATTGTTTACCAGCCAGCCTGGCATACTCTCCTTCTCTTCTGCTAACCATACAGTGTCACATCTTCTCTAAATTACACGGTACCACATCCAAATATTTGACGAGGCAGGTCACAAATTATCATCCCCTCCCGGTCACCTTCGGTGAGTACACAGTGCCAAAAAACCGCAAAAAAGGCCTTCTATGCGCTCTTAAACGGCTATACTTCTCCCTAGAATGTCATGAGCTGCTTGAAGGGAGTCTATCGTATGCGCATGAAATTGCTGGCCTGTGGCGCGTTCTTCCTCAATACCTTTCTCTATGGCACCTACTACGCGGTCTCGAAGGGGTCGCTGGGGCGCATCGATCCGATTGTGTTTACCTTCTTTGTGATGCTGGCCCTCCTACCCCTGGCCCTGTGTATTATTATCTATTCCTGGCACGAGATTAATCGCGAGGTGATAAAGAGCGGAGTATTGCTGGGAAGTTGCATCTGCATCGGCCTGTTTACGCTCTCGGTGGCGTTGAAATATAATAGCGCGACGAGCACGGCCTTCTTCCCCTCGCTCAATGGCTTTCTGGCGGCGATCTGTGTCTGGCTCTTTATGCGCCAGCCCCTGCATAAGGCGACATGGTTCGCCGGGCTGGTCTCGGCCTGTGGCGCGCTTCTGCTCATCTTGAATTCACCCATCGGCGGCCTGCGCGGCGCGCTGATCGCCTTTATCGGGGGCCTCTTCTGTACGTTCTATGTCTTCCTGGCGGACCACGAGCAGCGCGGCAAGGCCTATCTTCCTCTCTTTGGCATTCAGTTGCTGACAATGGCCATCTGGGGCAATTTTATCGCTCTGCTCTTTGGTAATTGGCAGGATGTGCATCCACTACTCCCGAATGATCTGTGGAGCGTGCTCTACATCGCCTTTGGCACGACCTGTCTCCCTACGCTGATTACGGTACGTTTGCAGAACTACATCTCGCCAATAACGGTCTCTTTCATCTATATCCTGGAGCCAGTGCTGGGCGCGGCCTTCGCCAACTACTACCTGCACGAGGTTCTCCCCCTGGATGGCTACCTCGGTGGGGCCCTGATCGTGGCCGGTGCCTTAATCAATACCTGGGGTTCGGCGGAGCGGCCAGCGACGCAGGGAAAGCGGAGCATGGCACTCTTTGGCGATCGCCTGATGCAGACCTGGCGAGGCAGTGATGGCGGCTTGATCCTGCCCGTTCTGGGTGTGATCGCTGGCGCCTTTGCCCTGTTGCGCCTGGAAGGCTTCCCGCCCGCGGCCTGGATTCTGTTGGCCCAGGTGTGGCCGGAGTACCAAACCATTGTCGCGCATGGGCACGGCTCTATGCTGGCCCTGGTCATCGGGCAGGCACTATGCTGGCTCCTCGCCTGGATCGCGGTCGCGGGACTGAGTATGCTCAGCCTGCGCAGGCTAATCCGGCTTTTCAATACGCCCACGGCTATAAGATCTATCCCTTCCACCATCCCACGTGAACATGAAGCTAATACACAGGAGGTATCTGACATGGATGTCCTGGCAAGGTCATTTGAGGTCGAGGAAGTGCCAATGGAGCAGGCCCACGCCGTAGCATATACCCTGGAGACCTGGGATGAGCACGCGCGTCACCAGCCCGGCACGACACCAGCCAGCATCTACTGGCGCCCAAGGCAGCGAGAACGCAAGCGCCTGCTTCAGCAGCATCACCAGGAGGCCCGGGCCTCCGCCGGACTAGCCAATAAAGCTCGCCTGCGCCGCCAGACGGTCGATCTCTCGGGCCTGCGCGCCGACGCCATCTTCGGTGAAGAGCTACCCGCATACGACCGCCTCGACCGATAAACAGTAGCTGCGACACCAGGGCGCAGCCCCAGTAGCCGCGTACGCCAGTAGCGGGAGGAATGAATGAAACGAAGTGATACAGACGACTTCTGCGTACTCTACCTGGAGGTCGCCGACAATAGAGCCACCCTGAGCCAGGCCTTAAGCGAGCTGCGCAAGCCAGTAGTTATCATGCTGGCGGAGCAGGGACGCCTCTTCCAGCGGCCAGATGACTTCTCGGCGCTTAAGCATATCAAGCGCCAGCTCGATATACCCGTGATCTTTGTCATTCCCAATAGTGGGCATATAACACAGCTGGCGACGCGTTTTGGCTTCCCTGTCTATTCCTCTGTAGATAACCTGGCGAACGCCCTGGCCATGGGTCAGCTCTCACGCCAACGCACCCATACAGCACAAACAAGCCCACAACGCATTACTGCACCGCTCAGTCCCACGGCCTCCCTACACACGCTCAAGGCCGATCTACGCAACGCGGGACCACGTGGACCAATCAGCCAACCCCTTCACACAGCCAGCGAGAGCGAGCCGGTAATGGAATTGTCCGCAGGTGGACAGCCACTCGACGCCCGCGAGCACACAACCGGCCATATGCCTCCTGTTTCACAGATGGATGTGCCTCCACGTGTGGAGAAGCGACCAGTCGCGAGTCCACAGCCCTCCCTACCACGCGAGCGACTGAGGCATAACCCTGCGCTAGAGAGGTTTGATCCATACACCCAGGCACTGCAAGACGAGGAGTCAGAGCCGGAGCCTCTCATACTAGAGCGCAATGCTCCACCTATGCGCCGGAGCGGAGTCGCGCAAAGAGCAAGCACGGGTATGCTCGTCGAAAAGACACAATCCCCACCACGCGAGGAGCCACTTGCTCCAGCACCACGGGCCCCCAGGAATACTTTCGCCAAATTTGTGGCTATCGTGGCCATCATCGCGCTCTCGGTCGCGGGCCTGAGCTACTTCCTGGTCTTCTATCACCAGTGGCCAACCACGACCACCACAAGTGCTGTGCCGCCCATCGTGGGCGATGTCTCGTATGCCAGCAGCAACCAGATCAGCGAGAAGAGCAGCCAGGGCATCTCCGACCAGATAACTATCGACCTCCAGCAGTTAAACCCGCCCGCCAGCGGCAAGGCCTACTATGCCTGGCTGCTAGGAGATAAGAGCCAGAGTGAGGCACACACTATTCTGATGGGGCGCCTGAACGTGAGTAATGGCAAGGCACACCTCTTCTATAGCGGCGACCCGCAGCACAGCAACCTGCTACTCACAACGAGCCGCTTCCTGGTGACGGAGGAGAGCGCCTCGGTCACGCCTATCTCGCCCACACCCGATTATAACGCCTGGCGCTACTATGGAGAGGTCTCACAGGCCCCAATTAACACGCCTGATAACACTAACCATTTTAGCTATCTTGATCACCTGCGCCACCTGTTGGCCAGCGACCCCACGCTGGAGAAGCTGAACCTTCCCGGTGGGTTAAACACCTGGTTCTACCGCAACACGGCTAAACTGGTGGAGTGGACCACAAGCATGCGCGATCCCTGGGAGGCGAACAAAGACATTAACTATGTACGGCGCATGACAGCACGTACCCTGGCCTATCTCGATGGCGCGTCCTTTGTCGGACTAGACCTTCCACCTGGCACTCCCGCGCTCGTCGATGGTCGACTGGCCCAGATAGGTCTGATCCAGGTCAACGGACCCGACCAGGAGCCACCCTGCTACCTCTCGCACGTTATGAAGCACCTGAACGGGCTCTTGCAGGCACCGGACGCACCAGCCTCTCTGCGCCAGAATGCGACCGATATCGTCAACGCTCTGAGCGACGTCAATCGCTGGCTCAACCAGGTGCGTAGCGACGGCAAGAAGATCATGCAGATGAACGACGACCAGCTGCGCCAGCCCTCGACGCTCTCGCTCATCAACGACATGGTCGTCAACGCCAACAACGCCTACATCGGACAAACCGACGCCAACACAGGGCAGACATTGCACGGGGCGAATTGGATTCACGACCACATGCAGTCCATCTCCACCTTCCAGGTCTCACCCTACCGACCCAGCCCACAATCGATCCAGATGATTCAAGATATTCTCCACGCTAAAGCATAAATGCCCGGTAGGTGGTGCGGTGCGGGTTGGCAGCCTACGGCTGCCAACCCGCACCGCACCACCTACCAGAGCGAGCGCCGCAGGCGTGAGATTTCACAGTCAGAAGGAAGGCCAATCATGACAAGGCGTGTCATCGCCATAACACTCTTACTAGTGCTGATGCTCCTCGGCTTAACGGCGGGCGTCTTCGCGAATACAATTCAGCGCTCGCTCACCCTCCCGGACATGCAGCGCATGTTTCACGATGGGCCAGCGGGCACACCTACGGTCGTGGCTCAGAAACCCGTGACACCTACGGGCAAACCAGCCACGCCAAAAATAAATCTACTGGCCCAGGATACCTTTCAGCGCCAGAACCAGCGCTTCTGGGGCCAGGCCAGCGATGGCCATACCTGGACGGCTGACGCCAATACGCTGGCAATCTTCTCGGTCCAGAATACGGCTGGCTCCATCACCGATGGTAACGGCACATTTAACGCGGTGCTGGGGCCTGTCAGCGACAACGTTGACCTGCTGATCAATGGCTCACTAAACAAATTCACGGGCCAGAATAACTTTGGTTCGGTCCTGCGCTGGCACAACGCCAATAACTGGTACAAGGCCTATATCGATGGCAATCACCTGATCATCATGCGCCGGGTCGCTGGGGTCAATCAGCAACTGGTCAGTGTGCCCTTCGCCGCTCTGAGCGGTGCGAGCTACGCGCTTCGTTTCCGCGCCCTCGGCAACCAGCTTATGGCCCGCACATGGCAGACCAACGCGCCCGAACCAGCCACCTGGCAGGCAACGATCAAAGACGCCTCGCTCAACAAAGGGCAAGCGGGCGTACGCGTGCTCATCCAGCCTGGTACGCTGGTCAAGATAACGTCCTTCACGGCCAGTGCCGCGACTGGCACAGTGTGAGTGATAGAAAATTTCAACAACAAGCGCCACAGGCGCGAGAAAGAGCGGACCTATGCAGCAAGAACTAAAACAACTCTATCAAACTCAGGTGGCGGTGAGGGTAGTGGTCTATGGCTGCTTACTGCTCTGTGCCGTCCTGCTCTACACGCTGTCTGGGGGCTTCCCTCCCTGGGCCTGGCGCTTCCTGGCCTCGCTTTTGCCACGCCTCCCCGAGCTGTGGCGCGCCCAGGGACCAGCCATGCTGATCCCCTTTACAGGCCTGCTCCTGCTCTCGCTCTCGCTCCTCATCCTGTGGATGGTATTGCTCACAGTGACGCTACGCCTGCTCTTTCACCAGTGGCGTGAGCGTTATGAAGAACAGCGCTTCGCCCGCGAGCTGGCCGAGGCTGATGCCCTGTCTGAGGAACTCCTTGAAGAGGTACTGGATAATGAGTACACACAGCCAGAGCGCGCAGCAGCCCCCGCCATGCCGCGTGCCTCGCGCAGACCTTATATGGCGCAAGCAGCTCGCGTCACCGCCAATAATATGTATGAGGACATAGAAGATGATGAGTACGAAGAGGAGGAGCCTCAGCCAGCCTCTATAGGGCTACGTTTACGCGCCTCGCAACCTGTCTCGCCCCTGGCGCCCACACAGGAGGTTGATGTGCCTCAGCGCGAGGGACTACATTCGGCACGCGCCCCGCTTGCCAGCCGAGCTGGTAGAACCTCAGCCACGTGGGAGGAGCTAGAAGAGCCACGCCGCGCGCAGGCCTCCGGTTCCTCCACACCTGCTATCATCCCCGCGCGCCCGGTAGCCAGGCAGGCCCCAGCAGAAACGCCGGTGCCAGAATGGCCTGGCACAGCCTATCCAGCGATTACATCCGGGTCGTCAGCGCCACCTTCAGGGCAGTCCTATACCGGGTACGGCTTCCAGTCCGCCACAGGTATAGAGAAGCACGCGCCCCTACCCCAGGCCGTCAATGACACGCCGCAGCCAGTGCGTTCACAGCAGGCGGCGCCAATAGAGCTAGCCACCCGTCAGCGTGCGCGTGTCGCTGGCACAGTAAACAATATCAGCCAGGCCAGTATCGCGCCAATCTCAGACGACATCGAGGAGTATGACACGCGCCCTGTTCAGGCTGAGGAGGAGGAAGAATACACAGATGAAGAGATGCTTCCCCAGGGGGCCAGCAGTAAGCCACAGTATCGCCTGAGTGTAGGCATGGGTCTGGACCCTGGCCTCGTACGTAAAGACGCGCCCAACGAGGACAACATCTTTGCCATACAGGGCATTCGCCCAGGATCTTCTGGTCCCGAACCCGTGGGACTCTTTGTCGTCGCGGACGGCATGGGAGGCCATGCCGATGGGCAGGAGGCCAGCCGCCTGGCCATCCAGATTATCAGTGATATCGTCTCGCCAACTTTGCTGCGCGAGGCGGAGCTTGAGGAATCCTTCGGCGGCATCATCAAAGACGCGACGCATCGCGCCAATCTTACGCTCTACCAGCGCAATCGCCAGAAAGAACATATGATGGGCACCACTCTGACCACGGCCCTGGTCATTGGCACCATGGCCCACGTTATCAACGTGGGCGATAGCCGCACCTACCGCTACCGCCCCTCGGAGGGCCTGACGCAGATTACCCGCGACCACTCGGTCGTGGCGCGCCTGGTCGAGAAAGGGCTGATAGAGCCACACGAAGTGTATACCCATCCCAAGCGCAATCAGATCTATCGCTGCCTGGGCGAGCACGCGTCAGTCGAGTTCGACTACTTCAAGGTCGAGCTACAAGAGCGCGACATACTGCTGCTGTGCTCAGACGGGCTCTGGGAGATGGTGCGCGATCCCGAGATTGAGCACATCCTCTCTGGCGCAAGCACCCATGCCTCGCGCGCCAGCTCCCTACTCATCCAGGCAGCCCTGGCCCACGGCGGCCACGACAACATCAGCGTCGTCATAGCCTGCCTGCTTGCGGAAGAATAGCATCTTGACTCATGCTCAGCGTCATGCTATGTTTTGTGTAACTTTGTGCGACTTCGGGGGTGAGCATCGATGGCCCGCATGACGGCAAGAGTTCAACAGGGGTTACTCAATACACATGATGGTACACAGGCGATATCCGTTGGCTCGCCGGACTGGTTTGGCTGGCTTAAGGAGCACCGCGTTTTCAGATTCACATCGCCGAGTAGTAACTTTACCGCGCGTAAGGAACAGAGGGCTGTAGGTTGGTATTGGTATGCCTATCGTCGTCAGCATGGCTCGCTGCGAAACGCCTACCTGGGCAAAAGCGAGGAGCTAACCCTCTCGCGTCTCACGGAGATCGCCAACACACTGAACACAATACCAACGTTTTCCAGACAAAATGCGAGTTCCCTCGCCCAGCAAATGCTACTCACAACAAAAATAACTCCCCCTGCTCTCTCCCCCACAATTATTGCACGTCCACGGCTCACGGCGTTATTACGCGAGTACACCTCCTGTAAACTGCTCCTGGTGACTGGGCCTGCTGGCTCGGGCAAGACGACACTGCTTTCTGCATGGCTACATGAATTCTCTTTTCCCGTGGCCTGGGTCTCGCTAGATGAGAGCGACAATGAACCTGGCCGTTTCTGGAGCTACGTACTCACGGCTCTACAAAAACATTTCCCTGGCTTTGCCAATCACCTGCTTACGCTTCTACCCACATTACAGACTGATACTCTGGAGCCATTTCTGGTCCTCCTGGTAAACGCTCTGGCGACTTTACCCAACGAAATCGTGCTTGTCTTAGATGACTATCATCTACTGACCAGTCAGCCAATGCATGAAAGTGTGACCTTCCTGTTAGAGCATATGCCTGAACAATTGCGCATGGTTGTGGCCAGTCGCTCTCTTCCACCGCTTCCTGTAGCTCGCCTGCGCGCACGTGGAGTGCTGGCTGAGTTCGACTTTGCTGATCTTCGTTTTACCCCCCAGGAAACCAGAGAGTTACTAGAGGCGCTTATCGGCGACTCCCTGCCTGACGAAAATTTCTCCAGGTTGCTAGAGCGCATGGAAGGCTGGGTGACTGGCCTGACCCTGGCAGCCCAGGCCTTGCGCGCTGGACAGAGGAGGGTATATGGACAGACTCCTCCTCAGGGAGATTCTCAAGCAATCTTCGAATATCTTGCCAGTGAAGTCCTGTCTCATCAATCCGCGCAGATGTGTGATTTTCTTTTACATACCTCGATTCTGGAGCGCTTCCAGGGAGAGCTGTGCGATGCAGTAACCTTACAAAAACAGAGTCAGGATCTCCTGCGGCAACTGGAGCATGAAAATCTCTTTCTCTCTCTTCTCGACAAGCATCATCTCTGGTATCGCTATCATCAGCTTTTCAAAGACTTCCTGCGTAATCGCCTGGAACAGACCTATCCAGCGCAAATTCCAATGCTTTATGGTCGGGCAGCTCACTGGTATGCGCAAAATGATATGCTGGCCGAGGCCATCACATATGCCTTACAAGGCCAGGATTTTGCCCTTGCGGCACAATTCATAGAGAAACAGGGGCAGGATGTGCTCATGAGACACGAGGTCATTATGCTAGGAACGTGGCTGCGCACCCTGCCGGAAGAGGTCATTTATGATCGCCCACATCTCTGCGTCTTTGCGGCCTGGACGCTCCTGCATACCTCGCATACTGGTTCCATAGAGCGTTATCTCCATGCTGCTGAACATGGCCCTGGTAATACTTGCCTGGAGGAAGACGAGCGTCGCTTACTCTGGGGAGAGATTGCCGCTATTCGAGCACGCGTGGCGATCTATCAGAATCGCGTAGAAGACGGCGTTGCTCTCGCCCGCCAGGCCCTGGGCTGGCTCTCGAAGGACGACCATTCAGCGCGCGGCGAAGCTGTCCTGAGCCTGGGCACTGCGAGTGAAGTGCTGGGTGAGACGCAGGTAGCCGAAAATGCTTATCGTGAAGCGATTGAACATAGCAAGCAATGTGGCAATCTACGCGCAACCATGTTGGCGTTCCGTTCCCTGGCGATGCTTTACAGGGACCAAGGCAGGCTGCACCTGGCTCGCAAGCTCTATGAGGATGGTCTTGAATATGCACTCCAGACACACCAGGAACATCTACCACCTGTAGGTTTCCTCCATGTTGGCCTGGGAGAACTGTTCTATGAATGGAATGATCTTGAAGCTGCCGAACATTATTTGCGCGAGGGGATTACATTAGGCCAGCGCGGAGGTGATGTAAAGATCTGGTTGCTGGGTTATGTTGGACTGATATATACGACGCTAGCATGCGGCAAACGTGAGCAAGTCTGGTCGCTCTTTACTGAAGCCGAACACCTGGCTCGCCAGACGAACTTCACGCGTGGCATCGCCTGGCTAAAGTTGATCCGCCCACGCTTGAGTGCTCTTCAGGGTGATACTGTACCCCTCCTGGATTGGGCGCAGGAATGCGAATTGGACCTTGATTCGGAGCTAGATGGTTTCTACGAGTATGACTATCACCAGCTAGCCCAGGCTTTTATTGAGCTCCATAAGCCGGATCTCGCACTACGCCTCTTACACCGTCTACAAGCTAGAGCAGAGCAAACCAGGCGGCCTGGCCTCAAACTATCCCTTCTCCTGAGCATGGCTCGCGCCTATGCGCAACAAGAAAGACTTGATCGGGCATTAGCATCCCTGGAAGAGGCGCTCAGTCTTGCGGAACCGCAGAGATATATGCGAGCTTTCATTGACGAAGGGCCACAGGTAGCATCCCTTCTTAAACGCTTGCGCCAGTCCTACCAACAAAGCACCTCGGCAGCACAGTCTTGCTCCCTTGGCTATCTCAATCGCCTGCTCTCAGCCTTCCATAGCACTTATTCTCCTCAACCTGGTCAGGTAAGCGCTACCTCCCTTGCTGAGCAATTAAGCCAGCGCGAGCAGGAGGTTCTGCGCCTCCTCGCTAGCGGCCACTCGAACGCAGAGATCGCTGAAACGCTCATTATTGGCCTCAATACAGTCAAGACTCACTTGAAAAACATCTATGGCAAGCTAGGAACACATAATCGCACGCAGGCCATCGCTCAAGCCCGTACTCTGCATCTGCTCTGATGCAATCCTCCACACCCAATCCTCCTTTCAGGTGATGTACTTCAGCTCTTCAGACACTATCCTATGGAAGTAGATCGAACACAAATATAAGAAATGAGGTTCCTATATGTCACTATCTACAGAAGCTATCTCCGAGCGCTACGCTACCTCCCTACAAGCAACGAGCGAGATCGCCAATGCATATTCCTTCCAGGGTCGCCTTGATGAGGCCTTGCGGCTTTTCCAGGCTGGAGAGCAATGGTTATCGCTCCAAGAAGTATCTCCAGAGCATAAACTAAGCTTCCTGTTAAAATACGGGCAATTCGTGATACATTACTACTTCCTGACAAATAGCGAGGAAGAACGCATGCATTCGCTAGCACAACAGGCACGGCAGCTAGCAGATGCCAGGCAAGATGCGTCTGGGATCGCCACCGCGCTCTATCTCATTGGTCAAACACTGTATTACCATAACCTGCAAACAGGCGAGAGCGACTACCTCGAAGCGCGTAGCTACTTTGAACAATCATCAACTCTCTATGAGAGACTAAATGATTCTTATAATTTGGCCGAGTCCTTCTTCTATACTGGCCTGACTTATGAGCGGCAGCACCAAGATGCACAGGCTCAAGAATATTATCAGCGCGCGCTACAGCTTGCCGAAAGCTCTAGCAATGCCTGGGGAGCCTCTGAGGCCACGCGTCACCTGGCAGGCCTGTACATGTCGATAGATCTGGAACAGAGCTTGAATTACGCATTGAAGTCCCTCGCTCTACGCGAGGAGATAGGGTTCAAAAGAGGCTTGCCCTCGGCTCAATTATTAGTAAGCGATGTCTATGTCGAGCGGGGCAACCTGGAGCAAGCATTAGAGTATTGTCAGCAAGCCGAGCAGCTTGCCAGAGAGATGAAGCTCCAAAACTATCTAGTATATGCACAAGTCACACACGGAGACATCGCCTACAAGCAGGGAAAACGCGACGAAGCACGCACGCATTTTGAGAAAGCGGCCAGCCTTGCGCGCCAACTCAACATTGCTTTCGCCATCGCAGTGGTCAACGAGAAACTAGAGATGCTTGAGAGAGCATGATATATAGGTGTAGGTGTTGAGCGCTTGCGCTCAACACCTACACCTATATATCATGCTCTCTGAGCGCCGTAGGCGCGATTGCAAACCGCATGAGAAGAAGCTTTCAACACAAAGGGAAATATGGTAATATGCCGAGATAATACATGACCGTCTATACAGTCGCGCGGAATGTAGCGTAGAAGGACTTCCCATGGATTACGAGAAGAGCCTGCTTCGTAAGCGTATTCGGATGTATCTGGGCCTGGCATTGTTCGGCGCAATGATCGCCGCCGATATTTTATTTGTCATAGGTTTTAGCAACAATACCGTCACCCCCTGGATCACAATTTCTATCTTCGCCTTCGGCTTTACTGGTCTCCTTACTCTCCTGGAATATTTATTCGCGCGCGGCCTGCGCGCGGTTGGCAACGCCCCCTTTAGCTCCTGGTTTTCCCGCCCCGCCATGTTGGCCTTTCTCCTGGCGGCCTGCGCCTATCTGCTGCTGCTGGGCGGCTATGTGCTTGGCGTCCTCTCTCAGTTTAGCCATCCCTTTGTCACGCCCATTCTTAGCCTGGCCTTTATCCTCATGGCCTGCGTGGCGTCCTACCTTGTCCTTAGCTTCTGCCGCCACCTCTACATACAGCTAGCTTCCAGGTAAAATACCTTCTCGCTACATGTTGTGGCCTCCAGGTGTGCCAGTTTGCAAACTGGCACACCTGGAGGCCACAACATGTTATAATACTTTTCGGCATTTATCAGTGAGTGGTTGGTTGGGTTGAGAGTTTTGTATCAGGGGATGCTGATCTTTGCATACAGGCAGGTATAGGGGAAGCGGTGCGTGGTCAGAAGCCTTTCTACATCATGGCGTTCTCACGTTCATAGACTTCGTGCTTTTCTTGGACGTCCGCCCCAAAAGCACATGCAGCCGCTGAAAAATTAGCTTGCAGTGTGGCCTGTCGTCACGGAAAAAAGACCTTTATGGACCAGCTTTCCATGGTATCTTTTGTGAGGGATAGCGAACAGGGTCCTCCAGGCTCTGCCAGTGATACCTACAGCGTAGAGGGTTTTTGAGTTTCCACCTCTTATATGTAACGTCACGGTCGTCACAGAGCCCACAGATTACTCTGGCGTTCTGTAGGTATCCCCTCCCTTATTTAGATTCTACGGTTTGGCGCATTAGGCAAGTAGGAATAAGAGAGATTAGCATATAAAGGAGATAAGACAAGATGGAGAATGAACAGCAGCGCGTCCCTGGACGCTATGGCTTCGATGAGATCAAATCGAACCGCCTGGAGCCGTGGCCTAATGCCTATCCAGAGAGCAAGTATGTAGTGCATTTTGAGATTCCCGAGTTTACCTGCCTCTGTCCACGCTCTGGCTTCCCAGACTTCGCGACGATCATTATTGACTATGTTCCCGGCCCCTCGGTCGTGGAGTTGAAGAGCCTCAAGCTATATATCAATAGCTATCGCGAGCGCCAGATCAGCCATGAGGCGTCCGCCAATGAGATTCTCAATGACCTGGTAACGTTGCTCTCACCCCGCTGGATGCGTGTAGTTGGCGATTTTACCGTTCGCGGCAACATCAAGACTATCATCTTTGCCGAGCACGAGGAGTCGGGTTATAATGGTCCCCGGCCCGAGTATCGCCGTTATCAACAGTATGTCTAAGTGAGGAGCATTCCTATGACCACTAAGAGACGCGGAGAGCGCGCAGTTTTGATCGTAAGCGGCGGCATGGATAGCTGCGTGCTGTCTCATTATTATGCCGCGGCAGGCTTCGACCTGCACCTTCTCTCCTTTAATTATGGCCAGAAGCATGTCAAAGAGCTAACCTATGCTGAACGCTATATCAGCGCGTTGCGTGAGCGCTATAGCAACCTGGAGATCCAGCACCAGGTCGTGGCGCTGCCCATCGCACACCTCTCACCCAATTCTGGCTCGGCCCTGCTCAACCCCGATCAGAGCATGCCACATGGACACTATACCGATGACAGCATGAAGGCGACGGTCGTCCCCTACCGCAATCCAAATATGCTCTTACAGGCGGCCACCGTGGCCTGGAACGAGAACGCGCGCGTTGTGGCCTTCGCCGCGCACTATGGCGACTACGCTCAGTATCCCGATTGCCGCCAGGAGTTCGTCGACGCCTTTAATACCATGCTCAATCGCGCCATGGACTCGGACCAGGTCACGGTCGAAGTTCCCTTTATGCGCTTCTCCAAAGCCCAGATCGCCCGTTTCGGCGCCAGCCTGGATGTTCCGTTTGAGTTGACCTGGAGTTGCTACGAGGGTGGTAGCGAGGGCTTTGGCGATAAACACTGCGGCCACTGCGGCACCTGTGTCGAGCGCTACGAGGCCTTTAAGCATGCAGGCGTGGAGGACCCAACGCAGTACGCCAATGATCCCGAGTTGTTCCTGAATATCCCTGGCCAGCGCGCTTAATCTCGCAGACACGCACAGTATTGGGGCACTCAGACAGCCAGGGAGGTGCACCCACGCTGCACCCAGTGTTTCCCGTAAGGAGGGACCTATGCCAAAATATGCTATTGTGACACGCGAGTTCAATTTTGAAGCCTCGCATCACCTGCCCAATCACCGGGGGAAGTGCCGGCGTCCACATGGGCATTCCTATCGCCTGGAGGTCTCTCTGCGCGGACCCATCATCGAAGCACCTGGCGAGTCGAGCGATGGCATGGTGATGGATTTCGAGGATCTGAAAGAGATCGTCAACCACTGCATTATCGAGAGTCTATCTGACTCTGTGCCACGCGGACCCGAAGCCACACCAGTTGAGAAGGGCGGCATGGATCACAACGACCTCAACGCGCTCACGGGTATCCGCACTACCGCCGAGAACCTGGTCCACTGGATCTGGGACGCCCTGGTGAGCGGCGGCGTGCGCGAGGAGCTGCTCTACCGTGTGCGCCTGTGGGAGACCGCCAAGGGCTATGCCGAAATTACACGCGCTGAGCGCGGCCTGGAGTAGATTTTTATGAGCAATATCGTCAATGAGAGCCTCTCGTCAGCACAGCTGGAGCTTGACTTGCAGTCCCCCCGACAGAAGAAGCTGTCCATCTCTGAGTGCTTTGGACCAACCATCCAGGGAGAGGGTGCGTTGATTGGCAAGCCAACCGTCTTCGTGCGTACAGGCGGCTGCGATTACCGCTGCCAGCGCTGCGATACCCTCTACGCCGTCCTGCCAGAACATCGCGCCGCGTGGCAACAGATGACGACACAGGAGGTCTTCACCCAGGTACGCGAGCTCGCCCATAACCGACCCATCCTGGTGACGCTCTCCGGCGGGAATCCCGCCATGCAACCACTGGAGGAACTGATTGACCTGGGACATGCTGAGGGTTACACCTTCGCCATCGAGACCCAGGGCAGCATCGCCCAACCCTGGTTCGCCAAGCTGGACTATCTGACCCTCTCGCCCAAGGCTCCTGGGATGCAGAATCCCCAACCCACCAACTGGGAGCGCCTGGATCGCTGTATCTCCTATGCACGCCAGGGTCATGACGGCAAGCAGCCTGGCATCTGCCTGAAGATCGTCATCTTCGACGAAGAGGACTACCAGTACGCCAAACACGTGGCCGAGCGCTACCCCAATATTCCGCTCTACCTGCAAGCGGGCAATCATACACCGCCGCACCTGGCGAATGAGATCGACATCAACGGTATTCTCAGTCGCATGGACTGGCTGATCCAGCGCGTCGTCGAGGACCAGTGGTACGAGGTCACGATCCTGCCGCAGTTGCACACCCTCCTCTGGGGCAACAAGCGCGGCGTGTAGGTATCATCAGTAGCCGCGTATGTAAGTAGCGGGCGTCCGCTACTTACATACGCGGCTACTGAGGGACAAGGTGTGCTTCGTTTAAAGTGAGGGATGCAAGAATGACAACACATATGAACAAAGAGCAGATGAATGGCCATGCCGCTCTCCATTCGCTACTTTCCAATGGGCAGAAGAGGGTCGATTATCCCAGGCTGCTTGAGCTGGGGCGCGAGCTGCTGATCGCGATTGGAGAGGACCCGGACCGTGAGGGATTGCTGGACACGCCACGCCGCTGGGCCGACTCCTGGCGCGAGTTTGTTGAGTATGATCCAGGTTCGACCGAGACCTGCTTCTCATCAGCCTCGACCGACCAGATGGTCTGCGTCTCGGGTATGCGCGTCTTCTCGATGTGTGAGCACCACCTGATGCCCTTCTGGTGCGACGTAGCCATTGGCTATATCACGGGCGACAAGGTGCTAGGACTCTCCAAATTCGCCCGCATCGCGCACCAGTTCGCCCACAAGCTCCAGCTACAAGAGCGCATCGGTCATGAGATCGCCGACGAGATTACGCGCATCACAGACTCACCAGACGTGGCCGTGGTGCTGAAAGGCGAGCATATGTGTATGACAGCGCGTGGCATCCGTACACCCGGCGTGATGACCTCCTCGGTCATGCGCGGCGTCTTCCGCAGCGAGAGCGAGGCCCGCCTCGAATTCTTACGCCTGATTGAATAAAAATCTAGGGAGTTTTCCCAGGCCCCAACAGGCACGACGCTACTAAAGTACGCGTCTACATATTACGCGTATATGTAGACGCGTACTTTAGTAGCGTCGTACCCCTCTATACTAACAACCGGGTCCTATACCATGAAGTTTCAGCATAAATCAGCTATACTAAATGCTATCGATACATGTGTTTAAAAATGCTGAAGGAGGCTTGATTTTGAAGGGCAGCAAGGGCCTGCGCACACCGCTCCCCATATTTATGGATGTGCCTCCGGGGCGGCGCTATGTACGCTCGTTTATCTTCTCACGGCGCGTCAACGCTCCGTTCGCTCGCTTCCACCTGCTGGTACGCTTCCTGCTCGTGATCTGTATTTCGATTGTTCAGCTGCGGGCGATTGATGTGGCCAGGCCTGATCCTTTGATGGCGGCGCTGCTAAGCCTGCTCTCGCTGGCGATGTTCCTGGGGAGCGGCATGCATAGCCGTGTGGCGCGCATCTATGTCCTCCTGACCATCCCCACGCTGATCAGCCTCTTCTCCACCTGGATCGTCTTTAACCCGGTTCCGGGACACGTTACGCTGCTAGAGGCGCCAGTGTATAGCGGACATCTCGACCTGGGCATCTCGACCTGGTTCCTGCTCTGGCTGGGACTGACGCTGGGCTATTTCCTCTGGACACGCAAGGTCGTATTGGGCCTGGTGCTGGCAGCCCTCTTCACCTTTATTGGCTCACACTTCCTGGCGCTACCCACCTGGACCTTCGCGCAGGTCCCTTTCTTCCATCCCCTGACGCTCCTGGTCAGCGATCATGGCCTGCTGATCGCGCTGACGAAGGTCATTGGCTACTCTGGACTGATCTTTTCAACCATCGCCCTCGTGGTCTCCAGCCGCGACGCGGAGCTGATTGGCGCCCTGCGCCAGTTGCGCGTCCCGCAGCCCGTGATCTTCTTTATCAGTACCGTCTTTCGCGCGCTCGACCTGGCCCTGGTCGACTACCAGACCATCCACCAGGCGCAACTGGCCCGCGCCATCAACGCACGCCCGCGCAGCTTCCTGCGCCAGCTCAGCGACCTGGCCAGCATCTCCGTCCCCCTGATCGCGGTCATGATCCGCCGCTCAGGTGAGATCGGTGATGCCCTCATGGCGCGCGGCTACCGCATCAACCAGGTCACCAACGATTTCTATGAGATCCAGCCCTGGAGTGTGATGGATTGGAGCGCCATCGTTCTCTGCCTGCTCCTGTTCTACCTCTCCTTCGGCACCCATTTCAACTTGACGGCCCTGCTCTGGCCAGCAATATTGGTGTGACACGATAATTTCTTGGTAGGGACCAGCTTTAGCGCGTCCAAATGCCATTCATGGCAGTGCAGCGCAAGCCATTTTTTACAAGCGTCCCACAACAACATCATCTGGAACGTTTTGGGGCTGCGCCTACAGGCGATTAATCGCCTTTGGACGCGCTAAACCGGGTCCCTACCAAATTGGGAGCACTCCACTCGGCAAGAAGGGCGGGAAATGCTTGATTATGTCAATGGAAAGAGAGAAAGACTCATGACGAGCGCGGTCTCTGTATCTGGCCTGTGGTGGCGCTATCCAGATTATGGTGAGGGCAAGCCCGGCGAGAAGGCGCGCCCCTGGACGCTACGCGATATCGCGCTCCAGATTGAGCCGGGAGAGTGCTTCGGCATTACGGGTCCCAGCGGCGCGGGGAAGACCACGTTCTGCCGTATGCTGATGGGCATCCTCCCCTATAGTGCGCGCCTGAGCGTTGAGCAGCTACGCTCACATTTTCGCGGTAGCCTTGAGCTACTCGGCGAGCCTATTACCTCGAAGACCGCCACCAGCCACAAGGTGGGCATGATCATGCAAGACCCCGAGAACCAGTTCCTGCGCATGAGCCTGCTGCATGAGCTGGGCATCGGCCTGCAACTGCAAGATATACCCAGGGAAGAGATACTTCAGCGCGCCCACGAGGCCCTGGCATGGGTTGGCCTGGAGCGGCTCTGGCACGGCGCGTTTTATACCCATCCCGCCGACCTCTCGGGCGGGCAGAAACAGCGCGTAGCCATCGCCGCCTTCCTCGCCATGCGCCCTCAAATCTTGATCCTCGATGAGCCAACCAGCGATCTCGATCCCGTGGGCAAACGCGAGGTCATCGAAACCATCGCTCGTTTACGCCATGACTATAGGATAACTGTGATCCTGGTAGAGCAGGACCCCGAGATCTTGAGCGCCTTCTGCGACCGCATTGCCCTGCTCCATGGTGGGCGCATAGAACTGGTCGCGCCGCCAGGAGAGTTTTACGCCCACCAAAACATTCTGGAGCGTTACGGCGCCTCAGTTGGTGAGCTGACACGCATCTCCTGGGAGAGCAGTTGTACCTTCCAGGGTCGTCCTCCGCTCACGCTTGATGAGGCGGAAGAGGCCTTCGCCCCCCTCTTAACGCCCGGCGATGCCCATAGCACTGCGCCTGGCGTGGTTGAGGAGGAGCCAGGAGAGCCAGTTGTCTGCGCAGAGCAGGTGGGGTATAGCTACGAGGATGGCACCGTCGCGCTCAAAGGCATCGATTTGAGCTTGCGACGCAGCGAGATGCTGGCCCTGCTGGGTCCCAATGGGAGCGGAAAGACGACCTTCGCCAAGATCCTGGCGGGCATCTACCGCGCCAGTTCGGGGCGCGTGCAGGTCCTTGGGCAAGACCTGGCGAATAAACGTATGCGTAAACGTCTACCCTCCTATGTCGGCTACGTTTTCCAGAATCCTGATCACCAGCTCTTCTGTCGCAAAGTGAGTGATGAGATCGAATATGGCCTGAAGAACCTGGGACTCTCGGCTGAGGAGCGTAAGACCAAAGTGCGCGAGACGTTAGAAGCCGTAGACCTCGTCGATTACGCCGACGAGGACCCACTCTTCCTGAGCAAAGGGCAGCGCCAGCGCCTGGCCGTCGCCGCCGTGCTCGCCATGGGACCTGATATCCTTATTGTCGACGAGCCAACCACGGGCCAGGATTACCACTCAATCAACAGCATTATGCAACTACTGCGCGCCCTCCAGCATCAAGGAAAGACTATCCTGATCATCACGCACGACATGACGCTAGTGGCGGAGCATTGCCAGCGCGTGGTCTCCTTCCGTGATGGGCAGGTCGTCTTTAGTGGCACCCCGCTCCAGCTTTTCAGCGAAGAGGAGGTCCTGCAAGTCACAGGTTTGCGCGCCCCAATCTCGGCCATGCTCTCCACCCGCCTGCAACAGCATGACTCGCGCCGGCCCCACTTTATCACCGTCGAGCAAGCGGTCGCGCTCCTGGTGTACGCGCCTAATAAATTGTAGGGTCCATGCTGGCATGGACTCCCGAGCGAAGCGACGTCCCACACACGGGTATCGGCCTTCCGGCCTCGGAGTTCATGCCAGCATGGACCCTACAGGCTTTTCTACATATGATAGCGTATCCACTCTTGCTCGCCATACGTGTTGAAGGTGGACAATCACGGCATTGAACATCTTTTACAGCAGAATATACTCGCGAGAAAGGATATAGAAGACCATGGGATTACTGGAGCGAAAGGTCGCGCTTATCACGGGCGCCGATAGCGGCATTGGGAGGGCCATCGCACTCTTATTCGCCCGGGAGGGCGCCTCGGTCGTCGTTAACTACGCGCACAATGAGCAGAAGGCTAATGAAGTCAGGAGCATGATTGAGCAGCAGGGCGGAACCTGCTTTGTGCAACAGGCGGATATCTCACAGTACCAGCAGGCCCAGGGGCTGGCGCAACGGGCCGTCGAGCAGTTTGGGCGCCTGGATATCCTGGTCAATAACGCGGGCATGGAGATTCACAGCCCCTTCCTGGACGTCACCGAAGAGCAGTTTGACCGCGTCGTCGATACCAACCTCAAGGGGGCCTTCTTCTGCGCCCAGGCGGCGGCGCGCGAGATGGTCAAACAGAATATACGCGGCCAGATCATTAACATCTCATCGGTGCATGAGGATTTGCCCATGCCCGAGAACGTCCCCTACTGCTGCGCCAAGGGCGGGATGCGCATGATGATGCGCACCATCTGCCTGGAGCTAGCCAAGCACAGCATTACTGTTAACAACATAGCGCCAGGCGCCATAGATACCCCCATCGACGCCGACGTAAAGTCTGATCCCAACAAATACAAGGCCATGATCGACGAGATTCCCCTGCATCGCATGGGCCAGCCCGAGGAGGTCGCGCACCTCGCGCTCTACCTGGCCTCCGGCGCTGCCGAATATGTCACCGGCTCCACCTTCGTCATCGACGGCGGCCTCATGCGCAACACCGGCGCGCTGTAGTAGTCTGAGTGATGTGGATAGAGGTTGGCAGCCTGGGGCTGCCAACCTCTATCCACATCACCTGACCCTCTTACTTCCTTTTTTATAAAAATTGGAGCTGCTCACCAGCCAGCCAGCGCTCAAGCCACTCTTCGAGCGAGGCTGCGACCAGGAGGTCAGCGCCTCGCATACCCTGAAATATCTGGTCAGTCGCCACATTCATATAGGTGGTGATATTGCAACCTCATTGGCAAATTGGTAAGAGCTCTATGGGCCAGGGAGAGCCTAGGAGCACAGGTGACTGCACCTCTTCCTCCTCAATACCAGTAAGCTCTTCGGCCTCCCAGAGTTCTTGTGAACCGATGCCATCATCCCAGAGGACTTCGCGCTCCTCGGACGTCAAAGCCCTCCTTATAAGCTCTGGCGCTTGCTTTCTAGCAATTATAGACGCAAGGATGAGCCTATCGTCAAATATGGGGGACAGCGCGTACAGGCTGTACGCGCTGGAAAGTTATCTCAGTCATAAAAGCAGGTTGTCCAAGCCTGCTAGTGCCAGAAAATGCTAGCAAGTGGCACCAGACCAAAGAAGAGATTGGTAATAAAGTGAGCAATAACCAGGGATGGAAGGCGCTTCTGCCTCTGGTAGATCAGGGCCGCGCCCATACCCCAACAGAAGAAGCTGACCAGGTACACTGTTGCTCCGACAACGCTTGGCGCAAACACAACATGCTGAAGTGCAAATCCCACCGTTGGAACGAGTATACCCACCCATGTCTTATTGCTGAGTGCGCTCAGGCGTATCTGCGCATACCCGCGATAATGCATCTCTTCAATGGGGGCATTAAGTGTAGGAAAAACGAATGCTGCCCAGAGAGCAAACCAGAGAGGTAGAGAGAACCCGGTGTCCGCGACACTAAAAATCTGCGCATAGTGGTTAAAAGCATCACCACCATAAAAGAGAAACGGGACAAGTAGCACGCCAATAGTAAAAGGGATATAAAGGACCAACACCCAGAGTAGCCCCAACAATACATCTTTACCGAATCGATCATGCTTGAACCCCATTAGATCGCGCAGGCGTAGCCCTTCACGACGAGCCAGCCATATGAGCAGCGCCAAGCTTATGAGGTTGACAAAGGTAAAGTAAAAGGTAGAGGTAACAAAACTCAATGCAAAGGCATGGGGATTGCCTTGCAGTGTAAAGAAAAGGAAGGTCAAGACAGCACCCAGCAGGGCAAGAGGGAAACGGATAAAGGCCATAACTAGCGGCCAGCTCCAGCCAACTCTACCAGCCTGAATACGCTCTTGCACCACAACGCAAGTATTAAGGTCAATTATGATGCGTTCCTCAGCCATTGAGTAGGTGGAAACTTTTGCCATGATGTCTACTCCTTCAGACAAACGTATGACTCTAGTTAAAAAGAATAAACTTACTCTTTGTATGCAGATTGCTCGTTGGACGGGCTAACTCTCCAGGATCTCGCGAAGAGCTGTGCGATGCTCTTCAAACGCCTTACGTCCTTGAGGGGTAATCTCCACGTAGGTATGTGGCTTTTTCTGCACGAAGGTTTTGGTAACAGCCACATACTGGGCCTCCTCCAACTTTTGCAGATGCGCGCCCAGATTCCCATCCGTAAGCTCAAGCTGCTTCTTCAGCATGTTAAACGTAACCTGGACACCTTCGGGAAGCGCAGCCAGCATCGCCATAATACGCAGGCGTACAGGCTGATGAATAAGCTCATTGAGTGCCGCCATAGTTAACGCCGCCTTAAAAAGGAGATACCTACAATAATCAAAGGTAATCCGGCAAAGAGGGCCGACCACGCCCAGAAGTAGCCAGGCAACAACAGGTAGCCCACAATTGTGATGAGCGTCACGCCTATGCCAAGCACCAGAGACAATGGTTGCCGCAACCAGATGCCGGCCATAATAGCACTCATCATCTCCGCTGTAATCCAGAGCAGTCCGATATGGAGCGGTTTGAGAGGAATGAGGAGTACCCAGAGCAAAACAAAGCCGTAGAGTACACCATTGAATATCCCATACAAGGTAGAATCACGAGTTGACTGCGCGCCCGGGGCCGGTCGCGTACGCTGCCCTTGCAGGATACCCAGGATCATCGAGCCACCCATTCCCACCAGCAGCATCACACTCCATATCCACACAATCAGTGAAAGCGCGAACTGTGTGACAAGAAAGCCCAGTGTCCAGACTACGCCCCAGAGCAACATAAAGTACGCCCAGGTATTTACGAGGTGCCTTGCCTGCTTTGCCGCATCCTCGATATCATTCAAAGCTGCCCGCGCCTCATCAGGAGTAATATGCATTGCTTCCCTCCATAATTACATAGAGTACTCTGTGCTATAGAGTATAGTACATGAATCACAAAGGGATTGTCAAGTTCTGGAAGAAGATTTGTAAGAAGAAAAGGCGCGTATGGACTGTACGCGCCGAATCATGGCTTTAGCCTTCTTGTGTGGCGACGATGCGTTCGATGACGTTGCTGGTGCTGGCGCTGCCAACGAGGGGGAGGATGACGAGGCGGCAGCCTGCTTCCTGGATGGCCACTGCTTCTGGAATGACCTCATCACTGTAGTCGCCGCCCTTGACGTAGATATCGGGGCGGAGCGCACTAATAATTGCGCTAGAGGTGTCCTCATCGAAGAGCAGAGTGTAGTTGACGGGGTCGAGTGCCGCGACCAGGGCCAGGCGATCCTGCTCACTGTGGATAGGCCGGCCTGGACCCTTCAGACCACGCGCACTGCGATCACTGTTGATAGCCACGACCAGGACATCGCCCAGTTGCCGGGCCTGGCGCAAGAAGTGAATGTGTCCGGCGTGCAAGATGTCGAAGACGCCATTAGTAAAGACGATAGTTTTACCGCGTAGGCGTTCGATCTCCAGCGTGGCGCGGAGCCTCTCAAGCTCATCTTCCTGGGTTTGCAAGACCGCCGTGAAGGTGCGTAAACTCGCCCGTTGCAGCAGTTCCTGTTGTGAGACAAAGGCTGTTCTGGGTTTGGTGACCGCGATGCCCGCGTTATCAAGTCCGATCTGGGCGGACTCTTCGATGTTTCCGCCAGCGGCCAGGGCTAGTGAGAAGGCAGCGGCAAAGGAGTCTCCGGCGCCGACATCCTGGGCATTTTCGACCGGGCGGGTCGGCACATGCAGACCAGAGGCAGCATCACGCTGGCGCAGGTAGACGCCATGCTCCGCCAGGGTGATGGCGACATAGTCAACGTGCAGGACCTTATGAAGCTGCTGCGCTAGCTCCTCCCAATCCTCGGCGGGTGTCTCTCCGCCTAGTTCGACGAGGCGCTGCGCTTCAGCATGGTTGGGGGTAACGACCGTGGCCGGGAGATGCTGGAAACGCTGTAAGGCCTGCGAATCGATCAAGATAGGCTTGGGATTACGATTGGCAAGGACTGTGAGTTGTTCGATGACCGGCTGCGATACAACGCCATAGTGGTAATCTGAGATCACGACCACGTCAGAGTTAGCGTAGAGTTCTTCAATATGTTGGTGCAAACGGGTGCGCAGAGCCTCATTCGTGGGGCGCATGGTCACACCCTGGCGCGCGCCATCGTCGAGGCGAATGACATACTGACCTTCGGCAAGGATACGCATTTTATGAGGAGTTAATGGGGTATCGTCTTCCAGCAACCATTGCGTATCGATGCCCATATCCTCCAGTTCGCCACGCAGGAGAGACCCGGCATAATCGTTACCGATCACACTGAGAAAAGAGACGTGGGCGTTCAAGGCCTTGAGGTTGGCGGCGACATTGGCGGCGCCGCCCGGAGCATGCTGTTCTCTCGTCTTCCACAGGAGCGGAACTGGTCCCTCGCGACAGAGCCGCGAGGCCTCACCCTCCAGATAGGTATCCAGGAGCGCATCGCCTATAAGAAAGACGCGCTTCTGCGGAAACTGCCGCACAAGGTCTATAGCTCTCTGACTCATGGTGGTCCTTTATTCCAAAGATGGTTTATCTTTTTATAGAGGCGTGGCGAGAAAACCACGAGGTCTTCAGCCTCGTGGATGAACGCCGCGCTTCACCGTTGACTTCCTATATCCTGACGGATAGTCTCCTGACTGATATTTCCAAGAGTACGGCAGAAGTATCCATTACTCCAAAATATCCGATCTTTCCAGAGCTGCGTTTTCAACGCTTTTTCATGCCTTTGCCATCCCTGAATAGTCGATTTCTGTTTTCATCGACGGACAAGAGCCAGCGGTGACATGCGAGGGTCGCTTTTCACCAAGCCGTGAAGATAGTCTTGCTCTACTTCAATCGCTTCAAAAGCAACATGCGACCGATTTGCCATTTCTTCAAGCACCAGCTTTCCCTCATCTCCGGGGAAAACCAGCAGCTTTTTGCGATCCTTCCACACAAACATGAGGTGGGAGAGGATCAACAACCTGGCATGGTTTTTGACTGATCATCCATGTGGATCGTGCACTCACGCGCTTCATCCTCTCAAATTTGGGAATGGGCTTCAAATCGACCTTCTTGCCGTCCAGCCCCATCAGGATCGCATAACCGGTCGACATGCGTCCCTTGATAAAGTATTCCTGGCCCCGATAGCGAACGTTGTCGAATTTGCGAAAGCCCTGGATTTTGCCCGTGGTAATGGGCTGCTCACTTCGCACCCCTTTCGTCTGCTGGTAATCCCCATCCGAGATACATTTCTTCTGGAGCACCTGCGTCGTGCAGAAGATCGGCGCGATTCCTCGTGTGGCAATGATGGCGGCGTCATGGGCATGGGTTTTGGGTAGACCTGCCAGCATCCGATGCTCTTTAGTGACAAATCCCCACGTTTCTTCAGCGTTCAGACGCTTGAGCAATTGCACCCGGATGCTATTCATCTGCGTGGCATGTCGCAATGTTCCCTTCTTCTTGCCCTTCTGTTTGAGGGTGATCGTTCCTGCATGCAGGCCATCATGACAGGTTTTGCAGAGCGTGAGCAAGTTCTCTGGCTCATTGCTTCCGTTCTGGCGACGGAAGACGATGTGATGAACTTCCAGTCGTCGGTCTTTTGATTTCCCTTTGCACTGTTGGCAGGTGTAATCATCTCGTGTGAGCACAAACGCTTTGGTGTTGGCAAAACCATAGTTGATCCCCTGTTGATCCAACCACTTCTTGCGCAAGACCTCCGGGTGTTTGAGGGCATGCGGGTCAAAAGTGCCTGTTTCTAACACAATATGCGTGATCGGGAAGATTGCTTGCACAAAGCGAATTTCCCGCAGGTGTCCCTCGATTTTGCTGCCCATCGTCGGGGAGAATCTTCCCTGCTTGGTCGAGTTGCGACGGTTGTTGAAACGTGCTCTCCGATAGCGCGTCTTCCGTTGGCGTCGGTTGCGCCGCTTGGCTGCCCGTTCTTTCATGGTGATGGTGATATCGTTGCGCAGTTCCACTTCAGAAAGGTAGAGTACCTTTCCCTGCTCATCGGCGACGGCTGCGCCTACCACAGTGCTCCCTGTATCGATACCCAGGGTCAAGGGCTGAGCATGCTCGTGTGTTAGGGGCACAAGCAGTTTGATGGTAAAGGGGGTGCGCCGCACCACTTTCGCTTTGCCTGCTTTGAGCAGCAGTCGGGCGATGGGAGGGAGGCATGGCATCATGGGCCTGCCATCCGAGTTGAGAACAGAAACAAGAACCATACAGCGTTCCTTTCGGAAAAATGCTCTCCCCGAAGGGAGGTGGTGCGTATCCTCTGGCTGTGACCACCAGAGGAATCCGGCTTCATCTCGACAAGGTTCAAAAGGCTTTTTGCACCTGAATCACCGGACTTTCCCTCAGCCCTACTTAAACCCAGGCGACAGGGCAGCGGTCTGATGCGTCAACCGCAGGTGTCATGACCTAGCGAACGAAGCTCCCATTTCTGGGGCTAAGTCTGGTGAACTTGAGCTTGCGAACAAGCGACCAAACCTCAGGCCCGACGACTTCCGAAGAAGCCGCTGCGTCTTCAGCTCAGCGGGAGTTCACTGATACTCTTATAGACTACTTATATCGTACGGCATATCTCATCGTCAAAAATACGGCTGCGAGATACGCAAAAGTCAGGGATGAGAGGAGGTCTTTGGCGCGCAAAGCGCGCCAAAGACCTCCTCTCATCCCTGACTTCGATGTAGAAAAGTGGCCGCATCCACCTGTTGCGGATACACTCATAAGCTCATCAGCGTAGGCGCGTACGTAAGTAGCGCACATATAGCGGACTATCTCGCCTGGGCTGCCTCTTTTTTGCGTAGAGAGCGGGCAAAGATGGCGCGGACCTTGGGGGGAAAGTGCTCAAGTTCGGCGGCGCGGCGCAGAGCCACGAGGTCGCTTTTATCGGCGATGACTGCGGCGACTTCGGCGATGGTCATACTGGTCTCGTCGCGCTTGAGCAGTTCAATGGGATCGCCCGCTGCGACGTCGCCCTCTTCAAGCACGGCCAGGTAGAAGCCGACGAGGCCACTATCTTGAAAAGGCTTGATGAAGCGCTCCTGCTGGAGGCGCGCCTCCAGCTTATAGCAGGGTGTGCGCGGCTGTGTGATCTGGAAGGTTGCATTGCCTATGCGAAATATATCGCCGATGTGTACCTCGTGCTCGTTGAGGCCTGTGAGAGTCAGATTCTCGCCAAAGGAACCCCAGGGCAGTTCATCACGGTTCAGTTCTCGCTGCCAGTAGGGATAGTTGTCGGCAGAATAGGCATAGACGGCTTTATCAAACCCGCCGTGGTTCTTCAGGTCAGTCTGGCGGTCGCCCTCCAGGTTCTCTTTGCGCACGCGTACACGCCCTTCTACCGGCTGCTTATAGATGGCGGTCTGGAACTCTTTGCCTTCCCAGTTGACCGTTCGCGGCAACCCCACATTGACCGAAATAACCCGCATAGTTGGCATGTGTGTATTTCTCTCTTCCTATTTTCGCGGCATTCTCTATTGTTGCTAATAATATATCTTATACTATTCATGATATACTCTTCAATTTCTAGGCAAAGTAAACTTTCCTTCTGTTCTTGGCTTCTACTGAATTGGAGCAACTCCATGTTTAGGTTCTTGGGGACTAGACAAGCAACTGTGATTCGGAAAGTCGCACAGCCAGGAAGGGGATCACAAGATCAGGCCAAGTTCGCGTGCTCGGGCTACGGCCTGAAGGCGACTGTTGACTCCTAGCTTTATAAAGATATTGCTCACATGTCGTTTAGCTGTATTAGTCGCGATAACCAGATCCTTGGCAATCTCTTGATTTGATTTTCCCTTCTCCATCAATTGAAGCACCTCTATTTCACGCGTACTTAACGTTTCAGTTAATGGTTGCATGATTTTGTGCTCTGCATACTGACCTGAAGAAATTCCAATAACTGATACTGTACCTGGTTCCTGACTTCCAGTGGAAAGCGTCTCTTTTCCTCTTTTGAAAGCTACAAGGACCGTGTCTAAGTAATGAGGAGGTCTCTGCTCGATATCCTTGAGTCTGCTGAGCAAGAGTTGCATTGGTGCTCCCTCATCGACAAAGATGCGAATATAGCCTTCAGGCTCAGCGATACGTACAGCTTGTGCGAGTATAGAGAGCGCTTGGATCTCTTCTTGTTGCATGTGATAGGCTAGTGCTTGCAGAATCAGCATCTCGAGGACGTTTCCCCAGCGCTCCATCTCTTGAGCATGTGGTAACAGGAAACTAAGGACCCCGAGAGCTTCAGAGGGTTGATGTTGTGCCAGCAGAACACGTGCTTGAGCAACGCCCTCTCGTTCACAGGCAAAAAGCGAGCGTGGCCTCTCGCGCCACTCTAATTCTTGTACCCAATGGCTAGCGCGTTCTAATTCTCCATGTGCGATCCAGAGCCGAACTTGTTCAACCGCGAGTATCCAGGCAAGTTGATTAGTGCTATCAGTCTGTAAAGGACTTTTCCTCTTTTGCTGAAAGACATTGTCAGCCGCATCTAATTCGTTACGTGACAGATACAGGCGTACCAACTGCAGGTAGCCCGTACTCAGTAGAATCAGTAATTCAATCTGTTCTTCTGAAGGCATGCCCTCAGACGTCAACGCAAGGGCTTCATCGAGCCGATTCCACTCTCTCAATATCTCAGCATGGCACATATTTGCCCAGGCTACAGCTGAGCAGGAGAAATTACCAGGCGCTCTCCCAAGTTGATATGTCTGTTGTAAGAGGTTGTGTGCCTCTTGAAGCCGACCACGCAAGAGAAGATAGTAAGCCGCGATGCTCAGATGACAGATCGCCCCTGGAATGTCACCTACTTCTTGAGCAAAACTGGAGGCCTTGAGCGCACAGCAGGTTGCATCTACTGCTCGTCCTTGCGCAAAATAAGCCAGGGATTGAGCCAGGAAGATGGTCGCACGAGCATTATTATCCTCTTCAGGAAGATAGGCCAATGCCTGGGAACAGAGATCTAACGTTACCGTATCCGCACCTCGATAACTGGTAATGATTGCTTCAAGAGCGGTAACTTCTCCACGCAATTTCTCGTATGACGCATTTTGAGAGAGAACATCGCCACTCACATCCTTATATGCTGGAGAGTGGACGGCTATAGCCTCTTGAGTTGCCTGGAGCCAGGGGATAGCTTCTTCGGGCGAGGTTGTAAGGAAGAGGATCATCGCATAAGCCAAGCCCAGATACGGGTGTATGCGTATAACCTCCTGTGGGAGTTGCTGAAGCCATTGCCACAGAATTGGGAGTTCGCAGCGCTTCCAGAGAAGCCTCTGGATAATAGGTTCGAGCAAAGCAGCAGTTTCATACCATGCATGTGCTTTCAATGCATGGTTTATCGCCTCATTGATTGCCCCTTCTCTGGCATACCAGCGGCTTGCTTTCAAATGCAGGGCGTGAATTTGTGCTGTATCACTCTGTTCGAATCGATAACGTAAGGTTTTCGCAAAGAGCGATTGATAGCGATACCAGCATCTGTTTTCATCCAAAGCCACAATAAACAGGTTATTTCGCTCCAGAAGCTCAAGCATCTCTTGACTATTGGACGACTCGGTAACGGCATCACACAAGGGGGCACTAAGGCGCTCAAGAAGAGAGGTTTGTAGCAGGAAGGCCTGCACCTCTTCAGACTGCTGGCTCAACACTTCCTCCATCAGGTAGTCAAAGACATAGCGGTGACTCCCATGAAGAGCCTTGAGTGCCTCATAGGGATAAGGCTGTTTTTTGAGCCAGAGGCCCATCAATTGCAAGCCAACAAGCCAACCTTCTGTGGAGGCCACGCTTTGGACATCCAGGTCTTGAGGGAGAGAGAGATCCATGACTTCGTTGAGAAAACGCGTCATCTCTTCGGGTGTACAGCGCAGTTGTTCGGTGCGTAGTTCTAAGAGTTGACCTCCAGCACGCAGACGAGCAAGAGGAAGTGGTGGATCAACACGTGTCGCCAGAAGAATATGCAGGTGTGCTGGCAGGTGTTCTAGAAGAAATGTCAACGAGTCGTGGATTTCTGGATCTGTAATTGCCTGATAATTATCCAGAAACAACACCCAGGTCGCGTTACTTGTTGCAAGGGCATTAATGAAGGTCGTAAGCACATACTCGATACGCGGCTTCTGTGGCGCCATGACCGCATCTAATGCCTCTGTGGCAATACCTTCCTGACATTTATTGAAAGCGGCAAGGACATATCGCCAAAAGGAGAGGAGATAATTGTCGCCTTTATCAAGCGTTACCCAGGCCGTAAACACCGACTTCTGCGAAAGTGCTTTCTGCCATTGTGCAAGTAGCGTTGTTTTGCCGAAACCAGCTGGCGCTGAGACAAGAAGTAGTTGCCGCTGCAATCCTTGATTGAGCAGAGTGGTCAGCCGAGGACGAGTCATCAAGGTATGTGGTGAAATGGGAATGGCAAACTTGGTCTCTAACAACGGATCGTGTATAAACATATACGCCCTCCAACATCTACAACTACTTCCTTTCGTTTCTTTTTTATGCTGCCCAGTAAACCCAAAGTATGACTATCACGAATATATGGTAGCATAGTTTCTTGCTTTTTGATGCAAAGGGTGTCTCAACTATTGACAAGAAAAATTCCTAGAAAAATGCTACCAATTCCCAGCCATTGCCGCCAGAAGAGTTGTTCATGCAAGACAAACCAGGCCAGTAGGACGGTGACAGCGCTAAAGAGGGAGCCAAGCACGCTCACCAGGGAAACTTGAGCCAGCGTAAACCCGAGCGCATTAGCGACAAAGGCACCCGTATCAAGAAGACCTATACCAATGAGATATTTCCAGACAGAGCGGGGCGGCAGCTCAAGAGATTGCCCAAGCGGACGTGCTCCTAACATGAGCAGGACTGGTGCCACCAAGCGGAGCAGCCAGATTGGCGTGATCCCACCCAGCGTTGGTGTAATATGGAAACCTAAGATCCAGAAGGTGAGGCCCAGACCGATGGCTGCACCCATGGCCCAACCAATGCCGCGGGATCGCGTCTTAGACTTCTCTGTTCCTAAAGCTTGCGGAATGACTGCGAGTAGTACTCCCACAAGAGCAAGACTTATACCCAATACATGAAGCCAGGAAAGTTGCTCACCACTCACAAACGCGAGTAGCGTCGTAAGAGCTGCGTAACTGGCTGCGATAGGAGAAACCAGGGCAAGCTTGCCAACTTCAAAGGCTCGGTAAAGCGCCAGTGTGCTTCCAGTATAAAGGAAGGCGGTCAAGCCCATCCAGATCCAGACGTCACCCGTCAAGCGAGAGAGAGATTGTAGAGACCCGGTTGCAACCATGATGACACTCAAACCAGCCAGGCCAATGAACTGAATGAAAAAGAGCGTGCGATAACTCCCAATAGAACGCGTAGCATACCGTGCAAGAAAATCGGCGCTTCCCCAACCAATCGCGGCAAGTAATCCTAAAATGCCTCCCATAGATGCTTGTTTGCTCCTTACAGCCAGTCTGTTTTTCGTTGTAAATCTTCAAACATACTTTGCCAATGTAGACTGTGTATTGAAGACATTTAACTTCTCAAAGAGAGAGCGAAATTGTTGCTCAAGTGCTTTCCTGATAGGCTGCTTTTCTTCTTTAGAGAGGTACCACATTTGCTCCTTAAAAGGTCCAAAGGCCTTTTTACGTGTCTTATAGATGAACTGCTGCTTGTTCCATCCCTCTTCCCACTCCCCCGGCAGTTATTCTCAGCCCACTGATACATGCGTGTGCGCAATTCCTCTGGCAAGCTGGCGTAGAGCGTATTCTGAAAGCCAGTCGCCAGGTGAATCTCAAGCGTTTGATGCCTGGGAAACTGGTCAAAGAGTTCGTTAGGAAGTGTTGACGCACCGTGCTGTACTACTCCACCGATGTGATACTTCTCACGCGCGACCTGCCCAGTCCGTTCGAGAACTGAGAAGTCGAGTTTCACTTCGGCCATCCCCCCATCAGGCAGGGGTACGCCACCATGGCTGGTCCCTGTTTGGACGCTAATCTTACTGATACCAGGAAATTGTGTTCCTATGGCTTGAATATAGCTATGCATAAAGGCATCTAAATCCTCTGGCGTACTGTTTTTCCCTCCAATATGACCTATCTCTGCGCCAACTGAGACTGTCTCCTGTATGTGCAGTGAGCGAATATATGCAGTTAATGCTGCTGTGACACGATTGTTCTCTTTCTGCTGCTCTTCTAGCTGCGTCTTGCTGAGGTCAACTAGCGTCGAGGCATCAATATCGATGTTTCTAAAGCCTGCCTCAAACTCTTCTTGAATAAGTGCTTTCACGGCCTGTAACTCTCTCAGAGCATCCTTTTTGTAGTGACTGGCATCCAATTGGACATGATCGCCTTGTAAGAAAACCGGCCCTCTGTATCCTTCCTTGATCGCTGCCGCCAGGATCACACTCGCATATTCGTCCGGGCGCTGACCAGTATAACCAATTTCAGAACGGGCGATCTCAAAGATCAGTGGACCAATAGCGTGCTCCATTTTCAACTTGAAGATGATGCGTGCGACATCATAGGTCATAGCGCGAAGGTTGATCGCGGGAACCGTAGCGCTTGTGAGAACCTCTCCACTGCCAATCGCCAGGTAGTAGGAGTGAAGAGAGGCGGAATAAATGCCCTGGTTTTCCGCGATCTGTCGAATGGCTGCACGTGCCCTGGTTTTGAGATCTGAATCGCTCGCAAAGACGGCTGTAAAGATGAGATCATCTATGCCTGTGTTTCGCAGAGCCTGCTCATCTGTAATATGCAGAGTATTGGCGTTCCTATACGTAAACCGCGAGAGAGCGGTTTGTAATTCCTCAATTGATTGGTACATCCTCTATCCCTCCTCATCTTGAACAATTACTTGAGCATAGGAGTAATGCTCACTTTTGAGCATTACTCCTATGCTTGAAGTTGTGTACTATAGGTGTCACAAATCGAAGGAGAAGGATCAGTCTATACTGGTTTGTCTCCTTTTTTACAACCAGTAGTATAGGACGTACCTCGCGACGTGTCATGGCCTAAAATGTGTATCGCCTATGATTAAAAAGATGTAACCTTGTTTCCCTCAGCTTCCTCCATGCCAACGCCCAGCACCATTTACAATGAAGCTTCGCGTACTACTTACTTTAGGCCATAATTAATTTGAGCAAAGAGCAGATTACGCCTCATATGTTACTTATTTTTGGCCATGACAACGACAAGTGAGGAACCTATACTAGCGGTCAAAGATCAATGCTCCTTAGTGCAGAAAAACGCAAGGTCTTAGGAAAAAGGGGTGCAGGGGCCTCCCCTGCCGGGGCGCGGGGTGTCCCCGCATTTTTCCCTCTACCAAAAAACCTTTCGCTGGAAAGCATTAGGTAAGAGAGAGAAGGACAGTTTTCATAACTGTATTAGTTTAGAAACTATCCTTACGATTCTCTTCTTTTATCAGGACATGATCAAACCTGACATGTTTCTTCGCTGTGACACTACCAGTTAATTTTGAGGCGAGGAACACTATTACACTTATTCTTTCTACAAAGGGATACATGGTATGGCAACAATGGGAACGACACGAACACGAGAACGGTTTAGCTTGGGCGAAATGTTCGCAGCTCTGGGGCTTGCGCTAGGGCCTGTCGTCGCGCTCGGCTTTTCTCGCTTTGCCTATTCTCTCTTGCTTCCGCCTATGCGCGAACAACTGCACTGGAATTTTGCCCAGGCAGGTGGGCTCAATACCTCAAACGCGATAGGCTATATTATCGGAACCTTAATCACTGCCTGGGTTGCACAACGCTTTGGGAACCGCCTGACTTTCCTGGGAAGTATGACCATCAGCGCTCTTATCCTCCTTCTGAGTGGTGCGACAAGCACGTACACAATGTTGCTCGTGTTGCGTTTCATTGGAGGCATAAGCACAGCGATCACTTTTGTACTTGGTTCCGCCCTAGCGGCTCGCATACGCCCAACATTGATGCCAGTCTATTTTACTGGCCCAGGACTTGGGATTATCATTTCTGGCATCGTCGTGCCTACCGCACTCACCAGTGGTTCGGGTGGATGGCGTCTTGGTTGGATCATTTTGGGGGTTGCCGCGCTGGTTGCTCTAATCCCCACCTGGCTCGCCTATAGAACCCTTCCAAAGCAAAACACGCAGGGGAGCGCCATGTTAAGGCTAGGCGATTTCCGTAAGCTGAGCCCGACCTTCTTTGGATACCTGCTCTTTGGTGCCGGGTACGTGACGTACATGACATTTGTAATTGCTTTGCTGCATGCACAGGGTGCCACCCCCTGGATGTCTGCTCTCTTCTTTATCATTCTGGGAATTGCTTCTGCCCTATCAACTCTGGGATGGGGGCCAATCCTTGCCCGGTGTAAAGGCGGTTGGGGGCCTGCAATCGTGTCTGCAATCGTCCTCATCGGGACGCTTCCGGTGCTTCTCTATCCTGGCTTCCCTTCAGCATTAGTCTCAGCTATCATCTTTGGTGGCAGTTTCATGGCTGGACCAACCGCCGTTACAGGGTTGTGCCGTCGCCATCTTCCTTCCAGTTTCTGGACGGCTGGGATTGCCATTATGACAGCTGGTTTTGCCGTCGGTCAAGCAATAGGTCCTGTCCTCTCAGGATGGCTCTCTGATTACACAGGAAATGTCTCTGCTGGCGTCTGGCTAGCACCCATCCTGTTATTACTGGCTCTCGTGATCGCGGTATTTCAGCAAGAACATCGTCTTTTGGAGGAACATAAGCAGGACAGCAATACAGGTCATAAAGACCATAGTACAATTCGTTCATCTTAAGTGATACTGGCTGCTCTGCTTGTCTCCAAGAGATGCTTCCAGGCCAAAACGCCCCAGCATTTCTTTAAATTGAGTGGTTCGGCGTATATATTATTCAGCGAGAGTATTCCCGCTCTGCAAAGGTCCTGTAGAAGCAAGTTTGCTGTATGCAAGAGAAGCGGCGCACCTAGCAATCAAATGGTGCGTCCGCTCCTTCTTTCTCTCGTCTTTGCGATGCCTCGGTATGATTGTATCCTCATGTAGCAGGTCCCTTACTCTTTTTTTTACCTTGCTAGAAGCGGGGCGTTCTGGTATACTTGGCTTATTGGATGATGTTTTTGCTAGACTGAAAGGAGGTGCGCTTTATGAGCCGTTTCTTCAGGCCTTCAATGGGGCTCTGCACCTCAGGTGTCAGGAATATTTGCTGCTGATAGGCAAGCGTTACATCCTCTCTTCCGGTGCATTGCCTCCTCTTGCTCCCCCATCTTTAGATATCGGGATGTTGGATATTGCTTGCAGGGCTATGTATGCCTTGCGTATGTTCCCATTTCATTCAAACAATGCAAGGAAGAAAAATAACCATGAGCAAACAGGCTTTTAAACCCATTTTACTCGATCTCCTACGCCAGGCACAGGCTGACCAGAATGCCTTTTTTCAGGGACTGCCTTCCGCCGAGCTGGCTGCTATTGGCGAGCCTGACCGCTGGTCTGCTAAAGACCATGTGGCACATCTGTCATTCTGGCGCCAGCGACTCGTGCTCAAGTTGCAGGCCCAGTTACGCCAGGAGCCACAGCCGGAGGAAATTGGGCATTTTGAGCAGATTAATCCCGTTGTCTTCGAGGAAAACCGCTATCGCGCCTGGCCAGATATTCTCGCTGAATCCAACCAGGTATACGCCGATCTCATCGCGTTGACCGAGCAATTCTCAGAAGAGGATTTGACGGCCTTCAAACGCTTCGACTGGGCGCAAGAAGGTATGCCACTCTACCTCTCCTTTATGGGAAATTGTTACGAGCATACCCAGATTCACCTGGGATATTATCTCCTCGACCGGCACGATGTTGCAGGCGCGCTACACACATATGAAGCCTGGGCAGGCAGGGTCGTAGAGGGCGAGGTACCCGACACCTTGAAGGGCTATATGCTCTATAACCTGGCCTGCTTCTACGCTACGCATGACCAGCTAGAGAAAGCCAAACCTACGCTACAACAGGCCTTCGAACTCTATCCTGAAAGCAGAGAATTTGCTCCCACCGACCCCGACCTGGTCGAACTACACTAATAGGCGCTCGCTTTGTTGGACGAGGGGAACGAGGTCGCAGGCACGGGCCTCGTGGAGGGCCTGGTGCAAGTGTTCGCGGGCATCAGGCTGCTCCAGGAGGAGTTCAGCGTGGGCGTGGGCCAAATGAGCACGCACACGGGTCTCGGCTTCTAGACCTTCGAGGGCGAGGGCACGCTTCAGGTTATGCAGGGCGTGTGTGAGCAGGCGACGGCGAATGGTGGGCAGGGTCTCCATGCCCAGGGCTTCTGCAATGCGGTAATTTCCCAGGCTGACAAGGGCACGCCCCAGGCTGGGGTTGTTGCGGATAACACGGGCGATCCTGACGGCTTGTACGATGCAGTTCGCAGCCTCCGCAAGTTTGTCCTCTTCAAGGAGGACGGCGGCCAGGCGACTATTCCATTGGCTGATATAGACCTTGTCTTTATGGCTATGAGCATAGGACAGGCTGCGGCGATACCAATTCTCGGCCTCGTCCAGCTCGTTTTTCATGGCATACAATTCGCCGTAGTTGCTACATATGACGCCGATAAGGGGATCGTCGTCGACGCTCTGGGCCAGGTTGAGAGAGTGACGTAGCCTGGCCTGGGCATCCTCAAAGTCGCCTTTCTTGATCTGCACATAGCTCAGGTCGCAGCAGACGTGCGCGATCAAGCGCTTATGCTCGGCTTGCTCAAAGATGATGAGGGCGGTCTCCAGGTGCTCCAGGGCGTCTTCGGCGTGTCCCTCGGCGTCGGAGAGTGATCCCAGGAGACGGTGGGTATTCCCCAGGTCGACGGGATCACCAGCCAGGGCACGCTCCAGGCGCGTGGCCTGAATAATGGGGCCCACCAGGTGCATAGTCTGCTGACTATCGAAGAAATCCAGCGATTCACGTGCAGCCTGGCGACCCTCGCGATAGCGTCCCTCCATGCGATAGATGCTGCCTTGCTGGTAACGCAGGCGCGCCCAGGCGGGTCCACTGGTAATGCCAGCCTCCCTCAAGACGCGCTCGCCACGCTCACAGCAGGTGCGAGCCATACTGGTATCGCTGGCATTGCGCCAGCAGCGACCAACCTCGCCCCAGAGCAGGGCCTGTTTCTGGGCCTCAAAGGGCGCCAGAGGCTGCTCTGAGTCGCGCATTTGTAAGACGCGCTCATAGAGCGCGCGGGCCTCGCTGAAGTGCCCGCGAATCATGGTACACTCCGCCAGGCGCTCAAGGAGGCTAAGGCGCAGGTTATGTTGCGCCTCTGATTCAGGTATAACAGCCGAGCTGTCACGCCTGGCGAAGGGACGCTCCGGCGCATCGAGTTGCTCCAGGGCTAGCCGATAGTGGCGCTCGGCCTCGGCATAGGCAGGCAGGGCATAGGCATGCTCGGCGGCAAGTTGCGCATAGTAGACAACCCGTTCCGCGGGAGCGCCTGCGGCGACGAGGTGGCGCACAATGGTCGCGGCAGCCTCGTCTTCATGCCCCTCATACATCTCCTGCAAGACGTTGGCGGCCCGCTGGTGCAGGCGGGCGCGACGAGCGGCGGAGACATGATCATACAGATGGTTGACCAGCAGGGGATGCCAGAAGTGATAGATAGCACGTACGCCTACACGCTCCTCGCTCAATACGCCAGATTCCAGGGCCTCTTCCAGATACTCGATCACGGTATCCTCATTGACCGGGCTAGAGGAGGCAGATTCCATGGCATAGAGTGTAGTAAACTCGAACGATCCTCCCAGCACGGCGGCGCTCCCCAACAACTGTCGGCAGGCGTGACTTAATGTGCGAACACGATGCTCAAGCGCGGCAGTGATGGACGAGGGCAGGGTAGGAGGTGTCGAGTGCGCCAGCTCTTCCGCGAAATAGGGGTTGCCCGCAGCCTGCGATTGAATGCGCTGGACCATGTCTTCTGGCAGATGCGACACCAGGCGCGCGATCTCCTCGCTGCTCAACGGCTCGATCTGGAGAGTACGCACCGAGTGCTCACGCTGCATATGGTTGATCAGGTTGCGCAAAGGGTGCGTCTCCGGCAACTCGGTCTCGCGACAGGTGGCAACGAAGAGCAGGGGTCGGCCCGCTGCATGGCGCGCGAGATAACCCAGCAAGTCACCGCTACTGGCGTCTGCCCACTGGATATCGTCCAGTACGACGAGCAGGGGCGCGGCCTCGCTGGCGGCGAAGAGGAGATCACGTACGGCCTCGTGCAGGCGTAACTGCTCCTGCTCAGGCGAGAGGAAGGGCATAAGGGTGCCACGCGGATTAGGTACCAGCGAGGCTAGCTCAGGCAGAAGGGTTACCAACGGCTGAAGTTGTAGTGAAGCGGTAGGTACCGCCTCTGACGCGGATGGCATCTCACGAGGCGCACGCCGTGGGCGACCCCTGGTGGAGCGCGAGAGGTTCTTCTGCTCCTGGGTCACCACCTGTGTGCGCTCCTGGAGAGCAAGGCGCGAGCTTTGCGTACCCGGCGCCGCGAGCGAGGATGAACCCGCTAGCTGCGCATGAGTACCAAAGGAGGCGAATATATCCGAGAAGAGCTTGGCCTCGGCGATGGTCTTGCGGAGCGCATCGGTCCAGATGTGATAAGGAATACCGCTCTCTTGATGGTAAACACGACTCCAGGCGATATTCCAGCCATGCAGACGTGCCTGGCGCGCCATCTCTTCCGCCAGGCGCGTCTTGCCAATACCTGTCACCCCCATTAAAAAGACACATTGCGGACGACGCTGCGTATCCAGTGGCAGGCCCGTGACCTGGCGCTGTGACTGATATGCCTGGCGCCCCTGCTGCTCCACCTCGTCGAGTAAGCTATACAGCGTCTCTAGCTCGCTGGTACGCCCTACGAGGGGACTCTGGCGCGGGCGACCAATCTGGACTGGGAGTCCGCTACTGGCGTACGCGGCTACTGGGGGTACAGAGGCCGTGGGGGATGCAGGAGCCGCAGGAACCGAATGAGCCGTTTGGGGAGTGGCGGGTGTAGAGGCGAAGACAGGCTGTGGCTCACGTCCATTGCGCACAGCGTCATAGAGTTCGCGGGTTTCGGGCGAGGGCCTGCGTCCCTGTTCCTGGAGCAGCTCCCCTTCCAGGCGCTTATAAGCACGCAGCGCATCACCGCGCCAGTTAAGACGCGCCATCAGATAGATTGAGCGCTGCACCGCCTGCTCATTGAGGGAGTCGACCGCCAGCACACGATCTAACATCTTGAGGGCACCCAGCGAATCCTGACGGCCTATGGCGAGATCGGTCAGCTCAAGTAGAAGCGAGAGCCAGGCCCGGCGCAGGCGTAGGCGACGTTCAAGCAGCCAGGAGGCCTGGCGTTCCTCAGGTAGAAGATCTCCGCCGTAGAGTGTGGCGGCCTGTACCAGCAACTGCTCACGCTCTGATCCTGGCTCGCTAGTAGCTGAGTTTGTCAGTACGCCTACTAGTTGCTCAAAGCCATCGGCATCTACCCAGATCTGAGCCTGTCCCGCCAGGATAACCTCGTCTTCCGTGATCCGTACTAGAGGCTGCGGCGCACGTGCCTGGCGGGCCGTCGCCTTCCCGCCTTTCATGGAGAGGGGAATCGCCAGCTCATGCTCCAGGTGGCCCAGCGTCTTATCCAGCAGTGACCAGGCCTCGACCCCAGCGGCAGGCCAGAGATCGCGCACGATATCCTGCTTACTGGCACAACGTCCGGGCTGGCAGAGCAGGTACGCGAAGAGCGTGCGGAGTGTCCCCTGTCGCCATTCGCTCTCGGTCACGGGAGCCCATTGGCGTTGCGCGCGACGCTCCAGGCGTAGCTGCCCCAGCAAATGGGCACGGAAGAAGGCCGAGCCACTCTCCAGGGCTGCGGCGCTCGTCACGCGTGGCGACAATTTATCCAGTTGCATACCAGCCAGCTCCTCCTGTGTAGCCTTCACCTCGGGGGGAAGCTCCTTGCCGATATATGTACGCGTTGTGTGGCCATTCTCAGTCTTGTAGGCATACCAGTAAGGGCCGTGGCCGATCCCTTCGCGGCAGCGGCTACACGTTGGCTTACCACAGTAGCTCACCTGCTGGTGATAGGTTATTTTCGTACTCAAGGCTCCCTCCTTACCGAAACACCGCCAGGTCTAAGATGAATAGCTCATTGCCGCCAGGCTAGGAGACAAGGAACCATGGGGGATAAGGGCAGTCAAATGTAGTAATATAAAGAAAAGCGTACTATCTTCCATTATAGCGTCTCAAATGCTAAATTTCAGCACTCTACCTGATAAAAATACCACATATTTCCTAATTCTTCTATTTTTTAGCCACACAAATATAAGACGTACGAAAACTTGTATATTCTAAAAGGCACCAGGATCCTTATACGCGGCTCCTGGTGCCTTTTAGAATATGTCGGAATATAGGCCGTATGGTTATTATTTATGCCAATGGAACGACTGCGGTCACGTCCATTTCCAGGAGATAGTCTGGGTTCGCCAGTCCCGCCACAATGGCCGTTGTAATGACGGGTGGATTGGGGCTATGCCCCCAGAATTGCTGAAAGGCCGCAAATCCTTCACGCAGCGATTGACCCTGGACAAGGTATAGATTCCATTTGATGATATGGCTGGGCTCGGCCCCGGCGGCAGCTAACGCCTCGCGTATGTTGGCAAGCACCTGTTGCGTTTGTGCTTTGATATCCCCCTTACCTATAATATTTCCCTGTGCATCCACTGCGTTCTGGCCACCAACATAAATGGTTTTCGCTGGCCCACTAACGCTAACTACCTGGGTAAACGCCGGATTTTTATGCAGATGCTCAGGATTGAGAAATTCTATAATCCCCTGGTTTGGGTTCGGTTGCGTAGAATGAGACATTTCTTTTCCCCCTTAAATAGAGTTTGCTAGATACTAGTCGTATCTGGCCTGTCAACTTGCTCATACTATACTTCATTAAAAGGACAAGATTCGCCCTCTTCCTTGCCTAACCCTGCAAGCGGCTTGACAGAGTGCCAGTCACCTGGTAGAGTTTTGTGTACAAAAGATCTGACCTTACCCAGAGAAAACCATTTGTATTGAAAGCAAGCGAAACCATGATTAACGCAACCAAATTACCCGCCTAAGCGATCACGCCGGGCTTACGCGGGGTAATACAGGCTACAAATCCACAATCTTACCTGTTCTGTCATAACAGGTTGCATTTTCATAGCTTCCTACCTCTCTTCACATCTTCGCGGCGTGTATCGCCGGGCATCTCGCGCTTAAGAGATGATCCTGCGATGGAGTTTATGCTGCGCATCTCATTCTCCTTTTCGCTGCTTCTCCACTCTTCAAGCGAGTATGTTCCCTTCACTACCACTTATTGGCCTATTCACCACGTTTGTAGGGTCCATGCTGGCATGGACTCCGAGGCCCGCAGGCCGACAGCCGCTGGGCATATCGCTGCGCTCGGAGGCTGAGCAAGCTCTGCCCCTACAGGCTCTCTCCTGGATTGAAGGGTGCTATGATAACAAAATTTCAGCAAACAGATAAACGGCGCTCAGGTCTAGCTCGGGTAGCCGTGAGTGTTTTCTTCTTCTTGAATGGCCTGATGACAGCTACCATGTCAACACGTCTTCCTGAGCTACAAATGAAGCTTGCCCTACCTTCAGGCCAACTAGGGCTGGCCTTACTGGGATGTACCGTCGGTGGACTTCTCACTATGAATATTGCCAGTCGCCTCTCCAGGCACTATGGGAGCAATGTGATTAGCACCGTTGCCGCCCTTGGTATGGGTGTCGCGCTTCCTCTGATGGCTGTAGCGCCAACAATGCCGCTACTCTTCCTGGCGCTTGCCTTCTCTGGAGCCGGCAATGGCGCAATGGATGTCACGATGAATATGCAGGGCGCCGATGTCGAGCAGGCATATGGCCGATCTATTCTGAATTCGTTCCATGCGTGCTTTAGCGTGGGAAGCCTGGTTGGCGCCTCACTCGGTAGTATTTTGGCTGCTTTACATGTAAGCCCTGATCTCCATTTTCTCTCCATAGCTATCTGCGCCTGTGCTGGCCTCATAGGGAGTTCGCGTTGGCTTTTGCCATCAAGGCCGATACAAAACGCACGAAAACAACCCACTCACAAAGCACTGCCTCTACATTCCTCACGACCGCTCATATTGTTAGGGATAATTGCTTTCTGTGTCTTTCTCAGCGTAGGGGCTATCTTCGATTGGGGCGCTGTGTATCTCTCCAGTACGCTCCATACCGGAGCTGGATTAGCAGCGGCAGGCTTCACCGCCTTTTTACTCTGTATGACTCTTGGGCGCAGCGTTGGCGATAAGCTGGCGATGCGCTTCGGGGCTGCTATGCTTGTGCGCAGTGCCTGCTTACTTGCGGCCATCGGGCTTACCCTGGCGCTGGTGTTTACCTGGACGCCCATAGTGCTCTTTGGTCTGAGCCTGGTAGGAATCGGCCTTTCCGTTCCGTTTCCTCTTGTGGTAAGTGCGGCGAGGCGACTTGCTAAGCAGGATACAGGCTCTCCTCTTGCAACGGTCACGACATGGGGGTATTTCGGTATGATTGCCGGTCCAACCGTGATTGGCTTTATTGCTGATCGAGTGGGACTTCGACTCGCGTTATTCCTGGTGGTCTTTCTATGTGTACTTGCCGCGCTCTGCGCCCCAGCGACGAGTACTGCCGAAAAGATCGCATAGTGCTTACAAACCTCTCTCTCCACTAGTAGCCGCTACTTGTGTACGCGGCTACTAGTGGGAAGGCGCTTGCTCGAAGCGCTTGCGCTGGGGGAGGGCCTGGGCTGCCAGGTCGTAGCTCTCAAGGACCAGGGACTGGATGGTGGCAAATCCCTGGTGGGGAGCAAGCAGGTAAGCCTGTTGGATGCGTTCGCCCAGATTCTCAGGCTGGATGGGCATCTCGGCCAGGGAGTATTTCAACCACTTGTAGCCGGGATGGTAGATCTTGTTGAGACCCATAAGGATGCTGATGATGCTAAAGATGGCTTCATTGAAGGATTGGTAGACGAGCGGGGTATCGCCACGACTGAGGAGCTGATCGATCCACCAGCACCACTCACGCAGATCGCCAGCGATATAGCGCCGCACCATGGCCTCTTGCAAGCCTACAGGATAGGCAACGAGGCGCTCCTGCCAGCCTTGGATGATCTCGTGACCATACAGTGGGATACCATGCTGCACGGCTGAGAGCGTGTACTGGCGAAAGGGGGTGGTGTCGTGCTCCACGAGGACGGCCTGCAGTTGGTACTCAAGGCTCTCAACAGTCATGTTGCGCATATCGATTTTCAGCTCGTTGAGGCCCCACTCCTCCATCCAGACCTCATCCTCGGGATCATAAGGGTCCAGCTCCCAGAAGGTACCACCCGCTGGCTCGATGGGTGCCATGCGCTCCTCATCACGCGGCGGACGCGACCAGAAGACACCAATCTCAATGTCGGAGAAGCTATCAGCACGGTCGCGCGAGGTCGAGCCACTTACCATAATGGCGCTGATAGCAGGATTACGGGCGATAATGGGCGCGATACGCCGGGCGATATCGCAACGCCACTGGCTGGCATAATGCATACATATCCACCTTTAGAGACTATTGGTGCATACAGCATAGCACAGGCACTCAAGATGGTGGCATATTGGGTGCCATATTGTTACTACCTGTAAGACAGGGGCGTGTTTTCTCTACTAAGCCAAATTTTATAAACCGACTTTGCGTATTTATCTTCTTTCAACTATTCCTTAAGGATAGGTGTTTTGTGCTGGTGGGATGGATTCCTCAAATTGTTGTACTACGTGACAGATTTTCTCAAAGAGAGGTAGCAATATGGCTCTTGAAGATTTCGCGGAGCCGGAGGTAGCTGCTACAGCAGTGGTAACTGCGGCGATCTTCTCGCCAAAGGCACGTAAACTTCTACGCAAAGGGGCCGTCTATGGCCTCGCAGGTGCATTGATAGCTGGAGAGACAGCCGCTTCATTTGGCAAGAGCATGGCTCATGGTTTCCAGAAAGGGCGTGTTTCAGCCGAAAGCTCTCCACAAGCTAATGGGCAAGCTGCAACAACCAATCAGCAGCAACCCACTGACCCTGCGACCAAATCTATAAATCAGGATAGGTAGGCTCCATGCTGGCATGGACTCAGAGGTCGAGCAAACTCTGCCTCTTAAGAGGTCTGAACTCTCCGTTGTAGGCTCCATGCTGGCATGGACTCAGAGGCCGAGCAAGCTCCGCCCCTGCACAAGGGGTATGCTTTGCTGTGTATTGTATTTGAGCAAGAAATTGGGGGCTGTTATGGGCATAGCTGTCGCTGGGCAAGCCCAGGTTCTACACGCGATACCAGGGAGAATACGGGTACATATGCCAGGTTGGTCTGGCCAGGGGATACAACACCTGGAAACAGAGCTTCGCCATGTAGCCGGTGTGCAGCGTGCGCAGGCCAATCCTCTTACAGAGAATGTGCTTATTCAATTTGATCCACACCTCACCAGTGAGCCAGCCCTTCTTGAGAGGCTACAGAGACTTGAACCATCTACGGAGACTATCCCTACGGAGCAGCCAGCCTCCAGTCATAGACCCGTTCGCTCATCTATTAAAAAGGAACGACAGGGTCAAACCCTCCGTATGCGTATCCCGGTACGCGGCTTAGAGTGTGATCCGACGCTGGCTAAGCGTCTCATAAAACAAATGGAGCAGCGACCTGGCGTACATGTTACCGCAAATGGTCTTACCGGGCGCCTACTCGTCGAGTATACTGAGCATGAGGTGGAGCTAGAGGATATTATCGCCGACATCGTGGGCGTGGATTTGCCAGACGTTCCCGATGAGAAACAGCTGAGTGATCCGCTTGATTTAGGACCATTAGTCCGCAGCACTATGCGCTCCATCGGAGCCGCGTTGGGGCTTGGACTCCTCGCTACACGCCGACTTCTAAGCATTCAGGAACCACTTCCAGGCGCCGACGTTGCGACCCAGGTCGCCAGTATTCTCGGTATCCTTCAGAGTATCCCGCCTATTCGCTATGGTGCGCGCAAGCTATTAGGGCGAACTGGGGCCGACCTTTTCTTTAGCATTCCAGGCATAATTACGCAGACCCTCTCCAACAATGCCCTGGCTCTAAGCGTCAATGAGGCTGATTCGCTGCTCCTCGCTACTGAGACGTATGAGCAGCGGAAAACCTGGCGAAAGTATGAAGAACAGATTGCGCAGGCTCCTTCGGCTCAACCGGATGCTATCATTGGACTTGAGGCGGGTGAGCGTACATCTCTGGCAGCCTCTGTTATAGAGGGAAGAGGCACCGCGATTGGACGCGATGCTCTGCCGATGCCTGTCTATCCAGGAGGCACCATACCCCCCGGTGCTCTCCTCTTTGGTGGCCCCTTTACCTTGCGCCTACAGCGCGATGCCTCATTTGAGGCCTTTACACCAGCCCCGCGCCCGGCGCCGGTCGCACCAACGCTCTTTGAGCGTTATCTACAGGTGGTAAGCCCCCTCTCGCTGGTGTATGCAGCGGGAACAGCCCTGCTTACCCATTCCTGGACCCGGACGCTTGTGGCCCTGCTCCTGGTCAATCCTCGACCGGCTATGATTGGCCTGGATAGCTCGGAACATCGGGCGGCCGCGCGTGTGCTGCGAGCCGGGAATGTCATTGTAGGGACACGACCGGATCGCCAAATCCGTCGCCCAGACTGCGTCTTTCTAGATGGCGCGCGCCTGCTCAGTGATCACCTGGAACTGGCGAGCACACTCTCTCTGGACGAGAGCTATGATCCAACCCAGCTTCTAGCGCTTGCGCAAGAGATAACCGCCGCTGCTGGCTTTCCCTGGGGAGGCGTCTTTGGTAGCACGAAGAGTTTAACTCTTCCCAGCGCGACCTTTGATGGCACCAGGGCCACAGCGACCATCGAAGGCACACAGTATATGCTTGGCTACGTCGAGGACTGGGCAGCACTGCCCGAGGCCGCACCCTTACGCCAGAGCGGTAACACCGTCCTGGTGCTGCGCTCTCAGCGTAAGCCGCGCCCGCTTGGTATCTTCGCGCTCAGGCCAGCCATTACGCCAGGTGTGAGCGATCTTGTCGAAACTTGCCAGCGAAACAAGGTAGAGCTGGGTGTCCTGGTAGAGCATGATCAAATGGCGGCCCAGGCCCTGGCTACGCGTGCTCATGTATCTCTTGTTGATAGAGATAATGCCGTTGAAGCCATTCATATGAAGCAGCAAACAGGGGCGAGAGTCGCCTTTGTCGCGGACCACGCCGGGGCGGCGGCCGCCTTTGACGCCTGTGACCTGGCAATCGGTATGACCAATGAACACACACGCCTTCCGGCCTGTGTCGACCTGCTGGCACCCGATATTAAGGCTGTCGCAGCCATTGTGGAGGCGGGCGCTCGCTGTGACGAGACTATGCGCGATGCCGTTGCCTGGTCTAGCGTCGCGAACATTATTGGTGCTGGGCTAGGCTTTCGTGGGATAGCGAGGGGCCTGGTGCCAGCCTCACGTGTTGTCTCTATCGCCACGCTCGGAGCCATTTTTGATGGATGGTTACGCCTGCGCGGCGGGGAGAGACCCGGTTCAGCCATCTCTCATTTCACCGATCCCCATCCTGAGCGTTGGGGGCAACGCGAGCCAGAGGCAGTCCTACAGGCCCTAAAAACCTCAGAGCAGGGACTTAGCAACGTAGAGGCTGCGGCACGGCACCACAAAGAGGCGCCACGAGCGCGGCGCTTTGAGCTTCTTTCGACGTTCCTGGACCAGGTGCGCTCGCCGCTGATCGCTGTGTATGCCGCCGGAGCGGGTCTCTCACTCCTGTTAGGCGCGCCTGGCGACTTTGCCATCATCAGCGCGACCATCCTGGCAAACGTCTCTATTGGCGCCTGGCAAGAGCATAAGGCCAACCGGGTCGCGGAGGCGCTGGAACAAATGGAGTCTTCAACGGCGCACGTCCTGCGAGATAGCCAGCCCATAAGTGTGCCAGCGAAAGAAGTGGTACCTGGGGATGTGCTCTTGCTTACACCAGGCGAACACGTCGCCGCCGATGCGCGTGTCTTAAGCGCTCAAGGTCTGGAGGTAGATGAGGCGATGCTCACAGGTGAATCCCTACCAGTCGCCAAAGTGACGGTTGGAGGAACGGATAGCAGCCGTATCGTGATGGAGGGGAGCGATGTGACAACCGGCACCGGGCAAGCGGTTGTGGTCGCGGTGGGGCACCAGACACGTATGGGTGCGACTGCCGCCGCCCTGGCGGTCGAGGAGACCGAACAGAGTCCGCTGGGTGTGCGCCTGAATCGCATGCTTAAGACCCTCTTGCCACTCTCACTGGCGGGAGGCGTCATCGTCATCGTGTCAGGGCTGCTGCTCAAACGACCCCTGGCCGCGCAACTGGCCACGGGAGTAACCATCGTGCTGGCGGCCATCCCCGAGGGTCTGCCCCTCCTGGCCAGCGCCAGTGAGGCAGCGGTCGCACGCCGCCTGGCCAGCCGCAATGCCGTTGTCCGGCGCCTTTCAGCCGTCGAGGCGCTCGGTAGAGTCGATGTCGCCTGTACCGACAAAACCGGCACGTTAACTCAGGGACAACTCGCGCTCAGCCTGGTTACAGACAACGAGCACGAGGCGCCAATTTCGAACGCACTCTCGGACGATGCCCGGCATGTGCTGCTCACGGCGGCCCTCGCCAGTCCACATCCCGATGCGCCCGATGCCGCCTCTCACCCCACGGACCTCGCCGTGATTCGTGGAGCACAGAAGGCTGACCTCGATGAGCAATTGCACGTCAAGCGCGAGGCAGAGTTGGCCTTTGATCCCTTGCGCTCTTTCTACACCACGCTTGCGCTGAAACGCCTCTGTATCAAGGGCGCTCCAGAGGCCTTGATCCCATGCTGTCGCGCAATCAAGCTCCATGGAGAGAAACAACCCCTCGATGAGGCTGGCCGACAGGAGCTGCTTACACGCTCCCAGCACCTGGCTGAGCGAGGACTACGCGTACTCATGGTCGCGGAAGGACCTCCCGATATGCCGCTGGATGATCCACAAGCACTGACGGCGCTCGGCTTTCTGGGTATCAGTGACCCATTGCGCCCAACGGTGCAGGCGGCAGTACAGCGCTGTCGCGACGCCGGGGTACGTGTCATCATGATCACTGGCGACCATCCGCTCACAGCACGAACCATTGCGCGTGAGGCAGGACTGCTAGCGAGTGGGGATGGCGTGCTCAATGCCGCTGAAATGGCGACGTTGTCCGACGATGAGTTGGGCGCGTGCCTGGAGCATATAACCGTCATTGCCAGGGCGACCCCGCTGGACAAGCTACGCATTATCGAGCGGCTACGCCAGTATGGCCATACCGTCGCTATGACTGGCGATGGCGTCAATGACGCGCCCGCGCTCCGCCTGGCAGATGTCGGAGTCGCCATGGGTCGCGGAGGTACAGAGGTTGCCCGCCAGACTGCAGATGTCGTACTCGTTGACGATGATTTCTCGACCCTGGTGGAGACCCTGGTTGAGGGACGCAGTTTCTGGCGCAACATTCGCCGGGCACTTGGCTTGCTCTTAGGCGGCAATCTAGGTGAGCTGGGACTGGTCGTTGGCGCGAGTCTCCTGGCGCTCAACTTCCCGCTCAATGCCCGTCAAATTCTGGCGATGAACGTCATCACGGATGTACTGCCAGCAACTGCCGTAGCCATGCAAGAGCCTGAGCATCGCGATCTCGCGGGCCTGGAACGCGAGGGAATGGCGGCGCTTGGCAAGCCGCTGTACGATGATATTGTGCGTCGCGCAGTGGCAAGCGCTCTCCCGGCGCTTGCCTCGTATATCATTATGCTCAGCTCAGGCATAGCAGAGGCGCGCTCGGTGGCCTTTGCCAGTATCGTAGTCACCCAGCTCGCCCAGACGCTTGACGCTGGCAGAACTGAAGAGACGCTCACGCGCACCGTCTTTGGAGCCGTAGCGATCTCCGCTGGAGTGCTCCTGGCAACATTTACTATGCCACCTCTGCGCAGCTTCCTCAGGCTTGTGATGCCGGGACCGCTTGGATGGACACTGATTGGCGCTGGAGCAATTGCAGCCGTTATTATCCATCACCTGACTACGTTTATCCCTGTAGTGCCTCTACCACAGCTACGTTTACGACAGGCTCCATTAGCGAACGTCTTATAAATAGTGCAACCCCTAAAAAGGGAGGTGCAGGAGGGAAACCCTCCTGCCGGGACATGGGGTGTCCCCACAAAAATTTTATCCCTTCTCATTTAGCGGACGCCCACTAAAAACCTTTGGAGGAGATACCATGGATGAACAGGCGCGTGGATTAACCAATCGTGTGGGATCGATTGAAATTGATTGACCACGCTCCATCGGCTACTATGGAGAACTCGGAGCGGCGGTAGCCCTGGAGTTTATTGAGCCGCCCCTCGCGATCTTTATCGCCGCTATCCCGTTTTTTAAGATGCTTAATCGGCCACTGGCCTCGCGCCCAACGCGTTTCGTCTCGCAAATACTTGAGGGCATGGCCAAACCAATTGGCGGCGACGATTGAGCTGACAAGTCCAGACATTCCTAAAGGGCAGGAAGAGCAGAGGGCAGTGGGCCTCTGGCAGAGAGTCAGGTCCAGCATGACGGCTGGCTACAACTCTGCCATGAGTGAAGCACCAGAGCCAGCCATGCTCCCCGCTGGCTCCTCCAGCAGTATTTTGCAGGAGGTCCGCCAGACAGCGGAGCACATACGCACCTGGAAGCATTAAAGAAGTCTGGGAGGAGTGTATGGGTGTGAAGACAGAAAAAACGGCCTCTCAGGGCCAATATACCATAAATAGGGCAACAAAATCTCTACATGAGCATATATTGATATCGGCAGGAGACGCCCCCTCTGAGGGAACAGAGGTCAGGCGGCACGCCTTCTTACGCCTCCTGGGGCCTGGCTTGCTTTCGGGAACATCGGGGAATGATCCTTCAGCCGTTACCACCTATGCCATTGATGGAGCCAGGATAGGGTATGGTCACCTCTGGCTGCTGCTATTCACTACGCCACTTTACTATGCGGTGCAGTTTGCCTGCGCTAAAATAGGTCGTGTTAGCCAGAAAGGGCTCTCGCAACTCTTGCTTGAACGCTACGGAACAAAAGTGGCGCTGGCAATCTCACTTCTGCTGAGCATCAGCAATGTGGCCTTAATCGCGGCAGACCTTGCTGCCATCGGGAGTGGGCTAGAGCTCATTATGGGTATTGCCTGGGGGTATTTTATCGCTCCACTCGCGCTAGCCCTCTGGTTTCTTACCTGCCGCCCTGACTTTGAGGCCTTCAAGAAGATCTTTCTGACGATGAGCCTGGTTTTTCTCGCTTACATCCTCGCGTCCATCTTTACGCATGCAAATTGGGGCAGTGTGCTTATGCACACGCTCATACCACAGATGAGGTGGGACCTGGCGGGAATCAGTAGTGCGGTTGCCCTGCTAGGTGCAACTATCTCACCCTACTCTATGTTTTGGCAGTCACACGCCGAAATTGAAGAGCAACGCGGCGGAACGCTCAAGCAACAATTACGGGCCACGCGACTAGATGTAGGGAGCGGAGCCATGATTGGCCAGACGATTGTTTACTTTATCATGGTCACAACCGCCTCAACGCTCTTTGTCCACCACAGACCCATGTTGACCGCGATAGACGCGGCCTATGCCCTGGAGCCTCTCGCTGGTAGATTGGCCCGCTATCTCTTTGCCATTGGCCTCATTGGCTCCGGCCTGGTCGCCATTCCCGTCCTTTTAAGAAGCACATTCTACGCGGTCTCGGGCGCCTGTGGCTGGTCTCCATTCTCTGGGGGAAAAGCATGGCAAAGGGGAATTTACCTGGTGCTCCTTGCAGCGGTTGTGCTGGCCTTCATGAGTCTCGCGCTCAACATTCCCGGCATCGAGCTCATTCTCTGGTCGAACATCCTGGCAGCCATCATTGCCCCCCTGCTCGTCATAAGCATTTTATGGATCGGCAACCAGCGCGCGATCATGAAAGACCAATGTCTTAGCCTGCCTCACAGCATGAGCCTGGTCATAATCGCGTTCATCCTCGTTGCCAGCGTCCTATTACTCTTCTATCAACTCTTTGCCTCATAATATAATTTTGCTAGGAAATTTTACCAGATTGTTCGAACAACCTGGTAAAATTTCCTAGCAAAATTATATTATAGAGCGTTGGGGACAAGGCTAAGGCCTAGGGCAGGAGAAGGTTGCGCCTGGAGCGATTTCATGGAGGCGATCCAATGCGAAATAAGCGAAGAGATGACTTTTATAGCCAGTTCAACAATCAAAGTCTTGAGAATATCGAGAAGAATCATCGAAGCCAGTTTCCACAGCATAGGAATGTCCTTTTGTCACGAGAAAAATGCGTCAGTTCAGTTGGATAACACAACAGTGCTTGCTTGCATTTTCATTATAGTAAATATTTGTTAAAGCAACTTTATATAAAGGTTAAAATATGTACATTAGTAATGCTCTAATATTAAATCCGAGAATGAGGATGCTCACCTATTCTCTGGCTAATTATTAAAACAGCATCATTCCTCCCTTTACAGAGAAAGGCACAAAGCGAGAAAGTCTTTGCCTATTCAGTGGGAGAACCTGTCATCTCCCACAGCACGTCTACTATCGTTCGAGCCTTCGTCGCCTCTGACGCTTTCGAAGTATCTGACTCTCTACCCATATATCTTCGACATCTTCGCGAATACGTGCAACCGTCCTACGCATAAGGATGCGCGAAACTGTGAAAAGCGTATCCAACTGGATACCCACAATTTCTATCACATCCTCTGCTTTCTGGGTCAAGGTAGGCTCCGGCTGCCTGGGAGTCGCAGCATATTCAGTGATGATTGAATTCGTCTCCATTTGCTGCTCTGAAGGCTCCATTTGCGCTTCCACAGGCTCCTGGTGCATGTGATTTGATTCTACATTCCCCTCACGAAAGGCTTGAGCGAAATGCTGAGCGCGTAAACGCGTATTTCCCAGAAAGTAGCCCAGGGAATAAGCTATATTGTTCAGGCGCTCGTCCACGTGTTCTGTCTTCTCTGGCTGAGATTGTTTTTCCTCTGGCCCACTCATGAAACTCACCCCACTGCCTTTCTCTAGCTCTCCAAACGACAAAAGAGTACTCTACTGGTAGATCCCTATATAAGAATAGCATGCGAGATAAAATCAATCGCCATAGCCAGCTTAAGCTTTCGTGCCTGTCGCCCAGGGTGATATCCCTACTACAGATCTTCGCGAAACCCTGCTTCACAAAGAGGGAGGTAGCAATTGCTGATTTTCAAGCAGGAGGTTGGCGCGGTGGGCATCGAAGGAGGCAGAGCACTCCTGAAAGATACGCAGCGCGGTTTGCAGATCCTGCAAACTGCGCTGCTGACTCTTCGTATCAGGCACCTGTAAGAGCAGCTTAGCGTGGCTGAACAGAGTTCGGCCCGCCTCCAGGCGCATCCCTTGCTGCTGGAAGGTCTGGATCGCCTGCTCATAACAGGCGGAGGCGGCGCTAGTCCGCTGTTGATAGGCATCCATATGGCCGTAGAGGCGCTGGGTATGGCCACGCAGCCAGGTTAGCTCATATAGTTCGCTATCGGTCAGTGCAAGCTTTGCCTGCTCCTGAGCCTCGGGATAGCGGTTGAGCAGGAGGAAAACCTCCGCCAGGAGCAGGCGCGCCTCGCCCCGTGTCTCATGCTCGATACCAGCCAGGGCCAGGACCCGTGTCAATGATGAGGCTGCCTGCCTGAGCAGCCTGGTTCGCTGGTGCGTATCGTTGGGGATCGCCAGGGCCTGGGTCAGGCGTAGGTCACCAAGGGCTCGCAATATCATAGCCATGTAGGGCGTCAGGCGCGCCTTGCGGCTAATGACGAAGGCACGACAGAGATGTGTACTAGCCTCCTGAAACTCGCCCTGAGCTTGCAAGACATTAGCAAGGTAGACACGCATCTGGCTTATGGCTGAGTTATCGTCGGTCTGCTCGGCAAGCACAATACTTCTGCTCAAGGTATCTCGCGCCTCATTTAAGTCTCCGAGTCGAGCAGCAAGAATACCGAGATTGCCATGCAAGAAGGAGAACAGCGTGCCATCGCCAACACGCTCCGTTAGCTTGAGTGAGCGCCTGAGCACGGTATACGCCTGGGAAAACTCGGCGCGCCGGAGGTGTGCATCGCCCATATTGCAGAGGAGGATCGCGAGTTCGCGTACCTGTCCATGCTGCTCAAAGAGCGGCAGGGCCTGGTACTGGTAACGCAGGCTTTCGCTGATGCGACCGGATGTTCCTTCAATCATACCCAGGAGCGTATAGATGCGCCCAAGATTGACAGAATTACCAAGCAAGGCCTGACTGGCCCGCCTGGAGCACCAGGTTGGCAGATGGCTATTCGCGTTGGTGCCGTCCTTATCGAAGAATTTCAATGCCTCCAGAACACGGTGGCGCGCCTCGGTATAGTTCCCCTCGCGCCAATAGGAGTAGCTCTGCTCCAGGCGCAGATTGGCCCAGGCGCCGCCCGTGGTGACATTAGCCGCCTCAAGCAAGGCCTCGCCGCGCTGGTAGCACTGACGTGCCTTCACAGTCTCCTCCTGGTCGTACCAGGTAACGCCGATCTCACACCAGAGCAGAGCCTGAATCAGCGCCTCTTCAGTCAAGAGATTATCAGCAGATGCGAGCTTTTCGCGCTCGTCCAGGGCCTGCTCATAGAAGGCGCGGGCCTGCTGGTACTTGCCCTGGAAGCGCACACACTCGCCCAGGCATTCAAGCAGATAGGCATGGTGTGTGTGATCCTGAGAGGTGTGAGTGAAATGCTCCAGCGTGAGTTGATAGTATTTCGCGGCCTCGGCATAGGCCGAAAGAGCATAGGCTCGCTCCGCGGCTCGCTGGGCATAACGGCTAACCTCACTTGCAGGTGCGTCGCCCTGCAGCAAGTGATGCGTAATCAGCGCGGCCACTTCATCCTCGCGCCCGGTATAAACCTCTTGCAGAGCCTGGGCGGCTCGCTGGTGCAGGCGAGCACGGCGCATGGCGGAGGTATGCTCATAGAGATAACTGGCGAGCAGAGGATGCCAGAAGTGATAAAGGGTCTCATGCCCCTGCTCCTCCTCGCTGAGCACACCCGCGCCCAGAGCCTCCTCCAACAGCTCAAGGACCTCATCTTCCGCCATAGGCCGCACCTCTGCCTCCATGGCGTAGATAGTGGGAAAGGTAAACGAGCCACCAAGCACGGCGGCCCCACGCAAGAGTTGCTGACAGGCGGAGCTTAACTTCTGAATATGATGCTCAAGCGCAGCGGTAATCGTGGTGGGCAGAGTAGGCAGGGTCGAGAGCGCGAGTTCCTCGGCGAAGAAGGGATTGCCAGCGACCTGGGCCTGGATACGCAACACGCGCTCAGTGGGCAAATGCGAGACTAGCGAACCAATCTCGTTCTCGCTCAAGGGAGTAACCTGGAGAATGCGCCCCGAACGCTCGCGCAACATATGTGCCATAAGCAGGCGTAGGGGATGAGGTGGCTGAAGGGGTAGCTCGGTATCGCGGCAGGTAATGGCGAAGAGGAGGGGCCGGCCCGTCGCGTGCCGTGCCAGGTAGCCCAACAGATCATGACTGCTGGCATCGGCCCACTGCACATCATCGAGCACAATCAGGAGAGGAGAGGCGGCACTGACAACGCAGAGGAGATCGCGTACGGCCTCGTGCAGGCGCAACTGCTCTTGCTCGGGCGAGAGATGTGAGGGATCGAGCAAGGCCTCTGGCGCCAGAGTGGCAAGGTCAGGAAGGAGCTTCAATAGAGGCTGCCAGCTGAGGCATACCTGGTCCTGCTCGCCCTCTGCTGTGGATGTGGTGGTAAAGCTTGAAGTGATAATATCCTGGAGGAAGGGTGACTCTGCGATGGCCTTGCGCAAAGCCTCCGTCCAGATATGATAGGGAATATCGCGCTCCTGCTGGTAGGCACGTCCCCAAATGACCTGCCAGCCCCGGCGTATGGCCTGGCGAGCCAGTTCCTCTGCCAGGCGCGTCTTGCCAATACCCGAGACACCCATTAGGAAGAGGCACTGCGGGCTCTTCTGTGTATCGAAGGGCAATGGCGTTCGCGGCTGATATCCCTGGCTTATAGACCGCTCTACCTCGTCAAGACGCTCATACAGGATCTTCAGTTCGGTATCACGGCCCACGAGGGGACTCTGGCGCGTTCGTAGAAAGGTCGCGTCCGCGCCACTCATTTGCTTGTTCATGGCTCTCTCCCTGCCTGCTGTAAAGTAGGGGACTAGGTACTTTACAGTCTTTATATGCGGCACATGCGTCGCATTCTGGCAATGGAAGATACTACATATTTACGCAAACTGCTACTTGCTGGGAGATTTGGGTACCCTGTAGGTTTTGGCCAGGACACCTCCATGGAATAAATAGGCGACCCGTTGACGGCACCTATTTATACGCGGTGCGGCGAGAAAACCACGAGGTCTTCAGCCTCGTGGATGAACGCCGTATCTTACTCCTATCCCTGACTTTCAATAGACTGGCGAATAGTCTCTTGGCTTGCATTCCCGATAGTGCAGCAAAAATACCCACCACTCCAAAAAGTTGGTAGAGGAGAAGGAACTTGGTCAGGGCAATCGCATCTAAATTTTCAAGCGGCCTGTAGAGAGCATCTATACAGCAGAGATTTAAAAATGGGCTTGTTAGGGCATGGCTTGTAGAGCCAATTCCCCAAATTAGATGCGATTGCCCTGGGAACTTGGTAGGATTTTTTGACAGGTCATCCATGAGGAGCGCGCACTCACTCTCTTCATCTTCTCAAACTTGGGAATTGGTTTCAAATCGACCTTTTTCCCGTCTATCATCATCAAAAGAGCATAACCAGTAGACATACGGCCTTTGATAAAGTATTCCTGACCCTGGTAGCGCACTTTGTCGAATTTGCGAAAGCCCTGGATTTTCCCTGTTGTGATCCGTTGCTCGCTTCGCTTTCCTTTGGTTTGCTGATACTCTCCATCTGGAATGCATTTCTTGACAAGCACCGTTTGTATCTGAAAAACAGGCTTCTTTCCGCGTGTGGCAATCATGGCGGCATCAAAGACATGTTCTTTGGGAAGTCCCGCAAGCAATCGATGTTCTTTCGTCACGAAGCCCCACGTTTCTTCCGCCTCAACGCGTTTCAGCAATTGCATGCGGATGCTGTTCATCTGGGTGGCATGCAGCAGATTCCCTTTTTTCTTGCCGGTGCGCTTGAGCGTCATCATTCCCGCGTGAAGGGCTTCATGACAGGTCTTGCAGAGCGTCAAGAGATTGCTTTCCTCATCGCTTCCGTGTTGGCTACGAAAGATGATGTGATGCACTTCGAGTCGTTGATCCTTTGATTTCCCCCGGCAGTGTTGACAGGTGTAGCCATCTCGTGTCAGCACATAGGCTTTGGTATTCGCATACCCGTAGTTCATCCCTTTTTGATACAGCCACTTCTTTCGCAGCACCTCCGGGTTTTTGAGCGCATGTGGGTCAAAGGTTCCTGTTTCCAGCACCATGGACGTGATTGGCAACAAAGATTGCGCAAAGCGGATTTCTCGCAGATGGGCGTCGATCTTGCTTCTCATGGTTGGGGAGAATCGCCCGATCTTGATGGAATTCCTCCGATTCAACCAGCGTGCAGGCCGATAGCGTGTCTTTCGGTTGCGGCGATCTCGACGATGGGTAGCTCGTGCTTTCATCGTCGTGGCAATATCATTGCGCACTTCTACTTCAGAAAGATACAAGATGCTGCCCTGTTCACTCGCGACAGCCGAACCAATCACCGCACTCCCGGTATCCACTCCCAAGGTCAAGGGTTGTGTGTAGGTACGCTCTGGCTGTGCGGACAACTTGATCGTAAAAGGGATTCTGCGGACAACTTTGGCCTTTCCCTCTTTGAGTAACAAACGGGCAATCGCAGCAGAACAAGGCATAAGCGGCGCCCTATCTGGTGATACGACATAGACTCTCTTCAGACGATTCCTTTCGGAAAAATGCTCCGGCAAGCGCCGGGTGATGCGTATCTCTGCACTGTGACCATGCAGAGAATCCGTCCTCATCTCGACAAGGTTCAAAAGGCTTGTTAGGCCTGGATCACCGGGCCTTTCCTCAGCCCTACTTAAATCCAGGCGACAGAGCAGCGGTCTGATGCGTCAACCGCAGGTGTCATGACCTTTCAAACGGTCTCACCATTTCTGATGAGGAGTCTGGTGAACTCAGGCTTCTTGCGAAGCCCCTGAGTCTTCAGCTCAGGGGTAGTTCACTCCATGGAAGCAAGAATTAGCCTCAAACGTGTCAATAATCCATCATATAAAACGAAAACGCGATATCCAACTTGAACTTGAACTCAAATCAAACCTTTTCATCCATGGATTGAAACACGTTCCATCGGCTAAGTAACGGCTTTACTCCAGATCAAAGGCAGCAGGCCAGGTTACACGTCCAGGAACACGCTGGCCACTCGCAACAAGGGCGAGATACTCATCTAGTAGACTGCTCTGACTCAGCGAACATGCCATGGCGGCCTCCCAGGATGAGCATATGGCCTGACCAAATGCACCGACTGAAGCTGAAGCTGGATGTAGAGGCAGGATACACTCTACATCAGGAGCCGCTGTCTCCACCCCCAGAACCATGGTGGCAACAATGGCCCTGGCTGCCTGATGATCACGCGCGAGAAAAACGCGTGGTTTATTGGGTTCTCTCACATGTGTTCGTGTGTAACCTACCACCTCGTGGTGGCGCGTATAGACCGTAGCATGTATCTCTGGATCAGGACTAAGCCAGTCAAGCAAATCCAAGCCTGGCTCAAGAGCCATATCTACGGCACCCTCCTCATGAAGCCATAGAGCATTGAGAGCCGCTAAATCTTCGCTTGTCGGAGCACGAGCATCAAGCTTCTCCCTGGGAAGGTTCCTAATGGAGATAGCAAGTTGTGAAGAGCCAAAGGCGTGTGTACGATAGCCAAAGCGAGGGTAGTAGCTGCTATGTCCAAGAAGGATGCTTAGGGCGTATCCCCTGGTGGCAGCGATGGCATGTCCCTTGATGATAAGCTGTCCCCCAACGCCTCGCCTCTGATAAACAGGGTCAACAGCCAGTGGTGCGAGATTAACGATAGGCAATGTTTGACCGAGCAAGCGCATCTGGTAGGGAGAGAATAGGACATGACCAACGATTTGCCCATTTTCCTCTGCCACAAGCGAGAGCTCCGGGTCAAATGCGCGGCGCTGGCGTAGCAACATAACAATCACGGCCTCTAATGAACGATTGGCAAAGGCACGCGCATGCAAGGCGCCAATATCTGCGTAGTCGGAGACCTGTTCTGGTCGAATAAGCATACATCTTCTCTTTCGTAGAGAGGTGTCACATGGCACCTTCTCAATGCGTTGTGATGTTGGAAGGTATGGCAAACTCATGGATTGCCTTCGCGCCTTCCTCACAATAACTGCTAGATATTAAAACGCATTGAGAAGGAGGTATCAACATGCTTCGTATGCTTTCCTGGCACAAGGCCCTCGTTCTGCTTATAGTGAGCATGGCCCTGGCGCTGGGAACCACCCGGGCTGTGCAGGCTCACAACCTCAGTCCTCATCATCTCCAGGTTTCACCAGCCATCTGCCAGGTAAGTGCACGCGCACCAGCACTGGGACAGACTCAGCAGGTCATGTCCGCGAGCAGTATCCAATGCGCACGCGCAGTCACCTCGCTCCAGGTCAATTCACGCCTCGAAGTCAACGTAGGCGGCTCCTGGTACAAGCTCAGTGAGAGCAATACCTCGGGTCCCTCGTATGCCAAGAGTTTGAGCGCAGCCGCCTCTGTCGCCTGCTCGCAGGGCCAGACTCTGACCTTTAGAAGCGTCGCCTTCGGCAGCTACCAGGACAGCACTGACTGGCATCAAGTTCCCGAGAGCGCCTCCTCCGAGGTCGCCCTCAAGTGCGCATAAAGCAATAAGCTTACGCACGCGCTTACGCATAGGTAGACGCGTGCGTAACTAACACTCTTACCTCCTAATGAACCCCCTCTTAGCACACGAATGTTGGGAAGCAGAGAGCAAAATCAGAGAAGTTTTTTTATATCTTTTAGCATAAAATGTTTTTAGCTATCTGCTGTTAGGTTGCAACAACAATTACAAAGATAGGAGTGTATTATGGGAAAAGTCATGTTTGGCCTCTCGGTATCATTGGATGGATTTATCGCGGACAAGAATGATGATGTCTCACAGGTATTTGCCTGGTTTATCAACGCGTGGGAGAACTTTCATGAGATTGCGGGCGATGCACTCAATGAGAACGGCGTGGTAATCATGGGGCACAGGAGTTTCAATATGATTGATAGTGAGAATGGGTGGGTTTTCCCAGATGGTACGGCTCCCGACTGGCCAGTGATTGTCTTGCAGTCGCAGGCACGCGAATCGGTGAAAAAAGGTAGAACACAATTTCACTTTGTCACTGATGGCATTGAAAGCGCGATTGCGAAAGCCAGGGAGATCGCGGGCGAGAAAAATATTGCCCTTCATGGTGCAAGCGCGGTCCAACAAGCTTTGAAGGCAGGCCTGCTCGATGAATTACATATGTCTATTGCCCATGTTCTCCTGGGTGAGGGCATTCGCCTCTTCGATCATCTCGGCCCTCAACCTATACAATTGGAACGCATACGAATGCTTGAATCGCCGGGCGCGACCCATCTCTCATTCCGTGTGGTGAAATAAACCCAACTTATGCCCTGCCACACTCTTTCTCAGGCGCTTTTGGTCTGTTGGATCGGAATGAGCCATCATCGGTTGCCATGTGCTGATCCCGCTGGCCAATGGCACGCAGATTACGCATATTATTGAGATTGAAGGTCCAGATGCCGAGGGCCTGGCCCAGGCGATGGGCTTCAAGCAAGAAGAATTGCAAGAGACCGTTACCTCATTGGCACGCTACGCCGAAGAGAACTAAGGCAAATCATAAACGCCACGCTGGCGATGCACCGTCAGCGTGGCGTTTATATTATTACTAGCTACAGGATGAGATGAGGGTCCAGACGCCAGCCGCGCCTCCGGGAACATCATTCTCTGTCCACCATTTGGCCTGCCAGAGTGAGCCGTTATAGGTCACGCGATTCCCTCCAACGTAGGCGACATTCAACTGCCACGCGGCAACACCCGCACATGATCCGCCGGGCGTGGGAGTTGGGGTCACAGTCGTAGTAGGCGTGGGAGTCGGCGTGGAGCCTGACGTGGGCGAAGGTGTGGGTGTCGGTGGAGGTGGTGTCGCCCCCGCGAACTGCACAATAATCTTGGTAAAGCCCCAATCGCTCTGTGGAACGCTGCTACAGGTACCTGAGAGTGAGCCATTGTTATCAGGGGGATTGCACTGGCGATCCCGGTTGACTGACCAGAAGGTGTAACGCGCCAGGTGGTTGCTCTCGGCAAAATTGAGCACGGTCTGGAAATCCGACTGGTAGAAGTACTCCGCGCTATCGGTCCGACCATTCATCGATGAGATGCCCTCATGTGCGTAGGCAGTCGCGCTACTCCAGCCAAAGGTATTCATCAGAATCGTGTTAAAGCTCTGCAAGGCGCTGATCTGGCTGCTTGCACCGCTAAAACCGCCATCGAAGGGCATGATCGCGTAGTTGTTGGGGGTATAGCCCAGCGTCTTCGCGTTGTTGAGCAGTTGCTGACCAAAGTAGCCCGTGCCGCTGGTGGTACCAGGAATGGTGATCGATTCGTAGAGGCCGGAATTATTGGCCTGGAGAATCTGGGCTGCGCCCAGTTCGTTATTGATGGCGGTAGCGTTCTCGTATTCTGGCTCCTCCAGGTCGAAATCAAGGGCGTGGAGACTATACTTGTTAATGATGGCCTGCTCCGCGGCGGCGGTCGCCTGGGGTGTGCCACAGGTCTGTCCAAGCTTATTGCCATTATAGCCACCAAAGGAGACCACTACATCCCCGCCAGCCGCGCGAATCGCGTTGATAATGGGAGCCATCTGCGTATCAGAGGAGACATTATCCAGCCCGGCATCTGTCTCCCAGGCGGGGGTACAGCCACCGTTGGCCACGATAAAGGCCAGGGTAAAGGCCTTGACCCCGCTCGCCGACATGACCGATGTCAGGCTGGGAGGATTGTTGGCGAGAGGCATGACATAGGGGGCCGCGTTATACCAGCTTGTGTTAAAGGCTGCCTTCGCCGTGGATGGTTTATCGGCGATAGCGATCAGAAGAGAGAAGAGAAACAATCCAATCAGGGAGAGTGCGCCCAGGCGCAACAGCTTCTTTTTCGACATGCGTCACTCCTTGCGTTAGGTATTGCCAGCAATCCTTGCGGGCAAACATTACCGCTGTCAGTCGATCTCAATTGCGCTTTGATCCAGCTATGCAACCCATCACACCTTCCTGACTAGCTTACCTACGCATATCCGGTAGACAGGTCTACCGTTCATACAAGTTTTAGGGCGCAGCCCTCCAGACTACAAAAAGGCTTTTTTTGCAGCCGAAGAATGAGCAAGGTGAATGATACGTTGAATGGCACGGATAGCAGGAAAACACTAAATATAAGTGAACTTATACATGAGTGTACCCAATCCTCATACTAATGTCAATATGTATATACCAATTTTTTAAGCCAATTTTTTAAGCCAATTTTTAAGTTTTTCTCGCATATCTTCTCTTCCACCTCGGCTCGCAAGCTCGCCTGTATGTAGGATGTGTGAGCGTGTGGCACTGGCATTCGCCAATGCCACACGCTCACACATCCTACCTTGAGCGCCGTAGGCGCGAAAGTAGACACACATTCATAAAACTGCGCGTTGTTTTGCCCATTTCTGCGAATATACTAATGAGATCTCAAGAATAGTGGAGTAAACAATACAACAACCCGGCCCGGTCCCTGAGCAACCAATGGATCTTTACGAGAAGCACGCTCCGGCTGTGTTGGCATATTTGTTAAGGCAGTTAGATTCGCGTGAAGATGCGGAAGATATATTGCTGGAGGTATTTACTATTGTTCTGAAAAAGGGTCAGATTTACGACAGGATGAACGTTCGTTACGCCCATTGATTATGGCCATAGCCCGTAACAAGGTCGTTGACCACTATCGTCGCTCACGACGCTTTCCGCAGGTACCGCTTGTTGATGTCGAGGAGCGTATTTATGAGCGCGAGGAACGTGAGCCTGAACAGGCAACTCTGCGCCAGGAGGAATACCAGCAACTACAAAGGCATGTGCGAAATCTGCCAGAGATACAACGCGAAGTCTTGCAGGTACGCTTTGGCGAGGGCATGCGCTGTGCGGAGATTGCCCAGGTGGCTGTGTTGCAAAAACGTGGAGAAGAAGCCAAGGAATAGAACCTTTACTGCCTTTCTGCTGAGTTTAGATGGCTCTCTCGAACAGTTGCGTGATGAACGCAGCTTGGCTCTAGCTATTTCCTCTATCCCCCCTGCACCTGGCCGTTCCTGATCATATGCATCATCTCCTATCCTTGTAGTGTTCGCCATGCGGTTTCGAAGGACCGGAAGCCCATTCCTGGCCTAACTAACGCGATGTGCAAATTGGTCTAAGCGACTAACAATTCAAACTGAAGGTAAGGAGCCTGTTGTTGCTGATTGAGCCAGAAGCAATGGGTATGCAGCAGCACACCCCGCAACAACCGGTTGCGCAAGTGCCACAGATCACGAGCCCAAACGTCTTGGGACTCTGTACCTGGATGAGTTGGGGCAATTTTTCCCGGTACCTTTGGGACGCTGCTCCCATCTCAACGGGACTCCGAATCGGCTACTCTGGAGAGAGATAGAAATCAACAAGTAGTCACAACCGTTCAGGAGTGAATGATCAAAGAAAGGAGTTTGACCACGTATGGAGGAGATCAAACAGCAACAGAGAGAACAATCCGATCTTGCTGACCAGATTCGCCATCCGGCTCGCCCCGTCCGGGGGTCGCTTGGCAAGCTCACACTCGCCACATTCCTTGGGTATGCCTTCCTGACTTATGGAGTGTTTTTTTATGCCCTTCTCGTGGCGAAAGTCTTTATCCCTCCCATGGTCATAGAAGCATCCCTGATCCTGCTTGCCGCTATCGTTCTCGCTACGCGTTGGCGCTATGCGCCCTATGTGGGCGCAGTTGTGGCCCTGCTCACCTTGTACGACCCGATCTTTCAGCCACATGACCTCTATGTCTTCACACACCCTGGTCAGTCCAACTATGAATTCAGTCTCATTCTCCTCGTCGTCGCCTTTGGATTGGTCTCGCTTGGAACCTGTGTCTACGCCATCATAGGCAGGTATCGGAAGCAAGGGGCTGAACCTCGCCTTCCACGCTTTACTACCGTCTCATTGAGTGGATTTGCAGGTCTCGTCGTCGGCATGATACTGCTCTCAGTGCTTGTTACCATCGTTCCCCAGACCAGTATAGAGAGTTCCAGTCCGGATGGGCAGCCAGTCGTTCATATGACGGCGACGACCTTTGCACAAAATATTGTTCTGGTTCCCAAAGGGAAGAGTTTGCTGGTTGTCAATGATAGTTCAGTGGACCATATTTTGCAAAACGGAGCGTGGGATGCAAGTGGTTCTGCCCATCCACAAGGAGAGTCAGGCGCTCCAGCGCTTCACAATGTCAACATCACGAGTGAATCAAAGACGATTGGACCATTTCCGGCGGCAGGAATCTATCACATCTACTGCACGCTACATCCAGGGATGAATCTGACGATCGTCGTACAGTAAGGAAGAGATGAGAGATCCATGATTAACTTCTTGGAAGAGAGGATACTATGTTTGGCCGCACATTTTGGACTGAACGCCGTTTCACAGGGATAACGCTCATTCTCGGTTGCATCTTGTTTTTGACGGCCGCAGGGCTCTCCCCCACCGATGAGAAGGGAACCTACATGTATGACTTGCCCTTGCGAGAAGCATTGATGGCTGTCTTTCATCGATGGTCTAGCTGGCAATGGGGTCTGCTCCTGTTTTGCATTGCCGTTGTGGTGACGTTACTAGGGTTCGCGCGCCTCACATCGATCTTGCGAGAGGCAGGCAATCGGACGTTCTCGTCATCGGGCTTGATTGCGCTAGCGCTCGCTACGGGATTCATTCTCATGGATATGACCTTCAGGCGGAGCATAGAGTATTGGGCGGCTCAGGAAACCGTCAAAACGCATGTCATCCCGGCGCTCTACCTGCAATTGAGCCTCTGGGACACTGCCATCTTTCAGGTATACACGGCGCTGACCTTTTTTGCCGCGTTCATGTATGGAATGGCGATTGTCTCGACACGCATCCTTCCTCACTGGTTGGGGTGGGTCATCATGGTATATACACTTGCCGGGGGAGCGCTTTTTGCGTTCCTTGGTGATATGCCCCCATTTGTCCATTACCTGCTCCCGATAGTGATAGGCGTGCTCCTGCTGCTGCGACGTTATCAGGTACCAATACGGGAGAGATCTAGGGAGAAGCTGATCGTTACTCCACCAAAGCTTGGAAACGAAGGGACTCTATCATGGTAAAAGCATGCATGTCCATCAGCTGAGGCGGAAGAACGGGTTGTCGACAGGGCTGCAAAGCATTCCTGTTCAAGCCCTCGTGAATTCCCACCCGTCGAATGCTCGCAACCGCATCTCTGGCCCATGCTCTCAGGTGATGGATCACTTCTGCTCACCTGGTGCCTCAAAATCGGCTCGCGCTTCACACTTTTTACCACATCAGGAAGAGAGAGTGGTACAATGTGCTGAGAGAGCAGCAACTCCCTTTCAATCCGTGGGAGGCGTGAGAGTATGACACAATCAGGACGTGCCAATCTCGCCGTCATCATCATCGCTTTTGGGGCTGTCTTGTTGGGAGTCAGTTTCCTCTTGCTCCACATGACCACTCCCTCCGATGGCGTGCGCCTCTCGCCGGGCCAATCCGTCTGGCGGCCCGATGGAGTGGTCGTTACCCCCTTGCAGCCCGGTGGATTACGCCAGGGAGATATCGTTGTTGCCGTCGAGGGGAAAAGCATGGAAGCCTGGGCGCAGGGACTTTTCGAGTTTAGGGTCGCACGCCCACAGTGGCATGCTGGTCAAACGATCACCTACACCGTTCTCCGCAATGGGCACGCAAGGTATGTGCCTGTGACGCTTGGACCATATCCCTTGAGTACCATTGTGTTGCAAGAGTGGAGCACCATTCTCTATGCCCTGGTCTTTTTCCTGGTGGCGGCGTTTGTCTTGCTGCTGCGCCCGGGTGAGCCTGCCGCCAGAGTGCAATTCCTCGCCGCATCGAGCATGGTAGGAGCCACGGCCTGGTCATTCGGTTTGCAAGTCGGGGATCTGGTTAATGGGATCGGTTTCTGGCTGTTCAAAGCCACAACCATAGGGATCTATCTGCTATTCTGGATCGCTCTTCTACACTTTGCTCTGATCTTTCCTCGACCACATGCCATTATCGTCAAATGGCGCATTGTCATTCCACTGCTCTATATCCTCCCCTACGTAGGCACGCTCATCTCGCTGCTCGGTGTGTTGCCCCTGGCTTCAAGCACACTGGATTGGATTGGGCGCTGGAGTCTGGCAGAGAGCATCTTTCCACCAATCTCTGCCGTCCTGTCGATCATGCTCATCCTCTGGTCATACAAGACAGCACAGAGCGCCGCCGAGCGTCAGAAAATTCGCTGGGTGATGTATGCTGCCCTGCTCTCAGCAGGCGGCGGTCTCTTTCTCTGGCAACTGCCCAATCTACTTGGATATCCGATCATCAGTAGCAATGTGCTTGGCTTGCTTGTTTTACCCTATCCCTTTGCGCTGGCTATCGCTATCTTGCGCCATCGCCTCTTCGATATTACCATCATCATCAACCGAACACTGGTCTATGGTGCCCTCACGGTGAGCGTTGTCGGTTTGTATGTGCTGATCGTCAGCCTGGCGAGCATGCTCTTTCATCCTGAGAGCGCTTTTCTTCCCTCATTGCTGGCGACGGGCCTTGTCGCCATGTCATTTCAACCACTGCATGCTCGTCTGCAGCGCATCGTCAATCGCCTGACCTATGGCGAGCGTGATGATCCCTATGCGGTGCTCGCGCGTCTTGGTGCTCGTCTTGAGGCGACGTTGATCCCCGAGGAGGTGCTGCCTACGGTTGTCCAGACGGTTGCGGAGGCTCTCAAGTTCCCATATGTGGCAATCAACTTGAAGCATGGGGAGACGTTTGCTCTCGCCGCCTCCCATGGCATCGCACAAGGCGATTTGCATACGTTGTCGCTTGTCTATTATGGCGAGCCGGTTGGGCAGTTGATCCTCTCTCCGCGGGATACCAATGAGACCTTCAGCACTGCCGAACGGAAATTGCTTGCAGCTATTGCCTCGCAAGTGAGCGTGGCAGCTCATGCCGTGCGTCTCTTTGCCGACTTGCAACGCTCCCGCGAGCATCTGGTGACAACCAGAGAAGAGGAACGCCGCCGGTTGCGCCGCAATCTGCACGATGGACTTGGTCCGACGCTCGCGAGCATGACGCTCAAACTGGATGCTGCGCGCAACCTGCTCACGCACAATCCCCCTGCTCTGGACCCATTGCTGTGTGAGTTGAAAGCGCAAACACAGGCAACGATTGCTGACATTCGCCGCCTCGTCTATGATCTACGCCCTCCCGCGCTGGATGAACTTGGACTGGTTTCCGCGCTCCGTGAGCAGATCGGAACGTTGTGTCAGGCGGGCGGTATCCAAATGGTGATCGGGGCTCCATCCGCTCTGCCCACGCTTCCCGCAGCCGTCGAGGTGGCAACCTATCGGATTGTGCTTGAAGCAGTAACGAATGTCGTCCGCCATTCACAAGCGCGCACCTGCCATGTTCGTCTTCAGGTGGTGGAACGGCTAACGATAGAGGTGGGTGATGATGGGAAGGGCTTGCCAACCGAGTATCAGGCAGGGGTGGGAATCTCCTCGATGCGCGAACGAGCTGCCGAATTGGGGGGAACCTGCCACATCGAATCGGGCAGAGCAGCGGGAACCCACATTCTGGTACAGTTCCCATTACCAAAGGAGTAATACATCATGGAATCCATTCGTGTGCTTATCGCTGACGACCATCCTCTTTTCCGCGATGGTCTGCAAACACTGCTCGCTTCTGTCCCAGAGAAAGAGGTGGTAGGAGAAGTCTCTACGGGTGATGAGGCCATTGTGCAAGCGGCAACGCTCCAGCCAGATGTGATTCTGATGGACCTGCACATGCCGGGGCAGAATGGCATCGAGGCGACCCGCGCTATCCTGCACACCAGCCCGCATATCGGCATCCTTGTCCTGACGATGTTTGAAGACGACGACTCGGTGTTCGCGGCGATGCGCGCAGGAGCGCGTGGCTATCTGCTCAAAGGAGCGGACCAGGACGAGATCCTGCGTGCCATTACCGCTGTGAGTCGCGGAGAAGCCATCTTTAGCCCGTCGATTGCAAAGCGCCTGACGCAATACTTCTCAACCCTGAGCACGATGTCGCTTCCACAAGCTTTTCCCGAATTGACCGAGCGAGAACGAGAGGTCCTCCTGCTCATCGCCAGGGGATGCAACAATGCAGAGATAGCGGGACATTTAGTCTTGAGCCAAAAAACCGTGCGCAACCATGTCTCCAACATTTTCAGCAAGCTTCAAGTAGCAGATCGCACACAAGCTGTTATACGCGCTAGAGAGGCAGGATTAAAATAGGCGTCCGTCACGGGGCACTCTGGTAGGCTGTGTTGCAAAAACATGAAGAGACATACAAAGAACAGAGCATCGCTGTTCTGTTGCTGTGGTTAGATAGCCACGTCGAACAGTTCTGCAATGAATGCTGCTTGGCAGAAACTGTCCCCTTTGCTCACACCTTGCATCTGTCCTTTCCTTATCATGTGTATGGTCTCATATCCCTGCAAGGTTCGCCAGGCCGTCTCGAACGAAAAGAAACCCATTCCTGGTTTGACCAGTCGTTTGAGAAAACGGTGGTCTTGTTCAATCAGGTTGTTGAGGTATTTGCTCTGCCGAAGTTCGCACGCCTGGGGGATGCTTCCTTCTGCCTTAAGTTCCTTGAGAGCTTTGGGCTACGCCGCGTTTTTGTCAAAGGTGATGACACAAGGAGTCACTGCATGGGAGGCTCCGAGCGCTTTCGCGAAAAAGCGCTTCGCAGCCTGGGCGTCACGAGTAGCGCTTAAGCTGAAATACGTGAAACAGACGTGTACGTACTATAGGTCATATGACCCTTGTCCTCGCTTGCTTCCCTGCCTTATACTCTCCGCCATCAACCAATGAACTTGCGACAAACCCTCATCGAACCTCGCCAGAGCCTTTGTCATAACCGTGTGTAGAAATGGTGGCAATAAAACCAGCCCTATTTTCACCTGATTGGCGCATGTGAAACGCTCTCGCAGGCCACGAACTGGTTGTTTTTTCGCCACGGGTACGACATGGCATCTTTACCAAAGTCGGGGCAAGGTTTGCTCTCGTTTCGAGAGGAAAGGATACCATATTACTACGCTCTTTCAGTGTTTTCTCTTAGAAGTATGGAGTGCGACAGTATGCAATTCTTGGGGCTTAAGCTCGGCCACTATCGACTCACACAACACATCGGGAGTGGTGGTATGGGAGAAGTCTATCTTGCAGAGGATCTGCACCTCTCCCGCCAGATAGCCATCAAATTACTACGTATGGACCTTCTTACCACCACAGACACGCATAATCTGCAAACAATGCTGCATCTTTTCCAACATGAAGCCCAGGCTATTTCTCGTCTCAGTCATCCCCACATTCTCCCTCTGTATGAATATAATGAGCAAGACATTCAGGGGACGAGAATCTCCTACATGGTGATGCCCTTCTGCTCGCAAGGTTCGCTCGAACAATGGTTATTAAGAAGGTCGCACCCTCTCCCGCTTCCTGTATCCGAAACCCTTCTCCTCCTGCGTCAAGCCGCAGACGCACTACAATATGCACATGACCATCAAATTGTTCATCGTGATATCAAACCCCAGAATTTTCTGCTCTCAGAGCAAGGTTCCGCGAGTCACCCTCATCTCTTGCTCACTGACTTCGGAACGGCAACGATCATGAATGCCACAACAACTGCCGGAGCGGTCGTACGTGGGACGCCTGCCTATATGCCTCCAGAACAATGGACCCAGCATGCGACCTACGCTTCCGACCAATACGCGCTTGCGGTGATGTCCTATTATCTCCTCACAGGACAGATGCCTTTTCCTAACGCGAGCAATCCACTCGATCTAATGAGCCAGCATTTCCATCATCAACCAGCTTCTCTCAGCACTCTCAAACCTTCCTTGCCCACATACATCGACGATGCCATCCTCAAAGCACTTGTGAAAGATCCGGAACAGCGCTTCCGTTGCGTCTCTGACTTTGTAAGCGCGCTGGAAGGGGCTAGTCCAGATGATGCCACCCATTCTTCCCAGACCATAGTGGTCCCTTCTGTCCCATTCCTGCCAGCACCTTCTCCCATCGCGGATCAGCAGCTTGCATCTTCGCGGACATTGCACTCTACTGACACGCTCGCTTCTCCGTACCCACTTTTCACGCCCGTGCATACGCCACCACCTCCGCCTCCGGCCTTGCCACTCTCTATTCCAGGAACTCCTCTTCCTCCACCAAACAAATCGACTTCTCGAAGAAAACTGTGGGCCATCGTCATCACCCTGCTGGTACTCGTACCTTTTCTCTGCTGCTCCATTCCGAGTCTCATCATTACCTCACTTCATATGAACTCAGGTATCACAGATGCCCCCATCATTACGGCTCTCACAGAGACACAGTCTCCAGCCACAACGCCACACACGAAACCGAGCAAAACAGGCACCAGTGATGCTCAGCAAACAGCCACTGAGGGGGCCCAGCAAACAGCCACCGCCTTTGTCGCGCCTACAGCGACAGCATTGGCGCAAGCCCAGGCAACCGCCGTTGCTCACATTACCCTCACCGATGCCACGAAAGGTACTCCCGAGTATAGCGATGTGTTGAATGAGCCGAACAGGGACAGCACCAGCAGCAAGGGCTGGGTTCAGGACAACTGGTGCCAGTTTCAAGGAGATGGATACCATGTCAAACAGTTCGACAAACACAACCAGCATGCGTGCGTGGCTTCCGGGACTTCCTCTACCAATCCAACAATTTCCGTCGATATGCGAATCGTCCAGGGGCATAGCGGAGGTATCTTTGTTCGCTTTCAAGATAACGGAGGGGTGTATGGCGGTTACCTCTTCGAGATCAGCAGCGCTGGCGAGTATAAGATCTCAAGCGTCAATTGGCAGGCAAACGCCTTAATCGACTGGACACCTTCTTCGGCTATTAAGATGGGCGGGAAAAACACGCTTGCGGTCATCACATGTGGACATCACTTTAAATTTTATGTCAATACGACATTCCTAGGGCAAACCTCAGATGACGAGAATTCTTATACCTCATCATCTCCCATCGCTCTCGCTGCCCTTGCCGAGAATTCGCCAACCGAGATCGTCTTCAGCAATCTAAATATATATCCATCTATTTGTCCGTCCATTACACAAAAAAATGTCTAAGCTCGACTTTGTACATTTCCAGCTGAATAACAGGCAGCCCAAGACAACCGCTCAAAGGTAGAGTGGGGCACGAAAACCACGCCAGGATCAATGGGTGATGTGGGAAAAGTCCCAGAGATCCCCACGGATCTCCCCTACCACCCCGCGCGACACCGACGCGGTCGGCTCGCAACACGATGCAAGAGAGCAGGCGCGTCTCACCGCTATGGCACACGGGCTTGCCATAGGAAACAGCAGTCACATTCTTTTCTTGAGATACGTCAAAGGAGCGATGAGGGAAACCCGGCCGATGTGACCGTGAGACATCCTTCTGGTGAAGCGCCGACCGGGCGACGGTGGGCTAGGGGGGAAAGGGAAACAGACTGGTTCGTTTTCTGAAAGGTCTGGTTCTGTCTCGCTCAGGTGCAGCATGCTGGATATTTTTCTCATCCCTTGTTTTCGCTCTCCTTCCTCATGTTGGGGAGTTGGGGATAACAGCTGTTAGATAAAAGGAGCCTATGCCGAAAGTCCCGACGCATGCCCTCATCTGGACGGCCTCGCGCGGCCTGTATGAATTGCATCCGGCTGATCCAGCCCTCTCCTCTGTGGTGCCAGGAGAGGAAGAAGCGTGGTTCGCCTGGTTAGCCACGCATACCTCCTTTGCTTTCCAGGGGCAAGCTGGTCACCTCAATGTGCTCAAAGAGCCGCGGTCGCGAGGCTCTGGCTACTGGTATGCCTACCACTCGCACCAGGGGCAGGCACACAAGCGCTATCTGGGACGGACAGAGACTCTCAGGCTCTCGCGGTTAGAGGAGGCGGCCAGGACGCTTGTGCGCGGATCAGGGGCCGTGCAGCCCTTGGACCAGGGGATGGCGCCCCTTTCCAGCAAGTTCTCCCCACCACGCTTGCCAACCGCGCTGGTGGAGCGCGAGCGCTTGCTTGCCGCCCTCGATGCGGCGCTTGCCAGGAGGCTCTCCCTGGTCTCGGCTCCGGCAGGCTCTGGCAAAACGACGTTGCTGGCCACCTGGGCAAGTCAGCGAAAGAGCCAGGTCGCCTGGCTCTCGCTGGACGAACTGGACACGACACCGACGCGCTTCTGGGTCGCGCTAATCGCAGCCCTGCGCCATTGCCCCAGTTTTCCCCCGAACTTTGGAGCAAGCCCGATGGCGCTGCTGCAATCCCCCCAGTCGCCGCCGTTTTCCACCATTCTCACGGCGTTGCTCCAGGAACTGGAAAGCGGTGAGGGGCATGCTGCCCCCATCGTGGTGATTGTGGACGATTATCAAGTGATCGAAGAGCCAGTCATTCACGAGAGCATGGGCTTCTTCCTGGAGCATCTGCCTGCTCATGTCCATTTGATCCTCTCCAGCCGCGTGGACCCCGATCTGCCCCTTGCACGGCTGCGGGTACGCGAACACCTGACCGAGATCCGTGCAGACGAGCTGCGCTTTGGAGAGGTCGAGGCGAGCCAGTATCTGGGCCAGTTGCTCTCCCCTCCGCTCTCAGCAGAAGAGGTGCGTAAGCTGGTGAGCCGGACCGAGGGCTGGATCGCCGGCTTGCACCTGGCCGCGCTCACCCTGCAGAAACGCGAAGATCGCGCGGCCTATCTTGAGGCGTTGACCGGCAGCCAGCGCTATCTCCTGGATTACGTGCAAGAGGAGATCCTGACCCGTCTGCCTGAGAGCGTGCGTGACTTTTTGCTGTACAGCGCTCTCCTCTCGCGCCTGGACGCCGCTGCGTGCCAGGCCGTGACCGCGGCCCCCACCAGGGCAGCCAGCCAACAGATGCTCATCTTGCTGGAGCGAGCCAACCTCTTTGTGGTGCCGCTGGATGAAGAGCGACACAGCTATCGCCTGCACGAGCTCTTCCGTGAAGCGCTGCTCGCAGTTCTGCACACTACCCAGCCAGATCTGGCGCCGCTTTTGCACCGCCGGGCCGCTGCCTTTTATGAGGCAGAGGGCGACGTTCACGAGGCGATTAGCCATGCCCTCCAGGCTGCTGACTACTCCACGGCAGCCAATCTCATGGAGCAGACGGTCGAACAGTTCTGGGTGCGTGGAGAAGCGGCGACGATGGCACGTGCAGCGCTGATGCTGCCAAAGCAGACGGTGCGCGAGCACGCACACCTCTTGCTCACGACAGCACTCTACCTGCTCTCTACGGTTACCCAGACCACCCGGGAACAGCGCACCAGAATCTCCCAGGAGGCCCGGCAGCTCATGGCGCGGGTGGAAACGCTCCTGCGGCTGCCTTGTGACGAGATCGATCATGAGGGCTCGGCCACAAGAGCAGGCGCTGTCTCTCACGCCGAAGGTCGAGAATTCCGTACCGGCAAGGACATCCTGCTGCACCAGCGTCTGCGCCTGCTCCATATCCATCTGGTCTTTTGGAAAGCCGTGGCCCATGGGGATGATGAGCGTATGAAGAGCATGGAGCAGGAGATCGAGGAGGAGCTTGAGCGCGAGGAGGAGGCGATCTGGCAGCTCGTGCTGCTCGCCTGTAGCTTCCTCCTTCACTACACGGTCCGGCAAGAGGGAGCGAGCCTGGTGCCGCGGCTGCTCTCTGCCAAAGAGCGGGCGAGCCAGTCGGAAAGCCGCTATGCGACCTACAAGATCAGGCAATGGCTGGCAATGGCAGCGCTGGAGGCGGGACAGCTGCACCTGGCGTATGAGGAGAGCCTGGCGGCCCTCGACCTGGTCGAGCAGATCGCGGGCTATGCCCTGCTCAAAGGCTACTTTGAAGTCGTCCTGGCACGGGTGTTCTACCAGTGGAACCGCCTGGAGGAAGCACGCAGCTTGCTGGACACGGTCGTGCAGGACGCCACTACCTGGCAGCATCTGGATGTGCTCGCAGAAGGATACATCGAGTTCGTAGGAGTTGCGCTAGCGAGAAGGGAGTGGTCGGAGGCCGAGTTCGCGCTGCATGAGCTAGAGCGGCGGGTGCAACGCGAGCGCTCTGCGGTCTTCTCAGGCTGGTTGCCAATCGTGCGAGCGCAGTGGTGGCTGGCGCAAGGACAGCTCAAGGAGGCGTCCGACTGGGTGAGTGGTGTCCTTTTTCCAGAGGGGCCATGGGACAGAAACCTGTATAATGCCTTCCCGATCGTGGTCCGCGTGTATTTCGCCCAGCGGCGGTTTCGGGAGGCGGCTTCCCTGCTGGAACGCTGGAGCGGGCACCTGGATCGGCAGGCCAATGTCAGGATCACCATGACGTATCTGACCCAGTTGCTGGTAGCGCTACACCAGACAGGCCAGCACGACCAGGCCCGCGTGATCGCGACGCGCCTCTTTGCTTTGACGGAACCAGAGGGCTACCTGCGCGTGTACCTGGATGAAGGCGAACTGATGAAGGAGGCGCTCCAGGCGCTGCTCACCCCACATTCCCAGCAGCACGAGTGGGCTGCCTCTACCACGACCTACATCGCAAAGCTCCTGGCTGCCTTCGAGCAGGAGAAGCCAGGCGCGAGCAGATCGCTGGAAGCGACAAAGGCGCCTGGGCCTGCGCCTTCCCGTACAGCGCAGGCATCTGCTGGCTCCTCCCCGCAGGCTTTCTCCCTCACCCGGCGGGAGCAGGAAGTCTTACGCCTGCTGGCCGCCGGAGCCTCCAACCAGGACATTGCCCAGGCTCTGGTGATTTCCCTGGACACCGTCAAGAAACATGTCAGTAATCTGCTCGGCAAGCTGGGAGCGAGCAGCCGCACGCAGGCGGTGGCCCTGGCGCGTGCCCGCTCGCTGCTCTAGCTCCTCCTTCTCCCCAACAGGTCGTCTTCCTGCCTTTCAAAACTCCTCCTTTTCTTCCACTTTTGAGGACTGTGTTGGAGGACACGCCCCATCTATACTTTCCTCATGATCAGAGCACTCTACACAGACAGAGGAGGGGACCGATGCACTACCGCATTCACATCCGGGGACACCTTGATTCTGGGTGGCAAGACCGCTTTGCAGGATTAGGCATCGAGCAGCAGGAGACGGGCACCACCCTGCTTGTGGGGACGCTGCCGGATCAGGCCGCGCTCTATGGGGTACTCTTACAACTCATTCGGCTTGGGTTGGTGCTGCTCTCACTTGAAACGAGCGAGGCGCCGGGAGGGAAAAAGGGTGCTTGACTTTGCCACTGTCACCTATCGCATGGCTTGTTGGTCTCGTTTTCAGGAAACGATCAGCATAATTCCACCAGGTTCATCTCAAGATTTACCACCAGAAAGAAAGTGAAAACAATCTCAATGGCTACCAATCTATCAAATTCCGAATTCACGCAACTGGCATCAGAGAAGCAGATCGAGAAGACCGTCCAGGCACTGCAAGCGCACGGTATACGAGTTGTCGTCTTTGATACCAGCGAAGAAGCAAGAACGTATGTGCTTGACCTGATTCCCGATGGCGCAGAGGTGTATAATTCGCCCTCACGTACCCTTGAATTGATTGGCCTGGCAGAGCAGATCGAACACCCGACGCACTTTCAATCGGTGCGCGCTCGGTTGCAGGCGCTTGATCACATAACACAGCGCAACGAGATGCGCAAGCTGATAGCCAGCTCTGAAGTGCTGGTAGGAAGCGTCCACGCTATCACCGAAGAGGGCGAGATACTCATCGCATCAGGCGTTGGCAGCCAGTTAGGAGCCGCTGCATACGGCGCGGGCCTGGTGATCTGGGTGGTTGGCACACAAAAGCTCGTGGGCACGCTGGAAGATGGATTTCGCCGCATCCGCGAACATAGCCTTCCCTTAGAAAGCGAACGTTCACAGCAGGTCTACGGCCAGCCCAGCGCCATCAATAAACTTCTGATCATCAATGCAGAGCACGAGCCCGGTCGTATCACGATGGTCCTGGTCAAGCAGCAGCTTGGCTTCTAGGAGATCTGGGAAAGCGAGAGGAGCTTATGTAGCGAGTTCCCGGAACCAGCACGCAAGATCTTTCAGACGTTACGGTCTCCAGCAGAGAAACAGATAATCCTGGAACAAAACGTCTTCATCGAGGCCAACCTCCCCAATACAATTCAGCATCGTTTGACGGAGGACAGGAAGACGCTCCCGATGAAGTGGAACAAGGGATCGCAAGCTGGTTGCAACATCTGAAAGCAGAGGATGCGTTTTCTCTCGCGTCAATAGCGTGTTGATACTCCTAGCAAACAGACTCTCCAAAAGACACGTTCTAACAGTTTTTCCCTTCCTGCTCAACTATCAAATCTCGTTACGCAACCCATGGGAAGTCGTGCTCCAAGACAAAAGTGGCTCCCATGCCCAAAGGCAAGATGGCGCTGAACGGGACGCCGCCGTACATCGAGTTGGTCAGGGTGGGAAAAATGATCAGGGCCATGATTGGCAGCTCCCAGGCACTCGATGATGGCCTGACCTGCTTGAATGTGTTTGTTACCAATATGGACCTCTTCTCTAGCATCTCGACGTGTGCTCTGGACCGGCGCATCATAGCGCAATAACTCTTTAACAGCGGAAGGAAGCAGGGCTGGTTCAGCACAAAGAACACTTACCATTATACCCCCCTGCGGGGGGTTGACAACAATAGCCCGGAGAGTATATAGTAAACACACCCCCTCCGGAGGGGTATGGGTAAAGAAAAAAAGTATTTGGTAGCATAGAAGAGGGAACTGGTATGACAACGATACAGCCAACTGGTGAAGTGATCCATCAGCGCGCCTATGATATAAATGGAGAACGACAGACGCTGTTTTCCGTTGAAGGCATGACCTGCGCATCCTGTGCGATGCGTATCGAGAAAGGACTCAGCAAACTTGAAGGCGTGAAAGAAGCCAACGTCAATCTCGCGACAGAGCAGGCTACGGTCACCTATGACCCGGCAGTGACGAGCATTGAGCAGATGCAAAAGAAGGTAGATGCGCTTGGGTATTCCGCCACACCGTTGCTTGTTCCTTCTCAAGGACAGCCACAAGGTGATCCCTTCACTCACGCGACCTTTGATATTGAAGGCATGACCTGTAGCGCGTGCGCGATGCGCATCGAGAAAGGGCTCAACAAGCTCGAAGGCGTGAAAGGAGCCAGCGTGAATCTCGCGACAGAGCAGGCACAGGTCAGCTATGATCCAACTGGCGTTTCTGAAGAAGCCATGATAACGAAGGTCGAAGCGCTCGGCTACAAGGCGCGTCCGCACACCGCTCCAATTGTCCCTCTTCCAGAACAGGTGGTGATGCCTGCTTCCACCGCTCCTCAAAAGAGTGATCTGCAAGCGGCAAGCGTGCGACAGGATGAACGCGAAAAGCGCAAGCAGGCCGAACTCGCACACAAGCGCTTCCTGCTCCTGCTAGGAGTTGTGCTCTCTCTGCCCATCGTCGTGCTCAACATGTTCTTTATGAATCGCTTTCCTGGTGAAAATTACCTCCTGCTCGTGCTCACGACACCCGTCTGGGCCTTTGTCGGATGGGAGTTTCACAAGCACGCGCTCAAAAACGCACGTCATTTCAGTGCGAATATGGATACCCTCATCTCGGTTGGATCGACGGCAGCCTTTGTGATGAGCGTGGTCGCGACCTTTTTCCCATATGTCGTTGGGATGACGACGTTTTACGATACAGCGGCGTTAATCATCAGCTTGATCTTCCTCGGTAAATACCTGGAGGCACGGGCCAAACTCCAAACCAACAATGCGCTCCGCAAACTGCTTGGTTTACAGGCACGAACCGCGCACGTGCTGCGAAACGGCGTCGAGATGGAGCTTCCCGTCGAGCAGGTACGTGTCAACGATGAGCTGATGGTACGGCCCGGTGAGAAAATCCCCGTTGATGGCATTGTCCTCTCAGGTCGTTCATCTGTCGATGAATCCATGATTACCGGTGAGAGCCTGCCTGTTGAAAAGACAGCCAATGATCCTCTGATCGGTGCAACGGTCAATCAGCATGGCCTCTTGCGGATGCGCGCGACACGCGTTGGCGCTGAGACCATGCTCGCCAACATTATCCGCCTGGTCGAGCAGGCCCAGGGTTCCAAGGCACCCATTCAGCGGATCGCCGACCAAATCTCGGGCATCTTTGTCCCCATTGTGCTCGTCATCTCCCTGTTGACCTTTATCGGCTGGACCATTGCCGGATACGTTACCGCACCTGCTGCCCAACCCATGCCTGGCATGGATATGACCACAATGGCCTCCATGTCGACCTCAAGCAATCCCTGGATTGTGGCCCTGGTCGCCGCCGTCGCTGTCCTCGTCGTCGCCTGCCCCTGTGCGCTTGGCCTGGCAACGCCGACGGCAATCATGGTCGGCACAGGCAAAGGTGCGGAACAGGGCATCCTCATTCGTGGTGGTGAGAGTCTCGAACGCATCCAGGCCGTGCGTGCCGTGCTCCTGGATAAAACAGGTACGATTACCAAAGGCAAACCGGAGTTGACCGATGTGATTGTGCTGAGTAGTGTCCCTGAAGATGACATGTTGCGCCTGGTCGCGGAGGCCGAACAGGGGTCAGAGCACCCACTGGCCGCAGCCATTGTCGAGGGCGCAAAACACAGAGGGCTCTCGCTCTCGGCGAGCCCTGAGCATGTGACAGCCCTCACCGGGCGTGGCCTGGAAGCGCACCTGGAGGGGCACACCCTCTTGATTGGGAATCGTCGCCTGCTCCAGGAGCGCGCCATTGCCTTCGAGGACCAGGGACAGCACATGGTCGCGCTTGAGCAACAGGGCAAGACCGTGATGATCATTGTCCTTGATGGAATCGTTGTTGGCCTGGTGGCAGTCGCCGATACCATCAAAGACGATTCGGCGCTCGCAGTGCGCCACCTCCAGGAACAGGGGATTACCGCCTGGATGATTACCGGCGATAACCAGCGGGCAGCCCAGGCCATTGCCCAGCAGGTTGGCATCGCGCCCGAGCATGTGCTCGCCGAAGTGCTCCCTGAAGAGAAAGCCAACCAAGTCAAACGCTTGCAGGAGCAGGGCCTGGTCGTCGCCTTCGTGGGGGATGGCATCAATGATGCCCCGGCCCTCGTCCAGGCCGACGCGGGTATCGCCATGGGAACTGGAACGGACATTGCCATGGAGGCCGCCGACATTACGCTGGTGAAGGGAAGTCTGACCAGTGTTGCCACGGCACTCTCGCTTTCGCGGGCGACCTTGCGCACGATCAAGCAGAATCTCTTCTGGGCCTTTGCCTACAACGTGATCCTGATTCCAACCGCGATCCTCTCGCCACTGATTCCCTTCCTCCAGGCGAATGCGCCCATCTTTGCTGCGGCAGCGATGGCCCTCTCGTCCGTGACGGTTATCAGCAACTCGCTTCGCTTACGGCGCTTTGCTCAGTAGGAAGGAACCGTGCAAAAGCCATACGAGAAAGAAGTGTTCTGGTAATGTGGTGTATATGAAATGTGCATCAAGAAGGATACACAAAAGCCAGAAGGTATCGTGAAAGGAAAAGAACCATGTCCATTGTCTCTGCTATTCTGCAAGCCCTCTTTATGGCAGCTAGTATGTTGTGGGAGATCCTCTGGCCTCTCATTCTCGGCTTTGCCCTTTCGGGAATCGTGCAAGCCGTCGTTTCCCACAAAGCCATGGCACACACACTTGGTGGAGACTCGCCAAAGCACCTGTCGCTCGCGACCCTCTTTGGCATTGCATCGAGCTCCTGCTCCTATGCCGCCGTGGCTCTGGCTCGCTCTCTCTTCCAGAAGGGCGCAAGTTTTACCGCGGCCATGGTCTTTGAGTTGGCTTCAACCAATCTCGTCATTGAACTGGGAATTATTCTGATCGTGCTCATGGGTTGGCAATTTGCCGCCGCTGAGTACCTGGGCGGACTGCTCATGGTCATCTTCCTGGCAGTAATCTTTCGCTTGACGCTGACACCCCGCCTGGTCCAGCAAGCGAAAGAGCATGCAGCAAAGGGGAAAATGGGAAAGATGGAGGGGCATGCCGCAATGGATATGAGTGTTGAAGGAGGGTCTTTCTGGCAGAAGCTCTTCAGCGACAAAGGCTTTACTTCGGTCAGTCACTACTTTGTGATGGATTGGGCCTCGGTCTGGGTTGATATTGTGCTTGGCTTACTCATTGCCGGAGCGCTGGCAGCCTGGGTCCCCGAATCGTTCTGGCAGGCGTTTTTCCTCTCCAATAATCCGACATTGGCAAAGATCGAAGGCCCACTCGTTGGACCGCTCGTCGCCATCTTCAGCTTCGTCTGTTCAGTTGGGAATGTCCCACTCGCAGCCGTCTTATGGAGAGGGGGAATTAGCTTTGGTGGAGTCGTCAGCTTCATCTTTGCCGACCTGATCATTCTGCCAATCCTCGACATTTATCGCAAATATTATGGCTGGAAGGTGATGGGGTATATTCTGGTCACCTTCTATGTGACGATGGCTGCCGCAGGCTATGTCGTCGAATTCCTCTTCGCCGCCCTTGGGATCATCCCGGAGAACCGCAACGTGGCCGCGATCACGGAAGGCTTTCAGTGGAACTATACCAGCGTGCTCAATATCATTTTCCTGGTGTTAGCAGCGATCCTGGTCATCCGCTTCCTGCGCACGGGCGGTCCCGCGATGTTGAAAATGATGAATAGCTCAGGGCATGAAATGTCCCACGATGATGAGGGTCACCACACGATGCACCATCATGAACATGCCTCTTAACAAGAGAGTGTGTCCTACAGAATCGTTGAGCCGAAGAGGTATTTCTCTTCAGCTCAACGATTGCCCACCATGCTGTACAATTGCAATAATTCCTGCTGAACCGCCTCCAGCTTTCCTTCTTTGATCCCTTCGGGAACGCATCCCTGGAGATGCCTCTGGAGAATGCGGTCTTCCAGCTCTTCAATCGCTTTGCGTATATCGTACGCCTGGCGTAAAATGTCAACGCAATATACGTCTTCTCCCACCATCCGGCGAAGCTCGCTCACACGCTGTTCAATCTCGCTGAGTCCCCTCAAGGTGTCGTCTTTCTGTGCGCGCATGCAAGGTCTCCTTCACTGACTTTCCACTCTGAGCCTGTAGTATAGCATGAGCAGAAGTGTCTCACAATGATACCTCTTCTGATGCCATCAATACGAGCCCATGCCGCCTTTGCTGGGAGATACACATGAAGCAAGAAACGTGACTTCTCCTCGCCAGGGACACAGCGGCATCGAACAATTGTGATGCGAGAAGAGGGTGTCGATGAGATAGGGGGAGTGCAAGCCGGGCTTCAACTGTTTAAACTCGTCAATCGAGAAGCAGTGACCCTCACGATTTTCGGCCACGATGAAAATCTGTGGCCAACCCTCAAAAAAGCTCCTGCATTCTACGACTAACTCAGCTTCTCCAGGTTCCTATTCAGGGCAATCTCTCGATAAGACGGTTGCCCTTTCCCATTTCTCGACCGAAGCTCTAACAGCTATGGCTGACGAACATGAACGTCTTGTTTCATGCCAGCTTCATAGTGTCCAGGAAGATAGCATGCAAACTCAGGTTGCGTTCCAGCTGTAGATGAGGGAAAGGTATACTCAAGCGTTTTGGTTTCTCCTGGATGAATCGTATCGATACTTGCAAGCGCCATCTTGTCCATATCATCCATTGACATACCACTCATATTTCCCTGGGAGGAAGGTAGAATCATAAACTCGTGATCCGTCTTGCCCGTATTCGTGACAGAAAATTGGTATACCGTATCTGGCTGAAACGTCGAAGCGGATGTCTCGATCTTAAACTCAGAGAGTGTGATATTGACCGTATGCCCCTTTGAGGTGCTCGTTGTCTGCCCGCACCCAACTAGGACAAAAGCAAATGTCAGCAGCAGAAGGGCTGCGAGAAAACGTTTCATAAAACCTCCTTAAGTTGTGTTATTTCAGCGATGTCATTGTGCGTACAGCATGGGTCTGGTGTAAGATATCAACACAATATTTGTCCTCTTCAACCATCTTACGAATACCGCCAAAATGTCCCTCAACATACCGAAGTCAATGGCAAGCTTCCTGCTTTTTAGCTCGCATGGAGGCTTCCTTTCTTTTCCGCCTTACTACTTATCCAAAATCCTGAGCTCGGAGCGCTAGTCGCGAGAGTGACGTTGGGTTTCGGAATAAGAACTTAGTATCCTACAACAGAGAACCATGAGCGTTCTTCTCTATTTGCAACGAAAGCTCAAGCACTCCTGCTCTTTCCTTCTTCGTGGAACGGAAGCAACCATTCGTGCAAACGGCAAGAATGATCATGATCTGGAATGGAGTGGAGGCAGAGCGTTGATGATCAAGGCTAAAAAACGCATATTCCTGCCAATTTAGCAAAATCCCATACCCAGTGGGTATGGGTAGCTTTCCGTCACTATACTTCATAGCAATCATCATTGTCAACCCCCTGCGGGGGGGTGTGGAATCTTTTTTGGAGAAAAAAAGAAAGGCAGCAAGCATACGCTCTTCGTGAAAGCGTTTTTGGCTTGATATTCAGGTGGGCAAAACTGTTATTGCCAGGTACTTGCTTCCTTGAAGAGTGCAGAGGCAAGCAGGGAACTACGCCTGGCTATCTCTTTGGGAGTGTAGGGTCTTCCCTGCTCAAGCCACCAGGTGATGGCTTCCACAAACATCGTGGACACGATGTCCGGTACAAACGCATCTGAGAAGGTATGGACGGGGCGAGCGCTCGTGTCCGGTCCGTGAGGAAGACGTCCACGCTCTTTGATCAGGTCAGCCAGAGACGCACGCATCTTTCTCACAAACCAGGGGCTTCCCTTTCTGCCAAGCAGCGCTCGATAGAGCCGTTCGTACTCTGCAATATGTTCGAAGAACGTCACCCAGATCTCAGAAGGATGTTCTCGCCCCAGATCTCCGACCGCCTTCAGCAAGGTGCTCATGGCTTCCTCAAAGATCTGCTCCACCAGATCGTATTTATCCTGATAATTGCGATAGAACGCGGCACGGCTCACCATCGCGCGCTCGGTCAATTCTCCGATGGTGAGCGCCTCGAAACCCCGCTCCTCGATCAACTCAATTAACGCCTCCCGCAGCAGTTTCTGTGTGCGTCTCACGCGTACATTGCTCACCGATTGAGTCATTTTGCGCTCCTTGTCTCATTTGAGACATTTCTTCACGATTGATCCTTGTCTCTGGATATTCATCCCACTACACTTGAAATGAAACAGAAACATGTGCTTGAGATAGTTTGTCTCAAATTAATCAATATGTCAACACACCCTCTGACAGAAGAGAGGTGTTCTCTACAAGGACCAGGCGACTTCCCAGCCATCTGTCGCTCTTTTCATAGACCCAGGTCATCGTGCGATCAACCAGGGTCACCACAAAGTGAGAGATAGCCATCAATGAAAACCTTCCTTCTCAGTCCAAACTCAGGCTTACTAGAGCATATGGCTGCTCATTTCAGCATGGCATGGGACCCTGACCAGGGACTGCAGAGATTATTTTCAGAGCCCTGGATCGAAACACCAAATGTGTGTCAGACTCAAACCAAGGCCGCCTGCATTGAACTGTAAGACATGGAGTAAGAGGTGTTGATGGCCGTGTGGTAGCACCACACGGCCATCAACACCTCTTACCCGCGAGCCACGCAGTGGTAAAAAGTGGTATTACCTCACATTTGTAATTTAAATAGATAAAAACTCTAGTCAAATCTCAGTTTATCTGCTAATTTATATGCATATCGCGCCATTGGCGCCTGTGATTTTACCTATTCTTAAGGAGAAACCATTTTTATGGCCTACCCATATCAAGCAGGTCCAACCCTTTCTCCCGCCGCGCAACAGGCGATAAGCACCTATCAGCTGGGCGCTTACCACTCGGAGTTTAAGGTGGGCTTAACCCGGCATTATCTTACCGGGCTCATCGCGGGACTGATTATAACGCTTCTATTCGGCTTTATTCTCATTAATACAGGCAATGACAGTAGCAATGTTCTGCTCATCCTTTTTCTGTTAGGCCTCATATTGCTGCTCTACTATGTTGTAGATTTCCTGATACATATGTCCTGGCGCGTCTATCTCTGTGAGCAGGGCTTCTTGCTAATGAAGGGCAGTCAGGCGGACCCCTTCCGCTGGGACCAGGTCCAGGCCATGTGGCAGCAGGTCACCAAACACTATCGCAACGGCATCTATACTGGTACGACACATAAATATACAATCCAACGCCTGGACGGGCATAAGATTATCTTCAATGACAAATTCAAACAGGTAGAGAAGCTCGGTGACGCCCTGAGCGATGCTATAACCACCTTCATGCTACCACGCGCCCTCGCCTCCTATAACGCGGGCCAGGTCCTCAACTTCGGCCCCCTCAGTGTGAGCCAGCAGGGTGTGAGCAATGGCAAAGAGACTCTCCCCTGGCACGAGATCAAAGAGTTCGGCGTCAATCGCGGCATTGTCTCTGTACGCAAAGAGGGCAAGTGGTTCAACTGGTCCACCATCTCCGTTGCCAAAATCCCCAATTTCTTCGTCTTTATGAGTCTGACCCGCTCCATCCTTAGCCAGGTCAGACGGTAGCACCAGAGGGGCCTGACTCGTCACGGAACCGCCAGCCGTCCATGCATCAGGGGTCTGGTAGTGCTTCTAAACCCCCATTCGGGGGCACAGGGGCGCAACCTACCAGGCCCCTCCTACTGAGCGGCTGTATTCCCCATTTAGAAGCACTTGCCTCTCTCCCTTCGAAATGCCCCTTCCACATCTGCATGGAAGTGGGAGTCGAACAGCCATCTCTTCATTTGATGCGTCTTGGGTGCACTAGCCTCCGCTTTTCGGTTTTTATTACAAACTAGTTTGCAATCTCTTGACAAAAGAGGCATGTGCAATGTATATTTATATCAATAAGTTTGCAGTGCAAACTAGTTTATGAAAGAAGGGATTCGATCATGAAGGATAGGCAGAGTACACGTGACATTCGCTCGCTGGTGACCAATTACACTGTTATGCCGGGGCTAATCCTGGCGACTATAGGTGGCTTTCTGGCCTTCCTGGGCGCATTTAGTATACTCTGGAATAAGTGGCTCTATTATATGTGGTTTGGAAATAACCAGGATTCTCCGCTCACCACCCTGGCTCTCATAGCAACTATGTTTCTCCCCCTGGTCCTGTATCTCGTTGTCATATTCGCGGTCATACGTTATTATAAAAATCACTTCGGCCAGGTAAAGCCGCAGGACCAGGTCAAAAAATGGCTGACATGGGAACTTATCGCAGCCTTTGTGCTCTACTTCTTCGTGGGGACACCGCTTGATTACCGCCTGCACTCGCCTGTGAGCTTTACGCTGCTGATTTTCGCTCTGTTTCTGGTCGTCCACTGGTGGCTGTTCGCGAAAGCGCAGGCACATTACCTGATTCTGGCCGCTATCGCCGTGGTCCTGAGCTTTGTGCCCATGTTCAATAGCGTGGTCTACAACTGGCTGTACGTCAAATACACCTCACCGGATTGGTATGGCTTCAATATTGGCGTCTGCTCGGGCCTGCTGCTCCTGATCGCGGGCTTGCTCGACCACTGGCATATGGTACGCGCCTTTGCCCGCGTGCGCAGCCAGATCCTGGCAGGCGTATCCGCTACACCAATAGTAGGCGACCCTCAGACTGGAATGGAGTAACCCATGACTGGACCCTTTGAGGAACTCGCTAATCTGGATAAACTTATACACGAACCCGCGCGCCTGGCGATTATGACCGCTCTCTCGGCCTGTCAAAGCGCAGACTTTACCTTCCTGCTCCAACTGACCGGGCTGAGCAAGGGCAACCTTTCGAGCCACCTCTCAAAGCTCGAAGGGGGCGGATTGGTCCAGATCGAGAAGCGCTTTGTCGGCAAGACACCCAACACCCTTATCAGCCTGACTCCCACGGGCCAGGAGGCCATCACCCGCCACTGGCACCTCCTGGACAAACTTCGCCAGGGCGCACAACAATAACGCAAGTGGAGAGAGGGATGGGGGCAACGCCGTGAGGGATTACACGGTGCGGGGTGCCCCATCCCACGTGCGCGGAAACACACAAAAGAGGACCATCCCTGGCTCACTAGGGATGGTCCTCTCGTTCGCGCGGTGTCGGGCAATGCCCGATACGGAGTAGTGTCCTGCCCCCGCCTGGGGGTCCGGCTGGAGAATGTATGTCTGGCTAATCGTAATGTGACATGCTAACCATCCTTTCAACAGGCCTGGTCCACGATGTACTGGCGATTCGGCTCTGCTGCGGTTCGCCCAATCATGCGGCTCGTCGCAGATAATAAGTTCTGTTATCCGAAGAGTTAGCTTCTAGCCATGCGGATATATTGCATTAGGCTTGAAGTCAAAAGAGGTGAAGAAATGCCACAAGTTGATGTGGGCAATGGTGCTGAAGGCGACGAGGCCGACGACGATCAGGGTCAAGATGGCGAGCAGGAAGAGAGCGAACATCTGGTTTTTGCGCAGTGCGAGACTCATGGGTGGCACATCCTTTCTGGGTGCGGACGGGTGTGTCATGGGTGCCTGCCCTGGTCGACGGTACCAGGTATGCAGGCCAGCGAGCTAAGGATCAAAGGGTGCGGTACTAAGCAATGACGGTGGGCGAGCCTGGTACTGACGTTTTTATTTTTGCTCTTCGCCTGCGTCATATCCTTGTGAGAGAATAATACCGGATGAGGGGGCTTTAGCGCGGCCTTTTGATCACAATTTTCACGCGTTGCGGACATACCTCGTCGGACGCTGGGGGTCGTAGAGATGGACGGCTATCGTCGCTTTCGTCGCTGAGGATTACAAGTTGATAGGGGCATACCATTCTGAGGTGAACGTCGTCAAATTCTGAGATGTCTCCACGGGATTGTGGGCAGCACACCCATGAGGGGATCACCAGTAGCCGCGTACACTAGTAGCAGGCCTGCCTGTACGTGATGGTGGCATCCCACACCCGTGCAGGAGAAAAAAGATAGTGCTTCTAAAGGGCGCACCTACCTTTTTTCTCCTGCCGGGCGTGGGGCTTACCAGGGAAGTGCAGCCATCCAGCAAGAGGACTGAGGTAGGTTGTGCCCCTGTGCCCCCCGAATGGGGGGCACAGGGGCACAACCTACCTCAGTCCTCTTGCATGGGTGGCGGGCCTCACGGATTACAGATCTTCGAGGATCTTCTCGGCGCGCCGGGCATCCAGCTCCGCGCCGCATTCTCTGAAGATGCGCAGGGCGTTTTGTAAATAACTCACACCGCGCTGATAAGCTTGCTCTGCGTTATCTGTCAGGTTGGCATGCTTCTTAAGCAGAAGTTGCCCATAACTCAAGAGTGTGTGAGCCTCTTCAAGGCGCATACCATATTTACGTGAAGCGCTCAAGGCATGATCATAGCATTGAGCGGCTTCGGTTACTCTCTCTGCGTATACTTTTATGTTGCCAAAAATTCGTTGTTCGCGAGCTTTAAGCCAGTTCAACTCATTTTGCTCACTATCCACTTTAGCATGAGTGATTTCTGACTGAGCTGCCTCAATTTTGCTTAAAAGTAGCTTTACTTCAGCCAATAGCAATTGTGCTTCTGATCTGGTTTCGGTCTCTAATCCATCCAAAGAAAGCAATCTCTCTGATGACTTTTCAGCTTTTTTTAGAAGTCTCAATTTAGCCTGCTCATTATCCAAAGTAGTTTGAGCTTGAGTAAACCGTAAACTGCCCAAAGCTAACAAAGCCATTCCCACATATGGAGTGATGTGCAAATTCCGGCTAATAGTTAGCGCTCGCTGTATATTAGTTGCTGCTTCAGCAAACTTTCCTTGAATATGCAAAACCATTGCTAAATAAGTACACCAAAGGCTAACAGATGCTTTGTCGTCAATTTGCTCGGCTAACGAGATGCTATTTGCAAACTCATTTTTGGCTTCTTCTAGATTTCCAAAACGACTAGCAAGTATGCCTAAATTTCCTTGAGCAAAAGATATTAATGGAGCTTCTCCAACACGTTCGGCAAGATTTAATGAACGTCTTAAAGCAGCTTGAGACTGTTCAAATTCAGCCCTTCTCAAATAAACGTCGCCCATGTTACAAGATAATAGAGCAATATCTCTGGCTTGATCATATTGTTCAAAGAGCGTCAAGGCTTTACTGTAATGATTAAGCCCATCACTACTTCTACCACTAGCCGTTTCAATCATTCCTAGGAGGTTGTACATACGCCCCAAAATGACGGGATCACCTAGTAGAGTTCGTTGTACTTGAGTCAAATAATGTAGCCTTGCCATACTGCTTCCTTGATGAGATGTTGCCTCCTCAAAGAGCCGGATTGCCTCTAGCAAGACCTCTCTTGCTCTATCATAATTTCCTTCTCTCCAACTATTACGGCTCTCCCAATACCAAAGATATACCCAGGCATAGCCATTTGTAATGTCAGCTCTTTGAAGTAGCTCTTCACTTTGCCGATAAAAGCTTTGCGCCTTTATCGCATCACCTGTGTCATACCATGTAACCCCTATTTCGCAACACAATAGTGCTTGAATCTGCGCTTCCTCTTTTGTAAGACTGGCAAAACCATTAAGCCTTTTACGTTCCTCTAGCGCCTGCTCGTAGAAACTACGTGCCTCTTCGTATTTGCCCTGGACACGGGTGCACTCGCCCAAGCATTCTAGCAAATAGGCGTAGTGCTCCTGGTTCTGGGTGGTACGATCGAGGTTTTCGAGGGCGATCTTGTAGTGCTTCTCGGCGTCGGGGTAGGCAGAGAGGCTGTAGGAGAAGCGGGCCGCCAGCTCGGCGAAGTGTGCGATTTTGCTGGAGACGGACCCGCCCTTGACGAGGTGGTCGGTGATGGTGGCGGCGTGCTCCTCGTGGTCGCCGTACATCTGCTGGAAGACATCGGCGGCGCGGCGGTGCAGACTGGCACGGCGCGCGGCGGAGAGCCTGTCGTAGAGGTGGCTGACGAGCAGGGGATGCCAGAACTGGTAGGTGACACGGGTACCCGTGCCCTCTTCGGTGAGCATACCAGAGGTCAGGCCCTCTTCAAGCAGGTCGAGCACGAGGTCTTCGTCCATGTCGGGCGTGTTGGCCTCCATGGCGCAGATGATCTGGAACTGGAAGGAGCCTCCCAGGACAGCGGCCTTCTGCAAGAGGCGGCGGCAGACATCGCTCAGGCGCTCCAGGCGCAGGTCGAGCACGGCGGAGATGGTGTCAGGCAGCGGCTCCTCGCCATTGGCGTTGACCTTGCCCAATGCACTCCTTACTGTAGTGTGACCGTTCCCGTTCTGGCCATTGCCAGCGGAGGCGGTCGCCAACTGCGCGCCGATACCACGGGCCAGTTCCTCGGCGAAGAAGGGGTTGCCATCGGCACGCTTACTGATGCTCTGCGCGAGCGGCTGCGAAATATTGGAGACATAGGAGACAAGCGTGCTGATCTGCTCCGTCTCCAGGGGTTCCAGGCTGACGGTCTCGACGGCGTGCTCACGTTGCAGGTCGGTGAGCAGGGCCTTGAGCGGATGATTGAGCGGGAGTTCGTTGTCGCGGCAGGTGCCAACGATAACGATGGGATAGCCCTGGATGCGTCGCGCCAGGTAGGCCAGCAGCTCGCAACTGCTGCCATCGGCCCATTGTAGGTCGTCGAGGGCGATAATCAGGGGCGTGCTTTCGCTGATAAGTGTGAGCAGTTCGCGCGCGGCCTCCCAGAGGCGCAGCTGCTCCTGCTCGGGTGGCAAGGGCGGTGTCAGCGCCACGGGCGGCAGGAACTCCGTCAGCTCGGGCAATAGGGCGGTCAGTGGCTGGAAGACAAGAGGGCGGCGCGTCAGCTCCTGGCGTTGCCAGGCTCCCTGGGTCGTGGCCTTACGCAACACCTCGGTCCAGAGGCGATAGGGGATCGAGCCTTCCTGGGCATAGACGCGGCTCCAGGCCACGGCCCAGCTCTTGCCCCGTGCCTCGCGGCTCAGCTCCTCGGCCAGGCGCGTCTTGCCGATGCCGACCTCGCCCATTAGCACACCACACTGTGGGCGACGCGGTGTATCCAGAGTCGAGGCGATGGTCTTCTTCTGCACGGTCAGCTTGAAGCGCGCGGCATGCTCGGTCGTCTCCACCATCTCGCGCAGGATCGCCAGCTCCTTCTCGCGACCAATCAGCGGACTCTGGTGGGCACGACCAATCTGGATGGCCGGGTTGGTCTCCGTACCGCTGGTGCGCGTGGCCTGGGCGCTCGTGATCTGCTCGGCAACCCCTATGGCGGACCCGCGCACCTCGGTCGCGACGCTCTTATTGCCGCGCTTAAGGTCTTCATAGAGCTGGCGTGTATCCGGCAGAGGCACGATATTATACTCCTGGCGCAGGACCTGGGCCAGGTGCTTATATGCACGCAAAGCCTCGCCGCGCCGGTCCAGGTGGATCAGCAGCTTCATTATGCGCTGTACGGCGGCCTCATTGGTGGGATCGACCGCGAGCAGGCGGTCAAGGGGTATGATGGCGTCCTGAAAGGCTTCGCGCTGGGTGCGCATATCGGCCAGCTCCAACAGCATGCCGATCCAGCTTCTCTGGAGCGAGCTGCGGCGTGCACCGGACCACTCCATCTTGCGCATCTCGGGGAGGAAGGAGCCACCATAAAGCGTCGCCGCCTCATTCAGGCGCTTCTCAGCCTGTCCTGGATCGCTATGTATCAATGCATTGGCCTGAGTTAACAACTGCTCAAAGGCATCGGCATCGATCCAGACCTGGGATTGATCGCCCAGGACCAGGACTTCGCGCTCGGTCAGCAAGAGTGGGGAGGTTGCGGGACGGCTACGCTGTGGCTCAAAGAGCTGGCGCAGGCTATAGACGGCGCGATCCAGGCGATTGGAGGCCGTCTCATAATCGAGATCTTGCCAGAGCATCTCAATAATCTGCTCACGGCCCATCTTGCGCCCATTCGCGCAGACCAGGGACGCCAGCAGGGCGCGCACCCGCTGGTGCTGCCAGGTCGACTCCGTCACCGTCTGCCACTCACCCGAGCGGGGAGAGCGACGCTCCAGGCGGAACTGGCCCAGCACATAGATGCGGACCAGGGCCTGCGACTGCGAACTGGCCTCCGCCAGCGCGGAGGTCTCGGAGCGACCCTCAAGCTGGGCCTGAATCTCCGGTGGCAGGTTTTTACCAATATATGTACGCGTGGTGCGTCCATCGACCGTCTTATACGCATACCAGTACGGCCCATGACCCGTCCCCTCGCGGCACTTGCGGCAGCGTGGCTTACCACAATAGCTGACTTGCTGATGATATGTCGTTTTGCTATTCATCCCACGAACTCTCCTCTTCCTATTCAGGGAACCTGAGCGCGGAGCGCTAGCCACGACAGTGGCGTTGGTTTCCGCATAAGAAGCTACACCGCCGAAGTATACAATGAAATACGCGAAACGTCATGAGGGGAGCCACGCTGCTAAAGCACGCGCTTACATATCATGGTACGACTTACGCGCCTGATGGGCCATCTATGCCTTTAAAATGAAATAATCCCTTACATTATACCAGAGGAACCCCTTGAAAAAGAACCAGCGCCACTAGGAGAATTGGGTGAAACGCGCGATTTTATACAAGATTTTAATACCCCACCAGAGGCACCGCGTTGAGAACCGCGTGGAAACCATCATGGCTAACCATTAAATCACCCCATCCACGCGACTATCTTCCGATCCTTGACGCGGATCTCATCGGCCTGTACATGTACCAGATCAAGCTTGCCCTGTTCCACGGTCGCTTCATGGACCCGTTGGCAGTGCTGGGAGAGAGCTTCAAAAGTGCCGATTACTCTAAAAGTTGGCCACACAGAGATGTGAGCAAGATAGAAGAAGTTTTCCTGATCGGCTTCTGGTAGATTGTTTGTACTTGCTCTTTGCACGCGCCCTCCAGATGACGAATCAAGGGAGAAGCAGAGCAATCCGATCATCAAACCAAAGAAGAACATCGTGAACTATCCACCAATTGTCTCACGAGACGAGTGGCTCGTTGCGCGTCAGGAGTTGCTCACCAGGGAAAAGGAAGCCACCCGTGCGCTAGACAAACTCAATACTGAACGGCGCAGGCTCCCCATGGTCAAGGTCGAGAAAGAGTATCTCTTCGAGGGGACGGCGAGGGTCCATACCCAGCCGGAATGGGCTCTGGAGGATGAATGGACCAAATTACAGAAAGAAATCCGCATGAGAAAAATCATTGCAGTCGAGTTTGTGACTCTTGATGGCTTCGTTTCAGGGCCTGGCCTTGAGATGGATTGGGTGGAAAAGATCTACACGAATGAAATCGCGCAAGCATTGGGTGAAGGCCAACAATCGGTCGACGCCTTTTTATTGGGACGGGTCACCTATCACGGCATGGTCGGTTACTGGCCTGAGAAGACAAAGGAGGAGGAACCGTTCTTAGCTGACCATATCAATCCGAAACCCAAACTGGTCTTTTCCAAAACACTGGAAAGCGCTCCTTGGGGCACCTATAACAACGCAAGAGTGGTCAAAGAGCATGCTCTGGAAGAGGTACAAAAACTCAAAAAGCAGTCTGGCAAGGATATGATGATTATTGGGAGTGCCAGCCTCATTCAAAGTTTTGCGAAGGCTGGCCTCGTTGATGAATATGTTCTGTATGTCCATCCTGTTTTTGTCGGCAGTGGAGCGCCCTTATTCAAGGAGAAAGTCAACCTCAAACTGCTAGAAACAAAGACGTTTGGTAACAGCGTCGTAAGATTGACCTACCAGAATATTTGAAAGAGTGACGAAAAATAACTGATGAACGAGGGGGTGTCCGCAAAAAGATGACGGCATCCCCTCGTTCATTAGTTAATGTGGCTCTACCGAGGCACCACGTTGACAGCAAACATCGGTTCCCATGCCCATGCCGGAGACCCCCATTCGGGGGTACGGCCGCGCACCTACCTCAGTCCTCCTGCACGGGCGGCGGGCCTTCCCGATGTTTAGGTTATTGATGTGCTAGAATGAGAGAGGTTAAGCTATACATATCTCTCATCTAGAACAAAGGTAAAGCATCTTATATGAGCATACAGACTGTCCCCACACTCCGCAAAGCCACCACTGAAGACCTTGAGGCCCTCGTGCGCCTGCGCCTGGACTTCCTGCGCGAGACGCGCAAAGTTAAGGACGAAGCCATCTTCTCCGCCCTGGAGGGAGAGTGCCGCAGATACTTCCTGGCAAAGATCGCCGACGAAAGCTACCATAGCTGGGTCGCCGAGGCCGAGGGCGAGATCGTCGCGTGTGGCGGCCTCATCTTCATCGAGAAGCCACCCTCGCCCAGGCACTTCTCCGGCAAAGAGGCCCTCATCTTGAACATGTACACCACTCCCACCTGGCGCAAACACGGCCTCGCCACGCGCATTCTGCAAGACATGCTCGCCTTCATCAAGACAACCAATGCGCACCGCATTTGTCTCTATGCCACTCAAGACGGCCAGCCCGTCTACGAAAAGCTCGGCTTCTTCATCAAACACAACCACGTCCCCGAGATGGAACTCATCTGGGAATGAGCAAATAATAGAGGCCATGCTCATGGCAAGCCATAAGCGTGGCCTCTATGGATATTTCACACACTCACCCTTCTGTTATCGCGCCAAAAAAAGAGCATCCCGCCACCTGAGTAGGTGACGGGATAGTCTTTGTTTTTTGTTTGGACAAGCGACTTAGCGGCTGCGACGCTGACGGCGCTTGGAGCTCTCCGCCTTGCGTTTGCGCCTCTCCTGGGGGCTTTCGTAGAATCTGCGTCTACGTGCCTCTGCCAGGGTACCCGCCTGTTGCACTTTACGTGAGAAGCGTTTAAGGGCAAACTCGAAGGAATCGTCTGGTCCTACAATAACTTGACTCATCAGGCTTACCAGCGCGATCTACCGCGGCTGCTGCCGCCAGAGGAACGCTGCTGAGAAGAAGGCTGCGCCTGATAGCAATCACGGCAGTAGACAGGACGATCAGCGCGAGGCTGGAAAGGAACCTGGGCTTCGTTACCACAACTCGCACAAACGGTTGTGTACATCTGGCGAGGCTCACGCTGCTGGTAACCGCCGCCACCCTGAGACCCGAAGCTGTCACGACGACCACCAGACTGTCTGCGCGCGGAACGGCAAGAAGGACAACGTGTGGGGGTGTTGGTCAAACCACGGCTAGCGAAAAATTCCTGCTCTCCAACGGTGAAAATGAATTCCTGATTGCAGTCGCGGCAATACAGTACCTGGTCACTTAAAGACATGTGTTACTCTCAATTCTAAACAAAGGGAAAGTTTCCCGATAAACTAATCTCTGTATCGCGCGCGCAGCTTCAAAACAAGGGTCTCATAACAGAAGGTCATCTCGAATTTGAGCAACTATGCACCAATACAGTGTCTGGTGACAGTATAACATAAAAAATCTTACATTGCTACGTTTTTAAGAGACTTTCGTAGCCACTGAAAGAAAAATCATGTGTTGTGTCTCGCTTATCTTGTTCGGCAAGGGGCCGTAAAAACTTAAGCACAACGTTATAAATGGTGTGATGCAGGATGACAGCCGCAGGCTGTCATCCTGCATCACACCATTTGCAGGCAAAAGCACCTAGTAGCCGCATACCATGTGCCCTTTAGAGTAGCCAGTAGCGGGCCTTACCCCTCATTAAGGTGAGGGAAGAGGCGCTCAAGCAGTTGTTGGCGCTCTTGCAGGCGACTCTGGGCGGTCGAGACCATGCGCTCGGGCAGGGTGGTGCTCAGTTCTTCGGGCTGCTGGTAGAAGAAGGGGGGACGATAGACCCAGGGTTGGGCAAAGAGAGCGCTACCACGCAGGGCCTGGCTATCCGCCCGCGCCGAGGCGAAAGGGATGATGGGTGTCTGCCCGCGCTGGGAGAGTGTGATCAATTCGGGCGCAATCTCGGGACCGCCGATATCAGCTATGACAAAACCAACGACGCTTGCCAGGCGCTGGAGCATCTCCCAGGCTTTCTCACCCTGCGCGGCACTCAGCTCCACCAGGATAGGTTGATAGTCTAGTTCACGCAGGCGGGCGGCGATGCTCTGTGCCTCCTCATAACCACCATCACGCCGCGCCAGGACAAGCACACCTTTAGGCATGGCACAGCCAAAGGCGACCCGAGAGTGCGTCTGCTTGAGCAGGAGATAGAGCATCTGGCCCGTCTCCAGGTCGTCCACGGTAATCACCGGCTCATGCGCGGAGGCATTGGTAATGATCAACTCCTGCTGGCGCGCCCCCTCCAGTTGAATGTCCCAGGCGTTAATGCCATAGACCAGGCAGTGAGCCAGCATAGCCTCGCGTAGATCGCTCTGCACAAGATTAGCGTTGCTCAGATCGACGCGTTCCAGCGTGGCCCCGCGCAGCTTTGTGCCAATCAGGCTGGCCTTGCTCAAGGTCGTTCCGCGCAGAATGGCCTTGGAGAGATCGGTCTCATCGAGAATACTATTATGCAGGTTGGCGTTGGAGAGGTCGGCCTCGCTCAGGTTAGCCTGGTCCAGCAGGCCATCGCTCAGGTTGGCGCCAGTAAAATTGGCTTTATGAGCCACGGCGTCCTTGAGATCGATGCCCTCCAAGATAGCGCCTGCCAGGTTCGCCCCGCTCAGGTCGGTGTGATGCATCCGGGCCATGGAGAGGTTCGCCTTGCGCAGGTCTGCCTGGCAGAGATTGGCCTCGTGAAGCGTGGTGTCAAAGAGGTTAGCCCCCGCGAGAGTGGCGCGATAGAGAATAACTCGTTGCAAATCGGCCTTGTGAAGGGTGGCTCCACTCAGATTGGCCCCTGTCATGTTGGCCTCGCGGATGCTTGCCTCGCTTAGATCGGCCTTGAAGAGGCTTGTGCGGTAGAAGACGGCATTTTCGAGGCGCGCCCCTTGCAATGATGCACGCACAAGATTGGCCCCGCTAAAATTTGTGTGGCTCAGGTCGGCCCCCATCAGGTCGATCTCCCAGAGCGTGGCCTCACTCAGGTCCGGCTTGATTCCCGGTGCCTGCTCGCGCCACGCATTCCACGCCTCAACGCCCTGGCGCAGAATATCTAAATGTTGCTGGTTTGCCATTGCCCTTGCCCCCCTCCAGGCGATAATGTGGTAATCAAAAGATCTGCTTGTATTGTCAATATTGTAAGACATGCCGCGCGTAAACAACAGCCTCAGTCTCAAGACTCTATCCTCTACAAAGCATAAACGTACAAGCAGCCAAATTCTCTCAAATGAAATCTGCTTCTACGTAGCATAAATTCGTTTAGAGAAGACCGGTATAAGACAAAAAAGCGCATACTGACGTATATACCATTTCCTCTTCTGTCAACCGCCTCGGCTCGCTACGCGAGCCTCAGGGGTAAGGGATGTGCGTGGAAAAACGGCTTTGCCGTTTTTCCACGCACATCCCTTACCCCTGAGCACCGCAGGCGCGAAGGCTCTCCTGAGAAGCAGGAACATTCCCGTGTTGTCCGGAATTGAAAAGTCCAGACTACTCAGTAAAGAATGTCTTCTCATGGCCTTCATCAGGGCTAATTTTCATGGAAGGAGATTGGGAGATCATAGAAAGGGCCTTCCCCTATACTTCTATCAAACAACAGTATTTGCTAGATTTCGGTTGGAGGGAGTTCTCATGATTGACATGACCGTGACGAGTCGAGAAGCGCACGCGACCCGTATTCAGGCTGACCCCGAGGCGATGAATATCAGCGATTCCACCCATTTCTATCGCTATGAGATCGGGCAGGTAGAGCTGCTCTCAAAAGATGAGGTCACCGACCTGGCTCAACGCATTGAGAAGGCTCAGGCTAACATTAGAAAACAGCGCGGTCTTTCACGCTCGGCACGCCTGGACGACAATGAAGCTCAGGAAGCTAAACGCCAGCTCATTGAGGCCAACTTGCGTCTCGTCATGCACATCGCCAGGAAATACAGAGGCTTTGGCGTCGACCTGATGGACCTCATCCAGGAAGGCAATCTCGGGCTTATGCACGCCGTCGATAAGTTCGACTATAAGAAGGGCTATCGCTTCAGCACCTATGCTACCTGGTGGATCCGCCAGTACATTACACGCGCGCTCTCGGAGCAGGCTCACATGATCCGTGTGCCACTGTATAAGATTGAAGAGATCAAACGCCTGGGGCGGGTAAAACGCAAGATGCAGCAGGGAGAGACGGGCGAGCCTACGCTCGAAGAGCTGGCCATCCAGATGGAGATCAGTGTCCCCGAGGTCATTGCCCTGCTCTCAACGAACCAGGAGACCATCAGCCTGGATATGCCGCGTAAAGGAGGTGACGACGAGATTTCGTTAAGCGAGGTATTAGAGGATGATCCGATCTATTCGCCCGAGCGCGTGGTCCTCACCCAGACCCTACAGGAACAGGTTCAGGATATTTTGAATTGTCTGACACCCCGAGAAAAGAAAGTGCTTCAACTACGGTTTGGGTTAAACGGGAACGGTGAGCATAGCTTAACGGAGACGGGAAAGAAAATGGGCTTAAGCCACGAGGCTGTACGCCAGATGGAGTTTCGCGCACTAAAAAAACTGGGGCATCCTTGCCGAGACCGCAGGCTCCAGGACTTCTTGGGGTGACTTAGCGAAGGGACGATACATTGAGTCACTACGACGATGGGGAGTAGAGGTTATCCCCAACCTCTACAGTTTTTCTGACACCACCCGAGAGAGAGCATATGTAGCGAGCGATCCGACGCCAAAGGGTCGCCCGCTTTTTTATTCCTCACACTTCCACACCAATATTGACCCGATTTTTTTATCACTCACTCTTCGGGGTAGGCTTCGAGTTCGCGGGCGTAGGTGTAGAGGATAGCCGGGTCCATACGCAGGAAAACGCCCTCTCCCCAATCGCTCACGCCCTGACCACTGCACTCGCGCATACAGGTCTCTACCTCGGCAAAGGTTGCCTGGTCGGGCCAGATGATGGTGGCGTTGCCATGGGCGATAACAGCAAGCTCATTCCCTTGATAGAGGGTAAAGCTCACACCAGGCCGATTTACCACGTGCCGGGTACGGGTCGCGCTCTCCAGCGTAGGAATATAGAAATAGCCGTGAATCAGCAGAGCTCCTATGGGAGAGACGCGCGGCTCCCCCTTCTTCGTCACTGTAGCAAAAGCGACCGTCTGTGGCTCCCGCCATAGATGGACAAGCTGGCGAGCAGAGAGTGAGTGCTCTGGCATCTGGAGTGACTCCCGCACGAACGCCCCCGCTTGCTCTATACTTTTCTCCATCAACGTTTGCAGATGCTCAAGGTCTTCTTCCGTCTCATGCATACTACGCTTCCTTCCAGGCCCCAGGAAAACAAACTTACTCCACATAAAACTTAATCTACTTTCAACAGCAACAAACCATTATCGTATAATGAGCACAGTGAACACAAGCACAACAGCAGAGAAAAGGCAGCATATGCCAGAGGACATATACTCGCTTATCGAAAACATAGAAGAAGATCCAACCCAATGGCGCCTCCTCCTACAAACAGATACAGATAATGAAGCAGCTATGGCAGGCTCGAAAACTGCCCCCCTGGCGAAACTATCCTGTAATTTTGGAAAACCCTTGTGTAGATATATTTCATCCTACTATGCTATAATACAGCTATTGGTACATTCGTTCGCTGCTCTCAGTAGAGAGTAGCCAGGAAGCCAGAGACATGATAAGGAGGTCTTATGGCACAAGAGGTAGACACCATTGTAGATATTCCCGAGAACCGGGTTAAATTCTTTGGTGGACGGGGGAAAATGTTACTTCCAAGTCCCGCGGCACTGGAGGCGTTAATCCAGCAGATACCAGAGCAGCAGCTTATAACAACGGATCTCTTGCGCAAAAAGCTCACAGAACAATTCCAGGTCCAGGGTACCTGTCCCGTGACTATGAGAAAATCCCTTCAGGCCCTTGCGCGAGACACAAGCAAGCATGTCGCCTACTGGCGTGTTATCAATGCCAATGGTAACCTCATTGTAAACTTTCCCGGCGGTGTAGAGAGCCAGGCCAGAATTTTAGCGGAGGAAGGCATCTCCATTGATACACAGGGCAAAACTCCGAAGGTAAAAGAACTCACCAGGCACCTGGCCCGTTTCGCTTAATCCCCAGGCCATCTCCTGGATTAGCAATATCTACTCTTTTACGTATACGTATGTGTGTACAATGTCGTAATCACAAATGAGGTCAAGGGACGCGGGCAACAATGACGCTGATGTTATCGACGCCGCCTCCAATGAGGGCAGCCTTGGTGAGGGCATCACTGGCGGTGACGGCATTGGGATATTGCTGGAGGAGGCGCGCGATCTCTGGATTGCGTACCATCTCCCACAGGCCATCTGAACAGAGCAGGAGCCGATCCTGGGAGAGCAGATTAAGCATAAACCAGTCAACTTCGATATGCTCATCCTGGCCCAGGCTGCGATAGACCTTATTGCGCTCGGGATGGGTATAGACCTGTTCTGGCGTAATCTCGCCGAAGGCGACCAGCGTGGCTACGACCGAGTGATCACGTGTAACCTGCTTGAGACCGAAGCCCTCGCGGTAGAGGTAAGTACGGCTATCACCAACATTGACGATATAGGCCTTGAGACCTACCACCAGGGAGGCGGTCAGTGTCGTCCCCATATTCCCGTTTAGCTCGCGGCCACGCTGAATGATGGCACGATTGGCCCATTCTACTCCTCCAATGAGCATATCTATCAAGAACTCATCGCTAAGTTCCCTGCTCATCACAATATTCTGTAGCACGCTATGCATCATGCTCTGCATCGCCAGGCGACTGGCATCACGTCCATTGTCGTGTCCCCCCATACCATCGGCGACGACGAAGAGAGCAAAAGGCATCAACTGCTCTTCATAGGTACAGGTTCCCTGCAAAACCATCACACTATCCTCATTTGGCTTACTCATACGTACGACGCCACTATTCCAACCAATTCCCACCTCCAGAGGTTCTAACGTTGACGAACGCGAGGAGAGCGGATCCGTTGCAGAACGACCTGCGGGCCGCGTCGGAATCTCCGGCAACTCAACCATGGTCGCCACAGAGGGGGGAGCGGATCGATCTGGCAAAGAAGGGCGCGCCGAAGGGAATGGCGAGAGATTAAGCGCCAGATTACCCGTCTGCATTTGTGGTGTACGTTGCGGTAGACGTATACGTTGCATCTGTGCCGTCAGGCTCTCGCTCCCTCTATAAGGGGTAAGCTCCACCAGTCCCGGCAGAGACGCTGAGGGAACCTTCTGTATCGTGGGAGAAGTCGACATGGGCAGAGGCTGCCACTCTGCCTGTACGGAAGACATATCGGCTACAGGTCGAAATTGCAAATGATGGACTACCAGCCAGAGGGCAAACCAGAGCAGACCTCCCCAGGCAATAAACCAGAAGAGAGATGCCAGGACCAGCACGACGAGCGTCGCCTGGTACATCATCTCCCGCCAGTGCATGGACCAGCTGAGAAGCGCCTGAAGGCAGAGCGACCAGGTACGCGGAGGAAAGCCACCCAGCAGCACAAACGATATAGGTAACAGCACCAGTACACACCAGGCGCACCTGCGTAACTTTACATGGAGATCGTAAGCGGCTTTCAGCTCCTCCAACATCGCGCGAAATCCCTTCCAGAACAAATAAAGAGCAAGACCTTCAGCAGCAAGTAACAAATACCTGACGAACAGGCAGAGAAGGCAAAAACGAAAAGGCTTTGAAACTATAAGAAATTTTATAAGATCGCGGGAGTGGGTTCCTCCTGCTCCATCGCCTGCACATATAGCTCACACACTACGAGATTCGCCTCATCTGCACCTACATGGCGTGCCAGAGCGCCCTGAAACGAGCCCACGCGCTCCATGCGAGCATTAATAAAGCCATGGCGTGCCACACCAAGCGCCACCTCGGATAACGCGCGCCTCATCGCCAGCATCTCCTGCTCAATCTGCTGGCGTAAGAGCGCGACCTCGCTTGTGTTCATTCCCATGTCCTTTCTCGCTCAAGAACAAACGCATCTTATTATTAAGAACAGCTGACTACTGACTACTGGTGTCGCCCTATCCCAGGCCTTGCACCCGGTAGACACAGAAATACATGCTAACCTTTTCTGAGATTAAGTATAAGAATGACACTTAGCTCGATCTCCCAATATCCTCCTGCCACGCTCCACCCCTATCCTGGAGAAAGTATAAGAGAGAGCCCGCTCCTACACCTCTAACGCCCTCAAGCATAACAAGCTCTAGCACACATATAAGAGTCTTATACCTGTCTTATAATAGAACTTCATAGTCCCAGAATTTAGTGCTGGCCACTTTCTTCTTCAGACATCACAAACAGGCCATCTAGGCTCTTTACTCGGTAAACGTAGACGTAGACGTAGACAAAAATCATAGCATCATCCTATGAGCGCTTCATTCAAAGACTATAAGAATAGCCGGCATTTAAGTAGCTCTTATCTCCTCAATCAGCAAAACATTTAGCGTTACAGAAAGATGTAAACGCACTTGTTTACGTTTACGTTTACGAGTATGCGCAACCAGTAGCTCAACATAAAAGGGAAATACCTAGGATTATGCCAGGGCCAGGAGAAGGGCGTCAGAATAGCTCAGCGTAAGCGAGGACGTTGATGCATACGCTAACGTCCTCGCTTACAACAACATTTTCGTGTGCATACACGTTATTGTTTGTGAACACATCTCTGTATCTGGTTACGCATATGTCTTTGTTTGTGTAAACGTATACGTTTACACAAACAAAGACATATGCGTTTATGCTTACAAGTACACTTACACAGATGTTTCCATTTACAGTAACGACTACAATGACGATAACGACTATGTAAATGAATATACTTCCATATAAACCTACGTAAACGCAAACACAAGCGTAAACGTGTACGTTGCTGTTTGCGTTTACATTTGTGTTTACAGAACCAGTTTCGTAAATGTGTGCGATTACAAAAACGAATGCATAGACGCATATGTTTCTGTTGCCAGACGCGTTTACAAGTACAGAAACAAATACATCTTCGCTTACAGCTACAGCTATGTTTACAGCTACAGAAACAATTGCATATACGTACACGTGTACGATCTCGTACACGAAAACAAGTACAGAGACGACAACAGTTATGTTGCTATCAACGTTGTCGTTGCTGGATGCGTCATCGTAGCCAAAAGCGTAGTCGATGACAGAGACCTATACGTTTATGAGCTCGCAGCATAAAATTATCAAATAAAATGCCTTCACATCTGTATACAACTACATATATGTGTACGTACACGTTTGCAAGATAATTAGTGGTTTATTCAACAATGAGAAAGAACGTACACGTGTACGGTTACAGCATCATACACAAAAATGCTTACGTAGACATTTTTGTGGCTTCGAGCAGTCTACGTAAGCATTTAAAAGGGGGCATTGGAAGCTAACCGCGATATTTACGCAAGAGGTCCGCGATTGCTTCGTTGAGGAGAGCCGTCTTAGGGAGTTCGCTCTCATAGGCCAGTTCATCAAAGGCCTGCTTCAGGCGTTTATCGATCCAGAGAGTGATACGCTCATGGGTTCGCTCAAAAGTTTGGGCACCGCGCCGTCGCCGCAACGAACCTCGAGCAGAAAACTCAGTCGTCTCTAGAAGTTCGCCCGTTCGATGCTCAAACGACTCAGACAGGGCAGGCAAGGGCGCCGTCGATTGAGATGGTAAGAACTGGGAAGATGAAGATGGATAATCGCCGATCTCTGCCTGGGTATACCCAAGGGGACCCGACATGCTTCTAGCATCCTGAGTATAGCCAGGAGCAGTAGATATATTTCTATTATAAGGAGCGGTTTGGCGCTCTGGTACCTGCTCGCTATAGGCAGTTGGCTCAAGAGGCCGCTGCTGGCGCTCATACATAGGACGTCGCTCCTCAGTAGCATAGGCTGACGCTGGCAACTGAGTTGGTGGTGGCGGAGCCGGAAACTGAGGCACCTGCGCTTGCTCAAGGCGTGCCTCTTTAGGCCGGGTTTGGCGTTTCTGAGCAGGCGCTTGCTGCTCTGGCTGAGATGTATACGTATACGGAGCCGCATATGTTTGTGTCTGCGTCGATGCCTGGGATTGGGCAGACATTGCGCTAAAAGCTGGCTCCCTGGTGGGAACTTCAACTTCTGCCTCTGCCTCATCTTCCTCAACGTGAGAATGGATAGTACTCCGCGACACTTCAGGTGAGGGAAGCTGTTGTTCTTGAGGCTGCTCCTCGCGGATCCTGGTGGTCTGCACAGGAGCAGAAACAACATCCTCTACCTGCGATCCAGATTGAGAAGGGGGAGAAGCCGACTTCTCGGCAGAGCTTCTGCGAGAAGGCTTCTCCACTACTTGCTCAGGCTCTGGCTTTTGTTCAGCGGCAGGCGAGGGACGCAGCAAGGGATTAATAAATTTCTTAGGCTCCTTCGGCACGATGTAAAACCTCCTGTACAAGTTTGCTATATGCCTGGGCGCCCGTGCTGGCAGGGGCATAATCGAAGAGGCAGGCGATCTGATTATGGGCTTCTTCTACCTTAATATTACGAGGGATAACCGTATCAAAAACCTTGCCAGCAAAGTGATCGCGAACAGCCGCCAACACATCGGTACTCAAGCGCGTGTGATCATCGAGGTTAGCCACCACACCAAAGATAGGCAGCTCCACATCCAGGTTCTCACGCAGCTCCTGCATGGTGCTTTCCAGAATACCAATACCGATCAAGGCATAGGTGGTAAGGGCAATTGGAATGATCACATCGGTACAGGCCATGAAGGCATTTACCGTCAACACACCCAGGTTAGGTGGCGTATCAATCAGGATATAATCAAAGTCCTTGACAGAGGAGAGCGCGCGCGCCAGTTTGCGCTCTCTACCCGCGGCCGAAGCCATCAAGAGATCGGCGGCACTCAGATTGATGGAACTGGGCACCAGGAAGAGATTCTCATGCTGTGTAGGCACAATGGCATCGCTCATCTTTACGCCATTGATCAAGACATCAAAGAGGGTTGGCTCCTGATCCAGGTGCCCCAGGAGGCTATAGGTACTATTGCTCTGAGCGTCAGTATCAATAATAAGCACACGCCGCCCGGCCCGCGCCAGGCCATATCCCAGGTTGACCGTAGTGGTCGTCTTGGTCACGCCTCCCTTATTGTTCGCAAGGCTAATGATCTTCAAGGCACACTCCTTTTAACGAAATAACTAATAAATATAGTGGTGATGCCTGCTTTCTTCAGCGACATTCAGCTCACGTTTACGTCTACGTTTGTGTCGGCGTATACTATGATGTTTACCACAGAAAACGCCTATTCCTCCACATTGTAACATATGTCATTCTGTTTGTGTATCAGAAAAAAGGCTTAAAATGAGCTATAAGGCATATTACACAAACGTATACGTCACGTACACGTAGACGTCTATGTGTGAGATGTAATCTGGTGGAAAGGTACTTAAGCCTGTGCATCCTTTGGCTTGCGTGAACGTCCCTTGCGCCACCCGCGACCTGGGCGATGTTGGGCCGCCTCAACGGCATATCTGGGCACCAGGCGAATGCCACTACCGGGGACCCCACGCACACGACCAACAGTCAGCAGTTGTGCGATTTCATCGCGAGTGGCAAAACGCGAGGGTAGAGCACCACTCTCAATAAGCGCGTGTACGCGGCCTGCCTTCACCCCAAGCAAGACCGCAGCCTCTGACACCACTAGCATATCTTCAAATACATCCTGGCTGGCAACTTCAGTGGTTGTTCGCATTACGTTCATGACGCACCCCATTTTTAGCTAGCGAGACAATAAAAAGAACCTTGCTTCTTTTTATCACCAAACTGCAAACACAGGCAATAATCATCAAGGGGCAAGTCTAATCTTCTTCGCTCTCCACCAGCATATAGTCGCTCTGGGTATTCGAGGTGGGGAGAGGAATCCTGGTGCTCACATCGAAGTCCTGAAAACGCGTCTGGCTGCGATTAAACGAGAGACATACCTCTCCCGTGGGACCATTACGATGCTTGGCGATAATAATGTCAGCCAGGCCTCCTCGCTCGGTATTGGGATTGTAGACCTCATCACGATAGATAAACAGCACAATATCAGCATTCTGCTCCAGGCCGCCAGATTCACGCAAGTCGGAGAGCATTGGTATCTTTGATTGACGCGACTCGACGGCACGCGAGAGCTGAGACAGGGCAATGATGGGAATATTGAGTTCACGCGCCAGCACCTTCAACTGGCGGCTCATCTCATCAACCACCTGGACGCGATTCTCGGCGCGTCTCTCGGAGGCGGGGGGCTGCATAAGTTGGAGATAGTCGACAATCAGAAGATCTAGCCCACCATACTCAGACATCCACTGGCGAGCTTTACTGCTCAACTGTGAAACCGAGATGCCAGCCGTATCGTCTATGAGAATGCTGGCACTGGAGAGTGAAGCCATAGAGGACTCCAGTAAGTTCCAATCCTCGTCATACAGATCACCCGTACGCAGGCGCTGTTGATCAATCTGTGCGTCCATAGAGATCAGGCGCTGCACTAACTGCTCAGAACTCATCTCCAGGCTAAATATGCCCACGATGCTCTTACTCAGCAGAGCTGTGTTATACGCCAGGCTCAAAGCGAAGCTTGTTTTTCCCACAGCGGGCCTGGCCGCTAGAATAATCAGGTCAGAACGTTGTAAGCCTCCCAGGATACGATCCAGGTCAGAAAAGCCCGTAGGAACGCCTACAAGCGCTCCCTGGCGTTCTGAAAGGGTTGAAAGCCTCTCCATATAGTTTGTGATCACATCGCGGATGTGATGGCTCTGAGCGCGTTTATGGGCATATCCCTGGCGCACGGCGAAAAGGGTTTGTTCCGCCTGCTCAAGGGCCGCCTCTGCATTCTCCTCGCCATAGGCTGTTGCCACAATCTGGCTACCGGCATGGATTAAGCGGCGCAACAAGGCCATTTGCTCAACAATGCGCGCGTAGTACTCGGCGTTTCCGCTGGTAGGAACCTGGTTAATCAACGCAATAACATAATCTTCACCGCCAGCCTCCTCAAGCTTATTACGGCGCTCAAGCTCATGGCAGACTGTGACAAAATCGGCTGGCTCATGTCGATCGTAGAGTGTGACAACCGCTTCATAGATCAGGCGATGCCCATCACGATAAAAATCATCCACACGCAGAAAACTGGTTATATTCGCGATTGCCTCGGGGTCAATAAGCAGGCTACCAAGGACGCCAGCCTCTGCCTCGGTATTCTGAGGTAAAAGACGCTCCATCACACTCCTCCTAGCGTAAATCGATACCGGGCAGTTCATAAAAGCAACACAGTCCATTTATCCGTGAAAAAATAGCATCACCAAACTGGCAACGCAATTGCTCATTATCCAACTCAGTCGTAACCAATGTAGTTAACCTGGCATTATAACGAGCATCAAAGACATCCAGCAGAATACGGCGTATGGAGTAAGGAGCAGGATCCATTGATTGAGCATCTCCCAGATTATCCAGAAACAAGAGAGGTGTATGTTGTAGGGTATAAAGCATTTGCTCCTCTTGCTCTGAATGCTGGATAAGAGAGAGCAAGATCGGAGTATTGAGAGCGAGCATATAGTGGCCAGTTTGTTGCAAAGCAGTTCTCATACTTAAAATCAAGCTTGTTTTCCCTACTCCCGGATACCCCTGAATACCTATCCCTTTGTGAGGAGGATCCACTTCATCTATTGTCTCTATAAAAACCTGGGCCATATCTTTTACCGTCTTTCGTTCAGTCACAAGCGAGAGATAATCATCTCTACCGAAAAAAAGTGGGGTTATGAACTCAACAGGCCAATTTTCAAACGTATGTTCCTCTGGAAGGGAGGGTAACAACGCCTTTTCAAGGAGTCGACAAGCATAGGTGTATCTTTCAAGCTTATCCCTATGAATAAATTCTTCCCGTTGGCGCTCAATACGTTGGCTATAGCGTACGCCTAGTTCGCAATCACAAAACTCGGGAGGAGCAAAAAAGCCACGCATCACGCGCACAACGGGAAGCTCCATCCCATTGACACCTAGCGGCACCCCTTGATGAGTACAACCAATACATTCACCATTATTGTGACGTATAAGCATTCGCTGTTGGAGAGAACTACGTTTCTGTTCTGGTATGGAGGCTATATGTTCAGCAAAGGCTTTGCTGCGCTTTCCTGGTATGTGGCTGGGTTTTTGGTAGTTGGGCGAGCGTTTACTCTGGAAATCAAATGTCATCCTTTTCCTCCCCCTGCAACATCGCATCAATCGAACATAAATTCAAATCGCGTCGATTGTACACGAAATTTCGCGAAAGGGTAATAAAAATCGTATTAAAAACTCATCAATGCTTATTCAGGTTTTTTCGCGATGCCCCTGGTACATAAAGGTTGCCCTTAGCAAATTTGGTGCGAAATCTAGTCTGGCCATTCTGACGTACCTGGGTATGATCGCTTTGCATAGGGAGTTGCTGTTGATTAGGATGCTGAAACAGTGAACCTCGCCTTGTGTTATTCCTAGGATTGATCAAACAATCATACATTTGTTCACAGGTAAACTGCTTGAGAAAATCTATATCTGCCTGGCTGACTACTAACTGTTTGTTCCAAATCTTGGTGCAATTGCTGGTGAAGAAAGCTCCAGGCTTTTTAATGGAGTGGCCACTGGCAGCTAACATGCACTGCAGGGAGTAAATAAAACCTGCCACAATTGTGGTAGTGTCCATCTCTTCAAACAAGCTATTGTATTTACTTGCTTGCTGACGACCTTCATCAAAGATTTCAGCAAAAAACTTTTGTAGCTCCATACGTAACGTAACGTTAGTATTATTTTTATTTAAAATATTATTAAATAACTTACTTACGTCTAACGTTACGTATAGCTCTGCAAACTCTTGAGAGTAAAAGTTCAAGTCTACCAGCATTTTACCAGTCTGAGCTTCAGAGTCTACTGAGGGAATGTTCTGGGCGGTAGACTTTATCTTGGTAGACTCTAGCTCTCTATCGGCCTGTGAAGCTGGCTCAATCGGCAAGTCTACCAATGTGGGTAGACTCTCCAGCGACTCCGGCATTGGGGTATCAAAGTCTACCTGAGTGGGGAATGAGTCTACCACAGCCATCTCTTCAGTCTCTAATGAGTCTACCCGAGATGGGAATGAGTCTACTTGTTCTGGTTGTGAGTCTACCGCCTTTGAATGGGTAGACTTCAAGAATGTGCTGTGTATTGGTGAGCGTGGGATCAAGGCACCAATCATGGATGGCTTCTTGGAAGTTTTCTGCTTTTGAGCAGGATAGGGAGACTTTCTGGAGTCTCCCTGCCTGTGCAATGTTGACTCTGGTGCGCTCTCAGCCGTTTTTTCAGGAGAAAGTCTACTCGATAGAAGAGACTCTTTCTCCGCTGGTGTCATCTGTATGGAGGAGTCTCCCTTTGGAGTAGACTCTGAAGGAGCACACTCTTGTGGAGCCTTTGAGGAGTCTACCACGAAAGTAGACTCCTGTTGCTTTGTCATATGTGGTGGTGGGGAGTCTACCGTGAAAGTAGACTTTTCATTCTTACTATCAATTTGTGACAAGCTGGAGTCTACCGCAAAGGGAGACTCCTCCTCTTCTTTTGTGGCAGGCAAAGGAGCGGAGTCTACTTTCGTGGTAGACTCCAGCTTGTCAGAAGAAGAAACTTCAGGGAAAAGTCTACCTTCAGTGGTAGACTCCAGTTCGTTAACCTTTGACTGAACGCCTGGTGCCGCGAGTCTACCTTGCTTGGAAGAGGAGACTTGTGCGGAAGGATAGGTTAGTAGCTTGCCAATGATCTCGCTTGAGATGCGCATGACCAGGCGCTGACGGCGCTCGACATCAATATTCTCCGTGCGCAGAATGTTATGCAGTCGCGTCAAGAGTTCTTGCTCTGGCGAGGGAGGGGTAATGCTAGAACCTGATGTGAGCGCGGTCGTAGATATGGCAACAACGTCGTAAATAAGACAACGCTCGCGTACGCGTTTGGCAAATTGCTGAACCTTGGGTCGGCTCTTGGTAAGCAGGCGATCTAGTTCATGTAACGAGCTGGGGGGGTCGTAGTGTTGTAGCGGGAAAAGCAGTTCAATCCGGTCAGACGAGCGACGCTTGATCAGCAGATCGAGCGCGCAAAACGTCACAACATACTTGTGGGTTGTGTCATAACCCCAATGAATACGTTGTGCCAGTTCGCGAATATTTTGCAGTGAAACGACCGCAAACGCGATAGGAGTTTGCGTTGAGGAGGTCGGGAGAGCCTCTTGTTTTACCACAGCCTGGGTCAGGAGCAGGGCAAGAAATTCAAGCCCCTTTAAGGGCTTAGCAAAGACTTTCTCCACGATATGGAAGATAGTGGGATTAACTTGTTGGATATCAACGCCTATGTTGCATATGGGTGCCTCCTCACAGTGACTGTGAGGACTTGTGATAGGTAACGTGCAGCCATCTCCATCGTTATGCGGCTGATGTGACGAATACGACTCGGTCATACAAACCCCCTAAAAACACTATCTACCAAAGACCTGGGAAGAGCCAGTAAAGCAGCAGGCGCCGTCGCCTGTTTGTTTATTTTTATTAGTGCTAATGAACCGGTTAGGTCATAAATTAGGTTGTGTAAATAAGCGAAGGCTAGAAAGCATCCAACCCTACGAACTTAAAAAAATTTTAACCATTGATCGACAAGCAAAGATAACTTTAGCCTGCCAATTTTCAACTCTTATGTAGAGAACATATTACACTCATAAAACGGATTTTACTAGTGGAGTAATACGCAAAAAAACACTTACTGGTGTCTGACCTCTGAGCTCAGTTTTGCACCTAACAATGGTGGGGTTTTCACCACACCCTGGTGGGGTTTTCACCTAACTCCGGTGGGGTCGCGTTATGACTTTTGGGTGAGCAGTTCTTTCCAGAGCATTATTTTGTGGTTTTAGCAGCGAAATCTTGCAAAAGAAGAAAATCGCGAAGCAAATAAAAAGTACCTTGACCTTGCCTTATTTTATAAATAATACGTATTCACCTAACCCTGGTGGGGATTCTCAACAAATATATATCGACTATAAATAAATGAAAATCGCGAACGCTTGCTAAAAGAAATTGTATCTTAGTGTAATTAAAATGCCGCAAAAGCCATTCAATGCACCCAACCCCGGTGGGGCAAACGTGACAAAATGCGTAAGAAACTTCAGGTCAGCAAAATTTTCAAATCTGCCCTCTGCTATGGCAGAATGCACCCAACCCTGGTGGGAGTATTAAGACCAAAGAATTGCCGTAATGCACCCAACCCTGGTGGGGGTATCAGAGCCAAAGATTGGTTGGAATGCACCTAACCTCGGTGGGGCTAAGAGGGCAAAAAGGATGGTGGAATGCACCCAACCACGGTGGGGGTATTAAGACAAAAGATTGGTTGGAATGCACCTAACCTCAGTGGGGTAAGAAGGCAAAAAGGATGGTGGGATGCGCCCAACCACGGTGGGGGGTATCAGAAAGAAAAGCTGTCGTAATGTACCCAACCCTGGTGGGGGTGTCAGAGCAAAAATTGGTTGGGATGCACCTAACCCTGGTGGGGAATATTGGGAAAAAAAAATCTATAAGCCTTTTTTCTAAAGGCAGAAAAATGAGCGAATGCACCCAACCCTGGTGGGGAATTTAAGCTTAAATGAGCTTAAAAACGAGAGATTGGCGCTATTTAGAGCCAGAGAGATACACCCAACCCCGGTGGGGAAGAAGTAATATATTTTTATTTGCAGATGCAAGCTTTATCTGGTGGAATGCACCCAACCACGGTGGGGGTGTCAGGGCCAAAGATTGGTTGGAATGCACCTAACCTCGGTGGGGGTAAGAGGACAAAAAGGATGGTGGAATGCACCCAACCACGGTGGGGGTGTCAGGGCCAAAGATTGGTTGGAATGCACCTAACCTCGGTGGGGGTAAGAGGACAAAAAGGATGGTGGAATGCACCCAACCACGGTGGGGGTGTCAGGGCCAAAGATTGGTTGGAATGCACCTAACCTCGGTGGGGGTAAGAGGACAAAAAGGATGGTGGAATGCACCCAACCACGGTGGGGGTGTCAGGGCCAAAGATTGGTTGGAATGCACCTAACCTCGGTGGGGGTAAACAGTGCCAGGGAGGGAAAAATGCACCTGACTCTGGTGGTGATTATATGGCATAATGAGTGCATTGATGCACCTAACCTGGGTGGGGGAGTTTTATCAACTGGAGCTAAAGCAAGGGCTATGAATTCCCTTACCAGAGGTCAAATAATTGTACAATTGGCGTCACGTGAAATGCACCTGAAAGCCCCAAATTGTCGCCTTTAGGGGCTGGAATGCACCATACCCCGGTGGGGAAAACAGAAATTGAGGCAAACATGCGAGGGAAAATGTGCATAAACGTGAAAAGACCTTTATAGACAGAAGCACTATCTAACCTGTTTAGCTTATATAGGAGTGGTCTGTTGGGATACAAGTGGGAATGGCCAAAGAGAGGTATGGCAGTTTTAGCATGAAACTAACGATAAAAGCGAAGAGGGTAACTGGAAACGCCTGTCAAGACATTTCCAGTTGCCCTCTTCGCCTTTATTGCAAAAAGGTTTTCTGCTTTATTCTTTCTCTTTTGGTACTTCGCGAGCGCGTACACGACGCGGGCGTTTTTTCTGTGCGCTATTAAGGGCCTGGTATTCCTGGATCAGCTTCAACGGAGGAAGGATCTCCCAACGTGACGCTAGCCAATCTTTACTCCAGCGCGCCTGCTCTTTATTGACTTCAGTCAGGCAAATTTGCTTACCCAAAATTCCCATTTGCTCCAGTTTGGAGAGGGATTTCTCGATGGCTGGGACGAAGCGCGTTGTCATGTGGCGTTCATCAACCTCGACCATACTGGAGGCGAGCAATTCTGACATGGTAATTGGCGCGCTAAAGTTGCCTTGTTTAGCCTGCTCGCGCCAGCGTTCAGTCATGTAGAGAGCGATACGCAGTGCATAGCGATCATTTTGTGGATTGAGCTTGAAGATCTGGCTATCGATCTCAGCGAGATAGTAGTTCTGATGCTGCTCATAGGTACTGATCCAGTCGCCGGGCGAAACCAGGAAACCGATGATAATCTTATCATTTGTTAATGTCTTGCGGCTGACAACCGAGTAGCGCATATAGGGGCCATCGACCTGGATAGGCACGGCCTTGCCACGTACCGTGATTGTACAATTGCCGCGCACATTACAGGATGCCAGCAAGGTCAGGTCCTGGAGCACGCGGCGTTTCTGCTCGGTGCGATAGCCATCGGTATAGCGCTTATTGGCGCCTGGATGCGCGACGCGGCTATGCTTTTGTAGCCCCTGCCACTGAAGGATCTCATCGAGGAGAACAGGCACACTGCCATTTTTGGAGACGCGATCATTATGGCGACGAATATTCCATAGGCCAAGGACGATACGCGCCGTTAGTACTGTACTCTCGCTCAACTGGCGAATTTGTTTTAAGGCCTGGGGAATCTCCAGTGGGCGTTCGGGTGTGCCGAGATAGACCTCAAGCGTATTGGAAGCCAGGTAAGAGATCTCACCATCGCCAGGACGCCACATGCTTTTCTGAGCCAGCGAGGCTTCACGCACAGCCTGGTCGGGCCGGTAATTTGTAACCTTGAGGTTCTCCATCACATATGGAGTAATACGATCAAAGAGGGAAGACTCATGTTCAATCTCGCCGCCTTCGAGAATGGTCGCGAGATATTCCGTGGCCTCCTCCTCTGTCATATAGTCAGTGACATCGGCAAAGGTCTGATCAAGCAGAGCTTCTAGTTCAGTATCGTACTCATCTTCCTCGTCCTGGGAAGTGAGGTCAGCGTCATCAGCATCTTGTGGAATCAGGCTAAGTTCTGGCTGTTTGTGTTCCTCCATAAGTGTCTGCGGTTGGGTCCTACTGAGCAAGAGCCTTACCGCAAGCCTCCTTTTTCTGTGCTGAACGTGGCGGCGGAGTTAGCCACTACGAAGCGGCGTTCACGATTGCTTTTCATAGTATACCATGAGAGCGTATGGACGGAAACGCGATAAAATTCTTATAGCCGAATAGTAAGCCCTGCTCCCAAGAGCAGGACTCAAGTAATGAGCATGCTATACTGATTATGGTCTATTCATTTGTACCAAGAGATTCGGAAGAAAATTATGCTCGATTTAACGCAACCTGAACATAACCTACGAGCATATATCAAGGCTCGTGCGTCCCTACAGCCCGAAGAGATTGTATTCTGGTGGAGCGGCAATATCTATAGCGTCATTCCTGGGCAGAAAAATCGCCTCCTCTTCAAGATTGATGGCTACAATATTGGTCGCTGTGTGGAGGTCGAGGGAGGGTACCAACATCTCATGCGCGAGGTTACATTCTACAAAAATCCCTCCACGGGTGAGATTCTTGAGCGCTGGTCTAACCCCTTTACCGAAGAAGATGTTCCCGTTGTGCATGTCTGGAATGATCCTGTCAACCAGACGTACCTGCTCAATGGTCCTTATGGGCCATTTATGATGCCAGCGCTGTCTGTAGGTGAGGATCGTCTATGCCTGGCTCTCGATATAATGCTGGCCTATCCCTCGCCACTGCCACGCGCACAATATCCCAAATACTCGCAGAGCGATCTCTACCAGGGTGCAGAGCTTTTTCAGTTTTTTATCAGCCGCCGGGACGTGGAGAACGATGAGCTTGCCTCCATTCCCTGTGAGATCTCCTGGACGCGCCTTGGTCCCTGGCTCCCCTGGATGGCGATGGCGGATCGCCCGGGCAATCTGCTCTACCAGTGTGCTGGCTGTAAGATAGCAGGTGGCTATGCAGCTCTTCCTGAAGATGTACGCGCCTATGTTGAGCAGCATCAGCCAATCTACATGCAGGCCCCCACAGAGTTTACACGCCCCAACGAGACCTCCTGGACGTATTTCAAGAAATACCTTGAGAGCCGGAAGTAGACGCGTACGCAAGTAGCGTCGGTTGGATTGCACCGTGTCTAATCCGTTATGGATGCCGAATAATAAGAGAGGAGTCGTCACATGCAGGTGGCAACACCTCTCTCTATTATCTGTTAGCCATGCTGAGAGATAAGCTTGTTCAGTGTTTGAACCAGTAGGGGGCCAGTTGTACTTAGCTCGGCCAACATTGTTGCTGCAAGGCGCTGGAGGACATCCTCTCCTTTGAGAGTAAGCTGCACGAGGACGCGCCGTTGATCGACAGTGTCACGTTTACGCTCAACATATTCGCGTTCGACCAGGCGATTCACGAGTTCAACGGTGCTATGATGCTGAATTTGTAGGCGTTCGGCCAGGTAGCCTATAGTTGGCTTCTGTTGCTGGGGCAGACCCTTGATGGCCAGGAGGAGTTGATGCTGCTGGGGTTCCAGGCCCACAGAACGCGCCATTTGTTCACTAAAATGAATATAGCGACGAATCTGGTAGCGAAACTCGGCCAGTTCCCGATAATCGGAAAGATGCAAATCGTTATTCATATTTTCTGCCATAGTAAAACCTCTATATTAACGAGGAGTGTAGGATATGCGACCTATTTTGTCAAGCAATGCTATTGATGAGAAGTTTCAGCTACACGTCTGCTATAATGAAAGATACTTCCTGGATAAAATTATGCGCCGCGCGATCTTGTTCCAGTAACCTGGAGGCCAGGTAGTCGTGTGAGGCGTCTAGTTGTGCTATGTATTTATAGATAAATATAAAACAGCTGTGCAAAGCTTTCATACTCTAGAGGATATATGCAAGGGAGAAAGATTATAAACAAGGGGCGAGGCCCTTCTATGGCGCTTGGCTTGTTTTTGTGCCTGCTCGTGCTCGTGCTTGCAGGTTGCGATCAGCAAGATAACACTCTGGATGGACCGAACGCGCCTCTCGCTGTCAACCAGCAGACAGGCGTTTTTCCCGCGGTGGGAGAGAACAGCCAATCAGACTTTACCAGCCTGGACCCGGCACGTGCGAGCGATCACGCCTCAGCCCAGGTAATAAGCATGGCTTTTACTGGCCTGGTAAGCCTTGACAGCCACTTACAAGTCAAACCACAGCTCGCAGAATCCTATACCAGTAGCGATAATGCTCTGACCTGGACCTTTAAGCTCAAGCCTAACCTCAAGTTTAGTGATGGCACGCGCCTGACCTCGCAAGATGTTGTGTATAGTCTGGATCGAGCTTTACAGCCCTTGACGGCCTCGTCGACAGCCTCGACATTTCTTGGCTCCATTAAAGACGCGGACAAGTTGCGTAGAGGAGAGATACAGACCCTCATTGGCGACAGTCTCCAGGCGCCCGATGCGCAGACCGTGATTATTCAACTGGCGCGACCAGATCAATCTTTCCTCTCGGCTTTGACGAATGGTTGTGCCTCCGTAGTTAAGAAGCAACTGATTGAGAAATACGGAAGCGCCTGGACGGATCATGTTAATGAGGGCGGTAGCACAGGCCCCTGGGTGATAGCACGCTCTATCAAACAGGCTACGCGTTATATCGTGCTGATTCCCAATACCTACTACTATGGACCCAGGCCTAAACTGAAAAAGGCCATCGTGACTTACTATATCAATCCTCAAACGGTCTATCGTGCTTATGAAGCCGGCCAGATAGATATTGCGCCTGTCCCATCTAACCAGATTGGACGTGCGCGCGCCCTACCCGTGGGCGAACTGCACCAGGTACCTGGACTTACGATGTATTACTATGGCCTGAACTACCTCACGAGGCCCTTTGATAACCTTAAGGTGCGCCAAGCCCTGGCACTGGCCATTAATAAAGATGTCCTGGCGCACGATGTCTATAGCGGCACGATGCTGGCTACCAACCATATCGTGCCAGCGGGAATTCCCGGTTACACGCCTCAATTGAGCGGTCCTGGCGGTGTTTCCAGCACGAAGGGCGATCCCCAGAAGGCACGCCAGCTTCTCGACGAGGGCCTGCATGAGGAAGGGGTGACGCGGGACATCTTCAAAAATGTGAGCTTTGAGGTGTTTAGTGGCATTCCCTCTGATGTGAATATCAAGAGCGAGTACAACTCTATTCGCACCATGTGGAAGGACTTTCTGGGTATCGATGTCAAGATCAACGATACCAGCGAAGCCAAGTACTATAGCGATCTACAGAATACCGTAAATAATGCTAAAGGCCTGGCTATCTGGCGTTTGAGCTGGAATATTGATTACCCCGATCCACGCGCTGTTCTCTCGTCACAGTTTGGCCAGGGAATGTCCAATAATATTCAGAACTATGGACAGAACAACGCCTTAAATGTGGATCAGCAACAGGAGACGCAGCGCTTACTTACCCAGGCTGATGCTGCCACCAACCAGCAGCAGCGCTATCAGCTCTACGCCCAGGCTGAGCAGCGCTTGGTCGACGATGTGGCCTGGCTTCCCCTTTTTCAAGGAGTGAAGAGCACGGTGGTTAAGCCATGTGTGCAGGGCTGGACCGATAGCCCACTCGACCAGGTCGCGCCCGACGATTGGGCTAAGATCTCCTTGAGCAGTAATGTCAGTTGCGCACATAATGTGTAGCAACTAGTCAATTGATGTTAAAAACACGGGAGCATCCAGCTACAAGCTGGATGCTCCCGTGTTTTTAACATCAATTTCTTAATTGAGCATGTTGCGGATGGTGAGGCCAGAGCGCTCCACGACTGGACCCAGGGCGCGTAGTAGGATGGGGCCAATGATGATCGTTACCACAATATTCGAGAGCGACCATACCAGCCAGCCAGGTAACAGCGTGCTCGCGGGAGCCGTGCCCGTGGCGACCAGGATGAAGTTCCCATAGAGTCCACCAAGGATATTGTTGGGGAGGACCGCGCAGAGCACGAAGAAGATAAAGCCGCGCACCGTCAGGACGTCCTTACCGATGGAGCTAACGCCGAAGCGAGGTGCTAGCAGGCGGTAGAGAATCATTGGGAGACCAAGCTGGATCAGGTCCACGGTGCCGAACCAGAGCGCCACTGGCAGCGGTAAGGGCTGGGGTGAGAGTAGGCCTGCTCCCAGGAAATTGCCCAGATAGGCAATCACAAACGCCCAACCACCAAACCAGAGCGCGAAGGGAATACCAAAACCGATCGCAATAAAAAGTGCCGAAACCAGGGTGATGCCTGAAGGAATCGGAATGGAGAGCCAGGAGAGCACCGTGTAGACCGCGGCGGCCACTGCTACGGCTACCAGTTGTCCCAGAGCTGGCAGGCCAGTGTAGCGCAGCGTATAGCTTACACGTGCAGGACGAGCCTCTTCTGTGTAATCAGCGGGAGCGTCCAGGCGGTTCTCGGGCATCGCGTCTTCCATAAAATACGTGTCCTTTCCTTTGGTAAGATGGAACACTATCAGATACCAAACTACAGAGAGCCATATCAAGATTGATATCGAGGTCTATATATATTAACACTCTTTGAGCGAATATTTCACTCTTTACTTTGGTGATGTAAAACCATATGTCGTAATGTGTCGATCTGCGACATAACGGTGTATGTGTTTTCTGCTATGGCTGGCATTTGCGTCTGCCAGTCTTTCTGGCATAGCTCGCGGACCTCCTGGATAAGCGCCGCTTCATCGAGCCGCGTCAGCTTACCATGTTCGACCACGGTTTCGCCATGCACGATGACTGTCTCGACCGCTGAACCTGGCTCACAGTACACCAGGTGCAGGTAGGGATCGCGCAGCGGTAGGAAGGCCATGCTGTTCAAGTCGAGCATAACGAGATCTGCCAGCTGCCCCGGCGCAATCTCGCCCAGCTCTGAGGCGAGGCCCAGAGCTGCGGCCCCGCCAGTTGTGCTTGCCGAGAATATCGCCGCCGCGCCAGGCCACTTCTTATAGTCTAAACGTGGATAGTTGTGGAGCAGGCCCGCTAGCTTGAGCACGCTAAACATATTCTGGTTATCATTGCTGGCGGAACCGTCGCAGCCAAGCGCTACGCTTACCCCCAGGTCGAGCGCGCGCTTGAGAGGGAAGCGCCCGCTGCCCAGGCGCAGATTACTGACTGGATTGTGTACGAGCGTAGCCCCTGAGCAGGCGATACGCTCCAGATCACCAGGCGCCAGCCAGATGGCATGCGCTAGCGATGTTCCGGGGCGCATAATATATTGATCGGCGAGATAGGCAATACCTTCCTGTCCCAGATACTCACGGATCACTTGCGCTTGTAGAGCTGTCTCGACGGCATGAATATGCATGCCTGTCTCGTAACGCTCGGCGAGCAGGTTGCAGTGCTCCAGGAGCATCTGGCTGCACCAGTGAATACCACTTGGGCCAACCAGGCAGCTCAGGCGACCAGAAGAACTCTGGTGCCAGCGGGTGATGAACTGCTCCAGGGTCTCCAGTTGTTCCTCAATAGGAGGCCAGAGCTCGAAGCGATCCGTAAAGGGATGCTCAGGGAAGTGCAGGCCTCGTTGCAGGCCACAATCCAGTACCAGGTCCTGATCTTCAATAGAGGGAGCGACGGCTGCGCGGATGCCTACATCTTCATATGCCTGCATGACTGCGTCAAGAAATGGTTCTGAGACGCCCGAGGGAGTCCAGAGGTGATCGAGAACGGCGGTTGTGCCAGTTTTTAGCATTTCGAGGGCGCCCAGAGCCGCACTCAGATAAGCCATGCGTGGTGTCCACTCAAAGGTATTGCCAAAGAGAGGCACCAGCCAGAGTTCAAGCGGCAGCGAAGGGGATGTCGCCTTGAGCACGTTCTCCAACGAATGCGTATGGGCGTTGATCATCCCAGGGATGGCCAGGCGGTCCTTGCCACTTATGACCTGGTCGAGCCGTAAGGGATTATAGGAGAGTGAACCAGACGGACCAACCTCCTGAATCCGCTCGCCAACAATGAGAATATCCTGGTTCGTGAGTAGGTGTCCTGGCTGGTTGGGTGCAAGCACACTACAGCCCTGTATAAGAATATGCGGTAGCTCATTAATAGAGGTAGAGTTACCAGGTTGTTTATGAATATGTGGTACATCATGTGCCAACTCTAGTTTACGCATTCCATGCCTCGTTTCTGGATTTCTAGATATTATGGTAAAGCGCTATGCCTCTAGCTGTTCCGCGCGCTCATAACATTCCAATGCCTCCTGCCTGCGTCCCATGACGTCGAGGACTGTGCCTCGATTCGACCACGCTTGCGCGTCGTTAGGATTGAGCTGCAAGGCCTTTTCATAGCCTGAGAGGGCATCTTTGTACTCTTCAAGCGCGAAGTGGGCGTCTCCTAGGGCGAGCCAGAGCGTTGAACGATAGTTATCCAGGGCCAGGGCCTGGCGATAGGCGCGTACAGCCCCGGCGTAGTCGTGGGCGGTAAATAATTTATCTCCCTTTTTCTCCCACTCGTCAACAGGTGAGGAGGGAAGTGAAGCGGCAAGATCATAGTTCATCATCTTCTGGTACTGCTCAATTTCTGATGACGAGGGCGCGCTGCCAGGAAGAGTCGATGGCAGATAGCGATTGTCTGAAGTAATAGCTCGTACCTGCGCTGGCGAGCTTCCCCGCTGATAGCTAGCATAACTGGAAGCACTCGTGGCTAGGGGAGCATGGACTGGATTGCTGCCTGACGTGGCCTTAGAACTTTGTGAAAGCATGGGGTTGCTAGTACTGGTGGGGAAGGCCGTCCCCGAGGTGGAGCGTAACTGTGGTAGCAGCTCGTGAAGAAAGGCATCGACGCTGGAGAAGCGGCGTTCTGGTAGTGCCTGCGCAGCGTTTCGTACGACTGGCAGCGCCTTCTCATATTCTTCAGAGGAGAGCAAACGCGTGAAGAGCAACTCGCAGACCTGCGCCAGCATATACTGATCGCTGGCAGGGGTAACCGCTCGCCAGAAGTCTTGCCAGTGGCCGATTTGCGCTCCTCTACGTACCACGTCCTGTAGCTCGGGGGCCAGGTAGGGTTCAAATGGAGGGTGTAGCCGCGCCAGGCCAAAATCCGCGATCCAGAGGCGATCGCGCCCATCGAGTAAGATGTTGCCCGGCAGGAGCGCGCCATGCACAAGGTTGCGTGCATGCGCGGAACTGAGGGCCGAACCTATTTGCTGGATAAGCGTCACCAGGTGGTTACGTAGCGAGATTCCACGCGCCTTTAATGCCTGTTGTGCTTCGCTCTTCTCATAGTATGCGATAAACTGTGTCAGGTTAGCATGGGTATACTGGCACAGCGTGAGCAGATACTGGTCCCTGGCGCTATATTTTGTTATCAGTTCATGCAAGGGCCTGCCAGGAGCCTGTTGGCCGTTTGGTTGCCAGTGTGTGCAGCTAAAGACGGGCAGGATAGAGTGATGGTTGAGCGCGGCAGCGGTCCTGGCCTCCTGGCGTGCCTCCTCCCACAATGGCGTACTCATAGGATCAGGCGGAAACAGCTTGAGCACGACCTGCTGTTTGGAGCGTGCATGGATAGCGAGATAGGCATGACCGCCGCGCCCACTGCCGAGAAAACGCTGTACCTGGTAAATACCCAATTGCGCGCCTGCCGCCAGGTGGCCGCAGAACTGGCAAATCATCTCGCCCGGCTGCATTGGATGCGTCTCTTGCCCCAGACAAGAATACATCGCGTTTTCGCGAACACCTGAGGAGCGAATGCCGCTCGTATGCCGTTGATAGGGGGAGCTATGCTCCAGGGTTTCCCTGGCATACTGCTGCGAATAGAGTTGTGAGTCCGCCTGATCCCTACGCGAGTCCATCTCGACCGACCTTTCTGCGCACTGCCCAGCAACAAAACAGGATGCTCGGGGGTAGTTTTTGCCTCCTGTACAAGGAGGACCTACCCCCGAACTGGCTACTTACTGCTCGTCTGTGTTACGACGAATACGCTGATATGGATTATAAAGACGCTGTGACTTACCATTGAGCGGCTGGCTTTGCTGAACACGTTCGCTTGCTCCCGCCTCTTGAGCACGTCTCGACGGAGTCGGCGCCTCTAGTTGATATGCCTGTGGCATGGAGATAGGCGTCAGTGCCTGGGCGTCGATGTTCTTGCCGAGCAGGTTCTGAATCTGTTGCTCCATCAGATCCAGCTCGCGTATGACGCGGTCGAGGAGCATACGCTCAAAGTTTACCTGGGCCTGCTCCTCAAAGAGGGGCGAGCGGCGAACCTCGTAGATGGAATCTCGGAAACGACGCATCAGGTTGTTTAAGGTCGAGAGACTGCCCTGTTGGCGACGCTGCTGGCTATCCTGCGAGCGCTGTAAATGACTGAGACCAAGGAAGAGCGCGCGCAGTTCGGGATGATTCACCGGAGGCTGATTATTTGGCATAACTGGTTTGCCCTGTGTCAGGCGCTCGATCCCTTGCTGGAGCGCGCGACAATCCTGTACCAGGCGATCATAGCGCGAGCCGCGTTCTGAGAGCGAGCTTAGGCGGTCAAGCATCAGGTTCAGGCTGATAGCGATTGGGAGCAAGGGTCCAGGAACCGTGGGTGCGCGAGCCGCGATATCGCCCCTGGCTACGCGTGCATGCACCTCTCTCAAGAGTGTAATGCCCTCTTCGAGCACCTGTTTATCCTGTGCGCTACGCGAGGCCTCGTCCGCTTCACGACGCGTCACCTGGAGCTCGCGGCGCGAGATAACCAGCTCGCCGCGCATCTGCATGGTCAGGCGATTATTCTCAATCAATGTCAGCGCCTGGCGTACGATGATAATGAGTACCAGCCCGAGGGCAACCAGGTCAGCCTGCATTAGAATCTGGCCACCTTTAGGGGCCACAACCGTTAGCAGCAGGGCACAGGTCAGGAGGATCAGGATAAAGGGCGCGATGGCCTGAGCGATACCTGCCGTCTGCGAGTTCTGGTTGCGCGCAGAGAGCGAGGTTGCCACAATACGAGCGTTCTGTGTATTGGCCTGCTGCACCTGTCCGCGTGCGATACTTAGAGGATATTCGATAGCGGCCAGGCCAATGAGGGCCATACTCAGCGGCCAGAGCACGTCCTGCAAGGTGCCGGTGTTGAAGCTGAACGAGAGCGAATAGTAGGCGAGCAGGCTATCTGTCACAGCCAGGCAGAAAAGGCCGAGACAGAGGCGCATAAAGACAGACTGCTGATCGCGATTCGAAAGTGGACTGAACATCAGTAGCGCGCCGACTGCCACCAGAAAGAGATCGCCTGTCGGAAAATAGACCGAGAGAAAGGCCGCGCCCTGACTTGGCTGTTGAGCAAGGCTTGCGATCAAGGGATTGAGCAGGAAAAACCAGGAGATAGCCAGCGCGGCCCCGATAACCGCCAAAGCATCGAGCAGGAGACGCACACGCCCCACTGCCGCTTTATTACGCCGTGTGAGTAGGAGTGTGCCGAGCAGGAAGAAGGGATAACAGGCGACGAAGCCGATATCATAGAGGCCAGGAAAAGGCACATCAGCGGAGTTCATGCGTACATCATAGCTGGTCCAGACGGCCTGGCCACTGGCGTAGAGGGCGATAGCGATGGCCAGGCAGGTCCAGGCCAGGAAGGCGCGTTGAGCGGCCTGGTAGGTCGCGCGGGCCTGCGCCGTCTCATTGGGACTATGCTTCCAGGCCTCTTTCTGTCTTAGCTCCTGCTTGAGCTGGCGCGTGACACGCTGTAGACGCAGGGCGACGCGTACACAGAAGAAGAGACCGATGCATTCGCCGGCAAATTGCATGATATCAGAGATGCTCTTGAGTGTGAAGCTCTTGCCAGGCACATTTCCCGCCAGGATCATGACGATCAGGAAGAGCGCAAAGGCCAGGGTAAAGCAGAGCACAATCCAGAAGCCATAGCGCTCGCCCCAGGTATCGCGAGCCAGGGCCTCGCCAGTAAAGGTAAAGCTCTGCCCAAGAGAGCTTGCCGCCTTGTTGTCTGGCGCATTGAGCGACTGCATAAAGCCAGCACCAGATGCTTGATTAAGTACTCCTAGTGGGCGCGAATTGGCAAATCGAGCCGAATCTTGGTACGAAGACATACTTACCTACTCCACTTCTCTCGCTGTCTACCTCTTCAGACGGACAGCCAGGCGCTGAACTGGCAATGCCAGGTGAACCAGGAAATGCCATACGACATATTAATGGGCATGTTAGTGAGCGATAGGTCCAGGTGTTTGTGTGTATGTGTCATGTGAGCGCGGGTCGTGTCGATCTAGTCGATCTATATACAAGGGCGAGAGGCGTTGTCCGCGAATGGCGTTTAAGCGCGATTGTGTGTTGCTACTATATGTCTCGAAGGCCTGGTCTGGGTGACCCGTTTCATCTCTTGAGAACCTGGAGGCGCGGGTTGTGGGCATTATTTGTGTACTCATATGCGCGGAGCCACGTGGGGGAAGCCAGAGTACTTGGTTATATGGATCTTGTAAATCAAATTGCGTTTGTGGCTTGTGAATCACCTGGCTGGATGCGGATGAAAGAAAATACCAGCGTCCCAGCCACGTGCAGAGGAAGCGGTCAAGCCCAAAGGGATAACCCGCGTTTCCGACGATGAGGCCAAGAAAGACCAGGGTATACGTCAGCATCGCGCCGGGGCTGATGACGTTATAAGGCAACATAAAGCCTTCAGCCGTCGACCAGAGAAAGAGCGAGAGCACAATTCCCACCAGGCAGATCGCATTGGTCAGGGTGCCTGCCAGCAGACCTAGACTGATGACTGTCTCTAACAAGGCGATAAGGCCGGAAAAGAAGGCAGGATTGATGCTAAGGATGGACAGCCAGAGGTGTATCCAGCTCTGAATGAACGTGGGCTGGCCAGGCAATGTCGCCACGGCGTGTGCCGTCATCGCTGTGAGGAAACCAGGCTGCCAGGCAAACCAGGCATTGGCCAGCCAGGTGAGGCCGAAGCAGACACGAATGGCGTTGATCCCCCGCACCCGCCAGAGCTGCAACTGAAACACGAGGTTACTCCCTTCGAAAACACAGCCAATCCCCATCGAATAAGGTACTAATGCCCCGCAGCCAGGGCGGGAGAGCCGCGCGCTATGACCTCCCATAGCGACTGCTCTCTACCCCCTTGCCGCGTCTTATACCACGCGGCCTTGCTGCCTGGCATACCTTGTAGGTAACTAGCGTCTTCTACCGTGCAACAGAGTGTCTTCTGCATTGTGCGCGTGACTCTTGCATCTCCACCCATCGATGAAGAGTCATCCGTGAGAACGGAGCTCGCCCTGGGTCGCAGTCCAGGTGAGCATGAACGCGAACAAACGTGGAAGCTCTCTCTCGCTTGAGGGCCTGGCACAGTATCCCTACGAGAACGCAATACGTTGACAATACTCCGTAAGCACCTATCTCTGCGCGAACAAGGAGACAGGCACTCTTTTGCACTGCACCTGGATGAAGTATAGGGTGTTCGGCTTCTTGTTATCTCCTAGCTGTCTTCTCATCTTTATCGTGCCTGCGGCGCGGGTAATAAGGGTATGGAGCGCGGGCGAAGGCTCGCGCTCCATACCCTTATCGATATTGGGGGTTATATAGTATGATGGGAAAGGCGCGAGCCTTCACCCGCGCTCCATACCCTTATTTAACAGGCCAGCTTGAAACCTGCTATCTTTTCTTTGCGGATAAGCCATCAAAATCACTAAACTCCCCTATATGCTGCGGTGGGGCAAGGCCGCAGGCCTTGCCCCACCGCAGCATATAACCCCTGCGAGCCACGTAGTGGCGAGAAGTCTTCAGTAAGACATTACAAAGCTTTTGGTATAAGCTTTGTAATGTCTTATACCAATCTTCTGTATAAATGCAACGCACATTTTTTATAAATTTTTTATACTTTTCGCTGGAATTGTGCTTGGAAATGTGTTACTCTGGAGAAGGACGATGTTTCATTTGTTCCGAGGTTTGTACTTGTTGCGTCACCGCAATAGCGAGCGAACTGGGTGGGTTGCGGTGGCGCGGCAGGACAGCCATACTTTATAGTTGATTGGCCATTGGAGCTTGCTCACATGCCATAGCACCTCAAGAAAAGAACACCGCACTAATAATAGTTGGGGGAGGGAAGAAGAGTAGGGAGGGAGATAACCACGTGTAAAACCACACCTGGTGTTGTGAAGCGCATACATTTCTTGTGAACCGATACCTGCCAGCCCGGGGTACCGGCAGGTATATGCACCGCGCGTAGAAAGCTAGAAATGGAAGTAGCCTGTATAGACTTTGTACTACAATGTACGTTCCTAGTCGAACAGCATACGATTAAATTTCCGCGCGTCTCCGATTTGGCATATACATGAGTATATAGCCAGTTTCTAAAATGGATGAAATCTCGATGCCGAAGGAGCGTGTTTTGATACGCGTGCGCGAGAGCACATTGCGCACGGGACGCATCTCCTGGTCCCACACACCTGCCTCTTGAGCCTCTTGCAGGCGTTCGCGACACCGAGCAATGGTCGTTTCAGTGACACGGCCACTGGCGAAACTGGCGAGTAGCACTTCATAGGGACAATAATACGGGTAAGATTCCAACAGGGGTAGCAGGACGCAGATCTCGCTGGTGGTAAATTGCTGTTCCATCAGCATATGTGGGCGATCCTGTTCACAGACTAGATGGGAAAGCGTGCCAAGTGTCGTGTTCAACGCAAGCGTATGGCCAGGCGGCAGAAGCCCCTGTAAGGAGAAGTGCATTACCTCCTCGTCGATGTCCTGTATATAGCTCATCGGCGTTTTAACCTTGCGCAGGGACACTTTTTGCATACTGGTGCTCCTTGTCTGGGTGGTAGTGCTTACAATCACATGTAAAGCGGCGAAGGATGCATCTTCTGCTCCCTTGTGCTATCGATAACAGCCCGTCATCGATATAGCAATTGTTCAATCTCTCCTCGTTCTATATTCCATCCTCCTTTCTGCTGGCAGACATCCAAAAATTGGACGCCCTTGAAGCTCATAAGACGCTCTCCATAAAACTATCAAAGTAATGTATTCAACTACACATTACCTAATTGAACGTTATAAATCAAGGCTTTTTCGCTTTAGTCTATTTTCTGATTAACACATGTTAAAAATGTTGTATAAGATACGGTGTGGAACTGCCTGTGATAGCTCCATACCACATACCTTTCTCCTTGTGAGCACCGTAGGCGCGAAGGCTCGCAGACCTTTGCGAGAACCTGTTATACTGCCATATGAGCTTTGCAAATACATCTATTTCTGCTATAACTGAGCAATAATACCTTGTTACGGAGAAGGTTGGAAAAGATGCAAGAACGTTTAGCCCAATTGCAGGACATGCTCTGGACCCACATCCCTATTACCAGACAGCTAGGCCTGAAGGTCGACAGCTATGATGGCCAACGCCTCTGCTTTACCGCGCCCCTGACCGCTAATGTCAATCACGCAGGCACCGTATTCGCCGGTAGTTTAAATGCCCTTCTCACTCTAACTGGTTGGGGTATGACCTGGTTGCTTATGCAAGAGCTGGAGCTAGCTGGAGAGATTGTCATTCAAGATAGTAGTTGTCGCTATCTCGCACCTGTGACGCAGGATTTCGTAACCATATGTGCTCGCCCACAGCAGCAGAGTATTGAACAGTTCGCGCGTATGCTTCGCAGGCGAGGCCGAGGACGCCTGGAACTCAAGGTTGATATCGTGGAAAGCACAACCACTGTTGTCTCCTTCACCGGTCGCTATGTGGTATACAACAATGGTGAGCAGCATAACCCCAACTCGCCCTACAATAGTAACCTGATCTTCTAATAGCTCCTTTGCCTGTTCCACACTAATTTCCTATAGTCTAAATTTGTCGGTTACAGGCGGTGGAGTTTTAAAAAGCGGCGGTGTACGTAGCAAGGGGGAGGCTTTCTTAAGTCTTGCGAGGTGTGCCCGGGTCCACACTGCTCGCCTGGTTAGAAGATAATAGCTTGCGCAGTAGTCGAAGAGGAAAAGCAGGCCAGGGAGATTGATAAGCAGGAGCAGAACCAGGACAAGCTTAGGATGAGCGCCGAAGAAGACATTTGCCTGATTATGATCATATACCAAGGCCACGATATCTCCCGTGAGCATGCCAGCGAGGATGGCGATAGCCTCTCTCAATGATGGCCTGGCGTCTCGCGGAGCACGTGCGAGACGCCAGTAACTGATACCAAGGGGCGTAACCACAAAGAGCAAGATGCAAGCAATTGTCAGCAGCACTAGAAATAGCTTTACGTCGCCAGGGATATGCATATGTACGAACCCTTCCAGCCACCATCCACAAAACCCATATTTCTATCCAGTATAAGCGTCGTAAGAAGCTGCACATGCTAATACAGCATTATTATGAATGCTATGCTAGTGGCTCTCTGAAGTCCTGGCCTCGACGTTGGCTATGAGCGTATGAATATGCTCAAGCGAAAGCTCCGTCAGCGAGTTGAGTTGCAAGCTGGCCCCGGCAAAGTCGAAATGCCTGGTGAGCTCATTGGGGATGACCACGCAGAAGATGCCTGCGGCTCGCGCGGCGCGCATGCCATTGAGCGAGTCTTCAAGGGCGATTGCCTCATGTGGTTGTGCTCCCAATTGGGTCAGCGCTGATTGGTAGACATCGGGCTGGGGCTTGGCATGCTTCACCTCGTCACCACAGGCGATGGCATCAAAGTAGTGCAGGAGATTCCGCTCTTTGAGATGGCCTGTGACCCAGGCGCGTGTAGAGCTTGAAGCGACAGCGAGCAGGAGACCTCGCTCTTTTGCCTGGCGTATAAGCGCCTCGACCCCCGGAAGCACAGGTTGGTTGGCGATTAGCTCATGATGCCGCTTCATGCGTTGCATACGCAGGATCTCGCGATCAAAGCTCTTGCCGCTCTTCTCTTCCAGGTAATCATAGGGATTGAAGGGGCTGGTGCTGGGTCCGGTACCAACCAGGGGCAGCCAGTCCGTAAGTGCAAAGGTGACGTTATGCTCCTGATAAATCTCTTGCCAGGAAGTGAAATCTGGCATCTCAGTATCAATAACAAGACCATCAAAATCAAAAATAATTGCTTTTAGCATATGTCTCTTCCTAAATATATATTTGACTTTATCTGATTTCCTCATCCATCATATAACACAGGGAGCGAGCAGACCAGGTTTACTCCAGCCACCGGGTCATAAAGTGCCGCTCATGCTCTTCAAACCCCAGTCTGCGATAGAGGCGATGTGCCCCAATGTTCTCATGTTCCACCTCAAGATGAAGAGCATGCATGTCCATTTGCTTACAGATCTCCTCTATAAACTTGATCGTTTGCTCGCCAATTTTCTTGCCTCGATACTGCCCACCAATAAATAGTTCGTCAATCAAAGCGTCACGCCCATGCATTTCGATGCTATAGCCAAACGTCAGAATTATATAGCCTGCGGGCTGCTGATCATAGTGGATAAGCCAGATGCGCCCATAGTCAGGCTTCTGAAGAAGCTGCTCAACAGCGGCGAGCTTGCTCTCATCTAGAGAGTAGTTAAAATGAGTATAGAACTGGCGCATAAACCCTGTCAGGATATCTAGAGTATCGAGGGTAACCAGTTGAAAAGTCACAGCTAGCATGCGAAAAACCTGCTTCTACTAAGTATGTTTCAAACGAATATCGCCAGGATATCTATGCTTCATCGTATCATACCTCTTTGCACCCCACCAATAAAAAGGGTCAAGATCTATTTTATTCTATAAGATGAAGGTAGTAGAATTGGCTGAAAGCGCTTGTAACGGCAACGAAGTATGGTAATATATTTGAGGTTGAAACTGTGTTGGCTAGTTTGTATGGGTCAAGGTGGATGGAGACTGCGATAAACGAATTAACTTATAATGGGCGCGTGCGGCGCTTGCGCGAGCTGGCTGAGGCGGCGCTTGCCTACTATGATATCGGAAATGCGCGTTTAAGTTTGATTAATGCCGGTGTGGATACCCTCTTTCAGGTCGTTGCCCAGAGGCGTGTCTTTAATGAAGATAGCTTGAGCATGCATTTGGAGAAGGCGCGGTATATCCTTCGTTTCTATGGCCATGAGGAGGTGAGCACAGAGGCAATTCTCTCAGAGCTACGCTGGCTGCTTGCCTTGCGACGCGATACTGAGCTACTCGTGCCAGAGCCGGTCTTCATGCGCGACGGCTCGCTGCTGATCCAGGTATGTATTGCCGATATTCCTGAGACACCACGCTGTGTTCTCTTTCGTTGGGTAGAGGGGCGCTTCGCCGAAACCTTGCTTAGCCCTGGTCGACTGGAGCGGGCGGGTATGTTTCTGGCGCGCCTGCACCAACATGCGGAGAACTATATGCTGCCCGCTGACTTTGAACGACCACGCTGGGACTGGCAGGAGTTAGTCAAGCCTGAGTTGACCGAGGTTGGTGGCAAGGCCAAGCTCTCGGGACGCGATGCTGCGACCTTTGCCGTTCTCTTTGAGCAGATAGAGGACATGCTTAATCAATTGACAACAAATAAGACAGCCTATGGATTGATTCACAGCGATTTTCAGCCTACTAATTACCTCTTCTATAAAGATGAGGTACGCGCCATTGACTTCGAGAAATGTCAGTTCGGCTACTATCTCTATGATATGGCGATTGCACTCCTCTGCCTGCAAGGTCGCGAAAATGAGGCGGCCCTGCGCGATGCCTTCTTTAATGGCTATGCCCAGATTCGTGTCCTCCCTGATCATTACGAAGAACGCCTACGCCTCTTTACCGCTATCCATATGCTTGAGCCACTCTTAGGCGCGATGTGGCCGCGAGGTGTCCCAGCGCGCTCCGCGTTTGTGCGCGAGATCAAACAGGCCGCTGAGCAGCTGCGTGCATACTTGCATCTTTAACCATAAGCAGCGCGCCGTTGGCACGCAGCCACATCAGGCCTTATAGAAACTGCTCGATGCGCTGACGTACTTCCTCAGGTGTAAGTTCGAGTGCTGCATTGTATTGTTCTAATGTGCCGTAGCGATGTAAGAACTGGCGTGGAACACCAATAGCCTTAACGCGTGTAGGTATGTCTTCTAGCGCCGCGCTAATATCTGGTACAAGCGCTCCCTCATAGTATGGCTCGACCACGACTATCTCTCCCTTGCCAGCGTGAGCGCGCAGAGTCTCTTTATCGAAAGGAGCGACAGTTGTACAGTAGAGCAGCGTTACATCCAATCCCTCGACCGCTGGAAGCACGTACTCCAGCGAAGGGCCAACCGCGATCACCGTTGCCTGACTTCCCCGTTTGATAACCTTGAGCTTTCCAAACTCGATATCCAGATGTTCGTTGTGCTCAGCGACTGATGTGCGATAGTATGTGGGCGAACCATTAGCATACGCTGCTTGCAATAATTGATCTAATTCGTGAGCCGTACCAGGAACCACGATCTGCATGCCTGGAAGTTGCATGAGCAGGGGAACATCTGCAGGCCCATGATGTGTCGAACCGTCGGTGCTATAGTCGTAGGAGGCACCAATGCTGAGAAAGTTACCACCCAGTCCCTGGTAACAGAAGTCATCTTTAAGCTGTTCAAGTGGTCTTTCAACCAGGAAGGGCGTAATCGTGTGTGCGAAGGGAATAAAGCCTTCCAGGGCAAAGCCCGCGGCAACGCCGATCATGCTCTGCTCCATAATGCCAAGGTTTAGTGCGCGTTGAGGATAGCGCTGCAAGATAGGTGCGAATTGCGTGGCGCTTACCGCAGCCAGGATCAGGGCCGTACGCTCGTCTCGCTCGAATAATTCGGCTATTGTGGCGACCATCTGGTCGCGCATACTTAATTTCTGTGTTGTTGCCATTCTTCTTTATCCATTTCGCTCTAGCGCTTGTTTCTTCTGCTTCTCAGATAGTAAGTATTTGTATTTGCTGCATTAGCTCACCGGGCGATATCAGCAATGATTACATGCGGTTGCGTGGTAGCGGTCATGCTTAATGCCTGGTAAAGCTGCTCGTGATTACGCCCATCAACGTTGGTAGCTTGCCAGTGGAAGGCGCTAAATTTTGTTTCCAGATCGCTAAAGTTGTAGAGGCTGGAGTGGTTGTTTACCAGGATACAGGTCAGATTTGCCAGGTTAAGCTGCCCAGCCAGCATTACCGCTTCCCATATACTGCCTTCATTACACTCTCCATCGCCGATGAGTACGAAAACGTGTTGCTCACCTTTCTTCGCGCGTAGCGCCAGGGCCACTCCTACCGCCATAGGTAACCCATGCCCCAATGAGCCAGTAGAGATCTCTACCCCCGGTACTTGCTGGCGGTCAGGATGTCCCCCTAAAATCCCCTCCCACGTCCCAAAGCGTTCCAGTTCCGTGGTAGGGAAGAAGCCCTTCGCAGCTAGAATGGCGTATAGAGCTAATGGTCCATGCCCCTTGCTGAGTAAGAAGCGATCGCGTTCTTTTGCTTCTGGCTTGTCAGGGACATAACGTAAAACACGGTCATACAACACCCAGAGTATATCGAGTGTAGAGTGGGTGCTGACATCGTGTTTCTCATCACCCACGGCCATACGCATGAGTTGCTTTACCTCATCCAATGCGGTTGATGTTGTCGTATCCATAGCATTTATCCTCGCTTTCATGTGCTTGAAGTGTAGCGCACATAGACCCGTTGCATATATGGTCTGAAGGGCAGATTATTCCTGTCCCATCGGACAGTTTAAGCGTTTGCTCCGTAACAGATAGGAAACAACGTACCCTATTGTTAGGATATTTGTGTTTAAATGCGTGTAAATGTATACTAAGAACAGTATGGTAAATAGGAGTGCTTTAAACATTTCTATACACCTCATTGTAAGATGTATGGATGCTATAGGCGGAAAGCAGCCATACATGCGTGTTTATGGGCAAGGGAACGTCGCTATAGGGCGGAAAGCGACGAAAAAGGAGTGTCTGAAATGAGCAGAGATTCTCATCAGAGAGAACGCGAGGATACGTATGCGCTCGATCCTGAGGATACAGCGGAGATGCTTCGCCTGATGAACCAGGATCGACTTGTTACTCAGGGAATGGGGGGACTATTTCCTGAACTCGATAATCAGCTCCCTAAAGGCTACGAGCGTATTATCGATATTGGCTGTGGACCAGGAAACTGGGTCTTGAATGTGGCATACGAATATCCTGAGGTTGAAGTTGTTGGACTGGATGTCAGTAAACGTATGATCAAGTACGCTCACACTCAGGCACAGACTGAGGGCAGAGAGAACGCTATTTTTATGGAAGGTAACGTGCTAAAGCAGCTACCCTTTCCCGATAACTCGTTTGACCTGGTCAATGCGCGCTTTATGGTTGGCGTGATTATGCGTGATGTATGGCCGCAGGTTATGGAAGAGCTCTATCGTATTGTACGGCCTGGTGGCATTATTCGCCTGACCGAGCCAGATGATATGGGAACGTCTAATAGCCTGGCCCTGGAAGAGTTGATGTGTTTCGCAGCCATGGCGCTTCATCAACTGGGCTATGGTTTCTCGCCGCATGGCCGCTCCTTTGGCATTACACCTCTGCTGGGCAAGTTTTTGCATGATGCAGGATGTGAGCAAATTCAACATCGTCCACACGCCTTTGACTTCTCATATGGCACCACATTTAACCAGAGCCAGTATGAGAACTGGCGTAGCGGCTTTATGAGTTTATTGCCCCTATTTAAAAAGTGTAATCTGACGACGGATGAAGAGTTTCAGATTCTTTATGAGCGCATGCAACAGGAGATGCTTTCAGAGAACTTTCGTGCCCTCTGGTATATGTTGACCGCCTGGGGCATAAAACCCTTCAAACTCGAAGAGGCTGCCTTCCAGGTTGCGGAAGAAGCAATCAAGCATAAGGAATCACAGCCCCTCGTCGAAGCGATAGCCGAAATTTAGCGAAATAAAGACGAATTTATAAGAAAATATACCAAAGAGGGTGTATAGAGGTAATGTGTGGGCTATGGCTCACACATTACCTCTATACACCCTCTTTTTAAGCGTCACAAACGCGAAAAGTTCTTCTGAAAGTCAAACTCTCCGATATTTTTATTTTGTATCACTTAAAGCCTTGACAAGTATTCAGAAGTAATGGTAATTACTTTATAGTAATGTAAAGTAATTCATAGTGATAGGGAGTTAGCAAAAAGCGAGGTTTGTTATGGGTCCTTTACTCACTTCAGATGAGCTAGCCGCCATTCTCAAGGTCGATGTCGTTACCATTCGCCGCCTGGTCAATCGCCAGGAGATCACGGCCTACCGCGTAGGCAATGAGTTTCGCTTTACCGAGACCGAACTGGAGCAATACTTGCAGCGCCAGCGCCTCCCAGCCAAAGGTGAGCGCTCCGAGCCTAATGGTTTTCAAGGCTTTATGCGTAGATTAATGGGTAAGCCGACAGGCGGACATGATCGCTTCGAGCGCTTCACCAGGCGCGCTCGTAATGTTTTAGCCCTGGCCCAAAAGGAGGCGGTTGGTCTCAATCATAACTATATTGGCACTGAACATCTATTGCTTGGTTTGATAAAAGAAGATGGAGGTATCGCAGGGCGTGTATTACATGAACAAGGCGTAAGCCTGGAGCAGGTACACGAGCGAATCACCTCTATTATTGGCAAGGGGGATAAACCATCCGCTGGCGAAGGAACTTTGACACCACGTTCAAGAAAAGTTATCGAATACGCGGTCGATGAGGCCAAGCGTCTTGGGCATTCCTTTGTCGGCACTGAGCATATCCTCTTAGGCCTTATTCGTGAAGGTGAAGGTATCGCTGCCCACGTGCTCCGAGATGTCTTGCGTACTGAGCGGCTAGATAGCGTGCGTGAAGCGGTGTTACGCATACTCGACCAGGAGGGCGTGATCGCCGAAAATATTCCTCCTATTCCCGAAGAAGCCAATTCGCTTCTCGGTGAGCAGGAGGAGGCCCTGACCTGCTCCGTTTGCAGAGCTCGTTGCCCCACCTACTTCCACTACTGCTTCAACTGCGGCGCCCCTTTCGAAGCCTAAACCATGCAGGGTCAGAGCTTGCTCTGACCCTACAGAAAAATTGTATCACTCACACAAGGCAGGGATGTAAAAACGATGGCGGAAGATTCCACTCAATCAGGCGAGCTTAGCCCGAAAAGCGCGAGAGTCTGTGGCGTAATTCAGCCTTTAACATTTTCTGGTTTGGACAGATATGCTCCACTTTTGGTGATGCCTTTGCCAGTATCGCGCTTCCGCTTCTCGTGCTGGAGGCGACCGGTTCAGTAGCGCAAATGGGGCTGGTAACGGCTATTTTCAGTGCAGGTGTTGTGTTGACAGGTATTTTCGCGGGCGTGATTGTAGATCGTTCTGAGCAACGCAGATTACTTCTGGCTTGCGATATATTACGCATGCTCTGCTATCTGCTTATCCCTTTTACCTGGTGGTTGGTGGGGCCGCGTCTGGTGGTACTCTATCTCGTAACAGCACTGGTTTCTTGTCTGGGAATGCTTTTCCGAGTTGGGTATATGGCCCTTGTCCCCAGGATGGTTGGCTCTGCTTATATCGCAGAGGCTAATGGTCGTCTAGAGGCTAGTTATGCCTTTATGTCCATTGTTGGCACCTTCCTGGCGGGCCTTGTCGTGAGTAAGTTTGGTGCTCCAGGTGCTATCGTAATCGATGCATTGACCTTTGGTCTCTCGGCTCTCTCCCTCTTTTTCGTACGGTTACGAGCAGCCAGGCCTATTCAGCAGGAAGAGATTGAGCCTTCCCTCTGGTTACGTTTCCTGGCGGGGTGGCGCTTTCTCTGGCAACAACCGACTCTGCGTTCGATTACTATCTTGTTGACGCTTCTCTCAACTCTGATGGCGGCGGTCACAGATATCTTTATTTTTCATATAAAACACGATCTGGGGCAGAATGATACAACTGTAGGTCTCGTCTTTGCCCTGGCGACCATTGGTGCTATCCTCGCGGGTTTGACAATGCCATTTCTACGCAAGCGCCTGGGTTTTGCCACCTGCTGGATTGGTGGCAATATCTTGAATAGTCTCTCTCTTCTCTTGATGGGACTGGCGATTAACCTTTCCTGGCTTGTGCTTATTGGGATATGTTTTATGTTTACCAGTACCCTGGCTAGTATTTGTTCTGTCTCTTTGCGCCAGGAGATTACGCCTGGACCCCTCCTGGGGCGTGTGACCTCTGCTTTCTGGACTATTCACTATGCCCTGGCTCCTTTAGGTGCTATCTCAACAACCTGGATCTCCGAGCGTATTGGAGTGCCGCTAGCTGGAGTCATTCTGGGGAGTCTCTGCCTGCTTATAAGCCTGAGTGCTCTTTTGACACCCCTTAGGCGCTATTAATGCGCAAATTCAATGCGGCAGGCCAGGCTAAAGTATCCACCCTTGATCTGGTAGCCCAGTTTGCGGTTAATTGCCAGCATGGCGGCATTCTCGGCATCGTTGCGTGTGAGGATATAGTCGGCGCGGCGCTGGCGGGCGTAGCGGATGGCAAGGAGCTTGAGTGCGAGCGCGATGCCTCGGCCTCGATAGGCCCGCTCGACGCCCGTAAATGTATTGTGCATCGAGTTGCAGTTTATGTAATGGCCCACAGTAGCTGTGCCCACCCAGCGTTCGCCATCAGCGGCGATGAACTGGCCCTCCGGGCGAAACCAGGGCGCGAGAAAGAGCATGCGCTGAAAGTCATGAAATGAGGAGATAGAGACGCGTTTCTTGTGAGCCGAGTTTGAGCCAGTCTCATAAATACGCCGGTGTAAGTCGTATAGCCATCTCTGGTGCTCATTTGTCGCCTCTATATCAGCCAGGGTAAAGAATTGGATGCCAGAGGCTTGCAGGCGCTCGGGGAAATCATGGAAGCGCGCATCGTCGAAGTCAGAGAGATAGAGCCAGGATTCCAGGGTATAGCTGGTCAGGGTAAAGCCACGGTGGAGCGCGAACTCCAGGCCGGGCGCGGAGTTATCGCGCACCTGGGTGATAAGTAGATTAGCCTTTTGTGTGTCCAGAAATGCGAGCGCATGGTCATACAAGGCGCTACCGATTCCGCGACGTCGCCATGCGGGATCGACGACAATAGAGACCCAGAATTGACCTCTATGCACCCATGGATTATGCAGAATTTGCGAAAATCCCAGTACGCTATTTTGTGTACTGATCGCAAGTGTGGTATGTTGAACTTGAGCGGGGGGAGCACTTTGCTGGCGTGCGAGGAGCATGTCTGGACTGACTGGCTCAAGCTCCGTTGTACTCAGCAGGTCAGCAAGGCGAGGATAGTCCTGGTTTGGATTGAGGGTGCGTAATCGGATGTCCATAAAATGGCCTTTCTTCTGCTACAAAGGAAGCAACAACTATCCCACCTCTTTTCTATTGTACTCTGAACCTGAGTGGTCTCTAATAGTGTAAACGCTAGAATATGCACATTCTTGCTTGGAAAGGCCTCTAAATATTGGAAGAGTTATCAGCGCAAGAGCTTAATGCCGCCATGGAAGCCAACTCGGTTGGATATCTGACCTACTTTGCTGCGCGTACCCCTGGCATGCGAGTAGTGGATGAAGGCGATCTCCTGCTCGTGGACTCTGGCGTGGCCTCGGATACCTTTAACTATATCTGTCGCGCTCAATTAAATGCCAATCAGGTTCAGGCGCGTACGCAGGAAGCTATCTCCTACTTCACCGCACGCGGCTTGCCTGTCGCCTGGTGGGTTGGACCAGCCAGCCAGCCAGGAAACCTGGGCGCTTACCTGGAACAGGCTGGACTGGATTCTGTGGAGGTGGATGAGGGGATGGTAGCCGACCTGCGTGCTCTGCCACGCGCTGTGACGGTTCCAGAGGACCTCTCTATCCAACGTGTGAGTTCATCCCAGCAATTAGAACAGTTTGCCCAGGCCGTCTCACGGGTCTTTGAACCACCTGATACCAATGTCCACCTCTTCTACAAGCGTGTTGAAGCGGTAGCCTTAAGCCAGGATGGTCCCCTGCGCCTCTTTCTTGGTTACTGGCGCGGCGAGCCAGTGGCGACGAGTGCCGTTTTCCTGAATGCCGGGGTCGCGGGTATTTACTCCGTAGCCACTGCTCCTCACGCGCGTAAACGTGGTATTGGTACAGCGCTCACACTGGCCGCGCTCCAGGACGCGCGAGCTGTGGGCTATACTATCGGTGTCTTACAGGCCTCGGGCGAAGGCCAGCGTATCTACCAGCGTCTTGGCTTTCGCACGACCTGTCTCTTCAAAGTCTATCAGTAAACTACCTATCCGAAACCCTGAGCGCTAAGCGCTAGTCACGAGAGTGACGCCTGCCCCCGAATGGGGGTAGGGTTTCGGAATAAGAGCTAAGAGGTTATCTTATGCAAAATCTCTCTTCATTATTTGCGCTCAATGGACAGACCGCTATTGTCACGGGTGGTAGCGGTGTGCTAGGAAGTGCGCTGGCCCAGGGGCTAGCAGGAGCAGGCGCACGCGTCGTCGTCATAGGTCGGCGCCTGGAGGCCTGTGAGAATGTTGTGCGTACTATCCAGGCCAATGGCGGTGAGGCCCTTGCTCTCGCCTGTGATGTGACCAGCAAATCAGACCTGGAACGCGCTCTCGAACAGATACAGCAGCACTTTGGTGGCATCGATATCCTTGTCAATGGTGCGGGAGGCAATCAGCCAGCTGCGACCGTCTCACCCGGGCGGTCCTTTTTTGAACTGGATGAGCAGGCTGTCAATACCGTTTTCGGCCTTAACTTTCAGGGGACCCTGCTTCCATGCCAGGTTTTTGGGCGCCTTATGACCAGCCAGGGCCACGGAAGCATAATCAATATATCTTCTATGGCCTCGCTACGCCCCCTGACACGCATCGTTTCCTACGGCGCGGCCAAGGCAGCAATCAATAACTTTACGCAGTGGCTGGCTGTGCATATGGCCCAGGAGTACGATGCACGTATCCGTGTGAATGCTATCGCTCCCGGTTTCTTTCTTACTGAGCAGAATCGTTTTCTGCTGACAGATGAGCAGGGCGCGCCTACCGCGCGTGGCCAAGCCATTCTCTCGCATACCCCCGCGGGACGCTATGGTCAACCCGAAGATCTCGTAGGTACGCTACTCTGGCTCGTCAGCCCTGCTGCTGCTTTCATCACTGGCATTGTAGTTCCCATTGATGGTGGCTTCGCAGCCTTCAGCGGTGTCTAATCTAAAAAACATATCAATCCCTATGGTACGCGCTCTCTCTGACTGGTCAGAGGGAGCGCGTACCATAGGGATTGGTGGGTGTTGGTGCTACAGATGTGCTACTGTTCTAGGCGGATGCTCTCAAGTGTGGGCAGGAATGTGGATAGCCAGGAGATGTGTTCGGGGAGTGCGACCTCTGGCTCGGGGATCTCAGGATGCCACATCTTCTCCCACTCTACTGAGATCCAACCATTATAGCCCAGAAGCTTGAGTTGTGTCAGTTGATCGGCCACAGGTACCTCACCATCGCCCAACAGCCTCAATTCCCAGCCATTGTCTGTTGTACGTACCGCATCCTTGACATGGTAATGGGCGATCCGTGAGCCCAACTCGTGAATCACCTCTTCCGATGTCTCACCGACACGGTAGGTATGCATGCTATCCCAGAGGGCCGCGATATTGGGCGATTGCACCTTGTTCAGTACTCTGGCGACGCGATAGGCTGATGAAAAGGCGTCATGCGTCTCCAACGCTATCGTAACGCCAGCCTGTTCGGCCTCCGCAGCCACAGCCTTTAGCTCTTCAGCGATCAAGTTATTTACCTCTTCTTCAGAGGGTTCGGCTACGCTGCCAGCCTTGTTTTGTCCACCAAAGACGCGGAGCAAGGGTATATGTAGCTCTCCTGCCAGTCCGATCCAGGCGCGCATTCCCTCGATCTGGGCCTGTCTCTCCTCCTCAGTAGGCCGGTTGAGAGTACACGATGTGTCGATGGCGCATATCTCCAGCCCAGCATCACGTATCTGCTTGACCGCTTCACCAATTTTTACACGGTCACGCTCAAGTTCTAACACAGTATTGTCCAGCACGCGCAACTCCAGGCCATGATAACCAAGCTGCTGAGCAGTCGTGATAATCTGCTCCAGGCTCCAGTTGGGACAGGAGAGCGTACTAAAGGCAATCTTCATATTACACACCTCTTTCTTCAGCGTCGTCGATATTTTGCTACTTCATTATACGCGCATCTAAGGCTGCTTGCGTTTCAAGCCAGGGGAATAAACGATGCATCAACTCGTTTCTATGTATTGCCTATCGAAAACCTGAGCTCGGTAGCGCTAGTCACGGCAGTGACGTTGGCTTTCGTGTAAGAAGATAGTGGGCTGGGCTACTATGACGTGTGTAGACTTATTATGACGCTTGTTTGCTTGCGCTCACAGCGCTTGCCTATTAATCCAAAAAGGAGAGTTCATCATGAGTGATAAAAATATGCAGGTTTTATTCGCGAACCGGCCCAAAGGGTGGGTGCAGGAGAGCGACTTTAAAATTGTCGAGAGCGAGATTCCCCAGCCCAAAGAGGACCAAGTCCTGGTCAAAAATATTTATCTCTCGCTTGACCCCTACATGCGTGGTCGTATGAGTGCTGGCAAATCCTATACCGCTCCCATGGAGATTGGTGATGTGATGGTTGGCGGTACAGTCGGCGTGGTTGTTGAGTCTAAGAATGAGCAATTTAAGCCGGGTGATGTTGTACTTGGCTATTTTGGTTGGCAGCAATACGGCCTCTCAAACGGGAAGGGCCTGCTGAAGGTACCTGCGGACAAAATCCCCCTCTCCGCCTTTCTGGGTGTGTTGGGCATGCCTGGCATCACCGCCTGGGTTGGCCTGAACATGATTGGCGAACCCAAACCTGGCGAAACGGTCGTCGTTTCGGCTGCCTCGGGCGCGGTCGGTAGCGTCGTTGGCCAGCTCGCCAAAGCGAAGGGCTGCCGTGCCGTGGGTATCGCGGGTGGCAATGCCAAATGTGATTATGTCGTCAATGAGCTTGGCTTTGATGCCTGCGTCGATTATAAAGCCGGAAACCTGGACCAGGATCTCAAGCAGGCTGCTCCCAATGGCATCGACATCGACTTTGAGAACGTCGGCGGCGAAATTCTCGATACTGTGTTGACGCAACTCAACGCGCACGCGCGCATCCCGCTCTGTGGTTTTGTATCGCAATATAACGTGACTGAGCCGTATCAGTTGCGCAACTTCGGAGCCTTCCTCGCCAGCCGTGTCAAGCTTCAGGGCTTTATTGTTGGAGAACATATGAACTTATGGCCGCAGGCGCAGCAGGAGCTAACGCAACTCTATACCTCGGGCAAACTCAAGTATCGCGAAAGCGTCGCCGAAGGCCTGGAGAATGCTCCCAAAGCCTTTATTGGTATGCTCAAAGGCGAAAACTTCGGCAAGCAGCTCGTAAAAATCGCCGATCGCTAACCCCACGATCGACAAATGTAGGGTCCATGCTTGCATGGACTAACGCCCCCAGCCCAGTAGCCCGCTACTTGCGTACGCGGCTACTGGGCTGGGGGCATTACCCATATGGGTGGGTCTATTTGCACAGCTTGACAGTGCCGGGAGGCTGTGGGATAATGCCCTCACTCCAAACACACGGTAAACAGCGACAATCACCGGCCTGATTGGTGCTCCTGTCCGATTTACCCGGCGTCCGTACCTCGCTTTTGAAGCGCAGGATCGCAGATGCTCAGGTGCCACGCTAAGGTGGCTCGCCACGGGTACTTTCCCCGCTGCATGACACGTTCTCTCCAGAGAAGAGTGGACGTGGCTTTGTGCTGTCTCTGACAGGATGCAGGAGGGTCCCTGACCAGATTTTGCACGACTGAAAACGGGTTTTCAGCGATCGCAAAAAGAAGTCAGAAAAGTACTTGACAAAGCACAAATAGTATGCGATACTGACACAGTCAACGGCGAACACGAACACCGCGAACGCCGGAGCGATACACAAGCGCAAGCCTATGGGCCTGCCGGGTTGCGGTTCATCACGCAAAAGAAGAACGAACCAGAGCACCCTGAACAACTGAAGAGTGGAATGCAGAAGTACAACGGAACTTCGTTGATTGAGCACCGCTCAATCGCGGAGAACACCGTTCCTGTCAATTCTGCGAACAAAGCAATGAAGTAACGACAACGTGCTTCTAGCCTGGACGCAAACTACATGATCATTACAGATACCTGTTGGTATCTGTGAGATACATTCATCACTTGAATGGCGAGTTTGATCCTGGCTCAGGATAAACGCTGGCGGCGTGCCTAACACATGCAAGTCGAACGCCCTCTCGCAAGAGAGGGAGTGGCGGACGGGTGAGTAACACATGGGTACCTGCCCCGAGGTGAGGAATACCGGCGAGAAATCGCCGACAATACCGCATATGTTCCTCTGGGAACAAAGCTCGCAAGGGCGCCTTGGGATGGGCCTGTGGCCGATTAGCTTGTTGGTGAGGTAAGAGCTCACCAAGGCCACGATCGGTAGCTGGTCTGAGAGGATGGTCAGCCACACTGGGATTGAGAACGGCCCAGACTCCTACGGGGGGCAGCAGTGAGGAATTTTCGTCAATGGGGGCAACCCTGAACGAGCAACGCCGCGTGCAGGAGGACGCTTTTCGGAGTGTAAACTGCTTTTCTTGGGGACGAGAACGGACGGTACCCAAGGAACAAGCCCCGGCTAACTACGTGCCAGCAGCCGCGGTAATACGTAGGGGGCGAGCGTTGTCCGGAGTTACTGGGCGTAAAGCGCACGCAGGCGGTTTCGTACGTCTGGAGTGACAGTTCCCGGCTCAACTGGGAAAGGTCTTCGGAAACGGCGAGACTTGAGGGCTTCAGAGGGACACGGAATTCCGGGTGGAGTGGTGAAATGCGTAGAGATCCGGAGGAACACCAATGGCGAAGGCAGTGTCCTGGGAAGCATCTGACGCTCAGGTGCGAAAGCTAGGGGAGCGAACAGGATTAGATACCCTGGTAGTCCTAGCCGTAAACGATGACCACTAGGTGTGGGAGGTATCGACCCCTTCCGTGCCGTCGCAAACGCAGTAAGTGGTCCGCCTGGGGAGTACGGTCGCAAGATTAAAACTCAAAGGAATTGACGGGGACCCGCACAAGCAGCGGAGCGTGTGGTTTAATTCGATGCAACGCGAAGAACCTTACCAAGTCTTGACATGCAGATGCACCAGCGGTAATGCGCTGTTCCTTCGGGACGTTTGCACAGGTGCTGCATGGCTGTCGTCAGCTCGTGTCGTGAGATGTTGGGTTAAGTCCCGCAACGAGCGCAACCCCTACTGCCTATTACATCTTCTAGGCGGAACTGCCCTCACGGGAGGAAGGCGGGGATGACGTCAAGTCAGCACGGCCCTTACGACTTGGGCGACACACACGCTACAATGGCCAGCAACAAAGGGATGCCAACCCGCGAGGGGGAGCCAAGCTCAAAAACCTGGTCTCAGTTCAGATTGCAGGCTGAAACTCGCCTGCATGAAGGTGGAGTTGCTAGTAACCGTAGGTCAGCACACTACGGTGAATACGTTCCCGGGTCTTGTACACACCGCCCGTCACACCACGAAAGTCGGCAACACCTGAAGCCGCCAGGCTAACTCTTCGGAGAGGCAGGCGTCGAGGGTGGGGTCGGTGATTGGGGTGAAGTCGTAACAAGGTAGCTGTACCGGAAGGTGCGGCTGGATCACCTCCTTTCTAGGGAGTCATCAGTGCTCACGTAGCACTGCACTCTCAGGTCGAACAGGAACGACCTGTCCGATTGTACCCTGCTTCCACTCTTGAGCGGTTCGGCCGCTGGTTTTTTCCAGATCCGAAGCCCGCATTGTACCTGAACAACCAAAGAAGTATCCTTCAATTTTGCTGAGCGAGCACGTTGGCATGCGAATGCCCAACCGTGACGTGAGTCATGTCACGCTCGTGACAGTGAAGAAAGAAGACCGAGAATCCCATACAACAAGGGTTAACACAAGAAGAAGCAGACAAGGCAGAACAAGCGAAACAGAGTACGAGGTGGATGCCTTGGCGCTGAAGACCGATGAAGGACGCGGAGACCGGCGAAACATTCAGGGGGAGCTGCATCCAAGCGATGAGCCCTGAGATTCCGAATGGGGCAACCCCTCCAGAGTCATGTCTGGAGACCTATCGCTGAACACATAGGCGATATGGAGGATCGTGGGTGAACTGAAACATCTCAGTAGCCTGCGTAAGAGAAATCAACCGAGATTCCCGTAGTAGTGGCGAGCGAACCGGGAAGAGCCCAAACCATCTATTCCTCGTGAATAGGCGGGGTTGTAGGACTTCCATCAGCACACTTTTCCTTACTCGAAGGCATTGGAACGTGCCACCAGAGGGGGTGAGAGTCCCGTAGAGGACGAGGAGAAGGGTGTGGGGAGAATCCTGAGTACCACGAGACACGTGCAATCTTGTGGGAAGCTGGGGGACCACCCTCCAAGGCTAAAGAACTTCAGCGACCGATAGCGAACAAGTACCGTGAGGGAAAGGTGAAAAGTACCCCGAGAGGGGGATGAAAGAGTCCCTGAAACCACGTACTCACAAGCAGTCAGAGGCCACTGTTCCACGAGGAACCAAGGGCTGATGGCGTGCCTTTTGTAGAATGATCCGGCGAGTGCATCGCACGTTGCAGGTTAACCAGCGCTAAAGCTGGGGAGCCAGAGGGCAACCGAGTCTCAAACAGGCGTGTATGTAGCGGCGATGCGACCCGAAACCGTGTGAGCTACCCATGAGCAGAGTGAAGCGGATGTAACAGTCCGTCGAGGCTCGAACCCACCAGTGTTGCAAAACTGGGGGATGACTTGTGGGTAGGGGTGAAATGCTAATCGAACACGGAGATAGCTGGTTCTCCCCGAAATGTATTGAGGTACAGCCGCGACCAAGAGCGTGGTGGAGGTAGAGCACTGGATAGGCTAGGGGCCCTGTGCGGGTTACCAACCCTACTCAAACTCCGAATGCCACTACGTGTTTATCGCGAGTGAGACGGCGGGGGCTAAGCTTCGTCGTCAAAAGGGAAACAGCCCAGACCATCGGCTAAGGTCTCCAAATCGATGCTCAGTGTCAAAGGGGGTCAATGCGCCCAAACAGCCAGGATGTTGGCTTAGAAGCAGCCATCATTTAAAGAGTGCGTAATAGCTCACTGGTCGAGTGCAATGGCACCGACAACGTATCGAGGCTCAAGCATCGTACCGAAGCCGTGGAATACAGCGAACAGCTGTATTGGTAGGGGAGCGTTCTCGACGCCTGAGAAGCCAGACCGCAAGGACTGGTGGAGGTAAGAGAAGTGAGAATGCCGGAATGAGTAGCGCAATGTCTGCGAGAACCAGACACACCGAATGCCTGAGGGTTCCTGGGCAACGTCAATCGTCCCAGGGTGAGTCGGGCCCTAAGCCGAGGGCGTCATGCCGTAGGCGATGGAAAGCAGGTCAGAGAATCCTGCACCGGAACATTTCGTTATGAGCAATGGGGGGACGCGGTAGGGAAGGTGAGCCGATCGAATGGACAGGATCGGTGCCTCTGCTGAAGCGCGTGACCGAGGAAAATCCCGGACACAGATGCGTGACACTGAGGCCGAGCGCCCGCAAGGGTGCGGAAGTCATTGGTCCCCAGGCCGTCAAGAAAAGCCTCTCGCCAGAAACTGTTCCGCCCGTACCGCAAACCGACACTGGTAGGCAGGGGGAAATCTCCCCAGGTGATCGAGCGACCCTCTGTTAAGGAACTCGGCAAATTAACCCCGTACCTTTGGAAGAAGGGGTGCCTGCGTAGCTGTGTGTGCTTGCACACATGGTGAGAAGGTTGCAAGAAATCGGCTCAAGCGACTGTTTACCAAAAACACAGGTCTCTGCGAACGCGAAAGCGGAAGTATAGGGGCTGACTCCTGCCCAGTGCCGGAAGGTTACGAGGAGTGGTGTGCGTAGCCACGAATCTAAGCCCCGGTGAACGGCGGCCGTAACTATAACGGTCCTAAGGTAGCGAAATTCCTTGTCGGGTAAGTTCCGACCCGCACGAAAGGAGTAACGACTTGAGCGCTGTCTCGACAGAGGACTCGGCGAAATTGAAGTACCCGTGAAGATACGGGTTACCCACGACAGGACAAAAAGACCCCGTGGAGCTTTACTACAGTTTGGCCTGGAAACGAAGTATGGTGTGCGTAGCATAGGTGGGAGCTTAAGAACTCATCCTTGTGGGGGTGAGGGAGGCAGCAGTGAAATACCACTCTCACCATGGTTTGTGTCTCACACGTCACCGTGATCCGGGACGTGAACAGGGCCAGATGGGTAGTTTGACTGGGGCGGTCGCCTCCCAAAGAGTAACGGAGGCGCCCAAAGGTTCCCTCAGGGTGGATGGACATCACCCTCTGTAGAGTGTAAAGGCACAAGGGAGCTTGACTGTAAGGCAGACAAGCCGAGCAGGGACGAAAGTCGGGCTTAGTGATCCCACATTCCCGTGTGGAAGGAGTGTGGCTCAACGGATAAAAGCTACCCCGGGGATAACAGGCTTATCTTGCCCAAGAGTTCACATCGACGGCAAGGTTTGGCACCTCGATGTCGGCTCGTCGCATCCTGGGGCTGGAGTAGGTCCCAAGGGTTGGGCTGTTCGCCCATGAAAGCGGCACGCGAGCTGGGTTCAGAACGTCGCGAGACAGTTCGGTCTCTATCCGTCGTGGGCGTCGGAAAAGTGAGGGGAGTCATCTTCAGTACGAGAGGACCGAGATGGCTTGACCGCTAGTGCGCCAGTTGGGGGGCCTCCTCCAGAGCTGGGTAGCTACGTCAAGAAGGGATAAGCGCTGAAAGCATCTAAGCGCGAAGCCGACCCGAAGATAACTTTTCCCACTCTCTTGGAAGAGTCAAGATCCCAGGAAGAAGACCTGGTGGATAGGCTGCGCGTGGACGCCTGGTAACAGGTGGAGCGGAGCAGTACTAATGATCGTACGGCTTGTTTCCCAACTGTTTCTTCGCAAAATGTATGGTGAGTCCTTGTGGTGTGTGAGAGCGGTCTAGGATCGGATCTGAGCACGAGCGAGAGGACATCGCGGCACGGGGAGCAGGAGCAGGCCAGCGTGGCTCAGCAAAATTGAGGGAATACTTCTTTGGACAGGTTACAAAAAGAAGAATGGAAACATCTACAAAAATCTTGATGTTTCCATTCTTCTTTTATTTTTTGGCGAGAATATATTGAGAAACATGAAGAAAGAGCAGAGCAGGGAGGAACGTATGCATATAAGAGACTTTCAAATAGAGGATTATGACGAAGTCGTAACGCTTTGGAAGCAGGCGGGGCTCGTATTGAGCTCATCAGACAATGTTGAAGGTATCAGGCAGAAACTCGAACGGGATGCAGACTTGTTTTTAGTTGCAGCCTCGGAGAGAGATATTATTGGTGTGGTGATGGGATGCTATGACGGACGGAGAGGATGGATCAATCACCTCGCTGTAGCGCCGAGTGCTCAAGGGCAAAGAGTGGGAGCCAGACTTATGCAGGAGGTGGAGCGTCGGTTGGCCGAGAAAGGTTGTGCTAAGGTTAATTTGTTAATTGAACCTACGAATGCTTCTGTTCAGGCATTCTATCAAAAGAATGGATACCAACGTGACGAATTGATTTTTATGGAGAAATGGTTATAAACTTTAATAAATGACATCTATATACTTGTGTGCTTTGATAATTGCCTGGCAGAAGGAAGACATGATGTTAATAGAAGTGCTGGGTGACTGCCTGGTTAGTAACCATATCGACTCTGTTCAACGCATTACGGCTGCGTATAATGAGAGAGACAACTAGCTATATGGGTTCTGATGAGTTGATAGCCTTGCCTGGCGCATACAATAACCTCCCTCTACAACTCACCTCGTTTATAGGGCGTATAGAAGAGATCGAAGCAGGTTGTGAGCTCCTCAAGCGCGATACTATTCGCCTGCTAACTCTCACAGGACCAGGAGGCGTGGGCAAGACACGCCTGGCTCTTCGTATTGCCGAGAAGATCTTGCCCACATTTACGCATGGCATTTGCTTTGTTCCTCTCGCCGCCGTGAATGATGTGGACCTGGTGTTGCCAGCCATCCTCCAGTCTCTATCGCTTAAAGAGAATGGCTCACAGTCGATTTTAGCATTACTTCAGGAGCGCTTGCGCCCTCTGCACGTACTTTTAGTGCTCGATAACTTCGAGCAGATTATAGGAGCTACGTCTGAGATCGAGCTTCTGCTCCGCTCGTGTCCTCACTTGCAGCTACTGGTTACCAGTCGCGCTCGATTGCATATCCAGGGTGAGCATGAGTATATAGTGGCTCCTCTGGCGCTGCCGGATGCACTAGAACCGACTTCGGAAAGCTCACTGGAGAGCTATCCGGCGGTCACTCTTTTCTGTGAGCGCGCTCGTGAAGCCCGTTTTGATTTCGCTCTCACGCCCGAGAACCAGAATGATATCATTGAGTTATGTAGACGTCTGGATGGTCTGCCCCTGGCGCTTGAGCTGGCCGCCGCTCATGCTAAATTGCTCTCCCCACGCGCCCTTCTGGAGCGTCTGAAGAGGCGCCAGCCACTTCCCTCTATTCGTCTTCGCAATATTCCTGCACGCCAGCGCACCCTGCGCGATACTATTGAGTGGAGCTACGAACTCCTGAATGAGGAGGAGCGTACCCTTTTTCGTCGCCTGGGCATTTTCTGTGCAGGCGGTACTATCGAGGCAATTGAGGGCCTCCATACGCTCCTGAGCGAGCCCGAGGCCCCTGATCTCTCGCTTGCGGCTTCGCTCCTGGATAAGAGCCTTCTCATTCAACGCGAGCAGGAAGCGGGTGAACCCCGCCTTTTTATGTTGGAGACTCTACGCGAATTTGCCCTGGATCAGTTGCTGGCCTGTGATGAAGCTGAGCAAGTGCAGGAGGCTCATGCGCGCTACTATCTAGAGTTGGTTGAACGGGCTGCGGAGCATTTACTCGGACCAGAGCAGGCATATTGGCTCTCTGTCCTTGAACATGACCATGAGAATATACGCGCTGCACTACGATTTTTTATAGAGCTACGCGATGGCTCATGTGCTCTTGGCCTTGCCGCCAGGTTGGTGCGTTTCTGGTCTATTCGGGGACACATCAACGAGGGATGTCAGTGGTTGCACAGCGCGCTCGCTCTCTCTGCCTCTTGTGAACTGCCCACGCTAGCCGAAGCCCTGGTTGGCGCCGCCTGGCTGGCCTCGCTCGCAAATGATATTTCCCAGGCCGAACAGCTCTGTAATCAGAGCTTACAAATCTTTCAAAGCCTGGGAAATAAACGCGGTGAGGGCCTGGCTCTGCATCGTCTCGCCCTCTTATACCTGACAAAAGGCGAGAAGAAGATGGCCCACAGCTTATTTATGCAGAGTATTGCCTACTATTGTGATGCTCTTGACCTTAACGGTCAGGCCTATTCGCTTATGGCTCTGGGTGGCTCGCAGCTTAATAGCGCCGAGAATGAACAGGCCGTGCTCTCGCTTAAAGAGAGCTTCCGGCTATTTAGAGAGGTGCGCAATATCGAGGGAGAGTCCTGGTCGCTCTCGATGCTGGCGCAATCCTTGCTCATGCAGGATGAAGAGGAGCAAGCCGCTGAATATGCTGAAGAGAGTCTGCGGCTTTTCAAGGTCATGGGCTTACGCGAAGGCATAGGACGTACCCTGAACCTACAGGCTATGCTCCACCTGCGGCGCGGCCAGAGCGAGCAGGCCGCTATTGCCCTTGAAGAGAGTGAGCGATTCTTTACCGCACTGTCGAGTCAGCGCTACCAGGCTCAGACGTGTTTCCTCCTGGCCTACACCTATGCTTTGCGTGACGATGAGATCCTGGTGGAGCGCTACTGGCGACGCTGCCTGAACCTCCTTCCCCTGGAAAAGAACCTGGGTAGTCTTCTAAATCTGCTTGAAGAACTTGTGCGCCTATCGACAGCACAGAGCAACTTCTTCTGGGGGGCACGCATCGCTGGCATGTGTGAGGGATTGCGTCAACGCGCTCCAGGCTCACCAGGCCAGGACGCCTTCCAGCCTGAAAAAGAATATATCGCCCGCCTGGACAAGCAGAGCGATCAGCAATCTCTCACACTGGCTTATGCTGAAGGGCAAAATCTGTCCTTAACAGAAGTCTTCACTGTACGCCACAGAGGACGGCCAGTTCCTCAAGATTCACCAATGACTCACTCTACCGATCTCAGCCAGCGCGAGCTAGAAGTGCTGCGCCTCCTGTCCCAGGGCCTGAGCAACAAGCAGATCGCTGCGCAACTGGTCATCAGCCCGCGTACCGTTGATGCTCATGTCCGCTCTATCTATAACAAGCTTGGCCTCAATTCGCGCGCCGCCGTGGCCCGCTACGCCCTCGAGCACCACCTCTGTTGATATATGATGACATAGCTTATGATGCATGAAAAAGGATACTCGAGAGAAAATCATTGAGACTATGCATAATAATGGAGGCCCAGAGGGATTTAGAGTAGTAAAAAGCTGCGGCAAAAATGGCGCCAAGAAGAAAAATCGAGAGCACATCATTGAGAGAGAGTATGTGTAGCGATATCCATCCGGGGAGATGTATTCCTAAAAATAACAGGGATGAGAATAGATTGGTTATCCAGAAATGCCACTTCTCTTGAAACTTCTGGAAAATAAAGCCGCGAAAAGGAATTTCTTCAACAAAGCCAATCAGGAAAGAAGTGCTCAGGATGCTGTTCCACGTTACATAGTGCATACTAAAATGTGGTAAACCGAAGCGGAGCATCATCCCAAGAAAATTCACCAGCGAAAGCGCCAGCCCTACTACTATGCCTCTGCGCCAATACTGCTTGAGTTTAAGATACTCAAAGGGATTAACTCGATCAATGTAGCGGAGATAGAGAAATACCGGTAGTACCCAGAGCAGCAACCTCAGACTAATATTGAGTATTGCATATACCAGGGTCGTATCACCGAGCGCTTCCATTCGTGGATAAATCCATAGAACCCAGCCCGTCCAGAGCGAGAAGAAAAGTAAGAGATAGATGATAAAGGGGAGGAAGGCCTTTTGAGGTTGTACTGTGTTCTCAAAAAGAGGCTTGCTTTGCGCTTTCATAAACTGGTTGCTCCTAATCCATTGCTTCCCTCCAGTTGTACCACGAGCTCATGCATTGAGTCAATGAAAACCATTTTATGTGTCTTATGTGTCTATAATCCCCCAAATTAGGTATTACCAATAGGCGAAATTACCGATGCTCGACAGGCGTGGCTCAAGGTATATTCTTCTCAGATAAACGTGAAGCCGTTATGTGCGAAAGGATAAAGCCATGGCCAGCGAAATCGTTAATAATCACACCTGGTCACACAAACGTTCTCTCGGTATAGAATTCCGCTCCCTTCCACAGCGTTACCTGCATATTACTATCCGGCCCTCCGTGATGCGCTTTGAGGAAGAGAAGTATGCTGCGAGCTGGGGAAGTACGTTTTTACAATTAATCACACTTGGCGTCATATGCGCCCTCCTCCAGGGGCTGGCTTTCTGGATAGATCCAAGCACCCTGGTGGGCATGACAGGCGGAGTGCAGCTGGGCGTGCTTATGCTTGCTTCCACTATTGGAATTGTGATCATTACCCCGTTATCGTTTCTCTTCTCGGCAGGAGTCATCTACCTCTTTGCGCGCTTGCTTAGAGGGAAAGGGGCTTACCTGGAACAGCTCTATACCATGACTCTCTTTGGCGTTCCCATGGTGATATTGAGCTACCTATTGCTCCTGTTGCCTGCGACTAGCAGCTGGCTCCCTTACCTGCCGCATGTGTACAGCCTCGTGCTGATGATCCTGGCTCTGCGTGCTGTCCATAACTTCTTGACTGGCCGTGCCATCATCACACTGCTGTTGCCTGTAGTTGCATTGCTGCTATTGATTGTCATCGGCGCCGTGCTGTACGTCGCGCTGGCCCACTAATCCCATGAACACGTACCGCTTCTTCAGTGACCCCTATACAAAGGAACAACTCGAAACATTCAATTAAAGAAGTTGTAGGGCCGATGCTTGCATGGATAATGCTTACAGCGGGAAAAGTCCATGCAAGCATGGACCCTACAACTTTCTAGAGAGGGGGAAAGGATTATATGCATATGCGAGATGCTCCCGCGCGAAGCGAGGGTGCCATCATCAACTTTCGCAAGCTTGTGGCCCTGGATATCGTCTTTCATAGGCCAGTGTTTATTATTGGCGAGTTCGCGCTGGCGGTCGTGGGTGCCAGTGCGCTGGGATTGTTCTCAATCTTTTTCTTCCTTGGGCGTGGCGTGTATCCCATCTTTGTTGGTTGCTACCTGCTGGGAATGGCGTTGAACTACGTGCCATTGCTGATCTATGCTATCGCTATTGCCAAGCGTAAGAGCGCGCGTGAGGAGGTCGCCTTTGAGGTGGAGCATAAAGGCAGATATGTACGCAGATATACGCTTCAATCGTTGCTGCTGCTGGTGCCATTACTGGTCTTCTTCTTGGCGCTCTACCAGGAGGCTCGGAGCCGCAGAAAGGAGATACTGAAACAGTTTTGACATAAGCACTCAATTGTGTTAAAATATGCTTATGCAGAACATATATGATATTCAAGCGTTTGGAAAACGTATTGGGAAGTCTACCAAAACGCTGCAAAAATGGGATCGTGAAGGCAAGCTCGTCGCCCATCGTTCTCCACAATCAAATAGGCGCTATTATACTCACGACCAGTATCTTGAGTATCGTGTGCTAAAAGCACCGGAGCAGGGACTTACCATTGCCTACTCACGCGTCTCTGGAATTGCTCAAAAGCCTGATTTAGTCAACCAAACAAAAGCGTTAGAAGCCTATTGTCATCAGCATTCGCTCAAGGTCGATGAATGGATGTCGGATATTGGCAGTGGGCTAAACTACAAACGCAAACAATTCAATCGGCTTATGGAGATGGTTGAACTTGGTCAGGTACGGCGTATCATTCTTGCTCATCGAGATCGGTTGGTTCGTTTTGGATATGAATACTTTGAAGCCTTTTGTGAGCGACATCATACCCAACTTATCGTCATCAATGGCGAAAATCTTTCTCCTGAACAAGAATTGGTACGTGACCTCATTGCTATCGTGACAGTCTTCTCTGCCAGATTACATGGACTGCGTTCCTACAAGAAAGCGATTAAGGATGCTGCTTTGCAAAAAGATCAGAATGAACGTTTCTGAGCAAGACGCGGCAACCCTTGAATTTATGCAAGGCAAGTGCAGGGGACTCTACAACTGGTGGGTGCTCAAGCTCAGAAATGGTGAGAAATGGGATCTCTACGATGCTAAGAAAAACCTACAAGAGAGCAAACAACATGATCCCGAGCTTGTTCAGGTGTATGGAAAGCTTTTACAAGAGGTCTACTATCGCCTCGATGGAGCCATGAAAGCTTTCTTTCGCAGAGTCAAAGCCGGAGAAGCACCGGGATTCCCACGGGTACGCCCACGGCATTCCTTTTTTACGCTTTGCTATCCCGCTATGTACCTCAAAATTGAAGGCGACAAGCTCATTTTGCCCACCGGAGGCAAGGGCAAAAACAAGCAATACTCCAACATCGTTGCGCGCTTGACTGAGATACCGCCTGAACAGTTTAAAGAAGTGGCGATCAGTCGAGATGGGAAGGGAAACTACTTCGCGTCATTTGTGAGAGAGCGCCAAGAGAAACAGCATGAGATAGATGGAATCGTTGCCTTTGATCTTGGCATCAAAACACTGGCAACTGGCGTAAATGAGCAAGGCAGAATCTACACGGTTGGCGGCTTTAAAGGATCACGCTGGTACAACAAACAACTCGACAAGATTCGATCCAAGCGTGATAAGTGTAAGAAAAAATCACGTCGGTATATCCATCTCAGTAAGGTTTACAAGCGCGTTTCCCAGAAGAAACGCAACAAACAACAGGATAGCTTGCATAAAGCATCCCATCTTATCAGCCACAACTTGGTTGAAAGAACTATTGTGGTTGGTGACCTTTCACAGAGGCAAATGGTTACGAAACAGCATGTAGAGCGCAATAAACATCTGAATCGAGCGGTCTATAACGAGTGGGGCTTGTACGCCTTTCTCGAAATGCTGAAGTACAAATGTGTCCTCTCTGGGAAAGAGTTGCATTTCTTAGATGAGCGCAACACGTCCAAGCAGTGTAGTGGCTGTGGCAATCTACAAGCCATGCCATTGTGGAAGAGAACGTATTGTTGCGTCGAATGTGGACTCGTCATAGATCGAGATGAGAACAGTGCACACAATATCCTGACGAGGTTCTTTGCGCGGCGAGCGCCACACACCGAAAGGTGCGGTGTGCTGCATACGCCCCAAAGCGGCGTAGATGTCACGATGGCATCCTGTGAGGGGCAAGTGCAGCAATTGAATTTGTTTGAGAGTGCGTAAGCACTTTTGAGGAGATTTAGAAAGGCAGTAGCTAACTGTGCAGAATATTCAGACTTATTCCGGACAAGAATTAAGCTGGACGCGAGCAAAGAGTAAGCCTCACCCATTCGAGCTAAAGGCTAGTGAAGAGCTTCTGATGAGAATTACGCTGCGTGGCAAGCTGGGCCAGGAGGCGTTGATCGAAGTGGAGCGCGGAGAGTGGATCTTTTCACGTAAGACCCTGGGGCAGGCAATCAATGTGCGTGACGCTGCCACACAAGAAGAGATCGCGCGCGTACGGCGGAGTATGAATGGTAGTGCTACCTGTTCTCTTAGAGGAGGTGACGAGTACCGCTGGGCCAACACGGGTTTCTGGCGTGGCGAATGGACCTGGTTTACCAGCGAGCGTGTGCCGTTGCTACGCACAGTCAGGGGGAAACGAGTGTATATAGAGGAGACGGCTCGTGACCTCTCTGAGTTAGCTTTGCTGGTCGCGCTTGCCTGGTACCTCAACCGTGCACAGGATGAGGATGCCGCCTGGATCACTGCGAGTGTAGTTCCCAGTGTGTAGTGTGCCACGCAAGCATAAAAAAAGAGAATGCCATGGGTGAGCCAGTAGGGTCCATGGCATTCCAGTGCGGTCGGAAGAAAGCAGTCAACGAGTTTTCTTCGACGGAACAAGGGAAAAACGTTTTTCGCGACCGTTCGCTTAGTCATCGTCGTCAGACGAGAAGGTGCTGTGGCAGCCAGGGCAATAGTATTGAAGATCGCCGTTTTCGTCGGTCTCGGGCATATCTTCGTCGATATCGACGAGCAGGATGCCATCTTCATCATCGTTTGGGCAACTGTGGTATTTAATCTGCTCCAGATTCATCTTGAGTCTCCTGTGTTTGAAACAAGCAACGACATACTCCGCGACGAGACCCATCCCTCTCGAAATTATTTGGTAAGAGGGTGCCTCTTGTAATTGGCGAACTGGGTGTCTTCTTCTCCGAAAACCCTGAGCGCGCTTGTCCCCGAATGGGGGAAGAGCTAGTCACGTGAGTGACGTTGGGTTTCGGAATAAGATCTGTATGCAATAGTTCGAACTTTGCTTCTGCCACTGACTCTATATGGTATTTTTTCGATCCTCAACTTCCCCCGACTTTCTGGTGCGGAAGTACTATCTTTTCATGCAGAAATTAGCGTCTCTGTCGTAGACAGAGTAATCGCGCTCAGCTTTCCGAGTGGTGGTATGTCGTTGTTGCCGTCATATCCAAAAAGACGTTTGAAATTTTTACTTTCGAAACATTGTTGCCATAAATAGGAAGAATATCGGCAAACTGTAGGAAAACGCCAAAACGCTGCAAATGACATTGTCATCCTTATGTCGAGCAAACATTCAATAACATGCTGGTAAGGGGATGTTGTGAGAAGTCACTATGAACGGTAGGGATGACCTTTTAGCAAAAACTTTGAAGATGTGAATAAAATACAATTAAAATGTACATAGAAAAGAGAAAGCAGAAGGAGCAAAAAGCATGAGCAACGACCTCAAGAATATGCCCGAATCCTACTGGAAAGAGAAGCTAACATCTGAGCAATACCAGGTCTGCCGCCTCAAAGGCACAGAGCGACCCTTCACTGGTGAGCTCTACTATAATCATAAAGAGGGAACGTATCAGTGCGTCGCCTGTGGTGAGCCGCTGTTCTACTCCGATAATAAGTATGACTCTGGCTGTGGTTGGCCCAGCTTCGATGACCCCGTGAGCAAGAGCAATGTCGAGTTTCACGAGGATAACTCCCATGGCATGCACCGTGTCGAGGTCACCTGCAAGAACTGCGGCTCGCACCTGGGCCATGTCTTCGATGATGGCCCCCGTGAGACGACAGGCCAGCGCTACTGCATCAACTCGGTCTCCCTCAAGTTTCAGCCCAAAGACCAGAAGTAAGGTCCAGCGAGTAGAAGATCGTCTGTGAAAGGAGGGATAATTGTTATGGAGATGAGCGCACGCAACCGCCTCAAAGGAACCGTCAAGTCGCTCAGGGAAGATGGTCTGATGGCCCAGGTCACCGTTGAACTGCCAGATGGTCAGAGCATCACCTCAATCATCACTCGCGATGCGGCTCAGGCCCTCAGCCTGCAACAGGGCGATGCCGTCTACGCCATCATCAAATCCACCGAAGTCATGATCGGGAAGTAGATATCCAGCAAAAAGATGCAGGGGCAAACTGCTCCTGCATCTTTTTGCTGGATACCTGTATTTGCTCTTAATTTAAAAGATTCTGTTCTTTGAGGTGATCAAAAATAATCTTGTCTACTGGGGAGCTTTTCTCCCGGTCGCTGTGGGTGAGCCATGCAATCTCTTCGATCTCGCTTGTCGCTGTGAGTTGACCGTCGAAGTCTGCGGTGTAGCAGCGCATTTGTACTTCTATACCTTCAGCATGTCCATGTGCCTGGGCTACGAACTCGCCGAACAATTTGATTGTTTCGGGTATCAGGTCTACGCTTAGTTCTTCTTTGATCTCCCGAATTAGGGCCTCCTGGTCACTCTCTCCCTGCTCTCTTTTCCCGCCAGGGATGTAGTAGGTGTCTTTGTTCTTGGAGCGTGTGCTGAGAATGCGTCCATCTACGGTATAAATCCAGGCCAGTTTATCAATAAGCATTTTCTAGTATCCTTCTAGATAATATTCTTAGATTGCTTGGTATGAACGCTTCTTATTGTATCGCAGATACCCCATCAAGAGAATCCATATGAGGAATTTCCCCTAGGTTTCCTTTCTAAGCAGGTGGCATCATGGAGTGGATCTGCTAAGAAGGGCCCACTCCACCTGTTTTGCGAGCCTGAATTTTTCCAAAGATATTCACAATGATCACGCCTGAGATAGCGATCACACCTCCTACCAGGGCAAGCCATGTGGGCCATTCTCCCAGTCGAGCCGATTTGCCTGGTAACTCAAATGATCTGGCACAAACAAAAATGGCTGTCGCCCACTCTTCAGGCCTTCTTACAAATCACACGCCAGGTACTGATGCAGCCTTGAGGCGCCCGCATAGCAAGTCTTTGGGTAAGGGTATGGGGATGGACGTGGCGAATCCCACGTCCATCCCCATACCCTTACCCCTGAGCGCCGCAGGCGCGAAGGCAGTTACTTGACGTTCCTGGCTTTATCTATATACAATCTCAACACAACATTATTTCAAAGACGGGGGAAGAGCAATGAGCAATGAGGCTGATGTAATCATCGTCGGGGCCGGGCTGGCTGGCCTGGTTGCGGCCGCGGAACTTGTCGACGCGGGCCGACGCGTCACTATCCTTGAACAGGAGCCAGAGGCATCCTTTGGTGGGCAGGCCTTCTGGTCCTTCGGTGGCCTGTTCTTCGTCAACTCGCCTGAGCAACGGCGCATGGGTATTCACGATTCTCATGAACTCGCGCTACAGGATTGGATGGGGAGCGCGGGCTTTGACCGCGAGGAGGACCACTGGCCCAGGCAGTGGGCGCGAGCCTATGTTGATTTCGCGGCAGGCGAGAAATACTCCTGGCTACGTGCTCAGGGCCTGCGCCTATTTCCTATAGTCCAATGGGCGGAGCGAGGCGGCTACCTGGCAGGTGGGCATGGCAACTCTGTGCCGCGCTTCCATGTCACATGGGGTACAGGTCCAGGGGTACTGGAACCGTTTATCCGGCGCGTGCGCGAAGGGGAGAAGCGCGGGCTGGTACGCCTCTGTTTCCGCCATCGCGTTACCAGGCTTGCTATCAGCGGTGGCGTGGTGACTGGCGTGCACGGCGAGGTGCTTGAGACCAGTAATGTCGCACGGGGTGAACGCAGTTCGCGAGAGGTGGTAGGCCAGTTTGATTTCGGCGCGCAGGCGGTGATTGTCACCTCGGGAGGCATTGGCGGTAACCATGAACTGGTACGACGCAACTGGCCGCAGCGTATGGGGCCACCTCCGCAAAATATGCTCTCAGGTGTACCCGATCATGTGGATGGACACATGCTTGAGGTAGTTGAGCAGCAGGGCGGACACATTATCAATCCTGATCGCATGTGGCATTATCCCGAGGGTATTATCAACTATGCGCCGGTCTGGACGCGCCATGCTATTCGTATTTTGAGTGGACCCTCTCCGCTCTGGCTAGATGCACACGGACATCGCCTACCCGTGCCCCTCTTCCCCGGTTTCGATACGCTGGGATCTCTGCAACATATCACTACCAGTGGATATGATTACTCCTGGTTCCTGCTCAACCAGCGCATCATTGAGCGCGAGTTTGCCCTCTCTGGCTCTGAGCAGAATCCCGACCTGACTGGCCGCAGTATCCCCCTCGTCTTTAGCCGCGTTCTACCCGGAGCGCCCGCACCAATCGAGGCTTTTAAAAAGCGCGGCGTCGATTTCATTGTGCGCTCGACGTTGCCAGAACTCGTACAAGGTATGAATGAGCTGACTGGCAATACCCTCATCGATGAGGCAGAACTAGAACGTGAAATTAAAGAGCGTGATCGACAGATTGCGAATCCCTTCGCCAAGGACTTGCAGGTCACGGCTATCCGTGGCGCGCGTGCGTATTCTGTGGATAAGTTTATCCGCGTAGCGAAGCCGCACCGCATCCTTGACCCCAAGGCTGGCCCCTTGATTGCCGTGCGCCTCTCAATTCTCACGCGTAAGACGCTGGGAGGGCTGGAGACTGATCTCTCTGGTCGTGTGCTTCAGGCCAACGGTGAGCCGCTACCAGGCCTCTACGCTGCGGGCGAAGTGGCCGGTTTTGGCGGTGGCGGTGTGCATGGTTACCGCGCTCTGGAGGGAACCTTCCTTGGCGGCTGCATCTTCTCTGGCCGAACCGCAGGTCGGGCAGTTGCGCAAAGCGTGTTGTAAACAATATCAGCTTAGTTATAAGAGAGATCCAAAAATAGGGAGCGGTTGGAGGTATAGCATATGCCTGGCAAGGAGGCAATAAATGAACAAAGTGTTTATCACCTGCTTATCAAAACATTCTTTCTTTTGGATGATAGTGATCGCCAGTTCTTCGCAGCCTATGGCCTGAGTACGCGTCAGTACTGGGCGCTGCAACATCTGGATGAGCAGCAGGGCCGTTCAATGGTAGACTTGAGTCGGGTTCTATTTACGGACAAGAGTAATGTGACGGGTATTGTAGACCGTCTGGAGCGCCTGCACCTGGTAGCACGTACGGCGGACTCCAGGGATCGCCGGGTCATCCTGATCACACTTACTCCCCAGGGGCGTGAGTTGCGGGATACTTTGCAGACGCAGTATGATGCACGCATTCAGGAGCACCTGGGCGTGATAGACCCCAAGGACCTACCGGCAATCCTGGCATCTCTGCAAGCGGTCTGTCTCAATGTCGAGGCTTACCTGGAGAAGGTAAAGGAGTAAAAGCTAACATTGCTGGTGGCCAAACGGTCGCCAGCAATGTTAGCTTTTACTCACTCAGGCACGTGCCTCAGAAAAAGAAGCCTCCCTATCTGAAAAGGCTTCCGGTGCCTTTAAGAGCGTCATGCTCATCCATACAAGTGCGCAATAAAAGACAAGTGAGGCAATGAGGGTTACAATGCCTGCTTCCTGAAGCGTGCCTCCTATGGCTTGAACGAGAAGCGTTGCCAGGAGCAAGAGAACGGGCCAGCGAGGAAAAATTTCCGTGCGTAGGCTTGAGAGACAGAAGATGATGCCTCCCACCAGTTGGAGCAGGGAGCTGACCAGGAAGAGCCCCCCCAACCCACCAGGTCCTTGAGCTAGCTTGGGATCCATATTTGCCAGCCAGGGAACCAGAAAAACGTTGAGCATAGTGGCGTCAATATTCAAAAGGAACATCCCCAGGCTAAAGCCAATGAAGCCGATCAACCCTCCAATTCCTACGCCTGGCAACTGTCGAAGGAAGAGTGCGGGCAAGCACAGACAGGCTATAAGTCCACCCATAAGCAGAAGGAGACCACCTGCCAGGGCCAGTGTATCATTCTGCCCACTCAAGAGCTGACAGATGTGAGCCAGAATAATCAGGCCGGACGCACTTATAAGGCCAAATCCACTCAAACGGAAGAGCACTTGTGGAGAGAGCATAAGATTGAAACCTCCTTTGAAGGCAGTACATGTTCTATGTTATTGTTTCTCCCTTTAGCATAGAGTACTGCTCCAAACGAACCAGCTCGATGAAATCGCCTTATAAGCTAGCTTAAGCCAAGTTAAACGAGGCCATAATCTCGCGTTGCACCCAATGGCCTCAAAATCGTATTTTCTTACCCCGAATTTGCCCCATTTTAAACTTTGTATTTAGGTCTTCCACTGCCGCGCTATGCATTGACGGCATAACATGGCTGTAAATATTCATGTTGTCTCGTCGGATGGGGTTGCTCAATGTTCAGTTTTGATTGAGGTGACGCAGGGCAGCCTGAGCGGCAAAGTAGCCGCACATACCGTGGACACCCCCTCCTGGCGGTGTGGAGGAGGAACAGATATAGAGGCTCTTATCGGGGGTGGAGTAGGGCGTTGGCGAGATGGTTGGGCGGGTGAACATCTGCGTGAGATCCTGCATGCCGCCGTTAATATCCCCACCAATATAGTTGGCGTTGTAGCGTTCCATTTCCATGGCATTGGTGGTGTGTCGAGCCAGGATGCGGTCGCGAAAGCCAGGGGCGAAACGCTCAATCTGTGCCTCGATGCGCTCACTCATATCAACATCCGAGCCATTGGGGACATGGCAATAGGCCCAGACTGTGTGTTTGCCTTGGGGAGCACGCGTCTCATCAAAGAGGCTCTGTTGTGCGAGTAGAACAAATGGACGCTCAGGATGTTCCCCTCGCCAGATCGCGCGCTCACTCCTGGCAATCTCGTTGAAGGTGCCACCGACATGGACCGTACCAGCTCTCCTGCACGCGTCAGCACTCCAGGGAATGGGGCCGTCGAGCGCGAGATCGAGCTTGAAGACGCCCGGACCGTAGCGATAATGCTGCAATTGGCGTTTATAGAGGCCGGAGAGATGACTTCCCGCGATGCGCAGAAGTTGGCGTGGGGTGATATCGCAGAGGATGACGCGCGCCGGGGGGAGCGTGTCGAGTGATTTCACCTCCATGCCCGTGACAATTTCACCGCCCAGGTCGCGCAGATAGGCCGCGAGCGCGTCAACAATCTTGTGTGACCCTCCACGCGGGATAGGCCATCCCACCGCGTGAGCCAAGAGGCCCAACATCAGGCCCGCCGCCGCACTGGAGGGCGTATTGAGAGGGAGCATCGAATGGCCGCTCATGCCCGCGAAGATCGCGCGAGCTGCCGCTCCTTTAAATTGAGTTTGCGTCAGACCGCTGGCCGAGCGCAAGGCCGCCAGGCCAAAGTGCGCTATTTTGAATGGGTGCAGCATCGTCTGTGGGCGCAATGGTCCAAGAAAGGCGTTGATGATGCTTTCCCAATTATCGAGAAGTGGTTGCATCAGTTTGGTATACGCTGTGGCATCCACACCCAGGCTGGCGGCGGTCACCTCCAGGCTACGGGCCACCAGTGCCGCCTGCCCATGGTCGAGCGGGTGGGCCAGGGCAAATTCTGGCTGAATCCACTCGATGCCATAGCGAGCGAGCGGTAGGGTGCGAAAGAATGGCGAGGCCAGCCCCATGGGGTGGATCGCCGAGCACACATCGTGGGTAAAGCCAGGCAGGGTGAGTTCGGCTGACCGGGCGCCGCCGCCGATCTGTTCTTTGGCCTCAAGCACGAGGACCGAGCGACCTGTGCGCGCAATGGTAATGGCGGCTGCGAGGCCGTTGGGTCCTGAGCCGATGATAAGCGCGTCATACGATGGTTTTGTAATCATAAAAAGAGTCTTTCCAGAAGCTATTTTCTACTAAGATCTTATTCCGAACACCAACCACCTGAAGGTGTCATGGTGTCACTTGCGTGACTAGCGCTTCCCCCATTCGGGGGCAAGCGGTGGCACGGCAAGCGCGCTCAGGATTTTCGGATAAGAAGTCGTCAGAAAAAGGCGGGTGAAAGTGCGCCGCACTCTCGCCCGCTTACAGCTATTTCCCATGTCGCCGAAACCAGAGCGCTGGATGGGTCAGCAGGTGAACTTGTGTGCGAATGGCCGAATTATGCCAGATGTTTTTGGCTTGTGACCAGCTCCATTTTTTATCAACGCAGATGGTTTCCGTTTGCACAGGCGCTTCCACCTGGAAGTGCTTCGCCAGCTTTCCTAGCGTATGCTCCCAGAAGATATCCTCCTGCTTATGTCCGCCGAAACGCAGTCCTAGTTCATAAATGGGATCGCTGGCGCGCATTAAGACCTGAGCCTGGACGAGGGTCTCTCCTTTCTCTTTATACGCGCTAAAGGTAATCCAGCCAGCAAACATATGGCCTTGAGGTGTCATCAGGGTAAAGCTCTCATCATCAGCATACAACACCAGCACGCCAGTTGAGAGTGGCATCCCGCCCACTGCCAGGTTGAGGAGTGCCACTTCACCCGGTGCAATCCCTGTCAGTGGGCCAAAGAAGCGCGAATTCGTGGGCCAGAATTCGGCGAAGTGTTCTTTCCAAACAGCAATGACGGTCTCTGGCTCTACCTTTGTGCCTGCTAAGGTGGCACGGTAGGTTTTCTGCCACATCGAACCAAAGCCCTGGAGTGGCCCGGTGATTTGTCGACCATCGACGTTGAGGTTCAGCGCTCCGCTCGGGGCATTTTGTATCCGTAGCGTGTGTGTATGTTGTGGGGCCCAGTTTGCCGTATTACGGGGCTGGCTCCCTTTCGCAGGCGGTTGTGGGGTTGTCATCGGGTCTCTCTCCTTTTAAAGAAGCGTGGCCGATTCTCCGTCACGGTTCCAGCGGAACGGAGCGCTTTGATGGCCTCGTTTTCGTTCGCATAAAGCTGGATAGAATCGTTAAGACGGGTCAATTGAAAAATGTTCTGATAGTGTTCGCTTAACCCATACCCGAAGAGTCGCTGTTTCTGGCGATTTGCGCGAATCAGCAACGTGACGATCAGGCCAATACCACTACTATTCATATACTCCATTTCGCTAAAATTGAGAATAATCGCGTGGATATTTGGCGTGTTGACAGTGTTGTACATCTCCATCAATATGCCTTCCGCGAACGCATTGAGTTCGCCCTGGATATCGATGATGCCGGCAATCCCGTTGACTGTGCGTGCTTGCATAGTTACTTTGGCTTCTGGCATGCTTTTTTCTGCCTCCTGCAATTGCTACATAATGTAACAAAAACGACACTGTTTTTACGTAGATTGGCTGGATTTACTCATGTCTTGCGTGAGAGCGCTTGCCTCATCGGGGAAGATGTGTAAGAAATCGGCCAGGCGGGTGACCTGGAATATTTCCACATAATGTTCGCTCAGGCCACAGGCGAGCAGACGACGGTGCTGTTTGCGGGCGCGGGCGAGCAGACTGACAATCAGCGCGATACCGGTGCTGTTGATATAGTTCACACCGTGAAAGTTGAGCAGAATGACCTCTAAGCCATATGCCTCAGCTTCGGCATACGCGTTGTTCAACACACTTTCAGCCTGGGCGTTGATCTCGCCATGCAGGTCCACAATAGAGACGCTTGGTTGGTGACGGATCGCGGCTTTAAGCACTTTGGGGGGCATGGGGGCCTCCTTCCAGGGACATCACAAGTTCGATGGTATGGGTATGTTCGTCGTTGAGAATGCGCATCTCATCGACCATATTCTGGATCAAGAACAGGCCCCAACCACGGGGCGATTGTAATTCAGCGAGCTTGGCCTCGATATCAGGCGTTTCTGGAGCCTGAGTGGGTTGATAACCACCTTGATCGCTGATCCGTACCGCGATGGCCTGCTCTGACGAGAGGAGTTGGAGGGTGACAGGGGACTCCGGGCGGTAGTGGTTTCCATGTTCCATAGCGTTCATGGTGGCCTCTGCCACCGCTGTTTTGAGCTGCTCCAGACGACGTTCTGGCAGATGAAAGGGCTGAACACGCTGGGTTATATATGAGATTGCGATCCGTTCATTGCCCATTGCGCTGGGGATAGACCATGTTTCTAGGGGCTGCCAGCCATCTCCGCTTTCAATGGACCCTTCATGGATTTCGGGCTTCCTCAGAATCTCGGTTGTTTCCTGGAGGTTCTGCACCGGGACGTGTTGTAAGGTCACCAGGGTGATATCATCCTCCTGTTCCCAGTCTGCTCCAGTAAAGGTGCTGAGCTCTGCGCGCAAGTAATCGATAGGAGAGTTTTCGTCCTGGTACGCGCCAAGCAATGTAATCAAGCGCGGAAAGCCAAACATGTCGCGGGTAGGATTGTGCGCCTCAACCAGGCCATCGCTATAGAGCAGCATGCTTTCGCCAGGCGCCAGGGTGACTTCTTTCTCTTCATAGAACATACCAGGCATCAACCCCAGGGGCATACCTGTGGCGCGTAGCTCGCCTACCTCGCCCTCGTGCCAGCGATAGGGCAGGTCATGCCCGGCATTGGCATAGCGCAGGAATCCACTCTGAGGATCGAGAATGGCATAGAAACACGTGACAAACATTCTCTCCGGAATATCGGGAAAGAGTAAATCGTTGGCGCGTTCCAGAACGGCGCCGGGAGAGAGATCTTCCTGGGCCGAGGAACGCAGGATACTGCGGGTGGTCGCCATAACCAGGGCGGCAGGAATGCCCTTATCGGTCACATCGCCAACGACAATCCCCAGCCGGCCATCTTCATAAGGGATAAAGTCATAGAAGTCGCCACCAACCGCGCGCGCTGGCTGATAATAGGCAGTCACTTGCCAGTTGGGCAGGTCGGGCAGTTCTTTAGGTAGCAGTGTTTGTTGAATGATGCGCGCCACCCGCAATTCCTGCTCAATGCGTTCGCGTTCGCGGGCTTGTGCCTGTTGATCCAGAACCATCTGGGCGACACGGAGAGCGGGCGCGGCCTGGGTTGCCAGCGAGTTCAGCAGTCCTTTGTCATAACTGGAGTAGTCCTGCTCACTCAAACGTCCTCCTAGATTGATCAGCCCAACCAACTCACCCTGGCTCACCAGCGGCATCGTCAGCTTGACTCCTGCTTCTTTGAGTTCGCGCAGAATTGGCGAATCGAGATGCAGTTTCTCGACCTCAATCGCGCCGGGCGAGCTCAGAAAATAGGCAACAAGCGCGTCGTTGGGCGCGATGTTTACGGCCTGCGAAACAACGCGCTGTGTTGCGGGTAATACAGGCGTCGGGAGAGCTTGCTTTTTTTGGGTGCTTCGCCGGAAAGGTATTCTCTGGCGAATGTACTGGAAAAATGTTGCCATCTCGAACTCCAATATTCTTTACGATGTATCTTTCCTTCGTAGTATAGAGTCTGCACGTCCTCTAAACGTTACGGTAAAGAGGAATGTTCTCACACCTTTCTCGTAACGTTTTTTGCCAGCAATAAGAGAGAATAATTTCTCGTAACGTTTTTAGGACGACCAGGAAGTATAATCAAAAACGAGAGAGAGCATTTCAGCAACGCTCTACTACAAGAGAGGACTATTTGCCATGGCAACGGCTAGTTTCGAGGCCCATATTCGGCACCAGGCGCGGGTTGCGATTATCGATTTACAGGGGGAAATCAACAATTTCGCGGCGGATACGCTGGATAGTGCGTATATGGAAGCTGTCAGCGGACACCCTGAAACGATCTTGCTGAATTTCAGTCAGGTAGATTATATGAACAGTGTTGGAATCGCGCTGATCGTTGGGATGCTCAAACGCGCTCTTAAAGCCAAATGTCCCCTGATGGTGTACGGTCTGAGTGAGCATTTTGTGGAGATTTTTCGCATTACGCGTCTGGCCGATTTTATGCTCATCTTCTCTGATGAGGCACAAGCATTGAATAGTATCCCTCCATCTCGATCATAGAATTTGGGTGGCTACCACTCGACCAATTTCCAGATCTCTGGCTGCATCGCGCCTGCTTCTCCGTCGATTTCGGTGTAGATGCGGGCGGCAAGCTTAAGCTGACTCATTGCCTCATCGGTGCGCTCGGCTTCGTGCAGGAGGTCAGCCAGGTTGCTATGCAGGGCAGCTTCGCGGTGGCGATCACCCTGGGAATGACAGAGTGCCAGGGCCGTTTCCGTGAGCGCAATGGCGCGTACAATCTCCCCGCTGGCTCGGTAAGCCAGGGCCAGGTTATTCAGGGCGGCGGCCTGAATGCTGGCGTCTTGCAGATTTTCCGCCAGGGCCAGGCTGCGTTCCAGATGAAAATATGCTGTGGTCATCTCTCCCTGGCTATTGGCAAGAATGCCCAACATATTGTGTGCCTGGGCCAGTGCGTGGGTATCGTTGGCCTGTTCAGCCAGGTCGAGTGCTTGCTGTGCCAGATCGTGTGCCTGCTGGATATGTCCATGATGGTGGGCAGAGAGACTCCAATCGGCGCATACTCGTGCCTGCTCCTCCTCTGATCCAGCCTGCGTTTGGAGTAGGTGGAGGGCGAGGGCAAAGTGTTCTTCCGCAAGTTGCCAATTCCCCCGACGCTCATAGATCTTGCCTTGTTTCTGTTCCAGAATAGCGCGTGGCGTGGCACTGAGAGCTTTGGCAGCCCGATAACTTTTGAGGGCTGTTTCATATTCCCCCAGGAAGGTATACAGGCCAGCAATGGTTTCAAGCAGTTCGGAGCTTGTGGGATGGCCCAGCGCCAAGGCGGTGTGAAAATGGGCCAGGGCCTCCGTGTGTCTGTAGAGAGAACGCGCATACTCGCCAGCCTGACAAAAATAGGTGGCTGCCAGGGCTCGCTGGTTGGCCGCCTGATAGTGCAAAGCGATCTGGCCCGCGAGTATCCCGAGCTCACGTTGTCCACGCATACGCGCCACCAGTGTCTCTGCGGTGCGACGGTGAAGCAGGCGGCGGCGAGCCAGAGTGATCCCGTCGTACACCAGACTGCGCATTTTTTCATGACAGAAGTCGTAGATGAGCGTGGGTTCGTTGCTTAAAGGGTAGTGGTAAGACGTAGGCAGATTGCCCATCTCTTTAACCAGACCTATGCTGATCAGTTCTTCCAAACCACTCACCGTCTCTTCCTCGCTGCGACCGCTGACCTCACAAAGGGTATCGAAGTCGAAGGAACGCCCGATGGTTGCGGCGGTTCCCAAGAGTTGCCGGCTGGTCTCCCCAACTGCTTCCAGGCGCGAGTTGAGCAAGTTACGCACGCCGCCGGGCAGGCTCCATTCGGTGTCTTCTGCCTTGATCGCTCCAGTAGTCAGAGCGGTGAGATATTCAGTCAGGAAGAGCGGCACGCCCTCGGTTTCCTGGTAGAGCTGGCTGGTAAAATGCGGCGGGAGATCCACACCACTGGCCGCAATATGGCGTACCAACCGCTCAACGGTTGGTTGATCCAGGCGGGCCGGGGTGAGGAGCCGCGCTTTGCCGCTCTGCTGGGCCTCTGCTAAGGGACGCTGAAAACGTTGACTGATAGTCTGCTGGTTGTTGCGCCAGGTAAGGAGCAGGAGGAGTGGTTTTTCGTCAAACCGTCTGATCAGATAGCCGAGAAATTCCAGCGAGGCTGCATCGGCCCAGTGAATATCATCAAAAAAGAGGAGGCCAGGCGCAGATAGACGAGTATCAGTGCAGAGGGCAAGCCAGACCTGGCGCAGTCCCTCGAAAAAGCGACTCTGCGCGCCAGGACTGGCAAGTGGCTGGGGCGAGGGCACATCGGGACGCTGCTGCGCCAATTCGGGAAGGAGCCGTGTGGCCTCGCTCAGCCAGTGGGAAGCAAGCTGGTCGTGCCAGCGAGAATCTTGCTGTTGATTGATGGCAACGCGTAGCCCTGCCGCAATCGGCCCGTACGCGAGATCGACTTCACCCTCGTAACAGCGCACGCTCACCGTCCGGGCACCCCTGGCTTTTGCCTCGGCAACCAGATCTTCGGCTAAACGTGTTTTGCCGATCCCGGCCTCTCCTTCAAGCGCGACAATATATCCAGAGGGAGCCTTTTCAGCGTAAATAGAGAGCAGTTCCGCCCACTCGTTCTCGCGCCCAACCAGGGGATAATCGAACGAGGCCAGGTGTGGTTCATCTGACTGCTCTAGCGGCAACGCGTGACTGGCGGTAGCCGCGTTTTGGGAAAATGGCTGGCGTCGCTCTGGCGGTGGTGATTGGTGGTTTTCCTTGATGGCTTCATAGAGCTGTATGGTTGCTTCCAAAGGAGTCACGCCCAGTTCTTCATCGAGTGCTTTGACGCATTCCTGGTATTGCTGGATGGCGGTGGAGCGCTGACCAGACCAGGCGTAGAGCTGCATTAAATAGCGATGTGCTGGTTCATGGAGGCGATCCAGGGAGAGTAAACGCCGGGCCTGGGTGATCGCCAGGCCTATTTCTCCACTGGCGATATACGCGAGGACCAGTTGCTCCAGGGCGCCAGCGAGCTCGCGTCGTAAGCTATCGGCCTGATAGAACTGCCAATCGTCAAAGGGCGCGCTATCTGAGAGCGAAAAGCCAGCCATAAAGCTATCGCGGTAGAGCGTCACTGCGCGATTCAGCCCTGCAAGGCAGTTCGCGCAAAGTTCTCCCGCCTGGTGCTGATGCGTGTGATAATCGGTCAAGAGGGAACTGAACGCCTCGACATCCAGCCAGAAACCATCCTGCTGCTTGAGTCCGATTGTCTCACGGTCAATCTGGAGCCACGCACCCGCGAGGGCTTTATGCAGGGAGGAAAGCGTGCGGCGCAGGGTGGCACGCGCGTGGGGCTGGTCATACTCCGGCCAGAGTAATGTCGCCAGCGTATCGCGGCTGTGCGTCTGGCGTGTCATCGCCAGATAAGCCAGGAGCGCGACCGCTTTGCGTGTATCGGTAGTGACGGGGTTGCCATCGAGTTCTATCAACGGCGGCCCAAAGAGCGAGAGAGTCAGCCGAGACATCGAGTACCCTCATTTTGGAGATAATAGAGATCTGTATCATGGCGATGTATAAGCGCGCACCTCTGCTATGGATATCATTGTAAGCTATACAATGGAGGATTACAAGAGAAGAGAAGAGCGATTAAGAAATAGAAGCGTATTTCGTGATTTGGCGAGTGGAAAGACGGGACAATCGTGCGTAACGATTTTGAGATGGTTGTGCGGTATTCTCTATCGGTCATTTCATAGGAGGGAGTTCATTCCTGCCCTGGTGAAGCGCTTTCACTCTCCCTTCCCGCAGGCGAACACAGCCAGAGCGAGACTGATGCCGGCTGCACTGTCTCCTGTATAACCGCCATAATCTGCCCACTAAGCTGTGCCAGATCGGTCTGCTGATGCAGGGTGGCGCTAAAGGCTTGCAGGGTGCGCTGGGCATCGTATTTCTGGCGGTAGAAACGCCGATCTATCACATTTTGAATGCCCCGACGCAAGGGTTGGAAGAGCACCGCCACGACCAGCGTTGATACCACGATCGCAATCCCATCGCTTTTGCCGATCATGCCCATGAGTAGGGCCTGCGCACCAAAGACCAACCCAAAGTACACCGCTGCCAGAATGAGCGTGAGTAAGCCATAAACCAACGTGCGATTGATCAACACGTCGATGTCCCACAAGCGGTAGCGTAGCAGAGCAATGCCGACGCAAATCGGTGCAGGCAGATAGTAACAGCGGTACAGGGGAACAATCGCGACTTGCAGAAGAGAATCACGAGAAGAGAGTGCTGGAAAGAGTTGGAAGGCCAGAGCAGAGAAAACGGTTGTCAGAAGCAACAGACCGAAGCCAGGGATGATCCATTTGATCTGTTGGCGCTGTTGTGGAGAGGCGACTCGCCTGTAGCGATAAATTTGTGTAGAGGCCGATCCCCCAAACACTAGAAATAGCCAGCCGCTCTGGAGCAGAAGCGGCCAGTTGAGAATATTAAGAGATCTTGGAGCAAGCCAGAAGAAGGCGTTTACGGCCCAGAGACTAATCAAAGCCCACGACCAGCGCGGAACCAGGCGGCCATCAGGAAAGGTGAAGAAGAAAAAAGCCAGGCAGGGATAGTAGACCAGCGTCAACACTATCCCAAAAATTTGGAGAACGAGGGGACCATCATTTGGCACAGCGTCTGCACGCGCAAACGAGGCACCAAGTGACCCGATATTGATCAAGAAGAAGGACATAAACAGGCCCATCCAGGTCGTGTGCTTATGCCACATAATCAACGCGCCAAATAGCAGGAAGATGCACGTAGTCAGGATCTCCCAACTCAGGACATAGAGGGCATAATCATGGATCGAGAGGTTGGCCCTTTGGAGTGCTGAGACAAGCTGGGGAGTAAGCTGGTCAGATTGACAATCCGCCACAGGCCCAACGCAGACGGTGTGTAGCATCTGGTAGTATGGTGCCCAGCTCACGATAAGCGTATAGAGATCATTGAGTACAAGAATAACCCAGATCGCCTGCAAGACACGGAGCCACACCCCACCAAGTTGGATCTCTCCTTTGTTTGCTACTGTCGGAAGCGAGATCTTTGGCGATGTAAGAGTAGATTGTGACATAAACAGCTTCCTCTCTTCCTACAAAATCAGTTGTTGGTTTCTTTTCGCTGGCAATAGGTGCGCGATACAAAAATAGCAGGCCAAGTAAAAACGATGCCTATATAAATTTCTTCAGGTTCTTCAGGTTCCTCGTGCCAGAGCCATTTTTGCTTTGCCTCTGCTCATTCCTGCCCTGGTGGCGCACCGTCGCTCTCCTTTCCAACAGGGCCACGCAGCCAGAGCGAAATGTGAGCGGGTTGTATGGTCTCTTGCACGATGACAACAATCTGTTCACTGAGCTGTGCCAGGTCAGTTTGCTGGTGCAGGGTGGCGCTAAAGGCTTTCAGCGTGCGCTGGGCGTCGTATTTCTGGCGATAGAAACGCCGGTCGATGCCATTCTGAATGCCCCGGCGCAACGGTTGGAAAAGTATAGCCACAATCAGAGTTGATCCCACGATCACAAGATCATCATTTTTCCCAACGATACCCACCAGCAGCGCCTCTCCGCTAAAGACCAACCCCAGGTAGATTCCCGCCAGAATGAGCGTGAGCAGACCATAGACCAGTGTGCGATTGATCACGCGGTCAATATCCCAGAGGCGATAACGCAACAGGGCCACGCCTATGGCGAGGGGGATTGGCAAGTAGTCGAACATCAATGTAAAGGGGTCAGCCAATTGTAGAATAGAATGTGGTCCGTTCAAAATCTGAAGAAGATTCTCAAGCGGGAGAACTACAAAGACAACCAGTCCAAAACCGAATGCCAGCCATTTAATTTGCTGACGCTGGAGAGGCGAGGCGACAAAGAAATAACGATAGAATTGTGCCCCTACTGAACCTCCATAGACTAAAAGTATCTCTAATAATTGGAGGAGTGGCGGCCAGTTTTGGAAGTTCCAGGGCGAGGGTAAAAGGTAAAAAACAAACTGGACAACAAAAAGGCAGGGAAAAATCCAGGACCAGCGAGGGACCAGGCGTCCATCGGGAAAAGTGCAAAAGAATAGACCGAGAGCAGGCCATACGAGCAAACTTAGTGCCCCACTCAAAATGCTCAAAAAATCGTAGATCAGAAAAATGAGATTGCTCGAGGGCAGAAGGCCAGGAAGTGCATTTGTGTGTACCAAGTCAGCCCCCAAACCGCCAAAAGTGATGAGCAGGCTCGAGACAAAGAGTCCCATCCAGTCATTTGATTTATGCCAGAAGATCAAGGCACCGACGATCAAAAACAACAGCGTGATAAGCAAATCGCACGTTACAGTATATACCGCGTACGCTCCGGGGGAGATCCCCAGGAATTGGGCCGTAGCCATTTGTGTGGGAAGAAGTTGCAGACTGCTGCAAGTGGCCCTGGTCAGATCAAGACATGGTTTCTGCACCTGGATTGTCAGGGCAGGGACACCAAGGATCAGAACGATCAGATCGGTGAATGCGATGGCTGCCCAGATTATTCTGGCAATGACCAGCCCCCACCCTCTTAGGGGTTGAGGCCCCCTGGTGCTCGCTGTACTCGTCTCTTTTGCCTGTTTCTTCCGTGAGTTCGCCATACGTTTCCTCTTTTCTACTTGAATGGGTATTATGAGTATAACGGAGCGAACGTCCGAAAAACGTTACGGCTCCCCACAACGCTATTTGTCCATACTAAAACCATTTTTACCTGACCCCACAAGGTACTCACGTAACTGCTGCACATCGGCTTTCTGCCTTCTCTGGATGTTCCCTTTTTCGAGGTATACTGTACGTGGGCGCACCCAATTCCTTGCTGCTCAGCGCCTCCTGAGCGCTCTTCTCCATTACCTGGACACTGCACCCAAGTGTGTACCCAATGTGATTAACACAGATGCACTTTAGTTGACACCGTTTTACAACTTTGGGGCGATCCTGAGCTTAAGCAGGCGAGCGGTAAGGGGTCCAAGTATAGGAAATTAGGGCCGAATAAATACTGTTTAGTACTATTTGTAGGATACAATGAAAATTATTGGGCCTCGTTCATGAGGAGGATAGCCGTATATTATGGTGGTTATGGCGATAATCATCATCTATATTTTTTTGTGGCTATGCTCTAAACTATGGATGGCTGCCTGATTTGGCCTACGGATTTGCTTACGGACTTATAAGTAGGCTTTTAAGTATAAAAGCGAAAAATAGAGTGGAGATCTTACTATGTTACTGGCGGGTGATATTGGTGGCACCAAAACCCATCTGGCGATTTTCTCCTCACCAGGCGAACTGCGCACACCTGTAGTAGAGAAAACCTTTCCCAGCGCGCGCTATGCAAGCCTGGAGGTAATGGTTAAAGAGTTTCTCACACAAGTTGATGTTCAGGTCGATCGGGCCTGTTTCGGCGTCGCGGGCCCCATCATGAATGGAAAAGCCAAGATTACGAACCTGCCCTGGGTCATGGATGAAGAGGAGATGCAGAAGAGCCTGGGCATTCCTAAGATCTGCCTACTCAACGATCTGAGCGCCATGGCCTATGGTGTGCCTCTATTAGAGGAGCAGGATATTTATACCCTGAACGCGGGTACGCCTCGACCGGGGGGACAATCGCGGTCGTCGCGCCGGGCACTGGCCTGGGCGAGGCCTTCCTGGTGCATAATGGCTCACGCTACATCGCGCATCCCAGCGAGGGCGGCCACGCCGACTTCGCTCCACTCAATGAGCGCGAACTCGACCTGCTCCGCTTTATGTTGCAGCGTTCGGCACATGTCAGCTATGAGCATGTCTGCTCGGGTATCGGATTGCCGAACCTCTATGCGTTCTTGCAATCAACGGGAGCCTATGAGGAGCCGGACTGGCTGAGCGATCAGCTCTCGCTGGTCTCAGACCACACGCCAATCATCGTCAAGGGCGCCGTAGAATCGGCGGCTCCCATCTGCATCGAGACACTTAAGACGTTTGTCTCGATTCTGGGAGCTGAGGCGGGAAACATGGCCCTCAAAGTGCTCTCCAGCGGTGGCGTCTATATTGGTGGCGGCCTGCCCCCACGCTTCCTCTCCCTCTTCACGGATGGCTCATTCATGCAAGCCTTCCTGGCCAAAGGACGCATGGGTCAGATGCTCTCACACTACCCGGTATACATTATCTTATACCCCAACGTGGCCCTCATCGGCGCCGCCGCCCACGGTTTCACCCTGTAGTAATAAGAAAAGAGGGGCGAGGTACAGGCAAGCGCCTGTACCTCGCCCCTCTTTTCCTTACTCTCTGACTAGAAATCTGTGAGGAGGTAAGGTATAGTAAGCACAAGCGTATCTGCGAAGTCTCCAGGCGCTTTTGCTGTATTATTTGTGGCATTCCTTTCCCAACAGAGAAGGAAGTGAAAATGCAGACTCAGTCAATTATGGTGACTATCCTCAGGCGTATATTTTTCCTCGAAATTGTTCCGTTTATTTGCATCTTTGGTATTAGCTTTCTTTTTATGCCCATGGATTCGATGCGAACTCTCACGATAGTCTTTCTTGAGGTGGCCTTGCATGCTATTTACTTTTTTGTCTTTGCGATAAAGGGGCTGACAACGCTTGTGGAACGGATATTAAACGCGATTATGGACTCCAAACCCAGGGCAAAGCGCGAAACAGAAGCAAACTAAGAGGTTGATATTTAGTGCGATTTTATAGGGAACTGGCAGAGGGCAATTATGCAAGACCATCCTAAGCTCATCTGGGCGATGTACATTGTTTGTCTGGAGATTCTGCTGCTGGTCCTGCTTGTTGGCGTGAATCTATTTCTCCATGTACTGTCTTTGCAATCATTTATCATAGAGGAGCTAATCATCAATGCTGTGATCTTCTCTCAGTTAGCTGTGCAGCTAGCCATGCGACGTTGGATTATGGGCAGACGGAAAGAGAGGGAGTTATGGCGAACGAAGAACAACTTGCCCACCTGAAGCAAGGCGCGGAGCACTGGAATGTCTGGATACAAGGGCGAAAGTTGGGCATTCCTGATTTAGCGGGTGCCGATCTTAGAGGGCTTGATCTCAGTGAAGTTATTCTCTACAATGCAGACCTGAGCGGTGCTAACTTGAGTGGCACACTACAGCCGCACTTTTTTAGGGCAACATTCGGCTAGAAAGCCTTTGAAGAAGCATGTTGTTGAGGTTTTAGAAGGATGGGACGTGGGTTTGCAGTGTCTGGGCCATGTGCTCTAGACGATCAATCGTGAGATCCTCAGTGTGTCTAAGAGTGTATTCGTAAAGGCGCTACGAGACGCTCGATCTGAGAAAAGCATACCTGACAAAGGGAACAGACGCAACAAACAAGCATCGAAGGATGCCCCTGGGCGAACACTCCTCCTGGCGAGTATTTCCTTAGGGCGTAAACTGTTTCCAATGGCCTTCGGAGACCACTTCGACTGCTCCGTCGAGCACTTTAATGGCGGTTTGATCGTCAATCGCGTAGGACGGCACCGGCATGCCGGCGGCCCATCTTTCTGCGTGGGTCAAGGTATTGTACGGCAGATCGGGATTGTCCAGGTGTGGAAAAATCGCAAAATCAACCAGTCCCAGCGTTCTATCTCCACCGGTGGGCGGCTTCCAGCCAACGAAGTCCTCCCCGATGTTGGGGGTCATTACCATGCTCCCGGCGCTCAGTCCCACATAGACCGTCTCGCGCCCAAGCTCCGGTAAGAGGTCGGCCAGTCCGGATTGCCGCATCCAGTAGCATAAATACATGGGATCGCCACCGTTCACCAGCAGGACGTCCGTCTCCCGGACCATGGGGATCCAGAGCTCTTTATCGATGCTGGGCAACGCGGTGAGCTCCAGCACTCCCAAGGACTTCCATCCTAATTCGCACATGGGGGTATCGGGTTCTTGTCCGCTGATGAATCGCCATGCGTTGATGGCACCACCGCGCTGAGCGTAGTTCGCAGTGGGGATGCAGAGGGCGCTGGACTCGGCAATTGGTTTGCCCAGTAGATCGACCAGCGTGTTGTGGATGCTCGTGTTTTTGATGCCAGCCGAGGTGAGAAGCAATTTCATGATGGTTTCCTTTCCTGTCCATGAAGAGCTGAAAGTCTTTTCCAGTCCCATTACATGCAAGTCATTCTATCGCCTTGCAGAGCAAAAAACTTCTCCTATCTTGCTCTTTCCCGGCTTCGAGCCATGTGCGGAGTGGGCATGAACCGGCCTCAAAGGTTCACTTCAGAGATTACAAGCGAGGCAATTTTTTTCTAACGGATACATTCAATATGTGCCAATGAGCCGATGACATCCCCGTCAAAAAGAAGTGCGGCTGTAGTGTGGCACAATCCTCACCGATGCCAACCTAGATTCTGCTGATTTGGCCAATGCTAGCCTTCGAGGGGCGATCCTGAGAAAGGCCACCTTTGATGATGCTCTTCTCTCTAGTGCCGATTTGAGCGGCGCTGACTTGAGCGAAGCAGACTTCAGCGCGGCCTCTTTACAGGGGATTGATCTTAGAGGGGCTAATCTCTACAAAGCAAATTTCAATGCAGCTACTCTCTGGGGAGGCAATCTGTCAGGGGCTAATCTCAAAGGAGTTATTATCTACCTTAGCAATTTTAGTGGCTCAGTCCTGAATGGTGCTAATCTCGAGGATGCTTTTATCTCCGATTCCGAGTTCAGCGATACTGACCTGAGTGGTACCAGCCTTAAGGATGCCTTTATCTCTGACACAGATTTTACCGGTGCCAATCTGAACAGAGCCAATCTTAAAAATACCAGCCTGGACGATGGTAAGCATTGAAAAAGGGAATTTCTTATGGCAGATCAAGAACACATAGAGCATTTGAAGCAAATGGCCGAGCATTGGAATAAATGGAGGCAGGAACAAGGAGTTATGCATCCAAATCTGCATCATGCCAATCTAGATGCTGTTTATGCGAGCGATGTGGATCTGAGTGGGGCTTATCTAAATGATGCTAGCCTTATTGGTATTTATCTGCGCCGTGCCAATCTCAGTCGCGCTAAATTGAACGGTGCTAATCTCTCCAATTCGAAACTCAATAATATTGTTCTCAGTAACGCCGACCTGAGCGATGTAAATCTTAGACATGCCGATCTAAGTGGAGCTAACCTGAGTGGGGCAGACTTGAGTGGCGCGGATCTTACCAATACTAATTTAAGTGGGGCCAACCTGAGTGGAGCGAGTCTGCTAGCTACAATCTTCCGCAGAACTATTCTCATAGGAACCAGGCTAATTTCCACAACCATGGAGGATACAATCCTGGCTGATGTAGATCTCAGCCAGGTAATCGGCCTTGAAACCATCATTCATGAAACACCATCTACGATTGGCATAGATACGCTTTTTCGCTCGGCGGGCAATATCCCAGAGGCATTTTTGAGGCAAGCTGGCATCACCGACGAGGCGACCATAGCACAACTGCTTTCCCTGTCAAAACAAAAGAAACTATAGAGCAGCAATAGCCGCGTACGCCAGTAACGGGATTTTTCATCTCAGTTTAATCTCAGGAAAATCTCAGCCTGTTTTCAGGGCTGGATTGTACAATAGGGACAAGGTATTTCTGGCGGGTGTTCTGTTATGTGTCGATACGCTAAAGGGGCTGATCGATGTCTTTGCTCTTGAAGAGATACCTTTTAATTTGCCCGAGAAAACGAGGGCAAATTTTTTTGCCTTTTAATTTGGGAAATCTGGCATAAAGCTAAAAATGATCGAGGCCACTGCCTGGTGCGGAGCAGTGGCCTCGATACGAGAGAAGGGTAAATGTGAGTTGTCTCTTCCTATGTCTCCCTTATGCTCATACTATAATGCATAAAGATGAACTGATACTGTGACAAAGCTGAATTAGATCTGAGAATTACAATTTGTGTATTTACCCCCTGGGGGTAAATACACAAAAATTCCCTCGATGGGTCCAAGAACCCATATATATGGTGTCTTTATACTGAAGACATAAATGCACCAGGGTAGATTGATGTGATGAAGGTGCTGATAGCACATCCAGGTATTGCAGGCAATGCTGGCATGTTCAGGATGACTTCAGTTTCTTCTAAGTATCAGTTAATACGTTGCGACTACACTATGTAGCATCGTACAAAATTGCCTGCTACACACGGCACAAAAGTATCTTTTAACATACGTCGAATTCAGGAGGTTAGGATCGTGAAAGCAACTCTACATGAGGAGAAGGAAATGACTCAGGGTGATGAACTATTGACGGTGCGCGAGGTGGCGCGCCATCTGCGGGTGGACGATACAACGGTACGGCGCTGGATTAAGAGTGGCGCTCTGGAGGCGGTGACGCTGCCGCACCGTGGCAAGCGCCGTGGCTATCGTGTGCGCAAAATGACCCTCGATACCTTGCTCAATAACTCCACACTGCCCGCATAATCGAGAGCAGGGTAACTATTCAGTACTCCTCGCATCATACAGAAGCCTTACGCAGTCAGGAATTGTATCCAGGCGCGGCAAGACCCACCAGTTGAGGAGGCTGAATAGTTACAGGGGCAATGTTATTGATGAGCTGGTGTGATGTAGTGTTCTTCTCCACTTTGAGATCTGATACCCACGATTTGATATCTAAACGGACTTTGCGTTTATACATATGTCCATATAAATGGATGGACGCACATAGTCGAAGAGTTATAGAGAAGTGAGAAACCACGCCAGGAGGTGGAGGTTTCTTTATTGCATGGTAATGAGTAAAGAGGTACATCTGACGTTTGTAATGTGCTAAAAATGTGATACTACTATAGTATAGAAATGTCAGGGGAAGAGGCGGAAGCGCATGAGGATGTAAACCTTTGCTCAGGGGATACAGGGCTGTTGTAGGCAGGTTGTAATACAATCAACGTTCGCTGAAAGGCATAGATACAGTGTTCTCATTAATAGCGGGTTTTAGTATTGTAGAATTGTTAAAGATTGTCCTGGCGGACCTGGCGCTTAGTGGCGACAATGCGCTAGTAATTGGCGCCGCGGCGGCGGGCCTGGATAAACGGCGTCGCTGGTGGGCTATTATGCTTGGTGGTGGGAGCGCCATTCTGTTGCGTATTGTGTTCACAGTAATTGCCTCGGTCCTGTTAGGCTTGCCGCTTCTCCAGGCCATTGGTGGCGCTATTTTGCTCTATATCGCGATCAAGCTTCTGTTGGAGCGGGGCGAGAGGGCTCAATCAGACCAGGGGCAACAGGTGGTCTCTGAGCAGGAGAAACCTGGCAAGAAGCGTAATAGCCTGCGGAGCGCCTTACTGACGATCCTGGTCGCCGATGTCACGATGAGCCTGGACAATGTTCTGGCCGTTGCTGGTGTTGCTGACGGTCATATTCCTACTCTGATTGTAGGCCTCTTGCTGAGCGTGGCTTTATTGCTCCTGGGAAGCGCACTGATATCCGCCTTGATGTCGCGCATCCCCTTACTCCTGGACCTGGCGGCCCTGGTGCTGGCCTGGACGGCGGGCCATATGCTGCTCGATGATCACCAGGTTGGCCCGATCCTGCTGCATATCCCCTCGGCAGATATTGTATTTCCCATCGTAACAATCATGCTGGTCCTGATCGCAGACATCTTTATATGGCGACGCGAAGCACTGGCCAAACAGGCCGCCCCCAGTAGCCGCGTACGCAAGTAGCGGATCCCAACGCGGCTACTTACCAGGGTTTAGATGGTAGGGGAACCTCGATCAGGGTGGGACGCCGGGAGGCCAGGCCTTCCTGTATAGCGGCCTGGAGCGCCTCGGGACCCTCGGCACGTATGCCCCGCACGTGGAAGGCCTGGGCCAGGGCCACATAATCTGGCTCAACGATGTCGGTCGCGATATAGCGACCCTCGTAGGTCTGGCGCTGTTCAGTCTTGACGCAGGTAAAGGTTGAGTCGTTGAAGATCACGATGACCACGGGAAGCTGTTCCTGAACGGCGGTCGCCAGTTCGCTGGAGTTGAGGAGGAAGCCGCCATCGCCGCAGAGCGCGACAACGGGCCGCTCTGGCTGGGCAACCTGCGCTCCGAGTGCCAGAGGTAGGCCACAACCAATCGTGCAGAACTCGCAGGGATGAATAAAGCTGCCAGGCTCGTAGATCGGCAGGAAGACAGTGCTGGCATATCCAAGCATGGTCATATCCGCGACAATCATGCCGTGAGGCGGGACGGCGGCACGCACACTATCCAGCAGGGCGACCTCTTCGCCGAAACGTGCTCGCGTCTCCTGGCGAATTTCGGCTCTAACCTGGCTCAACTCAGTCTCTAGCTCTGGGCGGGCGCGGGCGAGATCACCTAGTTGAGTATTGAGGGCTTGTAGAGCCTCGTGAGCGTCCGCGACAATTCCGAGCATCGCAGGATAGATATGCCCGATGACCGTAGGATCGATATCGATATGCACCAGGCGAGGTGGCAGGGGATATTGCCCATAAGCCGTGCGCTCGGCTCCCAGCTTGCTTCCCACCACCAGGAGCAGATCAGAGCTCTCCAGAAGCGGATGCAGTTCGGTATTGGTATAGGTGGTGGTCAGGACGGCCAGGGGATGGTCATTGGGGATGACGTCATGGCTCTTGCTGCCCAGGATGACTGGCGCTTGCAGGCGTTCGGCTAGCGCGATCAGCTCCTGGTTGGCGTGTGCCATGGTGACACCTGCACCCGCGAGAATCACAGGTTTGCGCGCCTCGCGCAGCAATTGGGCCGCCTGTATAATATCCGCCTCCTGTGGGCGTCGTGGCTCAAAGAAGAGGTCTTCCGCCGTGGGCAGGGTGACGGCGGCGTATGCGCGAAACAGGTCATAAGGCACTTGCAGGTAGGCTCCCCTGGCGCGACCGGAATGCATGATGCGCATGGCATCTTGAATGGCTCCAGGAATCTCCTCGACACACTCCACGGCACGCGCCCAGCCCGCGAGCGACTCCATTACCCCAAGCTGATTCTTGAGTTCGTGCAGCTCGCCACGCCCGCGAGAGGCAGTGGCGCGGGGTCCGCTGCTGCTGATGACGAGGAGCGGGATAGAGTCGGCGAAGGCGCTAGCAACGGCGGTCGCGACATTGGTGAGGCCGGGACCGGTGATGGTGCTGACCACGCCGGGGCGACCCGTGGCGCGGGCATAGCCCTCAGCCATAAAGCCCGCGCCCTGCTCGTGGCGTGCCAGCACATGGCGTATGCCGGGTGTCTTGTGGATCTCGTCGTAGAGGGGAAGTGTATGAATGCCGGGAATGCCGAAGATAGTATCGACCTGGAATGCCTGCAAGGTGGCGATGATTGCCTGCGCACCACTCAGGTGCTGCCTGTTGTTCACGCTAGAGGGTCCTCCTTAAGTTTCGCGGTGCCAAGAGGGGGATAGATTGATATTTTTCTTCTTACAGCGCAATACACGCCCCTTCTTTAGTCACTATATCTTAACCTCAAATAGCGGACAATGGCAACAAAAGTGGGTATAAGCCTGGCTAAGACGGGTAATATGGGGGATAGGCAGCCTCTACTGTTGCAGTGGCGGCTCGGCTTGTTCGGGATAAGAGGCGCGAGGTAGCTCGGAGGAGTGCCAGTCTGGCTGGTGTGTCTCGTGTGAGTACGCCTGCTCTCGCGAGGCCTGATAGCCCTGCTGATAGAGAGGTGGCTGTTGGGCCTGTACCTGAGCATTGGGAACAAAGGGAGACACATACAGCGGGGCGTTTCTCTTGCGGCCGGAGTACTCGGTCAGGTAGTAGACGAAGGCGCCTATCAGGTGGGTAAAGAAGATGACCAGCGCCCACACGACTCTGGCATCGTCTTTCAAGTAGCGGTTGCGCACACAATCAATAAGCATCCAGATCCAGAAGGCAGTAAGGGCCAGGCCGAAAAGCGCGGCGACGAATATCACACCAATAATAAGAAAAGCGATTCCCGCATCAGCCAGCGCCAGCGCGGTTTGAAAGGGGTGCACCAGAGAATTAGACCAGAATGTCGCGATCTGCATGATGACTGGCTCCTTGTTTGCTCTTGTATAGACACGCCTCTATTATAAGGATCTTTTCTCTACAAGGCAAGCACAAAGAGCAGCAAATCGCGGTTGCGCGTCACGCCTGCCTGCTTCTCGCGGTGCAAGGAAAGCGCCTTGTGTGCGCCGAGGGCTGTTTAGTTCAGTAGATGTTCAACTGATCCAGTTTAGTGTGTTAGAGGTGGCGAGGACGGGTGTATGCAACCTCTTTCGCATTGATCACACTGGTAATTTACCTGGGCATGGGATTTTTGCAGGAGGTGCTTTCTCAGCGTTACCTTTATAGCTTCCAGGGCGTGGTGCTGTTGCTCGTTGCACTCATCGCCGCGTGTCCAAAAGTCTTACGCATCAAAAAGCCATTTTTACGGGACTCTAGAGGTCATGATGTGGCTCCTGCTCTTGTGCCGAGGTCTCTTCGACTATGGGATCTTCGGCGTGGACATGAGGCGAGAAGTGCTCAAGGTGCTGAAAGGGAGCGGGGCTAGCTGCTTGCCTGGGTGTCTCTGGTGCGGGAAAGTTCTGTGCCTTATGTTCGGAGCGGCGGTGCTGGACATAGAAGAGCGCGCCAATCGCGGGCACAAGCGCGACGAAAGCGATCCAGCGTTTTCGGCTTGCCGCATCGAGTTCGGGATCGCGAATACAGTCCAGCAAGACCCAGATCCAGCAAATAATGCCCACGCCGACAATGATAAACCCCATAATATTGTCGCTTTGCATGCTCTACGCTCCTTTACTCTTGTCTACCGTTTCCTCCTCTCACTATACTCTATTTTGCCCTTGAGGGGAACTCATATTTCACACATGTTGAGCGCTTGCTTTCGCGAGGTGAGCTTGCGAGCCAGGGTAAGAGTCAGAAGAGAGTAGATAGGGTGTCATGGTGTGAAGCCCGGCATTCGCTGGGCTTCACACCATGACACCCTATCTACTCTACTAAGCGAGCTTATGAGCCTATGAGGAGGGTTGAGATGCGCTAATCTCTGCAAGCGCCCGCTCGATATGCTGTTGTAAACGCGTGGGATGTGGCCCAACGATGCGTGCGACGGGCTTGCCAGCATGGAAGACGATCAAGGTTGGTAGTCCCTGTACGCCGAAGGTAGCGCCAACGCGTGGGCTTTCATCAGCGTTGATAGTAGCGAAGCGTAATTTGCCGTCGTAAGTTGTACTCAACTGCCTGTATACAGGAGCGAGAGTATGGCAGTGTGGGCACCACTCAGCCCAGAAATCCACGACAACCGGCAGCGTGGATTGCAATACCTGCGACTCAAAATCCTGGTCATTTACGGCAAAGAGATTGTTGTGTTCCTGCATGATTTGATTTCCTCATATCTTTATCATATTGACGAACTCCGTTTCCTAAGAAGTCTACATATTCAAGTTAACTTGAAGTCAAGGGGAGATAAATATGGGAAAGTATGGTGGTGTGCTGGCTCCGCCAGCACACCACCATACTTTCCCATATTGGTAATATTTTGCAACGATTTGGTATTTTTATCCAAAATAGGGTTGACATCCTAAATCTGCGTGTGTTAATATTATGCATATGATAGGTAAAAAATACCAAATAAAAAGCAAAGATTTTAAAAGCAAGAGATTTTAAAGATTTAAAGAGTATATTCAACAGCCAGAGAAAGGTGGAGCAGACATATGGCGACACAGACATTTACCGTGCTGGGCAGGAGGCCCCATATCGTGCTTGAAGATATTGAGGGGAATGTGACCGTGCTGCCGTGGGAGCGCGAAGAGATCGCGATTGAGACGGCTGAGCCGGTCCAGGGTATCCAGCAGGAGGGCGAGCGGCTCTATATTCGCGGTTATCGTAGCGACATTACTCTGCGTGTGCCCTTTATACGCAATATCCTCTCAAGGCTGACGACCTCGATTACTGCCTCGCGCATCAATGGGAGCGTGAGCACGGATCGTGTGGGAAGCGTTGAACTGCGCCAGGTGAGCGGTAATGTCAATCTAGAGCAGACGCATGGCAGCGTGCGCCTGGAGGACCTGAGCGAGTTGGCGCGGCTGCATAGCGTTGGTGGGAGCCTGACCGTGGTGAATGCCTCTTATATTCAGGCCTGGGGCGGCGTGGGTGGTAGTGTCTCACTGAGATATGTTCGCGTGGCTGAGGTCGATAACGTTGGTGGCAGCTTCGACGCGCAGAATGTCGATGAGAAACTCATCTGTAAGCATGTAGGCGGAAGCACGACGGTCCTGGGCTGTCAGAATGCCGAGGTCGAGGTTGGGTCCACCGGAGGGAGCGTGAATATTGATGGCGCCGCGGTCCTGCACTCGGTCTCTGCGGGCGGCAGCGCCACTCTGACGGGAACTTTCTCCCCAGGCAGCCATAACAGGATCGCGGCCGGCGGAAGCGCCACGCTCACTCTGCCCGCGAATAGCGATATTGCCGTAAATGCCATAGCAGGCGGCTCCGTGAGCGGGAGCGCGCTTGAACGCAGATATGGACAGCACGCTAATGTTGTGTACGGTAACGGTAGCGCCTCTCTGATGATTACCGCAGGCGGCAGGGTAACCGTCAACGGAGATCTGCGCCCCTCGCGCTAACGAAGAATTACTCCTTGTCCACGATTGGCTGTGGGATGCCCTGAAGGTGCTTGCCAGGACCTTCAGGGCATCTTTTGTGTTTTCTTCTACTCATGACTTCTCGCGCCGAAGGCGCTGAGATGACTTGCATGAGAGATCTATAAGGGCTAGAGGTGTGAAGTAGTATAATAAAATAGTGGGAATGACATGGTGTACTGAATAATTGTAAAAGGCGTGAAATAATAGAGCATATGTTTCCCTGTGTTATCAAGCCGAGTCAGGCGTTTGTTAGCGCAGTGTTTCTTGTTGAGGAGGAAAGTTTATGCCCGCTAAAGTGACGAGTCCTATTCGTTCGCTAGGTGTGCTGACTGGTGGTGGCGATGTGCCGGGTCTGAATCCGGCGATCAAGGCAATTGTGTATCGTGCGGAGACAATGGGGATACGCGTGGTGGGTCTACGCGCTGGTTGGGAGGGCATTACGCTCCTCCAACGTGAGCAGGGGCTCGAGAACCTTATCTTTCGCGCCGAAGATCCCAATACCTGGGATGGCGGTTATGTCGTCCCCCTGACGCGGCTGAACACGCGTGATATCGACCGCGAGGGCGGCACAATCTTGCAGTCCACGCGTACCAATCCAGCACGGATGCAGGTCAAGGATCTGCCCGCGCATCTAAAGCAATATGGCGAGGGGCGCGATCCCGAGGAGCGCGTGGACCTGACGGATGAGGTGATCGCCAATATGCAGTTCCTGGGCCTGGATGGCCTGGTGGTAATCGGCGGCGATGATACGCTGAGCTATGGCGCAAAGCTGGTCGAGTGTGGCATCCCGGTCTGGGGCATTCCCAAAACGATGGATAACGATGTCCCCGGGACCGATTACTGTATTGGCTTCCAGACGGCGATCAGCCGCGCGACTGAGTATATTAATCGCATCCGCTCGACGGCGGGTTCGCATAGCCAGACGGTACTATTCCGTATCTTTGGCCGCGACGCGGGCTTTACCGCGCTGGAAACAGCGGTTGTCACCTGGGCGGACCGCCTGATTATTCCCGAGGTGCCAGTCAACATTGATCGCCTGGCTGACCTGGTGATGCACGACCGGCATAATCCGATGCACTACTCGATGGTGGTCCTCTCCGAGGGCGCCAACCTTGGCATACCTGTCCCCGAAACTGGACCGGCGGATGCCTATGGTCATCGCAAGAAGGTCAATGTGGCCGAATTTCTAGGTGAAGAGCTTTCCAAGCGCATCCATGGCGTGCGCTTCCTACCTATCGACCTGACCTACTTCCTGCGTAGCGGCGAGCCTGAAGTCTACGATAAGCACGTAGCCATCTTCTTCGCTAACCTGATCATGAGCATGGTCGAGAAAGGCGAGCATAGCGTAATGGCGGCCTATCGCAATGGTGCCTTCATCGCCACAGATATCCCCGGCAAGAATATTCCCGCGCGCCGTGTCGATCCCGCCGAATACCACGAGGAACGCTATCGCCCCCGCTTCGAACATATCAGCGGCGTCTACCAGCCCCAGTAGAGAATGCGATCATAGTTCAGCGTCGGACCGCCTTCAGGCGGCCCGGCGCTGAACTATGATTCTACTCTTTTATGTAGCGTTTATCTCCCCTGAAACGTTCTCAAAGTAAGAGGTTAAATAGTTAGAGAAAAAGTGGGGCAGGTGCAGGTCTATGTCGAAGCAAGTGAACAAATCAGTTCTCACGGAAATAATAAAAGAGCAATCAGCCAGGTTATTCAAGCAGATCAGGCTAAGGCGTTGGCGAGCATCGCTTATGGATGTAGGGAAGCGAGCAGGTATTGGCCTATTTCTGCTCCAGCTTGCAACCGCCTTTGTCTTGTTGGTAATCTCCTCGCTGCGCAATAAGCGCCAGCGTCTCAAGTCCTTTCCCCACTTTCATGTAGGCGAGGTGCGTGTAGGGGAGAATCGTTTGCAGCTGTATAGCTTTGGGCGTGAGCTATACGATGATATGCTTGCGGCCATTGATAGTGCGCAGGAATGCGTCTTCATCGAGTCATTTATCTGGAAGGATGACGAGGTTGGGCGCGCTTTCAGAGATCACCTGGCGCGTAAGGCGGATGAGGGCGTCGAGGTATATGTCATCTACGACGGCTTTGGCAACCTCGTGGTGCCACGTGCGTTTAAGCACTCGTTTTCCACAAATATGCATGTTCTTGAATACAAAGCCATTCGCCGCCCCTGGCATATCTTTGATCCACGCTGTTACTCGCTGGACCATCGCAAGCTGTTGATAGTCGATGGTCAGACGGGTTTTATCGGGGGCTATAATATTGGTAGCCTCTATGCGACGGAGTGGCGCGATACGCACCTGTGCATCAAGGGTCCAGGCGCTGGATACCTGGCCAACTCGTTTATCCAGTTCTGGAATCGCTTTCAGTCTCGGGGGCATATGATTAAGCGACGTTATCCGACTGGCTTTGATCCCCTGGTAACGGTGCATGGAAATAATGCTTTACGTCTGATCTTCCCAATTCGCGACATGTACATCGACGCCATCGACCGGGCGCAGCGCTGTATTCTGCTTACCAATGCCTATTTCGTGCCCGATCATACGCTTTTAGAAGCTTTAAAGGCGGCGGCGAGGCGAGGCGTAGATGTGCGCGTCCTGGTACCCTGGATCTCGAACCATATCCTGACAGACTGGGTCTCGCATGGCTACTTTCAGGAGTGTCTCCAGGCGGGGATACGCATCTTCAGTTATCGCCATGCCATGCTGCACGCCAAGACTTGCATGATTGACGATCAGTGGACCACCATTGGCACGGCGAACCTGGACCGCTTGAGTTCTATCGGTAATTATGAGATCAATGTCGAGATCTACAGCGAAGAACTGGCCCTTCAGATGCGCGAACTCTTTGAGTGCGATACCTCGGATACCTTTGAGTTGACGCAGGAGAGCTGGCAGGAGCGTCCCTGGTACACAAAAGCGAGCGAGAGAATTTTGGCCCCCTGGCGTTTTATGATGTAGTGCCTCTCGAAAACCTGAGCGCGCTAGTGCTAGCCGCGGGAGCGGCGTTGGTTTTCGCATAAGGAGGTAGGAATTATTTTTTAAAGGACGGATGAAGTACATAATGGGACGGAGAATCCTCGGAATTATCCTCTTATGTCTGGCGCTCTTAATCATTATTAGTATTCCAGTGGCCCTCTTCACTCCGGTAGGCGGCACGGTTACTAACCTGTTTGCGCCACCTACGCCGACCCCCACGCCGCGGCCTGTGCTCACGGTTCGCGGCACGCCGCCCGCTATAGGCAGCAAGATCGCCTACCTGGTAGATGACGATACCGGCAATGTGCTGGTCAACGTCAAAGGTCGCGAGCGCGTACCCATGGCGAGCACAACCAAGATCATGACCGCTATTTTGACTATCGACAAGGCCGACTTGAACCAGGTCGTTACCATCAAACAGGATGCTGTTGACGAGGCCAAGGTTCACAATGGTAGCAACGCGCAACTGGTGGTTGGCGATCAGATTCGCCTGAAGGATCTGCTCTACGCCCTGATGTTGCCCTCGGGGGACGACGCTGCCACCGCCATCGCTGACTCTGTCGCGGGTTCCCAAACGCGGTTTGTCACCATGATGAATGCCTACGCCAAACAGCTCAAATTGCAGAACACGCACTACATCAACGCCGATGGCCTGACCTATGAGGGCAAGGATGGCAAGCCCGATCCCAACCACTACACCACAGGTGAGGACCTCGTCAAGCTGACACGCTATGCCATGCGCAATCCCCTCTTTGCTCAGATTGTGCAGTTGCAAAAGTATGTCTTGCCTGCTAATGGCGTGCATCATGCTTATGACTGGGAGACCACCGACACCATGCTCAGCACCTACGCGGGCCTGACGGGCGTGAAGACGGGCTTCACAGGCGAGGCTGGCTACTGCCTGGTCTTCTCGGCCTATAGTTCAGGTCATCGCCTCGTGGGGGCCGTCCTGGACGCCAAGGATGAAGAGGAGCGCTTCAAGGACGCCAGTTCACTGCTCGATTGGGCCTTTGCCTTACCAGTCCTGCCTCCCCCGGCGCCCAAACAATAAAAGATGAGTGAAGAGTGAGTGGTGAGCTGGCTCCGCCAGCTCACCACATTCCCTTACCACAAACGATTATTGATGGCCCCTTACAGATAGTGCGCGAAGTAGCTGAGTACGCGCTGGGTGTATTCCTGGGGATGGGCCTTGAGTGCGCCTGTGTGGCCACCGCTGGGCGCGATCCACTCTTGTTTTGGCTCCCCGGCTGCCGCGAAGAGCTGGTGCTCGCCCGAGGGAGGCGTGGTCGCATTCTGGTCGTCGGCGGAATGAATAAGAAAGACGGCCCGGGGCGCGATCTGATTGATGACCGCCAGGGGGCGTGTATCGGCCAACTTTGCGCCTATAAGCTGGTCGACGAGAGCTGGCTCGTAGGGCAGGAGAGGCAGCGTCAGGCGTCCGATCGGGACATCATACATACGGTCTAGCTGGGCATGTTCATCGATCCAGGAGCTATCAGCCACCGTCGCCAGGATCGCTGGCTCGCGGGCCGCCGCCAGTAGGACAATTCCCGCGCCAAGCGAATTCCCCATCAGGCCAAAATGCTTGTTCAGCAGGTCCGAGCGCCCTTTGAGGTAGCGCACAGCTCCCAATACATCATCTGGCTCGCGTGCGCCCAGGGTAATCTCCCAGCCATCGCTCGCGCCACAGCCCCGGCTATCATAGAGCAGGACATTATAGCCAGCCTGGTAGAGGAAGCGTGCATTGGGCAGCATGCCCATGCGATTCTCCTTAAAGCCATGCACAAGGATGATCGTGGGCGCCTTGGGCGAGGCCAGGGCCAGCCAGCCCGAGAGGCGCACCCCATCTACGGCCTGAAACTGGACATCCTGTACCGGAACACCGGCTGAGGTGGCCTGGGGCACAAAGTGACGCTTATTCTCTACAAGCGAATAGCCCCGGATGGCAGGGATAATCGCCCAGGCCAGAAATAACACAACAAGGCAGAGACCAAGCAGAATCTTGAAGATAGAAAAGGGCTTGCGCGCCCTTTTCGCTGTCGTGTTTATGGTAGGGTCCAAGCTTGCTTGGACTTCTCTCTCTTTTGCCAATGCAAATATTCCCCTTCACATGTTTATAGTGTCATTGTGGTTGATCAGATTATAGCAGGCAAGCATAGACAAGAGCTGTGAAGCAAGCTACAGAAATTATATGGTGATGAGATGTGCTTCCGGGTTGTTTGCAGCAACCCGAAAGCACATCTCATCACCATAGTAACAAGTGTTTACCTGGCGGGAACAGGCGTGCGTCGGGAGTCGCGCATAAACCAGACGTAGCTGTCTTCCAGGCTGGGATCGAGGGCTATGACGTCGGAACTGGAGGGCTTCTCGCCCACAATGCGGTACTGGACGCTGTTGCCCATGTTGAGGGTCGAGACAACGGTAAAGTTGCCCTCGGGCTTCTGGCCTGGGGTGGTGACTTGCCAGACCTTGCCATGTGTCTCCTCGAGCATGCTCATGATTGTGCCCTGGAAGAGAACGCGCCCGTTCTTCATCAGGGCCAGTTGCTGGCAGGTCTGGGCGATATCCTCGATGATATGTGTGGAGAGGAGCACGGTGCGCTCGCCCGCCAGGTCTGAGAGCAGGTTGCGGAAGCGGATGCGCTCTTCAGGATCGAGGCCCGCCGTTGGCTCGTCGACGATGAGAAGCTGGGGATCATTGAGCAGGGCCTGGGCGATGCCCACGCGGCGTTTCATGCCACCGGAGAAGGTCTTGAGCTTGCGGCGAGCGACATCACTGAGCGCCACGGTTTCCAGTAGCTCGTTGACGCGTTGCTGGCGTTGCTTGCGCTCGTCGAGGCCCTTGAGGATGCCGATGTAGTCCAGGAACTCATAGGCCGAGAGATCGGGATACATCCCCAGGTCCTGGGGTAGGTAGCCCAGGACGCGCTTGACGGCTGTACGTCCACGTTCAGTGGTACCATCATAGCTACCGACGCGAATTGAGCCCTCTGTCGCTGGCAGAATGCCCGCCAGGATGCGCATAAGCGTAGTCTTGCCCGCGCCATTGGGACCAAGTAGGCCAAACATCCCGCTGGGGATAGTCAGGTTTAGATCCTGAAGGGCATGTACGCCTCCGCGATAGACTTTGGTTAGATGCTGAATTTCTATCTGCATGATAATTATTCTCCTTAAACTATTGCTGTGCCTGTTGCCACTTCATAAGCGCTACAAGGACGATTAAGACCAGGGCCGCGAGGCCCACAAGCAGACCCAGGCTTATAAAGCCATTTACTAGAGGCGTGGGGTTGGATGAAATGAAGAGCTGATCGCGACCGGGAAAGAAGGCGCGGCTAAGATTATCGCCTATGGGTGTGAGCAGGGTATAGCTCAGGGAGGGGATCTGGGGATTGTGCAAGAGATTGCCCCAGAACCAGTAGCCAACGAAGAGAAACTGGTAGAGCGGCACCCACATGACACGTGGGCAGGCCAGCGAGAACGCGCTAATGAAGAGCAAACCCGGCAGGCTGACCAGGGCGAAGACGGCCACCGCCTGGGGAAGTACCAGCCAATCACCGGTTTGAAACAGGATATAGAGAACGCCAAGCATATAGATGGTGAACAAAGGGAGTGAGGCGGCTCCCAGGCCGCCCAGGTATTTACCAAGCAGGCGCGAAGACAGCGCATTAGGTAGAGAGGTAAAGAGTTCTTCCACCTGCGTCTTGCGGTCACGGTAGAGACGATCTGCCATCATCAGCCCGATACCAATGGGGAGCAGGATACTGAGAAAGTCCATCCATACCACCAGTGTCGAGGTCGAAGACTGCTTATTGACATGTTGCGCATAGGAAACGAGAAATGTGCTACGACCCGTCGAGGCGAGGATGAGGAAGACAATAATCGTCATCGTAATCCAGAGCGCTGGTCGACGAATCTGCATGCGGAACTCGTAGCTGAACGCACCCAGGAAGCTTGCGAGCTGTTTCATAGTTTTATGCCTCACTAGAACTTTTCAACACGGCTTCAGTATTATGCGTGAGTAGCCAGCCGATGAAGAGGAGTGCCGCCGCGATGGCGCACATCTGCCAGCGCGCAGTCAGCCAGGCTCCAAACGTGTTTGAAGTCACCAGTTGAATGGGAGTAAGCGTCGTCGCGAAGAAGAAGATCGAGTGCAGCCAGTCTGTCGCCTTCAGATAGTCCTTGAAGAGGATCTCCAGAAGCCAGATGGCACTGAGGACAGTTGTGCCCGCGACCCAATTGCGCAGGAGCGCGCCCAGGCAGAAGCCCGCACAGACGAACCAGGCCAGCGGCGCGATCCAACCCAGTTGCGCCAGGAGGAAGCTGAACACCAGCGGCCAACTGCCCAGGTCGAGATGGAGCAAGCTGAGATTGGCCATAGCGATAATCAAACTGGTAAACAGCTCGACCAGTATGCACCAGCCGAGCAGTAGCAGCAGGCGACGCAGTACCGTCAGATGGTAGAGGCGAGGCACCGTAAGCTGGATCTCAATAGCCTGGTCATAGCTGGTGAGCATTACCGTAATAATGCCCGCCGCTAGCGGCAGAATCATCTCCAGCCCACCCATCAGGAAGCGCGGGAGGACGCTATTATTGCGCAGGTAGACGAGTAGCAGCGAGAGCAGGCCAAAGCTGAGCATGCTCACAATGGGAGTGAGCGTAACCTTCCCTCCCATCAGTTTCAGTTCATAGCGCAGTCGATCAAGAGACATCGGGAACTCCATTTCCATATATAGTTGAATTAAAGTCTGTAGGGTCCATGCTTGCATGAACTCTGAGCAAAGCGATTTCCCCCACGGGGTGCTGTCCTGGGGCAGGAGAGTCCATGCAAGCATGGACCCTACAAAACCATTGAAGAGATCAGACGAAACGCATATTCTTGGGTGTATAGAGCAAGACAAAGATGAGTAACAGGGTCGCTATCAGGAGCACAGCAGGCTGAGTTTGCCAGAGATCTGAGAGCGCCATATGTAAATGGGGGATGCCCTCATGAATTTGTACTGTGAGCATCTGGGTCAGCTCAAAGGCCAGGGTGGCCATAATAGCCACCAGGGAGCCTAGCAACATCGAGATGGCCAGGCTGGCCGCCGACAGCAGTAGCAGGGGACCAAGCCAGAGCTGAACGATGCTCCAGAGCGTACCGCCGTTGAGCAGGACGAGCAGCGCCGAGAAGGCCACAGCCAGGGCGAGATTATAGCCTGTTACCAGCAGCATGCGGCAGAGCAGGATCAGGCGTGGCGAAGTGGGGGTCGCCAGGGCGAACTCCAGGCCTGGATCGTGCGCGCGCCCATAGACATAGGCCATATTGATTACAGAGGCGGCAGTAATGCTGATCGCCAGCAGGTCGCGCGTTACATGGTCCTGAATAAGCACCATATTGCCTCGTAACAGGAGCAAAGCCAGGATCATAAACAGGACTGTTGCCGAACTCGCCCAGATACTCCTGGGAAGAACGCGAATTTGTGCCCACAAGAGGCCCCAGGCGTAGCGCCAGGGCTGGGAGAAGAGCCGCAGTGGTGAGACCGCTGGTAGCTTTTCTACGGGTGGTTGCTTATTGAGTAGGACGAGCGCTATCTCGCGTACTTCATCGTTGTCATCCCGAAGCGCCTGGATAATGTACTCATACACAAGCGAAGAGTTTGGGCGCAAGGCTGCCAGGGCGCGCAAGACCGCGACACGCACGAGTGGATGTTCATCATGCAGAGCCTCGCCAAGCGCGGCCTCAGCGGCGGATGTGTCATGATTTGCGAGGGCCTTCGCAGCGGCGCTACGCATCTCCCACGCCGGGTGTCGGAGAGCCTCAAGCAACTCCTGCTCACCAGGGCGCTTCGTTACATCGGAAGAAAGCAGGGCTTCTCGCTGGTTCAGGCGTTGCTGGACACCTGTCAGGAGCGAGGGGGGCGCGGCATACTGCCATGTCGTTGGTTTGCTTACGGATTTTTGTGTCTGGGCGTTCTCTGGCTCCATGACTGTTCCTCCCTCTCCTGTTCTTGGGTATCGATGCTGGCGCGCAAGAGGCGTAGCCCCCTTGAGATGGTTGATTTCACGGTTCCCATGGGTTGAGCAAGCAGCTCGGCGATCTCGCGATAACTGAGCTGCTCGAAATAGTAGCAGGTAATCGCGATACGATAGCGCTCCGGTAGCCGGGCCACTAGGTCCTCCAGCTCGCGTTGTTGCTCCCAGGTCGTGCAGAGCAGTTCGGGTTGTTCCTCCTCGCGGTCCGCCGGGTCTAGCTCGGGATGCTCCTCAAGCGTCGTCAGTGGCACCAGGTGGAGCTGTGTATTGCGCCTGGAGTGGCTATAGACGTTAAAGACCACGCGATAGAGCCAGGCCTGGAGCTTGAGTGCGTGTATACGCTCGGGAGTATAGTTCTCCAAAGAGACATACGCGCCCACCAGAGCTTCCTGCACAATATCTTCCGCATCCTGAAAGCTGCGCGTCAGGCGTAGGGCGAAGGTATAGAGGCGATGCTGGTAATGCTCCACCACGCGCAGAAAATTGCCGTGTAGATCGCTTGCCAACAGCGCCAGTAGTTCCTGTTCGCTCTCTTCCATATCCGTCCTTCACAGAAAGAAATTGTCATCTATGGGGTAGATACCAGAAAGCCCCACAAAGGTTGCATCTTTTGCGCATGGATAAGGGGTGTATGGGTGGAAAACAGCAAAGCCGTTTTCCACCCATACACCCCTTATCCATGCGAGCCACGCAGTGGCTACTTCTCTTCTTCTGATTGGTTGAACTGGGTGAGGACAATATAGGTGATGTTGTCCCAGGCGTTGTGGATACCGATGAAGATGAGCAGGACCGTCATCGCGCCGATGACGAACAGTGTCGGCACCGGGTATGTTGGTAGCACTATGGCTGCGACAAAGAGTGTTGTATACGCGGCGAGCGGTAGGATGGTATGGAAGATCCAGTCTTCCATAACTGGCTGATAGTCGTTTTGACGGCGTGCCCGTCGTACGATGATTATGGTGTATATCATCCCTGCCACACCGGCGAGACCAAGCGGGAAGCTCATGTTCCAGAGCACCTGCCAGGGAGCAGTCATTGTCGCGGCAATAAAGAGTGCAGCACAGAAATGCACGACATTTGGTGTGCTAAATGCCGCGATAGCTTCGCCTGATCTTCTACCCCGAAGCCCTGCGATCAAGGTGATGACTATGAACATCAGTCCAGTCAGCGCGGCGGCAGAGGAACCGACGATGACGTAAAAGTTTTGCCATATGGGAAGCGGCGATATCACAGCCTCTTGCACTAGAGATCCCCCTTCTGTAGATAGAGATATGCTAATGACCCTTCCGCAGCATTGAGGAAGTGTGCGAGGTCGAATTGAACGGCTTAAAGTAAAGAGAAACGCAAGGTATGATGTGGCTTCCCTGCGTTTCTGAGGAAGAATATTTATTGTCTTCCATATTATCACATCAGTGCTTCATGCGAAAACTAAAACGGTCGTAATTGAACAGATGCAGAGGCAGGAGCCGCTTCACATAATAATGGCCCTATAAGTATGATGAAAATCGGCCCTTGTATTAAGGCCAATATTACTCTACAGTGATGAGAAAAGAGCCTGTAATATTGTGCGATAGCATAGAGGGAGTTCTATCTATGAATTATCAGAAACAACAAGAGAGAGCGACGCAATTTCGCCAGTTGCATCACGATGCGCCTTTGCTGGTCTTGCCAAACGTCTGGGATGCTGCGAGTGCGCGAATTATCGAGCAGGCAGGTTTCCCTGCTATTGCCACCACTAGCTCTGGAGTTGCCACTGCCCTGGGCTATAGTGATGGTCAGCACATTAGCCGAGGCATGCTGATAGAAGCGCTTGCGCGGATCACACGTGTGGTCGATTGCCCAGTTACAGCGGATATCGAGGCGGGGTATGGAAACTCCATTGACGAGGTACTGCAAACCGTCAAAGCGGTGATTGAGACTGGCGTTGTAGGTATCAATATCGAAGATTCGCTCAAGCACCAGGAAAACACGCTGGCCGATATTACCTACCAGGTTGAATTGATACAGGCACTGCGTGAATTAGCGAACTCACTGGGCGTGCCCTTCGTCATCAATGCGCGTGTCGATGTGTTCTTACTCGCTATTGGTGAGCCAGAGAGCCGCTTTGAGCATGCCGTTCAGAGAGCTAATGCCTATCTGCAAGCGGGTGCCGATTGTGTCTATCCTATTGGCTTTCTTGAGCGCTCCACGATTGCTGATCTTGTCGGGGCCATCGATGGGCCCATCAACATTCTTGGTAGCTCTCCTGACCTCCCACTTCCAGTGCTTGCGCAACTCGGAGTTGCCCGCGTCAGCCTTGCCGGAAGGTTGATGCTTTCAATACTCGGGCATATGCGCACAATTGCTCGTGAGTTGCTTGAGCATGGCACCTATGAGAGCCTGCATGCGGAGGCTCTCTCAGGCACGGAGTTCAAGACGCTTTTCTCCTAAATCGCTACAAGGCCTGGCACTCGATGATTGTGATCTCGGGGCGGCAGTCGAAGCGTACCTGGGGCTTGACCATGCCCAGGCCGCGATTGGTGTACTGGAGCATGGAGCCAACCGAGTAGAGACCGGAGACGTACTTGTGTCCCAGGGGCGGCGTTCTGGGAGTGCCGACAAGAGGAATACGCACCTGCCCACCATGGGTATGGCCGGAGAGCTGGAGATCGAAGCGTTCCGTTTTCGTGGCGACATCGGCAAAGTCCGGCTCATGCGCGAGTAGGATGGCGGACCCTTCCGAAGGAAGGCGCTTGACCAGGCCTGCGATGGTATCGCTGTACTCCCAGACCGAGTTGATGTATGAGGGATCTGGCCAGAGATCCTCGATGCCAACGATATGCAGCATCGCGCCATTCTCGCGCTTGATAGTGTGAAACTCGTTGGTGAGATCGTTGATGCCAAGCGGTTTGATGAGAGCGCCAAGCCAGTCTGTGCCACTCCAGGCATCATGGTTGCCATAGATGGAGAAGACGCCGTCACGGGCATGGAGGTCTCCTAAAGCCGCCAGGGGACGCGCCGCCCAGGGATAGTAGCGCGTGACAAAATCGCCAGTGATCACTATCAGATCAGGATGTTGCGCGTTCACCTGTTTGACGATATCGCTCAGACGCTTAAAATCCATCCAGGTATCGTCGATGTGAATGTCGCTGAGCTGAGCAATGCGATAGCCATGGAAGGCGGGAGATAGGCGTGGTAAGCGGAGTGAGAGTTGAGTACAATCTATATTTGCTGGTTCAATATGCGTGCTGTAGAAGGAGGTGCCCGTCCCGAGAAGGACAGTGCCAGCGACAGTCCCGCCAGCTACTTTGAGAAATTGACGTTTATGCATATGCAATAAACTCGCTTTACATAAATTAGGGGTATTGATGAGAGGTCTTATGCAGTTAGATAATGCTTAAATCTCTATTTCTCTTGTATTCTACCACAGCTATGTGTGTCTAGCAGGCTGTATAGTAAGTTTGGCATAATGCCAGGTGATACATCCACTGATAAAGCTCATCAAATGCGAGCATCCGGGTTGCCTCGGAAGATGGAAGATACATGTCTTTTTCTGGCTCTTGTCCTCAACCTGGCGAAATGTCAGGTTGAGGATACCTGCCTTAATGATCGAGAAAATCGTATTTGATACTCGTTGCCAGGGTCTGCAGATTCCGACTGCGGAGATCTTGCATCCCGGCGTCTGATTGCTGCTGGGTGAGATATCCTCCATGTACCAGGACATCATGGCCCCTCTGTTCAGCTTCAAGCAAAATCGTGCGCAATTGTGTAGCAGAAATGCCCTGTTGCTCTGCCAGCGCAATGAGCTGAACACCTGCTAGCAGCTTCGTTTTGATTTGCGCCTTGCTCATATGCAACTCCTGGGACACATACTGTTCCACTGCATCGTAATACGCCTGAGGATCGCCTGGCCCCGATTTTGTAGGTTCAGCAGTAGGCGTCGAAACTACGCTCGTCTGAGAAGGAGAGGCTTGCGATGCTATAACCTGCCAGAGGAGGATGGTGCCCCCTACCAGGAGCAAGAAACCTCCCAGCAGTACTACCAGAAGCGAACGCCTTCTCTCTAGTTGAGGCTTGGGTTGATTTTGTACGTGCTCTGTCTTGTATTTCAGATGTCCCATGTTTGTTTGCCTTTCACTGTCTTAATTCGTATAGGCATTTATTATTTGAAAACTGAGGAACGGACCCTTTCTCTTCGACTTGATAGGCCTCTTATTCACCTGGTGCTGCTTCCTATTCGTAGCGCAACGCCTCAGCTGGAGGAATGCGCGAGGCCCGGCGCGCCGGGAGTGCGCTACAGACGACGGTGATAAGGTAGCTCCCCAAGAAGATCAGAGCGACTGCTTCCACAGGGAAAGGGAAGTCCTGATATAGTTGGCGAGCAATGTGAGCAGTGAGCCATAAGGCCAGACCAGTTCCGGTTGCCAGACTAACGGTAATGATAAAACTTGACTCGACGACGAATAAGCTGAGAATGCGCGCGCGTGTGAAGCCCAGGGCACGCAATATGCCAATCTGTTGGCGGCGTTCAACCACTGTTCGGCTAACAATGACGCTGATAGAGAGCGCTCCGAAGAGCAGCCCGCTGGCCAGGTAGCCTATCAGGAACAGCGTTAGATCCGCTGTCAGCGCGTTTGCATCGGCGGCATCAAGCGAGACAAATTGAATACCATAACGAGCAGTGTGAAGCACTTGCTCCAGATGGCTCGTCGCCTGACCTGCTTGTACCCCTGGTTGTAATCTGAGGTAATAGTATGTGACGAAAGAAGATAGTTGCGGTGTGATTTGATGTGCCGTTCCGGTTGAGAGGAGGATATTCGACCAGTGGACATTGGCAGGGAGTAGCCCAATGATCGTCAGGCGATGATAGGGAGCCGAGCGCGCCGAGCTCTCTGGAACCTCTATGGTAAAGGGCGTAAATCCATTGGAGGTTGGCAAGCCTCTCAGACTACTATCGTAGCGCATTACGGCATTTCCTGGATGATTTTTGACAGCATCCCAGACCTGCCTGGCAGAGGTATATCCCTGGGCGCTGGCAAACATGGGTATGGTGGATGTCGCTAAGAAAGTATCATCGGCTACAAGCGGGCCGCCTAAGGGCGCAGTGCCAGTCTGTTGTACTGACTGCCCTGGCAGTGAGATTCGGACTGGTTGAGGTGCTGAGCCATCCTGATTGACAGGATCGTAGAGCGGATGCATCTGGGAGACTGTAGCGATATCTTGCGGGAGCGTGCTGGGCAATTGTTGGATGGGTGCCCCCAACTGCTGCTGTTCATCCGGCGTCAGCTTGACTTCCAACTGGAAATTCCCGCTGGTTACTTGTACCTGCCCCTGTTGCGCTTGTCCTAGATTGTTCGTCAGGAGCAGCATGATGAGGAAGATGATGCTGCTTAAGAGGGTGACAGTGATCCGGGCACGAAAACGAAAGGTTAATGGATATGCCACACACATGCGACTGAGAGGGGCGAGGCTGCGCGAGCGTCTCAACAGGAAAGAGAGCAAGGCTGCCATAAGATCCAGATTAGTCATCACCACGACCACACAGCCCCCGATCTGTAACAGAAGACTCAGGAGGATCGGTTCCAGCCCTACGGTCGTGTTGTCAAATGTGGTATTCGGCAATGAGGCCAGAGCTGAGAACAGCGCATTGCTGCCCACCTGCATCCCGTATACCATCCAGCTCACTCCTATCCAACTCCATCCTAGTCGTTGGGAGAGTGCTCGCAACAATTGTCCACTCCTTAAGCTCTGACCTGCCCAGGCCACGAGAAGACCGCCACTTGTAAAAAGTAAAACGATCCCTGCCTCATACATCCACACCGGACCAGACATGAGTAACATAAGGCCACAAAGCAAGCAGAGAGGACCACGCTGAAATGCTCCCCAGAAGAGCTCCCCCACTCTCTCAAGAGAGTGCGTGAAGCGCCGAGCCAACTTTTCTGGGTGAGGCTGACTAGAGGCATCGCGCGATTGCTGCCAGAGCACGGGAAGCCTGCCAGAGAGTGAGGAATGGACGACCACAGGGTCATCCAGATTACGGATTGCCGCGACAATATTCAGCCGGCTGATCCAAAAAGCGGCCAGACCCGCGACGCCTGCTGTTGCGATCACGCTCAGACAGCCAGCGCTGAGCAGGCTTTGCCAGCTTACCTGGAGATAAAGCGGCACATGGAAGGCACTGGAAGCGATGACATCTGGCCCCAAATTGACTGTCGGCAGTTGTTCCAGTGCCCACAATTCTAACGCCACAGTCCCCCAACCCAGTGGCACACCAAGCAGTGCGGCCAGCACACCATATCCGCACGCCTCCATGAGAAAGAGCTGGATCAGATGTTGCCTTTGCAAACCAAGCGCTCTACTGATTCCCAACTCGCTCCTGCGTTCAGTGGCGAGTAGTAGGCAAAGCAGGACCAGGAAAACCATTCCAGCGCCAATGAGTAGCCAGGTAAAAGCGGGGAGAAGCAGCATGTATTCCCGGCCCGCAGGCGAATTGTCGAGTGCGAGACCAGAGGTGAAAGGCACTTCATTCAGTGCTCCTACGATTGCTGAGTGTAACGGGTGAATTTGTGTGGTATCAAATTGTGTCGTTCCCGGAATATGGATGCGGGGATCAAGAGGGGCGACCTGAAAGATCTGCTGCAAAAGGTTCAGAATAGCCTGGCTCGATCCCTGAGTCGTGTTACTGATACAGAGCACATTGGGCGCGATGGAATGATGTAATCCCTGTTCGTACATTTGTTGAAATGTGGCCAGAGGAAGCAGGATTTCAGGAAAGGGAGCATTACTCAGCAGCTCACCCGAGGTCACAACGATATCTGTTGAGAGAATATGGCTGACCTTGCTAGAAAGCTTGCCGATTTCTGTTTGGATGCTTAAAGTATCCCCAGGGCGCACATCCATGATTTTTGCCACCGTGGCACTCACCATGATTTCATTAGCCCGTAGGTCCGCGAAATGAACGACGTTTCCGTGTGTATCGGTTACTGGTCCGTAGACCTGATCGAAGGCAGGTGGCAGACCGTAGACATCCAGACGGGTCTGGGTGCGCAAGGTTCGCTCATTCGTCACATCTGTACCGTGCCGGAGGAGCAGAACACCAGCAGTCGCCCGGACCCCTGGTTGCTGCTTGAGACGGGCGCTGGATGTCGCAAACTGGTCAACGGAGAACTGGCCGCTCACCGCTTCGTCGACCTGTCCCAGTTGTGCCAGGCGATACGTTTTCTCTGAGCCGGTAAAGCTATCGGAGAGGCCCAACGAGGCCGTAATAAAGATGGTAGAGAGTATCAGTCCACACAACAGAATCACACTCTGGCTGGGACGGCGGACCATGTTGCGCAGGCTCATGCGTAAAAACACTGGGCGGCTCAGTCCCACGACCAGCAGGAGGCATCCGGATGTTGCCAGGAGGAGCGCCAGGGCTATAGCATCAGGGGCAAGACCAGAAAAGAGCATGTTCATAGCTGCACCTGCTTTCTGCCAGTGGCCTCTCCATTCCTCAGATGGGCGTCCACGGGTTGATCCGTTTCGATTAGCCCATCGCGCATCGTGATTAGACGCCCGGCTTGTTGGGCAATATCTGGCGCATGTGTGACCCAGACAAAGGTCAAACCCTCTTCCCGGTTTAGATGTAACATCAGGTCAAGAATCTCCTGGCTCGTCTGACTATCAAGCGCCCCTGTTGGTTCATCTGCCCAGACCAATGAGGGATGTGTTGCCAGGGCGCGCGCAATGGCGAAGCGCTGGCGCTGCCCTCCGCTCAACTCTGCTGGACGATGATGGGCGCGATCACGCATGCCCACACGCTCAATACTTGTCCACGCCCGCTTACGTGCCTCGTGCGCGGAGATGCCGCTCACTAGCATGGGCAACTCGACATTTTCAACTCCGTTTAACACCGGAAGCAAGTTATATGCCTGGAAGATAAAGCCCATCTCGCGTGCGCGGAAGGCCGTCAGTTCGCGATCCGAGAGACCACGCAGATCCCGGCCTGCAATCCTGACTGTGCCGGAGGAAATGCTGTCCAACCCGCTCAGACAATTGAGCAAGGTGGTCTTTCCACAGCCGCTGGGACCCATGATTGCCACCACTTCTCCAGGCTCAATGCGCAGGGTAATATCGCGTAGTGCCTGGACTGTGGTTTCGCCGAGACAATACTCCTTCGAAACGCTGCTTGCCTCAATCAGTGCCTTGCTGGAAACTATGTGTGGTGATGCCACCTGGTGAGATGTTTCCATTTTGCCCACTCCTAATCCTATCCTTTGTTGTGAGAAGACGAGAAACATTGCCTACGAACTTCTTGCTTCTTGCCATCACCATACCCTCTTGCCATTGATCTCCACATCGTGCGTTTGGGCAGGCAGCAGCTGTTTTTCGGGAAGCTGCGCGATCTGCCCAAAAGGGCAGAAAGAAAAGGAGTTTCTGCCCGTTCGGGTCGTGTCTGAACGGACGCTCTCTTCCGGCGGCTGAGTATGTTATACTTGCGATAATCAACAGGTATCCTTCGAGGGAAGGACGTTCAAGAGTGTTTCCCGCAGTGGGAAGGAGCAGTGCATGCCTGTATCATCGCCACTTCGCGCTCTCTTGCTCGTTTGGATAGGTATCGTGTATCTCTGGGGGCTGGAGGAGTTGAACCGGTTCGTGCTACCTGTGTGTGTGACGTCCGATCAAAGCTGCCAGTTCTCCCTCAATTTTTCTGCGTTCGATGTTCCAGGGACGACCACATTCACTCTCCTGCTGCTATTGCTTGGAGCCACGCTCTGGTTTAGTCTTTCAGGCAAACTGACTCGGCACCCCCTGTTCGCGTGTATGCTCGCACAGATCATCCTCATCTTTGCTGTGTATCTGCTGGCCCAGCAGGAGCCACTCACACTCAGTTTGGCCCTGGCTCTCGCGCTGGAAATCATCACGCTTCCCAGGCTTTCTTCTGCTCAGGTGCTGCCGCTTGCTCTGGGGAGTTATCTCCTTCTTAGCATGGGAATGCTGGCTGCGCAACGAATCACTCTGGGCCCAGGAATGAAATGGCTGTGGATCGACTTGCTCCAGAACATCCCAGTGTACCTGGCCCAATTACTGTTCCTTACTGGCTATTTGCTGCTCTATAGGCAACTGGCTCGCTCTCACCAGCACCTCCAGGTCGCCTCGACCCAGATTGAAGAATTGACGCGCGTTACGGAACGCCAGCGCCTGGCACGAGATTTACACGACACGCTGGCCCAGGGACTTGCTGGACTGGTCATGCAACTCGAAGTAGTCAACTCACATCTCCAGCGAAACCGAGTCGAACGTGGACAGGAACTTGTTCAGGAAGCTCTCTCTGGGGCTCGCTCAACGCTGATCAGCGCACGACAAGCCATTGATGATCTGCGTGAGGAAAGGAGTGCTGAAGGGAGGCTGGTCGAGCGTATGCAAGAGGAGATGCGCCGCCTTACCAACACCACAGGTATAGTCTGCCAGGCGAACCTGAGAGACTTTGCTGCCTTACCCCCAGTGTTTGCTGAACCTGTCTCACGCTTCATCATGGAAGGACTCCAGAACATTGCCCGTCATGCGCATGCACAGCAAGTGTGGATCGAAGTAAGGCGAGAAAAAGCTCACTACATCTTCATGGTGCGTGATGATGGTCGGGGCTTTGATCCGGAGACTCTGCTGCTTACACCTGGTCACGGCAACAGCGGGACTGGTCACTATGGATTGCTTGGCTTACGCGAACAGGCAGGGCTTGTTGGAGGGCAGCTTGACATTCAGAGTGCGTTAGGGCAGGGCACCACCCTCTTGTTACGCCTGGATTTCGACGGAGGAGTAACACATGGAGATGACAGACAAACCGCTGCGTATCCTGGTAGCTGACGATCACCTGGTAGTGCGCAAGGGCCTGCGCCTGCTCTTAGAGGAGATGGGAGAGGGTTTTGTTCTGGTCGGTGAAGCAGTGGATGGGAAAGAGGCCATCCGCCTCACCGACGAATTGCAGCCAGACGTGGTCTTGATGGATATCCGTATGCCAGGAATGGATGGGTTGGAAGCGATCGAGCAGATTCACTGCTCCTGGCCTCATGTGGCGGTAGTCATCCTCACTACCTATACTGATGACGAAGCACTATTGCGTGGCCTCCAGGCCGGCGCCTGTGGCTATTTACTCAAGGAAACGAGCGCAGAAACCCTTTTTCATGCCATTCGTACGGCGGCACGGGGAGAGTTTCTCCTTCAACCAGAAATCATGGCACGTATCCTTGCTCAGACCTATCGTTCGGAGCCAAAATCTTCTCCATGGGCTCCTTCAGGTAATTCCACTGTGGAACTGACGGAACGTGAACGAGCCATTCTCATCGCGGTTGCCCGCGGTGAACGCAGCAAAGAAATTGCCCAACACTTAGGCGTTTCTGAACGCACAGTGAAAGCGCATCTCACCAACATCTATACCAAGTTGAATGTTGACTCCCGTGCCTCGGCAGTTGCCAGCGCACTTGAACGCGGCTTGCTCTGAGAACAACTGCAGGCATGATATGGTGGGGTGACGCTACTAAAGTACGCGTCTACATATTATGCGCATAATATGTAGACGCGTACTTTAGTAGCGTCGGGCCAATGATACCTTCGTCACGGAAACTGGGACTGGGGTGTGTTCGGCAGTTGGCCCTGGGGCAGCGTTGCTGGCGGGGGCGAAGAAGGTGTGTCCTGCCCCTGATCTGGTGCCTGGTTCTGCTGCTGTTGATTGGTGGATTGGTTTTGCGATTGACCCTGGCCCTGGTTCTGAGGCTGATATTGGGGCTGGTATTGATCGCTGGTATTGACGGCGCTGGCGGCGTCGATGATACCGGTCCCCATTTCGTTGTTGGAGATGGGCGAGGCCTTGTAGTCCAGGGTCGCGTTGTAGTAAGCGCTATTAGTATCTGTAGGTAGAGGCGGAGTCGCGTTAGGATCGGTGAACTTGCTCACCGATTGATGTAACCATGAGACCAGCTCGGTAGGCGTCATATCGGGATGGGCCGCCAGGGCCAGCGCAGCTACACCAGCCACCTGGGGTGCGGCGGTTGAGGTTCCTTGCAGGTAGGCATAGCAGTTATTACAGCTCTGCCCATTGCTATCGGTTCCATAGGCGCCGAAGACGCCAGAGTTGTCGCTGGCACCAATAAGCGAGGAACTGGCCTCCAGGCGGCTGCACTCTTTGGAGATGCAATCGCTCGCGGGAACATTGTAGTTGCGCGCCCCACCGGGAGCCGAGAGGTCGATGCGAGGTCCATAGTTGCTGTAGTAGGCAAGCTGTTCACGTTTTGAGGAGCCATACTGACCGTATTTGGTCGTGCTGGTATCGCCAGACCCTGTGGCACGATTGACTGCGCTCACAGCCACGACCCCTGGAACGCCCCCAGGAACCAGGCGTGTGCCACGCAGGTCGGCAGCGGTCCCACTATCACCACTGGGGAGACTGCCAGCGCTGATAACGCGCCCATTCTGGTCGAGCTGGACGTGATCATTACCAGCGGCGGCAATGACGGTGGTACCGTTCTGCTTGAGATAGTCAACCATGCGTGCGAAGGCATCCCAGGTGGCCTCATCGTTGCCGACGTCTTCCTGGTTGCCACAGCGAGCGGAGCCGGGGATAACGCCATCGGCGCAGATGTAGGTTCCCATCGACATATTGATGATCTGGGCGCCGACGCTATTAGCGTAATACATGCCATCGAGCAACCAGCTTAACGCGCCGCTGCCGCAGGCGTTAAGCACACGAACGTTGATAAGCGTCGTGTTAGGAGCAATACCGCTGATCTGGGGACCATCCTTGCCCGCGATATGTGTGGCGGTCCAGGTACCGTGTCCGTCGAAGTCTTCCAGGCTGCTGGGATCATCGGTCTTGTTACAAGAGGAAGAGGCCTCAACAAAGGAGCGGCTATGATCGCGGTCATAGTTCATGCCTACGGCCTCGTGAGTTGAGAGCAGGCCTGTGTCGAGATTGGCGACACGCACTTTGGCTGAGCCCTGTGTTTTCTGCCAGGCCTGGGGAATATTCATGAGGGCCAGGTCCCACTGGAGGGGGCAGGCTTTCTGTGTGGTCGCGCACCCTTGAGAGGTAGTTGAGCTGTCAGTGCTAGATAGAGACTCGTTACGCGTAAAGGTGGTGGGTTTCTCGTCTGGCATGGCCAGAGTAAAGGTGTCGCGAGCGATGCTCTTTACTCCGGGTAGCGTGGCCAGGTCATCCCGGTTACTTGAGCGTACAACCAGCATATTCGCCTTGCTCAGGTCACGCAGAATTTTATGGCCATGATTGAGAAGCTGTCGGGTATCAATACGAAGTTTGGGTTGGAAGACGACGATATAATTATCCTCACTCTGGCGGAACTCCGCGCGGGAGATAAAGGTTGGTGCGAACACGATGACCACTCCGAACACAAGTAGGGCTACGAGTGCCGGGAGAGTCAGGCGATGCCGAAAAATACGCATTACTTTGATCCTTTCGTCCAATTGCTCCCCATTATTGGCGAAAGGTGCTATTCAGGCAATAGCTTGAAGTTACAGTCTGGTTGTGAAATAGTTGCGTTTCACAATACTTTATACATTTTAAATACACGGATAAGATATTGGTATAGTTGGCGGGCAGTTGTCCGCCAACTATACCAATATCTTATCCCTCTTCTTTTTCGGAGACGCCGGCCTGGGCGAAGGTGGCCATCTCGTTATGGGTGTGGAGCGCGGCCTCGAGGATGTGCATGGCGAGCACCGCGCCCGTGCCCTCGCCGAGGCGCATATTTAGATTGAGGAGGGGTTGAAGCTGAAGATACTCAAGGATCAGGCGGTGGCCGGGTTCAACCGAGGTGTGACCGGCAAAAAGATAGTTGCGGATAGCGGGATTGAGCGCGCAGGCGGCAAGAGCGGCCGAGCTAGAGATAAAGCCATCGATCAAGACGGGAATGCGGCGCGCGGCGGCGGCAATAATAACGCCGGTAAGGCCCGCGATCTCCAGGCCGCCAACCTTAGCCAGAACATCCAGAGCATCGTTGGGATCAGGCTGGTTAAGTTCAAGCGCGCGCTCGAGCACGCGAACCTTGTGCTGGCGCTGTTCGGCGCTGATACCAGTGCCATGACCGGTGAGGGTATCAACAGGCTGGCGCAGGAGCGTGGCACTGATAGCACTGGCGGCGGTAGTATTACCGATACCCATCTCGCCAATCGCGATGAGATCGCAACCCTTCTCAGCGGTGGCATCCAGGACCTCAAAGCCTACCTGAAAGGCCTCAAATAGTTGCTCACGGGTCAGGGCAGGCCCCTCGGCCATATTGGCACTGCCCGGGGCTACCTTGCGCGAAATAAGTTGAGGATGTGTCAGGGGAGCGGCCACGCCGATATCGACAATGACGACCTCGGCCTGGGCCTGGCGCGCCAGGGCATTGATGGCCGCGCCCCCAGCGAGAAAGTTGAGTACCATCTGAGGCGTCACCTCGGCGGGATAGGCGCTGACGCCCTCACGCGTTACCCCGTGGTCGCCTGCCATCACGATCACGCTCTTCTGCTGGATGTGTGGTAGAGGTGTACCCTGAATGCCAGCCAGGCGCACGGCGATCTCTTCGAGGCGACCAAGGCTCCCCGCTGGCTTAGTAAGCTGTTGCTGGTGCTGCGCAGCCTGTTGCATGGCCTCTTTATCGAGTGGCTGCACCAACGCGAGCCGCTCTTGAATCTGCTCTATAGACATAGAAAAATCCTCTCGTATATATCTCATAAGTACAAAATAGATGTCTGTTATTATACCGCACAAAGGAGAACGAAATCCTTCCCAGAGGGATTTTCGCGCCTACAGTGTTACCGAGTAAGGTATGTGTGGTGGTCTGGTGCAGCCAGACCACCACACATACCCCATTTCATGTTATAGTGTCTTGTACACAAGAGCTTATTCAGTGTTTTATTTTTTGAGGAGGCAATAGTGGTGCGACCATTGCCATTGGAGGCCTATCGCCTGGCGGAGAAGTATCGCCTGGGTGCGCCTCAGTTTTGCTTCCGGCGCGGAGGCGTGCGTCGAACGCTTCTAAGCCTGTTATTTGCGTTGCCTGCTCTCTATGGCGGGTATCAGCTTGTCCTATACACCAGCCCATTGCTATTTTACTATTTTGGTGACCACCAGGGCAGTCTCTACGTGCTGGGACCATTTAGGCGCTTCGACGCGGTTTTTGAGCGTGATGGAAGTGTGATTGATTTGGAGTTATGGGCGCGCTCGCACTGGAGCTACATATTTCTGCTGGTGCTGGGGGCGCTGCTTGTTGTGAGCGCAGGTGTTCTGCTGGTGAATGTGATTAATTTCCTGGTCAAGCAGGAGCGAGCCTATATCTGCGCGGAGGGCTTTCTCTTGCTCAGGGGGCGCGAGAGGGTAGAGGCCGCGCTCCGCTGGGAGCAGATATGTGAATTGCGCTACCAGGTCGAAGAGCTTTACAGACGCTATCGCATCCCGCCAGCCAAAAGCGCCTATGTAGTAGCCACCAGCGGCAAAATGCTGCGTGTGCCCATCACCGCGCTAGCGAAGATAATCAACGAACGATTAAATATGAGGGAAGAAGGAGCTCTCAGTACATAGGGGTATATAGCCCCTATGTACTGAGAGCTCCTTCTTCCCTCATATTCTAGAGCTTACCACTGGTTCCAGTGCAGGATTTTGCTTAGCGGCTCGCGGGGGGCGGGCTTAAAGTCGGTGCCGAGGGTATAGGCGATGGGTAAGAGTGCGGCCTGCGTGATTTTGTTGTAGGGGATATCGAGGATGTCGGCGGCCTCTTTCTCATAGGTAAGGTGGAGGGTGGTCCAGGCGCTGCCCAGGCCACGGGCGCGCGCGGCGAGCATAAAGCTCCAGGCGGCGGGCAGGATTGAGCCCCAGATACTGGCCTGAATGCCACTCGGCAGGTTATCGGTGCGGCCACGGAAGCAGGGGATGAGCATGACGGGAACCTCGTGCATATGCTCGGCCAGGTAGTCCGCCGAGTTGCCGACGCGCTCCTGCACACGACCGCGCTCGGGATTATTAGCGAAGGCCGTACCTGACGTGGCAGCAGTGGCCTGGCGGTAGTCCTTGTAGCTGCGGCGATAAAGCTCGGCCAGGGCAGCCTTCTTCTGCGCGTCATCCACCATGACGAAGTGCCAGGACTGCATATTGCTGCCAGTTGGTGCTTGGAGCGCGATCTCCAGGCATTCTTGCAGGATCTCTGGCTCAACGGGGCGTGAGAAGTCGAGCCGCTTACGTACTGAGCGCGTGGTGGTGAGTAGCTGGTCGGGCGAGAGGTCGAGTAATGACATGTCCTACTCCTTCTGACGAGAAATAAAATGGATCCTTCTTGCATAGCATACTACATTGTTCAGCGTGAGTGCTGAGGCGGAGCCACCGATTCTCGTATCACCAGTTCTGTGCCTATCAGCCGGGTTATATAGGGAGCCTCAGGATTATTTGCCCGTTCGATTAACGTATGTAGGGCGATAGTTCCCATCGTAGTAGTATCGACGCGGATTGTTGTGAGAGCAGGGGTGACGTGTTGTCCCAACTCGATGTCATCGAAGCCAATCAGTGAGACATCGCCTGGTATCCGGCAGCCAGCCTCGCGCAGGGCTTTCATGGCGCCAATGGCCGTAATATCATCTGCGCAGAAGATCGCGCTGAAGGTAACCTCACGCTCGAGTAAGCGTTTGCAGGCCGCATACCCTCCCTCCATCGTAAGATTACCAGCCTCCACGAGAGCAAAGTTGATGGGCACCTTGCGGTCGAGGAAGGCCATACAGTAGCACATCCAGCGTTGTTGAATGGAGTAAATCTGTTGTGCGGGCGCGGGTCCGGGAAGTGTTGGACCGCCAATAAAAGCGATCTGCTGGTGTCCCCGTTCAAAGAGATGATCCATAGCCAGCCGGGCACCCTGGAGATTATCGGGCAGGATCGTATCAATTGGTGTGGGCAGGTCCGCGACATAGTTGTCCACCTGGACGACCGGTGTATGTGTAGCATGAATGGCCGCGATGGTCTGAGCATTGGCCTGTCCAACCAGGATGATACCTCCCAGGCGCATCTCATACAGAACGGTTGTCAGCAGAGCCGGGTTGAGGTAAATATCGGTGATGGTGCGGTAGGTGATTTTAATATTTGAGGGCCGGGAAGCGCTTTCAACGCCGTGAAATATTGGCGCCCAGTAGGGGTCCATCGTGGCAGGAGTTGGCTCAATGCTTGAGCAATAGAGAAAGCCTACCTCTTTCAATATCCTGTTTTGTGTACGCGGTAAGATTGCCTGTCCCCCCGTGTTCCGGTAGTAGCCCAGTTCGGCCGCTACCTTGAGGACACGTTGCCGAATCTCTTCACTGACGTTGCTGTGGTTGTTGAAGACCCGTGATACGGTTCCCACGGAAACTTCAGCCAGTTTAGCGACATCCCTGGCGGTTACTGAGCTTGTCACATTCTCCTACTTTCCGGCAAAAATGATGCGCAATAAGTTCATGAAAGTATGATAAGCAAATTTCACCTTAAAGTCAATGTATGAACATAGTGTTTTGCTATTTGAGCCCAAAACATATTTTTACTATGGATAGCGGAAGTGAATGTAGCAGATTTTGTATTTTAAATAAAATGGCTTTGGAAGCAGCACGGCGCTATGTATATTACTATATTTGAGAAGGGTTAATATTGACAAGAGCGTAAAAATGATACATAGTTATTTCATCATTAATATAGCGCAAGAGGTTCATTGGCGTTTTGTCTACTCTGTTTAGCTGAGCGTATTTCTCAGTCGCTTCAGGAGGTGTCTGGTGGCACACACTAATTTGCTGACGCGCAAGAGCAGAACCACGATGGCATGCCTCTCTCTGCTCATGCTGCTCTCTCTCTTGTTTGTTGCTTGTGGTGGTAGCACCACAAGCAAAAGCAACAAAAGCACATCCTTGACGATGCTGGCGAATGCCGGCGGAGATTACACACGGAATTTCAACCCTTACTCATCCAGCGTGATCAGCGGCACACCGGGTATGATCTATGAGACGTTGTTGTATTTTAATCGCCTCAATGGCGACATTAAACCCTGGCTGGCCCAGAGCTATGACCTTGCCAGCGATGCTACGAGCATTACCTTCCACCTGCGCAAAGATGTAAAGTGGTCGGATGGTCAGCCCTTTACTAGCGATGATGTCGTATTTACCCTCAATCTGATCAAGCAGAACCCCTCGATTGATGTCAGTGGTATCTCGTCTCGCTTCAAAGACGTTGTCGCGCCCGATAGTAGCACCGTGACGGTGACCTTGAACGCACCCTACTATCCCATTATCTGGTATCTAGGTGGACAGACCTATATTCTACCCAAGCATGTCTGGTCTGCTGTGAAGGGAGATCCGTCACAGTATGCCGATCCTAATCCCGTTGGCACCGGTCCCTTTGTGCTGAAATCCTTCACGCCTCAGTTGGTGACCCTGAGCAAGAATTCCAGGTTCTGGAAACCTGGTAAACCCGAGGTAAGCGAACTAAAGATTCCAGCTTATAACTCCAATACCAGTGCTGAACTGGCTCTTCAAAAGGGCGAGATCGACTGGACCAACCTCTATATTCCCGATATTGAGAAAACATACATCAAGCTCGATCCAGTGCATAATCATTACTGGTTCCCTTCCAGTGACGTGGTCATGCTCTTCATGAACATCACAAAGTACCCCTTCAACCAGCTCCCGGTGCGCCAGGCGATCAGCGATGCTATCAATCGTGACCAGTTGAATAAGGTTGGCGAGAGTGGCTATGAACCCGCCGCCAGTCCGACGCTGATCCTTCCCGCCAATAAAGACTATACGGCGCCTGAGTATGGCGGGCTGTCCTTTTCGGTGGATGCCGCGAAGGCACAACAGCTATTGGAGAGCGCTGGCTTTAGCAAGGGTGGAGACGGCATATATGCCGACAAACAGGGGAAGAAGCTGACCTTCAACCTCAATGTTGTCAGCGGCTATACCGATTGGATTACTGATTGTCAGCTTATAGCGAGTAATTTGCAGGCTATCGGCATTAAGGTGACGGTCAATACCATCGCCTTTGATGCATACTACGATGCCTTGCAGAAGGGCAACTATGACCTGGCGATGCTCTGGACCAATCCCGGCCCGACCCCCTACTACATCTTTGATGGTTTGCTCAGGAGCACTAATAGCGCGCCCAATGGCCAGGCCGCACCCTCGAACTATGAGCGCTGGAACGATCCCCATACGGATAAATTGCTGGATCAATATGCCTCATCGACCGATCCCAACGCGCAGAAACAGGCCATTCAGGCCTTGCAGAAGATCATGGTCGAGCAACTGCCCAGCATTCCCCTGACCAATGAGCCGTACTGGTATCAATACAGTACTAAGAAGTTCACGGGCTGGCCTGACGCGCAGCATCCCTATGCGGCCCCTGGCACGGCCACCTATCCAGATATCGAGTATGTTGTGCTTAACCTGCACCCGGTTGAGTAGGCATTTCGAGCTTATGGACGCTATATCAACATAGCGTTTACATACCGGGTTGGGTCGCTGATGGCCGCTCAGCCCGGTCCCCTATTGGTAGTGTTCTCTGCATGTGACAAGGCTTTTTGTATGGTGATTTTTTCATCTAGAAGGGGGCAGGCATGCGCCATATGCTTCGCCGTATTATCTTCTACATCCTGGCCCTGTGGGCATCGGTCACGCTCAATTTTCTCATTCCACATCTCTCGCCAGGCAATCCAGCCAGCGCTATGATGTCACGCATGCGTGGTAAGTTGTCGCCGCAGGCCCAGCACGCATTGGAGATCTCTCTGGGCGTCAACCATGACTCGCTCTGGTCGCAGTATGGACAATACATAAATAATCTGATGCATGGAAATCTAGGGACGTCCATTACCTACCTGCCAACTCCAGTCTCTGAGGTAATCATGCAAGAGTTGCCCTGGACGCTGGTTCTGGTGGGGACGGCCCTCGTTATCAGCTTTGTTATTGGCACATTACTGGGCATCATTGTTGTTTGGCGGCGTGGCTCGCTGATGGATGTGGTACTCTCGCCCTTCTTTACTTTTATCTCGGCAATCCCCTATTTCTGGCTAGCACTGGTGCTGCTCTATGTGCTTGGCTCTCAGCTGAACTGGTTTCCCATTCATGGCGGCTATGACTCGGACGTAGCCGATCCAGGCTGGAACCTCGATTTTATCCTGAGCGCGGCCTGGTATGCCGTTCTCCCTGCCTTGACGATTATTATTGGCTCGCTAGCTGGCTGGCTGCTGGGTATGCGTAATGCCATGGTTACGACGCTGGCCGAGGACTACGTGCTGATGGCGGAGGCCAAAGGTCTCTCGCCCTGGCGGGTCATGTTCTCCTATGCCGCCCGCAACGCCATTTTACCCAATATTACTGCCTTTGCGCTCTCGCTGGGATTTGTCGTTAGCGGCTCGCTTTTGACCGAGATTGTCTTCTCCTATCCTGGGATTGGCTTTGCCATCTTGCAGGCGGTGGATAACCTGGATTACGCGCTCTTGCAGGGAATTTTCCTGGTAATTACGGTGGCCGTGCTGGCGGCGAATCTCATGGCGGATGCGCTCTATGTTGTGCTCGACCCACGTGTGCGCATAAGTAGAAGCTAGAGAGGGAAATGTATATGCAGGTAACAACGAGTGAAACAGCGGCCGGACCCTCGGCTCGAAGCTTGCGCTTGAGTGACCTCTGGCGCCTACTGACGCAGAATCGCAAGGTAAGTTTTGGCCTGATTGTGTTGGGCTTCTTCTTACTCCTGGCGATTGTGGGACCTCTCATTGTGCCGCAGGATCCCAATGCCTTTAGCCCGGATCGCCTGGCACCGCCTTCAGCCTCCCACTGGCTGGGAACAACCCAGACAGGACAGGATGTGTTGGCACAGGTGATTGTCGGGACGCGTATCTCCGTCTTCATGGGCATAGCTATTGGTGTTATGACCATGCTTATTTCTATCGTGATTGGGCTGGCCTCAGGCTATTATGGTGGTTGGGTAGATGAAATTCTCTCAATGATCACGAATATCTTTCTCGTGCTCCCTACCCTGCCCCTGGCGATCCTGCTGGCGGCTTTTATTGCCTATAAAGGACCATTGACCATCGTTATCGTGCTCACGGTTACCGGCTGGTCCTGGGGGGCACGTGTCCTGCGCGCTCAGACGCTCTCGATGCGCAGTCGTGAGTGTATAGAATCAGCGCGTGCCAGTGGTGAGAGCGACTGGCGCATTATTTTTTATGAGATCTTGCCTAATGAGATCGCCATTGTGGCCGCGCAACTGCTGGGTACCATTATCTACGCTATTCTTGCGGAGACAGGTCTGGAGTTCCTGGGCCTGGGCGATATCACGGCTGTGAGCTGGGGAACGATGCTCTACTGGGCTGGGAACAACGATGCTCTGTTACTGGGTGCATGGTGGTGGTTTCTGCCGCCGGGCCTCTGTATCGCCCTGCTGGGTGCGGGCCTCACCTTTATCAACTTTGGCATTGACGAGATCGCCAATCCACGCCTGCGAGGCAAAAGAAAACAGAAGAGGCTAGAGAACGATAAGAGGCCTGCCACGCCGCCCGAGCTCAATGAGGCACAAATTCCAGTTGAGCAGGCATAACACGACTTCTGGGGGAACGCACAAATTTCGGTAGGGACCAGCTTTAGCGCGTCCGAAGGCGATTAATCGCACTTCGGCGCTAGCCAAAAACGTTTCCAAGGAACATGCTCTGTTAACTATTCCATGTATATCAGCAAAATAACGGCTTATGCCGAACTGCCATAAATGGCGTTCGGACACGCTAAAGCTGGTCCCTACCGAGAATGTGATGTCTTTAGCAGAGGCATAGCATGCTTTGGTAAAGCGTAGAGATAAGCATAGGAAAAGGCCTTGCCACCTCGCGGCAAGGCCTGAAAGAGAGGAAATGCTTTTTTCTAAACTAGAAATCACAAGCTAGAAATCACAAGCTAGAAGGCTCCAGTTCCATTGGGTGTACCCAGGCCAGTGGGCCCATCGTAACCGGTACCGGCTGTGCAGAGGTAGGAACCGCCGCAACTGCCATTGCTGCCACTGGTTACATCAAAGAGACTGCCGGTATGACTGTAGAGAGAAGAAGCGGCGTTGACGCTGCTGGCGTTGCCGGCCAGAGCATAAACGCTAGCGATAATGGGCGAAGAAACGCTGGTACCGCCGAAGACGAGCCAGCCGCTAACGTGATAGGTATCATAGACGGAGACGCCAGTGTTTGGATCGGCAACCGCCGATACATCGGCGACGGTGCGCCTGGAGCAGCCGCTATCGGTCTGCCAGCTTGGCTTGGAGATGTAGGCGCTGCATCCGCTGCCTGCGCCGTTCCAGGCCGTCTCAGCCCAGCCACGGCTATTGCTGCTCTTGCTGAGCGAGGTACCACCAACCGCAACAACGGTGTTGTAGGCTGCGGGAACCTGTGCACCATAGCCGCTATCACCAGAGCTGGCGGTGATAATATGGCCGGGATGGTTGTAGTACGAGGCGTAGGACGATTCGCCGCTGGACTCGCTGCCACCGTAGCTATTGCTGACGGTATTAGCGCCCAGGCTAATAGCTGTGTTTACAGCTGTGCCCAGGTTGGTGAATGAAGAGCTTTTGGCCTCGACCAGCAGGATGTGGCAGTTGGGGCAGATAGCGCTGACCATGTCCAGGTCGAGGGAGATCTCCTCAGCCCAGCCACTATTGGCGCGAGGATACGAGGTTCCGCCAGTTTGGTTGACCTTCCTGAAGCAGCCATTAGCTGTGGTACAGGCGGGGAGACCAAACTTTGAGCGATAGACGGCCAGGTCTGACTCTGCGTTAGGATCGTCGTAAGCATCGACGATGGCGACGGTTTGCCCGCTGCCCGCGCTGGCAGATGGCAGTTTGTACGCTGACTGAAGATCGGCAGGATTGTAACCGGAGGGACTACTAGCATTGGGCTTCACGCCGTTGGTGCTGGCATCAATCTGGATGGCGTTACATTGCGCGAGGTCAACCACTTTGATGCCACAGACACTATGGAAGCGAAGCTTGGATGGGTGCTGCTGAGCAAATACGTTATTAGAGTTAAAGCTGAGCAGCATGAGGGAAAGTAGGGTTGCGATGCTGAGGAGACTGATAAGCCTTTTCAATGTGCCTTCCTTTCGCTAATGCGAATTCCTCTTTCGACAAGAGAGCGCTATTGTGGGTGAGCACTTTTCTTGCCTGCGAAACGTCCTTTTTCGCGTGAAGAATGCACAAACAAAATGCTAAAGAGGTTCTTTAGAAGAAATGGCACATAAAAGCCGCGAGGTGGCTTCTATGTCTGGCACAAACATTTCCTCTCCTAAGAAAAGGCACAAAATACTCGATGTAGTAATTGAGATATTACTACAAGGAATTGTGTCCTAGGAAGAAGTATAAACATATATTGATTATTGTCAAGGAAAAAGTGTTAAAGGGATTAACCTGACTCTAATCTTTTTTAACAGATGCAAGAAGTCGTCATGTAGTTTATGAGGGCTTACGTACAATACGTAAGCCCTCATAAACTACATGAGCAAGTATGTGCTAGGCACTCCAGTCCAGTTTGCGGTTGACGAACCAGAAGGCAATGATGGTGAGACCAGCCATGACGCCTATATCGATGAGGAGCTGGCTGGTGATGGGTCCTAATAAGACCTGTCGCAAGGCCGAGGCCGCGTAAGTTGCCGGACTAAAGCGGCCAATGAAGATCAGAAGGGGCGGGAGGTGATCGGGTGGAATGACCACGGGACCGAGGGCAAGTAGCACCAGCGTCAGGATATAGCTGAAGGCGTTAGCGGTCTCGGGCGTGCTCATACGAGCACCTATCAGCGCTCCAATGGCGGAGAAAGGCAGTGTACACAGGGGCAGCACGATGAGCAGCAAGGGACTGATCTGGAGGTGTACGCCCAGGATCAGCGTGCCGCCGATGATCGTTACCAGGAGCGAGGGGAGCGAGAGGAGGAGGAACGCCGCCAGGATCGCCACAATCAGGATATAGCGTCGGACGGGAAGGGTCGCGAAATAGTCGAGTGTTCCATGCTCGCGCATAAAGAAGACATGCCCGTTCACGTTATTCATGTTGTTGAAGAGGAGTGCCAGGACGATATTGCCGACCAGGACATAGCTCAGCGAGAGGGAGCCAGAATCACGGGCGAAGGTGCCAAGAGCCGTAGTGCTCAGTAACGGTGAGATCATGCCCAGGGTGATAAGCGAGCGCCAGGACCAGCGCCAGTTGGTCAACTCGATCAGGAACACATCGAGAAATTGCGTGAGCAGTGAGGGCGCGCGGCGCTCACCGGGCAGCGTTTGTGGTGGCTGGATGTTTTGTGACATAGTGCAGGTAAATATCCTCCAGTGTCGCGGAATACAGGTGGAAGTCGTCAATAGTATGCAGGGGAAGGGTATCAATGACCGCTCCAGCCTCGTGGCGCTCTAAGAGCACGAGCCAGCGCCCAGGCGCGAGTTCGTTGTATTGCAGATGTGCTGGCAGTGGTGGCGGAGACTCAGCCGGAAAGAAGAGCTCCAGGCGCATCTTCTCGCCGACCTCGCGCTTAAGCTCAGCCAGGGGACCCATAGCCACGAAACTGCCCTGGCGCATGATGCCCACGCGTTGTACGATCTTCTCGGCCTCGATGGCATCGTGTGTGATAAAGATAATTGTCGTGCCATACGCGCTATTCAGGTGGCGCAGCACATCCCAGACCAGCTTGCGCTTCTGGGGATCGAGATCGTTTGTGGGTTCATCGAGGATCAGAATGGGCGGACGCGCGGCGGTGGCGACGGCGAGGCGCAGGATACGCTTCTGCCCGCCTGAGAGCCTGGGGCTATATTTATCGTGCAACTCCTCAATCTGCCAGAGCTTGAGCAACTCGTCGCGCTCGCGGCGTGCATCGGTGCGGCTCATTCCGCGCAAATGGGCCGTAAAGTAGAGGGCCTCGCTCACACTCATATTATTGAGGGCCTCGCTATCCTGGGGCATATAGCCAACATATTGCGCGATGAGATAGGGATGCTGACGAATATCCCTGCCATAGAGCGTGATCTGGCCCGAAGTGCTGCGTTGCAGGTTAACCATCTGGCGTACTAGCGTCGTCTTGCCCGCGCCATTGCTGCCCAGAATACCAAAGATCTCACCCTGCTCAATCGCCAGATTAATATCCTTATTCGCTGGCTGCTCCTGCCCCGGATACTGCTTGACCAGGTCACGAACAACATATACTGAATCACTCATACATATTAATTCCATTCTTAATGGTCGACATTATTATTACACGCGGGACTGACGGCGCATGACGCGTAGGGTTTTCCAGAAGATACACGCAGAGAAACCCACTGTCAAGCGGGGCAGGTATATTTGTATACTGGCCGCAAAAAGCCTTTGACATTCAGGTCAAGTCTGGCTAGCTGGATTGCGGGTGACGCCCGCAATCCAGCTAGCCAGACTTTTTACCCCTGAGCACCGCAGGCGTGAAGGCATAAACAGTCAGCAAGTGGTGTGAGCAAACTCACAGAAAATTTATGAAGTGACGCATTGAGGCGCGTGAACGTTTAATACATACTATGTATTAGTGATTCATTATGTTTCTTTGAATACTTTTTCCTCTTATCGTTCGTGTTGATACCTGAAGGTTTTCTGATCCTACCGGTTGTTTATTGGGGGGTATGAAATGACAAATTTAAATTATGGTGGCTCCAATGCTAAACATGCTATATATGTTCTTTTGATCGCTTTTACCGTTGCTGTATTGTTTGGTTCTCTTTTGTTCTTCTTCTAGTTACGACTCAGCGTCTGCGACGCTTCGCAAAAGTGTACAATGTGGGGTGGCAATGCCGAGGTATTGCCACCCCACATCATATGCTAAACGAGCTATGATGTAGAGCTAACAGTTTTTGTCTGTGTTCTTCTTTCTTCTTAGATACAGCTATTCCTTGACAAAGTATTTCCTGAGATGTTAAAACAATATATAACAATAAGTTTTAATATATATTGCTGCTGGTTATAATAGATGAAAGGACGCATCTATGGAGAAAGTACGACGCCTGCTGTGGAACATAGGCCTGGTGCCAAACAAGGAGACGTTTATTTTTGTAGGTATTGCCCTGGTAAGTTGTTTAGCGACTCTTGTCTGTGGAATTCTACTCGCTATCACACACGATCTCTTGTTTGGAAGCCTGATTGTATTGGTGTCGCTTCCAGCGTTTATTATCTCGTTTGGAGGCTCTTACCGTCTCATGAACTGGACTCTCTCGAGTAAAGAAGAGCGCGCAAGCATAGAGAAAGAAATGACTGTGCAGCTTTTGCGTAGCTGGAATCAGGCCCAGTCAGAGAAAGAGGATACGTCAGAGCGAGAGTGATAAGGAAATGACGATATAGGGAGAGCTATGTTGATTGGCTAAGAAACCCTGCCTTAAAGATCAGTTGCGTAGAGGCGAGGCAAGGGAAGATTGGGGTTGAAGCAAGGCACGAGGCGCCCTGTTATATTCATCAACTAGAAAAGGGCGTCCAGGGTCTTCCAACCGAGATACCTGTTCTATCTATGCCTCTTTGAGGCGAAGCGTGAGGCCGTACCAGGTAGGATGCTTGTCACTGCTGGAGTGGTAGCCTCGCTGTGTAAGTTCAACGCGAAACTGGCCAAGCAGCGCCGGATGCGGCTCGCCCTGCCATACTCGTTTGTAGTATGCGCGGAAATTGGCGAAGAGCTGGGCATCCTCAATGCTTTGTTGCTCTTCCAATATGCAGCATTCTTGCAAGAATTGCTCTACAACATTCGCAAATGTAGAGGGTGTCTTTGGTAACTGATCTATATCCATGTGTTTTATCGCTATACTCATCAATGTCTCTCTCTTGTTCAGTTGATAAGGCTGAACTACAAGTAGCTAAAAGCAAGCTATTAGTATTCATTGTACCTGAGTGTAAGCTTTTATTCACTACCGGGTATGGATAGGAGCCTTACCGTTCTCTGTTTGCTCAGGCGAATAATTCTCAGCTTGATACAAAGGAACCTGATACTTTACGCTTAGACAAGAGAAACACTGGTAAGCAAGCATAAAACAGATGCACTGGCATTGAGTCTGCTCCTCACAGAATAGCCTCTGTTACTAGAGTATACGTTGTGGCGTGCTACAACGCTTCTCTGGTTGCACTCAATACTCCCCTCTTTTTATTTCTGAAGCATTCTAGTGGTATGCTAGAGTGATGGATTGAAAAAACGAGAGCGAAAGGTTGTATTTATTTTATGAGCACAACCCAATTTCAAGAGGTCATTACCTCTGAGGAAGAACTGCGCGAGCTGTTAGGTTTCCCAAGCGAGTTGGTGGTGCGCAAACAGCTCTCCACGCTGGATAGCCACTGCCGTAATTTTATCGCTCACTCTCCCTTTCTGCTGCTTGGTACGGCGAGCGCTGATGGGCACTACGATGTCTCACCGCGTGGTGATGCCCCCGGTTTCGTCCAGGTGTTGGATGAGAAGACGCTGCTCATTCCTGAGCGCCCCGGGAATCGCAGGCTCGACTCCTTGCGCAACATCCTCCAGACCTCGGCGGCTGGCCTGCTCTTCCTGATTCCAGGCGTTGAGGAGATACTTCGCGTGAATGGGCGCGCGCAGATTATTCGTGATCGCACACTGCTCAAAGGGATGGAGGCCCAGGGGAAGCTTCCGCTCGCCGCCATCGCACTTGAGGTTGAAGAGTGCTTCATGCACTGCGCCAAGGCGGCCAAACGCTCACATATCTGGGATCCTACTACCTGGCCTGAGCGCTCGGTTATCCCCTCCCTGGGACGAATTCTGGTAGAGCAGATTCATCCCGCGAACACCTCTGTTGCAGACATGGATGCCTACCTGGAGGAAAGCTACCGCAAGCGCCTGTATTAGTAAGATGTGTAGCGCCGTGTTACAGCCAATATGATGTAGGTTGCGTGCGATTGGCTGTAGCAAAAGCGCATCTGGACGGCTATCATTATCTTTGACATATGCAAATTAGAATGGAGTCATAACTGGATGGATACAGCGGACCAGGCGCGCGTGGTGCGGCAGGAGCCCTCAACTGATTTTTCTCGGCAGAATGAGAGTACGGTCAGGAAGGTTGCCTCTCCCACTCGGCGTTCACCACTGATTGTGGCTGTGGCCCTCTTCTATATTCTGCTCTGGGGTTCGGCCTTTATCGCCACCAAGGTTGGCGTGAGCTATAGCCCGCCGCTGACCTTTCTCGCGATACGCTTTCTGGTGGCCGCGCTGCTGATGGCGCTGATGGCGTGTGCTTGGCGTGTGCCCTGGCCGCGTGGCTGGGCCGCCTGGGGACGCCTCTCCCTCTTTGGTCTGCTCAATTGTACCCTCTACCTGGGCTGTAACTATGAGGCGCTGCGCTCCCTCTCGGCGGGTATGGGCTCGATTATCGCGGCGACAAATCCGCTGCTGCTGACCCTGGTTGCGCCTTTTGTGCTGCGTGAGCGCTTGACATGGTGGCGTGTCCTGGGACTTCTCCTGGGCTTTGGCGGCGTCCTCTTTGTCATGGGAGCCAGGCTGAATGGCAATGGGCAGCTCGATACTGTGGGTGGTATGCTCATCTCCTTTATTGGCGTCATTGGACTGGTTGCGGCTACGCTTTTTTACAAGCGCTATCCTCCACGCGAGCACGCCTTTGTCGTCAACACTGTGCAACTGGGGGCTGCTGGCCTCGCGTTGCTGATACCAGCCTTGCTCTTTGAGCATCCTGAACAGTTTACCCTGAACGCGCCACTGATCGAGTCTTTCCTTTACCTCGTGCTGGTGATTAGCATTGGGGCCTCGCTGCTCTGGTTCTGGCTCCTGCGGCGAGGTGAGGCCAGCGTGGTCAGCGCCTACTACTTCTTGACGCCGATAGCGGGCCTGGCCCTGGCAGCCCTCCTGCTGGGCGAACCCTTCACACTGCGCGACGCCCTGGGCCTGGTCGCGGTTGCCGCCGGCATCGCCCTGATTAACCGCCCGGTACGCGCACGTGACTAAACATAGGTGCCACGTTCGCGGCGCGCCGCGAACGTGGCACCTATATTGCATGAAAAACATTGATCACATGTATCAGAGGTTACTCTGCCAGCAGGTGGCGCTTGGTGAGATCTAGCATCTGAGCCTCGAACTCAGCGAGCAGGGTAGCTTTGCGCTCGGTGGGGAGGAAGCTGTAGCGTATCCCATTTAATAGGAGCGTATTGATGGTAGCCACTTCGAGCTGGAAGGCGCTGTGGAGCAGGCCTATCTCGTGGTTGAGCGTCGTATTAAAGAGTGGTGGATCGTCGGTATTGACCATGACGGGAATGCCTGCGTCCATCAATTTGAGTAAGGGATGATGCGCGTAATCGGGATAGACGCCCAGGCAGATATTGCTGGTTGGATTGACCTCCAGGGGAATCTGGTGCTCGGCGAGGTGGGTCAGCAGGCTCTCATCCTCGGCTGAGCGTACACCATGCCCGATGCGTTCAGCACCCAGGACCTTCACCGCGCCCCAGACGCTCTCGGGACCCGCGATCTCGCCCGCGTGAGGATCGCTATGCAGGCCAGCAGCGCGTGCCTCATTAAACCAGCGCTCGAACCACTCAGGAGGATGACCAACCTCGTTGCCGCCCAGGCCGAGAGCTACCACCCCGTCGCGCATCCCTTCTTTTGCCACCTTGACGGTGTAGTCGGCACGCTCAGAGACGCCTGGCTCGTTGCACAGATTGCGCACAATATCAAAGACCCAGTTGATCTCGACGCCAAAATCCTGGCGCGCCCGCTCCCGGCCGCGTGTCAGGCCCGCGAAATAGGTGTCAAAGGGCACGCCCAGGGTAAAGGCATGTGTGCAGGGCGAAAAGGTCACTTCGGCATAGCGCACGTTCTGTTGCGCCATCGTCTCGCCAAACTCATAAGCAATCAGCTCATAGTCCTCGGCCTGCTTCAGGCAGTTCGAAATAGCCAGGTAAATCTCAATAAAGTGCTTGAAATCACGATATTTAAACCACTGCTGAAGCTCCTCCACGCTCTTACCCGGCAAGGATGCTCCATTGCGCTGCGCCAGCTTTAACAGCGTATCGGGACGGACCGCGCCCTCCAGGTGGACATGCAGTTCCGCCTTCGGTGCCTCCCGTAAATACTGTTCTATCGACATACATCTCTCCCAATGCTGAATAAACATAGTCTCATTGATCTCTCATACAGTGTATGAGGTTCTAGCGAGAGATGCAAATTGTAGGGTCCAAGCCAGCTTGGACTCTACAACTTATTGCTACGCAGCCTTGATCGCGCTTTGCTCTTTTGCCTGTCTTCCGATGCGCGAGGTGAGCAGAATAAACGCGAGCGCGAAGACCTGCAAGCCTGCTTCCCCCGCCTGCTAGACGCGGCTTTGCATGCTTACTACACGACGATGGCGTAGGACGCTACTGGCGTACGCGGCTACTGGGGGTCTGTCTTCTTGCATGGGCGTGGGGCCTACTTAGTTGCCCTCTCCCTTGTGTTTTTTCTTATTGCCGTTGTCATTACCCTTGTTGTTTCCACCTCCACTGGTTGGGGTTGGAGGTGGTGTGACAGATTTCGTGGGCGTGGGTGGGGGAGACGTGGGAGTGGCGCTCCAGGTGCCGGTGTCGCAGGTGGTGCTCTGAGTCTGGGGACAGTAACTGCCGGCGAGATGTCCATCGGAGTAGACCTGGCCCTTGAAGAGGAGCGTTCCGCTATTGCTGGCGACATTGAACTGGAGAGTGTGATCGATAGCGGTTGTGCCCTCAATGTGCAGGGAGCCGGGTTGGCCTGCCATGGACAGGGTTCCGTTGAAGCTAGCGCCGTGTTGCTGTACCTGGCTCAGGGTGAGCGCGGTGTGATGGATAGATGTTTTTGGGTTCATTGTTCCGGTGTAGTAGTTGGCGAGGGCGCTGTATATCGAGGGCGCGCTGGTAGGTGTGATGGTTTGTGCGTGTGTATCCCTGGCCGTTGCCTGTTGGACTGTGGCGTAGATCATGGTGCCCAGGATGAGTGCCAGGACTACGACCAGGGTTAGGGCTGTCAGGCCGCGATGCACATTCCATTGACGCTCCTGGCTGGTTTTTGCCTGTGAGGATCGTTGTAGGGTGCGTGCTTGCGTGGCGACGCGTGAGATCGAGGAGTTTACGGGTGTGCCTAACATAATGGCTTCAGGCACGGACCGTTTACGCGTGGGTTGTTCGCCGATAGGTAGGGGGGTGTGGAGTGCCTGCCAGAAGTCACTGACGGAGGTGAAACGGTGCTGTGGCTCCATGGCCATGGCGCATTCGATGGCCTCCGCGATATGCTCAGGGAGGTTGGATGCCAGTTGCAGGACTGGTACGAGCGGATCGGCCTGGTGGGTGCTAATATGGGAGAGGCGTGTCAGGGCATCGGCGGGTACCTCGCCGGTCAGGAGGGTATAGTAGGTGGCGCCCAGGCTATAGATATCTGTCTGAGGACAGGTGCCGGTCATATATTGTTCCGGCGCGCTGTAGCCAGCGGAGCAGACGCGGTGAATGCTGGTCGTGCTATCCTGTTCGTATACCTTGGCGATGCCGAAATCGACCAGGACTGCTCCCTGGCCCGATGCTGGCATGATAATATTGGCGGGCTTGATATCACGATGAACGATGGATGGCGTTTGTCGGTGTAAATAGATAATGGCATCGACAATCGGCGTCATCATGGAGAAAACCTGCGCGGGCTTGAAGCGTTTCTCAGGCTGTTGCCTGCGCAGACTCTCCAGGTTGGGTCCAGCGATATAGCTCATTAAAATACCGGCGCGCATGCGCTGTGGATCTTCGACGATGCCGTAGAAGCGTGGAATGGCGTAGTGGTCGAGTTGCTCAAGCAGCTCGGCCTCAAGTTGTACGCTTTTCCATTCCGTCTTCTGGCGAATCGATACCTCTTTGAGCGCATAGACCTGGTCGTTGTCTTGGATATCTCGGACGCGATAGACAGACCCAAAGCCACCCTCTCCCAGCACTTCATCTACCATATAGCGCTCATAAAGGATATTTTCGGCTGGGAGATCAACGTACACAGTGGCTAGTCCTTTCCCTCATACATATCCTGGCAGCGTCTACTGCCCCATATTTTATTACGCGTGGTAAGCGCCAAAGGGAGACAAGGGCTTATTTCTGGGCCTCTTCCTCAAGCCAGCCATGTTCTTCGCGGAAATTCAGGCCCTGGTTAGCGGCCTCGGCGGCGCTCAAGTAGGGCAGGAGATGCCCGATCAGAGGCTGGTTCTCTTTGTAGCGCTGGAGATTATTCCAGGCGCACTCGTGCATAGCCTGGAGCGCGGCTCGTGGCTCGCCCAGGCGCTCCTCCAGGTAATCATGGATGTATACAGCGCGCTCTTGCTCGCTGGCTGAGAGGCGCTGGCGACCCAGGAGGCGCGAGAGGACAAAGAGGTCCGCGTCCTGTACCAGGCCCAGGTGCTCGCCCTGCAGCAGCAGGCGCAGGTTACGGGCCAGCCTGCTATCGAGAACGGCGACGTTGATCTCTGTATCGTCGCGCATCCCACGATTGTTGAGATTGGCGGACCCTACAGTTGACCAGAGGTCGTCGATGATAGCTACCTTGGCGTGTACGTAGATGGGGCGGTAATGTGTCTTACCATCAATCTGACCACTACTGCCGAGGCAGAAGGCCTCAAAACGCCCCTCCTCAAAGGCCCGGGGCGCCTCAGCGTGTAAGCGCTGTAGACCGGCGTCGCTGAAGGCGCGTCCAACATTGGGATGGTCGGGCAGGATGATACTAGCGAAGGCTCCACGCAGGAGCGCAGCCCCCAGGGTGCGTAGGTTTGTCTCCATGTCCGGGCTGTCAGAACCCATCAGGGGCAGGTCGACGCCGATAAAGGCGCGCAGCCAGAGATACTGGTTCTCCAGATAGGCGAAGCGCTGAATATTGCCCAGGGCCTTAGCGTAGACCTGCGCGATGTCTTGCAGACCGGAATCGGGATCAAAATCGTAGGTATGCTGTGGAATCGTGCGCACGACCTGGACCGTCTGCGTCCCCTGTATAGGTGAAGGCAAGGGGCGTTCTGGAATAGTAAAGCTGGTATCCAGACGCTGGCGAGCGACGACATCGTTCCAGCGCTGGCGGAAGTTAAGCTCTACATCCCCGGCGGCGCAGCCTTCAATGAGGGAGTGGACATCGTGCCATGGATGTGGCGTCTTCTGCTGTTCGTTGCGCCTGAGAGGAGTATTGAAGGCGTGCATGGGCGTGTCCCAGCGGTCATAATCACCCTGTTTCTCAATCAGAAGATCCACGCCACCCACAAAGGCATGTGTACCATCGATGACCGCCGTCTTCTGATGCAGCGACTCTACGGGATGGTGAACCAGGCCGCGCGCGCTATCATCCAGGATGCAGTGTACTCCAACCGCTTCAAGCTCCTGTTTTGTCTCAAGCGGTTGGTAGTGTGAAAAAGCCTCCTGGCTGTGCCAGAGGAGCACCTTTACCTCCACCCCCTTGCTGCGCGCGTAGCCCAGCACGGTCTGGACCGAGAGATTATGTGTCAGCCAGAACTGGATATCGGCCTCGGAGAAACCCTCGACGCGCAGCCCCTCGATTAATGCTGTTCGTTGGGGACTGCCATCGGATCCGCCGAGATAGTCATCTCCTCGCACCAACTCCATTTTAGCCGTCATACCCCAGTTGGCTAAATAGATGTATTTCTGTGCTTTGATACAGTAGCGACATATGGTCCACATCGCCTGCCTGCCGTCTACCAGGTAGGCCACATGCGAATCGTTAGCACGAACAGGCGTATCGCCCTGTGCCCACCAGTCCCGTTGTTGGGTATTGATATTTGCTTCTTGCGTCATAATTGCCACCTTCTACAAGCGTTTTGCCAGCATATATTACGCGTGTGCTAGACATAACTATATCTTTATTACTTATCGGGCAGAGATTTAGTTCTAGGTCGTCATTGTGCTATGCGATGAAAGAGATTTTATGTAAAAGTGACTGTTTTGTACCTTTTGCCGTAGAAGTAATGTAGCACCAAATAGCTGAAATTGCAAATTATGGGAACTAGCAACGCTTGACAGGACGATGTAGTATCGGTTACAAGTCAAGTGTGATTGATACTAATTGGCGATCTTGATACTTATCGTGCCTGAGTAGCAAATGAAAGTGAGCGACTGGCAGTCATGAGTATAAATGCGAATCTAGGAGATATTTTTAATGAGTCAGAGCGCCCGCAGTTTCACTTTACGCCACAGGCGAATTGGATGAATGATCCCAATGGCCTTGTCTATTACCAGGACGAGTATCACCTCTTTTACCAGTATCATCCTGGTGATATTGTCTGGGGACCAATGCATTGGGGACATGCCGTGAGCAGTGACCTGGTGCATTGGACATATCTCTCCATCGCGCTTTATCCCGATGAACAGGGAGATGCCTGGTCAGGGAGCGCTGTGGTTGACGCGAACAATACCAGTGGCATTTTTCCTGGTGGTTCAGGGCTGGCCGCCCTCTATACGGGTGCTCATACGGTGCCACAGCAGCAGTGCCTTGCCTATAGTAGTGATCGAGGTAGAACCTGGACGAAGTATAAGTACAATCCTGTCATCGCGAATCCAGGTGTGAGCGATTTTCGCGATCCCAAGGTCTTCTGGTATGCGTCAGAGCAGCGTTGGGTTATGGTGGTCGCGGGCGGCCAGGTTCGTTTCTACTCCTCGCCCGATTTAAAGAGCTGGCGCCTGGAGAGCCAGTTAGATGACCATACCGAGTGCCCCGACCTCTTTCCACTGGCGATAGATGGCGATCCCAACAAGCAGAAATGGGTACTGAGCCTCAGTGGGCGTTTCTACTATGTTGGTAGCTTTGATGGTCATATCTTCAGCAAAGAGTCTGATCTGTTGACGACTGATTATGGGTCAGACTTTTACGCGGCCCAGTCCTGGAGCAACATTGCCGCTAGCGATGGGCGATGTATCTGGATCGGGTGGATGGCTGATCTGAGCTATGCCCACGTTACTCCGGCCACATCCTGGCGTGGAACTATGTCTATACCGCGCAACCTGGAGCTGAAAACGACCCCGCAGGGCTTGCGGCTCGTGCAAATGCCCATACGAGAGCTGGAGCAACTGCGAAGCGAGCATGTACACCTGGATCGTAGCGAGCTCACGCCGGGAACAAACCTGCTTGCAGACATGAGGAGTGATACGCTGGATATTGTGGCCTCATTCCAGCCTGGGAGTGGCAGAGAGTTTGGTTTCAAGCTGCGTGTAGGCGGGGAAGAGCAGACCCTCGTCGGTTATGACACGCGAACCTCCAGGCTCTTCGTTGATCGTACTCAATCTGGTCGTAGCGATTTCAATAACAAGTTCGCGGCCAGGCATGAGGCTTCCCTGCTGTTGAAGAACAACATGCTTAAGTTGCGTATTCTGCTGGATCGTACCTCCATCGAGGTCTTTGCTAATGATGGAGAGGTCGTGATTAGTGACCTGATCTTTCCCAATGTCTCCAGCCAGGGCATCGAACTCTATACTAGCGGTGGCGAGACGATACTCCATTCCCTGGATCTGTATTACATGAGCTCCGCCTGGAAACGATAATTGCAACGTATAATAGGGGAGGTGCGCGATTAAGTGATCTGTTCACGAACTTCGGGAGCAAAAATATTATGCGTAGGTTGATTACTTGTGTTGGTGAATGCTTGATTGACTTTATGCCCTTGAGAGAGGGCCAGCATAGCCTGGGCTATGGCGTCGATTTTCGCATGTACGCGGGTGGCTCTATCTTTAATGTCGCGGTAGCCCTGGCGCGCCTGGAGCAGCCCACGGCCTTTGCTTGCAAAGTCGCAGATGACTATTTTGGACAGTATTTACGCACATATATGCAGCGTGAGCAGATCGACACGCGTTTTCTCGTCGAGGCGCCTGGTACGCACACGACGCTGGCCTTTGTCGCCGAGCAAGACGGCCATCCCACCTTTAGCTTTTATGGTGAGGGCGCGGCGGACGCGCTTCTCATGGCGAATGAAATTCCTGAAGCACTGTACATTGAGACACGTATCTTGCACTTTGGTTCCATTAGTCTGCTGCGTGGTAGTACGCCTCAGGCCGTGTTGTACATACTGGAGAAACTACGCGGGAAGGCGTTACTCTCCTTTGATCCTAATTTACGCCCCAACCTGGTGCAGGATGAGCGGGCGTATCGCGAACTACTCAGGCGGGCTTTCTCCCTGGCGGATATCGTCAAATGCAGCGATGCCGACCTGGAGTGGATCTATCCCGGGCTTGGCAATGAAGAGGCGCTCGCCGAGCTGTTGCGACAGGGACCCGCGCTCGCTGTCATCACCCAGGGAGGGCAGGGAGCCATAGCAGCGCGCATAGGTGGCCCAGTTGTGCGAGTTCCCGTATTTCCAGTAGAGATCACAGATACGGTGGGCGCAGGTGATTCCTTCTGCGCGGGCCTACTGGCGCGACTAAGCGAGCTTGGAATCGACGAGCGCGCTCGCCTGAAGAGCCTCACCCCGGAACAGTTGAGCCAGGTTTTGCGCTTCGCCTCAGGTGTATCCGCTCTCAACTGCACCAGGACAGGAGCTAATGCACCCCAGCGCGCGGAAGTCGAAGCCTTTTTGCGTAAGGCTTAGATCCTATGCGTTTCTATTGAAAAGACATAACAAGGCTCTAGAGCAAGAACTTATGCAGAGAAAGACGTTCTTGCTCTAGAGCCTTGTTATGTTGTAGGGATGAAGAATACCAGAGAGTTAGCGCTCTGTCCCGCGCCCTCCTCCAAAGAGGCGACTGATTACATTGCCAGCCTGCCCAATAATATTGCCGGAGTGCTTACGCGCCTGGTCTTGCACCACGTTCAGCGCTCCGCTTGCCATGTCTTTGGCCTGCTGTTCGAATCGCTGTCCACCTGGAACCTTCTTCGCGAAGTCGCCAATGACCTTGTCAATTCGCTCTTCCGCCACTTTGCGCGCGGAGTCTATCTGCTCATCAAACTGTCCTGGCTGCTCGTTTTCGGGCCGATGTGGATCTGTCATATGTATGTTCTCCTGCGAGAGGGCCTGTATGGATCTCCTGATCTACGCTGGTCGTTTACAGTTCTATTATAGACAGATGCTTATGCTTGACCTTTCGCGCCTGCGGCGCTCAAAAAGTAAGTAGTGTGGGGCGATTGGCGGGCATTCGCCCGCCAATCGCCCCACACTACTTACTAAGGAGGGAAACATGATGCTTATAGATTGGCGACTACCTGGAGTGGTGGCTGCTCTATGCCAAGCTGGTGGAGTTGTGGGTGGATCAGGTTGGCTTGTACCAGGAGATCGCGGTTGCTGAGAACGCGCTCAGGCGTACCATCGGTCAGGATGCGTCGCTCCTCGCCCAGGACGATGACGCGCTCTGCGATGATGGGCACAATATCTAGCTCGTGTGTTGAGGTAATGATTGTCTTGCCTGCCTGACCCAACTTGCGGATGAGGTTCACCAGGACCCACTTGGTGCGGGGATCGAGGGCCGCCGTAGGCTCATCAAGCAGGATGACATCGGGGCGGAGGGAAAGTACAGAGGCGATGGCGGCACGCTTCTTCTCACCACCTGATAGCTCGAAGGGGGCACGCCTGGCAAGGTGTGTGATCTCCATTTGCTCCAACGCCTCGTCGCAGCGCTCGCGTACCTCCGCAGACGAGAGGCCCAGCTGAAGCGGGCCAAAGGCGATGTCATCATAGACCGTCGCGCTAAAGAGCTGGATATCCGGGTCTTGAAAGACCAGGCCAACCTCGCGGTGAAAGGTGAAGGCCTCCTCGCCCGCCGCTACCGCCTTAATATCACGTTCGAGCATACGCATTGTGCCAGATGTAGGAGCGTAGATACCGTCCATGAGCTTGAGCAGGGTCGATTTGCCGCTACCGTTTGCTCCCAGGAGTGCTACCTGTTCGCCAGGGTAGATATCCAGGTCGACGCCAGCCAGGGCCATGCGCTGGCTGTGATATTTGTAGCATACATCACGTAAGTGAAAGAGTGGCTGCTGACGCGGCTGATCAGGCGAAATGCTCATAATATGTATCCTCCCACGAAAAAGATAATCAGCGCCAGGCCGGTTGCCAGCGAGAGCGCCATCCAATCATCGGTGCTCATGCGATAGTCCTGATGCGTGTGGATGGTTCCTGTGAAGCCGCGTGCCATCATTGCGGCATAGACATCATTGCTCATGCGAAACGAGCGATTCATCAAGACTCCCATTGAAGCGCTAATCCATTTGCGCTGTTCATTCCCGCTCAAGCGGCCCACGGTTCGGCTCTTGCGTGCCTCAAACATGCCATTGGCGGTGTGGAGAAAGAGAAAGATATAGCGATAGGTCATGGAAAGCAGCAGGGTAAAGACCTGGGGTACACGCAGGACCTGCAAGCTTTTTAGAATATCGGCCCAGGCCGTGGTGAGAATCAGAAGCACAGCCAGCGAGACGGAGACGCCCACACGTGCGATAAAAATCAAGCCATTCAGGATGCTGGCATAGGTTGGACCAAGGTGCCAGGTTCCCAGGGAGAGATCGAAGAGGCGTGGCCCGTTGGGTACCAGGAAGATCGCGGGGAGAATCACGATTCCCGCGAAGAAGGGAATGCCCAGCCAGACGCGGCGCACAAAGAAGTCGAAAGGAACCTGGCTACCCCGCGCCACCAGGAGTAGCACGAGGTAGAAGGCCAGTAACATGAAGAGCGAGTGCGATAGGCTAGCCGCCAGCACTGTCACCAGGAACATGCCCAGCTTTGCGCGTGGATCGAGCTTCTGGAGCCAGCCGGTCTTATGTGCATGCTCCTCCGTAAAGACGGCCCGCTCAATGGCCTCGGAGATGCCGCCAATGGTCTTCTCGATCCAGCCAAATTGCCGCCTGTGCTCTTTGTTGGTTGATTGATTGGTGTGTGAAAGCATATATTCTTTCTATCCGGCAATTACTTGCTATCAAAGGCCAGTTATTTGTTATGCTCAGTAGCTGCAACTGGTTGGGGTTCTCTCACAGGCGCAGGTTCATTGCCACGTAGCCGCTTTAGGAGCGTGAGGAGACCAAAGACCGCCCCTCCTAAGACCAGAATACCAACGATCCCTGAAAACTCGTAGCCGATTGCCTGGTGCCATAGCGGCGCACTATCACCATTAAAGAATGGAAGCGGCAGGTTATAGCCAGAGAATGGCGCACTAAAGATGCCAGAGAACTCTTGCAACCCCTTTGGGACGTAGTGGAAGGCTTGCTGGACATCCTGGGCGCTTCCCTCGCCAAAGGCAAAGCCAGGTGCAATCAGGCCAACGGGCGCGATGATGGCGATAGCCAGGAAGGCGGTTCCTACCTTGCGAATTGAGCGTGGAAGCAGGAACCAGGCCAGGGGGACCAGTACCAGGGCCAGGATCAGCACTATCAGCAGCATTACTCCGACATCCGTCCAGTTGACACTGCTCCAGTCCGCGCCAAAGAGGTGGTTGATACTGCCTCCGCCTGTGATAAAGCCCGCGATGAAGAGGATTACAGCGATACCTACAAGCGCGGCTGTATAGAGCTGCCACTGTGGCATCTTTGCTGGTTCGCCTTCCTCGACTGTCTTCCCAGCGACTATGGTGCGTAGCGAAGTCAGGTAGTAAGGATGGTTACGCTGGATGTAGGCCAGGCCTAGCGCGGTCACCAGGGCTTCAACGAGCGAGGCCCCAAAGGCATGTGAGAGCAGCATGGCCGGAATGGCGGCCTCAAGCCCATAGGGACTGTAGAGCGGCCTGCCTCCATCTGAGAAGAGCAGAGGTTGTACGCCCAGTTCAATGCCGACAGCCAGAGCCGCCATTGTAATGCCAATGTAAGAGCCAATGCCTGCGGCCCAGACGCGCCTGGCCGAGAGTAGCGGCGAACGACCAGAGATCAGGCGATAGGCGAAGTAGCCCACAAAGGGCAAGATAATCCCCATATTGAGGCAATTGGTGAAGATAGCCAGAATGCCGCCATCGCCAAAGAAGAGGGCCTGAATGATCAGGGCGATGCTGACCCCAAGGATAGCGGCCCAGGGACCCAGGACAATTGCGATCAGCGTTCCACCAACGGCGTGGGCCGTGGTGCCACCCGGCACGGGAATGTTAAACATCATAATGGTAAAAGAGAACGCCGCAAAGATCGAGAGCAGCGGAATGGTACGATTATTGAGTACAGAACGCACACGTTGGGCGGCAATGGCCCAGCCCGGCACGGTGATAACACCTGTACCAAGCGAAAAGACGGGGCTGAGATAGCCGTCAGGGATGTGCATAGAGACCTCCGAATCCTTTACTTAAAAATAGCTCATCTAAGATACTAAGATATACATGTTACGGAGGATGAGTAATAGGAATTGGAAACTTTTGACAAATATTATTTATTGCAAATGTTTCGCAATAAGCAGTGTACACGCTGGAAGCGCTGCATGTCCAGTGTTCAATAGCTTGATTTTCTAATGGTAGATAGTGTAAGTTATATTTTATGCAAATAAGATGTATCTAGTGTTTTTAAGGTAAAAAGGTACTTACTAACTTTGTGGTGGTAAAAAACGTAAATTCTCATACAGGTTAGGCATGTGAGGCTACGCTCTGTGCAGCCTCACATGCCTAACCTGTATGATCCTAAATTAGGGATGTTCTATATATTGGAGACCTGAAAAGCAAATTGAGCCTCAGGCTATCTAAGATCTTCAAAAGGGCGTGAACAGAAGTAGGCGTTGAGGAGGTGTGCGCCTTGCAGGTGGGCCTTGCTTAGATCAACGTCGTTCAAGATGGCGTCCTTGAAGGCGGCCCCGCGGAAGATAGCCTGCTCCAGGTTTGCGCCCGCGAGGATAGTTCCGCGCAAATCGGCATCGCTCACATCGGCGTTTGCCAGGAGCGCGTTGCGCAGGTCGGTATCGCTCAAGATAGCGGCACGTAAGTTTGCCTTCTGGAAATTGGCGCTATTGAGGCGGGCGCGGTGGAAGTTTGCGCCGCCGCAATCGGCCTCGATAAAGAGCGATTCTCTGAGGTCGGCTTCGCTCAGGTTGGCTTCATGCAGGTAGACACCACTCAAGTTGACATGCGCTAGGGGCCAGCCACGCAGGTTGGCACCCGCCAGGTTGGGGCGAATTTCATGATGAAGCTGCCGCCAGAGATTCCATGCCTCTACGCCCTGCTTCAGCAGTTCAAGGTGATTCAGGTTTGCCATTTTTAGACCTCAACTTTGCTTTCTTCGGCTAGAGAGAGCAATTTGCTTCCAGGATGGGAGGCTCGTCAGGGAGCCTGCCAGGAGCGTGCAGGCGCGAGTTCCTGCACCTTGGGAGCACAGGTGAGTATGGTTTACAGGAGCGTTCCCTGTGGAATGTTGGGATTATAGAAACCAAAGTGTATATTCAAGACGGTTTCTGGCATGTGACAGGGTATATGTGTGAGTGCGTCATAGGCGCCGTGTCGCAACAAAATATCTCTGGCTTCCTGGACGCGCTCGGGAGGCTGAACGACTACAATAATGCGATTCTTTTTGAGCAACTCTTTCTGGTAATAGCAACACTCGTCCTGGCTGAGTGGAGTGAAGGCAAGGGTGTCTAATAGATCCTGAATGGTAATGGTGCTAAGCTTGATGGGCGTACCTACGCCATCTCGGGTGATGAACATGGCGGCATTACACCGTGTCCAGTTATGAAATTCTGCCACACAAAGCTGCTCTACGGCCTGGGTTGCCCTATGTATATCCGTAAAAATACCAACGACGATGGAGCTTGTAGTCGTTTTCATAAGTGCCTCCAGATGATGCAGCAATGTGCACGCTTCAATTTGAAGCATGCTCTGCCATTGTACTTAACCATGATACTTAAAACACACGCTAATGCACTACAAGTTCCACTAACAGCCTGGAAAAATAATGCTCCTTTCAGTTATAAACTCGTACCTGTTGTTTTGTCCATGCTTATCACGCCTTACTATAAAGAAAGGTGACTCACCAATATAGCAATACCTGTATTGTCCGGTTCAGGGCTTGTGACTACGTATTTTGTGAGAGGGAGAGGTGGCGAATAGCGTCCCTGGCCATGCTAGCGATAGTTGCACTGGCCTCAAATTGAGAGCGCATCTTTTGTAGCCAGAGTTGCTCCTGCCAGGGAGTGGATGCAGTAAGGGCGGCGAACAGGTTCTCGCTGGCGGCCCGACGCGCCAGGTTGTAGCGGATGGCTTTGAGAAGATAGGTCTGCTCATGAGCAGTAAGGGTGCGCACTCTCAGGTACCCTTCGATAACAGCCTGGATGAGGGCTGGTTCGGCCTCCAGCGAGGGCAGTTGAGGCTTGCCCAGGTGACAATACATGAGTAGATAGCCGAGATCAAGGATCAGTGGACCGAGTCCCGCGCCATCCCAGTCAATAAAGGCCAGCGTTTGAGCGGTGGCGCATATGGCATTGTGGGGCCAGCAGTCTCCATGGAGCAGGCCCTGCGGCAGTTCATGGGCTTGTTGTAGGCATTGGAGTGAGGCGAGAAACTCGCTGCCCATGTTTTGTAGCTCTTGGGGAAGAGAAGCCAGGGATTGCTCTAATTGTTGCATATGCTCTGGCGTTACCAGCGTAGGATGCAGGCGCGAGAGCGGGAGCATAGTGTTAGTTACAGCTGGTAATTTGTGGAGGTGCGCAAGCTGCTTGCCCATAGCGGCAAGCGTTTCCGGAGTAAAATCTGCCATCTGGCCCTCAATGAAGGAGACCAGAATGGCCGTCCACTGTCCAGCATGAGCTATAATCTCGCCCTGACGTGTGTATTGTACTCTGGGTGCGGGATACTGTTGTTGGTGGAGAGATGAAAGCACGGCAGCCTGTCCTCTCAACCATGGCGTGGCATCGTAGCCGAAGGCGCGCAAGAGAAAACTATTGTTGTCAGGCGGGCTGACCTGGTAGATGCCTCGGTCCTCAAACCAGTAGTGGGCCACATCGTGCAGTGTGATATCACCTCCTAGATCGTAGTTCTCCCTTACCAGCTGGCTCAGTTGGTTTCTTTGCTCCTCTGGTTGCATGCTCTGTTTTCTCCTTGTGCCGGCGTTTTCATTTATCTACGAATGCTGCTTCTGGGTAGTTCGATATGCGCGTGGACTCATGCCGAAGTGTTGCTGAAATTGGCGACTAAAGTAGAAGGCGGAGTGGAAGCCAGCTTCGTCGGCGATGGTGGCAATGCTATCGTTGGTGAAGGTCAGCAGGCGAGCCGCGTGCGTCAGACGCAACCCTACAAGTGTATTGATGAGTGAATCGCCTACCTCTTGTTTGAAGAGATGTGCCAGCCTGGAGGGGGAGAGTGCAACCTCCCGGGCGAGGGTTGCCACAGTATGCGGGGCGCTCAGGTTTTTACTGATGATGTCCAGGACCTGCTGTACACGTGGATCGAGGAGGTGCTGCCTCTCCTGCTCTGTCTCTAGCGTAGTGAGCAGGAGTAGCTCTTCCAACCGATTGAGAGCTAATTCGCGCCGTAGGAGGGCGCGGGCACTGGCTGTCTGATGAGCTTGCTCTAGGAGCGAGGCGTTACTATCAGTATGCAATTGGAGAAAGGCCTGGTAGGCTCTCTCCTGACTGTGTGATGTGCGGAGAGTTGCTTTGAAGAGGCCGGGTTGCAGCTCGGGCAGATTCCACCAGCTAAACCAGTCGACGCGCGGTTGGAAGTGTGCCCAGAAGAAGTCCCACAGGCCGCCCAGTGGCACGGAGTAGTCATGAGGCGTGCCAGGTTTGAGCAGAATAATATCACCTGGCCTGGCCGAGATCGTTTTGCCGTATAGGCGGTAGCGTCCCTCTCCCTCCAGTGTATAGGTGATCAGCCAATTGCCTGAGCCGTGGGAGCGTTGTACCGCGTACTCATACTGCTCCCTAAAATGTCCACTGACAAAAATATCTGAGGGTGGGGAGGGTGTCTCATAATGTGGCATAGCAGTATTGTACATATTTTTGACTGTCGCGTCTATTCTTCTTCTGCGCTTTATTGGGTAGTATTCTTCTTAGGATTCATGCCTATGTGCGAGTGATTCGCTTGACCTCTCGCGCCTGCGGCTGCCAATCCACACCACACATAAACATAGAATTAGAAGGAAGGATGACTAGATTATGGCAACGGCGGCTACACGCTTGACACCTGATCAGCTTGCAAGCTTTCATGAGCAGGGCTACCTGGTCTTACCTGGAGTCTTTAATCAGGATGAGGTGCAGGCATTGATTGACAATTTTATGGACATCCATGCACAGGGTCCCATACCCGGCTTCTTTGAGCCAGTGACGCCTGAGCAGAGTGGTGGCGACATTCTCAAGCAGTATCCACGCATCATGCATCCTCATCGCTTTAACGAGGTGGCGCGACGCTACCTGCTGGATCAACGCCTGGCTGTTATCTTACAGGACCTCTTTGACGAGGAGCCACTGGCGGCACAGAGTATGCTCTACTTCAAGCCAGCAGGCGGGCGTGGACAGGCTCTGCACCAGGATAATTTCTACCTGCGCGTCGAGCCTGGCACCTGTATCGCGGCCTGGGTCGCGCTTGATCCCGCGGATCGTGCCAATGGCGGCCTGGAAGTAGTACCCGGGACACATAAGATGGATATCTTCTGCCCCGAGGAGGCGGATGCTAGCGTCTCCTTTACACGCGATTTTGTGCCGATCCCCGAGGGGCTAGAGGCGGTTCCGGTCAATCTAGCTTCTGGCGATGTTCTCTTCTTCAATGGCAGCTTAGTGCATGGATCACAGCCGAATTCGACTCGTGACCGCTTCCGGCGTTCCTTCATCTGTCACTACATCGGCCGCTCATCCGAGCGCATGTCGCGCTGGTATCGCCCCATCCTGACTATGCATGGCGCAGAGGTCACAATCGATGAGAACACTGGCGGCGGCCCGTGTGGAGTCGAGATTGGTGGCCCGCATTAAAGAGAGGGGCACGACGCTACTAAAGTACGCGTCTACATATCATAGTGCGACGTACTTCCGTACCATGATATGTAGACGCGTACTTTAGTAGCGTCGCTCTACTGTGTGAAGCGTTCGACACCGAAGGGTTGGAGGAGGGAGGGCGTTTGACCCGTCAGGATTAGCTCGGAAATTAGCTTGCCCGTTATTGCGCTCAATTCGAAGCCCACACCATTATGGCCGGTTGCCAGGGTGACATTATGCCAGCCGGGAGCGGGCCCCAGGATAGGACGATTATCGGGTGTGCCCGGGCGCAGGCCCGCCCACATTCTGGCAATGAAGGCCTGCTCTAGCGAAGGTGCGACGCGAATGGCACTATTGAGTAGCGTCGTGATGGCGCCAGCGGTCAGGCGCTTGTCGAACCCGGCTTTTTCGACTGTTGCGCCTACAAATATGGTATTGTCAGGCTTGGGAATCAGGTAGACGCCCTCGCCAGAGAGGATATGGGTCAGGGGAGGCTCGGGCTGATGCAGGGCCAGGATTTGTCCCCGCGTCGGCGTGACGGGGAGATCAAAGCCTAGCCAATCGCCACAGCGTCCCGACCAGGCTCCGGCTGCGACAACCAGGTGCTGGCAGGGCAGGATATCTCCGGTTGAGGTGCGAACAGCAGTAACCATATAGTCCTCGCGTTCGATGCCGATTACCTCGCAGCGTTCAATGAAGCGTACTCCTATGGCACGTGCTGCGCCTGCGTATGCCCGGGTGACGCCCGCGGGTTTCATCGATCCCTCGTGAGGCGCGTAGACAGCTGCACATGTTTCCTCTCCGAGTAAGGGCTCAATTTCTCGCGCCTCGTCTCCACTGAGCCAGCGCACCTCCTGTTGCAGATTTTGCCAGTCGTTAAAGCGCTCGCGTAAACGCTGCGCCTCCGCCTCGCTATTGGCGATGCGTAGTGAGCCCGGGCGATGATATTCCGTCTGAACGCCGCTGGTTGCCTGGATTTGTGGTAGCAACTCAAGGTTGAGTTTGCGCCCGGCGATAAGCAGGTCGGTAAAGGCATCTCCCTGACGCATCCCTCCAATGGGCGCTAACATACCAGCGGCGGCACTTGAAGACTCGGAAGCGATCTCTTCGCGCTCTATGACTGTCACTCTGGCCCCCGCTTGTTGCAAATGATAAGCAATAGAGCAGCCTGTAACTCCCCCTCCCATAATGATGGTGTCTGCGTTGCTTGTAATGGTCATTTGCAGAAATCCTCCTTTGTATGTCATGACCTTCACCCGGCATTGTCGCAAGCCGATATTCCTGGCTTGCGCAAATCCCCATATTCTTTACTTCTGTTCTTTAAAGCATACATACAAGCATAACGCTTATACAAGCTCAAGTATTCTGGTTAATGGTACAAAGTAATCGTGATTGAGAAGGCCGTAGATATTTTTTTACTATGCCACTCCATCCGAATATAGTGCGTATACTTTCCCCTGGCTGGGGTGATGCTCTTTTAATCAGGGGCGAGGTGTGTTATCATTCCTCCTTAAGATGTGTTCTAATACATCGATTTTTGTAAATTTGTGTCTTGTTAATGTCTTCCTATGGTACCTTGGGTTGTCTTATTTGAGAGAGCTATTTGTTCCTGAATCGGGCGGGCAGAAGAGTGCTGCGTGGAAACGTAACTGTTGACACAAAGCACAAGAGAAAGGTACATGTACTTCATGAACTCGCAGAAGAACGCTTCTCTTCGGCGCCTTCGCCTATCTATGCTTGTGTGTATGTTGCTGCTCACCCTCATTATCTCTGCCTGCGGTGGCAACAGTAGCACAACCTCGAATGACCAACTGGCCAAGGCAACACCCAATGTACCCGCGCCCAAGGACCTCCAGACCGCAGATACGCTCACTATTGGCACTGATCCAACCTATTTCCCTATGGAGTATGTCGATCAAACGAGTAATCAGTATACTGGCTTCGATATCGACCTCTCCCAGGCCCTGGCCGCGCATATGGGGGTGAAGGTAAACGTCGTGAAGACGAGCTTTGACACCATCTTCGACGACTTGAATAATAAGCGCTTCGATATTATCGTGTCGAGCGTCTACATGAGCCCAGCGCGCCTGCCGAAATTTGATTTCGTCAAGTATATGCAGGCTGGCTCGGCGCTTCTCGTCCAGAACGGCAATCCCAAGAACGTCAAAGGTGTTGATGACCTGTGTGGCCTGAATGTCAGTGTCCAGAACGGTACCAGCCAGCAGGAGAAGTTGACCGCGACCTCAAAGGCCTGCGAGGCCAAAGGGAAGTCTGCGATTAAGGTGATGGTACTGGGTACGGAGACCGATGTTATTCAGGCGCTGGTTGACCGCCGTGTGGATGCGACCTTCCAGGGTTCGCTCTCCGCTGGTTACTATAACAAGCTCCATCCTGAGCAGTTCGCATACGGTGGTCCCGTGATTGAGGCCGCTCCCAGTGGGATAGTCATCCGCAAGGGAGACGCGGAGATGCAGAATGCGGTGCAGAAGGCGTTTCAGGCGCTGAAAGCTGATGGCACCTACGATAAGCTCTTTACAAAGTGGGGCTTAACCAATGATGAGAAAATATAATTGATGTGTTTTTTTCAGCCCTCCTGACGTATGCTAGGAGGGCTGAAAAAAACACATCAGCCTACGTTATCAGGAGGGCGTTCATGTTTAACTGGGATCTTGTCTGGTTCTACCTTTTCCAGGACCCCAATCTCTATTTCCTCAAGGCGGCCTGGCTCGTGCTATGGGTCTCTGTCGTGGCTCAGACCCTGGGCGTCATCCTGGGCTTATTCCTGGCCCTGATGCAGATGTCGAAGTGGCCGGCGCTGCAATGGATCGCGCGAGCATACCTCTGGTTCTTCCGTGGTAGCCCGCTGCTGGTGCAGGTGCTGCTCCTGTGGACCGGCCTACCGAAGATCGTGCCTGGTCTCTTGCTCCCCGATTTTGCCTGTATATTGGTAGCCTTCTCTCTTAACGAAGGCGCGTATATGTCCGAAATTATTCGCGCGGCTATTGGCGCGGTTGATCCCGGCCAGATGGAGGCCTCTAAGGCGCTTGGCATGCGCTACTGGGTAGCGATGCGGCGTATTATTCTTCCTCAGGCCGCGCGCGTGGTTATTCCTCCCCTCGGCAACGAATTCAACAACATGCTCAAGACAACCTCTATCGCGACCGTTATCGGTATGCTTGAGCTGACTGGTACCGCGCGTACCTTTGGCGCGCCAACCTTCAACATCTTCGAACTCCTCATTGTGGCGACCGTCTACTACCTGGTCCTGACCACCATCTGGGATGTGATCCAGCGCTGGATTGAGCGCCGCCTGGATCCTGATCGTAAGCCAGCAATCGGCGTCAACAAGAGCTTTGGCCAGCGTGTCCTTGGTTTTGGTAGTCCTCGTATACGTTAATTTGCTAGATAGAGGAGGGATGCACTAATGGAAGATGTACAGCAGACAGCAGCCTCAGAGGTGCAGACAGCAACGCACATGGTGCGCACCGAACAACTGGTGAAGTGCTTTGGTAGCAACGTTGTGCTTGACGGCGTCGATTTTACCGTTGATCGCGGACAGGTGGTCGTCGTCATCGGCCCCAGCGGCTCGGGCAAGACAACCTTGCTGCGTTGTTTGAACCATCTTGAGAAGATTGATAGTGGGCGCATCTACATCGATGGGCAGCTTGTTGGCTATCGCGAGAAGAACGGCAAGCTATTCGAGGATAGCGAGGCCAATATCGCGCGTATGCGCTCGCAGGTTGGCTTTGTCTTTCAGCGTTTTAATCTCTTTGCGCATAAGACAGCCCTACAAAACATTACCGAGGCCCCTATCCAGGTTCAGCGCCGCCCGAAGGCCGAAGTAATCGAGCAGGCCCATGAATTATTGCGCAAGGTTGGTTTGTCAGAGAAGGCCGATGCCTATCCACACCGGCTCTCTGGTGGTCAGCAGCAGCGCGTGGCAATCGCGCGTGCACTGGCGATGAACCCTAAATTGATGCTCTTTGACGAAGCGACCTCGGCCCTGGATCCCGAGCTGGTGGGCGAGGTACTGGCCGTTATGCGCCAGCTGGCCGAAGAGGGCATGACTATGGTTGTTGTGACTCACGAGATGGGCTTTGCCCGCGATGTCGCGGATCACGTGGTCTTTATGGACAAGGCCCAGATTGTAGAGCAAGGTCCCCCTCAACAGATCTTCAACGATACACAGAACGAGCGTACGCGCAAATTCCTCGGACGTGTGCTTGGTTAGATGAAGAAACAAGAAAAAAAGCGGCTCACACGAGCCGCTTTTTTTCTTGCTCTTTATCGGGTATGCTGAATAAAGGTATAGTGACAACAGGGAGGAGAAGGCCAGATATGACCATTAAGTTATATGGCACCAACTGGTGCAGTGATTGTAAGCGGAGCAAGAAGTTCCTGGGCGAACAGCGGGTGCGCTATGACTACATCGACATTGAAGAGGATGAGCAGGCGCAGGCGTATGTGCGTGAACTGCAAAAGGGCGGGATGTCGATCCCAACCATCGTGTTTGATGACCAGGGTGTGCTCATAGAGCCATCTAACGCGGAGCTTGCCGAGAAGTTGGGTCTGGATATCAAGGCACAGTGTACCTTCTATGATCTCATCGTCGTCGGTGGTGGCCCCACGGCTCTTACCGCTGCGATTTATATTGCTCGTGATGGCTATGATGTGCTGGTGATTGAGCGTTCGAGCCTGGGTGGGCAGGCGGGCATTACCGAGCGCCTGGACAACTATCCCGGCTTTCCTCACGGTGTGACGGGTGGCGAGTTCGCCGAGCGCGTGATCGAGCAGGCAAAGCGCTTCGACGTCGAGATGATCTCGGCTCAGAACGTAGTGCGCGTGGGCAACGATCTCGACGCGCACTTCGTTGAGACCGAGGATGGGACTCGCTATCGCTGTAATGCCATCTTGCTTGCCACAGGTTCAAGCTATAAGCGCCTGGATGTGCCCGGCGAAAGTGAGTATATTGGCGCGGGCATCCATTTCTGTGCTACCTGCGATGGGCCCTTCTACAAGGGGCAGGATGTTGTAGTGGTGGGCAGTGGCAATAGCGCTGTAGAGGAGGCCGTCTTCCTGACGCGCTTCAGTCCCCAGGTAACCATCCTCGCGCGAGGAGAGCGCCTCTCTGCCAGCAAGCTCGCGATTGATAAAGCGCTCTCGACCCCCGAGATTAAGGTGCGCTATAACACCGAGATTGTGGAGTTTAAGGGGGAGAATAATCGCATCACGACGCTTGTAGTCAAAGACACGCAGAGTGGGAAGCAAGAGGAACTGCATCCCGCCGCAGCCTTTATCTTTATCGGCCTCCAGCCCAATAGCGAGCCATTTCGCGCCAGCGTCGCCTCCAATGCCCAGGGCTTTATACGGACAGGCGCGGACTTCCAGACGAGCATCGAGGGCATTTTCGCCGCGGGCGACGTACGCGCTGGAAGTACCAAGCAACTGGTCAGCGCTGCCGGTGAGGGTGCCGCCGCCGCCATCGCGATCCGCGAGCACCTTAGTACACACCACGCTGGTGCCTAACCCTGTATTGGCGCATCTTATGTAGGGTCCATGCAAGCATAGACTAAAAACGCATGCAGGGCAGAGCTTGCTCGGTTGTGAAAGAAGGCAGAGCAAGCTCTGCCCCTACGAATCGGAGAGATACAGGTATGAGCAGTATCGATGCGTATAAATGCATTTTACCAGGCGGACGAGAGGTGCTTATACGCTCAGGCATATGCGCGGATGCCGACCGGGTCTTCGCGCTTGTCAGGGCCTCGGTCCTTGAGGAGCAAGTGCACGACTTGAACACGCTGGAGGATCTGCCCACCAGGGAGCATGAACGTAAGTGGGTGGAGATGCTGGAGCAGGCGCCAGAGAAGGTTTTGTTGCTGGCGGAGAGCCAGGGGGACGTGGTCGGCTTTATCAGTTTCAACAACGGGCATCTCAAGCGCCTGGCGCACCAGGGTGAGATAAGTATTTCGGTCAAGCAGGAGTGGCGCGACCAGGGTCTGGGGCGCCAGCTTTTTCTGGCGCTCTTCGCCTGGGCCGAGAAACACCCACGTATCGAGAAGCTGTCTTTGCAGGTGGTATCCACTAATATGCGCGCTATCCACCTCTATCAGGCGCTGGGCTTTGTCGAGGAGGGGCGCCTGCACCGGCAGGCAAAGATCGCTGAAGGTCAGTATATCGATCTTGTATTTATGGGTAAGTGGTTGAACAGGGATATAAAATAGGAATAAAGCAGCAGGTGAGTGGGAGGGAGGACAACATTGGCTTATGTCCTAAACACGGAAATTACATCCTGGTTCTCGGCATTGAGGTCTTCCTGGCGCACAGCCTTGCGCATTGATCGCTCACAGATCATGGCGATTCAGGCCTTGTATAGTACGCTAGGTTTCGTCATTCCACTGGCTCTTGGTGTGGCGACTGGACACGTCGTGGAGGGCGTCTCTATCGCGGGCGGCGCGGCTAGCCTTGGCTCCGTAGCCCTGGATGCCTCTTCGTCGGCGCGTACGCGCACCATGTTTCTGGCATGCGTGGGGATCGCGGTCTCTGCCTTTGTGGGCAGCGTCACGAGCCAGATTGACTGGCTGGCGATCCTGGTGATTGGTATCTGGGGCTTTGGTGCGGGTATGCTTGTGGCGCTCAATCGCTTTGCCATGATCATTGGCCTGCAATCCACGATAGCCTTGATCATTCTTTCTCATTTTAAGCTTGATCCGCTTAACGCTGCGCTCCAGGCGTTATTGATGTTTGTAGGAGCTTTATTTCAAGCTGGACTGGGCTTGCTGACGGCTCGCTGGCAGCGCACCAAGATTGAGCGTCATGTCCTGGCGACGGCGTACCGGCAGCTTGCCAACTATGCAAGTGATCCCGGTAGCACATTTCCCCAGACCCGAGATGTCCTGTCAAATGCCCAGACAGTGCTGGCGGAGAGCAGTATATCAGAGAGGGAAGGTAATGTTCTCTATGGGCTTTTAGAGGCGGCGGAGCGTATTCGCTTATATTGTTTTGCCTTGCAGCAATTACGGAAGAGTATAGGTAGTGATGATGAGAGGGGCGCCCACTGTTCGTCATACCTGGACCGCGTGCTAGAAGCAACGGCTGAAGAACTGAATAATATCGCCGATGAGCTAGAGCCGCGGAAGGGCTTTGTACATTTTCACAAGCCACAGCAAGAGTTGAAGGAGGCTCTCACAGGCTTACGGCAGGAACTGGGAGCCTTCTGCGACGAGGCAAGCATACAACAGGTGCTTGGCTATAGTAGCGCCTTGCGCGATCAGTTGCATGCCACGAAGAAGTTGGCGAAATCCTTGCGATATAAGCAACTTCACCTGCCCCAGGAATTATTGGGGAGCTTCAGGAATCGGCATCCTAATCGCCTCCAATGGCGTAATGCCCTGGTAATGCTAAGGGCTAACCTCTCCCTGGAGTCAACTATCTTTCGGCACGCCATCCGCCTGGGCGCCACTCTGACCCTGGCGACCGCGCTCTACCGGGTTGGCCCCTGGCCGATTGAGCGTGGCTACTGGATACCATTGACGGCTCTCCTTGTGCTTAAGCCCGATTTTAGCACGACCTTTACTCGGGGACTGGCGCGTATACTAGGCACTATGCTGGGGGCGGCGTTGACGTCATTATTGATAGCATTGCTGGCGCCAGCAAACGAAGTCCTGGTAGTTATCGACGCGGTTATGGCCTACCTGGCCTTTACCTTTCTCTATGCCAATTATGCCATCTTCTCAGCCTTTATTACCATGCAGATCGTCTTCCTCCTGTCCTTTGTGATTCCCCAACCACTCACAACCGCTCTGGATCGCGCCTTAGACACGCTTATAGGAGGTGTATTAGCGCTCATCATCTATGCCCTCTGGCCTACCTGGCAACTCAAGCAGGTTCCACGGGATCTCGCGGCCCACCTGGATTCACTTTGTTCTTATGGCTCTGTTGTGCTTACGGCGTATGTAAACACAAGTACCTGTGATTCAGCACAGTTTCATGAATTATTGCAACAGGCCCGTCTGGCTCGTTCCAATGCCGACGTATCCATCCGACGCTCTCTAGAAGAGCCGGTCTCCCATCATTTTGATCCCGATCTGGCCCAGAGCTTACTTGAAGCGGAGGACACCATAGCTCAAAGCCTGCTTGCCCTGGAGGCGCACCTCTTGGCGCACCCGGTGAATCACAAGCTATCAGAGATGGTCTCGTTCAAGCAGGAGTATGAGGAGGCGCTCCATCTGCTCGCGGAAGCGATACGAGAGCAGAGGCCAGCGAAGCAGTTGCCGCCAATCAAGGAGACCCTGCATGACCTGGATAACTCAGTAAAGGCACGTGGTTATGCGGAGTGTTCGGATGTACGGGCTATTATTGCCGAACTCAGGCGTATCGTGGGTGCTATAACGCTTATGGCGCAACTTCTCGCGGAGAGAGAGAAGTCGCGTCATAAGCTTCAGAGTGAGTGATGCTACTGGTTTGCGGCCTTGAGAGGCTCGACCACCTCGGCGACGAGGCGGCGGACGATGCCCTCGGGGAAGGGAGGACGCAGGTTCAGGATAAAATGGTTTGCGCCTGCATCGATGAACTGTTGCGTCAATTCACGCGTCTGGGCCAGGTCGTTGGGCGTAATGGGAATCTGGATCGAGCGCGAGATCGTATTGGGATCGCGACCGATGGCGGCACAGTGCTCATCCAGGACCGCGCTCTTATGCTTAAAGTCGTCGATAGAGCCACCCGCCATATTCCAGATGTCGGCGTACTGGGCCACAATGCGTAACGTGAGCTTTTCGCCGCTTCCGCCAATAACGAAGGGTGGATAGGGCTTCTGCACTGGCTTGGGTTCGCAGTAGGCCTCTTTGATCTGGTAGTAGCGGCCCTCAAAGGTAGGAGCCTTCTCGGTCCACATCTGGCGAATGACCTCGCAGGCTTCGCCAAAGCGGCGAATGCGCTCACCCGTCGTGTAGAGAGGAATACCATAGGAGCTATGCTCGCGCTCATTCCAGCCCGCGCCAATACCAAAGTCCAGGCGACCATTGGAGATCACATCCACGGTCGCCCCAATGTTGGCGAGCACGGTTGGATGGCGATAGGTGTTGCCGGTGACCATCAGACCGATGCGAATACGTTTGGTCAGCGCAGCAAAGGCGGAGAGAAGCGACCAGCCCTCCAGGCAGGGACCTTTATAGTCGCCCACGATAGGCATAAAGTGATCGAAGAGCCAGGCATGTTCCAGGGCCGGCTCGGCATCCGCCGCCAGCCATATGGCCAACATATCCTCATAGGTCGTGTGCTGAGGAGCGGTCTTGATGCCAAAGCTTAAGGGCTTTTTTGCTGTCATGTTGTTCCCTTTCACCAGTAAAATAGTTTGGATATAACTCTTTAGTATATCTCAAGGTAGCTGTGCATGACCTCTCCCCACCTGCGGTGGCTCGTTGGTGGTAATGGGATGTGTGCGACCGTTGCGTTCGCAACGGTCGCACACATCCCATTATCCAGGGAATGGTTGTAAGCATGCACAAAAGTTTTATGTCAAGGAAACTTATTGTTGGCTACCTTGGTTGATGGCGTCAAACTCTTCCTGGGTGAGCTTGATGGTTGCGCCCAGGACGTTCTCCTCAAGGTGCTTGATGGAGGAGGTACCTGGGATGGGCAGCAGCGTGGGTGAGCGATGCAGGAGCCAGGCCAGCACGATCTGGCTGGGCTGTGCGTTATGCTTTTTGGCGACCTGGTCAAGCGTGCTGCCGGGACGCGCCAGCGCGCCTGTGGAGAGCGGATTCCAGGGGATGAAGCCAATACCCTGGCGCGCGCAGACATCAATCATCTCTTCGGATTGCTGAGCAGTCATGCGTTCAGACTCGCGTTTGGAGAGGTTATAGTGGTTCTGAACTGTAACGATGGGAACAATCTTCTGCGCCCGTGCCAACTCATCGATCGTCACATTGGAGAGGCCGACGTGGCGAATCTTGCCCTCTTTTTGCAGCTTCGCGATCTCGCCCACGGAGTCCTCGAAGGGTACCTTGGGGTCTGGGCGATGGAACTGATAGATATCGATGTGGTCTACACGCAGGCGACGCAAGCTTCCCTCCAGGGCTTCGCGCAGGTGTTCTGGTCGCCCATCCTGTGGCCACTGGCCGGGGCCGGTGCGCAGTAACCCACCCTTGGTGGCGATGACAAGCCCCTCGGGATAGGGATGGAGGGCCTCAGCGATCAGCTCCTCGCTCACATTAGGTCCATAAGAGTCGGCGGTATCGATCAGATTGATACCAAGCTCCAGCGTGCGCCGCAGCAGCGCGATAGCCTCCTGCTTGTTCGCGGGCGGCCCCCAGATGCCCTCGCCGGTAATGCGCATCGCGCCAAAACCGAGACGATAGACCTTAAGGTCGCCACCCAGCGTTAGAGTCCCACTGGCCTGGGCTGGTTTCTGCTGAATATTCTGCATAATGATTTTCTCCTTCTCTTTTGGCTTTACACTGGTTATCAAACACCTCGAAGAGGAGATATATTCCAAAACCTCAAGCTTTAATGCCTTTTCATAGTTGAGTTGCATCCGCTTGCAGCGCGGCATTACATAAAATTATTGATAGTGGCAAAAAAGGGTGTTCTTCGTCTTGCCTGTATGCTCCTTTAGTCGTGAATTCTCCGTAATTTATCCCCGCCTAAAGTCCCGCTTACAACACGTCTACAGACGCATGGAAAATCTTGGTTTTCAATTTATGCTTAGAGCACGATAACTGTTCAAGAACTTCTAGTTGATAATACAAACATTCAAACATTTCGAAAGGATTTCGCACATGACAACCAGCACGAATCTTACAGATGACCAGGCGCAGAAGCCAGAAGCCCGCGCAGTAATAGATGTTCAGGAGATCAGGAAGAGCCTCCCCCTCGGTCGCGAGAAGATTGAAATTTTAAAGGGTATCAGTTTCCAGGTGCTGAGCGGCGAGTTTGTCTCGATTGTCGGCCCCTCGGGCTCGGGGAAGAGCACACTGCTGGGCATTATCGCCGGGCTGGATAATCCAAGTTCAGGTAAGGTCTTGATCGATGGTGTAGATATCACGCGTATGACGGAGGGTAAACTGGCGGTCGTACGTAATGGCAAAATTGGCATGGTCTTCCAGGCCTTTAACCTGATTCCAACGCTGACGGCGCAGGAGAACGTCGAAGTACCCCTCTATGTGGGCAAGCATCAAGGCTCTCCCTCCGCGCGTGCGAAAGAATTGTTGGACCTGGTTGGCCTCTCTCATCGCCTCGATCATCGCCCTAGTCAGCTCTCGGGCGGCGAGCAGCAGCGCGTGGCGATCGCGCGCGCCCTATCGACCGATCCTGCCTTTGTGATCGCGGACGAGCCGACAGGCAACCTGGATGCGCGTAATGGTGAAAACGTGCTTAAGCTGATTTCTGACCTGCGCGCCCAGACAGGGAAGACCTTTATCATCGCTACACATGATCCCGTGGTAGCCTCGCGCGCCGATCGAGCCATTCGTATCGTAGACGGCAACACCGCTGAAATCGATCACACTAACGATAAGATTACGCAATAACTACCTTTCGGAAACCTGAGCGCCAATCGCTAGCCGCGAGAGCGGCGTTGGTTTCAGCATAAGATCTAAATATCACTTCCAGGGAAGGGAGAATCTCTATTATGAAAGCCTCACTCTACCTTAACTATACAACCCGTTCGCTGGTCCGTGGGGGCCAGCGCACACTGCTGGCGGTGTTCTGTGTAGCAGTTGGTGTCATGTCGATTGTTGCACTGCAACTCGTTGGCTTTATGCTTCAAGACTCGCTAACCTCTAATGTACGCGATATCAATGGAGGTGACGTCTCGGTCTCCGTGCCGAGCGCACCTTTGCACTCAAGCGACCTTGGCTTCTTTGATCAGCTCAAAGGGAGTGGTACCATTACTGACTACACTGCTGTAAGCGTGGCCAATGGTGGTCTGAAGACGGTAACACCCTCCTATGAGTACTTCCAGGTTGAGGCGGTTGATCCATCACACTATCCCCTGGTCACGCCGCCGACCTTCACGACGCCAGCCAATGGCACGATCTCGAACCTGTTGAGCAATAATCAGGTGGTGGTTACACAGAGCTTCCTGGACCGCTATGGCAAGAAGGTTGGCGATAGCTTTACGGTCTACACTAAGACGAGTAGCGGCACGGGGCGTACGCTTGCTGTCACACTGGCAGGTGTGATCACCAATTCTGGTAGCTTTGCCCAGGCCGGTAATCTTCTGCTCATCTCCGCACAGGACTATGAGGCCGCGGCCTCAGGCAGCGAGACGACGTATAGTGTGGTTGATATGACGACTGCGAGCGCGGCCCAGGCGAAAACCGCGACCAAGGCCATTAGCAAGCAGTTTCCTCTCGCGGCGACACAGACGGTCGCCGATGTCCTCAAAACGCAGCAGGCCAATGTCGATAATATCAGTAATTTTCTGGAGATCGCGGGCCTGTTGGCGCTGCTCGTAGGTGGCGTCGGCATCGTCAATACCATGCAGGTTCTGCTCTCACGCCGTAAGACAGAGATCGCCATGCTGAAAACCGCGGGCTATCATCGCATGGACCTCTATATGCTTTTCGGTCTGGAGGCGGGTCTGCTCGGCCTGCTTGGCGGCATCGTTGGCGCCCTGGCGGCTATAGGTGTGAGCTATATAGTGCGCCTGTTCATGATCAATCTGGGGACTACCATGCTCTTTGAGCTGAACCCCTGGATTATCGCGGGCGGTATCCTCGTCGGCTTCTGTAGCGCCTTGATCTTTGGCCTCTTGCCTATCGTCCAGGCAGCAAATGTACGCCCGCTCAGTGTGATTCGTGAGCTGCCCGAGCGCCGGAGCGTAGGTAGCACCAGTCTGACCATTGTGCTGATGGCCTTGTTCTCGCTCCTGTTCTGCGCCATGGCCGTGGTGCTTCTCAAGAATAATATTCTCCTGGGAGTTGGCGTGGTCTATGGCACCTTTGCCTTCCTGCTTGTGCTGAGTGCACTCTTCAGCCTGGTTATGTTCGTCGTAAGCAAGTTACCGGTGCCTGAGCGCTTTAGTCTGGGTTATGCTGCGCTGGTCCTGACGGGACTGGTCATCTCGGTTCTGCTCTACCTGTGGCTTCCAGTGTTTGGTCTGCTGCTCCTGCTCCTGGTCCTGATCGGGGTAGGCTTCTCCATCGCGCCGCGCTCGTGGAAGGTCAGCCTGAAGATGGCCTTGCGCAACATCGGGCGCAGGATATCGCGCACCACTATGACGGCCATTGCTCTCTTTGTCGGCATCTTCTCCATCGGCCTGGTGGTGGCGCTAGGTCAGGATCTCCAGTCGGGTATTACTCAGGCCTTCTCCCAGCAAGAGTTTAATATAATCATAATTACCTCGGGTGACGAATCAACGGCTTTAAACAATCAGATCAAAACGATTCCAGGTCTTACGCGCTCTAGCCAGGACGTCTTTACCTCGACGATCCCGGTAGCTTTAAATGACACGCCTCTGCAACAGGTGCTGGCAGGAAATTCGCGCAGCCAGGAAGCGCTGAGTTTTATGAGCTCGCTTGAGGGATATGACCTCACAACTAACGCGCCATCGCTCAAGCTCACGCAGGGTCGTAATTTAAATGCCAGCGATATGGGGACAGATAACATTGTGGTGATTGACCAGTTAAGCAGTACTGGTTCGGATGGCACGAACTTGAAGCCTGGTGATACGCTGACCTTTATGAGCGTGGATGGGAAAATCTCTAAAAAAGCGACCATCGTTGGCATCTATACAGGCGCAGTGAGCGTGAGCCATGTTGGGATGGTGGTTGCGCCCGAGGGTTTCGTCAATGAGTTGAGTCCCGCGAAAACGGGGGCGGCAAACGTTACCTACATGAAGATTGATCCCGCCCAGGTGAATCACGCGCTTGACGCCATTGGCAATATCGCGCCCAACGCGACAGTTCAGAACGTGGCTGATGTGATTACCGGCTTTACCCAGCAGCTAACTAGCTTCCTGGATGTGCTGGTTGCTATTGCCTCGCTCTCTATGCTGGCGGGTGTGATTATCATCGCGAACTCTGTCACCCTGGCGATGCTTGAGCGCAGGCGTGAGCTGGGTATCCTGAAATCAGTTGGCTATACCAGTGGCATTGTGTTGCGCGAGGTCTTGATCGAGAATGGCATTGTCGCCGCGATAGGTTCCATAGTCGCGATGCTCCTGGCGGCTATAGGTGTAGCACTGCTCGGTAGCCTGCTCTTCAACCTCACGTTGAGCATCACGCCCTGGGTGGTGGGCAGCCTGGTGGGAGGCACAGTGCTGCTGGCGATGCTGGTCGCGGCCCTGGTCGCCTGGGGCGCAGTACGCGTCCGACCCCTGGCAGTCTTGCGTTACGAGTAATGTTAAGAGCACTCCTGCCTATGGCACACATAAGTATTAGGAGTGGTGCATGCGTCGTTGGCAATTGCCAACGACGCATGTACCACTCCTAATGCGTTTTTAAGCGAGCTTGCGAGCCAAGGCGAATACACTCTTTATCCATAATTGTGCATTTTATCCATTGAAATATGGTATACTAATGATATATTGGCCTTTGCCTGGGAGAAAAGCCATGAGAATGCCAACGCTAGTATCACCTTTTAAGCGTTTGCAGGGTAAACTGACCATCTTCTATATGATAAATGCGGTTCTAGCTTTTTTGGTGGTTGAGATCATCCTTGTTGGGGGCGCGCTCCTTATCTCCGTACCCAACCTTCCCTTCTTTGCTAGCGGTGTGCTCACACAAGAGGTGCCGCAGGCTACGACCTATTTTGTACATGGCAGCCCCGACCGGGAGGCATTGGCGCGCTGGCTAACTATTCTTGACAAGGAATTTCCAAGCAAACAGGGACCATTTAGCTTTGCCCGTCCTCTCTTACTTGCTGTGGTTGATATTCAGGGACACGTGCTGGCCTCATCTGGCCGATATCCTCTTGTCGTAGGAACACAATTTCCGGATCAGCTCTCCTCTCGGGATCGCGCTAACTGGCGTATCGCCCGGGCAGATGTGCGAGGGGCTGAGAACAAGTTTACTCCTGAGGGTGATGGATCCTTGTTGGGAATGGCGGCTATTACTGATCAGCATCATGTTGATGGCGTGCTTGTTGTGAAGGTTGTCGCGCCAGATAATTGGCAGTTGGCGCTCAATTTTCTCCAGTTTCTTGCCTTTAGTGTGGTTATCATTACCCTCTATGCGGCTGTGGCTGGAGGTATTTCCGGGTATGTGACTGCGCGTGGTTTGACGCGGAGGCTGCAAGGTCTGGTGCGTGCGGCGGAGCGCTGGAGCTGTGGTGATTTTTCATCCAGTGTTCATGATTCTTCTGAAGACGAACTGGGGCAGGCCACTCAACAGTTCAACTACATGGCGGACCAGTTAAAGCAGTTGCTGCAAGTTCGTCAGGAGGTCGCGACGCTGGAGGAGCGGAATCGCCTGGCCCGAGACTTACATGATAGCGTCAAGCAGCAGGTCTTTGCGGCAGCTATGCAAATAGGTGCGACCCGCTTTCTCCTCAGGCAAGATATAGATACCGCCGAAAAGCGCTTACTTGAGGCGGAGAAGCTTGTGCGCCAGGCCCAGCAGGAGTTAACATCGTTGATTCGTGAGCTGCGCCCGGCCGCGCTAGAGGAGAAGGGCCTGGTTGCAGCCATACGTGAACTCACAATGCAGTGGACGCAGCAGACCAGCATCGTAGCAAATGTACGCATTGGAGAGATGCAGATCCTCGCGCTTACCGTGGAAGAGGCGCTCTTCCGTGTCACACAGGAGGCTCTGGCGAATGTAGCGCGCCATAGTCATGCCACACTCGTTCAGGTCTCTCTGGAGGTAGAAGATGAGCTGGTAACGCTTACCGTGAGAGATAACGGTCAGGGGTTTGCTGTTGGCGAGGAGCATCATCCGGGTATAGGTTTGTCTTCCATGCAAGAGCGCATGCGGCACCTGGGTGGCGATGTCCAGGTTGAGAGTGTCTCCGCGAAAGGAGTGTGTATCGTCGCCCGCTGTAAGCGGTTACTACAGGATGCTCATATAGAGCCAGCTGAAGATTCTGCAGAGCATGCTAGCGGCGGGATTGCCAAGGGCGGCTAACCTTGAACAGAGGACAGGTATCTCCGAAGTGGGATTGCCAAGGGCGGCTAACCTTGAGCAGAGCACGGGTGTCTCCGAAGCGGGATTGCCAAGGGCGGCTAGCCCTTGGCCGGGGCGTGGGGTGTCCCCACAAAAATCTCCCCTCTTTTACTTGCCGCCGCAGGCGGCAGGTAAACCTTACAAGCGAGGTGCATACATGCCAAATGAGATTGCGCTGATCATCGCCGATGATCATGCGCTCGTCCGCCAGGGAATACGTGTATTTTTAGAATTGCAGCCCGACCTGGCGGTGCTTGAGGAGGCCTCCTCGGGCGAAGAAGCCGTACGCCTGGCGGGAGAGCTTGCCCCCGATGTTGTACTGATGGATCTGATCATGCCTGGGATAGGAGGCGTCGAAGCGACCAGACAGGTCAAGCAGGTCAGTCCTCGCTCGCAGGTTATCGTTCTGACCTCCTATCACGAGGACGAATATATTTTTCCCGCTCTGCGTGCCGGGGCGCTCTCTTATGTATTAAAAGACGTTGGTCCAGAGGAACTGGCCGACACGGTGCGCAAGGCGGCGCGTGGAGAATCGGTCTTGCACCCGCGCGTGGCCGCGCGTGTTGTCGAGGAGCTACGCGGCAACCGACGCGACGTGCCCAACCCCTTTACACAGTTGAGCGATCGTGAGCTAGATGTCCTGCGCCTCATCGCGGATGGATGCTCGAACAGCGAGATTGCGCAAAAACTCATTATCAGCGAGAAGACGGTCAAGGGGCATGTCAGCAATATCCTTGGCAAGCTGCACATGGTAGACCGTACCCAGGCGGCGGTCTTTGCCTGGCAACAAGGGCTGGCTATGCGGCATGATCCATAAATACAAGCAGTCATTCATGCATATTAAACGCTTATAGATATATAAACGGATATGATTTATATGAGCAAGTATAATTAGATTTAGAGCAAGTAATGCTCGAGAGATGCTTCAAGCACATACAAAAATACAGCTTTTTATCCAGGTTACATTCAAAAATCCTGGATATGATAGGAAAGGAAGACACACATGGAGTGGGTAAAAAATCTTTTCTCTCGTAACTATGCCAGCGAGGAAACCTTTGTACAGGAGCCTCAGGTGAGAGAATTAGATGATGTGGAGTTGGAAGGCGTGGAAGGCGGCCTTGGAGGCGACCTGATTGGATCACTCCCCATTTTTACTCTCTTGGGATCACTTCTCAGTGGCACCTTGGGCGGTGGTCAGCAGCAGTAAATACCATAGCAGTAGTAAGCACCAAAAAAACAAGTGGCCAACGAACGCATTGTTTGGAAGGCCACTTGTTTTACTGTCTACTTTATGCTTCACAAAAAGAGGCCATAGGTCGTTTAATAGGATTGGGCTTCTATGACCAGCGTTCCCAATGCACCACTTCATCAAAGGGTTTGCGACCGTTCTTTTTGGGGGCTGGGGATGCTCTTGCGGTGCTGGATAGCCGAAGGAGAGAACTACGTGAAATTCCAGGTCAGCGGGAATGTGCAGCACTTCTTTAGCTTTCTCCGGATAATGCATCCAGGTAATGCATGAGCCAATGCCCAGATCCCACGCAGCCAGTTGCAAATAGGCAGCAGCCTGTCCCAGATCAAAATTAGGACGACCAGCCTCCGACGTGACAAGTGCGATAGCAAAGGCAGCATGAGGCACATGAGCAGCATACATGCCGCCTTCCGCCAGTTGTTTCAGTGTCTCACGGTCGCGAACCACGATAAATTGCCATGGTTGAGTATTTTTTGAACTTTGCGCACGCCGACCCGCGTTCAATATCGTCCGGATATTCTCTTCTGATACCGCTTGCTGGCTGTACTGTCGTGTTGCGCGCTGTGTACGAATAAGTTCTGCTACCTGTGCTTTGCCTTTTATTTCTTGCATAATACCTTTTCCTTTTATTATTGATGAAGAACTGAGTGGTTACGATAGAATTATATTGTTTGTAAAGGGAAAGGGCGCGCGTTTTATTGCGCTTCTACCACGGAAATTTGCTCTTTGGCGTCGTTAGTGATGAGAAGCGCTTGTGTCTCTCTCAAGGGATGGGTGTTCTCTGGAGAGGGCAAAACATACATTGAAGGAGACGAATTGCTGGAAAGAAAGAAGAAACCACGCTCTTTACGCAAGGTTGATGGGGATTGCCCGAAGGCGGCTTTACACGCTTCAGTCAACTGGCGAGCTGAACCAAAGCCACTCAGATAAGAGACTTCTTCCATGCTTAGTGTTGTGCTAAAGAGAAGCTGCAATGCATGATTCAAACGCTGCTGACGCAAATAGTGACCGGGTGTTATGCCGACCTCCTGTTTAAAGCGACGTGAGAAGTGAAACAGGCTTAGACCAACATATTGCGCCGTACATTCTAGTGAGAGCGAAGAACAGGTATGCGACTCCTTCAAAAGTTGGGTAGCATGGAGCATCTCACTACTTATACGTTCTTGAGGTAATGGCTGTGTAGCAATTGAAGGAACGGGCGGTGTTGGTTGAACCGCAAGGCGCAGAAATTCGGCTAATGCAAGATGGAGAAGAAGGGAGATGATATAGTCGGGGGCCTGATTACAGCTACGAACCTCTTGTAGAAGATGATGGAGCGCATTCTGTAGTTGAGGGGGAGAGGGGAGAATGGCGGCATGTGGAACCTGCAATGAGCAGCCTCCATAGAGTTCTTCCCATACATGTTCGACCATAGCCGATGGAAAGAGCGCGAAAATGGTTTCCAACTCGCCTGAGGTGCGATGCGCATGCATAATTCTGGGGCTCGTCCAGACAACATGTAGAGGAGGCACAGGACGCCAGCACCCATCAAGATAGATCTCCTGCATACCCTGGCAGACCAACTCCAGGGTATACATATCATCGAGGTGCATCCCCGTGAGTTTCTCTCTTGCAGTTAAAGGTTCATAGCCGATCAGACCCTGTGAATTGCGCCAGAGTATACCAGAACATGTACTAAGAGAATAAATTGGGATATTGATTGAGTCCAGTAGCATAATAGAGATCTTTCTATGCAAGAACAGTTGTAGCAAAGATGCGCTTATTTTATCACGAATTCCTGCCTTCGCGCCTGCGGCACTCAGGAGTAAGGGTATGCAGGCGGAAAATTAGGTTTTGCCCAATTTTCCGCCTGCATACCCTTACTCAATAGCTCACTACGCGAGCCGAGGCCGGTTACGAGAGAAGGATTGGATGTTCCCTGATTTATTGGTCTAGATGACTTGACAACGTAACCTTGTTTTGGCTATGCTTAACATAGATTTTACGCATGAGATCTACGCGATGATTGGCAAGAAAGCCATAATTGCAGGCATATTGCCTGGATCGCGTTCTCGGGACATGTGGACCGCCCAATGGTGGTGCGGACCTGAAAGTATTGTTGCGCGCATTCATGCAAGGAGAGCTGTTATGTTGCGTTACCGTCGTCTCGTCATGCTTATGTCCTTTGCCCTCTTTCTTGTGGGGAGTAGCATCGGCTCTATTTCGTTCTTTTATGGATCTTCCCAGGCTCATGCCGCTGGAAACAACCTCGTTAGTAATCCTGGTTTTGAAACAGGCAACCTCACTAGCTGGAGCTGTGATCCCGGGGACGTCGTGACCTCGACTCCCGTACATGGTGGATCTTACGCGGGCCAGCTTACCCCCAGCAGTTCTACCACCGGTCAGTGTACTCAGACGATTAGTGTGCAGCCCAATACCGCGTACACGCTCAGCGCGTATGTAAACGGCCCTTATGCTTATATTGGAGTCAATGGCTACAGTAATAACTGGACCAGCAGCAGCAGCTATACCCTGCTGTCGTATTCATTTACCACAGGTGCTTCTGCTACCAGCGTCACAATCTATCTGCATGGCTGGTATGCGCAGGGGAACGTTTATGTGGACGACGTGACGCTCAGTGGCCCCGGGGGATCTAGCACGCCTACCCCAACGCCAACGACGCCCACGGCTACTCCGACAAAGACTCCAACCTCAACCCCAACGCCCAGCCCAACCACGACGCCCACGCCCACACCAACCCCATGTCCCACCTGTGGAGGTAGCCTCCCCAAGCATATCCTGACTGGTTACTGGCAGGACTTCGTTAATGGAGCTACGCCTCTGCGCTTAAGCAATGTCAATGCAAACTATGACTTGATCGCCGTGGCCTTCGCCAATGCCGATACGTCGAAGACGGGTGGCGTAACGTTTAGCATCGATTCAGGCCTCTCCAGCGCGCTTGGTGGCTATAGCGATGCGCAGTTTACCAGCGATATCGCGACGCTCCACTCCAGGGGGAAGAAGGTCATTCTCTCTGTGGGTGGTCAGAACGGAACGGTCACGGTCAATGATGCGACGAGCGCGACCAATTTCACCAACAGCGTCTATAGTCTGATCCAGCAGTATGGTTTCGATGGCGTAGATATCGATTTTGAAAATGGGCTTAATGCGACCTATATGGCGAGCGCATTGCGTCAGCTCTCCACCAAGGTTGGCTCAAGCCTCATTATCACCCTGGCCCCTCAGACAATTGATATGCAATCCACGAGCGGGACCTACTTTCAACTGGCCCTCAATATCAAAGATATCCTTACCGTCGTCAATACACAGTACTATAACTCCGGTTCTATGCTGGGTTGCGACGGCAATGTGTACTCCCAGGGAAGCGTGAACTTCCTGACCGCTCTGGCCTGCATCCAGCTCCAGGGAGGATTGCGCGCTGACCAGGTCGGCTTTGGCCTACCCGCCTCAAGCTCAGCAGCGGGTAGCGGCTATGTCTCGCCCTCGGTGGTCAATGCTGCGCTCGATTGCCTGGCTTACGGCACAAATTGCGGTTCCTTCAAGCCCGCTACGACCTATCCAAGCATTCGCGGCGCAATGACATGGTCGATTAGCTGGGATGCCTCCAATAGCTACAATTTCGCCAATACCGTCAAACCACACCTCAACTCTTTGCCCTAGCACGCGTGCCTCTGTGTTTCACCAGTAGATGTAAAGCCCATAGGCAACCCAGTAGCCGCGTACGCAAGTAGCGGGTCCGCTACTTGCGTACGCGGCTACTGGGATTACGCTCTTTTGCTTCTTGTCGGCTTGAGCAATTGCTTTGTTGCCTGTATACTGCTGGGAGAGTTTTGCTGAGAAAAACCAGGAGAAAAGAGAGGCCAGATGCAGGCAGAAGATTTTGTTCGCGAGGTTCGAAACACGCAGTTCGAGTTTCTTTCCCCACAGCTACTCCAATTGGTTGCCTACAAAGAAGAAATTTTCCCTAATACCGAAGAGAGAGGGGATCAAAATGCTGAGTTCCGTTTGGCGGTCCTGGAAAAATTGCATAAAACCCTCTCACCAGGAGATTGGCCCCTCGTCCGTTTTCTCCTGAAGCAAGAAATTACTTTTCATGAAAATGCCTGGTGCATTTACGAGAGCATCCGTTTGTGTGGCTTCCTCCTCTCTCTTCTTGCCCAGGTAGAGGATGTAGGTCTCTTGTGGGAGGCCAAAACCACGAGCTTTGATACCATGTGCGGTTTTGATGTCCAGTTTCTAGTCGGAGCTGGCGTTGCTTCTACAGTAAGCTACCTTCAATCCATTCAGGAGGAATGGGCGCAGGACGCGCTGACATATATCGAAGAAAGCCAGAAAGCAGGAGATTTCCACAATTTAGAGCATTTTCGTGAGGCGACACATAAGGTTTTTCGTGAGCAAACCATTTAGATTTCCTGGCCTGTTGGTGCGACCTGGCTGGTGCGTGTCAGGGGCTTACGCGAAAGGTTTGCCCCGCCCAGGGCGATAACGCAACCACCTGCAAGCACAATGATGCCTCCAACCAGTTGCAGCGTCGAGAGGCTATCTCCCAGGAGAAGCATGGCGAAGAGTGTGGAAAAAATGGGCGTACTCTGCATCGTCGTTGCCGACTCCCAGGCTTGCAGATACTTGAGACCCTCCTGCTGGGTCACATAGCCAATACAGAAATTGGAGATGATATAGACAGGTAGCAGCCAGAGCAGCAATGGCGGTAGCTGTGTTGGCCAGACCCCTGGCTGGAATGCGAGGAATGGGAGAATCATCAGGGCGCTGATCAGCAATTTCCAGACCGTCAATGGCAGCGAATCTATTTTTCCTGTTAGTGCCTTTGCCGGGAGAATCGCATAGCCAAAGCCAATAGCTCCTAAAATAACCAGTACATCCCCCAGGTTAAAGGCGCTCAAGATTGACGTTTGCGTGGTCTTCATAACAACAAAGAGGCTGCCAAGCAGGAGCAGCAACATTCCCCCCACCTGTTTCCAGTTCAGGCGCTCGCGCAGGAAGAGTACCGCGAATAAGACCGACGAGATGCCCTGCATCTGCATGAGAAAGCCAGCCTTGATGGCGCTGGTCAAGGCGAGTCCATAGAGCACACAGCAGGCAGGCAGGGTTGTGCCAAAGACCACCAGCAGCAGTAAATTCAGCCAGTCACGTCGCTCCAAGCGTTTAAAGAGAGCGATCCTGCGTACCAGGAGAAAAATAAGCAGCAAGCCGCCCCCCACCGCGAAATTTAAGAACGTTACCAGCAACGGATTAAGTACGGAAGAGGCCATCTTGCCCAGGACCGCACCCAGACCAAACATACACGCCGTAGCGAGCGTCAACAGAAATCCCTTTATTTTCACCATCGTATCCTTTCTCTTCTCTCTTTGTAGAGTACGTCATACGTATGACTTTGTCAATAGAGAAAAAATCGGTATAAAGGGTGCGTGATATCAGGCTGGAGTAGCCAGCCTGATATCACGCACCCTTTATACCGCAAGCACTTTGCGCTACAATGAGCACATCTTAAAGCAAGAGAAGGTACATCATGGTACGAGGAAAAGAGAGCAGGAGTATTACCAGCGTCGATGTCGCGCGTAAAGCGGGTGTCTCGCAATCGACCGTCTCGCTTGTCTTCGCGGGCAAAGCGTCGGGACGCGTCTCTCCTCAGACGCAGCAGGAAGTCTTGCGTATAGCCGAGGAGATGGGATATCGCCCCAACACAGTGGCGCGCACTCTGCGCCTTGGACATACCAACATTATTGCGTTTGTTATTCCAGATGTGAGCAATCCCTTCTTTGCCGCCGTGTTGAAAGGGGCCGAGCAGGCCGCGAGGTTGCATAACTATACGGTGATTTTGGTAAGTACAGGTGATGACCAGGAGTGGCAGCGTGTTGTGATGGACGCTCTGACCACGCATTCTATTGAAGGCTTTGTCTTATGCGCGGTTCGCCCGCCAGGCGATATGGATATCGCCATCTTGCGTTCACGCGCCGTTATTGTGGATGAAACCTGGACTGGCCTCTCTTCGCTGAGCCTGGACATCGTTGGCGGGACGCAGGTGGCTATGCACCATTTGTTTGGGCTTGGTCATCGCCGGATTGCGCACCTGGCGGCGGATGTCGATGTGGAGACCTTTCGCCAGCGCCAGCGCACCTATGAGCAGGAATTGGCGCTTCGTGGTCTTGTCCTGGAGGCACGCTATACCGCACGTGCGGCTCTCAATCCTGCCTCGGCCTTTCAGGCGGCTCGCAAGCTGCTGCATCTCTCCGAGCCACCCACGGCGATTTTTTGTGACGATGACCTGCTGGCGATTGGAGCCTATAAAGCGGCGGCCGAGCTAGGGTGGGGGGTGCCACGCCAGCTCTCAATTGTCGGCTTTGGTGATGGCCTCATCGCGCAAACCCTCGCGCCAGAGCTTACCACGGTCTCCATCCCCACAGCTGCGCTGGGAAAGCGTGCGATAGAAGTCTTACTCGCCGATTTCGAGGTTTTAGAACAGCCGCATAGCGAGGTTATTTCCCTGGAACTGCGCGTTCGTGGCTCGACCACAGCGATTGCAGGTAAGGCATAGAAGGTATCCAACCGACGCTGCTCAAGCACGCGTCTACATATAGACGTCATATGTAAACGTATGCTTGGGCAGCATCATGCTCTCTACAAGTTACAAAATGTTCATAGAGAAAGTAATGCCACGGCCAGAGGCCAGCAGAAGGGGTTGTAGGATAGATGTTTGGCAGTTACATCAAGAGAAGTACGGTTCCTACATGAATATAGTTTAAAGAAAGTATCTGTTCTTATGACTTTCTTACTATTTGCAAAGGAAAAATTGAGCTTCTTCTGCACCATAAAATGAAAAAAAATACATCTAACTAATGGCTGACATTCTCAAGATGAGAATGTCGCGACTGCTCCGATATGGCTTTACAGGCTGATCAAAAAGCGTAAATTCTCTAAAAATATGAAATAGCTTGTTACTGTTTAAACCTTTTATGATCTTTGAATGAATAAAAAAGAGGAATATTCATTTTTATTTAATGGACTAATATATACAAATATGTTACATTCATTTTAGCAGGTGAGACGGCGTTGTTTACGCCTGGCGGCGCTTTTTGTTGTATCTGGCTGTTTAACGGGGTAGAGATAACCTGCTACGTGTCATACTTGGCTTGAAGCAAGGGTATTCGATGTATCGAAGTAGTGTCGAACAGTTTGGGTTAGAGGGTTTGGCATGGGTAAGGAACACATTGATGCAAGTGTCGGGTTGCGTTTTAGTCTGACCTTATTTGAGCGCTATCGAAAGAATGGCGTGCTCCGAGCGGAATTACAGCATGTTCCTGGCGTACGTGGTCGGTGTAAGGGGTATATTCAACTGGTTGAGGGGAAGGTCACCTCTTCTTATGTTGAGGACAGGGAGGGTCGACGTCACTCGATCTCGGCTACTATCCTGGCTGCCGTGGATGACGAGCGCGGACCCTTTGATTGGCAACTTGCACCTCTGCCAGCGCCGCCTTCGACGGCGAAAGCCGTGCATACCTTTGAGCATGCCGCATATAACACGCCTGTGCCGAAAGTGATTGCACCATTGGATCTTGAACTCTTGCGAGGGTGGTCCGCGAAGCAGAAATTAATGCTTTCGACCGTCTATGAGGTGATTGATGGCCGTAAGGATATTGAGTCCTTGAAGAAGGAGGTTCCCTTGCAGGCCAATATCACCGAAGAGGCGCTACGCGTGCTTCTCTCCCTGGGGGTTATCGCGATTAATTAATCCTGTATTATCTCCAACAGTCAATTGTTTGAGTTGACGGAGCAGTGCATCAAAGCCGATGCACTGCTTTTTGTGTGTGCAAAGCCAGGTAGGTATATCATAAGGGGAAACGCGTAGGCGCGTCCGTAAGCTACTTACGGACGCGCCTACACGTTCACTTGGAGTGGGGAAATGACGTTGTTCGCTGTGACCATCCCTGGCTGGGCATAGGCATGGGGGGAGGTGTAGGCGAAGGCAGATGGGCACGGTTGATGGTTTGGCCTTGCAAGGCCGCGATCAAGGGATCGATCTTGGTATGGCTCAGAGGAAGGGTTGGAGTCTTCCGCTGTGCCTCAGCCTGTTGGATCGCGCTCACGTAGTGCGTTACCGCCTGCTCAACATGCTGAAGCTCTCTCTCCGCCTGCACAGCCCTTTGCAGGCGCACCAGCAGTACGTTAAGCGCACGGGCGATCTGCCAGAGAACGTTATCCTTGTTGAGAGGCGCGCGCGCGCTTAAATTTCCATTGGCAACGGAGACGTGAGTATCCAGAATCTGTTGTATGCCTTCCTCTAGATCGTTCTTCTGGTCCGCTAACTCGTGCTCCAATTTCGCGATCAGTTCGGCTCGCCCTGCGCGCTTGATCGCAGTTGTCATGGTGGTGGAGAGAATATACGCCGCGCCTGCGACCAGCAGAAGCGTTCCTACCGGGCGTGCCGCGATGATGAGGAGACGGTCATGGATATCCTGTTGTAGTACTGCTGTGTGTGGCATATAGAGTAGCGTTGCCAGCGTACAGCCCACACTTGCGACAAAGACGACGAAGATGCTGCGACTGGGCAATAGCGAGACCGCCAGCAGTTCGACAATCACGTACATATCGTAGCCCTGAAGGGTCGTCTCATCAAAGGGGATGCTGGAGAAGAGCGCAGCAGTAAGTACCGTAAAGCTACCAATAGTAACAAGGAGGCCCGCCGTCAGAGACATCCCCCTACGGTTCAGTAGCAAAGCGGCGACACAGGTTATACTGAGCACTATATCCAGCCAGAAGTAAGACTGATAGGGAGCAAAGTAGCAAGCGGGTAAGAGAAAGATGACCATGATCGTGAAAAAGAAGAGGATATTGCTGGTCATCTGCGATTTGCGCACGTTTTCGCGCCTGGCAAAATCGGCGTCAGGGGGAGCATCAGGAATAGAGGTCAGCTCGTTCCAGCGTTGGATCAGGCTGCTTTTCTTTTTCACATCTGGTTCGATTAGATTGGACGGAGACCAGCGATCCTGAGTGGGCTGACTATTAGTGAACATCGACACAAAGAACCTCCTCATCATCATCAACAAGCAAGAGAGCAGAAAAAACAAGCTTCAAAATGCTCGCGCCACTTCCACGAAGCAGCATTTTGTGTGCGATAAAACCCTGAAAAGCTCTATATCTAAAAATTTGCACTATGTATGTGCGATACCAACTTTACGCGTTGGACCTTTCAACCTGCCAGACTTTCTCACATCTCTGCCTTCCTCCATAACAACAACTCTATTTAAATGCATAAATTTTATGCTCGTATGTTGTACAAAAGTTGCCAGATGTGTTTTGGAGATGTGTGCGCAAAGTCATTTCAGGTGAAACGGTAGCTTTTCCTTTCGTTTTCCTCTGGATGCGCTGGATAAGCTGTCTTATACCATCAACAAAGAAGGTATCGTATGGTCTCTTTGTGACAAGAAATGGTAAAAACTAGCCTGCTCCTGATCGCTTCTCTTTCGTCTTCGTATCAGCAGTAAAGGTAATTGTATTGAAAAGCTTATGTTAGGGATGTTACCTCCTTAGGGATATGTTATTATGATATTGTCATATTTGTAGTATAAGATAGCATATGTAAGTATATTTTGCTATAAAAATTTAGTTAAAATATGTTTGCATCTTTATAGATTCTTAATATGCAAATATGTAGGTTAGATGTTTGCTTTGTTACAGCGGTAATACACAAGAAAAATAGTAGACGTCAAGTAGTAGTCGTTATGACCTGTAACCAGGAAGGATATCTAAAGCTTGAGTACCACTTTGTCTAACGTACCCGGGAATGCGATTGCTATTGTTGGTATGGGTTGTCGCTTTCCTGGAGCGCCCAATCTCGATGCATTCTGGAAATTAATGGCTGAGGGTGGAGATGCGATTACAGAGGTACCACGTGATCGGTATGACGTGGATGCTGTGTATGATTCGCGTCCCGCGACGCCGGGGAAAGTGATGAGCCGCTTTGGTGGGTTTTTAGCCCAGGTAGATCAGTTTGACGCCGCATTTTTTGGTCTCTCTCCACGCGAAGTTTCGCGTATGGACCCCCAGCATCGTTTATTGCTCGAGGTGGCATGGGAGGCAATGGAGGATGCTGGCCTGGTGCCGGGAAAGCTGCGTGACGAGGTTGCTGGAGTCTTTATTGGTGTGATTACTAGCGATTACTGGGATAGGCAGTTCCGCAATCCAACCGATCTCGATGTCTATAGCACGGCGGGGAATGCACGTAGTGGTGCCGCTGGTCGTATTTCATATGCTCTCGGTCTGCAAGGCGTGAGTGTGGCCCTCGATGCCGCCTGTTCCTCCTCGCTGGTCGCGGTCCACCTGGCATGCCAGAGCTTACGTACAGGTGCCTGCACTATGGCCCTGGCCGGGGGCGTCAATATTATCCTGAATCCTGATCATACCATTGGCTTCTCGCAAGGGCGTATGATGGCTCCCGATGGGCATTGTAAGGCGTTTGATGCCAGGGCCGATGGCTATGTGCGTAGTGAGGGCGCCGGCGTGGTAGCCTTGAAGACGCTTGAGAAGGCCCTTGCGGATGGCGATCAGATTCACGCCGTCATCCGTGGTAGTTCTTCTAATAATGATGGACATTGTGACCTGTTTATGGCGCCAAGCGTACAGGGACAGCAGGCTGGCCTGCGCCTAGCGTACAAGGATGCAGGTCTCGATCCGCTACAGGTGCAGTATGTCGAGGCACATGGCACAGGCACCCAGGCTGGCGACCCGGTTGAGATCAATGCATTGGGCAGCGTCCTTTGCGCTGGTCGCTCACCTGCCAGGCCGCTGCTGGTAGGTTCAGTGAAAACCAATATCGGTCACACTGAGGGAGCCGCTGGTCTCGCGGGCTTGATCAAGGTCGTACTTTGCCTTAAGCACGAGATGATCCCGCCCAACCTGCATTTTCAAGAACCCAGCCCAAAAATTCCCTGGGATGATTACGCGTTGAAGGTGCCGACGGAGCTGACGCCCTGGCCCGAGAGCGAGGGTCCACGCCTGGCGGGTGTGAGCAGTTTCGGTATCGCCGGAACAAATGTGCATGTGATTGTGGAGGAGGCTCCTGCCCGCGAGCCTGTCATACCAGCGGCGGATGCTGAGCCGACCAGCTATCTTCTGCCCCTTTCAGCGCAGAATACGCAAGCGCTACAAGACCTGGCGACGAAGTATCTTCAGCATCTCGAAGATGAGGTATACGCGGACCAGGCCCTGCGCGACATCTGCTATACAGCCAGCGAGCATCGTTCACACTTTGAGCAACGATTGACCATGGTTGGCTACTCGCGTCAGGATGTATGCCAGAAGCTTGAGGCGTTTGCGCGCGGCGAGACGGGTCTGGAGATTATGAGTGGGTGTAAGCGCAACGATCAGCGGCCCCGCGTGGCCTGGATCTTTCCCGGCCAGGGTTCGCAATGGTTGGGGATGGGGCGCGATCTGCTGGAGCGCGAACCAGTCTTTCGAGCCATGATTGAGGAGTGCGACCGGGTTATGCGTACCTATGTCGATTGGTCTTTGCTGGAGCAATTGCAGGCAGACGAGGCGCATTCCCGACTCGATGAGATCAACGTGGTGCAGCCGACGCTCTTCGCTATAGAAGTGGCCCTGGCGGCCCTCTGGCGCTCGTGGGGAATCGAACCAGATGTGGTTGTTGGTCACTCAATGGGCGAAGTGGGAGCCGCGTATGTGGCGGGTGCGCTGAGTCTGGAGGATGCTGCCTGGATCATCTGTGCGCGTAGTCAACTATTATTACACGTCAGTGGCAAGGGTGCGATGGCCGCCGTAGAACTCTCAATGGGCCAGGCGCAGGCCTTCGTGCGTGATTACCAGGGACGCGTCTCTGTCGCGGTAAACAATAGTCCTCACTCAACGGTTCTCTCGGGAGACCCCCAGGCGCTAACCGAGATTCTGGCTCTGCTGGAACGCAATGGTATCTTTGGACGCCTCGTGCGCGTGGATGTGGCTTCGCATAGCCCACAGATGGACCCCTTACACGATGACCTGCTGGCTTTGATGCAGTGTGTACAGCCTCGCACGGCCCAGATACCTATGTTCTCGACCGTTAGCGGTGCCTATCTTCAGGGCGCTGAATTGATGGCCCCCTACTGGGTGGATAACCTGCGCCAGCCCGTGCTGTTCTTGCAAGCCACCAGGGCATTGTTGGTGGAGGGTATTGATGTCTTTATGGAGATGAGTCCGCACCCGATCCTGGTTGGAGCCATCAGGCAGACGTTGGAAGAGTACGAAATGTCTGGCCTGGCCCTGGCTTCGCTACGGCGTGAGGAGGAAGGTCGCGCGGCCCTGCTGGGGACTCTGGGAACGCTGTATACCCATGGATATGATCCTGATTGGGCCAGGTTGTTTCCCACAAGCGTTCAGCATATTGCTCTTCCAACCTACCCCTGGCAGCGCCAGCGCTACTGGAACTCCAATGCCGAGCACTACTTCTATGGCTCACCAGTTCAGCATCAGGGTACCAGGAACGCAACGGCTCATGCGATACTGGGGCTGAGCACGCAGTCGGCGCTTCACCCTGATACCTATTTCTGGACTACCCAGATTGGCCCCGACATCCTCCCCTACCTGGGTGAACATCGGGTCTATGATGTACCGGTGCTACCGGGAGCGGCCTATATTGAACTGTCCCTGGCGGCGGCCACAGAGATCTTTGGTTCCCAGCAGTTCCTGGTGGAGGAGTTGGAACTGAAGCAGGCGCTCTTCTTCCCCAAAGGCGCGCCCCCCTTCACGCTCCAGCTTATTATGACGCCGGAACAACAGTCGGAATACATGGAGCTACGTTTCTTTAGTACCCAGGCGGGACAGAGCAGTGAGGCGCTCACCTGGAGCGAGCACGCCAGGGTTACTGTTTGTCGCATAGAGGAAGCACTCAGCTCTGAGAGTGTGATGCATCCAATTCCCGAAGAGGTACAGCGTGATTGGACCTTAGCTATGGAGGCGCCGATCTACTATCAGGGATTGCGTAACCGCGGCATTCAACACGGTGAGCCTTTCCAGGGCGTGACGCATGTCTGGCGACGCCCGGGCGAGGTCATGGCGCACCTATCGTTACCGGAAGATGTCGCCTACGATATGGCTGGCTACCAGCTTCACCCGGCGCTGATGGACTCGATTCTCCAGGCGATCACACCCTTCCTGCCGGAGGAAAATGATGATAGCTATGTCCCAGTCGAAGCCAGGCGTATAAAGTTTCACCAGCGACCTGTACCTGGAAACGGCTTGTGGTCGCACGCGCTTGTAGATATGGAGAAGAATCACGATCCTCGTGTGCTGGAGGGAGATATCTTCCTGCTGGATGAGCAAGGCCAGGTCTTATTGGAGGTGTTGGGTTTCCGCTTGCAGTCGTTGGACAGCGGTTCGCAGGATCTCATGCGCCAGCGCCTTAACCAGTTGCTCTACACCATTGAATGGGAAGAGCAGGCTTTGAACGCCGTGCAACAGCCAGCACAGCCGCGCACCTGGCTACTTTTTAGTGAGTCCGAGGGGCCAGGACAGGCGTTGGCTGAGCGCCTGCGAGCCACTGCACGTTGCCTCACTGTTACTCCTGGTAATTCCTATAGCCAGGTAGATGTAGGGCATTATGAGCTGGCAGCGACCTCGGCGGCTGACTTCCACCAGCTCTTTCACGAGGTCTATGATGCATATGGTACGCAGGCGCTCGGCATCGTCTATCTCTGGGGTTTGGGAACGAAACCGGCCAGTGAAGAACTGGCGTCCCAGGCCTTCTATATCGACATGGAGCAATCCAGCCTCGGTCTGCTGCACCTGGTTCAGGCTGTAAACGCCACGAAAGGCGAGCACTCCACACGCCTCTGGATCGTCACGAGCGGCGTTCAGGGAATAGAGGCACGCGACACCTCAAGCGCGCTGGCGCAAAGCCAGCTCTGGGGTCTGGGGCGCGTCATCGTCTACGAGCACGAGGACCTTCACAGTACACTTATAGACCTCGATGCCACAACCAACGAGCACACCGTTGAGGCACTCTTCCGCGAAATCTGGTCAGATGTCGGCGCGGACGAGGTGGCTTTGCGCGGCGAGAGACGCTACCTGGCTCGCCTGGCGCATGCTACCCTGGCGAGTCCGGAAACGGCGAATCAATCACACTTCCACGCTGAAGGGACCTATCTGGTGACAGGAGGCCTGGGTGGCGTCGGCCTGCGGAGCGCGCAGTGGATGGTCGAGCAGGGAGCGCGCCATCTTGTTCTTATGGGAAGGCGTGCCCCTGGCGAAGAGGCCAGCGCGGCCATTCAAGCTATGGAGAAGCAGGGTGCCAATGTGCGGGCTATGCAGGTGAATGTAGCCCTGGAAGAGCAACTGGCGAGCGCTCTCAGCGAGATACGCCAGACTATGCCACCCCTGCGTGGTGTCTTCCACTCTGCCGTTGTGCTGGATGATAGCATTCTTCTGCAACTGGACCAGGAGCGCTTCCTGGGCGTGATGCCGCCCAAGGTTGATGGCGCCTGGAACTTGCATCGCCTGACGTTGGAAGACCCGCTGGACTACTTTGTCCTCTTCTCCTCGGCAGCCTCGCTTATCGGTTCGCCGGGACAGGGCAACTATGCAGCGGCGAACGCCTTCATGGATACGCTGGCCTTTTACCGCAGGCGGCAGGGGTATCCCGCGCTCTGTATCAACTGGGGGCGTTGGGGTGAGATCGGCCAGGCGACAAAGGGTGATCGAGGAGAGCGCCTGGACTTCCGTGGCTTTGCCAGCATGAAGCCAAAGGAGGGGCTAGCGGTTCTGGGGAGCCTGCTGCGCCAGAGCCCACCGCAGGTCGGCGTCATGTCCTTTGACCTGCCCAGGTGGAGTCAGTTCTATCCTAATCTCCGCAATTCCTCACTCTTCACGCGCCTGGTCGCAGAAGCCCAGGCCCAGGAAGCCAGCGGAATCCAGAACGCAGGCGTGACGCGCGCGGTACTGACTTACCTCAACGACGAGGAGCGCCGGGAAAAGCTTAGCCAGTACCTCAGCGCGCAGATCGCCCGTGTGCTGGGCCACACCTCGCTCAAACTTGACGCGCAGCAGCAGCTCAACCGCCTGGGCATTGACTCGCTCATGTCCGTCGAACTCAAGAACCGCATCAACTCTGACCTGAAGATAGCCGTGCCAGTTACCACCTTCCTGCAAGGCGTGACCTTCGAGCAACTTATCACCCAGGTCGGCGAACAATTGTAGCAAGTAGCCGCGTACGCCAGTAGTGGGTACATTGCCCGCTACTGGCGTACGCGGCTACTGGGGCCTATCACTTTTTTCATTGACAAAGTTCCACCAGGCATGTGGAGTCGTCACATGCGCACGACGGCTTTGGTATCGACCTCGGCAAAGGAGGTGTAGCCGCTGAGGGCCAGGGTGAGATCCAGGTCGGCAAGCAGGTTGGCCAGTAGTTCGCGAACACCCTGTTCGCCATTCAGAGCCAAAGCCCACATGTAGGGGCGTCCAAGGAGGACCGCCTGCGCTCCCAGGGCGACAGCTTTAAGTACATCTGATGCCCGCCGGATGCCGCTATCGAGGAGGATGGGAACTTCTCCCCGTACCGCCTCGGAGATGGCGGGAAGCGCGTCGAGCGAGGCAATGGCGCCCTCTACCTGGCGGCCACCGTGATTGGAAACGATCACACCATCCATGCCGGCGTCGATGGCTTTGCGTGCGTCATCGGGATGGAGAATGCCCTTGAGCAGGATGGGGAGCTTTGTTTGTTGGCGCAGGGTAGCCAGGTCCTGCCAGGTCAGGGAGGGATTGGTGAAAATAGCGAGGAAGCGCTGAATGGCCTCCTGGGGATTGACCTCGGGTGGCTGTGAGAGGCCCTTGCGGAAGGCGGGATCGCTCAGATAGTTGCCAATGCCCTGGCCCAGGATAAAGGGGAGATAGGCGTTTTGAATATCAGAGGGGCGCCAGGCCAGGAGATATGTGTCAAGCGTGACCACAAGAGCCTCGCATCCGGCCCGTTCCGCTCGCTGAACAATGCTCTGATTGAATTCCGGATCTTTGCTCCAGTAGAGCTGGAACCAGCGTGGCGCATCGCCCATTGCCTGTGCCACCTGTTCGAGCGGCGTCGAGGAGGCTGTACTGAAGATAAAGGGCAGGCCAACCGAGGCTGCCGCGCGTGCGGCCCCTGTCTCGGCTTCCGTATGGACAATCGACTGGACACCGATAGGCGCGAGCAAGATCGGGACTGGATAGCGCTTATTGAAAAGTTGGATGCTTAGATCGCGCTCCGCTACATTGCGCAACATGCGAGGAACGATGCGCCAGCGCTGAAAGGCCGCCAGATTGGCACGCATGCTATCCGCCATACCATTGAGATAGCCACTAGCCTCGGGCGTCATTGCCCTATTCGCGGCCTGCTCCAGGGCTTCGGGATCAACTGGCAGACTGGGGCGTTGACCTTGCAGGCCAGCCATATAGACCTGAAACTGGCGCTGTAGCCCATATGAAGAGGGAGGGGGTAGAGAACTCATGTCGTCATCCTTTCTCTGTGCGGTTAGCGGTGTCGCCACCACTCTAAGTATGCCTTATAGGTACCCCATCACACAAGAAAAAAAGGTGAAAATAATAGTAGGAGGGAGTCGAACCGCGCTCGACTCCCTTCCCTCCTACTATTACAAGTATGTAGGATTAGCCGTTCCAGCGGCCCTGGAAGACGAAGTCTTTCTGCTCTTTGCGGACGCGAGGAGCCAGTTCGCGCTCGCGGAAGTCGTCAGATAGGTCGTCAGAGTGACCGGGATAGCCGATTGCTATCATAGTCAGGGGGGCATAGCCCTCGGGAATGTTGAGTTCTTCGCGAGCCTTGCTGGCGTCGAAGCCACCCATCTGGTGCGTGGCCAGTCCAAGGTCGACCGCCTGCGTAACCAGGGCACCGGAGGCCATGCCCACGTCATAGAAGCTGACCGTCTCTCTGCCAGGAGCTTGGTAGAGTTTGGCTACGACGAGGACCAGGACGGGAGCCTTCTGCGCCCACATCGCATTGCGCTCAAAGAGAATCGAGGTCAGGCGAGCGTGCTCCTCTGGTTGTTCATTAGTTGCGTAGATGAAATGCCAGGGCTGCATGTTGTTGGCGGAAGCGGCCCAGCGCGCGGCTTCAAAGAGGCTATCGAGCTTTTCCTGTTCGACAGGGCGACTGGAGAAGGCACGAGGACTCCAGCGATGGCGAATCAAATCATGGATGGGATGCAGGTTGTCAGCAGGTTTATGGTGGGTTGTTGTTGTCACTATTCTATTCCTCTATTGCATATATTTGCGTATGTAGGTTACTTATTATTAGTCGCTTACATTATTTCACCATAAGCCTGCGAGATTGTCAAGCCCTTTGGCTAGATCTGCGTCAAAAGGATAAGGGGTATGTATGTGGAAAACGAGCTAAGTTCATTTTCCACATACATACCCCTTATCCTTGCCCTACACAGTTTCGGGTTGGGTGGCGATGCTTTTCTTGCGCTCAAGAGGAAGGGAGAAGCAGAAGGTTGCGCCCAGGCCCTCTTCGCTCTCGACCCAGATGTGACCCTCATGTTGCCTGATAATCTCCGAGGCGATATGCAGGCCAAGTCCCAGGCCCGGGATTGAGCGTTGCTCGGGGCGTTCCTGGCGAAAGAAAGGCGTGAAAATTTTCTCCTGGACATCTTTAGCAATGCCCGGACCAAAATCCTGGACACAGAGCGTTACATCCTGATCCGAGAGGCGGGTCTTCACAACGACGCGTTGGCTAGCACTGGCATATTTCATGGCGTTGGTCAGAAAATTGGTAATGACCTGGCCAAGGCGCATGCGGTCACCCCAAATTGTAACGCCGCTCTCGCCTTCCAGCTCAAGCGTAAATTGCTCATTGACCGCCTGTAGATCTTCTACAATCTCTTTTACTAGCTCATCGAAGGGGAAAAACTCCTCGGAGATCGAAAGCATTCCACCAGAGATGCGTGTGACATCGAGGAGGTCATCAAGCAGGCTGGTGAGTTTCGAGACCTGGGCATTCATGCGATTCACCAGTTGCAGGGCCTGATCATCTTCTGAGCGCTTGTAGCGTTTGTTGAGCAATTGAGCGTAGCCTTTGATGCTGGTGAGTGGTGTTTTGACCTCATGAACTACCATACTCATGAACTCATTCTTGCGTTTCTCCAGCTCCTGGACTGCCATCTTTTCGCTGATCAGCTTCTCGCGCTCAATCTCAGCCTTTTTACGCTCGATGGCATAGCGAATGATACGATGCAGGAGTTCACCCTGCAAATGGCCCTTGTCGATGTAATCGTCCGCGCCAGCCTGTAGGGCCTGGATATCGATCTCACCTTCGGTCGCACCCGTGAGGAGAACGATGGGACGTACATATCCACGTTCGCGGGCCTCTGTAAGCAGTTCAATACCATTATGAGCACCCAAGCGATAGTCAAGCATACAGAGATCATGTTGGGTATCTTCAAGCATGCGCGTCAGGCCATGGATATATGAGGTTTCCCATTCAAGCTCGTAGCGCACTCCCAAGATGCGCGAGAGGTGCTTGCGGAGGAGGATAAAATCCTCCTCGTCATCCTCAATGAGCAGAATTCTGATTATTGGTATCGTCATACGCATTGTTCTTTTCTTCAGGAGGTAGAGTGACAATCTCAAACCAGTATTTTCCCAGCATCTGCATTACTTCAATCAGGTTTTCAAAGGTAACTGGCTTGGTAATGAAAGAGTTCACGCCGAGTTTATATGAGCGATAGATATCCTCTTCCGCCTTTGACGTAGTAAAGACCACAACGGGGATCTCACGCAATTCTTCGTGAGATTTCAGTTCTTTAAGTGCCTCGCGCCCATCCATGCGGGGCATATTGAGGTCAAGCAGGATGACTCCCGGGCGTGGCGCCTTGGCTGGATCAGTAAACTCTCCCCTGCGTAAGAGGTAATCGAGCAACTCTTCGCCATTATGGACTGTGTAGAGAGGATTGAGTAGTTTGCCTTTTTCCAGGGCCTTCTGAGCTAACAAAATATCATCATCATCATCATCAGCCATTAGAATGATAAGGGTCTCTTTATTCGTCATATGTGTACTCCTGTTGTGTTGCATGAGAAATAGGGAGGGTTACAACGAAGGTTGAACCCTCGCCAAGGGTGCTGGATGCATTGATTGTGCCCTCGTGGCGCTCGATAATTTTGCGCACCACGGCCAGGCCAATCCCTGTTCCTTCATACTGCCCTTTGCCATGCAGGCGCTGGAAGACAATAAAGATGCGATCCAGATACTTCTCGTCGAAGCCAATGCCATTATCCTTGATGGTAAGCTGGCAATATGCAGGTGCAGGATTCTCTGCCTGCCCTTCTTCTTCTGTCGCGGGAAGAAGTTCAGCCGACACGGTAATTACAGGTGGAACGTCGCGTTGGTGAAATTTAAGCCCATTTCCGATTAAATTCTGTAGCATCTGACGCATTTGTACAGGATCGGCCTGGATGGTTGGTAGCTGGCCGATCTCGACTGTTCCCTGTGTGGTCTGGATCTGCACCTCTAAATCATCTACTACTTCCTGGGCAATCTGGTTTAAGTCAATGGTAGAGAACGGGAGGGCCTTCGTTGTCACGCGTGAGAAGGTAAGCAGATCGTTGATCAAGACCTGCATACGCGCGGCGGCCTGGCGCATGCGATCCAGGTACATTTTGCCTGAACCCAATTCCTTACCATGGTCCTCTTCCAGGAGATTACCAAAGGATTGGATTTTGCGCAACGGCTCTTGTAGATCATGGGAGGCGACGTAGGCAAACTCCTGTAATTCCTGGTTACTGCGCTGCAACTCTTTATTGGCCTGGTTCAGAGCTTCTGTTCGCTGATTGACGCGGTCTTCCAGCATGCTGGCGAAGTCCTGTAGCTCCTGGGCCATATCTACTAGCTGTTGTTCAGTCTCTTTGCGTCCAGTGATATCAATATTAATGCCAACCATATCCTGGGGACGGCCCTGGTCGTCGTAGGAGATAATCTCACCCATACCACGCAACCAGTGAGTCGTACCATCAGGCCAGATCACACGAAACTCTACGTTGTAAGGAGGTCCGCCAGCCATCGCACGTTGTAGATTTTCTTCGGTTGCCGCGATATCATCGGGATGAATGCGCTGTGTCCAGTTCTCGTACCGGCCCTCGAAGCCACCTGCTGGGAGGCCATAGAGTGCCTCTAGCTCTGGCGTCCAGATGATTTTATTGCTGGGAATATTCCACTCGAAGGTGCCGATGCGCCCAACGCGCTGTGCCAGTTGCAGGCGCTGCTCGCTTTTCTTAATGTTTTCGCGGGCATGAACCTTTTCGGTGACTTCGACTGCATGCACAAGAATACCATCGATCTTGCTCAGGGTGTTGCGAGTAGGCTGGTAGACAAAATCAAAATAGCTTTCCTGCCCGCCGTTATACACGAGCACTTCTTTACCAATATATGGTTTTCCAGTGGTATACACAGTGTCGAGTAGCTCAAAGAAGTGTGGATCATAGTCTGGTAAAGCTTCACGCACAGGTTTATGCAGGAAATCTCGATTTGCTACCAGGCGGCGATAGTGTTCATTGGCGAACTCGAACGTATGCTGTGGTCCCTGAAGTAGACAGATAAAGGCCGGAGCCTGAGTAAAGAGTTCATAGAGGCGCCGGCGCTCGGCCTCAGCCTTTTCCGCCATCTGACGTGTGGCCTCTTGCTGCTCATAGAGCGCCTCCTCCAGGCGCTTGCGCTCGGTAATATCCTCGACGACTGAGATAAAATATTGCGCCGCTTCGGTTTTATCCCGAGCCAGGGAGACCGTAAGATGTGCCCAGACGAGAGAGCCATCTTTGCGAAAATAGCGCTTATCCATAGCATATGTTTCGATCTCGTCAGCCAGCAACTGCTGAACATAAGCCAGGTCCGCATCCAGATCATCGGGATGAGTAATATTCTGAAAGGTCATGTGACGAAGCTCTAAGCGTGTATAGCCCAGAATATCGCATAGTTTCTGGTTGACCTGTAACCACTGCCCATCAAGGGAGACTAAAGCCATTCCGACAGCGGCCTGGTCGAAGACAGCCTGAAAGCGACGCTCAGCCTGGCGTACATTGTTTTGGAGTTGTGAAATAGAGCCTGGATCTTCTTGCGAGGAGGAAGTATGCATATTTTGTGTCATGCGTCTGTTTGTTCTCCCTTTCCCTATGTTTCCTATAAGGATGAGATGGGCACTTTGGCGTCTTCGCAGACGGGTGGTGCTGAAAAAGATGGGAAATGGCCCGATAGGGTTTCTCATAGCCGGTGTCTGGGACATATACTTCTTAACACGTAAGGGAGGTGCAAATAGATGAGGCTGGGGAAAGAACCTTACTTTTGATTGTGAATGTGTGTGTCTACGGTAGCAGAAGGTTGGTGGTTTTGGCAAGAAACAGTACTGATATATTCAGAGTCTTGTGACACTCCACGTCCCGTGAACGGGACGGGCTTCTAAGCAACGTTGCCGGTGTGGCCTGTCTCCGAGGAGACCGTACCTGAAGTACGTGGTTGTGCCAGCGCCTTGCTTAGACAACGTTGGGGCGTGTCTGCCCGACTACTCCTTCGCCTGGACGAGCCAGGTGGACGGAGATACGTGAAGGAACGAGGAAACTCTACATGAGAACCATAGGCAAGCGGATGCATATTGACCGAACCCACCAGGTCCCGGTGCCCGGAGAACTGGCAGGCTCGGCAGTCCCAATTTCTGCCTTTGGGCTTGTGTTTGTGCCCACATGCAGGACACCGGCTTGATGTTCCTCGTTCCGAGCCGGTGAAGCTCATGATATGGGCAGCCTTACTTTTGTGCGTGAGGTAATCAATGTCTTTGCCATATTGTAGGATAGGAAGCCGACGAGTTACCATTGCTGGCACTTTTTCGACTCCCCTCCCCCAAACCGAGCGGGCAGCTTTCACTGCACTCGGCTTTCCAGTATCGTCGTACGGGCCTTTTGCATAGCCAGTACATCCTTGAGCTTGATACTTTGTCGTCTCATCGGATGCCCATTAGTAATATCCTGATGACACGTTCGACAGAGAACCATTGTCTTGCGATGGCGTGCTGCCATGCGCTTGACCCATTCTGGCCTCTCACGTCCTGTGTATTTGGTTAGATCTTTGAGCGCACGAATATGATGTACCTCGATGTCATCTGTGAGACGTGTAGCTCCACAATATTCACAGACTTGAGCAAGGAGCCTCTGTTCTAACTCAGTTCGCTTCCCCCACAGGCGTTGAGGTTGGTCCTCTAGGGCTGCCTGAATATCCCACGTGAGTGCAATGCCGCCCCAAGTTGCTACGAGCGGCTCTTTCCCTTCTCTTGGCACGGTGACGCGTAGACCTTTGTAGGTCGTGTCTCCAACTACAATTTCTGCACGGTATTTGTCGTACACCTTTGGAACAGACAATTTCTGCTTGTTTGCCAGCGTCTTTGTGAGGGAGTGTTCCGTCACACGTTTTAGTTGGTCAAGCGTGTGCATGTTGTAGGCCAGGTGGTAGTAGTTGGCGATGCCTCGGAATTCGAGCTGGTACGTGGTGATAATGGTGTAATCACTCTCGTTGAGTAGTTCGGCCCGTTGAATCGCCTTTCCTGCTTTCATGTAGCACTCACATTTTTGTTGAATGACATCCTGTGGTACTTGCAATCCTACCCTTCCGTTGATACTGCGTCGATTCGTCCCCTGGTGGGGGTTGATAGAACGCTTCGTATTTTCCTGAAGGATGGTGACATGGTAGTTAAGAAATCTGGCAGTTTCACTCCTCGCGTGTGTGATGAGTGTTTTAGCATCGGTGAGTTCTAGCTTGAGGTCGTCGTGTAGAAACTCTGCGATTTGCTGCTTGATTTCTTCTGCTTCTGTCCGGGAGCCGATGAAACTCAGGAGAAAGTCGGGTAGGCCGCAGGCGAGGTGCTACATACATAGCCCTTTTCCCCCGGCCCCCCGCCGAACCACGCATGCCCGTTTCCGTAGCACGTGGCTCTCCAGTGTTTTCAAGTCCGTATGCGCTGTCCATTAGCTCGTCCAGCATGGATGTCTTCATGGCATTTGCGACAAACGATCAGGGTTTTTCGCCGCCGTGCTGCCATGATATACATCCATCGTGGTCGTTCTCGCTGTCCCTTGGGTTGGAGGTCTTTCAAAGCCCGGATGTGATGGACTTCTACCTGCATCTGAGAACCACAGAGTTCACAGACATTGGCCAAAAGCCGTTTTTCCAGTTCTGATCGTTGTCCCCACGTCCAGGGTAGGGAGTCTTCAAGGATTGCTTTCATGTTTCGAGCCAGAGAAATTCCCCCCCATCGTGCTATCAGTGGCTGTTTCCCTTCTCGTTCTACAGTCACTTGTAGCGCTTTTCTGGGACCATGTGGCGTCTCGACGGTGGTTTGGTAGCGGTCATAGACTTGAGAGACCGTAATGCGCAGCTTTTGCGCGAGTGTTGCCACCAGTGATCGCTCCATCACCCATTTGAGTCGATTGAGTTGATAGCGGTTTCCCGCTAGTTGGTAGTATTCTGCCAATCCCCTGTATTCCTGTTGATACTGAGAGATGATACTGTAGACGGTATCCTCTGTTCGTTCTTTTCGGGAAACGGGTTTTCCGTGCTGCAAATACTCCTGACATTTCTCTTGGATGACGTGCATGGGCGCTCTGAGGCCAATTTGACCGTTGAGACTTCGGTGTCCACGCCAGTCATGCTTCTGGTCGTTTTTGCACATCACGATCTGATAGCCCAAGAATTGGGCAGCTTCCGTTTGCGCATGGGTAATAAGCGTTTTGGTCTCGGAGAGTTGGAGCTTGAGTGTTTCGCGCAAAAATTCTCCGATCTGCTGCTTAATTTCTTCAGCTTCTTCTCGTGGACCGCTAAAACCGATGAGCCAATCATCCGCATACCTTGCATACCGAATGCGTCTGTAGCTTGGATCGGTTGGATCAAGTGCGGGAATCTGTTGCATTTGTCGGCGGAGCCGTTCTGCTTCTTCCGTTTGGCCTGATCTTCTCCGACATGAAGCTCGAAGCTTCAGAGAGGTGTAGGGAGGATTTTCTCTTCGTACCGTTCCTCGTGTGTACTTTGGAAGGAGAGTGTGTTCGGCAAATTTGTCCAATTTGTCTAAATAGACGTTGGCTAGTAGCGGACTCAGAATACCACCCTGTGGACTGCCACTGTAGGTGGCGTGATAGCACCATTCCTCCAGGTAGCCAGCTTGCAGGAGCATTTCGATGAGCCGAAGAAGACGACCATCGTGGATTTTCTCCCCCAAGATTGCCATCATGACCGTATGGTCAAGTGCGTCAAAGCACTGAGCAATATCGCCTTCTACCAGCCACTTTGTGCCTATCCACTTGTGGTAGATCTCATTGAGAGCAGTATGGCAACCTCGTCCTGGGCGAAATCCGTAGGAAGTTGGGCTAAACTGAGGCTCGTAGTATGCGGAGAGGATTAACCGCATCACTTCTTGTAGCAGTTTGTCTGACCAGGCGGGGAGTCCGAGTGGCCGTAATTTCTTCGAGCGTCGCTTCTCGATGTAAATGCGGCGTACAGGTGTCCACTTGTAGCGCTCATATCGCAGGGCTTCAATGATGGCTTCAATTTTGGACATGGACATTCCGTCAGCGGTTTCTTCCGTGGTTCCTGCTGTGAGGGCACCATCGTTCCTGTAGATCTTTCCGTAGGCTTTAAGGTACAAAGCAGGATTGAACAACAGTCGATAGACTCGTTCCAGCGGCAATCCTTGTTTACCGCGTTCATGGATGATACTCAATATCTGATCGGCATCTCGCATCTCGCGTACCTTTCTGGTGGTGAGTATCGAAAACACCTACCATCCTTCGCCATGTACAAGGTTACGTATTCCCTTGCGCGGACTACTACGATGGTTCCGTGACCGTGCCGCTCTCGCGGGGTAGGCCATCCCAAGTTCCCTGATTGCTAGACGTATCGAGCCTGACGTAGGTGCCGTGTTCGCTCCCTTGAGTGGAGTCGTTCTCCACCGCTCATCCTCTGGAGGGTTAAGGTGCCGACGACTTTGACACCCGATGAGGATGACCCCGCAACAGACGCTGTAATCGGGGAATGTACGCTTTCATCGCTGGAAGCTGCGGTTCAGCCAGTGTAGGTTTCACCATATCAGGCGGGTCTTGCAGAACAAGGCTTCAGCGTCTTCACGCCTTTTCCGCTTTCCCAACATGCTCCTTTCCCTTTCGACTTTCATCTCCAGGTAGGTTGGGTGACCCAGAAGTCATTTCCTCCAAACTTCTCCTCTCTGGGAGAGGGATCTAGCAGCCGGTTAAATGGCGCACGTCATCGGCGTATCTACAGTATCTCAGTCGTCGAAACTCAGGATCATCGAGGATTTGAGTGGGGAGTTGCTGAGCCTGTCTTCTCACTTTCTGTGCCATCTCTGTTTGCCCTTGTTTGAACAGCCAGTGGGCACGGTTCATGAGTTTTCTGTACTCAGGATTTTCCTTTCTCTTGTCCCCTTTGGTGTATTTTGGGATGAGAACGGTTTCTACATATTTGTCTAATTTGTCGAGTAGGATATTAGAAAGGATAGGGCTTATTACCGATCCTTGCGGAACTCCGCTTAGGGTTTGATTGTATTTCCAGTCCTCCAGGTATCCTGCATTGAGCAACTGCCGTATCAGATTGATGAAGCGTCCATCATGGATGCGCTCTCTCAGCATTGAGAGGAGTAGGTCGTGGTCGAGCCTGTCGAAGCAAGCGGCGATGTCGCCTTCAATGAACCACGACGTTGCGGGCCAATGGTAGTAGATGTCCTGCAAGGCTGTGTGGCAGCCGCGTCCCGGACGGAACCCGTGTGAGTGCTCGCTGAAAGTTGGCTCGTAGTAGGCTTCCAGGATCATCCTGATTACTTCTCCGAGAAGCTTATCGGACCACACCGGCATGCCTAAAGGGCGTTGCTTGCCATTTTTCTTGGGGATGTATGTTCTTCGTGCTGGTTGCCATTGATATCGCTCGTAGCGTAGTGCTTCGATGATCTTGTCAATTTTTCCCAGCGACATACCATCTGCCGTTTCATCGGTAACGCCTGGCGTCATTGCTCCGGTGTTCCGATAGATTTTTCCATAGGCCGTCAGATACAGGTTGCGATTAAACAGTTGTCTGTAGACCCGTTCAAGAGGCAGGCCCTTTTTGCCTCGCTCTTGAAGAAGTTCCAGGTACGCTTTGGTGCTCTGCATTACGCATGCCTCCGCGTTTGAAGCTTCACGATACCTACCCTGCTTTCCTTTATCAAGGGAAAGCTCGGGCCCTCTTTCGAGGGCTGCCCCTTTGCCATGTACGTGGTTTTCCCACGCTCGGACTACTACGGGGGTTCCGAACTCCTGGGACTCGCGTCCTTTAGAGTTTCCCATGTTTACGTGAGTGGAACGTTAAGTGCGCTACAGGTCTCCTTCTGTTCCTTTTCAGGCTCATTGCCTGCCGTTCCCCGAAGAGAGCTTTGTGGTATCCTGTGGGAACTGATACCTATTTCGGGGTCATCGCTTCATATGCGGTGCGATGGGAGTGGCCTACACCACGTGGAACTCGGGTTCGACAGTCTCAGTCTAACCATACGCACAGAACTTGCAGAGCGTGAACCTACGCATCTTCAGCTCGCCTCCGCTTTATTGACATGCTCTTGTCCTCTTTGGGTTTCCCCGCTAAGTAAGTCATTGTTCTGGAGGTGTGTTGCTCTCAACCTCCCCTGCATTGTGCAGGAATTCCACACACGCCGACATGGCGCACCCCACAAGGACATCCGTTGATTGTGATGGAGACCCTTGTTCTTGTCACGAACGCCATGAGGATTGCCAATGAAGAGCGTACCAACGTGCTCTTCTACACAAAAGTCGATGACGCTGCGCGTGGCTTTATGGCGCAGATCGCGAATTCGCCGCTCCGTTCGACGGCACTGCTTGCTTTTGGCTCGCTGCAACTTCTTCCAGCGTCGAGAAGACTTCTTGCACCTGGATTGCTTCTTCGCAATCTTGCCGAGCTGCTTGCTTCTCAGGTGTTTGAGCGAACGGATACCGCGTCCGGTGACGATCAGAGCCTGCCCGGTACTGGTGGTCACGGCTGCCAGGTGGATCTCGCCAAGGTCGACGGTAGCCTGAACGGTGCCAGGAGCCTCCTTGGCCTGTTGGATTTCTACGCAGACATGCAGCTCAAAGCCATTGTTCCAGACCAGGCTGCATGCCCCGCTGTTTTCGGGCAGATCAATGGGCAAAACCAGGGAAGGACGATCCTTGCCCATCGGCAGGACCACACGACCATGCTCTTTGGAGACGGCTTGGGCGGGCCACTTGACCGGATAGAACCGTTTTGTGCGCCAGGGGTACTTCATCTTCATCTGGGGATGACGTTGCCGGAGCGTGTGGATTGTCTCAATGTTGGCGAGGAAGGCGGCGACGACCATCTGGACCGATTGGCTATGGAGCGCAAAACGCCCTTTGGTCGCTTTCTGCAACTCGTCTCGTTCCGGCCATTTCGCATGGCTGGTGCGGGCAGCTTTGTGCGCTTCCATACATATATTCCAGACCTGCGCGGCTTCCATTTGGGCAGATTTGCAGTGTTGGAATTGTCTGGGTGACAGATGATTCAGTTGATAGATTTTCACCATTTTTATGCTACAATTGTAGTATAGATGAAAATAGCTTACAAGTGGGTAAAACCAGATATACCCACTACTCGATTGTGTATCATCTGATATGGATTCCCAAGTACCACCGCCGTATTTTGACGGGAGAGATCCAAAAAGAGACGAAACGGTTGATAGAGGAGTGCTGTCAACGGCAAGGTCTCACGCTCTTGGCGCTGGAGACGGACGAAGACCACATTCATGTGTTTGTGAGTGCTCCGCCACGTTTCAGCCCGGCATTGATAGCGAATCTGCTCAAAGGATACTCATCGCGCTCCTTACGCGAATAGTTTCCCAAACGCAAAAAGATGTGCGGAAAGGAGCATCTTTGGACGAGCAGCTACTACGTGGGCACGGCCGGGAACGTCTCAGCCGAAACGATCAAGCGGTACATAGAGGAGTGCCAGGGGAAATAAGGTGGTGCGCAAGCCCTACCACCCAGGCCCCAGAGAAGGAACGGCGCTTTCATCCCTCCCTGTTTAGGGGGAGGGATGAAAGCGCCGGTTGTTAATCTTGGGCTAGAGGCGTAGCAACTGGCGATGCGCCCTTCAGGGGACGCTGCCAGAAGAGGAGAAACATCGCGAGAAGCGTCACAAGTAGGAGACCACCCCAGCCAAGAAGGGCGATTTCTTCAAGGCCGTTCTCGCGCTTCTCTACCTCGCGCAGGGAGCGACCAGCCAGCACAAAGCCTGCTCCCCCTTTTATCTGGGTGACAACGATGGCGCTGCGGACACTGGGTTGTGGTTGCCAGGAGATCCGGTCCTCTCCCTGTTGCTTTACACTCTCAAATATGCCCGAGGGGATAGTAGGAGTCCCGCCATTGAGTTCCGCGGAGGAAGCAAGGGGCTTGCCGTCGCGATCAAAAACGATAAGATAGGGAGCCAGGCTGGTAGCGATATCGACCTTTTCCGTAGGCACCACTTGTTGTGGAGAGGCCCCGCTTGCCAGGCGTGCCGCTACATCCTCGGCCATCTGGATCTGCGGATCATCCGCGCCAAGGCGCTCGACCTGTTGCACCAGACCGTACATAATGACAAAAAGACCAGAGATAATAATAGCAGTTAGCAGCCAGTATTTCAGGATAGTTTTGGGCATCGAGATTCCCTCCTTGAAGCACGCTCAGATTCGTTCCTATTTCTTGCCATAATAAGCATAGCGCCTTCTCGTGCGGCTGGCTATGTTCTGAGTGCTTCTCTCAAGGTGCGTGTGTGCAGTAAGGGGAAGAAGTGTGATCGATACAATTTTCGGTTGAAGCCTTTTTGGCATAGAGAAGAAAATTATATCGATCACACTTTGTATTAGGAGATAAAGGTAAATTGCGCGGTCTCAGCGACCAGGGGTGAGGGATCGGCTTTGTAGCGTTCCAAACGCTTTATTCTTTCATCGGTCCAACCGCTGGCTTGCCTGGCTTGCGTGATGAGAGCAGCGAGCGCGAGACGACGTAAACGCTCGTCGCGACTATTTGCAAGTGCCTGCTCCAGGGTTGCTAAATCAATATCGGGGCGTTTCGCGACCCCTTCGATAGCCTGTATTGCTCTTGCCAGGGCATCGGGGTGCAGGTCCTTTGCCAGGTGCATAATTTCCGGTGCTACCTCCGACCAGGGGAGGCCCTGAATAATAAGGTTAAGGCGCATGGATATGGTAAGCCGATCACTGGCGAGTGCGCTTAAGATGGCCCGCGTGGTGGGTACCAGGCGTCGTTGATCGTTGCGTAGCGCGGGCAGATAATTGTTGTAGGCCGTATGGAGTGCCCGGCGATTGTTTAGGAGTTTGCGTATAGCCTCTCCAACGAGGTCGGCATCTCTCCCCATATAGATCGCAAAGAAGGCCCTGGAGGCGAGCGCGCATTCACCTGGTAGTGGAGAATTCAGCAGCGCAGAGAGATGGGTAAGCAGGGTATGCTCAGTATCGGTTACTGGATGCTGCATACAGCGCTGAAGCACATGCGTACGCACAACGGGATCTGGATGGTTAAGTAAGGTGGCGAGCAGGGTTGCCAGGCGTTTCTGAGCTTGAGTTGAGAGTCCATCGGCAGGAATTTGGATCACGCCACGCGCGATGGAGATATCGGAGGCATGGGCCGCCTGGTTGAATATCTCCCAGGTCTCATCGCGCTCCAAATAGGACCAGAAAGCACGCAAGAGGGCCACGCGTACATCACGATGGAGCTCATGTGTGTTGAGTGTGAGCAATTCGCGATACGCCTCCTCTGTTGCCAGTTCTCCGATCAGGCGTACGGTCTCTTTGGCGACTGTGACCTGGGTGGTTGGCACGCCGCGTAAAATCTTGAGCGCTTCAGCCTGTGGCAATGAGAGCAGAGCCTTGCGCAGGGCATAAATAGCGACACGAGCGCGTGCATCATTTAAGGCTTTAAGTAGGATTGGGATACCCTGACCGGCATCCAGCTTACCCAGCATTTGCAGGGCTGTATCGCGTACTGGCTCACGTGTATCGCTCGCGAAGGGAATGAGATAAGCCGGGTCGAGCGCTGGCATGGCTGCCAGTTGATGAATAGTGTAGGTGAGAGAAGAGGTAGGGCGCTTCTCATCGTTCGCGACCTCAAGCAGGGTGAGCGCAAAGAGTTCCTGTTGCGTTGGTGTCCAGCGGTAGAAGCCTTCGCTAAAGGAGAGGACATAGCGAGTCTTGCCGGTGCTAAATCTGCCTTGATAGGCCTGCTGCCCCAGGAAGGGGGTCAGCAAGTCTTGCCGGTTGCGATGGAGATAGGCGGAGACAGAGGTAAGAGTAATGCAACTTTTATCCTGTTCCAGCAAGCGTGGAATAAGCGAGGACAGGCGTGGCCTTTGATATTCGGCGAAGAGCTCAAGGGCCGTGTTTATAGTTGAGGCTTGACGCGTCTGGCTCAGGAGAGATTCTAGAATATCTGCCAGTTCACTCATCACGCGCAGGCGAGGCCCAAAGGCGTTTGCCAGACTTACTAGCGCGGCCTCGCGTTCGCGTCCTTTCCATTCCTTTATCAACGGTAGGAGTGTATCTGCGAAGAGCTGTGTATGGGCTTTACTGATATAAGTGTAGAGCTTAGTGATGCTCGTATATCCACGTTTACGATAGAGATTGGTCAGTTGCGTTGCGCACCATGTTGGATGGAAGGTAAAGAGCTGTAGCACGATAAGCTCAAGCGTGTTTGCGCTAGCGGCTGAGAGGTCGCGGGCATTGAGGGCATCAAGGATGATCTGCTCAAGGTTGTCCAGGTCTGTGGCGGACCAGATATGACGTGGCAGCTCCGAAAGCGCATTAAGTAAAGCGAGCCGTACAGGATCTTGTTCGTAGCGACGGGCGCGGACAAGTTGCAGCACATCACCGAGGCGCTCCCGCTGATAGCGGGCTGAGGCAATCAAGGCGCTAAGAGCCGCGGCGCGCAGATCGGCGTCAGGCGTATTCAAATAACTACTCACCAGGTTTTGGGCTTCATCCCAGGGTAGGAAGGCGGCATAGCGTAGTCTGGAGATAGGGGACGTTGCCAGCGCCGGAAGTGCTATATGGCGGCGTGCCTCCTGCATACGTTGAACAGTCGGCAGAGATTTGATAATGTCTAATGGTAAAATACCATCTTTATCGCGCCAACCACGTGCACAGGCAGTATAGATCTCAAGGCGCTGTTCTGGCTTAAGCTTGCGAAAGTATTTATGGAAAAAGTGGTGGCTACCAAAGTTTGTCGCGTAATGAGTAAGCAGAGCGATAATCTGCTCTGCATCCAGGATGGGTATGACCCTGCTAAAGTTTATGCTGCTCTGCTGACCTGAATGCCTGAGTAGGTCGAAAATCTCTCTGGGGCGCCTGAGAACGAGCGATTGTATGCTCAAGCGTTGAAAGGGAATAAGCGTGAGCGCTCCGCGCACCAGCTCAAGCCCGGCATCGGGATCTAGCTGAGCAAGCAGGGGCATAACGGTATTGACTTGCAGGATGAATTGTTGATCCAGGACATCGCTGGCAGTAATACGAGCGCGTAACTGAGTGCTCGCGAAGGCTGGATGGCTCCTGGTCAAGCGCTTCCAATCATCAAGCTCAAATTTGTCAATGACCTGTCCAAGATGGTGCGTGACGATGTCAAGCGAGGCGAAAGGGAGCAACCGCTTGAGACGTGCATCCTGGCGTGTCGCAAGTGTCTCTATGTAGGCATTGATGGGGTCTTGCCTGCGGTGGCGTGCAAGATTAGTGAGGATTACAACTTGTAAGTCATTAGCTAATGTTTCTAGCGCGGCTTGTATCTCTGTATCGCTACATAGAGTTGGGACGAGAGCGAGAGCGAGAGAGCGCACGCAGCGCGAGGGGTCGGAGAGCGCCTGGAGAGCCAGGGCTGAGTTCTGGCTGCCATAGCAGGATTGAAGCGCCAGGGTGCGCTCATAGACGTTGCCGCGGGCCAGGGCTGCTATAAGCTCGCGGATGCTGGCATCTTGCGCGTACAGGCGGCCCAGTTCCACCATGCGGTACATGCGCCCATGATGCGTTAAAGTCTCACACTCTTGTAAAAAATCTTCCAGCGTCATGCTCTCTTCTCCATCACGTCTCTTTAGCAAAGAGTAGCTATTATGTTTTCTTGTATGCCTGAGCATAGTACGCGAAGGCAGTTTGCCTGTCAATATCCAGGGTTGGTACGCGACGCTGCTAAAGCACGCGTCTACATATCATGGTACGAGGCTCACCGTGCCATGATATGTAGACGCGTGCTTTAGCAGCGTCGTTCGGATACAATCTAAATAAAGAAATTATATAGAAAGTAATCAATTAAGAGATATGCGAAAAACACCTTTCTGGAAGCAATCCTGGCCGCGTCGGTTGTTATGGAGTCATGCCATAGCGGTGGCGGGCTTTTATATGATCAACTGGTGGCGCACAAGGCCGCGCGAGAGCGACCAGGTGGAGAGTCTCTCAGTTGCTGCGCGCGCGAGAGTCAGTGATCTTCCGCTGGTCTCCATCATTGTCCCGGCGCGTGACGAGGAGCACAATATTCAGCGCTGTGTTGAGTCACTCCTGGGGCAGGATTATGGTAACTTTGAGGTCATTGTTGTCAACGACGACTCACAGGACAGGACGGGCGAGATTCTGCAAGCTATACAGCAGCAGCACCCACACGGCGATTTATTGCGCGTGGTTGAGGTAAAGGAACTCCCTACAGGTTGGGCGGGGAAGCCACACGCCATGCACCAGGGGGCGCTGGCGGCGCGTGGCGCGTGGCTGGTCTTCTCCGATGCTGATACCTGTCACGCGCCTCAGGCGCTGCGCTCGGCCTTTGCGCGGGCGCAGGAGGAGTGTGCGGACCTCTTTAGTATGGGCGCGGAGCAAGAGCTACCCACCTTCTGGGAGAGGGTGCTGATTCCTATCGCCTATATGGGTATCAGCATGCTCTATCCGCCGCGACAGGTCAATGATCCCAACAACCCGCTGGCTATCGCCGCCGGTCAGTTTATGCTGATTCGTCGCGAGGTCTATGAACATATCGGTGGCTATGCTGCGCCACACCTGCGCGCCACCGTACTTGATGACCTGGACCTGGCGCGTACGGTCAAAGCCCAGGGCTATCGCACACGTTTTCTAGACGGGCGCGGCCTGGTCTTTGTGCGTATGTATCGCAACTTTGGCGAGATCTGGCGCGGTTGGCTCAAGAACGCCTATCTCGGCAATCGCGGAGGTTTACCCTTCTTAGTAGTGCAGCTTGTTGGCCTCTTTAACGTTTGCATCGTGCCCTTCCTCCTGCCACTGCTCTTCTTTGCACGGATCAAGGGTCTGAGTAAGAGGGATATTACGCGGGCGACGGCCCTGGAGTTATGGGCACTGCTCTCGTACCGCTTCTGGCTCAATCGCAAGCTAGGCTTACCGCGCTGGCAGGCCCTGACCCACCCGCTGGGCGCGGCTATCTTCGAGGGTATTCTGGCCCGCTCGGCCTGGCTTGTGCTCTCGCGCAAAGGCGTGCAGTGGCGTGGGCGCACCTATCACGGGGCCGAGGAATAAAAGAGGTAAGAAAATAGTGAATGCTGCTAGGCCAATGGCCGCGGCCATTGGCCTAGCAGCATTCACTATTTTCAAGGTATTTTTCGGCAATCTGGCGTGCAGCGACCTCGATTGCGTCACGTAGCTCGCGGGGTTCGAGCACAAGTGCATCGGTGCCAAAGGCGAGTACGTAGGGGACCGCGCTCTCGATAGAGTTCATTTTGACCTCCACAACGATGCTGCCGTCATGGCGGGAGTCCAGAATGGTATAGCGTCCCTCAAGCTTGTGGCGGCCCTGGGCGTCGATGTGCAGAATGACATTGATGGGGGCCTGAATGGCATCGATAGTGATATGCTCCTCTTCCCAGTAGCTTTGTAGATCGAAGTCATGGTGAGTATACGTGGCCTCATTTAGGACACGCATATTCTCAATATTGGCTACGCGGAAGGTCTGGTACGCACTACAGGTGTGGCAATACGCGACGAGATACCAGATACCTGAACGAATATGTTTAAGCGACAGGCCCTTGAAGACCAGGCCGATGGGATCAAGCCGACGCCATTTGATGCCAGGCTTATCAATGCACGAGACGCAGGGATAGAGAATCTCAACCTGGTAGGCCTCTAGCACGGCGGAACGAATGCGTTCCAGATATGTCGTGTGCTGTGTCTTCCCGTAGTGCCAGGCGCTGGTATCAAAGAAGATACGCTCACGCGCGGCGCGTACGTTGTCGCGATACTCCTCCGGCAGCGTCGCTTCCAGTTTGATGAGCGCGCGCTGTAGCCCGTCGTCTCCCGCGAAGAGACTATAGTTGCCCGCAATATCTGTGCTTAAAATAAGCGAGACCGCCTCTTCACGTGTGAAGACGGTCGAATCGAATTGATAGTTCGCCGGTAGATAGTAGCCTCCGCCGGGGCCGTAGTCCATTGAGATTGGTACGTGAGCCAGTGAAAGCGAGGTTATATCCCGGTAGATGGTGCGTGTGGATGTCCCCAGAATCTCGGCCAGTCTCCTGGCTGTCATTTTTCCACGTGCTTGTAGGAGCAGTGTAATAGCCACGAGACGCTCGATTTTTTGCATACTTGTATTGTGGCATGAAGCTGTGCCAAAAGGCAAGGTATTGCAGGCGCAAAAAGTTTTGTATGACAAAACTTTTTGCGCCTGCGGCGCCTGATTAATATGTGTGCTGGGCATTCCTGGGCAACGCCCAGCACACATATTTTTTTACTCGCGGGCGGTGGTGATGCGGAGGATTTCGGGGGCTTTCTGGAGCATGCGTTGGGCGGCCAGGTGGGTGGTTATAAAGTAGAGCAGCCAGCCGTAGACGAGGGAGGCCGGAATAGAGAGACTCCAGAGCCAGAGTATATGGAAGAAGACGGGTAGGAGGAGGGCTGCGGCCACCGGTGCCAGGAGCACCAGCATCAGCAGGAAGAGGGCCGAGGTCTGAATCAGGCGTAGGCAGCCATTCTCTTGCGAGGTCGTGGTGGCGCTGGCCTGGTAGCCGTGTTGCTCCTGGGGCATACGGCTGGGAAAATAGACGGAAGAGAGGTTGCCACAGCCCAGGACAATCCCCAGACCAGCTAGCCCAATAGTCAGCGCGGGCAGCACGTACTCCCAGCTGTGCGCGACATACGCTCCCAGCAGGATTACTATGAGCAGGTTGAGGGTGCCTAGCACAAAGGCAATCAGGTTCTTGCCAAAGAGTAGTTGCTGAGGTTTGATAGGAAAGATAAAGAGTAGGGCCAGGCTCTGGCGCTCAAGACCAAGCACATTATGCGAAAAGCTAGTGACGAAAAAGAGCGCGTAAAAGGGAACGGCCAGCACAGTCCAGGAGGATTGCAGGCCGTCGCCAAAGCGCGTGGGACTAAAAAGCGTAATCACGATCAGCACCACCATCGAGATCAGGGATTGAATGATGAGGCGCAGGAGCATGGGATCGCGTCGGTAGTACTTCAAGTCCTTGAGAGCGATGGCCCTGGTCTGCTCCGGTAGCCAGTGCGCCAGGCGTGAGCGCGTCGTGGGAGCGGCGGTGGCGAGGTCACGCTGGCTAGCAGGTGCGCGGCGTACACGGACGGCTCCAGCGCCCTCGGTAGCGGTAAGCGCGCGTTCGACGACGATCTGCCAGAGATAGAGGACGAGCAAGGTAATGGCCAGCAGCGGAAGCAGCCAGGCAAAGCTCAAAAGCCAGTTGCCACGTGTAGCCTGTAAGATCACCTGGGCCGCCATGCCAGGTGGCAGCCATTGCAGGTAGTGCGAGAAAGCCTGGTCATAGAGGGCGTGAACCAGTTGGCGTGCGCCCAGGCCGCGAAAGACCAGTTGCTGGATGAGATAGCACGAGGAAGAGAAGAGGCCAACCAGCAGGATGCTGACATCGCGGAAGCGGCGGCTCTGCATTACGCGCCCCAGGAGGGCCAGTACAAGCTGACTACACCCGATAAGCTGGGCGAAGAAGATGAGCATGGTCACACTCGACATAAGGACCACGAGAGGCGAACTGGCCCAGCCAATGATGACCGCAAGGCAGAGCAGGAGCATACCGAGGGTGGGAACATCAAACAAGGTTGAGAGCAACAGGCTGAGCATTAATTCTTCGCGACTAAGCGGAAATAGGACTAATTTCGCGACATTCAGCCCTTCATTGACGTTGTATTCGAAAAGTGGTAGAGTGAGCCACAAAATGAATAAGCCGCTTAACACAAGGGTTAGGACTTCAGCGTTGGCTGGTGCTGGCAAGAAGCGATACGCGAGATATGTCGCAGCAGCGATGCCCAGTGAGAGCGGCACGATGATGAGAAGGGAGAGCACCAGGCCGGTAATTTGCCTGGTCTGGCGGGCGGTAAACATACGCGAGAACATTTTCCAACGCAGCCAGAAGAGCCAACGTACTCTATCTCCACGAATCCGCATAACAGACCAGTTTCTCGATTGAATTGGGTATCCAATCGCCTTTCTTGACGTTTATCTAAAGCAATAAAGCAGGGATGTCGCCAAAACAGATACGTGCCAGCAAGCTTTTCCGTTACGTCCATTGCTTCCATACAGTACCCATGTAGAACTATACCAATTTTCTTATATAGGCGACAAATAGCTGTGTATGTACGATAATAGGTTGGCTGGTAGGCACGAATTATGTGCTTCTGTTTGTACAGGCATAGCCAACGAAAGCCAGTGTGCAACCACGAGGTGTACGCAACCTCATGTCGCTCTTTTTTATACCCCCTCAAATCTCATCGAAAGACTGACACCCCCTTGTCAGCCATTGCAGGCTAGACTTTTAAGAGAAGGAGTGGATGTGCGTAGCGGTTAGGCATGTCAAGAAAGGACCTGCTTGCAATGCCATTAGAAAAAAAGCAAAAATTGTTCTCATCGTATGTTGAATCATTTAAGTTTAATTGGCGTATCTTTACTCGTATTCTAGGCTTATTGCGCCCTCACTGGTTCTGGTCCATTACTACTCTCGTATGTGTCGCATTGGCAACTGGCGCCTCACTAGTGGTGCCGCAGTTGTTGCAGTGGGTGATCGATGTCGGTGTGCGGAATGGCAACCTTACTGATCTGATCATTGCCGCAGTAGCGATTTTAGGGGCTAGCTCATTGCGTGGTCTCTTCTCATATGGACAGGGCTACCTCTCTCAGGCAGTCTCGAACCAGGTCGCGTATGACCTGCGTAACATGATGTATGACCACCTTCAGGGTCTGAGCTTCGCCTTTCACGATGACTCAGAGACGGGACAGTTGATGTCGCGTATGACGGTGGATATTGAAGCGGTGCGTAACTTTCTCCCTTTTGGTTTGATGCGCGCTGCCCTGGCCCTCGTCACGTTTGTCACGGTGGCGGCGATTCTCTTCTCGCTGGACTGGGCTTTGGCGCTGGTGACCCTGATCTGCGTACCCTTCCTGGCGATCTTTACCTCTCAGGTGGCGATCCGTATTCGCCCGCTCTGGCTGGCTGTTCAGAATGAGAATGGCGAACTCAGCACCATTATGCAGGAGAGCCTGAGTGGTGTGCGCGTGGTCAAGTCCTTCGCGCGCGAAGAGTTCGAAATGGAGAAGTTCGACAAGCAGAATCAGCATCTGCGTGATTACAGCCTGAAGGCCATGCGCTTCATGGCCTGGAACCAGCCTCTGCTGGTGTTTGTGCTGAACGTCGTGACCGTGCTGGTGCTCTGGGTCGGTGGTATCGCGGTTATTCAGCACCACCTGAGCCTGGGAACCCTGGTCGCGGTGACGCAGTACGCGCTCTTGCTGGCGACTCCTGTACGTACCTTTGGCTTTATGGTGAACTGGTTCATGCGCGGCCTTTCGGGCGCTGAGCGCATCTTCTCCGTGCTGGATACTAAGTCGACGGTGACCGATGCTCCCAATGCCAAGGAACTGAAGAATATCGAGGGTCATGTGCGCTTTGAGCACGTAGACTTCTCCTACGCCCGTGGTCGTCAGATTCTTCATGATGTGAATATTGATGCGCAGCCAGGTCAGGTTGTGGCCTTGCTGGGTGTGACGGGTAGCGGTAAGAGCACACTGCTGCACCTGCTGCCGCGCTTCTATGATGTCACCGATGGCGCGATCACGGTTGATGGGCTGGATGTACGCGAGGTCACGCAGAGTTCACTGCGGCGCAACATTGGCCTGGTCTTGCAGGATGTCTTCCTCTTTAACGCGACGATTCGCGATAATATCGGCTATGGCGTGGAGCATGCCACCGAGGAGCAGATTATCGCGGCGGCTAAAGTGGCACGCATCCATGAATTTATCCTGAGCCTGCCTGATGGCTATGAGACCTGGGTTGGCGAGCGTGGTGTCACCCTCTCGGGCGGCCAGAAGCAGCGTGTCGCTATCGCGCGTACCCTCTTGCTGAACCCGCGCATCCTGGTCCTGGACGACTCGACCTCCAGCGTGGATATGGAGACGGAGTACCTGATCCAGCAAGCGCTGGAAGCGGTTATGAAGGGGCGCACCTCCTTTGTGGTGGCCTCGCGCCTGCGTACCGTCAAAAATGCCGACCAGATCCTGGTGATCGAGGACGGGCATATCGTCGAGCACGGCACGCACGATACCCTGGTGACGCAGGATGGCCCCTATGCTCACCTGTATGATCTACAGCTACGTGAGCAGGAGGAGTTCGAAGCTCGCTTGCTTGCGCAGCAGGTGGACGAGGACCTGCGCAAGAGCTCTAAAGGGAAGAAAGAGGCGAGCGAGGAGCAGCAGCAGTATCCTTGCCTGGATGCCGAGAACGTTGAGAAAAGGGAGGCGATGCGGTGATTTTGCGCAAGAGTAAACCCAAGTCCGACTTGTATGATAAGCTTTCGGCTCGCCGTACCTGGAGCGAGAATAGCCTGGCAGGTTCGGATGAAGATATCGAAGGCAAGTTTGATTGGAAGCTGATTGGTCGCTTTGGTCCCTATGTTGGTAAATATAAGACCGCGACCATTCTGAGCTGTGTCCTGGTGCTGCTGTATACCGCCTTCAACCTGGCGAACCCCTACCTGATTGGTCTGGCAATCGATAGCTCTATCAGTCATGGCGATCTGGTTGCCCTGGCCTGGATTAGCGGAGTCCTTTTGCTCGTAAATGTGGGAATGTGGCAGTCGCAGTACTGGCAGATCTGGAGCATGTCCTGGGCGGGCCAGCGCATCCTGTATAAAATCAGTGCCGACATGTTCGCGCACTTGCAGAGGCTCTCGCTGAGCTTCTATGACCACACGCAGATTGGGCGTGTCATGTCGCGCCTGCAAAGCGACATCGATGTCATGGAATCCATGCTTAGCTCGGGCCTGCTCTCCATGCTGGGTTCGCTGGTGGCCCTGGTGGGTATTATCGGAACCATGCTGGCGCTGAGCGTGCGCCTGGCCCTGCTGACCTTTACCGTTCTGCCAATCATGGTCATCATCGCCATCTTCTGGCAGCGATACGCGCAGCGTTCCTTCCGTCGCACGCGTGCTGCCATCTCGCTGGTAAACGCGACCTTGCAGGAGAACATCTCCGGCATGCGCGTCATCCAGAGTCTGGCGCGTGAGGATCGCAATCGCAGCGAGTTCGATGAGTTGAATCGTTACAACCTGGATACGAACCTGGAGTCGAGCCGGGTGGCCGCGCTTGTCCTGCCACTAGTTGAGGTCGTAGCGGCGGTGGCGACGGCCCTGGCAGTGGTCTATGGCGGCTGGCTGGTCGCGCATGGTGATTTACAGGTTGGCGTACTGGTCGCCTTTACGCTCTACATCAACCGTTTCTTCGATCCCATTCGCGACCTGAGTATGCTGTATACCCAGTTGCAGCGCTCGGGGGTTGCCGCTGAGCGTATCTTCCAGATTCTGGATGTACCAATTTCCATTCAGGATCGTGAAAATGCCTATGATATGCCAGAGGTCGTGGGCAACGTCGAGTTCAAGAACGTAGTCTTTGGCTACAAAAAAGAGCATCCCGTGCTGCGTGGGCTGAATCTCACGGCCCAGGCGGGCCAGACTATCGCCATTGTGGGACCAACGGGCGCAGGTAAGAGCACAATCATCAGTCTCTTGCCACGCTTCTACGAGGTATTGGATGGAGCCTTGCTCATTGACGGGCACGATATTCGCGAGGTGAAGCAGCAGTCCTTGCGCAGGCAGATCGGCATCGTGTTGCAGGAACCCTTCCTCTTCACGGGTACCATTCGCGAGAACATTCGCTATGGACGCCTGGACGCCAGCGATGCCGAGGTGGAGGAGGCCGCGAAGGTTGTGGGTGTGCATGATCTGATCATTGGCATGCCCGATGGCTATGATACCGTCATTCGCGAGCGTGGGCGCAACCTGAGCGTGGGCCAGCGCCAGTTGATCTCCTTCGCGCGCGCCTTGCTGGCCGATCCTCGTATTCTGGTGCTCGACGAGGCCACGGCCAGTATTGATACCTTCACAGAGGTATTGGTGCAGGAGGGCTTGCGCCGCCTGCTGTATGGACGTACCGCCTTCGTCATCGCACACCGTCTCTCGACCATAAAGAACGCGGACAAGATCATTGTCTTGCAGAAGGGCGAGATCATGGAGCAGGGTACGCACGATGAGTTGTTGAAGGCCGATGGCGCCTATGCCTCGCTCTACGCGATGGGCTTCCGCCACACGGATGTGAAGGAGACGCTGCCCGAAGCCGTCTAAACGCCGTATCACACCAAAACAGGCCCGCGAAACACGACATGCTGTTTCGCGGGCCTGTTTTGGTGTGTGGTTATAGTAGAAGAAGGATTTTGGCGACGAGCTTTTGAAAGTATAATCTTACGACGGGAACAACGCTTGTGATGGATGGGGGTGGACTCGTCGTATAGAGATTAAAAGATTCTAAGGCTGAAAGATTTTAGTAGAGTAAGACGACAAGCGAAAAATTTTAGTGTACACTGGAGGGTGAGTAGATCGCCCTCCAATTTTTTTTGTCGCTTGCTGTAGGTGTTCTTCGCTGAAAGGAGAGAAGTGAAATGTGTAGCCAGTACCAATCTGGTCCACTTCCCGCTGGTCAAACGGGGCCATTGCCCGTAGTCAGAGCGATCAAAGTGCCGCTCTTGCCTCGGCGGATGGAGACGCATGCGTTGCCGACGCCGTATGTGGAAGACCATGGGCACTATAGCACGTTCGTCCTTGCGCGTGAGGAGTTGAGCGGGCAGGTCGCGTCCCATGTCCATATCGAGCAGGTATTGCTCAAGCGGGTAAAGCTGAACGAGAGCCAGTTCGACCTTGCGCGCCTGGAGGATTGCCGCCTGGAGGCGTGTGAAATGGCGAGCGCCTGCTGGCCGCAGGTCAATATGGACCGGGTCGAGTTTCGCTCATGCCTTCTGACTGGCTTCCAGGCCAACGAATCGCGCTTACAGGACGTGGTATTTCAGGGCTGTACCTTGAACCTGGCTCAGTTCCGTTTTAGTAAGTTTCGCTCGGTCCGCTTTGAAGAATGTGATCTTAGCGACGTGGACTTTCAGGCCTCGGACCTGGCAGGTGCGGTATTCGAGCGCTGCCGCCTCAACCATGTGCAGTTTTCGGGTACCAGGCTCAAGGGTGTGAACCTGGCAGGCTGTGAGATCGAGGGCGTACATATTGGACCAACCGAGTTGCAAGGCCTGGTCATAGATCCCGTGCAGGCGGTGGCGCTGATTCAAGCGTTAGGGGTCGTCATTGAGTGGCCATATGCTCAACCGCAGACAGATGAATTGTCATGATGGCAGAAGCGCATAGTGGGGCTCTAGCTTGTAAGCGTTTGTGCGTCTATTTGTTACTGTACAAACGTATATAGGCTAGAGTCTTGAGAGTATGTCTCCTCGCAACCCGCTTGTAGAGCGTTCTTAGTGCCAAAATCTGACCAGTGCAAGGCGAGCTGCTCGCCTTTGCGCATACCAGTTGTCAGCACCAACGTGACAAGGCATTCCAGCTTATGGCCCTCGACAAACTTGAGCAATGCCTGTGTTTGCTTACTGATCGGTAAAATGATTCTTATTCCGTAATTGCCTACTTCGTTTTCTTTGCTCTAAATTTTTTACAACACTAGCATCTGACTCTATATTATGCCCTTTTCCAGCTTCGCCAGGCAGCTTTGATTGCGTCCGAGACGCTTGGCCTCATACATGGCTTGATCGGCGCAAATCAGCAACCATTCCCGCTCAGTGGCCATCTGTGGATAGGTTGCCACTCCTAGCGAACAGGACACGTGGAGATCTTTTTGACCCGCAAATACCTGCTCTGAGACCCGCATCCGTATTCGTTCAGCAACCGTGAATGCTTCGGTGGGCCCTTGTCCTGGCAAAATAGCAACAAACTCCTCACCGCCCCACCGCCCCAGGCAATCTTCTGAGCGCAGAAGTGACGCTGCCAACCCGGCAACTTGGCACAAGACCAGATCTCCCACTGCGTGCCCATACTGGTCGTTGACAGCTTTAAATTGGTCGATATCCATGAACAGGATGGAACACGTCGTCTGCTGTGCCTTTGCGCGCTCCAACTCCTCGCCAAGCGTGTTCACTAGCGTTCGATAGTTGGGCACACCGGTCAGGGGATCAGAAGCCGCCAGCCTGTCTAACTGTGCATTCGTCTCTCGGAGATCTTGCTTCAAGATGTACAATTCATGCGTTACTAGCAACTGCCGTAGAACAAGCAAAATCAGAATACCGGTTCCACCAAACTCAACGACCTGTAACCTTGCGGGGGTGTACACATTGGCAGGCTGGATCGCGAGAGACACCAGCAGTAGCGCAAAGATCAGCACCAGGATAGACACCAGCCAGATTTTCCAATGGGCAAATGCCCATGTTTCCTCTAAAAGCACCGTGGGACCACGTTCCGCAGGCGTGCCCTGAACCAGCACGCGCCGCATCGTCTGGGCTGCCACAGCGATCAGGGTGAGACTTCCAAGCAGGCCAGGGTCTGGTCCGGTCGTGAGGCTCGCCTCTGCCGAATGCAAGAGCGTGTAGTAGACCACATGACCGACCAGGAAAATGACCATGGCCAGCGTGAGCAGAGCGATGACCTTCCGGATACCCACATGGACCGTTTGGAAGGCGACGAACAGCAAGCAAAAGAGCGACACCAGGTTGGCAGTGACGAAGAGACTCCCCAAGGTCTTTTCCAGGAGTGTTAGCCTGGTAGTGACAAGCATGGGAACCGCGAACACATAGACATAGAGGGTCACGACCGTCGCCAGGATGATCAAGCTATCAAGCAGGATCCGCAGGCGCGAGAGCCGGGAGAGGTTTGGCGAGGGCAGAAGCAGAACCGCCGCAATGAAGAACGGATACACTCCCAATTCGAGCACATGAAACAGGGTAGGATAGGTCGATGCCCGCTGGGTCCACATGGTCTCGGACACCCAGCCAAGGAGTGCAAGCGCAGCCCACAATGTACTCATGCCCAACAGAAACGGGATGAAACGCCGTCCGGTCTGCGTGCCAGTCCCAGGGGGACCGACCATGCTCAGCAGCCCCCATGAGCCGCGAAAACACACTAGCGCCAGGAACAGCGCGTACAAGATGCTTAAAGCGTCAAGGAGTTGGCCACCAAACGTCAGTCTGAACGGTCTGAGAAAAGTAAAAGCCCCCAGGACAAGGCTTCCCAGGAGGAGCCCCACAAACACACGCCGGGGGATGGATGTGGTAGGAGCAGGTGTCTCACTATCATGGGAGGCAGCCATAGTCATGGCCGCAGTGCTAAAAAAGCGGTAGCGATAAAGGTTGATTTTGACAAATACCGGGAGAAGGAATTTGGCCACAAGCAGCGGATCAGGAGACGAGCGTGGGATAGGCTCGGATGTGTTGCTGTGGTGTCCATGGTTCTCGTGGTCCATGATTGTTCTTCCTTTCCTGCATCTCCTTTGCTTTAGAATTTTTGTATCAGTTCTTGGCTGTCATTGCTCCCTGAAAATATCTCTATCGGCCCATGATTTGCCCCTCTTCTTTGCAATATACTCCAATGGTCAGAACATTATCCGCCAGCGGGCGCACTGGCGACATATAATGGATGAGGTTGTGTTGCAATAAACTTTTTCAACCCCTAATTTTTGGTGGAACCTGTTGATATTCCTTACGAGCAAGCAGTCTTCTTGCTCGTAAGGCCCAGTATGACCCCGAACCCGCCCATGAGAGTACCGCAGGCCATGTCGAAGGCAATGAACAAGAGGTTATTGACGAGTATTGTCCTGACAACCCACCACGTCGTATTGCCCACAAGTTGAGGGAAAGTGCCCTGGTCGTGAGGGATACCCGATGCCACGAGCATGAGCAATGAGGCAAACGAAATGGCAATAATCGCAATAATGATATAGATAGCCAACCCACTGAAAAGACCAGCCTTTAGCCCTGTTAGCAGGCCGGTGCGAATGCTTCCTGTTTTCCTGGTTATGAGCCACCCCGCGAAGGCATAAAAAGGGAGGTTAACGAAACTCAGGATGAGGGTATCCGTGAGAGCAATGACATCATTGGTCTTAAAAGTGAGTGACATATCTGAATGGTAGCTGAACATAGCCTTTTGTGGCATCATCACGTAGAGGATAACTCTCAGCACAAAGATGATAAAGGCCGTGAGGAGAGCGTATTTAAGGGTTGACACTGGTCTGGGGGTGGTAACGACTGTCTTTGCATCATGCATCAAGATTCTCCCACATATTCACTCTGTGTTAGAAAAAGTATATCCAAAGCTTTTACTCTTCCGCAAAAGCGTGGCAAGGTCAAGGACGCCTGGGGCCGTCTTCGCACTTGAGGCGCAGAGTATGCAAGTAGACGCTAATATAATCTACTTCCTCGTGATACCCTGTGCCTCAGATAGGGTGGAATAATGATTGATGGAGAGTACCTGCGCAGTCAAAAGCTGAGCGGGTTCGACAATCACTCTTTTGCCTTGAACCCGCTTCGGCTCAATCCAGCTGAGCAGAGGCTTTTGTTGGCAATCAGCACGGGACAATGCGTACACTATGTTTGCCAGTTCGCCCCTCTTGCTGCATAGTCTGAATCTGCTGGAGAAGCTAAATCCTGGCCTTCTTCTCTGCATATTGCAGATGCTCACCAGGGTTCGCGTGTTTCCCCGATCAACGCTCAGACGGAGAACTGTTCAATTTGCTGATATTCAGCCTCGCTCAGATGGAAATCGGCAGCGATAGCCAGTTCATCAGCTTGATATGGGTGGCGCACGCCAACAATGGCGGCTGTCACTGCTGGGTTATGTAGTGCCCAAGCAATAGCGACCGTTCCCGCTGTGACGTTGCGTGCCTTTCCAATCGCCGTGAGGAGATCGGCGAGCGCCAAATTACGCGTCAAGCGCGGCTCCTGAAACTCCTGACCCTGTTTGCGCCAATCACCATCTGGCAGTTGTGCAATGCGCTCACGGGTCATGTGCCCAGACAAGAGGCCCGACGCCATAGGGGAATAGACGATCGTACCAATCGTGTTTTGCTGGCAATAGGGCAGAATTTCGTGCTCCGCCTGGCGATGAATTAATGAGTACGGTGGCTGTAATGTTTCAACTGGCGCTATCTTCTCCGCGCGCTGCAGTTGCGCTACATTGAAGTTTGATACGCCTATATGGCGTACTTTCCCTTCCCGTTTGAGCTCGGCAAGCGTATTCCACCCTTCTTCAATCTCTGGATCGGGATTGGGCCAGTGTATCTGGTACAAATCAATGGTCTCGATATCGAGTCGTCTTAAGCTCTCCTCAACTTCATGACGGATCGAACTAGCTCTCAGGCTGCTCCTTACCTGCATCTCCTCATCCCAGATCAGTGAGCATTTCGTGAAGATATAAGGTTGTTTGCGCCCTTTAATAGCTCTTCCCACCACTTTCTCGGATCCTCCCAACCCATAAATAGCAGCGGTATCAATCCAGTTGATACCCAGGTCTAGAGCTCGTTGTATCGTTGCTATAGACTCCTGGTCGTCCTGAGGACCCCATTGATTTCCCCCAAGTGCCCATGTTCCCAGCCCAATGGCCGTAATCCGCATATCTGTTCTGCCAAACTGATGTGTTTGCATGGTGAGTGATCTCCTCATTTTTTCATTGGTAGTGACTATTCAGCGCCTGTTTGCCGAAGGCTTCTCAGCACCAATGGCGCTTTACATGGAACAGGGATGTAACGTATTCCATCTCCACCTCAATCTTGCCACTTGCACAATGACGAACGAGGTTGAGACGAAAAGCGACCTTTCGTGCCACATCCAAGAAACCCGGGTAAACAAGAGAGTGGTGTTTATTTTGTGTATTGGTTGGTATAGGCGTCCGAGACCTTCGGGATGGGACCTATCATCTTCTGTGCAACCATGAATTGCTCCATCGCTTGCCAGGCTACCTCATCATTGATACCAAGCGTTCCATTCCCTTGCCAAATAGGAATGGTTGCCTTCAATATCTCCAGCGTCTGTTGAGTATTGGTCATGCCGGGAATATAAGGCTTACTCAGTGTGATTGCATCCTCAGGATGATCGATCACGTACTGTAGCCCCTTTAATGTGGCCAGCACAAACTCATGGACTACCTGTGGTTGTTTCTGAAGTGTTGTTTCAGGGACAATAATTCCTTCTGAGACGAGCGGTTGATAGTCAGAGACGGCGAATGTGCGAACCTGTACATTGCGCCTGGCAAGCTGTAGTGGTTCGTTATTGGAGTAGCCTATAATCGCATCCACACGATGAGCCAGCAAGGCCGCAACCTGTGTAAAACCTATGGATTGAAGCTTGATATCAGAAAGCGAGAGATGTTCCTTGTAGAGGAATGCTAGCAGCGCAGTATAGCTTGACCCATAGGGACCGGGTATGCCGACAGAGTGTCCCTTTAAATCGGCTGGAGACTTAATTGGTGAGTTGGCAGGAACAATCAAGCTGATGGGGTACTTCTGGAAGATTGTTGCGACATTTTTTGCCTGTATATGCTCATTGCGGGCGGTAAGCAATTCATCGCCGCCAGCCATGACGAATGTATTCTTTCCGGCCACCATCGAACCGACGAGATCTGGAACGATACCATGATGAAAGGTAACGTTTAGACCTGACTCACTATAATACCCCTTTGATTGAGCAACATAAAAGGGTGCGAACTGGATGTCTGGTATATACCCTAGACCAATAGAAACCTGTTGTACTCTATTTGAAGAGGCCGTTGTCGTGGTTGTACTTCCTCCGCAACCACTCGCTAACAGGCTGATGGACAACAACCACAAGCCGAATACCAGAAGGGAAAACGAACGAGGACGTCGGAACATTAATTACCTACTCCATATGTGAAATATAATATATGCGAATTTAGCCATGACCAATTCAGCCACCTGGACGATAAGGCGAACGATCAGAGTTATAAACAGAAACATAATTTGATATTATTCCCCTGGCGCTAAACATACTACTCCATCCAACTAAATTGGCGGGTTTTTAATACGCTTTGCCGTTCAGATATTCTCCTCATCACCAAATGGCGGATGAGCCGGAATTGAGCTCAATACAGGTGCGTCCATTTGCTACTGTACAAACGTATATAAGCTAGAGCCTTTATATATAGCAATAGTATGCTTGCCTGAGCGTTTTAGTCCATGCAAGCATGGACCCTACATATATATAGCAATAGTATGCTTGCTGAGCGTTTTAGTCCATGCAAGCATGGACCCTTTATGAGTCTTTGTACTCAGGGGTGAATGTTGGGTGGAGTAGACGACAGGAGATAAAAAATATGCGCAAAGTATGGATTCACCTGCTTGGTGCCTGCATGGTTGCAGCACTTTTGCTTACAGCATGTAACTCATCTAGCTATGGTGGTTCAGATGTTCCGGGTGTGACCTCAAGTCCTGATAGTACAGGTTCAAACTCAGGTTCGAGCAGCGGTGGTGCGCCTAACTGGGGCGTGCAAAGCAAGACCACTGGCTGTCAGGTCCAGGGGCCGCTTCAGGATAAAGCCTGTTCGCCAGGTGCCATCTTCCCCAATGTGACCAAGACGGATATCTGTCGCTCGGGCTATGCCTCCTCGGTGCGCAACGTGCCAACAAGCGAGAAGAATCAGGTCTACCAGGAGTATGGCATTACGCATCACTCGACGGGCGAGTATGAGGTCGATCACCTGGTAAGCCTGGAGCTGGGTGGCTCTAATGACATCTCTAATCTCTGGCCCGAGGCTGCCAGCCCTAAGCCGGGCTTCCATGAGAAAGACAAGGTCGAGAACTATCTGCACGACCAGGTGTGCTCTGGCGCGATCAGCCTGAAAGACGCCCAGATTGAGATCGCGACCAACTGGCTCGACGTCTATAACAAAATGGGCGGCAATTAATAAGCCTGCCTGCTGGCAGTATAACATAAGGTCCATGTCTAGGCATGGACCTTATGTTATATTTGTAGGGTCCATGCAGATATGGACTTTCAACGCCCAGGTAAGCGGATAGCTAGAAAAAGGAGCAAAATTATGGAGCAAGCACGACCCAATATTTTGCAGCCTAATATTTTGCAGCCTAATATTTTGTATATTCACTCGCATGATACCGGTCGCTATATTCAACCGTATGGGCATGCTCTACCCACGCCACATCTGCAACGCCTGGCGGAGCAGGGGGTGCTGTTTCGCCAGGCGTTCTCTGTCTCTTCTACCTGCTCTCCCAGTCGCGCTGCTCTGCTTACTGGGCAGAGTCCTCATTCGGCGGGTATGCTTGGCCTGGCTCATCGCGGCTTCTCACTCTATGATTATCAACAGCACCTGGCGAACGCTTTGCGCCCGGCGGGCTACTCCTCGCTGTTGCTTGGTATGCAGCATGAGGCGCGCGATCCTGCTCTGCTTGGCTATGATGAGATAGTAGAGGTCGCCAGTGCAGACACGAAAGATGTTGTTCCCAGGGCGGTTCAACTCTTGAAGAATGGTCTGCCTCAACCCTGTTTTCTCTCCATTGGTTTTTCGGAGACGCATCGCCCCTTCCACGAGCCGTTCTCTACCCAGGATGAAAAGTATATCTTGCCACCCGCGCCACTGCCTGATACGCCTGAAGTCAGGCGCGACATGGCGGCCTTTAAGGCAAGTGTGCAAAAGCTTGATGAAGCCATTGGCGCGGTCTTGGCGGCCTTGGAGGAGAGTAACCTGGCGGAGCATACGCTGGTAATCTGTACTACCGATCACGGCCTCGCTTTTCCCAGGATGAAGTGTAACCTGACCGATCATGGCATCGGGGTGATGCTCTTGATGCGCGGCCCAGGTGGCTTTTGTGGCGGGAAGGTCTGTGATGCCCTGGTCTCGCATATCGATATCTATCCAACGCTCTGCGAGTTGCTGCATGTGCCCAGGCCTGAGTGGGTGCAGGGGCGCTCCCTCTTGCCCTTGATACGCGAGGAGCGTGAGCAGATTAACGAGGCCATCTTCGCCGAGGTGAACTATCACGCCGCCTACGAGCCACAGCGGGCCGTACGTACGCAGCGCTGGAAGTATATCCGCTACTTCGATACGCACCATCGCAGGCCAATCCTGGCCAATTGTGATGACAGCCCCACCAAGGATCTCCTGATGCGTTCTGGCTGGGGAGAGGCGACCAGGCGTGATGAAGAGCTCTATGATCTGCTCTTTGACCCAAATGAAGCCTGTAACCGCATCGATGACCCTGAGTTATCCACAATTGCCGACGCCATGCGCCAACGTTTAATGCAATGGATGCAGGCCACACACGATCCCTTACTGCGTGGAGCCATCCCTTTGCCCGCAGGTGCGCTAGTCAACAGCCCCGACCAAATCTCACCCGATGAACCCATGCAGTATCGTAAGTAAGTAGTCGCAGACAGAGAGAAGGAGCAGCCTCGCGAGGCTGCTCCTTCTCTCTGTCTATTTTTCTCGTGGATTGACGAGGCGCTATTAGTAGCGGCGAGCCGTACCACGGGAGACGAGGCGCAAGAGGGCGATCAGCACACAAGCGCCGATGAAGGCGATGATAATCGTGCCGATGAAACCGCTCGAACCCAGACCCACCAGGCTGGCCAGGAAGCCACCGATGAAGGCGCCAATCAGACCGACGACGATGTCACCGACGATACCATAGCCGCCACCACGCATCACAACGCTGGCCAGGAAACCGGCGATCAAGCCGACGAGCAGCCACCATACGATGCTGGTAAGGTCAATGGCCGCAAGTACGAGAGTAGCCTGTGTAAACATAACTCTAGATCCTCCATTTCCTTGCTCTGAAAAAGTGACTTAATTGATACCTTTTGTGAATAACCATTGCTGTATCATTTACATTTTCTAGTACGGGTCGGCGATAGAAAAAGTTTCAGCATCATAACCGATTATAGAGGAATTTATTATACTCTAAAGCGGCGTTAAGCTTTTTAAGAAATAAATTATAAACACAATTTATGGGGCGGCTAGCTTCTCCAGCTGCCCCATAAATTGTGTTTATAATTTATTTCTATCTTCTAGCGTGTAAGTTGTTCGCGTTGCAGGTGGGTGTAGAAGGTATATTTGTGGCCACAGTACATGGAGGTTGCGTACTCAAGAGGCTGCTTGCGCTCGGTATAGGTTGTGCGGCGTGTGTAGAGGACGGGGCTACCCACGGCGATTTTTAAGACTTTGGCCTCCTCTGGCCCCACCAGGCCCGCCTCAAGCTCTTGATCGGCCTCCATGGGGGGCTGACCATATTTTGTTTCTAGCAGGTAGTAGAGCGAGTGCTGATTGAGGTCCTCTTCAAGCAGTCGTTCGCAGCCCATAAAGTGGATAAATGAGGTCTCCAGAGCCAGCGGATCGCCATCGGCCAGGCGCAGGCGGTGCAGGCGAAAGACCTTGTCGCCTGGTTTAATATGCAGGCGTTCAGCCACTGTTTCGTCAACAGGCCACATCTTCGCCGAGAGGACGTGGGCGCTGGGACGTTGTCCGCGCGCGTGCATGTCCTCGCTAAAGCCGGTTAGCTGCGTCAGGTGCTGCGTAATGCGGTGGTGGCTCACAAAGGTGCCGCGCCCCTGCTCACGGTAAAAGAGTCCTTCATTGACCAGTTCAGTAATGGCCTGGCGCGCTGTCATGCGACTGATACCATATTGTTCGCTTAGCTCGCGCTCTGAGGGAATGAGGTTCCCTGGCTGCCACTCACCGTTGCGAATCTTCTCGCGCATAATCTCTTTTAACTGATAATAGCGCGGTAAAGGACTATTTCTAGAAATAATACTCATGCAAACATCTTCCCAATGTAAGAACACCACTGTTAAGGTGTGGTTTGGAGCGTTACGATTGGGAGGGCACAATAGAACGTTGACCCTTTGCCCTCCTTGCTTTCAACCCAGATGCGCCCACCGTGCCTGGAAATTACCTCTTTGACCAGGTAGAGGCCAATACCGAAGCCGCTCTGGCTCTGATCAACGTTACGCGCGCGGTAGAAGCGCTTGAAGATCAGCGGGATTTCATCGTTGGCGATGCCAATGCCCTGGTCCCTAACCCAGAAAACAACTTCCTGATCTCCCTCTTGCTCTCTATTGTAACGCAAACCAACCTCAATTTCACTGCCTGGCGCGCTATATTTTATCGCGTTGCCAATAAGATTGTTGAGCGCCTGGATTAAACGCTCTTCATCCACCAGGGCCAGCAGGCGGTCGCTGACATTAAGACCACGCAGTATGAAGTGAAGCTGGTGCTGGCGAGCCGCTACCTGCTGACCCTGAAACACATTGGTGATGATGGGTAGCAGGTCATATGCCTGGCGTTGAAGGGTGAAGCGGGATTGCTCAATCCGCGAGATATCGAGCATCTCTTCGATCAAGTGGGTAAGATGTTGGCTCTGTTCCGAGATGCTGCTCAAGGCATATTTCGTTGTGCCATCAAAGATGGGCTCTTGTTGGGCCTTCATCTGGAGGATCTCCGCAAAGCCCTGAATGACCGTGATTGGTGTGCGCAGCTCATGATTGGCGATAGAGAAGAACTCATTTTTATGCTGTTCGAAGGTCTTCTGGGTCGTGACGTCCTGTAGAACGACGACTGCGCCCTTCATAATACCATCTTCCGTGTAGAAAGGCGCGCAGGAAGCCAGTGTAATCAGACGACTTCCCCCTGCATGCACAACGATAGCCTCTTTGCCTTTAATGGTTTCGCCACAGAGTGCCCGCACCACGATAACCGTCCAGGGCGTGAGCATTTGCCCACCCACGCGCATATCCTCGTTCTTCATTTGCCGTCGATAATGGTGCAATGGCTGATTAATAACATCCTGTGACTCTAAACCGAGGATGTTGGCGGCGGCCTCATTCGCGTAACTGATGGTCGCGTTGGCTGCCTCAACAATCAGGATGCCTTCAGGGAGCTGATCCAAAACGGCCTGGAGATAGGATTGTTCGCGTTCGACAGAGGTATGGATGCGCGCATGCGCCATAGCCGAGGCGATATACGCGCTGCATCCGCGTAAGATGCGGATCTCAGGTCCTGCTGGATCGATGGGGGTCTGGAAAAGTACACAGAGCGCCCCCTCAAAGCGATTGCTATGCCAGAGGGGCAGGTAGGCATAGCCCAGTATCCCGGCGGTCACGAATGGGTTTCTGGCGGGCACACGCTCCTGAGCGGCGGCCAGTTGGAGATTAGTAATGAGTACAGGTTCGCGCTGCTGGAGAATTGAGGAAGTAAGGGGGAGATTCTGGCTCTCGAAGGGCAGGTAGTCAACGTCTAGCAGGCGATGCTCGGCCTGGGCGTCTTGGTGCGAGGACAGGCAACGTAGCGCGCGGTGCGTGGTGTCGCTGACAAAGAGACTGGCTTTGAGGGGACGGATATGATGTGCAATCGCATGAATAGCTGTCTGAGCCACGGTTTCGATTTCGAGGGAGTTGCGCAGGCTGCGCGCAATGTGTTCGATGACTGCCACCGCCTGGTGCTCTATTTCGGCTAAATCGCTCTTTGTGCTGAGAATCGCACCAGCTTTCTGACGCGCCAGGACTTGCTCAGTTACTTCCGTAATGCTCTGAATAATGTGCGTGATATTCTGCTGATCATCAAAGACCGGTTGGAGAGTCCAACTCCAATAAGAAACGCCTTCGCCGCTGTGGAAACAAAACTCAGGGTTCTGATAGGCCTGGCCGCTGGCTTTGACCTGCTGAAAGATGGCGAGAAGTTGCGCGCTCTGGGGATGATATACCCAATCGGCAACAGTCTGATCGGGCCGGAGCTTATGCTCCGGTTGAGTCGCAAAGTGGGTATCAAAAAAGCCCAGGAAGCGCGAATTGGCCTCAAGCAAACGAAAATCGGCGGCATCATAAATAGCCATACCTACTGGAGCATGCTCTAACATTGTCTCCGCATAGTGATATGGCCTGGTATTCATAAGGGAACTCATAAGCGCACCTGCTTAAAATTGCTGCGGCAACTGCTCAGGACTTCTCGCCACTACGTGGCTCGTAGGGTTATGGGATGTGGAAAAAAAACCTTCCGGTTTTTTTTCCACATCCCATAACCCTACGCAGCGTCTGAGACGCTGCGAGTGTCTCTTGGAGAGAGGATCTGAGTAGCTACTTTCTGCGTTCTACTTCAGGACTTTTTTTAAACATATGTGTATAGCGGATGAGAGGCAACTGAAATACGCAATTATTGTAATCTAAACCGTAATTAGGACATGTGTCAAGAGGTTAAGCTATATTGCGGTACTAAAGTCAGCATATTATAATTGTTTTGGAGAGAGGTTATTTTTGATACTTTAAGGAAGTAGGACTCTATGTCGGAGCAATGGGAAGCTATTGAAGCGAAGAGAGAAGAACAGGTTGGTGAGAGCACATATTTTATAGATGCCGATAATTTCGGCGAGGTCGCGCGCCTGTGTAAACAGCATCGCCTGTTGGCGAATGGCATGGGAGGTGCCCTGCCAGAGATAAGCGACTTTTCCCATATTCAAGATGTGCTTGATATTGCGTGTGGTGCCGGAGGATGGGCCGTTGATATCGCGCTTGCGCACCCGACTGTCCAGGTGACGGGCGTTGATATCAACCTGGGAATGCTAGAATATGCGCGCTCACAGGCTCAGGAAGAGGATGTACAGAATCTGCACTTGCACCTCATGGACGCAACCGGGCCATTGGATTTTCCCCACAATACATTCGATCTCGTCAATGCGAGGCTGCTCTCTAGCTTCATGCCAACGAGTAAATGGCCCACCTTTTTGCGGGAATGTGCGCGTATCACGCGACCGGGCGGAGCTATTCGCGTCGTAGAAGCGGAGGCGCCGCTCACCAATAGTGCCGCCTGTGAACAGTTGAACGCCTTGATTGCCCAGAGCATGAAGGCGGGAGGCCTTGGTTTCTCACCTGATGGGCGCCATCTCGGCCTTATACCAGTGATGAAGCGCCTGTTGCAGGACGCAGGTTGTCGCAATGTGCGCCTCTTTAGCTACGCCATTGATTGTTCGGCAAGCAGCCTTGAGCGTGTGAGAGCCTATCAGAATGGGCAGACAGTCTATAAACTGGTGCAGCCATACCTGCTCCAGTTGGGACTGGCGACGCAGCAAGAGCTAGACCGCCTCTATCACCTGGCGCTGGAAGACATGAACTCGCCGGACTTCTGCGCCCTCTGGACCTTCGTGACCGTGCTTGGTGAAGTTCCCGATCCAAATAAGGCTTGATCTAAGGGAGAAAGGAGGTAGCCTTCTCTCCCTAAATCATGCACGAGGTCGTTGATCGATGACACGCCGGGCCTTTAGTTCAAAGCGCGGCAGCGTCTGCGGCTCAACGACCTCTATAGGGATGCGCAAGTTGAATGCAAGTCGTAGATCCTCCTGAAGGCGTGGAATAAGCTCTGTGGGGCACTCAACCTTGAGGGTAATTTCATCCATCCTGCCATCACGAGTAACGAGCACCTGGTACTCCGCAATCTCAGGGAAGCGATGCAGTACACCTGCCAGGGCCGAGGGATATAGATTGACCCCGCGTACGATAAGCATATCATCCACGCGTCCGAGAATGCCTCCCTTCAGCAGGAGAGAGCCTCGTCCACAGGCGCAGGCATAGCCTCCATGCTCAACCAGGTCGCCCGTGCGATAGCGCAAGGCGGGACTGCCCCAGCGCCCCAGGTTGGTCAGTACCAGCTCGCCCTTCTCGCCCTCTGCGACTGCCTGCCCAGAATGAGGCTGAAGGATCTCGGCGATAAACTCCTCTTCATTGACATGAATGCCGGTATGCGCGCTACAGGTGAAGCCATAGGCTCCCATTTCCGTCATACCTGCATGATCGAAGGTCTCCGTGCCCCAGGCCTCCTCAATCCGTTTGCGCGTTGCGGGAATTGAGGCCCCAGGCTCGCCTGCGTGAATGGTCAGGCGGATGCGGCTCTTATGTAAAGGAATATGCTGCTCGCGAGCGATCTCGGCCAGGTGCAGGGCATAGCTTGGTGTGCAGACCAGGACGGTTGCGCCCACATCCTGAAGGACCTGTAATCGCTGTAGCGAGGTCATGCCGCCGCCAGGCACAGTCAATGTGCCTATGCGTTTAGCTCCCTCATAAGCCGACCAGAAGCCAATAAAAGGGCCAAAGCCAAAGGCCAGAAAGAGAATGTCCTCCTTCGTCACGCCTGCCGCCCTATACACAGTCTCCCAGCACTTTGCCCACCAGTCCCAGCTCTCCTGTGTATCAAGAATCTTTAATGGGTGACCTGTAGTACCTGATGTCTGGTGCAGGCGTATATAGGCCGATGGCGCATAAGTCAGATTGCTCCCAAAGGGGGGATACTCCTCTTGATCGGCCACCAACTCACGTTTGACAGTAAAAGGGAGCCATGCCAGGTCGGCTATAGATCGAATACCATCAATATTAAGCCCGGCGGAGGCGAACTTGCGCTCATAGAAGCGGTTATGAGTGGAGATACGGCGTAGCCCTTTCTGGAGCCGTTGTAGTTGATGAGCAGCGATCTGTGCTCTCATAGCACCTTCCAGGTCCATCATGGTCCCGTCATCCTCTCTGAACGTACACGTCCATGCGGATAATTTCTACTCTACTTATTGATTGCTATTAGTAAGAAACTGGTTGAGGGCGCGCCGGATGTAGACGAGCGTGACCTGTTTGCGGTAGTTGATAGTAAGGTCGGCATTATCGAGTGGCTTGGCGAGCCTGGTGGCCTCTTGGGCGACATGTTCTATGAGATTGACGCTGAGGCGCTGACCATGTAGGAGCGCCGCGGCTTTCTCCGCTACAATCGGATACGAGGCGACAGCTCCGAGCACGATGCGCGCTTCTTGTATGGTGCCATCGTGCTCTTGACGCAGAGCGATGGCAACACCCAGGAGGGGGAAATCGAACGAACCACGACGCCGTAGCTTGAGGTAGGTACTCTTCCAGCCCTCAGCAGGCGGGAGATAGATCTCGCGCAATATCTCATCAGGCTCGTGGGTATAGGGATGCATGCCATCGTCGCGATAAAGTTCCTGGATTGGTAACATGCGCTCTCCACGTGCGCTAACGAGTCGCACCTGGGCCTTCAGGCTGAACAGTACAGGTGCGGTATCGGCGGAGGAGATGGCCCAACAGCGTGGGCTGCCTGGCGCGACCAGGCAGATCTCGCCATCTTTCTTCATGCAATAGCCAATGGAGTGGCGCCAGAACTCGCTCTGATTGTAGTAGTTGCAGCGTGTATCAAGCAGGATATTGCCGCCAAGCGTACCCATAGCGCGTAATTGAGGTGTCGAGACCGAGCTAGCCGCGCTGGCCAGGGCAGAGTAAGCACTCTGGATGTCGGACCGCTCGGAGAGCCTGGCGAGTGTCACGCCCGCGCCAATGTGCATCCCATCCTCGGGCGAGCCTGTGACATGGCTTAGCTCAGGAAGATTGCCGATGCCAATGAGGACCTGCGGGGTAAACTGGCGGCGTTTCATATTTGGGAGGAGGTCGGTACCGCCCGCGACCAGCATGGCCTGCTCGCCCTCCTCACTGAGCATATGCGCGGCCTCAGCAAGTGTGGAGGGTGCCAGGTGACGAAATGGGGGAAGGCGAAGCATCAGATATCTCCTCCTTTCGTCAACGTAGCGCGCTGATTGCTCTTATAGCCATAATGTGATGCAGGCTCAATAACTTTTGCCTGCTCATCGGGTTGCCATTGAATGAGGCGAGTGGGCCAGGGATTGGGGGCGGTAACAGGTTGTATCCTGCGTGCCTGGACGCGTTGACCAGAGAGGGCTTTGAGGGCCTGGAGGATCTTATCTGGCGTGATGGGCGTCTCATCAATGCGGATGCCTATAGCGTCGTAAACGGCGTTGGCTATGGCTGGAATCACGGGATTGAGCGGCCCCTGCCCCGCCTCCTTGGCTCCGAAGGGCCCTTCCGGGTCGGCCTCTTCGATAAGAATCGTCTCGATCTCGGGCGTATCCAGGGTTGTAGGGAGCTTATAGTCGAGCAGTGAAGGGATCTTATGGCGACCCTTGCGGAAGATTTGCTGTTCCATCACGGCCTCGCCATAGCCCATATATGCCCCGCCTTCGACCTGGCCTGCCACAAGCAGGGGATTGATAGCCTGCCCAACATCATGGGCCAGCCAGAGCTTCTCAACGGTCAGCTCGCCAGTCTCTATGTCGACCGCCACCTGGGCCGCGCAGGCCGAGTAGGAGTAGGCTGGTGATGGGCCGACGCCCGCGCCCTTATAATCGCCGTGAATGCCCTCGGGGGGCCCGTATGTTCCAGCCGCGACCAGCGCGCCAAACTTCGTCTCGGCAAGTTGGACTGCCAAAGTGAAGGGTAGTGAGCGACCAGGATCAGCCTCGTCGTAGAGAGTGTTTTCTGCTGCGAGCAGGCGTCCAACTGGAACAGCCAGGCGTGTGGCGGCGACCTCAAAAAGCTGCTGCTTGAGCTTACGAGCGGCGCTGATGGCGGCGTTGCCCGCCATGAAGGTCACACGACTGGAGTAGGAACCCAAATCAACGGGAGTAAGTGTGGTGTCAGCGGTCTCCACGTGGATATGCTCTGGTGTGATGCCCAGTTCCTCGGCAACGATATAGGCCAGAATCGATGTCGAGCCCTGCCCGATATCCGTTGAGCCGCAGTAGATGGTCACGCCGCCGCCACGGTCCAGGCGAATCTGCACCGCGGAGTGTGGCATATCGTTCCAGTAAATAGGTTTACCCGCGCCACATATGTAGGAGGCGGCGGCGACACCCAGGCCTCGGCCCACCACAGACGGTTGATTTGGAGTATTCTGGCGCCTCTCATACCAGTGGGAGCGCTCGGTGACAGCGTCCAGACACTTATCCAGGGCGCAACTGGTTACACGTAGCCCGTTGATGGTACGGGTGTAGGGCTGGATCAGATTGTGTTTGCGCAAAGCGAGAGGATCTATGTTGAGGTCACACGCCAGCTTGTCCAGGTGTGTCTCCAGGGCGTAGCGCGGCTGGGTCGTGCCATGTCCGCGCTTGGGACCACAGGGAGGCTTATTGGTAAAGACACGCATGCCCTCGAACTTATAGGATGGCAACTTGTAGGTGACAGTCTGGAGCACACCAGTATAATAGGTAGTCGCGATGCCATAGGAGCCATAAGCCCCTCCATCCAGGAAGGAGCGGAAGTGCATAGCTGTTAGCGTACCATCCTGCTTTACGCCCGTCTTAATCCACATCTTAACGGGATGACGTCCCCGGTGCAGCAGGAAGACCTCCTCACGTGTGCAAGTAATCTTTACGGGTCGTCCAGTGCGTCGTGAGAGTTCGGCGGCACAGATCTCGTGTGAAAAAGGATCAGACTTGCCACCAAAGCCGCCACCCACATTGGGGACGATTACACGCACATGCGATTGGGGCAGGCCCAGGACCTTGCTCAACTCGCGATGCACATAGTGAGGCGTTTGAGTTGAGCTCCAGAGGGTTAGTTTTCCGCCTATGGGGTCGCTGGGATTAGGTTCCCAGTTTGCCACGCAGGCGTGCTCCTCGATTGGCGCGTGTGTATTGCCCTCGTAGTAGAACCAGTCCTCGCGCATGTAGTCGGCCTCAGCGAAGCCTGCCTCCACATCTCCAAATTCATAGGCGACGGCCTTGTGGATATTGCCGATGCGTGCCTCCTCATTGATCTTGACATCGGGTTGGGCCAGGGCTTCGTCGATGCTCATCAAGGCGGGCAGGACCTCGTACTCAACCTCGATCAGCTTCAGAGCCTGCTCAAGGGTCTCGGGATCGAGCGCAGCCACGGCGGCCACGGGATCGCCGACATAGCGTACTTTATCGCGCGCCAGGGCGTACTCGTCTTGACTGGAGGGGAGGATACCGAACTTGTGTGGTAGGTCTGAGCCTGTGAGGATAGCAATCACGCCTGGAAGATCGAGGGCACGGTGTGTATTAATGGCGAGAATATTGGCGTGGGGATGAGGGGAGCGCAGCAAGGCGCCATAGAGCATGCGTGGCAGCGAGATATCGTCTGCATACAGGGCGCGGCCAGTAACTTTGGGGTAAGCATCGACTTTAGGTCTGGACGTACCGATTATACTATAGGGGTGAGGCTGCCTGTTGTCCAATTGCTGTTCTTTCATTGTCGTTTGCCTCCTAATCCCGTTCGACGATGAAGCTGGCGTGGCAGTCTCGTGCTTTCTACCTCTCCTCGTTCCGCCACCTTTTCCAGAGCCTCATAGATCTTGGTATAGCCAGTACAACGGCAGAGATTACCTGCCAGAGCCTCCTTCATCTGTGTGTGGGTAGGTCGAGGGTTTTTTGCCAGCAGGGCCGCGCCCGCCAGGAGCATTCCGGGTGTGCAATAGCCACACTGAGCCGCGCCCAGTTCCGCAAAGGCTTCCTGTAGGGGGTGAAGTCGACCATAGCGTTCCAGACCCTCTATAGTTGTAATAGCACGATCCTGCACCGCCAGAGGCAGCACCAGGCAGGAGAGAACAGGCTCGCCATCCAGTAGGATGGTGCAGGCCCCACACTCGCCCAGTTCACAGCCGTGCTTAGTGCCAGTCAGCCCAAGATCCTCGCGCAACACCTCCATAAGGGTATGATGAGGCAGGACCGCGACTTCTCTCTCTTCGCCATTGATAGTGAGCGTAATGAGCGTTCGTTGCATAGCTGGTGCTCGCTCCTTTTGAAGCCCGTTATTCAAACTGAAGAATATTTTGTTAGTTCATAAGAACAAGTATATGTTCAGGGGTGAGCAGATGCAAGAGCTGCATCTTCTCGGCTCACTATAAGTATGTATGTGGCATGGAGGGCGTGCGAATGCACGCCCTCCATGCCACATACATACCCTCTGAGCACCGCAGGTGCGCAGCTAGCCTGTGATGGGTGGTGAATAGGTCTGGGTTGTAGCGCGGGGGACGACCTGTACGGGTAGCAGTTCGGTGTCTGCGGCATCATCGTGTTGAAGCTGGGCCAGGAGCTTGCGCATGCCGCTTCGGCCTAAATCGCGCAGGCCAATATGGACCGTCGTGAGGGAGGGAACAACCACCTGGGCCATAGGGAGGTCACCAAAGCCACAGACGGAGATGTCGGCTGGCACGCGCCAGCCGAGACTGTTAAGTCCTCGAAGAACGCCAAAGGCTGTCTCGTCGTTGGCGGCGAAAATCGCGCTGGGACGCTGAGGCTCAGGCAACTGGGCCAGGTTGTACACCGCCTGTTCACCTCCCTCGCGGTCAAAGCTTCCCGCCAGGATAAGCGTGTGATCAATATCCAGGCCTGCCTCAATAAGCGCGGCCATGTAGCCTTGTAGACGCATATTGGCCACAATCAGATTGGAGGGACCGCCTATAAACGCGATTCGCCGGTGTCCCAGCTCCAATAGATGGCGTGTCATGGCACGAGCTCCGCTAGCGTTATCAACCTGGATAGCGGGTACCTGAAGTGTATGTTGAGCCAGGGCTACTATTGCCGCCCCGCGCTCACGCATAGTTTGCACTATGGTATTGAGGCGCTCAGTATGGCCAGGTTCATTGAGGCCGCTTCCCGCGAAGATGACACCATCGGCGCGGTAGTCCTGGAGCATCTGGAGATAATGTAGCTCGCGCTCACCCTTGCGCTCAGTATTGCAGACGATAGTGAGATAGCCGCAATCGTTCGCCACCTCTTCGACGCCGCGTGTGATCTCAGCGAAATAGGGATCGGCGTTATCGCCCACGAGGACCGCGATCAGGTTGCTGCGCTGAGCGCGCAGGCTACGTGCCAGAGAGTTGGGTGCATAATGTAACTCCTGGGCGGCCTGCAGCACCTTGCCGCGTGTCTCCTCGCTGACAGGATAGGAGGCGTTACTTAAAACACGGCTGGCGCTGGCCACCGAGACCCCGGCGCGCCTGGCCACATCCACAATTGAGACTAACTGTTTCCCCATCGCTCTAACTCTCTACTCCCCATTGCGCACATACGCAAACTGTATTAGTAATGGATTACTATGCAAGTATTCCTGAGTCCCCCACTTTTGTCAAGTAGAAGATAGGGATGCTCAAAAGTTCTTTTTGAGCATCAGGACATGGATAACTTTTGAGAAGCCCGAGTGAAGGACAGGGCTTTCCAATTCTCATGCATATGGAGCTCTTCACGCCTGCGGCGCTCAGAGGTAAGGGGGTGTGGGTGGAAAACGGCAATGCCGTTTTCCACCCACACCCCCTTACTCCGAGGCGAGCGTAGTGAGCCAAGGCAAGAACTGGAAGAGAACTGGAAAGCTCCGGAGTGAAAGAGAAAAGATATTGACAAAAATACTCCAGGTTGTTTATAGTTAGTAATAGTAAACGTTTACTGTAAAGTAAATCTGAAAATAGCCATATCTTGGGGGTAGGAGCTTATAAAGCCCTTCTATTTTATTCTGAACATGAGAGCGAGAGGATAACGTTTTCTCAATGACGAGATAGTGTGGCATAGCCGCGAAAGGAATGGACAATGGCAACACGTAGAATTGGCATCATTATGAATGGCGTTACCGGGCGCATGGGCATGAATCAGCACTTGATTCGCTCGATTATCGCCATTCGTGAGCAGGGGGGCGTTAAGTTGTCGGATGGCGATGTATTAATGCCCGACCCTATTCTGGTTGGGCGCAATGCACAAAAGATAGAGGCCCTGGCGCGAGCGTACGGCATCACGCGCTGGAGCACCGATCTGGAGAGCTGTTTGCGCAACCAGGAAGACGAGATTTACTTTGATGCCCAGACGACGAAGCAGCGTTATGAGAGCGTCAGTGCCGCCATTCGCGCAGGGAAACATATCTACTGCGAGAAACCAACCGCGACTGATACGCGCGAAGCCCTCGCGCTGGCAGTCCAGGCGCGCCAGGCGGGGATCAAACATGGTGTGGTGCAGGATAAGCTCTTTTTGCCGGGCCTCTTAAAGCTCAAACGTGTGATCGATAGCGGTTTCTTTGGGCGTATCCTCTCGGTGCGCGGCGAGTTTGGCTACTGGGTCTTTGAGGGCGATTGGCAGCCTGGACAGCGACCATCCTGGAACTATCGCCAGGAGGATGGGGGTGGCATCATTGTAGACATGCTCTGTCACTGGCGCTATGTCCTGGCGAACCTCTTTGGTGAGGTTCAGGCCCTCTCCTGCCTGGGAGCTACGCATATTCCTGAGCGCGTCGATGAGCAGGGCCAGCCCTATGCCAGCACCGCTGACGATGCCGCTTATGCCACATTTGAGCTAGTGGGCGGTATTATAGCTCACTTTAACTCGTCCTGGTGCGTCCGTGTGTATCGCGATGAACTGCTTTCGATCCAGGTTGATGGCACCCATGGTAGCGCGGTCGCTGGCTTGCGCGAGTGCAAGGTGCAGAGCCGCGTGAACACGCCAAAGGCGGTCTGGAACCCCGACATTCCAAACCCCATTGATTTCTATGCAAACTGGCAGGACGTGCCAGATAATGCCATATTTGAGAACGCCTTCAAGGTCCAGTGGGAGATGTTTCTCAAGCATGTCGCCTGTGACACCCCCTTCCCATGGGATTTGCTGGCAGGCGCTCGAGGCGTGCAGGTAGCCGAACTGGGGCTACGCTCCTGGCAGGAGAGACGCTGGATAGACGTTCCCGACCTGACTGCTGAACTGAGTTAGGCGAGGAGGGAAGCACACATGATCTATCAGATACGTCTGCCACGCGTTAACCATACGCTGGAAACATACACCCTTTCAGAGGCCTCACCATATTCCCTGACAAGCGCGCCAGCGCGCCAGCGCAAGGCCTACGCCGCTGCGCATGTGGTTGCCGACCCCTTCGCCGATAATACTCCTGGCGCGGGGGCGACATTGGATTGGGATGCGACGCTGGCCTATCGCCGCTATCTCTGGGGCCTGGGCTTCTCAGTCGCGGAAGCTATGGATACGGCGCAACGTGGCATGGGTTTGGATTGGACGGTATCCCAGGAGTTGATACGCCGCTCGCTGGCTGAGGCGCGGTCCTATGGAGGCGAGATCGCCTGTGGCGCAGGTACAGATCACCTACTGCCCAGGCCTGGCCTGACCCTCGCCAATGTCATAGAGGCCTATCAGGAGCAGTGCGCCTTTATCGAGGGGCAGGGTGGGCGCATCATCTTGATGGCGAGCCGCGCCCTTGCTGCCTGTGCGCGTGCGCCAGAGGATTACGTCTACGTCTACGACGCCATTCTCTCGCAGGTAAGCCAACCCGTTATTCTGCACTGGCTTGGCGAGATGTTTGATCCCGCTCTTGCCTCTTACTGGGGGCATGCTGAGCATGGCGCGGCGATGGAGGTCTGCCTCGACCTCATTCAGCGCCACGCTAGCAAGATTGATGGCATCAAGATCTCTCTCTTAGATGCTGAACGCGAAGTCGAGATGCGGCGTCGCCTGCCGGAGGGAGTGCGCATGTATACCGGCGACGACTTCAACTTTGCCCACCTCATTCGTGGAGATGAACAAGGCTACAGTCACGCTCTGCTGGGGATCTTTGATGCCATCGCGCCCGCTGCCGCCGCCGCTTTTCAAGCGTTAGACGCCCAGGAATGGGAGCGCTATGAAGCCATCCTGGCACCCACGGTGCCGCTCTCGCGCCATATCTTCCAGCCTCCTACCTACTACTACAAAACTGGCGTCGTCTTTATGGCGTACCTGAATGGGCACCAGGAGCATTTTCGCCTGGTTGTAGGCCTGGAGAGCGCGCGCTCGCTTGTGCACCTGGCCGACCTGTTTATCCTGGCGGATAAGGCAGGCCTGCTTGTAGACCCCGTTATGGCCTGTGAACGCATGCGGCGTGTGCTGGCTGTGGCTGGCATGGCCTAGAGAGGAAGAAGCATGCACGACGACATATTTACTGATCTCTCAAATCTCTCAGATCTCTCGCGCTTGAGCCTGAATCAGATGACCACTAAGCCCTGGAGCGTACGCGAGGCCGTTGAGGGCTGCGCCCGCGTTGGCATCCCCTCGATTGGTCTCTGGCGCGACAAGGTGGCTGAGACCGGGCTACAGGAGAGCGCGCGCCTTGTACGCGACGCGGGTCTCAAGGTATCCAGTCTCTGCCGTGGCGGCTGGTTTTGTGCCGCGAGCGTGCGGGAGCGCCAGGAGCGCCTCGATGATAATCGGCGCGCCATAGAAGAGGCGGCAACCCTGGGGACAGAGACGCTGGTGTTGGTGTGCGGCCCTGCCGCGGATCGGGATCTGTCCGCGGCGCGTGCCTATGTCGAAGAGTCGATAAGTATCTTACTGCCATATGCGCAAGAGCACGGCGTAAAGCTAGGTATCGAGCCACTACATCCCATGTACGCGGGCGATCGCTCAGTGATCGTTAGCCTGGGCGAGGCAAATCGGCTTGTGCGGCGCCTGGCGCATCCAGGCGTTGGCGTCATCATTGATGCCTATCATGTATGGTGGGACCCCGAATTGGAAGAACAGGTTGCCGCAGCGAGTGACCACATCCTGGGCTTCCATGTCTGTGACTGGCTTGTACCCACGCCCGATATGTTGAATGGTCGGGGCATGATGGGCGATGGCGTCATCGACCTGCGGCGCCTGCGGCGCCTGGTGGAGGCCGCAGGCTATAGCGGCCCCATTGAAGTGGAGATCTTCAATCAAGCGCTCTGGGAGTTACCAGGCATGGAGGTCCTACACCTGATGAGCGAGCGCTACAAGCAATGTGTCTAGCATAGAAGTATGGTCAAACAACTGCCTATAGCACAAAGTGCCAGGCAGTTGTCTTGTTTAAGAGCGTGTAGCAACCGTTTAGCCAGCATCCTGAATGGAGGCTTCGGGTGGCGAGGTTGTTGCCACGCCGGGTAGGCGTTCGGCGGCAAAGCCAATGGCCAGGGAGATAATGCCGAGTAAGAGATGGAGGATATGATCCTCCAGATTGGCATGCATAATGCCCAGCAGGCGACCATCGAAGTAGAGAACGGGATAGGCCAGGCCGAGAAGCCCTACCAGGAGATAGATCACGCCTATCGTACGGTTAAAGGTCCTAGACCATGTGGGACCCATAATAGCCACGACCATAGCTACCACTCCGGTCAGGAAGTGCATCATATTGTGTACAACATCGACATCGAAGATGAGCATGTGTCCTGTTTGCATATCTGCGGAGTACGCAATACCAGTGGTGCCTACGATGAGGAATATAATCGCGATAGCCAGGGTGAAGTAGCGATTGACTGTCCAGGGCATATCCGCGCCTCCTTTTGTGGCAACTGAGCAGGCAGACCATAGAAGAGGTGTATAAATCTATTTTAGTATGTGCTAGCGGATAAAGCAAGCGTGGGTATCTGAACTTTCGTGCCTGCGGTGTGTAGGGAGAAAGAGGTGTGTGCATGGGAAATCGGGCATTGCCCGATTTCCCATGCACACACCTCTTTCTTGGATGCTTCAATTATCAAGTTTGTGTAAAAGGGCGTTAAGAATCCTGAACTTGGACAGTCTGCGTGGCCGGGTCGCTTTTCTGGCCGAAAGTATCGGTGACCACGAGTTTTACTGTATAGGTTCCGCCTTTACTATAGCTGTGTGAATTTGAAGTACAGTTATAAGAATTAGTATCGTCCTCGACTGTGCCATCGCCAAAGTCCCAGGTGCAGCTAGCAATTGATGTACTCTCATCAATATTCGAGGTATCAACGCGGAAGTAAACGTATGTATAGAAGGAAGAGCTATCTACTGTTAAGGTGACTATTGGTTTGGGTGGATAGATGGGAACAGACATTTTATCCTGGCTCGTATGCCCTAGCGGATCGGTTACGGTCACTGTGACGTTGTGTGAGCCTACGCTTGTAAAGACAAAGTTAACGTTCTGGCCTTCTTTATTTACGACATTGGTTCCACTGCTACTGGTGTTTGAGGTATCGCTGGTGTTCGCGGAGCTCGTATCGTCGAAGGTCCAGGTGTATTTCAAATCGCGTCCAGTGCCCTGGGCGCTAAATTGAATTTCGTCTTGCGTATGGTAGGTTTGCGCCGCCAATTGATTGATGTGTACGACTGGCTGGGGATATCCCAGTTCCAATCCTTGCTGGCCTGACCAGGAGAGCCAGATCAAGCTGGCAGCCAGGATCGCAATGATCACCAGAATGGTGAGTACCAGCGCAATGCGTCGCCGTGTGCTCAATCCCGCTGGCAGTGGATAAAAGCCTGAATTTGTGGGTGTAAATGTAGGGATGGTGGTACCAGGCTGCATTATGCGTTCCCTCCCTGAATGTTTGATTCTGTAAGCGGCTGTGATGCTTCAGCTGGCGGCGTCATCGGAGGTTGAGGTTGAGGTTGCGCTCCAGTTTTCCCCTGAAGTGACGCAAAGTAGGGCAATAGCGGGTCGTGAGCCAGGGCCGCTGCTGCCGAACTGACAAGCAAGATACCAGGCAGAGCGATCAATAAGAGCATCATAACATTGCGGAAATTCTCGCTCTGCTCGCGGGTAAGCACCTGAGCCTGTTGAATCAGCATCAATCCAACGAAGAGAGAGAGCATACCCAGCACAATCGCCACAATCAGCGCTGTATAGAGCAGTACATAGGCGCTACTCCGCTTCAGCTGTCGAGGACGCCCCAGGAGCAGATCGAAGAAGATATAGAGTGGGGTAAAGAGGAGCGTGACTGGTTTAATCAGGAGGCCAAGCACCCTACTTATGACCGAGCGTAAGCCGCTATTCTGGTAGGCTCCACCGAGTGCCCCCAGGAGTACCCCGCTGACCAGGCCCCAGAGCAACACATCTCCTGCCTGTGTCCCAATAGAGATAGTGCTCGTGCTGGCTATATTGGCTGTAGAGAACTGGGTTATGCTATTGGTATTAATCGCAGTTAAGAGCAGCAGCAAGGCGGTAAAGGGGAGCGCGATAAGCGCGCCCTGGATGGCACCAGGTCCGACACCACGCACGCGTGAGATCGCTACACTTACTCGTCCGCCCAGGAAGAGCGCCACGATAGGCACCAGCAGCAGCACGAAGACCCAGGGATGCGCCAGAACTCCCATGCCAAGCTGTTTCCATACCTGGTAGGAGCCTGGCTCTGCATTAAAGTAGCCATCTTGTCCCTTAGCGTGCTGGACAACAAGAGGAATACCACAGGCATAGGCGAGAAGGCCAACGGCTCGTGTCAGTCCCTGTACAAAAATTGCCACTGCCTGGAGTGGTCCAGTATTTGGATCTGTGGGCGTGTTTGAATTCAGAATTACGTCGGGGATGGAGCTATTGAGGGCATAATGATTGATCTGTGAATACAAGCTATAGCCAAAGATCAAAGCCAGGGAGAGTCCCAGCAGGAGCGCGCTCAGGCCACCAGTAACGATACCGGTTAGCTGGGGATGTCTCTGAGTATACAGATAGCGATGCAGGTGATGGCGCATCTGTCCCTGCCCCAGCTTGATTGCAGCGCCCACAAGGCCAAAGACTGCTCCCCACAGCAGACCATATAGGAGCAGAGTTGTACTATCGACGGAGAACGTGGAAGTACTCTGTTGTGTCGCAGAAGTACTGGTCGCCAGAGGGATATTTCCGTTGACCTGGGTTGCGAGCAGGAAGAGCAGGACGGTATAAGGGATAGCAATGGCCATGCCTCGTACCAGGGAAGCGCCACGTCTATTGCGGAAGTCTGTGCTGGCCGCGATATAGCCCCCCAATGCCAGTAGTAGAGCCTGGAGTAGCAGGAGGCCATGGAAGGGCGAGGTCATCGTCTCAGTGTAGGTAGTAACCGTCCCGTTCGAACCGCCAGGAAAGGTATCTTGCAGAGTCGTTTGTGTGTTTTGGGAGATCAAGAATAATTCAGCGGTATCGCGGAAAGGACTCTGTAGTGGTAGAAACTGGAGCAGATTGCCAGCAGTAAACTCTCCACCGTTTGATTTTTGAGTGTTGCCAGACGCATTATAGTACTGCCGGGAAATGTTTTCCGGTATAGCATTGCTTAGCAGGCTGATAATGCAGAAAAAGCAGAGCATGCCGAGTAGAGTCGAGACCAGCGCACCCAGGATGATACCGAAAATGGCGTTGCTGGCCAGGTAGGGCTGGAAGAGACGAATATTAAGCTTTTGTGCCCAGTTGGGTCGCTCTGGCAGCACAATAATCAGAGGCTGCCGGGGTTGGACTGGTGCTCCTGCCTGTGTTGGATAGGGAGACAAAGCATAATTGGCGCCCGAAGCCGCCTGTGGAGGAAGCGTGGTCTGAACACCTGACTGAAAATAATTTGGATTGCTCTGTAGCGGCGTCTGAGCCTGTGGTACAGGAGGATAGGCACCCGAAAATCCGCCCGGCATTGTTGGCGCGGATGGATGTGAGGGATAGATGCCGCTTGTTAAAGGCTGGGATGAGGCAGGTGTAACCTGTGGAGAAGATGTATTGATCGGCCTGGTCGTGTTGATTGTAGGCGTATCCTCAACAGGTGACTGAGCCTGAATAGTGGTTGTCTGTGCTGATTGGCTGGAAACCTTGTTTTCAGCTTCGCTGGCACCAGGTTGGGTATTGACGCGTACCGTCTTATCATCCTCTACATCCTCTTTCGAGGTACGCTCTGGTGTGGGTAATCGCGTTCCACAATAATTGCAGAATAATCCATTTGGTAGCGTTTCTCCGCCACATTGGGGGCAAAACATAGCAATAATACCACCTTACATTCCTAATGTTTTTGCATGTAAGTACTATATTGAAAGCAATGCATTTAAGCGCCCTAATTATAACAGAGCCGTTGGGGTCAATCAAGGAAAAAAGGTGTTTGCTGTATAAAGTGTGAAATAACTCACATATTTGTCTTTACAAGTAAGGCGAGCTGAATTGGTGGGGTATCTACAAGCAAAGCGAACCGAACTGGTGGGGTATCTACAAGCAAAGTGAACCGAGTTGGTGGGGTATCGTGGCCGTCGCGTCAGCGACGGCCACGATACCCCACCAACTCGCGAAGCGCCACAGGCGCTGAGAAGTATCGTATAATCAATAAAAAAGCAAAGAGAGGAATAGCACCTATGTTACATAAAGTAGAGCACGGGAGCATCTTCCCACGTGAAGACGGGAAAATCATCGACGAGCATTTTGGTGCTTTACACAGCCAGCATGATGGATTTAGCCTGGCGCATATGTTGGCGCCCGCGGCCTGGTGCGAGCCAGCCCAGGTAGCGGACTTCGATGAAGTCGTCATTGTCGTGCGCGGTGTGCTTGCAGTAGAGGCCGAGGGAGAGCACCTGAAGGTCGCGCCCGGCGAGACCTGCCTGGTCGAGCGTGGCACGCGTGTTACCTATAGCAATGCCAGCCAGGGCGAGGGGTGCGAATACTGGTCGCTCTGCATGCCAGCCTTCCGCCCTGAGCGCACTAAAATAGATGTGCTCTAGCAGAGAAAAGAGGCACTTTAAGCTGTAGAAAGTGCCTCGCTTTACCGGTTGACCACAACGACCTGGAAAGATCGAAGCGGGATATGTTTGCCTTTCACATCAACCACGTGCGGCAACAATGATTTGTTGATAATGAGCACGCTGCTTTTGGATGCGAGCGCGACAATATCTTGTGATGTTGAGCTTGTCTTATAGAGAGGGGTTCCAGCGGAGAAATGCTCCTTGATGGCTTTGGCACTCCCATACCAGGGGCCCGGTGTTGCTGGGTTAGCGTACCACAGATCGTCATAGCCCCATGCTAGCGCGACACTTACTCCAGAATTAATAAACTGGAGCAAGGTGTAGGTTTTGAGGGCATTATTATAGTCTGGATTGTTCTCTGTTGCGAAAGGGATTGCATACCATTCGGCCCACCAGATAGGGAGGGTCGTCGCCCCAGGATGTGTATGGGGATTAAGCGAGCGAATCCACTGTACGACGTCAGCGAATTTCTCTGTGGCGGTAAAGGGGTCGGTAAGATTGGTCTGATCTTTATTAACATTGCCGCCATCAATGGTAAGGAAATCACCTCCAAGCTTCTCAGCGAGCCACGTTGCGACGACATTGAGGCTTCTCCGGTCAAGTGCTCCATACTGATCTTTGACGTTGGAACGATCAGGGGCGTTGGTTGAGGCCCAGCTATCCATCACCACATAGGGGCCACCAACCTTTACCTGTGGAGGGTCTATGCCCTGTCCTTGAGCAACTTGCTTCAAGGTTGTGTAGACCTGGTTATACATGTAGGTATAGCCGTGACGCGCGTTATCCCCTGTGGGATCTCCCTGTGACTTCCCGCCATCCCAATTATTGGTTATTGGATTGTAATAGCCTTTAAGCTCATTCCAGACCTGAAAATAGCGTACATTGTAGGGGGGCGCCATATAACGTTCCGCGATTCTTTGCACAAGGTGTAACCAATCAGACATATGATTATCTAAGATGCGTGCATCGTAAGTAATATCGGCAAAGTCATCGTCTCTGGTGAGACGTGTCGTCGAGCCATCGGCATTCAGGCGCCCCTTCATCCACCAAGGCGCTTCACACAGGGTAAGCACAGGCGTCGTCCCGGTATCAAGTGCGATTTGCAGCTTCTTATCCAGTGTGGTCCAGTTTGTGGGTTCTGGCTGCGCTGGATCTGGCCAGGGATCATCCGCTCCCCAGCCCATGATATGGATGTTCGTGAAAGAGCTGCTTTGCGCTAATAAGTGCTTGATCTGTGAAGCCTGCTCAGAGGATTGTGGATAGATAAGGTTCGTGTCAACATCGCTCATGCCCAGAGTAAAGGCGCTAGTTTGCTGAGATGTTGTTGCGATATGCAGAGTCGTATCGGGTGGCATATCCGGTGTAGGAGCTAGAGAGGAGAAAGCCATCTGTTCATCAGAGGTAAAGAGGAGCAGAAAACTGCTTAAAGCTGCAAGCGCAACCCCCAAAACTTGCCTACGGTTATACTGCTTTTCCCTACTCATCTCGTGTTAACCTTCTAAAAAACTAAGTTTTCTGGCAACGCTTTCCTTCCAAGTTGTATTATAATGTGTTTCTGCATAAAAAACACATTGGCCTGTTCCTACCTTCTTTGCTTTAAAAGCTTATTTTTAAAATTGCTAAAAGCATAAGTAAAAAGTAGTTAAACAGAATTCGCCTGCAATCAAATGTTGTCTTGCTCTGAGACCTCTCGCTTTAAGGCTTCTTTAGTGAGACGCTTCTTCCTCAAAACATTTTTTGTAGTAGGCTCCTGAACGATTGCTTTGTGAGGATTGGTGTGTGGAATTATTGTTCTGGCAGAAAGAGTTTTTTCTTTTTTCTGTGGTTCCTTGGAAGGTTCTGGTTTTGCTGCAATAATGACCGGCTCTTTCTCCTCCTGTTCCTCTTGTTCTTTCTCTGAAGTTGGCGAATTGACTGGTGTTTGTTCCACTATCAGATCAGGCTCAGGCACCTGTACTGATGGAATGTTGACAGTTTCTTTCTCCTCAATGGCTTGTTCATCGTCAGCCGAAGAGGATGAAATCTCTGGGATAGGGGCAATGTCTTGCTCCTCAATGACTTGTTCTTTGTCAGCCGAAGAGGGTGAAGCCTCTGGGATAGGTGTAATGTCTTGCTGCTCAAGGATGTCTTTTTCTTGGGTGGTGTTGGTGCTTAGTTGCTGTGTTTCTTGTTCCTCTAAAGGTTGTTTATCAGTGATTGGTTTCGCTAGAGGTACAGGGGAATAAGAAATACTAATACTGGGAACATGTACAGTTGCCTTCTCTTCAATGGCCTCTATGCTGCTTTGTGACTCGTCAGTTATATCTGGTAAGTCATTTGCATTTATGTGTTCAAGTGCATTTATATATGTTGTATCATGATCAGCAATATCTTCTTGAGCAGGTGTGTTGCGTATGGCTGAGGGCATTTGTACGGTATCTGTCTCGATTACATCTCTGATTTGATTTGTGCCAGATGTAAGTTTATAGCTGGGCAAATAGGCTGTCTGCTGATTTTCAATACTTACCGCTTTGCCTGTATGACCTGCGAGCGATATTTTTGGTAGGGCCATCGTCTCGCTGTCAGTTATATCTTCTGGCATTTTGAAAATGGACAACACGCTCAGGCGTTGCGCCACCACGGGATGTAGAATTACGAGTTGCCCTGCTGCTCCCATAAGACTAATAACTAACAAGGTAATGAGAACACCAGAAAGCGACCAGTGGCCTGTGTATAAAAATATGCCTCCTACTATGGCATCAATGGCAAAGCTCAAAGAAAAAGCCATGATCCATTCCGTGACAACATCATTGAGGCGAAGGAAACGTACCAGCGCCATGCCAGGGCAAATAAAGAGAAAACTCATGACGGTGACAGCTCTAATTTGAGCATCGGGGATCACATATGTGACGATACAAGCCGCAAGGGCACAAAGAATAATTATGGCAGGCCACAGCCAGGGTAAACGCATTTTCATAGTTTCCCTCCAGCGGCACTGGCAAGCTGGAATATTTGCACATCCTGACTATGATATACCAGATTAAAGTCACCTGATGAGGCCACGGCGTTCTCAAATTTATCAAGTGCGCCAGGAGGGAAACCCGACATGGAGTTAAACCAGGCTTTCTGACTGCGTGTGAAGATAAAGTAGATTTGTTGACTTTGTTGCCCCTTCTGGTTTTGCATATATTGGACAACGTAAGCAACATTTAAGTTGTATACTGCATCACCTAGTTTATCGGTGCTATCGAGAGAGGTGAGTGGATACTTTTCAAAATCTTTAATCTGCCATGGTGTTCCGTCCCAACCAGCAACTAAGAGCGAACCGGGTTGAGCTATACTATAGAGCTTGTAGACACCATTTATCTCATCGTATGTCTTGTAATCCATATTCTCATTGCCATAGCGGGTGTAGAGGAAACTGCTTAGCAAGATGATATTTATGCCCGCGATTGCTATGCCTTGCCAGGGGAGCTTTATAGTAGCCAGGAGTGCTGTGAGCCGTGATACAAGTGGTGATAGGAATGCCAGGAATGTTGGAAGCGTTGGTAGCTCATAAAATATTGAAGCCGCAAGAAAGACCATAGGTGGCAATGCAAAGAGATAGCAGCGTAACAGCATTTCTCCACCATAGGGTTGAATCATGAATAATGGAAATGGGGCCAGGGCTAGAATGATGATCGAGGCATCTTTATGACCCTTAAGAAGACGGAAAATCGCCCCTATACCAGCTAATCCCCAGACAAAAGCCGTCATGATGAGACGTAGGCGTGCAACAAAGGTGTGCTGAGGACTTCCTCCCACGCGATTTGAGACATTGGAGGAGACGGAAGAGAAAATATCGACAATTCCTCCGAAAACCTGGCTCATATGTCCAGATAGAAATGACTGGGTCATAAGAATGAGCCAAGCCCCTATCATGATTATCATTGCGATAGGTAGCCACCAGATTTTGGGTGTACAGCGACGAAAGACGATAAGGCCAGTAACGCTTGCCACGATGAAAAAAGGCGTCAATTGATGTCCATAGACAGAGAAGGCAAAAATAGTGAGCATGCTGATGAGTAGCGCAATGCTTTTGGCTCGTGAAATAGCAGGAGTATTTAGTGAGTTGGGCGCTGTGAGCCAGGTATAGACTTGGGGCAAGAAACGTATACGACTTAAACGAGGACCGAGGGGACGAATGGGCGTACCAGGTGGCGCTTTAAACCATTTTAAGATGATGGCTAGAATAACGATGTAGGAGAAGAAGAAGAAGCCCTGTGGTGAGAAATAATCCTGGCCGATCCAGTTGGTGATGCAAAAGAACCATAAAGCCAGGTAGATCAAACGTTTATTGCTCGTAAATGTGCTAAAGAGCATGTATAGAGCACCAAGATAGAGCACGTTATAAAAAACAGGCGCCCAGCTAGCGTAACCCAGGATATCGGGGTAGCCAGAGATTCGCGTTACGAAAGCACTTAAAATAAAGAAACCAGGCCAGCTAAAATAAGCATCCAGGCCGGGATCAACCGTCCCGGTACGCATAATATACTCTGTGTATCCTGCATGACGGTACACAATCGCAAAGCGTGGTGCCTCCTCTACAAGGATGCAGAGAGCATACAGCATAAAGATCAAAAGCGCAAAATGCAACAGCACAATGGGCATACGCAGGCGTGACTGTTGTAGTGTTAGACAGAAGCTCACCATCATGACCAGCAAAGCGATGATCAAGGTGGGTGGCATGATAGAAACCAACCCCAGGTCATTCATCCGTGATATATTTATCGCTACATTACCTAGTGAGCTATACCAGAGGACAAAAGCGCCTAGTGGTAGTAGCAGGCAGACGATATCTATGAGAAGCGGTATTTTTAGACCGCCCTGAGCTTGTGATATGGTAATTCCTTTATTCATTGTTCTTAATATTCATCATTTCTATTCCGGCTAAAGGCCTGGTTCACAATGTGCTCTTGCTCTACCTGATTTGGTCCTTCATCATTATTAGAGGGCGTCCTTATAATCTTCAGGGCTCGCATTCCCATAGTTATTGGTTCCAACTTTGGCCGTTTGATGGATCTGGCTAAAGGCGCGGGCGTATCTGGAACGACATATCGTCTGGGTGTAACAGGTGGCTGCTGTTTCTCTATCTTTGGTAGCCGCATAGTGTGCTGCTCTTCGATCTGGATTCTATTCATTTTTATGGTCGGTGCATCAATGAATGTCAGTGTTTTGATGGTGTCAGTAGGCGAATCCAGTCCCATGATAGTGGCTAGCTGCTGCGTTGGCGTATCAATGAAGTTCCCCAGCGAATCGGTAATGGTTTGTGGGCGTATGGCTCGTAGGATCATGGTATCGGCGTCTACAACGCTACTGATGGTATTGGCGACCGTATCAGTCCCGCGAATCGTTTTGAAGACGAGGGGGGCCATAAAAATGGCTTCAACACTTAGAGCCGCGACCCACCCCAGGCTCAGGCCGGTTAACCCCCCTAAATGTGCGCCTAGTGCCATTGCCCATCTAAGGCTCAGTCCCGGCCAGCCTACCAAATGTGCGCTTAGTGCTACCAGCCACCCATGACTCAGGCTAGATCCCCCTAAACATGCGCCTAGTGTCGCCAGCATCAGTTCGAGAATGCTTCCTAGTATAATGGGCAACATCGAGTTGGTGATCTCGTCTTTGATGCGGCGAATAGCGATATGATGGTTTTTAATGATAAGCGGAAAAGCGGCCAGGGCCAGGATGCGCAGAGGCCATGCAGCGTTCGCTGCATAGCTGTGACCAAAAAAACTGAGAACCAGGTTCGCTGCGAGCACCAGGACGCCACTGGTGACGACACCTGTGAGAGCTGAGATGCCTACCGTCAGGCGTGTCTTCTGTGAAAGCGTAGTTGTCTGGGCCGCGTTCGTTGCATGCAGCACAGTGGTGAGTGAGGCCGCGATAGAAAACACGAAATTGGCGAGCATGGATGAGACATAGAACCAGGCATTCATTGCTGGCGAGAGCAGTACAGTAACGAGTACAGGCAAGACCTGGGTTGGTGCCTGAAGTATCAGGTTTAAGATATGGTGCTGGATTGCCGCTCCTCCTAGCTTGCGCAGCACATACCAACGAGGCAAAAGGCTACCTAGCCTGGTACGATTTTTCCATACAGCCAGGAATATCAGCGGTATGAGCGAGATGATGTTGCCTAGCGTCCAGGTTGCATAGATAGACATACCAATTTTATCGTTGAGCCAAATAGCGAGGAGATAGAGGGCGATAAGTTTGACGATTGAGAAGATAGTATTGCGCCAGAACTGTAATCCTCCCTGGAGAAGCCCGATCACTGCCTGGTCAATGACTATGGTAATCACAGTGATGCTAATACTAGCACCGAAGAGCACAATATTTTGTATGCCTGCACCTATGGGTCGGAGTGCGGGAGAAATAAAAGGTGCGAGCAGAGCAAAGATGACTCCAGCTACAAAGCCAACGCCTCCTACCAGCAGAAGAGCTGTACTAATGAGTGGTCCCTCATTGCCCTTATTACGGGGAATTTCGGTGATGAGCAGAGTTCCCAAACCCATCATACAGAATGAGGAGATCAGCATCATGGTTGAGGTTGCCGCCGAGGCGAGACCCACGGCTTCTGGTCTAAACAATCGAGCTGCTACCCACCAGTAGGCAAAGCCTAGCAATGATGTAACAACCATCGTGCCAATCAGTGAACCGGTATTAAATAATATGGCTTTATTTTTTTTGACCCATTGAAAGATAGGCGTTATCACCAACGAAACTCCCGCAACGACTTATTCTTCGGCGAAATTTAACACCACTGTTGTGGTGAGCATTCTCGCGCCCAGATTTCTTCTATAGGCGGCTATTCTGGCTTTGAATTACTTTTATAAATCCATATATAAGCATAAACCAGGGGTAGGGGATATTGCATACACAGTAAGTACTATAGTACAGGGGTAGGATCTCCTTCTTGCCTGTCGTGTACAGCTAGTATTTGCTTACTTTGCTCCTGTTCATTTTTGCGTGAAAAAAGTCTTCCTATTATGTATCCTCCTGCTGTCACTCCTAGTCCAGTAATGATAGCTATTGCCTTTAGAAGGCCACCTGGATTATGTTGTGTAAATACAGACTTTATATTACGTGTTACACCCCGGGGTAAAGTATGAAATGTATAGGTGTTCTCAGACGAGAGCGCATCTTTTGTTCCCACGTAGCGTGTTATAAATGCTTTTGAAATGCCCTCTGCGTAGCAGCGCGACCAGAAATAGCTCCACTGTGCGCGTTGACCCGGAACACGATGTTGAACCCTAGCCTGGGGCTGATAAAAGAATTGACGCACAGGCCAGTGCTGGCTTGCACGAATACATAGCTCAGTCTCTTCGCAGCCAATTGGGCGTGTGCCTACACGTCCAATGCCACTACGGAAACCTCCAACACTTTCAAATACTTCACGACGCAGGCACATGCTTGCTCCGATTGGGTTACGAATTGGCGCGTTGTTTTGAGGCATACCTAGATAGGTACAACCCACAACCCAGTAAAATTCCTCTGGTAACCAGGAGGGGTTATGGTCTACCCACAGCGGAACGACAGATCCGCCAACACCCAGAATATGTGGGTCTTGCAAGACCTGTTGGAAGAGCATCAACCAGTTTGCGTCTGCTAGAGCATCATCATCTAGAAAAGCGATAAATTGACCTTGGGCAATGGCAACTCCGCTGTTGCGTGCTCCAGATAATCCACGTTCTTCTTGATTTTGGATGACAGCAATTCCTGTCAAATCTGCTTGTGCTTTGTTAAACAATTGCGGATTGTGATCAATCACAACTATGATTTCTCGGGCTGGTAAGGTTTGTTGCTGTACAGAAGATACAGCAGCTGCCAGGTCGTCCCAGCGCCTCTCTGTATAGGCGCAAATAATAACACTAATATCGGATGTCTCTGCTTGTATAGTATCTTGGATCATGATGCTATGCCTTCTTCCAGGTTTTGCCTGTTATCCTACGACTCTGCCAGTAGGCCAGGGGTCCAAAAAGCATACCTTTTAATTCAAGTTGTTTCAACTCTTTCGGATAACTGTTTTGTTGCAAACGATTTCTTGCTGAGCGATTGAGAAAGGCGAAGAAAAAACTGGAAACTAGTTGAGGCAAGAGATCAAAAAGAAGGAGTGGGCGATCCCAGATGCATTTGGTCAGGTGAGCCGTAAATCCTACGCTATAGCCATAAAGCTGCCTGCGCAAGCCAGAATAATCACGGCGGTGCAGGTGGTAGAGCAAGGCACGAGGTTCATAAACCAGGCGATAGCCATGCATCATTACTTCGAAAAAAACTGAGATATCCTGTCCATTTTTGGATGGACCGAGACCGCCTAGAGCGGGATCGAAACCATTAATGCTGCGGAGGAAGGAAGCCGTAAATGCCATGCTAGCACCCGTGCCAAAGCGGCCAGCAATATAAGGATGCAGTGGCATATGTGGGTGATGCTCAGCCATATCGAAGATGCGACGTTGAAAGCCCTTAGCAAAGCCAGCATACTGCTCAAACCAGAACTGTGCGGGCTGCTCCAGCTCAAGGGGGAGGACCAGGCCGGTGACGCAGGCCACTTTCTCTGCCTGGCGAAAGCCACGTACGAGCTCGACAAGCCAGTAGGGATCAAGCACCACATCGTCATCGGTAAAGGCCAGGATTTCGCCCTGGGCTGCCGCAATGCCACAATTACGCGCCCAGCTAGCGCCAGGACGCTCTTCGCGCAGATAGCGCACCTGGGAATGTGTGCCATAGGTTTGAGTGAGAAACTGTTCTGTCGCATTTGTACTTGGAGCGTTATCAACAATAATAACCTCAAAGCGTGGATAATGCTGAGCTAATACGCCCTCCAGACAGGAGGCAAGGGTCTCGGGGCGATCATGGGTTGGGATAATCACGCTGATCAGGGGCAGATCGGAACTGGCCAGAAAGGCTTCACGTTCGGCGAGACAGCGAGGAGGCGTAGCTGAGGTCAGCCCCTGAAGTGGTAGTTTGCTTAGCTCTGGCAACCCGTCTTGTTGGCAATGCTCATTGATCTGGTGGCTCAGGGCATTCCAAAGCAAGGGAGCATAGGTAGCAGGAGCGAGCTCCTCTATGGAGAGGGGCAGTTCGACAAGGCCCAGGGGCTGGGTGTGCAGGCGTACGACGGCCAGTACGCGTTGATAGCGACGTTGGGTCTTGGGATCAACAGCGGAGATATTCGGGAGGGCTTGCTCCAGCTCGATCTTGGCAATACGCATTGGCATGAGATCTGGAGCCTGCTCAAGAGAGGTGTTCTCATGTTCTCTAAAGACATCTTTCTGACGTGTTAGCAACAACATATATTCTTACCCTTGTGTATCAGTGATAATGCATCCAATTTGTTTAAGATCAAATATAAGTTTTCACTAGAGTGTGTTTTTCCGCAGAACTTTACGTACCACTCTCCGACTTTGTAGGTAGGCCAAAGGCCCAAAGAGCATGCCTTTTAATTCCGCTTGTTTTAATGCTTTGGGATAGTTATCCTGCCTCTTATGATTCTTTGCAGAGCGATTACTCAAAGTGAAAAAAATACCATACGCTAGTTTTGGAAGCAGATCAAAGAGCAGATGCGGGCGCTCCCAGACACACTTGGTCAGGTAAGCAGTAAGGCCCATGCCATAGTTATGAAGTTGTTTGTGCAAGCCAGAATAATCGCGACGATGCAGGTGGTAAAGCAAGGCGCGAGGTTCATAAACCAGGCGATAGCCATGCATCATTACTTCGAAAAATGCCGATATATCTAATCCCGCTTTTACCGGACCTATGCCACCCAGGGCGGGATCAAAGCCACCAATGCTCTTGAGGAAGGAGGCAGTAAAGGCCATGCTGGCCCCTGTGCCAAATTGGCCAGCCGTGTAAGGGTGCAACCGTGTTTTTGGATGATGCTCCTTCATATCGAAGAGGCGGCGTTGGAAGCCCTTGGTGAAGCCAGCATACTGCTCAAACCAGAACTGTGCGGGCTGCTCCAGCTCAAGGGGGAGGACCAGGCCGGTGACGCAGGCCACCTTCTCTGCCTGGCGAAAGCCGCGTACAAGCTCGACAAGCCAGTAGGGATCAAGCACCACATCGTCATCGGTAAAGGCCAGGATTTCGCCCTGGGCTGCTGCAATGCCACAATTGGCGGCATTACCAATGCCAGGACCCTCTTCGCGCAGATAGCGCACCTGTGGATGGGTGCCTGAGATCTGTGTCAGGAGTCGTTGTGTTGCATCGGTACTGGGCTTATTGTCGACTACAAGGACTTCAAAGCGTGGATAGTGCTGAGCCAATACGCCCTCCAGACAGGAGGCAAGGGTCTCGGGGCGATCATGGGTTGGGATAATCACGCTGACCAGGGGCAGATCGGGACTGACCAGAAAGGCTTCACGTTCGGCGAGACAGCGAGGAGGCGTAGCTGAGGTCAGCCCCTGAAGTGATAGTTCACTCAGCTCTGGCAACCCATCTTGCTGAAGATGTTCATTGATCTCACTGCTCAGGGCATTCCAGAGCAAAGGAGCATAGGTAGCAGGAGTGAGCTCTTCTGTGGAGAGGGGCAGTTCGACAAGGCCCAGGGGCTGGGTGTGCAGGCGCACGACGGCCAGTACGCGTTGATAGCGACGTTGGGTCTTGGGATCAACGGCGGAGATGTTCGGGAGGGCTTGCTCCAGCTCAATCTCGACAATACGCATGGGCATGAGATCTGGAGTTTGCTCAAGAGAGGTGTTCTCATGTTCTCTAGAGGCATCTTTCTGACGTGTCAGCAACAACATATATTCTTACCCTTATCCATTAGTAGTGATTATCCACTTGTCCAAGACCAATTATGAATTTAAACGATAACGAGTTGCTTTTTATACAATACTCCTATCATTTTGATTAGCTAAATTGAGTTTTTGGTAGGGTTTTACGTGCCACTCTTCGGCTTTGCAGATAAGCCAGAGGCCCAAAGAGCATACCTTTGAATTCAAGCTGCTTCAACTCTTTCGGATAACTACTTTGCTGCAAACGATTTTTTATCGAGCGATTGAAGAAGGCAAAAAGGAAACCGTAAATCAGTTGAGGCAGAAGACTAAGAAGGAGGTGCGGGCGCTCCCAGATGCATCTGGTCAAGTGAGATGTAAAACCTACGCTATAATTATAAAGCTGCCTACGCAAGCCGGAATAATCACGGCGATGCAGGTGGTAGAGCAAGGAGCGAGGTTCATAAACCAGGCGATAGCCATGCATCATTACTTCGAAAAATGCTGCAATGTCTAACCCTGCTTTTACCTTATCTATGCCACCCAGGACAGGATCAAAGCCACCAATGCTCTTGAGGAAGGAGGCAGTAAAGGCCATACTGGCCCCTGTGCCGAAGCGACCGGCCATATAGGGATGTAAGGGCATGCGTGGATGATGCTCCTTCATGTCGAAGAGGCGGCGTTGGAAGCCCTTGGTGAAGCCAGCATACTGCTCAAACCAGAACTGTGCGGGTTGCTCCAGCTCAAGGGGGAGGACCAGGCCGGTGACGCAGGCCACCTTCTCTGCCTGGCGAAAGCCGCGTACAAGCTCGACAAGCCAGTAGGGATCAAGCACCACATCGTCATCGGTAAAGGCCAGGATTTCGCCCTGGGCTGCTGCAATGCCACAATTGGCGGCATTACCAATGCCAGGACCCTCTTCGCGCAGATAGCGCACCTGTGGATGGGTGCCTGAGATCTGTGTCAGGAGTCGTTGTGTTGCATCGGTACTGGGCTTATTGTCGACTACAAGGACTTCAAAGCGTGGATAGTGCTGAGCCAATACGCCCTCCAGACAGGAGGCAAGGGTCTCGGGGCGATCATGGGTTGGGATAATCACGCTGACCAGGGGCAGATCGGGACTGACCAGAAAGGCTTCACGTTCGGCGAGACAGCGAGGAGGCGTAGCTGAGGTCAGCCCCTGAAGTGATAGTTCACTCAGCTCTGGCAACCCGTCTTGCTGGCAATGCTCGTTGATCTGGTGGCTCAGGGCATTCCAAAGCAAGGGAGCATAGGTAGCAGGAGTGAGCTCCTCTATGGAGAGGGGCAGTTCGACAAGGCCCAGGGGCTGGGTGTGCAGGCGCACGACGGCCAGTACGCGTTGATAGCGACGTTGGGTCTTGGGATCAACAGCGGAGATATTCGGGAGGGCTTGCTCCAGCTCGATCTCGACAATACGCATTGGCATGAGATCTGGAGCTTGCTCAACAACATTTTCTTCATAATATGCCTGTAATAGCATAGCTTTCACCAATTTGTCATCTATTGAGATACTAAGTATTTTAATTTAGGGGGGACCCAGCATTGGAGTTTTATTGTACGCTTGGATTCTCCACTGTTTTGATAGAACGTTGTTTTTGCATATATAAATTTCCTTGTGCTGCGGAATGTGCTGTCTGAGTGAGAGTGTTGGAGCGCTCTTTTAAAATTGTTTTGAGGACTCGCCATCCATCGCGGAATGTGCGCAGATTGCTTTCTCCATAGATACGTCTATGCTCTACGCTAGGAACTTCAATAATTTTATAGTGAGCTTTGTGTATACGTAGGCAAAGTTGTGACTCTATCTCAAAACCATCGCAGTCGATGTCAATCCGGTCAAGACAGTGACGCCAAAAAGCGTTATAACCATAGCAGAGATCACTGAAGTGTTGCCAGAATAGTAGGTTAGCTAGCTGGCACAGAACATAATTGCCAATGCTACGCAGTAAAGTAATATCCTGGCTGCCTCCCCCTTTGATGAAACGCGAACCTTTTGCAAAATCATAGCCAGCCATAAGCGCTTCGGCAAAGCGTACAATTTCTGCTGGATTAGCAGATCCATCGGCATCTAGCATAACAATAACATCACCTGTACAAGCAGCAAAGCCTACTCTCATTGCGTCGCCTTTGCCTCTTCCTTCCTGTTGAATGACGTGTATGTCTGGCAATAGCTGTTGTGCAATTTTGCTTGTATCATCCGTTGAGTGGCCGTCGACGAGGATAACTTCAGTGACGATTTCGGGCAACTTAGGCAAAATATGCTGAAGATTTTGTGCCTCATTGCGCGCTGGAATAACAACACTGATGCTGGGATATTTTTCTTGCTTTGACATGTATACAATCGACATCTTTCTGTATTTTAAACGCTAAAGGGAGAAGCCTTACTACTATAGAAGCGAAAAGCTATGGTATTCTTGCCATAAGTGCTAGTCAGGTTATTTGTGCCCCCTTTACCGGAAATATAATCATAAGTTTGGGTGATCAAGTCAAATGGTGTGATAGTGTAATGGATTTTTGCTTACTATAGGCGTAAACATGGTAAATGTAGGGAAAATATGGCTGGAATATTTCTTTTTTTTGAAGAGAACGAGATGTAAATAAGGATTCTCGAGAATAAAACAAAGTTTTAAGATAGAACAAGCAAAAATGCATAGGCATATTCCTCTTTACATGCCTCTACAATATTATATTGAATAAAGGGCTTATTGTATAAATTATCCCTAGTTTAAAGAAAATATGGCTATTCTTTCGCGTTTATGGCCGAGTATATTCACTACAACTTAGTCTGTCAAGCCTGGTATTTTTGTATGTTTGATGGCTAGAGAGAAAGTTGCTCAATAGAGGTGTACTTTTGTACTGACTAGCGGGTAGGTGCTATATCAAGTTTATAAGATCAAAGTAGTCTTTTGGGACGAAAGAGAGTGGTGGATTAATAGTCCTATAACATATGTACTTTATGGACGTTTTGTTACAAAGCTCTTCTCCCTCCCGTTATTATGAGTGCGTCTGGTTGTAAGGTCTTTCTTCTTGAGTAAATTGGGCAGGAGATAGTTAGCCAATGTGTCTCTCCAACATTTTTAGCTAAAGACGCGACCACAAAACTTTCCGAAGGTGAGTTTCATGAGTGAATGGGAGAAACGTTCTACTTATTTTTGGTTGTGCCTTGCACTCCTTGTGATTAGTCTGTCATCTTGCGCTAATCCCGATAATTACAGCCCTACACATGTGAAGAACAGTGTCACTGGACAGGTAAAGCCATCTCCAACGAGTACTCCGGATGAGCTTTCTCGTTGTAAGGGCAAAGATGCTAGCACGACAAATGACGGCAAGATACATGTTTTAGTCGATAAATCTTGTTCCGCGACGAGCCAGTTTGCTCTCGGTGTGACCCATGTCAATAATGAGGCGGTCCTTCCCCCGGAGAGTAAAGGTTCTGACTCTAGCAATGATGTAAGGTCTTTGCTCAGAACGTCGGTATCATATCAAAATACACACATTATGGGCTGGGGCCTACCAGATCCCTGGCCTGACCCCGCTAGCCCTGATCCAACGAACTGGTCTGCCCTGGATAGCCGGGTGCAACTGGCGGTAGATACTGGAAGCACTCCTGTTCTTTCATTAGACGAGGCTCCCTGGTGGATGAAGGGAAGTCCACTGTCTGGTGGCAAAGCCCGGACGCTTACCTCCGCACAGGAATGGTCTTCTGCTGCTTATGAAACGCGTATTCTGGATAATAAAATGGATGCCTGGCTGCATCTTGTTCAACGAACAGCGGAACGCTACATGGCTCCGCCTTATAATGTCCGCTATTTTCAAGTCTGGAATGAGTTAAAGGGGTACTACAATCCAGGTATCAATAATTACGATTTCACAACGAGTCCGGGTAATCCCAATGGAGTACATGCTAATCATGGTTATACCTACATGTATAATCAGGTCTACAGCACAATTATGAAGGTAGCGCAGACACAAGGCATATCAACCGATAGTGTAAAAATTGGAGGCCCTTATGTATTTATGGATGTGTGGTCTGCGAAGCAACCAAGCAATCCTTCAAATCTCATTAAGCCGTATGGTACGTTCGATCAACGTCCTTTCGATGTCATAGAGTACTGGTTACAACACAAAGTAGGTGCTGGCTTTATTACCGTAGATAGCTCGATTGAAAATCGGGAAGAGAGATCTACCGGTAACCTTGCCGCAAACCCTTTTGTCGCGTCTGAAAAATTTGCAGATGTCGTGAAATGGATACATTCTCTAGATCCCGCCGTCTATTCAGGCTCTACCACGCTCCCTGTCTGGTTCGCAGAGTGGTTCTCTTATCCTCGTAATGATGTGCTAAATGCGGCTTATGACAATGCATTGAAGTCCTATACGATGATCGAGTTTTTAAAAGCTGGAGGTGCGGTGGCCCTTGCCTGGGGAGAATCGGGCGATGGCTGGTCAGATAAGGGACTCTGGACCACTAGCTATGCAGGTAGCGCGCAACCTGAACCCTGGTACTATAGTGCCAGCAGCCTCAAGAGCGATTTTGCACCTGGCACAAAGATTTATAGCACGACAGTATCAGCACCTGACCAAGTTGAAGCTTTAGCCTCTGATAAAAAATTGATGTTGGTCAATAAAACGAAGGTTTCTGTTACGGTGGATGTTAACGGTCAGAGCGTGCTTCTTACTCCTTACCAGGTAAAGGTAGTTAGTTATGCGGGTTGACACAAGTTCTCTTGTCGCATGATGTTTTCTGGAAGGTACAGCACAGGAGGACTTTGCTAAATATAATAGCTGTAGATTAGGATAGGATCCCACTTGCTATCCTGGTCTACAGCTACTAGCCTTCCCCATGCCTGACATGCTTATACTCTATTCAGGCTCACCTTTAACTGTTCGGCTAACAAATGCAGGTGCTCGTCTATAAGTCCCATATAAGGTCCAGGAATAACGGCGGAGTTTTCCTTCTGCTCAATTGAACCCCAGATCGGTTTTGCCCCAAGATCATCACCAGCCCAGATAAATGTAACATTTTCTGGCAAAAAGTGCGGTTTATAATCAGCAGCAAGCCAGGGAAAAAGACCAGGAAAATCTTTATAGAGAGCTTCCATGGGTGGAAACATCATATTTAACCTTGGTTCCAGTGTGAGCAGTGTAGAAAAGCCCTCAATTCTTCCATCTTCAGGTGGAAGAATTTTTCTATATATATGCCTCAATGCATGCCGGAGGCGCAGAAATAAGCTTAATTGTTGCTTTCGGTTGATATGAAATAGGTTTCCCAGGGCATTAAAAATGTTACGTTTCCTTCTAAGTGAGTCAGTAATATTAGATGGTGCTACAAGTAGTAAAAAGTTTATTTCTTGCCCTTGCTCTTTGAGTTGGCGAGCCATTTCATAAGAGAGAAATGCCCCGCTACAGAAACCGCCCAACTGATAGGGACCCTCTGGCTGTATTGCACGCATAGCTTGAATATGTGCCGCTGCCATGTCTTCCAAGGTCGCTGGTACATCTAAACCATCAACATTGTATGGATCGAGTCCGTAGAAGGGTTGATCTCGCCCTAGCGTACGAGCAAGCGTAAAGCAATAGAGCGGCGTTCCTCCTGTCCAGGCGCCATGCAAAAAGAAAAAGGGGCGTTTGGATTTTCCCACTTGAATCGTGCGTGTAGGTGCTGCGGTCTTTTTTTCAACTGGCTGAATAGTTTCTAACATAGCGTTTATCCCTTCTCTCGGGAGCAAAATGTGATGCTAAAAGCATCTTTATCTCTTCTGTTTAAGAACCATAGGTAGAGCGTTCATTATTCATGATCAATTCGGGTTACTCGCGTGTTGAATCAATCACGATTACATTTAATGTATAACCATGGAGTAGGTATATAATAAAGATTAACGGCGCAACTAAAGTGAAATGTGTTTTAATTGCCTCCTTTTCTATCCACTGAGAAAAAAGAGCATTTGGTTATATTGCCCTTTAAATATTTATATCATTCAGACTGTTAAGCACTGAGAGCGACCCCCATAGGGATGACTTTTTTCCCATCGGTACCAGCCGGACTATTTTCTCGCTTCCGGGACGCATGTGGAAGTAGTTGTCTTCTGGTAGGTACTGGTTCGCTCGTATCGCGACTGCCTGGGCGAATTGTTCGGCCTTTATGTGCAGTTCGTAAGAGCCATCTTCCAGGGGGTGGGCGTGGGCTTGTAGGCCAACAGAGTGCTCGCGGGTGTTGGGCAGGCCCTGGGGGAAGTAGAAGGCTTCTCCAAGTACCTGGCCTGTCTCCTGGGCGCTTAGGGTAGCAACCACGAGGTCCTGTCCCGGTGGACCAAAGCGGAAGGCGTAGGTCAGGTCCAGGAAATGTCCAAAGAGCTTCTCAGTGTGCAGTTCTTGCGCACCGCGTGCGGGCAGCAGGATTTCAGCGTTTGCTGCCTCCAGTAGCGTGCCTGGCAGGCGATAGCGTGTGAGCTGTACCATGGCAGGGATGCTATGCTCAGTGTCGTTGACAAGGTGTAGACTCAGCCCACTCAAGCCCTCGTCCGTGAAGAAACAGGTAGTGGGAGCCAGCACGCGACGCAGGTAGTAGTAGGGTGCCTTGGGATAGCCCGTGGAGTCTATCACGCCCCAGCCTGCTCCTGGCCAGAGGTCGCGATAGAACCAGATTAGCCCCCCCTGACAGGAGGAGTGCTGGCGCCTCCATTCAGCGAAGACGGAGGCCATGACTTCGCCCGTGGTGACGCGCCCCAGCGCTAGGTAGCGCTGCATGTCCGCGTAGCGCAGTTTCATAGGCTCAACGCGGAAGAGCTTCTCCAGGTAGTAGTCGCGGATATCGTCGAAGTCCCAGCCGGGGCCGTTGTCGCGTGGCACACGCGCCTTCCACCTGGGATGATGGACGGGCGACTGATTGGGTTTCAAGAACAGGTCAAGCGTCTGATCTTCAGGGATATTGGCGAAGGAGAGGCACTCGGTGACAAAGCGTACTCCACTCTGGCGCGCATCCTCCAGCGGTCGCAGATAGGCCCCTACGCCTTGATAGTTTGAGGTCCCCGCATTGACCTGAAACGGGAGCGCGCCACCATGGGGTGTCGATGACAAGTAGGGGACGTCTGTGTAGCTCTGGCAGAGTTCTGGCAGGAGCTGCTCGAAGAAGGCGTTGCTCCAGCGCTCCTCGGGTAGGCCCAGCATCGCCACCTGTTGCGCGATCTCGCTATTGCCACACAAGAGTGCGAGTGATGCATGCCGTTGCAGGCGTTGTAGCATCTGCTCGCACTCAGCCTGCACGTTGGCGAGGAAATTCTCCTGCGTGACTGGATACTCCATATTGGCGAACATAAAATCCTGCCAGACCAGGATGCCCAGCTCGTCGCAGAGGGTGTAGAAGGTCTCATCCTCATAGACCATCGTGCCACCGACGCGGATCATGTTCATGCCAGCATTTTTAGCGCTCAGAAGTGCCTCGCGGTACTCCTGTGGAGAGGCTGTGAGGGTCACAATGTTGAGAGGCGTCCAGCAGGCACCGCGACAAAAGATGGCTTCTCCATTGACGCGGAGGCTGAAGTCTTCTTGTTCAGTGCAGAGCTCAAGTGTGCGGAAGGCCAGCAAACCACAACCTATCTCCGCCACGGTATCTGGATAATAAAGCTGAATGGTGGCGGGATAGCGTGGTTGCTGCCCATGGGTATGTGGCCACCATAGCGCGACATCATTGAGCCGGGCCTCGCCGGTAAGGGCAAAGGTGACTGGCGTATTGGTTTGCACCTGTAAGGCAACAGTGGTCTCGCCAACACATAGCGTGGCATGGTTTGGCACGCCTCCATCCAGGCTCCTGGCCTGGAGATCCAGGCTCACGACACCCGTATTCTCTTGTACCTTCGGGCGGATGTGCAGGTGTTCTATGGCGAGGGTCGAGCGCTCCACCAGGGAGATTGGTTGCCAGGGACCAACCGCCTGGATGGGAGGCGACCAGCCAGGAATTTTGCCTAGCAGCGTCGTGCGAAACCAGCGCAGTTGCTGTTGCTCAACCAGATTAGTGCGCCAGCGTGGACGTGGGCGTTTTTGCGCCAGCAGAGCCGTGAGGGCGTGAAAATGGAGATAGAGTTCGTTTCGCTCAGTGAGGAGCGGCGTCACGTCCACCTCATAGGCTCGGAACATGTTCTCGGCCTGGAGTATGAGTTTGCCATTCAGCCAGACATCTGCGACCGTCGCCAGACCTTCGAACGCGAGGGTGTAGTGTTTTCCCTCCATTCTGGTGGGTGCCGCGAAGGTGCAGTGATACCACCAGTCATGCTCGTCGGCGTTCGGAGGTGCGTTGAAGTCCCAGGGCTGATGGCGTTGTAGAGTCTGCATGACCGTGCCAGGTACAGAGGCCGCAAGCCAGCGCGCGGTCTCTGATGCCAGTTGCTCCGGGTTTTGATAGCTGCCCGGAGCAACTGAGATGAGTTCCCAGCCATCGTGCAGCGAGATCTGCCGATGCGTAGACGCCTGATAAGTGGGATGCATAGCCTTGTCTCTTTCTTCCTATGTCAGGTTGGCGAGAATATGCTGCATGGCTTGATCCCAGTGCATCGCCATCTCCTCAAAGTAGGGGAGATGGTCCAGGGGCTTCTTGTTTCTGACCACGCGCGCGGCCCGCAGCAGGAAGACCTGGGTGCCGCTGGAGATAGCCTCCAGGTGTGCTGCGGCCTCTTTGAAATGGGCGCCCTGGTAGTCTGCCAGCCATTGAAGGAAGAGACTGGCATAGGCATAACAGGCGCCATACTGTCGCAGGGTCGCAAAGGCATATTGGTGATAGGCTTGCAGGTCAGGGAGCGCCGCCAGGTGCGCCTGGAAGTGCTGGCTATAGGTCGTGAAGGGATTGGCTGATGGGATGCGTCGACTATAGCCGCGTAATAGTTCAAGCGCTAACGTAGACAATTCTTGATCCGCGTGGCGCTGTAAACGATCAAATTTGGCAAACTCGACGTAGGGAGGGAGAACCGCCGTTCTGCCCGCCTGCGCATCTGGATGGAAGATGCCGTCGAAATCCTCGCCTTGCAGGCTATAATAGCCGCTGTTGTGGAAGTAATGAAGTTCACGTGCCTCGGGATCAATCGACTGGATGCCAATCGTGGTCTTCTCATGCATGCGATGATAATTTGTATCGCTCACATCTGGCAGATAGAAGGCATCGACCTCCACAAGCGTTAGGCGATCCCGACCTGTCTGCTCACAAATCTGCGGCAAAAGCGCGTTCCAGATATTCAATTCCTGGACATCGATGCCGTAGAGCAAGAAGAGATCATGAATGGGAAACTTGAAAAATGTCCACTGATCTCCCTCAAAATCGATGGAGAGCGTAAAGGCGAAGCAGGCCAGGGGATTGACATGCAGGGTATGCAAAATTTCAATCCATAGATCTACATAGCAGTTGGACTGTGGCCAGTGATTGGTGCTGCTATGGAGCCAGTGCGGTGTATAGCTCTTAACATCGATACTCGTTACAAGATGTTTCATACGGCCAACCTTTTTCGCACTTCAACGGGCCATTCAGCGGTATCCAGTCCATGCTGGCGGAAGAGGGCCAGGGCGATGCGTTCCAGGCCAAAGCCGATACACGAGGTATGCGCGATCTCGCCGCTAGCGGTATAAATGCCAAACTTGCTCGCGAAGTGGTCCTGGTGATAATTGCAGGAGGAGATGGCAGTCAGATGCTCGCTTGAATTGATGGGTGAGAGCAGCTCGAATTTTAGCTGTTGCTCCTGCTGGCTGGCTGCGAGCAGGCGTCCGCCGGGACCGAAGAAGGGATCATTGGCGGGTGCGACTACTGGCTCCAGGCCCAGTGAACGCAGGAACGCGTCGCCTCGTTTAATCCATTCACCATGCCACTGTTCAACCGTGTGGGCGTCCGCGATGCGAATGAACTCGTGCTGGCGGAAGGACTGCATGCGGGCGGGATCGGGCGAAGGCTCGTGGCGGAAGCAGAAGCAGCAGACGTCAACCAGGCGTCCATCTTCTGGAAGCGTGCCTGTGAGGGTAGGATAGACGGGATAGCAGGCGGCTGGAATCAAGACATCCTGCGTTGAGGGGAGAGATTGGCTCCAGTCCTGGCCCTCTTCCATCGCGTTCAGCAACTGTTGATGCTCGCGATGCTTGCCAGTGAAGGAGTGAACCGAACCCAGCAACTGAGGGAAAGACTTCATGTAGCCCGTCTGTTCAACGGTTGCCCGGTTCATAACGGGTGGGAAGCGCATAATATCCGCGCCCATCTCGCGCCCGATATCGGTCAGTAGCTCATCGATACGGCAGATAACATTCTCCATCATGCCGCTTTTGCCATAGATGCCCTGCACGCCAGAAGGAATAAGCAGACCATGGGCAATTAACTGGTCAAGAAAAGGACTTTCGTGGGCTGAAAACTCTTGCGCCATCTTCTTCTATCTACTTTCTATGCTTCTTCTTTATGAACGAGTAGTAACGCGGCATTGGTGGTATTGAGGCGATCATTGCTGATCATAAGGCTGGCGGAGTAGGCATCGCGCAAGTGGCGCCCGATGCTAAAGGGAGAATCTTCTTTATAGCCAGCCATGCCGCAAATGTAAAGAGCTTGCTGCGCTACCTGTACCACAAGTTGTGAGGCAAGAGTTTTGACGTTATTCTGCCGAATGCTATAGCCCATGTCGGAGGCTTTTTCTGCCGCTTGCTCGGGATCGCGCAGGATGTCTTCGTATTCCTGCACCGCAGTGGCGAGCGTTGCACGCATCAATTGCAGGTTGCTATTGGCCTCGACCAGTCGGCCATCACCTGGAAGGGAGGTAGTCCTGAGTTGGCGAGCCTTGGCTTGCATAAACTTACGTGCGCGCGAAAAGGCATCAATGGCGATGCCTTGCCAACAGGCGGCCCACAGCAGGTGCGAGAAGGGGACCATCGTTAGGGGAGCGATATCCGCGAAAGAGGTGCTCAAAACCTGTTCCGCGGGGAAGGTAGAGGTGATGTTGAAGCCCGGGCTACAGGTGCCACGCATGCCAAAGGTGTTCCAGGTACCTGTCTGCTCTAGCTGGGTCGTGGGGCGGGTGAGCAGCACAAATACCTGGTCGCCAGGAGCCGCTTCAGGTGAGCGGCGGGCCGTTACCAGGTAGCCATCCGCATATGAGCCATAGGAGACTGTGGTGGCTTTTTTGAAGAGACGGCAGCCTTCTCCATCTTGCTCGACCGCGGCAACACTGCTGCGAATATCCCCGCCCACGCCTGCCTCGGAGGTGGCTGATGCCAGGAGGAGTTGGTGCTCGGCGATCTCGCGTAGATACTGCTGAAAGAAGGGGGAGTTTTGTTCATGGTGGACCAGGCAGGCTACTTGGATCTGATGCATGGCCCAGATCATCGCCGTTGAGGCACAGTATTGCGAGAGGGTTTGGGCGATTGCAATCAAGTCGCTAAAACTACATTCGTCACCGCCATATTGGCGAGGAATATAGAGCGAGAGGAGACGTGCCTGGCGTAGCGCGTCTATAGCTTCGTGAGGGAAACGCGCCTCGCTGTCCACACTGGTCGCTGCCGGTTGGGCGATTGTTTTGCCGATATGGCGTACTTTTTGGATCAGGTCATCTCGATTTGAAATAACCTCGGCAACAGAATGAATAGTTTCCATTAAAGAGATAAGTCTCCTTTGCTGTGCTTAGGAAGCATAAAGATATAGGTATTGTAGTTTGAGTAAACGCAAAGAACAGAATAAAATGGGATGTATAGATCTAGAATAGGAATTTTTATTTATCAACATGTAGCCCCTCAAGGGACCCTGTAGCTGTGCACTGTTTCTGAGACTCATGGATACCAATGCCGTAAGACATATGTCGTACTTTATCTATCACACTATAATATAGCCCATCTGTTTCGTCAACAGAGAAAAATCGCCAGCAAGGGCTTCAGAGGCTGCACTGTACCACTATAGCAAGGCCATGTCCTTTTACCATTTGGTCCCACCCGGTATATTCGATCTCTAGAAAAGAGAAAAGATTGACATGTACAATTGAAGACTTTTATAATGGGCAATATTCAAAGAAGTCGTCATAGCGATCGAAAAATAGCAAATATATGCAAGCATCACCATATCGGGTAGGTATAGATCTCGTACTTGTAAAACATATCCAAGAATCTATTGAGCGCTTTGGCAAAATCTACCTAAACCGTCTCTTTACTGAGGAAGAACAGGCCTATTGTTGCAGCCATACCAGTTCTCAAGCGGTTGCTCAGAGCTTTGCCGTGCGCTTCGCGGCAAAGGAGGCAACGGTGAAGATCCTGCGTCCTGAACCTTTTTGGGGCGATTGGCGTGAGATCGAAGTCAGGCGCGCCCCAGATGGAGCCTGCGATATTGTTCTTCATAGTACAGCTGCTGAACTGGCGGAGCAACGGGGAATTTATGCTCTTTCTCTCAGTATGAGCCATGAAATAGAATATGCTACAGCTATCGTGATTGCCGATCTTGTATCCAGCTAAACGTTGGATGCTCCTGTGTATATATCGTTTTTATCTTTCTTTACTTCTCTCATAGAAGGGACTTAGAACAAAAATGAATGAACGTATTCGAACTATCTTACGTGAGAATGCGCGTTTACCAATCAATGTAGACACGCTGAGCGACGATGCCAATCTCTATGATGCCGGGCTCTCTTCTCATGCAAGCGTGAATGTCATGCTTGCCCTGGAAGATGAATTTGAAGTAGAGTTTCCCGCTCGCTTTCTCAATCGTGCCTCTTTCTCTAGCATCGCTAATATTCAGCATGCACTCAGTGAACTGGTCGGCGATTCCAGCTTAGTTGGTAACGATTAGTGTATTAAGAATAGAGCGCTGGCGGATGCCAATGCTCTATTCTCATATTCTTTACCTCTGACTTTGTCTCCCTTGTCTATACATAGCGCTTCAGCCAGCGTAGCAGGCGTTCGTAGTAGTCTTTGATATGCTTGCGCTCGCTTAGTCCATGGCCCTCTCGGGGATAAATAACGCATTCGACAGGCACGCCGCGCTCGCGTAGGGCACGGTAGAAGGCGTAGGCCTGGGCTACGGGAACGGCTGGATCTGCATCACCATGCAGGATGAGCGAGGGGGTCTCGATGCGCCCGGCGAAGGCCAGGGGCGAGTTCCGCAGGTAGGCCTCGGGATTCTCCAGGGGATTTTGCATAAGCAGGCGCGTGTCGGCGTCGGGAATATTTGAGCCAGCATGCATACCAATCCAATCAATGATAGCTGCGCCGATAAGGGCTGCTTTGAAACGCTTTGGCTCCTGCGTAATCGCCCAGCCGCTCAGGAAGCCACCATTGCTCCAACCCCCAATGGCGACGCGTTCGCCATCCACCAGCTTCTGCTCTACGAGATAGTCGATTCCATGTAGGATATCCTGAAAGTCTTTGCCACCCATATCGCCCAGGACGGCATCTGCGAAGGCAACCCCATGTCCCCAGCTGCCGCGCATGTTGGGTTGCAGGACCGCGAAGCCTGCCGCCGCCAGGAATTGCACGAAGGGCGACCAGCTATGCTGGCGCGCCCAGGATGGGCCGCCATGTACCTCAACATAGAGAGGGGGCAAGCTATCTTCGCTCTGGTGCAGAGGTGGCGTATAGATGGCATCAATTAGCCAGCCATCGACGCTGGGATAGCGGATCTCCTGGCTGGGTGCCAGAGCTAGCGTCTCTTCCTGGAGCTTATTGACATGGGTCAGGCGTCTCCAGGCCAACTGGGCTGTCTCCTGAGCAATGTCCGCTAGCCAGACTTCATGGGGCTGAGTCGAAGAGGAGCGTACAGCGACCAGGCGTTTAAGATCGGCGCTCACGCCTGGAAAGCCGATGCTGAGATCAAGGATACAATCCTGGTTCTCGCGCTCTAGCAAGGTAATGGCGCCATCCTGCTCATTGATCAGTCCAAGCTGGGCGTTGGCTCCATACCAGCCTGCATAGAGCAATTGCTTGCCCCCAGGGAGCCAGCGGCACCAGCCTGGGCTACAATCGATGCCCGGCGTGAGGTTGTGCGCCTCGCCTCCCGCGACGTTGATGACAAAGATATCTCCCCCGCCGCGACAGGGATCGCTCCATTCGCCCGAGATATACGCCAGATGTGTACTATCAGGCGACCAGGCAAGGCCACTGGCCTGGCGCGTCAGTTCGGTTAGCTGTCGCACCGCGCCACCCTGCGTGGAGACGATGCCTATCTGTCCTCGGTACCAATCGGTATCATCTGAGCCAGTAGAATAATAAATAGCCACGTGCTTACCATCAGGCGACCAGGCATACTCCCAGACCGTAATATTCTCCTGAGTAAGAGGACGAGGAGTGTCGCTGTGGCGATGAACGGCCCAGAGACGCTGATGTGATGCGGGCGCCAGGACCAGCGGATCCTTTTCAGGCTCCTGACCAGTACGCGCAAGAAAGCCAATATGTGAGCCATCAGGCGACCAGATTGGCTCCTCTAATCCTCGTGGCATGCTACAGATGCGCCGGGCTTCGCTCTTCCCATCAAGGGCGCGCACGAAGAGCTGTGGGAGCTCTGGCTCGCCATCAAGGGCCACGAAGGACAGTTCTTTGCCATCAGGCGACCAGCTGGCTCCCCACTCGCTCTTGCTGTTTCCACCAAAGGGGACTGGTTCACCGCCTTGCGTATCAACCAGCCAGATGCGCCCGCTTCTTTTCTGCTGCTCTCCTTCAAATGACCGGAGCGTATAGGCTACCTGGCGCCCATCGGGTGAGATCGCTGGTGTTGCGGGAAAGTAGGTGGCAAAGAGGGTCTCACTCTGGACGGGTATGCGCGGAAGAAAACTTTCATGGTTGTTGGTATCCCTGACCACGAAGGACCTCTTTTCTAGAAAAGAAAAACGATATTTATCAATATACTTTGACACTATATCATACTTTACGGCCTGGGATGCTATTGGCCCACGAATACATGTATTATGAAAATTTCTTTTTATTAAACTAAAAATTATATTTTTGCACTTTCTATGGACATAGCTATTCTGTATCAGATACAATGGCGGCCGAGAACCCTTTCACACCTGTGGTGACACTAGGTACCTGAAGATGAGCTTGCGAGAAATTTACGGCAGTATCTGGTCAGCGAGAGCAGAACCAGGCATCTGAAGATGAGCTTGTGAGGAATTTGTGACAGTATCGGATCAAGAGCAGCAAAAACAGAAGCAAGCAACGCAACGCGAGAAGAATATGGTTGCACTCTCCTCGGTAGGAGCAGCCATAGGCCTGACGGCTTTGAAACTGGCCGTTGGCTTATTGACTGGTAGCCTGGGCATTTTGGCTGAGGCGGCGCACTCTGGACTAGACTTGATCGCCGCGCTGATGACGTTTTTCGCCGTTCGCTTCGCCTCGCGTCCAGCCGACGAGTCGCATCACTATGGGCATGAAAAGATTGAGAATCTCTCCGCGTTTCTAGAGGCGGTCCTATTGCTCGTAACGGCGCTCTGGATCATTTATGAGGCCGTACGTCGTTTGCTGTACCACGAAGGGCATGTTGAGATTAGCATCTGGGCTTTTGTGGTGATGGGTATTTCCATTGTGGTTGATTTCACACGCTCACGCGTCCTGTTACGCGTAGCCCGCAAAGTGGGTAGCCAGGCCCTGGAGGCCGATGCCTTACACTTCAGCACCGATATCTGGAGTTCGGCGGTAGTGATTATTGGCCTGTTTATCGTACTTGTCACAAATGCGTTGCATCTCCCTGCATGGCTGACTCAGGCTGATGCGGTAGCTGCCCTGGTCGTCTCATTTATTGTTATCTGGGTGAGCGTGCAACTGGCGAAGGAAACGCTTGATGCCCTGCTGGACAAGGCTCCGCACGCGCTTATTTTGCCGATTACCGGGCATGTGCGAACTCTACCTGAGGTGCTAGAAATCCGTCGCTTACGTGTGCGTCGCGCTGGCAACACGTATTTCATCGAGATCACCATCGCTGTCGCGCGCACCCTGACTTTTGAGCAGACACACATGGTGAGCGAGCAGGTTGAGGATGCGGTGAGCCAGGCTGTACATGAACAGGCTGAGCAAGCGGAGGTCGATATTGTCGTACATGCAGAGCCGATGCGTTCGCCGGGTGAGACAATTGCCGAACGCCTGTATCGCCTGGCGGAGAGCCAGGGCGTGCATATCCATGATATTCACCTGCGCGCCGTAGGTAGTCACCTGGAAGCCGATGTTGACCTGGAGGTTCCCACAGACTTGTCGCTGCAGGAGGCCCATGCTCAGGCATCACGCTTTGAGCAGACCATTGTCGCCTCTGAACCACAGATACAGCGCGTGACCACGCATTTAGAAGCGCCAGAAACCCATGTTGCCGTGCGCAATGAGGTCACGGCAACATATCCTCAACTGGTAGACGCGATCCGCCAGCGGGTAGACGAAAAAGTCGGTAGGGAGCGGGCGCATGATATTCACCTCTATTGCGCTCAGGATGAAGGCGGGCAGGCGCGGGAAGACTTAACCCCGAGGATATGTCTCAACTCGACCTGACATTCCACCTGATTTTTCAAGCGCATGCCCCTGTAAGCCAGGTACATATCCAGGCCGAAGAGGTCAAGCGCGATCTGCGGCAGCGCTTTCCATGCTTAGATACGATTACGCTCCACATGGAGCCTCCCGAAGAAGATGGGGGTGTCAACTAGCGAAATTGCCCCTGTGTGAAGCATTTACTGGCATGCAGTCGCGCATTGCTGACACATGTTGGCACAGACGTGCATCTGGGCGTCTTCCTGAAACTGCTGACAGATCTGGGCGCACCGGTGGCAAGCCTCAGCACAGAGACCGCGTGTACGCTCCTGAAGCGGCGACTGGCGTAGCGTGAGATCCTGTGTAAGCTGGCAGATTTGCGAGCAGTCGATTAGCGCTTGTACACAATCGCCTTGCAGGAGGCGTCCTCCCTTGTGGAGGCAATAGTGCAAAGTTTGCTCACAGACAGCATGGCAGTAGTTGCAGGCTTGTGTGCATTGCCGCAAGTGGCTCTCTATAACAGGTTCATGCATAACAGCTTTCCTCCTTGTAGGGTCCATGCTAGTTTAGACTTTGCAAGCCCTCCAGCAAGGGTCCATGCATTGCATGGGCTCTACAGATTTGGTGAATGTACCAGAGTAAAGGCAGAAATATTAGCAGTACACGCTTGCTGATGTCAAATCGTAACATCAGAGGTAGACAATATTCACACAAGCCTGCATCCTGGAATACAATAGAGAGGCAACTCGCTATATTGAGGAGGAGAGACACAGCTTATGCGCTCGGCTGAAGAGAACAGCTCCTTAAATCCCAACCTTACAGATCCAGCGCGACGCGATCTGCCTGAAGGTATGGTAGTAGCCCCCCGCTGGGCTGCGATCCTTGGCTCTCTGATGTTAGGTGTGCTTTATTTCTTCCTACCCGCAAAATTGCGCCTGGGTCCTGCCTGGCTTTTGCTGGCGATTGAGATTGTAGCATTATGCCCAGCGATCATTGCACGTTTGTTTGGGCGGCGCCTCCCTCATTTCACGACTCGCCTGCTGACATTACTTACGCTGGGGGTGGTCACGGCGGCCCTGGCTATTGGTGTCTTGTTGCTTATTGTGACTTTACCAGCGGATAAGCATGCCCAGGTCCTCTTCTCATCAGCCATTGTGCTATGGTTGTTTAACATTCTTGTTTTCTCACTCTGGTACTGGGAGGTGGATGGAGGAGGGCCTGTCAAGCGTCACCAGGCCGGACACAAGGCTGTTGATTGGCAGTTTCCTCAACAAATAGGCGGAAATGATGGCAGTTGGGCGCCTCACTATCTTGATTATCTCTTTGTGGCTTTTACCACGGCCACTGCGCTCAGCCCCACCGATACGATGCCCCTGACGCGTCGTATTAAGGCCTTAATGATGGTCCAGGCCCTGATCGCCATGTCATTGATCGTTATTGTAGCGGCCCGAGCGATTAACATGCTTTAGGGCAGTCAGGGTATGATCATATTTATATTTAAGTGTGACGACTAGCCATGTTCGCACCACGATATACTACGCCTGGAGCAATACGCCTACCAATAGTACCGATTTCTCGCATTGTTTGACAGTACAGAACAGCTGTGGGATAATGCCCTCACTCCAAACACATGGTAAACAGCGACAATCACCGGTTTGATCGGTGCTCCTGTCCGATTTACCCGGCGTCTGTACCTCGCTTTTGAAGCGCAGGATCGCAGATGCCCAGGCGCCACGCTAAGGTGGCTCGCCACGGGTACTTCCCCCGCTGCATAACACGTTCTCTCCAGAGAAGAGTGGACGTGGCTTTGTGCTGTCTCTGACAGGATGCAGGAGGGTTCCTGACCAGATTTTTCACGACTGAAAACGAGTTTTCAGCGATCGCAAAAAGAAGTCAGAAAAGTACTTGACAAAGCGCAAATAGTATGCGATACTGACACAGTCAACGGCGAACACGAACACCGCGAACGCCGGAGCGACACACAAGCGCAAGCTCACGGGCTTGCCGGGTTGCGGTTCAAGCAAAAGAAGAACGAACCAGAGTACCCTGAACAACTGAAGAGTGGAATGCAGAAGTACAACGGAACTTCGTTGATTGAGCACCGCTCAATCGTGAAGAACACCGTTCCTGTCAATTCTGCGAACAAAGCAATGAAGTAACGACAACGTGCTTCTAGCCTGGACGCAAACTACATGATCATTACAGATGCCTGTTGGTGTCTGTGAGATACATTCATCACTTGAATGGCGAGTTTGATCCTGGCTCAGGATAAACGCTGGCGGCGTGCCTAACACATGCAAGTCGAACGCCCTCTCGCAAGAGAGGGAGTGGCGGACGGGTGAGTAACACATGGGTACCTGCCCCGAGGTGAGGAATACCGGCGAGAAATCGCCGACAATACCGCATATGTTCCTCTGGGAACAAAGCTCGCAAGGGCGCCTTGGGATGGGCCTGTGGCCGATTAGCTTGTTGGTGAGGTAAGAGCTCACCAAGGCCACGATCGGTAGCTGGTCTGAGAGGATGGTCAGCCACACTGGGATTGAGAACGGCCCAGACTCCTACGGGGGCAGCAGTGAGGAATTTTCGTCAATGGGGGCAACCCTGAACGAGCAACGCCGCGTGCAGGAGGACGCTTTTCGGAGTGTAAACTGCTTTTCTTGGGGACGAGAACGGACGGTACCCAAGGAATAAGCCCCGGCTAACTACGTGCCAGCAGCCGCGGTAATACGTAGGGGGCGAGCGTTGTCCGGAGTTACTGGGCGTAAAGCGCACGCAGGCGGTTTCGTACGTCTGGAGTGACAGTTCCCGGCTCAACTGGGAAAGGTCTTCGGAAACGGCGAGACTTGAGGGCTTCAGAGGGACACGGAATTCCGGGTGGAGTGGTGAAATGCGTAGAGATCCGGAGGAACACCAATGGCGAAGGCAGTGTCCTGGGAAGCATCTGACGCTCAGGTGCGAAAGCTAGGGGAGCGAACAGGATTAGATACCCTGGTAGTCCTAGCCGTAAACGATGACCACTAGGTGTGGGAGGTATCGACCCCTTCCGTGCCGTCGCAAACGCAGTAAGTGGTCCGCCTGGGGAGTACGGTCGCAAGATTAAAACTCAAAGGAATTGACGGGGACCCGCACAAGCAGCGGAGCGTGTGGTTTAATTCGATGCAACGCGAAGAACCTTACCAAGTCTTGACATGCAGATGCACCAGCGGTAATGCGCTGTCCCTTCGGGGCGTTTGCACAGGTGCTGCATGGCTGTCGTCAGCTCGTGTCGTGAGATGTTGGGTTAAGTCCCGCAACGAGCGCAACCCCTACTGCCTATTACAACTTCTAGGCGGAACTGCCCTCACGGGAGGAAGGCGGGGATGACGTCAAGTCAGCACGGCCCTTACGACTTGGGCGACACACACGCTACAATGGCCAGCAACAAAGGGATGCCAACCCGCGAGGGGGAGCCAAGCTCAAAAACCTGGTCTCAGTTCAGATTGCAGGCTGAAACTCGCCTGCATGAAGGTGGAGTTGCTAGTAACCGTAGGTCAGCACACTACGGTGAATACGTTCCCGGGTCTTGTACACACCGCCCGTCACACCACGAAAGTCGGCAACACCTGAAGCCGCCAGGCTAACTCTTCGGAGAGGCAGGCGTCGAGGGTGGGGTCGGTGATTGGGGTGAAGTCGTAACAAGGTAGCTGTACCGGAAGGTGCGGCTGGATCACCTCCTTTCTAGGGAGTCATCAGTGCTCACGTAGCACTGCACTCTCAGGTCGAACAGGAACGACCTGTCCGTTGATACCCTGCTTCCACTCTTGAGCGGTTCGGCCGCTGGTTTTTTCCAGATCCGAAGCCCGCATTGTACCTGAACAACCAAAGAAGTATCCTTCAATTTTGCTGAGCGAGCACGTTGGCATGCAAGTGTTCAACCGTGACGTGAGTCATTCAACGCTCGTGACAGTGAAGAGAGAAGACCGAGATCCCATACAACAAGGGTAACTAACCAACAAGAAGAAGCAGACAAGGCAGAACAAGCGAAACAGAGTACGAGGTGGATGCCTTGGCGCTGAAGACCGATGAAGGACGCGGAGACCGGCGAAACATTCAGGGGGAGCTGCATCCAAGCGATGAGCCCTGAGAGTCCGAATGGGGCAACCCCTCCAGAGTCATGTCTGGAGACCTATCGCTGAACACATAGGCGATATGGAGGATCGTGGGTGAACTGAAACATCTCAGTAGCCTGCGTAAGAGAAATCAACCGAGATTCCCGTAGTAGTGGCGAGCGAACCGGGAAGAGCCCAAACCATCTATTCCTTGGAATAGGCGGGGTTGTAGGACTTCCATCAGCACACTTTTCCTTACTCGAAGGCATTGGAACGTGCCACCAGAGGGGGTGAGAGTCCCGTAGAGGACGAGGAGAAGGGTGTGGGGAGGATCCTGAGTACCACGAGACACGTGCAATCTTGTGGGAAGCTGGGGGGACCACCCTCCAAGGCTAAAGAACTTCAGCGACCGATAGCGAACAAGTACCGTGAGGGAAAGGTGAAAAGTACCCCGAGAGGGGGATGAAAGAGTCCCTGAAACCACGTACTCACAAGCAGTCAGAGGCCACTGTTCCATGAGGAACTAAGGGCTGATGGCGTGCCTTTTGTAGAATGATCCGGCGAGTGCATCGCACGTTGCAGGTTAACCAGCGCTAAAGCTGGGGAGCCAGAGGGCAACCGAGTCTCAAACAGGCGTGTATGTAGCGGCGATGCGACCCGAAACCGTGTGAGCTACCCATGAGCAGAGTGAAGCGGATGTAACAGTCCGTCGAGGCTCGAACCCACCAGTGTTGCAAAACTGGGGGATGACTTGTGGGTAGGGGTGAAATGCTAATCGAACACGGAGATAGCTGGTTCTCCCCGAAATGTATTGAGGTACAGCCGCGACCAAGAGCGTGGTGGAGGTAGAGCACTGGATAGGCTAGGGGCCCTGTGCGGGTTACCAACCCTACTCAAACTCCGAATGCCACTACGTGTTTATCGCGAGTGAGACGGCGGGGGCTAAGCTTCGTCGTCAAAAGGGAAACAGCCCAGACCATCGGCTAAGGTCTCCAAATCGATGCTCAGTGTCAAAGGGGGTCAATGCGCCCAAACAGCCAGGATGTTGGCTTAGAAGCAGCCATCATTTAAAGAGTGCGTAATAGCTCACTGGTCGAGTGCAATGGCACCGACAACGTATCGAGGCTCAAGCATCGTACCGAAGCCGTGGAATACAGGTCAAACTGTATTGGTAGGGGAGCGTTCTCGACGCCTGAGAAGCCAGACCGCAAGGACTGGTGGAGGTAAGAGAAGTGAGAATGCCGGAATGAGTAGCGTAATGTCTGCGAGAACCAGACACACCGAATGCCTGAGGGTTCCTGGGCAACGTCAATCGTCCCAGGGTGAGTCGGGCCCTAAGCCGAGGGCGTCATGCCGTAGGCGATGGAAAGCAGGTCAGAGAATCCTGCACCGGAACATTTCGTTATGAGCAATGGGGGGACGCGGTAGGGAAGGTGAGCCGATCGAATGGACAGGATCGGTGCCTCTGCTGAAGCGCGTGACCGAGGAAAATCCCGGACACAGATGCGTGACACTGAGGCCGAGCGCCCGCAAGGGTGCGGAAGTCATTGGTCCCCAGGCCGTCAAGAAAAGCCTCTCGCCAGAAACTGTTCCGCCCGTACCGCAAACCGACACTGGTAGGCAGGGGGAAATCTCCCCAGGTGATCGAGCGACCCTCTGTTAAGGAACTCGGCAAATTAACCCCGTACCTTTGGAAGAAGGGGTGCCTGCGTAGCTGTGTGTGCTTGCACACATGGTGAGAAGGTTGCAAGAAATCGGCTCAAGCGACTGTTTACCAAAAACACAGGTCTCTGCGAACGCGAAAGCGGAAGTATAGGGGCTGACTCCTGCCCAGTGCCGGAAGGTTACGAGGAGTGGTGTGCGTAGCCACGAATCTAAGCCCCGGTGAACGGCGGCCGTAACTATAACGGTCCTAAGGTAGCGAAATTCCTTGTCGGGTAAGTTCCGACCCGCACGAAAGGAGTAACGACTTGAGCGCTGTCTCGACAGAGGACTCGGCGAAATTGAAGTACCCGTGAAGATACGGGTTACCCACGACAGGACAAAAAGACCCCGTGGAGCTTTACTACAGTTTGGCCTGGAAACGAAGTATGGTGTGCGTAGCATAGGTGGGAGCTTAAGAACTCATCCTTGTGGGGGTGAGGGAGGCAGCAGTGAAATACCACTCTCACCATGGTTTGTGTCTCACACGTCACCGTGATCCGGGACGTGAACAGGGCCAGATGGGTAGTTTGACTGGGGCGGTCGCCTCCCAAAGAGTAACGGAGGCGCCCAAAGGTTCCCTCAGGGTGGATGGACATCACCCTCTGTAGAGTGTAAAGGCACAAGGGAGCTTGACTGTAAGGCAGACAAGCCGAGCAGGGACGAAAGTCGGGCTTAGTGATCCCACATTCCCGTGTGGAAGGAGTGTGGCTCAACGGATAAAAGCTACCCCGGGGATAACAGGCTTATCTTGCCCAAGAGTTCACATCGACGGCAAGGTTTGGCACCTCGATGTCGGCTCGTCGCATCCTGGGGCTGGAGTAGGTCCCAAGGGTTGGGCTGTTCGCCCATGAAAGCGGCACGCGAGCTGGGTTCAGAACGTCGCGAGACAGTTCGGTCTCTATCCGTCGTGGGCGTCGGAAAAGTGAGGGGAGTCATCTTCAGTACGAGAGGACCGAGATGGCTTGACCGCTAGTGCGCCAGTTGGGGGGCCTCCTCCAGAGCTGGGTAGCTACGTCAAGAAGGGATAAGCGCTGAAAGCATCTAAGCGCGAAGCCGACCCGAAGATAACTTTTCCCACTCTCTTGGAAGAGTCAAGATCCCAGGAAGAAGACCTGGTGGATAGGCTGCGCGTGGACGCCTGGTAACAGGTGGAGCGGAGCAGTACTAATGATCGTACGGCTTGTTTCCCATTCTGTTTCTTCGCGAAGTGTGGTGAGTCCTTGTGGTGTGAGTGAGAGCGGTCTATGATCGGACCTGAGCACGAGTGAGAGGGCGAGCAGCACGGGGAGCAGGAGCAGGCCAGCGTGGCTCAGCAAAATTGAGGGAATACTTCTTTGGACAGGTTACAGATATAGAGGAAGAGCCGATAATTATTTGAGCTTAGCTCAAATAATTATCGGCTCTTCTTTTATCAAACACGCGCAAAGTTGACGATGAGAAGAGTTTGCTTGCAACGCTCGTCTACGCGCTTTGCTCCTGGAAACGGAAGAGGCGCAAGGCCAGGAAAAAGCAGATCAGGCCATACCCAAGCAGGCCAAGGATATTGAACTGCACCTCGGAGAGGCCTTTTCCGAAGATCATGACTCCGTTTAGCCCATCAATTGCCCAGGCCGTGATGCCAATTTTGGCTATCTGCTGCATCCATTGCGGTTCCGACCAGAGCGGCCACCAGGAGCCGCCAATGGCGGATGTTACCAGCGTGGTCAGCGTGACAATGGGTGTGAGCTGCCTCCTCGATTTGACGATTGAGACGAGTAACATGCCGAGACCCGTGGTCGCGAAACTGGTGCTGACCAGCAGGAGCGCGATGGCCTGCCAGGAGCCAATGTTGAGTTTGAACACGTAATAGCCAATTGTAAAGAGTACGCTCAATTGTAGGAGCGTGAGCAGGAACTGGGCGATAAGCTTGCCCCCAAGCAAAGCATACCTGGGTACGGGAGCAATCAGCAGACGGCGAAATGTTCCCTCTTCCTTCTCCTGGAGAATGGTGGACGCAGCCGAGTTGAGACCAAACAGCGCGAAGAGTACCGCGAAGCCCGGCAGCAACTGGTCGAAGTTGTTGCTTCTGGGTGCGCTCCCCGTTGTAAGCATCTGCACCAGGCTTATATTTTTACTTGTCTGGCTGGCTTCCCCAACCGTTTTACTAATGGCTTCAGGTTTGATAGTTGCATAATTACAGGTATTTGCTGGCTGCTGGCAGACAGCTTGCACCTGCTGAACGGCGGCGCTCCCCGCGTAGAGGGCGTCGATCTGGCGATTGATGACACCGGTGACGAGCTGTTGCGTGAAGGTACTGCGTTCATCTCTGCTGTTAGGGCGGGTGTAGAACTGAATGACGTTGTTCGGCGTTTGGCCTTTGCTGGCGGCATCCTGGAGCCTCTGCGAGGTTCCCGTGGGGACTATGATGCCTGCGACCGCTTTTTCGTTCTCCACCTGCTGTAAGACTTGCTGAGAGGTGCTATATCCCTTCACATTAAGTTTAAAGCTGCTATTGGTTCCTTGCAAGGTTTTGACAATAGTATCCCCTACGCGCCCACTGTCCTGGTTGTTGATGGCAACCATAAACTCTACTGACGCGTTGTTGCTGAAGGCGCTGCCAAAGGCACTGCCCATAATGCTGATCAGCAAAAGCGGGACGAGAAGTAGCAGAATGAGCGAGTGTTTATCTTTAATGACCTGCAAGAGGTCTTTTTTCGCGATATGCCAGAGCGTTCTCATAGAATTGTTCTTTCAGTCTAGTCCCGTAGCGTTTTGCCTGTAAGCTGGATAAAGAGTTCTTGTAGTCCTCGTGGTCGTTGAATAGTGCGTTCTGGTTCTAGCCGGGCAAGTAGCTGGGGCAATGTGCCTATAGCGATGATGCTCCCTTCATTCATGATCGCGATACGCTGGCAGAGGCGCTCGGCCTCTTCCATATAGTGCGTTGTGTAGAGAATGGTTGTTCCCTGGTCGCGCAGGCGCTCGATGCTTGCAAAGATGTGCTCGCGCGATTGCGGATCTACTCCGACGGTTGGCTCGTCCATGAGCAGGAAGGATGGATTGTGCATCAAGGCAATGGCGATATTGAGTCGGCGCTGCATGCCGCCAGAGAAATGCTTCGGCGCATCTTTGCGCCGCTCGTAGAGCCCCACAAAGTTGAGGACCTCTTCGGCGCGCTTCTTACGTTGCTGGCCAGGAATGCCATACATTTTGGCAAAAAAGGTTAGGTTCTCCAGGGCGCTTAAATCACTATATAGTGCAAGCTCCTGTGGTACGACGCCGATGTGATATTTGACGGCTCTGCCTTTCTTTTTGACGGAGAGATTGCGAATGTAGGTATCGCCAGCTGTTGGGCGCAGGTAGCCGCACATCATATTGATGACGGTACTTTTGCCCGCGCCATTGGGTCCGAGCAGGCCAAAGATCTCTCCCCTGTTGATGCCAAAGGTGACGCCCTTGACTGCTTCTAGCTTGCCGTAGCGCTTCGCCAGGTTCTGTACCTCAACCTCGGCCACGCTTTTTCTATAAATGGTGTTAGGCACCCGAGCATTTAACTTTAAGGTAGCATCAAACACTTTTCTACTCCTTAATGCAAAATCAATTGACATCTTTGGCTTTCCCATGTTATGCTGCTCCCGCAGATAGAGGTTGGATGCGGGAAGCGAATGCTGAGCTCTCGGACTCTTCCTTCGATCCGTCTGAGGATACTGCAATTAAGACGTTTTCACATTCCCTCCCACTCACCTCTTACTGCAAAACATTCGATGATGCCATGTATGCTTTATTGACTTCTCGCGCCTGCGGCGCTCGCTTTTTTAGTGGTGTGTGGTAAGTCCATAGCAGCCTGCAGCCGCCATGGACTTACCACACACCACGTCACGTGGAATTGGTTGAGTTAGCGCATGGCCTCGGCTGTCAGCTTCTCAGCCTGTCCAGATTCGATCTTCTCTTTGATATTCTGCTGGTTCTCTACAGTGTGAGCATTCATGCGGTCAAGCACGACGGGCAGAGGATCGGGATATTTGGGATCGAGCTCAAAGTCCTGGGTCCAGGTCATCTTTGTACCCTCTGGCGCGGCCTCGCAGGTCCACTTCAAGTGCATGTACGCGAAGGGATAGAGTGGCTCTTCACGCTCAGCGGTGGCGACCATTTGCTGGTGGTCTAACAGGCGCTGAGAGCGCCAGGTGTTGCCCTCGGCATTGGTGAGCTGGAAGGACAGGCGGGTGTAGCGGCCTTCGCTCTCGCGATTGAGAATCTTTGCACCGTGGTACTCGTTGAAGAGAATGGGCCAGCGCTCGATGTCATTGGTGATGTCGAAGACGGTCTGCGGGTCTTTGCAAATGATGATGCTGTTTTGAATGCGTGGCATGGTTGTAATCCTCCATATTATATTTTTGTGTTTGTTTAATTGGCGATTAGGAAACGGCTACCTGTTTGTCCATGAGGGCTTGCAGGAATTTTTCTACGTCGGCAAAGGTCTGTAATTTACCCAGAGCGGCGTCATCAATCGTGAGAGGGAGGCGCTTCTCAAGCGCGACCGCCATCTCGACGATCTCGGTGGAGTCCATATCCAGGTCATCTTTTAGTCTGGTCGTGGGCGTCACCTTGCTAATATCAATGTGCAGGTCCTGCATGACATGGAGAAGTTCCGCACGAATATTCATAGTTTCTATCCCTTTTCTCGTTAGTAATTTGTTTACAAAGTAAACAGGGGAATTGTGTGGGGGACTGGTTTCTTATTCCGCTCACCAACCCCCATTCGGGGGCGCAGCGGCACTTTCGCACCTAGCCTGTTGGCTCAGGTGAGCGGAAAGGAAGCCCACGCCCCGGCAGGAGGGTTTCCCTCCTGCACCTCCTTTTTACTATGAAGCAATCACAGTGGCGATGGCCATGCCCGCATCGTGTGAGATGCTGAGCATCAGGCGGGTGTATCCCAGGTGCTCGAATGCGGCCTGCGCACGCCCGTGAAGCCTGATATATGGCTCGCCATACGTCCCATTCAGGATCTCGATTTCATTCAGTCCCACCAGTTGTCCCTGGCTCGCCAGGATCTTTTTGACGGCCTCCTTAGCGCCGAAGCGGCCTGCCAGCGAGCGCCAGCGATAGCCATTGGCGTTCTGGCAGGAGTGGCGCTCCTGGTCAGTAAAGAGCCTGACCAGGATGCGCTCGCCCCAGCGATTGTAGATATCCTGCATGCGTTGTATATGCACCAGGTCTACCCCAAGAGTCTGCACGGTTGGCAGGAGCGCGAGCGATTGCATGGGTGCTTGAATGTTTTGTATCTGGATCAGGCCACGGTTGCCGACCAGGCGCTCACTACCATACATGCGTTCACTCCTCCAAATCCGCGTGAGACGACGAGGGTGTTCCGGAAGGATTCCAGTTTCTGGGCATTGCCGCGCACGAAGTTCAGGTCAAAACCGGGCGCTGGCTGATCCAGGTTGGCAGTGGGCGGAAGCTCCTTCTTCGCCATGGCGCGTAGGGCCAGAGCTACGTCTGCTGGGGCTGCCGCGCCAAGCATATGCCCGATGGCGGACTTAGGAGCTGTAACCGGGACATCCTGGCTGCGTGCGCCAAAGGTATCCTTGAAGGCGTAGGCCTCGGTCATATCCTCTACTGGAATGCCGGAGCCATGAGCGAAGATGGCGTCGACCTGTCCAGCCTCCAGGTCTGCGTGGCGCAGGCTCTTCTGGATGGTCTTAGCCAGGATGTAGCCATGCGGCTCAACGGTGTAGAGCGGGATATAGCCATCGCTGCCGACCGCCCAGCCCTTGAGCTCGCCATAGATGGTTGCGCCACGGCGCTGTGCATGTTCCAGCTCTTCCAGAATCAGGAAGGAACTGCCTTCGCCGAGGACGGTTCCGGTGTGTTTGCGCTCAAAGGGGCGATAGGCCGCGCCTGGCTGCTTGTTGCCGTGGCGGGTGAGATAGCCTGCGGTCTGGCAGCAGAGCCAGGCGTAGGGTGAGAGCGGCGCTTCGGTGCCGCCCGCGATAACCACGTCGGCCTGGCCACGGCGAATGACGTCTGCGCCATGAATGAGTGCGTAGGCGCCGCTGGCACGGTCAGAGACAAAGGTACGTGCTGGCCCTTTGATGCCCAGGTTGATGCAGATATTGCCCTGGGGCGCCGCGGGGAACCAGGCCGTGGCCTGGTAGGGGCTGACCTCGCGTGCGCCGTCGCGCCACAACTCGCGCAGTTCGCGCTCGGCGAACTCCCAGCCGCCGAGAACGTTGCCGACCATGACAGCGACTCGCTCCGGGCGAACGCCGTTCTCGGCATCCACACTCAGGCGAGCGTCCGCCAGGGCCTGGTTGACCGTGGCGAGGGCCAGGTGCGTAAAGCGGTCCGTGCGTTTGACGGTGCGCGCTGGCAGCTCCTGTTGCGCGTCAAAGGTGTTGGCCTGGCCCGCGACCTGACACTGGTAGCGCGCGGGATTGAAGCGGTCAATGGTTTGTGTGCAGGCCTCTCCCGAACGAGCGCGCTCCCATAGCTCGTCCATGCCTATTCCCGCGGGTGTGATACACCCGATACCTGTGATGACAACCTTTTTCATTACTTCTCTCCTGGCGCTGCTCTCAGAACCATTGATGCGTGTAGCCCGGCGAAGCCACTGGCGTTGGTGAGGATGATATCACCATTCCAGGGGCGCCCCTGGTTGGGCACGTAGTCAAGGTCGCAGAGGGGATCGCGCTCTTCATAATTGATGGTAGGATGGATATAGTGGTGCTCCAGGCTCAGGGCGCAGGTGACGACCTCCATGGCGCTGGCCGCTGAAAGGGCATGTCCCTGCATGGACTTGGTACCATTGACCGGAATCTTGTATGCGTGATCGCCCAGGGCCATTTTGATCGCACTCGTCTCGCAGCTATCATTCTGCGTCGTCGAGCTGGCGTGCGCGTTGACGTAGTCGATCTCCGTTGGCTGGATGCCGCTTTGCTCAATCGCGCTGTTGATGGCGCGGGCGAGGTCATTCCCATCGGAGAGGAGGTCGGTCATATGCAAGGCGTTGGAGGTGTTGGCGAAGCCTGTGATCTCGGCGTAGATATGCGCTCCACGACGTTTAGCGTGCTCCAACTCTTCCAGAACCAGGACGCCACAGCCTTCGGCGAGCACGAAGCCATCGCGCTTGCCATCGAAGGGACGGGAGGCGTGCTGCGGCTGGTCGTTATGGCGCTGCGAGAGGCAGTGAATGATCTCAAAGGAGGCGATGGTTACCGGCGTAATCGGCGCCTCGCTGGCACCCGTGAGCATGATGTCCGCGTCGCCATTCTGAATAGTTTCAAAGGCATAGCCAATGGCGTCGAGTCCGCCAATGCAGCCAGTCGAGAGTGTCACGCATGGGCCTTGCAGACCCATGAGCGCGGAGATCAGAATACCCGGTGTATTTGACATTGAGGCCAGGAAGAGGTTGGGGCTGACCTTGCTGGGATCGATCTCTTCGCGTCCCAGGTTGGTGACCTTGATAAACTCTGACTCCATCTGGCGTGTGCCACAGATCGCGGTTGAGAGGGCGATACCGGCCCGGTCGCTGTCGATGGACTTCACATCAAGTTTTGCATCCGCGACGGCCTGCATGGCTCCCGCGACTGCGAACTGGATAAAGCGGTCCAGGTTCTGTACCTCGCGGGGAAGCCCAAGCTGTGCGGGATCGAAGTTATCGACCTCGGAGACAACCTGCGAGGCGAAATCAAATTTCTCAAACAACTGACAACTGGTTACCTGTGAGAGGTGTTTTGTCGCGCTGCGACCAGCAGATAATCCCTGCCAGTATTGTTCTTTGCCGATACCAAGCGGACTGACAACACCTAATCCTGTCAAGACAACTTTGCGCATTTCTTTTACCTCGAAGCTAAGAGCAAGGGGAGTGGCCCTATTCTCAGTTCTTTTATCTGTTCAAAACCAGTGGCTCGTAACCATGTATGGAACTGGGTCGTGGTGAACACGCCGCCTTCCTGGGAATTGAGGAAGAGGCTCAGACCAATCATCAGGGCCGCCGCTGGCCCGGTTCGCTCATCATTGGGCATGACATCGGCTAGGAGCAGTTTTCCGCCTGGTTGGAGCAGGCGATAACATTCGCGTAAGAGGGCCTGGCTCTTGCGCGCTCCCTTAAAGCGGCATACGTGACCAACAATAACCAGGCTAAAGCTCTCGGAAGGCAGCGAGCGTAGCTCCAACTGTGTGGGTTGAAGAAGGATACGCTCTTGCAGACCAAACCGTGAGACCTGTTCATGTAGGTCTGGGAGGAGACCTGGCTCGTCGCGCGCGATGATCTCGACCTGTGGATGACGTAACGCTGTGGCAATGCTCCAGGCTCCGCTGCCCGCGCTGACATCGAGCACACGCCCTTGTAGCTCGGTATCTAGCTGTGAGGCAGCCTGCCAGGCTGCCGGAAAGACCAGCGGGAAGAGGTGTGTGAACATGCCAGGGTCTTGCTCACGGCCCTCGGGTGAACCCCAGTCTCGCCGCAACTTCTTCTTGCCTGTGCGCATGACCTCGGTGAGGTTGCCCCAGGTATCCCATTGCTCCATGACCGCGCTCAGGTGGGAGCCGATATAGCCCGGCTGCCCCTCTACCAGGTAGACTGCCGCGAGTGCGCTTAAGCTGTAGGCCTCGCGCTTCCGCTGGAGGAGCTCGAGTCCCACCAGGGCATCGAGCAAGCCCTGTAGCGCCTGGGCGTTGCAGCCCGCGACCGTGGCCAGCGCGGAGCAGGTGTGTGCTCCCCCCGCGATGTGCGTAAAGAGCTTGAGCTCAATTGCTGTATCAAGGACTCTGGCTCGAGCAAAGCCGAAGTTGATGTCTAAGAGTGGCGCGGCAATCGGTACCTGTAGGTAGGGCGCGAGCAACTCTTGATTGGAAATTTGCAGTACCATGATTCCCCTTTTTACACAATCACACAATCGCTACAGCACGAACCCAGGAGGCACCGGCATCGCGAAGCGCGATGGGAAAGCAGGCAACCTGGAAGCCATGAGATTTCGGCAGGAGGTGCAGATTCGCTAGCCGCTCCATGTGGAAGTATTCGCGCTCTCGCCCATACATATGTGTGGGCCAGAGCTTCTCCGAATCCTCGGTCGCGAGATAGGACTGAACCATCTCCATGAAGGGGAGATCGAAGCCGTTGGTATCGATGCCAATGACCTTGATGCCTTTCTCCACAAGCCAGCGAGTCGCCTCCAGCGTCATTCCCGGGTGAGCCGAGAAATACTCTGGTCGAGGCCACAATTTATCGGAATCCGTGCGTATGAGAACAATATCCTTGGGTTGTAATTCATAATTGGCGCGCACCAGGGCTTCTTGCAGATCGGCGACCGTAATGGCGGACCTGGGGTCCTTGTGCGAGAGGTCCAGCACAACGCCATGCCCAAAGCAGTATTCAAGCGGGACTTCGTGAATACGGCGGGCCGGCTTCCCTTCACATTCGGGACCGAAGTGATAGGGTGCGTCAAAGTGCGCTCCACAATGCACCGAGATCGTGTAGACCTCGTTGCTGAGAAACTTGCCATCAGGAAAACTGTGGCGATTCGCCTTATGGCGCAGGCGCAGGTAGCGCCGGAAGCCATTGAGCCTCTTGCGCAGGGATGCCTTCTTGGGGAAGAAGAGCGCGCGCCAGATCTGGTCACCGCCCGTGGTGTGATCGGTCGTGCGTATCCCTCCAAAGTTTGGGTCGCGTGGATGGGGCTCAATAGGCAAGCTTAAGTCAATAATCTGCGGCATAATGTAGCTCTCAAACAATGCAAACAATGTGAAGGCATAGCCAGTGGGTAGCCATAGACGCTTCTGGTACGGATAAAAGTGATGGATGAATAAGAGATGGATTGGGAGGCCTCCCCCCTTAGAGAAGAGGAGAGGAGGAGGCCTGGTTAGTTATATATAGTTTGACTGTTAAGGCCGGAACTAGCGACGATGACCAGCGGTCTCCTCGTACTGGTATGGCTCCTCGGTCAGGAAGTAGTTGCGGATGGGCGGGCGCTCCGTGGGAGCGACAACCAGGAAGCGGCAGGTCTCATCACCACCAGTAATGAAGCCATGGGGCTCGTTGCGAGGGATGAAGATAACATCGCCAGCGTTGAGCTTCACGTCGCGCTTCTCCTGCGGCAACTGCAGCGTCATCGAACCCTCGAGGATGAAAATTTCATGCTCCCACTCATGGTAGTGAGGGGGGGTTGAGCCATTGGGCATGACCTCGAAGAGGCTAAGGACGAAGCGGTCCGCACCATCGGTAGTGTCAATGAGACGCTTAATGGTGGCCTGCTTGGCACCTGGCTCGCGAACGATATCGGTTGGGACATCCTGAGAACGAAGGTGTTTCATTGTAGTAATCCTTTCTTGAATGCATACCGTCTACTATTATTTAAGGACTAAGAACTGAGAACATATTAGATCTGACTTGATCTCGCGTCACGCGCTTCTTATGTCCTGTTGAGTTAAGTATAGAGTACGGTAGAAAATAAATATTCAATTACCTTATAACTAGTTATGAGTAGTTTGCACTAACAAATTGCTGGAAAGAAAGAGGTAAAGTTTCATGACTTTCGTCCATGTTCGCTAATGCCTGTGTACGCAAGTAGCGTACACAGGCTGTGTAGGGGTAGAGCTTGCTCGGCCTAAAAGTCCATGCCAGCATGGACCCTACAATTTTGACGCGGGTCGCAGCAAGCGTGGTTTGATGCGTTCTTGCCAGCAGCCGAGGGCTGTGATGCGCGTAGGAATCGTACCAATCACGGGAGCGCGTAGCAGCAGGCGGGCGATTGGCGGTAGTTGGAAAGGCATGCGTGCATTGAGAGACTTGACGATCTGTTGCTGGATCAGGCCAACCCAGCCCTGGGCAATGCGTGTACGTAATTCGCGCCTGCGCTGTACAGCGGCCAGATCGCTCTCGCTGAGTGTTTGGTCTAGCAGGGGCCTGGTGAGCAGATTGGCTGCCGCAATTGCGTCCTGAATGGCCAGATTGATGCCGACGGAGCCGATGGGCGACATGACGTGTGCCGCGTCCCCAATAAGCAAGAGACCAGGGCGATGCCAGCGCTCCAGGCGGCTGGATTCAATCGAGAGCAGCGAGACCTGCTTCCAGCTATCCAGGTGCTCAACGCGATCAGCGAACCAGGGGACGCAGCTCTCCACCTCTCGCTGAAGCGCTTCAATGCCCGCCTGCCTCACCTGCTGATAGGTTCCTTTGCTAATGGCGCAACCGACCTGCCATTTATCGCCGCGATCCAGGAGGATGATAAACATGCCGGGCGCGAAATGCAGTTCGACTGCTTCAGAGTGTGGATCGCTCTCATGGCGTGGGAGATGGAACCAGAGGAAGTCCAGTGGTGGCGAGAGTGTAATGGGCGCCATATGTGCGAGGCGCCGCGTCCAGGAGAAGCGTCCATCCGCGCCGATGGTCAGCGTGGCCTGTACCTCCACCTCGCCCTCGGGCGTGCGATAGCGTATGCCATGGATGTTTCCCTCCTCTTCCAGCAGGCGCTCGACGCGCGCCCCCATCACGAGCTGAAAGTGAGGGTATTGCCTGGCCTCTTCCACCAGGAAATTGAGAAATCTGACCTGTGAGAGCTTCATAATATAGGGGTAGGGCGATTTTAGGCGACGAAAATCGTCAAAGGTAAGCTGCCTCTCTCCCATATGGAATTGGACGTTATAGGCCCTGGTATGGGGGAGTTGGAGCAGGCGCTCAGCCAGGCCGAGCTTCTGCATCTCTTCCAGAATAGATGGATGAATGGTATCGCCACGAAACTCGCGCGCAAAGTCTTTATGCGCCTCAAGTAGTATGACAGGCACCCCCTGACGCGCGAGCAGCAGGGCGAGAAAGGCTCCGGCTGGCCCCGCCCCCACGATACAGCAGGTCGTCTTCTTAATCTCATGTATGTTCTCCTGCTGCGCGGAAAACTCCTGAACCTGTGGCCGCTCCGACAACGCTTTACTCATCGAAAATTATCCTTTCCAATTGTTACCTGTATTGCTCTTATATTTCAGTATAGATAGCAATCACAAAGCGATCGCACTTAGTAACAAAAATATGCACTAAAAGTTGTGGTATATGCCTATATAGAGTTAAAAGTGAAGAGTTACAATAGAAATAAGAACGCATTGAGATACGCAAAAAATATTAAAAATAAGTAAAGAATCTCGTATAACTTTGCTCTATTTTTAATAGTTTTCATTGGGAAAAGGGTAGTTATGCGCCTATTTGCAGCCAGGTGGTTACGAGGGTTAGGGATTGTGCTCTTATGCCTCGTAAGCATTTTTATTACTGGCCAGGTATTTCTCCGTATCAGGCGCAGGCTTCACCCGGAACCCATGCCCCCTGAAATCGCGCCATACCTGGATGCCCCGCTCAGGCGCAAACTCTTTGGCTCCCCGGAGCACATCGTAGAGCACGCGGGCGTGGCAACGGGTATGCGCGTCCTGGAGATCGGGCCGGGGCCGGGACTCTTCACGACCGTCCTGGCGCGTCGTGTGGCTGCGGGCAAAAGCGCTGGCAGCGTCACGTGTGTGGAGGTGCAATCGAAGATGATTGAACTGCTGCGCCAGCGCCTGGAGCGGGAAGAGGTGGGCAATGTGGAGATCATTCAAGCAGATGGTTGCCATATGCCTCTGCCCGAGGGGAGCTTTGACATGGTCTTCCTGGTGACGGTCGTGGGCGAGCTTCCGTATCCAGTGGCGTTCTTCCGCGAGTGTGCGCGTGTGCTCAAAGTGGGAGGTGTAGTATCGGTCACAGAGCAACTCTGCGACCCTGATTTCTGCCTGCCAGGTATGGTGCGCAGGTGTGCCGAAGCGGCTGGGCTGGAGGATGCCGGATATGTGGGCATCCCCTGGTGGTCTTATACCGCGAGCTATCGCAAAACTGCCCCTGGCAGTGTTGTCTCTTCCCAATAAGGAAGTATGGCGTTTCTACCTTCTTAATTAGGTAGTACCTGGAAAGGGTATCTAAGCTTTATGTCCAAAGAGCAGAGCGAGCAACTGGTAAAACGTTTCTTCGAAGATGTCTTCAGCAAGGGTGACCGCGCGGTCGCCAATGAGATCCTGGCTTCGGACTTTGCCTTTTATGGCCCCCCCGATGGCATCCGTGGTGCTGAGGGTTTCCTGGGCTTCAGCAGTGAGATTCGTAGCGCCTTGAACGTTCAGTTCAAGATTGAGGTCATTATCGCCGATGACGAGAAGGTCGCTGCCTATGCCATCATGAGCGGTGTCCACCAGCGTGATTTCCACGATATTCCCGCCAGCGGCGTGCGCTTCGCCCTCCCACGCATCGACAACTTAGTCATTTATGACGGTCAGATCCATGAAGTGCGCACCACTTTTGATCACCGTGTCCTGCTTGCGCAACTGGGTTCACCCGAAGAGGATGCCGACGATCACCTGACACACGTCGCGGCCCGCTCACAGCGCGCCTAACGCCCGTCTTTTCTAGCTCGCACAGCGCGTGAGTTAGAATTCAGAGGTCTAAGCCAGGAGGTTGCTAACAACGTTGTTAGCAACCTCCTGGCTTAGACCTCTTCCTCCTCAAATGCCTCGTTAAGTGCGACCAGGCGTTTTTGCAGGGCGTAAATAGCGGCCTGGGTGCGGTCGGTAAGGTGCAGCTTGGAGAGAATATTGCTGACATGTGTGCGGACCGTGGGTTCGCTGAGGGCTCTGCCGGGATCAGTGAGAAAGCAGAGATTGGCTCAACATTTTGTGGAGACAGTGTGGTACTTTAGGAGGTAAAATAGTGTTATTTGAAAGGCAAGAATATGACACAGCCAACATTGTTATTTCTACATACATCTCCAGTTCACGTTGCTACCTTTGAGCGCCTGGTCGCTGAATGTGTGATAGATCCCGCCAGCGTGGCGCTTGAGCACGTGGTAGATGAGAGTCTCTTGCAAGAGGCGAGGGAGCAGGGTGGCGTTACCCCTGCCCTGCGCGCGCGTATCGAGCGCTATGTCGACGAAGGCGTGGAACATGGCGCAAGTGTAATCGTTTGCACATGCTCCACGATTGGCGCCAGCGTCGAGGAGTACTCCGACCAGGTGCCTGTGACGGTGATGCGCGTCGACCGGGCCATGGCGGAGGAGGCAGTCAGGCAGGGTGAGCGCATCCTGCTGGTCGCAGCCCTTGAGAGTACCCTGGCGCCAACGCACGAGCTATTGCTTGATGCTGCGCGCCGGGCAGACAAAGCCATCGACATCGTCGAGCTGCTCTGTCGTGAGGCCTGGGCACATTTTGAGCATGGCGATCAGCAGGCCTACCTGGGCGAGATTGCTACGCAACTCCGTGCCCATGTCCATGAGGCCGATGTCGTGGTATTGTCCCAGGCCTCTATGGCAGACGTGAGCGATTTGTGCCCCGATCTTGGACTACCCATGCTGACCAGTCCCCGCCTGGGCACCCTGGCGGCCTTGCACGCGTACCAGGCGCGGCAGGAGCAGGCAGCCAGCAATCGTGAGCCAGAGCACGACGCCCGTCGCGAAGAAGCGCCCCAGCAGTAGCGAGGCGCCCCAGCCGCTGATGGGCGCCAGGAGTGCGCTAAGCAAGGTCATGCGCCACCAGCCAAAGTCGCGGTGGTGCTGTCCCGGCCGGGCAAGCCATGTCAACAGCCCCAGCAGCGCCCCCAGTAGGAGCCAGCCAAGTGTGAGCAATAGTCCTATCATCTGTAATCTCTCTTTCCTATTGTCCGAAGTGATGGGATGTGGATTGTGGAAATGCCTCCGGCATTTCCACAATCCACATCCCATCACCCAATTTATCCTGCCTGGAAGACCTGGCTAATCAGGTTGAAGAGCTTTGAGCCATCGCCGATGGTCTGGAAGAAGTTGAGGTTGGAGCGCACTTCGACATGATCAAAGATATGGAATTCGACGTAGTTATGTGAATGATGCAGGCGCGTGAGATCCCGGTCGAAGGCGCGGGTCTCGGTGAAGGGCAGAAAGGCGTCGTTGCGATCATGCAGCAGGTATACGGGAGCGTGAATCTCTTTGATGATCTGGCTGGTTGAGAGGCCCTGGAGCTGCGCGTGCATCGCGGGCGTTAGCGCGGCCATATTCTGTGCGACCCGGTTCGGAGCTGTACCACTGAGGAGCTGATAGGCGGCGAGTCCCTCTGGCGAGAGCTGATCCTGTTCTCCTTGTGAGAGTGGTGAGCCATTTGGGCTGAGGGCCTGGCGAATGAGTTCCTGCTCATAGACGGGAAGCTGTTCGGTGGTCACATTGGCAAGTACTTGCAGCGCGTAGGTGGTTGGTTGCCAGGACTCGGTCTTGCCATCGTAGGAGACGGCGCGGTGCCCAAAGGTCTCAAGCAGGGTCTCGGCGTTATAGTAGCCACCAAAGGCGGTGACATAGGCCACCTGGTCGCGAATATGGGGGTCCGCCGCCGCGTGCGTTATCAGTGGCACACCCGCGCTAAAGGCGATCATGCCCGTGCGCTGGCCCTGTAAGGCGGGGAGAGCTTGTAGGTATTGATAGGCTTGCACCACGTCCGCGCTATCCTCTATAGAGACGTTATCCTGCAAGAGGGTCGAGGTGGTCATTGCCACGACAACGATGCCTGAGCGTGCCAGCGTCTGCTCAAGATTGATCAACTGTGGCACCTGGCGTTGGTCTCCCACTCCAGGTAAGAGCAGCACGCCCTGGCGCTCGCCATGGATAAGCGGAACCATGTCAGGCGTAAAGATATCCAGGTAGAGCATGCCATGCGAGGCTGGAAGCGCTTTTTGCGTATGCGTGATTGGTTCGCCCGCCAGTGTGAGCGGTAGCGGCTCTGAAGCCGTGAGCAGCGATGGAAGAATAAAGGTTGCGCGCAGAGTCGCCTGGCCCCAGGGGAGGAGCGAGGTGTATATGCCGCCAAGGAAAAGCAGCGCCAGCAAGAAACGTGCTATGAGAGAAACTATGCTGCCACGTTTCCGGAATTTACCTTTGGTTGTAGATGTAGCCTTGAGAGCTTGTTCTCCTCCAGCACCTTGCCCAGGGGGATGATTATTCTGTGCCTCGGTTTGCATACTAGCTTTCCCTCTTTTGTGTACAATCCCGTATATGCATTGTTTTGCCAGTAGTATAGATGCTTTTCTTCTTCCTTGAAAGAGTCATTTGACCCATAAAATGGTAATTGTCTGGTGGTGTGATGCAAGTTGTCGCAACTTTGTCGCAATTTATGGGTATATACTCTGTAGGGCCTGTATGCTATTTTCATGTCCAGTTGGCAAAGCTATAATAGAACACATGTATAGAGGGGATGACGCACCTGTTATGGAGAAGGTACTACTGGTTGAAGACGAGAACGACCTGGCAAAGATTGTTATGCGCGAGTTGAGGGGCGCGGGATACGAGGTATTTCATGCTGAGGACGGCCTGAAGGCGCTGGATCTGCATGAGCGCCACCAGCCAGATGTAGTCTTGTTGGATTGGATGCTGCCCCGGCTCAATGGCCTGGAGGTGCTACGGCGCTTGCGTCAGAGCTCGGCGACCCCCGTGTTGATGCTGACGGCTCGCAGCGAGGAGGCTGATCGCGTCATAGGACTGGAGATCGGGGCTGACGATTATCTGACCAAGCCTTTTAGTATGCGCGAGCTTGTAGCGCGTGTGCGTGCCCTGCTCAGGCGCGCCGAATTGATTAAGTTGACTATTAGCGCGGACCGCCGTGTGGCGAGCGAGGAGCTATGCCTGGGCAATCTGCGCCTCAATCCTCAAACGCACGAGGTAACCCTCGAAGATGCGCTGCTGGATTTGAGTCCTACTGAATTCGCGCTGCTGCAACTGCTGTTGCGTAGCCCCGGGCGCGCCTTTAGCCGCTCCTATCTTATTGAAACACTCTGGAGTGGCACCTACATCGGCGGAGACCGCTCGGTTGATAATGTCGTCTTGCGCTTGCGCAAAAAGCTTGGCAAGCTGGGCGATTCCATTGAGACAGTCTGGGGCATCGGCTACCGCCTGCACAATGGAGCATCAGGTAAGGTGTAGGGTCCACGCTTGCTTGGACTTTTGTCGGGGAGAGAAATGCTTGACTCCCTGGGCAAGGCCGTGCAAGCATGACCCCTACAGAGCGGGCAGAGTAAAATGGTCAGGAGCCTGGAGTTTGTGGCCTGGAGACATATGATATGGGAAATACATTGATCAGGAAGATGCGCGAGTTCTGGTTTCAGACGCGTGGCTGGCAGGCCTTGCTCGAGATGGTGCTCATCCAGGCGGTAGTGATCATTACCTGGTGGCTGTTTTTTCGTGCGCAGATGGCGGACGAACCTGGACGATTAATGAATAATACAGTCACATTTTTCCTGTTTTATTGCCCCGTAAGTGTGTTCTGGAGTACCATGCGCTGGCGTACATCAAAAGTGCGTCCCTGGCGCAGACAGGTGGGCGTCGAATTTCTCATGGCGGCCTGCGTGCTTGTGATTTTCCTGCTTGAGATGGTTTTTTTGGTCTGGACCCCTTTCCCTTCATTATCGAGTCTGAACACGATCATTTGGTCTGACTATGCGGATCGCTTTCGATCCACTGATGTAGCGCATTCTCCGGCAACTTCGCTTGCTATTGATGTCTTCCTCTCTTTCTGTAGCGCCAGCTTTTTCCTGTTCCTGCGAGCAGCGATTCGTGTACTTCAGGCCTGGAATCGCTTGCGTAAGCAGCACTTAAGCTGGGCGCTTACCCATGCTATTATGATGATTCCCATGTTTGGAGTGGGCGTGCTCTCGCTTTTTATTTTATTCGCGAGTGCTTTCTCTTACTCAAAACCGGAGAACCTGCCGCTCTACCTGTTCTTGAACCTGTTCCTTTCAGGGAGCGCCATCGCGGCGATTCTGGTCTTTGTGCTCCCGCCTGTCTTACTTTTCTCGAACTTCTTCGCGCGCCGTATTACGCAGCGCATAGAGACACTTGTGGGCGCGGCCAGCGCCATGCGCGCGGGCAATTATAGCATCCGTATTCCGGTGCAGGGCGAGGACGAGGTGGCGCGGCTACAGAACGACTTTAACGCCATGGCCGCCCACCTGGAAGTGACGTTGCATGAGTTGCAGGAGGAGCGCGACAACGTTGCGCAATTGCTCAACGAGCGCCGGGAGCTGATAGCCAGCGTCTCGCATGAGCTGCGCACTCCTGTGGCGACCATGCGTGGTTATCTTGAGTCAACCCTGGCCAACTGGAATGAGGTTCCCCCTCCTATGTTGCGCCAGGATCTGAACGTTATTAATCAGCAGACGGTACGCTTGCAGGGATTGATCGATGACCTCTTTGCCCTGGCGCGGGCCGAGGTTGGCAAATTGAAGCTGCGCTGTGCCCCCAGTCATGTGGATGTGTTAATACAGCGTATTGTGGATGTACTGGCTCCCCTGACCTGGCGTGGTAGTCGTGTGGAGATCATCGCCGATGTCGAGGCGAACCTGCCGCAGGCCCTGGTTGACGAGGCCCGGCTGGAGCAGATTCTGCAAAATCTCCTTAACAACGGGGTACGGCATACACCACCAGGAGGTATTATCTCCGTTAGTGCTCAGGCAGATCTGGCACATGAAGAGATAGTGCTGCAGATCAAAGATACGGGTGAGGGTATTCCCGCTGACGAATTGTCTCACATCTGGGAACGCTTCTATCGCACGGAGAAGTCGCGCCAGCAGCCCGCCTCTGGGACCGGCCTGGGATTGGCGATTGTCAAGGAGATGACGGAGGCTATGGGTGGAAGTGTGGAAGTTGAGAGCGAGGTAGGGCTGGGGACCTGCTTTACCCTGCATTTCCCCCTGGCGGCGCAAGATATTACCGCTAAGATGCCCATTGTGAAGCTGCTGGAACAGCGGCAGCAGCACTAGACGAGCATAGGAGTTATGCCCGACTGGTGCGCTGCATCTGTCCCAAAGTGGTAAGCAAGCAAGATACGGATACGTTGTCTCGATGGTGGATTACGCCTCTTCAGGAGCGTTTCGTTCCCGCTCCTGTTATTACTATATCCCCTGTCCAGAAAAGATGTGTTTAATTTCATCTATAAAGAGCGGGAGGTGGTGAGGCTGTCCTCACCACCTCCCGCTCTTTATAGATGAAGTGCTTTTCAAGTATGGGCGTATGATGGGCTTAAGTATAGTAATTATCCAGTAGTGTCGTACCATGCTTGACTGCTATGCTTCATCATTTAGGAATAGGCATGAGAGAGGTAAGAGTAGAGATATGTTAGATACATCTGTTTCGGTCTCACAGACATCATGTTGTATTGTTGGTGGGGGACCTGCCGGTGCTATGCTTGGTTTGCTGCTGGCTCGGCAGAATATTCCTGTTGTGTTGCTTGAATCGCATATGGATTTTGACCGAGATTTTCGCGGCGACACCGTATTTCCCTCGGTCCTGGATGTGGTGTATGAGCTTGGCTTGATTGAGAAGCTTATGAAGATTCCACATACCAAGATTTCAAAGCTGAGTATGCAGACGCCGAAGGGGGTAATCTCTCTAGCGGATTATTCGCGCCTGCGGATTCGCTTTCCGCATGTGACGATTCTGCCTCAGCCTAACTTTATCTCGATGCTGATAGAGGAGGCCAAGCAGTATCCTCACTTCCAGGTCTTGATGGGCGCCCAGGTTGATGGCCTGTTACAGGAGAATGGCAAGGTATGCGGTGTGCGCTATCGTGGCCAGAGCGGACGTGGAGAGATACAGGCGCAACTGGTTGTCGGCGCGGATGGGCGTTTCTCGCGTGTACGCAAGATGGCAGGCCTGGAGCCTCAGTTCGCGGAACCAACTATGGATATTCTCTGGACGCGCCTCTCGCGTAAACCATCCGATCCTGAGCTGGCGACGGTCATCCAGTCAGATAAAGGAATTCTCTCGGTCTCGCCGCGCCCAGATGTCTGGCAGCTTGGATATCCTATTCCTAAGGGGAGCTATGCTCGTGTGCATGAGCGGGGTCTGGAGGCGTTGCGTCGCTCGATTGCCAATATCGAGCCGCTGTTTGAGGAGCGCGTCAATGAGATTAAGGATTGGAAGCAGGTCTCAGTCTTCTCTATCCAGGCTTACTGCCTCAAGCGCTGGTATGCGCCGGGTGTGCTGCTGATTGGAGATTCCGCGCATGCCATGTCTCCCATTGCGGGCGCGGGCATCAACCTTGCGGTCCAAGATGCGGTGACCGCCTCGAATATCCTGGGTGATAAGCTGAAGGCCAAGAATGTACAGCCAGCGGATATGGAGCAGATTCAGCGTGCTCGCATGCTACCGGTCAAGCTGATTCAAAATCACCAGCAGAAGTTGCAAAAGCGTCTGGTGAAGCCCCTGGAAAAGGAGGGAACGCCACCCAGCCTTCCGCTGATGATGCGCGTTTTCTTTAGCATTCCCTTCTTGCGCGATATTCCTATGCGCGTCCTGTTATTTGGTTTGCGCCCCGTGCACATCAAAGCCTGACCTTTTCGCGCCTGCGACGTTCAGGGTATGGAATGAGGATGCAGTTGACGGGCTTCGTCTGTTAACTACATCCTCATTCCATACCCTGACTTACTATTCTGTTTTGGCTTCGACCAGGTGTTGAGGGAGGAAGGGTTCGCTGGCCTCGGTTGTGACGTCGGGCAGTTGGAGGACCTGTAAAAAGGCTTCGACAACTGTGGAATCAAACTGGGAATCCGCGCAGTGCTTGAGTTCCGCGCAAGCCTCTTCATGGCTGATGGGTTTGCGATAGATGCGCCCTGAGATCATGGTATCATAGGCGTCGACAACCGAGAGGATACGCGCGGCCAGCGGAATCTGCTCGCCGGCCAGGCCACCGGGATAGCCCTGGCCATCCCAGCGCTCATGATGCGCGCCAATGATATAGGCGACAATGGCGAAGGTTCCACCAGCGCGTGAGAGGATCTGTCTGCCGGTGTCCGGATGGCGTCGAATAACCTCCCATTCATCTGTGTTCAGCGGCCCTGGCTTGTGTAGAATGCTATCTGGAACGGCGACCTTGCCAATATCATGGAACATGGCAGCGAGGCGCACGTTATGGATTTCTTCCGATCCACAGCGTAAACGACGGGCGACGGCCTCCGAGAGGTTAACCATGCGTTGCGCGTGCTCATATGTCTCTTTGTCATACGCTTGCATGGCGGCCAGGAGGGCGCGTGCCGTGCAGATCTCCTCAGAGGAGAAACTGCCCAATCCCGAGACGGTAATGATCTGGTGGGCGCGCTCTTCCGCGAAGACGATGCAGACGCGGTTGCGACCGCTATGCTTGGCGCGGTACATCGCGCGGTCGGCCTGCTCAAGCAAAGCTTCGCGTGTTTCACCATGATAGGGATAGATGGAGATACCGATACTCGCCGTAATGGTTAGCTCAACCGGTGTTGCGTTCTCGTCGATATCCCAGATGAAGGGTTTTTCCATGATCTTGTGACGAATTTTTTCAGCGACCTGAACGGCCTCAGAGACGTTACTGTGACGCAGTATGACCGCAAACTCTTCGCCGCCGTAGCGGCCCACAAAGTTTGTTATGCCAACGGTGTCTTGCAGGCGTATGCCAACCTCGTGCAGGACAGCGTCGCCTGCCGGGTGCCCCAGCTGTCATTGATCAGCTTGAAGCGGTCTAAATCCACGAAGAGGAGGGCCATGGATTCCTGCGTTTCACTAGCCTCGCGTAGAGCTGTGTCAATGTATGCTATGACTGCCCGGTGGTTTGGCAGGCTAGTGATGGGATCGGTTACTGCCGCGCGGGCGTTTTCACGATAAAGCTGATCCACGGCTGTGAGAAGCTCCTGCTGCTGGGCAACGAGAATCTGTTGTTCGTGATATGCCTCCTCTAGCTGGTTGCGTAGTGCCTGCTCACGTGTATTGACCTTGCGCAGCGTCGTCAGCAGGGTATGTTTCCGTGGTATCTCGGCACAGAGCCAACCAATGACAATAGCGATGAGGGTAAAGGTGACGACGGTAAAATTCCAGCGCATTTGTGAAAAGATCGTGGGTGCCCAGGAATGGCCAATAACCTCTACGATGCCAATCAGCATTGTGATAATGCCGAAGCATGAAACAGCTACAATCCAGGCACCCTCACGTCCGCTAATATGGGCCTCTAAACGTGAATGGCGAGAACGATTTTTTAAGTGCACAATATAACGAATGACCATGGCGAAGACCTGGATGGCGGCCAAAAGCCAGATAATTGTAGTAATAGCACGTAGGAAAAGGTAGAAAGGGAGACCGTGTTGCGTGCTGATTGGATTAAAATCAGATATTCCTGTTAGAAGCAGGTCCATTAAGAGAACAAAAGCCGCAGTTATCCCTACCTGAACCAGTAAACTCATATAGGGAATGCCCTGGCGGTTGATGCGCGTTAGCCTTTCGGGTAACATCCCATCGCGGGCGGCCATAAACAGGAGACGTGAGGACATGGTGATGAACAGCACAGTCTTTCCGGTTGTACCGATAAGAAATAAAATGAGAACAACTTTACTTATCGCTAGCCCGAAGATGTTTTGAATCGCAGCAATACCTGTTTGTATAGGAATAGGATTGTTTTGTTGCCCGAAGAATAAGAGAACGCCTAGTGTTGAGAACAGGTAGAACGGGAGGATGATGGCATAGCTCCTCCAGATAAAATTACCTACGTTGCGGCCTCTATCAGGATGCTGATTTTTCATCTCGCTTGTCATGATGTATGGAGCTTCGCCTCCCAGCAGAGCCCAGATGGCGATACTAAAAAATTCCATATGCTGCGGCCCCGGCAGTATGGTAGCTGAGCTTGTCGCCGGGGCATGTCCATTGAGGACCCAGAGATAGCCTGCCAGCCCCAGGAGAAGAATCTGAAGCATATTGAGGATGAGAATACCTGCAAGAATATATTTGAGTTTGCCTAGAGGAATAAAGATGAGTCCCAACACAATGGCTGTGAGGCATAGCAACCCCCCTAGCTCCTCAACAGGTGTAGCAAATAGAGGTGAAGCAAATATTTGGAATATTACCAGACTACTTATGAGGGAGGCAATAGTGGCGAAGAGTCCCGCGAGCCAGAAGAAAAGCCCCGTAATTGATCCCCATTGTGGTCCTCCCAGAGCCGTAATCCAGCGATACTGTCCTCCATAACTGGCAACGCGTAGCGAAAGCCAGCGTGAGATAATGATGATAGGAAGGACAATAAGGAAAGCCAGAAGCCAGTAGATGAGTGCACTATACCCTACACCGCCTGCTATGCTAACGGGTGTAAACATCAGGACGGTGAGCAAGGAGAACACTAGCAGGTCTCTTTTAGTAAGCGTTTTTGGAAGCTGGCGCAAGGCATGAACAGGCTGGGTAGCTTTCAGAGGAACGTTTGCGTCGATATCCAGGCGCCTCAGAAAGGGATCCTGGTCTGTGTGGCGCTCAGGTGTAGGACTGTTATGCGGTTGAGCCGGAGTAGGGCTGTTTTCCATTGGTGGCACTCCTTATATACGCACACCTTCTTATAGTCTTGATTGTTGATTCTACCTGCTCACTGTGTCGCTATGTTTTATTCCAGTGTAGGCCCATCTGTATAGGGACTAAAGTCCTCAATTTTTATTGCTGGTAGCAATAAAGAGCGCGCGTGAAGAGGACCCGGGTGGGAATTTGCCCACCCGGGTCCTCTTCACGCGCGCTCTCTCTATTTACTTCTTTTTGGCATTGAAGACGCCATAGGGGAGGGTCAGCTTGCTTTCAATGACCTGGCCTTCGGCATCCAACACAAAGTTGATGCGTATGCCTGACAGGCCTTTGACGTGGAACTCTGTCTCTTTATAGGGTAGGAGCTCGTAGTCGGGTTGGCCGGGGATAGTCGCCTGGAGCGTCTGTTCACCCTTGAGGACGACGACCATAACTGTATCAAGTACCTTATATTCACCGATAAATTGCTCCAAAAAGCTCTTCTCGGTTAACTGCTTGTTGATGCTGCGTTTGAAGACGATATCGTTGGCGGTGGGCTCCAGCGGAACGATGAGGGTATCAATATCACCACGGACAGTGCCCTGGAACGAGGCTTTGAGGTTGATATCGAAACGCTCGATCTCCAGGGAGAAGATATCGTAATGGTAATGCTTGAGCGGCGCTTTCATCTGGTTAAACTCGGCGTATAGCTCCTCGCTGTCCAGAGTCACTTCAAATGTGCCATAGCCTGGATGCGTATAGGTTCCCACATACGCTTCAAGCCGGTGTGATGGTTGAGTGTCTGGTATGCGCTCGCCTGCGTCCTGCTCCTGGCCTTGCTGCTCCGCTGCTTTGAATTCTTCACGAGTTTTCTGCGCGCGTGCGTGCCAGTCCACTCTCTCCAGGCCCACCAGGTGCTCGAAGGCCGCGTAGGTCAGGAGAGTTGGTACAGGAGAGCCGCTCATATTTGTCAGCACGGCGATACCAATATTCTGGCCGGGGAAGAGCGAAATGAGGGAGCTAAAGCCGTCAATATTGCCACCGTGATGGATCATGGGGTAGCCACGATAGGGCTGTACAAACCAGCCCAGCGCGTAGCTGGCAAAGGGGCGTTCGGGATAGTTGTCCATGCCCGGGATGACCATCTGAGGGGCATGTAGCTGTGCTACCTGGCTCTCAGAGAGGATGCGCTGGTCGTTGTAAAGCCCTTTGTTCAGGTGTAGTTGAAGCCAGTTGCTTAGCTCTTCGATATTAGAGACAATGGCTCCCGCGGGTCCAATGGCTCCCTGCGCTCCATAGAAAGCTATCTCGTTGACCTCGCCCTTGCTTTCCTTGTAGGGATGGGAGAAGTTTTCTGCCTGCTCGCTCGTCTCCACAATAGAGAAATTGCTCTGGCGCATGCCGAGCGGCTCGAAGATGCGTACACGTACAAACTCTTCCCAGGTCTGCCCGGTGATCTGCTCAATCAGGTAGCCTGCGGCCATGTACATCAGGTTCTGGTACTGCCAGAGGGTACGAAAGTCTTTGGTTGGTTCCAGGTAGGGCAGGCGCTCAAAAAGTTCTTTCCGGCTGGCGGTTGAGTTATACCATGCCAGGTCATGGCGCGGCAGGCCGGAGCGATGCGAGACCAGATCGCGAGCCGTCAGGCGCTCGCTTGCAAAGGGATCAGCCAGGCGAAAGGTAGGGATGTAGGTGCGAATCGGTGTATCCCAATCCAGACGTCCCTCATCGGCCAGGATCGCGAGAGCCGCCGTCGTGAATGCCTTGCTACATGAGGCAATGGGGAAGAGCGTCTGAGGCGTGACATCCAGGTCATGTTTTGTATCGCGCTTGCCGAAGCCTTGCTGGAAAATAACCTGCCCATCTTTGACAATCGTGATGGCTGTTCCCTGGACCTGCCATTCCTTCAGCATCTGGTGGACAAAGGTGGTGAACTCTTCCAGGCGAGGGGTCGTTGCAGTCGATGGATTTTCGGACACAGCATATCCTTTCTCTGCTAGCGCCGCTTCAAACATGCGACGAATGTGTGTACTGAAAACAAGTACGCATCTTGTCGCTGATCAGTTGCAAGACAGACGGGGTGCTATAGGCGCGAATGCAGCTTTTGCGGTATACTGTGTGCAACAACGTTTGTCTATAAGGTAAACATCGCTATGAGCACACGTAGCCCCTGCTAACCCGCAGGTAACTTTCAGTTTTGCAACCCGAATTCTTTCACGGGTGAAGATTGGTCGCGAGCGGCAATGGCTGGTCGCGGTCTTTGCGCGCGCGCTCCTCCCACTCTGAATGAGATTTTGCTCTTTATTCAGAGTTTTTGTTGGAGGAGAAGTTTGCGTGATGTACTTCAAGAATGTTTTTCGCCAGCCTGCTACCCGGGGGATATCGGCTGCCTACATGCAGGCGACCCTGCTCAGCTATGGTTTGTTTGACGAGATTGTTTCAGGTTTTCCCGTTGTTGGCCTGCCCCTCTTGCGTGATCGCCTGGGACTCAGTTATGAACAGATTGGCCTGTTGTTTGCCGTTGGCAGTTGTTCAGCTATGGTTCTGGAGCCGATTATCAATGTGCTCAGTGACCGCCACTCCAAGCGCTGGTGGATTTTTGGCGGGCTGCTGTGTTTGATACTGTGCTTTGTCGTGGCGGCTTTCGCCTCCAGTTATGGTGTCCTGCTGGTCGTCTTTGCGCTCTATTATCCCGCCGTAGGAACCGCTGTGGGGCTGGCGGAGGCCACACTGATCGATAGCAATCCAGCCAGGAGTGTAGCGATAATGACGCGTTGGACCCTGCTTGCCAGCGTTGGAGATATCCTGGCGCCGCTCCTGATAACGGCCCTGGTGAGCTTACAGCAGGGCTGGCCCGAGATCTGCTGGCTCGCGGCTGGCTTATGGGCGCTTCTATTCCTGCTTACGGTCGCGCAGCCATTTCCCAGGTGCGAAGCTGTGGGAATAAAAGCTGAAGGGTCATTCGTTAGCAGTGATGATATAGCTCGCGCCGAGCCTGGCGTCATCCCAGAAGAAGGTCGTGTAAGTACCTGGAGTGCTTTGAGCCAGGCTATGCGCAATCCTGCTCTACTGCGCTGGGGGCTGCTCGCGTTAATTCCAGATATGGTGGATGAGGTTTTGCTTGGCTTTGCAGCGCTCTACCTGCGCGATACGCTCCATGCCAGCGAGACGACCATTGGCTGGCTACTTACAGGTACATTGATGAGTAGCCTGTTGGGCCTGGCGCTGCTGGATTGTCAGCCGTGGCTACGCCGAGTCGCCAGCCAGGTGCCGCATCGCGTGCTGGCCGGGATGGCTGTAGTTGTCCTGGCTGGCATGCTCTTGCTGTTGACAACGCATATCACCTGGCTGGCGGGCCTGGCCCTGGGTATAGTCGGGCTAGGGGCTGCGGGCTGGTATCCCATTGCTCAGGCTCAGACTTATGCGCAGTTGCCGGGACGTTCCAGCCTGGTCCGAGCTATTACTGGCTTTGGAGAGCCTCTTAAGGCCGCCCTGCCCGCTATTGTAGGTCTGCTGGCGGCACGCTTTGGCCTGCTTGCTGGCCTGGCCCTCCTGGGGAGCGCGCCGGTGCTCCTGCTGCTGGCATTAATCGGCTATGCACCTGTAAAGGAATCGCAGAAGTAATGGTTATGATAAGCAATGGTTATGATAAAGGAGTAGAACGATGAGTTTCTCTGTTGAAACCTTGAAAGAGCACACAAAAGAGCGTTTGACAAATGAGGTGATTGCCTGGTTTATAACGGTGCGACCCGATGGACGCCCGCATAGCGTGCCCGTCTGGTTCCTGTGGGAGGGCGAATCAGTCCTCATCTTTAGCAAGAATAACCAGAAGATTCGCAACCTTGCCCAGAATCCTAATGTCGTGTTAGCCCTGGACAATACTGATGATGGCGGCGACGTGATTATCCTTGAAGGCCAGGCGCGTGTGCTCTCAAGCGAGGAAGAGCAGCCTGACACTACCCTGCCCGCCTACAAGGCGAAATATGGTGCTGAAATGCAGGAAATAGGTTTCACCCCCGAGTCGATGGGGCAGGAGTATAACCAGGTTATTCGCGTGACCATCGACCGCTTCACCAGCCAGTAGGCAACCTCTTTTGCACCTGCGTTGCTTCTCGCCGGGTAAAATATGGTGTGTAGTGGCGGTGCGGCGGAGCCGCACCGCCACTACACACCATATTCTCTATCTGCGGTAGCGAACTAGCAGACGTGGGGGATGAATCAGGAAGCGGTCGGAGACCCAGGGGGCGCGCGGTGCGTCGGTTAGCTCCGCCAGGGCCAGAAGGGGCGTATCGTAGTTGACACGCCAACCGGAGAAGTCGCGCCAGGCCTGCTCGCGATCCGGCTTCATCGGCACACCTTCCGCGGCGAGTTCGTCATAGGCGAGATTAAACTCTACCTGAGAGATACTGATAGGATCGGTTGGCGCGGGATTAGGATCAAAGGGCATTTTGAAGAAGCTTGAGACATAGCGTAGGCAGAGATAGCCAGCACGAATACAGAGATCCGCCTGGGGATCGTGCGGAATATCCAGAGCCGCATTGATCAGCGAGGCGGTATCCAGGATAGCACCTGCGGCGGTCACCCATGAGCGCTGCGGTTGAGGTGAGCGGAAGAAGGTGAGCGAACCCAGCGAGGTGTGGCTCTCTTCGATCTCCGCAAACCATTTCTCCCAGCTACGCCAGACCTCAGTGAGTCGCTCCAGGCCACCAATGCGGTAGTAGCGCTTGATCATCTCGACCGCTGAAGGTGGTGATCCAGCACGTGTCTCCAGCAATGTCACGGCCTCTTCACGACGCGAGAACGAGGTATAGATGGTTGGTAGATAGGAGATTAATAATGCAACGAGTAGCAAGCCTATAGCAGCTTCCGAGAAGGTCAGGAGCGTGTCGGGAAAGGTATCGACAAAGGCTATCCCCAGGGTGAAGAGCGAGGAGCCACTAATCTCAAACGCCCGGTAGAGGGAGCCACTGTTCAATCCCCAGAACATAGCAGTATAGCCCAACTGGATGCAGAGGAGCCAGGTAACCAGGAGAGCTAACAGGCTCATGGGGGCGTACAGCTCCATAATTTGATCGCGTTGTTCATAGGTGGTGGTGCGCCGTTTGCGTATTTCAAAAAATATGCGCACGACGAGAAAGACGTTGCTGCTGAACACATCGGAGGCGCTACGCGGTAGCACAAAGGTGCGTATCGCGGAAAGCGCCGCGGCAATGACGCTTGTGGCCCCTAGTAGAAAGACCAGGATGCGCAATAGAAGCCAGAGTATATCATACATACAGGGACTACTCCGTATTTTACACTGAATTATTATGCCCGGGTTGGCATTTGTCTCTATTTTACCAGGGAAGCGGTCTGAGTGCAGGCTGTTTGCCACGAATGTGCTGTGGCAGATTAATCACAACGATGCCTGGGCGGAACAGGAGTTTGGCCTTCAGGCGTAGCACGGTCTGGTTATGCAGAAAATACTCCCACCAGTGTGCGACGACAAACTCTGGCAGAATTACTGAGAGGGTTTCATCGGGATGACGCTTGCGTATCGTATCAATGTAGGCCAGCAATGGGCGAAAGAGTGAGCGATAGGGAGATTCTATCAGCAGCAGGTGTGTCTCCTCGTCCTCACCAATATACTGCTGCCACTTCATCCAGTCCTGGCGTATCTTGAGTGCGCTCTCCTCATTGACGACGACATGGACGGCGGTCACGTGGCGTGTAATAGAGCGCGCATAGGAGAGGCTTTGAATGGTGACGCGGTCAAGCCGGTCAATAGGGATGATGACGCGATGCTTGATCTGTTGTGGTTGCGCGGGAACGTCGGTGGTGCGCTCGCTTTCGAAGACGTGGTAGTGGTGCTCGATACCTAGAAACATTAGGACCAGCAAAGGTATCAACAAGATGACGATCCAAGCTCCCTCCACAAACTTCATAGCGGCGATGATCATAGCCACAATCGCGGTTGTGCCAGCACCCAGGCCGTTAATCATGATGCTCCTGCGCCAGTTCTTAACGGTCCCGCGCAGGCGCCACCAATGCATGACCATACCTGCCTGCGAGAGCGTGAAGGCGATAAAGACGCCGACCGCGAAGAGATTGATCAGGGCATTGGTGCTCCCCTCAAAGACTATGAGCAGGATGCAGGACATGACGGCCAGAGCGATAATGCCGACTGAGAACGCCAGGCGGTCCCCTCGGAACGAGAACTGCCTGGGGAGGAAGCCATCGTGCGCGAGAAGCGAGGCCAGGCGTGGGAAGTCGGCGTAGCTTGTCTCCGCCGAGAGGGCCAGAATACCCAGCACTGCGAGCTGAAAAATGGGAAAGAGGACAATAAACGGGCCAGAATTGCTGTAGACCTTCAGGGCGATCTGGGCCACCACGGTAGGGTTGCCGGAGGGATGGGCCTCAATGCCATAGGTCATTGCCAGCAGCGTAATGCCCAGGAAGAGTGTTCCCAGAATAAAGGCCATGATAGTCAGGGTCGTCGAGGCATTACGTGTCTCTGGCTTCTTAAAGATAGGGACGCCGTTGGAGATTGCCTCTACGCCCGTCATCGCCGAACAGCCGGTCGCGAAGGCGCGCAGTACGAGCAAGACTGTGAGGGGTTCGAAAACTGTATCTTTCATTGGTGCAAAAGTGCCAATGATAGGTTGGTGATGAATGACATAGGCCTTGAAGAGGCCAACGCCGATGAGTAGGGTGGCGTTGATGACAAAGAAGTAGGTCGGAAAGGCAAAGATAGAGCCAGATTCGCGCACACCACGCAGGTTAAGCAGTGTGACGAGTACCACAAGCGCGATGTCGAGGAGCACAATCGAGCCATGTAGCTCTGGAAAAAGCGAGACCATGTTCAGGACACCAGCCGAGATGCAGACGGCGACGTTGAGCACATAGTCGATGAGGAGCGCGGCAGCGGCAACTAGCCCGGGAAGCTTGCCCAGATTCTCGCGCGCCACGGTATAGGAGCCGCCCCCATTGGGATAGGCGGGAATAGTCTGGCGGTATGAAATGGTGACTATGCAGAGAAGTAGGATAATGACCAGGCTGATAGGCAGGGCCAGGCCCAGGTGAGCAGGTCCGGCGGCTGCCAGGTTGATCAATATGGCCTCGGTGGCGAAGGCAACTGAGGAGATGGCGTCAGATGAGAGGAGTGGCAGGGCTTTAAATTTGCTCAGGCGTTCATGCTCCGCCTTAGCGCTGGCCAGGGGGACGCCAATCAGGGCGCGCTTGGTCCAGTAGGCCGCTTGGGATAGGCGACTCTCGGGAACCTCCGCAGCCTCGGTGGCCTCTAGCATACCACTGCCGACGCGACGTAGAGGGGGATTTTCTGGGCGAATAATAACATAGCGCATATCGCCCAGGCGCCCGCCTCGTCGCTCCTCGCCTACAGGCGTCTGCAGATCATAGTCATCTGCTTGTATCTCCGCACCGTCTTTACCGATGTATGTTACCCTGTTGAAGAGTTTATCAGGGTTATCCATATGTAAGCTTAAGCTTTCTTAATAGAGCATCAATTATACGCTGAATATAGCATACGTGATCGCTCATAGAAAGAGATTTAGCGCTAGCGACCAGAATCTTGAGCAAATTTTTAGAGGGGAAAAGTGTTTTGAATATTGTGATGGTCTGGCAGAGCCAGACCATCACAATATTCAAAACATAGATCATTAGCGCTTCGCGGCTCGCCTGAATCTGTCAGGATCTGGTGTTAGCATGGACATCTCTGGCTGGGTCGGGGCATCGGTATGCGGTGGAACCTGTAAGGGAGGTGGGGGTGTGATTGGTGGTAGCTGGGTTCCGGGCGCGTCGCCGATAATACCCGCTAGAGTTTTGAATTGATCGTATCCCAGGCGGTTCTGCGTGCTGCCCCACATTTTCTCGCTCAAGGCCTGGACGGCGGGCTTGATGCGTTCGTGTAGTCCGGCTTCGTCGACGGCTCCCCCTAGCCTATCGTTCCATTCGGCGAAAATGGCGCCTTCAAGTTGTGGGTCGCCCGGCGCATAGTTGAGTTTGGGGTTGCTCAGGTCAAAGATGTATGGCTCCCACTTGTTGTAGAGCAACTGGGTATCCAGGTAGTCGTGATAGTAGGTGACGCCGGGCACGATATAGAGATTCTGATCATTGGCGTTGATGATACGAAAGCCCATCTTTTTCATATCAATGGGGTTCGACCACTGGTTATTCCAGACCTCCAGCGTGGCATCACTATCGACCGGGACCGAGCTTTTCATCTCTGAGAGGCTGCCCCAGATGCGAGCCTTCTTGCCGTGCTGTTTCAAGTAGGCGATATAGTGATTGATGTAGCGCCGGTAGTTATCGGCGTCGCTCACCGCGTACTCGTCGACGCCGATGTGAAACTCATCAGTATCGAACCAGGGCAGGAACTCGCCCCAGACGGAGTCCATAAAAGTATAGGTTTTGGGATTGCTTAGATCTAGGAAGTCTTTGTCATATTTGCTACTCGCCAGGTCAGGCCGGTACTTAGTGAATGCCAGGGCATGCGCGGGCGCGTCGATCTCAGGTGTGATTGTTACGCCATAGGCACGGGCCAGGTCCTGTAGCTCGCGCATATCTTGCTTGCTATAGGCCCCATCGGTTGCCGCCAGCCCCTGAAACTTGTCGCTCTTGAGGCGAAAGGCGGAGTACTTTGCCTCCCACCCATCCTCACTGCCGACGCCAGACTGGTTATCGTTGAGGTGCAGGTGAAAATCATCCATTTTGTACCAGGCGAGCAGCTTCACATAGTCCTTGAGGATGTTTAAGGGTACGAATTTGCGTCCAACGTCCAGCATAAAGCCGCGCATAGGATAACTGGAATAATCCCTGGCCAGACCCCTGGGGATGTGAGATTTGGCGTCATCTTGCGTGAGGATCTGGAGCAGGCTCCGTGTGCCATAGAAGGCGCCCTTGCTGGTGCGGGCATCGATGATGACGCTGTCCTCGATTGTGAGCAGGTAGCCCTCATCACCGATGGTGTGATCGATAGCTCCCAGCGTCAGGAAGAGATCGCCAGGTCGTGCGCTGGTCGCCGTAGAAATAGAGACGTTGCGCTTTGTGACGGCACGCAGGTCATTTTGAAAGGTGCTGGCCGCCTCTTTCAACTGCGTTTCATAGCGTGTATCAATAACAATATGCGCCAGGACTGGTAGTTCGAATTCCCCCACACTACCCCGCCACTCGCGCAAACTGGGAATGACTTTAGGCGCGGGATTAATCATAACGGTGGCCTGCCTGGCTGTAGGTGCCTGTGGATTAAAAAATATGGCCAGGAGGACGCCTAGTAGACAGAAGAGTAGGACGATCCCGCTTGCTAGTAAGAACCGTTTGCGCTTCAACTATCATCTCCTAAAAATAGAGTATATTTGCGCAAGGAATTTTTACTTCCTCTTATCAGGAGCTATGCGCATCAAATGTAGTATAAGAGTGATAAAATGGGATGTCAATTTCAGGGCGTTTCACCCTATATTAGTCCTGGCTATTTGGTAACGGCCATTTCCAGCTAGTTGATTGTTCTTCTGGAGGGGCGTCGAATCTCTGTCAAAAAGAAGATGAAACCGGAACATGATTTTTTCCCTCTTGCAACGAGTTTTGCGCAAGGGTGGACTATGATTACTGTGCCTGCAAATCCTTGAGCAGGGATGAGTAGTGTTGACGATTGAGCGGCAATTCGACCTCGCAGTGACAGTGGCTTGAATAGATTATTGCATTCGCCAGTTCCAGTTCCTGGCATGCCTGTACACCATCGGCATAGTCGCTACTCCCGTGGAGAAGAGCATCGTGGAAGTCGCGATAGACAGCTATGTGATTGCCTTGCCCTTGTTCCAACGTAATGGCATATGGATGATGTACAGGTTGGGCATAGGGATCGCGGCTGGTAAGCGCATATTCGCTCATGTCGAGGTCTAGTGTGTGGGCCAGCAGCTTGCCACGACCAATTTCCAGCGAGCCGCGGGTCCCTATGATCTTCAGATGCTCAGGGTCATCGGCCTCAGCTGAGCTGATGTGCACCATTCCTAAAGCTCCATCCTGCCATTCTAGCATTGCCTGGACTGTATCCTCAGTTTCGATCTGGTGCAGCAAGTTACGCGTCCAGGCAAAGACGCGACTGGGGGAGCCGAGCAAATGGCAGAGCAGGTCGAGATTATGCGATGCCTGGTTGGTGACAATTCCTCCTCCTTCTCCTGACCAGGTAGCTCGCCAGGGGGCCATTTGATAGTAGAAGGATGGCCGTGTCCACACTGCCATCAACTCGACGCGCTGGATCTTGCCCAGAACACCCTCTTGCAGCAGCTTGCGCGCGGCTATGATCTCGGGGCGATAGCGTTGCTGAAATACGACGCCAAGCATACGTTTGTACCGATGCGCGGTCGCGATCATCTCGTCGGCCTCCGCCACCTGAAGCGCCATGGGTTTCTCAACCGGCACATGACAGCCTGCTCGCAAACTCTCTATGACCATGGAGGCATGCAGAAAAGGAGGAGTAAGAATGACGACAACGTCTGGTTGCGTCTCGGCCAGCATCTGCCGGTAATCTGCATAAAAGGCGCATTGCAATTCGTCAGCGCGCTGCTGACCTATTGTCGTATTGATATCTGACGCGGCGACAAGATCAACTATTGGTAACGCCAGGGCTGGTCGGTGGCCATTCAAAATGCCCGCACCTACGCCAATGATGGCGTGCCGCAACCGCTGTGCCTGCGATGCTTTCACTATGTTATCTGCCTTTCTTGCATGAAAGAAGCTCTCTAGAGAGCTCCTCCTTTGTCTCTGACCTCTTAGTTTCTCTCGGTTGAGGGAGTAAATGGAAGATACAGAGAAATCTCGATATATTGTGTTAGTCGAGTGTCACTTCCGCCTCTTGTAGCATCTGGTACAGGGCGGCAAAGGACTCACGAGTTGCCTGCTCACGTCCACCGTTAGGGTGAATATAGTGGGTTTCAAGCGAAATAGTCCCGGTGTATCCATCCTCAGCAAGCGCACGGAATTGTCCTACATAATCGATGGAGCCAGTGCCCATCTTGACGAAGCGCCTCTGCTGGGGCGCATCCAAGGAATAGATAGCATCTTTCACATGTACATGTAGAACACGTCCTCGCACATGCTGGTAGCCAGCTGGAAAAGGGCTTGAGCCAACATACGCCTCGTTGCCGGGATCCCAAATGACGCCGAATGTGTCTGTGGGAAGGCGCTGAAGCAGCCAGCCAGCTTCCTCTCCTGTCGCAATATTACAGGCATGTTCATTCTCTAGTACAAGCTTCAACCCAGCTTCTTCTGTGAGGCGAGCAGCCTTAGCGATCGCTTCCAGGAGAACTGGGCGTATGGTTGTTGGATCGGGTATGCGCAGGAAGGAGAAGGTTCGTACCAGTGGAGCCCCAAACAGGGCGGCGATCTCAAATGAACGCTGCAATAAATCCCATTCTCGCGCCTGCTCCTTCGTGTGGGCTGTAAGAGCTAGCTCACTCCAGAGGGGGCATTTCAGGAAAGGTGAAGCAATTGAGCATACACGAAAGCCTTGATCGCGTAAGAGAGATTGAATGCGCATCAAGCTGGCCATATCATGGAGAACTATATCTTTGTCCTCAACCTTGCGTAGTTCGACCGTATCGACCTGGAGATCGCGACAAACGTGAAGCGCGTGCTTAAGATCCTGAGAAATCTCATCTGTTATAATACTTAGCCGCAAAAGTAGCTCCTCTCTTTCAATACTCATGCTAGAATATCTCATCGCCCAACGAACGACTGCCGAAATTGGCCCTATTGAGGTGTAGTGCCCAGTTCCTCGCGATAGGCCAGGTCAAAGGCTATTTCAGGCGCGCCACCTCAATCAGCAGACGTGTTATGACCAGTAAAGTGCCGTGTATCCTCCTCACTTGCCTCTCTCATCTGCTGTTTTGTTTGGGAGCACAAACAGGTCATCAACGAAGACCATCTTGCCAGTGCGCATTGACTCATTGGAGGCGATGCCAACCAGGATTGAAGCGGCACCATCGATATGCGAGGCGGCTCGATTGAAGGGATCAGCTGGCGGAGTGGGCGAGAAGAGTTGCTCTAGCAAAATGGGATCGGCGCCGCCATGCCCTCCATCTCCCGTTGGAACTTCAACATCGTATGGGAGAGCGAACATTGGGTAGGCACGGATGCGTGCGGATTTGAAAGGCCCTTTGCTGGCGTTCATTCTGGCCTCGCCATTCCCCTGGAGATGATTGACATTCTCGACAATATCCATCTCAATCCGGCCCTTAGTGCCAGTAATCGCCACGCGCAGACCTTCCCAGGGCGCGTAGGTAACCAGGCAGTAGGACAGCAGCACGCCATTGCGATAACGCGCTGTCACACACATGGTATCTTCAATCGTAACTGGCTCTCCAAATACATTACGATCTCGTAAATAGCCCGTCTCATTTTCAGCAGCCAGGTAGAGGCCACGAAACATCTCATTGTTCTCCAACGTCAGCGCAAAAGGATCATTGTCAGCCTCCGGGACGCCAGTGTAGCGCTCGTACGCATACTGTTCGCCGCGGGCTTCGGCGTTTTGCTTGCCATAGAAGCTGAGATCGCCCAGCGCAAAGACCTGCTGAGGGTATGAAGCAATCCACCAGTTGACAAGGTCAAAATGATGTGTAGCCTTATGGACGAGCAGGCCGCCACTATGCTGTTTTTCGCGATGCCAGCGGCGAAAGTAATCTGCGCCATGATTGGTATCCAGTATCCAGGAGAAATCGACTGCCAGCGGTTTCCCCACCGCACCCTGCATCACCAATTCGCGAAAGCGTGTATAGGCTGGGGCATAGCGATAATTAAAACTCACTCGTAGTGAGCGGCCAGTGCGTTCAATTGCCTGGAAGATAGCTCGCATTTTTTCCGCGCTTGTCGTCATAGGTTTTTCCGTGATGACATCACAACCTAATTCCATGGCGCGTATGATATAGAGATGATGTGTGGCATCTATGGTCGTGACGATTACTGTATCGGGATGGGTTTCGGCAATCATCTCGTCAAACTGTTCAGCATGATAGGTTGGTAGAGGTGGCAGTCCTGCCAGCGTTTGTAGGCGCTGGTTATACCAATCCATACGGACCTGGCTCAAATCGCAGAACGCGACCAGTTCCGCCACATCGCGATATGTAGTGATGAGCGCGTCAATAAACATGCGGGCGCGTGCCCCCGTCCCAACCAACGCATAACGTTTCTTCTCCATTCTTGCTCCGTTCCTTCGCCTTCTTTGTCCTGTGGGCGACATAATTTGTGACCGATCACAAATATTATATGCACTATTTTGCTGGATAAATCAAGCTGTAGTGGATCAACCACTCTAAAATTCCCGAAAATCCCCGCCAAAAAAGCCACAAAAAGTTATGTATGCTTTTTTTGCGTGGCGGTGCGCTCCATGTTCTTTAAGAGAAGAAAGCATTAAGAGTAATGATGGCTTCTCTTAAAACGGTTTCAGGGTTCAATAATCAATATCTCACCTATTGACAGCTTCATCTAAAATTGGCTATACTGTGAACGGTCACAATATGGTTGCAACATTGGATAGCAAGTGAGCAAGAGCGATGGGGAAAGAGCTTGTCATGGCCCAGAAAAAAAAGAAGACTACCATTCGTGATGTTGCACGGCAGGCAGGTATTTCCTATCAGACAGTTTCGCGTGTTTTGAATGGGAACAATAATGTTGCAGAGGAGACGCGCAAGCGTGTCCTGCTGGCAATGCAAGAATTGGATTTTGTCCCCAATAAAGTTGCGCAGATGCTTAATACCAACCGCTCGCAAATTCTGGAGTTGATTATTGTTGACATTATGCAGGGTGGTCACTTCGCTGACTCCATCAGGAGTATGGCGTTGGCGGCTAGAGATGCTGGCTACAACCTGCTTGTGACTATGACCAGCTCGGATGAACTGGGGATGGCGTTGGATAACGCCGCGGCGAGGTTAGTAGATGGAGTAGTGATGTATGCTCCTTCTCTTCGTATTTCCGATGAGAAGTTGCTGGAGCTATGCAACGGGCTCCCCCTGGTGCGCCGCGACTACGTGCCGAATTCCCGTCTTGCATGGGTTGGCTTTGACCAGGTGTACGCGACGCGTATGGCCGTGGAGTATTTTATTGAACTTGGGCATCGCCAGATTGCGGCCATTCCGCCCTCCACCAATCTGATCAATGGGCAGTTGCGCTATACTACCTGGAAAGAGACACTGCGGCAGCATGGTCTAGAGCCGGGACCTGTGCACGAGGCACATTATACGTTTCGTAGTGGGTATGAAGCTATGGAGCACATTCTAGCGACACATCAGCCTTTTACCGCTGTGCTGGTTGGTTCAGATACGATGGCGCTGGGGGCGATGCATGCTCTCCATGAGCATGGCTTGCATATTCCAAACGATGTCTCGGTACTTAGCTTTGATAATGCGGAATTGGCCTCCTTTACTGAACCGCCGCTGACGACAATTAACTTTGCCTTTAGAGAGCAGGACAGTATGGCCATCAAATATCTTGTTGAGATCTTAAACAATTCGGAGATGAAACTGCACCAGCGTATCTTGTTACCGGATCTGGTGGTACGAAAAAGTACGCGCAAACTTGCTATTGATACTGCATATGTACAGTAACGTACAGTTCCCACTCGTACTTTGTTCATTGAGGAATATCTCTCTTCTCAAGAAGAAGAGGTTGCTCCACTATTTGATTTGATACTTGGATGCTCTTTCCCACTTGCTTGCAATGGATAGGTACGTTTCTTCCATTGGTCGCGCCCAAGCTTTTCGCTACAGATACATTTTTTATCTTCCTGATGATCCAGTTTATTCGCGGTATTCCGACAGAACTGGATGATACTGCCAGGATAGATGGCTGTAGCCACTTTAGCTTCTACTGGCGCATCATCCTGCCATTAGCGCTGCCCGCGCTGGTGACTACAGCCATCTTTACATTTATCTGGACATGGAACGACTTTTTTAGCCAGTTGATCTACCTCAGTGACGAAGCAACGTTCACTATTCCAGTTGCACTGAGTGACTTCTCCGCGTGGTCTAAAGACCAGCGGCTTCTCGCAAGTACATTTTCTCCTTGCGAGCTACACCGATATGAGGCATGAACCTCAGCCCGATGGGGGCAGCCATATCAGCCCCAACTACGTGAGGGATACCCATTTCCCCACGATACTTGTACCGAATGTTGCAGGCTCCTACAAAATCACGATGCCCTTTCCACCCACATGCTTTGTTCGTGCAACAGAAATTGCGTCCTTGAACCGGGCTCTTCCGCCGTTTGCCACAGACAGGACACGTCTTGCTGGTATACGACTCTTCCTGTATCTCTACCAGCATACCAACTCTTTCAGCCTTATAGGTGAGTTTGTGGCGAAGAGAACCAAAGGACCATTGGTGGAGTTTCTGATTATTTTTGGAGCCAACATCCAAATCTTGCCGGATATCGCGCACATCGCCAATTGCCAAGGTCTGCACACCGTTTCTCTGAAGTGTGGAGATCAACCTTGACGTGCTCTGATGCTCAATATCTTTGATCTGATGTGCTAATTTCTTGAGTTGCTTTTGCTTTGATCTGACAAGTTTCTTGCGACGACGCGAGCCTTTCTTCTTCGCATCAATCTTCTTTTGCAATGTTGCTAACACCTTGTTGCGATACTGCCTCTTTGAGCGGAGGAGACGCCCATTGAGGATATAGGTCTGTTCCCCATCGTGACTGACAGCCATGTGAATTTCGCCTAAGTCGATCCCTGCCACCTTGTCGCCATTTTCAGGGACAGGCAGATAACAGGGTTCATAGGTCGCAATGGCTTCATACTCGGTGCCAGTCCAGCAAATCACGAGGGTTTGTGGAATGGTCCAGGCCCAATCGAGGACAAGAGGTTCATTGCCTTTGCCATTGGACAACATGAGCTTGCCATTCTTCACCCTCATGGCAGAGCGTTTGTACTCAATGCGAAAGTACCACTTACGCCGCCGTGGTGGCTTGGCAGTTGGATCCGTTTTTCGTCGTTCTCTCCAACTCTTGAGTGAAGCAAAGAAGGCTTGTACGCAAGCATCAGCCGTATGAGCGTGGAGTTTGTTGGAGGTATGCCAGCGCATCAGATGCTTGGGCTTGAGCCAGATGCCTTTTTTTCTGACCGTCCGCCAGAAAGAGACGAGGGTAGCAGTATAGACTTCCCCACAGGCATGAGCCAACTCCTCAACTTGAGGAGTCTTGCCGATCTTGACCCGTTTGATCTGATACACGCTACACGCCTTTCTGTGCTTCAATATAGGCTTTGATACCTTCTGCACTCACTTGCCCAACCGTACAAGCAAAGTAGGAACGCGTCCACAACGACGGCAATTTCTTGAGAATGGGAGCAAACTCTTTTCGCAAGGCAAAAGAGGTAACGCCCTTCAACTCCTTGACGACATCAGCGGCGCTGTCGGTCGTCCAGACACGCACAAACAGATGGATGTGATCGGGCTCAATGGCGAGTTCAATGATCTGCCACCCCTTGCTCTCACACGTTTCCTGTAAAAGCTGCTCACAACGTTCTTTGATGTTCCCCGTAAGAATGGGCTTGCGGCGTTTGGGACACCAGATAAGATGATACAAAATCAAATGCACCCGATGTTCATCACGCTGATAGGTTGTTTCTGTTGAAAACATAGTTGTAGTATACAGTATATTCAACAGAGACACAAGGGCTAAAGCCGCAATCGCCTGACCGCTAGGGATGAATCCCTGCGGCTTGCGGCGGGCTAAAGCCCATAAACGTCAATTTGTGGATAGTACAGGAAATTCAGCCTATGGGCAACTTTTTGCCATGCCTGTGCTATCTCTGTTACCCATTTTCGGCTTCTTCCTGATTTTCCAGCGTCTCTTAATCCAGGGAGTAAACACGACAGGACTGAAAGGATAACAGTGTACTATCCCCTCTTACTCGGCGAGATTTGTCGCCAGGATGCCGTGCGTTTTATACTGGAGATAGCACATTCTATGCCCTGCTAAGTTTATGGTTTGACTCTACCTGTATGCGTTTTTCCAGCAATAGAGCGTTATGGAAGTTGAGAGGAAATATGGAAGATGCTGACCATGTGCCAGGGCAGGCTCCTGGCCCTATGTTTGACCAGCATAAACATAGGCATACGTCCGATAAATATGAGCATGAGAAGCATGAAGCGCATGAACATCACGACCATGACCATGCACATGATCATGACCATGTGCATGGGCGCTGGGGCTGGTTGTTGGAGGCGCTGCCCTTCGTGCATGGCCATAGTCATGCCGAGGCATCTGTGGATACCGCGTTGGAGAGTAGTGACCGGGGTATCTGGGCGCTGAAGATCTCTTTATTAGGTCTGGGGGTCACGGCGCTCTTTCAGCTTGTGATTGCCATGCTGAGTGGAAGCGTCGGCCTGCTCGCGGATACCATTCATAATTTCTCGGATGCCCTGACGGCGGTGCCGCTCTGGATCGCCTTTGCGTTCAGTCGGCGTGCGGCGAATCGGCGCTACACCTATGGCTATGGCCGACTTGAGGACCTGGCCGGAGTGGTAATCGTGCTGATGATCTTCCTGAGCGCGCTCCTGGCAGGCTATGAAAGTATCACGAAGTTTCTGCACCCTGAGCCGCTGCATTATGCCTGGTGGGTCATGCTGGCAGCTATTGTCGGCTTCGCGGGGAACGAGGGTGTGGCCATCTTTCGCATTCGCGTTGGTAAAGAGATCGGCTCAGCCGCCCTTGTGGCGGATGGCAAACACGCTCAGGCAGACGGCTTGACCTCGCTCGCAGTCCTCATCGGTGCCGCCGGCTCTCTGCTAGGTTTTCCCCTGGTGGACCCGGCCATTGGCCTGCTAATCACGCTGGCGATTCTCCTTATCGTCAAGGATACGGCCCTGGTGATGTGGCATCGCCTGATGGACGCGGTTGACCCGCAGGTAATAGATAGCCTGGAGCGGGTAGCGCGAGCGATTCCCGGCGTACTCGATATACCGGAGCTGCGTGCACGCTGGCTAGGACGTGCTCTGGAGGCCGATATGCGCATTGAGGTCGATGAGAATTTGAGTATCCGCCAGAGCCATGATATCGCCGAGGAGGTGCGGCATGCACTCTTTCACACACAACCGCGCCTGGCAACTGTCCAGATCCATGTCGATCCACATGGTACGGCGGAGTATGACCCACACAGCCTGACCAGGCACCATATGCGACCTCCCAGAAGCCAGGCCGATTAGAGTGGGCTATGATCTAGATTGCCATCGAGGGCGCGATCAATGTTGACGCAGGCGGTGATCATGGCCAGGTGCGTAAAGGCCTGGGGATAGTTGCCCAGGGCCTCGCCGACCAGCCCGACCTCTTCGGCGAAGAGTCCAACGTGATTGCTAAAGGAGAGCATCTTCTCCAGCAGGAGCCTGCCTTCGCGGGGACAGCCTGAGCGGGCGAGGTTCTCCGCCAGCCAGAAGCTACAGGCGCCGAAGGTCCCCTCAGTGCTTTCGATGCCATCACTGGCGGCACATTGTGGGTCATAGCGACTCACAAGCGCGCTTTTGGCGAGATCACGCTGTATACGGCGGATAGTTGAGAGCATACGTGGCTCGTTGGCTCCTGTGAACTTGACGAGGCCCATAAGGAGCAGGCTGGCGTCGATGGCGTCGCCGCCATAATATTGCACAAAGCTCTGGTCTTTATTGCTCCAGCCTTCCTCCATGATCTGTTGATAGATCTGAGTGCTTGTTTGCATCCATTCGGCGTAGGGAGCGGGCAGGCCCCGGTGCCTGGCGAGACGCAGCGCGCGGTCGAAGGCCACCCAACTCATCAGGCGCGAGTGGACGAAGTGTTTGGAACCACCGCGTACCTCCCAGATGCCTTCATCCGGCTCTTGCCAGTGGTCCTCAAGCCAGTGCAGCAGGCTACGCATATGCTCCCAGAGGTCGTATGAGATGTCCTCGTGACGGTTATAGATATAGATCGCGTCCAGCATCTCGCCATACACATCGAGTTGCATCTGAGTATAGGCGCCATTGCCGATGCGGACGGGCGCGCTGGCCCGATATCCCTCTAAATGAGGCAGAATTTTCTCGCTGAGATTATGCTCACCATCGATGCCGTACATAGGCTGGAGCGAGCCGCAATCTGGTAGCTCGTGACAGCGCTCGTCCAGCCAGTTCATAAACTGCTCCGCCTCCTGGGTAAAGCCCAGAGTGAGCAGGCTATAGAGGCTAAAGGCGGCATCGCGCAACCAGGTAAAGCGATAATCCCAGTTGCGTGTTCCACCTATAGTCTCGGGCAGGCTGGTGGTGGGTGCGGCCACAATCGCCCCGGTGGGGGCATATGTCAGCAATTTTAGCAGCAAGGCCGAGCGCTCGACATACTCGCGCCAGCGCCCGCGATACTGGCATTTCTTGAGCCATTGGCGCCAGAAGGTCATGGTGCTATGAAACATCTCCTGGTAGCCCTCTTCACAGAGGGGATCAGGAGCCTGCGCACCCGCGGTGGTGCTTTCCAACATAAAGTGCAGCGACTCACCCTCATGTAAGACAAAATGCGCCTGCACACCTCCCTGATCATCTGGATAGAGCGCGATATTGGTAGAGAGTCCAAGGTGGAGACCCTGGCTGTGGAAGACGGCTCCCTGCTCGGTCAGATGGGTATCATGTTCGTCCTGAGCATAGTTGAAGGCTGGCCGACAGGTCAGGTGAAACTCCATGCTTCCCCTGGCGACCTCGACTGAGCGAATGATGTGGTGGGGTAGGGTGTGGGAATCGTCATCATCTTTGATGGGCATGAAATCAGTAATCTCACCAATACCATCAACGCAGAGAAAACGCGTGAGTAAGACGTTGGTTTCGGGCAGGTACATCTGCGAACTGCGCAAATCGTTCGTTGGCGTGGGTGCGATCTGAAAGAAGCCGCCTTTATTTGCGTCCAGGAGCGCGCCAAAGACGCTTGGTGCGTCGAAACGCGGAAGGCAACACCAGTCAATCGAGCCATTCTTCCCAACCAGGGCCACCGTATGCAGGTCGCCGATAATGGCATAATCTTCAATAGGTAAATATCTTGCTTGTAGCTCCAGCATGCCTCGTCTCCAATCTCCTGCAAGGATTCTGCTTCTAAGCGCCTGTAAACACTACCTGATTACAATGTATCCGCATCTGCAAATGCTATGTTCTTTTCTTTGCCTCCTTACCATAGGCACCACGTTTACGGTGCGCAAGGCGATTATGCGCTTTCGTAAATAAAGTTGGATTATCTTGAGCGCCAGGAGAGCACAGCAGGCTGATTTCATAGCTCGTTTTAATTTAAGCAACAGCATAATTGGTGCATCCGGTAAATCAGCGGGAAATGTGTAGGGGCCATGCTTGCATGGCCTTCCTCCCGCAACGTGAGTACTTCTCCTGGGGAAAAGAGTCTAAGCCAACTTGGACCCTACAACTTTCCGGATGTATCAATAAGCTAATCCCTACTGAGGGGGCATTTGGGTGTGGGCATAACTGATGGTAGTGGTAAGAGAAGGAGAGCGAGGGAGATCGGGGGTAAAACGGCATGAATTGCTAGATGTAGTTCGGTTTGTGTGTAACCTCCCTCGCTATGGGATTGAGTATAGCAGATACGCGAAAATACTTCATTAACAGCTTTTAAGAAATTGCCCCAGGAGTACTAGCTTCTCTTGCGAATGGGGTTGAAGCATTGGATGATGTGTTTCCTTACACAAATGTCGTGTCTACTCTTCACTTTTGTTTGACCTTTCTTTGACACTCCCCCTGCAAAAGCAAGGGGGATTCTTCTTTCATCCAGCCCGCTTGCCCGTTGTGGCCTTGCGATCAGAGCGAGTAGAGGCGGTCTGTCCAGAAGCGTTCGGTGGGGCTTGCGCCCCACCCGTTCCTGTCTGCCCGACAGTACGATAGGCCTTGGCTAATATGTTGAGCGCCGCATTGTGATCGCGGTCAAGCACCAGGCCACAGGAAGGACAGATGTGGGTCCTCACACTGAGCGACTTCTTGATCCGTGCCCCACAGGTGCTACACTCCTGGCTCGTGAAGGCTGGCTCGACGGCGATGACGGGGATGTGATGCAAGGCTCCATAGTAGGTGAGCCAGAGAATGAAGCGGCCCCAGGCTGCATCGTTGATGGATTTTGCCAGCTTGCGGTTCTTCACCAGATTGGCGATTCTCAAGTGTTCATAGGCAATCAGATCGTGAGATGTGATCAGCGCGTTCGCCGTTTTTCTGGCGAAATCTTCACGCTGCCTCTGAACCTTGAGAGAGCCTTTGGCAAGCTTCTTTCTTGCCTTCTTACGCTGCTGAGATTGCTTCTGTGTGCGAGAAAGGCGACGGTGCAAGCGCTTGAGCTTACGCTCGGCCTTTCTCAGATGGCGTGGGTTGGCAACGGTGTTGCCCTCGGCATCGGTCAAGAACGCTTTGAGTCCCAGATCAATGCCGGTGTGCTTGCCTGTTGGGATATGCTCAATGTGCCGTTCAGCTTGTATGGCAACTTGCGTATAGTAGCCATCGGCACGCCGGATGAGGCGCACGCGCTTGATCTGCTTGAGCGGGAAGATTTCCATGTCGCGTGTGCCTACGAGCCGAAGCCGACCAATGCCACAGCTATTTCAATGGAAACGGTCTGTGCTCAAGCTCACTTTGTGAAATGTGGGTAAGAGTCAGGCTTAAAAGACGGGGGCTTTCTCGCTCGTTTCTTGTAATATTCCAGGGAACAGAGATTCAGTTGGTGCAATTGAGCAAAAAGTGGCTCAATTCACAGCTTCTTTGTTAGAAATGTGCGATCCTTTGATGACTACGTACGAAGAGCTTATGCGAAAATCGGCTGATACGAGGAGCCTGGCGCCTTTCCGTTTTTCGGATAAGCTCAAGGAGATTCAGAATGCGCGATAAACCATCACTAGATTCCTCTCAGCTCTCTTTTTTCAAGAGACTTCAGATGCTTGCAGACAAGGGGACAAAAGTTTTTTCCATTGCTTTTCTCGCTTTGAGTGCGATTGCATTCATTGTGGCAACGCTAGTTGTGTCCAATGATTACGACACTCTTACGGTGCATCTAGATTCTCCTGCTCTCCTAAGAATTGCTCTTTTCTGCCCTCTAGTGATAGCAGTTGGCATGGTGCTTGTTCTGGGTAGGCGGCGTTTCTCGATCTTACGTCTGAGTTATTGGCAAAATTTTCTGATTATCCTTGGCGCTGTTCTTGGCCTGTATTTGAGTTACCAGCACATTTTCTACCATCGGGTCTGTTGCGATATTGTCTATACGGAAGCCCGGGGATATCCATTGGGGGCCTCGATATTTTCCTGGGAGCCAACTCACAGTCCGCCCTATAGCTGGAATGAGATAGATGCACTGATAGGACAGCATTCTGGTCAGGTTGCTCAGAATATTGACTGGCCTACTATCTTTGCCAATGGTATGTTCTATGCCAATGCCACCCTCATCCTGGTCGTCACGCTCCGCTGCATGCTGCTCCTCCCTGGACGATTCATCGGTAGGAAGAAAGCTCGCACGAGCTTACAGCGTACCTAACCAGGATGAGGGAGATTCCAGTTTGCTCTCCAAAAGAGCGCTGGCACACATGTGTGCCAGCGCTCTTTTGGAGAGCAAACGCTTTCTCCTGGTCTATGTTAGCGCGTAGCTTCTTGCACTCGCTCAAGCCATTCATTCACCAGGGCGTTGAAAAGCTGGCTCTGTTCGATCTGGGCGTTGTGTCCAGCGCGGTCCAGTACGGCAAAAGTGCCACGTGGGTAGTTGTCCAGGATGCGCCAGGCACCACGGTAGCCAACTGAGGCATCCTGCCTGCCCGTAAAAATCACGGTTGGCTTTGTAAATGGTTGCGGCAACTGATTCACCTCGAACGAGAAGCGGTAACGCTGCCGGATTTTCTGCAAAAACTCCCGATCAGCCAGGCGCAGGCCAGGCAAAATCTCGTCACGAAAGCGTTGCCAGTTATACTCATCCTGTACTACTGCCATCGGACCGAATTCTTCTGCGTCTGCTGGAGCAAGTGTGGCAAGGAACTCGGGATTGGAGACAATCGTCGTATGTGAGGGTAGGTCACCCGGGACATGTCCCTCGACGACTGCTGGGCAGATCAAGGCCAGCCCCGCCAATTGTTCAAACTTGCGTAAAACCACACCTTGGCTAAGATAGCCCCCGTAGGACTCGCCCACCAGCAAGAAACGCTGCCCGGGAATAAGCGCATCGATGAAGCCCAGAACAAGGTCGAGCATATCATCGCTGCTATTGACGGATGCCTTCCCTGGCGTGTGCCCCATGCCAGGTAGGTCGAGGTAGATCCGGCGCCAGCCAGTCTTCTGCGCAAATAATGGCTCCATACAGCCTGTCATCAAGCGGTGATCGGGCGTAAATCCATGGATGAGGATAACCGGCGTTCCCTGACCATATTCTTCATAGTAAATAGGGGTATCATAAACCAGACATTCCATAAATTCAGAAGACTCCTTGTTAGCAAACAAACGGTGTTTTATGCCTATCTTAACAGTAAATGAGGTTAAATTTATTCCTGCTAGACGGAAAGCCCTTTATTAAGGATTGCAGCACTTGTAATTTTACTATCGATTCGTTATAATTATATCGAACCGTAATACAAAGAGGGGGAATAGCGATGTCGCACGAGAACGATCAGACAGAGCAGCTAGGAGAGCAGGAGGTTACTCACACTGGCAAGAAGGGCGGTGCCTCTGAAGCGCGCAGGTCAAATCCGGCGTATGAGCTGTTTGTCCTGGGTGAGCTGATGCAAGGTCCCCACCATGGATATAAGCTGAACGAGATTATCAATCGCATTCTGGGGCCGCAGCGCCAGTTAAGCTGGGGAACGCTGTACCCGCTCATCAAACGCCTGGAGCAGGAGGGGTTGATTACCGTCTTTGTGGAGCAACAGCGTGAGTTTGCCCAGGAAGAGCGCCGGGAACGGGGACAGCCTCGCCGCGCCTACGCGATTACTGACGCGGGCCGCGAGCGCTTCTTTGAGCTGATGCACCAGCCACAAGGGTATGCCTACCACCCTGAGTTGTTTGCCGTTCAGCTATCAAAGTTTAACCTGCTGACGCCTCAAGAGCGTCTAAGCGTGCTTGAGCGCTATCGCACCTACCTGGAAACGTTTCGCGACCACTATCGCAAGGGGCAACCGCGTGTAAAACTAAATCCTCAGCTAAACGAGGATGAGCGTACCTTTGTGTTGCAGCTCGTTGACTACAATCTGCACATGTTAGACGCTGAGATCGCCTGGTTTGAACAGGCGATAGCTGAGATAGAGAGGGCCGAGTAGCTCGACGCTACTAAAGTACGCGTCTACATATAACGAGCATATGTAGACGCGTACTTTAGTAGCGTCGGGCTTGCTTCATACTAAAGGAGTTGAAGGATGGATACCTTGATGCTGGCGCGCTGGCAATCGGGCCTGACACTTGTATCCCATTTTCTTTTTGTGCCGTTAACGCTGGGTCTCGTCTTTATGGTGGCGCTGATGGAGACGTTCTACGTCATGCGTGGAGATGAGACCTACAGGCGCATGGCCCGCTTCTGGGGCCAGTTATATATCATCAACTACGCCATGGGCTTTCTGACTGGCCTGGTCCAGGAGTTCCAGTTTGGTTTGAGCTGGTCCGCTTTCTCCAGCTATGTGGGAAACGTCTTCGGCGCGCCGCTGGCAATTGAAACGCTGCTGGCCTTCTTTCTGGATGCCACCTTCTTTGGTTTCTGGCTCGCGAGCTGGGATATCGTGCCGAAGAAGGTGCATCTTGCCTTCATCTGGATCGTGGCGCTTGGTGTCTACCTCTCGGCGGTCTTTATCCTGATCGCCAACGGCTTTATGCAGCAGCCTGTAGGCTACGAGATCCACAATGGACAACTGGTCCTGACCAACATCTCGGCCCTGGTCACGAATCCTAACTTCTTGATCGCCCTGGAGCATGTGACGGCGGGTAGTCTGCTGACTGGCGCCTTCTTCGTCAGCGGCGTCAGTGCTTTTAACCTACTTAGGCGGACGACAGAACATACCGTCTTTCGTAACTCATTGCGCTTGAGCATGATAATCGCCTTCCTGAGTAGCCTGGCTGTGATCCTGGTAGGTGGAGCACAGATTCAAAATGTTGGTAAAGTCCAGCCTATGAAAGAGGCGGCGATGTTTGGGAAGGTGGGAGACGCTGCTGCCTTACAGGCGCAATTCGTCAAGTTGTATGGTCCAGGCAACTATATCCCCTTGATGCCGGTAATTGTAAACACTTTTCATCTCATGGTCATTCTGGCTGCGTTATTGTTGATAGCCTCCCTTATCGGCCTGTTGCTTCTCTGGAAGGATGCGATTGTGCGCCAGCGCTGGTTCCTGCGTCTCCTTCTGCCCTTGATCGCCTTCCCCTACCTGGCTAATATTAGCGGCTGGCTAACGCGAGAGATGGGGCGTCAACCCTGGGTCGTGCAAGGTTTATTGAAGACGAGCGACGCACTCTCACCCTCACTTAATGCATCGATGGTCTTCACCTCGCTGCTGGCCTTTACCCTGGTCTACGCGACCCTGGCGGTGATTGATGTCTACCTGCTCTGTAGGTATGGCCGCCTGGGTCTACCTGGCTCTCCCGACACGAAAGAACAAGAATCCTCGAATGAGGAAACTGAGAATGTCTTTGCGCTTCAGTAGCGCCCGTTGCTGAAAGAGGTTAGGCTTTTATGAATCTTCAGATACTCTGGTATGGCCTGGTTGGTCTGCTACTGGCTGGATACTTTATCCTGGAAGGCTACGATTATGGTATCGGTATCCTCCTGCCTTTCCTGAGCAAGGACGACCGCGAGCGCAGAGTGCTTTTGAACGCGATGGGTCCCTTCTGGCTGGGGAATGAGACCTGGCTGGTGGCCGCTTTTGGCGCTATGTTCGCGGCTTTCCCCAGGTGGTATGGTACCTTCCTGAGTAGCCTGTATGGCTTTGTGCTGCTGCTGATCTTCTCCCTGATCCTGCGCGGGGCGGCGCTGGAGTTTCGCAGTCATCGGGCTAGCAAGCGCTGGCGTGGCTTCTGGGACCTGGTTATCTGCGGCGGCAGTATCGTGCCTGGACTAGTCTGGGGTGTGATCGCGGCCGCGCTCGTGCAGGGACTCCCCCTGGATGCCCAACTGCGTTTTGTGGGCACACCCTGGCAGTTGTTGACGCCCCTGGCCTTGTTATGGGGCCTCACTTTTATCGCCCTCTTTGCGCTCCAGGGTGCACTCTTCCTCCGCCTGCGCGTGGATGCGACTATTACCATGCGTGTTGAGAGGGCAGCGCGGAGGCTCTGGATTCCAGCGCTATTCATGGTTGTTTTGCTAGCTATCGCTGGTGCTTTCGTCTCTCAGGCCATGCTGCGCCTGCTGGTCGTGCCCTGGATCGCGCCCTTAAGCGTGCTTGTGCCTCTGCTGTTCTTCATTGCGGGGCAGTTGATCCAACGCCAGCGCTGGTGGTTGGCGCTCATATCGACGAGCCTCTCTATGCTCTGTGGTGTGCTCGCGCTGGCAATGAGCCTCTTTCCACATCTCCTGCTCTCAAGCCTTCAGCCCACCTGGAGCTTGACGGTTGAGCGTGCGGCGGCGGCCTCTTCCAGCCTGGTCCTACTCACCTGGGTTGCTTTAATCTTCCTGCCCATTATCATCGCCTACCAGACCCTGGGCTACTGGATATTCCGCAAACGCCTCAATATGCGGAGCCGCTTGCATTATTAAAAAAGGTGCTTCATCACAGATCGGATAGTGCTTGTAAACGGCGCACTTTCCCAATAGTAGCCGCGTACGCAAGTAGCGGGCTCCCGAGTTAGGGCAACATATGTTGTTGTCGTGCTTGTGCGGTTTCGCGGGCGGTCTGGAGGAAGTTGTGTAGCAGGGGTGAGGTATTATCTGGGAGCCAGGCCAGGGCCAGGTCGAAGGTTGGGGTAGTTCCCTGGAGGGGGCGGTAGGCGACATCCAGACTGCGCAGCAGGCGGGATGAGGCAGGCACGATAGAGACGCCAAAGCCCGCCGCCACCAGGCTGATGATTGATTCCCAGCCCAGGGCCTCCTGGCCCAGGCGCATCGAGAAGCCTGCCTGCTGGCAGAGGCTGATGATCTGGTCGAAGAGGCCAATGTTCCAGGCGCGGGGATATAGCACAAACAGTTCATCTCTGAGTTGGGCAAGATCGATGCTTTCCTGGCTTGCGAGGGCGTGATCGGCGGGCAGGGCGGCAACCAGTTGCTCGCGGCCAATAACCTCTAACTTGAGGGTAGTGTCGAGAATTGGCGGATGGATGAAGCCTACCTCGATCAGGCCTTCGCGTAGTGCCTGCACCTGGTCGGTGGTGACCAGGTTCTGCAACTTTGTTGTGATCAGGGGTAGCGTTCGCGGAAGGCCTTTAAGATGGTAGGGAGGATCTCGGCCATGGCTGTGCCTACAAAGCCAATATCCAGTTGCCCCAGGAGGCCATTATAGGCCTGGTGCGCGGTCTCAATGGCTCGCTCGGTCTGGGCGATGACTTTCTTGGCCTCCACAAGAAAAGCCTTGCCCGCGGGGGTCAGTTGTACGCTGCGCTTGGTGCGGATCAAGAGCGGTATACCCAGCTCGCTCTCCAGGTTCTGGATCTGCTGGCTGAGTGGCGGCTGCGCCATGTGCAGGATCTCAGCCGCGCGGCTGAAGTGTAGCTCTTCCGCGACCACGATAAAGTAGCGTAGATGTCGTAGCTCCATAGGTATTTATATCTCCTACATATAAGTATAACACAATTTATATATTGGACAGATAAGATGTTTTCTCTTATGCTAAGCCTACAAGTTTTTGTAGTCGAGGAGGGAAAAAATGAATCAGCAGGGACGTAGGATTATTATTACTGGTGGGAATAGCGGCATGGGGCGCGCGATGGCGGAACGCTTTGCCCGGGAGGGGGAGCAGGTCGCGATCATTGGGCGTGACCGTGATACCTTGCGCGCCACGGCTGAGGAGCTTGGCTCCCAGGTCTCCTGGTACCAGGCGGATGTAAGCCAGCGCGAGCAGGTGCAGTCTACTGTATCGAACATTGTGGAGCAATGGGGCAAGGTGGATGTGCTAATCAACGCGGCCGGCTTTGTGCGTGGCACCACGACCGATATGCCGCTTGACGAGGCCGAGCGTGAGTGGGACGCGGTCATTGACGCGAATCTGAAGGGCAGCTTTCTGATGACCGTTGCCGTTGGTCCTTATCTGGCGCGACCCGGTGGGCGTATTATTTATATTAGTTCCATTGCCGCCTTCACCGGTGGAAGTCGGGCCGGTTCAACCGCCTATGCCGCGTCCAAGGCGGGTTTGCACGGCCTGACCTATGGCTTTGCCCGCGAACTGAGTTCGCAATCAATCACAGTCAATGCCGTAGCCCCCGGCTATATCGCTGATACGGGCTTTACTGGCGCCTGGACCGATGAGAAAATCAATGGCATCATCGAGGAGACATCAGCAGGGAGAGGCGGTCATGTCGACGACGTGGTCGCCGCAGTCCACTACCTGGCCTCGCCCGAGGCCTCGTTTGTCACCGGCGAGGTATTAAATGTGAATGGTGGCTGGCTCTTTGGACGCTAAATGTGACAGGTAACAGAAGGGTCATGCCAGGCGCCGCCTGGCATGACCCTTCTGTTACCTGTCACATTTTATCCTTTGAGCGTTGCAGCCTGTTCTGGTGTGGCACTGGGGAGGCTGCGTTTCTGGTTGCGGGTCATGCGCCAGAAGAAGCTGCCCGCGATAGCCAGGTAGACAACGAAGCCTATAATTTGTAGGATGCTTGTGTTCTCGGTATAGCCTGTGAAGATATGCAACAAGCTACCAATAATGCTTTTATTCTCGCTGAGCCAATCGATGCTACTGGTATCCCAGACCTGGGTGGTTCCGAAGGTAATCCATCCGGCGTCCTGGGCACCCTGAATAAAGTTGCTAAACAAGCCAGCCGCCATGACTAGCAGGAGAATACCCATGACGCGGAAGAAGATGCGGTAGTTCAGGCGGTAGCCAAAGCGATAGATGAGTACACCCAGGGCGATGGCGACCAGGACTCCCAATAAGGCTCCAAGGAGGAGGATCTGTGTATCGGCCTGGAAGGCGAAGGCCAGGGTAAAGATAGCTGTTTCGATGCCCTCGCGCCCCACGGTGCTAAAGGCGAGCAGGCCCAGGGCGAAGCCGGAGCTTGCCGCGCTGGCCTGGGCGGTTAATTCTTGCTTGAGGGTACGGCTATGGTGCTGAACCCAGAACGTCATCCATGTAATAATGACGACGGCAATGAAATAGGTAACGGTTTTGAAGATGCTGAGGAAGTCAGGGCTGAAGAGGCTACTGACGGTCTTGAGTAGGGCCGCGACCGCGAACGAGCCGAGCAGGGCCAGGCCCACGCCAAGCCAGACTGAGGTATTATAACGCGTCATTTTGAGCTGGCGCAGTGAGGTGAGCAGGATACTCACGATCATACTGGCCTCCAGCCCCTCACGTAGGAACAGGACAAACGTTGGTAAGAAATTAGCGAGCATTACTACAGATTACTCCTTCTCCAGGGTCTTAAGCAAAGAGCGTCTCTCCTATGAAGCCTCCCGGTCGTGTCCCTGGAGGGCAGGCAAAAATCGCGCTCCCATTATGGGTGATGTATTCGTTGAGCAGGTCCCGCTGGCCTAGCTTCTGTTGCAAGGGGATAAATTGCTTGCGCGGGTCGCGCTGGAAGGCGATGAAGAAGAGGCCGGCGTCCAATTCGCCCGTCACTTTATCCATGCCATCCGTGAATGAGTAGCCACGGCGCAGGATGCGGATGTTGTCATCTTCTCTCGCCAGGCGAATATGTGCATTGGTAGCGATGATGGAGGTCCCATCCGGGTGCTTGGCGGTCAAATCGACGGCATCAAACTCCTGTTTGCCGGTCAGGGGCGCCCCCGAGACCTTCCTCCGGCCGAAGACCTTCTCCTGGTCGGCCAGAAAGTCGCGGTCCCATGACTCCAGGTGCATACGAATGCGGCGCGCGACCAGGTAGGAGCCGCCACGCATCCAGGACGCGTCCTCGTTGCCAGTCCAAACATGTTGATCCATAAGTGCGGGATCTTCAACCTTCAGGTTATTAGTGCCATCCTTGAAGCCCATCAAGTTGCGTGGCGTTTCCTGTTGAGTGCTGGTACTGGCTGTGCGGTTAAAGCCTAGCTGCGACCAGCGGATGATTGCGAGTCCGCGAGCCTGGCGGGCCAGGTTGCGCACAGCATGGAAGGCGACCAGGGGATTATCTGAGCAGGCCTGTACACAGAGATCGCCGCCCGAGCGGTTGGGGTCGAGGGCGTCTCCAGCCATTGAGGGAAGATCCACCAGGGCCTCTGGTCTGCGTGCAGCCAGCCCATAGCGATCTTTCCCATCTTTGGTGAAGAGGGTTGGGCCAAAGCCAAAGGTGATGGTCAGGTTGGCAGCGGGCAGGTCCAGCGCCTCACCAGTATCGGGAGGTGGAGCATGATCTGGAAATGTGCCCTCGCCAATAGGCTTGCCCGAGGTCATAGCTGCCGCTGCCACCGTCCAGATGCGCAGGAGACTGGCGACCTCGTTGCGATCTTGAGTTGTCAGGTTAAAGGCGGCGAAGTGGAGATGATCCTGTTGAGGTGTTGTGATTCCTGCCTGTTTCTCTCCATAAAAGGAGATGATGTCGTTGTTACTCGTCTGTTGCATTGCTTGCTGTCCTTGCGTGTGAGCTAGCGCATAGCCGCCTCCTCCACCCAGGACCAGGCCTGCTCCAGCCGCGCTGGCGGAGATCAGCATATTGCGCCGATTAAATTTTTGGCCAGTCTTCTCACTCATGTACTTCTACCATCTCTCTTTACTTCTCGCTTACTTCTTCTCCGAAACGAAACCCTGAGCGCGCTTGTCCCCGAATGGGGGAAGCGCTAGTCACGCAAGTGACGTTGGGTTTCGGAATAAGATCTTAGTCGGCTGTTTTGGGAAGAGTGACTGCGACTTTGGAAAGGGATTCGCCCGCATCGTCAATACTCTGGGCAATTGCGCGCTTATCTCCGTCCTTGAGAGTGGCGTAGTCCATGAACCCCTTATCGGTACGAAATGGTTTGAGTACGTCCTGCACTTTCTGGAATTTGCCAGCGATATCCTGTTGCAGGCCAGGATTTTTTTCGCTCAGGTAGTCTTTGAAGCTGTTGAAGGCTACCTGCGAACCCTCGACATTGGCCGCCAGGTCATACAGGTCGGTATGCGAGTAGCGATCCTCTTCACCAGTGATTTTGGTATGCGAGGCCTCGCTGAGCAGGGAAACCGCGCCATCAATAATATCGGTTGGTACCAGTTTAATCCCATCCAAATTATGGCGCAAGTCTTTGACGTTCTTCAGCAACTGGTCGGTATATGTTTTAAGGCCTGTGGTCTTTCCATCGACCCATAGTGCCTTCTCGATACGATGGAAACCGGTCCACTGCTCATCAAGGACATCACCCTCGCGGGCATCGATGCCGGGATCGAGATTGCCAAAACTTGAGGCGATGGGTTCGATACGCTCATAATACTCACGCGTCGGCGCGTAGAGCACCTTTGCTTTATTGAGGTCGCCCGCGTTAATGGCATCGTTGAACTGCTGCGTACTTGTAACTAGACCATCTGTCTGCTGGATAACGTATTGTCGGTATGTCTCAACTGCGTTCTTAATCTTGGCGTTCTGCACATTGCCAGACGGCGCATTGTTTGAAGAAATTGCCTTATCGGTACCAGTGAAGGCGCCTTCCATGCCCTTACTGACATAGAGTTCATCGTAGAGCTTGTAAGAGCGCTGTTGTGGCGTAATGGTGAAGGTCTTCTTTTCGCCTGGCTGCATCGTGGTTTCGGCAATCAGGCCCTTGATCTCGACAATGTGCACATTGGTGCCTTTATTAACAAAGGTTACTTCAACGGGCTGATTGGCTGTAACATTAATGGTTTTGGGATCAAAATAGTTATCATAGGCGTTGATCGTAACCGTGTTCTTACTGCCTGTCTTATTGCTGTCGCTAGTCGAGCCACAGGCCGCGAGCAATACCAGCGGAAGACCGCATAGAAGTAGGATAAGGAGAAGCATACGCTGCTTGACTAACATCATTTTGAAAGCCTCTTTAATATTTTTTGCCGAGGAGTCCGGCGTTAGAAATATCCGACTCAATGGATTGGATATTAGGGCACACTAATATCTGAGTCCACGGGTCGGATATTAACACAGCGTTGTGATGAAAGTCAAGGGCACGTATACTTAGGCCGACATAGCGGCATTCCCAGTGTCCCCGTACCATTTTATATGTAGATGTGTGTCTCAGCAGCGTCATGCTCCTCGAGATGTGCGTGTTGATCCATAGTGTGTGGCTGCTCTGGCGTGGCTGTGGTTAGTTGTTGGAGGGAGACAAGCACCTCGTGCAGGCTCTCTTTAAGCGTTAGATCGATGAGAGCAGTCCTGGCGCTACGGGTCGCTGTTTCCACATCGCGCAGGATCCATTCGATCTGGCTAGCGAAGCGTTTGAGCTGTTCTGCTTGTTGCTGGGTCTGCTTGCTGGGAATATGTACCGCTAGGGCGGTCGCGCTATCGCAGACACGCTGATTGTAGTTGACCAGGGTGTAGAAGAGTTCTACATCTTCCTGGTGGGTCTTAGGCTCGCTCAGCATACGCTGTAGGGCAGCGGCGGCGTTGACATTTTCCAGGTAGGCGGCCATGCTGGCCTGGCGAACCGCTTCACGTTCGCTACTCTTCTCGCCATGAGTGATATAGGCTGCCAGGACGCTGGCGATATAGGCGCGGTTAGCGGCGATGGTGCGGCCCAGTTGCTCTGGTATGCGTTCGCGCTCCCATTGAGGCCAGAAGAGGTAGCCTGCCAGGATGCCCATGCCACCACCCAGCAGTGTGTTGCCGATGCGAATAAGGGCCACCGGCCAGTCGTTGGGTGTACCCAGGTTGATCATGATGACGACCAGCATGGTAAGAAACTGGATGAAAAGCACATGGTTGCCATTCTGGTGTGCAAAGCAGAAGAAGGCCACGGCGGTTAGGGCCAACATGAGTAGGACCGGGTTGTGTATGGTAGTTAGGGCGATACCCAGGATCCCGCCAAGCACCGTTCCTCCCATACGCTGAAAGCCGCGCTCGCGTGTCGAGCCATAGTCGGGCTTGAGAATGAAGAGAATCGTCAGGGCAATCCAATAGCCATAAGGGATGTGCAAGAACTTGGTGATAGCGACCGCAACCGCACTGATGGCGCCCAGACGGAGTGCATGACGGAAAGTCAGCGAGTGTGGTGTCAGGTTGGCTCTAAAGAGTGTGTACTTCTCGTGTGCGAGTGCCTTCCATGAGCGAAGGCGGGGATGCGCCTTCTGTAGTGCGTTTGTGTCTCTATATAGTTCGACATGCCTGGTATGCGTCAGCGTCTCCTGAGCCTCGCGGACCAGCCGTGCCATGCGCTTGAGCAGGTTGGCCAGATTGCGCGTATTGATAAGCGCCTGATAGTCGTTAAGGAGTGTGGGCAGGGATGTGCGTAGCGCCTGTTCTTGTGTTGCTAAGACGACCAGTAGCTCTTCCAGGTCTGCGGCCTGAAGCTTCTGTCGCTCATCAATGATAGTATGTGCGAGCTTATCAAGCAAGGTCGAGCATGCTTCGAGGGTGTGTGTGAACTCCGGGCGCTCTACCAGGGAGCTGTGCTGCTCACTGACCAAGCGCAGCTCTTCCGCCAGGGCGATAACGGTCTCCACCAGCTTATCCGCCTGGAGTGAGAGCATGAGCAGGCGCTGGGGAATGGGGTTGGCGTCCGCGCGCTGGGTGCGCCTGGCGACAACGATCTGACGTGCCTTAGTCCGTGCCTCCAAAAGGCGGGTGCGCTCGACTTTGACTTCCAGGCTCCAATGTTGATTCGTTTGCCCGTGACAGATTTTGCGCAGTAAGGCACCTAGAGCCAAATAATAGTCGCCTACGGCCTGCCTGGCGGGCTGGAAGGGGCGCAATGGCCAGAGCCAGAGCGAGACACCTAGCGACCATGCTCCACCAACAACGAAGGCCAGGACACGTAGCCAGGCATCTGCCAAGCCTGTTGGTTGTCCCATCAGCAGAATAAAGATACCGATCACGGAGAAACTGACTTTGCTGGCCAGGTTGCCGTAGACACCTAGCATGCTGCCGCCAAAGGCCCAGACAAACATGAGCAGCGTTACCAGCCAGGGATTAGCGCCAACAATGGTAGCGATAAAGGCCGTAATGGTCATAAACACAGCCGCGCTCACCATTGCCAGGGCGCGATCACGATAAGCGCCGCCAACATCGGCCAGAGCCACATAAAGCGCGCTCAAAAAGGCCATAATTCCAAGCGAGAGGTGCCCGGTGATGGCCCCAATAACAATGGGCGTAATATTGATAACGGACATACGGACGCCGTTCTGGAGCGCGGCTTTATCAAAAATTAAGGTTGCACGCACATGCTGTAAACTGGCATTCCATGCTTGCCGGGCCTGCTGTTGTATAGAGGAAAAAAGCCGATAATTATTCATCTTCTAGTCATCTTCTTATAACTTTATTGAGTAGAAAATAGAAACTTCTAATAACATGAGGGCACCAGCGCCTATGCCTATAAAAAGGCAGGCTAAAGACAGGTCAAAAAAGGGGCTAGCCTGTGGGCCTTTCAGCATTGAAAGACGGAAGCGGGTCGAGCACACTAAGTCCTCGCGTCTGTGGAGATGGGTGTATCGTCTGATTCCTCGCTGCTTCACCGTTTCCTATTATAGCACATCTGCTCTTCGCGTTTTATCCCTTCGCGCCTGCGACGCTCAGAGTAGAGTATCATGTGCAAGTAACTGCGTACGTCAGTAGCGGGCCTTACATAAGAGCTTCCTTTTGAGTAACCCTTTAAATAAAGGTTTCGTGTCACCTGTATTAATCACCCAATAGTCGGTGAAGCCGCTGGCCGTTGTGTGAAGTCCAAAACATCAAGTCAAAAATGAAAAGGAAAGATATGTCTCAAGATAAAGAGCAAATTAAGCCATATAAGCCAGAAGAGCCTGTTGATGAGGCGACCCGCAAGCAAGAGCAGCAAGAGATTCGCAACGCCTCCAAGCGCGCCGCGCAACAGATGGCCTCCGAGGAGTTAGAGGATGAGGAGCCTATCAGCCGCGAGCAGGCCGAAAAGGAGATGCGCGAGGCTATTCAGCGAGTGAAACGGCAGCAGAAGCCAAAAGAGTAGGTTATAGCGTTCCAGCCGACCATGCTAAAGCACGCGTCTACATATCATGGCACATCATATGTAGACGCGTGCTTTAGCAACGTTGTCACGCTTGCCTCTTTAAGGCAACGTCTAATTTGAGGGCCGCAGGATAGCTTGCTATCCTGCGGCTTTTTTTCGGCTGAATGGCAATCTTCGCATGAGGCGAGCGTGAAACTGTCTCTTTTTCTCCTGAGAATGAGCGTAGCTCAAGATAAGATTGCCATTCAACGTTTTTTCAGCATCAGTTCAGCTCTTCCTCAGTGCGCTCTTAGCTTGATTGTTTATAATACAGCGCATAATGAAGAAAGACTCTCTATGTCAAACCCTAAAATGACCAATTTAAAACCAGGCAAACATGAAGAAGACAGGGGGAAGAAGGATGCTTTCAACACGGCATGAAGGAGTGTACCACGCCGCTCAGGCGTGTCAAGCCGCTGCGCTTTCCTTGACACGCCTGAGCTTGCGTGGTCAAAAAAAGGCATGCCGAGTTGAAAGGCAAAAAACAGGCGCCTGTTTTGCCTGGGAGGAAGAGCGCTTCGCTTTTCTGTGGTCGATTCAGCACTCACGCCGCACGAGGCGCATGCAGGCGTCTGGCGTGTTCAAAGATCGTAGGCTGGTAGGCTTCTCTTTTGAGCCACAGCGCAAAGAGAATGCGTCCCCAGACATTGGCCAGCGCGCGGACAGCGACGCTGTGGCTTTTGCCTTCCCGACGTTTGCGCTCATAGTACTCGCTGGCCCAAGCTTCGGTCTGAGTGCTTTGCCAGGCAAACTGCTGCAGCACGTTGCGCAACGGCTTGATGCAGGCATAGCGCCGATGCGCTTTGGCATAGTTGCCACTTTCATAGGGCACCGGCGAGGTACCAGCCAAGGCTTGCAAACTGGCAGCATCCGCATAGCGCGAGCGATCATCCCCGATTTCTGCCAACAGTCGTGGGGCAATCCGCTTGCCTGCACGAGGCAGCGTGCGAAAGAGATGACTGTCAGCATGCATCAAAAAAAGGCGCTCGATCTCCTGATCATAGGCGGCAATCTCTTCCATCACGGGCTGCAATTGGCGGATCAGAGCGATCAACAAGCGCGATGCGGGTCCTGCCCATCACTTCATCGGCAGTCAACTGGGGCTGATGCATCTGGTGCACAATCGAGGCCGCGGTCTTCTTTGGCGTTGGATGCCCAGTGCTTTTCAACAGCTCAGCAATCTCTTCACACGAAGCATTCATCGCCTCCTGCGGGGTCGGATAGGTGAGCAAGAACTGCAAGGTCGAAGGTTGTTGCACCTTGGTAAAAAGGGTGAGCGCAACCGGGTAGTACGCTTTGAGACAGGCGGTGAGTTGATTGACCAGACGGGTTTGCATCTGGATCAAGCCATCTTGATCGCGTGTCAAGACTTTGAGTTCGGCAATCAAGGGGCTATCGGGTTCCAGTCGTCTCAGATCAGCCACCTCCGATCTGCCGTGTTTCGCCAGCAGATAGGCATCAATCTGGTCCGTTTTGGCTCCCGATGCCGAGCGTTTGCGATCCACCGTTTTGGGGTTGACCGGATAGACGGCAAAACCAGCTTCCAACAAGTGTGTAATCAGCAATCCATGATTGGTCTCGATCAGGCACGCCAGCTCCGCCTTGTGCTCTGGACCACAAATGGCTGTCAGTCGGCTGGTCAATTCGTCGAGTCCTTTTGGCGTGTGCATGATTCGAAACGAGGCGAGCTTTTGCCCTCGTTCATCGAGGACGAGAATGTCGTGATGGGTATCTGCCCAATCGATTCCTGCAAACCACATGAGCAGGTCCTCCTGCTGAAACAACGGTTCCTGGTGAGGCGAGAGGGTCCTTTTACTGCGGCGCTCACGGCGCGACTCTCCAATGATTCGTTTCCCAGGAACCCAGGAAGGCGAAGAGCGATCTTTCTTAATTGGTCAAGCCCACATGGTGAGAGGAGTCTTTCGCCTTCCAGATTCGAGCGTTCATACCAGCAAGTGTACTGCTTGCTGTGGCCTTGTGTCGAGAAGGCCTGTTAGTAGTTTACTGTAAAAGGTGAGAGCGTGTTTATTCTTATACAAGTTGTGCTTGCTTATCTGCGATAACTTTGTAAGATGGACTGTAGAGAGACTTTTGCAGTTTGCCTGGTAGTGCGAATATCAGAAATTCCTTGAGCAGCCAGGACAGGATATCAAGACTGGTTGCTCTCTCCTAGAGGAGCTCGTTATGTTTACCGCTTTGTTGCTCCTGTTTTTTGTGATCATAATGGTTGTGTTCTTCGCGCGTGCGCTTTCCCAGCAGCGTTGGTCTCAGCGTGCGCCTGATGGCTATCCGGATATGTCACAGATGCAACAACAGCAGATGCCGCCGCAGGCAGCTCCGTACAGCGATCCCTACAGCGACACTGGATACTATCAACCTGGCCAGGAGCAGGCCGCGCCTCCACCCAAGGAGGCCGATACCTATGACCAGGGCTATGCCGCGGGCTATACAGCGCGACCAGAGCCGGGAACGGCGCCTCGTGCTGATGAGGAAGGGGATATCTACAAGGCTCGTTCGCAGCCAGAGCCACGCACAAACTACGATTCCAGCTACTATCGTCCTGGCTCAAGTGATGCGACAAATCCGCCAGAGCGAGATAGGGATGTTCCACCGCTTCGCCGCCAGGAGCCGCGCCAGCCGTCCAATCAGGGTCCCTATCCCCCTCAGCGGCCCGACTATGGCGTGCGGCCGCCACCAATGCAGTACCAGCAGTCGGACTATAATCAGCAGGTGCCACCAATGCAGTACCAGCAGCAGCCTGGTGGCTATGGGCAACAGCTTCCACCACAGTATCAGCAGCCATTCTATGGCCCCTATCCTCCCCAGCAGCGCAGTGGCATGAATCCCTGGATAGTAGGTGGATTGGGCGCCCTGATGGGCTATGGTCTGGGACACATGTTTGGCCAGGACCAGGGCCATGATATGGGACCCATGGGAGGTGACCCTGGCGGCTTTGGAGGAGGAGGAGACTTTGGAGGAGGAGACTTTGGAGGAGGAGACTTTGGCAACTTTGGAGGAGGAGACTCAGGTGGAGGCGACTTCTAAGTTACAGCTTTGCCAACTTACTAGATGTAGTTTTGATGTGGCGGGGAAAGGCCTGCGGCCTTTCCCCGCCACATCTCTTACTTACCCCCAAAGCGTCTACGACGCTGAGAACACTTTAGAATGAAAGATTGAGTAAAGAGAACGTATGCTCCAGACCTTAATTGAATGGCTCAAGTTGTTTTACGATCAGTACGGTTACCTGATCGTCTTTCTCAGCACGCTCTCTGAGAATACAGCCCTGCTAGGCCTGGTCATGCCGGGCAACTCGCTGGCCCTGCTGGGCGCGTTTTATGCCCGCCTGGGTACACTCAATCTGGGCCTGGTGATTCTCTTCGCGACCCTGGGAACAGTTGCCGGTTATCATATCGACTATCTCCTGGGGCGCTTCGCGCTTGGGGGACCATTGCAGCGCTTCAGCGCCACGCGCCTTGGCATACGAATGCGTTTTGGTGCCCGTATGCGCCTCGCGCGCCTCATGCTCCACAAGCATGGGGGTAAGGCCATTATCATCTCACATGTTGCGGGCCATTTGCGCTCATTTGTTGCGATCAGCGCTGGTCTGACGCGCATGCGCTATACACGCTTCCTCTTCTTCGAAGTTATCGCCGCCCTGCTCTGGAACACCATTTACAGCCTGGTAGGCTATTTTATCGCGGTCGAGATCGATACGCTTGAGGCCATCTTCCAGCGCATGGGGCTGGTAATTATCGCCCTGGCCCTGGTGCTCTTCGGTGCCTGGTATATGTGGAGGCGTCGCAAACGCCAACAGCGTCATCAGCGCCGCCTGGCGCGCCTACATGCTAGAATGCAGGCTTGATAGGTTGTTGGCTTGAAATCTTGAAGATTGAAGATAGTATAATAGGGGGACAATCATGAGCCAGAGCTGGCTTATGGAGCAACAAAAGGAGAGTTGAAAAACTATTATGGAGTTTGGCGTAATTGTTCCCCAGGGCTGGAAGATGGATCTTGTGGATATCGCTGATCCTGTTGAGGCATATGAGGCGATGACACGCGTGGCGCAGGAGGCCGAGAAGCTGAATTTTGACTCGGTCTGGCTGTATGACCATTTTCATACCGTTCCCACACCGACACAAGAGGTTACCTTTGAATGCTGGACCAGCATGGCGGCCCTGGCGCGCGATACGAAGCGCGTGCGCCTGGGACAGATCGTGACCTGTAATAGCTATCGCAATCCCGCCTTGCTGGCCAAGATGGCGAGCACAGTTGATGTGATGAGTCACGGTCGTCTTGTGCTAGGTATCGGCGCGGGTTGGTACGAGCACGAGTATAATGCCTATGGCTATCCCTATCCCTCGGGCCCTGATCGCCTGCGCATGCTACGCGAGGCGCTTCAGATCATCCATGCCATGTGGAGCCAGGAAGAGGCCCATTTCGAGGGTAAATATTACCAGGTGCGCGGTGCGATCAACCAGCCCAAAGGTGTGCAGAAGCCGCACATTCCCATCCTCGTCGGTGGCGGCGGCGAGAAAGTGACCCTCAAACTAGTCGCGCAGTATGCCGATGCCTGCAATGTGGGTGGCCCAATTGAGAATATCAAGCATAAGCTTGAGGTGCTCAAAGGACACTGTGACGCCCTGGGCCGCGATTATGACAGCATCAAGCGTACGGCAATTGTTGACGACTGTGCCATCGCGCGCACCGACGAAGAGGCCGTAGCGAAGCTCCCCGCCAATATGCGTGCCAATATCGATGAGGCCCGCAAGCGTGCGCTCATCGGCACGCCCGATATGATCCGCGAGCGCATCGCCGAGTACGAGGCGGCAGGCATCCAGGAGCTCATTATCCGCTTCTCCGATGCCACAAAGATCGAGCCTCTACATCTCTTCGCTGAAACCTGCATGCATTAAGTGTATTAAAAAAGGAAAAGTGGATGGTGGTATGGCTCAGCCATACCACCATCCACTTTTCCTTTTTTAGACTTGACAAAGCGCAAATTGTCGGGTACGCTCCGTATAATAGATGATATAAGGAACAAGACGAAGAACGAGGAAAGTAAGAGGCATCGCGATTACAGAGAGCTGGCGGTCGCTGCGAGCCAGCATCAACGTGCCATCTGAAGCTCCCTCGTGAGTCGTAGTGGTGAAAGCTTCTCCTGGACAGAGGGGTGAGTAGTTGCTGCCGGTAGCCCCCGTTAGCGGGCTGGGTACATCTATACCCTTAAAGGCCGTCGTCGCGAGGCGACGGCGAAGCATGGTGGTACCGCGAAAGTGGCCCTGAGCGCACTTTTCGCCCTGCGTGGGCGGAGGGTGCTTTTTTCTTGCCCTCCGCGTCGAGTCTCGTTGTTTATTAGCTCTATGACCCGTCAGCAGGAGGAGTTTATGTCACAGACACATGTCCCGCAACCAGGTGCAGGTGAAGCGCTGCAACAGGTGCGGCCTCCCAGCTATGATTTCGCCAGCTTCGAGGCGAAGTGGCGTACGCGCTGGGAGGAGCAGAGGCTGTACCAGGTGGATTTACAGCGGGCCAAAAAACCATTTTACAATTTGATGATGTTCCCGTATCCGTCGGCCGAGGGCCTGCATGTGGGCAACATGTACTCCTATGTCGGGGCGGATATCCAGGGGCGCTACAAGGCTATGCAGGGCTATGATGTCTTTGAGCCTATTGGCTTTGACGCCTTTGGCATTCATAGCGAGAACTTCGCGATCAAGCAGGGCGTGCATCCGCGCATCCTGACAAGGCGCAATATTGAGCACTTTCGCGAGCGGCAATTAAAGCATATCGGCAATCGCTTTGATTGGTCACACGAGGTGGATACAACCTCGCCTGAGTATTATCGCTGGACGCAGTGGATCTTCCTGCAACTCTTCAAAGCTGGGCTGGCCGAGCGCAAGTCCGCCAGCGTCAACTGGTGCCCCAAAGATAAGACGGTCCTGGCGGATGAGCAGGTCATAAATGGGCGCTGCGAGCGTTGCGACTCCATCGTTGAGCGCCGCTGGCTGGAGCAGTGGTTCCTGAAGACAACGAAGTACGCGCAGAGACTGCTGGACGACCTGGAAGGTCTGGACTGGTCCGAGCGCGTCAAAAACCTGCAACGCAACTGGATTGGCCGCTCCGAAGGCCTGAAATTTGCGCTGCAAGTTGTTAGTGAGCCTGAGACATCAGGAGAGGCGCAACCCGGGCGGGATGTCGCTATCCAGGCTTATACGACGCGCCCTGACACCATCTTTGGTGTGACCTTCGTCGCGCTCTCCGCCCGCCATCCAGCAATCGAAGCGATCACAGCCCAGGAGAGGCGCGCGGAGGTGCAGGCCTTTCAAGAGCGTATGAGCAAGTTAGCGGTCGATGCTGAACGTGGCACGAGTGGCGTCTTTACTGGAGCCTACGCTCGGCATCCCTTGACTGGCGAGCGCCTGCCCATCTGGATCGCGGACTATGTCCTGGAGGGGCATGGCACGGGCGCGATTATGGGCGTGCCCGCACATGACCAGACAGACATGCTCTTCGCACGCTCAGTTGGCCTGCCTATACGCTTCGTCGTACGATCCGCTGATGGCGCTGCTGTCCAGGATGAGCAAGAGGCCAATGAAGAGGATGGTATCCTGTATGACTCGGGCGAGTTTACAGGCATGGCAAGCGCCGAGGCAAGAGAGGCCGTAATCGCCTGGTTTACAGAGCGCGGTCTGGGGGAGCGCAGCGTCTCCTATCGCCTGCGCGACTGGCTGATCAGTCGCCAGCGCTACTGGGGACCACCCATTCCTATCATTTACTGTCCCGAGCACGGAGCTGTCCCAGTGCCGGAGGATCAACTGCCCGTTGTGCTGCCAGATGTTGAGAACTGGCGTCCCACGGGGACTGGTGCCTCGCCGTTGGCTGCCATCGAGGAGTTTGTCAACACGACCTGTCCGATTTGTGGTCAGCCAGCGCGGCGCGAGACGGACGTCAATGATAACTTCCTGGACTCCTCCTGGTACTTTATGCACTACATCTCAAGCGACGATGCGACGCAGGCCTGGGACCCAGCCCTGGCGCGCAAGTGGCTGCCAGTGGATATGTACATTGGGGGCGCGGAGCATAGTGTGCTGCATCTGATGTATGCACGCTTCATTACCAAGGCCCTGCACGACCTGGGCCTGCTGGAGAACAATGAGCCGTTCAAGCGCTTCCGCGCCAATGGCATGATTACCAGGGATGGCGCGAAGATCTCCAAATCCAGGGGAAACATCATCAATCCCGACGATTATATCGAGCGCTTTGGTGCGGACGTTTTCCGTGTCTACTTACTGTTCATGGGACCCTATGAGGGTGGTGGCGACTTCAGTGACCGGGGGATCAGCGGCGTGGTGCGTTTCCTGGAGCGCGCCTGGCGCCTGGTCGAGCAATATTCCCAGCATGCACCACAAGCGCCTTCGTCGCCAGAGGCCTTACGTGCCATGCACATAACAATCAAGCGCGTCAGCGAGGACACGGCCAGCCTCAAGTATAACACCGCCATCGCGGCCATCATGGAGTACGTCAACGGTATTGTAGAGCGGCGTGCGGCCTCGCGGACGGAGCTGGAGACGCTGTTAGTGCTATTGGCTCCCTACGCGCCCTATATGACAGAAGAGCTGTGGGAGCGTTTGGGGAAAAGCGGTTCAGTTCACCGCGCCTCCTGGCCCGAGTACGATCCCGAGGCCATCCAGGCTCAGCGCGTGACCATCGCCGTACAGGTTAATGGCCGTTTGCGCGACACCATCGAGGTCCCCGCCAGCGCCAGCGCCGAGGAGGTCCAGCGCCAGGCCCAGGAAACGGAGCGCGCGCAGCACTTTATTGAAGGGCGAAGCGTCAAGCGCATAGTGTACGTGCCAGGCCGCCTGGTGAATATCGTGATTGGATAGATGAGTAGCCGCGTACGCCAGGAGCGGGCCCGCTCCTGGCGTACGCGGCTACTGGGCAACGCAGACATAAAGGGACTGGTATGCAATTTTCTGATAGCCAGGTTTACTCGTCCTTGCAAGATATCGTTCAGAAGACATGGAAGACAGATATGCGATCAATCACACCTCTCGGGGAGGGGGTCTATGGGAAGACATACGGTGTACGCTTTCAATGTTCCCCGTATCGTGCCGTGATTAAGTTGCAGAAATATCCGCGTATGGCGGAGCAGGAGTCTCGCCAATTGGCCCAATTGCGCGCCTATCTTCCAGTTTTAGTACCCCAGGTCTATGCGTGTTTGCCAGAAACGGAGCCATACTCGGCTCTTGCTATGGAGTGGCTTCCTGGACAAACTTGTCCACGGCCAGAGCAGCTTCCTCATGTACTGCGCCAATCCCTCCAGCGCCAGGCCGTGGATCTTCTGCTGGAGGTGCATGCCATTTCGCATTCGGAGGGCTATGGCTCGTTTGATGGCCCATTTTATCGCAGCTGGTGGGATTATTACAGTCAACGAATCCAGGATACGTACCAGACAATTACAAACTCTGATAAAGCTTGCTCCTATTTTGGTTCTCAAGTGCTTGCCCTTATGGATCGTACGATTGAGCATGGTGAACAAATTCTTGGCACCAGGCAGGGGCAGCCAGTTCTTCTACATGGCGATTTTTGTTTTGGCAATCTCTTGTTTGATCCCCACACCTGGAGTATTTCTGGCCTCATTGATCCGATGGATGCCGAATGGGGTGAGCGCGAGCTGGATCTTGTAAATCTCATCAATGGGCATGTACACCATTTCGAGCTAGTAAACCGGTATCGTGAAGCCATGGATCTGGGTCCCTGTTTTCCCCTCCGCTATTGGTTCTACCAGGTCTGGAAGTGGCTCTTTTATTATGTACGTGTACAGGTGGCATGCCGGGAATGGGTGCTTCGCTGCGGGCGCGAGCTGGAGAAAGCCATGGAGCGTTATCTTTAGAGGCCTCCGTCCGCTGCAACCTTGCAGAGTAAACAATTATCCCTTCAGAAGATGAAGCCTCGACAATGGCTGGTCTTGTGGCAGTGAATATCTTGAAAGGAGGAGATTTTCCACAACAGTTCATACCTTGTTTCTTTGAGGAGAAGGTTATGCAGACTACGCAAGAGTTGTTCGACAAGCTTGCTTCCTTTGAACCTGGTGACGCGTATGTGTTGAGCATCTACCTGGATATGAGCCCTCACATGTCTGGTAAGCGACCATGGACGCGTACATCTACTCCTGTACTAAGAAACCGTATACGTGAGATTGAGAAGACGTTATTGCCGCGTCATCCCATGCTAGATTCCTTTAACAAGGATGTGGAGAAGGTGCAGTCGTACATGGAGAACCATGTTGAGCCGTGGCAGCAGGGCGTTGCTATCTTCGCTTGTCATGAACGCGGCCTTTTTGAAACGCTGGAGGTCGGTACCGCATTTCAGAACCAGATTGCCTTTGAACCCTATCCCGATCTTTTTCAACTAGCGCACTTGCTAGATAAGCATGAGACGGTTATCACGGCCCTGGTTGATACCAATACAACCCGCCTCTTTGTTACACGTTGGGGCTTCCTTGAGGAGATCCCAGGACCTGAGGTCTTGCCTCGTGGGTATGGGAAGCGTAACGCAACCTGCTTAAATCAAGCGCGCTACCACCGGCGTGTAGAGAATAAGCGGAAGGCATTTGCGCGCGAGGCCGCCTCAGCTATCGAAGACCTTGTCAAGCAGGAGGATGCCCAGCGTGTGATTCTCGCGGGCGATGCGGTTGCCATTCCCTTGCTCCATGAAGAGCTTTCAAACACAGTGGAGCCGTTAGTCCATGAAGAGGTTCTGAGGCTTGATATTAACACACCTTTACGCGAGGTACACGACGAGATTAAGCCTGTTATCGAATACCTGGAGCGTGAGGCCTCGCATAGCCAGGTCGATAACCTTGTAGAAGGAATACGCGCGAATGGGTTGGTGGTCAGTGGCATGCAGGAGACCCTTGATGCGCTTGAGCATGGACAGGCAGACGTTCTGATTCTGGCAAACGATGTTCCGCTCGATGATCAGCAACGCAATACGCTTGTGCGCAAGGCGGCCAATTCAGGGGCCAGGGTTGAGGTAGTAGAGGGCAATCCTGTTCTTCAGGAATTGGGAGGGGTAGGCGCGCAACTGCGTTATCGCCCCCAATGGGTTTAACCTTCTCATCCATCTAGTCAAAGCACAGAGGCCGCATCTGCGGCCTCTGTGCTTTTGCAGAACCTCTTCTAAATGTTTAGGAAGTCCTTCGTGTCCAAAATAGGTTAGGCCAGGACGCAGTAGCCGTACCTCGCGAGGAGGGTGGTCTTAAGATATTAGCTGGCGAGTTGGGATTGGGGTAGTTGGGCCAACTGAGCCAGTTTTTGTGCGGTGTCCAGTTCTGGTAAGGGTGTGTAGACGACCATGCGCAGGTCTGGCGCATCGATGACCTGGAAGGAGGTCGATTGCAGGGCCAGGCGCCCGACCAGGGGGTGTTGTAGCTCTTTCTTTCCGGTATGAACTCCCTGGATGTCGTGGCGTGGCCACCACTGGCGAAACTCTGGGCTTGTTTGCTCAAGGTCTGCGACCAGGGCGGAGAACCATGGCTCTCCGACATAGCGTTCTGTGCTGGAGCGGAAGACAGCTAGCAGGCCCTGGGCCTCTTTCTCCCAATTGGCAAGCAGGGTGCGTTGCTGTGGATTGGTAAACATGTAGCGCAGAATGTTGCGGTCACGGTTGGACATGACGCTAAAGTCGCTATAGACGCGCATCATGGACTGGTTCCAGGCGATGATATCCCATCTAGCGACTCTTGGGGCCAAGGGCGAGCCACAGTCATCGCCCATGTGGTTTCTGTGGGATGGCGAGTATATTAAGTTTACGCATGCGACCGATCGCAAGAAATATCAGAACATTAAGCATGACCCACGCGTCTCTGTCTCCATCACAGATACAGAGAATCCCTATACGTATGCGGAATTTCGCGGCGTAGTTGAGCGGATCGAGGAAGATCCTGATGCGGCCTTTTTCAATGAAATCGCGGAACACTATGGCACGCCATTTCGTAATCCTGGTGACCCTCGCGTTATCTTGTATGTCAAAGTGCAACACGTTGTCGGTCAAAACTTGTAAGGAATAAAAAGAAGGGAGAGGCTGTTGCCAGCTTCTCCCTTCCGAGTGAGTAGTGAGCGAATAGTTTTTGTCTGCTTCTACACGTTGGTGCAGGGTTTGTCGTTGGAGATGTAGATGTTGCTCCAGCTATCGGGCGCGGGCATGAAGGGCGCGTTGATGTCATAGCCCTTGACGCAGGGTTTGAGCGCCTTGCCAGTCTCCATCTGGTAGAGAGGAATCCAGCCCGCGTCATTGACCACTTGCTGCTCAGCCTGATTGTAGAGCTTGAGGCGTGTCGTGATATCCATCTCACCATCCGCCTGGCGCATCAGGTCGAGAGCCTTCTTCTGATCGACTATATCTTTGGCGTGATTGTTGCCATAGTTATAGTTGTCGAAGGAGGATTCGGGCGCGAAGAGCGTGGTGAGCCAGTTCTGTGGATCTGGATAATCGGCCTTCCAGTAGGAACTCCACATCTGCAAGCCATTGGGATTATTGGTCGTCGAGTCAAGCTCTGAGAAGAGTTTGTTGACATCGACGGTATCAATCTTCACCTGAACGCCGAGCACTTCCTGCCACATCTGCTGGACAGCGACGGCCTGGTTGGTGTCGTCCTGTGAGGTTGCATAGATGCTCAGAGTGATGGGTGGCAGGCTGGAGAGCGTCAGGTTCTCTTCCTTGAGACCCTCAGCAAAGAGCTGTTTGGCTTTGGCCTGATCGCCCTTTGTGCTGGTGACGCCAGCCGGACCCGTCAGGTCTGGATTATGACCCGGCATACCAGGAGGAACGATGTTGTTCGTTGGGATGGCGCTGCCGCGCAGCACTTTGTTCGCGATCTGGTCTTTGTTGATGGCTAGATCGAAGGCCTGGCGAATCTTGATATTGTTAAAGGGCTTGGCTAAGTAGTTCATGGCGTAATACTGTACACCCAGGATCGGTACCAGGTGGAACTGGTTGTTCGGCAGGTTGCTCGCCGAGGCGAGCTTGGCGGTCGGGATCTTGGCGTAACTGACCTGGTTGGTCTCATAGACCTTGTAGATCGTCTCCGAGTCCTTATAGTAGGCCATGATGACCTTCTTCAACGCTGGCTTAGGGCCATAGTAGTAAGGGTTGGGCGTAAAGGTCATCTGGCGGCCCTGATCGTACTTGCTCATGATGAAGGGACCGGCTCCGGCGCCCTCACCCAGGTGATCGACGAAGTTCTTGCCGTACTTGTCGACGAGCTTCTTGTTCACAGGATATGAGGTGACATAGGTCATCGTCTGCAAGAAGTAGGCGGCCTTCTGCTTGGTGATGATCTTGACTGTATCTGGCGTGGGAGCCAGCAGGCTATCATCGACCAGGGTCTTGACCGCACCCGTCTGGAGCTTGTCGGCGTCCTTGATCAGGCCCAGATAGACCATGGCATAGGGCGACTTGAGCGCTGGCTCAAGCGCGCGATTGATGCTATACACGATATCCTGCGAGGTCAGGGGAGAGCCATCGCTGAACTTGAGATTGGGACGCAGCTTAAAGGTCCAGGTCAATCCATCAGCCGAAACACTGTGCGACTGAGCAAGCTGGTCAATGAGCTGCTGCTTTTCGTTTAACTGGACGAGACCGGTATATATCAGAGTAGGTCCAATAGGTCCACCGGCAAAGGCGGGGTCCATATCGCTAAGATCGGGCGTCCCAGCCACAGGATAGACAAATACCTGTTTATCGTCGGGGGCTTTCGACGAGCCTGTCGTCGAACCCGGATTGCTACCGCAGGCCGCGAGCAGGACCGCCAGGGTCGCCATCACGACGAGCATCACAGAAGTGGCAAATCGTTTGCCTTGCTTATACACGCTTTTCCTCCACAAATTAAGTTGCTTATCTTCTATAAGTGTTGACGCCTGTCTATTTATTCCCGAAACTGGCATCTCTTTTTAGAAAGTTGATAAATTAAGTCATCTATATCAATCTGGTGGCAGTATCTCATGAAGTGGAGAAGCTGTCAAGCGGAGATATAGGGAGCGATAGATTTTATATAGAATAGCACGATGCTGCTCAAGCATACGTCTATATATAATGATACGGGGGAAGGTTGCGCTGTTCAAGGATGCGTTTACATATCATGAGACGGGGAAGATCGTCCATGATATGTAAACGCATCCTTGAACAGCGTCGGTATTGTATCTAGATGGTAACTCGGTCGAAGTCGGGTGCCCAGGCGGAGGAGTTGGAGAACTTGATGGTGTTGTTGCCTGCATTCAGGTTGATGGTGACGGTATAGGTACCGACGTTCCCCCAATCGCCGGTGCCTGAGAAGTTCAGGGTGGTGCCTGAGCCGCCGTTGACGCTTATAGTAGCGCTACGCCCCGAATCGCCATCAGTGTAATAGATGGTCAGTTTGTAGCTGCCTGTGCTACCAACGTTGACGTTGTTGAATTGGAGAGTGCCGCTATTATTGCCAACATAGCCAACCTTCTGATCACCGGAGCAACTGCTGCAACTGGAGGCGGCAGCCTGCCCGGTGAGGCTGTTGGCCGAGGACTCGGCCTCATATGAGGTACTGCTGACGGGGCTTCCCACAATTTTGAGCATGATCACACCATGCGAGGGGACATTCGCGGTATAGCTGCCGCTGAATGAGCCTTTATCTGTGTGCGACCAGAGATCGCGCACCGTGGCGCTGGCGTTGGAGAGGCCGATATCGCTCCAGTTGACGGTAATGTTGGTGGCGGACCCGCTACGATTGAAGAGGGCCACGGCACGGGCACCGTTGGCCTGGAGAGTCTTCGACCAGACTTGCAGTCCCGAACCATTGTCGCTGACCTTGGTACCCTGGTTGCCAGCCGGGTCCTGGTCTACAGCAACCACTTCGCTGCTCGTCAGGATGTTTTTTGTACTCGTTGACATACTCGAAAGGTCGTTGCCAGCAATGAGGGGAGCGGCCTGGATGGCCCACATACTAAAGTGTGAGGTATCCTCGGTCGTTGTCATGCCTCCATTGCCAACTTGGAGCATGTCGGGGTCATTCCAGGCGCCAGGAGACGCCGAGGATGCATGTTGCGAAGAGGAGTCGAGGTTACTGAGCATGCTACTCCAACTGTCGCTGATGTCGCCCGTGGTACGCCAGAGATTACCAGTGGCTGGTCCCCAGCTCCAGGGTGAGTTGGTACCCCAGTCACAGATGCTGAAGACGATGGCACGGCCCGTGTTGGCGAGTGCGTCGCGCATCTTGACGTACTGGGTTTGTGGATCGAGACCCGAGGTATTGCACCAATCTTCTTTCACATAGTCAATGCCCCAGGAGGCATAAGTGTTAGCATCCTGTTGTTCATGGTTATAGCTTCCTGGCCTTCCCTGGCAGGTCGCGGTGCCAGCATCGGTGTAGATACCAAGCTTTAAACCATCGTTATGCACATAATCAGCCAGAGCCTTGATGCCGCTGGGAAATTTTGTGGCATCGGCAACAATGTTGCCATTGCTATCGCGGCTCGTCTGCCAGCAATCATCAATATTGATATACTGATAGCCCGCAGCCTTCAAGCCGCTGCTTACCATAGCATCGGCCTGTTGCTTGATCAGGGATTCGCTGATATTGCAACCAAACTTGTTCCAGCTATTCCAGCCCATAGGTGGGGTCAGAGCGACACCATTGTTAAGGGCATGAGCGGGATGAGAAAACATGGGGAGCAGTAAAAAGGTGGCTGAGAGAATGAGGGAGCAGGCCAGGCCTCTAAGCAGGCGTCTCTTGTGCATTACTACCTCCTTGTGTGCAGCACAGGCGATGAGACGACATTCATAGCAGTATGAGGGGCACATGGCTAGAGAGAAAGCACGGGGAATGGCTGGCTAGCGAAAAGTTGGCACCTCCTTTCCTGACATTGGCACATCTGTAGCAAAGGAGCAAGTATATCGAAGATTGTCAATGTATATCGTGTGTAGGGGCACCCTTCGTATCTGTTGCGCTCATAAAAAGGGAAAGCGACGCTATGCGCATACGCGTATGCGCATAGCGTCGCTTTCCCTTTTTATTTTATACAAGCACTTTGTGTTGCAGGTTCCACATTTGCCAGTAGAGGCCTTCGTTCTGCATGAGTTGGCGCTCGCTGCCGCGTTCGGCGATCTCGCCATCGCGCAGGACCAAGATCTCATTGGCCATGTCGAGGTCAACGAGGCGGTGGGTGATGAGAATGGTGGTGCGCCCCTGGATAAGGGTGCGCAGGGTGCGCAGGATCTCGCGCTCGGTCAGGCTGTCCAGGTTGGCGGTTGGCTCATCGAGAATGAGGATGGGCGCGTCCTTGAGCAGGGCGCGGGCGATAGCTATGCGCTGGCGCTCGCCTCCGCTCAGGAACAGGCCCTGTTCCCCGACCTGGGTATCGTAGCCCTGGGGTAGAGACTCGATAAAGTCGTGAATCTGGGCCTGTTTGGCCGCCGTGATGATGGTCTCGCGCTCGGCATCGTGATTGGCGATGCGCAGGTTCTCGTAGATGCTGGTATTGAAGAGGTGGGTATCCTGGGCCACGACACTCATCAGGCGATGGATATCCTCCTGGCGATACCCTTGGAGTTCTCGCCCGCCCAATAGAATCTGGCCCTGGCGATGCTCCCAGAAGCGCAGGAGCAGACGCGCGATGGTCGACTTGCCCGCGCCGCTGGCGCCCACGATAGCCACACAAGAGTTCTCGGGTACGTGGAAGCTGAGGTCGCGCAAGACGGGTGGCTGCTCAGGTGTATAGCGAAAAGTCAGATCGCGAAACTCGATGTCATAGCGCTGGGGCAGAGGCGTGGCCTCTTTGGGGTCCTCCACCTCGCTACGGGCATCGACGATCTCAAAGAGACGGCGCGCGGCCTGCGTGGTGCTGCCCAGTTGCTGGAAGGCGGCGGGAAGAGGCTGCGCGGCCTCAAAGCTGGAGAGGACCGTCAGGACTAGCATCGCGAGCAGGACGCCAGGGAGGCGACCAGAGGTCACCAGCGGAATCGCCAGGAGGAGCGTCAGCCAGGTCGCGAGATTGGTAAAAAGGTTAGTCAGGGCGCTCTGAATGCCAGTAATATTGGCCATCTGGCGTTGCAGGCCTTGCAGTGTCATGCTCAAAGCGCTCAGACGGTTGGCCTGGTGCTCCTCCTGACCAAAGGCGACGATATCGGGCATGCCCTGGATATTATTGACTACCTCGGTTTTGAGTTGGGCATTAAGGATGACCAGGCGCTCGCCAATTGTGCGGCTCAGGACGTGCGTGAGCAGAGGGACGCCGACCGTTGCTAGCAGGAAGGTGACGATAAAGACGAGTCCGATCAGGAGATCAAAGGCGCCCAGGAAGAGCCAGACACTTATAGCAACTACCAGGGCCACCATAGGAGGCGAGATCACGCGAATGTAGACATTCTGAAGGGCGTCTACATCGGAGATGATGCGACTCAGCAAGTCGCCGCTGCTCAAGCCCGTGCCATCTGCGCGTGCGAAGCTGAGCAGGCGTGCCGGTGCCAGGGGTTCGATGGCCTTATAGAGCCAGACGCGAATCCGCGAGAGCAGGCGGAAGACCACTTCGTGCGAGACCAGGCGATCGAGATAGCGGAATACGCCGCGCCCAATGCCAAAGGCGCGCACACCCACAATGGCGATACTTAGGGCTGAAACGGCGGGATGCAGTGCCGCTGCGGAGATTAGATAGGCCGAGGTCGCCAGTAATGCGACACCACAACCGATAGTCAGAAAACCTAGCAGGACCGCCAGGGCCATCAAGCCTCTGAGGGGTTTCGCCAGTTTGAGCAGGCGCAGGAAGGTTGTCGTCGTGCTCTCGTTCATGCCTTTACCTCCTTCTCATCGCGCCTGTAGGCGGCCAGTAACTCTCTGTAGAGGCCATTCTGCTCTACAAGCTCATGATGCGTGCCCTCTTCCACGAGGCGACCTTCATTCAGGACGAGAATGCGGTCTGCCTGGCGCACGGTATTCAGGCGGTGCGCGATGATAAAGAGGATGTGATCCTGAGTTAGTGTGCTTAGTTCATCGAGGATGCGCTCCTCATGCTGGCTATCCAGGTTGGCCGTGGCTTCATCGAGCAGCAGAATAGGTGCCTGCTTGAGGAAGGCGCGTGCCAGGCTCAGGCGCTGTATCTGCCCGCCGCTCAGGCGCGCGCCGCGCTCACCAATGGGCGTCTCATAGCCCTGGGGCAGTCCCTGAATAAAATCATGGATACCAGCCTGCTGAGCCGCCTGAATAACCTCTTCCATGCTGGCATCCTGGCGCCCAAAGCGGATATTCTCGGCGATGCTGGCATCAAAGAGGTAGGGGCGCTGGGGAATCCAGGCCACTTGCTGTCGCCATTGCTGAACTGAGAAGCGCTCCAGCGGCGTCTCGTTGACAAGAATCTGACCACTCTCTGGCTCCATAAAGCGCAAGAAGAGCGAGGCCAGCGTGCTCTTGCCAGCGCCGCTGGGTCCCACGATGGCGATCTTCTGGCCGCGCCTGGCTGTGAAGGAGACGTCAGCGAGCGCGCGCCGTGGCTCCTCGCCCTCCTGGCGATAGGAGAAGCTGACGCCCTCGAAGCGCAGGGTTTTGGGTGTGGGCAGTGGCTCTTTCGTAGCTGGCTTCTGCTCTGGCAGAGGAGTATCAAGGATATCGAAGATGCGCTCAGCCGCCGCCGTGCTATTCATGCTGGCGTGGAAGCGTGTGCCAATCGTGCGCAAGGGCTGGAAGTATTCGGGAGCCAGCAACAGGACCAGGAAGGCCTTATCAAAGGGCATCAGACCGTACAGGAGGCGCAGACCAATCTCGACCGCCACCAGGGCTACGCTAATCGTCGCGCCCAGTTCCATCACAAAGGCCGAGAGGAAGGCGATACGCAATACCTTCATTGTCATCACGCGGTAGCGCTCGCTGATACGCTCGACGATCTCGCTCTGGGCACGACTGCGATCAAAAAGTTTTAACGTAGTCAGGCCCTGCAAGACATCCAGGAAATGCGCGCTCATCTGGTTCATGAGGCGCCACTGCTTCTTCGTCATGGCGTCTGCGGCCTTGCCAATCAAAATCATAAAGATGGGCAGGACGGGGAGCGTGACCAGGAGAACAATGCCCGAAAGAAAGTCGCAGGCAAAGACCGTGATTAGAATGATGACTGGCACCAGCATGGTAATGATCATCTGGGGCAGTAGCTGGCTAAAGAAAGCGTCCAGGGCCTCGATGCCCTCAGTCAGCGTATTGGCCATCTCGCCGCTGCGCTCACCCGAGGTGTAGGCGGGCCCAAGCGCGAAGAGGCGCTTCATCACTCGCTCGCGGATAGAAGTCTTAGCCTTGCTGGCTGTATACCCTGCGATGAATTCGCCGAACCAGGGCAGAAGCGCGCGCCCAAGCATCACTGCGGCCAGGATGAGTAGGAGGCTAGTTACCTGCGCGAGGGTCTGCTTATCGAGAAAGATATGTTGAATGACCTGCGTAATGCCATAGGATTGCGCCACGATGAGCAGCCCGGTCAGGAGGGCGATACCAATCGTGCAGGCCAGGTAGAGCTGTACCTGCTGTGTATAGCGAAAGAGGCGTCTATATATTTTCATAATCCCTACCCCGGGTTTGTAGTATCAAATCTGAAAAAAGGCCTACTTATATTATGATATACAGCAAAGGGGCGAATGGGTTACAGCAACAGGGAAAAATAAGGGAAGGGACTCGCCGGTCCCTTCCCATGTCACAGCAGCGTGTAAGGAAGAAATGCGCTTCAGTGTGAGGCATGCGACATTGCATGCGATCCTTATAGATGCTCAAACGTGATTGATTAGTGATGGCTCAGAGTATGAACGCTGACGCGTTTGCGGAAGACCCAGTAGTTCCAGGCCTGGTAGGCCAGAACGAAAGGCACGCAGGTAAGCGCGATCCAGCTCATCACTGTGAGCGTATAGGGACTCGACGACGCATTGGTGATGGTCAGGTTCCAGGCCGGGTTCAGGCTGGAGATCAGTACATTTGGGAAGATGGCCATCGCGACTGTCAGCGTGGTCAGCAGGACTGTGACCGAGGTCAGAATAAAGGCCATTCCACTACGACGCAGCAGGACCATGACTGGGATCAGCAAGAGCGCCAGGGCACCTACGATAGGCGTGAGCACACGCAGATCGCTGCCGAAGCTATGAATCACAGGCGATGCCATGTACAGACCACCAATAAAGATCGCGGCCAGGATCACCGTGGGGAGCCAGAGTAGGAGAGCCGCCTTGAAGGAGCGCTCCATCAGCTTGTGCTCAGTCTTCAGGCTCAGGAAGACCGCTCCATGCAGGGCGAACATCAGCGTAAAGGCCAGGCCCGCGATGATGGCTTTGGGATTGAAGAGCTGCCATGGCGTACCCACATAGTGCATATGTGCGTCGATAGGCGCACCCAGCAGCATGTTGGCGACTATGATGCCCCACAGGAAGCCGGGAAGCGCGCTGCCCACGAAGGCTAGCCAGTCCCAGGTCCGCCGCCAGCGTGGCGAGTTGTGCTTGCCCCGGAATTCAAAGGCTGCGCCACGTACGATCAAGGACAGCAGCAGCAGGATAAAGACCAGGTAGAAGCCGCTGAAGAGCGTCGCGTACCAGTTGGGGAAGGCCGCCAGCATCGCGCCCCCCGCGGTAATCAGCCAGACCTCATTCGCGTCCCAGAAGGGGCCAACCGAACTAAGAATCGTGCTCCGCTCGACATTGTTCCTGCCCAGGAAGGGCAGGAGCATGCCGACACCGAAGTCAAAGCCCTCAAGCAGGAAGAATCCCGCGAAGAGCACCATAATCAGCACAAACCAGGTAATTTGTAAGCTCATAACAGTTCCCCTTAGTACGCGCCCTGGAGCACGTTCTCTTCTTCGGAAGCCGCCTTCTCTGCCTCAAGCGTAGGCACATCCTGCTTCGCTGTGCGTACGAGCAGCCAGCCATCGACCACGGCCAGCGCCGCGTAGACCGCGATAAACGCGCTTAGCGAGAAGAGGATCATCCCGGCGCTCACATTAGGCGAGACGCCTGCATCTGTCTTGAGGACGCCGAAGACTAGCCAGGGTTGACGGCCCATCTCTGTCAAAATCCAGCCCATTGTATTGGCAACAAAAGGGACTGCAATCGCGGCGACCATCAGCATCATCAGCTTGGGATATTGGGTGAAGCGCCGCTTGTTCAGCAGGAACAGTCCCAGGCCCGCGATGGCGACCATGGCCATACCAGCACCAACCATCACGCGGAAGCTCCAGTAGGTGATGAAGACAGGCGGGATATAGTTGCCGGGACCATACTGCTTCACGTATTCGGCCTGAAGCTGGTTGAGGCCCTGGACCTTGCCATCAAATGAGTTGTAGCTCATAAAGCTGAGTCCAGCAGGGATATCAATCGAGAAGAGATCCTTGTGCTCCTGTGTATTCGCAACCTTAAAGAGCGAGAGTGGAGCGGGATTTTCGGTATTCCACAGGGCCTCAGCGGCAGCCATCTTCATAGGAGTATGCACCGTGCTGTACTGACCCTGGATGTGACCAAAGAGGGAGACCGCGATACCACCGATCAAGGCCATCGTCAGGCCGATACGCGCTGAACGGGTAAAGAACTCGGTGTCGTGCTCATCACACTTCTTCAGCAAACGGTAGGCACTGATACCAGCGACGAAGAAGGCGCCAGTGACCAGGCCACCCGCGACCACGTGTGGGAACTGTACCCAGAGGCGGCCATTAGTGATCAGTGCGAAGAAGTTCGTCATCTCAGCCCGGCCATTACGAATGACGAAACCGGTAGGCTGCTGCATAAAGGCATTCGCTGAGAGAATCCAGAAGGCCGAGAGGTGAGATGCCAGAGCGACCAGGTAGATGGCGGCCAGGTGTATCTTCTTCGGCAGGCGATCCCAGCCAAAGACCCAGATGCCCAGGAAGGTTGACTCCATAAAGAAGGCCAGCAAGGCCTCAACCGCCAGGGGCGCGCCAAAGACATCACCTACGAAGCGTGAGTATTCAGACCAGTTCATACCAAACTGGAACTCCTGCACCAGGCCAGTCACAACGCCCATAGCGAAGTTGATCAGGAACATCTTACCCCAGAACTTAGTCATGTTCCGGTAGACCTCTTTGCCCGTACGGACATAGAGGGTTTCCATGATCACGAGTAGAATCGAGAGTCCCAACGTCAGTGGGACGAAGAGGAAGTGATAAATGATTGTACTAGCAAATTGTAGCCTTGCTAGAAGTAGCGCATCCATTATTTTTTTGCTCCTTACACTTTATCGCAATTAAAGAATAGCATTGGTGCAGGGGGAAGAACCTCGTGTGAACGCAGGATATTAGCCGCTTCAAATACCGTATTTCTGTATCCAGTTTTTCCCTGATAGACCAGGTTCTTTCTCCTGTCTGGATCAGGTGTAACCTCAGTGAAAACCGCAAAAGGAGCAGGAGGTAGGGTGGAATCCTACACAACCACGTTTAAGTAAGCTTGAATATACTGGGATTCTGGCTATACACGTTATCCCGACATCAGATTCATGACCGAAACACCCTAAGGTGTAATGCATACACTTACTCATATCGACCCTGGAATAAAGAAGGATAGCCAGGCAGTACCGGAGTCCTGAGGAGCTTATGGAAGCTGATCAACGCTGCTAAAGCACGCGTCGTGCCTCCACGGCTAAGAAGAAGGTCCTGCTAGCCTTCAGTAAAGCAGAGTGCTGGCGGATTACGAGTAGTAGATGGAGGCAAACCAGACACAGAGAGGATCAAGCAAGACGATGTATAGCAGTAGCACCGAAGAATTTGAGATCCAGTTTCACCCCGAACGCGGCATAGTTGAGATCTACAATACCGAAACGCAGAGCCACCTCGAACTCACCATCGAAGGAGCCGTAAAAATGCTCCAAACCATGCTCAAACGTCACGAAGAGAACACACAAATAACAGAGTAAGCAGAGAGACCAGGTTGAGTGCCGTACGGCACTCAACCTGGTCTCTCTGCTTACTCTGTTATTACTCTCTATAAATTAACTGCTCCGCAGCATGGATGAAAGAAGGGACCAGAGCCTCTTCGCTCATCGATGCCGCGGAGCAGTTTCTTTTGCTACATTGCCGTATCCTCCTTTGCCGGTGGATTGGATTGTATGTATCAAGGCGAGTGGCTAGGACTGGATAAACATCCTCGCCGAAATGTCCTTGCTCCTGGATAATAAATACTATACCCTCCCTTTGTGAAGAGACTATGATAGAAGTTTCAGAAAACTGTGATGAAAATGTAAACTGGACTAAGAGATGGAACAAACAACCGGGGGCATTCGTGACAGGAATGTATTAAATCCTGCTTGTCATGGAGGAAACGGCTTATGTCTTCAGAGCAGCCGAGCAATCGGGCCATAGTCAATATACGCGATATACGCGATATATTACAAAGAGCTACAGATAAGCCCACGAATATATCTCAGGGGGAGCGCCTTGGGTCCCTGGTGGGTGGAGGTCTGCTGACCCTCTTTGGCCTGACAAAAGGTAGCCTTGCCAGCCTCTTGCTGGGTGGAGGTCTGCTCTATCGAGGAGCAACAGGCCATAGCGTGCTTTATGACAGGCTGCACGTCAACCGGGCGGAGCATCCCTTTCCCTCAAGTAATGTCAGTAAGCTGCCAGGTGGAGCGGGTTTTCGTGTGCATAGAGCCATGACCATTCAAGCCAGCCCCGAGCAACTGTACGATACCTGGCGCGATGTAGAGCGTGCGCCTGCCTATATGCCTATGGTGCAGGAAGTGTGTAAAACTGGCGAGAAGAGTTCGCACTGGCTGGCCAGGGGACCGCAGGGGCAGCGCCTGGAGTGGGACATTGAGACTGTCAGGGAGGAGCCAGGAAGGCTGATCGAGTGGCGGGTACTCAATAATCCCATGCTTGAGGATAATGGGCGTGTACGCTTCACCGCTGCTCCTGAAGGGCGCGGCACCATTGCGATCCTGGAGATGGATTTCGCGCATCATCGCAAGCTCCAAACTGCCCTTGAGATGCCGCTGCTGGGTCGGGCCACTGATATCATGCTTGAGACGCAGGTAGCCGAGATCCTGCACCGCTTTAAATCTCTGGTAGAGGCGGGAGAGGTCCCCACTATAAAGGGGCAGCCAACAGGGAAACAGGCAGAGGAAGGAGTACGGGTATGAAGGCTCTATGCTGGTTTGGGGCACATGATGTGCGGATAGAGAATGTACCCGATCCCGAAATTCTTAACCCGCGTGATGCTATTGTTAAGATTACGACCTCGGCCATTTGTGGCTCAGACCTGCACCTCTATGATGGGTATATTCCGACCATGAAGAAGGGGGATATTCTGGGGCATGAGTTCATGGGCGAGGTCGTTGAGGTTGGTAAAGAGGTGAGCAACCTCAAGAAGGGCGGCCGGGTCGTCGTTCCCTTTACCATCGCCTGTAGCAACTGTATGTTCTGCAAGCGCGACATGTGGTCACTCTGCGACAACTCCAATCCCAATGCCTGGCTGGCTGAGAGCCTCTATGGCTACTCTGGCTCGGGCCTCTATGGCTACTCACATCTTTATGGTGGATATGCCGGAGGCCAGGCTCAGTATGTGCGTGTTCCCTACGCCGATATTGGCCCCCTCAAGGTTCCCGAAGGCATGAGCGATGAACAGGTGCTCTTCCTCTCGGATATCTTCCCCACGGGCTATATGGCGGCCGAGAACTGTGGCATCCAGCCTGGAGACACGGTCGCGGTCTGGGGCTGTGGTCCTGTAGGGCAGTTCGCCATCAAGAGCGCCTATATGTTGGGTGCGGAGCGCGTCATCGCCATTGACCGCATCCCAGAGCGTTTGCGCATGGCCCAGGAGCACGGGCGTGCCGAGATCATCAACTACGAGAAAGAGGGCGATGTGGTGGAGATGCTCAAGCAGATGACGGGTGGAGTTGGACCAGATGCCTGCATCGACGCTGTGGGCCTGGAGGCGCATAGCACCAGTGTAGGTGCTATCACCGATACTATCAAGCAAAAGATGCGCCTGAGCACGGATCGCCCCTATGTCCTGCGCCAGGCGATTCAGGCCTGCCGTAAAGGAGGCACTGTCTCGCTACCGGGCATCTATGGCGGCTTTGTGGATAAGATGCCCATGGGCGCCGCCTTCGCCAAGGCCCTGACCTTTAAGATGGGTCAAACTCATGTGCATCGCTATCTGCGCCCGCTGCTGAAGCGTATTCAGGGGGCGGAGATCGATCCCACCTTTGTCATCACGCATAAAGTCTCCCTCGACCAGGTACCCCAAGCCTATGACATGTTCAAGCACAAGCAGGATTCCTGTATCAAAGTAGTGATCAAACCCTGGGAGGCGTAATCACTTACATCATGCGGGCCAACGCTGCGAAAGTACGCGTCGGCCCGACTTGTATGAAGCGTGCGAAAATGGTCTTTATTCCCAGGTAATTTTCTTGATGACTGACTTTCCATCTTGAAAGGCTGGCCCTTCAATGCCGATACTCCAGGAGACCTTCGGCGTAATCACAATATATGTGCCAGGTCCCCGAAAACCCTCCTCAAGTTGCAGAATCGCAGCCTCACCATGAAGCTTGATTGAGCGTGGCTCAAGGGGTTCGAGCGAGGGTAGTTCATCAATAAGCAGCGACACCTTGCTATGTCCGGCGGCAATATTTTTATATTTGCGTGTGCGTTCCAGGAAATACCCACCAATATAGAAGCGCCCGTTCTCGAAGGCGAAGCCGACCGCATCCGCATCGGGCTGACCATTGATGGCCACCGTTGCCAGTCTGGCCAGGGGTTGTGTGCGCAAAAACGCGAGCTCTTGTTCTGAAAACATTTCTTTCCTCTTTCTTTGAATGTTCCTAATATGAATCTATCTTTACCAGGTTTTTTTAGCAATCGATCACAAAATGTATGTTCTACCTTTTAAGCGAGAAGGCGAAGATGAGGCTTGCAATGAGGGCGAGAGCCATCACAATTCCCGAGCCAAGCCAATCCAGCTTCAGAACCATCAGGACTATCGCGCCCAATGCAACCAGGCCTGGAATGGGTACATAAGCCCGCAGCACGGGATCAGTGATAACTTCTCTCAGAGAGGCTGAGATCTCGCCCTCGGGCGCGGCTTTCGCTGCCACATGGATTGCCTTCATACGAGGACCGTTAATCACCGGGCTCAGGATACCCACGAGAATGAGCAAGCCCAGCGAAAGGTCTATCCAGGCATGGTTCAATCCCCACACCGAGAACGTCAACACGAGACCGCTGACCAGAATGAGCACAGCGGAGACTGGTAAAATCAGGTCAATCACGCGACCGAGCGTGAGCCATTCATGGGCCTGGGTGGTCGTCTTGGCGGCCCGTAGGCGAGATGTGATGATTAACTCCAGACTGATAGCGATAAAGAGGCCAATCACACCTACAATGTGTAGTAAAAGCGTATAAGGATAGAGTGTCATGATGTATCTCTCCCCTCGTGAGTGGTAATTTATTACCTAAGTTTTTATACTTACCTTTGGTAAGTTAAAGCAATATTTTGTTCAGGCCTAGCATCTTCGCAGTGGACCCACAGAGAAGCTATATGCCCGGAAGGGGCGCTGAACCGGCGGTATTTACCTCATGTTCCCAGGCCAGCAGCATATCCTGGAGTGCTCGTTCGAGTAGCCGCGTCGCCTGCGCTTGCCCGCCGCTAATGCGGTCTGCCATCGTAAGAGTTACCAGCCCGTGAGCGGTCCCCCAGCTAATATTCACCTGATCTGCCAGGTGCTCGGTTGACAAGTGACGAGACTCAAGCACGTCTTTGACCGTTTGTGCCACCACATCTTCTATCTGTAGCCCTTCCTTCTCGGGCTCTGAGATGCTGAAGGTGACACCGTCCAGCCCATACATCAGGCGATACAACTCAGGATAGCGCCAGGCGAATTCCAGGTAGCCGCGAGCGACGAGCCGCATCGCCTCCACTGGATCGTGGCCTTGTGCTCGGGCCAGCTTTAAGTCGGCCTCCAACAGGCGGAAGCCCTCATGCACGAGCTCTAATAAGAGCACATCTTTGTTTGCAAAATGGGCATAAATGGCGGGATGGCTATACTCAATGCGATCTGCGATCTTGCGCATCGTCACATTGCGCCACCCCTCTGCGAGAGCAATTTCGCGCGCCGCATCTAGAATGCTTTGCTTGAGATCCTGCTGCTCTTTCGCCCGTCTTTCTTTCCATATGCCTTGATTTTACCTTAGTTAAATTAATTTACCTTTGGTAAATATAAATATACCAGCAATCAAAGGCTATGTCAAGCCATTCTCACCCGAATTCACCTCGCGCCTGCGGCGCTCGCCAGAGTAGGGGGTGTGGTGCGTGCTGGCAGCCACAGGCTGCCAGCACGCACCACACCCCCTACTCTGGCGTATATAAAATTGGAGTGGAAAGTTGTCCCAAATGAGATGGCTCAACCCTCTTTATTTATGGCAACACTTGCTCTCATGAGTCGACGAAAGGCAGAAAACAGCGTGGAGTCCTTTGAAACTTACCGGACATACCTCTTTTCTATTGCTTACCGCATGCTTGGTAGTGCGATGGATGCTGAGGATATGGTGCAGGAAACGTACCTGCGCTATCAGTCTACACCCATAGAAACCATTCACTCGCTCAAAGCGTATCTCACCACGATCCTCACGCGCTTATGTATGGATCAACTTCAACTAGCGCGCAGGAAGCGAGAACTATATGTAGGTCCCTGGTTACCGGAGCCAATTCTGACAACCGAGATGGATGAAACGGACGACCCGGAAAAGCGTGTCGATATGCAGGAGTCGATCTCGTTGGCGTTCCTGGTCTTGCTGGAGCAGCTTCAACCATTCGAGCGAGCGGTCTTCCTACTACGCGAAATCTTTGGTTATGAATTTCCCGAGATCGCCACGATGCTTGACAAGAGTGAGGCGGCCTGTCGCCGCTCCTTCAGCCGAGCCAGGCTCCATCTACGTACGCATCGGCCCCGCTTCCCGGCCTCTCCCCAACTCCACCAGCAGTTACTCAACGGTTTTCAGCAGGCCGTAAGTGCTGGCGAGATGACACCACTCATGAATATGTTGGCCGAAGATGTCACCTTCTGGGCAGATGGCGGCGGCAAGGTCAAGGGTGCAGCGACTCACGAGCTTGTTGGACGTGTCCCGGTAGCCCGTTTCTTGCTGGGGACAAGGCGCTTCTGGCCCGAGGGCTATAGCCCTGAAGTAGAAGAGGTCAATGGTCAGGTGGCCTTGATTGTCCGTGTAGGCGAAAAAGCCTTCTCCGTCATGACTATTGAAGTGGAGCAAGAACGTATTCGGGCAATTCGAATTGTTGCCAACCCGGAGAAACTTGCCCGGGTGTAATGAATGAGGAAGTAGGGTAAGGCTGGTGGCGTGCACAACCAGCCTTACCCTACTTCCTTATATTTACGTATACGTAATCGTAAGCCAAAATAGTAGATAGAGTATTATTATTTCAGGCATATTGTGATGTCTTGGTAAGATAAGCTTAACAATAACGCTTGACCTTGGCGAGCATCTCGTCCATATCAAAGGGCTTGGCCAGGAAATCATCTGCACCGGCGGCCAGCGCCTGGGAACGGGCCTGGGGATGGGCCGAGATCATCATCAAAGGGATATGATTGGTGGACTGGTTCTCTTTGAGATGGCGCGCGAGATGGCGACCATCCTGTCCTGAGAGCAGCATGTCGAGAATGATGAAGTCTGGTTGCGCCTGAAGACAGATTTGAGCTAAGTTCGCGTTTTCTGGAAGCTGATTGATGTTCGAGACGAGATATCCAGCATCCTCTAGCAGTAGCTGGATTACCTCAACGATATCCGGGTCGTCATCGATGACGAGCACCCTGGATTTAGTGGTTGTCATGACTGGTCTCCTTGGCAATGGTTGTATGGGGCTGAAGTGGGAGTGAGAAACTAAACGTAGAGCCTTGTCCCTTCTGGCTCTCCACCCAGATATGGCCCTGGTGGCGCTGGATGATCTCGTGTGCGAGGTAGAGTCCTATGCCCAGGCCAGGAAATGTTTGTTCGAGTGGCTCATCCACGCGATAAAAACGCTCGAAGATCCGGGAAAAGTGCTCCGAGTCGATGCCGATGCCATAATCTTGAATATGAATTAAGGCTGCTTGATCGCTATAACAGATCTCAATACATACCTGTTTTCTGCCTGGAGAGTACTTGATAGCGTTGCTTACCAGGTGATGGATTACCTGTCCAATGCGCTCACGGTCACCTGTAATGGTGAGTTTTTCGACGCCTTTGAGCTGGAGCTTATGCGTTGCAGTGGTGGCCTGCTGGCTCTCCAACTCCTCCCCTACAGCCTTAACAAGATCAAACACCTGAGGACGCAGGTTGAGCATACCCAGATCCAGTTGAGAGATACTCAGTATCTCATTGATGAGGTCTGTCAGTTTATCAAGCTGATAGTTCATCTTGGCAAGAAAATGGAGCGATTGTTTCTCATCAGAGCGCTGAAAGTGTTTTTGCAGCAACTGGGTATAGCCTTTGATGCTGGTAACCGGTGTTTTCAACTCATGGCTGACCATACTGATAAAGTTGTCTTTGAGTTGTTCCAGGCGCTTCCTTTCACTAATATCGATGAAGACAACGACGCCTGCGATAATCTCGCTCTGTGTATTCAAGATGGGCGCAGAACTTACACTCATGATACCACGTGTGCCATCGCCGCGCAGAAAAGTAATCTCTTCCTCCCGTACAGACTCGCCCTGGCGGATTGAGCGTGCAAGCGGCCATTCATGCCCGGCATAGGGTGTGCCACCAGAATGAAAACCTTCATAGCGGTCGTATTTGTCAACCTCGTTAGCTTCAGGAGAAGAGTGACGCCAGATCTGCCTTACCTGGTCGTTGCTAAACAAGAGTTTGCCCGAGGGAGCCTCGGCGATCATAACACCCGCGGGCATTTGTTGAAGAACTGTAAGCAGGTGTGTATGCGCCAGGTCTGACTCCTCAACGAGACGTTGCTGCTCGATTTCAGCTTCTTTTAGCGCCGTGATATCACGCAGGCTACAAATAAGTGCGGCTACCTGGAGATCAGCCAGTTTATTGACAGCACGTAGTTCGAGCCAGCGCCAGGAGCCATCTTTGTGACGATATCTTTGTGTCATAAAGAGTTCTTGCCTGGTGTGAGCCTGTAAGCTTGCCAGGCTTTCAGATGCCTCAGATTGATCGAGAGGGTGAACCCATGAGAGCATGGTTTGTCCAGATACCTCTTCAGGCAGGTAGCCTAGCACATGTGTCAGTGCGGGACTGGCATACAGAATAGTACCTTGATCATCAAGTAGAAGCGAAACCTCATGACTATGCTCAATAAGCGCATGCAAACGTGCCTCCCATTGAGTAGGGGAGGAATTGTGTTCGGGGGAAGAGTCTTGAGGCTTATCTTGTATTGACATCATGGGTCCCTTTATATAAATAAACCAAAGAGACAGCGGAAAGTGGTCACTTCGCACCACCCTGGTCTCTAAGATCTTATCCCGAAACCCAACGTCACCTGCGTGACTAGCACTTCCCGCTCAGGGTTTTCGGAGAAGAAGTAAACAGAAATTCTCTAGTACCCATAATACGGTTTACAAAGATAAAAAGAGACACCTTGCTATTGTTGGGTGGTGTGATGGCAGCAGGGTGGCTATAATGGATCCCATAACTAAGACAAAAAGAGGTTAATGCATCCAAACCTCTCTTATCCCTTGTTGAGGTTTAGATGCATTAACCTCTGCTGCTCTTTTCTCTCAACTCCAGCAGATCAGCTTTTTTCCTGCAACACAACCGTAAGAGGAGCCTGTGCTGGCACAGTTTCTGACCAGACAATCACCACCCCCAGAAGGATCCAGAAAAAGCCCCAGAGATCGACGAGTGGAGCGAAAATCAGATGCCCTTTTCTCAGGAAGAAAGGAACCTGGATAAGGACCAGTTGGGCGATGAAGTACAGACCAACGAGGAGAGGGACCCATGCTTGCCAGCCAGGCAACTTCTTTCTTAACAATGCTGCTATTCCCAGGGCGACCATGCCGAGCGCGATCAGGATGCCACCAGGTGGCGTCAACACCTGCCCTGCTCCAGAGTTGGGGAGAAACAGGTAGCAGATCATCCCGCTCGCCTGACTGAGAGTGCCAAGGATGGTAACGCTAGCTCCAGCAATTGCCAGCCATCCAGGAAAAACAAACCGACGGGCGATGATTCCTATGGGTCCGCCAATGAGCGCCACATTAGCGATAGCCCAAATCAAGCGGGCGACAGCGTGGACCGGACTCGTGGGGTCCGACCACCACAGGTCAAGTGGTGTATCTGCTAATTGAAGGATTCCACCGATCAGGCAGAGCAACCCGATCAGACGAAAACGCGGTAAAACAGACATGGAATAATCCTTTCTCTTTTCAGCTCTTTGTCCACATTCTGCGTTGATCCAGCTTAGGAACGCGCAGCCTGCGTCTTCTCAAAGCCTCCATTTCCCATGTCGGCGCCTCTCTCATCCAGCACAATTTCATACACCGCCGTTTTCTCGCCAGGATATTTGCGGTCGAAGACAATCCCGAAGAAACGACCCACGATGCCGATACGCAACACGCCTCGCGCGCGCCTGGCCTCCTCGGTATACAGGCGGCGCACGGTGCCTTCAATCGCTGGACCAAGCGCCTCCCCTTTGCGGTTGCCAGGCGCGAGGGTGACGTGTGGATTATGGGCGAGGCGTTTGACCTTCCAGGTATCCGCTGGCGTCATAAAGTAGAGTTTGCCGTTCGAGGCGACCGTGCCTACCGGGGTGCCGATGCCTGTGCCGTTGCGGCGGAAGCTGGTCAGCAGGGTCATATGACCTTTTCCAGGGGCAGTCAGGTACTCTCGCGTGGTATGAGTCGTTTTTTCGCTCATGATCTGTCTCTCTTTCTTGTGCTCAATCTGCTTAGAGTCCTCTAAGAGCAGCAAACGGTTTCGCCAAAACCATATATGTCATCCGTCCATTCACTTGACATACTAAAGAATGCATTCACGTCCTACGGAGAGGTTTTTTCTCTCAGGCATCCAGTCAGGAAGGCTGGATGCCTGCAAGTAGCCCCCCTCTATACGTGTGTGAATGTTCACTAACATACTATAGCCAGAGATGGGGAACTTGTCAAGGGAGGCAGTGCAGCCGATCTCACGCACGACTACCATGATCTTCCATGTTGTCACTCAACTGCCAATACTCGATGTTGTTTTGCTCGCAGTACCACTCTCCCCATGCGTGAATCTGGTAGACGATCGGTTCCAGGCTTCGCCCCGACTCGGTGAGTGAGTATTCCACCTTTGGGGGACCTGAGCGTAGACCTGCCGGTGAATGATCCCTGCCTGCTCTAACTCCCGCAATTAGAGGGTGAGCATTAGTATGATTTTCTAGACTACCTCAAATTATTTTGTGTACTTGTTTCTTTTACTGTTATCCGGTATTTTGATTGTAGTAGGACGTGGGAAGCATAACAAGCGAAGCCAGCTTGCGCTGGAGCAAGAAGATCACCTTCTCTCTGGAGCGCCTTGCTCATCTTGCGCGAGAGCCAACTCATTGCTCGTGCTGAATCTGTTGCATAAAAGCTGAGGTCAGGATCCCCTGCCGTTTTGAGGATCATCCCATAGCTCACTCGCTGCACTCTTAGACCTTGATGAGCACCGAGTCGAACTTACTACCTACGAACTTTGTCTTTGAGGAGAAAAACAGATGTCTCATACTACATTTGCGTCGCTCCCGGCAACGCCGCGCAGACGTCTGCCCCCTGGACCGCCATGGCCTACGGCGGCCTGGAATACCGTCAGATTTGCGCGCCAGACCCTAAGCTTCTTACAGGAGCTGCGTGAGCGCTACGGCGATCTCGTGACGCTGCCAACGGTCCTGGGTCCCTGGACCCTGGTCTTTCATCCTGATGGCGTGCGCCATGTCGTTCAGGAGAATCACTTCAACTATCGCAAAGGGGGGATTTCCAATCAAGCGCTTCGCCTGACGCTGGGCAATGGCCTGCTCACCAACAATGGAGACTCCTGGCTGCACCAGCGTCGCCTGATCCAGCCGGTCTTTCATCGAAAGCAGATCGCCGCCATAGGCCAGCTGATGGCCGAGAGCGCCCTGGCCTGGACTGAGGAAGCCGGCATCAACGCGGGACAGCCCCTCGATCTGTTCCAGGAGATGAGTGGCCTGACCTTGAACATTGTGTGCAAAGCACTCTTTGGCGCAGATATGCTCGCGCACAAGGAGCGCGTGTTGCAGGCGTCTACCACGATCAATCATTTGGAAGCACAAGCCTTTTATGTGCCGGGGCTTTTATCGCTACCGACACCCCAGCGCCGTCGCCTGTATGAGGCCCGCAATACACTCTACACCGTTGCTGACGCTCTGATCTCCAAACGTCATCAAGCATCGACGGAGAGTGATCTGCTGACCCTGCTCCTGGACGCGCGGGATGAAGAGACAGGCGAGGGCATGACGGATCAGCAGGTGCGGGATGAGGTCCTGACCCTCATGGTGGCCGGTCATGAGACCACGTCCAATGCGCTTTGTTGGACACTTCTGCTTCTGGTGCAACACCCAGACATCGAAAGTAGGCTCAGAGAGGAGTATACCCGCGTCCTGAATGGGCGCGCTCCGCAGATGGAGGATCTGCCCCAGCTTCCACTGACGCGCATGGTGCTTGAGGAGTCCATGCGCCTCTATCCACCGGCATGGGCCTTTGCCCGCCAGGCCATCGCCGAGGATGAAATTGACGGCTATCGCATTGCCAAAGGGGCGTATGTCCTGATGTTTCCTGCGACGACTCACCGGCATCCTGACTTCTGGGAGCAGCCTGATGTCTTCGATCCCGAGCGCTTCTCCCCCGAGTGTTCAGCCGGGCGTCATCGCTTTGCCTACTTCCCCTTTGGGGGAGGGCCGCGCGTGTGTATTGGCAACCAGTTTGCCCTCACCGAAGCACTGCTCATCCTGGCGACGATCCTGTCCCGATATCAGTTGCGCCTCCTGCCCGAGACCAACGTGGTCCCAGAGCCGCTGATTACCCTGCGGCCACGGGGCACGCTGTTGATGACGGTCCATCGGCATGAAGAGCTGTGAGCGCGCATCTTTGAAGGCCGGGCCGCCGCATTCCCCTCGCCTTCAGGCAGGGGTTAGGCGGCCCCTCTCGCTCTATTCTAGCATGGTATGGCATACCATGCTAGAATAGAGCGTATGAGAGAACAACATACGAAGCATGCCACATATAAAATAGCATACCATTTTGTATGGTGTCCCAAGTATCGCAAGACTATTCTGGTGGGGAATATCGCCACGTTTATTGAGGAAGAAATCAGGCGATTATGTGAGGCGAATACTTGGGAGATCGGCGCACTCAATGTACAGGAAGACCACGTTCACCTCTTTTTGAGTGCGCCACCCGCTATTGCGCCCTCTCTCATTGTTAATACCCTCAAAGGGATTACTGCGAGACAAGTCTTTAAGCAGCATCCCGAAGTCAAAAAACAACTGTGGGGTGGGAATTTCTGGTCTCGCAGTTACTACGTTGGCACCGTCGGAGACATGACCGAGGAAACCGTCAAAAAATATATCGAGTTGGGACAAGGGACATGAGAAAAACGTACAAGTACCGTTTAGCTCCCAATAAGACGGTGGAGAACAAACTCCATTGGGTTCTGGCACGTTGTCGAGAACTCTACAATGCGGGTCTTTCCGAGAGGAAGGATGCTTACCGTATGGCGGGCAAATCGATCACCTACTATGATCAACAAAATGTCCTTCCAGAGATCAAGGCAAAGATCAGAGAAGAGTATCAGGATATCGCTGCTCATGTCCTGCAAGATGTGTTAAAACGACTGGACAAGGCATTTCAACGGTTTTTTGATCGCTGTGCCAAAGGCCAGAAACCAGGATACCCGCGTTTTCAGGGTCGTAACCGCTATAACTCGTTTACCTACCCGGACGGCGCTGGCTGGAAATTGGATCAACAAACACGCCCGCCTGATAAGAAGGGCATGGTCAGAGTCAATCTGAAATTGACGAAGATTGGAACAGTGAAACTGCACCTGCATCGAGACATGATAGGCAAAGTCAAAACCTTGACCATCAAGCGCGAGGGAGAGCATTGGTATGCCTGTTTTAGCTGCGAAGTGGACAAGCCGGAAGCCTTGCCTAGCAGCTATGAGGATGTAGGGATAGACCTGGGTGTGACTCACTTTGCCGCCTTGTCCAATGGCGAATTCCTTGAGAACCCGCGCCATTATCGGAGAGCAGAGAACAAGCTCAAGAAGCTACAAGAGTCCTTGTCTCGCAAGAAGCGCGGCAGTCATCGCAGAGCGAAGGCAGTGAAGCGCGTGGCAAAGGCCCATCGTAAGGTCCGCAATCAGCGTGCCGACTTCGCTCACAAAGCCTCAAGAAAGCTCGTCAATCGCTATCAAGTGATCGTGCTTGAGGATCTCACCATGGCCAATCTGGTGAAACAGCCCAAGCCGAAGCAGGACGAAGAGACAGGACAGTATTTGCCTAATGGGGCGGCGGCCAAAGCGGGATTAAACAAATCAATAGCCGACGCTGGTTGGAGTCAATTTGTGGGAATGTGTACGTACAAGGCAGCATGGGCCGGGCGTACTCTCGTACAAGTTGATCCTAAGTACACCAGCCAGATTTGCCCGAATTGCGGGAATGTAGGCAAGAAGACGTTAGAAGAGCGGTGGCATTCTTGTACGTGTGGGTGTGAACTGGATCGGGATACGGCCTCAGCGAAGGTCATCCTCGGTATCGGACGAAAACAGCTTTCGGTCGGGACGCGGCCAACGCGGGCAACTGCGTAGAAGCCTCTCCATTCTATGGGGAGGTACGTTCACGGAAAAAGTAGTGGCCCCAGACGATGCACCCAATGTGACTGACACAGAGGCGCTTTGGTTGACACTGTTTGACAACTTTGGGGTGGTTTTGAACTCAAGCAGGCGAATGGCGAGGGGTCCAAGCTTAGCAAAAACGAGGCGAAAATGGTTGCTTGAGTATATGTTATAGTAGAATAAATCAAAGTCTGGGAGAGAAGCCTATGGATAAGCATCAAATCATACTCAAGGCGAAGAATGACAAAATTCGCCTGGTGCGTTTCCTCTACTGCGATAATGGGGGAATTATTCGCGGCAAGGCCACACATGTGGATAAGCTGGAGAGCCGTATGCGTGAGGGCATTGGGCAGACGCTGGCCATGCAGGCCTTTACGGGAGTAGAACAACTGGCGGCTGTCGAGGGTATGGGGCCGGTTGGTGAGTTCCGCCTGTTGCCAGATCCGGAGACCTTTGTCACGCTACCCTACGCACCACACGCGGCCTCCATGATGTGTGATATGGTCGGTACGGATGGCGTTCCCTGGGAAGCCTGCCCGCGTACCTTCTTGAAGCGCATAAGCGCGCGCCTGGCCGCGCATGGTATGCGTGCAGAGGCCGCGGTTGAGCACGAATTTTACCTGGCACGCAAAGACGAGCAGACGGGGAAGTTTCTTCCTGCCGACAGCAGCCTCTGTTATAGCAGCATCGGTCTCGATGAACAGGCACATGTGATCGATGCCATTCTCGCCGCCTTAGAGGCGCAGGGAATCTCCATCGAGCTATTTCACACGGAACTGGGACCCGCGCAACAAGAGCTCTCAATCCAGCACGCCAACGTGCTCAGAGCCGCGGACAACGTCTGTTTGGTTCGCGAGACGGTCAGGAGCGTGGCGCGCGACTATGGCCTGTACGCGACCTTTGCCCCCAAGCCATTTCTCGATCAAGCGGGCAGCGGCGCACATATCCACATGAGTCTCTGGGGGACCGAGCGTGGCGAGCAGGCCGGGAAAAACCTCTTCTTTGAAGAGGGCCAGCGTGGTGGCTTTAGCCAGCTTGGCAAATACTTTGTGGGCGGCGTCTTGAAGCATATTCGCGGCCTGGTCGCGCTCACCTGTGGTAGCCCCAACTCCTACAGGCGCCTATTGCCGCATTACTGGAGTTCGGCCTATAGTGTTTATGGCTATGATAATCGCGAAGGCGCGATCCGCATCCCCTCGCTCTTCAGCGGGCGCGAAGCCAATTCTGCTAATATCGAGCTGAAATGTGCCGATCATAGCGGTAACCCCTACCTGGCATTGGGCGCGCTGCTAGCAGCAGGCCTCGACGGTATCGAGAAGCGTATCGAGCCAGGGGAGCCGCAAGAGATTGATCCTGGCAACTATAGCGACGAAGAGCGCGCTCGCCTGGGCATCCAGCGCCTGCCAACCACCCTCAGCGAGGCCCTCGACGAATTGGAGCACGACACCGTACTCACCGAAGCCCTGGGTCCGCTGCTGGCTACCTCCTACATCGCCGTCAAACGCAACGAAATCGAATTCTTTAAAGAGAAGACTCCCGAGGAAGAGACCGCACAACACTTCTACAAATATTAAACAATGGTGTGTGACAGATACCGGGCTGCCCACAGGCAGCCCGGTATCTGTCACACACCATTGTTTTACAGTCGCAAAGACGGGCCGGAAAACTACGGAGTCGGAGTAGGGAACGGAGGCACCAAAGTCGGGAAAGGCGAAGGTGTCTTCTGCGGTTTCGGCGTTGATGTGACCGTCGGCGTTAGTGCCGGGGTTGGCGTTGGGGTCGGGGTGTTATTACCGCCACCCGGTTTGTTTCCACCATTGCCATTCGTGTTGGTGGGCGCAGTAGGGATAATGTCTCGCCCGCGCAGTGTTGGGGCCTGACCATTGATAACCCAGTCACAGATACCCGTACCAGCCAGGCCATCCTGTGCGGAAAGGTTGCAGGTATAGGTCACGCCACCGGGCTTGGAGAATGTGGTCGGGCCGGTCATGCCATCCGTTGCCGGATTGAGGCGAGAAGTGTGGCAGGCAATATGTACATTCATCGCGTCGTTAATGTCGGCACAGGGACGCCCGGAGACAAACTCCATCACAGCATGCCAGATGGGAGCCGCCCCGGTAATACCAACCACTCCATTTGCCATGTCATGACCATCGGCATTCCCTGCCCAGACCCCAACCGTGGCTCTAGGGGTATAACCAATCGTCCAGTTATCCTTGAAGGAATCGGTGGTACCAGTTTTGGCGCCTACCTGGTAGGTATCACAGCTAATGTATGTCTTGAGAGATGCCTGGCAGCTTGGATCCCAGTCATAGAACGAGAGATCATGGTCGCCAGGAAACTCTGGCTGGCGTGATGGCTCATCGCTCAGGACTGACGTGAGGAGGTAGTTGACCTGGCTGGAAAAGACACGCGTGCCTTTGCCCTTCGATGGATCATACTGGAAGAGATGGTTGCCATAGTTATCCCAGACATCAAGAATATTCTGGTATGGCGCATGCACACCATCATTGGCGAAGGTCTGGTAGGCGCTGGTCATCTCCAGGGGCGAGACATCCACCGTACCCAGGACCGGCGTCAGGTGAAAACAATTCATGGCATCCGTGCAGTTTTTCTTCCGCATAGCTTGATCAAGGCTGGTGATTCCCATCAGGCGCGCGTTATTAAAGACATTATCGGTGCCAGCAAAGGTCATCGCCTTTACCGCAGGAATGTTGTATGAGTTCGCCAGCGCCGCCCGAATAGTTGAGCGTGGCCCGGATACCCCATTCGGCTTCCCACCGTAGTCATTGGGCGAATATGGGAATTCCAGGTTTTCTTGATCCAGGGCGCCTGCAGCAGCGCCATTTGGAAAGTAAGTACGAATGTCAGGTAGAACAATCCCTGGATTCCACCCCATCTGGAAGGCCGTGGCATAGACGATTGGTTTAAAGGTCGAGCCAGGACCACGACCACGCGTGGTAACATTGACGCTACCAGCCACACGCTTGTTCTTTGGGTCCTTGTAATAGTCAACACTACCACTCATCCCCAGGACCTCGCCTGTCTTGGAGTTCATGACTACGACTGCGGCATCATTCACTTGCAGGTCTCGATTGAGTACAGCCGTTGTTCCAGCATAGCTGCCGAACTTCTGATAGGTAGGCTGCGTAATAAAGTATTTCGAGGCATCCTGAACATACTGCTGAATATTCATATCCAGGGTGGTGCGAATGTTGAAGCCGCCCGAGAGGAAGGCCTGGAGCCCCATTTGATCGTCACCATTGCCGAGTATATGCACCATCTGAAGTGTGACCCAATCGGTGAAGTGAGGAGCCTTTTTAATCGCGCTATATGGAGCGAATTTCCAGGTAGCAGTTAATTTCTCGGCCTGCTGGATCATCTCGTCGTCAATGGGTTTGCCATCGATGCGCTTGCCGTCTGACTTCATCTTTTGCAGGACATAGTCCTGGCGTCCGAGCGCGTTCTGGCGTGTGGTCTCGCTGATTGATGGGTCAAAAATGGTGGGGTTATTAGGAATTCCAGCCAACAACGACGCACGAGCCAATTCCACAATCGGATTGGGCTTGCCAGTCTTGGGATCAAGAGCCAGCTTCGTAATGCCGGGCTTACAGTTAAAGTTTTTATCGCAATCGGGCTGCAAGCCAAATAAATCGCGAACCGCCGCCTCTACGCCGAGATCCTGTATTCCGTAAGGGACACTATTAAAGTAGATCTCCAAAATCTTCCATTTGGGGTACTGTTGCGTCATACCCAGAGCCAGGGTAGCCTCGACGAGTTTGCGCGTGTAGGTACTCTGACTCTGCTTCGACAGGTTTTTAATGACCTGCTGCGTAATGGTACTACCACCGCCATTACCGGAGGTGGCGGCACGCAGAATACCCTGTGGATCGATACCCGCATTGCTCCAGAAGGTGCGATCCTCGGCGGAAACCTGGGCGTCCTGCAAGACCTGGGGAATATCTTTAAAAGAGACGGGCGTCGAGCGGCCAGAACTTCCCTCATCCTGATTGTAGCGCTCAGCAATCAATGTCGTGTTGCGGTCATAGATGCGCGTTGTTTGTGCGCTCGTCTTATTCGCAATGCTGGCGACCTTGCCTGCTTGCTGCTGATAATAGCTCACCGCGAAGAAGCCCGTGATAGATGAGGCGATAAAGCCTACTATCAATACCGCCAGAGCTACGCGATTGAAGATCCTGCGAAAGCGCGATTGTGGACGTCCACGCCCACGGCGCCTGCTAGTTGTCAAAGGTGCGATAAAGGGTGAGTTCAAAGCGCGCTTCCAGGGAGTAGCCTGCTCCATAGTCGGTTGCTGAGCGAGAGGATTGTCGCCTTGAGGATATGACCCCTGATAGTTTCCCATAGGTGGCGGCGCAGTCTGCGTAGCCTGTGTATAATTACTGCGCCCCAAAGCGGCCATCTTCCCAGAAACCTGGCGCATAACTTGCATCGCATTTGGCATCCAGCCCTGTTGTTGAGGGGATAAAGGCTTCATGGGAGGCCGTGCAGATTGTGGAGAGAACTGCTGGGGCCTCTGTGGTTGTGGTGGTATCTGTGGCTGGAACTGTTGGGGTTGGGAAGGCGGAAATTGCGAAGAAACAGGCCGACGCGGACTGCCTGCAGGCGGAAACTGTGGAGGTTGACCAGGGCCGGCAGACCGTTGTGAAAATGGGCGTGAAGCAGGTGGTTGCTGCTCGACATTTTTTTGCTGATAGTTGCTGAGTAATCCTCCCGTTTTTTTTGCCGGTTTGCCGTTCTGCGTTGTGTTCGCTGGCGCGCCTGGCTGATTCCAGTTATTACTCATATGCCTCCTTATACGTTTTCATGGTCAGCAGCAGGTTGCTCCTTTATTACGCATATGAAAGAGTTTGGCTGATTCAAGGTTAGAAAATAGGTACTCAGTGACAAGAGTCACTTTTTCCTCTTCACATGCGTACTTTGCGACTGACCTCTCTGTTTTTTGGCTCCTTTATGCAAAAAACATCGGCAACGATAAGATTGCCGGAAAATTCACCTTCGCTGTTTGCATTTGCTATGTATCCTGCATAGGTTAACATACACACTCATCTATCTGCTAATTGCTTACATAAATGGGCTAGGGAGACCAGGCTAATGGTTTAGTCTATGTGGGTGATATGCGGCAAATGAAAGTGAGAATGTGCAAAGATCTCGGGACTATTTTAACTAATCAAAGCGGCCTCTATGCTATAATAAGAGCATCAAAATAGATGTGCTTCAATTAAAAAGGATCCTCTTCGCGCACTTCGATTCCCAACGAGTTTGCTGTAAATGATGGCTTTAAGGATGAGCCGCATATCATTATTTCGCGAAAGGTAGGGAAACTTGCTATGGCGACATCTGCAATGGGAAATGAAGGCAATCAGCTCCGCTCGGAGCGTATTGCCGGGGGAATTTTACCGCGTGTGCTCAATTCATTTGACATGGTGGCAATTTTTGTAGCGATTGTGCTTTTTGCCAGCAACGGCGCGGTAGTCGCAGGCGGCGCGGGACCCTCCGCGTATGTGTACTGGATTCTGGGCTTTATAACTTTTCTTATTCCAGGGGCGGTAGTCACAGGTCAGTTGGGCTTGATGTTTCCGGGCGAAGGCTCGATCTATGTCTGGACGCACAAGGCGTTTGGCTCTTTTATGGGTTTCTTCGCGGGCTTCTGTGCCTGGTGGCCAGGTATTCTGGTAATGATCGCCACCAGTGATACAGTGGTCTCGCTCTTGCAGCAGATCAACACCTCCTGGCTGACTGAGCCCTGGCAGCAAGGGGTCGTCATCCTGGCTGTGCTCGCCTTTTCACTTGTGCTCTCTGTTCTGCGCTTCCGGGTGACACAGAATCTGGTCAATGTGATCTTTGTGGCCTATGGCGGCGCGATCCTGCTTGTGGGACTGGCTGGCTTGCTGGCCCTCTTTGGTGGCCATTCCGCCCATGTTGACTATGCAGCGCATAACTGGTTGCCTGTTCCCGCGACCTATACTTTCTATGGCACGGTTATTCTGGCTCTACTGGGTATTGAGGTTCCGCTCAATATGGGAGTCGAGATCACCAATACGCGCTCGATTACCCGGTATCTCCTCTGGGGTTCGGCGGTCGTCATGGCAGGCTATCTACTAACGACCTTTGGTGTGATGCAGGCGGTGACCCCGGTAAGCGCACAGGGGAGCCCTTCAGCCATTGCCCAGGCGGTGACCTCCGGCTTTGGTGGCGCGGGTAGTGTGCTGGGTCTGCTGGTCAATATCATCTTTATCGGCTTCTTCCTCTTTAACACAACTGTCTACAACTACTCATTCGGGCGCCTGCTCTTTGTCTCGGGCCTGGATCGTCGTATGCCAGCTATCATCAGCAAGGTCAATGCCAACAAGGTTCCCTGGATGGCTGTGCTGGTGCAGACTATTATCGCCGCCGTCTTTACGGTCATCGCCTTTATTCTGGCTCCATATGCCTTAAATGCTGGCCTCAAGCCCGCCGACCTTTCAACCATCATCTATGACATTCTGCAAGCGGCAGTAACCGTTATCTGGTGTGTCTCGATGGTCATTCTGTTTGTGGATGTGATTGTGATTCGCTACAAATACCAGGATGCCTTCACACGGGTAAAGCTGGCTCCCACCTGGGTCTTCTACTTGTGCGCCGTCTTTGGCCTGATTGCCAGTGCCGTGGGCGTGTATGTCACATTCACAGGCCCCTGGACATCACTGGTTACCAGCGCGCAGTGGGTGCTCTGGATTGGAGGCATTGGCTTGCTCTCCCTGATCGTGGGTGTGTTGCTCTACTTCGTAGGCCAGTTCACCGCTGGGCGCCAGCAGGCCGATGACCAGGAAATTATCGCCGAAGTCACCAGTTCAGCAGAGTAGCCACATCCAGTAGCCGCGTACGCCAGTAGCGGGTCTGCTACTGGCGTACGCGGGAAGATGGACTAGGCCTCAGTACTGATCTGAAGAACGCGCACGCCCTGCATATCCAGCCAGTATTGTCCCCTTCTCTGCGCAACGCGGATGAGCACGGTATCGCAGGAGGGGCAGCGAATGACCGTCCCCATCCCATGCATGTAGACAGCCAGTGCACCGATGGCACCGGTTGTACCGCAACCTGTACAGGTTGCCTGAACCTGCGTCATTTCAAAAGGGAAGATCTCTTGCAGAATGCCCCCGGCAGCGTTGCCATCAAGCTTGTTCTCCATCATATTTCTCCTGTGGGTCCGAATCGTTCGGTTTTGATTCGTCCAGGTTCGTATCCCAATGTGACGAGACTCGTTGCGGCTGTTTCGACGAATGGAGTTGGGCCACAGATGAACATCAATGCCCGTTGATCAACCAGCCATGCCACCTCACGCAGCATCTCGGTATCGATCCGACGATGATACCCTGTCCATCCAGGCGGTTGCACGCGGGTCAGCGTTTGCGCCACTTCAATCTTCGTGTTGCTCTTGACCAGGCGAGCGAGTTCTTCACGGTAGATCACCTCCGTGTACGATCGTGACGAATACAGCAAACGGATCGGAATCGTACTCCCCACGGCGGCATGATAGCGAATCATTGCCATCAACGGCACGATACCCGATCCTCCAGCTACTAGCAAGAGAGGACCACCCATCTGCGCCTCCCAGACGAAGTATCCCCCAATTGGACCGCGCAGTTCCAGTTGGTCACCGACACGGAGTTCACCCGTGAGGTAGGGCGACACTTCCCCTTCATCGAACCGTTCGACGGTGAGCGTCACACGTTGTTCCTGCTGAGGAGCAGACGCGATCGAATAGCTGCGCTCTGCCCGGTAGCCGTCTTCAGCCGTGAGTCGTACATCCACATGCTGTCCCGGTCGATGCCCGTTCCAGTGGGGGACGGCAAGCGTGATGCTCTTTGCCCGCGCTGTTTCTTCCTGCGTCGCAACCACCTCGCCAAGCTGCCAGCTTAGTCGCCCCGGTATCGTTCTTCTTTCCATGGATCACCGTGATTATGGTAGCCAAGCGATTCCCAGAAGCCCGGTTCATCCCGATCGACCAATCGCAGACCTCGGACCCACTTGGCGCTCTTCCAGAAGTAGAGGTGGGGAACCAGCAGGCGTGCCGGCCCACCGTGTTCGGGGGTGAGTGGCTGCCCATCATATGCATACACCACCCACGCCTTCCCAATCCAATACGTCTTCCAGTGGAAGGTTGGTAGTATAGCCGCCATCGCTAAAGGCGATCACGTAGTTAGCATCGTACTCAACCTGCTCGAGCAGTGTATCGACGGAGACGCCTTCCCAGTGTGTATCCAGTTTCGACCACTTGGTCACGCAGTGGATGTCTTTGGTCACCATCTCATGTGGCAGGGCGCGAAATGCATCCCAGGTCCGCCGTTTTGGTTGATCGACCTCCCCAAGCAGGGAGAAATCCCAGGTTGCGAGAGGCGTGTGTGGTGTCGGTCCCGCCGAAAGGACGGGAAAGCCACGCTCCAGATATTGTCCTGGTGGGATTCGCCCACTCTCATCGCCAGGCTTTCGGCGACCTCGGAATCCCCGCGAGACGAAACCTTCGCTCATTTTCTTACTCCTGATCTCTTTCTCATGTTGTTCCTCTCGAATTTATCATACACCGATGTCCAGGCTGATCGGCATACGCCGGATAGGATGAACCCACCCCCGTTGTTGCTCAGACAGCATGACGTCATCAATCTTCCGCATAGCCTGGTTTCCGGCTGTGTTGCAAAGATTCATGAAGGGAGACGATGAACGTGGAGCCTCCAGCAGCCAGTCCAAACAAATTGGCGATGAATGAGAGCTATCCTAAGAATCAAGCGTCATAAACAGCGCATTGAGCCCTTCAGCCAGGAGTGGATGGGTGAATGTGCCTTCTTTTAAGGCTGTGTAGGGCAACTTCCCCATCATTGCCACCTGGATGATCGTCATTATCTCGCCCCCTTCTATGCTCAGGATGGCGCAGCCCAGAATTTGCTGGGTCTCGGCATCGACGATAGCCTTCATAAAACCGCTTGTCTCGCCTGTTTCCAGGGCACGGGGTACAGCATTCATGGGCAATTTCGCCACACGGATGTTACGCCCCTGTTTCCTGGCCTCGTTTTCACTCAAGCCAACGCGTCCAAGCTGGGGGTCGATGAATATGGTATAGGGAACAAGGCGATCCCGAGTGCTGGCGTTGCCATGCTCCAATAGATTGGTGCGCAAAATGCGGAAGTCATCGTAAGAGATGTGAGTAAAAGCTGGCCCACCTTTCACATCGCCCATCGCGTAAATGCCAGGAACGCTCGTCTCCAATTGCTCATTGACCTGGATATACCCCTCCTTGTTTAGTTGGATGCCAGCAGCTTCGGGGGTGAGATCTTCAGTGTTAGGGACGCGGCCAGCTGCTGCCAGTAGATGTGAGCCGATGAGCTGCTGTTCTCCCTGAGGCGTGCGCACGGTCAATTGAATACGTCCTCCGCTGAGTGGCTCCGCCTGTTGGGGCGTGGTTCCGGTCAGGACCGTGATCCCTTCCTCGCGCAAAATCTTTGTTATTTCGTCACTCACGTCTTCATCCTCGCTCCTAAAGTAAGCGTGGACCGCGCTGAATGATCGTGACCTGGCTGCCAAAGCGACGAAACATCTGTCCGAACTCCAGCCCAATGTAGCCGCCACCGATGATGAGCAGGTGTTCGGGGAGCGTGTCTAGCTCCATGAGCGTGGTTGAATTGAGCACGGGTACGCTCTCGATGCCTTTGATTTCTAGTTGTTCAGGCCGGTCGCCGGTATCGATAACAATCAGTGGCGCGGTGATCTCCCGCGTCTCGCCACCCTTGAGAGAGACCTCAAGCGTTTTTGGGTCGAGAAAATGAGCTTCGCCCCTGAGCAGATCCAGCTCTTGCGCTGCAGTAAGACGGCTTTTGTAGCCGAGGCGTGCGCCTTCGACGATCCCTTGTTTGCGTGTGCGTACGGCCTGCAGATCGACCGAAATGGGGCCAATGTGTATGCCGTAGTCAGCGCCACGCCTCGCCAGGTAGGCGAGGCGTGCGCTGGCGACCATCGTTTTGGTGGGGGTACAGCCCATATTGACACAGACACCGCCAATGTGGTCACGCTCGATTAGCGCCACTTTTCGGCCTGCCTTCGCCAAAGCGATAGGTAGGAATCTGCCGCCCTGGCTGGTCCCGATCACAATCGCATCATAGTTGGTGGCTTGCGGCATCTCACTGTTCTCCTTCTGCTTCTCCGTAAACGTAACAGGTGCTTCCCACGAGCGAAATACATACCTCAATAGTGGTGTTCCATCTTCAAGATATACGTTGGTACAATAGAAGGACAAATATATCTCTCCGCCTATTTATGCAAAAGATTACAGGGATGCCATTTACTGCTATCTGCATGTTTTTTAACTAAGTTCCCAAATTGAGAATGGCCCTGTCATGTTTCGTCAATCGATATTTGCAACAGAAGGGTTTCCCTTGCTCTCCTGGATGCTTCTCGAAATCGCTATGGGGCAGCCAGGCATCTATGCTAGTCTACCCCTCTTTTGTAATCTTCCCGATCATGGGAGTATGGCTTGAGCACCATGGTTGTTGGAGAACGCTTTTTCCACGCCAGGGACATCCTTTGCTTCTCAGGCCAGCAGTTCCGCGACCAGGTGCAGCAGGGTTTCCAGTTCAAAGGGTTTCTGCAACGTTCTGAGGTGTTTGTGGCTACTGACTTCCTGCGGCACATCCGCGCTCATCAGCAGGATGGGGATATGATCATATTCCTCTCGGCTCCCCAGCCAATCTGCGAGCTCCAGGCCGTTCATCCCAGGGAGATGATAATCCAGCGGCAGTAACGCAGGAACATCTGTTTGCAGGCTGTTCAGTGCGATCTCCCCACTGAGGACATGGCATGCCTGATAGGCTTTCTCCTCCTGGAGGGCTTCCAGAAGGAGATCGCCCAGGAGAGGATCATCGTCGACGATGAGAATATGTTTGCTGTGAGCAGCTTCACGATCTACATATTGGTCCTTGCGCATCGCTGTTCCTCTTCTATCCTTCTGGTAACCTCTTTCCGCGAGGTGGCAAGGGGAACGTGACGTGAAAGGTTGTGCCTTTTTTCTTCTCGCTTTCGACCCGAATTGTTCCCCCATGATGCTTGACAATCTCCGCGACAATATACAAACCCATCCCCAGTCCCGGAAAGGCACGCTGTTGGGGGGTGACCGCCCGGTAGAAGCGTTCAAAGATTCTTCCTTGCAGTTCTCGTGGAAGCCCAATCCCCTGATCGCGCACGCTGATCGTGACCGCTTCAAGCGAGGTGGTAAGCGCCACGTCGATCAAAGGAGCATCTGGAGCATATTTGATGGCATTGCTGAGCACATTCAGGAAGACTCGTGCGAGTCGATCTCGATCTCCGACAATGACAGCGGGAGATGAGGCATGATGAACCGCAATGGTATGGTTTGCGTGCATATCCTGAATCATGTCAACCACTTCCTCAAGCATCTCGCTCAGATCGACCGTGTCTTGCGCATATTCCAGCTTCCCAGCCTGGATGCGCGAAAGGTCGAGTAACTCGTCGACCAGGCGAGTAAGAGCATTCAGCTGTGTTTCCATACGAGCACACACCACCCCCATATTGGGAAGGTCTCGTTTCTCAAGTTTCTTACACAAAAGCTGTGTTTGCAGCTTCAAGGAGGCGAGGGGGAGTCTTCAGTTCATGGCTGACCATGCCCAAAAAGGCATCTTTTCGCTGTTCCAGTTCTTTGCGCGCCGAATTATCTAGCACAAAGGCAATCCCCTGGAACGGGTGATGTTGTAAGACGACCCCGCACACGAGCACTGGAAGGCGACTACCATCTTTACACACGTACTCTTTCTCATATGTCATCGCCTGCCGGGCGGAAAGCTCCTGATGAGCCTGCTGGGCCTGAGCTAGATATTCTGGAGGCGTCATGTACAACCAGTTCATGCGACCTTCACAGAGGTCTTCACGGGTATAGCCGGTCATGCGCAGAAAGGTGTCATTCGCGTCCACAATCTGCTCTCCCTCGATGATATTGATCCCGATTATGCTGGAATTCATCAGGGCGCTCACGCGCTCCTGGCTCTGGCGTAAGGCTTCCTCCGTCTGTTTCTGTTCATCAATATCCGTGCAGGTATCCAACCACTGGACAATCTGCCCTGCGTCATTGCGGAGCGGCACACGCCGTGATAAGAACCAGCGATACGCGCCCATGCGTCCATCCCTGAGGCGATACTCAAATGTGTAGGGGGCACCCGCTGCAAATGCCTGGCGCTCAAACGCCAGGACACGTTCTTTATCCTCAGGGTGGAGGTTTTGAAGCCAGACCTCTTTCTCAGGGCAGGATTCAGTGTGAGGCAGCATGGGCTGCCTGTCCTGAATGGGTAGGCAGCCATCGAAACACAGATGCTGGACCCCCGCCTGCCCTTCAGCGTGTTGAGGCAGCAGACGGCGATAGTCGCGCCAACGTTGATTCGTGTATGCGATAGAGCCATCAGGTTGGATGACCCAAACAAATTGGGGAAGGGCATCAATCAGCGCGTACTGCTCTTCTTTCTTCTCTTTCCGCATTCTTTTTTCGATTCGTAATGACATACTCTATGTTCCCCTTTCACATACCACATCCATTATCAAGAACGCTCCTGCTTTATCTAGAAAAAGGAACATCCCTCGCGTTTCACCAGTGTTTCTTTTGGTGGACGACCTCTGACTCTCGAAGTATATTGGAAGAACAGAGAGGAAGTTATGGGACGAAAGAGCTATTGGAAGGAGAGAAGTGACAAATGTAACCCGGCACCAAAGTTCTAGTACTCAGCTCGACCTCTCTGGTCAGCCTAACATATTCGGATTTGATCTGTCTGATATACCTGACTCTGATGAGCATACTCTCAGTCAAGGGTGTCTGATGAAAGGAGGCCAAGGGTCCGCGCACGGGCTACTGCCTGGGTGCGATTGGTAGCTTCAAGTTTGCTGAGGATATTACTAATATGATGCTTCACGGTGCTGATTGCGACCACCAATGCTTCCGCGATGTCCTGGTTCGAGGCACCACTTGCGAGCAAGCGAAGCACTTCCTGTTCACGCGTGCTTAACGGGTCCAGCAACGGTTGGGGTGGTCTTGAGGATGGCTCGCTTTCCAGATGGGTTGGCTGGGCCACTGGCTGCTGTTTGAACGCACGCAAAAGGGTCTCCAGATACGGGAGATCTTCCTTCTGGTGCTCCTGTTCTCTGAGTTGGGAGAGCAATCCAGCTATGGCGGCCCCCCCATCCACAAAGTGATGGATGTACCCTTCTGACGCACCCAGATGCACCGCCTGCGCCAGGAGAGATAGGGCTTCTCGCTGCCGCTGAAGCATGAGATACGCCTGTATCTGCAAGAGCCACATTTCCAGCACATGGTTCCACCGCTGCGTGACCGTTGCCCGTTCTACCAGGGGGATGAGCAGGTTCAACGCCTGGTCCGCTTGGGATTCGGCAAGCAGCAAGCGAGCAAAGGCAACATTCTGTCGTTCCCGTGCCAGCGGAGAGTCCAGCGGATCTCCCAGTTTCACCTCTCGCGCCCAGCGTCGTGCCTGCTCCAGATCGCCACCTGCCAGCCAGAAACGCATCTGATCGACGCTGCTCCAGATCGCTGCACGATAGGGGGACGGTGAGTTTCGCCAGGCATATTCCAGCTGCCGAGAGGCTTTTCTGGCCTCCTCCAATCGCCCTTGCGAGAGGGTAATCCGCAACAACAGGGTATAGGCGAGGGGTAAAAATGCCAGAAGTTCGGTCTGTTCACCGAGCTCGATTGCCTGTTCCGCGAGATGTTGGGCTTCCTCTAATCGGTTCCACTCGTGCAAGATCCTGGCTTGATAGGTATAGGGCCAGCATATCTGCGTTGGCTGAGGTCCCTCAAGAGTTTGGAGCGCGTGAATCGCTTGCTGGCTCAATTGCCATGCCTGGTGGAGTTTCCCCGCCATCGTGCTTTCCCAGACGGCCTCGCGCCAGTAGATACTCTCGAGTGTTTGATCGCCCTTCGCTTTGATCCGGCTCCATTCAGCCTGCAGTTGCAGGACACCGCGCTCGACATACCCCTGAGAAACGTTCGCCCGCGCCTGGGCAAACGCCATCTGGACTCGTGCGGCCCATTGCTGTTCCTCAAGATGGGTCAGTGCCTCCTGACAAAAAGCTCGCGTTGCTCCCGCATCCCCATGATAGAAACCCGCAATCGTGGCCTGCAAGGCGGCGATTTCCCCAGAAGATGGAGTGGAGCCTCCGGTCCGTGTGCATCTCGCGCCATGGGTGTCTGTTCTTCCCGGAGATGAGCTCGTGCCCAGGCGCGTCTGGCATCGCGCACCCAGCTTTCGGTGACGTCTGGCGGAGCGATCCAGAACAAGCTCTGGGCAGAGGCCAGGCATAAACGAGGCCGCTCACGCAGGACCTCGCGGGGAAGTTGCTCCATCCAGGAAGGGAGCAACGCGTACTCGAGCTGACTCCAGAGGTCCTGACGGGGAATCTGCTCCATCAGCCACGCGGCCCAGGACCACTCGTGCGCCTGCAGCGCGTGCTGGATCGCTTCGCCGCGCATCTGTTGGGCCGCATACCACTGACTAGCCCGCAGATGCAGGCCAGGCACCTCCGTGGGAGAGGTCCGCTCCAACTGAGTACGCAGGACCGAGGACCAGAGAGGATGGTAGGCATACCACTGGCGCTGCTCATCAATGGGACTGAGAAAGAGATTGGCCCGTTCTATTTCCTCCAGGAAAGGATGGCTGTCCTGCTGCTCAAGGACTGCATTGCACAGGGAGTTGTGCAGGCGGGATAAGATGGATGTTCGCAGGAGGAAGGTCTGTACCTGCTCTGGTTGTCGTTTCAGCACCTCTTGCACTAGATACTCGAAAAGCGCACGCTGGTTTCCCTGGAGTGCTCGAAGCAGATCGTTGGGGTGCGCCTTTTCCTTCAAGGTAAGCGCTGCCAGTTGCATGCCCGCCCACCAGCCTTGCAGGCGTGCGTCTACTGCCTGGATGTCTTGCCCGGCAAGCCGAAGATCCATCACGCTCCAGAAAAAGGCAATCATCTCCTCGCTCGTTGCCCGTAATTGCTCGGTGCGCACTTCCAGAACCTGGGCCTGCGCGCGCAGCCGGGCAAGGGAAAAGGGAGGGTCAGTCCGTGTCGCCAAGACCACACACAGAGTGGGCGGCAGGCGCTCAAGCAGTGAGGAAAGCAGGGCATGGATCGCGGGCTCTGTAATCTCCTCGTAATTGTCCAGCACCAGTACCAGGGGTTCGCTTTGTCGGGTCAGGTTATTGATCAGAGTTGCGAGCACTGCTTGCCAGGATGGTTGTGGTATCTCGGACAAGGAGGCAACGGGGAGAGGAGAAAGTCCGGGCCGGCACTGTTCCAATGCGGTCAGAACGTACGCCCAAAACTGCAGGGGAGCGTTATCGCCTGCGTTAAGCGACACCCAGGCCACTGGCGGGTGGTCTGGAGGAAACGTACGAACCCAGCTTGCCAGCAGCGTGGTTTTCCCAAAGCCTGCGGCGGCGGAGATGAGCATGAGGCGTCGGTGGAGGCCGGCATTGAGCAAGGCCAGGAGACGTGGGCGAGCAATGATCTCATGGGTAGATACGGGAGGAAGAAACTTGGTCGCAAGCAGAGAATGAGGGGATGAGCGTAGGTCTGGCGCTGATGTGGTGTTGTGGGGGGTATGGTTCTCGTGGCCCATACACGTTCTTCCTTTCTGCTCCCTGTTGTTTGCCTTTTTGGCGATGAGCAGATCAACTCCTTGGAACATACATGCTGTGCCACCGTCCATGAAAGAGCTCTCTGTCCCTCTCACTGTGCATGGCTCTCCTGTTTGATTGTATTCCTGCGCATTCGCTTTAATTGACCAGGAAAGTCGAGCTGCACGCTAGAACTTTCGTGCCAGATCCCGGCGGCCACTTCTCGCCTTCCAATAGCTCTTTCGACCCATGACTTCCTCTCCGCGCTTTCAGTATACTCCGGGAGTCAGAGGTCATCCGCCAGCAAGGAACACTGCTCAGATGCGAGGGATGGAACCATTAGCAAAATCAAAAGACGTGTTTATGGCCAAGCGCCTGAAAAAATGTTGTGTACATTCCTGTATACTGCCCTGTGTGATAGCGTCTTTGCTCATCCAACATTGGCAGAATTGCACAATAACCTGTTCTCGAAGCTCGACCAGGAAAGATCGTGCACCGCGTCTGCTCGTGCATAAGCGAGGCGGACGAAATAAGGGAGATATGCATGCAGAAGCATTCCTGGTGGCAACGGCTCCACTGGCCCGAATACGGCTCAGAATTGCTGGGAACCGCGTTTCTCGTCTTCATCGCGTTAAGCGCGGTCGCCTTCAATTTGGGGACAGATTCACCGCTGGCAGTCGTGCTTCCCAATAGCGGCGTGCGTCGGCTGATTACGGGAATGCTGCTCGCGGGAAGCGGACCGCTTGTGGCAATCTCACCTCTTGGCAAGCTGAGTGGTGCCCATCTCAACCCCGCTGTCTCGCTGGCATTCTGGCTGCAGGGCAAGATGCACCAGCACGATCTTGTCAGCTATCTGGCGAGCCAATTTCTCGGTGCGGTGCTCGGCGCGGGATTGGCCGTGCTGGCCTGGAGAGAGCGGGCGGCAAGTGTCCACAATGGCGTCACCGCTCCAGGGGCGGGGTATCCTATCTGGAGCGTTTTTCTGATCGAGATGGGACTCACTTGCCTGCTGGTTCTGGCGATTTTTCTCTTCGTCAGTAGCCATCGCCTGATGCATTGGACCCCTTTGATGACCTGGCTTCTGATGGCGTTCATCTACTGGCAGGTTGCGCCCATCTCTGGCTCCAGCCTGAATCCCGCTCGCAGCTTTGGCCCAGCGCTGGTCTCCTGGTTCTGGCGCGACCAGTGGGTGTATATCCTTGCTTCTCCCATTGGGGCACTGCTGGCCGTCGGACTCTTTCGATCGCTGAGCCTGGTGGGCATACACGATGTGTTGACGGCCAAGCTGTTCCACGCCCCGCGCTATCGGTGTATCTTTAAAAATGTCAAAGCGCCGCAATTGAATACCGATCAGGATGGAAAATTGATTGCGCCGAGAGAGAGGAATTGAACACCAGGCAAGAGAAACTTTTTCATCACAGGAAACGTTTCGGCACTCAGAGAGCTATCAACCGAACACATCTTTACCTTTATCTCTAGAAGACACAGGTGAGAAGAAGGGAGCACATGATGAGGGTGACAGGATATACCAAAAAGCTCGCCATTTTACCATTTGATCATCGCGCTTCTTATATCAGTGGTTTGTTTGGCTGGAAGGAACCGCTCAATGTCGAGCAAGCGTTGAGGGTAGCTGAGAGTAAGCGAGTCATCTACGAGGGGTTTAAAAAAGCCCGTATCCCCAAAGAGGAGGCGGGTATCCTCGTTGATGAACAATATGGCGTTGGCATTCTCCGCGAGGCGGTACAACAGGGTACCATCACGGCAGTCCCCGTGGAAAAAAGTGGGCAAGACGAGTTTGATTTTGTTTATGGCGACGACTTCGCGCACCATATTGAGACCATGCAGCCGACATTCGCCAAGGCGTTGGTTCGCTATAATCCCGAGGGAGACTGTATGCTGAATCAGCGTCAAACCCAACGTCTGAAACGTCTCTCCGACTACCTGCACCAATCACAACATCTGTTCCTGTTTGAACTCCTTGTCCCAGCTGAGTTCCACCAACTTGAACTCGTCGATCAGAATAAAGATGCCTATGACAGCCAGCTTCGGCCTCGCTTAATGGTACGGGCCATCGAAGAATTGCGGCAGGCTGGGGTGGAACCAGATGTCTGGAAAATTGAAGGGTTGGATCAACGCGCTGATTGTGAAAACATCGTTGAAGTCGCACACCGCAATGGTGGCCAGAATGTTGGTCTCATTGTGCTGGGGCGTGGAGCAAGCCAGGAGCGCGTTATTCACTGGCTCCAGACGGCTGCAAGCGTGCCAGGTTTTATTGGTTTTGCCGTTGGTCGTACCAGCTTCTGGAACGCCGTTGCTGACTTTGAGGCAAAACGCCTCTCTCTGGACGCCGCCGCGACGCAGATCGCGCAGCATTTTGAGGAGTGGAACCAGTGCTTTGAGGCGGGACGCTAGGCAGGTATGGCGGTCCACGGCGGTCTGAATCGCTCACCGAATGTGAGCTAGCGGTTGGTTGAGCGCAATCTTCATCAACTGTTCACTAAGCAAAAATGCTCATGCTTGGCTGTTTTCTGACCGTCCTGCTGTGCTACTGTGTTGTTGAGCCATCCTTACCGATTTTGCCTTTTTTGACAACCACCTGTTTTATCAACTACAAGGGAGAGGTTGGCGCAGCCATTCTCGGACCTCGCGCGGACTTTATCCTGGCTCCGTATGTCTTAAATGCTGGCCTCAAGCCCGCCGACCTTTCAACTATCATCTATGACATTCTGCAAGCGGCGGTAACCGTTATCTGGTGTGTCTCGATGGTCATTCTGTTTGTGGATGTGATTGTGATTCGCTACAAAAAACTGATGACCAGGAGATCATCGCCGAAGTCACCGGTTCAGCAGAGTAGCCGCATCTAGTAGCCGCGTACGCCAGTAGCGGGTCTGCTACTGGCGTACGCGGCTACTGCTGGGTGTTGTTTAGATTGGGCTGAGGGCGAGGGCCTGGTGGTGTTGGGTGAGGTACTCCTCTTTCCAGGGAATGGGAAGTGCCTTCCAGTGTTGGCCTGCGTCGACTGAATGGTAGAGGCCACGGTTGCAGAGCGCGTAAAAGACGCCGGGTTCGGCCTCGTAACTTGCCAGGACGGGTACGACCGTTCCTTCTATATCGGGGAGTCCATCCGAGATGCGTCGCCAGGGCTGGCCAGCTTGTTTCAGGTAGATGGCGGACTGGGCCTCTTCGCGCTGGTGATGGGCGGCATAGGGACCCGGCGAGGCGGAGACCACAATGGTATCTGGATTGGCGGGATCGACCGCCAGGCCCCAGAGGTAGTGCTGTTCCAAGCCCTCGTCGGGTCGCTGCCAGCTTTGTCCGCCATCATAGCTCTCGCTGTAGCCTCGTCCTGGTGAGGAGAAACCATCACCCGCCGCCGAGTACAGGCGGTCGGGTGCCTGGGGATGCATCACCAGGGTATGGGTATCGATAGGGGCATCGGGGACGCGATCCTCCCAGGTCTCGCCACCATCCAGGCTGCGCACAAGCGCGCCGGCCTCGATGGCCGCGAAGAGGCGTCCCGGCACCCTGGGATCGGGCGTAATCCAGCGCACATGGCTGGTGTAGGGGCGAGGCGGAAAGCGCCAGGAGGGCGCGGAAGGTAGCTCGCGCAAGGCTTTCAGTTCACGCCAACTCAGCCCACCATCATCAGAGCGATAGATAGTGCTTGGTTCAGTGCCAGCGTACACCACACCATAGCCCTGGTTCTGCTCGGTCGAGCTGACCGCGAGCGAAGTGATATGGGACTGGGTGATGCCATCGTTATTGTATGGTTCCATAGCAGCTCCGGCATCACCAACGGGTTGCCAGGAATTGCCCGCATCTGCGCTCCGCCAGAGTCCTCGCCCAAAGGTGCCACAATACACGATCTCCGGCCTAAAAGGATCGACCGCCAGGCAGGTTGGCTGCAAGCCCTCAAGAAATGAGTGGGTCTGCCAGCCTTCACCAGCCTGCTCAACGACGACCAGCTCTCTCTGCATAGCGAGATACATCTTCATAGCGCGTCCCCTTTCTGTGGAAATTAGACCGACGCTGCTCAAGCACGCGTCTACATATCATGGTACCATTATGCGTAGACATGTGCTTGCATGATTACATGGCAATTTCGGGATGCATTAACCATTATGGAGAACCATATCCAGAAAATGTGGTATTGATTTATTTCAATGTATGATAGAGACTATGCTTGAGACAATAGCAATTTATGTTTCCTGGGGAGATATATATGGAGCAGTATACAGATGCAGGGATGCTGGCCCTGCTGGGATCGGGCGAGTACCTGGATGTGATGAATGAGGTGGATACCTACTTATTAGAGGCGCGGGGCGGAGCTGTGAAAGAGAGCCGGGTTGCGCTCTTGCCTACGGCCAGCGGTCTGGAGGCCAATGGCCCTAATTATTGGAATGGCCTGGGAAGTTCGCATTTCCGGCGCCTGGGCGTCAAAGAGGTGCGGGCAACACGGATTATTGATCATCAGAGCGCGAATGATCCCGAGCAGGTCGCGCTGCTTGAGGAGAGCAATTTAACCTATTTCTCGGGTGGTGATCCCCAGCATGTAATTGAGTCGATGCGTGAGTCAGAAGCCTGGAGGCGCATCGAGGCCGCGTATCGAGGGGGCATGTCACTGGCGGGCTGTAGCGCGGGCGCTATGGCCATGGGTGGCTTTACCCTGGCGATTCGCGATATTCGCGCTGGCCAGGAGCCGCGCTGGACCAAGGCTCTTGGGCTTGTGCCGCATATTGTGGTCTTCCCACATTTTGATCGCATGCGCCACTGGATGGGCGAAGAGTTGCAGAAGAGGATTATCGCGAGCGCGCCCGAAGGGTGTGTACTTGTAGGTATCGATGAGAATACTGCCCTGGTGCGCACCTATGAGCCACGAGATGGTCGCAATGCGACCTGGCGCGTTATGGGCCAGCAGAGCGTGACGCTTTTCGCAGTTAATGTGGAACCACGCGTCTTCCAGGCGGGCGCGAAACTTGAATTGTAGGGTCCAAGCTTGCATGGACTCTCTCTCCCCTATGTATCCGTTGTGCGGATACGCTACGTATAATGTCTGTAAACTGGTCGTGTGCTTACCTGTTGTTTATGTAGTAGTGTCCTTCTTATGCGAAAACCAACGTCACTACCGTGACTAGCGCTCCGCGCTCAGGTTTTCGAAAGGTAGTAAGGGGAAAACGATATGCAAACTCGCCGCTTTGGCAAAACCGATATGCAGATCACTCCGCTTGGTATTGGAGCGTGGGCCATGGGTGGAGGCGGTTGGGACGCCGGCTGGGGTTCTCAGGATGACCAGGAGTCTATCGCCACCATTAAGCGCGGCCTGGACCTGGGCATTAACTGGATCGATACCGCTGCCGTGTATGGTCTGGGCCATTCGGAAGAGGTCGTTGGGAAGGCCATCAAAGGTCGTGAGAGGCCCCTTATCTTCACCAAGTGTTCCCTGGTCTGGGATGAGAAGCGCCAGATAAGCAATAGCCTGAAGGCGGACTCCATCAAGCGCGAGGCCGAGGCCAGCCTCAAACGCCTGGGCGTTGATTATATTGACCTCTACCAGATTCACTGGCCAAATCCCGACCCCGATATCGAGGAGGGATGGAGTGCGCTGGCCGAGCTGAAACGCGAGGGCAAGGTACGCCATATCGGCGTCTCAAACTTCAATGTTGAGCAGATGCAGCGTGCCGAGCGCATCGCCCCTGTGGAGACGTTGCAGCCGCCTTATTCATTGCTTAGTCCCGACGTAGAGAGGAAAATTCTCCCCTATTGTGAGAAGAACGATATCGGCGTGATTGTCTACTCGCCCATGGCTTCGGGCCTCCTAACTGGCCGCATGACGAAGGAGCGCATCGAGCAGATGCCTGAGGATGACTGGCGCAAGAATGCCGACAACTTTAAGGAGCCTGCTCTCTCGCGCAACCTGGAACTGGCGCATATGTTGCAGGAGATTGGCCAGGCGCATAACGTCACCGCAGGCGTGGTCGCTGTGGCCTGGACGCTGCGCAATCCAGCAGTTACCGCCGCCATCGTCGGCTCGCGCCGCCCTGCCCAGATCGAGGACATGGTCGCCGCGGCAGAGTATCGCCTGAGCGATAGCGAACTGCACGATCTCGAAAAATTCATGCTAGCCCACCGCTAGCCAAAGCTAATAAGGCACGACGCTACTAAAGTACGCGTCTACATATGTGAGTAATATGTAGACGCGTACTTTAGTAGCGTCGTGCCTTACAAACATTGCTGAAGTAGACGCTACATTGTTGGCTGGTTGAGATAGAGTGTCTTGTTGTGCTTGAAATTATAGAGCGCCAGGACGGGTCGCTTCCCTGTCTGGCTGCGCTGGATGGCCTCGCGCCGCGCTTCCTCCAGGCGAGGACAGATCAGGGTCACATCCAGATAGCAGCAGAGTGTATCTGGATTGATCCAGGTCCCCAACCAGGTGTCAGGCTCGCGCAGGTAACTCTCATTCGTTTGGATAAAGTTATGTAAACCCTCAGCGATATTGGCCTCGGGATTGAGAATGAGTGTCTTATCCGGATATTTTGGCAGACCCCAGGCATCGATAGGATCTAAGAACTGGTAGCTGGAGAGTTGAGAGGTCACTCCCCCATATTTAAGCGTAGCAATCGCGACATCAAGAACGAACTTCTCGAATTGATACTGTTCCAACCAGGTAGCAAAGTACATAGCTATTTGTCCTCGCACGCAAAGTTTCAGTCTCTATCACGTTTGAGGACGGCACTTTTTACCAGGCAAGTGGTATTCTCTGGTAAAAAAGGCGTAGAGAAGCGGGGGAGCGCTATTCATCTCCCCCGTCAGGCGAGAGGAAGCTACCTATCAGTCAAAGAACGATCGATAGGGGGTGATTGGTAGGGCGAAAGTTCAGATGTCGCGCGGCGCTCATAGAACCTCTGCTTCTCATAGTTGAGTTCATTGTAAAGCTGGTTCTCCTCACGGGTCAGTCCATCAATGCGATGCAGGACGCGAAAGAACTCATTAGTATTCTGGAAGGCCGTCATGCGATCCTGGTAGAAGAGAATCTCGTCATCAATCGCGTCGATACGTTCTGTCAGGTCCTCAATTTTCTGCTGAATGTGTGCGCTCTCAACATCGCGTGGATGAAGATCAAAGTATTCCATAGGTCAGCTCCGTCTGCTAAGCAGGACACGTTTAGGTCAAATTAGTATACCTAAGGGGGTGAGGTTATACATCCATCGAAGTAGGGAAATGTATCTCCTCCTTTAGAGTGAGTATGTGTGTACACCTGCGGCCCAGCTTGGGCGTGAAAGAAGCAGTATGGACTTCGATTGAAGGCCGGGCCGCCGCATTCCCCTCGCCTTCAGGCAGGGGTTAGGCGGCCCCTCTCGCTCTATTCTAGCATGGTATGGCATACCATGCTAGAATAGAGCGTATGAGAGAACAACATACGAAGCATGCCATATATAAAATAGCATACCATTTTGTATGGTGTCCCAAGTATCGCAAGACTATTCTGGTGGGGAATATCGCCACGTTTATTGAGGAAGAAATCAGGCGATTATGTGAGGCGAATACTTGGGAGATCGGCGCACTCAATGTACAGGAAGACCACGTTCACCTCTTTTTGAGTGCGCCACCCGCTATTGCGCCCTCTCTCATTGTTAATACCCTCAAAGGGATTACTGCGAGACAAGTCTTTAAGCAGCATCCCGAAGTCAAAAAACAACTGTGGGGTGGGAATTTCTGGTCTCGCAGTTACTACGTTGGCACCGTCGGAGACATGACCGAGGAAACCGTCAAAAAATATATCGAGTTGGGACAAGGGACATGAGAAAAACGTACAAGTACCGTTTAGCTCCCAATAAGACGGTGGAGAACAAACTCCATTGGGTTCTGGCACGTTGTCGAGAACTCTACAATGCGGGTCTTTCCGAGAGGAAGGATGCTTACCGTATGGCGGGCAAATCGATCACCTACTATGATCAACAAAATGTCCTTCCAGAGATCAAGGCAAAGATCAGAGAAGAGTATCAGGATATCGCTGCTCATGTCCTGCAAGATGTGTTAAAACGACTGGACAAGGCATTTCAACGGTTTTTTGATCGCTGTGCCAAAGGCCAGAAACCAGGATACCCGCGTTTTCAGGGTCGTAACCGCTATAACTCGTTTACCTACCCGGACGGCGCTGGCTGGAAATTGGATCAACAAACACGCCCGCCTGATAAGAAGGGCATGGTCAGAGTCAATCTGAAATTGACGAAGATTGGAACAGTGAAACTGCACCTGCATCGAGACATGATAGGCAAAGTCAAAACCTTGACCATCAAGCGCGAGGGAGAGCATTGGTATGCCTGTTTTAGCTGCGAAGTGGACAAGCCGGAAGCCTTGCCTAGCAGCTATGAGGATGTAGGGATAGACCTGGGTGTGACTCACTTTGCCGCCTTGTCCAATGGTGAATTCCTTGAGAACCCGCGCCATTATCGGAGAGCAGAGAACAAGCTCAAGAAGCTACAAGAGTCCTTGTCTCGCAAGAAGCGCGGCAGTCATCGCAGAGCGAAGGCAGTGAAGCGCGTGGCAAAGGCCCATCGTAAGGTCCGCAATCAGCGTGCCGACTTCGCTCACAAAGCCTCAAGAAAGCTCGTCAATCGCTATCAAGTGATCGTGCTTGAGGATCTCACCATGGCCAATCTGGTGAAACAGCCCAAGCCGAAGCAGGACGAAGAGACAGGACAGTATTTGCCTAATGGGGCGGCGGCCAAAGCGGGATTAAACAAATCAATAGCCGACGCTGGTTGGAGTCAATTTGTGGGAATGTGTACGTACAAGGCAGCATGGGCCGGGCGTACTCTCGTACAAGTTGATCCTAAGTACACCAGCCAGATTTGCCCGAATTGCGGGAATGTACGCAAGAAGACGTTAGAAGAGCGGTGGCATTCTTGTACGTGTGGGTGTGAACTGGATCGGGATACGGCCTCAGCGAAGGTCATCCTCGGTATCGGACGAAAACAGCTTTCGGTCGGGACGCGGCCAACGCGGGCAACTGCGTAGAAGCCTCTCCATTCTATGGGGAGGTACGTTCACGTAATTTGGTTGAAGTAATTTGAAATAATGCCAGCCCTCGAATCAGGAGTGGAGAAGAAATGCACATGTACCAGCAGCAGAAGAGTAGGCTTACAGGGATACAGAAGATAGTGGTGCTCAGGGCCAACGCACTTGGCGATTTTATCTTTACCCTGCCTGCCCTGGAGGCTCTGCGCTCTAGTTATCCCAAGGCGGAGATTGTGCTCCTGGCAAAGAAATGGCACCAGGCGTCTGGCGCGATAGGCCGGGTCCTGTGGATCGCGTGGTTGTGGCGCCTCCCTGCGCGGGCGTCGGCGAGAAGGAGACGTTTCAGAATGATCAGGAGGAGTTGGAGCGTTTCTTCCAGGCCATGCGAGACGAGCACTTTGACCTGGCGATCCAGTTGCATGGTGGTGGGCGCTACTCAAATCCCTTTACGCATAGCCTGGGGGCGCGTACGACGCTGGGCTTGAAGACTCCTGATGCTGTGGCGCTGGATCGCTGGGTCCCCTATGTCTACTTCCAACATGAAATCCTGCGGTATCTAGAGGTGGTCTCACTGGTAGGGGCGACCACGACGCAGCTTGAGCCGCGTGTGTATGTGATGCCTGAAGATTTGCAAGAGGCCGAGCGTGTCGTACCAGAGCAGAAGAAGCCGCTGGTGATTCTCCATCCGGGGGCGGGCGACCCCCGTAGGCGCTGGGCGGCTGAGCGTTTCGCCCAGGTGGGCGATCACCTCGCCGCACTGGGAATGCAGGTCGCGGTCATTGGGACTGGCAGTGAGAAGGCGACTGTTGAGAGCGTACTGGCGTCTATGCATACAGAAGCGCTGAACCTGTACGAGCGGCTCTCCCTGGGAGGGCTGGCAGCTCTCTTCTCGCGCTGCCGCCTGGTGGTCTCCAACGACTCGGGTCCTGTGCACCTCGCCGGGCGGTCGGGGCCTCAACGGTGGGTATCTACTGGTGTATGAACCTGGTGACCTCCGGCCCCATCACCAGCACCGGGCATCGCACCTGTGCCTCATTCCAGATGCACTGCCCCGTCTGTGGCAAGGATTGCATGCTTGAGGAGTGTGAGCACCAGGAATCCTTCGTCGACACTGTCACTCCGGAGGAGGTCCTCTCCGCAATCCATGATCTCCTTGAACAGTAAATGATGTTGGTTAAGCTCTCTCCCAACACAGACGTAGACATCACCTGTTGTGATGGTTATGAGTGGATGAGGGAAAAGCGAGGAGCTCAGAGCAGAGACAGGTTTCGTGCTACCTCGCTGGCCTCAACACGATTGTGGACATTGAGTTTGCGATAGAGGCCCTGGACATGAGTTTTTACAGTATTCACCGAGATCACCAGTTCGCGAGCAATCTCGACATTGGATCTCCCGGCAACCAGCAAACGCAAGACTCGTTGCTCCTGTTCACTGAGCGGCTCCAGGAGTAATGGGTTCTGTCTGGGATGTAGTATCTCTTTTGCGAGCTGGGTACCAGGTTCTTGAGCAAATGCCTGGAGGAGGGTGCGCACATGGGAGATCAGGGAGGCCTCGCGGAGTTCTGGCAGCAGCGTTTTTAGCAGAGCTTCCATGGCAGGGCCTTCATCCAGAAAGACGCGCTGATAGTTCTCAGGGTGTGCCAGTCGTAATGCCTGGAGAAGAGATGACCTGGCCTGCATCTGTTCTTTACAGGCAACGTGAGCCAGAGCCTCCAGGATTTGGATGATCAAAACGCTCTGCTTGCGCCCCTGAGCCTGGGCCTTTTCTCTCCAGAAACCCAACACTTCTAATGCCGTCTCCCCCTTCTTTTGCGCAATGTGAAAACGCGCGAGGAGCAGGGCTTCTTCCTGCTGTTTCAAAAGCGGCAGGCCTTGCTCTTGTTTGGAAACTCGGGAACCGAAAGCGTATTCCTTTTCCTGGATCCATTGCTCTACTGCGGACAGATTTCCCTGTGCCAGTTGCAGCCGTGCCAGATAGACGCGTATCGTGCTCAAAGGCCAGGAAAAGCGAGCGTTTCTCTCCCACTTCAAGAGCAACTCCTGAGCCTGGGCGGTCTCTCCAGCATACTGCAGAAGGCGGGCTTGGATGAGCGCACCCGATGTAAAAACGTGGACCTCTTCCTCCGGCTTTTCTCTCAAAGCCAGTGCTTGCGAGAGATAGTGTTGCGCCCTGGCGATTTCATTTCGCTCATAGGAAATTTGAGCGAGGCTATGATATGCCCACGAGGTGAAGAAAGGATCCATGCCTCCGGTTGCCAGAAATTGCCGTCGGGATAGCTCCTGGTCTTTCTCAACGTAGGATAGGGCTTGATGGTAGTAGTGGGAGGCTTTCTGCAGCTCGCCTTTTTCCAGGCATACGCTTCCCAGGTAGAGGAACGTAGAAAACATATTCACAAGAGAATCGATGCGTTTCGATAGTTCGAGACTTTCTAGAATGTACGGCCTGGCCACATCCACCTCACCTGCAAAGAATGCTTCTAACGCGTTCGCCAACATATTGTCGGGATAGAGGAAGCTGTCCCTGGAAAGGAGCGGTTGTGCCTGGTAAGCTAACGCAAGCGCATGGGGGAAATCTTCTTGATAGAAGGCAAGCTCGGCGTGGAGTTCTAACGCGTCTCCCAGTTGTTCCCATTGCTCTTGTGCCTCAAAGCCCTGTTCAGCCCACTGGAGGAGCTGCTCAGAACGTGCCTGGATGGCAGGTGAACGCCGATCTGTTGTAAACATCATAGCGATAACAGAGAGGGAACAGAGTTCTGGTTGGATTCGCACCACTTCCTCTGGCAATTGCCCCAACCAGGAGCGCAGCAGATGGTACTCATTGTGAAAGCTGTTTGGAGCCACAAACCGCTCGATCAGCATCGCCGCCCGGGAAAACTCTTCGCATGTCAGGGCTGCCTCAATCGCTTCCGGAAGCATCTGCTGTTGTTCATACCACTGACTGGCTTTGTTGCTCAATGAACGTACGGTGGCCGCTCCCAGGCGACGTCGAGCTTCGTGTTGCATCGCCTGTGCCCACAGCATGTGATAGCGGTACCACTGCCGATTCTCATCCAGGGGTTGCAGGAAGAGGTTGGCCCGTTCCACCTGTTCAAGCAGGCGATCGCTATCCTCTCTGCCCGTGATGGCATCGCAAAGCGAGGCACTCAAGCGGTGGAGTCCGCTGGTCTGTAGCAAGAAGTCTTGCAGCTCTGATGGCAGACTCGCGAGAACTTCTTCGCGCAGGTAGTCGAGCAAAAAGCGCTGGCTGCCACTCAACGTTTGCACATAGGCAGAGGGATCAGTGTGTTTTTGCAGAACGAGGGCAGCCAGTTGCAGGCCTGCAATCCAGCCCTCAGTGCGGGTTTTCAGTAGCGTGGTATCGTCCTCCGAGATGATGAGTCCCATGCTCTGAGTGAGAAAGAGGTGCGTTTCTTCCTGCGTGAAGCGTAGATCAGTATCGCGTATCTCGCCCAAAAGCCCGCGCGCACGGAAGCGAGAGAGGGGAAGGTCGGGGTCTACCCGGCTAGCTAGCACCAGGTGCACATGAGATGGTAGATGCTCCAGCCAGAAGGTCAGAGACTGGTGAATGGTTGGCTCATCGATGACGTGATAGTCATCCAGGATCAGCAGGATGGGCGAGGTCTCTGCATGTATCTCAGCCAATTCATTGAGCAGGGCTGTCAGGCTGGTAGAAAGAGGCTCCAGTGTAGGCGTTTGTAGCAGGGTCAGTGCACGCGCCCCAATCTCTGGTCGACATCTGCGAAGTGCCATGATTATCGAGAGCCAGAAGCGCTTCAGGTCATTATCTAGCGCCTCCAGAGAGAGCCATGCAACCGATTGGGGATACCTACGCGCCCATGCTGAGAGCAGCGTCGTCTTGCCCCAGCCAGCGGAGGCGGAGAGCAAGGTCAGTGGGTGAGAGAGGGCTCCATCCAAAACCGAGAGCAACCGCTCCCGTACAACGAGCATGGTGGGCGGCCCTGGGGGAGAGAACCTGGTCACTACCATCGTAGCTCTGAGTTCACTGCCCGGCTGTAGAGTGCTGGAAGGGCTTGCTTTATTGGCGTGCGTTGTCGGCAAGGAGACAGGGGAGACAGACGCGTGCGAAGGTGCTAATGACAGATCCTGATCGAACCCATGAAGGGCCTGTGCCACCTCCTCTAAACGCGCAAATGTCACGGTCGCACTTTGTCCAAGGTAGCGTTTCCTGGTCTGTCCCGAGCTTGTGTGGTAGGCATACCAGTAGCTGGTCCCGCGTGGCCGAGCCTCTTTCAGCACGCTCAGATGAGCATGTTGCCCCTGGAAGGAGAAGGAGGAATGGGTCGTCAACCAGATGTGCCATGCTTCCTCATTCTCCGGCGTCCTCGGCTGTGGTGGATAGTCAGGGGTATGCAGAACATACAGGTGATGCTCGGCAGACCAGAGAAGTATATGCGCAGGTGGTTTTGGCATAGGCTCCTTGTACACAACAGGTTTCATCCCCAACGCCCCAACATGGGTGAGTATAGCAAAAACGTGACTGGCAAGCAAGCCTTCTCGCAGACTGTCAATCTGACCCCGTGGAGAGCGTTCTCTGACTTGTGGGACTGGTTTCTCCAAACAAGAGGCGTCGCCAATTGATGGATTCAAAAAGGTGGGCTGTGAGCGATGGTTTGCTGATTTGACATACTAAGGCGCCGTCGCGCGCTCAAGTTGAATGAGATAGGTCAACGCCTCCTCGCGTGAGTTACCGCACATCTCTTGGGAGGGGCGGAGCAGGCGGCAGACCTGGGGGCGCTCTGGTTTGCCAAAGATCTGGCAACGATTATCCTGGGTAAGCTGTACACAACGCACGCCCGCGGGTTTACCCTGTAGCATACCAGGGATTGGTGTGCTGATAGAGGGCGCGATACAGCAGGCCCCACATCCGGCGCGACATTCCAAATCGCTCACTCTTCCTTTCATGGTACAACAGATCCAGTAGTGCTTGTAAACCCTCATTCGAGGGCACGGCGACGCACCTACTCTCGCTGGGAAAGGAGGTAGCCTGTTTTTCCGTCTAGTATTTTTGCACTAGTATAGCACATGGTTCCTCTACATGAGAGGAATTAATCTGAGGCACTGCACCCGGCATGGCCTACCTGAATGTCTATTTCATGAGAAGGAAAATACCATGTATAAGCTCTATGCTTAAGGGTAGTCCACTGAGACGGCAGCACACCCGGAGGCTGACACCATGGTCTTGACCAGGAGATCTTCCTGCTCAGGCGCGCCCATGACGTACCCACCCCCGTGGGTCCAGAGCAACGCGGGCAGTGGCCCCTGCACAGTGGTCGGCAGGTACACCAGCACTCGTACCTCAGGTGCTCCTTCTGGACCGGGGACGAAGCGCTCGCTGACAGCAATGCTGGCGAACTCGGGGCTGTTCACAGGCTGCCGCCTACTCTGCTTCATCATGACTCGGATTTGCCCCAGGGATTCTGTGGTGAATTGTACATCAGGAAGATGATCAAGCATGGGCAAAAGTTCAGGGTCAACAAGGTGTCTGGTAGACATCGTACTTTCCTTTTCAATAGGCAAAAATGGAAAACAATAAAAGAAGAGAAACATACGCATACGTGTTACATGACAGTCAATCAAAACATCACGGAATCTTCTTCCACGACGCGTAGCGCGAAGCGCCCAAAGCCCTGACCGCTCTGCGCGTAGGCATGAGACTGGGCCGCCTCGCGCAGGGCAAACGCTTTGCCCACCGGTGCCCTGAGAAAGCCCTCCTCCGCCAGTTGGACGAGCTGATCCAGGGGGACTGCGGTCGTCCCACGACTGGTCACTGTCCGGATTCCGCGCGCCTGTGCCTGCGCACGCTCCTCGGGGCTCAACTGCGCATTCGACATCAGCGTTCCTCCGTCGTGCAGAGCTGCCAGCGCGCTGCTCACCGTTGCGCCAGGTCCAAGAATCACCAGGTCCATCCGCTCCGCAGGGATCGTCGTAGAATCCACCACCAGTTCTGCACCAAGAGAGCGCACAAACTCGTGATACCTCGCCGGAGCGGTGCCAATCACCCGGGCGCCCTTCCATTTCGCCAGTTGCACCGCGAACAAACCCATGCCGCTGGTGGCTCCCTGAATCAGCACCTGTTGTCCGGCGGTCACTCCTGCAATGTCGAAGAGCGCGCGCCAGGCAGTGACTGCGCCAAACGGAAAGGCGGCTGCCTCAAGAAAGCTCAAGGTCTTTGGCTTGCGTGCCAGGACGCTCGCGGGAACTGAGACATACTCGGCATAGCCCCATGAGCAACCTGCCCCAAAACCTCCTGTCCGAGCAGTTCGGGCGTCACTCCTGCTCCCACCTCTTCGACCACCCCTGCCACTTCGATGCCAGGAATAAACGGAAAGGTGACGGGCTGAGACTCTTTGAACATTCCCTGAGGGATTTGCCAATCAATGGGATGCACACCTGCGGCATAGACCCGCACCAGCGCTTCGCCATCCTCCGGGACCGGGCGAGGGGTCTCCCCCAACTGGAGCAATTCCGAGCTCCCATAACTATGCAGAAGCATTGCTTGCATCATTCGCGTCATATGAATTGACATGGTTGTTCTTATCCTTTTTTCTTACAGGGTTTGCATCCAATTCACTAGTGCCTGCCCCGTCTCCTTGGGAGAGTCCTCCTGGGGATAATGAAGCCCGCGCACGCTGACTTCGGTTTGCGCGGGCCAGGCCCGGCAAACCGCCAGAGAACTCGGGGTCAGGTTGCCTGGATCGGCGCGCAGAAACAATTTGGGAATGGGGTTATGGGAGAGCCATTCCCCAGAGGTTGCGACAATCTCAGCAACCTCGGCAGGCTCACCCTCAAAGGGGATCTGGCGCGGCCAGGAGAGAGTGGGACGCCGCCCTTCTCCCGGCTCGGCAAATGGGCGGCGATACGCGCTCATCTCTTCCTCGCTCAAGGTGCGCTGAATGGTCGCGGGCAGGTTGACCTCGATGAACGAGTTCTGTTCCAGGACCATCTGTTCCCCTGCCGGAGAGCGCAAGGCCTGGAAGATCTTGCGTCCGCGCTCAGGCATCTCGTTCCAGTTCATGGAAGCCACAACCCCTTCCATATAGGCGATCCCTTTCACAGCGTGCGGATGACGGCGGGTCCAGTCAAAGGCCTGGGCAACGCCCCAATCATGCGCGACAAAGGTGATGCGCTCCCGAACGTCGAGCTGCTCAAGAAGCGCATCCAGGTAGCGCCGATGCTCGAGGTAGGTGTAGGAGTCGGGACCGCTGTGGGGCAACTTCGCCGAATCACCCATGCCAATCAGGTCAGGAGCGATACAGCGTCCGAAACGCTCCAGGTAGGGGATGATGTTGCGCCAGAGGTAGGAAGAGGTTGGATTCCCATGCAGGAAGACAATCGGGTCGCCGCTCCCAACCTCTGCGTAGGCCATTTGTAGTCCAAGCACCTCTTGAAACTTTTTAGGATAAGGAAAGGTTGCGTTAATCATAAGAGTTCTCGTTCCTTTCTACGAACTACTCGTCTTCTGGATGACCGGTAGTGATGTCGACGGCCTGTGATCTCAAGCAAGAGACGTCGGAGAAAATGTCACATCCCCGGGAAAAGGCTTCCTCTTCAACAGTGGACTTCACCAAGAGAAAGCTTTCCCCGAACGATTTACTTCACAGGGATGCCTCCCTGCAAGAGCGTCTGCACCAGATCAGCGACAAACTGCTCTTCGGAGACAGGGAAAGGATTGAACCCCTGAAAGTAGTGGATAAAAGCATACTGATGGCAGGGACCTAGCAGCAGCGCCGCGAACGCAAACGGCTCGATCTCTGGCTTGAGACGACCCAGACGCTGCTCAGCGGCAACATAGCTGGCAACGATCTCGTAGAGTCCCAATGGTCCACGTTGGTGCTCCTGCAGCCAGAGGCGAAAGTGAGCCAGCAGGTCCATGTCGGCGAATAACGCTGTCGTCAATGGGAGGAGTTTTTGGTAATAACGAATGGCAGCCCGGGCGATTTCCTGGATATTTTCTTCAATGGAGCGTTCTCCAATGCGATCCCCCCCAACCACGGTGAAGAACTCCGGCTGGTTTTCTTCAATAGCCGCCAGAATTAATGCTTCCTTGGTCTCAAAGTGGTTATACAGGGTTCCTTCAGCACATCCAGCAGCCTCCGCAATTTCTTTACTGGTCAGGCGAGCCAGGCCCTTTGTTTGCAGCATGCGTTCTGCCGCCTCCAAAATGTATCGACGTGTTCTCATCAGAAAAAACGTTCCTCCTTCCAATGCCTTACGAACTAGGGTGATTGCTCACTACAAAAATATAGCAGACACTCATCTTTGTGACACTGGTCAAAAGAACAGGTTTCGCGACCAATCTGTTGCAAAGCTGGAAAGGGCAATGGCACCCCGCTTTTCTGAAGAAGCTGACGAGAGGCCAAAGCGCTTGTAAATTTCTCCGGCGGGCCTAATAGGCCTAAATGGACGTTTATGTCTCTCCAAGCCCTTCATGTGGTTTTTCATCTGATTCATACGCAACCCACATTTGAGAAAAAGTCGAGCTGAAACTCAGTTTGAACAGTTTCTTCCCCATTTCCCCTGGAACGAACAAACGCCATATGCTATCATGAATGACCTTACATCTTTCTCCTCATGGCCTCTTTTGACCAGGGAGATGCTTTGCCGCTGCCAGTTCAGCTCACAGCACGTTCGCGCGGAGAACCGACACGCGAGGCAGCGGAGCTTGGAAGATATGATGGATCACTCAAGGTCAGGACTCTGCGGAGTCGGCTGAGGCACAGGCTTTCTGCTTCTCAGACGACTCCACGGAGCCTTGTATGTTGAGGCATCCGGTCCCGGAGGGGGTACAAGGGCAATATTGTCAGGATAGTAGCTCCATGGCTGCGCGTTCTTTATCCGCAATCTCGAGCAAAAGCTTCGACGCCTGCTGTAGCTCCTGTTGGTTACCTGTTCTTCCCGCACGGTCGATCGAAGCAGAAACACTGACCCACATTGGAGCGATTTCCGTAAACAAACGGTAGGCTTGTTCGATTTTCGGGTCTTCCAACAGATCGACGCATTCTTTCAGGAAATCCCGATACAGATTCCGAAACAAAGCGCCGCCGGTTCCAGCACGCTCCATCAGCAAAGCGGTCAGGCATAAATCATGTTCGATATTGTTGCTACGGGAAGGCCACTTCAAGATTTCATTGCTCATTTTGACTATGCCTTTTTTCCCAATATTGCGAATGGGCGGGTTCAAATAGTCATACGAATTCTTGGACAAGGATGCGCGTACAGCTGGAACGAGCGGCGGCAAGGCGTCGATTGGCTCGAGCGTAAAAGAACGATTTCGGGAACTCATGGACCCCTTTGCGTTTCTGGCCGCGGCCAAGCTGGTCAAACGCGTCTTCACCAGTCCGCCCTGTTGTCTGGTGTCCGCCATATATGCGTATTCGTCATCGATACCGTATAGGACCGCATAGTGACCGGCAAAGTGCACTTTGTTCGTGAAATAGTCCAAGTAATAGGAGTCCAATTTCAGCCCGACCGGAATTCCATGTTCGATGCAGCTCCATATGTTCTGCCACGCTTTATCGACGGACGACGTTTCTTGAATTTTGACGGTCAACCCTAGCCGGGCGGCGAGATTGGCCGTCAATTCATCCGGTTTCACCCTTCCTCCGATGAACGGAAAGTCCATCCCCTTTGAGTCCCAATATATGAATCCGAGCCCTTGCCCGAGTCCGAACAGCATCGGTTCCGACAGCTGGACTCCCGCAAATTGCAGCAAATTACCCATAGCTGTCGTTTCACAATGTTCGCCTTGATAGGAAACGAAACTGTCAATGATTTTGCCCATATTCCTCTGTCTCCTCCAACAATTCTTGAATGAGATTGGCAACGAACGCTCGCTCGCTCTCGATGAGGCTTATCGGATGCAAGAACAGCGCTCTTACGTTCAACGGCAATCGAACGCCGCCTTGCGATTCATACTTTTGCTCTATTTTTTTTGAAGTCTCTCGAAGAAAATCCAACCGATTCCGCAAAGCTTCCACGGCCTCGTCCTTCCCGACAAAAGGTAAAGCAGCCAGGCCGAGATCGAAGCGACTGTCGCGCTCTCGCGCAGATGACAGGCTGTCCAGGATTTCTTGTTTCAGCTTGGCAATACCGGCTTCGGTGAGGGCAAAACGGTTCGGCATAGGCCCCTTACCGGATTTTTCGTCGGATTCCTCGGTTACGATCCAACCTTTATCACTCAGCTTCTTCAGTCCTGCGTAGATCGAAGTCGTGCCTATATTCGTCCATTCCCGATAACCGCGTTGATCGACTAACTTCTTGATATCGTACCCTGAAGCCTGACGACATTCCTCGATCATTTGCAGCAGCATGAATTCTACATTCGAAATTGGGTGCATAGAGAGGCCCCTTTATCTTTAATATTTCACGTGTGGAATATACCACTAGTGGAATAAAAACTCAATAATCAGATCTATTGGCGCGCTTTCGCCAACTTCTCCGTAGCTGGTCAAGGAAGGGCATCTCTCATCGACAGAGTAATTCCCAAGAAAATCAACAGCTTCATGTCAAAGTTTACACCGTCGAGTGCGAGTTGGCTTCGCTTCTACGCTACTTTCCTCAGGAGAAGCGGCCTCACTCTCCATCTGGAGCAAACTGCTCAACTGTGAACGATCGCCGAAGGTCGAGCGCCACCTGTTGTTTGCCAGCAACAATGTCGGCTGCCATATCGGCCAAACTTGCCGAAACCTGTTCCTGTTCCCGTACACACTCAAGCGTGAGCTTGGTATTAGGTGCGACTTCGACGGATGTTGAGAAGCCATGGAAGAAATCGACGCCAATCATCTGCTGGCGCGCGTCCCGATGGTGATACACACAAAGCGCGAAACAGGAGCTGGCTGCGCCTCTACATCCAGGTCCGCCTGTTCAAAAAGCGCACGTATCTGCGCTGCACTGTGAAAACGAGAATGTGGAAGCAGCCATACAAGCAGGGAGTGAACCCTGTCCCTTTCCTTGTTAGATCTGCTCTTCTCTTTCATGCTCAGGGGACAGCGAGTGATGTTCAGATTGACGGCCTTTGGGAATGGACTCCCGAGAAGAAGTAGCCAAGGAGGTAGGCGATGAAAGCTCCCATAAAGCCAAGTGCCATCCGAAGTTCCAGGTCATTTTGCTGGGTGGCAAGAAATTGGACCCCACTGAGCCAGGCAAAGACGAGCGGAGCCAGCAACGGCTGCGATGATCCCAACAGGATGCCGCGCGACGAAACTCAAAATCAAGGCCACCAGTGCAACGACAATCAGCAGCGTCCCGAGATAGATATGAAGTTGAATGATGATGCTCTTCCCGAAGACCCAGCTTGAGACATTTCCGCTCGGAAGCTGCACCTCGAGATTGGCAAGCATTCCCAAAATGTGCTGAAGCACTAAAAGCACAAGGGTAATGAGAACTGTGAGACGAAATGCTCTCCCACGAGCGTGCGTGAAGAGAACAGGAAAAAGAATGCCTTAAGAACTTGTGTTCTTCTGGTCTCTCTGCTAGAATAGACGTACTATTACTGATCACAGGTATGTGTTTGAAGGTGGAGCGCAGATGCCCAAGACACGCCAGGATCGCGCAAGCAGAAAGAACAGCAGGAGAAACGACTTGCGACCCCCACCTTTCTGCTCGAACTGCCTCTGGTGGTCGATCCAGGGCAAGCCGCACGCCTGCGTGCCCACCTGGAAGCGGCTCGCCAGTTCTACAATGCTATCCTCTCCGAAGGCCAGAAGCGTTTGAGGCGTATGCGGGCTACCCCCGCCTGGCAAGAGGCACGTGCTCTTCCTCGCATTTAGCGGGGAGCTCTCAGAATAGTAAAGAGGTTAACCAGGAAATTGAGCTTGTTATAGACGCAAATAGCAAATGGAGGGCGAACTTTGCAGACTATGCCAGGACAATGCGCGATTCTAGGATCAGGTGAAACGACCGTGGTTGGACGCCGCGTGCTGAGTCAGATGCTACCTCGCTTAGAAGAACCGCGGACCATCGCGGTTTTAGATACGCCTGCTGGTTTTCAGCCTAACCGTGTGCTGGTCGCGGAGAAGATTGTGCAGTTTTTGCGGGAGCGCTTAGGTGAGTTTCGCCCCCAGCCGCAACGCATTGAGACGCGCCAGGAGGAGCAGGAGAGCGAGACCGGGGCCGCCATGCTAGCAGCCATCACACATGCGCGCGCCATCCTTGCCGGGCCAGGCAGCCCAACGTATATGATACGCGAACTACAGGGAACGACCTATTTTGATGCCATCCGCCAGGCACATGCTAACGGTACCGCGCTCTATGTCTCCAGTGCGGCCTCTATTGCGATGGGTTCTTATAGCCTTCCAGTCTATGAGATTTTCAAGGTTGGTGATGAGCCGAGTTGGTATCAGGGGCTGGATTTCTTCAAACCCTTTGGCATGACCCTGGCGATTGTGCCGCACTGGAATAACAATGAGGGTGGGGCCGACCTGGATACAAGCTTCTGCTATATGGGGCGCGAGCGTTTCAGCAAGATGCTGAAGCAGTTGCCGGAGGACGTGGTTGTCTTTGGCATCGATGAGCATACCGCCTGTATTCTGGACTTTGTCACGGGCGAGGTCGCCGTTGAGGGCAAGGGAGGCGTCCATATCATCCGTGAGGGTCAGATGGTGGAGTTCCAGGCGGGTGAGAGCTTTCCCTTAACGTTGCTGGGAGCGGAAGCGGTCGCGCAGGGGCAACGGCAGGCACTCTCCACAGTGGGAAACCCAATCTATGTTGAGACATTGCTTGCGCCGGGCGAGACCCTTGATCCACGTATTGAGGAGCAGAACCTGGCGGGAGCGCTTCCCGCGCCACTTATTGATGCCCTGGTGACTATTCGCACAGACCTACGTGCCGCGAAGCAGTGGCCCTTTGCCGACCGCTTGCGCGATACGCTTAGTACCTATGGCATAGTGATCGAAGATACTCCCCAGGGCTCCCAATGGCACATAGAGGAAGAAGAGTAAACAAGTCAACGACCCCACGCGTAGAACGCGGGGGCTTGCTCCCGTGGTTGACGTTGGTCCCGTTGTCCAGCCTGAGATGCTGATCCCGCAGGCCGGGAGAGGACGCATCTACGTTCGGAAGATCATGGCACCCAGGGATGCCACCTCAGTCCCTGGCTCTGCCGTTGGTGGTTAAAAGCCCGTTGGGGTGTCGGGCGGTGCGCCAACAGACGAGTCTTCTGTAACCGTGGCGAGAGGGGTCATCTGGGCACGCCTGGCCCAGGTGCGTCACCAGCCCCTTACGGGGGCCTCTTCGGAGGCAGAAAGGATCCATTCGTATGTCCGTGTTTGTCGTGGATCGGCACCATCAACCGCTGATGCCATGCTCGGAGAAACGGGCACGGCTCTTGCTGGCGCGCAAGCGAGCAGTGGTGCATCGACATGTTCCCTTTGTCATTCGTCTCACTGATCGAACGCGCGAGCAGAGCGAGGTTCAGCCCGTCGCGCTCAAACTGGACCCTGGGTCCAAAACCAGCGGGATGGCGCTGGTGCGAGTTGAGCAGCGAGAGGAAGGTGACGTCCATCATGCGCTTCATCTTGTTAACCTGTCCCATCGAGGCGAGCAGGTGAATCAGCCGCTCATGCAGCGGCGAGGCTACCGCAGGCGACGCCGAACGGCCAACCTGCGGTATCGTGCCGCGCGCTTTGCCAACCGCAGGCGACCAGCAGGGTGGTTGCCGCCCAGTCTGCGCTCTCGCATTGGCAATGTCCTCACCTGGGCCACCCGTTTGCAGACGTGGACCCTCTGACGCGCATCGAGGTCGAGCGCGTCAAGTTTGACATGCTCCTGATGCAGCATCCCGAAGTCAGCGGGATTGCCTATCAACGAGGCGAGCTTGTTGGCTGGGAGATCCGGGCCTATCTGCTCGAAAAGTTCGCCCGGCGCTGTGTGTACTGCGGCAAGCAGAACGTGCCCTTTGAGATCGATCATGTGCTACCTCGCTCTCGTGGGGGATCGCATCGCGTGTCCAATCTGGTGCTCAGTTGCCATGCCTGCAATCAAGCCAAAGGCAATCAGACCGCCGTCGAGTTTGGGCATGCGGAGGTGCAGAAACAAGCCAGGGTCCCTCTCAAAGACGCCGCGGCGGTCAATGCGACGCGTTTCGCGCTGGTGGAAGCCTTACGAGCATTGGGGTTGCCTGTTGGGACCTGGAGCGGTGGACGCACGAGATGGAACCGAGATCGCTTTGGTGTCGAGAAGGAGCACTGTCTGGATGCGCTGTGTGTTGGCGACCTGGTGGGAGTGACGCGAGAGCGAAGCCAGATGCTGCTCATCCAGGCGCAGAGGCGTGGCAGCTACCAGCGCACCAATGTGAATGGCTCAGGCTTTCCCGTGAGTTATTTCACACGAGACAAGCGCATCCGAGATTTTGCGACAGGGGATCTGGTGCGGGCTGAGGTGCCCCAGCTGCTCAAGCCACTCAAAACCGAAGGCACGCATGTGGGGCGGGTCGCCGTGCGAGCGTCAGGCTCCTTCCGTGTGGGAAAGCGCGACGGTATCAATGCCAAATATTGTGTTGTGCTGCAACGGGCCGATGGCTATGCCTACGGACAGGCCCCTTGCCCCAACCCCCAACAAGGAACGCCTGCTTCCTCCCCATCTTTGAAAAGAGGGGCATCCGCAGGCGGTGGTTGGTGATAGAAGAGGCCACTCGCGCATGCGCGAGTGGCCTCTTCTATTACGTATAAAATTTATTTAGGGCCAGCTGGTTTCGTTGAGGGGGGTGACGATGAGCTCCTGGAGGGCGGACTCGGGTGGGAGCTGGGCGGCGAAGACCATGGTTGCCGCGACATTGGCCGGACTTTGTAGGTTGTTTTTGTCGGGCATGGGAATGCCCTGATCCAGGAAGCGGTCAAAGAAGTGAGTATCCATGCCGCCGGGGATGAGCGTGGTAACACGAATGTTATGTGGGCGCCCCTCGACGCTCAAGCCACGGCTAAAGCCCAGCAGGCCCCATTTTGAGGCGTGATAGGGCGAGGCATTGGCCCAGGCGCGGGTAGCCGCAGTCGAGGCGATATTGAAGATATGCCCACCACCCTGCTGGCGTAGCCAGGGGAAGGCCGCTTTGGCGAAGACGATGTTGCGCACGTCCTTACGTGGTAGCAGGCGGCCTACGTAGGAGATAGTAAAGGCCGACTTGGGAATGCCAAGCTGGCGTAGCCCAATCTCCTGGCGTGCCAGGGCGCGCGTAACCGGGCGTAAGAGCGTAGTGTTGGCGGCGGCAGGTATCAGCACGAGCCTGGATGGATCGGCTCCATACTCCTCAATGAGTTCCTGCCATTCACTTGGGCATTGCGCGATGACTTTATCAACCTGCTGGATAATACTTTTTTCTACCGCGATGCGTTCAACGGGGCTTGTATCGGCGGTTATATTTGGTGACATGAATCAGCAAGACATCTGGATCATCAACCAGGTGCCGGGTCTCGGTGGCATCAGGTCGCGGAGTATTCTGGAGTAAATCGCGAGCGGCCTCAAGCACCATCTGTGGCGAGATCAGGCGAAGACACTCATGCGAATAGGGACAGACGCGGCTATAGCAGATGCGACAGGGAACGTCAACGTAGAGCTGACGATGAGCCACGTTCCAGGGTCCCCATTGCTCGGGGGGATTGGTCAGGGCGAAAAGCGCGATCACGGGCGTTTGCCCTGCCGCCGCGAGATGCATGGGACCCGTATTATTGGTGATAGCCAGGTCTGCTCGCTGGAGCAGAGCACATAAGCCTGCGAAGGAGAGATCTCCTGCCGCCCCTCGTACCTGTTCACGCTTTTGCGGATCTATAAGTTCCAACACGCGCTTAACCAGTTCCTCCTCAGAGTGGTCGCCAAGTGACCACCACTCGGGCCGAGAGCTGTTCCACCAGGAGATTGATGACCTCGACATACATCTCCCAGGGGTAGGTGCGTGCAGGCATCGTACAGCCGGGATGGACCACGACCAGGGGCCTCTGGTCCGCGAATGCCTGCTGTGCGAGCCAGCTTTCAGCCTCACTCTGGGCCTCTGGGGGCACCTGTAGTACGAGGTTGCGCTCACTGGCGCGCATACCCAGCGCGCCAACGAGATTGAGCGCTCGCTCTACCTCGTGCACAATATGTTCAGGATGCTTATGGCGGGTGGTCAGCAGGGAGCCGGGGCCATCGATGGAGGCCGCGGCCCGTAAGGGAATATCTGCCAGGTAGCACATGTAGGCCGCGGGCAGCGCGCTCTGGCGGAAAGATGTGAATATAATCGCGCCATCGAAGTGCCTCTCACGCAGGAGCGCGATCATGGCCTGCTCGCGCTGACTATCGTGGGGCAACTTCTGCCAGGGATCGACCCAGGGGGCCTCATATACCATGACCTCGTCGATATCGGGATCGAGGCGTCCGATCTGTGCCCCAACGGGGCTGGTGAGCAGGGTCAGGCGCGCCTGGGGTAACGACTCCTTGACGGCGTGAAAAGCCGGTGTCATTAGAAGCACATCGCCCGGGTTGTCGAGTCGTACGAGCAAAATGTTGTTCTTATCTTGCCAGCGTGGATCTACCATGAACCTCTCCCCTCCTCCCGAACACTTGAGACATGCTCAGGTGCCTGCTGTAGCATGGCCATGCGCGCAATGCGGTCGATAACGGCGCTTGTGCTCATGCCCCCGAGCAAGGGAATGATAACCACCTGTCCGCCAGCCTCCTGCACGGCGCCGGCCTCTGGCAGGTCCTCATTTGCGTAATCGCCGCCCTTGACATGTATATGGGGACGCAAGAGGCGTATCAGCTCCGTGGGCGTCTCCTCCTTGAATGGGACCACATAATCAACGCCATCCAGAGCCGAGACGAGCGCCATGCGTTCCCGGAGGCCATTGATGGGACGCCTGGCACCTTTAAGACGGCGCGCACTCGCATCGCTATTGACGCCAACGACCAGGATATCACCCAGTTCTCTGGCCTGGCGTAGCAGGTGGATATGGCCGGCATGCAGGATATCGAAGATGCCATTGGTGAAGATAAGGCGTTTGCCTGCCTGGCGCTCAGGCTCTAAGATGGCGGCGAGCCTGATCGCGTCCACCCGCCCGATTTCCGCCTTACTCTGCTCGTTATGACTTCTCAGGCTCACGCGTTGTAGGAGATCATGGTGTGAGACGCTGGCGGTATGTACGCGTGAGACAGCGATGCTGGCAGCATCCAGTCCAATGCGTGCCGCTTCAACGATATCATCTGCCACGGTCAGGGCCAGGAAGAGAGCCGCGGTAAAGGAATCGCCCGCGCCCACATCGTGCGCTCTGGCAACCGATGCCGTGGGGAGATGTCGTTCATGTCCCTGGTGGTCAAGCAGGAAGACTCCCTCGCCACCCAGTGTAATCGCCAACGTATCTTGTTGTGAGTAAGCTGTGCAGATGTTCAGCCAGTATCCGTGCCTCAGCCAGGAGCGTCTCTGAAGATGAAGAGGTGTATTTACTATCAGCCGCGCCCACGAGTTGGCGAGCCTCAGCGATGTTGGGCGTAATGGCTGATATTTCCAGCCCCTTGAAGTTATGCAGGGTTTTGGAATCGACGATCATAGGCAAATGCCGCTCAGCCTGAAGCGTATGAAGACGCTCAAGTATGCGAGGTGAGAGGACGCCATAGCGGTAGTCAGAGATAACGGCCAGGTCACAGAGCGCGAATGCCTGCTCAAGCTGAGCGAGCAAACGTTGTTGTATATTCTCTTCAGGGATGAAGGCATGTATTCCACCCTCGTCGAAGCGTGCAACATACTGTCCATTGGCGAGCAGACGCAACTTATGCTGACGAAAGATACGCTCACCCTGCGTGAACAAGGCCATGCTGGCATGGCTCCTACAGATTTCTGTGTCACTTGGCAGATGCACCAATAGGTACGTGTCTAGTCTTGTTTGCTCTCCTGGTTGAATTTGCGGATGGCGACCTCGCCGGGCTTGCTGATAAATGAGGCGACGGGCGTCACATGCCTGTGGGCCGCGTCCCGCGTTTTATCGTCGTTGGCTGGCGCCTTGGGCATGAGTCGGCTTACCACGGAGAGGATATCGCTGGTCAGGCCGGGGAAGAGGCCGTGGAATCCAGCTAGCAGCTTGGCCTGGGGTGAGAGGATAACTTCGGCCTCTCCCAGACGGGCCGCGTCTACAATCTTACGAGCCGCTCTATCGGCCTGCATAGAGATGAAGGGGTAGGTTGCGCCCATCGCGAACCAGGCATACTCCGCCTCCTTGTCGCCTTTGGCATAGGCGTGTACATGCGAGCCTGTGCGCATCAGGCCAGGCACGACGGTCGTCACCGTAATGCCATCCTGTGCCAGTTCAGCATGCATACCCTCGGAGAAGCCTACAGCGGCGAATTTGGCCGCCGAATAGGGAAGCAGGTGGGGTATGCTGACCTTACCGCCGATGGAGGTGATATTCACGATGCGCCCGCTGGCGCGCTCGCGCATATGAGGCAACACGGCAAAGGTCATATTGACCGTGCCCCAGTACATAATATCCATCGCCTCTGCATAATCCTCGATAGTCGTACTTTTCTGTGGGCCAATCGTGATTACACCCGCGTTATTGACGAGAATATCGATACGTCCAAAATGATTGAGAACCTGGGAGACAAAGAGGTCAACCTGGTCGCGCTTGCTGATATCGCAGGTCTTTATATAGATTTCGGCGATTTCGACGCCCTTTTGCGTAAATTCCTCTTTTACGATCTCCAGGGCCTTAGCCTCACGTGCGCAGAGCGCGAGGCGGCATCCCTGGCGCGCGAACTCACGCGCCATCGCCAGACCTAGCCCGCGTGATCCACCCGTGATGACGACGACCTGCCCCTGGAGATCCTGCGCCAGACCGCGCCTGATGTAGGTACGCAGGGCCAGGCCAGCACCCAGCCCAATCCCTGCCCATGCCAGATTCCTGCTCCATTTCGTACTCATAATGTTGGTATCTCCCTGTTTTATTTATATAAATCGTCTCTCTAAAAGACGGTTGCTAGAGAGAATCGGGTAGTCACAGGGAACACGCTCAGCAGGGAGAGTGTGTGTCAGATTGAGCATTGTTCAGGATGAGCAGCAGATGCGATTACGCCCCTTCTGTTTGGCTAGGTACATAGCGCGATCGGCCTGCTCTATGAGAGCGTCGCGTGTGGTACCATGCCTTGGATAGACGGCTATGCCGATGCTGGCGGTCACTGAAATCTCGTGCGTGTTATCACGAACACTGCAGAGGAAGGGTCGCTCTGCGAGGATAGTGCAGAGTTGCCTGGCTCTCTTCCTGATTGTGGACAGATCACTATTGGCGCAAATCAGGGCAAACTCTTCTCCCCCATAGCGGCCGATGAAGTCTTCCTGGCGCTGATTGGCATGTAAGCGTTGGGCAACCTCGTAGAGAATGGTATCGCCCACTCGATGTCCCCATTGATCGTTTATGCTTTTAAAATGATCGAGGTCAATAAACATGATCGCGAAGGGGCTATGCTCTGCTTGTGCCCGTGCGAGAGTCGCGTCAATATAGCTCATCACGGCCCGGTGATTGGGAAGCTCAGTCACGGGATCAATGGTTGCCGCAAATGCTTGTTCGCGATAGAGTTTCTCTAGCTCTAGCAAGAGAACGCCTTGTTGTTGATAAGCCTCCTGCAATTGTTCGCGCAGCGTCTTCTCGCGACTGGTCACGCGCTCCTGGTCGCTTAACAGGAGGCTCAGACGGGGCATCTCACCACAGAGCCAGCCGAGGATCAGCATGATAAATACGACCATCAGAATGATGCTTCCCCAGTGCTCATTCGAGATTCCAGTGACCCAGGATTGCGCGAGCGTTGCCCAGATAGCTACTAGCGTGGCACCTGTACCCAGGAGTGCAATTGCTATAAGCATCAGGCGTTTATAGTTGATAGTGAACGCTATGCTTCTGCCTTTCCCTCTATTGAAACTTATTATTATGGGCAAGGTGAAGAATAGTGATGTGGAGCATAATAAGAGAACAAACGAGCTTGCCAACATAATTTTATGTGTATTTCGCTCGATCTCTATGACGTTATTGCCACTTTCAAAGAGCGAGGGGACGAATATAAAGCCTATAACCATGACCACCAGGATAGTGAAGGCCTGGACTAGCATCGTAAAGACAGGAACCCCCGAAGCGTTTATGCGTGCAAAGGCAGGAGGCAGGCGGTGATGTTGAGTCAGGGTGATAAGTAGGCGCGAAAAAAGCACCATAAAGATGACTGCCTGGAAGATATCCGCAAGGCCCAACACGAGAGTGGCGGGAAAATTTACCACTGGTCCGAAGGCGTTTATCCAGAGTACAACCGCGGCCTGAGTTTCATTTCTTGACACAACAGGTGTCCACGCTGCGGCACTGACCAGGCCCAGCAGATAGAGGAAAGGTATGATGGCAGCCCCCCACCAGATGTATTTGGAGGCCCGGCGTAGGCCCGCTTGCCCCTCGCGTACCTCACTGCCCATAAAGAGGGGATGATTCAGGCCAAGGAAGGCTAGAATCGTGAAGCTATAGAATAGAGGTTGCTTATGCCACAAGAGTGGCTGAGTTGCCGGGTGGTTCCAGGGAAGAAGCCACAGCATGCCATGCTGTAGCCTCCACAGCGTGCTAGCACCCAGGATGATATAGAGTGCGCCATAGCCGAGACAGGCAATAAAGAGCAATTGCTTTAGACGTGATAGGGGGAGACAACTGATGGCCGTTGCCAGAAAGAGCATAAGAATCATGAGCAGGCCCTGTTGAGAAGAGGTATAGAGCCAGTTTGGTTTGAGCATGCGGAAGTAGATGATTGCCTCTTGAAGCGAGGTCGAGGTATAGAGTATACTGGTAAGCCAGATACTAAAAGTGATCGTAAAGCCAAGGACAGGATTTAGACAGTTGTCAAAAAGCTATAACTAGCATGTACTTCTGCAACTATCTATAGCCGCTTCAAACAAGTCCAAAACAGTTGCAAGTACATGCTTTTCCTGTTATACTTCTCCTCATGAGGACAAATGTTCGTCAGAGGAGGAACGATGCGCTCTCCCCATACCAACCGTACCCACCAGCCCCTGACCTATGATGTGCGGTTGCCTGACGAAGCCCAGGCAGATGCGCTTCGCCTCCTTGACGCCAGTAAGGCCGTCGTCAATGCGGCACTGACGATCCTCTGGCCCTGCCTCGACGCGTTTGGGGCTGAGCGTGAAGGGCCTGCCTGGAAGCAGGTTGGCAAGTACATCGCAAGCCCGTTGCCGCATGGTGATCGTCAATGGCGCTGCGAGAGCGAGGTCGTCGGGCGCTTGCTGCGGGCACAAGCCGAGCGCAAAAAAGTCTTTACCCTCGTCGCCCCCATTCTCTCCGATGGCTTCATTCGCCCCAAAACGGAGAGGCGCCCAGCAGGCAAAAAACGCCCAGCCATCAAAGAAGCCATTACGGCCTTGCAGCAGAGCCTCGATGAGGATGAAACCAGCTTTGTCACCCTACAAAATGTGGTCGAGCAAGCCTGCAATTTTTGCTTGCAGCATGATCGTTTCCCCACTTCCTATGAAGAATTGCAACCCATCCCCTTGTTACACGTTGGTCTGCTGACCTATGCAGGAGACGATGGTGGCACAAAAGGCCAGGCCTATCGGCTGGCTCTTGACGCAGATGCAGGGGTGGCTCGGTTTCGCTTCCGCTCCCCTGACGAGATGGGGATGTGGCGCTGGCGCAAAGAGGAGACCCTCATTGCGTTCCCTGCTTGCCTCAAAGAGCGTCTTTCCGACGGGAAGCTCATGGCTCCCACGCTGCGCGAAGAGCGCCGAGCCGATGGTGAGCGCTTTGCCGTGCTCGACTTCATCATCGAGGTCGAAAAAACGGCCTTGCCCACCTGGGAACAGGTTGAATGCGTCTTAGGCGTGGACTGGGGTGTGCATACCCTCTTGACGGCGACTGCCATCGATGAACACAGTGAGCAAGTTGGCAGGCCATTCTTCCTGGACACTGGCGGCTTTGATGGCAAACAAGCCCGCACGCGGCGCCAGATTGATGAACTTAAGAAGAAGGTCGCGGCCTTTGAGCAGGAACGAGATGCCTTGCCAGAAGCCCATCCCAAACGCGCCTGGTACCAGGAGCGCCTCGCACTCTCTCGGCGCGACATCGAGCGCTGTTGGGGCAAATATGAGCGGCGCAATCGAGCGCTGGCGCATCTGGCAAGTAACGTCTTGCTGCTGTTGTGTCAGATCCATGGCTGCTCGCTGCTCTCGATGGAATCGTTGAAAACCCTCAAAACCACCGGGCGAGGGAAAGGTGTCCGGGGGCGCTGGCGCCACTATCGCAATAACTCGACCGTCCGCGGGGAAATCTGGAGGATCCTTCGCTATAAATGTCATCTTCTGGGCGTGCGGTTCCGTACAGCGCAACCACGAGGAACCAGTCATACCTGCCCCCGCTGCGGGATCACGGCAAAAACGTATCGTTCCCCCAGTGATCGTCGTGAAGCGGTGAAGTGGGGGCGGTGGATGGCTTGTGAGGCCTGTCAGTATAACGGTGATCGGGATTATTGTGCGTCGGTCAACATTGCGAGACTGGGCGTGGCATATCTGGCTCACATGAAACACGTAGGCAAGGCGAGGTCTTGCTCCATCTCTGACCCCAGGGTCAAGCCCGTTTCGTATACCGGAATGGGTTCGGCGTTGCTGTTGCCGCCGACGGGAGAGACACCCGCCCGCACCTTGCGGGGAAAGATCTGTTACTATCCTGGCTGGGTGGCTTCTGCCTTCCTTCAATCGTCACAGCCCAAAGCTGTTTTCCTTCGATTGTGTGGATAGTTGGGCCTTGTTCAAGATAGTTCTAGATTTTAGCAACGGTTGAAGACACTACTGAGCCACACATAGGGGCTTCCCTGTCCCGGCAGGTGTCGCGCCAGCCAGTAGAAGACGACTGCCCCTGGCAAGAAGAAGGTGCAGGTACCTAGAAGCCAGTAGAGTAAGGCGAATGGCCCGGCCAACTGCATCAGCATCGCAAACGACAGAACGACGATATCGAAAATAAGGAAGACGACCAGGTCACGAGTGCCTAAGGTCCTGGGAAGCGGCTGAATGTCAGGGAGCGTCGCAGTGATCCTGGGTATTTTAGCTTCGAATATATATTGCGCCGTTTGGGGAGAGTTCCGCTCCGGCTGCCCTGGTGGAGGGATTGCCATAATATCTCTTTCTTAGCAAGCTAGCATATAGCTGAGACGCGCTTTAAGTCAACGATCCCCACGCATGAATGCGGGGGCTTATCCCTTGTGTTGATGCCGTTTTCGTTGTCCAGCCGAGGTGCCAGAGCCCGCAGGCAAGGCGCTGATTGGCACCAGCGTTACGCTCGTCATGACACCCAGTCGTGCTTCCTCAGCGGCTGGCGCTGTCGCTCAGCGTTAAAAGCACCCGTCGGGGTACGGGTCGGTGCGCTGAGCCGAACAAGCGAGTGCAACACCGGCGAGGGGAGCGTCCTGAGTCAGCCTGCTCAGGACCGTTACACCGCCCGGTAACGGGACCCTCACACGAGGGAAGAGAAAGGAGTCACCCATGGCGTTTGTGCTCGACAGACACAAAAAGCCACTCATGCCGTGTACCCCCAGGCGCGCCCGCCTCCTGCTTGCGCGCAAGCGGGCCGTGGTCCATCGGCTCAGCCCCTTCACGATCCGGCTCAAGGACCGCAGCGTCCAGCAGAGCACGCTGCAACCGGTCGTGCTCAAGATCGATCCAGGCTCGAAAACGACTGGCCTGGCGCTGGCGCGGGTGGAAGAGACTGGCGAGGGAGAGGTGCACCACGCGCTGCACCTGGCCGAACTTTCCCATCGTGGGGAGGAGGTCCGCGACCGGCTGCGCAAACGGGCCGGGTATCGGCGACGCAGGCGTTCGAGCAACCTGCGCTATCGGCCGGCGCGCTTCCTCAACCGCCGTCGAGCGCCTGGCTGGCTTGCGCCGTCCCTGCGCTCACGCATCGATAACGTCCTGTCCTGGGGCAGGCGCTACCAGCGCTGGGTCCCGCTGGTGCGTATCGCGGTCGAGCGGGTGAAGTTCGACACCCAACTGCTGCAGCATCCGGAGATCTCCGGGGTCGAGTACCAGCGCGGGGAACTGGCCGGTTGGGAGGTGCGCGCCTATCTCCTGGAGAAATTCGGGCGCAGGTGCGTGTACTGCGGGCGCACGGACACGCCCTTCGAGTTGGACCATATCCAGCCGCGCAGTCGGGGTGGCTCCAACCGCGTGTCGAATCTGGCGCTCAGTTGCCACGCGTGCAATGCGGCCAAGGGGGAGCGCACCGCCGCGGAGTTCGGCCATCCCGAAGTAGCCGCCCAGGCGAAGCAGCCGCTACGGGACGCGGCTGCGGTCAACGCCACCCGCTACGCGCTCTGTGACGAACTGCGCGCGCTGGGACTGCCGCTCACCAGTTGGAGCGGCGGACGCACGAGGTGGAACCGTGCTCGCTTCTCGATCCCTAAGACGCACGCGCTGGACGCGTTGTGTGTGGGGGAACTGGCAGGGGTTGCGGTGGGTGGGCAGAACACCCTTGCGATCACCGCCACCGGTCGGGGGCGCTACAGCCGGACCAATGTCGATGAACATGGTTTCCCCGTTGGCTATCTGATGCGCCGCAAGCAGGTCCTGGGCATCAAGACCGGTGATCGGGTGCGGGCGGTGGTCCCAGAAGGGTTTGCGGCGCAGGGGACGCATACCGGGCGCATCGCCGTGCGCGCGAACAAGCAGTTTCGCATGGGCAAGGTGCAGGGGATTCCTGCGCGCTTTTGCCGGGTCCTCCAACGGGCCGACGGCTACGACTATGCTGTGGTGGCGACAGCCTTGCAGGGATGACGTACTGAGGAGCCCCCTCCCCAGCCACCAGGAAAGGAACGCCTGCTTCCTCCCCATGGGTGAACCCAGGGGCATCCGCAGGCCGAATGAGGTGATGAGAGTGAGATGACAAATCTATTCTCCTTCTAGTATATTTACCCACAGCTACAGCGACCCATTGAAACGCTGAGTAAAATGGCTCGGAGCATACTTTTGAAGCGTCTTAGAAGGCGTTGTACGTATAACATACAAAAATTAGGTAACGCAGATTCCTACAAAGCAGTAGCGGGCCGAAGCATGTTGCTTCGGCCCGCTACTGGCGTATGCGGCTACCTGGTTAGCTATACTGTTTCGTATTAGCGCAGGGGGTCGCGTCGGAGATGTAGATGTTGGTCCAATCATCAGGGGGAGTGAAGCCCTGGGCATTATCTACGACACCGATCACGCAGGGCTTGCGCACCAGTGTAGAGATGCTCTGGTAGACAGGAATCCAGGCGACATCGTCGATGAGTGCCTGTTCGGCCTGGTTGTACTGTTTCAGGCGTGCCTGCTGATCCGCATTGACGTCGGCCTGCTCCATCAGGAGCTGGTTTGCCTGCTGTTCCGTGGCAAGAGGTGTTGAGTTCTGTCCATAGTTGAAGGCATTCTTGGGCGAGCCTTTGTCGAAGATCAGGGTCAGCCAGTCCTGGGGATCGGGATAGTCCGAGCTCCAGTCGAGTGCCCACATCTGCATTCCTTTGGGATTGTTCACTGTGCTATTGCGATCATCAAGTAGCTTGTTGAAGTCTTCGTCCTGGATCTTGACGGTGACGCCAAGGTTCTTCTGCCACATCTGCTGGACAGCGGCAAACATGTTACGCCAGTCAGTTAGACCCAGGGTGGAGACAGTAAAGGTAATCTGGGGGAAGGTAGAGACGGTAAGGTTCTCATCTTTTAAGCCCTCGGCAAAAAGCTGCTTGGCCAGTTCCGCGTTACCTTTGGTGCTGGTAACGCCATGCGTGGCTGTCAGGTTCTCATTGTAACCCGGCATGCCCTGAGGAACAATATGGTTCGATGGGATGGCGGCGTCTTTGAAGACGTTATGCGCGATGGCGTCCTTGTCGATTGAGAGCGCAAAGGCCTGACGGATCTTCAGATTGTCAAATGGTTTCACCAGGTAATTCATGGTAAAGTATTCGACATCGAGCTGAGGAATGCTATGATATTGCCCGTTGGGCAACTGTTTGGCGCTGGCAATTTCCGTAGAAGACACGCTGGAAGAGTCTACCTGGTTCGCCTGGTAGGCACGATAGACGGTATCTGCCTGCTTGTAGAAGACCATGACGACCTTTTTGAGTTTGGGTTTGGGGCCGTAGTAGTTGGGATTGGGTACAAATTCGATGTCTTTGTTAGGAGTGTAGCTGGCGACTTTAAAGGGGCCATCTCCGCCGATGCCCTCGCTCAGATGGGTGGCAAAGTTATTGCCATACTTCTGGATCATGCTCTTCTCAACCACAAACGAGGTTTGATAAGTCAGGATTTGCAAGAAATAAGCGGCTTTGCTTTTGGCAATGAGGACCACCGTTTGGGAATCGGGCGTCAAAATACTATCATTGATGAGCGATGGTACGGCGCCGCTGAAGCGCTTATCTGCGTCCTTGAGCAGGCCGAGATACACGGGCGAGACAGGCGACTTGAGATCGGGTGTTAGGGCCCGATCCAGGCTATAGGCCACGTCAGCCGAGGTCAGGGGCGTGCCATCACTGAACTTGAGGCCAGGTTTGAGCTTAAAGGTCCAGGTCACGCCATCAGCAGCCAGCGAATGCGAGGCTGCGAGCTGATCCTGTACCTGGAGCTTGTCATCAAGCTCAACCAGGCCGGTAAAGACCATATTGATGGCATTGATGGCCGCCGATTCGGTTGCGAGCGCGGGATCAAAGGTCTGCAACTCCGAGCGGCCTTCCACGGGTTTGACCAGGATCTGCTGGTCATCCGGGGCTTTGCCGCTGCTGGTTGGGGTGTTGTTGCCACCGCCACAGGCCGCGACAAAGAGCATCAGGATGCCCATGAAGAGAGGGAGTACACGATGGGTTGTGATGCGTGTACGTGGTCGGGTGTCTGGTGTGTGTAGTTGCATCAGGTCTCCTTGCTACCAGATAGTGAGAGTACCACAAATAAACGATGCGGTGCAGTACGACTCTCTTGTACGTCAGGCACATATTCTGGAAAGAGAGAGAAGGCGCCAATGGCTACTAAGCGCTTGCTACATCAATGGAGAAGGCGCTTTGGCCAGAGCTAGCGAGGATAAAGTAGAGAACTCATCCATCAGCTTCTCCAGCGAAAACTTTGGGATAGTAACAGATACTACGTCAGCAGCGGCAGAAATATCACACATATGCAAGAAATTGTTTTTCTTACCAGTCGTATTCTGCAAACATAGAGCATCTATTTTTCTTAAAATAAATATAAACATGAAATACAGGTTAAAGTATTACACTCTATTGCAGGGGTTCTATTATGTATTTTTGCCCTCAAGGTGGTGGGTCGGTTGCTATCCGTTAAACTTAAAATTTTGCCACTGCGTGGCTCATGTGTAAAGGAGTGTGGGGTGGCTTCACTAATCCACCCACACTCCTTTACACAGTTTTTTCTTCATGGGCGCCCTGTTTACGGCGTGGCGTTGCGGGCGGTGAGGGTGAAGAGTTTGGGGATGCCGATATCGTCGATTTTGGGATTGGGTTCCTCGTCCAGGGAGGAGATGATGAGACCAGAGGCGGCGACGGCGGTAACGACCTCGCCGAGGGTCCATTGACGCTGGTACACAATGGGAGCACTTTCCTGTCCGCCTGTGGGGAGATGCTTGCTCAGGGCCACGGGTTTGGTGATAAGCGCTTTGTCGAAGTAGTTGCCCTTGACTTTATGTTTAGCGCCTTTGGAGATAATCAGCTTGGCCGAGATGGGGTGGAAGTCCTGGAGCAGGAGCAGACCATCGGGGCGGAGCAGACGCTTGATAATGCTGAAGAGGGGTTCCAGGTCCACGAAGTAGTGGAGCACACCCAGTTCCAGGAGCACCAGGTCATAGCTGGCATCTAACTCGCTCTCTGGCAGGCTTAACACATCGGAGATAATATAACGCAAATCGACTCCAGCGGCCTGGGCCACGTCGAGGGCATAGCGCGCATTCCCCTCGGAGATATCGACGACGGTAGCCCAGGCGCCGAGATGGGCCAGGGCGATGGCCTTGGTTCCATGCGAACCTAGCAGGTTGATAATCTTCTTTCCCTGCACCTCTGGCAGATGGTGTACGAGTGAGCCCAGGCGTCCACGAGGATCTTTCAGAATGCGTTGCGCGGCCTCCTGGGGCGAGCCAAAGCGCGCCAGCCAGGCGTCGTAGGTGTCCTGGTTCCAGGCCTGCATGTTTAACCGATTGTTTTGCTCTTGTAAGCGCTGCCAGTAGGCCTTGATGGCACGTACTAACTCATCCTTGGAGGAAAGGGTGCGCACGTAGTAGTCTGGTGCCTTGACCCAGAAGTGGCGTCCGGCATGTTCGATGTGCAGGCGGTCAGGATCAGTCGCCACGACTGTATTGTACTGGCAGGAGAGCGTCACACGGAAGGGCAGTCTGCGGAAGGAGAAGCGAGCCGTATTCCCTTCGTGGGTTATGGAGCCTGAGGGCAGAAGCTCGTGCGCGAGCGCGAAGAGATCCCATTGGATAGATATTTCTATGGCATGGGGAGCCTCTTCGAGGGCGCCCTGAGCATAGAGGGCGGCGCGGTTCAGGATGGTATAGTCAATATGCTTTTGTTCAAGTGTTGTTACTAGCTCGGTGAGTGTCTCCCACCAGTTCGCGGCCATAAAGTATCGGCATCTCCCTTCGCTATGTTTGTGTGTTCATTACTATAGCAGCCCCGGCCCCAGAAGGCAAACATCATTTGGAGCTCAGGAATACTGCATAAAAGCAGATGTTGTGTACAAAATGAGCAAAGCCCATTTTGTACACAACATCTTACCCATGAGCGCTGTAGGCGCGAAAGATCACACTATGGGAAGCTGAGTTACAAACAGGTGCTTCTGCACCGTTTTACTTTTATTTTCGGCTTGCGATCGCTAGTTATGGCCTTCGCTTCCCTTAACGTGGTTAAAACGCGAGTTTAGTACAATAGAGGAAACAATAGCGCTTCTTTGCGTCTTCGCTTCGTGACCAGCCTTCCCAGTCTAGAGGAATGGAAGAAGTAGCGGGCCATTGCGACTCGAGTATATATTGAAAATGGGTATAGATGCAGCCATGGGAAGGAGAAAAAACGACGCCGGAGCCCGTTCTCTGGATATCTGAGCCTATGTGTTTAAGGTACCATTTGTTCTCTCTCCATTGCTATTCTGAGGAGGAGCTTCCTCCGCTTGCACTATTCTGACCAAGATCGACGAAAATATCAACATAAGATGGAGGAATGCGATGTCGCAGTCTGAGAATAAAGTATGTCCATTAATGAGTGGGCGCCTCATCGACTATTCGCTGCTTGAAATCATCCACCATATTATGGGAAATGGACTTGCTGCCGTTTCGGAGTACACACAACTTTTAGAACGCGCGCTGCTTGCGCAGACGCAAGAAGAGCATCTTCAGTTAGAGAGAGGGAAACAGGAGATAAACAAGTGGTTGCGTTACCTGCAAGCGATGCGCATTCAGGAAACACAACTGGGTGAATTCCTTGCTCAGCTTCGTGAATCACCGATCACGTCTGTCGAGGAAAAATTTAGTAGAGATTTTGTCAAAACCGACCTTCTGTTAGTATTAGCGCAAGTAATTGAACACCTCGTGCCATTCCACAAAGATCGGGTAGTGCAAACCCACTTGCCTGAGCAGCCTCTCTACATTCTGTGCGATCTTGCATGGCTGAAACTTGCCCTAGAACACCTCATGAGTTACATGATTGCTGCTCATACTTCCTCAACTCCAGTAGGTATATGGGGATCTCTGGAGGAAGATCAGGCAGGTACTCTTCATGAAGTAAAAATATGCATTCGTGCTCGTAGAAGCGCTTCTGCACAAAAATCAAGTTTGGAAGGCATGTTTGCCATTGAGCCGCACACGATTCATGGAAGAGAGTGCGAGCTTTGTATAGCCATGTGTAATAAGATTATTAAGGAGCATGGGGGATGTATCTGGTTTGAGCAAGGAGCGGAGCAGGAAGAGATGGCAACTATCGTCTTGCCATTGGTGATACAGCCCACGTGATGTGCAACGCGCTTGTGCAAGCGCAAACCAGAGAGAGTGAGCGAGTGAGCGTATACCGCCCACACGGGACTTTATGCTCAAGCAAGCGATCAGTGAAACAACCAAGTCAGCACGATCTGCCTAGACGTAGCATGAGATAGGGATAGAGAGATCAGCGAATGCTTAGGTCCAGCCCTTGCGGCCTATTCAATATTTCATATATTATCTTCTTCTTTCTACTTCTCTTCCGATTTACTATGATGCCTGACGATGCGTTCACATTAATATGAAGGGTTGGTACAGTCGCGAGTGGCAGAAAATGTCTCCAGGAGTGCCTCTATAGAGGTTTGATGCTCTGGTTGCCGCTGCTTGAGTTTCAGGAGTAGTCCCGCTAGGGGCTGGCCTTCATCCACAAAGACGCGTTTGTAGCCCTGTGCCTGTGCCAGTTCTACTGCTTCAGCTAGGCTTGTACAGCCAGCTTGTTCCTGGTTTGCGGCTTGGTAGGCTAGAGCTTGCAAGACAAGTAGCTCGATAATATGGGCTTTACGTTGCGCAGCTCGCGCCTGTTGCAGGGCTTGCTCAATCTTTTCCAGTGCCCTAGTGTATTGAGCATCAGCGATCAGGACACGGATCGAGGCTATATCCAGGGAGACACGCGCAATCGCCGTAGGCTCCTCTTCCTGGTCATGATAGCGCTGAAGCCAGCGTTTCGCCGCTTCCAGGTCCCCACGCGCTAGCCAGAGACGCACACGTTCCACCGTAATGGAGAAGCCAAGTCGCCTGGGGTTATGCAACGTTTCGTTAAGCTGTTCTCCAGATTGGAGGGCCTGCTCCATGCCTATCAGGTCTCCCTTAGAGAACAGGCAGCGCGCGTAGATGGCATACCAGTGAGGTAACAGGATCAGCTTTTCGGACGCTCTTCCACGTTCGACCGCCTGTTCTGCGAGAGAGGCGGCAGCCTCAAGCTCGTTCCATTCACGCAGGAGCGCAGCCTCGTAGATACAGGAGGCCGAGGCAAACAAGCGAAGTTCTTGGATATTGGATTTACATGCTCTCAGGCTCCATGCTTCCCTGGGTTGACCAAGCAGCGACAATTGCAGCATGAGATGTCCCAGGATCATATTCTTGAGCGCCTGATTGCCTGCTGTGTCGGCTAACTGCATTGCCTCTTGCAACACCTGGACCCCTTGAACGGGCTGATCGCATAGATAATGGGCTTGCCCAAGATAAAAGGCCGTATGAGCCCGCAGGGAGCAATCAGGCGGTTCAAAGTACTGTTCGGCTTGCAGGCCTAGAGCCACAGCCTTTTCTCCCTTCCCACGCATCACGGCAGCAAGGGTACGCAAGCTCAGATATTTACCAAAGAGTTTTTGCTGCCCCTGCGCCGGGATACACAGACCATCGACCTCCGTGGTATGGGCCATCAGTGTCTTCTCAGTCTCAGCCAGCCAGTATTCACACTCACTCAGACGGGCATGCCAGAGCAAGAGAAAAGCGTATCTCAGGCAGAGACAGGGATACTGGCGAAGAAGGTCAGCAGGCAGACTCTCAAGCCATTGCTGAAGCTGTATATGCTGGCTACTCCACACCTGCTCAAAGGGAATACGCTCGATCTCTTTTGCGGCCAGTTCCCATTCTTGGGCGCACAACGCGTGCGCAATCGTTTCATGGGGAGAACCAAATTGAGCAAACCAGATACTCGCACGTTGATGTAAGGCCCGCATTCTATCACGATCATACATACGCTCCAGGCGAGAGCGCAATGCCTGCGCAAAGAGGTGATGGTAGCGGTACCAATGGCGCTGCTTATCGAGTGGAACGACAAAGAGGTTAGCGCGATCCAAAAACTCCAGTATAGCCTGACTTCCCTGCTTTCCCCGTACCGCGTCGCAAGCAGAAGCATTCAGGGAGCCAAGAATCGAGGTATCGAGCAGGAATTCCTGCACCTGAGGCGATTGACATATGATTACCTCTTCCATCAGGTAATCAAAGATTGTCCGCTGATTGCCCTGTACAAGCTCAAGAATCCCAGGCACATCGATACTCTCACGGAGGGAGAGGGCTAGGAGTTGAATACCAGCCATCCAGCCCTCAGTACGCCTTGTTATCTCCTCAATAATGGCAGGAGCAAGCTCTATCTGCATTACCTGGTCGAAAAAGGTCGCGACCTCTTCAGACGTTCCGCTCAGTTGATCCATGTGTATCTCTTGAATTTGCCCCTGCAAACGCAGGCGAGAGAGAGGCCAGGGCGGGTCACTACGGGTCGCCACAATCAGATGAACACGACGGGGAAGATGCTCAAGCAGATATGTCATCGCCTGGTGAATTACCGGGTTGGTCACGGCATGGTAATCGTCCAACACCAGGAATAGAGATTGCTCGCTCTGTAGGAAGGCATTGAGTACATGCTTCAAAAAAGCGGGCCAGGACGAGATCCGTTGCGTACGTAGGGCATGAATCAAGGGGAGACAGAGACCAGGCCGACTAGATTCAATGGCGATGAGAACATACAGCCAGAAGCGTTGGGGATCATTATCCTCTTCATCCAATGAAACCCAGGCAGCAAAGCCAGGGGATGAAAAGGTTCTCAGCCATTCCGCAATCGCAGTTGTCTTGCCCGAGCCAGCGGGAGCCGAAATCAGCGTCAGCGCACACTTCATTCCTGCCATTAGCAGATCAGTCAGGCGTGGACGCGTGATCAATCCGTGCGTCAGCATGGGGACAAGCAACTTGGTAGAAAGCAATGGGTCCTGCTCAAGGGATGCGGTTAGGGCTTGAGCCTGCTCAGGTAAAAGTGTTTTCTCATTTGACGGGGACGAGGCAACCATTGTGTCGGAAAGGAATGCACGCGGCTGAACAGGAAGAGGCTCCTCGAAGAGAACAGATTCCTCCAATGGTGGTTGTAAGCTCAGTTCCAGCGCGTTCTTGCCGAAGAGGGCACAGAGGCGCTCACGATAATATGGTTGCGGAAGGACCTCTCCTTGCTCCCAACGCACGATAGAACGGGTACTTGTGCCTACATCCTCGGCAACCCTTGCCTGCGACCAGCCACGTAGTTCACGTTCCACACGCAATGGATGTCGTCTCACAGGAACCACTTAACCCTTTCTCACATAAAACAATAACCTGGCATCTTTGCATAATTGATAGAAGAGGTATATGTCATAGATAATAACCGGGCACTATTTTCTGTCACCTCTCTGTCAGCTTGCTGTCGTTGTAACACGTCAACAGCTACAGTAATCTAGGTATGCAAGGCCCAAGCCAATATGGCGAGAGCCGTTTTGATACATCTAGAACGAACACTCCTGTCTCAATAATTTATTCCCAAGGAGCAAACCATATGACAAAGCTAGCAGGAAAAGTTGCCCTTATTACTGGCGGGACCAGCGGGATTGGTTTTGCTACGGCCCGGCGCTTCATCGCAGAAGGCGCCTATGTCTATATCACTGGTCGTCGTCAAAACGAACTGGATGCAGCAGTCAGCAAGCTCGGACCGCATGTTACTGGCATTCAAGGTGATGTCGCCAACCTGGCGGACCTGGATAGCCTCTATGAGGTAATTAGACTGCAACACGGACATCTTGATGTCCTGTTTGCCAATGCTGGATTAGGGGAATTTGTCTTCCTGAAAGACATTTCTGAAGAGCACTTCGACAAAACCTTTGATGTCAACGTAAAAGGACTGCTCTTCACCGTACAAAAGGCTCTCCCGCTTCTGCGAAAAGGGGGTTCGCTTATTCTCACTGCCTCCATCAGTAGCGTCAAAGGTATGAAAGGCTTCAGCGTTTACAGTGCATCTAATGCCGCCATACGCTCGTTCGCGCGCAGTTGGATTATAGACCTCCAGGACCGCAAGCTCCGTGTTAACGCCATTAGCCCTGGACCAACCGAGACTGAAGGGTGGAGAGCCTTAACAAAGACCGAAGAAGAGTATAGACGATTTAAGGAGCAATCAGCAGCAGCTGTTCCGCTAGGACGCGTGGCTGATCCTGACGAAATAGCCAAAGCCGTCCTGTTTCTTGCCTCCGATGACAGCAGCTTTGTGAATGGGATCGAGCTCTTTGTCGATGGAGGAATGGCTCAGATTTAAGGGTTCCTCACGGGAGGGAGGCAAAATCTTCTTTCAAAATACTGCTTCAACCAGCCTGAACGAAGCAATCCAGCGCAGAGAAGAGTTACAAAACGCTTGTCAACAGTAGTTAGTAAAGAAGGAGCACATATGAGCATACAGAAGAATCCCACGACCGGCATCATACTTGACATATTAGGACCCACAGTTGAGTTTTTGACCTCCCCAGATGACCCCGAAAGTGACTTCTGTGCTCTGAAGGGTATCATGCCTGCCGGGGTTGTCGTCCCTTTGCACACGCACGTCGATACTGAGGACTTCCTTGTTGTTTCTGGCCAGTTAGAAATACTTAGGAAGGATGAGAATGGTTATGAGTGGTATGTGGGGAAACCTGGTGATTTCCTGCATATACCAAACTACGCCCCTCACGCTTTGCGCAATCCCTTCACTGAACCGGCGACTATCCATATGATCACAACCAAGCAAATGGGTCAATTTTTTCGGGAAATCGGTGCGCCAACCAATGGCACCCATCGGGCAGCGACACCCGAAGTACTGGCCCACTTCCAGGCTGTGTCCGCCAAATACGGATATTGGAACGCCACGCTTGAAGAGAACGCCGCCATTGGACTACATCTGGGCTTCTAGGATCACGATTTAGCGATTACCACTCATCTAGTAAGGAGCACAATATGACACAAGCACACAGGCTATGCACTGACCGACGAGGAGGGACAGGCCATCTGGTTCTTAGGCGCGCTCTCGACCCTGAAGGCAACAAGCGAACAGACACGCGATGCCGATGGAATGAATGTCGAGGTCGTTCCATCGGGCGCTGAGCCACCTCCCCATCTCCATCGCCACCAGGGCGAAGCTTTTTTTGTGCTGGAAGGAAAGGTCAGTGTTCGCTGTGGGGCATGCTACCTCTTCCGTGTTGACTGAACCGTAAATCTTTGTTTTTCAGAACCATATCTTTTCGTCAGATTCAAGTAAATGGGCCTGGGAAGCCAGGATAGAGGATATGAAGAAGAAGAGACTCCGCACCATAAATTTTCCAGTCCCTCAAAAGAAAGGAATACTTTTCTGCCTTGCCACGCCAGAAGAAAAAGCGCAGCATAACCTTTCGTGGGCTCTTGTGGTGAGTGTGCTCTGTAAATCCCAAATTTGGTGAAGCAATTTCAGCACAAGTATCTGAGGCAATAACCTTCAAATTGCCTCAGATACTTGTGCCCATTTCCTTTCACAGAATGCTGGGATTTACAAGTAGAAGGCAGACACACCTCTCGCTTGCCCCCAATCCGCGTTGCCAGAATACCCATGAGCTGTGGCGTTGTCAGCACGCGCACCGAGCCAGCCGAGTCTTCCCATCCCCTTGCGCATGGATGGGAAGAGCGGATGGGTGGGGTGAGCAGTATTCATTGACACCGATGCGGTCTCCATGCTATCATCTGGCTGATGAGTAAAAGATATCTGTTCCCCTCAGGCGGTGTGAAACCGCTTTTGACCGCGTAAGCCCGGCAATTTTGGCTTACGTGGCTGTTTGTGAATAGCGCCCTCCTCACGCGCAGCGCTGATCGCGTTGGTGCGAGGATATGCGTTGTCTTCATCCTGCGATGTATCTCAGCCCCGTGTTGATTGGACCGCGCCTCGGTTGCCGGGCTCCTTTTGCTTCCCTTCTTGCAGAAACAAGTCGAACGAAAGGATGTTTCATGACCAACACGGAAGTCATTCCACCACAGCCCGTTTCCCTTTGGCGCAATCGTGACTATCTTTTGCTTTGGCTCGGCAACGCCGTCTCCTCGCTCGGCACTTCATGCACACAGTTCGCGTTTCCACTGCTCATTGTGGGACTGACGCGTTCGATCGCTGCTGCCTCCCTCGCGTATAGTCTGGGACAGCTTCCCTACGTCCTCCTGAGCCTCCCCGCCGGGTCGCTGGTGGATCGCTGGCCGCGCAAACGCGTGATGCTGCTCTCTACCTTCTGCTTGATGGTGTGCGTGGCGAGCATTCCCCTGGTACTGAGCCTTTCCAGCGGACCGCTGCGGCTGCTTCTCCTCTACGCCATCGCCTTTGGCCTGGGAGCCATTTCGCTTTTTTACGAGCTGGCCCAATTTGCAGCACTGGCATGGATCGTGCCAAAGAGCCAGCTCACCACAGCAGTCGCACAGAACGAGGTGATTGTTGGCTCCAGCGCGCTTGTCGGACCCGCCCTGGGTAGCTGGCTCTTTAGCATCAGCAGGCTGCTCCCGTTCGTCACCGACGCGCTTTCCTCTCTGATCTTGCTCGGCTCACTCTTCTCCATACGCTCGCCCATGCAAGATGAACGGAGGACGCAGCGTCACCACCTGCTCCAAGAAGTGCGCGAGGGGCTCACCTGGCTGCGGGAGCATATGGTCATACGCTCGATCTTCCTAATTTCCAGCTATGTCAACCTCACCATCACAGCCAGTATGCTTCTCGTCCTGGACATTGTGCAACAGCAGCATATCCCGTCGGTGCTCTACGGCCTGATCGGAGCATGTGGCGGCGTCGGGAACCTGCTTGGCGCGGCGCTCTGCCCGCCGTTGCAGCGGCGCATACGCATAGGTCTCGCGTTGGGCTGTGCCCTGATCGTGTTCGTGGTGCTCTTCCCTCTCTATGGCTTCATCACGACGCCACTGCTGTTGGGAGCCGTCTTCGCTGCCATCGCTCTCTCCGACTCGATCCGTGCTATCTTCATGGACAGTTATCGCTTCGCTGTCGTCCCAGGTGCCCTGCAAGGCCGCGTCAATGGCGTCTATCGCCTGATCTTGTTCAGCGTCCAAACCCTCGGCTCCTTTGCACTCGGGCTGAGCCTGGAGCATCTGGGCGTGTTGCCGACCGTGGGCATCGTGTGGAGTGGCCTGCTTCTGATCACCGGATGGTTGTTTCTCTCTCGGCACATGCGGCAAGCGACATTCCCACACGAGTAAATCCCACCATGCTGCTGCTGATACTCATGTATAAATCGCAGCATTCTGTGAAAGGAAATGGGCACAAGTATCTGAGGCAATTTGAAGGCTATTGCCTCAGATACTTGTGCTGAAATTGCTTCACCGAATTTGGGATTTACAGGTGCTCCAATCACTCTTTTCGCCTTGCACCCGAAATAATTTCCCACCTGGTTTCGCCTTGCACCCACCGTCGCTCTGTCTGAAGCGTCTGTGTCTTTCGCCTCTCATGAGCAGGATAACGGGGAATCCCATTGCGGAGTTGAAGTTGACGCAATGCCGCACATTCAGGGCATTCTCCACGCGCCACTCCGCTGTCCTGAAAGCGTCCTGGATCGATATCTAGCACATCAGAAAAGATGCATCTTAGCGTGTTTGCCGACGGTGCCTGATTACCCACTGGATCACGGACAGCCGCTCGCTCGACCGGGTTTCCTTTACGTTCCCGCCCTCCTCCATTTGCGGCAGGATTGACTGTCTGAGCTGACTTCCTCTCGTTGGCATGAGTATCTACTAATTGCTGGAGTTCTTGTTCACTTTGCACTTTGGCTCGTGCCACTCGATGCTCTCCTGTTCGAGCTTCCATCTCTAAACGAGCCCGTTGGTCGGGCTGTAAGGCAGAGCTAGTGAGCGCATCCACCGTCAGAACCGTCTTGTTCTCGCTCCAAAGCGCATCCACGGTCTCGACGATCCAATCGCCTAACACTCCTACACATCCCATACTCCATTCCCCAAACCAACGCCAGTGAGAGAGCAGTGCTGGCACATCGACCGTCAGAGGCACGTTTTCGAGCAAGCTTTGGAGAGTACCGACAAATTCTTCACACTCTTTCTGATTATCCAGATGATAGCGAGGAAAATGATGATCGCGCATTCTCCGTGTTGTTTGGCCGTTGAGATGGCAGTACTCGTACAAATCAAAGTTGCCCACCAGGACGTGCAGCACATTGGTACGATTCGCGAGCGCCTTGAGCCAATCTAACTGCGCCGTCGGCTTGCGCAGAGGATCTGGGGCCAGCAAGTGCTGACCTTCATCCACAAAGACCACTTTTACCTGAAACAACCTCAGAGCATACTCGACCACATTGCGGACCTCCAGCCATTCAGCAGGATCATTGCTCTTTTTTCCTCGATTGATATAGAGCGGCAGATTTTTCGTCCGATCTCGGATGGCCGGATGGTGCTGAAACTGGTCAAGCACTTGCTGGTAATAATCCAGGCGCGCCGCCGATCCCACATCTTCTGGTGATGCCTGCACGATCACCGCCGGGACCACAGCGGGATCTGTTTCCGCATCGCGTAACTGACGCACGATCTGCTCCACAACGGTCGATTTGCCCACTCCCCCTGCTCCATAGAGATCCAGCAGGGTGTAGCTTCGGTGTCCAGAAATAGCTCGGAGCAGGAACCGCTCTACTTCTTCGAGACGCGGGTGTTTCACCTTCAAGGTTCTAAAGCTCTCAATGAAGGGCTTCCTCATGAACTCTTTTCAAGCTGAGTATACCCAAGATTCAGCAAAGAAACAAGCTTCTGCTCCATAACTTTTCGTTTTTGCCGAATATCTTTTCGCAAGAGAGCGTTGCTGAAAGATTTGTTTGCGAGAGGCAAAGGGGACAAGGGGAAAGAAAAGATATGGTGCAGAATGCGAGCGTTTTCTCCCGTTCTCTACTGAAATGCCAAGACCGATTTATGGTTCAGGGAGGAAAAGATATTCAACAATTAACATTCCGCTGCTCGTGTTCATCCAGGTGAGCGACGAGCAGGTGCTTCTGCACCTTGCCCAGGGCGTTGCGTGGGAGCGTATCGACAAATACCACGCGGCGTGGTTTCTTATAGCTGGCGAGACGCTCGCGACAGTAGGCGATAAGCTCAGCAGCCTGGAGTGCCTGCCCCTTCTGTGGAACAACTACCGCGACGACCTGCTCGCCCATGTCACTATCGGGCAGGCCTATCACCGCGACCTCTGCGACGCCTGGGTGGGTCGCTAGGACGTCTTCGACCTCGCGTGGATAGATATTGTAGCCCCCGCTAATAATCAGCTCGCGGGCACGACCGGTAATGGTGAAATAGCCGTCCTCGCTGCGCCAGCCCAGGTCGCCCGTCTTGAACCAGCCATCCTCGGTAAAAGCCTCGGCGGTCGCGTCGGGACGGTTCCAATACCCTGCGAAGACGTGAGGGCCACGCACCTCGATCTCCCCAATCTCGCCCGCAGGAAGCACCTGGCGCGTGTGCGTGTCCACGATGCGCGCCTCCTGGCCTGGAAAGGGCAGGCCAACCGTCCCCGCGCGCCTCTCGCCATCATGGGGGACGGAAAGATTCATTCCCGTTTCCGTCATGCCGTACCGCTCAAGAATGAATTGTCCAAATATACGCGCGAAATCGTTGAAGAGATGTGGGCTGAGCGGTGCGGAACCGGAGACGAAGAGGCGTGGATGGGGCACGGGTCCCTCCTGACGTTCGGCCTCAGCCAGCAGGCGTGAGTACATGGTGGGAACACCGAAGAACAGGCTGATGCTTGGGTCATCGCGCAGGCTCGCCAGCACACTGGAGGCATCGAACTTCCGCCGCAAGGTCACGCGCCCCCCGGTGTAGAGCGTGCCGTGCATGCCTACCATCAGGCCATGGGTATGAAAGAGAGGTAGAACGAGCAGGAGATGGTCTTCGCTGGTCCAGTGCCAGGCCTCAGTGAGCGAGGCGATATTGGCGAGCAGATTGCGCTGAAGCATAAGCGCGCCCTTGGCCCGCCCAGTCGTGCCAGAGGTGTAGCCAATGACTGCGGGAGCATCCGGTGATGGCATGGTCAACTCTCTCGTGCCACCCCGCTCGTCGTCCGCATCCAGAAAATCGTTCAAAGAAAGTGAAGCGCTGTCCCCTTGCGTCCCCTCATGAGCTTCCTCATCGACGATGATCAGCGTTTCGAGGTTCGGCAGATCCAGGCGCGACAACTCTGCCAGCCCGGCTGATCCGGTGACACAAAAGCGCACCCCGGCATCGCTCATGATATGGCTGAGCTCAACTTGTCTGTACTGGGTATTGACCAGGACCACGATCCCCCCAGCGAGGTGCGTTCCCAGGTACGCGACAACAAAGTCCGGACAGTTCTCCAGAAAGAGCGCCACCCGGTCACTGGAGCGCAACCCATGTACCAGCAGCGCTTGGGCGAAGGATTGTACCTGAGAAGCAAGTTGCCCGTAGGAGATGGTTTGCCCTTCAAAGAAAATAACAGGCCGCTCCGCCCCTCTTTCCGCGTGCTGAAATACCGTCTCAACGATCGAATCCATGTCGTACCTCACTTATCATTGACCTTGCTTGCGTGATGATCAACGCCTCGTTCTGACTTCTCACTCCCGATCCTCCCCCTGTTATATCACGTCTCGCGTCAAAACGTCATCATGAAGTGGGCCCATTGTTTCTCATCCGCGGTTTGATGGTATTTTTGGAGAAATAGGAAATATTTCCCCAACCGTTGCGAGTGGAATGGGAGAAAGAGGCGGTTAGGGGCGCCTTTTTCTCTTCTCTAACCCAATATTTCAGAAAGAAAGCGCATATAGCCTTTCAACTACACTGACAAGGCGTCAGGGAGTGAAGTCGTGTGAGCAATGAGTTGCCTTCTTGCATCCTCCCCTAACTTACCCCTGTCGCCCTAACTCCCTGGCGGCAAATTGGCAATCCCGAAGAGTTTCTGGCAGAGCAGAACTGCTTCCCACCATTCGCTAGCACAACCATATTCACAACCAGTCCGAGTACGCCTAACTGATCTTCTTGTCCCTGATGATAGCGCTGACGCAGTTCTCCACGTTGACCATGAAAAACATGACGCGCTACCCCGTGTCGTCCTTCCCCACGATTGAGTTGGATTTGAATGCGCCGACGATAGTGTTGATCGTCAATGTAAGAGAGCACATGCAGTGATTTGGCCACACGCCCGACTTCGGCGATGGCTCGTGCCAGCGTGGTTGGTCGCCCTCCAAATTGAGGACCGCTTCCCCGTCCCGCAGTTCGATCTGCAAAGCGGTGTTGGTCGGAAGATGGGCGGCGACTTGCCGGTAGGCGCTGTCCAGTTGCTGTTTCAGGTGTGCGAGAGCAGCCTGAGGAGAAGAAGCTCGCCCCAAGGTTTGGCAGATCTGCGCACGTATACCCTCCCATTGCTCTGGTTGCAGAAGCCTGGCACGTGGGTCCCCCCAGCGCTCACTTGGCTCGACAAAAATATCGTGATGGCGAAGCGCTTCGTGGAGCTGCTCGACCACACAGACGGTATAGGCTGGGCGATCCACCTCCGTTTCTCGCTGCCTGGAACTGTCTGGACAGATGAAGCTGGAGCGGATGCGCACGCTTGCAGGCTCGTCTCCCCTTTGCTATACTCACCCTGTTGGGGAGTTGAGGAAGACGTTCATTGTGGAGTTGTGGAGAAGAAAGGACGCCATGCCAAAGCCAGCCGCTCATGCCCTACACTGGTCTCCCGAGAACCAGTGCTATTTTTTACATACCCTCAACCAGCCACCACTGCCTCTGTTTCCAGAAGACAAAGGAGCGTGGCGGGCCTGGTTGGCGACGCATGCCTCCTTTTCCTTTCAGGGACAACATGGTCACTTGAATGCCCTCAAAGAGGTTCGTTCTCGTGGGAATGGCTACTGGTATGCCTATCACACCCATTCCGGCCAGACCAGGAAGCGCTATCTGGGAACCGATGCGACCGTGACCCTGGTTCTTTTAGAGGAGATGGCACAGGATCTCCTGGAGGGCCAGCAGAAGCCGTCATTGTTCCCCTCGGGTGTGCTGGAGGCGAGGCCGGTTTCCTTGCATTTCTTCCCTGCTGGCAACGAGACCCCTTCTCGCCTCGTCGAGCCTGGTGACTCCTTCGATGATCCCGGCATGCTGATGGTGCTGACCAGGCTGGTTCCTCCCCCTCTTCCTGCCGCCCTCGTGGGACGGGAGCGTCTGCTCTTGGCACTGGAGACCGCGCTGTCCTGCCCACTGACCTTGCTCTCTGCCTCCGCTGGCTGGGGCAAAACCACCCTGCTCTCCGCGTGGGCGCAGCGGCATCAGGGAGCCGTTGCCTGGCTGTCTCTGGAGCCCCTGGACAATGACCCGACGCGCTTCTGGATCTCGGTGATCGCGGCTCTGCGGACGTGCTGGCCAGAAATGGGAACGCGTGCCCTTGCCCTGTTGCACACCTCTGCGCCGCTTTCGACCAGTTTGACCACCCTGCTCAATGAGTTCGCAGGTCAACACGCAGAGGGCTCCCCTCTGGTGCTGATCCTGGATGACTATCATGTGATCGACGAACCGAGCATTCATGCCTCGCTGACCTTCTGGCTGGAGCATGTGCCCCCGCATGTGCACCTGGTGGTGGGCAGTCGCGTCGACCCGGATCTGCCTCTCTCTCGCTTGCGGGTGCGCGGGCACCTGGTCGAGATCCGCGATACCGATCTGCGCTTTACACGGGAAGAAACGCAGCGCTTTCTCACGCAGCGCATGGGACTTGCCCTTTCGGAGGCCGACGTAACGCTGTTGGAAGCGCGCACCGAGGGCTGGATTGCCAGCCTCCAACTGGCCGCCCTCTTCCTCCAGAAACAGACGGACCCCTCGGCTTCGGTGCACATGCTCAGTGACAGCCAGCGCTTCGTGCTCGATTACCTGCGTGAAGAAATCCTCACCAATCTGCCGGAAGACCTGCAAGACTTCTTGTTGCAGACCAGTTGGCTCAATCCTTTGAGTGCCTCCCTCTGCGATGCCATCAGAGGCAGAGAGGATAGTGCTCACCTGCTCGAACAGGTAGAGCGAGCGAATTTGTTTCTCCAACCCCTCTCCGAGAGTCGGCAGTGGTATCGCTATCATGCCCTGTGGGCACAGGCCATGCAGCATGAAGCACAGCTTCGCCTGGGGACAGCCACGCTCCGTTCCCTCAAGAGCAAAGCCAGTCAGTGGTATGAGCAGCAGCGGATGTTCCCAGAAGCAATTGAAACGGCACTGGCGTGTGAGGAGTTTTCCCGCGCGGCTGTGCTCATTGGACGGTTTCTGGTCCCTCACAGCTTTCACAATGAGTATCATCTGCTCTGCTCCTGGCTCAAACGTATGCCAGAGAAGCCGCTGCAAGCGCAACCGGACCTCTGTCTTCAGTATGTGCTCGCGTTGACATTTACGACTGATCGACGTTCGCCTGGGACCTGGGAACAGGTCGAGCGGCTTCTTCAGTGGGCAAAGCAGGGCTTTGAGGCAACACAACAGTGGGAGCAACTGGGAGAAGCACTGCAACTGCACGCCGAACTGGCCTTTTTTCAAGATGATCAAGCTCGCGCGTTGGCGTTGATTCGTCAAGCCAGATCACTCCTTTCCGAACAGAGTCTGATGTATTTGGACAACGTTGTGATGAGCGGATTCGAAGCTTTCCTGGCAGGCGAGATGGAAGTGGCTTACCAGCACCTCCTTGAAGGGTATTGGGGGTTAAAAAACCTCGGCAATCTTTCCGCTGCCTTCGCGACATCCCTCATGTTAGGAGAAGTCTGCCTGGAAAAAGGCGAGCTGCACAGGGCCTCACACTACTACCATCAGGCTCTTGCCCATATGGATGAAGATCAGGAGATTGCTCGACAGCAATTGCTGCTCTCTACAGGAAGCACAGAACCTTTCTTCGTCTCTTGGGCCTATCATAATCTTGCTCAACTTTCTTATGAGCGCAATGAACTCTCCGACGCTCAGCGCCATCTCTCTGGAGCGCAGACACTGAGAGCAACGCCGGAGAAAGGGATTCATGTTCTGGCATCGGGCGCTCTCGTCCAAGCTCGCCTGCTACACGCTTGTGGGGAAACTGCACGCGCTCAGGAGGTGCTCGTGCGATGGGAGAGAAACGCTCGTTTTTCCTGGCCGCTGAGCGCCATACGTGTCTGGCGGGCGCGACTCCAACTGGCCGATGGAGATCTGTCAGCGGTCGAACAATGGGCGCAGGAAAAGCAACAGGCCGACCAGTCCCAGGCATCCGAACAGGAGGAAGCGCTCCCACTCCTGCTCCAACAGGAAGAAGCCCTGCTCCAGGCGCGCTTGTACATTGCGCAACAGAAGGGGGAGACCGCTTTGAAAGCGCTGGTCCCCTGGAAAGAGAAAGCCCAGGCTCAGGGACGCAGGCGCAGCATGCTGGAAATCCAGATTCTCTGCTCCCTGGCCCACGTTGTCTCTCAAGAACTCGCTCAGGCCAAATCCTCTCTGCGAGAGGCGTTACAACTGGCGCAACCGGGAAACTTTCAACGCCTCTTTCTGGATGAAGGGGCAACGATGGAAGCTCTGCTGAGAATGCTGTTGCCAGAACTACGCGAGGCGCCTTTGATCTCCCATGCGCGAACCCTGCTGAGCGCATTTGCTCAGGAATCAGGCGCTCAGCCCACAGAAGAGGCGGCGCCTCTCAGGAAGGATGCGTTGCTCCTGGGGCCACTCAGCGAGCAGGAGCAACGGGTTCTCCGCCTGCTGGTCGCCGGGCGTTCCAACCCAGAGATAGCCAATGCCCTGGTGATCTCGCTCAATACTGTGAAAACCCACGTCCAAAGCCTCTATCGCAAACTGGACGTCCACAATCGCGTTGAAGCCAGTGAGGTGGCGCGGCGCTTGTCTTTGCTCTAATCCATGCTGTTTTCCTCACCCACTCACAACCATCCGATCAGGTGTCGGAACATCTCTTGTACCCAGATGAGTCGAGGCTGGATAGACCGTTTCGGCGATGAGCCGCACTCAGGAGAACGATGAGTGCCTGAGACGGGGTCCCGACATAAAAACCCCTCAAAATTCCGCTAAGGATCTGATGGACAAGGATGAAATCAGAGTTTTCCGCTAAGCTTGCGATCCTGGTGTTTTCTTGGTCCCCTGTCGAAAGCGCTGGGGCAATGATGCGCCGAGTTCGTAGTTCTTCAATAAGTGCTTCAACCAGCACGATCCCCTCGTCTGTCCCCAGAGCAATGGGCATAAGCCAGTGGGAGAGATCTCGATAAAAGCGCAACGAAAACGAGCGAAAGCCAAAACGCCGTTGCAATTCCCCCAGATGCTCTCTCCGAGCTCGGAGAGATGATTTGGTCGTCCTTGTAGGCGCAGCCAGGCAGCGCGTTGGCTCGTAAAGACATAGATGCTCTCGTGATCCCATTCTTGATCGTGTGGATGTTCTGGGAAGAGATAGTCATACAATGCTCGGCAGGCCATATTGTGCAAATCCAGCGTCCTGGTTTTGCCGCCTTTGGCATCAACCAGGGTGATACTTCCGGCCCGCTGATTGACCTGGCACTGATCTATCCACAAGGTGGCAATTTCGTTGATACGCAATCCTGCCCAGTAGCCAAGCGCAAAGATCGCCGCAAAACGGCGGCTGCCATGCTGTTCAATGAGTTGCTTGGGTACAAAGCGTTGCTTCTCGGAGAGAGCGGCGCGGAGCTACCGCTACAACCGTTGGGCGTTCCATCGCGCATGCTGGATTGCGACGAAGATAGCCCTCATCCATCGCCCACTGGCAAAAACGGCGTCGTCCGGAAAGCGCCTTGCTCCGGGTACGGGGAGCACGGCCTGCTATCTGGACTCGCTCCAGATAACCCCGCACCGCCGTTTCCGTCAGCAGACCCAGATGGAATGGCGTTCCTCCTGGTTGTTCGGCGTGCCAGCTGACAAAGTCACGCATTGTCGCCAGATAGGTTGCGACCGTTTTCGGATCACGCGTCCCCAGCGCATCTCGGAACTCCTCAAAGATGGCCAGGTCATTGCTCACGTCTGGCATCTCTTTTCCCAAAACTTTCTCTCCAAAAGATTCTCCGACAAGATTTTTGGAGCTAACTTTGGCCTTTTCTCTATTGTGTACAATGAAGCGGAGCATCGGTGTTGGAGAACAATTGACCGAGAATAGCCATTCTCGGTCAATTGTTCTCCAACAAGTCGATTGTGGTTGTGAATTGTCAAAAGACCATGCACAGTGGAGATGACACTTTTTCTAGATTGATCTCGCTTTCCTTGCCCAGGCTGACAGGCTGGTTTGCGGGTCAGCCCGCCCAGTGTGATATGGCCCAGGATGGCCTGCAAAGCCACGTAACAATAAATGCCTGTATTAACAATAATGCTAAACCCTGCCCAGAGTAGATTGATGCCATTGCGGCATATGGCCTCCTTCTGCCCCTCGCGGTAAAGCATTTCTGCCAGCTGGCGGTAGCGCTCAACAAAGAATTCACCCAGGCTAAAGAGTTTGAGTTCCTTGTTAAAGAGATCGACGGTCAGGATCTGGTTGTAATAGTTCATCTTGCGCTTCTCTGGCGACTGGCGAATCATGCGCCGGTAATCATACCAGCCATATTTTGCGCTCGCCAGGAAGGAGGGAATGGGTACAACCAGGGCGATGATGGTCAGCCACCAGGCCAGTTGAATCAGCAGGAAGAGCATCGAGATGAGTGTGATCGTTGTGCGTAGCGTCTCAAAGACCAGCGCCACCATCAGTACCGGCTTATAGGAGGACTCGCTGGAGGCGGTGCGTAGCTTATCATAGAACTCTGGCTGCTCAAAGAAGGCCAGGTCGAGGGTATTGGCCTTCTCGAATATAAGCAGTTGAATATGATTGGAGGTGCGATCCTGTAAGAGTTGCTGTCTGTTGCTCATGATTCTTCTTATTCGGCGCACTCCTGGTCTGACGAGGCTTAAATGTGGGTAGTGAGAGACGCATGCAGGCACTTTCCCTTTCCCTGATTTAGGTGAAATAGAAACACGTAGTGCAGCTAATAGTATATCCAATTATTTCAAAGAATTTAATACCCTAATTTGTCTTACCTGTTCGCGCCTGCGGCGCTTATGGTTAAGGTGTGGAGGTGTATGCCGTCGGCATTCGCCGACGGCATACACCTCCACACCTTAACCACGGTGAGTTTGCGAGCCGAAATAGGTCATATGACCCACACACATTTCGTTAATTTTGTTTTAGAATATATAGATATGAATATTTGCTGCGAGGAATGGAAATACTTCTGGTCCGAAGACCCTGAGCGCGCTTGTCCCCGAATGGGGGAAGCGCTAGGCACGCAAGTGACATTGGGTTTCGGAATAAGATCATAGGATTATATGCATGAAAACGGATGTTCTTTACTGTCTTCAATGCGGAGCCGCGAATGATGTAGACCAGGCTGCCTGCTTCGCCTGTGATCAACCTCTGACTGATACTGTGGAGAATGAGCAGCCCTTCTTAATTCAGGGGCGCTATCGCCTGCTTTCTCAACTTGGAACCGGCGGCTTTGGTGCTGTGTATAAAGTTGCTGACACTCATTCTAATGACGCAATTCTAGCCCTGAAACAAATTAATCTACGTGGCCTCTCTTCTCAGCAGGTCATTGAGGCAACGGATGCCTTTAACCGTGAAGTCGCGCTCCTCTCTACTCTCAAGCATTCCAATCTTCCTCGCGTCTACCACCATTTCACCGATCCCGAGCACTGGTATCTCACCATGGATTTTATCGATGGCGAGACGCTGGAAGCCTACCTCGAACGCAAGTCTGCAACGCGCTCACCTACTTCCACTGAGCCTCTTCTGCCGCTGCCTGAGCTGCTCGATATCGCGCTTCAGCTCTGTAAAGTTCTTCGTTATCTGCATACGCGCTCGCCAGCGATTATCTTTCGCGACCTCAAGCCCGCCAATATCATGCTGACGACGCGGCGCAAGCTCTATCTCATCGATTTCGGCATCGCCCGGCATTTTAAGCCCGGCCAGACCAGAGATACCATTCCATTTGGCTCGCCAGGCTATGCCGCCCCTGAGCAGTACGGGAAGGCGCAGACCTCGCCATGCTCAGATGTATACAGTCTGGGCGCGCTCCTGCATTATCTCCTCTCCAGCATAGATCCCGCTGAGAACCCCTTCAACTTCTCCCCTCTGCGTCTCACCGCTCTGCCTGGCGCGACCCAGCTTGAAGACCTGGTCATGTCTATGATCTCGCTTCATACTGAGCGGCGCCCCGCATCGATCACACTTGTCGAAGGCATATTGCGTGAGATCGCCAATCTTCAACCTACAATGCAGTCACCCCGGCAACCTATCTTTACTCCTCCTATGGCTCCTCCGCCGGGTTCGTTTCCAATGCCCGGCATGGGACAGGTGCAGATGCAGGCACCTCAATTACAGCCGCAACCGAAACCAGCTAAGCGTCTTACACGCCGTTCTATCCTTGGTGTTGCCGTCGCAGGTACGGCGGTCGTTGTTCTGGGGGCCAACCTTTCCAGGGGATTACTTCCGCACAAGCCGCAGCCACAGAGTGTTGTGCCTGATATGCCACAACCTGCATCTAAAGATACCCAAGTGCGCTTCGCGAACTTTGCCTCCAATGGAAAAAGCGCGGTTTTTGTCTATAATGATAGCTTTGACGTTCTCGCGATTAACAAAGCTTCCAGTACCATAAATCACTCTTATTCATTGCTGCATCCGCCCTATGACTTCTCTATTTCGCCTGATGGGTCACGTATGCTCGTTTCCGATAGAAGTGGCTATATCAGCGCCTGGAATGTTTCATCAAACACGCAGCTCTTCTCCTTCCAGGACCTGACCGCGAAAGGCTGGGTTATCAACACTCTCCTGGCCTGGTCGCCTGATAACCGGTATTTCGCCAGCGTGGGTAGTGATACTGATGGCGGCTTTGAAAAAGAGATCGATATCAGGGATGCAGATTCATTCAATCGTGGCCAGGTTGTACGCTCTTACTCCGGTGTGCAGAATCAGATAACTTCTCTAACCTGGTCTCCCAATAGAGCATATATCGCTGCGATTGGTGGGGATCAGTTGTATGTCTGGGATGCACAGAAGGCGGGCGCCCCACTGATGAGCACACCAGGGTCTGTGTCTGCATCGGGCTATCTTAAAGCCTGGTCGCCCGATAGCACCAAACTTGCCTGCTATGATTCCGGGGGAAACATACAGATCTGGTCGCTGCAAGATGGCAAGCTACAGCAACAGGGTGGTATGTCGACACAGGGAAGGATTGAGGACCTGGCCTGGTCCCCTGATGGGAAGTATCTTGTCTCCGCTAATCCATCCCTACTTACACTTTGGGATACGGAGAGGGGAGTAATGCTTGACCAGAAAGCAATGGGGCAATTTACTGTCGCCCTCTACTGGCCTAAGGATTCTCAGGAGATTGTCATCCTGAACTCCGCAAAGGTGGCTTCGCCTATTGATATCATTGAAGGGCCGCGTTTTGGTTAAAGCTCTCGCCCATGCATGAAAGATGTCAACATCATCTTTATAGAGAGGATCGACCTCGTCAAAGCGTGACGAGGTCGAGAAATGGGGAATAGGGAAGGCCGTAGAAATTCCTCCCTGAATCTAGTAGCGAGGTTGGGCCGAACTCTCCAGGCGCTCGCGCATCTGGTCGAAGGTAGTGGCATCAATCTCACCACGAGCATAACGCCGGCGCAAGATCTCCATCGCATTTGGCTCCCCAGGCATCTCGAAATGTCTGTGCCTGGTCCTCCAGCCGAACCAGCGGGAAGCTCCCCAACAGAAGAACGCCACGATTCCTATCCACAACAACGGAAACATAGGCCAGAAGCCAGAACCCCAGTGCATATACAATCTCCTTTATCTCTTTCCCAATTTACCAATGCTTATGTGGAAACCAGCGGCGCAGCCATGGCTATAGCTCTCGCGCTCAGTTTCCCCAAAGACAGTAATTTATAGTTCTTGTAGATAGAGAAAGTATAGTGTAGGAAGATGACTGGGATGTGAATTCTGACGCCCTCTTTTGTCATTGATTTGTCATAAAAAGCCTTGCTTCTTTGCTTTAGGTGCAATCATGCTTCTTTCTGATGAGATTCAGCACGAGAATGGACGTAGTATACAACAGATAGCGTAGTGTTTTTTAATAAATAGAGCCTCTCTGAGCATGTGGAGCACATTCATAAGTAAGGGACAAATATTTTTTTAAGGGATGAAAAATGAATACAGACAGAAATAAAGACCTTGTGAGACGCTACCTGGAGATGTGGAATACTGGAAATGTGGAGTTGGCAGACGAAGTGCTTGCCTCTAACTGGGTAGATCATGCACATCCGGAGGTGACTGGCCCTGAAAGCGTCAAGCAATCGTTGTCTCAGGTGCGAGCCGCCTTCCCTGATTTTCGGATTACGATCAAGAGCATAGTGAGCGAGGGTGACATGGTGGCGATTCGTGCCACTATCCAGAGAACCCATCAAGGCAAAGAGAGTACCTCAGATGTGATGTGGTTTGTGCGTATTGCCGATGGCAAGATGACAGAGATGTGGACCGGCTCCGTGACCTCAAGTTAAGCGTTTATGCGGTATAATGCCTGTAAGCCTGGCACGAGGAGATGGACAGGCTTGCTGATTTATGTATGGATACATATTTGCGAGCAGTAACGAAGGAGTGTGCAATGATGCAAACACGAGCGGCTGTCTTGTATGAGGCGGGGAAGCCTGTCGTTATTGAGGAGATTACGCTGGATGCGCCACGCCAGGGCGAGATCCTGGTGCGTATGGAGGCGGCGGGCGTCTGCCATAGCGATCTACATGTGCGCGATGGCAGTCTGCCTGAGCCGATGCCGATTGTATTGGGACATGAGGGTGCGGGCGTCATCGCCGAAGTTGGGCCTGGTGTAACGGGCTTCGAGGTTGGGGATCGCGTAGTCCTGACCTGGGTGCCTTCCTGTGGACAGTGCTATTTTTGCCAGCGTGGTCAGACGCATCTCTGCACGACAGCTGGTGCGATGGGGGTGCAGGGGACCTTGCGCGATGGCACCAGTCGTATGCACCTTGGCGATAAGAACTTGCACCACTTCCTCGCGGTCTCGTGCTTTAGTGAGTATGTGGTTGTTCCCCAGGAGGGCGCGGCAAAGATTCCCGCCGACGTGCCTACGGAGGTCGCGGCAGTCCTGGGTTGCGCCGTGCTGACCGGCGTAGGGGCCGTTGAGCGCACGGCTGGCGTGCGTCCAGGTGAGAGCGTAACCGTGATCGGTTGTGGCGGCGTGGGCTTAAACGTGATCCAGGCGGCCAGCCTCTCGGGCGCCTATCCCATCATCGCCATCGACATCAATCCCGAGAAGTTGAAGTTGGCGCAGAGTTTTGGGGCTTCACACACTATTAACTCGCGTGAGCAGGAAGCCCTGCGCGAGGTCCGGCGCATCACACAGCTTGGCGTGGATTGGGCCTTCGAGGTCCTGGGAAATCCACGCACGATAGAGCAGGCCTGGAGTCTAATTCGCGCGGGTGGTACAGCGGTCGTGGTTGGCCTCGCACCGCGAACGTCAACGATCACACTTCCCGCCTTTGAGTTTATTATTGAGAAGAGCATTCGTGGCTGCTTTTATGGTTCCTCACGCTTCCATGCCGACGTCCCCGTGCTGCTCAAGCGCATCCAGGCTGGACGTATGCGCGTGGAGGGTATGGTCAGCCATACTGTTCCCCTCGATGAGCTGGAGACGGCGTTTGAGCGCATGCGTCGTGGAGATGGCGCACGTACGATTATTCGTTTCCCCAGCGTGTAATCTACGCATTATTCAGAGCGCTACTGGCGTACGGGCCTAGGCAGGGTGCTACATCTGGCCCAGAGGCGTAGGCCCGTACGCCAGTAGCGCTCTAATCATCCTCGATCTCAAAGCGTCCATTTTTTTTGGCCAGGCGGATACGGTAGATTGCGCTGACGAATGAGGTGGCTTGTGAATCGACCTTACGCATCTGGTGAACCGATTGGCCACTGGCTATGAGGGTCATTTCACGTTGCATTAGCAGATTAGCAGCCTGTGCCGCCTCTTCTCCCTCAAGTTCTTCAAAGGTGCCCCAGGCCATGACGCTGCGCCAGTTGGCAAGGTTCTGCACATGGTCTATTTCAAAGCAGACTTCAGGATGGGCTCTCAGCACCTGAAGCTTCACTCCTTCGAGCGAGCAACCATAAATACACTCGCCGTCATAGACATAATTGATGGGGTAGACATAGGTCTTGCCCTCCGCATGACAGCCAAGGCGCCCAATCATCTCCGTGTATAGCATTTCCTCGATTTGCGTGTTACTGAGCTTGCCAAGCATATCTTCGCTCCCCTCCCTCAAGAGAACGCTTACTTTACTTTTAGTGTTGCGCTTCACCACAAACAGAGGAGTAACAATTGGGTATTGAAGGCGATATCTGTATTATTTAATATCTTGTCTGGACCACTGTGACCTGGGCATAACGGCGCTTCAAGGCTCCGTTCAGGAGTACGGCATTCAAGATGACTGCGCCGATAACGAGCGGGATATCGCAGAAGAGGCCAATCCCTAAAGTGAATACGGCGAGGCCGATCAACACAGGCCAGTAAACGACGAAGCTACAGACGAGCAGGACGATGCCGGTAGTGGTTTCGCCCGCCATGAGCCAGCCGACCCCATAGATGCCAAGAAAAAAATTGAGCAGGATCTCTACGATGACGGGCGTATTACTCGTTTGTGCATTATTGACCACGGTAACGTTCGTCATTTGCTGGTAGGGTGGAGGATATTGAGGCTGGCCGTAGGCGTAGCTCTGCTGCTGACCCATGTAGCCTGCTTGCACTGAATTGTAGCCGGGTGCGGCATAGCCTTGCTGGGGCGCGGCATAGCCTTGCTGCGGATATGAATATCCTGTTGCAGGAGGAGCATTATTGGGTTGTTGTGGTGCATAATCAGGAACCTGGGGATATGAGTTTGGCATGGGGAAGGGGGCACCGCAGTTGGGGCATATTGTTGCATTATAGGGGGCAACCACGCCACAGCTTGCACAATTCATCAGAGATTCTCTCTTTCATTATCAGAAGTTATTAAGAATAATTGAGCTTATTAAAGTGGCCTGCGAATTGTAGCATATAAACGCATCTATTGCAATAAATTTGGAACAAATTTATTGTTACTTGCATCCAGAACCTTTTCGAGTCCTCAAAAGAACTTATTAAGGGGAGCGCAACGATTTCATCGCGATGGCGCATAACATGGCGCAGTGTCTCATACCTCAAGGTGAGGAGATGATAGATGAGCTGATCTTCTTTGAGGACAAAGGCCTCTCTCTGGTGGCGCTGGTGAGGAGCGAGAATAGTTGCGGGAAGCACCGAGTAATACTCGTATATGTTGAGGGAAAAGAAAAAGAGCCACAAATTTGTGGCTCTTCGCAAGTGACGTATTATACGTATAACATATTTGTGGCTAAAAGTCAAGATCATTTTTGCCAATTCGCCAATTTGGTAATAGCTGGTTTGCGCAAAAGCCAGCTTTGCTCATCTCCTGAAGCTTATAGTTAATAGCCTATGTTAAGGAGGGTAAGGAGCTTAGCTCCATCCGTACCTGCATCAGAATTTGTCCCAGCTTGTTCTGTCCGCTGCCATCGCTGCCACACCCCCAATAATAATCGCTGGGAGCGTTCTCGATCAATTCTTCTGCCCCAGTTGCGAGGAGAAGTTTGCGCAGATGAGCGTGTAACTCGAACTTGCGACGAACCGCTTTAAGCATAATTTCATCCTTCACCTGTTCCCAATCGGGGCGCAGGGGATGTTGGCGACTGCGCCCCAGGTCGGCGGCCTGCTTGGGTGTAAAGGCGGTGCGAATTTTATTAGCGTAGGGCGTACCTGCGAACTTCTGAGCCTGGAAGTAGTGCTCTACGGTTGGCCACCAGGCACCATCCAGGTCGATGCCGTGCCGAGAGAAATTGGAGAAGCAGCCATGTGGTTCTTCGCGAGCCGTATAAAAATAAATAGGCATAAACGTAGGGCCTCCTGTCCCTGAATCTGCCGCCAGAATAGCAGCCTTTGCCAGGAATAAGATAATTGCCATTTGCGGCTTGAGAGTATTCTCTATAAATATAAATCGCATAGAGCGCCAAAACGTAGCACTGTTTTTTGAAATTGTTCACACTTGCTCGATTAAACGCTCCCAATACTCAGGTGTAACGCTCACCTGTATATCACAATGGAAAACTGAAAGCCTTCAGAAAGGAATTATGGCAAGCGTTATGCAGCCCTCAAACTACGCGCGTCGCCAGGAGTGCTTGAACCGTTTGGCAGAAATTTACCGTTTGTATGCTGCCGATCTGCAACGCTCCATCTACAGTAAAGTCGGCGATCATGCCCTGGCCGAGGACCTGGCTAGCACGGTCTTTCTCAAAGCACTACGCTGGCTCAAGGAGGATCAGAGCCTTGAAAGTGCTCGCGGCTGGCTCTATGCAACGGCCCGAACAACAATTGTTGATTATTGGCAGACGCAGAGTCCATACGAAATGCGTTCTTTGAGTGATCTGGAGGCGCAGTCTCTTTTTCACGAGAACACGAATTTTATCGACCAGCAGACCGAGATGCGCGTGCAGCACCTCCTCAGCTTGTTGTCAGAACGTGATCGCAGTATTTTGACCTTGCACTATCTTCAGGGGTATAGCGCCGCTGAGATCGCCGAGGCACTGGGAACCAACGCGGGCCATATTCGTGTGTTGCAACTGCGAGCGCTGAGGCGTGCGGCACAGGTCGAGACAAGGGAAAGGACCAGGGATACTATGCAAGAACAAGAATCGCCATTTGATGCATTCGCCAGATCCATGACAGCGGAGAGCAAGCGCGTGCTTGATCTCGCCCGCGAAGAGATGCTTACTCTCTCTCACTGGTGGATTGGCACAGAACATCTGCTGTGGGGCCTGGCGAGCGAGGGCAGCCTGGCTTCATTTCTTACACCGCTGGGTATCACACCTCAACGTATTCATGCCGGTATCGTTTTTATTTTTGATCGCCAGGCACAACACGGTCAGCTGGTTCCTGGAGAACCACCCGCTACGAATGTATCCGCGGACGCGCTCACATTGCTGACTCCTCGTGCCAAACAGGTCATTATTCTGGCAGGGGAAGAGATGAAGAGTCAGGGCGAGAAGAGCATCCGCCCGACCCATCTTCTACTGGGCTTGATGAACGAAGGTGAGGGGATTGGTGCCGGCCTGCTTCGCTCGTTAGGCATCAGTCTCTTGCAGGCGCGCACCGCGCTCACATTACCTACCGCTCAGCAGACCTGCTCCTTCTGTGGGCGTAGCGGTTCCCAGATTGCTCATCTCTTCCCATCTGAGATCGGTATTGCTGAAGGCAGTTCGCCCAATACTTTTATCTGCGATCAATGCGTGCAGCGTTTCCACGCCATGCTTGGGACAGTCTAGAAGGGTCATCACCAGGGAAGGCTATTTATAGAACACGTAGAACGCGGTCTCCATCGGCGGCAGTGTGTTTATACATTGTTTATGCCGGTGGGGGTCGCGTTTATGCGTTGTTTATGCCTTCCTGGCTATACTTACCAGCACAGGCGTAGAGGATAGCTTAACGGCAATTGCAGGATCCTCAGACGGATCGAAGAAATGGTCCGATAGCTCAGCAGTTGCTTTCCGCCTCTAGCCTAGTTTAGCAAGAAGAGTATAACAAGGAAAAATCGAATATGTCAGGTGTTTTTGCATAAGGAAGGCAGGCGCGCCTGTACGCTGTGTACACAACCACAACCCATTAGCTCAAAAGCAATTGTGCTCATATAAAAGAACGACTTGAACTGGTAGCACGAGGTGGTGCCAGCAGACCATTCAAGAAAGGGGTTGGGTAAAATTACTCTCTCTATGACAAACACATCAACTACTCTGCAATCTGAGTCGGGCCTGGGGACGCCTGCCATTGAATTGCGCAACGTAACCAAGCGCTTTCAGACGCCAAATGGCCAGGCATATACCGCTTTACGCGACCTCTCCCTCAGTGTAAAGCCCGGCGAGTTCTGTGCCGTTGTTGGTCCCACTGGTTGCGGTAAATCGACGACCCTGGGTCTGATCTCTGGCCTGGAGAAGCCAAGCATTGGCGAGGTCGAGGTGATGGGCAATCCCGTCCAGGGCATCGACCCTCGTATCGGCTATGTCTTCCAGTCGGACGCGGTCTTCCCATGGAAAAACGTGTTGCGCAATGTCGCGACCGGCCCTCTCTTCCGTGGTGTTCCCAAGGCCGAGGCCTTTGAACGTGCGCGCGACTGGATCGCCCGCGTCGGCCTCTCTGGTTTTGAGGACCGCTATCCCCATCAGCTTTCAGGCGGTATGCGTAAACGTGTGGCCCTGGCCCAGACCCTTATTAACGAGCCACAGATTATTTTGATGGACGAGCCATTCAGCGCCCTGGATGTGCAGACGCGCATCCTGATGGAGGATGAGCTACTAAACCTCTGGTCTGCCACCTCGGCCTCTGTCGTTTTTGTTACTCACGACCTGGAAGAGGCCATCTCCCTGGCCGACAAGGTCTGTGTGCTGACCGCCGGCCCTGCAACCGTCAAAGGTATCTATAACATAGACCTGCCGCGCCCGCGCAACCTGACGGAGATCCGTTTTGATCCGCATTTTGTCCATCTGTATCAAGAAATCTGGGAAGCTCTTCGCAACGAGGTGGTCATTAGCTATGAAAGAAATAAGCAGAACGCCTGAGATGGCAGTAAATGAGGCTGAGGCCAGCATTGTGACGAAAGCACGCCAGGCCAGAACTCGTCAGCGCATCATCGTTAACATCCTGCGCATTGGCTTGTTGGTTGTGCTCGTCGGTGGCTGGGAGCTGCTCTCGCGCCTGAATATTATCGACCCCTTCTTCTGGGGACAGCCCTCGGGTATCTGGGTGCAGCTCGTCACCTGGGTAACCCAGGGGACCGCGCAGGGGCCATTGTGGGTCCAGATCGGCGTCACGCTTGAGGAAACCTTCATTGGCTTCGTGATTGGTGTCGTCCTGGGCGTTATCTCCGGTGTCGTCCTGGGGCGCAACCACTTTCTGGCCGATATTCTCAGCCCCTATATTAAGGCCGCCAACGCCATTCCGCGTGTTGTGCTTGGCTCAATCTTTGCCATTGGTCTGGGCCTGGGCATCCAATCCAAGATTGCCCTTGCCGTCGTGCTCGTCTTCTTTATTGTCTTCTTCAATGCCTTCCAGGGCGTTCGTGAGGTAGATCGTAACCTGATCGCCAACGCTCGTCTGCTTGGTGCGAGCAGCCGAAAGGTCTCGACTGAAGTTATCATTCCCTCAGCGCTGACCTGGATTATTGCCAGCTTACATACCAGTTTCAGCTTCGCGTTGGTAGGTGCCGTAGTTGGTGAGTTTATCGGTTCGACCGAGGGCCTGGGCCTGATGATCGAGTCCGCGCAGGCGAACTTTAACGCTAACGGTGTCTTCGCGGCAATGGCGATTCTCGCGGCCGTAGCCCTGATCATGGAGTTCCTGGTGACCGCGCTAGAGAATCGCTTGATTACCTGGCGACCAAACACGGTGAAGGATGTCACCATCTAAGATCTTATTCCGAAACCTAACGTCACTGGCGTGACTAGCGCTTTGCGCTCAGGGTTTTCGGAGAAGAAGTAAGCCGTGATGTATGAGGTGCATACGTTAAGATGCGCAAAGGAGCGCTATCTTTGCACGTATATTTATCAAAGATGAAAGAGGAGAAACCCTATGAAAACATGGAAGCGCAGCGTCTGGGTCAGCTTAATGCTGGGCATGACCCTGGCTCTCGTTCTCAGCGCCTGTGGCGGTGATAGCGGTAGTAGCAGCGGCGGGGGCAAGACGCATATCTCAATCATGGTTGGTGGCCTGAGTAAGCAGATTTATTTGCCAAACATGCTTGCCAAGCGCCTGGGGTATTTTGATCAGGCCGGCTTGGATGTGACCCTGATCGACGAGGCGTCCGGTCAGTCTTCCGAGAACCAGGTGCTCGCGGGCCAGGTAGACGCTGGTTCGGGTTCGTATGATCATACCATTGATCTCCAGGCCGCCGGCAAGGGCATGGAGAGCGTAGTACAGCTCGATGTTGCTCCTGGCGAGGCCGAGGTTGTCTCTGCTAAAGAAGCGGGTCAGATCAAGTCCATCGCCGATCTCAAAGGCAAGAACCTGGGCGTGACCGAGCTAGGTTCGGGTACACAGAACCTGACGATTGCGCTGCTGGCCAAGGCTGGTATCTCGCAGGACCAGGTCCATTTTATTCCTGTGGGCGCTGGCGATACCTTTATCGCGGCGATGCAGCAGGGGCGTATCGATGCTGGTATGACCACCGAGCCGACCATCTCACGCCTGACTACCAAGGGCATTGGTAACGTCCTGGTGGACCTGCGCACACCTGAGTCGACCTCGGCTGCCCTGGGTGGCCCTTACCCCTTCATCTGTGTCTTCATGAAGAATGAGTATGTCAACAGCCACAAGGACACCGTCCAGAAGCTGGTCAACGCATATGTGAAGACCATGAAGTGGATTCATACCCATAGCGCGGAAGAGATTGCTGCGCAGATGCCTGCCGATTACTATGCTGGCGACAAGGACCTCTACATTACGGCACTGAAGAATCAGTACGCGATTTATAGCCCCGATGGCAAAATGCCTCAGGGTGGTCCTGAAGCGGTGCTCAACGTAGCGAATCAGACCAAGCCTGCTGTTAAAAGCAAGACGATTGATCTGAGCAAGACCTACACCAACGAGTTCACCGACAAAGCCAACAGCTAAACGTCATTTCCCCTGTATATGTATCAATATACGTAAACCTTATCCTCCGACGAGCAGGGAGCCAACCGCGTGGTTGGCTCCCTGCTCGTGAATTTTTTTGGATCATACTCCACTGGATGTACGTCTCTTGAATGAAGAAGACAAACCAGCCAAATTGTACTTGACAACCATCGAAGATGATCGGTCCTTGACACTTTTTGTCAGGGATTGTTGCTATACTAAGCGCAGGTTTCACGTTCTGGCAGCAAAGGAGAACCGCTCTGAAATTTGATTGCTTACTTGCTCTTGTTTTTCTGTTGCAACGTTACCTAGCCTTCTCCAGCTTTTTGGGGAAGCTCTCAGCGACCGCCTTTTGCGCTCAGAACCAGATGTCTCTGGATGGAAAACGGTTTCCCTGGTCTTTGAAACGATGGAGACAGCCCGCACGGCTTTACTGGGTCTGGGTCCCATGGCTGAAGTAGTGGAACCGAGAGAACTGCGGGCGAGCGTTATAGAATGGGCATCTGGCCTACTGGCCTGCTACAGAAACAAGGCGCAGAACCAGATTGATCTCAATTGATCTTGTAAAGAGTGAAAGGATATATATAATGGTCCCAGAATCCGTCTCCTATTGGCAACATACTGCTCCACGTTTCTCTCTCCCCACTGATCTGCCGCCAGTGGCAGATGTCGCCATCGTTGGTGGAGGACTCTTAGGCGCTGCAACCTGTTATTGGTTAGCACGAGCGGGTGTTCATGCTGTCTTGCTCGAACGCACAGCACTTGCGGATGGCGCGACAGGGCGCAATGGTGGGTTTGTTCGAGCAGGTACCGCCGGGTCTTATCCTGAAGCCATTGCTCGCCTTGGACATCAAACCGCTCGTGCCGTGATGGACATCACGTATGAAAATCGCGTCTTGCTTCGCCAGGTGCTACAGGAGGAAGAGATCGCGTGTGACTACCGGGAGCCGGGTGCGCTCCAGTTGGCTCTAACTGAAGCCCAGAGTGAGGAACAACGCCAGGAAGTGGACCTATTACGAGCAGAAGGATTTTCCGCAGAGTGGCTTGAGCGAGCACAGGTGCAAGCGATGATCAACACACTACTTGCTCCCGAGATCCTTGGTGGGCGTTTTCTGCCAGAACAGGGCCTCCTCCACTCTGCGCGGCTCGTGCAGGGCCTGGTCCAGGCAGCGTTGCGCCATGGCGCAAAAACCTATCAGGCAGAAGTTCATAAGATCGAACAGGATGGAGCACATATCCGCCTGCGAACTTCGCAGGGGAGCCTGGTTGTACAAAGGGTTATTGTTGCAATCAATGCCTGGACGAGTGCCTTATTGCCAGAACTAGCGAATGTTATTGTCCCGGTTCTGGAGCAGATGCAAGCCTATGAGGCGCTTGATCCCATTTTTCCGATGGCACTCAGTGTCCACATGAACACGGGCGAATATATGCAGCAAACTCCTTCTGGCAATATTCTGATTGGAGGCTGCGGGTCTGTTGCCCCAAACGCAGGGGTTGGTATTTGGGAAAGTGTGCCAACAATCCCGGTACAAAAGGCGATTGAGCAGGTGTTGCCACGGATCTTCCCATTGCTTGCCCCTCAACTGCGCGTGGTACAGCGTTGGGCAGGAATCCTGGGATGTACGCAGGATATGCATCCGATTGTTGATGTCGCGCCAACATTTCCACAGATCTTCTTTGTTGGCGGTTTTACTGGTCATGGGATGCCGTTCGGTCTCCGCTTCGGGCAACTCTTAGCCACAGCGGCAATGGACGGGTTCCTTCCCTCTGCTCTTCAGCCATTTCGGCTGGATCGTCCTTCGCTGGGCAGGTGAGTCATGCAAACATGGCCCCTACAAATTATTGGTGCTCGCCAGGTTGTAGGGGCCATGCTTGCTGGCGGTCACCGCGCTCTTTATTTGCTGGTAGAAGTGACGAAGCGATAGCCGACGCCAGGCTCGGTGAGGAGATAGCGCGGATTGGCTGAGTCAGCCTCCAGCTTGTGGCGTAAGCGGTTGATATAGACACGAAGATATTCGGCCTCATCGCCATATTCTGGCCCCCAGATACTCTGGAGGAGCATGCGATGCGTAAGTACTTTGCCCGCGTTGGTGATCAGTTGCTTCAGCAGCGCGAACTCGGTTGGCGAGAGGCGAACCTCTTCACCCCGCAAGCGTACGACATGTCCCGCCAGGTCGACCTCGAGCTCACCAAAGTGTTTGGCGCTGCTGACGGCTGGCAGTGATCCTGTCTCTTCCCAATTTGTGCGGCGCAAGGCAGCACGTACGCGGGCTAGAAGCTCCTCCACTCCAAAGGGCTTGGTCAGGTAGTCGTCCGCGCCCAGGTCGAGCGTCGCCACTTTGTCGCGCTCTGAATCAAGCGCAGTGAGAATAATGATAGGTACGGTAGAGCTTTGGCGCACGCGCTGGCAGACCTCGAGTCCATCCATACGCGGCATCATGACATCCAGAATAAGCAGGTGGGGAGCTTCCTGTTGCCACAAGGCCATAGCTTCAAGACCATTGCTGGCTTCCAGGACCTCAAAGCCACGCGCGCGCAGATTGCGGCTCACAAAGTCTCGTAGCGCCTCCTCATCCTCGGCAAGCAGAATACGTTTTAGGGTTGCTGGCATAGGTTTTCCCCTTTGTTTAGATACGTTAATAATTGTAGATCCCGTGCTACTTATGTGGGCCTTCTCCCGCCGGAAGGGGGAGTGGAAGGGTGAACGAGATCGTTGTTCCCTGTTCAGCGCTTTCGGCCCAGATAGATGTTCCATGAGCTTCGATAAAGGCTTTGCAGATAGCCAGGCCGAGCCCGGTACCTCCTGAATGGCGTTGCCGACCATGTTGGGCGCGGTAGAAACGTTCAAATACATGTGGTAACTCGGTCGGCGCGATGCCTGGGCCGTTGTCTGTGACTGCAACAATGACCGCCTTTTCCTGTAGCTTTGCTGAGATATGTATCTCGCCCTCACCATAGGCCAGGGCATTCATGACGAGGTTGCGCAACACAACCTCTATGCGTCCACTATCGATATCTACGAGAGGCAGGTCGTCAGGGATACGCGTGGTTACCGTCACACCCGGATGCTCGGCTTCCGCGATAGTGTGCGTGACTATTTCCTGTAGCCTTGCCGGGGCGCGATTGAGTAGTAGGAGTCCTGCCTCCTGACGGGAGAGGTCCAGCAGGTTGCTGACAAGTTGTGCCATGTAGTCGGCCCTGGTACTGATGGTTTGCAGGAAGTGGCGCTGGTCTTCAATGGGCCAGATAACGTCTTCCTGTAGGAGGGTAGAGGCGTAGCCTTTGATGGCTGCCAGAGGCGTGCGCAATTCATGCCCTACCGCGCCCAGGAGTGTTGTCTTAAACTCATCTATCTCACGCTCGCGAGTTACATCACGTAACAGCAGGCCCCGTCCGATAGTTCGCCCCGCCTCGTCACCCACATCAAAGAAACGCAGGTGGATGACCTGGCGTTGTGCGTGTCGCTCAAGCTCAATGAGGAGTTCAGGCTTTTCGGCGGAAGTGGCCTGGAGCATCTTTCGCGCACACTCCTCTGGCTCCATAGTCGATCGGGAAAGCGCCTCGTAGAGGACCTGTATAGGATGACGTTCAAGTTCTGTAATGGGCAGGCTGGTGATAGAGCTGGCGCCCGGGTTGGCGTAGAGCACGGTTCCATCGATACCTGTCAACACCAGGCCATCGCTCATGCTCTCCATAATTGCCTCTAGCTTCTGTTTCTCCTCCGAAGCCTGCTGATAGAGCTGGGCGTTCTCACGCGCTACCTCACGTAGCCGTTCGTCACTGCGCTCATAGAGAACGGCGTGCTCCCAGGCCAGGGTGGCGTAGTTGGCGAATGTCAGGAGGAGATCGATCTCATTCTGGTTAAAGGGCTGGGGTTGAGTGCGATGGACCAGCAGGACCACGCCACCTGCATGGTGGCTGATAATGGGGACCGCCAGCACCGAGCGGAAGCCCTCGTCATATGAGAGCGAAGGCGCTGGCTCTGCGCTGAGCAACTTTTGCACAGGTCGGCCAGAGTGGAGGGCCAGGACGGCTGAGGAGCTCACATTTTCGGGTGCCAGGGAGAGGATATCATTATAGCGCCGGTTATGCCCATCGCTTACCAGTACATGTAAGACTCCTTGCTCGTCTGGCAGCAGTACCGCAGCGGCCTGTACATCTACCAGGCGGCGAACCTCGCGAATAATTTTCCCTACCACCGCCTGCGGTTCTAAGGAGCCCACGACGACGCTTGAGGTCTCAAGCAGTGTCTGGAGTTCGCCCAGCTTGGCCAGGCCATCGCGCTCCAGGCGGATGAGTGAGCGTGCCAGGTAGCCAACTTCGTCCGCGCGCCTGGCGAGTTGGGTGGCATGGGACGGGATAGATTGTTCCGAGGAGGGTAGAGCCTGGTGTTGTATCGCCAGGGTATGTAGAGGACGAATAACGCGCCCATGTAACAGGAGCCAGAAGAGCAGGCCGCCGATAGTGAAGATGAGCGCGACTGTAAGAAGCCAGAGATGCAGTTGAGTCACGACATAGAGCGCTTCAGAGGCTGGACGCTGAACGACCACTGCCCAGCCAATATCAGAAACTGGAACCGAGCTAAAGAGCCAGCTCTGTCCATCAAGCCCGGTTCCAAGTTGTGAGTTCCCTTGATGCTGTAGGGCCAGGTCCGCACCTGGCAGTTCATCAAGGACAGTTTGCAGGAGACGCGGGTGATCGGGAGTCCCCACCAATTCACCACGGGCGTCAATAATGCTAATCTGGAGTTGATGTTGCTGGAGCTGTTGCGCTTTAACGACAGCTTGCAAAGGTTCGCTCAACTCGAAGAGTGAGAGGCTGGCGGCAATGATGCCTACAAGCGTGCCATGGTTATCGTGTATGGGGGCAGCAATGATGACGCCCGCGTTAAAGGTTGTTTCGACGGCGATGCCTACCTCTATGACAGGATTGGCTGTATTACGTACGCGTGGAACTACATCTGGTGGCGAAAATTCGACCGCCATACTGGATTTCAATTGTGGATAGGAAGTTTGAATGAGGCCAAGTGGATCAAGCCAGTATACATGGTCTACATCGTTACGCGCCGTCTGGTAAGTCTGAAAGAGTTGCATAATAGCCTGGGATGTTCTGGCCTGCATAGCCAGGTGTCCAAGCGTGCTCAGTGAAACTTCAGAATCGCGTAAATGAAGATTTGTCTCAAGCGCAATCTCTTGAGCCAGGGCCTGGTCAGAAGCCTGAACGGCTTCACGCTGTTGTTGCTCAATAACAGTGTTTATTCCTGCTCCCCCGACGAGAACTACAATGACAAAAAGTAAATAGACGCTTACTAATTGGTAGAGCAGCGAATGACGTAAAAGTGGAGGCATACCTGGCACTCCTCACCGAGTTTTGGCTGAAACCCCGCATAGTAGCGAGTCATCAGTGTACAACACACCACTACTTTGAGACATTTAAATGTATTATAGCCTACAAATGGGAAAAGCTAACAAGCAATGCATAGAAATAGTAGCAAATATGTCTGTTTGCTTATATCGCTACTAGATAATAGAGCATCTTTCTGGTGCTTATTGTAGACAATATAATGAAAAAATGCGATAGGATATTCTATTAAAGTGTATGGGTTTTATTTTTTATATTTTTTATGTGAGAGATTATGCAAACCCATGGCGTATATATACTATACTATGTTACTAGAGTATCCCCTTTTTAAGGATATGAAAAAGGTGTGGACTAGAACGCTTGGTTTTCCCCGCCTTTCTTGGTCTAATATCGAAACAGTTGCATTTGCAAACAAGCAAACAAAGAAATAGAGAGAGGTACCAGGTTTTTCCTGGTATATGGCTGACGTAAGGTCGTAAAAGCTAATTTAAGCGATGATATGCAGCAATCTTTGCTATTTCAACACAAAATGGTCATTGCATACTGTCTCAAGGAGAATGTACTCAATGCGATCTGGCAAAAAACGTGTGACACTCTTTTTGCCATTGCTCCTGACCCTGCTCGCCGTGCTTGTCGCGGCATGTGGTGGCAATTCAGGAGGCAGTGGCTCAACTGGTAGCAAGCTATCCGATGACAAGCAGGTCTATGTGAATGCTTCACAGACGGCAGGTCTATCAGATCTCGCGACGCTTGATCCCGCGCTCTCGACCGACGCCCCCTCGATTAGCGCGATTGACATGATGTTTACAGGCCTCGTCCAGCTCGATGACAACCTGAAGGTGTATGGAGAACTGGCTCAGTCCTGGACCACCTCCAAGGATGGCCGGACCTGGACCTTCAAACTGCGTCCTGGTATTAAATTCAGTGATGGCAACCCCATCACCGCTGATGACGTGATCTTCAGCATTGATCGCGCCCTCAAGCCTGAGTTGAAGTCAACGGTGGCCCCCTCCTACCTGGGCCTGGTGAAAGACTCGGATAAGCGCTTTGCGGGCAAGGTTCCCACGCTGATCAACGATAGCCTCTTCGCCCCCGATCCCTCGACGGTCAAGATCATTACCAACCAGAATGCGCAGTATTTCCTTGATGCGCTCACCTACTCGACCTCGTATGTCGTAGAGAAGAGCTTTGTCCAGAAATATGGCGACACCGCTTTCCTGAAACACCTGGGTGAGGGTGGTTGCTCTGGCCCCTTCAAACTGGACCAGTATAACTCTGGCAAATATGCCAGCTTTGTACCCAACTCCAACTACTGGGGTAGCAAACCACAGCTAAAGAAAGTTGTCCTCCCGTTCTACAAAGATCCACAGACGGCCTACAAAGCCTTCCAGACCAACCAGCTGGATCTGGCCAACGTACCACCCGCCAACCTGGATCAGGCGCGTGCTCTGCCTAGCAAGCAGTACCGCCAGGTTCCTCAGCTAACCATCGACTACTTCGCGATGAATTACCTGGCCAAGCCCTTCAACAATATTAAGATCCGCCAGGCCTTTGCTCTCGCCGTTGATAAGAGCGCTATCGAAAAGAGCATCTACAAGGGTGCGCGCCTGGCGACCAACCATATCGTACCTCAGGGTATGCCTGGCTACAACCCCGACCTGAAGGGTCCGGCAGGCGTGACCAGTGTCAAGGGCGACAAGACCCTGGCTAAGCAGCTCTTCCAGGAGGGTATGCAGGAGGCGGGCTACACCACCTCTAACTTCCCCGCTGTCACGCTGACGCTTGCCACCAGTGGCTCATCCGCTGGTAAGAACCTCGCCGAGTTCGTGCAGCAGCAGTGGAAAGATGCCCTGGGTATCACGGTCACCATCAACGATGAGGACTTCAACAAGCGCCTGGATGATGTCTCCAATACCGTAGGCAATGGCAAACTGCAGATGTGGTTTGCGGCCTGGGGTGCGGACTATCCCGATCCCGAGGACTGGACGACCCTGCTCTTTGGTGCTGGTTCGGCTAGTAACTCACCCAACTACGGTCTGGGGACTTCCAAGACCGTCGCGATTCAGAAGCAGATGCAGGACCTGATGCTGAAAGCTGACGTTAACCAGAATGCCACTCAGCGTATTGCTCAGTATAATCAGGTTGAGCAGCAGATGGTTGATGATGTCGCCTGGATGCCTGTCGATCAGCGTACCCTGAGCTATGTCCTGAAGCCCTGTGTTCAGGGTGTCGTGGACAACGCGCAGGACCTGATTCCTCCTGGTGACTGGGCCAACATCTACAAGACCAGCGATTCCTCCTGCGCCAACACGAGCGCTTACTAATCTCGTGTAGCGAAGAAGGTATGTGACAACTAGTCACGTGCGCACGACAAAAGAGAAGAGGAGAGGATGCAACTTGCATCCTCTCCTCTTCTCTTTTGTCGTGAAATAGTGCTCTGTAAAATGAGCCTGTGATGCAGATTTATACGAGCTTTCTGGATGAGAACATCGCTCGCGTTTAAAGTATTTAAGCATGAAATTGTTAAAAAATGGAAGCGCAGATCTGATAACACATTAATAATTGTTAATGAGATGGTTTGATTGCATAGGTACTTGATATTATATTACCTTTATATTTTCTATTCTAGATAACTTGATGGAAGACAAAGCTAGATACGTTATTAAAGAGAATGAAATTTGATTTTTGGGGATTTGTGCGAGAGATTATACAAACTCGTGGCGTATATATATTACGCTGTGTTAGCGTAGTATCCATTTCTAAGGATATGGAAAGGTGGGGGCAAGAAAGACGGATTTTCTTGTCTTTGTTTGTCTCGCATACGGCAGCAGTATTTACTTGTTTGTAGTAGAGAAGAGGTCCAGTGGTGAGCTGGTTTATAGCCGGGAAAAGATGGTTTAAGCGGCGATAATACTCTTCACTATCTCAACAAATCATGGTCCTTGTATGCGTTTCTAAGGAGAATGTACTTAATGCAGTCTGGCAAAAAACGTAGGATACTCTTTTTGCCATTGCTCCTGACCCTGCTCGCCGTGCTTGTCGCGGCATGTGGTGGCAATTCAGGAGGCAGTGGCTCATCTGGTAGCAAACTATCTGATGACAAGCAGGTCTATGTCATCCCCGAGAGCGGCCTGTCGGATCTCGCGACGCTTGATCCCGCGCTCTCGACCGACGCCCCCTCGATCGGCGCGATTGACCTGATGTTTACTGGCCTGGTCCAGCTCGACGATAATCTGAAGGTGTATGGCGAACTGGCTCAGTCCTGGACCACCTCCAGTGATGGCCTGACCTGGACCTTCAAACTGCGTCCGGGAATCAAATTCAACGATGGCAACCCCATCACTGCTGATGACGTGATCTTCAGCATCGACCGTGCCCTCAAACCTGAGTTGAAGTCGACTGTGGCTCCAGCCTACTTGAGCCTGGTGAAAGACTCGGACAAGCGTTTCGCGGGCAAGGTTCCGACGCTGATCAATGATAGCCTCTTTGCCCCCGATCCCTCGACCGTCAAGATTGTGACCAGTCAGAATGCGCAATACTTCCTCGACGCGTTGACCTACCCGACCTCTTATGTTGTGGAGAAGAGCTTCGTCCAGAAGTATGGCGACACCGATTTTCTGAAGCACCTGAGCGAGGGTAGCTGTTCTGGTCCCTACCAGCTGGAAAAGTACACGTCCGGCAAACAGGTCAGCTTTGTTCCCAATAATAGCTACTGGGCTGGTAAGGCTCAGCTGAAGAAGGTCGTCTACGCCTTCTACAAAGACCCGCAGACGGCCTACAAAGCTTACAAGACCAATCAGCTGGACAATGCTGGCGTGCCAACTGCTAACCTGGATGAGGCGCGTGCTCTGCCCAATAAGCAGTTTCGCCAGGTTCCTCAGCTGACCATCGACTACTTTGCGATGAACTATCTGGCCAAGCCCTTCAACAATATCAAGATCCGCCAGGCCTTTGCTCTCGCCGTTGACAAGAGCGCGATTGAGAAGAGCATCAACAAGGGTGCGCGCTTGGCGACCAACCATATCATACCTCAGGGTATGCCTGGCTACAACCCCGACCTGAAGGGCCCGGCAGGCGTGACTAGCACCAAGGGCGATAAGACCCTGGCCAAGCAACTCTTCCAGCAGGGCATGCAGGAAGAGGGTTATACCCTCTCGAACTTCCCCGCTATCTCAGTGACGGTTGCTAGCAGTGGCTCACAGTCTGCAAAGAACCTCTTCGAGTTCGCGCAGCAGCAGTGGAAAGATACTCTGGGCGTTACGGTCACCATCAACGATGAAGACTTCAACAAGCGCCTGGATGATGTCTCCAATACCGTAGGCAATGGTAAACTGCAGATGTGGTTCGCGGCCTGGGGTGCGGACTATCCTGATCCCGAGGACTGGACGACCCTGCTCTTCGGCGCTGGTTCATCCAATAACTCACTCAACTATGGTATGGGGACTTCCAAGACCGTTGCGACACAGAAGCAGATCCAGGACCTGATGCTGAAAGCTGATGTTAACCAGAATGCCACCGAGCGCATTTCTCAGTACAATCAGATCGAGCAGCAGATGGTCGATGATGTCGCCTGGATGCCTGTCGATCAGCGTACCCTGAGCTATGTCCTGAAGCCCTGTGTCCAGGGTATCGTGGACAACGCGCAGGACCAGATTCCTCCTAAGGACTGGTTGAAGATTTACAAGACCAGCGATTCCCCCTGCGCCAACACGAGCGCTTACTAAGCTCGTATCGCAAAGAGGGTATGTGACGATTTCAATTACATGCGCTTGACAAAAGAGAAGAGGAGAGGGTGCAGATTGCACCCTCTCCTCTTCTCTTTATTGTGGAATAGTGCTCTGTAAAATGCGCTTGTGATGCAGGTTTGTACAAGGCTTCTGGATGTAAATATATCTCAAATTTAAAGTATTTAAGCATGAAATTGTTAAAAAATGGAAGCGCAGATCTGATAACACATTAATAATTGTTAATGAGATGGTTTGATTGCATAGGTACTTGATATTATATTACCTTTATATTTTATATTATAGATAACTTGATGGAAGACAAAGCTAGATACGTTATTAGAGAGAATGAAATTTGATTTTTGGGGATTTGTGCGAGAGATTATACAAACTCGTGGCGTATATATATTACGCTGTGTAAATGTAGTATCCCTTTCTAAGGATATGAAAATGGTGAGGGGCAAGAAAGACGGATTTTCTTGTCTATGTTTGTCTCGCATAGTGGCAGCGATATTTACATGTTTGTAGATAGAGAAGAGTTTTAGCGATGAATTGGTTTATCACCGGGAAAAGATAATTTAAGCGGCGATAATACTCTTCACTATCTCAGCAAAACATGGTCCTTGTATGCTTTTCTAAGGAGAATGTACTTGATGCAGTCTGGCAAGAAACGTGTGACACTCTTTTTGCCGTTGCTCCTGACTCTGCTCGCCGTGCTCGTTGCAGCATGCGGTGGCAGCTCGGGTGGTAACACAACTGGTGGCAAACTATCTGATGACAAGCAAATTTATGTCATCCCTTTGAGTGGTCTATCGGATGTCGCGACGCTTGATCCCGCGCTTTCGACCGACTCGGCTTCTATCACTGCTCTTGACATGATGTTCACGGGCTTGGTCCAGCTCGACGACAACCTGAAGGTCTATGGCGAACTGGCTCAGTCCTGGAAACAGTCTAGTGATGGTTTGACCTGGACCTTTACTCTGCGTCCTAATCTCAAGTTCAGCGATGGCAACCCCATTACCGCTGATGACGTGGTCTATAGCATTGACCGCGCGCTCAAGCCTTCGCTGAAGTCGACGGTTGCGCCCTCCTATCTGGGGCTTATTAAAGACTCGGACAAGCGTTTTGCGGGCAAGGTCCCCACACTGATTGGCGATAGCATCTTTGCTGTCGATCCCACAACAGTTAAGATTGTGGCCAATAGCAATGCCCAGTACTTCTTGCAGGCGCTGACCTACTCGACCTCCTATGTCGTAGAGAAAAGCTTTGTAGAGAAGTATGGCGATACCGATTTCCTGAAGCATCTGAGCGAGGGTGGTTGCTCTGGCCCCTTCAAACTGGACCAGCACAACTCTGGCAAGTATGTCAGCTTTGTACCCAATTCTAACTACTGGGGTAGCAAGCCACAGCTGAAGAAGGTCGTGTACGCGTTCTACAAAGACCCGCAGACAGCTTACAAAGCTTACAAGACCAATCAGCTGGACCAGGCTGGCGTGCCAACCCCCAACCTGGATGAGGCGCGTGCTCTGGCCAACAAGCAGTTCCGCCAGGCTCCTCAGCTGGCTATCGACTACTTTACCATGAACTGGCTGACCAAGCCTTTCAATAACGTCAAGATCCGCCAGGCCTTTGCGCTCTCCGTCGACAAGAGTGCGATTGAGAAGAGCATTACCAAGGGCGTGCGTTTGGCGACTAACCATATCGTGCCCCAGGGTATGCCTGGCTACAATCCCAACCTGAAGGCTCCCGGTGGTGTAACCAGCACTAAGGGCGATAAGACCCTGGCCAAGCAGCTCTTCCAGGAAGGCATGCAAGAGGAAGGCTACACGACTGCCAACTTCCCCGCCATTACCATGACGGTGGCAACTGGAGGTTCTCAGACCTCTAAGAACCTCTTCGAGTTCGCGCAGCAGCAGTGGAAAGACACTCTGGGCGTTAACGTAACCATCAACGACGAGGACTTCAACAAGCGCCTCGCCGATGAATCGGGTACCGTAGGTAATGACAAATTGCAGATGTGGGCCGCTGCCTGGATCGCGGACTATCCCGATCCTCAGGACTGGCTGACCCTGCTCTTTGGTAAGGGCTCGACCAACAACGAGAACAACTACGGTATGGGTAAAGCGAAGGATCTCAGTGTCCAGCAGCAGACTCAGGAGCTCATGTTGAAAGCTGATGTCAATCAGAATGCCACAGAGCGTATCGCCCAGTATAACCAGATTGAGCAGCAACTTGTCGATGATGCAGCCTGGATTCCCTTCGATCAGCGTACCACGGTCTATGTCCTTAAGACATGTGTTCAAGGTGTTGTGGATAACGCTCAGGATCTGACTCCTCCTGGAGACTGGGCTAAGATCTACAAGTCCAGCGATCCTGCCTGCGCCAACACAAACGCGTACAAATAAGCTCGTGTAGTGTAGAGGGTGCGTGATAACCATTCACGTGTGCTCGATAAAAGGGGAGGAGAGGGTGCAATTTGCATCCTCTCCTCCCCTTTGTTGCATGAAGTAGTTCTATGCGAAAAGAATTTGAGGAGCGTGCCGAAATTTTGCGTGTGAGAATTTATATATGCAGCAAAGAGAACCCATCGAGCATAAGATGCGTGCGATGGGTTCTCTCTGCAAGCCTATATCACCAGAAAGGCTTTTCCTGCTCTGCTGAGTAGTTGCAGGCTAAATGGTGCGGCGTGAACGGCCAGCCACGAAGAGATTGTACAGGGCCACGATGACGGCAATCACCAGTAGCAGGTGAATCAAGCCACCTGCGATGTGCAAGACGAAACCAAGCAGCCACAGAACAAAGAGAATGACCACGGCGGCCCAGAGAATGCTACCAATCATGATGTTACCCCTTTCGACTTATCCGAGGAATTCGCGAGAAGGCGAATATATGCTGGCCTCTCAAATATTTCTCGGGTTACAAATGTAATCATAGATGATACCTTGTAATAGATGATGCAACTTTTTCTACTATGGACACGAGTTAACTATCCGATAAGATGCACGAATGCCTGAGTACCTGTTTAGAAAAGGATAAGTTTTGGCTTAAAAGTAGGACTGGGTGAGGGTAAAGAGATTCCAGTCAGGGCGCGTCTTCAGCATGACGGCGCGTAAGTCTTGCCTCTTGACCTTCTCACCCTGACCTGCTAGTATTTCAATATATATTGAAATACTAGCAGGCCTCTCAATGAGAAAAGGAATGCATGGAGATGCAAGAAGCATACAAGGCGATCGCTGACCCCACACGTCGGAGAATTTTAAAGTGTCTGCGGGAGGGAGCACATACAGTGGGAGATCTCGCAGAGCAGGCTGGCGTTACCCGATCACTTCTCTCGCATCATTTGACCATCCTTAAATTGGCAAACCTGGTGCGTGTTGAACGCCGCGGGCAATTTCAGGTCTACTCGTTGAATACCACCGTTTTTCAAGATCTCATGATGGAGGTTCTTGGCTGGTTTGGGAACATGCACGTTCCCGCCGATTTACAGGATGAAACACTCTTCACCACCGAAGAGGAACCTTGTTCTGACCAACCTCTGGAGAAAACGCATGAATAATCCCAGTCGCACCAGTGACAAAATCCTACCACGCCCCAATCCCGGGTGGCGCAACTCGACCAATATGTTGATCTGGGCAATTATCGTTCTTCAACTGCTGATCGCGCTTTTCGCGTACCCGTTCTTACCCGCAACAGTGCCTATTCATTGGAGCGGCGGACATGCCAATAGCTATGGGCCGAAATGGATGGCGACGTTTCTTTTCCCAGGTATCAGCCTGCTGGTCTGGTTCCTGCGAGTACGTCAGGCTACCGGTCCCCATCTGGGCAGTCGTATTGACGAGGCCACCAATGTCCAGTGGCGTAGCCTGCTACCTTTCTCATACTCGAAAGTGCGCGAACTCACCCTCAAGCGGTCAGTTCTTCCTGCTTCATCGTCGATAGCCAGCGCACGGGAACCTTTGGATCGGCCCTCCCGTTTCGGTCTCACATCAACTCCCCAGGCATTTTACGTCCGGCGGTAGCCACTCTCCAGGACGGCCAGCATTACGCGTGAAGCTGGCGAAGCTGTTGTGTTGCGAACCACAGCAAATTTAAGGCGGCATTGAGATCCCGATCGATGACCAGTTCACAGGCCAGGCACTCATAGGTGCGGTGTTTGAGCGGCATGCGCTTTTTGACCTGCCCACAGCACGAACAGCGTTTGGTCGAAGCAAACCAGCGCGAGGCGATGAAGAGATCGCCCCCGGCGTTGGCCACTTTGGTCTTCAAAAACTGCAACAGTTGCCCCATCGCGGCATCGGCCACGGCACGCGAGAGCTTCCGGTTGGCCATCATCCCCAGGATGTTGAGGTCTTCGATGCCGATGGCCCCACAGGTTCGCGCCAGTTCGGTCGTGAACTTGTGCTGGACATCCCGCCGGATGTTGGCGATCTGCTGATGCTTGCGCGCGACCTTGAGTCGTTGCTTCTCATACTGCTTGCTAAATACGGTTCGCTTGGTTTGAAGGTCTTTCGTCTTCTGTTTCTTTGACAGCTTGCGTTGCAGCTTGCCGAGTTTCTTGAGATGGAGCGCTAATGGCCTTTGGTTCTCAAGCCTGCGTCCATCGCTCACCACAGCAGCTTGCTTCAAGCCCACATCCACCCCCACCACTGGTTCGGGAGCTTTGGGACGCTCCCGTGTGATGTCTACTTGAATGGAGACGTACCAGTGGCCTGCTTCACAGCTGACGGTCCCCCCAGAATCTTGACTCGTTCGCACACGACCTGCTTGCGCTGGTTGCGTTTCTTCGTGGGAACGCTTGCCTTCCCCTTTTCGACAAAGCGCAGCTTTTCTGCCAGATTGACCGTTCCAAGCTTGCGCAGCAGCTTGCCTCGGTCCTTCTTCGTTTGGCGTTGATCGAGGATGAAGCGACCAAGCCCGGGGATCGAGATCCAATGGCTCCCCAAGGTGAATTTATCGTTGGAGAGATAGAACGACTCGTGCGACTTCCCCTTTTTCTCGTACTGCGGGTAGTTCGCTCGGCCTGCAAAGAAGTTGTCATACGCTTTCTTGAGGTCGTCGAAGGCTCCCTCTACGACACATTTGGTGACCTGGTAGGTCCAAGGATAGTCTTGTTCCCGAATCTGGTGGAACTGTTTTTTGAGCGCGAACGCATTGGGAGGCGTGAGCACGCGCTGCTCTTCGGGAACGCTTTCCTGCTCAGCTTTATACGCCTGATACTGCTTCTCCCATTGTTCCCGTCCCCAGTTGTAGATAAAACGTCTGGTGCCACAGGCTCGTTTGAGATACTCCACCTGTTCAGGGGTGGGATTCATCCGGATCTTGTGCGCGGTTTTCATCCTTGAGCGCTTCCTCTAAGGCTTTGCGGTACGTCCTGAGGCCATACAAGCGTGAGCTAAAACCGTGGACAATACTCATCAAGTCCTGCACTACCTCTTGTTCGGGCGAGAGCGTCTCGGTGTTCATCACGACCAATTCCGTGTGGTGAGTCTCGCACAGATGCTTGAGCAGAGCAAAGCCAAAGCGAGCCAGCCGATCCTCATGGGCGATGAGCAGGCACGAAACCTCTCCCTCGACAATGGCGTCTACAAGCCTGAGAAACTGTTTGCGCTCAAAATTGAGGCCGCCCCCGATTTCCATGATCCACTCATCCACCACCAGTGGCTTGGAAACGGCGTAACGCTCTAAGGCGGCCCGTTGGTTCTGTAAATCCGGCCGTTGAGCAGGGCTCGACACCCGGCAATAGGCCACCGTTCGGCGGATGGCTGGCCGTTGAGGAAGGTTGAGCGCCGTAGCCAGATCGGCCTCATCATAGTAGCGCCGCCCAGAAAGGGTTCGTTTCGCTTTGAGACGGCCTTCCCGATCCCAGCGCTGCAAGGTTTTCACGCTGACGCCCACCTGCTTGGCAAACTGTGCTACTGAGTACATGTAATGATTTTAGCTCACTTTCGTACACGTTGTCAATACCTAGTACAGGTCTCCTTTTCATGGGCAGTATCGTGGTGCTGCTCCTGGTCCAGGCCATTGCAACGGCGAACAACCTGGGAATGAACCTCGACATAAGCTTTTTCATCTCGTTGGGACTTGGCGGGCTGTTCATCTTCACAGGCAACTATCTTGGCAAACTGCGTCGGAATTTCTGGATGGGCATTCGCACGCCTTGGACGCTCAGCAGTGATGCTTCGTGGGAACGCACTCATCGTGTCGGGGGCAGGTTCTTTGTTGCTTGCGGCCTGCTTTGCATTCCGCTAAGCTTCATGCCGGCATTCCGTCCCTGGTTTCTCCTTTCTCTGGTCTTGTTGATGGCTGCCTTTCTCTATCTATATTCATATATCAGTTACCGACGCGAACAACCAGAGTACGCACCGGGATCTTTCGACGATCCCCCAGCCGAGAACTGATGAGACCGAGAAACACATAGTCATAGCCGTACTCACACATCTATTCATTCAAAGGAAAGATGATGGAAACCTCCTTACGGTCAGGCGACCCGATTGCGCCTGCATCCTCTCAGCCAGCCAGGGTAGATTGGCAAGGTATCGGCCTCTTTTTACTCCTCACGTTTGGCATCAGTTGGAGTCTCTGGCTTGGATTGCGTGCCGTGGGCATCTCTTTCTCCATCCGGGCCGCGATTGGGATGTTTGGCCCGGCACTGGGAGCGCTGCTGACCCGCCTGATCCGCCACGAGGGGTTCGCCGACGCGGGACTTGGATTGCGCTCCAAAGGGCAGCGTGGCGCGAGTTGGATGTATCTGGCAGCCTACATCGTTCCGCCGATACTGATCGCGGCCAGTATCGGCTTTGTGTTGCTGGTGGGTTATGAACATTGGGATCTTAACCAACATCTGCACACACTCGCCAACGCTCTTCAAACGCGTCTGGGGACGCGCGTGCTGCAGCTTGGGATGTCCACAACGCAGTTGGCAACAATCAGCCTGATCTCGCAGATAGTGTTGGCGTTTACCCTGGGCCTCCCTTTCAACATGATCTTTACTTTTGGGGAAGAATTTGGCTGGCGCGGTTACCTGCTCCCACGCCTGGCTCCACTTGGCGGTCTCCCAGCAGCCATCCTTGTCGGCCTGGTCTGGGGTTTCTGGCATGCTCCATTGATTGTGCTGGATGGGTACAATTATCCCGGTCATCCCTGGCTTGGTATCTTGATGATGATGCTTTTCACTGTCCTGCTCAGTATCATTTTTGCCTGGTTGCGTTTCCGTTCTGGCAGTGTCTGGCCCTCGACCCTGGCCCATGCTGCGTTCAACGCGCAAGCAAATTTTGGAGTACTGGCTCTCTCGAGGGGTAACTCGCTTTTAAGCGCGCCCATTGGCCTGTTCGGCCTTGTCCCCATGTTCTGCTTTGCACTCGTGCTGGTCGTCACCGGACGAGTAAACTGGAAGTGATCTCTGAAAAATGACTACATCGTACGTCAAGTAGCTGTCTGCGGTCGCGACAACTCATGTCACATCAGGAGTAGAGCAAGCCGATGCCTGGTGTGACTTGTTTTTTTTATTGATACTACTATGAATAATAGAGAGCAGGTATGCCGCGCGCGCTGGCCTTCTTCTCTTTTTATAGCCAAACGCTTCCCTCTTGCTCATTGTCCTCTAGCCAGGGAGAGAAGTAGTAATGAAGACGCTCTCAGCATCTCAACCTAACAAACCCTTGCCAGGCTCCAGACCTGAGATTCCCCTACTCCCTGCTGTGCTGAGCAGGAGGGACCTTGTTGTTCTTCTCGTCCTGGCTGTCATGGCCTTTTCTAATATTGCTTATATCCACCCCGCCGGTCCATCCGCGATTTCCTACTGGCTATTGGGAGGAGCAAGCTTCTTGCTTCCCTGTACCATCATCACCCGGTGGCTTGCGCTGCGCTTACCTGGGCAGGGTAGCCTCTATGCCTGGGTCAGCAGTGTCTTTGGCTCGACTCCAGGCTTTATCGTGACCTTTGGCACCTGGGTTGCTGGTCTTTTACTGACGGCTACCTATATTGAAGAGGCGGCTGACTATCTGCACCTCTCATACCCGGCGTATCTCAGTACACCCACTCAATATACCTTCGCCATGTTTCTTCTTTTCTGCCTGGCGGTGGGTATCAGTTGTCTCCCGCTCGCACGCTTAAAGCACGTCTTATTCGTAAGCTGCTTGCTCTATTGCCTGCTCTATCTCTTACTCGGCGCGGGGGCGCTCGTATGGCTCCTACAAGGGCACCAGAGCGCTGCCTCCTTTATACGCCCCGTAAACTGGTATGCCGTCTTCCCGAACAATGCGTCCTATTTTAGTACCATCATTTTCGCCTTACTCGGCGTCAATTATCCTTTTTTCCTGGGGAGGGAACTGTGTGAAGGACAGGCTGGTTTGCGACACGCGTCAACCTATGTCTGGTGGGGAGCGGGCTTCATACTGCTGTTCTACCTTCTTGGTACCTGGAGCCTTGTGGTAGTGCTACCAGCCGCGCCCAAAACAGAAACATTGATCGCATTTCGTGCAAGCACCATGCTCTTTGGCTCGTTTGGTGGTTCCCTCTTTACCCTCGCCCTGGCCTGCTCAGATGTGATACTGCTGGTTGTCTATCTACTCCTCTTTTCGCGTTTATTGGTGACGCTGGCTCAACACCATCACCTTCCCGCTTCTTTTGCGCGTCCTAATCGTTGGGGTGTTCCTCTCGTCTCTCTGCTTATAGATGCATTGGCTGTTGCGGTGATTTCCGCCGTCCTCTTTGTCCTCTTCCCTTTGCTGCATGTATACGAGCAAAATCCAGCAGTGACGAGGTATAATAACTATGAGCTTTCCCTGGCAGTAGGTGTTATCCTGCTCCTCACCTCGATGATCATTCTGTTTGTCCTGCCCTTCTTTATCCGCTCTTATGGATCTCAACAGGGCGCTTCTCCTGGGCTACGGTGGCGAAAACATTTTACCTTTTTCTTTATCGCACTCACTGGAATAAGTACGTCGGTAATCGCTATCTGGGCGACGCTCTCAATATCCTTGGTTGCATCAATGTCCAACAGGAATTGGGAAAATACGCTCCTCATGAGTGTTGCGGTAACACTTGCTGTGGGTTGGCTTGGAGGAGAATATCCCCGGCTACGGGCCTTGCTGAGTGATCAACAATTTGAGACGGAAAAAGAAAGAATGTTGCGCAAGCAACTTCAGGAAGCGTATCAGCAACAAGAGGTCTTGCTCATGGAAGTAGACCGTTTGTATCGAGAACAAGCCCGTGCCGCGACAACTGATCCGGTCACAGAGCTCCCGAATCATAGAGCAATCATGAGCGCACTCAATGTTGTGTTTACTGACTGTTGTCAGAGAACATGTGCGATCCTCTTTGTCGACGTGGATTGCTTTAAACGGATCAATGATCGCTGGGGACACCAGGTTGGCGACTGTATCCTGCATGAAGTGGGGCAGCGCCTGCGAGCCTCCCTTCGGGCAGATGATGTGGTCGGACGCTACGGAGGAGAGGAGTTTGCGGTTATTTTACGGGACATCAACCTGGATCTGGCAATGAGTGTCGCAGAAAGGCTTCGTCGTGCTCTGGAAGCGCGGCCATGTTGCTGGCAGACCGAGGGAGAGAGGCATGAGACGCATGTCACTATCAGCGTGGGGGTCGCCCTCTATCCCGATCATGCCTCGACTCCAGATCAGCTCATGAAACGCGCGGACCTGGCTATGTATCGAGCCAAGCAGGCTGGTCGAAATTGTGTCTGTATCGCAACTGCTGTTTGACAATACGCACCATGCCAGGGCTGTCCATGCTTGTTCATATGCCTCATTGCAAAGGCCTCACCTCCTACCATACGCTTGACTGCTTACCCCTCACCTCTCTTATAAGGCGCGAAGGGTGAGGCTTCTTTCCCTGGATGCAGTTGGCAATAAAATAGACGGCTGCCTGCTTTGAGAGATATACTTCACTATAAAAGTTTTTGCCTATGTATAGGAGCGTTTCGCTCTTTGCAAGAGAGAGGGAGGATGTATTTTGCAGACGAATAATCAAGCTGCTCGTGTCTCAGTATCTACGTGGAGCCTGGATCGTACTCTTGGCAGTCCAGATTTTTATGGTGTTGGCGATCCGCTGCCAGCCGATACTCACAACAAGGGGGCGTATTCGCTGTTAGCATTGCCTGAGCGCCTGGTGGAGGCGGGCATCTCTACTATGGAGATTTGTCATTTTCACTTGCCCACTCTTGATTCAGGGTATCTCGGAGAACTGCGAGCGGCATTGGAGGCTGCACAGGTAGAACTCTTCTCGCTACTGGTAGATGATGGCGATATTACACATCCCACGAATGGGGAGCGTGACCTGGCATGGATACGTCAGTGGTTGGACGTGGCTCAAGCACTGGGGGCACGCTGTATACGTGCGATCGCTGGAAAATCCGACCCCTCGCCTCAAGCGCTAGAACGAAGCTACCAGGCCTTGAGCGTATTGGCGGCTGAGGCCAGGGAAAGGAATGTACGTTTGATGACTGAGAACTGGTTCGCGCTCCTTTCAACTCCCCAGTCGGTTCAGGCCCTGTTCGAGCGCCTGAATGGCGAGGTCGGACTTTGCCTCGATTTTGGTAACTGGAAGGGTCATGGGAAATATGCAGCCCTTGAAGAGATTGCTCCCCTGGCTGAGTCTTGCCATGCGAAGGCTTCTTTTGACTCACCCTACGTCCTGGACCAGGAAGACTATCTACGTTGTCTAGACATTACGCGCCTGGCCAACTTCTCTGGCCCCTATACCTTGATCTATGATGGTCCAGATCAAGACGAGTGGGAGGGGCTTGCCAACGAACTGGCTGTTGTGCAACAGTACGTGCAATAAGCACAAAAAAACTAATAGAGGGGGAGGTACAGGAGGAAGACTCCCCTCTATTAGCAACCTTATAAGTTCGCTTACTCTATTTGCTGCTCTACGCGGTCGAGCGTGGTATCTTCCCAGGAGGTGGGGTCTTCCTTAGGCTCAAGATGGGTAAAGACAGTACTACCGGGAAGAGTTTTACGTATAGCCAGCTCAATCTCTTCACAGAGCGTATGCCCCTTGAGCACCGTCCAGTTGCCGGGTACGAGTACGTGGAAGGAGATAAAGCGCCGGTGACCCGCCGAGCGGCTGCGAATGGCATGGAAGGCGATACCCTGCTCCTCGTAATGCTTCATGACTGCGCGTATCTGGTCCTGGTCTTCACGTGGGAGGGCCGTGTCGAGGAAACCCAGCCCTGTTTCGCGTAGCAGCTTGATGCCTGTCCAGACGATATTGATGGCGACGGCGATGGCGATCAGCGGATCAAGAATGTACCAACCCGTCAGGGCGACCAGGACTATGCCTACCAGGACGCCAACGGTCGTTATGACATCTGCGAAAAGGTGGTGTGCGTCGGCCTCAAGCGTAATGGAACGCTGCTGCTTTCCTGCGCGAAACATAAACCAGGCTAGCACAGCATTGACGATGGCGCCTGAAACAGAGAAGGCCAGGCCCAGCCAGGCTTGCTCGATTGGTTCTGGATGAAGGAGGCGTGGGATGGCTTCCCAGATGATGAACAGGGCCGCGACGAGGATCAGCGCCCCCTCGACACCACTGGCGAAATATTCGGACTTGGTGTGTCCATAGGCGTGGTCTTCGTCGGCGGGCCTCGCGGCAAGCGTCAGGGCCCAGAGACCTACCAGGGCCGCGACCAAATTCACGATGGACTCGGCGGCATCAGAAAAGAGGCCGACCGAACCTGTAAGAAAGTAGCCAATAAACTTGACCGCCATCGTGAACAGAGCCGCTCCAACAGAGAGCAGGATATAAAAGCGTGGTGAGTACTGCCTCATGAAATACCCTTCGTTTAAATAGTCCATTGAAATGTTTAACGCGCGAAGGTAACAAGTCCCAGGATACCCAGCACGTAGCAGATGAGCACCAGGAGCGAATCGATGCCCATATGTAGTATCTGACGCTTAGGCCGGAAAATCAACCCATGGATATAGATAATGGTAAGTACGCCACCGAGCGCGGCCAGGTAGAGATCGGCCTTCTGTGCCTTCGGCAGCACGGCTTCGCCTGAGAGCAGGGTCGCGAGCAGGAAGAGGACCGGGAGGAAGGCATTGCCACCAAAGATATCGCTAAAAGCCAGGTTATAGGATTTCAATCTGATTGAAGCCAGACCCGTTGAGATCTCTGGCAAGGCTGTTGCCAACGCCAGAATTGTGCTACCAAAGACGACCCCACTCATACCGATCTGATTGGCGATCTCATTGCCGCTTCCCTCAAGTGCCACACCTGCAACCAGTGTAAAGAGAGCCGCAACCAGAAAGACAATGACGACGCGTACTGTGCTCCAGTGTTGTATCTTCTCCTTTTTTCTATCGCTACGCTTCCCATGCAGCACCTCCTCGGGAACTCCCTTCTCCTGCCAGGGGAGAGCCTTGCGGGCCTTCCCGATTAGCCAGACGCCGACAACCCAGGTAATAGTAATGAGGAGTGTCGCCGGAGTAACGCGTAGGAAGACGAGCGACGGTGGGAGCTGTGTACCCATTATCGTCAGGAAGAGTACGGCAACGACCAGGCTACCCTCTAGGATCAATTGCAGGGAGGCGGCATAATAGCTCAGCGCATCCTTCCGCCACAGGCCCACCACATCAAATAAGACCAGCACCACTGTCTGAATGGCGATTCCGCCCAGGATGTTACCAACCGCGATCTCCAGATTATGTGAAAGGGCCGCGCTGGCCGTAATCGCGATCTCTGGCAGGTTTGTCGTAATGGCCAGGAAGAGCATGCCTCCCAGGGCTTGCCCCAGCTTAAAGCGATCATCCATCTCATCGGTCATGCTCGAGAGATAGACACCAGCCAGCCAGACGACGGCGGCTGCGGCCACAAAAATTAGTATTAATATGAGAAGTGGCAATGAATGCAGCGTGGCTCCCTCCTCTTGGTAGAGCGATATATTGTGTGTCTGTCTGTAACTGAACACGTATCGCTTGAGCAAAAGGAGGCAGGCGCATCGAGATAAAGGGGAGACATAGTTTTGCGAGCAGTTGCCTAACACCTTCAGTGGCAAACAAAGGGGAACAGAGACAGAAAAAAGAGGAAGAGATCGCCTTCTGTCCTCTTCCTTGCATTTTTATTGTTTTTAGCTTATATTTGACTGAAGCAAGTAATTAATTGCCATAAGCAAGGAAAGGAAAAAAGTGATGGTGGATAATTTGGAGACCAGGATTCGCGAGGTACGACGTTTTAACCGCTTCTTCACTCGGCAGATCGGGGTATTACGCGAGGGCTTGTTGCATAGCCCCTACTCCTTGGCCGAGTCACGTGTGATCTTTGACCTGGCTCAAGGCCATGCTCTGACGGCATCTGACCTGTGCCGCGAGTTGGGACTGGACGCGGGTTATTTGAGCCGTATCCTCAATCGCCTGGAGCAGCAAGGACTGCTGGAGAAGGTGCGCTCCGAAACCGATGGTCGCCAGCGCCTCCTGCGCCTGACCACTGAGGGAAGGCAAGCCTTTGCGGTGCTGGATCAGCGTTCACGTGACGAAGTCAGTGAAATGCTCGGTGAGTTAAGCGAGGGCGAGCAGCAACGCCTGCTTCAGGCTATGGAGAGCATTGAGCATATTTTTAACAAGAGCCTGAAATACTCTGAACCCTTCTTTTTACGTTCACATGAGCCGGGCGATATGGGCTGGGTGACGCACAGGCATGGCGTGCTCTATACCCAGGAGTATGGCTGGGATGAGCGCTTCGAGGCCCTGGTGGCCCAGATTGTCGCAGATTTTATCAACAACTATCAGCCAGAATGGGAGCGTTGCTGGATTGCCGAGATGCAAGGCGAGATTGTGGGTTCAGTATTTGTTGTGCGGGCCAACGAGGACGTGGCCAAGCTCCGCCTGCTGCTAGTCGAGCCGAAGGCCCGTGGCCTGGGACTCGGCACTCGTCTCGTCGAGGAGTGTATCCGCTTCGCGCGTCGTAGGGGCTATAAAAAGCTCAAGCTCTGGACGAATAGCATTCTTGTGGAGGCGCGCCACATTTACACCAAAACAGGTTTCACGCTCGTGGAGCAAGAGCCTCACCACAGCTATGGCCATGACCTCGTGGGCGAAACGTGGGAACTACCTCTATAAGCAAGCGCTCATTTTAAGTGATAGATGATGTGGTGGCCCTGGCAGCCGCAGGCTGCCAGGGCCACCACATCATCTACTCCTGCGAGCGCCGCAGGCGCGAAGAGTGAGAAAGAATAGGAATTATTTCTACCTTTGCTGGGTTTGTTACCCCTGGAGTGATACACTATGAAAATAAACTCACATATAACGCAAGAGATAAAGAGGTAGTTCATTCATGGAAGAGCAAGCGAGCATAGCCCATGTTCCAGCTCCGGAGCCGGTCCAGCAGGAGATTGCTGACCAGGAGATAATTGAGGTAGTTGAGGTAAACGAGACCGCCCCAACACCAAGTAAACGAGGCCAGCTCGTCAAGTCGGCGACGGTTGTTATGCTGGGAAACCTGGGGAGCAGCGTGCTGGGTCAGCTACGCCAGAGTGTTCTGGCGGGCCTGGGCACAGCCGTTACAGGCCCCTTCGCTACCGCCTTGACGCCCCTTCAAACCTTTCTTGACCTCCTGGCCAATGGCACTGTCAGTGGCGCGCTCATTCCCACTTTTACGGACTACGCCGATGAGGAGAGTCACCAGGAGCTGAGGCGCGTGGTCTATAGCCTGGTGAACCTGTTGATTCTTATTTCCCTATTTGTCAATGCGCTCTTTATCTTTGTCGCGCCCTGGTTTGTGGGATCTATTCTGGCAGGCGATTTCACAGCGGGCGAGAAGACGCTTACGATTACCTTCTCCCAGGTTATTATCTGTGCTCTGACCATTATGGGACCCTTCGCTGTCTTGCAGGCTGTGCTCTATGCGCGCAAGGAGTTTGGTTTCGCGGCCTTTGCCTCTGGCGCGCTGCACCTGGGAATCATTGCTGGCGCCATCGTGACTGGTTGGCTTGGTGCTACCCACTTTGGCCAACTGGGCCTGGCCTTTGGCGTTATCCTCGGTGGCCTGGCCCAGGTCGTGTTGCTGGTACCTGGACTGAAACGCCAGCGCCTGCCATATATGTTCGTGCTGGATGTAAAGCATCCAGCGATCCGGCGTATCTTCAAGCTGTATGCCCCCCTGGCCGTGAGCTATATCGTCAGTATGTTCTTCGTCTTCCTCGATCTCAGCCTGATGACGCGTACCCCTGGTGACCATGCGGCTAATCTGACAGCTGCTAAATTCGCTACGGCCTTAATTCAATTCCCTGGTGGCCTTGTGGCGGCAGCGCTCTCCTTCGCCATTCTGCCTACGCTCTCGCGTTACGCCACCGAGAATGAGGATAATCAGTTCAAAGAGACGCTAACCATGGGGTTGCGCCTGGGCCTGCTTTTGATGATCCCGGCCATGGCGGGCCTGATCATCCTGCGCTATCCAATAGTCTCTCTGCTCTTCCATCATGGACTCTTTAAGCCCAGCGATGCCGACCTGGCGGCGGTCGCCCTGCAAAATTACGCCTATCAGCTTCCCTTCCTGGTCGTGGACCAGTTGATTATGTTCGCCTTCTATGCACGCAAGAACACCATTGTCCCCGTCATTGTGGGCTTTGTCTGCTATGGCCTCTACGCTCTGGTCGCGCTGCCCTTCTATCGCACGATTGGTATGCCCGCGTTGGTCTTCGCCAACACTGTGCAGAACTCGATGCATGGCATTCTCCTCTTCGCCCTGTTCTACAAATTCTTTGGCTCGCTACATTTCCGTTCCTCGCTCCCGGCGCTCCTCAAGATTATTATCGCGACCGTGGTGATGGGGGTGGTTGCCTGGGCCTTGCAGTACTGGATGGGCCACTATGACTTCTTCTCCCTGCATACGCTGCGCGGTCAGCTCTTAACGACGCTCATTGCAGGTGGAGCCGCCGTGATCGTCTTCTTTGGTGGTATTCTATTGATGAAGGTGGAGGAGATTTCCCTGCTGAAGCAGGCGGTACTGGCGAAGCTGGGTAAGAAATAGCAATCAGAGTGAAAACAAGGATTGAGCTAAGGCATGGAGCGTCAAGAAGTCGAGCTCTATCTCCAGGAGTTGGGAGATGAGCTAGAGCGGCGCGGCTTTCAGGAGCCGGTGCGTATTATGATCGTGGGCGGCGTCTATATGCTTATGATGGTCGGCAACCGCGAGTCGACCCAGGATATCGACGTCGTCTTGATGGACCTGCCCGATACCACGAATCGGGATACGGCCACCAAAGAGACCAGGCTCTTTCAAACGGCGGTGCGCGCGGTCGCCCGCCGTTTGAAGATCAAGCAGCACTGGCTCAACGATGACGCGGCCCTCTTTGTGCGCGGTTTCGCCCCTGAACCTCAGGCCCGCCACTGGAAAACCTTTGGCAAGCTCTCGGTCTATCTCCCCTCCAAAGCCTGCATCCTCGCCCTGAAGCTGATCTCTTTCCGCGAGAAGGACCGCAGCGACGTCGAAGCGCTCTCCCAACAACTCGGTGTCCGCACGCGCGATGAAGCTCAGACTCTCGTAGATACCTTCATCGCCAAGCGCTGGCAAGAAGAATACTTCCTCGAAGACACCCTCGACGAGTTATTTTTTGAGTAAGTGTGTGATGTGTATTTTTTGAACGCATACGCGTTCAAAAAATACACATCACACACTTATCAATCCCCGAGCACCGCAGGTGCGAAAGCGCAAACAAGAAGAGGTAGGAGGAGAATCTTAGCAATTTGCTGAGATTCTCCTCCTACCTCTTCTTGTTTCTTCCTTCTTCATGTTATAATTTGGTTGACAGCGAAAAAGGCTGAAAGCAGAAGAGGATAGTATCATGCAAACATGCACACAGCTACAGACCATGGCTGTCGCCTTTCGGCAGATCTGTGAGGATACCGACAAAACACCGTGGGTCCCGCTAGGCGACTTTATGAACGACTTCTTTGATAATTTCGCGGACCGCCGCGAGGAGCTGGTCAAAGATTCTATCGAGGTATCGGCTAGCCTGGCGCCCGAGTTGCAGCGCTGGGCGGTCTTTTGTGCGGCCTCGGTGGAGTATCTGTGCGCGAAATATGAGCTTCCCTGTCCCGCCTGGGTGCATGATGCCGCCTATGCTCCTCTCGCAGACGCCTGGTTCTTCTCCCCAGCCGCCGAGCGCAACCCACGCGTGCGCGAGCGCTATGAGCGTGAAACTCCTCAGGAGTTCAAGCAGCGCAACATCTACTGTGGCAATAAGGTCTATGTGAGCAAGCGCGAGGCCGCTGCTGAGCTACGGCTGAAGCTATCAGCCTAGTGTTACAATAACAAAAGCAGTTCTATCAATAAAGCGGAGAGATGAGGAGCATACCTCATCTCTCCGCTTTTATATATGCTCATAATTTTCTCAGTGTTTTCTAGCACCTGCGCCCTCTACACCTCCACACCAGGGGAACTGCCCGTCCTTCCTTGAGGTTGAATAGACTTTTCTCTAACTCTGGTGTATAGTTCGTCGTATAAATGAAGGTATCATACCTAGATGCATGGGAACATCACAAGGAAGGAATCCTACCATGGCGAGCAAATCTGATAGCCTAGGGTTTTCTCAGGAAGCAAGCGGGATAGTAGTGCGAACTGCGAGCTCCCTCCGTTTTGATTGGATTATGGTCATTGTCTCCGTCTGGTGGCTGGGTGGTCTCTTTATCGATGGGTGGGCGCACAGCAATATTCCACAGCTAGAGACCTTCTTTACCCCCTGGCATGCTGTTTTCTATTCGGGATACCTGGCGGTGGCTTTTACTCTGCTCGCTCAGGTATTTCTCAACGTACGCCAGTCAGCCCTTACAAGCGGCCAGAGCACATCCTTCGGATCGCTGCTGAGTACTGCCCTGAAAGATCAGAACTGGCTGCGCGCCATTCCAAAGGGGTATGATCTTACGCTGCTGGGCCTGGTGGTTTTTGGCATTTGCGGTATTGGCGATATGACCTGGCACATTTTTCTGGGGATTGAGCGCAGCACCGAGGCTCTGCTTAGCCCAACACACCTGGGCCTGGCGCTGGGCATTGCTCTCGCCTTGACAGGTCCATTGCGTGCCGCCTGGCGTCGCTCTGGGGCTGCCCCTTCCTGGCGCCAACTGGGACCCGTCATTTTCTCCCTGACCTTTACCTTCTCGCTTTTAACCTTTTTTACTTCTTATGCCTCACCATTGATCTCACCCTGGCCACTGCTTACTGTTACGCGTTCAGCCACAGATGGCATTACCGCTATCCTGCTGAATACTGCTATTATGATGGGCTGTGTGCTCTTGATTATGCGCCGCTGGCGGCTGCCCTTTGGCACCTTCGCCTTCATGCTCGGCTTAAACGGCGTGCTGATGCTGGCTTTTCATCCTCGTGCGGCACTGATCGCTGTTCCCACGGCGCTTCTGGGTGGACTCGCGGCAGATCTTGTCTATCGCTTCTTGCAGCTATCATCGGACCAGCCGGAGCGCGTGCGTTTGTTTGCTTTCCTGGTGCCATTGATGCTCTATATCCTGTACTTCATTGACCTCTCTATTGTGGGACCAATCACGTACGAGAGCGGCATTCAGTGGTCCGCGCCCTTCTGGGCAGGAGCGCCTGTGATCGCAGGCTTCGTTGGCCTCCTGCTAAGCTTTGTCCTGCTGCCACCTCAGGGTGCTCCCGAGGAGGAGTAGGCGCGTACGTCAGTAGTGCATGCCCCATCCTCTTGCGTCTATGTGGTAAGCTAGAGCAAGCGCAAGGGGGTGATGACTACGCAATGGTATCCAATTGATCGTGACTCGCTGGAGCGCGATTGTACGATCGAGTTTTTTATTGCTGGTGGACCTGGGGGGCAGCATCGCAACAAGGTTGAGAGCGGTGTACGTCTGATCCATCGTCCCAGTGGCCAGGTGGTGACCGCGACCGAGCGGCGCTCGCAATACGCCAACCGCGAAATGGCTTTTGAACGGATGGCGGCACGTCTGGAACGACTCCAGCATGTCGATGCTCCACGTGTACCAACAAGGCCTGGCATGGCAAGCCGTGAACGACGGCTCCAGTCCAAACGCCATACCTCGCTGACTAAACGACGCAGAACGACGGCTATTCATCGCGATGAATAGCCGCAATTTTTTAACCAAGTAATTTCGTTTACTTTTCTTCTTCAGCCAGTATATCGGCAATGCGCTGGGGGAGGCGGCTCCAGCCTTTGCTCATCATCTGGTAGCCCAAATGCTGGAGTGGATGGTTGGGATCAAATCCAGCGTGTTCCAGATAAAGATGTGTCCCCTCGCCTTCTGGTTCGAGGCGCCAGGTTACGATTGAGTTTAGCCCATTCTCCTCACCTCGATCAATCCAGCTGAAGCTTAGCCAATGCTCAGGCTCGAACCCTAGAACCTCACAGTATACCGTGCCACCGAACTTCACGTTAGGAATGGGTACGTTTTGAAAAGTAAAATGGTGGCCTATCTGCAACTGGAAGTCGTTAGGCATCAGCCAGCGTGCAATTAGTTCTGGCGTGGTGAGCGCCTTCCAGACCTGGGCTGGTGTGTAGGAGAGAAATTGGTCGCAATAAATAGTAAGAGTCTCAGTCATGGTTTTCCTCCGCAAGTAGTTGCTCTAAACTGGCGATGCGCTCTTTCCAGAACCGCTCATAGGGCAACAGCCACTCCTGAATTTCTTGAAGTGGCGCCCCCTGTAGAGAGTAGTAGCGCTGCCGCCCCTGTTTATGCTCGCTAACCAGTCCTACATCTCGTAATACTTTTAAATGCTCCGAGATGCTTGGCCGCTGCATAGCAAAGTGGTCCGCCAGTTGCTGAACGGGTTGGGGTCCCTCATCACGCAGCAGGCGCAGCAGCTCCCGCCGCGTCTGGTTGGCTAGAGCAGCGAAGACCATGTCGATAGAATCAAGCATGCATTGTATCCTTCTTTGTGCCCTGGATGATGCGTAGGATATTTCCTACGCATATGACCCAGTCATATTATATGTAGGATATTTCCTACCTGTCAAGACTATTTTCGATAGATAAGAATAAGCATCGAGCCAACGAGCAGCAACGCGCCCAGGATACCAAAGACGCCTAACTCTTCGCGAAAGATGAGCCAGGCCAGAAGCGCGGCGGTCAGTGCCTCGCAGAGCGTAATGATGCTCGCCATCGTCGCGGAGATCGAGCGCATGCCAGCCTGGAAGAGAGCATAAGCCAGGGCGGTAGGGACGCATCCCAGGTAGAGCAGCAGGAGCCAGTCATTGAGCGGATAGGTAGTCACCAGCGGCGTCGAGGTGGTAAAGAGTAGCAGCAGAAGCGCGCCGGTCCCGAAGGCCACAAAGTTAATCTGGACCGAGTGATAACCAGTGCTAAAGAGGCGTCCCAGCAGGATAAAGAAAGCGTAACCAGCGGCAGCCAGCAAGGCCAACCCGATCCCCAATAAAGACACGCTTGCCTGCTGTGGATGGGAGCGTGCCGCCACTAGAAGCACTGTTCCGCCAAGGGCCAGGCCCAACGCCAGCAGCGTGGAGCGCGTCAGGTGTTCGCGCATCAAGAAGGTCGAGCAGAGGGCAACGATGACTGGGGCCACACAGAGCGCGATCAATGTAGAAATGGTCACGCCTGTATAGGCGATAGCCGCGCTATAGCTCACCTGGTACAGCGCCTGCGTACCTCCCATCAGGATCATGATCAGCAGGTCACGCGGTTTAATCTGCCAGAGGCGCCGCCCTAGTAGCTTGCTACAGGCAACGAGAAAGAGTGGCGTAGCGATAGCCAGGCGAAAAAAAGCGAGTGAAAGTGCATTAGTGACTGTATGAGCATAGATCGCCTGATTGGCGACTCCGACCGTCCCCCAGGCAATAGAAGCGCTGAGAATAAACCAGAAGTCGCGGCGAAAAGAATTGCGCGAAAGCATAGAGCATCCCTTCCTCAAAAACAAATTGGGAGTTGAAAAATGGCGTGTGAGGGCAGGATGAAGGCGTGTAGAGAGAGGCGCAAGGCCTTATGAGAAGGATGCGCTTATCAAGAAGGTTTTATAGAGCGACGCCGCGTTACCTGCCCTGGTGGGAAGGGACCACGGGTGGGGGCAAAATAGAGTAAGAGCTATAAAAAACGCGATCAACCACGGTGAGAGTATCCTTCTCTGTATAGATCAATAACACGTAATGCAACTATATTGTATCATCTATGAGTCAGCTTTGCGTACGTAGACGAAGTCATGCGCGAAATAGAGTTGCTCCCCTTTGTCGTTTGTACGAAGATTGGTGTAGGTGACAAGCCAGCTCATATTGGCTTCATCGTGTTTGATAGTGTTGACCTTGTTTTCCTCGTCAGCGATAACGAGGATGTCCTTGAGCTTGAGTTGATGAATGCTCTTCCACTCATAGTGATAGGTAGAAAAAAGCGCAGGCTGTTGCTCATCCCTCTTGCGTGGCATATGGTTTCTCTCCTCTGTGTAGAGTCTCATATGTGCTAGACGCTTTTTACGTATCAGAGTAACTTACCAGGGAAAAAAGGGATATATGCACATGGCATTGTTTAATTGTCGCCAGGCTGTGAAGGATCACAGTAGGATTGAATAATCTCCTGGGTGTGCTCACCCAGCAGCGGTGGTGGGCTGGTGATTTCAGCAGGTGTGAGGCTATAGTTGACTGCAGGCCCTACCAGGCGTACATCGCCAGCGGTGGGGTGAGCCAGGCTCACGACCTGCTGCGAGTGCATAACCTGGGGATCTTGAAAGACCTGGTCCATGCGGTTGACTGGCCCAACAGCGATGCCCGCCTGAGCTAAAAGTGGTTCCCAGGTAGCGACGCTCTCCGCCTGGAGCGCATCCTCGACTAAGGATATCAGGACCTCGCGATTTTTTACGCGCTCAGCATTGGTGCGAAAGCGCTCGTCAGCGGCCCATTCAGGGTGTGCCAGGGCCAGGCAGAGCTTCTGGAAGAGCTTATCATTGGCCGCGCCAATCACGATATAGCCATCGGCGGCGCGAAAAGCCTGGTAGGGCACAATGGAGCCATGCGCGCTGCCCTGGGGCTGTGGCACTTCGCCCGCGATAAGATAACTGCTTGCCGCGTTGATCAGTGCCGCCAGCTCCGCACTTAGCAGCGAAACATCGAGGCGCTGCCCCTGCCCACTGCGCTCCCGGTGGTAGAGTGCTGTCTGAATCGCGGAGAAGGCGTTAAGCCCAGTGATCACATCCGTGAGTGCCACACCCGTCTTGACGGGTTCACCCTCCGGCGTTCCAGTAATCCCCATCAATCCACCCATTGCCGAGACAATTACATCATAGCCCGCGCGGTCTTTATAGGGACCGTTGCGCCCATAACCAGAGATGGAGCAGTAGATCAGGCGTGGATGGCGCTCGTGCCAGTCCTCATAGCCCAGACCAAAGCGCTCCATAACGCCTGAGCGAAAGTTCTCAATCACCACATCGCTCTCTGCCACCAGCCGGTGTACCACTTTCAGGTCATCTTCATTGTTCAGGTCGAGGCAGACGCTCTTCTTATTGCGGTTGACACTCAAAAAGTAGGCGCTCTCACCCCCGACAAAAGGAGGTCCCCAGCTTCGTGTATCATCGCCCTTCCCCGGCTGCTCAATTTTAATGATCTCGGCCCCCAGATCTCCTAACAGCATTGTGCAGTAGGGTCCAGCAACGACCCGCGTAAAATCAACGACCCGAATTCCTGAAAGCACACCCATTGTGTTCTCCTCCATCTGGCATAGTGTACTTTGCATTATATGCCAGGGGAAGCTCGTGAAACCAGGCGGATGGGTGGCAGCTTGCGAGGCGTATTTTGTCGTTAACGTTCAGTCATTCTTTTATATGGGTTGATCGTGGTACTAACGAAATCAGGAAGCGCTCGCTAGCTAGCATATCCAAGCAGGTTGACAAGCGCCTGCTCTCCGATATGCGCTAGAAGTAGTAGTACAAGCAGCGGGATGAAACGCCATCCCGCTGTTTCCGAATCGTCTCCTTGACAATCGCCGTTATTAGCCTGTATAGTTGATGTGTGCCAGAAAAAGATTGATCCTCAATGGCACACGTATGCACGATCAAGAAAAGGAGAGGATGTATGCGCTTTCCACATTACCTTGCGCGGTACCTCTACCTGGTCGTGTCCTTCATCCCCTCACTTCGTCATAAACCCACTCACTCCCGGCCCAAGGGATCATTGCGCTCTTTTGCAGGCCAGGTGTCTCCGCTGCTGAGCAATAGCCGTTAGCTTTTTTCATCTCTGCACACTGTAGATTCCTGACATTGATCCTCACGGGCTTCCTGCCGGGCTTTTTTTGCCTGGTTGTATCATGCTGTCCCCATGTTGCATATTACAGAGGAGAATTTCATGCAAGAAGCTATTCATCACTCATATCATCGCGATTTAGGCGCCGGGCTAGTACTTCGCTGGTCCACGGTTGAGGATACTGAGCGTATCGCGATGCTGTATGGGATGGTTCATCGCGATAAAGCTGATGCTCCACTCAATACAGGTGCTATGAGGAGTATTCGCACGTACATGAGTGGTCATTATCCCCTGATGGGACCCACTGATTTTGGTATTGTCGAGGATACGAGTAAGGATGGAAATCCCGTTGTTGCCATGACCTGTCTGTGGAAGCATACCTGGACGTATGAAGGGATTCCCTTTAGCGTTGGACGTCCTGAGTGCGTGGCAACCGATCCCACCTATCGCCATCGCGGGCTTGTGCGTGCGCTCTTTGAGATGTTTCATGCGCGCAGCGAGGCTGAAGGAGACCTGCTCCAGGCCATTACTGGTATCGCTTATTTCTATCGCCAGTTTGGCTATGAATATGCGCTTGAATTAGAGGATAGGCGCGCCACTCCAATCGTGTTAATACCAGAGGCCAGGGAGGGTGAGCCTGAACCATTCACCTTGCGCGCCGCCGCAGTCGAGGATATTCCCCTGATCGAGGCGCTCTATAACCAGCGTCAGGCCAGTAGCATGGTCTCGGATAGCACACGCACATTGTGGCACTATGAGATTGAAACCTGGAAAAAGCATCCCCAACTGAGGCATACCTTTAACTTCCAGGTCATAGTGGATACCTCTGGAGAGGCAGTGGGTTTTGTGGCCTGTGATGCCTCTCGCCGGGGCAAGGTGCTGGGGGTCTGGCTGCTGGAGTTTGCCCCTGGGATAAATATGCAGAGTGCTATGCCCCCTCTGCTGCGAGCACTACGTAGCTATGGCCTCGCCATGGAAACGAGCCGGCCTGATACTCCCGCTCTCCAGGAGATCAGCTTCTCTCTTGGCACGACCCACCCGGTTCATGACGTGCTGGGCGAGGTATTGGACCATCCCACTGAGCCTCCCTATGCCTGGTATGTTCGGGTGAAGGATCTGCCAGCCTTTCTCATGCATATCGCGCCCGCGCTTGAGAAGCGCCTGGCGGCTTCACCCGTCGCAGGTTATACAGGCGATCTCAAGCTTGATTTCTACCGTGATGGCCTGTGCATGCGCTTTGAGCAGGGGCGCCTCGTTGCCGTGGAGCCCTGGCGCACACCAATCTATGGCGCCGACCCGAGCGCCAGTTTCCCGCCGCTGGTCTTCTTACAGGTCCTCTTTGGTCACCGCAGCATTGAGAAACTTCGCCACGTGTTTCCCGATATCTGGGTAAGTAATGAGGCCAGGCTCTTGCTTAAGGCGCTCTTTCCTACGCGACCATCCTTTGTCTTCGGCTGGAATTAAAAATTGTAGAGATACAGCCGGGGTGAGCCCTGGGCTCACCCCGGCTGTATCTCTACAATTTGGATATAGGTTGGGCATGTTCAACGCCTATACTCTCAGGGCGTTTTTCACATAGGCGAGGACGAACTCGCCGAAGAGGCTGTTGGCCCAGGCAAACCAGGAGCGGGTATAGCGCTGGGGCTTGTCCGGGTGGAAGCTCTCGTGCATATAGTTGGTCTCGGCGGTGGTGTTAACTAACATGCGGATGATCTCTTCTTGCTCGGCTGGATCGTTACTGGTGAGGCCCTGGATACTGAGGGCGATGTGCCAGATATAGCCCCCAGGTGTGTGGGGGCTGCCAACGCCACTGGCATGTTTGCCTGTAAAGTAGTATGGATTATCGGGGCTGAGCACGAAGCGGCGTGTGTTCTGGTAGAGCATATCATCGACAGGCCGATAGCCGAGGTAGGGAATAGCGAGCAGGCTGGGAACATTGGCGTCATCCATCAGGTTGTAATTGCCGTAACCATCAGTCTCATAGGCATAGATGCGCCCGTGGCGTGGATGCTCAACGATGCCATACGTCTGAATGCCGAAGTCAATCTCCTGGCACAACGCCTCGGCTGCCTGGGCCAGTTCCTCGTCCTGGTAGACCTCGCGTGCGATCTCGCAGGTATACCCCAGGACGACTACGGCAAACATATTGGCGGGAATCAAATACCCAAACCTACAGGCATCATCGCTAGGTCTGAAGCCCGACCAGACCATGCCGGTAAAATTGGTGCGTGTACCGTGTCCCTGGAAGGGTAGGGTATCGGATGGCAGTAACGGATCTGGGCGCTCAAAGGAATAGGTTGAGTGTGTATCATGTTGTTGCTCAATGCGCATAATTTCAATAATCTTGCGCAACATGGCATTGATGGTCTCATTAAAAGTGCTGGTATCGCCTGTATGGCGCCAGTAACTATAGCAGAGTTTAATGGGGTAGCAGAGCGAGTCAAGCTCGTACTTGCGCTCCCAGACCCAGGGGCCTGCGGGCGGAGTATCGCCTTTATGGCCCTGGCCGTTTGCTTCGCGGTTAAAGGCATTGGCATAGGGGTCGCGTAAAATATATTGTGCCTGGCGCTGTATAAGTCCACGCAACATGCGTTGTAGAGCCGCGTCCTCTCTTGCCAGGGGGATATAAGGGTTGACCTGGGCTGAGGAGTCGCGCAACCACATCGCGGGAATATCGCCCGTCATCACAAAGGTCGTGTCATCGTCGAGTAACTCAACAGTGGTCTCCAGAGTGTTTGGATAGCACTGTGTGAACATATCGCGCAATTGGGGATAACTGACAAGCTGCTGTTTTACATCTTCGATCAGGGCTGCGATTGCTGGATAATGGTACACGTTTCGTGGATTTCCTTCCTGATAGAATGCATGTGGACGCGAAAGGGAGTACAGGAGCCGCAAGCACGTCCCTGTACTCCCGAGAGTTAATTATTAAAAATTTCCCAAACCTTTCCACGCTAAGAATTGTCTAGCCGCGCGTGGTGCAGCAATTGATGATCTTCAGGTCTCTTATTAGCTCCCATATACCTCCAGTTCATAGATACGAGCCGCGACGGTATTGGGATCTGTCTGTGGATTGGTAATGTTCAACTTTACGTAGCGCGCAGTCGTGGTGCTGATAGGGTGAGTGGTAATGCTGGAAGTGTTACCACTCACGTTGACGACCGTGCTCCAGTTGGAGCCATCCGTACTAAGCTGAATGTTAAAGTCGCGCGTGTTCCAGGCGGTATTCTCTCCACCTGCCCCGGCGTGCTTCACGGTGAAACTGCTAATGGCATAGTTGGCTCCTAGATCAACGCGTAGCCAGTACTGACCGCTAGTTGCTCCGGCGCACCACTTGCTATCATTGGTTACACTACCATCGACCGCTTTATTGGGCGTCTCTGATGAGGTGCAGGAGTTATTAGCGGTAGCCGTTTTATTGAGCGCGACATTGCTGGTGACGCTTGTAGCATATACCTCTAGCTCGTAGATGCGAGCCGCGATATAGTTAGGATCGCTCTGTGGATTGGTAATGTTCAGCTTCACATAGCGCGCGGTTGTTGTGCTGATGGAATGCGTCGTGATGCTGGCCGTATTCCCGGTTACATTGACAACTGTGCTCCAGTTGGAGCCATCGTTGCTCAGTTGAATGTTGAAGTCGCGTGTGTTCCAGGCGGTATTCTCGCCGCCCGCTCCCGCGTGCTTCACAGTAAAACTGCTGATGGCGTAGCTGGCTCCCAGGTCAAGGCGCAGCCAGTACTGACCACCAGTTCCACCCGAGCACCACTTGCTGTCATTAGTCACACTGCCATCAACGGCCTTGTTAGGCGTCTCCGATGAGCTACAAGAGCTGTCAGCGGTGGCGGTTTTATTGAGCGCGACATTGCTGGTACCGCTACTGGTACTGAATGGGATAGCGGCGTTGAGTGCATCCTGTGCCGAGCTCTGGCGCGCGGCATCGGCGCTATCAAAAGGTCCGTACCACATCAGGCCCAACTGGTTGGAACCATTGTGATCATTATTCCAGATCGAGTCCACGTTTTGCGTAATAAAGTTCTTGTACGCCTGCTTGTTGTCATTGCTGTAGAGATAGCCCAAGTTGCGCATAAAGACGCCCTTGAACTGTGGACCATCGCCACCACAACTTGAAGGCTCACAAGACTCCTTAAGTATACCATTATTCACCAACGTCCCTGTTGCCGCATCGGCGATGGCTTCAGCCTTGCTAAGATAGGACGAGTCATTGGTGATTTTATACATATCGGTTAAGCCACCCAGGATCACGCCTTGATTATAGGTCCAGGTCGTCTGACCATTATTGTAGCATGAGCTATCCAGGCCGTCATTGACCAGATTGGAACCGTTAATCATGCCACTGCTGTTGAACCAGCTCCACTCGCGATTGGCCCAGTCGATGTAGCTGCCGCTGCCACTATCGCCAGAGGTGCGCTGGTGTAGTTTTGTGGCGAGCGCGAGAAAAAGTTCATTGGGAATAGCGTTCTTGTAGGTGCGATCCTTGCTCCACCACACACCGCCTCCGCAGGTGCTATCCCAGCCGCCAGCCATGTCGGAAAAGATGGTTTTGGCCATGCTTAGATAGCTGCTATTGCTGGTAAGGTCATAGGCCTTGACCCAGGTTAAGCCCCACCAGCCCTCATCATCATAGTAGTTGTTGAGGAAGTTACCGCTCGAGTTTTTACTATAAGTCGTCGCGATATCGCCCGTATAGGCCGTTGAACCTGTGTTTGATGAGTAGTCGATGATAGCTCCCAGCGCGTTGGCCGAGTTCCACCAGCCAGTGCTATTGAAGAGGCCATTTGAACTGTTATACCAGCTCTGAAGCGTAGCCGCACTGCTATTGGCATATGAGCGGTAGTCACCAGCCGCCCTGGCCTGGTGTGTGTCGAGAGCTACTCCCAGACTCGCGCTAAGAAGACAGAAGAGCACTATTATACCTATGACCTGGCCGCGAAAGCGTTGCGTGAACATACCAACCTCCTTGTTGTTATCCAAAGAACACCAATCGTCCTGGGCGCTCATATTACAACCAGTAGCCGCGTACACCCGCTACTTGCGTACGCGGCTACTAAATGGTGAATTCATAACATCTGTAGGGTCCATGCTGGCGTGGACTCCGAGCGAAGCGATCTGCTTGCGCTCGGGTATCGGCCTGCGGGCCTCGGCAGTCCATGCCAGCATGGACCCTACATCGACGAACTACGTGAATTTACCACTCAAACTTACTGGTTTGATTTAATTACATCGTTGAGCTGTTGCACCATCTGCTGGGTGCCGCTCTCAAGAGGCTTTTTGCCAAGCAGGATGTCGTTCCAGTTGGCGGTAATGACATCGGTGGCTTTGGAGGACCAAGGCGCGACAAAGCGGATGCCCACTTTATCAGGTGTGTTCAGGATATAGTTTACCGAGTCGGAGACCGAGCTCAGGTCATCTTTCTTCAGCGTATCGAAGTAAGGTGTCGAAGAAGGGACATAGGCCGCGGGCGCGACAGGCGAGCCAGGCAGGACCGTCTCCCAGGCTTTGGAGGCCAGGAACTGCATGACTTTCCAGGTCGCGTCGGGATTCTTCACATATGTGGGCGAGGCGATGCCAACCGCGTCGTAGAGTTGCACATTCTTCTTCACCTGGGGCAGGGGTGCGAAGCCATACTTGAAGCCGGGCTTGGACTGCAAGAAACCAGCCGCCAGCCACTGACCATTGTAGAGCATCGGAATCTTGCCAGCCACAAAGCTATCCTGTGCGCTATCGACATTGTATCCAGGAGGTGTGACAGAACCATTCTGAACGGCGGTAGCGAACATTTTGGCGCAATTAAGAAACTCGGGGCTGGCGTTTACGCTGCTGGGGCTGAGAAGCTTATCCTCGAAGGAGGTACCACCAGCGGAGACAGCGCAGTTATTGGTTTGGAAGGGATCATCGGGTGTGTTCCACAGACCATAGCGCGAGACCTTGCCGCCGTCCTTCTGCGTCAAGACCTGGGCGTCGTGCAACATCTCGTCATAGGTCCAGCCAGATTTTGGCAGGGGGAGACCAGCCTGCTTGAACAGGTCCTCGTTATACCAGATGCCGTAGGTGTTCATCAGGGTGGGCAGACCGTAGAGCTTATCGCTGGTCTTCCAGTTAGTCAGCGAGTTAGGCGCGAACTTGTTGATATCGAAGTCGCTGGAACTCTGCTGGGCCTGGCTGCTCCAATCATAGAGGAGACCCTGTGCGCCATACTGCTGCTCGGTGTCGTTGCCAGCCCAGAAGATGTCGGGGAGCTTCTTGGCTAACACCAGTGAGCTAAGCTTCTGACCATAATCGCTGTTAGGCGAGGGGACACGCTCAACCTTGATATCCGGGTTCTGCTTCATGAACTCTGCTAGCGCCTGGTCGATCAGCTTGTTGGTGTCAACCGTCTCCCAGGTCATGACGGTTACCGTTTTGGGACCACTGCCGGTATCGCTACCGCCACATGCCGCAATGCTCAGTGATGTGAGCAGCAATAGGAGCAAGACGATCGATGTCTTGAAGATCCTTTTCTTCGTCATTGTAATGCAAACTCCTTTGAATTAAGAAAAATAGAAAAATATCCAGAAGGTCTATCACTCGTAATGACAACGTTGTCTTCGTCTCGACGCGAAAGAGCCGGGTACGCTGAATGCTTTCAGTGAAGCAGCTTACTTATCGCGGGCAGAGCCTCCCAGAGCCCCCAGACCTTGCATGAAGTAGCGCTGGGCGAAGAAGAAGATGATCAATGGCGGCAACATGTAGAGCAAGTTAGACGCCATATACAGATTCCACTTTGTCGTTGCTACGCCCGCGAAGGCCCCGGATAGGGTTGCCATACCCAGCGACAATGTCCATTTGTCATCGGAGTAGAGATAGACCAGGGGATTGAGATAGTCGTTCCACGAAAGCGTGAAGGCCATAATGATCATAGTGATCCAGACCGGGCGCGTGAGTGGGATCATGATTTGGGTAAAGATGGTCCAGTGGTTCGCGCCATCCAGGCGTGCGGCCTCGTCGAGCGAGGTAGGAATGCTCATATAATACTGGCGTGCCAGGAAGATAAAGAGCGGATTACCCAGGAAAGATGGCACGATGAGCGGTAGCCAGGTATCGTACCAACCCAGGTCGGAATACATGTGGAAGAGCGGGATCAGGCCCACAATGCCAGGCAACATCATACTTCCCACAAATAGGTAGAACCAGAGTTTGCGTCCGGGGAAGCGAATACGTGAGAGCCCATAGCCCACGAGCATGGAACTGATGACCGAGCCGGAGGTGCTCAAGACACTCACGATAACAGTGTTCGAGAAGAGGCGAGCGAAGTTAATGCTCGCAGGCCCCAGGATAAAGTTCTCAAAGTGGAACTCTTTGGGCCAGAATTCGGGTGGTATGTGATAGATATCGCTATTGCTCTTCAAAGCGACAGTAATCATCCATAGCAATGGAAGAAGCATTGCCGCTGAGAGGCCAATGACAAAGATGTACCAGATGATGTTGCCGGTGATCTTGTCATACCTGACCGCCCGTTTGGCCTTGGGGGTCACCTTACTGTTCCTATTGATGCTCAAGCTCATACATTCAACCCCTTTTTGAGCGCAAAAATCCTCTTATACGATGTGTGATGCATGTATATGTGTTACTAAGATCTTATTCCGAAACCCAACGTCACTGACGTGACTAGCGCTTCCCCCATTCGGGGCAAGCGTGCTCAGGGTTTTCGCAGAAGAAGTAAATGTGTGCTTAATCCCTGGCTCTGCGCTTGCAGAGAGCGCCTTTAATCTACGCTATTTTCTTCATACACCCACATCGATGAAAAGCGGAAAGTGAAGATCGTCACAAGCATGATCAGAAAGAACAGTATCCAGACCTCTGCCGTGGCATAGCCAATCTGCGGGAACTGGCTGATACTACCGAAGCCAGTGTGATAGATATGGACCATCAGCACTTCAGTGGAGAAGCCGGGACCGGGAAGGATGTTGAACTGGTTAAACGCTTGTAACGCGCCAAAGATTTGCAGGATAAGCTGTAAGAAGATGATTGGACTGATCATAGGAAGGGTTGTATGCCAGAAGAGCCTGAGAGAACCCGCGCCATCGATCTTTGCTGCCTCATAAATCTCCTTGGGAACCGCCTGTAGGCCCGAAAGGAAGATAATCATTGTGCTACCAATGCCCCAGAGGCCAGTGATGACGATGGCAGGAAGTGCCATGGTGTAGCTGGAGAGCCAGGTACTTGTGGGCAGGTGTAAGAAGCTCAAAACCTGGTTTGCCAGGCCGATCTGCGGATTGTAGATAAACTTCCACAGCGTCAGGGTCGCGATGGCGGGAAGAATCGCTGGTAGGTACAAGGCCGTGCGAAATAACTTGATGCCTGGTAGGTTGCGATTGAGAAGAACCGCCAGTAACAAGCCTAGAATCAGCGACGAGGGAACGCTCAGCAGGGCAAAGAGGCCCGTGGCTTTGAGCGTGGGAATGAACGATGGGTCTTTGGTAAAGATGTAAATATAGTTTTTCAGGCCGACGAAAACCGGGGTTGTGACGCCATCCCACTTTGTCAATGAATAGTACACTGAGGTCACGAGTGGGTACAGGACAAAGACCATGAAGCCAATGATAGAGGGGAGAATAAAGAGATAACCCGCCAGGGTCTCTCTCCCACTCCAGCGCCTACGACGTAGAGCGCTTTGTCTGCCTCCTTGCTTCTGTGGAGCTTTCTTTGCCTGTTGCTGCGTTGCAATAGCATCGTCTCGCACGCCTGCTGTTTCCTGGTGAACGCTCATATCCAAGTTGATCACCTCTTTGAATCAGCGCAGTAACAATTCTAAAAATAACAATTCTACAGGTGCATCATTCATTGATCACCTGGCACTTTACAAGTGTATGCCATTCTGGTTTAATAGTAATGACAACGATGTCATCAAGCGCTTATGCGCTCTGCTACATGTTTGACAACGATGTCATTACTGTACCATGCAAATGACATCGTTGTCAAGAGGTTGAAGAAGAAATTTTAGGTTATACTTATAGATAAAAAGCGGATCCGGAGGATTTGCAGTGAGTAACGAGCAGATGGAGTTCTCTCTGTCAGAGAAACAACTGGCGAGGCAGGAAGGTACTAACCTCCCTCTCACCTCTTTAGAGCCTCTGCATACTGAGGGAAATAAGTTGCGACCAACTATGCAGGATGTGGCGGAGATGGCGGGTGTCAGCCTCAAGACTGTTTCGCGTGTGGTGAATAAGGAGGCGAGTGTGACCCAGGCCACCAGGGAGCGGGTCGAGGCCGTTATCAAGTCGCTTGGTTTCAGGCGCAACGACCTGGCACGCAATCTGCGTCAGGGCCAGACCTCCTCTACCATTGGCCTGGTCATCGAAGACATCGCCAACCCCTTCTATTCGCAGCTTGCGCAAGGTGTCGAGTATGTCGCGAGACGTTATAATCATATGCTTATCCTCAGCAACTCGGAGGAGAACCCGCAGCGTGAGCGTGAGCAGGTGAGTGCGCTCTCTCATCGCCGGGTTGCAGGCTTGCTGATCGTTCCTGCTGGCTCCGACCACTCCTACCTGAAGAGCGAAATGGAGCGAGGGACACCGGTGATTTTTGTGGACCGTCCGCCGGCGAATCTGGACGTGGATATGATCTTGCTGGACAGCTATGGAGGCTCCTATACGGCTGTGAAGCACCTCTTGTGCCAGGGGCACCGGCGTATTGGCCTGATCTGTGGTGATCCATCCGTCTATACAGGCTCAGGGCGCGTTGCGGCCTATCGTACTGCGCTGGCCGACTGGGGAATTATCCTTGAAGACGATCTGCTCTGCTTTGGTTGCGATGATGCTGAGAAGGCAGCGGCGGCGACACACCGTCTGCTGAATCTTCCGCATCCTCCGACCGCGGTCTTTACTACAAGTAACCGTATCAGCGTCGCGGTGTTGCGTGCCTTGCGTGGTGTCACGCGTCGCCTGGCGTTTGTTGGCTTCGACGATTTCGAGCTAGCGGATATGTTGCCAACGCCAGTCACGGTGATCGCACATGATGCCGCCGAGATGGGACGCCAGGCGGCCGAACTGCTCTTCGCGCGTATCCAGGGCGATGAGCGCCCGCCCCAGCGCGTGATCATTCCCACCCGGCTTATCATGCGCGGCTCCGGCGAAATTCCTCCTGAAGGCTAGCTTCTGAACGCTAGGAAGGCGAAGGCAGGGCGAGAGTATACTTGATACTTGCTTCCATGGAGGAGGCGGCGCGGCGGATATAGACAGGATCCTGGTAGAGCTTGCTGAGCATGATCGCACCTTCCATGGTGGCGATACAGGTTGTGATCCAGGTCTCTATATCGATGTCTGCGCGTAACTCCTGGCGCTCGATCCCTCGTATAATGATGCGCCGTAGCGTCTCCTGGAGCTTGTCCATGGCCTGGCGCGCCTGCGTACGTAAGATGGGGTTGGTATCATCCACCTCTACAGCCAGGTTTAGAATGGGGCAGCCTCCCTCCACTGGTGGATCTTCGATGATACCCTGGAAATACTTCAACAGGGCAAGCAGGCGATCAAGGGCGTGCTTTTTTCCCTGAAGTGCCTGCCGCATGCTTTGTTCCAGCAGGGATAGGGAGTACTCGAAGGCTTCGAGTGCCAGTTGTTCTTTGTTGGAGAAGTGGTTGTAGATGCCGCCCTTTTCGAGGCCGGTTGCGCGCATCAGGTCTGTAAGCGAGGAGCCGACGTAGCCCTGTTGATTAAAAACGGGGGCCGCGCGGGCGAGGATCATTTTGCGCGTCTCGCTCCCTTTACTCATTGTTTGCTCCTTCTGGGCATATTCCTTATAGCCCTGGCAGTGTATTTGAGCGTAGCAGGCAAGCAAAGAATTGCTTGACTAATGCTTGCTCGGCATTCTTGCCCAGGCGGGCGAGGAAGATATTGGCCGGGTGCATGCGAATATTTGGTTCAGAGGTCAGGTATTCCGTGAAGCCATAGGCCGCGCAGAAGCGTTCCAGCATCTCGCGGTACCTGAAAGCGTTCAGCCCCAAGCCAGCCATATCCCAGTGCCAGTAGAGTCCCATACCCAGCACAATGATCTCCTCATAGGCTGTCTCCGCAAAGACCAGTTGCATTAGCTGATGTGCGATGCCAAGCTGCCTCCAGTTGGAGCTGACCTCCAGGCCGATCTCATAGGCTGCCTCCAGATTTTGCCACCAGGCATCAACCGGGCAGAGGGCAATGTGTCCAACAATGGTGCCAGCCGGTGTATAGGCGATGGTGAGCATTGTATCCTCCCGCTCCGCGATCTGCAAGAGGAGCGCATGTTCATGCTCCGGCAGGCGCGTAAAGGCACGCATGCCACTATCTGGCTCAAGCTCTTGGATAAAGAGGGGCGAGCAGTGGGAGAGCAGGTAAACTGGCCCGGCAGCCGTCATGATTGTTTTTTGATGGGGCGAGGGAGATAGAACAGTGTTGCGCACGATTTTCTCCTTTGTCGTGACTCCGTAGCCAGGAGATGACTAGCAATAATCAGACCGATCGGTTTGTTTTTGCGCCGAATTTTTGAGACCGATTGGTCTCAAATCAAGTATACCTTGCGTATTTTTCTTCTGTCAAGAGTCTCCTGAAACTGCAATCAGGAATGACCTTATCCGCTTTTGACAGTATCATTAGAGGGTAATGACCATTACTATAAAGTGAAAGGATGCTTTTCTATGTCAGAGCATATGCAAAAGAAGGATCTGCAAGAGCATATTCAGCAGGGCTATGGGCAGTTGATGGAGCTTGTAAGCTCTTTGAGTGAGGAGCAAGCGACCACGCCGGGAGTCAACGGGGCCTGGTCCGTCAAGGATAACCTGGCTCATCTTGCGGTCTGGCAAAACTATCTGCTAGCTTCCCTGCGAGCGATACCTACTGGTCAGAAACCGGACGCGTTCGCCCCTGGTTTGGAGACGGAGGATGAGATCAATGAACATTTCTATCAGCAGAACAAAGATCGCTCTCTAAAGGAGGTGCTCGCCAATCTACAGGAGGGATACCAGGGCGTACTCGACGTGCTTGAGGGCTTGAGTGAGCAGTCCTTGAACGAGCCTTTCCCCTGGCGCGAGCAAGGGAATGTAGTCTGGGAGTCCATCGCTGGCGATACCTATGAGCACTATAAAGAGCATCGTGCCAACGTCTTACACTGGCTGGCCAGCGCCTCAACTAATTAAATAGCCCCGTATGCAAGTTACTTCGGGTAGTAGATGTGGTGCGTGCTGGCAGCCAGTGGCTGCCAGCACGCACCACATCTACTACTCAGGCGAGCGCCGCAGGCGCGAGTTGCAGATTACAGACCCTGCCAGTTGTACGTGGTATCGGGAGTGATGCCTGGTGAGTTGTAGGCCAGGGTAATCAAAGCGTGAGCGTTCAGAGGGACTGAGTTGATATCGCCGTTATATTGCTTGCCGTTTACGTAGACGGTCCAGCCGCTGGTCTGGCTGAGCTGGGCGGGATACTGCAATTCGGGGAAGCGCCCATGCCAGATCTGGAAGAAGTCGCCCAACGCATACGTCTTGGTCTTTGGCGACTCAATATGAAGGATGCCCGAAGTATCGTGGGTATGGAGCCAGTAAATACAGGAGTTATCGCTGGCAATGCCAATAGATTGAGGAACTTGAACCTGCTGCCCATTAATATAGATGGATAGATGCGCATGAATATGGTAGTCGAGCTGTTCGTTGCCCTGGCAAGCGATCCCATTAACGGAGGGATACAAGGGGTTGTCGCTGGTATTCGTATTGCTGGCAGCGGTTGCTGTTGCGGAGGTGCTGGAAGAGTTGGCGGCCTGAGCAGGCTTCCATAATGTCCAGGTGACGCCACCAATTGCCAGGAGGGCCACAACAATAACAGCGGCAATGATAATGTTACGGTTGCGCCTGGCGCGTAGCTGCTTCTCTCTCTCGAGGCGCTGTCTCTCACGGCGCTCTTGCTGACGCTGGCTCTTTGTAGGGAGGTGGGTGGTTTGTTTCGGCATGTACTTCTCTCGTCCTCATGCAATACTTGTGAGTATTTCCTGTCTAAATATCTTCATACTTACAAGCTACGACGTTATCTACTTCCGATAGTATATAGCATATGTAAACCCATGTTTACGTCTACTTCTGCTGGGAAAACCCCGGGCGCGAACGCGCCCGGGGTTTTCCCAGCAGAAGTAATTAGCTTTCCGATAAAAAAGAACAACCGTGGCGTTTACTTTTCATACAACAATCCCTGTAGAAAATCACAGACGCTGGATTTTTCCGTGGCTGGTATCATTCACGCCTGTATAGAAAGGCATCTATGCAAGATAAGCATCATGTACCTGACCCATCTCAATCAATGGGAGAGAGAAAGCAGCCGATTTCTCTCGTGGCTCAGCTTTTGCAAGCAACGATTACCATGCATCACGTAGATGAAGTGTTGCTCTGGTTGTCGGACAAGATTGGACAATATTTGGGCATACCTGTTGTCCAGTTCTGGACAATGCAATTGGATCGTAGTGGAGAGTTGCATGCTGAGGCGCGTGCGAGCGCGAGCCAGCTCCCATCTTTACCGCAACAGGCGACAATAAATCAGTATATAGTATCTGTGGTGGATCGTCTCTTGCTGGAGCAACATGGTATAGCATCTCTCCCTGTTGCAGATGTTTTCTCTCCTGTACTGGCCTCCTTCTTGACCCGCTATGGCTTACAATATTGGGCTGGATATTTTTTGCAGCATGAGATGCTGCTCCCTCCCGCGAGGAGAGAGCCGGAGGGAAAGCAAAGTCCCACGCCTCTGACCATAATTGTCTCATTCTTCTCACAAGCTCCCCTCTCAAAAGAGCAGGAGCGCGCCATCGCCTTTATTTTAGAGCAGGCCTTGCGTATTTTGATCAATCGCCGCTTTCTTGCCGCTCCTGATGCTCTCTTGTCGCCAACTCTCGATAAGCAGTCAAGGAAGTTTTTTTCAGGCCTGACGCTCGCAGATATTGTGCCACGACGCGCGCAAGACCTGGAGGCGTTTCAGGCGGATAACCCATTCGCGAATGCAGCGATCCTTGAGGACAAGAACGCCAGGCGTCTCTATGCGGCAATTGATGGGCGCAAGACCATGGCCGACCTCATGAAAGGCCTCGCTTTTGGACCACAAGAGGGCGCTGAGGCATTTCGCTATTTACTCAATCAGCAGAAAATTCAGCTCTCAACGCTGGACGAAAAACCTCTCGAGAATTTTTCTATTATCGATTCACTGTTCTAGAAACGCGAGAAACATGTTAGTCAGGGGAAATAGTATATGATCAGTCAAATTGCAAATTTGATGTCTATTCCAATTGGCACTGTCTGCCTCATTATTTCTCTGAGAGCTTTTTACGTCTACCGGCTCTCTCGTAGTGATATGCTCTTTGTGCTTGGGCTTGCGATGGCCTCTATTTCTTTAGGTACGTTTGTCGGTACCATTGGCGATGCACATATTGGGGGCAACACGTTTGCGACGGATTGGACAAGGTCGTTTGGCGCGTGTGGAGGGGGCCTCTTTATCTTTCTAAGTTCTCTGGTGAAGTCCCATGACCAGATGCAGCAGCTCAAACGTTGGCAGGTAGTTGAGATGGCGCTCTTCCTTATTGTGATACTTTTAACGCCATTCTACCCGCCGGTTCCCGGACCCCAGGTATCCCTGGCGCTCAATGCCTGCCGCATGATTATCTATACTTGCGCCTTCGTCCGGTATGCCACGCTTTATATATCAAAATCTACCCGTTTTAGCTTGATCATGAGCCTTGGTTTTCTGGTGTTGGTGATTGGCTATGCATTCAACATACCGGGCATACTTCAATCAAAGCTCGCCTTCATGACAATTATCGCGGCATCGGTGCGTATCATTGCGTATGTGACTCTCTTAACAGCCTATTCTATAGGATGAGTGAAAAGAAAGAAAAAGGGGCTGGGGAAACCCCCTGGACCCCTTTTCCGATTTGGCTGCTGTTGGTGAGAATACCTATGTAGTAGAGAATTGATCTAGGAAATGAGGGGAGACATATGTGTAGAAATATCAAGGCGCTCTTTAACTTTGAGCCGCCGGCGACTGAAGAAGAAATTCGCCAGGCGGCTTTACAATTTGTGCGCAAGGTTAGCGGTTATAATAAGCCATCGCAGGTCAATGAAGTCGCCTTCAATGCCGCCGTGGCTGAGATAGCAGCCATCACCAGTACGCTCCTTAATTCATTGGAGACGCCGGCTTCACCAAAGAATCGCGAGGAAGAGGCCGCCAAAGCGCGTGCGCGCCGTGCATAACCAATATTGGCGAGCGGAGGAAGTCCAAGCTTGCTTGGACTCTACAATTTGCTATCTTCCCCAGAGAATTGGAGTGGTAGGGAGAATGTTACGGTGATTCCTGCGTTATGTATCTAGAGCCGCGCCATCAGGGTGCAACCCATACCTGGATGATGCCATCACCTCCACCAGAGGCGATATGCTTGCCACTGGGAGACCAGGCCAGGACCTGGGTGGGGGCCGCGTGGGAAAAGGTAAAGAGCCTGAGGTTTGTCCTGGTATCCCACACCTCAACCTTTGCATCCTTACCGCCATAGGCGAAACGTGTCCCATTGGGCGACCAGGCGACGACGGAGATGGGAGCGGCATAGCGATAGCTGAGCACCTCCCGGTTGGTCGCCGTGTCCCACATCTGTACCATCCCATCGTCTCTGCCGCAGCCAACACGTGAGCTATTGAGGATGCTTGCTGAAAAGCTTGATCCAAGAGACAAAGATGAATAGACCCTTGGCGACCAGTCAACGCTTGTAACCCTTGCTGGATATCCTTGATGGCGTGTAATGTTTGTTCCCGTGAAGGCGTCCCAGATCTGTACCGAACGATCATCGCCACCGGAGACGATGCGGTAATCGCGTCCAGGGGCCGGAGAAGCCTCATCGGGGAGCCAGGCCAGCATGTTGACACTGCCAGCATGCCCTTGATAGATGGTAATGAGTCGACCCGTCATCGCATCCCACACATGTACTCTGCCGTCACTTGCGGCGGACGCGAGAAAGAATTGCCCAGGCGACCAGGCAATGGCATTGACGGTGTTCCCCAGATGTCCACGGTAGGAGGCGACCAGGCGATTAGTGGCGAAATCCCAGACCTGGATGTGTGCATTAGCCCCAACCATGGCAATACGCGTACCATCAGGCGACCAGGCCACGAGATCGATAATATTGGATTGATCATTGTAAATATTAATCGCGGAACCTGTCATGGCATTCCAGATGTGGACTGTCTTCTCATGGCTGGCGGAAACAATGCGTGTACCATCGGGTGACCACGAGAGAGAGCGTATGCCCTGGAGATGCCCGCGATAATTGCAGAGAACCGTTCCTATAGGCTCGCCTGGTCTGGCAGGTCTCAGAGGAGGCAGGATGGAAGGAGGCGGGGGCGTCGTATTTTTTACCACGGCGGGAACGGGTTCCTCGAAAAAAGAGGGTGCCGCAACTGCCTGGCTCGTGCCGCCCTCCAGACTTCCCTGCTCAGGAGCGAATGCCCCATACTGGCTGCTAGGAGTGAGTGCCTGGTAGCGACTGGCTTGTTCCAGGGCGAGTGCAAACTCTCGCACACTGCGGAAGCGCTTCTCCGGGGTCTTCTCCAGCACCTTCATGACGACCTGCTCGACGGCAGGGGCAATGGTAGGTACCTTTTTGCGCAATGGGGGTGGCAGGGCAATAAGGTGCTGTGAGAGCACTTCTGTTGGCGAACCATTGAATGGGCGTTCGCCGGTGATCCACTCGTACGTGATGATGCCCAAAGCATATTGATCACTGGCTGTTTGTGGCTTCCCTTGTAGCTGTTCCGGCGCCATGTATACCAGGGTTCCTGCCACATCCTCTACATTTCCGTCTTTAAATGTCTTTATCATCATCGCGATACCAAAGTCGCTCAGAAGGACTTCATTGCGTCTCCCCAACAGCATATTCTCTGGTTTTACATCGCGGTGAATCAACTTTTCATCATGCGCATATTGTAAGGCTTCGGCTATCTGTTTCACATAGGAAACCACGTTTGGTAGTGGGAGGGGGCTGCCGCTGGCGTGACGTTGACGAAGTGTGCCATTGGGCGCGTATTCCATGACGAGAAAGGGCGTATTGCCTTCTATACCAAAGTCCAGGACGCGCACGATATTTGGATGCACCAGGCGCGCGATGATGCGAGCCTCGGTGCGGAACCACTCGACCGGGTCGCTTGTCAGTTGCGTATCGAGCACTTTGATTGCGGCCTGTGTGCCGAGATAGATGTGCTCTCCTAGATAAACCTGGGCAAAGGCTCCATCTCCTACAAGGCGTGTAAGTCGGTAATTGCCGAGCTGCTGCCCAATATAATCAGTCATGCTACATGCGCTCCCTGGAAATACCTATAGCCCCCATTGCTCTTTACTACCAACGGTAGCATGCAAGCCATTTTAAGCTTATCTCAACTCTTTGACAAGCCGGTCTTTTCCTCTTTTCGAGGTGGAAAAATTGCCCAGGTGTGTTGATCAGATATAGAATACACTTGTTAGAAGTGTACCTCAATTAAAGGAACGTTGGCAACAATCCTCGATCAAATAAAATAGTACTTTTAAGCGCTCTCAGCGAAGGAACGAGTATGTGCGAAGAGGTGAAAACTCCAGTTCGCTACAAACCACCTCGGACACTTCGCGCTGGCGCTTGATCTGCATGATGCTCTAGCCGTTGCGGGTAACGCACCGCCTTTTCATTGGTAAGTACAGGACAATCCCTCATTCGAGGCTTATTTTGGTTCCCTTGTCGTGAGAAAGCGAATGATATGTTGAGCGATCACATCTCCATCTTCCTCGAGCGCAAAGTGACCAGTATCCAATAGATACACCTCACTTTGTGGTAGATCTTGTTTGAATGCCTCTGCGCCATCAGGTCCAAAGATGGGATCATTCTTACCCCACACGGCCAACAGCGGTGGTTGGTAGTGCCGGAAGTACTCATGCCATTGTGGATAGAGCGGCGGATTGTTGCGATAGTCCTCAAAGAGCGCCAGTTGTATTTCTGCATTGCCTGGGCGATTGAGTCCCCACTGGTCAAACGTCCAGGCATCGGGGCTGATATGGTCTTTCTGACGCACTCCATGGGTATATTGCCAGATGGTTGACTCCTGTGTCAACAAGTTTCGTATAGGTTTCTCTGTTTCAGCGTTGCGATTGGACCAGAACGGTCGCGCCGCGTCCCAAAAGGAGGTTAACCCCTCTTGATAGGCATTGCCGTTCTGACTGATAATGGCCTCAATCATCTCTGGATGCTTCACTGCCAGGCGAAATCCCACGGGAGCGCCATAATCCTGGACATAGATACTGAAGAAGGGAAGCTTGAGCGCACTTACAACCTTTTCTATCATCTCTTCCAGGTGATCGAACGTGTAGGTGAATTGCTCAACACTTGGACACTCGCTATACCCATACCCTGGATAATCTGGTGCCACGACATGGAAATGCTCGGCGAGTGTTGGAAGAAGGTTGCGAAACATGTGGGAGGAAGAAGGAAATCCATGCAGCAAAATAAGTGTTTGCACATGTTGTGTTCCTGCTTCACGATAAAATACATTGACACCATCAATTGGTATATTTCGATAAGAGATGGTTGCCATTGATGTATCCCTTTCATAGATGGTGTGCAGAAAAAGAGTGTTACCTCCAGTATCCTTTTGTCCAGTTGGAGGCTGTCGTACCTCGCCTTCCCAGGGCTGACTGGATCGACCATGACCTCGACGGTCATGAGCAATTACGCGATAGCCGTTGGAAGCGATAAAGAGCAGTTGGTCGTCCCAGGCGTTCTCACTATGAAAGCGTCTCCTGAAGAGACTTTTTTGCCGCTTTTTCTCCTCGCCATGACTGCATCTGCATCCTTTTTTCAATATATACTTGAGTTGCAATGGTGTTTGTGCCTGGAGTGAACTAAACGACCAGACCAAGGGTTGAGGAAGGGCGTGGACAGTTACCAAAATCTTGAATATGGACGAGGGCATGCGTTTACATATGATGATCATCATATGTAAGCGCATGCCCTATGCCCTGTATGGGAATTTAGCAGCGTGGAATCACGCCGTTTTGTGTCTCTACTCTCTCAAGAGAGTTGGATAGAGCGAGTGCATATTTTATTCCTCTTCCTCATGCCACGTAAAGGTGACAGCCGCACCAGCGGGCAGTGTATACGAAAAGACTTTGTGACCTACTTGTACCTGGAAGGTTGTTGCTCCAGCACTACTCGTGTTATGGTTGTAGACAACCAGCACGCGCGTTCCATCCCGGTTAAGAAACGCTACGTTCTCAAGGTTACTACTACTGGCGGTTGAGGCGATACGCCAGGCGCCAGGAGCGACAAATTTGCTGAAATGTCCCAGGCCATAATAGTCAGAGTTCTTAGTCACGCTTCCATCCGCGGCAATTGAGATGACGCCCCGGCATGTACCACATGATCCGGCCGTATCCAGGTGCGGATTACCGTTGGGATCAAGTGCCAGGCCCCAGCGTACAACCGTTTTCGCACCATGGGTCGTTGAGCCAATTCCCAGTTCCATGACATCCTGAAGGGTCGCGGCGAAGGTGGGATTACTGTTATTCTCCCACTGTCCTCCCGAACACTCGGTTTCGTAGATATCCTTCTGGCCGTAGAACTGGTCTTGCGCGCTCGGATCTCCACCATAGCAGTGGAATGCGATCCCATCCACGTACTTGCCAGCGGGGCTATTCAGGATGGCGCTGGGATACTCTGGCGTGTCCCAGTTGTGGTCAAAGGCCAGAATTTTGGTCTGAACATGACTCTGCTGGAAGGCACTTGCCAGGTTCGTGATGAAGTCCGCTTCATTGCCAATGGTCGTGTCGTTGGCAGTCTGGCTGGTCGCGGGCAGGAGCATGGTTGGCATATAGTTGCCATTCTGTGGCTCGTTCTGTGGCGTGATCGCGTAGATTGGAATGCCCTCGCGCTCATAGGCCTTGATGAAGGCAACGAAGTACTGCGCATAGGCCTGGTAATACTTCGGGTTTAGATAGCCCTGGTTGATACTGGCGACGCCAGAGCCGCCATAGGAGAACTGGTTGAGCCCCGAACCCTGTACATTGTCATCGATGGTAGTAACGCCGCTCGCTGAGATAATATCGACGCGATCAGGGTTAATACCGTTCCAGTGGGCGCTGCTGTTCTGTTGACCAGTGACCCGAACCTTCAGTGTATGCTGGCCCGCGTTCAGGACCGGGCTGGTGTAGACCGGTGTATTGCCAGCATTGGTGGGCGCGTAGAAGTCAACCATCGTCTCGGAACCCCCATCGATGGAGAAGGCGCCGATGCCATGGTCTGTGCCGACAACGCCATAGAACTTGATCTGTGTGCCGTTAAAGGTAATGGATACATAGTCATTGGGCGTATTATCCCAGCTATTGCTCCCATCATAGAAGCCCTGATTTCCCCCATCGCAGTTGGTGCAATGGCCCCAACTATTTCCGGGTAGTTTCATCCATGCGGGCGGCGACCAGGGGGTTGCCATAATTTTGAGCTGGGGATTAATGCGCAGGGCCTCTTTCAAGAGTGAGGTAATGTGATAGCGATCATCCTGCGCAATCGAGAAATGGCTGAGCGTGGGATCTGTCTGTCCCGCGGGCATATCATCGTAGGTGTACTCTCCCACCCAATTCTTGCTTGCATCCAGGGGTGGTGCCAGGTCAGATGATCCCATAGGCTGGCGTAAATAACTTAATCCAATACCCTGGTGGGGATCGAAGAGTGTGCGCATCACCTGCTTCTGGTCAATATTGGATTGTGAGAGAACGACTGCCGACGATGCAGTCAGGGATGCGCCGAAACCAGTCATACTCTGGTATTTTTGCTCTGTGTTGACGGTAATCGTAGGGGTATTGGGGTCGGCGTGATTAGAGAAAGAAAGAGCTGGTTGCTCTTTGAGCAGATTGCCCTGATCAGGTGTTGTTAGCCAGGCACGCACATCCTGACTATCGGCGTATGCTCGCGAGGGATAACTCGCCGCGAGCGAAGCCACACTCAAAATAAACAGGACGATGATGAGTGGGGAAGCAATTTTCTGTGTCAAGCGAGACATAGCATCCTCCTTGAAGAACGTCTCCTGGAGAGTGAGAGAGAGCATCCGCGCACCTCTCGGTCATCTCTTTACTACAAAATAACATGGTTTTACTGCTATTTTGTTCTGGCGCACTACCTCCATAAAAAGAGTAATGTGTTTCGTATATAGAAAGAAAACACATCCATTTTGCTATTGCGTTTATGGGAGAGTAACCGAATAAATGTATTTTATCACCACGAATAGTATATTTCCATTTATGAATAAAGAAGGTTGGTCTGTTGCTTAACGTTTCGCGTCTGCGGCGCTCAAATACATAGGGAGTGTGGGCGCGTATGGTGGATGCTCGCCATACGCGCCCACACTCCCTATGTATTGATAGCTTATGGACGGGTATCGACCAGGGGCAAGGTCGGGGTGGAGGGAGAGCCAGTCTCGCGCCGGATGACAGGGGCGACTTTGGTGCCGAAGAGCTCGATGGCATGCAGGATCTGGCGATGGGGCATCGCGCCAACGCTCGCCTGCATAAGGAAGCGATGGTGTCCAAAGATCGCATGCTGTGCGAGGATCTTGTCGATGACTTCCTCTGGGCTGCCAACTACCAGAGCGCCTCGCGGCGAGCAGGCCGAGTCGTATTCCCTCCGACCCATCCTGGGCCAGCGGCGCTCCACTGCCAGCTTGTTCATCATGGCGATATAGTATTGGGAGTGCTCATCTCTCGCCGCCTGCGAAGTATCGGCGATATAGCCATGCGAGTTGATGCCTACAGGTAAGGTGCTTGCGTCGTGTCCAGCGCGCTGGGCTGCATCACGGTAGAGCTTGATGAGTGGTGCGAAACGTGCTGGTTCTCCTCCGATGATTGCCAGCGCCAGAGGCAGACCAAGAGTTCCCGCGCGTACCACTGAGGCAGGAGTGCCGCCAACGGCGACCCAGATCGGCAGAGGCTCTTGCAGAGGGCGTGGGTAGACGCCGAGTCCATCCAGGGCGGGACGATGCTTTCCAGACCAGGTGACATACTCTTCCTGGCGGAGGCGGAGCAGGAGATCAAGCTTCTCAGCAAAGAGCTCCTCGTAGTCATCGAGGTCATAGCCGAAGAGCGGGAACGATTCAATGAAAGAGCCGCGACCAGCCATGATCTCCGCGCGCCCACCTGAGAGCAGATCGAGCGTCGCAAAGCTCTGGAATACGCGAACGGGGTCATCTGAACTCAAGACCGTGACTGCGCTCGTCAGGCGAATCTTCTTTGTGCGCTCAGCGGCGGCAGCCAGCACGACCGCGGGCGTCGAGACAGCGTATTCAGGGCGGTGGTGCTCGCCAACTCCGAATACGTCGAGTCCGACCTGGTCGGCCAGCTCAATCTCCTCAATAAGGTTGCGTAAGCGTTGTGCCGGGCTTATCTTCTCCTCTGTTTGGGAGGTCGACGCAATATCGGCGAATGTATAGAAACCTAGTTCCATCAGAGCTCCTTATGGGGCGATGCGTAGCGGAAACGCGCATAGTCCAGAATCTGTTAGCAGCATGCAGCCAGGTGAGTAGCATTTCCTTCTTCTGCTAACTATTTGTTTGTTACTTACTAATAATATTGTACACCCGAAGGATCGTTGCGTCAAGCCTGTTTGGCTGTAGCATCTGCGGTGCTCAGGGTAGTGAGCCGAGACATTAAAAGGACTCTGGCCTTGTATATGTTAGTGTCTATGGTTTATTTGTATCGTTGTATGTGAGCATGCGATACTTGTCTGTAGACACATCAAAGGAAGGAAGTAGAGATATGACAGATCATATTCAGTTTAATGGGCTTGGTATGGGGCTAGGCAATCTTTCCCGGCTCTCCAAAGCCAAAACGCGCTCAATCAGCGCTGAGAACTTCACTGGAGAGAAGGGCAAGGGGGGAATGGCGACCGAGGGAACGGGAGCTGCCAGCGCGCGTGATCTGGGTCAGGGATGGAAGGTCTCACCCTCAATTGCTATCCCGCCACGGAGCAGCGTAACGCTGGCTGAGATTGAGGGGCCAGGAGCCATCCAGCATATGTGGATGACAACCTTTCCGGGGAACTGGCGTAGCCTGGTCTTGCGCGCTTATTGGGATGGCGAGGAGAATCCCTCTATCGAGACTCCTTATGGCGACTTCTTTGCCAGTGGTTGGTGTGAACCTTGCCAGATTAACTCGCTACCTCTCGCGGTAAACTCTTCGGGGGGTATGAACTCCTACTGGGAGATGCCTTTCCGTGCGTCAGCGCGGATTACGCTTGAGAACCTGAGTGAAAGGGAGGTCGTCCTCTACTACCAGATCACTTATACCCTGACTGAGGTTCCCGAGGATGCAGCCTATTTTCATGCGCAATGGCGGAGAAGCAATCCTCTACCCTATAAGGAAGTGCATACGTTGCTGGACAACGTTCGGGGAATGGGTCACTATGTTGGTACCTATATTGCCTGGCAGAGCAATAATGCTGGCTGGTGGGGTGAAGGAGAGATGAAATTCTACCTGGATGGCGATAAGGATTTTCCTACTATCTGTGGAACAGGAACGGAAGACTACTTTGGTGGGGCCTGGTGTTTCCTGCGCCCCAGAAATGACTATGTGGTCTTCGATGGAGAGACACTGGGGCGCAGCTTTTTGGAATCGAAAGTAGACGCGCGCTCAACGGAGTATGGCACGTATTCTACGCCTTTTCAGGGCCTGCCCCAGGTCATACAGCCAGATGGTGTCTATCGTAGTCAGCAGCGCTTTGGCATGTACCGCTGGCATATTATGGACCCCATTCGCTTTGAAGAGGATCTGCGTGTAACTATTCAGGGCTTAAGCTGGCGTCGTGGCGGGCGTTACTTGCCGCTACAGGATGATATTGCCTCAGTGGCCTACTGGTATCAAACGGAGCCGCATGTGCCTCATCCCACTCTACCTGAAAGCGACGCTCTAGAAGTCATTTAACCCGATGTGTAACTTCTGTACTTGACTCCTCGCGCTTGTGGCGCTCGTCCTGGTATGAGGGGTGGTGTGTGCTGGCAGCCGCAGGCTGCCAGCACACACCACCCCTCATACTATACCCCTGCGAAGCATTGTAGTGGCGAGAAGGCCTGAAAGGAAGCAATCAAAGAGGGCTATATGGCTTCCCTATGAGGATATTCTCATAGTATTCTCATTTTTGGCTCATATAGTTAGGGATAATTGTAGTCCCTTTTAAACAGGGCAAAAAAGCTCAGCTTGCGGAACTGTTGTTTACTCTCTCATAAGATCCTCATGTCTTAACTGATCGGAGTCTGTTTGATGAAATCGCCACATACATCATCATCTATAGCTGATAAATCTACGCTTCATATGTCTACCAGCCGGTCCGATTCCCCTGCGCCGTCAGGTGATAAGCCTTCACCCATTCGTGGGTGGATGCTTTTCCCTCAACGTTTGTTTCTGGGGGCGACCTTTGTGTATGCTGGTGTGCAAAAGCTCACGGATCCCCAGTTTTTTCACAAGGGGACGCCGGGTTATATTGGTAATCAAATTATCGGTTTTGCGCAGGGCTCGCCGTTGCATTTTCTCCTGGTCAAAGTGGCGGTTTCGCATGCCGTATTATTTGGCTGGGCGGTCGCTTTAGGCGAGCTGGCCATTGGCCTGGGTACGCTGGTGGGATTATTCTTCCGTCCTGCGTCTTTCTTCGGAATAGTCTTGAGTATTCTGTTCTTATTAACGGCAAGCTGGCATGTCTATCCCTACTTTTATGGGGCGGACATCGTCTTTGCCTGGAGCTGGCTGACACTTTTTCTTGTGGGACCTGTTGGCACTGGACTCCCCACTCTCGACGGTTGGCTGCAGCGTGTGTTTTTCCCTCAAGGCGCAATCAGGCGAGGTCTGATTGTGCGTACCCTGGGTGTCCTGATCCTTGGCATGAATACCTGGCGTGTGGCAGAGCCAGAGGCATTTAGCAGAGGATCACAGCGGCGTTTTTCGGCATCGCAGCAGCAGCGTGAGAAGCGGCGAACCTTTCTGCAGGGCCTGGCTGTGGGGGGCGTAAGTATGGTTGGCCTGGCGTTTCTGGGTTCGGTGCTGCATGTTTTTGGTAGACCAGACACAACGACCGCGAGTGGTGCTACGAGTAGCGGTGGAACTGCTAGCGCGGGAAAAGCTGCTTCTGGTACGTCCATAGCCCAGGTCAAGGCGGTGTCTGTCAATAGCGCCGTGAATTTTACGATCCCAAGCACTGGTGATCCTGGTGTGCTCATTCACCTGTCAGAGGAGCAATTTGTGGCCTTCGATGCGACCTGTACGCATGCAGGTTGTGAGGTAAGTTACGATCCGGGCAGCAAACTGCTGGTTTGTCCATGTCATGGGGCGCAGTTTGATCCAGCTCACCAGGCCGCAGCCATACAGGGACCTGCCCAGCTGCCGCTAACAGCCGTCAAGATCCATGTTGATGCGGTAAGCGGCGCTATTATTCTCGATTAGACGGTGCCAGCAGATAAAATCGCCCAGAAGTAAGAACCACCAAATTGGGGGAAGCTTACAGCAGTGGATATCTCAACTGCAAAGAGGAAGAGAGGACGTGTTCCTGCAACTGTTGTCGATGAAGGAACGTGCTTTAAAAGGAACGAGCTTTAAGGAGAACAAGGGACGAATATGGATGCCCATACACGTGTAGGCTTGGGCTCCCTTCGCGTGCTTCTCTTTTCATTTGCCGCTCACGTTCTCTGCACTCGGTTGTCTGCGAAAGTTGTCGCATGGAGAGAATGAACATTACCCTGTAGAGGAGGAGAAAGGGATACAGAAGTGAAATCTTCTTTTGACAAAGAAGAGACAAATCAGCGTCAGGAACAGCAGTTGGCCGCTCTTGAAGGACTGCTGGAACTGCCAGCGACCAACGTCAAAGTGACCCTCAATCAAGCAACATCCCTCATTGCAGAAGTCCTCTCTGCTGATAAGGTGGATATTTTCTTCCATGATCCGACCAACGAGACGCTTGTAGCTTTTGGGACCAGCGATACCCCGATGGGGAGGAAACAGCGGTCCATCGGAATGGACCGCTTGCCCTTGGCCAATGGGGGACGCACCGTCGAGGTCTTTCTTACTGGCACCCCTTTTATCGCCCATCATACCGACCAGGACCCTGAGGAACTCGTGGGGTTGAAGACCGGGCTCGGCGTGAAGTCGCAGATGGCGACGGTCTTTGAGGTGGAGACGCTTCGCCGGGGTGTGTTGTTAGTGGTATCCAGTCGTCCCGAGTTCTTCTCAGAGCAGGACCTGCGCTTTCTGGAAGCCATCGCCCGCTGGATCGGCATTGTGATCCATCGAGCCGAACTCACCGAACGGTTGAAACATGAGGCTGTGGAGCAAGGCCGACGCCTGGCGGCTGAGGAGTTGCTCACGATCATGGCTCACGACTTACGCAATTATCTCACGCCCCTCAAAGGGCGCATTGAGCTACTGCAACGACGGGCGCAGCGAGAGGAGCGCGAGCAGGATCTTCGTGACGTCAGTGCCGTGAACCACACCCTGGGCCTCCTTGAGCGGGTGATTTCCGATCTGCTCGATGTAGCACGGCTCAATCAAGGGATATTTGCCATCACTGCATGCTCGATGGATCTCGTGGCTCTGATAAAGGAAGTGGTTCGTGCTTTCGACTCGCCAGAAACACCGATCCATATCCACGCGCCTGCGAAGGTCATCCTTCCTGCCGACTCGGATCGACTGCGTCAACTGCTTGAGAATGTGCTCGCCAATGCGGTGAAATACGCGCCGAAACAGACCCCAATCACCGTGGAGATGCACATCGAGCGACGGATGGGTGGACCGTGGGTAGTCTTGACGGTCTGCAACCAAGGACCAGGTCTCCCTGCTGATTTGCAGGCGACGCTTTTTCATCCCTTCGTGGCAGGCTCGCAGTCGGCCGGATTGGGTTTGGGACTCTACCTGGCAAGCAAGATTGCCGCCGCCCATGATGGGACGCTCACCATTGGCTCCCCAACAGGCCAGGAGGTGCAAGTCACCCTGGCCTTACCAGCGGAGGAGGATGAGCTCATCGTGGACAATCAGGAGGGATCTGATCCGCTATAATACGAGGAGAAAGAGAGAAGCGCGACACCAGGAAATGATATTGGTACGTTTCCATACAGCGATGTAAACTATTTTTACGGAGAGTGATTTTATGGCACAATTGCCCGAAAAGCCTACATTGAGTGATCTGCAAAACTACGTTGCCGCTGTCTGCCAGGAGCGTGGCTGGACAAAGGATAGTCCATCGGAGAAGTTTGTGTTGTTTATCGAGGAAGTTGGTGAACTTGCTAAGGCCATGCGCAAGGTGGCGGGGTTGTACGAAGAGAAGGCAAAGCAGCGCGATATCGAACTGGAAGAGGAGTTCGCCGATGTCCTGAGCTATATATTGGATCTGGCAAATACCTTTAATATTGACCTGGAGAAAGCTTTCCGGGCGAAGGAGCAGGTCAACGAGACCAGAGTCTGGGAGTAGCGCCTGCTCATAGAGAGTATAGATGCGCCCTGGTAGCCACAGACTACCAGGGCGCATCTATACTCTCTACCAGGCTCTTCACGGAACTCCTCTCTTCTCCTCGGCGTGATATTTCTATGATTTGTGTTGTCATAGAACTTTGATGGCAGAGAGGGAAAGAAGAGATGTCGCAACGAGAAGATAAGCAAACTACAGGCGGAGGAAATGAGCGTGCGTTTCTTATAGCTGTTGATACAGGCAATGAAGAGCAGCTCTTGAGTGTTGAAGATTCTTTGCAAGAGCTGGCAACGCTGGCGCAAACGGCTGGTGCCGAACCTGTGGGTATGATGATGCAGAAATTGGAGCATCCTGATTCGGCGACCTATATAGGAAAGGGCAAGCTTGAGGAACTCAAGGCCTTAGAGGGGCAGTTGGTATTCGATGTTGTTGTGGTTGACGATGAGCTTCGTCCAGCTCAGCAGCATAACCTGGAGGATCAATTGCATGCCCGTGTGATTGATCGAACAGAGCTTATCCTGGATATCTTCGCGCAGCATGCGCGCACACGAGAGGGTCTACTCCAGGTTGAGCTGGCACAACTGGCCTATCGCTTACCGCGCCTGAGTGAGCATGCTATCAACTTCTCTCGTGTAGGTGGCGGAACGTTGGGGGCGCGATAGGTGTGCGTGGTCCAGGTGAAACAAAGCTGGAGATAGATCGGCGTCGTATTCGACGCCGTATGAGTGAGATCAAACGTGAAATAGAAGTGGTCCGCCAGCATCGCCAGGTGAGCCGCCAGCATCGCGCTTCACATGCGCTTCCAGTAGTGGCCGTGATCGGTTATACCAACGCGGGGAAATCAACCCTTTTTAATGCTCTGACCGCCGCGAATGTGCTCGTCGAGGATAAGCTCTTCGCGACGCTCGATCCGACGACGCGCCAGTTGACGTTGCCAAATAACCAGGAGGCCTTGCTTACTGATACCGTTGGTTTCATCCAGAAATTGCCTACAGACCTGGTCGCGGCTTTCCGCGCCACGCTCGAAGAGGTGACGGATGCCGATCTCTTGCTAGAAGTCGTTGATTTCAGCCATCCTAATATGCATGAGCAGCATGAGGAGGTGCTGCGTACACTCAAAGATTTGCATGCCGAGCATTTACCACGTATCACAGCTTTGAATAAAGTAGACTTGCTAGGTAAAACACCGCAGGTTGATACGTCATTTTTCCCTGATGCGGTAGTTACCTCGGCTTTACATCGACAAGGATTGGATACGTTATGCGAGAAGATGTCCCTGGTGCTGGCGGTAAATATGGTGCCTATATGCGCAACTGTGCCATATAGTAAAGGTGAACTGGTAGATCTCTTCCATCGTAAGGGGCATATTGAGCATGAGCAGCATGAGGAAGAAGGGACGCTGATTGTGGGGCGCCTTCCATACAGCCTGCGCGAACAATATCTGCCCTACCTTTGCGCGGTTCCTGCTCATGTCCATGTGTAGTGGTGCGGTCGCTCAATGCAATTGTAGGGGCCATGCTTGCATGGCCTTGTCTTCGTGACAGCGAGAGGAGTCCAAGCCAGCTTGGACCCTACAATTTAGAGGAGAAAAGTTTGGGGTAATAGAGAGATACTCTCGCTCCTTTCGGGAGAGCGACAAATTTTACATGGGAGAAAAACTTTTTGTGTGCATGTAGCGTCATACGATGGGCATTCAGCCAATATTCCAAATATTCCTTAAAAGCCTGTTCACGCTCAAGATAGCACAGAGTTTAAGGTGCTTATCTGTCCAAATTGTATTGAATTTGGTGGTAAACAAGGCAAATGGTTTCTATTGAATGCTGATGATGAACTGGTACGTGTTGCAGATTGGATGTTTACCGGTTGGTAAATCACTGTCTTGCCGGAAGAGCATTAAGCAAAAAACACGATAAGGTGTCGGAAACCCCTCATATTAACTTAAGGCAGGACCAGGACTGAACGTATAAATGCGTTCATGGTATACTGTTTGTATCACTCTTTGGTGCAAAAGAAAGCAAAAGTGGCATGCCATCCTTCAATTCCGAACAGCTAGAATCGCATAACAACCAATCCCCCCAACCCAAACGCGAGTACATCCAGGGAACTGTCGAGCGTGTGACGTACCACGCGGAAGACTCAGGCTATACCGTCGCGCGCTTTCAGGTCCCTGGACGGCGTGACCTGGTGACGGTCGTTGGCCGCTTTCCCGCGATAGCCGCCGGGCAGAGCCTGCGCCTCACCGGCTTCTGGCGCGAGCACCCCAAGTATGGCGAGCAATTTCAGGCGCTCTCCGCCCAGGAGACGAAGCCCGCCACCCTGACCGGCATTGAAAAATACCTGGGGAGCGGACTCATCAAAGGGATTGGACCCGTGACGGCGAAACGCATTGTGGCCTACTTTCAGCTTGATACATTGGAGATTATTGAGCAAACGCCAGCGCGCCTGGTGGAGGTGCCTGGGATTGGGACCTCGCGCGCGCAGAAGATCGCCAGCGCCTGGGCGGCACAAAAAGCCATTAAAGAGGTCATGATCTTCCTCCAGGGACACGGCGTCTCCCCTACCTATGCCGTGAAAATCTATAAGCAGTATGGCGATGAGGCCATCGAGATCGTTTCCAGGAATCCCTATCAACTCGCCACCGATATTTATGGCATTGGTTTTATTACTGCCGATACCATCGCGCGCAACCTGGGGATCGCGCCTGACGCGGATTTTCGTTACCAGGCGGGAATCCTGCATATTCTCGGCCAGGCCTCGGACGAGGGGCATTGTTTTCTGCCAGAAACAGTCCTTGTCGAGCGTAGTGTAGAACAACTGGCTCTGCCCGAGTTTCCCGTTGTCGCCGAGCGCATCCTCGCCCTGCTTGGACAGATGGTGGAGGCGCAGGAGCTTATCGCCCAGGCGGGCTATGAGGACCTGGCGCAGGAGCGTATCTACTACTCACCAGCCTTTTACCATACTGAGGCGGCATTGGCGCGGCGTCTCTCCACGTTTGTGCGTCATCCAGTGGAGGTGGACCAGGCACGTGTCCAGCGCTGGATCGAGGGGTATACACAGAAGAAAGGCATCGAGCTTTCAGAGGAGCAGCGTCATGCGGTGGAACTGGCCGCCTCCTCACGCCTGCTCGTCCTGACTGGCGGACCTGGCTGTGGCAAGACGTTTACCACGCGCACCATTGTGGCCCTGTGGAAGGCTATGGGCAAGTCGCTGCTGCTGGCAGCCCCACGGGACGCGCGGCCCAGCGTCTCGCGGAGGTCAGTGGGCATGAGGCCAAGACTGTGCATCGCCTGCTCGCGTTTGATCCTAAGACGATGGGCTTTCGCCATAATGAGGAGAATCCCCTGGTGGTAGATGTCCTGGTCGTGGACGAGGTTTCGATGCTGGACCTCTTCCTCGCGCACTCGCTTTTCAAGGCCCTGCCGCCTCATGCTCAGATTTTGTTGGTAGGGGACAGTGACCAGTTACCAAGCGTGGGGCCAGGTATGGTGCTCTTCGATATGATTGCCTCGCGCCAGGTGCCAGTGGTGCGTCTGACCTCGGTCTTCCGCCAGGCGGCGGAGAGCCATATTATTATGAACGCGCATCGTATCAACGCAGGACAGTTTCCTCAACTCACTCCCACAACCAGGTTTAGCGCTTCGGACTGCTTATGGCTGGAGGCGGCGGAGCCTGAATTGGGAGCGGAAGGCATTGCGCACCTGGTGCAGCAGTACCTGCCCGCGCACGGAATTGACCCAGTACGCGAGGTCCAGATCCTCTCACCCTCTACACGGGGCGATGTCGGTACCCGCCAGCTCAACGCCCTTTTGCAGGAACTACTCAACCCGCGTCGGCACGGAGTTGCGGAGCTGGCGCGTGGTAGTGGTTGTTTGCGCGTGGGAGATCGCGTCATCCAGCAGGTCAATGACTACCAGCGCGAGGTCTTTAATGGCGACCTGGGCACGATTAAGGCCATTGATGTGGAGGAGCAAGAACTGGTTGTGCAGTTTGCCGAGCGTGAGGTGCATTATGACTATGCCGACCTGGGTGAGCTCTCCCTGGCCTGGGCCATAACCATTCATAAATCGCAGGGCAGCGAATATCCTGTCGTTATCCTGCCCCTCTTTACGCAGCACTATATGCTCTTAAGTCGTAACCTGCTCTACACCGGCCTGACACGCGCACAGAGGCGTGCTATTCTCGTTGGCCCTACAAAGGCGATTGGCATGGCCGTCAACCGTATTCTGGACCGTAAGCGCTATACTGCTCTCGCGGATCGCCTCAAAGGAATGCCAGAGACCACGTTCGAGGCATCGTGAAACAGGGCTGTGCTCAAGCATATGGTAGTTTTGGAGGCTTTGATGTAATGTCTCAAGGTAGGAGGTACAAGGTGGCAGAAGCGATCTTCTAGCCCAGAGGGAGTTCACGACAGATTAAGAGCACAGAGCGAATCGTGTCATCATCATGGTAGAGGGGAGTCCCCAGCACATGCACAAAATGAGTTTTTTTATCAAAAGTGCGGATAAACACATCCATTGCTTTGGGTCCCGTCAACACTTCGCCACGAAAGACATGGCTTTGCGGCCAGCGTGTATCAGGTAAGAGACGTCCTCGCTCGTCATAGATTTCAAAGAGCGGGCCCATTTGCCATGCTTGCTCAAGGGGAAGGCCTTCTGGCAGGGAGAGTAAATGATAAGCCTCTCGGTTCATATGACACAGCCCATTATCCTCTACGATAAATATGGCATCTTTCAGTGTGTTCAGGAGCGCATCCCGTTGTTGATCGGTGGTGGGTTCTCTCACACTTTGCTCCCTTCTACTACACACGCGCACAACTATGTCTCGCTTAGAGCACGAAGTCTGGAGGCCAAAAAGTTTCGCTATGACCATGTTTAGGTACAACGTAACATGTAGTACGCCTACACATATGTTACATATACAATAATCGACAGTTACTAAGCATAAGAGAGGGTATTGGATGCTATTTTTCGGGATGGATATATCGTGGTCCCCTCTGGTCCTGGCCTGGGCATATCTATCGATAAAGATGCAGTCAGGAAGGCTGCGACCCGTGGTCATACCTGGCATAACTCCGTCTAGCATACTGTAGATGGCGCTATAGCAGAGTGGTAGAAAGGTGGTATCAAGGGAGAAATAAAATGGGCGAGGGAGGTATGCAACACCTCCCTCGCCCACAAACAGCATTCCTTTAGAGTAAGCCGCCATGATTGTTATTGTTATTGTTATTGTTGCCACCGAATGCGCCACCCAGCGGATTGCCCTGTCCGCCCAGGAAGCGATTGGCCGCATAGGCCGCCACGCCTGCTACGGCGATCTTTGCGAGGGGGCTACTGAGCGCGCCACCGGGACCAAAGATTTGCTTCAGCAGGTCGGGATCTTTCTGCTGAGTATAACTGGTCACGCGCGCGGCCTCTGCAGGCGACATCGAATAGGGATCTGTATTTTGTACTCCCGCCTGCTGAGGGGAGAATCCCCGTTGTGTCAATCCACCAAGCAAATTCTGCAAGAGTCCACCGCGCTGATCAGGTGGCATCTGCGCATAGACCTGCTCATGGGCCTGCTCTAGCTCCTGTGGCGAGGCCTGCTGGGCAAACTGATTATAGTTCTGCCAGGCTTCCTGGTGGGGGATCTGGTTATAGTTTCCTTGCTGCCAGGCGTTCGCATATTGTTGCTGATTCGTAAAATTCATAGACATTACACTCCTTTATCATGCAGCTTTTCTTTTTATTTGCTTAAAGCATCGGCCTCGCATTTAAGAATGTCTCCCTTTCCACGCTTTAAGGCAAATAGAAGTTACAGATTTGACACGAACGTCTTTTACCAGGTATACTTACTTTTGTAAGTTAGCGTGCGATAACTAAATTATGCGAGGAAAGCAATCGTATGTCGAGTGAGCAGCAACCGCAACCAGCCAAACGTACGCGATTACGAGGCGAGGAACGACGCGCATTGATTTTGCAGTGTGCGAAGCATGTCTTTGCCCGTTCCACCTATGCTGAGGCAAGTACAGGAGAGCTGGCGCGGGAGAGCGAAGTAACGGAGCCAATGCTCTACAAGCATTTTGGGAGTAAGAAGGGCCTCTTCATGGCTGTGCTCAGTGAGTATGCTGCTCAATTCCTTGTCTTGTTACAAGAGCGCTTCTCACGTAGAGCAGAGAAAAATATTCTAGATGCGCTTGAGCATATTATCGATGATTATTATGCAGCTCTTAAAGCCGATCCCGAGATTCAACGCATCCTTTTTCAGGCGGTTATTGAAGCTCATGATCCTGATATCGCTCGTTGTGTTAGCACGCACAACCAGAAGGTCTTCAGACTTATTCGCCAACTTATTGAGCAAGCTCGCGCTGAAGGTCATTTGGATCCTACGATTAGCCTGGATGCCGCAACTGGGGGGTATATGAGCATCATTCTCTCGCTCCGGTATAGCTTGATGCTCAATCTCCCGCGCGAGGTTTCCCATGTCCAGGAAGAGATGGGCCGTATCTGGCTGCGTGGTCTGCAAAGTCGTGAACGCTAGCTTTTTTTAGCCACTTAAATTAGTTAGTACTAACTAATTTAAGTGGCGATTTGCCATTTTATATATGCGTGTTGATGGATTTTATCCTTACAAGGAGATATTATGCAGTTTATCACTGGTACAAACCGTAGAGAAGGTGGAATACCTTATAAATGGCTCGTTGTTATAGTTGTGATCTTTGGTTCATTTATGAGTATTCTTGACCAGACCGTGGTGAACAATGCCTTGCCTCGCTTACAGACTGCCTTTGGCGTCGATTTTAATAGCTTGCAGTGGGTGATTACGGCCTATACACTTACGCAAGGAGTCGTCACACCGACAACTGCCTTCTTTGCGAATCGGCTGGGAACAAAGCGCTTCTATGTGATTGCGCTGGCCTTTTTCACGCTGGGGTCCGCGCTCTGCGGTATTGCATGGAATTTGCCATCGCTCATTCTCTTTCGCGTCGTCCAGGCCATTGGTGGTGCGACCCTCTTTCCCCTGGCGATTACTTTGTTGTTCACTGAATTCCCGCCTCAGCAACGTGGCCTGGCAACTGGCATCCTGAGTGTCTCTGCTTTGATGGCTCCCGCTATTGGCCCGACCTTTGGTGGTTATATCGTGACCTATGCTGATTGGCCGTTGATCTTTTACATCAATGTGCCAGTTGGCATTATCGCGATCGTTATGGCGCTTCTCCTGTTACGTGAGCATACATCTGCCAGCCGTGTGTACTTTGATCTGCCAGGATTCGTGTTCGCAGCCATAGGCCTCACGGCTATACTCTATGCGATTTCTAACGCGACCATTTCTGGCTGGAGCTCACCATACATCATCCTGACGCTTATAGGAGGCCTCTGCGCATTGCTGCTCTTTGTATTCATTGAACTGAATACAAGCAGGCGAGGAAAGCAGCCACTTGTCGATGTGCGCCTCTTTGCTAATGGGCCATTTCTGAGCAGCAATATTGCTAATGCGCTGATCTCCTTTGGTTTTTTCGGCAGCTTAATTCTTTTTCCCATCTATACTCAGGAACTCCGAGGCCTCGATGCCTTTCAATCGGGTCTATTAACGCTTCCCCTGCCTTTTACTGCCGTGCTAGCGGCAATTATTGGTGGACGCATTGTTGATCGTTTTGGTCCTCGCGTAGTGCTCTTTCCAGGGCTGGTATTCATGGGCCTCTCTACCTGGCAACTGGCACTGATCACACCCACGACCTCGTATACCTGGTTCCTCCTGATCCTTGCTCTGCGGGGGCTTGGATTGGGTTGCTTGCTTCAACCTCTGACGGTCTCAGCCCTTGCAAAGGTGCCTCAGTCGCAATACGCACAGGCTTCGTCGCTCAATACAGTTATCCGCTTTGTCTTTACCTCTCTGGGTATCGCTATACTAGCAACGGTCGTTCAGAGCCGCGCTACTGTCTATACCAGTGACCTGGCTCACCAGGTAGGGTTAACATCACATGCCACGCTGGCACTCATCAAGCAACAAGGTTTGAATCTTGCCTTACATGACGCCTTCTGGCTAGCACTCGTGGCTTTTCTCGTGGCCTTTCTCGCAGTCGGTTTTATTCGGGTCCAGAAGCAGAGGCCACAAGTAAAGGATGCAGCACTGGAACCAGCGGCTCAGATAGTATCTGAATAACGCTGAAAGGACAATAACAAATGTAGGGTCCATGCTGGCATGGACTCCGAGCGAAGCAGCATTTCCCGTAGCAGGGTGTCGGTCTGCGAACCTCGGAGTCCATGCCAGCATGGACCCTACCAGTTTTGTTTTGGCGAACAAGTCTGTTAGATCATGGGATTATACGTTGATATCCCAGATGGTTTGTCCGCTTTGTATGATGTCGTTCTGGAACGAGAGGGTGAATTGTTTCTTGCTGACAGACACCTGATAGACAAGATCGCCTTTGGCTTTATCTCCAGTAGCTACCTTGCCGTCAGGTGGTTGCGAAGTGCCGGTGCCAAGAAAAGCGACTTTGCCTTCAGTGCCATCAGAGTCTTTCAGTTTAAAGTTGAGCAGGCTACTGACGATCTGCTCTTTACTACTGATATTATGGGTTGTGACATTGATGATGAGAAAGATATTGCCGGCATCAGGTTTTTCATAGTCATCGCCAGTGGAGGTCTTGGCTGAGTTGACCGTTACCTCCCAGGTGTCTCCAGTTTTGACCGTTTCACCAACTTTGAAATGTTTACCGCTATCTTGTGACTGGTCTGTCCCTGGTGTAGTAGAGGAACTTGTTGTGCTCGTTGTCGTTGTTGTGTTGACTCCATGGAAAGCAAACGCTCCGATAACGCCACATACTACCAGAACGAGCACCAGGACACCACATCCAATGGCGATTCCTTTGCCAACGCCACTTTTCTTAGGCTGCTGTGGTGGATAGGGTGGATATGGCGTCTGCATACCTGGCTGTGGTGGATAGGGTGGATATGGCGCCTGTATATTTGGCTGTGGGGGATAGGTTGGTTGCGAGCCTGGATAAGGTTGTTGATAGGGTTCCTGCGGATACTGTGGATTTTGTGGGTATTGTGGATTTTGTGGGTATTGTGAATATTCATTTGGATATTCGTTCAAAGTAATCGCCCTCCATACTGTGATATATATATAAACGAGGTCATCTGCCATTTTTAAAACATACGTTTAGCGAGAAAGGAACTATATGTCTTCTGTATTGCCTGATAATGAGCAGCTTCGCCGCGAGGCCGAGACTCGCGCTTTTGTTGATCACGAATTGCAGCAGCGCTTCGCGCCTGAAGATGATGCTTTGCGTAATTCACTCCTGCGTGCGCAGGGCGCAGGGGTTCCCGCGGGACAGATTTCGCCCCTGCAAGGGAAGCTGTTACAGGTCCTGGCGCTGACCTGTGGCGCGCGTCGCATCCTCGAAATTGGATCGATGGCGGGATATTCAGGGATCTGGTTGGCGCGTGCGCTTCCCGCGGGAGGAAAGCTGATCTCGTTGGAGGTCAATGACAAGCATGCTGAGCTGGCGCGTGCCAACCTGGCAGAAGCGGGTCTGGCAGAACGGGCAGAGGTACGCGTAGGGTCGGCCCTTGAGCTTTTGCCGGCGCTGGTCTCTGAGGCACCCTTCGACCTGATATTTATCGACGCAGATAAGCGCAATAATCCCCAGTACCTGGAATGGGCGCTCAAATTGAGCCGCCATGGGTCATTGATTGTGGCAGACAATATTGTGCGCAATGGGCAGGCTTTTCAGGCATCGCCACCTGATGAGAGCGCCGCTGGTGCCGCGGCCTACAATCGCATGATTCTTGAACATCCGCAGCTAGTGAGCGTGGCCTTCCCCCATGATGATGTCAATAACGGTATTGACGGTTTCTCTATCTCTGTAGTGCAAAGCAAGGACGCTTGAGGCCATACTAAGGTACAGCTACGCCTCCATTTTATACTGATATTGCCCGCCTCAGATAGACAGTAAATATGTGCAAGTGCTTTTCAGTAGCTGAGAAATGGAGGTGTTTCAATGCAGTGTAAAGAGCGACTGGAGACCTACCTTCAGGAACAGCATGTGCCTTTTCATGAGCAGCAGCATGAGCGGGCCTTGAGCGCTCAACAGGTTGCGGAGTGCGAGCACATTTCGAGCAAGAAGTTTGCCAAGGAGGTCATCGCCTTTGCCGATGGCAAGATGATCGAGCTGTCGCTTCCTGCCTCAAGTTATGTGGATCTTGAAAAAATTCGCACCGCGCTGGGGGCTAAAGAGGTGCTTCTGGCACAGGAGAAGGAACTGGCCGATGCCTTCCCAGATTGTGAAGTTGGCGCTATGCCTCCCTTTGGGAATCTCTACGGTTTACCCGTCTATGTCGAGAAGAGCCTGACAACACAGGAGGAGATTACCTTTCCCGTTGGGACGCATACAGAAACCATGAGCGTGCGCTATGCTGACTTTGCGAACCTGGTGCACCCTCATGTCATGGAGTTTGCGCGCTCTAGCTCAGCAGTTTAGTAGTTAGTAGTAGAGAACGTGGTAGTGGGCTGGTTATGCCAGCCCACTACCACGTTCATGCTTTTTAATGCCAGTATAGAGGGTGTGCTACCAGTTAGGGCCATAGCCGGGGTAGCCGCTATTGCCACCGGGGTAAGGATAGTTGCCACCGGGGTAGCCGTTATTCCCACCAGGATAAGGGTAACCGCCACCGGGGTAGCCCGGGTAGCCAGTGTTGCCACCATTCGTAGAGCCGCTGGTATTGGGGTTACAGTTGTTATGGCGATATCCACGATGATAGCAAGGAGTATTGGTATCTCCGCCAGTGTTCCCACCGGTATTGGTGCTACCACTGCCACTGGTGTCGCCACCAGTAGTCGTGCCAGTGCTACCGCCGCTGGTTGTGCTATCGCTCTTAGCCGCGAGGTCGCGAGCGATATTCCAGGCGTCGGGAGTACCCATGCCAGTGGCCATGTCGTAGCCCTGCGCGGCCTTGTAGTATAGGTTATTGCCGCTGGTGACGTCGTGGTAGGGGGCATACTGCTGCTGGTTCTTATACAGGCTATACAGCGCCTCGTGTCCACTGCCTAGAGTTGGCTTGTTCTGAGCTTGCAGGTACTGGTTGACGTTGGTAGCGATACCGGCCCAGAGAGGAGCCGCAGCACTGGTGCCACCAACGATGTCCCAGTGACCTTGAATGTAGAGTGAGTAGCCGCTATTAATATCGGCGTCTGCCGATATATCGGGCACAGCACGTTTAGCATTCGACTGTACGCCATCCTGGTAGGCTGGACGGCTGAAGTGCTGGCTGATGCCGCCACCGCCGCCACCAACGCGCTGACCGCTTGGAGAGCTCCACGCCGACTCGCTGGCATAGGTGTTATCGCTATTGATGCTTAGTTTCGTACCACCTACACCCACTACATGGGGATCGCCGGCAGGATAATCGACGTTGAGCTGTTTGTCGTCACAGCCATAGGCCCCGGAGTCGCCTGAAGCAGCGAAGAAGGCCTGTCCCTGGGCCACGCCCTGTTTGAAGACGTTGTCCATGGCGTCGACAAGGGCTGTGCCGGTATCGCGCTCACACTGACCCCAGCTAATGCTAATCACCTTAGCGCTATTGTCGCTGACAATGCGGTTATAGATGTCCAGGGCACCATTCGCGCTGTTGGGACCAATGTAGACCTTCTGCGTCGCCTGGGGCGCGATAGCCGAGAGGACCTCCATATCCAGCTCAACCTCGGGTGCGCCGCTGCCCGCCGTATTTCTGGCGCCATCAATCAGCACATTTGAATATTTGGTTGAACCAAGGTTGTAATGCTGAAGGTATGTATTCACATTGCTGGGAGTGTAGCCATCCAGCTCGAAGAGCGCCACTGTCTGGCCTTTCCCATTGTAACCCGCGTTCAAGAGTGGGTTGATATTATATGCCGCACGCAGCTCGGTTGGCGTATAGCCACCAACGGGACCACTGCCAGGGACTGCGCTGGCACGAGGCGCGAACTGGGCGAAGTGACGATAGTGGGCAATAGAGTCCAGGCCCGAGACATGCAAGACCACGTCACCCAGGTCAGCAGGTACTGATGGCTCATCTGTAGGTGCATAGACTACCTGCCCATCGATCTGGTAATCCGAGATCGAGACAGCGAAGGCCTTCTCTGCATTCTCCATGCTTCCACTCATGCTGATCAGCTGATGATTGGAAGAAACGTTGTCTATGCTTAAGCCATTAGCCCGCAAATAATCGCTTACGCGCTCAATAGTCTGTTCATCGGGTGCGAAATGTTCCGTAAAGTATTCTGGCGTAATATAACGGTGATACAAGGACGAATGGGGATCATTCTGTGCGGCTATCAGTGCATCCAACTGTGCCTCATTACGCAGGCGTAGTGAGACTGCAAGGTGCATGCTTTGATGACTATCCGCGGCGTGCATTGGCTTATACTGCTTCAGCACTGGAGCAATATGTCCCCGCATCGTATAACGGGGCGCAGACTTGGCGTGAGCCGCTGTTCTCTGGGCCGCAATCATGGCGGTAACCAGTAGGAGCAGCATCATAAATGTAGCTGGGAAAGTCCATTTCCATGAAGTCGACTTCGTGTTCCTCCTCCGCATAGTGCCTCGCTTCCTAACCATAAACAGACTTCAAGAGGTCGCAACACAGCGTTTCTACACACACCGGCCAGCCAGAAGGGCTGGCTCAAGAGCATATGCTTCTTATAGCTGTGCCTTGTCTACAGGATACATTGATATTTCTTGATACACAATGAACTAAAAAAATAACAGCACAAAAGTACTAATAGAAATTTTTGTATGCCTGAGAGTGTGAATGTAAATCTTGCTTATGGCCAGAATATAAGTTATACTTATCTTGTTACTTTGGTACATTGGTAAAAAGATAGCAAAAAGGAGAAATGTATGGAGCAGGCAGACAAGAGGCATGGTAATCAGGATATCGTGGTAGAGCGTGTGCAAACAGGTATGCGCATGGAGAAGCGTATGGTGAAGGTTCTTAAAGGGCTTGCGGAGTATCTGGATATGTCACTTGGTGATCTTATGGAGGGCATTGTCCTGCATGCCTTTGCTGGTGAGGCACCCTTTGGCCCACAAACGCAGGTGCAGATTCAGCGCTTGAAGGAGGTTTACGGCATGGATTATGGAGCCGATGCCAGCCACCACCTGCGCGAGGAGTAATACCAGGCACAAAGTGAAATTCACAAAGTAGGTAGGGTCCGTGCATGCACGGACCCTACCTACTTTGTGAATTTCACTTTTTAGCGCTCAAAGCGCTTATCGGGCCGTCTCTTAATATCAGGTTCAGGTGGGGTGATGACAGTATGGGGAGTGGGTTCCTCTTTCGGGATGAGCGATGGACCCTGTCCCATTGTCGAAGTCTGTTCTGTTGGCCCTGGTCCACGTTCCATAAGTGGTTCCTGGGAGAGCGAGACCCGGCTTTCACCCTCCAGACTCTTTGGCTGGTTCAGGAAGCGCTCGCTTAGCATACGGCGCATCTCTTCGCCTTTCTTTGGGGCGACGAGCAGACCTACACCAACGCCAACGAGAACGCCATTCATGAACTTACCCACAATAATGCCCCTTTCTCTAAGTATTACCTGCCAGTGCTCTATGCCAGCTCTTTCTAGAAAGACCTCCTTCTCATGGAGCCCTCACTTCAGGTGACACGTAGAGAAAGCGGGAAAAGTTCTATGACTTCTCGCCACTACGTGGCTCGCAGGGTTAGAGTATGTGGGTGGAAATGCCGCAGCATTTCCACCCACATACTCTAACCCTGCAAAGCGCCGCAGATGCTGAGATCGTCTTTTGAAGAGCGGAGCGGCATAGTTATGCTCAGATTGAGAGACAAAGGCCCCTTTATATCTTCAGTTTATAGGCCTTTTTGGCCAAGTCATAGGCTAGGTCGACTATCATTTCAGCGGCGTCCTCTTCATCAATGATGCCTCGTTCAACCAGACCAGCCAGCCAATCCGCGCTGGCGCGCCGCCACAAGTCATGGCGTGCTGGAATAGAGGGATAGGCACGGGTATCGTCATTGAAGCCCACCGTATTGTAGATACCAGCCGTCTCTACAACATTATCGAAGAAGCGACGGATACCATTCAGGCTATCAAAAAACCACCAGGGAGGCCCCAGGCGCAGAGCTGGATAGTGTCCTGCCAGCGGCGCGAGTTCCCGGCTATACGTGCTCTCATCGAGATTGAAGACAATCAAGGTCAGGTCGCGCTCGCGTCCAAAGGCATCGAGCAGGGGCTTAAAATTATGCGTAAACTCGCTCGCCGTCGGAATGTCAGCGCCCATATCGGCTCCAAAGCGCTCGTGAAGCAGAGCGTTATGGTTACGATAGCTGCCGAGGTGTAGTTGCATGACGAGACCATCTTCGACACTCATGCGAGCCATTTCAATGAGCATATGGCCCGTAAAGCGGCGTGCGTCATCAACCGAGGCCTCACCCCGCAAGGCGCGCTGGAAGATGTGCTCGGCCTCGGCCTCACTCAGGTGCTCGGTATAGGTAGAGGTCGCACCGTGGTCTGTGGCGGTAGCCCCCATCTCCTTAAAGAAGCGCCGCCGCTGCTCAAGCGCGGCGATATAGGAGCGATAGCTGCTAATCTCGCTAGCCGAGACCTCGCTCAGGCGTTCTATATTGGCCGCGAAGTGCTGATTATCGATATTGACCACCGCATCAGGGCGGAAGGTAGGGATGACGCGTCCCTTCCAGCCAGACTGGCGAATGGCTCGGTGATGATCCAGAGTATCCGTAGCGGCGTCGGTGGTCGCGAGCACTTCAATGTGAAAGCGCTCAAACATCTGGCGCGGCTGAAAGACTGGACTACGCAGCTTCTCTTCAAGGAGATCATAGATTTTTTGCGCATTGGCGGAGTTCATTTTCTCCTCAATGCCAAAGATATTGCTTAGCTCGTCGCGCAGCCAGAGGCTGGAGGGCGTGCCACGGAAGAGATGCCAGTGGTCGCAGACGGTCTGCCAGATCTGGCGATGATCGGGCGGGGTAAAGTGGCTCTCCTGTGCCTTGGGAGTTATACCCAGCTCCTCTAGCGAAATACCCTGGGAGTAGAGCATACGGAAAATATAGTGATCGGGGATGATCAGGAGATCGACAGGACTCCCCCAGCCATAGTTGCTTGCGGCAAGCATCGCCGGATTGACATGACCATGAACGCAGACAAGTGGCAGATCCTTGACCTGTGTATATAAATTCAAAGCAACCCGGCGTTGCGCAGGATCAGGAGAGAAGAAGCGTTCTTCCTGGAGTTGCATCATTGTTTCTCCTTCTTTACGACATTTTCTAGAAATTTGGACTCACCATTTTACAATTCTACAGTTTCCAGGAAAACACATATTTTGCCAATGTGCAAGCAGCCACTGCATTGCGAAGTGGCCTGTGTACTACATACAGAAGCGAAAGAACTTGTAGGGTCCATGCAGATCGCGAGGCTCCATGCTACAATAGCAGTATTGAGGATGGAAAAGGAGATATGACCGTACGTGACTACTACACAGAAGCTTCCCAATTGGGATATGACCGTGATCTATCCTGGCCTGCAAGCGCCTGAGTTTGAGCAGGGCTTTGTCGCCGGGATACGCGAGATCGATGAGCTGGCCGCGCTCTTCGATCAGTACCAGGTGGCCGAACGCCCGGCGCTGGTGATAGATGATGCCCTGGCGCAGGCCTTTGAGGCCGTGCTGGCGCGCTACAACGAGGTGCTGGAGCGCAGCGAGACCCTATTTACCTACATCAATTGTTTTGTAGATACCAATTCGGAGGATACGCTGGCTCAGGCGAAGCTGAGTGAGCTGATGAACGCCTATGTGCGCCTCTCGCAGTTGGGGACGCGCTTCACGGCCTGGATTGGCTCGCTGGATGTGGAGGCGCTACTCGCTAAATCCGAGCAGGCGCGTCAACACGCGCATCTCTTGCGCCGCGCCCAGATTCAGGCGCGCCACCTGATGTCACCCGCCGAGGAGATGCTGGCCTCTGAGCTGAATGTGAGTAGTGGCCTGGCCTGGAGTCGCCTGCATGGCAACCTGACCTCGCAGCTCAAGGTAACGCTGGAGCTAGAGGGCGAGACGAAAGAGTATCCCATGAGTACCGTGCGTAACATGTCATACTCTCCAGATCGCGAGGTGCGCAGACACGCCCACGAGGCCGAGCTGGCCGCCTGGAAGAGCGTGTCTGTTCCCCTGGCGGCCTCGCTGAATAGCATCAAGAACGAGACAAATGTGCTGGCGGATAAACGTGGCTGGTCCTCCGCGCTGGAGGCGACGCTCTTCCTGAATAGCATCGATCAGCAGACGCTGGACGCCATGCTGGAGGCGGCTCGCGAGTCCTTTCCAGATATGCGGCGCTACCTGAAGGCCAAGGCGCGTGCCCTGGGCCTGGAGAAGCTGAGCTGGTACGATCTAAACGCGCCAATCAGTAAGAGCGAGAAGAACTGGTCGTACGAGGCGGCGAGCCGCTTCATTATCGAGCAGTTTGGCAGCTTTTCGGAGCGCCTGGCGGACCTGGCGCGAAGCGCGTTCAATGAGAACTGGATCGATGCTGGACCGCGTCCAGGCAAGGTCGATGGTGCCTACTGTGCCGGGCTGCGGCGTGGGGAGTCGCGTATCCTGGCGAACTACTCGCCCTCCTACGAGAGCATGAGCACGCTGGCACACGAGCTGGGCCATGCCTATCATAACCTGAATATGCGCGAGCGCACGGCTCTACAGAGCGGCTCGCCCATGACTCTGGCGGAGACAGCCAGTATCTTCTGCGAGACCATTATCCGCAACGCCGCGCTCAAGGATGCCAATAAGCAGGAGCAGATAGCTATCCTCTCCTCGTCGCTCCAAAGCTCGTTCATGGTCGTAGTAGACATCACCAGCCGCTTCCTCTTTGAGCAGGGCGTCTTTGAGAAGCGTAAGCAGCGTGAACTCTCGGTGGATGAGCTGAACAACTTGATGCTGGATTCCCAGCGCCAGACCTATGGTGATGGCCTGGATGAGGCCGAGCTACATCCCTACATGTGGGCGGTCAAGGGGCACTATTATAGCAGTGATTTTCCCTACTATAACTATCCCTACATGTTTGGCCTGCTCTTCGGCCTGGGTCTCTACGCACGCTACCAGCAAGACCCCGAAGCCTTCAAGCAGGGCTATGACGAGTTGCTCTCCTCAACCGGCATGGCGAACGCAACCGAACTGGCGGCTCGCTTTGGCATTGATATCCGCTCCAAAGACTTCTGGCGCTCCAGCCTGGCCATCGTACGCCAGGATATCGAGCGCCTCGAAGAGCTAGTTGATACCCTCTAGTATAGAGTAAGGGGGTGTGGTGGATTGGCTCCGTCAATCCACCACACCCCCTTACTCTATGCGAAGCACAGTAGGTGGAGGAGAGGAAGGTGGATGGGCAGGGGCCGTGGACAGGTGCTACAATACTCTCATCCCCACTGTTCCGTTTTTAGAAGGAGAGAGAGTTTCGTGTCAACAACAACAGCATTGCCGCATTGGGACATGACGGTGGTCTATCCCGGGTTGGACTCGCCGGAGTTCGCTCAGGGGCTGAGCCAGGTCTTACAACATATTGATGAGCTAGCGAGCTTCTTTGCTGAGAAGCAAGTGCAGGCCTTACCGGCAACTCCAGTGCTTGATGAAGCTTTTGTGCATGACTTTGAGCAGGTCGTAGCGCGTTACAATGCCATGAGCGACGAGGTACGTACCATCTCTGTCTATATCAGCAGCTTCGTCAATACCAACTCGCAAGACAACCTGGCTCAGGCGAAGTATAGCGAGCTGCAGCGCGGCCTGACGTTGTTGGCGCAACAGGCTACCCGTTTCACGGCCTGGATTGGCTCGCTCGACGTTGAGGCGCTAATTGAGCGCTCGCAGGTAGCCCGAGATCACGCCTTCCCGCTGCGTAAAGCATATAAGCAGGCGCGCCACCTGATGTCGCCCGTCGAGGAGGAGCTGGCCTCCGAACTAAATGTCAGTAGCGGCTCGGCCTGGACCAAATTGCATGGCAATATTTCTTCCCAACTTAATGTGCTGCTAGAGATCGATAGCGAGACGAAGAGCTATCCCATGAGCGCCATTCGCAACATGGCCTTTAGCGAGGACCGTGACCTGCGCAGGCGTGCCTATGAGGCTGAACTAGCTGCCTGGAAGAGCAGCGCGGTCCCCCTGGCTGCGGCGCTTAACAGTATCAAGAACGAGGTCAACGTGATCTCGCGTCGTCGCCAGTGGGAGTCACCGCTGGAGGCCTCGCTCTTTGATAGCAGCATTGATCGTGAGACGCTTGATGCCATGCTCTCGGCGGCGCGTGCCTCTTTTCCCGATTGGCGACGCTATCTGCGTACCAAGGCACGTCTGCTGGGCCTGGAGAAACTGGCCTGGTACGATCTCTTCGCGCCCGTGGCCCGTGAGAGCAAGGTATGGGAGTTCTCAGAGGCCAGCAACTTTATCATTGAGCAGTTTGGGAGCTACTCGCAGCGCCTCTCGGACTACGCGGCGCGTGCCTTCCGCGAGCGCTGGATCGATGCCGAGCCACGCCCTGGCAAGCGCGATGGGGCATATTGTGCCTCGCTACGCGCCGACGAGTCACGCATCCTGGCCAACTTCAAACCAGCCTTTGCTGGCATGAGCACGTTAGCGCATGAGCTAGGACATGGCTACCACAATCTGAACATGCTTAAGCGTACGGCCTTGCAGCGCCGGCATCCCATGACCCTGGCGGAGACGGCCAGCATCTTCTGCGAGACCATCATTCGCCATGCGGCCCTGCACCAGGTCGAGCCCTCCGAGCAGATCGCCATCCTGGAGGCCTCGCTTCAGGGTTCATGCCAGGTTGTCGTAGATATTAGCAGCCGCTTCCTCTTCGAGCAGAACGTCTTCGAGAAGCGCCAGCGCCGCGAACTCTCAGTCGATGAGCTAAACGAACTGATGCTCGATTCCCAGCGCCAGACCTATGGCGATGGCCTGGACGAAGCCGTGCTGCACCCCTACATGTGGGCGGTTAAGGGCCATTACTACAACACGGGTCGCTCCTACTATAACTACCCCTACATGTTTGGTCTGCTCTTCGGCCTGGGCCTCTATGCTCGCTATCAGCAGCAGCCCGAGGAGTTTAAACAGAGCTATGATGACCTGCTCTCCTCAACCGGCATGGCCAGCGCCGCCGAGCTAGCCCAGCGTTTCGGCATCGACATCCGCAGTGAGTCCTTCTGGCGCTCCAGCCTCGACATCACCCGCCAGGATATCGACCTCTTCGAGCAATTGGCAGAGAAGTAGTAAGATCTAATACAAGTTGGTGGCGCTGGCACGCAGTCAGCGCCACCAACTTGTATTAGACATAATCCGCAATTCCAGATCACCTCATCAATTATGATTTTTCTAGACCGCTATGTGTAGAAAGCTTTTGTGATATCACAGCAATTTTTGCAGAAACCTTAACGTTACTATAGGTAAATGTGAGGGCTTCGCTAAAAAGCTTGTACCTGTATGCAAAAGAAGAATAGGAGAGGTGAGTTGTATTTAAGTTATGGAGTATCCAGGCGTAAATGGTCAATACACTCTCGCTTCGTACTCCTGGGTGCGCTTGTGCTGTTGATTGTGTCCGGGTTAGCCTGTGGCATGAGCTCCAGAGGTACTGCTACTGGTCCAGAAGCTCCAGTAACGGCATGTCGTACCCAGGGTGAGGTGAAGCCGGGCGAATATGTTGCGGGAGAGAAGGCCCTGGTTGCGGCTTTTCGCTCAGGGAGTGGCTCTGACGCAAGATTAGTTTTGTGTTTCCTGAGCGCACGGGATGGGACCTTACTCAAGCATTATGATATAGCATCTACTATGGTGGTAGACAGAGTAGATGATCAGGTGTATGTGGTGGCCAATAACGGCGCGTTATGTGCAATTAATTTGCATGATGGACGGCAGCAGTGGTGTCAGGAACAGGTAGTTGGTAGTAGCTTCTCGCATATTTTAAGTCAGAATGGCATCATTTATTTAAAAGTAAGTCAGACTCTGCCTGGTAACGTAGTGGGAGGTGATGCTGTATTTGCTTTGAATACAGCTAATGGACAAGTTCTATGGTATTATGATATTGATAGGTATGGTGAGGACTCTTTAGGTAACTTTGCGCTTGCTAATGGTATTATCTATACAACGACATATAGTGATGATAACGAACGAAGTAATCCCGGAACGTCGGATCCGAAAAGCGCCAGGCGTAGCGTTTGTGCTCTTGAGGCCAACAATGGCAAACAAATCTGGTGTTCACGCCTGGCCGAAACGGGGAATGTTGGCATCGCCGTTGATGGGAAAGTCTATGTGTGGACCGCGACATATGAAGATAGTTGGGCAACTGTTCCTCATGTAGCATTTTATACCCTGGACCCTCTTACAGGTGCGCTGGATAAAAGGCAGCCTTTAGGCCCGTTGGAGGTACGCAAGCAGCAGCCTCTATTTACCGTCTCCCAAGGTGTGATCTTTTTTACGGTTGGCTCGGCCCAACAGAACGACTATACCGAACAAGTGCTGGCCCTGAACGCGAATACTGGCAACCTGTATTGGAAGGCGACTTTTCCTGTGTGGGTCTGGATGGTATGGGATCAAAACGAGGTGCTATATGCTGGCTATGGAGCTGGTATCAATGTGAGGGCTTTGCGATCAGGTGATGGGTCACAGGTCTGGCAATATGCAACACCATCTCAGTATGAACCATCAGCCCTTCAAAAGCCTGTTTTTGCGCAGGACGAACGCTCAATCTATGTCATGGCCTCTTTTGATTCCAATTCTTCAATTCTAGCAATTGATAGATATACTGGTCAGCCACTCTGGCAGGATAGTAGTTGTTTTAACCCTCCTGGTATGTCCGTGACAGCAACACCTCTCCCTAATTATAAACCTTTGCTGCCTGGCCGTTGTTATTGGGGTGATCATGCATCAACACAGCCCATGCAGTTGCTAGGCTTTACGGTGCTCTAGCTTCTTCATTTGCCTGGTTACTACTTATCCGAAAACCTGAGCGCGAAGCGCTAGTCACGAGAGTGACGTTGGGTTTCGGAATAAGATCTTATTGTCTGACTGAGGAAGTGGTATGCCCTGTTTTGAGAAAAGTGGCACTTTCTTTGGAGCCACATAGCGCGCGATAATACTGAGTAAGACTACAGTGAACTGCAATATGAAGAACAGGAGTGAGCAATGTCAGAGAAGCAGGCTTTTACCTTAGCAGATATATTTGCCGCGCGTGAGCAGGCGGGAAAGCTCTATCACGAGTTTTTGCGTGTACCCTCGATGAGCGTGGGCCTCTACCAGTTGGGGATGGGCGCGAGTGATCCCCAGCAGCCGCACACTGAGGACGAACTATATTATATCGTTCAGGGGCGTGGTCAGCTTCAGGTAGCGCAGGAGCATATCGCGGTCGAGCCAGGCTCGCTGGTTTTTGTCCCCGCCAACATGGAGCACCGTTTTCATTCGATCACGGAGGCTCTGAGCGTGCTTGTCTTCTTCGCACCCGCGGAATATTCGCAGCGTGGGTGAGGTGTGCTACTTACAACCCTAAAGGGCACAAGGTACGTGTCTAAGCTGAGGGCTTGCATGCTGCTAGGGAGACCCAGGTGCGTACGTAAGTAGCGCATATTCCATGTTATACTACGCTTAATACTCTTGTTTTCCCTGGAGGTGAGCGCGCACAATGATGTCGCGCGCTATGGTCATACGATGTCGCAAGGAGGTCAGTGTATGACATGGACTCAATCCTACACGCCTGTCCTGGGTAATCTCTTCCTCTCCGCGCTTATCGCGGCCCTACCTGTTATCGTCCTGCTTGGTCTACTAGGTTTCTTTCATGTGCGAGCACACTGGGCCGCCCTGGCGGGCCTGGCTACAGCCTTGCTTGCCGCGCTCCTCGTCTTTGGTATGCCCGCACAAAAAGCTCTTGCCGCTACGCTGAATGGCGCGGCCTACGGCCTCTTTCCCATTGGCTGGATTATTATTGGCGCTATCTTTGTCTATGATATTACTGTGCGCACAGGCAACTTTGAGATTGTCAAGCAGACAGTGGCGAACCTGGCGGATGACCGTCGTCTGCAATTACTTTTGATTGCCTTTAGCTTCGGGGCCTTCGTTGAAGGAGCGGCCGGCTTTGGTACGCCAGTCGCGGTGACGGCGGCTATGCTGATTGGCTTGGGCTTTCGTCCCCTGCCTGCGGCGGGCCTGGCTTTGATTGGGAATACCGCACCTGTGGCCTTTGGCGCGCTCGGAGCGCCCATCAACGGTTTGTCGACAGTCACAGGAATTCCAGTAGATGTGTTGAGCGCGATGATCGGGCGCCAGCTCCCCTTCTTCTCGCTTATCGTTCCTTTCTGGCTCATCTTCGCCATGTCGGGCTGGAGAAGTATGCTTGAGGTCTGGCCCGCCTGCCTGGTTACAGGTCTGAGCTTCGCGTTGACGCAGTTTGTGATTAGTAACTACTTTACCTATACACTGGTGGATATTATTGGTGCCCTGGTCTCGATTCTCTGCCTGGTCGTTTTTCTGCGTATCTGGAAGCCTAAGACAACCTGGCGTTTTGCTGAGGAGCGCGAGGCGCTTGCCGCCTCTGCGAATACGCCAGAGGAGACTTCAGCGACCGAGGGGGGAGTGGTAGCTGGAGGGCAACCTATTCCAGCCTCGGCGAGCGCTGTTTCACTGGATGAGAGCGATGTTGAGTCGGCGCGTGCTACGACCAGTGCTTCTGGCGCGGGCGCGGTCAGCCTTGCTCCTGACGCTGGGGAGATTTCTTTTCAGCGCGCCTTTATAGCCTGGCTGCCCTGGATTATTCTCGCCGTGATTCTTTTCATCTGGGGCCTGGCGGGCGTTAAAGCCTGGTTCAACGCTCTCTCCGATCCCAAGATTCCCGTGCCCTTCCTGCACAACCTTGTTCTGCGCGCTCCACCAGTCGTTGCTACGCCGACGAAGGAGGCCGCGCTCTTTGATTTCAACTGGCTCTCCGCCACGGGTACGGCCCTGCTGCTTACGGGTGTCATCTCGGGTTTTGTCCTGGGCTTGAAGCCTTTGGAGCTCTTGAAAACCTTCTGGGGCACGCTGATGCGCCTGCGCTTCTCGCTCCTGACCATTGCGGCTATGCTTGCGATAGGCTACACGACGCGTTACGCTGGCCTGGATGCGACCATGGGCCTGGCCTTTGCTAGCACGGGTCTGCTCTTTCCTTTCTTCTCGCCCGTTCTGGGCTGGCTTGGCGTGGCTTTGACGGGGAGCGATACCTCATCCAACGTGCTCTTTGGAAGCTTGCAGACCATCACAGCCAAAAAACTGGGCATCTCACCTGTACTGGCCGCTGCCTCCAATTCCAGTGGAGGTGTGATGGGTAAGATGCTCGACGCCCAGAGCATTGTCGTCGCGGGCGTCGCTACGGGCCAGAAGGGTGGCGAGGGCGATATCCTGCGCTATGTCTTCGTGCATAGTGTGATTCTGGTTTCCCTGGTAGGCATTCTCGTTCTGCTCCAGGCATATGTCTTCCCGGGCATGATTCCCTAGTGTGAGCGGTGAAAAAATAGCAGGATACAGGCCAGCAACGGAAGTGTGATCGTTTCCGTTGCTGGCCTTCTCGCTTTTCTCACATCTGCGCCCAGGGCGATATTTTTTCGCCGCGCATGAATTGTGTCAGGAACTTCTCCGCTGGATGTGAGATCTTCTGGATGGTCTCGATGACGGCCTGGTGGTCGTAATCGACGAAGTGATGTTGGAGTTGATAGTCGTTTGTATTGGCGTCGAGCAGGGCATAACTGGCTTGTAAAGAGGGGATGATGGGATTACTCACACTACCGAGATTAAGCACATGGATATTATCCACGCGACGCTCCAGGGGGAAATGTGTATGTCCAACAATTACCAGGTCAGCCTCTGCCAGGGCGAGAGCCTTGCGCAATTCCTCCTCACTCAAGGCTGGATGAATGCCTGGACCGTCATCCAGGCCCGGCGCAGCGTGTACGCCCAACACACGTGTGCCATCTGGCAGGATCAGACGAACCTCCAGCGGGAGTTCGGCCAGCCAATCCCACCAGCCTCGTGCCTGAATAAAGCCCTGAGTCCAGGCAAAGTTTGCTGAGAGTTCGGCCAACCTGGCAACCAGGTGGGGCTGAGCCTGCACCTCTTCCAGGGTGGGTCCAGGTCGCTCGCCAGTAATGATGTAGCGATCAGTATTGCCACGTGTAAAGCTGGCGTTGGGCAAGGTTGTGACTCGTTCGAGCACGCCCACTGGATCGTAACCAAGTGCCGAGAAGTCACCCAGTATCCAGTAACCATCGGCGCCTCCCTGCTTCTGAATATCCTCTAGAACTGCATCCAACGCGATGGAATTGCCATGAATGTCAGACAAGATAGCGAGACGCATGTTGTGTCCTTTCGACAGTAATTTTACCAGAAATATGGAGCTCTATCTATAAGAGTATAGATGAGAAGTACAGCTTTGTCACATTCTGAACCAGAAACGTGTTTATATACAACCTTATGGAAGTACTACTATTCCTCTGGGGGTGAAGAGCCCTACATGGTGGATGCCGGGAGCTCCATTCACCAGGCGTAAGGGGACCTGCGCTGTCCCTAACCACTGTTTCAATTGCAGCGGATCTCTGGGTGTGATTTCCAGCCAGGCAATGCCCCAGGGCTGTATCGCATGGTGAACAGTCAGGCAGCCTGGATAGTGTGAGGGATTATCCCACTGCATATCCCAACCACCTGTCAAAATTGTCAGGCTCTATTCAGGAGAAATAGACAGCGACAAGCTGGTGTAAACAACTTATAATATGCAAGAAGTGAAACAAGCAAGCAGGCTTGTTTCGTTCCCATTCTGATACTAGAAGGATACAAAAGTTTGACAGAAAAACAAGAACCAATCCTGTTTGAGTGGGCCGGTGGGTTGGCAGCTTTAACGCGTATGACGCGCATTTTTTACGAGAAGTATGTACCGCAAGATGCGCTCCTGGCTCCTCTTTTCGCAGATATGGCACCGGATCACCCCGAACGTGTAGCTACCTGGCTCGGCGAAGTTTTTGGAGGGCCAAAGACCTACACTGAACACTATGGTGGCTACTCACGTATGGTCTCCCAGCATATAGGGAAGGGACTCACTGAGGCTCAGAGAGCTCGCTGGGCCTACTTGATCTGCCAAGCTGCCGATGAGGCCGGTTTGCCAACCGATCCGGAGTTCCGCTCAGCCTTTGTCTCCTACATTGAGTGGGGATCACGGTTGGCCGTAGAAAACTCGACCCCAGGCGCACATCCCCCGCTTCACATGCCCGTACCCCGCTGGGACTGGGGCACCGCAGGCCCTCCAGGTATTAGAGTCTCCGCCTTGGCCGAGCAGCCTGTAGAGCAAGAGAGTGTCGCCCTTCCTGCAGCCGATGAACCAGTGCATTTCTCAGAGCATATTCAGCCACTATTTCGCCCAAAGGATCGACAATCAATGAAATGGGCATTTGACCTGTGGTCGTACGAGGATGTCAAAAACCACGCCTCTGCCATTCTCCACCGCCTGCAAAGCGGGTCAATGCCATGTGATGGTGCCTGGTCACAAGAAAAACTCGATCTCTTCCAACGCTGGATTACTTCTGGTATGTCACAATAGTCGCAGAAGCGCTCTGCATCAATGTCAAATTGCCATGCAGCAGGGAGTATATGTGGCGCGGCTCATCGCTGCCAGAGTGACTGGTCGAGCTATGCCGCCCTTCCATTATGTTGATAAGGGTAACCTGGCGACCATTGGGCGCGGCTTTGCTGTCTTGCAAATGGGCCGTCTCAAGCTCTGGGGTTTCCCTGCCTGGGTGTTGTGGCTACTCATCCACATCTACTACTTGATTGGCTTTGAGAACCGCATCCTGGTCCTGATGCAGTGGGCCTGGGCGTATATCACGTTCCGGCGCGGCGTACGCCTGATTACCCAGGTTGAGCCACTGGCCTCCTAAGTAGTTACCTTTAAGCTAAAAAGCGGAGTGGCGCGGGACAATCCCGCGCCACTCCGCTTTTTAGCTTAAAGATTTATTTCCTGACGGGTTCGCCGGTGTTGGGATCGAGGATCAGGCGGTGATCATCGCCTCCGCTGTGGGAGAAGTTGAACATATTCTGTATGCTGCCAGCGATGGCATCGGAAGACTGATCGCCAATGCGACCCGTGTTCCAGTTGTCTTCGATGAAGCTCAGAACAGAGCTCTGATCGGTGATAGAGTGATCGACATAGTTCTGTTTGGCGTAGGGCGAGATGACCATCAGGGGCAGGCGAGGACCGTAACCGCAGCGACCAGAGTAGGTGCCAGCCTTAGGTGTGCCACAGGCACCGGTGCCGGTCAGGGCATCGTTAGGATCGTTCGACTGCATCAGGACGGGAGGCATGACATGGTCGTACCAGCCATCGGAGTCGTCATACGAGATCACGACAGCGGTGCTGCTCCAGTCGCGGCTGTGCTGCAAGCGGTTGATGGTATCAACCAGGAAGTGCTGCTCATCCAGAGGGTTGGAGTAGCCAGCGTGTCCGTCCTGGTAAGCAGGGGCCTTCAGGAAGCTGACGGCAGGCATGCTGCCAGCGTCGATGGAGCTCCAGAAGTCGCTCATATCATACTGGTGGTTGGCTTGGTCAGTCTTACCAATCATCTTCGCCGAGGTAGGCGCCAGGTGATGGGGATTGGCGGTCGACTGGTAGTACTGGAAGGGCTGATGGTGAGGGATATAATCGGTGACGGATGAGCCAGCGATATTGGTATGGGCCGAGCCGCAGACGGCTTTACCATTGGTGGTAGCCGTTGGGCGGAAGCCACCCTCGAACCAGCCCCAGGTGACGTTCTTGCTGTTGAGCAGATCGCCAATGTTTTTGCCCGTTAGAGCACCATTGGTAGCGTTAGAGCAATCGTCATAGGTAGGATCGAAGTCGTTGAGTACGGAGCCATTGGAGATCATGGGATAGCCAGGGGATGCGAGAGTGCTAGGGGTGGCGCCATGGGTCTGGCCCGAGATCAGGTTTAGCGCGCCAGGGGTCGAGGGACCAAAGGTGGTGCCGAACGAATTGTCGTTCATGGCATAGTTCTGGGCGTAGTTCCAGAGGCCCGTGACCGTGTTGCCATCATAGTAGTCCATCACGATAGACTTATCTGGGCACTTGCCGCCACTGGCGGACTCTACAAACTTATCGACCAGGCCATGATCATAGGCCTTCTGCTCGTCGGTGTAGGCATGGTCCTGGTCACAGGTAACGGCCTGTGAGCGGTCCAGGCGAGTTGGATTGGCTGCGTTTGGATTATTGTTCAGCAGAGCATTAGTGAGACCATTGACCGAGGGGGTACCAGGGAGCGCTTTGAATGTTGGCTCGCCCGCGCTGTTTTTGGCATTTGGATAGGTGCCAAAATAGTGGTCAAAAGAGACATTTTCCTGAAAGATAACGACAACGTGTTTGATTGGTGTCTGGGTTTTTGGCCCGGACTGCCAGTCTGGGGTATTATCGGTTGGTGCGGCAAGTGCCGAACGTGCGACATTGAAGGATGCAAAGAGCACGCCTAGAAGCGCCACAACACCTAGAACAGCGAATAATTTACGCGATTTCTTCATACAGGTAGCGTCGACTCCTTTTCCGGATTTTTCCATAAGTGCCTTTCGGAAACCTGAGCGCGAAGCGCTAGCCACGATAGCGGCGTTGGTTTCCGCATAAGAGAGGTTAATCGAGTTAAAATTGCCAATATGATGCTCTTTAGCTAATTACTTTGGTAATGATCATACCAACAATTACCAGGTTAATTAGTTAAAGTTATATGCTCCGCGTCTTGATTGTAGCGCTTCTGTGTTAAGGCTTTGCTAAGTAAGCGTTAAAAGGCGTGAAATATTCTTTTTTTAGCGGCGAATGAGCGTGGGTGTGATCTGTTTGAGGGTTGGGGCGCCGCAGAGGGCCATTGCCAGTTCCAGCTCATTGCGGAGGAGTTCTAGGACGTGGCGCACGCCCTCCTGCCCATTGACGGCCAGGCCCCAGAGAACTGGACGTCCAACGAGGACGGCGTGCGCGCCCAGCGCCAGGGCCTTGATGACATCGGTACCCCGGCGAATGCCGCCATCAAAATAGACCTCGCAGCGTCCACTGCTTGCCTCAACTACCTCGGGGAGCGCCTCCAGGCTGGTAATGGCTCCGTCCAGTTGCCGCCCTCCATGATTGGAGACGATGATGCCATCGGCGCCATGCTCCAGGGCCAGGATGGTATCTTCCGCTGTCAGGACGCCCTTGACCAGGATGGGGAGCGAGGTGAGCGATTTGAGCCAGGCCAGGTCTCTCCAGGTCAACGAAGGCTTGAGCTTGGTGACGTCTGGTACATCGAAATTGGCCGATGCAGGCAGATGAAAGGCGTTGCGTAGGTCGCGCTCGCGGTTGCCGAAGCGCGGGACATCGACGGTCAGAACGATGGCTTTATACCCCGCTTGCTCGGCTCGTTGGACCACGTCGACCGTGATAGTGTTGTCGTCAAAGACATACAGTTGGAACCAGAGTGGTCCACTGGCGGCTGCGGCCACATCTTCTAGCCTGCGGGAGGAGACCGAAGAGGCGGTTAGCAAGGTACCTGCCTGGCCCACGCCGCGCGCGGTCTCGCACTCGCCCTCGGGATGAGCAAAGCCGTGTTGCGCCGTGGGGGCGACCAGGATAGGCATAGAGACGGGGTCGCCCAGCACGCTTGTCGAGGTATCACAGGTGGTAACGTCTACAAGCATACGTGGCCGTAAACGAATATGGTCAAAAATGGCGCGATTGGCGTGTAGCGTGATCTCGTCGCCGCTACCGCCCGCGTAGTAGTCCCAGTGAGCGGCGTTCATGCGCGCCTGGGCTGGAGCTTCGTAGTCCATTACATTAAAATACTGCATGCAGTGCCTCCTACCTTATTTCTCGCGTCTGTGGCGTTCGCCTGGTAGATGGTATGGGGCGCCAGGACAGCCATAGGCTGTCCTGGCGCCCCATACCATCTACCACAAATAATTCGCATACGGAGTCAGCTAAAATTAGCTTAGACCATTATGTAGGAGAAAGCAAGGTAGAAGCAAAAGGGGGTGGCTACGTCGAGACGACCATCCCCCTTTGGTAAGGTATCCAGGTTTTAGCGCTCGGGGATGTTAAGAGCATTCGCTACATCGTGGAGGACCTGAGTCTCCTGTGGGCTGATGTTCTGGCCAGCGACATTGCCCTTTTCGGTTGCGGCATTGGCGACATCCTGACCAACCTCTAGCAGCCAGAGCTTGAAGGACTGCGCTTCTTGAGGTGTACCCTTTGTTTGCAGAATACTAGATACCTGGCGACACTCCTCAATGCTTTGATCTCTCAAGCGCTGGGCATTGGACTGACTAAGGGCGCTGCGCGCGGTATTAGTCCAGCTCTCGATCTGGTCACGACCAATGCCTTTGGGCATAATATCTTGCACGAGCTGGCTGTCACGATGGCGATCAGCCGCCTGGCGCATGCTATTGACGATGGTCGTGCCCTCTTTGATGGAACCCACCAATCCGCTGGGGGATGCGGCTGCGACCGCCCCACCAACGCTCAGGGGTGCGTGACAGATAAGTTTCCATTCTTCGGCTGTAAAGTCAGACCTTGAAGTCATGATATGTACCCTTTCTTCTCTGGACTTCTCAGCGCCTGCGGCGCTTCGCGGGGAGGGGTGGTGTGGTGAACTGTGGCAGCTGTAGGCTGCCACAGTTCACCACACCACCCTACTCTTGTTCTCAATGCCAGTATACATGGTGGAAAAATATTGGCCCCGTGTGTAAGACCAACGCTGCTAAAGCACGTACGTATCAAGGAGCGACACGCTTCCCATACTCCATATGTAGGCGCGTGCTTTAGCAGCGTCGTGCTCTCCGGCATCGTTCCTGCACCCTCGATGTTTAAACGCTTGTTTCTTGTCCTACATAGTGTTGCAGGTGTTGAACGACGTAGCGCCCGATGATATCGCTTTCTATGTTGAGTAGCATGCCGGGTCGCGCCTCGCCCAGGTTGGTGTGTTCCTGAGTGTAGGGGATGAGAGCGAAGGTAAAGCGGTCGGCCAGGACGTCGATGATGGTCAAACTGACGCCATTCAGGGCGATAAAGCCCTTGGGGATGATGTATGAGCGTAGCTCCTGGGGTAGGGCTACCTCGACCTGGAGGGCCATACCATCCTGAGTGACGTTGAGGACGGGCGCAGCGGCCTCGATATGACCCTGAACCATGTGTCCACCGATGCGGCCCTGATTGGGAAGCGAGCGCTCCAGGTTGACTTTATCGCCAGGCTTGAGCGTTCCCAGGCGCGTGCGGCGCAGGGTTTCGGGCATGGTGTCGACATAGAACCAGTCGGGTCCCATCTCGGTTACAGTCAGGCAGATGCCGTCGACGGCTACGCTATCTTTGATCTCCAGGTCCGCCAGGACGAGCGAGGCGGAGATGGTAAGGCCGCGCTCACCACAGGCTTTGAGGATTCCTAATTCTTCAACGATTCCAGAAAACATACTGCTTTCTCGCTTTCTTTGCTTTCTTTTAATTATGTGTATGCAGTTGTTGCAGGCTGCGGGCCATTTCGACTGCGGCCCGGGCGCATTCTGTGGCGCGTTCGATGCGCTCTTCGGCTTGTTGCTGGCTCTCGGCGCAGATGACGCCGAAGATGATGGGGATACCGCTCTCCAGAGCAAGGCGCTGGATGCCCTGTGCCGCGGCATCGCTGACGACGACGTCGTGGCGTGTGGCGCCCTTCATGACGCAGCCGATGCAGAGCAGGGCGTCGTAGTGCGCACTGGCGAGCATGCCATGGGCGAGGGTCGCCAGTTCAAACGCGCCGGGGACGCTACGGGCCTGGATGTGTTCTAGTGCGACGCCCAGGCGTATCAGTTCAGCGGTGGCCCGCTCAAGCATGGCGCCCGTGATAGCCCAGTTGTAGCGTGCAACGACGATACCGATGTGTAGATCTCGTCCGTCCAGGTCGGGTTCGGGCAGATGAATAGAGAGGTTTGGCGTTGTCATCATAGGATTGTTCCTTCCTGATTGGCACCATGCGATGTGCCGAGCTGTAAGAGATGACCCAGACGTTGCTGCTTGGTGGCGAGATAGCTCTGGTTTTCGTGTGTAGGCTCGATCTCCAGGGAGACACGCTCAACCTGGATGCCGCTTTCGTTCAGGGCCTGAATCTTGCGCGGATTGTTGGTCAGCAGGCGCACATGGTTCAGCGAGAGGTCGCGCAGGATGGCGAGCGCGCTATCATAGCGGCGCGCATCCACAGGATAGCCAAGCAGCTCGTTGGCGCTGATCGTATCGTAGCCCTGGTCCTGTAGGGCGTAGGCCTGGATCTTGGCGCTCAGCCCGATGCCGCGTCCCTCTTGGGGCAGGTAGATGAGGATACCACGCCCCTCTTCGGCGATGCGCTGGAGGGAGGTGTGGAGCTGAGCCTGGCAATCGCAACGCTGTGAGCCAAAGATGTCGCCGGTGGTACAGGCCGAATGCAGGCGTAATAGCGGTGGTTCTTGCCTATCTGTTGCAAGATCGCCGAGGATGAAGGCCAGGTAATGCTGATCGCTGGCGATCTCCAGGTAGTCGCGCAGGAGAAAGTTGCTGTTCGCGATAGGGAGGCGGGTCGTGGCGATGAGGCGGACCTGCTCTTGTGAGCGATAGTGGGCGATGGCGTCCACAGTCACAATGCCGATCCCCCACTGGCGTGCCAGGGTGTGCAATTTTTCGCCACGGGCCGCCTCACCCTCGTCGTTGAGCACTTCACAGATCACTGCTGCTGGCTCCAGGCCTGCCAGGCGTGCCAGGTCAACCGAGGCCTCGGTATGTCCACGCCGCTCAAGCGTGCCTCGCGGCCTGGCCATGAGTGGAAAGACATGTCCAGGTCGTGCCAGGTCGGAGGGCTGTGTAGCGGGATTGACCAGGGCGTGAATGGTTGTGGCGCGGTCGCGTGCGGAGATACCCGTAGTAGTGCCAGAGCGTGCATCAACGGAGGACGTAAAGGCGGTCCCTTGTAATGGCTGGTCCGACTGATCGAGCATGGGGAGCTTCAGCGCGGCGAGCCGCTCCGCGCTGAGAGAGGTGCAGATCAGCCCGCGTGCCGAATGCAGCATAAAGTTAATGGCCTCGGGCGTGACAAATTGCGCGGCCAGGCAGAGATCGGCCTCATTCTCGCGCTCCTCGTCGTCACAGATGAGCACCATCTTACCCGCGCGCATGGCCTCAATCGCCTCCGGCACGCTGATATAGTGTGTTTGTGATCCCGCCTCTAGTTCTTGAGCATGGATATTCAAGCCAAGAGTTTGCATAGCGCTTTCTCCTTGCGATTCCAAACAGCAAGAATATCTTCAGAGGCAGAACATGGGGAAAGCAGTGTAAGTAACAGACATGGATGGGGGAGACGAGCGCATCATAAGTAGCTCTGTACCTAGTGCCTTTTAGGGGTAGCAAGTAGCAGGTCTTAATAGCGCTGAGAGCGGCCATGACACGTATACGTAGACGGGTTTCTAAGTAGTAAATTCACGCAGTTGGTCGATGTAGGGTCCATGCTGGCATGGACTGCCGAGGCCCGTAGGCCGATACCCGAGCGCAAGCAGATCGCTTCGCTCGCAGTCCATGCCAGCATGGACCCTACAGATGTTGTGAATTCACCACTAAGCAGTGCGCAGCAGCATTGAACTATATGGCCTGACGCTGCTCAAGCTACACATTGGCACCATCATGTACGCGCATAGCGCTCATGTGGTTATTTCGTCTTCTCCCATCCAGACTATACTGTCGGCCCTGGAGTTTCACCAGATCCACCGTGGAACACGGGTCGCGGACTGTAACCGCCGGTCGGGAATTGCAGAGCTGCCTTCTCCATAGAGAATGGCAATCTCTCCTCACCCTGCCCCGAAGACATTCAATTGTGAGAAAAACTTCTATTAAGAAAATAATACAAAATTCATCGAATGTCAAATTAAGATATCTGCATCACAGGATTTTCGGTTTATCCGCCCTGGCTCGCAAGCTTGCCGGGGTAAAGGGGTGTGGTGCCTGGTTGGCTGGTGGAACCAGCCAACCAGGCACCACACCCCTTAGCTCCTGAGCGCCGCAGGCGCGAAGGGTGTTTATTAAGCGGCTAAGTTGATGGAGGTGATGCCTGTGGTGGTGCCGATGAAGATCTGCTGGCCGCTGATGGTTGGCGTGGCGAAGCGTGTCGTCGCATCAATGGCTAGAGAGGCACGAGTGGAGCCATTAGCGCTATTGAGCGCATAGAGCGTCCCCTGGGGGGCTAAGGTGTAGACTGTGTGACCGGCGATGATGGGCGAGCCATTGATCTGTGAAGGAGCCTTCCAGCCGGGAGTAATGCTACCATCCGTATTGACAGTGATCTGCTGAACGCCATCGACACAGGGGAGGAAGACCTGGCTCCCATCAGTGGCGGCGCCGCCGAAGGAGCGGCAGACGGTCTGCTCATTGAGCTGGCCTCCTACGCCACCCAGCGCGTGCGCGCGTACAACGTAACCCTGACCGGACTTGCCCGCGCTAAAGATCAGGCCATTGGAGAGCAGGACGGGACTCATTGAGCCAAGGTCGGCATCGGTAGAGTTATCCTGTGCCCACTGCTGGGGCGCGAAGCCTTCCTCAAGCTCGAGCTCAGGCGAGAGGCGTAAGATGGAATCGGTATGGTCCCAATCTCCACCTGTAGATTCCCCATTCCCGACCGCAACATAAAGTTTCTGGTCGGCGTCGATAACTGGACCTGGAGGCGCCCAGATGCCCCCCTCGCGGTTGGTCGGCACCTGGTAGACGAGGAGCTTTCCCTGGCCATCGGTGCGCGAACCAATCACGGTCCCATGGTAGTTGCCACAGTCGCCAGCCAGGCCACCGAGCGCTACGTAGACCGTGTTATTGGCAAGGGCGAGCGCCGCCCGCTGCTGGTGTGAAACGACCTCGATGCCGGGTGGATCAATGTTGCGCCTGACCTTTACCTGCCCCGATTGTACATCGACGCCCACCAGGATATGAGTTGGCCCCTGGCTAATCTCCGCAACCGCGAAGACCAACCTGGTCGCGGGATCATAGACCGGCGTGCCGGTAATTCCAAGAGGGTCAATATTGCCACATGGCAGGTTGCTACGTGCGGCAGGCGTACCCACATGCCGTTGCCATTGTATTTGCCCTGTTTTGGTATCCAGGGCATAGAGCGTATCATTCTCGGTTGCCACTATGACATGGTTGCCAATTACCAGCGGCTCGGCATACACTGCACCATCCAGCTTAAGGCTCCAGGCCTTGCTGAGGCTGCGTGGATCAGGTGTGTTTGGTAGGTAGCCGCTGCGTGCGTCATCATGATGGTACATAGTCCAATCGGTATTGTTGCCAGGAGTGGGTATACTAGTCGGTAGGGTCGTAGGGTGCGGATTATGAATGGTTGATGTCTTGTCAGTGGATGACTGTGATCCATTTGTCGCGCAGGCCGCAAGTATAAGAGCCAGACAACAGAGGAGTGAGAGCAACGAGATACGTTTTCCAGGCATGGTTTTCCTCTTCAAGAGTCCATGCTGGCATGGACTCTACAAAACGACAATATACGGAGATAGTAATCAATATAATACACGTTTGACGTGTGCGGGTTTTTCGCGCCTACAGCGCCCATAGGTGAAAGGTGTGATGATTGTGTGCAGCCGTAACTGCTGCTTGCGTACGCGGCTACTGCTTGAGATATGGCGATATGATGTGACATACTGTAAAGTGATTCCAGCCGAAAAAAACGGAAAAAAGTAACAAGGGGGTTACTCTATGCGCGTCGGAATAGGCTTACCTGGCGGTGTGCCGGGAACCGATGGGCACCTCATGGTAGAATGGGCGCGCCAGGCAGAATATGGCCCTTTCTCCAGCCTGGGTGTCATTGATCGCGTCGTCTACGATAGCTATGATCCTCTTACCGCGCTTACCGCCGCCGCCGCTGTGACACGGCGTCTCCAGCTTGTTAGCATGATCATTATCGCACCCCTGCGCAATCCTATGCTCCTCGCCAAGCAAGTAACCAGCATTGATGCCCTCTCGGATGGCCGCCTCGTCCTGGGTGTGGCCGTTGGCGCACGCCAGGACGATTACGATGCCGTTGGCATTGAGTACCAGGAGCGTGGCCGGAGCTTTATCGAGATGCTGGGGATGCTGCGCGATTTGTGGGACGATCCAGCCTTTGGTCCGGTGAAGCGGCGCGCGGGCGGCCCGCCGCTGCTGATAGGGGGACAGAGCGACCAGGTGTTTTCCCGCATGGCGCGCTATGGGGAGGGCTATGTACATGGTGGAGGTCCGCCCAAGACCTTTGCGCGCGCGGCTGCCAAGGCCCTTGCCGCCTGGAGCGACATGGGGCGCCCAGGTAGGCCGCAACTGCGCGCCCAGGCCTATTTCGCCCTTGGTGAAGAAGAGAAACTGCATGGTATGAGCTACCTGCGCGACTACTACGCCTTTACAGGCCCCTTTGCCCAGAAGATCGCCGAAGGACTGCTGACTACCCCCCAGGCCATTGCGCAATACCTGCGTGGCTATGCGGAGGCGGGCTGCGACGAGGTCATCCTCTTCCCCACCGTCCCGCGTATAGAGCAGGTCGAGCGCCTGGCAAAGGTGCTACAAGGTCTGGGTTACTCTAATGGGCATACCGTCGCGAGAAAGGGTGAGGAGGGTGGCTGGTGAAGATAGTTATCCTGGGTGGAGGGCCAGCAGGCCTCTATTGTGGTCTCCTGCTCAAGAAGGCACATCCCGATTATGATATCACTATCCTTGAGCGTAACCAGCCCGACGTGACCTATGGCTGGGGTGTCGTCTTCTCAGATCGGACGTTGTCATCTTTCCAGCATGCCGATTACCCTACCTACGAACAGCTCACCAGTGGCTTTGTGATTTGGGACGCAATCGATGTCTACTACCGTGGAGAGACCATCCGCTGTGGTGGTCATGTCATCGCCAGCGTCTCGCGCGTCTTCCTGCTCGACATCCTGCGCCAGCGCTGTGCCGAACTGGGTGTGAACCTGCGCTTCGGCTACCCGGTACAGGATCTGGAGCTGCTTGCTCCCTATGATCTTCTGATCGCGGCCGATGGGATCAACAGCGTCGTGCGCCAGGCATATGTCGAGCACTTTAAGCCGAAGATAGAGTCAGGCAAGGCGCGCTATATCTGGCTCGGTGTCGACAAGGTGCTTGACGCCTTCACCTTTATCTTTCAAGAAAATGAACATGGCCTCTTCCAGGTCCATGCCTATCCTTCCAGCGGCTCCTCAAGCACCTTTATCGTAGAGTGTACCGAGCAAACCTGGCTGAGCGCGGGCCTGGACCAGGCGAGTGAGGAGGAGAGCCTGGCCTATTGTGAGCGGCTCTTTGCCGACTTCTTACAGGGCGCGCCCCTGCTCTCCAACAAGTCACGCTGGATCAATTTTCCCACGCTCAAGACACGGCACTGGCACCATAAGAACATCGTGCTGCTTGGGGACGCCGCGCATACGGCGCATTTCTCCATTGGTTCAGGCACCAAACTTGCCATGGAGGACGCTATCAAGCTCGCCGAGGCCCTGGCGGGTGCAAGTGACCTGGAGAGCGCGCTCAACACCTACGAGCTTGAGCGCAAGCCAGTTGTGGAGCTATTCCAGCGGGCGGCCCAGGAGAGCCGCGTTTATTTCGAGACCTTGAGTCGCTACATGGATCTCGATCCCATGACCTTCGCCTTCCAACTGCTGACGCGTAGCGGACGCGTAACCTATGATGATCTACGCCTGCGCGACACCCATTTCGGTGATGCCATCGCGCGCCACTGGGTCTCTCAAGCTCAGCATACCGTATTGGGTGATTCCGCCTGCTCTTCTCAGGGGGTAGAGCCGTTGGTCGCGCCTCCTCCGCTATTTACGCCCTTTAAGGTGCGTGACCTGCTGCTGACTAACCGCGTTGTCTCTCAGCCAGGAGCGCCAGAAGAGGCTGAGGCGGGTTGTCCAGCTCCCGCATATGCTGAGCTCCTGGAGATGGCCGTTGCCAGCGGAGCAGGCCTGGTCCTGAGCGAGATGGTGGCTGTGGAGGCTGGCGGGCGCATTCATCCCGGCAGCCTGGGGTTATACCAGCGCGATCACCTGGAGGCCTGGCGAGCCATCGTCTCCGCTGTTCATGCGCGCCCCGGCGCGAAGATTGGCCTGCAACTTGGGCATGCGGGACGGCGTGGCGCGACCTATCCTCGCTCGCAGGGCCTGGATAGACCTCTCAGTGAGGGTGCCTGGCCACTTATCTCGGCCTCGCCCATCCCCTATACGGGACGCAGCCAGGTTCCCGAGGAGATGCAGCAGGAGAGCATGCAGCGAGTTTGCCAGGCCTTTGTCGCTGCGACCCGCATGGCGCAGGAGGCTGGTTTTGACCTGCTGACCCTCAACTATGCCCATGGCTATCTGCTTGCCAGCTTTCTTTCGCCGCTTACTAATAAACGTGAAGATATATATGGTGGATCGCTTGAGAGGCGAATGCGCTACCCCCTGGAGCTCTTTGAGACCGTGCGCCAGGCCTGGCCCGCTGAGAAGCCCCTGGCTGTCTCGCTCAGCGTGGGCGATTGCCAGAAAGGCGGGATGGAGGTGGACGAGGCCATCCAGGTTGCGCGCCTCCTGCGCGAGCAGGGCTGTGATCTCCTTATCGTCGAGGCAGGGCAGACCACGCCAGCTAGCGAGCTTACCTATGGTCGTGGCTTCCTCACCGCGCTCAGCGACCGTGTGCGCAACGAGGCGGGCATCCCCACCCTCGTCGGTGGCTACCTGACCACCAGCAACGAAATCAACACCGTCCTGGCAGCTGGTCGCGCCGACCTCTGCCTCTGGCACAGCGAATGAATAGAAACGTGAGGACGAACTATGACACAAGAGCAATATTTGCCGTTGGCGGGGAGATGCGCCATCGTCACGGGCGCGGGTCGGGGGATTGGGCGCAGCATCGCCCTGGCGCTGGCGGAGGCCGGAGCCGCCGTTGGCGTGACGGCGCGCTCGGCTGAAGAGCTGGAGCAGCTCGTAAGTGAGATCAAGGCGAAGGGGCATGAGAGCTTGGCTGTGTGCTGCGATGTGACCGATCCCGAGCAGGTGCGCAGCATGGCGCAAACGCTCCGGGCAGGCCTGGGTGGTGTCGATATCCTGGTCAATAACGCGGGAAACGCGGGCAGCCATAAGTTTGTGGATCACCCCGATGAACTCTGGCATCGCATGCTGGCCATTAACCTGACCAGCGTCTACTACGTCTGCAAGGCTCTGACACCGACCTTTATTGAGCAGCGTGGAGGGCGTATCATCAACATCGCCTCTATCGCCTCGCGTGTGGGGGATCGCTATATCGCGGCCTACACGGCCTCCAAGCATGGCGTGCTCGGCCTGACGCGCGCCCTGGCCGCTGAACTGCTTCCTTATAATGTGACGGTCAATGCCATCTGTCCTGGCTACGTTGATACGCCCATGACGGATGGCAACGTGCGCAATATGATGACCCTGACTGGCAAGAGTGAGGAGCAGGTCCGTGACTTCCTGGCCAAAACAAGCCCCCAGAAGCGCCTGATCGCGCCCGAAGAGGTAGCGGGCCTGGCGGTCTACCTCGCCCAGGACATCGCCAAAGGCATCACAGGCCAGGCCATCAATCTCGATGGAGGCGGCGTTATGTCGTAGGTTGGCAGTGCCGAAGTTGGTAGAACGACGCTGCTGAGGCACACAAAGGAGATGAATACCAGATATTGACAAAGTGTGCAAAAGTGAGCTAAAATCATTACATGTACTCAGTTGCACAGTTTGCCAAGCAAATAGGTGTCAGTGTAAAAACCTTGCAGCGCTGGGATCGGGAAGGCCGCCTCAAAGCGAAACGAACCATTTCCGGGCGTCGCTACTATGATGAGGCCGATCTGGCTACGGCGCTTAACCTTCCTCAACGGCCAGCCATACGCCGAACGGTGGCCTATTGCCGGGTGTCAAGCCCCGCTCAACGACCGGATTTACACAACCAACGGGCCGCCTTAGAAAGCTACGCAGCCTCCAAGTCACTGGTGGTGGATGAGTGGATCATGGAAATCGGGGGCGGCCTCAATTTTGAGCGCAAGCGGTTTCTTCGGCTCGTCGATGCCATTATCGAAGGGCAGGTTTCGCGCCTGCTCATTGCCCATGAGGATCGGCTGGCTCGCTGTGGCTTTGCCCTGATCAAGCATCTGTGCGAGACTCATCACACGGAATTGGTTGTGATGAACACGGAGACACTTTCGCCCGAACAAGAGGTCGTGCAGGACTTGATGAGTATTGTCCACGATTTTAGTTCACGCTTGTACGGTCTCAGGAATTACCGCAAAGCCTTAGAGAAAGCGCTCAAGGATGAAAACCGCGCACAAAATACGGATCAACCCGACGCCTGAACAGGTGGAGTATCTCAAACGTGCCTGTGGTACGAGAAGATTCATGTACAACTGGGGGAGAGAACAGTGGGAGAAACAGTATCAAGCGTACAAAGTGGAACAGGAAACGGTCCCCGAGGCCGAGCGCACGCTCACGTCCCCCAACGCGATGTCCCTGAAAAAGCAGTTCAACAAGATCCGGGAGCAGGAGTATCCGTGGACCTACGACGTGACGAAATGTGTGGTGGAAGGAGCTTTTGATGACCTGAAGAAAGCCTACGATAACTTCTTCGCAGGCCGAGCCGAGTATCCCAGGTACAAGAAAAAAGGAAAATCGCACGAATCCTTTTACCTTTCCAATGACAAATTCACCCTCGGCAGTCATTGGATGTCAATCCCAGGACTTGGCCGCTTCCTTCTGGATCAGCGCAAGATCGGGAAAGGACGAGGGAAACTGCTTCGCAAACTTGGGACCGTCAATCTCGCCGAAAAGCTGCGCTTTGTGGAGGAGGGAAAAGCGCCACAGCCGACGAAGAAGCGCAACCAGCGCAAGCAGGTCATCTGTGAGTCGGTCAAAATGTTGGGGGCAACGGTCTCCTGTGAAGCAGGTCATTGGTATGTGAGTATTCAGGTCGAGATCAAGAAACAGCGCTCTCCCACTCCCACGGCTGTCGTGGGGGTGGATGTAGGCATCAAGCAGGCTGCTGTGGTTTCCGATGGGCGACGACTTGAGAACCAAAAGCCGCTCGAACACCATCTGGGGAAGCTCGGCAAGCTGCAGCGAACCCTTGCACGGAAGCAGAAAACGAAAGACCCGGAGACGGGCCGAACCGTTTTCGGCAAAAATTATGAGAAACAACGGGTGAAGGTGGCCCGCGAGCACCAGAAGATCGCCAATATTCGCCGGGATGTCCAGCACAAGTTTACCACCGAACTGGCACGGACCGCTGGAGTGATCGGCATCGAAGACCTCCATCTGTTGGGGATGATGGCCAATCACAAACTGGCGAGAGCTGTGGCTGATGCGGCGATGGGACAACTCTTGCAGTTCCTCAAGACCAAGGTCGCCACCGCAGGAGGAGACGTGTTCATTGCCTCGCGCTGGTTTCCTTCCACCAAACGGTGTTCGTGTTGTGGGCATGTCAAAAAGCGCATGCCACTCAAACATCGTACCTATCAATGCCTGATTTGTAAACTCATCCTGGACCGCGACCTGAATGCCGCGTTGAATCTCGCGTGGTTCGCCACCGACATGCTTCGCCAGCTTCGCGCCTAAAGCTGGCCGTCCTGGGTAGTGGCTACGACCGATGACGTAAAAGCGCCTGTGGAGTCAATGTGAGACCGAAACGGGAGGGCTGATCCAAAGGTTCCCGTGCGCTGGCAACTGACGATGAAGCAGGAACAACTGACCGCTTAAGGGTGGGTTCGCTCACCTTTGAGTATGAGAAAGGTAGCAGCTTTATGAGTTACGACTTTCTTTATGAGGTAGGTGAGGATGGAATCGCTCACATTACACTTAACCGGCCCGAGGTCATGAACGCCCTGACCTTTGATATCTACGCCCAGTTACGTGACCTCTTCGTTGAACTGCGTGGCAACGACGAGGTGCGTGTCGTGGTGCTGACAGGCGCGGGCGAGCATTTCTGCTCCGGCGGGGATGTGCATGGAATTATTGGTGAGCTATTTAAGCGCGACATGAAGGGGCATCTGGAGTTTACGCGCATGACAGGCGCGGTTGTGCAGCATATGCGCCTGCTCGACAAGCCCATTATCGCGTCCCTTAATGGCATGACGGCAGGCGCGGGCGCCGTCCTGGCCCTGGCCTCAGACTTACGCATCGCCTCGGAGAAGGCGCGTATCGCCTTTCTCTTCTCGCGTGTGGGTCTGACAGGTGCCGACATGGGGGCGGCACATATGCTGCCGCGCGTGATTGGTATGGGGCGCGCCACCGAACTCTTGATGTTTGGCGATACCATTGATGCCGCGACCGCCGAACACTATGGACTTGTTAACCGCGTCGTTCCGCACGAGGCGTTGCAGGAGACCACTCTGCAATGGGCGCGCAAACTGGCCCAGGGTCCACGCTTCGCCCTCTCTATGACCAAGCACATGCTCAACGCCGAACAGCACATGGACATCGTCTCAGCGCTGGAGGCCGAGGCCCAGGCTCAGGCCTTGATGCTCATGGGCGAGGACCATCGCCTCTTCTACGAAGCGGCCAAGGACAAGCAGAAACCTAAATTCACTGGCCGTTAGCTTTATAGAAGGGGGATGTGCGTGTGTTTCTCGGCAGAAACCCGAGAAACACACGCACATCCCCTCTATTTTAAGCGCGTCTGGCTTTCTGGCAGGCCAGGAGAGGATTCAGGGGAAGCATTTATTTCCCTTTACCAAAAATGCCCAGAAATTTTTTTTGCGCTTGCTTTGTCTTGGGTGCCTTGGGCCTGCCAAAGGAAATCAAAGGTTTTTTATTACCTCTCTTCCCTTTACCAGCTGAATTCGTCATTTTGCTCCGACGTTTGGGAAATAAGCTAGACATAACTCACTCCTTCATCTATGTATCTGACTTATCTTCTTCTGGCCTCTTTGTCCAGAGAAGTAAGAGCTATCAGATATAAGTATACAAGCGACCAATAATACTGAGTCTCATACCTCCGAAAGAAGTTATCTTTACTGGCACCTGTATACTAAACATGGTCTGGAGGAAGGCATGATCTCTTGCGGACAAAGTGACTGCAATGGAAGACTTTCTGTGTCTTTCAGGACCTTATCCCTGTCAATTGTGATCTGGTCATTTTCGCAACACAGCCTTTCACACAGCCTCTAGTCTTTATTCGTCTTTATTCTCCCTGGCCATGTTGAGTCTTTCCATAAGCCGGTCCTCTCGCTCATGATACTCCTCTTCAGTGATTTTACCGTTATCGTACAAGTCCTCTAGTTGCACCAACCCCTCCCTGATTTTGGACTCGTCGGTTAATTCTGCCTCCGCCATCTCGGCAATTTTCTTGAAGATCCCTATCAAGCCTTTTGCCGGAAGCATGAGGGCGATTAAGAAACCAGTAAGCATTAACATGGGCAAAGCTCCTCCTACCAATGAATCACGATTTCTACGAAATTGAATGGGACGAGAGAGGACGTGTACTTCAAATTTGTTTTCTCTCCGTACTTCTCTCCCAGGCTATGTACTTTTTCATCAAAAGCACTTTCCCTTTCCCTGAAGGTCAAAAAGGCCGTGTTCAATATGTTCATGTCTCCGTACAACGAATTCTCTTTCCACTTAAGACTGAGCGGCTTCAGGGCTTCAAGTAGCTCTGTACCTTCTCTTTGTTTCTTTTCCGCCAGTGCTTTTTCTACCAACTCTCCCACTTTTACAGCTCCTGCATATCTTTTCTGCTTATCTTTTTCTTTAAGCAATTTCTGCTTTAGTGCTTTAATATCTTTGTGTTCTTCAACTATTTCCGCGTAAACCGCATCTTTATCCCTCCAAAGTGCTCTTATGCCAAATTCCATTTTATCTGACATATCCTTTAATAAATCAACAAATTCCTGATAGCGACCTTTGAGCACTTTATCTATGATTGCATCCTCATTTTCGGCAATCGTACAGAATTTTACGGGTAAGACAGTGCCTTCTTCTACCGCTCTGTCCAACACTTTCGCGTGTGCAAGTGCATTATCCCTGGTCACCGGATATTTGACGACCGGCGAGCAGGAAATAACGGCTGCTATATCCTGGTAGGGTAGGGTATAGACGGTATCGTTTCTGTCGCCAATACCGATTGGCCCCAACTCTTTCTTTTCCCCATCTGCCAAAATGCCATAGAGATAGCGGCCTTCTTGGTTGTTCATCTTTTTCACCTTTCGTTATCTTGCTGGGATCAGCTATCCCATTGAACGTCTTCTTTCCATCGATAGACCTGCGTGTGTATCAGTCCGCCCTCAATGAAATTTCTCAGCGTTCTGTGGGCATTTTGAATCACCTGAAACTCCTGAGAGGTGTCTCCGCTTGTTTTATCAGGATGGTATTTTTTTGCAAGCTGGTAATATGCATCACGGAGAGCTTCCTCCGTTATCTCTCCAGTCAAACCAAGCGTGTTTTTCGCCTCTTCGACTTCTTCTGGATCAATCCTTTTAAAAAGAATTGTGGAGAAACTATAGGGAGGAAGTGGACCTACCTCACGAAAATAGACAGTATTCTCCAATTTTTGATCCAGAGAATGAATGGCATTATCAAAAGCCTCCTGATTTTTCTTTTCCAGCAAAAAAGCAGCATTGAAGATCATATCATCATTTATCATATCGTATGGACAAATATCTACTGATTCTTGTTTAAGATCTTGCAATATTAATTGTTGGTATTTATTCTTTTCTGTCTTCAGAGCTTGATCAATTAATTGGCCAAGCAGAACCTTATCCTCTATACTCGCCTGCTCTCCTTCCGACGCAATTTTCTGTTGCATTTCGCGAAACTGCTCGTTTTGACGAGCAAGAATTGCAAGGACTGCTGGCTGTTCCCACGTGGCCACCACATCCTGTTCTATCTTCCCCTCCACTTTGTCTAACTCATTTCTCAGCAGAGTGTAGCCGTTTTCCAGAAATTCGATGACTCGATCTTCGGTTTCTACCATGGTCCCAAATTTCACTGGCACAGTGGTAAAACGGCCCATTATTTTCTCTATGACCCGTTCGTGGGTGAATAAGTCTTTGATGACTTTTTCTTTACTCAAGGAGTCATAGACCACTAGTGGGTTGTGGGAAATAACAGCGGCTATATCCTTAAACCCTATGGTCAGGACATTAGAGGCTGTAGCATCGCCAATGCCAATCGCGCCAAACTCTTGGTGCTCGCTCGTTTTAATAATGCAGTAGATATATATGCCATTTTGCATATTTTCCCCTTAAAGACGCGTTACTGTGCCTTGCATTGCCTCACTAAAATGCCTCTTTTCAATAGTTAATTTCTCTAAATCTTCTTCTTTGCTTTCTAGAAACTCCCGTATTGCCAGAAGACTGGCTTTCTGGCAAATGGAAGCAATTTCTGCCCCGACCATATTCTCAGTTTCCATGGCCAGGCTTTTTGGCGTGACGCCTTTACCTAAGGGCTTCCCTCTTGTATGAACCTTAAAGATCTCCTCCCGCGCTTTCAAATCAGGTTTCGGCATTTCAATTACAAAATCAAACCGTCCCGGTCTCAACATGGCCGGATCTATCAAATCCGATCGGTTGGTACTTGCCAGCACCAGCACGCCCTTCAACTCTTCAATTCCATCCATTTCGGTTAAGAACTGGGCAACTACCCGCTCGGTTACCTGCTCGCCTGTTGTTTTTCCCCGCCGAGGGACGAGCGTTTCAATTTCGTCGAAAAACAAAATGCAGGGGGAAGCCTGCCTGGCCTTTTTAAATACTTCACGAATGCTTCGCTCGCTTTCACCAACAAATTTTGAAAGCAATTCTGGACCGGAGACCGTGATAAAGTTGACTTCCGCTTCTTTGGCAATCGCCTTGGCCATCAGCGTCTTTCCCGTTCCTGGTTCACCAGTTAAGAGAATCCCCTTGGCTGGCCTGGTATTTGCCCTGACATACACTTCAGGATGATATAAGGGATCTCTGACCGTCTCTTTCAATATTTGCTTGACCTCATCCAATCCACCGATGTCGGAAAAATCGAGTTCTGGTATCTCCGTAAAGAACTCGCGAATGGCGGATGGCTCGATCTCACGCAGCGCATTGAGAAAATCCTCCATGCATACCTCGAGAGAAAGGATGTCCTTTTCTGGCACTACTTTCCGTTCAAAGTCTATATTAGGCATCAGTCGACGAATGGCGTGCATTGCTGCTTCACGCGCTAAAGCTGCAAGGTCCGCTCCCACAAAACCATGAGTTAAAAACGCCAGCCGTTCAAGGTCAACATCATCTGCTAATGGGATGCCCCTGGTGTGAATCATGAGAACTTCGCGTCGCCCATTTTTATCCGGGATCGGAATAACAATTTCTCGATCAAAGCGACCGGGACGGCGAAGGGCTGGATCAAGAACATCAGGTAAATTGGTCGCGCCGATAATGATGATTTGCCCCCGTTCCTCCAAACCGTCCATTAAGGCCAACAGTTGGGCCACCACTCTACGCTCAACCTGTTTTTCCTCTCCCAAACCTTCTCTTTTCGGCGCGATCGCATCCAACTCATCCAAAAATAGGATAGATGGAGCACTGTTTTTGGCCTTCTCAAAGACACTCCGCAGGTGCGCTTCGGACTCACCATAGAACTTATGGATAATCTCCGGGCCGGAGAGCTGGAAAAAGGTGGCATCGGTTTCATTGGCGATCACTTTGGCGATCAATGTCTTGCCACAGCCAGGTGGACCGTGTAAAAGAACTCCTTTGGGAGGATCAACGCCTAAGCGAGCAAAAATATCAGGAAAACGCAACGGGAGCTCTATCATCTCTCGAATGCGCTGCGTCTGATTGCCAAGGCCCCCGATATCTTCGTAAGTCAACCGTGCCTCTGCTGCCTTTCCCTCACCTTTGATAGCAATAGTGGTTCGTGGCGTGATCATCACTGCTCCGGTGGGCCGGGTATCCAGCAGGCGGAAGTCCTGCTTCTTCGAGCCTAAAAAGGTAGTTTGAACTCTATCCCCGGCAATCACTGGAATAGCTGTAAGTTGTCTGGAAAGGTAAGCTGCGTCTGTCGTCGTTCTATCAATTAAGGTCAAAGGTGAGAGGGTCACTTTTTCTGCTTCGGCGATAGTGGTCGTGGCAAGTTTCACCTGTTCGGTAATCCCTGTTTGCGCGTTATCCCTGATGATGCCATCTATCTGGACAATGCCACGCCCCCGTAGCTCAGGAAAGGTTGGCATGATCTTAACAACTGTTTCCCGTTTGCCTTTGAGGCTCACAATCTCCCCCGCGTCGCTAATGCCCAATTTCTCCATCACTTCTGGATCTATTCGGGCAATGCCACGCCCCACATCCCGCGGATTTGCTTCGACTACCTTGAGTTGAACTGCCGTCTCGGACATGTTACCCTTTACTCATCCTTATCTCTAAAACGCCGTTTCTATATTTGCTGGTCAGGGTGCTGGCATCGACCCCTTCGGGTAAGACCACCTCTCGTGCATACTTGCGTCCCCTGCCAGCAGCAGAGAGCACGAGGATGTCTCCTTTGACCTCGGTGTGAATTTGCTTTCCCTCCACTCCTGGCAATTCGATGATGATTAAGACGTGATCTTTCTCATCAAAAACATCAGCTAAAGGCTGAATCTCCTCCTCAACGACTGGGCCATGAGCGGTCTTTTTCACATTGCCAAATGGTTCCACGACCGGCTTTCCACCAATACCCTGTTTGACAGAGAAGCCATAGACACCTTTGATGCGCCCTGAAGGACTGGTAAATTCTCCTTCGCGTCTCTCTTCTCCCCTCCCTTCCTGCTCCATTTTGGCGACAAAATCGACCAGGCTTCCAAGCCCTTGAAAAATGTCGCTGACCGTGAGTTTGCCGAGACCAAAATCAATTTCTAGTTTCTTCTTTTGATCGTCATCTTTCTCTGATGTATTGCCCTCCTCCTCCTTTTGTTTTCCCTCCTGCTCCTCTTTGAGTTGGGGGATCTCGCGGTTCACCGCCTTAGTAATTTCGGCGAGCCTCTCTTCTATCTGAGCTGCCTGCTGTGTAAATTGCTGAAGCTGCTTTTCAAGGACGCTTTTCTCAACATCCAGTTGACGCTTCTCCGAAGTCTTCTCGGTTCCACTATCACGGCTTGAAAAAGCCTCAATAACATCTTTGATACCAAGTCCTTTTTTGATATCACTCATCCCCTTCGGTCTCTTCATAATTCATCCTTCTCTTCCTGTGAATAAGAAGAACATCTCTCTTCTTCCCACTGTGAAGCAGGGAATCAACAGAGCATCCCCCCAAGAGGAGCGTACATTCTCAGTCAGGGGATGACCACGGTTGCTAGAGATGTGATCGTGGAATATTACCAGGATACCTTTAAGATGCTTTCTCACTCTTTAGGCGGGAGCGGCAGTAGCAGTGAGTCCAATAGCTTCAGCATACTTGAGATATGTCTCCACGGAAGCAACGACTGCTCTGGCTTCAATCGATATCACCTCGATGCCTACAAGTGAGACCCTGATCCAGGCATCAATGACGATCCCTTTATCAAGAATACGATCAATTACCTCAGCAATGCTACCAGATGCTGGTGCTGCCTTTTCTACGGGCATGGTTGTTTACCTCCTCTGGTCCAGTAACAGGGACTCCTTTTTGCTTCATATGAATGCCTTAGCCAGCCCAGCTGCTAAAAACTCACATTTAGAAGCAATTGGCATAAATCCCCCAAAGTGCTCATCCACTTTGTTACTTTATCTGTCTTGTGTACACGTTCATTATTTCTAATAAGTTACAGATTAATGGGCTAATAGGAGAAAATATGATTATATTTTTAATTGTGTGAGTTATATAGATGAGGCAAAACACGCGTTGATGAACTTGAAAATCTTCTTATACTGAATTATACTAAATTAGAAGCAGCGGTTCGATGCACGGTTGGAGCTATCCTGAGAATTTTTCTTGTTTGTGACAACTTCAAGACTTTGGAAGGAGATAGAAATTGAACATCACCACAATTAGAGATAGAACCAAGAAATTCTTGAGAGAAGCTCTGGAAGCGAAAGAACTTGGCGAGGAGATAAAAATCATTGGCATTGACAAGACCGAGGATGGTTGGGTTGCCCAAGCCGAAGTGGCAGAAAGAAATATTGCTCTGCCAGGTCACGCGGTATTTGAAAAAAAGTATTACGTTGTCAAACTGGATAGTGAGCTTGAAGTTGTTTCCTTTAAGCAGGTGAAAAGTATTGGAGAGCAGGAGGAAGAATAGAAAGGCTCAAATTATGCTTTCTCACAATGGGCTCTATGCTTATGGACTGGTCAGCAAAAAACCTGAGCATCTTGATATTTTGGGGATAGATAATCAAAACAAAGTCTACCCCGTGTCAGAAAACGATATGTGCGTAATGGTGAGTAAGATTGATATTGATGCATTTCAAAATCGAATTAAAAACCTGGTTTCTGAGTTGACGAGCGGCAAGGATGCTGTCCAGCAGGGGGCTGCGGAGCTGTTACAAGCCCACGAGCACGTAATTGATACGCTTATGCAGGATACTACCGTTATTCCCTTCAAGTTTGGCACTATTTTAAAAGATGAAAAAGCTGCCTCACAGATGCTACAGGACCAGAAGGAGGATTTTCAAAGTCTTCTCGCTAAATTTATGGGCAAGGTGGAATGGGGAGTGAAGGTCTATGTCAATAAACAAGCCTTGACGAAGCATCTTATGCAGAATGAACCCAAATTCATCGGTCTGCAAGAGAAACGAGCAAAATTATCAAGAGGAGCTGCCTATCTCTTTGACAAAAAAATGGAGGCAGAAGTAAAGAATGCCGTCGCAACTCAACTTGCCCAGATCACTGAAAGAATTTTTCATGAGCTAGAGAGAAATGCGTTTGAGGCAAAGTTGAATACTATACTGCCACAAAAAATGACAGGGAAAAAGCAAGAGATGATACTTAATGCAGCCTATTTAATTGAAAGGGGGAGAGAAGCTCTTTTTCGCCAACAAGGGATACAGTTTGTTGAGGAGTATGGTCCCTTAGAATTAGAGCTTGAATTTTCTGGACCATGGCCTCCCTATAATTTTACGTAGGGATAATCTATGAACAGTCAGGAGAGCCTGAATAACGAACAAATACTTGAGAGTCAACATTTTACGCTTTTGGAACTTTTGGACAGGCTCCTTGATAAAGGAGCGATGGTGAAAGGAGAGATCCTGCTCTCTGTAGCTGATATTGATCTTGTTTACCTGAACTTAGGACTCTTACTCTCCTCGGTAAAAACCGTTGAGAACGCTGCCAGAAGAGGTAGCCAAGCAGGCTGGCTCGCTCGCCAACCTTCTTCCCAGGAAGCGTTTTTGAATGAGCGACCCTTGAGAGAAGAGGAAAAGGAGGTTCCACCAGCACCTTTGCCTGAAGAAAAGAGCCAGAGGAGTAGTCATAAGGGGAAAGAAGAAGCATCAACTTCTTTGGAGGAAGAAGAGAGGCGAGGTGAAAATGATGAAGAGTCCATCGTTAGAGCTCTACCATCAGTCAGTGATCCCATTGCGAATCAAACAACGAAGTCAAAAGCGAATATCGACCCTAAAAACGTAGAAAAAGGCCTGGCCAAACTCGTATTAACGCTGATTGACCTCATACGCCAATTGATGGAGAAACAGGCAATCCGCCGCGTAGAGGATGATCAGTTAAGCAGCGATGAAATCGAAAAAGTAGGAAATGCTTTTTTACTCTTAGAAGAGAAAATGGAAGAGCTTAAAGAGACATTTGGTCTCACGGATGAGGATTTAAACTTGGATTTAGGTCCGCTGGGGGATCTTTTATGAGCGCTTTCAACTGCTCAATACACCGCGATTTCGCGAACAAAGGAGGACATTTTTTCGGATAGAGCAAACCAGAGTAGGAGTGAGAAGAGGTTGTCTATGCCAGAACAAATGAGCCGTGTCCAAACAGCGAATTTAGCTGATGTCCTGGATCGAGTTCTTGACAAAGGACTGGTGATCGTTGGAGATATCAAGATTAACTTGGTAGACGTTGAGCTTTTGACAATCAAAATCAGGTTGCTGGTCGCCTCAGTGGATAAGGCAAAATCGATCGGCATTGATTGGTGGGAGCACGATCCATTTATCTCTTCTGGTAAGAAGAAGGCGCAACTTGCCGCGGAAAATGGAGAGGAAGCCGAAGGGGGGTGAGGTTAATCGCATGTGGCTGACAAGTCACTATCTTTGCTACTCTCGTGTAGAGGAAGGATCGAGGAAGGAATCTGCTCAGCGAAAAGGAAAAAACAAACCATGGCAAAAACTTTCGATGTTTCATTCTCTGGTGAGGCAGCATCCATATTAGAGCATGCCAAACACGCCGCCGGCCAGGCGGGAGCAACCCTGAGAGGGGACGAAAAGAGCGGCGCCTTTTCAGGCAAAGGAGTTGAGGGTCGCTACGAAGTAAGCGGCCATACGGTTCATGTGACAATTACCAAAAAACCTATTGTTGTCGCTGATTCCGTTATTGAGTCAAGGCTCCGAGATTTCTTTAAAGAGCGATAACTGTTTCATTTGATGTGTGCGCCACGTGCGGCGGCAGGAAAAGAAGAAGGAGAGGAGAGGGCCCCTTGCCTCGGGCTGCTGTCCTCTGCTCTGTATATGCTTTACTGGGAAGCGGCGATGACCGTAGAGGGAGAAGTTTATGCGTACAAACATTGCGATACCGGCATTCGCGTTAAGGGAAATCTGTATCGATGTAGGGAAAGTATTAAAATTCATACGCTTTGATGTATTTGATGGTCGTATTGTTATAAAAGCTCTGGCATTAGGGAGAGTCGAGATAACGATGAAATTTCGCCCCTTTGCAGAGAACGGCAAACTCGTTCTCCAGGACATAGAAGTTGAGGGAGCGCTCTGGCTTGCGAATATGTCTAAACCCTGGATTGTGTCAAAAATTCAAAAAGCGCTTGAAGAAAGCTCAAAAAAGGTTTTTATCCATGATATCTCCACCGTATCAGATAAAATCTATCTGTCATTCTCTCCACGCAAAAATTGATCGGTTCTGAGTTTTTTGGACCGTGTTGCGAAAAGGCATTGTCAATTATGACCAGACCTTAAGATTTTGGAAACTGGCCTCCACAGGCGCGTTCTGCGCATCTGCTAAAAAACCAATATGGCCGCTACGGTAGGTTGTGTCCTGTATAGTACTCTGTAAAACGCCATTGATGTAGAGGTCAAAGGAGCCATTGTGGGCGTAGAGGCCCAGAGTATTGCTCGCTCCTGTCCCCGTTTTGATATCTGAGGACTTATTGTTTATAAGCATGCGGGCGTGGACGCGTGTATTATCGGTATAAACGATGAGCTGGTAGCTACCATTCAGGTTAATCTGGAAGGCATAGCACACGCCCTCACCTTGCTGCTCATCGAAAATCACACCACCAATATTTCCCTTCAGCATGCGCATATCGACCTGGAGCTTGAAATTGGCCTCGTTTGTCGCGCCAGCCGTACAGGTTGTGAAGTCGCTCAGCATCGACTGGCTGACGTGATAGGCCTGTTGTTGAAATGCGCATTTACCCGGCCCATCCTTGCTAATCTCCCAGTTGAAGGCGGCTCCATTATCTGCCAGCGAACTGCTAAGCGAGGGTTTGACGTTAGTTGTGAAAGTCGCCGCTGGATTTGCTTGAATGACGTTCGGCGACTGTGTGCTCGGTTGATTATATACAAGGAAATAGCCCAGCACGCCAATGATGCTCAGTCCAATCAGGAAACCCAGCAGGAGGAGCATAAGTGTGCCTGAGCCTGAACGTTTGCGCCTTGGCACGACAGGCTGAAAGGCTGCGCTCACCTGACTGCGCGGCTCAACATTTTGCCAGGCATTCTCTTCTGGCCCAACAGGCTGGCGCCTATACATAGGTACAGTTTGCTCGCCTGTATGATAGAGTTTCACGGACCTTTGAGCCTGGACCGCGATGGCGTCGATGGCATTTATATCAGGGGCGTGCGCCAGGGCGCTCTTCAAGGCCCACGCGAAGTCAGTCACATCTGGATAGCGCTCACCCGGCTCTTTGCGCAAAGCACGTAGTAATACGTTATCCGCTGCCTGAGGCAGGTTAGGATTAAGCGTGCTGGGTAGAGGTGGCGTGACGTGAGCATGCTGGTATGTGAGCTGAGCCTTGCCGCCACGGAAGGGTGTGCGGCCCGTGAGTAGCTCATAGGCCATGACTGCGAGCCCGTACTGGTCGCTGGCGTAGACTGGGTGACCTTGAAGCAGTTCTGGCGCCATATAAGGTGGCGTGCCTCGAATCTGTGTGCTGGTCGTCATCATCGTTGCCAGCCTGGCGATGCCGAAATCCGAGAGAAAAATATCCGGCAGCCCCACAACCTCCGTATCTTGAACGCGAATCAGAAAGTTAGAGGGCTTCACATCGCGGTGAATAATCTCGCGGTCATGAGCATGTTGCAGTGCGCTCGCGGCTTGTGTTACCAGGTGGGAAACCTCGTGTGGTGGTCTGGGCACCGTACCCCGCTCGCGCCACCACTGCTCAAGGGTTCCATCCTCAAAATACGGCATCACCATGTATGCCAACAGCATGCGCCTCTGCATCTGCTGCCCCGAATCGAAGAGCTGCACAATATAGCGATGGTTCAGGCGTGCGATGGCTTGAAGTTCGCGCCTGGAGAGCTGAATATCCCTCTCCACATCCTGTTGTAGAGAGGTATCAATTTTAAGCACCTTAATCGCGACATAGCGTGGCACACGTGGATCTTCAGCCAGGTACACCTCGCCCATGCCGCCATTCCCCAATACATGTAGCAGCCTGTAGTGTCCAAGCGTAGAGCCTTCCAGTTGCATCCTCGTATCCTTTACACCCGCCATGTAGATCTGTAGGGATAGTCCATTCTATAACCTGCCTACTATTGTATGACGCGAAAGGATGCCGTTTTTCAAAACGTGTTTTTCAGATTCGTAATTAGATGATGTGGTACACCGTGGCAGCCTGATGGCTGCCACGGTGTACCACATCATCTAATTAACCACCGATGGGCATGCCAAGCTGCTGAGCCAGGTTCAGGCCGTCCTGGGAACTCCACAGCTCGACGATCTTGCCATCGGCGATACGTAGGAAGTCCGCGCCCGTCAACACAATCTCTTTGCCTGTGGGGGGAAAGCCTGCGAACATGCCCTTATGCCTGCCGCGCCTGGCGAAGCGGAAGGCGACGATATCACCCTCGCCAATCATATGCGTGACGGTATGGGTGGCATCGGGAAAACCACTGCGAAAAGTAGTGACGTTCTCTTTGACGCCTTCGGGACCTGGGGCCTGGTGTGGGCGCGTATGATCCATAAAATCGGGTGCCAGGACTTCTTCCGCGATATCCAGGTTGCCCGTATCCCACATCTCCAGATACCTCTGGACAACGGCTTTATTGACTTCAATGCTCATCAGAGTCTCCTTCTCTCCCCGCCCGACGCTGCTAAAGCACGCGTCTACATATCATGGACCAGATGTAGACGTGTGCCCTGTGCCCTTTATGGGTATTTGGTAGCGCCGGTCAGCAGCCTTTTGCATATCGTTATGAGTGTAGTTACTCTATCCACTGCTTTTTATACTTCCAACCACAGCAAATAGTTTCTACCCCGGGAAAGAGCTTTCAACAGTTCTCAAAAAGAGAGGAGAATGTAGGCAAAGCGTGGCAAGATGCCCATAAAGTACCTTCTCCTAGACAGATGCGAAAAAACGTTCTATGCTAGAAGCAATGTGAGGTTTTGACATCTATCAGGAGCGGTGGGCAATGATTCGCGCGCATAAGATACGCCTGCATCCAACAGAAGAGCAGAAAGGCTATTTTGTCAAGGCTGCAGGTGTTGCTCGTTTTACCTGGAACTGGGCACTGGCGGAGTGGAACCGGCAGTATCAAGCGGGCGAGAACCCAAAGGCCCTGAAATTAAAGAAGCAATTCAACCAGATCCGACGGCAAGAGTACCCCTGGACCTGGGAGGTCACCAAGAATGCCTCCGATCAGCCGTTCCTCGATCTGGCAAAAGCCTGGGCCGCGTATTTTGACGGCTTGAAACAGGGAAACAAGACCGGTCGGCCCACATTCAAGAGCAAGAAGCAAAGCAAACTGAGCTTTTATCTGGCCAATGATCAATTCGAGCTTGGGGACCATCGGATCTGGATACCTAAACTCGGCTGGGTGAATATGGCAGAGACATTGCGCTTTGTGGGCAAAGTAACAGGCGCGCGCATTACCAAAACGGCAGACTGGTGGTTTGTCTCGATTCAGGTTGAACTCCCGGATGCGATCCCAGCAAAGAAACCGGCTGCCTGTGGCATCGATGTCGGACTGAACCGATTGGCGACCTTGAGTACCGGCGAGGGATACGAGAACCAGGCCTTCCTCAAAACGGCACTCAAGAAACTTCGTCAGGCGAACAAGCGGCTCCATCGTCGCACACGGGGCTCAAAAAATCGAGAGAAAGCTCGCCGACAGGTGGCACGGTTGCATTATCGGATTACCTGTCTGCGCGATGATGTGCTCCACAAGTTGACGAGCAAGCTTGCCAACGGCTATGGAATCATTGGCATTGAAGACCTCAATCTCAAAGGATTGCTCACCAATCGCACGCTTGCTCGTTCCTTCTCGGACGCAGCGCTTGGCAAACTGTTCCAGCTGTTGACGAGCAAGGTAGAGAGCGAGGGTGGAAGGATCGTGAAGGTGGGGCGTTTCTTCCCATCGAGTAAAACCTGTTATGGGTGCGGGTGGAAGTGGGAAGAGATGCAATTGTCCGATCGCCTCTTTCTTTGTCAAAACGCAACGTGTGCTTATCACCACATTGCGCAGGACCGCGACCAGAATGCGAGTCTGAATATCTTGAGCGAAGCCCTTCGCTTGATCGGGCTGATTGATCAAGCCGTCGGCGGCACTGGCTCGGACGCGACGTAAAACGTGCCTGTGGACTTGGTGTAAGACGGCTTCCACTTCGGTGGGAACGCAACTGGGTGTGAAGCAGGAACAACGAAAGATGTGGGAAGGCTATGCATGCATACGTCTTACTACATTAATTGGAGCAGAAGGCCCCCAGTAGCCGCGTACGCCAGTAGCGGGACCCGCTACTGGCGTACGCGGCTACTAATACTGCACAAACACGCGCTTCTCGACCCCATCGATGCGTATATAACCACCGCTGGGCACCATGAACTGGGGATCGGTATGGCCAAAGTCCATGTTGGAGACGACTGGCATAGAGGGATGATACTCTTGCAAGGCCTTCAGGATGGCTTCCTCCTGCTCTCGATTGTATGCGTCTTTCTGCTCGGCAGAGAGCTGGCGATCAAAATTCCAGGCCTTGGGACGTCCCATAAGCAGTGCGGAGAACTGCCGTAGCAGCCCACGCTCGCCCATGCCAATAAGAACGCGATAGACATACTCCGCCGAAGGCATCTCCTCAGAGGTCTCCAGGAAGAGCACGCAGTCTTTATAGTGCTCAAGCGGCTGGAGGTAGCGGTGTGCGCGCAGGTGGTAGTCGACAATTTCCAGGCAGCCACCCCAGAGCGTCCCCTCAATGATGCGTCCCGCGTTCTGCCATTTCCAGCCAGGATTGCTGAACATAGGCACGCGCAGGCGTAGCTTCTCTGGCTCTCCCCAGTTATAGCTCTCGTCGGACCACTCGGGCGCGGGCCTGATCTCAACCTCGCCTCCCTGAAAGAGGGCATGGCGCAGTGACTGTACCGTATATTCATCCATCGCATAGTAGCGACCAAACTGCGTCATGATCGCGCCCCCATAGTAGGAGACGATGCCCAGGTTCCAGAGATATATGTGCAGATTCGTGGCGTCGCTATAGCCCAGGAAGAGCTTGGGATGGGCGCGCAGCACCTCTGGGTTCAGGTGCTTTAATACCTTAATCTGGTCATCGCCACCAATCGAGCAGATAACAGCCTTGATCTCGGGATCTGTGAAGGCCGCCATGATATCGCGCGCTCGCGCCTCTGGAGATGTGTTCATCTTGCGAGTGCAGGGATATTCCACGGGTATCAGGCCAAACTCTTCGCGCAACCTTTGCAGGCCCAGGTCAAAGACCTCGGGAAAGATCTCGGGCAGGCCCGCCGAGGGTGAGAGTATAGCCACCTTGTCTCCGGGCTGTAACTTTACGGGATAGATAAATTGCTTGTTCTGCATATGTTATTGGCAGACCTCCTTGTGTCTCAACTATAAGTTCTTAGTGTAGCATGTGTGGGCAAGCAATCATGAGTAATATGGCTCTGATACGCTGTTGAGGTATTTTTTCCCTGTTATACCGGAGTTAATTTCTTAGGCGGCGTGACGTGTAGTGAGTAGGGCCATAGCAACGTTAGAAAGGAAGATGATAGTATGGCAGAGAGTAGTTCCCCATTAACAGGTCAAGTGCAAGATACTATTCGTGATTGTTTACGCTGTCACACAGCATGTATGGAGTCTGCAGTGATTGCTAAGCAGAAGCAAGCCGCACATGGCAACGTGATGCTTGACTGTTCAGAACTGGCCCTGGTCACAGCTCATATGTTGCTACGTGATTCTCCATTAGCTGGTTATGCCTGCCAGGCGTGCTCATCCGCCTGCGCACACTGCGCTGATGTCGCGAGCCGGATTGGAGATACCGACTGTGCTAATGCCAGCCGTGCCTGTGAGAATGCCTGTACTCAACTAGTCAAGATGGTACCCTTCTAGGGTCTCTACCCTAAAGGGTACAGGGTACACGGCTACTTACAAGATGGGGCGAGATAGAGTAAGACCCAAGCCTCACTCTATCTCGTCTTTTAGCCAGAGATAGCGCATTTCTGAGCTTTGGTCCAGAACCTCTTCGAGACGCCCGCAGGCCTCGATATAACCCTCCTTGAGTACGATGACCTGGTCGGCGCGTTGTAGTATGGCCCGGCGATGCGAGACAACCAGGCAGGTGTGCTGCTCTTCGCTGAAGAGGCGCTCCCAGAGCCGTGCTTCGGTAGCGACATCTAGAGCGCTGGAGAGGTCGTCGAAGACCAGCAGCTGGGCGGGACGTACCAACATACGTGCCGCCGCGCTTCGCTGGGCCTGGCCCCCGGAGAGCTTGACACCTTTGACGCCAACAACCGTCTCCAGGCCAGCCTCAAGTTGTATCACATCCTCCTCCATAACCGCATTTTGTATAGCCTTATGTAGTTGTTCCTCGCCTACGGGCAGGCCAAGCAGGATATTCTCGCGCAGGGTATCGCTGAAGAGGTGCGGCACTTGTGGCGTATAGGCGCAGTGTGGAGGGACGAAGAAACTGGCGGACTCGGCGACTTTGACGCCGTTCCAGGTGATCTCTGCCCCTGCTTCTGCTGGTAGGAGTCCCAGTAGCGTACGAAGCAGCGTTGTCTTGCCCGAGCCCATGCGGCCCGTAATCACGGTAAGCGTGTTGCCTTTGATCTCCAGGTTAATGCCAGTAATGCCGCGCCCGGTGTCGGGATAGTGATAGGAGAGATTGTGTGTCTGTAAGATGTGGAGTTCCGAGGCGAAGTACTTGGCTGGCAGGGTAGTTTGAGGCAAGGGATGCTGAAGGTAGAGTTCGGCAGGCGCGATCAACGCTGTGTCGGGTGCGCCCTGGAGCAGCGCCCGCAGGCGGGTGAGCGAGACGCGTGTCTGCGTGACCTGTGCCAGCAGAGTGCCGATGCTTTGTACAAAGTTTGTAATATTGCCCAGGAAGGAGATGAAGAGCGCGATATCGCCCACGCTGAGGTGCTCGCTACCACGCGCGATGGCTGCCAGGATCAGGATGGCGCCGATGCCGATCCCAACCGTGTTACCAAAGAGCGAGTTCAGGGCTGCGCTCAGCACGCTATCCTGAACCATCGCGCCATGTCGGCGTTTATTGAGGCGGGAGAAATGCTCGGTTACACGCTCTTCAGCTCCCGCAACCTGGATGGCCTGCACCGAGCCGAAGATCTCACCGATGGCTCCCGTTACCTCAGCCGTGGCGGCTCGGCTGGCGACCCGGTACTTCTCCAGGCGTTTCTTCATGCTCTGAACTACGATGACGACGCAGAGCAATGGCAGGAAGACAAAGAGTGTGATGCGCACGCTGGTATGGAGCATGATAACCAGGGCGATGCTGGTAAAGCAAGTCAACGCGAAAACGTTTAGTAGCCTGCTAAATAGCTGGGCAAAGATCTCGATATCGTCGCGGAAGCCGCTGATGGCCTCGCCTGTAGAGCCTGGAAGAGGCCTGGCACCGGGTCGCTCCAGGATGCGCTTGAGTATATTATGGCGCAGGGTTTGTGTGGTTTTAAAGAGCGCAGTAACCAGGGCGTGGTTGCCAAGGGAACCCAGAATTGCCCGCGCCAGGGCCGCCAGGATAAATGAGAATGGGAGGAGCCAGAGCGCCAGGTCTGGCCCGCTTTGCTGTTGCAACCTGTTGAAGAAGACCTGGAGTAGCAGGCTAAAGGCCAGGCGTCCTGCCAGAAAGAAGGAGAGTGGAAGCAGCTCGCCAGTGGCATAGCGCCACGGCTGCTGGCGTAGTAGGAGCCAGAGCATGTGTGGCAGGCTAAGGGTCTGTCTTGTCGCTGTCTGTGTCATAGTCATGCCAGAGCCTCCTCCAGACCTAGATGCAGGAGTTGCGCGAAGCGTGAGTCGGGATCATGCGCAAGCTCTGTGCGTTTGCCATGTTCCACGATACGCCCTCGCTCAAGAATCAAGATCTCATCGGCGCGCTGGACCGTCGAAAGGCGGTGCGCGATGATTAAGGCTGTGCGCCCGCTGAGGAGATGGTTCAGCGCGCGCTCCATCAGACGCTCGGTTGCCGGGTCCAGGCGCGCCGAGGCCTCGTCGAGAATGATCAGCCCCGGTTTATGCAGGAAGATGCGCGTCAGGGCTAGCAATTGTGCCTCGCCAGCCGAGAGTCCGCTTCCATCCTGGCCGATAATCGTATCCAGGCCCGCTGAGAGCGAGTCGTACCAGCTCTTCAGGCCAACCTGCTCGATCTGTGCCAGGATATATGTGTCGCTAAGAGCGCGATCAAAGAAGGTCAGGTTATCGCGTACCGAGGCGTGAAAGAGCTGTACATCCTGTGTTACAAGCCCAACATGGCGACGCAAGTCGCGCAGATAAGGCTCTCGCAGTGAAACTCCGCCCAGGCAGATGCTCCCCTCCTGCGGATCATAGAGCCGGGCGAGGAGGCGCGCCAGCGTGGTCTTGCCACTACCGGTGCGACCCAGCAGGCCAACGACTCTTCCCGGCTCCATATGAAAGCTAATGTCATGCAGCACCTTCTGCCCAGGTGTATAGCCGAATGAGACCCGCTCAAAGTCGATGGCGAGTGCTCCCTCTGGCAGAGGCGTTCCTTGTCCATCTGAAAGGAGGGTTCGAGTTTGTAGCAGCCCCTCAATACGCTGGATGCAGGCCTCTGCCTGCTGTAGATCCTGCATATGCATTTGGATAGTGTCAAGCGGTTGAGACAGCAGGTCGGTGTAGCGAAAGATAGCGTAGATCGTGCCTACAGCAATCAACTTCATGCTCCACAGGTAGACGCCGATAAAGAGTGAGAGGCTGGTGCCGCAGACGAAGAGGAAGAGCACAGTCACATCCAGGTTGTTTGTCATAATAAGCGTTCGCCGCTGGATGGGAAACCAGGCGCGAATAACCTGGTAGAAGCGCAGCATCACATAAGGTACGGCGCCGTTGCCGCGTAGGTCCTCGCTGCCCGAGAGGTGCTCGCTCAAGAAGCCGAAGAAGAGCGCGCTCTGCTGGCGATTCTCTTTCCACAGGGGCAGCACGCGACGCCTTATAAGTGTGATTACTACGAGCATCGTCGCCGAGAAAGCTACCATTACGATACCAAGTAGCCAGTGAATAGTGAAGAATATGCCGAGAATGCCTGCCAGCAGCAGCAGGTTGATCAGTAGCTCGACGAAGAATTGCGAGAAGAAATTGGAGAGCGCGTCCACATCGCCATCGATGCGCTCGATTAGTTCACCGGAGCTACGCGTCTTATGAAACGATAGGTCAAGCGCGAGGCAGTGGCGCACCAGATCGGTCCTTAGACGGTTAGTAGCCGTCCAGGCGATAGTGCCACTCAGGTAAGCGCTCGATATGGCTACGCCCTGCGTAAGGAGTGCAATGACGATATAGGCGCAGCCAGTGAAGAGCAGCACCGTGATATCGCCGCCCGCGATAAAGGTATTGATGAAATATTCAATGATCTTAGGGCTGCTTAATTGCAGCCCGATATCTACCAGTAAGATACATGTCAGAGCGAAGATTTTTGGCCCCTGTGGCCTGAGGTAGACAGAGAGTAGCGCCAGGTAGCGCCGGACAGGGAAGCGCACCATCAGCTCCTTTCACAGCAAAAAGAGACAACGAGGTCCCACGGGGACTCAACTACGTGAGATGCTCCAAAGAAGGAAAGTACAAAGTTCAAACCATGAGGAACGCGAAAAAAACGCGCGAAGACTATTATAACATATGCATGAGTTGGTGTGTGGATGGTTAGAAGGGTGTGGTCCAGCTCGGGCATTTGCCCGAGCTGGACCACACCCTTCTACTCCTCAGCGAGCTAGCGAGCCGGGATGGTAAGGAGTGGACGGAGCAAGAGCCAGAGGAAACGCGACATCAAGGCTGTTATACAGAGCCAGATGCCACTAAAAACGTAGAGCCAGAGCGCCTCCTGATCAGTAAGGAAGCTCTGGGGATTTTGCGGCATGTACCAGAGTGAAATGTGCTCGCCATTAGTATAGAGGTTATTGCAGACACCTTCACGCGTCTCGCGCACGGCCTTTCCCTGCTGATCTGAAAACTGGAAGGCAAAAATGGCCGTTGTGGCGTTGTCGCCTTGAGTAGCGTAGTCATCAGCACCGCACGAGGCCACTTCTTTTGCGATGGCGCCTGTCTCTACGCCGCCAATTCGTACCAACCACGGTGGGATGCCTAGCCAGCCCGCCAGGCCAAGCAAGATGAGGAGTATAAGTATACAGCCTGCTGTAAGGAATAAATGGATGCTTCTCGGCAAAAGAATATTTGCCGTCTGCCTCTTGTTTACCAGAGCCATGGATCTTTCTCCAGTCAATACATTGTGTTGGCTTTAGAGTCCTTTTGTTCTTCATATGCATAACGTTGCCTGCCTGCACTTTTTGCCTGCGCGATGAATTTCTTCAGTATGTGAACTTGTAAAGGAGACATTCAGGCCAGCCTGAAGCAGTATGCCGTCAATGTTATCAATCACACTTATCAGAACCCTGAAGCGCCGAGTAGATACGTCACAATCGATAATCTGTGATTGATAACGTGGCTCGCTATGTCGCGTAGCTCATAGAGTGCCTTATAGGCTGGAGTATGGATTATGGGTTGCTGGTAGCCAAATTCAGCAGCCCAGTCAGTAGCGACCTGTGCGAGATGGTCGTCGCTCAGCCGGGCAAAAAGCGTGGCGAAGGTATCTGTAAGAAGTGTGAGCGATTCCGTTGCGCCATCATACCAGAGTTCTTCCTGTAAGAACTCGCGGAAGGTTGAGGGAGCCTCAAAGCCGTGTTTTTGTAGTGTGATGGATAGGCGATCCAGGTCTTCAGGCAGTTGCAGGTGCAGCGAAAAGTCGGCCATAGGTAACCCCTCTAAGCGTGCAAAATACTGCTCATCATCCAGCGTGGTATCAGTGAAGAGGGCTACCAACTTCCTTGGCTCAGCCGCGTAAAATTCAATGCTTAATCCCATCCTTTATTCTTTTCCTATCGATCACACTAAACTGGCCTCAAAGTCACGACAATAGAAGCTCAGCTCTCCGTGTTCTGAGCTGATCCGATAGTTTAAGTTTTCCCATTGATGGTCTTTTATGGAAGTAATGTGATTGATGGCGAGATTGCGGCCATGTTGCAGTTGTATGTTAAGTTGTTCTACTCTGTGAAAGAGCAGGCGTAATGATTGTGGCTCAAGGCCGTATAATACGACTTCTACCAGCAAGCCCTCTTCAGCCTCCTCACCTGGATAGACGCGAATGTGCTCAAGGCAAGTAAAACGGCTCGGTTGAAGCGTATAGAAATGTTCAAGCAGTGGATCATTGAGTGACATCGTCTGTTGTTGCTCTCTTTTTCAGATTAAGTATCTTGTAACCAGCGATCAAGGAAGGCGTAGGCTTCGGTTTTGACATTAGAGGGGAAGCTGTGCCCAGCAGGGAAGATGAGGGCCTGGAAGTGGTCGGGCACACCTGCCTGAGAGTAGGCTTGCTGGGCGTGTTTGGCCAGGGCCCGCACTCCATCTATAGGGAAAAGGGGATCGTGCTCGCCTGCTGTAAGCATAAAGGGGCGCGGGGCCAGGGAGGCTACAAGGGCGTCCATGTCGCCTATTTCGAGCATGCCGGGGATGTAGGCAGCGAAATTATGATTGATATTGTCGCGCAGGATGGTGCGCAGCAGGCCAAAGCCACAGGAGGAGACGGAGGCACGTACCCGTTCGTCGTACCAGGTAAGCCAGAGTGTCTCCTGTCCACCGAGCGAGTGGCCGATAGCACCCAGGCGTGAGCGATTTACGTCTGGTAGGGAAGAGAGGAGATCGAGGCCGCAGGAGAGATCATGAAGATACTTTGCCTGTAAGTTTGAGTCGGAGAGGAGGCGTTTGGTGAACTCGAAGCGTTCATAATTCATGCCGTTGAGCGCGAAGTGCGCCTGGCGCTCTTCCTCTGAGGGCCGACGATCCTCGAAGCACAATTGATCAGGGCAGAGTACGATATAGCCACGGCGGCAGAGTTCCTGGCCGTAGAAATACATGGGATCACCAGCTACTCCAGCAGGTTCGGATTTCCCTAGCTCGAACTGGCCTGCGTGCTGGTGAATAGCCAGGATTGCGGGCCAACCACCTTGAGGAGCACCTCCTTTGGGTATGAGAAGCCATGCGGGCACGCGCTCGCTGTGTTCTACCGTGTAGGTCAGGGCTATACGTGTGTAGTCGCCCTCGTCTACGGAACTACTAAAGACTGGCTCGAGGGGTACATGCTCCGGAAAGCGTCCCAACCGTGTTAGTAGGGCCTGGCGTAACTCGATACTGGACATGACTTCTCTCCTCTCAATACCTCTGCTTGTTTACCAGGCCGTGGAGCCGCCGTCGACGACGATGGTTTGGCCGGTCATATAGGCTGCGGCGGGCGAGGCAAGCAGAACGATCACACCTTTGATGTCGTCGGGTGTGCCGAAGCGCGCCAGGGGGATACCCTCCTGCATCTGTTCGCCGAACTTGGCGAGCAGACCCTGCGACATACGTGTGGGGAACCAGCCAGGTGCGATACCGTTGACGGTGATGTCGTATTGCGCCCAGCTCGTAGCCAGGTCGCGGGTCATATTGATGATGGCCGCCTTGCTGGCGTGGTAGCCTGCTGCGCGCATATACTTGGGGTGCCCACCGGTCAGTCCAGCTACGGAGGCGATGTTAATAATGGTGCCACCCTTGCCACGCGCGATCATGTTTTTTCCTACGAGCTGGCTCATCAGGAAGGTGCCTTTGATATTGACATCAATCACGTGCTGGAACTTGTCCAGGGGCATCTCCTCGGCGGGCGCGCCCCAGGTGGCACCGCTGTTATTGACCAGGATGTCGATGGCGCCAAAGTGTTCCTGGGTGGCGACGACGACGCGCTCGACATCCTCTGGTTTGGTGATATCACATTCGAGGGCCAGGGCCTTGCCGCCTTTGGCCGTAATCTCGCGTGCGACCTCCTCGCAGGCTGCGAGCTTGCGCGAGCAGAGCACGACGTTGGCTCCTACCTCTGAGAGCGCCTCCGCGAAATATTCTCCCAGTCCCCGACCGCCGCCGGTGATGATGGCTGTCTTTCCATCCAGGCGAAATAGATCCAATACACTCATGCTAACGTCTCCATTCTTACTTGTTTGCTTCTCAACGCTGAGTCTGCTAGAAACGCTATTAATCACACTCTGGCCTGTCCTTCAGCCAGAGACGGAATCGCTCACACTCTGGCAGCGATTCCTGCTGTTATATCGCTTTTGCTAAATCTATCATACGACATCCAGAACCGAGATCGCTCACACTGTCTCTTTGTACCTGTGGTGATCGGATATAAAGGGGTATTGGTGGTTTGCGTACATAAACCACCAATACCCCTTTATATTATGCGTTACTCTTTGAAGTGTTTGCCCTGGGCATTGACGCGAATGAATGGATATTGAGTTTTTGTCTCAGCGAGAGCGCCATAGAGGTGAGGGCGACGGAAGGTATTGCCCAGGGCCTCGCGTAGGCGGAAGTCGCGCAGGGCTTCCAGGTCAAAACTTGCTATGTAGATGCCTTCGCCCTCACCAGCCTCGATCAAGAGCATATCCCGCGATCCCTGTGAGCTATAAGCGATCCCATCGAAGGCGATCGAGTGGCCGTTCTGCTGGGGCGCGGCATAGTTAGCCATTGCGACACCAACCATATTTTCGTAGGCCCGAGTGCGAAATTGTGTCAGCCGGTTAATCTCCAGTTCACAGGCGTTGGGTACCAGGATAATCTCGGCCCCTTGTAGCATAAGCAGGCGTGCGGTCTCAGGGAATTCGCGATCATAGCAGATCATGGCTCCCACTTGAATGGGGCCTTGAGCTGTGTCCAGCGAGCAGACTTCAACGGTATTGCCGGGTGTCAGGGCTGCTTCGCTCCAGCTAAAGGCACAGGTATGCATTTTGGCATAGGTCAGAACGATCTCGCCATGGCGATCGATTAAGGAGACGCTGTTGCGTGGTGCGCCAGGCCAGGTCTCCAGGTAGGTAAGGGCAATAGCCATCTGGAGTTCACGCGCGAGCTGTTGAAAGTGGCGAATAAAGGAGCTATCGCGAGCAATGGCCTGCCCCTGCCAGACGATGTCCGGGTCGGGCATGCCACGAGCGGCCAACTCTTCATGGTTCTGCCATTTCTCTGGTGCTTTCCACAGATCATCTTCAGGGGTGTCGGACCCCTCAGGAAGAGGTTGGGCGGATGAATAGCCTACATTCCACATCTCGGGGAAGAGCGCGATGTCTGCACCCATGGCTTGTGCCCGGCGACAAAATAGCTCACCTTTCACAAGATTGGCTGCCTGGTCCTTGTCACATGAAGTCATCTGAAGCAGGGCGATATGAAGTTGTTGCATTGTAATATATTCTACCTTTCTTGTAGTCAATTAATTGGTGGAAATTGTTAATGTGAATTGTTAATGGGGGTGTTGATAGAGGTGAGAATGGGTGGTCCACGAGGGAGGTAGACTTTGAAGAAGTAAAAGACACGATAAAATATGCGACAGATTGCGAAATATGCTCTATCTGCCTGGAGGAGAATGCTAGAAGATGTGTTGGCTAGCGCGTGTCAGCGTCAATAGTGTGCAATCATTGTAGTCTCTGTCTGTAGTGAATTTTTCTGTGAGCTTAGAGTAGCATCATGCTCATGATACTGTCAAGCAAATACTAGCCTTTCACAAGGTTTCACAAAGTTTGCTTTTGCGCCTCTGGTGCTCAAGGGTCAAACTATATGTGTGTAGTTTTTAAGGTTTGCCAATGTGTTGGGTGTGTGAGGGATGGCGGCAACTTTGTTTCGCTGTTGCCCCTGGCTGAGTCGAGTTGAGACTGAATGAGAAAGAGGCTCTCAGTGAGATTGGCTCCCCTGAGATCAGCGTCTCTGAAATCGGCCCCGATCAGGTCTGCCAGGCGCAGGTCGGCGTCTCTGAGGTCAGCCCCAATAAGATATGCTCCGCGCAAGTTGGCGCCCCTGAGATCGGCGCCTCTAAGTTTGGCTCCGATCAGGCCAGCTCCTCTGAGTTCTTTCTTCTTATGCTTGAATTCGGCCCGCACCAGTTCGCTCGCGCGTAGCAGCAGGTTATTGATCTCTTGCCGATGGGCCGCCATGTCCAGACTTATAAGGGCATCAGGGCTGTTGTGTGTGAGGCGTTCGGTTTCTTCCAGCGCGAGGCTAAGTTCCTGGTGGAGCGGGCGGGCTAGTTGCAGCGTCAGAGCTTCACTCAGATACCAGAGTAGCTCATGCAGGTCTCGCATGACTGGGAAGACTGCGAACATCTGCCGGGCGTTTTGTGGAGCCTGTCGCCAGTCCTGGCCACCGAAGGTAACCTGGGAGACCTTTTGCCCGGCGCCGAAGCAGTCATAGACGGTGCAGCCCCGGAAGCCCTGCTGTCTGAGGCGCGTATGGATGCCGCAGCGAAAGTTCGCCTGCAGATTGGGACAGGCCTGCCCCGCGTTTTTATTGATCGCGAAATCTACCGAGGCCGAGAAGGCAGGTGCGACACAGCATAGCGCGAAGCAGCGCTCACAGTCAGCTCGCAGGCCGAGGCGACCTCCTGCAACAGTAAGTTCTCTCTGTTCACGTTTTTTAGTCAATGGGCGCGCCATCCTGTCTTATGTCTATGTACTCATTGAGAGCGATAGTTTTTCCATGTGTTATTGTAACAGAATCTTCGCGCCTGCGGCACTTGTGGGAAGGGTGTATGGGTGGAAAGCGGGCCTTGCCCGCTTTCCACCCATACATCCCATGAGGCGAGCGTAGCGAGCCGAGGCAAGAACTGAAAAGCCCTGTATTAAAAAGCATCACTTGAAGCAGTGCATAAAAGGAAGTTATAATACATTCATTAACCAACGTTGTGAATTAGAGTCAGAGAGGCCTCTATGCTCAAAGAGCTTGTGAATCCGCCTGAGCTGGCGCAGCCAAGCGGGTTTAGTCATGGCGTCATCTCCTCGGGTGGGAAGCTCCTCTTTCTGGCCGGGCAAACGGCCAGCGATCCAGAGGGTCAGATCGTCGCTCCAGGCGATATTGTGGCCCAGTATGAGCAGGTCTTGCGCAACCTCAAGACAGTGGTGGAGTCAGCGGGTGGAAGTATGCAGCAGATTGTAAAGATGACTATTTTCGTGCGCGACCGCGATCTCTACCGTCTGCACCTCAAGGCCCTGGGCCGGGTCCATCGCTCCTTCTTTGGCCGCTACTATCCCGCGACCGCCCTGCTAGAAATCTCGCGCTTCTTTCAAGACGAAGCCCTGATCGAGATTGAAGGTATCGCTGTCCTTGAAGCATAGCATCATCAGTAGCCGCGTACGCAAGTAACGTCCAAAGGAGCACCGATCATGGATTTTGCATTAAATCAGGAGCAGCAGCGGGTACAAGAGGCGGCACGTCGCTTCGCCCAGGAAGAGGTGGCACCCCTGGCACGGGCCGCCGATGAGACGGGCGAGTTTCCTATGCACCTTGTAAAACGCATGGGGGAACTGGGTTTTCTGGCGGGACCGGTGGGGCGGGAGTATGGCGGCGCGGGCCTGGATTTTGTGAGCTACGCCCTTCTCTGTGAAGAACTGGGGCGTGTGGACGCCTCAGTGCGCGGCTTTCTGACGGTCCATGCCGGATTGGTCGCGCTCTGTATTCAGAACTGGGGCAGCGAAGAGCAGAAGCGGCACATCCTGCCACGCCTCGCCAGTGGTGAGTCGATTGGCTGCTATGCCCTGACCGAGGTCAACGCCGGGTCAGATGCCGCGAGCATGGAGACCACGGCACATGAGGCGGGGGATAGCTATATCCTTGATGGTGAGAAGATCTGGATCACTAATGGTCTGAGCGCCACCACCACGATTGTCTTTGCCACGCTGGATCGCGGACTGCGCCACAAGGGCATCTGCGCCTTTCTATTGGAGGGTAATCCCCCAGGTTGCCAGCGTGATCCCATGCCAAACAAAGAGCTAGGTCACCGTGCCTCTGAACACGCTCGCATCACCTTTAAGGAGTGCCGCATCCCCAGGTTGGCGCTGCTGGGTGAACCCGGTCAAGGCTTCGCCATCGCTATGTCGGCCCTGGAGTGTGGACGCATAGGGGTGGCTTCGGGCGCGGTCGGTATTGCTCAGGCCTGCCTTGATGCCTGCGTCGATTATACCAGGCAGCGTCGCCAGTTTGGGCAACGATTGGCCGACTTCCAGATGCTTCAGGGGACACTGGCCGACATGGCGGCGGATGTCGACGCGGCCCGCCTGCTAACCTACCGCGCGGCCTGGACCAAGGACTGTGGTCTGCCCGCGACGCGCGCGACCTCCATCGCCAAGCTCTTCGCCACCGAGGCCGCAATGCGCGCCGCCTCTGAGGCCGTGCTCCTGCATGGCAATCGTGGCTACTCCAATGAATACCCCGTTGAACGGCACTACCGCGATATCAAGGGTCTACAAATCTATGAGGGAACCAGCCATATTCAGCGCGTGATTATCGCCCGCGACCTGGTTGGACGCGAACGTTAGCCGTCATCCGGGAGGGTGCTCCTGGTATTTCGCTCTCTCGGGCAAAAGGAGGGACATCTACATGGCCTACGCGGACTACTGGAATCCCAAGAACGAGACTCGCCCACGCGAGGAGCTGCAGGCGCTCCAGCTTGTAAAGCTGCGCCGCCTCTGTGAGTGGGCCTACACCAAGGCTCCCTTTCACAAACGTCGCTTCGAGGCCGCGAACTTTCATCCCGAACAGCTTAAGACGCTCGATGACGTCCGACGCATCCCCATGATGACGCGCGAGGAGTGGATGGCCTCGCAGGTTGAACGGCCCCTCTTCGGCGATATGCTGGCGAGCGAGCAGCGCAATGCCATTCGCTATCACCTGACCTCTGGCACCTCGGGCCGTGTGCCACTACGCGTGCTAGATAGTATGAAGGACTGGGACTGGATCGGCGAGATGTGGTGTTATGGCCTGTGGGGCTTCGGTGTGCGCCCAGAGGATACGGTGTATTTCGCCTTTGGTTATGGCTCTTTTATCGGCTTCTGGGGCGCACACTATGCTTGTGAGAAGATCGGCGCGCTAGTCATTCCGGGAGGCGCGCAGACGACAGAGGCGCGTATCAAGCAGATCGTTGAGATGGGGGCTACCACCGTCTGTTCCACGCCGACCTATGCCCTGCACATGTGGCAGAAGGCCAGCGAGATGGGCATCGATCTCGCCCACGAGAGCAAGGTCGACAAACTGATCCTCTCCGGCGAACCCGCAGGCTCAATTCCAGCGGTTAAGCAGCAGTTGGAGACAGCCTGGGGCGCGAAATGCGGCGATACGGCGGGTATGACTGAGGTGGGAACCATCATGATCTTTGAGTGCGCGCACCAGCCTGGCGGGACGCATATCATTGAGGATCATTTCATCGAAGAGGTGCTTGATCCCCATACGGGCGAGCCTGTAGGCTATGGTGAACTGGGCGAGCGTGTCGTCACCTCCTTTGGGCGCGGCTTCATTCCCGCCATTCGCTACCGTACCAAAGACATGGTGATGAAGGTGCCTGCCAGCCTCTGTGGCTGTGGGCGTACCTATGACATCTACGAGGGCGGCATTCGCGGGCGTTGGGATGATATGAAGCTTATTCGCGGCACCAACGTCTATCCCCGCGCCGTAGAATCGATTGTACGTGAATACGACGCCATCGACGAGTTCCAGATCTATATCTGGCGCAAGGACGAGATCCAGGACGAGATCACCATCAGGCTGGAGATCAAGCCTGGGCGCGAGGGCGAGTGGGAGAGCTTGCAGCCGAGCCTGGCGCGTGATCTCTCCAATGCCCACGAGGGGCTACGCTTCAACCTGGAGCGCATGGAGTACGGCCAGCTCCCCCACTTTGAACTCAAGGCCCGGCGTCTTATCGATAGTCGTCCCGTCGCACAGTACAGCTAACTGTTAGCAGCAGAGGAGAAGAAGTATGACCACATCCACAGCATCTGAAGACCTGCTGGGGCAGCCCCTCAGCCCGGCGGAGCAAGAACTTCTCGGCGCCTACGAAACCCTCAAGCAGCTCGCCAGCCGGGACGACCTCCCCCCCTGCGCCAACAGCAATATCCGTAAAGCCCTCGCCGCCCTCTGGCAAGCCACCAACGACCTCAACCTGCAATATGAGCAGCTCTACGACTTGGGGGTGTAACAAACATTTCTAAGAAATGATGTCAAAGGATGACAGACACTGTCAAACGTCCTCTTGACATATATGGGTCTTCTGTTGTATAGTACGCGTTGATATAGAAACTTCTCCCAACATCGAGAGAAGTGTTCCATCACTCTCTCTTCTGCTCATGTCATCTCGCAAGCCACTTCTCTTGAAGTGAAGCCTGTTGTAGCGAGCTGAGCCTGAGAAGAAGTAGCTCCGACCGTTTGCAAGTGCGGCGAGGAGTAGGGGGCACCGCAGTTTGCCCTGGACGGCTGGCCGTCCGAACGGATGGCAAATAGGCATATTTGCCATCACTTTAAGATACTGTAATCGAATCCAGTGAAGCAAAAAAAGAGGTTGGGCTTTTGCCCAACCTCTTTTTTTGCTTCACTGGATCTTAAATCTAGCGATTGGTTGCCTGCTCGAAGCGGCGACCAACGATATCCCAGTTGACCACGTTCCACCACGCGCTCAGATACTCGGGGCGGCGGTTCTGGTACTTCAGGTAATAGGCATGCTCCCACACGTCGTTGCCGAGCAGGGGAACGTTGCCGTCCAGAAGGGGGCTATCCTGGTTGGGGGTGCTGGTAACTTCGAGCTGACCATTCTTGTTCAGCACGAGCCAGGCCCAGCCAGAGCCGAAGCGTTTGGCACCGGCATCATTAAAAGCCGCCTTGAAGGCATCAAATGAACCAAAGGTGCTGGTGATGGCCTGTGCCAGGGCACCAGTAGGCTCCTTGCTGCCACCAGGGGTCATGGTTTCCCAGAAGAGGGTGTGGTTCGCGTGACCGCCACCGTTGTTACGGACGGCGGTGCGCTTGGCCTCGGGAACCTCGTTGAGGCGGGCGAGAACCTGCTCAACGGCCAGGCTGGCGAACTCGTGCCCTTCGAGGGCCGCGTTCAGGTTGCTGACGTAGGTGGCATGATGCTTATCATGGTGAATCTGCATCGTCTGGGTATCGATGTATGGCTCCAGAGCCTGGTAATCGTAAGGGAGAGGTGGAAGCTGAAATGCCATAACATTACTCCTTTGTTCTCTATCCATGTGTCTTTTTAAACGGAAACACAGCTTATCAACACTTCTTCGCGAAGCGAAAGTGCATGTCGAGTCAGGGTAGGTGTGAGGTCGAGGGGCCAGCGCTAGCGACCCCCTCGACCTCACACCTACCCTAAACGTCCACCTTCTTCACGAAGAACGCGATCAACTGGTGACATTATATCGCGTTTTGCATATACATTGCCATGGCTGAAAGAACAGGAGAGCCTGTTCTTTTGGCCATTGTATTTATGCCCCGTGATTATTACAGGAAGTGTCCAGTGTGGCTTGCTGTTACCTGGGCGACCTGTTCGGGGGTGCCTTCGGCGATGATGTAGCCGCCGTTGTGACCACCTTCGGGACCCATGTCGATGAGCCAGTCGGCATTCCTGATGATACCGATGTTGTGCTCAATGACGATGATGGTGTTACCGAGCTCGACCAGGCGATGCAGTACATCGAGCAGGCGCTGTACATCGGCGAAGTGCAGGCCAGTGGTGGGCTCGTCCAGGATATAGAGTGTGCGCCCAGTGGAGACGCGGCTGAGCTCTTTGGCGAGTTTGATGCGCTGGGCCTCGCCGCCACTGAAGGTCGTGGCGCTCTGGCCCAGTTTGATGTAGTCCAGGCCCACATCGTGCAGCGTCTGGAGTACACGCGCGATCTTGGGAACATTGGCGAAGAAGGCCAGTGCCTCCCGAACGTCCAGGTTAAGGACCTCGTGAATGTTCTTGCCCTGGTAACTCACCGCCAGCGTCTCGCTGTTGAAGCGTTTTCCATTGCACTCTTGGCAGGGCACCCAGACATCGGCCAGGAAGTGCATCTCCACCACATGCTGTCCATGACCCTTGCAGCTCTCGCAACGCCCACCCTCGACATTGAAGCTGAAGCGGTCGGCCTTGTAGCCGCGTTCTCGCGCCAACTCGGTCCTGGCGAAGAGGGCGCGAATATCGTCGAAGATGCCAACATAGGTGGCGGGATTAGAGCGCGGCGTGCGCCCGATAGGCTCCTGCGTAATGTTGATGACCTTGTTCAGGCGCTCGATGCCCTCCAGTGTGTCAAACGGCCCCGCAGGCTCCTGTGTATTGTGTAGCGCCTGCATCAGCGCAGGATAGATCGTGCCATTGACCAGGCTACTCTTGCCACTGCCGCTCACACCTGTCACACAGGTCAGCAGGCCAAGCGGAAAACGTCCATCCACGTGCTTCAGGTTATGCAAAGTGGTGTTCTTGATCATAAGCCAGCCCTGTGCGGGAGCGCGCCTGTTCTTTCCACGAGGCGAGGTGATACGTAGCCGGTTGCTCAGGTAGTGCCCGGTGAGCGAGGTCTCGTGAGCGGCGACGCGTTCAGGAATATCGGCTACCACGACCTCGCCGCCCAGGATACCGGCGCCGGGACCCATGTCGATCAGCCAGTCCGCGCTACGCATGGTCTCCTCGTCGTGTTCGACAACCAGGACGGTGTTGCCCATGTCGCGTAGCTGGAGCAGGGTGTTGAGCAGGGTGTGCTGGTCGCGGGCGTGGAGTCCGATGGATGGCTCATCCAGAACATAGAGGACGCCGACCAGGCCACAGCTCAATTGGCTCGCCAGGCGAATACGTTGTCCCTCGCCGCCGGAGAGCGTGGGCGCGGATCGGTTGAGGGTCAGGTAGTGCAGGCCTACGTTGAGCATAAACTGAATACGCTGGCGCGTCTCCTTAAGGATCTCGCTCGCGATCAGTAGCGGCTCTTCGTCGAGGGTCTCATAGAGTTCGTTGAGCCAGGAGAGCAGTTGGTCGATGGTCATCTCGCCGATCTCGCTGATGTTGCGCCCGGCGAGGGTGACGTTTCGCACTTCGGGTGAGAGGCGTGTTCCCTGGCAGGCTGGGCAGGCCTGCTGGCTCATATAGCTGGTATACCAGTTCTTCATGTTTTCCGAGCTGGTCTGATGGAAGCGGCGATTGAGTTCCTCAATGATGCCGGGATAACTCTCAACGCGGTTATGGGTCCAGCTTCCATTGTTATTAGCCTGCGAGAAGGAGAGATTGAACTCGATCTCCTCATCGCCCGATCCATAGATGAGCACATCGCGAAAGTGCTGAGGCAGCTCTCGCCAGGGAAGCTCTAGATCGATCTGATAGTGCTCCGCTAGCGACATCAAGGCGGAGGTCGTATAGTTAACACCCTTCTTGCGCACGTTGCCGAACCAGCGCAGCGCACCATCCAGCAACGAGAGATTGGGGTCTTCAATCAGCAAGGTGGGATCAACCTCCAGGCTTGTCCCCAGGCCATTGCAGGCCTGGCACATGCCAAAGGGCGAGTTAGGGCTAAAGTGCGAGGAGAGCAGTTCGGGGAAGGATGTGCCGCAGTGACCACAGCGCCGCTGCTCGCTCAAGATCGCCTCATTGCCATGATAGAGGTCAACGACCAGCGAACCTCCACCCAGTTGCATCGCGCGCTTGACGGTTGCCAGCAAACGCTCATGCCAGGCATTATCCCGGGAAGCGGGAACGCTCTCGCGTATGATCAGCAGCTCGATGGTATGTGACTCATGCTCCCCAAGACGGATATCGACGAGCGCGACCTCGGGTGCGCCATCGACGCGGGCGTGTGTATAGCCATCACGTATGGCTTGCTGAATGAGGATGTTGTGGCTGTCCTGGCCTAGAGGAGCGAGCAGGCGAAAGGGTGTCCCAGCTGGGAGCGCGGCGATGCGGCGCGCGATCTCATTGGGCAGGTGTGACCTCTGTATGACCGTGCCGCACTTCGTACAGTGTGCGATGCCGATGCGTGAGTAGAGTAGGCGCAGGTAGTTAATGACCTCGGTAATGGTTCCAACGTTTGAGCGTGGATTCTTGCTCACGGTCTTCTGTTCGATAGCCACGGCTGGACTGAGACCATAGATGAAGTCGACTTTCGGCTTCTCGACCTTATCCAGGTAGTGGCGTACAAAGGGCGAAAGGCTCTCCACATAGCGGCGCTGCCCCTCGGCGTAAATAGTATCGAAGGCCAGCGAAGACTTACCGCTCCCGCTTACACCTGTCAGCACGACGAACTTGTTGCGCGGAATTGCCACATCAATGTTCTTGAGATTGTGCTGTTGCGCACCCCGTACGAAGATCTGCTCCGGTTCAACATGTACCTCCAGGCTCTCCTCCACATAAGCCTGGCGTTTCTGACTGGCCTCTCCCTTGAGATCGGGATTCAAACCCATAAGCATCTCGATATGGGGGTGGAGCTGTACTCCTCCAGCCTGTTCTTTATATTGTCTTGAATCTTTGTCTCTGGGCATACCTTCCAACTTCATATCAGTATCTAATTGTTGAACGTCGTGCATATGTCGGGCTACCTCCTTAGTGTCCTGGCGGAGACAACGCGTCCCCAGGGTCTATATTGTCAGGTGTATAGCTAAGCGTAAGATGATAGCGTAGGATTAGGGGAAGCGCATGGTTGTGAGAACCACAGCAACAGTGAGAAGTATATAAGGGGTAACCTGACATCTTCTGTCAGGAAGGGGGCAATGTGGCCAGAGATACATATGAAGTGAAGGGACGGTTGCTTGCTCCCCATGCTCATGCAAGAGAAAAAAGTAGTGATTCTGAAGGGTGCGTCTTATATCTATAGGGGCGCCAGAATGTTTATGATCTCAAATAAGACATAGGCTGGCATATTTCTCTGGTACAATAGAGAGCAAGAATATGAATGTATGGGAAGGAGGGATGAGAAGCTATGCGTGCTGATCGCTTGCTTTCTATTTTGTTGCTCTTGCAGGTGCACAGCCGTTTGACCTCGCGGGAGCTGGCGCGGCGCCTGGAGGTTTCGGAGCGGACGATTCATCGCGATATGGAGGCGCTGGGTGTGGCGGGTATTCCCGTGGTGGCGGAGCGCGGCAATGGAGGTGGCTGGGGGCTGCTGGAGGAGTATCGCACTAATCTGACGGGCTTGAACGAGGCCGAGATCCAGGCACTCTTCTTTATTAAGCCTGACCGTCTGTTAAATGATCTGGGGTTGCGGAAGGCCTCGGAGGCGGCTTTGATCAAGCTGCTGGCGGCCGTACCCTCCGCGCAGAGGCGTGATGCGGAGTATGCGCGCCAGCGCATTTATGTGGATACCGCCGGGTGGAATACGAGCGAGGGCGAGAGCCTGCCGCATCTCGCGGTCGTGCAGGCTGCAGTCTGGCAGGAGCGGCGGCTGCGTATTGGTTATCTGCGCAATGAAGAGGTAGTTGAGCGTGTGCTTGATCCGCTGGGGCTGGTCGCCAAGGGGAATATCTGGTACCTCATCGCCGCCGTTGATGAGCAGTTGCGTAGCTATCGTGTCTCACGTATCGCCCGTGCCGAGCTGCTGGAGGAGCCATGCCAGCGCCCCATTGATTTCGACCTGGCGAGCTACTGGCGACAATCAATGCGCTCCTTTAAAGCTAATCTGCCGCGCTATACTGTGCGTGTGCGTGTGCCAGAGGAGTTAGTCCACGGGCTGTATCATGCCAGCCGGGCCATGAAGATTGAGCAGACGGGCGAGGCCGATGAGCAGGGATGCCTGGAATTGCTGCTGCATTTTGAGATGCGCGAGGATGCCTGTGGTTATGTGCTCAGCTTCGGTCCACGCGTGGAGATCCTGGAGCCACTGGAGCTGCGCGAACAGATCTATGAGCTGGCAAGAAGCTACGTGGAACAACACAAGTAGCCGCGTACGCCAGTAGCGGGCCCGCTACTGGCGTACGCGGCTACTCGACCATGGCCTCTACAAAGCTTTAGGGTTAGTGGGCGGCCATGACGACGGGTGGCTCGCCGTCGGTGACCTCGGAGGGTTTACGGCGCTCGATGGCGGTCAGGAGCGAGACGATGGTTCCGATGGCGGCAAAGATGGCGGAGATGAGCCAGGTCAGGCGGAAGGTATCGATCGCGCCTGCCTTGAACTCGCGGGCAATGCTGTCGTTGAGCGACTTCAGTTCAGGCTTGAGGGCCTGGCCTGCGGGACCGGGAATCTGGTCGGCCAGCTTTGTCAGGTCGAATGAGTTTTGATTAGCCGGCGAGGAGGCCGCAGCCTCGCCAGAGGCGGTACTGCTGGCGGTGCTCTTCTTCAGACCTGTGACGATACCGTCGCGCAACTGTGGAGGGAGCTTGTTATCCTGGTTCACAATCTGAATGGAGTTCTGTTGCGCCTGGTTAATGTTGGATGTGATCTGATTAGTGAAGACGGCGATCAGGATGGCGATACCCAGCGCGAAGCCGATCTGGCGGAAGGTATTGAAGATACCACTGCCCACACCTAGCTTGGCGCGTGGAAGATCTGAGAGAGCGAAGGCGGGGAAATTCTGAAAGCAGAGGCCCATGCCTATGCCCAGGATCGCCAGGCGCCAGGCCATATCAGGGTAGGAGGTATCCACACTGGTGAAGAAGGTAAGCGTAAAGCCGATTGCCAGTACCGCCAGGCCTATTGTACCCATGATACGGGGATTGAGGAAGCGACTGAAGGCGCCTGAGAGCGCCGAGACGACAAAGGCGGTCAGAGGAATGGGCAGGATGGCATAGGCCGCATTGAGCTGATCATAGCCCTGGGCGTTGATGTAGTAGAGCACGGTCATCAGGAATGCGCCCTGGATGGCGATACCGAAGAGGAACATCGAAATGTTCGAGGCGGTAAAGCTGCGAATCTTGAAGAGGCTGAAGTCGACAATCGGGTCCTTCTGCCTTGCCTCAATGAAGACGAAGAGGGCCAGGCAGACGATCATTGCGGCGAAGAGGCCCAGAATCGTGGGCGAGTTCCAACCCCAGGTGTTGCCCTGCATAATCGCCAGGACCAGGCAGAACATGGAGATGCTCAGGGTCAGCAGACCGGGGAGATCGATGCCCTTGCTCGCACTTGGCTGGCGCGTCTCAGGTACGAAGAGCGCGACCATGATCAGGCCGATAATACAGAACGGAAGATTGACATAGAAGATGGCGCGCCAATCAAAGTTCTGTACCAGGAAGCCGCCTAGGACCGGGCCGATGGCTGAGGCGATACCCGACGAGGCACCCCATACACCAATAGCTGCACCACGCTTCTGGGGCGGGAAGATGGAGATAATAATTGCCAGGCTAATTGGATTGAGGGCCGCCGCGCCGATGGCCTGGAAGGCGCGTGCCGCGATAAGCACCTCGATCGAGGGCGCAATCGCGCAGAGTAGCGAACCCAGACTGAAGACCACCATACCGATCATAAAGGTCAATTTACGCCCAAACTGATCGGCGAAGCGACCAATACTGACCAGCAGCACGGCAAACACCAGGCTATAGGCGTTCAGCACCCAGGTCGCCGTCGTCAGGTCGGTATTGAGCTTGGTCACAATGTCCGAGAGCGCGATATTGACGATGGTTACGTCCAGAAGGGACATAAAAAAGCCAAACATGAGCGCTGTCAAGGCGAGCCAGGGATTGGCTACCTTGCCATTGCGCAGCGTGAATGTTGATTGTTCCCACCGCCCAGGTGTCGCATTTGGGCTTGAGGAATTCTCTGCCGCTGACATAAATGTTACTCCTTAACAAAATTGGTCAAAGTCTTTTTTTGGGTATTATGGCATGTATCTATAGCGATTACCGGGTTATGAGCGCGTTGTCTGCTCTGGTAGGTTGGTTGCATCGTGCGTGCGGGCCAGTTCTCGTTCGCGCAGGTGTTGTGCCCAGGTATACTCAAGTTGCCAGTGCGCAATGAGATGATCAACGCCTTCGAAGATATCGTCACGCAAGGGCTGGCTCCAGCCATAGCTCGCATCACCAGAGCTATGCTGGTGCAGATCTTCACGCTCATTCTGCAGATGCAAGATGTGCGCCTGGCAGTAATTGAGATAGTGATCGATCAGGTAGAGGCGTTCTGAGGGAGCCAGGAACGAGAGAAATGGCATCTTTTGCTGAAAAACCTTCTGGTACTCGCCAGGATTAGAGGTTGTGTCCAGCATTAAGAGGCGAAAGCGCTCCCGTCCTTTATCCGTGATTCGGTAGGAGCGATAAGGGCGGTTACTATGCTCATTTTCTGGCTCTTCTGCTACAAGCAAGCCATTTTCTTCCAGCCTGGCCAGAAGAGGATAGAGGCGCCCATTGCTGAACTTGGCATAGGGACCAATCATGTCGTTAATAATTTTGGCGATCAGGTAGCCATGCGCGGGCTGATAGAGCAGATGGGCCAGAATGAGCAATTCGTACATATCACAGCCCTTTCCCCAATTTTCAGGATTTTGTTTAGAGATCTGTCTATGTAACCCATCATAAAGATAGGTCTCTGTGACCTATTGTACCCACTAAAGAGGAAAAAGTCAATGAAAGAATATAGGTAGTGGCAGCCCTGGCTCATTGCGTGAGCCAGGGCTGCCACTACCTATATTCTTTATAGCTCCAGAAGTGTGTTGCGTAGGATGGCCGGAGGGAGATCCTGGGGGAAATCAGAGAGCCAGGGTAGGAGGCGAGCCAGGTCATCTTCATCGAGTGTGGCTGGTCCGAAGTGAGTCATATGCATTAGCGCGCCCTCAAGATGTGCCTCGCAGAGGTTGGCGCCAGCAAAATACGTCCCCTGAAGGTTGGCTAGCTCTAGATGAGCCCCGCGCAGGTCGGCGGCCTCACAATGTACTCCTTGGAGGTTTGCGCCTTCGAGATGGGTGCGTTTGAGGTCTGCCCCCTCCAGGTGTGCCACATAGCGCCCGCTCAGAGAGACGCATTCCAGGTGCGCGCCGCTGAGATTGGCGCCAACCAGGCTAACTCCACCCATATCGCTGGCTGTCAGAGTAGTGCGATGGAGGTCGGAGCAGTGCATATAGGCCCCGCCAAAGTTGGTCTCGATGGCCTGAACATGGCTCAGGTCTGCATGCTCCATATGCACATAACTCAGGTCCGCTCCATCGAGGATGGCGTGGCTGATATCGGCCTGGCGCAGGTGAGCGCCTACCAGGTAGGCCTGCGTCAGGTCGGCGTCAGCCAGGCTGGCCCCATTCATATGGGCGCCAATCAGATTAGCCTGGCGAAGCTGGCTTTGCTGCAGCTGGGCCTGCTCTAAGATGGCGCCACCTAGCTCAATGGCGTTGAGCAAGGCCTGCTTGAGATTAGCGCCTTGCAGATAGGCCCCATTGCAGGCGGCGTGCTCAAGCAGGGCTTCAGAGAGATTTGCCTCCTCCAGGTGAACGCGAGCCATCTCGCGCTGTTTGTCATTAGCTGGGAGCCAGTCGGACCAGGCGAGACCGAGCAGGACGCCAGAGAGAGGTAGGTTGTGCAGATCGGCATTGCGGAGGTCTGCTCCGCGCAGGTCGAGTCTGCTGTGCTCAGCCTGATGATATGCCAGGAGCCATTCGATGTCGGCACGTTGCAGTGTGATATTGGCGAAGGGGTAGCTGCCCTGTGCAATGTCGGGTTCGATAGCGAGGCGTGCCAGGAGATAAGACTGGCGCGCCGGATCTATTTCAGGCGCGTAGCGCCAGGATTGGCCTGCTGCTTGCCAGTGGCGAGTCCAATCCTGGAGATCAGTGGTAGTTACATTATTCATTACAAAATCACAATTCTAGTGGGACAATCTACGCTGTTGATAACCCATTCAGATCAGGCGCGCGTCGAGAGGAAACTGCGGATGGTGCTGGTCACCAGCTCGTGATCCTCGGCCTGGGGCAGCCCGGAGACGGTGATGGTGCCGACAATGCCCACATGTTTGATGATCAAAGGGAAGGAGCCGCCATGCGCGGCATACTCACGCTCAGAGATCAGATACTTCTCCTCGATGCTCTTGCTTTGACTGCGCAGATAGGTCCCGATATAGAAAGAGCTATGACCGAAGCGCGTTACGACGCGATTCTTGCGCAGAATCCATTCATTGTTATCGTTGGCCGTTCCCTCCATCGAGAGATGAAAGAGTTGCTGACCGTTGCGCACGATATCGATGGCGACGGGCTTCCCTTTGTGCTTTGCCGCCTCGTAGAGGGCCAGGCCAAGTTTAAGCGCGGTCTCATTCGTGAAGCTGGTAAACTGGAGTTCCTCTTCCTGCTGGCGTAGCTCGCGCAGCAGGGCTTCATAGTTTTGTTCTGTCATTATTTCTTTTCCTTGCTAGTAACTCTTCAGGACTCCTCGCCACTTCGTGGCTCGCAGGGGTAAGGGTGTGTGGTGGAAGTCCGGCTAAGCCGGACTTCCACCACACACCCTTACCCCTGCGAAGCGTCGCAGACGCTGATAATACCACATACAAGGAGGGTCTGAAAGTTATCCTTATTATAAGGTGATGATGCGGCCCTGGTGGGCACTTTTCTGGGCGGCTTCGATGACGCGTAGCACTTCTACGACCTCGCGTGGGTTGACTGGGGGCTGTGTGCCTTCGCGTAAGGCATCGCGCAAGCGGGCGTAGAAGAGAGGATAGCTACCAGGCTCGCTTTCGACCTGGCCATCGAGGCTTACACCGTTGATCTCGCTAACGATATGGCCCCAGCGCTCGCGAGGTTCCTGGCCCCATACAGGCGTATTGGTGGGTGTTTTGCCAGCTTTCAAATCGTCTTCCTGTGGATCAAGGCCCCATTTCTCAAAGGTTCCCAGCAGGCCGCGCACCAGAAAGCGCGGGCCAGAGAGGCGCGCGACCTGGCTGACCCAGAGATGGGCGATGACGCCAGTGGAGAAGCGGAGCGCGACGAAACTATCATCGTCGGCCTGGGCATGTTCGCGGCGTTTGAACATCTCGGCATAGACACTCTCAGGCTTGCCGAAGAGGAAGAGCGCCTGGTCTATGAGGTGACTTCCCAGGTCGAAGAGCTGGCCACCCGCATCCGCCGGATCAGCTGATTCTTTCCAGTTGCCAACTTTGGGTTGCAGGCGATAGCGCTCGAAGCGCGATTCAAAGCGTGTCACAGGCCCCAGGGTATTGGCTTTGAGCAGTTTGCGGATAGTGAGAAAGTCATTATCCCAGCGCCGGTTCTGGAAGACGGTAAGCAGCTTGCCTGTCTCTTTACTGGTCGCGATCAACTGTTCGGCGTCGGCGACCGTGGCAGCCATGGGTTTATCGATGACCACATTCAGCCCGGCGCGCAGGGCCTCCAGCCCCAGAGGAACATGGGCGCGATTGGCTGTGGCGATAACGACCAGGTCATACTCGCTGGCATCGCTCCATAAATCCTGGACGTGGGAGTAGATCTGGGCCTGGGGATACTTTTCCCTGGCCTGCTGCTGGCGATCAGGATTACTGGTGACTATGGCTGTGAGGCGCATACCAGGCGTACTGGCGATCAGGGGCGCGTGAAAGACAGAGCCAGCCAGGCCGAAACCAACGACGGCGACGCGTACAGGCTCGGCTGACTGAGAGGAAGACGAAGGCATATCTATACTCCTTGTTATTGCTTGCTAGTCAGGCTCTCTCTCATTATCCGCATTCGGCAAGCGACTTGCAAGAGTAATACCTATGGGATAGTGGCGGGACAATGCCGCAGACATTGCCCCGTCACTATCCCATATTTCTGCTTCCTCTTCTTAATAGGTGATTTTAAATCTAACGAGGCCCATCTGTTCTAGCTCTATCAACAACTGGCGCACGCTGAGGATGGAGCTACCGGTCAGGCGCGCTAAATCGACGATGGTGCGTTGACCGTCGAGCAAAAAGTAGAGGTGGCGTTGAGAGCGGGTCAGGGGATAGTGACCAATGAGCGAGATAGCGTCTGGACCTTGCAGGAGGCGGTAGGGAACAAGCGTTGTTTCCTGTTGGGCAGACGCCTGCTGAGCCCCCCATGAATTATAGGCTGGCGATTTTGGGGTGTTGGTCGGCGGAGAGTTAAGCACAGACTCATTCTGGAAAGGGAGCAGCGTATTGGGCGCGAATGGCCCTTTATTTGTGCGTGTAGGAGGGATGTTTGGTGTATAGGATCCCGGTGTGAGGGTATTTGATCGTGGCCGTATGCTGGCGGGAGGTATGGGAGCTTGGGGAGGTATAACTATAGGATCTGAGGTTGGCTGACTTCTTTGAGGAAAGATGCCCTCCATTTCCATAGGCGAGGTGAGGGCAAATGTATACCTGCACTGGCCCCATGCAAGCAGCCAGTTTAAAGCCTCTTCGCCGGTGCGTGTTCCCACGCTTGCCTCGACTATTCCTCCATGGAGTAAAATGACGCGCCCTTTTTCTTTCACGCCGGCTTTGCTGCGCTGTAAATCAAGGACACCACTGCGCTGCTCGTCAGCGAGATTTTGTAAAAAAGTCTCTAAGTTTGTTGCCCATCCTTGTTGCGGTTCTTGTTCGGGCATGCTGTACCTCACTGTTTCTTACCCGTAATTGACATTCCTCCAATTATCTTGTAAATGAGCACGGCGACTCTGCCCTCTGCCGAATTACGAGACAATGCGGTCTTTGGAGGAAAAAATAGTAGTGTAAATTATGTTTTGCTAATCTTTTATGGGAAAAAAGTAGTTGTAGCAACTAGACAATTATAACCAGCATAGTAAATATAAGGTGAAGGTACAATGTTTGTCAATGTTTTTTCTATTAAAAAAGCACTTGTTGGTTTGAAGTTATCACTCGCCCTGGACGGGAGCGAAACCCACTTCGACGCGTGTGCGGTCGCCCTGGTGAAAGGTTCGCGAATACTCGTCCTAACTGGAGTAGTCAATAAATTGTAGAGTCCAAGCTGGCTTGAACCCTACAACAATCATCAAATGTGATCCAGTCGACCAATCCGTGGGGCAATGGCAGAGTTGAGTTGCAGGAGGATCAGTAGCACAATGCTGATATATGTATTGATGATGCTAAAGAGCATGGTGACGGCGTAGAGTACCTGGTAGAAGACTATGCGTCGCTCGGTGGCGGAGCGTATTTCGGTGGTCACCTCGTCTTTCAGTAATCCTGCACGGCGGGCATAGCGCCAGCTGGCGAACAGGATGCTTCCTAGCAAGAGCAGGTGAAGCCAATATATGCCCAGGGCGACGCGATAGGTGATAAATGCGGCTAAGAGTCCCGTTGAGAAGGGCATGAGCGAGACAATAAATAAGAAGGCCAGGTGGATCCAGGTGAGGTGGCGATTACTCGTCACAAAATAATTAAGCTGTGTTTGCTGGCCAACCCAGAAAATACCCAGGGTGAGAAAACTCATGGCATAAGGGAGAAAGTGTGGCACAAGATCGACTAACGCATGCAATAAGGGCAATTCTCTCCCCAATCCCTCACTCGTCCATAGGGGTGGCGTAGAAAACCTGGAGCTGGTATTATTCAGAGGAGTGTGCAGGTCGAGAACGAGCAGGGTCATCGCAACGGCAAAGATGCCATCGGAGAGTGCGGCAAGCCGTTCCAATTGTTGGCCGGCGATACGATTATAAAATATTTTCATGGATGGTTCCTTCCTGAGCATATAGGTAATCTCTTTCCTAATGATAAGTCGTTTGCCTTTCCTGATACAAGTGTGAAATCGAAGGGAGCGCGTAGCCGTGCGCCGCTTTCTCAGGAGAGCCTTCGCGCCTGCGGTGCTCAAGGGTAAGGGATGTGCAAAAGAGAATCGGAAACTCTTGCCAGAAAGGATGAGAACTCTAGCAGAAACGAAAAGAATGTGTTATACTAAACGAACACTGTATGGTGCTTTGTTGCTCTAAGTAAACTGACTGAGGTGATGGTGCGCAATACAGAAGTTCAACTATTAGATCCGTATAGCGGATAATGAGAAAGAGAGTTTCCTTTGACTGACCAGACACTGTATTGTCGCGACTGTAACCAGGAATTTACCTTCACTGTCGGTGAGCAAGAATTTTATGCGAGTCGTGGACTGACGAATGCCCCAAGTCGTTGCCCCGAGTGCCGTGCTGCCCGCAAGCAGGCAAATGGAGGCTCACGTGGTGGCTACCAGCGCGAGGCACGCCAAATGTACACGGCTACTTGCGCGAGTTGTGGAAATGAAGCGACTGTTCCTTTTCAGCCACGAGATGATCGCCCCGTCTATTGTCGGGATTGTTATCAGCCCCGTGAGACGTCGTATTCCAACAACCGATCAAGCTGGTAATGCCAAAGGCAGAAGCAATCACGCTTCTAGCCACTAGCCGGTTGAATAATATGGCTACATCCTAAAAAGAGGGTGTGCTTCTCTAGTAGAAGCACACCCTCTTTTTAGGATGTAGCCATACGCATCCTCCAGCAGAAAATCTTTGTTCTTTTAGTTTCTCCTTATGATATTGTGCCATTGCTGCTAGCTTCTGCCGTGCCTCGCGACGCGTGTTTGGGAATGCAAAGGTGGCGCGAGGGGCTACCCCTCGCGCCGCCTTCCTCTGCGTCACCTCACCATCGGTCGCGCTCAGACCCAATTGACCATCCGCGCGCCTCAGAGGCCCGCTCCCTCCTGCGCCCGCTCAACCCAGTCAAGCGCCTCGTCCGGGGTGCCGTGCTGTCCGAGAAAGAGGCTCAGTTGGGCCGCATGCTCCTGGACGTGACGCATGGTATATAACTGGAGCTCTAAAAAGCTTATGGACGTTCCTCCAGGCCAGGGGAAAGTGAACGGTTGATACGCTTTCTCGTCTGTTAGCTCAGCAATCGTTGTTTGGCACTTCTTACGCAAATGCACTAGATAGCCGTGGAGCTCATCTTTGGTATAGGGCTGTTCGGGAAAGACACTTGCCGGGTCAAGCGCATTTATGAACGGCGCGGGGGGAGCAAAGCCTTCGTGTGAGCCGGTGAGATACAAATCGAGCCAGAAGAGAGTGTGATAGGTGAGCGACCAGAATGCTGCGTCTTCCGGAGACTGAGAGTGGTCCGAGGGTGCGCTCCAGAGGCGCTCTCTCCACAGCGAGGCAGGGCAGGCCAGCAAGGCATTTTCAAGCATATCGATGGCCGCGCCGAACTGTTGCCACAAAACGGTGCGGAACGTCATCTCTATCGTTTGTTCAGCCATAACGTATCCTCCTTTTTACTTCTTTTTTCATAATATATCACGAAAAGCGGTGAGAATATGTCCTATTATCGAAAGTTCTGCCGAAAACCCTGGGTTGTTTTAGAGTTAGATCTGCGTTTTCAACTCAGGCTTTTCGGCAGAACACGTGGTGCCTGTTGTGCTATCCTGTAAATCCCTACCTAAAACTGGCCGCTTTTGCAATACATACTATGGCCTGACTCTACTGGTAAATAAGGCCAAATCCGCAACAATTTTAAGATGAACCTGAGAAAATCAGCGCGAATTGTAGGAATCGACCGTCTATCAAGAGACAAATCCGCACCAGAAGAGCCGTTACGCACACATCTCTTGTAAATTCATAGTGGAACAGACAGCAATTATTCGCCCTTCCTGGGTGGTACTTTCCCGAAAAGTGCTATTTTCCCTGAAAAGTTGCTCATTTCCCTGAGAATGTGATACGCTCTGCACATTCGTAGGGATGGTAGTGCATCGCAAGGTTCGATGTGTTTATCTCCGAAAAGTGAGTATTTCCCTGAAGGTTCGGTCAGATTGTATCTGTATTAGTATGCTTGTGTGAGCATTCCCTTCCTGATAGAGTAGCTAGAAGAATTCTCATAAGGAGAAGGAACCAATGAGCATTTCAGAACAGCAGGAAGCGTGTTTTGTTTGTCAGAAACACAAAGGCCAACTTGCTCTTCCTGGCGGGATTATTTATGAAGATGAATTGATCTTTGCAAGCCATCATATTCCTGAAGATGGGCCGACTTCGTATCTTGGATGGCTCATTGTTGAACCCAAACGGCATTTTCCAGGGCTTGCAGAACAGACAGAGGAAGAAGCCAAAGCCTCTGGTTTGCTTATCGCTCGACTGAGCCGCGCCTTAAAAGTGTGCACAGAGGCAGAACATATCTATTCCTTTGTCTTAGGACATCACGTTCCTCATCTGCATATTCATCTTCTACCTCGTTATCCTGGCACTCCTCGTGACTACTGGGGAGTGCGGGTCCCCGAGTGGCCTGATGCACCTCAAGGTGATGCTCAACACATTGCACTGCTGTGTGAACGAGTACGTGACTATCTCACCACTGAAGAAGAAGGCCCTTCTTTCAACTTCCCTGATTGATGTTCATGGAGTTTGTTGCGTAAACAAACTCCATCGTATACATTCATTAAAATAAACCGCTACTGGTAATGGGAAGTTCATCATATTTTTGAATTTGTAGAAAGGGTAACCTTATCTTGCGCATCAATGAGATAAAAGCTTTCTTCGATTATACTTACTGGGCGACGGAAAGGCTGCTCGACGCGGCGTCAAGCCTCAGCGTGACCAAGCTGGATAGGGACGTGGCTGGGCGCCTGGTGCAGCAACCAGCTAAACACAACAATACTGGGCAGCAGAAGCATCGCCAGACCCAGCATCCAGTAGAATGACACCGCGCCTCCCGCAAATTGCATCCCTCGCAGGTCGGTGGGGATGAATGTCACTAACATGATGAGTAAAGCCAGATCGCGTTTGCGTCAGATCGTCGGCAACGCACCAGACACCTGGGGAGGCTTCCCCTCTGAGGAGGCTGCTCCAGAATGTGGTAAGCCATGATGTCGTGCATGCAAGGTCATAGGTCTCTCCAGTAAACCTCGGTTGAGCAGGAAGTACGCTCTTCTTTCTCTATTGGCACATACAGTCAAAGAAAAGCTGACCATGGTCGGCTCTTGATGTCCAAGGGGGAACCAGGTGAAACTCGACAAAAAGGCAAGAGCCGGGCCGTACCAATAACTATTCCCACAAGTACATGATACTGACAGGGGAATGATTCTTTCCAAACCGACTCAGAAGTATTCATCCTCCCCAATCATCAAAAGTGCGTTTGAGCCCAAAGTTCGCTGCAATTATACTTATAAAGCTGCTTGAAATGGGGCCTCAGAAGGGAAAACGTTGACAGTAAATTTGTTGTCCAAGGCTAGATATGAATAGGCAAAACTTGACAATATTGACTGTGGCTCTGAGCTCAAAGGCAGGGTTGAGCGGGGGAAAAAGGGTGATATACTTACAAATTGTAAGATCGCAAGAGAGTGCTTATGGAAAGTGCTGACCAATAATGATATAGAACGCGGCATTGTAGGCCGCGGGAGGATTTGTAATGCCACAGTTTGATTTTACTGCGCTCCGCGAGGGCAAGACCACCTACGCGGACATGGTTGCCGAAGTTAGCTATAAGGATCTGCAAAATTATATCGAGCTGGCCTTTGAGACCGTTGAGACCATTCTCAAGGACGCGACGGATGCCGCGGTGAATTTTGTTCCTAATGATCCCAAGGCGACTGAGGACGGTGAACGTGGCTGGACTATCAGTCACATCGTGGCGCATTTGACTGCTGGCTTTGAAGAGAATGCTTCCGTCTCCTCTATTCTTGCGCGCGGCCTGGCTCTTGAGGCACGCCTGCACGCTGAGGCCCCCTGGGAGACCCTGAAGACCGCGGAACAGGTTCGCGCCCGCCTCAATGAGAGCCGTCGCATGAGCCTGGCTTATCTCTCCGCCTGGCCTGACCAGCCCAATCTGACGACGACCATCACGCGTATTCCCGCCTTTGGCCCGATGAATGCCATTGGTGTTGGTATGCTTGGCTTCTTCCACGCACAGATGCACTATGAGCAACTGCGTGAAACGCTGAACCAGGCTGCTGAAAGCGCGAACGCATAAGTTATAGTAGATAGTGTAAAATGCCTGCGCATTTTACACTATCTACTATACTCCCATGAAGCACATGTTATAAGGAGAGTAAGAACAGCAATCGAACATGTGCGCGACTCTGCTGAAAGGTGTGCTAGTTGTTCACCTTTGGAGGCGTTGACAGAGAGACGATACCATGGTATGCTACACGCATGAGATAAGAAAAAATGTTCTAATTCATGATACTGATGTTTCTTGCGAAAGAGGCGAAGTCCATCTCTCAGTGTCGTGTTGAAAGGGAAGGGGTCTTCATGCTCCTGTGCAAAAAGATCAAACTTGACCTCAGCGAGCAAGACATCGCCACCCTTGAGTTCATGCAAGCAAAATGCCGAGGCCTCTACAATTGGTGGGTCATGAGGCTCAGAGACGGGGAGAAGTGGCACTTCAACGCATGCAAGAAAACCCTGGCCGAGAGCCGTGCCTATGATACTGAACTCAATCAGGTGTATGGCAAGCTGCTCGCCGAAGTCTACTACCGCTTGGATGCAGCCATGTGGGCCTTCTTTCGTCGCCTCGCCAATGGCGAAACCCCAGGTTTTCCCCGCGTGCGCCCTCGCCATGGCTTCTTTACCCTATGTTATCCAGCAATGTATCTCACGCTCGAGGGAAACACCCTCATTCTGCCCACAGGGGGCAAGGGCAAGAACAAGCAGTATCCCGCTATCCGTGCCACCCTCAACGAACTGCCTCCCGAAGACTTTCGAGAGGTAGCCATCAGTCGCGATGGAAGGGGCAACTACTATGCCTCCTTCAGCTATCGGCAACAAGAAGAGACCAAACTCGATGGTGGAACTGTGGCCTTTGATCTGGGCATTAAGACGCTCGCAACGGGTGTTACTGAAGAGGGCCGCTTCTATCACATCGGTGGGTTCAAAGGCTCGCGTTGGTACAACCGACAGCTTGACACACTTCGCTCGAAACGAAGCAAGTGCAAGAAGAAGTCCCGCCGCTTTCTTCATCTGAGCAAGGTCTATAAGCGCGTGTCGCAGAAGAAGCGTAACAAACAGCGCGATAGCCTGCATAAGGCGTCGCATCTCATCGCACGGCGACTGGTTGAGAGAACTGTCGTCGTGGGGGATCTCTCTCAACGGCAAATGGTCATGAAAGAGCATCAGGAGCGAAACAAGGCGCTCAATCGAACAGTGTACAACGACTGGGGCCTGTATGCTTTTGTCCAGATGCTCACCTACAAATGCCAGTTGTATGGGAAAGAGCTTCAGTTTCTAGATGAGCGCAACACGTCCAAGCAGTGTAGTGGCTGTGGGAATCTGCAAGACATGCCACTGCGCAAGAGGACGTATCGGTGCGCGGAATGCGGACTCGTCATGGATCAAGACGACAATAGCGCCGTCAATATCTTGATGAGGTTCCTTGCCCGGCGAGGGCCACACACTCAGGCTCGTCCTGAGTGCGGTGTGCTGCAGACGACCCAAAGCAGCGTAGAAGTCATGGGGACTTCCTGTGAGGGCCAAGTGCAGCAATTGAATCTATTCGAGTGTGGATAAGCACATTTGAGGAGATTTAGAAAAGCAGAGTAACAGTTATGGTACAGACGCAAGATGTGTCTTTCTCCTCGGGGAAGCGACAGGTACAGGGTTACCTGGCGCGACCGGAGGGCGAGGGCCCTTTTCCCGGCGTGATTGTGATCCATGAGATCTTTGGCATGAATGAGAACATTCGGGATATTGCGCGCCGCTTCGCGGATGTGGGATATGTCGCCCTGGCCGTGGATCTGTTCTCCGGACGCAATCGCACGGTGTGTATGTTCCGCTTTATGGGGCAGATGTTTCTCAAGTCGCTCAATAATGAGAGCCTGAACGATTTAAAGGGCTCACTTACCTATCTGACGGAGCAGCCGGGGATAGATGACTCACGCGTGGGCGCGATTGGTTTCTGCATGGGTGGTGGTTTTGCGATTGCCTGGGCCTGTACCGATGAGCGCCTCAAGGTCGTTGCTCCCTTTTATGCCGCCAATCCCAGGCCCCTGGACGCAGTCAAGCGTGCCTGTCCAGTGGTGGGCTCCTATCCCGAAAAGGACTTTACAGCTTCTCAGGGACACAAGCTTGAGCAAGCCTTGGAGCAGTATACCATTCCCCATGATATCAAAATTTATCCCGAGGCAAAGCATTCCTTCTTTAATGACCAGGGGAGCATGTATCACGCCGAGGCGTCCGAGGATGCCTGGCAGAGAGTGATGACGTTCTTTGAAGCGCAGATTGGACCAGTATCCGTATAGATATTGATTGATGTGAACTACCCCTGAGCGAAAGATTCAGGGGCTTCTTCGGAAGCCTGAGTTCACCAGACTGGTTTCCCGAAATGGAAACAGCGTTTGAAAGGTCATGACACCGACGGTTGACGCATCAGACTGTTGCTCTGTCGCCTGGGTTTAAGTAGGACTGAGGCAAGGTCCGGTGATCCAGGCCCAACAAGCCTTTTAAACAGTGTCGAGATGAAGCCGGATTCTCTTCGTGGTTACAGCGAAGAGATACGCATTACCCGGCGCTTGCTGGAGTATTTTCCGAAAGGAATCGCTTTCTATGAATAGTGTGTATGTTCTCTCACCGCAAAGAGCTCCATTGATGCCGTGTCGGCCTGTCGTTGCGCGTTTGCTCCTCAAACAAGGAAAAGCGAAGGTGAGGCGTCGAACCCCTTTTACCATCCAACTGCTGGCACCACCAGAGCAGGGGTATACCCAACCGCTCACGCACGGCGTCGACACGGGCAGTTCCGTGATTGGTTCGACTGTGGCTGATACCATGGGGAAGGTTTTTTATCTCTCGGAAGTCCAGGTACGCAACGATATCGCCGAGACGATGAAAGAGCGAGCGACGAAACGCCGCAATCGCCGTGCCCGAAAAACACGATACCGATCCGCACGCTGGCTCAATCGCAGGAACTCTATCAAGCAGGGACGTTTCTCACCAACTATGAGGAGCAAGATCGACGCTCATCTGCGAGAAATCCGTTTTGTTCAATCACTTTTGCCCATCACCTCCATGGTGCTAGAAACAGGAACCTTTGATCCTCATGCGCTCAAACATCCTGAAGTGCTCCACAAGAAGTGGCTCTACCAGAAGGGGGTCAACTATGGGTATGCCAATACGAAGGCGTATGTGCTCACACGAGACGGTTACACCTGCCAACACTGTGCAGGAAAATCGAAAGACAAGCGGTTAGAAGTCCATCATCTCGTTTTTCGCAGTCAGAACGGCAGTGATGAGGAAGCCAATTTACTCACCCTCTGCAAAACCTGTCACGATGGGCTGCATGCCGGAACCGTGACGCTCAAACACACGGGAAAGCACAAAGGGGATTTGCGTCATGCGACCCAGATGAACAGTATCCGCGTGCAACTTCTCCAACGAGTGGAAGCGGAGGAAACCTGGGGTTTTGTCACCAAAGAACATCGTCTATTGGCAGGACTGCCCAAGGAGCATATGTTTGATGCGGTGATGATCGCCACACGGGGGAAAACACCCGCGTTTGAGACCACGATCGTCATCAAGAAGCGATGCATCCCTGATGGGGATTACCAGCAAACCAAAGGCGTTCGCAGTGAACAACGCATCCCAACAGGGAAATTAGCCGGTTTCCGTAAATTTGACACCGTTCGCTACAAGGGCCAGGAATACTGTATTAAAGGGCGAATGGCAACAGGGTACGCGATTTTGATGGACATTGGCGGCAACAAGGTCGATTTGAAGCCCATCCCCAAGTTTAGCAAGATGAAGAGAGTGAGTGCCCGTTCCTCATGGATGATGAGACAAACAACCATGCCAAGTTCCTCATCCTCTCTCATATGATCGTTGTCTGTAAGTACCGGAAAAAGCTCTTACTGCCATATGGGGAAGAGGTCAAAAACCTTTTTGAGAGCATTGCTGCACGATCAAGCGTCTCTTTTGAGAGAATGAACGTGGATGAAGATCATATTCATTGTCTCAAAAGAAGCGAGCCGAAGCTTTCCCTACTGGTCATCGTATGCTGGTGAAAGCAAGAATCGACGTTTCAGCTTTGGCGTCTGCACGAACAAGAACGAAAAGACAATTTTGGAAGGAAAAGACCTTTTGGAGCGATGGGTATTTTTGCTGTACTGTCGGCAATGCAAGCCAGGGAACCATTCGGCTCTCCATTGAAAGTCAAGGCTGAATGTGGCAATTCATCCACGAAGCTAAAGACTTCGTGGTTTTCTTGCCACAATTGTATAAATTTTCGATATTGAAGTTTCACTGATAGTTGAGAAAGAGATCCTTATGACACAGACACTTCTGACTTTTATGGCTGTTCATGCTCATCCCGATGATGAGGTATTTGGCACGGGCGGCACGTTGGCTATGCTCGCGGCCCGGGGTGTGCGCACCGCCCTGGTAACGTCAAACCTGGGCGAAGAGGGCGAGATCGTTGATCCCGAGCTGGATGAGGCCGCGAAGCAGGCGATGTTCCCGCGCCTGGCTGAGGTGCGTCGGCAGGAGCTTCAGGCCTCTGTTGAGGCCCTTGGTATTCATGAACTGCGCCTGCTCGGCTATCGCGATTCGGGCATGGCTGGCCGTCCTTCTAATAATCATCCTGATTGTTTCCATCGAGCTGTGTTTGACGAGGCAGTCGGACGCTTAGTGGCGATTATTCGTGAGCTGAAGCCGCAGGTGATCGCGACCTACGATGCTTTTGGTGGTTATGGTCATCCCGATCACTTGCAGGCACATCGTGTGGCCCTGGCGGCCTTCGATGCCGCGGCCGATCCTCGTTGTTATCCCGATATCCCCGGTGCCTGGCAGCCCCTGAAGCTCTATTATACGGCGATGTCGCGCTCGATGATCCAGCAGGCGGTGAAGCAGATGCGCGAGAGTGGCGCCGATGGTCCCTGGAATAATCCAGAGATGAATATGGACCGTATGGGCACACCAGATGAACTCATCTCTACCTGTGTTGATGTGCGCCCACATATCGAACAGAAGATTCAAGCTTTACGTGCGCATAGAACGCAGATCGCGCCCGATAACTTCTTCTTTACCCTGCCTCCAGAGCAGCGCGAACTTGCTCTGGGATATGAGTACTTCACCCTGGCGCGTGATCTAACGGATCGCCGTCCTGGTCTCTATGAGCAGGATATGTTCACAGGCATTCTCTAACTTTATCCATGCTTACTCCTTCTGAAAAACAATACCTTTTCCTCGTGATGAGGCATTAGGGCGGTGAACTGTTTTACGGGAGAAACGGTAGTGCAGTTTCTCCACCAGCGCCACTGCTAGTGGCGCTGGTGGAGAAACATCCAACCGAAATGATCTATCTTTTGCTCTTACCGATACGCCTCCGCCTGCAAATTGAACAGCTCGGCGTAGCGGCCATCAAGCGCGAGCAGCTCAGCGTGTGAGCCGCTTTCTTTGAGCACGCCCTCCTCGATCACAAAGATACGATCGGCCAGGCGCACGGTGCTGAAACGGTGGCTGATGAAAATGGCTGTCTTCCCCTCGGTCAGCAGGCGGAATTTGGTGAAGATCTCATACTCGGCCTGTGCGTCGAGTGAGCTGGTTGGCTCGTCGAGGACAAGAATCGGCGCATTGCGCATAAAGGCACGCGCCAGAGCCACCTTCTGCCATTCGCCCCCGCTGAGCTGAGTACCATCCTTAAACCAACGACCCAACATGGTCGCGTAGCCATCGTGCAGTTTTGTAATGACCGCATTAGCCCCACTCTTGCCCGCAGCCCGCTCCACAAGTTCCAAATTCTCAATTTCATCGATCTGGCCCACGCCGATATTCTCGCGCGCGCTCATATAATATGTTACATAATCCTGGAAGATCACACCCACCACGCTCCGCAACTCTTCAATATCGTACTCGCGGATATCGCGCCCCCCCATCAAGATTTGACCCGCGTCCGGATCGTAGAGGCGCGTCAGCAGCTTCACTAGCGTGGTCTTACCAGCTCCGTTTCGCCCCACTAGCGCGATAGCCTCGCCAGCCTTGATGGCAAAGCTGACATTTTTTAAGGCAGCCTCGGTCTCAGGATCTTTGCCAGGATAGGTGAAGCTGACATTGCGGAACTCCACAGCCAGCCCGGGCGAGTTGGAATCGCGCTGCAAGGCATTTGGTCGGGCTGGCGAGATAATGCGCGGCTGATATTCCAAGAATTGGTAGAGGGTGTCCACAAAAAGATTGTTCTCGTAGATCCCTGAGAGATTGCCAAGAATCCCCTGGAAGCTTGAGCCAACCTGCATGGTCGCTTGTGTATACATGGTCAGGCTACCAATGCTGATCGCACCGATTACTGCCCGCAAGGCCACATAGATATAGATGGCCGAATTTGCCACGGCCGAGAGACTGCTCCAGGCAAAACTAGCCAGATAGCGCCGCACAATGATGCGTTTATCTTCTTGGTACAACGCCTCAGCCAGATCTTTAAATTGATTAATGAAAAAGTGTCCCAGACTGAAGAGCTTGATCTCTTTATTATAGGTGTCAGTGGTCATCAGGCGGTTCAAGTACATCATGCGCCGCCGCTTTGGTGACTGATGGCGCATCTTTTTATAGCCCCGCCAACCATAGCGTGTGCTGGAAATAAACGAGGGAATCGGCATAAACAGGGCGATCACCGCTAGCCACCAGGTTAGGTTGAGCAGCAGGAAGAGCATGGAGAAGAGCGTCACTAGCGTCTTGGCGAAATCGAAGAGTTGCGAGATAATTGACATCGGCTTATAGCTTGATTCGTCGGAGGCGTTGCGCAGCTTATCATAAAATTCCGCATCCTCAAAAAAGGCCAGGTCAAGTGTATTGGCTTTCTCCAGGATCATCGCCTGCACGCGATTGCTCACGCGCTCCTGCAAAAGCTGTTGCGCAATATTGCTCAAGGTACTCAAAAGGTTCTGTCCCAAACCCACGACCAGCTGCGCCCCTACAAAAAACCAGACCATGCCCAACGTGTGCGTGCGACTAAACGCGGCAGTGATCACACTATCGACCACGCCCCGCGTAATCCAGACGCTTAGCGCAGGCAAAAAGCCGCTGACAAAGCTGATCAGCGCCATAGTGATCGTGAGCAAAGGGCTGGTAGACCAGACCAGACGAATCACTCTCGGCAATTGCGTAAAGGCTAGAAAAACTCTGCTTAACTGAAATGTATCGTCGTTTTGTTCTTTGGTTTGCTTCCTTTTCGGTGTTTGGGGAGACCGTTGTCCGTTTCCATTACTCGACATGGACGAGGGCCCCTTTCTCGCTGGAGGTAATCACAATGCATTGCTCTCCCATTAATGGGGTTTGAGTACGAATGAAGTGGGAAAGCGAAAAGGGCAGTTGTGTAGCATCGGTATTCTGCATCGGTTGCATCCTTTGTAGATCTACTTTTACTCATCGGATCTCCACAGGCGTTCCTTAGTTGGGGCTAGGAAGAGTGGCTTCCCTTGTCCTTTGACGATGTGCGCTTTCCTCTGAGCAACCAGGAGCGCCAAGACAGCCAGGTCAAGACGCGACAGGTCTCCACTTTCGCTGCTTGCGTGAGTCGTGTGTTCGTTCGGTATTCGTGCAAGCTGATGGTGTTTCGCTTGCGGTCAACTCCGCCGACGGTACAAAGTCCGTATTTCTTGTGCTTGACAAGGGTTCCCCGTTTCACGCCCAATGAGCGGGTTCCCCCATAGGGCTTGCGCACGCCTCCCTTTGACGCTTGCAAACGATGGAGTTGGCGACGATGCAAGATGGCTGGCACCATGTACCACAGACGGGTGCAGGTGGGGTGCTCCGCCCCACTGATCGAGGCGGCGAGCACCCAACTATCCACCGTATGCGACTCAAAGGACTGCTTCGACTTGCTCTTCGTCTTTTTGAGGCCATGCTGCTCTCGAAGTTCCTTCGTCTGCCAGCCCTCGCGCAGATGCAGGGTGAGTCCCATCTCTCGCAAGAGTCGGTAGAGATGCTCCTTCCCCACTTGGACAGGACTAAAGGAGCCGTTCCATGTGCCCCCTTTGCCCTTGCGTGTGACCGCCTGCACATCTTCTACCACCACATCCGTCAATGGAAGGATGGTCCGCAAGTGCGCAAGAATCCTGGCTTTGGCTTCCCATCGACTTCTCGTTGAGGGGGGAATGCGCTGCATGCGGTTGAGACGGTTGTGAAAGCGCTTGGGCCTGCGCCACTTGCGCTGCCGTCTGGCCCTGCGCATCGTGCGCCTGGTCGCAACCGCACCTTTGACATGATCGGGTGCTTCCACCATCAAGTTGAGCACGGTGTCTTTGGTGCCAACCACGCTCAAACCCTCAAACTTCGACCCAGGATCGACCCCCGCGACGAGGGATTGGTTGTCTGGTTCCTGTTTGTAGCTCAGTTGGACGTAAAACAGCCCGAGCTTGTTGCGCTTGGGTCGTGCGTTGCCGCTTTTGAGCAAGTGGCGGGCTTTCGCTGGTGTGCATGGCATGAGCGCGATCCCGCGTGTATCGACAACAGGTATGCGCATAAGGGATTGCCCTTCTCCTGGTCCAGGCCAGGGTGAATATGACCCTTCGTGGTGGCATGAGAGGCGTAGCTACGAGTGTATCCGTAGCATCAGCTTCGGCGTGGCTAGGAGTGGTACGGATTAGGGTGGCGTCCGTGTACATCCTTGTAGCCCCTCACGCTGCTGTCTATTCCGAAAAACAAAGCCCACTAGTCCAAGAATTGCGTTGCTCTAGCCGTTTGAGCAAGCCCCCACATTCAATATGGGGGTTCTTGACTTCTCTTGAAAGCTCTTACTTTCTGTCTAAGCATACGGTAAACTGGAGCATATCGCAACTTTTTAGCTGATGAGTTAATTAGAAGTTAATTGGAGAATGGTGAACGATGACACACGTTATGGATCTAGGAGCTTTGCAGGCTGAGGGAGTGAAATATTGGAAATAGGTCTGGTTTCTATGAGTATGGTTGGCGAGCGTACGCTCGCCAACCATACTCATAGAAACCAGACACAACTTTTTATTTAGGCGTGCATGTGTTCGTGGGAGTGACTGTGGCTATGCGCCATACCCGAAGGGGCTGACCCAGTGGTGAGCAGGGTGCGGCGCTGCTCTAATGGAGCGCTCATCTGTTGCTCAAGCCAGGCAATGAGTTCAGATAGACCAGTTCCGACTTGCATGTTGGTGAAGATAAAAGGGCGTTCTCCACGCTGTTTGGTGGCGTCGTGGCGCATGACCTCAAGTAAGGCCCCGACAAAGGGAGCAAGGTCTATTTTATTGATAACAAGGAGATCCGAGCGACAGATGCCGGGTCCGCCCTTGCGCGGAATCTTGTCGCCGCCTGAGACGTCGATGACATAGATGGAGACATCGACCAGTTCGGGGCTGAAGGCCGCGGCCAGGTTATCGCCACCGCTCTCGACGAAGATCAGTTCCAGCCCTGGCAGGGTCTCCTCCAGCTCTTCAATGGCCTCCAGATTCATCGAGGCATCCTCACGGATGGCGGCATGGGGGCAACCTCCAGTCTCGACACCGCGCACGCGCTCGGGGGGCAGTGTGCCCTGACGCAGAAGGAACTCGGCATCCTCTTTGGTGTAGATATCATTGGTGACGACAGCCAGGTTATGACGCGGCCAGAGCATTTTGCTGAGGCGGTCGATGAGCGCGGTTTTGCCGCAGCCAACTGGCCCGGCAATACCGACGCGAAAGGCGCGAGGGTTTGTGGTTTGTGACATGGTGCCACTTCCTTTCATAACGCTTCAGGTTATCTATTTCCATTGTAATCCTGGTGTTATAGGAATTAAAACAGGAAGTAGCGCTGGGCCATGGGGAGCTCGGTCGCGGGCTCGCAGGTGAGGAGTTCTCCATCGGCGCGTACTTCGTAGGTTTCGGGATCGACCTCGATGGTGGGCATGGATGCGTTGTGGAGCATGTCGGTCTTGCCGATGGTCCGGCAGTTCTGGACCGCGACAGCTTGTTTGCGTAGGCCGAGCTTGCGAGGCAGGTCTGCCTCGATGGCGGCCTGGGAGGTAAAGGTCAGGCTGGTAGCGGCGGTGGCTCCGCCGAAGGAGCCGAACATAGGTCGATACATGACTGGCTGCGGCGTCGGAATCGAGGCATTGGCGTCGCCCATCGCGCCCCAGGCGATAAAGCCGCCCTTGATGATCAGTTCAGGCTTGACGCCAAAGAAGGCAGGCTTCCAGAGTACGAGGTCTGCCAGCTTACCCGCCTCGATGGAGCCGACATGTTTGGCTATACCATGCGTGATGGCCGGGTTGATGGTGTACTTGGCGACATAGCGCTTGACACGGAAGTTGTCGTTGCGCTCCGAGTCCTCTAGCAGGTGTCCGCGCTGCTGCTTCATCTTATGTGCCGTCTGCCAGGTGCGCAGGATAACTTCGCCCACGCGCCCCATGGCCTGGGAGTCGCTAGAGATCATGCTGAAGACTCCCAGGTCGTGCAGAATGTCCTCGGCGGCGATGGTCTCGGGCCTGATGCGACTCTCGGCGAAGGCCACGTCCTCGGGAACCTGGGGATTCAAGTGGTGGCAGACCATGAGCATATCCAGGTGTTCCGCGATAGTATTAACCGTGTAGGGGCGCGTCGGATTTGTGGAAGAGGGCAGAATATAGGGATACGAGGCGATGCGGATGATATCAGGGGCATGTCCACCGCCCGCGCCCTCGGTGTGATAGGTATGGATGGCACGCCCGGCGATGGCGGCGATGGTATTCTCGACGAAACCAGCCTCGTTGATGGTATCGGTATGGATCGCGACCTGCACATCGTACTGATCAGCGACACGCAGGCAGATATCGATGGCAGCGGGCGTCGTGCCCCAGTCCTCGTGCAGTTTGAGACCACAGGCCCCGGCTCGGATCTGCTCACTGAGTGGCTCCGTCGTCGAGGTGTTGCCCTTGCCGAGGAAGCCCAGGTTGACCGGCCAGGCCTCTGCCGCCTGGAGCATGCGCGCCAGGTTCCAGGCTCCCGGCGTACAGGTCGTGGCGTTGGTGCCGGTCGCGGGACCAGTGCCGCCGCCCAGCATGGTTGTGATGCCGCTGGAGATGGCCTCGTAGATCTGCTGGGGCGCGATAAAGTGGATATGGCTATCGATGCCGCCCGCTGTAACGATCATGTTCTCGCCTGCGATAACCTCGGTTGAGGAGCCGACGACAAGCTCGGGATCAACCCCGGCCATGGTATCGGGATTTCCGGCCTTGCCGACCTTGACGATGCGCCCATCTTTGACGCCGATATCACCTTTGACGATGCCCCAGTGGTCAATGATCAGAGCATTGGTGATAACCAGGTCCAGCGCTCCATTGACTCCTTCTCGCGTGGCGCGGCTACTCTGGCCCATGCCATCGCGGATAACCTTGCCGCCGCCGAAGGTGATCTCGTCGCCATAGGTGGTAAAATCTTGCTCCACCTCGATGACCAGGTCGGTATCGGCCAGGCGCACGCGGTCGCCCACGGTTGGGCCGTAGAGGTCGGCATAGGTCTGGCGTGGGATGTGCAGACTCATAGGGCGCTCTCTCCTTTCTCTGTAGGCGCTTCTGATGCCAGGGGACCATTGACACGTCCGGCGTGCCCATATACAATGCGCGCCCCTGCGAAGGGGACAAGCGTCACAACCTTTTCGTCGCCTGGCTCGAAGCGTACCGCTGTGCCAGCGGGAATGTTCAGGCGCATGCCATAGGCCGTGGCGCGCTCAAACTGGAGGACGGAGTTGACCTCGTAGAAGTGGAAGTGGCTACCGACCTGGACGGGGCGGTCGCCTGTATGCGTTACCTGGAGGTCGACGATAGTACGTCCGGCATTCGCCAGGATATCGCCAGCCTCGTCGTCAAGAAAATATTCACCTGGTTTCATATCTGCTCTCCTCCTGAATGGGGTCGTGAAGCGTCACCAATTTGGTGCCGTCGGGGAAGGTGGCCTCGACCTGGACCTCCGTAATCATCTCCGCGATGCCATCCATCACATCTTCACGGCTCAGGATAGTTGTTCCAAACGTCATAATCTCAGAGACGCTGCGCCCATCGCGGGCTGCCTCCATGATTTCAGCCGTCAGAATGGCCATCGCCTCGGGATAGTTTAGCTTGAGGCCGCGCTGCTGGCGTTTGCGCGCCAGCTCGGCGGCCACAAAAATCAAGAGTTTCTCCTGTTCGCGTTGCGTTAGTTGCAAGATAAGCTCCTTTTCTACTTAATAGATTTTGCGTGGCATGGTGGCGCTCCGGCCGTAGAGGGCTGTGCGTGCCTTGTGCCAGAAGTTTGGTAGCTGCTGTTGGAGGGTGCGGCCCTGCTTGCTGAGCGCGCGGATGACCAGGCCATGCGCGGAGAGCGTGCTTACGCCCCAGAGTGTCTCCTGAGAGCTGATCTCCTGGGCCATTTCTGCCAGTTCGCGCTCCAGTTGTGTCCAGCGACTGGCGTCAAGGCCTACGCGGCAGATATAAAAGGTACAGAAATGGGTGTAGGGTCCCAGGCGTGTGGACGAGGTAAGGGGCCGCAGAGCTGGCTCCAGGTGGGCTCGCTCACAGGCAATCAGGCGTTCGGGTGTGTATATATCCAGGTCCAGGAAGAGCTGCTGGTAGGCGAAGCGCTCCTCGCTGCGTCCTGGTGCCACGATCTCCCAGTAGAAGAGGCCTGCGTCCTGGGCCAGCTCGATGCGTGTCACCTGTTGATAGCGAGAGCCAGCAAAAGGTATCAGGGGATCGGGCAGGTATTCGAGCAGGGCATGCTCGCCGACGCGGAGCAGAGTGTTCTGGCGAGCCAGGGAATCACCAAGACGACTGCGATAGAGGCGCGTGGCGCTCGTCGAGGTAAGCTGTGCGTAGGCGCCCGCCTCCAGGGTTGCGTGTAGCTCCAACTGATCGCCGCCCAGGACTCCACCCGAGAGATTGTGCAGGTGAACCAGCGCGCCCCCCTCTGGCAGAGGAAAGGCGCGAATCACGCGTAGCGGCGGGCGCTGTTGCTCAACGCGCAGGCGCGTTATTGTGTGGGCCTCGGAGCGCGCGAAGCGCAGATGAAGCGCTCCCCGGATGTCCGGTCTGAACTGAGCAGTTTCAAGTTGAGTGTGATTGATTTGATTTTCAGACTCTGTATGAAGCATAATAGCCAAAGCAATCCAGGCAAATAGAGAGAACTCTCGTTGAGGCGCGGTACGCTCCGCCTGAGGCAAGACCCACACGATCTTCCTCACTTCCTCCACGCGATGAACAGCGGTTGATCTGGACGCTTGCGGGCGTCTATAGCAGGTAGGCATGGGGTTGGCAGGCTCCGCGATGAGCCATCTTCGGCACTGAGTTTCGAATCGATCACACTTGCTGGCGCAGTCCATACCAGCAAGTGTGATCGATAGCTTTTTTAGCTGATAAAGAGCCGGGTGGTAAGGGTTGGGTGGCGCATGCTCGCCAGATCCGGGAGGAAGGTAAAGCTAGTGATCTCATCCAGGGAGGTGTGATCGATACGCTTTCCAACCTCGATTAGAATTGGCTTGAGATGCCAGATAATGCTACTGGCCTGGTTCTGGCCCACAGGTAACAGGCGCTGACAGGCATAGACCAGGCTGGTCAGGGTTTGTTGTAGATAGGCCAGCACCAGGATTGATTCCTCTATCTCCAATATACCACCAGCCAGGCCAAAGGCTGTGCAATAGTGGGCCTCGCTCTGGGTTAACTTTGCCATGCGTAGCGCCAGCGCCAGGAGTTCGCCCCGGTCGCTCTCCTGAGCCAGCAACTGGACAAGCTGGAGGAAGCGCCTCCCTAGTGTGATGCTTGCCGTACGTGACTCGCGTGCGCTCTTGAAGGCGCTTAAACGCATATTGAGCATTTGCCAGGCGGGAGCGAAGTTAGCAGGCGGAAGCTTGCTAAGGCGGCAAGCTTCGCGGCAGAAGACGCCCTCCAGCAACCCGTTCTCTTGCATATAGTCAGAGAAGAAGGAGAAGAGCTGCTCGCTGGTGAGATGTCCGTCATCGGCGAGCGTCTCCAGGCCATAAGAGTGCGCGGTACTGCCGATGGGAAGGGCGCTATCTGCCAGTTGTAGTAGTTGTAGGAGCTGAAGATCCTGGCTATGTACCAAGCGCGACCTACTTTCTTTCTTAGTTATCAGGGGTTAAAGAGAGTGTACTGTCTAGAAAGCCTAAATACAAGGAAAGAGTACTAGCGGATAATTACACTGGCTTCTGCCCCAGCGTGATGAACGAGGTCAGCGCGTGAAAGAAGCCCCCAGAGCGGTTGGCCTCTTCAATGTGGGCGATCCATTTATCGGCCTCTTCCATGGTAACGCGTCCATGTTCCTGGGCTGTGCGCATACCCTCGATCAGGCGCGTAAAGGGGCGGATCGTCTCGTAATCGGTGGTAACCTGGGTGATGGTCTCAACGGTCACATTGACGAGACCGGCGCGCTTGTACATGCTATAGAGGCGATGCGCGATATCTGGCTGCTTCATGCCCGCGTTGCGGAAAGCGAGAAAGCGGTTCGTCACCTCGGGATAGGGCGTATCGATCACACGTGTCAGGTGATCTGGCTCGACGATGAGGATATAGCCGCCGGGCCGGATGACGCGTAGCATCTCGGCGAGGGCCTGTTCTGGCTCCTTCAGGTGCATAAAGACCCGGTCGGCGCGGCAGCGGTCGAAGCTATTGTCCGCGAAGGGCAGTTCATAGACGCTTCCCTGCATAAAACGTACGGAAAGGTGGCCTCCCTGGCTGCGCTGCTCGGCCTCGTCAATCATCACCTGGCTATAGTCCAGGCCCGTAACCAGGCCGCCCGGCGTGACCAGCCTGGCCATCGCGCGTACCTCCTCACCTGTCCCGCAGCCAATGTCGAGCACCTGCTGGCTGGGCTGAAGTGTGAGCAATTCGATCGTGCGCCGCTTATACTGGCGCGTGAAGTCGGTCGCGTGCTGTGCGTCCAGGCACTCCACATAGCCCTGGGGAGCGCCCGCCTGGTCCACGCGATCAAAGCCTGATTCCGCCCGTCGTTGTTGGCTCATAAGATATGCCCCTTTTCAGGAAGAGTTACATATTGATTTGTTTTTAGAGGGCTTCCTGTTTGAGAAAATCAATAATCGTTGTAAGCGCCTTCTCATGCTTTGTGTTAAGAGCATATTGCAATTCATGAGTCATTGTTTGTAACAACTCAATATAGAACGTATCCATTGCTCTCTCATTCTCGGGGTATAGATAGCGTTTCAGCTGTATGCTTTCTTCATATGTATCCAGAAGCTGATACTCTAAAAGGCCCAAACGCTCTACTGAGAAATCATGACATATCTCTTGATATTTGTTTAAAAGAGTACGGTCAAGCTGTGCTTTGTAGAACTTGTACGCGCTGAAGTGTTTTCCTCGTTTCCGATACTTCATATACCGGATAGCCCCTAAATGATATCCATATAGGGTGTTGAGGGGTTCTTCAAGCATAGTGGGGAGAAAAGTAGGTGCCACGTGAGGAGGAAGCGCCTCTCTTCGATATACACACGCCTGCTCAGCAAAAGAGGTATTTTCTGTTCTGTCAGCGATGTTGATATCAAGTTTAGTGTAGAGCGGAAAGTTCTCAAAAAGTATCATAAACGCTGTGTAGCCAACGCGGGCAACCAGGGGGAAGGCCATAAGTACTGGACCGATCTCTTCAAGGTAGTGCCAGAGTTGGCTCATCGTTGCATCAAAGTTCTGCGAGACAATATGTAAATCCACGTCAGAATAACGATCATGCGTCTTTTTTGCATATGATCCGAACAAATATATTTCGTAGACATAGGGATCTGATGCAAAGGCCTGGATTGCTTGGGATAGGAGTTGTTCTACCTGGCTGGCTTGTTCCATTTGGCCTGATCTCCTTCCATATGTTCCTGAGTATCAGGAGAGTTGTAGCATACCATTTACTCAACAGGATCATCAAGAGGGAAACAATAGCTTTCGAGCATGTGAGGACCTTACTTCTAGCTGCCACCCATTTACATGAGTAACCTGAAAGAAGGATTGAAACATCTAGAAGAGAAAATGTATGGCTGGTATGATGGACGGGTATTGAGTAAGAAAGGATAGGAAAGATAATATCATGGTGCAGCCAACTGCCTCTCTCTTGCGTTTCATGTGGAGCGATCCTGAGAGACAATCTACTGCTTTGACCGCGTTCGCTCAGTGGGTAAAGGATGGTAATTCCAGGCGTGAGAGCGAGAATAGATTGAAAGAACTGGCAACTATGTTTGTACGAGAGCAAGCAACAGATGAATTGCCAGAGCTAGATCTTGAACAGATTCGCTGGGGTCAAATCATGGAATTTTTGTTTATCAGCGAAAAGCGAAAGCGTTTACATGAGCAGTTGCCGCCTGTTCCCCCAGATGAGCTCTGGACTGAACTCACTGACGAAAATAACGGAGGGCCTTTATCATCTCACCCACAACAGGACAGAGCGATCAAAGATACCGTACCTGTTCCTTATCTACCCCTGGAGCAGAAATTACTGGCATTGGGTGGTAGGCGTATGGTTTATCAAAGTGAGCGTACTCCGGGAGCTTTGTTGGAGCGTGGGGAAGTTTGCGCTGGCACCGTCGAATTGGTGCCAGGAGAAGCAAGTGAATGTCATATTAATTCCGCCGACTTGTGGAACCAGAATCGGCAGGCCCTTGCCATTGTTACTGGCTATGGCCTCTCTGAAGATGGTCTGTGGCGGCAACATAGCTGGCTTATACGAAGAGATCCTGAACCAGGCAAGGATCGCATTATCGAGACAACCGTTGCCCGAATAATGTATTTTGGTGTCGTGCTCAATGATAATGAAGCGCAAAATTTTCTAGATGCAAATGTATAAGTGTAGCTCTTATTGTTACTGCTGCTTCATTTCGTTTGGGAGGGTGTATGACTGCTAGTGAGAAAGCATTTCTTGGCGAGAAGGTGGCGTGGGTTGCTGCGGCAATACAGATGCCCGAGGAGTTTCGCAAGCGGGCGAAACTAGCAACTGAGGAATTAGGAGCTAAAGTCATTTCTCTGCTACCCGATTTTTTTCATCAGCCACCTAGAATTCCTGAGAATGCCAAAATACAATTTTCTGGCCTTGGTTTCACGCTATTAGGGCTACCCTGCTTTTGTTACGTCTGATGCCAGAAGATCAAACTGTTAGAGGAAAATTGAATAGCTGGGCAATGAACCCATCCTGATGCGAGCCACTTTAAAAAGTGAACTAGAGCAAAGCTGACCTCTATGCACGCCAGTTTCTTAGTAAAAGCTGGTTCAAAATATTAGCGGTATGTCGTCTAAGTGAACTTACAGGCGCGTGTTAGACCAGAGTAAGGAATGTGCTTGCATAGGTGAGGGCGATTGCGGTACTATGCGTTTTGAGGTTACAGGAATTACGCAAAAGGAAGTGTGATATGATGCAGAATTCTTCTACGACGCCGGAGCCGGTGGCGCTATTGAAGGCGCGGGTCTTTGCCCTGGTGGAGGCTTGCCCGACGGGACGTGTGACGACCTATGGTTGGATTGGTAAGGCGCTAGGCTATCCACGCGGGGCACGCATGATTGGTTGGATCATGAATGATGCGCACGAGGGGGTACCGGCGCAGCGTGTGGTGAATAGCAAGGGTGAGCTGAGTGGAAGCTGGGCCTTTGGGCAGAAAGGGCGTATGCGCGAGCTGCTGGAGGCCGAAGGCATTGAGTTCTCTGGCGAGGATCGCGTGGATATCAAGCGCTATGGCTGGGACCCCTCGCGTGACCTGGATGCGGAGGAACTGCAGCAGATTGTGAGCGCCGCCACGCCTGACAATAGCGGCTCCAGCAAGCGCCTGCTCTTCCTCCTGCAAAACGATCCCGCCTCGCCCCTGCGTGAGGAGTTACAGTAGGCCGCTACTGGCGTACGTGGCTACTGTTTGTAGGGGCCATGCTTGCATGGCCTTATCCTGAAAGCCATGAATTGTGCTGGTGGAGTGAGTCCAAGCAAGCTTGGACCCCTACAAGTTGGCAGGTGCTGTAATTGATTCCGTGCATTAAGAGGGGGTGAGATGATGGTTGGCGATGTGAGTCTGGAGGAGCTGAGGATGTTGCGCAGGCCGCTGCGGCTGTGGCTGGCGCGGCATGGGGTGACGCAGTGGAGCGTGGGGAAGCGCTATTGTGGCTGGAGCGATCCCCCGCTCATCGCAGAAGGAGAGGTGCAGGCCCGCTGGTTGGCGCAACGCTTCGAGAGACAGGCTATCGCGAAAATATATAGTAGCGACGCCCGACGCGCTGTACAGACAGCAGAGATCATCAGTCAGGGGGCGCCTGAACCTGTGGCTATAGAGCAAACGCAAGAGTGGCGAGAGATGCATTTTGGCGCCTGGGAGGGCCTGACCTATACAGAGATTATGGCCAATGCTGCGGAGCAACCAGGCTTTTTCAGTGACCCGGTAGGTGAGGCGCCGCCGGATGGGGAGAGCTTTGAGCGCCTGGTCACGCGTGTACGCCAGGGGCTGCACAGAATATTTATGGATGTGAATGCCGAGGCCGGGTTGCGTGGAGAGGAAGAGGCTCACTATGTGCTTGTCAGCCATGGTGGACCGTTGCGTGTACTGCTCTGTCTCCTACTGGCTTTTCCTGTGGAGCGCCAGTGGCAGTTTCGCCTGGACCCTGGCTCGCTGAGTGCGATAGACCTCTTTCCAGGCCAGAGAGAGGGCGAGCCTTTAGCAGCCATACTGGCGCTTCTGAACGAACAGCGATAATATATAATCAGGAAAAGAGAGGGGAGGCGCAGGAGGGTCGCTCTCCTGCTGGGGTGTGGGGAACTGATTGCTTACTCGATGGATATAGCAATAGAGCAGGGAGAAGGAGCGCAGTCAAAGTGTCAGGTACCCCATGCCTAAAGGCATGGGCTTGTGAAAGCAAGCTCGGACCTGTCCAGACTTAGCCATGGACCTTCTGCGCGAGGCAGGAGGTTATCAGGCTACGATAGAGGAGAAGTGTTCAAGTTCCTACCTACAGGTGCGTGCCAGCCGGTAGCCCTAGAATCTCTGGGTTAAACAGCAAAGCGGGGTCTATGCAGTGCTCAGAGAAAAGTACCGCCCTCTATCATTGTCGAGGCAACCATTACCCTGGAAACAGGAGGCTCAACGTGAGCAATGTTTTTGTGATTGATCGTGACTATACACCTTTAAATCCGGTGCATCCAGGACACGCGAGGCGCTTGCTCAGGCAAGGGAAAGCAGCCGTGTTTAGACGTTACCCGTTTACCATTGTGCTCAAACGGGTGGTAGAACAGCCAGAGGTCCACCCCTTGCGCCTCAAGCTCGATCCAGGCAGTAAAACGACGGGAATTGCCCTGGTGAACGACACCAACGGCAACATTGTGTTCGCGGCTGAACTCTCACATCGAGGGCATGCCATTAAAGATAGCCTTGATAGTCGTCGTGCAAGTCGCCAGGGGCGGAGGCAGCGTAAAACACGCTACCGCAAGCCGCGATTTGACAATCGACGGAGGAAGAAGGGATGGTTGCCACCCTCGTTAGAAAGTCGCCTTGCCAACATTCTGACGTGGGTGGCTCGCCTGTGTCGCTATGCTCCCATTGCCGCTCTCAGTCAGGAGCTTGTGAAGTTTGATCTGCAATTGATGGAGAATCCCGACATTGCAGGCGTGCAATACCAGCAAGGAACCTTGCAAGGCTATGAAGTCCGGGAATACTTACTGGAAAAATGGGAACGCACGTGTGCCTATTGTGGCAAACAAGAGGTCCCGCTTCAGGTAGAGCATATCCATCCACGTGCCCGTCGTGGGACGAACAGGATGAGCAATCTTACCTTGGCTTGCCAAGCATGCAATACTGCCAAAGGCACTCAGGAGATCGACGTCTTCTTGCAAAAGAAACCTGACGTGCTCAAGCGTTTTCTCGCTCAGGTCAAAAAGCCACTCAAGGATGCCAGCGCTGTCAATAGCACACGCTTTGCTTTGCGAGAACGGCTTCAAGCTCTCGGCTTGCCTGTCGAGTGTGGGAGCGGTGGCTTGACGAAGTTTCATCGTAGCACGCGAGGACTGCCCAAAAACCACTGGCTGGATGCAGCTTGCGTAGGCAAGAGCACGCCTGAAGTGCTTTCGTATAAGGGAGTCATCCCACTGCGAATCAAAGCGACAGGGCATGGGAGGAGGCAAATGTGTGTGCCTGACAAGTATGGCTTCCCGAAGCGGCACAAAGAGCGCAAAAAGACATTTCTTGGGTATCAAACGGGTGATCTGGTCAAAGCCATAACGCCCAAAGGACCATTTGAAGGACGGATAGCTATTCGTCATCGGCCTTCATTCCGACTGGAGAAGGTCGATATTCACCCCAAATATATGCGTTGTGTGCAACGATCCGATGGCTATGAGTATACACAGAAAGGAGTGCGCCATGCTCCTCCCCATAGCTAAAGCCAGGGGTCCCTGCATGGCGCAATTTTTAGATGGAGAACGAGCCAACACCACACAGTATGCCAACCGAGCGGGACTCAGGGTCCTGGCGACCGGGAGGAACGAGCTATGGTAGCGTGAGCAGGGGGCGGCAAGCGTCGGGATCACAGCCCCCGCGCGGACCAAAGTGGCGACCATCGCTATCCCCAACAAATACTTCATTGGGTGAGCAGTATGCCGAGTTCGTCGCGGCAGTACAGTTCCTCTCCGTATTGCCAGTACCTTCGAGGTCGGGACGAGCGCCGCAGAGCACGCAGGATGCTAACACAAGCAGTCAGACAAGGATTGGTGCCGCCTATTTCCCTATAGTTGGATTGATCTTTGGCTTGCTCTTGTGGCTGGTCACCTGGGTATTGGGCTTTCGTCTGCCACACCTGGCGTTGACTGCGCTGTGTGTCGTCGGGCTGGTGATCCTGACGGGTGGGCTACACCTGGATGGCTTGATGGACTCGTGCGATGGATTACTGGGAGGGAGAACGCGTGAGCGCAAACTGGAGATCATGCGCGATAGTCGCGTAGGTAGCTTTGGTGTCCTGGGGGGCATCTGCACACTGCTGCTCAAGTGGGCCTTTCTGGGGAGCATCTCGGGCGCGCACCTGGTGCCCTCGCTCATGTTGACGCTGGTCCTGGGGCGCTGGGCCATGCTGCTCGCGCTGTATGTCTTCCCCAATGCGCGCACGAGTGGTCTGGGTGTCAGCTATAGGCAGGTGGTTACACGCGGACAGGTGTTGCAGGCAGGAGTTATCTCGCTGGTGATCGCACTGATAGCGGGCGCCTGGCTGGCTTCGGGGCTGGGCCTGCTCATAGGTCTGCTAATCTGGGTGTGTGCTGGTATCTGCGCCCTTCTGTTTGGCAACTGGATAAACGCGCAGATAGGCGGTCTGACAGGCGATAGCTATGGCGCGATTGAAGAACTCACTGAGGTTGTGTTGCTCCTTGTGCTGGCGCTACTCTAAGCGACATATGCTAGTCAGGAACCCCAGCCTTTAGGCATGGGCTTGTGAAAGCAAGCCTGGACCTGACCAGTCTCAGCCAGAGCGGACTTGATGGATAGAATCATCAAGGCTATCGGGCTACGTTAGGAACGAAATAGGTACGTTGGGGTGCTTTGCCAGCTCCAACCGCTACGGTACAGCATTAAACATCCCTAGAGGGTTAAGGACGTGTGTTGTACGTAAAACCGTTCGCTAACTTTGACGAGGCACACATTACCTACGAAAGTAGAGGCTCAACTTGAGCAATGTTTTTGTGATTGATAGTGACTATAAACCGTTAAACCCAGTGCATCCAGCACGTGCAAGGCGCTTGCTTACACAGGGCAAAGCAGCCGTGTACAGGAGATACCCATTTACCATTGTGCTCAAACGGGTGGTAGATCAGCCAGAGGTGCAACCCTTGCGCCTCAAGCTTGATCCTGGCAGCAAAACCACGGGGATTGCCCTGGTGAACGATACCAACGGGAACGTTGTTTTCGCGGCTGAACTTGAGCATCGTGGGCACAAAATTAAGGGAAGCCTGGATAGTCGTCGTGCGGTTCGTCGCAATCGGCGCAACCGCAAAACAAGGTATCGCAAACCGCGATTCCAGAATAGAAGGCGCAAGAAAGGGTGGTTGCCACCATCGCTGGAAAGTCGTCTTGCCAATATTCTGACGTGGGTAGCTCGCTTGTGTCGCTATGCGCCCATTACCGCTCTGAGCCAGGAACTGGTGAAGTTTGACATGCAACTGATGGAAAACCCAGAAATTACCGGCATAGAGTACCAGCAGGGCACGTTACAAGGCTATGAGGTGAGGCAGTACCTCCTTGAGAAGTGGGGCAGAACATGCGCCTATTGTGGCAAGCAAGATGTGCCCTTGCAAATTGAGCACATTCATCCTCGCGCCAACGGTGGCACCCATAGGATAAGCAATCTTACCCTGGCCTGCGAGCCATGCAATAGTGCCAAAGGTGCGCAGGATATTGCGGTGTTTCTTGCGAAGAAGCCTGATGTGCTCAAGCGCATTCTGGCTCAGGTCAAAAAGCCTCTCAAGGATGCCAGTGCAGTGAATGCTACACGCTTGGCCTTGCTTGAACGGCTCAAAGCATGTGGCTTGCCTGTCGAGTGCGGCAGTGGTGGGTTGACCAAGTACAACCGAACCACAAGAGGGCTAGCCAAGACGCATTGGCTCGATGCCACCTGCGTGGGCCAAAGTACGCCTGTTGTGCTGTCTCACCAGGGAATTGTGCCATTGCGCATTACTGCCACCGGACACGGGCGAAGACAAATGTGCGTGCCTGATGAGTATGGGTTCCCCAAGCAACACAAAACACGCAAAAAGACGTTTTGGGGCTATCAAACGGGCGATATGGTCAAAGCTCTTACCCCGAAAGGAACCTTTGAAGGGCGTATTGCCATTCGTCACCGCCCTAGTTTCCGGCTTGGCAAAGTCGATATCCACCCCAAATATATGCGGTGTGTGCATCGGTCTGACGGCTATGAGTACCAACAGAAAGGAGTGCGCCATGCTCCTCCCCATGTCTAAAGCCAGGGGTCCCCGCATTGCGCAATTTTATGATGGATCTGTTGATGAATGAGGCTAAGGGTGGATTTGATACACTTCTGAATCTGGGCTGTGCACAATCACGATCGCCTTCGAGATTGTGCAAGCCAAACTGTTCGCCCACCAGCAGTAGGGTCTTCGACAGCATGTGCCACAACATCGAAACCGAATTGATCAAGCAATATCTGGTATTCCGCTGGATCGAGGCTGGCATGGTAGAGTGGTTCCCCCCGATACTCACCAATCACCTCGCCGTGCCGTGGACCAGTATTGAACAGAAGGAAAGCGGAAGGGGCTGCATGGGCGGCGAACACCTTGAACATTTTTCGCTGATCATCGGACTTGAGGAAGAAAAAGCTGTCCCAACCGAGAATGCCGTCAAATCGCCGGTGAAGCGCGATTGCTCGCATATCCGACACAATCCACTCCTGCTCCGGCATGCGCTTGCGACAGAGGGCGATGAGCGTCGAAGAGGTATCGACACCAGTGACACGAAGTCCATGCTGCACGAGATTGTGAGCGACAGGCATTCCTGACCCACATCCAAGGTCGAGAACGGTTGCGCCTTCGGTCAGGCATTTGACGAACCGATCATGCCAACCCTTGTCATTCCATTTTCTGCTATTGCGATCAGCATCCCATTCAAGAGCGTATCGCTCATATATCTCAGGGATCTGTTCGGCGAGGTGCTTTGTCATGGTCTGTAGTATAAGCGTTTGCTCATCTTCTCGCAAGTTCTCGCGATAAATTGGCTGAAGGTTTGACCAAAAATACAGTGTCAAGAACCTCTGTGTCAAACCTTCACCTGATTTTCGGCGGTTTAGCCTGTTTCGTCCAGGCTTAAGCGAACTTACTGGCAAAGGCTTTAATGATGCTGGCGGCGTTGCTGATCAGTGGTTGACCGTGGCCGAGGCAGATAGTTGCAACATTCAGTTCAGCAACTTTATGGATTGAGCGTTTAGCCTCGGCTATATCGGGAGTCGCTGCAACCATGGGTAGGAGGAAACGACCCAGGGGGGAGCGCATCATAACATCCCCTCCAAAGAGAATACCGCGCTCCGCGTGCCAGAAGCCACACTGGCCCGGGCTATGTCCCGCCAGGTCAACAACCTCCAGGCCCGGAAGCACCTCATCGAGTCGATCACCCTCCCTAAGTTCATAATCGACCGGAACAGCTACAGTATGGCGTAGTTTGGGTATCACCCAGGCATCATAGACGATGCGGTCAAAGGCACCTAGCTCCGCCTTTGAGGGATGCAGGGGTCTCTTCTCGCCACGAATGACCGCGCTCTCATAGCGATGGTGGGCGTAGACCTGGGCGTCAGTTGCCTCCTTGAGAGCGGCCAGGCTGCCATAGTGATCCCAGTGGGCGTGCGTGATAAGGATGCGTTTGACCTGATTAAGCTGATATCCTGCGTTCTTGAGCTCCTTCTCCATCTGAGGAAGAGAGCCGGGAACCCCCGTATCGACAAGCGTCAGGCCATCGGTGGCCTCGATGACATAGCTGTGGGCGAGGCGCAGACCCTCGATACTAGAAATACCATGTTGAATGTGTTGCATAGCTATTCTCCTTTATTTAGTACTATTCAGTACTAATATGTGCGCAAAAAAAAGAGCACGCTTCTTTCTATTTGACAGACCGTCATTTAAAAAGAAGGCCACTCTGGTTTCAGTGATCAGGAGGATTGGAACAGGTGAAGCAGGGCATCGCGTTCTTGCCGGAGCGCTGTGGCGCTCTTCTCGATGCTAGCCACCATCAGGCTCCCTTCAAGCCATGAAATGAACAGAGAGGCAAGGGCTGATGTTGGCAGGTCAGAACGAATTTCTCCCAGGCGCTTTCCCTCGTTCAGGAGCCTTTCAAGCCCCTGGTTTTGCTGGCTGAAGAACTGGCGCAGACGTTCGCGCAGACGTTCGTTGGTCTTGCCAGCTTCCACCATGAGCGACATAAGGGGGCAACCGCCGATGCATTCGCGCTCTACAAGTTCAGCGATCAACCCATCGGTATACGCTCGTAGCTTCTGTAAAAGTGTGCCGTCCTTGTTTTCAAGCACGCATTGGCGGAAGAGCAGTTGCAGCGAAGCGATATGTTTCTCTAGCACAGCTAGGGCCAGTTCGTCCTTGCTCTGAAAATGATAGTAGATATTCGATTTAGCAACGCCACTCTGTTTGACCACGTTATCCATACTTGTGGTAGTAAAGCCATGAGCAAGAAATAGCTCGGCCCCTATCTTGATGACCTGGTCACGATTCGATGTGCTTCTCATAGTTAGTACTATACAGTACTAACTATGAGGATGTCAAGGACCAGTAAAAAATTGGAATGATGTGTAGTATGTTACGCTTAGAGGATCTTGCGCACTAGCGGGAGCTTGCGGAGCAAGTAGGTGCACACAAAACAGAGTGGGATCGAAATGAATATAGCTAGAGCAAATTTGAGTAGTGGATAGAGGTGCAGACTACCTAACGCATATTCCGCCACACAAACCAGGATAAGGGCGTGAATGATATAGACAGCGTAGGTTTGCCTACTAAGAAACTTTCCCAGGCTGCCCTGCCGGTTCATACGCTGACGAAAGAAGATGAGCAAGCCCATGCTCATGCCAACCCCCATGAGTGCTTCCCAGAGCGCGTAGACAAATGCCTGCCAGTGCAGACCGCCAACGAAGGCTCCCCAGCTACTCAGTAGCGCTGGGATAAAGAAGATAAGCGTAGAGCCTAGCGCGACGCCCAGGCCAACCTTTCCCATTGAGGCTGGTATACGCTGAAACCAGCCGTGACGAGCTGCCAGGAGACCGACAAGGAACAGTCCGATATACTGAGGGAAGTTAGAGGGGATGAGATTTAGCAAGGGAATGGTCCAGCCGAAAGGGAGCCAGATGCGCATCAGGAAGGTGATAAGCGCCAGGGAGAGTGTGAATATCAGGGTAGCGCGATAGGTGAGTGGCTTGCTGGTCGCCAAGGTGAATGTGGAAGCTGCGCGTTTGCGAGTCAACCAGCGCCAGAGCACGTACAGGCAGTCAAAGGCTAACAGCGCTTCGACGAACCAGAGCGGTCCAGTGCCAATGGCAATGGCGCCATACTTAAGCAGGAATGATCCATAGGGTATGGGGGTGCCAGCGCCAAGGTAGATGATCAAGGGATTAAGGATGAATGTAAAGATCAAGAGCGGCAGCCCCAGGCGTAGAAACCTATCCCTGAGAAAGGCTTTCGGTCCCTTGCGATTATATGAGCTGGGGGTAAAGTAGCCTGAGATCAGGAAGAAACAGCCCATGAAGAAAGACTGGTTAAAGAGAACTAGCAGCCCCAGGAGCAAGTTTGTGAGCAGGTCATGTGTTGTTTCCCTGTAGTACCAGGGACCGGCGATATAGGTGAGCGCAAGATGATGGATGATGACCAGCATGGTTAGTAAGACGCGAGTATGGTCGACAAAGAAGAGGCGTGGCCGTACTGTGGCTTCTGATGCGAGCGGCGCTTCAGGCCTATAGGGTGTTTCCTGACCAATCTGGGTTGACATGGAGAGTCCTTTCAAGTAGTGACACTTTAGGCCAATTGTGTCCAAGTGTCAGCCTGTTGTATGCTTTACCTGATGTATGAATTCACTACTCAATTTTATCAATGGCGACGACGGCGATGAGAAAGATGGCACCGGCAGCAATGCCAAAGCCGATCCAGCCCTGTGGTCCTCCCATAAAAACTACAAACAAGAGGGCAAATGGAGTGAGCATGAGCATGGAGGTGATTGCCAGTATAAAACGGTAGATGTTCCGCATGTCGCGCCTGGGAGGGCGAACCTTCTCATTGGCTATATTGTCTTGCTTCTGGATAGAAGACATCTCGTACTCCTGATGTTCGCTTGCTGATTGCATTTCATATGCTCTATAGGAGGAATGATTGGTGGGGCTGAGAGTTGACATACTGCTTTTCCTTTCTGCTATCTAAGCTATAGTTGCTTTACGCAGCAATACATAGGAGATTGAGAGGCAGGCAACGAGCGGCAAAAGGAACCATGAAGCTAGATCAGCGGTGCTCCGATGGGTTAACCAGCCGAAGATGTTACCCCACCAATTGTACTGTGTACAGGCAAATGAGCCAATTGTGCCAAGTAGTAGCACCGCACCACTCGTAGTCAGCAGGCCAGTACGACCAGCGCGCTGATAGAGGCTACCGATAATAAAACCTAGAGCATAAAGGGTCGCCAGGGCAATAAAGTACACCCAGAATTGAGCCAGGAACGAGCCATCGCTAACATAGGGCAGGTGGAAGAAGTGCAGCCTCACGCCCCAGCCCCCTGTGAGATCTGCTTCAATGAAGGAGAGTAGAAGCAGCACAATGGCTTCGATTGCGCAAACTGTTATTGCGACTAGCGTTGTCCCCAGAATATAATCTGTGCGGCGCATGGTAAAACCAAGGGCGAAGGAAAAGGTGCGATACACAACGAGCGCGCCAATGATGAGCATATAGATGTAAATGGAGGCTAGGCCGCCTGTATAAATGCCCGCATCTGTATGCGCGAACAAACTTATGATCAGGTTGACGGCGAAAGACGGTAACAAAGCCCAGCACCAGGGCGCGAGAAGCCACCAGAACCAGTCTTTGGAGTGTATATGGAGTATAGCTTGCATGCGATTCATAGGACTTCCACAGCCTTTCTTTCGGGTCGCTCGCTCGTGAGGTGGACGATCAATTGTTGCAGAGAGATGGGCGCAAGTTCCAGTCCAAGTGTCTCGGCCTGCCGCCGCGTATCTGTATCCAGGTGCCCGAGGAGAGCGGTCTCGGCAAGCGAGCCAAAGGCTTTGCGCTCAAGTATCTCCCTGCCCGCTGTAAAGGCATCGACCTTTGAGGCTGTTCCAACGATGGTGAAGGCTCGTTCGCGGAGCGCGTCGGCTTCCTCGTCGATAATTAACCGGCCCTGATCGATGACAAGGATATGCTCCAAAATTCGGCTCACCTCGTCGATCAGATGGGTGGAGAGGACAATGGTGCGTGGATGCTCGGCGTAGTCCTCGATCAGTCGATCATAAAACAGGCTGCGTGCTACGGCATCAAGTCCCAGGTATGGTTCATCGAAGATGGTAAGTGGCGCGCGGCTGGCGAGGCCGATAATAATACCCAGGGCGGAATGCATGCCCCTGGAGAGTGCCTTGATGCGACGCTTCATAGGCAGGCGGAAATCTTCTACCAGGGCGCTGGCATACTCGCGATCCCAGTTGGGAAAGAACGAGACGGAGAGGTCCAGCATATCGCAGACACGGAAGCCCTCGGGATACTTCTGGCTCTCCTTAACGAAACATATCTTGCTGAGCACGCGATTATTCTCATAGGGTTGTTCTCCAAAGATCAGTAATTCTCCACTTGTTGCAAAGATCTGGGCCGTGATCATCTGCATAATCGTCGTTTTTCCGGCCCCATTGCGACCAAGTAGCCCATAGATCTTGTTCTCTTCAATGGCGAAACTAACCTGGTCGACTGCCGTGACTTTACCATAGGTCTTGGTTAGCCGCTGGGCTTCGACAACCTTGCTCATTGGCTACGTTCCCCTCTCTGTATCATATCAATCAGCTGTTGTGTAGTGACACCCAGTTTGTGGGCTTCACGCATCATAGTCACAATATATTGCTCATAAAATTGCTCCCTACGTTTACGCATTAATTGCTCGCGAGCGCCGCTCGACACAAACATACCAACACCGCGTTTCTTATACAAGATGCCCTGGTCTACTAGGAGATTGACGCCCTTCGCGGCCGTGGCCGGGTTGATCTGGTAGAAGGACGCAAACTGGTTCGTAGAAGGCACCTGCGACTCTTCGGGTAGCTCGCCGCCGAGGATATCGTTTTCGATCCGCTCGGCAATTTGCAAAAAGATTGGTCGATTGTCATCAATTATCTGTGCCATAACTTACCTACTTAACTGGTTAGTTACTCATGTAACTAACTATATAAGCTAGACAGGAAAAAGTCAAGAGGTTGAGATGAATCGAGGAAAATTGACAACAAAAAGGCAGTGTTGAGACCCCTCAACACTGCCTTTTTGTTATAACTCTTGTTATGCGCGCAGCCAATCGATGTGAATGACGCTGTCGTGTTTCAGGCCCTCGGCCTTAATGATATAGCGCTCGCCTGGCAGGAGATCGAGCATGTTGTCGCTCCACTTGACCCCGTCCTCGGCTGTGAGCCAGACGCCCTTGGCGGGGCGCTGCGTTTGCAGCGAGAGTGTGTCCGGACCCAGGCGTTCTACGCGGATGTCAGGCTCGGACAGGGTGAGATATTTGAAGGGTTCAGGCCAGAGGGTCGCTCGTGCCAGAACCTGGTCTCCCTGAAGCAGACGCGCGCCCAGGACGTGGCCTGTAGCGGTCGCAATGGGGGCCGTTTGCAGCTCGGTTGCCTGATTGGGCTCAAGTGTGTAGGCACGTTGCTGCTCGTCGACTAGCTCGCCTTCGAGGGTCCACCACTGGAGGGCCAGGTGGACATCGAGGGGCTGCTGGGTGGCGTTGACGGCCCAGACGGCGGCGTGTTGCTTATCCTGCGTGGCGAGGCCGACGACGATAGGAGCCAGCTCGCGGCGCACACTGTAGTAGGCAGGCTTCGGGCGCAGGTAGTAATCGACCATGGCCCAGCTGGTGACGGGCCAGCAGTCGTTGATCTGCCAGACCAGGGCGCCTCCGATATACTCTTTGCCTGGTCCTTGCCATTGGCGACGCCAACCTCGGATGCCTGAGCAGAGTGCTTCCGATTGGACAAGTTGGGTGGCGTAGATGTAGCTATCGAGATCGGCCGGATTACGCATCGTATCGGAGAGGTAAACGGCCAGGCGGCGTGATCCGTCAGAAGCCTTATTATGGTGCTCCAGGGTGCGACTGAGTGGATAGCGCTCCTCTGCTGAGGTAAAGGCTTCAATCGTTGAGCGAACTGGTGTGGCTTGCATACCGAATTCGCTGATGAAACGGCCTCCAAGGCTGGAGTAGTCCTGGTACTTCCTCATAAAACCATGCCAGACATCCCAGACGTGTTGATCACCTACTTCGGGATTATTGCCATTGGTGCCACCATAGGGACTGCCGCGCCAGTAGGGGCGTGAGGGATCGAGGCGGGCGCATACTTCGGGGAGTACGCGTTCGTAGAGTTCACGGGCGGAGAATTGTATGGTGGTAAAATCGCCTTCAAACGTGGCATCATAGTGTCCCGTAGATGAAGCGACCATATAATCTTCGTTATTGCCGCACCAGAGCGCGATACTGGGGTGATGATGCAAGCGACGAACAGCGGCCTCGGCCTCCTCCTTAACACTTGCCTGAAACCAGTCTAGCGCGGGATACATGCCACAGGCAAACATGAAATCCTGCCAGACCAGGATACCAAGTTCATCGCAGGCGTCATAGAAGACATCCTCTTCATAGATACCGCCTCCCCAGACACGCAGCATGGCCATATTGGCATCCGTCGCCAGTTGCACCCAGGCGCGATAGCGCTCGGGCGAGATGCGCGGCGTCAGTGAATCAGCGGGTATCCAGTTTGCGCCCCCACAGAAGATAGGCGTATTGTTGATGGTAAAGTAAAACGAGTTCCCTGGTTGATCGGAGAAGGGATGCTGGCTCAGCTCCAGGCGGCGTAGTCCCGTGCGTATCTCGCGCTGGTCCAGGGTGCTGCCTTGCTCATCGTGAAGTGTTACCACCAGGCGGTAGAGAGGCTGCGCGCCATATCCACGCGGCCACCAGAGTTGTGGCTGGACAAGCTGTAGCCTGGCTTGTAGACGATACTGCCCATGGTCAGGTAGAAGCTCCAGGGCCGTGCCAGGAAGTTCCTGCTCGCCAACGAGCGTATTCTGTGAATCATAGACACTGACACTGCACGAGACATTAGCAGGATCCGTGCCACCAAGCTCAATATCTGTGGTGACAGAGAGTAGAGCGTTTTCCAGATCGGGGCTGACCTCAGTCTGAGACAACACATCGACTATGCGGCTCTTATAGGCGAGCAGCGAGATGGCGCGCCAGGGACCTGCGGTAAGTAAGATTGGACCCCAGTCCCAGCCATAGTGATATTGTGCTTTTCTGACATATAAGCGGCTACTATCGCCATTCCAAGATGTGTGCTTGCCATGTTGGGCTTCTAGGGCTTGACCCAGTCTGAGCGCGGACTCAAAATTGATCAAGAGCTCATTCTGACCGGGGCGGAGCAGGTTAGTGACCTCGACGTGTAGAGGCACAAACATATTGGTGTTGCGCGCGATCTCCGCGCCATTGAGCCAAACTGTTGCATAGGTATCCAGGCCTTCAAAGTGTAACTCAATATGTTCGGCGGCCTGGATATCATCTGTAAGCGTAAAGGAGCAGCGATAGAGCCAGTCACGCTCGCCGATCCACTGAATATCATTTTCAAGGGTGCCCTGGAAGGGATCGGGAATGCGACCAGCGTCGAGCAGAGCCTGGTGAACCGTCCCGGGAACTGGCGCGGACAGCCAGCCCTCTTCGCTTATACCATCGCTCTCAACAGAGAGGGACATATTCCGTTCTTTTACCAACCAGTTCGTTGCCAAAGGTAGACTCAGTTTTTTCAAGATAAACCATCTCTTCTTAGCTCATCATAGAGCAGGTTATGGACGAGAACGTCAATGTTGATAATAGTATCATATTGACCTGGGTCAATGTCCAGGTGGTTGAGAGATTCTCAGCCCGTGTTTGAACTAGACAAAGAAGAAGTGGTAGAGCAGGCCGAGGCCTACGAGCACAACAAAGAAGAGTACGACGGCGTACTCAGTCAGGCTACCGGAACGAAAGTGGATGAAGGAGAAGTGCTGACTACGCCTGGAGAGGGGATAGAGCCAGGGGATGCCAGCGAAGGTCATGGTATCTTCAAAGCTGTGTAGGAGGCAACCAAGGGCGGTTGCGAGGTAGAAGAGGAAGGCGGCATGCATCATCTCGGCAGAGAGGGAGAAAATAGCGGCATTGAAGAGACCAAGTCCTAGCGCGAGCAGGATGCCCCAGAAGATGGTGGCGGCAACGATGCCAGGCAGGCTGTGGGTGAGTGTGCGATGTTTGCAGAAGCTGGTTACAATGCGGCTGACCCAGGGGAAAAGATGGCTGATGATGCTCTTGGGATGATCGATATCGGGCGCGACCGAGCCAAGCACGATCCCGCCATAGAAGGCACTTTTATAGAGGAGATCGGTGAAGGTGAGCGATTGTGAGGCCAGGGGGAGAAGCTGCTCCGTCAGCGCCAGGTTGACCGGGCTGCCAGCCATTGAGAGGTGCGTAACATCGAAGATGAGCGTGTTGACGACAGTGGCCGCGGCAAGACTAAAGGCGATATGGTTATGCCCTTTCATGCCTGGGAAATCCTCTCTAGTGCTTGAGGTGTGGTGCACCTACGCAATCGGGATGATTGCTTTGATAGTAGATCTATTCTTTTTGAGATGTTGGAATATGGAAATGGTGATATGCTTCAGTATATCATGAAAGGAAGCATAGGGATTTAGGAGGGATGAAATTTGATGAGTAGCGATGAGAAGCGGCCGCGGTTGGTGCTGGTGCTGGGTGGGGCGCGTAGTGGGAAGAGCACCTTCGCCGAGCGTATGGCCGAGGCGAGCGGGCGAGAAGTGGCGTTTATCGCCACGGCCATGGCGAGCGATGAGGAGATGCGCGAGCGCATCGCCCGGCATCGCGCCGACCGTCCGGAGCAGTGGGTGACGATTGAGGAGCCGCTGAACCTGGCGAAGGCGATCCGCAAGGGGGCGCAGGTGGCCGATGTGCTTGTGCTGGATTGTATGACACTCTGGCTCTCCAACTGGCTCTTTCGTGAGAGCGGGGTGGTCTGCGAGGGTGAGATTGCACAACCGGGCGCGCTCTTTGACCAGGAGTTGTTGGGCGAGGTAGAGCGGCTATTGGAGGCGGTGCGAGAGCTTCCTTCGGGCAAAACATTGCTGGTGGTCTCGAATGAGGTGGGTCTGGGGTTGGTGCCGGATACTCCTCTGGGACGCATATATCGTGATGGGCTGGGGAGGGTCAATCAACGCCTGGTGGAGGCTGCGGAGCGCGTGTACTTGCTCGTGGCTGGTCTGCCTGTGGAACTGAAGTATTTGCGCGCCACGCCCCCGTGGTGGTAGAATAGAGCCTGTTGTTGATACACATCAAACACATTGGGTGGCCCGCAGAGCTATAGCGGGCAGAATAGGGAAGCCGGTGCGAGTCCGGCGCAGTCGCGCTACTGTAACTGGCGAGCGACTCACCAGCCCCGAGAAGGGGTGCATAAACATACCACTGCGCTCTGTTGCGCGCGGGAAGGTCGGTGAGAAGCGTTTGCAGCCAGAAGCCAGGAGACCTGCCCAATAGTGCCGATCTCATCCTTCGCGTCAAAGGAGCGAGTACATGGAACAGCGTTGAGGCTTTGAAAGGTTGCGAGGCGACTCCTGCCGCACGCTGGAAACCTTTTCCCCATGTCTTCTGCAATACCTCCAAAGGGCGCGAGGTGACGACGGGCAGTGTCGTTGTCTATCTTGATATATTTGGAGGAGTACGACTCATGTCTACCCGTGTCATCTCTCATCGTCTGTTGCCCCTGATGTTAGTGGCGCTCTGCGCGCTGCTGGCGGCCTGTGGTGGCTCTACGCAGACGAGTTCATCCGCCACACCCGCGGCGACGCAGGCCCCGGCGAACGATTACTACGGCAAACCCATTAATATGCCTAAAGCGGCCCCCCAGCGCATTATATCGCTCACAGCCAGCACCAGCGAGATCCTGGGCGCACTGGGCCTGCAAAGCAGGGTTATTGGGGTGGATGCCTTTACAAACTATCCCACCGACCTGGCTAAGCTTCCCAAGGTCTCCAGCACCCAGGGCTACAACGTCGAGCAGATTATCGCGCTCAAGCCTGACCTGGTACTCTCCTCTGGTGGGCTGACCAAGCAATATGATAGCAAACTTAAGGACTCTGGCGTCAACATCGTTGACCTCTCCCTGACGAATTTCAGCCAGACCTTTGACCAGATTCAACTGGTGGGGCGCCTGACCTATAGTGAAGCCAAGGCTAATGACCTGGTCGCGCAATTGAAGAAGGAGCGCGATGATATCGAGCAGAAGGTTGCGGGCGCTCCCGCACCAAGGGTCTTGCTCGAGGTTGATGATAGCACGTCTGGTAAGCCTTATGTCTTTGGTGGCGGCTCGTTTGGTGACGAACTATTGCAAGATGCCAGCGCCACCAACATCTTTCATAGCAATACCGCCAACGAAGGGTACCCCCAGGTCACCGACGAGGCGGTTTTGAGCGCCAACCCCCAGATCGTGATTCTTACGGAAGACCCCGCCTATGGTGGCACCCCTGATAGCGTTTATAAGCGCGCCAACTGGAGCACCATCCAGGCGGTTAAGGACCGCAAAGTCTACCGTGTCAACGCTGACATCATGCAGCGCCCTGGCCCGCGCCTCGTGCAGGGTTTACAATGCGTTGCCCAGATCGTTCACCCCGACAAATTCCCCGGCGCGCTCCCCGATTACTGTACCGGTACAGTCTAAATAAAGAGTCAGTGATGGGGGAGTGACTGGAAGGACCAACGGCCTCTCCAGTCACTTCCCCATCACTCTAATACGCGCCGCAGGCGCGAGGAGTGGTGGTCATGACAGAAGAAGAACTGGAACACAACGAGGAAATAGAGGAGGGGTACGATCCAGAGGAGGACGTAGAACTAAGCGAAGAGGAGCGGCTGAAGCGCCAGCGCGCCAGCCATGCGGCCCGGCGCGAACGCGCAAAGAGCGCGAAGAAGAAGGGATTGGTCATTCTCAACACCGGGAAGGGCAAAGGGAAGACCACAGCGGCGCTGGGCCTGCTCTTCCGCGCCTGGGGCCAGGGCCTACGTGTCTGCATGCTGCAATTTATCAAGGCGCGCACAGCCAACTGGGGCGAGGAGAAAGCGGCGCGCACGGCGGGCATCGAGATTCACCCTTTGGGCGATGGTTTTACCTGGCTCTCCAAGGACATCGAGAAGGATAAAGAGCTGGCGCGCCAGGGCTGGGAGATCTGCAAACTGAAGATCCTCTCGGGCGACTATGACCTGATAGTGCTGGACGAGATGACCTATGTCCTTAAATACGGCTGGCTGGCCTGGGAAGAGGTGCACCAGGTGCTGGAGCAGCGCCCAGAGGGGATGCACATTGTTATCACAGGGCGCTACGCCATCCCTGAACTGATCGAGTATGCCGATACGGTCTCGGAGATCACGGATATAAAGCATCATTACGACGCCGGAGTCAAGGCCCAGAAAGGCATCGAGTTTTAGCCCATGCCAGAGACAAAAGGGCAACGAAGTATGTATGAAGCGCTGGTGCTCTTGCTGGCGGCTGCTTTTGACCTCATAGGCGAGCCCGCCGCCAGCGTGCATCCCGTCGTCTGGTATGGCAGGCTCATTCGAGCGCTTGAGAGCCGTGCCCCTCGCGGCCAAGGGGCACAGCTAAGGTATGGCGTCATCATGCTGCTGGTAGCTTTTCCACTGGTTCTTGTGCCGGTGAAGTTGTTTCAAGGTCTAATAGGAAGCATAGAGAAGAAGGCCAAAGACTATGGAGGAGCGCGAGTAGGCTTGCTCGCTTCGGCAGTATTCATGGGAATGGCCCTGAAGCCTTTTTTTGCCTTGCGGATGCTGGTAGAGGCGGGTACGCAGGTACGCAGGTTACTCGAGCAGAGGGATTTGGAGGAGGCTCGTGAGGCGTTAAGAAGTCTGGTAAGCCGGGATCGCTCACACTTAAGCCCTGAGCTGGTCGCGGCGGCGGCAGTTGAATCGCTGGCAGAGAATGTGAGCGATTCGGTCGTCGCGCCCCTTTGGTACTATGCCCTCTTTGGCTTGCCGGGTGCGGCGCTCTACCGACTGGCCAACACCTTTGACTCGCTGATAGGCTATCATGGTAAGTACGAGTATCTGGGGAAGGCTGCCGCGCGGCTGGATGATCTACTCAACCTGCTTCCGGCCCGCCTCAGTGCGCTGCTCATCATCGCCTGTGCGCCGCTCTATGGAGGATCGCGAAAAGAGGCATGGCGCGTGTGGCGCCGTGACGCGGGCAAGACGGAGAGTCCAAACGCCGGGCATCCCATGTCGGCGGCAGCGGGAGCGCTGGGCGTGCGTCTAGAGAAGGTCGAGCATTATATCCTTGGGGAGGAGAGGCGGAACATAACGCCCGCCGTTATCGCCCAGGCGGAGCGTATGACCTGGTGGGTTGGAACCTGTGCCTTCCTGCTCGCGCTGGTCGTGCGTATATGGAGGCGAGCAGGAAGAGGCTAGATGCAGCAACATCCACCACCTACAAAGGAGCAATTAGACGGGCGCGAACTGCCGGTGCATGGCGCTTTGGATTACGGAGAATTGGAGCGCCTGGACTTGCGCCCGGAGGAGATACACGATTTCAGCGTCAATGCCAACCCCTATGGCCCCTCACCGGTGGCCCGCCAGGCTTTGGCTGGCCTGGCGCTTGAGCGCTATCCAGATCGTGCCTGTCTCGCATTGAAACGTGCGCTATTGCGTTATGAGATTGATGCTCAACAGGTAGGGATAGAGTGGTTAGTATGTGGCAATGGTGCAAGCGAACTTATCTGGAGTATCGCGCGTACCTTTCTCTATCCAGGAGCTGCGGTCGCGCAATTGATGCCGACATTTGGCGAGTATCAGGCGGCGTCACAGGCTGTGGGGGCCAGTGTGAGCGATTGTATACTACGGGAAGAGGACGACTTTCAGGTAGATATACCCGAAGTTATACAGTGGTTGAGGAGGTTGCACCCGGCATTATTCTGGCTCTGTAATCCCAATAATCCAACCGGGGAGTGGCTACCTCCGATGAAGTTGCGTGAGCTGGCTCGAGCGTGTGCGGAGCTAGGAACGCTGCTGGTCATTGATGAGTCGTATCGCCATTTTCTCTTTCCCGCCGAAGAGGAGACGGCACTGGAGCTGGCGCAGGAGGAGGGACAGGTGATTGTGTTGCGCTCCCTGACTAAGGATTTCGCCCTGGCGGCGCTGAGGATCGGCTATGCCGTGGCGCCTCCCGAACTGGCAGCAAAGCTGGCAACTAACCTGCCAGCCTGGAATGTCAATGGAGCCGCGCAGGTAGTGGCTACAGCAGTCCTCGCGGACAGGGAGCACCTGGCACATAGCCTGCAAGGATTAGCGCGGGAGCGAGAGGCCTTCTTTGGAGCCTTGCAAGGCCTGGGATGTAGGGTGGTGCCAACGCGCACGCACTATGCGCTGGTACGCGTGGGGAATGCAAGGCAGCTGCGAGAGGCTTTATTGCAGGGAGGTCTCCTGGTGCGCGACTGTACCTCGTTTGGCCTACCACAGTATATACGGGTCGCTACACGGCAGGCACATGAATGGTCCAGGTTGGCGGGAGCGTTAGGGGTATTACAGAGTGAGGAGAAGGAGCTATGGGAGAATTAGCACGTACCATCATGGTACAGGGAACGGCCTCGACCGTTGGCAAGAGTACGCTGGTCACAGGCCTGTGTCGCCTCTTCGCCCGCCAGGGCTGGCGTGTGGCACCATTTAAGGCTCAGAATATGGCCCTCAACTCCTTTGTCACCCCAGCGGGAGGCGAGATTGGGCGCGCCCAGGCAGTCCAGGCCGAGGCGGCAGGCATTGAGCCAACAGTCGAGATGAATCCTATTCTACTCAAGCCCGAGGGAGACTCGCGCAGCCAGGTTATTATGCTGGGGCGGCCTCTAAGCACGATGGAGGCGCGTGAGTATTATCGCCAGCGTACAGGCTTTGAAGCGGTGGTAAAGCAATCTCTGCAGAGCCTGCGTCGTGCCTATGACCTGGTAATAATTGAGGGTGCGGGCAGCCCGGTCGAGATCAACCTGGCGCGCTATGACCTGGTCAATATGCGCGTCGCACACTGGGCAGATGCCTCGGTGCTGCTGGTGGGGGATATCGACCGGGGCGGCATCTTCGCCTCGCTGCTTGGAACCTTAATGTTGCTTCAACCCGAGGAGCGTGAGCGCGTCAAGGGCCTGATTGTGAATAAGTTTCGTGGCGACCTGGAGCTATGGCGGGAGGGTGAGCGGATGCTGGAGGCGCGAGCGGAGATACCCGTGCTGGGAACGGTGCCTTTTGTGAGGGATCTGGGAATCGCCGAGGAAGACAGTGTCGCGCTGGAAGAGGGAACAGCACTCCTGGCGCAGAAACAGCAGGGAGAAGCCACTCGACAACTACAGATTGTGATACCACGCCTGCCGTATATGAGCAACTACGACGAGTTTGATGCCTTAGCGGCGGAGCCAGGGGTGTGCCTGCACCTGGTAAGCTCGCCCGAGGAGCTTCCTGAACGGCCTGATTTGATCATCCTTCCCGGCACAAAGAATACCTTTGCTGACCTGGCCTGGCTCTGGCGCACAGGGCTGGGTATGCAAATTCGTCGTCTGGTGCGGGAGGGTGTAGCGATCCTGGGCATTTGTGGCGGCTACCAGATGCTTGGTGAGCGCCTATGTGATCCAACAGGTGCGGAGGGTTGCGCAGGAGCGGTTGAGGCTGGCCTGAGTCTTCTACCGGTGGAGACGATTTTCGCCTCTCTGGAAGAGAAGGTGACTTCTCAGAGTGTGGCCAACTTGACGAGAACTGCTTGCCGGGGCCTGTTTGCCTTTGTGCCTGAGCAGCCGTTGCGAGCCTATCAAATTCATCTCGGTCGCACGGCGGATGCGAATTCGACCTCCCTTATGCCGCTGCTAGAGGTAAACGGCGTGGCGGATGGTTTTCTTAGCGAAGAGGGTTGGGTCGCGGGCTGCTACCTGCATGGCTTGTTTGAGAATGACTTCTTTCGCCACGCGATTTTAAGAGCGTTGGGAGAGCGGCGCGCAGCCCCGGTGCCAGAGATGCGGCCCTTTGAGCGTATGCAGGCCTACGACAGGCTGGCAGACATCCTGGAAAAATACCTCGACCTTTCCTCATTTATTTAATTTCTCATTATGTGCCAGGTATTGAGAGTCAATCCTATTGCGGGCATCTGCCCGCAATAGGATTGACTCTCAATACTATTTCTTCTCTGCAAGTTTGCGTAGGGTGAGGCCGCAGCCCATGTCCCAGAAGTTGCGTACCAGGCAGTGGAGCTTGGGATACCAGTAAGCGCGCGACGCGCCCGCCGTCTGGTCCCAGATAGGATCAAAGAGCATAAAGACAACCATCATCTGGTAATCGCGCCAGAGCATGGCCCAGTTGTAATTCTCAACGCCAAACTTGCGCAGGCGTTGGAGGTAGCGAATCAGGAAAAGTTCCTCGGGGCGATGGACCTTGCGCTGCTCAGGTGACCAGAAGGTGGGCATCAGGTAGGCCAGGTCATAGGTCGGGAAATTGGCGCTAACGGCCTCCAGGTCGAGAATATAGGTCTGCCCCTTGGGTTCCTCGGCCTCGCCCGCGACCTCGCGTGGGCAGAGCAGGTTGCTCAGGTAACAATCGCCCTGCGAAAGGGTAAGCTGGTGACGGTTGGTGACCCGCTCCTCCAGATATTCCTCCCAGAGAGCTGGCATACGTCCAAGCACATATTCATAGGTCGCACGGATCTGAGGCGAGACCTCGCTGGCTGCGCTTTGTTTAAAGGAATTCCACTCGCGGGTGCGGCGCTCGATATGCTGCTGGTAGCTCTCTTTATCGCGCCACCAGGGACGAATGGCCGTCGCCTTGTATTTACCCAGATCGGGATGCTCCCACCAGTAGGCGTGGAAGCCAGCGAGAGCATCCGCGATGCCATCGAGCTGATCGGCGCGCGGAACACCCTGCCCCTCAAGAAGCTGCTGGCGCGTCACGGGCGCTACATGTGTGGGCGAGAGATCCTCGAAGAGGAGATAGGAGTTCCCACTCTGCGCATCATAGTTCAGGGCGAAGCAGGGGGCGAGCATCGGCAGGTTTGCGCCTAGCTGAGCGGCCAGGCGATAGAATTGGACCTCGTTCTCTCCATCGTGATTCTTCTGGAGTTTGAGCACGAGATCTTGTGGCGGTGTAGCAGTTGCATCTTCGCTATAGACCAGGCGTAGATGGGCAGTGCTTGAGTTAAAGGCATCAGAGACCCGCTGCTCGGAAGAGACAACGCTGCCCTGAGAAAGATAGCCAGCCTCGCGCAGGATGGTACTTAACCAGGCAGGTGTCGCATCAGCGAGACGAGAAATAACTTCGCTCATAAAATGTGTGTATCTTCCTCCCTTATAGTGTCCCCTCATGGTAACGCTTTTTAGTTCCCCCCACAAGTCCTAGTGCCAGCTCATAGCAGTTGACGAGTATCTTGTTCAATGTATACACTTCATTTACTATAAGTATTCATAGTGTGTCAAAGTGTTTTTTTGATTGTCTTCATTATGTTCTTATTCCGGAACCCAACGTCACTCTCGTGACTAGCGCTCCGCGCTCAGGGTTTCGGATCAGTAGTGTTGTAGTCCGGGGCGTAATTTTTTCAGGGAGCTATCTTCGTATGTCTACGTCTTCGCTATCTGTTGATGAGTTAGTGGGTCAAACGCTGGGGACATACCAGGTTGAGCAGTTGTTGGGGCGAGGGAACCTGAACGCAGTCTACCAGGCTCGTCAGGAGGGATCAGCGCGCCCGGTTATGCTCACGACCTACTTTTTACCCTCTACTCTGTCTCCTCAGGCGCGGGCGCGTTTCATCGCTCGCTTTACCACGATTGCTTCGAGCCTGTTGCAATTGCGCCATCCCTGTGTTCAGCCGCTTGAAGATTTTGGCGAGCACCTGGGATTGCCCTACATGGTTTCGCCGCTGGTCTCTGGCAATACGCTGGCAGAGTTGGTACGCGAGCGTGGGCAACTGACGCCTTTGCAGGCTTCACGAATCTTGCGCCGCCTGGCTGAGGCCCTGGATTACGCACATAATCACGGATTTGCACATGGAGCTTTACGACCGCTGAATATCTGGGTGGATGCTAAGAGTCTCCAGGTGGTGGGTTTTGGCCTGGTGTCGATGCTGGCTATGCAGGGCCTGGCTCCTGTGGAGCATGCCTATCCTCACCTGTTAAGCCTCTCGGGCTCCTTCCTGGGTGCGCCCGAGTATATGGCGCCCGAGGTGGTCAAAGGGCAGGGATTGGACCCTCGCGCCGATGTCTATGCCCTGGGTGCCATAACCTTTGAGATGCTTTGCGGGCGCCCTCCCTTCAAGGCCAGCGATCCATTTGAGCTTGCCAACATGCATGTGCAGCAATCCGCTCCCCTGATAACGGAATTTAAGGCGGATGTGCCCAATGGCCTGGACCTGGTCTTGCAGCGTGCTCTGGAGCGTAACCCCGCGGAACGCTATAGCTCTGCGGGCGACTTCGCTGCTGCCTTTACGCGAGTTGTACAGTTGCTTAATGCTCCCCAGGGGATGCAGCAGTCGGGCAGGCTGGCACCAGTGTCTATTTCTGGGCAGAGCATGCCGGGCATAACAGGCCCCATTTCGCTGGGTGGGATACCTCCACGCACGCCCGTTAGTGGTACGTCTTCAACGTCTATGTCGATGCCCGTTCTGCCACGCAAGATTCACTGGCAGCTCTTGCCTCCTATCGTGACCTCCAAGCTAGAGACGGTGCCGCTGAGGCCCGAGGCATTGGCCAGGCAGAGCTTGCAGGCGCAGCAACAGGTCATGAAGCCTGTTATGGCACGCAGCACACAGCCGCTATCACAGCCGCAGCGACCTATGTCCGAGAACTATGCGACGGTCGCGATGGAACCCGTAAGTGCGAAGGCGAGCGAGACGCAAATCTCTCCCATAGCGCCAAGAGTGACTCCAGTCTCAGCGAAAGTAGCGAAAGAGGAGCGCATCGAGACTTTAACGGCTCGGCTGGTTGCCCTGTTGAAGGCGCAGATTGAGCGTGTGCCGAAGAGCCGTAAACATATGCTGGCTGTGCTTATCGTTGGCATCCTGGTCCTGATGATAGGCGGTATGAGCCTGGCCTTCGCCTCGCAGGGGAGCGGGCAGCAGGTGAGCAGCCAGAAGGCGAGCACAAGCGCGCCGGCGCGTACGCCAAAGCAGGCTGCCTCGCCAAAGCAGGTTGCTACGCCTCCTCCGCCCTCGCAGGGGACGCCGGTTGTCCACACGGGACGGGTCATTGGTAATACCAACCAGGGGTTTGGGACCGCGCAGACGTTTACCAATCCCGAGGATGGGCGAGATAGCCTGTTGATCCGCATGCCCGATGGCAACTTCGTCGCCTACGAGATCGGCTGCACCACGGATGGCGGAACGCTCACCTATGACGCGAATAGCAATAAGCTGGTTTGTCCACCAGATGGTTCGACCTTCGATCCCGCCAATAGTGGCAACGTCGTCAGTGGCCCTGCCACGACGCCACGCAAGCAGATTCAGCTCCATGTCAACCCCGATGGAACGGTTACCATTGGCTAGAATACTCTTTCTTGTGCCGTGAGTGCTTGCTAACAGGGAGGGTGCAATGCATACGCTGAGCGTATGCATTGCACCCTCCTTATTTTTGGTGGGGGGAATATGGTGTTTTGTCTTTGTGTATTGTTTGCATCAGCTATAAGTCAATGACCTCCGCTCTCAGAGCGGAGGCTTGCATCTGGATTCCACCGCAACTCTGCATACCTTTGCAGGCGTGCAGCTTTGGCTTCCTTATCCGATGCATCAGGGGCAATTGACAAGTACCCCGTCGTGCTCCAATCCTGTCGAAGCACGAGCGTTCGCATGGTGATATTCCTCGCACCAATCAGATCGGCATGCAGGGTGTAGTGACACTGCTGACAGACAAAGAGCAACCCTTTCTTTGGGCGGTTGTCATCAGCGGTATGCCCACACATGGGGCATGCTTTTGAGGTATAATCTGCATCCACTTTGATGGCTTGTGACCCTGCAAGAGCTGCCTTGTAACTGATGAGCGCATGCAATTCAGCAAACGACCACTGTGAGTACACCCGATTCGCTTTGCGGGCCTTGGGCGAGACCTGCTCATACCCCTTGCCGTTTTTCTTGCGCTGCGCTTTCTTCGCTTCGTCCGCTCTCGAATATCAGTCAACTGTTCCAGCCCAATGAGGGTGCGGGGATGCTGCTCAATGATCTGTTTGGCAATCCTATGATTGGCTTGCAACTTTAACCGTCTCTCTCGCTGCTTGATTCGTCTCAACCGACGGATCGCACCACGAGTGCCTTTTTTCTGCAAGCGTTTGCGCAGCCGTGCATAATGGTTTGCTCGATGTCTCACCCGCTTCCCTGGATGAAAGGTCGCCTTGCCTGCCGAGGTGGAGGCCACTGCTAGATAGCGAATGCCCACATCCACGCCGACTACCTCGCTCAGGTGTTCACAGCTTGGCTCAGCAACGTCGATCTCCAAGGAAACAAGCAAATAGAAACACCTCTTAGGTGTATCGTACCAGAGTTTTGCATCACCGATACTGGCTCCATGCCGAATGAGTGCCATATGCTCATCGTAGCCTTGGTACGGAATAATGGTACGCCCGTTGAGCGTGCCGATGCTGACCTGCTGGTTTCGCTGAAAGGTGTAGTCTCGCTCATAGGTATACTGAACAGTGGGTGAGCTATAGGTGGGAGGCTTGTCCAGTCCTTTAAAGCGTTTCTTAGTGATCTTCTTTCGACGATGTTCAGCATTCTTTTTCAGCTTGGTCCACAGTCCCTTGTAGGTGGCGGCAACCTGTCGTTCCACGCTACAGGCTAGTTGGGAAGGAAGGTGATAGCGAGCGCGCAACTCTGCATACATCCCACGATGTAAAGCCAGGATACTACTGGTTTTGCCCTGCTCGAAAGCATACTGGCTCACCGCATTGAGCGCATCCCGATAGGTCAGTTGCGTCTGGCGTAACGTCTGCAACTGTTCAGGAGTGGTCATCAGCTTCAGTTTGGCGGTGATCATCTGTTTCATGCAGTTCGCTTTCGAGAGGAACGGGAAATGGTCCCGTTCCTCATTCTCCTCCACCGGTATGCTGCTACGAAGGTATTCTTGTTGGGCTTGCTCTTTGCGGTAATGCTCCGCTTTCTTGGGGGCAAGTGGCCCACCCAGGTAGCCCACGAGATAGCCCAGGTATTCAGCCACATCCTCGCGCTCATCGGCTCCCAGGTGATAGCGTTCCTGTTTGTCGGGGACTGCGATGAGGTGTAACACATTGTTCTGTGTCATCTGTGAGAGGCGGTTGAGTATGTTCAGTGGCGACAGAAAGACCGATAGAGACGAAAGAAGTTGCTGATATGTTGGGAGTTCCCCCTCGGACAGTGACGAGGTTAGCCGAGAGGGGAGAAATTCCCGGTTTTAAGGTGGGCGATGTCTGGCGATTTCATCGTCAAGATATTCTGGACTCCATAGAGGAACAAAAACAGAAATGGCGACGTCCCTCGCAAGAGTGAATACTTCTCTTTGCCCGTTATTGCTGTCCCAATTCGATCTATATGAGCACGGTATCCGCGCTCATATCTCCGACACTGCCCACGTAGTACGAACGAGACCAGAAGGTACCGCCTCAAAACTGTTTCTTTCTTTCGGGAAAACACTGAAACACGTTGCGGGCGGTCGTGCCTTTTAACGTGCGAGCAATCTGCGAGGGAGAAACATTCGGGGGCTACGTACAAAGAGAAGCATATGATCTGCTTGCACATTGAGCGCACATATCGTCCAGGTAGTGGTTTCGCAGATGTGGCGGATTTCCTGTTCGACAAATGGAGCAATTATTTCGGACAACAGACAAGGTAATAGGCGAATGTATAGGTGACGTGTTTGGTATATTGTTCTTTAGAAAGAGCCTGTGAGGGCTGCCTTATCCCTACTTGAAAGATAGAGATATCCGACGGCCCAATCATGAATAGATGCAGGAATGAGGAGCGTTGGCAGAAAGGATGGTCGAGGTATGGTGCTAGCAAGTTTGCTGGATGCACTATGGGCTGGTATCGTCTGGATCGCTATTGGTGCTGTAGCCGGGGCAATTGGTGATTATGTGATGCGGGAAGAGCGGCTGGGTACGGCTGTTACGGTTGTGATTGGGATTGGTGGCGGAGTGATTGGAGGCTTGTTTCCAGGTCTTATAGGCATAGGTGATAAGGGCAATTTCTGGACCTATCTGACCTGTGTGTGTGGCGCTATTGCAGCCCTCGTATTCGCGAGGAGACAGGTAAGGAAATAAAAGATAGGAAGGATGGGTAGGTAGCGCGGGCATTCGTCCGCGCTACCTACCCATCCTTCCTATCCTTGACATTTGTGCATGTTCCGCCCTATACTTGTGCTATGTTCATAGTTATTTAGTAGATTAGTAGAATAGCAGTGAGTGAGACGAGAATATGCGATGATTGAGTTTCACCTGGAGCAGCGTACCGGCGTGGCTCCATATATGCAACTGGTGCAGCAGGTCAAGCGCGCGCTGCGCCTGGGTTTGTTGCAGCCGGGCGATCAGCTACCTACGGTACGCGAGGTCGTGACCATGATTGCCATTAATCCCAATACTGTATTCAAGGCTTATCGAGAGCTGGAGCGTGATGGGCTGGTGGAGAGCCGGCCCGGTCTGGGAACCTTTGTGCGCACACAATTGCGCGTACCGGACCGCGAGAGCCTGGAGCGGGTGCGTGTGAGCTTGCAGCAGTGGCTTGAGCAGGCCGCCGGGGTTGGCCTGGACGACGAGAGCGTCGTGGACCTATTGATGGATACGCTACAGAAACGGCGCGCGGCCCTTTCATAGGGGGAGAAAAAAACTTGTAGGGGCAGAGCTTGCTCGGCCTGAGCCCGTGCAAGCATGGATCCTACATATGATCAAAGGCATTGAGTCCATGCAAGCATGGACCCTACATATGATCAAACAGTCTCAAGAGGAGAAACTGTATATGACACTGGCATTGGAAGCAAACCATCTCGGCAAAAAATATGGTAAGCGCTGGGCTTTGCAAAACTGTGATCTACACATCCCGAGGGGGGAGTAACTGGCCTGGTGGGCCTGAATGGCGCGGGCAAAACCACGCTGCTGCACCTGGGGGTGGGCCTGCTGGCTCCCAGTGCGGGCAGCATTCGCGTCCTGGGCGAGACGCCCGCGCCAAACGCCACGGCGCTCATCGCGCGCATCGGCTTTGTGGCCCAGGAGCGCCCGCTTTATCGCTCATTCTCCGTCAAGGATACCCTGACGCTGGGGCGCAAGCTAAACACGACCTGGGATAACGATCTTGCGGAGCGTACATTGGCACGCCTGGATATTTCCCTCAAAACGACGGTCGGTAAACTCTCGGGTGGGCAGCGCGCCCTGCTGGCTCTGGTAATGGCTCTGGCCAAGCGCCCGCGTCTGTTGCTACTGGACGAGCCGTTCGCTAACGTTGATCCCCTGGCGCGGCGCGAATTGGTGCGCCTGTTTATGGATGCCGTGGCCAGTAATGGCGCCAGCGTCGTAATTTCATCGCACCATATCGCCGACCTGGAGAATATCTGTGACCGCCTGGTGCTGCTCTCTCAGGGACAGGTCAAGGTCGAGGAAGACCTGGAGACGTTTGTTACCTCGCACAAGCTGCTGATTGGTCCCCACGACGACTTTGAGCGCATCGCCTCCGAGGTAAGTGTCATACAGGCCGGGCATACCGGGAGGCAGAGCAATGTCTTCGCGCGCCTCTCCGGTCCCTTCTCTGATCCCCGCTGGGTCGTGCAGGGCCTCTCGCTGGAGGATATTGTGCTGGCCTATCTCGACGCGCAGCCGTCCCTGCCCACGCCGAATAACCACTCACAGCAGGAGGCAGCACGATGACCTGGCTTACCTGGCGACAGTACAGAGTGGTGCTGCTCTGTGCCATTGTGGCACTTACGCTTTATGCCCTGGCGGTAGTGATAGTGCTTAATGCAAATGTTCAACCGGGACCGTGGTACATGTTTAAATCGATGGTTCTAGGTTTTGGCAATCTCTGGCCTCAGTTGATCGGGCTGATTGTGGCGACCTTTATAGGCGCGCCACTGATAGCGCGCGAGCGTGAGCAGGGGACGCACCACCTTGCCTGGACGCAAGGTATTGCTCGAACACGCTGGTTGGCGGTAAAGCTCGGGCTGCTTGTTTTGGTACTTGTGATCTTAAGTATAGGTTTTGCGTTGCTTGCGAATAAGCGTTTTGAGTTTGAGACCAATACTGCTGCAAATCACTCTATGATTACTGTGCTTGGCGTACGAGTAGTAGGTTCCTGGCGCGGCTTCTTCTTTACCAGTATCGTGCCTGTGGTGCTTGTCGTCTTCGCACTTATGCTTGGGGTGGCGGTCGGCTGCTTTGTGCGTCGCAACGTGCCAGCTATGACCATAGCATTTACCCTCTTTCTCGTCGTCTTTCTGGCCCTGACCAATTGGTATGCCTACCTCCTTCCGCCCCGGACCTATATCTGGGATCAACAACATGACTACCCTCAAGATCTGTTACAGGAAGCTGCAATTGTAAAGATGGTGAATATTGATCAACAAGGGAATGAGATTAAGAATATAAGCGCATATTGCCATCTCTCCTCATCGAACTCCCAAGAGATAAATGAATGTATAGGTAGTACGCCTATAAAAATCACCTATCAGCCAGAAGAGAACTACTGGCCGCTGCAATGGATCGTGAGCGGCATCCTGCTTGTGCTCTCGCTGGGGTTGGGTGTAGTGATATTCATACGAGTACGCTCCTCGGTTGATTGAGAAGGGATTTTGATTATGACCTGGCTTACCTGGCGGCAGCACCGTGTCGCTCTGCTCATAGGTGTACTCTTGCTGGCCTTCTATGCGTTTATCCTGCTGGGGCGCAACTATGACGCCTTTACGTTTCAGTATGAAGTTGTCATGTTGCTGCCGCTGCTTGTAGCGGTTTTTGTGGGCGCGCCGCTGGTGTCCCGTGAGCGAGCGCAGAAGACGCATTATGTGGCCTGGCTACAGGGAACCTCGCGTACGCGCTGGCTGGTGATCAAACTGGCGTTGCTTGTAGCAGGCGTACTGGTGCTCGCTACTGTCCTGGCTTTTCTAGAGAATGTTTTACAGGATATGCTTGTGGGGGATGGCCCGTTTGAGATCTGGTCGCGCTACCTTGTCACGGGGCCGGTTGTTGTTGGGCTGACTCTCTTTGGCTTGATGCTAGGTGTACTTGTGGGTAGCCTTACCCGGCGCAGCATCCTGGCTATGGCGCTGACCTTTGTGCTCTACGTGGCTTGCTTTCTGCTGTTTAGTGGTAATTATGGCAACCTGGTACCTCCCCATGTGCAGTATATGGAGTATCATGGAAATGGGTATTGGGGTCAGCAGATGGAACTGGTGATATACGCGGGCTTTGCTGATCGGCAGGGGCAGGAGACGGGGGATATTCATAGCTATTGCAACTGGCATGACTCAGCCTCTAATGGCAATGTAAATAAATGCATCCGGGACCTTAACCTACAGTGGAAGACTGTCTACCAGACGGAAGATGACTACTGGCCGCTGCAATACGCGGGTGGTGCGCTCTTGCTTGTGCTCTCGCTACTCTTTGGCATTCTAGCTATCATACGTGTGCGAACCATCCGAGATTGAGGAAATATAGCTAATAACGAAGAGAAAGCGCATCGCGATGCGCTTTCTCTTCGTTATTAGCTATAAGGCGTATTTGTTTCATTGTAGCGAAGACTAGCAGGATAGGAGAGGATAGTAGAGTGCTGATCAAAGCATGTTTAAATGGGAGTCGCGAGCGAGATGAACATCCTGGATTGCCCTTGATGCCTGAAGAACTGGCGCGCGAGGCGCGTGTGGCGATAGAGGTTGGCGCAGGAGCCTTGCATATTCATCCACGGAACAGTCAGGGAGCTCAATCGCTGGCCCCTCAGGTTATTGGTGAAGCGCTACAGGCTGTGCGCAAGAGTTGTCCGGGTATACCTGTAGGTGTAAGCACTGGCCTCTGGATCGAGTCCACTGTGGAGCGGCGCCTGGAGAGTGTGCGTGCGTGGCGAGTGCTGCCAGATTTCGCCTCGGTCAACTTCTCGGAGCCAGGCGCTGCTGAGCTTTGCGCGCTCCTACAAACGCGTGGCGTAGGCATCGAGGCTGGACTCAGCACGCTTGAGGATGTGGAGGCATTCCTGGCATCAGGATATGCGCCGCGCTGCCTGCGGATCCTATTGGAGCCGGAAGAGGTGGAGGCGTGCGCGGCCTTGCGCACGGTTGAGTCTATCGTGGCGCGCCTGCGCATGGCGAGTGTGTGGCGGCCGCTCCTATTGCATGGCTTTGAGCAGACAGCCTGGCCCCTACTGGACGCCGCGCTGGCTCATGGTTATGACATACGTATAGGCTTCGAGGATACCCTGACCCTGCCAGATGGCAGCCGGGCGACAAGTAACGCGCAACTCGTGAGTGTCGCTGTAGAGAAGGCCGATCTATACCATTACTTATAGGCGGCTTATTTTGGAGACGGCGCAGAGGCTATTCTCTGAGTCGGGAAGAGATCTCGAAGTTGACATAAGGCAATCTCGTCTTTTACAATCGATAGTATGGAGAGAAGAAAAGTGTTGCCTTCAATGGCGGATGCACGACTACTGGTAGTGGATGACGACTCCGCTTTATTGCAAGCGCTTCCCCATATGCTGCGGTTGCGCTTACAAAACCTGCATGTGGACACTGCGGAATCGGCGCAGCTCGCGCTTGAGCTTGTTCGAGCGCAGAGCTATGACGTCATTGTCAGTGATATAAAAATGCCCGGTATGGATGGTTTCGACCTGCTAACTGCTTTGCAGGACTTACAGCCAGAGACTCCTGTATTGTTAATTACGGGCCATGGTGAGCATGATCTGGCTATTCGCGCGCTCCGTGGTGGCGCGTATGATTACATACTTAAGCCGATAGATCGTGATGATTTCGCCGCTGCGGTACGCAGAGCCATCGATACAGTCCAACTCCGCCAGCAGGTGAAACACCAGCAGCAGGAGCTTGAGCAGTATGCGGCCTCGCTTGAGCAGCAGGTATACCAGCGTACTGAGGAATTGCAGCAGGCGAATGTAGCTCTTGCGTCCGTCAATGAATCTAGAGAACAGATGTTGCGCATGGTGGTGCACGAAATGGCGGGCCCCCTTACCAGCGTTAAAGGCTTGATGCAATTGATGAAGCGCCAGGTGCAGCGGGGACAGTCGGGGGAGCGGCTTGTGCAGAATTTTGACACTGTCGAGGGTGCTATTAAACGCATGGAACGACTTATAGCTGACCTGCATGATGCCGCCCATATCCAGATGCAGCAATTTCATGTGCAGCGTGAGCAGACCGACCTGGTCGCGCTCTGTCAGCAGGCCATAGATGAGTTCGCCTGTGAGCGCGTGGCGCCGACTGTCTCTACAGATAATCAGTGCATAGGGGTGGTGGATGCTCAGCGGCTCAGCCAGGTGCTACTCAATCTGCTTAATAACGCGCGCAAATACTCTCCAGTTAAGAGACCGATAACCGTCACCTTTCAGGTAGGCGAGCAAGAGATATGCATTGCCGTCCAGGATGAGGGCGCGGGTGTCGCCCCTGATGCTCTACAGCACATCTTTGAACAATTTTACCGAGTTGGGGGAGTAGAAGGGCAACATGGTTCTGTGAAGGGACTGGGGTTGGGACTCTATATTGCCCGTGCTATTGTTGAGGAGCATGGAGGACGACTAGAGGTGCAGAGCAGGTTGGGGCAGGGCAGTACTTTTTCCATTAACTTGCCAACGTCCGAATTAGCGGTCAACGCGGCGAAAGAGGCTTTTGAGATGGGAACATGGTCTCGGCTGTGGAAAATTGAGTGGCGGGACTCTCAACTTGATCCTCTCTCATCCGTAAATATGTAGTAGAATGGATTGCTTTCCCCTGGAAAAAAAGTATCATGGTATATGTTGAAGAGTATTGAAATCACTATCTTCTTATACGGAAACCAACCCCCCTTCGGGGCACGGCGCCACTCTCGTGGCTAGCGCTCCCCCCATTCGGGGACAAGCGCGCTCAGGTTTTCGATAGGTAGCACCTAGTTAAGTTAGAGGAATCAGAGGATGCCAAATGTGTATGGCCCCGAGGATCTTACAAAGCAGTCAAGGAAGACGATTCTCGTTGTCGAAGATGATATCCATGTAGGATACTTTTTAGCGCAAGCGCTTAAAGAAGAGGTTTCCTATAAAGTCATTTTTGCTACAGATGGCTTGCAGGCGCTCAGAATGATTCGTACTGTGCTGCCAGACCTTATTTTATTGGATTACCATCTGCCCCATATGGATGGTTTAGAGCTTATCGACCATCTACGCGCCTCAACCGAGAGTGAGCATATTCCAGTGATTCTCATTAGCGGCAATCTCCCTGAGCGCTTGCCCAAGCGCAGGAACGTCATGTATCTCAAAAAGCCATTTGAGTTGGATGCCCTCCTACAGCATGTCACGGACCTGTTGGAGCGTTCGACCCCTGCATAGGAGAGGGGCATCCAGAGGTGAGCCTGGCTAGGAGCCAGGTATCGCGATGACTTTAATGATGCGCCCGGTTGGTACGGGAGGCTGATAGCCCTGTCCGACCTGGATGCGCTGGACCAGCATATAGTAGCCCGCAGGCATGGATGAAGGCAGTTGCAGATTAGCATCGACGGCCTTGTCAGACCAGTTATTGGTCTGAATAGGTGTAATTGTTGCCTGCACATGGCCTGTGATATTATTGCCATCGAAGCTAATGGCCTTCTTAAGGCTCTCTATGCTAGTAAAGGGACCTACCAGGCCGGCCTCAATCTTTACAGGCTGGGGTTTATTATCGAGGGTATCCTGTCCAGATTGTGTAGCCCAGGAGAGAACAACGTTTTCGCCTGTTTGATAGGTATAGGCTACCTCCTGAGGATTGGTTACGCGATCCTTTGGCAGGCTGGAGATGGTGGAATAGGTATAGGTTTTATGTGTAGGTGCCTCGGTCAGGCCACAGGCACTCACAATCAGCATCAGTTGTAGGAGCAGGAGGGGAAGCGCCAGGCTTCTTGCCGCTCGCACTATTGGCCCAAGCACGGTATTTGCGGTATCCTTTCGAACTCTGTATCGATAATACAGGGTAGAGATAAATAGCATGAAGCTGTTATTATGTTCCCTATTATAGCAACGAGGGTGGCCTACAGACAAAGGCCACCCTCTTTTGCTATCTTTTACCTAAATTCTATCTAAGGAGAGAATCTTCCAGGTTGATCCCTCTTTCTTCATGGTCAGGTGTGAATGATAGTGCACGTTGGCATTGCGATCAATAGTAGTCACAATCTGCGTTCCATCACTGCTACCAGGAACCATCGTAATACCAGTGATAGCCCCACTTTGGATAAAGGCATTCTGGGCCATCTGAGTAAAGCTCTCCTGGGTCAGTTTCTTGCCATCAGTGGTTGTGGCGTTGGCATCAAGATAGGCGTATGCTTTCGCATAGTCGCGATCCTTGAGGGCCTGATAATAGGTAATAGCAGTGGGAATGCTACTTACAGCGGATTTGGAAAAGGTTGGAGCCGGGACAGGCGAAGTGATAGCGTTCGTCTGTTGTTCCTGGCCTGGTGATTTCTTAGATGAACTTGTACTCTGGCTCTGATCATTGCAAGCGATGAGTAGAAGAGCCAGGCAGGTGAAGAGTATGGCTATGAAAAGTGAGCGTTTCATATAGATATTTCAGCCTTTTTAATCGAAAAGGCGATACTCCTTCTGTTCATTTTATTATGATGAATAAATTACTCATTATCTAAGATGTAATGACGTTTGTCTTGCTAATTAGTTCCCAGAATCTGGTTATTTGATCAGGACTTTCGTCTATTAGGTAGAGGTATATGTTCCAAATTATCTTTTGCTGTATTATACTACATAAATATCCCAAGTTACGTTTATTATAGTAGAAAATTTTTAACTATCTCTTATAGTCAGAAGATAGTGAAAAAAAACTTTACACGCACCTTCTTTTTGCTTGCTTTGCCGTAATAAATAATTGTGTTTGTATGTACCCGACGTAAGGAGAACATGGATGATGTCCGGTCCCCAACCTCCTCGTAATGCATCCTTGTATGCGCATTTATCGACTCGCCGTGGAAGTAAGAGGTATTCAACATTCCTCCTCTTAAGCCTGGTGTTCCTCGTTTGTATTGTGGGGGGAACATTACTTACTCTTAATGAAATTTTACCGAACTTAAAGGCGTATGCAGCCGCTAACAGTGCTATTTTGACCTATAAGGGTGATAATAATCGTACGGGTGCTTATGCTAATGAGACGATGTTAAACAAGAGCAATGTTAATACCTCACAGTTTGGCAGGCGTGTGAGCTATCCAGTGGATGGCCAGGTCTATGCGCAGCCGCTCTTCGTTCCCAACCTGACGATTGGAGGCGTGAAGCACAACGTCGTCTTCGTTGAGACCGAGCACGATGGAGTTTACGCCTTCGATGCCGACCAAATCACGCCTACACAGCCACTATGGTACACCAGCTTTCTGAAGTCTGGTGTGACGTCCGTGCCATCAGGCGATGTGTCCTGTAACGATATGGTGCCCGAGATTGGCATTACTGGGACGCCGGTGATTGATAGCACGAACAATATTATGTACGTGATCTCCTACACCAAGGAGAATGGTGTTCCCATCTATCGTTTGCATGCCCTGGACATCAGCACGGGACAGGATAAGATAGCACCTAGCCTCCCCATTCAAGGCTCGGTAGCAGGAACGGGCGCAGGAAGCACTGGCGGACAGGTGGCCTTCCGCGCTGACCGTGAGCGCAACCGTTCGGCGCTCTTGATGGCAAATGGGCAGATCTATATCGCCTTTGCTTCGTTTTGTGATAACCAGCCTTACCACGGCTGGATTATGTCCTACAGCACTAGCTTACAGCAAACGGCCATTTACAATAATACGCCAAATGGCTCTGGTGGTGGCATCTGGGGTGCGGGCAACGCCCTGGCCTCTGATAGTGCTGGTAACATCTATACTATTTCGGGCAATGGCGACTTCGATATTAATACCGGTGGCAAGAATAATGCGGATTCCTTCGTCAAACTCTCGCCTCAGTTGCAACAGGAAGACTATTTTGCCCCCTTCAACCAGAAGTGTTTACAGAACGCGGACGCCGATCTGGGTTCGGGTGGCCCTTTGCAGATTCCTGGCACTAATGAACATATTGGTGTAGGGAAAGAGGGCCGCATCTACGTTGTAGACAACAATAACATGGGTAAATACACACCTGTGTCGGGTACCCTGGATTGTAACAACGTTAGCGCGACCAATATCGACCAGGTAAAGCAGGAACTGCCGCCGCACCTGGTAGGAGGAGTCTACAGTACGCCGACCTATTGGAACAACAACGTCTACTTCACTGGTGCGAGCGATAGCATTAAGGCCTTCTCCTTCAATCCAACGACTGGCCTGCTCTCGACAAGCTATAGTTCAAAGACGCCTGAGAGCTTTGCTTTTACTGGTGGTGGCTCGGTCACGTCCAGCAATGGCACGGACGCTTCGACAGCGATTGTATGGGCTCTGGACCCCAATGGCCTCCTACGCGCCTATGACGCGACGAACCTGGGGAATGAACTCTACAGTGATAGCTTTGGTCAAAGCATTTTCGCGAAATTTACTGTACCTGCTGTGGCCAACGGTGAGGTTTTTGTAGGCACGAAGAGTAGCCTGCTCATCTACGGCTTAAAATCAGCCAGCACGCCGACGCCAACTCCGAGTGGCACATCGACATCAACGCCGACACCAACTCCAAATCCCCAGACAACATTTAACAACGTAGGCATTACCGATGATACGAATCCTGGCGTGGGTAACTTCGATGGAGGGAAGCGCAGCTACTCTTTGCAGGCTTTGCAAAATAGCGGCCTTGTCACCGGTGATAATGTCTTCTTTAACAATATGGTTTTCACCTGGCCAAACGCGGTCGCGGGAACGCCGGATGATTACCTGGCGCAGGGACAGACGGTGCCAGTAGCACCCATCGCGAACGCGAATGTGCTGGGTTTCCTGGGTGCCTCCGCCAACGGACCCACATCTGGTAGAGCTGTCGTTCACTATACGGATGGCACTTCTCAGGGCTTCACGCTTGGCTTTAGCGATTGGACACTTGGCGGTGGTAAGAGCCCGGTCTCCTTTGGCAATGGCAAAAAGGCGATCATGGCATATCGTAATACGCCCAATGGCCTGGAGGGAGTAAACACATATGTCTTCTACGCGGACGTGGCTCTTCAGGATGGCAAAACGGTGCAGAGCGTGACGTTGCCCTCAACCGTTGTTGGTGGACAGTTGCACGTCTTCTCCATTGCAACGAAGGTTGGGACTGTCTCGACGCCGGTCTCGCCAAACGTTCCTTATAACAATGTTGGCACCAGTGATGATGGGCAGCCAAAATCTGGTAGCTTTGATGGCTTGAGAAGTTATTCTGCCCAGGCGATGCAGTCCGCTGGTCTTGTGCCGGGAAGTTCGCTGACGGCGTACGGGACAACCTTTGTCTGGCCGGCTTCGGATCCTGGAACGCAGAATAACTATATTGCCCAGGGACAGAAGATAGCTATTACACCTGTGGATAACGCGAGCACTCTGGCCTTCCTGGGGTCCGCGACAAATGGACCTTCAAGTGGGCAGGCCACGATTACCTATACCGATAATACAACCCAAACCTTTACCCTGGGCTTTAGTGATTGGACGCTGGGCGCGAATGCAGCTGCACCCTCATTCAACAACCTGGTAGTGACTTCAACCCCCTATCGTAATACGCCCACTGGGAAAGAAAATGTTAGCACCTATGTGTTTTACACCGAGGTTGGTTTGCAGGCAGGCAAAACCATCGCAAGCGTAACGCTGCCAGGCAGTGTCAAAGGTGGTCAAACCCATGTCTTTGCTGTCGCAACCAAGGCAAACGCGCCTTATGCAACAAATCCCTACTCTATGGTAGGAACCAGCAACGATAACAATACCCGCGCTGGTAACTACGATGGTGGTGGATATAGCTATTCGGCCCAGGCGCTCTCGGGGAGTGGTATTAAGCAGGGTGGCTCTGTCTTCGCCAATGGAGCAAGCTTCATCTGGCCTGCGGTTCCCGCAGGGGCGGTAAACAACTACGTTGCCAATGGACAGACCATCCCGGTCAATGGCAGCTTCGGGTCAAACTACCTGACCTTCCTGGGTTCCTCGACCAATGGCGCGACCAGTGGGACTGTGACGATTACCTATACCGATGGTACAACGGATACAGGGACGCTGGGCTTTAGCGACTGGACATTGAATGCTGGTCGGGTAGCACCATCCTTTGGTAACTTGACGGTGTCAAAGACAACCTATCGCAATGGTCCCAATGGAAAGCAGAATGTAAACACCTATGTGTTCTACACTGACATTCCAATTAATCCGAAAAAGACCGTATTGAGTGTAACGCTCCCAACGGCAACGACGGGCGGTGGTCGCATTCATGTCTTTAGCGTCGCGACACGCTAGTCTCAGCGTGGGCTACTCAGCAATAAACAGCTTGTACCATTAATCGGTACAGATTGAACCGGGGTGAGCGAGAACATAAGCTATATGTTCTCGCTCACCCCGGTTTTATTGCATCTTAATTTGTGAATGTGAGACTATTATAGCGACTCATGTTTTATTTTTTTGATAGATATGGTGCTAGCGAAATAAATATTATTAGAAATTGTGCGAGATTGTGTGAGATTATTAAGATATGCATACGTAGTATACACATAAGATAGAACTATCACTTCACGAAAGGGCTAAACATTTAGTCTGCCGGGCGATTGCTGAAGCATACTTGGTTTCGCCCCTGTGGTTTTAAGCAAGAGGAAAAGATCTAAACACGAATGACCGCTATCCTCACGCATTTTTCGAGCCTACATTGTATTGGAACACCCCGCTGTTCAAGTCTAGAGTAAATTCTTATACGAAAACCAACGCCATTATCGTGACTAGCGCTTCCCCCATTCGGGGATAAGCGCGCTCAGGTTTTCGATAGGAAGTAAGGAGTATTTGCATGAAACGTGGCAGACGTATTGCCATAACTTTTCTGCCTGCTCTTCTCTGTTTGCTTTCCATGCTGATTTCGGCGTGTGGGAGCAACTCAGGAAGTAGCACAGGTAGTAAATTGCCTGATAACAAGCAAATTTATGCGCAGCCTCTTAGCGGTATCTCTGATGTGGCAACACTTGATCCCGCCCTGTCTACCGACTCAGCCTCGGTCAATTCACTCGAAACGATGTTTACCGGCCTGGTACAGCTCAACGATAAGCTTGAGGTGTATGGAGAGCTGGCGCAGTCCTGGACGACCTCTGCGGATGGCCTGACCTGGACCTTTAAGTTGCGTCCCGGTCTGAAGTTCAGTGATGGTAAGCCTCTGACTTCAGACGATGTGGTCTTTAGCATTGATCGTGCGCTCAAGCCAGAACTCAAATCAACGGTTGCCCCTGCCTACCTGGCGCTGATCAAAGATTCGGATAAGCGTAATACGGGCAAGGTTCCAACCTTGATCAATGATAGCCTCTTCGCGCCCGATGCCACGACGGTCAAGATTGTGACCACGCAGAAAGCGCAGTATTTCCTGGACGCCCTGACCTATCCTACCTCCTATGTGGTAGAGAAGAGCATGGTGCAGAAGTATGGCGACACCGACTACTTTAAGCACCTGAGCGAGGGCGGTTGCTCCGGTCCCTTCAGGCTGGACCAGCGCCTCTCGGGTCAGTATATTAGCTTCGTACCCAATGCGAACTATTGGGGTGCCAAGCCACAGTTGAAGAAACTGGTCTTCCCCTTCTACAAAGATCCCCAGACGACCTACAAAGCCTACAAGGCCAACCAGGTCGACTACGCGACCGTACCGACCAGCAACCTGGATGAGGCACGCGGCTTTGCCAACAATCAGTTCCGCCAGGTTCCTGAGCTGACCATCGACTACTTTACCATGAACTACCTGGTGAAGCCCTTCAACAACGTGAAGATTCGCCAGGCGTTTGCGCTCTCGATTGATAAAGACCTGATCGCTCAGCGCATCTGGAAGGGCGCACGTATAGCCTCCAACCATATCATCCCCAGCGGCATGCCTGGTTACAATGCGAACCTGGTGGGGCCTGCAGGCGTTAAGGAGACCAAGGGTGATGTGACCCAGGCGAAGAAATTGTTGCAGGAGGGTATGCAGGAAGAGGGCTATACTAGCGCGAACTTCCCCCAGATCACCCTCACCGTAGCCACCCGTGGCGACCAGGCGACCAAGAACGAGTACCAGTTCTTGCAGCAGCAGTGGAAAGACAATCTCGGCGTGAATGTGATCATTAACGACGAGGAATGGAACAAACTGCTGGACGATACCGCGAGCTCGACGGGCAATGTCAAATCCTTGCAGATGTGGGTCATCGACTGGATCGCGGACTATCCCGATCCCGAGGACTGGACCACGCTTCTGTTTGGTAAGGGTTCGAGCTATAACCAGACCAACTACGGTATGGGTCAATCGAAGGATGTTAGCACACAGCAGCAGATCCAGGATCTTATGCTTAAGGCTGATGCCAACCAGAATACTGCCGAGCGCATCTCACAGTACAACAAAGTTGAGCAGCAAATGATTGACGATGCCGCCTGGGTACCCATCGACCAGCGCACCGCGACCTATGCGCTCAAGTCGTGTGTCCATGGCGTTGTAGATAACGCGCAGCAGATCACCCCTCCGGCTGACTGGGCCAACATCTACAAGACAGGCGACTCGACCTGTGCGAGCACCAGCAAATACGAGTAAGCGTGCGTAGAATTAATACATACAATGAGGCGGCCGGGCTTTGTCCGGCCGCCTCATTGTATGTATTAAGGGAAGGGGATGAATAGCATGATAAATTGCTAGAGGTGAGTTAAACGATGTAACGAAGTGTGGAGTAAATCAGTGTAGTGTACGGAAGGAAAAACCACCCGAATTTGATGGAAGGGGGAAAAGGGAGGTGCCGGAGGGTGGCCATCAAGGATCTTACCTTCGTTATAGTCAAAGGAGTAAGTAAATGGCTAAGAACTATGCGGAACATCATGCTTCTGTAGTTGTAAATGCGCCTGTGAACCAGGTGTATGCCTTGTTCTCTCACTTTAACGACTTCCCGAAGTTTATGAGCTTTATGAAAGAAGTCACCTACTACGACAACCAGAATAGTCACTGGGTGGCGGATGTCGCCGGGCGCCACGAGTGGGATGCCACCAATGAGAACTGGATTGAGAATCAGCAGATTGGCTGGCGCTCAACCAATGGCCTGGAGAACTTTGGCAAGGTGACGTTTGAGCCAACCGGCAGTAACCAGACCAGGGTCGATGTCTTCCTGAACTATAATCCGCCTGCCGGTCCCCTTGGCGATGCTGGCGAGAAACTGGGCGTGGGTAGTCGCTTTGATAATGCCCTCCAGCATGACCTGGATCATTTCGCGCGGATGGTGCAAGATGCCCCTGCGGGCGCCCTGGATCCCAACTCTTCCAATTACCTTTTCCATGGTGACAGCGCCGCAGCAAAAGGTAGCACAACTCAGCGCCAGAACAGAACAATGTAAGGTAGTCTTATACCCAAAAAGCACCGACCCTGTCATAAACAGCGGGGCGGTGCTTTTTGTATCTCACACAAGGCTAGCGCCAGGTATCGCTGATGGGTTGGGCGTGCGCGCTATTGTTGGCATAGGGCAGGTCATACATGTCTTCGAGCGTGCGCAGGGTATTATAGTGGTTAAGATTCTCGCCATAGTGTCCAGCCTTGACCATGGGGCCAACGAAGAGGGTTGGAATCTGATTGACCGAGGTATCATTATCCTCATCCCAGGTGACGATTAGCAGGCTATTATGCTTTTGCGCCCACTGGGCATAGCTATCGAAGTGCTGCTTCAGCCAGTTGTCGGCCTGCTCAACTGAAGCGGAATGCATATCGTTGTTCTGATTGGGAATCACGAAGGAGACGGTTGGCAGCGAATTGTAATCGCTGGGAAAGCTGGAGAAAGGCTGATTGGCGCTGGTAGGCACATTGCTAAAGTCGCTCCAGGGATTATGCTTGCGCGCGTACATCTGGAAGAACCACCAGGGAGCGTAGCAATCGCTAAAGCCAGTATGGGGCATATCCTCGGAGTAGCCGCTGAAGCTGTGCCCCGCCTGTAGTAGTTCCTGGCCCAGGTTCGCGCTCTGGAAGCTCTGAGGGCAGTCATCGCTGGAGAGATTGAAGCTCGAGCCTGCGAAAAGCGCCAGGTAGTTTGGCTGGCTGGGATGCGTGATGCCATGCATATTGGTGAGGGAGGCGCCATGCGCGGCCAGGGCATTGATATAAGGCGCGTCCTCATTACCAATGATCTGAGAGTAGCTATGGTTCTCCTCAACAACGACCACGACGTGATCAGGCATGGGGAGATTAGCTCCAGAGCGCTGGTGTACTACACGGCGAGAGATAGGTTGTGTAGTGTGTTGCGCGTGCGCGCTTGAGTAGATGAGGAAGCCAGTGGCGATGCTGAGCAGCAGTAGCAGAAATACAGCCGTATAGCGCCAGAGGGATGAGCTAAGAGCACGGTAGAGAGAGAAGCGCGACTCGTGGCGCGTCTGCATAAAGAACCTCCTACGAAATAAGATGGATATGGTGAATACATTGAGAGATGGCAAGCTGCCAGGTCTGCCTCTCTCAAAGAAGCTTACGGAAAAATAAACGGATGTTTGGTGATTTATAGCGTGCTCTGCTACGGCCTCAAAATTATGTGGGGCATTTGGCGGTTGGCGAACAGTACCAGTATAGCGTTTTTTCAGGCCAGCGCCACGTTTTGCTGCGTGTCAACGTGTGGTATGCCGGAGGGAAGCTTCACCTGGTCGTTGCGCAGAAGCTCAAAGAGGCGATTTAGCGCGAAGGCGAGGAGCGCGCTGGCACCCAGGATAGCCCAGCCGATGGGAGTGGGTGTGACAAACTGGAGCAGGTCACGCAGTAAGGGGAGCGTTAGAGCAGCAATAAGCACAGCGCTTGAGCCGACGACAGCGGTCAGGACAGGACGAGTCAGAGTGCCTTCGGCGCGCCCGATGTCGAGGGTCTGGGCAAGCTGGGTAGCGACGATACTAGCGAAGGCAATGGTGCGAGCCTGAGCGAGATCCGAGGGAAGCGTCAACAGGTACGCGCCCAGCGCGGGCAAGGCGCTGATAAGTGCGCGCCGAAGAATATCGTCGCGCAGAGGTCGGTCAAGCGCGGCGGTGCCCTCGCGTTTAAGGGTTGCCAGGTGGCGGTGCTCTGGCTTTTGGAGTGTGACGGCCAGCGCGGGCAGGATATCAGTAATGGCGTTCATAGCGAGGATCTGGCGGGGTGTGAGTGGTAGTTCTAACCCAAGTAAGCTGGTGCCTACTATCAGCGCTAGCTCGCCCAGATTTCCACCCAGCAGAAGACCAAGCGAACGCCGAATATTGCGCCAGAAGCTGCGCCCCTCGATTAAGGACTCGACGAGTGTAGAGATTTCATCGTTCATAATGACGACATCGGCTGTCTGGCGTGCGACCTCAGTTCCTGTATGCCCCATAGCGATACCAATATCGGCGAAGCGCAGAGCCGGAGCATCATTTACGCCATCGCCAGTCATGGCCACGGTATGACCCCTGGCACGCAAGCATTCGACGATGCGTAGTTTGTGTAAAGGGGTGGCCCTGGCGATGATGGAGGTATGTTCGAGGCGCGTGGCCAACTCTTCCTCGTCCAGGTTGGTAATGTCTGCTCCTATGAGGAGTTCCTGGCCGTCCAGGAGGCCAGCCTCCCTGGCGATGGCGCGGGCGGTCTCTGGGTGGTCGCCTGTGATCATCATGACACGTACGCCCGCCTCCTGGCAGCGTTCGACAGCAGTGCGTACGGTCGAGCGTAGAGGATCGCTGATGGCAATAAAGCCCAGGAAGGTGAGATCCTGTGGGTCATCAACAATGTTTGTTGTTGCTGCTCCCTCGGCGACCATGAGAATGCGCAGGCCACGCCGGGCCAGTTCCTGTGCTTTGTTCAAAAGAGCGCTGCGCTGGGCTTCATCCAAAGCGCGCTTCTTCCCCTTTAGGTAGAGCCAGTTACAGCGAGCGAGAAGCACCTCGGGCGCTCCTTTGAGATTTAGCCTGTGAGAGGCCAGGGTCGCGTGAAAGGCGCGTGTGGGATCGAAGGCGACCTCGTCCTCGTGGGGGACGCAGATCTCTTCAGCCAGGCCCAGGTGGATTGCGCCCTGGATAATCGCATCATCAGTTGGATGCGCACTGGCCTCGGGCGCGTTTGGATGCGGACTGGCCAGGGCTGCTGTTATAAGCACATGGTGTAGGGATTTGGTAAGTCGAGCCGGAAGGTGCGCCTCTCTTTCGGCGTCTGCAACGAGGCTTAACTCCAGATGGCCTCGGGTCAAGGTTCCAGTCTTATCTGTGCAGGCCACATCGACGCGACCCAGCGCCTCAACCGCCGAGAGGCGGCGTACAAGTGCATCATGAGTCGCCAGGCGGCGTGCTACTCCCGCCTCTCCAACTTTCGTGAGCAGCGGTAACCCTTCGGGAACACTGGCCAGGGCAATCGATGCCCCTGTTGCTAGCAGAGTATCCAGCGCGCGTCCCTGAAGGAGGCCGGTGACAATGACAACGCCACCACCCAGGAGAGAAACGGGGATCAGGACGCGCAGCATGCGCGCTAGCCTGGAGCCGAGCGGACTCTGTTCTGTCTCGGCGGTTTCCAGAGCGGCGGCTGTAGCTCCGATGCGTGTCTGGTTGCCGACCGCGACCACGACGGCTTTGCCCGTGCCTGTCGTCACGTCGCTACCCGCCAGCACGATATGCGTGTTATCGCTTCCCTCGGACGGGTCTTTTGCAACGGGAAGCGATTCACCTGTAAGGGAGGCTTCGTCAACCTCCAGCCCCTGGGCCTCGATCAGGCGAGCATCCGCCGCGACACGCTCTCCTGGTGAAAGGAAGAGGATATCTCCGGGTACGACATCGTTGGCAGAGACACAAATGATGTGGTTGTCGCGTAGGACATGAGCGGTGGTGCTGCCCAGGCGTTGCAACGTCTTGGCTATTTTATTGGCCTTCTGCTCCTGCCAGGCGCTCACAGCCATGTTGATAAGAATGGTTGTAGCGATAATGCCGACATCGGCACTGGCACCAAAGATGAGCGAGAGTATCGCGCCACCGGCGAGAATAGTATTGAGCGGGGAGCGAAGCTGTTCAAGCAAAGCCAGGAGCATGCGATTCCGTTGGGCATGAGGTCGTGCTTGATGCAAACGCTGTTTCGACTCCTGGCTTGAAAGTCCCGTTATACGGCTATGCAAGTTCTGCAATACGCGCTCGCTGCTCATCTGGCCCCAGCGCTCGGGATGGGGATCAGCCAGTTGAGAGAGCGAGGAGGCAGGACGCCTCTGACCACGCAGGTGTAGCCAGCTATCGGCTAGAGCGCCCAGCGCAGCCAGGTAGAGGACGCGCGAGGCCAGAGCTATTCCGGGTGCACCACGCCAACCCCAGATCAGGCCCGCGATATTCGAAAGAAGCGAGAGCAGGATTGAATCACGCGTAGCGCTCTCACGCTTCTTACCTGCGATGATAATAGCCGTCAGGGCAAAGAGGTCAGGCGCGAGGAGGTCCGCCCGCGCCGGCAGTCGTTTCTCGCCATTGAGCAAACCAATGGCTAGGTCACAGGCTGCGAAAGCCGCCGCTGCGCCCGCGTGATCTGAAACATAAGCGACGCGTTTGCCAGATTGCTGCTGCTTCTGAATGAGAGCGGGCACATCGTCGCTTTGTAGCAGTGAGATGTCAGCACGCCGCGCCAAAACCTGAGTCGTCTCCTGGTTTTCGCTGGTAAGAATGTGCAATTCTATGTCCAGTCTTTGACATGTTTGTACCAGGCGAGGAACATCAGGAGCGAGGCGAGGGCGTATGGCCAGCACGCCAAGGGCCTCTTCAGGGACTTGCGGCGAGGTTGAGCGTCGCAGTGAGAGAAGGAGGCAGTCGCGATGGCGTTGGAGAAAGGATGGCGAGAGAGACGAGTCAGCGTCTTCCAGGGGACCGAGGATATAATGTTTCTCCTCGGTGATGGCACGAATGCTTTTACCGTCAAAATGAGCCAGCGAAATATGGAGAGGACCACGCGTCTTGAAGATGGGTCCCCAGGGGGAACCAGCGGCCGTCGAAATATTTGTGGCCAGTTCTAGCAGCTCGTTTGTCTCGATCTGTGGCGATAACGAGAGGGCATCGACCATTTCTAGACCCTCCAGGAGGAGTCGTGCGCCATCGAGAAGTACGACCTGGGGTTGGCGAATCACACGATCCTTACGCGTGCCAACGACGATGGCCCCTGCCTTGAGCGCGTACATCGAAGCCCCCAGGTCCGAGCTTTCGGCGCCGATCATGGCTGGTCGGGGATTCACAAGGATCAGCGAGGCGAGGGTCTGGGTGAATGAGCGTGTTAACAGGGCTGTGCCAGCGGCGTAGAGCAGCGAGAGTGGGCTGAGGAGCTGGATATAGCGATCATAGAGGGTGGGCGCGACTGGAGCTGGGCGCGGTGTGGTAGTGAAACCCGTGAAAGAAGGCTGCGTTTGTAGCTGAACGGTAAATGGCCCACCGTAGAGTTGGTAGCCAGCGGGAAGTTCCAGGCCTGGCGTAACCGCCACAGGTACTCCTTCGCGGGTGATGCTTGTGCCAGCACCCTCCAGGACGCGGGCGCCCATGGGAACTTTCCTCCCACTTTCCAGGTGTAGAACAGTTCCGGGGCGCAGATGAGGTTCATTGGCTTCCTGTTCCTCGTAACGCTGCCAGGAGGCGCGGCGTGCTCGCACCTCGGTCAGCAGACGGAGAGACTCGCCACCGATGGTGAGCAGGCCAAGCAAGCTTCCTCCCAGCGTGAGCGTAATAATTCCCGGCACATTAAATAGCAGATCGCTTGTGGCTTTCCCCACCAGTCGGCGCAGGCCATGTCGAAGTGGAGGAATACCCTGAAGGATGCCAATGATGCTCGCGATCTGAATGGCTTCTGTTGCGCCAGGGAGCGGATCGGTCATACCAAGGAGGCGGCGTATAGAAAGAAACCCCAAGCCCAGTGTAGCTCCCATGGTGCGTATGCTACTTTGCACGAGTGGTCTTGGATCGAGGGGGTGGGTTGGCTGGTCCTCCCCTGGCAGGTCAGGGAGGTCGACTCCAGCCACCATAGAGACAAGATCATCCAGCTCTTGTTCGTGTTCTGTAAATTCGACAAGTACATGGCCGGTGGACCAGCGTATATGGGCATGGACGTTCTGGCGACGTTCCAGGGACTCGACCACGCGTTGGGCTACGGTTGGATCGCGTTCCAGGCCACGTACAGGAATAGAGGCTCGCACCAGGTTAGCATTTTTCTCCTGATGGATAGGGGGAGGAGTGTGAGTAGTTTTTTGCCCCTGTTTTGTCTCAAGAGAGGAGGGGTCAAGTGTCTCTAATGTGGTGAGAATAGCTTGCTGGTTGGTTTTTTGAGAATCATAACCTATGAGCACATTGTGAGTGAACTCGTTTGCCTGTACCTTCTGGATGCCGGGTAACTGGCGTATCCGCTCTTCTAACGCAAAACGATTGCGCCCATTCCACCAGGGGATATTAAGGCGTATGCGTCCAGGTAGGGCGTGGACAATGTGTAGCTCTTCAGCAGTGGCTATGCTCATACTATTTCTTCCCAGGTGCTCCCTGAAGCGATAGGCACCGGCCTGTACCGGGAGTGTGATGGACAAGATATCCATTACACTCCCGGTGTCATGACTACCTGCTCTCACGTGCCTTATGATGTCTGTGTTTCGGTAGGGCTGAAGCTTGCGATGCCTCTTCTGTATGTGGAGTGCGGACGTGATGTGCTTCAGCTAGAATATCTTCCGCCTCTTCGCGTATGCGCGAGCCCGCTTTCTGGAATTGCGCGCTGGTACGCGAGAGGGTCGTATTCAGGCGATGCCCTACATCATCCACTATCTCCTCGGCTCTACTCATATGAGGGTTGCCGCTACTAGCCGTGGCCTGTTCGGCCTGTTGAGACTGCTCCATGCCTTCTGGGGTATGTTGCGCTCTTTCTGGATGCTGCCTGCTTCCCAGGTGATGCATAGCATGATTGAAACGGCCAAAGGCGTAACCAAGTTGATGCCCTAAGTGTTCAGCCGGACCCTCATCGCTCTCAGAGCGGTCTGAACCTAGCTGCTGTTGATGTTCTGGCTTCATCGTTCCTGACCTCCCGCAACCCCAGGAGGTTGCATCTCTGGAGAAGGATGTGCTCCATTTGTTGATACTTCATCTTGATCGGCCTCTTTCAGGCCATGCCCAAATCCCTTGAAGAATGAGTTCACTGCTTCGCCTGCTGCCAGGACACCAGCTGTGCCATAGACGGCACCCCGGCGTACAAGTTTGCGTGCGCGCGGCGAAAAAACGGTCGCGGCGACGACAGCGGTCACGGCTACCTCAGGTTCTAGATAGTCTTCGAGCTCCATTTTTGTGCCACCTTTCGCTGCATATAGCAACAAATCCATACCCCTCTTCGGGGAGTAGACATATCCTAATGGATAAGTAAGCAAGGAGAAATAAAATATAATATAGAATACACGTATGACGAAAGCCCAAAGATACTAAGTCTTCTGTAATATATGTAGAACTGTTTGCCACGCCAAGCCTCATTCTGGGTATGAGATGTGGTGGAAAAATGCCTGCTGCATTTTTCCACCACATCTCATATAATGTAGGGTCCACGCTTGCATGGACTTAAGAAGCGTTTGGGGTAGGGAGGCAGAGCTTGCTCTGCCCCTACTTGAGATAGAAATGAAAGGAAAGAGTTATGGCCGCATATTTCATTGTGGATGTAGAAGTGAGCGATCCCCAGATGTATGAGGAGTACCGCAAACTGGTGGGACCCACGCTGGAGCGCTATGGCGGGAAGTTCCTGGCGCGTGGAGGCGTGACAGAGACCATTGAGGGTGATTGGCGGCCGAAGCGCCTGGTCATACTAGAGTTTGAGGACGCGGACCAGTTTAAGCGTTGGTACTACTCGCCCGAATATAGTGAGGCCAGGGGTATTCGCTTCAAGGCGTCCAGCGCGCGGGCGGTCTTGGTTGAGGGGGTATAATAATAGGAAAATGGCGCATACCCCGTACGGGGTATGCGCCATTTTCCTATTATTATGGCGAAGGGAGCTTATTTGCTTTGCATGGGTGGCGAGGCCAGGGTGATGGCTTCAGGGGCCTGGTGTGCCTGTGAACTGGAGGCGGCAGGTAGTGTGAGTAGGGCGCGTGTTCCTTCATGAGGGGTGCTTTCCAGGCGCAGCGAGCCGTCGTGAGAGGTCGCGATGCTGCGGGCGATGGAGAGGCCCAGGCCCGTGCCGCCTGCGGCGCGTGAGCGGGCTTTATCTACGCGATAGAAACGCTCGCCCAGGTTGGGCAGGTGCTCTGCCGGGATACCAATGCCGTTATCGCTTATCGCGATCTGTGCCTGCTGGTCGACGAGCGAGGTATGTATGGTCACACTGCCACCAGCATGATTGTATTTGATAGCGTTATCGAGTAGCACCAGGAGAGCCTGTTCGAGCAGCAGGGGATCTCCAATAACGCGCAGGTTGTCTCTGACTTCAGCCTGGAGAGTGATACCCTTCTGATCGGCGAAGGCTGTGACACGGCGTAGACCAGCCTGGACAATGGTGTCGAGGGAGACAACCTCGTGCTCGCGGTGCTGGGAGCCTGCGTCCAGGCGTGCCAGGGTCAGCATGTTATTGGCTAGCGTCGTCATATGGCTGGCTTCGGTCACGATATCTTCTAGCAACTCGGCATCTTCAGGGCCCATGCCTTTGCGAGAACGGAGCAGGACTTCGGCATCGGCGCGTAGCAGCGTCAGAGGCGTCCGCAACTCGTGCGAGGCGTCGGCAATAAAGCGTTGCTGATTATTCCAGGCCAGGCGGGCGGGGACTAGCGCCCGGTGCGAGAGGAAGAGTCCACCGATAACCGCGCCAAGCATGGTCACTCCACCTACCGCGAATAACAGTGTCAGGATGATGGAGAGGGCCGTCTCCTGTGGCTGCACGGATTTTCCCACGACAATAGCACCCAGGTAGCTTTTCCCGTCCGGGCCGGGAATGCCTAACGCATAGCAGTCGACCTGCCCTAGAGGCCCGCCTGTATTAATAATGTCGCTCGCGCTTCCATTTTGCATCGCCTTCAAGGCCAGTGAGGTATCGAGAAAGGCCGTGGGCAGTTGTGGCGTATCCTCCTCCTGGAGTAAATTGGCACTTTGATCAAAGCAGGCGATCAAGATAGGATCATGCGGAACGTAGCCAGAGGGAGGAAGAGAAGGCATTGAGCAGGGATGATCTGGCGAGATAGTGAGCCACTCCTGTGCCCCATGTTGGGCACGGCTTATCAGGTCATCAGTGACAGGTGAGAGCAAGAGTTGTTGCACGCCAAAATAGAGCGTAACACCAAAGAAGATGAGCGCGATTGCCAGGACGCTGCTATACCAGAGGGTTAAGCGCAGGCGCAGGCCAGAGAAGAGGGCCGCGCCAGGTTCCCTGGATTGGCGGTGCAGGTAGCGGCGGAATCGCCAGAGGAGTGATGGTTCGTTCTTCATACAGCCTTCTCCTTGCGGGGAGGATAGGCTTCGAGCTTATAGCCGATGCCACGCACAGTTTTAATGAGTGGGCGTGTGAAGCCTTGATCGACCTTATCGCGCAGATAGTGAATATAGATATCGACTACGTTGGAGAGCGCCTCCAGATCATAGCGCCACACGGCATCGGTAATCTGGGTGCGTGTAAGGGCCTGCCCAGGATGGCGCATCAGGTATTCAAGGAGGGCGAACTCTTTCGCGGTCAGTTCGATGACGCGCTCCCCACGCCGGGCCTCATGCCGCACCAGGTCGAGGATCAAGTCATCGGCGCGCAATTGGGTCGCCACCTCAAAGGTACGGTCGCGGCGGCGCAAGAGGGCGTTGACGCGTGCGAGCAATTCCTCCATCGCGAAGGGCTTGGGGAGGTAGTCGTCCGCGCCCACATTGAGGCCAGCCACGCGATCCTCGACCGAGCCGCGTGCCGTGAGCATCAGAACGGGAGACATGACATTATCGGCGCGCATACGGCGACAAATCTCAAATCCGTCGAGTTCGGGCAGCATGACATCAAGAATGACCGCGTCATAGGTTCCACTTTCGGCCAGTTCAAGGCCGCTCAGTCCCTCATACGCGAGATTAACGGTGTGACTCTCTTCTTGCAAGACGCGGCGCAAGAGGTGGGCAAGTTTTTTTTCATCTTCTACCACCAGGATATGCATAGTTGCCTACCTTCTTTCTCTAACAGAACCACTCTCTCAACGTATTCTACCAGGAATAGCCCGGCTTGAAAAATGGTGAAAAGATCTAAATTAAAAGAAACGCTTATTTTTCTGCATGACGTGTGCGGGCAGGGCGCGTTCAGGCTCCTGAGCGCTCTTCAAGAGGCGCAGGACGAGGAGTGCTCCCACCAGGAGGATGCTGCCGATATAGAGCGCCGTTGCCCACCAGGTATCGCTATCGCTGCCAATAAACACGCCATGGAGTGTGACCAGGACATACAAGAGCAGGGTCAGGATATGGAAGCGGCGCCACCATTGATAGCCAATGCGTGGGCGCAGCCAGGTGCTGAGGCCGATGGCCAGTCCCAGGTAGAGCGCGAGAATGCCCAGGGTCATCCAGAAAGTGCGATAGGTGCTGGCAAAGGGAATGAGCACCTCGCTCCAGGCAAAATGCGTAAAGGGATCGATCCAGATAGCGAGCATGTGTACAAGTGTAAAGACCAGTCCGAGCAAACTCAGGAAATTGTGCAGTTCGCTGTTGATGAGGCGTGGCCAGCGTGAAGATTGCCAGCGCAAGGTGAGCGCGAGTCCGACGGCGACCGCGAAGGTTAGCAGGACATAGGCGGTCAGCCCACCAGCGCGGGCGACATTCCAGGTTAGCGCATTCCACATAGGTGTTGTTCAACCTCTCCACCTACTTCTTATGCGGAAAACAACGTCGCTCTCGCGACTAGCGCTTCCCCCATTCGGGGACAAGCGCGCTCAGGTTTTCCGAATAGGCACTTAAGAGACGTGAGAGCCAGAGACGGGTGGCTGATTGGAATTATCGGTGTCGAAATTGTCACCGCCATTACCTGGCCAGGACTGAGATGGATCGTACTGATTCTGGCCAGGCGTGACCTGGTTGGATGAATTGGCGGGCGTCGCCTGACGTGCTGCATCCCCCACACTATGGCTCATCACCAGGCCACTGAGCGCGGCAAAGCAGGCGAGTGCCGCGATAACGATCCCGCGCTTCCAGCGACGTGCCAGGGCCAGGGCCTCTCTTTTGGGAAGGCGAGCTGTAGGCTTCGCTGTACCAGGCTGTGGTCGTAGCGTGGTAGGCTGAACTGGCGCATATGGCCTGGTAGGCTGGGCATAGGGATAGGGTGGCGCTGGTGGTTGTGTGTTTCCCTGGCCGAAGAAAGGAGGGATATCCTGTCGCGGCCTGGCTTGCTCAGGCGGGGGGAAGGCGAACCGCTCGCCATACCTCTCGTAGAGATTGGAAGAGTCCATAAATTCTGCTCCTGGTGCGGTTGCACCCTGTGGAGGTGGTGAGCCTCCACAAGGTAATGTGATTAGTGGGTTGTTGAGCAGTCGTAGAGCTGGCTGCGGGCGCTAGAGTTCGTTGACCAGGCGCTGCTGGGTACCAGGGTGCAGTGCTGGGTGACCCAGGTTGTCGCACTGCCGGAGCGAGCGCCACCGAAGCCGCCGAAGTTGCCACTCTCCAGGCGCTCTCGCAACTGCGATGGGAGATCTTCGAGGATCTGCTCGGGTAGGGAGCCGCCGCGACCCGAGCTGAGCAGGAAGAAGCGAACCGTGCCATTTTTTACCAGCGAGGACAACTGGCTGGTAGTAAGAATGGGATCGCTACCACTAAAGCCGCCCATTGCCATTACGGCCTTGTTGGTCGAGAGAATAATGCTATTGGCGGTATTGGAGCTGGGTGTCGCGACCAGGTATTTGGCGTTTCCCTGGTGGGCCACAAGGTAGCTGATCAAGGCTTGATCGCTTGTACTGACGCCATCGCCACCGGCTGGACCGCCAGCATTGCGCGCGAAGTCATTGCCCTGAGAGGGTCCAGCCACCGGAAGCTGAGAGGCGGTATTCTGAATAACGGGTATCGCCGCCCAGATGGTTGGAGTGATCAGCAGAACCAGGACCCCAAGCGCCAACACCAGCGAGAGGACACGGACGTTGGGAGCCTGAACGCGAATTCTGGGCGCGAGGCGATAGGCCAGCAGGACGCCCAGCGTGACGATAGAGAGGACTGCAATCAGCGGTGTCAGAAACTGGCTCCAGGAGGGGTAGCTCTGGAGGATATAGATCTGCTCGACTGCCGTAAGGGCCAGGGCCAGGGGCAGGAGCCAGCCGCGCCAGCCAGAGGCGCGAAAATCTTTCCACATGACTACCAGGCCAATGCCGAAGAGGGCACAGATGGCTGGGGCCATCGTTGTCATATAGTACTGGTGGAAGAAGCCTGCGACACTGAAGAAGATGCCCTCGGTGAGCAACCACATGCCCCACAGGACCAGTGCCTGTTGCTGGCGATCACCCTGGAAGCGCAGACGACGCTGGAAGGCGAGAGCGAGAGCGCCCAGAATGGCGGCGGGTAAAAGCCAGGCAATCTGGCTACCAAGGGCCGATTCAAAGAGGCGGAGGGGGCCAGGGTTGCCCGTACCAAACATACCACCGCCATTGCCACCAAACTGCCCGCCCTGCCCCACGTTTGGAGGAAGATCAGGCGTGCCTGAACCATTGGTTCCACCTGGGATGCCACCCTGGCCGTTGCCTGGGAAGCCATTCTGGTTTCCTGTGCCCTGGCCATCTGTGCCCGTCCTTGTGCGGTTTCCATTGCCACCGAAGCCGCCGGCTCCGCCAAAGCGGCCCAGCAGGCGACTGGCACCGTTATAGCCAAAGGCCAGCTCGATTTCGGAGTTAGTCTGGCTGGAGCCGACATAGGGACGCTGAGAGGCAGGCGTTAGATCGACCGCCACGAGCCAGGAGAGCGAGAGGACCGCCATTACCACGCCCGCGAGCAACAGATGCAGGATACGCTTGCCGATGCTGTGAGGTGCCGCAAGCAGGTAGAGCAGGCCAAAGGCCGGAACGACCAGGTAGCTCTCCAGCATCTTGATATTAAAGCCCAGGCCAACGGCCAAAGCGCTCAGAAGGAGCCAGCGCAGGCGCCCGGTCTCGGCCGCGCGAAGCACCGCCCAGGCACCAAGCAGCATCACCAGCGTCAGCGTGCTATCAATCGTATTATTGCGGTTAGTGACAACACTGATGGGGCTGATAGCCAGGGCCAGGGCCGCGAGCAAGCCAGCGACCACGCCGAAGTGGCGGCGCACCAGCCAGTAAAGGATAGCCACCGAGAGGACACCCGCCAGGGCCTGGGGGAAGAGCAGGGCAAAGCTCGTAAAGCCAAAGATTTTGGTGCTGATAACCTGCAACCAGAAACCAAGCGGGGGCTTATCAATGGTGACGAAGCCACCTGGATCGAAGGAGACAAAGAAAAAGTTATGTAGACTATCGCCCATGCTCTTGACTCCGGCTGCATAGTAGAGGTTGCCGAAGCCATTTGCTCCCAACTGGAAGAAGTTCATAAAGATCGAGATGAGCATAATGGTACCTAGAGCAATGCGGCTCCAGGTGAAGGATTGCGGCTGTATTTTATGTACCGCATCGTCCTCCGATGGTGGTCGAGCTACAATTTCTGTTGTATCAGCCATAGGTGTTCCCTTCACTTATCGTTTATGGATGGAGTGCTTTGTTTTTATGAGAAAGTTTGCTGCTCGCGGCAGCAGTAAGAGTAATGCTCTACTGTATCAGTGTACGCCTCATTTATTGGTCATTTATTGGAATATCATGAGAATTTTCCCATAAATGACCATCGTTTAGTGAATAAAGACCCAGAGGCGCATCGCCAGGAAGGAGAGAATGGTTCCGCTCGCGATGGCGAGGCCCTTCGAGAGGTCTGTCCAGGCGAGCGTATTGGTCACAAAGGGATGCGCGACCATGCTGGCTAACCAGGTGAAGAGGCTATTCCAGCTAAGGCCCAGGAGTGTAGCCAGGCCAAACCGCTTTAGCTCGCGCCAGGTTGTAGGCTGGCGATGGGTAAAAGTCCAGTTTTTATTAAGCAGAAAGCTATTCGTTGCCCCCACACAGTAGGCGATGGCGGTATAGAGGGCAATCAGCCAGGAGCTACTGGTTGGGCGCAGCAGGAGCAGGGCATTTAAGACGAGCAGGTCCAATATGGTATTAAGCCCACCGACCGCGCTAAAGCGGAGAAGCTGTACCCAACCCCTATGTGCTCGCATATCGTGTTCAGGTTCAGGGCGCGTTACCGAAGAAAAAGTGTACGTGTCGGAAGTCTCCCTGGGGGAGAGGGTTGATGTTTCTGGCACGATTGTTTACTCTCCAAAGGATCAGTCATCCATGATGAACGACCTACGAGTACGATCAATAGGACTATCAATATCAAGATGAGTTCTTGCGGTAGCATAACAAGCGAGGATGGGAGGAAGATTGGAGAAATATGAGGAGACTCTCATCCTTGACATGCCTCTAGATTTGTTCATACACTGCATTGCAACGTTGCATAGAAGACAACCCTATCTATAATGAGTTAAGAGAGGAAGCAGTAATGCTACAAGCGAAGGCTTATTTTGACACTCATCACCATGTTGGGGTGATTGACCAGCGCATCTTCAGTGGCTTCTTAGAGCACCTGGGACGCGCAGTATATGAGGGTGTATATGATCCAGAGAGTCCTTTGAGCGATGAACAGGGTTTCAGGAGAGATGTGCTTGAGGCCTTACGGGCGATGCGTATGCCCCTTGTGCGTTATCCCGGGGGGAATTTTGTGAGCTGCTACGACTGGACGGATGGAATTGGTCCACGTGAGCAGCGCCCGGTCAGAGTCGATTATGCCTGGAAGAGTCGCGAGACGAATCAGTTTGGCACAGATGAGTTTATGGCATGGTGTCAAGAGACTGGGATCGCACCCATGATGGCAGTGAATCTGGGGACGGGGACGCCCAAAGAGGCATCCGCCTTGCTGGAGTATTGCAATCTGCCAGGAGGAACGTATTGGGCAGATCGTCGCATTCAGAATGGGCATGAGCAGCCCTACGATGTGCGCCTGTGGTGCCTGGGCAATGAAATGGATGGCGATTGGCAGGCAGGACATGTTCCCGCCGAGGTGTATGCCCAACGGGCGAAGGCGGCGGCAATTATTATGAAGGGTCTTGACGCAAGTATCGAGACTGTGGCGTGTGGCTCTTCTGGTCGCGGCATGTCAACCTACTTGCACTGGGATCGCACAGTGCTGGAGTATTGTTGGGAGAACATCGACTATATTTCTGCCCATCGCTATAGCGAGAACAGGCGAGGCGACTCAGCCTGGTTCCTGGCCGAGGGCGTAGAGATTGATCGCGTCGTTGAGGATTATGCCGCGCTCCTGAATTACGTACGTGGCGTCAAACGCAGCGAGAAACGTGTGTATCTCTCCTTCGATGAGTGGAACGTCTGGTATAAGAACATGGAGATGGATGGCAAGGGGGAGAGTGCGCCGCATTTGCTCGAAGAGGTATATAACCTGGAAGACGCCCTGGTCTGCGCGCAGTATCTTAGCAGCTTTATCCGTCACGCCGACGTCGTCAAAGTGGCTTGCCTGGCGCAGATTGTAAACGTTATCGCACCGCTCCTGACAAAACGTGATGGTTTGCTTGTTCAGTCGATTTACTATCCCATTGTCTCTTTCGCCCAACATGCGCGCGGCCTCTCTCTCGTTCCGGCGCTTGAGAGTCCTACCTACAAAGCGGGCGAGCGTGGTGATATAGCAGCCCTGGATGCCGCCATGAGCTACGACGAAGCCTCAGGGACAGTCGCGGCCTTCCTGGTCAACCGTGAGCAGCGGCAGGAGATGCGAGTGATGCTGAGCCTGGGCGATCAGCGCTTTGGCGAGGTACTGAGCGTCGAAGTTTTGGGCGGTGGCGATGCCAAAGCTGCTAATACCTGGGAGGAGCCGAAGCGGGTAACACCGCGTAGCGCAGAGGCGCATGTCAACGAGGCAGGTGAGCTGATCGTGACCGTGCCAGCCCCCGGCTTCGCAGTTGTGCGCGCCCGGGTCAGTAAGAGGTAGCGCCTGCTTCTAAACAAGCTCGGTTAATGAGAGTTTATTGCTAATGCTGTTTCTTGCTCATGTGAAGAAGCATCCTGGCTGCCACGGGCAGCCAGGATGCTTCTTCACATGAGCAAGAATATAATGCTCTAGAAGGTGACAGGGAGTGTGTTCAGGCCCATGATGAGTGAACCTGGACGCCAGGTAAGTTCTTCGGGCGCGACGCTCAGGCGCAGATGAGGGAGGCGGCGCACCAGTGTGCCAATAGCAATTTGACCTTCGAGGCGTGCCAGGGGAGCACCCAGGCAGTAGTGAATGCCCTTGCCAAAGGCAAGGTGCCGATTCTCCTTGCGCGTAATATCGAGCTTGTCAGGACTGGCAAACTCTTCTTCATCGCGATTATTAGCGGAGAGCGCGACAAGGATATGATCGCCACGTTTCATGGATTTGCCGCCAAATTCAAGATCTTCACGAACCCAGCGCTGGGTTGCGAGCAGCAAGGGGCCACGATAGCGCAGAAATTCCTCGATTGCTGTTCTAATCAACTCAGGTTTTTCCTGAAGTAAGCGCATCTGGTCGGGATGCTCTAGAAGGGCCAGAATGCCATTGCTAATTAGATTAACGGTTGTTTCATGACCGGCAATGATGAGCAGAAAGACCATGGCCATCAGCTCTTCCTGCGAGAGTTTATCGCCTTGCTCCTCTGCTTGAATAAGCTTACTCAGCAGGTCATTAGCGGGAGATTGGCGTTTGCTTTCGAGTAGCTCAAGGAGATACTGGTAGAAGGCCATCAGCTCGCCCGCCGCCTGGCGAAAGGCCTCAGGATTGCCTGAAGCCTCTACAATGAGGTTGGACCAGGAGCGGAACTTTGCGCGGTCGGCTGAGGGAACGCCCAACATTTCAGAGATGACGATCATGGGAAGCGGAAAGGCGAACTGGTCGATCAGGTCCATCTTGCCTTTGGACTCAACCGCGTCTAGCAGTTCGTCTGTGATCTCCTGAATACGTTCGCGCCACTGCTCCACCAGGCGAGGGGTGAAAGAGAGGTTGATAAGTGAGCGTAGGCGGGTGTGGCTGGGCGGATCCATATTGAGCATGTGGAGGCTAAGGAAGCTTGAGGCCTGTTGTGGTAGCGCACGCGGAAATTGCTCTATCTCTTCGGGAGTGAAGGCATTGCCCACGTTTTTCACGAAGCGCTCGTCTCGCAAGATGGTATCCGCATCCTGGTAGCGTGTTACTAGCCAGGCGGCGCGCCCACTTTGCAGTGTAATCTGGTGAAGGGGGTCCTGGTGACGCAGGTCCGCGAAGGTAGGATATGGATTAGCTTTGAATGCTGGTGAAGTTAGATCCAGGTCTGGAAATTGTTGCATGTTTTCTTCCTTTATTTTATTTGTCATAGATTTGGCTCCCATCCATAGAAGAGACACGTCTACTGTGAGAACTGGGTCTCGCTTGAGTTGATAGTTGCTTCTGATGGTTGAGCCTGGGCACTAGAAGCATGAAAAGTAATAGTACTTTACGCCTCTTTTCTAAGCTACATGCTCGTATGTTTGTTATATTACTATGTTGTAGATATACAAATCTAGAGCAGTGATGCATTGGAGGAATTTTCCCGCGATGATGGAGCAAACTGAACAAAAGCTCGGCAACTATCGGCTGGTGAAACGCATCGGTCAGGGAGGCTTCGCCAATGTGTATCTGGGGGAGCATATATACCTGAAGACGCAGGCCGCGATCAAGGTATTGCAATTGCAGTTGACGCCAGAGGTACTGGAGACCTTTCTTACGGAGGCGCGGCTCATCGCCCACCTGGCACATCCCAATATCGTGCGGGTATTAGAGTTTGGGATAGAGCAGGAGACGCCCTTCCTGGTCATGTCGTATGCCCCCTATGGCTCGTTGCGTGAACTGCACCCGGCGGGCAGCGTCGTACCCATTTCAGCGCTTTCGCAGTATGTGCGCCAGATGTCGCAGGCTCTCCAATATGCCCACGACAACGATATTGTGCATCGCGACGTCAAGCCCGAGAATATGCTGCTCATGGATGATCACACCGTCATGCTGAGCGACTTTGGTATCGCCGTGGGCGAGCAGAATCGGCAGCATACGCAGGCAGGGCGGGGCGTCATTGGAACCTCGTTTTACATGGCCCCCGAGCAGTTTCATGGTCAGTACTCTCCTGCCAGCGATCAGTACGCTTTGGCGGTCGTGGTCTATGAATGGTTGTGTGGTGTGCCTCCCTTTGTTGGCTCACCGACCGAGGTCGCTATCCAGCACATCCGTTCGTCCCTCCCCTCCTTACGAGCCAGGATGCCCGCCCTGCCCATCACCCTTGAGCATGTCATCGAACGCGCCCTGGCCAAAGATCCACAAACGCGCTTCCCCTCCATTCAAGATTTTGCCTCCGCCTTCGAGGAGGCTTGTGCGATGCTACCCACCCGCACGAGTAACTTGAAACCCTTGCATATGAGCCTGCCAAGCAAGGCGGCTCAGTCCTCACCGGAGTATCATTCATCCGCCACGGTCGCGGGTCCCTTTTATAGCGGGACCTTGCCCCCACCCTCGACGACGCCCCTTCCTCCCTCCAATCCTCCTCAGAGACAGATCTCGCGTCGCGCCGTGGTCGGAGGACTGGCGGGATTAACGCTGGGCGGCCTGGCGCTGGCTGGCCTATCGACGGTGTTTCGCTCCCAGTCACAAACGGCTAACTCCACTCCGGCTGTGCATACAAAGAAGAAGCCAACGCCAAAAACTCAACCTACAGCGACGCCCAACGCGACCGCCACAGCCCAGGTTGCGGTCATCAATGGTGTGCCAACCAGGCCCGCGGTAACCTCATGGGGAACAGGGCGGTTGGATGTCTTTGCACGTGGCAGCGATAATGCTCTGTGGCATCGAGCCTTTGATAATGGCCACTGGGCGGCCTGGGAGTCGCTGGGTGGCTCGCTGGCCTATGACCCGGTCGCGACCTCGTGGGGGCCGGGGCGGCTGGATATCTTCGTGCGTGGCGGCGATAATTCTTTTCAGCATATGTGGTATGACGGCACCTGGCATGCCTGGGAGACGCTGGATGGTATCCTGACCGCCGATCCAGCGGTTGCCTCACCTCTACAGGGTGTCATCGATGTTTGTGTTAGTAGTGTTGGCGGTGCTGTCTTCTACCGGCGCTTTACTGGCGTCTGGAATGCCTGGACGGCGATGGGTGGAGTCGCGTCGGCTGCCCCCGCGATCTCTTCCTGGCCCACGGGGCAGATTGATCTCTTTGTACGCGGTACGGATAATCATCTCTGGCAGAGGCATTTTGAGAATACCTGGCGCGACTGGACGCCCATCAGCCAGGATACCTTTACTACCGGCCCGACTGTGGCCTCCTGGGCGCCGGGACGGCTTGATGTCTTCATCAACGCCGCCGATAGCTCCGTACGCCATAACTGGTTTGATGGGACCTGGCATGACTGGAGCTTTATCGCGGGCGCGCTTGGCTCCGCGCCTACAGCCGCCTCCTGGGGGGCGAACCGCATTGATTTATTTGCACGCTCAACCAGTAATGTCTTGCAGCAAGCCGCCTATGATGGAAGTTGGCACGACTGGACCCCTCTCCCATAAGCACCAACTCTTACCCCGTGCGCAAGTTATTTCAGGTAGTGGGCGTGGTGCGTGCTGGCGGCCTCAGACCGCCAGCACGCACCACGCCCACTACCTGTTTCTAAGCAAGCGTGCTATAGACCTTGACAAATGTCTTAGGCTGCCCTAATATCTTAGTGAGTGAGTCGGATATAAATCCTATTGTTGCTAAGATCTTATTCCGAAATCCAACTTCACTCTCGTGACTAGCGCTTCCCCCATTCGGGGACAAGCGCGCTCAGGTTTTCGGAGAAGAAGTAACTCTATTTTTCTCTCCCGCGGGAGAATACCATATTTATATTATAACCATCAGGAAGGGCTGACATGTTTACCAGGACCAACTTCAAGATGACAAATCCCCTGCGTCTGGGTATACGTATTGTGCTGGTTATTGCTGGTCTGCTTGTTGTCGCGCTGCTTGTCTGGCAGGGAATTACGGCCTCGGGAAATCCCGATCCAACGATGGCCCATATCAGCCAGGGGGCGGCGATTGTCAATACCGGGCTACTGGTCTTTCGCGAGGGGCTGGAGATGATCCTGGTCCTGGCTGCGATCACGGCGAGCATGGTGGGACCTAAGAAGGTGTACCGGCGGCCAGTAGCTCTGGGGTCTGTTGGCGGCTTCCTGGCGACGATTGTAACCTGGTTTGTGGCCATCGCCGTTCTTAGCGTCATTAACGCGCCTGCGCTGGATATTCAGGCTGCGACCGGTTTGCTGGCGATTATAGTACTCCTGGTCATCATGAACTGGTTTTTCCACAAGATTTATTGGACCGGTTGGATCTCCATGCATAATCGTAAGCGCAAGGACCTGATGCAGCAAGAGAAGGAGGAGGGTGGAAGTAGCTCACGTATCCTCTTTGGTATGGCTATGCTGGGGTTCTCCTCCGTCTACCGTGAGGGCTTTGAAGTTGTGCTCTTTCTACAAAACCTGCGCCTACAAGTTGGTTCAAATATCGTGTTGCAAGGCGTGGCGATTGGTCTGTTCCTGACGGCCATAGTGGGTGTTCTGACCTTTATCGCGCACCATCGTCTTCCATATAAGAAGATGTTGATCCTGACAGGTGCCTTGTTGAGCATCGTCCTGGTGGTGATGGTTGGCGAGAGCATTCAAGAGATGCAGTTGGCCCACTGGATTGGGACCACACCTGTTAACCTGCCCATTCCAGCCTGGATGGGACTCTGGTTCGCGCTCTTCCCCAATGTCGAAGGGATCATTGCCCAGGTCCTGGCGGGTGTGTTTGTGATTGGTTCATACTTCCTGGCGCGCTACCTGCAAGTCTGGCGCCCAGTCAAACAGGCCGAGGCGGCTCGCCGCGAGGCGGAAGTGGCTAAGCTCGTGGCCTCAGCGCAGGAGCCAGTCTCCAGCCATTCATAAGTTCTAAGTCCATACCAGCATTGATCCTACAAGGGAATAGGAGCGTGTAGGGTCTATGCTGGTATGGACTCTTTTTTTATTTCACCCAGGTAGGGAGAGGCTCTCGGGCCGCCAGCCAGGTTGTGGGGAGGGCTGGCTCGGGGCAGGAGAGTGCGACGATGCCACCAACCATGGCGCAGGTGGTATCCATGTCGCCCATGCCACGTATTGTTAACCAGAGCGCCTCTGTGTAGTTGCCCAGTCCTTCACCTGCACACCAGAGGACAAAGGGGACCGTATCGGGGGCTGAGATAGCATAGCCGCTGCCCAGCATGGCGGCCACGGCCTCAACAGAGGTTGTTTCTGAGATATCGCGTGCGCGCCGGGCCTTGTTGCGTACCTGGCTCTCTGGTAGAAAAGGTAGGATGAGATCAATGAACTCGGTACGTGAAGGAAGCAGGCCGTCCTGGCGAAGCTGCCAGGCGAGCGCGGTTGCCGCCGCGATGGCGATGGCCCCTGCAATGGCTTCAGGGTGAGCGTGAGTCACCTCCGCCGAGAGTGTAGCCTGCTCTACGACTGTATCTAGTTGATCTGCGAAGAAGGCACCGAGGGGAGCCACGCGCATGGCGGCCCCATTGCCGTATGATCCCTGACCCTCGAACTGGCTTGTGGCACCCTCCCGCCATGGGCGTCCCTGCTGAATGCCGCGCAGCAAGCCGTGCATACTCGCGCCATATTTGCGCCCTGGCTCGTAGTGGGCCGCGAAGCTCGCGGCGAGTTCGTCCTGGTCAACATATCCCTTATCACGCAAGACTGCGACAAGCGAGAGCGCCATCTGGGTATCATCGGTATATGGCCAGGGAGCGTTTGCTAGCCCTCGCGCATCAATACGCGCCTGGATAGCGTCTGGATTGGCGGGGCGGCCAAAGAATGTGTCGCCAAAGGCGTCTCCAAGTGAGAGACCATCCAGGGCCAGGTGGGCGAGTGCCAGGCGCTCATGCCGCGAAAGTGCCATATAAAAGTGTCCTTCTTCTATCGTATTTGCATCTGTTGCGTCACTAGTATAGCATGTTCGTGTCTGCGACGCCCATAAAGGTGGTGTCGTATACGGGTGAGCGCCCGTATACGACACCACCTTTATAAGTGTATTGGTATGTTCCTCTAGGTGGCTCTGGCATACTCTTTTCTAGAGAGATTGTGGAAGGGATTATGCTGTGCGTAAAACATCTGAATACTCTAAAGAGCAAGGGTCCGAGGCGAAGGAGCCTCTTTTAAAACCTCAAATGAAGATACAACAGCGGTGGTCACGCTTTATTAGTGGGCCAGGGAGTGCCGTTGTTCTGGTATGTAGTCTGCTGGTGGTGGTTGGGATGGTGATATTTTACCCCATATGGGCTACTGCTCTATCTCATCTGCGTCTCCCTTCTGTTCCCCAGGAGACGAGGAAGGCATCTCCACCTTTTGATCCAGCTTTGGGAGCTGTATTGCCCAGGCATCGTGTCGTGGCCTACTATGCTGTTCCCGGGTCTGAGGTGACTGGCCCCGCCTTTGAGCCAAGTGAGTCCATGTATGAGAAGCTACGCGAGCAGGGAGCGGCCTATGAACAGCTAGACCCGGCGCATCCCGTTCAATCTGGTGTAGACCTGGTGGTGAGCGTGCCAGATTCTTTTCCTGGTCCCGATGGTTACTACAGCCATCACGTGGATGCCCGGACGATACAGAGCTATGTAGATTTCTGCCAGCGGCACCAGCTCCTGCTCTTCCTCGACCTCAATTTCGGCCGGGCACCTGTTATGAAGGAACTGACGAGCTTTCTACCGTATTTGCAGCGCTACTCCTTTGTGCACCTGGCGGTCGATCCAGAATGGATGTTTCCGCGTCATGATGGTGTGCCGGGCGTGAACTTGAGCAATGTGCATGCCAGCGACCTTAATCCAATCATCGAGGCTCTCGCGACCATCCCTATGAAATATCATGTTCCGCGTAAGATGCTTATTTTTCACCAGTATCGTGGAGATGGAGATAGCCTGACCGACCCCTTTGATGCAACCCAGGCGGAACTGGCGGATAAGCATAAATTGCTTGCTGATAAGCGTGTGGATGTCATCCTGCATGTGGATAGTGTTGGAGGCTACCAGGGAGATCATGAGGATAAGAAGAAGCAGTATGCTGAGTGGGTGGGACAGGATATGAAGCAGTATCATAACTTTCGTTATGGTGGCTTCAAGCTCTTTTATCACATCGAGGCCGCAACTGGGCTGATGACTCCTGCGGATGTGCTTGCAATGAAGCCTGCGCCCCTGGTTATCACTTACGGAAACTAGCGGCGACCTCTCGCGATTTAAGTCGCAGAATGCCGTTATGTAGTGCAAGACTTGACAAATTCTTGAGAGCTTTTTTTTATTTTTAAGATATTTCTCTGCTAGTATTCAAAGAGGGCATTAGAGACGAAGAAGAGAAGAAGCAACATGCAAGAGCGAAGCAAGAAGGCGAAAAGAACACGCATAAAACCTCTTTCTCCCAAAAGTATTTTAATTATCATGGCACTCCTGGTATTTAGCACCTTATTATGCATAGGCCTGACCTCGAGTTCGCTCTCTGCGCAACAGGGGAGCGTAGTGGCGGTCAGTCGGAGAGAGCGTTGGGAGAGTGATGGCAAGGTTACAGAGCCGGATTTCGCGTTTTCTCTCGCTTCGTCTCAAGCCCTCAAAGTTTCTCCCCTCTTTGAGGGGTATTATCAGAAGCATAATGGCGGGGCGAATCTAGGCGTGCCAGTAACGGCTGCCTTCCCGACGAATCGTGGCTGGCTGCAATTTTATAGCCTGGGCGCTCTCTTTCTGCCAGACAAGCAGCAGGGTGATTTGGCGGGCGCAAAAGATGTGATGGCAAATTTGATTAGCAAGGGTGTGAGTGACCGCTCGACAGGAGTTGAGCGACTCTCGCTGCTGCCCTCTCTATTGAACGCGGGCAGCCAGGTGCCCATTGGCGGCAAGGGAAGCTCGTTAACCTATGTCAATGTACGAAGGATGATTAGCTCCTCGCTACTTGCGAAGCATGCTGCTTTGTCTCCTCCCTTGAGTAAGAATGTCTTTGTGAAGATGGGTACCTTCCTGGGCCAGGATGTTGGTCATTTTATTCCACAGACCTTATGGACGTATATGAATCGCGCGGATATCTCCCCGATGGTTGGCAGAAGGATTTTGGTCTGCCGGAGACTGAGGTAGTGCCCTTTACCGTGAAAAAAGATGGACAGATCCACCATATGCAGGTCCAGGTGTTTGAGCGCGATGCCCTGCTGCTTGATCAAGATACACTGGACGCTTCCGGCCACCCAACTGTGCAGCGTGTGACCTCGGGGCTGGATTATTTGAACACCCTGGGTGGACCCGATATTGCTGTGAAGACTCAGCAGACCGTCTGGGCGCAAGGCGAATCATCTCTGCTTAGCCTGCCTGTGAAGGGTCAGGAAATGGCGCATGTGGGACAGAATTTTCCCCTGACGCTGTTGGGTGAGGCTGAGTGGCAGTCAGGTATGCTCTGGTATCACGTGCAGTGGTCCGCGCCAAAGAATAGCGGAAATGGTTGGATTACAGCCTCCGCAGTGAGTTACAACGCTCCCAGCACTATGTTGTCGCACGCGTCGATAGATGTGCTCTCATCTGACCTGGCGAAATACCTGAGGCAAAATGGCGATAGTGTAGGGGTCGCGGTCTATGATATCACGCGCCAGCGTACATATACCTATAATGGGAATGTATCATTCGCCATGGCGAGCTCGATGAAGGTGCCTATCATGCTGGCCTTTTTCGATAAACTGGAGAGTCAGAGCCAGGAGCCAGATGATGATCAGATGCAATTATTGACCACGATGATCGAGAACTCTGACAATGACTCCGCCTCCGCGCTCTTCTTTGACGAGCTTGGGGGAGCATCAGCTATTACGAACTATCTCCAGAAGATAGGCATCACGGGCCTTGAACCCAACGATGACGCGTGGGGCTATAGCACTGTGACGCCACAGACGATGGTCACCCTGTTGACCCTCTTGCAGCAAGGGAAGATCCTGACACCCTATGATCGCTCCATCGCCCTCAACCTCATGCGGAATGTAGAGACTGATCAGCAGGTGGGAGTCGGCGACACTGTGCCCCAGGGAGCTTTAGTCGCGCTCAAAGATGGCTGGGTAGTTGGTCCCGACTCGTTGTGGGTTATGAACTCCTCGGGCATCATTACGCATGGCAAGGAGACCTATATCATTGCCGTCTACACCCAGGGGCAGAACGCCCTTGAGGACGGCCAGGGCATCGTACGCCATGTCTGCAAAGCCATCGCCGATAAATTGCTTTCCTAGAGCGAAAGCGATCGCTCCAATATGCCTTCTCAGCATCTGTGGTGCTTCGCATAGGGTAAAGAGGTGTGGCGAGAAGTTTGTTTCCTCCTTACACGATCTGTGTGGTGACACTCCGCATCGGCTAAAGCCGAGCAGCTTCTGACACTGTGCCGTAGTCGGGTTCGTGAGACAGGTGGCGTAGCCACTACTCAAAGTGAACCCGTAGTTGGGACGCAATATCTGGGAGAGGCGCGCCCATCCGGCGCCTTCTCCCCTGGGCGGTGCCATCCCCGTTGGCATGATCTCCACGCCTGGCCGCAGGGAGAGATGGTCCCATCTGGCGTTTGGCATCCTGGGAGATCCCAACACCTGAGTCTTTCGACTCCCTCTTCGCACGTTGCGAACGAGCATGAGGCTTTTCCTTCAACGGTTCTTGCGTCCGCTCGATCAAGCGTTGTCCGATTCTCAAACTGGCATTTCTGTCGGCATGATCGCGCATCTGGCACTGTGGGCAGAGACAGAGCGCGGCGCCGGGGGTGTAGCCTTCCACAGGCTGTCCCTGGTTATAGCGAATGACAGCTGCGTGACAGCGATGGCATTCTCTGCTCGTATTGCGCGGATTCACACGGCAGGTGATGATGCCGCCTGTATGCCAGGCTTTGTACTTTGCGTAGCGGAACATGCGCCCTTTCATCCAATAGGCGCGTTTGGTATTGCTCCGGCGCGAATACGTGCCCTTCTCCGGTTGCAGGTTGCCCAGATGTTCAAAAACCAGGATGCTCGCTTTGTGCTCGAGAGCGAACTGGACAATGCGAGCGCTCACCAGATGCGCGATCTGTTCGTCAACGTGCCTGATTTTCGCCCAGAGATCGGCATTGTCCTGTTCGTTCTCGGCAATGATGCCAGTCTGTGATCGGTTGCGTGCAATGCGTCCAAGCAGTTGTTTCCTACAGCCCGATACCGCTGTGCCATTTCCGATGAAGGAAGTAGCCAGGATGGTGCCGTCACCTGTCTGGACGCTGCACACAGCGAGATGCTTGTCGAGATTGAGATCCACCGCGCAGAGACGTGTCTGGGCGGTGGTGAGTTGCTCTCCGCTCTTTGCGGGAGCCTCGAATATCTTCTCAATGGGAGTATGTAACCACCAGCGATCCCCCTTGCGAACAAGCTGTGGACTGCCCATCGCGTACCCATTGGGGAGATCGCGACCGAGGAGGTGGACTTTGAGCCAGGACCAGCACGAGCCGGTCCAGACTTTGAGCACGATACCATGCCTATGACGCTCACGCCAAAGGCTTGCGTAGAAGGGAACCGACTTGTTCCATGATCGGGGTGGGACTGGTGGTCGCTCCTTGAATGGCTTCTTCTTCCCTCCCGATCTCGTCTGTTTGGCTTCGTGTTTCTGCTTACGTGCTCGCCATGTTTTGAGGGAAGAAGAAAATGCGCGGGCCGAACCCAGGGCCGCATTGATGGCGGCACGTCTGAACATCGCCGGGACATCTGGCGCGAGGTCGGTGAGTGGCATGATCGGATGGGGGTTCGCACCCGTTGCATGCGTGAGTTTCTCCAGGGCCGTGAGGGCCTCCTTATTTTTGAGGGCAAGAAGACCTTCGTGTGCCTGGATACAGTCGAAATAAAAGGCCACGACGCGATTGAAGAGGACCTGATTTGCCGCGAAGTAGGCAGCATACTGCGGCGGATGGTGCAACGCCTGCCTGATGGTTTTCGTGGCTTTTGCCATTTTCAGGACCTCCTCTCACAAAATATATGCTATCTCTCGTAGAGGATACTCTGCTGATTTGAAATTGTCAAACATGTGTTCTATTCGTACTAGGTTTGACAGGGGCTCAAGCCCAATAACACGCCTCATCACGGTCTAAAGAACCGTGGCTTGCGGCGGGCTAAAGCCCTATCCTGTCAGTTTTTGGCGCAGGACGAAGAGCAGGACGAATCCCAGGATGAGCCAGGCCCCGAGCACAAAGGGAATGAGGTTGAGTGGCCAGGGAGAGGGCGAGATAAAGACCGCCGCAAGGATGCCCGCAATAATCAGGGTCGCCAGTCCTGGGAGTAGGGCGTGGAGAAAGACGTTGAAGCGCGCGCGGCGTTTGCGCCAGAAGAAGAGGATGCTGGCGACCGAGACCAGGCCATAGATAATCAGGACCAGGGCGGCGTCGAGTGTACCCAGGAAGCCAAAGGCCTGGATGGGCGTGAAGAGGAAGCCCAGCGGTAGGCCGATGACCAGGCCGAGGGTGCATAGCATGATGACCGTGCCGATGGGATTCTGGCGCCTGGGATGCAGCCAGGTGCTCCAGCGAGGCAAGAGGCCGTCGCGACCCACTGCGTAGAGGATGCGCGCGCCACCATTGATGATTGCCAGTGCCGCGCTAAAGAAGGAGAGCACGCCCACGATGTCGATGAGTACGATTAGTATGGGACCACCGTAGAGGCGACCAATAGTATCGAAGGGCGCAGGATCGTTGGCGAAACCATTGACCATGTGCGGAATACCGTAACCGATGGTGCCGACATAGGCCATGAGCACGTAGAAGAGGCCGACGACGAGCATGGAACCGAAGACGGCGCGTGGAATATTGCGATGAGGATCACGGGTCTCCTCGCCCAGGGCGGCGGCGGTCTCAAAGCCAATATAGCTGAGAGTCGCGAGAATCAGACCAGCGGTAATGTCGCCATTGGCGGGCACGGTCTGGAGGGTGAAAGGAACCAGGCTTAGCCCTCCCTGCTGCCCCACGTGGAAGAGGACGATGGCTGCTAGAATCAGGCACACGCCAATTTCGAAGACGAGGAAGGCCAGGTCCATATTCAAGGACTGGCGCACGCCCAGGTAGCAGATGGCGAAGGCCAGGCCTATGGCTAGCACAAACCAGAAGCTCCAGTGGAGGTTAAGGCCGAACCAGCGCAGGACCAGCGTTTGCAGGTTGGCACCAAGCAGCACAAAGGAATAGGGTACGCCGGTGACGACTGCTGCCAGGCCAACCCAGGCGGTAAGAAATCCTGGAATTGGGCCTAGCCCCTTCAGAACAAAGGTATAGGCCGAGCCGCTGGAAGGGATCTCGCGCGAGAATTCGCTGTACTGATTCGCGACCAGCAAAGCGATCACAAATCCCACCAGGTAGCATAAGGGGATGGCCGCGCCGACTAGGCCGGCTTGAGGAATAGTATTGAAGAAAACCGAGGCGGCTGGCGACATAACGGCCACCGAAATAACGATCGCGTGACGCAGGCCCAGCGTATTATGCTGTAGCGCCGAGGTCCCTTCCCCCTCCGTTGGGGGCTGGACGAGTACATCACTCATGGGCGGTCTCCTTATAAATACAGAGAAGAATATCAATAGAAAGGCAGCGAAATGCCTGAGTTCTTTGATGATGTGGAATGCCGCTTGTTAGCTCTACTATACCACATGAAGAGATCGTACCCAGCTGCCAGATATGAGTAAGTCTTGTGAGTACCCTGAAATTAGGGGTAGATTGGGTTTTTTATTTGAAGGCCGGGCCGCCGCATTCCCCTCGCCTTCAGGCAGGGGTTAGGCGGCCCCTCTCGCTCTATTCTAGCATGGTATGGCATACCATGCTAGAATAGAGCGTATGAGAGAACAACATACGAAGCATGCCATATATAAAATAGCATACCATTTTGTATGGTGCCCCAAGTATCGCAAGACTATTCTGGTGGGGAATATCGCCACGTTTATTGAGGAAGAAATCAGGCGATTATGTGAGGCGAATACTTGGGAGATCGGCGCACTCAATGTACAGGAAGACCACGTTCACCTCTTTTTGAGTGCGCCACCCGCTATTGCGCCCTCTCTCATTGTTAATACCCTCAAAGGGATTACTGCGAGACAAGTCTTTAAGCAGCATCCCGAAGTCAAAAAACAACTGTGGGGTGGGAATTTCTGGTCTCGCAGTTACTACGTTGGCACCGTCGGAGACATGACCGAGGAAACCGTCAAAAAATATATCGAGTTGGGACAAGGGACATGAGAAAAACGTACAAGTACCGTTTAGCTCCCAATAAGACGGTGGAGAACAAACTCCATTGGGTTCTGGCACGTTGTCGAGAACTCTACAATGCGGGTCTTTCCGAGAGGAAGGATGCTTACCGTATGGCGGGCAAATCGATCACCTACTATGATCAACAAAATGTCCTTCCAGAGATCAAGGCAAAGATCAGAGAAGAGTATCAGGATATCGCTGCTCATGTCCTGCAAGATGTGTTAAAACGACTGGACAAGGCATTTCAACGGTTTTTTGATCGCTGTGCCAAAGGCCAGAAACCAGGATACCCGCGTTTTCAGGGTCGTAACCGCTATAACTCGTTTACCTACCCGGACGGCGCTGGCTGGAAATTGGATCAACAAACACGCCCGCCTGATAAGAAGGGCATGGTCAGAGTCAATCTGAAATTGACGAAGATTGGAACAGTGAAACTGCACCTGCATCGAGACATGATAGGCAAAGTCAAAACCTTGACCATCAAGCGCGAGGGAGAGCATTGGTATGCCTGTTTTAGCTGCGAAGTGGACAAGCCGGAAGCCTTGCCTAGCAGCTATGAGGATGTAGGGATAGACCTGGGTGTGACTCACTTTGCCGCCTTGTCCAATGGTGAATTCCTTGAGAACCCGCGCCATTATCGGAGAGCAGAGAACAAGCTCAAGAAGCTACAAGAGTCCTTGTCTCGCAAGAAGCGCGGCAGTCATCGCAGAGCGAAGGCAGTGAAGCGCGTGGCAAAGGCCCATCGTAAGGTCCGCAATCAGCGTGCCGACTTCGCTCACAAAGCCTCAAGAAAGCTCGTCAATCGCTATCAAGTGATCGTGCTTGAGGATCTCACCATGGCCAATCTGGTGAAACAGCCCAAGCCGAAGCAGGACGAAGAGACAGGACAGTATTTGCCTAATGGGGCGGCGGCCAAAGCGGGATTAAACAAATCAATAGCCGACGCTGGTTGGAGTCAATTTGTGGGAATGTGTACGTACAAGGCAGCATGGGCCGGGCGTACTCTCGTACAAGTTGATCCTAAGTACACCAGCCAGATTTGCCCGAATTGCGGGAATGTAGGCAAGAAGACGTTAGAAGAGCGGTGGCATTCTTGTACGTGTGGGTGTGAACTGGATCGGGATACGGCCTCAGCGAAGGTCATCCTCGGTATCGGACGAAAACAGCTTTCGGTCGGGACGCGGCCAACGCGGGCAACTGCGTAGAAGCCTCTCCATTCTATGGGGAGGTACGTTCACCTGATGATACCCATTGATTATGTGTGGAGGAGCGAACGATGCACCCAGCTTCATCTGAGGATACCTTGCAGCTCTTCGCAGGTCTCTAGTAGCGAGTCCAGGGGCCCTGTGGCTTCGACGCGGCCATCTTTCAGGACGATGATCTGGTTGGCTAGTTCTAAAAGCGCCGGGCGGTGCGAAACCTAAGGAGCTGGAGGTCAATCGTCAAGAGAATCAGTAGCCCAAGTAAGAGACTACGCCGCCATTGGGGTTTAAGGTACGTAGATAGCAGGATGATGTAACGCGTGAAGGGCGTGTGCATGCCTTCTCCTTCTACTGAGGTTTGAAGTGTTGAGCGTCTATGTGTGACAAACAAAAACAGTACATTGAAAGAATACCCTTAAAAAGAAAGAAAAACATCGTCCAAATAGACAATGTGTAGTAATTGACAGATGTGATACGATAGAACCAGCAAAGAAGATATTAAGCATGCGTGGCTGGCCGGGGGCATCCCGGCCAGCCACGCATGCTTAATATCTTCTATTTCTCCACAAAGGCTTCCTCTTTTTTCTTTGAGTTTATGACTGTGTCCTGGTGGAGCATGGGTCCCATGGGCTTTTACTGGGTGCGCCGGGAGATGAAGAGGGATTGAGCGGAGCGAGCGGCCAGGCCATGGGTATCATAGAGTTTGGAGGTTGTCAGGCCGATTCCCTCGCTCTGGATGATGGTCGCCGCATCCAGACAGAGCCACTCGCCAGTTGGTGGGCGCAGGATATGCAGCGTTAGCTCAGGCGGAATAAATTGCCAGGTGCTGATGTCAAGCGCGCTACTAATGCCGTTGGCCGAATCGGCGGTCGCGATCAAACGCTGGGTGGGAGACAGCTCCTCTCCCGCCAGTAGAGGGAAGCGCAGGCGAATCCAGGCCATGGCCGAGCCAATCTGGGCATAGTTGCCGTGGACGAAGCGCCACTCGGTCGCGGCTAGAAAGCCGCAGTTCCAGGCAGGAGTCTGGGTGGGATCGGTGGTCTCTGCTGGTATAGGGGGAGCCTGATCGGGAGCTTGCGCGGGCGGCTGCGCGTTGGGTAGTTTTACGCGCCAGGCGTTGGCACGCATGACGGTTCGTCCCTCATGTTCGAGTGTGGCCTCCAGTAGTTCCACGCTGCGCCCAGGGCGCACCATGCGTGCGGTGGCGCGAAAGGTGGCGATAGGCATAGGCCCAAGGATGTCGATGGAGACGCGCGCTAGCATCATATCTGGTCGTGGCGAGCAATGCTCTATCTGGCGCACCAGCAGGGCCGCTGGCGGTCCCCCATGCTGAAAGTCTGGATGCCAGGGTCCCTGTGTATGTATTGTTGCGCGGAAGGTGTCTTCCCCTTCCTCGATCCAGAAGGCCTGTGTTATCATGTCTTCTCCTGAACGTCCTATAGCCATAGCGTGTGCCTGAAATGGGAAGTATGCTTGAATATCCCTTTTCTGCGTGTGTGCGATAATAATGTTTGGTGCTGAAATATGTACCTGATCTGTCATTGTACGACGCGTCATTTAATAACAACAAGCAGTTGCTTCATTGTTGAGCGTGTAGAGCCAAAGGAGGCCATGTGTTTATTGCGAACGATCAGCCTGATTTATCCGTTGCGCGTACGGCCTGGGCTGTGCTGGAGCCGTATAATGCGATGATTTATTTCGCGCCCGAAGCTCGCGAGGCCTACAAGGAGGTGGGTCTGAAAGGCTTCTGGATGGGATATTTTGCCTCGCGGGCCGCTCCCCTGGGTGCAGTCTCGGCCTCCGTTGTGACCGCCACCTTCTATAATTTTCATCCGCGCATGGTTGCGCGCGCCATTCCCGATGCCTGGAAGTTCTCAACCCCTGAGCGCGTCTGGAGTGCCCGTGTGCAGGCTGCCGACAAGGCCCTGTGTCGCTTGCTGGAAGAGAGCATTACTTTGCCCGAACTGGCAGAGGCGGCGGAACTGGCGCGAGAGGCGGTCGTGGGCTGCTCAGTGGTTGGCCGCACCCTCTTCGCGGCCTATAGCGACATGAAATGGCCTGAAGAGCCGCATCTTGTGCTCTGGCATGCCGCCACCTTGCTGCGTGAGTATCGGGGCGATGGCCACATTGTTGCCTTACTGGGCGAAGGGGTTGATGGCTGTGAGGCGCACGTGCTTCAGGGAAGTGTGGGAAATATTGCCAGGGAGTCCATACAGCCTCATCGAGGCTGGAGCGATGAATACTGGCAGGCTGCCGAGCATCGTATGCGTCAGAGAGGACTGCTCGACAAAGAAGGGCGCGCTACAGCAAGCGGTAAGGCTCTGCATCGAGCTATCGAAAATCGCACAGATTGGTTGGCACTCCCGCCCTGGCAACATCTGGGTGAAGAGAAATACAAGCGTCTCATAGAACTGGTACGCCCACTTAGCACGTGCATTGTGGACCAGGGTGGTGTTCCCATGCCCAACCCTATGGGTTCTCCTCGTCCATAGGGGCTACCTGGATTACATGTAGTGTTGCTTTCGCCCGCTAGCTTTGTAGGCGAAGAGCCGCTGTAGAGCTACGAACGACAACCCTGGGCGGTAGCAATGTGGTTGTTGCGGAGAGGGCCTGAGTGCCGAGGAGTACCTCGAAGGCTTGATGTCCAAGCTCGGTTATGGGTTGGGCGACGGTCGTCAGGGGTGGCGAGACCATTTTTGCCATTTGAATGTCATCGTAGCCGATAAGTGAGATCTGGTCCGGTACACTGATGCCCTTTTCGTGGAAATATTGGAGCGCCCCTATGGCTAACTGGTCGGTGGCCGCGAAGATAGCCGTGGGAAGCTCCTGTGGGCCCTTCTGAGTGAGCATGCGTTGCGCCAGCTCGTAGCCTGCCTCGACGCCGAAACCCTCGCTAAAGACGAGGTGATCATCGAATTTGATCTGGTGGGCCTCCAGGGCTTTGGCGAAGCCACGCAGGCGCTCAAGCGACGAGCGTAGGGTCAATGGCTCCAGGAAGATGGCAATCTCGCGGTGTCCCAGCTCGATCAGGTGCTCGGTCGCCAGGTAGCTGCCCAGGTAGTGGTCGGTCGCGATGACGGGATAGGGCACATTGGGAATGACGCGGTCGATAAAGACGACGCGCACCTGTGATTGATGCAGGGTATTGAAAAACTCCTGTCCCATGGCCTCAGATGTGGCAACGATCAGGCCGTCCAGGCGCTGGCGCAGGAAGAGCTCCAGCTGTTTTTCCTCGCGCTCGGCGATGTTATCGGTGCTGCATATGAGGACGGCATAGTTGTGGGCCAGGGCCTGGTCCTCGACAGCGCGCGCCAGGGCGGCATAAAAGGGGTTGGTAATGTCGGGAACAAGCAAGCCCACGCTAAAGGTCTGGTGTTTTTTTAGCGCGCTGGCGATCAGGCTGGGGCGATACTGAAGCTCCTCGATGGCGGCACGAATCCGCTGGCTGGTCTCTGGAGAGATGCGGCCAGTTCCATTTAAGACTTTCGAGACGGTGGCGGCAGAGACGCCAGCTCGTTTAGCCACGTCATAAATTGTCACCTTTGGCATGGCAAGCCTCTTTCGAGCCTCTTTAATAAATGACTACAAGGGTAATCGGTTTCGTTGCATATAAGTATAACATTGCCCCTGAACACTGTAAATATCTAAGCTTCAACGCTCGCTTGTTGCTGAGGGTATGCTTGAATGCGCATAAAGAAACCGATTACTCTTATAGAGAAAGCGCACGAGCAGGCCAGGATGGGCATGTCCTCCATAAACAAGAGATTGCGCCCAACCGTGGTGGGGCAGTGTGCATTGATAGATGGGTTTATCCGATGAGCGCTGTCTTTTCGTCTTCGCACGAGAGAGGGCGGTGGACTGAACTTCTCCTGGCAAGTAAGCAAGATACGAGAAGTTTTCCTAAACCTGATTAAGGTATACTGAATCCGATCAGGGATATATAATCCCGGTCGGTAGACTTCTAAACGGCTACTGACAAACAACAGTAAGGATAGAGGAAACATGTTCACGAAAATCGGAACTATCACTATAGGTGTCAGCGATCAGGACAAAGCCCTTGATTTTTATGTTCACAAGCTCGGCTTTGAAAAGGTAGATGACCAGCCGATGAGCGAAACTGAGCGCTGGCTTGAAATTACCCTTCCCGGTACACAGACCCATATCATGCTGGGTCTGCGCGGCCAGAGTGGCGGCAACGCAACGGGCATGACTGGCTTCGTCCTGCATGCCGACAATATAGAAGAAACTTGCGCCACTCTCAAGGCTCGTGGGGTTACTCTTACCCAGGAACTTACCACTCAACCCTGGGGCAAATGGGCTCAATTCGCTGACCTCGATAACAACGAATTTGGTATCTGGGCACCCGCCTGGTAAATTTCCTCTCTCTAAAAACCAGCCTTCCAAGCTAGAAGGCTGGTTTTTAAAGATTGCCTGTGCATCCTCAAGCTGGATGGGGCGTAGCAGCAGGCGGGGCGTCTCAAGAACCGTCATTGTGGTGAACCTTTCCAGTTGCTCATTTTGCTAGAGCCGTTGACGTATCCACTGAGCAATCTCTTCGCTTGTCTCTTGAAGCGGCTGGTGGCTATTATCATAGAGGGTCATGGGTGGATTGGTCGTACTCGCGTGCTCTTTGAGCCAACGGTTAAATTGTATCATCTGCTCAACAACATCGCTTGAACTTGATTTACGCCATGGTGGCCGACGCTGCAAACGCTCTTCTAACAAGGTGTCATCACAAACTATGGCGAGATAGTAGAGTGTCGAGAAGTAGCGACGTTCAGGTTGTGCCTCAAAATGTTCAGGAAGGGCGGTTCCACAGAGAACGACGGGACGACCGGCCTGACCAACGTTTTTCGCGATCCGTAACCATGTCTCGTGATAGCCCTCAGGATTATGGCCCCAAAGAATATCTGATTCCATGACAACGCACTCGTGCAGGCGTGAAACCAGTTCCAGGCAGACCGTCGTTTTCCCCGCGCCGCTGGGACCTGTGATGATGAACAACGGTTGCTGTAGAAATGGATGCGCATAGTGGCAAAATGGGCAGACAGCGTAGGGTCCAGAGGGATCGACTGTTTTCTCAACCGAATATTCGCCACACTGTGGACAAACGTTAAACACAGAGAATCTCCTTGAGAACGTCTATACTTATTTCTATGTAAACAAGCGTACAGCGCATATAATATCATACATTGGTAGGAGGTGTGCTGTGCCCTGGCAGCCGCAGGCTGCCAGGGCACAGCACACCTCCTACCAAAAATAAGATGGAGAGGTGCAGGCGTCGGCCTGCACCTCTCATTGCTCTTTATCCTCGTACGATATTGCCGCAGGAGATGGGATTGTACCCGGTCTGGGTTGAGAGGTCGGTTGAGTCGTGGACGTGGATGTACCAGCCGTAGGCGGGGATGGTGTCGATGTTGTTAAAGCTTGCCGTGACCTGGGCGGTACCCTGGGCGCTGGCGGTCACAACAGGGAAGGCGTGGACGACCGGGCCAGAGCGATAGCAGCTACCCGAATGGATGTGCGCGGCATGGGTGCTGCCGGGGGCGAGGCCCTGGAGCGCCAGAGTGACGGTAAGAACGCGGTCTTTTAGCGCCAGGGTCGCTGATCCACTGACGGCCTCGTTGGGCTCGTTGGTTGGACCCATCGCGACATCCGCGCGTGCTTTGGAGAACTTAATGTCACCACAGGTAATGGCTACTTTTTGCATCGCACTCCCGAGGGTCGGCCCATTATGGACGTTGAGTGCTAAGGCCGTCGTGGGTATACTAAAGCCACTGATGGTGGTGTCCAGGTAGGCCAGGCCGTGTTTATCGGCAGTGATGTTAGGGAGCGAATAGAGGATGGCGCCCTCCTGGCTCTGTTCGCAGGTGCCGCTGTGGATATGCGCCGGGTGTACGCTATTGGGCGCCAGTCCATTCAGCGTGACAATCGCATGAAGTCCATTGTTACGTAGGGCGAAGTAGGCCATCCCGCGTGGATCGTGGCTCAGACTGGCCTTCGCGTTGAGTTGTACAGGTAACTTACTCAACTGGCTGTGTGTATGTGCTGAGACACTTAACGTTTGCCCGCTCGCCAGGAGTAGAGCGAGAGACAGCGCAAAGAGGCACACCTTGCGCGTGAGATGTTGGATCACAGAGTCCTCCTTTTCGTACTCGCGCAGACCTCCCTTTAAAGGGCATCTGCCATCTGCATTATACATTCTCGTTCTCCGTTCTCCACCTCCATTCCAGCTTGTACTCAGCAGGCAGGTGCTGGCACTTCCATTATAGGCGGACTCTCATTACATATTATTGAGTTTAAAGAGTGTAATGGTGCTTTTGTGCTTGGGTAATGTAGAAGAGGCTATAGCTGTTGCCGGGTGCTCCAGTAATGTACAATAAGCTCAAAAGAGTCTTAATAAGGAGGAGACATGAGCGGACAGGAAGGCGTTCAGCCAGGGCCGGAGCAGCAGGCAACAGTGCGCGTGATTAAACCGTCGCAGTTTGACGCAAATACGCCGCAGACGCCGGGGATGGAGCGGGTCGCTGCTGTCTCGCGTGAGCTTGCCGGATCACAGGGCATCTGGGCTGGTATCACGGTTGTGCAGCCCCGGGTCGCCAGCGGTGTACACCATCATGGCGAGTTGGAGACGGTTATCTACGTGGTCTCGGGCCACAGCCAGGTGCGCTGGGGCGAGGGGATGCAGCAGAGCGAGGAGGTAGAGCCAGGCGATTTTATCTATATCCCGCCTTTTGTGCCGCACCAGGAGATCAATCCCTCTCCAGACATGCCTTCGCGCTGGGTGATTATCCGTACCGGGCAGGAACCAATTGTCGTCAACCTGGAACCAGAGACAAGTACGTCCAAAATCGAGGAAAACAAGGCAACCCATCCGCAGCTCTAGACCCAAGTAGCCGCGAACGCCAGTAGCAGGTCCACTGCCCGCTACTGGCGTTCGCGGCTACTCTGGGGAGACTTTCAGTATCTCAGGTGGTAGGGATTTGTAGCTCGCCCAGGGTGACGAGAGCCGTTGCCTGGTTGTTGTCTCGGACATATCTCACCGTCACTTTGTCGCCCGGTTTTTTGGTCAGCAGATAGTGGCTAACATCTTCGTTTTGCTCGACGGAGACGTTATCGATCTGAGTGATGACATCCCCTGGTTGAATGCCTGCTTGTTCGGCGGCCCCACCTGCTTGCACCTCTGCAACCAGTAGACCCTTTGTGACGGAGAGGTTGCGTTGTTGCGCGATAAAGGGGGTAAGTGGGAGGGCTGTAATGCCCAGGGCTGCGCGCCCGGAGTTGGTGACGCGTCCGTCTTTGATGATCTGCGGAACGATAAACTTGACGCGATTGGCAGGAATAGCAAAGCCAACGCCGGAGGCAGGGGTCTTAAACTCGGGATCAATTGCCGCCAGCGTGGGTACGCCAACCACGTTACCATTCATATCGACCAGGGCGCCGCCGCTATTGCCTGGATTGATTGCCGCGTCAGTTTGGATCGTATCGGGGAGAACGGCGCCGCCACTGCCCTCGGAGACGATGCGGTTGAGGGCGCTGACAATGCCGCTGGTGACAGTCTGGGTGATGCCGAGAGGATTGCCGATAGCCATGACGGTCTCGCCAACGTAGACCCTTGAGGAATCCCCGAGGGTCGCGACCGGCATATTGCGGGTGGGCTTGATCTGGAGCACGGCCAGGTCATCGGTGGGATCGGTGCCTCTAATTTGTGCTGGAAGATGTTCTCCGCTGGCGAGCTGCACCTCAACGTTCTGCCCATTCTCGACGACGTGATTGTTGGTCACGACATACCCGCGCCTATCGATGATGATACCAGAGCCAAGCGAGCCACCGCTACTGGTCTTCACATTAATCTGAACAATCGTGGGCTTGACGCTGTCCGCGACCTTCCTGCGTATCTGATCGATCTGGATATTGGCGCCCTGCTGAGTGGGCGTGGCCTGGGGATTAGCTGGATTGAGGACGCCCAGTGGCCTCTGACTTACTAGGAGTGCCGCGAGAACACAGACAAGGAAGACGCCTGCCAGGACGCCCGCGAAGAACGGCCAGTTGCGTCTGCGGTCGTGATGTTCTGGAATAGGCTGCCCATAGTCCGCTGGACGCGTAGGTTCTGTAGGCTGTTCGTGATCAGGTGTTTCATCTGGATGATTGCTGCCGCTCATGCGCTTGCCCTTTGCTGAATATGTAGATCTGAGAGTTTTTGTGTAGAGTTTTTTTGCTGTTGCTACCATTCTACCGGCTTGCCAGGGCAAATATATGCGCATAACAGGATGTATTGTTGCCTGGTCTCTCGCGCCTGCGGCGCTCGCCCTGGCAGCCAGGGGCTGCCAGGGGGCACTATTTCACTTACGGCAAATCTCCCTACCTGGAGGGGCGCATCTGGTCCAAGAGCTCTCGGGCGCGTTGCGCCTGCTTGTTGCTGTCTTGCTGAACGCCCCTAAAGAATTGGGTCAGGTCCTGGTTCCCGCTCTGCTGCGCGTCCTTGGCGTAGGCCTCGCAGGTCTGTGCAGACTGCAGCGAGTGGTACATACAACTAATCAAGTCGTACTGCACATTGTCGGTATTGGTTGCCTGATTCTCTTGCATGCGTACTCCTCTTTCTTTCAATCGTTGTATCCTGTCCATGGCAATGGAAGACACGACAGGCGACATAGCTCTGCAAAAGCGGCATGTCATCCAATAGTGTCTGCTTGCTAGCAGAAACACGATTAGCCGCGAACCTTCGTTGACTCAGCTAGGAGGAAGAGCGCCTCTGCATGCATTTCAGGTTGCATGCTCACGGAGTTCCTGGCGATTAAGCGCGAGCAGTTCCCGTACTTGCTCATCGGAGGTCTGAGCGAAGTCCTGGTACCAATAGCCAACGCCGTAGAATGGCTCGGGCGTCTGAGCACAGATGAGGCGATCAACCTCACTTTGCAGCAAGAAGCAGGTGGGCATAGCCGCGACTGGTACGGCCACCGCCAGGTGAGCTGCGTGCTGATGCTTGATAGCTTGAATGGCTGCACGCATGCTGGCGCCTGTCGCCAGACCATCATCCACCAGAAGAATGGTTCTGTCCGCAAATATGGGTGGTGGTGCGTTGGCGCGATAGAGGCGTTCGCGTCGCTCAAGTTCTCGCTGCTCGCGCCTGGTCGCCTCCTCAATGACTGGTCCAGGTATACGTAAGTGTTCGACGACATCCTCATTCAGGACACGAATACCACCACTGGCTATGGCTCCCATGGCCAGCTCTTCCTGTCCAGGGACGCCGAGTTTGCGGACCAGAAAGACATCGAGCGGTAACTGGAGCTGGTGCGCTATTTCATAGGCCACTGGTACTCCACCACGAGGAAGAGCCAGGACCAGGGTCTGAGGCTGATTGGCGTAAGCTGTCAGTAGCGTGGCTAGCTGCCTCCCGGCGTCGTTGCGATCACGATAAATGTAGCTCATGCGTACCTCTCCTCTAAGATCTTATTCCGAAACCCAACGCCACTGGCATGTCTAGCGCTTCGCGCTCAGGGTTTTCGGAGAAGTAGTAAGTTGCCTCCTTTAGTGTAGTGGCTTACGTGCTACGCATTCTTCTTTGTGAGACGAGTATATCCGATAATGGACCATGAGGCGAATCCCCTATCTGGATCGCTAGTGTGTCGTACCTGTTGCTTGAGAAGCGAGGTGGCGTGTAAACCATTGGCCAGCCAGAGTAGCAACTTGTTCCAGTGTGCCAGGCTCTTCGAAAAGGTGGGTCGCGCCCGCGACGATTTCGAGGCATTTCTCGACGTGAAGGTGTGCGTAGGCCTCCTCGTTCAGGCGGATAACGATTTCATCACGCGAGCCGACGATGAGCAGGGTTGGTGCCTGAACCTGCTCTAACATGTTCCCGGCCAGGTCTGGCCTACCCCCACGTGAGACCACGGCAGCAACCAGGCGGGGTTGTTGCGCGGCAGCGACCAGAGCCGCAGCTGCCCCTGTACTCGCGCCAAAGTAGCCGAGCTTGAGATGCGCCACCTCGGGCTGTGTGAAGAGCCACTGTGTCGCACCAAGCACGCGCTCACTCAGGAGGGCTATATTGAAGCGCAGGTGTGCGTGTACCTGGTCGAGGATCTCTTCTTGCTCGGTAAGTAGATCGAGGAGGAGGGTCGCAATGCCAATATTGTGCAGGCAGCGTGCCACAAATTGATTGCGTGGACTGAAGCGCCCACTTCCACTGCCGTGTACAAAGACAACAATGCCCGCTGGCTCAGGTGGAACACGTAGATTACCAGCCAGGGTGAGATTTTCGTTGATTGGGATGAAGCAGGTGTCCTCGTTCCAATTTGGGAGGGTTTGCATGATCTGCCTCGATTATCTTCTTGCATGCAGAGGAGTTGTATTAAAACAACACGTAGCAAGCAGAAAAAAGGTTTCCTGTGAGGGTATGGTGTGGAACGGCCTACCGCCTTTTCACACCGTATCCTCTATGTATCTTAAATAAACTCTTCCTTTTCTTGCGGGTGCTCTTCTTTGGCTGGCTGGGAAGGAGATGTAGCCAGGGAAGAGCGGGCGAATAACACCACCAGTATGGCAAGTACAATAAAAAAGGCGATCACAAGCAGATAGGGGAGTACAGCTTCCATATTGCGCTGATCCTTTCTTGAAGTGCAGGTATATAGACACCTGCACTTCAAGTGTAAAAATGTATAGTAGGCGTGTATTTCAATAGCACTATGGTCTTGCCTGCTTCCTGGTGCTCTCTATGGTTGCTCCCAGCAGGCGCTGTTGCAGGGCATTGACCAGGTTTTGCTCAGATTTCGCGAGTGTGACCTCCATATGGTCAAGGATGGCGACCGTGATGGGATCTGTCAGGGTTGAACTCATCTGGTAAACGCTAGTGATTCGTGCTTGTAGGTGGTCAAGCACATGCAGCAGGATGGCCTGGCTATCGTGTATGTTGTGCCAGTCCTGCCTGGCCTCACGGGCGCCATCCTGGTTGACCGGTTGAAGATTGCCACCCAGGTCGTGCAAGCGCCGGGTCAGAAGCTGCATATGTTGCCTGGCTTCATCCCCTAGATCCTGGTAGATGGTCTGTAGCCCTTTGTCACCGACTTTTTGCGCATGTTGCAGGCACATATCCGCCGCATACTGCTCATCCTGGAAGGCGTGTTCAATGGCTTCAGTGATCTGACCTTTGCTGTTGCCACCCCAGTACTCGGCGACCTGCCACCAGGGAACTTCGACATTATTGATATCGTACAACTTCTTGCCCTCTATCTCCAGACCCAGGCGTTGTAACAATGCTGTCGCGAAAATGGGGAGATCACCTGGTCGACGTGCGGTAAGTAGATTGCCATCCTCTACCAGGGGCGCGTCAATGTAGGTTGCTCCCGCGTTTTGTATATCTTTGCGAATCGCGCGAAAGCCGGTCGCGTTCTTGCCGCGTAGTAGATCTCCCTCGATCAAAACTTGTGGCCCATGACAGATGGCGGCGACCAACTTCCCCTGATGCAACGCGTCGCGTACGAGGTGGACCGTGCGCATATTGGTACGCATGGTATCAGGTGCCATGCCACCTGGAATACAGATGGCGTCGAATGACCTGGCCAGTGCCTCAGCAGTGCTGGCATCCGCGTTAATCGAAATTCTACCTTGCTTCCCTGCATAAGAGACATGGCCACGAGAGCCCAGTATCTTAACATCCGCGCCCGCCTGTTGGAGCGCGTTGTACGGGATGAGAAATTCGCTGTCCTCAAAAGCGCTCTCGACCAGGATCGCGACGCGCTTTGTTGGCTGCTGACCTGGAAGATGTTGTTCCATATGACTTCTTTCTCTCTCTATCCCCCCTCGCTGATGCAAGGTCGTGAACTGCTACCTTTCAGGAAGTGAAGGGAAGGTTAGATTTGTTCTCCTTTACCACCCTGAGGAATGTTGCCGTTATAGTTGGTTGAGCGGACGTGAAGATCGGTATGGACCTCTGCCTCTGAACCACGTTCCAACCCCAGGTCACGCAACACGTCTGCCGGAGTATCAAACTTACGTTCGGGAAGCTCTACAAGCTTATCGCTAATCTGTTGCTCTACTCCATATTGTTTGGCGTAGGTCACCAGGTTGGCTTTCGTCGTAGGGTATTGCACTCCATTCAGAAACTTCTCCAGGCGTGCATATGGTTCCGTCATAAGTAGGCTGCTCCTCTCAAAATTTTATAGCTTCTGTTAGCTAGCACGTTGACCCGGCGTGAGAAGATACAGGCTCTTCTGTATAAGGAAAAAGATATAAGTGAGACTCTTCTGTTCGCTGATGCGTATTAGAATGGAGCATCATTATACCTTTTTACAGCAGCCAGCTCTTGATATGAATTTTTGCATCTGTGACATTCAAGAAGAGCCTGGTTTTTATCTATTATAAAAAGTAAAGGACGTACTTTTATGAAGAAGATTCTGGTAGTGGGGCATCACACCTTTGCGAATGAGGTGTCTGGCCTGCAAGTCACGTGGGGAGGCGAGCACTACCATCTCATCTATATTTCTTCTGGCGAAGTGGCATTGGATGTGGCGAGAGAGCTAAAGCCTGATGTCTTCTTACTCAATTATGCTCTTTCCGATATGAATGGGATTGAACTCTATGATCGTTTACATGCGCAGTCGGAACTAGCCGATGTCCCAGCCCTCCTCTCCTGTGTCCAGATTTTTGATGAGCCCCTGGCTGAGGCGGCAACCAGGCGCCACCTCTATATACTGAAACAGCATGTGGATCTCCTGGCTTTGTTCCGCCTGTTCGAGATGGCCCTCTCTGAGCGCAAGACATCGACGGCCAAGCGCCAGGTGGTTTTGCAGGGTGTGCGTGCAAGTTAACGTTCTAACACTTATCATCGGTATATCGACACGTTCGTTAGTGGCCAGGGAGGGAGCATGGCTCCGCGTAGGAGCAGCATACAGCTAAGTGGCCATCCCTGATAGAGTGCCAGGCCTAGCGTCAGCCCCCAATCGTTCAGTGGGCGTTGCTCTGGTGCACGCATGAAGAACAGGGGGAACGAGAGCAGCAGTGCGAGGCCCGTCCATATCAGAGAGGAGCATGAGGCGTTGCTGGGGAAACATCGCGCTAGCGAGCAGGAACAGCGCCAGCGCAAAGCTAAACCAGAGTACGGGCCGATGGCTCGCCTGTATCATCAAGCTCCTAAGCTCCATAGTCATCATGCAGAGCACGAATGTGAGGAGGGCGAAGAGGAACCAGCCGCCCAGCCAGACAAAGAGCAGCACAATAGGCAAGGCCACCGCGATGGTTGCGGCCCGCCTCCCTTGCGAAGATTGTTTAGCCGAGGATGATGGACTATCCTGCGCCAGGCCCTTCTCTACTGTCATATGAGTGCGTCCCCTTGTGCAATAAATACACTATGTGCTTTTAATACGTCCTTCAAGCCTGAAGCGTTTCTAAATTCACATGAATAATGGGGGAGGATTGGCAGCAGATAACTGCCAATCCTCCCCCATTATTCATGTGAATTTTTACCTGTCTCTCCATATGTACACAGCCGTAATAAAAGGCTGAAGCCGCGAGGCTAGCGGATATACTGGTCCATTACCTCTTTGACCTTGTTGGAGGGAATGGCAAAGCCCATGCCGTTGGCAGGCGTATTGAATTCGGGATTAATCGCCGTCAGCGTGGGGATACCGACCAGGTTCCCTTGCATATCGACCAGGGCGCCGCCGCTATTGCCCGGATTGATGGGGGCATCCGTCTGTATCGCGCTGTGCAGGGTGACGCCATGCCCCTCGGAGATCGTGCGTCCAACCGCGCTGATGATGCCGCTAGTGACAGTTTTGCTGATGCCCAGGGGACTACCGATGGCGAGCACATCCTGTCCCACCTGAAGCCCGGAGGAGTCACCCAGGGTCGCGGGTGTAAGTGGCGTGGACGTAGTGACTTTGATGATCGCCAGGTCATAATCGGCATTGGCTCCCACCAACTGGCCGGCTGTTTGGTGTCCATTGGGCAACTGAACGCGAATGTTCTGGGCGTTGCTGATCACGTGATTGTTGGTGACGATATAGCCTCGCTGATCGACGATGACGCCGGAACCAACAGAGTTGCTGGTCTCCTGCTGTGTGTTGATCTGCACCATCGAGGGCTGAATGCGGCTGACTACCTTGAGACGGGCCTCGCTCATAGAGGTAACTGCGATAGGCTGTACAGATGGGATTCCGGTGCCGACGCTGTTGCGACCAAAGGTCCAGCCAGCCCCAAAGAGCATTGCCCCAAAGGCGGTTGCGCACAGCAGGGTCAGGAGTATGGAGCGTAGAACGCGGTCATTGTGAGGTTGTGGTGGGGATGGACGCGCTCCCACGGTAGGTGCGTTGTAGTACTCTTTGTACTCTTGATTATAAGCCTGCCAGGGCTGGTATACCTGCCGAGGCGACCAGTTATCTGCTGGCCGGTAGCTTGGTGTCGGCTCAGTTATTTTTGTGCGTTCAAGTTCCCCATGATGGCTATCATCATGGGCATTAGGATCATACATAGCTCTACCCTTTCTTGAGAGCCACGGTGGGCACTTTGATCACAAGTCCAAGCTAGCTTGGACCCTACAGACTTATCCCGGCGAGCGGGAGGAGTCCATGCTTGCATGGACCCTACAACGGATAGGATGCACTATCATACTATCTAAAGTAATCGGACGATATGTAAGAAGTTCTCAATTAAGCTAGAAGCGCGCAATATGGTTGAGGTGTTCTCTCTCTATCACGTATGGGAATGCCTTAAAGTTGCCCGATTGGAGCGCAGTGCAGGCCAGGTAGAGCGATCAATTGGCTTGGTAACAAGTATACGTGATGCTTTCAGTGTAACGCTCTCCTAAATGCCTGGAGAGGAATATATTTGGGATGTGTAGCACTTTTGCTGTACGACAAAAGCGCTATACATCCCAAATATATTTAATGTAGCCAGGAGGCGGGGATGCCCTGAGTATGGAGTGTGTGGAAGATGCTGAAGCTTGAAAATCCGCCAAGAATATTGAACGACGTTACGCAGACGAAGGCTATGATACAGAGAGCGATCAAGATGATATCACTGCGGCGCGCATGTGCTTCATAGAGCCAGGTGCGCTTGCCCACGCCAAAGCAGCGTAGCTCCATGGCGTTAATGATATCTTCTGCTCCTAGAATGGAGCCTATGACCAGAGGTACGATGAGTGGGGCCAGGCGCGCGATCTTGCCGAAGATGCCGCCGCGCAGCTTGTCAAGCTCAAAGCCGCGTGCGCGCTGGGCGTCAAGCGTCGTACTAAAATCGCGGCCCACACTGGGAAGGAAGCGAAATGAGAGTTCGATGGCGTAAGCGATCCAGTCAGAGAGTCCCAGACCTTTGATGCCAGAAGCGATATGGCCCGGGTTGGTAGTGTAGGGGAATGAGATTGCCAGGAAAGCGATACTAAAATTGCGGAGCGCCTGCGTCAGGAGAAAGACCAGGCTTTCGACGCTTATTGGAAGCGAAATAATGCTGAGATAGGGGGCATGTGAGATGAAGCCAGGAAAGGAGATATGTGTGAGAACATGGAAAGAAGCGACATCCACACCGCGCACAACCGCGCCATTGGTTAAAAAGAAATTGCCCAGTACAATCATGATATTGAGCACAATGACGAAGCGCCAGGCTGTCCTGGTTTCTCGCCAATGTAGATGGCATTGCTGGTAATAGAAAGCGGATACGAGAAATGCTGCCAGCATGAACCAGAAATTCGAAGTCTGAGCGACCATCAGGCTGAAAGCGACCAGAAAGAGCAGCTTTGCGCGCACATCTAGACGATGAACTGGTGTGTCGCGCTCGACATAGGGAAAATTTATTAGCATAGCATGGGCCTACCCTTATCAAAGAAAGGTATGGAGCACACCTGAGAGGTATGCTCCATGTGCGTCTCTTAACCGCGTCCAGTGCGTCTCACCGCCGCATTATATGCTACAAGCAAGATTGGCAGCAGAATCAAGCCATTCACCAGGTCAGAGAGGGCTGCTGGTGTCAGGTACCCGAGGGTTGCCGTTGTAAAGCTGATCTTCGAGAGCCAGATCTCAGTGTACGAAGCGAAGGCGAGACCAACGATAATACCGATAGCGCTAAAGACCTCGGCGATAACGATCTTACGTGTGGTATTGTAGCGCCCAAGTGTGTAAAAGATGGCCACACCAGCGATAAAGCCGATAAGAGCATTACCAACGTCCCAGTTCCAGTAGAAGCCGCCACCGAGCCAGTCGCCCAGAATGTTGCCTACGCCTCCAGCGAAGAGGCCGACCCAGGGGCCATATAGGACCGCGAAGAGCAGGGGGATAACAATGGCCGGGCGCAGCGAGACATTGCCCGCGCTGGGAAGCTGAATAAAATTGCTCATGTAGCTTAAGCCGCCGTAAAGAGCCGCACCAAGCGCTGCATAGACCACGTGGCGAACGCTAATGCTCCAGAAATTGGACCTGGACTCGGTTTGTTCAATGGTTGCCATTGAGAAATATCCTTTCCGCGATAAAACAAAATTAATCGCTCGAAGAGGGTGAATAGAGAGTAGCAATGATAAAAGAAAATACAAGGGCCGTAAAAAAGTCTTTCCCCGGTAAAGATAGATCCCTGTAATGCACCTCCTTTCATGAAAAATTCCTGATAAGAGAGAGCGCCTAGCTCACCTGTTGCCGCGTACCTAAGAGGTAGTGCAGCAGAGAGGTAGGGCGGAGATTGCATTCATCCAGGAGCTTTGCGTCCGAAAGCACCTCAAGTGGCGCGCCATCGGCAACCAGGCGCCCATCCTTGAGCAGGAGGACGCGTTTTGTGAAGCGTAGCGCCAGGTCCAGGTCATGGGTAATAAAGAGCAGTGCATCCAGGCCGGGTAGGCTGCGCAGGTGCTCCATAAAATTCATATATGAGCGGTGATCCTGGCCAGCCGTAGGCTCGTCAAGCAGAAGAATACTGCTTTGCATAGCAAGCACCGAGGCGATAGTGACGCGTTTCTGTTGACCAAAACTGAGTGAGAAGGGAGAGCGCTGCTCAAAGGCATCGACATCAAGGGCTTTAAGCGAGGCCTGCACTGCTTCCTGGACGCGCTCCTTTGTAAAGCCCAGGTTGGTGGGGCCAAAGCTGGCTTCTTCAGTCACGCTAGGTGCGAAGAGCATGGCGTTTGGACTCTGGAAGACATAGCCAATGCGCGCGGCCAACTGGGCCACACTGAGCTTACGTGTATCGTCCTGATAGAGGTTAACGCGCCCCTTCGTGGGGCGGAGCAGGCCGAGGGCTTGCTTGACCAGGGTGGTCTTCCCCGAACCGTTTGGCCCGAGCAGCGCGATGGTCTCCCCGCGCTGTACGCTAAACGAGATGCCACGCAGGATCTCTTCGGAGAAGAGTCCGTAGCGGTAGTGGACATCCTCAAAGCGAAGGATGGGCTCAGTTGCTTGCTGCTGGTCTTCCTCACCCAGGGTAATGGGCTGAAGCAGCCAATCGCGCGGTTGTGCCGTTGCAGGTAGTGTGCGTAGCGTGGCCTCAACTGGGAGCTTGACCTGGGTAGGGTCGGCGATCTCAAGGAATTGGGCGGCGGGGCCAAAGAAGGCCTGTTTGCCCTCGCGCAGGAGCAGGACCTTATCGGGATTGAGCCGCAGGGCCTCCTCAACCCGGTGCTCCACAATCACTACAGTACGTCCCTCGGCCCGCAGATTGGCGATGAGTTGTTCCAGTTCATCAATCGCGCGGGCATCCAGGTTGGCGAAGGGCTCATCGAAGAGCATGATCGCGGGCTGCATAACGAGGATGCCAGTCGCCGCGACCTGTTGGCGCTGCCCTCCGGAGAGGGCGAAGGTTTCGCGCCCCTGATAGCGCTCCAGGTGTAGCTGCTCTAGGGAGTTCCTCACACGCTGGCGCATCTCGGGACGAGGCACGGCCAGGTTCTCCAGGCCAAAGGCGATCTCCTGTTCCACGGTGCTACCCACGACCTGCTTATCGGGGTCCTGGAGCATCGTCCCAATATAGTGAGCCAGGTCACGCAGCTTCAGGCCCTTTGTAGTGTGCCCCTGGAGCTGAATCTCGCCGCTGAGCACACCCTTATAGCTATTGGGAATAAGCCCATTCAAGCACTTGATCAGCGTGCTTTTGCCACTGCCGCTGGGACCAGCAATCAATAAGAGTTCTCCCGCCGGGAGGGTAAAAGAAATATCTTCAATCGTGGAGGGAGCCGAAGCCTCCTCCGTAGATGTCTTGGGGCTTGTATCATCCTCGTTGGCGCTACGATAGCGAAAGCTTAGCTGATGGACATGGATGGCTGGAGGAGGGGTAGAACTGTCTTGTTGCACGGATGTCGTCATTGGGCGACCTCAATGGTGTAAAAAATAAAGAAATAAGTGCGAGCAAGCTGCCCGACGCTGCTAAAGCATAAGCATTATTCTATGTAGAAGCGTGGGAAGCAGGCTATAAAATGGGAAGAGCTTATGTCTTATATATTACTCAAGAAAGGCTGGATTTGTCAATAATGACAAAGTAGATCAACAAACGCAACTTTGGCAATAAGACGAGAAAGTGCCAGGAAGCTTTTGGCAAAACATACAAAAGAGCGGACGTTAAATTTATGCTTTTTGTATCTAACGCCTGCGTTAATGCGATGGTACACTCTGTATTAGCGATGCTTCATGTGAATATTTAACATGACGAGTCAAGAATTAGTGCGTGTCGAGTAGTAACCAGTACCTGATGGGTATGCATGCGATGCAGCAGTATTTTTGCCAGCCATACCCTGGCTAAGCGATTGGTTCACTCAAGGAGATGAGGCTTCTGTTAAACACGGATGTTTAGCGGGAGCGCGCGTTAAAGCCATCTTATTGGGGGAACAAGTGCATAATACCGTTGCGCCATCCGTGGAGAAAGCGACTGAACAGGTCGCGACTCATTGTCCCTACTGTGCCCTTCAATGTGGCATGCTTCTCTCTGGTCCTCGCGACCAGGTTACGGTCGAGGGGAACGAACGCTTTCCTGTCAATAACGGGTCCCTCTGTGTCAAAGGCTGGAACGCCGCTGAGCTACTCAATCACCCCGACCGCCTCCGTACGCCTCTGTTGCGTGACGCGCAGGGAGAGCTGGTTCCCGCTTCGTGGGAAGATGCCTTAGCGCATGTCGCCGCCGCTATTCAGGCGACCCAGCAGCGCTATGGACGCGATGCAGTGGGTGTGTTTGGGAGTGGCTCGCTCACAAACGAGAAAGCCTATCTCCTGGGGAAGTTTGCGCGTGTGGCCCTGGGAACCTCGCACATTGATTATAATGGACGCTACTGCATGTCCTCGGCCGCCGCGGCCAGTCAGGCCGCCTTTGGTCTTGATCGTGGCCTGCCTTTTCCCCTGGAAGACATTCCCCATGCTGAAGTCATTCTGCTCATTGGCAGCAATATCGCGGAGACCATGCCGCCCCTCATGCAGTACTTCGAGGCCCAACGCCAAAATGGCGGGAAGTTGATCGTCATTGATCCACGCGCCTCAGTGACCACACGTGCCGCACACCTGCATCTCCGCCTGACCCCTGGCTCGGACGCGGCCCTGGCGCATGGACTGCTGCATATCCTCGTGCGAGAAGGCTTGATTGATAAAGCCTATATCGCCGAACGGACAGAGGGCTTTGAGCAGGTCAAGGGGCGTGTCGCGTCATACTGGCCAGAACTGGTCGAGCGCGCCACAGGCGTTCCAGAGGCGCTCTTTACCCAGGCTGCGCACCTGCTTGGAAGGGCACGCTCGGCGATGATCCTGACGGCGCGTGGCAGCGAGCAACAGAGCCAGGGAGTGAGCAATACCCTGGCTTACATCAATGTCGCGCTGGCGCTCGGCCTCCCTGGCCGTATCTATAGCGGCTTTGGTAGCCTGACCGGGCAGGGGAATGGTCAGGGTGGGCGCGAACACGGCCAGAAGGCCGATCAGCTCCCTGGCTATCGCAAGATTAGCGATCCAGGAGCGCGTCAGCACATAGCTGAGGTCTGGGAGATAGACGAGTCGGAGTTGCCTGGGCCGGGAAAATCGGCCTATGAGCTATTGGAGGGCCTGGGGCAGAAGGGAGGCGTGCGCACGCTGCTGGTTGTTGGCTCCAATATCGTGGTCTCAAGCCCCAACGCGCTACATATCCAGGAACGGCTCAAGGCGCTTGACTGCCTGGTGGTTTCTGACTTCTTTCTCTCGGAGACCGCGCAACTGGCCGACGTGGTGTTGCCATCGGCCCAATGGGCCGAAGAAGAGGGCACCATGACAAATCTTGAAGGTCGCGTCATTCGCCGTCGACGGGCCTTTGCGCCCCCACCTGAAGTGAAAACGGATGTCGAGATGCTCTGTCAACTGGCTGAATTGCTGGGGAAGGGGCGCTACTTTGCCTATGGCGAGCCGCACCAGGTCTTCGAGGAGCTGGGTCGCGCCAGCGCGCGGGGGAGCGCGGATTATGCGGGTATGAGCTATGAAAAGATCGAGGCCAGGAATGGGGTCTTCTGGCCCTGTCCAGGCAAGGAGCATTCCGGCACGCCCCGGCTCTTTCAGCAGACATTTCATACACCTTCCGGACGGGCCCGTTTCCATCCCGTGCGCCACCAGTCGCCAGCGGAGGTTCCAGACGAGGAGTATCCCCTCTACTTAACGACTGGGCGTGTGCTGGCGCAATATCAATCGGGAACACAGACGCGGCGTGTAGCACGTTTACGCGAGCTGGCCCCAGCGCCTTTCGTCGAGATTCACCCGACCACGGCTCGCCACTATGGGCTGGTGCAGGGAGCGCGCGCCAGGCTCACCACGCGCCGAGGCTCCATCTGTGGCACAGTCAAGATCACTTCGGACATACGTGAAGATACGCTTTTCGTACCCTTCCACTGGGGAGGGAAAGATGCGGTCAATCGCTTAACCAATCCGGTCCTGGATAGCACCAGCCGGATGCCAGAGTTTAAAGTGTGCGCGGTTCGCATCGAACGCGCTAGTGCCTCTTCGAAAACCTGAGCGCGAAAGCGCTAGCCGCGAGAGCGGCGTTGGTTTTCTCATAAGAAGTTAGAACAAGCGGAGGGAGAACCTGCATGAAGGAACGCCTGGTTGTGATCGGCAATGGCATGGCGGGAGCGAGGCTGGTGGAGGAGATTGTGGCTCGCGGTGGAAATGAACGCTATCAAATCGTCGTCTTTGGTGACGAACCCTACGGCAACTATAACCGTATTCTGCTCTCAAATGTCCTGGCGGGGAGCCATGATCCCCAGGATATCTTTATCAATCCCCTCGCATGGTACGCACAGCATCATATCGATTTGCGCGTTGGCATGCATATTCATACCATTGATACCGAGAATAAGGCGGTCTATGCTAGCGATGGGACGATCACGATTTACGACAAACTCGTGATCGCGACAGGCAGCAAGCCATTTCTCCCGCCATTGAAGAATCTGCTGCGAGAGGATGGGGAACTAAAAACAGGGGCCTTTGCCTTTCGTACCATCGATGACTGTGACGCGATGATCAAATACGCTGTCCAGGCGCGCAGCGCCGTAGTCATTGGTGGAGGCCTTCTAGGTTTAGAGGCAGCCCGTGGTCTCTCCAACCGGTGCAGCAAGGTACACGTGGTCCACCTGCCGACTTCGCTTATGAATGTGCAACTGGATGAACCAGCGAGCGAGCTGCTTCAGGCCGAGATCGCGAAACTGGGCATTCAGCTCTGGCTAGGGAAGCTCACGACAGAAGTCGTGGGAGAGACAAGCGTCACGGGCCTGGGCTTTAAAGATGGAACAAGCCTGGAGTGTGACATGCTGGTCATCGCGGCGGGCATCCGTCCTAATATGGAGCTGGCGCGCCAGGCGGGTATCGCCTGTGAGCGGGGGATTCTAGTCAATGATGGCCTTGTGACCAGCGCGCAGGATGTCTTTGCACTTGGTGAGTGCGCCGAGCACCAGGGCAGGGTATATGGATTGGTCGCACCACTCTGGGAGCAGGCTCGCGTTCTGGCTGAACGTTTGACTAGCACTACGGCCAACGCGCTCTATCGTGGCTCCAAGGAATCGACCAAGCTAAAGGTCATGGGCATGGAGTTGGCTGTGATGGGCGAGAAAGATCGCAAACTGCCGGGCGACGAAGTCGTGACCTATAGCGAGCCGGGTCGTGGCATCTACAAGAAGCTCGTTATTCGCGATGGAAGTTTGTTGGGTGCGATTGTCATGGGCGATGGGCCGACCACACCGCGCCTGCTGCAACACTTTGACCGTGGCGATAAATTGCCAGAGAACCGTGCCGAGCTACTTTTTGCACTGACTGGCGAGAGTAAAGCGTTCGATGTCGCCGACCTGCCGGATGACGCACAGATATGTAACTGTAATGGTGTCTCCAAGGGGCAGATTGTCGCGGCGGTGCGCGAGGGGAAGCGCTCGCTACCCATGCTCTGTAACGCCACGCGTGCTGGAACCGGCTGTGGCTCCTGCAAGCCCCAGGTTCAGGCCCTATTGGAACTGACCTCTGATGGGCTGGTTGTCGATGATCCCGCGCTGCATTACTATGTTCCGGGTGTCCCATTGAAGAAGCCGGACCTCATCAAGGCCATTAAAGAGCAGGAGTTGCGCAGTGTCTCGGCGGTCTTTCGCGCCCTGGCAGACGGCAAGGAAGATCCCACCAGCAAGGCCGGGCTGGCTTCCCTGCTCAAGACTATCTGGGGCAAAGAGTACGAAGATGAGCGAGATGCACGTTTTATCAATGACCGAGTACACGCCAATATCCAGAATAACGGTACCTTTAGCGTTATTCCGCGTATCTATGGAGGCGTGACCACGGGCCAGGAGCTCCGGCGTATCGCTGATGTGGCGCTCAAATACGACGTGCCCATGGTGAAGCTGACGGGCGGGCAGCGTATTGACCTCGTCGGTATTCCCAAGAAGCATCTGCCCGATGTCTGGCGCGACCTGGGCATGCCCTCGGGCCATGCCTACTCCAAGGCCTTCCGCACCTGTAAAACCTGCCTTGGCTCGGAGTTCTGCCGCTATGGCGTGGGTGATAGCACCGGGCTGGGGATCAAGATCGAGAAGCGTTTCCAGGGTGTTGAATCTCCACACAAGATGAAATTGGCGACGACAGGTTGCCCACGCAATTGCTCAGAGGCGACGACAAAAGACCTGGGTGCTATGGCGATTGAGGGAGGAAAGTGGGAGATCTATATTGGCGGAGGCGCGGGTTCGAAAGTGCGCAAAGGGGATGTACTCTGTACCGTTGAGACCCATGACGAGGTACTGCTCTACATGGGACGCTTTATGCAGTACTATCGTGAGAACGCCAGGTACCTGGAGCGTACCTATGACCTGGTTGAGCGCCTGGGAATCGAGTACCTGCGCCAGGTGCTGGTCGAAGACTGCGAGGGCATCGCCTCCAGGCTGGACCAGGAGATCCAGGCCGCGGTAGATGCCTATGTCGATCCCTGGCAGGAGGCCCACCAGCCCGCGACCCCCGCGCAATTCGCCGAAGCACTCCAGCCGGTAGGAACAACCATTGTGTCCTAAACAGCCAGTTCATGAAAGGGGAACATATATGAGCATCATGCTGCCACCAGGCAAGGTCGTCTACAACCTTGGCCCACAGACGCGCCTGCCTCTGGGCGAGGGACGCACCTTTCAGCTTGGGGAGACCGAGATCGCCGTCTTCCGCACCCGTAGCGGCAGGCTCTTCGCCACGCAGGCTGCCTGCCCTCACCGGCAAGGCCCCCTGGCGGACGGGCTGACGGGCGATAAACAGGTTATCTGCCCCTTACACTCCTTCAAGTTTGATCTGAGCACGGGCGAGTCGATTGGCAATACCTGCTCGGCGCTCAAAACCTACGCGCTCCAGGTAAGCGAGGCGGGCGAGATCCTGCTGAGCCTGTAAAACAAGGAGCATGCATATGACATTGCAGCACGCACGCATCGCGCTACTGGAGGCGCGGATGGCGGGAGAGATGGCCGACCTTCTGCGCCGTCATGGAGCCTCGAACCTGGTAAGCGTACCTGCGGTGCGCGAGATAGCGCGAGAGTGCGGGCCGCAGGTCGCGGCCTTTCTCGCCCGGCTCTCTGGGGGAGAGATCCAGATGCTTGTTTTCTTTACCGGCGTAGGAGCCACGGCTCTGTATAGCGAGGCCGAAAAGTTAGGCCGCCAGGTAGAGCTAGTGGAGGCCTTGCGTACCACGACGATTGTCTGCCGAGGACCGAAACCAGTCGCGGCGCTGAAGCGTTACGGCATTCCCGTGGCCGCCAGCGCCCCAGAGCCCTATACCACGCATGAGCTTCTGGCGGTGCTGGCCCCCTTTGACCTGGCGGGTAAAGTCACAGGTGTGGTGCATTATGGTGAGCACAACGCCCAGTTCACGGAAGAATTGCGCCAGCGTGGTGCCAGGCTGGAGGAGCTTTGTCTCTATGAATGGCTGCTACCCACAGACCTGGCGCCTTTACGTAGCCTGGTTAAGAGCATCGTCGCGGGCGAGATAGATGCGCTTGCCTTCACCAGCCAGGTCCAGGCCCGGCACCTGTTTCGCATCGCCCAGGAGCTTCAACTCAGTAGCCAGCTTACCGAGGCCCTCAATACCAGGACGCTTGTGGCCTCCATTGGCCCGACCTGCACTGGAGTGTTGCAGAGCTATGGGGTGACACCGCGCGTTATCCCTGAGCATCCAAAGATGGGATACCTGGTGAAAGCCCTTGTCAGCTACCTGGCGTAGCTGCTGTTAAGGGCTGCGCTCCTACATACTATTTCTCCGTATTTAGCAAGCGAAGAAAGGGAGTTCTTTATGCCTTTTTTACCTACGAAGGGAAGCGCGCGTCCCGGCTCTATCTCGACTGTGATCGCCTCTTTTCTCCACTTTGATACCTGTTTTACCATCTGGGTGCTCCTGGGTTCTCTCAGCGTCTTTATCGCGCCCGAACTCAAGCTCAACGCTGCGCAGCAGGGACTCATGGTCGCCTTACCTACTCTCAGCGGTTCGCTGATCCGCCTGCCTGTGGGACTGCTCAGTGATCGCTATAGCGGGAAGTGGATTGGCATAGGCTTGCTGACGTTTCTCTTTCTGCCTCTGCTCCTGGGCTGGTTGCTGCCGGTAAGCTTTCCGGAGGTGCTCTGCATTGGCCTGATGCTCGGGGTCGCAGGCTCCTCGTTCGCAGTGGCGCTGCCGCTGGCCAGTCGCTGGTATCCTCCCACGCAGCAGGGCCTCGTGATGGGAATTGCGGCGGCGGGCAATATCGGTACCGTCATAGCCAACGCCACGGCCCCCAGCCTGGCGAGAGCCTATGGGTGGCATGCCGTCCTGGGTCTGGCGATGATCCCCCTGGCGCTAGTGTTGTTGGCATTCGTATTGCTGGCGAAGGAGAGTCCGACGCGCCCTGAAGCGGCGCCCCTCGCCAGCTATGTGCGCGCCCTGGGCACAGCGGATATGTGGTGGTTTTGCCTGCTCTATAGCGTCACCTTTGGCGGATTTGTTGGCCTGGGAACCTTCCTGCCCCAGTTCTATCATAACCAGTTTGGGTTGCCAGGAGTGGAGGCGGGCTACTGGGCAGCGGGCGCTGCTTTTACCGGAAGTACGCTACGTCCGCTGGGGGGATACATCGCGGATAGGCTGGGAGGTGTGCGTGTGCTCTCCATCCTGCTGCTCTTGATTGCTGGCACGTACGCACTGGCCTCGTTGCTTCTGCCGATTGGTTTTACAGGGGCCCTTTTCATCGTTGGCATCGCCTTCATGGGCATGGGCAATGGCGCGGTCTTCCAACTTGTGCCACAGCGTTTTCAGAGCACAATTGGCGTCGCGACCGGCCTGGTAGGCGCCCTGGGTGGTATCGGCGGCTTTGTTCTCCCCTTCCTGCTGGGGTCAATCAAACAGACAAGTGGTTCTTATGCTGCGGGCTGGATCATCCTGGCGATCTTCGCGTTTGTGGTCCTGGCCGTTCTACGCCTGCTAGCCGCCTTACGGGCAAGCTGGCGCTCGTCCTGGGCGGCTGAGGCAGAGGGTACAGAGATCTATCCTCAAGCCTCTAGAGCGTAAATGGGACGTATGTAGGAAAATGATGTGATGCCCCGTGTAGCCTCAGGCTACACGGGGCATCACATCATTTTCCTACATACTATATCTTAGCCTTCAGCTAGCTTTGTACTACAGCCCTGCGTCATCTTCTGCAAGGCGGCGTTCTCGGAAAGCTGGCTGGTAAGCGCGCTGGTAAAATTGCTGGTGATGACCGTGCGGCAGTCGTCCCAGGCGGGCAGAATGCTGGGCACAAAGCCATACTGAAGTGACTCGGGGCCAGCCTGGCGCGCGGGATTCTGCTCGAAGTAGCTCTTCAACGTCGAGCCCTCATAGGCGGATTTGCGGATAGGCATATATCCGGTCGCCTTGACGAACTGAGCATTCGCATCGGCGCTGGTCAAGTACTTCATAAAGTCCCACGCCGCGGTCTTGGCATCCGTGCTGGCGCTGGAGAACATCGCCATATTGGTGCCATAGAGCGAGGTAAACTTGCCCGCGGAGCCACTGGGCAGAACGGCCTCTGAGAAGTTGAATTTCCCGCCAATGGAACTCTTGATGAAGGGATAACTGGCGACAGTGCTGATAGCGAAGGCAGATTTGCCAGCGGCAAAGTCGTTCTGCCAGCTATAGAGCTTGGTCACATGGATATTGCCTGCCTTGACCAGGGGCGTGAGATCGCTCAAGGCTTTTAGAGCGGGCTGGGCATTGGCTCCATCGCCAAAGGCGGCCTTGGTGCCATCGCTAGAAACAAAGTCGGCACCACCAAAAGCTTTATAGAGTGTCGCCCACTCGTCAACTGAGGGCGTGAAGGAGAGGCCCCAGCGTGAGCCATCGGCCTTGGTAACCTTCGTGATGGCAGCCTTCAGCTCGTCGGTCGTCGTGGGGACCGCGATCCCCTCCTGCTTCAACACATCCTCGTTGTAGTAGAGCACCTCAACGCTTTTGTTGAAGGGCAGCATATATTGCGTGCCGTCGATTTGTCCATCCTTCCAGATGGTGGGATAGAAGTCGCTGACATCGTTCGCGCTCAGACCATTTTTGCCTGAGATATAGGGCTGCAAGGACTCAAGCGCGTTCGACTGCTGATACTTCGAAGCCCAGCTCTCATAGACCTGTGCCATCGTGGGCGTGTTATTGGCGGCGATGGCGGCGGTCAGCTTTGTCTTCAACGTATCGTAGGAGTCAAAGGCTTGCAATTTAATGGTGACATTCTTATGCTGGCTCATATACTGCTTGGAGAGATTCTCAATGGCGGTCTTATTCGCGCCAGTCGAGAAGGCCTCCCAGAAGTCTACAGTGTATTTTTTATTGGCATCCAGAACACCGGTGTTGTTGCTGTTATCGCCGCTATTGCCACTTGCGGGGTCGCCCCCACACGCGCTCAAGAGGAGCACTATAACAAGGAGCACCAGGGTCATACTAAACCAGGTACGACGCATGAAAATATCAGTCCTTTCAATACTTCAATCAATAAAAAAGCGAAACAATGGTCTATCGATGTGAAACTTATCCTTTTGTGCTGCCAGCGGAGATGCCCTCTATGAACTGCTTTTGCGCGATCAAGAAGACGACCAGCACTGGTAGCGTGGTAAAGGCAACGGCAGCGGCCAGGCCGGTTGGATCGTTGCCTTCGTCGGCGACAAAGGCGCGTAAGCCAACCTCAACCGGGCGAAACGCGTCGGTGCTGGTTACCAGGTAGGGCCAGAGAAACGCGTTCCAACTACCGATAAATATCTGTAGCGCGATTACCGCCAGGGCCGGGCGAGCCAGGGGCGCCGCCACCCGCCAGAGATAACCGAAGCGCGAACAGCCATCAAGTTGGGCCGCCTCCCACAACGAGGGGGGAAGCGCAAGGAAGAATTGGCGTAACAAGAAGATGCCAGAGATGCTGACCCCAAAGGGAATAATCTGCGCCTGGTAGCTATTGATCCAGTGGAAGGTTGAGACGAGCAGGTAACTGGGGATCAGCGTGGCCTCTGAGGGAACCATAATGATCCCTAGAAGCAGCATAAAGAGCACATGACGACCGGGAAACTTCATTGTCCCAAAGGCATAGGCAGCCAGGAGCGACGTCAATGTCGCCAGGACAATCGTGCAGAGCGCGACGAACAGGCTATTGCCAAAATACTGCAACCAGGGAGCCATATTCCAGGCGCGTACATAGTTTGACCACTCCCAATCAGGCAGGATATGTGGCACCACGTCATAGGCATTATGCGTGGTCAGCAGCGAGGTGACCAGCATATAGTAAATGGGAAATACCGCGATGAGTGTGGCGATGATAATCACCAGGTAGCGTGCACCGCGTCGTAATTGAGCGCCCCACCAGCCGGACGCGCGCTTCTGACGAGACTCTGATAAACGTGTGGCGGACATAGCATCGAACCTTCTAATCTACAGAGGGAGTATAACGGCGCGATAAGCCAAACTGCGCCACTGAGACGGTAAAGACGAGCAGAAAGATAATCACCGAGATGGCTGACCCGATTCCCGTATGGGCCGAAGTGCCAAAGGCCTGGGAAAAGAGGTAGAGTCCCAGCGTTTGGCCCGCATTCTGCGCGCCTCCATCCGGTCCCAAAAACAGGAAGGCTGGCTGAAACATCTTAAAGGCCTCAATGGTGCTCAGTAGCAGTACCACAACCGTCACAGGTGCCAGCAGAGGCCAGGTAATATAACGGAAGGTCTGCCAGGAATTTGCGCCATCCACCCGCGCCGCCTCGGCCAACATGGGCGAGATATTTGTCAGGCCTGACATAAAGAGTACAACGCTAAAGCCCAGGGACTTCCAGGTGGTATAGACAATGATGCTGGGTAAGATCCAATGTGGATCCCCCAGCCAGTCGATTGGTTTAAGGTGTAACAGGTGCAGGATGCCATTAAATAAGCCGTGGTAGTTATCAAACATCCATACCCAGATAGATGTCGTAGCCACGATGGGCGTAATGAATGGTGAGAAGATGGCCAGGCGCCAGAACGCCCGCCCGCGAATACTCGACATCAATAGAATTGCCAGCAAAAGCGAGAGCACCAGTTGCAGCGGAACCGAAATGACAACATAGAGTATCGTTGTCTGAAGTGCCTGCCAGAAGCTCGGATCGCTAAATAAGAAACGATAGTTTGCCAGGCCCACAAATGGCTGTGTACCGTGATTGAGGAAGTTCCATTTGAAGAGGCTGATCACAAAGACAAACACGGAGGGGAAATATGAGAAGATGCCCAGAATAATGAAGGCTGGTAACAGGTAAAGATAGGCCTGTCCCGTCGTCAACCAGCGCCTCCACCTCTGCTTAGGTACCTGGGATTGTTTCTCCTCACGCGCTATCGACAACAAAATATCGCTTTCCATACGACTTTCCAGACAAAGATAAAGTATCACATAAATATGATACTTATAGCATATTAACCATAAGTAATCAAATCGTAAAAAGTAGTTTAACACTCCATTATATCGCTTTTTCGTATATCCGCAATATCCTAATAAGGATAGAGAGTGTATGGAGGGTGTGCAACTCCACGAGTAGTTCCCTGAGGGTCAAAAGCCAATAGTAAGGCAGAGTTTCGTAAAAAGAAGTAATTTTTTATACTATAGGTGTACACATTTGTGGGTTGTGCATACCTTGGGCGATGTGTTGATGTTGGAAGGAGTGTAGGATGGGCGAGCTACTGCGTTCACGTATGCAGGTGGTGTTGTCATTTGATATCGAGGTGACCGACAAGGAGACAGAGATCTCGGATGAGACAGAGCAACTGGCGGTCTATTTCAAGGAGTATAATCGCAGGTTGCTCCTGGCGATTCTGCGCCAACCTGAGAACCTGCGCCGCTTTTTGATTGGTTGGGTCGCGGCGCATATTGAAGCGCTTCCCATGCAAGAGGGTGTCTCTTCGTGGGAAGCGCTTTTGTTAGAAAAGGAAGAAGTCTCTCTGCCCAAGCAGCTCTGGGCAACCATTCGGCAGATGAGCAAGGAAGACCAGGCGATCTTTCGCTGGTGGGTTGAGGATAAGCGCATCGATTTTGGTAGCCAGATCACCGATTTTCTGAAGAGCTTTCGCGTCGAGCTAAAAGAGCTAGAGATCACTGATCCTCTTGACCCAGACAAAGCGGCTATACAGTTGCGCTCACGCCTGGTGTTACCCCAGGCGGAGCAGGCGCATGAGGGCAGGGTTTTCTAGCTGTTGCCCGCTACTGGCGTACGCGGCTACTTCTGGTCTGAGGAGTAGCCGCGTACGCCAGTAGCGGGTCTGCCCATGCAGGATGCACTGCTTAACACCCGGCGCGGGAAGTCCCGCCTCCATTCATGGGACGGGGTGAAAGCGCCGTTCCTTTCGGGCTGGGTGGGTGGGGGCCGACTCCAACCAGGTTGTTCTCACTTCCCCTGATACGCTTCTCTGGAGCCCTTGATCGTTCTGAGAGGCAACTGAAGAATGGATAGATCCGGTTCTCCCTACTTGTGCATCCTGCTCTTTTCTGGTATCATGCTCTGCATGCAAACGGTGAAAATCTACCAACTGAATCACCTATCACACAAACAATTCCAGTGCCTCAAAGCTGCTCAGATGGAAGCTGCACAGGTATGGAATTGTTGTATGCAAATGCATAAAGCTGCACGTCTCTCCCATCTGCCCTGGCCAGGACGAGACGCGTTGTAGAAAGCCACCAAGGGGCGTTTTGCCTTGCAGAGCCAATCGGTACAGATGGTGGTGGCGACCTTTCTCGCCAACATTGACACCACGCGACAACTGCGCCAAGAGCATCCCGAGATGCGGATGCGCATACCCCTGGCGCACCAAACGTTTTTACCCCGTCAAGTGGCCTGCGCAAGCAGTGAGCAAAGAACATGGGCGTGTGGTCTTGCCCATGGGGAGAGGACGCCCATCCCTGGTCCTGCCCATCGAGCTTCCAGAAAACAGTGGGGCGTGTACCCTGGTCTGGAACCAGGGGTTTGAACTGCATGTTTGTGTGCAGGTCCCACAGGCCGAGGAGGCTCCAGGCACCGTCCAGGCCACTGTCGATTTGGGCGAGATCCACCTGGCAGCCGTCACGACGAACACAGGCAAAGCCATGATCGTCACCGGACGTGGCATCCGTTCGCTCAAACGCCAGCGGACGAAGCAATTGGGCCAGTTTGCCAGGAAACAATCCCGCTGCAAAAAGTATTCGCGGCGCTGGAAAAAATTGCAACGCGCCAAGAACAAACAATGCCGACGAGCCGAGCGACGCATTCGCGACCTGCGACACAAAGCGACTCGCAACGTCATCGACTTCTGTATTGAGCACCAGGTTGGGACCCTCTTCATCGGCAATCCTCATGGGGTTCGTGACAAGAAGAGTGGGAGACACCACAATTAGCGTCTGGCCTTGTGGGGTGCGCCATGTCGGCGTGTGTGGAATTCCTGCACAATGCAGGGGAGGTTGAGAGCAACACACCTCCAGAACAATGACTTACTTAGCGGGGAAACCCAAAGAGGACAAGAGCATGTCAATAAAGCGGAGGCGAGCTGAAGATGCGTAGGTTCACGCTCTGCAAGTTCTGTGCGTATGGTTAGACTGAGACTGTCGAACCCGAGTTCCACGTGGTGTAGGCCACTCCCATCGCACCGCATATGAAGCGATGACCCCGAAATAGGTATCAGTTCCCACAGGATACCACAAAGCTCTCTTCGGGGAACGGCAGGCAATGAGCCTGAAAAGGAACAGAAGGAGACCTGTAGCGCACTTAACGTTCCACTCACGTAAACATGGGAAACTCTAAAGGACGCGAGTCCCAGGAGTTCGGAACCCCCGTAGTAGTCCGAGCGTGGGAAAACCACGTACATGGCAAAGGGGCAGCCCTCGAAAGAGGGCCCGAGCTTTCCCTTGATAAAGGAAAGCAGGGTAGGTATCGTGAAGCTTCAAACGCGGAGGCATGCGTAATGCAGAGCACCAAAGCGTACCTGGAACTTCTTCAAGAGCGAGGCAAAAAGGGCCTGCCTCTTGAACGGGTCTACAGACAACTGTTTAATCGCAACCTGTATCTGACGGCCTATGGAAAAATCTATCGGAACACCGGAGCAATGACGCCAGGCGTTACCGATGAAACGGCAGATGGTATGTCGCTGGGAAAAATTGACAAGATCATCGAAGCACTACGCTACGAGCGATATCAATGGCAACCAGCACGAAGAACATACATCCCCAAGAAAAATGGCAAGCAACGCCCTTTAGGCATGCCGGTGTGGTCCGATAAGCTTCTCGGAGAAGTAATCAGGATGATCCTGGAAGCCTACTACGAGCCAACTTTCAGCGAGCACTCACACGGGTTCCGTCCGGGACGCGGCTGCCACACAGCCTTGCAGGACATCTACTACCATTGGCCCGCAACGTCGTGGTTCATTGAAGGCGACATCGCCGCTTGCTTCGACAGGCTCGACCACGACCTACTCCTCTCAATGCTGAGAGAGCGCATCCATGATGGACGCTTCATCAATCTGATACGGCAGTTGCTCAATGCAGGATACCTGGAGGACTGGAAATACAATCAAACCCTAAGCGGAGTTCCGCAAGGATCGGTAATAAGCCCTATCCTTTCTAATATCCTACTCGACAAATTAGACAAATATGTAGAAACCGTTCTCATCCCAAAATACACCAAAGGGGACAAGAGAAAGGAAAATCCTGAGTACAGAAAACTCATGAACCGTGCCCACTGGCTGTTCAAACAAGGGCAAACAGAGATGGCACAGAAAGTGAGAAGACAGGCTCAGCAACTCCCCACTCAAATCCTCGATGATCCTGAGTTTCGACGACTGAGATACTGTAGATACGCCGATGACGTGCGCCATTTAACCGGCTGCTAGATCCCTCTCCCAGAGAGGAGAAGTTTGGAGGAAATGACTTCTGGGTCACCCAACCTACCTGGAGATGAAAGTCGAAAGGGAAAGGAGCATGTTGGGAAAGCGGAAAAGGCGTGAAGACGCTGAAGCCTTGTTCTGCAAGACCCGCCTGATATGGTGAAACCTACACTGGCTGAACCGCAGCTTCCAGCGATGAAAGCGTACATTCCCCGATTACAGCGTCTGTTGCGGGGTCATCCTCATCGGGTGTCAAAGTCGTCGGCACCTTAACCCTCCAGAGGATGAGCGGTGGAGAACGACTCCACTCAAGGGAGCGAACACGGCACCTACGTCAGGCTCGATACGTCTAGCAATCAGGGAACTTGGGATGGCCTACCCCGCGAGAGCGGCACGGTCACGGAACCATCGTAGTAGTCCGCGCAAGGGAATACGTAACCTTGTACATGGCGAAGGATGGTAGGTGTTTTCGATACTCACCACCAGAAAGGTACGCGAGATGCGAGATGCCGATCAGATATTGAGTATCATCCATGAACGCGGTAAACAAGGATTGCCGCTGGAACGAGTCTATCGACTGTTGTTCAATCCTGCTTTGTACCTTAAAGCCTACGGAAAGATCTACAGGAACGATGGTGCCCTCACAGCAGGAACCACGGAAGAAACCGCTGACGGAATGTCCATGTCCAAAATTGAAGCCATCATTGAAGCCCTGCGATATGAGCGCTACAAGTGGACACCTGTACGCCGCATTTACATCGAGAAGCGACGCTCGAAGAAATTACGGCCACTCGGACTCCCCGCCTGGTCAGACAAACTGCTACAAGAAGTGATGCGGTTAATCCTCTCCGCATACTACGAGCCTCAGTTTAGCCCAACTTCCTACGGATTTCGCCCAGGACGAGGTTGCCATACTGCTCTCAATGAGATCTACCACAAGTGGATAGGCACAAAGTGGCTGGTAGAAGGCGATATTGCTCAGTGCTTTGACGCACTTGACCATACGGTCATGATGGCAATCTTGGGGGAGAAAATCCACGATGGTCGTCTTCTTCGGCTCATCGAAATGCTCCTGCAAGCTGGCTACCTGGAGGAATGGTGCTATCACGCCACCTACAGTGGCAGTCCACAGGGTGGTATTCTGAGTCCGCTACTAGCCAACGTCTATTTAGACAAATTGGACAAATTTGCCGAACACACTCTCCTTCCAAAGTACACACGAGGAACGGTACGAAGAGAAAATCCTCCCTACACCTCTCTGAAGCTTCGAGCTTCATGTCGGAGAAGATCAGGCCAAACGGAAGAAGCAGAACGGCTCCGCCGACAAATGCAACAGATTCCCGCACTTGATCCAACCGATCCAAGCTACAGACGCATTCGGTATGCAAGGTATGCGGATGATTGGCTCATCGGTTTTAGCGGTCCACGAGAAGAAGCTGAAGAAATTAAGCAGCAGATCGGAGAATTTTTGCGCGAAACACTCAAGCTCCAACTCTCCGAGACCAAAACGCTTATTACCCATGCGCAAACGGAAGCTGCCCAATTCTTGGGCTATCAGATCGTGATGTGCAAAAACGACCAGAAGCATGACTGGCGTGGACACCGAAGTCTCAACGGTCAAATTGGCCTCAGAGCGCCCATGCACGTCATCCAAGAGAAATGTCAGGAGTATTTGCAGCACGGAAAACCCGTTTCCCGAAAAGAACGAACAGAGGATACCGTCTACAGTATCATCTCTCAGTATCAACAGGAATACAGGGGATTGGCAGAATACTACCAACTAGCGGGAAACCGCTATCAACTCAATCGACTCAAATGGGTGATGGAGCGATCACTGGTGGCAACACTCGCGCAAAAGCTGCGCATTACGGTCTCTCAAGTCTATGACCGCTACCAAACCACCGTCGAGACGCCACATGGTCCCAGAAAAGCGCTACAAGTGACTGTAGAACGAGAAGGGAAACAGCCACTGATAGCACGATGGGGGGGAATTTCTCTGGCTCGAAACATGAAAGCAATCCTTGAAGACTCCCTACCCTGGACGTGGGGACAACGATCAGAACTGGAAAAACGGCTTTTGGCCAATGTCTGTGAACTCTGTGGTTCTCAGATGCAGGTAGAAGTCCATCACATCCGGGCTTTGAAAGACCTCCAACCCAAGGGACAGCGAGAACGACCACGATGGATGTATATCATGGCAGCACGGCGGCGAAAAACCCTGATCGTTTGTCGCAAATGCCATGAAGACATCCATGCTGGACGAGCTAATGGACAGCGCATACGGACTTGAAAACACTGGAGAGCCACGTGCTACGGAAACGGGCATGCGTGGTTCGGCGGGGGGCCGGGGGAAAAGGGCTATGTATGTAGCACCTCGCCTGCGGCCTACCCGACTTTCTCCTGAGTTTCATCGGCTCCCGGACAGAAGCAGAAGAAATCAAGCAGCAAATCGCAGAGTTTCTACACGACGACCTCAAGCTAGAACTCACCGATGCTAAAACACTCATCACACACGCGAGGAGTGAAACTGCCAGATTTCTTAACTACCATGTCACCATCCTTCAGGAAAATACGAAGCGTTCTATCAACCCCCACCAGGGGACGAATCGACGCAGTATCAACGGAAGGGTAGGATTGCAAGTACCACAGGATGTCATTCAACAAAAATGTGAGTGCTACATGAAAGCAGGAAAGGCGATTCAACGGGCCGAACTACTCAACGAGAGTGATTACACCATTATCACCACGTACCAGCTCGAATTCCGAGGCATCGCCAACTACTACCACCTGGCCTACAACATGCACACGCTTGACCAACTAAAACGTGTGACGGAACACTCCCTCACAAAGACGCTGGCAAACAAGCAGAAATTGTCTGTTCCAAAGGTGTACGACAAATACCGTGCAGAAATTGTAGTTGGAGACACGACCTACAAAGGTCTACGCGTCACCGTGCCAAGAGAAGGGAAAGAGCCGCTCGTAGCAACTTGGGGCGGCATTGCACTCACGTGGGATATTCAGGCAGCCCTAGAGGACCAACCTCAACGCCTGTGGGGGAAGCGAACTGAGTTAGAACAGAGGCTCCTTGCTCAAGTCTGTGAATATTGTGGAGCTACACGTCTCACAGATGACATCGAGGTACATCATATTCGTGCGCTCAAAGATCTAACCAAATACACAGGACGTGAGAGGCCAGAATGGGTCAAGCGCATGGCAGCACGCCATCGCAAGACAATGGTTCTCTGTCGAACGTGTCATCAGGATATTACTAATGGGCATCCGATGAGACGACAAAGTATCAAGCTCAAGGATGTACTGGCTATGCAAAAGGCCCGTACGACGATACTGGAAAGCCGAGTGCAGTGAAAGCTGCCCGCTCGGTTTGGGGGAGGGGAGTCGAAAAAGTGCCAGCAATGGTAACTCGTCGGCTTCCTATCCTACAGTATGGCAAGGACATTGACTATCTCACGCACAAAAGCAAGGCTGCTCACATCATGAGCTTCACCGGCTCGGAACGAGGAACCTCGAGCCAGTGTCCTGCATGTGGGCATAGACACAAGCCCAAGGGAAGAAATTGGACATGCCAACAATGCCAGTTCTCCGGGCATCGGGATCTGGTGGGTTCGGTCAATATGCATCAACTCAGCTTTGGTTGTCAAGTGAAGTTTCCTCAATCCTTCACGTATCTACGTCCACCTGGCTTGTCCAGGCGAAGTAGTAGTAGGGCAGACACGCCCCAACGTTGTCTAAGCAAGGAACCGGCCCAACCACGTATCGCGGATACGGTCTCCCGGGAGACTGGCCAAATCGGTGACGTGGCTTAGAAGCCCGTCCCGTTTACGGGACGTGGAGTGTCACGGTATAAAGACTATTTTGCCTCCCGCGGAACCCTGGGCCAGGAGCTGGTAAGCCCTGGGGGCCTCTTGTAGCGGGAAGGTGCGTATCTCCTGGGGGACGCGCAAGGTGCCTGCTTCAAAGCCCTGTTTGATCTCGGAGAGAATATGAGCTGTCTGGCAGGCGCCAAGCTGAAGTGAGTCGACTCCCACCAGGTGTAGCTCTCGGTGGTAGAAGTCACGCATATTGAATTGTACCTGTCCATCGCCACGCGCGGTAATGGCGATGAGCCGTCCCCCATGGGCGAGGCAGGTCAGTCCCAGGTCAAAGAGTGGTCCCCCTACTGTATCGACGCAGGCGCTGACCCCTTCGCCGTGTGTAAGCTTCATAAGGTCGGTCTGGGCATCGGGCCGCTCGGTGTTGATCACTTCGTATGGCTCATTGCCCCGTGGTTCACCGCGCTGGGCGCCAAACATGCGCAGGCCGCGCATCTTGCCCAGCTCGATGGCGGCGTTGCCGACCGCGCCCCGCGCGCCCAGTACCAGTACAGAATCACCTTTGCTTGCGCCGCTTGCTTGAAGCGTAAGCCAGGCTGTCAGGAAAGGTACGCCAATCGCGCCCGCCTGTTCCATCGAGAGGTTGTGTGGTTTCAGACTGAGCGTATCGCGTGGCGCGACAATATACTGGGCGTGCGAGCCATCGCGGGTAAAGCCAAACTCGGCCCCACTGGCCCAGACCTCTTGCCCGCGCAGCTCCTCCGGCCCTTCGACCACGATGCCCGCGAAATCACGTCCTGGAATGCGCGGTAACTGGGTTTGGATGAAGCGACCCAAAATATTGCCGATGTCGCTGGGATTAAGTCCGGCAGAGCGTATTTCGACCAGGACCTCGTCCGCCCCTGGACGAGGTCGCTCAATCTCGCTCATATGGAGTGTTTCGGGTGGACCAAACTCAGTGATGCGCAAGGCTAACATGATGTATCCTTTCCTGGTGGCTTGTGGAGAGAGGCAAAGCAAGCATGTGTCGTGTTGCCAACTTTGCCTCTCAGAGATTACAGGCTGTCAGTATTATTGTAGCTAGTGCCCAAGGTCAGTGGATGGACGCTGTGATTCATCCATGGATGCTGACCGCTGTTCAGGGGCTGGAGATGGCTGCTGCTGGCTAGCTGTCGCAGAGGACGCACCACTCTCCGACACCCGTGATTGTGGGGCTTCAATTGTACCTCGTGCTTGTTCCTGACCTGCCTGAATGGCGATATGGCGCGGACGAGCCGCCTCACTCACAGGTAGGCGTATGGTCAGGATCCCATTTTCATACTCGGTCTGTACATGGTCCATGTCAACAGGACGCTCAAAGCTCATGCTTCGGGTGAATGTTCCCGAGTGAAGCTCATGTACGAGCCAGTTGCCTTGTGGAACATCAGAGCTACGGCGATACTGGCCATGGATGGTGAGCATATGCTGATCGATGGTCAGGCTGATGTCTTCGGGTTTCATCCCTGGCAGTGCCGCATGTACGACATAGTTATTGCTTTCCTCGTAGACATCGACAGGTAGGCTTGTCTCAAGGCCTTCGCCAAACAGGCGTGGTCGTATAAAACTCTGCTCAAAAAGCTGGTTGATAGCGTTGCGCAGACTTAATCCCTCACCGAAGGGATCATAACGTGAGATGCCCATAAAAATGTGCCTCCTTTCGGCAAACTTATCTCCTGGCTTATTGACCCATGAGGCTTTGTTTTCTCCTCACAGGAGATATCACGACGCGCCCGCTTTGCGGGTCGACACAGGAATACCAACTCGTCTGAATGCTACAAGTGCGGCGGATAATCTGCCTGTGTTACAGAGAACGCGGCGAGAAAGCCCCGGTCATTCATGCCGGGGATGAATCGCCGCCTCTGCTGGATGAGAGGAAAGAGAGCAGGGTCAGATACCTAGAACTTGCGTTCTTCCGGACACTCTGCTACAATAGGCGTCAGTGGATCAAGATCACGTGTGTGTTCAAAGAAGGGGCCAGAATGTCGAAGAAGTGTCAGGGACAACGCAAACAGAAAGAACAGCAGGAGAAGCGACCTGCAACCCCCACCTTTCTGCTGGAACTGCCCCTGGTCGTCGATCCAGGGCAAGCCGCCCGCCTGCGCGCCCATCTGGAAGCCGCTCGCCAGCTCTACAATGCCATCCTCTCCGAAGGCCAGAAGCGTTTGAGGCGCATGCGGGCTGACCCCGCCTGGCAAGAGGCCCGCGCCCTTCCTCGCACCCACAAAGCGGAACGCGCGGCAGCCTTCTCCGCCTTGCGCAAGGCGCATGGCTTCTCCGAAGCCGCCCTGCATGAAGCCGTCAAGGGGCTACGCGTGGGCTGGATTGCCGAGCACATCGAGGCGGTGCTGGCGCAAACGCTGGCCACTCGCGCCTATCGCGCCCTCAATCGCGTCTGCCTGGGCAAGGCCACACGCGTGCGTTTCAAGAGTCGAGGGCGCGGCTTCTCCAGCATCGAAAACAAGCGCAATGATACCAGCCTTCGGTTTGTCCTGCAGCCACCCGAAGCCGGAAACGCAGGTTTTCTCCTCTGGAACGGAGACCAGGTGCCCGCCCTCATCGACTGGAAGGATGAGGTGGTGACCCATGGCCTCAAGCACCGCATCAAGTACGCTCGCCTCATCCAACGTCCCGCCAGTAGCCCCAGAGCCGCCGGAGCTGATGCGCAGGGATATCGCTACGTGGTCCAGCTGGCCCTGGAGGGCAAGCCTCACCATAAGCCCAAACACACCGTTGGGACGAGCACCGTTGGAGGGGATCTGGGACCCTCGACGCTGGCCCTCGTTCCCCAGGAAGGGGAGGCGAGCCTGCAGGTGTTCTGCGCGGAATTGGCCCCTGATGCGAAGGCCATTCGTCGCTTGCAGCGGCAGATGGAGCGGCAGAGGCGAGCGGGCAATCCTGAACACTACGACGAGAAGGGGCGCATCAAAAAGCAGGGCAAGCGGAAGCTGCGGTGGATGCAGAGCAAACGCTACCAGGCCACGCGACGGCGCAAAGCGAGCAAAGAGCGCAAGCTGGTGGCGCACCGCAAGAGCCTGCATGGCCGCAAGGTGCATGAGGTGGTCGCGCTGGGCAGCACCATCATCATCGAAAAGATGTCCTACAAGGCCTGGCAAAAAACGTTTGGCAAGAGTGTGGGACTGCGAGCCCCAGGGATGTTTGTGGAGTTGTTGAGGCGCACCGTTGCAAGCACGGGCGGCATCCTGGTAGAAGTTCCCACACGCACGACAGCACTGAGTCAATGGTGTCATGGCTGTGGCAGACGGGTCAAAAAGCCGCTCTCTCAGCGGTGGCACCAGTGCTCCTGTGGCGTGGGTCCCGTGCAACGCGACCTGTACTCGGCCTTTCTTGCCGCCTATCTCGATCCAGCAGATCCCATTCCCTCGTGTGCCCGATACCAGGGGTATTGGGAAGGTGCGGAAGCGCGCCTGCGGGTAGCACACGAGCATAGTATCCAACGCGCGAAAGAGGGGCAGGCACTGCCCCGAAGCTTGGGCCTGGCCCGAGCTGGAGCGCGTCTGCCCAAAAGTTCAGGGGAACCACCACAAGAGTCAGCCTCCCTGCTTCGGTGGGAAGAACTGGAAGCGTGGGCCGAACCCCTGGAACCCCCGCTGCTTTCGCGCGGGGAGCTCTCAGAATGAGGCGTATCTATAAAGTAAGAGACAAAGGAGAGGCTGTATGACGCAACTGGTAGCTATGACCGAGGAGCAATTTGAGCAGTATTTAAGCCATTCAATTCGAGAGTATGCGGAGGACCATATCAAGGGAGGGCGCTGGACGGCTGAGAACGCCTACGAGGAATCGCGGAAAGAATATCAAAACTACCTGCCGGAGGGCGTGCAGACGCCAGACCACTATTTATACTCGATCTATGATGAGCAGCGCGACGTGCATGTAGGCATCCTCTGGTTTGCCAGGGTCGTAAGGGGTGAGCCAATGGCTTTCGTCTATGACGTCAAAATCGATGAGGCCCATCGCAGACATGGCTATGGCTCCCAGGCCTTCCAGCTCATGGAAGAGAAGGTGCGCGAACTTTGCCTCTCCTCCATTGGTCTGCACGTCTTTGGCCATAACAAGGGTGCCCTCCAGATGTATGAAAAGCTTGGCTATGTCCCCACCAACATCAATATGCGCAAGATACTGGAGTAGCTAACGGTAGGGCCATGCTGGCATAGACTGGAGATCCACGCTTCATCGTTGGCGTGCCCCTAGGCCGATGACTCAGAGCTGGTTGAGAAGATAGTCAATGAGCATGGGGGCGAAAGGAGCAATGCCCTTATATTGCAAGACTTCAGGCGGGGTCGTCTGGAGGACGCCCAGGAGAGTCCTGGCTTGCTGACCGTTTTGCGCGATGGTGGCTATGGGTTCCTGGTAAGTGTGGATGGTGAAGAGAATATCCTGTGTGTGAGGCAGACGGATGAGTGCCTGGCGTTCTACGCGTAGCAGGCATAGCTTGCCGATAGTTTCGGGCGTGAGTTCACGTTGCGCTTGCGCTACCTCGTAGGCATATCTGGGCGTGAGATTGAGCCGGGGGATGTTCTTGATGGCCCAGTTGAGGCGCCAGACGGGCCTGCCAACCTTTAAGCGTTCCAGCAAGAGGTAGGACGAACGCCCGATACGTTCCGCGAAGAGCGGCACCTCCTGATGAATTGCTAAAAACGACTTGCCCAGTTTCTCCTCCAGGCACCAGGCGTTGGGGAAGCAGAGCTGGCCCGCGACCAGGGGGATACCCTGTGCCGTATCGGCGCGCAGCAGAAGCAAGTCCTCCTGAACCTGCCTTCCCAGCCAGTCCAGGGGGGCATAGGGGAGGCTGGCGGCCAGGCCCATTTCAAAGACCGTCATCTCTTGAAGCAGGCTATTGTGCCATGTTACCTGCTTACCGTTCTTCGTTAGTGAGAAATAATGGGGATAGTCGCGGGCAAGCTGCTCTAAAAGCAGTTCCACGATCTCCCATTGAGCTGGAAGAGTCTCCTGTGGGGCGTGTAGATAGTGATTCTGGTCGTTTGTCAGGAGTGCGCGTTTGAGCTGTATCTCAGGTGCATAGTGATCGGGATCAATCTCTATAAGGCGATCGTTTTCCAGGGCCTGTGTCCCCATAGCCATAGAGAAAACGTCAGCTTTTAAAGGAAAATAAGGAAACACATTGTCCTTCCTTCATGTCTGAGTTGAGCAGGAAATACACAAGAGCTTGTAGCGATAGTATAGCAGATATGGGATGTGGGATGGCAAGGCCAACGGCTTTGCCATCCCACATCCCATATCTGCGAAGTATCTTAATGTATCAATTTATAGGGTGACGAACGAGACACCACTACCGGGAGAGAAGGTCCAGTAAGAGAGAATACCGAAGCCGCCGCCGCCGGCATACCAGTTATAGTTGCTGGCATAGACGCTGCCATCCGAGTTGATGCGCTCGACAATAGCCACGTGGCCATAGCCGCCAGCGCCCTGGACGCCGGGTTGCAGCACGATGATAGCACCGACAGAGGGACTACCGGAGACGTGCCAGCCAGAGGCCGCGGCCTGTCCCGACCATTGCCAGGCGTCGCCCAGCCAGGGAACCCACACATTTGTGAGCTGGTGGAAGCGATACGCGGCCCAATAGGTACACTGGCCCTGGAAGAAATGGTTGCCCGAGCCACCGAGGGCTGGTCCCGGATTGACGCCGGGATAGGTGGGAGCGGGAGCAGGTGCGCTACTGGTCTTGGGTGTCTGCCGGGGAGGCTCATAGCCATCCTGCGTCACCGCCGTAGCGGTCGCAGCCTGTTGGGCGAGCAACGCCGAGTTATCCCCATTTGAATTAAACATGCCATTGGTGCTGGGAGAGGAATTAGCGGTCCCTGTATGGGCACCTACATCGCCGACCGCAGCCACGGCCATTAGTGAGCCTGCCATAATAAAGAGCAGGAGCGCGGTAACCGTCACATGGAGCATCAAGCGCCTGCCCTTAGGCTGAGGTGGAAGCATGCCGGTGCTCTGTTTGTCTGAACCCTTGATGACCACAGGCATGCGTAGAGCCGTCGTATTGCTCCGATACGCACTGGTGGCGAATGGCTGAGTCGTACCAGAGGTTTTCGTGGTATCGAGGATAGCTTTTAGCGTACCTGTTGTATAAATAGGGCCTGTATTGGGCTGGCTTGTTGCGGTAGGCGTAGGGGCTAGTTGTGGTATCCTGTCGGTTGTAGTTATATCTGGGAAAGGAAGCTGTTCCACCTCATATGCTTCCTCCTGGTTGGGAGCCTCCTGAATGACTGGATTGGAAGCTACTTTGGATTCTAAATTACGCTTTGAGCGACGTTTTAAAAACGACATACTACACTAAATCCCTTCCAGAATCTGAAGAGTCCCTCAGGACAACTACAGATGACTTACAAGACCTCCCTAAAACTCAGACCTCCTCTTTTTAGCTGACCGGGAAGCTCAAATGTATGTAGCGCAAGGCGAGTATTCGTTCCTCATACCTGAATTGCCAGAGCGCGTATATCAAGTGGCGCACCGTAGCGCTCCTACAAACTGTATCCGAAGGGGCATGGATCGGTCAAGTTGGATGCGTTAATCCAGGACCTTAGAACTATGTCAGCGTGTCACATCTTAACCCAGATTTTGCATGTGTGTTTAATGGAGTGCCAAATTGTTGAGGCAAAAGAGTGACCAAAACGCTTGCTTAAAACGTTTTTTACTTTAGGAAGTATGGGCGGGAATAATTTTCTGGTGGGATGTGTTTCCTGTAGTAGAGACAACCTCAACTTTAATGTCATGTTATTGAAAAACAATCGTGAACGCCGCTTCGCAGCGGCTAGCTCCGCTCACACGATTGATCTGCAACTTCTGAATATGTACACGTATAGTAAAAAAATCACTTATTGAATATGGGTATTCCCTAATGCTGTTATTTCCACACGCAGCCAGCAAAGGAGATTTATTATGGCAACTATCCTCGCACTCCTGCTCATCGTCCTGATCGCTGTGGCGGCCTTCGGCTTTATGACTATTTCCTACGAGGTTGAGAAACGCACCATCGATAAACAACAGTGCGGTGAATAAATAGAAGCAGCAAAAGAGGCTGGACTGATCTACTAGATCAGTCCAGCCTCTTTTGCTGCTTCTATTTATTCACCAGGAGAAGAGTTCGATGACGTAGCCGTCGGGGTCGCGGACGTAGAGCTGGGTGACGCCGTCGCCTCGGGGTTTGGGGCCGCCAACGATCTCGATGTTGCGGGCCTTGAGGTGCTGCTGGGCTGCTTCGAGGTCCTCGACTTCGAAGGCGATATGGGTGTCGCGCCCAAGAGCGAGTTCATGCTGGGTGTAGCTGCCAGCGTAGATGGCGTCGACGCGTCCAGGGGTATCCTCGCCGATGAGGTGGATGATGGCGCTCCCCTTTTTGAGCCAGGCGCCAGGGAAGTTGAAGCTGCCTGGGCGAGCGATCTCCTCCATGCCAAGTACCTGGGCATAGAATTGGCGCGAGTGCTCCACATCGCGCACGTATAAACTGACATGATCAAGTCGGCGAATCTGCATAAATGTAGGCTCCTTGCATTGTGTTAGGTATTGTCTTCTGGCAAGCTTACAACAAAACACGAAAGCGCCGCAATGGGCACTCGTTTCGGTTAAAGGGGAACCTCGCTGACTTGCAGGAGTTTATTGCCCAGGACCAGCAGAAGGTGTGTGCCATCGGTGGACCACTGGAGGACGCCAGGGTCAACTCCACTTTGCGGGAGAGGCACAGTCTTTGCGTCCTGGCCTGGTTTGACCGTGATGGTTCGCAGGCGTGCGCCCGTCGCGCAATCGTATAACTCTATGCGTGTGGCCGAGAAGTTATAGAGCGCCAGTATGTGTCCATCAGGTCGCCAGGCATAAGCGCCTGTTCCTGACCCCTGGCTGAGCAGGTTATTGAGTGCGTTGTCGTGGACGCTGATGCTGGGCAGGATATTGGTCTCGGGTGGTGTAGCCGAGATACGCGCGTTGAGGCGCTCGACACGCGAGGACCAGGCAAACAGGGCCAGGTAGCAGCGATCTGGCGACCAGGCGAAGAAGGTGGTGCTCCAACTGAAGCGAGGTTGTGAGGGGCCGTTCTGGGGTTGGATAATGCCGGGTTGCCAGAGTGTGAAGCTCTGTCCCTGCGAGGGGATGCCAACGGGTTGCGCGGCCTCGTCCTGAGCAGGTTGAGCCCGTATCTGCCCATTCTTGCCCCAGGAGAAACGAGGCGAATCCCATATAATCTGCTCGAGGTCCCTTTGGGCTGGCAGGATGGAACCACTCTGCAAATCCCAGACGGCGTATGACAATGTATCTGAGAGAAAGTTATCCTGGTTCTGTTGCGCGAAGAGTACACTGATAGCACCAGTTGCCTCGTTTAGTTGCCAGAGCCCCCAGAGGGCATTGGGATAGACGAGGGTGGCAGGTCGTGACAGGGAAATTTCAAAGGCGCAGATGAGTTGTTTGCCATCGGGTGACCAGGAAATTTGTTGGTATTGCACATCCAGAAAGTTCTGGGCGGGGAGCTTCTGGGCTATAGCTTGATTGAGGATCGTGTTGTACAGGGTGAAGCGCTTTAATGCCTGCTTGTTGCTGACTCTAAAAACCTGTATCAGGGCGTTACTGGGCTGCCGTGAGGGAGGAGAGAGTGAAGGCTGAAGGCAGTACTCGCGTTCCAGGGTAGCGATACGCTGGTTATCGGGGGCGAGTGCGGCGCTATAGCAGGGGGCACTGGCCTGGACTGTGCTGGCTTTAGCGACAGAGTCTGGAGTTCTGGAGGTATTGACGAACAAGGCCCATGAGCCGCTTATGATGTTGAGAGAGACAAAGCCAAGTAATACCACCAGTGTTACCAGCGACGCCTGAGTTTTGCGGCTACGCAGCCAGGCAGGAAGATTGAGCGTAGCGGTTCGCCGTTTGAGGGCCTTTCTATAGACATTGAAAAGAAATGCTTTTTTTGCTGGTGTGTGGCCCTGTCTTTCTGGATCGTCCAGATCGACTACCTGCAGCTCATACTCGTCATTCTCTAGTAAAGAGTCTTTCTCTCCATTGCTCATAGCACATCCTTGTGGCGCTTTATACTCAAAATAAGCTCTGATACATACTGGCTTATTAATGCAATCTGACAGCTTCTATCAGGAATTAGTCTGTACTTGTATCACAAAGTATCTATACTATACGACAGTTTTAGAATGAATTTCGAGTGCATTGTGGGGGAGGTCGGTGCCCCTCTCTGCAAGTGTACTCTCGGCGATAGCGCAGAGAGAAGGCTCGCACTTTGTTGGAGGTCTAGCGCGCGTTATGCACAAGGTCACGGGCTGGCTCGCATATATGTGTAGAAACTGTTCAGGGTGGGGGATCTGAGCCGCAGTTGCTTGTTCTGCAATACCATGAGTATGCAAAAGTTGGTCTGGCTCCACAAGTACTTTCTGAAAAGAGCATACTCTTGACTAACGATCTCCAAGCCAGGTCTTCTTCTGAGCTCTGACACTTCCCTCTCCCCCAGGAGTAGCGTAGATGACTGAGCAAAAAGCGGCTGGCGTTTTCTTTCGCCAGCTGCTTTTTTGTTGCCTGATTTAGAGGTACAAACCTGATGGATGCACAACTTAGTCCGGTTGCCAACCAGCGGAAAAGCTCCCTCCCACGCCTAATCCTTGCAACTCCTCGATTATCTCTTGATCGAGGAGGAAGCTTGGAGCAGGAGCGTCAGATGCCCCCTCTTTTGTCGCAGGCGTGGGACCATTTGCATCCGCAGTGAGCGACAGGTAGGGGTGCTGGCCTGTTTCTAACAAAAAATCAATGGGTGCTCCCAGAACACGTCGCGCCAAGCGTGCAAGGTACGTTGAGGAGAATTCCCCATACTCGCCTACCTCATTGTCTGGACCCGCCTTGATTAGTTCGATCAGTGACCCTGCCACTACACACTGGCGTAAAACCTCAGTCGTATCCGACCCACTTTTTGCGCTGATTGCCTGGACCATTTCCCAGGCTTCCCCTGGGATATTTTCGATGCTGATTGGGTACTTGCTACTCATCTTCATCTCTTTACCTCTCACCTGCCGCGCCTGCTGCCTGCTCTGCCTCGCGGCGTGATATCGCCTGCTGTGCCTCGCGGCGCGATATCGCCTGCTCTGCCTCGCGGCGCAATATCGCCTGCTGTGCCTCGCGGCGCGATATCGCCCGCTGTGCTGACGCCTGGGCGAGCACTAGTCCGCCAATAGCGTTGAGGAAAGGCGCGATTTCAGGCGGGACAAAGTAGAAGGAATCCGCTTTGCGATGTGTGTTTACCAGGTGAAGGAGGGTATCATGAAGAAGAACACTTCCCCCGCCAGTAAACATCAAGAACGACTGACCATATTGTAAGTATTTCACTATGAGGCTGTTCAGATTGTCTACACGACTTGCGATGACCTGACTCACTATGTCGTTAACAGGTTGTCTGCGTCCGCCAACGGAAATCATGCGGTTCAACAGAACACACTGAGCTTCTGCATCAGAGAGTTGAATGGTTCTGTATTGTTGACGAATAGCCTCGCTAACGCCGCGCGCAATAAGAATGGTGCCCTCCCCGATTTGCTCTGCACTCATCCTCAGTTTGGGACGAGACTCGCCACTGCGGGGTGCAATTTCCACTTCACATATGTGGAACTGCCCTCCCCCGATGTCGAGTGTAATATGGCGATCGATATTGGTCGCAATAGGTGTTCCTTCCAGCGTGTAGTACCAGGCACAGAAGGACCCGAATGTTTGTCCATAGGGAACAAACTCGACAAAGCAAATACGCCAGGTAGTTTCCTGTCCTTGCTCGTCAACACGCACAACCTCAAACGGCTTGTTGAAGATGTACTTGAGTGCTTCACGTGCTTCGGGGGTTGCACCATTTCGATCAACTTCCTCCGGGGGCAAGCCAATGGAGAGAAAAATATTGAACTCACCCTGACTGCCCTCCATAAGCTTTCCTGATGCATCGCGCTTGCCATGTCCCGCTCTGACCAGCAGTTCTACCTGGAATGCGGCTATGAACCGCTGAAAACGGTGATCTGGAAACCGTTCAGGAGAGAAACCAACCGGTAAGCTCTCAGCTTTTTTGGTCTCCAGGGCATCGTCACCCATCCAAAAATCCTCTGATCCGTTCACTCGCCATGTGATCCGGCCATCACCGCCCCGTAGTTTCTTCGCCGGGGCATATGCGGTAGGCACTCGCAATCTGGCGAGATAGGGAGCGTTCACTGTTGGCATGACACCTTTTAACGCTTCATTGCCATTGTCAATACAGGCCATCTTCGCGATGACTGGCGACCAAGAGAATGTCTCGCGATTCCAACGCTGGGAAGGGACCTCTGTTATTAACCCCTGGTCCTTGTTGTTCAGCAAGGGAGTACCAGATACCACTTTAGCCAGAAGACTGTCAGGGTGTGGATGTTGTGTCTGGACTTCTACAAAAGTTGCCATGAAATATTCCTCTTGTACTACTTTCTTTATTATTTCTCTTTTTCTTGCTGGCATGCAACTCACCTTTGTCAGGGTCATGCGTGCCATAAGCATCTCATACAGTTCTCTTTTTAAGATACCCCACGGGCCCAAAACACATTCATCAATAAAATATTCACGGAGGATATCAAAGTTGTCGCCATAGAATAAGGTGTTCTCAGTAATTGCACGAGCCATCCGAATTGCGAGAGAACCTTCGCGCCTGCGACACTCAGGGTAAGGGTCATGGGCGTGTAATGCTGGCACTGCCAGCATTACACGCCCATGACCCTTACCCTGAGGCGAGCTTGCGAGCCGAGATTAAATAGCATGCGTACAGCCATTGACGTGTTAGATGCATATATCTATACTTGGTAATAGCAAAGAACGGAATCGTCTCAAAGATGAGAGGAGAGAAGGAACTTGAAATCACTGCGTTTGACTTCTGGTATGCTCTTAGCGTTCATTCTTGCCATGGGGAGCTTATTGGCGCCTGTGGCTCATGCTGCTACGCGCGATGCGGCGTCTTCTGGAGAGTTAAATGGCGCGCAGCGCGCGGCCCTCTACGCTATAGCGGCTCAGACATGGCGCTTCTTCGATGCTGATCTTGACCCCAATACGCATTTGCCACTCGACAACATTGGCTTTAATGGAGCACCCGCGCGGGGTGCCTATACCTCGCCAACCAATATAGGGGTTTACTTCTGGAGCGTTGTCGCGGGCGAGGATCTCGGCTTTATCTCACATAAGCAGGCCCTTCAGAGGGCTAACGCGACCTTGAGCGAGGTTGAGAAGCTGAGTAAGTGGCAAGGCTTCCTTTTTAGCTGGTACGACACTGGTACTGGTCATAGGATATCTGGACCTGGCGGAAGCGACCAAGAGGGGCAGCCAGTACAGGGCGCTTTTATCTCTACAGTTGACAATGGCTGGTATGCAACGGGTCTGATTCTGGTTCGCCAGGCCTTCCCTGAGCTGGCGCAGCGGGCCACAGCGCTGTTTGACGCAATGGACTTTGGCATCTTCTACGACAATGGTGACCAGAGTACGAATATTACCGCTGGCCAGATGTATGGAGGGTATAATGCTGACCAGGGACCCGCTACCTTCCATTATGGTATGCTCAATGCCGAAACGCGTATTGCTGCATACATTGGTATTGGCACCCATAAGATGCCCGGTGATGTCTGGTGGCGTACATGGCGTACGCTACCTGCCGATTTTGCCTGGCAGGGGCAACCACCGCAGGGTTCTAATGTGACCTATACAGATCCCCAGTCGGGTAAGCCGTTTACCGTCTTCGAGGGTCACTACAGTTCCAATAACATCAACTTTGTTCCCAGTTGGGGTGGGAGCATGTTTGAAGGCTTGATGAACAATCTGATCGTCCCCGAAACTACCTGGGGAAAGCACAGCTTTGGCTTGAATGATCAGTACTACGCCCAGGCGCAGATCGCCTACGCCAAGCAGACGTTGCATTATCCCGTCTGGGGCCTCTCGCCAGCCAGCACGCCTGATGATACCGGGAATTACCTGGCATATGGAGCCCATGCCCTGGCCTCCAATAGCAACTGCTGCCCCTATGATGAGACAGCAGTGACGCCACACGCTTCATTTCTTGCGTTGACGGTGGCACCCCAGGATGCCTTTAAAAATCTTGAGGAGCTGCTCGTGCGCTATCCCTCGCTGTACGGTCCATATGGATTTTATGATGCCGTTAATCCAACAACAGGTACAGTTGGACATCGCTACCTGGTACTCGACGAGACCATGATCATCGCCGCGCTGGATAATGCATTACGCGGAGAGAAAATGCAACAGCATTTTATGCAGGATCCCGTTATCGCCGCGGCCCGTCCTTACCTGGAGGGCGAGCACTTCTCCATATAGAGCACTTTTGCTCATAACAGAAAGAGTGATATTACCAGAACAGTAATATCACTCCTTCTTGTATTCTCGCAGGCTAACATGTGAGCATGGTATACGATTTACTGAGGCGAAGCACTACTTAAAGCTGCTTGTAGTAGTTGAACGTGGCTTGTGCGTACAATAAGAGAGGCTATGTCCCATGTTTAAGTGAAACCGAGGGGAGGTATCTTATTGAGTGACTTACCATGGCTTGCGAGCCTGTTGAAATCGAGAAATACCATTGATGGTAAGATTGCTACGTTGATTGGACACGCAGCCCAGGTCGGGAATGTGGCCGAGTATATCGCTGCAGCTATCTTTCACATAGAGCTTGACGAATCAGGGAAACGTCGGGGCTATGATGGACATTTCACTTCGGGTCCGCTTGCTGGCCAGACGGTCGATGTCCAATGGCATCCCAGGCGCGATGGGCAAATGAATATCAAGGTGGATGCACTTCCAGACTATTATCTGGTGTTTACGGGACCAGAGACTACAACGCCAAGCTTTGCGAATCCCTGGCTGATTGATTCTATCTTTCTCTTCCATGCGGGCGAATTACTCAATGCCTTACATGAGCGTGGCGTCCAACTAGGAAGTGGTACCAGCGTCACTGGCCCATTATGGGAGCGCGCAGAGATTTACCCTATTCCCAGGAATACACGTCTGCGGATCTCAGAAGAGGAACGTAAACTACTCATACTCTTTAGCTGACCCAAAAAACCATTTGGGAATTATTTGAAGGAATACAGTGTTTCTTTATTAGTAAATGTATTTTTGCCCACATAAGCCCCAGTGTTTGTGGAGGGGCAAAGCGATTCACATATGTTGTGCATATTGTCGATAGAATGGTGTTAGCGGCTCTTTATCACAGAGTTATACACGCATCAAAATAATAGTAGGAGTTCAGATGGCTGAAGTAAGAGCAAATGACTGGAATAGCAAGATCATTGAGGAGTTCCGTGCGAATGGCGGGAAGGTAGGTGGCCCTTTTGCGGGTGGCACGCTGCTTTTGTTGACCACAACTGGAGCGAAGAGCGGCAAGCAGCGCGTGAATCCCCTGGCCTATCTGCCTGATGGGGAGCGTTATATTATCTTTGCCTCCAAGGCTGGTGCGCCCACCAATCCTGACTGGTATCATAACCTTGTGGCTCATCCCCATGTGAAGCTTGAGGTAGGCACCGAAGAGTTTGAGGCGACGGCCACCGAAGTCGCTGGCGAAGAGCGCGACCAGCTCTATGCAAGAATCGTGGAGCGTATGCCTGGCTTTGGTGACTACGAGAAGAAGACCACACGCAAGATTCCTGTGATCGCCCTGGAGCGCCAGTAAGCCTGTTACTGGCTGTACGCGGTTACAGAAGAAACATACATAGTGAGCTGATTGGGCGATTTGCCCAATCAGCTCACTATGTATGTTGACAGATGTGCTTGTGTGTTACTATAATAGCGATATTCTAGACGAAAGCGAGGTGCCCCGATGGGTACCATCTTCATCACTCGCGCCCGGGTGTAGCCGCGGCGTGAGTGAAGCATTTTTAGCAGCTAACAGGTGTTTTGTTTGGGTTGCACAATCGTTGGTTTGATTGTGTGTTTGTTTTCTATGTTTCACCTTCTGGATCTGAGGTGGAGTCATTCCTCTAGATCCATCTTCCCCCTGTCTCACTATCCGAGCGCGCCGTATCCTTATTTTCTGGCTACACCTCCATACCTCCTATTCATTTCTCAATGTTTCACCACACATTATGGAGGTAGCCGCTGTATGGCTTCACATGATATTCCCGCTGTACCACAAACAGACGAACAGGTTCCCAAGGTGGTCGCGCTCCGTTCATTCTGGCTCAACCGGGCTTTTGGTTTGCTCTGGAGTGGTCAGACTGTCTCCTTGCTTGGTTCACACATTACTGGTTCGGCCATCCCATTTATCGCTATCATGCTTCTGGGGGCCACGCCTTTACAAGTTGGGTTGCTCTCTCTATTCGCCAGTCTGCCTACCTTGCTTTTTAGTCTACCAATAGGCGCCTGGGTTGATCGCCTGCCACGCCGTCCCATGCTAGTGCTGGCCGATATGGGCCGGGCGCTATTGTTGCTTAGCTTGCCTATAGCGGTGTTGTTTGGGCAGATTTCGCTGTTCCAACTTTTGCTGGTTGCCTTTCTTACAAGCACGCTCACGATCTGCTTTGATACGGCCTATCAAGCCTTTCTCCCTCAGGTTGTGCACCATGCGCAACTGGTTGAGGGTAACAGTAAACTTGGGACCAGCGAATCCCTGGCCGAGGTGGCTGGGCCCCCCCTGGCGGGCATGCTGATTGAGTGGTTAAGCGCGCCCCTGGCAGTATTCTTTGACGCGCTGAGCTTTCTCTTCTCGGCCTTGAGCATTGGCCTGATTCGCTCTAGAGAGATAGAGCCTGTGCTGGTCGTCGAGGAGCGCGCCTCGCTGTGGGAAGATATGCGGAGCGGACTGAGAATACTTTTCGCCTATCCGCTTTTGCGCACCCTGGCGATCTATGACACGCTCAAGGCTTTTTGTGCTGGCGTTTTCGCGCTCTATACCATCTTTGTGCTGCGTGATCTGCATTTGAGCCCCCTGCTCTATGGGATTCTGATTGCCGTGGGAGGGGTCAGCGCGCTGATAGGCTCGTTTCTTGCCCCTGCGCTTATCAGGCGCTATGGCACACGGCGTGCCCTGCTCTATGGCTTGATTGTGGGCAAAGCGACCGCTCTGGCGACCCCGCTGGCCTTTGGTGGTCCCTCACTGGCCTTCGCACTGCTGGCGCTGGCGCAGATGGGCGACATTGGGTATGTGTTCTTCTCGATCAATGAGATTAGTCTGCGCCAGCAGCAGATTCCCGCGCACCAGTTGGGGCGTGTTAATGCCGCCATTAACTTTCTCGTCAACGGGATTGGGCCACTGGGCGCCCTGCTAGCGGGTTTGCTTGCCGAAGTTATAGGTGTACGCTATACGTTGTTGTGTGGGGTGTGTGCCATGATGCTCAATGCTGCCTGGCTGGCAGTTGTCTTGTGGAGGCAGAAATAGAGAGTATGTATGGGCTTTGGGCATTCGCCCAAAGCCCATACATACTCTTGTTCACATTTAGAAGCGAGGAGTGAATATGTTATGGTTTCTATCTGTGGCTTTTTTGTCTTTATGACTGTGTCAAGGATGCCTAGAGGCTGTTATGAACAATAGTTAGACTAGGAGTATGGAAAGAAAAGCATACCCCAGCGATGTAAGCGATGAAGAATGGAGTTTCGTGGCTCCTTACCTGACCTTGATGACCAAAGAAGCGCCACAACGGGAGCACGACCTGCGTGAGGTGTTCAACGGCTTGCGCTGGATCGTGCGCACCGGAGCGCAATGGCGCATGATGCCTCACGACTTGCCGCCTTGGGCTGCGGTCCATCAACAGACGCAATGCTGGCTCAGAAATGGCGTCTTTGAGGCCATTGTCAACGATCTGCGCGTTTGCCTGGATGACTCGTTTTCGTCGCTTGGCACGCGATTATGAACGCTTGCCTGAGACGCTGGCCAGTCTTCACCTGCTGGCCTTTACCGTTCTCATGCTTCATCGCTTTACTCTCTTGATGAGTCACTGCTCTTCCTGTTCATAACACCTTCTACGCAGCTGATAAGTCGGAAAAGATGAAGCGATATACGTAGCCTTAAAAGGATAATGTCTATGGTAAACCAGATTTTGCATATCAATATACAGACACCCAGTGGGTATCTTGAAAGCATACTCAAGCCCGTAGATGATGGCCAGAAGCCAGCTTATGTTGGCATTGTTTGCCATCCTCATCCTCTATTTGGCGGCACGATGCATAATAAAGTCGTTTTCAAAGTAGCACAAGTCATGCAGGCCAACGACATCCCTTCACTCCGTTTCAATTTCCGTGGCGTTGGCCATAGCAGTGGGACATATGACGAGGGGCGCGGCGAGATGGATGATGTGCGCTATGCTCTCGATTTTATGAGCCGTAAGTATCCTGGCGTGCCAGTGATCCTGGCTGGTTTATCGTTTGGTGCATTTGTTGGACTCAAGGTCGCGGCCATTGACGACCGTGTCCAGGCCATAATGGGCCTGGGCGTGCCCGCGCGCTGGTTCGGCGCTACCAATCCCCTGGTCGATTGTCATAAACCCAAGCTGTTTATCCATGGGACCAGGGATGACCAGGCGCCTTATGAGGCTGCGATGCAGTGGTTTGAGCAGGTGCCAGCCCCCAAATGGATCGTCACCGTGCAGGATGCCGACCACTTCTTCCAGGGCAGGTTAGACGAGGTGCAGGCCATTATCGCAAATTTTGTTACTATCTTGGGGGAGTACAAGGATTCCTACAAAATTGGGCCATTTGGCAGAAGTTCCATCTCCTCGCATTGTTTATCGCATCTAACGTGTAAAAAATGCTGATTTTGGCAGGATCTCAGAGAAGTGTTTTTGTTCTCCATTGGCCATTTATCGCACCTAATGCGCAGTTAGCTGCGATAGCATCCAAGGAAAAACAGCTCTTGTCGAATGGTCCATTTTTGCAGGAATCCTTGTATTCCCCCACCTTGCCCCAGCCCTCGCATAGCCTGTAAACTATCGCTGGGAGCGTATGGACCCTGGCAGCCTCTGGTTGTCAGGGTCCATACGCTCCCAGCGATTTTAATTTATTTCAAGGAGTACATTACCATGACACAGAACCAGACCGTATTTGAAGTGCACACCATTGCCGCGGAAGACACATATGTGTTGCGTCAGAGCGTTCTGCGTCCCATGCAATCCCTGGCCGAGTGCGCCTATCCTGAAGATCACGAGCCGGAGACGCTGCATGCAGGCTGTTATCGCGATGGTCAGCTAGTAGGCGTGGGAACAATTTTCCGCGAGAAGCGGGAGGGCAGCGAGGCTCCAGGCGGCTGGCGTGTGCGCGGCATGGCGGTAAGTCCAGAAGCGCGAGGGTCTGGCTGTGGCGGCTCCGTTCTAGTACTACAGTGACACTTAGCAAAGAAAATTGCTAAGTGTCACTGTAGTACCAGAGAAATCTTATATCAATTAATAGAGGATTAGACCACACAAGAAACCATGGATTTATAGAAAATTGTCGCTTCTATTAGGCTCATATATAAGTTATACTAGAAAAAAACCAGGAGGACATTATGACTTTACAACAAACAGAAATTGCAAATAAGAAGGGTCAACAGAAAACAGCTACAGACAGGGTTATCTTGTATGAAACCTTCTTATCTGTTCTTGATGACTATCAACTCGAGGTCGACAATTCAAAGTGGTATTTCAAGACCTGGGAAATAGAAGAAGAAGATGCTATTAGAGCTCTTTCTACTGCTTCTCATGTTGAGAGAGTTGATTCCGGTTTAGGATTATTAGATCGTGTATGTGAAGACTATAATTTTGCTGGAAAACCAGAAGGAGAAGGGCCAGCTGATCGTTTCATCGTAGTACATCCACAAATGCCTGGTAAGTTATTTTCACATACCCTACGAACTATCATTCAGAATTACCGAGGAATTAATGGAGGAATTAAAGAGAGAGCTGATTATTGGTTGGGGATACCATTTCGATGGTTTGAGGTAGACGCACTGACATTCACAAACTCAGGGGAAGAAAAAGCGGTAGAGCCACACGATCTGGTGAAGAACGCAGAAAAACTTGTGAAAATGAACTCGAACAAGGATGCCGTCACCATTTAATATGGCTCTACCGAAAAGCAAAAGCTATTGACAATAGCTAACGCGATGTGCATGTTCTTAGCATGACCACTCGTGCCTGCGGCGCTCGTTGGGGTAGGAGGTGTGGTGTGTGCTGGTGGCTGGCGGCCACCAGCACACACCACACCTCCTACCAGAAAGAACTTGCACATAGGGTTAACTACTTAACTACATAATTTATACTAATTTCAAGTTGAGGAGGTGTAAGTGTGCCATGACCTTCTTTATACCCATTCCAGTAGTTCGCTCAGGTGGTTAATGATGAGTTGGGGACGGATATGCTTCTTGCTGAAGTGTTCCAGGTAGGTGACTCCATCTCTACGTAGATAGTCGATTGACGGAGCAATAATACCCTCTTCTCTGAGAGCGAGAAGCTGAGCGCGATTATATTCGGCGATAGTGATTCCTTCATTCTCAACCAGGTAGCTCGCGATTTGTGCATAGTTATAGGGTTTCCAGACGGCTAAGATGCCAAGCTGCTGTGCGCCCGCGACATCCGCGACAAGCGAGTCACCAACCATGATACTTGTCTCTGCCGTTGTATTACATGCCTGGAGCGCGCGCTGGAAAATAGCGGGATTGGGTTTGCGTATATGCAGGTCAGCAGAGGTCATAACCGTGTCGAGGTCGAAATATTCAAGCAGACCCATGCTTCGCATATCTTCTTGAAATGGCTTGCCTCCCCAGTAGCGATTGGTGACCACACCGAACTGGAAGCGGCGCTGCTGTAGCTCGCCAAGTGTTGTGAGTGCGTCGTCAAACAGCGTGCGTGATTGAGCAATACTGATCTGCATCGTATCAAAGATGGTCTGACAGAAAGACTGGTCCAGGTTTGGAGCGCCCAGGGCTGCAAATGCCTGCTGAACCATGGGGCCTCCCTCAGGTTCGACAAATGGATCTTTTTCAATGGTGAGCGCGAATTGTGTCAAGAGGGTGCGCCGGAGCAGGATGCCTGCCTCTTCACCATTTTCTTTGAGAATGGCGAGTGTGGGATATGTCTGGTGTAAGAGGTGTATGGCACACTGATCAGCGGCAAATTCTAGGGGCGCGATCTGGTCGTAGGAATTGCGCTGCCAGAGGGTATTGCCCAGGTCGAAGAGCAGACATTGAACACGACGATTGGAGAGTTCTGAAATAATATCTGTCACTATGTTAACTCCTTATTTTTTAATGCTTCAGTTGTATCTTATGATTTTTCGGGATAATTCGCTACCCATTGAAACTAGGCCTGACGGTTGGCGATGTGCAGGAGGATCAGGATCAGGGTTATGAGAGTCACGAGTGCGAGCGCGCCGATGGCCACGTAGTCATTCGTTGCCAGGCAGTGCTCTTGAAGCGAGCCGCGGGTCTTGCCAACCCCAAAGGCGCGGGCGTCAACGACCATAGCCATGGTGGAGGTTGAGCGCAGGGAGCCAATGAGGAGCGGCACAGTGAGCGTTGGTAGGGCGGCACAGACGCGCCCAATGTAGTCGGGCCAGGCTGATAGCTCCCACCAGGGCGGCCTGGTCAAATTATAGCCACGTACCTGCATCACCTGGAGTAGAACTGTGGTCCGCTCGATGAGTTGCGGGAGGAAGCGTAGCGCGACCGTGACCGCAAGTCCCACGGCTGGGGGCATGTGGAACTTATAGAAGGCCCAGATAATCTCAGAAGGTTTGGTTGTGAGCAGGAGGATAAGCGTCGCCGAGGCCGCCACCATGACGCGCCCGGTCTGTTGCAAGCCATATAGCAAGCCTTCAGTAGAGATGCCGGGCGTTCCTATCCAATTGAGGGTCGGAGGGAAGGTAAAGAGGAAATGGATATGGCCTGTGGCTGGGACGTAGAACATACCCTGGGACCAGATAATGCCCAGGGCGGGCGTCAGAATCATTGTCAGCACGAGACGTGCGCGTACAAAGGAGGCTTTGACCAGAATCCAGGGGATGATGGTAAAGATCAGCAGCAGGTAGACAAAGTTCCAGTTGAGTAGTACGCTCAAGGTGCCGATCACGAGGGGATAGAGGATCTTGATGCGTGGATCCAGGGAATGAACGAAAGTTGGCCGTGGCTCATAGGAGAAGAGATGGCGTACCCCCTGGACCCCCACGAGCGTCACCAGGATGACGGGCAGGCTCAAGGGGACCACAAACATCAGCAGATAGCCAATGAATGTCTCTCCAATGAGTGTATGAAACAAGAAATGTTGCAAGAAATTTTGTAAGTTCGCGATCATGGGTGGGCCTCGATAGACTGAAATGCCTGTAAGAGCGTGGGAAGGTTGAGCGCGACGCGTTGAGCTTGCTGCTCGCATAGCCGAGCGTGTAACTGCGCGATGGGTGGCGAGAGGACACCGTATTGCTCCAGTTCAGCGCTGTGGGCAAAGACCTGCTCGGGTGGCCCGTCCATCACGATGCGTGTATCGTGTAGCACAACCATGCGTGTGGCATACTCGGCGACCGCTTGCATATTATGCGTAATCATCAGATAGGTCAGGTGCTCTTGTTCACGCAACTGTTGCAGAAATCGTAAGAAGGCGCGGGCGTGCTTCTCGTCTTGCCCTGTGGTAGGCTCATCCAGGATAAGCACGCGTGGGTAGCGAGCCAGGAGCGCGCCGATGGCCAGGCGCTTGCGTTGCCCATAGCTCAGGTGGAAGGGATTGGTGTGGCGATAGGTCAGCAGATCCACAATCTCCAGGAGCTGCTCCACACTATAGGAGGCGGGCGAGATACTCTTACGTTTGCTCTGATTCTGCGCGCCGAAGAGCAGCTCTTTCTCCACCGTAGGCGTAAAAAGCATTTTATCGGCGGCCTGGAACAGGTAGGCCATATGTCGAGACTGGCGCGAGATCTGGCCGGGGACTACAGGCCTGCCCTCATAACGTACGTTGCCCAGCGTGGGTGCCTGAAAACCCATTGCCAGCGAGGCGAGGGAGGTCTTGCCTGCGCCATTGGAGCCGACAAGCGCCAGCCACTCCTGTGGCTGAACCGTCAGGTTGATATCGCTGAGAATGGTCTTCTCGCCATAGGTCAGGCCTACTTGCTCCCAGGAGAGAATCGAGCTGGCTGAGGAGGGTCCAGGCAAAGAAGCAGGCTCGGGTGAGAACAGCGCGGCCTCCCGCTGAAGAGCCAGGGCATAGCGCGTTCCTCGAAGGGCCCCGTGAGCCTCATCGACCGAGAGGGGGAGTGCATCGGGAAAGATATCGGGAAGCTGGCGAGCCAGGTGTACCATCTGGGGGATGGCCACACCTGGACGCTCCCAAAGCTCCATTGCGGCGAATGCCTGGCGGGGCGGGGCGTCCACAACGACCTTGCCCTGGTCCATGAGGAGGACACGGTCAACCCAGGGGATGACCTCGTCAATTTTATGCTCAATCAGGATAATCGTCCAGCTGTAGCGCTTGTTTAGGGTGCGTAAGACGTTGAGAACCTCCTGGGTACCAGCGGGGTCCAGATCAGAGGTCGGCTCATCAAGCACGAGAACATGAGACTGCATAGCAAGCGTGGCAGCAATGGCTACGCGCTGTTTCTGACCACCCGAGAGAGCGAAGATCTCCAATTTGCGCAGTGGCTCCATATGGGTGTAGGCAAGCGCGGTCCGTACTCTGCTTTTGATCTCATCATGGGAGAGAGCGAGATTCTCCGGCCCAAAGGCTACCTCGGACTCAACATCGAGATGCACTAGTTGCTCTTCGGGACTCTGAAAAACGATCCCGATATGTTGAGCTGCTTCGTGTACCTCCATCGTGCTAATTGGCTTGTCTCCCAGGGAAATGTGTCCTTTGAAAGATCCGGCAATGCGTGATGGGATGAGTCCGGCCAGCGCGAGTGCGAGAGTGGATTTCCCGCACCCGGATGGCCCGGCGAGTAAGACGAACTCGCCTTCAGGTATAGTGAGATTGACAGAGCGAAGGACGGCATGTGAGGAGCCCGCGTAGGTAAACGAGACATTTTTCACATGAACGTCTGGCATAATATTACTCTTGACCCTCTGCTTTCGTGATAGCTGCTGGCTGTGGCGCCGAGACCCGTACAGGCTGGGTGCGCTGTGACAGGACGAAGGCAACAATAGTGATGATGAGTAGCAGCGCGGCAGCGATCAGGACGGTGGCCCCATCTGAAAGATGTGACATATGGCCACTGGTATCGTCAGGGTTGTAATTAGTCACAACCATGTAGATGCCATCAATCGCGACAAGGAGTGTCAAGATGAGACCCGCGATGGCGATGCGGCGGAGTGCGATTGGATTCATGATGCGCTTCCTTCCCCAAGGGTAGTATCAGCAGGGACAACAGGCTCTTCCTCTTCGGCCTCGGTCTGCTCAGCAGTGCGCGTGGCGGCTGGATTGACCGACTGCGCGATGCGTACCGCTAGCGGGCCAGAGATAGCGGCCTCCACACCGTTACCGACCAGGTTGAAGAGTGAGTAGAAGAAGATGTAGCCAAGCGTTTTGGCCTCACCCTGGAGGAAGGGGCTGAGGATGGTGCTCTGAATGGTCACGGCGGGAACCGCGCGTAGCGCACCCATGATCAGACCATCCACAACCGCTGTCCAATCGGCGCGAGTGAAGACGCGACCACCACGTGCTACAAGGTAGAGATCGACAAACAGGCCTTGCAGTAAGCCATATTGCCACATCAACACATTGATGCCCGAGCCACTATAGAACAATTGCATCAAAATGAAATTGAGAAATACCATAGCGGTAGCACAGCCAGGTTTGCGCACCAGGGCGATGCCGACCATGAGCAAGAACATGTAGGGCAGGTCATTGAGCGCTAGCAAGTGACCGAAAGGAATAAGCTGAATGATAGGGGTAATGAACTGGTCGCCGATGAGGTTATCGTAGACCTCAAGCAGCACGGCCATGATCGCGATGATAAGGATATCCTGGGTTGTCCAGCGGGCGAATCTGGCTGAGCGGCTACGCTGAAAAATGAAGAAGAGACCAGCGATAACGATAGCCCAGACAATGATGTAGATAATGAGATTGACCTGAGGGGGCAGAGAGACCGTGGTCGTTCCCTGCCATGATGATGGCATCATGTCGGCATCTCCTTAGCTAATGGATGAGTGTAAGAAAGGTGTTGTTAAATAGCTTTAGCAAGAGGAGCACTAGACGCTCCTCTTGGATTAGCCAAATGAAGTATAGAATCTGACTTTTAATCACAGGTAATGCGAGTATGAAATTTATGTAAAACTTGTTAAAAATCACACTTGTTACATTGAAATTGCTGTTACAGCAGAAAGAGGTATGCTGGGCGCGGTCATTGCCGCGCCCAGCATACCTCTTTCTGCTGCGAAAGTTCTCGATGGGAGAGAAAGGCTAGGAGATAAACTCCTGGGCGAAGTTACGGATAGAATTGAGGTTGGTGCGATCCAGGAAGCCGATAATGAGCTCCTGGACGCCAGCCTCTTCATATTCCGCCAGGCGCTGACGAATGGTGGCGGGACTGCCAATAAGGGCGTTATTGATGCGATCTCCGAACTGGTTCTTCACAAAATCGGGAACCTGGGCGAGGGCGGCAGCATCCGTCTCAGCCAGTGAACAGAATGTGGTTGTAGTGCGATGAATGCTCTCATAGTCACGTCCCACATTGGCGCAGTGATCTTTAATGACGTTGAATTTGTGCTTAATGGTCGCAATGTCGCCGCCGACATTGCAGGCATCGCCATATTGAGCGACCAGCTTAAGCGTGACCTTCTCGCCGCCACCTCCAATCAACAGAGGAATATGAGGCTTCTGCACACCCTTGGGCTGGTTAATTGCTCCGCGTACCTGGTAGTATTTTCCCTCAAAGATGGCCTCTTCCTGCGTCCACATATTTTTGATGACCTGCACCGCCTCGCGCAGCATACGCAGACGTTCAGGGGCATCAGGATACTCATAGCCATAGGCACGATACTCGTGCTCATACCAGCCCGCACCAATGCCGAAATTCAAGCGACCATGGCTGAGCACATCGACGGTGCTTGCCATTTTCGCAAGGATGGCTGGATTGCGGTAGCCATTGCACGTCACCATCTGCCCAATGCGCACGCGCTTAGTATCGCGAGCCAGTGCGGCTGTGCTTGTCCAGCACTCAAAGGTGACCTCCTGTGAGGGGCGAGGAATGGTATGAAAGTGATCGACGAGCCAGACCGAGTCAAAGCCAGTTTCGTCGGCGGTCTGTGCGACCCGGGTCATTGTCTCGTATGCCTCAACGGGATCTTTGATACCTGCCAGGTCCATCGTCCATCCTTGAGGGAGGGAGACGCCAAATTTTAGAGCCATGAAAAATAATACCTCTTCTTTCGTGAGTGGGCCGACGCTGCTCAAGCACGCGTCTACATATAACCATCATATGTAAACGCGTGCTTGAGCAGCGTCGTCTATCTAGCTTTCTGCATGCTGCAATAGTATTTTTCAGAAGTATTATAACATCGATGAAGGCGACCATGCTGATAGAAACTCAACCTCTATATGGATCTAACATTTTAAAATAGTGCAATTGCAAACTTCTATGGCAGAAGTGTATACGCAAGAAAAATTTGCTTCGTGTCTCTTTTAAGAAGAAGTCTCCTGTGGTGCGTCTATCGGTGCTAAGAAGACTATCTGGAAAGAGGAAGCATCATGGTTCAGTTTGGTTGGAAGGCAGGCCCGGAGCAGTATCCCCCTGTTGAGCTTATGAAGTATGCTATCGCCGCTGACAAAGCGGGTTTTGATATGTTGGACGCCAGTGATCACTTTCACCCCTGGAGCGAGGAGGGCCAGGCCTGCTTTACCTGGACCTGGTTTGGCGCGGTCGCGACCCAGACGCAGCGCATTATGCTCAGCTCAGGTGTGACCTGTCCCATTCTGCGCTACCACCCATCGATTATTGCCCAGGCCTCCGCCACCGTCACCCATTTCGCCCCAGGCGTTTCGCGCTTGGTGTAGGCACTGGCGAGGCGCTGAATGAGTTCGCCGCGACCGGGCAGTGGCCCGAGTACGCGGAACGTCGCGACCGCCTGGCCGAGGCCATCGAATTGATCCGCGCTCTCTGGACCGGCGAGCCTGTAACCTATAAAGGCAAATACTATCACACAAATAAGGCCAGGCTGTACACGCCGCCGACCAGCCCAATTCCCATTATCGTCTCGGCCCTGGTGTCCCATAGCGCGCAATTCGCGGGCAAATATGGCGATGGTCTCTGGTCCGTAGGTGGCAAGCAGATGGAGATCTACCAGGAGATCATCAAAAGCTTTGAAGAGAGCGCTCGCGAGGCGGGAAAAGATCCCAAGCGTATGCCGCGCTGGCTTGAGCTAACAGTAGGCTATTCCAACAATCCCGAGGCGGAGATTCAGTCGCGCTTGAAATACTGGGCGGGCGCGCATGTCCCTGCACTCTTCGATCAGAAGATCTACACGCCGAAGATGTCGCAGGAGAATGGCGAGGTGGTTGGCGCGGATACGCTCAAGAAGATGGGTTGTTTCTCCTCCAATCCCGAGGACCACGTGAAGTTTGTCAAACAGTACATTGAACTGGGTTTTGATCACATCATCTTCCACTCTGGTGGCCCGGACCAGCTCGCCTTTATCGAGAGCTACGCCCGCGATGTGTTGCCCAAGCTGCGCAATTTGTAGGTGAGTTCATAAAGACAGAAGCGGGAGGGCTAGCCCCCCCGCTTCTGTCTTTATGAACTCACCTGGCGGTATAGTTGCCACGAGCAAGGGCTGTGAAGATGCCGATGGCGGCGCAACCAGCGCAAACGAGGAAGGCTGCGTGAAAGCCCTGCTCAAAGGTGTGTTGTAGGGCCTCGATATGGGCTGGCGAGAAGTTGTGGGCCTGGGGCGAGGAGAGCAGTGTGCCCGCGAGCGTACCACCCAGGGCGGCAAAGACCGTGCCGGTCAGGGCAACGCTCAGGCTCTGGCCGATCACGCGTGCAGTCGCCAGCAGGCCTGATGCCTCACCCTGCGCGTGGAGGGGAGCCGCGCCCATCATAGTGCGTGTGTTAGGTGACTGAAAGATGCCCTGGCCAATGCCGGTCACGGCGAGGCGCCAGAGAATATCCCAGAGGGAACTCTGCGCGCTTATCTGGCTGAGCAAGAAGAGGCCAAAGCAGGCGATAGTCAGGCCAATGGGCGAGAGCCAGCGTGACTCCAGGCGGTCTGCCAGTGTGCCACTGAGGGGAGCCGCGAAGGCGAAGGTGAGTGGCAGTGGCGTAAGTAAGAGGCCAGTCTGGATCGTCGAGAAGCCGCGCAATTGCTCAAAGTAAGAGGGGAGCAGGAAGCCAGGCGCGAAGAGGGCCATCATACAGAGCATAAAGCTAATGTTGGCGAAGACAAAAGTGCGATTGGTCAGCAGTTCCAGGTTTAAGATGGGATGAGCCACGTGTGACTCGACCAGGATAGCCAGGCCCAGCATGATAATCCCTGTGCCAAAGGCGAGAAAGGTAGCGGTAGAGGTCCAGCCCCACTCCTGGCCGAAGGAGAGGCCCAGGGTCAGTGAAGCAAGAGCGATAGCCAGTACCAGTGCGCCCAGGGGATCGAAACGCTCGTGTCGCTTGCTCTCGGAGTGTGGCTCATAAAAAAAGCGCCAGCCAGCAAGGATAATGAGCAGGCTAACGGGAACATTGACATAGAAGATCCAGCGCCAGGTCAGGTACTGCGTAATAATGCCCCCAAGGGTAGGCCCCAGGGCGACTCCCAGCGAGACCACAACCGCGTTCAGCCCCAGGGCCAGTCCCCGCTTGTTACCAGGGAAAGTACTGGTAATCATAGCGATATTGACAGCGCTTCCCAATTGGTGTATTTCTCATTGACAGGAATGCCTTTACTTTGAGCAAACTGCATATCATTGTAGGAAACATTGGGGCTAAGTGCTCCGTTTCGTTGTAGTGATCGTCGCCTTTCAAACTGTAGATTTTGCCTAGCAAACGTACGAATAGACCACAACGAACGGTCAGGCACTAAACGCATGAGCTCAAGGGTGGGCATGGTTGCATAATGCTCTGAAAGCACAGTCTTTTCCTCATCAGTCCGTTCTCTTGGGCTACCATACTTGCGCCGAAAATACATTCTCTCTGTTCCCCACTCTTCATCAAGCCACGTTACTGTTAGTTCCATCCAGTGCGTTGACATCTTGTTTACTTTCACCGAAAACGCCGCAGGATGCCTCTGCCCTTTCAGGCATGGGGAGGAATGCGGCGTTCCTTTGGAGGTGGCTTGGGTGGAATATGCCGTAGACATGCTTTCATCTACTCATGTATTGTTGACAGTCAGATGAAAACTATGGTACAATTCAGAGTATGAAAACGGTATTAACAGCGAAACTTAAATTGAATACAATGCCCGAGCAATTCAAGGCATTACGCACAACGCAACTGGCGTATCGTGATTCACTCAACTATGTGAGCCAGTACGCCTTTGCGAATGGCAAATTGAGTAATGCTCTTCGTTTGCAAGATGCCACCTACGAAGAGATCCGTCTCCGTTTTCATCTGCCTTCGCAAATGGCCTGTTCTGTTCCTCGCCAAGTTGGTGCCACCTATAAAGGCTTATGGACAAAGGTGAAGAACAATGCTGCTCATCGTAAGGCAGGTCTCACCAAGAAACGGTATAAAGGGCTTGATCAGGCTCCTACGTTTCTCTCTCCCACGTTGACCTACCAGTATAAGAAAGACTACACGTTCAAGAAAGAGCAGCACGTGAGTCTTCTCACGCTCGATGGACGTATCGTTGTGCCCTATACTGGCTACAATAAGCATGTGGCATTGATCCAGCGTGGTACGGAGATTGGTGCATCGAAACTCTGGTATGACAAAGCCAAGAAGCAGTTTTACCTCCTTGTCTCCCTGGAAGTGGAGACGGCTGATCCTACCCCCGAAACGCACAAGCAGGTCGTTGGCGTGGATGTGGGGATGCGATACCTTGCCGTCACGGCGACGATGCAAGGCGATTGCACCTTCCATGCTGACACCTCCATTGTTGCTAGATCCCATCACTCTGCACGACTGAGAAAGCGTCTGCAAAAGAAAGGCACTCGTTCCGCGACGAGAAGGCTCGTTGCCATCAGTGGACGAGAGAGACGGTTGAAAGCAAACGCCAATCATGTCGTGAGTAAACGGGTTGTGAAGCAATATCCTCAAAGCTTGATTGGACTGGAGCATCTGACAGATATTCGCGAGCAGACCAAACGACGGAAAGGCAAGCGAGCCAGTGCAAAACAGCGCAAAGCCAATCGTGCCTTTTCCAAATGGTCCTTTGCAGAGTTGCACAGTATGATCGCTTATAAAGCGCCCTTGCATCAAAGTATGGCGATCAAGGTGGATGCCAACTACACCTCGCAGGCCTGCCCCAAATGTGGGCATACCTGCAAAGAGAATCGTCCACACAAGGGCTTGCTCTTTGTCTGTCAGAATTGTCAGTACACGCTCCATGCCGATCTGGTTGGTGCAAGAAACATTGCGATGCGAACGCTTCTTATCCGGCAAGACTGGATAGGAACGGGCCTCTTGTCAGTACGCCCTGATGTGTCGGACGATGAAGCCAAAGCAGCACGCCTGAAAAGGTATGCTGAATTGCGGTGGAGTTCAGACACAACTCCAAGCCCTCGGCTTTAGCCGTAGGGTACTGACTTTGACAACCGCAAAGTTTAATAAACTACGGCGTTTCTTGAAGTTGTAGTCATTCCAGCCTTGCCGGAGCTTTATCATTTCTTCATCAAGGCTACCGATATCGTTTTCTAAATCTTCTTCGAGTTGCGCTTTTGTTTGGGCTAAGCGGCGTCTTTCCATCTCAAGGGTTTCTATCTCTTGTTCTAGCAGTTCCCGTCGTTTCTCTTTGATCTTAAGAGTTGCCAGATCGTTTTTTGCTTTTGCTTCTTCAATTTCTATCTCTACTCGTCCGACGTTTCGAGTCAGCCCACTTTGATTTTTGTCAATATCAACAATAGATACTTCCACTTGCTTAATTGCCGCTAGCCGATTGTTTTTAATTAATTGGACGATTTCGAGATGGTTGAGCAGGCAAGGTTCAATGTAGCTCAAACCGGGAACAGTACGGCTGGATACGATACGTTTGTACCTTTACTCTGCCTCAAGACGAACCCACACAGCCTTCGCACATGGGTGAACGGGTACAAGGCCGGATCAGGCCAGAGGAACCTGCTGATAGATATCGCGTACCGGAAGGTGGATCTGAATGCTCCTCAGTTCTATGATCTGCTCATCCCGCGTGTAAGAGAACCATTCCTACTGATTGGCATCTTCCCAACGAAAGTGCTCAAGAAACGTACGATGCGGGTCAACGATCAGGATCTCCTGGAGGTTTCGATAGCGTTGGGAGTTCTGGTAGACTCCCAGTTTGTCCTGTTTTTTCGACCTCTCCCCTGTTTCGCAGAAGATGTCTACCAGCAGCGTCGCTTCCTCAAACGTTGAATCGCTCACTCTCATCTCCCAGTCATCGGGGTCTCTGGGGGTCATAACGACATCCGGGATATAAAAGAGTGGTTTTTCTGGACCATTGAGTCCATACGGATTTTTATAGCTTTTGTTGTTGAAAACAAACAGATCATAGGCATCTCTCTCAGCTATCATGGTATACATCACATCATAGTGCTTTTCATCATACGCTTTGAGAATAGCATCCTGGTACTTCTCACGATTGATGCGCTTGAGAGAGCTGGCAATATTGCTCCTCACTGCCCTATGAGTCTGATGGTCGTTGGTATAGCCTGTCATCAGCCAGATCTTCCCATTGCCATACGTAAAGTCGCAATCTGGATGCGCCTCGACTATTCGATGAAATTCTTCCAGGTAAAGGGCTGTTTAGAGTAACTCATACGATCTCGCCTCTGTTCCAAGAAACGACGCTTTTGAAAAAGCTCATCAATAAATACTTCTCAGTAGCTCTTTATCTGTTCAATCCTCTGCCGGGTTATTATAGGGCTTTTTGCATGACCCCCCGGAACGGTGCATCCGACTAAACTGGGCCATTTGACAGAAACATCCTCGTATTGTTGTCGTCACCGCACCTAACTGCGCATTATGTGCGGTAATGAGCCAGCGGAACACGAAAACAGCACGTGAAGCAGTGGTGAAAATGTTCTCTTTTTCCGCATTAGGTGCGATAAGGAGCGCTCATAGATGAGTATTATGTCGAATGGTCCTTTTTGTCGTCATCCTTGCAATCCCCCAAGTGCACCGTTTCGGGGGAGTTGCAAATCCCCTTCATAGGCCCTTTCACGTTCGTTATGTGGCTGGTGATGCAGGGCCTCCAACTGGTGGAGGTCCCCTGTATCACCAGCCACGAGGGGCGATTCAGAACGAGGAAGAGTCGTGTTTGGCTTTGCTCTCCGCCTCCCTGGTGCGGGCCTCCACTTGTGCTCTCGCTTCCTGAGAGAGCCGGAGGCGCGATTCAAAGTCACTGACGCTCCGCTCCATCTCCTTGATCAAGCCCTCTGTTTGCGCTCTCCCAGGAAGAGAGAGCGTGGGGTTCATCAAGAACTGTCGGGCTTCCCAAATGTGCTGCCGGATTTCCCTTGCTTTGACCTCCAGTTGAGTCCGCCATTCTTGTGGATCGCTGAGCATCCCACGCGATGCGCAACGAGCTGCTAAAAAGTAGCGAGCCAGCATAAAATGTGCCTTTTTGAGAAAGGAAAAACGCAACACCTTTTCTCAAGGAGGCACATATGACCAGTATCGCCGATGGATCAGTGATCATCCAGACCTCTTCCGAGCCCGTCCCTTCAACCCCATCCTGGTTTGGCGAAGTCACGCTGCTCATCAAGTATCTTCACAAGCACGGTGTCCTGGCCAAGATTGGTGAGCATGTGCGCTTTGCACGGCGGCGTTTCGGGCGCTACGAGGCAATCGACTTTCTTGCGGTGCTCTTTGGCTATGCCATCAGCGGAGAATGCACGCTGGAAGCCTTCTACCAGAGACTGCAGCCCTTTGCAGTATCGTTCATGGCCTTGTTTGAGCGTGACCGGCTCCCTTCCCGCTCGGCACTTTCGCGCTTTTTAGCGGCGCTGACTGAGGCACCCATCGAAGCCCTGCGCACGCTCTTTCTCGATGATCTCCTCAGTCGCCCGCTTTCGCCCGAAAAGCAAACCGGGGGGCTGGTGGATCGAGAGGGCCGCAAATGGGTCGTCTTTGATCTCGATGGCACACGAGAGGCGGCCCGCCAACGCGCCTTGCCCCAGACCGAAGATCTGCCCCCGGCCTTTCGTCGGTTGGATGAGGTCTGTGCCCCTGGCTACCGGGGACGCAAGCGTGGGCAAGTGGTGCGAACCCGGACCGTCATCAGCCAAGCTCACAGTTTCCAGTGGCTCAGCTCATTTGGCAACCGGGGCAACGGTCGCTACCGAGAGGAACTGCGTCAGGGCCTCTCAGCCATCACGCGCTACCTCACGGCACACCAGCTTCCGTCGGAGCGCGCCCTGCTCCGGCTCGATGGACAATATGGCACCGGGGCCGTGCTGGCTGACCTGGCTGGTTTCGTCTTTGTGACCCGCGGCAAAGACTACACGGTACTCGATCATCCGCTCGTTCAGGCGCGCCTGCATCTCCCCCCAGATCAGTCCCAACAGCGTCCGGAAAGTCAGATCGTGCGCAGCCTCTACGACTGCGAGTCGGTGCCAGTGGGGTCCGAGGGCGTGCGGTGCCGCGTGGTCGTGGCAACTCATCCCGAGGGCCGAAAGAAGAGCCCAGTTGGTGTCACGCGTGCGGGCGTCGTCTACGAACTCTTTTTCACTCACCTCCCGCAGCGAGCGTTTACCGCTTCTGACGTTGTTGAGCTTTATCTGCATCGGGGGGCCTTTGAGCCTACACTTGCGGATGAAGATCAGGAGATCGACCCAGATCGCTGGTGCTCTCACGCGGCCTGGGGGCAGGAGTGCTGGCAACTGGTGTCACAATGGGTATGGAACCTGCGTCTGGAATTGGGGCATCAGCTAGAGCCGACTCCCATACGCATTACCGAATTTGCTCCTGCCATCCCACCTGTCACCGAGCAGGCTGCCACCCCGCCTGCGTCTGGGTATGGTCCACCTACCACTGCCACCCTCTGGAAAGAGGGTCGCTTCTCGGGACAAGACTTTCCTCTCCAGCCCGATGGGGCGCTCCAATGCCCAGCAGGGCAGGCGCTTACTGCCCATGAGCGGCGTCGAGAAGCTGATGGCAGCCTGCGGGTGGTCTATGCAGCCAGCATCCGCAGTTGCCGCCCCTGTCCACTGCGCGAGCAGTGCCAATGGCAGGGCAGCACCACCAAAAAGCCGCGCCAGGTGAGTGTGCTCCTGCATCCATTGGCCGTTGGGTCTGAGCCCGTGCTCTGGTTTGACTGGAGCCGACGGCAGCATCGACGAGCGTGCATCCAGTTGGTGCGCCCATCAATGTGTCAAGATCGAGGTCGAGTCTGCCACCTCTCCCAGCCCCGCCATTCAGCCTGTGCCCCTTTCCAGAGCTTTGCGTGCTCATTATCGGCTTTCGTGGGCAGAACGGCTGGCTCGCAACGCGCGCTCTCCATCGGCTGGCCGGGTGACGATCCAACTGTTCGGCGTCCCAGAAGACTTTGCCACCTCGCTCGGACTGGCGGCGGCTTAACACGGCGCATCTTGTGCCTTGGGATTCCCTCTCCTCGGACTGGCTTGCTTCTCCGAGTGCAGCCTCATGGCCTTTTTTCCTGGAGGGGCCTCGATTTCTCTCATCTTCTGCTCTTTTTGCCTCCCACACCTCCGTTTCTACCATCTTTCGGGAACGAGGTGTTCGGTTCCGCGCGGTTCTCGCCTACCCCATGAGAGATTAGCTCTTCAACAACCTCGTTGCGCATCGCGTGGGCAAGGCAAGGTAAAGACAAACTTCGCTGCAACGATTGGTAGTGCAACCGACGAAGCAGTCCTGCCGGGTCTGATTACTGTTGGCTTGGCAAAGGACCCGAACCAGATGCAGGTCCATACTTTCGATCCGGATGGTAAACCTGCCGCGCGTTCTTTTCACTTGGCCTGCTTCCGCGATTAATACCATCTGTTGTTGATCTTTCAGCATAAGGGCGATCACCAGAGATCGCCCTTTTCGAAAGAATATCGTTCAGACCGCCTGCTTGCGTGGAGAGAGCAGAGGCGATTGGCTATGAAATGAGACCAAAGAGGTCATTCAAGACTTCGGAGACGCTTGGATGCGTGAAGATGTTATCACGCAGTACCTGATAGTCCATATCCGCATGCATGGCCATCGCGACCGTATTGATGACCTCATTGGACTCAGCACTGTAGAGCGTACAACCAAGAATCTTCTGAGTACGAGCATCCACGATCGCCTTCAACAGTCCCGCAGGCTCTCGCATCATCTGCACCCGCGTATTGGCAGCTGCCGGAAGTTTGGCCACTTTGATCTCATATCCCTGACGGATGGCCTCTGCTTCTGAGAGTCCGACGCGGGAGAGTGGAGGCGAGATGAAGATGGAATACGGCACGTGCTGGCGGGTGCGTGTGGAATGTTTTCCCCCTCCATTCAGTTGATCGCGGATAATCCGAAAATCGTCCAGTGAGATATAGGTGAATTGCGGTCCCCCATTGACGTCTCCAACGGCCCAGATGTTGGGGACTGTGGACCGCAGATACTCATCGACCTTCACAAAGCCACGCTCATTGGTTTCCACACCGACCTTTTCCAGGTGGAGCTCCGCTGTCACGGCTGCGCGCCCCGTTGCGACCAGGACGGCTTCTCCAACCAGCGTGTGGGTCTGTCCCTGTTCGTCCATAAATGCAACAGCGGTTTGATTGGCCTCATCTTGAATCTGTTGGACTTTCGCGTGAAGGTGGAAGGTGATCCCCTGGTTCTGCATCGTCTGGTAAACGGCTGCCGCAATGTCGCGATCCTGTGCGGGCAGAAAGACGCCTTGCTGTTCTAAGACGGTGACTTCAGCGCCAAAGGCCCGGTAAATAGAGGCGAACTCCAGACCGACGTAGCTACTGCCAATCACGATCAGGTGACGGGGCAATTGCTTTAATTCCATCAACGTCGTACTATTGTAGACGTGTCGGCTCTGCTCCAGACCCGGAATCTGGGGAATAGAAGGCTCTGTGCCTGTACTGATGATAATCTTCTCGGCCCGTATCTGAAACACATCCTGAGTGTCACTCAGGACGACCTGTACCTCGTGCGGAGCAATGAAACTGGCAAGACCATCAATGACACGGATATGAGGATTGGTATGCAGCTTGTCGTAACTCTTTTGTCGCAACGTGGTAACCAGTCGCTGCTTCTCCTCGATCGCCTTCCTGTAGTAGGTCTGCTTCTCTTCATACGTGTTGGGATGATGGCTGGTGGCATGTTCAGCAGACAGGACGAGCGACTTGGTAGGGATACAAGCGATATTGATGCAGGTTCCTCCATACATCTCCTTCGACTTTTCCACGACGGCCACGTTCTGTCCTTTGTTCCCCAGGAAGGCGGCAAGCGTCCTGCCACCTTTGCCGAAACCAATGATCAGCGTATCAAAGTGCAGTGTTTGCATGGATGGGAAACTCCCTCGTGCTCAACTGAGAGAACGTCTTGTTCCTCACTGTTTACTGGACAGGTAAAACAACTCTTCCTGCGATTCTCTCATCGTCCTATTCTTTCCAAACTTGCGGGCTCAATCTTTCTGCTCAAACACAGAAGCGTTCTATTCCTCCTCAATGAGCATGCCTTCTATTCGAGTGTACTCCCCCGGACAAAAAGAGCAATGCGAACGGCCGATCTGGCAAGAGAGACAATTGGCCTATCTTTTGGCTCTTGTAAATCACGGGCCCACGACATACGCAACAAGGTGGCATAGCAAGGCTCGAAGGGGGTAAATCGTCTAAAAACTGGCAAAAGACACCAGAAATGTGTCTTCTTTCTAGAGAAAAACCGTTAAATATCCCTTTTCTCTAGAAAGAAGACACAGCAAAAGTATGACACATCCTCCCGTTCATGTCCAAATAGCTCCCACCTCCGTTCCATCCACCCCCTCGTGGCTGGGCGAAGTGGCGGTCGTGGCTTATGTGTTCACGCAGTTGGGCCTTCTCAAAGCCATTGAGGAGCGGGTGCGCTTTGCGCGTGCTCGCATGGGGAACTACGAAGTGATTGATTTTCTCGTGATGCTCATCGGCTACGCAGTGAGCGGAGAACCAACCATCCTGGCGTTTTCGGAGCGAGTTGCTCCGTTTGCAGAAGCGTTCATGGCGCTTTTTGGCAGAGCAAACTTGCCTCATCCTGCGACCCTCTCTCGCTTTCTTGCAGCCCTTGATCAACCAGCAGTGGAAGCGCTGCGAACGCTCTTTGAGGAAGATCTCGTGGCACGATCTCCGTTTGGTTCTCCACCTGGAGGCGTGTGGGACCGTCTGGGAAACCATTGGACCGTGATGGATGTTGATGGAACCAGGCAGGTAGCCAGACAACGTGCGCTTCCGCAGGCACCGGAGTTGCCTGCCTCTCATCGCCGCTTTGACGCTGTTTGTGCTCCAGGCTATCAAGGCCGCAAGCGTGGAGAAGTCGTGCGGACGCGAACCACCATTTTGCAAGCCCATACCCATCAGTGGCTTGGGACCTTTGGCAATGCAGGCAATGGGGATTACAGGGGGGAATTGCTGCGTGCGCGAGAGGTAGTTACGGCGTATGCCGCAGCGCTCAACCTGCCCCTCTCCCACGTCTTGCTCCGGCTGGACGGCTTGTACGGCAATGCCGCCCCTTTTGCCGATCTCCTCGCCCGGCAGGGGCCGGGGGTTGTTGTACGTGGGAAGGACTACCATCTGCTGGATCTGCCTGCCGTCCAGGCCCGTTTACGACAGCCGCCAGATCAGCAGACGAGACACCCTGAATCAGGGACCTGCCGTGCGCTCTTTGATTGCCTCAATATCGCACTCACTGCGACGGGACCAGTGGTACGTATGGTTTTGGCTGCTTATCCAGTGAGCGCCTCCCCACCTCCCATTGGTGAGACGCGCAACGGGATGGTCTACGAGCAATTCTTCACCACAGTCCCACCCAATGCATTCACTCCCGCAGATGTGCTTGATCTCTACTTACATCGAGGGTCCTTTGAGACGGTGCTTGCCGACGAAGACTTGGAGCAAAACCCGGATCGCTGGGTTTCTCATACTCCCTGCGGACAAGAGGTCTGGCAAATCGTCAGCCAATGGCTCTGGAATATGCGATTGGAGTTCGGGCAGCACCTGTCTCCTACCACCATGCGCTTGACAGATTTGTCCTATTCTCAGATGAGTGAGCCTGCTCAAGCTACCGAGCCTGCTCAAGCTACCGAGCCTGCTCAAACTACCGAACCTGCTCAAACTACCGAGCCCGTCTTGTATGGACCTCCCGAGTGGGCACGCCGATCCTACACCAAAGGATTTGCCGGGGCAGATTTTTCTCTGCAGCCAGATGGAACCTTGCGCTGTCCGGCAGATCGCCCCTTGTACGCGCAAGAGCGAAGACTGGAACCAAATGGCTCTCTGCGCGTGCTGTATGCTGCTCGTTTGTGCCATTGCCGCCCTTGCCCTCTGCGTGTACAGTGTCAAGAAAGCGGCACCACCACGATCAAACCGCGACGGGTGAGCGCTGTGTTCCGACGACTCTCTCCCACCGCCTTCTCGCCCGATACACCCGCACCTGATCAGCCTCCACACGAAGAGCACGCTCCCGACGAACCCGCACCTTCTCATCCCGTCCTTTGGGGAGATTGGCTGCGTTGTCAGATACGGCGACGATGGTTCCATTTGCTTCGCATGCAAACCGTTCTGCTCGCCTTTGGCCCAGTTCAGCACGTCGCCATAGTGGGTTCTGAGCCACAAGATGTGCAAACCAGAGCCCATCGCGCACATTGGCGGCTCAGTTGGAGTCAACGTCTCGCTCGCAATGCTCGCCCACCCACCGCCTCTCCACTTGAGGTTACCATTCATGGTCTCCCAGTGGCGTTTGCCCAGTCTTTCGACTTTGATGTGCTGACTGCCGCATAAACGCTCGGGTACGTCGCTTGCTTCTTTTTTCTGGATATCTTCTTGCTTGGTCTCTCTTTCATATCCATCAACGTCTATCTATCGCCATTTCCACTCCACTTTTCCGTTCTTCCCGCTCACAGAAATGTCCTCAATCTTCTCATTGTTTGCTTGCTTCCATCTCGTTGCGTATATCGTGGGTGAGCATGGATTCCAAGACAATCTGGACTTCAATCTCGTGCTGCCTGGCGCGAACTTCCGCCTCTCGCTCGCGTTGCTCCTGATCTGCTACGCGGGTGCGCAGGGCAGCCAACTCCCTCCGCTTTTGTCCCGGAACCAGATGGAGTACTTGTGCCAGCCCGCGCTCTAACGTCCTCCAGAGAGCCAGTGCGACCCTGTGGGCTGCATGCTGGCAGAACAGAACCATGGTGATCATCCGAGGGCCAATTGGGTCCATGTCGGGCATTTTGTTCCCTTCAGACAGGCTATCGAAAGCCTGTACGACAACTCGCGCCCGCCTTGCCTGCGGGATACACAAGGCATTTGGCAACAATTGCTTCCAAATTGGGCGGGATTCATGCGCCTTGCTCCAATGCTGAACAGTGGTTACGAGGAAACATCCTCACATTGGGATGAGCCAGGCGCGCTTGACTCTGCTCTGCTCTTCTTGCAATCAGTGCCGTTCCTTTGCGCGTTACGACCATTTTGCCTCTGTCTTATTTTACGGGTAGCCTAGCGTTCGGTCAAGTACACCGTTTCGGGGGGTGATGCAAAAACCTCCATTTTCTTTGGCATGAACTCTCTCCTCCTCTGTCAGGTGTTTGGGCTACTGAGCTATGACTAAACCGAGTTCTACTGCTGTCTCGATAACAGCATCAAACACATCCCATCCTTCTCGCTGCTGTTTGCGCTCACTGCCCTCAAAGAGAGCATCTGCCAGATACTGTAAGAGGGTTTTTGAGGAGTCCCAACGCAGAAACTGTGGGTCCAGATCATAGAGCCGCACTCGATCCAGACTGTCAGCATCTTTAAAAACGGCTAACTCAGTCATCATGGTTGGTGCCCAGCTATCGGGAGGTACATGCCAGGTATTGAGATACATGACCCTCTCCAGAGTAGGTGCAGGGAGACGATGCTTGAAGACCCGTTGCACCCAGGCTGCGGCTCTCTCTCCATGGGGAAAATCCGTGCCGTCCGCAAGGCGCTGGGTGTCATGTGTTGCCGCAGCCCACCGTAATGCCTCTTGATCCAAACTCACCCCCTCTTTGATGAGCAGCCGTGCGAGGATCTCTTGCCAGATCAGGACTCTGGCTTCATGAGAGATTCCGTGGATATTTCCACTCTCGTCAGGTCTCAAAAACCAGTGACGAAGCGGCCGATAGGGCTCAAAAAACGATCTTGAGGGAAGATTGTCTTCCAGGAGTCGCCTGACTTCTGCTCCTGCTTCTTCTGGTGAGACGATCACGCCCTCCTGAAACCGCTCAAGATGTTCCTGGTTCGCCATACTCTTTCCTCTCTTTGTCACGTTCACTCATCAGACCAACCGATCTTCCGTCTTTTCTGCAACACATATTCATTGGAGGAAGATCGGTGCTCATAGCGTCCATACCTGCTTTCTCAAAATTTCTGTCGCCATGCTCTCTCCTCCCAAGAAATGAGAACAAACTTGCATCCGATTCTCCGAGAGCAGCGGGCACCAGAGGAGTTTTCTCCTCCAACTTCGCCCGCACCAGGAATAGGAGAAGTATCTTAGGAGAATCTCCGTTCAGGCTATGAAGGATGTCACAAAAGGCTCCTTGAGAGACCACTTGTTGCAGCAAACCAACGATTTTTGACACGCACCGCACAGCTTTAGTCGGCCACAGTTCCCTGGACCACTTCTGGCCCTTCATTAGTGACCTGTCAATGAAACAGCACTGGATGGGAAAGGAGGGCCACTTTCTCAAAGTTTAGAGGGAAAACAGAAGGCTTTTATCAGTCTTGCCAATCCTTAACGGGGATTTTTGGGGGTAAAAATGTCGCGACCCCATACGCACCAACTTAAGGACTAAGGGCCCAGTTGGTCGAGCGGCGCTGGAGAAGCTGGGCGGAATTGGGATGCTTTCTGCGTTTGTTCATTTGACATCCTGAACGCATACGACGTTGGATGCTTTGGAGGGCAGCACCAAATGAGTGGTTGCCAGCCAGCGCTTCGAGGAGAGAACAGGCGGTATCACGGACGACCTGTGCCAGTTTGACCAAACTACGCTGCTCATCGTGCCAGGCAAACAGGAGAATGAGCCAGTGTTGCAGCAGCAGTCCAATGAGCTTCGCATACAGTTCACAGAGGATTCGCCATTGATTGGTCGTTTGCCATTCATCAATCTGTCCGTATTGCTTCCATAACTTGTAGAGTATCTCCATTTGCCATCGTTCCCGCATGAGCACAAGGGCTTCCTGCAAACTGAGCAGGTGAGCAGGAACATCGGTCAGCAGAATGGTCCAATCTGCGAGCTCCCAGGCTCTCTGCCGGATTGGTTGGTTTCGCCGCAGAGCCTCCGCTTCCAAATCAGCGCGTCGCCGCTGTGCCACTTCTTCGGGAACCCGGATGATGAGTAGACGCATCAGATAGCGGTGCTGATCTCCTACCCGGACCCAGAGCTCTTTGGTCTGTCCCACCCGCTGCGGAAGCAAGGGATCCAACTGCAATGGCTTGCCCTCTGGGGTCCAATACATAGTTCTGGCTTGGGCACGGGTGAGCGTGTAACTGCCTGCCGCTCGTCGAGTTGCAATGCTTCCCCAATCCAGGTATCCCAGGTCCGCGATATATAAACTCCCAGCAGGCAGTGGTTCCTCTTTGAGGGGACTCGAGCGATCACTGGTACGCCCGTGCGTGAGCTTTGGCCCTTGCAGATTTCCTCGTTTTACCTCCCAGCGCACATGGAGCTTGACCGCTGCATGACCTTCTCCAGGGGCTCCACCGCAGCCTTGCCAACAGGTCGCGAGCTCATGCGGGCAGCGCGACAGTACTGCTGTCTTCAAGCACAATGGCCTCAAATCGGCTTACCAACTCCAAAGGCACTTCCCGATCCGCCTCCACGATCACGCTGGTCATCTCTTCTAAAATGGCATGCAGGAACTGAGCGCAGGCGGGGGTGAAGCGTTTGTGGATCGCTGTATCTGTCACCTCGACCTCTCGCAACGTCGCGACCGATGCCAACGTCTCTAGACTCGCATCGGGATGGCTCAGCCAGCCAAAGACCAGTGTTTGCAGCAGATCTGCTCCGCTGAATTTTCTCTGTCGTTGAATACAGCCCGTCTCATGGGCCAATAGGTTCGCTCTCTCTTCCAGGATGTGTTTCAGGCATTGTTCCACATGTGATACACTCATCATGGCATTGGCTCCTTCTGAAAATGATATCTCAATGGTCTTTGATATCATCGCAGATGGAGCTTCTTTTTGCCTCTTCCTTGCTTAAGTTGGTGCGTATGGGGTAAAAATGTCGCGACCCCGAATAGTGAAAAGAGCAATAAGTTTGCCAGAGAGGACATTCTAGATGGCCCACTACATCCCAAAAATAAAAACAGAGCAGAGGGCATATTTCTTGGTCCCCGTGCTCTGTTTTATAGAAACTGCACAAGCAAGCAGGTCACGCAACCTACCAGTGTGCATCACACCCGAGAAGAGAAAGCAACTAGTGCTTCAGGCCTCTCTTCTGGGAGGTGCGCAACAATGTGCTGCTTGTGCAGCGACTAGGTTCATACATTATTCACACCACCTCCTTTCGTTGTTAGTAGTTTATCATCCCAATATATAATTGTCAACCCAGCAAACAGGCAATTTTCCTCTGCGAAAGAGAAATCACTATTTTCTAATCTTTTCTCTGCTATACCCTCACATGTGTATCTTGACAAAGAGCTTTTCTATCTGTTATATGATAAGTGATTCACTTGTCATGTTTGCTTCATGAATATCGTTTGTTGTATTGTTCGTGGGATAGCTCAACCGATCTTTTCCTCAGGGCGGATACTGCCCGGCGATCAGGCACAGAGGAGTGTCTGAAGGAGGTAACACGGATGTTTCATTATGCAAAGATCACAAAGATCATGGTTGGCCTTGTAGTGCTTAGCTTCAGTCTCTTACTTCCCCTCTCTACAGGCACGGCCCATGCCAGTGGAGGCATATGGCACCTCTACACCTACTCCAACGCCTTTCAAGGCAGCCGCAACTACTATGTCTATACTCCAGCTAACTATCAGCCAGGCACTTCAGTTCCTATGATTGTCATGCTGCATGGCTGCACGCAGACGTCACAGGATTTCGCGGCGGGAACCCAGATGAACCAGCTGGCAGACCAGCACCAGTTTATCGTCGTCTATCCGCAGGAGCAATACATCAATAACGCCTCGCTCTGCTGGAACTGGTTCCTCTCCGTCAATCAATACCGCAATAGTGGCGAGGCTGGGATTATTGGCGGCATCACGCAGGCTGTGGAGCAAGATACCAGCGATTGGAGAATTGATACTCATCACGTCTATCTCGCTGGCATGTCGGCGGGCGCGGCTATGGCCTCCAATATGGGCGCGACCTATCCTGACCTCTATGCGGCCATCGGCATCCATTCCGGGCTTGAGTACCAGGCCACCACCAATGCCTATGGCGCGGCCTACGCTCAACTCTACGGTGGACCCAATCCAACCAGCCAGGGGGATGCTGCCTACAATACTATGGGCAACTACGCCCACGTGGTCCCCGTCATTGTCTTCCATGGCACCGCTGATACCGTCGTTAACCCCATCAATGGCAATCAGGCTGTTCAACAATGGATGCGGACAGACTACGACGCCTCCGGCGGCTCTTACAACGCCAGCTTCTCCTCTCCCTCCAGTACCACTAATGGCCAGGTCTCCGGCGGTCACTCCTACACCATCCGGCGCTGGAACAACTCCAGCGGGCAGGAGATCGAAGAGTACTGGACCATCAATGGCATGAGCCATGCCTGGTCGGGCGGCAGTAGTTCTGGCTCCTATACCGATCCCGCTGGCCCCAGCGCTACCCAGGCTATGTATACCTTCTTCATGAGCCACTCCCGATAAGTCAGGCAACACACTTGTCGTAGGGTCCATGCTGGCATGGACTCATGCGCCGGGTGGTCGCTTCGCTCGCAGTCCATGCCAGCATGGACCCTACAGACCTGATGAACAATTCGTTAAACAGAGCCTACCAATTCTGTCACTCCAGATTAGTAGGCTCCCACAAGACCCTTAAGGGGATACATGTCATGTCCAGATTATGCAGATACACCGCCGTCCTGGTTCTACTTATGCTTGGCCTAGCCCCCTTCACTCCTCATGCTCACGCCAGTAGTGGAACCTTCCAGCAGTATACCTATAATGGCTCCGCCGGTAGCCGCCCTTATTATGTTTACACACCCGCGAATTACCAGGCAGGCACAACCGTCCCGCTCATCGTGATGCTGCATGGCTGCACGCAAAATCCTACCGATTTCGCCAATGGCACACAGATGAACGCCCTGGCGGACCAGAAACAATTTATCGTTGTCTATCCCCAGCAAACGAGCAGTTATAACTCAAGCGATTGCTGGAATTGGTTCCAGACAGCCGATCAGGCGCGGGGAAGCGGTGAACCAGCGATTATTGCCGGGATTGTTCAGACAGTTGAACAGGCTACCTCTCAGTGGAGCATCGATCCTAATCGCGTCTATGTCGCGGGAATGTCTGCCGGCGCGGCCATGAGCGTCATTATGGGAGCGACCTATCCCGATATCTTCGCCTCTATCGGCGTCGAGTCTGGACTTGAATACCAGGCCGCCACCTCGCTTACCGCCGCCTCGACCGCGCAAACTCAGGGAGGTCCCAATCCAACCCAGCAAGGGCAGGCGGCCTATAACGCCATGGGGAGCGTCGCGCGCGTCGTGCCTACCATCGTCTTCCACGGCACCAGCGACTATACCGTCTATCCCGTCAACGGCGATCAGATTGTGCAGCAATGGATGCAGACTGACCACCTGGCCTCTAACAATACGTATAATGCGAGCTTTAATAGCCCCTCAACCTCGACCAACGGCCAGGTCTCTGGTGGTCGCTCCTATACCGTCCAGACCTGGAACGACACCAATGGCAATGAGGTCCAGGAGTACTGGAAGATCAATAGCATGGGTCATGCCTGGTCGGGTGGGAGCAGCAGTGGCTCCTATACTGATCCCCAAGGACCCAGCGCGACCCAGGCCATGTATACCTTCTTCATGAATCATCCCCAAGGACAGGCCCCAACGGTAAGCATCTCGCCAGCGGGTGGCACCTATAACGGTTCCGTACAGGTCACGCTCACAGCCAGCCCTACCAGCGCGACGATCTACTATACCACCAATGGCTCAACACCTACTACCAGTTCAACTACCTACAGTGGTCCGCTGACCTTCACACAAACAACCACGCTGAAGGCCATCGCCGTTGCTAGCGGACGCACAAGCACCGTGACCACTCAGACTTATACCATCAATGCCACAGGCCCAACCATTACCGCCTCGCCCTCGGGCAGCACCTTTGGTGGCCCCGTGTCGGTCAGTCTAAGCTCGAACGAGAGCAATACAACCATTCACTACACCACTGACGGCTCGACGCCTACTGCTTCGTCCGCCACCTATAGCGCGCCACTCCGCCTTACGCAAACCACGACCCTCAAATACTTTGGCGTGGATGCCAGCAACAATACAAGCACAGTCCAGAGCCAGGTCTATACCATAACCGCTATTCAGGTCACAGCCAGCCCGCCAGCAGGAACCTATAGTGGTCCCCAGAGCGTCGTGCTCAGCTTGAATATGCCCGGCACGATCTACTATACCTCTGATGGCTCGACCCCGACCACTAACTCGACACAGTACAGTGGACCGATCAAGGTTACAAGCTCAGAGACACTCAAGTTCTTCGGCAAGGACCAGGTAGGCAATAGCGGTCCTGTGCAATCCCAGGCCTATACGATCAATGTACCGCCGACGCATACCATTAGCCTCAAATCTATCGCCACTGAAGATGGCTACATTTATCCCAATGATGGCATTCCCGTCGGATCGCTAGCCTATCTCCAGGCCGGCTCAACGCCCTTGAACCAGGCGGAGATAAGCATTCTATCCTTCGATACGAGCCAGATCCCGGCTGGCTCAACCATTGTCAGTGCTACCGTGACGTTGTACCGCTACGATCCCTACTACTACCTGGGCGATCTTGGCTCCATCAGCCTGGATATCTCGCCCACTGGTGGCTTTAACAACAATAACGCCCTGGAGCAGGCTGACTACAACGCCACGTCGGGCCAGACAAACATTGGCTACTTTAATGTCGTACCCACGCAAACGAATCAGGCAACCACAGATACTCTCAGCCAGAGCGCCTTAGCATATATCAACCTCAATGGGCATACGCAGTTCCGCGTCCATTTCCAGTTGCCCACCAGCAACAACAACCAGTCAGACGTAATGGATTTTTACAGCGGCGATTCAGGAGGTGCCTATGTCCCGGTCCTGAGTGTACAGTACCAATAGCGACTGAGTAGTGTGTTTACCGCCCATGTTGTAGGGTCCATACCTGCATGAGCCCCGCCCATGCAGGTGCCTCCTGCATAGACGGCGAGCCCTTATCTTGACGCCAATGGGTCCATGCCAGCATGGACCCTACACTTACGCGGCTACTTCCCCCTGCTAGATGATACAATGAGGGCATAGATGCAGTCTGATAGCTATACCAGCGTTGCGTCAGAATTATTTTTGCGTATCACTACGAAATTTATATAGAAGGATACAAATATTTTGCCAGGGGAACGAGAAGAACTCATGCCAAACTTTATGAAAGCACCATGTGACGAAGGTGTAATCCGTTCTGCTCCCAGAACACAGCCCTGCACGCCCAATGTTGGCGTATGGGTTCTTGTCGCCACCATCCTCGGATCAAGCATGGCCTTTATCGATGGCTCCGTTGTCAACGTAGCGTTACCCTTTATCCAGAAAGAGCTAAACGCTACCGCCAGCGATGTACAGTGGATTGTCGAGGCCTATTCGCTTTTCCTCGCCTCTCTCATCCTTGTGGGTGGCTCGCTGGGCGACCGCTTTGGACGACGGCGCATCTTCGGCCTGGGCATTACCATCTTTATCCTGGCCTCGCTCTGGTGCGGCCTGGCCCCCAACGTGCCGCAATTAATCCTCGCACGCGCCATTCAGGGCATCGGGAGCGCGTTACTCGTGCCCGGAAGCCTGGCTATTATCAGCGCGTCATTTAGCGATGAGCAGCGTGGGCGCGCCATAGGCACCTGGTCCGGCTTTACGGCCATTACCTCAGTTGTGGGTCCGGTTCTCGGGGGACTCTTTATTGAGTACGCCACCTGGCGCTGGATCTTCTTCCTCAATGTTCCCCTGGCAGTGATCGTGCTGATTGTGCTCTTCTGGCGTGTTCCAGAGAGTCGCGACGAGAGCGCCACAGGGCGACTGGACTGGTGGGGTACATTCCTGGTCACCTTCGGGCTGGGAGCGCTTGTCTACGGACTGATCGAGGCTGGCTCGCTCGGCCTGGGCAATATTACGGTACTGGGTATGCTGGCAGTTGGCATTGTGCTCCTCTGCGCCTTCCTGCTGGTCGAGGCACGCAGCGCAAGCCCGATGGTTCCGCTCACGCTCTTCCACTCGCCCACCTTTAGCGGTACCAATATCCTTACCTTCTTGCTCTATGGCGCCCTGGGCGTCCTGACCTTTTACTTGCCCTTCAATCTGATTCAGGTGCAGGGCTATCCGGCTGTCTTCGCGGGCGCGGCCATGGTCCCCTTTGTCCTGATGCTCTTCATCTTCTCACGCTGGACCGGCGCCCTGGTCAATCGCTTTGGCGCGAAACTGCCGCTGGTCGTGGGACCCACGATCACCGGTCTTGGCTTTATCCTCTTCTCCCTGCCAGGCGTTGGGAGTGGGGCCGCAAGCTACTGGACTACCTTCTTCCCCGCCGTCATCGCTATGGGAGCGGGCATGACTATCACCGTCGCGCCCCTGACCACCGCTGTCATGGGTTCCGTTGATTCGCGTCACTCCGGTGTCGCCTCTGGCATTAATAACGCCGTTTCGCGCACTGCTGGCCTACTAGCCATCGCGATCCTTGGCCTCGTGGTCCTGGCCGTCTTCAACAGTAACCTGGATCAGCACCTGGCAACACTTCACCTCTCGCCCACGGTACAAGCAGCGATTGACGTCCAGCGCTCCAAACTGGCGGGCATCAGCATCCCCACAGAGGTAAGTGGCGCGAACCAGGCCGTTCTCAAGCGTGCCATCAATGAATCCTTCCTGAGCAGTTTCCGCCTGGTCGCCTGGGTCTGCGCGGGCCTGGCCTTCGCCAGCGCGCTCAGCGCCCTGCTCCTGGTGGAAGGCAAGCCTGTACCTCAAAAGCAGGAGGCAGACGCCTCCGCCCAGCCAGCGCCAGGTGCGGCTCAAGAAGCCTGATTTGCACCTGATCTTTCCCCATCCATGCTTGATGCAATGGTGACAAGCAGAGGGTGCTCGTTCAGCGAAATATTCATGCCATTGGCAATAATTCTCCTATACATGATGCGTGTTGGGAAGCTTGACGTTTCCCTGAATACGCCGTTAGAATAGCAGAGAAACGACACCTCTCAATAACAAGGATCGCCTTGCTCTTAAGGCGCGACAAGCGAAGATCAGAAAGAGAAATGGCTATGTTACCCTATGTCGGAAACGGCGAGTATTGTTTTTCCAACAGTCTGCATATGAGCCTCCTCGGAAGCGGAGCCCCCCCTGAGAGTCTGCCCTCACCCTCTTTTCTCGAATGTCTCACCACCATCCCATTCGGGAACACCTACCTGAAAGATGCTGAGCTCTTCTTTTTCTGTGGCCCCAACCCCGATTTCGGGCGAACGCGTGTGATAGAGATTATGGGCTGGACATGTCAGGTGGAATATGGCGGCACGGAAGAGGTCGCGCTTGGGCGCCTGCGGGCGGCGGCTCAACATGCTCCGGTACTAATCGGTCCCCTGAATATGGGCTACCTCACCTACAATCCCACGGCTCCTTCATTGGACGGCGTGGATCACTTTATCGTCGTACTGAGCGCAGAAGAAGATCATGTCGTCGTTCACGATCCGAAAGGGTTTCCTTGTACAATCCTGCCATTTGAGGATCTGCTCAAAGCCTGGCGCGCGGAGCGAATTGCGTATCGGACGGAGTCCTACACTCAACGCTCAGCCTTCCGACCCGTCCAGCCAGCCAGCCGCCAAGAGATGATCGAGCGGGTCGTGCCAGACATTGGTGCAAAGCTGCGTCAAGAACGCTGGGAGCCAGGGATGGTTGGCGGCGTTGCGGCCTTGCGCATGCTCGCGCACACGCTACGCGCGCAGGTCCCCACTCATCTCGCCAACCACCTGCTCTATTATGCCCTGCCCCTTGCAGTCAGGCATAAGGTAGATGCTCAGGCGTTCTTGAGAGAGGGACACCTGTCTGAAGCAGCAGACCTGCTCGAACAGCAGGCTCGCCTCCTTGGACAAGCCCAGTATGCTGGGGTGCAGCACACCTGGTCATCGGTTGCCACCTTGATCGAGCAGGTTGCCACGATAGAGGAGCGCCTGATATCTGTCTCTCGGTCCAGGTAAAGCCTGGCATCTTTTACTCGAAGCCATTCACTTTTCCAACTCATATAAATGTTCGTGATTTGCCTGAAGGGGCTCTGTATGGGAGTTTTGGGAGTTTGCCGTTCAATGGCCCTGACTCATAAGTTGGCTCCATGTGGTAAAAAGCACGAAAGTGACCAAGACCCCTAAAATCTGACCGCTCTTCGTCTTATTTACCATTCACCCTTGATGTGGATGAGGCGTGATGCGGTGGTGGCATATCTGGTGAAAGAGCTTTGCCCTGCCTGTGACCACCCAACTCTGGTTCGTACGAGTGCGCCAGTGCACATGTGGCCACGACTCTTTGGTTTCCCAAAATATACCTGCCAAACCTGTGGTCAGCGTAGCCATAGGGATGGTAGTACTCTCAGGATGGACAGCCTCCAAGAATTGTAGCGCTTTTTTGAGAACTGCATTCGTTGCGTCTCGTGCTAAAGATATCATCCATGGAAGCCTTGTTATTCACACATGTTGTTGGCGGTAGAACCAGCCCTTATAGCGCCTGCCGTAAGGGCTGGTTCTAGCACTCGGCTGGGAATAGCGTTCTTTCAACTCATAGAAGCACTTGCAACGAGTAGATTATTCAATGATCTTTCCTGTATGAAGGGAAAGGAGAAATGGTCCTCGTCCAAGTGGATCGTAACAAGGGGGACATTCAGCTAGGACGAGAATGCGATCATCTTGGACGGAAGAGATACTCACTCCATCCATGCTTACCTCTTCTGAATACCAGAGAAGCTGAGTATCACGATCAAAACACAAAACCTTGCCTATGGAAGTGGCAAGCAAGTACTCACCGGCTGGATAGAGGGTACAAAAATAGACGATGTTCCAGAAAATCTGCTGAGAAGGCTTCTCCAGTGAGAGAAAATAGATGTAGCTTCCGAAGCCAACGACGAGCCATTGGTGCCAGATTCGAGCATCAGCAAAATACGATTGACTTCCATACAAACAGAGGAGGAGATATGGCTCTTCCTCAAGATACGGTTCTTCCTTATAGGAAACGGTACAGTAGAAATTTGGCGTCCCAAGGCCCTTTGGGACATCTCCCAGACGCAATGGTTCCATAGTGGTCCATGGTCTCTCTATCGTTCGCCTGATCGCTACCTGATACTCTCTCATGAAGATCCTCCCCTTGAAGAAATGTCTGGCATGATAGCAACATTCTCGGCATTTGACAATCTTTTGTTTGCGTTATATCCAGCCCTTATAGCACCTCCTCACATGGTAATAAGCGCGTAGAGTTAGCAGGTTTTGAGCCCAAGAGTGAGCGATCGGCGCGAAGCGTGAGCAGCACAACCATTAGCCGTTTGAGAAGCCGCTCCATATCGAGGATATCAGCATGAAATGTTGTAAATAAATCGCTCGCGATCGGCACTCCGCTGCCCTTGTCGTCTACATATTTTCATGCAGTCGGTTACTATGCGATACTTAATGAGCCTGAGAGAGTGTGAAAACTCCTGAGTTGAGCCATTGTTTCTTTGCAATGCCTCAACCATGAGAAGAGTTTCGTCAATCTGAAATGAGTGAGAGGTTTTGTCCGTTGTGTGTAACCGGCTTTCATCCCTTCAATGAAGGCATCAATGGACTCTGGATCGACATGGCTCTTCAAACCGAGTAAGCAGTCTTTGATGATCTGATGGAGAAAGATCTCGTCAGTGTCGGGGGGAGCCTTCCGAAGTCGTGCGCCACTGCTGTATCCAAGTTGCCTCCATTCCTCAGACGTACGCTCATCATGTTCTGGAGCAAAGAAAGAGAGATTCCCCCACTTGTCGGGCTCATCGAATTCTCGCGTACTTTCATCGATAGCATAAAGAGATGCTGCCACATATCCCTGCGATTTTCTCCCTCGCAGCACAAAGAGCTTCTCTGGATCTTGCAAGGTCACATCTGAAATGGTGGTCATGAGCTCGACTTGTTCTGGGCTTGTTGCTTCAATGCTTAAATCTGAGAGGCCAGTGGGAAGGCTCATCCAAGCCACAGGCTTAAAGAGTATATCAATCCGTGTTGAGATACCTCGCTCTTTGTCTTTCACACTACGCGGGATCAGTTGACGATGAGAGATGGTATACTTCCAGACGGTAAAGATCCGACCAGGAAAATATATCGGCGGTGCCATGATATCTCCTTGCTTTCATAGAGATGGTCTCAGTTTCCGTTGTTCTTCAGCCGACCACATCCCAGTCCGTTTCCCCTGACCCATCATTAGCCGGTATTGGGAGTAGTCGTTTTGTGTCTGTCTGAGACGTGAACCACAGGACTCTATCATGTAGTTTCAGGGTGCGTGTTGCGGCACCACTGGGACATTCCACAAGCGTCACGCCACTCTCCAGAAAACGCTTGAGATTGATGGAAACCGCTCCAGTTCTCTGTCACATGCCTGCTATCCATCGCCAGGTCTGCACCATTGCCGAAGAACGAGGATGGAAACCGCCCAGCTACGACCGCGTACGCCATATCATCAAAAACCTTGATCCCGCCCTTGTGACCCTCGCCCACCAGGGAGCTGCTGCCTACCGCGAGGAATTTGATTTACTCTACCGCCGAGAAGCTACCCATGCCAACGCCATGTGGCAGGCAGATCATACTCCATTAGACGTGTGGCTTTTGGACGAAGCAGGCAAACCGGCCAAGCCCTACCTGACGGCGATTGAAGACGATTACAGCCGTTTGATCGTCGGATATCGGCTCAGCTTCCAAGTAGCCACAGCGCTCACGACGGCATTAACTCTCCGACAAGCTATCTGGCGCAAAGACGATCCCCGCTGGTCGGCCTGTGGCATTCCCAGCGTCTTCTACACTGATCATGGTTCTGACTTCACCAGCAAGCACATGGAGCAAGTGGCGGCAGATATCGGCATGGAGTTGGTCTTTTCCGAAAAAGGCGTGCCTCGCGGGCGCGGCAAGATCGAACGCTTCTTCCGCAGCGTCGATCAGCTCTTTCTCCAAGATGTGCCTGGCTATGCCCCAAAGGGCTACGTAGAGACCGAGGCAACCATGACGTTACCAGCCTTTGAGCAACGCTTTCGGACCTGGTTGCTGGAAGACTATCATCACCGGGTCCAGAGCGAAACGGAGTGCCAGCCCAAGGATCGCTGGGAAAAAGGCGGCTTTGTGCCTCGGATGCCTGCTTCCCTGGAGCAACTCGACCTTTTGCTCTTAACCGTCGCAAAGACACGGCGGGTCCAGCAAGATGGGATTCATTTTCAGAGCCATCGCTATATGGACATCAACTTGGCGGCCTTTGTGAAGGAAGAGGTTTTGATACGATACGACCCTGCCGATATGGGTGAGGTGCATGTGTTCTACCAGGATCGCTTCCTCTGCCGCGCCATCTGTGCCGAACTTAGCGACCGAAAAGTGTCGTTGCGCGAGATCGAAAAGGCAAGGTCCGAGCGCCGCAAGCAGGTTCGAGCAGGACTGAGTACGCGAGCGGCTCTGGTTGATCGATATGTGGAGATACACCATGCCCCACCACCTGCACCAAAAACGGTGGTGGCAGAACCTGCGCCGGTCGAAGCGCGGCCACGACTCAAGAGGTATATCAATGACTAACCAGGATGGGAGGAATCCTCAAAGCTTTGTGGCGACGAAAAGCTCTCGTCGTTTCGGTGAGATGTGCGATGCCTGTCGGCGTGCTCGTGTGGTCGGCTTGGGATACGGTCCTCCTGGTACAGGCAAAACCGAGTCCGCCAAACAGTATGCCCAATGGAGCCGGTTCAAACCGTTCTTGCCAGAATCCTTGATCACCTTTACGGGACGGAGTTCGATGGATGGGATGTATCCCTACAGGCCGTTTACCTTCGCTTCTGCTCCTCTGGAAGCTTCCATCCAAGAGTGCCGAACGGTCTTCTATACCCCTCCGGTCTCTGCCTCGGTCGCACGCCTCGAAAAAGAGGTGCTCACGTTGTTTGCGGCGTTTTCCTATCTCGTGGAGGCAGCCAATCAGCGCCACCAGGGCACAGAAGAGTTCCTGGTTACACGTCGCTTTTCGCATCTAATTGAGCTGTTGATCGTCGATGAAACGAATAGGCGTCAAGGACGCGGGATTGGAGCTCATTCGGAACCTAGCGGATCGAGGGGAGTTCGGCCTGGTGTTACTCGGTATGCCTGGTTTGGAAAAACGGCTGATGCGCGCCCCACAACTCTATTCACGGGTCGGCTTCGCTCACGAGATGGAACCGCTCTCCGACGACGAGACGCGTGATTTTCTGGAAAAGCGCTGGAGTCATTGGGTCAAGGCGACTTCCGATGATTTCACGGACAAAGAAGCGGTTGCTGCGATTCTGCGTATTACCAGAGGAAATATTCGCTTAATCGAACGCCTCATGTTACAAGTGGAGCATGTATTAGTCGCCAAGCAGATTCAGATCGTGACGAAAGAAGTGGTGGAGACCGCACGTCAGAATCTCATCATTGGGCCGGGTTGAACAGAAACCCATTGATAGGTCGTCTCAAAATCGTTCGTTTCTTGCTATAAACAGATGAGTTTCACTTATGATAGGAGAGATACTCCCTCAAGAGTTTCGAGGACATGCTGCGGAGCGAGCATCCCTTGCAAGGTGGGGCAGGAGGTAGCAGTTTCCATGCTGATCTGTCGAGTCTGCCCCTACGAGCGATGCTCATTCCGTGGAGGATAGGCAAACAGCCGCCTTCACTCTTGACCGAGAGGTGTCAGAGTTGAGACTGGCGCCAGCCATTCCTCATGCATATAGACCTCTTCAGGCTCTTGCTCGGCTGCCCAGAGGATCTTTTCGGCCACCTGCTCTGGATTATCCGCTCCATCAGGTTGCCCTTGTCCCATCCCGGCCAGACGTGCAGCGGGGTCGCCTAGCACATGCTGCCCAAAGTTGGTCGTAGTTTGACCGGGGTAGACGACGACCAACCGAATGTTCTTCGGGGCTAGCTCGACCCGCGCGATTTCGGAGAGTTTGTTGAGTGCTGCTTTGGTTGAGGCATAGCCCCCATTTCCAGGTAATCGGAAGGCTGAAACCATCGAGCTGATATTGATGATGAGTCCTCCCTTGATCTTACGCATCATGGGGATCACCGCCTGCATCATCAGAAGCGGACCCACCACGTTCAGTGCAAAAACGTGCTGATAGATCTGGCTGTCGAGATCGGCAATAGCGCCCGAGATGCCCTGCCCGGCGTTATTGATGAGCAGATCAACTCGCCCGTAGGTTTGCACAATGGCGTTCACGACGCTTCGAATGGCTTCTGCATCGCGAAGATCGGCAGGGAACGCCCGAACCTCTAACCCTTGAGCTTGCCACTCGGCCTCGATGTGCTGGAGTGTTTCGGCAGAGCGCGCAACCAGCGCTACTTTGGCACCTCTCTGTGCAAAAAGCCTGGCTGTGGCAAGACCGATGCCTTGAGAAGCTCCGGTAATCATGACCACTTTCTCTCGAATATTCATTGTGATATCCTTTCTTCTCCAGGTTCTTCTGTTTCTTGCCTATCAGCCCGATGTGATAGGTCATGATGAGTTCTTCAACTCGCTCTGGCACATGGACGGTATCATAGCGCTGTTCCAGGGCCGCGATCTGCTCAAAGGCGCCCTTGTGAAGGAGATCGGCCAGCTCGACAAAGAACTGCTCCAGGCCCGCAGGAGCCATAATCTCGATCACTCTGGCTCGCTGTTTTTCCTCATTCCAGAAGGAATGCACGATGCTCCGCGGTTTGACGATGGTGTCCCCTGCACGCTCCCGGATAATCTGATCGCCAATCAGCAGGCCGATGCAGCCTTCCAGCACGATCACATACTCATCGGTTGATGTGTGCAGATGAAGGGAGAGAGACGGCCAGGATCCAGAATGGTTTCGATCAGCGAAAACGCCCCATTGGTCTCTCTTCCGGACAACTTCACGGTGATGTCTGCCCCGCCTAAGTGGAGCGACGACTTCTCGTCTGGATGATGATCTGAAATGAACATCTCTCTACTTCTGCACCTTGCGTATCTCAGCGAGCAGTTCGCCGGGATTGAAGGAGGCATTGGGATTGGTCGAGTGCTCGATGTAGCGAACAATCCCGGTTTTGTCGATCAGCACCGTCGCGCTGCGCTGGACGTAGAGTACCGCCAGCATTCCCTTACGCAAGCCGTATTGGTGATAGACGCTCCGCTGGGCATCCGCGAGCACAGGGATGCGCAAGCGCAGCTTGCGCGCATAGTTGGCTGCGTCAGCAGGCGTTCCACTACCGATGATGAGGACCTCTGTATCCAGTGCCTTGAGTTCATCTGCTATTTTCGAGAGATTTGAAGCATGGCGCTGGCATTGCGGGCATGAATATTCGCGAATGAAGAAGAGCACGACGTTTTCTTTGTTACGAAAATCAGCGAGATGCACGCTGCCAGTCGTTGCTTCCAGCGTAAAATCTGGCGCGGCGGCCCCGATCTCAATGGGCTTTTCGAGTGTCTGAGAAGAATCTGCCATAGTGAGAACCTCTTTCTTGGAATGTGTGATCTAGGGTCAACAATAAAACAGACAAAAGACAAAAAAGAAACTACACAAGCGCCTTTGCCGGCAAATCGGCGAGGAAACGCGCTGCCTCCATTGCAGCGCGGCAACCGTCGCCAGCGGCGGTAATGGCCTGGCGATAGCGTGGATCAGCGACATCGCCAGCGGCAAACACGCCAGGTACGCTTGTGCGTGTCGAGATGTCGGCACGAATGTAGCCAGCAGGATCGAGATCGAGTTGGCCACGAAACAGCGCAGTGTTTGGCTCATGCCCGATGTAGATAAACACCCCATCGGTTGGCAAAAACTCTTCCTGCCCACTGTGGAGATCCATGAGGCGGACGCCCGTTACTACTTCGTCGCCCTCAATGGAACGAACCGTCGTGTTGAAGAGGAAGCGCATTTTGGGATTGGCCAGCGCACGCTCTTGCAGGATGGGATCGGCCCGAAGTTCATTCCGTCGATGAACAAGAACCAGCTCAGAGACGTAGCGTGTAAGGAAAAGCCCTTCATCCAGGGCACTATTGCCCCCACCAATGGCGACCAAGCGCTTGCCTTCGAAGGCGATTCCGTCACAATTGGCGCAATAATGTACGCCGCGATTGGTAAACTCCTCCTCGCCCGGAATGCCTAACTTGCGTGGACTGGCCCCTATCGCGATGATCAGGGTCTGTGCTGCGATCTGCTCGCCCTCGCTTGTCGTCAGGCGGAATGGCTGCCGCGAGAGATCGACACGGGTAATCATCGTTTCGAGGAAACGAGCCCCGAAGCGCGCGGCCTGCTCTTCCATGCGGAGCGCCAGTTCGACCCCACCGACCTCTTCTGGGAAGCCAGGAAAATTTTCGACCGAGTCGGTCGTCGCGAGCAGCCCGCCTGGCAGTTCACCGCGCACAAGCAACGGATTGAGTTTGGAACGTCCGGCGTAGAGGGCAGCCGTCAATCCTGCCGGGCCTGAGCCGATAATGACCACGTGATTCTCCATGAGTGATTCCTTTTCCTCCTGTGAGGCGGAAGTAACTCGTCTCGAGAGGATATAATGAGCAAGTGGTCATAAGATTTGAAATGAGCACTCACTCATTCCCTCGCAAAAAAAAGCATCAGTCCATGGCCATCCCGCCACTGACAGGCAGACAACTGCCCGTTATGAAGCCGCTCTCCTGGCTGGCCAGGAACACAATGACGCGCGATATCTTCTGGTGAGGCCTGGCGTCGCAGGGGCCTCTGAGCGATGATTTGCTGACGCAAGGATGCAGGAACCTGGAGACTTAGATCGGTTTCGACCATGCCAGGGGCAACCGCGTTGGCAGTAATCCCATCTGCTCCGAACTCTTGGGCGGCATATTTCGTGAAGGCAATCAACGCAGCCTTGCCTGTGCTGATCGCACTGGCTCCTGGAAAACCAGGGTGCTTGCCGAGGTTACTGGCTGTGAATACCAGGCGTCCCCAGTGTTTCTCCCTCATAGCCGGGATAACAGCCTTGGTCAAGGTGAAAGCTGCCTTGAGTTTGTCGGCAACTGGTTGAAGAAACTCTTCCCAGTTCATTGTGAGCAGTGACCTGGGGCGGGCATTTGCCGGAGCATTACTCACCAGGATATCAATGGAGCCATAGGCTGCGTGGGTCTGTTCAACCAGTACTTCATCACGCACATCCGCCTGGAGAGCCAGCGCCTCACCACCTGTAGCTTGAATAGCAGCGACAAGCTGCCCGGCTGCCTGAGTATTGCGCTGATAGGCGACGACAACCCGTGCGCCTTGTTCGGCCAGCAGCCGTGCGGCAGCAGCACCAATACCACGTCCACCACCTGCAACAAGTGCAACTTTCTTTGTTACTGTCATATTCGTTCTCCTCTCCACACATCAGACGAAAGTCGAGTCGTGGTAGCAGTCGAGAAGCCCTGCATCGCGGCTTTCACCAGATCAGCGACCAGGTCCTGTTCGGACGTTGCCAAGGGTTCGCTGCCAAGGAAACTGCGCATGTAGGCGTACTGGAGGCAGGGGCCAATTAAGAGTAGCGCTGCTGCCTGCGCATCGATCTGTTTGCTGATGCGCCCAAAGCGCTGTTCGGCCTGGATATATGCGGTGACGCGGGCGATGATACGCTGCGGCCCGGTATCGAGTTCGTGCATTTTGGCGCGATAGCGTTCGAGCAAACTATGGTCTGCAAAGAAAGCCGAGGCCAGAGGGATGACATGCAGATAATATGTAATAGCTGCATGAGCAATACGAGTCAAATTGTCCTGTACCTCACCCTCTCCCACACGTGAGAGCTGTTTTTCAAGGACCGCCACGAAATTGGGCAGAGGAGCGATTAAGGCGCTCATAAACAATTCTTCTTTATTGGCAAAATGGGTATACAGTGTTCCCTCGGCACAATGGGCGGCCCGGGCAATTTCGCGTGTTGTGGCGCCCATTAATCCCCTGGCGTTGATCACCTGGGCGGTGGCTTCGATAAGTTGTTGACGGGTATTCATTGCACTGTCCTTCCTCTTGACACAATGAGTGATCACTCACATGTATTATAATGAGTGATCACTCATTGTGTCAAGAGGGAAACCTGGGAAAGAATGAGGGTGTCCAACATCTCTCTCGGAAATGTGCATGAAGATTTGCCAGAAGAAAAAATCTTGAGCTTGAGAAGGAGAGAGAAAATATCTCATTATCGACCGTTTTTTAACCCTTTCTGCTCTGCTTTTCCTGCACAGGAATCTATCACCTTCGCGAGCGTGAGCCTTCTCGTTAAGGAGTCTCAAAAAATGTGCCATAATCAAAGTGTCAATTTCTGCACGATGAGATGAGTAAGAGACACTAAAGGCAGAGTTTTCATGAGGATCGGATATATTCGTAGAACACAGGCTTAGCGGGATATTTTCAGTCCATTCTCAGACTCACAGATCCTTAGCGGGGAAAATGATTGCTGGCTCATACCCCCACTTCTCTGGCATTTCAGTGGCCTATGTACACCGTGGTGATGGCAAAAAAACATCGGGAAAGGCTACCCGCGTGACCAATGAGACGAGACGTACTGCTTTCATGAAACACTCCTTAAGAAACAGACTATTGATTTTTTTGCGCTCTGACAAAACCGACTTCGGGCAGCTTTGTCGTCCCAGTTTCGATCTCCCCGCTTTCTATCTGCAAGAATCCTGCTTCTTGCATCAAGGCAGGCTGATCTTGAACTCCACTCTGCCAGGGACCTGTATGGACAGGCCGCTCAGACTGCTCCTCATGCTCCTGCGGGCGCCTGAAATCGACCACCAGCAGACGCCCTTCCGGTTTGAGCACGCGGGCTATTTCAGCGAGCCCTTGACGCTTGAGATCATCAGGCATAACGTGCATCATAAAGGTACTCAAAACGATATCCAACGACTGGTCGGCGAAAGCAAGCTGTTCGATCACGCCAACCTGGAAGTCAATAGAGAGGCCCGCTCTCTCCGCCTTGGAGCGTGCGCGCGTGATCTGCTTCAGCCCGGGGTCAATGCCAGATACCTGGCCCGCCACACCCACATGTTGCTTCGCGATGATTGCCAGTGTCCCGGTGCCGCACCCGACATCCAGCACAGTCTCTCCTGGTTGAAACTGGGCCAAGTCGGCGATGTGTTGCTGAAGTTCCTGCCACTTACCACGCGACAGGATATTTTGCCACCACAGCATCAGATCGTAACGCCAGCCCAAATCAATGACATGTCCTTGTGTCGCTTTAGACGACGCTTCGCTCGATTCCTTATGGTGATGGGTGAATGATTGCATAGATCTTGCTCCTTTCAGGTTTCAGAGACATTCGCTAAGACATTCTGACCTCAGCCTTTATGCAACAGACTCAGCATGAGCAATGGGTTGGCTCTCGCGCAAGATGAGCAAAGCGCTCCAGGCAATTGCCAACCCTTCAGCCGCATACCCGGCTATCTCGACCCACATCGGCACCATCAAGTCAATGCCCAGAATCACCCCACCGACGAGAAACAGCACCCCAATAGGCCAGGGGAAGATGCGTTTTAGCAGGAGAAGAATCCCCAGAAACCCATAGCCAACGATAAGGAGGAGAGACATCAGGAAGGGAGTATAGAGGGCAATCCCGAAGCTCTGAAGCAGAGGACTCTGGGCCACGGCTTGAAAGAAGTCAGGTGAATGGAACTGGGTTTGCAGCGCGGGATCAAAATGCGCAAAAAGGGGATTGAAGAACCCATCAATAAACAGGAGGCCCGCATACGAGATTTGCCCAAAGAGAGCCAGAATCAAGCTGAGGGGCGCGCCCCTGCCCATACGCTCATGGTAGCGCAGGTAGATGGCGATCAGCCCAAAACCGGCCAGGATGGTACAGTAGGCTCCTATCATATGGGCTGCCATATAGGCAGCGGCGCGCGGGTTGATCTCCATGGCGCGTCGTCCGCCATGGAGAAAGGCCTCATAAAAAGGAAGGAAAAGCGCAGGGAGGATACTGACTCCCGCTAACAGACGCGTCATGCGAGTGAAGCTCGCTGGGTAGGTGTTGTACATACTGCCAGTTCTTTCTATGCTTGTTCTTCTTGAGAGAAGAGACAGTTTAGTTCAGGATGAGAGAAGGTGATCTTTTTGCTCCAGCGCAAGTTGGCTCCGCTTGTTATGCTTCCCACATCCTGCTACAATCAAAATACCGGATAACAGTGAAAGAAACAAGTACGCAAAATAATTTGAGGTAGTCTAGAAAATCATACTATAGAAAGGTGTATCTCATGAAACAGCAGCAGAAAACGGCGGGGTGTCCAGTCGAAGTGACGCTTTCGATCGTTGGGGGAAAATGGAAATTGCAGATTGTCTATTGTTTGCTCAACGGAACCAAACGCTTCGGAGAGTTACGCAGGCTCATTCCTGCGACGACCCAACAAATGCTCACACTCCAATTGCGGGAGCTAGAGCAGGCAGGGATCATTCACCGGCAGGTCTATGCTCAGGTTCCCCCAAAGGTGGAATACTCACTCACCGAGTCAGGGCGAAGCCTGGAGCCAATCGTCTACCAGATTCATGCCTGGGGAGAGTGGTACTGCGAGCAAAACAACATCGAGTATTGGCAGTTGAGTGACAACATGGAAGATCATGGTATTCGTGCGTGAGATTGGCTGTACTGTCTCCCTTGACAAGTTCCCCATCTCTGGCTATAGTACGTTAGTGAACATTCACACACATATGGAGAAGGAGTTAAGGTAGCATCTCATGGCAAAAACATTTCGCCCAACACTTTTCTTCCGCGTGGGCCGCAACATCAACACGTTTCTGCTGCGGGCCGGTGTGAAGAAGGGCAATATGACCCTGCTCACGGTACGTGGGCGCAAAAGCGGGCAGCCTCATACAATCCCGGTAGCGCTCGTTGAATACGATGGCCAGCGCTGGTTGACCGCGCCCTACGGCGTCGTCAACTGGGTGCGCAATCTGCGCGTGGCAGGCGAGGCCACGCTGACACGCGGTCGCAACACCGAGCGCGTCTCTGCATTCGAGGTGAGTGCTCAGGAAGCAGCTCCCATCCTCAAAAGAAGCCTGATCGGAGCTCCATCTTTTGTTCTGGCTTACTTCAATGTAACAGCAGACTCCTCGCTTGCGGAATTTGAGCGTGAGGTATCGAAGCACCCTGTTTTCTTGGTGAAAAGTTTCTCAGAGCAGCCCCATGCTTAGATCTTATTCCGAAACCCATCCCCATTTCGGGGACAAGCCTTCACTTGCGTGTCTAGCGCTTCGCGCTCAGGGTTTTCGGAGAAGTAGTTACAAAAATACTCTGGAAAGAAAGGCTCTGTTTTCATAAGGTTGACCCCACCTCTTGACAAGACCCTCATCTCTGACCTATCATGTTAGTGAACACTCACACACATGGAGAAAGAAGCATGGGAAAAACACGAGAGAAAATCCTGGACGCCGCTGAAAAGCTGCTGCTCTTGAAAGGTTCGGCACACGTGACCACCAAGGAGATCGCACGCGAGGTCGGCCTCTCCGAAAGCGCACTCTACCGGCATTTTGACCATAAAGAAGACATCTTCTTTGCGCTCATGGCCGAGCACCTGCCAGCCTTCCACGAGGTGTTCCAGACGCACCGGGCAGGCACCGCAACCGTTCGCGAGAACCTTATCGCGCTCGCGCTGGCAGTTCTTCACTACTATGAGCAACTGCTTCCCATGGGCGTCTCCTTCCTGGCTGACAAGGAGCTCCTGGCCCAGTTTCGTGCCACGACCTTACCGTTGGGTATGGGCCCACACAACGTTTTTGAACGGTTTGCAGCCTATCTTGAGGAGGAGCAGCGCCTGGAACGCATTGGGTGGCACCTCCCCTCTTTGACCATAGCGACCCTGTTGCTGGGTCCCTGTTTTCAAAGGGTCTTTAATCAGCAATTCCTGGGCTTCGATCCGTTTCACAAAACAGATCAGCAGTTTGTTGAGGAACTGGTGCAAGGGCTGCTGGCTGGCAACACCCCTTCCTGAGCAGGGAACGAAAAGGGGTTCTCTCTGTGAGAGCAATGAACGCTCCAACCGGTCAACAGGACGAATGTATGACGAGTACATTTGGTGAGAGCTTTTCTCACTCTCGAACAGCATCTGGAAACAAGGAGATACATTGATGACGATCTTCGCACAAACTTTTTCGCGCAAGGGACAAACAGTGAGAACCATAGCAGCTTACGCGGTGATGATTGAGTTATCTACCCTCCCTGGTCCGCAGGCCGCATCGGCTGAAAAGAAGGAGAATCAGGCATGATTAGTGCTGCCTTTCCGTATGAGAAACGCTCTCAAACCGTGCTGGGACATCAGATGGCCTATATCGAAGCTGGTGAGGGCGATCCGATTGTCTTCCTGCATGGCAATCCCGCCTCCTCCTATGTCTGGCGCAATATTATTCCGTACCTGCAAGGGCTGGGACGCTGCCTTGCTCCGGACCTGATTGGCATGGGCGATTCCGACAAGCTGCACAACAGTGGCCCAGGCTCCTATGGGTTCTTCGAGCACCGCAGCTACCTGGATCGGTTGCTTGAGATGCTTGAGGTGCGCGAGAACATCACGTTTGTTCTTCATGATTGGGGGTCGGCCCTCGGCATTGACTGGGCGAATCGTCATCGTCAGGCGGTCAAGGGGCTGGTGTATATGGAACCGATTGCCAGACCGTACAGCTGGGCAACCTGGCCGGAGTTCACTCGTGACATCTGGAAAGCCTTGCGTTCCAACGCGGGTGAGCGCATGGTGCTCGAAGACAATGTGTTCATCGAACACCTGCTGCCGCGCGTCGTGTTACGCGAGCTGAGTGAGGAAGAACTGGCGGAATATCGCCGCCCTTTTACTGAAGCAGGTGAGGGGCGTCGTTCCATGCTGAGCTGGCCCCGTCAGGCACCCATTGATGATGAGCGTGCAGACATGATTGAACTGGTCACGGACTATGGGGAGTGGCTGGCCCAAAGCGATGTTCCGAAGTTATATATCAACAATAATCCGGGAACGGCGACGCGGGCGGCGCGGGAGTTCTGTCGCACATGGCGGGCGCAGGCAGAAGTGACCGTCAAAGGCAGCCATTACTTGCAAGAAGATTCGCCTGGTGAAATCGGTACAGCCATTGCGACCTGGCTGCAAACCCTGGCATAGAGACATGTTTGCTCGGCGTTTCCTGGAAACGAGCAGAAAACGCCGAGCAGACGATCACAAGAAAGAGAGACAGATCATGAGCGAAAAAACGACTCATACCACGCGAGAGTACCTGACTGCCCCTGGAAAAGGTCATATGACCCTGCTGACCAGCTTCCGCCGCAACGGCACAGGCATCGGTACCCCGGTAGGCACGGTCGCCTCGAACGGCAAACTCTACTTTATGACGCCAGCGGATACCTGGAAGGTCAAACGCCTCGCCCATAATTCACACGTCACCCTCGCTCCTGGCAACCGCAAAGGGGAGGCGCTTGGTCCGGCGATTGAAGGCACCGTGCGCCGCCTGTATGCCGAGGAGGCCAGGCGCGTGCGAGGCATGTTGCGTATTGGCATCGTGGGTCGTTTCTTCGGGATTGTCTTCGACCGCAAATATCCTGGCGAGAAAACGGCGGTGTATGAAATTGTGCTGGATGAGAGAGACGCTGACATGGGAGATGGAGGCTTTGAGAAGACGCAGGCTGCGCGTTCCTGAGCTGGATCAACGCAGAGTGCATCCCGATCAGGCATGGAGACGCGCAAGACTGCTTCTCCCCACGAACCAATCATGGCTGCACTCAGCCATGATTGGTTCGTCTATGCCAAATTTGATTTTATTTGATTTTAACGGTTGCGCTCGCGGCGCACAAAGAGGATGGTGCCGCTGACGAGGAAGATGGTGAAGAGAATCGCGATAATGGCCAGGTTTATGAGCGGGTGGAGCAGGACGATCTGGTTGTACTCTGGCCTGCCCGCGTAGAAGATGCCGCGAACCAGATCCACCGCGTAGCGCATGGGCGTAATCTCTGAGAGAAGGGTCAGGTACCAGGGAAGTCCACGAGTGGGCAGAAAGATGCCTGAGAGGAAGAATTGTGGGAACAGGAGAAAGGGCATAATCATATTCGCTGTCCTCTGATCGCTGAAGAGCGAGGTGAGCAGAGCGCCAAACGCGCCGCCAAAGAGGCAGATGATCAATGAGACAGGTATGACGAGGAGCAGGCTGGTGAGCGAGAGCGGAACACCAAAGAGGAGAGCGCCCAGCAGGACGAGAATGACTGCCTGCACCAGGGCGACAAGTGACTCACCAAAGATTTTGCCAAAGATGATGGTATAGCGCGAGATGGGGGCGATAAAGAGTTCCTGGCTAAAATCGCTCGTTCGGTCCTCGATCAGTGAGACCAGGCCGCTCATCGTGCTCTGGAAGAGCGACATGGCGAGCAAACCAGTCATGCTAAAGGTAATCAAATTATAGCCCGCCGCTTTCCCAAAATTGCCCTGAAGGGGACCTGCCAGCCCGCCAACGAGAATAATGGGGAAAATGAGGGTAAAGACCAGGCGTATCGGGTCGCGTAGGAAACGCATGACGTCGCGCCCAGCGATGGTCAGGATAGCATTCCAGTTGCGAGAGACGTTACTTCGTTGCTCTCTAGCAGGATGAATGACGGGATTGGTCATTTTGTGTGTCCCTCCGTTTGCTCCTCGATATATTCTTGTTTAATGATATGGATATAGGCATCCTCTAGTGAAGGGGTATGGGTTTGGACCATGCTCAAGGGTGTATCGATGCTCTTAAGGAGCTGGTGTACCTGCTGGTTTTCAAGGGCGATAGAGAAGTGCCCATCTTCTTTAAAATCAATATTTTTCGCGCGAAGCTCCACGCGTAGCTGCTCGCGTTCGTGTGCGTCGATGAAGAGCATAGGCTGTGTCAGGCTGGTTTTGATCTGCTGAGGGCTGCCAGCGCTAACAATCTGACCGCGATTGATAATCAGGATGTTATCGGCCCCCTCGGCCTCTTCCAGGTAGTGGGTGGTAAGAAAGATGGTGGTCCCGCTCTCGGCGCGTACCTGGCGTAGGTGATCCCATAGCTCACGCCGACTCTCTGGATCCAGGCCAGTAGTAGGCTCGTCCAGGAAGAGGACCTCGGGACGGTGGAGCAGGCTACGGACGATTTCGAGCTTGCGCTTCATGCCTCCAGAGAACGTCTTGACGGGTTTGAAGAGGCTTTCTTCGATGCCCAGGAGATGAGCCAGCTCCTGTACCTGGGCGCGGTAAGTCTTTGGCATCAAGCGAAACAGGGGCCGGTAAGGGTAGAGACCATAGAGGGTCGCATGCAGGCGTATATTCTCTTCAGCGGTCAGATTAAGATCGAGACTGGGCTTCTGGAAGATAATGCCGATCTGGCTACGAATCAGGTGAGCCTGTGTTGCCAGGTCATAGCCCGCGATACGTATGGTGCCAGACGTGGGAGCCAGGGTCGTGGTCAGTGTGGAGATGGTTGTGGTTTTGCCGGAGCCGTTGGGTCCTAGCAGGGCAAAGAGCGTGCCGGGCGCGACCGAAAAAGAAATCTGGTCGACGGCATTTTTTGTCGCCTTTTTATAGCGTTTTACCAGGTTCTCAACGCTGATAATAGGTGTTTCTGTTGCGTGAGGGATATGGCCTGTATCGATAGGAACAAGCGTCTCTTGAGTCATGCTTTATATACCTCTTTCGATAAGGGGGTGCAGTCATTCCATAATGTCTTGTAGGGTCCATGCTAGCATGGACTTGCCCGGCCCCAGGCCGATGCCCCTGCGTAGGGGTATCGCTTCGCTCGGGAGTCCAAGCCAGCTTGGACCCTACTGCTTTTGTTTTGAGTATAGCGATAAATAGGATGAAAGAGCATCATCCATCAAGACGATGCGAGGGATGATTTTTGTTTGAAGAGTTATGCTATTAGCCTCTGGCCAGTATTATCACCAGGGGCATCAACTCGCCTACGGGCGTGAGGTATTCAAGTCGTATATCCTGAAAACCAGCCTCCTGGACGGTTTGTACCGTGCTACGGTTCCAGTGGCAATTGCCTAGCAGAAGCCTGGTAAGGGGAGTAATCAAGTCCTGTAGCAGGGCGAGCATGCGTTTTTGGGCGCGCACATGCTCTATCATAAGGAGCTGGCCGCCAGGTTTGAGGACGCGGCGCATTTCTTGCAGGCCACGTAGGGGATTATTGACGGAGCAGAAGACCAGTGTGCAAACGATGCTGTCAAAGTATGCATCGGCGAAGGGAAGTTGCTCAACGTTGGCTTGCGTGAGGGTAACAGACACGGGTGCGCTTTGGGCGCGTGTGCGTGCATAGCTCAGCATCGAGCTATCAAGCTCAGTTGCCTCTACGCGCTCGACAAACTCGGGATCATAGCAGGCGAAGTTCAGGCCGTTGCCCGCCCCCACTTCGAGCACCAGTCCTGCAGCCTGCCCGACAATTTTCTTACGCAACGGCTCCATATAGGTTTTCTCTGCTGTGCCTTGCGACATACGCTCATAATAGGAGGCGAAGAGACGCCGTAAAGGTGCAGGTGTGGAGAGACGCTCCTGGTTCATGCCTGGCAACCTCGCTTTCAGCTTAAGATATTGATGCTCACCTTCTCAAAAAAACTGTACTTATCCTTAGTGTAACGCAAAAAGACGTCCTCAACACCATCCTTTATGACGGCCTGCGTGAGCTAGCACAAGTAATCATGTGGAGGGTGAATATTGCCTTAAAGGAGGTGTAGCTTGCGGGCAAGCTCGCTGGCGGCGTGACGGTTATTGACTTGCAGTTTGCGGTAGATGCTCTGGACCTGGGAGCGGATGGTATTGACGGAGACAATCAGTTCGCGGGCGATCTCGGGGTTGGAGCGACCTGTTGCCAGCAGGCGTAGCACTCGCTGTTCCTGGCTCGTCAGTGGCTCATAGAGCGGTTCAAAGACGGGGGTCACAACGATGGACTGGTTGGCATCGTGTTGTGAAAAGGCCTGAATGAGTTGGCGTGCATAGTTTCGCAGTGGTTGAATATGTAGATGAGGAAGTATATTGTGCAGGAGAGGCACAAGCCTTTCGCCCTCATCAAGGAATGTGCGCCGGTAACCCTCAATATGCCCCTGCTTGAGCGCTTCCATGAGGGTTTGATGTGCCTGGGGGAGTTGCTTATGAGCGGCGTAGACCTGGGCCAGCAGTAATTTTATTTGCAGAGCGTGTCGTCCCCGGCCAGCCTGCTGAGCTGCGGAAAGCTGGATGTTTAGGAGATGTAGCGCGGCCTCATACTCATCCTGAGCAAGGTGCAGGCGTGCCATGAGGAGTACGCTCTGTTCGCGCACCAGGACAAGCATATCCGGTGATGCTTGCATATTCTCTGAGGGGTGTTCTTGCATAGCGATCTCCCCTGGTGCAGGCAGTAAATATGGTTCGGAAGATGTAGTTGTGGCGCAGGTCCCTGGATGAGGCGTGAATTGGAACCAGTAATGCGCTGTGGCGATATCTCCCTGAGAGAGAAAGAGCTGGACAAGCCAGCTGCGTGCCTCATGATAGAAGTAGAGAGGCAGGCCCTCCGGGGTGTCGTGCACCTGCGCTAAAGCATTGGCCAGGCGCTCTATAGCCTGATCGGTTTCTCCCTGGGCATGCTCCAGCCGTGCCATAAGTAGCTCAACCAATGGCTGGAAGAAGTCCTGGGGGACCATCGGAAAGTTTTGGGCCAGGGCTGAGAATGCCTGAAGCTCGCGTTGTACACCGTCGAGATCGTTCCTCTCATAGAGGACCTGGGCCAGGCCAAGGTGCGCGGCAAGGGCGACAGGGCCATCTTCAAGGATAGTTCTCTTATGAGAAAGCTGTTCAAACTGGTGGGCTGCCTGGCGTAGTTCACCAGTTTCATAGCAGATCATGCCTGTAAAAAGCGTAGTGCCATCTAGAATGTGCAAGCTATGGAGAACTTGCCAGCACTTGCCAACCTCCGCAATGAACTGTCTAGCCTCGTTGAGTCGACCTGTTTGCAGGGCTTCGATTCCCAGAACCACCAGGCTCATGCCTCTCCATAAAGGCTCTGTTGCTGGGAGCCAGGCCAGGGCTTGCCTGGCCCAACTTACAGATTGCTCGCGCTTGCCTTGTTGGTAGGAGAAAAGAGCACGAAAGGCGAAGACCTGTCCAAGATGGAGAAGATCTTTACGTACGTGCCAGCCTTCCTCAGCCAGTTGCAATAGTGTTTCTAGCTGTTCCACGAGGAATGGATCTGGTTCCTCTTGCTCGTCGCGACCAAAGATGAGTGCTACGGCATAGCTTAAACAGAGTTGGGGAGAGCTTTGACGTATTTTTTCGGGTAGCTGCGTGAGCCAGCGGCGCAGAGTGTGAAACTCGCGAAATTCCTGTACGTGCATGGCCTCTATATATTGCTCTATCAATCTCGCGGCCAGCTCGCTATCCTTAGCCTTAAATGCCGCTTCAATGCCTTCTGTAAGCAGGTCATATTCTGCGAACCAGTGGCTGGCCCTCTGGTACAGTGTGCGTAGTTCATCTTCACCCAGGCGCAGGCGCGCCTCATGCTGCATTGCCTCGGCGAAGAGGGCATGATAGCGGTACCACTCGCCTGTGCCATCGAGGGCCTCCAGAAAGAGGTTGGCCCGCGCAATACTTTCTAACAGGCTCGCGCTCTCTTGCTGACCGGTGACAGCCAGACAGAGAGGAACACTTAAGCGCGCCAGGATGCTCGTGCGTAGCAAGAAGTCTTGCAGCGGCTCGGGCTGAGCCTGGAGGACCTCACTGACAAAATAATCCCGAATGGAGCGGTGATTGCCGCGAAAGGTGGTAAGGATATGCTCTATCTGGGCCTGTGTCTTGTGCCCCTGCAAGGAGAGCGCGAGCAGGCGTAATCCGGCGGCCCACCCCTCCAGGTGCGTATCGAGCGTAGCCAGGAGTTCCGTAGAGGGCGACGCTGGAATAATCGGCTGGAGGAATGCAGCCGTTTCCTCGGGTGAGAAGCGCAGGTCACTGGCGTAAATAGAACTGATTTCGCCTCGTGAGCGCAGGCGAGTAAGCGAGAGTGGAGGCTCTGTGCGTGTCAGCAGCAGAATATGCAGTGTCTCAGGCAGATTAGCGAGGAGAAAGTCAAGCGTCTCGTGAATCCTTGCCTCAGTGATGACATGGTAGTCTTCTAAAACAAGCAGGCGATGTTGAGAGTGTTGTGCCACCTCGTTGAGGAAAGGAATGAGTAGCTCTTCGAAGGGACGCGCCGGGATGCCTGTTTGAGGTGAGGGGAAGTTTAGAGGAAGAATATATGGTTCGGGAAGGGAGTGCCAGCCCTGGCAAGCGCGCAGGACATAGCGCCAGAAGCGAGCCGGATCATTATCATTCATGTCTAGCGAGACCCAGGCCGCCTCAGATAGGAAGTCATTTTGCGCAAGCCAGGAGGTGACGAGCGTCGTTTTGCCCGAGCCAGCGGGCGCGATAAGCAGCGTGAGCTTGTATGCTGACCAGCTATCGAGGCGCTTAAATAAGCGTGGTCGCTCCACCAGTTCCAGGGGGAGGCGCGGCGGACGCAACTTGGTATCCAGTAATAGTTGATCCTGCCTCGATGGAGCTTGTTGGGAGTGCTGAGATGCTGTTATGGGTTTATCAACCATGTGCCCATTGGAGGTGATAGGGGTATCTGCGGGAGAGAGAATGCATTCTGCAATGTTTTCCAGATGGCCTATGGAGAGATCGGCCGTGCGGCCAAGATAACGTTTGCTCGTTCGACCCTGGGATGAGCGATAAGCATACCAGTAGGGACCATTGCGCTGAATATTCTCCTTGCGTGCCGTAAAGTGAGCGCCAGTGTAGCTGTAAAAGGCAAAAGAGCTGATATCAACCAGCTTATGTAGCAGATCGGAAGGTTCAAGAGTCTGGCCACCTGATTGAGAGCATCCCTGGTCGAGAAGTTCATATTTTTGTGCTTGAGGAGACCAACGCAGGAGGTAGGGAGCCTGTCTGGGCATGTGTGCTCCTTTAGGGAAATACGGTATTACCTAAAGCCATTATCTATCATCCAATATATTACCACATCTTTGCTTTTAGGTAATACGTATGAACAAGGATCGCATGATATAATTTGCAGAGAATCCATTGTCTTCCTAATAATTCTACCCATGGGCGCACCAAGCACATGGCACCTGGATAGTCCCGAGGAGGTGCGCCACCTGCATCTCTACCTGCCTCCAGCTCTACTCAAGGGGTTGCCGCCGAGATCGCTAAAACTGGGAAGATGAGGGAGACTCATATTCCAGTAAGACCTTCTTCCCGAAGAGGTCACTGAGCCGTTCCGCTTCGGCTTCAATCCCTTTTCGGATCGAGGAGGTGGATGAGGAGAACAGGTTCACCTTGACGACGGTTTGCGAGCGTCGGATTGTAGAGCGCCAGACTCCTTGTATGGAACCGTTGATCAGAATGACCGCAAAGGTCCACCCTTGAAGGTTGAAGACCTGGCGCTTGTAGGCTTGAGCGAGCAGGGGTTCGCAACCGCGCGGCGCCGCCCCGATCGTATAGGCATCGAATAAGGGGAGCAGGTGGATCTGCTCTGCTGGTTCAACGCTTTGGATGAGTGGAAGGGTCGCACGCAGGGCGAAGGCTCGCCACCCTTCTACCTCTACTTCTTCCAACTCCTCTTCTATCGATTGGAAGAGTTTTTTTGCGAGGGTTTTCCCACATCCCCACCAAAAAGCAAAATCATCTGCGGTCGCGGGGCCATACGCCCGCAAATACCGACGGGCTATTTCCTGAAGCGCCAGCTTGGGCTCGATTGGCTGCCATTTCCCAATCCATCTTCGGGGGTTCATGAAGGTGACCGTCTTCCCCTGGCCTGGCCCGAAACAGAGATCTCCGCGATAGGCCGATGGCTTCAAGGGAGACCCCCAGCTCTCAGAGAGGATCAAGTCGCGCACGCGAGCAGCACCCGTATGCTTCGCAACAGCGTCTGCAAGTTGCAGACGAGTCATTGGTCCCTGCTCCAAAACATGCGGGATAGCCAAGAGATAGGCCTCCTGTTGCTCTCTTGAGAGGCCGAACTCAGCGAAATAATTCGACCAGCTCGCAGTATGCTGCCAGTCACGCGCCGCTACATACAGAGGGAGTTCTCTTGCAGAGAGTAAGTGTAATGTGCCACGCATGGCCCAGGTCCTCACCAGGGTGTGGTCCTGGAAGATCGCAGCTTTGACATCATGTGGAGAGAGCCCTTCCACACGGGTACATAACGCTAGCTCGGCAGCAGACATCACCTGCGCCTGAATCCCACCAGTGCGCATCACCGCCTGAACGAAATCCTGCGAGGAGAAACGCGGGGAGAGGCCATGTTGCGACAAACGCCAGGCATGCACCTGGCGCCATTTCAATACTCTCATTTTCGCTCCTTTCAATCCCACCAACGCTTTTACATAATCTTCAATCACAGTGTACTGGTTCATGCGGTCAGGATACGTCCTTATTACGGCGGTTCTGCCCAAAAGAGGGGATTGAAGAAAAAAAGAGGACTTCTTCGTGTTGGAAACAGATCAGTGCCCTACAGACTTGGTGAATAGACCATTTAGAGTGCAAGAATATGATGGAAAGGCGCAAGAATATAGCGGTCTTTTTCCCTCCAACTGTAATATAGTAGGAGCAAAATAAGTAGTCTGGCGAGTTGTGAAAGAGCAGTTCGCCAGGAAGAGTGAGGAGATTACTTATGCTACATACGCATCTTACAACCTGCTGGAAGTTGGGCTATCCCATCGTTGGTGCGCCAATGGCGTATGTGGGCAAAGGGCGCCTGGCGCGAGCGGTGAGCGAGGCGGGCGGCCTGGGCATGCTTGGTATTGGGAGCAAAGACTCTGTGGAGTATATCGCTCGCGAGGCACAAATCGCGCGTGGAGACGACCAGGGACGCTTTGGTATTGGCCTGTTGGCCTGGTCCCTTGCGTCAAGACCGGAGCAGTTGGAGGCGGCGCTGGCGGCTCGCCCCTTCCTTATCTCTATCTCGTTTGGCTCGCTTGCTCCCTATGCTGCACGTGTCAAGCAGGAGGGTGTGCTGCTTGCCTCCCAGGTGCATTCACGGGAGGAGGCCCTGGCGGTAGTACAAGATGGAGCGGACCTGCTTGTGGTGCAGGGGACAGAGGCCGGAGGCCATACTGGGCATGTGAGCACGCTGCCTCTGCTCCAAAGTATTTTGGATGTTGTTGAAGTGCCTATCATCGCCGCCGGGGGCATAGCGACGCCGCGTGGAGTGGCGGCAGCCCTGGCCGCTGGCGCGGAGGGTGTCTGGATCGGAACCTGTCTGCTGGCCTCGCCGGAGTGTGATACTACTGAGGATGCACGCTCACGTATTATCGCGGCGCAGGAGAGCGAGACCGTGCTTACCCGCGCCTTCGATGTGGCGCAGGGCTTTGCCTGGCCCCCTGAGTATCCTGGCCGCGCCTTGCGGAACAGCTTCAGTGAGCAGTGGCATGAACGCGTATATGAGCTGGCAACGGATCAAGAGGCGCAGCAACAACTGAGGGAAGCGGTCGCGCGCAAGGATTACGACCTGGCCCAGATTTATGCAGGAGAGGCTGTGGGCCTGGTAAGGCAACGCCTTCCCGCGGGCGAGATCGTCCGTCGCCTGGGCGAGGGAACGGAACAGCTTTTGCGTGAGCGATATGCTGCCCTTTTAGGGGAAGCGTGATACAAAAAGCACAACTTTATCTGCAACCACCACCAGGCGATCGCCTTGCTTATAGCCATAAGAATTAGCAGGGGATATTCCGTTATTGTCTACCTTCCTGACAAAAGGTGTCAGTTGATGCACGCTATGCTGGAATGCCAGGAGAACATATTGTCTCTTGGCATTTGCTGAAAGGAAGGACGTTTATGGCTGGAAATGACCAGGTATTGGCGTATTATCGTGAGCAGAGCGTTTTGACGGACCCAGGCAAGTATGCCTATCTCTATGCTGACCTTCCACGTGATGTGGCTGGTCTGGTGAGTGTGGTGCAGGGGCTGCTGATCCCACCTTATACAGAATTGTTGCGTGAGGGTTATGGGCTTGAAGTAGACCAGATCGATAACGCGCTCTTTGGAGAGCGGCGTACCGAGGCTTTACTGGCGCGTATCCTGCGGCGCCGACCGGAGCCTTTGACCATGAGGCGCCCACCAGTAGATCGTATTGGCATGATCTGCCGTAATTTCGCCGTGTTGCTGGTCTCTATGCTACGCTACCAGGGGGTGCCCGCGCGGGCGCGAGTCGGATTTGGTGGCTACTTCCGTTCACCCTACGCCGCTGATCATCGCCTCGCAGAGTATTGGGATGCAACCCAGGAGCGCTGGGTGCGTGTGGACCCGATGATCGACGAGGTTCAGCAACGCGGTCGGGATATGGGTTTCAACCTGCTGGATATGAAGGCTGGCGATCCCTTCTGGCTGGCGGGCGAGGTCTGGTGGTGCTGCCGGGCAGGAGAGCTTGAGCCGTGGGACTTTGGCGATAGCGACGTAGACAGGGGCATGCCACCCATCCGCTACGCTCTCCTACAAGACTTTGCCTATTTGAACAAGCTCGAAATGCTGAGAAATGACGACTGGGGCGCGTTAATTACGAAGCCCGAGGTGGAACTAACACGCGAAGACCTGGACCTGCTTGACCACATCGCACTCCTTACAGAGAATGCTGATACCCACTTCGATGAGTTGCGAACGTCCTTTCCCCAGATAGCCTATGGCCGGACTGTGCTAGAGAACATAGCAAAAGTGTAAACTCATGAGTAGCCGCGTACGCCAGTAGTGGGCGCCCACTACTGGCGTACGCGGCTACTCATGGGCTTGACATCAACTATGAAGAGGCTAGTTGGATGCTGAACTTGCGCGCAACTTTTGATAATCCTCTGGCATTATAGTAAGTGTGCAATTCGAATTACTCTACCATGTTTTGTGTAAGCATAGAGTAGATAAAGATATAAATCACGACGGAGTGTACTATGCGCAAGAAAAGTATATTCTCAACTATTGGTACGGTTTCAGCTCTGGCTGCGCTTCTTTTGCTCGCGGCATGTAGCAGTGGTGGAACAACCTCGGCGTCTTCTTCAGCAACACCAACCTCATCAACTACTCAAACGCCTGCTACCGCGGAGACACCCGTGGCTAACAGCACACTGACCGCTACATTGCCCTCTTCGGTCAAGGGGCCGCTGACCGCCATTCGCATGCTTACGACGCAGCAAGGGTGGGCTATGACGGCTAATGCCATACTCAAAACAACTGATGGCGGGAGGCACTGGACGAATGTAACGCCGCCTAATGCGCCTGGTTACCAGGTCGCACGAGGAACCTTTATTGATAATCTCTATGCCTGGGTTGTTAGCGCTCAGGAGACTCAGAACAAGGTCATCATCCAGCATACGACCGATGGCGGGCAGACCTGGAGCATCCTAACGCTCGATGTCCAGGACCCTGCGGGCGTTGATATGTTGCATTTTAGCGGCAACGAAGGCTGGTTTGAGGCTATCACTTCTCCTGGAGCTGGGAGCCAGGGCGCTTACATCTTCCGGACGACTGATGCGGGCCAGACCTGGAAGCTCATATCCCAGGCTGGAAGGAACGGTCTGCCGCTTGGTGGCTTCAAGTCAGGTCTCTCCTTTAAAGACGCGAGCACTGTCTATGCTACGATTCGCAGTACGACTGGTCAGCCAACCGATCCGGGCCTCTATGTCTCCCGCGATGGCGGTTTTACCTGGCAGGAACAGCAATTGACTCTCCCAGTTGGTCTTACTGTCCAGCAGATAGGCACAACTCCTCCCATCTTCTTTGGAAATGCCGGTCTCTTGCCTGTCTATATCACCACGCCGGACGGACATGCCCACCTGGTCCTGTATCACAGCAATGATGGTGGCTCATCCTGGTTTCCGACCCTACCTATCGAAACGAGTGCCGATAGCACCTACATTGCCGATACCTCTCACGCCTGGGCCTCTGATTGGCAGAGTGGTAAGCTCTTCTATACCACCGATGGTGGCAAGAGTTGGCAGACGGCCTTAGTTCGCCCTGGCAAGCTCAAAGAAATGAGCTTTACCGATGCGAATAATGGCTGGGCCGTCACAGAGAGCCAGCTCCTACATACCTGGGATGGTGGCAAAACCTGGGGCAACATCTCCTACACCAATCAATAGCATTACATCTTAGAGCGCACCCGGCAGCTTGCGTGCTGCCGGGTGCGCTCTAATAGGCACTTGAGTATGAATAGAACGAAAAACACAACGCTAAGGAAACTCTTTGCATAATCCGTGGGCATGAGGGTCAGCTGAGCGCAGCGATAAAATCCACTATCAACCTGTGCGCTTCGGCAGTACTGTTCGCTCAACGAAAGGAACGTGCAGTGCTGTTCCCACACAGAGTGTCAGCGCCCCAGCTCCCTGCTCAACCTTCGGGAGGGAGCACTGGACGGTTACCATGGTGAAGTCTGGGATGACGCACCTGGCTCCTACTGCAAGCAAGGGAGAGGCAAGCGCCTCCGGGCGCACGCCAATGCACAGCGCTCCCGCAGCACGAGCTGCCTGGACCCCGCCAGGCGCATCTTCAAATACTATGCAGGAGGAGGCTGGGCGTTTGAGCAGGTGAGCCGCGCGCAGATATCCTTCGGGGTCTGGTTTCCCCCTGCGCATGTCTTCTGCGCTCACCTGGACCGCAAACAGGCCAGCGAGACCCAGTTGAGCCAGGACGGTCTCGACTTTCCAGTGCTGGGCACTCGTCACCAGGGCTGTCGGAATCTGCGCGGCGTGTAACGCCCGTAAGAGCGCTCCCACGCCTGAGACTTCCTGATACACCGCCTGCTGTTCTGCGGCCTGGAGTTCTTGCAAGATAGCGTCTTTCTGCTGCCCACTCAGGTGGGCAAACAGCATCTCCAGCGTTTCGGAGGCTCTCCGTCCATAGACAGACCGATCCAGATCTTCTGTGGTGAGTTCACATCTGTACCTGGCTGCGATCTGTTGCCAGAATGTGGTTACGGCGAGCTGCGTATCCACAACCACGCCATCAAGATCAAAGAGAATGGCTTCATAGCTCATAGGCACTGTCCTGCCTGCCTTTCTCGCACTGTGACGGGCGATAGATGCTAGCGGAGGGAGGATGTCGCGCCGATTTCCACGAAATATGCCGTCGTGTCCAGGCGGCCCGCGCCGGTAAAGACTTCCGCGCCCGCCTCCACGCTGATGAGATATTGCGAAGTGCTCAACCCACGTTCGACGAGATAGTCAAAGAATTCGCGCAAATCGAGCGCCTGTGAAGTGGTATTGGAGGTGTGGAGAAACGAATGGACCGGCCAGCCACACTGAGGCAGAGAACCCTCCCATAGCTCCCAGGTCGTCCCGCCAAGCGCGATGGAGGTCTGTTTTGTGCCGATTGGACGAATATCACCGCTTTGATAGAGCCAGATCATGATCTCATGATCGGCGTTGGCATTACCCAGGTGCGGGTCGGAGGAGAGCCAGAGGTCATATGACACATTGAGACTCCCAGGAGTTGTCTCTTGCAGGTGGAAATCCCAGGACGTCTGGACATTGCGGTGCTCGCAAAGCTGGAGAGGCAAGCCGGTGTCAGAGAGTTTCCAGCCCCAGTGCCATCCAAGCACTGCGCAATTGTAGGATTTCACGGTATCGACTGGCCCGCTCCAGTCCCAACTGGTGCCCCAGGCAATGGCCGCATCGCTCTGCGACGTATCCCAGAGGTATTGCGAACCGGACCCGGTTTCGGCTCCCCAGAGATTGCTGTTGAGCCAGTATTTGCCCAGGGTGAACGAGTCACCGTCCTTGTGCAATTGTGTCATGCTATCCTCCTTGTGTTCTAGTGTGAAAAACACATCCGCGATAGACTACACGCGAGGTGCGGCGCAGGACTGACGCAGGATCAATTCTGGCTGCACAGTCACGCGACACGCGTCTTCTTTTGGGAGGCCGCCCTCGATCAAACGATGGATCAAGCGTGTCGCGTGGTCAGCCATCATCTCAACCGGTTGGCTGACGGTAGTGAGAGAGGGAAACCCCTCGGCAGCCTCCTCGATATCATCAAAGCCGAGAATGGACAGATCTTCGGGCACCGTGCGGCCCGCCTGCCATGCCCCACTCATCGCACCAAGAGCGAGCAGATCTGAGGCACAGAAGAGAGCGGTGGGCGGCTCTGACAGGGCCAGGAAGTGGCGCACGTGAGCGGCGGCATCGCTGCGTGAACTGTGGCAGTGCTGGGTATAGTACTCCTGCCACTCCAGGTTCCGCTCTTGCACAAAGCGCTGGAAACAGACGAGCCGCTCGCGCACTCCTGCATGCTCCAGATTGCCCAGAAACGCGATCCGGCGGTGCCCCAACTGGTAGAGGTAGTCCAGAGCTAGTTGGGTTCCAGCCTCCTCATCAATCGCCACTGCTGGAAGCGCCATCTGCGTCCCGCAGGCTACAGCGACACAGGGACGAGGGCGTTGCGTGAGCATCTGAAGCAGGGGCGCATCGCCTGGCAGGTTTCCCAGCAAGAAGAGGCCATCAAACCAGGGGTTGAGCAGAAACGCGAGATGCCGCTCGGCGGTGGAAGGATCAGAAGCAGCGTGTCCCACCAGAAGATCAAAGCCCTCCTGATGTGCCGCACGCTGCAAAGCTCGGACCAGCACGCTCAGAAATGGATCGCCGAGATCACGAAGAATAGCTCCCAGAACACCTGTGCGCTGGGTTCGTAGGGCGGCTGCAAAAGGATTGGGGGAATAGCCCAAACGCCTGGCAGCCTCTCTCACTCGTTCCACCGTGGCCTGGCTGATCGGAATGCTGCCCTCGCGCTGATTCAAGACGCGGGAGACCGTGCTCACCGAAACGTGGGCAGCTTTCGCGATATCCGCGAGGGTCAGGGAGGGATGATTCTCCATCACATCTTCCTTTTTAATACAATCGATCTACGTATAACGATTGCATTACACAGTGTACCTGACGTTGAAGGGCCTGTCAAGCATTGTCAGGGACGAAATAAAAGATATTGATGGGAGCACATGGCATTGAGAAGGTATAGACGAAAGAGATGCCTTGTGCTGTGTTCGCTTACCAGGCAGTGCAGGCCATACGCTTGTGGTAAAATGGGCTTGATAAAGCTCCTGAAGGAGTTAGAGGTCAATTTTATATTTCTCTATACTGGAAAGATTACAGCATATGCAAATTGTAATTCAGCCTCTACTTGAAACTGATATAGACAGGACAGATATAGTTATACAGGCAGCCTACGGTTCGAGTAGCCGCAAGACGACTCTCTACCGCTATTTGCATCTCCAGCCAGATGGTGCGTTTGTGGCGAAGAAGGCTGACGCGGTTGTAGGTTTTGGTGGCTTTCTCGACTATGACGATTTTGCCTACATCGGCATGATGTCTGTGGCGCCTGGCGAGCAGCGGCAGGGCATTGGTCAACGTCTATTAGAGGCAATTCTCAATCGCCTGGAGGAGCGAGGATGCCCTACAGTCCTTCTTGATGCGTCGTCCGGTGGCGTGCCCCTCTATCGCCGCTATGGCTTTTATGATGATGGTGAGGTGCTTGACCTCAAAAAGAGCCAGCAAGTGAAGTTACCAGGCGGCGGTGCTGAACCAATTCTCTCAGCAACTGAGGCCGATCTTCCAGAGTTACTGGCCTTCGATGCCTCCATGTTTGGGGGCGATCGTGCCAGGCTCCTCAAGACGTATTGGGCAAAAAAACCTGAGCGCACCCTTATCGCGCGCGATGAACATGGGCAAATCAGTGGGTATCTACTGGCGCAGGCGAGTGTGCTAGGACCGTGGATTGCTCGGAGCCAGGAGGTAGCTGAAAGGTTACTGCTAGCGGGACTGGCCCTGCCATTTCAGGATATGCCTCAGGTCTTCGTTGCCGCAGAGCACAGGGACGCCCTTGCGCTACTCATGCGTTATGGTTTTACCATTCAACGTTCGCTTCAACATATGTATAAAGGAACGAGAATAACACGCCCGCGTACAACCAATATTTTTGGCCAAGCCAGCCTGGGTTTCGGCTAAAAGAGTGGTGTTCGCGCTATTGTAACAAACATAGGAAGGGATGCCATCACAATGTCTTCCTCCGTCTCCTTACCAGGGAAGCTGGCCCAACTTGCTAGCTACTTTGAGCAGCATGGGAATTACATCTATAAGGGGAAGTCGCCTGAAAATTCGTCTCCTCTTTATGCCTATCTCAGCCAGCAAGTCAGCCAGGACCCTGACTTGCTGGCCCTGCTTGTGAATGTGGATACCTCGACAACGGTCACAAACCTCTTTTTCAGTGCCGTTCACTTCCTCTTACTCAAGCAACCAGTACATCCCCTGGCAAAGTTTTATCCCGATCTCACAGCGCAACCGCGCCCACCCCATGAGAGCTATCCTCCTTTTCGCTCCTTTTGCCTGGAACATAAAGAAGAGCTTATTCACCTGATAACGACACGCCCGGTCCAGATCAACGAGGTTCGACGCTGCTCGGCCCTGGCGCTGGCATTCTGCTTGCTTGGGCAGCGCCTGCAAGGACAACCTCTGGCTCTTGTCGAGATCGGCACCAGTGCAGGGTTACATCTGCTCTGGGATAGCTACGCCTACGATTATGGTGAAGGTCGCTCCCTCGGCTCGCAGGAGTCATCAGTACGCATAGTTTCTGCGTTTGAGGGAAGCTTCCCTATCCCTGGTAAGCAACCCTTCCCTCTAGTTGCTTCGCGCGTGGGACTCGATCTCAATCCCCTGGATGTTCATAATGAGGATGATATGCTCTGGTTGCGTGCCCTGCTCTGGCCTGAGCATCATGATAGCCAGCAGCTTTTGCAGTCAGCTATAGAAGTGGTGCGCCAGCATACGCTCCCTCTCGTGAGAGGTGATGCCTCCATGACACTTCCGCAGGTGATAGCGGCGATACCGCGAAAGCACGCGCTCTGCATCTATCACAGCTATACCTTAAATCAGGTTCCACGGCAGATACGCAAAAACATCCTCGACCAGATACTCCAACACGCACAACAGCGTGATCTGTATCGCATTGAGCAGGAAGGCTATTCGTTTCAGCAATCTCCCAGCCTGCTACTCCATACGTATCAAAATGGTCAAATGCGGAGCGAGCACCTGGCTTCCTGCGAATCACGTGGGCGTTGGATCAAATGGCAGCCTACTCAAGTGAACTAAAAAAAGAAGAGTTAGATCTTATTCCGAAACCCAACGCCACTGACGTGTCTAGCGCTTCGCGCTCAGGGTTTTCGGAGAAGTAGTTATTAGTAATCTTCTGAAAGAGCAAGCAGGCACTATATTGACAATGCTGGAGACTGATTTTATACTTTATTATTGCTTGGTTAAAAAGTTGTAGTGCAGCTATGCTAGCCTATCATTCATGAACTTGATGCTACCTCCAGGATTTTTACTATCATGATGTTGTTCCATGTAATGTGCACATTCTGCTCTTAGATTGTGCTAAACCTCTTATTTTCGTCTCCTGTCAGAAATCCAAGAATGGAAAAACATGAACGATCTTTTTTTGGCACTTCCTTATGATGAGCTTGAAGAGTTAAACATTGGCGCGAGGGAAAAGCGCGACACGGTTCCAGTGGAGGAACAGGAGCGCGAATACCGCTCTTATCTGGAGAAGGAAAAGCGCATTAGAGCAGTGACGCTCTGCTTCTCGGACCTGGAAGGGCGCTTCCACATGTTAGATTATGACAAGAAGTTTCTCTTAGAATCGGCAGATAATCTGACATTTGATGGTTCATCTATCCGAGGATTTACGGCTCAGCATGAATCAGATTTGCGTATCAAGCCTGATTGGAGCAGTTTTTTCTGGTTACCAACCGATCTTTTTGGACCTGGCAAAGTCATTATGTTTGCCAATATTTTAACGCGCGAAGGTGGTCAGTATGCCTCTGATTTCCGTGGTTTATTGCAGAACTTCACGCGAGATCTCAAGGCACAAGAGGGTTTAAGCGCACTCGTAGCGGCAGAGGTTGAGGGATTTATGTTAGCGGGGCGGAACGCGGAGCAGAATTTTGATGAGAAGGATGGTTTTCAACTGCTCTCCACGAGTGGTTATTTCCATTCGTTGCCGCGTGACCCGCTACGTCAATTTATCGATGAGGCTTCGGTGGTCCAGCGAGCTATGGGTTTTAAGAATGAGAAAGACCACCCTGAAGTGGCTCCATCCCAGTTTGAAATGAACTTTTCCTATGGAGAAGCCTTGCGTGTGGCCGACCTGATTCAGCTCTACAAATTGCTCTGTCGCCAGGTTGCTAGCAACCTGGGCATGACTGCATGCTTTCTGCCAAAGCCTGTTATGGGTATTAACGGTAGTGGTATGCATATCAATATGTCTATGGCGAAAAACGGGGAGAATCTTTTCTACGATAAAGCGGGAAAAGAGCGATTATCGACCTTTGCGCATGATTTTATTTCCCGTACGCTTAACCATGCACAAGAGATCTGCCTGGTCTTGAACGCGAGTGTCAATGCATATCGTCGGCTAGATCCACATTTTGAAGCGCCGAATCAGATCAAGGTCTCGGCGATAGACCGGGGTTCAATGATACGTATTCCGGTGGGCAACGAAAGGACCGCGCGTATAGAGGTCCGTTCTGTTGGTCCAGATGCCAATCCCTACCTGCTCCTCTATGTTCTTTTCAAAACGGGGCTACATGGCGAGCTTTCATCGGTATCTGCTACGGGGCATGAGCCAGCGAGCCTGTTGCCTGGTACCATTCAAGAGGCGATAGCGCTTTTTGAGTCTGGCGATTTCGTGAAAAAGATCCTGGGTAAGGAGAATATCGAGAAATATCTGGCTTGCAAAAAACAGGTAGCCAGTCGCAGCCCCAGTGATCTGGGGACGTTGGTAAAGACATCTGAAGTCACCTATCATCATGAGATTACCAACCAGGGATTATGGAATAAATTCTAAGCCCCGCATTGAGTGTGCACTTGCACAAATCGCTAAAACGAGGTAGGCCATTCCATCGACGCACGGAATGGAGAATGCCGAGTAGACGAGAGGCGTTGCAGCCTCCAAGCGCTGAGTAGCCCCAGGAGGCATTGCAGCCTCCAAGCCCCTCTAGAAGCTGTAGAGAGTATAGCATTAAGCGTCGTCCCCACCTCATCATCCCCCTACGTTATCGGTCTCATTCTGAAAAGAGCTTTATGTGGTGTGTAGGGTCCATGCTGGCATGGACTCAAGGCTCACAGGCAGGGAGACATCCAGGGTGGAAAGGTCGCTGCGCTCGGAGTTTATGCCAGCATAGACCCTACAGGCGGCTTTTCTTGTCAATGTACTACACACGACCTGAATTCACCGATTAGCTTCTCTCTACGCAAATTGCCAGGGGGTGACCTGGGCGCGTTGGCGCTCGTACGCGGCGATCTTGTCCTGCATATGCAGGGTGCGGCCTACGGCATCCAGTCCCAGCAGGAGAGCCTCTTTACGGTAACTGTCGATCTCGAAACGTAGTACACGGCCTTCAGGCGTCGTGACTGTTTGCTCCGCGAGATCGATGTGTAGGGTATAGCCCTCAGTGGTGTTGACCTCCTCGAAGAGCGACTGTACGGTCTCGGCATCTAAGGTGATGGGCAAGATGCCGATGTTCAGGCAGTTGTTATAGAAGATATCGGCGAAGCTGGGGGCGATGATGGCGCAAAAGCCATACTCGGCTAAGGCCCAGGGGGCATGCTCGCGTGAGGAGCCACAGCCAAAGTTCTCGCGTGTGACCAGGACGCTGGCGCCCTGGTAGCGTGGCATATTTAGCTCAAAGCTGGGATTAGGCTCTTTGGTGGTCTCGTTCGCGTAGCGCCAGTGTGAGAACAGGCCCTCGGCAAAGCCGGTGCGCGCCACAGAGGTCAGATACTGCGCGGGAATGATGGCGTCAGTATCGACGTTGGCGCGGTCCAGGGGCATAACGATGCCGGTATGTTCGGTAAATGCTTGCATTGAATAGTGCTCCTCTCCGCTCTTATTCCCAGGTGCGAATATCGACAAAATGGCCCGCAATCGCCGCCGCGGCAGCCATGGCGGGGCTGACCAGGTGAGTGCGCCCGCCCTTGCCCTGGCGACCTTCAAAGTTTCGATTCGAGGTGCTGGCACAGCGCTCTTCCGGTGCCAGGCGGTCGCCGTTCATGGCGATACACATGCTGCATCCGGGTTCGCGCCACTCAAAGCCCGCCTCGGTAAAGATCGTATTGAGTCCCTCTTCCTCGGCCTGCCGTTTGACCAGGCCACTGCCGGGAACAACCATGGCATGGACGTGGTCAGCCACCTTCTTGCCTTTGACCATGGAGGCAGCGATGCGCAGGTCTTCCAGGCGGCTATTGGTGCAGCTACCAATGAAGACGCGATCTAGCTTGATTTCCTCGATAGGCGTGCCAGGCTCCAGGCCCATGTAATCCAGGGCGCGGCGTGCGATGGCGGGATCTGAGAAAGCCTCTGGTTCAGGGACAATACCAGTGACGGGTGCAACCATGGCGGGGGTTGTGCCCCACGTAACCTGGGGAGCCATTTCCTCGGTGGTCAGGGCGATCTGTTTATCGTATGTGGCGCCGGCATCGGTCTTGAGGCTATTCCAATAAACAATGGCCTTCTCCCAGGCTTCACCCTTGGGAGCGAAGGGACGGCCCTGCAAATAGTTGAACGTCGTCTCGTCGGGCGCTACTACACCCATGCGCGCTCCGGCCTCAATCGCCATATTGCAGAGGGTCATACGGCCCTCCATCGAGAGCGAGCGAATGGCGGAACCGGTAAACTCGATGCAGTAGCCAGTACCAGCGCCGGTGCCGATCTTGCCAATGATGAAGAGTGCCAGGTCCTTGGCGGTACAGCCAGCGGGAATAGGGCCTTCGACGCGGACCTCCATAGCCTTGGGACGGCTCTGGCGCAGGCACTGGCTGGCGAGCACATGCTCGACCTCGCTGGTGCCAATACCAAAGGCCAGGGCGCCAAATGCACCATGGGTCGCGGTATGGCTATCGCCACAGACAATTGTCATGCCTGGGAGGGTAATGCCCTGCTCCGGCGCGGTCACATGGACGATGCCATTGCGCGCATCATCCACACCAAAGAAATTGATGCCGGCTTCTTTCGCGTTCTGCTCAAACGTCTGAATCTGGAGCGCGGCCTTGGCATCCACGACCGGGACGCTGCTGCGTTTGCCCTGTACCTGTACTGGCGTAGTAGGAATACTGTGATCGACCACGCCAAAGGTCGCATCTGGACGACGCACGCGCCGGCTGGCCTGCCATAACGCCGCGAAAGATTGGGGCGAGGTCACCTCGTGGACGAGATGGCGGTCAATATAGAGGAGCGTACCCTGCCCGGGTTCTTCGCTGATCGCGTGTGCTTCCCAGATCTTTTCGAAGAGTGTGCGTGGATGGGAGGATGTAGCCTGATCCATAGCAAAATACCTCTTTCTTAGCGTTACGTTTATCTTCTGATCCGAAAACCCTGAGCGCGCGGCCGCTGTGCCCCCGAATGGGGGTGCCACCGCTTGCCCCCGAATGGGGGTTAGGTGGTCCCCGAATGGGAGGGAGCGCTCGTCACGCCAGTGACGTTGCCGTGTCCCCGAATGGGGAGGTTTCGGAATAAGATCATAGTCAGGTCTTTACGGAACAGTATAATGCCGTTATACTGATATGTCTAATACCTATTTTTTAGGTTTGTGATGCTTCCTTGTTATCAAGCCTTGAAGGAAAAGCATGGAACTGCGCCAATTAACCTATTTTTTGACTGCGGCCCAGACGCAGAATTTTCGCAAGGCAGCTGAGTTATGCCTGGTGGCCCAGCCAGCGCTCAGCCGCCAGATTGCGGCCCTGGAAGAGGAGTTGGGCATTGCGCTCTTTCGCCGGGTGAAGCAGCGTGTGGTGCTTACGACCGCCGGTCAGGAGTTTGCCAGCTATGTCAAGAATGCCCTTGATACCTTACAGCAGGGACAATTTGCCATGTCGCGCTTGCAACAGGGCCAGAGCGGAACGCTGCTCATCGGGTGTAATGAATCGCTGGCAACGGCGGTCCTGCCCGAGGTCTTCGCGCGCTTTCGCGTCTCTTATCCCGATGTGCGCCTGAAGGTCAGCGTCAACCGTACTGACGAGGTGATCGCGTTGGTGGAGACGGGCGAGGTCGATGTGGGCCTGATCTTTGATCCCGATGTGCGTTCAGAGATCGTTGTGTTGCGTGAACTCTTTCGCCAGCAACTCCAGGTACTGGTGGCCTCCTCGCATCCACTTGCGCGCCTGGAGCCACACCAGGTCACCTTGCAGCGCATCCTGCAAGAGCCGCTGATCTTATTGGATGAGTCAGCCAGGCTGCGCAAAGTGCTCGACCGCATCTTATTGCAGCGTGGCTTTAGCATCTCGCCCAGCGTGGAAATCAGCTCAGTGGAGGCGCTGAAAGAACTGGTGCGTCATGGAAGCGGAGTGACGCTGATCTCGCCCGCCCTCATGCGTTCCGCCCACCACGAGGGGCTAACCCTGCTTTCTATCGCCGATTTGCAGGAGGAGTTTATCTACGCGCTGGTCTACCGACGTTTCGGTACCATTCCCCTGCTGGCGCGTCAGTTTATCGATATCGTGGTGCAAACCGAGGCGCCAGTAGAATAACAGCCTTACCGTTTTGTGTCGGCAGCCCAGAGCACCCAGGATATGAGCACAAGCTGTATGATACCGACTCACTGACTCGAACCTGAGACTTTGCTAGAGATCCTGAAGCGCTTTCTCAAGGACAATATCATGACCAGCGGCCAGGTCTGCCGATGTAGGATGCACTTCATCGTCAGGCGGCACGCCAATGCCATCGACGGTCTCTCCAGCAGGCCCTTGCATAAATGCAACCGGCAACACTATTACGCCCCCATCGTCGAGCAAGAATCCACTGGACGGTCCAGAGACCGCTCCCGCCGTCCTTTCCCCCACCAGGTGCCCCAGATGGAGGTCATGAATATCTGCGGCGGTAGCATCGCAGGCAGATGCGCAGCCTCGATCAATCAAAGCAAACAACCGGACGTGGAATAATGGTATACTGTCATCTGTTCTCTGATCTGTGCGTTGCCCCTGTTTGTCGACAAAGGAAGCAATAACCTGGTTATGGACAAACATGCTGATAACACGCCTCTGTTCCCCTACATCTCCACCTCCGTTCCCGCGTAAATCGAGGATCACACCCTTGAGTTGCGCTCCGGCCTGTTGCACGGCGCGGTTGATCTGCTCATATACACCTCTCCTAAACTGGGTGAAGTGCACATATAGGATGTTTCCAGGCAGCATGCGTGTGGAGACGAGAGGAGCGGCTGGATAAGCGGCAGGAGCCAGGCTCACATGTATCGTGCTAGCCGCACCCGGATGCTGTATCTGTAATTGGACCGGCACCGAACGCGAGATCTGGCTTATTACCTCCGGTGCTGGCTGTTGATTGATAAAAGGAGGAAAGCCGTTGATCGTGACGATGGTATCGCCGGGTCGCAATCTAGCCTGCTCCGCCGGGCTACCGGGATCAACACTGCGAATATAGAGCGGAGGCGAGCTTTGCGTGAGCTGGTTGGGATTATAGAAAGGGAGGTGAATGCCCAGCCCTGTTTGCGTGCCAGGTGGAGAGGACTCGGCGCCATTAGTATCGTCCGTTTGGGCAGGCATGTAATGAGCGTGATCATCATGCAAGCCGTCCACCATCCCCACAATCGCCGCCGCCACGAGTTCTTGTTGGTTCAACGACAGATGAGCTGTCATCGTCGTATAGGTCCGCTCAAATGCCTGCCAGTCCGCCTGGCGATCACCAGTTAGCGCGGGCAAGACGGCGCCGCGCTGGTCTTGATGGTGTTGAACAAGGTAGTTGACCATACCGCTCATCGCGTGCTGGAGCAGGCTCCGGGGATCGAGAGCTGTTGGATAAGTATCGAGAATACAGTTATATGCCTGTTTTATGGTATGTATACTACTGGAGGCCGGGTTTTCGACTGGCTGGGATTGCGTGCTGCACGATGAACTTCCTGACACGATGGGAGGAGCCGCCCTCCAGGTGAGATACAGAAAACTTGCCGCGACCAGCCCCACCACAATCGCGAGACGCACCAGTCTGGTACGATCCTGCCGCCACCACTGCTTCTCAGGGAGAGACACCTTTGTCTCTCCCTGGGCAAGCGCTGGTTTTTCGCTTACTTTGTTCATAAGTATCTTCTCTCCTTACTATGAGACCAGTTCTCTCAAGACTTCTTTCCTTGTTAAGATCTAAGGAATGCCACCATTATGTTCATATTCATATCATCCTGATTCATTCCGCGAATAGTCTGGTCTGCCTGTTGCTGTGTTAACACATGCTGTTGTACCAGTGTTGCATGAGCCTGTTGAATCGCTGTAGCCTCTATCGTATGGAGTTGGTCCTGTGAAATCCCCTGTGTCTGGGCAAGGTCGTTCAACCATTTTGTCACCTGGGGTGAAGAGATCTCCACTCCTACATGACCACCAGGAGTTTGCGTTGCAAGAACGGTAGAGCGGAAGTTGCCCTGTACCTGCTGCTCAGTCATATGCATTCCCTGAGCAAACTGCGCTCTCAGGATTTGCCCGTACACAGCTGGGTAGTTCTCCCAGGGAGCCTCGCGGCTGCTATTGCTGCCCCCTTTTTTGCCTGTGCTTCCATTGTTTTGTGTTCTGCTCGGAGAGGCGCTGTTTGTTGTGTACACCCGCCAGGCACCCACGAACACAGCACCCAGGATGACGATCACGCCCAGCAGAATGAGAACAGGCATAAGGCGCAGGCCTGTCTGCCGCTGCGGCTTTTGTTGCAATAGCTCTGCTATTTTTCCTTCTTTTGCTTGTTCTTCATCATTCAGCATATCTTCAATCCTTCCATTTCTTCATCAAACTTCATTCGACCTTGAATGGTGCTGCTGATGTATGTTATTCATAGCGCAGTGCTTCGGCGGGTAAGATGCCGGAAGCGCGTTGAGCGGGAACGACGGTGCACACGAAAGATACCAGGCAGCAGCCCAGCAAGATGCCAAGCGTGGGAAGCACCGGGATGGCGAACCCTTTTGAGGTAGCGTAGGCAATCTCTGAGACCAGCCACCAGGCCAGCGCCGTGCCGATGACCAGGCTCAATAGCACGACAAAACCTGTCTCCAGCAAGAACGAGCGCCGCACCAGTACGCGTGAGAAGCCCAGGGCGCGCAGCATGCCAATCTGTTGACGCCGCTCCACAACGGCCCGGCTGGCGATCACTCCGATGATCAGCGCCCCAAAGACCATCCCGGTGATCAGGTACACGACTAAAAACCGGGTGATACTCGTTGTGTAGGCATTTTGCGTTGCCGCAAGCTGTACGGCAGATGACTGAGAAGTATCTACTGCCTGCTGTCCGACCCCAAGGTTGTTGGTGATGATGAGGATGACCAGGAACAGCACCAGGCTGAGGAGAGAGATGGCGACTCCGGTACGGAAGCGAAACGTCAGCGGATACGCCATGCTGGGACGGCTGATTGGTGCCAGACCGCGTACCTGCCGGATGATCAGATGCAAAGCACTTGCCAGGCTATCGCTGTTCACCATGACCAGCACCACCATGCCAACAAGTGGCACAAGTATACTGAGCAGTACGTTGGGCAGGAAATCTGAGAGCTCGAACTGGTCCGGTGGCGGCGTGGAGGTAAAAATGAAGAGAAGCACTCTGGTTCCTGCCTGAAGGCCATACACCAGCCAGCCCAGACCGATCAGCGTTCCACCAAGCCAGCGGCCCAGGTCTGCCGGGAGATGGAAGGCGTTGCACAGCCAGATGAGAAGCAGCCCGGCGCCACCAATCAGCACGACAATGCCCAGATTTCCCAGCCAGCTCGCGCTCGGACTCTGCCCCAGGTACAGAGCCAGGACCCCTACTAGCAGGCAAAGTGGGCCACGCACCACAAGCGCCCAGAGCAAACGCAGGACGGCAATGCCGCGTCGTGTCATCGTTGGCGTGCCTGTCAGTTCGCCCAGAAGCTCCTTGAGATTGGTGTGCATGGGAAGATCGTCCAGATTGCGGATCGCCATTACAATGCTGCTATAGCCGATCCGCATGGCTGCCAGATAGGTCGCCACAAGCGTCGTCAGCACGCCAAGGCCGATCACGGTCAGCGCGCTTTGCCAGCTTACCCAGAGATGGAGTGGCACATTTGTGGATCTGAAGTTCAGGGAGGGTAAGTTGGAGAATGTGAGTAATTCCAGTCCCAGGACGCCCATACCAAGCAGCACTCCAGGGACGGCAGCCAGCAAGCTATAGCCGCAGCACTCGATCAGCAAGGTCTGGATCAGGTGATAGCGTTGCAAGCCGACCGCCCGCGCTATGCCCAGTTCCACCCGTCGATCTGCCGCGAGGAACAGACACAACAACACCAGCAGTAGTATGCCCGCACTGGCCAGCAAGCCCGTAAAGACGGGCAGTAGCAGGTTAAATTGCCGCGCGGCTGACGATTCTATGAAATTACTTTTCCCAGCCACTGGATTCCAGCGCGCCTCCTCTACCCGCCCAGGGTTAAGTGGATGAATAAGCGTACTCTGAAAAGATGTGGGAGTAGGGGCATGCGTATCGGTCGGAGTGTGAAAAAACTGCTCTAAGAAGCTGAGAACGGTCTGGCTCTTCCCCGGACCACCAACGTTTTTGATACAGATGGTGTTTGGGGGCAGAGATTGATGGGCAGATTGCAGGTTAAATTGCTGGAGCGTCGCCAGAGGGAGGATTATTTCTGGATAGGACGCATCGACAGCGAGTTCGCCACCAGTCACCACTGGATCATTCGAGAGGACAGCCCGCACGGTCATATCGAACGGCGCGTTCTGCCCATTGAGTGTAATCTGTAACCGATCACCCGGTTTGATATCCAATGACGCTGCGGCTGAATGGCTGAGCAACACTTCGTTGGGACGAAGATCCATGATGGACACGGGATGTCCCTGGTTATCGCTCAGAGTACCATAGACCTGGTCAAAGTCAGGTGGTACTGCCAGGATATACTGATCCGTCTGGGTAATGCCAGCTCGTTGCGCATGAAATTTCGCCGCGAGAGGATTGAAGTAGACCGCTGTGGCTGCCTGTACTGCCGCTTGTTGCCGAATGTGCGTGAGGGCGCTCTGCACCTGATCTTGCGTAAAGGGGCCGGTGACAGACTCATCGAGGTCACCAACTTTTGTCAGACGATCAGCCACGATTGAGTGAGAGAAGCTATCTTGCAATCCAAATGAGGCGGTAAGAAAAGCGAAAAAGAACATCAGGCCGCAGAGCATGATGAGCGTCTGCGCGCGATGACGCAGAATATTGCGCACTCCCATCCGCCACAGCAGCGGATTATTGATGCTCAGACCCACAAGAACCAGCAGGACGCCTCCTACCAGAACGGCAAGCAGCAGGGCCTGTGTTGTTGGGGTGAAGCCAGACAGGGTCAGCGACGTATTCATCGTTGTGCCCCTTTCTCCTCGAATGTGCCGACGCTTGCTTGCGCCCCAACGGGGATATCTTCTCTAATCAGGCCATCAGCCATAGTAATCATCCGACTGGCCTGGCGAGCGATATCGAGCGCGTGCGTGACCCAGACAAAGGTCAGGCCCAACTCACGATTGAGGGTGAGCATCAAATCAATAATTTCCTGGCTGGTCGTGCTATCAAGCGCGCCCGTAGGCTCATCTGCCCACACAATCGAGGGGGTTGTTGCCAGCGCCCGCGCAATCGCAAAACGCTGACGCTGCCCCCCACTCATCTCCGCCGGGCGATGACTGGCCCAGTCACGCAGGCCAACCTGCTCAATGCTTGCCAGCGCACGGGTACGGGCCTCCCTGGAAGAGACGCCACTGACTAGCAGTGGCAATTCTACATTCTCCAATCCAGTGAGCACCGGCAGTAAGTTATAGGTCTGAAAAACAAAGCCCATCTCGCGGGCGCGGAAGAGGGTGAGATGACGATCTGACAGGTTGCGAATATCCTGATTCGCAATGCTGATGGTTCCTTTCGTGACCCGATCCAATCCGCTCAGACAATTGAGCAGTGTGGTCTTGCCACAGCCACTCGGCCCCATAATGGCGACAACTTCCTTGCGATGGATACGCAGTGTCACCCCCTGTAAGGCCTTCACCACGACCTTGCCAGTATCGTAGTGTTTGTGAACATCAAGAGCCTCGATAATGATGTCTTCCTGGTGTGTATCGTTAGATCGCACCAATTCCATGTCTGGATACCTCCTTCTGAGAATCATTTGCTCAGGGCAATAGCCTGCCCTGGGCACAAGTGTAGCCAGAAGTGAAAGACAACGCTATCGAGAAACTCTGCACTTTGCCCTCGTCAAAGCCTGTAGCGAGATGGTGCAGAGAGATGCAGTAGACACATGCAGACACGTGCAAGAACATTTGCTGGAATTGACGTAGTGCCCAGAAGCCACTCATGCTATACTTGAGTAAAGCTTCTCTGCATTTCTGAAACCCGCCCCGAAAGGCGAACCTTGCAAGCACGAAGAGCGAGGAACACGATGACAAATATGCTCTTTCATCTCTTTAGCAAAAAAGAGGGGAAGAAGCCGGAGCAACAAGATCAACAGAAAAGGTCGCTGAATTGGTTTCTTTTCTTCTGGCTTGGCTTTATCTATGTACAATATATGCTGCCGCGCGTAGTGTCTCTGTTGCAAAAAGTGGATGAAAAACCTTCATCTGTTCCCTTTGTTGAAGATCTCTTCCAAAAAGATAGCAGAAGCGCCATCCTTCTTGCCCTTTTTGTTTTTACGCTCTTGATGGCGTTTCATAGTAGTCTGCACTGGTCAGTTCTGTTTAGAAATATCAAGCGGCCCTATTTGTGGCTCTATTTCCCGCTCCAGATCGTGTGCATCTGGTTTATCTACCTTATGACCGATGGGGTAAGGGGGTCAGATGACGTCCTTCTGGGATTGTGCCTTATGCTGGCTATTGAGGCTATTATTCTGTTCAAACGGATATCTCTGATCATTGTGGCAGCAGCAGGATGCCTGCTTTTTTACCTCGCTATTCAAGGGTTAAATCTGCTTATCATTACGCAACGGGACCTCCCTGTGGTACCCAAACTGGTCGGGGTACTCACGGAAAGTTCAGCCCTCATTCCGTTCGTCTGTGCCAGCGTCATTCTCTATATCCAACAAACCAGGGCTCACCAGAGAGATCAGAAACTCTTGCGCGAATTGGAGGCGGCGCATATTCAGCTCGAAGACTATGCGGCACGCGTCCAGGATCTGACGTTGACCACAGAGAGACAACGGATGGCCCGCGAACTGCACGACACGCTGGCCCAGGGGCTGGTTGGCCTGACGATGCAACTGGAGACCATAGACTCGCTCTTGATCAGACAGCGTTGCGAGCAGGCGCGAACCATCGTCCAGCAGGCGATGACACGTTCGCGGGCCACGATCACCAGTGCGCGATCCGCGATCACAGATCTGCGGACAGAGCTATCTACGACGCGTGATATACTCGTTGCCATTGAGGCAGAAGCGGAACATTTCACGATGGCGACCGGTATCCCTTGTCCCTGTTCTCTGGAAACAAGGCTCCCAGATGCGTATTATGAACATCTGTTACGTATGGTCAGCGAGGGGCTGACCAACATCGCCCGCCACGCCCAGGCCAACCAGGCCTGGATAAGGGCAAGCGTCGAGAATGAAGCGATCACGCTTGAAATAGGTGATAATGGGGTTGGCTTTGAGCCAGCAAAGATCACAACAGGTCACTATGGGCTGCTGGGATTGCGTGAGCGGGCACGCCTGATGAATGGTCAGCTGCTGATGAGCAGCAAGCCTGGCAAGGGAACGACGGTCCGCCTCTGTCTTCCCCTGCAGAGAGGAGGCGAAGATGAACGAAAAGCAGGATGATATTCGTGTCGTTGTGGTTGACGACCATCTCGTCGTGCGAGAGGGGCTGCGGATGATGTTGGAAATCGCCGGTGAAGGCTTTATCCTGGTTGGTGATGCGGCGGATGGGGCAGCAGCTCTGTGCGTGATAGAGGAACTTCAGCCTGACGTTGTGTTGATGGATCTGCGGATGCCTGGCATGGATGGTCTGGAGGCGATCACTCAGATACGGGAGCGCTGGCCACACATCGCCATCGTCATTCTGACGACCTACAATGAAGACGATTTGATGCTGCGCGGGCTGCGGGCAGGCGCATGCGGGTACCTGCTCAAGGATACCGACCGTGAGACCTTGTTTCATGCTATTCGCGCGGCGGCTCGTGGTGATCTGCTCCTCCAGCCAGAGATCATGGCACGTATTCTGGCCCGCACCACAGATGCACCTCATTCGACACCTTCAAGCTCTCAAGCAGAGGAGTTGACCGAGCGAGAGTGTGAAGTATTAGAGGCCGTAGCACGTGGCGAACGAAGCAAAGAGATCGCGTCTCGGCTTGGGATCAGTTTACGCACCGTTGGATCACATCTCACGAGTATTTACAGCAAGCTCGGCGTCGATTCGCGCGCCTCGGCAGTGGCTACTGGCATTGAGCGCGGTCTGCTTTCGCGATAACACAAAGTGTACGGATAGGTAGGGACTTACGTCCTTTCCCCCCGTCCAAACGCAGCAGGCGAGTTTCCCCGCACTGCGCTTTCCAGTACTCGACATGACCTATTCGGCCCTTGCGTATGAGGTGGTGGATTTGGGTTGCCCCCGTGAAGAGCACCAGTTTGAGCACAGCACAACCTGTTGCATGGCATCCCCCACTCTGCTGGAGAACATGATGCCACTACTCCAACCGTCATCTGCTTTCCTCACTGCATCCATTCTTCCTCTCGTCAAGCGTCTTTCCCTGGCGGACCTTCACCATGTCCTCGCCATTACAGCGTGGCGTTCGGTTACTATGCCGCCTCCGCCCTCTCTGCCGCACGCTAGCATTCTCGCGTCTCTGTCGAGTAAAGCGGTTTGAGAGTTCCCCCATTCCAAGTAAAGAAGTTCTAGTGACCCTTAGCTCGCCTCCTATACGCCGGGCGGACTTCGGAGCAATTCCAGCCATAATTTACACATAGCCGGACAGCCGCCATCCCATTTTGGGTCGGGTGTGTCAGCCATTTCACCCGTCTTATCTAACGACGCTTCGGACGAAGGTTTCTCTCGTCGGCATAGGTCACAGGGTTCGGTCTTGGGTCCTTTCGGCTAGGATCACAAGCTCCTTTGTCAGCGGGCTTCACACCTAAAGCCTTGCTGAGGCTTTACGCATGCCGCTCAACCCTTATGCCATTACTCAAGCATATCTCTTTTGAGAAACTCCTTTACCCGTGAAAGGGCGCACGTAAATGTGATAATTAAGTGGGCAGATTGTTAAAAAATACGAGAATAATACTCTGAGTATATCCCATAATTTGGCTGTCTTTTTATTTCACGCGTTGCAGCGGCCAGATCAGGACCTTGAGCTGGTGCGAGTAGTGCAGGAGTGGCTGTGTGTCGGGAAGGGTGATCCCATGTGCCTGGGCCATGGTGTTGACCCCACTCTCTAGCTCGGCCTGCCAGAGGGGCCAGCGCATATGGTGAATATCGCCGCGATAGAGATGACGCCGCTTATCCAGAGCATACAGACAGTAGCGCTCGGTAAACCACTCCTCGACGGAGCCGGGTCGGGCGGGCGCCTCTTGTGGTAGAGGGCGATAGCGCGCCTGGTAATCAACGGTTGGGGCACCACGATGGGTTCGATGGCTGGAATAGATGGTCATATCCTGTTCATGCGCGACCCGCATCTGGGCGTTAAAGTAAGGAAGATGAAAGAAGGTCCGCGCACTGGCAACGGCTATTGGGCTACTCGCATCCAGGCTGAAGAAATAGACTCCGGGAATGCCCTGCGCTCGTACATAGGTGCGCACATTAAGCTCAACTGTCGCGGAAAGACCAGGAACCTCAGGGAGAGTGCGCAGACGAATATGAGCCATGGTAAAAGGCACCACACCGATCCAGCATTCATCCTCATAAGTGTCCAGTTCCAACTCTGGCGGAATAAGAGGACGTAACTGAGCAGGCTTGATGGGCCAGTGCGAGAAGAGCAGATCATTCCAGGTCTGAGTCATAATCCAGCGCGTTTTAGGCAAGGGATAGGGGCGGTGAGCAATATTCTCAAGTAGTGGTTGCATAGGCACATCAACCTCTTCACTAAACACGTTCTTACATTCTCCGTACCATGATATGTAGACGCGTGCTTGAGCAGCGTCGGGGCACACCCTCTGGCTTCTCCACATCGCGCTAGTTCTCACCACTACTATAGCGTGCTTTTACGTGCAAAGACAAATCGCTGCCACCCATTCGGCAATCTCTGGCGAGACCCGGGAGAAATTGGCAGGCCTCTTGCTATTTCGAAGAAGGTCACTATAATAGACCGTAGCATCATAGTATTGATAATTATGCATGCACTTATTTTTTCTTTATTGTATAGGTAGTTTGTATGCCGCAAGAGAAGATCCAGCTTAATGGATATGAAATCACAGAGACTGTATTTCGAGGCCACTATAGTACCCTCTACCGAGGAGCGGCGCGTAATGACAAGCGTCCAGTCTTCATTAGAAACTGGCCCATGGCGCATATTGCTTCAGAACGTAAGCAACAGCGCTTACAGGATGAAGTCGAGAAACTAAAAAGCCTCAACGAACATCCTCATATCCTGGATACTTATGAGCTGGTTATCGGAGAGCAGGGCATGGCTCTGGTATCAGAGGCCGCACAGCAGGATTCGCTCCAGGCTCGGCTTGCGGATACCTCGAGGGCGCCCTTTGCGCAAGAAGAGGCCTTCGCCATCATTGAGCAGATTGGGAGCGCCCTGGTTGCCGCGCATGCGCAAGGTGTAGTCCACGCCAACGTCACGCCCGAGACTATCTACTTTCGCCAGGAGGGTGAGGCGGCACTGACCGATTTTCGCCTGCGGAATATGATTGGGGCCATTAGCGATTATCATGCCTATATCGAGGAAGCCGTTCCGCGCAGCTTATATATGGCCCCTGAGCAGTTTGATGGGCGTGTCAGCCAGGCGGTTGATCAATACGCCCTGGCTTGCCTCGCGTATATGTTGCTTACAGGGCGCGCTCCATTTGCTGGAACAGCGCGCGCCACCCTTTTACAGAAGCACAAAAATGAGATGCCTGTCCCCCCTTCGCGCGTACGGCCGAATCTTCCAGCCTCGGTTGACCCGGCTTTGCTGCGTGCTTTGGAGAAAGAACCTTCACGTCGCTTTCCCGATGTTCAATCCTTTCTGGCCGCGCTCAAAGGCGAGGATAGAGAGGCGCCTCTTATTCTTCCCACAGCAACGGCTGGCTCGCCGGAGGAGCCAACCCAGGAGTTTGCGGCTCTCCCCACTGTAACCCGGGAGACCAGTCCTGCTCTGGCTCATAATATTGGCGACAATCACGAAAAAAAGTTAAGCAAGAAAAAGGTGTTGCTCTCGGTGCTACTTCCTCTGCTTGCCTTGCTGGTCATCGTGACTACCATTCTTGCCCTACCACGTCCCGCTCTTCCACCACTCCTGCAAGCGGTCCAGATAAGTGTCGTGGGGACAAGCGCTCCAACCCCAACGCCCGTCATCACGCGGGGTGTGGCGCCAACTCCTACAGTCCAGCCCAGCCCGACGCTTCGCTCCTTGCCAACTGCCAGGCCAACCTCGATCCCAAAGCCTGCCCCAACCCCCACGGCTCAGCCTGTGCAGACCACTCCGACCCAGATAGCTCAAGGTCAGGGAAACGTCTCGCCTATCTTTGAATGCGTGCAGCCACATGGCAACAAATATGATGCCTACTTTGGCTATAACAATTCAGGCTCAAGTACAGTCACTATTCCTCAGGGAAGCATTAATATGCTTATACCAGGACAATATGATGGCTCCCAGCCGACGGTCTTTAATCCGGGTCGCCAGTACCATGTTTTTCGCGTCACCTTCTCCAATGGTGAGATAGTGATGTGGGCGCTGAATTATAAAATGGCGACCGGCAGTCAGTATGGTCCAGGTTGTTGAAAGCTGGACCATACTGACTGCCGGTCGCGGGTCGGAGTATTAGAGATGGCTAGCCCTTGACGGAGCCTGCCAGGATGCCACGCACAAAGTAGCGTTGCATCGAGAAGAAGACGACCAGGGGCAGGGCCATTGAGATGAAGGCCGCCGCGGTCAGCACTTGATAGTTATTGCCATAGGTGTTGACCAGGTTGGCGATGATCAAGGTCATCGGTGCGTTCTGGGGGTTACCTCCCAGGAAGATCAATGAGATCAGCAGATCGTTCCAGACCCACATAAACTGGAAGATGGCCAGTGAGGCCAGTGCCGGCACCGAGAGTGGAAGAATGATGTTCCAGAAGATGCGCACATGCGAGGCCCCATCGATATGCGCCGACTCCATCAGGTCGCTTGGCAGTGCCGCGAAGAAGTTGCGCAGCAGGTAGATGGAGAACGGTAGACCAAAGGCGGTATGTGCCAGCCAGACGGCGGCATACTGGCCGTTGAGTCCCAACATGGTATAGAGACCCAGGACGGGAACCAGGGCAATTTGCAGCGGAATAATCTGGAGCGCGACAATCCCCAGGAAGATCCAGTTCCGTAATGGGAACTTCATCCAGGCGAAGGCATACGCGGTGATGGCTCCAATGAGGAGCGGGAAAATCGTGCCGGGAACGGCGATGATAATGCTATTGAGAAAGGCACGCCCAAAGCCCTGGGCCTGGATCACATCCATATAGTTCTGGATGGTAAACTGCCAGGGCGGAACAAGGCCTGTCCACCAGCCAGTCGTATTAATCAGGTCGGGTGGACGGAAGGAACTGACAAAGAGACCAAAGGTAGGGACCGACCAGAGGAGGCCAATTGCGACGACCAGGGCAGCCACGAGTCCACTGCTGACACTACGTGCCAGCAAGTGTCCCAGCTTTGAACGCTCAGGCTTTGGCTCCTTCAGCACCGGAGCTGAAGTGACGACCTGTTCTGTGTTTGTCGTGCTCATCGTAACGCCTCCTCCTCCCGTATTCTGCGCACGTTAATATACATCACGGGAATAACCGTTATTAGTAGCAGAACCGCCAGGGCGCTTGCCAGGCCATAGTTGTTAAACTGGAACAATTGATTATAGAACTCCATGGCTACCACATCGGTGTGGAAGTTGCCGCCAGTCATAATATAGACCACGTCAAAGATCTTAAGGATGCTGATGATCATGGTTGTCAGGACGACCACCAGGGTCGACTGGATCATCGGAACCATCACACGCCAGAAGAGCGTAAAACGGTTCGCGCCATCGATCTTTGCCGCCTCCAGGATCTCATCTGGAATGCCTTTCAAGGCCGCCGAGATGATGACCATACAGAAACCGGTCCACATCCAGGTATAGACGAGAATCAACATAAAGTTGCTGAGCGTGGAGTCCTGCAACCAGGCGTGAGGCTGGCCGCCAAAGAAGGTGACCACGGCGTTGAGCAGTCCCGTTTGTGGCTGATCGGCGGGATCAAACTTATACACAAAGCGCCAGATAACGCCAGCCGCGACGAACGAGATAGCCATAGGCAGGAAGAGCGCCGATTTCACAACGCTCTCAATTTTGACGCGATCTACCAGGACCGCAATGAGCAGGCCCAGCCCAACCGTTAAGATGGTTGCCAGCACGAGCCAGAGCAGGTTATTTTTGATGACCTCCAGGAAGGCTGGATTGGTAAATACCTGCTGATAGTTTCTCAGGCCCACAAAGGTGGTTGAGGTACTATTGTAAAAGCTCAGAAGAAGCGTATTGAACAACGGATACAGGAAGAACGTGATCTCCAGGATGAGGGCGGGTGTGATCCAGACCAGCGCCCACCAGTAATTGGAGCTACGCGTTCTCCTTGTACGTGGAGATGTTGTGACTTGCTGTGTTGCCATACCCTGTATCCCTTATCTGTGGTAGGTGGGTGTGCCCTGGCAATCTGCGGCTGCTAGGGCACACCCACCTATCACCTACCAACCAACCACGTCTTAGGACTGGTATGCCTGTTGAGCGGAGCTTTCAAGTGTGCTGAGAATGCTATCCAGCGACTTGGGATCGCTGACATAGGAGACAATACCTTTCCAGAAGGCGGTTTGTAGTGCTCCAGGAACCAGGTCGCCCGCGCTCAGGCGTACGGCTGAGGCATTGATCATCTGTTGCGCAGCCTTGCTCGCGATAGCATTCGGATAATCGCTCGGCTGGACGGCCTTGTTGACCGAGGTCGCGCCACCACGTTTGACCCAGATGGTCTGTGCCTCCGTGCTCGAAATGTACTCCAGAAGCTGGCGTGTACCATCGTTATCCTTGAAGGCCGCGATAATATCGGCGCCACCGATCACGTTGCCTTTGTACTTGTCCTCAATGCTGGGGAAGTCAAAGAAGGTGTAATCGGTACCAGCCTTCAGCTTCTTATACTGGGATTGGATAAATCCGGCGGTAAAGTCGCCCAGGAAATACATGTATGCCTTGGGCGGGGTCGCGAAAGGCTGATAGGACGCGTCCTGGAAGTTTGTGGCCAGGATAGCCTGGGGCGCGCCATTGATATAGTGCTTGCCCTGCACAATGCTGCCAAACATCTGGAAGGCATCCTTGACGCTGGGATGCGTCCAGGGAATCTTATGGCTCGTCCACTGGTCAAACATGTCCGGGCCGTACTTTTTGATGTAGATCGTTGAGACCCAGTCGGTTCCAGGCCAGCCGCTGGAGGCCGCGCTCTCGATACCCATCGCCCAGGGATATTTGCCGGCGTTGGCGATCTTGTCGGAGACCGCGATCAGGTCATTCCAGGTCTGGGGAACGGAGCCGCCAACATCCTGGAAGTTTTTGGGGCTATACCAGACGGTCCCTTTAGTATTGGCTTTGGGAAGGACGCCATAGAGCCCGCCCTGATAAGACGCCAGGTCGATCCAGGCCTTGCTATAGTTCTGCTGGATCTTGCTCATATCAAAAAACGTGTCTAGTTTGACCAGTTTACCCTGGCTGGCATACTGCTGGAACTGGGGAATACCCGGCATACCAGCGGCATCGGGGGGATTATTGCCCCGCAGACGTGTCGAAAGGACGGCGTTGACGTCACGTGTAGACTCGATGTTGACGGTGATATTACTTTTCTTGGTAAAGGCCGAGGTAATGGCCTTGAAGGAGTCCAACTCCTCGCCACTAACCTGCGTCAATACATCGATGCTCTTCACTTTGCTGGGTGAGCCGCTATTTGCGCCATTGCCAGCCGGAACGCCACCGCAGGCAGCCAGCAGGGCCGATGCGGCACTGACGCTCAGTCCTGCCGCCGTGGCTTTCTGCAAAAACTCGCGGCGTGGCATGCTGCGGGTGGTAGTGTAATCCTCTACGAGTTGATCGATATCCTTACGTTTCTGACGATCAAAGATAAACATGAGACCCCTCCTTGCGCTTCTCTGCGCGTAATAGTTCATACATAGAAAACGAATTAAACCCAACAGATAGATTCAAATTAGCCATAGAGGTGGTGAGTAGAGGCATTTGTCCCTATTTCTCGCCACAGTTTTGCATATGAAAACCCTATGGTCCGGGTTCTACGTTCCAGACCTGGACCGAGTGGTCCTCACCGCCTGAAGCGATCTTCTTGCCGTTGGGCGACCAGGCGACGGCATCGACAACATTGTTATGCCCTCGATAGCTCAAAAGCGTCTCGCCCGTACTGGCGCTCCAAACCTGGACCGTGAAATCATGGCTGCCTGAAGCGATCTTACTCCCATCCGGTGACCAGGCCACCGACGTCACCTCTCCACTATGCCCATGATAAGTTAAGAGGCGTTGACCAGTCGTGGCATCCCAGACCTGGACGGTGGCATCACGGCCCCCAGTCGCGATTTTCTTGCCATCAGGTGACCAGGCCAGGCTATCCACGGGATCGTTAATGTCGTATCTATAGTCGAGGTAGGTAAAACCAGTATGAGCATCCCAAACCTCCACATGGTTATTACGTCCGCCCGACGCGATCTGCTTGCCGTTAGGGGACCAGGCCAGCGCGCTAACTGGTTCCTTGCGATTATCGTAGGTGAGCAGGGTCTGGCCAGTATAGGCGGTCCAGACGCGGACAGTATGATCCCAACTTCCCGACGCGATATCATGCCCATCGGGTGACCAGGCTAACGTCGTGACTTCCGCAGTGTGCCCGGTATAGGTCAACCGATTCTGACCAGTGAAGGCATCCCAGACCTGGACGGTATGATCCCAGCTGCCCGAGGCAATGTGCCGCCCATCGGGTGACCAGGCGACTGTATCAACGACTTTTGCATGTCCATGATAGACACTGACCAGTTCACCCGATTTTGCCTTCCAGACCTGGACGGTGTTATCCCAACTCGCGGAGGCAACATACTGTCCATCAGGCGACCAGGCCACCGCGCTGACAAAATCTGTGTGCTGGCGGTAGGTCGTAACCGCGACTCCCACCTGGCTGGCTAAATTCGTGGCGGCCAGGTAGAAATTCCCCAGTAGCATGACGCCAAAGAGAATACAGGCCACTGCCAGAAACGGGAAGACCCGCTGCCAGCGTTGCGGTGGATGGACGTTAGGATGGCTTATACGCGACTGGATGTCGGCAAAACTCTGTGCCGACCTATGCACCGGGGTATCCTCATGCTTTAGCTGTTGACTATGTTGTTCTAGCAAAAGCGAGATACGCGGAATGGGTTGCACACTAGGGGCAGGGAGACGTTTCAGTGCTGAAGCAAAAAACAGGTAATCCTCTCGCGCCTGGCGACAGGAGGCACACGTTTTCAGGTGTGCCGCTAACGCTTCTTGTTCGGTGGCGGAGAGATCTTCGGGCTTGCGCGCCAGCTTCTCCTTCCACCTGGCACACTGAGAAAAGAGATTCATTGCGCTTTTCCTCCCATGCCAGGTTTGCTATAGGTATCCACATATTTGCGATAGATCTGGCGCAGATCCTTTAAACCTCGACTGACATATTTGCTCACACTAGTTTCCTTCATACCAAGTAGTTCAGCAATTTTGTTCTGGGGAAGATCCTCAATGAGATGGAGAATCAGGCAGGGGCGATAGGTGGGCGAGACCTTCTCCAACGCCATTCGCAGCAGTTCTAGCTCTTCAACCCTCTTCTCAGGCCCTTCGATATAGAGATCATCGGATTGCTCCAGGTAGATCTCAAGCGACAACTCTTTTTTGTGCCGGGCGTGCTTCTTTAAATAGGTATAGGCACAATTGGTCGCGATGCGGTAGAGCCAACCAAGAAAATGCGTTGGTGAGCGCAGGCCGGGTAAGTAGGTCCAGACCTTGACAAAGGTCTCCTGCGTCAGCTCGCAGCCAACGCCATCATTCCCCACCATACGGCTCAGGTATCTGCTAATCTGGTTATTGTACAATTCATACAAAGCTTCAAAGGCCCGTATATCGCCCAGTTGGGCCTGGGTCACGAGTGCGATCACCTCATTCTCGACCGCTGCACCACTCCCGCTCCTCTCGGCATCTGGGAATGACTGATCCTCAATCAAATACGCCATTACCACGCTCCTTGTGAGCAGACACCCTTGTCTGCTTGTTTATCCCTCGCTCTACCCTCACTTATTGATGCGCTGCATATCCTTTGAAAGATTCAAATCCATGAGTGCAGTTCGCGACGCCGTTTCACCACAGAACCTGCATGCTTGAAAGGGTATTTTCCTGTCTACTTATTATGACTCACTTCCTGCCCAAAACCTGACAATTCTTTGAGTTCTTGGCGAAAACTCATACTGAGGTGTAGATTTTGTTTTTGCACTGGAGTGATGCTGACTTTGCACTGGAGTGTGCGGTGCTGTTTTGGAGTAAGCAAACGAAGGGTGATATTTCTTGTGTACTCCAGAAGAACACCACAACTGCGCCAAAGCATTCTTTCGGCTTTTCCCTTGAAGAGATGCAGACGACCATTGCCAGCACATATGAGGACAGTGATCTGTTGCTTGAGGCAGATTATGCTTTGTGGCGGATGTGTCTTCTGGCTCATCCGCCAGTGCTTGCCCTGGTGGCTTCCCGCAGCTGTTGTACGTCGCGTAAGGGTGGGTTGCCGAAGAGGCTTTTGTACTCCCGATTGAAGTGAGAGGCGTCATTATACCCCACCCGATAGGCGGCACTTGCTGCGTCGAGGTCTTCGCTGAGCATCAGACGCCGGGCCTCCTGCAGCCGCATTCGCTTCTGGAATTGTGAAGGGCTCATTGCCGTGACGGCTTTGAAGTGGTGGTGCAATCCCGAGAGACTCATGCCTAGCTCGTGTGCCAGCTGCTCGACGCGCAGTGGCTGGTCAAACTCTTGCCGGATTCGTTCGACCGCTCTGGCAATGGAGGGGGTGTGGCCCCCTACGATTGCCAGGTGACGGAGCCGGTTCCCTTGCTCTCCTCTCAGGAGTCGGTAGATAATTTCCCGCATAATCAGAGGCTGGAGGAACGGTGCTTCGTCAGGGGCATCCAGGAGCCTTGTGAGCCGCACGAAGGCGTCGAGCAGATTTCCACCCAACAGGCTGACATCCATAGCTCTCACACTGGTATGATCTCTCAGAGAGGCCTGACCGGACTCAAGCATGACCGCGCTGACGAGGCTGGGAGGCAGAGCGAGGCGGAGACTGAAGTAGGGTTGCTCCTTCGAGGCTTCCAGGACATGGCTGATGTGGGGGAGTTCCATAGTGACAAGCAGATAATGTAAAGGATCGTACTGGTAGCGACTGTCCCCAAAAAGGATCTGTTTGCTGCCCTGAGCAATCATACATACCGATGGCTCAAACACGCCGGGAAGCGGCTCCGTCGGCGAGGAGGAGCGAGTGAGGTACATCCCTTGGAGCGGTTGCACGGTCCCATCTTCGCGCACAGCCCGCGCAATCCGCTCCACTAATTCCTTGCGGTTGGCTTGCAGCGGTACGGACTCGTGTTCTGCCTGATGGTTGATCACCACATTCATAGCAACCTCTCTCCTCATTTCTCCATAGCCCTTCTGGACGATTTACAAAATTATTCAATTATTTGCGCTAATTATTCTACCACTCTGTGCCAAGGTGCGTCTATAATGACCGACAGAGAACCCTCTGGGGAAGGGCTTCATGAGTGGAAAGAGCGCTGAGCAAGAAAAGGAGGGTTTATGACGTACGGAACATTTTGCTTCCTGACTGGTAAAAAGGAGATGGAGTCATTATGAAAGCGGCAATTTTTCGCGGCGCAGGCAAAATAGAAGTTGATGAGCGGCCAGATCCGGTCATTCAAGAACAGACCGACGCTATCGTGCGCGTCGTACTGGCCTGTGTGTGCGGTTCTGACCTCTGGTATTACCGAGGTCTCATGTCACATCCAGAGGGGCCAATCGGCCATGAGTTCATTGGTGTGGTTGAGGAAATCGGCTCAGAGGTGAAAACTCTTCAAAAGGGTGATTTTGTGATTGCACCGTTTGCCTTTAGCGACGGCACGTGCCCAAACTGTCAGGCCGGTTTTCACACGGCCTGTACGCACGGCGGCTTCTTTGGCCAGGGGATCGAAGGCGATGGTGGACAGGCAGAGTTGACGCGTGTCCCACACGCTGACGGCACCCTCGTCGTCGTTCCCGGTTCCAATTTTTCGGATGAAACACTGGCTTCGCTCTTGACCCTTTCAGACGTGATGGGGACTGGCTATCATGCGGCAGTATCGGCTGGTGTGAAACAGGATGACACCGTTGCGGTTGTTGGCGACGGTGCGGTTGGCTTATCTGCTGTGCTGTCCGCCAAACTCCTCGGTGCCAAGCGCATTATTGCGATGAGTCGCCACGCTGAGCGCCAAGCGCTTGCTCGTGAGTTCGGTGCAACTGACATTGTCGAGGAGCGAGGCGATGAGGCAATCAAAGCCATTATGGCTTTGACTGATGGCATCGGTGTGGACGCGGTGCTTGAGTGCGTCGGGACAATGGAAGCGAATCAGACGGCCTTTGCGATTGCGCGGGCCGGTGCCATTGTTGGCCGCGTTGGGATGCCTCACAATGTAGAGATTCCCGCCGAGGGGACATTCTATCGCAATGTTGGGATGCGCGGTGGTCCCGCGCCGGTTCGTGCCTATATGGCTGAACTGTTGGATGCGGTCCTCGCTGGCAAGATTCACCCTGGTCGGGTCTTTGATTTCACCACCGATCTTGACCATATTGCCGATGCCTATGCCGCGATGGATGAACGCCGTGCGATTAAATCGCTGGTCAAAATAGAGATATTATAGAGAACGTGAAAGAAACGGTTGTACACCGTACAGTCGTCTTCACGATACTTCTCATGAGTTCTTAAATGGTAGTGCTGGGTGTGGTGGGTGTGATTACTGCACTACCTCGAACGCTGATGGAAAAGGTTGTTCCGAAGCAAGCCCGGGTATCAACGTTGATGACTGTATCGCGGAACAAGCATAATGGGAAAAGAGTAAAATAAGTAACAGGGGAGTTGATATGCATCCTAAAGTTATTTGTCATATGGTCAGCTCAATTGATGGTCGCCTGCTCGTTGATCGGTGGACCAAACCTGCCGCTGGAATCGATGGGAAACGTTTGAACGAATACTACAATCACATTGCCCAGCGATTTCATGCTGACGGCTGGATGGTTGGACGCAAGACGATGGAGGAGTATGCCAAAGGCACTGTCCGTGAGGGAGAAAAACCGATGATTGACCTGCGCGAACCGTTTATCGGCAACCGTAACGGGCGCGATGTCGCGGTAGTCATCGATCTTCATGGGAAGCTTCATTACGGGCAAGACCACGCCGATGGCGATCACATTATCGCTGTTCTCGGCGAGAACATATCGGACGATTACCTCGCTGAGCTTTATCATGACGGTGTTTCCTACCTCTTCACCGTCTCGAAGGACAATAGAGGCAAAGACTTCCAAGGTGGAGAGTTGCAGTATGCGATGAATATTCTCGGAGACACCTTCGTATCAAAACCCTTCTTCTTGAGGGAGGCGGCATTACGAATGGCATCTTCCTGAAAGCCGGATTGATCGATGAAATCAGCCTGCTGGTCTATCCTGGCATTGACGGCCTTGCTGGTGTGCCGAGCATTTTCGAGTATCTTGGCAAAGCCGATGAACGGCCTGCTGAGGGTCAATCGTTACGCCTTATCGGCACGGAATCCCTAGAGGGAGGGATGGTGTGGCTCCATTATGCGGTGGAGAAAAGACCGTCAGGCCAGTGAGAAAGGACCAGGGGAAGAAGAGCAGGAATAACGATACACTTATGAGCCGGGCTGAAACGTTTCTCCCATTAAGTGGCTCTCCGTCATCTTTCGTGCAATGAAATGCTACCTGAAACCATTATGCCTGACAGAACGGTTATTTGAGCCCAGGGAACAGAGCACTTCCTGCTTATAGCTGTGCTTAGAAAGGAAGATGACGAGAACCCATTAAGTGACTCATCCGCAACTTTTGCGCTGAATTGTAACCTGATACTTTCCTTTCCGGTTTGAGCGCTGCTTTCTCATCAAAAGGTTTTGCGTGAGAGTGCCCGGAGCACGAAAGTTGCGGAAGAGCCTTAGAGTTCACACAACTCGGGGACGGATACAGCGTCCTTTCATTTCTAGTTATAGAAAGCATACAGTATCTTAAAATGATGACCACTATGCCTAGAGGTCATCCGTTCAGACGGCCAGCCGTCTAGGGAGAACTGCGGCTCCCGCTACTCCTCGCCCCACTTGCAAAGGGTCAGAGCTACGTTTGCGTAAAATGTTGTATGATCCGTTGATATCGGCATGAATGAGGCGTCCATCCCTGGCACGATACCAACTGCGAGTCACACGCTTGCCTGAAAACACCGGCTTCTCAGCGGCGTTCGGCTCATAGGTTGGGATGGGGTCGCCGTCCAGAAAACTGGCCTTGCTGGTGTAGCTTTCTTCCTGAAGGATGACCCTGATCCCAACCAGGTGCGCTTTGTAGGTTAACTGCTCAATGAAACGAGCATGGGGAAGCTGCACAAACTGCTGGTTGTTCCTGCGCCCCAGGTTCACATTCTGTTTCCAGAAGGGATTCTTGCCAATCACCAGCGTCCCGATGCCTTCGCTCACCAACAGATCAATGATCCGACGGCTGGCCATGTGTAAATACGCATCCACACGGCGATTGCGCTTCGTCGTCACACGATCCAGGTGGCGTGAGGTGTATCGGTTCTCATGCGCGAGGCGTTGCTGCTGCTTGGCGCGCTCTTTGTTGTAGCACTGATTGAGGCTTTTGAGGGGTTTGCCACTCACCAGACGAGGCACAAAACCAGGCTTGTCGCTGGTGATGGCTGCCAGCACATTGACGCCCACATCCACGGCTGCTCGAAGCTGTGGGTTGACCGCAGCCGGTTGGATCTCCTGCTCATAGACGACCTCGACCATGTAGCCATCAGCGCGTGGAACGATGCGAACCTGCCTGATGGCTTCCCAAGTGATCTGAGTCGCGATCTCGATGGACAATCCTGATGGGACGAGCTTGCCCGTGCGCTTGAATGCCCTCTTGCCCAGGGCTTTTTTCTCGTAGATGAGCAGGAAGCGGCCTTTGGTCTTGTCTTGATAGCCAGGGATCTTGGGGCGTCCTGTAAAGGGAGTGGGGTCTTGGCGGTAGGCTTCCATCCCTTCAAAAAAGCTGACCCAATTGTCGTGAAGCTGAATCAGGATGGCATTGCTGACTTTGCGAGGCAGGGCACAATAGGCCTCATGGTGTTTCAGGCGATGGAAGATGGCGGCGTAGGGCAGGTAGGTTCCCTCGTGAATGAAGGCTTGCCGGACGTGGTAATTGGCCTGGTTGTACAGGTTTTTGGAGGCAAAGGCCGCCTGGTCAATGACGGCAAAGCGTGCATCCTGGTGACGAATAAGATGTCGTTCGACCAACTGCATCTGGTGGGCTCCTCCCTTTCCAACAACACGTCATTCGAGTCGATGTGCCTCTCTCTTGTCGTTTCACAAAAGAACATTCTTTCCAATAGAACTCTACCAGAGACACCTTCATTTGTCAACATCTGGCATAATTGCTTGGAAACGTTTTTAACACCCGTCCCCTCCCCCTGCTCCCTTGCCACTCCAAAACAGCACCACTTTCACTCCAGTGCAAAGTCAAACTTTACAGCACTGATCCCCTCCGCTAAAGCTGGTCAATATGTTATTCTTAATATTGGTGGTGATGGATTCGGATTGGAACCTATCATCACTGGTTTTCCCCGACCCTCTGCTCGCTCGCATCTTTTGTGAAACATGTATTGCATGGAGGTAGTACTTAACTATGATGCATCGACGCATAGCTTTCGCTCGTCTCTCACTCCCAGCCTTGTTTACCTTGCTTGTACTGCTTGCCGGGCTCCTGGGAGAACCTTCCCCAGCCAGCGCACAAACGGTCAGCAGCGGCGCAATCGGCTCGGCCTTCGAACAGGCCAGCAGCGAATTCGGCGTGCCCGCCACCCTGCTTAAAGCCCTCTGCTACATGGAGGGACGCCTGAGCATGCACCACGGCTCTCCCAGCATCGACAACGGCTTTGGCTGCATGCACCTGGTCAAAAACAAGCACACCGATACTCTCGACCAGGCCGCCAGCCTGCTGCACGTCAATGCAGCTCAGTTCAAGACCGACATCGCCACCAATATCCGCGGCGGCGCAGCGGTCCTGCGGGCCGAGGCCTTACGGCTCTCTGCCAGTCATACCCTGCCCGCCAATCTCTCCGGCTGGTATGGTGCGGTTGCCGCGTACAGCCACGCCACTGTGCGCTCGACTGCGCTGATGTATGCCGATGCGCTCTACCAGATTCTGAACACCGGCTTCAATATCCAGAGCGACACCGGAGAGATGGTAACCCTGGCGGCTCAGGCGGTCAAGCCCAATAAGGCTACGGCTGCGGCAGTCCAGGGGACCAGCACACTGCCAGCTGGCTGCAGCAATACGCCAACCGGCGATTATTCTGCCGCGGTCAACTGCATTCTGGATCCCAACACCTTCGACTGCACACTATCCCAAACTGTCTACCCGCCCTGCAACTACGAGGAGCGCACTGATGCGGGCTACCCGCTGCCAGTGGACTACGTGGTCATCCATGACACCGAAGGCTCCTTGCAGGACGCCCTCAATGTTTTCCAGAACACCGATCCTCAAACTGCCCCTGGTGCCGCCGCCAACTATATTGTGGACTCGGATGGCACGGTTTATCAGGTAGTCCATGATGCGGATTTTACATATAACTGTGGCAACTACTGGTATAATCAGCATTCGGTCGGTATCGAACACGTGGGCTTCGATGCGACCGGGTTCCAGTGGTACAACGCGGCCCAGTACCTGGGTTCGGCCAAGCTGGTGGCCTATTTGCTCACCAAGTACCATCTGCCACTGTCTCGCAATGATATCGTGGCGCATGGCACGGTGCCACCCCCGTTGTATCCGTACGGCCCTAACCACGTTGATCCAGGTCCATACTGGATGTGGGACTACTACTTGGGGCTGATCCATCAGCAGGGTATCCCCTATCCGCAGGAGGCCCCCACGAAGGGAACCATCGAGCTGCACACGAAAAATCATCTGGAGAAAGGCGGAGTGGAATCGCCTGCCGACTTCAACTTCTACTATCTCTACAATGGTCCCAGCACCGCCTCGGGGCGCATCCCGCAGTATAGCGACCCCACCGACATTACCGACGAGACGAACAATATCGAGACAGATATCAGCTATGCCTACCTGGCTAAGGTCAAGGATCCGGTAGGGACAGGAGATACGCTATACGAGATCTGGTATGGCGAAGATGACCAGGTTCACTTGAATCCCTCCAGCCAGTTCGAGGACGGGAAACTGGTCTGGCTGGCGGTTCCTCCGGGAGCTAATGTCACCGAGGGAACGGGCACGCTGGTGAGCATCAACGAGAGTGGGGTCTCTCAAGTCTTCGTCTATGGCAATCCCATTCCCGGCCATATTCTGGGTGGCGTCCCCAATGGGGCGATTTTTGACTCGGGATATACCATCGTGCAGGATAACTCCACTACCCTGTGGTATGAGATCAACTTCTCCCATCGCCAGGCTTGGATCCCGGCCAGCGAAGTCACGATCGTCCATGCCACACAGACCCAACAAATTCAGAAATAGACATGTAAGAGGAACGGGGTATAAACGTACTAATGAAATGGGGGCCCAGTCCTCTTTTTGAGAGGGGGCCCCCATCTCATTAGTAAATTGCATCGACCCAAGAGGTGACTATGGCCCACCTTTGTGGAGGGAGGAAACTTGAAAGAGAGAGCTTCATCAAGGAGCGTGAGCATCATGGCAAAAGAGCAAAAGGCGTCTACTTGAATGGTTCATGGCGAGGAAGGAGAAGGCATATGCGACTTCTCTTCGTTGGCGATGTGATGCTGGGGCGGCTCATAAATCAGATTTTAATGGAAGAGCCTCCAACCTATCCGTGGGGGGATACATTATCTCTTTTCCAGCAGGCAGATGTGCGCATCTGTAACCTCGAATGTGCCCTGGCGGATCATGGATCGTTCTGGAGAGCGACCCCCAAAGTATTTCACTTTCGCTCAGATGCAAAAAATGTAGATGCCCTCAAGGCGGCTCATATTACTGCAGTGTCGCTTGCCAATAATCATGCCCTTGATTTTCATTACGAAGGATTGTTTGAGACGCTTGAAGTGGTGCGTGCTGCTGGCATGTACGCCGCGGGAGCTGGTCGAAAGAAGGCTGAGGCCGCCGAAGTGGCGTTGTGGGAAGCACAGGGGAAGAGGTTGGGGCTGATCGCGTTGACGGATAACCAGCCAGAATGGGAGGCAACTGAAGAACTGCCCGGAGTGTGGTATGTGCCTATTGACTTGAAGGATGAGCGGGCCGGAGAACTCTTGGAGATCGTCAGGAAGGCGAAAGAGAAGGTGGACCTGCTGATCGTATCGGCTCATTGGGGACCAAACTGGGGCTATACCCCGCCAGCGGAGCAGATCCCCTTTGCGCATGCTTTGATCGAGCAGGGAGCTGACATTGTTTTTGGTCATTCCGGTCATGTAGTGCGCGGAATCGAGCTGTACAAAGAGAGACCGATTCTGTATTGCGCTGGTGATTTTATTGATGATTACGCGGTTGATCGTATTGAGCGCAACGATCTTAGCTTCATTTTTCTGGTGGAGGTAGAGGATCAGAGGATCAGGGGGCTACGGCTCTATCCTACGGTGATTCAAGATTTTCAAGCGCGGCGGGCATGGGATCAAGAGAGGGAGATCGTGGTGGCGACAATGCAGAAGCTCTGTGCAGAACTGCGAACATCAACCGTATGGAATGAGCAGGATGCGTTTCTAGAGATCCAGATGTGACGACTCCCCACGGATAAATCCGGGGGCTTCTCAGCAAACCGAAGTTTCCTGAAGGCTCCGTCCGAGCCAATACGTGTTTGCTCTCTTGGATGGCAAGGCGGCTTTGAAGCTCTTAAAAGACCTCACCGAGAGGGCACAGGGACACTTGTACGCAAGTGCTTTTACGCAAGGGAACGATTTACCTTGCAACGCCCAAACACTTTTCAGTTGTGTCTGTACCAAAACACTTGTTCTAGTATAGTGTAAAAGGTGGATAGTGTCAAGAGAGGGATATCCCCAACCACCCTATCCGCCTTCAAAGGACTCGCTTCTATCCCTAGGGCTAAAGCCCAGGGTTTTACGCTCGGGTCGATAAGGGCCGCGATTAGTTCCCCTGTATTGAACTCTTCTACAGGGCTTTGGGCCACTCCATCGTTTGCAACACTCACACCTTTAATTGATGGCTGCAGACCCACTTTCTTGCTCAAAACCCCTTCTGGCAAGGAATTGCCGACTGGACTACTCGAAAAGCATGGAGTGATCAGCAGGCGCTGGTCGATGAGCATATTTTCTGGAACCGATCAGGTAGATGATTAGAAAGGCAAGGGTACATGGCATCTTCTTTATCATCCATTTTCGGCGTGACACTACAACAACTGCAACAACTGCTACCCACGCGGGGTCTGGCTTTCCCTGAACTGGAGAAGGCGCGTTCAGCGCGGCAGCGGCTGGAGCGTGCGCCGCAAACCCAGCGTGTGCTCCAGCAGACGGAGCCCCTGCTGGCCGGGATCGGGACAATCCCGCAGACCACCTATACAGCGTATCGCCTATTTCGCGAGAGCGGGGAGCGCAGCCGCTACGAGGCCGCGTATTTTCTCAAGCGAGCACGCCTCTCCGCCGCCGCGCTGCGTCTGTTCCTCGGCCAGACAGCTTTACGCGACGTTGTACAGGATTATCTCTGGAGCATCTGTGAAGAGAGCAACTGGGTGCTTCCAGCCCATGAGCGGGATCTGATCGATCTCTTTGCCGCCGAAACGGGTTATTTGCTGGCCGAAACCCTCCTCCTGCTCGGCGAGACTCTTAATGAGGAGGTGCGCCAGCGGGTCCGCTCGGAGATTGAGCACAGAATTTTCGAGCCGTATCTGCGTTTCTTTCACCTGCATACCTGGTATCAGGGGGCGAGCAACTGGAATGGCGTTTGCAATAGTTCGGTCGCGGCAACCTTCCTTCTGCTGGAGCCGGAGCCGGCGCGAATACAGCGCGCCCTGGAAATTGCCCTCACCGGGCTGCACACCTTTGTGGAAACGGCTTTCGCAGAAGATGGTAGCTCAAGCGAGGGGGTAGCCTACTGGCATTACGGCCTGTTCAACGTTGTGGCTCTCTCAGAGCTTTTGTACGCGTATAGTGCTGGCCAGATCGATCTGCTCGCGGGCGAGAAGTTGAAGCTGATCGCGGCCTTTCCCGCGAAAATGCAACTCTCTGGCGCCAACTTTGCCAGCTTCGCCGATTGCGATGAACATGTTGGCTTTCATCCTGGCATCCTCACGCGCCTGGCGCTGCGTACTGGCGAGTTAACTCTACTCAATCTGCTTACCCAGCCAGAAGACCCGGACAACAATTGGCGCCTGCCCATGATGCTGCGCGATATCCTCTGGTGGGACGGTAGCCAGCCTGCAAGCATTCCACCAGAGGACACTCAACTACCAGCGGGTGGGACCGCACGGCTGGTAACGCAAACTGAGCAGGGGGCGCCAGTCGTGTTGAGCGTCAAAGCGGGGCACAACGACGAAGAGCACAATCACAATGATGTGGGCAGCTTCCTTCTGCACATCGCCGGCGAAAATCTGCTGACAGACCCCGGCCGGGGACTCTATTCACGGGACTACTTCGGGCCGCGCCGCTACGAGAACATTTTCGCCAATTCCTACGGGCACAGCGTCCCACGCATCGATGGCCTGTTGCAGGGTACTGGCCGCGCTTTCTCTGGTGCGCTCCAGGGAAGCGTGGACGCCAGTGACTCGGATGGAGAAAAACGGATCGCGCTCGAATTTGCCGCGGCCTACCCCTGTCCAGATCTGCTTAGCGCCCGCCGCGAACTGCGCTTGATCACGCGAGGAGCCGGGGCGGGTAGTGTCTGGCTACACGACCATTTTCAGTTTGCTCAGGGAAGCCACCAGGTCGAAGAAGCCTTTATTACCTGGTTGGATTGCGAAGTCGACGGAGCCATTGCCATCCTCCACGGCCAGCACCATAATCTGCGCCTGTCCATCGAACAGCCCCAGGGATTGCAATTCTGCCTGGAACACCTGGAAGAGCAAAGCCAGGCCAACCATAAAACGCAGGTACTGAAACGTCTGACCATTGCGCTGCCAGAGGGGGTAGAGGCCGATGTATATGTACGGGTAACTCATGTACAACAACACATTGCTAGAGGCTAAGGTAGAGCTGACTCATTCCCTTCTTCATGGCTTTATCGACGCTGAGGCAGGCGTGGATCAGGGCCAGGTGGGTGAAGGCCTGGGGAAAATTGCCGAGGGCTTCGCCGGTCGTGGCAAGCTCCTCGGAGTAGAGGCCCAGGTGATTGGCATATGACAGCAGGTGTTCAAGGGAGAGGCGTGCCTCTTCCAGGCGACCAGTCTGGGCCAGGACCTCTATCAACCAGAAGCTACAGATGTTGAACGTTCCTTCGTGGCCCGCTAAGCCGTCATCGGCGGCCGTGCCGACATCATAGCGATAGACATGTGGCATATGCGTGAGCTCACGTTGAATGCATTCTATGGTCTTCACCATACGTGGATCGCGAGCATCCAGAAAGCCGGTCAGCGCGAGCAGCAGCGCGCTTGCATCCACAGCCTTGCTACCGTAATACTGCACAAAGCTGCCTTTCTCCTCATCCCAGCCTTTTTCCATAATCTCGTGATAGATCTGCATACTGATTGCTTGCCACTTCTCCAGTGGGGCGGGTAAGCCTCGCTCGCGCGCGATACGCAGGGCGCGGTCAAAGGCCACCCAGCTCATCAGGCGCGAATGCAGGAAATGCCTGGTTCCACCGCGCACCTCCCAGATGCCCTCATCCGGCTTCTGCCAGTGCTGAGCCAGCCAGTCAAGCTGCTGACAGAGTTGCTGCCAGCCCTCATAGCTCGGACCACGATAATGCGTATGGAGGTAAATGACATCTAGCAGCTCGCCATAAATGTCTAGCTGGCGTTGTGTGGCAGCGCCATTGCCAATCCTCACCGGGCGGCTCTGGCGATATCCCTCCAGGTGGTCAAGATGAATTTCGGGCATCTCGTGTCCACCATGGATGGTATACATAGGTTGAAGTTCGCCCCCCTCCTGGAGTTCACGTACCCGCGCGCCCAGCCAGCCCATAAAGTCATCGGCCTCCTGAGTGAAGCCCAGAGCCAGCAGGCTATCCAGGGTAAAGGCTGCGTCGCGAAACCAGGTAAAGCGATAATCCCAGTTGCGCTCGCCGCCGATGCCTTCGGGCAGGCTGGTGGTTGGCGCGGCCACGATGGCGCCGGTTGGCGCATACGTCAGCAGCTTGAGGGCCAGGGCGGAGCGCTGGACCGCTTCGCGCCAGCGCCCTTGATACTGGCACTGGCTGATCCAGCGCAGCCAAAAGCGCCGCGTCTCCTTAAATTGCACGTCATATTCTGCCTGCGTTACCGGGTGAGGGAGAAGATCCTGGTCGCGCGCGCTATCCAGGGCAAAGATGGCGGATTGATCTTCGGTGAGCGTAAACGTTGCCTGCGCGCCCTGCTGCCCATCATCGGTTAGAGGTACTGAGGAGGAGTGGGCCAGCGTCAAAGCGGGGCTGCGGAAGACGGCCCCATACTTGGTCATTTCTAACGTGTGCGTGTCTCGGGCATAGTTAAAGGCGGGGCGGCAGGTGAGCTGGAAGGTGAGCGATCCATGTACAATATGCACCATGCGGATGAGGTGATGCTCATGATGCTCACTTCCTCTTCGTTTAATGGGCATAAAATCGGTCACTTCGCCGATTCCCTCGCTCGTCATAAAGCGCGTTATCAGAATATTTGTCTCGGGGAAATACAGTTGTTTCGTACTCAACGGCTCTTCACCGACAGGAGCAATACGGAATGCTCCTCCTTTTTCGGCATCAAGTAGCGCGCCAAAAACGCTTGGAGAGTCAAAATCAGGGAGACAGCACCAATCAATTGAGCCATTTTTCCCTACCAGGGCCACCGTGTAGAGATCGCCAATCATGCCATACGCTTCAATCGGAAGATAGCGGATCTCTGTGGACGCCTGGACCTGTTTCGCTTGTGTTTTTGACATAGGGGTTCCCTTCTCTCTGAAGACTGACTCTCAACTCTTCCCTCTCCTTGCAGTATAAGGCTGTTTGATAAGGACTGTGGACAACTACTCTTTCAGTTGTGCAGGCGAGATAGCACGTTTGGCCGAAGAATGCTCGGGAACCGATTGAGCGACTCCGTTGGAGCGCGCGCAGCTTCATGGTACTCTCAAGTGGCTGGATCAGGGTTTCAGACCACGTGTCTCTTTGCTCATATAGAGTGGGATTCTCAGGATCTTTGGCATCTCTCTCCTCTGCCTCTCAAGGATGAGATCCATCCACGTCACTCCCGCTTCCAGAAAAGAGATGGGGGTCATGTTTCAGCTATCCATGCTGTGATGTGCGAAAAGCCCTACTCGCACGCCAGACAACGTGGGATGCCAGCACTTCTTTGCTCCACTGCTTGATTGACAAGCAACGATGCGCTTGACTTTGATCGCCTATTCTACAATGTAGGGGAAGAGAGAAATTGCCACAGATATCCTTCTCACAGGGCCGCTACTTGTGGAAAAGCGTTCACAGCCCAACGCGCCGTGATCTGTGCTCTCATGCGCGTGCAGGGCAAGGACAGACGCGTTCTCTGTGATCCTGGGACACATGAGGAGGGAGAACAATCCTATGTCTCTGTCTCATTCCCATCAGCAAGAAGAGAGGAAGCAACCATCTCAGGGACACGAGGCACCTGAGTATCGTTTTCTGGCCGTCGTACAAGAGAGTGCCGATGTCTTTTGGATAGTGACTCCCGATGGCTTGATGCAAGAACCCTACCCCAGTTGGCAAACCTTTACCGGACAGCAAGAGCGCGAGTGCCTTGGGCGAGGCTGGCAGAATGCACTGCATCCTGCTGCTCAGCCTCAGATAGCAGAAGCTGCGATCCAAGCCGTCACCACTGGCTCTACCACGAAGAGGGAGTGCCACATTCGTCGGTATGATGGAGCCTACCGCCTGGTAGACCTGCGTGCGATCCCGGTACGCGAGCCTGCTGGATCCATCCGCGAGGTTGTCGTCTGTGGCACGGATATCACTGGGCTGGAACTGAGCGGGCAGATGTGTGACGCACAGGTGCAGTTGGCCATGGCCGCTTCCGGTGTGGGGGCGTGGGATTGGGATCTGGTCACCAATCAGATCATGTGGACCAATCAGTGTAAAGCACTTTGGGGAATGTCGACCGAGACTCCCATCACGTATGAGAGCTTTCTGCAGGCCGTCCATCCCGATGACCGTAAACGGGTAGACCAGCTCCTTGCGTGTGCTCTGGCCGAGCACACGGACTATCAGACGGAGTATCACGTGATCTGGCCTGACGGGAGCATGCATTGGCTCTCAGATAGGGGCCGGGTTATCTCTGATGTGCATGGTAAGCCGATACATATGATTGGAGCCATGATCGATATGACGGACCTCAAGCAAGCTGAGGAGCGCGTCACGACCATTCTCGAAAGTATTAGCGATAGTTTTTGGCATGTCGATACAAGGTGGCGCATCACTTACATGAATCAAAAAGCGGAGGAGCTTTCAGGCAGAAGCCGAGAAAAGGTGCTGGGCCAGTGTCTGTGGGATGTGGTGCCTGATCTTCTTGGTACGCCTTTCGAGCACTACTATCGCGCAGCGATGGCAATGCAGCAAACGATGCACTTTGAAGCGCTCCATCCAACCTACCAGAGATGGATTGATGTGCATGCGTACCCGGCGCAGGATGGGCTCTCTGTGTATTTCCAGGATATCACCGAGCGAAAACACGGAGAAGAAGCATTGCGGGAGAGCGAGATACGGTTTCGTGGGCTCGTGGAGTCCAATATTATTGAGATCGTCGTGGCTGACCCGGAGGGAACCATTTATGAAGCCAACGATGCCTTTCTCTCGCTTTTGGGCTATACTTGTGAGGACCTGGCAGCAGGGGGGATGAACTGGGTAACGATGACGGCCCCAGAAGATCGGGCGCAATCCGTTCATGCTGTAGAGGAACTGCTCGCAACCGGTCGTTTGCAGCCCTTTGAAAAAGACTATGTGACGAAAGATGGCAAACGCGTGCCTGTGCTGATTGGAGGCCCGCTCATCCGCCGGGAAGGCGCCTCTCCGTTACTGCTCGCTTTCGTTTTAGATCTGACCGCCCGCAAAGAGATCGAACGGCAAAAAGACCTCATGCTCGGCATGACCAGCCACGTGTTGAAAACCCCGCTGGCCGCGCTCAAAGGCACGTTCCAATTGCTGCAGCGGCGAGTAAAACGCCTGGGCACCCAGACCGACCACCTGACTCCAGAGGTGAGCGCCTTCTTCAATGACCTTATGGAGCGCCTGGCAGCCAGCGCCCGACAAGTAGATGTCCAAACGCATTTGATCAATGATCTGCTGGATGTCTCGCGAATCACGGCCAATACGCTGGAACTATCATTGGACCACTGTGATCTGGCCTCGATCGTGCGCGAAACCGTCGAGGATCTGCGGGTGACCGCGCCGGAACGCTCACTCCTGCTCGAATTGCCGGAGCACACCACGGTCATGGTGCTTGCCGACCGAGCTCGGATCAGCCAGGTGGTGACGAACTATCTGACCAACGCGATCCGCTATTCGAGCGCAGATCAGCCGATCCACATTGGACTGACCATCCGGGAGGGCGTAGCTCGTGTTTGGGTGCGAGACCAAGGGCCAGGTCTCACCGAAGAGGCTCAAAAGGAATTGTGGCAACGCTTTCACCAGGTCAAGGGAGTACCAGTCCAGAGTGGTTCAGGGAAAGGGTTGGGCCTGGGTTTATATATCTGTCAGACCCTCATCGCCCGACATCACGGAGAGGTGGGTGTAGAGAGCATGCCTGGGAAGGGTTCTACCTTCTGGTTTACCTTGCCTATGGTCAAATGAGCACGAATACAGACTGCTGGTCCCACCCCAGATGCGTAAAGCGTTATCAAAAACATAAGGCGGGCAAGAATTATCGTACCAGCCCAGGTAGCCGCGTACGCCAGTAGCAGGCCCGCTACTGGCGTACGCGGCTACCTGGACCCTATAACTTGTCGGAGTGCAGTATACCGTTGCGAGATTGTTGACAACAATTATTATGCCCGCGCGGGGCGGCAGAGGAGAATGAAGGTGAGCAGGGTCGCCAGGGCGAAGGCCGCGATAGAGGCAGCCATCGGGAGTGCACTCGCGCTGCCGCCGAGGCCAACCAGGGGAGCGACGACCGCGCCAATCGCCAGTTGCAAGACACCCAGCAGGGCGGCGGCACTTCCAGCCGCTCGCGTATTTGCCATCGCCAGCGTTGTCGCGTTCGGCATGATGAGGCCAAGACTGGAGGTCAGGATAAAAAAGGCTGGCAGGATGCCGATAAGCCCGATACCGCTCAGGACAACCACGAGCAGGGTCACACCACCAAGGGCGATCATGGCGTAGCCATAGCTCAGAAGATGTTGCGAGGGAACACGGCCAACCAATCTGGCATTGACCTGGGCCATGATGACGATACCCAGGGCATTAATACCGAAGATGATGCCCAACAACTGGGGCGAGATCCCATAGATGTTCTGTAAAACAAACGGCGAGACAGAGATGTAGATGATGCAGGCGGTAAAGGCAAAGCCACAGGAGAGGGCGTAGCCTACGAAGCGCCGGTTCAGCAGCAGTTCACGGAAGGCACTCAGGGTTGTTGTAATACCCCCACGCTGGCGCTGGCTGACAGGCAGTGTCTCTCCAAGTCCAAGCGCCGAGGCGGCGAACAACAACACAGCGGCGAGCGCGAGGGTGACGAAAATGCCATGCCAGGAAGTCACTCTAAGCAGTTGCCCACCAAGCAGCGGCGCGAGCATCGGAGCCAGGCCGTTGATCTGCATCAGCAGGGAGAAGAAACGCGCCTGGGCGATTCCGCTGTACAGATCGCTGACCATCGCCAGGGCCAGCGCCACACCAGCCGCGCCCGCTACGCCCTGGATAAAGCGCAGGGGAATGAGAATCGCCATGGAAGGGGCAATGGCACAGAGTAGCGATGTAAGCACATAGACTGCGATGCCGATAAGTAAGGGCCAGCGCCTGCCCCGGGCATCGCTGATCGGTCCCGCGACTATCTGTCCCAGGGCCAGGCCAAGAATAAAGGCGCTCAGGGTCAATTGTGCCTGCGAGGTCGTCGCCGCCAAATCGCGGCTTAAGGTCGGAAGCGAGGGGACATACATATCATTCGCCAGCGGCCCCAGCGCTCCCAGCCCACCTAGAAGCAATACATGACGTGCCCGAATGCGTGCTGAGGGCTTCTCTCCCTGTTTCTGCGTATCCACTTGAGCATCAGTAGTAGAGAGTACATTATTCCGTTCATCAGGTTGTATGGATAAAATGTTTTCAGCCATCATAGCTCCAATAGTTTATAAATGTTAATTTTAACTGGTGCAGCCAGCCTATTGTAGGGTCCATGCTTGCATGGACTTGCTTGCCGAGGAAAGTCCATGCAAGCATGGACCCTACAACTTGTCAGCAGTATACTTGATTTTGTATAATGAGCGCAAATCATATTTGTCATAAACTTATGAAGGAAATACATATGAACTTCTCACAGCTCCAAAGTTTTGTGGCCCTGGCCGAAACGGGCAGTTTCACGGAGGCGGCCTATACCATTAACCTGACACAATCGGCAGTAAGTCACGCGCTCTCAGCGCTTGAAAGCGAGCTGGGCGTGACGCTGCTGGAGCGCAATCGTAAGGGCGTTGTCTCGCTCTCTCGTGTTGGAGAAAAGATCCTTCCACATGTGCGCCTGCTCCTGGCCCAGGCCGAGGCGATTGAGCAAGAGGCAAAGGTAGCGCGTGGCGAGGCAGCGGGGAAGGTGCGCCTGGGAAGTATCGAATCGATGATTCCTCCGCGTTTGTTAGCTAGCATGCTGACGCGCTTTCGCGTCGCATATCCCGACATTGAAGTGGTGCTCTTTGAGGGATCCATGCACGAGGTGGGAGACTGGATCGAGCAGGGAGTTATCGACGTCGGGTTTGTGTTGCTACCCGCGCCAGGGATTGATGGAACGTTGCTAACGACTGATGAACTCTGCGTGCTACTTCCGCCTGGACATCCACTCCAGACACGCAAGACGCTTACGCCAGAAGAGCTGCGCGAAGAGGGCTTTGTGATGGAGAAGACTCAATGCTCGCTGAACCTGATGCGCAGAGCTGGCTTTGTGCTAGACAAGTATAAATCGCAAATTCGCTATCAGGCTAGCGATACCGCGACGATTCTGGCCATGGTCCGTGAGGGGCTGGGCATTACCTTAATGCCACGCAAACTTCTCCCCAGTAAGCTTGAGGGTGTTGTTGCCCTCTCACTCAATCCCCCTCAGGATCTGCGGATCGGTCTCGCGGTCAAGTCGCAGGATGCAGCGCCACCAGGAGCCAAGCTCTTTATTCAGACCGCCCTGACCTGCGTCCAGGCACAGGTCGAAGCCACGGCCTGAACATCCGTATGCGAGCGGCTCCTCTGTAACTCCTTTATGGCTTTTTATCCAGCCTCTATATAACCTATATATTATAAGGAGCGGATTCGTGTTTTGAGTTCATCGTTATGGCGTTTGCATTGGCCTGTAGGGCGAGGCCCTTACATCCTAAATTTTAATGTGCCATGTGTAGCATATTCGCGATAGAGTGCGCGAGCACGGCGAGCAGGCCACAAACTGCCATGACGCCAAGGATGTAGGGGATAGCCACGGCTATAATCGACTTCTCGCGGCTCAGCCCGTGGACGCCCATGACAACCGAGGTGTTAACAAAGACGCCATAGAAGAAGAGCGCGACACTGATAATAGGCGCAAAGAAAAGTGTTGAGAAGTGCAGTGCCACAAAGACAGTGATAATGAGCGCGCCAATAAACGCCAGCGGGACCTGGTAGAGCAGCATATCGAAGCAGTGAGAGACGAAGCGCCCATGACCGCCAAAGGCCCGCGCCAGCAGGTATTGCAGGGCCGCGCCCACGAAGAACAGGAGTGGCACAAAGACGACCTTGAGGCCAAAGGCCGCGATGGTCGCGCCCACGGTCAGGACATCCATAAAGCCAAAGAAGACGTTTGAGCGCGTATCGATCCCGCTGGAGGTATCTCTGAGCACACTACGCAGCAGGCCCAGCGCCGCGGGAATAATCAGCAACAAGACGAGCTGGATCCAGACCAGGCTCCAGCGCGCATACTCGGCGGCCTGGGCAAAGACACGTGGCTGCGGCGTCGTGACGGCCCGGGCGTAGAAAGCGGGCAGGCGTGTCGCGGGATGCTGTGCCGCGAAGGAGGGCGGAACATTTCCGCCTGGCATATATTGAGGTTGTCGTTTCATTGCGTGTGCCTCGATTTCTTGGAAACTGATGTGATCGTGTCAGTAGCTAGCATGCCACTTTCTTTTCATTTTACCGAGCATCGAGAAGCCAAAAAGCCCTCCCGCAATGTCGTCCCCCACAGTTCCGGACTCCTCTCCTGCCGCCTTATGGCAGCAGGAGATGCAGGTCGCCAAACTCATGCCAGAGGTATTGCTCTTGCAACGCTGCGGCATAGGTCTTCCGCAAATGCTCACGACCGGCCAGCGCTTCGAGCATAAGCAAGTGCGAGGCACGCGGCTCATGTAGACCAGTAAGCAAGGCGTTGACCGCTCGCAGGCCACGCTGTGGCGTGATCACCAGGCGTGTCCATCCCTCCCCTGGATGCGTGACACCATCCGCGTCCGTGACGGTCTCCAAAGCGCGTACAACTGTCGTGCCCACCGCGACGACACGTTTATGGTTAATGTGAGCAGCATTTATAGATCTGGCGGTTTCTACAGGCACACGATAGTATTCTTCATATGGTGGCTCATGCTCCTCCAGGCTCGAAACGCCGGTATGGAGCAGCAGGGGCACAATCTGAATTCCGTGAGCAACCAGGCGCGCGATGAGTTCAGGCGTAAAGGCGCGCCCCGCCGAGGGCATCTCGGCACTTCCATACTCTGTCGCGTAGACCGTCTGATAGTACTCAAGCGGCCAGGCTTCGGGCACATAGTTATAGCGAATGGGGAAGCCATAGCGCGCGAGATACTCCTGAAGTGGTGAAGCAAGCTCAAGGGTCGCGATCCAGAGCCGTTGCCTGGCTGGTTGGAGCCTCCCTTCTCCGGCGCTGTATGGCGTGAGCAGGTGTAGCGAGGCTCCTCCTGGCAGCGGCACCCGTTCGCCAGCCCGCATCTCAGAGAACGGGAACGTTTGCTCTTCCCGTTTGAGGCGAACCTCAACGATCCACAGATTGGCGGGCAAATGTGTCGAGAGGTGGACTTCCAAGGGAGTGCCGTCCGCGCGGGTCGCGCTGAGCGCGGCATTCATCGTTCCGCTGGTATTGACGACCAGCAGGTTGCCTGGCTCCAGAAAGTGCTCTATTTCACGGAAGCGGTCATGAAGAATATGGTCATTGGCGCGATACGAGACCATCAGGCGCACCTCGTCGCGCGCCAGGCCGCGAGCCTCAGGCGGCCTGGTCGCCTCAAGCTCGGCTGGTAGCACGAAATCAAGCGATGCGTCTAACGCTGTCCGGATGGGTAAGCTGGTCATGAGTGTGCGTCCTTCCCTGGCAGGGCACGTGCCTGATAGCGACCACTGGGATAGTCGCCCTTGATGAGTTGAAGCAGGCCCGGGACGCTCTCCTCTGGCAGCGGGCGATCAGAGATGTCCTCACCTGGGAAGGCCTCCTGGTGCATCTGGGTGCGCATATCGCCGGGATCGACCCAGTAGACACGCCAGGCTTCCTGCTCAGCCGCCAGGATATGTGAGAGTTGCTCCAACGCAGCCTTGCTTGAGCCATAGCCACCCCAGCCCGCGTAATTCTCGATGGCGGCATCACTGGTGATATTGAGAATCCTGGCCCCTGGCTGTAAAGAAGGCTGGAGCGTTTGCAATAGTGCCAGGGGTGCGATGACATTGGTGCGGTAGACCTGTTCCAGCGTCTCAAGTGGATACTGCAACAGTTGAGGTTGAGGGCTGGGTCCCAGGATGCTGGCATTGTTGACGAGGACATCGAGAGAACCAATTGTGTGTAGCGCGTCGGCGAGCGCCTGGCGATGTGTAGCGTCTGTGATATCTCCAGCGATAGCGATTACCTGCGTCGCGCGCGCAAGCTCCTGGCGAGCAGCCTCCAGAGCCTCATCTCCACGCGCATCAATAATCAGGTTCCACTGCTCTTTCGCAAGCTGACGAGCTAACGCCAGGCCTAGTCCTCTTGAAGCTCCCGTAATCAGAGCGGTTTGTGTATGTGGCATGCGAGTTTCTCCCTTTCAGTCGTACGTTCTTTGTTTTCTCTGCTCGTACTGTACCTGAAAAAGATGCGCTGCGGATTGTGCAAGAGGACAGAAAGCCTTAGTCCCTTTGGACAGGTGTATATATGATGTGGACTGCCAGCCACAGGCTGGCAGTCCACATCATATATAAGCACGGAACCGGTGTGATGCGCTTCTACCTGCTCATGATCATAGGAGCAACTACATTAGCTGCGCGCATGTAAAAGGACCAGTAGCCTTGATACGAACCATAGGTCTCAGCGATGCGCTGGAGTTCGGCAGGCATCATCTCTCGCTGGTAGATCTTAGAAGCCGCGTGTAGAATCTCTTTGCCGGAGAGCGTAGTGCGCTCTATCCGCCCCAGCCCACGGATCAGGATAAAGTAGGCTGACCACTCGCCAATACCACGAATGGAGCGGATGCTTGTGGCGACCTCATCGTAGTCTCCGTTGCGTAGATACTGCTCATCTGCTTCGTGGAAAAATTGGATGACGGCGTACAGGTATTCTGCCTTGCGCGTATTGTGTACAACCGCCGCTAACTCGTCTATGCTCATCCTGGCCAGTTGCCCTGCTTCGGGGAAGGCGTGATAGGTACGACTATCAGGCAACATAATGCTGGTGCCCCAGCGTTTCGCCAATGCCCTCTTGGTACGGTGTGCCATCGCTATCGGGTTGCGTTGTGTCAGCACAGACCAGCAGGCAATTTCAAAGGGGGTAAGAAACTTGGGTTGGTGAAGCCCATAGAGTGCATCGATGAGTAGCTCAAAGGAGGGATCAGCTCGCCCAATTGTGTAGAACGCGTGCAGATCATCATTTAGGCTGAGAAAGAAACTGATACGATCTCTGAGAGCTTCGTGCTCAGCGTCGCTCAGTGGCTGCTCCGTGAAAAGCGTATACGCGAGGCGAGGCTCTTCAACGCCAAGGTCACATACTTGAAAGGCCACTGCGCGACCATGAAGGGTGATTGCCTTGGTTATGCTGTTGGTCGTGACCGTTTGCTCGCCTTCGGTCGGAGTAAAGTCGCCCACAAATTGCAGAGTCTTGCTGAAGCTAAATGGCGCACGGGGAGTAAGTGTACCTTCAATGGTGGTGATGGATGACATGCTAGCCTTCTCCTTGCCCTTTTCTCGTTATGCATTCTTGATAGTGTAAGTATGCCATAAGCGAGTGACAACAGTATGGCAACAGCACAGCACGTTTGCCGTTAGCTATTGGAGAAGGCATATGTTCTCTTCTTGGTCAAAAAATCATAGCGTAGGAAGCTGCGCCTCTGGCTCAGATGCCTTGTGAATTTGAAAGGTGTGCTTGATTGCGGCACTCTTTCCAAGCATGATATTGACGCCGCAGTAGTTGGTCGTATCCAGCTCAATGGCGCGCTGGATGCTCTCCGGGCGCAAATTGGTGCCGGTAAAGATATGCTCGACGGTAATATCGGTAAATATCTTAGGATCTTGCTCGGCACGCTCGCCATGGACGCGAATCTCATAATGGGTGACATCTTGACGCATCTTACGCAGAATCGAGAGGATGCCAATGCCAGCGCAGCCAGCAAGCGCCCCGAGTAGCGCCTCCATGGGGCTGGGACCCTGGTCTTCTTCTACTGAACTTAAAACGATGCGATGCTTGCTGCCAGAGTCAATGGTAAAGGTGCTGGTACCGGTACTTTGAGCACGCACGGATAATGGTTTGGTCATTGCCCCCTCCTTGGAGTGCAGATAAATATCTCTGATCTCTTGCTATGGTATACCTTGCAAGGTGACCGATGTCAATCTTTTGGGAGCAAATCTCCGCCCTCATTCCACTCCCCCTGAATTTTCCCCTGATTGACATGGAAGATCTGGATCATGCTTCGATACACCGCTTTCTTGCTCTCGGCATGCGTGCCCCGCCAGCTTGTGCGTATCACAACTCTGTCGCCCTCGGCGACCAGGTCATCGATAGTGATACGCAAATCAGGAATCGCATCATATAATGTTGCAAAATACGCCCGCACGCCTTCTGGCCCCACAGTCTGCTCAGGCGTTGAGTGGTCCACAAAACTTTCGGCGAAGACCTGCTCTATCCCTGCCAGGTCTTTTTCATTGAAAGCCTTGTAGAGCGCAAGCACCATTTTTTTACTCTCTGCTACTGACATGGTGTAGGCCTTTCCTGATAGTTCTATATTGACAGTTCTTCTATTGATAATTGTATATGGGGATTAACCGCTTACACAAAGAGACTATTCCGATCACTGTAATCAAACAGAGCCAGAATAGTCTCTAGTATATACTAAAGGACGGAGGTTGTCTTACTTCAACTTACTCACCTGCTCAACCAGTTCCATAATCTCAGGTGTCAAGCCGGGAGAGAACTCTTCTGGGCGCTCAGGACCGGGCGTAAAAGGGACACCTTCAGGTGGTTTCTCGGGTACCTCCAGTGGTCCGCCGGTAACAGAAGGTGCCTGCCCCTGAAAGATTTTAGCCATCTCAGAGCCATCAAGCCGCCAGTGATACTGCTGATTATGAAGGCCCTTCTCCATAAGCGTGCGTACTTCGGGAAACTTGGTGGCATCGAAGTTTGGGATGGGAAGGACTTTCCCCCAGTTGATACCCAGCGATTCCAGGGCCTTGGCGTAAACGTTCTCATGCGCGTGATCGCGTACAATCAGGTAAGAGATGGTGGAGCGTGCCGTCTTATTATCGGTCATTTCATAGAGGCGGCATTTCTGTAAACGCCCCGTTGCCTCTAACATCAAATTGTAGATGAGATCGAGCGTGAGATTTCCACTATTGTAGACATATGAGCCAGACCAGGGATTGCCCGCGGCATCAATAGGCATCGCACCCTGTGAGGCCACCAGGAAGTGGTGAATATTTCCCTGGTGCAGGGCTATATTTAAAGGCGTGGAACCATTTTGTCCAGGCATGTTTTGGGTCGTGGCATCGAACACGCCCCCTTTTGCCTTGTAGCCAGGCGCGCCATCTACCAGGCGGTTGATGGTGGTCGCAATCAACTCCACATGGCTAATTTCCTCTATCCCGACTCCCTGAATCAAATCGAGGTAGGGTTTGGCTTTGCCGCGGAAGTTAAAGCTCTGGAAGAGGTACTGCATCATCGTGCGCATCTCACCAAATTGCCCGCCCAGACCTTCCTGCAATGCATTTGCCGCAGCGGGATCAGGCTCGTCGGGAACGATCTCATTGATCAGCTTTTGAACGTGAAAAAACATGCAGTTTTCTCCTTTGCATGTGACCACTCTGCATTACACATCGTCGTATGTCCCGGTCACTGTGCTAACACGTTCAAGCAATGGAGCGGTGTTACAAATTTTTTGTGGATGACTACTTTTCCAAACAGGGTTCGTCGACAGGCGAGATACCCATATGAAGCAATTCTCTCCTGGTAAGTTCCTGCTGATTGCCAGGACGATAGTAATGGGCCGGGCCAGGCGTTTGTCCTTCTGGCAGGTTTGCGGGATTGTTCGCGATTAGTGGATAGAGCGGGTCAGGTTCAAATACATAGCGCGCATGGTAAAGCAAGCATGGCCAGGAATCCTCCTCCCAGTTTTCATTTCCATTCCCCATAAATTTTTGCTTTTTGAAGGCGAAGACTCCTTGTTCGCATGTAACTGTCGCGTTGAACGAAGCAAGGGTCTGGATAGGCGTGCTATAAGTCGCATCCAGAGGCTCATACACTTTTATGCCGAAGAAATACAGCAGGGCCGAGTTCCGAGTCAGGGTCTGAATCGAAAAATGGCCTTTGGCACGCACATTGATACTTTGAGCAGAAGCCAGCATTTCAACCGTTTCTGAAGCAGAAAAGCTCAGGAAATGCCCTTGATTGGTACAGAAAGGCCTGGTAGCAAAATGACCGGGAATTGGCAACGGTTCAACGCTCGCTCTCGGCATAGATTTCTCCTTGTTTTATGTTATGACCTTTGATCGAGGAGACTTAGCTTTCCTGCTGGGCCAGGGGCAAGGTAAACCAGAAAAGTGATCCCTCGCCTGGTACGCTATGTACCCCTATTGCCCCCTGCTGGCGCTCAATAAGGGCGCGGAAGAGGAAGAGGCCCAGGCCCAGGCCTACGGAGGAGCCATCCTGTACCTCAATCCCTTTGACGCGATAGGAGATATCCCAGATATTGTCCAGTTCATCCGCAGGAATACCAGTGCCGTAGTCCTGAACCTGGACCTGGGCCATGCGTGATGCCTCTCTCTCTTCTATGGTCAGCAACACTTTGACCGGTCGATCTGGCATGGAGTATTTCATCGCGTTACTCAGCAAGGCATTCAGGGCTTGCTCCACACGTTCAGGGTCGGCGTGAATGGCAATTTGGGACTCCTCCTCTGGCACTGTCAAGTCAATTACACGATTCATCTCATGCATATTCTGAACCGCATTCTGTACAATCTGTACCAGGTTGCAGGGGCGCATGACGATAGAGATCTTGCCTGACTGAACGCGTGAGACATCCAGGAGATCGCTAATCATTTTATCCTGCTCGTTTACGCGGTAGACAATGTAGTCAAGCGGCTGCTGAAGCCGTTCGAGATCAGCGCCAAGGGCGGACGCGTCGATCTGTTCCTGTTGTCCGACCTTACGCCGAAGTTTCTCCAGACGTCGCAGGGCAAGCTGGGCATTGCCTTTGATCGTGGTCAGGGGAGTGCGTAGTTCGTGCCCAGCGGCACTGATAAAGGAATCGAAGCGTTTACGCGTTTTGAGCAGGGCCTGCTCTAGTTGCTGGATCGTCTCTGCCTCGGGTGGCGAGCCGCTTTCTGCTCCCTGGACAGCAGGCTCTATCTCCGCCTGAAGCGCTAACTTCTCTTGAGAATGCTGCGGATATTGGTGTATATTGCGTGCTTGAGAAGCATCTGAACTGCCCATTATTTCCTCGTATTCGTTTCTGTGTGGCACCTGGCACATGTTAGCTCTTCCATGCCATCCCTATCCACCATGGATCTCCGGTAGAAAGAGGGGAGCCGTCCTCCTCTGCCACGCCCCACATCCCCTAGTGCAATAATACTTGACATATTTGGCTTTTCCTTATTATACTCTTCTTGCTGATCCAGACTGGATGTGGGAAGCGACTGCTGAGCTAACGGACTATTTCTTCGATCCGTCTAAGGATCCTGCAATGCAATGCAATGCAATAGCAATAGCACGAACATCCGTGGCAAGAGGTTTCGCATCTAGCAGCCTGTATAGCGATGAAGCGCTTGCATCAATTGCTTTGCGTATGTTGGCGAATGGGGGCAGAGATCCTGTGTCTCTATCTCGACGACGGGTCCTTCAGTAAATGAGTAGAGACAACTTCGCCCCTCAATCGCACTGGTATTCCCCTGGAAGAGAGCTTCGAGCTGTGTGGATTCTACCGCGATCATGTCCGCAACCTCTTCCTGTTGCAGAAGAAAACGTGGAGTTGGTGCCTGGTAATGATACAGATAGACATGGCAAAACTCGCGATCAATAAACTGATCAATTTCAATCGTGCTCGGGATGACTCCAACAGGGAGCAACTCATGGTACGTAACCGTTACTCCCACCTCCTCCGCGACCTCGCGAACCCCATCCCTGACCGTCTCGCCCGCGAGCAAGTGACCCGCGGCCGTAATATCGAGTTTGAGGGGAAAATCTTTCTTTGAGGCCGCTCGCCGCTGAAAGAGAAGATACGTGTGCGCGCCCTCCTGGTGAAAAAACCAGCAATGGAAAGTCTCATGCCAGTGTCCCTGCTGATGGACCACGGCCCGCGGCAGTGTCCCCAGGGGTTGCCTCTGTTCGTCGTAAATAGCGAGGATTTCTTGTTCCACCTCACCCCTCCTGTATTTCATCGGTAAATGCTGTATCCCCCACTATAGCACAAAAAAGAGGAGTAAACTGTCTGATTTGGGGACAACTTTCCTGCCTATCATTGCTTATAAAAACCGCCGGATGAGAGTCTGTGGCGACGGTTGACTTCGCCAGCCGTCGCCACAGACTCTCATCCTTTGCGGAGCACCGCGGGTGCTGTGGAGGAAGGATAAGGAGTAGTTCCTAAGGAAGGGGAAAAAGGAGGGCATGGAGAAGATAGACAAAGAACCGCTAGTGCCCACAGTATCAGTTCCCGCCATCTCCTCGCGAAACACACCTCATTTATATAGTCGCACGAAAGCCAATTTTGTTACACTCTGACAAATATTCCCCTTAATTTGGGCCGTGAATATGGTGTGTGCTGGTGGCCTGCGGCCACCAGCACACACCATATTCACTACCCCAGTGACCACCGTAAGCGCGAGAGGTATGTTGAGACACGATATCACTATGTTGACAGCGCTTTGAACTCTATGCTATGCTGTAGCAAACGATACACAGTATCAATTTATATGTGCGCTGGTACAGAAGGCGCAGTTTCGGGGATAGGTTGGCAAGGAAAGGGCCTGCTACAAACCATGCTTGATATATTCACCTATGCTTTTATCCAGAATGCCTTCCTGGCTGGAACCTGCGTCGCGATCATGGCTGCGCTTGTGGGATATTTCCTGGTTGTACGCGGTCTGACCTTTGCGGGCCACGCACTCTCTCATATTGGTTTCGCGGGGGCCGCAGGAGCCGTCTTACTCGGGATTGATCCCATCTTCGGGCTGCTTGCCTTTACGGTTGGCTCGGGCATCGGCATTGGTCTTCTGGGCAAGGAGTTACGTGAGCGAGATGTGGCCATTGGCGTCATTATGACCCTGGCCCTGGCGCTTGGTATCCTCTTCCTCTCACTCTATAAAGGATACGCTGAACGCGCCTACAGCATTCTCTTTGGTACTATTCTGGGAATTAGTCAGTTCGATGTACAGACCAATGTCCTCTTCTGCCTACTCTGCCTGGCACTCATTGCTCTGCTCTTCAGACCCCTGCTCTTTAGCTCGTTCGATCCTGAAGTCGCACAAACGCGAGGCGTTCCGGTACGCCTGCTGGGTGTGCTCTTCCTTATTATAGTGGCCATCACCATCTCGATCTCCGTCAAAGTTGTGGGCATCCTCCTGATCTTTACTTTGCTAGTGGGGCCTGCCGCGACGGCCATCCGCATCGTGCATTCGCCCGTCAAGGCGATCCTCCTGGCCTGTCTCCTGAGCGTAGGCTATACCTGGCTGGCCATCTTCCTGGCGGCTCTGACGCCGTGGCCTGTCAGCTTCTTTATCACGGCCCTGGCCTTCATCGTCTACCTACCAGTACGCCTGCTCTCGCCGCTCTGGCTAGGGAAACATGGGCGCGAAGACGCTCTAGAGGAGTCGTTGGCAAGTGACGAGCACGCAGCCGAGATGCAGTTTAGCGGTTCATTACATTAAAGCCGTGTATGATCCGACGCTGCTAAAGCACGCGTCTACATATCATGGCGCGATATGTAGACGCGTGCTTTAGCAGCGTCGGGCTGTGAGGGGAGAACAAGATGTCAGCACTACTTCAATTGTTTCAGCTCTATCAGAACCAGGAATTTGTGCGTAACGCCTTCCTGGCGGGAACGGCCGTCGCCATCATTACGGCAGTTATTGGCTATTTTGTGGTCCTGCGCTCGCAGTCCTTCGCGGGCCATGCGCTCTCCCATGTCGGTTTTGCGGGGGCCACGGGCGCGGCTCTGCTCGGGCTCAGCTCTCTTATGGGTATGTTCCTCTTTACGGTCCTGGCAGCCCTCGGGATGGGCATCTTTGATAAGCGCCTGCACGGTCGCGATATCGAGACCGGGATGGTGCTCTCCTTCGCCCTCGGACTGGGCGTGCTCTTTCTGAACCTGTATACCCAGTATGCAACTCAGACGGTTGGTGTGCTCTTTGGCTCGCTTTTAAGCGTCTCGACGAGCGATGTCCTGGTGACGCTGATCTCGGGCACCATTGCCCTGATCATTCTGGCGGCCATCTTCCGCCCCCTGATGTTTAGCTCGATTGATCCCGATGTCGCGCAGGCACGGGGCGTGCCGATACGCCTGCTCTCCATCGTTTTTCTCCTGCTTATCGCCATTACGGTCTCGGAGGCTGTGCAGGTCGTGGGAGTCCTGCTGGTCTTCGCGCTCTTAATTGTACCTGCCGCGGTCGCGCACCAGTTGACTAATCGGCCTATGATAGCCTTGCTTCTCTCGATTCTCCTGGGGCTGCTCTTTACCTGGGCGGGATTGCTCCTGGCTCTGGTGGGACACTGGCCAGTCAGCTTCTATATTGCCGCGCTCTCCTCCATATCCTATCTTATTGTTGCAGGCTATAAGCGCTTACGCACGCCTGCGCGCTATCAGCCTCAACCCCATCCCAGCCGCGAGTGTATAGGCGAACATACAGCCATCTGAATAACCAACTCAGCCCCGGATGCTGGCGCCTGCATATCACCAGCGGCAAGGCAAGCGGCAGTATCGGGCTATTCTGCTTCCGCAACAGACTTCAAATAGCGGTTTCTGGAGAGGAGAAGATTTTTCATATAACGGGTGAGGACGAGTGTTTCAGTCAGGCGCCCAAGGAAGCCCAGTGGGGCACTGAACGTAAAAATATCTATCATAAGTGTTCCAGAGGGTTGCGGAACAAACTCATGAATATGCTTCATTTCCTGAAAAGCTCCTTGAAGCATCTCATCGACAAAACGGTGAGGCCGCTCATAGGCCGTAATTTTTGACGTTAGATGTTGTTTGATGCCAAAATGGACAGCCTCCCAGGTCACGGTGTCACCTAGCTTCATGACTCCTGTCGTCACGCCAGCGATTGGACGTTCATGGGTATAGGCTACAGAGTGACTATGCGCGTCAACATTAAGCGAAAGATCAAAGCAGCGCTCCGCTGGCGCCTCAATGTAGGTTTCTAAGCGAATAGTAGGCATGAATTCTTCTCGCTTCTTACTGTTGCATACCTAACTGATTTAGCGGTTGGAAAAGATGTGATAATATATGTATTCAGTGCGCTTAAAAAGCCTGTAGTGTGTTAGCGCTACGTATGACCCTCTCTCTTGTATATTTATATAATAGAAGGATAAAGCATGCAAGAACAACCCCCTATTTCACCTCTTGAGCCTCCAATTGGCGAATCTGCCACCTTCTCCTGGGCCATAACCGCTACTGGCTACCCTAAAGGGCACATGGTACACGGCTACTCCTCCAGAGGGGAGTAGCCGTGTACCATGTAGCGGGCTACCTCACCGCGAAGTAGAGGCGGTAGGCGAGCTGGTCATTCCAGTACAACTCGATCTTCCCGGAGAGGGCGACCGAATAGCTGAGGCTAATATACCCATGCTTGTTCTGGTTGGCCTCAATAGGGTTCTCTTGCTCCTTTTCCTGAATGCCATCCGTGAATATCTTCATCACCATCTTTCCCGCTTCTTTCTTGGTCGAGATGTTAAAGGTCACATAAAAGATGGTTCCACGGGCGAAGGCCTGGCGCTTGTCCAGGGCGATAAGACTATTAGGATCGACGCGCGATGTAGTGGTGGCGGAAGTGATAATGCTCGCGCCAGGACCAACCTCGGGGGACCGGGATCAGGAATATGCGTGGCGATGGCGGTTGGTATGGGAGCTTTCGAACCAACTATTGCTGACTGGTGCTTTGGCCCGAAGAGAAGAAGCGCGCCGCCAACAAGCGCGGAGACAATGAGCACGGTGGCAATAGAGCTTAGCACACGTGTCAGGCGGCTCCAACCCGCCTTCTTAGATGAAACATCCATGATAGTTTTCCTTTTTCGTTGTATAGGTAACTCCTTGATGGAGCTGGTTCTTTTTTCCTGTTGCGGCTGCTGCAAGCGTGCCTCCAGGCGTTCCTGGACGCGCCAGAGCGATTCCCTGTTGGCATGGGCATAGGGGAGATAGCTGCGCTGTACGTCTTCGAGCAGGTTATACTCGCTGGGTTCCCAAGTTGTGAAGAGGTCCTGTTCGTTGTCGGGCATTACCTGCTCCTTCCTGTCTCTTTTCCACTGTAGGCGCCGCGCAAGACCTTGAGCGCGCGATGCAGAATCATGCGGACAGCGGCCTCGCTCTTGGCGACAATCTGCGCGATCTCGCTATAACTTAGCTCATGTCCAAAGCGTAATTGCAGAATCTCGCGCTGTGGCTCCGGTAGCTCTCGCATGAGCGTATAGAGCTGCGCGTACTCCTCGCGGCGCAGGGCGACCTGCTCTGGCTGTCGCTCATCGCGCTCATAGAGCATCTCCTCGACGTTCGCCAGGGGAATGCTGGGATGCCTGGTGAAGTGGCGGAAGTGATCAGCCACCTTGTGGTGCGCCACGGACCAGATATAGGCGCGCACTAAATGCTCGTCCTCTTGTAGGGCTGGGCCTTTCTCGACTAGGGCCAGAAATACCTCCAGTAACAGGTCTTCGGCATCCTCGCGCGAACCAACCTGGCGCATCAGGTAGGCGAATACGGCGGGCGCGTAGCGCTGGTAGAGCGCGATTGACTGTTCTTGTGCCCGGGCTGGTTGATGCATGCATTACTCCACATTTGAGATCTCGCCAGTATATTCGCAAATAACGTTGTTTTGTAACAGCTTGCTACTTATGTACGCGGCTACTGTGGGTATACCTGGCGGACGTGGCTCATTGGGCATGGTACAATATGGCCGAGATATACCCATGCAAGCATTTACTTTCATCTATTTAAGCAGGAAAGACTATTATTCTGGAGGGAAGAAACCTTGAGTCAGTGGACGACAAACGATATACCAGACTTGCGGGGGAAGGTCGCGCTGGTCACGGGCGGCAATAGCGGCCTGGGCAGGGAGACGGTGCAGGCCCTGGCGGCTAAAGGGGCGCATGTTATTCTGGTTGCGCGTAACCCTGAGCGAGGAGAGAAGGCCCGCGAAGAAATTCTTCAAAGCATGCCTGACGCGTCTATCAAATTTATGCAGCTCGACCTGGCATCACAGGCCGCCATTCGCGAGTTTGCCGCTAACTTCCTGGAGGCGCACCAGCGGCTGGATCTGCTCTTTAATAATGCTGGCGTTATGGCCATTCCACGTCGTGAGACCAGAGATGGCTTTGAGATGCAGTTTGGTACCAACCATCTGGGGCATTTTGCGTTGACGGGCCTCCTGCTCCCACTTTTGCTTGCCACGCCAAAGAGCCGGGTCGTGACTACCAGTAGCATGGCGCGTGCCATGGGGCGCGTCAACCTGACTGATCTCCAGGGCCAGAAGGGCTATACACGCTGGTCTGCCTATGGCCAGAGCAAACGTGCTAACCTGCTCTTCGCCTTTGAGTTGCAGCGTCGCCTCGCCGCCATAGGCACGGAGACTATCAGCGTCGCAGCCCATCCCGGCTACGCGCACACCAATTTGCAATCGACCAGCGCCACGCTCAGCAACTCCAATCTTGAGCTCTGGTTCTACGAGAAATTTGGGGCGTTTGTGGGACAGCCCGCGGCCATGGGAGCACTACCCCAGCTCTACGCGGGCCTTTCGCCCGATATTCACGGTGGTGAGCTGGTCGGACCAGGCGGCTTCTCAGGTATGCGTGGTCATCCCCGCGTCGAGACCAAAGCCCGGCGCGAGTACGACCACCCCACAGCCGAGCGCCTCTGGGATGCCTCCGTCGAACTGACCGGCGTCGACTACGCTCAGCTTCAGCAGAGCCAATCAGCCTATGTATAGTAGTTATAACGGCTGGGACGACGCTGCTAAAGCACGCGTCTACATATGACGCGTGCTTTAGCAGCGTCGTCCCCCCTATCATTAGCTCGCCTCGTCCGCGAAGGACAGGCCAAGCTGGCTAAGGGCGTGACGCAGTTGCGTAATCGTCTTTGGCCCAACACCATGCAGCCGTTTAATTTCTGCTGACCTTACCTTTGTAAGCTGGCCAAGATGTCTATAGCCTGCTCCAAGAAGCGCCCGGCGCGCTGGCTCAGACAGCTCTGCTGGCAGATCATTATTTTGTTGATCCTGGTGTTCCATCTTTAGATCTATTCCTTTCTCATCGATATTCCGCCTCGCCAACATCATAACCTACCAAAAGCCCATAAAACTACTCCAATCTTGCGCAAACAAGAAAGGCAGCTACTGAGACCGCAAGATGCGGCCCCTCAGTAGCTGCCTTTGTATCGAATGGCTTTATTCTTGGCCTAAGGCGTAGCGCAGTTGGATGACGCCACCCCCGAGGGGTTTGCAGTCCAACAACTGCACATCCTGGTACTGGTAGTGGTCCTGGTCGAGCAAGAGATTGAGTCCCTTGCCCTCCATTACAGGGGCGACGTTAAAGATGACCTCGTCGACAAGTCCCTGACCGAGAAAGGCATTGTGCAGATCCGCGCCACCCGAAAGCAGGGCGGTAGTATGGCCTTTCCCTTGCAGGTAGCCAAGGGCTTCCTGAGGGGAGGCCACAACCTTAACACCAGGGATGTCTTTGACGCTCTTCGAAATCACTACGATGTCGATCTCACCAAAGGCACCGCCACCGCTTGCCTGCATGCCCTCAAAGGTGCGACGTCCGACGATGAAGTTTCCTGCGGCTTTCGCCTGTGCCGCAAAGTCACCCAGGGCCTCCATTTTGGGTGGATGCTCAGGACTGGACTGCGCATAGTTTCCGTTAGCGGTCAAGGTTGCCCAAAGAATGGTCTTCATGAAATTTCTCCTATGTTTAGTGTGTATTTGACAGAAATTAATAATGAGTGATGGCTAGCCCAGCTTTTGGAGCCAGCTAGCGATGGCCTGGCCGATCTCGTCGGGCGAGTCCTCCTGGGGAGTGTGGTGGCCGCGCACGTGCACCTCGCTTTGAGCGGGCCAGATACGGTTGAACGCAGTCTGATCTGAGCCTTGCGTTCCTGGAACGGCCTGTATCAGTAGCTTGGGGACAAGGCTCTGGGAGAGCCACTGGCCAGAGGCGGTGACGATCTCGGTGACATCGGCTGGCTCGCCCTCAATAGGAAGCTGGCGGGGCCAGGTGAGCGTGGGGCGGCGCGCCTCGCCCGGCTCGGCAAAGGGGCGACGATACTCGTTCATCTCTTCCTCTGACAACTTACGCAGAACGGTCGCGGGCAGGTTGAACTCGATGAAGGAGTTCTGCTCCAGCACCATCTGCTCGCCTGCTGGACCTCGTAGAGCCTGGAAGCGGGAGCGAGCGATCTCTGGCATCTGAGCCCAGGAGGACGTCCCGATAACTGCTTCCATATAGACGATGCCGCGTACGGCCTCCGGGTGGCGACGCGCCCAATCAAAGGCCAGGGCCGCGCCCCAGTCATGTCCAACCAGGATGACGCGTTCGCGCACATCCAGCGCTTCAAGCAGCGCATCGAGGTAGCGGCGATGCTCGACAAAGGTGTAGGAATCGGGGCCGCTCTCGGGCAGCTTCTGCGAATCGCCCATGCCGATGAGGTCTGGGGCGATAACGCGCCCCAACCCCTGTACATGGGGGAGAATATTACGCCAGGCATAAGACGAGGTGGGATTGCCATGCAGGAAGACAATGGGATCGCCCTGACCCTCTTCTACATATGCCATCTCTAATCCTAAGATCTGCTGCTGTTTTTTCTGATAGGGAAATGCTGCGCTTATCATGATGTTCTTCTGCCTTTCTGAAAGCACGTGTTTGTTTGATGTGCACATCATAGCTTTCAGATGGATGAATTGACTTCATGCGCGAGGATGATTGCATGCATGATTCGCAGTCACGAAAAGAGGGAGAGCCAGAGGGATGATTAGACCAGGTGAAGCTCGCGTGCGACTTCGCTGGCAGCGTGGCGTGTATGGACGCCCAGTTTGGCATAAATGCTCTGGACCTGAGTGCGAACAGTATTGACCGAGACAACCAGTTCATTGGCGATATCCGCGTTTGAACGCTGCTGGACAAGCAAGCGCAAGACGCGCTTTTCTTGCGGGGAGAGCGGCTCAACCAGGGATGACGCCAGCGTCTGAGTTCCATCTTGTTGTTGAGCAGGAAAGGCGCTGAGCAGGGCACGCATATAGGCAAGCAAGGATTGCTCGTGAACATGGGGCAGGAGGGAGCGTAAAAGGATCGCCATCTGCTCCCCAGCATCGAGGAACAGGCGCTGAGCGTTCCCGGCGAAAGCCTGGACAAGTACTTCGAGTAGCAGATGTAGAGCTTCGGTCTTGCGTTTGCTTGCGGCAGCGACCAGCACCATCTCGACCAGAACCTCAAGCATGCGTCGCGTATGTTGCGCCTCCTGCGTCGCAAGAAGCAAGTTCTTAAGCTGATGAGATGCCTCTTCCAGCTTGCCCTGGCTGCGCAACCAGCGGGCAACAAGCAGGTCTTCCTCTATTGCCTGTGAGAAATTGTGCTGAGGCTTGCGGCCAGTCGCCCAGCGATGGATGGTTATCTGGTCGCCAGCGGAGAGCGCCAGGCGCGCCTGGGCCGTCTGGACCTCCTGCAAGAGGAGCGGCAAGGAGAGAGGTATCTTGTCGAGGAGGGCCGCGAGTTGTTGTTGGGCAACAACGGCCTGCCCCTGCGCCTGTTGCACACGCGCAAGGATGAGCGTTGCCCGCACCTCGTGGTATACCAGGGGTTGAGATTGACTGGCAGTTATGGCCTCCTGTGCATAGTGAGAGGCGCTTTCCAACTCATTGTGCTCGTAGCAGAGGGACGCCAGGCCATACAAGGCATTGCAAAGCGTATAGATGGGTCCGCCCTCCCTGGCTGAAGCGAGGACCTGACGATACAGGGAGGTAGCCTGCTGATTTTCCCCCTGCTCAAAGAAGACCTGGGCAAGCTTGAGCATGGCGACGCGCTGGAAATAGTGATTTTCCGCGGCTGCGCACAGAGCCTGGGATTCAAGCAAGGCAGTGCGAGCCTTTGGGAAGTATCCCGCTTCTATCCATTCTTCTGCCACGATGCTCAGGCTCAAACCACGCCAGATAGAGTAGGTTCCCTGCATGATAGGTGGCTTTCCTTGTAGCTGAGGTAACCAATCCAGGGCCTGTTTCGCATAGTGTGTCGCGGCTGGCATGTCGCCCTGCCTCAAGGCAAGTAGTGCGCGAAAGGCATACAGTTCTCCAAGCTTCGCTTGCTGGTTTGCCACGTGGAAACCCTGTTCTGCCCTAAGCAAGAGTTTCTCAATCGAGAGCTGGGTTGCGGTATCGGGGAGCCATGAAGGACTCCGAAATAATAGCGTTGTGGCATAGCTCAAACAGAGAACGGGTTGCTGCTCCAGATGCGCGTCTGGAAGCTGCTCCAACCAGCGATACAGGGTATGAGGCTCCTGGATCTCACCTGGGAAGGTCTGCCTCTCAATGGATCGCTCGATCAAGCTAGAGGCTCGATTGTAATCCTGGGCATCCAGGGCCGCATCTATAGCCTCGCCAGGATAGCCATGTGTTTCATACCAGTGTGAGGCGCGAGCAGAGAGATAACGCAGTTGCTCCTCACCAAGGCGACGCCGGGCCTCATGGCGCATGGCTTCGGCGAAAAGCGCGTGGTACCGATACCATTGCCCTTCGTTGTGAAGCGGTTCCAGAAACAGATCAAGGTGTTCCAGTTGCATGAGCATATCCTGGCTGTTGTCTTGTGCGGTTACTGCGTCGCACAGAGAAGCGGCCAGGCGGGTGAGGATACTGGTCTGGAGCAGAAATTGCTGCACTGGTTCTGCTTGCAGGGCAAGCACTTCGGAGACAAAGTACTCCTGGAGAGAGGCATTCCCAAGGGGGAGGTGAGCCAGCGCCTGCTCACTCTCGGCGGGCGTGCTTGTTCGCTGAAGCGCGAGCTTTACCAGGTGGAGTCCGGCCCCCCAGCCTTCTAGTTGAGCATGCAGGCGCTGAATCGTCGAGGTCTCCAACGAGAAAGAGAGCGTGCGTTGGAGCAGAAGCGCGCTCTCTTCCTGAGAGAAACGCAGGTCAGTCGCGCGAATTTCATACAAGGCATTGCGGGCGCGAAGGCGCGCCAGAGAGAAAGGCGGATCGCTACGCGTGATCATGATTAGATGGAGCGTGGCTGGAAGATGCTCAAGGAAAAAGGAAAGCGTTTCATGGATCAGCGGAGAGGTAATCACATGGTAATCCTCCAGCACCAGAATGCCTTGCGTGGGCAATTGAGCTAGCGCGTTGAGCAAGGTAGTTAGCATGGCTTCTAGAGACGAGGGGAGAAAAGGCGGCTGTGGAGCCAGGGAGGCCAGGATGCTGTACACCTCTTGCAGATCTACTTGAAACGCCTGGCAGGCCGCAATCAGGTAGCGCCAGAAGCGCAGCAGATCATTGTCCGAAGTCTCCAGAGAGACCCAGCCAAAGGGCAAGCTGGCGTGTCGTGTCGCCAGCCATTGGGAGACGAGGGTTGTCTTGCCAAACCCGGCAGGCGCCGAGAGCAGCGTGAGAGGAACTTCGCAGCCAGCATCGAGCAGTGCCAATAAGCGTGAACGGTCGAGAAGAGAGGCATGCAGGCCCGGCGGAGACAGTTTGGATAAGAGGAGCGGAGACGCTTCAATGGGAGCCGGTTGGAACGAAGCCGGCGCTTGACCTGGCTCTTCTAAAGCAGGCTGATGCGCATCAGACATCCCTTCTAGCAAGCGAGCGATTTCCTCTAAACGCGCATACGTAAGGTCCGCTGTTTTACCGAGATAGCGCTTGACGATGCGCTCACGCAGGCGACGATACGCATACCAGTAGCTGCTCCCGCGTTGCACCCGCTGCTTGCGGACGGTATAGTGAATACCCGAACGGCTATGAAAGGCAAAGGAGGCGTTTTGCTCAAGCCACTCACTCGTGAGCGCCTGTTCGCTGGCCTGCTCGCCAATGAAGAGAACATAAGTCTGGTCGTGCTCGGACCAGCGTAGCTGAGCATGGGCATACCTGGGCATAGACGTTCCTTGTCACTAGATAAAGAAGGGACATATCGTGTTGCCTAACAATTGTAACCCAACAAATATAGCACAGCTTGCCTCGTTAGGCAACAAAAGTTGCTGTAGTTAGAAAGGCACAGCTGAGGTGGCTTACTCAACAACAGAGTCAGCAAAGCGAAGCTAGAGGTCAAAGAAGGCTGGTGATAGATCCATTGATAGAGTGGCTCCTTCCATCTCTCTTAGAGGCGGGGATAAAACATTAGTGGTTGATGAGGCTTTAATCACCTACAGGATAACAGGGGAGAAGATACCTGTCCAGTGACTGGAATCTGATTTTTTACACTTTTTTGTGTAACCTGCTGGCTTTTTTCTGTGACCAGAAGGGAGAGACGGAAAATATAAAGAGGACAACAGACTATGACAACTACTTCGCTATCAACACTTTTACTTTTGGGCACCTACCATATGGGCAATCCTAATCATGATCTCTTTAACATGCAGGCCGATGATTCACGTTCAGCGCAACGCCAGCGAGAAATCGAGGAATGTGTGTCCCTGTTGCAAGCCTTTCGGCCCACGGAAGTCGCCATCGAGGCGGTACCCGAAAAAGAGGTAACCATCAATGACTGTTATCAGCAATACCAGCGTGGTACCTATGCTCTTGCGGATAATGAACGCGAGCAGTTGGGGTTTCGGATCGCTGCCGCGCTGAAGCATGAGCGTATTTATGCCATTGATTGGAACGAACCTATTGGGTATGGCATAGGCTGGTTGTATAAGTACGTTGAGGAGGAGGCTCCAGAGGTATATCACAGACTCATGGAGAGAGGGAAAGCCTCCATCAAGGCCCTTGCGAACCTGCAGAAAATTTCAAGTATAGGTGAGGTTCTGTATTGGATGAACCAGCCTGAACAATTACAAGCTAATCATCGCTCGTATATGCATCTTCTTCAACTGGGTGAGGGAAAATTTTATCCAGGTATCGAGTGGGTGCAGGGCTGGTATGGACGCAACATGAGGATCTTCGCCAACCTGTTACGCATTACCGAACCTGGCGATCGCATTCTCGTCATTTACGGGCAAGGCCACATTCCCCTGCTCACACAGTACACACGCGATTCGGGATTTTATAAGCTTGAAACAGTAGAGAGTTATCTAGGGTGAGCAATGTATAGATAAGTGTAAATTTATTATGTTACTATTAATATAAATTACGCAAAGTAGGGAATATATGGCAGCGAGAAGCAGTAGCTATGGGACCACCGTAGAGGCCCAACCAGCGGTGGAGAGTAGTAGGTTTGAGGCAATCCAGGGCCAGCTTGAGCATCTGATGCAGCAGGCTCGGCCTGGCCTATTGCGCCAGGCCATCCACTTTGGCATCGCTCCAGTTCAGGCGGAGGATGTTGTCCAGGAGACCCTCTTGCAAGGCTGGAGCCACCTGGCTCAATTGCGCTCGCCAGACCATTTCCAGGCCTGGATGCATGGGATCTGTCGGCATATATGTCTGAACTGGCAGCGGACAAAACATGCTCAATTAGAGAACGCGCATCTCTTGCTCTCCCATCTGCTCACAAGCGAAGATGGCTCGGAAGTAGAGATGCCTGATCCAGCCAGTGCCTTTGATCCCGTTGAAGATCTCCAACGACAGGACCTGCAAATCCTTCTGGATCGCGCCCTTTCCTACCTTCCTGTACATACGCGCAAGGGCATCGAATTACACTACCTCGAAGAACTTCCGCAAAAAGAGGTCGCCGCGCGCCTGGGGACCAGCGAGCAGTCCTTGAAAATTCAGCTCCACCGGGCGCGCAAACAGCTATGGCAGATCTTTAATACGAACCTGCGCGCCGACGCGCTAGCGTTCGGCCTGGTATTGGAACAAGAGGAGCAGGCCCACTTGAGGCAGACGCCCATCTGGTGCTACTTCTGCGGACAGCACCGCTTGCAGGGAAGATTAGAGACCATTGCGGGACAGGGAACACAGCTTGAGCTCTACTGCCCCCTGTGCTCTTATACGCTACGTGATGATGCGTTTCTGCTGAGCGGAGGTCTCATCACCAAAGAGGGCTTATCTTCCTTCTGGCCCGCCTTCAAGCAGCTCATGCAGCAGCATCGACCCGATTGGCCCACAGCCTTAAGCAGGGGCTATAAACGCTGTCTCTCCTGTGGCAAACTCGGGTGCCTGCGTGTAGAACAACTCGAAGCACCTTTTCTCAATTCCCGCACCTGGATAACGCTGGACTGCCCAAGTTGCGGCGATGGATTGGGCCTCGTCTCCTGCCTGGATGCCATTCCCGGTGCACCCTATGTTTCCTTTCTCAAGCAACATCCTCGCGCTCAAGTCATAATGGAAGAGCAGGTCACTTACCAGGGCGAAAGTGTTCTGAGAATCGGATTGATGGATCAGGAGCAGCGTGCCAGGCTCCTCTATTTTTTGCACCCTCACACCCTGGAGATACTGGGATCGGTCACGGAGGGATAACAAAACAAGGATCGGCGACCATCGTGATAACAAGAGATAATGAGCTGCCCATTGTGATTATTGGCGCTGGCATTGGAGGGCTTGCTGCAGCGCTGGCGCTGCAGCAAGCGGGCTTTGCTGTGCGCGTGTTTGAACGCGCCAGGGAGATTAGAGAGGTGGGAGCTGGACTCACACTTTGGCCCAATGCGGTGAAGGTTTTACAGAGGCTTGGCCTGGATGAGATGTTGCGTGACCTTGGTCTACCTGAAACGGCCATGAGTGGCTTCTACTCTGCTCGGGGAAAGCTCCTGGCCCCGCTCTCGCCAGCGGAGATTGAGGATAAATTGGGCGCGCCAACCATTGTGATCCATCGAGCAGAGTTCCAGGCGGCGTTGCGTGAAAAGGTGGGACCAGATACACTCCAACTAGGCGCGAGATTTGTCGCCTTCGAACAGGATGAGAATGGCATCACCACCTCTTTTGCAGATGGGCAACAGGTACGAGGCTGCCTGCTAATTGGCGCCGATGGCATTCATTCATCTATCCGTCAACAGCTCTTCCCGCAGAGCATACCGCGCTATGCAGGCTATACGGCCTGGCGTGGTGTCGCTGCTGCTGTTCCTCAAATGATTGGAGAGTTCTGGGGACGGGGCCTGCGCTTTGGCATCGCCCCTTTGAGCAGGGAGCGGGTCTACTGGTTTGCGTCCCGCAATGTTCCAGAGAACGCGACAGAGGCACCAGAGGGACGGAGAGAAGAGTTGTTGGCAATGTTTAAATACTGGCATCCAGCCATAACAACACTTATCGAGGCGACGCCTGTGGAGGAGATCCTGCGCAACGACATTTATGATCTCAAGCCTCTATCTCATTGGAGCAAAGGGCGTGTGGTCCTGCTCGGAGACGCGGCGCACGCGATGACGCCGAATATGGGGCAGGGTGCTTGCCAGGCACTTGAAGATGCATTTGTCCTCGCCCAGGCCTTACGGCACACCCAATCTATTGCGGAGGCACTCCATGTCTACCAGCAGAAGCGCCTGGCTCGAGCTAACATGGTTATCACGCGCTCGCGCCAGATCGGGATTATAGGGCAATGGGAGCATCCATTCGCCTGCTGGCTTCGTGACCGCGTACTTATGCTTACGCCCACGCCTCTACTCATTCAGCAACTCGTATCTGTCGCGGGCTACATTCCTGGCGAGCAAGCCAGCACCTAAACATATTTCTATCTAAAAGACATCTCATTACTGCTATTAGAGTTGACTGACTAAGCTATTAGGGCCTGCGAAGACTGCCCGTCCCTGGCGCACTGTTTCGCGGATCAAGGGAAGCATCTGCTCACGTTTGGCCTTCATGAGTGCGATCCAGTCTGCCGGAGCGCCGGTCTGGGGATCATGCTCGGCGCTCCAGTTGGCCATCTCCACCAGGAGCGGAATCAGGTCCAGACCCTTCTCCGTCAAGGCATACATCTCTTTACGTTCGTTTGTGGGATGAGGCCGTTTGATAAGAATCTCCTGCTGCTCCAGGTGCGCCAGGCGGTTGGCGAGAATATTGGTCGCGATCCCCTCTTCTGACGCCAAAAATTCCGTATAGGTCTTCTTCCCAAAATAGACAATATCGCGAATAATCAACAGTGACCAGGGATCGCCAAGAACTTCCAGGATGAAGTTAATGGGGCAGTCCGAACGCCTGTGATGTTTATGTTTCATGGTAGATGCTCCCGATTGGTTCATTTGCTATTTCCGCTTTTGCGTCCTGGTATTGGAATAGTATAGTACCTGTACTTGCAAATTGCAAGTACAGGGCAAGTAAATAGCGAGAAACAAAGGAGCATCAAGATGAACAATGTCGCAAGTCTTCAGGTATCAAGCGAAAATAATACCCAGGGGAAACGTCAGAACAAGGTTATGCTCACCACGCTCTGGAGTGTTCAGGCACTGCTCGCGCTGATCTTTCTCTTTGCTGGCAGTTCGAAGTTACTTATGCCAATCGAGATGATGACCTCGCAGATGAGCGTGCCGCTGCCCGGCCTCTTTATCCGGTTCATCGGCGTGGCTGAAGTCGCTGGTGCGCTTGGCCTCATCTTGCCTCTCCTCCTGCGCATCAAACCTTTCTTGACTCCGCTGGCTGCTTCCGGGCTAGTAATCATCATGATAGGGGCTACGGCGATAACGCTTATGGGGGGCGATGTCGTCTCTGCCCTGCTCCCGCTGGTGGTGGGCCTGCTCGCCATTTTCATCTTCTACGGTCGTCGGTCCTATTTCAAGGCCGCCTGACTCCCGACCTTCTTACTTAAAGGAATGCAGCCCCCCTGGTAATCCCATATGCCAGGGGGCAAACAGAAAGGATCAATGAGAATAATGGATATGAAACTTGAGCTTGTACCGGTGCCAGTTACTGACATTGATCGCGCCAAAGCTTTCTATGTGGAAAAGGTGGGATTTCACGCGGACCTTGATATCCAGCCAACTGATACAGTTAGAATAGTCCAGCTTACGCCACCTGGATCGGCTTGCTCGATTGTTATGAGTACCGGCCTCGATGGTATTGAAATGCAGCCTGGTTCACTCAGGGGTCTGCACCTGGTCGTTGGGGACGTCCAAAAGGCCCGCGAAGCGCTCATGAGGCAGGGCGTCGAAGTAGGCGAGATTGATGAGCATGATCAGGGGATTAAGTACGCGGCCTTCAGCGATCCCGATGGCAACACATGGACTTTCCAGGAAATGCCCTGGAGGTCCTCAGAGCTTAGCTTGTAAAGGCGTTTTGCTCATTTGCACAGGCATACGGTTTGCGCTTCTGGATCGTGTTCCTTGTAAGTAAAGGGTGAGTGTGCTCAGCCCAGTCGCGTAAGTCTATGCTTGCATAGACTCTACAAAAAACGCATCACCTCTACACAAGCAAAGGAGCAAACCTTAGATGAAAGCCGTTGGATTATACCGTTATTTACCCATAGATGATCCTGAAAGCCTGGTGGACCTGGAACTGCCCAGGCCAACGCCAGAGGGGCGTGATCTGCTCGTACGTGTCAAGGCCGTCTCCGTCAACCCGGTAGATACCAAAACGCGCAAACGTGGACCAAAAGATAAGGTAGAAGAGCCGCCGCGTATCCTGGGCTGGGACGCGGCGGGCGTCGTGGAGGCCGTGGGACCCGAGAGCGCGCTCTTCAAGCCCGGAGATGAGGTTTACTACGCGGGCGATATCACCCGTCCGGGCTGCGATAGCGAGTTTCATCTCATTGATGAGCGCATCGTGGGGCATAAGCCCAAAAGCCTGGATTTCGCCGAGGCAGCGGCCCTCCCCCTCACTTCCTTGACGGCCTGGGAGGCTCTCTTCAGCCGCCTGGGCGTTACGGAGCAGCCAGCCGAGAACCAGGGCAAGAGCATCCTCATCATCAATGCCGCGGGTGGTGTTGGTTCTATCGCGACCCAGCTTGCCAGACGCGCGGGCCTGACCGTGATTGGAACGGCCTCGCGTCCGGAGTCCATCCAGTGGGCGAAGGAGCACGGCGCGGACTATACCATCGACCATCACCAGCCCTTCGCGCCACAGCTGAAGGCCCTGGGCAACCCCACTATCCCCTACATCTTCTGCCTCAACAACCTTGACCAGCACTGGGACAATATGGTCGAGGCCATCGTCCCCCAGGGAAAGATCTGTTCCATTGTCAGCCCCAGAATCCGGTCAATCTGGGCGCCTTGATGGGCAAGAGCGCGACCTTCGCCTGGGAGCTCATGTTCACCCGTCCCCGCTTCCAGACCGCAGACATGATCGAGCAACACCACATCCTCGATACCGTGGCGGGCCTGGTCGACGCGGGCGAGATCAAGACCACCCTCACCCAGCGTCTCTCACCCATCAACGCTGCCAACCTGCGCAAGGCCCACGCCACCCTGGAGCAAGGCAGCATGATCGGTAAACTGGTCCTTGAAAAATTTCCCGAATAGTAGCAGCGTACGCAAGTAGCGGGCCACCCGCTACTTGTGTACGCTGCTACTGAGTTATTGTCGCATTCCAATAGTCGTTGAAGGCGTTGCCATCAATTCTGGTGATTAGGCGTGTGGGTCTTCCATTGCTATCGGGAAGCTCGTAGAGCCAGCCATCTCTTGTCTCGAATTTGAGGGGTATGGTTTCAAGCTCGACGCCCTGGCTCCAGCCGAGGGCGATGGCACAGGCCAGGGGGTCGTGTAGGAAGTTGATGATATCTCTAGGCAAACCTGGGCTGTGCTGTCCATGAGTCTGTTCATGGTGCTCGTATTTCGCGCACACCTCGGCCTGGCGCACGATAAGTTGCCCCAACTGGCCAGCCTGGGCAAGTCCGGGCAGATACGCTCGCCTCAAGGCGGTCTGGCATGTGACAGTAAGCGGGATCAACGTTGGGTTGGCGTGCTCCAGGACGTAACGCGCCGAGGCGATATCCAACTGGATATTGTAGTCGTCCTCTCTGGCAAACTGGGGGTAGGCGGCTGGCGCATCAAAGATGTAGCCACCCATGAGAAAGAGCCTGGCCTGGCGCAGTATGCCTGGATATTGCTTATCGAGCAATGCCAGGTTAGTGTAGGGACCAATGGCAACGATGAGCGCGCCCTGCTCAATGCTGCGCTTGAGGAGGGCCAGGGCCGCGTCCAGTGGACCTGGACGCGGCGTAATGGGTTCGGGCCAATTCTCCTCTTCTGGCGGATAGCCCGGTATATAGCGATAATAGCCGCCAGCGACATCGGCCCCCGCAGCCACGGGAATATCATTTCTCCCCGCTAGCTTCAGCATATATTTGACATACCCTGCCCTCTGCCCCTGGTCATCGGAGACAGTCGTCACGCCCGTGATGTCGAGGTCAGGCCAGCGCAAGAGCATGGCGAGGGCGCAGACATCGTCCATATCTCCGCCAATGTCGGTATCCAGGTGGATTTTCGTCATTGCAAATCTCCTTCTGCTTGTGAGACAGCCATGCGAATGAAGCGCTGTATCTCGGGATTGAGGGACGCATCGAATGTTTGCTTGTTGTGCCAGGCCTGCGAGTGCTCGACGGTGCTGTGCCAGGGTTCGGGCAGGGTCGCTAGCGCCCAGGCGACGGCCTGCGGCTTGCTGGGTAGCGTGCCCGTGGCAAGCGTACAGAGGGCACGGCACATGGTTTGGATGACGTAGGCTTTCTGTCCCAGGTGGAGCTGCCAATCGGGATCATCAGGCTGGTTGGCCCAGCGCAGCCATTCCGGCATCCTTAAGCGCACTGCCTCGCGCAGTTCGTCGGTTGATATAGGGTCAATAAGCGTAGTCGGTGCGGGACCACAGAGCATCAAGCCGTGCTCCCGCACGACCCAGCGTTCAAGCACCCAGTTATAGTCATGCTCGTACCACTTCAGACGCTCCTGGCGGAAGAGCGTTGGGAGTCGCTCGCCTAGAGTGAAACGCCGTACCGAGACGCGGGGAATGTAGGCTCCCTCAAGGTGTATCGCGTATGGATTGGGCAGCGTTGCAAGCGTATCATGCATAGTGGTTAGGTCAGTGAACTCCGCCTCTGTGAGCAGATGCTCGGTGACTGCGAAGAAGTCAACGTCGCTGGCCAGGGGATCAAAATCGCCCATTGCCAGGGAGCCGCGCAGGTAGAGGCCGACAAGGTTCTGCCCAAGTATCTGCTGGACGCCGAGCAGCAGGGCATCTAGAAGCGTGGGTACGGTAGCGGGTATAGTGGGATCGGACTTGAGCCTGGCAAGCACATCCTGCGGGAGATGCAAGGGTAAAGACATGGAGTAACATTCCTTCCTGAATCAAAAAGCACGTATGGGTAGAGGCTCACCTACGCTTTTGCGTGTAGTGAGTTGTGGCGACATGAATTTGCTATCCTCTTCACAGGTGAATAGCCCGGTTGTTACATCATGCCAGGGCTGCCCATACTGCTCCTTCTTAGAAGTAATGCTAGCCCAAGTATACGCAGTGGAGAGATGAAATGTGACACTCCGCGTCGGCTAAAGCCGAGCAGCTTCTGACACTGTGCCGTAGTCGGATTCGTGAGATATGTGGCGTAGCCACTACTCAAAGTGAATCCGTAGTTGGGACGCAATATCTGGGAGAGGCGCGCCCATCCGGCGCCTTCCTCTCTGGGCGGTGCCATGCCCGTTGGCATGATCTCCACGCCTTGCCGCAGGGATAGATGGTCCCAACTGGCGTTTGGCATCCTGGGAGATCCCAACACCTGAGTCTTTCGACTCCCTCTTCGCACGTCGCGTCAGAGCATGAGGCTTTTCCTTCAAAGGTGCTTGCGTACGCTCGATCAAGCGTTGTCCGACTCTCAGGCTGGCATTTCTGTCGGCATGATCGCGCATCTGGCATTGTGGGCAGAAGCAGAGGGCGGCGCCGGGAGTATAGCCCTCCTGGGGTTGTCCCTGGTTGTAGCGCACGATCAGGCCATGACAGCGATGGCATTCCCGGCTTGTATTGCGCGGATTCATACGGGCCGTGATGATACCGCCTCCATTCCACGCCTTGTACTTTGCGTAGCGGAAAATGCGGCCCTTCATCCAGTAGGCCCGTTTCGTATTGCCCCGACGCGAATACGTGCCCTGCTCTGGTCGCAGGTTGCCTAGATGCTCGAAGACGAGAATACTCGCCTCGTGCTTGGTGGCGAACTGGACAATGCAGCTGCTCACCAGGTGCGCGATCTGTTCGTCCACGTGCCTGATTTTGGCCCAGAGGTCGGCATTGTCCTGTTCGTTCTCGGCGATGATGCCAGTCTGAGATCGGTTGCGCGCAATACGTCCAAGCAGTTTCTTCCTACAGCCCGATACCGCTGTGCCATTCCCAATGAAGGAAGTAGCCAGGATGGTGCCGTCAACGGTCTGGACGCTGCACACGGCTACGTGATGATCAAGATTGAGATCCACCGCGCAGAGACGTGTCTGGGCGGCGGTAAGTTGCTCTCTGACTTTTGCGGGCGCCTCGAAGGTCTTTTCGATAGGGGTATGCAACCACCAGCGATCTCCCTTGCGGACGAGTTGCGGACTACCCATCAGATTACCATCAGGGAGATCGCGACCGAGCGTGTGTATTTTGAGCCAGGACCAGCATGAGCCGGTCCAGACTTTGAGCATGATAGAACGGGTACAACGCTCGCGCCAAAGGCTTGCGTAGAAGGGAGCTGACTTATTCCATGATCGGGGCGGGACTGGTGGCCGCACCCTGAACGGCCGACTCTTGCCCTTCTTCGTTTGTTTGGCTTCGTGTTTCTGCTTACGTGATCGCCATGTTTTGAGAGAGGAGAAGAAGGAGCGAGCCGAGCCGAGCGCGGCATTGATAGCAGCGCGTCGGAACATCGCAGGGATATCTGGCGCGAGATCGGTGAGTGGCATGATCGGATGGGGGTTGGACTCCGTTGTATGCGTGAGTTTCTCCAGGGCCGTGAGGGCCTCCTTATTGTTGAGGGCAAGAAGACCTTCGTGTGCCTGGATGACTTCAAAATAAAAGGCCACGACGCGATTGAAGAGGACCTGGTTTGCCGCGAAGTAGGCAGCATACTGCGGTGGATAGCGTAACGCCTGCCTGATGGTTTTCGTGGCTTTTGCCATGTAGTACCTCCTCTCGCAAAAATATATGGTATCTCTCTTCGAGAATACCAGACTGATGTAAAATTGTCAAACATACGTTCTATAGAGCACCCTCTTGTACAAGGGCTAAAGCCTAATAACACGCCTCACCACGGTCTCAAGAACTATGGCTTGCGGCGGACTAAAGCCCTATCCAGTCAAACCAGAATTCATTACGCCATTACGGGGTGCGATTCATTACCAGAGCACTGGTTTTTTCCACTCTTCCCAGTGCATCGCGTGTGCAGGTACATAAATACCATTCTCCTTAAAAACGTCCAGGGCTAACTGGCGGTTCTTCTCATCGGAGTGTAGGTGACCGGTCGCATCGTCGACGTAGATCAGCGTATAGGGGTGATGTTGCTCTACCAGAGTCGAGAAGGGGGGCTTGGAAAACAGCTCACGAAACAGCTGTTCCTGCTGTAGTACTTGCGTGCGCTGTTGCGAGTCCATCTGTTCACAATAGAAAGCAAAGCAGTCGGTACGCCTCAGGCGACAGGTGCCTGCAAAAAGGCCTGCAAGATTGCCCATCAGCGCCAGCAACATATAATGCGTGACTTGCTCTCCAGCAAGCCAGCGAGGATGAAAGACTAATCTGGCCTCACCTGTAGCTCTATCGCGGCCAATCACATACATCAGCTCATCACCTGTCTGTACCGGGCGCTCAATCTCAGCCTCTCTCATGAGCAACTGCTCAAAATCGGGATGCTTAACACTATAGAGTGTGATCTTGAGCCGGTCCAGGCGTTCCATCTCGATATATTCGAACTCGGTTAGTACGCTGGGATAGTCACCATCGGCGCCCAATTCCTCTTTCAATCGCTGGAGGGTGTGCGTCCGGCGCAACTCGTGAAGATGCGTAAGTGAAGCTGCATCACCAGCCAACAAATGTTGGAATAATGCCTCTTTCGAGGCTTGCAGATGAGGCTGCATGGTGGGGCGTAGGCGGTCGTCTGGACGATAGGAACCCAGCTTCAGGGCGGCCTCATTAAGCGTGAAGATCTTCCAGACGCGGGACTCAAGATGTTCAAAGTCTGGCTGATCCTGGTCACGACCAACATCTAGCCAGGCACCCAGAACTTTGAAAAGCGAGTAAATTGGATCGTGTGGACTGGGAATCTGATTGGCCATTAAGGTGTAAAAGGTAGGCAGATGGGGCTGAGCCAGTTTAGCCTGCACTCGATCATAGGATAGATGTATCAGTTCAGGATGGCGCACGTAGATAGCTGCGGCTTCAGGCGAAACATATCCCAGAAGGTCATACAATGCAGCTTGCTTGCTTTCCGAAGGTGCATTTTCAATATTGGCAAGAAGCTGACCAACCTGTTCAGGCTCTTCTGTCGTGGCGCGTAGTAGCGTATCAAGAAAGCTGTTGACACTGGCATTCAGGTGCTTTTGAATAGCTTCGGCTTGATCGATGATGGTCCGCACTGCGCCCTCGAGCACCTGAAACTGCTGTAAAGCAGATTGCATCCGGTCGAGATCGTTGCTGGTGGGGAGCATCTGGAATTGTCTGCTTATTTGCTGTGCCTGATTGCTCAGTTCCGCCAGGTTCGTCGAGTGAGAAGCCTCTAACCTGTCCGTGTGTGATAGGGTTTTCATCCACAGTCAGTCCGCCTTTAATGTTTTTATTCATCTAGAATAGCACAAGAATTCCACAGAACCCTAATAGAGGCTTACTCGTCGGGCATTCGCCGTGCAGAGTAAGCCTCTATTTCTTGGGTATACGTGGTTCTCTTGAAAGAGAACCACGTATGCACCTCATACTAGACCATTTGTGACTGAGGCTCTGGAACTGGCGGGAGTTCCTCCTGGGAAGGCAATGAGCCTGAGCGTCCACGAATATCCTCTACAATGGTATAGAGGGTGGGCACGACCAACAGTGTCAGGAAGGTCGATGAGGTCAGACCGCCAATCACGACAATTGCCAATGGACCCGAAAGGAACGCGCTTGAACCGCTCACGCCCAACGCCATCGGAATCAGCGCCAGGATGGTTGCTACTGCTGTCATCAGAATGGGGCGCAGGCGACGCCTTCCGCCCTCGATGACTGCCGTACGTGCGTCCAGGCCCTTCTTGCGATATTGATTCACCAGGTCAAGGAGTACAATAGCGTTCGTTACCACAATGCCAATCAGCATCAGCATACCGATCAGCGCTGGTAGACCAAGCGCGGTATGGGTGATGAGCAATAGCGCGACCGATCCTGTACCCGCCAGCGGAATCGAAACCAGAAGCAGTAATGGCTGGAGGAGGCTGCGGAACGTTGCAACCATAACGACGTAGACGAGCAGAATAGCGATCAGCAGGGCCAGGCCGAGGCTCTGGAAAGCTTGACTCTGCATTGACGAAACACCACCCAACGAGAATGATGCTCCTGCTGGCAGGCTAAGCGCTTTCAAGCGGCTTTGTACATTCGCACTGACCGCTCCAACATTCTGGCTCGTTACGGTTGCGCTGATCGTAGCGGTTCGGGAACCGCTAACATGTGTAATCTGAGTTGGACCGTTGACTTGCGTCACAGTAGCCAGGTCTCCCAGGCGCACAGTACCAGTCGTTGAAGGGATGAGCATGTCCTTCATTCCCTCAACGGTCGTTGCCGGGTCTCCAAACTTGAGGTCAACTTCCTGCGTCTTCCCATTCAGCGTCACATTGGTGACAGTTGTGCCATTGTATATAGTGCGCAGTACTTGTCCAACCTGTGAAGGCGTTAACCCATACTTGAGCGCCTTCTCTCCATCCACATGGATATCGATTAATGGTGCAGCATTGACCAGTGAACTGGTCACATCTTTCAAGTTGGGGGTTTGCGTAACGGAATCAAGCACCTCTTGCGTAGCCTGATTCAGCGTTCCCTCATCGGAGGCCTGTACATTGATCGATAACGTAGAACTACTGCCCGAAGACTGGGAACCCGCAACCGTAATAGTGCCGGCATTACTCAGCGTTTTTATTTGATCGCTGACTTGTTGTTGCACCGTCGTTTGATCAACACCATCATTCGTGGTCACGGCAAAGGTAGCGGTATTCGTACTCCCGCCCGACGATCCGAAGAATCTACCACCACCACCACTACCACCAGATCCAATGGTAACCTGATAGTTCTTGATACCCTGAATGTTTTTCAGGATCGCTTCTACTTCTTGAGCTGCTTTGTTTGTGGTATCCAGATCAGCGGTGGCTGGTAATTGCTGGCTAATGGTGAAACTATTCGAGCTAGAGTTCCCAATCAGATTGGTATCCAGCTTGGTGGCACCCCAGCCAGCCGAGACCAGAAGGGCCAGCGCAATAATCAGGGTTACGACCCGATAGTGTGTGACCCAGCGGATCATTGGCACATAGACTTTTTCTAGAATACCAACCTTTTCGTGGCTATCCGTGTGCTGTGCGCGTTTGGGTGTTTTGAGGAACCAGTAGGCCAGTACAGGAATAATGGTCAGTGCGATCAATAGAGAGGCCAGAAGCGCGATGGTAACAGCTACTGAGAAGGGCTGGAAGAACTCTCCAACTAGGCCGGTGGTGAAGGCAATCGGCAAGAAGACGGCAACCGTCGTGAGTGTTGACGCTGTGATGGCGCCTGCGACCTCGCGTACGCCATTGAGAACCGCAGTGCGCTTCTCTTCACCGGAGTGCAGATGGCGATAGATGTTCTCCAGCACAACGATGGAGTCGTCAACCACACGCCCAATAGCAATGGTCAGACCACCCAACGTCAGGATATTAAGTGAAAAACCACCCACCCACAGTCCAATCAGAGCAATGATGATAGAAACAGGGATAGAAATGGCGGTCACGAGTGTAGAACGGATTGAAAGCAGGAAGAGCAAAATGGTGAGAATCGCGAATCCAGCCCCAATGGCCCCTTCTCTGACCAGGTCATTCACTGAGGCCTGGATCGATGGGGCCTGATCGGCAATGACCGTAATCGTTGCCCCTGAGCCGAGCTTTTGTTCTAGCTCTGACAGTTTGTTCTTCACCTCCTGGGAAACAGAGACGGTATTAGCATTCGAGTTTTTTGTAATAGAGATTCCCAGGCTATCTTTTCCATTGGTACGCGTCAGCGTAGTGGAGGGAGACAACACTTGCTCGACAGTCGCCACATCCTCAAGTTTGACTGGCTGCGAGGGGGTAGACTGGGTTGTCGTTGTGGGTAAAGTCATCCCAGGAGGAAGTTTCTGACCACCCGGCATGGATGACGATGCTTGTTGGGAGGTGCTGCTTCCCCCGCTCACAACAAGGTTTTTCAGGTCATCTAGCGTTGTGACAGCGTTATTGACACGTACAGCAACGGTCTGCCCATTGTCTTTCACTTCACCGACCGAGATCGTCGTATTGTTGGCCTGCAAGATGCTCTGCACCTGGCTTGTGCTCAATCCCTTCGCCTGGAGTTTCTTGAGATCAAGCGTAATCTGGACGATCTGAGCGCGCACGCCGGTTACCTGAACCTGGCCTACGCCATTCAGGCCCTCCAGAACGGGCGTGACGTCCTGGTCCAGCTTCACAGCTAGATCTTGCTGATTACTGGAAGAGGAGACAGCCAGGCGAATAATCGGTTGATCCGCAATGTTAAATGTGTTGACCTGGGGTGCCACACTTGAAGGAAGGCTTGTCTGGGCCTTATTCACCAATTGCGTCAACGTTTGATTGGCTTTATCCAGATCGACACTATAGTCATATTGCACAATAATTTGAGAGACACCCTCACTGGAATAAGATGTTATTTGTTGGAGTCCTTGCACTCCCTGAATACTCTTTTCAAGTGGATTAGTGACCTCTTGCTCCACACTCTGGGGTGAAGCGCCAGGATAGACCGTGACGATAGAAATCGCGGGAAAGGACAACGATGGCATGAGTTCCTGCTTGAGCGATGGAATGACAAACGCTCCAACCAGTATCACCGCTATCGTTACCAATGCCGCGATGCTGCGATTGGCAAGACTTAAGCGAGAAAGAGAAGACATAGTGCTCTCCTGATAAAATTTATAGAATCTTACAATGGTTGTACTTTCGTCAGCTTAACGGCACCAAGGAGCACCTGTCTACAGGGAAACCCCTAATGTTTTCCTCGCTCAAATCCGTTACAATACTGTAGGCAACGGTTACTCAGAACTTCAGAAGCAGGGACATCGCATGGATAAAGCAAAAATCTCTTATTTCCTCACGCATCGCTGGCTGGTGATTCTGTGCGGTCTGACCATTCAGGTGTTTGTGATTATACTGGCGTATACCAGTTCATTTCAACCAACTCAATCTGATATCACGCTTGTCCCGGTTGCGGGGCGCTCCGATGTCTGCCGTATTGTACATGTCTCAATGTTTACCGATGCCTGGATCAATGGCATTGAGCCAGGGATGCTTGTGCACGCGATCAGTGCACCGTTCTCTGTTGATCATTCCGAGGCTGGGACACTGGTGCATTGCCAGCCAACGGCATCATCCATCTATGTCCAGGTCATTGGCCACAACATCGTCCTTCACCTCAACGCAGCTATCTCTACGTATCCCCTTTCATCACTCATCGTGTCCTGCTTTATGGCCATCATCTTTAGCCTGACCGGGATTACCATCTATCTTCGGGCCACTGACCGGCCAGCAGCGCGTATGGCATACGGCCTGTTCTACTGTGCCTCCTATCTCTTCTTCCTGATGAATGCCAAAAGTCAACTCTGGACGAATATTGTCTTCTATATTCTGGGGTCGATGACATGGGGCATGGCAGCTACCTTTGTTTGTTTGCTGCCTCGCATCCCACCTGGACAGAAATATCGAATGCTGTCCCTCTTACCATATACGCCCCTGATCATTGGCCTCGTTCTCATTGCCTGCGATTTACCCATCATCCTGTTTCTCCCCTGGGCGCGTTCAATGGCTGCGCTTATTATCGGGATATACGCCGGAATCTGCGTCCTGATTATTGGCGGGATCATGTTCTGGGGACTACGCCATCTCAGTTCCTCTGAAAAGCAAATCAGCCGGTTAATGATTGCTGGCGTTGCCTTTTTCTTGCTCGCGCAAGCACTGAGGCATAATGTGATCATTCCCAATTCATTCGTACTCAATAGTTTTACCCACCTGCTTCCTGCCCCCCTCATGTTGTTGCCCATTCTCTGCGGCTACTCACTGATCCGTCATCAGTTTTTGGGTCTGACCAGCCTGCTCAGTCGCCAGGTGATGCGGGTCCTGATGTGGCTCATGCTGGCTTGCTTCTTTCTTGTTCCGACCATTATGCTTATCGAAACCATCCAAAACAGCATCGCGTCACAGATCGTACAAGACTACTGTTATGCTGGCTTATTGATTGTCAATCTCTGTCTCTTTCCCCAGGCCTGGCATGCCATCCGCAATCTCGGCGACCAGGTTTTCTATCATGATTTTTATGAATATAATCGCTCGCTACGCGAGTTGAGTGCTGAACTCACACGTTTACAACATTTTGACCAGATTTGCGCGTTTATTCTGCCACGCCTGGCAAGGCTACTAAACGCCACCGGTGTTGCCTTGCTGGTACGCACGCAGGGCCATGCGACGACCAGTGCTGACCACAAATACCTTGTACTACCATGGCACATCTATCTCAATACAGAGCCTCCTTTCCTGGCTGGTGAGCGATTGGCAGCCATTGCGAACCTGGCACTCACGCATATCAGGCCACACTCAGATGAACCGCTTCTACTCGATGGCGTGCTCCTGTTAGCACTCTCTGACGGTGATACACTCAATGGTTTCCTTTGCCTGGGGCCAAAGCAAAACTATGAGCCATATAGCCGTCAGGATAAAAGCTTCCTGGCGACACTGGCAGCCCAGCTTTCCGTGCTGGAAGTGAACAGCCGTTACCTGGAACAGACCCAGGCGAACGCGCGTCAGCTCACCGCGTTGAATCGGCGTGTCATCTCAGCGCAAGAGGATGAACGACGACACCTGGCTCTAGAACTGCACGACGAGGTACTACAACAGGCGCTGCTCCTGGTGCGACAGTTATCAGATGCGAGCATCACGAACGACGTTGCCGCCCCTTTGCCGCTTGCACGCTCGCTGGTGAGCAGCCTGCGCCGAACCTGTTTGGAACTGCGCCCTCCGCTGCTCGATGATTTAGGGTTAGAAGAGGCCTTACGCTGGCTAGCTCAGCAGACAGAGCAACGTACCAAATTCCTGCAAATTACCGTGTTCTGTACCAGAACAGACAACACCCGCCTGCCATCCGAGGTTGAATTAGCCTTCTATCGTATTGCGCAAGAAGCGTTTTCCAACGTGACCAAACATGCACAAGCCAGCCGCGTGATGCTGCGCTTACGCTCCACCCCGATGGGAGGTACCTCATTACTCATCTATGATAATGGACGTGGTTTTCTCAAAGGCAAACCTGAGCATGAGCAGCTAGGTCTGATAGGTATGCACGAGCGTATGATCGCGGTAGGAGGTCAGTTACAGCTACGCACACAACCTGGACGTGGCGTCATTGTTCGTGCAACATATAGATCACAAAGTATTCTCGAAACGCTCTCCCAGAGAGATGATGCCTTCACCTCTCTTGAAAGAGCGTAAAAGGAAAACGACCATGAAAGAAAACATTAGTATCTTGCTCGTTGATGATCACCCAATGATGCGCGAAGGCACAAGGCGGTTATTAGAGGAGGACCCAGGGTTCTCTGTGGTCGGCGAGGCAGGTGATGGTGCGCAAGCTCTCGCCTTGTGCCAACAATACATGCCTGATGTGGTAATCCTGGATATTTCCATGAAAGGAATGAATGGCTTCAGTGTCGCGCGCTTAATGCTAGCACATGAGAAGCCGCCAGCGATCCTGGTGCTCACTGCCTATGAGCAGAGTACCTATGTCCAGACGATGTTAAAGTTGGGAGTGAAGGGCTACTGGCTCAAAAGTGCCCGCAGCAGTGATATCCGCCAGGCTGTTCTAGATGTAGCAGAGAATAAAAGAACATTGGACCCGGAAGTACGCGAGGTGCTGGAGGAGTATGAAGCCCATGCTCTCACACCAGTAGAACAACTGACTAATCGCGAGCTCGCAGTGTTACGCCTGATTATCCAGGGCACACGCAACAGTGAGATTGCCCAGCGGCTCGCTATTTCTGTTAAAACGGTCGAGGCCTATCTTACCAGCATTTATGGCAAACTGGGCGTACAATCACGCGCGGAAGTTATCGCTCTGGCCCAGAAACAAGGTCTACTATTGGAGGATGAGCCAAATATCACAACCTAATGCATTGGCACGGAAACTATCTACCCTTCAGTATCAAGAGGGAATACGCATCAAGCTAAGGAGTAGGTGCTTGCCTCCCACGTCCGGCCGGAGAAAAAGCTAGTGCTTCTGAAGGGCGCACCTACCTTTTTCTCCGGCCGGACGTGGGGCGTATCAACTGGCCAATGCAGCCGCTCAGCAGGTGCGAAAGGTAGGTGCGCCCTTCAGAAGCACATCCTCTCGCACCTGCATGAGCAGCGGGCCGCCAGTGGTCTGAAAAACGCCTTTTTTCCCTTCGCAATCCCTTAACTTGATGCGTATTACCCTTCAGTATCAAGGGAGCATTTTCTTAAGTCTATGCATGAGAAAGTGCTATAATAGCTGCAGGAGAAGGACAATATCAGAGATTGGCTTGATACTAGCAAGACGCCCCTGTACGCCAGTATCGAATAGGCGAGAGCCATTTCATCCTGGCATGTACACATTAACTTGCTTCGGAATTACGATATGCCCATGTTCCTTTGATGAGGAAATAAGGTCCAATGAAAAGGACCACTTCATTGTTGAAGCTAATTGATGAGAGTCATAAAGGAGACGTAATTATGCCAACACGTACAGCAGACGCCGAATGGCAAGGGGATCTTCGGCAGGGTAAGGGGACCATGCGTGTGGGGAGTGGAGCCTTCGAGGGCAGCTATTCGTTTAAATCACGCATGGGCGATGAGACTGTCGGCACCAATCCTGAGGAACTCATTGGCGCAGCGCACGCCGGCTGTTACTCGATGGCGCTGTCGAATGCGCTCGCAAGTGCTGGCTTCACGCCAACGAGAGTGCACACAACCGCGCGCGTACACTTCAATCAGGTGCCCAGCGGATTCGCCATCAACCCTATTGACCTGGAGACCGATGCCGTTGTGCCAGGCATAGACGAAGAGACCTTCCAGAAACTTGCGCAGGATGCCAAGGAAAATTGCCCTGTATCCAAAGCGCTCGCGGCCACACCCATTAACCTCAAAGCAACCTTAATCAAATAATACTTCTCAGGAGCAAACTTCTCGCTGAAGTGTATTTTCTGATGAATGGGAGGGGAACCATTTTCCGTTATCCGAAACTTACCCAAATATGGACAAGCCACATCTCGTGTTCGGTTCCTGCTTCATCCACCACTGCTTGATGTCTCAAGTCTGACATGATGTCCACAGGCGTTGACTTCCGGTGTAACTCACCGTAGTTTGCGCATTATGTTAGTCGTGCGAGGTTTTTTGCGGCGTTATAGTCTCGATCCGTAACATAGCCGCAATCCTCGCACACAAACACACGTTCATTGAGTCCAAGCGTTTCGCGCACTGTGCCACAGCAGCTACAGATCTTCGACGATGGCTCCCAGCGTGACACGATAACAACCCGCACGCCCGCATAGGCCGCCTTGTACTCAATCTGCTGTTTAAACTCGTACATGCCCACATCGGCTATCGCTCGACTCAACTTGCGATTTTTGAGCATGCCTGAAATGTTGAGATCTTCCAACACTATAGCAGCCGGGCGCTCATCATCGGGCTTGGTTCTCGCCACGAGAGCACTCGTCGCCTTGTGCAGAGCATCTTGACGCACATAGGCAATACGCGCATGCATCTTTGCCAATCGAAGCGCCGCTTTTTTGCGATTGGTTGAGCCTTTCTTCTTGCGTGAATGCCGCCTGCATGTTCGTTTCAATCGAGTGATTTTTTTCCTCAGTGCCTTGGGATTGTCAAACGTCCTTCCATCAGAGACGACGGCTAACGTCTTGATGCCCAGGTCGACCCCGATTACCTCACCGGTTGCAGGCGTTGGCTCCAATTGCTCCTCATGCACGCAGATGGAGACATACCAGCGCCCACTATGCTCATAGATGGTGGCACTGCCAATCTTGGCGTTCATCGGCACGTAGTTGTGTTCCTTGAGTCGGAGCAGGCCGAGACGTGGCAATTGGATCGCATCAGGAGACACCCGAATGGTTCCGGTGAAGCGTGCCCCACCCAGGCCGCGCTTCTTGCTCTTGAATCTTGGGTAGCCACATTTGCCTTTCCATTTGCCCTCTTTCTTGAGGCGACATTTGCGAAAGAAGTGTTTGAAGGCCTGGTCCAGGTCACGCAAGCCCTCCTGGAAGGCGCACTTACTGACCTCGTACATCCACGGCAGAGAGGGTTTGAGGGCATTGATCTCACGATGCAAATCGATAGCAGTAGGCGTTTTCTGACCAGCCCTGTAGGCTTCCTGTTTGCGACGAAGGCCATAATTGTACGCCCAGCGAGAGGCTCCGGCATGTTTGCGACAAAGCGTCTGTTGCACATTATTGAGGTCAAGTTCTACCCGATAACCACATACCATCTTCTGCTTTTCTTCCTTTGTTTTGACTGTAGAACAAATATACCACAAAGCCGCTGCTTTTGCAAGGGAAGAGAAGTCTATGGATGCCTTTCTTTGTCTACACGCTCGAAAACAAATTATAGCCCCTCCCATTCATTATTAACAAAGTTCAGACCCCTTCCAGCCCTCTGTCGAGTGAGCTTGTTACTCATCCTATCATGCTCGCTTCCTCGATGCACAGGTGAGCATCATTCTCCTTACCAACCGTGGTGGAGTCCCTGTCTGGGATCTCGGGAAGGCCATTGCAGAACGTTTCCTTCTGCCTGGGGGTAAGAGAGGTTGTCCTTTGGCTCACAATGCATCTGGAAGGTGCCAACATTGATTGACTTTGGGGGAAGAATAGTAGGAGACGAGACACGTATGCGGGATTGAGTCTTCGATCTCTTGCACTATCCTTCCCGCTTGCTTATCGACCAGGTGCAAAGATTGGTTGTACTTCTACCTGCACGCCCTTGATCTCTTCTGCCAACAGGCTTTTTTGTGAGCTATGTAAACAATATTCCAGTGCTGGCCCCATCGTCATCTGTCGCTGCCACAAGATGCCTTGCTGATCGTATTGCCTCTGATGCAGAATTTCGTACAGTTTGTCGTAGCTCATGCCAGAGGGCTTACTGAACCAGGTAGCGAAATGCATCTCAGACACCTGGGTGAGATTGATTGCCCCTTCCTTCAAACGATACAGACCACCAGTCCCATTGTTCGCCAGGCGCGCAACCTGATGATGCGGCTCTCGGCAGATTTCGGTAACCGCTGCATTGTCCAATGGATCCAGTGCCGCCGAATTCTCAACGAGGTACCAGTCTTCGTACACTTCACTCCCCTCCACCATCCACGGCAACTGGGCCATCTCCAGGACCAGAGAACCCACAAAGCCCTGTGGTTGCCGCTCTTGCAATACCTGGTGAAATGCGACCAGTTTCTCCTGGTATTCCTCTCTCGCTACGTTACTCGCCCGCTGATGCCAAAATACATATGCTAACATCTTTTTTCCCTTTCATTTCTTCTTGAAGATTGCTTCTTTGTGCTATACTACAAGGAAAGTGGATGCAGGGAAAGGACCACTAATTGCAAAAATGAAAGAACCACTTGAAGGAGAGGTGCCCACATTGGCGAGAGCTTCCCTTGATCTGTCAATCACGCTGGATCGCAAGCACAAGGAGTCACTTCATACCCAATTGGTGCAACAACTACGCCAATCCATTACCAATGGGCTGCTTCCAGCCGGGGTACAATTACCATCAACGCGAGCATTCGCCGTAGATCTCGGCCTCTCGCGGAATGTCGTCATCGCAGCATATGATGAGCTTTTTGCTGAAGGGTATCTTGAGGGGCGGCATGGATCTGGAACCTACGTCAGACAGGATCTTCCGCTACACACTCGCCTGTTACGCCCTTCTCCGCCCCCCTGTCCTCGATGGGTTCGTCCTCCAACGCTCCCTGCGATCTCCGCGCCTTCGCCAGATCCCCATATGATTGAATTTCGGCTTGGCACTCCCACGATCACGCCCCTCTCGACACGTATCTGGCATGAGGTCTGGCGCAAAGCCATTGAGCACTTGCCACCAAATATGTGTGGATCACCAAACGGAGACCCACGCCTTCGAGCGGCCCTGGCGGATTATCTTGGGCGAGCGAGGGGCATTGCTTGCCAGGCAGAAGATCTCATTGTGACTTCTGGTGCAACGCAAGCGCTGGATTTGCTCGCGCGAGCCATCCTGGGACCAAACGACCTCGTAGGCTTCGAGGAGCCGGGATACCCTGTAGCTCGTCATATCCTGGCTGCTAGCGGCGCGCGGATTCTTCCGTTGCCTGTTGACGATGATGGGATGTGCGTGGATCAGCTTTCCCAGGGCCCGCTTGCTCCTGTGCTTGTTCATGTCACACCATCCCACCAATACCCCCTTACGACCAGGCTCTCAGTGACTCGCCGTCTGGCGCTGCTCGACTGGGCACAAACAAATGACAGCCTGATTATCGAAGATGACTATGATAGCGAGTTCCGCTTCCATGCTCCTCCGCTGCCAGCACTTGCCAGTCTCGATACCACGGGGCATGTGGCCTACATCGGAACCTTTTCGAAGGTGCTTACCCCTGCTTTACGTATTGGCTATCTGCTTGTTCCATCGCCGTTGCGGGAGCCAGTCGAGCGCTTGAAACGATTTTCCGATTATCACACGTCCTGGCCGACACAGCAAGCACTGGCAATCCTGCTCTCAGAAGGGCATCTCGATCGACACATTCGCCGGATGCGGCACCATTATGCACACAAACGCCAGGTGTTAAAGGAGGTTCTCGCTCCTATCGCTCACCTCGCGCAGTTACGTGGCCTTGATGCCGGTTTGCATGCGTATCTCGAACTCCGCGCGGATCTGGACGCCCATCGTGTTGCTCAGGATGCAAAGGCGCGCAGCATTCTTGTTTCAACGATAGATACGTGCTATGCCGGAACGCCAGATCGCAATGGTCTTCTTCTTGGGTATGGAGGGCTTTCGGCGAAAGATGTTGTGCGCGGAGGACAGGTCCTCCGAGAGGTAATTGAACACCTTGCTGGCGAGACAAGAAGGAATCTCGGTTGAAAGGTTTGTTCTCAGTGCTGACGCGTCCAAAATTGGACTGCACCCGCTTGTGTTGCCGTTTGCAAATCGTATTTGTTTTCTTCATCTCTACTATACTTACCCTGTTGGGGAGTTGGGGATGAAAGATATTGTGTGAAAGGAATCCATGCCAAAGCGACCCACACATACACTCATCTGGTCGAGCGAGAACAACGCCTATCGTCTTCATGTTCCGGAGCAACAGCCCCAACTCCTGATGGCAGAAGATGAAGATTCCTGGTTTACCTGGTTAGCGACGCATTCCTCCTTCTCCTTCCAGGGCCGCTCTGGTCATCTCAGCGTTCTCAAAGAGGCTCGCTCACGGGGCGAGGGATATTGGTATGCTTATCATACCGCGGCTCGCCGTACTCACAAACACTATCTTGGACGAACCCCTCATGTGACCTTCACGCGCTTAGAAGAAGTGGCTCAAATTCTCAGCAGCAAGACAGTATCCGCCACTCTTCCATCCGCCACTCTTCCACCTGAGTTTCCGCAAGACCATTCCGGGCATAAGCCGATGCTGTTACTAACCAAACTCTCTCATCCGCGTCTCCCTTCCTCGTTGGTAGCGCGAGAACAATTGCTTACACGGCTCGGTGCCACGCCCCTCCATCGACTCACGCTGCTCTCTGCCTCCGCTGGCTGGGGCAAGACCACCCTGCTCTCTGCATGGGCGGCTCGTGCTTCTTTCCCCATTGCCTGGCTCTCGCTTGATGAACTGGATAATGATCCAATACGTTTCTGGGTCTCGGTACTCGCCGCTCTACGCACCTGTCTGCCTGGGATTGGAGAGGTGGCCCTGGCAATGCTCCATTCGCCTCAGCCCACGCCTCTCACCACTGCCTTAACTACACTTTTGAATGACTTGAGTGTTCTGACAGAACCAATCATCCTGCTACTGGACGATTACCATCTTATCGATGAGCAGGCTATTCATGATTCGTTGCTCTTTCTGCTTGAGCACCTCCCAACGCATCTGCATCTGGTGCTTGCCAGCCGCGTTGATCCCCCATTGGCACTTTCACGACTGCGTGCTCGCGGTCAATTGCTGGAGCTACGGGACGCCGATTTACGTTTCTTGCAAGATGAAGCCGCTGCATTTTTGACACACACCATGGGTCTCGCGCTTGAAGACGAAGAAGTAACCCAACTGGCGCGCCGTACAGAGGGTTGGATCGCGGGATTGCAACTGGCAGCGCTCAGTCTCCAACAGCGTGCGGATCACGCTACTTTGGTGCAAAACTTTACCGGCAGCCACCGCTATCTGCTGGACTATGTGCAGGAAGAGATTTTGGAGCGCCTCCCTCTTCCTCTTCAAGTCTTTTTGCTCCAAACCTCGCTTCTGAGTCGCTTAACCGCCTCTCTCTGCCAGGCCGTCACGACAGAAGCGAGGAGCCAGGAAATGCTAGAAACGATTGAGCACGCCAATCTCTTTCTGGTTCCCCTTGATACAGAACGGCGTTGGTATCGCATGCACGATCTTTTTCGTGAAGCGCTACTCGCGCGTTTACAGGCCACCCAGCCGGAACTGGTGCCACTACTCCATCAACGAGCAGCACACTGGTATGAAGAGCGAGGAGCGTGGCAAGAAGCCATAACACACGCGCTAGCAGGGGCAGACTTTGCATATGCCGTAACGCTAATAGAGCAGACAGCCGAGAAGTTCTGGCTCCATGGTGAGAGCCAGACGCTCTACCAGTGGGTCATGGCGCTCCCCGAGGTACAAGTACGCGAACATGCTCGCATTGTCCTGACTGCGGCACTCTATCTGCTGAATGCCAGTGCGTCAATCATTGTCGCACAACGCGGGAAAACACGAACGCAGGTGGAACACTTGATGGCACGGGTAGAGGCAGTGCTCAGGCAGCAAGGCGAAGAAATGCTAGAAGCTCAGGAGGTGGCACTCCTCCAACGGCGTCTGTTCCTGCTACGTCTCTGGAGCGACGCGATTGAAGAGACGGCACGAGGTGATCGTGACCAGTATCGTCTCATCGAGCAGCGCATGCAGCACATGGACCAGGAAGACGAGATGATCTGGCAGATGATCCCGCTCTCCGTCACATTCATTCTGCACTGGACCTTGCTGGGAGAAGGAACCTCCCTGGTCCAGCGGTTTGTGGACGCAAAGCAGCAAGCATTGCAGTCTGGGAGCCACTTTGCAATCATCAAAGTCATGCAATGGCTGGCCGGAATCGCTCTGAGGGCGGGACAATTACGCCTGGCGCACCAGGAAAGCGTCACGGCGCTCAACCTGATCGCCCAGATTGATGGATATGCTCTCCTGGCAGGGTACTTTTCGTACTGGCGAGCGTGTATTTTGTATCAATGGAATCATCTGGAAGAGGCTCGTTGCCTCCTGAGAACACTGATCCAGGATGCAGAGACCTACCAGCAAATAGATTTGCAGGTTATTGGGCGTCTATGCTTGATAGACATAGAACTTGCAGCTGGAAAGTATGCTTCCGCTTCCCAGATACTACAACAGACACAAGCCCTGATCCAGAGCCAGGGGTTTTCGCTGCACCATCTTCTGCTCATCTCTACCCAGGTAAGGTATTGGCTAGCGACAGGAGACCAACCCCAGGCCGCACGCTGGGCAGCACAAGCGTCATTTTCTCAGGATACCTGGGAGAATGAGCGCCAAGGGGAGTTGCTGATGCTGGTTCGAGTCTTCTTAGCGCAACAGCAGTACCATGCTGCGCGCGAAACCCTGGAACGTTTCAGCGAGCACCTTGACCAGCGAGAGGACATCGAAATCACAATCTCTTTTCTGGCGCTCTACGTGGTCGCGCTACACCAGACAGGGGAGAGAGAACACGCGCGAACTATCCTCATGCGTCTACTCACTCTGACAGAACCAGAGGACAATGTTCGCGTGTTCCTGGATGCTGGCAAACTAATGCGCCACTCGCTCCAACGCTTCTTGAACGAACCGCAACACAAAACGAATGCCGCACCTGTAGCGTTTCGGCTCTTCGTGGCAAAATTGCTGACAGCGTTCGAACAGGAGGAACAGAGGCAGGCTTTGGGGGATGTGGTGCAGTCCGAAGTAGCGCAAGAGCAAAAGAACCGTACAGCAAGTCCCCCTTCAACACCTGTACTCCTGGACCCGCTCACAACCCAGGAGCAACGGGTGTTACGCTTGCTCGCAGTTGGACAAACGTATGTTGAAATGGCGCAGACCTTGATTGTCTCCCGCAACACCATTAAGACTCAGGTCAGCAGCATCTATCGCAAGCTCGGCGTGAGCCGTCGCGCGGAAGCTATCGCGTTGGCCCAACGTTTGTCTTTGCTCTAACGCACTCTCATTTCCACGTGACACTCCGCATGGGCTAAAGCCCAGCAGCTTCTGACACGGCTCCGTAAGCGCCTCCGTGAGACATGCCCCGTAGGGGCTACTCAAAATGGAGGCGTAGTGTGGTAGCCATATCTGAGGGGCGCGCACCCATCCGACGCAATCCCCCCTGGGCGGTGCCAGGCCCGTTGGCGTGATCCCCTTGCCTGGCTTGAGCAATAGATGGTTGCCCTTCGCCTTCGGCATCCTGGGAGATCCCAACACCTGGGTCTTTCGACCCCCTCGTCGCACGTCGCGAACGAGCATGAGGCTTTTCCTTCAACGGTTCTTGGGAGCGCTCGATCAAGCGCTGCCCGATTCTCAGACTGGCATTGCGGTCAGCATGGGTGTGCATCTGGCATTGTGGGCACAGACACAGTGGCGCACCGGGCGTGTATCCCTCAACCGGCTCGCCCTCATTGTAGCGAATGACGGGCGCGTGGCAGCGATGGCATTCCCGGCTCGTATGGCGCGGATTGACGCGGCACGTGATGAGACCACCTGCATTCCACGCCTTGTACTTTGCGTACTTGAAGATGCGCCCTTTCATCCAGTAGGCGCGTTTGAGGTTGCTGCGGCGCGAATACCTCCCTTTTTCCGGGCGCAGGTTGCCCAGATGCTCGAAGACCAGGATGCTTGCCTGCTGCTCGATGGCAAACTGGACAATGCGAGCGCTCACCTGGTGCGCGATGTGCTCATCGACGTGCCTGACCTTGCGCCACAGATCAGCATTGTCCTGTTCCCCTTGGGCAATGACGCCAGTCTGAGATCGGTTGTGCGCAATGCGTCCGAGCAGTCTTTTCCTAAAGCCCGATACCGCTGTGCCCTTTCCAATGAAGGAAGTAGCCAGGATGGTGCCTTCGACTGCTTGGACGGTACACACGGCGAGATGCTGGTCGAGGTTCACATCGACCGCGCAGAGACGTGTCTCTTTGGATACTATCTGTTCAACAACCTTGGAGGGGGCCTCCAACGGTTTCTCGATGGGAGTATGCAACCACCAGCGGTTGCCCTTGCGAACCAGTTGCGGGCTCCCTAGTGCGTACCCCTCGGGAATATCGCGAGAAAGCGCACCAATTTTGAGCCAGGACCAGCACGAGCCAGTCCACACTCTGAGCATGATGGAGTGCTGAGAGCGTTCTTTCCATAAGCCGGCGTAGAAGGAGGCCGATTTGTTCCAGGTGCGCGGCGGGACCGGTGGCCGCTCCCTGAACGGCTGCTTCTTCTTGCCCTTTTTGCATGGTTTGGCTTCGTGCTTCTCTTTGCGTGCTCGCCACGTTTTGAGCGAGGAGAAAAAGGCGCGCGCAGAGCCAAGGGCCGCATTGATGGCGGCGCGGCGGAATATCGCGGGGATATCCGGGGCGATGTCGGAGAGTGGCAGAATGGGATGGGGGCTCTTCTCCGTCGCATGGGAGAGTTTCTCCAGGGCGGTGAGGGCCTCCTTGTTCTTGAGAGAGAGGATACCCTCATGGGCCTGGATGACCTCAAAGTAGAAGGCCACGACACGATTGTAGAGCGCCTGATGCTCCGCGAAGGAGTGGGCGAACTGTGGCGGATACTGCAACGCTTGTCTGATGGTTTTCGTGGCTTTTGCCATGTTTCGTACTTTTCTCTCAAAAAAATATATTGTGTCTCTTGTAGAGTATACTCCAATGTCTTGGAGTTGTCAAACATATGTTCTATATTGTGCGATGCAAGGGCGAAAGCCAGGACACGCCTCACCGCCGCCGTTGAAACGGCGCAGCTTGCGACGGGCTAAAGCCCGTTGTGTCATCAGTGCCTTTTCTGGGTCATCCGGTATTTCCCCAAATAGCATCGTTATCACCCTTTACAATCACGAACAAGAGTGATGATTCTCCCTGCTTTCTCCCCTATACTTCTCTCAAGCACCGCAGATACGTGCCAGAGGAAGCAGAGGAAGGAGAACGCATATGCGTGTACAGATCCGTGTGAAGGAGCATCTCGACCTCTCCTGGCAAAGCAGATTTGAGGACCTATGCATTGCACATCAAAGCGATGGTACCTCGTTGCTCTCAGGAGAGCTTCCAGATCAGGCGGCACTCTATGGCGTGCTGCTTACCATTCGTCGTCTCGGTTTGAGCTTGCTCGACCTCTCGACGAGCGCGCATCTTTCATATAAAGAAAAAGGAGAGCAGGGATAAAAGCGATTCAATACACGTGACACATTCACTATAAAGGAGGGTCTATTCTGCCCTCCTTCGGCACTATACTGTCTTTGTAAGCAGAGAAAAAGCAAGATAGACGCAAGGAGCGACGGATCTATGAGCATTCAACCATTTCACATTGCTATCCCACAAGCCACCCTTGACGATTTGCGTGAGCGCCTGGCTCGCACCCGCTGGACCGATGAGGTCGAAGGTGCGGGTTGGGAGTATGGTACGAACCTGCAATACATGAAAGAGCTAGCCAACTACTGGCAGCATGAGTACGACTGGCGGAAACACGAGGCGGAACTGAATACCTTTGCGCATTTCAAAGCCGATGTTGATGGCGTGGGCGTCCACTTCATCCATGAGCGCGGCAAAGGACCAAACCCAACACCACTGTTGCTCCTCCACGGCTGGCCCGATTCCTTCTATCGTTATCACAAGGTCATTCCCATGCTGACTGATCCCGCCCGCTTTGGTGGTGACCCGAACCGCTCGTTTGATGTGATCGTTCCGTCCATCCCCGGAACCGGGTTTTCAGACCGCAAAGCGATGAACAACGATGCGCACGCTGACCTGTTCATCAAATTGATGCGTGATGTTCTCGGGTACGACCAATTTGTCTCCGCAGGAGGTGATGGCGGGACGCTGATCACCATGTCGCTCGCGCGCAATTACCCGAAGGCATTAACCGCCATCCACCTGACGGATGCTGGCTATCCAGATTTCACAAAGACCTACGATCCTCCCTTCTCACCTGCTGAGCAGGAGTTCGCGGGCTTCATCGGGCAGTGGTGGATGAAAGAGGGGGCGTTTAACATGATTCAGTCCAGCAAGCCACAAACCCTTGCGTACGGTATGAATGACTCCCCTGCCGCTCTGGCGGCCTGGATCATGAGCTTCATTTGTACTGGCTCAACGGTGGAGGACATTGAGCAGCGGTTTGGCAGAGACGAGTTGCTCACCAATATCACGCTTTATTGGGTTACGCAGACGATTGGTTCCTCGTTCCGCTGGTACTATGAGATGGCTCACGCAACTCCAAAAGCAAACGCGGAAGAACGTCCATCTGTTCCCGCAGCCGTCGCTCATTGCCCCTGGGACGCTCCTCTGCCCCGTGAATGGGCTGAGCGGCAGGTGAAGCTGAAGCACTTTACCGACTTCCCTCGTGGTGGGCACTTCACGGCCTGGGAGGAACCCGCATTGTACGCAAACGATCTCCAGGATTTCATTGGCCAACTCGGCAAATAGCCGACTTGCTTGATGCGGATCATCATTGGCGGCGACTTCGTTTGCCGCCAAGGTTTTCTTTCGTTCCAATCTGATTGGAGCAAGTGAAGGATACTCTCCACCATGAACACACTGAACAGGACGGATCTTGTGGGAAGGCGTAAATGGCAGTTCCTTCTTGGAGTGTGGATTGATGCTCTGGGTTCAGGGCTATTTCTTCCATTCTCGTTGCTTTACTTCACAAATGTCGCCAGATTGCCTCTGGCTGCCGTTGGAGGTGTGATCACCATCAGCATGCTGCTGAGCCTGCCTATGACTCCACTGGCGGGTATGCTGGTGGATCGCGTGGGAGCACGCCGAGTCATCCTCATTAGTATGGCGCTTGCCGCTTTGAGTTGTCTGGGCTACCTATTTGTGCGTACCATTCCGCTGCTCGCGTTGACGACATTGCCAGGAGCCATCGCAGGCCGCCTGTTCTGGGTAGCCTTACCCACTTTTATCGCAAGTATTTCTACAGAGGGGAAGGCGCGAGATCGTTGGTACGGGCTAGTGGGCGTGGCGCAAAACGCGGGAAATTGCATTGGAGGCGCACTTGCAGGGCTCCTCGTTGCCTTTGGAGGTCCCACTGCTTATCAGGTGATATTGTACGTTGATATTGCGAGCTTTTTACTCGCAATGGCCTGTATCTGGAGCCTACCTGTAAGCGAGCAGGCGGTATCTGAATATCAACCTCTGAATGGCCCCACAGGGCCGGGGGGCTATCGGGCGGTCCTGCGTGACAAAACGTTTCTGGGTATTCTTGTCAGCAGTTTTGTTTTTGTGCTTTGCTTAATCATGCTCTCAGATATTGTTCCCTACTACCTGGTGAATGTGCTGCATTTACCTTCCTGGATCGTTGGTGTGGAAGCAACATTCAGCGCAACCCTCCTCACGCTGCAAGCATTGATCGTACGGCTCGTTGTTTCCTTGAGGAGGACACGTATCCTGATCCTTGCTGGATGGGTGTGGATTGGATCAGGTGGTTTGTTTCTCCTGGCGCTTGCCCTCCCTTCCAACTGGCTGATTCCTTACATCTTATTGGTCGTTGGGATCTATACTTGTGGAGGACTGCTCTATGGCCCGGCAATGAATGCCCTGGTCGCTGAAATGGGGCCAGGGCCCTCACGTGGCCGTTACATCGCAACGTATCAATTCGCGGCCTGGGGATTGGGCCAGACTATCGCACCAACCCTGTTCGCGTCGCTGTTCACATTGGGACCGGCCTATCCCTGGATCGTCCTTATTGGGCTGACCCTCTTTGCCAGCCTGTTCTTGCTTAGACTAGAGGCGAGAGACTCGAGGCTTGGAGTGATGCGCAGATCTACATCGAGTACTCTCACATCCTGTGAAGAGTCAGCCGTTGTAGCTGATTGAGCTAACAAGGCATGAAACCATGAGAGCGGTCTTTTGTCGCCTGGATGCGCATGTCGATGCTTCAGTCTTCCTTTCCTGCGAGTGGCTCCCTTCTTTTTTGCAACAAGTGGCCCTTTCCTCAGATCCACGTTCTCTGTAATATGATGTTTAGAGCAAATCAAGCTAACAAGACCAGCGTTCTCCTTTCCCCTTCTATAGAACAGGAGTCTCTCTTGTCAGGGGAAAAGGAGAGAATATGCTTTTTATCTCTCTTTCATGAAGGAGGCTATCTATGCTTGCTATGCGCCCAAACTGTGAATGCTGTAATCGGGACCTTCCTGCGGATAAAGACGGGGCTATGATCTGCACCTTTGAGTGTACCTTTTGTATAACTTGTACTCAGGACATCTTGAAAGGCCAATGCCCGAATTGTGGGGATGAGCTAGTTTGTCGCCCTCTCCGTTCATCTGCAAACTTGGAGCAATATCCAGCCTCAACGCAGCGAGTCCTCAAACCTGAAGGCTGTCTGATGAAGGCTTAGTTCTGCATTTTCCCATTCGGGTTCCACGCCAATGATCTGAATAGAGGGATTGAGCAACTTGATCGCGAGGGCGATACCAGCAATTAATCCTCCTCCACCAATGGGGACAAAGACGGCGGCAGGAGCACATTGTTCCATGATTTCGAGTCCAATGGTTCCCTGTCCCAGCAGAATGTCTCGGTGATCATAGGGCGGAATGAGCCCCAGGTGGTGTTCTTCCGCTAATTGCTCGGCAAGCGCTCGTCGCGCCTGAGATGTAGGCTCAGCCTATACAATGGTTGCTCCAGCTTTTTGGGTGCGTTCGACCTTGAGCGCGGGCGCATCGGGAGACATCACAATCGTCGCGGGAATGTGCTGGAGCGAAGCGGCCAACGCCACGGCCTTAGCGTGATTGCCGGTGGAATACGCCATAACCCCTCGCCTGCGCTGTTCGGGCGACAGGCGTGCGATGCAATAGGAGGCTCCACGTATTTTTGAATGAGCCTGACTGTTGGAGGTTCTCGGCTTTGAGCAGGATGGGATGCCCGGCTTGTGTTAGCAACGAGGAAGCCTCCACGATAGGCGTCGTGATGATCTGCGGAGCCAGGATCGTCTGAGCCAGACGAAAATCAGCAAGGGTGATGTCCAAGTTCATCAGTCACTTCTTTCAAGTTCAGTGATACTCCAGGAGGCGTGAGCGTTCCTTCTAGTAAATGGCGCAATGGTTGATCAGGATCGAGACCAGCAAGCGTAATGCGGCTACTCAGATCGGTCAACTGCGATGCCAGTTCACGTTTTTGAGCCACGGGTAAACGCGACCAGAGGTGTAAGGTGAAGCGTTCGTGAGCTACATAGAGCCCAATAACACTTGCCAGATAGCGATTCCATGCCCAGATTCCTGCACTGTGTGTTCCATCTTCTGTAAGAACGCCAATGATCCCGTGAGGCCATGAGGCCAACAGCAGGAGCCTCCCCTGCTGTGCGGAGCGAATATCATCAGCTGCGAAATGCTCGGTTGCCTCCGGCCATGCTGCGGGAGGGATACCAAAGGAAATCGCTTCGATGGGAAGACGACGCTGCTGTGCTTGTTGGAGGGCTGGCGCAAGCGCTTCTAACTCGGACGGAAAGCCAGCCAGAAAGAGGGGTCGGTCGGCCTCCTGAGTAACCATACGGCATCGCTCGAGCAACGCTTGAGCATCGGTAATCGAGACAACTTGAGCTTCTTCATGGCTCTCTTGAAGGCGATGAAGGGTATGTTGTGCCTGCTTGGCAGCCAGAGAGAAACGCTCCTGCTGAAGCGCCACAAATTGCGGGAGCGGAAGTGCAAGAAAGCGATCTTCGCTGCTACGCACAATGACCTGTTTCTCAAGTAACCGTCCCAGACAAGCATAGACATTCCCACGAGCAATTCCACTCCTCTTGGCGACTTCATAGCCAGTTAAAGGACCAAAACGCAACAAGGTAGCGTAGCTACGAGCCTCATTATCGCTGAGCCCGAGAAGCATCAATTGATGAAACAGTTCTTCCATCACGAGCACAGGCCTCCTTTGCATCCACGTTCATTTCCTCACAGAGGATCCTACTTTTAGTATACCTAACCAGGTATACTAAAAGCAAGTTTTCTTATTTTCTTTGGGATCTTCGTAGCGCAAGGAAGTAGGGTAATACAGTGCTTAGGTACTTCGTGAAAGTAGCGAAAAAGCGAGCGGAGGGCAGAGTCTTGACAGGAACGATCGTCTTCAGGTATATTTCTTTTTAGAAGCAAAGTTAAGTAAGTTTCTTTACTTATCTGCTCGCCCTCAAGGCCATAGTGAAAGATGAAGAGCAGTGACATCGTTTCTTGAGATCCCGGCGGTTCCCGGCAGTTTGCGGCAGATGAATCGACTGACCGTCTTACGTTTGTTGCGCAAATTTGGCCCCATCACCAAACCCGCGCTGGCCGAATATAGTGGGATTAGTCGTCCAACTATCACCAAATTGGTCGACGAACTGGAAGAACAGGGCTTGGCGGAATGTGTTGGGATAGCCACGCCGACCGCCAGTGGCGGTAAACCTGGTGCGCTATATCGTTTTAACGCGGAGGGGGTGCAGAGTGCAGGGGTCTTTCTCACAGTAGATACCGTGCGCGTCGCGCTGGTCAATGGGAACGGGCGCGTGTTAGGTCGTCTTGAATGTCCCCTGGGGCCGGATCGGCGACCAGAACCTGTCATAAATGCGATCGTCGAGACCTTGCAGGAGCTTCTCGCCTCTCTTCATGTTACACTCCCTCAACTGCTCGGTATAGGGATTGGCGTGCCAGGTTTGACCTCATTCGCGACAGGAGTAGTACATTTTGCACCGCATTTCCCGCAGTGGCAAGATGTACCAGTGAGAGACCTGTTAAAGGCCAGGCTAGGCATCGAGGTGTGGGTAGATAATGACTGCCACGTGCAGGCACTGGCTGAACGTCATTTTGGCGCTGGCCAATCCTGCACAGACTTTGTCTCGGTCGAAAGTGGTATCGGGGTCTCTGCCGCCTTTTATTTACAGGATACCCTCTATCGTGGCGTCGGGGGAACGGCTGGTGAAATCGGCCATATGACAATCCAGGAGGATGGACCGTTGTGCGAGTGTGGCAATCGAGGATGTTGGGAGACCCTGGCCGCAACCACCTGGATGGTAGAGCAAGCATGTCAGTCTGGGCAGACCACGTGGTTGCCCCTACCCACCGACGCACGCGTCGAGAATGGGGCAATAACAACGCGAGAACCTGATGTCATGAATACACTTGCACACGCGATCTTTCGCGCTGCGCAGGAGGGATACCCAGAGGCCATTGATCTTGTTCGTCAGCATGCCATGCACTTTGGTGTAGGGCTTGCCACCATTATTAACACCCTCAACCCACAATGCATCATTATCTGGGGTGACTCAATGAAGGGGGGCAACCTCTTTCTGGAAACCGTGCGCGCTGTTGTCCGTCAGCGCGCCCTGGGGCGCCCACGCGACATGTGTACCATCATCTTTTCATCGTTTGCCCAGGATGTCGGCGTGATTGGGGCGGCGAGTCTTGTCATAGATGCGCTGTTTACCTATCATCAGCCGACATCATAACGTTCTTTGTGTAGCAACGCGGCAGGCTGGTTTTCGTCTGTCCAGAGTTCATCACATGTAGCCCGCATACGGGCATGACCCGGCAAAGCTCGATGGAAGAACTTTGCGGAACATAGTTCAGAGAGGATAAGAAACATCATGACTCAGATCAAAGAAGCAACCAGTGATCAGTATACGCCAACGAAGGCAGACAAATTTAGTTTTGGTTTATGGACCGTCGGGAACCAAGGACGTGACCCCTTTGGCGAGGTTGTCCGCCCTGAACTCCAGTCAACGTACATTGTCAAAAAGCTTTCAGAACTGGGAGCCTGGGGTGTGAACCTGCATGACAACGACCTTGTCCCCTTTGACGCCACCCCTCAGAAGCGCGACCAGATCGTACGCGACTTTAAACAGGCACTCAACGACTATGGCATGGTTGTCCCCGAGGCCACGACCGACCTTTTCCGCCATCCCGTCTTCAAGGATGGCGCTTTTACCTCGGTCGATCCCAGTGTGCGGTCTTTTGCTCTGCAAAAGACCATGCGTTCCATCGACCTGGGCGTAGAATTGGGCGCACCCATCTATGTCTTCTGGGGAGGGCGTGAAGGCGTGGATGCCGAGGCCAGCAAGAATCCCGTCGATGCCATCAAGCGTATGCGTGACGCCATCAATTTTCTGAGCGAGTACGTCCTTGACAATGGCTATCAACTGCGTTTCGCCCTGGAACCCAAGCCCAACGAACCCCGTTCCGATACCTATTTTCCGACCATCGGTCATATGCTGGCCTTCATCGCTACTCTTGACCATCCCGAAATGGTTGGTGTCAATCCCGAAGTGGCCCATGAGCACATGTTGGGGCTCAATTTCGTCCATGGAGTTGCTCAGGCGTTGGAAGCTGGAAAACTCTTCCATATTGACCTCAACGACCAGAAGGGCCCACGGTATGATCAGGACCTGCGCTTCGGGAGTGAAAACATCAAGAGCCTGTTCTTCCTGGTCAAATTGTTAGAGGAGCAGGGGTATACAGGCCCACGTCACTTTGATGCCCATGCCTATCGTACTGAGGACGAGCAGGGCGTCTGGGACTTTGCTACTGGTTGTATGCGCACCTATAACATATTCAAAGAGAAGGCGCGTCGTTTTAACGCCGACCCCGAAATCCAGGCCCTGTTACAGGAGATCAACAGCGGCGACTCCGTCCATGCCGCCCTCTTCAGTGGTGGATATAGCAAAGCGGCTGCGAATCAGATCAAGGCGATCGACTTCCAGCCTGACATGCTGGCGCGACGTGGCTATAAATACGAGAAACTCGACCAGTTGACCATTGAACTCTTGCTTGGCACGCGCTAAGCACAGGAACTGAGCGTCATCCTTGAAAAGAGCAACGAGGTTACTATCTTTGTATCCTCATCGTTGCTCTTTTCTCACTCATCAACAATGGCCTCTTGATAGCGTTTTGATGTTTAACACCTACAGGCTGAATTCTTGTCACACCTCGGGTTCTGACGATCTCAGGTCAATCCCCAGTGATCAGACATCTGCCGCAAGTTGCTGGCGCGCTGATCTGCTTGCCTGAAGTGAGGGCAGAACCACCAGCAGAGCCATCAGAAGCGCACGGCCACAGGCATCTCCAGTGAGTTCTAGCACATTGCCTACGCGCATCATTATCGGCCATGAGGTCTGCCCAAGTAAAGGAATCCAGGCTTCCAATGCCGCCCCAACCAGCGCGATATATAGGCCTGTGGACCAGCGTGATTTGGGCATCACGGCGATGATAGGCAGCATTGCCAGCACAAAGAGTATGCCACGTACCGCCTCCAAGACGAGTGTGGTTGCAGTGGAAGGCACTACTGTATGTAGTGAGGCAATAAATGCCGAATCGTAATAATACGCGTGTTCAAGTGGTGTCACCAGCATCCCGAAGAACAGGTAAATCGCCGCATAAGGCACGCCTGCGATCACGATGCGCCAGGTCCAGGAGAAAAAACGACGCTCACGCATCACCTGAGTAAAGCGTGGAGCGTTCCGTGCATCCTCATTCGCCGGAATCAGCCAGGCGATGATACCGGTGATGAATAGCAGAGGCAGTCCTTCGATAATCAGCGCCGCAACCAGGGAAAACGGGGTTAACAGGCTCGTGTAAAAATATGCCTCGATCATATCGGTAAGTGTACCAGTGATATAGAGTGGCACAAAAATCGCTAAAAAACGCGGAAAACGGTGGTAAAAGACTCGACGGGCCAGAGGAGTCATACTTGCCACATAGAACACACCAGAAATAACACGGATAATGATATTTTGTGCGGTGAATGTAGCCGATGGTTTCCCAGATGACAAGAGAGACGCAAACACGGTGAGCACAACCGCCGATAACAATCCTCCAATGACGACACGAACGATCAGATGCATTGGGGTGATATCCCTCTGGTGCGTTTTTGCAATATCTTGTTGTTTATTCATTCTTTCTACCTTTATTTTTAGAGCAGAAACAGTAGTATTTAGGTAAATTGCAACAAGGCCTTCCGCCGTCGCACTACTAGTAAGGTAAGTTGATGTGTGCGGCGTATGTAATGCCATGAGCCCTACCTTCCACGACTGTAGCCGATAAAAAGGGGGTATGTCATCACCTAAACGAGGTATTGCAATGTGCAAAGATGAAATCAATCGAGCAACTATCGAGAAGTGGGAGATGTTAGAGCAAGCCTAGTTCCCTGGCACGGGCAATTGCTTGCGTACGGCTATGGACATTGAGTTTGTCATAAATGTGTTTGGTATGCGTCTTGACTGTGTTTTCAGCCCGTACGAGACGTCGGGCTATTTCCCGATCTGTGTATCCTTCCGCCAGGCAGCGCAAGATGACAAATTCATGTTCACTCAGCAGTTCTGTGCTTGCGCTGTTCTCGGCAGGTTTCTCTGCCATATCTTGCTTGTCTAGCATAGCCAGGAGTTGTCGGGTGTAATTTGGAGAATAGTTCGCTAGTGGCTTGAGATTGCGCAAAATCTTGAGAAGAGGTAGAAGCGCTTCACCCATGTCAATAAATGTACGGCTATAGCCCAGAGGTTCGGCCAGTTCTAACGCCAGCGCTAGCTCTCCTGTTGCTTCAGGAACATGTTCTTCCGCGTACAATGCGAGAGCATGAAGAATCAGCCATTGGATACGACGCCTTTTATTCGGTCCATTCATGAGAGGACTCTGAAGTTGCGCGAGCAATCTCTTCGCACCAGGGAGATTGCCCTGTGCGAGGTACAGGCGGATCAGGACCAACAATTCAATCAGCAGAAAATAGGTTGATGGCAGCGAGGCAATGGTCTCCACTTCACCATAGAAGTAGAGCCCTGTAGCGTGGGCGCAGCGAACAGCAGCATCTATGTCATGTGCAGCCAGCCAGAGAACAACGGGGCGGCGTGTGACAAAATCCAGAAAGAACGGATCGTTGGTCTGGTGGGCCAGTTCCTGGGCTTGCTGTAAGAGCGTGTGCGCGTCCTGCAGACTGCCCTGAGCCAGTCTGACATCAGCCAGTGTCAGCGTGCAGTCAATCGCCTGGATACTATTTCCGCCACGCCTGGCTAGTTCAAGACCTGCGACCAGATGGTTCTGCGCGCCCTCCAGATCATTCCACTCATACAACAGATTTCCATATCCAGCATGGATATGCCCCATCACGGCGGAATGCATCAGACCATGATGGGTAGCGAGCTGAATACCTTGTCGATACGTCGCATTTGCCAGGCCAGGCCGACCCAGCAAAACCTGTGTCTGCCCCAAGAGATGTAAAGCAGTGAGTGCGCGATAAGGATCATGCCTCTGAAGGTCAGGGTGAACAACTTCACGCAACACCTGCTCAGCTTCGACCAGGTTGCCAGCATGCAAGTAAGCCCCGCCCATTGCGGCTCGCACGCTGGTCCTCCACTCCAGATCATCCTTTGGTAGGAGAGCCAGAGCCTCGAACACGTAAGCCAGAGACTTCTGCGCTTCTCCTCTCGAGCTATACAGATGTGCGTAGAGTGCTGCTACGCGTCCACGAAACGTATCAACCATGTTGGAAGCTATCTTCTCAATGCCTACGTGTTCCAAATCGCGCAAGATTTCTTCCGCCTGGTCCAGACGCCCACTTGCAATGTACAATCTGACCAAAGCCTGGCATAGCCAGGGGCGCTCTGTCAGTAAATCAGTTGGCAAAAGTTCCTTCCAGAGTGTGACACTGGCAAACTCATTCTGTTTGAGCATCGTATCAACCAGACGCTCAAGCAGATCTGCTGCGCGTACAAAATCCGTCGCGGCCAGCGCGTGTCGGATCGCATCTTCCAGCAAATTATGTTGCTCATACCACGCACTGGCCAGTCGATGGAGTGTGCCAAAATACTCTGGTTGTTCCTGGCGCACACGATTACTCAAGGCCTCCATTAGGAGATGATGATAGCGATACCAGCGGCCTTCGTTGTCCAGAGGAAAGAGAAAGAGATTCTTCTGTTCCAGGTAGGCCAGCATAGTTGTCCCATTCTTCTCGCCAATCAGAGTATCACAAAGGGAAGCCGTAAAGCGTTCTAGTACCGAGGTAGCCAGCAAGAAACGTTGCACATGCTCTGGCTGGCGCTCCAGCACCTCGTCTACCAAGTAGCTCAGAATAAAACGATGGCTCCCTTTGAATGAAGAGATAAACTGAGCAGTATCCTGGAGCGAATACAATGAAAGAGCGGCCAGTTGCAAGCCGGTAATCCACCCTTCGGTACGTTCCATCAGCATCTCTATATCAGCCTTTGCCAGCGCAAGATGTTCGGTCTGCGCAAAAAAGACCTCGGCCTCGGCGGATGTGAAGGAGAGATCGGCGGAATGTAGCTCAACGAGATGACGTTTGGCACGGAGTGAGGCAATAGAGAAAGGTAACTCGTGACGCGAGGCGAGCACAAGATGAACGTGCTTGGGTAGATGGTCGAGGAAAAACACCAGTGAGTCATGAATAGCCTGCGCTTCAATGAGATGATAATCATCCAGGATAATCACTGTCTCGTTGCCCTCTTCGCCTAGAATATTTAGCAATTCGCGCACTGTTGGTACGAGCGACACAGGCGGCTGGGAGCGCACCATTTCCAGGAGAGGTGTGACATTCTCAAGTGAGGCTCGTTGCAGAGCAGCAAGAATGTACGACCAGAAACGCGCGGGATCGTTATCTTCTTTATCCAACGCGACCCAGGCGATCAGCGCAGAAGATTGGCGCACCCATTCGCTGAGCAAAGTCGTTTTTCCAGACCCTGCCGCGGCAGAGAGCAGAATCAAGCGGCGCCGCAGGCCCACATTGAGGCGCTGGACAAGCCGAGCGCGCGCGACCAGATGTGCCTGGAACACAGGGATGTGCAATTTTGTATGCAACAGATGGTAAGTAGGCCGATTGTGCACTATCTTGTGGCTCTTACTCACGTTTAACGCCGCAAGAACTGCTGATTTCTCGTTTTTTTCTGTCACCCATGAATTACGTTTATCGTCTTCCTGCTCCAGACGTTGAGCCAGTTCCTGAGCCACAGCCTTGAGTCGGGCCATTGTTAACTGGTTGCTTTTGCCTAGATAGACTCGATAGAGCTTTCCTTGCTTTTTGCGATAAGCCCGCCAGTACGAGCCACCACGACCATTAGATACCCGTTCTTTGCGCGCGGAAAATGCTCCATACTGACTATGAAAGGTGAATTGCGCCACCTCCTCAACCCAGGCATACCAAGCAGGAGTCTCAACAGCCAACAATGGAACCAAAGAAGGTTTTGTAGAGGCATAGACGTATGCGTCTTCCTGTACAACGTATTTCATTGAGGACTGGTCTTCTTTCTAGTTAGTTCCCGAACAGTATAACATCAGTTCGGGAACCAACACCAGAATCGTCGTCTTATCCAAAGCTTTTTTGGACTGGTCGAGAATAGATTAGGAGCCTACTCTCTTGCCCATTAGTACAGGTTAGATACTGACCGTTTGCCTCACGACCTTGTTACACTACCATGCTACTATTGAAGGCAAATAATAGAGGAGGTTGTATGTATGCCGCCACAGACAATGAAGGCTATACAGGTTCAGCAATATGGCGGACCTGAAGAACTAAAACTTGAGGAAGTAGCACGGCCAGAGCCAGCCATAGGTGAGGTGCTGATACGTGTTCATGCTACGGGTGTACTGCCAATTGAGTGGAAGATCCGTCAGGGAGCGTTTCACGCCATTATGCCAGCATCTTTCCCTTATATTCCAGGTAGTGCTGTTGCTGGAGTCGTAGAGGCGGTTGGTCGTGGCGTTAGTGAGTTTCGGAAGGGGCAGGCGGTCTATGGTCGCAGCAATAAGGGAAGCTATGCCGAGTATACAACCGCTGCAGTAGAGAACCTGGCACTTAAGCCAGAAGCGCTCAGCTTCGATGAAGCGGCGACGATTTCAGGTGGAGCAACAACTGCCTGGACGGCACTCTTTGAGACAGCTGAATTGCGAGCTGGACAAAGCATCCTGATTCATGGGGCGGCGGGTGGCGTGGGACTCTTCGCCGTCCAGTTTGCCCGCTGGAAGGGGGCACGAGTCATTGGAACTGCGTCGACGCCTAATGTAGACTTCGTACGCTCCCTTGGCGCCGAGACTGTAGTAGATTATACAACGACGCCATTTGAGCAGGTGGTGCAAGATGTAGATGTCGTGCTGGACCCGATAGGCGGCGATGTATTGGGACGTTCTTTGCACGTGGTCAGGCGAGGGGGCATACTGGTATCGCTTCTTGTATCACCATCGCAGGAGCAGGCGCAAGCGTTAGGCATCCGCGCTACGAAGAACACGGCTTCGCTTCCCTATCCATCGACCCGCCTCCTGGGAGATATAGAGCAATTATTGGTCAAAGGCCAGGCGCGAACCGTTATTGCGCGAACCTTTCCCCTTCACCAAGCAGAACACGCCCATGAACTCAGTCAAAGTGGTCACGGGCGCGGACGCATTGTGCTTCATATAGCCGATTGAGCTTAACTATGCCTCTATAGCAAGCTCCAACTCGATCCTGTATTTCGCGGCGAGATCGTGAAAGCCTCGATTCAGCAACCACGTGATCGAACCCAGTAGGCGCAGAAGGCGATAGTGGGCCAGTAAGTGCTGTGTCTCTGCGTTGTTTGCGATGGTGCCATAGCCCTCTAGGAAGGGAGCTGTCAGCGCATGGTCCCACAGCGTGAGAACCGCGATATCCAGGAGCGGGTCGCCAGGCTGCGCGTCGATAAAATCCAGAAAGGCCAGAACCTTCTGGCTCTGGGGATCAAGCAGAATATGCTCATCCTGAAGATCACCATGAAGCAGTCCAATTGGGCGTTGTGCCAGAAGAGGCCGCAGGCGTTCAAAGCGTTCTCGCAATCCTCTTGCTTGCCCCTTATCGAGCACGCCTGCTTGCCTGGCCTGCTCGATCTCCAGGTTGCCCCACCACAAAATAAACTCTTCCCAGTGTTGCTGGCCTCCTGAGAAGGGCGGTTGTGCGCCCAACCCATGTAAGCATCGCAGATACACTCCTGCTTCCCTGGCGGCGTCTGGATAGTGTGAGGAGAGAGGAACGCCGATCACCTGGCGCATGGCGAAGACTGCGGGCGGACCCGCTTCAAAGTTCAGGACCTTCGGTGTTGGCAGCCCGGCTGATGCCGCCTGCTGTGCGACTTTATAATCACGTCGTAGCGCTCGTACGTCGCTATATACCTTCAAGGTAATGCGTGCCTCTTCAGCCAGGAAGATAGCGCGATCAGGTTGTGTATAGAGCGGCTTCAGCGGCTCTCGTGAGCCAGTAAGGCGCGTGAGCATGTCCGTAGCTGCTAATGCTAAACTGTGATTAGCCAATATTCCTTCTCCATAATTCTATAGCCGAATCAGTGGCAACACAAAGGCAAGAGACGCCTTTTCCCCACACATGTAGGGCCCAAGCTAACATGGACCTTACATGCTCTCTAGCTCCCCACAAAACTCGTGTACATAGTGCTGAAAGTTGGCCATCGCCTTAACACACAGCCAGCTTGTTCGCGTCAGTTCCTCGCGCCTCTTCTCCACTGTCACAATAGCTTTTTCTGGCCGACCTGCCGCCAGCTCGTCCAGGACTGATTGGATCACATCGAAGTTATAGCCAGCCTCCCTGAGCAGGACGATCACGCGCAGGCGCTGCATCTGTTGCTCGTCATAGAGGCGATAGCGGCTATCCTGGTCGCGTACCGGGCGCAGAAGACCCTGCTGTTCCCAGAAATGCAGGGCCGAGACACGCACACCCACCTGCCTGGCTGCCTCTCCCACGCGGAGACTCTGGGAAGGGTGCGCGCTTTGTAGAGAAGCGGGTTGCGCGGCCAATGCATGCAGCGCCGAAAACGTCTGCTCAACTTGCAGACGTTTGTTGGCAAGCTCGGCGTGGCGTGAGTCTATCAGGGCCAGCGAGGCAGAAAGGTCCCCCTGGTGAAGGGCCTGCATAATCGCCGACGTCCGTTGCCAGCTATAGCCACCGACCATGCCGCGAGCGGTCTTGAGCGCGGCAAGGTGGCGCTGGGTATAGAGACGATAGCCGCTCTTGCTGCGCGAGGCCGCTGGTAGCAGCCCCCAGGCCTCATAGTTACGTACCTGCTGAACACTGATCCCTGTGGCCCTGGCCAGGTCAATAGTACGCAGAGAATCGCGAAGTACCATGTAAAACCCTCAGATATATGTGAAGACTTTTCGCATTTACATGCCTCTTTATACCACATGGAATCAGAACTTAACTCTCCATACTTGCATCTGTGTTATAAAGTAGGTGTGATCTGAAAAAAGCCTGGCCAGCGTGGATCTGAAGCAGATGAAAGCAAAAGTGAAAACAACGGAGGTTTTGCCTGATGACTCACCCGGTCCTCACATATACAACCCTCGATGACTGGATTGCGCGCGAGGCGCTTCCCTTCTCTCTCGATGAACCGAAGGCCTTCAGCGCCGCTGTCGACCAGGTGAGCGCTTCCCTTAGCGATTCGGTGGAACTGCTTGGCTTAGGCGAAGCGCTTCACGGAGGCGAGGACCTTCTCATTCTACGCAACCGCCTCTTCCAGCACCTGGTGGAGGCGCATGACTATAGCGCCATTGCCATTGAGAGCAGTTTCCCTCGGGCGCACATCGTGAACGAGTACATGGCTGGTCATGGTCCGGCATCGTATGAGGCAGTGCAGGACACTGGATTTAGCCACGGTTTTGGCCGACTCGACGCAAATCGAGAACTCGTGGAGTGGATGAGGCAATACAATTCCGATCCTTCCCATCATATCAAACTCCAGTTTTATGGCTTCGATAGCCCAACTGAAATGATGGGCAGCGATAGTCCACGCCAGGTCCTGCACTTTGTGCTCGACTACCTCACCTCGGTTGATCCTGCTAGCGGCCAGGAGTATTGCCAGCACATTGACCTATTGCTTGGTCAAGACACCGATTGGGAGAATCCGGCCGCCATGATGGATCCGGCGCAGTCGACAGGCCTCTCGCCAGCCGCAACGGCACTACGAATTGAGACGGAGGACCTCATTTCAGAACTGCACGTACGCCGTCCCGAACTGGTGGCGATGAGCGACGAGCGCCGCTACTTAGAAGTTGTGCATTATGCTAGAGTGGCAAGGCAGTTACTGAACTATCACGCCACCGTGGCGCGAGTAACGAGCGACCGAACTGCCAAACTTCTCGGTATGCGTGATGCATTGATGGCGGATAACCTGGTGTACATGGTGGCGCGTGAGCGGGGCCGAGGGAAAGTATTTGTCTTCGCTCACAACAGCCATTTGCGCCGTGGTAAAACAGAGTGGCAGCTCGGCCCCGATCTCCACACATGGTGGCCGGCGGGCGCGCACCTTCATGAGATGCTTGGCTCGCGCTATGCCGTCATCGGTTCAGCAGTGGGTGTTTCGGAGGCCAATGGCATCGGCCAGCCCGAACCCGGCACGCTTGAGGGCCGCCTGACTGTCATGCCGGGGCCAGCACGTTTCCTTCTCACTCACCGGGAGCAGGGGCTTCCAAACGCGGAGATTACAGCACTTCCAACTCGCTCTGGCAGCGCGAAGAACCCTACCTACTTCGCCCTCACGCCTCAAAGCCTCACTGATTTCGACTGGCTGGCCATCCTGGACGCAACAACATACAGTCGTGGTGGTCCATCGTTACCATAAGGGCATTAACATTGAACACGCGTTCTTTTTTGTGTATACTGAGTTATAGAAGGATGAACAGTTTTGCGGAGGAGTCGGGATATGTATTTTGCCTCAGGCAAATCGGTAACGAATCGCTCTATACCAGCGAGCACAGTTATTCCTGTACTGGCTTACGAAGATGTACTGCAGGCTGCAGAGTGGCTTTGCAAAACATTTGGTTTTAAAGAGCGCCTACTCATAGGCCATCATCGCGTTCAGCTTACGGTGGGTGATGCTGCGGTTATTGTAAATGAGGGGAAGCCAGAAACGTCTTCTCGCGCTGAGAGTCACTCTGTACTAATACGCGTAGAGGATGTGGACCGCCACTATGAATTTACGTGCGAACGTGGCGCGCACATCTTGCGACCACCAACAACTTACCCTTATGGGGAGAGGCAATACATCGTCGAAGATCCTGGTGGCCATCGCTGGACCTTCTCACAATCCGTCGCCGACGCTGACCCCGAGGAATGGGGCGGGACCTGGCCCAGCACAGAAAAAACCTCAAAGGAAGGCTTTTAAGACACCTAGAGGCCCGACGCTGCTAAAGCACGCATCTGCGTATAATGGTATATAGATGCGCGCTTTAGCAGCGTCGGTCAGCTCTATTGCGTTATATGCCGGCTTCGACCTGGAGCGCAGACTCCAGTACCTGCTCGGGCTCGACCTGTTTCCCGCGCTGACGCATGGTGGAGGCAGCGTCCTTATCGCGCACGCGCAGGGCGAAACTGACTGCGATGACCGCGAGAATGGCCGAGGTGATGAAGGCGGCGTGATAGGCCGTCAGATTCGGCTGAACGCTACCATTGGCGATATGTGTCATTCCGACGGTGCTCATGACGGTACTGATAAGCGCTACGCCAAGCGAGGCTCCCACCTGGCGCTGGGCATTGTTCAGCGCCGAGGCCTGGCCGGTTTCAGCAGGCGAAATCGTCGCGAAGGCCGCAGCCTGCACAGGGATAAAGGCATAGGCCATGCCTGCCCCGGTCAAGAACATCAGCCCACGCATCACCCACAGGCTGGTATCCATGCCCATGCTAAGCATGCACAGCTCGATAATCGTAACCCCGATCAAGCCACCAGCGATGAGGCGGCGTGGTCCCACCTTGGGATAGAGACGCGCCACAATCTGGGTTGAGACGAGAACGCCGAGCGCCTCGGGGAAGGTCGTCAGGCCCGAGGTAAACGCGGAGACGCCACGCGCCTCCTGGAGGAAGAGCGGGGCAGCGTAGAGCAAGCCCATAAAGCCCGCGCCCGAGAAGACTGTGACCAGGTTACAGGTGCGGAAGAGCTTGTTATTGAACAGGTGCAGATCGAGCATGGGATGCGTCGAGCTGAGCTCGACAAACACAAAGGCAACCAGCATAAGCAGGCCCACGATACCCGTGCCCAGAATGGTACCGTTGGTCCAGCCATAGACCGGTCCCTCGCTCAGCGCATACATGGTCAACGCCAGGCCGATACCTGCCAGGAGGAAGCCCAGGATATCGAAGCGCTTATTAGTGTTTTCGTAATACTCATGCAGGAAGAACAGGGCGAAAATACTGGCCAGGATGCCCAGGGGGACATTAATATAAAAGACCCAGCGCCAGGAGAGCTTATCCACCAGCAGGCCTCCGATAATCGGACCCGTGGCGGGCGCGATCACGGTCGGGATATTGAGGATGCGTGAGACCTGCACACGCTCCTCGGGCGGAAAGGTCCGGTAGAGAATGGCGGTGCCGACAGGGGTCAGGGCGCCACCCGCCAGGCCCTGCAAGACGCGAAACGCGACCAGCATTGGCAGGCTCGTTGCCAGGCCACAGAGGGCGGAGGCGACAGTAAAGAGGACGAGCGCGCTAACAAAGATTCGCTTGGTTCCCACGCGATCACCCAGCCAACCCGAGACAGGAATAATCACCGCCAGGCTTACGAGATAGCCCACAACAATAGCGTCAATAGCCGTACCAGTCACATTAAACTGGCGGCTCAAAGCGGGGAGAGCCACGTTCACGACCGTCGAGTCCATAATACTCATAAACATTGCCGCGACGAAGACCACACTAACCGCCACCTTAGGATTCATCTGCACACGAGAAGACATTGATGCTCCAATTCATAGTATTTTAAGAAAAATATGTGGATATATACATGAACAAAGTGGGAAGCTGCAAATCTTCCCACTTACTCCTGGCTGGCTTTTTTCGGGCGGCGTGTATGTTGGAGACGTTTCTTTTGAGAATTGAATTCTCCACGCGACACACAGACCGGGCAGGTACACCAGGCGCGCTCACGCGCATCTGGCATATAGCGCCAGCCCACCACTCGCGAAATAGATTGGACTTTGCGAATATCTTTGGCGCTAATTGAGCGCGGAATGATCAGCTCAAACCCTTGCGGGTCATCTTGCTGCATAAGTTCGCTGATAGCCTCAGTCACGGGTAGATGCTCATGCGGTCGAGCATAACGGCCAAACCAGACCATTTCCTCATCCGGCACGTGAAAGTAGATGCCCACAAAGGTACGCTGTCCTCGGCGCTTGAGTTCGCGCAGCCACTGATGCGAGACATAGTAATTTTGCATGACGGGCATACAATAGACACCACGCCCCTTGCGGATACCAGCTTTGCGAATACGTTTTACATCTTTTGTAGCTGTCAGGTGGACCAGAATCGGCATAGAAGATACCATCCATTACTCTCTCAAAAGGGGGAGCGGTTCACACATTACTGACCGCTTACTCTTCTGACGAGTAGCGGCCGGATTTTGTCACAAGAAAAGGCGTTGTGCCTCCACTGAAGGCTCTGAAGAAAAGAGACGCCGTCCTGCCCCATCCAACAGGCTCCGGGTGAAGCAGGAAGATACGCAAAGCTGTTTCTCTCAAACCTTAGAAGGACGCTGCCGCCGCCGCGGCGACAAAGAGTACCAGGCAAAGGGGCGTATAAACTATGAGATTGAGTTTGTAGAACATTTCACTCCTGGATGCGGCCAGGCGTAGTGCCCACACAATCCCTGCTAGACCACGCAGTAGGAGTCCTATCGTAACGGCCAGAGTGCCGAGTTGAAGCAACGAACTGGGAATGAGTTGTTCAAACATCCCAAGATAATGGACCCGAGCTAACACAATCAAGGCACCACAAAACAGCAGGCAGGCGAGTGGAACAAGGACCGCTGGCCTGAAGGAGCGGGTTTTGTTTATGTTGAGTACCGCCTGCGCCAGTGAGAGTTTATCGCGTGCGGGCCAAAGTCGGCCTGTCGCCCAGTATATATGCAGTAAGCCATCGGCTACAAGCGCTAATGAGACCAAAATTCCCGCGAGTTCTTTTATATATTGATCCATTATTTCCTCCTCTTCCCTATGCGGCTAAAAAGCTCAAGAGCAACTGTTTCACTTTTTCAGGCTGATCATCATAAACGAGGTGTCCGGCATGATCGAGCACAACAATGGTGGCCTGTGGGTCCAATTGGTGCCAGCGCCGAACATAGCTGGATGAGTCCTCAATCGTATCTTGCTTGCCCCAGATGACCAGGGTCGGCGTCTTCATTTTTGGAATGAGTTGATCTGTCACGCTCCAATCAAGATTGCGTTCTAGCACCCACTGCGAGACCAGGTTGCACTGAAAAGTCAGCGGGGGATAGAGTTCTTGTGCCATATCAGCTGTCACCTCTGACTTATTGGCCAGGAGTCCCTCCAACAGTTGCCTCGTCGCATCAACGCTTGTTGGCATAGAGAGCTTCATTGCGGCTTCGCCAATTACCGGCCACTTTGCAAGCTCATAAAACCACGGGTCGGGGAGATCTAAACCTGTATTGTCCATGCCGACATATTTGATTACCCGCTCAGGATGTTTCTCGGTAAAGTACAGAGCCATGCCACCGCCCCAGGAATTACCGCCGAATACGGCCCTGGGGATGTGCAGCTTATTCATAAACGTTAGCAACGACTGGTCAATCGAGTCCAGCGTGTAAATGGTTGTAAAGTTGGGATTCTTTGCGGTCGGCGTTGTATACCCATCACCTGGCGGATCAATGACGTAGACTGAGTAATGTGGTGCCAGAGCGGCGGTGATAGAACGAAATTCATAGATCCAGGCACCACCACCTGGCATGAGTACGACCGGCTCTCCACTCCCTTCATGCAGATAATGCAAACGAAAGTTGCCCGCGTCGATGTAGTGATCGAGGTGCTGCTCCTGAATTTGTCTCAAATAGGCAGGTACATGTGTATGATCCTCCGGAGGCATGTAGATATAAGCAACGAATAATAAGGCAACGAGGCAAAGTGACAACAAAGCGACAAAACTATAAATCGTTCGACGTAACCACCTGTGCTTTAACCAGAAATGTTTCATATGCTTCTCTCTTTCTATTGATAGCCATATATTCGCTGAACATACAGCGAATATAGCAGGTAAAAAAAACAGCCTTATCTTACAAGGATAGGATCAATTAGTCTGTATTGGGATGGTCAGGGATGTCACCAAGCAACAGATGCACAACATGCTGTTTATACCGGGCATGGAAGTTGGGATCATGGACATTGACGCCCAATGGTCTGAGGAATGTTTCAGCATGGGCCGTAGGGAACCAGCAGAGAGCGGTGAGAGCAATGAGAAATTGCTCGGCATCACCTTGCCACCCTAAATCCTCCTGTAACGCGTGTATGGCCTCGCGCAAGAGCTGGAACTGAGATGGAAGATTGCCCAGGTAGCGGGCGCCATGCAAAGCTTCCCACTCGGTCAAACGCACAAAAGTTGGATGCGTTGTAAGGTCATCAAACAGACGCTCAATGACCACACGCAGAATCTCCTGCGCATTGACACCAGGAGCATGTGCCTGTTCATGAATAAACGTGACCAACTCTTGCGCGTGTGTAAAGGTTCGTGCCAGGACAGCGCGATAGAGGCCCTCCTTCGAACCAAAAAAGTAGTTGGGCAGACCACGCGTCACTCCTGCCAGATCACAAATCTCCTGAAGACTCGCAGCATCATAGCCTTTTTCCGCAAAAACTGTTTCAGCGGCATCCAGAATCGCTTGTTTGCTGGCCTCGGCAGCCTCCGTTCTGCGGGTGCTTTTCCCCTGCTTGTTCATGTTCACCTTCACTCTCAAAACAACATCGAATATTTTACTCGCTATACGTATAACTAATTTAGCAAAAAACAGAGTGATAAGTCAAGAGGCAAACTGCTTATAGTGACTTCTGAGAGGAGATCATCTGCTTTCAGAAGACTATGAAATATCTGTTCTTGGAGCGAAAAAGTCTGAGTGACATATATGCCCAAAAGGGAAGAAATTCTTCGTAGATGGAACTTTCGCTTGGGAAAAGCTCATGTATAAGAAGCTTCTCTTGAAGGCATATATGTGCAGAATTTTTTGAAAGCTCATGCATAAGAGTTGAGAGATGGCAAAACGTTTCGTAACATGCTATGTTGATCAAGCTCATGGAGATATCATCATGGGCGGATTAGCTTATCAGGCTGTTCTATAGCAAGCAGGAGGTGTTCTTGTGAAGCGCTGCCTTCCAAGCAGGCTGTCGCGAGTTCGAGTCTCGTCTCCCGCTTTTCATCCATCAATCGTCCCTTTGCAAGCTGATGAGAGGCCACTTCACATGAAGTGACCGGTCAGAAGGAAGCAAAGGGACGATGTCGTTTTGGATCAATATCCCTCCAACCACATCCTGCCTCCAAAATGGCAGACATCCTGCCTCGCGCAGTGCAACACTCTGCCTCCAAAGCAGACGACACCCTGCCCCCTGGCAGGCGACACCCTGCCCCCTGGCAGGCGACGCCCTGCCCCCTGGCAGGCGATGCCCTGCCCCCTGGCAGGCGATGCCCTGCCGCAAAAAAGGGTGTCGCAAGGTTGGGATACGCGAAACATCCTGCCCTTTCAGGCTTGACATCCTGCCGCGAAATGAGGTGTCACAAGACCTGTTTCAGGGAACACTCTGTCTTGCAGGATGTGACGTTCTGCTTCCTTCTCGGTCTGTCACGTTGTCTTCCCTCTCCCTGCCTCTCAACTCCCTCTCCCTGCCCCTCACCTGCCTCCCTTGGACAGGTAGTATTGAGCCAGGACCTGCTTACGCACATGGCTCATTGATCTCGTTGAAGAAGACAAGATACTCATGGTGACAGACAACCAACCATTACGCTCTACGCAACCAGGCACCTCTTTGGTAGAAACTCCTCGCTCTCGTGCTCGTTCCCGCAATGGGAATGGTGTCACGCAGGCGCGTGCCAGAGTCCAACGCGCCAAATCCGACGCGCAGGCGCTTTTAGGAGAAGCGCAGCTTCCCACGCGCCCATCCGCAAAAGAGCATCACCAGGAGCGTTCAACAAAAAAACGCACGATAGTCACGCTGGAGCGTGCGATCCAGAACTACCTGGATGATCACGAAGGTGGCAACCATAGCCAAAAGACACTTGAGTGGCATGAGACTGCACTTGGACTCATGCGCCAGTACCTCGAACAAGAACGAGGCATTTCCTCCATTACTGAGGTTGATGCACCCGATATCAGCGCCTGGTTTGTCTTTATGCGCAAAACACCGGGGGCGCGTGGCAAAGTGCGCGGCGAAAGAACCATCCAGACCTATGCTCGCTCTGCTCGCGCCTTTTTTTACTGGCTGATACGCCAGAACCTCCTCACGGAAAGCCCATTTGACCGGGTCGCGTTTCCGAAAGTTGGCAAGCCCTTAATCCAGACTATCACTGACGAGGAATTTGAAAAGTTGCTGCTTGCCTGTACTCCTCCCAATGAAGATGGACGTTTCGCCGAGCGAGCAACGGTGCGTAACCGTGCCATCCTCTGGCTCTTCTACGATACAGATATTCGTGTCTCCGAACTGACCAATTTGCGCCTGGGTGACGTTGATCGTAAGCATGGCATCATGACCGTCAAAGGAAAGGGCGCGAAAGAGCGACGGATAGCGCTAGGGCAAAACTGCCTGCGCAACCTCTTCTACTATGTCGACCGCCATCGACCTGATGAGGAGGAACTTGTTGAGTGGGGCAGTCTTGGAGAGGATCACCTCTTTCTCGCAGAAACGAGACGGCCATTAACCAAAAATGGGATTACCCTCTTGTTTGCGCGCCTGAAGAAGCGTGCGGGCATCACCGGCAAGCGTATCAGTCCTCACATCTTTCGTCATACCTTTGCTATTCGCTATCTCAAGCTTGACAAGGACCCCTTCAGCCTGCAAGAACTCTTAGGGCATGACGACATGGCGACCGTCAAGTTGTACATGCATATGAATGATGATGATATTCAGGAGCAAAAGCGCAAATATAGCCCTGGCGATCATCTTCCTGCAAGCATGCCTGGCCCACGTGAGATGCGCCGCAGAGGCTATACACCCGCCAAAGAGTCAAGAAGCAAGAGGTAGACAAACCACTTCCAACCGCAGAGCACCTTCAGGCACTACATGAGGGGCTGCATGCACATCCACTGGAAGCGGTAGTGCTTCTCGCCCTTGACACTGGGCTGCGTCGAGATGAGCTTCGTCAGTTGACCTGGTCGCATATGGGTAGGTTGGGGGAGGAAGGCTGGCCAGTGGTCTGAGTCTTCCCCACAGGAAAAGCTGAACAGCGAGCGCCATTAAATGGTTGATTGTAAGATGCTGAGTGGAGAGAGGAAACGACGCTTGACAGACAGAAACGCCCTGTGATAAGGTGAGCACATCTTTTCAAAAAGCAAATAGCAAGTATACCACAGCAAATATATCGATGAAGCAAGGGTGAAGCGCTGACAACTCCTCCAACAAATATTCATGGTTAGCGTTCTTGCTCATCGTACGAATGTGTTCGAGCCGCATGCGGCGCACGGCGAGGAGAGAGAGTAGCAAGAGAAGCTCTCCCGTTCCCCATTTCTTCTCCGTGAAAACCGTTCGTAAACAGGTGTGCAGCGTATCTACCGCGCGAGACAGCTGGGACTTGTTTGAAAAGATTCATGCTCCTCCTTCACAGGTGGAGGAGGATAGAATTTTTTGCAAAGGTAGAACACCTCCATGAACAAATCAGCTGGTCCTACAAACACGTCTGTAGGACGCACATCTCTTGTGCTTCTTCTCGTTATCGCCCTTTTGAATACGATGGGTATAACGATCATTGTCCCTCTTGTTCCGTTTCTCACGGTCCAGTACCTGGCTCATCCGAATACTCTCGCAGTCATCGTGGGGTGGCTGACGGCAGTCTATGCGATCTGCCAGTTGATCGCCGCGCCAGGTTTAGGCGTGCTTTCCGACCGTTTTGGGCGACGTCCCATTCTCTTCATCTGTCTCCTTGGTTCCGTGTTTGGCTATCTCATCCTGGGCCTTGGCGGTGCGCTCTGGTTGCTCTTCCTCGGACGCATCATCGATGGATTGACAGGTGGCAACATCAGTGTCTTGTTTGGCTATGTCGCTGATATCACGGAACCAAAGGATCGTGGCAAGTACTTTGGCATGCTGGGTGCTGCGGCAAGTATCGGTTCTCTCATTGGCCCTGTGCTTGGTGGACTGTTGGCAACGATCAACGATCGCGCTCCCTTTCTTGCTGCGGCTGGCCTTCTCCTGCTTACCCTTGTCTGGGGATACTTCTTGTTACCAGAGAGTTTGGACAACGAGCACCGCATCACCTCGATTTCTGTGAGCGAACTCAATCCCTTGAAACAACTGGCGTCCGCGTTTCGTTGGGCAAACGTGCGCTGGTTACTGCTGGCCTGGTTCTTGTACGCTTTCCCAGTGGGCATGTTGCAGACGACGATCACCGTCTTGATGAAAGATAGCCTTGGCTTCAATGCCACGCAGGCCAGTCTTGTGGTCACCGTGCTCGGCGCGGTAGACATTCTGGTACAGGGTGTGTTGGTAGGCAGGCTCCTCGCAATGCTGGGAAACGCCCGGCTCGGTCTCATTGCTTTCGTGCTTGTCGGCATCAGCTGCCTCGTGCTTGGTTCTATCGCGTTTCTTGCCATACCACTCCTCTTGCTTGTCGGTATCATTCTCTTCGCAGGTTCGGGTAGCCTTGTTGAAAACGCTCTGCGAGGTCTTGTCTCTGGAATGGTTGGACGGCGCGAACAAGGTCGTGTGAGTGGAGCGATGCAATCGTTGCAATCGCTTGGATGGGTTGTCGGACCACTCGTTGGTGGCTTCATCTACACAGCGTGGGGGCATTTTCAAGTCTATGCCTTAGCTTCGCTCATTACGCTCCTCGCCATTGTTTGTGTATGGATCGCTCTTCCGCTTCTTCAGAGGCACCAGATGACAAAACAAACGCTTGGTGGTGAACAAGAGGCTGCATTGCTCTCGAATGAAAAGAACTGAAAAAGGTTTTCCTTGTCGCTTGCTTTTGAGGGAGAGGAGAAATACCCCTCTCCCTCTTCCTTCTGTGCCTCCTCAGAAACTTCTGAGCTTGCCCCCCAATCCGCGTTGCCAGAATACCCATGAGCTGTGGCGTTGTCAGCACGCGCACCTCGCCAAACGAGTCTTTCCATCCCCTTGCGCATGGATGGGAAGAGTGGATGGGTGGGGTGAGCAGTCTCCATTGACACCGCTGCGGTCTCCATGCTATCATCTGGCTGATGAATAAAAGATATCTGTTCCCCTCAGGCGGTGTGAAACCGCTTTTGACCGCGTAAGCCCGGCACTTTCGGCTTACGTGGCTGTTTGTGAATAGCGCCCTCCTCACGCGCAGCGCTGATCGCGTTGGTGCGAGTATGTGTGTTGCCTTCATCCTGAGATGTATCTCAGCCCCGTATTGATTGGCCCCCTCCTGTGTTGCCGGGCTCCTTTCCCTTCCTTTCTTGCAGAAATAAGTCGAACGAAAGGATGTTTTATGACCAACACAGAAGTCATTCCACAACAGCCCGTTTCCCTTTGGCGCAATCGTGACTATCTTTTGCTTTGGCTCGGCAACGCCGTCTCCTCGCTCGGCACGAGTTGCACGCAGTTCGCGTTTCCGCTGCTCATTGTGGGACTGACGCATTCGATCGCTGCTGCCTCCCTCGCGTATAGCCTGGGGCAGCTTCCCTACGTCCTCCTGAGCCTACCCGCTGGGGCGCTGGTGGATCGCTGGCCGCGTAAACGCGTGATGCTTCTCTGTACCTTCTGCTTGATGGTGTGCGTGGCGAGCATTCCCATGGCGCTGTTCCTGACCAGCGGACCACTGCGGCTGCTTCTCCTCTACGCCATCGCCTTTGGCCTGGGAGCCATTTCGCTTTTCGACGAGCTGGCCAAACAGGCAGCACGGGCATGGGTTGTGCCAAAGAGCCAGCTCCCCACAGCAGTCGCACAGAACGAGTTGATCGTTGGCTCCTGCGCGCTTGTCGGACCCGCGCTGGGTAGCTGGCTCTTTAGCATCAGCAGGCTGCTCCCGTTCGTCACAGACGCGCTTTCCTCTCTGATCTTGCTCAGCTCATTGCTTTCCATACGCTCGCCCATGCAAGACGAACGGAGGACGGAGCGCCACCACCTGCTCTTAGAAGTGCGCGAGGGACTCACCTGGCTATGGGAGCATGAGGTCGTGCGCTCGATCCTCCTGATTTCCAGCTATGTCAACCTCGCCATAACAGCCAGTGTGCTTCTCGTCCTGGCCATTGTGCAACAGCAGCATATCCCGTCGGTGCTCTACGGCCTGATCGTCGCAGCTGGCGGCGTCGGGAACCTGCTTGGCACGGCGCTCTGCCCGCCGATGCTTCGGCGTATACGCTTTGGCCTCACGCTTCGCTGTGCCCTGATCGTGTTCGTGTTCGTCTTTCCTCTCTATGGCTTCATCACGACGCCACTGCTGTTGGGAGCCGTCTTCGCGGGCATTGCTCTCTCCGACTCGATCCGTGCTGTCTTCATAGACAGTTATCGCTTCGCTGTTGCCCCAGATGCCCTGCAAGGCTGCGTCAGTAGCATCTATCGCCTGATCTTGTTCAGCGTCCTCACCATCGGCTCCTTCGCACTCGGGCTGAGCCTGGAGCATCTGGGCGTTTTGCCGACCGTGGGCATCGTGTGGAGTGGCCTGCTTCTGATAACCGGATTTCTGTTTCTCTCTCGGCACATGCGGCAAGCGACATTCCCATAAGCGTAAATCCCACCATGCTGCGGCTGATTCTCAGATGTGGGGCTTCTCTCTTGTTCACAGGAGAGAAGCCAGCGGCTCGCAAATGATGGTTCGCGCGTACGTATGGCCCTCGCGGGTTTCCACCCAAATTGACACAAACAGGGTGAAGCGATCCGCTCCAGAAGCTGGTTTTTAGCCAGTCAATGGGGGTTCTGCTCACCATTGGGGGCAATTTCCCACGTTTGAGGGCCAAACCTGCTCACTTGAGGGATCTGGCCCACTCTTGGTGATTCAGCTCGCTTGCTTGGGGCTCGAACTGGACAAAGGGGTTGTGCTAGTATAGAATACGGCATGGAAGACTCTGCTTCGAGAATATGCCATGACGGCACCCCGGTACGAGTGGAAGGGGTGATCTCCGGCTTCGCGCGTTACAGCGCATGGAGCACTCGCTGGCGTAACAAAGGAAATTCAGCTCTCCCGAACATCATCCGCTTGATCAGCTTGAGCTTATTAACTTTCCCTTCGACCAAACCATTTAAACGAACTGTCAACTACACCTAATAACACGAATGGTGAACATTGCTTTACCATTACTCATCCCTTCCATCCCCTCTGCGGGCACAGCTTCCCCCTGCTCTCGCAGAGCCGCGCCTGGGGAGAGGAGCGTGTCTTCTTTGCTGATCCGCAGACCTATCAGATCCGCTCGCTGCCCCTGGCCTGGACATCTCTCGCTCCTCCTGATCCCTTTCTGGTTGTTGCCGCTGGAAAAACGGTACTTCGTTTTGAAGACATCGGACCTCTCAACCAGATGCTCAACGTTCTCCCGGCACCTAGCGTGGGCTTTGTAGGCGTCATGGAGCGTGTCGAGCAGAATTCTGCCATCTTCCTTTTTAACCCATGGCCCCTCCTGTTTAAGCGCCCGGCGCGCGACAGAGCGAACAGCACTGCGTGAAACGCCAGTGGCCTGACTGACCTGAGTCAGTGTTGCCCACTCGGGCAATGAGCTTTGTGTGGATATCTCACTGTAAGGTTCATTCATGCGATCTGCTCCTTTCTGGATGCAAATTGTATTGCTACTTACACCACCAAGCATAGAAAAAAGGTCCCGTTGGGACGGAGGGGGGAGGGAGGGAGGGAGGGAATGGGTTGGTTGGGGTAGGTGACTCGGGAGAAAGCACTTGGCAGGGGAAGGGATGTGGGAGAAAAACGCTTTTAGCGAAAATATCTGTAATGCATGCATAGGCAAACCAGGCGCATCGGGGAACCCAAACCGATGCGCTATCCAGTCGGGGAGCAAGAGGCAAGCACGCAGCGTCTCTTGCTACACAGGCTGCTACATGCGGCGTGATGCTTGGAGAAGCAGACCATTTGCTCTCTGGGTTTCCCAAAAGTCATCATGCCTCCTCTCAAACGGGCGGCCTGTGTTCGCCTTTGGTTTTTCATGATGATGAATTTTGAGAAACCCTGTAAAAGCAATCAGGACAGTGAAAATGGGGTCAGCCTCATATTTTTGCCTGCATGTTGTACAGATTCGCATAGGCGCTATTTAGCGCGATAAGCTCCTCATGCGTCCCCTGTTCACTGATCCCGCTCTCGGATAAGACCACGATCCTTTGAGCATTGCGGATCGTTGACAAACGATGAGCGATGACAAGCGTTGTGCGATTGTCGGCTAACTGCTCCAAGGAGTCCTGCACAGCCTTTTCGCTCTCATTGTCCAGTGCGCTCGTCGCTTCATCAAAAATGATCACAGGGGGATTTTTGATGAAGACGCGCGCGATGCTCAAGCGCTGCTTCTGCCCGCCTGAGAGTTTGACACCACGTTGACCGATGTCCGTATCATAGCCGTTCGGCAGTGCCATGATAAAATCATGCGCGTGCGCCTTTTTGGCCGCCTCAATGATTTCTTGTTCACTGGCATCGAGCTTGCCGTAACGGATATTCTCCGCGATGGTCCCGGCAAACAAATAGACATCTTGCTGGACAATGCCAATATTTCTGCGCAATGAGCGCAAGGTCACATCGCGGATATCATGTCCATCCAGCAGAATCTTTCCCGCGCTGACATCGTAGAAACGCGGAATCAACGAGCAAATCGTGGTTTTGCCAACGCCAGAAGGCCCAACCAGGGCTACATATTCTCCAGCGCGCACTCTCAAGGAGAGATTTTTCACAACATCTTTGTGGTCTTCCTTGTATCTGAAACTGACCTCCTGAAACTCGATATTTCCTCGGACATGCATCAGCTCACGCGCGTCTGCCGCGTCTTGCAGATCGGGGGCTATCTCCAGAATTTCCATAACGCGCTGGAAGCCGGTGATACCCTCCTGATACAGTTCGCCGAAGTTGATTAGTTTTTTAATAGGATCAACGAGAATGCCGACGCAGAGCAAATAGGTCAGCATATCAGCCAGATTCAGGGCAGCGTGAACAATCGCAATACCGCCCAGAACGATTACAGCAATCGTCATGAGCTGAGCAAACGCTCCCAACCCACCGAAAAAGTAGGCCTCACTTCTATAGCCATCGCTGCGGCTGGCGAGAAAACGACGATTGGCCTTGGCAAATTTGTGCTTTTCGACCTCTTCATTAGTAAAAGATTTGACCACCCTGATGCCTGCGAGCGTATCTTCAACCTGCGCATTGATGTCCCCGATGCGATCCTTGCTGCCGCGTAACGCTGTATTCATCTTCTTATTAAAGTACAACGCATATACGATCATTATGGGCATAAAGAGAAAAAGCAGCAATGTCAGCACAAGGTTGATCTTCGCGAGAATGATAAAGGCACCAGTGATTGTCAAGAAGGTCACGACGATATCCTCAGGGGCATGATGATAGAGTTCGCTCAGCCAGAAGGTATCATTGGTAAGCCTGGTCATGAGCTGGCCCACTTTTTGTTCGTCATAGAAGCCAAACGAGAGCTTTTGATAATGCTCGAAGAGTTCAGTGCGCATATCACTCTGCATCCTGGCTCCCATCATATGCCCCTGAAAGTCGATGAACATCGTACATAGGGTCTGGATCACCACCAGCGCCAGCATACACGCGCCCATGAGCAAGATGTCGCGTAGCTCATGCGGGTCATGGCCTTCCAGGATATTTTTGGTGATGTATTGCGCGCAAAGCGGAAGAAGGAGTGTGATCGCTGAGACAATGAGCGCGCAGGCGATATCTGCGAAAAACAGGCCGATGTATGGTTGGTAATACGATACAAACTTTTTGCCGCGTGTAAGAGTTGGCCTGGCTGCGTTGGATTGGGAGCCAGCTTTGGATACGGGTAAACGCTTCGTCGAGGCCGACGGTTTTTTCGTGATTGAATCGGTTGATTGCAAAGAGATGCTCCTCACGGTAGTATGCAAGTAAGCGCAAAAGGCACAAGGAAACCTGCTCCAACTCAAAACAGACGAGCGGAGACAGGGTGAGGATGCGCGACAGGAATACCAGCAGGAGAAGGGAGAACGTGGGAGGTCAGACCGGGAGACGCGAAGATATGGCGCGTGGAGATTGAAAAGAGGATACGTTTGTGGGAACGAGAAAGATCTAGAGCAAAATACACTCTCAATGTCTACACGCTCAAAACATCCCCCATGGATCCCCATTCCTTCATGCCAGGCATCGATGTTGCGCGGTATGCGCTTCTAAGCATCACAACACCTCCTTTCTGAACTGGCAACGCGCCAGAAACACGTCAAATACAATCAAGTACAGGAGTGATAGTAGCATATGGAACGTGTCCAGTCAACGATGAGAAGCGAGAAAGCCAGAGTTTCTCAAAAGACTCGGTTTGTCTCTACAGCGACTTTCGGCCTCTTTGCGCACAAGGCAGGCGATACCAGATGCTCGTTGATCGTCTGGCTCTCTGCTATGAGCCTCTGACGCAGATCCCCTGCTATGAAGAATATCCTGGCGGCAGGCTCTGTCACGAAAACACCCGATTAGTTTAACGATAATAACGTATCTCCTTTCTCGAATGACTTGCAGCTAGCGAGGAAAAAGACTAGCGGTGATATGATAGTAGAGTATGCGTATCTCATTCATCTTGGGAGGAAGTTCTATGAAGGAAGCAGTCCTGGCAGTACCGCTCTTAGAATCGCAGATTGAAGCGGCGAACAGACTTCATCAGCATCTTCAACAATGGCAGGTCGCAGACAAAGCTCTTTCCGCTTTGCAGCTTCGTTTTCCTGGATTCGATATGGAAGCAACGTTGCTGAAAGTCGTAGTAGTCAATCAGCTTTACGGGACTAATATCCTTGCTGTGACGCGTATGGCCGAGCATGTGACAACTATCATGCTCAGTGCAGGCGGACGAAATGCCTTCGATCTCGTAGAGCAAATTGCCTTGTTTTCAGGCAAGAAACATCTCAGCTTTGCCTCAAAGTTTGCTCACTTTTTTATTGATATGGAACGCTTCCCAATTTATGATTCTTTTCCCAGATGGTCAACTACCATCTGGGAAAACATGGACAAGTTCTTGACAAGGAGCACCCTTACAAGGCTTTTCTTGAGAACATAGATAGGCTCAAGAAGGGTGCTCACCTCTTATGTACAAACAAGGAATTAGATCGTTATTTATGGCTAGCAGGTTTGTATCGTGAGTGGCAGCATGATCCAGCCAAAAAGAAAATGAATGTAGAGGTTGCGGAACTTTTCAATGCTTCGGTGTCAGTTGCGGCCAACGACCTGGCTCAATTGTGGCCTGGCGTCACGGTTCCCTCTTCCTAGAAGGTCGCCTTTCTGAAGGGCAGCTTCCGTTATATGAGTGGTTGCGTGCCCTTGAGTTTTCCAACGTTGTCTCCACAGAAAGATCCATCGTTGCCCTTGTAGAGCCGAGTTAATGAAGATTGTACCCAAGTTTGGTACAATCTACAGTTAAGGATTTTACCTCCAAAGAAAAATCTGCCACAATATGTTGCAAATCATAAGGTACTCTAGATAGATTCACTGAGAGAACAATTTTCTTCTTCGGGAACATTGTTATGGGGAATTTGGTCCTTTTAATGCCTGTGCTAGCCCTTTTGAGAGAACCTCGTGTTCTAGAAGGACCACGACGCGTAGTGTACTATCTAGTTGTGTGAGCGCCTGCTGGATCTTCTGGGCCGACTTTTGCGTGGGTGTGACTGCGATTGAAAGTGGTAAATAACCGGTTTGGGCCCAAAAACTGCCTTGATTTTTTGGGCCATCATAGCTACAATCAAGAACATGGAGAAAAAAATCGGAAGCGAAGCATTACAACCAAACCCAGCGCTTGAACCCTTTAAGGTTTTCGTGGGCCAATGGCAAACCATTGGGTCTCATCCCTACCTTCCCGGTATTCCCTTGCATGGCCGTACAACTTTTGATTGGCTTGCTGGCGGCGCGTTCTTGATCATGCATACAGAGATTGACCACCCTAGTTTTCCTGACGGGGTTGCGATTTTTGGCAGCGATGATGTGGCGAAAACCTATTTTCAGCTTTCCTTTGATGAGCGTGGCGTCTCAAGAAAATACGACGTGACCATGACAGGAAATCAGCTCAAGTGGTGGCGTGACGAGCCCAGTTTTTCTCAGCGATGCACCATGACCATAGAAGACAACGGCAACAAGATGGAAAGTCAGGGTGAAATGTCACGAGAGGGAGCAGCCTGGGAGAAGGACCTGGCACTGACGTACGTACGAGTAAGGTAACTCATCACACTTCCCTCCCTTCCCATTGTGTGATGCATCTCCAGGAAACGACACGATCTATGGGGGAAGTGCTCGCCTGCTCTCGTGTATCAGCCTGCTCAGTGCCTGATCGATAATCAGACCCTATCCAGAAGACAAGGATGCGGTAACTGCCAAGAGCGTTCGAGCTATTTACAACTTTCTCTGATGCTACCCTGGATATGGAGCGGTTTTTCCTGGCATCGAAGCGCCAAGTTCCATCCTTCGGTGTACATTCTCACCCTTCAGTGCACATTTGGTCCACCCTTCAGTTAATTTACCAACAAACATGAAAAAGCTTCATGAACTTCTCTAATCGATGTGACATTCTGTAAGTACGAATGCTTGATTTGTGAAATTCCATCAGAAAGGAGAAGTTCGTGAAGCAAAATCAACATATCATGCTCGCTGGCATCAAAACAACCTCTGCTGATGTCTGCCGGTGGGCGCAAGCCCTGTTCCACCTGCATGCCCGCCTTGCTCCTCGCTTTGGCCGCCCGGAGCCATATTGGCGTGCCTTGAAGTATCTGCAAGGTATCTTGAATGATGTGGCTCGCAAAAACGGGTGGCAATTGGCTGAACACGCCGGAGAAGAGCATCCAAGTGGGATGCAACGCTTGCTCTCGCAAGCCGTCTGGGACACCGATGGGGTGCGCGATGATCTGCGGAGGTATGTGATGGAACAGTTGGGCACCGAGTCTGCCGTCCTGGTCATCGATGAGAGCAGTTTTCCCAAACGGGGCACGCGCATCCGCTGGAGTCGGCTGCCAATATTGCGGAAACACTGGGCAGATTGAGAACTGTCAGGTGGGAGTCTTTCTCAGCTACGTCACGGCTCGCGGACACGCGCTCATTGATCGAGAGTTGTATCTGCCCCTGGATTGGTGCGAGGACGCTGATCGCAGAAACGCTGCTCATGTCCCTGAGAGCGCCCACTTCCAGACCAAACCCGAATTGGCAGCACAAATGATCGAGCGGATCAGCAAAGCAGCGATTCCCATCTCCTGGGTGGTGGCTGATACGGTCTATGGAGGCAACTTTGATCTGCGTGCTTGGTTGGAAGCTCATCACTATCACTACGTCCTGGCCGTTGCTTGCAACGGGCCAGTTGCCTTCCAAACACCGCAGGGGCGCAGACGTGAGGAGGCCGCTCTGGTCGAGACCTTTCTCCCAGACCAGATAGTATGGCACCGGACCCGCAGTGCCCATGAAGAGCAGACCGTCCGCGGCATATTGAATTTCTTGCGGCTGATAATAAATTTCTCCCTGATAGCGAAAAACATAATCCGTGCTCCGCGCCGTTGTTATCCGCACCCCCCAGGGCGTAGAAGCACCGTCCGCGACCTGGAGATCTTCGCGATGACTGACCACAACCAGCACATTAGACGCGCTCCCATCCAACTCGCTCTCCAGACGAATGCCACGCGAGGTTGACGTTTGCACAATGCAAGCGGCTCCATCATCCTGTACTACACCTCGCACTGCGCGAATAAAAGGCAACTGATCAGGCAGGTAGGCAAAGCTATTGGCATCTCTCCCGGTTGGTTTTGTCAGCGTAAACCAGGACCAGGCGCACCGCTGGCCCGGTACAATCGCGTCATAGGTCACAATATAGTCGCTACCAACCAGCAGCACGCTGCGGCTGCGATATTCCGGCAGCGCGTAATTGTCCTGCAATGGCCCGGAATCATCTAACTCTGGCGTCCCGCTGCGCGCGACAATTTCCGCATACTGAGCGATCTCCAGATCATAGAACGGTTGCTCCAATACATTCTCGCCAATTGTCCGAAACGTCCCATCCTTCCAGACTCCAAATGTACTCAGCGCAACCAGATCTTCTCTTTGCCGATCACCGATATCTTCCCGGCCATGCCCGCTATACGCACGCCCGTTCGCGTAGTAGTAGAGCGTGCCGCTGCTATTTTCTCCGCCGATACCCCAACGATAGTTCGGTCCACGATCTACCTGCTGCAATACAACTGCTATTTCGCTGGGAAGATCGACATCCGCCCGCAGAATGATGCCATAGCCGGTGTATTTGCAACTTCTGAGATGAGGATTTGTTCCACGATTCTTCTCCCCTGGATCGGCCAGCACCCTCCACGGATCGGGGATGCCGGCATCAGCCTCTAGACGATAGGCTGCCGGATCGCTACCCCACAGCAGATGTTCCGCAACCAGAGGCTGATAGTTTCGCAAGAACTGCCCCAACATCCACATTTCTAATGGAGGGCGGCGCGGCCAGGCGCTATGCGCTCCCTGGGGCGGATGGAAGCGTCGAAAGCCATTTTCTCGTGTCAAAGGGGTGACGCCAGGTACATAATCTGTGAGTGGCTGGGTTGCAATCGGCGCGCTGAGTGTATTCACAATCCAATCACCTACAGCCCCAGAAAAGGTTGCGCGCAGCGATTGCGCTCATCGGTCATCAGGCCCAGAAAATTACCGCTCACCACGGGACGCAGAAAGGCCCATAGATAGACCGCGAGGCTCTCGGTCCAACGTCCTCCACGGGCCTGCAACGCTGGCAGTTCCGGGCGCGTATGAAATGTCCCCACAAGCGTCAGGAATGTTTCAAAGATATCCCGCCATTCTCCAGCCAGCGTATGGTCCGGGTAGAGCCAGGCAAAGCAAGGAAGCACTGCCTTGCCATCAGCCATAAAATTCGGATGCCCGCCCAGCATCCGCAAAAGGAGGACAATCTCCTCCCTGGCCGAAATATAAGCGGTGAGCAGAAAGAGCGCATCTACCTCAGCTTGCTGCTGTGTCGTTAGCTGCGCAGAGTGCCGATTATAGCCGTCGAGAAAATAATCGTAGATCGGGCGCTGCCCTATATTTAAATAGCCAGCTAACTCATTGATCCCCTGGGCGATCAGTCTGGGGCCTTCGCTGCCCGTGAAAAGTTTTTGCCACAACTGGCGAGCAGAATTGATCTGCCCCTCCTGGAAAAACACCTTTGGGCGCGTTCCAGAATACGTAAGTATCCAATCTTTCACCAGATCTAAGTTCAAGGTGCTATACCAATGATGAAGGTGGCGTGTATAGGTTGTCAGATAGCGTGTATTCGTTAGAGCTTGAGATAACGGAATATCATAGCGTTCCGCTAGCTCCTGTGCCTGTCTGTCCTGTTCTTTAAGGACATGTAAATCTTTTGCATGATTATAGAACGCGATCCCTATCTGGCGCGTTCCATTAGCCAGCGGGCAGGTCCAGTGCAGCTTTCCTTGCTTGTAGCGAAAATGAATTTGGAGGATGTCGGCGGAAGCCCAGAGTGCATAGGCCTGATCGTCCCAGCGGTCCGGGTTGCGAATAAATACGCCCAGGCTTTCCGCATTTTTCCGATCCCAGAATGTGGCGTGCGAGCGTATATTCCAGGCATAGGAAGGCGCATATGGGCCAACTGTAAAGGCAAAATCTTCTTCAGGCTGTTCAACGCGTGAGCGTCCGAAAAAAGCTGGATCTTCGCCATTGTAACCAACCACAATTGGATCATCGATGGCGCGCCATTGATAGAGCTCAGGCTCACCCTCCGGCGCCACATAGTCTGATGCTTGCTGTGAGCCAGGCCAGGTCGATGAGAAACGATGCGTGGGTGAAAACTTATCCCATGCGATCTGCATGCTTGCTCCTGCCTGCTGCTCAAGGTCCTGCATCTGCTCAGAGAGCTCGACAAAATCGTAGTTGAGGATTGCCCTCACCGTCGCTGTGTAGGTCGCGCCGCCCACAAAATGGTAGCGGATCTGATAGGTAACAAAAAGTGGGCCAATCTCTATCTGTCTCGTTTCAAGCGAGCAGATACCCAGTCGGCCACCCTGGACCGTACCATTGCCAATCCAGCCATGCTCGCGCTTCATCTGGATAATCGGCCCTGGTGCGATTTGCGCAGACACCGTTTGTGAAGCAGGTATCCGCACTTGCAGTGCGCCGGCATAAAGAACGATTGTCTCTCCTTCAACTTCCGCGCGCATCTTGTCTCTTGTCTCCTGTTGTTCCTCCTTGCCTCTTTCTCGCTGGAGCCGGAAGCAGCGAGTGGCGCCCGAAGGGAGGTCAGAAAAAAAATGTAGACGCGCCGAGACAAGGTCGATACCGTTCGTTTGCTGCTCCGTCAGTTGAAATGGGACCTCTTTCCCTGTTTCCTGGTCGATCAGGTGCAGTTGATCCGCACGTATTCCCTCTGGCTCAAAGATGAGCGGGTAGCTGAGCAGAGTTCGCGGCCAGCAAAACTGTGGATGGTGTAATTCATCCTTCAGTTTGAATGTGATGCCCGTTGCTCCTCGTCGCCAATATTTTCGCAATTGAATTGTATCGTCCATCACCGGATCTTTATCTCCTCACACGAGCGTCATCCATTTCACTTCATTACACAGCTTGACAGGGGGCAGCTCTTATCAGATGTTCTTTATCTAAGAGCATTGAGTTCAAAGCCGACTGCCCTATCCTTTTTGCTTTATTTCCCCTTCATGTTTCCCTACTGCTGAGGACGAGCCAGTTTCCATCTGGCCCGTCCATTCTCGCCCCGCAGCCTTTCCACGCCCACATTTGTTGATGCCTATGTAAATTTTGTACCTAAAAACGTCAACTCAGCGTGTAAAACCCCAGCGGGTGATGACGCGACTGCCCGTTGACTTCAGGCCGGTCCCCCAGAAGGGCGCGAAACTGTAAGCTCCCGACTCCAGAATGCCCGCCTCGTTTGTCCAGTAAGAACGCCCAACCGCCGGTGCCTTGCCCGCGTCCTCAACAGAGAAGGCAAAATGCACATCCAGAACATTCCTCTGCTCCAGCTTTTGCAGCCGCGCCTGTAATTCTGGAAGTTGCGACCAGGCAATCGCGATCTCGTAAGTGGTCAGGAGCTTGGTGTTGTCGCGAACCACGTTGATCTGGCCTTCCTGCGTACCCGTGGTACCCGTATTCAGGGGTCCCAGCGGCGGATTCAACGGGGCATTGGTCGGATAGAACGTCTGATAGTTTGTGCCAGGCGCGGCCTGTCGATGCAGTTCCGGGACATTGTTTGAGGCCAGCGTCGCCACATAAAGATGGTCCACGCTGGTCGCACAGGCCTTCTCGTAGTGCGCATCTCCAGCCAACAGATCCTCCGCTTTCTTATCCAGCGTATCAAAGACCAGTTGGATACTATCGACATTAAAAGGAAAGGCATAGGGATTCTGCTCAAAGGGCAGGTTGGAAACCTGCACATCATCCGCGATCTCCGCCGCGAAGTAGAAGTAATTATCATCCCAGGCCATTCGCGCCTTATATGTCCTGGTCGTTCCATCCGTGGCCTTGCCGGTGATGCTCACCGGGATAATATCCTCCCAGTCAGAAAGATCGCCATCAATCGTAACTGTTTTATAAGGGGCATAAGCGACCTGAATACTTTGCTGTCCCTGTTGTTGCGCCACCTGTTTATATCAATACTGACCGCTATTGCGCGAAAGAGTTGATTATGTTCCCGCGCCAGAGTTGCCCTGAGCACAAACATCCGCCGATAGCGGGCGAGCCGGGAAAAATGGAGACCTTTCGCTGTCGCCGAGGTACAGTCTGGCTTTACATCGAAGGCCAACCCTGCTCGCTGCCTCAGGCCCGTATCCCATCTGGAAGCGAAGCCTATTATACCGTTTTCCACGAAATTGAACTGCACCCCGGCGAGCAATACACAATTCCTCCTGATACCCTCCATTGGTTCCAGGCGGGCGATGAAGGGGCGATTGTCTCAGAATTCTCCAGCACCAGCCGTGACGAATTCGACGTTTTTACCGACCCACGCATCAAGCGCATCCCAGAAATCACGCAGTCTTAATATGGTAGCGTAAAACCAAGTCAAGCAGCCAGCCCACCCCAGGGGCCTGCGCGTGTAATACCCAAGGCGATTCCCATCTGACTGCTAGAAGGGCCAGGTAAGAACTGGCACAACGTCAGCAGGTCTGCGTAGTTCTGTTCGTCGAGCCATCTCCGGCGTACAACAACCTCCTCTCGAAAGTAACCCAGATGGGCAACTGGGCCTCCAAACGAAGTCAGACCAAGTCGCATAAATACGATCAAGATTTCCCAAAAGGACCCTTGGGGGATAATATGAGCACTGTCCATATTCCTCTGAGTCTTGTCAATTTGCATCTGTTATGCGCTCCTGTATATATACCGGATGCTTCTGGGGCGCCTCTTCCACGGGAAGCCCCTGCGCTTCCCAATTGGGATAGCCATCGGAGAGCGTCTGCACCTGGTACCCTTTGCCCCTGAGTTGTGCCGCAGCTTTTTCTCCGCGTGACTCGATAGGGTGATGCATATTACAATAGGTCACTACAAGCCGATCCTGTGGAATCTGCGCAAGCTTGCTTTCTAATTGGCCTAACGGAATATTGATGGCACCCGCTATATGACCAGCTGCATACTCCGCAGACCCGCGTACATCGATCACAAAAGGAGGGGCATCCTTACTCATGCTTGCATACAAGTCTTGAGGGAGGATCAATTCACTCACCGGAACCTGAGACAGTAGCACTGGATCGTTGAATAGAGCCTGGAAGGCTGGATTGGAATGCAGGGAAGCGAGATCAGAGTCACGCCTGGACCATTCAAGGAGGGTTGGCCTGCGTTTCAGGGCTTCTGGTAAAAGAGAAAGGGCTTTCTCTGGCAGACCATTTTTGGCGTAGAAGCAGGCCAGATTATAGATGGTAACTCCGACGCCTTCAGCAGGCAATCCGCTTGCACGAACCACCTCAACGAGGGACTCCTGAAGTTGGAAAGCGAATTGCCTGTGTCCTTGCTGGAGAGAGAAGGTCGTAAGTTGCTCACAAGGAGAAAAGAGTCCATAGTTTAAAACTCCGCCTCGGAGTCGCTCTCCTTCCTGCCAAGGGTAGTAGTGTGGATCGTTGAGCTCTTCTTCGCTCATTGCTTCCACCTGTGCGATGAAAGCGTTGAAGATCTGCTCTGACTCTTGCTCGATTTCCTCAAACGTGTGGGTTTGATAGGCAGTAAATGTCTGGCTGTTGACCTGATGGATCTCATCCATCCCTCGCCAGGAAGGTGGTACGTCTCCGCGCTTTGCCGCAGCTAGCTTTTGTGTATGTAACTCTTTCCAACGCATGATATTGGCGAGAAAGTCTTTGGCAGCCCAGGCGCCCGGCGTGCCAATGGCGTTTCGCTCGACGTCTTTGAGTTCGGCTACGAGCGTTAGCTCTTGTTGACGAGCAAAGTGGAGAAGTGTGAGGATATTAGAATTCATGGGCATGTTTTGCACCAGCATCCTTTCATACTTACTTTGTGCTATTTTGATACAAGGTTACTAGAGGTGTTTGTACCCAGGCGAGCACGTAACTGATCACAGAGGGCTGCAACTTCGGATGCATTCCCGCAAGGAGCCTCGGGCCAGCGGCCAACCTTCCAGCGCCAATATTCTTCTGGGGTTCCAGGGTAGCGGGCAATAAGATGCAGGTGCAGATGAGGATTCACTTCCCCGTATGCTTCCAGGTAGACTTTCACCGCACCTGTACAGACTTTGAGTGCATGGCTCAAACGGGTCACTGCAAGCCCGACAGCTTGCGCTTCGGCTTCATCCAGGTCTTCGAAGCCAGGTACATGGCGTTTCGTCTTAAGTAGGAGATAGCCGAGATAACTAGGCCCTTCGTCTCGACAATAATGATGGGCGTAGACGAGATCGTCTTCATAGACAAGTCCGCCTATCGCAGATGGCAGATATTTGTAGCTCTGACAAAAAAGACATGTTTCCATAATATCCCTCCATGTTTTGATGTGTTTGATCTTAAGCTCTTGTACGTTGACTGTGCTGAGAGCAGCGCAAGGACGTGCTTGAGAGCTCGGTCAATATCCTATCGCTTATATGCTATTTTCCTTACAGCAATTTTTGGCAGCATTCTCTACTGGGTACACCACACTTTTTGCAAATCTCTGATTTCACCTATGAACAGGACTCTTCTACTCGAAGAACAAGAGCCAATCCTTTCCAGATTTCGTCGGTTTTGTTATCTGCATCATCTTGTGCTCAAAAGCACAATGAGATTATGTCTCCCTTTCTCTCTACTAGAGGCATCGCGGGCATGTGCCTCCTCATGAAGGCATGTCATTGCAGACGGGGATAGCGTGAGTTACATGAGAATTGACACCTATGGAGCAGGGAAGGCGGTCACATGGCTCGCTCTCTGCATTGAAGCAGGAACCGAACGCCAGCGCTCTGATACTCGTAAAAAAATGTGTAAGAAAAACCATGTTTAAGCGATAAGAGGGGTAGGCTAAAAAAAGAGGTAGAGTGTTGCAATGCAAAAAAACAGTGATTTGCAAGCCCCACAGGGCTTCCTTGGTGAATGGCAATGGCTCAAGTCAGGATTACTTGAGGATCGAGATGGCATCTTAACTGCGACCCTGCTGCGCCTCACACGCATTGCTCGTGCGCGTGGCGTCGAACCTCATATCATCGACGATGTGGTCCAGGAAACTTTGCTTGAAGCGTGGAGTCATCTGGAGCGCCTATCTTCCCCAGCGGGCTTCCAGCCCTGGATTGACGAGATTTGCCGCAACATTTGTCGTCGCGCGACTCATCGCCGTAAAATAGATCTACTTCGGCATACCTCATTGGTACAACGACATTCTGAGGCCGAGCAGGGAGAAGCCTTGGAAGAGACAGGTCTTCGTGCTTCCAATACTCCTGATTTCCTTGAAGAACTCAGTCACCAGGATCTGGTCCGGCTTCTTGATCAGGCCCTTGGCTCGCTCCCTCCGGCTACCCGCCAGATCATGGTGATGTGCTACCTGCTCGAACTTCCTCGCACCGAGGTGGCTACGCGCCTGAATCTCTCGAGCAGCGCTCTGGATGTTCGCCTGCATCGAGCTCGCCGCCATTTACGCCAGGTTCTCAGCGGCCCTTTGCGGAGAGAGGCAGAGGAGTTAGGGATGGCGCTGGGGTTGGATGAACCTCTGGCAGAAGGATGGCAAGGAACTCGTCTGTGGTGCCCTCATTGTGCGCGTCACCGACTCCAGGGGTGTTTTCTGCCTGCTGACATTGAAATGGAGGAATCCAATCTCCATCTACGTTGTCCAGACTGCTATCAGCGCTATGGTAAGGATACAGTTCATAGTATGGGTCTAGTTCCCCTGGCAGGTCTTCGCTCATTCCGACCAGCCTGGAAGCGGACAATGCAGGGGCTGACTGACCGCATAATGCAAGCGCTCTCACAGAAGGTCTACCCCTGTATGGATTGCGGGAAATCCGCTCTGATCCAAGTAAGAGGCGGCGAGAAGGAAACATTGTCGTCCTCTAGCCCCTATCGATTCTGGATCTACATCCATTGCCCCCACTGTGGCAAAGAGGCGGATACGAGCGGGAATATCCCTTCTGTTGATCAACTTGTCTACTGGTCGCATCCCCGTACCCGGCAGTTTTTGCAACGCCACTCACGATGGAGCAGTATGCCGGGAAAGCTGATCGAGTATAATGGCGAGCCTGCTATTTACTTTCAACTCTCTAATAGAGAGAGCTCCAATAATCTAGCTGTTGTGGCTCATCGACAAACACTACATACTTTGGCAATTTTGTAGGATGCTTGGATCTTGCAGCGTACTAACAATTTATCTGTTAATTCGATCTACCTTCCTTCTGCGTTGACGAGTAGTGCGCATGGTATCTGAGATATTATCCCATACTTCTCGATCTGCATCTATTCATTTGGGGGGAGCACTTGGTAGATAAGAATGTGCCTTACTTGCATTGTAATTGGATAGAAAAGCCATACTGATAAGTTTATTGAATCGGGTGAAAGAGGTGGGAGAAAAAAGAATAGGATAGAGTTGCATTTGGAGATAGGAATAGTGAAAGTGTTAGATATTCCTGCATAGCTATCGAGAAGGAGCATCTAGAATATTGCGCAAAGAGGGAAGAAAAAACAGGGAAGGATAAAGCAAAAAGACCAGAAGGTGAGAGAAACAGAGCAAAAGCCGGGCGAGGCCTCCACCTCCTGTTGGGTATTTCACAAACACATGTATGGCGATTGGCTTCTTAAGACCATCCCAAAAGATGTGGGTAAGAATCAGGCCTAAAGGCAGGGGTTTCCAGAGGCCGACTTTGATGATCAGGTGGTGTTGCAAAAAATGTTGAGCGGAGAAAATGGAGCAAAAGAACAGAATGTTCTGCATCTTTTCCTTGGGAGATATGTTCATATAGACTTCAGTTTGCTGAACTTTAATTTTTTTTGCAACACTCCCCAACCAGGCCTACATAGACGGCTTTCCCACTCCGCACGCACAGGCTGTAGAAACCATCATCTATGGAGGCGAACGAAAGTCCTAAAAGGAAAACAGGAAGGCCGCTGCGCATAGTGCCCTCACAGCGGCCTTCCTGTTGCCAAAGTCAAATACATCTATATAAACGCATAAGAGCGCAAAAAGTAATGAGATCTTTACGAGCATTCGTGGTGCTCGCTGGGGCTGTGTTGCAAAGCCCACGGGTTGCGCAACGAGATTTATCTCAGCAGTGACTTGGTTTGAGAGCATCCTTCTTGCCTCTCTTGTTTCTATAAAGCAGAAGTATTTCCAATCCTTTGCCAGTAAAAAGCACGAGCATTGAACGAACCTGTAAGGGTATTTGAGCACAAAAGCACTTCTCGTTACGCAACTCTTCTGAAAACGTTTTTTTCATCCTGGGTGGTGTGGCCCTACATGAGCGTCTCGTGGGTAATGCGACCAGTTTGCATGGAGACGTAGGGAACCGTTCTCTCTTCTGCTTGCATCTCTCTGTGAGAGATATTATCCTTGCTCTAGGATCAGGAAAGCATGCGCAAAAAGGATGTCTCTTGACCACATTCCCCTATTGAGTTTGTTCTACGCTCTCTGCATCCTGTGAGAACCTGCTCCAAGGCAGTAATGTACAGGATACACAGCAGCCAAACGATCCCAATAGACGTACTTGGAAGATACAGAAAGGGCAAAGAGAATGTCTACCTCGGAACATCAGGCTCCTGTGAATCACATAGTGGTCGAAGCCACTCAGCCTTATGAACGTGTCATACAAGCATTTGAGGCACAAATTGGGAGAGAGAAACAGGAGAAGTTCATTGAGGTTGTGCAATCCAGTCGTACCCCAGAGGATTTTACGCACGGCATTGAGCACCTTCTGGGGCCTAGCGGATTCATGGAGTTTTACTCCATTGACCATGGACAGTGGTTTTCTCTCTACTTTCAACCCCTCAAATCAAAACTGTATGACATTGGGAACCCCCTGATTGCGCAACACTTCTTGAAGTACTCTGCTGAAGCAGGGCTGCATGTTCCCATTCGCGTGGAGATCTACGAAAATGCGCAAGGGAAGACCTGTATTGGGTATGATCAACCATCGACGTTGTTGCAGCAATCAGGCGTCACGCAGGAAGAGTTTGTGCGCACCGCAACAGAACTTGATCAAAAAGCCGCGCATCTGGTCCAAAAGGCGGCGACCACACAAGCAGGATGATCAGCTCTTCAGAAGATCTGGTGGAGACATGTTTGTCGCTCCCTAACGATGACGGCTTCTCTGGGTGCAGATACAGAGGATTTGTAGCCAAAAGTCCAGGATACCACAAGAGCCATGTCCTCACACGGACTTGCCAGAGTACTTCGTCTACTTGAGTTTAGCTCGTTGCGCATCCTGTGGGCCATGTAACGCTCTTCATCTACAGCTACGAGTGGATATGGGTGTGGATTATGTGTAGTTGCTTTCCCTATCGTCTTCTATCGGTAGTAACCCTTGAGAGAAGTGGTAACATAGAGGTCAGGAGGGCTGACCATGACACCGCCACCATCCCTGCCAGCATGTGTATGATGTTGCGTCATCGTCTCCCCAGCCAAGTAGCCTCATCGAAGCCATGTCAGGGAAGAGGAGCAACAGATGAGAAAATGAGACGTTGCTGCTTATGAAAAGCGGAAAAAGGGGTGGATGGTCGAGGTTGAGAGGGAGTGGAAGTGGGTGCAAGGGAGTGGAAGTGGTGCAAAAGAGACGCTGCTGGACAGACGGCCCCAGCCGTTCAGCCGCAGAACTGAACAGATCGGAGAACGTCTCCATGGTGTTCGTTGGCCAAACTGCGCTTCACCAGAGAGCCAGTTGCTGGATATGCCGTTGGCTGGCTGAGAGGCGACGCACCTCGGCCAGCGCTTCCTGCACCATCAGGGTGAAATAGTCCTCCAGCGGCATGGGTGGCCCATGCAGGTGTTTGATCGGCACCGTTTTGAGCACAGTGGGGCCATGCCAGACCACAAACATCCTTTCACTTGCCACGACCTGTAAGGCCATATACTGGCCTGCGACCTGTTGACTCACGTAGTAGGTAGTGAGATCCACGTTCACGCAGCCATCCGCTCCCACTTTGCGCACGAAGATCTGCCCATCGATGGCTTTCAACCAGACATCGGGGTCCACTGTCTGTGGAAGCGCGGGCAACGTCGGCAAGGTCGGAAAAGCTACCCGCGGCGGGACGTTGCGGCAAGTGCGCCCTTGATGGGGCCGCTCGCCATTGTAGTGCTCCATAAACGCCTCAGTCACTTCTCGGACCTCTTGCAAGGTGCTGGGGTGCTGCACTTGAAGGCACTCTTGCTCGTAACATTTCTGATATCGCTCGACAAATGCGTTGTCGTTTGACTCATAAGTTGGCTCATACACAAGTTTGGTGAATGCTGAGTTTATGATGGCAGAAGTGATCCATTCCTTGAGCACAAACGCCAGAGTATTTACAAGGTTATTGAAGAGGTTTCACCAAACCTGTGTATGAGCCATAAGTTCGCCAGAACGGGGAGATATGCGTCAGAAGGAGAAAATGGCGAGGATATGATTCTTACGCAACCTTGCTGATCGCAGTTGTGGTATGCTGGGAAATTACGCCATTTTTCATACTCTTCGGTTTCTTCAAATGAGCCACTTGTTGTTTTTGCTTCCTTTTTCTCTCCTGACTCTTTTTGCTGTGATGGAGCACACGAAGCTTGAGCAGATCGATTTCGGCGCGACCATACATACTTCTTTTGATGAGCTTAAGCCGATTCACATTTCCTTCCAAAGGACCATTGCTCCAAGGTAACGTCAATCCCGCAAGAACGGCATCTTTGTCTTGTTGCACACCCGTCACAAAGGACTCAAACGCTTCAAGATGGCTGGCTTTCACCGCTGCCAGCCAGGCGTCAAGCTGTTCTCCTGTACGCTCACGGACCATGTGAAGAAACATCTCTACCAGTTGGTAGGCGGTCTCAAGGTGTGGGCTCATCTGCCTTAACTGTTGAAGGGTCTCCCGTTCTTCTTCCTTCAAATCCTCATGTTTGCGGAAAAAGAGCCAGGTGGCCTGTGGTGCCGAGAGAGTCAAGAGGGGATTGAGTGGTTTCGTCGCTAATTGGGAACCGCTTTTGCGGGCAGAAAAGCTCAACGCATCTACCGTCTCCAGGTAGCGATAGATGGCTCGTGGTGATCCTTTATACCCTTTTGCTCTCAGTTCTCTTTCCAGTTGTACTCCCTGGCGGCACCCTTGTTGCCAGCGTTCCAGGAGATAGGTCTTGTAGGGATCGATGAGACGTGTTCGAGGCTTGCGAGAACCGGAATAAGGAATATCTCCGCGATCAAGCCACTCCCGAACGGTTCGTGGTGCCATACCCATGTGAGCCGCAATCTCAATGCTTTTCATCCCTTGCTGTTGCAGTGCCATCATCTGCTCGTAACGAGTTGTTCGCTCCGCTTGACGAGCGTGTTGTGCTCGTTTCTCAGCGCGTGTCCTGGGATGACTTTGACGTTCAGGTGAGGGTTGCTGCCCGTCGAGGGTCTTGGCTTCTGTCTGCTCAGCACGACGCAGTTGCGTCAGGCTTTGGGTCAATTGCACTGAGACACATGCAGCTAGATTCTTCACCAAATGCCAGCGGTCACTTACCTGTACAGCTTGGGGGGCCCCTTTTTGAATAGCTGACGCATATTCCGAGGACCCATCGCGGCTAACCACCTTGATGGAGGGATGCTTGAGCAGCCAGGTGGAGACCGTTTTGACCGAGCGGTCGGGAAGCAGGTCAATGGGCAGGCCCAATTCCAGATCACAGATCAGGGTTCCATAGCGCAGCCTGCGCCTGCGTGCCCAGTCGTCCAGCCCAATAACGTGTGGGGCTGATTGAGCTGACGGGTGTGATTGGCGAACCAGACGCAAGATGGTATCGCGACTTCCGCTGATGCCCAACTCACTTCCCACATCCGCTCCGGCTTGGCCCCCGATTTTGAGTCCGAGCTCACAGAGGGCCTTTTGGAGCCGTTTGGTGCGCTGAGCGTGAGGGTGACAAAGCTCTGGAAGCCGTTCAACGAAGATCTTTTGCGCACAGGTATTCTTTTTGCAAAAGAAACGACGCACATGCAGAATGAGACGAAGCGGACGTCCAACCGAAGGAAGATCACGGAGTGCACGTGAATAGAGACTTTGGATGCGCGAAGATACGGTCCCACATGAGGGGCAAGGAGCAGTTGGGGAGGTCGTCCGTAAGGTCAGGGTGATCTCCTCAGCTATTTCTACTCCTTCTACTTCGACGTGAGGAAGGTCTGGAAAAATGATCATAGAATGGTTTTTGAATCCTCAAAAAAGCTCTAAAAAAGCGAAAAAATGTTCAACTTTTTAGTATACCACATTACTCATCAGCAAGGTTGCGTAAGATTCAGGATATGTGTCAAATTTCGATCGCAACTCGTTTCGCTTGTCAGTGCGAAACGTCAGAAAGACATTGACAGGCGACTTCATCTTCCGAGTTTTGAGCCTGGTTTCCTTATCTTCCCTGCTTTTCCATAATGCTTATGGCGTTTTGGAAAAATACATTATGGCACCATACACCTGGTATTTTCTTGAAGGTTCTCAATGCCGAGGAATGTGTAGCTGCTTTCACTCAAATTAAGAAGGCGTTACTTCATTCTGATGGGTAATGTAAGTTCAGAGAGATGAGGAGCAGAAGCATGGGCTTTATTTATGAGGAAAGACTATTGGACTCACCTTATGTAGAAACCATTACGCATGGGCGAACGGAGGGTAATGGTTCTTCTCTCCGTCCCGCAGAGACGCATTGGCACATGGTCTTCGTAAAATACAATGGCAAGACCCAGGTCATAGCCGCTGGACCTTTGACGACATCTGGCATTGTATCTTACACAGAAGGAGCTGAGATTATTTGGGTCAAGTTTCAACTTGGCACATTTATGCCCCATCTTCCCACAAGGAAACTCCTGGAGGCCCAGACCAGCCTTCCAGAAGCCTCTGGACAATCTTTCTGGCTGCATGGCTCGACGTGGCAGTTTCCGAATTACGAAAATGTAGAAACGTTTATAGATAGGCTTGTGCGTAAGGATGTGCTGGCTCATGATCCACTTGTGAGTGCGGTGCTACAAGACCGCCCGCAAGAGATGTCATCCCGTACAGTACGGCATCGTTTTTTACAAGCAACCGGATTGACCCAAAGCCAGATTCGCCAAGCCGAACGTGCTAAGCGGGCGGAGGCGCTCCTATTGCAGGGCACATCTATCCTTGATACCGTTCACGAGGCTGGCTATTTCGACCAGCCGCATCTAACCAGATGGAAGCGTCAGAACTGAGAGCACCGTCTGGTTTGAGAGCACTTCTTGTGGTACATTGGCAACTGTTAAGAACACCTCAGAGGAGTGACCATGAACTGTCCATACTGTCTCTCATTGAAAACCAAGCAACGTAACAAGAAAACCACCCTTGGCTATCGAACCTATCGATGCCAGCAATGCCAACGAGCTTTCAATGAACGGACAGGAACTCCTTTTAACTCCCTCGAATATCCGACGGATATCGTCTTACTCGTCGTTTTCTCTCGGCTGCGTTATACATTGAGCTTACGTGATCTCGCCGAGATCTTCCTGGAACGTGGTTTTGCGTTTACTCATGAGGCGGTGCGCGACTGGGAAGCCCGATTTGCTCCCTTAATAACTGATCAGTTGCGGAAGAGGCGTCGTGGACAAGCAGGGGCCTCCTGGCACGTTGATGAGACCTATGTAAGAGTCCAGGGAAAAGGTGCTACTTGTATCGTGCCATTGATCAGGATGGCAATCTGGTTGATTCAATGCTGAGTCAGAAGCGGGACATGGACGCCGCTCAGCGCTTTTTCCAGCAAGCACTCCAGACAGTCGGTCATGCTCCAGAGCGAGTAACCACGGATGGGCACCGTTCGTACCCACGTGCGATCCGTGAGATCCTTGGCCAGGACGTTCTCCATCGGTGTAGTCATTATCTCAATAATCAACTGGAACAAGATCATCGTGGCATCAAACAGCGTTACTATCCCATGCGTGGGTTTGGAAGCTTCACATCTGCATCGCGCTTGTGTCGGGCCTTTGAGGAAGTGCGTCAGTTTTTCCGGATCCGTACAACCATAAAGCAACGTACCTCTCTACAACAGCAACGCGAGATGTTTCTCCATCGATTGGTAGCTTTGCAGGCTCTGGTACAGGCGATCTAACAGACAGAAGTTTGGGCGAGGCGTGCCTCAGCACATTTGTTTGACTCTTGTGTTCCCAGTTCTGACACATCCGATGTTGCTCTGCCATGATTGGTCCTCTTTTTCTTCTTTTCTCACCATTCCGACAGATCAGCTTTCTTTTTGCAACACAGCCTCAAATAGGGACGACATCGCCTCTCCAGTTCTGGCGCATAGCACTGAACCCAGTGGTAGATGGTCGTGTGACCAACGCGTAAACCTCGCTCTATCATCATCTCTTCGAGGTCTCGATAGCTCAGCGAATAGCGCACATACCAGCGAACACAGAGCAAAATGATCTCAGACGGGAAGTGACGCCATTTGAACAACGAACCATTGTGCATAGAGAAATGCCTCTCACTCAGCAGGATCCTGTTGAGTGTACCTCATCACTGCCATTTCTTGCAACACAACCATCCTCGTCAATGCTTTGCCCACGCTTTGGGCGAGGTTTAGTTGGCTATGCTGTGATCAATAAGAACAAAGAGAAGGAAGCCAAAGACGCCAGCGACGGATCATATCGCCGCCAGATGGACGAGCGATTCCACAAGGAATAAAATGGGAAGCTTGCTTGTTTCTTCTATATATCATATGCATTGGGTGCTATTTCTTGATGTTCAGGAAAACCTCTTTGTCACTAGGGATGGGGGATACGTGAAAGGGAGACAGACCGCATGATGTTCAATCCACAAAGCAACGAGTCTCTCACGCTCACATCGCGTGACACGCTCCTCAGCACGCTTGAGACGCTTCCTGATGCGTTGTTTGTCGTCGATGACGCCACAACCATTGTGTATGCCAATGCGAGCGCGCAGACCATGCTCGGCGCATCACGAGCGCAATTACTGGGGAACCCCTTCTGGCACGGGGCTCCCCAACTGGTGAGCCCCTCACTCTATCAGGCTATGCGCAAGACCAGGCAAACCCAGGAACCGACCCAAATGGAGTATTGGTCTCCCATGACCCAGAACTGGCTGCACGCGCAACTCACTCCAACCATTGGGGGACTCGTCTTGCAATTCCACCAGATGAGAGCACCAACCCCACGCCAGGAGATGGTTCCCCAGGGCGAGCGCCTCTGCATCGATGACCTGGATGGCTTGCATACCAGGATCGGGATTCTGACGCCCGAGGGGATCGTGTTGGACATCAATGCAGTCCCGTTGGACGACGCGCACATCCGACGCGAGGAGGTGATTGGCAAACCGTTGGCTGAAGCCCCCTGGTGGTCCTTTGCTCCTGCCAGTCAAGAGCAGCTCCGCGCCGCCATCGCGCGAGCCAGCAGGGGAGAAACGGTGCGTTTCGAAGCCCTGGTTCGCCCGAGGGAAGGAATGCTCCTTTCCTTTGAGAGCGTGATCACCCCCCACCTGGATGCGAATCACCACGTCGAGTACCTCGTCATCGCCGGCATCGACATCACCGCGCGCAAGCGAGCCGAAAGAGACATCCATGCCTTGATCGATGCCATTCCCCAGTTGGTCTGGACGGGGCGACCGGACGGGTATGTCGACTCGTATAATCAACGCTGGCGCGATTATACGGGCCTGACCACTGCACAGGCCCAGGGGAATGGATGGATGCAGTGTACCCATCCTGCTGACCGGCAACGCGTCCTGGAGACATGGCAGCGCGCCATCCAGACCGGCGAGCCCTATGAAACGGAACAGCGCCTGCGCCATGGCACGACCGGGGAGTATCGCTGGTTCCTGATGCAAGCAACGCCCTACACCGATGCGCAGGGGACGATCCTCAAATATGTTGGTACCTGCACCGATATTCATGACAAAAAGCAGGCCGAAGCAGAACTGCGTGTCCTGATCGATGCCATCCCCCAACTCGTCTGGATGTTGGGCCCCGATGGCTCGAGTGAATACGGTAATCAACGCTGGTGTGACTATACCAACATGACCGTTGAACAATACCAGGGGGACGGCTGGATCCAGGCCATCCACCCCGACGATTCTCAGCACATGCTGACGCTCTGGCGTCATGCGCTTGAAACAGGTGAACCCTTCGAGTGCGAATATCGTCTCAAGAATGGCAAAACGGGGGTCTATCGCTGGTTCTTAGCTCGTGCGCTCCCGGTACGCGATGAGGCAGGCCAGATCCTCAAGTGGTTTGGCACCTGCACCGACATCGAGGAGCAGAAACGGATCGAGCAACAGCTCAAAACCAGCGAGGAGAATTTGCGCGTGCTAGCCGAAACACTGCCGCAACTGGTGTGGACAACGCAGCCCGATGGCCGTCTTGACTACTGTAATCAGCGCTACTGTGACCTGACGCAGACCGATTTCGAGCAGATACGGGACGATGGATGGCGTCAGTTCCTGCATCCCGAAGATGCCGAGCACACGCTTGCACTTCGGCAGCAATCCCTTACCACCGGTGAACTCTTTGAGAACGAACAGCGTCTCAGAGATGGGCGAACTGGAGAGTATCGCTGGTTTTTAGCCCGCGCGCTGCCGGTGCGCGATGCAACCGGTCAGATCCTCAAATGGTTTGGCACCTGCACTGACATAGAGGAGCAGAAACAGGCTGAGCAGCAGCTCAAAACCAGTGAGCAGAACTTTCGCACGCTCGCCGAAATGGTGCCGCAACTGGTGTGGACCATGTGGCCCGACGGCCGTCTAGACTACACGAATCAGCGTTATCGCGACGTAACGCAGGCCAATCTTACCCTCGAAGGAGACGATATATGGCGTCAGTTCGTGCATCCAGAGGACATTGAGCGGACACTGGTGCTCCGGCACCAATTACTCAGAACAGGGGAAATCTACGAGAACGAACATCGTCTTAAGGATGGACGGACTGGAGAGTACCGCTGGTATTTAACCCGTGCGCTCCCAGTGCGCGATGAAGCGGGTCAGATCATCAAGTGGTTCGGCACTGGCACTGATATTGATGACCAGAAGCGCGTCGAGGAAGCTTTACGCCAGAGTCAGGAACAAGCGAACGTCCTGATGAACTCTAGCATTATCGGGATCTATGTCGGTGAAAGGGAGCAGATTGTGGACGCCAATGACACCTTTCTGCGCATGACCGGCTATACACGAGAAGACCTCCGCGCGGGGCGTATGAACTGGATGCAGATGACGCCTCCAGACTATCTGGCTCGGAGCTTAGAGGCCTGGCAGGAACTTGACGCCCAGCAGTCGATAACGCCCTATGAGAAAGAATACGTGTGCAAAGATGGCAGTCGCCTTCCCGTGCTCGTGGGCGGGGTCCTCTTAGAGCATCACTCATTCCAGGTGATTACCTTTGTGCTGGATAACTCGGCACGCAAGGAACTGGAACAACGCAAGGATGACTTTATCAGCATGGCCAGCCATGAACTGAGGAACCCACTTACCGCCTTGAAACTGCAGACCACCTTGCTGCACCGGCAACTCGACAAGCAAGGCCTTCAGGCTGCTGCTCCAGCTCTTGTCAGCATGCAGACCCAGATTAACAAACTCACCCGGCTGGTGGAAGACTTGCTGGATGTCTCCAAAATCCAGGCGGGCAGGCTCGAGTATCGGCAGGAATCGGTGGATCTCGATGCCTTGCTGCGGGAGATCGTCGACACCATGCAGCAAACGCATCCCAGCCATACCATCCTGGTGCGGGGAGGCGTGCAGACAACCCTGCTAGGTGATCGCGACCGGCTGGGACAGGTCTTCACCAACCTGCTCAGCAATGCCATCAAGTATTCTCCCAGCGCAGAGACCGTCGAGATGGAGCTCTCCGCCTCCGCAGAGACAGTCACGATCCGTGTGCAGGATCATGGCCTGGGCATCCCACGCGAGCAGCGCGACAAGATTTTTGACCGCTTCTATCGCGTCACTGATCCCAAGCAGAAGGCGATTCCCGGCCTGGGCATGGGGTTATACATTGTCGCGGAGATTGTGAAACACCATGGGGGAACCATCACCGTCGAGAGCGAAATGGGAAAAGGATCGACCTTTCGGGTGACGCTTCCCTGCCAAAGAACATGAGGAACGCACATGGAGACTTCCCAATACCAGGAATGTAATGAGAGTGTAGTTGTCAAGAGTATTCTCATTGTCGAATATGTAGACGCGTGCTTGAGCAGCGTCGGTCTAATTTCCACAGAAAGGGGACGCGCTATGAAGATGTATCTCGCTATGCAGAGAGAGCTGGTCGTCGTTGAGCAGGCTGGTGAAGGCTGGCAGGCCCACTCGTTTCTTGAGGGCTTGCAGCCAACCTGCCTGGCGGTCGATCCTTTTAGGCCGGAGATCGTGTATTGTGGCACCTTTGGGCGAGGACTCTGGCGGAGCGCAGATGCGGGCAACTCCTGGCAACCCGTTGGTGATGCCGGAGCTGCTATGGAACCATACAATAACGATGGCATCACCCAGTCCCATATCACTTCGCTCGCGGTCAGCTCGACCGAGCAGAACCAGGGCTATGGTGTGGTGTACGCTGGCACTGAACCAAGCACTATCTATCGCTCTGATGATGGTGGGCTGAGTTGGCGTGAACTGAAAGCCTTGCGCGAGCTACCTTCCGCGCCCTCCTGGCGCTTTCCGCCTCGCCCCTACACCAGCCATGTGCGCTGGATTACGCCCGATCCCAGGGTGCCGGGACGCCTCTTCGCGGCCATCGAGGCCGGCGCGCTTGTGCGCAGCCTGGATGGTGGCGAGACCTGGGAGGATCGCGTCCCCGATGCCCCTATCGATACCCATACCCTGGTGATGCATCCCCAGGCACCCGACCGCCTGTACTCGGCGGCGGGTGATGGTTTCTCCTCACCAGGACGAGGCTACAGCGAGAGCTATGATGGCGGACAAAGCTGGCAGCGACCCGACGAGGGCTTGGAACAGCACTACCTCTGGGGCCTGGCTGTCGATCCCGCCAATCCGGATACCATTGTGGTCTCCGCCTCGCCGGGTCCCTATGCCGCCCATCACCAGCGCGAAGAGGCCCAGTCCGCCATCTACCTGAAGCAAGCTGGCCAGCCCTGGCGACGCATCTCGGATGGACTCCCCGATATAGAAGGAACGGTCGTACCCGTCCTGGCAAGTTACGAGGCCGAACCCGGCGTCTTTTACGCGCTCTGCAACCGTGGCCTCTACCGTCCAGTCGACGCAGGCCAACACTGGAAGGCACTTCCCATTCCCTGGAAAGAGGAGTACCTCACCCAACACCACCAGGCCCTCGCCCTCAGCCCAATCTAAACAACACCCAGCAGTAGCCGCGTACGCCAGTAGCAGAGTACGCGGCTACTAGATGCGGCTACTCTGCTGAACCGGTGACTTCGGCGATGATCTCCTGGTCATCGGTTTTTTGTAGCGAATCACAATCACATCCACAAACAGAATGACCATCGAGACACACCAGATAACGGTTACCGCCGCTTGCAAAATGTCATAGATGATAGTTGAAAGGTCGGCGGACTTGAGGCCAGCATTTAAGACATACGGAGCCAGGATAAAGTCCGCGCGAGGTCCGAGAATGGCTGCGCCAACCTCTCCCTTGTAGTTGATAAAACGGGTGGTTGTCAAAAAAAGGCAAAATCGGTAAGGATGGCTCAACAACACAGTAGCACAGCAGGACGGTCAGAAAACAGCCAAGCATGAGCATTTTTGCTTAGTGAACAGTTGATGAAGATTGCGCTCAACCAACCGCTAGCTCACATTCGGTGAGCGATTCAGACCGCCGTGGACCGCCATACCTGCCTAGCGTCCCGCCTCAAAGCACTGGTTCCACTCCTCAAAATGCTGCGCGATCTGCGTCGCGGCGGCGTCCAGAGAGAGGCGTTTTGCCTCAAAGTCAGCAACGGCGTTCCAGAAGCTGGTACGACCAACGGCAAAACCAATAAAACCCGGCACGCTTGCAGCCGTCTGGAGCCAGTGAATAACGCGCTCCTGGCTTGCTCCACGCCCAAGCACAATAAGGCCAACATTCTGGCCACCATTGCGGTGTGCGACTTCGACAATGTTCTCGCAATCAGCGCGTTGATCCAACCCTTCAATTTTCCAGACATCTGGTTCCACCCCAGCCTGCCGCAATTCTTCGATGGCCCATACCATTAAGCGAGGCCGAAGCTGGCTGTCATAGGCATCTTTATTCTGATCGACGAGTTCAAGTTGGTGGAACTCAGCTGGGACAAGGAGTTCAAACAGGAACAGATGTTGTGATTGGTGCAGGTAGTCGGAGAGACGTTTCAGACGTTGGGTTTGACGCTGATTCAGCATACAGTCTCCCTCGGGATTATAGCGAACCAACGCCTTGGCAAATGTCGGCTGGGCATTGTCAACTTGGGAACAGAGCTGAATACTGTGCTAAAATAGCTGCATGAAAATAAACCCCACCACTCCTGATTACAAAGGCTACCGCTTTCCGCCTGCAATCATTAGCCATACTGTCTGGCTGTATTTCCGCTTTTCGCTGAGTTTTCGCGATGTTGAAGAGCTTTTGGCACAGCGCGATATCGTGGTCACCTATGAAACCGTGCGTCAGTGGTGTCTCAAATTTGGGCAAAGGTATGCCAATGAATTGCGTCATCGTCGCCCTCGCTGTGGCGACAAATGGCATTTGGATGAGGTCTTCCTCACCATCCGTGGCGAAAGACACTACCTCTGGCGAGCGGTGGATCAGGATGGGAATGTGCTTGATATCCTGATGCAGAGCCGACGCAACAAACAAGCGGCCAAAAGATTTTCCCGCAAACTCCTCAAAGGGCTGCAATACGTGCCACGTGTGATTATTACCGATAAACTGAAGAGCTATGGGGCGGCGAAACGCGAGATCTTCCCTGGCGTGGAGCATCGGCAGCAGAAAGGCTTGAACAATCGGGCAGAAAACTCGCATCAACCCACGCGACTTCGAGAGAAGAAAATGCGGCGCTTTACATCAGCCAAACACGCCCAACGCTTTCTTTCCGCCTTCGGTCTGATCTCGGGACATTTTCAACCGCGACGACACCGTCTGAGGGCCGGAAAATATCGCGCTCTTTTACAGGACCGATTTCAGACGTGGAATGAACTGACTGGAGCAAAGCGAGTCGCATAACCATAGGTATCCCCCACATCTTCCATGACCCATCAACATCCTTCTTCGCTATAACTCAGCAATATTCTTCATTTTTCTGGTTAAGTTGACAATACCATCCATAGCAAAACGAATTTTCCTCTTACAACACAGCAAGCGCCCTTGACGACTAAATTAATAGCTTACTTACAATGTAAAAATAGCCTGGCTACTAAAAGTAATGAGGTGGTATAATACTTATACTGTCCAAAAAGAAAGGGAAGCGTTTCAATGAAGACATCAGATGCCAGCATACAATTACAACCATCTGAAGAGGGATCCAGTGATTCTTTACCTGCAACTGACCAGTTTACCAAGTTCTGTCCACGTTACCATCATGCGATGGTAATTATTGGCAAACGATGGACAGGTGCCATTTTGCGCGTCCTCATGTACGGACCCCATCGCTATAATGAGATCCTCTCCGCAATTCCAGGTATCTCAGACCGACTCTTAACAGAACGATTACGAGACCTGGAAGCGGAGGGACTTGTGACGCGCCGTATCGCCTCCACAACACCGATACGTGTCGAATACGCATTGACGGCACAGGGTCAGGAACTGGAAACAGCGGTACGCGCTATCTCAGCCTGGGCTGAAAAGTGGCTCCCAGTATAACCTATCATCTTGATTTTATCACTATTGATCAGGCAGATCGCTCCTTCGCAACAGCCGTACGCACGGCAGGAACGACCTCACGCGCGAAACGCTCTATCTGTATCTGCGAAGGCTCTTGCGGCCAATAAACAAATGTGTCAAATCCGTCCTCCAGTCCAAGCGCCGTCAGCACCTCAGCCCAATAGGTGCTGGTTCCCTCAAGTGGAGCATGTCCCTGTAGTGGCCTGTTAGCGGCACTGGTACCGCTATTCGAGATATGCCCAACGAGATTTGCTACACGCACGATACTAGATGGATCTCGCCCTACTTCACGCGCACCGTTATCAATCTTCTCCTGTGCCCATTTCCAGCGTTCATATGGGAGATAGGAAACAATAGGTGCAGCCCATCCATCCGCCAGTCGGCCCGTCAGACCGAGCATCTTTTCGCTCACCGATCCGATCCAGATGCCTATGGGATGAGCCGGTTGAGGGCCACCATGAGCGCCGTGCAACGAATAATACTTCCCTGAGAAACGCTGACCACGTTGCCCACTCCAGAAGGCACGCATGACGATGATCGCCTCCTCAAGAGCTTGGATTGCCTCTCCTGGCGCACGTCGTGGACCTCCCAGAGCCACAATACCGTCCCAAAAAGCACCTGCACCTATGCCTAACTCAAAGCGTCCTCCACTCAAAAGATCTATTGTTGCCGCCTCTTTGGCAAAAAGAGCCGGTTGATGCATGGGTAAGTTGGCAACATTTGGAAAAAATCGCAGCTTCCTGGTCTCAGCCAGAAGCGTGGCGATCAAACTCATTGTATCCAGATATTGTGGCACATAAGGATGATCTTGAATCCCACAGAGATCAAGATCCACGGTATCGGCCAGCCGGACAAGTTCACGCAGCGAACTGGCATCCGCTGCTCCTGGTTCTAACGAGATACCAAATTGCAGGGTCCGCATCTCTTTTCTCCTTCATGTTCGAAAATGACTATGGCAGATTACACCAGAGAGAAAACATCTCACCTCGTGACTCTCGAGCAGAAATACAGCCAGACGCTATAATCAGCACACAATCTGCAGCGACTAACTCGCGACAGTCTCTGTATAAAACACCTGGATATGCTGAGGGTCCATATACGATGAAAAACGTTGACCCGCTGGATCGCTTTGGAATACAGAAACTGCTTTTTTCGCCGCCTCTACCGACGCCCAGTCGAGGATATCCAGCCATTCACCACTCTCAGCCTGACTCACAGTACGACTCAGGAAGCCACCTTGCGTCTGTAGTAACGCAGTCGTTTCAGCAACGGCTGCGAGGAAATCCCCACGTGCTACATCTGGTAATACATGGAAGATAACAACTTCAATAGCCATAACAGATTTCATCCCTTCTTTTTACTCTCGATGAGAGAAACAGGATTTTTGCTTACTAATAGTAGCCTGGCAATAGTATATTGCCGAAAAATCTATCTGTCAAGATATTGTTAACACTTCTTGCAAGGAGAGTGTTGTGACATCTCAATTACTGGTGACGTCACCGAAATCTTCGTATGGACAATCCGAAAACATCCAGGAGCCCTTTCCCAGCGCACCCTTTTGAGTCAAGAGATGCAGAAACGCTCGTGTCTCTTAATGATCCATGGTTGCAGAGACTTCTGCGCAGCCAGGCGCGGCGACGTGGCGGCGAACCATTATGCTGCGATGCTCACCTGCAACTGGCATCTTCACTCCTGCCAGAAGCCGATGGGTGGTCACAAGGAGGCAATCAACGTCTATCTGGATGCGTGTCAGGAGGAGAATGGGAAGCGTTATGCACGTCTGGAAATCAAGCCATCATATAATCGAATGCCGGAGCTAATTACGGTGATGATCACGATCCCGGAGGAACCAGCCACATTTCCCTGGATTCAACCTGTGGAGGAAGAGCAGCCCGCTTTTGTTTTTTTTCTCGTGTATTGCTCCCCAAAAGTGAGGCCGTATGTGAAAGGAACAAACTTGTAGCAGGTCAGCACCTTGAACGCAGCATTGTCCGTTTCCATATCCTGAAGCAGCACAAAGAGTGCCACAGTGCAAAAACAGAAACGAGCATCCAGGTATTTCCACGTGTCTTGAGTGCTTCAACGAATGCGTAATATTCCACTATCGCACAAAAGAAGCAGGACGGTGAAGAGATGTACCAGCTCAATGTATCGTACCACTCTTTTGGTTCACGTTGCGACTTTCCACATACGTCAAACCTGTGACGGTGAAGTACCTGTTCCAGTTTGACAAAGCCTCTTTTAGGCAATATACTATTGCTAGGCTACTATTAGTAGCTTTGTTAAGAATCCATACTTTTTCGTATGGGGAATGGAACGTGAAAGGAACGCATTTCGTATGAACGCTTCTCACATCAATACAGATGATCGGAACGTTTTTTCTGAGCAGTTAACCCCTGAGAATACTGCGGTTGTCCTCGTCGATCATCAGATAGGCCTCTTCACCGGAGTCGTCGATACGGATGTGCTCACGCTCAAGCACAATGTTGTCGCGCTGGCACGGGCAGCAAAAGTATTGGGGGTACCAACCATTGTTACGGCCACCGCTCCTGATGGCATGTGGGGGCCCATTTTTCCTGAGTTGCTTACCGCTCGGCCTGATGTGTCGATTCTTGCTCGTACCACGGTCAATCCCTGGGATGAGCCGCGTTTTGTGCAGGCAGTTGAAGCTCTGGGGCGCCAAAAGCTGATTATTGCCGGTATTTCTACGGAAGTATGCCTGGGCTTGACGGCAATCAGAGCGGTTGGTCTTGGCTATCATGCATACGCAGCGATAGATGCCTCGGGAACCTTTAGTGTGACAAAACGTGAAACGGGCTTATTGCGTATGACGCAGGCAGGCGTTATCGTTACAGACTACGCCACGACGATGGTTGAGATCTTGAAAGACAATGCACATCCTCTGGCAAACGAGCTCTATGCGACGCTTGATATGCCCTTTGCCACGCTCGTCGGTCAGATTTTTGCAGCCAATAACAGGAAAGGGTAAGCTGCTGCTGTCGAGAGAAGGGAAAAGGATACGCCACATTCTGAGGCGTCCTTCTTGCGACGAAAGCAAGGTGTGCGGTCTGAGTGCATGAGAAAACGATCTTCTGGCCGCATATTCTTTTTGATACACCCCTTCCACGCGATTCCGAGAACCAGGCGCTTCATCCTTACCCTTTAAAGGCTGGGCGAAGCACCTGGTTCATATTGACCTGGGGGCTGCTGTAAATGTTGGCGTGCGCTTACTGGGGCTTCTTTAAGGTCTATAGTAACAGATGAAACAGAGAATAAGGAGACTGGTAAGGTATGCCCATGGGGCAGATCAATACCAAAATAGTGCTGTAGTGGCTCATGATAGACGTCTGTATCCGTGATATGCATTGTGATTGTCCCGTCCGAGCGGCGAATTCTCAACTCGTGACCCCGGAGAATAATATGAGCATCATTGGTTGCAATAATACAAAGACAATGCAGTGTAAACAGAGAAACCGAGGCATTCGAACGAAAAAATTTACCATAGCATAATTGACGGGATAATAGTCCTCCGGGACAAGACATGCAAGGAGTGTTAAACCCGGCGTCCATGCTCGCGTTCTGGCCAGTAGAAGGGCTCTATTATATTCAATTGAAGCATCAACCTTGCAGCGTCTGCTCAATCATAGTATCAGCTCCGGCGATATTACCAAGCAATTCCTCCGGGAACCCATAACGGGCTTTCATGTAGGTAGCGCTGGTAGAACTTACCCAGACCCGCTTGTCTCCATCCTGCCAAACGAGTACTTTTAGTGGTAGATCAAGTGCGATGAGTGGAGAGGCAATCATGAGGGGGGTGCCGGCTTTCGGATTGCCAAATATAAGTACATGTGTCTGCGGCATTATAAGTCCCACTTTGTCCGCCTCTTTCCCATGATCAATATGGGCAAAGAGTATCAGGTTTCGGCTGTGTATAGCCTCCTCAAGACGAGCCAGCGTGTCTTCCACAGAAAAGGGGCTCAATCGATTGACAATTCCTTCAACAAAAGGAGCGGAGCCCGCAGGTGTCGAATTCTTCATATTTCTTCCTTACCCCTTCATATTTCAGCAATAGAGATATAAATCGCCATCTTCTCGTATCACGCCATGGTATTGTTGGATCATTTTACTCACAATCGGTGATGTCACGAAGAAACCACTGTGAGGAGGAACATATACGTGAGAGTCCCTACTGAATCTGGCCAAAAAGATCATTTAAGACTTCAGAAACACTGGGATGGGTAAAAATCGTATCGCGGAGAACCCGATAATCCATTTGAGCGTGCATAGCCATTTGAACCGTATTAATAATCTCATTGGAATCAATACAGTAGAGTGTACATCCAAGGATTTTGTCGGTACGCGCATCAACAATTGCCTTCAACAATCCAACCGTTTTCCCCATCATCTGCGCACGTGTTGATGCCGCTGCGGCTAACTTTCCAACTTTAATCTCATAGCCGTGCTGCAATGCCTCTTCCTCAGAGAGTCCCACACGAGAGAGAACGGGGGAGAGGAAGACGGAATACGGAATATGCTGGCGGCTAAGGGTAGACCGTTGACGATTACCATAGAGTTGATCACGCACAATACGATAATCATCCAGAGAAATATAGGTAAACTGAGGACCGCCATTCACATCACCAATAGCCCAGATATCGGGTATATTGGTCCGTAGGTATTCATCAACCTCCACAAAACCACGCTTATTAACAACAACGTTTGCCCTTTCAAGCTCAAGCTGTGATGTCTCTGGCACGCGTCCAACCGCAACGAGAATGGTATCGCCAGTCACAATTTGGCACTGTCCATGACTATCAACAAAGGTGAGAGATGTGTGATCAGCACCATCCTCGATAGAGTTGACCGTCGCGTTGAAATGAAAACAAATTCCCTGTGCCACCATGGTTTGTTGCACTGCATCAGCGATATCACGATCCTGTCCGGGAAGAAAAACGGCATGCTGTTCTAAGACAGTCACCTGCGAACCAAAGGCCCGATAAATTGAGGCAAACTCTAACCCCACATACCCACTCCCGATTATGATCAGATGTCGAGGTAACTGCGTGCATTCCATAAGCGTCGTGCTTGTGTAAACGCGTTTACTCTGCGCCAGACCAGCAATCGGCGGAAGAAATGGCACGGTTCCGGTACTGATGATGATATGTTCTGCCTGAATCAGGAGCGCAGTCTGTGTCTCGCTCAGAATAACCTGAATCTCGTGAGAAGAAAGAAAACTGGCGGTCCCATCGATCACCTTAACATTCGCGTTGTTGTTGAGCATCTCATAGTTTTTCTGGCGCAGAAAAGTCACCAACCGATTTTTCTCTTCAATAGCCTGGAGATAATAGGATTGCTGCTCTTCAAAGGTTGCTGGATGGTGACTGGCGGCATGTTCAGCGGAAAGATCCAGCGATTTGGTGGGAATACAGGCCACATTGCCCACGGGATGCGCAACGAGGTACATATTCGGTTGAAATGGTCTCTCCAGGCTCATTCAACGTGTCCATTTTGGAATGAAACCTCAACATGTTCAGACAGCCTGGAGAGCATGTTCCGCAAAACCAAGCGGATATTTGTTGTCTGGCTGGTAGATAGTCGCAAGGGTCCCGGCACTGAGCCTCTTGCTTTCGACAAGCCGTAACTTCGTCGGAGCCGTCCCCTCTGGGAAGAACCGCCTTCCTGATCCCATGATGTAGGACACGACTAAGAACGGGCCAGTCGCCACTCACCTGGCCGTTGTTCGTGGTGTCGAAGAAATGCGGCCGAGAAAGCGTTTGTTGAGCTATAGCCAACTCGCCTTGCGATTTCGGTAATGCTCAGCTCTCCTGCTTGTAAGAAGTCTCGTGCAAGCGCCATTCTCCAACCAGTTAGGTAACGCATAGGTGGCTCGCCCAGTGCTCGTTCAAAGTTACGCGCAAATGCGGCTCTTGACATCCCACAGAGAGAGGCGAGTTCAGGAACAGTCCATGTATTCTCTGGCTGTGAGTGAATAACTTGCAGCGCCGCACCCAGTTGCGAATCAGTAGCAGCTCTAAACCAAGCTGGAGGTGCTGTGCTCCGCTCTAAGCTCGCACGAAGCGCGTACACAATGAGCAGATCTAATAACCGATCCAACACCGTTTGATGGCCAGCACTCGGTTGATTAAGCTCGTCCGAGAGGAGCGTAATGATTTGGCGTAGCGGCTCGTTGGGAGTTGTCTGTAGTATGAGAATTGGAGGAAGCGTTTTTAGCAGTCCCGATCCGATATCTCCTGAAAACTGGTAAGCTCCACACATAAAGACGGAGGGGTTTGGGTTACTTGATGTATCGTTACTGATACGTTTTGTTAAGAAGTCCTCATGTGGAATACAGGCAGAACCTGGGCTATGCGCAAGGTGGTGTTTTCGCCCACCAGGAACAAGCGCAAGATTACCAGGTACCAGTTCCTGAGCGTCCGAGTGGTCATCAGTCCATAGATAGACTCGGCCCTTCAAAACTATATGAACGGTTAGCTGTATACTCCCTGGTACAATCAGGCCCCATGGAGGTGAAACCGCAGATTGCGCAAATACCCCGCCAGATGATCGCGCTCTTACTAAGTGTTCTTGCAAGATATCCATTGGCTTTATTGTACACTCTATGACGTCAGAAAATCGAGCGTTTTAAGTAGTAGATTGAGCTTTTCTCACATTGACGCTCTCATTTGTTTGGTTGATACTAAAGACATGAAAAATTTACCCACAATCCTCATTTTGGGAGCAACCGGAAAGACCGGCTCCCGTGTGGCCCGAATTCTGGAAGAGAATGGGGTCACAGTCCGTCGAGCATCCCGCTCGAGCAAAGATGTGTCGTTCGACTGGGATGATACTACAACATGGAATACTGCATTGCAAGGTGTCGATCGCGTCTACCTTGTAGGTCCACTTTTGAAAACGGATATACTCCAGCAAGTTTCAGGTTTCTTAGACGTTGCTGAAGCAAACAGTATAAGTCATGTGACCTATGTAAGTCTACATGATTATCGGGCAATGCCTGAAGAAACTGGACCTCGCCGTGTTGAGATTGAGTTCGGAACTCGGTCAGGCTTCACCCACACAGTCCTCCGCCCTGCCTGGTTCATGCAGAATTTTAGCCAAACGTTCCTCAGACCAAGCGGAGGCCAAATTATCGTGCCGGCTGGTAGTGGCAGCGAGGCATTCATTGACGTAGAGGACATCGCTGCAGTTGCAGCTGAAACACTTCTCCATCCCGACAAACATAATGGTGAAACATATATGTTAACGGGACCTGAGTCACTCACCATGTCACAGGCCGCAAAAAGTATAAGTAGCGCAAGTGGCCAGGATATCAAATATGTAGATGTTAATCGAGAAGATTGGGTGAAAGGTGTCGTTGCTAGCGGCATTCCTGCTGCATATGGTGAAGTGCTAAAGAAACTGACACAAACTATTGCAGACAAGAATGGGTCGAAACCAACCCAGGATGTACAGAAAGTAATCGGGAGGAATCCGATAAGCTTTGCCGACTTCGCTCTTCGTGAGGTGGCTGCATGGTCACAAACTGGATAGGAGGTAAAAAAGGATGATTGATCACATATACATTTCTGTGAGCGATGTAAAAAAGTCACTCACATTCTATCTGGAAGCATTGAAGCCTTTAGGTTGGCGAGAGTTCGGAGCATACGACTCTGGTACCGGTCCAGAGGGTATACCTGACCTTTATGGTATAGGTGACACTCAATACATGAAGAATCCAGGATCAGGTTCTAGCATATGGCTACGACAGCGACAAAAGGGTGAAACTGGTCTTTATGTTGGCATTCACGCAGATAGTACAAAAGAGGTAGAGGCTGCTTATACTGCTGCGTTGAAAGCGGAAGGCAAAGATGAAGGTGCGCCAGCGGAAAGAACATACTTTGCTCGTGGATATTACGCTGCAAATATAGCAGACTTCGATGGTAATCATATTGAGTTCGTCTACAAAGACTTTTAGGGACAGTGCGGGATAATCTCATCTACAGAGTGGTACACTTTTCGATGAGCAAATGCACGAAAAACGTGAAATGGCGGCTACCGATTTCGATGTCCACTGACTTTTCCAGTGCCGTTCTCTCTACTCATGGTCGAGGAAGTGGACGAGCTATTTTCTCCCTGTGTGAGGAAACTCCCTCATCCTTGGGAAAGCTGGCCATAGTAGTTCGTGCGCAACAGACGATCATAAGGAAAGGAAAACAAAATGACTCCACAGAACACGACTGAGGAAAACATGAGCTTGCCCCGGTTTGAAAGAGTCCCGAAAGCCCACGAGACGCACATGTAGGGCTACACCACCCCAATGAAAATGGTCGTTTTCAGAAGAGTTGCGCAACGAGATGTAGCTTGTAGCAGACTCATCTAAAAATATGCCTTCTTAATGAGGAAGTACGAAAAGATTCCTCACAGATTAAGGAGGCACAGGTGAATACTATCACGAGTTCGACCGTCACCATTCAGACCACTTCGCATTCCCTCCCCTCAGTACCTTGCTGGTTTGGGGAGGTAGTGATCATCGCAAAGTCACTTCAACGCACCGGTGTGCTTGCGAAGATTTCCGAGCGTGTGCGCTTCGCTCGGCGTCGGTTCGGACACTATGAGGTCATCGACTTTCTCATCGTGCTCTTTGGCTACGCTGTCAGCGGTGAGCGAACACTGGAGGCGTTTTACGAACAGGTACATCCCTTTGCTACAGCTTTCATGGCGCTCTTCGGACGAGATCGCTTGCCAGCCCGCTCGACGCTCTCACGCTTTTTGGCTGCGCTCACCACAGAGCCAGTTGAAGCTTTGCGTGCACTCTTTCTCGAAGATCTGCTGGAGCGGCGAGCAGACTTTGAGCAGCAGCCCAGTGGACTCACCGACCGAACAGGCAAACTGTGGAAGGTGTTCGATATCGATGGCACCCGGGAGGCCGCCCGGCAACGTGCCTTGCCACAGACAGGAGAGCAGCCTGCTCCCTTCCGTCGGTTGGCAGAAGTGTGTGCTCCTGGTTACACCGGTCGCAAACGAGGAGAGGTCGTACGCACTCGCAGCACGGTCTTGCAAGCACATTCGTATCAGTGGCTCGGCACCTTTGGCAATCGGGGCAACGGAGAGTATCGAAAAGAATTGCGCCGGGCGGTGGAAGCGATCCAGTCCTACCTGCAAGCGCATCAGTTCGCAAGAGAGCGTACCCTCCTGCGGCTTGATGGTCTGTATGGAACGGGAGCTGTTCTGACTGATCTGCTCGGGTTGCCCTTCGTCATGCGCGGCAAAGACTATGGGCTTCTTAACCTGCCAGCGGTCCAGACCTGTTTGCATTTGCCTGCTGATCAGCAGTTCTCCCTGCCGGAAAGTCCTCTGGTCCGCACGCTCTACGACTGCCCTGACGTGCCAGTTGGTGCGGAGGGGCAACACTACCGCCTCGTGGTGGCAACGCATCCCAAAGGCCCGAAAAAGCAGAAAATTGGCGTTGAGCGAGATGGGCTCATCTACGAGCTGTTTTTGTCAAAGTTGCCACAAGAAGCCTTTACGGCATCTGATGTGGTAGCGCTCTATCTGCATCGTGGATCCTTTGAAACGACCCTCTCAGATGAGGACACGGAGCAAGACCCGGATCGCTGGTGTTCTCAGAGCGCTTGCGGACAAGAAGCCTGGCAGATCATCTCGCAATGAGTCTGGAACCTGCGGCTGGAACTAGGACATCAGCTTCATCCCTATCCCTTGCGTACCACCGAGTTTGCTCCTGCCATCCCCCCTTCCTCACCCACTTCACCGCACACGACTCCTCCTTCAGGCTATGCTCCTCCTCAAGTGGGCCTGCCCTGGAAAGCGGGCCGTTTCTCCAGCCAGGACTTTGCGCTCCAGCCCGATGGCACACTGCGGTGTCCTGCCGACCAGAAGCTTTACCCGCATGAGCAACGTCGAGAAGCCGATGGAAGCCTGCGTGTGGTGTATGGAGCCAGCATTCGCAGTTGTCGTCCCTGCCCGCTGCGCGAGCAGTGTCAATGGAATGGCAGCGCTACTGCGAAGCCTCGCCAGGTAAGTGTACTTCTGCATCCACTTCGGGTGGGTCCTGCGCCGTTGCTCTGGCGAGATTGGAACCGCAGAGAGCATCGGCGCAGATGTCAGCAACTCGTGCAGCACCAACGCGTCGAGGTATGCCTGTTGCCTGCTGCCGCTGCACAGCCTCGCAAAGCGGAAGTGATTCTGTCACGTGCACAACGTGCACATTCTCGTCTCTCATGGCAAGAGCGGCTAGCTCGCAATACTCGCGTTTCAACCTCTGGGCAAGTGACGATCAAATTGTTTGGTGTCCCAGAAAGCTTTGCCACCTCGCTCGGTTTGGCGACGGCTTGACATCGTCTTGATAACTGATGGGTTTCCTCTTCTCGGAAAAGTAAGCTTCTCCGTGTGGTGCCTCATGGCTTTTTTTCCTGGCTGTTCCTCAATTCTTGCTCTTTTCCGCCTTTTTTCCTCTCTGTCCTCCTGTTTCTGACATCTCTCACGGGTTGGGCGTCCAGTTTTGAGCCACTTTCGCTTCTCTGATCAGATTTAGCTCTGCAACACTCTCGTTGCGCAATTCGTGGGCAAAGAGCAAGTTGATTTGGTAGAGTGGACCTAAAAGAAGACCGAAGAGGATCTCTCATTAGTTTTTGAGGCCGAGGGAACCCCTTTTGCGCTGGAGCAAGCATCGCTGGCATACTCATGAGCGTTCAGCTCTTTCTCGCCTCGCTGCTTTCTGAAGCTTCCAAGCACGCTTGTACCTCGGCAATAGTCTGGTCGGTATCGTTGAAGAGGATAGCTTTCATGCCCACTCGTTGCGCTCCCTTTACACACTGCTCGCGATCATCAATGAAGACCACTTCTTCAGTGTACCCCAAGGCGCTCGCAGGCGAGTAAGTAAAAGTCCGTCTCTGGTTTCTGCATCCCCTCCTCGCAGGAGTAGAGCATAACCTCTATCCTCAGCATTTCCTCAGGAGTCTCGAGGAGGAGCACTCCACCAATATCAAAGATCACGGCACGAATGGCCATGAGGGAACTCCTTTCCGACCAGACATAATCCCAGTCAGGTTAATATGCTCCCAATCCATGGGAGAGAGATGGGTGAGTTGTTCTGATGTGATGGTCATCTCCTCTTGTTGCAGTCCCTCAACCGCTCGTGCTAGTTCCAATGTGTTCCAGGTCAATCAGAGGTGATAGTGAGCTGGCTTGCAGAGCTTGCGACTTCGATGTCGTAGTACGGCGTAGTCGGATCAAAGCCCTGGCTTTGCAACCGCACGTCGTTGCCCACAGCACCAAAGGTTTGATCGTCGAAAACAAATTCGGCAGCCCAGCCCTTGAGGTGGACGAGGGCAGCGACGCCTGCAGGTCGTCGAACGATGACCTCCGATGCTCCTCCGCTAATTCGCATGGGAACTCGGCCTGTGGGTGCAGGGAGATCCAGCTGGCTCCTGTGGAGTCCCCCTTTGACCTCGAGGGAGGCGAGATTGAGCTCGCCCAACTCGGCGGTAATCTCAGACGCGCTACCCTGGATGACAATCTGCCAGGGGATGGCGATGCTGAGCGCAACCTCCGCTGCGGTCTTCTCCTTGCTCGGAACCCACAGGCGCCGTGGATAGCGGATCGTGACCACTCCATCTTTGGCCTTCACCTCTGGCACGGGCCCCTCGAAGCGAGCCTGGTAGAGCGTACCCTTTCCATCACTCGCACGCAAGTTCATCCGGAAGGCCCCGGAGGGGAAGATAAGCCGGGCGCTTTCCAGATCTGCCAGTGGAGCAGAGAAAATCCGCTCCTTGTTGAGTGGCGCCTCTTGCAACTGGACGAGTTCCTTCCTGGACAGCGCGTGGTTGTGCTGGAGAAACTCCAAGAGAAAAGCGAGTTGCTCCTCGTCATAGCGCGACATCGCCTCATCCCACGTCTCCTCAAGAGAATTCAGGATCGAGCGAACCGTGTGCATTTCATCCTTGCCTCTCTCAAGCCGAACGATGACCTTGCGACCATCGTTGGGGTCACGATCCCTTCGTACAAGTCCGGCCTCCTCCAACCGGTTGAGCATCTTGGCGATTGCCCCAGTAGTCATCCCCATAAGATCGGCGAGTTGACCGGCAGAAGCTTCGCCAGCAAGATCCAGAATATCCATCACCTGCATGTCCGTGTCAGCCGCCATCCCGGTCTGAGCCGCTGCCACCCGGAAGAAGGAAGCGCCGAATCCATTGAACTGCCTCAATTCCCGCCTGAGTGCCACGAGAATCTCCCCCGGTTTTTCTGAGAACCTCTTGACAATGTCTGTTCCTCCGTGTACGCTATATTTAGCTTACTTAGTCACTTAATTTTCACGCAAATTTTGCTAATTAAGCTAGATACAAATATTATGTATTCAGTGATTGGTTCAGTGATTTGAGTATACCATAGAAAGATCTCATGTGTCATGACGATGATGATTGAAACGCGGGGATTATGCAAGTCATTCGGCGACCACGTGGTGCTCGACGGCATCGACCTGGATGTGGCTGAAGGGTCAATCTTCGCGCTGCTCGGCCCTAATGGTGCTGGCAAGACCACAGCGGTTCAGATCCTCTCCACGCTCATCAGCGCCGATCGTGGTGAGGCGCGCGTTGCCGGGCACGACGTGGCCCGTGAGCCCGATGCAGTTCGTGCTGCGATTGGCGTCACCGGTCAGTTCTCGGCGGTAGACAACGTGCTCACCGGCGAGGAGAACCTGCTCTTGATGGCTGACCTGCACCACCTGGGCCGGCGCGAGGGGAGGCTTCGCACGGCTGAGTTGCTTGAACGCTTCGACCTGGTTGATGCGGCCAGGAAGACGCCGGCTACCTACTCCGGTGGCATGCGGCGTCGGCTCGACCTGGCGATGACCCTGGTTGGTGACCTGCGAGTTATCTTTCTCGACGAGCCGACCACTGGCCTGGACCCGCGCAGCCGCCACACCATGTGGCAGATCATCCGCGACCTTGTAGCAGGAGGTGTCACGATCTTGCTCACCACGCAGTATCTGGAAGAGGCGGATCAACTCGCCGACCGGATCGCGGTGCTCGATCAGGGAAAGCTGGTTGCCGAGGGGACCCCCGATGAACTTAAACGCCGCATCCCCGGCGGTCACATCCGCCTTCAGTTTGCTAACGCGAGCGGACTCGAAGCGGCCGCGCGAATACTGGACAAGGTGCTGCGCGATGACAACGAGTTGATGCTCCAGGTCCCAACTGACGGCAGCGTCCAGCAACTTCGGGCCGTACTCGACCAGCTCGACAACGAAGCTATTGTGGTCGATCAAGTCTCGGTTCACACTTCTGACCTCGACGATGTCTTCTTCGCCATAACCTCCCACTCAGACACACAGAAAGGTTTTGTACGATGAGCACTCTTTCCTTGACACTCCGCGATTCGGCGACCATGCTGCGGCGCGATGTCCGGCACTCACTGCGCAACCCGACGATGACGGTGAGCGGTCTGCTGACGCCAATCGTCATGCTGCTGCTGTTCGTCTATATCTTCGGCGGCGCGATAGGTGCTGGCCTGGGTTATGGGACACACGGCGGCAGCTATATCAACTATGTCGCTCCTGCGATTCTCCTGATGACCGTGGGCAGCGGGTGCGCAACGACTGCGACCAACCTCTGCATGGACATGAACGAAGGCATCATCGCCCGCTTCCGCACGATGGCGATCTTCCGTGCCTCAGTACTGACCGGTCAGGTCCTTGGAAGCCTGCTACGGACGATGATCAGCGTCGTTCTCGTCATCGGGGTTGCACTGCTCATCGGTTTCCGGCCCTCTGCGAGTCTCGTCACCTGGATCGCGGCACTTGGCCTCATCGCGTTGTTCACCTTGGCAATCACATGGATGGGAGTGGTGTTCGGTCTGATAGGCAAAACACCTGCAGGAGCCAATAGCCTCTCCCTCATCTTCCAACTCCTACTCCCATTCACCAGTAGCGCATTCGTCAGCCCGGACTCGATGCCAGTTGGGGTCCGCTGGTTCGCGAAGTTTCAGCCCTTCACGCCTGTCATCGACACGCTGAGGGGGCTGCTGCTGGGAACCCCGAACGGCAACAGCGCGATCCTCGCCGTCGCCTGGTGCGTCGTCCTCGCCCTGGTTGGCTACCTCTGGGCACGAGCGGTCTATAACCGTGATCTGGTAAGGTAGGTAGGCGGAACGCACCGCAGCCGCTCCGATGAGGGACACGACGCTCGGCAACGTAGGTGGGGGGCGCGAGATCTCCCATCCTCGGCCTCCTCCACGATGGGGAGGAGGCTGTAAAAACCGACAATTCGCTCATCAATTTCACATGCGTAGACACTATCCTTCTCAATCTGCTCCGAGGTGATGTCAATGTTCTTGACCATAGCGTGATACTGCCCATCGTAGGCATGAGAGGTGCGAACAAGAGCGGTCAACAAGGAACTGCCTGTTCGTTGTGCGTGTCGAATAGATGGCATGCGTTACAAGCTCCTAGAAGAGTGCGACAAGAGAATCAGGCGTTGCGAGCAGCCAATCAAACGCTCCGTGAGTGTGCGGGAGTCCATCCAGGCCATTGATGCTCTTCATAAGCAGCACGACTTCTCCGAACCAGGGAGGCGAACAGGGAGCCAACTCGGCAGACGTGTGGATATGGACGGACGAATCGACGATACTTGCCATGGAGGTCTCCTTGTTGGAAAAACAGTGGTTCTTTTCCTTCAAAGAGACCATTTGGGGGCAGACGTTCGCTACCCGTCAACTCGTTGCGCAATCCGTGGGCAGAACCAAAGAGTGAGCCAGATCCGAGATATGAGCAACACAGCTATTCAGATCGATCTACCTGCTCACTTTTCGGGCTCAGTGCGAATTACAGAAAAGGTTGCTCTCCATCGAATTTGTTCAGGATGAGCTTACTTCACTGCGATCCGCTCCTTACAGAAAAAGGAGCGGATCGCACGCATCTTCTCAGAGGAGAGGAGTGAAGCTGCATCAAGGAAAGCTTTGCAAGGAGCGGCTCCTTTAGCGGTTTTCTTTAGCCAACTGGTAGGTTGCGATCACAACGCCTGTGCTTGTCGTCCTGGTGCCGACAAGCTGGAGCGTGGCTGCTGCACCGCCTTCCGGGAAGAGGTGGCGTCCCGATCCCAGCACTAGCGGGTGAATAAGGAGCACGTACGTATCGACGAGGTTCGCCTGCATGAGCGACTGGACCAACTCTCCGCTGCCCATGATCACCAGATCCGTGCCTGACTCCTGCTTGAGCCTGGCCACAGTCTCTGCGGCGTCGCCTTTGAGCAGCGTGGAGTTGATCCACGGGAGCGGCTCAGAGAGCGTGGTGGACGCGACGTACTTCTGCATGTTGTTGAGCATTGCCGAGAAAGGGCTGTCCGTTCGCTTGGGCCAGACGGAGTAGAAGTCCTCGTAGGTGCGCCTGCCCAGTAGCAGGGCAGGGATAGTGGGCATGCTATCCCCCGCCAGCGCCATCGCGTTGTAGGGCGCTCCCCAGCCGCCGTGCTCGAAACCGCCCCGGCGATCCTCGTCTGGCCTCGCCGGGGCCTGCATGACCCCATCGAGGGTCAGATTCGTGAAGACAATCACTTTGCGCATGAACTCTTTCCTCCTTCTGTCGAGAAACCATGGTGCTTCTCTCGTTTGTTGGAGTATACCTTGCTCATCCCTCGATGACTTGTAAAAAACCGTCATCATCAGACAAAAGCATAGCCTGCTTGCTCATGATAGAAGTCATCGACCTGTTGAGCAAGGCGTGTAGGAGTCATGCCAGAAAAGGCTTTAATGTCGTGAATCAAATGAGACTGGTCAGTGAAGTTAAGAGCAGCTGCCACATCGGTCAGCCGTGCAAAGCGCCTGGTTTTGATGAGGTGGATCGCTGCATTAAAGCGCTTTACCCGAAGATACGCCTGGGGGGTCAGGCCCACTGCCTGGGTGAAGCGCCTTTCAAACTGGCGTTCAGAGAGATGGAACGTGTTCAGCAAGTCTTTGACATGCAGCGAACCAATGTGCGCGTGGATCAAACGGAGGCTTTCTTCCACGAGCATATCTCGCGGTTTCTCCTGCTTGAGCAGAGCCACCAAGAAGGTGGTGAGAAGCGCCATCTGTTCCTGCCCGCTCCGGGCTTCCATCAATTGACTTGTCAAATCGAGAGCCCCGCACTCCTGCGGGCCTATCCATCCGGGAGCAAGTTGCGAGGCATTGATCCCAAAGAGGGTTTTGAGGGCGGAAGGCTTGAAAATCACATGCACCGTTGTAAAAGCTGTTTTTTTGTATGTCATGACGCTGGGCTCGATCACGGGTCCAGAGAGAAAGAGGGGAGGCGGGCAAAAGCTGCGTCCCGAATGGGTGGCGATGTGTTCAAGAGCAGCGTGCCCCTTATTGTAATGAAAAACCATTCCTGGCGCACCAGTGGGAGAGACTTTAATGGTCACGGCTTCCTCGCCACGATAGTCGGCGATCCTTACGCACTCTACCTCGTTTTTGAGGATGGCTGGAGGTGGGAGAATGGCAAAGTGGATCGAGTGCATACAACACATTCTTTCGTTTCATAAAAAGACACATTATCCGATGGTTCTTTCTCAATTCTTCTTTTGCTTGCCTGCAAAGCTGGTAACGGCGAGAGATAAGGTTTACTATCTCCTCTCTGGTTTGCTCTTTATCCAACCTTCTTCGTCAAAAGTTCACAATAGCCTCTAGTGTGTGTCCTTTTCTGTAAGATACGCTCAAACGAGACGGTGTGAGATGACCGAGTGGCGAGGGTTGCTCGGTGTGCTTGTGGATGGCCTGATGGCACCGGGCAACACGCATCAGGGGCCCCACTCGCTCTCCTTACTAGAAGTAGTGTAGCGGAAATGGTGCTGGAGATGCGTGGAGTTGCCCGGCAAGAGGGAGGGAGGCCTTCGGGCAACAAGTTGGGGAAAGGATCACGCTGCATGAGGGGGAACGTCGCAGTATTTCACGAACTGTATGAAAAGCGAGCGTTGCAGGAGTGGGGATGGTCCTCCTGAGATCGATGGTTCTGTTTTCCTCATGATGGCATGATTTGCCTGCTTGAGTGGTGTAAACGTCAAGGGGATAGTGGCTCATCCTCACATTAAGTGAGCCAGCTTGCTTACGACGAAAGGAATCTTTCACGAGCCTGAAGACGAGGGCAAGAACGGAACATAGATTGCTAGACACGACAGAGAACGCGCAGCCGTAGGAGATCGAAGTTCGCCCGACCGAACACGATCCGTTTTTGAAGCTTCAGGCAGTTCACTTGAGCTTCGACCTGCCCCTGACTCCACTCGCTCGAAAATGCCGCTTTGACCGCTACATAATCGAGGCGAATCCCGTTTGCCATTTTGCGGAATTCGGGAAGCCCGCTGTGTTCAGCTTGTGTGAGCCAAGCGTCCAGATCTCCTCCTCGGCGCTCTGCCAGCATCATGACGAAGCCCTGCCCCAATTGATAGGCGGTTTCCAGATCTGGATGCGCCGATCTGATCTGCTCAACCGACTGGAGTTGCTTCTCATCGAGCTTCTCGGGCTGGCTGACGCAGAGCCAGGAGGCACGGGTCCCAGACATCCGACGGGTAATACGAGGCTTGGGAGGGAGAGAAGGAGGAATTTCGAGCGTCCGCAGAGCCGGATCGAGCCTCAAGACGGAAGCTGATCCGGCCTCCTGGTGTTTTCTCCTTAGCTCTGCCAGAAACATTCCCAACAGAGGAGCCGATCCTGGATATCCGCGAGCTTTGATCTCATCGTAGAGCTGAACCCCGTTGGTGCATCCCTGTTGCCATCGATCTAAGAGGTAGCGCTTGTAGGGGTCAAGGATACTCCTTTTTTCTCCGCGTTTCGGATGGTGCATCTCTGGATACTCCTCAGCTTGAGCAAATTTGCTGACCGTCGCCCGCGCCAGATGCAATTTCCGTGCAATGGCACGCAGTGAGAATCCTTGTTCCACGAGAGTACGCACATCTTCATAGCGAGCCGTGCGTTTGTCTCGTCGGACCTGCTTTTGAAATTCGTCGTAGCTCATCCTTTCTGGTTGCTTGTTGGGAAAGGCTGATCTGTTTTTGTAGTGTTTCTCTGGTCCAGACTCCGCTAGTGGTTCTGCCATCTGGAGGATGCCCTGATCTTTGATGCCTCGCGCCTTGGCCGGGATTGCATCAGAAGCGCGCTCTTCGACTTCAGGTAAACAATCTTGTTTGCGATCCATGACCTCTTTGAGCCTTTCACGTAAGTTCTGCAAGAGGTGGAATCTATCAGCCACCTGAGTCGCTTGGGGGGCACCTTTTTTGGCTGCTGCTGCGTAATCTCCACCCCGGTCGCGGCTCACGACCTCCACTTCAGGGTGGGTACGTAGCCAGGCTTCCGCAGTCGAGGTTGTTCGATCTGGCAGTAATGCGATGGGCTTACGTAATTCGAGATCGACGAGAATACTGCCGTAGGTCACGCCTTTTTTCCAGCTCCAGTCGTCAATGCCTAGGATGCGTACGGAAGATGGCTCTGGACAAGCATGCGTGCGCATCCTCCGCAAGAGCGTGGGGCCTGAAACCTGCATTCCCAGTTTGGGGGCGAGACGTTCTCCTAATTCTCCGCACGTGGCAAAACCAAGTGTTTGGAGAGCTTCCGACAGTCGATTGGTCATGCGAGCATACGACTGCACCAGCTCCGAGAGGCGCTCCGTGAAAATCTGGCGCAAACAGGTGGCTGTGCCACAGACAAATTTGCGCACGGAAAGCTTCAAAATGATGCGACGACCGCCACAAGGCAGGTCTGCAACTGTCCTCACATAGTTGCCATGTATCCGCTCAGATGGCTGCCCGCAGAGGGGACAGTGGGCGATGGAAAAACAGCAGCCAAGATGAACGACCACCCTGCTCGTCTCCGCATCAATAGAAACAATGACCATGCCATCTGGAAGAGGTAAAAAGGGAGAAGAGGCGTCTGCCTGGCTCATCGATGATGCCCTCCTTGCAACATAACAGCACATAACCATCGATGAGAATCTATCAGAAAACCGAACCGTTGTCCAAGCAAGCTGGCTCACTTAATGTGAGGATGAGCCGGGATAGTGAGCCATCCGCTGATGGAAAAGTGAGCCACCTCCTTGCCATTTAAACCGTTAGAGCCTGCGAGCCCTGCTGCTGCAAGCTCTGACGGAAACGAAAGCTTTCGCCTTCCATAGCCAGAATGTGGCTGCGATGCACCAGTCGATCTAAGAGTGCTGCCGTCATTTGCTCATTGCCAAAAACCTGCGTCCACTGGGCAAAGGCGAGATTCGAGGTGATGGCGACGCTGGCCCGTTCATAGCGATCACTGAAGAACTGGAAGAGCAGTTCAGCCGTTGGCTTGGAAAAGGGCAGGTAGCCCAACTCATCCACTAAGATCAGATCAAACCGGCGATACGAAGCCAGCAAGCGTGGCAGTTTCAGCTCTTTGTGCGCAACTTCCAATTCGGTGGCTAGCGTGACCGCTGGTCGAAACACCACCCGATAGCCAGCCAGGCAGAGGGCTCTCCCCAGGCCCATGAGCAGATGTGTTTTTCCAATCCCACTGGGGCCAATGAAGAGCACATTCTCGTGCGCCGCCAGGAAGGCTCCTTGGGCGAGCTCCAATACCTGGATCTTGGGAATGCAAGGCACCTGGGAAAAGTCAAAGTCCTCCAGGCGTTTCTGGTAGGGAAAGGCTGCGGCTTTGAGCCGTTGGCGCAACTGCTGCTCGTGCCGCTGAGCCAGTTCGCCTTCAAGCAAGGCTTGCAAGTAGCCGAGATAGCCTAACCCACGCTGCTCAGCTTCGCGAGCCAGCGACTCACATTCTCGTGCCATCCGGTTCAGATGCAGTTGCTTGAGGGAGGAGATCACGATGTCATTGCACAGCGTTTCTGTCATGGCTGCACCTCCAACAAACGATTGTAAGCGCAGAGATCTGGCAAGGGCATCACTCTCTGGTAGGCTGGATACGCTCGCGGATCAAGAGGAGGAGCTGGAGGCTGCTGTCCGCTGGCAACATTGAGCAGCTGCCGCACGGTATCCGCACTCCAGCCGCCTTGCGTGCGTGCCTGGGTGAGCGCTGTCTCGACGGCCTCCACCGAGTGCGTCAGACACAGGTCTAGCAGGCGGACAAACTCGCGATTGCCATCAGTACGATGAGCCACCAGATCCAGGCGTGCCGCTTCAAAGGCTGGTGGGAGCTCTCCATGCCTCAAAGCCGAGGCCCAGGGAACAGCGAAGGACTTTTTCAGGAGTAAGGGGACGTAATGGCGCCAATCCTCCATCACCTGGCATTTCTCATAGCAGCGAGGATGATCAGCGACGAGTTCTTCACCTGCATACAGGCGCACCCGGAAGGGGTCTGCTTTGAGCGTTAAGCGCTGATAGGCATACTGAATGGGAACGGAATAGTCGTTGGTTTGGAAGCGCACGCGTCCGGTCGAGTGCACCAGCACTTCCACGACCAGCGCAAGCTCCGGCGCATGTGTCGGCAGAGGCCCGAGCATCCTGCGCTCAAAGGCCAGGCGAGCGGCAATAGAATCGGTCTGCCTGGCCATCGTGCGCTGCTGATCGGAAAGGCAACACGCTCCTAGGTGCACATTGATGGTTTCCAGATCCGTGCCCTCGGGAAGCGGCACAAAGTAGTTGCGGCGAGCATAGCCCACCAAATTTTCGACACTTCCCTTCTCCCAACCAGCATGCACATTGGCAAAGAGCGCCTCAAAGCGATAGACACTTTGAAAGTGCAGAAACACGTCGTGCTCGCGGCGGCTATGTCCTTGCAGTACTTGAAGCACCGCCGGCTTGAGGTTGTCGTAGACTGCGATGCGCGGCACGCCTCCCCAGAACTCAAAGGCATGGCGCTGACCGAGGAGAAAGGCTTCTTGTCGTTGAGTTGGAAAGCATTCCACAAACATGGCCCCGAAAAGCGGAGCCGCCCGGCCAGGAAAGGAACTTTGGCGATCTGGCCCTTGAGCATGATGGTTGCTTCACCGAAATCAAACTCTGCCCGCTCTCCAGGCGCAAAGTCGAGCGGGACATACACTGGCTTCGACGACGTTCGCAGCTCCTGCACGAACAGACGCACGGTAGATTCTCCGATAGGAAGACCGAGTTTGCGCAGTTCTCCCCACATGCGATGGGCCGTCCAGCACTGCTTGGGAGCCCAGCGCTCAAGCCACTCGTTCTCTTGAAGCCATTTCTGGATGTGTGGCAGTGCCGCGTCGCGCACAGGCGTTTTGGTCGGTGCCTGACGCTGATACTGACGTTCATTGGTCGCTGGCTCCTCCGTAAGGAGCTTGGCAACCGTATTGCGTGAGAGCCCGAAGTGGCGGGACGCTGCCCGCTGGCTCTTGCCCTGGATCAAGACCCAGGTGCGAATTTCATCTCGAAGTGCCACGGGATACACCTTATTTTCCTCCGCTCGCTTGAATTTTTTTCAAGTGTAGCGGATTCTTGGGAACATGGCTCACTTTTCTGGTAGCGAGTGGCTCTCTATCAGTCTAGCGTTTACAAGTGGGTATCATCGGCTCAGGGTGCCTCATGCGGGCGCTTGTTGCGAAGCAGGCAAGCGCGCAGGGACGAGTGATGTCTGGAGCCCTGGAATGGGTAACTTTACGAGGCGAGCGGAAAGGAGAGGCAACAGATTGATACGGGCGGGGGAGATGAGGGAAGAATCTTGCTCCTATTGAGATTGGCAATCGAGCGGCGGTTGCGGAGTCGGGGTCGTTCAATCCCCAGCTCTTTGGCCTGGCTGTTGATGCGTTCGCAGCTGGTGCGCTGAGTGTAAACAGCCTTGTAGAGCGGGCTGCTACGATCCAGCAGGACACGCATGAGGCCGCCTGCTTCCCAGTTGGGATCTTTGTGACAGCCTTGTCCATGATTGGATGAAAGTCGTTCACAGGTTTCCCCAGTTGGAGTGGGGAAGAGCAGGGGGCAGCCGAAACGCTGAGCACGGTAACCGTTGGTATGCTGAAAGGCAAAGCGAGGGGTCATGCGGAGCCCTTTGGCACACCTGGGCACGCCATCAGGATCACGGAGCATTTCAGGATGGCCATGTCCATTCTTAGGAACGGCTGCAATGCCCCCATGACGAGTGGCGGCTTCGTAGACATACCAGGCATCGAAGGCCGCATCGGCGGTCACATGGATTGGGAAGGCTTGGAGCGCGACCGCAGCGCGCTGGTAGAGGGGGCGAAAGGAGGTTACATCTCCTTCATTGAACGGTTGGGTATACTCAGCCAGCACCACATCGCCGTAGTCGGGAGTCGTGGCAGCCGCAACGCCAGAGCCGTATCCCCAGAGCAACTCTTTTCTCTCTTTGGTCGACCCATCTGGTTGCTCCTGATTGGTACTGCGTTTGACGCCAAGCTTGCAGTCAGGATCACCTGAAAGGACCTGATGTTTGTCAAAGCGCTCGGTGACATAGGCTCGTAGGTTGTTCTCTTTCACCCAAGCGTAAATGTGCTTGACATCGAAGGCCACTGTTTCGCCCAGACCAGGAATCTCTGCCTGTAAGGAATGCACGGTTGCCTCAAGGAGCTGTTGGAGGAGCAAGGGGTCAAGGGTGCGCAGTTTTTCGCCCAGCCAGTAGCGAGAGGGAAGCGTCTTGTGAGCATCAAAGCCGTAGGGAGCCTTGGGATCGAGTTCCAGATGGAAGCCCAACTCGATGATGAGCAGGGGATGTTTGAGCAGAAAGCGTCGCAGTTGGGTCGAGTACATGAAGCCTTCACGGATGCGTAAAAGGAAGGCTTTGATGTAGGCTGCTTCGGAATGAGTCGGTGGACGTCGATGGAAGGATTGTTGGCCTTCCCACTGCTGGACGAGGGACCAATCGAGCAAAGCAAAGAACTGGCGATAGTCTTGCACCATCGGATCATGATCGAGAAGTGTGGTCAAAATGGTCTGGTCAAGAACATGAGAAACAGGTATCATAACCGAGGACTCCTTTGTCGTGAGATTTGTGGTTATGAATACTCTGCAAAGGAGTCTCTCTTGTGTCAAGCAAAAAGGACATTTCTCGTGAAAACAGGCGCGTTTTCGATCTCTGATTTACTTGCTCCTGTTTTTAGAGAACATGAAGGCGATCAGGGATCGATGAAGAGGCAATTTTCCAGTGCTGATTTAGTTGCACCCCTCTATATGGTGAAAGAGGGCTCATCGGTGGAGTACAGAACGCTGTTGGGAAGGGGAGTGTCCGTGATGATGCAGGAGAAGCGGGCAAAAAGAAAGGGCCACCTGGGAGTGGTCCTGTGCAGACGATATAGTAAAGTGTACCTGATGTTGGGGGAAAAGTCAAGCGTCCTGTGATCGTTTATTCACTCCCCCAGGGCTGTTGCAAAGTCCACAATCAGGTTCATGCGACCACGTTTGATAAGGCTTTGTCGATCTGATAGCTGAATGTCCGTTTCGCATGAGGCAGATTGGTTTCGCCTCGACGAGCCATCAAGCCAATGGCCGTATTGTTGAGTAACGCGAGCACATGAGGAGCATGATCCATTCGCAGTTGAGAATGATCTTCTTGCAAGGTCCGATCTCGACGATCTTTGACGTGCTGTAATTGTCCATATAAAGCCTCTAAATCAAAGAGGAGAGCTTGATTGGGTAGATCAAGCCGATGGGAAATTGTTGTAATGGTCATGAACAGGCGTTTCGTCGCTAGGAATTGGATGCCTCAACCATTCCTAAAGCTCGAAAAGTTCTGTTTTATTCCTCTTCTTGGATTTTATTCCCAACTTTGCAACAGCCCTGGTTGATCCTGGCGGTTGATTGGCGTACCTTGAGATGAGGGCTGACCAGGATCTTCAGGGGTTCTGTAGGGATATCTATTCCCTGGATGTAGCGCAGCAACAATTCGGTAGCGGCACGAGCCATCTCCCGTTTGGGAATACTGATGGTTGTAAGAGCAGGGTGGGAGTGTGCGGCTTGACTGATATCATCTACTCCTACTACTGAGAGATCATGTGGTATCGATAAGTTCCGGCTTGCGATAGCTTCCATCGCGCCCAGGGCCATCCAGTCGTTGCCAGCAAAGATTGCGGTAGGTGGTTGAGGCAGCGCTAACAATGCTAAAGCAGCTTGATAGCCGCTCTCAAACGATGAATCGCCCTGGCGGATATATTCGGGCAAGACAGGGATGCCCGCTTCTGTAAGTGTGGTCTCGAAGCCCTTGCGCCTTGTCAATTGTACGGGTTCTTCCACGATAGCCGCGATGCGACGATGGCCGCATTCTAGAAGGTGCCGCGTTGCTAATTCGCCTGCCAGACGAAAATCAATATCTACCACGGGCAGGGTCTGGGTAGATGCATCTTGATTCCATACACTCAGTACCACCTCCTTGCCACTATCCTTGAGAGCGAGGACATCGGCGATATCGGCGGCCATTCCCATCACGATGAAGCCGTCTGCCCAACGACTGGCCATGCGTTCCAGGTGGCGTTTGCCCTCTTCTGGAGAATTATGGGTCATACTCAAGAGCAATTGATAATCGTGCATGTCCGCGACGCGCTCGATTTCTTCCACGACTTCGGCAAAAAAGGGATTTGAGAGGGTGGGCACGACCAATGCTAATGTCAATGTTTTGCCCTGGGCTAATCCCCGCGCCACTAAATTTGGACGATAGCCTAATTCTTTGATGGCTTGTAGAACACGTGCGCGTGTCTTATCGCTGACGGGCACGCGCTGCGTAAGCACATTAGATACGGTCGCCGTCGTTACTTTCGCCCGGCGGGCTACATCAGCAATTGTCGTCATTCCCTGTCGCATCCTCTCCGGTTTAAGCGGTTAAATTCAATCATCGGGTACCGAACGGCTAGTATTTCACTTAAAGTATACGATGCACTTTTGGCGGCGTCAATTTTTGCCGGATTTGTTCATTCGCGCAAGAGTATTGCGCATTTGAGCAAGAGTCCTTGACAAAGTTGAGTTCCATCATTATACTTCTTTTAAAGCGGTTAAATTTAATCGGCTGTACTCCAGGTCAATCCACAGCTTCGTGGCAGGACGCTACGATAAATCCCGCATCATAAGGAGGTGAGGGCATTTCAGCTTAGAGCTGGAGCTCGTCAATTGTTCCAGGCATCTCTATCATCCCGGGGTTGCAAGGGAAGCATGGAACAGATCATATCCTACACGTCATAATTTCACTTGGTTTGCACTTCTTGCCAGGCTTCTAATGCGCTGACGAAGGCGCTATATTAAGCCGTACTGGTGGGGCACTTTTGGTACCTTGAAATTCCAACAAGCGGTTGAAGAAGCAATACCTTACTATCGTAGCGCACTAGGATGTGAGTGAATCGATATCAGTAGATACGGACGCTTCACTCTGCTCGGCGGACAACGCTGTCATCTGTTACGAAAGGTTGGTTCCTAATGCAATTTTCCAGGTCTCCACTCAAGCGATTGTTCATGATGAACATCGCCCTCATCGCGGTTCTGGGCATGGCGCTTTCTGCCTGTGGGGGCAGCGGCGGCAACTCGGCAAGTTCTTCCTCTAGCTGTGTCCCCGGCAGCAACACAAAGTTAGTCAGACCCTCGGGCCCCGTTCATAAGGTCGCCTGGTCGCAGAATGCACTGGACGGCGCCTGGCGCTTTGCTGAAGAAGCTAGCATCGAGGCTGCGGCCAAGGCCCATGGCTACCAGTTGTTGAAAACGAATGCGAACAACTCTGATGTTCAGCAGGTCCAGGATATCCAGAACCTGATTAATGATCATCCTGATGTACTGTTGGTCGACCCACACACCGAAGATGCGGAAGCGGCTCAAGTTGTTGCCGCTCGTAAAGCCTGTATTCCCGTAGTTGTTGTGGATCGTGATGTCAATGAGCAACAGGCGTCGCCAGGCCGTGACTTTGCCACATTCGTGGGTGGCGACTTTAAGAAAGAGGGAGCGCTGGCGGCTGATGCGTTGATCGAGGCTCTGGGTGGTTCGAGCGCGAAGGCGACCATCGTCGAACTGGATGGCACAACTGGCTCCTCTCCCGCTATTTTGCGTGGTGGTGGTTTTAATGGCGAACTGGCTGCGAAGGCGCCTGGCATCAAAATCGTTGCCGAGCAGACTGCTGATTTTAACCGCGCGACAGGTCAGCAAGTCATGGCGACCTTGATCCAACAGTACCCCGATATTAAGGGTGTATTCGCACATAACGACGAAATGGCCATTGGCGCGATCACAGCACTCAAGGCGGCCGGCAAACATCCCGGACAGGATATCAAGGTGGTTTCTATCGATGGAACGAAAGATGCTGTCAATCTCGTAGTTTCGGGTGAAGAGTATGCGGTCGTGGAATGCAACCCGCGACTTGGTTCCCTGGTCTTCGATACCCTCGATAAGTTTGTCAAGGGCGATGATCTGCCCGCGTGGGTCGTGCAGCCAGATAGAGTCTTCAAGAAGGCCGATGGCACAGCGGCAGCTTACCTACCTAACGCGTTCTAAACTTCTCTAAGCGCATTCGCGTTGATACTGGCGCTGCCGTGATAGCGAGTTGCGCCAGTATCAACGATTTAAGAGGTAGGTCATGGAAGAAAATAAGGTGCTTCTGCACATGGAGCATATCACCAAGCATTTCACCGGCTCGGTTGCCCTCTCAGACGCCTCGATAAGAGTGGCGCGTGGCGAAGTGCATGCGCTGATCGGAGAGAATGGCGCGGGTAAATCCACGCTCATCAAGGTTCTCACGGGCGTATATCGCAGCGATAGAGGGACGATCCTCTTTGATGGGCAGCCTGTGGCTTTCCAATCGCCACAACAGGCACAGCGCCATGGCATCAGCACCATTTATCAAGAGGTCAATCTTGTTCCATATCGCAGCGTTACCGAGAATATTTTTTTGGGGCGCGAACTCTTTCGCTGGGGATTGCTCGACTGGCGAAAAATGAACACCGAGGCCAGCACATTACTGAAGCGGTTGCATCTCTCGATCGATGTGACAAAGCCACTCAATACCTATAACATTGCGACTCAGCAGATGGTGGCGATTGCGCGTGCCATCTCCTTCAAGAGCAAACTGGTGATCATGGATGAGCCCACATCCTCGCTCAATGATGATGAAGTTGCTACTCTGTTTGCTGTGATTCGGCAATTGAAAGCGGAGGGAGTTTCCATCATCTTCGTCAGCCATAGACTGGACGAATTGTATGCGATTTGTGACAGCATTACTATTTTGCGCGACGGCGTCATGGTGGATGCGCGGCCTATCGCAAGCATCAGCAAGCTCGAGTTAGTGTCCAAGATGCTCGGCAAAGATTTAGGTAGCGTGCAACAGAGTGGGCAGACCAGCTTTGATGCCAGTCGTCACCACGCCCAGCAGGAAGTGCTGCTGGATGCAGTCGGATTACGCCAGGGTCGTAAGCTCCAAAATGCGAGTGTCAGGGTGCGTGCGGGGGAGATTGTTGGCCTGGCGGGATTGCTCGGTTCCGGGCGGAGCGAAGTTGCTCGTGCTGTGTTTGGAGCTGATCCCATCGAAGCCGGGAAAATCGCTATTGACGGGAAAGAAGTTCATTTCCGCGCGCCTATAGACGCCATTCGCGCAGGCATCGGACTGTGTTCGGAAGACCGTAAGATTGATGGGATTATTCCGGATCTCTCCGTGCGCGAAAATCTCACGCTGGCGGCACTTCCTACTTTGACGCGATCTGGCATCGTTGATCGCAAGAAGCAAGAACAGATTGTTGATCGTTTCATTCAACGTTTAGGTATCAAAACGGCGGGGCCAGAGCAAAAGATTCGCGAACTATCGGGCGGCAATCAACAGAAGGTCTTGCTGGCGCGCTGGCTCTGTTTACATCCTCGTTTGCTTTTGCTTGACGAGCCGACACGTGGCATCGATGTGGGCGCCAAAGGTGAGATACAGAAGTTGGTCGAGGAATTGGCGGAGTCAGGTATGGGGGTCTTGCTTATCTCCTCTGAACTTGAAGAGATCATTGAAGGAAGCGATCACGTGGCGGTATTGCGTGATGGAGTAACAGTGGCCGAACTTTCTCGTGCGGATATCAGCCAGGATGGGATCATGGCCGCTATGGCGCATGGAGAGGAGCAATCTGGCACAGGAGAAGGCGCATGATTCGATTAGAGCAGCGTTTGACAACGCTCAAAGAGTTGAGGGGTCTGCGTACTATTGGGCAGGATTATGGAGCATTAATTGCGCTAGTGGTGCTCATCATCTTCAACGTTCTTTTTACCAGGCAATTCAACTCGTGGATTTCGATCACCGATCTGCTGGTCCACGTGACGCCAACGTTGATCCTTGGGGTTGGCATGACCCTGGTGATTGCAACTGGAGGCATCGATATTTCGGTGGGCTCGATCATGGGCCTGACGGGGATACTCACGTACCTGATTTTCAGCGGGAAATTGTTTGGCATCCAGAACATCGTGCTGGGTACCGCAGTTGCGATGCCGATTGCGCTGGTGGTTGCCGCATTGATCGGCGCATTCAACGGGCTACTGGTGACGCGTTTCAAGGTACAGCCTATTGTTGCCACGCTGATCACCCTGATTACGATCCGTGGAGTTGCTGAGGTCACGGTCAATGGATTCCAGTTTGCGTTTTTAAGCGCGCCCATTGTGAGCTGGCTGAGTGGCAATCTGTTCGGCTTCCTTCCCAGGCAAGTGATCCTGATGGCCGTCATTGTTGCTATTTTTGCCTGGCTTATGCGTGCCACCGCCTTTAGCCGGTATCTGCTTGCGGCTGGTGGGAATCAATCGGCGGCGCGCCTGGCGGGTGTCCCTGTGAACCGGGTTTTGATCATCGTCTACGCGATTAGTGGTCTGCTGGCCGGAATCGCCGGATTGGCGTATATCGCCTTTGATTCTGCGGCAAATCCAGTTACTGATGGTCTGGGTAAGGAACTTGATGCGATTGCGGCGGTTGCAGTGGGCGGCACTCGACTGACCGGCGGGCATGCAACCATCGTGGGAACAGTGGTTGGGGCCATCTTCATTCAGCTTATTCGTCAGACACTGGTGGCGCTGAATGTGCCAAATGATATTGCCAGTATCATCATTGGTATGCTTATCGTGCTGGCAGTCTTCCTCCAGCGTCAGCGCAAAGCATAATAAGGGGGCAATTGTGTGCCACAGCGAGTGCGCACAGTTTATGAGTATGGAGGACTCACTTATGCCGAAGGTTTCATCACAGCCAGGCATCGCGGCGCTGGCAGAGCCGAGCGAAGCAAACACGCGCATCGGGATTAAAGAGCGCCTGCCCAGAATTGGTGAGTTTGTGAGACAGCAAGGAGCGCTGATCGCGCTCATTATTGTCGTGACCTTTAGCTTTCTTCGCTATGACAATTTCAATACACTCACTATCTACAGCGTACTGAATTTCAATGCGCAATTTGGACTTATCGCACTGGGAATGACGTTTGTGATCATGACTGGCGGCATTGATCTCTCTGTCGGCGGTATAGCGGCGCTTGCCAGTGTGGTTGCAGCGCTCACCAGCTCGCATGGTTTCTTTTATGCACTGTTTGCGGCGGTTATTGCGGGTACGCTGGTAGGGATTGTGAATGGTATTGTCGTTGCGTGGATGCGTGTGCCACCCTTCATCGCCACGCTTGCCACCTTGTATATTGTGCGTGGTGTGGCTTTGAGACTCATCAATGATGCAGCCAGCGTCAACCTGGATCAGAAAAGTGATTTCATAACGGTTGCGGGAACAACAGTGGGGGACGGCTTTCTTAATCCACCGGTGCCGTTCACTATCCCACTTCTGCTGGTGGCCTTTCTCATTGGCATCCTGGTGCTACGGTATACGCGCTTTGGCCGCTATGTGCTGGCCATTGGGGGCAATCCCGAAGCAGCGCAACTGATGGGGTTGCCCGTCAAGCGGACGCTTTTCTGGGTGTATACGCTCAGTGGCGCGTTGGCTGGACTTGTCGGAGTATTGTTAGCCATCAATCTGAATGGTGGTTCAGCAACAGAAGGGAACGGTTGGGAACTGATTGCCATCGCGGCGGTGGTAGTTGGTGGCACATTATTGACCGGCGGTGTTGGCTCAGTTTTTGGTACGCTGGTGGGTGTGCTGTTATTAGGCACGATTGTGGAGATCCTTCAGTTAGAAAATAATTACACGCTGGATCATGGTGGAGGGCTCTACCTCAATTCATTCTGGCAGAATGTCATTCGTGGCATATTTTTGCTTATTGTTGTTCTCTTGCAAAGCCGCCTTCAGCAGAAACGCGCCAGACAACGTACCTAGACTTTCACTTCCTGTTGGGCCGAAAGTTCGGACAAAGGCCCCTCAACCCAGCATTTGCGTCCGAACCTTCGACCCTCTTGCACAGGCAAAGCAACTCAAGTAGCTCCTAATCTTCTGCGAGAGGAGAAGGATCTCTCTGAGACAGAGATCGTGTTTTCTGATATCCTGGAAGTCAAATTGGCTGATGGATCGCGTGTAAGAGGCTGTTTCGCCTTATGCAAGCATACGCGAGAGATCTTGGGTATGGCCTTTGATTATCACATGCGTGTCGACCTGGTGACCACAACGATTGAGACCATGACCTTTGATGTTCCTGGGAGCATTCACATATTTTGTGATGATATAACCTAACGCACGTTCTGACAAGGCTTTTTGCGCTTTACTGGATGGGAAAGGCACGCGTTTGTGGTGCGTTATTCTGCGTGCTCCGCTTGCGCAGGCGCGCGCCTAAGCGGAAGGTCAGCACGCTGGCCAGAATGGTGAGCGCGTAGAAGAGGATGGATGAGAATACTAACACCTGGGAGATGGTGAGCGTGTAGATCATGGCCAGGCGAATGAGAAACTCGATGATGTAGAGAGCACCCCACAGGATCGTGACCGTGCGGATATAGCCTCGGAAAGAGCGGAATTTCCAGGCGGCCTCATACGCGAGCATTTGCTCCTGACTGTTGCCTACGGTAAAGTACCGGATGATATAGAACCAGATCGGCTTCGGGAAGAGCAGCGAGATCAGGCAGATGACGCCGAAGAGCACCGTCAGTAACGATTCGCGGATCAGGAAGAGTTTGGCATCGCCAGTCAGGAAGGTCAGGCCGATCGATGCCACAATCGTGATGAGCGTGAAGGCACCCAGCACATCGACGCTGCGCTGCCGGATCAGGGTGAAGATCGCCCCGACCAGGGCAGGCAGAGCCGAGAGCGCTAGCGCGGTCACGTCGGAGGCCGAGGTAAAGTGCTTCACCAGTTGGTAGACGGCAATGACGCACACGCCGTTGAGCAGAATGCTGGGCCACAGGCTGACGATCAGGCTCCACAACGATGGCGCTTTAAACGACTGAGCGAGTTCCGCGTCGGTCACAGAAGGGTTGATGGTTGAGTTCATGATAGTATTTCCTTTGTTCATTGTTTCCACGTCAATCAGATTGTTCGTCTCTTATTTCGGCAACAGCAGAGTGGGATTGCGCGGTGTCAGAATATCTTCCATGTGAACCTGAATGCCCCCTTTGAATTCAGGCGGATAGATATAGAAACGATCCTCGCGCATAGCAGCAAAGGTCATGTCGGCGAGCTGCTGGGGAGACATCCCCTCGCGAATGGCTTGCTGCAACAGTTGCCCACCCTCCTGCTCTTCCCGCGATGCCTTTTGCTCGTGGAAAACAGGTACATCTGGTGCATTCTGCAAGCGCGCCGGGCGATTGCGTTCCGCGTCCTGAATGCGCGTCTTCACGAAGCCGGGACACAGAACCGAGACCCCGATGTTGGACTCTCTGAGGGTCAGTTCATGGTAGAGTGTTTCAGTCAGGCTCACGACCGCGTGTTTGCTCGCCATGTACACACTCAGACCGGGGCTGGAGGTCAGACCCGCCATCGAGGCAGTATTGACAATGTAGCCCTCAGCTCCGCTCTCAAGCATCCTCGGTACAAAGGAGCGAATGCCATGAATGACTCCGTAGAGATTGACGCCCAGTACCCATTCCCAATCGGCCAGGGTGCTTTCCCAGGCGGTCTTGCCTGCTCCGACGCCCGCATTGTTGAACAGCAGATGCACCGCTGAATAGGTCTCGAACGCTTTTTGCGCAAGCCTTTCGACATCTTCAGCCTGTGAGACATTGGTCTGTACGGCGAGCATTTCGGCACCCTGAGCGGTGAGTTCGCGGCTGGTTTGCTGAAGGGCTTGCTCTTCGACATCAGCCAGGACGACCTTCATACCTTCCTGAATGCAGCGTTCGGCCAGGGCGCGACCAATGCCGCTGGCTGCGCCGGTAATCACCGCGACTTTTCCTTGAAATGTGTTCATCCTCTCTTCTTCTTTCTCCTTTTTTGGGTCTCTGTATCGCCCATCCTGCAGAGCGATCTCCCCTTTGGTATGAACAGCACGAAGTAAACTAAACAGTACGCCATCGCCCGTTTTACTGGCGGAGACGACCCTGCACTTACTTGTTGAAAGGTGTGGCTCTCCAGCATGGCTCGGATCAATTGCCTTCAGGTCAACGCCAGGTGACCTCTCTCCCGGCTTCCCAATTCGTGTTCTTTGCCCATATGATGAGCGCTTCTCCCTCTTACCCAGCCGGCGAAGGCACAAAGCACAGTGAGAATAGGCCCCCTTTCGAGAAAAGACGCGGCAATCAGTTCAAGCATGCAACTCACAGCATACAAAGTTCCTATCGTTTTTCGAGACAAGATATCACCTCGTTGTTTTTGGATAATTTCTCTGTTCTATGCTACAATAGCAGAATCACAGTACTGCTGTGATTCTCTATGATTTTGTGTGACCGTTCTTGTGAGGAGAGAAGTAGACACCGTTTTATGCTCATCTCACCATTCGGAGATATACTCAAGGCGTTTCGCAAGCGCAAACGTCTCAGTCAAAGGGTGTTGGCTGAGCAGTTGGGCGTGCATCACAATACCATCTGGTCCTGGGAACAGGGCAACTACCTCCCTGAGAGGAAAAGTGTCGTCCTGGAACTGGGGCGTTTGCTTGGACTGAGCGAAGCAGAAACACGACAGCTTCTCGAAGCCAGTCTGACCGCGCTTTCGCCTCACTGGTCTGTGCCCTATCAACGCAATGTGTTCTTTACCGGACGAGATGCCTTGCTTGACCAGTTGCATCAGCGCCTGCATACGGACCATGCGGTGGCCCTCACCCAATCCTATGCATTATATGGGCTTGGCGGGATTGGCAAAACCCAGATCGCCCTGGAGTATGCATATCGTTACGCCCTGGAGTATAGTGCGATCTTCTGGATTGAGGGGGAAACGGTTGAGAGCATCCTGGCGAGTCTGGGTCGCATTGCCGGACACCTCCAACTCCCGGAGCGTGGAGACAGCGATCAGCAACGGATGGTGGCAGCGGTACAGCACTGGCTGACCACGAATGGTACATGGTTGTTGATCTGGGATAACGTCGAGGACCCGGAACTGCTTTATTCCTTTCTCCCTCCGGCCCGTCAGGGAGCCATTCTCATCACAACACGCCGCTCCTCGCTGGGAACCCTGGCTCATAGCCTTGAGTTGTCACCCATGACGCTCGATGAGGGTGCAGCGTTTGTTTTGCGACGTGCTCATCTCAACAAAGAAATGAGGTCTGACGAGAGCAAACCACACCCTTCTGAGTGGGGGACTGCCCAGGAACTCGTCAAGGTGATGGGAGGATTACCCCTGGCCCTCGACCAGGCTGGCGCCTATATCGAAGAAGCAGGATGCGGTCTGAGCGACTACTTGCAACGGTATCAGCAACAACGGACCCCACTGCTGGGACGGCGAGGAACCGCGGGGCGCGATCATCCTCACCCCGTCACCACCACCTTTCGTTTGGCCCTCGAACAAGCGAGGCAACAACATTCTCTCGCCGCTGATTTGTTGTGTTTGTGCGCTTTTCTTGCACCGGAAGGTATTCCTGAGGAATTCTTTCTTGATGGAACCGCCTCTTCCGAAGGAACTGCTGATCCCTTTGTCACAGATCTCTACCAATTCGATCAGGCAATCGCTGCGTTGCGGAACTTCTCGCTGGTGCAACGGCAGCCCGAGACGCAAATGCTCTCGCTGCACCGCCTGGTCCAGGTGATTCTGCAGGAAGGGATGAGCGAACGAGAACACATGCAGTGGCAGCAGCGCGTGGTCCACCTGCTCAATGCGGCCTTTCCGGCAGTCACGAGTGACACCGGGACAAAAATATGGGAGCCCTGTGAACGACTGCTTCCCCACGTGATAACCTGTGCCGCCGCGCTCCCTGCTTGCCTCCAGAACCAGGAATTCGCTGAGCTACTCCTGAAGGCGGCAGACTATTTGGACCAGAGGTCCCAGTATGAACGAGCGAAATCGCTGTATCAACAAGCGCTCCAGATCCAGATCCAGTTGTTTGGTCTGGAACATCCCAACGTTGCCTCTTTGCAGAGCAAGCTTGCCTATCTCTATCGACTCTTGGGCAACTATGCGCAGGCAAAACCGCTGTTTCAGGAAGCTTCGTACGTTCTGGAACAGGCGTTGGGGCCGGAGCATCCGGAAGTAGCGTACCCCCTCGAAGGACTCGCGATGGTCTACTATGAGCAGGGCAAGTACGAGTTGGCCGAGCCGTTGCAGCAACGAGCGCTGCAGATCCGGGAGCAGGCTCGGGGTCTAGAGCATCTGGAGGTTGCCTTGTCGCTCAACCGGCTGGGAAATGTCTACTACGAACAAGGCAAGTATGAGCTGGCAGAGGGAGTATATCAACGAGCGCTACAGATCCGCGAACGGGCATGGGGGCCGGAGCATTTTCGGGTGGCGGGCCCACTCAGCAATCTGGGCGACCTCTATCGGGAGCAGGGCAAGTATGAACTGGCGGAATCGCTTTTCCAGCGGGCAGTGCGCATCGAGGAACAGGCCTTAGGCCCAGCACATCCAGATGTGGCTTTTACGCTTGTGAGCCTGGCTGATCTCTACCGCGAGTGGGGCAACTCGACGCAGGCCGAGGTGCTGTATCAGCGAGCCCTTGCTATTGCTGAGCAAGCGCTTGGGCCGAAGCATCACGCAATCGCGTATCCCCTACATGGTCTGGCGCTTCTCTGCCAAGAACAGGGCCAATATGAACAAGCCGAGGCCCTGTTCCAGCGCGCATTGCAGATCCGTGAACAGCGTCTTGGCCAGGATCATCCGAAGACAGCACAAACGCTTCACGACCTGGCTCTCTTTCACCAGTTTCAGGGCAATATGAGCGAGGCTTATGCTCTGACCAAACGTGCCCTTCAGATCCGTTTGCGGTCTTTGGGAGACACACACCCTCAAACGGTTGTCTCACGCGCACTTGCTGCTCAGTTAGAAGAAGCGCGAGGCATCATGCAGGATGGAGGGCCTTTTCCTCACAATGGAGAAGAACTCCTCGATGTTGTCAGCACAACGCACTTGCGAGAGGAGATCCGCATTACACCTCAAGAGGCGAGCCACAGCGCTCCACCCGAGCACGATCTGCACATCAACTCCTCACTCAGTGATCTCGACCACCGCGACCTTTGGGAGTGATCAGTTAGAACGGCGGTATACTGACTTGTGTGTAAATTGAAGAGTCTGGTATCCTGAACTGCAGAAATTGATCAGTTCAAACCAGCGAGAATGGACCTGGGGAGACACCCTATCGCTTAACGTTGTTTTTCGGGTTCTGACGCAAAGTTAGTGATAAGCCCAACAATGGAAGGGCAGAAACGTTCTTCTGGCGACTGGTCTTGTCAAGCCAGAGCTTCCTCAATCTCCTTTCCATCTCAGCATCAGGCTGCACACAGCACTCGTATGCGCAGTAAATCGAACTTCGCACGCCCATACATGCTCCGTTTGATCAATTTCAGCCGGTTCACTGCCCCTTTGTACTTGTCCCGGTTTGGATGACTCAATAAACTGAATGTGAAGAGTCGAAGAAGAAGTGAGGAAATGATGGCAACGGGACACACATACGATAAAAGGAAGAAAATATGAATTCAACATAGTGTAACAGGCGAAATTAAAACAGAGGTTATTGCAAGTGATCGAGCAAACATAACCAGGCTGATCGAGAATTATCGCCTGTATGAAGGGGTGGACTTTCTCGTTTCCCTGGAAGAGATGCTTGCACCATCAGGAAACAAACCAGCACAGTTACTCCATGATCAGGGAGACACCCTCACCGGCTTCGCCTACCTCCAACACCTCCGGCCTGACTCAGAGATCGAGATCTACGGTATGGTACATCCCGATCACAGACGTAATCGGCAGTTGTAAATTCACGAGCAAAAATTGCTGGAATTGTCGATCTGGCACATTCTTGGTGACCATTCCTCGCCCAAAAATGCGACAGGTCCTGCGGTCGGCGTGAACTCATGAAGAGAGCAGGAAAGGAGTATGGTTTCTCTCCTGCTCTCTCCCCTGGCGGACTCGTGCCCGAACGCACCACCCACTCCTCTCTGGCTCAACACGGACCGGGCTACTGAGCTAGAATACGCAAAGCGCTCTGGCTGTTGTCATAGGCGACTTGAGAACGCTCGGCAGGTGTGACGCAGACATAATCTCCACCAAAGCCATTACGCCAGACGTAGCCATTGACACAGGTCTTTGGCCCATAGGCTCCATTGGGATCGACGCGATAGGGCGCATAGTAATTATCATAGTAAACCTGCGTCCGCTGATCTGGAGTCACACAGACCTGATCATACGGGTTGGCCTCGCGGAAGACATAGCCATTCTGACAGAAGATGTTGCTGTAGGTGACTAGGATCATATGAGGCGACCAATCGCTACACCCGTACCCACTGTAGCATGTGCCCTCAACCAATCACCTAGTCGGCAAAGAGGGGGCGAAAGCTGCTTGATCTTGCGAGAAGGATGAGGTATGCTCTCAAGAGAACGGGGATCCTTCAAGACGTCTGCTGATATGCTCGCGTCGTTGGATTTTTCTGTGTTCGATCCTGAAAGAAAGAATGGATATCTCATGACTCAACTGCCAACGAAACCGGTTCTCACACTTGCAGCGGCCAAAGCGATTGCGGCAGCGGCAGAAAACGAAGCTGTCAAAAATGAATGTTCTGTGGCTATCGCCATTGTGGATGACAGTGGTCGTCTGCTCTATTTCCAACGGATGGATGAGAATGCCAACGCGAGTGTGGATATGGCACTTGCGAAGGCCGTCCACGCTGTGCATTTTCGCCGACCAACCAAATTCCATGAAGAGCTTCTTGACAAAGGGAACATGGCCGTCCTGGGGGTGCCTGGTATGGTCCCCGTTGAAGGTGGACTTCTCTTATACGTTGGAGAACAGGTGGTCGGAGCCATTGGAGTGAGTGGTGCGCGATCCAGCCAGGATGGGATCTTTGCTCAGGCGGGCGAAAGAGCGCTCCAACTCTATCTCTCTGCCTGATCCCAGCCTCCCAATGGAGCTGATTGCTCTCTCTCGTCCGCGCTCGCGTTCGGAGTAGGAAGACGCAAGGATCAACCCATCAAGGTGGCAACGAGATCCGAAACCCCAAAGAGTTGAATGATGACCAGACGAGCCGTTTCGGGACGTGCATTGCGAGCCAGCCGCTTTGTCCACGAAAACTGAGCATGAATACGCTCGGCACGGGAAAGAGCTGGAGGAATGCCGACTGGAATGGCAGCGTCCCCAGCTTCCACCCGGATCTCCACGTGTTGATGGCGCAAGAGCCGTATGCCTGCCTGCCGGTGCTCTCTGCGGCTCCAATCCCGCCACGTGACAAGTGGTAGCAGATGACCATTACATATCCCCTAAGAGAGTGTTGAGCACACTCATCTGGAGCCGTCCCCATCGTTTTTTGTGCTGAGGAGGAACTCCTGCACCAGGTCGGCCAGCAGTTTCCCACTTCTGCTATTCAAGTGAAGACCGTCGCGATGAAAGCGCCAACCGTTGAGTTGTCCAATTTCATCATTACTTTTGTGTAAGACAAACTGCCGGAATATATCACGATAGAGCGGGAGAAAGTCGAAGCTCGTGAAGGCGCGACCAGGGGACGCGAGAATGAGTTCGTGCATCCGCTCATAGAGGGGAATATAGCCCACCTTTTCCTCCCGCGCGATGTCCTTGATGATGGCGCTGTACTCCTCAATGCGCCGATTGGCTTCGGCCTGGAAAGGATTCGCTGAGTTCGGATCCTCCCCAAGAGGGATCAGCGAGCAGAGGGCGACGGCGGCTTGCGTCTCACCCTTGAGGCGCCGGACCACCGTTTGCATCGCCTCGCGGAACCACTGCGGAGAAGGTTCGGCTGGGAGATGTTTGGTCAGGCGCACAAACTGGGCGTGTTTCGGTGCAATCAAGGCCAGCACATCATTCTCCCCAAGCAGCACGATCACGTAGTCTGGATGGGAGTTGATGATGGCAGGCACGCGCTGGAGACCATTGTAGGCGAGATCTCCCCCTTCGGCGAAGCGGTAAAAACGCAGAGATGTGTTTTGAGGCCGTTGCGCCAGGTCTCGTATCCAGTCGTAGCTACCCGCTGCATCAGTCGCGCTGGCTCCCAGACAGGCGACGATGGCTTTGACTGTGCCAGCAGGAGCTCCTGTCACGACCACTCTGCTGCCTTGTCGGCCACCTCTCCTCAGCAGCCCTCGAAGCAAACGGAAGATCCATCCAAAGATGGTCCCCGCTACCGTCCCGTGTGTCTGGTGCTGCTTGTCGTCTGTTCTCGTGTCGTTCTCTGATCTGTTCATGTTTCTCCTCCCGGATGAGATCTTGTCGTTCTCTTCTCGAGCAAAGGCTACCGTCGTGCTGGTGGACTGGAGCCTGCCACGACCGTCTTCCCGCGTAGTGTTACCTGGTACGTTCCTGTGCAAAGTGCATGATCGCTTCCACCGCACGCCGATATCCACCTGCTTCGCGCGCGAGGCGTTGCATGTGTTTGCCATTCTGGTGAATCGTTTCGCCGGTGGCAACGCGTTCGACAGCCTCACGGAACCTGCCCACCGTGATTTCCGCCTGTGCAAGCGCGAGGCTCAACCCCAGTTCAGCCAGGCGTCGTGCGGTGATCATTTGATCCAGCGTCTCCTGGGGGATTACCACCATCGGCACACCATACGAGAGGCTCTCCATCACACTGTTTACTCCACCATGGGTGACAAAGACGCGAGCACGCGGCGGGATCTCCAACTGCGGCACAAAGGGAGCAAGCAGCACATTCTCTGGGATGGGACCAAGCGAGGCTGACTTAACCTGCCTGCCAAGCGAGAGGACGACTTGCCACGATTGCTCCCCGAATGCTTCAAATCACTGCTAAAAAAACGCGGGCTGATCTCTTCGGCGATGGCTAGGTGTTTGGCTCTGGGAGTTCGATGAGCATGCCAGCCACGATGAGCGTCACCAGGTGCTCGCGGGCGCGGGCGAGCGCTTCCTCCGAGGAGACATCTTCCTCTGGGAGCATCGTCTGGTACAAGGGCAGAGAGGCCAGATAGGACTGACAGATCGGGGTAATCATTGCCAACTGGATCAGCGGTGTGAAACTGGAGCGCAGCAGCCCGGCTTGTTCCGCCTGTTGAAAAAATAGCTCGAACTGCTCCTGATCTTTGCGCGGCAACTGGGAGGCGATCTGTTTGTACGTCTGCCAGCCCTCAGCCATTTCCCAGGTCAAGATACGCAGAAAGCGGGGATGGTTCAGGAGATATGCAAAGATGGTTTGTACCACAACAGTCAGAAAGGCTTTGAACCTTTGGGCAGGGATCGAGCCCGTATCCTGCTCAAACAAAGGGGCAAGGACACGAGCCTGAAGGGCGCCCAGATCTCGGTCAGTGCGCTTGAGCACCTCAGTATAGAGGCCAAGCTTGTCCTCAAAGTATTGAAAGAGCAAACTCACGTTGTACCCCGACGCTCTCGCGATCGCGTCGATGCGGGCCCCATCGAAGCCATGTTCAGCGAAGATCGCTTCCGCAGCATCCAGGATCACCTCCTGTGCCAGCCTGGCATCACGCATTCGTCCTCGTTTGCTTCCAGCTTCAGCCATATGGTTCTTCTCTTTCTCGTCTATTATCTAAGTAATTACTTAGATAATAGACGAGAAAGAGAAGCCTGTCAAGGGAAAAGGCGGGGAATATCTGCGAAAACACAGGCTCCTGCCTTCTGTGATACTTCTGTGACGATCTCCGGTTGCTCATATCTCTTGTCGTGTTTTCTCTCATTGTGTCCATGACCCCAGACTCTTCAGAAGCGGCTTTTTAATCGGGTGACGATGAGGAGAAACTGGGTTTTGATGGCGATAAACACTACAACACCTCGTTGCGCAACCCGTGGGTTCCAGGGGTCCAAGAGCTGATACATTTCGTTGAGGTTGCGTGGCACATATGGCAAAGAATCATTTGTTGGCACGCTCCAGGCAGGCGCAAAAAAAGCCGTAGAAGAGGGACGAGAGCGTGTGGTGGGCGCGCTAAGCGGGACCAGAATCAGAATCAGAGCAAAGGGGACGGCGATGCCACACAGCAATAACCCAACGAGCTGGAGCAGTGGCCCAAGAAACGACCAGGTAGCGAAAACGATGGCAGAGGGCACCAAGAGCGTGAGCGCGAGTTCATGTCGGGCACTCACTCTGTTTCTCACTTTAAACAGCATGCAATACCTCCATGCAAACATGCAAATAGGTCAACCATTACTTCCTCTTTCTTCTCGTCCTCAGAAAAACGGTAATACAACCTATAAGGCATTGCATAAGAACGAAAGCTATATAGATATGTTAACGGTTACTTCCTGCTTTATTGTTTTCTCGCGCTTTACGAGCTATGAAAAAGAGGCTTGGACTTTTAACCAAGCCTCTTTCTGCATCTCGCTCCTACCGGCATCTCCTCCGCTCCTGTATGATGGACAAGCTGATAGAATAAGAAGGCGAGAAACACGGGATGGAGACATTGGCCCTTCATTTGCAGCCATGTACCGATTGCCCATCCCCAAACAGGCTCCCTTTGCCATTGGCTACACCTTTGAGGGGAAACCCCATGATTACCTGCCCGATGTGGTGGGCCAGCTTCAGGATGGGACCTCCTTTATCGCCGAAGCTGGTATGGAGGACGAGAAACGACAGGATCGCAATCTTGCCAAAGCTGAGGCCGCTCGCCGTCCAGGCGCGTGGCTGAACGCGAACGGATCGGGAGGGACGCGCGCTGCGCGTCGCGCCATCATGGATGCGGCATCCGCGTCAAAACCGTTGAGGAGTCCGCCCTTCTCTGCGGAGAAGATCGCGCAGACATGCGTGAAAGGACGCAAGCGCCCTCTCCTCGTCGAGACGCTCGCTCTGCTTCTGGCCGTGTACGTTCGGTTGCTCCTCGCTCGTTTTGCGCGGCATCTACGAACCAGTTCCCACACACCCCATTAGGGAGTAAACCGTTTCCAATGGCCCTCGGAGACAACTTCGACTCTGCGCCAGCTCATGTAGTACTGGCGACGTTTGGCGAAAGCCGGATCTTGAGCAATATCTAGTTCGCTCATATCGATAGAGACGCGCTGATTTTGAGCTTACCCTGTTTTTGTGCAGTGTTCGGCATGAAGCCACCCTATCCACCTCACAAAAGGAACGCGCCATTCATCCCCATGTTTCAAAAACAGGGGTCTTCTGGCGCGGTTTGATAAAAAAGTCTCGTGCATGAGTATCCTTGAAGCGCTTCACAAAGAGATGAGACCCATAAGAGATATTGAAAGACGAGGTGTACGCCATATACGTGATTTTCATGGGGGTGTTAGCAGAGGGCATCGTCTGTCTTGTAACCTTCCCCGTATAAAAGGATCGAGAAAGGAATATAGCCATGAAATATGCTTCAAACCTTGAGGGAGATTACCTACCGATTGAAGATCATGCTATTATTGGCAACCTGCATACCGTCGCACTGGTTGGTATTGATGGAACTATCGACTGGTACTGCCTGCCGCGCTTTGACTCGCCAAGCGTTTTCGGCGCGATTCTGGATGCTGATAAGGGTGGTATGTTCCGTCTCACGTCTGATTATGCAAATACTAAGTACCTCCAAATTTACCTGCCGGAAACGAACGTCGTACTGACACGCTTTATTAGCGATTACGGCGGAGGGGAACTGACAGACTTCATGCCTATCAAAGAGAAGCATGCAGCCCAGTATCGACATAATCTTGTACGTTCTATTGCCGGTGCAGTCGGCACGTTGCCAATCAAATTGACCTGCCGACCCGCATTTAACTATGCAAGAGACCCGCATCACGTTGAATTAGTTGCAGGAGGCGCGATTTTTCACGGCCACGAGTTCGACCTCTATTTGACCTCACCAGTTCCTCTCGAGAGGGACGAGAAAGGAGGAGTAACAGCCACCTTCACATTGCAAAGAGGAGAATCCGCTCATTTTCAACTCATCAGCGACCGCGAACTAGAGTATTTGCCCGGTCCACTCACGGAAGCAGCATACCAGGACCTGTTGTACGAAACGCTACACTACTGGTATCGCTGGCTTTCGAACTGCACCTACCAGGGACGCTGGCGCGAAATGGTACAGCGTTCGGCGCTGGTGCTGAAGCTGCTCACCTATGCACCAACTGGTGCGATCGTTGCCGCTCCGACCACCAGTTTGCCTGAAACACTGGGAGGAAGCCGCAACTGGGATTACCGCTATAGCTGGTTACGAGACGCTGCTTTTACGCTTGACAGCCTACTAAAACTGGGCTTTACAGAAGAGGGGGAGGCTTTCACTGGTTGGCTAAACGAACGCTGCCATGAGTTGAAGGAGAATGGGACGCTGCAACCGATGTATGGCATTACTGGAGAGCAGGATTTGAAGGAATCAACGCTCGATCATCTTGCAGGGTATCGAGGCAGCCGCCCGGTGCGCATTGGCAATGGAGCCTACACGCAAAAACAACTGGACATCTACGGTGAGTTGATGGATGCCATTTATATTTACAATAACTATGATGCGATCTCCTACAACCTGTGGCAAAACCTCTGCCGCTTGCTGAATTGGCTCAGCCGGCACTGGAAAGAACCGGACAACGGTATCTGGGAAGTAAGAGGAGGAGAAAAACCATTTCTGCATTCACGCCTGATGTGTTGGGTTGCGTTTGACCGTGCTTTGCGTATAGCGAGAGACTGGGGGTGGCCCGCGCCACTCTCCACCTGGGAACAAATCAGAGCGGAGAGCTATGATCAGATTATGCAAGAGGGCTGGAATGAGCAGAGAAACTGTTTCACGCAGTACTATGGCAGCGACGCAGTGGACGCAAGCGCTCTGTTACTGCTCTTAAAACACTTTACAGGACCACATGAGCCACGAGTTGTTGCGACAATAGAGCACATTAAGGAAGAGCTTACAGTCGGAACAACAACTGTACGGCGTTATGATCAGAAAACTGCAGCAGATGATGGCCTGGGGCGGAGTCCTGAAGGAGCATTCACCGCTTGTTGCTTTTGGATGATAGAAAACCTGGTGCGTATAAATAAATTGGAGGAGGCGCGCATGCGCCTGGAAAAGCTGTTATCAATGAGCAATCATGTGGGGTTGTATGCTGAAGAAATCAGTTCCGGCATAAATGCCGTGGGAAACTTCCCACAGGCTTTTTCTCATCTGGCACTGATTACAGCCTGCTATGCACTGGACGAGACGTTGAATACGCGAAAAGGATGGTATTGGCGAGAGTAGACAATGCAACACTACCCTTGCGCACATATAAACATGTCTCAGAATGCCTAAATGCATGGGGCCACTACAAAGGGGTCCACCTTAGTGCTCCTGCTGAGAAGTGATGAGTTCTTCAAGCATCTTGATGTGCTCCTGCTGCGCTTCAATGGCTTTGATCGCTTGCCTGAGTTCTTCACGTAAGTCGTGTTTTGCTTGACGTAGTTGGCTTCATTCCTCATCCATTCTCATGCATATACTCTAACAGACGCAAGGTGTTTCCCCAACTGCGTGACCCTTCTGAACAGTTACTATTTTGGAGCGTATCCTGGAGAAACCTCAAAAAGGGATGACCATGGATATACGCAGATTTGATGTGCGCTTTTCCAGGCGCAAGGAAGCCGAGAAGCCCAGGAGAAGTCACCTCGGCTGTGCGCTGACTATACTGAACAAAGGCATGTGCGACAGGATCAAGGAGATCCTCAAGAGAGACGAGTGAACGAAGTATCTCAGCGGAAAGTATTGGAAAGCCCATCATAGATTGTTCCTTTCGCTTTGACCGGGGGTCTGAGTATCTTGTCATTAGTATACCTGATAAGATATACTAATGACAAGATACTCAGAACAGGAGAAGCTTTATGACACAAAGCCGATCAACCGAGCTGATGGATGATCTCGTCCAATGGAATTATCGGCATTCTCTCTGAGGAAGAAATGAAGACAGCAGGGATATGGGCGTGGAATCGTTACCTTGCCACTGCCATTGGCCTCTACGTTGCCCATGAGCGGTTCACCTTACAACTCTGGCCTCGTCTGCCAGTGACCTTACAGCAGGAACTGATAACCCAGTTGACCGATCTGAGCAGTCGTATTGCTCTCGCTGGTCTTAGCCCGCAACAACCTTTGCGCCATTTGTTGGAAGAAACCACTCACTCCTTCTTTCGAAAATTTCTCTGTTGAGGAGTAGACTTATGAACTTGGATATTACACTCACTGATTTTCGTCTCGCCCAAGGCATGCTTGCCGGGCAGATCATGACCACGCCAATTGTGGCGACTCCATCGTTGACAACTTCCACAGGACATCCCATTCTGCTCAAAGCCGAGAGCCTCCAGCGTTCGGGATCGTTCAAAATCCGTGGCGCCTCTTATTGCTTAGCAAGACTGACCGATGAGCAACGGTTGCGGGGAGTCATCGCCTATTCCACCGGGAATCATGCCCAGGCGGTGGCATTAGCAGCTCAGCAACAGAGGATTCCAGCGACCATTGTGATGTCTCCAGACGCTCCTGCGCATAAGGTAGAACGAACTCATCGATACGGGCAACCATCGTTTGGGCAGAGTCCACCTCGAAAGCACGACAACTCATGGCGGAAGACCAGGCGAATGAACACGGATTCGTGCTCATTCCTCCCTATGATCACCGCGATATTATCATCGGACAGGGAACAATTGGACTCGAAATCGTGGAGCAGTGTCGCCCTGCCGCTGTCTTTGTCCCCGTGGGCGGCGGCGGGTTGATTGCCGGCATCGCTCTAGCAATCAAATCCACTGATCCCTCCATTCAAATCATTGGCGTGGAGCCCGAGTGGGAAAATGATGCCTGCCAATCCTTCTCTCAAGGAACGTTAGTGACCTTACCAGCCGCAAGTGCCAGTATTGCTGATGCCATTCGCGTCCAGTCTCTGGGTGCGCTTCCCTATGCCATCATTGGCCGCTATGTCGATGAGATGGTAACGGTCAGTGAGACACAAATTGCTGAGGCAATGCTCGACGCATTTGCCGAGACTCATCTGGTGCTTGAACCAGCAGGAGCTGTTGCACTAGCAGCAGCGCAGCGCTATCAGCGAGCGTTTTCTGTGAGCAAACCAGTCGTCGTCATCGCGAGTGGTGGGAATGCAACCCTGGAATCCCTCTGGTCACTTTCCATCTCATCAAAGAAACTGACACGATAATCACGAGATCCCCTTTGCAAGAAACACAAAGCTTTTTAAGACTGATGTCAGAGCATCCACACCTTAACGTACAGTTTTCATCTTTGGATGCGCTGACCCCATCGATGACCATTCAAGAGGTTGCTGAAGCGACCAGGATCTCGGCCTATACAATTCGTTTTTATGAGAAATGTGGCATCTTGCCGCCTATCCAACGCACAGAGAGCGGGATCCTACAGTTTACAAAAGCGGATGTCCATTTTTTGCGTTTCCTGCTGGAACTGAAACAAACCGGCATGTCGCTGGAAGAGATTGCTGAATTCACCGCAGATGGATGTTTGCTTGAACGAATTCGGCGTAACGAGCTCTCTGCTCAGCCTGTCGAGCGGCGTCTGGTTATGCTACGCCAGCACGAGCAGCGACTCTATGAACAGCGCTGCCAGTTGGATATGGTGCTCGATGCGGTTCATCAGAAAATGGAATTTTACGAACACTATCTCAGAGATCAATGTCCAGAAACGGCTGAATCGTAACATATATACTCAACAGAAAGAGCGAGAAAATGCGTGCAATTCGTTTTTCTCGTTATGGCAATCCAGATGTGCTTGAGATGCAAGAACTACCGGAGCCCCAACCTGCCGCGGGGCAGGTGAGTATTCGCGTCAGTTACGCGAGCATCAATTTTGCCGATATCATGGTGCGGCGGGGACAGTATCATGTGGCACAGTTTCCGGCAGTCCCCGGCATGGAGGTATCCGGCGTGATCCACGCGCTTGGCGAAGGCGTGACAGGCTTGCAGGTGGGACAGCCAGTGGCCGCGCTCACCCTGGCAGGAGGTTACGCGGAATTCGCCCTGGCCTCGGCAGAGCTGACGTTTCCGCTAGACGGCTTTGAACGGGCTATCGACCTGGCGCAGGTAGCAGCTCTCCCATTGGTGGGCGTGACAGCCTATCAACTGCTAGTGGATATGGCACGCGTGCGGGCAGGCGAGACGATCTTGATTCATGCGGCAACCGGAGGCGTCGGCAGCCTGGCAGTTCAGATTGCTCGCCATCTGGGGGCGGGTCAGATCATTGGGACCGTTGGCAGCGCGGAGAAAATTGCCCATGCCCGCGCTCTTGGCTACAACCAGGTGGTTCTGCGCGCCGATTTTGTGCGCGAGATCCAGCAGTTCACCGAGGGCCGAGGCGTAGATATCATCCTCGATGCCGCGGGCGAACCCACGCGCAGTCAAAGTCTCCAACTGCTGGCCCCGTTTGGCCGCCTGGTGATCTTCGGCAATGCCAGCAATCAGCCTGATCTGCCGCTGCTCCCCTCAGACTTACTGGCCAACAACTGGGCTGTGCTGGGTTACAGCTTTAGCTCCCTGACCAAACGGGCACCACATGTAACTGCCACAGCGGCTTGCCAAGTCTTCGATCTTCTGGCCAGGGGCATGGTGCGAGTCGAGATGCCGCACGTGCTCCGGCTGGAACAGGCAGCGGAGGCGCATCGACTCATCGAAACAAGCAATACCACAGGGAAGTTGCTCCTCCAGATCTAGCCAGAGGGTGAGGTGTCGCACAGATCTCTCTGTTCTTACACGTAAGGAGGCTTCTGGAGTGCCGGCCCCCCGCGGCCCATCAGGTGACGCTTGACCTGTTTGAGACGACTTGCCGAGCGTGTGGAAGCCAGATGCGCATGGGCCACCACAGTCATCGGACCGTGGCAACGCTCCAGGGAGTCACGCGGCTCACGCTGAAAGTGTATCGTTGTAGCAACATGAAGTGCTCACGCTTCCATCAGCCGACGCGACCGGAAGAGGAAGGCGGATGGGCACTGCCTCACGGGGAGTTTGGGCTGGATGTGATTGCGCTCGTGGGGATGCTGCGCTATCAACAGCAGCGCAGCGTCCCACAGATCCATGAAGAACTGCTCATTAAAATTACTGGTACAGTTCCAGATGCAGACGCTGTAGCTTTTTATTATTAGAGCCTGCTTGGCAATACAAGGCGCGTGCCCTGTGCGGCAAAATGAGCAAGATGGAAGAAGATTCTTCGGGTCCATATGGTATGCTCTCTCAAGAGGCACTGCTCGACGCGCTTTGTGACCCGATGACCAGAGCCACATCCCTGATGCTGAGAGAGGAATATCAGCCAGATGAAACAGGAAAAAGCGATCCGCCGATGAAGTTAACGCAAGCAATCACTGGGACGCAGGACTCGATGTCGTGGTCGAGGGCGATGCCGTCTCACTCACTGACAATGACATGCTCGAACGCCTCGCCGAGGTATGGGGCACCAAATGGGATGGGCGATGGCAATACGAGGGGCGCAACGGGCGGCCTTTACCACAAAAATGGTGGAATGGCCCTCGTGTTCGAGGTCAAGCCCACCAAGATCCTCGCGTTCGCCAAGGGCACCTTCAGCCACACACGTCATCAGTTCTGACTGCTGGCGCGATGTATCCAGCATGGGGCAAACCCTCACCAATCCTGGCTTGGCCGCTATGAAGTGTGTGTCTCAGAAGACGGTGAAAGGCGAGCAGCACGCTTCATCAAAACGTAGAAAGCTCCATCAGGAGAGTGGGGAAAGAACTGGGAAAAGATCTTATTGGTACTACTCTGCTATTGGAAGGGTTGATGTGAGACTTCTGCATCCAGATTGCGCAACGAAGCGCGTCGAAGGAAGCGTTGGCTTCACATCGTCACGCGAACCATCAAGAGAGAGGAAGCCAGGGAAAGAGTCACGGCATCCCTGATGGGAACGCGAGATGGCATCATGGATGGAGCAAAGAAAAAGTGTATTGAGCATTTTAAACTACGCTCTATAAATGAAGCAGAATGAAGGGAAAACAGGCAATGAGCATCTCAGGATTGTCCAAGGCGCGGCTCTTGCGCATGCCTTTGAGGCGCAAGCGTCGGAAATGGTAGAAGACCGTTTGCCAAGGCGGGAAGTCACTTGATAAGTAGCGCCAATCATAGGAATCGACGGTTCAAGACCTGGAGAATCGGCTCCATATCCAACTTTTTCCATCAACATCTTGTAAATTGGCGTCCTTCCGCAGTGGTGAGAAGGAATGCAGAGAAAAGATATGCGTCAGAGCGCGCATGTTTTCTGGCTCATATCCACACTTGGGGGTAAGCTCATAAATAGTAAAAGAGGCAAAAATCGCCATGCCTCTCCAAGCCGATTGAGAAAAAGGTTTCGCCCTTGATAAGCTCATACAGCCCAAATTTGGACATGAGCCAAGTTATTCGACAATCAACAGTCAGCCTCTCATCTGATTAAAAGCAACCACTGCCATAAAAATACGCCTTGCTTTCTCCCCAACGATCAAGTAAGATGGTGAACGCATCGATTTTGCTGAACAGATCGAAAAAGGCCCACAACGAGAGTTTATAGATGAATCGTATTGACCGCCTGACCGCTATCCTTTTGCTCTTACAAACAGGCAAACGCAGCGCCGCAGAGATTGCCCAGCATTTTGAGGTGTCCCGGCGCACCATTCAGCGAGATATCGACGCTCTCTGCGAAATGGGCATTCCCATCGCCGCCGACCTGGGTGTCACTGGCGGCTATAGCTTACCACTGGATTATACCCTGCCCCCGCTCGCTTTGACCTTGCACGAAGCCCTCTTGTTGCGCCTGGCACTGAGCAGTCTCTCTCAACTCAGCGCGACTCCCTTCAAACAGGAGCGCGAATCGCTGCTCGCCAAAATCCAGACCTTGCTGCCCCAACACGAGAGCGAGCATCTTGAACAGCTTACAAACACACTTTCTCTCAACGTCCCCTCTCTGCCCTATCCGACTCCGTTTCTCGATCAGCTTCTGGAAAGTGCACGCAAGCAACAGTGGGTCTGCGTAACCTATCGCTCCGAAAAAGGTGTCTCGCAGCAAACGATCCTGCCGACCTACCTGCGTACTCACGAAGGTCTCTGGTACTGCGATGCCTACTCCCATGAGCGCCAGGCATGGCGCATCTACCGAGTTGACCGTTTTCTGGACGTGAAAACCGCCCCATCGCCTCCACCACCATTGGAACACCCTATCCCAATCCCCACCCGCGAACATCCTTCATTTCCTGAGGTACGTGTCCACCTGACAGCCCGTGGCGTTCTTCGCCTGGAACACAATGCTTATCTGGGTCCCCGCCTACAACGTCAGGACAATGGCGAAGGATTGCTTCGTTTGCACTGGCAACCAGAGGAGTACGATTGGCTTGTGCGAGTCTTATTGAGCCTGGGCACCGACGCTGAAATACTTGCTCCAGAAGAGTTGCGCACTCGTGTTCAGCAAGAGGCTCAAAAAACTGCTCGTCACCACGCGGAATTATGACATAAGGTTGTCGCCATTCTCTTGCTATACTCTCCCATAGATAAGTGATGAAAACATTACTGAGGAGGAAGAGAATGCACAACGATCAGCCCGACTTTGAGCAATTCATAGGGAATACAACGATGACAACATACGCGTTAGTGCTCGGCGGAGGGGGAATAGTAGGAATTGCCTGGGAGACCGGGCTGCTGGTGGGACTGGCGGAAGCCGGGATAGATATTCGTAATGCCGACTTGTTTGTGGGAACTTCGGCAGGTGCCAACGTGTCAGCACAGATTACCAGTGGCCTTGCACTGGATGAACTCTTCCAGCGGCAGGTTGATCCAGCGTTACAGGCTCACGAACTGGTACCGCAGCCGGACTTTGAGAAGATGCTCGCTGAATTCACACGCGCTTTCAAAGCAGGAGGAACCGGTTCAGAGATTCTGCAACGCATCGGCGCTCTGGCGTTAGCAGTTCCTACAGCGCCAGAGGCAGGGCGCCGGGAGGTAATTGTCTCACGGTTGCCGGTGTATAGCTGGCCTCAAAGCCGGTTAGAGATCGTGGCTGTTGATGCGTTCAGCGGCGAACGAATCATTTTCAAAAGGGATTCTGGGGTTGAGCTGGTTGACGCGGTGATGGCTAGCTCCGCGTTACCCTATACGTGGCCTCCTGCTACCATCAATCAGCGTCGCTATATAGATGGCGGGTGCTACTCGATAGCAAATCTGGACCTGGCAGCTGGTTTCGACAAGGTCCTGGTACTCCAGCCCGATCTACCTCCATTCCCTTTCCTGGAAAGCCTGGATGAGCAGAGAGAGCGTTTGCAGCGTGAGGGAGCGCAGATAGAGGTGATCACGCCCGATGAGGCAATGAAGGCTGCCCTGGCCTCCGTTGGAGGCAACGCGCTCGATCCCTCCCTGCGAGGAATCGCCGCCGATTTGGGACGAGAGCAGGGCAGGCACGAGGCTGCTCGTGTGGCTGCTCTGTGGCAATAAATTGCAATCAAGTGAAAGTCGCATTGGGATGTGCCTCAGGATGCTAACCTATCAGGCAATCGCTGATGAACGAACAAAAAGAAAAAGCCTCGAACAGAAATTGTTCGGGGCTTTTTCTTTTTGTCAAACCTGCGAGCAGGCCCTTCCCTATTACCTTATGCAGATTTCACCCGCTCAATGTTGGGATTTACAACGTGAAGATGATGGTAGCCAGAGCGGCGCACCTCGTCCAGATGAGAACAACGGATGTGTCTTTCGTGATAAGATAAACGACGAAGACAGCAATGTATGCATCGATCATCCAGATCGTTAAAAGTATACAGATGACATCATTTATCTTGCCCTATGGTGATGTCTATTTTCGCAGAGGCTGGACAATTCTGAAATTATGGGAGGAGCACCAGATAATCTATGAAGATCTACCTAGTGGATGGTACCTATGAGCTGTTTCGCAGCCACTTTGGCGCGCCGCCGCGCAAGGCACCAGATGGGCGCGAGGTCGGCGCAACGCTGGGCCTTTTACGCAGCCTGTTGATGCTCTTGACTACGCCTGGCATCACCCACGTGGCCTGCGCGTTCGATCACGTGATCGAGTCCTTCCGTAACGACCAGTACCCCAGCTACAAGACAGGCGCGGGCGTTGACCCCAACCTGATAGCCCAGTTCCCGCTGGCCGAAGAGGCTGTTTCCGCGCTTGGGCTGGTGGTCTGGTCGATGGTGGAGTTCGAGGCCGACGATGCCCTGTCCAGCGCGACCGCCCGTTTCAAGAACGAAGCTGGGGTCGAACAGATCGTGATCTGCTCGCCGGATAAGGATCTGGCCCAGCTGGTCTCTGGAAGCCGCATCGTTGGCTGGGACCGCCGCCGCGATATTCTCATCGATGAGGCGGGCGTGGTGGAGAAATTTGGCGTGCGCCCGCAGTCGATCCCCGACTGGCTTGGGCTGGTGGGCGATGCGGCCGACGGATTCCCCGGCATCCCGGGCTGGGGTGAAAAATCCGCAGCGGCCGTGCTTGCAAAATACGAGCACCTCGAGGCGATCCCTGCAGATCCGCAAACCTGGGGGTTGAGCGCCAGCCGCGCGGCGCGCCTGGCTGAGAGCCTGGCACAGCACTGGGCTGAGGCGCTGCTTTTCCGCAAACTGGCTACGCTGCGCGAGGATGTGCCATTGAAGGAAACGCTCGCCGATCTGGAATGGCAGGGCGCCTACGAGCGGCTGAAAGATGTCTGCCACCGGCTGGGCGATGAAAAGTTCCCCGGGCGTGTTCCGAGGTGGCGCGAGAGATGAATTTGGCACCTTCGAGCAGGGGTAGCGCTACGCTGGCTTTTTAACCATTTGCGTGGGAAACGCGCCCACATTCGGCCGCGAGCGCTCGTATCTACAAACTACCAGCGCATAGCCATGCCCGGCCTTCCGCTCCGCGCTGTGGAACTGGCCTCCCTCTGGGAGCGAGATCCCTAAGCACTGGCAGGCTGTGTGCAGTGATTGAGAGCGGTAGTCGTAGAGACCACGTGGCTCGCCATGGACGACGGCGTATTAATGTTCCCTTACTATAGCATGGCTGCTCAAGCCTGACAAATTGACACCGTTCCGACAGATTCTTTACCACAAAGCGTAGAAGAGAAAGCCGTACTGGAAATGATCGAGGCTGAACCCAACCCATTTAACGAGACGAAAAACGGGACACAAGCTGAACCTGAGATAGAGACTGTTCTGGCAAACAGCCATGATGTATGACAAAATTTTAACAGGCCGACAAAATTGTCTGTGAACATAGCCGTATCAAAGGAATCAGGAGAAGATACATGCCACACGTACGACCGTTTCGCTTTGGCATCATTACAGATGGCGCCCCTACCCGCGAAGAATGGATCACACGGGCACGAGAGGCCGAAGATCTGGGCTACTCTACCCTCTTGCAGCCAGATCACTTTACCAACGATTTTTTCCCTCTGGCCTCCCTCATGGCAGCCGCGGACGCGACGAAAACCTTGAGAATTGGCACACTGGTCTATAACAACGATCTTCGTCACCCGGTCCTTCTCGCGAAAGAGGTGGCGGCGCTGGATATGCTCTCCGGTGGACGTTTTGAACTGGGCATTGGAGCGGGCTGGAATCGACCGGAATACGACCAGGTTGGTGTGCCCTTTGAACGTGCCGGACTACGCATTGAACGCCTGGAAGAAGCCTTAAAGATTATTAAACAAAGCTCCAGCGATGAACCCGTCAATTTCACCGGCAAACACTATACCGTGACCGATCTCAACGTGACGCCAAAACCCATTCAGCGTCCTCACCCGCCGATCGTCATGGGTGGTGGTGGCAAAAAACTCCTGAGCCTGGCTGCGCGCGAAGCCAATGTTATTGGTCTGCACGTCAAGGTGAATGATAATGGCACAGTCGATGCCACAGAAAATATTGAGGATACCCTGACCGAAAAAGTCGGGTGGATTCGCGAGGCCGCGGGCGAGCGTTTTTCGTCCATCGAGTTGAATATTCTTATCTCCGGCTTCGCCCTGGCACACAATCAGCAGGAGGCCGCGGAACAATATATCCGCGAAAGAGAACTGACAGACGCCACGGTTGAGCAGGTGCTTGCCAATCCGTACGTCATGCTCGGAACCACCGAACAAATGGTCGAGCGTATCCAGCTCTGGCGCGAGCGCCTGGGCGTCTCATATCTTGTTATCCGCGCCGAGTATATGCGTGCCTTCGCGCCGGTTGTGGCCCAACTGGCAGGGAAGTAAACGGGCGGAAAGAGTGAGAGGAAGCGTCGGAAGGCGCTGCAGTCGGCTTGCCCCATGGGGCAAGCGACGACTCAAATGCTTCCTTCTCGCTCTTCTGTGCTCCAGGGGAGAGGGACGTCAGGGAGATGGTGCGGTTGATAGCGGGTGGGGAGATGGCTGATGGAGAGGTCAAAGGTGGTGTGGGCGTCGTCATTCTCGATGGCCCGGCAGATCAGGTCATGGGGGTGGACTTGTCCCGGAAGGACCTGGAAGTAGCAGGTGTCACCCTCCTCGACATCCTCATCCGGGGAGGAGGGGGCAGGGCTGACACTGATGACGAGGATATCGCCTGGAGCCACCACCTCCTGGAGGTAGAGACGGTGGGCGGCGGGTGGCTCGAGGTCCAGGAGGCGTTTGCCTTGCCCGGTTGGGCTGAGCCAATCCAGGCTGAGGGTGCATGGGAAATGGCAGACCAGATGGACAGTGACAAAGACGTGTTGTCCAGATTCCATCTCGGCGAGTTGGGCCGTGATGGCGACCCGACGCTCGCCATCAGTGGCTGGTGCTCCTGGCGATGGAGGGGTGGAGGCGTGGTCCATATGGCATGCTCCTTTCATGGTGCATTGGTTGCGTCTACATAGAAGCTGTTGCCTCTGCTCCTACGTTTCCCTACTGCGAGAACACCAGGGGGGGCGGCTGAGGAACCTGAGGCGATGCTTCGCGCCGAGTTGCTCTCCTCGTATTGTTTGGCCCCATGTGGTGAGCCTGGTCCTGCCCGAGGATGGTTCTGCATGAGCAGCAGCACATGATGAGGGTACCAGAGGTGCGAGGGCGGTGTCAAGAGACGGTGGGAAATACCGTGCATTCCCAGTGTGTTCTCCCCTCCACCAGTGAAAGCGCGAAAAGGGGGGATCTCACCGTCTTTTTCTTGTGCCCGGCCTGCCCCAGCGAGGGGTGATGTGCCTCCATATTCCTATAGTCGTGCATATTCTCGACGGGTGGTTTGGGGTGGGTGAGGAATTAGGAGTTTAGTGACGACTCCCCACGCATAAATGCGGGGGCTTCTCAGGAGGCCGAAGCTTCCTGAAGGCTCCGTCCGAGCCTATAGTGTATTACTCTCTTGTGTGAAAGGCGGCTTGTGGGCTCTTAAAGACCTTTCGAGAGGTACAGGGACACGTGTACGCAAGCATTTTTGCGCAAGGACGCGAATTTACCTTGCAACCCAGGAAACACTTTTGGGTTGTGTATGTACAAAAACACTTGTTCTAGTATAGAAGGAAAGGTGGAGAGTGTCAAGAGGGAAATATTCCCCTCCACTCTATCCACCACAAAAGGACTCGCTTCTATCCCCATGCCTGAAGGCCTGATTCTTACCCACATCTACAAATAGAGGTGAAGAGCGAGATGCGCGCCCTCAAGAAGCGTTTGCAAGGAGAGCCAGCCTTTCCAGATGGTTCGCCATCCAGGAGGACCATCATGACGGCGCGAAAGACGAGCCACCCAGACGTGCGACTTCCACCCAGAAGGTGCCCAGTGTCATGGTGGCAGGCAAGTGAGCAGAGCGCTGAGCCAACACCGCAAGCATCAAAGGCTCGATCACCTCAGAAGCTGGGCGTTGTGGTTCTTCACGAGCGTAGGCACGCACCTGCAACAAGCGCACGGCAAGTGGAGACAACACCCCCAACAAGCGCATCAGAGCGTCAACCGTTTGCAATTGCCGTTCCTCGATGCGACACCCGCTTTTGAGGCATTGGTGATACTCCTCGACCAGCCAGCGATGCCGATACCAGTCCACACGCTCCCATGCTTGTTCGAGCGTCGTGGTGGGAACCGAGGTCAACAAGACCCACTCCAACGGTTTTTCATCTTCGGGAGCCAGTTCTTCCCAGACGCGGATGACCCAGACGGTCAAGGGTTCGTTGCTCGCTTGCGGCTCATTGCGTGGGGGCAAGAGGGTCATGTGTCCGAAGGCAAGCTGAACCTGGGTCGAACGCGCTTTGTGTCCATGCCGAGCTGGCACCTCAAGCGGACGGCTCTGCTGACTTGGAAAGGCGCGGGCGCGATCCAGAGAATGCTTGATCACCATCCAGCGCTGGGAGCGAGGCATCCAGCAACCCAGTGCCTACTACCGTGTCAAGCTCTGTGCCCTCTTTGGCCTGAGCGCCCAGGAACTGGGACTTGTGGAAGAGGATATATCGACGTCGGAGCCGGAGCCCACTGAGATCACACCCTCAGAGGTCGAGCCTGTCCAAAAACTGGCGCTCTGGATCGTCCCCTATGCTCGCAATCCTCATTTCACCGGGCGCGCTGCTACCCTCGAACACGTGCATCAACGGTTCGCGCCTGCTGATGCAGAGGCAACAATGAGCCTTCGCCAGGTAGCCCTGACGCAGGCCCAGGCTATTAAGGGATTGGGGGGAATCGGCAAGACGCAGATCGCGGTAGAATATGCCTATCGAGCACATGAACAGGGACGCTATACGCATACGCTCTGGATCGCGTCCGCCAGTGAAGAGGCGCTGCTCAGCAGCTTTGCCGCCATCGCGGACCAGGTGCCAGCCTTGCGCGCCACAGCCGGTGAAATAGATCAACGCAAGCGAGCGCATGCTTGCATCGGCTGGCTGGAGAGCTGTGAGGAGCCGTGGCTGCTCATTTTCGACAATGCGGATGATTTGACCTTTCTTCCCGCCTATCTCCCCCAGGGTGGCAACGGAGATATCCTGCTTACAACACGTGTCCATGCGGTAGGCGCGCTGGCTCTATCCATTGAACTCGACACGATGGGAGTAGCTGAGGGGACACACCTCCTCCTTCGGCGGGCGCAACGCGAAGCTCTGGCCGCGGCTGAAGAGATCGATGATGCGACCAATCTGGCAATAGCTCTGGGGCTGTTCCCGCTGGCGCTCGACCAGGCAGGAGCGTATATCGAAGAGACGGGATCGAGTGTGAGGGAGTATCTCCAGCTCTATCAGCACCATCGTCATGCCTTGCTCGCACAGCGTGGCTGGCAGATCACACATTATCCCGACTCGGTCGCCACCACCTGGGATCTCGCCTTTCAACAGGTCGAGCAGGCGAATCCGGCCGCCGCAGAGCTGCTGCAACTCTGCGCCTTTCTGGCCCCGGATCACATCCCTGAGGAACTACTGTCCCAGGGCGCTGCGCATTGGCCCCCTGCGCTCCAGCAGGCGGTCTCCAATTACTTCACATTCAGTCAGATGCTCAAACTCTTGCTGGCATATTCCCTGGTCAAGCGTTTCCCCGAGGAGCGCCTGTTGAGTATCCATCGGCTGGTACAGGTGGTGCAGGTGGAGCGTCTTGCTGGGCAGGAGCGGCGTCAGTGGGCCGAGGGCCTGGTGCGGGCGCTGCATGCAGCCTTCCCCGCCGATCCAACCGATCCGATAGCTTCCTGGCCGCAGTGCCAGCGCTATCTGGAGCACGCCCAGGCCTGCGATCACCTCATCCAGGAGTATCACCTCCAGTTTCCTGAGGCTGCGGAGCTTCTTGATCGCACGGCGACCTACCTGCAGGAACGCGCCTTGTACACACTTGCTGAGCCACTCTATCAACGCGCCTTGCGTCTTCGTGAAGAGCTGTTGGGAACTGAGCATCCCGACACGGCGAGGACTATGAACAATCTGGCAGTCCTCTACAGTAAACAGGGAAGATATGCGGAAGCCGAACCCCTCTACCTACAAGCCTTTCGTATCCTGGAGGAGCAGCTTGGCCCTGAGCATGTTGATACGGCAAGGACCCTGAACAATCTGGCTGTCCTCTACAGTGACCAGGGAAGATATGCGGAAGCCGAACCCCTCAACTTGCGCGCAATCCATCTTCTAGAACAGCAGTTCGGATCCGAGCATGCCCAGGTCGCTGCTCCGCTGAATGCGTTAGCCAACCTCTACACCAATCAAGGCAAGTATGGGGAAGCCGAACCGCTCTACCTGCGCTCAATTCATATCCTTGAGCAGACGTTGGGATCCGAATCTTTACAGGTTGCAAAATCATTAAACGGTTTGTCTTACATTTATACCTTACAGGAGAAGTATACGCAGGCCGAAGCTCTCTATCAACGGGCGTTGCACATCATGGAACAGCAGTTAGGGCTTGAGCATCCTCGCGTGGCATTTCCACTCATTGGCCTTGCTTATGTCAATGTGCAACAGGGAAAGTATGAGCAAGCCGAGCCGCTCTATCTGCGAGCCTTGCGTATCCGTGAACAGCAGTTGGGTCCTGAGCATCTTGATGTCGCTATGGCTCTCTACGAATTGGCAAATCTTTATCAAAAGCAAGGCAGATATGCAGAGGCGGAGCCAGTCTACTTGCGAGCCTTGCGTATTCGTGAACAGCAAGTAGGTTCTGAGCATCTATCGGTGAGCGATACATTGCGCGGGTTGGCGAATCTCTACACCGTACTGGAGGACTATGAGCGTGCCAAGCCGCTCTACCTACGGGCATTGAGTATTCGTGAACAACACCTGGGTCCTGAGAGTGATGGAGCCGCTGAAATACTGCATGATTTCGCCGGTTTCTGGCAGGCGCAGGGCCAACTCCAGGAGGCAGTGACCTTGTATCAACGGGCCTTGCATATCCGTGAGAAGGCGCTTGGTACAGACCATCCCATGACTGTCGCGACACATGATCGCCTCCAGGAGGTACTGCTCGCGCTGGATCAGGTGGAGAATGCAGCCCTGCAGTAAACCTTCTATTCTTCCGCTTGCGCTATCACTGGCTTCCCGTCCAACTTAAACCCGAATGGCCTGCAGGTGCTCTCGCGTCTCGCGCGTGTAGGGGATGCTCTACGCCAAACACATGCTCACATGTATCTGCAAGGCTTACTGGTAGAACTCGCCCGCTTCTTCTGAGTGGCCTTGTGCCTGCCGGAAACAAGCGAGATCATGTAGCATTTCAGCTGCTTTAAAATTATTCATGTGAAAATCTCTTGCAACCCACAAAAGTATATGAATAGATCCTCTTAGAATAAAAACAGTTAAATAAGAAATAATAACTTTTGCTGCATTAAGGATTATAAAAGCAGGGCGACGCCTGATCACCCCCAAACGATCGCGAGACGATAGGTAACGATCTTTAAGAAAGGAACACCTCAAGGTATGCTCTCTATAGTGAGAGAAGGCCGTTCGGAATCATGCTAAGAACCGAAAGGGCAATTCTCCTGAGAAAGAGAGAAAGGAAAAAAATCTTCTATGAGTGATACAACTGGAACGGGCATCAATATCTTACTTGTACATGGTGCCTTTGTGGATGCATCGAGTTGGAGCAAGGTGATCCCGCTACTTCAGGGCAAGGGGGTTCATGTGCTCGCCGTGCAAAATCCCCTTACCTCATTACAGGATGACATCGATACGACTACTCAGGCGCTTGCCACCCTGTCTGGTCCAACGATCCTGGTAGGGCATTCTTATGGGGGAACTGTGATCTCCAACATTGGAGTGCAGGCGTCCAACGTAGTAGGCCTGGTCTATATCTCAGCGTATGCACCAGAGCAGGGGGAAAGTGTGCTCGACCTCAATGGGAAGTTCCCAGCCTCCCCAGCAGCCGCACACTTTGTGCCGTCCTATCGAGAAGGATTTGTATGGATTGATCCGCCAGCTTTTGGAGCGAACTTTGTGCAGGATATCCCTAGCATCGAGTCCAATGGGCTTGCTGCGGCAGAAAATCCTACAGCACTTATCTGCTTTGAGGTTCCATCCGGAGCACCAGCCTGGAAGCGGCTTCCCTCCTGGTACATGGTCTCGGCCAACGATCGCACCATCCAGCCAGATGCCGAGCGCTTCATGGCCAAAAGAATTGGGGCCACAACCCGCGAGATCCCATCGAGCCATGCGTCCCCAGTTTCGCATCCTTATGAAGTGTCCGAACTGATCCTGGAGGCAACCCAGAGCATTCGCCACTAGAGATGCTTTGTGTTCTGAATGTCACGATATCGCCACGGCCAGTATCCTGGAGAATGCGCTAGATGAGACGGAGAAACGGCGCTGATTCCTTGCAGCGTTGACGAAACAGTAATCTGCATATAAAAAGCGTGTAAAGTGTATTGTGAGAAATGACGCCTGAATTGTATTATCATAGTACAACCCAGGTAGTCTTCAATGAAGACATTGATACAAGTGCGGCCATTTGATCCACTGCGATCCCGCCATCGATCATGCTCAAGAAGCTGAGCACGCCATTGGCGGTCGTTGGACATTACGACTTGGATGAAGAAACGACTTCGCAATGGAGAGGAATGGCAACTTAATGAAAAAAGAAGGAACAATTCAAATTATGAGTACAAGCACTATTACCACAAAAGATGGCACACATATCTTTTACAAGGATTGGGGTACGGGCCAGCCCGTCGTCTTTAGTCATGGCTGGCCTCTGAACGCCGATGCCTGGGACGACCAGCTGCTCTTCGTGGCCTCCCATGGCTATCGCGCCATCGCCCATGATCGTCGCGGCCATGGACGCTCCAGTCAGCCCTGGGATGGCAATAACATGGATACCTACGCTGACGACCTGGCCGAGCTCATAGAGACGCTCGATCTCAAAGACGTGGCGCTGGTCGGGCATTCCACCGGTGGTGGCGAGATCACTCACTACGTTGGTCGGCATGGCACCTCGCGTGTCGCCAAGGTCGTGCTTGTTGGCGCGGTACCGCCACTGATGCTCAAGACAGAAGCCAATCCAGGTGGCCTGCCCATCGAAGTGTTTAATCAAATTCGCACTGGCGTCGTCACGGACCGCTCACAATTCTACAAGGATCTCAGCGCAGCCTTCTATGGAGCCAATCGATCAGGCTCCCAGGTTTCGCAGGGTGTGCGCGATATGTTCTGGCTCTGGTCGATGCAGGTTGGCCTCAAGGCAGCATTTGACTGCATCAAGGCTTTCTCCGAAACAGATCTCACGGAGGACCTCAAGAAGATCGACGTTCCGACCCTGATCATTCACGGGGATGATGACCAGATCGTGCCAATCGCAGACTCTGCTCTTCTCTCCTCAAAGCTTGTCAAGGGCGCAACCCTTAAGGTCTATCCTGGCGCGAGTCATGGTCTTACCACCACGCATAAAGAGAAATTCAATACCGACCTGCTAGGCTTCTTGAAGTCCTAAGTAAAGATAGGGGTATGCTGGTTGATTGCTAACCGGCATGCCCCTGGTGCTTGTATCTCACATGAGCACCTCAAGGATGCGAAAACCCATCTGAGTTCAACGATGGTATGAACCAATCAAACAAGCTGACCAATACAACATGCTCTTGCATTTCGCATACAGCAAGGAGGAAAATGTCCATGTCAACAGAGGTCAAGGTAGCGATCATTTACTATAGTGCGACCGGGTCAACCTACCAGTTGGCTCTGGCTGTGGAAGAAGGCGCAAAAGGCGCAGGCGCTCACACACGTCTACGAGAAGTCGAGGAACTGGCTCCGAAAGAGGCGATTGCAACAAACCAGGGCTGGGCCGCACATCGAAAAATGACGCAGCATATCGCGACGGCAACGCTTGCGGATCTCGAGTGGGCAGATGCCATCATATTTGGCACGCCAACCCGTTTTGGTCTGCCTGCCGCTCAGTTGAAACAGTTTATCGATCGCACAGGTAAGCTCTGGTCACAGGGCAAACTCGCTAACAAGATCGCGTCGAGCTTCAGTAGTTCAGGCACCGCGCATGGTGGACAGGAAACAACCATTACCGCCCTGAATAATGTTTTCTACCACTGGGGTGCGATTATCGTTTCTCCCGGCTATCTTGATCCTGTGCAGTTCCAGGTTGGCAATCCCTATGGGGTCTCATATACCTCGAATAATGGCTCAGTACCACCTGATGAAATAGCGCTAGCGGCCGCCCGCTTCCAGGGCCGGCGCGTTGCTGAGGTCACGGCGCGTTTTGCAAGTGGCCTAGCTCCAGTTGCTCACTGAGAAAGCGGAGGGTATCTAAAATCGTCCTTTTTAGCATCGCTGAAAAATGAACTGAAGAAGGCAAGCATATGGCAAAGCAGTGTACACATTTGGAGCAAATACAGGAAGTCACACCGAGTGCAAATGGATGTGAGGAGTGTTTGAAAACGGGAGATACGTGGGTGCATCTGCGCCTCTGCCTTTCGTGCGGACATGTAGGTTGCTGTGATTCCTCAAAAAATAAACATGCGATCAGGCACTTTCACACCACAACCCATCCACTCATTGCGTCGCTCGAACCGGGAGAGAATTGGGGTTGGTGTTATGTCGACGAGGTGGTTTTCGAATTCGCGGACGCAGAAGAATAATCAGACATAACATCATGAAGAGCAGAGCTCTCAGTTACCTGATGTCAGGTAGCAGGGCATTTGGGAGGAACATATGGGACACAACGTTTTGACAGGCATTCACCATCTCACAGCCATCGTGGGAGATCCCCAGGCAAATGTGGATTTTTATACTCATGTGCTGGGGCAACGCCTGGTCAAGCAAACGGTGAATTTTGACGATCCGGGAACGTATCATCTCTACTATGGAGATGATACAGGAACGCCTGGCACGATTCTGACGTTCTTTCCCTGGCCGGAAGCGCCGCGAGGACGCAGAGGGACTGGCCAGATTGTGGACATTTCCCTGTCTATCCCGGCAGATGCGCTCGACTATTGGATCGACCGTTTATCTCACCACGGGGTGACGATCACGGGGCAGGTCGCCCGTTTCCAAGAGCAGGTGATTTCCTTCCTTGATCCACATGGCCTCTCCCTGGAGTTGGTAGCCTCCCGTGAGGCGGACCTTCGCCGCGGTTGGAGACATGGACCCGTTCCACAAGCGTATGCCATTCGAGGCTTCGCCAGTATTACACTGGCAGAGGCCCATCACGAGCCAACAGCCACTCTGCTTACTGAAACGCTCGGTTTTCGTCTCTTGCAACAAGAAGGGAACCGCTTCAGATACGAAGTCGGCTCAGGCGGCCCAGGCACCCGCGTCGATGTGTTGGAGTTGTCCAATCAGCCACGCGGGAGGATAGCAGTGGGCACCGTGCATCATGTGGCCTGGCGCACCGAGGATGACGCCCATCAACTCGCCTGGAGAGAGCATCTGTTAGGTCAGGACGGCGATGTGACGCCAGTGTTGGACCGCCAGTACTTCCGCTCGATCTACTTTCACGAACCAGGGGGAGTTCTGTTTGAAATTGCGACTGATCCTCCCGGCTTTGCCATTGATGAGCCGGTCGAGCAGCTCGGAACGCGCCTCAAGCTTCCCCTCTGGCTAGAGTCAAGTCGCTCACAGATCGAGAATGTATTGCCCCCGCTTCATGTGCCAGTGGATAATGCTGGCAGGAGCAATAACGAGTAATCGGGTGGAAGGAGATATCGGATGGAGCAGCTTCATCATTTGAATAACGTGACCCGGCCACACCAGGGGCAGCCTGTACTTGCTGCGGGTTCGCCGCTTAAGCAGGCAAAAGCAGTTATGATCATGCTCCATGGACGTGGTGCATCAGCAGAAGATATCCTGAGTCTGACGAGCGAGCTACACCAGCCTGGTTTTACCTATCTTGCACCGCAGGCCGCTGATTATTCGTGGTATCCCAATAGTTTTCTTGCACCTCTTGCTAGCAATGAGCCTAGTCTTACTTCCGCCCTGGCAGTCATTGCATCTCTGCTGACTCAAATAGCGGATGCAGGCATTAAACCTGAACGGACCATCCTCTTAGGTTTTTCACAAGGTGCCTGTCTGGCCCTTGAGTTTGCGGCCCGTAATGCCAGGCGCTATGGTGGTGTGGTGGGCTTGAGTGGTGGACTCATCGGGCCGGATGGCGCACCGCGAAACTATCTCGGCTCGTTCGATGGGACCCCCATGTTTCTCGGCTGTAGTGATAAGGATTTCCATATTCCCAAAGAACGGGTTGAATATTCCGCTCAAGTGCTCCAACGGATGGGAGGGCAGGTAACGGCACACTTGTATCCTAACATGGGCCATACCATCAACCAGGATGAGATACATGTTGTGCAAGCCATGATGGCGGCAATGTGGGAAAAGGAGAAGGGAAGAGACTCATGAAGATGCGATTGCCCTTGTCCTGTAATGGTATGCTTGAGAGTAGTATGATGTGCCTGGACAGCCTCAGGCTGTCCAGGCACATCATACTACTCACCAGGGCGAGCGCCGCAGGTGTGAGGAGTCAAGCAAACACGCTGCTCATGGCCTAGCTATATAGGTGACGACTCCCCACGCATAAATGCGGGGGCTTCTCAGGAGGCCGAAGCTTCCTGAAGGCTCCGTCCGAGCCTATAGTGTATTACTCTCTTGTGTGAAAGGCGGCTTGTGGGCTCTTAAAGACCTTTCGAGAGGTACAGGGACACGTGTACGCAAGCATTTTTACGCAAGGACGCGAATTTACCTTGCAACCCAGGAAACACTTTTTTGTTGTGTATGTACAAAAAACACTTGTTCTAGTATAGGAGGAAAGGTGAAGAGTGTCAAGAGGGAAATATTCCTCTCCACCCTATCCACCACAAAAGGACTCGCTTCTATCCCCATGCCTGAAGGCAGGGGTCTTACGCTCGGTTTGATAAAAAGGAAAAAGAATGAGTAAACTCTCTCTCTGTATTCGTGTGGATGATGAAATCGAGTTACGCTTGAATGAGCAGCGGTATGTGGATGAGTATCATGCCCTGGTGGTGCGCAACATCGAGCACTTGCGGGAGTGGATGTCCTGGGCGGCCTTCAAGCAGACGCCTGAAGTTATAAGTTCATATATGCGAGGCAGTATGCAGCAGTTCGCGGGTGGAGTAGGGCTGCCAACCAATCTCTGGTATAGGGGGCAAATGGTTGGTTCAATCGGTTTCCCCAGGATGAGCTGGGAGACGCGCGTGGCGGAGATTGGCTACTGGCTGGATAAAGATATGCAGGGCAAGGGAATTATCACCAGGGCTGCGAAGGCGCTTACCACCTATGCCTTCGAGGAGTATGGTCTCAACAAGGTTGAAATTCATGCCGCCGCTGGTAACAAGAAGAGCCGGGCCGTGCCAGAGAGGCTTGGTTTCACGCAGGAGGGAATCTTGCGCCAGGCCGAATGGCTTAATGGCAAGGCTCATGACATGATCGTGTATGGCATGCTCGTGGACGCGTGGAAGTATTAAGAAAGAGGTGTGATTAGCGTCCCAGGCCTTGAGCGAGGCAAGTTAGCCCAAGCGTAAAGCCTTCGGCCGGGAGGCAGCGCTGCATGTGTCCCGTCAGTTCAAGTGTGACGAAGCCGTGGATAAAGGCCCAGACGGCCTGCGTCGCGGCCTCTGCCTGGTCTTCTCCTACCAACTGGGCTGTGGCTGCGAGCATAGGCGCGAAGGTCGCAGCCGCAGAGGGAGGGGCATCGACCTCCAGGGGTGGCGCGCCCATAAATAGCAGAGTGTAAATGTGAGAATGTTGAAGCGCCCACTCGCGATAGGTCAGCCCCATGGCTTCTATTTGATGGCGCGGGTTCGGGCGTGCGAGGGCGGAGGCATGCTCCAACTTCTCAGCCAAGCGATAGAGTCCCCTTTCCGCCACCTCAGCCAGGAGTGCCGACTTATTGGCAAAGTGGTTATAGAGCGAGGAGGCCTGTACGTCCAATATCTGAGCCAGGCGGCGCATTGAGAGCGCCTCAACACCCTCCTGCTCCACCAGCTTGCACGCACAGGTCACCAGCTCTTGATGATCGATCTTCTTTGTATATGCCATAACTAACAGTGTACATTTTTGTACATGGCCTGTCAAGCTTTTTCCTATCTCATATAACTAACAGTGTACACCTTGACAAGGAAGCATTGATGGATGTATATTGCTTGTGTAAGGTGAACAGCGTTCGTGTTGGTTGTCATAGTTGAGAGAAAGGAAGCGTATAGATATGGTTCATGTGGGGGAAATGATTTTTGACCCTATTCGCAAACAAAAAATTATATTTCGCAAGACGGCGAAGGAGACGCGAGGTGAACTGGTTGAGGTAGAGGCTGTCTATCACCCGTCTTCAACAAAGCCTGCAACCCATGTTCATCCCCAACAGGAGGAGCGCTTTGAGGTCCTGGAAGGGAGCATCAACACGATCATTGCTGGCGAAAAGAAAACCTATCAAGCTGGCGAGATCTTTCATGTTCCCGCAGGTACCACCCATGAGATGTGGAATGGTGGCACGAGCGGGACTCGCGTGATCTGGCAAACGAGGCCAGCACTGCACACAGATGAATTTCTCGAAATTACTCTGGGTCTTGCCCAGGATGGCAAGACCAACCCGGAGGGGATACCCAATCTTTTACAGGCAGCCGTGATTATGTGGCAATATCGTCGCGAGTTTCACTTCGTCAAGCCGCCACTCATCGTGCAGAGAATACTCTTTGGGCTCCTGGCCTTTATTGGGCGTTTGTGTGGCTATCATGGCGTCTATACCCCGGCAACGCATGAGCGCGATTGAGAGTTATATTATCCAGCTTGCGTGTCTTCTTCCAGGGTCATCTCTGTCTCGCTTAGGGAGCCTGCCTGGCGAATATCTTTGTTCAGAGTCGTTAGCAAGGCGAGCACGAATAAGTAAGCTGAGAAGCTATAGACGGTGTTAATGGGTCCAAGCAACTGGAGCATGATGCCCGCGATGGCTGCTCCCAGCGACATGGCACCAACCGTCAGCAGGCGGATGCTGCTGGTGACACGGCCGAAAATATTGTCGGGAATGATCGAGGCCCGATAGCTCAACTGCGTGACATCGAAAATGACGAGGGCGAAGCTCATCAGGGCGCCGATGAGTCCTAACAAAAAGATATTGGGGGCGAGCGCGTAGAGCGGAAAGAGGAGTGCTGCAACCCACCCAAGGCCGATAGTGATGTGGGTAAAGCTCAGGCGTCGTTGTAGAGGTTCGATCAAGAAGGAGGCCGCGATCCCTCCCAGGGCATCAATGGTAAAGATAATGCCGATCTCAAAGGCAGAGGCATGTAAGTTCTGTGCGAGCACAATCAGGATAAGCGTGCTCCCTCCATAGGCGATATTGCCCGCGCTGACGCGAAAGGCCAGGAAGCGTACCAGCGGTTGCCGCCAGATCCAGGCCACGCCCTCCTGAATTTCCTGGCGGAAGTTGCGCTGCGTCGTCTGCCGTACCTGTTGAAACTGTGTCCTGATCGCGGAGAGCGAGAGAACGGAAATAAGGTAGGAGAGGGCATTCAGCAGAAAGGGCAGGGCCGCGTAGAATGCGTAGAGCAGGCCACCCAGGGGCGCGCCGATGATGCCTGTGACAATGGAGGTTGCGTAATTTTGTCCCATAGCAGCAGGCAATTGCTCTTTGCTAACAACGTTGGGCAGCGAGGCCGTTTCGGCCAGGGTGAAGAAGGTTGCCAGGGCGCCACAGACCAGGGCCATAAGATAGATATGGGGCATGCTCAGGTGTCCCAGCCAGTAGGCCAGGAAGACGCTTCCCGTTGCCAGCGCCCGTCCGATATCACAAATGACCATCACGCGCTTACGATCCCAGCGGTCAATCAGCACGCCAGCAGGCAGGCTCAGAAAAGGAAAAGGGAGCTTTTGCAGCGTCGCCACGATGCCAGCCTGAGCGGGCGAGTGCGTCAGCGCCAGGATGAGCAAAGGGAGAGGGACGTCTTGCAGCACGTCCCCCAGAGATGACAGGCCCTGCCCACTCCACAGCAAGAGGTAGTCGCGGTTCCGCCAGAGGGCTGCGCGTTTCTTTGGCATGTTTAATGGCATCTGAGCATCCTTTCTGTAGGCCGACGCTACTGGCGTACGCGTCTACTGCCAGCACAGTAGACGCGTACGCCAGTAGCGTCGGCCTAGTCCGCAAGATTGTCGTCTCCTTCTCAGGCATCAATCTTGCGGCGCACCGCTATAATACCCACTTTACATGCCAAATGCAAATTTGCGAAGAATTGAATGTATTTAGAAGGTAAGGATCTCTCCGTCCTGAGGAATGGAGACATGTTTCTCTAGCTCTTCTGCCTCTAGCTTGTCTCTCAATGCGGCACGCGTGAGGCGACAGTGATTGATTGTTTCCATGTGTACCACTACGATGTTTGCCTCGGGAATGCTGCGGCATACCTGGCACACATCGTTCTCGTCCATGGTGATGGGGCCGCCGCCAGTGACAAAGGTTGGAGCACCGGCGTTGAGCATGACCACATCTGGTTTGTGCTGTGTGAGGGCCTGTTCAACGTCTGAGCACCAGATTGTATCGCCCGCGATATAGAGTGCTGGCTCCCCCTCGGCCTTCAATACAAAGCCAGAGACAGGACCCATCATTTTACCTAGCTCGCCTGTTCCGTGCTGCCCTCCAGTGCGGTCGATCTCAAGCCCACGCCACGTCAAGCGTTCACTTATCGGCAGAACCTGGGTGAAGCCTGCCTGCTCTAGCTTAGCCTGGTCTGCTGGCTGACAGAGTAGAGGTAAGTCTTTGGGGAGTAAGTCCTGTGCGGCTGGGTCCCAGTGGTCACGATGCGTATGAGTTATTAAAACAGCGTCCAGGTTGTTGATTACCTGCTGTAACTCCTCATCGGAGAGTGGTAGCGGCACCATCGGGTTGCGTATCTGGTTGCCTGCGTTGGGAATGGGATCTATGGCTCCCTGAGGGCTGAGCATTGGATCGACCAGGATCTTGAGATTATGAATGGTCAGTACCAGGGTAGCGTGGCGCAGAAAGTGGATTTGCATTATGTTCCTCTTCTTCAGATTAATCTACCTAACGAATCTATCGTTTAGCTGCTCTTGTGATAAAATAATAGGATATTTCAAGCCCTCTGTACACAAAATATGGAAAGTAAGCGGACCTTTTGCTTTTCCTTTGTAAGGAAAGAGAGCATGGTTGCTAAACAGTTGTTATGGGATGATTATGGATACAACAGATATTGCTATTGTTCAGGCTTTGCGAGAAGATAGCCGCCTATCTATGCGTAAGCTTGCTGCGGTGGTTCATATGAGCGCGCCAGCCGTGGCTGAGCGTGTGCGTCGCCTGGAAGAAGAAGGAGTAATTACCGGCTACACTATTCGTGTGGATGAGCAAAAAATCGCTCCCAGGATGCTAGCATATGTAAATGTGCACATGAAAACGAATCATCACCGTAGCTTTCTCCAGCTTATTGAGGGCAGGAAAGAGGTACGTGAGTGCCATCGTATTGCTGGCGGGAATGTCTGTTATCTGTTGAAACTGGAAGTGATCGATCAGGGCACGCTCAATGAATTTTTAGATATCCTACTCCCCTATGCCAATTATAGTCTCAATGTTGTTATTGCCTCGACCATCAAACCATAGCGGTGACTCTACCTCCCTCTAGTACAGTTGGACAAAGATATCTCAATGGTCAAAAGAAGATCAATGACGAGAAAATGACGGAGGTCATGAGGCGAATTCTTCTATAGAAAAACAAGGTCCAAGCAATGGGGGTTATGGGATCGCCCAGAATCGTACAGTGGAATCACTGCTGCCGGAAGCGATAAGCTTGCCATCAGGAGACCAGGCCACGGATTTGATCACGGCGAAATAGTTAGTGAGATCGTTTGTAGAGGTGAAGACAGTCTTTTTTGTCGTTGCGTCCCAGATCTGCATGGTACGATCATCGCTGCCCGACGCGATGTACTTGCCATCAGGAGACCAGGCCACAGCGTTGACCCGGTCGGCATGGCCTTGATAGGTCACGCTCCTGTTTCCGCTGGCGACATCCCAGACCTGCACCGTATGATCATTGCTACCCGACGCGATGTACTTGCCATTGGGGGACCAGGCCACTGTGTTGATCTGGTCAGTATGACCGCTATACGTCAGGTATTTGTGGCTATTGATGGCATCCCAGACCTGTACAGTATGATCCATGTTTCCTCTGTCTTCTCATACAGATATTGTTGCTTGCTTAGCGGGAAAAACGCAGGGGGGAATGTTGGGACCCCTCCTGGACAGAAAAAGTCACTCCAACCTCTTGACCTGGAGTTCACTCCAGGTTGTATAGTTGGGGCATGGAAACAAATTTTTCGATTCAACAGGTTGCTCAGCAGACCGGACTGAGCAGCGATACGCTGCGCTACTATGAACGCATCGGGCTGATTGAGCCGGTACAGAGAGCGCCAAACGGCCATCGCCGTTATAGTCAGCAAGATATCTCCTGGCTCCAGACGCTGATTCGCCTGCGCGAGACGGATATGCCGCTGGCGCAGATGATTCATTTTGCAGCGCTGCGTCGCCAGGGTGATGCCACTGCGACCGAGCGCCGGTTGATCCTGGAAGAACACCAACGCGCTCTGGAAGAACATATGCACAAGTTAGAGCAGCATATGGCCGCGCTGCAACGGAAGATCACGCACATGCGCGAGGTTGAAGAACGCAATAACGCGGCAGTCGCCCAGGTCTACGCGACACTTCAAGATGAACCCACGGATACCGTTATTTAACGATAGAATCGATAGGAAAAGATATGGCTACTTCTACAGAGACATCCCTAGATGCTCAACTGATTGCTGTGACGTTGCGTGTCAATGGCACAAAGCACGCGCTGCTCCTGGATACACGCGTGACACTGCTTGACGCGCTGAGCGAACATCTTGAACTGACGGGCACAAAAAAGGGCTGTGACCACGGAGCCTGCGGCGCTTGCACGGTCCTGGCCGATAACCAGCGTGTTCTCTCCTGCCTCACCCTCGCTGCGATGTGCGACGGACGAGAGATTACGACGATTGAAGGCCTGGCCAATGGAGAAGAGCTTCACCCCATGCAGGCGGCCTTTATCGCTCACGATGGCTTTCAGTGCGGCTATTGCACTTCGGGACAGATTATGTCCGCCGTGGCTCTGCTCAACGAGGGGCACACGACTTCTCAGGAAGAGATCCGCGAGTTTATGAGTGGCAATCTCTGCCGCTGTGGCGCTTACTCCAATATTGTGGCCGCGATCTGGAGCGTGGTAGAGGGAGAAAAAGATGCGACCTTTTAGCTACTGGCGCGCCGAAAACGAGGCGGGCGCCATTGCGCGCCTGACAGCCCACCCCGGGGCAGCGTACATCGCTGGCGGCACGACGCTGCTGGACCTGATGAAGGATGATGTGCTCCATCCCGATCTGCTGGTAGATATTACACACCTCCCTCTGCGGGGCATTGAAGTCACCGAAGACGCGATATTGATTGGCGCGCTGACTACCATGAGCGAGGCGGTGCATAACGCGCTGCTCCGCGAGCGCTATCCGCTGATCACACAAGCGCTGCTGGCCAGTGCGTCACAACAACTACGCAATATGGCAACGCTCGGTGGCAATCTGCTCCAGCGCACGCGCTGCTCCTACTTCCGCGATCCCGTCTTTGCCTGCAATAAACGCGTGCCTGGCTCCGGCTGTGCCGCGCTGGTTGGCGAAAACCGCGTGCACGCCATTTTCGGTACCAGCGAGAACTGTATCACAACCCACGGCTCTGATCTCGCCGTGGCCCTGATAGCGCTGGATGCTGCGCTGGAGGTACACGGACCAAACGGCTCGCGGCGCATTCCGCTGGCCCATTTTTATCTCCTGCCTGGCACAACGCCGGAACGTGAGCATGTTCTCAAACCCGGTGAGCTGATTGCCGCGCTGGAAATTCCGACGACGTTCAATGCCTCTCGCTCAACCTATCTCAAGGTGCGCGATCGTGCCTCCTACGAGTTCGCCCTGGTTTCAGCCGCCGTGGCCCTGGAACTGGACGGTTCAACTGTCTGCGCGGCGCGGATCGCGCTGGGTGGAGTGGGAACAATCCCCTGGCGGGTACGCGCCGCGGAAGCACTGCTCCAGAATGCGCCTCTCGCCAGAGAAACCTGCGCCGCCGCCGCGGAAGCGGCCCTGACAGGGGCTATCCCCCAACGCGATAACGCGTTCAAGATTGAACTCACCCGGCGTACACTGATACGCGCCCTGACCACGGTAGGAGGCATCGCATGATTCAAAGCGCTCCACAAACATCCTCGCCCAGCGTGGGCCAGCCGGTTGACCGCGTCGATGGGCTGCTCAAGGTAACAGGCCAGGCCCGCTATCCCGCGGAATTTCCCTTTGAGCGCATGGCACATGCGGTTATTGTGCAGAGCACCATCGCGCGCGGTAGCATTAAAACGATCGAGACAGCTGCGGCGGAAGCAGCTCCAGGTGTGCTCGCGGTGCTGACGCATCTCAACGCGCCGCGCTTGCACTCCAGCCCCCCCAGCTTTGTGGTGGGGGCAGCGCCGCCGCCGCCTCTCCAAGACCAACACATCTCTTATCATGGCCAGCATATCGCTGTGGTAGTAGCAGAAACGCTTGAGCAAGCCACTTTTGCCGCGACTTTGATCACGGTCGATTACCAGGAGGAAACGCCGCTGCTCCGACTCGATGATCCGCACGCGCAGGTGCTCGACAACGCTTTTCCCGACGTAGTGCGTGGCGAGCCCGAAGCTGTTCTAGCCAGGGCTCCGGTACGCGTGGAAGCAACTTATACTACTCCGACGCAGCACCACAATCCGCTGGCGCCGGCTGCGACTATCGCCAGTTGGGATGACGAGACGTTAACGCTCCACGATTCGACGCAGGGAGTCTACAATACCCGCGCTCAACTGGCAATGATGCTCGGCCTGGAGATAACGCAGGTACGCGTGCTGGCTCCCTTCATCGGCGGCGCGTTCGGCAGCGGACTGCGCCCCTGGCCACACGTGGTTCTGGCCGCTATCTCGGCCCGTCAGGTAGGCCGCCCGGTCAAACTGGTGCTCACCCGCGAGCAGATGTACACAACCACTGGCTACCGCCCGCGCAGTGTACAGCGTGTAGCCCTCGGCGCAACTCGCAAGGGCCAGCTTCTCGCTACAATCCACGAGGGCACCGAGCCAGTGGCAATGAATGACGACTTTCGCGAAGGCCTGACGCGCGCGACCGCTCTGCTTTACGCCAGCCCTCACCTGCGCACTGCCTATCGTCAGGTGCGTCTCAACGTCGCTGTACCCACCTGGATGCGTGGCCCTGGTGAATCGACCGGCCTTTTCGCGCTTGAAAGCGCGTTGGACGAACTGGCGTACGCCCTGGACATTGATCCGCTTGAACTGCGCCTGCGCAATGACACGCCGGTCCATCCCCAGAGCGGCCAACCGTGGTCAAGCCGGAAGCTGCGCGAATGCTTTGAACTGGGCGCTCAAGCCTTTGGCTGGGAACGTCGCCCACGCGCTCCGCGCTCTTTGCGCGACGGTCATGAACTGATCGGCTGGGGCGTGTCTGGCAGCTACTATCCCTACAACCGCCAGCCGGCAGAAGCCCGTGTGCGCTTGCTGGCCGATGGCAGCGTGCTGATCCAGACCAGCGCGACCGACATCGGCCCCGGCACCGCTACCATTCTGGCTCAGATTGCCTCGGATGCGCTCGGCCTGCCCCTGGCAAGGATTCGCTGCGAGCTGGGCGACAGCAACTCTCCCGTCTCGCCCAACCAGGGCGGCTCTATGCTCGCCGCCAGCGCCGGCTCGGCGGTCCACGCGACCGCTGCCACGCTGCTGGAACAGGCACTCGCGCTCGTTCAGGAAGACGAGTGTTCGCCATTGCGCGGGGCAAGCCGGAAGATGATACTAACCGGAGACGGATATATCGCGCTCAAAAGCGATCCCACACGCCGCGAGAGCTATACCGCCATTCTCCAACGCCATGGCCTGGATCTGCTTGAGGCCACAGGCCGAGCTGCCCCTGGCGACGAGGCCCAGCGGTTTGGCACGGGCATCTTCGGAGCAAAATTTGTCGAGGTGCGCGTAGACGCCGAGCTGGGCAGGATTCGTGTGAGTAGAGTGCTCTCGGTCATCGCGGCTGGCCGTATTCTCAACCCGAAAACTGCGCGCAGTCAGGTTATCGGTGGTACCGTTGGGGGCATTGGCATGGCCCTGCTGGAACAGACCCGCATGGACGAGACAACAGGCCGCATCGTCAACGCCAACTTTGCCGACTACGCCATCCCGGTCCACGCGGATATTCCCCCGCTCGAAGTGCTCTTTGTCGAAGAGCCCGACCTGGAACTCAATCCGCTCGGCGTCAAGGGCGTCGGCGAAGTCGCCATCGTCGGTATTGCGCCGGCCATCGCCAACGCTATCTACCATGCCACAGGCCGCCGTGTGCGCGACCTGCCGATTACCATGGACAACCTTTTATAGAAGTTGAGAGAACAAGGGCCGAGGGCTTGTAAATGACAAAATTCGCAGAGCGATCTCATTTACAACCAGATCATCGCCTGGCCGAGATCGCCAAAGGCACAAATGTGACGGTTAATAGCGTTTTGCCGGGACCAACGAGGACCGAGGGGGGTAGTGAATTTATTCAGTCACTGTTCCCTGGCGAGAAGCCAGAGGTGGCCGAGCGCAAATTTATGCAGGAGAATCGCCCTACCTCTTTGATCGAGCGCCTGATTCAGCCTGAAGAAGTGGCGGCGCTGGTTACCCTGATCTGTAGCCCGCTTGCTGGGGTCGTCGATGGAGCTGCGCTACGCGCGGAAGGAGGTCTGGTACGTAGTGTTTTCTAAGTTTCGGATCGGCTACTCTTTTGTTCGCCTAAAGTATTCGATGAGATATGGATCGAAGTGTCTCTCGACCAGTTCCGTCATTTCCTCGCTGGAGTGACCTCCGTCTACCTCAACGACTGAAAGCGAGAGGGTTTCCGCCTGCTGCTTGACATAGCGAGCAAGCTGGCAGTCGCGGGCGATGAGGTTACGCAGGCGTTGCTCAGGGTTGCTGCCCTCGTTATAGACGCCATGCCGTTTCTGGCGTCTGACCAGTTCAGCCTGCTTGCGGCGTCGAGCCTGGTCGCAGAAGGTATCAGTGGGAACCAGCCAGATTGCTTGCTGGGGGCTGGAGAGATAGGGGGCGACACACTCTGGAAAGAAGTTCCCCTCGGCGACAATAAAGTTTTCTCTGGGCAGAGCCAGGAGATCCTCGATGACCAGCGCAAAGTTCCTGGTCCACGATTCAATGGTTTCTTGAAACACTTCTTCAACTGGGCGCTGTATCCAGCGCTGGTCCATGCTCATACTTAGAAATTTCTGTGCCTCAACGTCGCCAGCGGCTATACGTCGCGCAAAATGATGACTTGCAAGCGCGTCGACATGATAATCGAGGAAGACATAGATCCGGGTGATGGTATGGCTGATCGTGGATTTTCCTGAGCAGGGGGAACCGGCAATCCATAGAACATGTGAGAGCGCTTGCGCAATGTCGCTTTGTGTTGGCATCAGATATTTCCTTCCAAGCTAGCTGTCTATAGCGTTTGTTGAGAGTATACATAAGTATTTGTGCAAAAACATTGTCCAAATGGCGGATGTATATTCTTGACGTATCTTGTACAATAAGGAAGGATAAACCAAAAGCCCGGCGCGTACATCAGTAGCGCCGGGCTTGTTTGTGTTTTTGTAAAATCTCCAGAAATCCCGCTTGACTTAGAGCGCGCTCTAAGATGTAGACTATTGTCTATGAATATGGAAGATAGTCTCTCTGGTTCTGTATTCTCCTCCGGCAAAGAAGCTTTTTTAGATAGAAGTACACGCTATGGCTCCCTTACATTGCCACAGCCTTTTGCCTCCTTGCTTCGTCGTATTATTGGACAACTTTCCACTTTTTTTGAATCTGGGAAGTAATCAGCGCCCAAAGAGGTTATAGAGGGTGTAGAACTATTCGTACCTTTGGCTCCATAGTGTTATCTATCTCTGGTTGGTAAGTTTGAAAGTGAGGTTTTGCATGTCTTTTTCATCATCTCTCCAGTCACATACATCCTCAGTATCAGCCGATGCGCTGCAAGCCTTTCCGCGCTCCCTGGCCCAGGTCGCGCCAACAATATTGCTTACTCAGTTACAGGAAGAGCGACTCATCGCTGAAGCGCAAGAAGGGCGTGTTACCTTGAAGCTTACGACAGATGTGAGCGTTGGGCTTTTGGGAACAGACGCGCCAATCTTAAGTCAGAGCTTATTTCTGGCGACAGGAACGGTCGAGGTGCTAGCAAGCTTCTGCGGACAGTTCCTTGAGTTTCGCTACAACCGCCTCTCAGGTTCAGGCGAGGAGTATCCTATGCGCCTGCTTCTGCATGGAGCCGCGCTTTAAGATAGAAGTTTATGATGCATGATGCCAGGTTAGCAAAACTAACCTGGCATCATGGTATCAAGATCTGATGAGTCCCGCTGTGTTACCTGCTTGGAAGCTTACGTGCGCGTAGCCCCATAAACAGGGGAATTTCCTGGTAGGCCCTGTTCTCGGCCCTGGCATGTGGCCCGCTGGATGTCTTATAGGTACACAACTCGCGCATCTGGTCAAGCACGAGGCCACTGGAGGCGAGATCATTAATGTATTGTTGCAGGGGGCGATGAAAGCAGAGGCTCTGCCCCTGGCGCCCATTGGCGTATTCCTTCATGGGAACTGCTAGCGGGGTCAGGTAGCGATCAATGCGCCGATATTGGAGTTGGCGTTCCTCCTGCCAGCCCCAGCCACTTTGACGCGGCACACGAAAACAGGGGTGAATCATCACGATCACGAGCCTCCCACCGCCGCGTAAAGCCCAAGCCGCTCCCTCTAGTACTGAACTCAGAGGGTCCATATCCTGAATACTGAGCAGAAAGACTATGCCATCAAAGGTTGCTTGTTCTATCCCTGAAATCAGGTCAAGGCGACTGGCATCTCCTTGCAGGAAGGTGCCTATGCGTCCATGATGGGCGCGGGCGCGCTGGAGTAGCCTTGTGCTGGCATCAATGCCGACATAGGAGGCACCCGCGCGTGTGATATGAGGTGCCAGGACGCCCTGGCCCGCGCCAATATCCAGGATACGCTCACCGCGCCGGGGGGCCAGCAATTCCAAGGTGGCGGGGATCGCCAGCTCACGATGCAGTGTGCTGCCATCCTTGCCGACCCAGCCATCATACCATTCGGTATGCGCATCCCAACTAGTTCGCACTCTCTGCCCAGGCGATGTGCCTCTGGCTGCTATTTGTCTATATCGCACCGCTCTTTTCCTTTCGCTTGAAACCTGGGTTTCGCAAAAGAAGATAGATGTAACCACGGGGTTAGAGCACGGTGCTACGGGACAGGAGAAACGGGGAAGAGCTATCAGGCAGATGGTGGAAGCGGTGTGCGTAGAGACGAGATGTGTGTCGACCCAGGCGAATAGCGTACCACCTCAGACAGCTCTATCGGCTGCTGAGCCTGGTCCCGCTCTCCTTCGCTGGAAAGTGTCAAGCGATGTGAGGAAAAAGAGAAGAGGAACGTGATTGGAGATGTTGATGTGCAATCACTACAGGCTCATAACAGCAGAAGCGCTTCTTCTTGGCCTGCAGCATGTGTTTCCCACGATGGACATCTCCCCTTTACTAACGAAACAATCTTTTATGGGGTGTAGTATAACATAGTGCTTGCTTGAAAAACAAGAGGTCGGGCGAGCATGCGAGCATGCGAGCATGCTCTTGAAATAGGGCAGGTTCGCGTGGTACAGTTGCCAGAAGTCTCTGGCTTCTTGCCCTGCGGAAAGGGAGGCCATTACCAATATGAAGGAGTCGTCTTTTGTCCACACAGCCGATGGCGTTGCGAACGGCACGTTATGCTATTTCTCTTATGTTTTTCGCCAATGGGATGCTCCTGGCAAGTTGGGCGGCGCGCATCCCTACGATACAACAGCAGTTGCAGTTAGATCCAGGCCCTCTGGGTATTGCCCTCTGGGGGTTGGCGGTGGGGTCGCTCGTGGCCTTTTCCTACGTGGGATGGCTCATTGTTCACCTGGGAAGTCGTTTGACCACGACCATTGCGGCTATTGTGTGCTGTTGTAGTCTGGTGCTTCCGGCTCTCGCGCCTAACCTGCCACTCTTATGGCTCTCACTTATGCTGTTAGGTATGGGCAATAGTGTCATGGATGTGTCGATGAATGCCCAGGCCGCCTCTTTGGAAGAGAGCTATCGCAGACCAATTATGTCATCTTTTCACGGGCTCTGGAGCGTTGGCGCCCTGGTTGGGGCCAGTGGTGGCAGCCTTATGGCCTGGCTCAATATTATGCCTTTGTTCCATTTCCTGCTTGTTTCTGGGCTGCTCCTTCTGGTGGTCTTGCTTGCCAGTCGCTGGCTCTTGCCAACTACAGCCAAGCCCAGCGAGAAAACACCAGTCTTCGCGCGCCCGACAAAGGCCTTGCTGGGGCTAGGCATCATTGGCTTCTGCTCCTTTATGAGTGAAGGCGCGATGGCGGATTGGAGCGGCGTCTACCTGCATCGCTCGCTGGGTACCAGTGCGGGATTGGCCGCGCTGGCTTTTGCCGTTTACTCGCTCGCTATGACTGTTGCGCGTCTGCTGGGTGATTCTATTGCAAAACGCATTGGACCAGTGCTCCATGTGCGTCTGGGTGGTTTGCTGGCAGCCCTGGGTCTGGGCCTGGCTCTGCTTTTCCAACAGCCCATTCTTGCGCTTGTGGGCTTGGCCTGTGTGGGAGCAGGGCTTGCCTGTATGGCTCCGCTTGTCTTTAGCACTGCGAGCCGTACGCCTAACCTGGCTCCTGGTCTCGCCCTGGCCGCTGTGGCGACAATGTCCTACACTGGTTCGCTGGTTGGTCCTCCTGTGATTGGCCAGATCGCGGAACTCATATCTTTGCCTTATGCGCTTGGCCTGTTGGCGCTTCTCGGCCTGGTCATTGTATTGCTGGCCCCCACGCTCGCGCGTGCTCCCCAGCTGGAGAGTAAGGCTGCGGAAGTGGCCTGACGCTGCTAAAGCACGCGTCGGTCAGTCTCTACAAACTTCTTAAAAGTATGCTACTATGATAAAGAGTATTGAAACAGATCATTGAAGATATAGCGAATCCTTGACAATCACTGAGAATCCTGGTACACTTTTCCTATGAAACTCAGTGATTACGCAAAACAACAAGGGGTCCGCTATGAGACGGCCTGGCGCTGGTTCCGAGACGGCAAGATTCAGGGTCGACGCGTGGGAGCGCACACGATCCTGATCGATGAACCTGCAAGATCCGCCAGCCCGGTAAAAGCTGTGACGGTGGTGTACACCCGCGTCTCCTCAGCCGAGAACAAGGCGAACCTGGACAGTCAGGCGGAGCGGCTCGTGGCGTACTGTGCGGCTCGTGGCTATCAGGTGAGCAAGGTGGTCAAAGAAATTGGTTCGGGGGTCAACGACAATCGGCCCAAGTTTCTGGCGCTCCTGGCTGATCCCAACGTCGGGCGGATTGTCATTGAACACAAAGACCGGGGGACGCGCTTTGGCTTTCGCTATATTGAGACGCTCCTCACCGCTTGCGGGCGGGAAATCGAGGTGGTCAATCAGGCCGAAAATGAGACCGAAGATCTGCTCACCGACCTGACGAGCATCATTTATAGCTTCTGTGCCAGACGCTATGGGCAGCGTCGAGCGAAACGAAAGACCGAGCGCATTGTCCAGGAATTGGAGGCGCAAGATGCACCTGGTTGAAAAGCATGTGATTGCGCAGACCGATCCGCGCTTTGCCTGCGTGGATGCAGCCTGTTTTGCCTCCAAGAATCTCTACAATGCCGCCCTCTATGCGTTGCGTCAAACGTTCTTTTTGACCAACACCAGCCTCTCCTATCCTGCGCTGGATAAGCGGATGCAAGAGCACGAGGCATACCGGGCGTTGCCTGCCAAAGTCGCGCAACAGGTGCTCAAGCAGGTCTGCACCGCCTGGTCGAGTTTCTGGGCGGCGCTTCTGGTGTATCGAGAGATCCCGGCAACGTTCGTGGGGCGTCCTCACCTCCCAACGTACTTGCCCAAGGCGAAGGGGCGTAACCTGCTCGTCTATACCATGCAAGCGGTGAGCCGGGGCAAACGGACCCTGGATCGGGGGATCATCCAGCCCTCGCAACTGGGCATCCAGGTGAAAACCCGGCAAGACCCCAAAGCCATCGCGCAGGTGCGCGTGGTTCCCAAAGTGGGCTATGTCGTGGTCGAAGTCATCTCTGAACACGAACCCACCATCACGGCGGTTGATCCTGATCTGCTCGCCGGACTCGATCCGGGTATGGATAATCTGGCCACGCTAACTTCAAACAAACCAGGCTTTGTACCGGTGATTGTTAACGGGCGCGGCATCAAGTCCTGTAACCAGTATTATAACAAACAACGAGCAGTGCTCCAGAAATCCCTGGGACATCCTGGCCGAAGTCGGCGCGTGGAACAGTTGACGACTCGACGCAACCGGCGGATCGAGCACGACCTGCATACGGCCAGCCGCTTCCTGATTGATCTTTTGGTCGCCGAGGGGATCGGGACGTTGATCATCGGCAAGAATCCGTTGCAAAAACAAGCGATCCGCCTAGGGAAGCGCACCAATCAGCACTTTGTGCAGATCCCGCATGCGCGCTTCATTGAGATGCTGCAGTATAAAGCGGAACTGGTCGGCATTGGCGTGATCCTCACCGAAGAGTCGTACACGAGCAAAGCCAGCTTGCTTGATCTCGACCCCCTGCCCGTGTATCGCAAAGGCGAGCAGGTGGCCTACCAGTTTAGCGGCAAGCGCATCGAGCGGGGACTGTATCGAGCAGCCGATGGGCGAGTCATCCATGCTGATGTCAATGGCGCAGGGAATATTATCCGCAAAGTAGCTCCTGGAGCTTTCGAGCGCAAGGGAGTAGAGGATGGGGAGTGCAGGGTCCATCTGCCGGTAGTCCATCCGGTGAGGAAGTCATTCCCTCACAAACCCGCTCGCGAGAAAATCCTGGCTCCTGTCAGGATTCGCTAGTCGCGACGGAACTATTACCTATGTTACCCCCTCTTCTATGCAAGAGTGAATTGTTCCTTGAACGGTTCATTCTAGAGGCGTCAAATGGTCATTGGTGACCAGGGATGGTAGTTATTTGACTACCATCCCTGAAAAGCGCGAGAAGACACTATGAAGGTGTCTGTGTCTCAAGGAGGACCCTCTTATGCTTCGTCGTTTTAGTCTCCACTTTGCTCCTCGTCTCATCGCACTTTGTATGTTTGTTCTGTTCGCCTTCCTGGCGGAGGGACCCTTTGATGTGGCCCGTGCGGCCTCTACGGTCACTATTAACCCTTCTCAGCAGTATCAAACGCTTCAAGGTTGGGGATCTAGCATGGCCTGGTGGGCTAACTGGGCGGGCGGCTTGAGCGATAGCCAGCGCAATGCCCTGGCCGATGCTCTCTTTGATCCCAATAAGGGTATTGGCCTCAATGTCTTGCGCTACAACTTTGGGGCCGATGGTCCGGGTAATGTCTGCCATAACTCCATTGCCTCAGGCAAAGCAGGGATTTACACCAATATCCCTACCTATGAGCCATCTGCCGGTACTTATGATTGGACGCAGGATGCGAACCAACGCTGGGTCCTCCAGGCTGCTCAGAATCGGGGTGCCAATCTCTTCGAGGGATTTGTGAACTCTCCTCCTGCCTGGATGCTTACGAATAGTTGTACCTCGGGAGCGAGCGGCAATGCCGAGAATCTGAGTAGCGCGCACTATGATGATTATGCCAGCTACCTGGCGACTATTGCTCAGCATTTTCATGATAGTTGGGGCTTGACGCTCCAGACGCTTGAACCATTTAACGAGCCGACTCCTGGCTACTGGAATTATCAAGGGGATCAGGAAGGCACCAATGTCTCTACCGCTACCCAGAATACAATCGTCAATAAAGTCGGTGCCAGGCTTGATACGACTGGTGTCTCGGCCTACTCGGTGGTCTCGGCTCCTGACGATACGGCGGTGAACCGGTCAAACACGGACTACAATGCTTACGATAGCACGGCCAAAGGCTATGTCGTACAATATAATACGCATACCTATGGTGGCAGCGATAGCGACCGGGATTATGCCTATAGCACCATTGGGCAGGGCGGCAACAAGCGCCTGTGGATGTCAGAATGGGGCGCGGGCTCGCAGGGAAGTCAGATTGCCTCGGCTATTACTCTGTCCCAGCATATCCTGGATGATGAACAACACCTGCATCCAGCTGCGTGGGTGATCTGGCAGGCGGCCGACAATTACTTTGGGGCCGGAGGATCTGGCAACGCTGGTGCCAACGATGATCTCTGGGGCCTGGCCAGTACAGACAGCAATGGCAATATCATCTACCCATCGCGTTACTATGGTTTTGGGAACTACACCAAGTTTATTCGCCCCGGGTATAAGATGATAGGTAATAGTGATGGTAGCACGTTTAGTGCCTATGATGCTGGATCGCATACCCTTGTGCTTGTAGCTACCAATAGCGGCTCCAGTAGCAATGCTGTTACGTACAACCTCTCAAATTTCACCAGTGTAGGTGGAACTGCGACCCCCTATCAGACGACGGCGAGCGCGAACCTGGCTCAACTAGCGAATATGAGCATCTCAAACAAGTCATTTACTGCATCGCTCCCTGGCCAATCGATTACAACGTTTGTCATTCCTAATGTGAGCTATACTGGCACAAACGCCGTGACCGAGATTGACGACTCCGTTCAGGGTAGTGGGACCAACCAGTTCAATTATCAGGGCAGTGGTTGGGGGCATTGTACCAATTGTGGCAGCAATCTCTACAATGGCAGTGATAGCTGGGATGGACAGGCCGGCGACTCTGTCAGCCTGCAATTTACTGGCTCGCGCATCCGCCTCTATGGTGTCAAGGATACCAATGAGGGGATTGGCCTGGTCTCTATCGATAATGGGCCAACGCATGAAGTCGATTTCTATGCGTCACAGCGAGCTGGCAATCAGTTTATGTGGGAAAGTCCTGCGCTCAGCTCTGGTACTCATACCTTCAAACTGAGTGTAACCGGGCGTAAAAATCCCCAGAGCACGAATGTCTGGCCCGCACTTGATCGTGTAGAGATAGATCCAGTGACCACTGGTTACGTGAAGATTGTGAACCGCAATAGTGGGAAGGCTCTCGACGTGACTGGCCAATCCACAAGTGATGGTGCGCTATTGGAGCAGTGGGATTACTGGGGTGGTGCTAATCAGCAGTGGCAACTGGTGGATGCTGGTGGTGGTTATGTCAAGGTCGTGAGTCGCAATAGCGGCAAGCTCGTAGATGTCTCTCAAGGCTCTACCGCTGATGGTGCATCAGTCATCCAGTACACGGACAGCGGCGGGACCAATCAGCAATGGCAACTGGTAGATGTTGGTGGAGGGTATGTCAAGATCGTCAACCGCAACAGCGGGAAGGTGCTTGATGTAAGCGGCCAATCCACCAGCAATGGTGGCTCAGTCATCCAGTATACATATAATGGTGGCGCTAATCAGCAATGGCAGGTATTGTCGATTTGACGATCTGAGTAGGTTGGTAATGTCGTGAGACGGATGCATTCTTCGTATCCGTCTCACTTTACTACTTCACCGAAAACCCTGAGCGCGAAGCGCTAGACACGCCAGTGGCGTTGGGGTTCGGAATAAGATCTTAGCGGAGAGTCCAGGCAAGCATGGACCCTTGATTTGGTGAAGGTCTAGAAGCGAGGAGATGAAGTGGAGATTCGCACTGTTGCTATCTTGAGTCCAGGTGATATGGGGCATGCGATCGGCGCGGTCCTTCACCGGCATGGCCTGCGCGTCATTACCAGCCTGCGTGACCGTAGTGCGCGAACACAGGCCCTGGCGAAGGCCGCTGGAATGCAGGATGTTCCTGATGATGAGACCCTTGTGCGCGAGGCTGATATCCTGCTCTCGATCATGCCACCAGCCAGAGCATACTCCTTCGGAGAGCGTATTGCTTCAACTCTGAGTCATGTGAAGACCGAGCTGCTTTTTGTAGATTGTAACGCCATTGCTCCGCGCACGGCACTGGCTCTCGATCAGTTATTGACGGAGGCGGGAGCGGGCTTTGTGGATGCCGGCATTATTGGAGGTCCGCCTCGGCCTGGCGAAGAGGGACCGCATATATATGTCTCTGGCGCACGAGCGGCGGATGTCGCCCGCTTGAGCGAGTACGGCCTGGATGTGCGCGTAGTAGGCGCGCAGAGCGGCCAGGCATCTGGCCTCAAGATGTGCTATGCCTCGGTCACGAAAGGCCTGACGGCCCTGGCGACAGAAGCCCTGACCGCCGGTCGCGCCCTGGGCCTACAGGACACGCTGATTAACGAATTACAGGATTTGCCTGCCTTTCGCTCCATCAAGCGCTCGGTACCTGGCATGCCGCCCAAAGCCTATCGCTGGGTGGGCGAGATGCAAGAAATCGCACGCACCTTTGCGGATCTGGGGCTTCCTCCACAGATGCTTGAGGGAGCCGCAGCCCTTTATCACTTCGTCGAAGGCACCGAATTAGGCCTTGAGAAGCCGGAGCAACGCCAGCGCGGCCAGACGCTGGAAGAGGTGACCGAGATTCTGGCAGCCGCCTTGCCGAAGCAGATCAAGCCCGAGCAAGATAATTAACGTTTCTCGATAAGCGGGAGGCCAAAGAGGACTGCTCCAGTCAGCGCTCGCCCTTTGTTCTCTTTTGTGGTGAGCAGTCCCAGGCCTCCTGTGTCTAAGAAGTGGACCGCGCTGGTAAGCTGGAAGCCTGCGCGTTCGATGCCCCGTTGCGATGCCATGTTGGCTGCCTGGTGAATGATCCAGAAGCGCTCATTTGTGGCGCATTCATGGCGCAGGATATATTGAAGCAAGCGAGGATAAATACCGTGACCTCGCCATGCTGGAAGCGTGATAAAGTAGTACAGGTAGCGGTTTTGTGAGGGAACCTGAAAGGTGACGAGTCCGCCGCCAAAGGCTGCCTTGCCAGTGGCGGACCACCCAACGGCGACGGCGTGCGCACCCATGCGCGCAAGATAAGGCTCATGGCCTGCTTGCATCAGTTTCAAGACCTCATCTTGAGCAGTCTCCATCACGAGTGCCAGTTCCTCAAGATTTGCGGCTCTCTCCACCGAAAAATCAGGCAGTGGTGGCAAGACAGGCAGTACATCGCCCTTCCACCATGTCCATAGGAGACCCGCCCGGTCTCCTATGCTATACGTTCCTTGATTGGTGGTCATTGCGCGCGCTCGCTTACTTCTCGCAGTTCTTCTGTCATCTGCTGGACCAGTTCGGGTCTTCCATGCAGTTGGGCTGGGGTGTTCTGGAGGGAAGAAATGCTCCACTCGCCATTGCGCTTGATCGCCACGATAGTCTGAATAGAATTGAGTGAGGGATCTATCTCAGCCTTACCAGGCGGGACCATGCCAACGATAGCGCGGAGGGTGGCGACATCAGGCTGTAGGAAACGCACATTTTTGATTTTGTAGATGTAGGGTGGCGTGGGATGATGGCCAAAAATAGTTTTTAGCGTTGAGAAGATCTCTGCTTGCCCTATAAGCTGACTTCCATCGAAGCCGATGGACTCGCCGTCTTCATTGAAGAGTGCAGCGAAAGCTTTGGCATCGCGCTTATCCCAGCTCTCCAATAATTTGCTGTAGAGTTCTCTGACTTCACGCTCATTGGTGGCCTGTTCGTCTGGTGTTTGAAACATTCTTTTATTCATATGGGTTTGCTCCTTGAATTTTATACTAAATACCCTCTCTTCTGCTTCCAAATGTGGAGCGCGAAAGCGGAACTGACATTGGTGCGTACGCCAGTACGCCAGTAGTACCTACGCGCTTTCGAGTTCATATATAGCCTTCAGGAAGGCCTGGTCTGAGGCTGAGAGCTTCAGGGTAGCCAGCTCGGCGCGTGGGCGGAAGACGGCCTCTAGCTCGTAGCCATCCTGCTCGCGTGCCTCGGGATTAAAGGCCTCGGGAGTGGCGTGATAGATGACCTGGAGGAAATCGGGATAGGTTCGAAACGTCTCCAGGCGGGGTCCCAGGTAGCGGAAGTGCTTGAAACCCAGCAGGCGTGTGCTCGCCAGGGACCAGCCGGTCTCCTCTAGCAGTTCACGCCGCAGGGTCTGCATCAGAGTCTCGCCATCCTGGCGCTGTCCACCAGGGAGGAGATGATGGTTCAAGGGATCGCGAATGACCAGCACCTGATCTTCCAGCGTCACCAACGCGCGAACCGAGGTAATTAGCTCCAGTGGCGGCAACTCCTGGCTGAGATAGCTCTTAAGTTTCAGAGGGATTGTTCCCTCGCCCCATAACGCGTCCTCTTCGGCCACAAGAGTGGCGCTCTGAAGCGCCTGTGCCAATTCTATGCTCATCTGAGCCTCCCTGCTATATGCTTTTATGTATAGCCCCATTATAATTTCCCGTCATTTGTTATTTGAGAAAGTCAGTAAAGGTATTTTGTATCATTTGGTTGAGCAATGCATAGAGGATACTCCCTGCGGTGCCGCTAGTCAACAACGCTCCTAGAAAGGCCCAGGGAGGAAATATAGGGGCATACCCCTGAAGTTTTTTCTCCATTTCTACATATTTTCCTCCTGTATACTGCGCCAAAATTTTTGTGTGAAGCAGATATTGACCAACAGCATAAGGAAGTTCGCAGAATATCAGTGTGGCAAAGAGAAGGCTTACAATCAGCCATTTTATATCTATCGGAAAAAGCCAAACCTTCATCACGATGAGGAGAAAGGCGACAAGCAAGATCGTATTATGGAGTGCATCATACTTATATACCATACGTAATCCGTTAACATCACAAGCTAAATCAATGTAGTGTTGATCTAATGTCTCTTGTGATGCCTGTGCGGTCTTGGCTTTCCCCCTGCCCTTCTGCCTGGATTTAGTTAATGCTGGCAAGAATTTGGGAATTGTCTTGAACAGAGGATCAGCCATACGCAGAAAACCAACGATGAGAAAATAAAGGAGGACGAAGGAGGAAAGCAACAGAACGATTTGCAGACAAAGCGCAATGGCTTGTACCGTAGTCTGACGGAGAATCAGTCCTATTATTGTGCCAAGGGCAAGTCCAACAGGAACAGGTAAATATAGTATTACTTCATCTTGCTTCATCTGTTCAAGCGCTTTGACATCGATTTCAATAGATTGATATAATGCTGCATTTCTGATGCGCTTAAGCGTATTATCCTTATACCACTCAATGTAGTGACTGCCAATATCGATCAAGAGGACCAAAGCAATTGCATAGAAGAGCCAGGTCCCGAGTGCATTTGCACCAAGAAACCAGAAAGCAAAACCCAGGAAGATGACAATATAGGCAACGATCTCTATAAGCAAAGATACTATGCGCCCGTTTCTATAGAAGAAGAACGCCACAAGAGTGGGCGTAAAACAGACAGTGATTGTTAACAGTATCATTTGACAGACAAACAGGAGTACATTCCACGGGCCAGCAGTAGGTGGTAAATGCTCAGCTCGTGTGGTCTTTATGACGATTGTAGCAACTATAGAAGCCAGGAGGACAAGAATTGGAAATGTAATAATGAACGCTAGCCACTTTCTAAGGGGAAGGGCAGAAGGATTTTCTAGCTTCGGAGGAGGCCTCATCCCCCCTGAATGCGTTCTAGGAGCATAGGGATCAAAAATTAATTTGGGCGGGACAGATCCTCCCGGATCGGATATTTCCGAGAGAAAGAAAGTAGGGGGGATAGGTGCTTGCACTGAGTTATCTGAAAATTTACGTTCGAGGATCGCGTCTATACCTCGGCGATCACCAATCTTCTCTAGTACTCTAGCTGCGGACTCGCTTACATCAGAATCGCTGTCCCGGAGCACAGCGATCAGCGATTCTACTGCGGCCGAGCCTAAGCTGGCCACCCTGTCCCAATCTTGCTGGGCAATTGCCAGCAATACAGATTGTGTCTCATTCACTGGCTGCCAGCCAAGCTGATTTAAAGCCTCTGCGACTTGCTTGCGTACCGCACTATCCTTATCTCTCAGTGCCTCGATCAGCATCTCTATGTCTTGAGCGCTTCCCTTTTCCTGGTCTTTGTTGTGCTGCATCGATGAGTCCTTTCAATCGCGAGCGATACGATCTCTGGCGCCACTCCTCAAAAAATTGGCTTGGTAGAGTATACACTTATTCCTACTTGAGAGTAAATAGATGGATGAGGCCTAAAATATAGTAATTGTTAAGGCCTGCCTCGAATGCTATTGCACGGCCACGGACCAAGGTGTAATGCCTGTTTAGTGGTATCATAGCATAAAACTCTGTAAGCGCCGGAATGAAAGGGAATTTGAAATGCTAAGCGAGATAGATCAGATTGTACATGAGGAGATTGATCTTCATGGACCTGGGGTTGCTATTGCTGTCGTGAAGGATGGCAAAATGATCCATAGCGCTGGCTACGGATTTGCTAACCTGGAGTGGAGCTGTCCTATTGAGCTTGATACCGTCTTTCGATTGGCCTCTGTTACCAAGCAGTTTACGGCAGTGGCGATTATGCTGTTGGAGAAGCAGGGGAAGCTACGCCTCGATGACTCAATCACCACCTATTTGCCTGATTATCCAACGCATGGTCGGACGATTACGATTACGCATTTGCTGAATCACACCTCGGGCATCAAAAGCTATACCGCATTAGATAAATTCTTTCAGGAAATCTCAAAGAAAGATATGTTGCCTGGTGACGTAGTTGCTTATTTCAAAGATCTGCCGCTTGAGTTTGAGCCTGGAACGCGCTACGCATACAATAACTCAGGCTATCACCTGCTCGGCCTGGTTATTGAGAAGATAACAGGTATGGGCTATGAGCAGTTTATCCAGCAACATATCTTTCAACCGCTGGAGATGAACCGCTCCTATTATATGCATAACGAGACAATCGTTCCACGCCGGGCTAGCGGCTATGAGAGGGTTGGTGAGGTATACCGGCATGCAGAATATCTCAGTATGAGTATTCCCTACGCGGCAGGTGCACTTGGTTCAACGGTTGAGGACCTTGTACGTTGGGATGCCGCGTTACGCGAGGAACGCCTGCTAGATACAGCCACGCTAGAACGGATGTATACGCCGACGCGGCTGGCCGATGGACGGCTTGAGGAGTACGGTCTGGGCTTCCGCGTCACCGAATATGCGGGAAATCGTCTCATCGGACATGGTGGTGGCATTCCTGGCTTCCATACCTTTATCGCGCGCTTTGTCGATGACCAGGCCATGATCGTTGTGCTGGCGAACGCCCCAGAGATAAATGTGGAGCGCATCACGCGCAAGATAGCCCGTCATATCTTTGAACTTCCTCCTGTAGAACGCATACCTGTGACGCTGAGTGAGGCTATGCTCGATAAAGCGGTGGGGGCATACATTGGCGAGAATGGCTTCTCGCTAGAAGTGAGGCGAGATGGGGAGAGGCTCACCATACAAGGTTTTATTAAGGACAGCTTGCTACCTATGAGCGAGGAGACGTATTATACCAGCGAGGACAACGAGTTCGAGCTCCACTTCTCTGAGGAACAGGCGGGCGTCTACAATACGCTGACCCTGCGTATTCCCGTCTACCGCACCTTTGCTGCCAGCAGAAAGCAAGGATAACCTTTTCACGTGACAGGAGGTGTGGTGCGTTCTGGCAACCGCAGGTTGCCAGAACGCACCACACCTCCTGTCACGTGCGAGCGCCGCAGGCGCGGGGTGTCACGCCAAAAAAAGCGCATCGCTGGCTTCTTTAGTTCGAGCCTGTATAAGTGGCAAACCACCAGGTATTGCCAAAGCTATCTTTGATGCCCGCCCCCCGTTCTTGATAGGGCTTATCTCCTGGTTCGTCTACTGAGGTGGCGCCCGTCTGGAGTGCTTGCTGGTAGGTCGCATCTACATCCTGCACATAGATATAGACCTGGGAACGAGGCGCTGTAGCCTCAAACTCACCAATTTCCAGGACGACAACGGAGTCGCCGATCTTCACCTCTATATGGAATCCGCCTCTTGTTTGGTTTCGTTCCAGTTCCTCCGCCTTGAATGTCCCTCGTACAAAATCCAGGACGGCAGAATTGCCATAGAGATATGGACGCACTGTGCCAAAGCCATGCCTGGTGTAAGTGTTTAAGCTACTCATTGATATTATTCTGTTCTTATGCTCCTTCAAAAGATGTAATTTAGATGTGAATTCGCTTACAAGGAGAATATACCAGGAAGGAGGACATTTGTATTGTAAAAAATCACACTTTAATTGTGTAGGGGGATATGGTTACGGTACTCGCCACGCTGTGCCTGGTAGGAGCGTGGCGAGAGACCGCCAAAATCCTGGAAATCGTGGATAAAATGAGCCTGATCGTAGTAGCCACAGTCCATGGCAAGCTTGCTCAGACGTTCTGGTGGCTCTTGTTCTAGACGACGGAGTGCCTCCTGGAAACGCAGGATACGATAAAATTGCTTTGGTGTCAGGCCTACAGCCTCGCGAAAGACCTGGAGGAAGCGTGTTTGACTGATGCCAATCTGCTCAATAATGGAAGAGATTGTTTGTCCAGATGATATGTCATGCATAGCCTGTGTGGCAAATGTAACAACAGGATGCGCCTCTCGTCCACCAATTAGTCTGGATAACAAAAAACTGCTCCAGGAGAGAGAACTGGTGTTGTGGTGTCCCAGCTTCTAATAGATGTTCTCGCAGTGAGAGCGCTTCTGGACCCCATATCATCTCTAGCGAGATGACCTGGTTATACAACTCGCTGGCAGGCAGCGGGAGAAAAGGTAAGGCACCACCCGCTTTGAAATCAACCCCAATTACTGAAGTGAGGCTGAGTGTATCGATGAGCACAAATTCTGAATGGGCGCCACTGATAACACCGCCACGATAATCTTGAAATTGGTTAGGATTATGTCAGTACCCTACGGCTAAAGCCGAGGGCTTGGAGTTGTGTCTGAACTCCACCGCAATTCAGCATACCTTTTCAGGCGTGCTGCTTTGGCTTCATCGTCCGACACATCAGGGCGTACTGACAAGAGGCCCGTTCCTATCCAGTCTTGCCGGATAAGAAGCGTTCGCATCGCAATATTCCTCGCGCCAACCAGATCGGCATGGAGCGTGTACTGACAATTCTGACAGACGAAGAGCAGGCCCTTGTGTGGACGATTCTCTTTGCAGGTATGCCCACATTTGGGGCAGGCCTGCGAGGTAAAGTTGGCATCCACCTTGATCGCCATACTTCGATGCAAGAGCGCTTTATAGGCGATCATACTGTGCAACTCACCAAAAGCCCATTTGGAGAAGGTACGATTGGCTTTTCGCTGTTTGGTACTGGCTCGCTTGCCTTTCCGTCGTTTGGTATGCTCGCGAATGTCTGTCAGATGCTCCAGTCCAATCAAGCTTTGAGGATATTGCTTCACAATCCGTTTACTCACGACATGATTGCAGTTTGCTTTCAACCGTCTCTCTCGTCCACTGATGGCAACGAGCTTTCTCGTTGCAGAACGAGTGCCTTTCTTTTGCAGACGCTTTCTCAGTCGTGCATAGTGATGGGATCTAGCAACAATGGAGGGGTCAGCATGGAAGGTGCAATCGCCTTGCATCGTCGCCGTGACGGCAAGGTATCGCATCCCCACATCCACGCCAACGACTTGCTTGTGTGTTTCGGGGTAGGATCAGCCATCTCAACTTCCAGGGAGACAAGGAGGTAAAATTGCTTCTTGGCTTTGTCATACCAGAGTTTCGATGCGCCGATCTCCGTACCACGCTGGATCAATGCCACATGCTTATTGTAGCCAGTATAGGGCACAACGATACGTCCATCGAGCGTGAGAAGGCTCACGTGCTGCTCTTTCTTGAACGTGTAGTCCTTCTTATACTGGTAGGTCAACGTGGGAGAGAGAAACGTAGGAGCCTTATCAAGCCCTTTATAACGTTTCTTGGTGATACCTGCCTTACGATGAGCAGCATTGTTCTTCACCTTTGTCCATAAGCCTTTATAGGTGGCACCAACTTGGCGAGGAACAGAACAGGCCATTTGCGAAGGGAGATGAAAACGGAGGCGGATCTCATCGTAGGTGGCATCTTGCAAACGAAGAGCATTACTCAACTTGCCATTCGCAAAGGCGTACTGGCTCACATAGTTGAGTGAATCACGATACGCCAGTTGCGTTGTACGTAAAGCCTTGAATTGCTCGGGCGTTGTATTCAATTTGAGTTTCGCTGTTAATACCGTTTTCATAGTCTGAATTATATCATAGTTTTCATCCGCCTGTCAATAATACATGAGCAGATGAAAGCATGTCTACGGCGTATTCCACCCAAGCCACCGACAAAGGAACGTCGCATTCCTCCCCATGCCTGAAAGGGCAGGGGCATCCTGCGGCGTGTTCGGTGAATCATAGATCCGCGTCAGGTCTTCGTGGAGATTGATAACCAGGGATACTGATCCATCTGGCAAGCGGCGCTCCCTGGTATGTGATGGTCGCTCACCCTGGTAAGACCAGAAGCCTTTTATGAACGCTGAGAGTGGTGGCCGGGGATAAAAGGTGTGATGGGTAACCAAAAGCAGTCTCCCTGAACAAACAGGCGAGCGTATCCTCAAACGCCAAACCATAGTCATGTAGAAAGCGTACTCCATGCTTATGCTAAAAGCAAGGCCTTTGGTGCCTATAGTGCTTCACACCCAACATACCCTCTTCCGATGTGAGCTTACGAGCGAGGAGGAGATGCTTTCCCTACTTGCAGTGGGGCAGAGGAAGAAGTACGATAGAGGCGGACATATTTTAAACAGCATCGATGATGGTGCTAGAAGGGTAGGCAAGATGCAGGAGGCCGTAAAGTGGCGTTCATTTATTCCTGGTCAAATCACCGGACCAGACGAGGCGATTACGTTTGTGGAGGGATGCGGCTTTTGTACCTGGGGACCGTTGCCGCGCCTGCCATTTCCTAATCTGGCCGAGGCCATGGGGGAGACCGCGACCTCAGTTCTGGACCGCACCTGGTTCTGGAAGGATGATCTGCATTTCTCGCGACAGCTCTACTATGGCAAGATTATCCAGGGCCAGCCCAGCTTTATCGCGCCTGAGTATCTCCCCGATTTTATTGCGGCCCTGGCTGGGCGTGGCCAGGAGCAGGAGCGAGATGTGAATCGGCTCTATTTCGCTGGTCGGCTCTCTGGGGAAGCGAAGACGATCTATGAATATCTGGACGAGCATGGCGCGCACCCATCGCGCGAGCTGAGGCGCGGCGCCAGGCTGGGAGAGAAATCCATGAAGTTGGCGACCGAGCGCGCACTTGTAGAACTGCAACGCCGCTTCCTGATCTGCAAAGTCGACCTGACGGGGCGCACACGCGGCACTTACTCATATGTCTGGGATCTCGCGGAGCGCTTCTGCCCCGAGGCCTTTGCCGATGCGCGCCAGACCTCGCCCATGGCTGCCCGCAGCAATATTCGCGGACAACTCCGCGAGTTCGGCATCGAACCAGCTTCCCAACTAGAGAATCGCCTCTTCCTTTGGACATAGAGCAAAAAGTAGCCTGACGCGTGCCAAAGCGCGCGTCGGGCAGCTTAAATTCTTTCACGGGTAGCTAATAAGCTGGCAGCATAGGCAGGCCAAAGCCCCATTCGAGGAGCGTTTTGGCGTCGCGAAAGCGCTGATTGGTATCCGTGTCGGAGCTAAAGAGCACGGTGCCGATCAGGTGATGGTGATTACGTGTCGCGGAGAAGACCAGGCAGTAGCCTGCCTCGTTGGTGAAACCGGTCTTGACGCCTGTGGTTGCTGGATACAGGTTGAACAGGTCGTTGGTATTCGACCAATGGTAGGCTCCATGTTTTGACGACCATGCAAGGTCATACTGCCTGGTGCTGACAATTTTGGCGAAGAGGGGATTGCTCAAGGCATACGCTGTGAGGCGCGCTAAATCACGTGCGCTTGAATAGTGTCCGGGGAGGGGATTGCCACTTGCATCGTAGTATGTCAATCCATCGGGGTTGATAAAGTGTGTCTGGAAAAGGTGATGGCGCAGGGCAAAGCGGTTCATCATCCCGACAAAGGCGTCTGAGCTTCCCGCGACAGCGCGAGCCAGGACGATGGCGGCATCATCACCAGACGGCAACATCAAGGCGTATAACAGGTCATTGATCGTCAGGGTATCTCCAGGCACCAGTTTGGCATTACTGCCATTATGCTGCAAGACATATTGAGGTATGTCTGGAGAAACCGTGGCCTCCTTTTTGAGATTTGCGGCTTCAATGACGACCAGGGCCGTCATGATTTTGGTCGTGCTAGCCATGGGCAAGGGCTGCTCCGCGTTCTGATCATCCAGTACATTGCCAGTATCAGTATCAAGAAGGTAGGCCGCTTTGGCGTCAATTGGTGGCACGCCTCCTATCACTGTCAGGACAGACGGAGGTATGGGCGTAGGCTCTAGCGTTGGGCTGGGCGTCACCGTCCCTGGCGCTGTATGTGTATTGGTTGCGCCCAAGGGGATTACTCTGATGGATATGCAGGCAAAGAGTATTATACTCAGCGTTATCAATCCATATAGGATGGCAAAAGCAAGTGCCAGCAGGCGTTGTCTGGTCGAAGCTCTCTTCTCTCTCATTCTTCTGTCCAGCCTATCATTTCCAGTGTTCCTCCCTCTGCTATATTTGCGAACTGGGCGGGTATGCCTCCGCCTAAGACACCGTAGTAAAGCTTCTCCCCCTGTCCCTCATTGGATGTTGTGTGCAGCACATACATAGTGCCGTCGCGCGAAATATTTGACCAGGGATCGCGTAAAGGTCCCGCAAAGGTGCTATATTCTCCATACATGTTTGTGACCGCAATTGTGATATCTTCTCCAGAAGTCGAGATCATCCAGAGCCCGTTGAGTTCAGTGGGAACCTGCATTCCTGGAGCACTGTTCCCAATGATGGCTAGCAGTTGCTTGTCACTCTTCGCTGCAAAGCGCAGGGCTGTAATGGCCATAGTGTTAGAGCGCCAGATCTCTTCTGTCTTGTTGCTTGCAAGATGGAGCGCACTGATGGTGCTGGGTCCCCGATAAATACTATTTCCGCCAGCGCACTCACTTATGTACAGTGTCTTTCCATCGCTGCTTGCTACATAGTCCCAACATAGGGGTGTCTGGGGCTGAAATATCTGCCGAAGCCCTAGAAGCGGCTTTTTTGTGATATCCAACACATAGAGTGCCTGTGATGATCCATCCTTTAAGCTGTCCTTTACAAGGAGTTGCCCTGCATTGAGCCAGCCTCCAGGCTGATATCCTTTATCACGAGTTGCCTGCGCGACCCTCGTGATCTGCCCGCTGTGAAGATTGAGCAGGTAGAGATCTGGAAGCCTATCAGTCGCAGAGACCAGACTCCAGGCGATGTAGCTTTGATCAGGCGACCATTGTACGCTCTCCAGTTGTGCGCCATTGGGCGAACAATACAGGGTCTGCTCGTCTTTCCCATCAAGGCGTAGGAGATGGACCTCATCATGTCCATTACTGTGAACAAGCGTAAGTAACCATGTTCCATTTGCGGAGACAAGGCTCTCCTTGATTTCCCCACGCGTTATTTCAGAGCTATCATTGTGTAGTACATCAAAATCGATCACACTTGAGGGGCCATTCAATATGTCGTTTGTTTGCAGGTAGAGAATATGTGGTAGCTGTCCATGAGCTAATGGTGCAACAACGGCGCTTCGTGCTTGCCCCTCTGGGGGGCAGCCGTTCAGGGTTGTATGCCTACTGGGAGGAGTGAATCTCTTCGTTGTTCTCTGTTGATCTGCCTGGGCTGCGAAGGAGTGTTGTGTCGGCGTAACGCGAGCATATATCGTTATTTCAATGATTAACCCAAGTAAGGCAATACACATGAGCGCAACAATGACGGAGCAGTGCGGCTCCCATCGGAGTTTGTGCATATAGCTTCTCTTTCTAGCGATAGCAAAAGCGCAGCGATTGGCACCTGGCTGTCACTTATGGTGTCGCTAGAGGAGCGGTTCTATAACATTGCATACGGGCCTGGTATACCAAAGTACCAGGCTTGTGGTGAAATAGGTGTATTTGTCGCGTTTCTTAGCCCTCTTTCTTCAGAGAGGCATAGACCAGGAGGAAATGTGGTAGCTCCTCCAACTGTGAATAAGGTATTCTTTTTCGTAAACCCAGTGTTTCACCTGCTTGAGCAGTGCCAGATAAGGGCTTTACCGCGTAACTCCCCAGAGGCGAACCGTTGCATCATCGCTGCCAGTAGCAATAATGGTACCCGAAGGCGACCAGCTTCCTGTAAATACACCTGCGTTGTGTCCCTGAATGGCAACCAGCTCTTGCCCGCTTTGTACTTCCCAGAGTTGTACCAGGCCATAGGCGCGTGCGGTGGCCAGGAGAGAGTTATCGGGCGACCACATGACGGGATAAGCCCAGCCCGCGTCTGTATGACCGGTTAGAACACGTACACGTTTGCCTTGTGCGTCCCAGATCTGGACAGTTCCAGCGTCGTTTGATGTAGCAACAAACTGTCCATTTGGCGAGTAAGCAACGCCATTGGGCTGGTCCTGGGGTGGGAGCTGGTGGGTAATCTTGCTACTTCGGGTATCCCACATAAATGTGTATTTATCATAGCGGTTCGAGACGATATGGAGCCCATCAGGGGACCAGGCCACGCCCCAGACCGCGTAAGGATAGCGTCCGCCTGAGCTTACATACTGGCCGGGTCCCTCCCAAAGCCCAAGATTTTTCCCGTTTGTGGTATCCCAGAGAAGAAGCGCGCCATCTGCATTCCCCGCCACCAGTCGCTTCGATGTAGGCGACCATGCCACGCTCAATAATTCTGGTCGAGGATGTGTCGATGTTGTTTGCCAGTTCAATAGTCTCTGGGTCTGCCAGTTGGTGGTTTGCCAGATCTGCACTATGCCTTTGTCGCCAGCAGTTGCCAGAGAGGTGCCATCGGATGACCAGGCCATCCCATTGATGCTACCTGTTTTTCCTTGTAATGTGGCAACCTGTTTCAAGGAGGCGCTCTGCCAGATCTGAATGTGTTCGCCTGGAGCCACGGCCAGGAAGCTTCCATCAGGCGACCAGCAGAGGCCGCGCACCTTGTCCTGCATATTCTCCAGGACGCCGATTTGTGCCAGGTTGTGTGCATTGGAGGCGATGATAGGCTTGAGCGTTGAGCGTGGTGTCGGCGTCGCGGGAATTTGCACAGGCGCGGGGGACTGGCAAGCGGCGACGAGGACGCTCATCGTTGCCAGAGAGCAGAAGTGGCGTCTGGAATATATTGGCAAGAAGAAGGGCTTTGCTCTTCTTGAGTGCATGTGAAGGAAACCATCCTGTTTCATAAAAAAGAACCTCCCTGTATGCTCGTTAGGTGAGTAAGTACGTGGTTATCCTTGCTCTGCTTCCTGTCGAGAATGGTTTGTCAATTGCTCTACCATCCAACGGCACCAGGCGACTGAGGCTTGCTCCGCGTACACGCCCGCATGGAGAGTCGCATAATTGCCAAAATCGGGCAGCGTAATATCCAGTTGCTCGCCATGCTCGTGCTCGATTCGGGCCAGGATGTGTTCATACTCAGCCAGGCGTGCAGCGTGTAACTCCTGCTGTTGCCGAAACAACGCGATAGCCTGCGCGGGGTCAGCTAGCCAGATCGCGTAAGCTTTGAGCACAAGCTCGTCGCGCGGTGGAGATGGCTCAATGGGTGAGGTCACCCATGTGCGTAATGCTGCGAGACCACTCTCTGTCACGGAGAACAGCCTCTTGGCCGGGCGAGTAGGTTGTGTGACCACTTGCGCGGTAATAAATCCTACCTCTTCCAGGCGGGCCAACTCGCTGTAGATGTGGCTGGAATGAGCTGTCCAGAAGAAGCCAAGAGGTCGTTTAAGGCGTTGAGCCAGGTCATAGCCAGAGGACTCCTGGCGAGCGAGAAGTGCCAGAAGAGCGTAGTCTAGAGTCGTGATAATCTTTTCTCCTCCAATATGCTATTATTCCAATATTGGAATAATAGCATATTGGAGGAGAAAAGAGAAGCGGGAAGACAGAAGGACCGAGTAACCGCGAACGGTTTACCCGGTCCTTCGCAACTAGCGACCTTATTTATCATTAGGTTTGAGCTTTTTTAACAGCTTGTCTTTAGCACTCTAGCAGGCTAGGCGCTCTCTAGATAACTGCCCCGTGGGCTGATGTAGGCGCAGAGGTAGTCGCCGCGCTGGCAGCGGGGGAGTCCGTTCTTGAGACCGCTGGAGATACGTAGCGAGTTCCCGCTGGCCTGATCATTCCATTCGGCGATGACCTCGTAGCGCCAGCGACCGACCGCCGCTGGCACATTATAGAGAGGAATACCCTGCGCCTGTTTCGTGATTTGATAGTAGTTGACCTGGACAACCCTGGCCAGGACGCGCCTGCCTGTACGCCTAATGCGGTAGCGCTTTCCATAGTTGGCGAGTAGCAGGCAGGCACCCAGTATGCCTACCATGATGAGGAGTAGGAGTGTATCAGGCATTGCAGTATCCCTCCAGACACAACTTTGTGTCCCTTTTCTTCGTGCGCGAGAAGTGCTACATTTGGTAGAAGATAGTATACCACTTATCGCACGAAGAAAGAAGGAACTATGGAAGTACTTCGCACGCCGGACGAGCGCTTCGTCAACCTGCCTGATTATCCCTTTGAGCCGCACTACCTGGAGGTGGATGGCCTGCGCGTTCACTATATCGATGAGGGGCCGCGAGAGGCCGCGCCGGTTCTGCTGCTGCATGGCGAACCCTCCTGGTCATATTTGTATCGTGGGATGATTCCCTTGCTGGTCGCCGCAGGGCACCGCGTTATCGCCCCCGACCTCGTCGGCTTTGGTCGCTCGGATAAGCCCACGCAGCGCGAGGACTATACCTATAAGCGCCATGTTGACTGGATGCATGGTGTCCTGAATGCACTCGACCTGCGGCAGATAACGCTCTTCTGCCAGGACTGGGGTGGGCTGATTGGCCTGCGCCTCGTGGGAGAGCAACCGGAGCGCTTCGCCCGCGTCATCGCCGCCAATACCTTCCTGCCCACAGGCGACCAGCCGCCCAACAAAGCTTTCCTGCACTGGCAGCGCATGTCGCAGACCTTCCAGGGCTTTCAGGCGAGCCGTGTTGTTAAGGGTGGTTGCGTGACGCCTCTCACGCCTGAGGAGGTTGCCGCCTACGACGCCCCCTTCCCCGATGAGCGCTATCTCGCTGGGGCGCTCCAGTTCCCGCTGCTCGTGCCTACAAGGCCTGATGATCCTGCCAGCGAGGCCAATCGCGCCGCCTGGGAGGTCCTGTGCCGCTGGGAGAAACCCTTCTTGACAGCTTTTAGCGATAGCGATCCCATCACACGTGGCGGAGACGCGGTCTTGCAGGCCCTCATCCCCGGCGCCAAGGGTCAGCCTCATACCACTATTACCAGCGCAGGCCACTTCCTTCAAGAGGACAAAGGTCCCGACCTCGCCCGCATCATTAACGAGTTTATTGCCGGATAAAGATGTAATAGAGGTGAGATGCGCTACTGACGTACGCACCTACGCTCCCCAGTCCATGTGCGTGCGCCCAGCGTAGACGCGTACGTCAGTAGCGTACCTCACACACATTACTCTGTGTAGCTAACTAGCTTGTGGGCATGCTGGCGCAGGACCTCGCATAACTCAGGTGGGTGCTGGACGGTGAAGGGCATATCCAGGCTTGCTAGCAGGCGAGCCATCCAGGGCAGATCCTCGACCTCGACGCGTAAGAGAACTCCGCCCGCTACCTCTGTAAAGAAGGCTTTTGGGATGTGTGTCTGCCGTTGGGCCTCATATAGCGTCGCCTCCAGCTTTACCTCGATCTGCCATACTCTCGGCACTGAGGCGAGTGCCTGTTGCACCGCTTCTAGGGCGGGAAAGTTGATCCGTGGGGGAAAGGTTTCAGCAGTCATCTCGATATGCTCGATCCGGTCCAGGCGAAAGAGGCGTTCACCTTCACGCAAGTGGCAGTAGCCGATGGTGTACCAGAAGCCTCTGTGATAGGCGACTCCATAGGGATCAAAGTCTCGTTCCGTTACCTCCGAACGCGGCGAGCGATAGTGCAGGTGTACCCGTCGCCCTTCCTGAATCGCCGAACTGAGGATCATTACCGCCAGGCCCGAGGGTGCCTCCGATGTGGACCCGCTCTCGAAAGCTACCGTCTGCGCGACTGCCTGGATGCGTGAGCGGGTCTCGCTCGGCAGGACGCGCTCAACCTTGGCCAGCACCCCCTCAAAAGAGGGAACACTCCTTGATAGCCCCGATTGACGAGCCACCAGCAGCGAGAGCGTCAACGCCAGGGCCTCATCCTCTGTAAAGATCAGCGGTGGGAGCTTGTAGCCAGCGCGCAGGCGGTAGGCTCCATAGCGACCCCGTTCAGCCTCTACGGGAATGCCCAGGTCAACCAGGGTTTCGATATAGTTGCGAACCGTGCGGACATCCACCTCCAGTCGACGCGCCAGCTCCGCGCCGGTCATGCGTCCATGCGCCTGGAGAAGTTCTAAGACCGTCAGCACGCGGGCCGTTGGGCGATAGACCAATTTCCTGCTCCTATCTCAAAGTGCTTTTAATTAGGAACGATTCTATCAGCTTATCAGGCTACAATCAAGCACGTAGAGGATAAATGCTGTATCAGAAAGGAACAGGAAGATATATATGTATGCTGTGATGCGAAAAATCAAGGTCCAGCCACATTTGATAGATATGCTGACGCAAAAGACAAAGGATGTCTTTGTGCCAGTTCTCAAGAATGAGCCAGGGTTTATCGAGTTTATTGTGGTGCAGATTGCAGAAGGTGAGGCGGTGAGTATCAGCATCTTTGAGACACAGGAGGCAGCCGAAGAAGGCAATAGAAAGGCCTTCGCATGGGCCGGGGAGCATCTCTTCCCCCTGGCTGAGGGACCAGCTGAGATTGTAGGTCTGGGCAAGCTTCTACTCTATCAGCAAAAAGAAGTTGCAGGAGAAAAGAGTATCTCATGAAAAGCTATCATATAAACATGGGGGCAGGCCTTGAGGGGCTTGTAGTGAGGGAACAAGATGTACCAGTACCTGGCTCGCGCGAAGTACTGGTGAGAGTGCGAGCCTGCTCGCTTAATTCACGAGAACTGCTGATCCTACTCCTTGGCTACTATCCCTTGCCTGTGCGACCGGACGTGATCCCGGTCTCCGATGGCGCTGGAGAGGTCGTAGCCATCGGTGAGGGTGTGAAGAGGGTCAAGGTGGGTGACCGCGTGGCTGGTGTTGTCTTCCCTCGCTGGATTGACGGTCCCTTTCAGGCGGAGGTCGCCGACCAGCTTGGTGGTTCGCTGGATGGCATGCTGACGGAATATGCCCTTTTGTCAGAGGATGGCGTCGTTCCCATCCCTGATCATCTCTCTTTTGAGGAAGCGGCGGCCCTTCCCTGCGCTGCGCTCACCGCCTGGAATGCCCTCACTGGCGGGATGGGACTTCAGGTTGGCGACAGCGTGCTCACCCTGGGATCAGGAGGAGTCTCGCTCTTTGCCCTCCAGCTCGCCAAAATCGCTGGCGCACGGGTCATCGCGACCACTTCGCGTGCTGAGAAGGCCGAGCGGCTCAAGGCGCTCGGGGCGGATCACGTAATCAACTACCACACGACGCCTGATTGGCATCTCGCGGTGCGCGAATTAACGGGTGGGCGAGGCGTCGATCACGTGGTCGAGGTAGGCGGACCTGGTACAATTGTCAAGTCGATCAACGCGACCAGGATCTCGGGAGAGATTGCCGTGATCGGATCGGTGGCGCGCGACAACACGGACGATAGAGGAATTCACCGCGCCGTCTTCATGGGGACCGCTACACTGCGAGGCATCTCCCTTGGCAGCCGTGCGCAGTTTCTCGCCATGAACCGCGCCATCGCCGCCAATGGCATGAGGCCAGTCATCGACCGCATGTTTCCCTTCGCGGAGGCGAAAGCCGCCTATCAGTATTACAGCGAAGTCCAGCCCTTCGGCAAAGTAATTATCAGCCTGGGTTAAGGCTTGAGCTGTGCTGGCGTACCTACCAGGGTAGGTACGCCAATACCTGATTATGTGAGAGACCAGAAAGAGGAGGTAAAGCCAAGCTCGTTCCAGAGTTCGTCTATTTCTTCACTGGTCTTGCGCCGCCACTCAAATTCCAGGCGGTCTTCATACCAGGCCTAGGCCAGTCGCCACATTGTTTAATAAGACTGCAATCTTTTTAATACGTAAAAACACAAAATATTGTTGAACTTATACATGGCAATATGTCATCATGTTGATGAGTTTATGCTCGCTAAGCCGCTATATGTTTTTTAACAGCAAATGTACTATCTGTATCTTCTCATTGTGTTCTTTATAAATTAGCAGGAAGGACCTTTTCACTAGAGCGTGAAGAAATTGAAGCGGCTTAGGCTCTTTCTTTGTTTTAGTGACAAATTTAAACGCTTAAGATCCAGAAAGGATGGGATCATTCTACATGAGTAAAGACCTTGTCTACCGAGTGCCTCTCAAGGTTTCTTGTTATTTTGCTACTGCATTGCTTCTTTTATTTATTTTTTCAACGTTGTCACCTGCTACTGCATTAGCTCATACTCATAGTATCGACGAATCACAACCTGTATGCTTGCAAGCGCCAAACAGTCTTGATCCATCAACGCTTTCTAATAGCCAACTGCAAATGTATGGCTTGCCATTGCGTCCATCAAATGCTCAATCACAAGAAAAATGGCTAAAAAATGCGAATCGGATTAAGCACGACAAGCATGTCTGCGATCCTCAAAAAGTGGTTGGTACTTTAGCTCATCACGCATCTTATAAGTACTCCAAGGCTATTACTCCTTATGTGACACAACATAGTACAGCAGCATTTGCTGGCAACTATGCCATCGGATCACGAGGCTACTATACAACCTCGAATGCCAACTGGAATTTACCTTGCATGAATACCAGTGTGCGAGATTCACGTGCAAGTATTTGGGTAGGATTGGGAGGTTTTGTTTCACCTAATCCTCTTGTTCAAGCGGGAACGGACGTTCTTGTAGACGGTAATGGTAGTGTAACTTATTACGCCTGGATCGAAGATACGGGGAGTGGATTTGATTTTGGCGAGACATTTCCATTATCTAATGGTTGTGGTACGACCATGTACGTTGAAGTTGATTCTAATTACCAAGGGTCAGATAATAATTATTACATCATTGACACAAACGGCTTAAATATTTCCAGAACTGAAAGATGGCCGCTTAGTGCAGGAGATGCAGGTGAATGTATAGTTGAACGTTCCCATGATGGAACTGGAGCTTTGATTACATTAGCTAATTTCAATTACGTTGCCTTTTCCAATTGTTATATGAACGATTCAGGCATTGGAAATTGGAATCATGACTATGATATTATGACCAATGGTGCTGGTCAGGTTATGGCAGATGTTGGACCTATTAGTAATGGTATCAACTACCACATTAATTGGCATAGACCTAATTAGAGAAAAAACTGTAAGTAGTAGCAAAAGAAGAGCTAGCTCTTCTTTTGCTGGAAAGGCTAGGCACGGTCGTGAATCTATTCTTAGGTGAGTATATCTTTGGAGATTTACGTAACTGGTCTATTTTAACGGGCATCAGTGCTGGTGTGCTTTGTGTTTGTGCAGTTATCTTTCTGTTTGTCAACCTGATACTTAAAAGATATGCTCAGTGGCAGAATATTGGCTTCTTACTTGGAGTGGCTATCAGTGCCTGGTCGCTGTTTGTTGCATATGGCGCGTATCAGCAATGGGGCGCGATGGTCCAACAAACCCCTCCACATGCCTACGCCGTTACGTCCGTCGCTTTCGCGGATGCCTATCGAGCTGGTATCGCAAGGTGCCAGATACAATGCGCTGTAAATCTTATAGCCACTATACTGATTCTGCTCGTTGCTTGCTGGTCTGCATGGTCCTCTCGCAGGCCTAGAACTGTTTCACAGTCAGCTTGATACAAAAGATAAGGTACTGATGTACGCGTCTATGCCGCCCAGGCAGCATAGACGCGTACATCAGTAGCGCATCTCCTCACTCTCTGAGTAGCTAACCAGTTTGTGGGCATGCTGGCGCAATACCTCGCATAACTCAGTTGGGCGCTGGATGGTGAAGGACATGTCCAGGCTCGCCAGTAAGCGGGCCATCCAGGGCAGATCCTCGACCTCGACGCGCAAGAGAACTCCGCCTGCTACCTCCGTAAAGAAGGCTTTTGGGATGTGTGTCTGCCGTTGGGCCTCATCTAGGGTTGCCTCCAGTCTTACCTCGATCTGCCATACCCTCGGCACTGAGGCAAGTGCCTGTTGCACCGCTTCTAGAGCGAGAAAGTTGATCCGTGGGGGAAAGGTTTCAGTAGTCATCTCGATATGCTCGATCCGGTCCAGGCGGAAGAGGCGCTCTCCCTCGCGCAAGTGGCAGTAGCCGATGGTGTACCAGAAGCCTCTGTGATAGGCGACTCCATAGGGATCAAAGTCTCGTTCCGTTACTTCCGAACGCGGCGAGCGATAGTGCAGGTGTACCCGTCGCCCTTCCTGGATCGCTGAACTGAGGACCATTACCGCCAGGCCCGAGGGTGCCTCCGATGTGGTCCCGCTCTCGAAGGCCACCGTCTGCGCGACTGCCTGGATGCGTGAGCGGGTCTCGCTCGGCAGGACGCGCTCAATCTTGGCCAGCACCCCCTCAAAAGAGGGAATACTTTTCGATAGCCCCGATTGGCGAGCCACCAGCAGCGAGAGCGTCAATGCCAGGGCTTCATCCTCAGTAAATATCAATGGGGGAAGCTTATAGCCAGCGCGCAGGCGGTAGGCTCCATAGCGACCCCGTTCAGCCTCCACAGGAATGCCCAGGTCAACCAGGGTCTCGATATAGTTGCGAACCGTGCGGATATCCACCTCCAGCCGACGCGCCAGCTCCGCGCCAGTCATGCGTCTATGCGCCTGGAGAAGTTCTAAGACCGTCAGCACGCGGGCTGTTGGGCGATAGACCAATTTCCTGCTCCTATCTCAACGCACCTTTAATTAGGAACGATTCTATCAGCTTATCAGGCTACAATCAAGCATGTAAAGGATAAATGCTATATCAGAAAGGAACAGGAAGATATATATGTATGCTGTGATGCGAAAAATCAAAGTCCAGCCACATTTGATAGACACACTGACGCAAAAGACAAAGGATATCTTTGTGCCAGTTCTCAAGAATGAGCCAGGGTTTATTGAGTTTATTGTGGTTCAGGTTGGAGAGGGTGAGGCGGTGAGTATCAGCATCTTTGAGACACAGGAGGCAGCCGAAGAAGGCAATAGAAAGGCCTTCGCATGGGCCGGGAAGCATCTCTTCCCCCTGGCTGAGGGACCAGCCGAGATAGTAGGTCTGGGCAAGCTTCTACTCTATCAGCAAAAAGAAGTTGCAGGAGAAAAGAGTGTCTCATGAAAAGCTATCATCTTGATATATGAGGATGCGGGTTGGTCGCTCTAGAGCGACCAACCCGCATCCTCATATATCAAGATGATAGCATCATTGTCCTGCTTCTGCTCATTGTTGGCTGGTCTGCATGGACTTCCCGAGCCTCAACAATGCTCAAACAAGTGCGGCGATAAACTCCTCCTCACGCTCCGCCAGGCGTTCCAGCAATTCAGGCAAGGCAGCTCGTTTGTTGGCTACGGATGCGTGCTGGAGCTGGCCATAGATCTGGCACTCTTCCCAACGGATGGCTGCGGCTGTGGGAAGCTTTTCACGAAGGAAGAAGGCGCTATCCAGGCAGCGCTGTGCCGATACTTGCCAGCTAAAGTATGGCAATGGCCCCAGGCCAATCTCTGGCCACGCCTGGAGATCGCCTGCCAGGGTACGCATAGCGGTAGGACCATAGAAGGCCGTGGGTCCACCGGGAAACAGTTCTCCTGCCTCCCACGCAACGTTCTCGCGGGCGTGGGCCAGCGTCTTTTCCCAGATCTCTTCCTCAGTTGGCGGCTTCCCCTGTGCTCCGATCTGCCATAAACCGTAGGGTTTGCCCGTGTAGATATCGCGCTGCCAGGCAGCCAGAAAGTCGCTCAACGGGAGAGGTGTAGCCACATAGCCTGCTGGATCGTGGACAATCACCGCGTCGGGCTGCAAAGCCAGCACCACAATGGCATGGTCGCTGCCATAGAGTTGGGTATGATTAGGTATGTACGTGAGATATCCCATATCGAGCATGCCAGCCACGACCGGGCCCAACTTCAGCGCGTCCTCCAGGCTGGCCAGCGCGGCAGCGTCATTCTGGGAACTCGTATAGGTGTAGCTATAATTCAAAGTACGCAGCAGGTGTTCGCCTGCGCGATGATATACATAGCCATCGACGGCAAAAAAGCTCTGCTTATCGCGAATATACACAAAACCGAATGGTTCGCCACTCACACATTCCAACCACTCAACAGGATACGTATGCCCCTGATGGGCCAGAACCATCTGTAAACTTTTTATCAGACAATAGCTCATTCGTCCCTCAAAGGGAACCAGTGGAAGTGTCATCGTAATCTCTCCTGTTTCTGGAATACGTTAGCTCACATCGCAAGCGGGCAGCAGAGGATACTGGATTTCGGTAATGTAGGACGCCGGATCGTCTGTGTGCGTTGGATTGAGGTGATAAATCTCGCGGCATGGTCCCGCTATGCGATAGCTGCTTGTCGAGAGCCAGCGATCCAGCGCGCTATAAGCGCTGCTGATGTTTCTATAATCACCGCGATAAATGACGCACGCGACCTGCTCCCCGCCCACAAGCCTTTCACAGCGGAGATCGGCCAGGGAAGGAGGCAAAGCAGTGACTGGCATGCCCACAAAAAGATCAAATCCTTCATCCAGTTGACTCTCATCATAATAGAGATGGATCAGAGGGCCACTTGAGGCTACCCCGTGTTGCTCGCAATGACGCATGACCATTTGCGCGAAAGGGCCGATCTCCGCTGTTGTCGCGACGCACTGGCGGAGACCAACCAGCGTAAGTGGCTCGGTCTGTTTGAGCGCGACATCGTACAGAGGAACACGGTCAGCGTCGGCCAGTTGCTGTGTGCGTGCAATCATGCGCTGGAGACGCGCCTGCTCATCCGCAACAAGTTGCTCCTGAGCCGCTATCCGCTGGTGCAGTAGTGCCTCAACCGTCTTCGTGTCGTAGGTTCGCAGCAACCGTGCGATCTCTTCCAGCGTAAAGCCGCAGTCTTTGAGCGCCAGAATACGCACCATATCGACCAGTTGTCCGATTTCATACAAGCGGTAGCCGCTCTCTGGATAGATCCGCGCTGGCCGCAGCACGTTCAGTGCGTCATAGTGTCGCAACGTTTTTATCGATACCTGGCTGAGACGCGCAAATTCTCCAATCTTGAGCATAATCTTCTCTTCCTCCGCTTCTAAAGAGAGCTTACATCCTCCCCTTAGGGGAGAGTCAAGGGAAAAGCGAGCCATCTTTGCGTCTTTCAGACGCGAACTGATATCTTCCTAGAAGTCATTTGTGCTCATAATATCCTATTACGCAATTTTTTGTTCATTTTATTGCTTGCTAATTTGCTCAACTAATGAAAAATCACATATGATGTGGTTAGAGAAATTACTTCAGAGTATATAGCGGGAAAGATTGATGTATGGGGACATTGTACCTGGTGTGTGGCCGCTCCCTTTTCGGGGAAGACCACCCTGGCTAAACACATTGCTGAACGCACACATAGCCACTATATTAGCCTCGATGACCTTATGAGAGAGCGCGGGCTTGATTTGTCTCAATTACAACCAGTTGAGGAATGGGAGAAGACCCATCATCAGTGTATCCAGTTGCTTCACGAGTTTATGAAGCAAGGGATAAATGTGGTGTTGGATGACACGCTTTTTCTCAAGTGGCTCCGGGATCGATATAGAAACGCGGCTCTTGAGCATCAGTATCAGGTGGAGACGGTCTATCTTGCGATTCCTCTTGCTGAACTAGAAAAGAGGAGACAACAGGTGCTGGCTACGCGGGAGAGAAATTATCTTGTTGATGAAAGTTTTTATCCAGTGATTGAGCAATTTGAGGTTCCTGATAGCGCCGAAAATACCGTTGTCTTTGATTTGAACTGTGAACTCTCAAACTGGCTGAACATGCACTTTTCTTAACCCATTATTTGCCTTTATAGGTTCACGCAAATATCTCTATGGTACGCGGCTATCTCCCCTGGAGAAGTAGCCGCGTACGCTAGTAGCGGGTTTATTTAGCGATAAACTCCTGCGCGAAGCGGTGAAGCGTTGTCAGGTCGGTCGCGCTGGGGAAATCGATAATGATTTCGTGAATGCCCAGCTCCTCCAGGGCCGCGATGCGCTGGCGAATGGTCTCGGGGCTACCCACGAGGGAGGTATCTCTGAGATTGCCCCTGGACTTTTCGGGGACCAGGGCCAGGGCCTCCTCGTCAGTATCGGCGATGGAGCAGAATGAGCCAGTCGTGTTATAGATGCTGCTATAATCGCGTCCCACCGTCTCGCAGTGCTGCTTGAGCACTCCAAGCTTGTGCTTGATGGTTGGCAGTTCGCCACTAACGTTGCAGGCGTCTCCATACTGGGCCACCAGCTTGAGCGTAACCTTCTCGCCGCCACCACCGACGAGGATGGGAGGATGTGGCTTCTGCACGCCTTTGGGTTGGTTGATCGCGCCACGCACCTGGTAAAACTTACCTTCGAAATGGGCCTCTTCCTGCTCCCACATGGCGTGAATAACCTGGAGAGCCTCACGTAGCATACGCAGGCGCTCAGGCGCGTCGGGATAGGGATAGCCATATGCCTTATACTCATGCTCATACCAGCCCGCGCCAATGCCGAAGTTCAAGCGGCCATGGCTCAGGACATCCAGCGTGCTCGCCATCTTGGCCAGCAGGGCGGGATTGCGGTAGCTATTGCAGGTCACGATCTGCCCAATGCGCACGCGCTTGGTATCGCGTGCGATAGCTGCCAGCGACATCCAACTCTCAAAGGTGACCTCCTGTGTTGGCGTAGGAACTGTGTGGAAGTGATCCACCATCCATACCGCCTCAAAGCCTGTCTCATCTGCGGCCTTCGCCACATTGGTCATTGTCTCATACGCCTCAACGGGATCTTTAATCCCTACCAGGCTCATGGTCCAACCATTGGGAAGCGAGATACCGTATTTCATGTATAGCCTCTTTCCATCGCAAAATATAGAAGTAAATCAATATAGCGGGGAGCTTCTACCTCACGTTCACCATGCCCCTCCCTCTCTGAAGCCAGCACATAACTGGCCCCTTTGATTATAGCCCAACATCAGGCCAGGGTTCAATGTCAGCAGTTATATACACAGTTTGCTTCGCTCAGCTACTTGCGTTGTCGCGAAGAGGGTGGAGGGGGCCGCGCCTCCTGTTGCGCCGTTTGCGTTGTGGGGCCAGGGATTGTGTCCTGTTACTTGTTTACGTCAGAAGAAATACAAAGTTAAAAAAGGTGTGGTGGCGGTCTGGCCCTGCCAGACCGCCACCACACCTTTTTCAGCGAGCCACGCAGTGGCGAGAATTTGCTTCCTATAGTCTAACTAAGGGCGACATCATCGACGTAGACGCTGCCCTGGGCGTACCAGCCGTGAACGTAGATGGTAGCGCTGCTCTGCGAAGCGCCGGTGGTGAAGGTCACGCTCAGGAGCGTATAGCTGCTACTGCTGGTCCAGTTGCTGGCGCCATTTTGTACCCCCAGGTAGGCATACGGCCCATCCACATAGGCACTCAGAGTGTAGGTGTGGTTGGGCTGGACGCTGATGGTCTGGTCACACTCACCTGTGGTCGAACTGCTCGGGACCATAGCCAGGGCATGTGAGCCACTGTGGACCGGGCTGCTCACCACGCTATCACCCGCCTGGCAGGTCCAGCTGGAGAGGCTGCCCGTCTCAAAGCCAGCGTTACTGACCAGGTTGCCGCCAGTTGGAGGCGTGGGAGTGGGAGTAGGCGTCTGGGTCTGGGTAGGCGTTGGCGTGGGCGTCTTTGTCTGGGTGGGAGTAGGTGTAGGTGTGCTACCGCCACCACTGCTACCGCTGGTGAAGGGCTTCCAGAGATTGGTGAAGGCGTAGGCGCTCTGTGAGATACCGCTACAGGTATCGGAGGCAGTCGTCGAACCGGCGCAGTTGCCGTTATCGCGTGGAACCTCCCAGAAGGCCAGCTCGCCAATCTTATTTGTCTGGGCGAATGAGAGCACCTGCGAGGCATTGCTCAGGCTAAAGACCTCGCCCCCAGAATCGTTCTGCCCGATCATGGGTGTGATGCCGACCATGGCCCAGAGCTGGCTGGAGCTCTTTGAGGGGAAGATGCTCTGTAGTTCGGAGTGGAGACCATTGGCCGCGTTAATGGATTCCTGCCCCATCTGACTATCGGGCGAGCCGTAGTCCATTGTCATAAGGTTGACAATGTTGAAGTTGACGCCATGCGAGACCGCGTTATTCAGCAAGCCCAGGCTATCGCTGAGCAGGCCAGTAGTCGCGGATGGGAGTGTGAACGAGATGGTCAGGCCAGGATTGGCGGCCTGTAATGCTGCCAGGGCCGTGTTGCGACGTGTATAGGTCGTTGAGTCGCCCTGCTCGCCGCCCTCGATATCGAAATCGAGATGCGTTGCATGATACTGGTTGATGACGGCCTGGTACTGTGCCTGCAAGGAACTGACCGTGCTACAGGTCTGCGCCAGTTCCTGCCCGGCCTCGCCGCCAAACGAGATGATGATATCGCCGCCCTGAGCGCGCAGGTAGCTGATATCGCTATCCAGGTTGGGCAAGTAGATACTGGTCTGATTCAGCGGGATCGTACCGGCCCAGTCAGCGTTGCAGCCATTGCCGGTAATAAAGGCCAGAGTGTAATACTTTTGTCCGGTTGCCTGGGCAACCGACTGTAGTGAGGCACCAATGGTGACATCCTGATAGGGAGCGAAATACGAAGTGGGAAAAGACGTGGCGGCATGGGCCTGACCGGCGTTGCCGGTCTGCATCAGCCCGGCTGTCACCGCGCTGGTGAGCAGTAAAAAGCCTGCCGCGAGCACAAAAAGCATCCTGCGTGAACGATTCATGCAGCTTTCCTCCTTGAAAACTTGGCAACAGCGAATGAAACAAAAGAAGGCGTTTCACGTGTTGCCCCTACAAAGGGGTTGGTGTACCAGGCGCCTGGAAGAGATCCTTTCTTCACAAAGCTGATACATACTTATAACTGTACTGTTGAAACGCGTTCTTGTCAAGACGTCTAGACCACTAGTTGTATTTTATGCCACTGGTTGGGGTAAGGATGGGAGGGCTTTCTTGGGATTAAACATCTTCCTGGGAAGAGAGCCAGAATTGCAGGCGGTCTTTCAGGCGTTGGACGTCGGCGGGGGTTAGACCGGCGCGTTGGCAGCGCTGGGCGAAGAGCTGATCATAGTCCTGGTGGGCTGCGAGAACCTGCTGGAAGGAGTCGAGCAGCACCTCTTCGTTCTGGGCGAAGGTCGCGTAGTAGCCCGCGTTGCCGCCAAGGTTGACCGCGAAACGGCGACATGCGGCCAGGATGCGCACACAGCGCTTCTCATCCTCGCGCAGGGCTGTGAGTTCTTTCATATCATCCGTATGCTCAGCCATGTTTGCTCCTCGTATTTGTGGTTTTTTATGTATTGTAACCTATGCCCGCTACTGGCGTAGCGAGCCAACTTGTATTCTTGCACTTCTAAAGGTAGAATACGAGAAATTGCTTAGTAGGGTTAAGGGGAAAATTCGGTTCTATGGCTACAAGCTACATTCAGATAGATCAATATGAAGAGGTGGCAAGAAAGACTGTTGATCCGGCCGCCTGGTGTTATGTAGAGAGTGGTAGCGGGCAGGAGCAGACGCTTCGAGGCAATCAGGTCGCGTTTGAGCATATCTGGTTGCGTCCTCGCATGCTCGTACCTATGCAGGCCCCCGATTTGAACACCACTGTGCTGGGAACTCCCATCAGTATGCCGATTGCGGCGGCTCCAGTTGGCTTTCAAAAGTTGCTGCATCCTGAAGGCGAGGCGACCTCGGCGAAGGGAGTCGGGGACGCCAGAACGCTCTATGTCGCCAGCTCCAGTGCGACCACCAGCCTGGAGGATATCGCGGTTGCTGCCAGTGGACCGCTCTGGTTTCAGCTCTACCTCTTTGAACCGCGCTCCCTCTCGGAAGAGCTTGTACGGCGCGCTGAGCAGGCAAGCTACCAGGCAATTGTAGTAACCGTCGATACGCCCTTCTATGGGAGGAAAGAGCGCTTCTGGCGCCAGGGCTATAGCATGCCAGGGCATATCCGGAAGGCCAACTTTGAGCCAGGAGTGGACCCGATGGTCAGTAGTACCTTCGATTGGGGCCTCTTCGATTGGCTTCGCTCGCTGACAGATCTCCCTCTGGTGGTCAAAGGGATACTCACAGCAGAGGACGCGCGCAGGGCTGTTGATTGTGGCGTTGCGGGCATCGTCGTCTCGAATCATGGAGGACGCCAGCTAGACGGCGCCCTCCCCAGCGTCATGGCGCTCCCAGAGGTGGTGGAGGCCGTTGCGGGTCGAGCCGAGGTCTACCTGGACGGTGGCATTCGCAGCGGAACAGATGCCTTTAAAGCCCTCGCTCTGGGAGCCAGAGCTGTCTTTGTGGGCCGCCCGATGCTGTGGGGCCTGGCCGTCGATGGTGCGCAGGGCGTGACGCAAGTCTTCGATATCCTACGCGAGGAGCTGGAGTATGCCATGGTCCTCTCCGGATGCCCAACGGTAGAACATATCGACACGTCGTTCGTAGAGTCCGCTACCGGCATACGCGGCTACTGAACCCACTAGCAGTAGCCGCGTATGCCGGTAGCGGACTCTTTTAGCGGAGGCCATAGAGGAGGTAGCCTACTCCCATTGCCAGAAGCAGGGTCAGGAACGACCCGATGCGGCGGTTCATACAGAGAGCGCAGGCTGCCAGACAAATCAGGACGCTTCCAATATCGATGGTCCGTCCATCCAGAATAGACCATGCTGCGCTCAGCAGGATGCCAATCGAGACCAGTGAGAGGCTGCGGATAACCGCCTGCGCCCAGGCCTGGTGTTCAATGCGGTGGTATGCCGCTTCCAATGGAAGAATGAGTAGCGGGGGAAGTAGCAGTGAGAGTAGCGCCAGACATGCTCCAGGGAGGCCATATGTCAGGTAGCCCAGGCTGACCGTCCAGAGACCATTGGAGCCGGGACTAAATTGTCCAATTGCCAGCGCCTCACCAAAGTCGGCTTCTCTCGCCCACCCCTTACTCAGCAGATCGCGATGCAAACTGGCAAGGTTGCCCACCGAGCCGAAAGAGAAGAGCGATGCTTTGAGGAAAAGCAGAAAATAAATGATAGGATTCATCTCTATTGCCTCCTTTGGGCTGCTGCTTGTCTTGGAGCAAGCCAGGCGCGCAGGGGAAGAAAAAATCCGACACTCAACAGGGCCGCGCCCAGCATAACCAGTACGACGTCTATATGCCAGAAGATCAATGCGCTGGTGCTGCTTAGAATGATGACCAGGCATTCAATGAGGCTCAAGCCATCGGTCTTATAGCTCTTCTTTACCAGTGGTTGGGCAAACTTAATCGATAAGGTAAGCATAATTCCAGCCGTAGCTGGAATAACCCCCTGAAGCATGGCCTGCACTGCTGGCAGGTTCTGTACAGACTTAAAACCGGCAGAAAAGAGCAGTGTAATGAGCGCGCTGGGTATAAGTAGCCCGGCGAATGCAGCGATGACATTCTTCCATCCGCCGATCTTGCGAAACATTAGAATCATTGTCGCGAACATGACGATACCCGGTGAAATCTGACTTAAGCTCCAGTAGCGACTATACTCCTCTTCCGTGGCCCATTTCATCTGCTCTACGCATTTGCGCTGAATCAATAACAACGTCGCCGATCCCCCACCAAACGACATGACACCAATTTTGAACCAGGTAGTGAATACAACCCAGAAGGATGGTTTATTAAGGGACTGCTTCAGAGTCGTCTGCTGCTCGCTTTCTAGAGCGCGTATAGATGCCTTCTCTTCTGTATCAGACATTTGTGGATGCATAAGACAATCTCCTATCACGTAGCTTGCCAGGTATAAAGAGCTGAATAGGAAAAACTTGCACGTATTTCATTTGTTCATGAGTATAGCTTGTGCCAGATGATATGTCTAATACTTATTTATTTAAATTTTGATAACAAAAAAGCATCACTACCGGAGAAAAAAGCTGGATAGCTGATGCCTTTAGATTATCAAGTTTTTACAAAATAAGTATTAGACATATCACTTGCTGATGGTTATACTGCTTGTAAAGGCTGACTTGCCTGTGTTACAGAATTCAGTAACACATATGTCTTGTCATCATGTTGTGAAAGGGACAGTTTCTATGCCACAAGCAACGAGAACACAAACGATGTTTGAGAAGATCTGGCAATCTCACGTGGTACGCGAAATTGAGGGTCAGGGATCGCTTCTGTATATTGATCGCCATCTTATCCACGAGGTTACATCACCACAGCCGTTCGCGGCTTTGAAAGTGGCGGGGCGTAGTGTGCGCCGACCCGATCTGACCTTTGGTATGATTGACCATAGTATTCCCACGACTCCTGTTCGCGCCTATGGTCGTCGTAGCCAGGTCCCCATTCTGGATAAGCAGGCGGCAGTCCAGGTCGAGATGATGGATCGTAACGCGCGCGCTGCTGGTGTGCAGTTCTTCTCGGTCGACGATCCGCGCAATGGTATTGTTCACGTGGCCGCACCAGAGCAGGGAGTGATACTACCAGGAACGACCGTTGTATGTGGCGATAGCCATACCGCGACGCTGGGAGCCTTCGGCCTGCTCGCCTTTGGTGTTGGAACGAGCGAGGTTGAACATGTACTGGTGAGCCAGTGCCTCTGGCAGGTCAAGCCAAAGACGATGGAGGTTCGCATCGAGGGAAGCCTGCCGTCTGGCTGCTCGGCGAAGGACCTGGCGCTCTTCATCATTGGCTCAATCGGCGCCAATGGTGGTACCGGGCATTGCATCGAATTTACTGGTTCGGTCATCCGCTCGCTCTCAATGGAGGGACGCATGACGTTGTGCAATATGGCGATTGAAGCTGGAGCCAGGACCGCCATAATCGCGCCAGATGAGACGACCTTTGCCTATCTGAACGGGCGCCCCTTTGCTCCCCCAGGGTGAGGCATGGGACCGGGCTGTGGCATCCTGGGAAGCACTGGCGACAGATGAGGGCGCGCATTTTGATCGCGTTGTGATTCTGCAAGCGGATGCGATCTCGCCGCAGGTGACATGGGGAACCTCGCCCATGATGGTCGCCCCTGTCACGGGTCAGGTTCCCGCGCCTGAAAACTTCGCTGACGAGCCTGCCGCGCGCCGCGCTCTAGCCTATATGGGACTGGAATCCGGAACGCCGATGAGTGAAATTCGCCTGGATCGTGTCTTCATCGGCAGTTGTACCAATAGCCGTATCGAGGATTTACGCCTGGCTGCCTCTTTCGTAAGAGGCAAGCATGTCGCGGCAGGCGTCAAAGCCATAGTTGTGCCAGGCAGCGGATTGATCAAACAGCAGGCGGAAGCAGAGGGCCTGGACCATATCTTTGTAGAATCCGGCTTCGATTGGCGTGAGCCGGGATGCAGCATGTGTGTGGGTATGAATGGTGATCGCCTTGCCGAGGGCGAGCGCTGTGCCAGCACCTCGAACCGCAACTTCGAGGGGCGGCAGGGAATGGGAGGCCGCACGCATCTCGTTAGTCCAGCGATGGCTGCCGCTGCCGCTATCGCCGGCCACTTTGTAGATATTCGTACCTGGGAGTAGAAAAGGAGTATCTGTATGGAGGCTTTTACACAGCATCAAGGTATTGTAATGCCGCTGGATCGGGAGAATGTGGATACCGATGGCATCATTCCGGCGAGCTATCTGAAAATGGTTACCCGGACAGGTTATGCTGAGGGGCTCTTTACCAACTGGCGCTATTTGGGCAAGACGAGGGAGCCTGATCCTACCTTTGTGTTAAATATGCCGCGTTACCGAGAGGCAACCGTTATTCTGTCGCGCACCAACTTTGGTTGTGGCTCGTCGCGTGAGCATGCGCCCTAGGCCTTGTATGAGTATGGTTTTCGGGCGATCATTGCTGTTGGTTTTGCTGATATCTTCTATAACAACTGCTTTAATGTTGGTATTTTGCCCGTAATTCTGCCAGAGAACGTGATTCAGTCGCTTTTTGACGCGGTTGAGGCTACGCCGGGCTATGCCCTGACCATTGATCTGCCTTTACAGCGTGTTGTCACACCAGATGAGCAGGTATACTCCTTCGACATCAATCCCTTTAGAAAAGATGTGCTCATGCAAGGGTTGGACGCTGTTGCGCGCACATTACGTTTTCAGGAAGACATCGCAGCCTTTGAGGCGAGTCGCAAAGAGAGCACGCCCTGGTACGAGACCACTATCGCAAGCATAGGGAGATAGCTCATGCATAAAAACACTATTACGTGGTTGGGACACGCAACGTTCCAGTTTATAACGGTGCGTTGAAGTCATCGAGATAGCACCCGGTCAAAACCATCACCATCAATGGCTGATGAGGCGACATTGGCCCGCTACAGGCGTACGCGGCTACTGACCTAGAGTAGCCGCATACGCCTGTAGCGGGCTTGTTATGCGAGCGAAGCTATATGTCTCGCCAAAACGCGCCAGAGGATAATCATCGCCAGAGTCAGAAGGATGATAAAGGGCATGAGCGTCCAGATACCCACAGCCTGGGCCAGCAGGCCAGCTAGCCAGGGGAAGACGCCCAGGCCGATAATGCTGACGCTAATCAGGAGGCTGATCGCGCTTGCCGCCAGATGGGCGGGAACCAACTTGGGCATGATGGCAACCGTGAGAGGATAGAGCGGTGCCACACCCAGCCCCATAAGGCAGAAGGCCAGAGCCGCGCTAATGCCCGAGGGCACAAGCCAGGCCAGGAGCGCGCTGAGCACGATACAGATCAGGCAGATATAAACAAGAACGGTTGAGCTAATCCCCATGCGTTCGGCCTGGCGCTGTAAGAAGAAGCGTCCTAGCGTCAAACCCAGCCAGTAGCCACTCACGATCCAGCCCGCGATAAGCGGACTCTGAGCGCGCTCATTGAGCAGGAAGGTGTAGCCCCAGCTGCCCGCGCAGGTCTCCACACCGACATAGACGAGCAGGAAGAGTGTCGCGATCCAGACCACAGGGAGTTTGAGCGTCGCGCCAAAAATGCCCTCTTTCCTGGCTGGCTCGTCTCTCTGAGTATCCTGAATGTTCGCAGGCACGCTAAAGAGTGGACCCAGGCCGAGCGCGAGGGGCAGGCAGAGTACGACGAGGAAGAGATACGCGATATTCCAGTCCCAGAGGAGCGTCAGGAGCGCGCTGACGAGCAGGGGACCAAGTAGTGATCCCACGCCAAAAAAAGCGTGCAGGTTGTTCAGGAGCGTCTCCTGCCTGGGCTGTGTACTGATATAGATATTAAAGCCTGTTTCGATGATGCCCGCGCCCAGGCCAATGCAGAGGCGAGCCGCGAAGAGCCAGAGAAAGGGCAGGCGCAGGCCAAAGCCTGCGAAACCGAGGATAAAGATGGCTGTCCCCATGAGCAAGAGCCAGCGCAGCCCAAACTTCTCAATGAGCAGGCCACTACTTAAGGACGAGAGGAAATAGGCGAATGGCGAGACGAGCAAGAGCAGGCCAATCGTGGCGTCTCCCACATGATAGTACGCGCCCAGGCTGGGCAGGATGGGACCGCTTACACCGCTACTGATGCCCACAAGCATAAAACCAAAGAAAGATAACCAGATCGAGAAGCGCCGAGAGGAGGGTACGGATACAGCGTTTTGCATGCTAAAGCTTTCTTTTGATTGCAATAAGAAATACCCTGGCTATGCGTTGGGCTGGAAGGAGTCGAGCACCGTATCGAAGAGGCCATCATACCCGCCTGAGCCCTCGCATACCACAAGTTTATAGAGGCTGGCCTGGTCCTGCCCATAGGCGATATCGTAGTAGAGTACCTTGCCATCCCTGGAGACCTGAACGCGCGTCGTCCACCAGGAGATGTTATTGAACGTCTGCTGCTTGATGGCGCCAGGGCTGGCCGCCTGTTTAACCAGTGTATCCTCTTGCAGACTATTTTTCAATGAGTCGCTGATGGGCATTCCCGCAAGCTTCTCCGCGTCAATCGTCGTTTCCTGGTTGTTGGTGGCCGTGAGCAGCACAGTGGCGTCGCTCTCCTGTGTTTTGTTCCAGTTGGCGGGATAATTGAAGGCGAAATAGCTGTTGTGATAATTCTGTGTACCACCATCGGCCAGCGCCTTACCCTGAGGCGTTGGGGTCGGCGTGGGCGCGCTGTTAGTGGTTGGTGTAGGGGTTAGGCTGATTGTAGCACTTGTGGGGACCAGTGTTGGTGTTGGTGTGGCCGTGGCTGAGATACTATTGTTCTCTCCACAGGCGACCAGCAGCAGGATAAGCAGGGAGAGAGCGAGACCGAATAGAAGATGCAAAGGCAAAGCTTTTTTCATAGTGATCATACTCCGAAATTAGCTGATTCAGGATTTTGTATTGTTTGGTAGTAAGAGATGCCAGCTAAATAGAGTAACGCACGTGAATGCGACAAAAGCACGCTTAGATCGGCCATATACTAAGAGATTTCAAAAAGAGCACAGCTCGACGCTGCTGAAGCACGCGTCTACATATAAAGGTCCTTTATATGTAGACGCGTGCTTCAGCAGCGTCGGGCCAACAGCCAGGAAGCGACAGTTTTACCCGCGCAGGCTTTCGTCTGATCCGGTGTTAGCGGCGGGACGGCGACGCAGCGCGACGACCGCTGTTCCCAATCCAATGATTCCTATCAGAGCGCCCAGTGAGCCAACGAGGACGCCAGTATTCTTCGCGCCCTGAATCTGAGCTTGCAGATCGTTATTGCCTTGCTGGGATGTTGTGTCCTGGCTGGCGGGATAGGAAGCGATATGCTCCACCTCGCTGAAAGTATTGGGGCCGCTGGTGAACTTCTCATCGATCTTCTGTCCATTGAGGGTCCCGGTGAAATGGAAAGTGTAATCGCCGGTCTTGGTCGGAATGAAATCGGCGGTATACTTGCCGGGCGCGCCATCGACCGGTGTCAGGGTAAGGGCCAGGGGGGCGGAGCCACCTGTACTTACCTCGGCCTTCAAGCTCTTATCCGCATCATTAAGCGGATTGGAGACGGGGCCGTCATCGCCGCCACCCGCGATTTGGCAAGTCTTGCCATTACAGAGGGTTAGCGAGATTGCGTTCTGGGTATTCGCATAGGCTGGCTCGTTGAGAAAGCCCACGATGAAGGTGTAGTTGCCCACATGGCGTACCTCGTGTGCCGAGGCCGAAGACAGGGGAATAAGTGCCAGCAGGAGCGCTGCCAGCACACCCAGACTGCTTATAATCAAGCGCTTGCGCATAAAATGTAGCTGCCTTTCACCGATCTACTCTTGCTATCTTGCCAACTGAATGGAAAGTATTATGCATCATCGGCGTAGAAAAAACATGCCGAATGCACCATATAGTGTAGAAGAGCCGCTCGCTCCTGTCTATTAGGAGAAATCCCTATTTTTTAGTCAGATGACCTTACATAATTTATTGGGTGGCTTGACGCAGGTAATGTATTGAAAACGTTCGCTCGATTAATAGACAGCTATAGACAAACAATGTCATGTATGCTAAAATAGCAGTATGAAATTGATCGAGTACGCGAGGCGCCAGGGCATCAGCTATCGTACCGCTTGGAGATGGTACAAAGCAGGCAAAATCCAGGGCCAACAAATGGATACCGGTACTATTCTGGTGACAGAAGCATTGCCAGAGAGAGAGAGAGAGACCTGCCTCTTCTAACGTCGCGGTGTACACGCGGGTGTCTTCCTCAGAAAACAAAACGAACCTGGACAGCCAGGCAGAGCGGCTGGTCGCCTACTGTACGATCCGTGGCTATCATGTCAGCAAGGTGGTCAAAGAAATTGGCTCCGGTGTCAATGATCATCGACCAAAGTTTCTGGCGCTCCTGGCTGATCCATCCATAGGCCGCATTGTCGTTGAACACAAAGATCGAGCCACACGCTTTGGCTTTCGCTACATCGAGACGTTGCTGCGTACCTACGGGCGAGAGATCGAGGTGGTCAATCAGGCAGAGAACACCACCGAAGACGTGCTTGCTGATCTGACTAGCATCGTCTACTCCTTCTGTGCCAGATTGTACGGTCAACGTCGAGCGAAACAGAAAACCGAGAAAATTGTTCAGGTATTGGAACAGGGAAGCCATGAAGAGGCGCAAGAAGCGAGCAAAACAAGGTGAGCCGCAGCGCGTCACCAAAGCGGTCACGCATATCCCCTTGCAAGCCACCAATGCGAGCAAGCTCAGCGCGCTCGACCACCTTGGGCAGGTCTATCTTGCGCTGTGTCAGCAGTATGTCACGCTCTTCTGTACGAACGAGTTTCCCGATAGCTTTCGCGCTCCTTGCTTCCCGACCCAGCTCTCTGAACGGTGGCAACGTGTTGCCATGCAACAAGCAGCAGGCATCGCCAAATCGTGGCGCAGCAATCGAGCCAATGCCTATCACGATTACCTTGATGCGCTGGCAGAATACCAGGAGCAGGAAGCTGAGGGCACCCTTCAAGCAGAAGCGAAGGAACCTCACTGGCGTGAGTGGAATGTCCCGATCCTTGAGCAAACCTGCATTCAAGCCAATGCGAATGTGGTCAAGCTCGAAGTCGCGCAGGACTCAACGTTTGATTATTGGCTTACGATAAGCACGCTTGCATTTCGGAAGCCACTGTTGGTTCCCGTCAAGTTGGCTGACTACCACCTTGAGACCCTCACCGATCCAAAAACAGGCAAGTGCCGCCCAATCAACGGGAGTGTGGTGCTCAATAAACGAGATGGAACCTGGTGGCTCACCCTCTCGTATGATGAGATGGTCATGATTTAGACGCCTCCCGATGGGCCCGTGGTTGGCATTGATGTAGGCATTGCGAACTTTCTTACGACCTCTGATGGCCGGCACTATGGCACCTTCAATGGCAAATTGCGCGAACGGCACAAGCGAGATCGAGAGAAACGCCGCCGCAAAGCCAAACTCAGAAAATGCCTGGAAAAGAAGGGGGTGCCAAAGGAGAAACTGCCTTCGACGTCAAGCGCGACGGGTCAACGCCTGATTCGTCATGTGCGACAAGAGATCAATCGAGCAGTGAATCTCTGCTTTGTGGAACACGAAGGCTGCCGGTTTGCCTATGAGCAGCTTTCTGTTGCTTCCATGCGTCACAAAGCACGCGCCATGAACGCCTACATGCGGGCATCCAACTTAGGCCATGTTCCCCATCAGATTGCCTGGAATGCCACCAAACGAGGCGTTGCCGCAACCAAGGTCAAGAGCGCGTACTCTTCACAGGAATGTTCTGTGTGCCACTTCGTGGACCGCAAAAATAGGCCCAATCAGCAGACGTTCTGCTGTCGGGTGTGTGGTCACACAGCACATGCTGATATAAATGCCTCTAGGAACCTTGCCTCGCGTCTGAATGACAAGGAATTACGTGCCTGCCAGAACCGGCAGGAAGTCAAAGCATTGCTCATGAGAAGACACGAGCAGTGGAAGCAGAAATGTAGGTTCCTCGTAGTGGAACCTCCCGTCCAGTTGGGTCTTTGGGCACGCTCAGAGACGTCAACGGACGTAGGTTAAAGCGAGTTTTGTAGGCATTGCAATACATGTCCATAAAATGAGCAACTATATATGAGTTAACTGTTCTCTGGACAAGCTTGTTGGATCTCTTGGGAAGGAATGAGACGGTAGAATGGCACAACCTATACAGTATATCGTCGATGGCGATCTATTTCGGGCGAGAGAGCAGGTCATTGTCAATCCCGTCAACTGCGGGGGTATCATGGGGGCGGGGCTGGCGTTGCTTTTCAAGCAGCGCTACTCTAAGATGTTCCGGGCTTATCAGCAGCAATGCGAGAGTGGAGAGCTGAAGATTGGCCAGCCGCGACTCTACACTGAGAGCCAGCCCTGGATCTTGAACTTTCCCACCAAGGATCACTATCGCCAGCCCTCGCGCCTCATCTATATCCAGCAAGGTCTCGATTATCTTATAGCCAATTATCAACATCAGGGTATTGAGAGCATTGCCTTCCCTAAACTTGGCTGCGGCAAGGGTGGTCTTTCCTGGGAGGAGGTTGGTCCCGTGATGGCGCAATCACTGGGTAGTTTGTCTATCCCCACTACGATCTACATTGATAAGGGAGATCAGGAGTATTAACAGTAGCCGCGTACGCCAGTAGCGGGCCCGCTACTGGCGTACGCGGCTACTACGCCCCCACCCCCTCGCAGAAAGAGTGGCACGTCCTGGCGTTTATGTCCGCCCAACGTTGAGCTTCGCTGCTTTATACATAGCTTTTGCGGTGTGTCAGACCGAGGTCACGGAAGCCGTAGCGGCGGTAGAAGCTGGCGGAGTGCTCGGTGGAGGAGACCTCCAGGCGCGCGCGTGGGTAGAGGGCGTGGCACGCGTCCAGCAGGCTGCTTCCCACACCGCGACCACGCCACTGCTCCGCGATGAGGAGTTCGAAAATATAGGTTGAGATGTGCTTATCGCTCCAGGCGCGCACGAAGCCGATTACCTCGCCGTCCGTTTCGGCGACGAGCGTGGGCCAGGAGTTGTGCCAGCCTGCCAGCGCGTCCTCTGGTCGCCGGTTTGGTGTTGGCCATCCCTCGGTCTCAGAGAGGCGTTGAATGTCCGCAAAATCCTGCTCCTGCCAGGCCCGAATCGCTATACCTTCTGGGAGGTTTAGCTGTTCGAGGGCGTGTTCCAGTTCGTTTATATGGTGCGATGTCATTATCTTTCCTCTTGAGGCATCTTTTGCATAGAAGTGTTTTTAATATAACATAGTCCGTGCTGTATGAGCGAGGCTTGCTTCTGGCAAGCCTCGCTCATACAGCCTACCCCTGACGTTTGCCGCCCAGGGGAAAGCGGTCCCAGGGATTCTGGTTAGCTGTAATGCGGTAACCATCGGGATCGGCGAAGACGAAGGTGCGCCCAAAGGGACCATCGAAGGGCGGCTTGATAATGGTGGTGCCCTCCGCGTGTAGCCTGCCCCAAAGCTCATCAACGTTGTCGCAGTCAATCCAGAGAGCAATTCCCAGTCCGGGCTGAGGCGTTTCGTCCAGGTTTGCCGTTGCCTGGCTTATGGCGAAGGGGATAGTGCTGGATTCGAAGAGGACCACACCAGGTGCGGTGAAGTTCGTATCTTCGGTTAGGCCCAGGAGCTCAAGATAGAATGTGCGTGAGATTGCGAGGTCGCGAACCTGTAAGTTGAGAAAGTCTGGTCCGAGTAGTTTGCCCATGAGTATACCTTTCCTTCAAAGCTATATGCGATGTATTAGCCAACATCTGCGATTTCTCTTCTTACAAGGAGTATAACCAATGAGCGTGACAACGGTATGTCAGCAGCAAAATAATTTTTTGCTAATGGCCAACGGGTTGTATAAACAGGGACGAAACAGGGACGACATCGCGTCTTCCCACTCTCTATCAGGCTTCGGTACTACTACTGCCCGTAGATCACGATGCCCAGTCCCTGCTGAGGTACATAGATCTTGCCTGTCGTAGGACTGGCGGTCACGGTATGCGATTTATCTGTGAGCGCGATCTGCTGTATCAACTGCCCATCCGCTTTGGTAATGGCCAGCGTGGCCGAGTCTGTGCTTAACTCATTGCTATTGGCGAAGAAGAAATGTTCATGGGTGTAGGCGACGAAATCACCGCTATCAGTATTGGGAACCAGGACGGTCTTCCCGGTCTTTAGATCCAGGATCTGAGAGTTGCCTGTGCTACAAGCCAGCCCAAGCTGCGCATGAGCGCCCATCGCCAGGCCATTGGGATTACAGACATAGGGAAGTGAATACTCGCGTCGACGCGTGGTCTTCTTCGTTGACGTATCATGTTGTAGCACGTAGACTGCGCCATAGGGATGCGTCGAAGCTCCCGTGACTGAGAGAAAGAAGCGCCCATCCGCGAACTCGATATCATCCAGGCCGCGTGTATCATCTGTGGTTGCGGCCTCAGGAAAGGTCAGGCGTGTCATGGGAAACTCCTTCTGGCTCACCTTACTGGTATCGATGAAGGAGACCACGGGAATCTCGTCATTGCCATTGACCACCGCCAGCAGGTGATCGTCCTCGTCGAAAGCCATCGCATCCGCGCGTAGCTCACCCAATTTGGGTGTAATACCCACGACCTGCTTCGTCTGTGTGCTGAGGAAAACCACTGTGCCATCACCATTGGAGGCCGCCAACAGGTCTGGAGCCACGCGAAGCACATGGTTGGGGCCATTCTTATTATGCTCCTCGCCTGTGAAGGGACCCGGAATACTGTAGAGAAAGGTATTCGTCTTTAGATCGAGCACATCGATGCTCTTATTGTCGCGGTCGGCGAGATAATAGCGCGACTCGGCCTCGTCGAGATAGGCCCCATCAAAGACCAGCGAAGATGCATTGGGGAGCGCAATTGAGCTTATCTGCTTGTAATTGCCTGCCCTATGCGCGACGACTTTGGGAAGGGTCGGCTGAACCGTGCTAATGGCCCGTGAGAGGATAAAGAAGTGCGAGAGACAGAGTAGAGCGAGTAGCCCAAGAATGGACAGGAATATAACCACGGTAAGGACCTTGCTGCCCTTTAAATACTGTGCTTGCATTAGTTGAAAGCTCTCTTTACTAAAGTAAAAGATATCTTGCTTTCAGCATAATGAGCCAGGCAATAAAGCGACATCAATAAGCTTTTGTAAGATTGTAGGGTCCATGCAAGCATGGACTGAGCGCGCTGGAGATACGATTGATCTGCGAGCATGAGTCCATGCTTGCATGGACCCTACAAAATATGATTAAGAGTGAGCAGATGTTGTCCAGCTGTTGTCGGCGGCGGCGTGGGGCGAGTCTGGGGCGATCTGCATGAGCTCGATGCGGTTGCCATCGGGATCGGTCAGCCAGTACTGCCAGTTATTGTCCATGCCACGGGTCGGCTCGCCGCTGATGGGAAGGCCGCGAGCCTCCAGCTCTTTGAGTGTTGTTGCCATATCCTCAACAAGGAGGCAGAAATGGTTGTAACCAACCTGGGAGGACTTGTTCTCGCCAGTCGCACCCGGAAAGAGTTCAATAAAGTGCCCAGGGGCGATCTGGAGGTAGACGATCCAGGGCGAGGGTGTCCCCTCGCGGTCCAGGCGGAAGGCCTCGCGTAGGCCCAGCTTATGGCAATAGAAGTCCAGTGAGCGTTCCAGGTTACTAATATTGAAGGCAATATGGCCTATTCCTTTAATCATGACACTCCTCATTTCTTTTCTGTATTGATTATCTTTAAAGTATGGCTTTGTGTGCTAAAGAATGTCAAGTAAATATAGGCGAAAATATGACCCGCCACAACCCCTTCTCTTCCTCACCCAATCCCGAGGGCGTGGCAGACGAAGCGGGCGGTCTCCTCGATGTAGTGCTCAGTGGGGATGGGCACGTTGTAGATGTAGCATTGCACAGCAGCATAGTAGACCGTGCCTACAATGAGGGTGGCCGTGATTGTGGGATCAATGCCTGAATTGATGGTGCCCTGGGACTGCTCGTAGCGTAGCAGGTCCGAGATCAGGCGATGATAGGGCGAGAAGACAAACTCGTGTTCCGAGGCGGACTCCACGAGGCGCGCCAGGGCAAGGACATCGCGATAGACACTTAGGATGTTGAAGGTGTCTGTAATGCTTTTCTCGATCTTCTGTTTCAATAGTCCAGGCTCGGCGAAGGCGCTGGTCAGCGCGGTCTGGACCTCGCTCTGCATCTCGATTGTGAGGGTCTTGACAATCGAGGCCTTGGATGGGAAATACCAGTAAAAGGTTCCCTGAGCCACGCCCGCCCTCGCCACGATCTCCGAGATTTTTGTCGCTTCATAGCCCTTCTCCGCCATGATCTCGCGCGAGACTTTAAGTAGTTCTGCGCGGCGGTCCACCCTGGTGTTTTTCGCGTTCTGGTGCATATCTTCTTAATCCCCTGGCTGCATAGAAATCTTGATGAGCGCTTTTTTAGCATAGCACACCATAGGCTTAAAAGTACATTATTTTTCTTTGTTAAATTTGAATAAAATTCAGAATTGAATTTAGTTCAAACTTATGTTATGCTCGTGACGAAGAAAGCTCTGCCTGATACCTGGATGCCCAGGAACAGAACTCCACTCTCTGGCCCGATTTCTCCTTCGTGTTCCATCTCAAGACACGCAAATTCGATCAGAGAGATTACAAATGCGTGTAAAAGAAGGGGATTGAGAAAAGAACATGAAGGGAATCAGCCTGGTGCCAAAGAGAGTTCCACGACGTCAGCGTCTGATTGAGATTGGGCTAGACCTATTTGGACATCGATCATATGAAGAGATCTCCATCGATGATATCGCGGCCGCCGCTGATATCTCGAAGGGGCTGCTCTACTACTACTTTCCTACCAAGCATGACTTTTACGTAGCGGTCGTAGAGCACGCGGCGCAGGGGATGCTGCAAGAGACGGAGCCTGATCTTGATCTGGAGCCAGCGCAGCGCCTACGTAGCAGCCTACACGCCTACTTTAGCTATGTTGATCGGCACGCCAAGGCCTATGTGGCCCTGCTCAGAGGTGGCGTTGGCGTCGACGTCAAGGTCGCAGCCATTACCGATAGTGTGCGCCAGTCCTACATCCAGCGCATTATGGAGAATATTATTAGCGAACGCCCGCTGACACCCAGGCAGCGCATCGCCATCAATGGTTGGGTCGGCTTTGTCGAGGCCACCAGCATCTCCTGGCTCAACCAGCGCGATATCGACCTGGACGAACTCTGCGACCTGGCCGTTGCCGCCTTCGCCACCATCTTTCAATGATTATTTGTATAAATCAATAGGGTAAGGAGGTATGAGACATTGAAGCTTGCAAGACATGTTATGACGCTCGATGAAGAGCGGATGCACTACTCAGTGGTGGGCCAGGGCGAGCCGCTGGTCCTGGTGCATGGCCTCTCTGGCTCGTGGCGCTGGTGGCTGCGCAATGTGCCTACTCTGGCGCAGCATTATCGTGTCTACCTCGTGGATCTCCCAGGCTTTGGGAGTATGCGGCATTTATCGAAGAAGTTTGATTTGTTGCGGTGTGCCGCGTGGCTGGATATGTGGATGAAGGAGCTTGGACTGGAGGAGGTGCGCCTGGTTGGGCATTCCATGGGCGGCTATATCTGCATGGAACTGGCGGCCCTGCGCCCGGAGAAGGTCAAGCACCTGGTGCTGGTTGACTCTATTGGCATCCCCTTTGGACCAATGGTAAGCCAGTTGGAGGCGATGGCCATGCGCTCTATTTACCGGACCACCCCGGCTTTCTGGCCCTATATGGCCTACGACTATTTACGCGCCGGGCGCGCCATGGTGCAGCGCGCGGCTGAGCAGATTATCTCCCTGGATGCCGCCTCCGTTATCTCTTCTGTCGCAGCCCCAACGCTCCTGGTCTGGGGCGACCAAGATGACTTGGTCCCGCTCTCGCTAGGTCAGCAGCTCCATGCTAACCTTACTGGCTCGCGCCTGTTGATCCTTGAAGGCTCCAATCACTTTAGCATGTTCGACCAACCACGGGTTTTTAATAGCGCGTTGCTGGCCTTCTTCCAAGGGGAGGAGATCGGAGACTTCTATCAAGGGCAGAGTGGGGACATCTCTCTATTATAGGCGCGCGATAAATCGGGTGCCTATGTGATTGAAGATAGAAAGGAGTAACAGCCATGGCACAAGACGTTATTAAAGCGCCTACAGAGCGCACAGTCCCGCGCTTGACGAGGCGCGAAGGTTTCTCTCTGATCATCAATAGCGATCCTCTCGGCATTCCATTGCGCCTGGCGCGCAAGTATGGGGATGTATTTTTTATGGAGGCGGGAGGCCAGAAGGTCTTTTTCCTCAATCATCCCGACGATGTCCGCGAACTCCTGGTTGTGCAGCACGAGAAGTTTTACAAGGGCGATGGCGTGATGCAGCTTGCGCGTATGCTTGGCCAGGGCCTGGTGACCAGCGAGGACCCTCTACACAAGCGACAGCGGCGCCTGGTGCAACCCGCGTTCCACCGCAAGCGCATCGCTGGCTATACCCAGGCTATGGTTGAGGCCGCGCAGGAGCAGGCGCGGAACTGGCGGGATGGCGCGACCGTGGATATGGTGGAAGAAATGATGGAGTTGACCCTCATCATTGTGGGTAAGACCCTATTTAATACCGACGTGGCGCGTGAGGCCGATACCGTACAGCAGGCCCTGGTGACCTCGATGGAGGCCTTTCGTAAACTGAGCATGTCGCCCCTTGGGGCGCTGGTGGAGCGCCTGCCACTTCCCATCAACGCTCGCTTGCGGCAGGCTCGCGAGCAGCTTGATGCGGTGGTCTATCGTATTATTGACGAGCATCGTAAGCAGGGGAACGACCAGGGAGACCTGCTCTCCATGCTGCTCCTGGCACAGGACGAAGATGGCTCGGTCATGACAGATCAGCAGTTGCGCGACGAGGTCATGACGCTCTTCCTGGCAGGCCACGAGACGACCTCCAACGCCCTGGCCTGGACCTGGTACCTCCTGGCGCAGCATCCCGAGTTTCTCGCCAGACTCCAGCAAGAAGTGGATAGCGTGCTGGCGGATCGGGCCGCAAGCATAGATGACCTTCCTCGCCTGCCTTATACAGAACAGGTCTTGATGGAATCGATGCGTATCTGCCCCCCCATCTGGGCCATCGACCGCAACGCCATCGAGGACGTCAACCTGCGCGGCATCTACATCCCCAAGGGCTCCAAGGTTGTGCTTAGCCAGTATGTTGTGCAGCATGACCCGCGCTTCTATCCCGAGCCAGAGCGATTTGATCCCGAGCGCTGGACGCCCGAGGCCAGGGCTGAGCGGCCCAAGTTTGCCTACTTCCCCTTTGGCGGAGGACCGCGCCTCTGCATCGGCGAATCCTTCGCCTGGACTGAGGGCATCCTGCTCCTCGCGACCCTGGCTCAGCGTTGGGAGGCCAGGCTCGCACCCGGCGCACACGTCGCCTTCCAGCCCGCCGTCACTCTGCGCCCCAAATACGGTCTTAAGATGACCCTCCATCGGCGGGCAGTATAACTATTACACAATAGAGAGATATCGCGATATTTCTCTTTAGGCGCTGATCTGTGTGATGACCCGCTGGAGCACGCGTAAGCCAAAGGTGACGTTTGCGACTGAGATACGCTCGTCATGTCCATGCGCCATCTGCTGTGGCGAGGGCCAGCCGGGCTCCGCCATCATTGGATCAAAGCCATAGGCGATGATCCCTCGTGGTACCAGGAAGCGTGAGTCCGTCATGGCTGGCAGCAGGTACGGTGAGACCAGAGCCTCTGGATCATGCATGCCGAGCGCATCACGAATAGCTGTGAACAGCTCCGTGTCTTGCTCGCATTCATGCCCATTGAAGGTGACGCCCTCAACCTCAACCGCGACATTGGGGTCGGCGATCCTCCGCCGTAGCTCTGCCACAAACATCTCTGGCGTCTGTCCCGGGAGTAAGCGCCCATCGAGGGTCGCCGTGGCCTCACCTGGAATAACATTAGAGGCATAGCCGGCCTGTAAGAGAGTTGGTGAAGCCGTATTATGCAACATGGCGCGTAGGGCATCGGCTATGTAGGTATCTAGTGTTCCTAGCAGTGACTCAGAGAGCAGCGGATTGAGTACCAGGGGGAGAAGGGATTGCTGTGGCTGTTTCTGCGTTTGGGCCAGGGTGGCGATTAAGGCGCGTGCCGTTGCGGTCACATGCAGTGGCAACGGAGCCAGCGAGACGCGGCGGACCGCGTTCGCCAGGCGCGAAATCGCGTTTCGCTGATGGGGAACAGAACCATGGCCAGGGTCGCCAGTAGCTCGCAAGTTAATAAGAGCACTGCCTTTTTCAGCGGTTGAGCAGACATAGATGCGCTTGCCACCAACCTCGACGGCAAAGCCACCTCCTTCATTGAGGGCATACTCGACATCTATAAGCTCGGGCGCATTTTTGACAATCCAGCCCATGCCGTATGTGCCGCCCTGCTCCTCATCTGCTACGGCCAGGAAAATCAGGTCGCGGCTGAGTGTCATCTCACCAGCCTTGGCCTGGCGGGTGGCGTGCAAAAAGAGCGTTAATTCCTTGGCCGTCAGGCTCTTCGTGTCCACGGTCCCGCGCCCGTAAATATACCCATTCTGGATGATACCCCCAAAGGGATCCACAGACCAGTGCTCGCGCTCAACAGGGACCACATCCACATGCGAGAGCAGCAGCAACGGGCGCTTTGTGCCATTTCCACGTATCCGCGCCCAGATATTTACCCGGCCAGGCGCGGCCTCGAGCACGTGGTACTCGACTCCTTCTGCTTCAAACTGGGAACGAATATATTCGATAGCCGTGCTCTCATTGCCGGGCGGATTCACCGTCTCGCAACGTAGCAATGCCTGTAGGTGTTTTACGGCTTCTGCAGCCAGCTTCTCTGTGCTATCAACAATATGTATGTCTCGCATATATACGCCCTTTCACTGTCAGCGGAGTCTCTAATAATACCAGCATGATCGCAAGCTAGCAGGCTCTTTAAAGGTGTTGGAGTTAGCAGTGTATCACAAAAGGATGACCTTTTCCTTTTTGGTCTCAGGGCAGGATGGCGACTTGTGCATTCTGCATACAGTAAACAGGCGAATACAGGCGAGCATCTTTTGTAGATGCTCGCCTGTATTCGCCTGTTGAAATGCTTTCGGTGATTTTATTTTATGCTTTCCTGGCTCGATTGTGGTAATCCAATGCCATGCGCCAGAGGATCTCCCTCAACGTCGTCGTAGTCGGTCGAGGTAATGAGGCGCTCCCAGCGCTCTGTCTCAGCGAGTTTAGCCTGGTCGACCAGGCGCGCTGTCTTAAAGGCGTCTCTTCCCAGGGGCAAACGAAGTGGTGGGTTAGCTTCATTCACAGTGGTAATGAGTGCCTGGGCAGCTTTGTCCGGGTCACCAGGCTCTTTGCCAGCGATTCCCGCCCTATAGGCCACCATTGGATCAAGGATACTCTTATAATCCTCGCTCGTCTCTATGAAGGTCATGGAAGCACCACCCCAATCTGTACGAAAACTGCCGGGCTCGACCAGGGTGACCTTAATCCCAAGGTGTTTGACCTCGCGCGAGAGGACTTCGGAGAAGCCTTCGACCGCCCATTTCGCGGTCTGGTAGGGACCCAGGCCTGCTGCGGTCGTGCGTCCTCCAATTGAGGAGACCTGGAGAAAGTGACCAGAGCGCTGCTGGCGCAGGACCGGGAGTGCGGCTCGCGTCACATTGATTACGCCCCACAAATTGGCTTCAAGTTGGGCGCGCCACTCTTCTTCGGAGGCATCCTCAATTGTTGTCACGTTAGCATATCCGGCATTGTTGACCACGACATCGAGCCGCCCAAAGGCTTCAATGGCGGTCGCGACCGCTGCGCGAGCCTGCTTGGGATTGGTGACGTCGAGAGCGATGGTACGCACCTGCTTACCATATTTTACTGCCAGGTTGCTGAGCTGCTCAGGCTTACGTGCGGTGGCAACCAGCTGGTCCCCGTGTTCCAACACAGCCTCAGCGAGGCTGCGGCCCAGGCCGCGTGAGCTCCCCGTAATCAACCAGACTTTTGACATATATAGTTCCTTTCTTGAAGAATCCGTGGAAGAAGCGAATGACCAATATCCCTTTGGATACTAAGCATTGTAGAGCCGAGGAATGATTGGAACCAGGAGCGTAGTTATCATATGTGTGAAAGTAACATGATATATTGTCTCTAGTACCAGCATCGTTTCTTAAAGAGTAAGGTGATGTGGTGTATAGCTGGGCTGGCAGAGCCAGCCCAGCTATACACCACATCACTAATCATGCGAGCCACGCAGTGGCGAGAAGTCACGAATAAGAGGGGTGAACCATATGAGAGACAATACAAAGAGGCGGGCCGAACTCGGCGATTTTCTACGCACACGGCGTGCGCGCTTGCAACCAGAGCATCTTGGACTACCGACGTTTGGCAGGCGCAGAACTCCGGGACTCAGGCGCGATGAAGTGGCCCAAATCGCTGGAGTTGGAGTCTCCTGGTATACCTGGCTGGAGCAAGGGCGAGATATCACCGTCTCTGAGCAGGTTGTTGAGCGACTCGCTGAAACGCTGCAACTTGAGAGTGAAGAGCGCCGGCATCTCTTTGTCCTCGCGCGTGGCATGGTTCCCGTCGTGGTCGAGCGGGCTGAAATTGTCCCCCCGCCACCCGGCACTCAAGCCGTACTTGATGCCCTGGGCATAACCCCCGCCATTCTGGTTGACCATCGTTTTAACCTGGTGGCCTGGAATGAAGGCGCCTGTCGCGTCTTTGGCGACTTCTCTGTGCTTGGGGAGAGAGAGCGAAATAGAATCTGGAACATGTTCACCAATCCCGCGACGCGCCAACTTTTTGTCGATTGGGAAGAGGCGGCTCAGCATGCCGTTATGCATTTGCGTTCTGCCTATGACCAGTACATTGGCGATGCCTGGTTTGAACAATTGTTGGCAGACTTACAGCGGGAAAGCCCTGAGTTCCGCACACTGTGGTCAAAGCATAATGTGCAAGCCTCTTGTGATCTTTATCACGAGAAGATTTTGAACCATCCGCAAGTTGGCCATCTCCACTTCTCAAGCAGCGTGTTTATAGTGCCGATTACTCCCCCACTCCACATGGTAACCTATACGCCATCCTCGCCAGAGACAGCAAGCAAGCTTGCGATAATGGGCGAAACCGGGCATGTTCACACGTTGGTGCGCTGAGTCGCATATGTACTTGCTTGATACAGGTAACGCCTGAGCCATCTGCATTTTTGGACGTTTGCTTTAGAGGCACCTTTACGCCAATTTTGTATCAGGCGCCAGATGAGCTATACCTTCCATTATGATTAGCAATACATCATCGGCTACTTTTTCCGCTGAGAGGCTGTTTTCCTCCTGATACCAGTGAACCGCCACTCCCAAAATCGTCCAGCTTACGACTCTGGCAATTGTCTCAGCTGGAACATGCCAGCGCGCCCCGGCATTCTTCTCTTGCTTTAACCATGTTAAGAGAAGGCTTGCTAATGCATCTTTGGTAGCACGTTCAATGAGTGGGTCAACAACCTCGGCTGGATCGCACTGACCATACTCGTCCTCGAAGTGTTCTAGCACGACTTTAACAAGGAGATGCAGTGTCTGTTTGTTCCAGTGCGGTTCTGGTGGAAGGCTATGCTGCAACAGCGCTTGAAACTGGTCATGGATAAGCTCTTCCAGTAAGGCATACTTGTCGGGGTAGTGAGCGTAAAAGGTTCCTCGGTTGACATTGGCCTGGTCAGCGATATTCTGAATGGTCATCGCCATAAAGCCCTTTTCCTTCATGATAGTAATGGCCGCCTGTCGTAATAGCTGATGTGTGCGCTGCACACGTCGTTCCATGCTCTTTGGTGGGGTAGCCATAGTCTATCCTCCTTTATCTGGGCGCATATGTAACTCAACAAGTCTCTCTGTTTGTTCCCTACCCGACAAAAACGCGAAATTGCTGATTGATTGTCGAGCTTTCAGGCTCTAGTATTATAGACAACTGTTACTCAGTAAACAACCGGTGATTAATGTTCAAAAGGGTAGAAAAAGGAGATAATGCAATGCAATACACGACTTTGGGGAGGACCGGGTTGGTCGTATCCAGGCTCACGTTAGGGACTATGACCTTTGGCGAAGGAGTTTCTCATGGCTTTGAGCATTCAGTGAATCAAGAGCGCGCAAACAGGATGGTCTCTCAGGCCATCGAAGCTGGTATTAACCTCTTCGATACCGCGAACAATTATGGCGGGGGGCGCGCCGAAGAGTTTCTTGGTCGTGCGCTTGGATCGCGGCGGAGCGACGTTATCATCGCTACGAAACTCGGGGCGCGTACCGGTCCAGCACTTACAGATGCAGGTCTGTCATATCGTCATGTTATCGCCTCGACAGAGGCCAGCCTCAAACGCCTGGGGACAGACTATATCGACCTTTTGCAACTTCACGTTCCTGATCCTCTGACGCCCTTTGAGGAGACAGCTCGTGCGCTAGATCACCTGATACAGCGCGGATTAGTACGCTATGTGGGGTATTCCAATCTCGGTGCTTGGCAGGCCGCGACCTTTCTGGCAACACAGCGCCAGCACGAGTATGCTCCCTTTGTTTCCGCACAGATGTACTACTCGCTTTTAGGGCGTGATATCGAGTATGGAGTGACGCCATTCTTACGCCATGAGGGCCTGGGCTTGTTAGTCTGGAGTCCGCTCGCTGGCGGGTTCCTGAGTGGGAAGTATACGAGAGAGCAGCCCAAAGTCAGCGATGGACGGCTGGCCTCATTTGACTATCTCTCTCTCCTCTCAATTGATCGTGAGAAGGGTTATACTGTTGTCGACAAACTACGTGACATCGCGGATTCTCATGGGGAAGCGACTCCTGCCCAGGTGGCCCTGGCTTGGTTGCTGGCAAAAATCTATGTCTCTTCGGTCATTATCGGCGCCAGCAAGCCAGAGCAATTTGCTGACAATCTGGCGGCGACCAACCTATCCCTTACAACAGAGGAAATAGAGTCTCTTGATAACCTTACCGAACCGAAGCCGCTCTACCCCTACAAATGGCAAGCAAGCGGAGGTGACCATATGGTGCGTCAGGCTTTGGATATGTGATAGGCGATGCTAAAGGATGTGGGGTGTATGTTGCGTGGCCCACATCCTGTACTCAGGGAGGTAGCTGGTAACCAAACACTTGAATAATTAGCCTGGACCATTTATCGAACCGGCCCGTAAAACCCCTGGCTTGAGCCCTGACACTTACACACAAATCATGAAGGATGGAGACGAGCGGCGAGATGAACGCCCTCCAAGACGTCCATGACCCGCATCCATCCTTTCCATAAGGTCTGCCATCCTGGTGGTCCATCACTCTTCCGGTCGAGGTAACCTCCCAGACGGGCAATCGCGCGCCACAAGTGCTCGGCCGTCACAATGTTGCGGTGACGGTGATCCAACAAGATCACGGCCTGGATAGCCTCTTGAGAAACCACATTCCCCGCAGGGATCTCGGTGGCTTGCTGTGCCGCTTGTCGTATCAGCAACAGGCGCAAGGCAATGGGAGTGAGGATGGCTAACAGGTTCCATTGGGCCTGCATGCTTTGCAGATTGTGCTGCTCCATCCGACAGCCAGTTTTGAGTGCCTTGTGGAAGTCCTCCAGTAGCCAACGCCAGCCATACCATTGCACCACCTCCCATGCCTCGCTTGGGCAAGTGATCGGCAGCGTGGTCAACACGATCCATTCTAACGGTTCTTGCCCTTCGGGTGGGGACGGTTCCCAAACCCGGACGACCCAGGCGACAATCTCCGTTTTGCGCAAACAGGCTCCGTTCACAGGTGGCTGGACTCGCACCTTTTGAAAATTCATCTGTAAGAGTGCTTCTCGCTTGGGCTGAGCATGCTGGGCAGGAATGTGCACCAGATGGGCATCTACGCCAGGGAGGGTACGAGCCAGGGCCTTGAGATGCCCTTCGTCGAGCCTTGCTTGCGCATCCCCTTGGGAAATCTCCACGTTACGATCCTGGGCCACTCGCAACACAAAATCATACTCTAGATCCTCACACGTCTGCCAAAACGTGTAGACATCGCTGCCGCTATCGCTTACATAGACCCATTGATGATGCTCAGGCACTCGCCCGATCTGCCGCACGCTCTCTTCCCAGACGTGGGATTCTCGCTCTCTCTTTTTGCGCTCCGCCTTGGTTTCCCCAACGGGAGCAAGCTGACGAATGAAGGGTGAGAGCGTCATACATCCTAAGATCTGCTGGTTGTGCGGATTCATTGCAAGCACGGTGTGTAAACTGAAGCCAATATCTTTTTTGCTGTTGCCCATCGGCCCTCGTCCTTTGAGTGCATGATGGGTCGAAAAGTCAAACTCGGTCGTGTCTGCCAGCAACAGGGTGCGCCAGTGTTGGGTTGCCTCGCCGTAGACCTGGCTCCAGTGGGGAGCCAGGATATCCTGATAGGTGATGGCGTCCAGATTCAGCAGGCGATAGGCCCCCTGCGTTTCGCCCCAGGTCTGCAACGCATGAGGCAAGGAACCCGATGGGGTTGTTGCCAACGCGCTGGAGACCTTGAGCAAACGATCTGTGCGTCGTGGATCCCCCAATTCTGCTGCTCCGAAGGTCTGGGCGGCCCATTCGTCGGCATGCTGCAAAGGTTCTTGTTCCATGAGCCTTCCTCCTTGGCTTTTTCACGCTTTTCTTTTCAGCACGCCAAAACTTGTGTGTAAGTGTCAGGCTTGAGCCATGGGGATACAAGGGCCGTTCCTTTTGGGAGTAGCCTGGGTGGAGGAGAAGCAGAGGAAAATGAAGGCTTGACAACAAAGCGAGGCTTCTGTATACTGCTTCTTGAAATCTTGTTCTATGTCTGTAAACATGTCTCAGCACTGAAATGAGCAGGAATGCCGTAAGAGGAGGGGACACATGGAAGGCGTGAATGACCCACCAAGACCGCACACCGACGAGGCGCCAGTGCGGATCAAAGCCTTTGTCTATCGCTTGTATCCCACTCGCAAACAAGAAAGCACTCTCCTGTGGACGCTTCGTCGCTGCAAAGAACTCTACAACGCCAGCCTCGAAGAACGCACTGCTGCCTACAGAATGGCTGGCGTCTCGGTCTCCTATGGCATGCAGGCCGACCAATTGCCTCAGGTCAAGCAAGAACGCCCCGAATACCAGGAGATTCATTCCCAGGTGCAGCAGGATGTGCTCCGACGCCTCGACAAAGCCATGAAGGCTTTCTTTCGTCGTGTCGCTGAGGATCAGACCCCAGGCTATCCTCGGTACAAATCCAATGCCCGCTATCGTTCCTTCACCTATCCGCAGAGTGGCTATACACTCATTGGTGCCCTCACCCCTCATGACAAAAAGGGCAAGAAAACCTCTCGATTGAAGCTTTCGAAGATTGGGTCTCTCAAGATGCTGATGCATCGATCCATCAAAGGGAGCATCAAAGTCTGCACGATCAAACGCGATGGAGATCGCTGGTATGCCGTCTTCAGCGTGGAGCAGGTCATCAGCAGCGCAACGCTGATGCATCCCTCCAACAAGGCGGTGGGGGTTGATGTGGGCATCACCTCCTATGCCACGCTCTCCACGGGGGAGCAGATCGCCAACCCTCGCATCTACCGTTGCACCGAGCAGCAGATCAAAGAGGCCCATCGTAGGCTCTCTCGGCGCAAGCGAGGCAGTCATCGACGCAGCCGGGCCAAGCGGGAATTGACACGACTCTATCGCAAGGTGCGCCACCGTCGGCAGGACTTCCTGCACCAAGCGTCTCGCCGCCTGGTCAATCAGTATGGGACCCTGGTGTTTGAGGCATTGCAGATCCCCAATATGACGGCAAGACCCAAGCCCAAGAAGGAGGAGGCCCCTGCAACGACAGAGGAAAGCGAAGGTGGCGCGACAGCAGCGACGGTGACGCACTATCTACCTAATGGAGCGGCTGCCAAGAGCGGCCTGAACAAAAGTATCCTTGACGCGGCCTGGGGCCGTTTCATCACGCTGTGTGCCTGCAAAGCGGAAGAGGCTGGCGGCCTGGTAGTGAAGGTGGCGCCCCAGCAGACGAGCCAGAAATGTAGTGGCTGCGGAGTTCTGGTCCCCAAAGATCTCTCGGTGCGATGGCATTCCTGCCCCACGTGTGGGACCGAGCTGGATCGCGATGAAAATGCCGCACGAAACATTCTGCGCCGCTATGAGACGCAAGGAGCCATTCCTGATCGCAAGAAAGGCAAACCCAGCAGGAAGGTGGGTCGGGGCGGGAAGCGTCCCACAGCGACTGGTATCCTCTGAGGAGGACGCTGGCCACTGTCGAAGCCCCCGCCGCAGAGGCGTGGGGTACTTCACACTAAAAAATGTTGTATATTGCTTTAAGTAGATGAAAGGTTTGTGCTCTGATGACCTGGACTTTAGCTTGCTAGTATCTCCACTAGCCCCATAGATTTCTCCATCTTCTCTTGCTCGCTTCCTTCGCGGGACCGGGTGTGTTGGCTGTTAGGCATGACGGTAACATTCCATGTGATCATTTGCGCCTGAACTGGCCAACGAACGAGCGCAGAAGGCTGATCGAGCCTGGAGGAAAGGCAGCTGGTGGTGGATGTTGAGCAAGAGATGCGGTTCAGGTTAGCGCGCATTGTGTCCTCCTTTCCTGTATACAGGCGCTTCCCCCTTTCTCACATCCCCTTACACGAAGTCCCCTTTGTATAATGTTGGATTCTTGCGCCTTTTTTTCCTCTGGGGAAGAGATGTACAGTGAAAAAGGAGATTTTTTATGTCCGATTTACGTCCAGTGGTCCCGACTGCACAGGTGCTCGCTCTTTTGAGCCAGCATTTTAGCGCGCCGATCCTTGATTTGACACCAGTCGAAGGCGGACAGGTGGCGCGTGTGTTCTCCTTCCGTGTGGAGAAGCAAGAGTATATCGTGCGCTTCAATCTGGACAATATGCTGGCCTCGAATTTTCCCAAAGAGGTGTATGTCGCACGCAAGCTGGCCGGGACTTCGCTGCCGATCGCGCCTATTCTGCACGTGGGGCGACTGGGTGATCTGCACTTCGCCATTTCGCGCAAGATGCCAGGGAAGATGCTACAAGAGCATACCCCTCAAGAGGTCCAGGCGCTCCTGCCGCAAATACTTGATCTTCTGGAGGCGGCGCACAGCGTCGACACCAGTGAGACACAAGGGTATGGCGGATTCGATTATAGAGGTAGAGGTTCAGATGCAAACTGGCACGCCAGTCTGTTGAAGGTTGCGGATGAAGAGGATGAGCGTGACTACTTTGGTAAATGGCACAGGCTATTCGACGAAACCTTTTTAGAGCGCGACCTCTTCGAGAAGCTCTACCAGCATATGCAAGAGTTGCTTGTCTTCTGCCCCGAGGAGCGCACTCTGCTTTTGGGAGCGTTCACCACGAGAAACCTGCTAGCGCAGGATGGTAAGATTACCGCCGTGCTGGATCTGCTCGATGCAAGTTATGGCGACAGGGTGTACGATATTGTCTCCCTAGATTTCTGGTGGCCTCCACTAGGAATCCGCGAAGCTTTTCTGGCATACCAGCGGCAGCGTGAGCGCGACTTGCCTTTCTATGCAGAACGCTTGCTTTGCTATGAATGCTATCAGGCCCTGATTGGCTTGCGCTTTTACGCCAAAGGCGGCAACGAAACAGGCTATCAGATGGCACGCGAGATCATTCAGAGAAAGCTTGCCGCGTCTGGCAGGTAACTGAAGGATTATCATGCAAAGCATAAGCTGAGAATCACGAAAGCGCTTGCGGTCTCCAGCAAAAGACGGATGTTGAAAAAGGTTCGATTTTTGCTGGAGACCTGTTTCTTCTGGTGTGGTTACAGAAAACCGGGCGAGAAAGCCCCGGTCATTGATGCCTGACACTTATACACAAATATGCGATCTTGAGAAAGAACACGGAAGCGATGCGCTGCAGGTGCCTCGTTTTTCCCCACACGAGAGGTGACACACTTTCGGTGAAAACGTCGCTTGTCTCGCCAAGCTGAAAGCACATCATTGTGCATCAAGGGGCGTTTTTTTCAACACCTTTCCCTCGCATCATGCTGAGGATCTTCTGCAAACTTTCAGATTTGTGTATAAGTGTCAGTCATTGATGCCGGGGATGAATCGCCCTTCATTTTTGGGAGGCTGGGATGGGAGGGAGCCGCTTATGATGCTCATTCTTCCTCATCGTTTCCCCTCTCCTCTTGACATACCGCTTTTTTGATATAGAATATGCTCATAGCATCAAAGGAAGGTCAATCAGCCCAGATGAAGCGAGCCAAGACGCCGACATTTCTCCTCGAATTGCCCCTCCAGGTTGATTGGAGCAGTGAACGACAGCTGCGTGCGCATCTGGAAGCCGCACGCTGTCTGTATAATGCGCTGCTCTCTGAAGGCAACACACGGCTCCAGCAGATGAGGAATGACCCCGCCTGGGCGCGTGCACGCGCCATCCCTCGCTCTAGGCGAGAGGAACGAGCACAGGCCTTCTCGCAGCTGCGCAAGAAGCATCACTTTTCCGAATACGAGCTGCATGCCTTCGCCAAAACGGCCCGCGTCTGTTGGCTTGCGGACCACATTGATGCCACCATGGCGCAAACCTTGGCCACGCGAGGCTATCAAGCCGTCAATCGCGTCTGTCTCGGCAAAGCCAAACGGGTACGTTTTCGAAGCAAAGGACGTGGCATCGATAGCGTGGAGGGCAAGCGCAACGACGTGGGGTTGCGCTTCGTCCTCCACCCCAACGCTGGGGATGGTGGGTTTCTCATCTGGAATCAGCAGGTCATTCCTGCCATCATCGACTGGTGTGACCCGGTGATCCAGCATGGGTTGCGTCACACGATCAAGTATGTGCGCTTGCTGCGTCGCAAAGCTCCCAGTCCACAGGCTCAGGGAGCCGACGCGTCAGGCAACCGCTATAGCGTGCAACTCATCTTAGAGGGGCACGCCTTCGTCAAGAAAACGCATGAGAAGATGGGCTCGGAGACCATTGGCCTCGATATCGGCCCCCAGACGCTCGCCATCGTCCCGTGTGAGGGGAACGCCCAGTTGGTGACCTTCTGTGAGCAACTCGCTCCCAATGCCCGCAAGAAGCGACGCCTCCAGCGCAAAATGGAGCGGCAACGCCGCGCGAACAATCCCGAGCACTATGATGAGTTGGGACGCATCAAGAAACATGGCAAGAAGCGCTTGCGGTGGAAAGAGAGTCAGCGGTACAAGAACACGCGCAGGCAGCATGCCACTGCGGAGAGAAACCTGGCCGCCCACCGCAAGAGCCTGCATAGCAAGCTTGCCCACGACATCGTCAAGGTGGGGAACACGATCACCCTAGAAAAAACCTCGTTTGCGGCCTGGCAGAAGCAGTATGGGAGAAGCATCGGACTTCGCGCTCCAGGGATGTTTGTAGCGCATCTGGCCCGCATAGTTGCAAAAACTGGCGGCACCCTGAGCGAAGTTTCTGCCTTCAAGACCAAATTGAGTCAATATTGTCATGGCTGTGGAGCCTACGTCAAGAAGCCCAGATCGCAGCGCTGGCACCGCTGCCCTTGCGGTTGTGGACCGGTGCAACGCGATCTGTACTCGGCCTTCTTGCTGGCTCACCTGCAACGCGAACAAACCATCCCCTCTGTCATCCAGTCGGACTGGGAAGGTGCGGAGCCGCGCCTGCAAGCCGTGATGGAGGGTCTGCAACAACGTGCGAATGAAGGGCATGTCTTGCCCGAAGCATGGGCGTGGTGGCTTCTGGCAAAGCTGCCCGTGCCAGAGCGCGTCGGCTCGAAAGTCCTGCCTATCCCCACCAAGAGCCGCTCTCCCTTTCGGGGGAGAACGGAAGCGTTGGGTGAGCAACAGGAACCCCCGCGCATTCATGCCGGGGAGGTCTCAGATTCGAGTGCTGGACAGCGGCGGCAGCGCTGGCGCGCGATACCAAACGCATTCGCATCGGCCAGATGGTAACATGCAATGGCTATCGCAATCCCGCATTGCTGGCCAAGATGGCCAGCACATTGGATGTGCTCTCACATGGGCGCCTAAACTTTGGCATTGGATCTGGCTGGTATGAGCATGAGTATCGCGCCTATGGCTATGAGTATCCCGATGCGCCCGAGCGGCTGCGCTATGTGCGCGAGGCGGTGCAGGTGATTCTTGCCATGTGGACCCAGGAAGAGGCGCATTTCGAAGGCAAATACTACCAGGTGCGTGGGGCCATCAATCAGCCCAAAGGTGTACAAAAGCCGCACATTCCATTGCTGATTGGCGGGGATGGCGAGAAGGTCACGCTGAAGATGGTGGCACAGTATGCAGATGCCTGCAATGTCGGCAACGATCTCGCGACGATTAGGCAGAAATTTGATGTGCTTAAAGCACACTGTGAAGCGGTTGGGCGCGACTATGAGAGTATCCGCCGTACCACTACCACCTTCTGCTCGATTGGCGCGACCGATGAAGAGGCGCTAGAGAAGATTCCACCTGTTGTGCGGGCCAACTTTGGCGACCGCATCGACGTTGCCCTGATCGGTAGCCCTGATACGATTCGCCAGCGTCTGAAGGCGTATGAGGATGCCGGAGTGCAGGAACTGGTGATACGCTTCTTTGATATGCCACAATTGGAGGGCATACGCATGTTTGCCAGGGCATTTATCGACTAATGGGGGATTCGTGTTTGTGCATGAATTCTAGGTGTGGACCGACGCTACTAAAGCACGCGTCGGCCACTTTCTGTATGTTCCTACAGTTCGGCCAAAATGGCTTCTAGGGCCGGGTCTCGGTTGGCGCGATAGTCGTGTGAGGTGAACTCGGCGCGGATATGGGGTGCGATCCACAGGCGCCCATCGAGGGCGAAGGTCCCCTGCCAGAAGCGATTAGAGACGTTCACCTCCAGGCCACTGTACGGAAGGCTGAACGGATTGCCTTCGCCCACGAACTGGGGGCGCGAGCCGCTGCATTCGCCAACAAAGGTGACCTCGGTATGTGTGTCGAGCTGGTTGATAAAGTGTTGGGCTGCGGAGAAGGTATGGCGACCGATAAGCGCGAAGAGGCTCCCCCGCCGGTTAACCTTGCGATTCTGAATGATACCGTGCAGGAGCGGTCGATAGGTGGTCAGGTCGCCACCCCCATTGCGGCGCAGATCGAGCACGAGCGCCCGCACCTCGTAGTCCTCGATAAAGGCGAAGAGGCGCTCGCTAAAGGCTGCCAGCGATTCTTCTTTCATATTCTGGACTCCGTTGTACTGACAGTACACGATCTGCTGATCCTCAAGATACTCAAACCAGTAGAGCTCGCTCTGCTTGAGCCATAATGGCCTGGGTAGCGCTCCATCACACATACTGACCCAATTCTCCGGCTCGACAGATAGCCATACAAACCAGGGCGGTATATCCGCATCCTTATGCAGGCGCACATTGAAAGGCTCTTTCATCTCCTGTTGTAACTGCACATCAAGATATCCTCGACTCTCAGAGATTCCGAGCGCGTGCGCGATGGCGGGACAGGATAGCAAGAGCGGACCCTGGCGTTTGATCTGCATGATGTTGTCATTGAAGACCAGGGGCTTGATACGCTCTAGCGCCTCTTCCGCCGTGACCGAGCCAATACGCAGCACACGCGCTCCCACAGTCTCTTTATATTCCTGCTTCGCCCCGCGTACAAAGAGGCCATCCTCGAACAGGTAAAACATGACTGGTGCATAGTCGAACAGACCCTTCTGCTCCGCCAGATATCCCTGCTCGACGCCAAAGGGAAAGAGATTGGTATGTCCATCACCTGCCAGGGCCACAATCCGCATCAACTCGACCACAATCTCGTGGTCCTCCAGCGTGGGGATACGTTGGTCCAGGTCCGCTATGGCTGCCTGCCATACTTCGCGTGAGAGCGGGGTTTCGCGTCCAAAGAGATCATAGTGACCCTGCTCCATGCGCCTGGCCATGTAGGCTAAATCAGCGCGCCAGCCGGTAATACGGTCAAGGGTAGAAGAAAGCCGGGGAGCGAAAAGCGAGGCAAAGCGCTCATTAGAGCGCAATGGCTCCCACAGGTTATCGCCCTCCAACTCTGGTAGCAAGCGGAATGAGATGCGCAAGGTCTTCTCTAACCAGGACACAGCCTCCTCGCCTCTTCCCTGGCGCATCAAGGTGGACGCGAGATGATACTCTGTGGCCCCCGACCAGCGGTTGCCACACTCAATCGCCTTTTGATACGCAGCTATGGCCTGCTCATACTCCTGAGCCTCTTCAGAGTATCTGCCCAATATATGCCACAGGTCGCCATGGAAGGGATTCTCTTCCATGTAGCTGGCGAGCAGGGCGATGGTTTCAGTCTCTTCTCCCCGCTGGATATGTTGCCTGACCCGTTCCAGTAACTGGGATGGCAACATAGGGCTGTAGATGGTCAGGGTCAAGAGTTGTAGCTCTGGTAACATGGGTTCTCCTTTTACGTGTAATTTTTGATCAAGTGTAGGATCTCGTAGGTATCGGCTGCCAGAATCACATCCAGCCGCGCTCTAGTGCCGAGGTTCTCAAAGCTGGCCACGATCGCTATACGTCCATCTATTTCAATCATGCGTTCAGGCAGCAGGTGAATGCGTTGCTGGGTCTTCCAGAGTTCGCGCGCCTCTGGCAGGCTGAGCGAGAGCGAGGCCACGGTTTCGCGTTGAAAAAAATGGCAAGCTGGGCAGCGCATGTAAAGGTAGTGATCATTGGGTTCGATGACGATAGGTGTCAGGCGCCCACAGCCGACACAGGGCGCGCTTTTTTGCGCCAGGCGCTGCTCATAGTAGCCATTAATAAACTGTAGTAGGCGTGTCATAGAGCGCGCATAGCTCTTGATGCCCTGGGGGAAGGTGTTAAAGATGGCGCTGCTAGGATCGGGATTACAGCGACTGCAAGTGAAGTAGAGCGCGTTCTCCGGGGCCGCCGCTTTCCAGTGCGAGGTACCACAGAAGGGACACCAGAGGCGCAACTCCTGCCAGGTGAATGTATGGGGGGTGACCAGGTAGGTCTCCAGTTCCTGACTCAGATGCGTGGTGAGCACCTGGCGAAAGGCATCTCGACCACGCTGCAAGCGCTTAAAGGCCGCGGGAACAGTGATGCTATGCTGGCCCGCAATCTCACTTATGGGCCGCTCCTCGACATAGTGTGCGACCAACAAGGCGCGTGTCTCGGCGGGGAGCAGGGCCAGTGCCTGGTCTAGAAGGTGGATCAGCTCCTTCTGCTCCAGGTCTTGCTCCAGATTGAAATCATCGGCCAGTTGCTCCTCCAGTTCGGGCTGTTCTTCGTCCTGCTCTGGATTGGCTGAAACCAATATATGCGCTCTATCGCGTTGCTGGGTCCTCAGCCAGCGCAGGCACATATTGCGTGCAATGCCAAAGAGCCACTGGCGCGCCCGGTTCTGATCACGTAGCTGCTGTTGTGAGCGCCACGCCTCCAAATAGGTCATCTGCGCCAGATCTTCAGCGGCATCTGGGCTGCCAGTGGTTCTGGCGCAGAAGCGCACAAGGCTCTCGCGCTCCTTATAAAGCAATGTGTAAACATCGGCTGCCATACTTTGCTCCCTTCAGTGTATCCTTCTACTAGTATGTCGCATATTGGCGAGCAAAGTGGACGCAAAAGTATGGGAACATGATGAGGAAACTTTACATCACTCGGAAGAACATGGAAATAGTTCTGATATTCCTCCTCCTTAGGGGAAGTGGCTCTTGTAAATTTGCAAAGAATGGCACTTTTGGAATAGTCATCCTTTGGCTATAGTATAGGGAGGCGGGATACGCAATATGCATAAATGGTAACGAAAGCGTTGTTATCTCTATTGTTGGTAAGTCGCATAATGTCTAATTTTATTAAGGATGTGGTTTGATAGCGCAACTAATGAGAAAGGACGCAGAATGAAAAACACATTCATCATCCTTTGGGGGCCTGGTCCTGCCTGGGTTCCGGGCAAGACCGTACGTGAACAGCCTTATTGGGACCAACATGCCGCCTTTATGGACCCGCTCTTTGGAAACGGAATGGTGGTACTGGGTGGTCCCTTCGCCGATGCAACGGGATCATTGGTGGTTGTTGAAGCAGAGAATGAGCACGAAGTGACTGCTTTGTTTGCGCAAGACCCATTTCTAGTGGGTCACCCGACAATTGAGTAGCCATGAACGACAGCTGCCCCAGAGCCGCCGAGTCGGCGCAGTCGTGCACGCTCACGTCGGCGACGGCGCTTGCCATTCCACACAAAGGGAGTTGGATGTTTATTCCAGCCAGCTACGGTTTGCTCCAACCAGTCAATGATGTGCTGGGCCGTCTGGGGATGCTGCCCAGCGAGAGCGCGGCGCACAATGATGCGTTGCAGCGACTCGGCCATGTTGAGCCAGGAACCACCAATGGGCGTGTAAAGGGGCAGAATACCGTGTTGTAGCAGCCAACGCACCATGTCATAGCTCAGATGCCCCTTGAGATTGTCCCAGATCAAGATGAGACGCAAGGCCGGAGCAGGTTTGGGACGTTCGTAGGACCACCACCAATGCTGCCAGGTCCGCATCAGCGGATGATCATCGGGCAAAGGATGACGCACCACAGGCGGATTCGTCTCTAGGTGCTCAAGCAGCGGTTGCAGGTGTTCTTTGAGCCAGGGATGCAGTACGGCATTGGGAGATGAGAGGACACCTGTGGCCTGCACCTCGCCGGTGCGAGGGCGAAAGAGGGTGAGCAGTTTGGCCGTGCCTCCGCGCACGTATTCGTGGGGCTGCAAGAGTGGCTTGCCCTCTGGATGCCAGTTCTCCCCTGGCTGGGGAATCGCTTGATACGGTCCTGCTTCATCCTGGCACCACAGGGGCAAGCCGGCAGCCTCCGCGTGCTCGTAGGCCAATTCGATCAAGGTTTTTTTTCTTGCGCCTTGGGGTCCTCGACCTTCACCGTTCCCGCTTTGCGTACCCGCAACGCCGTCCCCGTCGGACACCATGTGCGCGTCTTGCCAAAGGCATAGCCTGACTCATGGAGCACTTCCCCAATGGTGGTGGCACCGATTTGTGGCAGGGCGTCTTTGCGCAAGGCCCGCTCTAAGGTTTCCAAAGACCAGGTCGCCGTTCCGTCTTTCTCCCGATCAGGCTTTCGTTGGACCTCGGCCATGATGCGTGCGCGTTGTTCACTGGTATACGTCTGTTTGCGGCCTCGCCCCGGCGCAATCAGCAGGGCAGCCAACCCCTGCTGATTGAAACGCTTGACCAATTGGCTGATGCTATCTCCACTCTTGAATCCGACCTCCTGGGCTGCCTTGGTATACGGCCTGCCTGCTCTGACTGCCAGTAATGCTTTGGCCCGCTTTACCACATCCACCCGTTCACTCGTGGCTTTCGCGGTTCGCTGCAAGACTCGTCCCTCTTCTGCAGTGAAGGCTCGCAGTGGATCTACTCGTCTCATGCTCAGTTCCCCCTTGATCTTGAGTGTACCCCCTTTCCTTCTTGATGGCAAGCTAATTGCCGGGTGACCCACTAGTGGGTCAGCTAGCGATGAAGTAACAGTTAGGAACGCGGGAGTGGTAGAATAGGGGAGAGAAAGAAGGAACACGTCCATGGCCCAACTCCAGAAACATCCTCTGCGTGCTTTCAACACACAGGAAGAGCGTGAATTGCGTCGCATCGTCAAAGCGAGTAGTGAACGGATCGACGTGGCGCGACGAGCCAAAGCATTGCTGGCCGTAGCGGCCAAGCAGTCCTTTGCGCAGGCGGCAGGTGTGGCCGGTTTCAAGGAGGCGCGCAGCGTAGGGAAGCTGGTCAGACGCTTCAATGAGCACGGCCTGGCAGCGCTCTCGATTGCGGCAGGTCGAGGCGGCAAGCCGACCTACACGTGTGAGCAGCAGGCACGCATCCTGGCTGAGGTGCAGCGGGTGCCGGATCGGAAAGCCGACCAGACAGCGACGTGGTCGCTCTCACTGCTGCGCAAAGCGCTACGAGCCACCGATCTGCCCCACATTGCCAACGAAACCATTCGCCAGGTGCTTCATAATTCCGGCTACAGCTATCAACGCACGCGCACCTGGTGCCGCACCGGCTACGCGCTGCGCAAGCGCAAAAGCGGGACGGTGACCGTCTATGATATGGAAACGCCGGAAAAAAAAGACTGATTGACCTCGCCTACGAGCACGCTGAAGCGGCAGGGATTGCCCAGCTCAATGAAGATGAGGCCGGCCCGTATCAGGCGATCCCCCAGCCTGGGGCGTCGTGGCAACCGGAAGGCCACCCGGCCTTGCACCCCCATGAATACGAGCGTGGGGGCACCGCCAAACTGCTCACGCTCTTTCGGCCCGCTACTGGTCTTCTGCGCGCCAAAGGCGTCCTGTCAGCGCCCAATGCCGTGTTGCATCCCTGGCTGAAAGGGGAATTGACCGAAGTGCTCGCCGAGATTGAAAAGAAACAGCCCGCTGAGAGCCTGCCCCCGAAGCGGAGCGCCCGCTGTATGCGCAGTGGGAAACGTGGCTGGGTCATCCTTCCCGCAACCCCTCCCTGCCACCATTACGCATCGTGCTGGTCCTGGATAATCTGGCAGGGCACCTGTCCTGTGATCTGGTGCAGTGGTTCTTTGAGCATGGCGTGATGCCGCTCTACACACCCATCGGCGGCTCCTGGTTGAACATGGCGGAATCGGTGCAACGCATCATTGTCCCGCGCGCTCTGGCCGGGCAGCACCCCAAGAATGCACAAGAAGTGATCGGCTGGTTAGAACAGACGGTGGCAGGCTGGAATGCCGATCCCACTCCCTTTGTCTGGAATGGCAAGCGTCGCAGACGGCGCGAACGCGCTCGTCTGCGACGGTTAGCTGGATCGGGAGCTGCAGTAGCAAAAGGGTATTCAATTGGCAGTTGACCCACTAGTGGGTCAACTGACAAATGGCTGGCAAACCCGCATGGCCGCCCCAGAGCCAGCTAACCGGCGCAGGCGAGCGCGTTCACGACGCCTGCGTCGGTTGCCATTCCAGACAAAGGGTGTCGGATCAGCATTCCAGCCTGCCACCGTCTGCTCTAACCACTCAATGACTTGTTGCGCATCTTTGGGATGCTGCCCGCAGAGGGCGCGGCTCACAATGATGCGCTGCACCGACTCCGCCATGTTGAGCCAGGAACCACCAATGGGCGTGTAGAGCGGCATGACTCCGTGATCAAAGAACCAACGCACCAGATCATATGAGAGGTGTCCCGCCAGATTATCCAGCACCAGTACAATGCGTAAGGGCGGCTCAGGATTGCGTGGGGGATGGCCCAGCCAGGTCTCCCAGCGTGCGCAGACAGGGCGCTCCTCCTCCGGCAGCTGGCTTGCTGCTGGATGCTTCTTTTCGATGTCAGCTAAGATCTCGGTGAGTTGCTCGATCAGCCAGGGATGCAACACCGCGTTAGGAGCAGACAGCACGCCTTTGGCGCGCAGGTGGCCCGTGGCTGGACGGAACAGAGTCAGCAGTTTGGCGGTGCCCCCGCGCTCGTACTCATGTGGTTGCGTAGCAGGATGGCCTTCTGGTTCCCACGAAGCCCCTGGCTGGGGAATGGCCTGATAGGGTCCGGCTTCGTCTTCGTTCAACTGCACAATTCCGTCTGCTTCGGCTTGCTCGCAGGCCAGTTCGATCAGTCTTTTTTTTCCGGCGTCTCCAGGTCATACACCGTCACTGTCCCGCTTTTGCGCTTGCGCAGCGCGTAGCCGGTATGGCACCAGGTCCGCGTGCGCTGGTAGCTGTAGCCTGCTTCGTGGAGCACCTCCCGAATCGTTTCGGCGGCGACCTGGGGCAGGTCCGTCTTGCGCAGGGCATCGCGTAGCAGCATCAGCGACCAGGTGGCCGTCTGATCCTTTTTACGATCCGGTTCGCGTTGGACTTCTGCGAGGATAAGCGCCCGCTGCGCGCTCGTATACGTTGGTTTGCGACCACGCCCGGTTGCTGTTTCCAGAACCGCAAGCCCACACTGGTTAAAGCGGTGAACTATTTGAGCCACTGCCTCCCGGCTCAGACCCGCTTCCTGCCCCGCCACTGTCAGCGTCGCTCCCGCTGCCACTGCCAGCAGGGCTTTGGCTCGTTTCACGGCATCCAGACGCTCACTCGTCGCTTTCACTACTCGTGTCAGCTCTTTCTGCTCTTCTTTCTTCAGATCTCGGAGTTCTTCTTTTCTTGGTCTTCCCATCGCTGGCGGTAGAACCCCACTAACTGGTGAAATGGGGAGGGACTTGTAAAAATCGAGCTCCATTGACAAGATATGGATATGCAAAAGACCATATTTTCCTCAATGGAGCCGTCGAAACAATTCTGCCCCAATTCGACGTGTTGCGCAAGAGGGCACATCGGGGCAGGTAACATCGTCATTCATGATCGCAAACGAGAGCGTTACCGCTGTACGTGCTGTCGCAAGACGTTTAGTGCTCGCAGAGGAACCATGCTGGAGGGGCTGCGCAAGCCAACCGAGCTCATTGTGATCGTGGTGACGCTGCTGGCGTACGGCTGTCCAATTCAAGCTATTGTTCATGCCTTTGGTCTGGATGAACGCACGGTGGCAAGTTGGCGAGACCGAGCCGGAGCTCATTGCCAATTGGTACATCAAGATGTCATCGAAACCGGCCAGTTGGACTTGCAGCATGTGCAAGCAGATGAGCTTCGTGTCAAAGGCTCTAAAATGGTGGCATGGATGGGGCTAGCGATGATGGTCAAGACCCGCCTGTGGCTGGCTGGGACCGTCTCACTCACCCGTGATCGAGCCCTTGCTGATCGACTTCTCCAGCAGGTTCGTCGCTGTGCAGAGTCCTTGAAAGCGCTGCTGGTCTTGACCGATGGGTGGGCAGCCTATCCTGGGAGCATCAAGCGGGCCTTTCGCGAAAAAGTGAAAGAGAAGCCAGGAAGAGGACGAGCCTGCTTGTGCGTCTGGCCACAACTGCACATTGGGACGGTCATCAAACGGACGCAGAAGAAACGGGTGGTCGAGGTCACACGCACCATGTCCTACGGCTCGCAAGAGGAGGCTGAGCGGCTCTTGCAGCAGTCAGGGGGAGGCAGCGTCCTCAACACCGCCTTCATTGAACGCTTGAATGCCACCATGCGTCAGCGGCTTGCTCCCTTAACGCGCAAATGTCGTCAGAGCGCTCGCCGCCTGCGTCCGTTGGAGACGGGAATGTATCTGCTCGGCGCAACCTACAACTTGTGTTGGCCACACCACGAGCTCTGCAAGCCGACTCATGAGGGCAGAGCCTGTACACCTGCGATGGCGGCGGGGCTCACGGACCATATCTGGAGCGTGAGCGAACTCTTGCACTACAAGGTTGCTCCCCCGCCATGGGTTGAGTCCAAGGGGCGAGGACGGCGAAAGAAACAGGCTCAACCACCTGCGCCAGCAGCCCAGCCAGCTCGTCTTCGGCCTCTGGTTCGGTTGCATAAGGGGGTCTTGTGCTCAGCCACCAGTTAGTGGGGTTCTACCTCGCTGGCTCCTTCCTGCTTCTTTTTCCTGCAGTTTACCCCTTTCTTTCCTCTTTTGCAAACCAATTGCGAGTTGACCCACTAGTGCATGATGTTTTTGCCCTCAGAAGTATCAAACAGTGGTTGCTTTTTCTGGATGCGCGTCGCAATGATTGATGCGTATCAGAAAAAAGCCATCATATGATTAAAAGCAGGCAACCAAACTGCCTTCCTGAAACAACTCAGATGTGAGTACGCAAATGGAGTACTCTGGCCTTAGCCATGGCCTGGGTACGACTGCTGACATGTAGTTTGCTACAGATGTTGGAGACATGTTTCTTGACGGTGTTGGTACTCAGGACCAGGCGCTGCGCGATATCGCGGTTAGAGACACCATCTAGGAGCAATTGCAAAACCTCTTGTTCGCGAGCCGTGAGCGGCTGCTTCAGGGGCTGATCTTGTGGAAGTGATGTCTCTATGATATGGGGTGCCCCCTCGGCGTATAATCCTTGCTGCTCATACCAATGATTGGCGCGCGCGTGCAGTTTCGGTACCAAAGCGGGGGCGGTCTGCTGTAGTCGCTGGCGCAGGGCCTCGGCAAAGAGCCGGTGATAGCGATACCACTGGCCCTCGTCATCGAGTGCCAGCAGAAATAAGTTATTGCGCTCTAATAGTTCGAGCAGGGCCTGGCTCCCCTCTTTCTGGCGTACAGCATCACAGAGCGGTGCGCTCAGGCGTTCCAGGACGCAGGTTTGCAATAGAAACTCTTGCACAACCTCGCTCTGCTGATGCAGCACCTCTTCTAAAAGATAATCTACGACATAGTGATGACTGCCGCTGAAGGCTGCGATAAAGGTTTCAGTGTCAGTGCGTCCCTGGAGGGAGACGGCGGCGAGTTGTAGCCCTGTAATCCAGCCTTCAGTACGTGTATGCAGGAGTAAACTCTCTTCCCTAGTAAGCGAAAGCTCAGCTACATCTGCCAGGAATGTGGCGGCCTCCTCGGACGTAAAACGCAGGTCGGTAGCACGCAATTCCAGCAGGTTGCCCTGCCCACGCAGGTGTGCCAATGGGAGAGGTGGATCTTCACGTGTAGCGAGAACCAGGTGTACCTGGGATGGCATATGTTTGAGCAAGAAGGAGAGGGCATAATGAATTGAGGGATCGGTGATGACCTGGTAGTTATCCAGAACAAGCACGATATGCTCTCGTGTATTGGCGCGACGCATCAGCAAATCATTGATCAGCAGTGTCAACAGCGTCTCCATTGGGGGCAGATTTGGCTGCATCTGCCTGAATGTATCCAGGTGAGGATCGTTGGGTTGCAAGGCTGCTAACAGGTAGGAGACAAAGCGTACAGGCTCATTGTCCTGTGGCTCAAGCGAGAGCCAGGCGACAGAGGAGGGATGGGTGTGTAGCCAGTTGGCGAGCAGGGTGGTCTTACCGAAGCCAACCGGCGCTGAGATAAGGGTCAGCGTGCGTTGCAAACCCTGTTCGAGCCGATTAATCAATCGCGGTCTATGCACCAGGTGTGGGCGTGGGCGTGGCATATGAAATTTCGTGGCGAGCAGAGGATGGCTCTGCGCTGATGAGGGTGTCAGGCTCGTCTGTGACTCAATTGAGGCTCTATTCCTGGTATGTTTTTCTTCCGCTTTATCGAGTCCCAGGACTTGAGCCACCTCCTCCAGGTGAGGGATGCTCAGGTTGGTTTCTCTCCCAAGGTAGCGCTTAGTTATCTTGCCCTTGATACGCGCATAGGCGTACCAGTAGCCATCACCACGCTGTCTTCGTTCTTTGCACGCTGTATATGAGCCATGTCTCCCATGAAACGCGAACGACGAGACCTGGCTTATCCATGCCAACCATAAATGTTTCTCGTTGGCGATATCGCGAACTTCATTGTTCTGGTATTCATGCAGCTCATATGCATGACGCAATGACGACCAGAAGATGGTGTAGCGTGCCTTCTTTGGCATTGCATCCCCTTTAGCCTTTCATGGGTTGTCACCCAACAGCAACATTGCTGGGAGTAGTGGATCTTTCGTGATTAATTGTTGGGTGACATATATTTACCCGTTTGGCAATGAACACGTGTAACATTCGTTTGTATGAATACTACCATCTTACTTTTTCGCTGTCAAGGAATGGATGTGTGTCTCTTTTGAAGCCCTCTCGCTTGTGGGTATGTAGCGAGCCGAGATAGAGGTAAGGAGAGAATTGGAAGGATCAACCTATCAGGCAATAAACCATTGACAATTGCCTGTCCTACATGAGATAGTGCTTGTAATAATATGAACACACGTTACTCATAGGCAGGGATTTAATGTTATGGTCACAAGCGAGCAGGTTGCTCGATTAGCAGGTGTCTCACGGGCGACGGTTTCGCGTGCGCTGAATGGATCGGCACACGTGAGCGAAGAGACAAGAGAGCGCATCCAGGCGGCTATCGCCGCGCTTGGCTATGAGCCGGATGTGGTGGCTCAAAGCCTGGTGCGCCAGCGTTCCTACGTTCTGGCTATAAGCCTCTTCCCCGAGGATGACAACGAAAAGTTCTTAGCGCACCTTGGACAAACCTCGCAGTATATCTACCTGGATATCCTGAAGAATATTGAGCGCGAGGCCAGGTCTGTAGGCTATGATCTGCTTGTACCTTCGCGCCCCCTGGGGCATTCTCCAAAGCATTATATTCGGAGCTTGCAGACACGGCGCGTGGCAGGCGTCATTATGCTGCATGCGACAGAGGAGCGTATCCAGGCCTTGATTGATTCGAATCTTCCCACGGTCTTTGTTGATCGCATCGCCCAGGGGAGGCGCGCAACCTATGTGAAGTCGGATAACTTAGATGGGGAACGCCAGGCGACCGCGTACTTGCTATCCCTGGGCCATAGACACATCGCTATGTTGACCGGAAGGACGGCCGATCTGGCAGGGAGGGAGCGCCTCCAGGGCTTTCAGCAGGCCCTGACTCACGCTGGGATCAAGCCCGATCCCGGCCTGGTGCGCCACTCAGGCTGGAACATCTCTGAGGCATATGAGGCCGCGAAGATCCTGTTGGCCGAACGACGCGACTTTACAGCGATTGTAGCCGCCAGCGATATGATCGCCATGGGGGTTCTTCGCGCCCTCAACGAACAGGGGATGCGTGTTCCAGAGGATATATCGCTCATTGGCTTCGATGATGTTGAATTCAGCCAGTATACCTATCCACCCCTCACGACTATGCGTCAGGACAACGCCACTATCGGGCAAGGGGCAGTGCAGCGCCTCATATGCCTGCTAGACGGGACGGAAGATGTTATTCCCTTAAATATCTCCACCCAACTTGTCATACGCCAATCCACGGCCCCCGCTCCTGCGTAGAAGAGGCGTCCCATTCTCAGCACCTGTGGTGCTTTGTATAGGGTAAGGGTGTGTGGTGGCGCGCTGGAAGAGCCAGCGCGCCACCACACACCCTTACCAGGCGAGCCACTACGTGGCGAGAAGTCATTTCCTCTTACGCCTTTAAGCCTGTCATCGCGATGCCGCGAATGATGTGGCGCTGGGCCAGGATGTAAACGATCAGGACAGGCACGACTGCGATCACTGAGCCCGCCATGACCAGCGTCCACTCCGTGGCATACTGTCCACGGAACTGGTTAAGCATCAGGGGTACGGTAAAGTTCTCCGGCGAGTTGAGCATGATCAGGGGGCGGAGAAAGTCATTCCATTGGCCCAGGAAGGCGAAGATTCCCCACGCGGCAAGGGGGGCCTTGAGCAAGGGCAGAATGACTTGCCAGAAAATTTTCCAGCGGTTGGCGCCGTCGACGATTGCCGCTTCCTCCAGTTCAATCGGTATTCCGAGAATAAACTGACGCATCATAAAGACGCCAAGGGCGCTGAAGAGCGCGGGCGGCAGGATAAGCGAGAGTAGGGTATCAAGCAGGTTCAGCTCTTTCATGGTGAGGAAGATCGGAATGATGGTGAGCTGGAAGGGAATCATCATTGTTGCCAGGAAGGCAATGAAGATAATATTGCGTCCGGGAAACTCGATACGCGCAAAAGCATAGCCAGCCATCGAGCAGGTAATTAACTGGAAGAAGGTGACGCTGACAGCGACGATGATGCTATTCATGTAGGCCAGATTGAAGGGAAGGGCATTGAGCGATTGTGGATAATTTCCCCACAGAAAGGGATTGGGAATCCAGGTGGGCGGAACGCTAAAGGCCTGGCTTGTGCTCTCTAGCGACGTGATAAGCATCCAGATAAATGGGGCCGCCATAAAGATAGCGCCAATAATAAGGATAAAGTGGAGAACCACGTCAAAGACTATACTTGAAGGTTTTCTACCTGTCTTCCTCGTGGCTCGCGCTAATGTCTTCTCACTAACTTCGCTTGTTCCCGGGTTTAGAGTTTCTTGTAACATATGCTCGCTCCTCCTACTTCTTTACGCGCGTTACACATCGTAGTTTACCCAGCGTCTTTGCAGCCGGAACTGGATCAAGGTCACGACCAGCAGGATCACAAACAGGATGACCGCGACAGCGCTGGCCTGGCCAAACTGAGCTGATTCAAAGCCCAGGTGATATAGGTCATACACCATTGTGTAACTGTCTTTGCCTGGCCCACCACCCGTGAGGACGAAGGTGAGGTCGAAGACCTGGAAAGAATTGATGATAGAGATCACCGTCGTAAAGAAGAGGCTTGGTGTCAGCATAGGCAGGGTGACGTTCCAGAAGACCTGGAACCGATTCGCGCCATCGATGCGTGCAGCCTCGGTGTATGAGACGGGAATACCCTGGAGCGCCGCCAGGAGGATGACCATATTAAAGCCCAGTCCCTGCCAGGTGCCGACCATGGCCAGCGAAGGAATGACATAGTTCGAGTCTGTCAGCCAGCCTACACCACTGGCATGGAACCAGGAACGCAAGAGTGTATTGATCAGGCCGAAGTCGCTGTTGAGCAACCAAGCCCACATCACGCCGACAGCCACTGAGCCCGTGATATAGGGCATAAAGTAGAGTACGCGATAGGCGCTTTTGCCGCGTACATTATTGAGACCAAGCGCGATGAGCAGGGCCAGAATCAGCCCACCGGGCACTGCGAGGACCGTGTAATAAATGGTGTGTAGGAGTGAGATGCGTAGATCATCACCTGTAAACTGGTCGATGTAGTTCTGTATGCCTACAAAATTGACTGCTCCCAGGCCATCCCAGCTTGCCAGGCTGAGATAGAAGACTGAGACAAGGGGAATTAAGGAGAACACGAGCAGCCCTATCAACTGTGGCAGGATAAAGACGTAGCCCCAGCCTCTATCTCTCCTGGCTCGCTCACTTGGCCTGCCTTTTTTAGGAATAGCCGGAATAGCCCCAGGTATGTCCAGTGATTGCACTTGAAAATCCATAGCTATGACCCCTCCTCTGTTACGTTTGTTTTCATGATGAGAAGGTAATGTGGGAAGGCTTTCGGCCTGGTGCCTGAAGCTTTCCCACAATTCCAAACAAAACTCGCTACATATGCAAGCGTTTACTGCGCGTTCTGCTGGGCCTTCTGAATACGAGGATTGGCCATAGTGGCGATCCCACTTAAGGCGGTTTTGACGTCTTTCCCCTGCAACCAGACAGGGTCAAGCGCCGTCTTGATGTCATCGGTCAAACCGGGGACATTGCCTTCCGCCGGGAAGAGACCATAGCCAGAGTTGCGGGCATCAATCAGGTAGTGAGCGTGGACGGGATCATTGCCAGCCGTGACCACCGTCTCCGTATCGGCCGACTGAATGGACGGTACGGCGTTGCCACCACCTTGCAGGCGGAACTTCTGGCCCTCGGCCGAGACATAATTGGTCAGGAAGTCGAAGGCCTGATCTTTTAGCTGGGTCTTCTTATTGATGACCATGTATGCAAGGGCTACGGGCGTGGGTCCGCCCTTGCCACCGGGCGCGGGGTAGGGGACACAGTCATATTTCATCCCGGCGGCGGCATGGAACTCGGGGAGGTCCCAGCGACCAACGGAGATGAAGCCAGTCTGGCCACTAATCAGCGCGAGGTCAGAGCCCTGGCCCTTGGGCAGGGTGCCAGCGTAGACAATGGTTTTCTTCTTCGTATTATCAGCCAGCCAGGTGAAGGCATCGATTGACTTGGGATCTTCATGCGCAATGAAATCGCCATAGCCATCCTTGTCATAGACTTTGCCGCCATTGGAGGTGACCCAGGCATAGTACTCCATATCCCAGGCGTCCAGCACAAAGCCATACTTTCCATTAGCCTTGATCTTGTCCATCATCTCCTGGAAAGCATCACGCGTCCACTTCCCCTGCTCATACATATCGGCTGGCATGGTGGTGATACCCGCGTCCTGTAGCACCTTCTCGTTGTACCAGAGCAGGAGAGGATTACAGTCGACGGGTACGCCAAAGATCTTGCCGCTCTGCGTCTTGGAGGCACCCCAGAGGCCCGGCAGATAATCACTGGCCTTCTCTTTGCTCTTGGAGCTGTCCAACAGATCGTTCAACTGCATGACGGTCTGGTTGGCGACCAGCTTGCCGATATCGCCATCACCGACGTAGAAGCAATCGGGGGCCACGCCTCCATTGAGCTCGGTCAATATTTTGGAAAAATAGTTGTTATTGGCCGAGGGGATGAAGCTATACTGGACATTTGTGTTATGGGTCTTGTTGTAGTTCGCGGTAAAATCCTTAAAGCGCTGGATCTCACCGGTGTTGGCCCAGTTCGACCACTTGATGGAGCTGCCAGAGCCGCTGCCGCCGCCAGAGCCACCGGTTGTACAGGCTGCCACGATGGCCTCAACGCCAGCAAGAGAAATACCAAGTGCCGTCGCTCGGCGAATAAAAGAACGGCGATCTATCCTTCCGGCCTGAAACGCATTTACCAGATTGTTCTGAGAAGTGCTCATACTACCTTTTTTCTCCTTGTCTTGGGACAGATAAGTGAGCTGAGGGTCAGAGTATCACTATTGAGATAATGACTGTTAGAGTCGTTCTCAAAGACTCTAAAGACTACGATGTCTACTACTTTTCAGCAAAGCATGATGCAACACACACTTGAGGAAAAAGGGCGCAAGTACATTTCAAGTACGTTTTCAAGGGGAAGAGGTGTTTTGGGATGTCTCATGGGGAATCCTCCTTTGCATCTTTTTTGGCTGGAGCATCCACCTCTAGAGGAGAGATAGAGATCAAGGTTAAATGGAGGTCGCGCACTTTACTGAGCAATCCATGTAGCGCGGCCTGATCGACCACTTCCCCTGTAAGCACTGTTTCCCCGTTCGCCTCATGTATCATCTTCAGTCCACCCAACCAGGACGACCAGCGCTGGTCGAGTTGCTCCTTGAGACGAATCCGGTAGGCTGGCATGGCTCCTCCTTCCGCGAATGACTTACTGCTCCCAGCGGCATGCGATGGGAATGCACATAGCAAGCATAGCCTATCCCTTCTGCATAGTGGGGGACCCAAAAGGAGTATTTTAAGGATTACTTGTTGGGGGAAAATGAGTAAGGTTGGTGGAGTGCACGCTTGCCAAGCTTACTCATTCCCCCCATTCATCATGATTGACAGATCTGCTCAGGTTGATACTTACTTTATATGCAGTATAAAAAGGGAAAGAGGGAGAAAGCAAAATGAGTCGCCAAAACACGGTCCTGGCGCTGGTAAGAAGCCAGGGAAAGTTCTTGTTGGTGAAGCATCATGGGCCGGAGGAGCGTGCCTGGTGGTTGCCCGGTGGGGTTGTCGAGCCAGGGGAGACGCTGTTAGAGGCCTTGCGACGGGAAGTGCTTGAGGAGACTGGCCTGCACATCACAGGCCAGCCATACCTAGCCTTCGTCGTTGAACTCCAGCGTAAGACGGAACAAGGCCTGCAAGAGGTTGGCTTTGGCTTCCATTTTGTCTGCGAGGTCAGCGGCCAGTTTCAGTTTGCTGACCCGGATGGCCTGGTGCAGTCCGCGCACTGGGTCGATGAAGTGGAGGTCGTGCCGCTCCTCAGTGCGCAGACCTGGTACGATTGTGGGCCCCTGCGCCGCTGGCTCTCGGGCGAGGCGGGCGCAGGGGCTGTTTATATAACAAGAATCAAGTGACATATGTATGGCTAATGATGTGTGCGCGCTGTCACCTGAGATGATTGTTGGGGACTGGTAGTAAGCGTGAAGAGTGGTTCTTAACACATTCTCGGTGAAGCTCGCCTGGTCACAGGGCATGCAGAATTCTCTGGCGCAGCAACTCAAATCCAGCGCAGCCATATCCCATCCTTTTGATGCGCTTGAGCTTGTTGACATGATCCTCAACCAATCCGTTCTGGTTTCCCATCGTTCGCGAAGATAGGAGAGGTGGGGATCAACTCCCATCTTGCACCGAATGGGTTGTCGCTCGGGAAATGCACCATGCCTCAGCCAGCGAAATGGGCCCTGACTGAAACCGTTGCCTGGGCCCCCTTGCCTGTATATGCCTTGACGTGTATATGCTCTGTGGAGTATACTAAGTGTGTGGAACCTGTGTTCGAAATCATTGCGGAGCCGAAGCGCCGCGCGATAAGGAAGATAAGGAGAAAAGACGCGGCCTAAACCGCGAACGTGACAAAGGAGTAACGAAATGAAAATCAAAGTGACCAGCGTATACGTGGACGACCAGGACAAGGCTCTGCGCTTCTATACGGAGGTACTGGGCTTTGCCAAGAAGGCCGATTTCAGTCAGGGCCCATTTCGCTGGCTGACCGTGGCCTCGCCTGAGGAGCCGGACGGCACTGAGCTGCAGCTGGCGCTGAACGACAACCCCGCGGCCAAAGCGTATCAGCAGGCGATCTTTCAACAAGGCCAGCCCGCGGCCATGTTCTTCACTGACGACGTCAAGGGCGACTACGAGCGGATCAAGGCCCGCGGCGCCGAGTTTACGATGCCACCCACCGATGTGACCGGCTCGACCATTGCAATGTTGAACGACACCTGCGGCAACCTCATTCAACTTACCCAGCTGGCACGCTATTAAGGGCGGCCGTTCAACAGGCTCCAGGGCGTGACGCGACAGCTGCCCTTCGGCGGCATGCAGCAGCGGGGGCAGCCCTTGTCCCTGCCTCAACGCTGAAGCGGCCGGAGCGGGCAGCGCTCTGAATAGCACCCGCCAAAAACGCATCGGTTGGTGCATCCCGCACGCTGATTGAAACCGTTGCCTGGGCCCCCTGCCTGTATATACCTTGGCAAGCATATGCTCTGTGGAGTATACCAAGATAATGGAATCTGTGTTCGAAATCATTGCGGAGCCGAACCGCCGCGCGATATTGAGCCTCCTGGCCTCGTCACAACAGTCGGTTGGAGAGATCGCGCGTCAGCTTCGTATGCCGCAGCCAACCGTGTCAAAGCACCTGCGAGTGCTGCGCGAGGCTGGTTTTGTGGAATCCACGGTGGACGCACAGCGCCGTCTCTACCGGCTGAGGCCAGAACCGCTCCAGGAGGTGGATGCCTGGCTGGCTCCGTTCCGCCGGTTCTGGTCCGCTCACGTGGATGCTCTCGAACGCCACCTCGACCACATGGATCAATCAACACCAACGAAAAGGAAGATAAGGAGAAGAAGATGACTGATCGCGAGCAGTACACACCGGGTCCGGCCAGCGGGGCGCAGATAAGAAAGAACGGAGAGAAGTGGACGCTCATTCTCGTCAGAGAACTGCGCCACTCGCCGGAAAAAGTCTGGCAGGCGCTTACCGATCCGGCGCATCTGCGCGAGTGGGCTCCCTTTGAAGCCGATGGAAGCCTGGGTACGGTTGGAACCACGGTGAAGCTCACCACCGTGGGAGCGCCCACGCCGCAGATTTCCGAAACAAGAGTGACGCGAGCCGACGCTCCCAAGGTGCTTGAGTACAACTGGGGTGGCAACGATATCCGGTGGGAACTCAAAGCCTTTGGTGGCGGCACGCGCCTGATGTTGTGGCACAGCATCGATCGCCGCTTCATCTCAATGGGTGCTGCCGGGTGGCACATTTGTTTCGATGTTCTGGATCACCTTCTCAGCGGAACTCCCATCGGCCGCATCGTTGCTGGCGAGGCGATGAAATTCGGTTGGCCTCGGCTCAATTCGGAGTACGCCCAGCAATTCGGTATCGAAGTTCCGAGCTAGCCCCCAAAGTCGCCCAATCTTGAGGCTGCCTGCCATTGTGTTGTCCAGCACTGCTAGCTGCCTGTGGAAATCATTCCGGCGAAGCCGAACACCTTTCCGGATCGGCCTGAAACTGTTCGGCTTCATCTGACTTCTAAAGGGTAAGACCACACAGTATGTGCGATGGTTCCCAACTTGCTCTCATTTTCAAGGTGTTGATGGAAGAAGCAAGATGAGGAGCAGCTTCTCAAGCATTCAATGGTTGAACTGCTCACTTGTCGCCCTAAAATCTGCCTACTCTTCGGGTCTTATTACCAGTCAATGATCCCCACGCATGAATGCGGGGGCTTGTCCCCCGGGTTCATGCCGTTTTCGTTGTCCAGCCGAGGTGCCAGAGCCCGCAGGCAAGGCGCTGATTGGCACCAGCGTTACGCTCGTCATGACACCCAGCCGTGCTTCCTCAGCGGCTGGCGCTGTCGCTCAGCGTTAAAAGCACCCGTCGGGGTACGGGGCGGTGCGCTGAGCCGAACAAGCGAGTGCAACACCGGCGAGGGGAGCGTCCTGAGTCAGCCTGCTCGGGACCGTCAAACAGCCCGGTAACGGGACCCTCACACGAGGGAAACGAAAGACCCTCTATGTCAAGAGCCAAAAAACGAGAAAGGAAAAAGCAAGGTGAGCAGAGGTGAAACTGCCTCCCGTGTGGGGTTACAAGTCTCCCACCTCGGTCAAGGCCAAGACGAGCGCGCCCACCCCCGACTCTTTCCCCTCCTGCGCGGCCTTGACTCGAGGTGGTCTGCAGCGAGTAACCCACACCGGGAGTCGGGAACGCGGTGGTGGGCTGCGGCAGACGTTGGAGCGAGGGGCGGGGATGAAGGAATGGCTCACGCTCAGCGGAAAGAGCGCGGCGGGAACCGTTTGGGCGGCTCCGTTGGAGCACACAGTCTGAGCACTGACAACAGACGTTGCAGTGCTCAGTGGACCCAACCAGCCATGACGCCAAGGGACAGCCTGGGTTTAGGCGACACGTTGACGAGGCGCGTGAGCCAGCTTCGCCGCTTCAAACGTTGCGGCCTGATAGAGGTCCTTCCTCACCCACATGCGATAGATGATGCGTACCCAGACATTTGCCAGGCAGCGGACGGCCATACTATGGGTCTTGCCTTCCATCCGCTTGCGCTGGTAATACGCTCGTGCCCAGCCATCTTGTCGTGTCGTCTGCCAGGCGAACTGATAGAGCCCATTACGCAGCGGCTTGAGGCAGGCAAAGCGTTTATGGGCTTTGGAAAAATTGCCGCTTTGGAACGGCACAGGAGCCGTACCCGCCAGTTCCTGCACGCTTTGGGCATCTCGGTAACGCGCTCGGTCATCACCCCATTCGGCAAGCAGTCGCGGAGCCAGACGCTGAGCGGCCCGAGGCAGCGATTGCCACAGGTCATGGTCGGGATGCTTCAAAAAAAGGGTCGCAATCTCCTTATCGTAGCCTTTGATGTCCTCAAGCAGTGGCAGCAACTGTCTGACCAGCGAGAGCATCAGGCGCGATTTGGCACGCACGATGACCTCATTGGCCGTCAACTCTTGGTGATGCAGTTGCTCTACCATCTCAAGGGCTGCCCGCCGCGCATTGGGATACTTGCAGCTTTTGAGCAGTGCCTCAATCTCTTCAAGGGAAGCGGCGGCCGCTGCGGTTGGAGTCGGATACGCCTGCAAAAACAGCAGCGTCGAGGGCTGATGCAGTTTTCCAAACAGCTTCAAGCTGACCGGGTAATACTCTTTGAGGCAGGCGGTGAGTTGGTTGACCAGTCGCGTTTGACTTTGAATCAGAGCATCCTGATCGCGTGTGCGCGTCTTCAATTCAGCAATGATCGGGCTATCAGGAGAGAGGCGACGCAGATCGGCCAGGTCGAAGCGTCCGGTTTTCGCCAGCAGATAGGCATCAATGCGGTCTGTCTTCGCGCCTGCTGTTTTACGCAGTGTATTCGCGGTCTTCGGGTTGACCGGATACACCGGAATGCCTGCTTCCAACAGGAAGGTAATGAGCAGGCCGTGATTCGTTTCGACGATACAGGCCAGATCCTCCGGCCTAGAGGCGATGCCCAGCAAAAAGTCTTTCAAGTGGTGCAAACCTTGATGGCTGTGGGTAAAACGCTGCGTTCCCACCCGATGTCCGGCTTCATCGAGGACAACCACATCATGATGGGTATCGCTCCAATCCAATCCAATATACCACATCTTCGAACTTCCTTTCGCCAACACTTCCTGGGAGCGGTCGGGTCCTTCTATAACGGGTGCTCGAAGCAACTACCCTCCAATCATCGATTGGCCCAGGAAAAACTGCTGGGAAAGAGCGATCTTTCGTTGCCGGTCAAGCCGTGTGGAGTCATTAGCCTTTCCCCAGCAGGACGAATCGAGCAGGGAGCGACCCTGCTAGCCCTTGGTCAAGAGGGCTTGAAAACATATTAACATATAAGGAGTCACCCATGGCGTTTGTGCTCGACAGACACAAAAATCCGCTCATGCCGTGTACCCCCAGGCGCGCCCGCCTCCTGCTTGCGCGCAAGCGGGCCGTGGTCCACCGGCTCAGCCCCTTCACGATTCGGCTCAAGGACCGCAGCGTCCAGCAGAGCGCGCTGCAACCGGTGGTGCTCAAGATCGATCCCGGTTCGAAAACGACTGGCCTGGCTCTGGCGCGGGTGGAAGAGACTGGCGAGGGAGAGGTTCACCATGCGCTGCACCTGGCCGAACTCTCCCACCGTGGGGAGGAGATCCGCGACCGGCTGCGCAAACGAGCGGGGTATCGGCGAGGCAGGCGTTCGAGCAACCTGCGCTACCGGCCAGCGCGCTTCCTCAACCGCCGCCGAGCGCCTGGCTGGCTCCCGCCGTCCCTGCGCTCACGCATCGACCATGTCCTGTCCTGGGGCAGGCGCTACCAGCGTTGGGTCCCGCTGGTGCGCATCGCAGTGGAGCGCGTGACGTTCGACACCCAGCTCTTGCAGCAACCAGAGATCTCCGGGATCGAGTACCAACGCGGGGAACTGGCCGGTTGGGAGGTGCGCGCCTATCTCCTGGAGAAATTCGGGCGCAGGTGCGTGTACTGCGGGCGCACGGACACGCCCTTCGAGTTGGACCATATCCAGCCGCGCAGTCGGGGTGGCTCCAACCGCGTGTCGAATCTGGCGCTCAGTTGCCACGCGTGCAATGCGGCCAAGGGGGAGCGCACCGCCGCGGCGTTCGGCCATCCCGAAGTGGCCGCCCAGGCGAAGCAGCCGCTACGGGACGCGGCTGCGGTCAACGCCACCCGCTACGCGCTCTGTGACGAACTGCGCGCGCTGGGACTGCCGCTCACCACCTGGAGCGGCGGGCGCACGAGGTGGAACCGTGCTCGCTTCTCGATCCCTAAGACGCACGCGCTGGACGCGTTGTGTGTGGGGGAGCTGGCAGGGGTTGCGGTGGGTGGGCAGAACCCCCTTGCGATCACCGCCACCGGTCGTGGGCGCTACAGCCGGACTAATGTCGATGAACATGGTTTCCCCGTTGGCTATCTGATGCGCCGCAAGCAGGTCCTGGACATCAAGACCGGTGATCGGGTGCGGGCGGTGGTCCCAGAGGGGTTTGCGGCGCAGGGGACGCATACCGGGCGCATCGCCGTGCGCGCGAACAAGCAGTTTCGCATGGGCAAGGTGCAGGGGATACCTGCGCGCTTTTGCCGGGTCCTCCAACTGGCGGACGGCTACGACTATGCTGTGGTGGCGACAGCCTTGCAGGGATGACGGACCGAGGAGCCCCCTCTCCTGCCACCAGGAAAGGAACGCCTGCTTCCTCCCCATGGGTGAACCCAGGGGCTTCCGCAGGCCGAATGAGGTGACAGCGCGTACATCTTCTATTGCACTCCCTGCGGAGACGACTGCGTCGCGGGTGCGTCCTTCAGAAAGAAGCTGGTTAGGAGAAGCAGCACGCTGAGTGCTAACACTACCAGGAAGCCGTTCTGGAGGACTCCGGAGAGCGCCGGTATGGCGGAGGTGTTTGCAAGGCTTGTGCCAGTTTCTCCCGCGAGAGCCCCATTGACAACGATTCCCATCAGGGCCGCTCCCAGCGTCATACCCAGTTGAGCGAGGTAACGAATAACGCTGGTTCCAGTGCCTAGCTGCGTTTGCGGAACAGCGTTTTGTGCCACGACCATCTGGATGGTAAAGAAGGAACCTGCGCCGAGTCCGACCAGGACCAGGGCAAATCCGATCAACACAAGACTACTCTGCTGTGTTGTGCGTGTGAGGAGGAAAAGTCCTATCGTCATGATGGTCGCTCCCACAATGGCTGTCAGTTGGTAACGTTTGCGTAGAGAAATGCTTATTCCGGCGAGCGCCGCCCCAAGGGTCAGGCTGATCGAGAGCGCGGTAATCAGGGCGCCTGCATTGGTTGGTGGAAGCGCCAGTACATCTTGCAACAACAACGAGAGCGGGATAAAAACTCCTATCAGGATCATGCCCTGAACAAACGTCTGGAACGCGTCAATGGCAAAGATCGGCTTACGAAACAATTCGAGAGGAAGAACGGGTTCGGCGGCCTTGCGCTCGACTACCAGCAAGACTGTGTAGAGCACTATTGAGGCCACCAACAGTGTGAGCACCGGGAGCGAGGTCCAGGTGTGCTGCTCGCTGCCAAAGTTCAGGCCGAGCAACAGGCTACAGGTTGCAGTCATAAGTAGCGCCGCTCCCAACCAGTCAAGGCGTGCCGGCACAATACGTTCGCTCTTCTGCCTGGCTGACTGTGCAGGCAGGAAGATCACGAGTATGAGTAGAGCGAGCAGGCCAATGGGCAGGTTGAGGTAAAACAGCCAGCGCCAGCGTGTGGCATCGGCGACAAAACCGAAGAGGAGTGGGCCATGATCCGTGATCCAGCCACCCAGCGTTGGACCACATAATTGAGAAATGCCAAAGACGATGCCGATCAATCCTTGCTTGCTGGCACGCTGTTCAGGAGGAAAGAGGTCTCCAATTACGGCGGCGACGAGCCCGATGCCAATCCCGGTGCCAAGTCCCTGAATGGCTCGAAAGAGGATCAGTTGGTTCATTGTCTGGGAGGCGCCAGCCAGTCCTGAACCTAGCAGAAAGATGGCTATCCCGCCGAACAAGAATAGTTTGCGCCCTAACTGGTCCGAGAGCTTGCCTGCCAGAGGCACCACCGCCGTCGTAGCCAGCAAATACGCGGTCACGACCCAGGTATAGCGATCGAAGCCATGTAAGCCGCTGGCAATGCGTGGCAGGGCAGGCGTCACGATCAGATTATCTAGCGCTTCCAGGAACGCGGTCAGCAGTAAGGCAACCATGATGCTTATAAGTATGGGGCGAGGCATACGATGGGTCGTATATTCTGGTGCTAATGAAGATGGAATGGTAGCTGTATCCAATGTATTTTCCCTTTATTACAAAGAGTGCATACGCAACAGCATGATCTGTTGTCAGCATATATTTTTAAAGATAGTATAAAAGTCAATCGGTGCTACTAACGTACGTGCCTCGCCTCCGGGCAGATATTAGCATCCAGCGGAGACGCGTACATCAGTAGCGCTAACCTACGCTTTGGCGAAGAACTGGCGCAGTTCTTGCGCGACCAGCTCTGGCTTGCTGCCACGATTGGTCTGGGTGGGATTATTTGAGCCACCATGCTCAAGGCCGGGGAACTCTACGCGTTTGGCGACGTGTGGCAAGGTCTTTTCCAGGGCGTCGAGGGAAGGCTTCAAGAAGGGCAGACCCTTGCTTCCACCTAGCAGCAGCACCTCGGCGTTCACCGCACGGAAGCTCTCCAGTTTCCCGCTCATCTCAGCGAGCAGTAGCCCATCGTAGTGAAGCGTTGGCGCGAGCTTCCTCATGGTGATATCTTCGGGCTTCCCTTTCTTGTCCTCGCTTTTTATCGTCGCGTTCGTCAGTGACTCAAGCAGCCAGTTGGGCATGGCGTTCATGACTGGTCCCCCCAGTTCCAGTCCTTTCATGCAAGTGACGAGCGCGGCGGCTACTTTACCCTCGGCCATTTCCTGGTCAAAGCGTGTCAACCAGGCTGTGTGGGTTGTGCCGTCTGTCAATATGGCTGGCTCATAGAGGGCTATTTTCTCAATGCCGGCCAGGCTGAGTGCTGCCTGGAGACTGATAAGGCCTCCCGCGCTGACGCCATATAGCAGGTGCGCCCCTGTTTTGTTGACCAGCGCCGTCAGGTCTTCAATCTCTTCCTGAATGCTGTAATTCTTGCTGAATGGACCACTCAGACCACGCCCACGGCGGTCGGGCAGGTAGATGGTGAAGCTATCAGCAAGCGCCTCGGCGAGTTGGGTAAAGTCTAAACCTGATACGTTGGCACCGTGCAGCATGATCAGACCTGGACCATGACCGATCTGGCGATAACCGATGGTGGTGCCGTCTTTTGAGATGACAGAGCTGATGGTGTAGGCTGCCTGTGTACTGCTGGTGTTGATGTTAGTAATTGAATTCATTGATGATGCCCCTTCTTTTGTCGCTCAATCTTTGAATATGATTGTGAAAATCTTCCAGAAAATGTTGTGCCGTTCATAAGAGAGAAGTTGCTTGCGATCTGTTGCCAGGCCCTGCTCACCCCTCCGATGGCTCTTGGGGAGTGCTGGCTTCGAGTGAGAGCAGCGTTAGACCCAGATCGCACATTCTGAGCAGGACGCCGTAGAGCGCCGCCTGGTCAGGGATGGGGCCTGCTAGCCGGGTTATGCCATTGTTCTCGTGCGTGATCGAGAGAGGCTCAAACCACTCTTGCCAGAAGAGGTCCAGGTGTCCTTTGGCCCGAATGACGTATCTCATCTGCGTGTGCTCCGTTCGCATAACGTGTTTGCTATGGAAGAAGCATACCGTATTGCGACGTGGAAGAGAGGAGCCAAAAGTACACTATTGAGTACCATACGTGCATGCTATCGGAAGGGGGCAAAAGGACACCCGGTGATGTGGGAGATGCGCTACTGACGTACGTGCCTACGCGATTGTTGCCTGGTAAAGGTAAGGGGCGCATGTCTGTTCAGGAAACGAGGAGGTGCCTACCAGCTTAGGCGCGTACGTCAGTAGCGTATCTAAAGCAGCGATAGCTCCCGCGCCCGTGCCACGGCGTGGGTTCTATTATCTGCGGCCAGCTTGAGGAAGAGGCTGCCCACATGTTTCTTGACTGTGGTGAGAGAAACCACCAGGCGTTCGGCAATTACCTGATTGCTTGCTCCTTCAGCAAGTAGATAGAGCACCTCCTGCTCACGCGGCGTGAGAGGCTCAATCAGAGGAGAAGCGGGGCAAACTGATGCTGTAAAGGACAGGGGAGTACCTGACTGCACCACGGTCTCGCCTGGCATTCTGGCAAAGGCGGTAAAGATGTCATGGGCGTAGGTCGCCAGGACTGGAGAAGCAAGCTCCTGCTCTGTAGCGAGCCAGGCCTGGAGCGCCTGATACATTGGTTCCCCAGCGTCGAGGAAGACGCGGGTGTATCTCTCTGGTTCTGCCAGGGTGAGCAGGCGCGAGAGTACGCGCTTCGCCTCTCGTCTGGCACCAGACGCCTGAAGCGCAGCCACTTGCAACGCCAGAATAGAGATGATACTCCCTACCCGCGAAACTTTCTCGGCGCTGCTCAAAAGTGCGGCGAGCAGTTGTAAGGCCTGTGGATAGTTTCGCTGCGCGAGGGAGATGCGTGCCAGTGTCAGGTAGGTGTGTTCGCGGCTGTAGACGCTATAGGTAAGAGCTTCCTGGCCATAGGGTGTGTGCTCGGCCCAGTCTATCGCCTGAGCCAGGTTATCCTGGACCAGCCAGAGATGAGCTTTCAGACCCTCGATCCAGGGACGGAAAAGCGGGATGCCAGCGGCTTGATTGGCCTGCTCCATCTCGCTCAACGCCTGCTCCGCACCGGTCAGATCGCCCTGGGCCAGACAGACACGCACCAGCACCTCATAAGCTCCCATGAGGATATCCATGTACTGTAAAGGGAGTGTCCTGTCAATGGCCTGCCGTGCGGCTCTATGCGCAACATCAAGTTGATTCCACGCATAGGCTAGCTGGGCCTGAAATAAAGTAGGATAGGCCGCCAGGGGGAGAGGTATCTTTAGACTATTGATGAGTTGTTGTAAGTCCTGACAGCAATCTTGTGCCTCTCGCAACTGCCCCAGCGCGATCTGCGCGGCGATCAGCCCCCAGAGGATGTGGACCTCCTGAGAGCGATCCTGTGCCATCCAGGCTCGGTGTCGGATCTTTTGAATCGTAGCTACCATGGGTGAAAAATTTCCCGCCATGCGCCAGGACATAGCGAATGGCGCCAGCCCATGCAACTGCCAGAGAGCGTCATCATCGAGTTCCGGATGCTGCATCTCTTCGGCAACCTTGCTCAGCTGCTCCATATTGCCAGAAGAGAGCGCCTTCTTTGCCTGTTTCCATGTGTCTAGAATCAGTAACCGCTTGCGCAGCCGGTCCTGCTCGCTGGCAGGGAGCGAGGTATGATTACCGCTCTGTAAGAGCCACTCCACGCCCTCTTGAAGTTGCTGAAGATAGGCCTTCTCCTCTTGCTCTTGCTGAGAGAAAGGGAAGAGCAGGTTAAAGATTAACAGATATGACGTAGCAAGGCGCGGATACTCGCGCAAAACCTCAGTGGGAAGCTGTTTGATCCAGGTCAGCAACGTTTTCAGCTCTCCCTGGAGTGATAGCCGCTCGACACAGTCCCCCAACAACTCCGCCACAAATACATAATTACGTGTGGCCAGGGCATGGGGGATGGCCTCATGCGCCCAGCCCTGGCGTTGGTACCAGAGAGCCGCCTCCCGGTGCAGGCGCAAGAACTGCTCAGGCTGGCTGGTTTGTAGGCGTGCCAGTAGCACCTCTCGAAAGAGCGTGTGAAAGCGATACCAACGTCGCTCTTCATCGAGTGATAACAGAAAGAGGTTCTCTCGCTCCAGTCCCTCTAGCGCCTGTTGACTGGCTGCTTCTCCGGTAAGTGCCTGGCAGATCTCGGCGTTGATCCTGGTCGGCACCGAGACATACAACAGGAAGCGCTGCTGATCCTCCGGCAAAAGCTCAAGGATCTCTCCCTGCACATAATCCAGAATAAAGCGATGGCTACCAGTAAAGGCCTGGATAAAGGCCGACGCGTCAGTATGCCTACGCAGAGAGAGTGCAGCCAGTTGGAGCCCGGTAATCCATCCCTCTGTGCGCGTCTCCAGAAGAGCGATCTCTTCCTCTGTGAGCGTCAGGCCCATCACCTGGCGTAGAAATTGGCCGGTCTCTTCAGCGTGCAAACGTAGATCTGTCTCGCGGATCTCCAGCATCTGTCCACGCGCCCGCAAACGAGCCAGCGGAAGCGTAGGATCAACGCGACTGGCTAGCAAAAGATGCAAATTAGGTGGGAGATGCTCAAGCATAAATTGGAGCGAGGCGTGAAGCGCCTGCTCGCGAATCACATGATAGTCATCCAGAATCAGAGCGATATCCTGCTCCAGAGCGGCCAGTTCATTGATAAGTGAAGTGAGCGCACCCGTCAGGAGGGCGGATTGAGAGGAATGCAGAAGCGCTTCCGCGGGCGCGCCTACCGGGGCGCCCGCCTTCCTGAGGGCGGCAATCACATAGGCCCAGAAGCGCATTGGATCGTTATCCTGTTCCTCAATCGCGAGCCATGCTACCTGCCCCTTATACTGGCTCTGGCTCGCCCAGGCTGAGAGCAGCGTCGTCTTCCCGAAGCCAGCGGAGGCTGAGAGAAGGGTCAAAGGGACCTGGCGGCTCTGCTCGAGGAGCGTAAGCAAGCGTGAACGTTGAAGCAACCCTGAACGAACAGGTGGAACCGTAAACTTTGTCACCAGCAAGTCAGGCTCAAGCATCAAAAAGTTTTCTCCCGTTCTCAATCTTTCGTTAATTAATACTGATGAGCATAACATGTAAAGTGCCTGTGAGGCAAGATAGGAAGAAGCGTCGCGGCAATTCTCTCTATCCAAAAGCGAGCTTATAAAGCAGGCAAGAAGAGACTAAGTTACTTTTAAATTTTATAACTATACATAGTTATATTTGACGTTTAAATGAGTGAATGGTTATACTGAAAGCAAAAGTATAACTTTGATTCCCTTTGTATGCTTTTGAATGGAGGGAAACCCATGGCTACAACGTCTGATAGCTTAATGCCTGGAGAACAACCGGCTTCGTCCTGGCTTAGCCAGTCGCCTCTGAATGGTGCTCCTTTGTCCCCTACTACAATGTTCCTGTTGCTCTTGAGCCTATTAGGTTCGCTCCTGTTTACGATTACCTATCTGATCGAGGGAATAACGCGCCCTGGCTATGATGCATTGCGTGAATCCGTTAGTGCGCTCAGCCTGGGCTCTGGAGGATGGGTGCAGCAAGCTAATTTTATCATCTTCGGTTTGATTGGCCTCTGTACGGTCCCAGCCACGCGAAGCGTCCTTAGAGGAGGCCTGGGGGTAACGTGGTATCCCGTTTTCCGCGCTATTAGCGGTTTGAGCTTTATCATGCTGGGAATATTCTCACAGGATCCAGCGTACGGCTATCCCCCAGGAGCGGTAGTCCTTACAACCCCTACCACCTCGGGGATGATTCATATTATCTTCTCGTTTGTGAGCTTTCTCGCCTCAGCGACCGGCTGCTTCATCATTGCCAGGCGTTTCGCCAGGGAACCGCGTTGGCGTGGTTGGGCTACGTATACCGTGATTACTGGCGTATTAATGATCGTTTTTGTCGCCGTTTATGGTACTCTAAACGCGCAACACAGCCCCATTGCCGGAGTTTTCGAACGCCTATCTGGTGGCGTCGATTCGCTCTGGGGAGTTATCCTCATCACACGGCTATTCATTATCCAACGGGAAGCCAATGCGGGTATTGAAACCGATCATTGAAGATATAGCGAATCGTTGACAATCACTGAGAATCCTGGTACACTTTTCCTATGAAACTCAGTGATTACGCAAAACAACAAGGGGTCCGCTATGAGACCTCAAAGTGTGTGAGACTATCCGCGTTAGCCATGGGTCGCTAGTATGACTCACCGCTAACGTAGATAGACGCAGACATCCTCGTCAGCTTGTCGCGCTGGTATAGCGGCGCAGACCCGCCTGCCACACCAGCGTGACGCAAAGGTAAGCTATGCCGCTAATGGTCAGGCCAGTTAGTGGCAGGAAAGGATCGGCGTGACTGGTCAGCGCGCTGACAGGGAAGGTCGCCAGAAAGGCCAGCTCACGGCGTAACGAGAGCGAGAAGTTCATTTCCAGCAACTGTAGAAACTTCATAGATCTTTACCCTCCAATGGCGCTATAACGTTGTAAGCCTGCGCGCCAGGTAGCCTTAACCGCCAGTAGAAAGACGAGTATCCAGAACACCAGCCAGACATAGCCTCCCAAAATTTGCTTATAGTCTAGGCTGGAACTCATGATTTCGGCCGGAAAACCGAGTAAGGCGTGAAAGGGAAGAGCCCCCACAAGCGGGCGCAGGCTGGAAGGAAAGCGTGTGATGGGTACAGCCAACCCACCCAGCAGAAAGATCAGGGACTCGCTCAGGCCTACAATACCATGCGCCTGCTCAGTCCAGAAGGCTGAGAGCGCGAACAGGTAGGTAAAGAGAAAACGCAGTATCGCCGCCAGAAGTAGGGCGGACAGTGCCAGGAGAAGCATGCGTACATCCCAGGTGGTGTGAGTAATCACGCCCACAAGGATGATGATTGGCAGGCCGAACAGCAGGTGCCAGAGGCGCATCGCGATATTCGTACCGAGCTGTCCCAGCACCGTAGGCTGAGGTTTCAGCAACTCCTGGCTGAATGTCCCATCATAGATAGCATTAGAGAATGTATGGTTTTCATATATTGGCAATTAAGGATTTTGCATTAGTAAATGGAACCTTTGGGCTCACGGTGTCTCGTCCCCAGCGTCGTGCCAGCCCATAATACCGCAGGAGGAGGCGTGAATAAATACTTTATTGAAGCGTAGTAATAGTATGACTTGTTACTGTTGGCGCAGCAATAATCGCGATCTTGATAAGATGTTATCTATGAAAGGTCTTATCTGTTGGATATTCGTAAGCTTTTAGGACTGCCGGATTTGTTAGATGTGCGCTCTGTCGTGTGCGTACAGCCACATCCCGACGATAACGAGGTTGGAGCGGCAGGAACGCTGCTGGCGCTCGCGGAACGTGGTTGCAAGATCGTCTTTGTGACCGTCACTGATGGTGGCGCTGGTGTGCCAAATCTCACCATGTCCCGTGAGGAGATCGTCGAGATCAGGCGTGAGGAGAGGCTCAATTCCGGAAGGCTGCTTGGTGTCTCTGAGCAGTTGGAACTGGGCTTTCCGGACGCGGGCCAGTATATGGAGGAGGAGGTCGTTCAGCGCCTGATTCCTATCCTGCGCGAGCATCGTCCTGAGCTGGTCATGACCGTAGACCCCTGGATGCCCTACGAGGCCCACCCTGATCATATCAAGACTGGCCACGCGGTCGCTCAGGCCATGCTCTTCTCTGGAAACCAGGCGACGCAGCGCGAGGCAGGCCAGCCATATACCGTGCCTCAGATCGCCTTTTACGCGAGCAGTCACCCCAACACCTATATCGATGTGACCCCTTACTGGGAGCGCAAGCTCTCCGCCATTCTGGCGCACAAGAGCCAGTTTGAGAACGCGGAATGGCCCCTCTTAAGCAATTTCTTTGCCTACCAGGCCCAACAACTCTACCAGGCTGGTCATACGGAGGCCAGGACAGACGAGGCACGCTACGCCGAAGCCTTTAAGCTGCTCTCCGTCCGACAACTGCACTTCTTCCCCACCGCACTTTATAGCTAAGAAGTTTAATGAGGTTCGATGATGAACGAGATAACGACTCTCGCTCAGCCGGTGCCTGTGCGTAAGCGCATCGCCTATAGCACGCACCAGCTTGGTTCCAACCTGCTTTGGAACGCCTTCAATACGGTTGCCGTCTATTATTATGTGACGGAGCTGCACGTTTCGGGCGTGATCCTCTCCGCCAGCTTGATTGCCTATGGCCTCATCAACGCGGCCTTGAACCTGCTGGCTGGTCATATTAGCGACCGTACCAATACGCGCTGGGGGCGGCGCCTTCCTTTTATTATTGGTGGCGCGCTTCCTTTTTGCGTGACCTTTTATTTTATCTTTGCTCCGCCTGCCCTGGGTCCCCAGGGGCTATTGATCTATTTCCTGGTCCTGACCTTCATTTTTGATCTTTGCTTTACGGTTACTGCGCTCAATTTCGGTAGTCTCTTTCCTGAAATGTATCAGGAAAAGCGGACGCGGCTGTATGTTGGCGCGCTCTTGCAGCTATTTGCCATTCTTGGCCTGATGGTGGGTGTGGCTCTCTCGAAGTCCCTGGGTCAGACCCTGGGATGGCAGACTATGGCCCTGGTTTTTGCTGGGATTGGTGTGGTCTCGCTCTATGTCTCGGTTTATGGCAGCTTTGAGAATCCCGCCTACCGTGAGCAGTCCTTCAGCTTCCGTGAGGCCGTCACCTCCACGTTTCGCAATCCGCGCTTTATCCCCTATGTTGTGGCGAACTTCTTGATTCAGTTCTCCACAACCCTCTTTACGACCGTTTCTGCCTTTTATACCAAATATGTGGTCTCGTTGAATGCCTTGGAGAACACGCTATTCCTGGGCAGCATCTTTATTGTTGCTATCCCTATGTCGTTTCTCTGGGCCAGGATCGCAACCCGCATCTCAACGATTCGTGCGGCCATGATCAGTACGCTGCTCTACCTGCTGATTACGCTGGCCTTTCTCTTTGAGACGAATTCCACCAGCGTCATTATCACCGGCGCGTTCCTGGGCATCCCCATCGCTGGCTTCCTGGTGCTGCTCAATATTCTGCTCGCCGACGTAATTGATTATGACGCCGAGCTAACTGGCCGCAGGCGCGAGGGCATGTACCTGGGCATGAATGGCTTTATTGTTCGCCTCGGCCTGTCTCTGCAATATGCCGTTATGGCCATCTTCTTTGTCGTAAGCGGTTATGACGAGCATCTCAAAGAGCAACATGCGAACACCATTCTCGGCTTCCGAATTCTACTAGGTGGCCTGCCAATAGGCTTCTTGCTGATAGCTATCGTCATGCTGAGAAGCTATCAGAGCCGCCTCAAGCCAACACAGATCATGATCGAACCGGCAATAATGCCAGCTGATTGAGGCTAATCACGGCCCCTGGTGCTCACATACCAGGGGATATGAGATATGATACTAACAAGCGAACATTTACTATTAAGGGTCCAGGCCGATCTGAGCCCTTTTCCCATTGCAAGGAGGAATGACATATGCGCACGGCTCGTGAGCTGCCCCCTGCGGAAGCGAATGCCCTGATCGATCCAGATGGCGGGTAAACTCTGTCGCAAAGAAGATGCGGGCTAGCGTCGGCGCTGGAAGGGTACGCGCTAGTACACCATGCGGCACAGTCCCAGGATGTGCCGCCCGTCCTTGACGGCAACCCGGTACTCATGCAGTACGCCTCTCCCTATCAAACGCACGAGCGGTTCGGTGCTGGCCGAGCCGCTCGGATTGCTGTGGGATCGTGCTCGTACAGCTACGAGAGAGGGCTGAGAGTGCAGGGTGTTGGAGCGTTGCCCCACTTTGGCTCTCAAACTCAATTTTTTTAATCAGTAACTTTGCCTAGTATTTCTTCTCGCGAAGGGGATGCACCGCTCAATTGACCTGAAACACGTGTGAAAGTGTCGGGGCGGCGTGTCTCATAATGCTGACAGACACGAAGAAGCGTATCCAGGTAGTCTTCAAGCATCATTGGAATCAGGAAATGTTGCTGAACAAAGGCATGGGCTCGTTCGCCCATGCTCGCTTTGTCCTCTGGATGGCGTAGCAGATGAAGCGCATAATAGGCAGAAGTTTCAGTATCATCGGCGATGTAGCCATTCTGCTCATGGATGATCTGTGTGCGTAGGCCAGTGGAAGACGTGCCAATCACGGGTTGATACTTCCACATAGCCTCAGTTGTTGTGAGCCCAAACCCTTCACGCTGCGAGCGCTGGAGAATCACACTTGAGTAGCGCTGGAAGGCGTTGACTTCTAGGTGCCCAATACTCGCCGGATTGTGGAGCAGATGCACATCGGGATCGTCACCTACATATTGCTCTACCTCGTGCATAACCTTGATCGCCTCCATATCGTCGCTTGCCTCCATCGCCCCCACAAGAGCAAGTTGCACATCGGGAATTTGTTGTTTCACCAGGCGATAGATATCCACGGCCTGCCAGGGATTCTTCCAACGGGCAAAACGCGCCACCTGGGTAATGATGGGACGTTGAGGGTCGACACCACAACGGTGTATGCGCTCTCTGCCTTCCTGGTATGAGAGTGGTCGGTTTTTATCTCGAAAAGGGTCGATACCCAGATTGATCACCTGCGTTTTTTCTAGGGGAAGATCGCGCAAGACAGAGGCCGGTGTATTGAAAATGATCAATTTATATTCAGTCAAAAAACGGCGTATGTAGTGATCGGCATGGGGATTTGGCCGGGCCGTATCCACATGGCAAAACCAGGATGCCGGGCGGAGCCAGGAAAAGAGTTGTGCCAAAGGAACGAGTTGGAAATCGTGGACTACGTAAACATCAGCCTCTAACTCAGGTGTGTACGAGAGCGCATGACTCAGTTTATCGAGGAAGACACGCGCATCATCCGGTGAGAGATTGCCTGGCTCCTCGTAGTTCTGGAGCAAGTCCACCAGGTGAGTGGTAAATCGGCCTGATATCTCGTCTAACGGAACAACTTTTCGCGTATGGATAATACCCAGCGTATCCGTAATAGGTGTGAGCGCGGAGAGTATTTCGGCTACCCCCCCACCGGTGGCCGTTGTATTCAAATGTAAGACGCGCAAACCTCGCAAGGATGCGGCTTTCTCATAGAGACGCGTAATGCGTTCGTTGCCAACATATGCTCTAAAATTTTCTAACAAAGGTGACGCTCGCATAGAATAGCTCCTTTATTTATTGAGATGCATAGAGTAGAACTGCATGATAGTGAGTTTCTATTGCTACTGGCACGTAATGAACACCAGAGAAGGATACTCAGCAATAACAAAGAAGCGGTACGCGCCCGAACTGGAGAAGCGTTGCCGACCGCATCTCAAAGGGGCGACTGATTCATGGCGCGTCGACGAAACGTATGTGAAGAGGAAAGGGGTCTGGATGTGCCTTTACCGTGCAGTGGACTCTCAAGGCAACACCCTGGAGTTTCTGTTAAGCGCTCCTCGTGACGCCCAAGCTGCGAAGCGCTTTTTCGCGAAAGCGCTCGGAGCCTTCCATGCAGTGACTCCGCGTGTTATCACCGTTGACAAAAATGCGGCGTACCCCAAAGCGCTCAAGGAGCTCAAAGCAGAGAGATACCTCCCCCAGGCGTGTGAACTCCGGCAGAGCAAATACCTCAACAACCTGGTTGAACAGGACCACCGCTTTATCAAAAGGCTGGTGAAACCAGGAATGGGCTTCTTTTCGTTGAGACTGCCTAGCGAACATTGTAGGGATATGAAGTAATACACATGATAAGAAAAGGACAGATGCAAAGCGCGAGCAAAGGAGACGGCTTGAGACAGGCGACGTTCATCTGAGCAAGAAAGGCTAAACCATCCATCTGGGGAAGGTGATAGTCCAACAAAATGAGATCGGGGAGCACAAGGCGAATCATTTTGAGCGCCTGCAAAGCATCCGTGGCAAAAATCACTTTGCAGGAAAACTCCTCTTTGAGCGCCTGGGCGAGCATATAGCCTACGTGAAGATCATCCTCAATAACTAAAATAGTTGTGGCTGCCTGCATCTTCGCCTGTTTTTCAACCATGGAAAGATGGTGCATCTGAAGTCCGCCTATCGTCCGCTCAGGCTTCTCTTGTTCAGGAGTGAAACCACTGCTCGCAATGTAATAAACATATCCATCTGGCCATCGCAACCCTTTCAGAAGCACCCGGTGGCAATCCATTACCTGACGGATCACGTTCACCAGTTGCTGGGCAATGAAGACGACTGGAGGCGAGAGAAGCAGAGATCCTTGCAGATATCACATCGGGTCTCCGCTTCTTTTGCATACCATGTTGCCGGCTTTTACCCATCGTGTTCTTCCTTATGAAACTAAGGAATGCGTCATTGAGGACGGAGTGCTAGCCCGATAGGTGTAGAGAGGATACCACCGACATCTTCCCTTGACTCCAAACAGACGAGCGATTGCACCGGCAACCCGCTAGTAGAGCTTGCTTATTGCTCGAATATCGCACATCATGTGAGTATCCTTGCTTTCGGTCCGAACAGAAAGGGGTCTTTGTTCTCAGGGATGGGGGTACGTGAAAGGGAGAACTACCGCTCTATGCCGAATACTAAACAGCCCAAACGTGTCACTCCTGCATCGAGTGAGACGCTCCTTACGCTTCTTGAGACACTTCCTGGTGCCTTGTTTGTCATCGATGACGACGCGACGATTGTGCATGCTAATGCGAGCGCGCAGGTCATGCTCGGCGCCACACGAGAGGATATCTGTGGCAATTCCTTGTGGTGCTGCGCTCCCCAACTGGTTAGCACGTCGCTCTACCAGGCAGTGCTCAGGGCCAGGCAGACCCGGAAACTGACCGAAGTGGAATATTGTTCTCCGGTCACTCAGACCTGGCTGCAGGCACAGATCTCGCTCACCAGCGCAGGTATCGCTGTCCTTTTCCAAGAAAACGCGGAGCCAACGCTGTTGCAGGATGCCCTTCGCCAAAGTGAACAGCGATATCGGGATTTGCTGGAGAGCATTTCTGACCGGGTGGCGGTCTTGACTCCTGAGGGACTGGTCCTGGAAATCAGTCAGCGTCCCTTAGCGGACGCACGCCACCGGCGAGAGGAGGTGGTCGGCAAACCGTTTACCGAAACCCCTTGGTGGTCGTATACCCCAGCTGTCCAGCAGCAATTACGCGCCGCGATTGAGCAAGCTAGCCAGGGAGAAATCGCGCGCTTTGAGGCCAGGATACGCCCACAAGAGGAGTGGTATCTGGACCTTGCAGTGACGATGACCCCGCATCTGGATGCTAACAGGTACGTCGAGTACCTCATCTATGCAGGCCTGGATATCACTGCGCGCAAGCGCGCCGAAGCAGAAACCCATGCCCTGATTGATGCTCTCCCCCAGTTGGTCTGGACTGGGCAGCCAGATGGGTATATCGACTCGTATAGTCAAAGCTGGTGTGACTATACAGGCATGACCACCCAACAGGCACAGGGGGATGGGTGGTTGCAGTGTACGCATCCCGATGACCGGCAACGTGTCCTGGCGGTGTGGCAACACGCGATCCAGACAGGCAGGCCGTATGAAACAGAACAGCGCTTGCGCCATGGCACAACTGGAGCCTATCGCTGGTTCCTGATGCAAGCAATGCCGCTGAAAGATGCGCAAAGCACGGTCCTGAAATATGCTGGCACCTGCACTGACATCGAGGACCGGAAACAGACGGAGCAGCGCCTCAAAGAAAGCAAGGAGCACTGGCATGCGCTGGCCGAAACCATGCCACAAATCGTGTGGATAGGGGAACCGGGCGGTTCGAAAGAGTACTTCAATCAGCGTTGGTTTGACTATACACATGCCACGTTTGAGCAAATGCGGGGCGCTGGATGGCTTCAGTTCTTGCACCCCGATGATCATGAGCGAACGCTGGCTCTTGGGCGTCATGCGCTTGAAACAGGTGAACCCTATGAGATCGAAAATCGTTTCAAAGAGGGCAAAACAGGAATGTATCGCTGGTTTTTAAGCCGCGCGCTTCCGGTGCGCGATGAAACCGGTCAGGTCGTCAAGTGGTTTGGCACCTGCACCGATATTGAGGATCAGAAACGCACCGAGGAAGCCTTGTGCCAGAGTCAGGAACGGGTGCAGGCACTCTGGAATTCCCCGATTATTGGGATCTTCCTTGGCCAGGGAGAAAAAGTAGTGGAAGCCAATGACACCTTTCTCCGTATGACTGGTTACAGCCGGGATGACCTGTGCAACGGGCTGATCGACTGGGGGCGCATGACTCCTCAGGTCACGCGAGGGGAAGATTCTCACCTCTATTCCTGGTATTGGACCGCAAGCCGCTGCGACGCTCATTCGTAAAGGTGCGCTGTTCTTTTGACATGATGCCCTCCTGCATCAACGTGTGCTTCATGCACTTTAGAGCGAGAGGACATGGACTCAGACGAGCAGCGCTGAAACCTGTTGGCAAAATGGCTCATCAATGATGAGTTGCATATCATGGCGGTGAAGCCCAGCACCATAGCCATCAACAGTGAAGGCAAGAGTGCGAAATCCTAGCCTCTCATAAAAGCCAACGCTTTCCTGGCTGGTATGTAACGTAATACGCTTCACTGAAGAAAGAGCACAGAGTTGAGCCAAACGAGCCAATGTGAGACGGCGTCCCCATCCTTGCCGATGTCTCATCGCATGAATCATCCCCCAGGTCAGAATGCCATCCTCACCCTGATGACGTGTAGCAATTCCTCCACATCCGATGATGGTCCCCTCATGGTCTTCCAATACGTTATAGACCCCCGATGGGGACTCAAGAAAGAGACGGAAATCTTCACGGTCTTGAGGCAGAAAATAGCGGGGAATATTGCTTTCTAGAATGTTCATACAAGCAGAATAATCTATCTTGGTATACCGACGTAACATGCTCTATGCCTCTCTTTGCTCAATTGACCTGCTTCCTCCGCTTTCCATTGTATCGAGGGCGAATGATGCAAACAAGCAAGCAACCTGAATCACCAAGAGTGAGCCAGATCCCCATGAGGTTCCAGCTTTTCCTCGACGCTTCACACATAGGTGATCGGGAAGCAATGGAGCAAATCGAGCTTCCCAATCCCTCACTGCTTTATGAGTGAAGGCAAAGCCACGCACCGAAAACACCTCTGCCACGTCTCGCAGGCTCAGTTTGTAGCGCAATTGCCAGATAACAACCAGGAGAACTGTATCTGTAGGATATTCCAGAAAGTTGAAGGCTGTACCCGTTCGTTCATTAAAAAGCCGTTTGCAGGCAGAGCAGCGAAAGGTTCGATAGCCAAGAGAGGTTCTGTTGCATTGTTCTCTGGTAGCCGAGGATGTACAGTATGGGCAGTTCATTGATTATCCTTCACCATGATTATCCTTCACCATATGTTCGTTTCCTATAAACATACTCCATGAGCGCTTACCCTGCCAAATGTTCTTCTGAGTTCTGGCAGAACCGGAGTGGGAGCCTGGCCGGGATATGATCCCGGATAGTTGCACGTTTTGCGAAGAAAGAGGAGCAGCAGCGGTGGAGGGAGGGGCAGAGCGATCTACCTTTCTTCCTGCATCCCAGAAGCACATTCACCGGTCTGTGGCGTCGAGGGAGATCGGCTCCTGCTGAGAGGGATAGGGGAGGAGTGTGGAAAGGAGGTTTCCAGCACTCCAGTGGGAGGGAAGGGGAAGGAAGCGAGAGGGGGCGGCTCGACGGTCGTGTGACCTGCCCTTGTGGCAGGGTGGGCCGAGGGACGAGGCTGATCTGGGGGCGATCTGCTTTTGATCAGTTGTTGGTCAGCAGATCATCTGCTGCATATCTGCCGATGATATCGCTCGAGATAGGCAGGTATGTCGCAGCCTGCGCCGCATTTTTGGTATGAGAGGAAGAAGAACCCATTGGAGAGGGGAAGCGAACCAGGGTTGCCATGTCGTCAGTATGTGGGGGCCTGGAAGCTTCACGTGAGATTGTAGTATATGCGGGCAAGGAGTGTTGCTTGTGTGTCTTGACGTCAGCGCTTGTACCTGTAGCAATCCTCATATTCCACACGTCATCATCATCTGCTGGTAAACAGGGTGACTTCTCGGATCTGATCGAGGGAGAGTTGCCAGAAGGTTGCCTGGATCGCTTTTTCATCTCGGGTTTGGTTGCCGAGCCAGTCGGGGTGTCCAACGCCATCCAGATCGAAGATGCGTTGCCAGCTCTCGAGGATCCTCTGATGGAACACCGGATCGGAGAGGGGTCCTAATGGCATGTATGTGAGGCCATCCGCCGCTAATTCGGCCTCAAAAGCTTCCTCTTCTGCTTGGCTGAGGGAGAGATATCCATAGTTGAGTGCATGATGCCAGAGCAGAAAATCGGAGAGCAGCATCTGATCGTCGGGGATCTCGCAGGCGAGACGAACTCCCTTTGTGCCTGGAGCAAGATGGCCGGAACTGCGAAGATCTGGCTTGCGATGGGTGACATCTCTCCACTGAAACCAAGCCCACAACGGAGAGATGTTTGGTTTGGGTCTCTTACCAATACATCTCTCCATCTGCTCGGCCATCCATTGGTAGGCAGTTTGCCATTGCCAAGACTCAGTCACTCGATTGATGAGATCTGGTCCAGGCCCATATATGAAGCCATCTTGTTGGAGTTTTTCCCATACCTGAAGAGATTGAATCGTCCAAATCAGCATTAATGCATTCCCTTTCTTTAGCAGTTTCTTCATAGACTCCAGGCTACCATGAAGGCCATTGCTGACGCAAGTGAGTGACCCAACCTGGGCGTCTCGCTTTGAGATTGGCAGAGTAGATGGCGGAAGGGGGGATCAACTGGGAAGCGTGGATGTGCCAGAACGGGAGAGAGGGTGGGAGTAGGTGGCTGCCTGAGGGACATCTCTTCTCTGGCCTCCCGTGTTCGTGGTTGACTCGATCCTTGAGCATGAGAAAAGAGGTAATGTAGAATAGTACTGGCTAAATGTCCATGATTACTCTCATAAGTTCGTGAAAGGAAGAGACGATGGCCACAGCCCTCGCAAAGCAAGTCGCGGCCTGCAACCAGCGATCTCGGGAGAGAGGACTGGCAGGCACCCTGACAACACTCGATTGGCAACGGACACTAAATTTTTTTGATCAACGGTGTGCATATTGCGTTATCGCTGTGGCATGGACCATTGACCACTTCCAAGCCTTGGCTTACGGGGAGGGTCTAAACACAGCAATGTAGTGCCTGCGTGTGTTTCTTGCAATGCCTCAAAGGCGTCTTTCCCCTTTCATGAGCTTACTCCTTCCTTGGTCAGTCCAGAATGGCTCGTCGCTATTCAGGCCTATCTCGAGGCTATTGGGAAGCGAAACCAGGAGTCATGTTTTCTCTTCCTGAAGAGGAATCTTTGCTAAAAAGCAGAGGAAAGAAAGGAATCTCATATGGATCAGCCAGCAAGAAGCAAAAGAAAACTTGAGGATGAAAATCTAGATCCCGTGAAAAATCAAAAAGGAGAGATGACTCCTCACTCTTCCGATCTGAGCTCTGGTCTCGTACGAAGTACCGACGCCCAACAAAAAGACGCCAATGCCTTGGTAGACAAGTTGGGACCTTACGAAGGCGATAATATACCCGCCCTCCTCAATTTCATTGCCGACCAACTGGATCAACTCCGACCCTTTTTTGCTCCCGAGGGGGAGGGGGGCGGACAGGCAATGTGGGATGAGAATGATCCCATGCTTGACATTATGATTAAGGGGCTTACCCTGATCTATACTCATATTGAAGGCCGGGCCGCCGCATTCCCCTCGCCTTCAGGCAGGGGTTAGGCGGCCCCTCTCGCTCTATTCTAGCATGGTATGCCATACCATGCTAGAATAGAGCGTATGAGAGAACAACATACGAAGCATGCCATATATAAAATAGCATACCATTTTGTATGGTGTACCAAGTATCGCAAGACTATTCTGGTGGGGAATATCGCCACGTTTATTGAGGAAGAAATCAGGCGATTATGTGAGGCGAATACTTGGGAGATCGGCGCACTCAATGCACAGGAAGACCACGTTCACCTCTTTTTGAGTGCGCCACCCGCTATTGCGCCCTCTCTCATTGTTAATACCCTCAAAGGGATTACTGCGAGACAAGTCTTTAAGCAGCATCCCGAAGTCAAAAAACAACTGTGGGGTGGGAATTTCTGGTCTCGCAGTTACTACGTTGGCACCGTCGGAGGCATGACCGAGGAAACCGTCAAAAAATATATCGAGTTGGGACAAGGGACATGAGAAAAACGTACAAGTACCGTTTAGCTCCCAATAAGACGGTGGAGAACAAACTCCATTGGGTTCTGGCACGTTGTCGAGAACTCTACAATGCGGGTCTTTCCGAGAGGAAGGATGCTTACCGTATGGCGGGCAAATCGATCACCTACTATGATCAACAAAATGTCCTTCCAGAGATCAAGGCAAAGATCAGAGAAGAGTATCAGGATATCGCTGCTCATGTCCTGCAAGATGTGTTAAAACGACTGGACAAGGCATTTCAACGGTTTTTTGATCGCTGTGCCAAAGGCCAGAAACCAGGATACCCGCGTTTTCAGGGTCGTAACCGCTATAACTCGTTTACCTACCCGGACGGCGCTGGCTGGAAATTGGATCAACAAACACGCCCGCCTGATAAGAAGGGCATGGTCAGAGTCAATCTGAAATTGACGAAGATTGGAACAGTGAAACTGCACCTGCATCGAGACATGATAGGCAAAGTCAAAACCTTGACCATCAAGCGCGAGGGAGAGCATTGGTATGCCTGTTTTAGCTGCGAAGTGGACAAGCCGGAAGCCTTGCCTAGCAGCTATGAGGATGTAGGGATAGACCTGGGTGTGACTCACTTTGCCGCCTTGTCCAATGGTGAATTCCTTGAGAACCCGCGCCATTATCGGAGAGCAGAGAACAAGCTCAAGAAGCTACAAGAGTCCTTGTCTCGCAAGAAGCGCGGCAGTCATCGCAGAGCGAAGGCAGTGAAGCGCGTGGCAAAGGCCCATCGTAAGGTCCGCAATCAGCGTGCCGACTTCGCTCACAAAGCCTCAAGAAAGCTCGTCAATCGCTATCAAGTGATCGTGCTTGAGGATCTCACCATGGCCAATCTGGTGAAACAGCCCAAGCCGAAGCAGGACGAAGAGACAGGACAGTATTTGCCTAATGGGGCGGCGGCCAAAGCGGGATTAAACAAATCAATAGCCGACGCTGGTTGGAGTCAATTTGTGGGAATGTGTACGTACAAGGCAGCATGGGCCGGGCGTACTCTCGTACAAGTTGATCCTAAGTACACCAGCCAGATTTGCCCGAATTGCGGGAATGTACGCAAGAAGACGTTAGAAGAGCGGTGGCATTCTTGTACGTGTGGGTGTGAACTGGATCGGGATACGGCCTCAGCGAAGGTCATCCTCGGTATCGGACGAAAACAGCTTTCGGTCGGGACGCGGCCAACGCGGGCAACTGCGTAGAAGCCTCTCCATTCTATGGGGAGGTACGTTCACGCCGACGTGCGTGTACGCGGACGGAGTATTGTGCGTCTTGGGCTGGATGGCGCCCATTGGGGATTGCCTCTGCCGCTGCTTCAGCGCCGCAAGGCGCGGGAGGCTGTGGCTCGCGTGCAGGAAGCCATTGAGCTTGTTGGTGCGAGCGCATACGCAGATCGGCCCATTGGTGAGCTTTCTGGCGGAGAACAGCAGCGCTTGCTGATCGCGCAGGCCCTGGTCAAGCGTCCTCGTATCCTGGCCCTGGATGAACCTCTCGACAGTCTGGACCTGCGTAACCAGCAAGGTGTGGCGGGAGTGATCCGGCAGGTTAGCCGGGAAACGGGGGCAGCGGTGCTGCTGGTGGCGCATGATGTCAATCCCATCCTCTCGGCGGTTGATCGCGTGGTGTATGTCGCACATGGGCAGATTGCCGTCGGGAGACCAGAAGAGGTGATCACGACGGAGACGCTTTCGCGCCTCTACAATACGCCCATTGAAGTCCTGCGCGCCAGCGATGGGCGCATCGTCGTGGTTGGGCAACCTGAAGAGGAGGTGAGCTATCATGCACATCGTCTTCGCTGATGCAAACCCTTTCTCCTGGGACCTCATCGCGGATCTCCAGCTTCTCCTGCACTATCACTTCATGCAAAACGCGTATCTCGCGGGGACGCTTGTCGCCGTCGCGGCAGGAGTGATGGGCTATTTTATGGTGTTGCGCGACCAGAGCTTCGCGGGTCATAGCCTGGCGAACGTCGGCTTTGCCGGAGCGACGGGGGCCGCGCTCTTGCGGTGGGTATCCAGACGTTGAACAGTGCAGCTCGTCAGAATCGCCAGAGCGATATCGCGGTGGGGGCTGTTTTCACCGTCTCGCTAGCGCTGGGCTTCCTCTTTATTCACCTCTCCACAGCCGAGTACGCGGGCAGTGTCTATACGGTTCTGTTTGGCAATGTGCTCGGCATTAGCGACACGGATGTGACCATCATTGCCTGCTCAACGCTGCTCCTGCTTGCCATTATGTTCTGCATCGCGCGCCCCCTCTTTTTTGCCTCTCTTGATCCCAATGTGGCGGCGGCGCTCCGGGTTCCTGTTCGTGCTCTCTCCCTTGGGTTCCTTGTGATCCTGGCCCTGGAGGTTGCCGTCGCTGTACAGGTCGTTGGGGTCTTGCTCATCTTTGCTCTGCTGGTGACGCCAGCGGCGATTGCGCACGCTATCACGACGCGCCCCGCTGTGGCTGTGCTTGTCGCGGTGACCCTGGCGCTGCTCTTTACCTGGGTCGGACTCGCCATTGGCTACGCCACACCCTATCCAGTCGGCTTTTTCATCACGACCTTTGCCTTTGGCACTTACGTCCTGGTACGCGGCACGCGCTTCGCCCAAACGACTCTTCTCCGCCGAGGTGCTCGTTTACAGAGGGAAAGAACTATATGAGTATGACCATAGCAGCAGCGCTGCCCCCGTTCACGCTCAATCTCTGGCAGGATCTCCAGGTGATGCTGAGCTACGACTTTATGCGCCAGGCCCTCCTTGCTGGAACGCTCTTGAGTATCGTTGCCGGGCTGGTTGGCTATTTTGTCGTATTACGCCACCAGGCATTCGCTGGCGAATCACTTTCGGATGTCGCCTTTACCGGAGCACTGGGTGGCGCGGCATTGGGTATCAACCCGTTTATAAGCCTCATAGTCACAACTGTTGTCGTGGCGCTCGCGATGGGGGGATTTGGTGAGCGCTTGCGAGGACGGGATGTGGCCATTGGCACGGTCCTGTCCTGGGTGCTTGGATTAGGGGTTTTCTTTCTGAGCTTGTTCACGGCGCATGTGAGTGGGACAGGAACGGGCTTTTCAGGGGTGACCGTGCTCTTCGGCAATATCCTGGGAGTATCGGCAGATCAGATGCAAACGATTGCCCTGGTGAGTGGAGGGACTGTACTTGTTCTCTTACTACTTGCGAGGCCCCTGCTCTTCGCATCCCTTGACCCCGATGTCGCAGCCGCTCATGGCGTACCGGTGCGCGCACTTGGTCTGGGTTTTATGGTGCTGCTGGCCATCACCGTCAGTGAAGCGACTCTTGCTGTGGGAGCATTACTGGTGTTCGCGCTGCTGCTTTTGCCAGCGGCCATCGCATATCAGGTAGTCAGCCGCCCCCTGGCAGCCCTTGGTCTTGCCGCTGTCCTTGCCGTCGTATGTACCTGGATTGGCATAGCCATTGGCTTCTACACAGGATATCCAAGTAGTGTCTGTATCAGCCTGCTCGCTTTTGTAAGTTACGTTCCCACGCGATGCGCAACGAAGTCGTAGAAAGGGAGGGGAAAGAGGCAAAAATGTGCACCGTCTCGCAGCTCAACATGCGCGAGGAGGCAACAATATTTGCTCTTGTGCCCAGGCCAATGCTGTTTGGACAAACAACGTTGCTCCTCTGGAGGCCATTTCCTGCGACCTGACAGCAAGTCCGATTTGTAATGGTTGAGGGGGATCAAGTGGCAGAGCCACTACCCCCTCAAGCTTTTTCGGGAGCATCATACGCGGAATGAGCGTGATGCCGAGTCCCTCACGAACCATTGCCAGGATCGTGGCGCTATCGCTGGCCTGATAGCGCAGAGGTGGCCTGCTACGGCAACGCTCCAGACCAGCCCTTTCCATCATCTGAAATGAGCATTCGGTCTTTGCCATGATCAATCCTTCGTCACGCAGGTCACCAGCAGACACGGCAGTCTTCGCGTGTAGACGATGCCCAGGCGGAACGAGCACACACAGCTCGTCTGTCGTAATCAGCGTACTCTCGATCCCAGATGCTGGTAGGAGCACGAATCCGACATCAATGATGTCGCTCTCAATCCACTTGTAGACTTCTTGCAACATCCCTTCAAAGAGCACAACTTCCATGTGAGGATACGAGGCGCGAAAACGAGTTAGGACGCTGGCGAGCACATCTGGGCAGAGGGAGAGTGTCGTGCCTAGTCGCAGTTTTCCCGACGTTTCACCGCGTGCAGCCTTTGCTTCTTGTTCGATGGCTTCGGCTTGTGCCAGGAGTGCACGTGTATGGAGAAGGATCTTTTGTCCGGGGTTGGTCAGTGCCACCACGCCTTTGTGGTTGCGCTCAAGCAGGGTCACGCCTAATTCGTGTTCAAGGGCCGAGAGGGCATGACTGACCGTTGATTGGGTCAGGCCATGTAGGCCGCTTCGGTTTTCTGAAGCAGCTTCCGTCATCTATGGACCCCCACAGTGGGCCCGCCAATCGTACACGAAAGGATTTGCCGGAGCCGATTTCTCTTTACAGCCCGATGGGACACTGCGCTGTCCCGGTGGGCAGCCCCTGTATGCACAAGAGCGTAGACCAGAGCGCAATAGCTCGTTACGGGTACTCTATGCCGCACGGATCGGCCCTTGTCGAGCGTGTTCGCTGCGCGAGCAGTGTCAAGAAGCAGCGACAGCCATCAAAGCACGGCGGGTCAGTGCCGTCTATTGGCCTCTTCCTTCACATTCCTCGGTCTCAAGTGAGTCCTCTCCTGCACCAGAGGAAGCATCCCTCCATCGGCTTCTCATCCGATACTTTGGGGAGACTGGCAGCGATGCTTTCATCGGCGAGAGGTAGTGAAGCTCCTGCGCCACCAACGCGTCGATGTGGAACTCACTGAAACGGCTCCAATGACTCAACCTCCGCCAGTTCGACTGCTTTCCCGTGCCGAGCAAGCCCACTATCGTCTCTCCTGGGAGCAGCGTTTGGCACGCAACGCTCGCAGATCAGCCGCTCCAGATGTCTCGATCAAGCTCTTCGGGATACCAGACGCCTTTGCCGGTGCTCTCGGCCTCCGCATCGCTTGAGTGTAGCTCGATCTCGCTTTCGTGAAACAAAGCCCTCGTCCTCGATTGCTCTCACCTATCTCTCACGCTATGACCTCTTTGCTACTCTGTGAGTCCTCTCCTGACGATTTCTGGTGGGCGAGAGTAAAGCTTCTTCAAACTGCATGACAGGCCGTCTTTTTTGCCTTCCATAGCTCGTTGCGCATCGCGTGGGTTGAGAGTGTCCAAGGACAATGTTCAACGGAAACGCGAGAGGCGCGTCTGAGCACCTCTCGTTTGCTCTGCAAGGCCTCTTCTGGGCCTTAACTTGACGCTAATGAGACATCGCGTTTCACCTCTCTTCTCTATGATCGGGAAATTCCCCACCTATCAAGGAGAATAGCATTAGGCCGCTTTCCGTATAAACGGACCGGAAGACAACACGAAGCGCTTCGCATCGTCTTCCGGCCCGTTCATACTCATGACAATGGCCCTCAGCCTCACATCAGTTGTTGAAGTAGTGCTCTTCGAGGTCTGGGATCAGTGCGGGGTGCACGGGTCGCCAGCCCAGAAGCTCCTGGGTCTGTGCACTCGATCTCGGGGCGTCGAGCGCCGCCACGACGGCGAGAAAAGGGCCGAAGTGGGCGTCTGCCTCTTCACGGGAGATGCTGACCACCGGTAGGTTCAGGTGGCGACCGATAACGCCGGCGATGTCGCGGAATGGCACACCCTCGTCGCCGACCCCGTCAAGCCGTGATCCCGCCGGGGCGACTTCCAGTGCCAAGCGGAACAAGCGCGCCGCATCGAGGCGATGGATGGCCGGCCAGCGGTTGGACCCGTCGCCGATGTAGGCAGAGACGCCCTTCGTGCGGGCGATGGTGATCAGGCTCGGCACTAAGCCGTGCTTGTCGCCCTCGCCGTGCACGGACGGTGAGAGCGTGGCGACCGATGAGCGCACGCCAGCCAGTGAGAGCACAGCGTTATCCGATGCCTCCCCATGTAAGTGAGCGGTGGTCACAAACGGCTTGCCAGAGTTACCGAGCGCTGCTCCCATCGTCTCGACGGCGCGCAGATCGGTTGCCAGCGCGGCTGCGAAGTCCGTGAAGGTGTACTGAAACGCCAGGTGAATGACGCCGTCGGCAGCGGCGGCACCGCTGCGAAGGCTGTCGAGGTCGTCAAGGGCACCGTGGTGCACCTCGGCCCCAGCTTCCTTCAGTATCGCGGCACCATTGTCTGAACGGGTCAGACCAACGACCTGATGACCAGCACTGATGAGTTCATGAACGACGGCAGTACCAATGAAACCTGTTGATCCTGTGACGAAAACACGCATAAGAAAGTTCTCCTTTTAGTTGTAAAATCAAGAGTGGGTGTGTTAAAATGAGGATACCTCCATATATTAACGGAGGGACCCTCATTTTGTCAAGGGTCAATATTACGAGGAGGAAGGACTAGCATGAAATGAACGAGCCAACACACGCCAACCGCCCCATGCGAGCTGATGCACAGCGCAACTACGCCAGCCTGCTGAGCACAGCGCGAGTCGCGGTCTCGGAACGCGGCGCTGACATCGTCCTCGAGGACGTTGCCAGGTCGGCTGGGGTCGCAATAGGAACGCTATACCGCCACTTCCCCACGCGTCAGGATCTCCTTGAAGCCGTGTTCCTGGATGAGACCAATGAATTGAGGGTGCGCGCTGAAGAACTCGCAAGCGCTCCGGTTCCTTTCGACGCCCTGATCAGCTGGCTTCGTCTCCAGATGGACTTCTCGGCTCGAGGGAGGAGCATGGGAGCAGCCATCATGGCAGCCAAGCACGTTCCGGGAACGAGAATCCATGCCGCGAACATGGCTATGTTCAAGGCGGGGGAAGTCCTGTTGCTCCGGGCCCAGGCCGCAGAACAGATCCGAACGGATGTCAATATTATCGATGTGATACGACTCGTCTACGGAATCGTCCTGGTGAACGAACATGCGTCCGATCCTGATGGGATCGACCGAATGTTTGATCTCGTCATCGCTGGAATCAGAACAAAGCCGAGCCGGGACTGAAAGATGGTGTGTCACCTCTCGGCTCTCAGCGATCCTCTTGACGACGGCGTGCGCCATCCGAGTTCTCATGGCGAAGGAAGCCTTCTGCCATCTGGGAACGGGCTGAGTTATGGGTACAAAGAAAGAGAATACGTTGCTTCATCTCTTGCTCCTCATGTGGAACTTCCTGAAACTTGATCTCCAACCTTGTCGCGCTTCGGCTTGCGTATGCCCGGGCGTGTGCTTGTCCGTCGAGTGCTGGGCGGCTTCGCTTCTCCATCACTTGTCGGAGCGTGGTCTGCCTGACACACCTAGCCACTTGATGCTTTCCATATATGTGCGGTATCCATTGCAAAAAAACTTGCCAGCGAGAACTGAGCAAGAAATGGAAGAGAAGAAAAAATCTATTCAGCCAAAGCTGCTCTTAGTTCAGAGACATACTTTGCGTACTCATGTGAAGGAAGAATGCGCTCTGCCATATGCCCTGGAGCTGCATCACCATACTAGCGAGCTTTGAGACGACAATAGAGATGTGGATACCCACTACTTCCCATATCTACGCTCATTTTTAGTGGAGCAAAAACCTTCTCTATCGCTTTGGCTGAGCGAGCGAGATCCTCAATAAACAAATAACGATCCTCTTGGGAAAGATCATAGAATTCTTTGATATGGCGCTTAGAGGTAAGAATACATTCTCCGTGAATATATTGGTTCTTGGTGAGCTTGAGGCGTGTCATACTGAGGTCTGCTACAATGAATCCGTAGCCATCGAAATCGCCATTCTTTTCGAGTTGCGCACAAAAAGCACAATTCTCGCCTCGAACTAACGCGTCCCAATGTATCTTGTACATGTTTTTTAATACTGCGAAAGGAGATGCTATACTTTAAGATATGAGCCAACAGGAACAAGAAATAGACCAATGGACAAAAAAGTTAGAAGCCTTACTGCTGATGATTGCTCATATTGCACAAGAAGCAGGGAAGCATTATTATATTGGTGGGGGCTTCGCAGTAGACCTTGCCTTTGGCGGCCTTTCACGCTCACATGAAGATATCGACTTTCACCCAATGGAAGAGGATACGCAGTGGTGGAAAGACTGGTTTGCTTCACAGGGCTACATCATCTCCAAAGATCCTAATATGGAAGACTACCCCCACGCCTTTCTTTTGACCAATGCGAAACGGGAATACATTGCTGATGTCTACCCTGTAAAGGTTGACAAGAATGGAACCATCTCTGTAACTCATACAGTGACGTATCAGGGGAGACCCTGGTGGAGAGGAAAATCTTGGAAGGAAGTCAAGCAGATCATCTATAAAGGCAGGGCTTTCCAATTCTCAAAAGGGTGATGAAAAAGAAGAGTTTTCCTTGTAGAATACGAAAACCAAATCATCTCTCAAGGAAAACTCTGCATGGACTATACCACATTGACGCTTTCAACACGAGCGAAACATCCCCCAGAAATGGTTCCCGCAGCTTCGCTGTACCACACCTTGCAAGCCCTCTCAGACAAGAGACGCAAACAAGGAAAACGCTACGAATTGGCTCTGGTCCTTTCTCTGCTTGTGCTCGCCAAGCTCGCAGGGCAACAGACACTCAGTGGAGCTACCGATTGGATTCGTCATCATGGCGTGCCTTTAGCACAGCGCTTTGGGCTTCGTCGCCAGCAAATGCCATGCCAGATGACCTATTGCAATGTCCTGGCGATGGTAGACAGCAAGCATCTCGACGAGCTTCTTTCGGCATTTTTCATCCGTTGGGAAGCTCAGGCTCGATGTGGGGAGCAATCCAGTCGCCTCCTCATTGCAAGCCTACAGACCAATCACGCTCATGTCGCTGTTGATGGCAAAGCTCTACGGGCGACGAGCAACGAGGTCCATCCGGTTCACCAACTCAGTTGCTATGAAGTGGCGACTGGCATCGTGCTTTGGCATTGCAATGTGCAGGAGAAGGAAAATGAGATCAGTGCCCTCAAGCCCTTGTTGGCGCCATCATGGGTCAGTGGACGCATTTTGACCCTCGATGCTCTGCATACGCAACGCGACCTCTGTGCGCAGATCCATCGCTTGAGAGGAGACTATCTCCTCATTGCCAAGGACAATCAGCCCACCCTCCAAGAGGATATTGCTGATTTGTTTGAGGACGCTTTCCCTGATCGGCGGCGCTGGAAGCAGGCAGAGACCTGGGACAAAGGACATGGACGATTGGAACATCGCCAGCTTCTCTCTAGCCCTGATCTCAACGATTGGTTTCGCAAGGACTGGGAAGGCATCGAGCAAGTCTTTCGCCTCGAACGAACGACGCGCATCCTGAAAACGGGAAAGCTTCGCCACGAAGTGGTCTATGGGCTCAGCAGTCTCTCGATGAGCAAGGCTCCTCCCCAACGCATGCTCCAACTCGCCAGAGACCACTGGGCCATCGAAAATCGGCTGCATCATCGGCGAGATGTCACTTTGGGGGAAGATCGCTGTCAAACCCGTACAGGATCCGTTCCCAGTTTGCTCGCTCAGCTCAATAGCGCCGTATTGTGTCTGATGGATCGCCTTGGCGTTCGCAATGTTGCTCGCCAGATGCGCTACTTGAACGCCCATGTTGATCAGGCTCTTGATCTTATCCTCCTTGGTCAATGTTCTGTTTATTAGAATTGGAAAGCCCTGTCTATAAAGGACAAAAGATAGAGATTGAGAATCACCAATCTGTGTTACAGCAAAAAATGGAGCATTATCGATGGCATGGGGGAACGCCGCAAGGGAAACACCTTCATGACTTTCACCGAGCTGGAATAGAACCAAAGATGTAAGAATATCCCTAAAATGTGCAGTTAGACGATTCGCTCGTTTCCACCGTTTCCGTTGTGGACTGTTGCTCGTTTTCCTGGGTCGTTTCCTGCTCTCGCACTGTTTCGTCGATATGTGCTGATGCTGCTCCATTCCTTTCAGGAACCAGAGCATCAGGACCTGCTCCGTCAATGACCCGAAACGTATCGCGGCGGAGCACAAGCAGCTCCGCGATATCCCTACATGTGGAAAACATTCTTCACTCTGGCTGTTCCTGACGTAAAATGCTATATAATACCAAGTCATGCCAAGCCCCATTACGCCATTGAGCTTGGCGCATTACTCCCTCACGTGTGAAGTTGCTTTTTTCCAATGCCCTCTGCTCAGCTTTATTCTCGATATCTGTGAGTGTCTCTATACGTACGATAGGATGGGTTGCAAAAAGATAGCGTACGAGGAGTTTATGAGCCTCGGTTCCATAGCCCAGACCACGATGCTCCTCCGCTAATTCAATGCCAAAAAAGTAGACGATATTTCCCTGACTTGGACCATGCCTCACTGGTCGATAATCAATCATTCCCACTATTTGCTCATTGTGCGTCACAACAGCAAGTCGATTAAACGTATCACTGAGAAAACCGTTTTTGTTAAATTCTTGTTCAAGACCCTCAGAATTCTGGAAACCGAAGAAGTTAAACTCACTCGTTACTTCAGGATTGCCAAAGTGCGTCTGAAGATATGTGATATCAGTGCGTTTGAAAGGGCGTAAATAGATTTTTTCTCCTCGTATCATTTTTCACAATTTCCTTATTATCTGAAGATGTACATGCACAATTTACATTCTTGAGAAGAAGAATACCAGATGAGAAGCGGCTTTTCCAGGGACATCTGTACCATTGATCACTCTTCGCACCGCTTGATCACTCTTCGCACCGCTTGTATGACTTTGCGTCATCGTCACCCCACCCAAGTCGCCTCATCGAAGCCACGTCAGGAAAGAGAAGCAACAGACCTGAACATGATATGTCCCGGTCAAAGGTCATCATTGGCGGTCGGCCATGCTCACGCAAAAAGCTGATGACGGTCTGCATGGCCGTTTGCGCATGGAAATCCTCCCGGGCTTGAGCATGGAGTAGGACGGAGGTGCCTGCATCCACAAAATTGCGCACCTCCACAATGTGTTGCCGCTTGCCTTCCTGACTTTCAGTGGCCGGAACCGTGCTGATATCTTTGAAGTCCATCTGGATCTCTTCGAGAGGAGCTCTCGGCTCCAGGGGCTCTTTCTTGGGCCTGGGATGCTCCAAGATGCAGCCATGTTTGTGCAGGATCTTCCACACCGTCCGACTGGAGCGTGGGAGGGGCACCTGCAAGGCTTGTAACTGCGGGTCGCGCGGCAAGTAGTACAAGAGCGCGCGGTCCTGGCACCCGCTTGAGTTGCTCGGGGGGAGAGAGACGCATCTCGACAATGCGCTCCTCCACACGCGGGTCCCAGGACGGATACGGAGTGTGATGGGCACGTGAGCGGGACAAGAGGATGTGGACATCATGGGGATCAGCCTCTTGCAAGCGTTTGCGCCATTTCTTCACCCAACTGATCGACCGTCCGACGGCCTGGGCATAGTCCTGTTGCCCCCAGTCGGGATGGTGCAAGAGCAACTCACGCAAGCGGGCGCGATCACGCATCCATTCTTCTTCCATTGTTCTCTTCCTCCTCTCCAAGGAATGTCACAATCGTTTTCTGCGCCGATTCTATCCCATCTTCCATGCCTTGTGCTGGCTTTTCTCTGGCTGAGGTGCAGACACGAAGTGGCTACCTCGGGAGGGAGACGATGACGCTAAATCATACACGTTGTCAATGAGCTCGTCATCGCAACCGCCCTGAAAAAGGCTTGACACTCCCTTCTCTTTCTGTTACTCTATTAGTAACCATTGGTAACTAAAAATAACAAAGGTGAATTTATGGGAAGGAAAGAACGACGACTGCGAGATCAGCAAGAGCTCAAGCAGAGTATGTTGGAGGCGGCGCGCGCAATCGCTCTGGCCGAAGGGTGGAGTAATGTGACGATGCGCAAGATCGCTGATCGCATTGAGTACAGTCATGCCGCCATTTATGACTATTTTGAAAACAAAGATGTGCTTCTCTTAGAGCTTGTGCATGAGGGTTTTCGCCTGCTGGAGGCAGACCTGAAGCTCGCCCGAGCACAAGCTCATGATCCAGAGGAGGCGATGCGGCTCATTGCTTATGGCTATCTCGGATTCGCCTGGCGCTATCCTGAACTCTACCGCCTGATGTATGGCCTTGACGGCGTCACTTTCAGCATCTCTGAACCCGAGAAGGAGGGACTCCAGATAGAGGATGTGGTGGCACTGACCGTCAAAGATGTGCTTGATTCTCATGGCTGGTCAACCGAGCACCTGGCTGATCAGGTGAATATCCTCTGGGCAACCGGTCATGGGCTGGTCACGCTCACGCTGGCAGGTCGCATTGGCGGTGGGCAGGCGCAGGCAACACAATTATTCGAACGAGCATTTCAAGACATGTTGCTGGCCTGGGAACAGGAGGCGAGTACCGCCCGTCAGGCTCCCCTTCCAAACATGTAGCCTCTCTCTAGGCTTGCTACAGATATGATGAGTTGGGGAAATAGACATTTTACTTACCAAAGGTTAGAAATCAAACAAAGGTAAATAGCATCACTACGCTAGGAGATATAGACAGTATGACACTCTATCCTGCTACACTTTTGCTCCACATTGTGGGCGTGATTGGCCTCTTTATCGCTCTCAGCCTAGAGGTCGCCGTCGTGTCTCGCTTACGGGTGGCGAAGACGACGACTCAGGTCCATGAATGGCTCACACTCAGCCGCGTGATTGACGTGGTGTTGCCAGTCTCCGCTGTCTTCATTCTCATCAGTGGCCTCGTGCTGACATTTTCGGTATGGGGATGGGGGCACGCCTGGATCGAGCTTTCGCTGGGCTTGCTCGTTCTCCTGGGTATCCTGGGACCCGTGATCAACGGACCTCGCATGAAGGCGATTCATGTGGCAGCACAAGCCGCACCCGTGGGCGAGATCTCTCCCGCTCTAAGACAGGCCATCTCTAACCCTGTGCTGCGGGTTTACGTTCCCATCCCGGGCCTAGTTGCGTTGGGCGCGGTTATCATGATGGTCTTGAAACTGGATTGGCTTGGTTCGGGGATGGTGATTGCTCTGGTCCTCATCGTAGGTCTCATCATTGCCTTCGTGCGTAAAGGGTAGAGCATCCATTTTGCGCGCAGACCTTTGTCAAGAACTCTTCATAGAGAAACATTGAGAGAAAGAGGAAACAGATGTTTTCAGAACAAGAGCTCGCGTTTTTGCGTACACAACCACTCGCCAGGCTGGCAACGGTAGCCGTCACTGGTCAGCCTGATGCGGATGCGGTCGGCTTCGCTTTTGAGAACGGGCGCTTCTCTATTGGCGGGTATTTTCTCGAACGCACACGCAAGTATAAACATATCGCCGCCGGACAGAGCAAGGTGTCGTTACTTATTGATGAACTACGCTCACTCGATCCCCTGGAGCCACGCTCGATCAAGCTTCATGGAGAGGCCGAGATTCTGCAACTTGAGGAGGGATTTCGGGGGCCTGGCACCTATATTGTGATTACGCCGAAGGTTTCCTGGAGTAGCGGTATTGAAGGGCCGGCCTTTCAGGATGGCAAGCCAGTCATCAAGAAAATCACCTGGGAAGAATGATCTGGTTTTAAAGAATCGGTAAATGCCCTGAAGAGTGGCTCATGCCCAGGTTTGGTGAAGCGGTGAACTGATGAGGTTGGAGGGGGAGGGCGAAGAGATGATACACTGCACATCACAAGAACTCGTGCAACAGTTCTGAGCGAAATGAGGTTGTGATGGAAGAGAATCCCTTGCTCCCCCTTCCTGAAGGGATACAGATCGACCGGATCCAAGCCAGCGAAAACGAAGTGAGGATTACGGCCATAGCGACGCATCCTACTTCCTGCTGTCCTGTGTGCCGTCAGCCGTCATGCACCATTCATAGCCGGTACCGTCGAATGGTGCGAGATGTCCCTTGTGGTGGTCGCCGTGTTCAGCTGACACTCTGTGTGCGCAAATTCTTCTGTCGCAATCCACTGTGTGAGCGCAAAGTCTTCACGGAAAGGCTTCCCGAGCTGGTTTGTCCTTGGGCACAGGTGACGATCCGCTACAGCCAACAGCTCACGTCCATCGGACTGGCCACCTGTGGCAAAGAGGGGACCCGGTTGGCAGCATGTTTAGGGATACAAACCTCTCGCCAAACGATCCTGCGCCGCATCATGGACCTGCCTGATCTCCCGCTTTGTACCGTTCTTTATCTTGGAATAGACGATTTTGTGTTTCCGCGTGGCTGCCGGTTCGGTACCATCCTCGTCAACTTGGAAAGCAGGCGGGTCGTGGATCTCTTACCCGATCGGGAGGCCGAAACCTCAGCAGCCTGGATGCGCCAACAACCTGATCTGATGGTGGTGAGTCTGGATCGTGGAGGAGAATATGCATCTGCTGCGCGAGAAGGCGCTCCCCAGGCCATTCAGTGTGCGGACCGCTTCCATCTTAAAAAAAATCTCAAGGAGGCTGTAGAAGGCTTTCTGGCGCGTCATTTTGCGGCTCATCGAACTCGCGTCGTGCAGGAGTCAAGAGTTCCCCCTTTGCCTGCTGCTCAGGGAAAGGGACCTCCGAAATGGAGCCCAAAGCAAGCCGCGGTGAGCCAGACGAAGCGAGAAGAGCGCCTGGCTCAATACGAGCACGTCGCGGCCTTACGCAAGCAAGGCTTCTCGCAAACGGCCATTGCCTCTCAGGTGGGCATCGGTCATGCCACTGTCTCGCGCTGGTTGGCTCAGAACGCGTTTCCTGAACGACAACCGAGCTCGCGAAAAACCCGCCTTGATCCCTATCTTAAAGAGGTTGCCCAACGGTGGGAAGCAGGCTGTCATAACATCGCGCAGTTGCATCGGGAGTTCGTCGCTCATGGCGCCCCCTTGATCTACAAGGTTGTGTACAAACAACTGGTTCGTTCCCTTCCAGAAGGGCGGAAGACTGCAGCTGCTCCTGATCAGCTTCCACGCCCTCCTGTGCTGGCACGGCAAGCCGTGTTTCTGTTTCTTCGCCGTCCCGAAGAGCTCTCAGCTGAAGAAGAAGAAACACTTGCCCTGCTTCGCTCTCTGCACACTGAGATGGATCAGGCATATGAGCTGGTCCAGCAGTTCACCCAGATGCTCCCAGAGCGTCGAGGTATGCATCTCGATACCTGGTTGGCCCAGGTGAACCAGAGCAACATCCCCGAACTTCGCTCCTTTGCCGCGGGAGTCGAAAAAGACAAAGAGGCGGTGGGGGCTGGGCTGACTTGGTGGATCAATAACGGTATAGTGGAGGGCCATGTGACCACATTAAAACTCATCAAACGGAGCATGTACGGCAGAGCAGGCTTTCCTCTGCTGCGCCAACGAGTCTTACATGCCGTGTAACAATGAAGTGAGTGCGGCCAAGTTCGTCCTCAGAAGCAGGACAGGCTCCCAGCTCTTTTTTTGCTGCATAAGCTCTTCAATGTATCGGAGAAGCTTTTCCCTGCCCAAGCTCTCGCGCTTCTGTTGCGCTTCACGAAAGGACACGAATGTGCTCTTGCAACAGAACAACCTCATCTCTCTTGTATTATCGCAGAGTCTATCACCAAACCTGGGCATGAGCCAAATGGTCGGGCAAATCTGGCTCATATCGAGGAACTGTCCCAATTTTGGTGAAAGCACATCAGTAACAAGGATTTTTGCCCTTCTTCTGTGCTCGAAGAAAAGGCCAGAGATGTCTAGTAAACTCATCAATCACCAAAACTGGGATAGACCCGTTTCATTTCAAAATGTACAGCCGAGCACGATGGCGGATGCACCTTGACGTATACCGCTATCCACGGTATTGTCAACTTGCGGTGAAGCAGAAATCTCTGCTAAACTCATAGGGATGAAAACAGAAAAACTTGCCTCTCTTTATCGAGGATACCGCTTTCCAGCCGAGATTATCAGTCACTGCGTGTGGCTGTATTTTCGCTTCCCTTTAAGCTTCCGTGATATTGAAGAGATGATGGCAGAGCGTGGGGTCGTGCTGACCTACGAAACCATCAGGCAATGGTGTTTGAAATGTGGCCAGACATACGCCAATGGGTTGAAACGTCGTCGTCCGAAAACGGGAGATACGTGGCACCTGGATGAAGTGTACCTGAAAATCAATGGTAAAACCTCCTATTTGTGGAGAGCTGTTGATCAGGACGGCAACATTCTGGATATCCTGGTACAGAGTCGGCGCAACAAGCACGCGGCCAAGAAATTCTTTCGTAAGCTGCTCAAAGGCTTGCAATACGTCCCACGAGTGATTATTACCGACAAACTGGCCAGCTACGCCGCTGCAAAAAGAGAGATCATGCCAAGCGTCGAGCATCGGCAACACAAAGGCTTGAACAATCGGACTGAAAACTCCCATCAACCTACCCGACAACGAGAGCGAACCATGCGGCGGTTTACATCATCTGGCCAGGCCCAACGCTTCCTCGCAGCATTTGGGCCGATCCTGGATCACTTTCGGCCCAAACGGCACCGTTTCACCGCAGAAGATGACCATGCTCTCATGCAGGATCGGTTTCTGGGATGGAACGAAGTAACCAGCGGGAAAACTGCCGCCTAACCCCAACCACCCTCTCTAAACCTCGGCTTCTTTTCTGCTCTGCTCCTTTCTCCCCCCAGAAACTCTTCTATTTCTTCGTCAAGTTAACAACACCGCACGGGCTCGCCGCTGGCGAACGCACCAGCGGTCCAGGTTTCGGGGCATTCCTCAGTTGTTCACTTCTACCTTTACACAAAATTCGGCATGGTGTCACGAACACTGAACAATGCCGAAAAAATGCGCAAGCCAAATCTCAGCAAAAGCGTCAGACCGCCCTGGCTGCCATTCAAGCGCTTCAGCAAGAAAAACATCCAGTCACGAGATCGGCGGTGGCCAGACGAGCCGGTGTTTCCGTGGTCTTTCTCCGCAACCATCCAGATCTGCTTCAAGCTATTGAGGAAGCAGAACAACGGCATCGGCTTGCTCCTCCAGAAAGTGCAGCCTCATCTGCGAAAGACCAGGTGATCGCCGCTTTACGTCGGCGGCTTGAAGAACTGAAACAAACCGTAGCCGCCAAAGATGAAGAGTTGAGGCTTAAGCAGCGGGAGATCGACGTCCTTTACGGAAAACTGGCAGCGCCCAGAGCGCAGTGAAATGCTTCCCTCACTTGGCAGGAGCAGGAGCAAGGCCCACGATGCGGCAGACTGGGGTGAACCCACGCTTGGTCAAGATGGGGGAAGAGGTCTTCGTTTGAGCTTGAAGGACGGCGATGGTACACCCCGAGGCTCGTGCGATGGCGAGACGATGAGCCACCAGCGACAGGTATACCCCTCGATTGCGGAATGCTGGCACGGTCATGGCATTGCGCAAGTAAGCGACCTTGTTTGGCCCAATGCGCAACACGGCGTAGCCTGCAATTTCGCCCTGCAATCGAGCGACAACAATCTGGACCTCTTGTCGAGGCATGTGAAGGAAGCGGGACGCATTGGCCAGCAGCGCAGAACGGTAGGGGGAATCAGGGGACCCTGCAATGGCAGTTGCGTATGCCTGAGCATTGTCCCAGGAAAGCGGCTCGATCACCAAACCCGCAGTAGTCGGGATGGAGGTCGAGAGATCGTCGAGCACAAGCCCATCCCACTCCATTCTGGCCGTAAATCCCCGCTCAATGAGCCGCGGCCTCAGATCAGCGGGAGATGAACTTGGGCCGATGACCCACAAACCAGGGAGCGAGCCTCTCTACCTGTCCAATGGCCCGGTCAAGCTGCTCTTCCACGGTTGCGGGATCAAAACGTAATGGCATGGCAGCCGCAAATCCCGGCTGAATGCGGAGAGTGACCTCTCCAACACCCAGGGGGATCTCTTGCGCATCGATCCCTTCCCAGGCCGATGAGGCTTCGTAGAGGGCTCGTTCAACCTCCTGGGCGTAGATGAGAGAGGGCTTCTGCATGCTCATGGGCTCCTTCGTTCTTGCTTCTCCAAGTATCCATTCTCTTTGAAGAAAAGTCAATGCTGACGTTCTTTCTCAATGGAAAGAACCATCCATGTTCTTCCAGAGAGCCAGGAACGTTCTTCTCTCCAAAGAAAGATTTTGCCACAATGTGCTGCAAAATCACACCTTGTCACAGTTAAACTGTGACGGAGGGATGTTAATCTTAATAAAAGTGGCAAGCGATTTAGCAAATCACAGCTTAAAATTGTCAAAAAGGCCATAAACTCACCACTTCCGGCGCATAAATAGGAACTCCGTCAACTTTGATGAATACCGTCTGCTTGTTTAGAGATGGCTTTTTGCTGAGAGGAAAGAAGAAAAACTGAAGAATTTCTACACTGCTTGGGAGAGAAGCCGTTGGCGGAGGAGGGGGAAGGAGGCTCGGCCATAGCTCTGACGTTTGATGAGTTTGAGCCGATGGGCATGACCCTCGACGAGGCCATTTAAACGAACTGTCAACTACACCCAATAACACGAATGGTGAGCATTGCTTTACCGTTACCCATCCTTTCCATCCTCTCTGCGGCCACAGTTTTCCCCTGCTCTCGCAGAGCCGGGCCTGGGGAGAGGAGCGCGTCTTCTTTGCTGATCCGCAGACTCATCAGATCCGCTCGCTGCCCCTGGCCTGGACATCTCTCGCTCCTCCTGATCCCTTTCTGGTTGTTGCAGCTGGAAAAACGGTGCTTCGTTTTGAAGACATAGGACCTCTCAACCAGATGCTCAACGTTCTCCCGGCTCACCAGAAGGAGGATCAGTAAGATGAGGCAGCAGGTCACCGCTCACCACCTTCGTCGTCTAGCATGTCTGTATGTGCGGCAAAGTACACTCCAACACGTCTTTGAGAATACTGAAAGTACTGCTCGCCAGTATGCGCTCCGTGAACGTGCACTGGCACTCGGTTGGAGCGAGGAGCGGATCATGGTGATCGATCAAGATCTGGGTTATTCAGGTGCCTCAACCGTTGATCGCCTGGGGTTCCAGCGCCTGGTAGCTGAAGTCGGCCTCGGACAAGTCGGGCTGGTCTTGGGGCTGGAGGTCTCTCGGCTCGCGCGCAACTCCAGCGATTGGCATCATCTGTTAGAAATTTGCGCGCTTACCCAGACCTTGATCTTGGATGAAGAGGGTCTCTACGATCCCTCTACCTTCAATGATCGGCTTTTGCTCGGACTCAAGGGGACGATGAGTGAAGCAGAACTCTTTGTGCTGCGCGCCCGCCTACAAGGCGGCATTCTCAACAAAGCGAGGCGAGGTGCGCTCAAACTAACCTTACCCATTGGGTTTACCTACACCGAAACGGACGCTGTGGTGCTTGATCCCGACCTGCAAGTGCAGGCGAGCATTCGCGAGGTCTTTCGCAGTTTTGCGCACACCGGCTCCGCTTTTACGACGGTCCGTCACTTTCGCCAACAGCATTTGCTTTTCCCGCGCCGTCTGCGTCGTGGGGCGCATCGCGGAGAACTCGTCTGGGCAGAGATTGAGCACCATGATGTGTTGCGGCTCTTACATCATCCAGCCTATGCAGGAGCCTATGTCTACGGACGTACCCGCACCACCAAGACTGCCGATGGCAAGCTCCATATCCAGGATGTTCCCCGTGCCGACTGGATCGTCCTTGTGCATGACGCTCATGTGGGGTACATTAGGTGGGAAGACTTTGAGAGAAACGAGGCGCAACTTGCTTTGAACAGTCAAGCCTATTCACCCCAACGCTTCTCCCCACCACGGGAGGGGCCAGCACTCTTGCAGGGCCTTCTCCTCTGTGGGGGCTGCGGTGAGCGGATGACAGTGCGCTATCATCAGCGAGGAGGTCAGCGCATCATACCAGACTATCTCTGCCAGAGCCAAAGCATTGCTCAGGGCCGTGCCCCCTGCCAACGCATTCCTGGGCGAGATCTGGACAGGGCGATTGGGGCAGTGCTCCTGGAGCGCGTGACTCCTGAGGCGCTGGCCTTGACCCTGGCAGTGCAAGAGGAAGTCATCCAGCGCGCGGATGAAGCACGTCGCCTGCGACATTTGCAAGTGGAGCGTGCGCAATATGAAGCGGAGCTCGCCCAACGCCGCTATCTCAAAGTCGATCCTGACAACCGCCTGGTCGCAAGTGTCTTAGAAGCGGAATGGAACGCAAAACTGCGTGCGCTAGAGGAAGCACGGGCTATTGAAGAGCGCTACAACCAGAGTGATCAGCAGCGAGTGAGCGAGGAAGAACGTGCGGACATCGAGGAGGTACCCGAACGGTTTCACCAGTTCTGGAATGATCCCAAGACCACGGCGCGCCAACGCAAACGTGTAGTTCGCCTGCTGATTGAAGATGTCACTGTTCACAAAGCCGAGCAGATTGTCGCGCACATTCGCTTCAAAGGGGGAGCGACCCAGACCATCATGGTACCCCTGCCTCCTCCCTTTGCGCAATCCCGCTTGACACCACCAGAGACGCTGGCTGCCATGGATCGCCTGTTGGAGGAGTACACGGATGCAGAAGTCGCAGAGCAGCTCAATCAGCAAGGCTATCGCACATTCGATGGCCTCCTCTTTCAGAGGACGCATGTCTATCAGCTTCGTCGGCATCATGGTCTTTCTGATCGATACGCACGCTTGCAAGCACAGGGCTTGCTCACCGCAGAGGAACTAGCGCACTCCTACGGCGTCACAGCTCAAACAATCTGGCGCTGGTATCGCCAGGGGCGCATTGCTGGCGCACGATACAATGATCGGGGATCGTGCCTCTTTCTTCCCAAGGCTCGTCAACCACTCCTGACTGACGACTCAAAATGATACTGATCCAAGAGACGAGGTGCATTATGCAACGTGATCGTTACTGTAAGGGAGCGTAAGAGCGGCCTGAACAGGAGCTAGATCTCGTTCAATTCCTTTGCCAAATTGGATGAGTTCAGCAATTATCGCTCTTGCGTACTTGCTCTAGCCAGACTTCTAGATGCGTTCCTGTGCGTTCTCTTACCATCTTCACAAACGCCTGAACCAATTGATAGGCTGTTTCAAGGGCAGGGTGAACCTGTCGAATGAAGGCAACTTGAGATTGCCCCGATTTGAAAGAGTCCCTAAAGCTGAGATATACTCGAAGCAGATCAGAAAGGGGCTTATCAATGGGAAAGATTCAAAAGGTCTCTACAAAAGAATTCAAAGAGGAAGCCGTGCGACTGGTGCAAACATCGGGCAAGCCAATTGCGCAGATCGCTCGCGAGCTGGGTGTCTCCGACAGCGCGATTCATGGCTGGCGCAAGGAATTAGCAGAACACGGGGGAGAAGCATTTCCAGGCAAAGGGCATCAAAGCTCGCTTGAAGAAGAAAATCGTCGCTTGAAACGCGAAGTCGAGAGACTTCAGCAGGAGCGTGACATACTAAAAAAAGCAGTGAGCATCTTCTCGCGGGAATCCAAATGAAATATCAGTTTATTGAACAGCACAAGCATGAATTCCCCGTTCTTGTCATGTGCAATGTGCTTGATGTCTCGGAAAGCGGCTTTTCTGCCTGGCGCAAACGTTCAGCCTGCCTGCGCGAACGAGAAGATGCTCATTTAACGCAGAAGATACGGCAGGTGTTTGTAACGCATCAAGGATGATATGGGAGCCCACGCATTTTGAGAGAGCTGCGTGACGAAGGGATCACCTGCTCACGCAAACGGATCGCCAGACTCATGCGGCAGGAGAACCTTTCTGCCAGGCGCAAACGACGTCGGGTAGTGACCACAAAAAGAGATATGACTCATCCAGTCGCTCCTCACCTTTTACATCGGGAATTTCGTGCTGAAGCGCCGAACAGAAAATGGGCAACGGATATCACGTACATACCAACTCGACAAGGATGGCTCTCTCTCGCAGTAATTTTGGATCTGTATTCACGAATGGTTGTAGGATGGTCAATGTCGAGCAATTGTGATGAGAAATTAATAGAACAGGCACTCAAGCAAGCTCTAGCCCGCCGTCGTCCCAAAGCCGGGTTGCTGCATCACAGTGATAGAGGAAGTCAATACACTTCAAGAGCGTATCAGGCGTGTTTAGAACGAGCTGGAATACAGTCAAGTATGTCACGTAAAGGAAATTGTTGGGACAATGCCGCGATGGAGAGTTTCTTTGGAACATGAAAAGATGAGTGTGTAGGGGAATGCATATATTCATCACATGATGAAGCGCGATTAGCACTCTTTACCTACATGGAAGTATATTACAATCGTGTTCGTCGGCATTCTACACTTGGATACGTGAGTCCACTGAATTATGAACAGATGGAGATTCAACGAACGTAACGTCACGTTTGACGTAATACAACTTTTCTACTATAATAGAAATGCTAACGTCACGTTACGTTAAAACGTTTTTTACCCTCCTCATCTCAAACCTCTAGAGACTCTACGAAAACGGGGCAAGGTCATCTAAACGATCAGCATGAGAATGGAGTGTTGAAGGAAAAATATGAACGAACATCACGATCAACCTGTTTCGCTACAAGCGTGCTGGCTACAACTCCTCCACATACAGGAAGAACTTCTCACAACACAGACCGAAGCCATTCAGCAAGCGGCGCAGGTCTGTGCCGAATGCATTGAATATGGAGGTGTCATTCACACCTTTGGATCAGGGCACTCACGCGCCTTCGCTGCCGAACTGGTCCATCGTGCCGGTGGTCTCGCGCCGATTAATCGCATCGATTTTGAAGATCTCGCACTTTATGGTGACTGGTCATTGAAACGTGTTCGTAGCCTGGAATGTGAGCGTGACCTGGCGGCGGGAACTGCATTACTCTCCTACCACCGGATCGAACCGCACGATGTCTTTTTGATTGCCTCGCAATCGGGGTTAATACTGCTGTTGTTGAATATGCTCTTCAGATAAAACAGCGCCAGCACCAGCTCATTGTCCTCACATCGCTGAAGCATACAAGGGAGACCCCTTCACGCCATCCTGGCGGTCAGAAGCTCTATGAACTTGCTGACATTGTGATCGATAATCGAACAAGCTGTGGCGATACGCTGCTGGCGTTGTCTTCATCTGAGCAGATCTGTTCGGCTTCGTCGTTGATAGGTGTCCTGGTTGCTCAGCTTTTGAATAGCGAAATAGTCAACGCATTGCAATCGCGTGGCAAAGATGTTCCGGCCTTTGTTTCAGACAATATTGAAGGGGGGATCGAGCGTAACCTTTCACTCCAACGGCGCTATGAAAAGCGTGTACGCTACAAAGGCTAACAGCTGCTCCTGTTTTATGATACTGTCAACTTATTCGCTGGGATAAAATATATTGATGAGCTATAACAAGATGAGGTATTGAAGGATGAGGAGAGGTGGGGATGTCTCTGTAGTTATGCGGCCAGTTTCACCCCAGTTACCTCGTTCCATTGCTGGAATCGGTCTTGTAAAAGGGTACGATATTCTCCAGCACGCAAACGGTGGCGTCGCGGCTGGAAATGCCCAGCAATAGGGCCGAAGGCGGAGAGAAAGCGTTGGGCCTGTTTGGCTGATTTGAACCGCCGCATCTTCTTTTCACGCAGTCGTGTGGCCTGATTCGAATTCTCTGCTCGATTGTTGAGGTACTTGTGCTGGCGATGCTCCACGCCAGGCAGGAGCTCGCGTTTCGCCGCTCCATAACTTCTCAGTTTATCAGTGATGATCACGCGCGGAACATATTGTAATCCTTTGAGAAGTTTGCGGAAAAATCGTTTCGCGGCCTTCTTGTTGCGGCGGCTTTGCACGAGGATGTCGAGCACATTGCCGTTCTGGTCCACTGCTCGCCATAAGTAATGTCTCTCGCCATGGATCGTAAGGAAGACCTCGTCCATATGCCATTTGTCACCACAACGCGGACGACGACGACGGAGTTCATTGGCGTACGTTTGCCCGAACGCGCAAACACCATTGGCGCACGGTTTCATAGCTCACAACCACTCCTCGTTGTGCCAGCAACTCTTCGACATCGCGAAAACTGAGCGAGAAGCGAAAATACAACCAAACGGTGTGGCTTACAATTTCAGGCGGGAAGCGGAAACCTTTGTAGTTAGGAGGAGTGGCGTGTGTTTTCATGAGGCTATTCTAACATATTGTTCAGCTGTGTTGCCAAGTTGACAATACCTACTGAATAGTTACTATTTTCGCTAGGATCTTAGTCCATCCTCACACTGATACCGGAGGCAGCTCGGACCATGTGTTTGCCCTTACTGCCTTGCTCGGTTTCAAGTTTGCGCCACGCATCAGTTCCTCTCTGGACAAAAACCTCTACAGCTATCAATCGCTTGGGGATTATGGACCCCTTAACGCGCTTCTGGCAGGCCCTGTTCGGTCAAAATATATCCTGGAGAACTGGGAAGAAATGCAGAGACTTGCTTCTTCTATTCGTCATGGATCAGTTTCGGCTTCGCTCCTCATGCGCAGACTCTCAGCCTACAGTCGCCAAAATCGCTTGGACACAGCCCTTTCAGAGATGGGAAAGCTTGAACGCACCTCGTTTTTACTCGATTACTTCCAAGACGAATCGCTCCGTCGCCGCATTCTCATCGGGCTGAACAAAGGGGAAGCACTTCATGCATTAGCCCGTCAGCTCTTCTCTGGCAAACATGGGGAACTGTGGGATCGAGCATTTGAAGATCAGATGCATCGTGCTAGCTGTCTACACCTGATTATGGCCGCGATTGCGGCCTGGAATGCGGTCTACTTGTCCCAAGCGGTCGAAGAACTGAAAAAGCGGGGCGAAGTAGTACCTGAAGAGTATCTCCCCCATATCACACCGCTGGGATGGGAACATATCAATCTGATCGGGCAATACAGTTTTAGCCATCAAACTGCCTGTTCCCTCGACAATCTCCGACCGTTGCGGCTTCCAGAGCAGGAAGGGCAAGAGACACGGGAGGTCTCCACGGAAGATCGCGGCGTTTCTTCTCCTTCCTAAGAGAGATCCTTCTCGATCTGCTACGATACTCAGCGGTTTTCTTGTGATCATTGAACTGCTGAGTGTCAAAACCGTTCGTTTGCTGAGAGTATACACGTGTTTCTCATATCGGTGTCCTGGCAACAGAAGAACATCTCTTCTGTTGCCAGGACACCGATATGAAGCACATTTGGAGGATTGGCTTTCCTGACCTGGGCAGGCTTGCTCCCATGCTGCTTGACTGTCCTGAGTAGACGCGTCCCATCCACTCCTCTTCCTGTTGTCGCAGAAAACTTTCCCAGGCAAGGCTGAAGACCTGGGCAGAGGGCTTGCCATCGTCGGCGGCAGGGTCCAGATTCCCTCCTGGTTCAAGAAATTGAGAAATCCCTTCTGCCCGGCTGTCTGGCAAGCCCTCTGAGGAGACACAGTCTCCTCAGAGGGCTTCCTTCGACTCCTCCGGTCTCTATAGCATGGAAGTAGAAACAAGAAGAACCTGGGAGACTGTATGGAGAGGCAGGGCTTGCCTCCGTCTTAGCCCGTTGTACTCATCATACCTCGCTATAATTCCCTCTTCAAAAAGTAGGCACTGACTGCCCCAGCCACTTCTCGTGGACTCCCTTCATTGATACCGAAGTGATCGAGTGCTGGAAATTTCCTCACTTCAGCTCGTGAGAAGACCGCTGTAAGCCGATGCATATTCCTCTCTGCCAGTGTAGCCTGGTCTTTGCCGCCATACATGAGCAGAACGCACGCAGTAATTTCCCGATAATTTTCGTAGCTGTTATTCAGGCGAGCCACTTCCTTATGTTCGCGCAGGTTTTCCTGGAGAAGACTCAGCTTCCGCTTCAACTCATGAGAGCCCATGAATAACGGCAACAGCCGCTTCAGAAGCCAGGCTGGTGCCTTCCCCGAAGATTGAGGATTGAGGGCTCTGATAAATCCAACAAAAGCATCCAGTTTCTTCCCCTCCGCCAGTTTTTTCTCGTAGCCGGGTATCCAGCCCGCTGGGATAGAGCCGTCAATAGAGACGCCAGGCTCGTAGACAGCTACCTTGGTGAGGGCGCTGTTGTTGCGGGCAACTTCCAAGGCGACGAGCCCACCAAAACTGTGACCGACAATTAGGGACGCACCAGTCTCACGCTGCAGAGCCAGTACATCCTCGCTCTCTTTCGTAATGCTGTAATCGTTGCCCTGCGGCCCGCTCAGGCCGCGTCCGCGCCGCTCGATGGTATATACAGTGAAATGCTCAGCCAGTGCGCGAACAAAGGCAGTATAGTCACTGGCGAACGAAAGGGCTCCGGGCACCACAATCACTGCTGGCCCACTGCCAACACTCAGATAACTAATCCTAGTCCCGTCCTGGGAAAGCACAATATGGGTAGTTTCTGCAGCAGTGTTTATATGGTTCTTGATCATAATAATCGCTCCTTCTTTTATTGAGGGAGGGCTAGGATCTCTGCAAAAATCTATTGCAGGCTTATAGGCCTGCTTTACAAGCCAATCGAGGCAATAACAACAGAAGCAAAACTGGTATGAGAAATGGGTGAAAGGCACGGTAGCACTGATTTTATGCTACGCCTTGACTGATTTGATGAGCTCTGTTTGGGAATATGTGTACGCTATGAGCTCTTTTTGCAGAGATCCTGGCACTCCCTCTCTAGGTGTGCATCAATGTTTTCCTTTTCTTTTGTGTGTGATCTCACAGAGCAAAGAGAGGATGTTTTCATTGTTGGTCTTGGTGTTGCGCGAAAGCATGTGTGGTTTGCCATGATTATTGTCCTCGATTGATAGCATATGGTTCACAATCTGTCAGTACAAAACGCTCTTGCCATTAGCTCTTGTTGGACCGGTTGCAACCTTTTCGCAGTTTTAAACCATATCCTGTCCGGTTTGAACCAATTCATTGTCCTCATAGTCCGTGTAGAAACGGGCCAAGAGACAAACTTCTGCACGAATGGACCAACGGACACGATCTCTGTCAAAAGTTGCGCCACAGTAGCAGATATGTGTCAAAAGCCGGACAATACTGCTTTCAGACGCGGCTCCCAAACGGCTTGTAAAGCCAAGCGCTGGACAGGATATGTGTCACTAGCGAGGAAAATCGATTGTCAAATCACAGCATGTGATGCGCAATACCATCATTGCTTTTCCTTGACTGGTGGAAGCTTGTCTCTCTCAAGGGAGATGAGAACGAGTCCAAGGCTGTGAATTTGAGGAGAACGCGATAGAGCGCTGCTTGATCAACCAGTGATCCGTACAGCAGTGTTCTGCCAGATGCTTCGGGGAGCAGTTGGAGATCCTCAAACCACTCTTGCCAGGATGGGTCCGGGTGCTCTTTGATCCAGATGCGACATAGTATACTCAGTGTCTTCCTCCTTTCGTTGAGGCTGTTTGGAGTATACTGTGGCAGTGGATGAGTTGACATCATCCAGGTGGATGGTTGTGAGTGGATGAGGAAAAAGAGCGGTCGTTAGAGCAATGACAAGCGCCGCGCTATCTCACTGGCCTCGACGCGACGGTGGACGTTGAGTTTGTGATAGAGGCTTTGCACATGTGTTCTCACGGTATTGACCGAGATGGTCAATTCACGGGCAATCTCTGGATTGGAGTGCCCGGCGACGAGCAGACGCAAGACCCGCCGCTCTTGCTCACTCAGCGCTTCTAGGAGCCACGGCTTCCCCTCTACATCTGGTGTCTTCTTCGTATGCTGCCTTCCAGCTTCTTGCGCAAATGCATGCAGCAGGGCTCGCACATAGGAGTTCAGCGATGCCTCGCGTAGTTCTGGTAGCAGCGTTTTGAGCAGGGTTTCCATCGTCGGGCCTTCATCCAAAAAGACGCGTTGGTAGTTCTCCGGGTGGGCCAGTCGCAACGCCTCTCGCAGAGAGAATGGAACCTGGCGGTGCTCCTGGCAGGCAACGTGGGCCAGGGCCTCCAGAATCTGGATTTCCAGAACGCTGCGCTTGCGCCCCTGAGCCTGGGCCTTCTCTTTCCAGGGGACCAATGCTTTCAAGGCGGTTTCCCCTCTCTGTTGCGCGATATGCAAACGCACGAGGAGCAGCGCTTCTTCCTGCTGAAGCATGAGTGGAAGCGCATCCTCCTGTTCAGGTGCCTGGGACTGATCAGCCTGTTGCTTTTCCTGCGCCCATTGTTCGACCGCAGAGAGATCTCCATCGGCCAGGTGCAGTCGTGCTCGGCAAGTGCGTATCACTCGCAAAGGCCAGGGGAAGCGCGTCTGCCTCTCCCAGCGCGAGAGCACATCTTGAGCCTTTTCCGTCTGCCCGCAGGCATGCAGTAGACGAGCCTGGATGAGCATGCCTGATGTCAGCACATGGACCCCTTCCGCAGGCGTTTCTCGCAAAGCCTGTGCCTCAGAGAGAGCACGCTGCGCATCAGCTAACTCATTGCGCTCATACGCAAGCTGAGCAAGACAATGATAGGCCCATGAGACGAAGAACGGCTCTGCGCTTCCGGTGGAGAGCCGTAGTTGCTCTCGCATCAACTCCTGATCCTCATGTATGTGGGCAAGGGCTTGCTGGTAGTAATGGGAAGCCCTGCGCAACTCGCCTTTTTCCAGGCAGACCTCTCCCAAACAGAGGGACGCCCCCAATGATCCGGCATGATCGTTGAGATTTTTTTCTCTCAGGTATCCTTCGAGAAAGTACTGCCAGGCCCTGTTTACCTCGCCTGCCAGCAGCTCCGCAACTCCCCTCAACAAAAGCGCATCAGGATACATAAAACTGTCGTCTGGAAGCCTCGGTTGAACCTGCTGGCCTAACGCAAACATGCGGGGCAAATCTTCTTGAAAGTACGCAAGGTCGGCATGGAGTTGGAGCGCTTCCCCAAGGTGTTCCCATTGCGCTGTTGCCTCAAAGCCCTGCTTCGCCCACTGAAGAAGCCGCTCGACCTGTTCCCAGGTAGCAGGTGAACGTCGGTCGGTCGTAAACGTTAATGCGAGGCTAGACTGAAAACACAGCTCTGGCCGCGTTCGCATGATCTCCTCAGGCAATTGTCTCAGCCAACGAGACAGGGTATGGTACGCGTTGCGAAAGCTCTGCGGGGTGACAAAGCGCTCAACAAGCCTTGCAACACGACCATAATCTTCCCCAGCCAGCGCGGCTTCAATCGCTTCCGGGAGCAGATGGTGTTGCTCATACCATTGACTGGCTTGACGACTCAGTACATGCATGGTAGCCACCCCCAGGCGACGCCGGGCTTCGTGCTGTAATGCTTGCGCCCACAACGCGTGATAGCGATACCACGGTTGGTCTCCCGGTAGAGCTTGCAGAAAGAGATTGGCACGCATCACCTGTTCCAGCACGAACTCACTATCATTTCTCCCCGTGACCGCGTCACAAAGTGAGGCACTCAAGCGGCTCAGCCCGCTGGTTTGCAGCAAGAAGTCTTGCAGTGCTTGGGGCAGATCCACCAGAATCTCGTCCCGCATATAATCCAACAAGAAGCGGTCGCTCCCGCTCAAGGTGGACACATAGGCGGAGGGGTCCGCCTGTTTTTGGAGCACGAGGGCCGCGAGTTGGAGACCGGCGATCCAGCCCTCAATGCGCGTTTGCAGCAAGGCAATATTCGCTTTTGAGAGGACGAGTCCCATGCTCTGAGTGAGAAAACGTTGCGTCTCTTCCAGGGTAAAGCGCAGATCGCTATCACGAATTTCGCTCACCTGGCCGCGTACACGAAGACGGGCGAGGGGAAGGTCTGGATCAACGCGACTGGCGAGCAAGAGATGCACACGAGGAGGCAGATGCTCCAGGAAGAAGGTAAGGGAGGCGTGGATGGTGGGCATGTTGATCACATGATAATCATCCAGGATCAGCAGGATGGGTGAGGTCTGCGCACTCCTGTCAGTCAACTCGTTGAGGAGCGTCGTGATACCAAGAGAAAGAGACTCCTGTTGCAGCAGGGTGAGCGCACCCTCCCCGATCTCTGGCCACCATCTGCGCAGGGCTGCGGTCAGCGAGATCCAAAAGCGTGTTGGGTCGTTATCCAGTGCTTCGAGAGAGAGCCAGGCGACAGGCTCTTGCTGTCGTTGTACCCAGGCTGTGAGCAGAGTCGTCTTGCCCCAGCCCGCAGATGCCGAGAGCAAGGTCAATGGACGAGACAAAGCGGCATCCAGAGCCGAGAGGAGGTGCTGCCGGACAACGAGCGAGGTGGGCAGATGTGGAGGGGAGAGCCTAGTCATCACCATCATGTCGGGATTCTTGAACTCAGCAGCAGAGAAGACCATGCTGGAAGGGCCTGCGAAGCCTGCCTGCGTTGTGTGCCTGGAAACGGGGGGAGGAGCCAGGTGCAGAGAACTCACCGCCTGCTCCCGCTTGTCACGTTTTACGCTCTGTGCAATCTCCTCTAAACGGGCGAGGGAGACGCGTGCACCAGGTCCGAGATAGCACTTCCTGGTCTGACCGGAGCTGGTGTGGTACGCATACCAGTAGCCCTGCCCGCGAGGCCGGTCCTCTTTGAACACATTGAGACGCCCCTGTTGCTCTTGAAAGGAAAAAGAGGAATGGGTCATCAACCAGGCCTGCCAGGCTCCTTCGTCTCCTGAGAGGATCGATTGTGGAGGATGGTCAAGGGTCTGCAGAAGATAGCACTGGTGTTCGGCAGACCAGGTGAGAACATGCGCGGCTGGCTTTGGCATCGGTTTCTTTCTTCTTCCCAACAGACGTTTCCCCAACATCCCAACATCCCAACGCGGGTGAGTATAGCAGAAGCGAGGTACGTTGGCAAGCCTGTGTATGTGCTCAAGATTGACCTGTCAGCAACGTTCAATGACGTATGCAACGAATGGCTCAAAAACGACCGGCAGCCTGTTGAAAAAATCTTTGTCGAGCTTGACATGAGAGGATGGGTGAAGTGCAATGTAACAGGAGGAGTAACGACCGTGATGGGTTTCAAAGAGCGAACGTTTGCCCCTTTGACGGCTGTATCTTTAGAGGAACTGGTCCCGCAGGACCATTTTTATCGACATCTGGAACGCAAACTTGATCTCTCGTTTGTGCGAACGTTTGTCGAGGAGGCCTATGCCAGCAAAGGCCGGCCTTCTATTGATCCGATAGTGTTCTTCAAGCTCCAGTTGGTTATGTTTTTTGAAGATATACGCTCTGAGCGCTTGCTCATGCGTTTAGTTACTGACCGGCTCAGCGTTCGCTGGTATCTTGGCTACGACCTGGATGATCCTTTGACTGACCATTCAAGCCTGAGCCGTATTCGAACGCGTTACGGTCTCGCTATTTTTCGTCGCTTTTTTGATGCCATTCTTGAACAATGTCAACAGGAACATTTGATTTGGGGGAGAGAGCTCTACATCGATGCGACTAGAGTAGATGCCAATGCCTCTCTTGACTCATTGGCCACTCGTTTTGCGGTCGAGGCACGGGAAGCTTTCCAAAAGCACTTGCAGGAGCTCTTTCAGGAGGGGAACGAGCAGCAAACAACAGAGCCTGATCCCTCTCCCACCGAAACCAACTATCAGCCCATTGTCTTCTCAACATCCCTTGCAAAAGAAGAGCAAGAGATACGCTTGGCGCAGCAAGCCTCCCATCATGATTGGTACGCCAAAGGGGGAGAGCAACAACGTGAGGTGCGAGGGCTGAAACCTGGCCAAATCATGCTTGACTCTGATGTGCAATACCTCCTGGAATAAAATCAGATGAACTGGAACGCATGAACCTTGCGTTTGCTTTCAAAAGGTTTTACTCTAAAAAGAGGAGAATACACGTGTTTGTCGATGCCTCGCGTATGCGGAGGGGGAACTCATGCCCAGGCAACGATATGAGCGCCGAGAACCGACACACGAATGGTCGGACATTCGTCCGTTGCTTAAAGAGGTTGTGTTGCAAGAATGAGGGTGCGATGGTACACTCTTCTTTATTTGAGGCGTAGCCGAGGAGTACCCTTGATGAGTCATCAGCATTCGTTCAAGTGGCGTCACTTTCAGCCCGACATGATTCTCCTCTGTGTGCGCTGATACCTGCGGTACGCGTTCAGTTATCGTGACCTGGAAGAGATAATGCTCGAACGGGGTCTGCGTATTGATCACACGACGATCTATCGCTGGGTGCAGCGGTATGCGCCGGAACTGGAAAAACGCTGCCGACCGTATCTCAAAGCATGCAACGACTCCTGGCGCGTTGATGAGACCTATCTTAAGATCAAAAAAGCCTGGGTCTATCTCTACCGAGCCGTCGATTCCGAAGGGAAGACACTGGAGTTTCTCTTGAGCCCGACGCGCGATGCCGAGGCAGCGAAACGCTTCTTCCTGAAAGCACTCGCCTCGACTGCTCGTTTCGTTCCTCTGGCATGTCCGGTCGCTGAGCAGGTGACTCAGCCCATAGCTCTGACTGACGTCATAACCATCACGTCAGCCCCTCGTGTGATCAATGTCGACAAGAACGCGGCCTATCCCAAAGCCATTGGTGAGCTCAAATCCGCTGGAGCGCTGCCTCAGCACGTGGAGTTGAGACAGGTGAAATATCTCAATAATCTCATCGAACAAGATCATCGCTTCATCAAGCGGTTGACGAAGCCGGGGATGGGCTTCTTTTCCTTCGAGACAGCTTGGCGAACCGTACAAGGCTTCGAGGTGATAAACATGATTCGGAAAGGGCAACTACAAGGCGTGAACAAAGGAGATGTGCGAGGCCAGAATGCCTTTATTGCCAGGTTCTTTGGAGTGGTCGCTTAAACGACACCAGGAAGGAACTTCATTCTTCTTTTGATTTCTTCATAATTCTTGCAACACAACCCATGACCAAGATCTGGTCGGCAGAGAGAATCGTCGAGAGGCGATGCGCAATCGCCAGCGTCGTGCGTCCTCTCCTGAGTTCAGCGAGAGCCATTTGTATGAGGCGCTCGGTATGGGTATCGAGCGCGCTGGTCGCCTCGTCGAGAATCAAGATGCGCGGATTTTTGAGGAAGACACGAGCGATGGCGACGCGCTGCTTCTCTCCACCTGAGAGCGTGTTGCCACGTGGGCCCACCACGGTCTCGTAGCCGTGAGGCAGTTGCAGAATGCGTTCGTGGATCTGTGCAGCCTGTGCTGCGGTCATCACCTCTTCATCAGTAGCACCGGGATATCCGTAGGCGATATTCTCGCGAATCGTCGCGTTGAACAAGTAGGTTTCCTGTGTGACGATCCCGATCTGCTGGAGGAGGCTCTCCTGCGTCACGGAGCGCACATCCTGGCCATCGATCTCTACCATGTCTTGCTCCACATCGTAGAACCTAGGGAGCAGATAGGCTGTGGTGGTCTTGCCTGCGCCGCTTGGACCAACCAGGGCGACGAGTTGCCCTGGTTGAACCGTGAAATCGACATCTATCAGTGTTGGTCGCTCCGGTTGATAACGGAAATGTACATGATGGAAGCGAATATGTCCGGTGACCTGACCAAGTGCCTTGGCATGGGAACGATCGGCAATCTCGATGGGAAGATCAAGGTAGGCGAAAAGGCGTTCGAAGAGGGCGAGTGCTGCTTGGATGTCGAGAGGGACGCCGAGCAACTGACGTAGGGTGGGAAAGAATTGGCTTTGGAGTGTGAGAAAGGCGACCAGTGAACCAAGGCTGATCCGGCCTCCAATGACCTGAAGTCCTCCGGAATAATACACCAGAGCTGGGCTTGACTTTGTACATTTCCAATTTAATAACAGACTGCCCACGATAATCGCTCAAGGGTGGAGCGGGGCACTAAAACCACGCCTGGATCGGTGGGTGATGTGGGAAAAGTTCCCTGGCCCCACAGACGGCGCCTGATGAGAGCGAGCACATCACAGAACGTGGCAGTGTGCTTGCGGTACCAAGCGGCTTGAGCGACAGGAAGCAGTCCATCAGGATGCAAAGCCCTCCCAAAGAGTGTCACGAGGCTGAAGAGGCCAAAGAGGAGAGGCGTCGAGCGCTCAATGGCGCGATCCGACCATTGGCGTTGTGTTTCGATGCCCAGATGGGCGCGTCCCTCCTCAAATGTCACTTCCAGACTCCAGCGTGCGCATAAAATCCTTGATGATCTCTATTGCTGGCTGGGCAGGGTCAGTGGAAAAGATGGCTTTTGGAAGATGCTTGCCTGAGGGATCGCGCGTGAGAACCCATCGAATCGGTAACGGCTGATATCCATAGCGGTACCACAGAGCCGTGCCGGTGCAGATCTGCAGGATTCGTTTTCCTTGGCCATACCAGTCCAGGGTGAGGGGTTGCCAGACGGTTTGCGAGTCCTGTAAGATCATTTCCAGAGCAGGAAGACGTTGGCCCACCACCCGCGGGCGACCAATGGTCTGCTGAGTGCGCTCTGGAGGTGGTTCGTGGAGCACTGCATCCAACTGGCCAGTTGTGAGTAGGGCCACCTGCTGATGCTGGGCATGCAGACCCAATTCCAGCACACTGTACGCAGTGTCGCCCATCAGCTTGATAGGCTGATCGGGAAGCCATCGGCGGACCAGACTGATCATCTGATGCGCCCACATGCTGATGGTTTTGTGTCGCTTTCCCAGCCGTGTGCTCACTTCGGGAGTCGTCGCGAGCACACACAGGAAAGGTAAAGCCCATCTCTGTTTGGTCCAAGGAAGGCCCACGACCACTGCCATCACAATCCAGCGCAATCCGGGGCTGCTCACCGAGCGTTCTTTACTGGAGAGCGCGCTGTCGCGGTAATGCCCTCGCTTGCTGATTTTGCTGCCCCACCGCCGTTCCAGCGTTTCGTCGATGACCAGATCCACACAGGCTCCGGCTGGTACAAAGGTTTCGACGATCAGCAGGAAGAGTTGGCGGCTCCGCTTTATATCGCCCTTGGTCCTACATGGGCTTTTGGGTTAAACGCTCTCTCGTTTCTTGTCTCATTTCTGGTCATTATGGCAATCAAGCTCCCAATAATAAAGGAGGATACGGCAAAGGAGAAGCAGGGATTTTGGTCTGAGTTTATGGAGGGCCTGCGCTTCTTTGTGGGGAGTCCTATTCTTATTACGTTACTTATTAGTGGCATGATTTTTATGTTCGGTGGGATGGCATATAACTCCTTTGAGTACCTCTACGGAGTAGAGAATTTGCATATACCCGAAGTCTGGCTAGGGTTATATGTTGGGAGTTTTGGTATAGGTGTGGTGTTGGGGCTTCCATTCATTGGGTACCTAGCAAAGCGCTTCACCGAAGTCAGGTGCTCTGGATTGGTTTGATCTGTAGTGGCGTTGTGATGATGATTCTCTCACGGAGCACTACCATGATTCCAGGCATGATTTGTGGCTTCTTATTTGGTGTTTTTAGCTCCTGCATATTCGTTTCTGTACGACCATTGACTGTCCTGGTGACGCCTCGCAAATTGATTGGGCGTGTCATGGCTTTTGAGATACCAATGATTACCGTCGCGTCCCTGACAGGAGGTTTGCTTGCTAGTACACTCGCCTCGACGCTTCTGGCTAATTTAGATGTTACAGTCTCAGGCATGCATTTTGGTCGCCTCGATACTATCTTTCTTCTGATAGGGATCATGAGTATTAGCGCAGGAATCTTCGCGCGGTTGACCCTTTTCCGAGCTGTGAAGAAGTATCGAGCTGAGCAGGCAAATGCTGGCTAGATTTGCAGATCTTAAATGCATACAGGAGGTATGCAATGGCTGAGTGGTCGCTTGTGTAATGTGACCGACCAAGAACAAAGAGCGTTCGCAGGAGCCTGGATTGAGGGACGAGCGAACGCTCTCTAATTAAGAAACAGGTGAAATACCTAGAGTCTATTGAAAAGCATCCCGCCTTCAGCATAGATCTCAGAACCAACCACGAAGGAGGAATCCGAGGACGCGAGGAACAGAGCAACCTTGGCGATCTCCTCAGATGTTCCTAATCGTTTGACAGGCGAACGTTGCCCAATATGTTGTTTGAACGCGGCATATTGTTCTGGTGAGAAACTTCCCAGGATTGAGGTTTCGGTTGGGCCAATCGTGATGGTATTGACGCGAATACCACGCTCAATTAACTCAGAGGAGAGAGAGCGAGAGAGCGAGTGGATCGCGGCTTTGCTTGCCGAATAAATTGAACTGCCGGGAATTGCCATGTGGGCATTGATCGAGCCACTGAGAATGATGGATGCTCCATCATTCAAAAGGGGCAAGGCTTTCTGAATGGTGAAGAATGCCCCTTTAAAATTGGTGTTGATGACCGCGTCAAAGTCTTCTTCCGTGATTTTTCCAAGCATACCTTGAATGACAATACCTGCATTGACAAAGAGAATATCTAAATTGCCAAAGGTGGCTTTTGTTTGCGCCATCAGCTCATCAATATCACTGAGTTTTGAAACATTCGAGGGAACAGTCAGCACACCTTCACCCAATTCTTTCTCGACAACCTCTAATGTTTCACGGTTGCGTCCTGAGATCACGACTTTTGCACCCTGGGCATGAAACTCCTTGGCAGTAGCGAGGCCGATACCGCTATTGCCTCCAGTTACCAAAGCCACTTTTCCTTGAAGTTTAGACATAGATGTATCCTTTCGATAAAGAGGTCGAGAGACAGGCTTATCTGTCCTTTTCGAACAGAAGACCACCAGACTAGAGAGCATGAAGGAGAACTCGCCTGTATCGGCTACTTTATGGTATAGTATTAGCGGACGATAATCCGTTTCTTAGCACATTATACGGACGATAATCCGTTTTGTCAAGAGGGCATAGGAGGCTTTACATGGAGCGACCAGGGAAGGCTGTTGAGCTGAAACAGAGGCGTGAAGAGCGTCGTGATGCAGTAGCTAATAAGCAGCAGTTGCTGCAAACAGCGCAGGAGCTTTTTGCAGAGCGTGATATTGAGTCGGTCACGATGACGGAAATTGCAAAAGCGGCTGGCGTTGGGCAAGGAACTCTATATCGACATTTTGCCCATAAAGGGGAACTTTTAGAAGCATTACTTACCCCACATTTTGAGCAATTTCAGAAAGAGGCGAAGGGCAATTTTGGTTTTGAGCAGGGTGAGGCACAACCAATTCAGCTCATCTATCTGTTCCTCAAGAAGTTCGCGCGCTTCATTGAAGAGCATACAACGTATCTGTTGGCTTTATACAGGGCATATCAGGCGCAGGGGGATCGGAGTTTTTATCAGTGTGAAGGGTTTACCTGGAACAGGGAAAGAGTTGTATTCTATTTCCAAATTGCCGTGAAGATGGGGGCATGTCGTGCAGATCTGGATTGCGAGTACCTCGCGGAGTGCTTGTTGGCGGCGATTCAGGTGGACCTCTACCTCTATCAGCGGCATACGCTTGGTTGGAGTGAAGAGCGCATTGTGAATGGTCTTGCTCAACTTCTTGACGGTCTGGACGTACATTGAGGTATTAATTGCGAATGCGCTTGAGTTGGAACGCCTATGGTTTTTGGGAGAACAGTGAGTCAGAGTCTCTTTTTCGTAGGCTGCTCTCGAAGAAAGCACACACCTCTGCAAGATGCGGACCTGTCTGCCAGCCGAGAAGTGGTCGAAGCCTTCCTCACGGCCGCGCGTGGCGGGAACTTTGACGCGCTGCTCGCCGTGCTCGATCCAGAGGTGGTACTCCGACGCGATCCCATGTCCGTGCCTGCGGGCGGAGCAGGAGAGCTTCATGGTGCAGCGGTTGTGGCGAAGCAGTTTGTGGGACGAGCCCAGGCAACCCAGACGGTTGTGTTGCAAGAAATCGCAAAGAAAGAAACTGGATGTGGTTGTTCCTCACCATCTTTCTTACACGGCCGCTCCAAACAGCGTGGCAACCAGTGCGACCTGCCCTCCGACATCTCCTTTTGCCACCCCTTGTACTTGCCCTTTCCTCAGGATGTTCATTATCTCGTATCCTTGTAAGGTTCGCCAGGCCGTCGCGAAGGTGAAAAAGCCCATTCCTGGCTTCGTCAGCCGTTTGATGAATCGATGGTCTTGTTCAATCAGATTGTTGAGGTATTTCACCTGCCTCAATTCTACGTGTTCAGGCAGGACTCCAGCGGCTTTCAAGTCGGCAATGGCTTTGGGATAGGCCGCGTTTTTATCGACATTGATCACACGAGGAGTCAGTATCATGGAAGTGGGAACTGTCGGAGCCGTGGGCTGTGCTCCCTGTTCCTCGCTGGGACACGCTTGAGGTGCGGAAACCACAGTGGAGTGCAGCACTTTGCAGAAAAAGCGTGTAGCAGCCTCGGCATCGCGGGTTGGACTCAAGAGAAACTCCAGCGTGTTCCCTTCGGAGTCGACGGCGCGATACAGATACGTCCAGGCTTTTTTGATCTTGATGTCTGTTTCGTCTACTTTCCAGGAGTCACTGCAAGCTTTCAGGTACGGTCGACAACGTTTTTCCAGTTCGGGAGCGTAGCGCTGAACCCAGCGATACACGGTGGTGTGATCGACGCAGAGTCCACGCTCGGACATCATCTCTTCCAGATCGCGATAGCTAAGCGCGTATCGTAGGTACCAGCGTACGCACAGGAGAATAATCTCGGCTTGGAAATGACGCCATTTGAACGGATTCTGCTCGGCCATGGGGTCCTCATTTGCTTTTTTCGCTTCACTTTAGCAAATCAGCTTACTTCTTGCAACACAGCCTGCACAGTTCCTCCGTCACGGCGTGATCAATTTTCCCTCCTGATCGGTATTGATTTGTGGCGCTTTGATATGGTTAAAGATGCATCGGTAGCGTGGGGCGTGGAACAGCTTGGCCGTCAACACATCGTGTATGCCCACCAGGCTCAGCAATCGAAAGAGGCCCACGGCAAGCAGTGCCCCGATGGGAGAAGCAAGGACATACGCCCACTGGTCGCGCCAGAACCAGGAGACCAGAGCGGGGCCAAAGCTGCGAGCGGGATTGAGGCTGGAGCCAGAGATGGGCGCAGCCTGCCAGTAGAAGAATGCCACCAGAAGCCAGGTCATGAAAGGGGTCCAATGCATCAGGCGATGGCTGCTGAGAAAGAGAAAAATCGCCAGAACCAACAGGCAGGTGAGTCCCATCTCGATGAGAAACACGCTCCAGATAGGATATCCCATCCCTGGAGCGGTGATCCCATTGTGGACACGTGCCGCGCTCTCCTTCCAGATCAGCACGGCCACTCCCGCCCCGAGCACAGCCCCAAGCATTTGACTTGCGAGATAACAGGCAAGATCATGCTGATGCATCTTGCCTTGCAGCCAGAACGCGAGCGAGAGAGCCGGGTTGAGATGGGCGCCGCTCAGCTTGCCCAGAGGTGAGATAGCCACGAGCGGTCCGCTTCCCGCGAGCATCAATCCCGTCATCAGCCGGCGCACGCTGTGATTGGGAAGCACGGTAGCCAGCGGTGAACCTGAGCCGAACATGAGGGTGACCACGCTGAGTACGATGAAGGGATGTGTCAGAATTGAGAACACAGAAGATCACATCATGTCTGGCTCCATCCAACACTCCGTTTAGGCTACCAGGAACAGGGCTTTCAAGGTATCCAATCGATGGCAGAACAGACGGCGTTGATCAGCAAGAGAAATGTATTGCTTCATCGTGGTACGAAACCGGAAGAACTGGCGTACCTCGTCGAACGCCCTGCAGAAGCGTGATGCCGACGTGAAGCTTCCAAATCCGCGCATGGGATAATAGCGCTGCTTGATCCCACGATGGTCTTGTTCCAAGCGGTTGTTCAGGTACGGGTTACAGCGATGGAGAACCTCATAGCCGAGCATCACACGGATCGCTCGTGGATAGGAGTTATGCCCGTCGGTCGTTATGCGTTCTGGCACAGAACCAACTGTCTCAACCGCCTGCTTGAAAAACCGTTGAGCTGCATCCATATCCCGTTTCTCGCTCAGCATGGAATCAACGAGATTGCCATCCCGGTCGATGGCCCGATAGAGGTAACACCACTTCCCGTGGACTTTGACGTAGGTTTCATCGACGTACCAGGAGGCTTGCGCTTGTCCGCGTCTTCTGGCACGGAGTTGATCCGCCAACAACGGTGCAAAACGAGCTTCCCAGTCCCGAACCGCCTCATAGGTAAACACAAAACCGCGTTCGAGAAATATCTCAGCGAGGTCACGTAGACTCAGCTTATAGCGCAGGCGCCAGAGGACAACAAGAAGAACAATCTCTGTCGGGTATTCTAAGTAATTAAAAGGAGTGCCAGTTCGTTCATTAAAGATGCGTTGGCAGGTTGAACAGCGGAAGGTTCGGTAGCCGAGTACTGTTTTCTTCCTCTGTTCCCTGATCACTGTGGATAGACAAGATGGACAGTTCATGAGGCACTCCTACAAAAAATACTTGCGTGATCATCAGTTTACCACAAAAGGAGGGATCTCGGCTTGAGGTCTTGTTCTCAGTTCTGACGCATCCCTGGAGAGCGGTCAGACGTCGACGAACAGGTATTCCATCAGTGTGAGCACAATGCCATCGATCTGTGTTCACCTTGAATGAGAAGAAACAGTGTGTATGTGACAGGGAACAGAGTGACTTGGAGGGGCAAGAGAAAACAATATGTGATGGTCGTGTCTGGGTTTCTTGCATTCTGCGCTCACTGCCACTGCAACATCTCACCACAGCTCGCTGCAGTGCAACGTCATCCTTGACAGCACTTGACACCATCCCACCATCCCCTCACATTCCCTTACGAAAGGTGAGCTACATGAGAACCTCTTCTGCACCTACCCTTGCTTGTTCTCGCATCCTGGTTGGCGTATCAGCAGCGGCAATGGATGAGAAACCCCTGTCACAAAGGCAACGTGCTACTTCTGGAGCCGAGAGAGGGGGCTGATTAGAACGCCTGGGGATTTCCTTGCCTGCCAACCTGTAGCAAGCGTGTGAACACCTTTCCGCCGAGAGACAGAGGGCGAGTTTCATAGCTGCGGACAGGTTGTTGATTGGATGGTCCTGGACTGTCCCGGCAGCCGGAGCGTTGCTTCAGGAAGATCTCGATGTGCTTGTCATCCTGAACGAGCTTCGAGTCGGCCGCTTTCGCTTACGGAAGTGAGGAAAAAACACATGGTTCTCGCTATCGAACAAGCATACAAACTGATGCACTCCCATTTTCGTGACCGGGTGTGCCGAAACGAACCGCTGACGCAGCATTGCTCCTTTGAAGTCGGAGGACCAGCTGATCTGTGGGTTGCCCTGGAAACCCATGAGGAACTGGAGTCCTTGCTCCGTCTCTGTACTACCCATCAATGGCCGCTCTTGCTGGTCGGGGCGGGAAGAAACGTCATTTTTGCTGATGCAGGCGTGCGCGGCATCGTTGCCCGAATGGACCTCCAACAGTACGAAATCGAAGACCATCGTAATGGTACTGCCACACTGATTGCAGAGGCAGGAGTACGCTGGCCTCAAGTGCTGCATCAGGTGATTCCCGCAGGCTGGGCAGGCCTGGAATTTGGGATTGGCATCCCGGGAACCCTGGGCGCTGGCCTGATCAGTAACGCCGGCGCTCATAACCAAGAACTGGGACAGGCGCTCGAATGGATCGAAGTCTTAGATGCCCGGAATTGCAATACTCATCTCGGAGATCCGTTTCCCACCCTGGTCACCCGCCGCTATGACCGTGATGATTTAGATCTTGGCTACCGCCACAGTCGTTTCCGCATCAATCGCTACACCCATCTCGATGGACAAGGGAACCTGATCTTCCCGATCCGTCAGTTGATCGAGCCCGCAGAAATTGTTGTGAAACTGGGACTCCGTTTGCATCGTGAAGATCCTCAACAACTGGCTGCGCGTTGTAACGGGTACATCGAGGAGCGCCGGGCCGATGAGCCGCCCCTGCCAAGAACCGGACCCATCTTCAAAGATCCTCCTGGGTATCTGGCAAAGGATCTCATCGCACAGGCTCATCTTCAGGGGAAAACCTTCGGCAAAGCACAGATCGCTGTACAGAATCCTAATTACATTGTCAATACCGGTGATGCGACGGCGAGAGAGATATTCTCCCTCATCGTAGAGGCTCATCAAGGGGTTCTGAAGCACGCTGGCATAGAACTGGCATTGAATGTTGACATCCTCGGAGCCTGGCCTGGTCGTCCTTAAAAGGATTCGAGGGGATTTCAGCTAGTTTGGACTCCCCAACGGCGTGAAATCATTACTGAGGAGGGCTTGTGCGAAGAGACAAAGACGGCAGTGAACGCTATCATGGATGCCTGAGAAGGGGCCACGAGTGCCGTTGTTATTGATGCCATGACAAGTGGAGCAGCATCGGGTGCTGTCTGTGCATCAGCTTCCGCCACGGGTACTGTCTATGCCATTGAAGAGTGGATGTTTTGCTCTTGGGGATACGCTCTCATCATTGGTAGAGCAAGCGGTACCAGGCCTGGTAACGCGGCTGGAACGGGACATGCGTGCCTTTCTCCTCGCAGGAGCGGGTAATGATGTGTAGCCGTTTGTGATACGTGGCATCAGGAGAGATTTCCTGACGGTGACACCAAATAGTATCGCACGCTTATGCTGCAGGTTATCGTATTCCATACATTGGATTGCTCATTGGGCTTGAACACGAGTGGATACACCAAGGAGCGGGTATCAGGGGCTTTACGAGTTCTGCTCTCCTTGAAAAGAGACATCCGTAGCTCATCCTAGAGGACATTCTGTGGGGAGAGAGCATGGCAACGTATCCAACCATCACGCGACGACAGTTATTGGCGTATACATTAGGTATAGGTATAGGAGCAGCCAAGGCTGCTCCCTGGTATTTTGATGTCAGGAATGTGTTTCCCTTTCATACAAGGAAAGGGCTAAAGAAATTTCATCAGCCTCTACGCGGCATTGGTCCTGGGGGGATTCCGGTTGCCACTCCAGACGCCTTTGTCGCTCCCACCACAGGGGTGACGCATTATTCACTCTTCATCAGGCAATTCACGGTTCAATTACATCCCGACCTTGGAGCAACAACGTTATGGGGCTATCACTCGGTCGTTCCGCTTGGTGGGCGAGCGCAAGTGCAGAGGCACCTTGGAGGCATCTTTGTGGTGCAGCGCGGGAAACCAATACAGGTCACGTTTACGAATGAGTTGCCACCGAAGCACATTCTGCCAGTTGATAGGAGTGCCAACTTCCCTGGTGCTCAGAAACAGCAGAATGCAACGACGACGCACATACACGGTGGATTTGTACCCTGGACCAGCGATGGCTGCCCATGTACCTGGTTGACGCCAGATGGGCAGTATGGACCGAGTGTGCAGAGTCAAAATGGGAACATCTACAAATTGCTCAACCCTCATCTCGAACCTGATCAAGCGGAGTACTACTATCCCAACGATCAGAGTGCACGACTGGTCTGGTATCACGATCACGCTTACTGTCTTACCCGGCTCAATGCCTCTGCTGGAATTGCCAGTGCCTATATTATACGCGATCACTTCGAGTCTGAATTGCGTAACGATGGCCTGCTCGACTTTGTGGAACATGGTGGGCGCGAGATTCCTCTCATTATCCAGGATAAGATTTTCGTTGGAACTGATCTCGAGCGCAAAGATCCCAGTTGGCCGGGCCCCAGGGAGGTGGGCAGCTTGTGGTACCCCCACGTCTATGAGACGAACCGTTGGTCGCTAGGTCCTCATCCTCTGGGTTTGCCACCAGATCGCTCGGTTGTCCCAGAGATGTTCGGTGATACCATGCTTGCGAATGGCACGGTATATCCCGAGACAACCGTTGAGGATCGGCGCTATCGCCTACGTGTTCTCAACGGTTGCCAGGCGCGATTCCTGAACCTGCAATTGTATATAGATAATGGGAGTGCGGATAGCATTACTCTCAACAATAATTCAGAGCCGACCAATGCAGCAGGCCCCGATTTCTTTGTGCTAGGGACAGAAGGGGGATTCCTACCCAAGCCAGTGCGTGTTCCTTCCAATCACCCGTTCGATCCCGCCTCTCTCAAGGGTAGCCTCATTACAGCCCCTGCTGAACGTTGGGATCTCCTTTTCCCTGAACGTAGGCCCAGGTTTCGCCCTTTCCCTTTTCCAAAGAAAGGATCATACGCATGTTGTTTGACAGGGAACAAGCTTATACCGTTCTTCATCCTCATTTTCCAGGGCTGCTCCAGCTCCAGGAGCCGTTGGCGCCCCATTGTTCTTTCGAGGTCGGGGGGCCAGCTGATCTCTGGTTGACCCTGCAAACCCCTCAGGAACTAGAAGTCTTGATTCGGATGTGTATGACCCATCAGTGGCCTTTACTGCTGGTGGGTGAGGGAAGAAATATCCTTTTTGCTGATGCTGGTGTTCGAGGCATTGTCGCCCGCATCGATTGGCAACAGTATGTAATTGAAGAACGCTCAGAGACATTGATTGCTGATGCTGGCGTTCGCTGGTCTCAACTGCTTCCTCAACTGCAAGTCTTAGGGTGGGCCGGACTCGAATTTGGGATTGGCATTCCTGGAACCCTGGGGGCTGGTCTGATCAGTAATGCCGGTGCTCACAATAGGGATTTAGGACAAAGCTTGCAATGGATTGATGTGCTCGATGCACGTGCTTGCAATACGGGTCAGTATGATGTGTTTGTCCCCCTGGTTGAAAGACATTATGCCCGTGAGGATTTAGATCTGGGTTACCGGCACAGTCGTTTTCGTGTCCATCGTGCTACTCATATCGATACTGATGGCAAGCTCGTCTTTCCAAGCAGACAACTGATCGAACCGGCTGAAATTGTGCTCCGATTAGCCTTGCGATTGCAGCGCAAATACCCCCACCAGATAGCCGCTCTTTCTCACCAATATATGCAGGAGCGTCAGACCCAGGAGCCTGCCTTGCCGAAAACTGGCCCTGTCTTTAAAGATCCTACAGGATCTCTTGCAAAAGACCTGATTGCGCAAGCGGGCCTTGGAGGAAAAGCCATAGGCAATGCGAAGATTACTGAGCAAAATGCAAATTATATCGCTAATCTGGGAGGTGCAACCGCTCAAGAAATCCTGTTGTTGATTCTTATGGCCCACCAACACGTTCTGGCACAATCTGGAATCGATTTACTGTTAAACCTCGAGATTCTGGGTGAGTGGCCTGTGGAGCAGGTCTAGAATATGTACCACGCGTCATTCTCACTGACCAATTGGCAAGCTATGTCATTGTGAAAAAAGAAATCATGCCAGGTGTGGAGCATCGCCAGCACAAAGGCTTGAATAATCGCGCCGAAAACTCACATCAGCCAACTCGGTAACGCGAACGCACGATGCGAAGGTTGAAATCTTTGGGTCAGGCCCAACGTTTTCTTTCGGCCTTTGGTCCTATCTCTGACCATTTTCGGCCCCAACGACATCGCCTCAACGCATCAGCGTATCGTGCACTCTTGCAGGAGCGCTTTCATGTAAGGAACGAGATCACAGGAGTAGAACGAGCCGCATAGTACACCAAACTCCTCGCCCCTTTTTTGCTTTTGCCCTTCCTCTTGCTCATCTTTTCAAGAGAACGCTTCCTTTCTCTCGCTAAGTTGACAATACCTTCCATCAAAACGGGTCAATCTCAAGGTCACTGGATTTTGCCACCAATACCAATGTGTCCAAGAGCCTCTTTGGTTTCATTACCCGCACGGACAAAGAACTGTTTCTTAACGAAGACAGGAGCCTGTACCTCTGCAGGGGTTGTGGCTGAGTTTGGTCGATGGCAGCACGGGCATGGCTTTTCTTTGATGAGTGGTGTGGGATATACTAAGGGCACACATTCGTGCCAGAGAGAGGAGTTGTGCTTGTTCCCAGGACATGGTTCATCACGTGATTCCTTCTCATGGGAACGCCGCCTCGAGAGGATAGACAGCTATGGCTGCAAAGAAAACCACCGTTGTGACTGCTGATGATGATCCGCGTTTGCTGCGGCTCGTGTCACGCAGCCTTGAACTTGAGGGCTATGAGGTCATTGCTACCCAAGATGGAGCGCAAGCCCTTCAGGCTGTGGAAACCAGAATGCCCGATCTTGTGCTTTTAGATGTGATGATGCCCAAACTTGATGGCTTTATGGCCTGCACGCGGATACGCGAGTTCTCCACCGTTCCCATCATTGTCATGACCGCCAGGGGCCAGGACAAGGACAAGGTCCTCGGGCTGGATTTAGGAGCCGATGATTATCTGACCAAACCCTTTAGTGTCGATGAACTCCTGGCGCGTATTCGCGCCGTTCTTCGGCGTACCTCCTTCGCGACGACCGAGGGGAAAGGGATGCAAGCCACGACGAAGATCGGTGAGCTGACCATCGATTACGCGCAACATCTGGTCAAGCGAGGGGCAACGGACATTGTGCTCACCCCTGTCGAGTATCGTCTCTTTGCCTATATGGCGCAGAACGTTGGGCGCGTCCTGACGCATGATCAATTGTTGGAACATGTCTGGGGCAGTGAATATCTGGGAGAGAGCCACATGCTCCAGGTCAATGTGAACCGCCTCCGGCAGAAAATCGAACCAACACCGTCTCAACCACGCTATCTCCTGACCAGAATCGGCATTGGCTATCTCCTCGTCGACCCGCAGCCCATGCCATAAAGGGAAGCTTGCGAACCAACGTGAAGAACAAACGAGGAGTTGCGTCGACGCAACTCCTCGTTGAGAGTGTTTGTGATTCCTGTGTTTAACTTGTGGCCACCTTGGGAAGGGGCGCCTGTTTTTTCGCGAGCGAGCCTGTCCAGGGCGTTCCCAGTAACGGGAGCAGGTACCGATCTACACCGTAGTAGCCAGCAATCCGCCAGGACAGCACCAGGAAGAGAGCCAATGTTCCAATGATGGGGTTGATACTCACCGCGCCCGCCAGCAGGAAGTTCAGGTTCATGAAGACACCGAAGAAGGCGGCAATTCCTGTCAATACTCCAAAGATCAAGCCCAGGCCAATGCAGACTTCGCCGAAGGTGACGATATAGGAAAAGATGGCAGCGTTGGGCAGGACGAAGTGTTGGAGAAAGGCAGCATACCAGCCCTGCACCGCTGGATGAGGGCCTCCTGCCTGGGCCAGTGCTCCTGCGATAAAGCCCTTAAGCCCTGCCCCATCGTGGCCGCTGAAGACCCAGGCTCCTCCCTTGACGGCCTGGCCGAAAGACGCGTCGAGCGTAAAGGACCGGCCCGTCAGTTTCTCCAGGCCAGCAGTGAGCCACTCATAGCCAACATACAAGCGAACGATGATCCAGAGCCAGGCGATGCGGGTGTCCGCGAACAGGAACCGTGCCACTGGTGGCTCGGCAATTTGAGTTGACGCGCGTGGTTGAAGTGTTTTCAACATCTGCATGATGTTTCCTCCCTGAAACGATATGTACGCTCGATTGAACGAAAACGGATGATACCCCAGAGAAGAACAATCCTTGCTCACCAGTACCAGTGGATCGGCGCCCTCGGTTGTTACCTCCCTGACAGTGATAAGCATATCTGGTAGGACTCTCTCACCCGTCACAGCCAGGGAAAGAGGTATCACAGCCATATCACATGCAGAAAATCTCTTCATAAGCGCTTTCCTGTCTGCCTCCCAAATATGGGAGCATAAAGAAGGGACACAGGTGCGCCTCCCCAGGCGGCGCTTTCCTCCAGAAACCTGGGCAACCACGTGTGCACTCCTACAAGACGAAACGGTGTATCAGCACCAGGAAATTATCCAACAACCTTGTGGGAAGCGCCTGCCTATCCTGGTCAACGCTGTCCCACTCTCTTCTTCTCATTGGCACAGTATGGAGCCCTCAGAGCATCACTCCCTGGATCAATGCGAGCAAGAATGCCTGGCCCTGGTGATTCACCAGGATGTGAGTGCGCTCAAGCAGGCCGAGTCCCTCAAAGATGAATTTATTGGCATCGCGGCCCATGAGCTACGTACACCGCTCGCAATCCTCAAAACAGCCGTGAGTAGTTTCATTCATCAAGCGGTGCGTGGGCATGGCACCCTACTCGAAGACTGGCAACTGGAAAGGCTCGAGGATGTTGAGCAGGCGACCAATCGCTTAACCGATTTAACGAAAGACCTGCTGGACGTGACCCGTTTACAGTCAGGCCGCAACGTCCTCCAACGGGCTCCCACCAATATTGTCGCGCTCACCCGACGCGTGGTCGAGCGTTTTGCCCGGATGACAACGCGGCATCATATAGAACTACAAACCGCACAAGAGGCCCTTGAAGTCACTATCAACGCGAAACGTATTGAGCAAGTCCTCACGAATTTATTCTCAAATGCTATCAAATATAGTCCGCAAAGGGGATCAGTGATTGTCCGTTTTGCTGCCAGACCAGCCGAGAATATGCTGGAGATTCAGGTCCAGGATACCGGGATAGGCATTCCCCAACAGCAGCAGGCAAGTATCTTTGGGCACTTTATCCGCGCTGACAATGCCAGGGCCGCGGGCATTAGCGGAACCGGACTGGGCCTGTATCTCTGTCGGATGCTCGTTGAGCAACACGGGGGACGCCTCTGGCTCACCTCAGAGGAAGGGAAAGGCTCAGCCTTCTTCCTGACGCTCCCCATTGGGGACGTGTCGCAGGGCGAGAACGCGACTGCCACATAAGTTCCAGCTCTTCTCTCCCATCTCTCCCACCTCCTTCTTTGTGACGGGATGCAATCAAACCCGGCATGTTTGTGTTAGTATTGTGATATCTCGTCATGTGCGAGTGACGTGCTTGTGTCTCTCTCCAGGCTATACTACAGTCACATCAGTGACGATCTACTAGCCAACAAAAGGAAATGCCGTGAATGCTCCAATGCCACGAACGTGTGGCTGCTTTTCTGTGCCTGGAGAGAGCTTGGGGACCACACCAACAACCTCATGCTTGGATCTGATGGTGTATGCACGATTGTTAGGAAAACAAGTGTTTGCAGGAGAAATCGATGCTGCCACAGCGGCAGCGCGCCTGCTTCACATGCTCTTGCGTTGTGCACATCAGCTCCAGGGAGCGCTTCTCCTTTGCCTACCCGAGCAGCACTCTCGCGAAGTTGCCCATGTTCTGGCGCTTCACTTTCCACTCATAGGAGGTCTTACTACGCATGGGCAGTGGTATCTTCTGTCCTTGCAGGGGATTAGTATGCAGCATCTCTTGCAGATACTTCCTTCTCTTCACACACAGGATGCCATCATGCAGGCAACGCCTCTCACCGAGGGACGCGTCTCCTATCCTCTGCCAATTACGCTGCCTTCTCACGTTGTGCTGGAGGCGCATGTGGGTGAGCATGCAAATGAGCACGGCGAAGCAATTCCAGCATCACGCTTCCATTTGCCACCCGTTGCCACGTTGCTCATGATGCAAACGACAGGTGATACGCAGCGTGTTATCGAGCCAACTCCCTCCAATACATTGCCGCTCTGCGTTCAGGAGGCCGCAGGAGTGGCTCTTATGACGATGCTTCTTGCACTCGTGAGCTTGCATCCATCTTCTTCTGGAGGGAATTTCATCCAGGCCGAATCTCAAGAGACCCTTAGCCACGAGTTACGTAGCCCACTTGCGGCAATCAAAGGTTACACCCATACCTTGTTGCGCTATGAACACCGTATTCAGCCTGAGGAACGGCGTGAGTTTCTCCAGGAGATCGATGAGGCAAGCAGCCATCTCGCAAGCCTGGTCGATCAGCTCATCGAGCTCTCCCAACTGGAGACGGGGACCCTTCTTTTTGAGTTTAGCCCTACCAATCTGGTGACGGCCGCTGAACAAGCCCTGCTAGGGGCTCGGTCACGCTGGGAACAGCATATGTATGCGCATGCGCAGCAGCCTCGCTTCTCGTTGCGCCTGGAGGATGAAGACACGTTGGGGGAGCCGCTGGTGTATGCTGACCCACAACGGCTGCGCTATGTCGTGGATATGTTGCTCGACAACACAGTCAAATATTCGCCCCAGGGAGGCGAGATCGAGATTCTCCTGCGTCACCCCTTACCCACCACTCTCCTGCTCGGGCAAGAGCGGGACAGGTTTGAACCGCAAGGGAGCGCCCAGGAAGCGCATGAGACGACAGAAGCCTTCATCGAGCTCTGTGTGCGCGACCATGGTATTGGCATTCCGCCCCAGCAGTTGCAGCGCATTTTTCACCGCTTTCACCGGGTCGATAGGAGTCTGACACGTGAAGTGAGCGGGCTAGGGCTAGGACTGACCCTTTGTAAATATATCATTCATAAGCACCGGGGACTGATCTGGATTGAGAGCACGTTAGGCGTGGGGAGCACGGTCCATGTGATCCTTCCTGCCTACCAGGAAGAGGGGGGGTGCTCTTTGTGATCGGCACCTGATCTCTTGTTGGTTTCTGTATCATTCCTGTGAGGGGGTATGGCCTCTGCTTGGTAGAGGATCAGTACACCACATATGCTCTTCCCTATCAGACAACGCTCACGCAACCCCAAAGGAGAGCGTATTTGTAGGACAGAGAGGCAGAAAGGGACACATGATGAGAGCGTTTGACATCGACAACTCCTATAAGATGCTTTCTCCCCATTTTCATCAACGTATTCATAAGCAGGAGCCTCTGGCCAGGCATAACGCATTTGGCACAGGCGGGACCGCTGATCTCTGGCTCACCTTGAAGACGCGAGAAGAGCTCGCAAAAATGGTCCAACTCTGTACGAAAGAGAACTGGCCGCTCCTGATAGTCGGCGCAGGCTCTAACATCCTCTACGCTGATGCTGGGATCCGTGGTATTGTTGCGGAGATGGGGCTATCCTCCTATGACATTGAGCCTCTGTCTGAGCAAGAGGCCCTTGTGCTTGCCGATGCTGGAGTCCGCTGGGAACGTTTGCTGAGGCGCACAGCCTCTCTGGGCTGGGGTGGTCTTGAGTTCGGCGTGGGTATCCCGGGAACACTGGGTGGAGGCGTCGTCAGCAACGCAGGCTCTCATACACAGAGTCTCGGCGATGTCTTGAACTGGATAGAGGTCCTGGATGCGCGCGGGTGTAATTTGAAGACGCAAGGCGAAGATGCCGTTGCCATTCTGCGGCGTTATCAACATGCGGAACTGGCGCTCGGTTATCGCACGAGCCGCTTCCGGCAGCAGCGCCGCGCCACAATAGACGCCGAGGGACACCTGGTATTGATCCCGCGAGGACTGATTGAGCCCGGAGAGATTGTGGTACGCCTGGGTCTGCATCTCCAGCGAGAGGATCCTGGCGTGCTCACTTCCCTCATCGAGAGGCAGAAGCAGGCGCGCCAGCAAGCGGAGCCGGAGCAGCGGCATATCGGCTCAGTCTTTATTGATCCTCCTGGAAGGCGGGCCGATGAACTCATCGCCCAGGTTGGCCTACGGGGCGCGTGCTATGGCAAGGCGCAGATCTCGCCCAAAGACGCCAATTATATCGTCAATCTAGGTGGGGCAACGTCGAGTGATATCCTGGCTCTCGTCGTCAAGGCACATCACCAGGTCCTGCTCCACTGCGGGGTCCAGCTCGAGCTGAATCTTGAGCTCCTTGGCGAATGGCATACCCAGCAGGTCCAGGCTGTGCCCATAGAAGTGAGCTCTGCCACGGCACAGGCATCCACTGAGCCGCATCCCAATGTCTAAAAGCTTTCTGCTTCAAGAAGAGGGCCCGCGCGCCATCAGGGAGTCTTGATGGTGCACGGACCCTCTTCTTGGGTTATATATGCAAGAGCCGGGCCACTCATGGTTCTTGCGAGGTGAGCATATCCTCCACGGCACGGCGCGGCGTGGGCGTCGTGGAGTATGTGTATCCCATGCGCAGAATCATTTGTGGGTAGTCGGATGGCCCCAAAAGCGTTTGCAGTTGGGTGCGCATTTCCGGGACCTCCAGCGGCTGATTGAAAAACGAGGCCTGAATGCCCTCTGTGCATGCTGCCAACAAGACCCGTTCCAGGGCCTGGCCTGCCAGTAACCAGTCGAGCGGCGAGTCGCCAAAGGTTCCCAGGATCGCCAGCACAGGGGCCTGCTGCAGGGCGCACTGTATTGTGTGCTCTTCGCTGTGGCTCAGGTTCAGCGTTCGCACCCAGAAGGGACGGCCTCCTCCACGCGGGTGGGCCGAGACAGGTATCCCATCAGGAGCGGGCTCCGGCCGTAACCACTGCGCCAGCTCAGCGCGAAAGCCCTTATTGGCCCATTGCTGTCGATCTCCCTTCAGAATAAGGTCCGAGAGACGCTGGCGCAACTCTCCTTCCACAAACCGTATCCAGGCTCCTTCAAGGCCTACTTGCTTGCTCAACTGATCAAGCGATGAGCGTGGTATCGGCTCAGGAGAGACGTCTCCGCGATAGGTGTGGCGCCATGGGAGCGCAGAAAAGAGGCGTCGATCCTCTTCATTTGGTTCATGGGAAGAGATGACGGTCATCCTGGCGACCAGGTTGGCACATTGGGAATCGGGGAGAAGCCGGAGCGTCTCTTGCAGACCAAAGTAACGCAGCGCCACTTGTATATTCATACAGGCCGCACCACAACTGATGAGGAGCTCGCGCCCCTGGGGATCAGCAATCGGCAAGCGACGCGAGAGATCGGCATAGACCTCAAGGGTGTTACCATGCACCTGAAAGAGCCAGGGTTGCACGTTATATTCGGAGGGAGCCAGCGCCGCATAGTGTACGACAAATTGGAGTTGTTCCGTGATTGATCCCTCACGCGGAAAGGCTCCTTCTTGCATAGCGGGTGAAGACGCATGAAACGTGTCCATAAGTTGTTCCTTTCCTCTCCAGTGGCGAGAGCTCGACACCAACATCACACAACGGGTTCCTTCTCCTGAAAATACATTACACCAGCGCCGAAGGGGTACGTTGAATAACCTGGCGAAACTCTTCAACTTCGCGAGGATCAACCCATTTGCCAATCCGCACCAGCAAGACATTGACTGGATCCATCATGATATCAGGTTCCGTAGTCGCAAATTCAGCGAATCCTTGAGAAGCGAACAGGTGGATGAGCATTTCTCGGTAGCGATGGGGGGTGCTATGGAGTCCTTCGATATCCCAGTGCCAGGAGAGACCCAGCGCACATAAGATGAGGTCCTCCAGCGTCTCCAGTTCAAGGGCAAATTCGAGCAAACGCCTGGCAACACCCAGTCCACGCCAATGCTCGCTGACCTCAATAGCGATTTCATAGGCATTTTCGAGTTTGCTCCACCAGTTATCTAGTGGCGCGAGCGTAACCTGGCCAATGATGGCGCCCTCTGGCGTATGAGCGAGTGCCAGGGCGCAATCTGGATTTCGCGCAATCGAAAGAAGCAACTGGTGCTCTCGCTCCGGGAAGCGAGCGAAGGCATGCATGCCTGTGTCGACATGGAAGCGCTCTACGAGCGAGGTCGGACAAAAATCGCGCAGGATGACCTTCCCGCGAGGCGTGGAAATGACCCGGCTGCGAGAGGGCGTCTCCCCCTTATCAGGATGGAGCAGGTCAAACAGGCCTGTCAGCGGGGACGGCGTCTGGCGAGCTGGTAGAGGAAACGCGTGGCGAACCGCCGAGGGAAGAAGAAGGCGGCGTGCTAGAGTGGCTACCAGCCGATTCTTCCAGCAAATTTCGTCATGCCGGGGTTGGACCGGAATCGCATCGCGCGCATCTTCAAATGTCGTTGGGAAGCGCCGTTGTGACAGATTCTCTTCTGGAGCCAAGAGAGCAGCCGCGTCCTCAGTGCGCTGGTCAGCTATCCAGACAGGATACCATTGCGTAACCCAGGAGGGAGGAAGGCGTGGTGGGAGAGGAAGCTGGGCCATTTCCGCCCAGACACTACTCCATGCTCGCGGAACCACGCGATAGAGGTCATAGCCCCCGCCTCCTACGGCGACCCAGCGTCCGGCACAATAGGTATGTGCGAGCTCATGTGCGAGCTGCGCCTGGGCCTTGATGCCGCGCATACTCAAAGAGAGATGCGTGAGCGGGTCCCAGGCATGGGTATCGCAGCCATGCATACTGATCAGGATATCCGGCCCAAATGAGGTGAGTAGCGGAGCCAGCAACATCTGCATGACCTCTACATATGAGTCATCCTCGGTAAAGGGCTCAAGCGGCACATTGACGGTATAGCCTCGCCCACTCCCACTGCCCAGTTCCATAAGCTCGCCAGTCCCTGGAAACAGGGAGCGGCCCGTTTCATGGAGCGAAATGGTCAGCACACGCGGATCATCATAAAACGCGTTTTGTACACCATCACCATGATGTGCATCAAAATCGATGTAGGCTACTTTAGCTTCACGGGTACGCAAAATATGCGCAATCGCGATGGCGATATCGTTATACACACAGAAGCCCGAGGCCTGGCTCGCCTGCGCGTGGTGCCAGCCACCAGCCGGGTGGAAGACGTGGAGTGGCTGCGTGTCATCTTGTTTGCACTCTTCCTGATTGGCTCCCATGACGGACTCCAGCGCCGTTATTGTTCCTCCCACAATGGTCGACGCCGCTTCATGCATTCCTGGGAAAACGGGCGTATCGCCTGGGCCAAGACCATAGCGCGCCTCTAGCTGCAACTGCTGTTGCTCATCTAGCGCAGGTGTGGGCATGCTCAAGCGCTGTACAGCCTTGATGTAGTCCTCGCTATGGATGAGGCGTAATGTCTCAAGCGAGGCCGGTTGGCCTGCCCTCAAGCGTGTCTGCGCGCTATCAGGATGCCATAGATCACTAGCTTCGAGCAACTCTATGCATGCCTGTAAGCCCCGCGCATGCAAAGGATGCTGTGGGCCAAAATCATAGCCTAATTCAGCGTTTTCAAAAATCAAGGCGGCATTATGCCTGTTCGAGGCGTGTGACATGGTTTTGCTCCTCTGTTTGTTGCTGCCCACTGGCAAACTGAATGCCTTCTTGGATCAGGCGCCGCAGGAAGGGACCGGGATTGATCGTGGCAACACGAAGTATGGCCTGGCGCGGTTCATCGCGTGATTCTTCTAACTTCCAGGGTATGATGACCAGGCTACTGACGGGCACATGCAGCTCTTCCGCTGCCACCAGAGCCCTGACAAGAGGAGCCAGGCCGCCCAGAGGCAGCGCGATGCGGATCTCAAAGCCTGGCTCAGACGCCCCTAGCAAACGTATCATAGCGTGCAGTATATCGCTACGCGACAGTAACCCCACCAGTACATCCTCTCCACCCTGGCCTGGCTCAATCACTGGAAGGCAGTTGATGCCTCGGTCAATGAACACTTGCGTGGCGGCGGCAATAGAGGTCATAGGCGTAACATAGGCCGGGACAGGGGGCATAATCTCGTTGAGTGGAATGTCCTGCCATGGGTATGCCAGAGAGAGCGTGGCTTCTTTCTGTTTTGCGAGCGCGATAGCTAACTCTACATCCTGTATGGTTAGCAGGCCTTTCAACAGGAGGATGGGTGCGGACTTGAAAGCACCAGGTCGCGTCTGCTTCTTATTACGCACTGTATGAGCTACGGGGAGGTGGTGAAAATGGTGCTGGCGCAGTATATGGACCGCCTGCCCAAGCGTTGCCTCTGGCTCAATAGTCACGAGTGTGGTAGACATAATATCGCCGACAATCATAATGGTTTACCTCGTTTCGACTGTCTGACGAAGAGAGCATAGGTTGTTATCTTCGCCAAGGCGAGGAGGAGCATTATAGAGCCTGGGAGGTGTTGCTTCAAGGCGCAGCGGTGAGCCAAGGAGCCGAATGCACCCAGCTGTCGGGTGCGGGCATTCCCAGATAAATCCACGATGGGCAAGCTGTGGATCATGAAAGACATCACTAATAGAGCGTATTGAACCCGAGGGAATGCCAGCACGATGCAGGTCATCGAGCCAGTCCTGCGTCGTACGCTGTAGAAAGAGCTTTTGTAGAGCAGGAATCAGTTCCTCGCGATGTAGGACGCGTTGGGCGTTGGTTGTGAAGCGAGGATCGGTCGCCAGTTCCTCTTGGGCCAGCACCTGGCAGAGCAGGTGAAACAGGTGATCATTGCCACAGGCGACAACGATATGCCCATCACGCGTGGCAAATGACTGGTAGGGCACGATATTGGGATGAGCATTTCCATAGCGCTCGGCTTCTTCGCCGGAGACAAGGTAGTTGGAAGCGACATTTCCAAGTAATGAGATGGCTGCCTCTTGCAGAGAAATGTCAATATGTTGTCCCTGCCCGGTCTGATCACGCACACGCAGGGCCGCGAGAATGGAGAGGCAGGCCAGAACGCCGGCCATAATATCGGTGATGGGGCTCCCCACTAACGTTGGCTCTCCGTCAATCGCGCCCGTAATTGCCATCAGGCCTGATTCCGCCTGCGCAACAAGATCATAACCAGGTTGTGCCGCGCGAGGCCCATCCTGTCCATACCCGCTGATAGAGCAATAAATAAGACCAGGATTGAGGTGTTTCACATCTTCATAGCCCAGCCCTTTTTTAGCCAGCGACCCCGGGCGAAAATTCTCGACAACGACCGTTGCCTGGCGAAGCAATTCAAGCAGTTGCTGCTTCTCCTCGGGCTCATTGAAATCGAGAGTCACGCTCATCTTATTGCGATTCAATCCCAGGAAGTATGCGCTCTCGCCTCCGGCAGAGGGGGGACCAAACCCGCGTGTATCATCACCCTGCCCCGGTCGCTCAACCTTGACGACCGTAGCCCCCAGGTCCCCCAGCATCATGGTACAATAAGGGCCTGCCAGGACGTGCGAGAGATCCACAACAATGATATCTGAGAGAACAGCATTCATATAAGCACGCTCCTCCCGCTCTAGCATAATACGATTGAGCGGATGACTTCAGCCATCTTTCCCTCTCACTCGTCTCTTAGCAAGAGGCGAAGGGACGCTATGGCTATCTTTGCTACACAACAGGCTGGTATGGATATGCTATGACATAGCATAAGACGTAACGTTCACAATGGCATCAAAGAAGCATACCTGCTCCTCACAGAATGCTCACGCACCTCTTCCATCAAGAAGCGTGCTCCCGCTTAGTCAGAGCATGCTTGCGGCGCTCCTATCCTGTCTCCAATCTTTTCTCACAAACCTTTCAAAGGAGGCCTGGCTGACACAACCTCTTCACATCTTTGCGTCTTCCCTGGCATTTGTGGAGACAATAATTCTAAGGTCCGGCATAAGACTTATGACAGATGTGAGGCCGAGTGCTCTTCGTGCTTAGGCTTGCCTTGTTCGCTCTGCCTAAATGGCCTTGTGATGAGCATCGGACATTTTGTGTCATTGAGAACCTTTTCGGCCACGCTGCCCAGCAGGATACGCTGGACCCCGCTTCGACCATGCGTCGCCATGGCTATCAAGTTAGCGCACTCACCTTCAATAACACTCTGGGTGTGCTCCACATGCTGGACAATGGTTTCTCCAACCTCTGTAGCACATATGACAGAGGTTGTGAACAGCACATCCTGAGAGGCGAGGGGATTCTGTTTGAGGCGCGCGATAACCATTTGCAGGTAGTCCTCAGCCGCCAGCATCGCCTGCTCCACTTGCTCAGTGCTGGCCTTCTGCTGGAACTTCCATCTGCTGCTTGCTGCGGGTGGAAGGGCAACGACCTGGACGAGATGGAGCTCCCATGGCGTCGTGGGACGGAGCGTAGAAACCAATTGGAGCGTTGGCTCCAGGGCTCTCTCGGCCAGCTCTGAGCCATCCAGGGGCACGGTAATGCGCCAGGATGGGGTCATGGAGAGTACGGATGGGTGCCCATGCGCATTGAGAACCAGGATAGGAACCGGGCTACGGCGTGCGAGCTGGCGTGCCACACTGCCTAGCACCCAGTTCGCCAGATCTGTTTTTCCTCGGCTGCAGAGCACAATCATATCAGCCTGTTCCACGCGGGCGGCAGACGCGATGCCTGGAGCTGTAGCTCCCAGCTCGATATCCGTTTCAAGCGGAATGCCTGTCAGTTCAGCGGCATACGTTTTGGGGATGATCGAAAGGTAGTGGTGCGCGAGCGCATACTGCGTTTCCAGCGCGCTGGGGGCCAATCCCATCACAGGCTCAGCGCCAAACGAACCACTCCGTACAGGCGTGTGAATCACGCGTACCAGGACGAGTGAGCCTCCCGAGGTACGCGCGATACGTGCTGCAAAGGGAATCGCCTGTTCAGCGACGGCTGTCCCATCCAGTGGGACCAGAATATGATGAAACATGTGTCAAAATCCTTTCATTGAAGAGCATTCGCTACTCCTGAAACGCTTCCTTAATCGCTATAAGCTATAGAAACTGTATGGCTTATCTATCACGTGTCAATAACAGCCTATGGCCCTGCGTTCACAAAACCTTCTCAAATCACAACCAGAAACGTTCACTCTTCACAACCAGCAAGAGCACGTAAAAGCCATCTTTTCCATTCCTCCCCCTCTCGCAAGCGCACCTCCAGGTAAAAGGAGGGGTAGCGCTCACTTTTCAAGCGTCCTCACAAACAGTAAGGCCATATTGTTATGTCCTTGAGAGAGATATAGATGCGAGATCCTCTCGTGAACGTTCTGAGGCATGAAAGAAATAACATTCAATGGAGGTATTGAGAGGTCCAGATGGAGTGAAGAAAGAAGGAGTTTCTCATGAAGACCATGATTTACTCTTGCGTTATCGCCACAGACCTGGTGCCACCAGGGCGCCACTGCGAATTCAACCGGCAGAACACCAGTTGACGGCCATGGGAGGCCAGCATCATAACCAGGGCGGCTTTTTCTGCGCTCACTGTGGCCAGGAATTTGCACTGTTGGTATGTGCGTCGCTTTAACCACCCCTGCCTATTCAGCGCTTTACGTACCCATCATTTGCGCCTTATCCACTGAATGGATGAAGGCGCCCAGAGACTGACCATGAAATGGCGCGCGATCAGAAAGGCTGCTGCCGCCGCTAACCCACCAATAACGGCGGTCTGCAAGGCGCTACGTAGAGGCCTGATATCGGTGAAGCGACTTTTGTCATAGCCAAAGATCAATAACGCCAGGAGGGTGACCTTGACCCGTTTTCATAGAGTGACAAACCCGACGCTCTCGCTAACCCCGTCTCCTTTTCCTTCGACGATGAGTTGGTGTAGCACCGTCCTCAAGACCTTTCCCATCTCGTTCAACTGCTCATGGGCCGTCTCAAAAAGTGTAGGGCTGCCTATGGGATGCGCAACGAGTTTAAGCTCATCAGTAAGTTGGCTTGAAAGCATCTTTCCAGACTCTCCTGCTTCCATAAGGCAGAGGTATGCCTGATTTCTTGCCAGTAAAAAGGAAAAGCATTGAGCGAGCCTGCGAAGGGCCTTTAGCCAAAAGGGTATCTCGTTGCGCATCCCATGGGTTGTTGTATGTTATGGGGCCACAGGACCCTGCTCCGTGGCTGGCTGCGAACGAGAGGTGGTAAGTCGGCGCGCCATGGTGCGGTTCGCCGATTGGAGAGCGCGCACAAACAGCCAGCCGGCAATGAGCATCACCCCCACCAATCCAATCCACATGACGATCAATGCAACCGTCGGATTCGCGTTACTGGTAAAGATGTGGGCAAAGCCAGCCAGGTAGCCCTGGCTATTCGCCTCGATCGCGAAGACCAGCGCCCCATAATACAGGGTCGCACCCAGGACGAGAAACGCGGTCGCCAATCGATAGGCGGTCACATCATCGTCGACCCGCCGCGAGAGCTTCACCGCCAGAGCCAGCAGCAGGCACAGCGCGGCCAGCGGCCCGGTGAGCGGGAGGGCCTGGTTGACAACGATATTAGGCGCAAAGAAGATCCAACTCAGCGCAAAGGTCATTAACAGCACAGCATCGCGCATGAGCAGGTACGACATCCACCAGATATCCGCGCCCAGGCGCAGGCCGCAGCGGCGCAGGGTGCGCAGCACATATGGACGGCCCAGATGCAGCATCAAGGTCATCGTCCAGAGGACGGGAAGGAAAGCGACGATCGTGGCAATCAGCCATTGTGATCCACCTTGGACAAGCGCATTCGTAATTGCATTGGCGACATCATCGGGTTTCATGGCTTTTCTCTCCTTCTTATTTCGTCGAAGACGATGATTCTGAGATCGCTGTTTCATTGGCGCGGCCGCCGGTTTTTAAGCTATAGCCCGCAGCGATTGCACCCAAGATTGCCAGGAGGGCAACAGAGACATACCCCAATCCAACGGCCCAGTGCGGATTGCTACTGGTAACCAGGAAGGAACTGATGTTTGCCAAGGTGCCGCTTACCACACTGTTCGATTGCACACCCAGCACATAGGGTATAAAGTAGAAAGCAGCGCCCACCGCCAGGAGCAAGGTCGTCAAACGAAAATCGCGCAGGTTGTGATCAGGATCACCAATCAGCTTGATCAGCAGGGCTCCAAAGAGGCAGACCGCCGCCAGCCCTCCGGTAAGCGGGAGCTGATCGGTTGTGACCACATCCGGGAAGAAGAACATAAAGCTCATTATGACGCCGGAGATAATCAGCAGGTCACGCAAGGCAATGTAGACCAGCCAGAGCAGGTCCGCGCCCAGGCGCAAGGTAAAACGATCGATCATATCGAGAATGTATGGGCGAGCCAGGTGCAGGCCCAGGATCACCAGCCAGATGATCGGCAGCGCCGCTGCTAGCGTTCCTTCCAGAAACTGCTCGCCACCGGCATTTACCCCATTCACAATGGCCTGTGTCAGTTGATCGGGTGTCATCGCGTCTCTCCTCGTTCTTTCTCTTTTGCGAGGTATGAGTGCATGGCTAGCACCCCGCAAGAGCTCGGATACTCTAAGCATCTCTTTTGCAAGAGACACTTGTTCCTCATGTCAACAATTCATCTCTGACCAGTTTTTAGTCTCTTTTTGCTGCTTTACCTTCTTTCGCCGCAACTACATGCACACTCGGACAGAGGTACGCAACATCACAGCGCAGGCAGCGACTCGCCTCGCGACGGGCCTGTTCTTCTGTCAAGCCGAGCGCGAATTCCTGCGAGCGATTGCTGACCGCGTCTTTCTGGCGCAGCGGCATAATCGCGCGCGGGGTCGCGCGCAGATCCAGAGTAATCAAGCCACCAGAGGGCAGCGTTGAAGCTGTCTGAAACTCATCTTCTGGCAATTCACTCACTGCGCTCGGTGAGAGCTGACGCAGATACGCGTGAATTGATTGCGCAGCTTTGCGGCCATGAGCCGCCGCATGAATGATGTCTGTCGGGCCAGAGGTCACATCCCCGGCAGCAAACACGCCAGGGGCCCCGGTCGCCAACGTGGTTGGATTGATGAGCAACCCACCCCAAGGAGCCACGCCGACACTGGTGCCCTCCGGCAAAAATGCAGGATCGGGGGCCTCGCCAATAGCCACCAGGATGGTCTCGACTTCCAGATCGAACTCGGTCCCAAGCACCGGTTCTGGTCTGCGCCTGCCCTGAGCATCTGGCTCACCAGGAAGCATGCGCTGGCAGCGAACCGCGACTAGCTTACCATCCGCGCCGAGGAGCTGCACTGGAGCAACCGATTCCTGAAGCGCAATGCCTTCCTCCAGTGCCGCCCGTACCTCTTCAACCTGCGCGGGCATCTCCATGCGTGTGCGGCGATAGAGGATGCTGACCTGTTGCGCACCAGCGCGCAAGGCCGAACGCGCGGCATCCAGGGCAGTGCTACCGCCGCCGACCACCGCCACCTTTCCGGAGAGCCTGGTCTCTGGCTGGAGATTAAACGCTTTGAGGAAGGTCGTCGCCGGAATGACTCCTTCCCAGAGCAATTCGCCCCAAATCCCCAGGCGCTGGCTACGCTGCGCTCCAACCGCCAGTAACACCGCGTCAAACTCTTGCTGGAGTTGAGAGAGCGAGATATCTCGTCCGATGGCCATATTGAAGTGCATTTCCACCCCAAGCGCGCGGATGGCCTCGATATCGCGGTTGAGTTCCGCGCGGGGCAGGCGATATTCGGGGATACCGACGGCCATCATGCCACCGGCCACTGGCATAGCATCAAAGATCGTGACGCGATAGCCACGGCGAGCCAGGTAGTAGGCCGCGCTCAGGCCAGTCGGACCAGCGCCCACAATCGCGACACGCTCGGGATGGTGCTGCGTAGGATGCGGGATCACCCGTGTGTTGGAAGAATGATCGGTGGCGAAGCGTTTCAGGTCGCGGATGGCAATCGGCAGGTCAAATTCGGCCCGTCGGCACGCATCTTCACAAGGAGCCGTGCAAACACGACCACAAATGGAGGGAAACGGGTTGGACTCTGAGGCGACCCGCAGCGCTTCCTCGTCTCGTCCCTCGGCGATCAGGCTCACATACAAACCTGCGTTAGTACCTACTGGGCAGGCCGCCTGACAGGGAGCGCGCAGATCTTCTTTGCGCTCTCCTAGCCAGCTTCGCCAGCTTTGCCAGATAGCCTTTCGCTCGGCAACATGCCAGGCACGACCCTCGCCCCAGGGCGTTTCCCCAGGCTCTTCAGGCGTGGCGCGAGTATAGGCGTCAAGCGGCAACCAGCCACCCTCTGGCGGCAGATACGTAAGAGGGCCACGCCGCGCAAACGCGATCTCCTCTAGGCTCTTCTCAATGGTGATAGCATTCGTCGGACACTCCTGTGCGCAGACCTGGCAGCCGATGCAGTCTGCTACCTGGACTGGGGCCAGCATCATCCAGCTACGTGCGGCTGACTTGCCAGGAGTGGGGCTGAGCAGCTCTTGCTCCTGCCCTCGCTCTCCCTCTCCTGACGGGCGAGTCATATCCAGACAGCGCACTGGGCAGAGATCCATACAAATACCGCAATTAATGCATGCGCTTGAGTTGACATGAAAACGATAGGCCATACTCACCTCCTTGTGCGAAACAGCTCGTTCGCACTCACACGATTCCAGTCGGGTGTTCTCGCTTGCTGTAAAGACGTTGCCACATCTTTCCTTTGAAGAAGAGTATAAAGCCGATCTATCACATCAGTATCACGCCGATTGACATTGGAATCACAGCTAACTATCAAGCGTGACACGGTACGCAAGGATCTGCTCATCCTGGGCATTTCAGGTCTTCTTGAGAGGAATGCTGGCCCATTTTCCAGCGCCAGCATTCCTGCGCAATCACCCAGTTTTCCTGGGCATGAACGACCAGGACACGAATATGTGAAGTAGGAGTAGCGATGTCCTGGTCATCTGTCGATCCTGCGACGCTATTTTTGGCCTCATCAAGCTGAAGCCCCAGAAAGCCGAATGCCTGGCAGACCGCCGCTCGTATAGGAGCAGCGTGTTCCCCCACGCCACCAGTAAAGACAAGCGCATCCATGCCGCTCAGCGCCGCAAGCATGGCCCCGATAGCAGTTCGAAGTCGATACACGTACATGTCTCTGGCCAGCACCGCGCGTGGATTCCCTGCCTCTGCCGCTGCGAGCACGTCCCGCATGTCGTGAGATAGACCTGAGATCCCACGCAGACCAGAGCCTTGATTGAGGACCGTATCCAGGTGTTCGATGGTATAGCCCTGGTGGCGTAGCAGGTGGAGCAAGATGCCCGGATCGATGGAGCCAGAACGGCTCCCCATCATGAGCCCCTCCAGCGGCGTAAACCCCATCGTTGTATCCACACTCTGCCCGTGTGAGATTGCCGCAAGCGAGCACCCATTGCCCAGGTGACAGGTCACCAGTTTCAACGACGCAAGAGGGCGTCCCAACAGCGATTCGGCGCGTTGCGAGCAATACTGATGACTCAGCCCATGAAAGCCATAGCGACGAATGCCCTGGGCAATCCATTCGTATGGGCCGGGATAATATGAGACAGCAGGTGAGAGATGACGATGAAATGCCGTATCGAAGACGGCAAGCTGTGGCGTTTGTGGCAAAGAGGCTTCGATGCTGTGGATACTCTCGAGGGCCGCTGGATTGTGTAGAGGGGCATATAACGCGAGCTGCGCAATGGCCTCTTTGACTGCTGGTGTAATGAGGGTTCCATTCTCATACTGCGCGCCACCATGGACCACACGATGCCCGACAATATCAATTTCCGCAGATCGGGTGAGTACCTGCGTTGGACCACTCCACAGGGTCCTGATAGTATGTGCTACGGCAAGGGACCACTCTATCTTGCCCGTAAAGGTCTGTTCAGTGTGGCGACCAGCGCTGGTTACCACATGCAGTTGCATCTGTTTACTCCCCATCTGCTCCAGATGAGCGGCCCACGTTGCTGCCGGTGGCTCACCTGGCAAGTTGCCAGAGACAACGTACAGGCAGCATTTCAAACTACTTGACCCCGCGTTTAACACCAGGATATTCACCAGGCTCCTCCTTGAGGATAGATTACCAGCGGAACACAACAATGCCTGCCAGGATCACCCATTCCTCCATGGCTTGGCAGGCATTGCGTCTTCCTAACAAGTGCGAATACTCTCTCAGTCAGTCCATACCCAATCACGTACGTGCGGCATATCTTCAAAATTGGCTCTCACATAGGCTTTGTGCCGAGCAAGCTGATCGTTGCACTCAGCGATAAGAGGAGGGGTGAGCGCTCGCACACGAGGAGCACGTCGCATCGCCTCGATACAGAGGTGATAACGGCTCATGCCATTCAGCACTACCATGTCAAAGGGCGTCGTCGTCGTGCCCTCCTCGTTGAAGCCACGCACATGGAAGCGAGGCGTGTTGGGACGCCCGTGTATGATCTCGTGAATCGCTCGTGGATACCCATGGAAAGCGAACACGACAGGCTTATCCTGCGTAAAGTGCTCGGCAAATGTCGCCTCATCCAGGCCATGCGGGTGCAGATAGGGATGATAGAGCGTCATGAGATCAACGACATTCACGACACGCACTTTCAATTCTGGGAGATGTCGACGTAACCACCAGGCCGCCGCAATCGTCTCCTGCGTGGGAATGTCACCGGCACAGGCAAGCACGACATCTGGCTCGACCTGGTCATCGTTACTGGCCCAGTGCCAGGTCGACAATCCTCGCGCGCAATGCGCGACCGCGTCCTGCATATTCAGCCATTGCAATTGTGGCTGCTTATCAATCACGATCAAGTTCACATAGTTGCGACTGCGGAAGCAATGATCGGCCACAGAGAGTAACGAGTTGGCATCTGGTGGTAAGTAAATGCGCGCCACTGTCCCTTTTTTTGAAAGCACGGTATCGATGAGCCCGGGTCCCTGGTGACTAAACCCATTATGGTCATTGCGCCAGCAGGTTGAGGTCAACAGAATGTTGAGCGATGCAATTGGCTCGCGCCAGGGGAGTTTGATCTGCTCCTCCAACCATTTTGCGTGCTGAATGGTCATGGAGGCCGAGACCATCGAGAAGGCTTCATACGTCGCAAAGACGCCATGTCGTCCTGTCAGCAGATAGCCTTCTAACCAGCCCTGGCAGAGGTGCTCGCTGAGCACTTCCATGACGCGTCCATCTGCGGAGATATGATCATCATTGGCCATGATGGTTTCAACCGAGCAGCGATTCCCAACTTCAAACACGTTCCCAAGGCGGTTGGAATTGGTTTCATCAGGGCAAAAGAGGCGAAAATTGTGCTGCTGCGCATTCCTGGTAAAGATGTCACGCATCATCTTGCCGAGCTTACGGGTGGATTCGTGGCGTTCACGTGCAGGCTGCTGCACCTCAAGAGCGTAATCTGTAAAGCCTGGGAGATCCAGGTCATCCAGCACCTTCCCTCCATTTGCATGCGGATTGGCTCCCATGCGACGCTCTCCTACGGGGGCGAGCGCTGCAAGCTCGGGAAGAAGACGCCCGTGCTCGTCAAAAAGCTCTTCCGGTTTATAGCTGCGCATCCACTGCTCAAGCAGACGCAAGTGCTCGCTCTTTGTTTTGACCTCCGCTATCGGCACCTGGTGTGAGCGAAACGACCCTTCAATGGGGAGACCATCGACTTCTTTTGGCCCTGTCCATCCTTTGGGGGTACGTAGAATAATGGCAGGCCACTTTGGTCGCATGCTGACACCATTCCTGCGCGCCTCCTCTTGCGTAGAACGGATCTGCTGATAGCAGGTATCGAGCGTCTCAGCAAAAACCTGGTGCATGTGCAGAGGATCGTCGCCTTCAATGAAATGGGCCTCATAGCCATAACCCGCGATGAGACTGCCTATCTCGTCGTTACTGCTACGTCCCAGCACGGTTGGACCAGAGATCTTATATCCATTGAGATGGAGAATAGGAAGCACAGCCCCATCACGAGCCGGGTTCAAAAACTTGATGCTTTTCCAGGCTCCCTCTAGTGGCGCTGTCTCTGCCTCTCCATCACCGATAACAGCGGCAACAATCACATCCGGATTGTCAAATGCCGCGCCGAAGGCATGTGAAAGTACGTAGCCAAGCTCTCCTCCTTCGTGAATAGAACCTGGGGTAGGGACACTGACATGGCTTGGGACGCCCCCCGGTGTCGAGAACTGGCGGAAGAGATGACGCATGCCCTCAGCATCCTGGGTGATGTGAGGATAGATATCTGTATATGTGCCTTCCAGATAGACATTCGCTACGATCGCAGGCCCACCATGTCCAGGGCCGGCCAGGTACAGCATATTGGCGTCATATTCTTTAATCAGGCGATTCAGATGCACGTAGATGAAGCTCAGACCCGGTGACGTTCCCCAATGGCCGAGGAGTCGCGGCTTGATATGTTCGGGGCGTAGTGGTTCCCGTAATAAAGGATTCTCCCGCAAGTAAATTTGTCCGATGGTGAGATAGTTCGCTGCATTCCAATAGCGATGGAGCAAATCAAGATATGCCGGATCAAGCAGTGGCATCATACCCTCCTTGTAAAATGTGTCTCTCTAATTACTGGTCCTCTAGAGAGGATAGCGCAGTGATGACACGATCTGCTCACAAAAATGGGGCACAACCACACAATGCGTATACGAGCCTCTCATCGCTGTACGTTGCCTGGTCCCTGTGAACGACCAGTGACAAAGAAACAGCTTGCCCTGGGCAGGCTGTGTGGTGAGATCTCTCTCTCACGTATGATGAACCCGGCTATTTTCCATGCGTAAGAAAATTGCGTACAGGGCAAGGATATCATCATGCACTCCCTTTTGTGACCTGATTGTGATATTTTCTGGGCCAGTAGAGGTTCCCTTGTGTTCTTAGTGATGTAGGATACAAAGACAGAATAGGAACATATCCCGTTTAGTAAGGAAGATAATGTGATTGCCCAAGAGCGACCATCCTGTAGCTGCTCTTCTCCGCCAGAGAAGAGTACATCTACCCCCCCATGTTTCGACCTGATCATGCTTGCTCGCTTCGTTGGAAGGCAACTTTTCACTAAGGAAATAGAAGTAGCTACAGTGGCTACGCGTCTCCTACAGCGTCTCTTGCATGTTACGGCTTCACAAAAAGGTGCCCTTCTCTTCCCAGAGCAAACATCTCTGCTGGGCGAGGGCCCTAACCCCGTCTCCCAGCATTTTCCTGTGGTTCCGCGTTCCTCTTCAGGGGAGAAGAAACGCTGGTATCTTCTGGCGTCTCAAGGAATCAGCATAGAGGACGTGGCACAAACGATAGCACGTCGTTCCCCCAACGTGCTCAACGAACAGCCTCTATCAGGCGTCGTGGAGTGCACGTTCTATCACCTGCCAGTTGCGGTCCCTTCTCAAGCTGTTCCAGCTGAGTTGACGTTCGAGCAAGGGGCGACATCTAGCGACGAGGCCGAAGCTCATATTCATTCTCCCCATTTACCTTCACATGTAGAGTTCCTCCTCTTCCAGGAAGGCTTCGTTCCAGAGGAAGTGTCCGAGAGCAGTGGTATCAAGTCAACGCTACCAGCATCTCTCCCTTTATGCATACAAGAAGCGGCTGGTACAGTGCTGATGATGATGTTCCTTGCGCTTGTAGGCGCACCATCACCAGTTCCTTCTCCTGTAAGAAAACAGGAGAAGGAACTGGTACAAGCGGAGTTGCTAGCAACATTAAACCACGAATTACGGAGCCCGCTCGCAGCTATCAAGGGCTATGTGGAAATATTACTGCGCCACGAGCAACGTATCCAACCGGAGGAACGCCACGAATTTCTTCTGGCAATTGATGATGCGAGCACGCGTCTGACAAAACGTATTCACAACCTTTTAGAGCTGTCCCAACTGGAAGCAGGAATAGCTCTATTTGAATTCAGCAGCGTTAATGTTGCAGTGCTCGCGCGTGAGTCTTTTCTGACAGCCAAAGTGCGCTGGGAGCAAGAAAATACATCTTCTTCACAAGAAGGGGACTTTTCTCTCTCTCTAGAAGATGAAGATGGCTCTCCCACACTGGACGAACCTGTAATCCAGGCCGACCGACAACGTTTGCGAGAAATGCTTGAGCATTTGCTCCACAACGCTCTCCAATATTCTCCGCAGGGGGGAGAAATTGAGGTCTTGCTGCGTCCGGTACCACTTTCCGAACTTAGAGCAATGCAGGAAGAAAAGAGCCAATTCAGACAGACCTGGTCAGAAGGTGAAACAGTTCCTCCCATGTTGGAGATCCGGGTGCGCGATCACGGTATCGGGATTCCTCATAGCCATCAACAGAGCATCTTTGACCGTTTTCGCCAAGTAGATATGAGCTTGATCCGTGAAGTCAACGGGCTTGGTTTGGGGCTCTCGATCTGCAAACATATCGTTGATCTGCATAAAGGAAGCCTCTGGGTAGCGAGCGAGGTCGGAAAAGGTAGCACGTTCCATATCTGGTTACCAATCAGGAAAGCCGTGTGAAGGAGGTAGCCTTTCCTCGGCGTGTTCAACTGTCCTTTGAGCAAGTGTACCCCTTGCTCAGGCCCTTCGTCGAGTGGGCTTGTTTCAAGTAGCCGCTCATCCCGACATCGTTGAGCATGTCCACGAAAGCACACCCGAGCAACTGGCGCAGGAGTATCGTGCAGGCACCTTACCGCTTCCGCTTATGGCTGGGGCATTCGCCAAAACGTCTGGGGCCAACCCTGCGGTTCAAGGATGGTACGCTAGGAGACGCATGGACCCTCCTCTGCGCAATGTGCAGAGGAGGGTTTCATTCACCTTCTTTTTTCAAATGCCTCGATGCTACTTCCAACTTTCGGTTTCAACCGTGGGCAAACCCCATTCGCTTTGCGGCAAGCGGGCGACTACGTACAAGCCGTCCGAGAGAGGCTTTTGCGCTCACCATTTCCAGTCCACTCAACTCCTTCGCATAATCGGTCGTTTCACTGCTTCAACTAAGAGCAAGTAGGTCAGGGTCATCGCCGCCAGGAATAGGAAGTACAGCCCTGGCAGAGGCACGAAGCCAAAAAGACGGGCAACAAATGGGATAAAAGGAAGAGCCAGTCCCACCACCACAATCAGACACGTCGTGATGACCAAGGGACGGCTGGGGCGACTGCGGAGAGGATTTTCAGCAGTGCGGATCACAAAGAGCACCAACGTCTGGGTTGCCAGCGATTCGACAAACCAGCCAGTCTGAAACAGCGGCTCAGATGCGTGAAAGACAGACAGCATCAGCCAGAAGGTCAGGAAATCGAAGATCGAACTCACCGGGCCGATAAACACCATAAAGTTGCGAATCAGGCGAATATTCCAGTGTTGTGGCTTCCGCATAAAGCTGGCATCGACCCGATCCGTTGGAATGGTCACCTGCGCCAGGGAGTAGAGGAAGTTGTTGAGCAGGATCTGGGTTGGCAGCATCGGCAGGAAGGGCAAAAAGAGGAAAGCCCCGGCCATACTGAACATATTACCGAAGTTGGAACTCGTTCCCATCAACAGAAACTTGATGACGTTGCCAAAGGCCTTGCGCCCCTCCAGAATGCCCTGATGCAGGACCGGCAGGCTGCGCTCCAGGAGCACAATGTCGGCTGCATCCCTGGCAACATCGGCTGCGGAGGCCACCGAGATACCCACATCCGCAGCGTGCAGTGAGGGAGTATCATTAATGCCGTCTCCCAAAAAACCTACGACGTGATGCCGGCGCTTTAACGCCAGAATGATGCGGTTTTTCTGCGCGGGTGAGACGCGCGCGAACACCTGCGTTTGTTCCGCGATGTGACCAAGCGCAGCATCGCTGATGTGGTCCAGGTCGCTTCCCAGGATCATTGAATCCACCGGGAGACCCACCAGTGAGCAAACGTGGCGCGTCACCAGCTCGTTATCTCCAGTTAAAATCTTCACCTGGACGCCGTCGCGCGCGAGGGCCTGCAGGGCCGCTGCTGCATCCGACAGTGGTGGGTCAGCGAACGTCACGAAACCCGCCAGGATCAGATGCTGCTCATCCGAGATGTGGTAGGCAGGCTTTGGGGAAACTGCGCGAAAAGCAACAGCCAGGACGCGGAACCCCTGAGCACTCAGGCGCTGAGATACCTGCGTATAGTGCTCTCTGTCCTCGGTACTCAACGGATGAGGAGTCCCATCGAGTTCGTACTGGTCGCACACCTCCAGGACACTTTCCGGTGCCCCTTTGGTGATCAGGGTGGCGTGTTCCCCTTTGGCAACCACCACGGAGAGGCGCCGCCGCTCGAAATCAAACGGGAGTTCCGCTTGTTTGCGGTAGGCATCCAGGTCGAGCTGCTTGTGCTGAACGATCGCTTCGTCGAGGGGGCTGCGAATGCCGGTCTCATACGAACTGTTGAGATAGGCAAGGAGGAACACCCGCTCGGATGCCTGTTCCGCCAGGTCCAGCGCTTGATCCAGTGCTATGGCCCCGCCAGTGAGCGTTCCAGTTTTGTCGCTGCAGAGCACATCGATACTGCCAAAGTTTTGCATGGATTCCAGATGCTTCACAATCACTTTCTGCCTGGCCATCCGCACGGCGCCCTGACCCAGTGTCACTGTCGTGATCATGGACAGGAATTCTGGCGTCAGGCCAACGGCAAGCGCAATCGCAAACAGCACCGACTCGAAAAGGTTATGATGAAACAAGACGGCAATGAGAAAGATAAAGAGGACCAGAAAAAAGACCGTCTGCATAATCAGGAGCGCGTAGCGACGAGTGCCCCGCTCAAAATTGGTCTCCGGCGGCCGATGCCGCAAATGCTCGACAATATCGCCAAAGGCGGTTGCCCTGCCGGTCGCGGTGATGACAGCAGTCGCGGTGCCGCTGATGACAGAGGTGCCGAGAAAGACTCCATTCTGCTTTTCCGCGAGGGCCCATCCACCGCCTTCCTCTAACTCAGCCGTTTTGGCGACCGGGAGGGATTCTCCAGTCAGCGCTGCCTGCTGCACATGCAGATCAACTGTTTGGAGCAGACGAGCATCGGCAGGGACGAGATCGCCTGCGGTCAGACGAATGACATCACCGGGCACGACCTCACGACGAGGAAGCTCTTGCCATCGTCCATCTCGCAGCACGCTTGCCATCGGCGCGACTCCGGCGCGCAGCCGCTCAACTGCCCGTTGCGACCGGTACGTCTGGATAAAGTCGAGAATGATGCCGAACAGCACAATCAGCACAATGATGCTTGCGCTGACTTCTTCACCCAAGACAGCAGTCACCCCACTGGCAATGAGCAAAATGATGACCAGGGGATTCAGGAACAGGCGGGAAAATTGCGTGATCCCGGCCATGTGGGGTGCGCTGGCGGTTTCGTTGGGCCCGCTCGTTTTGAGGCGACGATGGGCTTCCTCGGTACTCAAGCCCTCTTCAGAGGTTTGAAGCCGGACGTACAGCTCCGGCAGCGAGTAGGTGAGGACGTCCTTTGCCAACGTAGTCGACAGAGGTGCGCTGGCTTCAGCAGTTGTTTGCTGGGTAACTATTGGGGGCACGGGCATGGTTCCTTTCTTGTTTCACGAGATGCTGGCATGAGCGTGTGTTACCGAGCGTCCTCCCGAAGAGGACAATGGCCGTAGAGATGCACCGGTGCAGTACGCTTCCTCTACCAAAGGGCTTTGACAATAGCTATTGTCAAAGCCCTTTCCTCACACATTTCTCCACTTGTATGGAAACTGCAGGTATGTTCCTGCAACCTCAACTAACTTGTAGTAGCCGTTGCAATGCGCGTCTGTTTCCTGGTCAGTGAACCCGTCCAGGGGGTACCCAGCAGCGGCAGCAGGTAGCGGTCAATGCCGTAGTAGCCCGCGATCCGCCAGCCCAGGACCAGCAAGAGCGCCAACGCACCAATCACCGGGTTGACGCTCACCGTCCCTGCCAGCAGGTAGTTCAGGTTCATAAAGACACCGAAGAAGGCGGCGATACCGGTCAAGGCGCCAAAGATCAAGCCAAGACCGATCAACACCTCGCCAAAGGTAACCGTGTAGGCAAAGATCCCCGCGTGAGGGAGCACTACATGCTGGAGGAAGGCCGCGTACCAGCCCTGTACCGCCGGGTGTGGTCCACCTGCCTGGGCCAGTGCGCCCGCAACAAACCCTTGGATAGCGACGCCGTCATGTCCACTGAAGACCCAGGGGCCACCTTTGGCAGCTTCGCCAAAGGAGCCAATGGCGATAGAGTGACCGGTGAGCTTCTCGAAACCAGCGGTCAGCCATTCATAGCCGACATATACACGAATGATGAGCCAGAGCCACGCCATACGCGCATCCGCAAAGAGAAATTTTGCCACAGGTGGCTCTGGAATCTGGGTAGATGTACGAGGCTGAAGTGTGCTAAACATACTCATGTTTCTCTCCTCCGTGAAAGAAAATCTATGATCAAGATAATGACAAGGTCTGTTTCTCTGAGAGAGGTGGTGACCGTATCCTCTCGCCGTTGAGTGCTGCTCGCGGTCACCATCTCTCTGACAGTCATAAGCATACACTTCTCTTCTCACTCCCCCATCACAACCGCTCGCAAAAACCTTACGAGCACATCACAGCCAGAATAGGCTTATAGCACTCGGCCAAGTTAGCCCCGTCCATGTATCATCCCCTACCGAATAGTTAACCTCATGTGGTAGTATCTATAGAAGAAAAGGATAGACAGCAGTGCGAACAGATGACAAACGCACCTCTCGTTCCAGCAAAGCTGGGAAATAGTTGAAAAGTCACGAGTGAAGAGAGCGACCGAACGAACATCAATCATATCTCAAAGAGGTTTTTGCTCATGAATCAGGATCGCCACGCTCACCACCAACAGCATGGTGATAGATATGCCGCAGAAGCAACGCCATTCATCGAGGAGAAAGAGATGAGTGCCCTTGAGTGCACGACTATGGCAACGTTACGAGATCTGCTGCGTCTCTCTCCCGACGCATTGATTGTGGTCAGTCATGAAGGCTCCATTGTTTTTGCAAATAAGCAGATGGTGGCCCTGTTTGGCTATCGCCAAGAGGAGTTGATCGGTCAACCTCTAGAGTGCTTGCTTCCTGAACGTTTTCGGACAGCACATGTCGCCCATCGCACCACGTATACTGCTGCACCACGTATGCGATCTATGGGAGCCGGACTCAATCTGTTTGGGAAGCGGAAAGATGGAAGCGAATTTCCCGTGGATATTAGCCTGCGCCCGGTTCTCGTGGGAGACACAGTGCATGTCATTGGCGCGATTCGTGATATGACCATCCAGCGTCTTCTGGAGCAGGAGCGTCTACAGCAAGCCGAGCGTCTCCGTATGCAAGCCGATCTCATCAATCTCTCGCGCGACGCTATTCTCGTACGAGATCCCATTAGTCGCATCCTCTCCTGGAACCATGGGGCGGAAGAACTCTACGGCTGGACGGCTCAAGAAGTTCTTGGGCGCATAACGCACACCTTGCTGAAAACCCGCTTTTCAGGGAGTCAAGCGACCATTGATGCACAGCTTGAGCGAGAGGGCCGATGGGAGGGAGAACTTCACCATATCCATCGTGACGGCCATGTCGTGATTGTAGAAAGCCGGCAGGTTCTTATTCGTAATCCACAGGGATCAGCAACAGCTATCTTAGAGATCAACCGGGACATTACTGAGCGGAGGCAAGTAGAACAGGCCCAATCGCGGATCCACGCTACCACCATATCCCAGCGTACCTTTCTCCAACAAATTCTCGATAGCTTACCAAGCAGTATCTATGTCGTCCATGGGAAGGATGCGCGCCTGGTGCTGGCGAATCGCGCGGCTGCCACGATCTGGGGTGCTGTCTGGCCTCTCGAGCAGCCTATGCAGACGTTTCTCGAGACGCACACTATTGCTATTGTCGATCAGCAAGGACAACAGTTCCCTTCAGAGGCTTGGGCGACCATGCGCGCGCTCCTGCATGGGGAAACCGTCTTTCAGCATCAGGAATTTATTCGTCAGCCCACGGGGAAAAGTCTCCCTATTCTGGTCAATGCCGTGCCGCTGACTTCAGCATACTGGCACAGTGTAGAGACGCCAGAGACGCAAGAAAATCAGCCCCATGAACAGGAGCCGCTGGCCCTGGTCGTTCACCAGGATGTCAGTGCATTAAAAGAGACGGAATATCTCAAGGACGAATTTATTGGCATCGCGGCCCATGAATTGCGTACGCCCCTGGCGATCCTCAAAACATCTGTGAGTAGCATGATCGTGCAAACGGCCCGTGGTCATGGTCCACAACTGGCTGACTGGCAGCAGGAGATGTTACAGGATATCGAGTATGCGACTGATCGCCTCACGGATCTGACCGAAGATCTCCTCGATGTCACTCGTTTGCAAGCAGGCCAGATTGTCTTACAGCGTGCTCCGACAAACATGATTTCCCTGGCACAACGGGTTGTGGAACGTTTTCGTCAGACGGCGACCCGGCATCACCTGGAATTGCGAACAGAACACACAACCCTCGAAGCCCCTATCGATCCCAGGCGCATCGAACAGGTATTAACGAATCTGCTCTCCAATGCGATCAAATATAGTCCACAAGGCGGGCCAGTGACTGTGCAGCTTGAAGCGAATATCGCGGCCCAATCGGTCGACGTTCGTGTGCAGGATGCTGGTATTGGCATTCCTCAACAGCAACAAGCCCAAATCTTTGGCCGGTTTATGCGTGCCGATAATGCGAAGGCCGCTGGCATCACTGGCACTGGCCTGGGTCTCTATCTCTGCCGTACGCTCATCGAGCAACATGGAGGACGGCTCTGGTTTGAGTCCAAAGAAGGGAAGGGCACGACCTTCTTCCTGACGCTTCCATTGGCAACACCGGATACCACAGATACCATCTCATACAGATAAGGAGGATTTCGCCCTATCCATTGCATGGATGAAGGCGCCCAGAAGTTGACTATGTAATAGCGCGCGCAATCAGAAAGGCAGCCGCAGCCGCTACCCCACCGATAACGGCGGTCTGCAAGCCACTACGCAGAGGCCTGGTACCTGTGAAGCGCCCTTTGACATAGCCAAAGATCAGGAGCGCCAGGAGGGTGATACCAACGGACGTTATTAAGGCTGTCTGTGCAGTGGCAAGCAGGATGTAGGGACTCAGTGGTATGATGCCACCAACGATATAAGAGAGCGCGATGGTCAGCGCGCTGGCGAAGGCACGCCTGGGATCTGGCTCTTCCAGTCCAAGTTCAAAGCGCATCATAAAATCAACCCAGGCTTGGGGACGCTTACTTAACGCGTCCACAATGGGGGCACTCTGTTCCGGCGTCAAACCGTACGAGGCGAAAATTTCTCTGACCTCTTCTTTCTCCGCACCTGCTTTCTCCTGGACCTCCAGTTGCTCTCGTTTTCGCTCACTTGCATAATGCTCCGCGTCGCTGCGCGCAGCGAGATACCCTCCAAGCCCCATTGCAATCGATCCTGCGGCGATTTCTGCGAGTCCCGCTGTCACAATAATAGCGGTCGAACTCACAGCTCCTGAAAGGCCAGCGGCAAGGGCAAATGGCACGGTGAGGCCATCCGACATACCAATGACAATATCCCGAATAGTATCGCTGGCGGTGAAATGGCGCTCGATATGTGGTGTTTGTGGCATGATCTACTTTCTGTCCTTTAGGTATACACGTATTCAAACCCCATCTTCACTTACCTCCAACCAGGTACGCATTCCTGACAACAACGGATGTATGCTTACCCAAGCGGTACCTGGTGCTGTGGCCTGGCGTGCAAATAGCCGCGAATATTTTCAATAGTGATGTCGAGGATACATCGCAAAGCTTCTCTTGTGTTAAAGGCCATATGGGGAGTGATGATCACGTCGGGATGATGGTAGAGCGCGTGATAAGAAAGCAATTGTTTGCACTCCTCGGCTTGCGAGGGCATAGGAGACATATTCCCTTCATACTGGAGAAGCTCTTCGCCCTCGGCGGTGTCGAGTCCAGCCCCTGCCAGGATATGTGCGTGCAAGGCCCAGAGTAAGGCCTCGTTATCTACTAGCGCTCCACGGGCGGTATTTATGAGCAACGAGCCTGGCTTCATCCAGCCCAGAGTCTCACGGTTCAAGAGATGGTACGTCTGCGGATTTGCTGGCACATGCAATGTGACGATATCCGCCTGCTTTAAGAGGCACGGCATATCAACATACGTCACACCTGGCATGTCTACGAGCTGTGGATTGCGCTGTATATCGTATACCAGTACTTGCATCCCGAACCCCCGGGCAATATGGATGACACGCGAACCAATCGATCCGGTACCTATGACGCCGAGTGTTTTGCCGAAGAGATCCATCCCACATAGGTCACTCATTGCAACACCTTTCCCCCGCTCATGCGCCAGAATACGGTAGAGCTTGCGCGATAAAGCCAGTAGCAGGGCAAATGTATGCTCGGCGACCGCGCTCTCCCCATACCCCGGGACATGCGAAACCACAATCCCACGTTGCGTCGCGCAGGGGAGATGAATATGCTCGTATCCCGTTGAGCGTGTTGTAATGTAACACAATTTAGGCATCTTCTCCATCTGCTCACAACCAATATGTGAGTGCACAAAGGGCACAAGGATCTCCGTTTGCGCCAGCATCTCTGGATTGGCATCTGCCAGGGGACCCGGGATCGCCAGAATGGCCAGCTCATCTGATGCCAGCTGTTCAGTAAGGTACCGGCTTTCATCCGCAGTGGCCTCAGTAATAAGCATCTGTCGCTTTGCTGGATGTGTATCTTCTGTGTACATATGTTCTCTCCTCTCTTGCGGCCAAACATTCTCTTCCCATTGTGTGGGGTCACTAGAGTAGAGCATAGAGAACTGCCATCACAAACCTATCAAAGCAGAGCTTCTGGTGTCACAACCACCTTACAAAGGTTGAATTTCGACAGTGATTGTTTTGAGAAAGGCGTGTTCCTTGCTCGTGATCCAGTCGTGAGGGAACAACGTTATGCTTCTATAGAGGAAGATATTGTGGTGGAGGAAGGATACTCTACAGCTTTATCGGGTGATGCGCATGTATTTCTCGTCCGCGATGCGGGAAAGAGTAGCACCACTGACAGAAATCAAGCAGTTCATATAAAGCTGAGAAAAGGGGGATAGTGATGACACTCTATGAACCACTTAACATCTGTCTACTAGCAACAGAGCAGCGGTATCCTCAGCATGTCATGGAATTCAATGAGAATGTGTTGGGTTCAGTGGGATGTAAGACAAAGGGTTGGAAGGCAGTAGATATGCTAGCATTCCTGGAAAGCTCCTGGCCTGAGCTTCTTGAGGCCATGGCCCTCCTAGTTGTGGATGGGCAGCAAAGCTCCATCTACATCCCTACCTACTCGACGCAAAAGCCCGCGTTTCACGTTCATCTACGTGGGCATATCCCCGCTCAGCTCTGCCATACAGAGGTGCGCCAACACGCGCTTGTCGCGGTTCACTAGCACACGCGTGTACTTCTTTGAGGAGGCGGTGATTATGATCACCGCCTCCCCTCTAATAGCACTAGAACAATCCCACGAAGGGGTGTTGTTGCCATTCCTCTTGCGTTTTTCCGTTTTTCAGTTGTATCTCGTGAGGACCAGAATGGGCTTTGCGTATGCTCGCTGGTCGCACGATGAGTAGTGGTCGACTGGCTCTTGAGAGCACCCGCTCGGTAATGCTTCCTATTGCCCAGCGCGCCAGCCCCTTGCGCCCATGGGTCGCCATGGCGATACACTCACAACCAGGGGTATTCTGGTCTGCCAGGTGTCCCTTCTCGCTGGCGTCGAGGATGGCCTGGGCAACCTCGATATCACAATGCAGTGAGGAGGTCAGATGTAAGTGCATCGTTGGTGGACATTCACGAAGAAGTCGCACCTCAAGCTCTTTCAGGTAGCGCTGGGCGTTGCGCATCAGCGGCGAGCCCTCTTTATCCGTTACGCCGTCTTGCACAAAAAGCGGGAGGACACACAAGAGATGTAGCGTGGCCGTGCCCGAGAGTGAGAAGGCATAACTCAATTCGATTGCCGGCTGCAACGCCTCTTCAGCCAGCGCCGATCCATCCAGGGGAACGAGTACCGCTATCTCCTGGTTCGTAGAGAACATGTCAGGGGTATCCTCTTCACGGAACACCAGGACCGGGACCTGGCTATGGCGCGCGACCTTTTGGGCGACGCTTCCCAGCAGCCAGCGTTTCGCATCTCCTTTGCCGTGACGGCACATGACAATCAGGTCCGCCTCCTCTTGCTGGACATACTCCAGAATCGCGGTCGCGGGATCACCCTGAACAACGCTCGTGGTCACTTCAAGGCCCTCCAAACAGGGAAAGGTCGTGACCTGATTGAGGTAATCGTGCGCGCTTTTCTGGTCGGCTTCTATGGCATCGGCCAGGATCATCGTTGCATCAGCAGAGATCCACGCATACTCCATAGGAAGCAAGGTCGCGCGCACCAGAAAGAGTGATCCGCCAGTCTTGTGCGCCAGCTGTGCCGCGGGAAGCAAAGCGCCTTCCGCCCGCGTTGAACCATCCAGGGGAACAAGAATCCGTCTCATCATAAGACAACTCCTTCTTCTTGAGGAAAGCGCCTGCCCACTGTATCGGGCAGTACGGACCTTTCCCTTCGCTTTTCATCATGGCCTACGATGACTCTCATCGTAAAACGCTCATCCTACTATGCCTGCACCACAGAGCCTCTCACGGCAGTTTTCTCACAGGTCCGCACATCCCTTGGTCGCTGCTCGCTTGCCTCGATAACGAGGAGGGGTAGGTTCGTCTGGACCAGCACACGTTCAATCACATCGCCCATCGGCCAGGGCGTGGTTCCATAGGCCTCATCCTTCATGAGGAGCAGGATGGTATCAGGCGTCCCAGCCGTGGTTGCTTTTTCTGACGCTTCCCTGTGTTCAGCACACCGTATCAGGAGATCTGTGATGTCGCTGCCCACATCAAGGCTCCAGGTGACGGGGAGATGGTTCCCGGCGCTATCATCAAACATGGAATCTTTGATGGCGCGTAGATGTTCCTGAACGGAGGAAATTTCCTTCTCCAGGGATTCTCTGGTAGCGTTACTTTGCACAGTTCCTACCAGGTGAACGACGGCCCGCCCGGAGGCAAGCACCCTGGCCAGGAACGCTGTCGCCTGGAACACGGAGCAGGCATGGGTTCGCTCGTTCGCGGCCACGAACAGGTGTAATGGTCGTCGTGCTTGGCCCGGGACAATGTGTGGATGTGGTCCATGCTCATGCAAGATGAGGACGGGTAATGCTGTGTGACGTAGTACCTCTCTGGTCACGCTCCTGCTCACCTGGTAAGACAAAGACTCGTGGTCGCGGGTGCACAAGATAATAGCATCGCAAGCGTGCGTACACGCCACATCGAGAAGCGTTGAGACAACAGGTCCAACGACGACCAGGAGTTCAACTGGACAATGTTGCAACCAGGGTAAGGCGAGCAGGGTATCCAGGTAGGCGTTTGCTTCCTCACACGCGGAGGCCGTCGCAATTTGAGCTGATGCCGGAAGCGCCAGAGACGCGGGCCACCACTCAATCGCTGGCGTGACGACGCGTAATAACACAAGGCTTCCATGCTGGGCCTGAGCCATCTGGGCCGCGATAGGGATAGCGTGCTCCGCGCGCGGGGAACCATCCAGTGGAACAAGAATTTGGCGAAACATACGTGCGCTCCTCCCTTGTGACAATGGTTACGATATACTGCCGTTCTCTGGAAGAGGTGGGGAAAAACGTTTCCCCGCCGTCTTTCACAAGCATAGACCAGCATATTCACCGCCTTATCACAGGAGCCTCACTCCTCCACACGAAACGATCACAATGACCTGCCCAAAACAGGCTCTTCCGAAGACATCGAACTGCAAAAGAGAACTGGCCTTAGGCGCCAGTTCTCTTTTGCTTCTGTTTCGTTTGCTGGTGTGTCAGACTCTTTGCTTTCTTATTTTCTAGTTGGAGTCCCGGAACATATGAGGAATGGAGCAGTGAATGCCGAAGACGGATCTTCAACCTCTGTGCTTTACGCGGCCCTGCTCGGGCGAGGTCATAGGGTCGGCTCTTTTGTCTATGGTCGATCTGCTCAGCATCCACCGTCCATGTCCTCATTCCACCATTCCTCCTCCCCTCCTACACTTATAATATAGGTCATACACTTCTCAAGGCGATCACAAAGCAGGTTAAATCTCTCACCAACGTTTCACATTTTTCCTGGCAAAAAGTACTTTGTTTCTTGTTTGGACTAACGGCTACCCGCCAGAACATCGATTGAAGTTCCGTGAAAGCAGCCCAGAACGATGAAAAAGCGAGCAAATCCGCTACAGTGGAAGCAAAGCAGGGACTTTAGGCTCCTGCCGAGTCAGGGGATAGCGCGTTCGCTTCGGCAATTTCGTGCCTTTTGCTCTGCCCGCCGATTTTCCACGTGGTTGTGGGGGTCGGGCAGGGGACCCCGAATGTGGCAACAATTTGTGAAGCCCGCGACGCACCTGTTGTGGGCTCGGACAACGTTGCTTGTTTTCCCACGGGCGAAACTGAGCCTGGACCTCATCACGAGCGAGAACAATGATATTGTGAGCGATGGCAACGAGCTAACTCCAGACAGTAAATTGTTGTGGGGTGCGCACGCGCGGTTTGTCCCACAACAAGCTTTGTTTCTCAAAGCGGTATCCATGTTCCTGACTAAAGCGATGGACGTATCCCAAGGCAACCTGAGCGACATCGGCTTGCGGATCGCCGATCCAGACAAACCAACTGGTCCGTGGATCACGTTTGGTTCGACTCGCTGTCGGCCGCACGACGCGGACCACCGTCACGTCCAGCCAGGCCGCATTTTTGAGGTGCATCTGTTGCCAAACGCTCACCTCGACAGGACGGCCCGCCTGGTCCTGCCCGCTCCACTCTCCCGTTGGGTCCGCGTGCGTTGCCTTGTCGGATGGTTGCAACTTGTCGCCCCATTTGCGAGGCGCACCGCGTTTGCCTGTTGGGGGAGGAGCGGGGCGGTAAAAACAGCGATTGCCTTTGAGTCGGATCAAGGTTCCTGTGATCGGCAAGCCACTGAGTTGGCACCACAACCAGGCCGAGTCATACCCACGATCCATGTAGGCCAGGGTGTTTTTCGGGAGGTGAGGAGCCAGACGCGCCAGTTGGAGAGCGGCCACCTGGGCCGCAGTGGTCGAGGTCTCGATGCGGCGCATGGTCCAGGACGTAGGTCCAGCTACCTGGGGTGGCTGGCAGGGCGACCACGGTCGAAAACTGCCACCCGTAGGTAATGGCCTGTTCTCCATCCGGCAAATTGGGTACCTTTTGCCCGCTGCGATCCGGCGAGGTCACCGCTTTGGGACGCGCAATGTTGCTGGCATCTATGCCAATGCGCAAGGGGTGATCCAGGGCTGGTCGAACGAGGTACTCAAGAAACAACTCGCGCAAACGGCGCTCGTCGATTTTGCCGTCCGACAAGGCTTCATAGACGCTGTCCCACGTCCGTTGAAAATGCGGCGACAGCGACAATTCGATCAGCGATTGAGCCTCACACTCGCTCAGCAGGGCGTCCAACAAGTTGAACAAGGCGTCTTTTCCCTGGAGAAAGCTGCTGTACACGGCGTGACGAAATTCGTTCCATGTGTTAAGGTGCATTCGAGCAAGCTCCTGCGTATTCGTAATACAGGAACCTTACTCGCTTGGGTGGCTTTTCGCAAGGGAGGTCACCCAGTTCTTAGTTAGTCCAAACTAGAAACTTTGTAGGCTATATTATTGCCGCAAAAAGGCACTCATGTGATTATTGCGCTTCTCTGTGCAATGCACTGTGAGCAAAATGAGAGAACCAGAAGGCTATGAAGTGACGACCGTGAGAACTTGTGAGCATATCTTTAAGTGGAGAGTTGTTTATCGCGGACCATGTTCTCTGGCACACGCGAGGTATAGAAGGTGGATTAAGCAGATGACGCAAACGCAGCAGGACTGGTCAACAGAGGCCACGCTATATCAAGCGCGGGAAGCGCCTGCCCCTGGCAGGCAGAGAGCCTGATCGCTTATAAACGCTACCCGGTCCCCATCTTGACGCTGGTGCTCCTGGTACTCAGCGCTGGCTTCTGGCTGACCAGGCTGCCATTCATCTCGCATTGGCTGCTCTTTAGCGGTATCCTCCTGGGCGGCCTCCCTCTCATGTGGGATACGCTCAAGCACCTGTGGCGTCGTGAAATGAGCGTTGACCTTATCGCGATACTCGCCATCATTGGTTCGCTGCTTTTACAAGAGTATCTCGCGGAGACGGTGATTGTGCTTATGATGGCGGGAGGAATCGCCCTGGAGGACTTCGCGCTGCGTGCAGGGAAGCTTCCCCAAACACGAGAGAAGGAACATGCTTATTCTCTGCATGTTCCTTCTTTAGCCTCTTAAAAGATATACAGGGGACTCTTGGTGGCGAGCCTCTATCCCGGTTGCTGTATCTCCTGATGCGAAACTGTTGCTGCGCTCGGGATATATTCTTTGGGCGTGGCATGCGTGTGTGCAATCAGCAGAGGCACCGTTGTCATGTCCAGTACATGTTCGGTAATACTTCTATGTAAGAGGTGTTGTAAACCAGTTCTACCATGGGTAGACATAGCGATCAGATCGCAGCCTGCGTATCCCGGGACATCGCCAATACACTCGCTTTCACGAAAAATGCGCTTCCAGATCTCCTCTTCACGTGTATACGTTACCACGGAATAACTTGTCGCAAATGTCGAGGAGGCAAACTCGCCCATACGCAGACGTGTGGCAATCGAAGCCAGGTAGGCCTCTGCTTCCGCCTGCACGGCCTTATTTTGCTGCTCCGCCTGAGCGCTTGTGAAATGCTCATGAGCAGTGACGGAGCGGATAGCGCAGGTAAGATGGATCTGCCCTTGTGCGCTGCCCGCCAGGAGGCGCGCCATCTCCGCCGCGGGCAGCAAGGCTTCCTCAGCCTCTGGTGAGCCATCTAGTGGCACCAATACTCGTGGCACGTGGAATGACTGGCCTGGTTGAAGCATTAGAGGGGAACACCCGTCGCGCATGACTAAAACCGGGACTGGACTGTGACGAATTACATACTGGGCGATGCTGCCAAAGAACCAGCGTGCAACCCCTGTCTGCCCCTGGCTTCGCATTACGATGAGGTCTGCCAGTCGCTCTCCCGCAAGCTGTACAATTGTAGTACCGGGGATACCAATCACCACCTCTGTGGATACAGCGATATCCTCCAGTTTCGAGGTACGAATGACGTGTTTGAGATAGGTCTGGGCATCATGGACAAATGTTGTACGAATTTGCTCAGCCATGTAGCCAGGTACTGTTGGATAGAGACTTGTATAGAGAAGCTCAGGCGTAATTACTTTCACAAGCAATAGCGAGGCGCCAGTTGCACGTGCCAGGAAAGCCGCCATAGGTAACGCCTCTTCAGCACGTTTTGAGCCGTCAAGTGGGATAAGTATGCGCTTGAACATAGATGATCTCCTTCGTCCACTTTGACCTTGACACTCATCAGATCGCGGCATCAAGATGGTATCAATATTGTGTTACCAGGAGTGTAGTTGTTATGCCTCACATGTTTCTCTCGCTCTTACGAAAGCATATCACAGCTCGATCACGGCACTCGCAGTGTCGTTACAGCTTATTCTACTACTAGACTAAGCGTAGCGCGAGGTACACTCTAGCGGTGACCTTGTCAGAAGTTGTTGTACTGTTTCCATAAGAGGAGAGGTCGTTGTGAGAAGGATATGTGTAACCCCTGGCTCCAATGCAGACTCAAAGGGTTCCCAGTGTGCAGCCTGTACGGCGTACAAATCTGGGCGACCATCTGAAGCCAGAATAGCTTCAGGGGACGCTTCATGGTTGGTACCATCGAAATGGCTTTGCCAGCGACCATGGAGCCGTGCCAGCGCGACCTCTGGCGGCGGGCAGACACACTCGATAAAGACAACCTTGGCCCCAATGTCACCGCTGTATGCGCCAATACCTGTCGTTCCTCTCGACGTGAAAAGCTGGCATCAAAGATTACCGACTGCCCCTGCTCCAGATATGGTAGCGCGCGTTGTGCGAGAGCAGCATACGTCTTCCTGTTCCAGGAGGGGGTATAGGTTCCTTTGCCATAATGTTCCGCCTGATGCATAGCGGGCGACTGCTGTGTGAGTTGTTTACGGATGACATCCGAGGAGAACAAGGGAAAGGAGAGATACTGTTGCAATGCGTGAGCGAGCGTGCTCTTCCCGCTCCCCATGAGCCCGCCTATGCAGAGTAGCAGCGGGTGGTGCGTGTCGCTGTTTGTGGTGCGAACGGCGAAGGCAAAGAGGTCAGAGGCCTCCTGAATAGCTTGCCTGCTCTGATTAGTTTCGATCTCGGGATCATCGAGGAGGAATGAGGTCACCTTGCCGCGTACGCAAGCTCGGTAACAGATATAAAAAGGGAAAAGTGTGTAGAGATCGGTATCCCCGGTCTCCGCGATATAGGCCTGGAGGAAGTTCATTGCGAGATCATGGTGCTGTGCCATCTCTAGCTCCATTTCTAGGTCTAGGAGACCTTGCACCCAGCACTAGTTACTTTTATTGCTCATGGGGCGCATGGTCGACATGTGTCAAACTTCTCAACCTATTTTCCGTTGTTCCTGGCAACGTTTGGTGCTCCTCTGCTTCAGGATAGAGAAGGTTGGACATCCAGTGCATCAGTTTTTGTACTAGTTTCATTCCAGGCCGCTCTTCCAGGCGGAAAAGGCAGAGGGAACTGGTAACCTCATCCAATACCTGCTGCGCGATGGGTCGTGGGAGTAAGACAGTCCTACTCTCGCGGATAAAGAGGAGGATCTTGTCACACATCATTTCTTGCGCAAAGATCTGAATGCTACGCGCCGCATCTCGCGTTTCTATGGCGCATGGCTCTATAGCGACCCTTACTTGCGCAGCTTGACAGCGTATGGCTTCAAGAAAGTCATTCGCCTGCTCAATCAGTTCGAGGCGTGGACCCTCTGCCCATTGTTGTTCTGAGAGAGGAAGCAAAGCAAGAGGGGTCAAGACCGCTCTGTGTTTGCGCGCAAAGCGTGCCGCCTTGTTCAGTGCCTCCAGGTCTATATCTTCTACGAAGGGCAATAGAAAACGGCTACCCATAACCGTCACCTCCTTTGCTTCACAATCTATATCTCGGAAAAAAGATTTGTCGCAGTCAAGAACAAAGCTTCCTATTCATCATAGCAACAATATCCTATGAATATTACAAAACCATCACCAGTGCTTTGCTTGTATTCACAATGCCTTCACGCTTCTACCCTATGCTCTCGACTCCATGGTACAAAGGGAACGAGGCATTGTGTGCTTTTCGTGATGTGAAGGTTTTCTTGTGTGACTATATTGAAATTATCTGAGAACATCATATATACCTGAGAGGAATGGCATTAGGAATAGCTGAATCGTCAGGAGATGAAGAGCATGAACGTGTTGGTTGATTGCATCTCCCAAAGAACAGAAAGGATCTATCAACGATGACTGCCGCTTCAATAACCAGGACCTATGCCGTGGTAGAGCGTCAGCATATCCAGCAATTGTTTGAAGTGCTCTCAACCCATGGCTATCAGCTTATCGGACCAACGGTACGTGACTGTGCCATCATGTACGATGTGATTACTTCCGTAGATGATCTTCCTATTGGCTATACCGATGAGCAGCGTGAGGGCTATTATCGCTTAAAAAAGCGTGATGACGAGGCGCTCTTTGGCTACAATGTAGGGCCTCATTCATGGAAGCGTTTCCTGCATCCTCCCGTACTCCGTCTCTGGCGTGCCAGGCGCGAACACACGGGAACGAGTTTTCAGATCACCCCTGAACTGTCAGAAGTGCCTAAGCGGGCCTTTATCGGCGTACGCTCCTGCGATTTGCATGCCATTTTCATTCAGGACCGCGTCTTCCTGGGAGACAGGTATGTTGATCCCGCTTACCAGGAACGGCGCAACAACATTTGCATTATCGCGGTGCAGTGTGGCCAGGCGGGCGGCACCTGCTTCTGTACCTCGATGCAAACCGGTCCCCGGGCGAGCCATGGCTTTGACCTGGCGCTCACCGAAGTGCTAACGCCACCCCGCCATTATTTTGTCGCGGAAACGGGAACCGCGCTTGGGGCAGAGCTCCTCGAGGCGATTGACCATGTAGAGGCAAGCGAGGAGGCAATCCAGCAAGCCTACGCTCTTACGGAGCAGGCCAGTCAGCAAATGGGCAAGACCATGGATACCACTGATATCAAGGATCTGCTCTCTCGCAACCTTGAGCACCCGCAATGGGAGAATGTCGCCACGCGCTGCCTGACCTGTGGCAACTGCACCATGGTCTGCCCCACGTGTTTTTGTACCTCGGTAGAAGACACGACAGATGTCACTGGAACACAGGCCGAGCGCTGGCGCACCTGGGATTCTTGCTTTTCCCAGGACTTCTCCTATTTGCACGGTGGGAGCGTGCGCTCGTCCGCGAAATCCCGCTATCGTCAGTGGATGACGCATAAGCTGGGGACATGGATTGATCAGTTCGGGAGCTCAGGATGCGTCGGATGTGGGCGCTGCATTACCTGGTGCCCAGTCGGCATCGATATTACAGCAGAGGTTCGCGCCATACGCGCGAGTGATTCCTTTGTCCGGAAAGGAGACGAGGATTATGAGCACCCCACCCCTTGAAGCAGCCATTAACGCCCATCCGTTCTTTATCGGCATCGCTCCCCGCTACAGGCGCCTGCTCTATGAATGCGCGGTTGAAACGAGCTTTGATGCTGGAACCTACATTTTTCATGCGGGGGAACCTGCGTCCCAGTTCTATCTTCTGAGCTCGGGCAAAGTCGCGCTGGAGATAAGCGCCGCACCACGCGGCCCCTTGTTGATCGATACCCTGGAGTCTGGTGAGGTGCTTGGTTGGTCCTGGCTCTTCTCACCCTATATCTGGCATTTTGATGCGCGAGCGCTTCTGCCAACACATGCCATTGAGATCGATGGAACATTTCTGCGTATGCAAGCCAAGCAAGACCACCTGTTTGGCTATGAATTGATGACGCGCTTTACGCAAATCCTGATCGAGCGCTTACAAGTCACACGCATGCAATTACTCGACATCTATAACCCACAGGGGTGAGGGAATGATGGAGCCCGCTCAGACACAAGTCACGCTCCCCCGGCTGTACCAGGTGCGGCGGCGCTGGCATGAAATACGCGATACCGTTTCGCTTGCTCTCGAGCCCGTAGATGGTGGTGAAATTCCGTCCTTCGCCACCGGGCAATTCAATATGCTCTACATCTTTGGCGCGGGCGAAATTCCTGTTTCGATCAGCGGGCATCCCTTGAGAGCGAGGCCCCTGCTTCACACCATACGCACGGTTGGGGCCGTCTCCCGGGCGCTCTGCCAGCTCAAGGCAGGTGAGACACTTGGCGTGCGTGGTCCCTTCGGCAGCCACTGGCCCCTAGAACAGGCTGAGGGCAAAGATATTCTCATCATCGCAGGCGGCCTGGGACTCGCACCCTTGCGACCTGTGCTCTACCAGGTCGCGGAGCAGCGCGCAAAGTATGGGCGTATGACCCTGATCTATGGAGCACGTACACCCGCCGATGTCCTGTATGCCCGCGAACTCGCGCGCTGGCGAACCCGCTTTGATTTCGAGATCAAGGTCACGGTAGATGCCGCGCCCGGAGACTGGCGCGGCAACGTCGGCGTGGTAACGCGCATCATTCCCCGCGTGGCATGTGATCCCTCCAACACGCTGGCCTTTCTCTGCGGGCCAGAGATTATGATGCGTTTTTCCGCACTTGAGCTCGCAAAGCGCGGCCTGACCCCGGAGCAGATCTATGTCTCCTTAGAGCGCAATATGCAGTGCGCCACGGGCTGGTGTGGTCACTGCCAGTTCGCGCCCTACTTTGTCTGTAAAGATGGTCCGATTTTTCCGTATCACCGTGTCCAGCATCTGTTGAATGTGCGGGAGGTCTGAGATGAGTGCGACCCATAAGCCCAAACTCGCGGTCTGGAAATTCGCCTCCTGCGATGGCTGCCAGTTGAGTCTGCTTGATTGCGAGGATGAGCTCTTAACATTGGCGGGCGAGATCGAGATCGCCTATTTCCTCGAAGCCTCCCAGGCTATCCAGCCAGGCCCCTACGATCTCTCACTCGTGGAAGGCTCCATTTCGACGCCCCATGACCTGGAGCGTATCCAGCATGTCCGCCGTGCCTCGAAGTACCTGGTCACCATTGGTGCGTGCGCGACGGCGGGTGGCATTCAGGCGCTGCGGAACTTTCAAGATAGCCAGGAGTACCTGGCGCTGGTCTATGCCTCTCCAAACTATATTGAGACGCTTCAGACCTCGACTCCCATTGCCAGCCATGTCCGGGTCGATTTCGAACTCTCTGGCTGTCCCATTAATAAGCAGCAGCTTTTGGAGGTAATCAGCGCCTATCTGCATGGTCGCAAGCCCAACATCCCCGCGTACAGTGTCTGCATGGAGTGTAAACGCAGGGGGACGGTCTGCGTGATGGTCGCGCAAGGCACGCCGTGTCTGGGACCGGTCACGCACGCGGGCTGTGGCGCGATCTGCCCAGCCTATAACCGTGGCTGCTATGGTTGCTATGGACCCAAAGAGACGCCAAACATGGCGGCCCTCAGCGCGCAGTTGTGCCAGTGTGGACTCCGCAGGCAGGAGGTCGTGCGTGTATTGCGAGGCGTGAATGCGTATGCTGAGGCCTTCCGCCGGGAGAGTGAGACATATGAACAGCAAAACCTATAACGTCGACTACCTGGCTCGCGTGGAGGGCGAGGGCGCGCTCCATGTTCAGGTAAAAGGCAGCCAGGTCACCGATGTCAAATTGAAGATCTTTGAGCCACCGCGCTTTTTTGAAGCGCTGTTACGAGGCCGGGCCTATAGCGAAGCCCCCGACATCACGGCGCGCATCTGCGGCATCTGCCCTATCGCCTACCAGATGAGCGCTGTCCACGCGATGGAAGACGCGTTGGGGATCAAAGTAGAAGGCCAGCTTCGCCTGCTGCGTCGTTTGCTCTACTGTGGCGAATGGATATCCAGCCATGCCCTGCATATCTTCTTCTTGCATGCCCCCGACTTTTTAGGATATCCCGACAGTATTCAGATGGCGAAGGATTATCCCGAGGTGGTTCGCCGGGGACTACAACTCAAGAAAGCCGGGAACGCCATCATTGCCTGTATCGGGGGACGCGAGGTCCATCCCATCAATGTACGCGTGGGTGGCTTCTACAAACTCCCCTCCAGGCGGGACCTCGCTCCGCTAGCGGAACAAGTAAAATGGGCTCGCCAGGCGGCCTTAGAGACAGTGCGCTGGACCGCTCAATTTCCCTATCCTGATTTTGAGCAGGCGTATGAGTTCGTTGCCCTCTGTCCCGCGCACGAATATCCTCTGGATGAGGGGCGGCTGACCACGACCAGGGGGGTATCGCTGAATGCGCGGGAGTTTGAGCAGCACTTCATCGAAGAGCAGGTCCCCTACTCGCACGCGCTACACGCGGTGCATAAGGGTATTGGCCCCTACTGTGTGGGCCCCCTGGCTCGCTATACCCTCAACTTTGACCAGTTCCCTGAACTCATCCAGGAAGAGGCCAGGGGCGCGGGGCTAGGGCCTATCTGTCGCAATCCCTTCCGCAGCATTATCGTGCGTAGCCTTGAGGTGCTCTATGCCTGCCATGAAGCCTTGCGGCTGATTGAGCAATACGAGCCACCTGATCGCGCGGCCATCGAAGTTGTCCCACGCGCCTCTGAAGGATGGAGCATCACCGAAGCACCGCGGGGCATCCTCTATCATCACTACCAGCTTGATGAGGAGGGTTTGATTCTGAAGGCAAAAATCATTCCCCCCACTTCACAAAACCAGAAGATGATCGAAGAGGATCTTCGCCGCTACATCCCTCAGGTCCTGAACGCTCCTGGCGACCAGCTCCTGCAACGCTGTGAACAGATGGTGCGGAACTACGACCCCTGTATCTCGTGCGCGACCCACTTCCTTAAACTCACCATTGAGAGATGATCCCTGGTGTGCGCCATGAACAGGAAATCAGGCCCGGGTAGAGCAACAGAGCAATTCCAGCAGCCAGCGCTCAGCGTTATTGGTATTGGGAACGAGGACCGCAGTGACGATGGACTGGGACTTCTCATCGTCAGAGATCTGCGCCAGCACTCATGGCCTCACACCCAGATCCTGGAAAGTAGCGGCGAGGGGACCGCGTTGCTGGAGGCCTGGGAAGGGACCAGCAGCGCGATTGTGATTGATGCCGTGGTAACCGGCGCTCCTCCAGGAACGCTGTATTCCTGGAACCTGTGCACGCATCCCCTGCCTTGTCGCTCTGCCTCTTCCTACTCCAGCCATACCTTTGGTCTGCCCGAAGCGCTGGAACTGGCCCAGATCCTCCAGTGCTTGCCAGAAATGCTCCTGCTCTATGGCATCGAAGGAGCCTGCTTTGAGCCGGGACACCGGCTTACCCCGGCCGTAGCGCATGCGATGCCGATCCTGCTCCAGTCGCTGGAGCGCAAGCTCCACGAACTGCTACGAGACACGCTGTAAGCGCTATGTGATAAAGTCGACATGCATAGATGGCACGTAAAAAACGAGCGGATGGCTGCAACTGAGCATTCTTTCTCAAACTCGGTTGCGACCACCCGCTCGTTTTCACATGTTAGTGGGTTGCCTCATTTGAGGCGGGTTCAGCCCAAGGAACATTCCCTCTCCCAGGGTTGTCACTCCCCTCTACATGGCTGTGCTTCTGCTGCCTGAGATAGCGATGGATCTGTAGTCCCACATCGCGTCCTTCCCGCAAGGCCTCCTCCAACGACTCCAGGCTATGGACGACATCTCCCGCGGCAAAGACACCTGGCATGAGCGTCGTAAAGGGGTCTGTCAGTCGCAGCTCCTCACCACATGTCGTTGCTATGGTCAGTCCGCGAGGGAGAAATGACAGATCGGGAGCCTCGCCAATGGCGACAATTACCGCTTCGACGGGATAGCACCGTCCGCGCCCCGGGGCAAAGGCCAGGTGCGAAGTGTGATCGTCGCGGACCCAGCGTGTCTTCTGACAACGTATCCCACAGACATTCATATCTTCCGTTCCCAGGAAGCTCTTCGGCATGGTGAACTCGTGGATGGAGATGCGCTCATGCGGGCGCAGCAACTGCTCTCTTGCGGTTACAGGCAGTTCCGACAGGGGGGCTGGATAGAACACGTGGACGGATCTGGCCCCTGCTTCTACAGCATGAGCAGCGACGTCAAATGTATAGCGACTTCCTCCCAGGACAACGACCGTTCCCGCACATCCACCCTGTGAGGAGAAAGGCCGGGTGGAGAGTATCTCCAGCGCGGAGCACACACCTTTCAGCGCCTCTTCGCCTGGCAGATCGATAGGTACCTGCTGTTGCACGCCGACTGCCAGTAATACGGCATCAAAGCTCCGGCGTATCTCGTCAAACGAGATATCGCGTCCAATGCGGGTCCGTAAGCGAAGTACGCCCCCTGGTCGCAAGAGGAGCTCAAGTAACTGCTCTCTGGCCTGAGACGACAAACCAAAGGAAGGCATGTCGAGGGCGAGCATTCCACCCGCAGTCGGTTTCTCCTCGAAGATCGTGATCTGGCTATATCCCAGAAGCGCCAGGACATGTGCCGCATTGAGTCCCACTGGTCCTGAGCCAATAATTGCGATACGCTCGTCATAGACGTTATGGAGTATTGGAGCCATGGGGACAAGCAGCGAGTAATCCAGCAGCTTTGTATCAGGGTTCGAGATCACTACCTGTCCGCCACTCGTCCTGATCTGTGTGTGGTAAACCATTCCCAGCTCCTTTCCAACAAGAGAGATGCATTGTGGGCGTGCTCTCTCCATACTTCCCTTTCTCTCTAGGATAGGATCGTGCTCTCACACATACATCTCTAAGCACAGGTCCTGTTTCTCGGTCATATCACATGTTATTCTGGTAGCCCTCCTCCTCCAGATGCTCTTTCCTAATCATATCCGCCGGGCGCACCAGTAGTAACGGAAGCCTGGTTGCTTGAAGCACACGTCCAGCAATACTGCCCATCGTCCACTTTTTGATTCCACTATACCCATGCGTTGTCATGGCAATGAGATCACAGGGTTCAATGACGGCGCCATCTTCTGCTCTCTCACCATCCTCAGCAACCCGGACAATCCCTTCCGCGATATCCCTCTCCACGGAGACGGACCAGGTGAGTTTGAAGCGGAGCTCGGGGCCAACGTTGGCCACCAGGCCTTCGCGAATACATGTACAGGTCGCTTGCAGATTCTGCCTGGCATTTTGCAGCAGCGCCTCGCTTTTTGCCCCTTCGCTGCTCTCTTTTGGCACCATAACCATCTGGGTGAGGTGGAGTTCTCCTTGCCCAGGAGATGACAAGGCTGCCACCAGGGCTGCCGCAGGAGCGATCACATCCTGAGATCGAGCTGAAGCATCTAATGGGATCAGGGCACGAACACCATTTGCGCCACCGCCGTTGGGGTGAGCGAGCAGAGGTTTCTCATCGCGGAGAATGAGTACCGGGACAGGCGCATGATGAACCACCTTCTCTGCGACGCTACCTAGCACCCATCGTTTCACCCCTGTATACCCATGACTGGACATCACCACAAGGTCAGCTGAGAGTGTGTTGATCATAGAAAGGATAACAGTTGCTGGATTCCCCAGCACCACCTGCTTCTTGAGCGTCACCCCTGCCAGGTCAGGGCGGCGAAGCAAGGCATCAAGGTAATTACTGGCATTAGCGAGACTACTATTGAGAATGGCATGCATGGCAGCAGGCTGCATCACGCCATATGAGAGATACGCATAGGAAACATCGGCTACCTGCAATAGGGTGATCGTTCCACCTGAGATACGTGCCAACCGCACTGTAACTGGTAATGCCCCTTCGGCAAGAGGTGATCCGTCCAGAGGCACAAGAATCTGTTGAAACATCATCAAGCTCCTCTCTCTCCTTTGATCAAAGGTCTCTCTGCTCCTACTCTTAGAAGAAAGTGCTCGCCTTCATGATATATGCACGCTTCCCTCAATGGGCTCACTCCATCTGGAGGTACTCTCCATTCATCCACCATTCGATTCGCCTGCTGATATTTGAGGACGCACGATAAGTGTGGGAAGCCTGGTTGCTTCAAGTACGCGTTCAGTGATACTTCCCATGATCCAGCGGTCAGCACCTTCTCGTCCGTGTGTTGCCAGTGCGATCATATGACAGGGCTGGGTCTCCCTAACGTCTTGCTCTTGAGTGTCGGTCTCAGCAATCTTGATGAGGGTATCAGCGACATCTCTACCAAGCGCAACCGATGATGACACCAAGAGATGCAAATGTGCCATCTCCCCTTCGTGGAATTTCTGTGCGACAGAGCATAAATAGGCATGCGCTCTCGTTATTGCCTCTTCAGCTTGCTCATCCTGATGAGAGAGAGGCACGATATGTGTCAGATGGAGGCGTCCCTGTGCCGGAGCAGATAATGCTGCGCAGAGGCCTCCTGCTGGAAAGAGTGCCGTTTCGGCCAAGGGTGAGCCATCGAGAGCTACCAGCGTACACATCGAACGCGTTCCATTTGGTGTCAGAGGCAATGAGCTCCCCCCGTCCTCACGAAGAACTAGAACAGGAACATCACTCGCGTGTGCAACTTTTTGGGCAACACTCCCTAAAGCCCAGCGTTTGAAGCCTGTCATGCCATGGCTGCACATGACAATCAGATCGACGGCTTGTAAGCGCGCCGTCGAAAGGATGGTCTGAGCAGGCATACTATCGGCGACCTCCAGGGTCGTCGGGATATGCGTCAACGCTTCTCTTACCGCAACAGCGTGTAAATAGGTGCTTGCTTGTGCATGGAGTGTTTCCACATGCTTCTCCGCAGTCTCTGGCGGTTGCAGGAAAGAGACCACCATGTCAGCAGAATGGGTAAGCACTCGAAGCAGGATGACCGAGCCACCGCAAGCGTGTGCAATATGAGCAGCAATGGGAATGGCACGCTCAGCCCGATCTGATCCATCCAGTGGAACTAAAATTTTTTGAAACATGGATTGCGCTTTGCCTCCAAAGCCTTTCACTCATTGAGTGAGATCTACAGACAAGCTTACTGTTCTATACATGTATTCTTTTTACGCCTCTGTTCCTTTCTTTCACCGAGAGTTGTCTCATGGGTGCTTTGTGCTTCCACCTCGACAGGCATTTTCCCTCGGCAATGGACCCAATAAGCAGGCATCTTCTCAGTGGTTTCTGTCAAATAGATGGTGCATTGCTGTGCATCAACCACTAAATGGGCAGGCTTCTCCAAGAATGCAGGCTCTTGCTGTTGAAGCCATGCCATCACCTCCGCAGTTGTCTGGCAATGTGGGCAAAAGGCTCGGTCACCAAGGACACTGCGATTGCTCCTCAGCAGATGTTTGGGATACCAGCTCGCAAGAGCCAGGAGGCATATCCGAAGAGGTTCATGCAGATCCATTTCATCCCATCCTTCCTCTGTGGCGTCCCTGCTTCTTGTCGAGAGAATCGTAAACCGTGCAATGCGACGTGGGCTTGAGATGCTTTTTGCAAGAGAACTCATGAGCGTGCTCTCTGCTATCTAGCTCTGCAAATCCCAGTATGAGCGGCCAGCGCTACGACGTAGCGCGGAGTCTCTCCATTTCCCGCATTAAACAAGCGGTTTCAACCACAGCACATGTTGAGAGAAACGCTGTGGGCACATGGTACGATAGCATTATCGTAACAAGGCGTGCAAGTCAACTATTGCCCAGAAAGAGACCCAAGCAGTGAGCGCCTACCGATGCCCAGATCACTCGATGTTGAGACGGAACAGGAGAGATTTCCAACTTCCAACAAGCCGCTCTTGCCTCGCACATCTTTCGGGAGGGGCACGCAGAGGAGAAGCGTTGTCAGAGGGATGTACCATGATTCTGAAAAGGTGAGGTACGGCAAGAGACTACGGTCCTGTTTGTGCGTGTGGTCACAGTGGAAAGAGAAGCTCCTTCATCAGAAGAAGCTTCTGCAGGAGAACACATAGATGTCCAGCCAGATGCCATCCGAATCGAGATCACGTGAGACTAACGCTGCTTCGACATCGCCTGTTTCTTCGGACGCGATCTCCTCACACAAAAGACCTCAGCAGCCTCAAATCGAATCGGTGACGGCACGTTTCCCGCCACCAGAACAAGCATCGATTCCTCTCCTGCTTCGAGCGTTACACTCAACGCAGCAAGGACTGACCAGCCGTGAGGCGGCTCGACGCCTGGTCGCCTACGGGCCAAATGAACTTCGTCGGCACGGTGATCGTACATGGCTCAAAGATTTTGCCGTGCAATTCATTCATCCCTTGGCACTGCTCCTGTGGGCTGCGGCAGCACTTGCCCTCGTTGCCCACACAGCTGTCCTTGCGATAGCGATCATCGGAGTGATCCTGCTCAATGCTGTCTTTGCGTTCTGGCAAGAACAGCAGGCAGAGCGTGCGGTCGAAGCACTCTCTAGCTATCTTCCTCATCGGGCGACGGTCATACGAGATGGTCGTCGACAAGGGATCGTGGTGCGAGAGTTAGTACCGGGGGACGTTCTCCTGATTGAAGAGGGCGATGCCATCAGTGCTGATGCACGCCTCTTCGACGGTGCCCTGGAGGTGGACATGTCCATGCTCACCGGTGAATCGACGCTAGTTGAGCGGTATGCAGGAGCACCTGAGGCCGAAGGAGATTTCCTTTCGCAATCGGATCTGGTGTTCTCTGGAACGGTTTGTACAGGCGGCCGGCACACACTCTGGTCTATCGGACGGGGATGACGACTGAGTTGGGTTGTATTGCGGCGCTCACTGAGCGGGTTGGTCGAGAGGAAAGTCCTTTAGAGCGACAGGTGCGACGCGTCGCCTGGTTGATTGCCGCAGTGGCAACCGTAGTAGGCCTCGCGTTTTTGCCCATCGGTGTCCTGGCGGGCCTTTCCTTACGGGACGCGTTTGTGTTTGCAGTAGGGCTGTTAGTCGCGAATGTGCCAGAAGGGCTTTTACCAACCATCACCCTGGCGCTGGCAATGGCGGTACGTACCCTGGCCCGCCGTGGGGCATTGCTGCGCCGCTTGAGTGCGGTCGAGACGCTTGGATGTACCGATGTGATCTGCACTGACAAGATGGGCACGCTTACCCGTAATCGGATGACGGTGACGCTCCTCCTCGACGCAACGCTTGCACAGGACTTCCTCTCTGGGGAGAGCGCAAGCGGCAAGCATGCGCTCCTCCAGTCATTACTTGTTACTATGGTGTCCAGCTCCACTGCTGACGTTGACGAACAGCGAGAAATGGGAGATCCAACAGAAGTCGCGCTGTTACATGCGGCTGCGATGTTGGGTGCGGATGTCAGTTCGTCGGCTCGTGATAGGCGGCATCATGCGCTGTTCCGCTTCGATCCCACACGACGGCTCATGAGTACCGTTGATATGACAGCGGAAGGCAGATATGTTGGGTATACCAAAGGAGCGCCAGTCTCGGGTTGTGCGCGGACGGACGAAGCTAAAAGCGAAGAGGATGAACACCCCTGCATTAATGATGACCAGGAGCCAAAGGCCATAGGCTGGTGCTTCATGTGTGTGCATTGGAGAACTCCTTCTGATGATTGTTCTTTTCTTTTTATCAAGTGCTACTGTTTTTGGCTGTCCTGTCTATTCTCCCTGGTGATCATTTCTATCATGGTTCCCGTGTCCAAGATGCATAAAGAGCATCATCAAAGGACACAGCAGGAAGAGCAAAAATGGAAGCACGCCCAGCAGGTGTGCACTATGTTCTGTGATGAGAAAAAAACGCTGATGGCGAGAAAGCCGAGAAGTACCCAGGTCGCGATTCGTGATTGGAATCCTCTTCCTCTCGTCGGTGGATGATCATGGACGTTCTTCATCTCATGGCCCCTCTCTCTACGGTGTGGTGGCTTGCATGCGCAGGCAACACGCATGCACATGCGACAATGCTTGTGCCTCTCGTACTTCACTATTCGACAATAATCTTTCCCCGAAGCATGCCCATCTGACAGCTGAACTCATATTCGCCGGGTTGCTCTGGGAGAAACTCTACCGGGATGGTTTCCCCGGTTGGGAGCCGGGCGCTCTTGCCGAAGTGGCTCAACACGACCATCTCTGAGCAAGCGGCCGCCTCTTCACGGCGAAAGTTGAAGCGTACCGGCTTGCCATGTTGGACGACAATCACATCGGGGGTATAGCTGCCTTTGACCAGGATCATGGCCTCCTGGTAGCCACGAGAGGTGCTTGTTGCCCGTACACTACCCTTGCGTGGCCCCCAGAAGAACCAGGCAATGCCACCGATCACGAAGAGTCCACCAAGGAGCGCCAGGATATTTGTCAGGTTCATCATGTTCCGCTTTCTGTTCTTCTCTCTATCCGTTGCCCTGCGTTCGCAGTTGCGTGCTCCGCGTGTGACTGGGTTCTGTTGGGTTGCGCTGCTCTGATGTGCTTTTTCGATATCACCCCGTTCCGTTGGAAGGTGTTCTCTGAAAGGGGAGGCGGATGTTTATGAGGCCATACTGGTTCCCCCTTGGGATGCCAGCCTCGCAGGCGATTGGCGTTTGTTACCACCGTGACTGAGCTCGCCGCCATGGCAGCAGCAGCGAGAAGAGGACTCAGAAGAATGCCGGTAAAGGGGTAAAGAATGCCCATTGCAATGGGAATGCCCAGGGCATTGTAGATGAAGGCGCCAAACAGGTTTTGCTTTACATTACGCATGGTCGCCTTAGAAATGGCAATGGCTGTCACTACTCCGTTCAGGCTTCCACTAATGAGCGTGATATCCGCCGCCTCGATGGCGACGTCAGTGCCAGTGCCAATAGCCAACCCGACATCAGCCTGTGAGAGCGCGGGCGCATCGTTTATCCCATCCCCCACCATCCCGACTTTTTTTCCTTCCAGTTGGAGCTTTTGCACTTCGTGCGCTTTGTCTTGAGGGCGCACTTCAGCGAGCACACGGTCTACTCCTACCTGAAGCCCGATGGCAGCGGCGGTTCGCCGATTGTCGCCTGTCAGCATCACCACTTCGAGCCCCAGACGCTTGAGCGCAGCAATGGCAGCGGTCGATTCTTCCTTCACCGTATCGGCAACGGCCACAATGCCCGCGGCCTGCCCGTTTATGGCGATGTACATAGGCGTCTTGCCGTCATCGGCCAGGTGCCGAACCTCAGCCTCCAATTGCCCCAGCTGAATATGTGCTGTATGCAACAAGGCCGCGTTCCCAAGGTGTACATGTTTCCCAGCAACATCTGCTTCGACTCCCTGACCAGGAATAGCCTTGAAGTTGCTTACCTCGGACATAGCGAGGTGACGCCCTTTTGCTCCCTCCACGATAGCTGTTGCCAGAGGATGCTCAGAATTGCGCTCAACAGTTGCTGCGAGGGTGAGGATCTCGTCCTCGTCGAAGCCGGTCTTAGCCACGACATTCGTCAGTTCAGGTTTGCCGCGAGTGATAGTACCAGTCTTGTCCAGTACGATGGTTTGCAGGTGCATCGTGGTTTGGAGTGCATCGCCCGAGCGAATCAGAATGCCCTGTTCGGCCCCTTTGCCAATCCCCACGGTCAGGCTGGTCGGGGTAGCTAGCCCAAGTGCACACGGGCAGGCAATGATCAGGGTAGTGACGAAGACAATGAGCGCGTACACGATTGCGGGCTGTGGCCCGAAGGTGAACCAGATGACTGTTGCCGCAACTGCCAGCATCATGACCGTTGGCACAAAGTAGTGCGAGACCTGATCGACGACGCGCTGAATGGGGGCTTTGGAGCCCTGGGCATCCTGCACCAGGCGAATGATCTGAGCCAGTGCCGTATCCTTGCCAACCTTGGTGGCGCGGAAGCGGAAACTACCCATCTGATTCATGGTCGCACCGATGACTTCGTCGCTCGCATGTTTTTCCACGGGGATGGATTCTCCGGTAAGCATGCTCTCATCAACGGAGGAGGTGCCAGAGAGCACAATCCCATCGACGGGGATTTTTTCTCCGGGCCTCACCACAAGGATATCGCCTACCAACACTTCCTCAATGGGGATGTCTTGCTCGATGCCATCGCGTACCACGCGCGCGGTCTTTGCTTGCAAGCCAATGAGTTTCTTGATGGCCTCACTGGTGCGTCCCTGGGCCCGCAATTCGAGGGCTAATCCCAGGTTGACCAGGGCGACAACCACCGCTGTGACATCGTAAAAGACTTCTGCCAGTGCCATTGACGGGAACATCTGTGGGATGGCGACGGCAACGCCAGAGTAGAGCCAGGCAGCAGAGATACCGATAGCGATCAAGGTATGCATATTGGCTTGCCGATGTCTAAGTGCCTGCCACATGCCAGTAAAGAAGTGACTCCCCGCCCAGGCGAGCACCGGCAGTGTGAGCAGACCAAGCAAGGCCCAGACGAAGCGTCGCACATCGCTCCCCGGTGTGAGCCAGTCGCGCAGTCCCGGGAAGAACTGTGGATAGGAAAACACGATCACAGGCAGTGAGATGATGGCGGCGAACCAGAATTTGTGGAGAAGTGTGGTGTACTCACGTGCCTGGTCTTGCTCAGCCTGGTCCATCGCCGTCTCAGTTGGAATTGCTTCGCCTCGCACCTGATAGCCTGCTGCTTCAATGGCGCGAGTAAGGCCTGTCCGGTCAATCAGCGTCGGTAGGAAGGTCACCTGTGCCCGGCTTGTCGCTGGATTGACGGTAGCCGCAAGCACTCCCGGTGTGCGCGAGAGGGCCTGTTCAATGCTGATGACGCAGGATGCGCAGTGCATGCTCTTAATGTCGAGATACGTCGTCGCCCTCCCTATGGTATACCCTGCCTCGCGCACCTGATCAATGATCGCTTCGAGGGTGATGGTAGATGGGTCGTAGGTGACATGCAGCAGATTGCTCTTTGGATTGGCTGCGATCTGTGCGATGCCTGGTAGGGCTATGAGGCGTTCTTGCAGGCGTAGAGCCCCCTGATGCCCACCCCAGTTACTGACCGGAAGCTCGATGTACTGGAGTTGTGCTGTCTCCCCAACGCCGGTGGTTGCTGAACGACTGTGCTCACGGTCGAACTGGTGCACACAATGTGCCGAACAGAAGTAGAAGGGTTCTTCACCCGCCGTGCGTGTGGCGAATGCCTCTGTTTGGGCAATGGTCATGCCACAGACGGGGTCTTGCACCTGTGGCGAGGCTGACCCCTGCGTTGTTGTTTCGTGTAGCATTCTTCCACTCCTTTCTCAGAAATGCACCTTGTTCTCTTCACTGGTGAGTGTCGCATGCCAGGCTGAGGCCGCCGTGAGGGAAAACTGAGGCTCGGCTGAGGATTGTGCAGGAAACAATGACTGGTGAAATGCTGGCTGGACGAGATCTTCTTGCAAAACGCTGGGCCTCCAGGCCGTGATAGTAACCGCCCCCCCCGGCGTCTCAAGCTTCGTCCGGCTGCATATATTGAACCATTACGCGAGGATACCTAGATCAGAGGAACACGCAACACGCAAAAGAACACTGAGCTATATTGCCAACGCTCTTTTGTGTGTTGCGCCTCGTCTGATTGCAGTGATATAGGCCAGTTTTCATAGTAGTTTCGATGAAAATGAGAGGCTAGCTACGCTGCTTGATCTGAGCAAAAATTCGCGCAAAAGTATGTTCGCCTCATTTGCCTAATAAAGCGGCTAAGAATGCAGACACGCTGGAGGATGCCCAGCATTGCCTCGGCGCTCACCGTGGGTCGCAGCGAGTCGTTTGAGCGTCAGTCGAGCGGGGCGCGTCTGCGTGCTAATGGGCAAGGCTACTGTCAGCACGCCGTTCCCATAGGTAACATTGGCGCACTCTCCATCAACTGGAATGGGAAGCGCTAGTTCGCGGTGATAGGCTCCAGCACTCCACTCATCGAGCAAGAGATCAAAGATCTCTTTGAGCATGGCACGCAGGTTCCCATGGAGAATGAGGCGGTCATCACCGGTAAGTTCGACCAGAAAGTTCTCAGGTTCTAGCCCAGCCATAGGAGCCGCAACCATCAAGCGCTCACCCGTACGATAGACCTTGACGGGAATATGCTGCTGTTTCACCTGTTCTTGCATGCTCTTTCCCTCCTGTCATTCCAGGGGAAATGTGAGATGGTAATTCGCTATCTTCAATATACCAAATGTCCTGATCTACTCTCTCTTTGGCAGAAACCCATGCCTAAAGATTGGGCTTCTTGATGTCTGGCAGACCTCGTCTCTCAGCCAATCCTCAGTTCTCCATCAAGAGAGCATCAACAATGCCCGCCATACTTGAAGCAGGATGCAAGGGGCATCAAGACCAAGACAGGGACAGAGAGAAAGAAACAGCACTGTCATGCAGGCATTCGCCCTCGCTCCTCTCTGCGGGAAAAGCGCCATATGCTTTCACCAGCGTGCAGATGCAAAAAACTGTCAATACGCGTATGCGGCAATGCATGTTTTCGGGCGCATGCGCAAATAAGAAAGGAAGGTTACTCTTATGATGATGTGGGGCTATGGATATAGTTGGCCGATGGTGCTCTGGATGGCCGTTTGGAATCTTTTCTGGCTCGTCTTGCTGGGGTTAGCCATTTGGACATTGGTTCGCTGGCTGACCCGTTTCACATCCGAGCGTACGCACAGGGATGGTTCACCGGCTGGGCCTTCTGCACTCGAGATTCTCCGCCAGCGCTACGCGCGGGGTGAGATTGATGCCGAGACCTTTGAGCACATGCGTGAGCGCCTTCAAGTTCCAAATGTGCATGAAACACCTTTACGCCAGTCCTAAAGCAAGCGACAGGGACAAAAGGAGCAAACGATGGAATATGTGTATGGTTTTGGGATGGCCCTTTCAGGCCCATATGAAGACGTGGTGCTACGCGTCAAGGAAGCGCTGAAAGCGGAGGGCTTTGGGGTGTTAACCGAAATTGATGTCCAGCAAACACTGAGCGAGAAACTTGGTGTGCAGATGCCCCCGTATCTTATTCTGGATGTTTGTAATCCGCACCTGGCTCATCGTGCGCTAGAACTGGAGCCAGCAATAGGGCTTCTCTTGCCATGTAATGTCATCGTGAGAACGCTTGGCAAGGAGTGCTCTGTCGAGGTCGCTGACCCGAATGCGCTGATCGACCTCTCTCGCAATCAACAACTCACCCCGATTGCCGAGGAGGCAAAACAACACCTGCAAAGAGCCATTGCCACACTCCAGGAGGATCGTTCCGCTGGTTCGGCATGCGCTCCGTCTCCGTAAACCACTTGGAGGTCAATCTGGCAGAATGGTCAGCGAAAAGAGCATTCAATAATAGCAGGTTGACGTCCATCTTAACGTTGCTTGAGGTAATGAAGGAGAGGCTCGATGGAAACGTCTTCTTCTCTAGAATTTGATGGCGTACAGTTTCAGTGTATCCATGTACTGCTCCTCACACAGGAGCATTGTTGTTTCTGCGAGCAAGCCCAGGAGCTTCTGCGGAGCCTCTCCTATGAATACTGGCTCTCGATTGCCACGCTTGATATGGGTTCTCCCCTGGGATGGCGCCTGGCGGTGAAAGGGGGATTGTTATTGCCACCTGGCATGCTGATTGATGGCAAGCCGTTCTCATATGGTCGTCTCTCCGAAGGGAAACTGCGACGTGAGTTGGATTGCCGACTGCACGGATTGCATCGGCTTTCGTCTGTTCCCTCTCCCCTTCATGATCTGCGTGCAGAAATAAGCGCATTGCCGTTCGTCAACAACGCGTGGATTATCCGAGAGGAAGACGTACCGTGACCAGGGTGCCCTGTCCCGGCTGGCTTTCCAGCCGGATCGTCCCTTGGTGCTGTTCGACAATCCACTGGGCAATGGGCAGGCCTAGACCCGTTCCCCCCGGATCACGGCTGCGGGCTGGGTCAGCTCGATAGAAGCGCTCGAAGACGTGAGGCAATGCCTCCGGCGCTATTCCCACACCCGTATCACGTACCAGAATATCGACACGCTCCTCCTGAGGACGTAATCCGAGGACAACTTCCCCGCCAGCAGGAGTATACTTCAGTGCATTGTCCAGGAGGATCAAGAGGAGTTGCTTGAGCCGATCCTCATCGCCCTCGATGTGGGCAGGTTCGAATGGCCCAAGGCGCAAGGTTTGGCCTTGCGCAAGGTGACGCGCCTCATGAAAAGCATCCAGGACCAGGAGATCTACGTCGATCGGGCGACGCTTAAGGCCGATCCCGGCATCCGCACGCGCCAGCATTAAAAGATCAGCGACTAGGCGAGAGAGACGAGTCGCCTCTCGTTCCAACTCCGCCAGGGCCTCTTCACGGTCTCCGGCTGGCATGTTCTGCTGGTGGTGAAGAAGTTCGATATTGCCCAAGATGGCAGTGAGTGGTGCACGGAGTTCATGGGAGGCGTCTGCCACTAAGCGCTGTTGGGTCCGATGGGCAGCTTCAACGCTGGCAAGCAACTCATTGAATGTCGCCGCCAGCCGCCCAAGCTCATCATGGTGCGCTGGCATTTCGATACGGCGGGAGAGATCACGCGACAGGGTAATCGTTTGAGCTGTCTGGATCATCCGGGTGATGGGACGGAGGGCATTGCCCGCGATGGCCCAACTTCCCAGTAGCGCCAGAAACAGGCTGGTCAGCCCAAGGAGCGGTAGTATCATGCGAAATGCTTGGATGGAGGCGTCCAGGCGCCCAAGAGGCGTCACAGCTTCAAGATACCCTGCTCCTTGTGCGGTATGAAATGGCAGCACATAGACGCGCCAGCGCTGTTCTGACGTGTTTATCAGGCTAAAGGCGCTTGTTGCATCAGGTATCACAGGTGGGGATCCCATCAGGGGCGGAAAGAGGCCCACGATAGGATCAAAGGCTGGCCTGGTGGGCGTGTGCAGGATAGCCCGTGGATCGACTGAAGGAAGGGGCGCGGTGCCAAGCGTTTGGTCTTGTAAAACGCCAGTTGAACTATAGAGGTGCAGCGCAATCTCAAAGCCTTTTTCTCTCTGCAAGAGATGAGGCCTGCTAGTTGACGTCACTTCGCTTGCCGCATGTTCAGTGCGAACGATGAGCATCCGGTCGATATCGTCATACTGACCTCGCGCATGAATCGCGTAACTGAGCACCGTCATAAGAGGGAGAATGAGCGCGAAGAGTGTCCCATAGCAAAAGGCAAACCGCAAGCGAATGGACATTGGCTAAGGCTCCCGAAGCACATATCCAACATTGCGGATTGTTTGGATCAGGCGTGGCTCGCCCATCGCTTCCAATTTGTGTCGCAGTTGCTTGACGTATACCTCTACTACGTTAGTATCAAAGTTGTAGCCCCACACTCGTTCGAGCAAGAGATCCTTGGAAAGGACCTGGCGCGGATGAACAAGAAACTCCTCCAGGAGTTTGAATTCCAGGCTCGTCAGTGGAATGTCTCGTGATCCACGCTGTACGACGTGGCTGCCCGTATCCAGAACGAGGTCCGTAAAACGGAGCACTGGCGGACGGTCGAGCTGTTGTCGTCGTAGGAGCGTGCGAATGCGTGCAACCAAGACATCAAACGGGAACGGTTTTGTTACGTAGTCGTCAGCGCCAGCAGTGAGCCCTTGCACCTGGTCAGCTGGGGTATCCTTTGCAGTGAGCATAAGCACAGGTAATTGTTCATCAGCAGCGCGCAGCCGACGTAATACCTCATAACCGTCCAGGCCAGGCATCATCACATCCAGGATCACCAGGTCTGAAGGGTGTTCACGCGCAGTGGTCAGCCCCTCGCGGCCATTGCGGGCCGTTTCGACCGCAAAGCCCTCGTAGGATAAGCCGCGTTTCAAAAGACTCGTGACCGCCGGATCATCATCAATCACCAGGATATGTTTTTGCATGGAGAGCGTCCTCCTTCCAGCTCAAATAGCTTCGTCTTGTCATCCCTCCAGGGAGATTCTAGCCCTGAAGTATCACGACTTCATCACAAGGTACGTTCACCGGGTCACGACGAGATCATATCCTGAACACGCTTCTTCAGGTACCTCTCAGCGATCACTCAGCATTGTCTCAGAAAGAGGTAGTATGGTGTTTCCAGAGGTTCTGAGCGATGAGGATTACTTCTCTGCGTTCTCCCATCAAGATATTGACTATCTTTCGCCTGATGGAAAAGCAATGATAGGCTGGAAAGTAGGTGACACGTCAGATCGCTTGCTGAATAAGGATGTCTCGACACCCTCTTGCTTGTATACATGAACACCGCAGATCAATTGGTGCGTATCCTGGGAGGAGATGATTGGAGTTATCGCCGAGGCAAGCGCTATGGAACGCTTCTGTTGCATCTGGAAACACACCGCCCAATCGATGTTCTGCCTGATCGCACTGCTGCGACCCTTGCCAAATGGCTGGCAAATCACCCTGAAATTCTGGTCATCAGCCGAGATCGCGGCGGCGAATATGCTTTGAGATCTCGTCAAGGTGCTCCTCAAGCAGTTCAAGTCGCAGATCGCTTCCATGTCGTGCGTCATCTGGCAGAAGTGCTGGAGCGCAGTTTTCATCGCCATCGCCGACTTCTCAAACACATTCGTGTTCCTGTTCCCAACGTGAATGCGAATCCTCTTACAGTTCGTTATGCCCGACCAGATCGGGAGTACCGGAAGGGACAGGCAAGAGACAAACGTGTTGAGCGTTACGAGGCTGTACAGCGTTTTGTGAAACAAGGTATGAGTCATCGCGAAATTGCACGGCGATTCCAGATGCATCGAGAATCAGTTCTTCGTTATGCGAAAGCAGAGAGCTTTCCTGAAAAGCCTTCCCGCTCTCCCAAGCCTGGTATTCTGACTCCCTATGAACCCTACCTGCGAGCTCGCTATCAAGAAGGGTATCGTAACGAATTGGGACTGTGGCGAGAAATTGTGGCACAAGGGTTTACCGGCACACGAATGACCGTGGTGCGCTACGTGTTGGGCTTATGCCAACTGGAACAACAGGGGGTGTTCTCCCTCCCATATCCCAGACAACTGAACTCACTCCAAGTCGTTTGTTTCATTGGCCTGCTCTTGCGACACGATGAGGAATTGAGTCAAGAGGAAGTGCAAGCCTTGTCCAGGCAAAGAAACTCCACCCTGAGTTGGAGCGCATCGCTGTTCCAACTGTTTCTCCAGATGGTACGAGAGCGCCGGGGAGAAGAACTCGATCTGTGGTTCTATGCAGCGTTTCACAGTGGTATTCCTGAATTCCGCTCGTTTGTCGCCAAGTTGCGCCAGGATCAGGAAGCAGTGCACGCTGGACTCATTTTTTCTTGGAACAATGGTGTTGTGGAAGGGCATGTTCATCGTTTGAAGTATCTTAAGCGGCAGATGTATGGTAGAGCGAATTTTGACCTCCTGCGCCAGCGCGTTCTTCACGGTTCAATGGATTCATCATGAGCATCAAAAAAGCGTCAGACCCGGGTTTTCGGGAGCAGTCCAGTCTGCTAGGTTTAGCATTATAGAAGTGCAATCAAGGGATTCGATTATGAAACAACCCATATTTAAAGGGGAATTTATAGCTCAGCTCCTGCACTACGGCAGCGCCCGAGGATCCTGTGGTGAGCTGTTCCTATCAGCGACGCACCTTCCCCCTGATCCTGGTCAAGAAGCCACGCCCATTTCTGCCACGAATCAATCTGTAACGCTCTGCGCCAACACATACAAATCAGCCTCTTCTTACACGCGATACACTGGTAGAAACGGGGCTCTTAACGGAGAGTAGAAGTCTTCTATCAAAGATTTTTTGTTCGGGAGAGTGAGACAGGAGAGCATAATGATACTTTCTTTCCCAAAAAAGAGTTTATGCTTCATTATTATAAGCCTGACCATCTCAATAGTGTTTCTGACAGGTTTACCTACAACTGCATTTGCTTCTTCGAAGCGCACAGCAGCATGGTATCCGCAGAATAATCAATATAGCAGCGGAAACGATGATGGTATTAATAGTAATAACAATTACTATTATGGCTCTTTCCAGGGAAATGATGGCAACTCGGGCTACAACTGGGGCACCAGCCAGGATAACTCCGGCAATAGTGGCAACCAAGTGATCCATCAGGGGCACTGACAGAAAAGCCCCATAGGCATTAAGTGAAGAGCCAATCAAGACCATCGAGAAGCAGTTGAGCCAAGCAGAGTTCAGTCGCGCGAGGATTGACCCGACAGCCTGACCGCATCATCCAAGAGAGTTGGCTGACCAACAGGCGCAAGCGGCGTAAGCCACGGAGCACTTCCAACCCTTGTCAGGCAAGAGAACGCACTACCGCTGAGGCTTTGACCAAACGGCGCCAGGGATCCTGCCTGCATCCCGCACAAGAGGAGCCAATGTTGGACCATAACCGCCATCAATTTAGCATACAGCTCACATAACGCTCGCCAGGGATGCTCCGAGCGCCACTCTTCAATGTGCCCCTGGCTTTTCCAAAGCTTGAAGAGGAGCTCGATCACCCAGCGTTCACGCATAATTACCAAGGCATGCGCTGGTCCCACATGCTTAGCGGCAGCGTTGGTCACAATGAGTGTCCAGGCAGCCAAGTCCCATTGCTTAGAGTTGACTGCTTGACCTTTATCAGCTGCCTCTTGCGCCAGGCGCTCGCGCCGTTGGGCCACGACCTCGTCGGGAACGCGTACCATCAGCAGGCGAACGGGCAAGGGATCCTGTGCTCCTAAATAAACATGCTTCACCTTGACCTGTCCAATGGTCCGTGGCAAGATCCTCTCCAGTTCAATCCGCTTGCCCTCTCGATCCCAAAAGACCGTGTTGGCTTTGGGATGCTGGTAGAAGCGCACCTTCTGCTTGTGGAGGTGACGCAAGTGGGCCAGGCTCCAGTACCCAGGTCAGCAACGTACAAGCTGCCAGGGCGAACTGGCTTCTGACTCAGGGGCCCATGCAATTCATGCACTCGCCCTGCTGACAAGCGTGGTCCCATGAGTTGCCCGTGTTTGACATCCCAACGCACATGCAGCTTGAGCGCGGCCTGGCTGCATTCACTGTGTTCTTGACTGCCTCCCCCACATCCAGGCCACAGCTCTTTGAGCGCGGCTTGCAGGATGATGGTCGAGCTGTCCTCAACAACCACCTGCGTGAATGGCTTGAAGAGGGCAATAGGGGCCGCTTGCACGGTCACAACCTGTTCCACCAATTCCGAGAGCACCGCTTGCAAAAACTTGGCTGCCTCTGGTGAAGGGGTAGGGGAGATTACCGACTTTAAGCCTGTGAAGCCTGCTGGAAGCAGAGCCTGTGACCATCACCTGGCGCGTTCCGTCCAGGTAACCCGTGGCTCATTATCCTTTGATCTGGTTTGTCGCCCGGCCTTAAGCTATACTCGCGATACGCACACGTTGTCCCTATCAGAACAGGGGGGAGTATTCCACAGCGCAAGCCCTGATTCGGGATTGCGTCCTCTGTACAACTTGAACCTGATAATCTAGGGGGAGTACGTGCACTGTTTTCTCTGCATGCTGGTCAATCAGCACTCTTCTTGTTAGAGTATGCTGAAGCAGGCACGGAGACGCTGACTTGTCCTCCGTTCTGTAATTACCAGGAATCTTTTGACCATATGCTGTGGTACTGGCGAGACTGGCTCAGCCAGTGCAAGTATCAGGGGCGCTGGCGCGAGACGGTACAACTGTCGGCGCTAGTCCTCAAACTCCTGACCTATGCGCGTACAGGCGTGTTGGTAGCAACTCCTACGACCAGCGTGCCAGAACATATTGGCGGCACTCGCAATTGGGATTACCGCTACATCTGGTTACGTGATGCGGCTTTCACGCTCAACAGTTTGCTCACACTGAGTTTGACGCAGGAGGCTGAGGTATTTATGGGCTGGTTGGATGGGTGTTGTCGTGACGACTCCCCACGGCTAAAGCCAGGGGTTTTACGGCGCGGTTTCATAAACTTGATGAGGAAGGCGCATTGCAGCCAGTATATGGCATAATGGTGTACGTGTCTTGACAGAGACTATGGTCCCCCATCTGGAAGGCTATCGACAAAGTTCACCAGTGCGTATTGGCAACGGAGCGCACGATCAGTACCAACTTGATATCTATGGAGAACTGATGGATGCTCTTTCCTTATATAATCTTTCTCAACCTCTCTCCTATGACATTTTGGGCTTGAGCCCACCGCAAGCCCCGTCTCTTGAGAGCGGGGTAAGGTGTGTCCGGGCTTGAGCCCTTGCTTGTTGAAAAGATGTTCTAGGCATGCTATACTCAGTATCAGGAGTAGCACACGGGGCAAGGAGGAAGCAGACATGGCCAAGGCGACCAGCACGATACGATCGGCATTGCACTACCAGCCGCAGCATGCTGAAGTCTTTGCGGCCAATCAGGCCCTCTTCAACCGTGTCGTCGCCTTCTACTTCGAATGTATCCAGGCTCATGAAGGCCTCCTGGTTCTCACAAACAAAGAGGCGCTCACGGCGCTGGAAAGGCTCACCCATGCGACAGAGGCAAACCCTGCGTCCATCATGCCGCTCACAGACATCGCCCCAGATATCCCGGCCATGTTTCGCCGTGCCGCCATCAATGCGGCGCTTGGTTCTGCTCGCTCCTTCTTTTCCTCACTCAAAAAATGGCGAGCGCGCAAGGAGAAATACGAATTAAAGAAGCCCCGCAAGGGCAAAAAGTCGAAGCCGTTCCGAGAGCGGCCACCGGTCCCACCACGTAGCTGGAACAAGTCGGTTCCCTTCTACGCGAGCCAGTGGAAAGAGCGCTGTGATCACTGTATCCTGCTCAAGGTCTGGACCGGGACGTGTTGGTCCTGGCTCAAGGTTGGTCTGCTCTCACGCGATCTCCCCGAAGGTTTCCAGATGGGTAGCCCTTCCCTGGTTCGCAGGGGAAAGCAGTGGTGGCTGCATACTCCCATCGAAAAGACCTTCGCTGCTCCCGCCAACGTTGAGCAGCAGATCACGACCAATCCCCAGACCCGCATCTGTGCGGTCGATCTCAATCTCGACCAGCACATAGCCGTATGCAGCGTCCAGACAGTTGAAGGCACCATCCTGGCCACCTCCTTCATCGGAAATGGCACAGAGATAGCGGGCTTTAGGAAGTTGCTGCTTGGACGCATTGCACGCAACCGATCACAGACTGGCATCCTGGCGGAGAATGAACAGGACAATGCCGACCTTTGGCGCAAAATCCGCCATCTTGATGAACACATCGCGCACCTGGTCAGCGGTCGCATTGTCCAGTTCGCCAAGGAACATCAGGCCAGCATCCTGGTCTTTGAGCACCTGGGCAATCTCCAGCCAGAAAAGGGGAAGTATTCGCGTCGTGGCAATACAAAGCGAGCCTACTGGATGAAAGGGCGCATGTTCCGCTACAGCAAATATAAGGCGTGGAATGCAAGTGGCATCATCACCAGCCGGGTCAATCCGCGCAATACCAGCAGACACTGTCATCGCTGCCACGCCGCTGTCATTCGCTACAAGCAGGGACAGCCAGAATCAGGCTATACTCCCGGCGCTGCTTTGGTCGTCTGCCCACAGTGCCAGATGCGCGGACATGCCGACCGCAATGCCAGTCTCAAGATCGGTCAGCGCTTGCTTGAGCGCTATGCAGACCCCTTCCAAGAAAAGCCTCATACTGCTGTGCGACGTGCAGGCAGAGTCTCGAAAGAGACAGGTGTTGCTCTCTCCCAAGACGCCAAATGTCAAAAGGGACCATCCATCTCTGAGGCTAGGCATGGAGAACGCAACGTGCATGGCACCGCGCAACAGGGAACGCTCTGGATGGACGAGCGCCCCTGAGCTATTCCTCCCCCACTACGGCAGTCACACCGAGTAGAGGCTACGCCTCACCTACTCAGAATGCCGACTACGGAAGAGTGGCAGAAGCTGCTCGGTTTCAACCGATGCGGAGTGTCACAGACTTAAGAGAAGCGTTCTCCTCTTAAGTGGAGGCTAAGGGATCCTGCCTCAAAGCCTGCTTGTTTCACGGCTTTTACCAACTGTTTATGGTTAACCTGTTCCGGGTCATACTTCACATAAGCCATTTCAATCACTGGATTTACATAGGTGTAGATCACACCAGAGAGACGAGCCAGCGCTCGTTCCACTTGAAGCGTGCCGCCGCCGCCATAACTTAGATTCTCGATGGACATGGTAAGACGCTGTATGTTCATAATGGTCACTTTTCTGCTTGCGCTCTCGATAAGGCAACTAAGTAGGAAGGGAAACTCACCGATTCGTATTGTGATGTACCTTCCACCCTCTATCTCATGGGAGAACGGGTAGTCTTTAGTATGGCATAACAAGCTGTGAGCAGACTGAGTATCACCTGTGGTGTAGCTGATGGACATGAGGATGGCCGTTACGTAGAACCAAAGGCTTCGTATCCTAATCATAGGATTTTCTTGGGATTGATCAAGTAGAGATAATCCCTTTTGGAGACGTTTTACCCACAGGATGCGCAACGAGATAAACTCAAGTAAAAGGGAAAGAAAAGTTATCCCTTGAAGCAGCAACCAAGAAAACTGAGGCCTCTCCGGCATACATGCACGGAGGTTCCTGTTGCTCACCCACCGTTTCCGGCCTCTCCCGAAGGAGAAACCGGCTCTTGGTGGAGATAGGCAGGACTTTTCAGCCGACGCGCTCTGGCACGGGCAGCTTTGCCAGAAGCCGACACGCCCATGCTTCGGGGGAATGGCTCCCCTTCATTCGCACGTTGGTGCAGATCCTCCATCACGGCTTGCAGGCGCGGCTCCGCACCTTCCCAGACGTGCTGGGTGATGGAGGGTGTTGTTTGCTTAGGTTCCAGGTGGGCAATCAGGAAGGCCGAATACAGATCATGCTGCACTGGTCCCAACCCGCACTCACAACGGTGCCAACGCTGTGATCGTGACTTCTTGTGATACTGCCCCGACTTCTGGCAATATTGAGACAGTTTGGTTTGGTAGGCTGAAACTTCGCGCAGGGTGCCGCCAGTTTTTGCAACTATGCGAGTCAAATGCGCTACAAACATCCCTGGGGCGCGAAGTCCGATGCTTCGACCATACTGCTTCTGCCATCCTTGGAACGAGGTTTTCTCTATAGTGATCGTGTTCCCCACCGAAGCGATGCGATGAGCTAGGTGTCCATGCAGACTCTTGCGGTGAGCAGCCAGCCTTCTTTCGGTAGTGGCGTGTTGTCGCCTGGTTGCCTGGTATCGCTTACTCTCCTTCCAGGTTCGGCGACCTTTTTTTACCCGTCCCCTTTCGTCGTAATTGTCGGGATTCGTGGCGCGTCTTTGCCGCTCCATCTTGCGCTGCAACCGGCGTTTTTTGCTGGCATTGGGGGAAAGCTCCTGGCAGAACGTGACCAGATCCGCCTTTGCGCGACGAGGGACAAGAGCGAGGGTCGATGGGCCAATATCCAGGCCCATCGTGTCTTTGCCTCCCTCCTCATGCTTCGGTTTGACGAAGGCATGGCCCTCTAACACCAATTGCACGTAATAACGATTGCTGTCCTTATCGGCTCCCTGTGCCTGTGGTGAGGAAGCTTTGCGGCGAACCAGGCGCACATACTTGATGAGGTGGCGCATGCCATGCTGCACCACTGGGTCTCGCCAGTCGATGATGGCTGGGATGACCTCTTTGTTCCAGATCAGGAAGCCGCCATCGCCCGCATTGGGATCACATACGAAGCGCATGCCGACATCGTTGCGTTTGCCCTCCACGCTATCGATGCCACGTCCCTTGCTGCGGAAGCGTACTCGTGTGGCTTTCCCAACACAGACCCGATTGACAGCCTGATAGGCGCGAGTCGCAAGGGTTTGAGCCATCGTGCTCTCAATGTGATCGGCGATCCACGAGACACGGGCAGACTTGGCATACTCGTGCAGCTCATATTCTGAGAAGTGGTATGTTGTGCGTAAGGCAGAAAAAGCCTAAGCGCGTTGCTGTTTGTGCGAGCGTGGGAGAGCCCGCGCCTTGTTCCATGCTGGATCATTGCGCATGCATCGGAGCCGCTTCATGGCTTCAGAAAGCAGAGCGTTGTACAGGCACCGAGCCGCTTCCAGGTGCGCACGTACCTGGCGTTCCTGGCTCCAATCGACCTGGAGAGGGAGTTCGAGAAGAAAGGTCGGTATCTTTGCTCGCTTCATGACGTGCTTTGCCTTCCAATGTAGAGGATCTCTTGAGAAAGAGAGGGACTGCTGTCCACCCCTGGTGTCTTTCTCCACGTTCACATACCTATACAGCTATTCCAGTTGGGCAGGCTTCTTTCGGTCACTCGACGACGTACCGTTCGGAAATAGATTCGTGAGAAACAACTCCGTGCTCTTCAGGTAGGTCGAAGAGGAGGATACCGGATCCGGCGCTCTGACTGAAATGAGCTTCTTTGCAAGCGCGAGACAATACAAGACGATGATCGTTCTTCATCCTGTGGAGAACACAGTGCGAAAGAAGAGCGATGCTTCCTCTCCGCCCACCCAGCCCGAAAGGAACGCCCATTCATCCCCGCCTTAGAAAGAGCGGGGCTTTCTGGGCCGTTCTCTGTAATCACGCTGTTCATCAGAAGTACATTCTTTGTCCCCTCCTGCTAGAGTATCGATGAAGATCTGATGCTTCCATCCCAAATGTACTGCACCAGGCAAGCAGGAGCAGAAATAGTCGTTGAGAAGCAAAAGCTCCCATGGCCGAGAGTATCCTGACAAACCTCTAGCCCCAGGTGGTTGTCGGAAACGATGGGCGACGAACTGAGAGAAAGAGCTTGGATAGTGGGCGCAAAATTGAAGGTGTATGAGGTTGGAGCGTATCTTTGGAGAAACCATCTTTTGCGTAGAGAAGGCGTAGGAACGCGATAAGGATTTAAGTGAAATTAAAGGAAGCTAGACGATGATGAGCTTTGATGTCCAACATGCCTACGCAGCATTACAGCCGTATTTTCAAGCGCGCATCCACCTGAATGAGCCATTGGCATCTCACAGCGCCTTTGGTGTTGGAGGGCCTGCTGATGTATGGGTGACATTGGAGAAGCAACAGGAATTGATCGATCTCGTCAACATGTGTGCAGAGCATCGTTGGCCGCTTCTGCTGGTTGGTGAAGGAAGAAACATCCTCTTTGCCGATGCTGGAGTGCGAGGAATCGTTGCTCGCATCGATTTCCATCACTATCAGATTGAGATGCAGACAGAAACATCCGCCTTGCTCATTGTAGAGGCAGGCGCACGCTGGGCTCAAATCCTCGACAAGTTACTTCCTCTGGGATGGAGTGGATTGGAATTCGGCGTTGGCATTCCTGGTACCCTTGGAGCAGGCATTGTCAGTAACGCGGGGGCACACAATTGGGATCTGGGGCATATCCTGAAATGGATCGAGGTGTTAGATGCTCGGGGGTGCAACAGCGAGCCGGAAGATCAGTTTGCCCCGGCCAGCATACGCTGCTATACCCGTGATGAGCTTGACCTGGGCCACCGGCAGAGCCGTTTCCGTGTCGAACGCTCAACCTTTATCGATCACGAGGGGAAACTGGTGTGTCCTCCACGTCGCCTCATCGAACCGCCTGAGATTGTGCTGCTCCTGGGATTACGTCTCTCCTATCGCGATTCCCAACAATTACTTACCCAGCGTGATCGCTTTCTGCGCGAGCGCCGCCTGAATGAACCTCCACTCCCACACACAGGGCCGATCTTTAAGGATCCCGAGGGAGGTAGTGCCCGGGAATTGATTGAGCGAGTGGGATTACGAGGTCAGGTACATGGGCAAGCCCAGATAACGGAACAGAACGCGAATTATCTCGCGAACCTTGGAGGTGCTCGTGCAGAAGACATGGTTCGGTTGATCATTGCTGCCCATCAACAGGTGCGTAAGCAGTGTGGAACTGATTTGACTCTCAATGTCGATCTCCTGGGTGAATGGTCTCATTCAGGTTAAAATAGCGTATTCTGAAGCAGCAAAAACGTTGCTGCTGTCCATAAGAAAAGCGGGAGAAAAGAGATGTTGCGCACCATTCTTGTTCCTCTGGATGGTTCACGATGTGCCGAGCATGCGCTTCCCGTCGCAACACGCCTGGCTCGTGGGGCGAAGGGATCGTTACTGCTCGTCCGTGTCATCGAGTTCGCCGACATTGTCTGTCAGACAACGGAGTTAGCAACGCGCGATCTGGTCGAGCTCAGCAAAAGAGCCCGCCGTAGCGCGAAAGCGTATCTCAATCGTATTGCCGCGCAAGAGGACGTGCACGATCTTCCATGCAGCACCAGAGTGGTTGAAGGCTCTCCAGCTCAAAATATCCTCAAGCTGGTTCAAGAGCTCCATGCCGATATCGTTGTCATGAATAGTCATGGCTTCACCGGCATCAAACAGTGGACGCTGGGAAGCGTCGCGCATCAGGTGGCGCGGCACAATAGCACGCCTACGCTCATTGTACGAGAAAACGAGCCGCTTCCACCGCTTCTCATGAAGAGAGAACCCGCTGCAGAAGAACGTCTACGTATTCTGGTCGCACTTGATGGATCCTCGCAGGCAGAAGAGGCGCTTGTCCCTGCGATTCAGCTAAGTCTGGCGCTTTCAGCACCAGGGAAAGCAGCGCTTCATCTTCTGACCGTTGTGCCAGTTTCGCTCCCAGGGGTAATATTCGCGCAGAACATACAGTCGAAGAAGAAAGAGGCGCTTACCACGTTGGCCGCGAAGCTAGAGGCGCAGGGAGCATCAGAGTATGATCTCCAGGTAACGACATCAGTCGTACAACACACAGATATTGCTGCCGCACTGATCACGTATGCACGAGAGCACGTCGCCCAACCTGATGGCTGTCAACTCATCGCCATGACAACGCAGGGGGCTTGGGGTTGGTTCATGGGAAGCGTCGCTGAGCGTGTCTTGAATCATACGCCCCTCCCGCTCTTGATGGTTCGCCCATTGCACACGCCTACACAACAAGAGCGTCCTGATTCAAGAAGCCTTTCTATCTATTGAGTCAGTTACCTCACGCCTCTGTGGCGGAGGCTTGTGTTCCTTTCTGAGAAGTGGAGAGCAGAGGAAACGATCACCTGTCATGGAGTAGACATGATGAAAGGGAGGGGAATCGAGCAAGCGAGCAAGAGATCTTTCACAGTGACAAACAAACTTATTAGAGCAAGTAGCTGCACATTTGCAATCCTATAACCTTGCGCTAAATATTTGAGAGCATCCACCTCTCGTGTCCCTTTCTCCTCGAAAAGAGAATGCAGTTGTAGTGGCCTCTGTGTACTGGTAGCATGTATATCTTTTTTTGTCGTTCAAGGTGAATGCAGATCGATGTCATTGCACTCTTGGTAAATTAACTGAAGGGTGGACCGATTTTGCACTCAAGGGTGGGAATTTGATCTGAAGCATGGGAATTCATGCTTCGATGCCTGGGCAAGCCACTCCACATCCAGGGTATTATCAGAGAAAGTGGTAAATATCTCTTGACTTAAAGCGCTTGAAGTTTGCGATACTAAAAGGTATATGAAAACATTGACTGATACCGAAGAAAAGCTCACGATTCAAGAAGTCGCGCGCCGGAGCGGGCTGGCAGAATCAACCTTGCGATACTACGAAAAGATTGGTCTGATTGCACCGATTGAACGCGACCGTTCAAGCAAGCACCGCCGTTATAGTCCGATGACCGCCGAGGTCATTGAGGTCTTGGCATGTTTGCGCGGTGCCGGTATGGGCATCGCTGACATGCGGAGATATCTAGAAAATATGAAACGTGGCAAGAACGCAGCAGGTGACCAACGAGCATTATTCGAGCGTCATAGCGACCGAGTGAAGGAGCAGATAGATGCCCTGCAAAAACAGCAGGCCTACTTAGACGCCAAGGTCATGCTCTGGTCAGCCCGTGAGCAGAGCGACACTTCGCAGGAGATGGACGCGATCAAGATGCTACAACAAATGGCAAAGGAGTTGAGAGACAATGGAGATATCTAAGGAAACAGTACTGGTCACTGGTGGTTCAGGCTTTTTGGGTGCGCATACGATCGTGCAACTGCTTGAAGCAGGCTATCACGTGCGGACGACGGTCCGCTCACCGCAGCGTGAAGATGATGTGCGAGCACTGATACGAGCAGGTGGCACGACAGATGACAGCAGGCTATCGTTTGTAGTTGCTGACCTCATGAAAGATAATGGTTGGCAACAAGCAATGGAAGGTGTTTCGTATGTGCTTCATACGGCCTCGCCATTTCCTGGCCAGCAGCCAGAAGACGAAAACGAACTGATTCTTCCTGCCCGAGACGGCACCTTGCGCGTGCTTCATGCTGCGGAGAAAGCTGCTGTGAAACGGGTGGTGATGACCTCCTCGTTTGCAGCCGTCGGTTATAGCCCGAAACCAGCCAACGAACCATATACCGAGGAAGACTGGACAAATCCAGACCAGCCAGGCTTGCCAGCATATATCAAGTCAAAGACGATTGCGGAACGAGCTGCTTGGGATTTCATAAAGAAAGACCATGGCAAACTGGAGCTATCGGTTATTAATCCAACCGGTATCTTCGGTCCGACGCTTGGGAAAGACTTTTCATCGTCGCTCCAAATTATTCAGACAATGCTCGAAGGCAAAATGCCGGCAGTACCAGATTTGAGCTTCGGCGTAGCCGACGTCCGTGATGTGGCCGATGCCCATATCCGTGCGATGACCAACCCGAACGTCGCCGGTGAGCGCTTTATCGTAACCAGCGACAAGATGATGAGTTTCTATGATATGGCAGTTGCCCTGAAAAAGGGATTAGGTGAGAAGGCGACAAAAGTCTCGACGAAACGTCTGCCAAACTGGCTTGTCAAAGTCGGCAGCCTCTTCAATACCCGTTTCAAGCAACTTGCGCCACAGGTCGGCAAGCGAAAGCTCATATCCAACGAAAAGGCCAGGCGAGTGCTAGGACTCAAGCCACATGATAGCGCTGAAACCATTGTGGCCACCGGCCAAAGCCTCATCGACCACAACGTGATTCAATAAATCTCTCTGATGTATCAAAGGGGTGTAGTTCTCGCCTGTTCTCATGTTTCGGATGCCTAGCCGATGACCAGATCATATCCTGACGGCAAGGACGGAAGACGCGGGAGGCGCGTAAGCAATGTATTTACAACATTTCTGACTTCTCCTCCAGGTTTGGAGCGGTTTTTCCAAGCAGCGAAGCGTCAAGTTTCACCCTTCAATGTAAATTCCCACCCTTGAGTGCAAAATCGGTCCACCCTTCGGTTAATTTACCAACTCTTGCTGACGGAATAGCTGTTCGTCGACGTCTGACTGCCCTCCAGATCTCATCGACACTCCACATCAGAATTGGCAGCACAGCGAGAAATGCCAGGTCAGTTGGCCCAAGCGGTCTGGTTCCAAACACCGCCTGGAGGGGAGGAAGATAGATCATCGCGGCGGTAAATGTGAGCTCAAAGGCAATCCCCCAGAGCAAGAGCGGATTGGAGAAGATACCTACCTGCCATAAAGATGCTCGTTCCGTTCGTGCCGCGAATGCCACTCCAACCTGGCAGGCGACGATGCTGGCAAAGGTCATGGTCGTGGCCGTCAAGTAGGTATCATGCAAGGGGGTGCCAGGGCCTGTGGGAGCGCCAGGATGCCATCCAGAACGTCCCAAGACCAGAAAAAATCCCGTCATCACGAGTATGGCGGACACCATACCAAGTAGCCCCCATGCCCGGAGTAGCATATTCTGCGTGATGACCGACTGACGACGTGATCTAGGTGGACGTTGCATAAGTCCAGGTTCGGCTGGCTCACGTCCTAACGCCAATGCGGGAAAGGTCTCGGTGCCAAGATCGATTGCGAGAATTTGCAGGACGGTAAGAGGCAGTGGAATGAGGCCGCCTGCAAGCGCGAAGAGGAGGAATGGAGCAATCTCAGGGATTGCGTGCGCAAAGATATAGAGAATAAATTTGCGTACATTGTCGTAGACTTGTCGCCCATCTTCAATCGCAGTGACGATCGTGGCAAAATTATCGTCGGTTAAAATCATTGTTGCCGCCTCGCGAGCAACATCTGTCCCCGACTGACCCATTGCCACACCAATGTCCGCACGGCGGAGTGCTGGCGCGTCGTTGACACCATCTCCCGTCATGGCAACAATATGTCCTTCGCTGCGCAGGGCGTCGGCAATCCGAAGCTTCGTTTCTGGAGCACTTCGCGCGAAGATAAATTCCCCCGGTCGACGCAGGAGATGGTCCAACTCTTCTTCAGGCATCTGCTCGATGGTTTCCGCTGAGACAACTTGCGGATATCTCCCACCTATATGGACCTCGGAAGCAATTGCAGCGGCTGTTGCAGCATGATCTCCAGTGATGATGTGGATACGAATCCCTGCCTCGTGACAGCGAGCAACTGCGTCAGGAACCTCAGAACGTGGGGGATCAGCCAGACCAGCAATACCAAGAAATATGAGATCTGATTCAACCTCCTCCCGGTCCTGTGGTGATGAACCCGTTGGGAATGATCGTGTGGCTAGAGCGATGAGCCGCAAGCCACGAGCTGCATAGGTATCCGCTCGAACCAGAAGCTCCGCCCGCCGATCGGTAGTCAAGCAGGTGGATGCATTTTCGGCCTCAGCAATATAGCGGCATCGAGGCAGTACAGATTCCGGTGCACCTTTGATGTGTCCAATAAGCCTGCCATCTGCCGCTACATCTACGGTACTCATCAGTCGCCGTGTTGGGTCGAAGCGGAACAGCGTGTGGCGGTGCGTATCCCGAGCCAACGAATTGACATCCGCGCCAAGCATAGCAGCCGCGTGCAGCAGCGCGATCTCTGTTGGATCTCCCATTTCCCGCTGCTCGTCAACTTCAGCAGTGGAGCAGGATACCATTGTATCAAGTAATGGCTGGAGGAGCGCGTTCTTCTGGTTTGCTTCGTGAACGGTGAGGAGCTCCTGTTCAAGAGTCGCGTCGAGGAGGACGGTTACTGTCATCCGGTTACGGGTTAGCGTGCCCGTCTTGTCAGTACAGATCACATCGGCACATCCAAGCGTTTCAACTGCGCTCAAACGGCGAAGCAATGCTCCACGCTGGGCCAAGCTACGTACCGCCATTGCCAGCGCGAGCGTGATGGTTGGTAAGAGCCCTTCTGGCACATTCGCGACTAACAACCCCACCGCAAATACAAACGCATCCCGTAATGAGAGGCCAGCCAGGACGCCGATGGGCAGAAACGCGAGGCCTACCACAGTTGCCACTGTGGCAATTAACCAGGCAACTCGTCGCACTTGCCGCTCCAAAGGACTCTCCTCACGGCCAACACGTTCAGTCAGTGCTGCGATGCGACCAAGCTCAGTCGTCATCCCTGTCCGATAGACTAGAGCATGCGCCGAGCCGCCAGTACAAACTGTTCCAGAGAACACCAGATCCGGCAGAGAGAGTATCGTCCCTTCCGATTCGGGTGCTCCTGCACGCCGTTCGACTGGCGTGGATTCACCGGTGAGCATGGACATATCCACCTCCAGTGCTCCATCGAGGAGGTGTGCATCAGCGCTGATGGCGTCGCCCTCCTCGATAAGGAGGATATCCCCAGGTACTAACTCCCGCACCAAGATGCCTTGTCGACGTCCATCTCTTAAGACCGTCGCTCGGTGAGGCAGGTAGCGAGTGAGCACTTCGACTGCGCGCTCTGCCTGTTGTTCTTGCCAGAAAGCAAATATAGCATTGAGTAGGATTACCCCGATGATCGCCATCGCAAGTACAGCTGTGTGGGTAACGAGAGCAAGTGCCGCCGCAGCCCACAAGAGTAGTGCCAAGGGATGAATGAATTGCAAGGCAAGATCTTTGGGCCAGGTGCGGCCACCGCGTCGACGGAGTTCATTTGGCCCGTAGGCAACCAGGCGGCGGGCCGCCTCTCGACTGGTCAGTCCTTGTTGAGTTGAATGCAGCGCGTGAAGCAGTAGAGGGACAGATGTATGTTCCGGTTGTGTGAAACGCGCCGCTATGGGTTCGACTTGAGGCTGCTGAGGCTTCTTGGTTGAGGAAGTCGCATCCAAAGAAGCGGGTCGTGCCGAAGCAGCTTTGCCCTCACATGGTCTCGGTTCAGATGGCATCTGGTTGGACATCTGTTTTTTCTCCTACAGAAGCTTCTTCTGATCTGATAAGAAGACCTCTCTTTCCACTTTGACCATACTACACAAACAGGACCGTAGCCTCTTCCCTCGATCAGCTATTGTGGAAAGGTAAACTTACAAGAGAGAACTCTATAGTGGCTCGTCAGCATCAAAAGGCATCTAGCGGCGTATTTCTTATGCATCTATGCTAGAAAAAGATCGAAATTAATGATGAGTGTTCAGGGCCAGCGCCATTCCATACAAGGATTGAGCACATATGAAGTGGAGAGGCAGCGCGCACGGGGGTTAGGGTGTGTAATACCACCTGCTACCGGTCGTTCATACCTGCGAATTTTGCGTGAGAATGTGCTAAACACAATCAATACCATCCTCTTCTCCATCGCGCTGGCCCTCGTCCTCCTGGGACAATACCTCGATGCGTTGATCTCTGTCGGCGTGATCTCATTCAATATGATCATCAGCTTGATTCAAGAAGTGCGGGCAAAGCAGACACTTGATCGCATCGCGCTGCTGGCTCGCCCCAAAGCAGTTGTGCTACGTGATGGGCTTGAACAGTCGATAGAGCCTGAGGCATTAGTGGTCGGTGATATCTTGATCGTGGGCTCTGGTGATCAAATCGTGGTGGATGGGCCGCTCGTGGGTGATGGATGTATTGAGGTCGATGAGTCACTGCTGACGGGCGAATCAGATCTGATGTCCAAGCGCGAGGGAGATCGGCTTTATTCTGGGACGTTTTGTGTAACCGGCAAGGCGTGCTATCGCGCAGAACAGGTTGGAATACAGAGCGTGGCAGGAACGCTCACGGCCCGTGCCCGAGCACATCGCACCATGCCTACGCCGCTCCAACGCGAAATCGCCCTGATTATCCGCGTGTTACTCCTGATCGCCATTGCCTTAGAAATGCTTCTCGTTGCGTCCTCAATCATTAGCGTTATCCCTATTGTGGAAACGGTACGTATGGCGATGGTCATTATTGGCATCGTACCAAATGGCCTCTTTCTTTCCATCAGTGTGGCCTACGCCCTGGGAGCCGTCCGCATTGCCCGCAAAGGGACGCTGGTACAACGCTTCAACGCGATTGAATCGCTCAGTCATGTCGATGTGCTCTGTACGGATAAGACGGGGACGCTGACGACCAATACACTGGAACTTGTGGCGTTGCATCCTTATGAGATTGATGAGGCCAGGCTACACCTTCTGCTAGGAAGCTATATTGTGCACCTATCGAGCCAGAATGCGACCAGCGAAGCCATTGGAGCCGCGTGCCGAGAACATGCGCTCCATGGATTGCATGTGCGACAAGAAATGCCTTTTTCTTCGATGCGTAAGTGGGGAGCACTGGTCATGTTCGATACAGCTATGCAAGGAGTGTATGTCCTGGGAGCACCAGACATGTTGCAGCCATTTCTGGTTCCTGAGAGCGAACTGGGAACCTTCATCGAAATGGAGAGAAAGCAAGGGCGACGCGTGCTCCTCTTTGCCCATACTGATGCGATGGGTCTGCCCCAAACGGGCGACGGCGAGGCTTGCTTGCCACATAACTTGACGCCGCTTGGCGCTATTAGCTTGCAAGATATAGTACGCCCCGAGGCACGCGAAACCTTGACGCAATTTACCGCGCTGGGGGTGCAGATCAAAGTCATCTCCGGTGATCATCCCCAGACGGTCGCGGTACTCACGCGCCAGCTGGGTTTGGATGCCGAGATCAAGATGCTGACAGGGGCAGAACTTGACGTGCTGGAGGACGCCCAGTTAGCACAGCGAGTTGAAGAAACAAGCATCTTCGGTCGCATCACTCCGCAGCAAAAAGAGCGGATAATTCAGGTGCTGCGCAGTCACAACCACTATGTTGCCATGATCGGCGATGGCGTGAATGATATCCTCGCGCTCAAACAGGCCAACCTGGGTATTGCCATGCAAAGTGGCAGCCAGGCAACATGCGGAGTCGCGGACCTGGTCTTACTCTATGATACATTTGCCTCGTTACCGTCAGCCGTCCATGAAGGTCAACGGATTCGCAACGGCATGCAGGATATCTTGAAGCTCTTTTTAGCGCGTGTTGCGACTGTGGCACTGCTCCTTATCGCCATTACCTTTATTGGCGGCTTTCCCTTCCAGCCCCGACAAACCTCCCTCCTTACGTTCTTTACGGTGGGAGTGCCGACGCTTGCATTGGCCTACTGGGCACGACCCGGACGGGTGTCAGGGGAGAGCTTGATTCGCTCGTTAGTCCGTTTCGTCCTGCCCGTCTCTCTAATAACCTGTTTGATCGCTATTGGCGTGTATCTCGCCGTGCTTATCCCAGCCTTACAGACGTACCCAGCGCCCACCAACCCATATCGCGAGGGGGCTTTACCACTGGCACAAACTGCCATGACCGTGTTTTTAGTCTTGTGCGGACTCCTACTGGTACTCTTTGTAGAACCCCCGAACCGTCCCAGGCCGGGACAGAAGGGAACGTGCGGTAACTGGCGCCCCTCATTGCTGGTTCTAGGGTTGTTCATGTGTTTGAGCAGTATCCTGGCTCTTCCTCCATTGAGTGCGCTTTTCAACCTACAGACATTAGATTTTGTTTTGTACCTGTTGATTGGGTGCGCCGCGCTCTTGTGGGCTACATGCATATGGGTTATCTGGCATTTTCATTTTTTCGAACGCTTTTTCCAGTTCTAACTGGCCCATATGTTGACACTCCCCCGCGATTTATCCGGGGGAGTGTCAACTTCAAACATGCTGGATCTGCAAGAGATCTAGCTCACCAGGTTAGCCTGGGCCTGCTTAAAGGCGGCCCCGTGCATTACCTCATCGCCGCGGATTTGACGGAACGTTTTCGCTATTGTGTGATCGCCAGCACTCTCGGCTGCTTTGGCGTACTTGGTATACATCTGAATGGCACCCGCTTCCGCAGCGCGGCTCTCCTGCAAGTTGGCAGCATTCGTCCCAACAAGCCCAGAAAGATTGGCCGCGTTGGCGAAGTGGTCCTGAAGCTCTACAGCAGCAATCCCGGTATACAACTTCCCCAGACCCGGATGTGCGGCCTTCTGTGCGAACAACGTGTACTCACCCCAGGCCTGAGCTTCGCTGTGCTCAGCGTCGGTCAGGTTTTTCTCCGTCTGGCCACCACAGACTGCCGTGCTTCGATGAATCGTCGCAGCCTGGAGGCCTGGTGCTTGAGGAACCTGTCCCTGTCCCCCGAGCGCGTTCAAGGCGCCGGTGAACAGGCGATGATGTGTGACTTCGTCTTCCGCAAACTCGTTGAAGCGTGGGGCTACCGTCGTGCACCCCTGTGCCTGGGCCTGTTTCGCGTATTGCTTATACGTTGAGATGGCCTCGTTCTCCGCAGCAATCGATGCCTTGACATTGGCAGTATCGTTGCCGACGAGATTGATCTGACCCGCCAGGGTCGTGAAGTGATCCTTGTACTCGTCGTTGCCCGTGGTGGACCAGAGGTGGGCCAGTTTGGGTTGATGCGTTCGCGTGGCTTCATCTGCGAAGGCATGGTACTGAGCATAGGCGAAGGTCTCAGTATTCATCGCATGCAACACGTTTGCCCGTGTGGAGGGTGACACGGTATGCGAGGCTGCCTTTGCCATCCCTGACGCGGTAAGCAGGATCACTCCGCAGAGCAGGACTACTGACAGACAGAACGTTTTCACTATGTGCATGGAAAACCTCCTCCAGTCTTTGCAAACACGACGAAGAGAGCAAGAGAGTCAGCAAGTAGGGAGCATTCCACTTGCTTCTGTTGAATGCGTACATTGGACACGGATACCCCTTTCCCGACCATTGCTGTTGATGGCTGCCAAGCACTGTGGTATTGGCGTTAATCACTTTCGTACCACCTGATGTGCAGAAGAGCTTCTCACTCTCTGCTCATGGTTCATCAGGACTGATATCGAAGATGCGCGGATTTCCTGATGGCGAATCTGCCCTCCCAAGAAGCCGATAGAGGCAAAAAGCGCATCATTTACAAGGGGGAGCACAACCATCGCCACGACAAGGGTGCGAGGGAGCATTGGTTTGTTGCGGTAGATGAGGGCTCCCACCACTGCAATGATCCCGGTCAGGCACATGACTCCCAGCCCAAATCGAGAAATGGACTCATGCGCGTTGATCATGGCAGTCGAAATGCCGGGTATATCTTCCACGACCTCCTCAGCGGCCTCGCCACTCAAAAAGGTTGGGATGGTGAAAAGGGCAATTCCCCGAGAAACCAGAGAGACGCTTTTTGCAGAAAGACATTGCGATAGATGAGTGCGACAAGAAGGAGCACGGTCAAGAAAATGGATCCCAGAATAGGAACGTGGGTGAGCCAGAGGTGAACGTGGGCCATATTCATGATCGTCATCCTCCTTCTGTGGAGTATCAACCACTCACACGCATCTCTTTTTTCAACGTTTCTCTCGTACGAAGTATAAGCACATGGAAAAATAGGAACATGAAAATAGATGCGCTTAAAGGGCGACGTTGGCCCTATGGTGCAAGCAGGCTCTTGGACGCCTTGATGCTCTTGCGTGTTGTATTCGCTCACATTTGAATCCAGGGATAGTATGATAAGGGATGGCTATGGGGGGAGAAGCAAATGAGTGTCATCTGCGCTCCTTCACAACCAGTCCTCTCGAAGGAGAGCAAGAGGAAAGCTTTGGAACGTGATGGCTGGACGATATGTGCCTTGCAAACAGTTGTTGCGTTGGCATCATTTCTTGCCACGCTGGAGAACAGCGGAACAGTTTTGGCACCTGTGTGGTAGTTGTGATAGAGCTTCAACCTCTTGCAAAGCGTCTGTGATATGAGCACGCTATGATATTTTCCGTAAGAGATGGCGTGCAATTATACATGAAGGGAGAGGCTGTATGCACAAACAAAAAGAGCCCTCGCCCACGATGGCGAAGCCGTTATCATCACAACGTACTCCTCCAAACGCTCCCATGACATTCTCCAGGGCTGGGCACCCGCTGTCTGGCTGGAAAAACATCGTACGTCACTATCCCCTTCCTCTGATCACCCTTCTTCTCCTCGCCAGCAGTATCGTTGCCTGGCTGAGTGGGCATGGAGATCAGGCCCACTGGATCCTCTTGGCAGCGATCGTGATAGGCGCTCTTCCACTGCTGTGGAATACGCTCCAGCTACTTAGGCGCAAAGAGTTCGGCGTCGATGTCATTGCGATCCTGGCCATTGCGGGATCAGCACTGCTGGGCCAGTATCTTGCGGGCGCCTTGATTGTCTTGATGCTTTCAGGAGGTGAAGCCCTCGAAGCCTATGCCGTTCGGCGAGCTCGATCCTCGTTATCGGCATTGGCTGAGCGTGCGCCCCGGACGGCACATATCTGGCGCGGCGAAGAACTGGTGACGATCCCAGCGGAAGCGATTGAGGTGGGAATGGAGATTGTGGTTAAACCGGGCGAGCTGGTTCCGGTTGATGGTGTGATCATCTCTGGCTCCTCGAGCATGAGTGAAGCCGATCTGACAGGGGAACCTGTCCCTGTGCGCAAAATGGTTGGCATGCTGGTGCTCTCAGGAAGTGTGAATCTGGATGGCGTGGTGCAGATCCGTGCGAGCAAACGTAGTGCAGAGAGCCAGTACGCACAGATTGTCCGCCTGGTTGAGGAAGCGCAGGCACAAAAAGCGCCCATTCATCGTCTTGCCGATCGCTACAGCATTGTCCTGACCGTTGTGGCGGTGACTCTGGCTGGCTTGGCCTGGGCCCTTTCAAAAGACCCAGTCTATGCGCTGGCTGTGCTGGTGGTTGCGACCCCCTGCCCACTCATCTTAGCTACCCCCATTGCGATTATGTCGGGAATCGACCTGGCCGCTCGTAATGGCATCATTGTCAAAAGCGGCGCATCCATTGAGCAATTAGGTGAAGTGGACGTGGCGGTATTTGACAAGACGGGGACGCTCACCCTGGGGATGCCAAAAGTGACGGGGATCGTGCTGGCAGAGCGAGCGGAGCACGAGGGTTCCCTGCAAATGAGCGCGTGTGAGATCACGGAGCGTGCCTGTGGACAGGGATCGGTAGGACCGCTGCTGTGTCTGGCTGCCTCGGTGGAGCAGCTTTCGACCCATATCCTGGCGAGGGCCGTCATGGAAGCAGCTCAACAGTGTTCTTGTCCCCTTCGCTGTGCTCACGATTTCGAAGAAGTGTTTGGGAAAGGGGTACGGGGACAGGTCCCAATTGTCCCAGAAGACCGGCAGGTGGCGTGGCTCTCTGACAAGCATATAGTAGAGGTCGCCGTGGGGAATCGCACCTTTATGCGCTATCTCGAGATTGTGGTTCCCCAGGCCTTGTTGGCTGACCGAGAACGGCGCAGAGAACGAGGACAAATTTGTAGTTTTATTGCCGTCGATCGGCAGGTAAGAGGATTACTGGTGCTTGAAGATGTTCCGCGTCCGGAACTGGCCCAGCTCTCCAGCCAGTTGCGGGCAACAGGAATCAAAGAAACTATTCTCCTGACGGGCGATAGCGAGGTCGTGGCTCAGCAGATCGGGAAGACCGCTCGGGTGGATCACGTCATCGCTCGTTGTCTGCCCGAACACAAAGTCCAGGTCGTGAAGGACCTGGAGCACCATGGGCACCGTGTGCTTATGGTCGGCGATGGGATCAATGACGCCCCTGCGCTGGCGACTGCGACGGTGGGCATGGCGCTGGGAACCCAGGGGTTGACTGCGGCGGCCACGGCTGCCGATACAGTGTTGCTTTCGGGTGAGATTTTGCGGATCCCCAAGGCAGTGCATCTGGGGCGGCGCGTCATGCGTGTAGCGCAGCAAGGGATCTGGGTTGGTATTGGACTCAGCGGCATCGCCATGCTGTTTGCGGCCTTTGGTTTTATTGCCCCGGCGGCAGGAGCATTGTTGCAAGAAGGCATTGATGTGCTGGTGATTCTGAACGCCTTACGCGTGGGGAGAATCACCTTCTGAGTGCCCACTTTCTCGCGAAGGCGGGAACGCGCAAGAGGCCAATGCTTTCGCATCGCGATAGTACCACGCCATTTCACCCTCCCCCAACAACCAAAGGGCCAAAAACAGCCAGCAGATGGCATTGGAAACCGTGAGATAGTCTCTATTGTTGTAGAGGCACGAGGTCGCTTGACTCATACGTCGATACATGGCTGGGTTGGTCAGTAATTCGTAGAGATGAGAGGCAATATGAGCTGTATCCCTGATCTCAATGAGAAACCCATTTTCTCCATCGCGAATTTGTAACGGGATGCCGCCTGTTTGATAGACGACCACTGGCTTCCCTTTCATCAAGGCTTTGGTGACTTTGACCTCAATGCCTTCTCGTACGGTTCGCTAAAACACGTTGCAAAAGAAGTGTACGGCGAAGCGGCATCCTCACTAGGAATCCGTTTCGTCCCGCGTATAGGAAATCAACATGTTCCGCAGTTCCTGGCGTGCCCGATAGAGGCGCACTTTGAGCGCGGACTGCTCGATGCCCAGACGCTTGGCCGCAGCAGCAGTGCTCAATCCTTCGATATGTCGTAAAACAAATGCCTCACGCAAGGTGTCGGGAAGTGCCGCCACCGCGTCTTGAATAGCCAGGCGTAATTCGTTGCGAAGCACATGCTCATCTGGCGTGTCTGCCTCCCCCATTCCCATGGCGAAGAGGCTGGCAGTCGATCCATCATCTTGTTCTTCGGGGAGAGGCAGGGGAGAAACCTGTTTCCGGCGATGGTGCATATGTGCAGAGTTGACAACAATGCGATAGAGCCAGGTGCTCAGGCTACTCTTGGCTTGAAAGGTGGAGATGTGACGACAGGCCTGAATAAAGCTCTCCTGCAAGACATCGTGTGCTTCTTCTTCGCTTTCAACGAAACGACGAGCTAGCTGAAAGAGCCGTCTGGCAAAGTGTTTTACCAGACAGGTGCAGGCCATCTTCTCCTGACGTTGTAGCCCCGCTAACAACTCCTTTTCATTGGTATACACCTCAAGGGGATATCCCATATGTCCATCACGTAATGTGAGCACTCCTTTGTGATAGTGGATCTTTTTTGTGTTCGTGCCAGTTGCCAGGGGGAAATGAGCCTGCCCCACGCAGCGATAGCGCCTCCCTGGAGAACCAAACTCTGGAGGCCGCTACTGAAATAGAGGGATAAAATTTTGTGCTGCTTGTGTGTTCTGCACAACCAGCACAACTCAGACATCGCCTGCGGCGCTCACAGGGTAAGAGTTCCCAAGACTCAGGTACTCATGCAGTAACGAAACAGATTTGGAAGAATATGAGCTGGCTATTCCTCGCTCGCGCTGTGCAGCATGCGTTCCATCAATGTGACCGCTTCAGCGATGGTTGCCTGTTCGACAGTCGTAAGCTGAGCAAGCATTGTTCCAAGTTGTGCAGTTCGCCTGCGCCGCCCTTCACGCAGCACATCCATACCCTTGGGCGTCGCAACCAGATGTATGGTGCGACGGTCATGGGCATTTTCCTGACGTTCAACCAGCCCCTGCGCGACCAGAGCCGCGACGATCCGGCTGATAGTAGGTACAGCAACCTGCTCCGCTTCAGCTAGGTCGGTCACGGTACATGGACCGCCAAATCCGATTACCGAGAGCGCCGAGAGACGCGCTGGCGCTAATCCAGTCGACAAATCCTCCTGACGCGCACGCCGCAGCAGATGAATGGCCACGGAATGCAGGTGGTTGGCGATATCCGCCTGATTGCCAGCAGAAGAACTTGAATCTTGACCTGTCATGTGATACTCTATCCTTGTGGAAATTAGTTAGCTATGCTAAGCATTTAAGCGAAAGGAATGTTCATGCCTCAGTTCAACGATCTTTTTGCGGCTATCGCTGCCGGTGATGACGCACAGCTCAGCTCCCTTCTCGCACAGCAGCCCGAGTTGGTCAATACCCGCTCACAGGCAGGAGTATCCCCTGTGCTCTGGGCCTATTATACAGGCAAAACAGACCTCCTCCCAACCCTTTTCACTGCCAATCCACTGCTCGATATTTACGACGCGGCGGCATTGGGAGATCAAAGCAGGCTGCTTTACCTGTTGAACGATGCACCGGCGCTAGCCCACAGCTATTCGCAAGACGGCTTTACAGCGTTGCACCTGGTGGCCTTTTTTAGCGACAACACCGCTGCGGCATCTACGTTGTTGGATGCTGGAGCCCAGGTGGATGCTATCGCGCGCAATAGCCAGCAGGTCACTCCATTGCATAGCGCAATAGCCGGCGGGCATTTTGCCGTTGCCCGCGTCCTTGTGGAGCGCGGCGCCAACGTGAATGCCCGTCAGGAGAGGGGTTTCACGCCTCTCATGGAAGCCGCCCGGAATGGTGACGCCCCGCTGGTAGACTATCTCCTCCAACATGGCGCCGATCCCACGCTGGCTAAGGATGATGGACGTACAGCCGCAGATTGTGCGCGGGAAGCTGGGCACGCCGAGGTGACCTCAAAGCTCTGAGGCATGGCCGGGGCTTTCCAATTCTCCTCTAGCATCCGCCTCGGCTCGCGTAGGCGCGAAGGTTTTCCTGAGAAAGGAATGTTTCTCCCATGTGCTCAGAATTGGAAGGCCCTGGAATGGCCTAAGATATGCTTGCCCTTGAGCATAAAGCCATTCCTTCTTGAGCTGGAAAAAGCCATTCGCCCTCATCTTGTTAGAGCTGTCTCTTCAATTGGCAACTCTAAGGAGGAACCTGACACCTAGTGTCAGGTTCCTCCCTCTATAGTCTTGGCAGGGAAACATATCGAGCGATGAAGCACAGTATTGATGTTCCTACAAGGCTAAAAAAGGGGGCTAGTAATATGATAGACGAGATCCTAGCGTTTTACCGTAAACAAAGTCCAATTACCCAACCTGGGAAATACGCTGCCTTCTACAAAGATCTTCCAGAGAACATTGAAACCCTCTGCACGATTGTTCAAGGTCTGATCGTCCACTATGCCTGTGGTGATTTGTATGGCTGCCAGATAACGGCAGAGCGCGAACGCGAGCTAGATACGCGCTACGTGGAGCTGATGTTGGCGCGGATGCTTGAGCTAGATGCGCGTCCTTTGAGTGAGACAAGAAAGCCGCAGCAACGCTTGGTAGGGTGTTGCCGGGACTTCTCGGTGCTGCTCTGCTCAATGCTTCGCTATCAGGGAGTTCCCGTACGCGTTCGTATGGGCTTCGCCAGCTATATCAGTCCCTGGCCGGGCTTCTTTATCGATCACGTCGTTGTGGAATACTGGCACGAGGGACGCTGGCGCATGGTTGATCCTCAGATGGACGCCCTCTTGATCAAGCATAATGGCATTGATTTCGATGTGCGGGATATGCCCAATGGGCGTTTCTTGACAGGCGGCGTGGCGTGGCGGTGCTGTCGCATCGGTGAGGTGAAGCCAGAGGCCTTTGGCATTCATCCTGAGAACCAAGAGATACGTGGCTGGTGGTTGGTACGTGACAAAGTGTTGCAGGATCTTGCTGCCCTCAACAAGGGTGAAATGCTTTGCTGGGACGCGTGGAGCATGATGCTGAGGAAAGAATTTAGCAATGAGGAAGCCCACCTGCTTGATAGCATCGCTGACCTGACTGAGAACAGTGACATAACCTTCGCGGAACTACAGCACTGTTTTACGCAGAACGCTTCTGTGCGCCTGGATGGTCATGTGTGCAGCAGTAGTCCAGCACTGGGGTCTCACGAAGTTCTGCTTACGCTCTAGCGTGAGGATACGAAGAGGGGCGTTTTTGTCTTTTGCAAGAACGCTCTCCTCTCACCTTGCACCTGTGATGATTTGGCGGGGGATTGCACTCTGCGCTGACCTCCCGAAGATATTGTCAACTTATTCGCAGGGATAAAATATATTGATGAGCTAGAACGAAGTGGGGCGTTGCAGTGCGGGGAAGGTGGGAATGTCTCTGGGATTATGCGGCCAGTTTCACCTCAGTCACCTCATTCCATTGCTGGAAGCGGTCCTGGAAAATGGTACGATATTCTCCGGCACACAAACGGTGGCGTCGCGGCTGGAAATGCCCAGCAATGGGACCAAAGGCGGAGAGAAAGCGTTGGGCGTGTTTGGACGATTTGAAGCGCCGCATCTTCTTTTCCCGCAGTCGAGTGGGTTGGTGGGAGTTCTCTGCTCGATTGTTCAGTCCTTTGTGCTGCCGATGTTCCACGCTTGGCAAGATCTCGCGTTTGGCTGCGTCATAGCTCTTGAGTTTATCGGTGATGATCATGCGTGGGACATAGAGTAGCCCCTTGAGCAGTTTATGGAAGAAGCGTTTCGCCGCTTTTTTGTTACGTCGGCTTTGCACAAGGATATCGAGCACATTGCCGTCCTGATCCATTGCTCGCCAGAGGTCATGCTTCTTGCTATGAATGGTGAGAACCATTTCATCCATATGCCACTTGTCGCCACAACGAGGACGACGACGACGCAACTCGTTGGCATACATTTGCCCACATGTGAGGCACCATGGTCGCACGGTTTCGGAGGTGACGACGATCCCACGTTGCGCCAGAAGCTCTTCCACATCACGAAAACTGAGCGAAAAGCGAAAAGAGAGCCAGACGCCGTGACTGATAATTTCAGGTGGAAAGCGAAAACCTTTGTAAAGGGGAGCGGATGGAGCAGATGTTAATGTATTCATGAAATTCAGCATGCCAGCTTTTCAGCAAGTTGACAATACCCAAAAATGTCGCCTCCGCGATGCGGCATTTTTGTGCCCAGCCCCGCGAGGCCTTGCAACTCCTGTGTGGCAGGTTATCACAGTAATACGGGTAAACCAAAAAGCCCTGAGAACATCCATCGTGGCTCTCCTGCCGTCATAAGGCAGAGGTATTACTGATTCCTTGCCAGAAAAAGGCGCGGGCGTTGAATGGGCCTGGAGAGCCATTACAAGCGAATGTGCATCTCGTTACGTAACCTGTGGACAGATCCAGTTTTCGGGTCATTTACCAGCTTCCGCCTGTCTGGCACTCGATACGCATGGTATATTTGCCATCTTTTTCTGACAAGGCCCTTTTTTGGCCATCTCAAGGCGTTATTTGCCCTCCTGTTAGACGCGCATTTCGGGCACACGTCAAGCTTGCTGAGGAGCATGTGGGGGAGAAACTGGAAGCGCGGTCATGCCTCACATCTTCTGAATAATGGCCTCCATTTCGGTCTCGTTGTACGCACGAAGGGTCTCAGTGTGAACGTTGCCAAGGCTCCCGAGGGCGAGTAAAGCCGCCATCCCCGTCTGCTCATCTGGTGCCTCAACGATCGTGACGGTGTCATGCTGCCCCTGGGTCCAGTAGCTGCTGCTTAACTTGCATCCGCGACGCTCCAAATCGGAACGGAATTGGTGCATACGCTGGACGGCGTCCTTGGCGTTCTTCACTCCTTGATCCGTCCATTTGGTGAGGACGATGTAGGTGGGCATAGCCTTGCTCCTTTCTTCTCTCTGTGCTTGTCACACTTCCAGTTCACCCCACCTATGATGCATCACGCCCCTATGGCACCAGTCGTAACACCTTTGGGGCATCTGGATTCTCGCGTGTTTCGTCTCTGATCAGCCAGCACCTAAACCTGGCAAACGAATGTGGAAATGGGTACGCTTCACACGTGACGTTTTTCTTCCCTCACTGACCTCCAACCAAGGTTTCTTAGGAGACACATTTCTCGCGGGTATTGTCAACTTGCTGAGTGGCTCCAATTTCTGATAGACTCAGAGCCATGAAAACACAAGCACCTGCATCCCGCTACAAAGGCTTCCGCTTCCCGGCTGAGATTATTGGCCATTGCATCTGGTTGTACTTCCGCTTCTCGCTTCCGTTTCCGTGATGTCGAAGAGATAATGGCCGAGCGTGGGATCGTGTTGACCTACGAAACCGTCAGACAGTGATGTTTGAAACGTGGCCAGACGTACGCCAATGAGCTGAAACATCGTCGCCCAAAAACGGGAGACAAGTGGCACCTGGATGAAGGGTACCGGCATCGATCAACGGCAAGACGCACTCCCTTTGGAGAGCTGTTGATCAGAACGGCAATGTTCTGGATATCCTGGTCCAGAGCCGACGCAGCAAACATGCGGGAAAGCCAGTTCTTCCGCAAGTTGCTCAAAGGGCTGCACTATGTCCCGTGAGTGATCATCACCGACAAGCTGGCCAGCTACGCCGCTGCCAAGAGGGAAATCATGCGTAGTGTCGAGCCCCGTCAACACAAAGGCTTACACAAGCAAGCAGAACGTTCGCATCAGCCGACGAGACAACGCGAGCGAACCATGCGGCGCTTCACATCACCTGGCTCTGCTCAACGCTTTCTTTCCGCTTTTGGGCCCATCTTGGATCACTTTCGGCCGAAACGGCACCGTCTCACTGCAAGGGATTACCGTGTGCTCATGCAAGATCGCTTTCTCATTTGGAACGAGGTAACCAGAGGGAAAACTGCCGCTTAACACTACGCCACCTCCTCCAATCCTCCACTTCTTTGCTGTTCTTTTCCCATCTTTTTAAAAAACTCTTCAATTACTTTGTCAAGTTGACAATACCTGTGGACGTGCCCGCCCATTGTGCTCATCTTTGGATTCCTGGCCTGGCAGCGTTTTTCGACCTGGCCATCCTCGCATGACCTGGTGGAGACCCTGGTTGTGAGCAGTGTCTATGCCGGGATCGCTGTGGCGTTTCTCGCCATGCTGGTCCTGGGCGCGATCTTTGATCGTCCGAAGGACTAGTCCGATTGAGGGAGAGGAGCCAGGGGAGGATGTTCTGGTTTCTCTCGACGATGTTTCTCCTTCCTCTATATAGGAAAGGAATGCTTCGCAAGAAAACCGGTCAGTCGAGGTAGGAACGCACGTGACGCTGACCGGTCTCATCGTGGATCACAAATACTTCCACGGCCCTATTATAGCCCCTAGTGGGGCGGAAGGAAAGAAACGCCTTTATGAGTCGAATTACTGAACAAACATCAGGGTATCCTGGCCTTCGCTTTCGCAGCCCCTGTGATCAGTGTGGCCGGATCGAGACCCTGTATAAGATCAAAAGGATGTGTCAGAATTGAGAAGGAAAGAGCGAACAACGTGTGTTCGATACAACTCCTCTCCATTTCTCTCTGTTTAAGCAGTTGGCATCAGAGCCTTCAAGGTATCGAGACGTTGGCAAAACATCGTGCGTTGTTGTGAGAGAGACACAGACTGTTTCATCGTCATGCGGACACGGAAGAATTGGCGTAGCTCATCAAAGGCCCGACAAAAACGGGCTGCCGAGGTGAAGCTTCCAAACCCACGCATGGGATAATACCGCTGTTTGATGCTACGATGGTCCTGTTCCAGTCGGTTGTTCAGATACTGATTGCAGCGATGGAGGACTTCGCCGCCAAGGACCTCGCGAATCGCACGAGGATAGGAGTCATGCCCGTCGGTCGTCACGCGTTCTGGCGCATGACCAACCGTCTCAAGCGCCTGCTTGAAAAACCGTTTGGCGGCATCCATATCCCGTTTCTGGCTCAACATGGAATCAACGAGATTGCCATCCCGGTCGATGGCACGATAGAGGTAACACCACTTCCCATGGACTTTGACGTAGGTTTCGTCGACGTACCAGGAAGTTCGCGTTTGTCCCCATCTCCTCACACGAAGTTGATCTGCCAACAACGGAGCAAAACGAGCTTCCCAGTCGCGAACCGCCTCATGGGTGAACACAAAACCTCGCGCTAAAAACATTTCAGCAAGATCACGCAAGCTCAACTTGTACCGAAGCCGCCACAGGACAACGAGCAGGACAATCTCTGTGGGGTATTCCAGATAGTTGAAGGGAGTGCCGCTGCGTTCATTGAAAATGTGGTGGCAGGCTGAGCAACGGAACATCCGATACCCGAGCGTCGTTTTCTTGTGCTGTTCTTTGGTGGTTGTTGACAGGCAGTACGGGCAGTTCATGGGACACTCCTCCTGAAACATATGCGTGACGATCAATCTATCATACCACGGGGTACGCTGCTTGTGGTCGTGTTCTCAGTTCTGACGCATCCTCCAGCCCATCTCAAGAAGCCCACTGGCAAGAGGGAGCTGGAGGGCTCCTTTTACTCGCCTCAGCACAGCAAACGGGCTTGTTAACCATACTAGAAGAAGCTCTCTCTGGTTTAGCTTCACGAAAACCATCACGATTAGCCAGCCTTTCCAGTTCCTCGCGCTTCCGGCTTTCACTCACCTTGTTGTTTCTTGGGGCTGTGGGTTTGCATCGGACCTGGGACTTGCGCAGCTACACGGGCGATGCCCTCGCTTTACTTACTGGACGTCCGCGTGCCTATGGCTATTTTCACACGGAGCGATTCCTCGCAGAAGTTGCCGAGTCCAATGGTGCCGAGATGCTAACAAATGCGCTGGCGAGATGGACAACTGGCCTGTGGTATCCTTCCACTCAGTCTGGCCCATGTACAAACCCATCAGCCTGCTTTTACGTGGACGGGCATCGCAAGCCGGTCTACACAGATATGCTCATTCCTCGTGGGCTAGTAGGGCGGTTGAGCGCTATCTTGGGATGCCGAGCGCTCGTGTTGCTGCATGATGCTCGTGGTCATCCTCTGCTGGCAACTACCCATCGTGGAGATCACCACTTGACGCTTGGGTTGCCAGCTATTGTGAAGCGTTATGAGCAGGAAACCGGTCCTGGTGCTGTTCAGCAAAACGTTGTAGATCGTGAGGGGATGGCAGTTGAATTTCTTGCCCTACTAGGAAGTGAAGGGCGAAGCATCATCTCTGTCCTGCGAGCCGATCAATATGCTGGACTCGACTCATTTACTGATGTTGGAGACTTTGTCCCGCTGCGTGTCTCAAAACAGGGAAAGATTCTGCGTGAGGTGGCACCTGCATCCATTACCCTTCCTTTACCAGAACAGAAAGGGCAATCTCTCCAGCTTCGTGTCGCTCTGATCCGCAATTTATGCCATCAGGTTCCACTACCTCCTACAGAAGACGAACGGGAATATCCTAAGCGCTGGGATGCGGACTTGAACTGGGAGGATCGCAGGTGGTGGGATGAGGGATGGCAGGCTACACCAGCCTCTCGGCCAGCCACCACTCCGAAACTTATCCCCATTGTGACAACCGCTTCAACCGTTGATGCTGTGGAACTGGCTCAAATGTACATAGAGCGCTGGCCGTTGCAAGAAAACATCATCCGTGATTTCTTGCTCCCGTTAGGATTGGACACGAATCATGGCTACAGCAAAAAGCCTGTAGAGAATTCTGAGGTGGTAAAGAAACGAACAGCCCTGGAAAAACGGCTGGCGAATGTCCAGAGGTGGGCAGAAGGAGCACGTAAGCGCTCCCACAATGCGAGCAAGCTGTACCGAAAACGCTGCAAGCTTACCAAGGAGCAGGCAACAGAACTCTACCGCGCGCTCAATGATCATCAGATCGAGTTAGAGCAGCAGGGAATAGAGCACTGGCTCCTGCGGAAAACCATGAAAGAGCAAAAGGCTCTCGCCGATGCTGAGATTGAGAAGTACCAGCAGCGACAATGGAAAGCCTATCATACGAGCAATCAGGAGTTTGCGAAGTGTGAGAAGTACTGCCGCGAACAACGTGAAGTCTTACGTGCATTAGAAGATCTAACGGTCAGTAAGCGAACGATGTATGAGTTGGATAATCGGAAGGATCAGGTAATGACCGTCTTTAAGGTTGCTCTCACGAACCTGGTCATGTGGACGCGAGATCACTATTTCCCAACTTCCTTTGCTCAAGCGACTTGGAAACGACTCGCCCCCTTTTTCCACCTTCCAGGATTGATTGTCCAGAGTGATGAGACGGTGACGATTGCATTTCGCTCCTTCAATGATCGACAGTACAACCGTGATCTTACTCTTCTCTGTGAGCGGGTGAATGCTGCATGTCCGCATTTGCCAGATGGTCGCCGTCTGCATTTTTCCGCTGAAAATGTTCCTCGTCCCATTCTAAATATGCAAAAACAGTGCGTGGCCTGAAACCCTGATTACTTCTTCAGTGATGTCTGTTCGTTGCTGCTATTCTGTGGAAATGTTGTGTGTGCTTCGTACAGAGAAATGCTGCGGTCCCACTTCTATCTCCTATTCCACCATATTCTGGCTGAGAGATCCCGGCTCTGTGTTCCAGTAGACCTGAAGCTTTCGCTCATATCACATACGCTCTTCCACTTGAATAGTAGTCTATACAGGTAAGTCGCATTTTTCGCGTATTCTGCTTCTACAATTCATTTTTACTTATCTGTTTGTGTAATTCCACATGAGAGTAAGGAGATACAATTTCAATGCATGCGAATCAAGGACGACGCCGTATAGCCATCGTGACAGGGGCAAGCCGGAGTCAGGGAATAGGAGCAGCCGTATGTCGGGCCTTGGCTGAGATGGAGGTAGATGTCTTTTTTACGTATTGGCAGGCTCACGATCAAGCGCTCTATGGGCAAGAAGAAGAGGGGCCCTATGAACTGCTCTCAAGTTTGCGAAAGCAGGGTATACAATGCGAATGCCTGGAGGTAGATTTGAGCCTTCCCCAATCAGCAGGCCACATCATGGACGAAGTGGAAACGCGTTTAGGGACTCCTTCCATTCTTGTGAATAACGCTGCCCATGATGATAGGAAGGTTCCATTTGATCAGCTGAATGCAGACATATTAGACACCTATTATGCCGTGAATATGCGAGGAACAATATTATTGAGCGCCGAATTTGCTCGCCGTTTTTCTTTCGCGACAGGCGGTCACATTATCAACCTCACCTCTGGGCAAGGGGTAGGAGCCATGCCAGGAAAAATTCCCTATATAGCGACGAAGGGAGCAATAGAAGCATTCACTGTCACTCTTGCGGCTGAAGTTGCGTCGCAAGGAATTACTGTCAATGCTGTTGATCCGGGACCCACAGATACAGGGTGGATCAGCGCTGATCCAGAACTGAAACGAGCGATGATAGCACAAGCGCCATTTGGCCGTATTGGGCAACCAGAAGATGCAGCGCGTCTCATTGCCTTTTTAGCGAGTGATGCTGCCGAGTGGATTACTGGACAAATCATCCATTCACGTGGCGGTTTTTAAGGAAGCCTTCCGTAAGGGGTGCCAGAGAACGATGATTCGATAGCATCCTTGCCTCTCTTTCCACCAAGTGTTTTTGCTGATGTGTGCTCCTCCAGCCTTTTTGTCTGCATGTGTTACATTTTCTCTCTATCTTTGCACTTTTTAGCTGAGCAGCTTTAGGCAGCAAACAGCTCAAACAACGTCTCAGGGTGAGCGCCGGAAAGGAACTGGTCGTGGAGCCACGCAAGCAAACTGCGACGATGACGACGCTGGATCTCGCGTCGCGCTTCGCCAATTGTCACTGGGCGTTGCCACGAGAGGCGCAAACGCTGCTGCTCTTCCTCCAGAAAAACGTAGGCCAGCATCGCCAGCGCCCAAAACCGCAGGAGAGCTGAAGCGCTCATCACTTGATAGTGATCCAAGCCGAGTTCTTCCTTGCCATTGCCGAAAAAGACCTCGATGTCCCAGCGCGCGGCGATGTGCGCGAGCAGCTCTTCCGCGTCCGCCTCCAAGTCGCTGGAAGCCCAGTACCGCGTTTGAGCGAGCGGGGCCGTCAGGCTGTGGCGCACGATAACAACCTGACAGCGATAGAGCTTGCGCACGCTCGTCTTGACCACATGAACGTAGACCTTCTTGCCCCCGCGTGGCCAGCAGACCAGTTGAAAGTCTTGCTCACTCAAACCAGCGGCATACTCACTCACTTTTTGCCAGCGCCACCCTTGGGCAGCGGTCTCATCGGGAACCCGTAGCCAGCGATTGCTTTTCATGCCAGTCGTGACGAGAAAGTCCCGCTCGCGAGCGGCATGCCACAAGCATTTGGCGCAATACCAGCTGTCCAGCAAGATATGCGTGTGTGTGCCAACGACTGGCTCGAACGTGCGAATGAGGGTCTCCATCAGCTCGATCTTGCTCTGGAATGGCACCTCTTCGGCCTCGCATACCCTGGTCTGACGGTACAACTGCGGAGCCAAGGGACACGTGCGATCCAGTAGCACGTAGAGTCCTTGCACCAAACTGTGCCCAACAATGCGTTGGTCATAGGTGGTCGAGTGGTGCTTGCCCAATCCTTGCATCTTGCGCCCTTTCGGTTTACTCATCGTCGAATCGTCCCCGATCACATACCCGGTCACCAGGGGCAGTTTTGGACGGCCTCGGCGCTTGGGCTGGTGTTGACGCTGCTGCTCGCGTTCTGCTTCCACCAGTGGCTGCATCTCTGCACGGAAATGCTCCAGCCAGATGACCACCAGCGCCTCTTGCACCCACGGGGCTTCCGCGAAAAACCGGCTCAACCCACTCAGACTGGGTGGCTCACCCACTTTGCTCAGCACTCCCGAGAGTGTGCGCTTCCCTTCGCACTCCATCAGCTCCAGCAGTACGGTCACGAAGTACTGATATTGTGGCTTAGAGAACACCGCGCGGAAGCGCTCGGCAAAGTGGCGCACTTCTTCATCCAGACAGATAATAGATTGTGGCATCGGGCACCTCCGTGGTTTTAAAGCTGTCTATTCACCTGTTTGATACTCCATGGAGTCCTTTCCTGCTCCAACCTTTCCAAAAAGTGCAAACATCACGCGCTCACACTTTCCCTGGACATCACTTGCCTCTTTAGCCGCATCCCACCCAGCGTAAGCAGGGCTAGGACGCCTGTGAGAAAGTAGACGCTGCCCTGGATATTGAGCAACAGCACGGGACCAAGGCGATCACCAAGCCAGCCAGCCAGGATGATACCGACAAGCAGCATCAGCGCGCTCACGGCCTGGATCGCGCCAAAGACGCGCCCGCGCAGGCGATCCTCAACAAGTATCTGGAACAGCGTTTGTTTGCTCACCTGCGCGCCAGCGTTCGGAATGCCCACTAGAACAAAAAGCACCCCGACCAGCAACACACCTCCCTTCACAAACAGTGGCAGATCGATAATCAGCAGATCAATCAGGCCAAAGAGACAGGTACACACGCTGAACAAACGCGCCGGAGTGACACGTTTGCCAAACTGCCCCATCACCAGACCACCCAGCAGGCTGCCAATTGCCTGGACCGCAAGCAATATTCCGTAGACTGCTGATCCTCCGTTCAGCACCAGCTTCACAAAGATCACCAGCATAATGCTAAAGACTCCCTCACCCAGGCTTTGCGCCGCCAGCATCACAAACAGTACGAGCAAGGGTGGCTGACGCAAGATCAACTGTATACCGTCCAGCCATTCAACGCCCAGCGTGCGCCAGTTCGGCAACCTTGATGCCGTCTTCTCGATGGCAGGCTGCTCAGCCGTGCTCTCTGCGTGAGCTTGCTTCGGCAGTTTCATCAGCGAGAGCATAACCACGACAAAGAGAAAAGAAACGAGATCCAGCCAGATGGTGGTGTGTAGGCCAAACAGGCCGAAGAGAATACCACCCAGCGCGCCACCAGCCAGGCGCGAGACGCTTGAACCCACAGAGTTCAGCGAATTTGCCGTCACCAGCTGCTCCTCGCTGACCAGGTGGGGAATCAGCGCGCTTTCCGCTGGCATGATAAATTGTGAGGCGACTGCTTCAAAGAAGAGCACCGGATAGAGTATCCAGAGTGAGCTTTTATCGTGCATGAGCAGCAAGGGTAGCAGGCCAAGAGCCATCAGCAGGTTGCCGATCAGCATGGTGCGACGGCGGTCCCAGCGGTCCACAAAGACGCCCGCCACCGAGCCCAGGAGAATATTTGGTCCAAAAGAGATAAGAAAGAGAATACTGGTGGCCAGGGCTGATCCGGTGAGCAGATAGACATAGACTGGCAGGCCAACCTGGAGCAGCCAATCTCCGGTTTGTGAGATCAGGCCGCCCAGCCAGAGCAGAACAAAATTGCGTTGACGTAGAGTCGCAAGCATGATAAAACCTCTTCCTTAAGTCGTCAAAAAAAACAACAAGGACCAGGGGCCTGGAGTGATAGGCCCCTCGATGAAGTGCAAAATGTGGGAAATATCTTTGCCTAACAGGTTGTTTCGTGGATACCGAGAATCTTCAGCGTATCCCGTTGGTAGACCACATCGAGCCGAGCGGAATCGCCTGCGCTCTGGAAACCACTGAGCAGCGCGGGCTGGCCTGCATAGTCGATTTCGCGCTCAGGCAGCCAGGACACACGAGCATACTGGCGCCAGAACTGCTGTGCCTCTGGTAAATCAATGGTCAGGTGAGGCAGTAGATTAATATCTTCAAACTCGCAGGCGTTACAGTGGATAAAGACTCCATGATAACCGTTGTCACCGTATTGGTAATCGAATGCATGCAGCATATCCAGGGAAGTCAGAATGCGCGTCTCGCAGAGATGCCCACACATCAAACATCGGGCCTTTCCAGAGTTAATCGCCGACCAGTAGAACGCACTCAAAGCAACTAACTGGCGATTGAGAATAGATCTGGGACTATGCAATCCCTCCCAGATTTGAGTGTGTGGGTGCCCGGCAATGTGCCAGCAACCAGGACAGGTAAAGCCAGCACGCCTGGTAGCAGGCTCATAATATTTGATGAGCCTGCACTTATTACACATGGGACACCAGATGCGCGTCTCCTGTTCAATCGGCTCCTCACCGGCGCGTTGGGGATCAACCAGGCCATAGGCTGCGGCCTCAGCATGCAACTCCGTTTCCATCACGCGGCGCAGAGCCAGTTTGCCGCGATAGAGTCGCTGCACAAGCGCGTCCTCGCTCAATCTAAGGCGCTCAGCTATTTCAGCATGTGGGGATTCGTGGATGTACCGTTCGATCAACACCGCGCGAGTCGTGGGCGGGAGCAGAGCCAGGGCACGATCGAGCAGGCGCGCGAGTTCACTACGCTCCAACTCGACCTCCAGGTTATACTCATCCGAAGGAAGCTCATCAAGATCCAGGTTCGACTCTCCTTCGTTCGCGGCAGAGAGCGTATACTGCGTCAGATGAGCGAGATCGCGCCCGTAGCTGCGCGCCCAGCGCAAGCAGACATTGCGCGCAATCGCCGAAAGCCATTTCGCCCGGTTCGTTGCGTTGGTGAGATCTTCCTCAAAAAGCTTGTGACGATTACGCCACGCCTCCAGCAGCGTCTCCTGTGCCAGATCTTCGGCCGTGCCAGGATTGCCGGTCAGGCGTGCGCAGAGCCGCACCAGGCGTGCGCGTTCCTCTGCCAAAAGCGCCTTAAAAGAGCTATCAGGTGATTGCGAAATGATGTCAGGTTTTTCTTGCGCTACCATAGTGTCCCTTCTTTTCTCCTCAACAATATAGCATTTTCTTCTCAGAGAAAGGCTGCTACATATGGCTTATCGCATCCCTGCACAAAAACCTGACACGTTTTTTGCGAAATTTTTTGAATTCTGGAGGAGCCGAGTAATCTCCTCCTGTGTGGGCACATCGGGACTTCCTTCCACTGCCCATGGTCCTTCATGATTGCCTAAAGCGTCGGTCAAGAAATGAAAAGGATGAGATTGACAGAAAAAGCTAGAGCCACTTGTAGCCATGATTTTGTCAATGGATTGTTTTTGTGAGGGGAATCAAGTATGCTCTTAGCATCTTCATGAATCGGAGGCACTCTTTTACTATGCCTTTTGGAACTTGGTGGCGAGGAACTCCCTTACCCGACCTTTCGCCTCTGCGAACATTCTCTGCTCGCATCTCGACGGATACTCAATTGATCACACGTCTTGCGAATCTCTCGAAGCCTGAAATCGACGATCGCTTTCAGACTGGGAAGCATCTCTATATTGCATTCATACGTGAGGTGCCGGTTGCCTATGGATGGGTGGCGACGCGAGAAGTCAACTTCCCTCATTTTCAGTTTTCTTTTACGATTCCTTCGAGAAATTGCTATCTGTGGGATTTTCTGACCCTTCCTGAATGGCGTGGTCGTAGCATCTATCCTCATTTGCTCCAAACGATCATCCGCCAGGAACCTCTGGTCGATCGCTTCTGGATCGGGTATGAGCCTGGTAATGAAGCGTCAGCGAGCGGTATCCGCAAAGCGGGCTTTCAAGTGGTGACTGACTTTGTCATCGCCGAAGGCCGTATATCTGGGCTTACTCTTTTCGACTCAAGTGAGTGCGCCCAGGCGAGTGGCGACTTCTTCAATCTCCCCATTGTGGCTCGTACAGGCCCGTGAGTAGAGATGGACCTGAATAGCTAGCCAAGAAAAACGTCCCTGAAAGGTGGGAAAAAGATGCAACCATCATCCTGGCAACCACCAATAGAGCTCTCAGAGCAAGAAGAGCAGATTGTGAAAAGGATTCGGAAGGCAAAATTGTTTGTCTTTTTACGCCAGCACCGGCATGAGCTGCTCGATGAAGCGTTCCAGGAAGAGTTGGCGGGTCTGTATCGGAAAGCAGAGCGAGGGCAACCGCCAGTGTCCCCAGCGATACTGGCGCTAGCGCTCATCCTGGAGGCGTATACGGGTGTTTCCGATGATGAGGTTATTGAGGCGACAATGATGGATCGGCGCTGGCAACTGGCCCTGGATTGCCTGGATACTGAGCAAGCGCCGTTCAGCAAAGGGACGCTGGTGGCCTTTCGTCAGCGGCTGATCGAGGCGCACATGGATCGACGGCTTATCGAACGAACCATAGAGATTGCCAGCCAAAGCCAAGCGTTTGGATCGCGGGCCTTACGCGCGGCGTTGGATAGCAGCCCGCTGTGGGGAGCAGGACGGGTTGAAGATACATGTAATCTGGTGGGACACGCGCTCAAAAAGGTCATGCGCGTGGTGGCAGGCCAGCAGGGGAGGGAGCTGGCTGAAGTGGCATCTGAAGCGGGGGCTGAGTTGGTTTGTGGGAGCAGCTTGAAAGCGGCGTTGGATCGCGATTGGGATCAACAGGTTCAGAAAGACGAGGCGCTGATATTGGTCTTGCAGGTCTTGCGCACAGTCGATGCCTGGGTCCAGCGATTGAACGATCAAGAGGACAAAGCTGTGGCAGAACCGATTCTGGCGATTGCCAAACAGGTTGAGGAGCAAGATGTGCAGATGAGCGAAGAGGGAAAGGTGAGCCTCGTCAAGGGGGTGGCTAAGGATCGGCGCATCAGTGTGAAAGACTCCGAGATGCGCCACGGACGCAAAAGTCGCAGTGTCCGGGTGGACGGATACAAGCGGCATGTACTGCACGACTTGGACACGGGTCTCATCCGCGCGGTAGGCATTACCCCTGCCAATGTCCCGGAAGCGAGTGTGACCGAAGCAATCAGTGCAGATCTGGATTGGCAACAGGTGGCATTGAAAGAACTGCATATCGATCGGGCCTATTTGAGCAGCCGCCTGGTTCGCGAGCGCAGCGATGAGTTGGAGGTCTATTGCAAAGCCTGGCCGGTTCGCGAAGGGAAACGCTTTTCCAAGCAGGCGTTTGTCCTGGATTGGGAACGGCAGATCATCCGCTGTCCATCTGAACAAGAAATGCTCTTTGTGCCCGGTGGTATCGTTCGTTTTCCCAAAGCCACCTGTGCCCAGTGTCCTTTGAAAGCCCAATGCACGACCAGTGCGAAAGGACGCAGCGTCAGTATCCATCCCGACGAAGCCTTACTCATCGAGTTGCGTCAACGTCAGCAGACCCCGCAAGGACGAGCCCAACTTCGTGAACGGACGGCGGTTGAGCATACACTGGCCCATATTGGCCGGTGGCAAGGACGACAGGCGCGCTATCGTGGCGTGCGCAAGAATCTCTTCGATCTGCGCCGCTGTGCGGTCGTCCACAATTTGCATATCCTGGCTCGTTCTCAGCAGAACGTTGCTGAGCTTCAGGATGCGGCTTGATTACTCGACCGGCTCTCTAAGCCAAATCCATGGTCCGTGCGATGCGGAAGATTCTCCCCGTGCCCTTCCTGGCGTAAAAGGCTATGGTCACCGCATCAATCTCAGCGCAGCGAGCACTACGGCTCAGCTAAAAAGTGCAAAGATAGAGAAAGACATCGTGCGGTTCGATCTGGTGGTAGGAAAGTAATGCAGCTCCCGCCGCCAGGTCACGCTCACATTCCAGGCTACGAACACGTTTCAATGACCAGTCACCATAAAGTGCGAGATCTTCAAAATCGATGCGATTAATCGGCGCGAGACCACCAGCACGATGGACCAGTTCGGCAGCGAAGGCGCGTGAGTGCCCTGATCCAAAGGTGTGAATGACGCCTCCATATTCAATGCATTCGGCACAGACCTGCGCCGCTTGCTGAATGGCTTCGGTCTGTGTTGTGAGAAGTTCTTCCTACATGTGGAGGAGTTGTAGCCAGCACGCTTGTAGCGAAACAGGTTGATCGTGATGTTCGTTCATATTTTTCCTTCAATACTGCCATTCTCATGGTCTCGATAGCTCAGCGAATAGCGCACATACCAGCGAACACAGAGCGAAATGATCTCAGACTGGAAGTGACGCCACTTGAAGGGATTTTGACTTTGGATACGCATAAAGGAGACCTCTTTCGCTTTTTCCCTCCACTCTAGCAGGTCAGCTTCCTTTTTTGCAACACAACCGTTGAAGATGCCACCAGTTGAGGTGGCGGCGGCTAAGTGCCCCTGGCTGTCGATGGCAACCGCGCCGACCGTGCCATGCTTCTCTCCTTCCTGGAGCTTGCCCTCGTCGAGCGCCTTACGTGCCGCTTTCCAGCGTTCGTGCTGGTCCTCGGTGAGCAGGTCTTTTAGCTCACACAGAGAGAGGTTGTGTTGCAAGAAATTTCAAGAAGACAAGATGAGGTTATGGAGCAACTCTCCTTGTTCAGTTTAAGCAACCACTCCGAACAATTTGGTAACCAATGCCACCTGCCCTCTCACATCCCCTTTTGCCACGCCTCGCAGTTGTCCTTTGCGTAGCATGTTCATCACCTCGTACCCCTGTAATGTTCGTCGGGCTGTCTCGAAGGAGAAAAAGCCCATGCCTAGCTTCGTCAACCGTTTGAGGAAGCGGTGATCCTGCTCGACAAGATTGTTGAGGTATTTGACTTGCCGTAATGCGCAGTTTTCAGGGAGGTATCCCTCCGCTTTGAGTTCTGCAAACGCTTTGGGATAGGCTGCGTTTTTGTCCACATTGATGACTCGTGGCGTGCTCGTATGAGACGCTGCGAGGGTTTTGAGCAAGAACTGTCTGGCGGCTTGTGCGTCCCTTGTCGGACTGAAGAAGAAATCGAGGGTTTGGCCCTGAGAATCAACGGCCCGGTACAAGTACACCCACTCTTTTTTGACCTTGATGTAAGTCTCGTCAACGCGCCAGGAGTCGGTTGTGGGCTTCACATGAGGACGGCAACGCCGTTCAAGCGAAGGCGCATACCGCTGGACCCAGCGGTAAATCGTGGTGTGATCGACGTGCAAACCACGCTCCAGCATCATTTCTTCGAGATCGCGGTAGCTGAGCGAATACCGCAAATACCACCTGACGCACAAGAGAATAATGTCGGATTGAAAATGACGCCATTTGAACGGGTGCTGCTCTGCCATGATGCGTTCCTTTTCCACTTTTCTCCCGACTTTAACAGATCAGTTACTTTCTTGCAACACAACCAAAAATACACCAAACGCGAATATGGGGCAAGAGATCGCATCCGTACCACTTTCCTGGGATGCGTACGGCAAGCCATATACGAATACCAACGAGGCCTGGGAGATGTTGTTGCAAGCCTCCAAACATGCGCGGTATCTGGGGTTGGTGGATCCGGCAGCGATCATTGACCGGAAGAACCCGCAGACGCAGGTGTACGCCGCGCCGATCAATACTGAGCGTGCAGAGGCGAGCTACAAGGATGGCCTCCTGACCCTGCTCCTATCGAAGGCGGAGGATGCTCGCACCCGCACGATCAAAGTCAACGTTGCCAACAACGGAGCAGGAATTTTGTTTGAACAGTGATGTTTGGTAGAGATGTCGTGTACGAGAAAAGCGCTCAGAGTCGACCATGTAGCTCTGAACGCTTTTTCTTTTTTAGTAAGACGACAGCAATTTCCTCTCTTGCCCTCCTTCTCAGGAGCGTTCGCACTACATGGGTGCAAAGGATTTGCGCCCAAAGGGAAGTGATCGTCGTTAGAAGCCGCGTTTCTCGTGCGTGGCCAGAAGAAAATAGACGAGCGCGAGCAGCAAGGGGAACAAGCTGAGGATGAACACGGCCGCGCGTGTTGATGCGGGCCAGTCCAGAACCACATCGATGCTGATGAGGACCACGGTGATCCCGAGAAAGACCAGGCCTAGTATCTTGTAGAGCGTGGGATGACGATGGACTATTTTCTTCTCCTCTTCGTAAAAGCTTTCCAATGTTTCCATCCTTCACAGATAGTTTACACAACGTGTACGTAGGGGAAGAGCATCCAATGGAGCGTGAGGCAAGGCTCTAGCATAGATGTGTTCGGGAATGAGCGATGAAGCCGCTTGCTTCAGGGGGAGAGCGTGCGATGGGTGGACCTGACAGTGTGTTGCGCCTGAGCTACGAGAGGACCGGGCCGAGCGCGCGGTGTCAGGGGGGTCTGCCTGACACCCATCCCTAACCCGTCCCCGACACATCCTCAACACGTTCCTACTGCCCGCTCCAGCCTGCTTGAACGCCACTTCATGCCTGCTAACGCCTTGTAACGCCTGCTGAAATGCCCTCAAACGCCTGGTGATGCCTTGTGATGCCGTCTAAAATGCCTGGTAATGCCTTGGAATGCCTTGTGATGCCTGCCGAAATGCCGCCTACGGTACAGCGATTCACGGTGGTGGACAATTTGGACTTCTCTCCCATTCGCTTGACAGGATGGGAGACTCGCCTTATGCTGCTTCTCAAGGAACTCTCCCTGCTCCCCATTTTAAGTAGCGAGGATCGTTATATCCGTTCATGTGTACATATTCCTGGTCGTGGTCGGCCTCTTCCTCTCGTTGGGGCTGCTGTGGCGTCTTTGCTGGTTCCCTCTTAGGCCGTCCTCCTCACATGGAGAGGCTAAGCACACGAAGCTCCACCATCTGCTCAAGCCCCGCTGCCCAGACGATTGCCCCGCCTGCCGTCTCGCCTCCCCTGCCTCGTCGGGTGCAGGGCCAGCGCCTGCTCCGGTGCGTCTCTGGTCTGAGGTGAAAAGCCGGCGGGGAGCACCCAAGCGGGTGAACACCAAGGGCTTCGCTTGTCCCAATCAGCAGTGCGAGTATTGCGGGATTACCGATGCTCACATTCACGCGCTGGTCGGGGATGGCAAGCATGGGCATGCCGAGCGGATCCAGACGTTCCGGTGCCAGGCTTGCCGCACCACGTTCACTGCCAGGTGCAACACTGCCCTGTACCGTCTGAAAACACCATCTCACCAGATCGCCATGGTACTGTCTGCCCTGGCCGAAGGACTGGATCTTTCCGCCGCCGAGCGGGTCTTCGGTTACCGTCAGGCCACCATCACGAGGTGGCTCACTCGCGCAGGCAGGCACGCTGAGCTCTTCCATGAGCGCTGCTTCCGCAACCTGCACATCCCGCATCTGCAGTTGGACGAAATTCGAACGAGGCTCCGCCGTGCTACACAGGTGCTCTGGCTGTGGCTGGCCATCGATCCTTGCACCAAGATTCTGCCTGTGCTGGAGCTCGGTCCTCGAACGTAACACATGGCCCATCGGCTCATCCACTCCTTGAGGCAGATCCTGGCTCCCGACTGTCTCCCGCTTTTTACCAGTGATGGACTCAATCTCTACTTCTATGCGCTGACGGCTCATTTTGGACGGTGGCTTGAGGTGGGTCGGCGAGGACGCAACGTGCGCCGGTGGCAGGTGGAACCAAGCCTGATCTATGGCCAGGCGAAAAAAAGCTACCGGCGACGCAAGCTGGTCCGGGTCACGCACGTGATGCGTCTTGGAACAGAGGACGCTCTCGCCGTCGCTTTACAGGGATTGGGCTTCTCTGGACGACTGAATACAGCTTTCATTGAGCGGGTGAATTTGACCGTCCGACACGGGGTGGCAGCTCTGGCTCGCCGTACCTGGGCCACCGCCCAGCAGTCTCCACACCTGTTAGCTCATCTGGAGTGGTGGCGAGCGTATTATCACTTTGTGCGTCCCCATGCATCGCTGCGGGTGGCCCTTGTTCAGCCCCGCGAGCGAGGTGGCAAACGTCTGGCACAAGGCTATCGGCAACGGACTCCAGCGATGGCGGCAGGGAGAACGAACCGACGATGGACAGCGGGGGAAGTCCTCTGTCCTCCCTTGCCGCCGGTATCATGCTCAACATATTGAGGGCCCTTGAAGCGAGTAGGAGCTCCGCGAAATGGCAGAGGCGGCTCAGTGAAGCTGAGAGCAGATAGGGGTCGGAAACGAGTGGATGAAGCAGCCGATCAGACAGGCCAAATGAAGCAACAACCAGCCCGACATGCGGTCGCAGGGAGTAGTCAAATTATCCACCATGTCCAATGGAAGCACCGCTTTGAATGTGGTTCGATGCATGGCATGGTTCGACGGTCATCCTCGTGCTCAGACTCATCGTTCGGCTTTTACAATAGAAACTTTTGGCTAGCAGAGTGCGTATCTGAATTGAACATCGTTGTGGGAATATGAAAAAAAACTATAATTTTCTTACGAGGTTTTTTTTGTTCCGCTATCGATACGGTTGCTTAACTCAAAAAGTGGGGAGAGATATCCAAAAAGCAATCTTTTTCCCTTCTATTGACCTGAGCATGAGGATCTAAAGTGAAGCACGATGCGAGCCGATGAACGGAGGTATGAGCAAGAAAGAACCCCTTCCCAAAGATTGGCGCGAAGGTCGACGACTGCGTGCCTGGCAACTGTATCAGCAAGGCTGGAAACAGAAAGACATCGCCGAGGCCTTGGGAGTCACTGAAGGTGCGGTGAGTCAATGGATGAGTCGAGCGAAGCAAGATGGTCCTGATGGGCTGCGCCACCAGCCACCACCAGGTCCCCAACCTAAACTGACTGAGGAACAACGCGCCCAGTTGCCTGACCTGCTGGCCAAAGGATCCGAGCACTATGGATTTCGCGGTGAGGCCTGGACCACGGCTCGGGTGGCAGTGCTGATCAAGCAGCAATTTGGTGTCAGGTATCATCCAGCCCATTGTAGCCGCCTCCTTCGCGCAGCCAAGCAGAGTGTGCAAAAACCGATTGAACTGGCCACCCAAAGGAATGAAGAGGCCATCAAGGCATGGAAAGAAGAGCGCTGGCCTGCCCTCAAAAAAAAGCAGAGCAAGAAAAGCGGCAGATCGTTTTTGTAGACGAGGCGGGCTTTTATCTCTTGCCGATGGCGGTGCGCACGTATGCTCCTGTGGGCCAAACGCCGGTCCTGCGCGTGCCGCTGACGTATGACCACATCTCGGCTATTGGTGCGCTGACTCCCGAGGGGCGTCTCTTTATGCAGACCCAAGAACGCTCTTACAAGGGACCAGATGTGGTGGGGTTTCTGCGACTGCTGTTGCGCGAGATCCCAGGCAAGTTGCTCGTCATCTGGGACGGTTCCACCATCCATCGCTGCCAGGCCGTCAAAGATTTCCTGGCGCAAGGCGCTGCTGCACGCATTCACCTGGAACGTTTGCCTGCCTATGCACCCGAGTTCAATCCCCAGGAAGGAGTCTGGAATCTGCTTAAACGTCGTGAACTCAAGAATCGCTGTTGCAAGGATCTGTCTGAGCTTGAGCATGAACTGCTGCTCGCCCGTGCAAGGCTCAGGCATCGCAAGCAGGCTCTGCGTCACTGTTTTGCTCATGCCGGCTACTCTCTTTAGGTTTTTATGCTCAGATCAATAAGTGGGAAGATTGAGCTGAGCAGAAACATGCTCTTCTGCTCAGAAGAGAGAGGCAATCCCTATGAAATCGAATGAAGCAATAGTATCTTTTACCTTGGAGAAAACAGAAAGTCTAACGGAGTAGACATAAGTTATACACACATGCGTCATTTAATGACTAGTGAGGAGGGAATGATGGAAACCATGCCGCCCCTGCCACCGTTTACACAAGAAACCGCAATACAGAAAGTACGTATGGCCGAGGATGCCTGGAATACGCGCGATCCTGACCGGGTTGTGCTGGCATATACGGAGGATACAAGTTGGCGCAACCGAGCTGAATTCCCCGTTGGGCGCGAAGAGGCTCGCCAATTTCTGCAACGCAAGTGGTCAAAGGAACTGGACTATCGTTTGATCAAGGAATTGTGGGCGTATTCCGGTAATCGCATTGCAGTGCGCTTTGCCTACGAATGGCATGATGATTCCAACCAATGGTTCCGTAGCGACGGTAATGAAAATTGGGAATTCAATGAGCAAGGCTTGATGATGCGCCGCTATGCAAGCATTAACGATAGGCCGATTAAAGAATCGGATCGCAAGTTTTTCTGGATGCTCGGTCGGCGTCCAGATGACCATCCAGGATTGAGTGAATTGGGACTGTAAGAAATTGAGTGTCCTCGTGCTCTGTTCCTCATTGGTGCTACGTTAAAAAGAGAGGAGGCAAATTACTATGATGCGTAGCACTGGGCCGGAAAAGGTGGCTGGTCGGGCCCGGACTCCTCTTTAGCACCGAAAAAACGAGCAGAGGGAATGGCTGATGGAACCGGCCCCAGTCATCTCAACATGCATGCGTGCGAGCCTCAACTGGGGGGTGCGCTGCACGCATGCATCGCTGCCACCCCTGGCTCTTTTCCTCATTCCACACGCCGCGTCTCGCGTGTCTTCCCAAATGATCACGCATCGCTTTCGCGCATTGAAACCCCCTTTCTCCACTAAGCCCTTTACCCGCGTCAATCATCATTTCCTGCTAACCACGTCCCAGTCCGTTTTTCCTGTTGTAGACCAACGCTTGCCCTTCACCTCAGTCTGCATTTTGCGTGGCTCGTGCGGAGGGAACCGGAGGACGCCCTTGACCGGGGAGAGCGAACGTGTTCTTCCACAAAGAGGACATTCCACCGATGAGACGGAACTGGCGGTAAATCGTTTGAGATCGATGGGAAGCACCGTTCGAGAAAACGGGCATTTGGGAGAGGTGCTCGTTTGCACCGGTTCTTTCGCCTGCTCAAGCTGTTGGGACGGATCGCGTTGCTCGTTTTCCGGGACGGTTTGCCGGTCGGGTTCTTTCCCATTCACACCTGGCTCTTCCGCTTTGTTCTGATCCTGTGCAAGAGTGGTAGGACCAGCTCCATCAATGAGCTTGAGCGTATCATGGCGCAGCACCAGCAACTCTGCGGCGGACTTGAGCCGCGAGGTGGCTACATCGGTTTCCCCGTCCAGATACTACCATTCCAGGGCGGTCACGACCAGCTTCATCAGGTTGTCCATCGTGACGCGGCGTGAGCGGGTCGGGTCGAGGACTGGATGGGTGAGCCAAGCGTAGATCGAACTGGTCCATTGGCGCAAGTTGAGGGTATTGTCAACTTAAAAAATTTCGTTGATGAGCTTTCACCACGTCGATGCCACATCAACCAGAATTCTCGAGCAACCAAGGCAAGAAAAAGGGCGCAATCCCCACTTTGAGGCCTGTTTCTCTTCTATAAGCTCTACAATTTCAATTAAGTTGACAATACCGAGTCAAGCGGGTCGCATAATCGCACAAATCTCCCCACTTTTCGTTGCCCTTCCATGTTTTTCTCCTTATAACTCATCAGTATCTTTCGTTTGTACGAATAAGTTGACAATATCTCCAAGATTCGGCTGACGTTGACACACTCGAAGTGATTCGAGGAATCCCCCGTGCTTTAGCCGGGGGAGGATGTCAACTCCAATAGTAGGACGAGACAAAGCGTTGCACTATCTGGCTTTCTCTCAACCCCACATTCCGCAGTGAAATTCTCGTTTGACTTTTCAAGCGGCTTCAGGAAGCAGAGGTAAAGAGCATCTCTGCAATATAACTTGGCTCGTAGCCTGAATGCAAAACATTGGGTGCGGAATGTGGGCTCAACTTATCTTTGTCTACGTTCTTCATATTGCCGGCGTAAATCGAGCCCGACAAGCGATTGGATCACCTCTTCATAGGTGTGCTGGGTTCCGGGAATGCATGCATAGACGCCATATTCCAGCTGTGCTTGTTGCAAACGCTGTACTTCTTGACGATCGCTTTCAACAGACCCAGTAGTTTGAGAATAGCCATATCGTAGTTCCATGTCTTTGATCTTCCCCTGCCTTGTTCTTCAACGGCCCAATTGCTCGTTTCGCATCTCTTGCCCTCTCAATGGTTCTTCTCAGCCTCAAGAACCATTGTCCTTAGGATGCAAGAAGCTCCGCGATTAATTGCAGGAGCATCTCTAAGTCAAAGGGCTTCTGGAGCGTTATGAGATGATCCAGGGCGTCGTTTTCTTGTGGCAAATCGGCACTCATGAGGAGAATGGGTCGCTGATCGCCCTCTTCTCTACGCTGCAGCTGGTCGGCGAGTTCCAGCCCATTCATCCCAGGGAGATGGTAGTCGAGCAGAAACAACTCAGGCGTGATTGTGAGAAGCATCTTCAGCGCCATCTCACCGCTTGGGGCAAGATGTCCTTGATAGGTCGTCTCCTCCTGGAGTGCTTCCAGCAGGAGATTGCCAAGGATGGGATCATCTTCGACAATGAGAATACGCTTGACAGCAAGAACATCATTCCATGCCTGTTGTTGGAACATATCCATATGCGCTCCTTATGTTCTTTTCAGGGGAAGCGTCACCTGAAAAGTTGATCCTTTTCCCATTTCGCTCTCCATCGTGATGGATCCTCCATGGTATTTCACAATCTCCGCGACAATATACAAGCCCATTCCGAGGCCTGGAAAGGCGCGCTGATGTGGAGCAACCGCCCGATAGAAGCGCTCAAAGATTTTCTCGTGCTGCTCTTGTGGAATGCCGATACCCTGATCATGCACGCTGAGCGTCACGGCCTCTTCGGATGCCTTGATATCCACCTCTATCGTGTTGGCTCCTGGGGAATATTTGATCGCGTTGCTGATCAGGTTCAGCACCATTTGCTCGAGCCGGTCCTTATCCCCGACCAGAAGAGGGGGGACGCGGCACGATGCACGACGATGGTATGGGTCGTCTGCATCTGTTGCACGATCTCAACGACCTCCTGGAGCACGTCGTCCAGATTCACCGTTTCCTGGGCATACTCCAGGGTGCCAGCCTGAATTTTGGAGAGGTCGAGCAACTCACCGACCAATCGGGTAACCATGTTGAGTTGTGCCTCCATCCGGGAAAGAACGGTATCCGCGTTGTAGATGCCTTGCTTTCCCAGTTGCTTTCGTAATAGTTGCGTTTGCAGCTTCAAGGACGTGAGCGGGGTCTTGAGTTCATGGCTGACCATCCCTAGAAAGTGATCTTTGCGCTGCTCCAGCTCCTTGCGGGCTGAGTTGTCCAGCACAAAGCCGATGCCCTGGAGCACCTCCCCATGAAAGGCCACTCCTCCCATGAGCACGTCCAGGCGGCTCCCATCCTTACACACGAGTTCGGCTTCAAAGGGCGTGGTATCTTGCTGCACGACCAGTTCCTGGTGCACTTGCTGGAACAGCGAGGGCTTCGAGGTTGGCAGGGTGAAACTGCCCCAGTTGATACACCGCCGGCACAGCTCGTCTCGGTTATAGCCCGTCATCCTCAGGAAGGTGTTGTTCCCTTCCACCACCACGTCGCCTTCGGCGAAAAAGATCCCGATCACGCTAGAATTCATGAGATGGTTCACGCGTTCCTGGCTTTGACGCAAGGCGTCCTCGGTTTGTTTCTGCCTCTGGATATCGGTGCAGGTACCAAACCATTGGACGACCTGCCTCTCCTCGTTCCGCAGAGGCACACCCCGTGCTAAAAACCAGCGATAGGCGCCCGGCTGTCTCTCCCTGAGACGATATTCAAACTCATAGGGTTCCCCTGTCTCCAATCCCTGGCGCTGAAGAGCCAGGACCCGTTCTCGATCCTCAGGATGTACAAACTGAAGCGAGGCCGCTTCATCAGACGTGATATCCGTTCGGAGGGCTGTGTGCCACATGCCCTGGATGCACTGCCGGTCAGTGGGAGGCAGGTGCTGGAGCCATTCATCCTCTGTGCATTGCTCGGACATCATATGGGCATAGTCGTGCGAGCGTCGATTACAGTAGGCGATGGAACCATCAGGCCGCCTGATCCAGACAAATTGGGGCACGGTATCGAGCACAGTACGAAGTTCCTCTTCCACGTGCTTGTACTGGGTAATATCGAATCCCGTACAGATCAGATACTCAACCTGCTGATTCGCCGCACATTGGGGCGTCAGCGTCACGGCAAGGTCGAGATACCTTCCTGGGTGTGGGTCTATGCGGGCTTCAAAGCGTACCGTCACTCCCTGTCTGGCCTGTTCGATCGCCGCACCTAATTGCCTTTGGGCATGTGGGACAGACGACCACCAGGAAACAGCGGTGAGCGGTTTGCCAATCACCTCCTCGAGCTGGACCTGCGCGTCCGTCAAGGGACGCTGACTGATCTCCAGGATCAGTCCCTCCGGTGTCAACATCGCGACCCGCTCAGCACTGTGCTCCAGGAGATCCCGATACCGCTGTTCACTTTGGCGAAGGGCGTCCTGGCACTGCGTTGGTTCCGTGTTTTCCTGGAACACGACCGCGAGGCCCACTTCGGTGGGCGAGATCTGTGCATGGAACCAGGTCTGGGTCACCGGGGAACGATAGTCCACGTCGGTCAGTTTCCGCGTCTGTCTGGCCTTGAGCACCGCCTGGTAGAGCGCTGTGCTCACCAGGTGAGGAGCGAGGCACCAGAAGCTGTTTCCAACAAGCGCCTCTTGTGTGGTGCCGAGCATGGTCTGCGCGCTGGCATTGGCATACACAATCGTGGTGGCGTCATCGACGACAAACAACGCATCAGGAAGCGTCTCAAGCGTGCTGAGGAGCGTGTCACGCGATGTGAGCATGCTTGACTCGCTGCTTTGTGGATTGAACATCATACTGTCTCTCTCCCTTTCACGTCTCCCCATCCCTGGTGGCAACGATGTTTTCCCGCTTTGAACCGCAAGAAATAGCATGCAATGGAGATGATCCCTCTTCTGTCACATCGATTGGAACAAGCGATGAAAAAGTGTGTGTATGCAATACGTGCTTTTCCCGGAGAGGCCAGGAGCAATGAGCATCTGCCCCGGGCCCTTTCAGGGGCGGCTTTTAGGGCTATCCGTTGCAGCGCGTATGTACAACGGAAAACGGTATTGTCAACGTACGTTTTTCTCTTGATGAGCTTTTACCACTGAACCTTCATGTGAGGTCTTTCAGAGGGCTTTCTTCCGAGAAGATTTTGGGCCGGTGCGCACTTCTCTCCAGAATTTCTGGCGATAAACGCAACGTGGGCTGCTCGTTCAGGCTGAACCTTCTTTCTCAGTGGAGATCACCTCTCTTGATGAAACTCTATCAGAAGATTGGCTTGTTCAAAATAGCCATTATGGAATATACTGAGGCAGCCATTATTTGTTCTGAGAACAGAGGAGACGGCTTATGCCAAAGCCAACACCACATATCCCATTGCCCAGCATCCAATTGGATGCGAGCGCCAACCTGCCTCTGTGCCGCCAACTCTATGAACAGCTTGGCCGAGCCATTCGCACCGGGTACCTGGCTCCTGGGGCACGGTTGCCCTCAACACGTGCTTTCGCCCGCGAGTTGGGGGTCTCGCGCACAACCGTTGAAGAGGCGTATCAGGATCTCTTTGCCCAGGGGTATATTGAGGGACAGGTGGGAGCAGGCACCTATGTCACGAAGCACCTTTCTGAGAGCCTCTTCCACAAGACGACCATGCCTGCAGCAGTGACGAGGTCTTCTGAGCCAGTAAGTCGATACGCAAGCGTATCGCAGCGTGGCTCTGCGCTCTCATTGCCGCCTGGCTTTGGCAGAGGCAATGAGAGCATCCCTTTTTGTCTCGGACTCCCTGCGCTTGAGAGCTTTCCGCAGCAGGAGTGGGCACGGACAGTCGCGCGAGTGGCACGTCAACTTTCCCCCTCACAGCTCGGCTATCAAGATGTGGCGGGCTATCGCCCATTGCGCGAGGAGATTGCAACCTATCTCACCGTTTCGCGGGGCGTGCGCTGCACAGCGGATCAGGTGATTGTGGTCGCAGGCGCGCAGGCGGGATTGTTCCTGGCAGCGCGCCTGCTCCTGAACCCAGGAGATGCCGCCTGGATAGAAGATCCCGGCTATCCCTATGCGAAAGCGGCGCTTGAGGACGTGGGAGCCATCATCGTGCCGGTTCCCATTGATAAGGAAGGGATAGATGTGGTGAGCGGGAGAGCGAGGCACCCAGAAGCCCGGCTCGTCTATGTGACTCCTTCACATCAATTCCCTCTTGGCGTGACCATGAGCCTTGCCCGACGCTATGAACTGTTGCACTGGGCCCAAGCTGCCGGAGCCTGGATCATTGAGGACGACTACGATAGCGAGTATCGCTACCTTGGTCGTCCTATTCCGGCGCTGCAAGGGCTTGAAGGTGCAGAACAGGTGCTCTATCTGGGAACCTTTAGCAAAGTCCTTTTCCCCGCATTACGTCTAGGATATTTGGTCGTTCCTCCCTCGCTGATCGATACCTTTGTCACTGCCCTGTGCACAGCAAATATCTTTCAGCCGACGCTTGAACAGGCAGCGGTAGCGACCTATATGAGGGAGGGAGATTTCGCCCGCCATATCCGCCGCATGCGTTCGTTGTATGCGAAACGGGGGAATCTCTTGCGGGATTGCGCCGGGCGCTCTCTTGGAGAGGTGCTCACCATCGAGCAGCCCGCCGCCGGATTGCATCTGGTCGGCTGGCTCAGAGAAGGCACCGATGATCGCGACATGGCGCGCAAAGCAGAGAGACAACGCATTATCGTTTCTCCCCTCTCGGCGTATCGTATGGAGCCCACGGGTCGTAGCGGCGTTTTGCTCGGCTATGCCTCCTGGACCGAACGCGAGATTGAGGAAGGCGTGCAACACCTTGCGCGAGCATGGAACACTAGGCAGGAAGAGAGAAAGAGAGGTCCGCGTGTAAATTTGATAATTGAATGATGGAGATTCGGCTCATGCGCACTTTGTGTGGGAAGCTCAAAGGTGATAAAATAGGAGAGATTTTCTCGCTGTTTTCTTCTCCTCCATGAAAGTACGAATGAATTCTCTGACAAGCCTATTGTTCCCTTCTTGCCCCGATGTGGTCATCGAAGACGTGACCCTTGAGGGCAACATGCTCATCTTTTCTCTGCACTCAACCAGGAGAGCTGTTCCATGCCCTGTGTGCGCCTCTCCATCAACACGGCTGCATGGTTCCTACGTTCGCAAGCCTGCGGATCTTCCTTGCCTGGAATACACCGTCCGGTTGCATCTGCGTGTCCGTCGGTTCTTGTGCCAGAAGCGTGAATGTCAACGCCAAACGTTTGCTCTCGCCATATCCTGAGCTGGTCGAGGCTCACGCACGGCGAACCATCCGCCAAACGAAGCTGCTGCGTGCGTTGGCTTTTGCCTTAGGTGGCAAGCCTGCATCCCGCGTGGCTGAATCCTTTGCGTGTTCGGCGAGCCGTGATACCTTGTTACGCTTGCTCCGTCGTTCCCCTTTCCCTGTTGCCCCGGTGCCTCGGGTTCTTGGTCTGGATGACTGGGCCTGGCGCAAGGGACGCCACTATGGAACCATTCTCTGTGATCTGGAGCGGCATACCCCCATTGACCTTCTTCCCGATCGTGAAGCTGATACCGTGGTTGCTTGGCTCAAGGCCCATCCTGGGGTGAAGATCATCAGCCGAGATCGGTCGACCGAGTATGCTGATGCCGCCCGTCGAGGTGCTCCTCAGGCGCTTCAGGTGGCAGACCGCTTTCATCTGATCCGCGAACCTGGGTGATGACCTCGAAGCTCTCCTCAAGCGCTACCGCGATTGTTTTCACTTCAGAGATGAAGAGGAAACTTCACCGTTGCTCGTCCAAGTCCAAGACGATCTTCCATTGCCTCAAGACATCCGTCCTGTTCCGACGAAGCAAGCAGAAAAGGTCCGTCTGGCTCACCGAGAGGAACGACGCCAGCGCTATGAGCAGGCCGTTGCTCTCAAGACGCAAAGGCTCACGATCGGAGAGATTGCCTCTCGTGTGCGCGTGAGTCGAAGCACCACCGAGCGATTTCTTGCCGCTGCGTCTTTCCCTGAAAAGAAACGCAGAAGAAAAGAAAAAACGCGCGTTAGATGCGTATCGCGCTTATCTGGTTGAGCGCTGGCGGCGGGTTGTCAGAATGCTGCCCACCTGCATCAGGAGATCAGTGAACAGGGTTATCAAGGTTCCTATGCATCAGTTTCTGCCTACATCAGATGCTTACGCAAAGGGGTCAGTTTGCCAGAAACTCCGCTCCCTCCCTCTGTTCGGCAGCTTTCGCCCAAGCAAGTCCACTTTTTGTTTTTGCGCCAGCCGACAGACTTGAAGCGAGAAGAGCGAGAAGATCTTGAAGAGATCCTTCGCCGGAATCCTGACCTGGCTTCCCTCTATCAGCTCGTGCAACAGTTTCGAGAACTGATGCACGGTCGTCAAGGCGATCAACTCCATGACTGGACACAACGGGCATTAAAGAGTCCTTTTCCTGAACTTCACAGTTTTGTTGCTGGGTTGCGTAAAGATTGGGATGCCGTGAAAGCCGCCTTTACGGTAGAGTGGAGTAATGGAATGGTTGAGGCACAGGTAAATCGACTTAAGCTGATCAAGAGGCAAATGTATGGACGTGCGAACTTTGACTTGCTCCGTCTACGGGTGCTCCATCGCGACGAACCTGCCCACACAAAGTGCGCATGAGCCGATTTGCCACTATCGAATCTGAACATTTGCAGTTTACTCTTCAAAGAGGAGTGTCATCTGACCTATGTATTCTCGAATAGGCCTGATATAATGGCGAAAAATAGGCTATAGAGACAAGGAGGCTCACACATGGCAAGGTTTGTAGCCCTCTTCAGGGGTGTCAACGTAGGCGGGACGCAGGTACGCATGGACGAACTCAAGGCCCTGCACGAGGACCTGGACCTCACGGATGTCATCACCTATATACGTAGCGGCAACGTCGTCTTCACAGGGTATTGTCAACTTGGGAATGTAGCTGAACAATGTGCTAGAATAACTGCATGAAAATAACCCTCACTGCTCCAAGCTACAAAGGCTTTCGCTTCCCACCAGAAATCATCAGCCACGCCGTGTGGCTGTATTTCCGCTTCTCGCTCAGTTTTCGCGATGTTGAAGAGCTTCTGGCGCAGCGCGGAATCGTCGTGACGTATGAAACAGTGCGCCAGTGGGGTAGTGTTGCAAAAAATTAAAACTCAGCAAATTGAAGTACACACGAACATATCTCGCTGGGAAAAGATGCAGAACATGCACTTTTTCTCCGTGGAAATAATTCTTGTGCCGTAAGTACCCGATCCATTTTCTCAGCTCAAAATTTTTTGCAACACTACCGGCAGAACTGCCCGGTCAGATGTTACTTTTTGTAAGTAATGATCTTTATGTAAGGGATGTACCGCCGTATTCTCCCTTTGTCAAGTAACTAATTTCTTGTAACGTTACAGAAGAAGAGCCCATTCATCCTCTCATTTCTTTCCGACCAGGCCGAACCTTTTTTCATCGGTAGCTTCCTCTTTGGGATATTCCTTCAACAAATCTGCGAATCTGATGGAATCCATTGCTTTGCCCATTGGTGAATTGCCTCAATCACAGGCTCGAGATTGTGCCCTTTGTCAGTCAGGTGATATTCAACGCGTACGGGAATGTCAGGATACACAACGCGTTCCACAATACCTTCCCCTTCTAGTTCACGCATGCGATCACTCAGCATACGGTCGGAGAGACCTTCCACCGCCATTGTGATTTCGCCAAAGCGCTTTGGACCGTGCAGAAGCGTAGCGAGAATCAAACCTGTCCAGCGTTTTCCCAATAATTGAACTGCATATTTATAGCGCGGGCATATACAATGATTTGTTGCGTTTCCTTCTGCTGGCTTCATAGCTGCCCTCATTCTGTACGGATAGGTAGGGACTTACGTCCTTTCCCCCCGTCCAAACGCAGCAGGCGAGTTTCCCCGCACTGCGCTTTCCAGTACTCGACATGACCTATTCGGCCCTTGCGTATGAGGTGGTGGATTTGGGTTGCCCCCGTGAAGCGCACCAGTTTGAGCACAGCACAACCTGTTGCATGGCATCCCCCACTCTGCTGGAGAACATGATGCCACTACTCCAACCGTCATCTGCTTTCCTCACTGCATCCATTCTTCCTCTCGTCAAGCGTCTTTCCCTGGCGGACCTTCACCATGTCCTCGCCATTACAGCGTGGCGTTCGGTTACTATGCCGCCTCCGCCCTCTCTGCCGCACGCTAGCATTCTCGCGTCTCTGTCGAGTAAAGCGGTTTGAGAGTTCCCCCATTCCAAGTAAAGAAGTTCTAGTGACCCTTAGCTCGCCTCCTATACGCCGGGCGGACTTCGGAGCAATTCCAGCCATAATTTACACATAGCCGGACAGCCGCCATCCCATTTTGGGTCGGGTGTGTCAGCCATTTCACCCGTCTTATCTAACGACGCTTCAGACGAAGGTTTCTCTCGTCGGCATAGGTCACAGGGTTCGGTCTTGGGTCCTTTCGGCTAGGATCACAAGCTCCTTTGTCAGCGGGCTTCACACCTAAAGCCTTGCTGAGGCTTTACGCATGCCGCTCAACCCTTATGCCATTACTCAAGCATATCTCTTTTGAGAAACTCCTTTACCCGTGAAAGGGCGCACGTAAATGTGATAATTGGATGTTGTAATTTCTTTCCCTTTGTGTGTCGGTATTGTCAACTTACTTACAATTGTAGAGCTTATGGAAGAGAAACAGACCTCAAAGTGGGGATTGTGCCCTGTTTCTTGCCCTTGTTTGTTCGAGAGTTCTGGCTGATATGGCATCGAAGTGGTGAAAGCTCATCAACAAAAAAATTTAAGTTGACAATACCGTGCCGTGCTATTAGACTCATGAGTGCGCCAGTATACACGGCGGCAGTCATGAGCCTGAGCCCACTCTGTAACAGCCGCAATCAATGCGCGGGCGGATGCCCTTACCACGTGCTTCCGGGGCGGTGAAGAGGTCCTGAAGATAGCAAACATCCGGCCCCGACGTATTGGGATGGATGAAGAAGTGTGTGATGCCGACAAGTCTGCCATCCAGCCTCGCCCCGAAGGCGTGCAGACGCGTATCCTCCTGAAACTCACACCACGCTCGTTCGTACATCTCGGGCGGCACAACCCGCTGGTAAAAGTCGATATATGCGCGGAACAAGTCTTCCCAGACAGCCCTGTCGGAGGGCTCTAGCTTACCGATACTGATCATAGAGTGCTCTCCTTAGTTTTATGATGATACAATTCCTGCCTGGCGCGCTTTCTTCTCCTGCGCAAGCATCCAAATATGCTCTCTTCAGGCAGTCTGGAAGCTCTGTATGTGCTCAGAAATGAACGCGGCTGCCGTACAAGGCTTGTGGCCTGTGACCTCTTCTTCCAGCGCATTCCCAGGCTGATCTCTCCAGCAGAACCTACAACATGACCCGCGAAGCGCCGTAGGTGCTGAGAAGTCTTGAGCCAAAGGGGAGCTTCATAGATACGCTACGTACCAGCATGGGGCTCCGAAGTGCTTTACCTGGCAAAATTATAGAATGATAATGGTCTTCCTACAAGGGCCATTTTATATGGAAAGTACGGAGCCATTTTGCTCTGCCAGGTTTTGGAACTGGTCTCTCTATGGCGAGCGTGCCCTTGGCCGGAGAGGTGCGTTCATCCCCCATCTGTTGCTTCTGTTTATGCCTTTCTCACGCGGAAACGAAGGTTGGTCAGTTGCTCTGCTTGTGAGACGGCTATCGTCTCTAAGGCAACCTGTTCGCCCGCCTTTCGGGCAAAGAAGCGGACACCATCATCGAGCAAGATGGGCGCTACATGCACGAGGATCTCGTCAATCAGCCCTGCCTCGAGACACTGACGGGCAAGGCTGGCACCGATGATCAGCAGATTCTTCCCCTCTGTGGCTCGCAAGCCTGTCGCAACGGTTGTGTTGCAAAAGTAAAATCCATCAGATAAGATGGAATCAAAAAGATGAGAAGAGAAGCATAATGACCCCGCAAGCCCCGTTCAAATGGCGCCATTTTGAAGCTGAGATTATTTTGCTCTGTGTCCGTTGGTATTTGCGGTACGCACTCAGCTATCGCGATATGGAAGAAATCATGCAAGAGCGGGGGTTACGCGTCGATCATACCACCGTCTATCGGTGGATTCAACGATATGCTCCCGAGTTGGAGAAACGGTGCCGACCACATCTCAAAGAAACAACTGACTCGTGGCGCGTTGACGAAACGTATGTCAAGGTCAAAGGAGCATGGATGTATCTCTATCGCGCAGTGGATTCCCACGGGAACACGCTGGAGTTCCATCTCAGCGCCACCCGCGATACACTGGCTGCAAAACGTTTTTTCTCGAAAGTGCTTGGAGCTTCCCATACGGTGGCTCCGCGTGTCATTACAGTTGATAAAAATGCGGCATATCCCAAAGCCCTCAACGAGTTGAAAGCCATAGGGGTTCTGGCTGCTTCGTGTGAACTGCGGCAGCGCAAATATCTCAACAACCTGATTGAACAAGACCATCGCTTCATCAAACGGCTGACCAAACCAGGGATGGGCTTCTTTTCTTTTGAAACGGCCCAAAGAACGTTGCAGGGATATGAAATCATCAATATGCTCAGAAAAGGCCAAGTGCAAGGAATAGGCAAAGATGAAGCTCGAAACCAAGCAGTGTTCATCGCTGAATTGTTTGGTGTAGCTATCTAAACCTGGCAAGAAAGCAGGGTATTTGGAGTCATGTTTCCCCTTCTGGTATTTTTGCAACACAGCCCAACTGATCGCAGAACTGCTTGCACCATAAGGAGAACTGGAGCAGAAGAAGTATGTATATCCTGGCAAAGCAAGCCAGAGAGAAGTTTTGGCTAAATTCGTCCTCCTTTTTGTATCATTTGCCCCTGGTCGAGCACAAAGACAACGTATATACTATGTTCATACCTTTCAAACAAGAACAGCTCGAGCCAGATAGGTAGCGCTCTGTTACAGCTCAATTGAAAAAGGTGCCCGGGGGTGCAAAGGTGCGCCAGCCCCTCGGCATCCAACTTCCCTGCCGCCGCAGCCGGTATACATCTCTTTCAGATAAAACGAAACGGAACAGTAGGTAGCTTGAAGTTAAGAGAGAGAGGTTGGGATGAGGGATCTTCACCATCAAGGTCTCACCCTGTTTGGCAAACAGAGTGAAGCACGCAACGTAGTGTTTGTCGTCCTCCCGCAAGTCCATTTGCTGGATCTGTCCGGTCCGGCACAGGTTTTTGATACTGCTCGCTGTATGGGCGCCCCCTACACCTTGCGTTATAGCTCGTCTCAGACCCAGCAGATAAGTGCGCAGGGAATAGTCCTGGCTGAGCTCTCGCCCCTGGCTCCTGTCGCAGTAGATGACCTGATCCTTCTAGCAGGGGTGGACTGGGACTTCGCCTCCCACGAGAAACCACTCCTCGATCAGGAGACGCGCGATTGGTTGTCTTCAGCCGCAAAAGCTGGAGCCCATATTGCCTCTGTTTGTACTGGTGCGTTTGCACTTGCAGAGGCAGGGTTGCTTGATGGAAGACGCTGTACGACGCACTGGTCCCAGACCAGTGTACTCCAGGCTCGCTTTCCAAAAGCCAAAGTACTTGAAAATGTGCTGTTTGTCCACGATGGAAGGCTCACCACTAGCGCGGGCATCGCTTCTGGTATTGATATGGCGCTGGGGTTGGTACAGCAAGATCAAGGGCCGATGTTTGCGGCCCAGGTAGCGCGTCACCTGGTCGTGTATCTGAGGCGCAATGGATCTCAGCCGCAGAGCAGTATCTCCCTTGAGTATCGCACGCACCTGCATTCGGGGGTGCACCAGGCACAGGATTACCTGATCAACCATATCGCAGAGCACGTGACGCTGGATGAACTGGCAAACGTTGCAGGCATCAGCACGCGGGGATTAAATCGAGCCTTTAAGGAGGCCACTGGCCTGACCCCCATTCAGTACCACCAGCGTTTGAGGATTGAGCTTGCTGCCACCTTGTTATCTAACCCGGCGCTTCGTGTCGAGGAGGTCGCATTGCAATGTGGCTTTGAGGATGTAAGGCATTTTCGTCGCTTGTGGCAAAGGCAATTTGGTGCCCCCCCTCTGCAGCGCGGGCATCGCTTCGCATTTCATAGAAGCGTTGAACGGTGACTATACAGCAAGCTAGCATTTGCTTGATATGTTCAGATAAAGGACCTGTTGAAAGGGCCATTTTCAGGTAGACGAAAGGGGCCATTTAAGAAAGATTTTGATTCATACAGGGGCTTTAAGGAGAGCAGATACAGTATGTCCAAAAGAGCAATACCTGGCAAAAGGATAGAAATCTCTCTTGACCAGAACGCGTCAATTTCGCTGTACAAACAGCTTTACGAGCGATTGCGCTCGGGGATTCTCACAGGACAATTAGAGGCCGGTATGCGCCTGCCTTCGATGCGCGTGCTTTCGAGTGAACTGGGGGTATCACGCAGCACCACCGCTCTTGCCTACGAGATGTTGCTACTGGAAGGATATATCGAGAGCAGGGTGGGAGATGGTACGCGGGTCGCCCATCTGCAATCAGAGCAGTCGTTTATAGGAGATCAGCACACAACGGATAGCTCAGAAACGCCTCAAGCAGTGCTTGCCCGGCGCGGCCAATTGCTCATCAAGGGGTCTTCTTCAGAAGAATTCTTTACCGACCGGGCCAACCGAGGCACAAGCGTGTTCCGCTCCGGCCAGCCAGATGTGGCAGCCTTTCCGTACGAGGTCTGGGCCAGATTGGTAGCAAAACATGCGCGCCACTCACTGCAAGCCGTCTCATGCTACCAGGACGCGCAAGGCTACGCCCCGCTGCGCGAGGTTATCGCCGCGCACATCGGTATTACACGCGGCGTCCACTGCTCGCCCGAACAGATCATCCTCACCGCTGGAGCACAGGGAGCACTCGACCTGGTCGCGCGCGTCTTGCTTGATCCTGGTGATCTGGCCTGGGTCGAAGATCCTGGGTATGAAGGAGCACGTGGAGCACTGCTGGTCGCCGGGGCAAAACTGGTCCCCGTGCCAGTGGATCGGGAGGGGATCGATGTTGAAAGCGGACGACAGCTTTGCCCAAAGGCACGGCTGGCCATCGTTACCCCTTCGCATCAGTTCCCGACAGGAGTCACCATGAGTCTCAGCCGACGGCTCGCGCTGTTGGAATGGGCGAGAGAGACCCAAGCCTGGATCATCGAGGATGATTATGATAGTGAGTATCGCTTTAGTGGACGACCTCTGGAGGCGCTGCAAGGGCTGGATAACGCCAGGCGCGTGATCTATATTGGAACCTTTAGCAAAGTGCTCTTTCCCTCATTGCGCCTGGGTTATCTGGTCATCCCCACCGAGCTGCTCAAGGGCTTGATTGCAACGCGCCGCATTATCGATAGGTACCTCCCGCTCCTCGAGCAATTGGCCCTGGCCGACTTTATTGCTGAGGGTCATTTTGCGCGACACTTGCGGAAAATGCGTGGGCTGTACAGAGAACGTCGGAATGCTCTCATAGAGGCACTTACACAGGAATTCGGCGAGATGTTAGATATCATCGTACCAGAAGCAGGCATGCACTTGGTCGCTTGGCTCCCTGAAGGGATGAGCGCCCAGAGAGCCGTCCAGCAAGCTTCAGCGCATGGCCTGCACCTTCTGCCTCTTTCACAACCCAGCCAGCGCCCCTTTCAACGTGACGGTCTTCTTTTTGGTTTTGCGAGCGCTTCCCCGGAAGAACTGCGCGCGGGGGTAAAAACACTAGCGCTGGCACTAGGAAAAATGTGACCTGAACGGTTCTGTCAGAACTGAGCGCATAAAAGCCCACAGAAAGAGATGGAAGCCATTCGCATCAGGAGTTGCAGGGAAGCAAGTTGTTCTGTGAACAACCGTCGTTGCTCCCGAAGAGGCAGTGTTTCTCCCGTAGTGTGACGTGGGCGAAAGTAGTTACGCAATTCATCAAAAGCGCGGCAAAAACGCGCCGCTGATGCGAAATTCCCAAAGCCACGCATCGGATAGTACCGTTGTCTCACTCCTCGATGGTCTTGCTCCAACCGATTGTTGAGATATTTATTGGTCCGATGCAGTACGTCGCTGCCAAGGATCCTACGTATTGCTCGTGGGTAGGAAGTATGCCCATCTGTTGTCACGCGCTCTGGGGATGACTAACAACCGCAACTGCCTGCTTGAAAAACTGCTGTGCCGCCTCCATGTTCCGCTTCTCGCTCAGCATGGAATCAACCAGGTTGCCGTCGACGTCAATGGCGCGATAGAGATAGCACCACGTTCTGTGAACTTTAATATAAGTCTCATCCACATACCAAGACCTTCCCGCTTGTCCCCGTCGTTTGGCTCGCAGCTGGTCTGCCACCAAGGGCTCAAACCGAGCTTCCCAGTCTCGAACGGCTTCATGGGTAAACACGATGCCCGCTCGAGAAACATTTCAGAGAGATCCCGCAGGCTCAACTTGTACCGAAGCTGCCACAAGACAACCAGCAGAATCACATCAGTGGGATATTCCAGGAAGTTGAATGGCGTCCCTGTGCACTCGTTGAAGCGGCGTTTGCAAGCCGAGCAATAAAACGCTCGATAGCCAAGCGTGGTCTTCTGGGTTTGTTCTTTAGTGGAAGCTGAGGCACAATGTGGACAGTTCATGAGACCCTCCAGATCAGAGAAGTTGTGCTCTCAGCATACCTGCAAACGGTCTCCAAGACCCACGACATGCGCAATGAGTTCGCCGAAACGTTTCTGCTTGTCCTCGGAGGGGCCAGGTAGCTCAACAAGAGTGTGAAGCAGGTCAGTGTGAAGAGGAATGCAGGGGAAAACGAGAAAAAAGGCGTGTGGATGCGAGGGACGATCAAGAAAAGCAGACGGGAAAGACCGTTCAGACAAGCATGCTTGTCCAAGCCAGGGGGATGAGTCACTCTTCAGGTTCTCCTCCTGGCTTCCAGGAGCCTGGACCTCATGTGCTTCCTGACTTGCTCCCCCAATCCCTCCAATTGCACGAAGGCCTCTCTGGCCTGCTAGATCACGTCGGGCCTGGGATCGGAAAGCCTGGCGCGCAAAGGGGGGCGCGCACATCTTTCAGCTCCCCCAGGGCTCTGGCCGCGTGCCCACGGACATCTGCATCTGCATCGCCGAGCGCGGTGAGCAGCGGCTCGACGGCGCGCGCATCTCCCGGCTTGCCCAGGGCGATGGCTGCACTTCCACGGACCCGCCACTTCGCATCGCTGAGCGCGGCGAGCAGCGGCTCGACGGCGCGCGCATCTCTTAGCCACCCCAGCGCAGCGGCTACGTTCGCACGGACAAACTCATCCACATCTTCCAGCAGGGCGAGCAGCGGCTCGATGGCGCGCGCATCTCCCAGACTCCCCAGGGCTCTGGCCGCGAGCCTACGGACATCAGCGTCTGTATCGCTGAGCAGGGCGAGCAGCGGCTCGACGGCGCGCGCATCTCCCAGACTCCCCAGGGCGAAGGCTGCCTGCGCACGAACCTGCACGTCCATATCACTCAGCGCAGCGGCCAGGGGAGCGGCGGCGCGCGCATCCCCCAGAGCACCCAGTGCGCTTACCGCCTGCGCACGGACCCGGCGGTTGGGATCGCTGAGCGCGGCGATCAGGGGAGGAACGGCGCGCGCCTCCCGCAGGTTTTTCAGTCCCTCGACGGCCGTCTGGCGAACCAGGGCGCCCGGATCCTGCAGAGCGATGAGCAGATGGGGGAGTGGCTGCTGCCGATCGAGGCGTAGCAGCGCTCGCAGCGCGTCCAGGCGCAGACGGACGCTCTGCTGCTGGTCGGTGAGGAGGGCTTGCAGAGCGGGCAGCGCGCGGCGATCGCCAAGCTTTTCCAGGGCCTTGATGGCGGCTTTGCTCACCGACTGATCGGGATCGGAGAGGAGGGCTTGCAAAGAGGCAAACGCCTGCGCACGCTCCTTGCGCCGACGCAGGATGTCCTTGATGCTCTGGCGGCGCACCTGGGGATTGGGATCGGACAGTTGTGCTAGTAAGGTCGCGAACGGGATCGGGGACGGGCTCATGGCATGGGTTCTCCTTCCTGGTTTCCAACGAGTTCTCTCCTCGTATTCTCTCCGATGGCCTGTTTTCTGGCAAGCGGTGAAGTCGGGTCACCCATGGCTCGTCCACAACGACCAAGAGTTGACACCAGGCGGCAACCCAAAGCGATCCACTTGACCCTCCACTAGCTCCACTGACCCTTTCAAGGGGATGGTTCACAGCAGATCGCGAGGAGGCATTAGGCGATGGCCAGTCCGAGAAAGGTCGCCACGTGTTCTGGAATCCCGAAGAGGGTGAACGCGATCCGCTCAGCCTGCTCTGTTCGGGCGTTGCGAGCCAGCCGTTCGTCCCATGATAAGCGGGAATGCGCCCGCTCGGGTTGTGTTGCAAGAATGAAGGAGCGATGGTAAACTCTTCTTTATTTGGAGCAGAGCAGAGGAGTTCTTCATGATGAAGAATGCGAGCCCATTCAAATGGCGCCATTTTGAAGCTGCGATCATTCTTTTGTGTATACGCTGGTATCTGCGTTATTCGTTGAGTTACCGCGATCTGGAGGAGATGATGCTCGAACGGGGTCTGCACGTCGATCACACCACGATCTACCGTTGGGTTCAGAAATATGCCCCAGAGCTGGAGAAGCGCTGCCGACCGCATCTCAAAGCCTACAGCGACTCCTGGAAAGTGGACGAGACGTACATCAAAATCAAAAAAGTCTGGTTCTACCTCTACCGGGCCGTCGACTCTGAAGGGAACACGATCGAATTTCTTTTGAGTCCAATGCGGGATGCCGAGGCCGCCACACGTTTTTTCTGCAAAGCCCTGTATTCCTCTGCGTGTTCAACTTCTCAAGCGTGTCCGGTCGCAGAGCAGGTGGCTCAGCCCACGGCTCTGACTGACACCACAACTGTCACGTCCGCTCTTCGCGTGATCAATGTCGATAAGAATGCGGCCTATCCCAGGGCCGTTGCCAACCTGAAAGCCGCTGGAGTCCTGCCTGAACACGTGGAATTGAGGCAGGTGAAATACCTCAACAATCTGATCGAACAAGATCATCGGTTCATCAAACGCTTGACGAAGCCGGGGATGGGCTTTTTCTCGTTCGAGACAGCCAGCAGAACCTTACAGGGATATGAAGCATACAACATGATCAGAAAAGGACAACTGCAAAGGGTGAACAAAGGAGATGTGAGAGGCCAGGTGGCCTTGGTTGCCAAGCTGTTTGAGGTGGCAGCCTGACCGAACGAGGAGAACTCTTCACGTCATCTCCGCCTTCGTCATCGTTTTTGCAACACAACCTTCCATTCAATCAGTCCAAGATTCGTAAGGATGGAGCCTACCATGCCACTTTCTGATCAGCATTCTTGTTCTGCCTCGATAGGTATACGCCGGAGTGAGGTAGAAGCAAAGCTGCAGTCACTGCTTGCTCGGGCCATTGCCTGGGCACAACATCAACAGCATCCCATGATTGCGAGCTTATCTTTTCCTCTTGACCAGATTGCACCATTTCATCTCTTCGCGGTGTTACAGCACCTTAAGCTCTCGCATCGTTTCTTCTGGCTGCATGGGCAGGAGTGTCTCATAGGAGCAGGCGCTTCCCTCGTTCTGGAAGCGCAAGGAGCCGATGTGCATAGGATCTTAAAGCAAAAATGGGATGTAGCCCGCGAGCAGGTAGTGGCTCTTGGAGATGAACAGGGAACAGACGTCTTTCCTACCTTTCTGGGGGATTTCGCTTTGATCCGCAAGCGCGCCATACATCCTCTGCCTGGCGTCATTTTCCTGATGGCGCTTTGATTTTGCCCCAGGTAGTATTTCGTTCAACGCAAGGCGGCTTTTCCCTGACGATCAATCATTCCATTACCCCCGAAGATACTATTCGCACTTGCGAGAGCTCCATTCACTCGTTGCTTGACCGCATTTTTCAGAGAAGTGCATCGTTGGCTCAAGACGCCCTGTTTCGCTCTGGCAAGGCCTCGGAGGACCTGGATCCATCTCAGGAAGGGCTCTGGAAACAACTAGTAAGCGACGCAGTACGGGCAATTCGACAAGGCACCATGGCTAAAGTGGCGTTGGCGCGCAGTATGAGAGTCAATGCACACTCGCAGTCCTCTTCTGATATTCCCTCCCTGGTCTATCGCCTTCACCAGCAAGCACCTCTTTCCTACATTTTCGCCATACAATTCCAGGATACGGCGTTTATAGGCGCAACACCAGAACAGCTCGTAGCAGCACAGGCAGGAAAGATACGGACGATGTCACTGGCCGGATCTGCGCTGCGCGGTCAAACCGTCGAGACCGATGCTCGTATTGGTCAGGCGCTGCTAACCAGTAGGAAAGATCGGGAGGAGCATGCAATCGTGACGGATACCATCATGCAACAATTAGATCCTTTGTGCAACACACTTCATCGACCAGCTCTGCCTCAATTGCTCCGCCTGCCCACCATTCAACATCTGCACACTCCTATCTGGGGCCAATTACGTCAGGGCTATAGCTTGCTTGATGCGGTATGTGAGTTACATCCAACCCCTGCCGTTGGGGGGTTACCCTCTGATGTCGCACGAACCTATATTCGCAACTATGAGCAGATGGATCGTGGTTGGTATGCTGGGCCTCTTGGCTGGATGGATGTGAATGGAGATGGAGAATTTGTTGTAGCGCTCCGTTCTGGACTCGTGCAGAAACAATCCGCAACGCTCTTTGCTGGCTGTGGTATTGTGGCCAACTCGCAGCCAGAAAGTGAATATCAAGAAACATGCTTAAAGTTCCAGGTCATGCTCAATGCACTGAAAGGACAAAGCTAAAACGTTCTGGGCACACCAAGGACGATAGCTCCATTCGCTCGCAAATACAAACCCACTCTGGTCATAAGATGAGGTAGAGCCACACGAACTGGTGAAAATGGGAGGGATGTGAAAATATCAGGCCCCATTGGGAAGATATATGTATGCAAACCAACATATCAGCACCAATGGAGCTGTCGAAACCATTTTGCCCCCCATTCGGTGTGTTGTGAAAGAGGGCAAACAGGGGCAGGCAACATCATCATTCATGAGCACTGGTACAACTGTGCCTGGGCAAACCGCTCCACATCTGGAGTATCGGCATACAATGGTGGAAATAACCACCCGCGATTTGACAATGAAAGACGCATTTGAGCAATCCCACGGGTTTCCTTCCGGGATGGATCTGTTGGAAGCCCAGAGTAGGAGAGAGGCCAACCAGAAGGGTGTCACATTTGCCCGGTGCTCTCTGTCTTCTGTACGGGCCTCTGAGAGAAGGGAAGAAAGCTGTAAGCAAGCGACAGAGAATCCATGGAGGCCAACGAAACAGGGAGGGAAAGAGTGTTCATCCCTTGCAAACATACCATACCATATGGTATGGTATGTGGAAGAGAAACGTGTTTGAGCCAAAGGAGGAACAGGTCATGACGCATCTCAGCAGACGCAGATGGCTTGAGGAAGGACTCGCCCTGCTTGAAGAGGCGGGTGCCGAAGCCCTCACCATCGAGTCCTTGACCACCCGACTCGGGGTGACCAAAGGATCCTTTTACCACCACTTCGCCAATTCCCAGGACTTTAAACAGCGGTTGCTGGAGTTTTGGGAAGAAGAGGGAACACTTCGCATTATCCACTGGGCAGACCAGGAAGATTCCCCACCAGACAAGCTGGCACGGGTAATGCGAGCAAGCTTACATCCTCCTCGGCTCGATGTGGCTCTGCGTGCCTGGGCCTTACAAGACGAACAGGTGCGCGTTCACCAGCAGCGCATCGACCAGCAGCGACTGGCGTATCTCGAAGCGGTGGTCTTTGCCACCAGGGCCGATCGTCTGTACGCAACGTCTCTTGCCAGAGTCCTCTACAGTCTCTACGTGGGCAGCCAGCACATCATTCCCCCCATAGAGGGCGAGGATCTGGGTGCTTTATATCAGCTCGTCCAACAGTGCTTTGCCAAGGAGAGTTAGCAATGATCTATACCCCTGGCCCGGCCTGGCAGACCGGGAAAACGGTGTCTGAACAACCCTTTTATCGTGAACATGGCAAATATATGAAACAGGTTTTTGTGGCCAGGCAGCTGCTCATGGGCGGTGCTTTTCTGGACAATCAGGGTGGTCTAGGCATTCTCGATGTCGCGAGCGAAGCGCAGGCGCGGGAGATCGTCGCACACGATCCCGCGGTGCTGGAGCGGGTTTTTGAACCGCACCTGCATCCCTGGCATGCCTACTCCAATCAGTATCAAGCGCGCAGCGCTCCATCAGGAAAGAGCCCATCGGGCGAGAAGGAGGTCTTGCCATGACAAATCCAACACAGGCTCTCGAACGCTTCGTTCGTCCGAAGACAATTCTGCTCACGAGCTATCGCCGCAACGGCACCTCGGTGGGTACGCCGGTGCATATCGCCGTTAACGGGGAGCACGCCTTCGTGCGTACGTGGGACAAAACATGGAAGTTCAGGCGCATCCGCAACAACCCAGTGGTCGAGATCGCCCCGGCGACCTGGCGCGGTCAGCCCACCGGCCCAGTGATCCGTGCCCACGCTCGGGTGCTGGATGGGAGTGAGGCACTCCATGCTGCTCACGCCCTTGCCCGCAAGTATCCTGTGCTGCATGGTTTCCTTATTCCGCTTGTCCACCGGCTGAGAGGCTATCGGACCGTGCATATCGAGTTGACGGTATTGTCAACTTAAGCAAAATTGTAGAGATTATACAAGAGAAACAGATCCCAAAGTGGGGATGACGCCCTTTTTCTGATCGTGTTTTCTAGAGAATCTTGGAGAATGTGGCATCGATGTGGTGAAAGCTCATCAACAACTTTTTTTAAGTTGACAATACCAATCTGCGCAATATCCACCTTGACTTTGAAGAGCTTACCACCAACTTTGCGTCAGAACCGTTTTTCGTTCAGTTGTCCCTCAGAGGCCTTTTACTACCATTTTCCTTATTTTTCAGCCATGGCGGTAGAATCCTGGAGAGCAACCAACGTTTTTTCGAAAGGTCTTTGAGAAATGATGGGCATCTGCAAAGCCACAGTATTTGGCTATCCGCTCTATGGTCAGGTCCGTTTGTTGGAGGAGCATCTGAGCATGCTGGAGACGTAGACGGAGAAGATATTGGTGCGGGGAAAGGCCAAATTGTTGACGAAAGATCCGGGAAAAATGCGCTGGGGAGAGATGGGCGTAGCGAGCCATATCGGCAATGGAGATGGGTTCAGCGAGATGAAACGAGAGATAGGAGAGCATCCAATGCAATGAGCGTGAGTCTTGCAAAGCCTCCGTCACCATCTGTTGCTGCTTTAGCAAAGATAATACAAGGGCCATGGCATGATACTGTGCTTCCAGTTGACTGACCACATCTCGCCGCTGCCAAGCACCAATCATCGTTAGCATCGTCTCACGAAACCAGATTGGACGCGCTGGTACAAATTTGACAGGGACATGGAGACTATCCCAATCATTTAATCGTGGTTGAAGCAAATGATGAAAACCAGTTAAGTCAACTTGGCCAGGTCGAGTAGGAAAGCTCTCCTCACGAAGCGGATGGTAGAAAATATCCAAGTGTGCATATGGTGTGATTGTCTGGGTTGTGCCTTCCAAGGTGTGAAGATCATTGGGTTGGATGAGACAAAAATCCCCTTCGTGAAAATGGTAGGATCTTTCTTCCACCGAAACAAGGCAGTGTCCTTCTTGGATATAGATCAGTAGGTAGTCCAAGAGACGGCGTGGTGGCGAATGCCAGGGTCTACGTACTGCAAAATCTGCTTGCCGAATAAAGGGAACGATAGGAGAATGGAATGTACACGGTTTCATGTGTATTTGACTTATTGAATGCATTAAGCTCCTTTACTCCTTTTCGCTATACTAATGGCTCGCGCGCTTCTCATTCAGTACATCATGATTGTTTTTGACCCTATCATATCATAATTAAACCCTGCTCTTTCCCGCATTTTTCGGTATACTCCTATCCATGAGGTTTGATCTCATTAGACAAGGAGATATAGAAAATTGGTACCTCAAACAATCGATAATCTTGGTATTGAGCCACTTGCTGGCCTTTGTACATATGAGGAAGCGTGTCGTCCTGGCCATACTGTTGATCATACTGTTTCTCTCCTCAAACGCTACAATTATGTTAAAACTGCCTCGCATGCACTCTTCGCTGCGCATCTTGCTCATACTCCAGAGTGGGAAGTTAAGTGTGCATTCAGTTTACATCTCTGGCTTGAGGCAGAACATAGCACTTGGCTCCGAAAACGGGTGACAGAAATGCGAGAACCTCCGCATTTCCTGGATGAGGCTCCTGACGAAGAGCTGAAGAGGCTCTTTGAAGAACTTATCCGGGCGAGCAATACAATTGAACTGCTGGTTGGCGTCTACCGCGTTGTCAAACCAGCACTCATTCGTGCGTTGAACCAGCACTTGGCTCAAGCAAACCCACTAAGCGACTATCCGACCTGCCGTCTCCTCCGTTTGCTTCTGAAAGATGAAGAGGAAATGGTGGTTTGGGGAACACAAGCAACAACCGCTTTAACGCAGGCCCCAGAAGCAGCCAAGATAGCTCATGACTGGGAAAAACATCTGTCTTGGTTCCTGGATGCCGCTGGGGAATTGCGGGAGATCTTCCCAATGAGAATAATATTCCTTCCCCATGTCCTCGCTCTGATGGCTCTGCCTATACTATGGACAGCGTTCCACGGCGCGATCAGCGTTTTCGCGATTCGTTGAATCGATCAGCAGCCATTGATGAGTATTATCAAGATATATCCCGAGATGCGGATGAGCGTATGTACGCGTTACTCTACAAGCGATTGCGAGAAATGGATGTTCCAGAATGGATGGGGCCAATTCTCTTTAAGACACAGGGGAAACCTTGGGAATACTATCAGGATCTGAGTCGGCAACTTTGGGATGAAGCCCGGCATGCAATGATGGGAGAGGTAGGATTATATGCCAAAGGAGTTCCCTTTTATCGCTATCCCCTTGACATAACATCATCCTTATCCCTGAACAAGAGCTATGAGCCACTCGAGGCACACATTATTCTGTGGGGAATTGAACAAAATTTGATGCCTAAGGAGACTGGGAAGCGCTGGGAATGGGAGATCGCTTTTGCTGCGGGAGACGAGCTTGTAACAAGATTCCAGGATTACGACTGGGCAGATGAAGTGTTACATGCTCAAATTGGGCGCAAGTGGTTGATTCCCGAATTGGGAAGCAGACACGCACTGCTTTCGGCCTGGGAAAGATTGCGGGAACGTTGGGACCAATCGCGTGAAGCCCTGTTCGCCTTGTCAAAACAAGATGAATGGTGGCCTGAATTTCTGGCTGAAGTACGCCATCATCGCACAAGCAAGGTTCCTGGGAAAAGCGAAAGAGAACACAATGACTATGCGAGAGAAGGAGAGTAATCTCTACCCGATAAGATCCTCTCTAGACCCACGGGATGCACAACGAGTTTTAACATATCTGCTAGTTTGCTTGAGAATGTGTTGTTTGTCGCAATTCTCTTCGCATTTTGAGCCATAATTTTTCGTGTGCCTGAGTAGTTAAGAGGCAAGAGAAGCGTACGTTTGACGCTCTCTGATGCAATTCTTTTCTAGACAACAAACTGATTGTTTTCTGGACGTTCGGATCGCCCCAAACGGCCTTTTTCGCATTGACACGAAAAATTATGGGTCAGAAATGGCACTATTTGATATTGCTTGATGAGCGCCTTCATGGCACCGCATGAACGGTTATGCGTCAGAAAGCCGTGTGTTTTCTTTTGCCCGGGCACGGATCAATTCGAGAAAAATGATTAAATGCTGCATGGAAAATTTATGGCTCTTGCCCACTTCGGATACTGGTGGCGAAGTCAAAAATGATGCTCCATGCCAGCTTGAATTCATTGAATCCCAAGCGTGAACCTCGACTTCGCCACCAGTATCACTTCGGGGGCTCACGGCTTGCTTGCTGAGCTGGAGGAGCACTGCAATGTATGAATCTTCCAGCGCGTGATGAAGAACAAGCGAGCACTAAGCCCCCGAAGTGTTACTGGTGGCGAAGTCAGAAATCGTGCTCAGTGCGAGTTGAATATCATGAAAGATTGAGCGTGAACATTGACTTCGCCACCAGTATCCGAAGTGGGCAAGAGCCAATTTATGCGTCGGAAAAACGAAATTTTATTGGCTCATACACAACTTTAGTGAAGGATGAGCTTATTTTTGAAAACTCCTCGCGGTTTTGTGCAGAGAGAATTGCTTCTCAGCATTATATTGATGTGCTTATCACCAAAGCTGTGTATGAGCCATTTTATTCGACAGACAACACTGTTTCAGGCGCCATGCAAAGAACAGAAGAGATTTGGCACACGAAAGTGAGGATTAGCGCCTGCTAGCAGCGTTTTTAGCCGGCCTCTGTCTTAAAATACTTTTCAGCTTCTTATTACATATATTGATCCCTACTTGGCGGAAACGCACAGTGGGAATATTGAAACCCCATCTCGGGATTCCCCCAGAAAAGGAGTCACTCAGTATGATGATCGCGAAAAATAGCAGCGCGAGGATACGTGTAGGAATTATCGGTCTTTATGTGGGAGAGGCGGCCCTTAAAGGATTTCAAAAATTACCACAGGTTGAAGTCCTTGCACTGGCGGGCCTAGAAGAAGAGCGCTTGACCTCCCTGGGAACAACCTATGCAGTACCTCATCTGTATCGCCACTATGAAGATCTGCTCACCCGCGAGGATTTGGATGCCATCAGTATTGCGGTGCCTAACGCACTCCATGCACCGATTGCCCTGAAGGCCCTAAGTCAGGGACTGCATGTGCTGTGTGAAAAACCTCTAGCCAGTACCTTAGCTGAGGCCGAGGCGATGGTAGAAGCTGCTACCCAGGCCAATAGAGTGCTTCAGGTAATCTTTAATCACCGTCAACGTACCGATGTACAAACGCTGAAGCGCGTGATCGACGAAGGCCAGCTTGGCACAATCTATTATGCCAAAGTCTCCTGGATGCGCCGCCGTGGCATCCCTGGCAGTTCCTGGTTCATGAGCAAGAGAATGTCTGGCGGTGGGCCACTTATCGATCTTGGGATCCACGTGCTGGATATGGCGCTTTTCCTTCTAGGTGAACCAACAGCGGTGACTGTGAGCGCTTCAACATATAGTGAACTGAGTAGATGCAGTGCTGACTTTCAGATGTGTGGTCATTCGTCTGAAATAGAACATGTGTTTGAAGTGGAAGACCTTGCCACGGCTTTCATCCGGCTCTCCAACGGGACCACACTTCTGCTAGAAACCAGTTGGGCTACCCACGGCAACGCGCAGGATGATTATGAAATTGTCCTCTATGGGACGAAGGGAGGTGCGAGCATCCATGCCCACAACGGCAACGCGGAAAACGCGCTAACAATTTATACGGATATTGCTGGAACCCCAGCAGAGATTCGCCCAAATGTGCGTGGCGAGGGTCGCCATGATGCCGTCACGCGTCAATTCGTGGAGCGAATTAAAAGTGGACAATGGAAAAGCCACAATGGGAGTGAAGGGCTGAGCCGTTCGCGTATCATTGAAGCCTGTTATGCTTCTGCGGCCCAACAGCGCGAAATGCTTATTGGGGGTCCCGACATAAATTCCCCGATAGATTCCGCTAAGGGCCTAGTAAATAAGGCCAAATCCGCAACAATTTTGAGGTGAACCTGGGAGAATCAGCGCGAATTGTAGGAATTGACATTCTCTCAAGAGACCAAGTCGCACCAGAAGGGCTATCACACACACGTCTCTTGTAAATGAGTAGTGGGACAGACAGGCCTATTTCCAACGTTCGCACCATGCGGGGCAAGATAGTTATATATAGCTGGCGGTATGGTGTAGAAAGGGGAAAAGGCGACAAAAGATGTATTTTCCTCATGAAATAGGGGTGGTAAAAGACTATTTAGCACCCCTATTCTTCAGTTTTTCCGCAAAGGGGAAGGCCATATTCATCGCTATTCCTTTCGTTTTACTGCTTTTGCTTTATTTGGAGATACATCTAGCTGCAATATAACTATCTTGCCCGGCATGGAGTGAACGTTGGAAATGGGCCTACTACGCTATCCTTGGCGGTAAGGTCAACTATCTTCCCCTTATGAGAACGAAGAGGCCATAAAGAGAGCAATCGTCATGGAGGCCAGTCCGGACCAGGCTATGGCGATTGCTCGCGTTTTCTCCACAATTCGTGCACACCCTCTGAGGAAAAGTTCGTGGATAAATGGGTTGTGCGCACCCCTCTGGTTCAGGTATGCTTCGTTAAGAGCAAGCGCTTTCTCCTTTGCCCTGCCCCTCTCAGCAGGCCCCTCTATTTCTCGTGTCTTGATGCACTTTTATAACCAAGGGAGGGAACCGTTATGCCTGAAATTCTTGAGGAGGAGATGCGCCTTGCACCACGCAGTCTTGTCGTACGTCGCTACCCATTGTCAGCGCCAGGAAAAGGGCAGTGTTGCAAAAATAGGTAGTGACTCTATTGAGAAGTGGTATGTAAGGGAGTCGTCAAGAACGCGAGGAAGGACCAAGGATGATCGGCGAGGCCCAAAACCATGGCAGGAGTGCGATGCTGATATCGTTGTGGAGTCCTCTCCCTCGGGAGACGTAACGCCAAATGGGGGCGTATCCAGTTGTGCTCAAAGAGGTGGAGGTGGATCAAGGCATCGAAGGTGGTGTCACATTTGGCAAAGGCATGCGTCTTGCGTGTGAGGGCATTAAGCCGATCGCGGAGAACACCGTTGAGCCGCTCAACATGGGTGGTTCCCGGCTGGGGAATCACCTTGCCCAAAGCAGCGCGGATCTCGATGGAGAGCAGTTTCCCATGCTCATCGCGGTGCTTGATGGTTCGTGTCAAACGCACGTATGGAGGCACCACCAGTGGGGGACGTCCGCGCTGCCCGGCGCGCAGCGGCTGGCGATAGGCTCGTTTGAGAATCGCGGCATAGCCCCGCCAGCCATCGCTGCACCAGTTCAACGGATGGCCCTGTGTGCGTGCTACGGTGAGGGTGACCGCTCGCTCGACGAGATCGTCGCCGATGTGTCCTGTGGCACAGGCGGCGATGAAGCGGCTGGGGCGATCTTGCACGAGGCATCCCCAGCGTTCACCGGCATCAGCTTCGTCGGGGGCTCCGTTTTTTTGCGCACGAAGGACCAAAACTCGTCGATTTCGACCGTTGAGAGGTGGAGATCCTGTGTGAAGATATTCGTCAAGGCCTCCGCATGCTCGCCTGCTCGTCGCAGCCATTGGCCAATCGTCTCGTATTTGTGGCCTGTAATCTCTTCCGCCGCCCGCAGACTTCCTCGGCGCATCACGACCAGGAGCGCTTGAGTCACCTCGGCTACTGGCGTATGCAGACCATACATCGGTGTGCCTTCCGTTTCGCCAAAGAAGCGGCCGCATCCACGACACTGATAGCGCTGTCGTCCTTTGCTACTGCCATTGCGAATGACGTGTGGCTGCGCACACGCAGGATTGGGGCATGCTGGCAGAGATGAGGTTGCTGTCATGGTCAGTCCTCCTGACCTCTATTTTACCACTTCTTTCAAGAGTCACTACCGGATCAAATGACTCAGGGATTAAATCGGTTGCTTCGGAGGCGGAGATCTGCACTGGTGAGGCGTGCTGCCTCAGATGGCTTCTACTCACGGTCATTGTTCATGGTCGGTTACGCTGTTGCTCCCTTGGCCTGGGTCAGGGCGCGAGGCAGGAATGCCAGCACCCCTTGACAGAGGGTCTCGAGCATTGTGGCATGTTGCTCTGTCGCGCTCGCCAGCGTTTCTTGATAGGCAGTAAGAATATCATCGCTGAAGAGCCGTAAAGGTGGATCGAACTGGATGCTTTCCTCGTCATAACGTTCTTGTGGTGGGTAACGGGAAGAGATGTCACTTACCTGCCGTTCTAACAGCTTCACGGTCGCCTGGTACTGAAGGTAGTACCGATCTTCATGACGCAAGAAGACCTTGCACTGCTCAAGGTCAAGATGCTCGGCAAGCACACTGCAAATGTGTAGTGGATTGTGGAACGAGGCGAGTAGGTTTTGGACCCACAGTCGCTGTTCAGTGAGGCTCACCTGCTGCTCACTCATACTGCGCAAGGCTGCCTGGCAAAAGGGGCGCAGGATGCTGATGAAGCCAACGAGGTACTGCATACGTTGAGGGTCAATTTGGGCTGAAGGGCGCGTCACAGGGGAGTGCCGCTCGGTCTGTGTGAGCGAGAAACGTATGACTTCGGTGATTCCCAGGCCAGTTCGCTCCATGAGTCGCCATAAACGAAGTTTATCCTCTTTACTCGGACGGAAGTTGACCTGTGGACCAATGGCTCCTTCGGCGCGTTCCTGTTCTGTGGGTTCCCTCTCTGCAAGGTTTGGCTCTCCTTCACTCACGGTGTGCCTCTCTCTCTTTTGCTCTACAAGGAAGGGCATATATGGCATTTGCTATGCATAAAGAGACTATAGTGCATGAATGAGCAAGTTTCAAGAGGGGAGAGGTTGAATAAGCCAGGCTCTATGGGCATTGGTGGGAGGGATGTGCTGGAGATGCTTGATTGATTCTGGTGCGCTACACAAGTGTAAGGCGGCCGATCCGTGCACCACCTTGTCAGAAAGGGCAAGGTGGAGATGGCGGGCGCTTTGGATGTGGTCTATGCCCGGGTGCCTGGTGAGAGTGTGGGAGTGCAGAAGAGAGGGTGGGTGGAGATGGGGAGGAGGTGCGTGAGAGGAGAGAAGAATGAAGGGATGACAGGGAAAAGAGGGCAGTGGCGCCCCCAGAGTGAGCGTGAACATGCTCATATTCTTGCCATCGCGATTTTGCCCTTCTTCCACCAGCTCCTTTTCATGAGCCAGGTCTATCTGGAAGAAGCGAGGCAGGGCCTGTTCTCTTGCTCAGGCCCTGATTGTTGCTCTTCCCTCTTGGATCGTGTTTGGCCGCGGCCGAGCCTGGCCCAGGGCAAGAGACATGCGAAAGAGACACGGGCGCGCCAGTCTCGTGCTCCAAACAATCACACTCGTTTGCCGTTGCCGCCGGCGCGTCCTGCAATGCTCTCTGCACTGGCATCAATGAGGATCGTTCTCGAGGCTTGTCCCTGCCGCTGCCAGCATGAAGGAGCGTGTGTTGGCCTGGGAGGCGCCAGGACGATGGATGGTGGTTTTGTTTTTCCCATGTTTTTCCCATGGTTGTTCCACGCAGCGCCTGCCCTTCACGTGTGCTGCTCCCGTGTTTTTCCTACAATATCGTGCCAAATTACGATTGCACAAAATGGCGTTTTTTGAGCACGAAAAGGGGGTGTTACACCCCTGTTTTGGTGCATTTTTTGGGAATGGTTGCGTTCCTTGCGATAACGGTGAGAGATGTGACTCTCGGAATAATCTGGCCAAAACGGCATTCATTGCCGTTTTTGGATTGCTTCCCAAACGGAATTTTACGCTCAAATCTTCCCCGAGACGGGCATTTTCTGAAGGAACTCCACTCTCAGAATGCTCGCCAGGCCGATCAAATCTGTTGAAGGATTTCGTACTTCTGGCCACCTTATGCCCGATTTTTGTGCTCTCGGCCAGGTTATGCTGTTTTAGCACAACCGTTATTGAGCTTGAATGCTCCTGTTTATTGCCATTTGTCAAAATGATTGGCCGGGTCTGAGATTCAATCTTTCAAGCCTAGTTCGCGCAGAGTCTCAAACCATACCATCCTCGCTTCTGGCCTACCCATTCCATTCTCCTTGGATCTATCATCTGATACAATTGACTAGATTGTTTGGCTTTCACAAGATACAAACCCATCTCCATATGACGAGATTTAAGTAAGTTCAGTCAGCCAGGAATGCCCAGGATGGACGAGAGCAAGGAACTGAGCCAACCATTCTCGACGCTTTCCATCAAGAGCGGGGAGTGTCCTGGCGAAATCCACCTCGTCCTTAGGACGCAGCCTCTTGGCTTTGTAGAACAACTGAATTTCTGGAGCAAGATAGGGAATGCCATCCGATGTGACCGATCCCAGAGTAGAGAGAGAACCACGGATCTGTGCCGTGCGACGAGAAATCCATTGGTCCTGGTCGGTGTCTATGACCATCAATTGGAGAGCCCAGGGATCACTCTCGTGCGGACGACACCAAATATCATGGACCGAAGCCGGGAGAAGCATGTCTTGTTTCCATTCTTGGAAAGGCCACGAACTGGGTAACAGTTCCTCATGCGCTTCTTGAACATCCCATCCCTGAAACTGCGCACGGATCTCGTGCTGATCTCGGCGCAGAAAGAGGATATCGATATCCTCATGCTCTCGCGTTTGAACTCCGAGGAAGAGATCGAGTGCCCATCCTCCGGCGATCCACCAGGGAACCGTAAGCGAGGAAAAGAATCTGGCGACCTCCTCCGGTTGCCACGGTTGCCACAAGCCAAATTGATTCGGGTCGTTTGCCATACTATTCCTTCCGAACAGTGTTTATATCTTCCTGTCTCAAGCATTTATGTCGATGTATCTTTACAGCATAACATCACCGCTAACAGGAGACAAAACATGCTCTTTGGGTTAGTATTTTACGGCCAACTTTTTGGCACAAAGCGGCCAATCATTGATTCTTACGCAACCTTGCTGATTGCAGTTGTGGTATGCTGGGAAATTACGCCATTTTTCATACTCTTCGGTTTCTTCAGATGAGCCACTTGTTGTTCTTGCTTCTTCTTTCTCTCCTGACTCTTTTTGCTGTGATGGAGCACGCGAAGCTTGAGCAGATCAATTTCGGCGCGACCGTACATACTTCTTTTAAGAAGCTTAAGCCGATTCACATTTCCTTCCAAATGACCATTGCTCCAGGGTAACGTCAATCCCGCAAGGACAGCATCTTTATCTTGTTGCACACCTGTCACAAAGGACGCAAATGCTTCGAGATGACTGGCTTGCACTGCTGCTAGCCAAGTATCAAGCTGCTCTCCTGTCCGCTCGCGTACCATCTGGAGGAACTGTTCCACCAAGTGGTATGCCGTCTCAAGGTGTGGACTCGCCTGCCTCAGAAGTCGAAGGCGTTCCCGTTCTTCTTCCTTTAACTCATCGGGTTTGCGGAAAAAGGGCCAGGTTGCCTGTTGGACGGACATCGTCCTAAGCGGATTGGGTGGGGTGAGGGAAGCATTCTGGCCCGTGGGTGATACAGCACTTCTTCTGAGAGGGAATGCAGATGGTTCCAAGGTCGCTACGTAGCGATAGACCGCACGTTGCGACCCTTTGTAGCCTTTTGCTCTCAGTTCTGCTTCCAGTTGGGACCCGTTGTGACATCCCTGATTCCAGCGCTGCAGAAGATAGGTGTGGTACGGGTCAAGCTGGCGTGCTTGTTGCCGTCTTGGGCGGGAATACGGGATGCCGCGGCTGAGCCAGTGTCGAACTGTTCGCTCAGACATCCCTGTCTGGGCAGCAATCTCAGCGCTCTTCATTCCTTGCTTGTAGAGTGCCGTGATGTGCTCGTACCGCGCCAGCCGCTCAGCTTGACGAGCTTGTTGTGTGCGTTGCTCGGCTCGCGTCCTTGGGTGACGAGAGTGTTTGCATGAAGATGGCTCCCCTTCGCAGGAGTTGGCTCTCGCCTGCTCTGGGCGACGAATCTGTGTCAGACTTTGGGCAAGTTGGACTGAGAGGCAGGCTGCCAGGTTCTTGACGAGGTGCCAACGGTCACTGACCTGCCTGGCTTGTGGCGCGCCTTTCTTGATGGCTGAGGCATATTCCGCTGAGCCATCGCGGCTGACGACATCAATGGAGGGATGGTCCCGCAGCCACGCTTTGACCGTCTCGACGGTACGATCGGGTAACAGATCAATGGGCACCCCCCGTTCGAGATCACAGATGAGGGTTCCATAGCGCAGCCGACGTTTCCACGCCCAGTCGTCCAGACCAATGACGTGTGGTTCTGGTTGGGCAGACTGCTCCAATTGGCGAAGCAAACGCAAGATGGTATCGCGACTGCCGCTGATGCCCAGTTCGCTTCCAAGATCTGCCCCTGTCTGCCCCCCTGTCATGAGTCCCAAGTGGCGGAGCGCTTCTTGCAACCGCTTGGTGCGCTGAGCGTGAGGGTGGCAGAGAGCAGGAAGCCGTTCGACAAAAATCTTTTGAGCACAGGTGCTCTTTGTACAGAAAAAGCGACGGACATGCACAATGAGGCGGAGTGGACGCCCAATCGAAGGCAGATCACGGAGCGTGCGGGTATAGCGACTTTGGATGCGCGACGATGTGCTCCCACACGAGGGGCACAAAGCCGTTGGGGACACGGTACGCAAGGTCAGTATGATCTCCTCGGCTACTTCTATCCCTTCCACTTCGACGTCGGGGAGATCGAGAAAAATGATCATAGGATTCCATTCGTCTCTCAAAAACAAAACAAAGGTGAAAAAATGTTCAACTTCTTACTATATCACATCCTTGATCAGCAAACTTGCGTAAGAATCAATCATTTTGACAAATGGCATTTATCGGCCAAGATATGCCGTTTTAGATGGCCAATTTATGCCGTGAGTCACAAGAGAGATCGTCAGGCATTGGCAGGTGAGAGGGTGTGGAGAAGGGTCTGGGGATGAATGAGCGAGGTGGAGATGGCGACCTGGAGGAGAGCGAGGGCTTCTGCTCTCTCCTCCGGATGAGGAACCAGGCGGTAGCGCCCTGGTTGAACGTTGATGGCCTGAAGGTGATGGCGATAACGATTGGCGGTCATGCGTGAGACCTGGAGGAGGCCTGCGAGTTCGATGTCTGTGAGTCCATCGGGGGGCGCGTCGTACAGGCGGCGGGCACGCTGTTGTTTCTCATAGGTATGGGCCGGAAGTGGCCTGCGTTCTGATGTGGGGAAGGGAAGAGGGTGCGCATGTTGCTCGATAAAGGCGAGTAACGCTGGCGCTGGCCGGAACCACTCGGAAAAGCGCCGGAGGTGGTCGAACCGATGGTGAAGGCGACGCTCTGTTTCGCGCGTGCCGTCCATGATCCCCAGGAGCTGGAGCTGCTCACCGAGCGTTCTTTGCTGGAGAGAGCGCTATCGCGGTAATGCCCTCGTTTGCTGATTTGGCTGCCCCACCGTCGTTCGAGTGTTTCGTCGATTACCAGATCGATACACGCTCCGACTGGCACAAAGGTCTCGACGATGAGCAGGAGCAATTGGCGGCTCACGGCTAAAGGAGACCAGCGCGCTCGATTAAGCACCTGGTGAAAGAGACTCCAGTTGCCCGCAAGGCTGCCGCGACGGTGCGGCGTCCCCGAATCAGAAGCGTTCCAGTCAATAAGATCATCAGTTTCCTCCAGGTCGGAGCCGTAAACAGTGGTCGAAAGGCCATCAGAACTTCTATAATGAGGTCGGGAAAGGGCATGAGCTTCCTTCTGAGTAAGATGGTGCTTTGATCAGCTTCTATCTTATCTCACGAGGGCTTCATGCCTGGTTCTTTCCCCCAAATTGTACAAAGTCAAGCCGAGATAATTTTCAGCGGGAGAGTGTCAAACTTAAGGGCCGGTCGCCGCCGCAGCTCTTCGGGGCCGAACAAGCACGCTTCCCTTACGGTTGTTCGGCTCGGCACTGTGCGGCGCATGTCCCGTCGGTTCGCGCTGCGTCTTTCCACATCAGCGTGCGGTCGCAGATCCAGCGGTCACGTAGCCTCCGTTCCACCATCTGGTGACGAGCGCGGCGTACTCGTCGGCACTGTCTTCCCAGACGAAGTGCCCGGTGTCGATACTGTCGAGCTTGCTCTTGGGCAGCCGAGTATGGAGAAACTCACCGTTGATCGATGGCACCACATGGTCGTGGGAGCCCATGATAATCTGCACCGGCGTCTGTATTTGCGGTAGCAGATCGCGCAGGATCGGCAGCTCCATTGGGAAGGTGCGCACGAAACGCATCGACTCGACGAAGCGATCGCCTTCGTAGGCGGAGAGGTAGTCCTCACGCGCCGCGTCGGATACAGTGTACTGCTGGATGGTACTGAGAGCCCTGGCGATGATCTGCCGCGGGTCGACGCTGCGATACCCCTCGATGTCGGGCGCCTCGACCCAGTCCTTCAGTGGGCTCCCCAGCTGAAGCGGAAATGCCGCGCCTCCGCTGCCAACGACGAGACTACGGAAACGCCCTGGATACAAGGCTGCGGCGAAGAGCAACGCCCCAGTGCCAATATCGGGGCCGACCGCGTGCGGCTGCTCGAGCCCGAACGCATCGGCGAGACGCAACACAAATCCCCCCATTGCACGGGGCGACAGCAGCGCGTCGCGACGCTCCGAATGACCGAACCCCGGCAAGTCGACTGCTACCAGATGGGTGTGTTCGGCGAGCTGCTCCCATATCGGCTCGAATGCAAAGATGCTCTCCGGCCATGGACAGAGCAAGAGAGCGTGCTGGTCCCGCTCCTCGCTCTCCGCGAAGCGGATCGACAACCCGTCGATGGTGCAAAACTTCGTCTGGATGGATGTGTTCAACGAACGTGTCATGGCGGTTCTCCTATACTAGTTCAGAGGATGTTCAATGTTACTACTTCTTTTGTACGTTGTATCCTGGACTTTGCACATTTTAAGCTGAAGAAGCCTTTTTGACCTCTTCCGGTACAATACTAAAGAACGTGTTCGTTCTTTTCACAAGAAAAGGAGGTTTTTGCTCGTGAGGTCGCATCCTCTTGCTCTACTGCTTGCTCCATTCCAATCGGCTTTTAGTCAGCCAACTTGGCGAAAGGCGGTGTTGTTGGTCGAAGGAGCCCTTCTCACCCATGGACGCAGAACCGTCGCAGCGGCTCTCCGAGCGATGGGATTGCAAGAGGAAAGACATTTTAATCGCTTCCATCACGTTCTCAGTCGCGCTCGTTGGTCTTCGCTTCAGCTCAGTCGTCTGCTGTTGGTGCTCCTCGTCCAGACATTTGTCCAGCCAGGAGCAACGGTTGAGTTGGTCGTTGACGAAATGCTGGAACGACGATGGGGACCACATATTGCCAAGTGCGCCTACTATCATGACCCGGTTCGTTCCTCACAAAAGCACAGGAAAATCAGCCGTGGCTTGAAGTGGCTCTGTCTGATGCTCATCGTGACGCCTCCTTGGACGAAGAGGTCTTGGGCACTTCCTTTTCTTTGCGTTTTGTTGACCTCTGAAGAGAGAGATGCGCGCTTGGGACGCCGGCATAAAACCGTTCCAGATTGGACAAAACAACTCGTGAAATTGGTACGCCGATGGCTTCCCGGTCGCGCTATCAAGCTCGTCGGCGATGGAGCCTACAGTGTGGTGGAGTTGGGAACAGTCTGCCGGAAGCAACAGATCACACTCATCGCTCCACTGCGCTTTGATGCGTGTCTCTACACACCACCTCCAGCACGTCAACCACGCCAAATGGGACGCCCTCGTCTGATTGGACAACGCTTGCTGCAACTTGATCAGGTGCTCGATGATCCACGGACCACCTGGCACCGATCTTGGGTCAAGTGGTATGGGCGAGGCCAACAGCAGATCGAATGGTGTAGTGGAACGGCACTGTGGTACCGTGGAGGACAAGTCCCTCTCCCTATCCGCTGGGTCCTCACCCGTGATCCACAGGGAGAGCGAGATGCCCGAGCGTATTTTTCGACCGATCAACAGCAATCTGGTCTCGCCATTATCCTGGACTTTATGAAGCGTTGGCCCGTTGAAGTGACCTTTGAAGAAACGCGAGCCCATTTAGGGGTGCAGACCCAGCGGCAGTGGTCTGATCAGGCTATAGAGCGAACGACTCCTTGTTTGCTTGGACTCTACAGCCTTGTCACACTCATGGGTCAAAAGCTCTATCCCGAAGGAGATATCCCCTGTCAGCAGACAGCATGGTATCGCAAACAGCAAGCTACCTTTATTGATGTGTTGGCTGCCGTACGACGGCACCTTTGGAACAATTTCAGTTATTTGACATCGCCCGAAAACCCTGATGTCATTTTACTCCCACGCTCAGATCTTGTCCGTCTCGCTGATGTGGTGTGTTCCTCAGCTTAAAATGTGCAAAGTCCAGGTATCTGGTCGTCAAAATGACGCTTAAGGGCCATTAGCTCAAGAGTAAATGCACGCGCAGCCTCCCGTGGGGACAGGTGATCTGAGAACGACATGATTTCCCTTCTTTCTTTCTCGCTAACTATGAGCACTGCTGCACGTGCAATACTTTCGGCAAATTTAGGCGTCTCGCGAGCATTGTGATCACTGGCGCCCACTTGTCGGTCATGGGCAGCCTGCTCAAATGTGATGTGACGCTCGTTGAGAAACTCGAGAAACTCACTACAGTGGCACTTCTAATCGGCGTCATTTTCCCCGGAGTTTTCCTTGGAAAGATCCCTTGATCAGAACAAAGGGCGAATGCGAGTCATTTTCCCGAGAATATTCCCCCGCAGTCTCGATTACGCCAGCAGTCCTCCATCGATTGTCAGCGATGTACCAGTGATGTAGGACGCCGCTGGACTGGCGAGAAAGACGATGGCTGCCGCGGCTCCTGTTCCTGGGTAGGTGTGGTGATCCCTTTTTTGCGTGCCTGGGCGCGCACGAGAAAGACCAGGATCGCTGCCCCGCAGCAGAGGAGGAGGCAGGCAAGCGCGATTAGTTTAAAGCCCTGAACAATACTGTTTTCGAGCACGAGGCGACTTGCCCCCTGACCGAGGACACGAAACTGAGCAGCGGCTGCCCGGCTGGCGACAAGAGACGCGGGAATGGTGGTATTGATATGGAAGAGATAGACCTGGCTCAGGATTGCAACCCCAAAGGCTGTGCCGATATTGCGAGCCATTCCGATCGTGCCGGATGCGAGCCCTGACAACTTCTTGGGAACGGCACTCATGACGGTGAGGGTGGCACATGACGAAAACACAGGAATCGCCAGACCACGCATGAGAAACGCTGGCAGCAATCCATTCACATAGGTGCTCTGGAGCGAGAGCGCCACCATCACAAAGAGAAAGCTGAGCCCATTCAGCAATAACGCCAGGATCAGGAAGACATCTCGCCATGCTTTGGCTCGCTGCGCGAGGATTCCGGTCAGCGGGGTGAGTACGACAATCAGGCCAGTCGCGGGTAAAAAAGCCAGGCCACCCTGCAGCGGGGAGAATCCCCAGGTGTTTTGCAGGAACAGGCTCCAATACGGTTGCGATCCAAAGAGGGCGGCTGAGAAGAAGAAGAAACTCAAGCAACCCATGACGAACGGAAGGTTGCGAAACAACGCCAGGTCAATGAGCGGCCAGCGGACTCGCCGTTCGGTGATGACGAAGAGCACCAACAGAACGACCCCGAGCAGGCCACTTCCTATGACCACCCTGTTTGTCCACCCCTCATCGCCTGCCTGCGTCAAGCCAAAGAGCAGGAAGAGCAGGCCGCTGGAGAGAAGCAACAAGCCTAGCCAATCCACGGGTATGCTCTCGCTCTCCTCGTGTTCTGCCGGGACAAAGAGCACGGTCACAATGAGGGCGAGGATGCCGAGAGGAAGATTCACGAAGAAGATCCAGCGCCAGCTCTCCCCTTGCACCAGCAATCCGCCGAGGACCGGACCGGCAATGAGCCCCAGACCGGAGATGCCTCCATAGAGGCCAATCGCCAGACCATGCTCATGCGGAGGGAAGGCGCGAATGATGATCGCGAGCGTGCCGGGCGTCATGATCGCCGCTCCAATGCCCTGGATAATGCGAAAGATAATCAAGACGACAATGGTCGGTGCCAGGCCACAGGCCAGAGAGGCGCCGGTGAAGATCGCGAGCCCCGCCAAATAGACCGCCCGCTGTCCCCACAGATCGCCGAGGCGACCGATCCCCATCGGCAACACGCCAATCATGAGCACATAGCCGGAAATGGTCCAGGAGACCGTGCTCAGCGGGGTATGAAAATCCTGCCCAATGGTCGGCAAGGCTACATTGACAATAAAGAGATCGATATAGAGCATCAGCAGCCCAAAACAGGCGGCGAACAGGGTCAGCCATTTGGATGGGGGTCGTTGTTTCATGGAAGTCTCCAGATGATTTTCTCTGACGTGCGCTGATCCGACGCGCTTGCATCAGCAGGTTGAGCGCCGGCGGCTTTGCAGCCAGAGTTGCTTTGTGTATGAGAGGGGAATGGACCTCTCTCTGTGAGGTTCAAACCAGGGTGGTGATGCCCTGGTGCTCGTCCGTTGCTGTGTAGCACCAGCACGAGGCGCCGTGGCAGGTCCAGATGGTCGAGCGTTACCGTGAAGAAGAAGCGCAGCGCCGATACCGAGCAATTGATGGTCGAAGGCTGCACGCCAGACTCGGCCACGCATGGACATGTCTTCGAGCATGCGCTGACGCAGCGGACTAACCGACCATTGAACAGGCTGGGTAGACATCGGGTCTGGAGCCGAGGATGAAGGGTGACCCTTCATCCTCGGCTCCAGACCCAGCCCCGCCCAACCTATCACCGCCCTCCGTGGCAGGCGCCCACCTCGCCCCAAGCGACCCTACCACGAAGCGGTTTCGTGCATGGGCGCTGAACGGAAAGCGCGAATGTGGCCGATTTCCAACTGTCTGTCTGTGACTGGAGTCAAGAAGGATGACGATACCGTATTCATGTCCTCCGGTCCTCCACAGTCCCTACACGCTCCTTTACGCTAGCAGTCCCCCATCGATCGTCAGCGATGTACCGGTGATGTAGGATGCCGCTGGACTGGCGAGAAAGACGATGGCTGCCGCGATCTCCTCGGGCCGACCGTAGCGACCAAGGGCGATGGTTGGTATCACGCTGCGTGAGAAAGGACCATCAGCCGGGTTCATGTCGGTGTCGATCGCGCCAGGTTGCACCACATTGGCGGTAATTCCTCGTGGTCCGAGATCCCGCGCCCACCCCTTGGTATACCCCAGAAGAGCCGCCTTCGTCGCACTATAGTCAGCCAAGCCAGGGGTTCCCACTCGGGAGGCAAACCAGGAACCGACCGAGATGATGCGTCCCCCCTCGCTCATGACCTGTGCCGCCGCGCGCACCGCCGTTGCCACTCCAGCCAGGTTCACCGCCATCAATCGAGCAAAGCTCGCCTCATCTCTCTCTGGATCGTTTACACTCCCAAATAAGAGGATCCCAGCGTTATTGACCAGGATATCAAGGTGCCCGAAATGCTCGACCACCTGCTCGATCAACTCAGTGACCTGAACCGAATCAGCCTGATCTGCTCGAAAGGCGAGTGCACGTACCCCTTGCTCTCTGATCTCACTGGCAACGACCTCTGCCTTCGTGGCCGACTTCGTATCGGTATAGCTGATCGCAACATCCGCGCCTGACTCGGCGAGTGCACGCGCCGTTGCTGCCCCAATCCCACGCGACCCACCAGTGACCAGGGCTACCTTCCCGCTCAGTGTCTTTGTCATCATGTTCTTCTGCTCCATTCTGCTCTTTTTATTTTTCAAGCTGTCTTGAGGCGAGACGCTGAAAGACGATAGCATGCATACTGGTTCTTAATTTTGAGACCTCATTCGTATTAATCGTCTTTCTGTTCATGTATGTCTCCTTGCGATACATTGGTACACCGGACAGTGCGCCAGTCATTCCACCGTTGACGACGATTTCGGCTGCCTGGATAGGTGCTGCATCGTCGGAAGCGAGGAACAACACAGCCGTTGAGACCTCGTCGGTTGTGCCGAAACGTTCCAAGGGAATACTGCTGACGACGCTTTGTTCCACCTGGGTCAACGCTTCAGGAGGAGGTGCCAGGCGAGACCAGATCGATGGAGAGGTTGCCCCTGGAATCACAACGTTCGCCTCCGTGTGCTTCTGACGAAACATGGATGTGTCTCGACCAACCAGTCACTGAGATCGTTGACCGATCGGCCAACAAGTGCCTCGTGTCTTCTGTGGTGCAGGACGACGGGCACACATTGTGCCCGTCGTCCCCCGCTCAGCGCAGGGATCTGAAGCCCGCGCGGACTTCTTCGCTGAAGAGTTCCGGACCAGCGATCATGCTCAACTGCGTAGCGGCAAGCGTCATGGCAGCAGTCCCCAAAAAGCGGCGGCGATCAAGAATTTTGTTGATGTGACTCATCATCCTTTTCTTTTTCTTAAGAAGGCTGTAACACGCTGTCTCCTCGCTGTCCACCTGCACTTCTGCTGTGCTCTGAGAGAGACAGCATGTCAAGAGGGAGGGCCTGTAAGGAGGTAGGTCAAGCGCCCCCTCTGTCACGCTGGACTCGCATGGAGCGCATCCGACAAGACTGAGTATACTGACACCGGCCGAGCAAATCAGTACCCGAGACGTCCCATTTCGCGCCTCAGGCAGTACCCTCCTCGAGTCCGGTGAAAAGAGCCTGCTTATGCCTCGTTCCTTGTACGGAGAACGCGATGCGGCAGGTGGCCGGCTGGACGAACGGCGGGATTACAGGACCTCGACGGTCCTCTCCTCGTTGACAGCCGCGCGCAAGGCCTCAGCCTTCGGGTGCGCGGTGCGCTCATGGACGTGTGACGCGGGCGTCCGATCGATCAGCAGGCTGAGCAGTTCGGGGCGGCTGTAGTGACCGCGCGCGTCCATGAGTCTCTTGCGGGAGTCGATGAGAGCGAAGTCCAGATCGGCAATCACTTCACCTTCCCCAGCTGTGAGAGGCTCGCCGATGATCTGGCCTTCCGGGTTCACAATGGCGGTGAAGCAGCCACCGGAAATCGGCTCGATAGCACATCCCGTATCCTTCATGAGTCTTGCCTGCTGATCGGCATCGAGCCACGCCGTCGCGTTGACAACAAAGCAAGCGGATTCGAGGGCGTGCTGGCGGATGCTCACTTCCATCTTCTCCGCGAACCGCGGGCCAGCGAACGATCCGGGATACATCGCCGAGTGGATCTGCTCGCCATCGGCAATGAGCGCGTAACGCGCGAGCGGCTGGAAGTGCTCCCAGCAGGCGAGCTGTCCGATGCGCCCGACGGCGCTCTCGACGGCGCGCAGGCCCGAGCCGTCGCCCTGGCCCCAGACTATCCGCTCATTATAGGTTGGCGTGATCTTGCGGCGGCGCTGGATCAGCGTCCCATCCGCGTCGAAGAGCAGTTGTGTATTGTAGATCGAGCCACCATCGCGCTCATTGATGCCGATCGAGACGACCATGTTCGCCTCCTTTGCGGCCTCGCCGATCGCATGGGTCTCGGCAGACGGGACCGTGACTGACTCTTCGAGTAGACGCTGATGCTCCTTTCCTAACAGCATGTCGTACGGTGACTGCACGAAGGTGAAATAGGGGTAGTAGGGAATGACGGTCTCGGGGAAGGTCGCGAACTGGACGCCCTGTTTGCCCAGCTCACGGATCTTCTTCACGACCTTCTCGACGGTCCCCTGCCGGCTGTACAGCACGGGGCTGATCTGCACGGCGGCGGCTTTCACGATGATGTTCATTATATGTTCCTTTCAGGTTGATGTTACGGAATTCACCATGATATATATTGTAGATACAACATTATGGGCCACTTACTCCATGAGGTTGACATGATGGCATTCGCTACTACTCTATGTGCTGTATATACAACATTTGCTATGATATATATATTGCATATACAACACTATAGGCCACTTACTCCACGAGTTCGCCGAGCGGGATGCTGTCGGTCACGCCGACGATGGCAGCCACGCCTTCCTCGCCGAGCGCCTGTTTGGCTTTCACCTGCGCTGCTCGCCACGCAGGTACCGCCGAAACCAGTAAGTTCCTACCGGCCTGCGAGAGGACAAGTGGACGGCTCCGACCGCCCTCTTCAGAAACCATTTCCTCGACCCATCCCTCCGCCAGGAGAAGCGCGAGATTGCGTGTCAGGGTCGAGCGCTCCTGGTAGTTGGCACGTCCGATCTCAGCGCGACTTGCTCCTCCAAGCCTCGCAATGAGCACGAGCAACGAGAACTGCGGAGCATTGACGCCGTAAGGCCGAAGGGCCTGATCATACATGTTGGTGATGATGCGCGATATGCGGCGCGTGCGCGTCAGCAAGCAAGTGCGAGTGATCTCGTCAACCACGCCGGTATCGGCCATCTTAATCTCAGTGCTCATCATCCTGGTCTCCAGTATAGTGTATCTACAACATTCATCCTGGTCTCTAGTATAGTGTATATACAACATACTGTCAAGGCCTGACACTGCGCTGCGCCTTGAGTTCGTCGCGAGGATGACATACCCCAAGTGAAAGATCCATCGAGAACCTTGCTCCTCCCTTCTCAAGAGAACGAAGGAGATAAACAAATGTTGTCCGGCTCACCCACTGGTTAGCGTCATCACAACGGAGAAGAAGTCCAGGAAGCCATTCATCTGGAAGTGGTACAACGCGATGTGGGAAGGTGGTGTGCCAGGTATCTGCGTTCAGGAATATCTTGTTCATCAAAGGCTTTCTTTTTCCCCAATCTTCTTCTCCCCCAGAAGCACGTCATCGCGCAGCCAGGCGAGACGACATGACAGCGAACGCTATGCCGCCATGCTGACCTCCAAGCTCGCAGGGATGAAGGCACCTGAAGCGGGCAATGAGCGCTATCGTCGTGCGGTGTATACCTTAACGCAATGGAACGAGGCACACCGTCCGTTAGAGCGCTGGTATATTACGACTCTGGCGATCCAGAAACTGGTTGGTGGTCGCAAGGAAGCTATTAACGCCTATCTCGAGACGCATGAGGATGAGATCAATGCCCATCATGAGCGTCTGGAGATCAAGCCTTCCTTCAACCGAAAGCCTGAACCCATTACAGAGATGGTCCACATTGCCGAGGAGCCGACCGCTTTTCCCTGGGGGCAAGCCGAACCCGTTGGGGAGTCGTGACCTGGTCGGCAAGGAGAGAGAAGGAGCAAGCCAGAGGAAATCTGCTCTTTGGCTTGCCCCTTCTCTCTTTGTAATTCCTATAGCCTCTGACCTCTTGATGAGGATGAATCCTTTTTTTTCGGCTGAATGGCAAACTTTCCTTGACATGCTTCTTCTTAAAAGAGCATGGCTCTCTAAAGGCCCCCTCATTCAGATTGGCGTGTATCGAAGAGAGCTTGAGCTGCAGCAACTTGTTCATAGTGGTCAACAACCCAGTGCTCAAGTTGGAGTACCACCCCACTCAACGTTGCCCCTAAAGGAGTCAAGCTGTATTCCACACGCGGCGGTACTTCTGAATAACTTCTGCGTTCAACCAAACCAGCACGCTTTAGGTCGCGTAACGTCTGTGTCAGCATTTTCTGCGAAATTCCCTGGATGGAGCGCATCATCAGATTGGTGCGCATTGGCCCTGACTTGAGCAAACAGAGGATCAAGAGAGACCATTTCCCTCCAATGAGTTCCAAGATGTCTCGCGATGGGCACTGAGCCGAAAACGGCTGGGCTTTTTTCTCGTTGTTCATTGCTTCTTGTATGGTCATGACTTTCTTCCAACTCAATGGATATTTTTTTCCTGTTTTTCTAATTATTACCAAAAAGTGCGTACTTGTCAAGTGGTAATATTTGCTTTAGACTGAACGCGTGTTTAGGCGATGAGCTTGCCCCGCTTCAAAAACATACCATCCATGGCCTCAGGGGAATAATGGAACGGATGTGCACGTTAAGGGATTGGCTTCTCTCCTGCTTCGGCTCTGCACGTGGCTTGAGTAAGAGGATACCATGTTCCCTTTTGAGTGAGAGGCGTGCATTGTCGCTCGACATGCTCTCTGTCAACCCGCATCCTAAGCCACTTCATTTCCGTTGTGCCTCAGAGGCCATATACAAGGAGCTGTTAGAAAATGAATGATACTGAGATTTTGGAGATGAATCGAAACGTTATTGAGGAATTTCGCGCGAATGGTGGTAAGGTAACAGGTTGGGTGCCTTTGATTCTTCTTACAACGAGGGGGGCTAAATCAGGTCAGGAACGTATTAATCCGTTAATATCTATCCCTTATGGCGATAACTATCTTGCGGTCGCTTCCAAGGGTGGCTCGCCTAAGCATCCTTTGTGGTATCACAATCTACTGGCTCATCCCGATGTCACGGTTGAGGTTGGAAACGAGAAGTTTTCTGCCAGGGCCAGATTGCTAAGTGACGATGAGCGAGCCCAGGCATTCGCGGAGGCGGCCAAGGTGTTTACTGAATATGACGAATTGCAGAAGATGACGTCCCGCGAGATCCCCGTTTTTCTGCTTGAGCGCGAGAAATAATAGTAAAGAGCCAATATTTGGTTATTGGCCTGTCAGCGTTTTTTGCGAAAAGATACGATGTACCATATAACTGACATGGAGATTGGAAAATAGTCATAAAGGAGGAAAAACCTCTTTTATCAAAGAGAGCTTATCCTCCTTCATCAGAACTGTTTCTGTGCTCTAAGAGATGCCAGGTTCTTCATTGCTCTTCAAGGTAGGTTGCTCTCGCAAGGAGGATACCGGAGAGAAAAGGACTCAGAGAAACGCGAAAAACATTCCAACAGTTGAGAGTGGAACGGCTAGAAGAAGCCCAATTAGGCCTCTGAGGAAGAATGGAACGGATGTGCACGTTAAGGGATTGGCTCTCTCCTGCTTCGGCTCTACAAGTGGCTTGAGTAGGAGGATACCATGTTCCTTTTTGAGTGATAGGAGTGCATTGTCGCTCGACATGCTCTCTGTCAACCCGCTTCCTAAGACACTTCATTCCCTTGTCATGCACATCCGTTCCGTTGTTCCTCAGAGGCCTTTTACAATTGCGGTGTTTCTGCTCATGAAGTAGATAGATCTTCCTGTATTGTAGGAACCCACGTTGTAGCCAGTGCTCCTGACTACAAGAGAATGGAGAGATTTCCTGGGAACACTGGTCACATGCCTCTTCCATGACCATACTGGATTCCGGATTCCTCGTTGGCCAGTCGTGTTGGCGTCTGCACTGACCAATCAGACGATCATCACGCAGATGATCGAGAAATCCGAAATACCCGGCTTGCAAGAATACTAAAGAAAAGAGGAGAAAAGAACGACGATGTCAACACAAACCATGCGAGTGATTCACATCCATAGCTATGGTGGACCTGAAGTGCTCAAGCTTGAAGAGAAGGCACGTCCAGAGCCGCAGATGGGCGAAGTGTTGCTGCGGGTCTACGCGGCTGGCGTGAATCCAATCGACTGGAAAATCCGTCAGGGCTTGACGAAAGCATGGATGCCGGTGACGTTCCCCTATACCCCTGGTATTGAGGTGGCGGGCGTGATTGAAGAGGTTGGTCCCGGTGTGACGGCATTCAAGAGGGGACAAGCCGTTCTAGCGCAGACCCGCGAAGGAGCCTATGCCGAGTACATCACGATCCCTGTAGAAGCTCTCGCGCTCAAGCCGCAGACGGTAAGTTTTGCTGAAGCCGCCACCATCCCGGTTGGCGCGACAACGGCCTGGCGAGCGCTATTTGATCACGGCGGCCTGACCGCTGGTCAGCGGGTGTTGATTCAAGGGGCTGCGGGTGGGGTGGGTCTGTTCGCGGTCCAGTTGGCGAAATGGAAGGGCGCACAGGTGATCGGCACGACCTCCACTGCGAATCTCGATTTCGTGCATGGGCTTGGTGCTGACGCGGTCGTGAATTACACGACAACCTCCGTTGAGGATATAGCCCAGGATGTGGATGTGGTGTTGGATGGAGTCGGGGGAAAGGCCCTCAGCAGTTCGCTGGCCGCACTCCGACAAGGGGGAACGCTGATCTCGATTGTCGAGCCACCGCCGCAGGAAGAAGCGCAGGCGCGCGGCGTTCGCGCGATGATGAGCCGGGGAGCAGCAAGCGTTCCCTTACAGATGTTGACACAATTGATCAATGAAGGCCATCTCAAAGTGACGGCTGGGAAGACGTTTCCCCTCAGTGATGTGCAACAGGCCCATGAGTACAGTCGGAGCGGTCATGGGCGTGGCAGGATTGTGCTACAAATCGATTGACAGCACGAGGTATCTCAAGCAAAGAGAGAGAGAAAAGAAGATGCCTATCAAGAAACGTTCATTTACACCATCCAGCAATCAGGAAGCAATCCTTCCTTCTCTGCCTGCGGAAATCGACCAGGAGACGACAGAGAGTAAGCAGGGATCGACGCGAATTAGGATGAGGCACGTACTCATTCTGGGCGGATTGGCGGCCTTTGCCCCGCTATCGACGGATATGTACCTGCCCTCTCTTCCCGCTGTGAGCCACGACCTCGGCGCCACCATGTCGCTGGCGCAGATTACGCTGACCGCCTGTATTCTCGGTCTAGCTTTCGGCCAGATCATCATTGGGCCGCTCAGCGATGCCTGGGGGCGACGTCGGCCTCTGCTCCTGGGCATCGCTCTCTACGTACTCATGTCTCTGCTGTGTCTGGTCGCACCTACCATCACTATTCTGGCCGTGCTGCGTTTTGTGCAAGGGTTTGCCGGGGCTGCCGGGATCGTGATTGCCCTTGCCATTGCCCGTGATCTGTATGCTGATAGCGCTCTGGCACGCTGCATCTCTCTGTTGATGACGGTGAACTTTCTCGCTCCCATCATCGCGCCCACGCTTGGCGCCCAGCTGCTGACATTTACCTCTTGGCGCGGGATCTTTGTCGCCCTGGCTCTCCTTGGGGGTCTGGCGTTTCTGGCCTCTGCGTTCGGGATCGGCGAAACGCTGGAGCCATCCCGCCGCCAGAAGAGTGGCATTTCCGCCACCTGGCAAGCGGTGTGCGCGCTGCTGACGAACCCGCGCTTCATGGGCTACGCGCTTTCCAGCAGCTTCGCTTTTGCGGCGGCGATGGTCTACATTTCCGTGTCTCCTTTCGTCCTGGAGAATATCTACGGCCTCTCGCCCCAGATATACGGCCTGGTGTTCGGCCTCAATGCCCTCGGTCTCGCTGGCATGAGTCAAGTGAACGCGAGGCTGGTGAAGAGGAGGCCGCCGCAGAAGCTCCTGGCCAGGGGAGTTATGGTCCTCGCCCTGGTGGGCCTGGCCTTACTGGGAATACTACTGGCAGGAATCGGCCTTGTCGGAGTGCTGCCGCTTCTGTTCGTGTTCGTCGCCAACCTGGGTTTGATCGTGCCGAATGCGACGGCACTGGCGCTCGCTGCGACTGATGCCCGGACGGCCGGAAGTGCGTCTGGGTTGCTAGGGATGGTGCAGTTCACCGTTGGGGCAGTCCTGGCATCACTCGTGGGTCTCATTGGAACAGCAACCGCCATCCCGATGGGGCCGCCATTGCCCTGTTCGGTCTCGCTGCGCTGATCACCTTTCTTGTTCTCTGTCGCACTCCACAGATGCGGTAGGTTGCCTTCTCTCCAGATGGGCCGATGGAGACAACGCTTCTTCCAACAACAGCGTCATTGTTTTCTTCTCCCTGCACTCTGGAGAAGAAGCGAATGTACCATATAACTGGTATTGTCAACTTAAAAAATTTCGTTGATGAGCTTTCACCACTTCGATGCCACATCAACCAGAATTCTCGAGCAACCAAGGCAAGAAAAAGGGCGCAATCCCCACTTTGAGGCCTGTTTCTCTTCTATAAGCTCTACAATTTCAATTAAGTTGACAATACCCATCATTGTAATAGATTTCTTGAGGTGAGAGCAGGAATACGTCTTCGTTCTCAGGGATGGGAGTGGGTGAAGAACAGTCCAGGTGATGGTCGGTGGAATGCGTGCCTGGGGTTTGGTGAAGGGACCTCTGGAGTGGGTTGGTATGAGCACCTCAACTCGGCTTTGTACAATTTTTGGGAAAGAATGAGATGTGAAATTCTCTTGAGGTAAGGTAGAAGCTGACCAAAGCACAGTCTGTCTCACCTGAGAGGAGGTTTATGCTGACACTGACTCATGAGGAATAGGCATCGTAAATGACCATGGCTGAAATCTGCCAGACATTTCTCGCTTCAAAGCGTAAGATAGTGGCGAGTGGCTCCCTTGAGAAAGGACCAAAAGCATATGATACAAATGGAGCGATTTATGCATAAAGTGATTGAACCGAAAATTCTCTACTTCGGAACTCCTGTCGTCCTCATACGTACCCGGAATAAGGATGGATCGCTCAATCTTGCCCCGATGTCCTCGGCGTGGTGGCTGAACCAATCGTGTATGCTAGGAATGAGCGGTAGATCGCAAACGATAGAGAATCTTCTCCGCGAGCGCCAGGGGGTGCTCAATCTTCCTTCATCGGACCTTGTCGGCGCTGTTGACCGGCTGGCGCTCACTACCGGGCGTAATCCTGTACCCGAATATAAGGAGAAAATAGGCTATCTCTACGAGCCAGATACATTTGGCGTCTCAGGGCTAACCCCTCTCCC
>NZ_BNJI01000002.1 GCF_016587415.1 Ktedonobacter sp. SOSP1-85 | reverse complement strand
TCACGCTTAGCCTCCTCTGGTTTCCTGAGCGAATAGCCTCCAATTTCAGCACCTACCATCCCCTTTCGACCACTCGCCAGCAAAACTATGAAATCCTCCCCCAGAAGTAGGGCCAGGCATAATCTATGCTTTCCTTTTAAAGCCTTTGGGATCCCGCAAATAGGCGTCGAGGTCAGGGTCTTCCTGCTCCTCCCAAGACTCATCAACTACGTGAACGTACCTCCCCATAGAATGGAGAGGCTTCTACGCAGTTGCCCGCGTTGGCCGCGTCCCGACCGAAAGCTGTTTTCGTCCGATACCGAGGATGACCTTCGCTGAGGCCGTATCCCGATCCAGTTCACACCCACACGTACAAGAATGCCACCGCTCTTCTAACGTCTTCTTGCGTACATTCCCGCAATTCGGGCAAATCTGGCTGGTGTACTTAGGATCAACTTGTACGAGAGTACGCCCGGCCCATGCTGCCTTGTACGTACACATTCCCACAAATTGACTCCAACCAGCGTCGGCTATTGATTTGTTTAATCCCGCTTTGGCTGCCGCCCCATTAGGCAAATACTGTCCTGTCTCTTCGTCCTGCTTCGGCTTGGGCTGTTTCACCAGATTGGCCATGGTGAGATCCTCAAGCACGATCACTTGATAGCGATTGACGAGCTTTCTTGAGGCTTTGTGAGCGAAGTCGGCACGCTGATTGCGGACCTTACGATGGGCCTTTGCCACGCGCTTCACTGCCTTCGCTCTGCGATGACTGCCGCGCTTCTTGCGAGACAAGGACTCTTGTAGCTTCTTGAGCTTGTTCTCTGCTCTCCGATAATGGCGCGGGTTCTCAAGGAATTCACCATTGGACAAGGCGGCAAAGTGAGTCACACCCAGGTCTATCCCTACATCCTCATAGCTGCTAGGCAAGGCTTCCGGCTTGTCCACTTCGCAGCTAAAACAGGCATACCAATGCTCTCCCTCGCGCTTGATGGTCAAGGTTTTGACTTTGCCTATCATGTCTCGATGCAGGTGCAGTTTCACTGTTCCAATCTTCGTCAATTTCAGATTGACTCTGACCATGCCCTTCTTATCAGGCGGGCGTGTTTGTTGATCCAATTTCCAGCCAGCGCCGTCCGGGTAGGTAAACGAGTTATAGCGGTTACGACCCTGAAAACGCGGGTATCCTGGTTTCTGGCCTTTGGCACAGCGATCAAAAAACCGTTGAAATGCCTTGTCCAGTCGTTTTAACACATCTTGCAGGACATGAGCAGCGATATCCTGATACTCTTCTCTGATCTTTGCCTTGATCTCTGGAAGGACATTTTGTTGATCATAGTAGGTGATCGATTTGCCCACCATACGGTAAGCATCCTTCCTCTCGGAAAGACCCGCATTGTAGAGTTCTCGACAACGTGCCAGAACCCAATGGAGTTTGTTCTCCACCGTCTTATTGGGAGCTAAACGGTACTTGTACGTTTTTCTCATGTCCCTTGTCCCAACTCGATATATTTTTTGACGGTTTCCTCGGTCATGTCTCCGACGATGCCAACGTAGTAACTGCGAGACCAGAAATTCCCACCCCACAGTTGTTTTTTGACTTCGGGATGCTGCTTAAAGACTTGTCTCGCAGTAATCCCTTTGAGGGTATTAACAATGAGAGAGGGCGCAATAGCGGGTGGCGCACTCAAAAAGAGGTGAACGTGGTCTTCCTGTACATTGAGTGCGCCGATCTCCCAAGTATTCGCCTCACATAATCGCCTGATTTCTTCCTCAATAAACGTGGCGATATTCCCCACCAGAATAGTCTTGCGATACTTGGGACACCATACAAAATGGTATGCTATTTTATATGTGGCATGCTTCGTATGTTGTTCTCTCATACGCTCTATTCTAGCATGGTATGCCATACCATGCTAGAATAGAGCGAGAGGGGCCGCCTAACCCCTGCCTGAAGGCGAGGGGAATGCGGCGGCCCGGCCTTCAAAACGCTCTCCCAACTCCTGCCGCACGGTGCTGAGAAGCTCTTTTGCCGCTTGATTAAACCGATCACACTCTTCCTGGCGCCAGGGACCAGGATCAGGAGGATACTCCCAGTTCAACGCCTTGTCATGCCACTCCATCAATTCTTTGGCTCGCTTGACTGTACTTTCCGACAGCGGTAAATCCTCCGGCTCAATATAATAGTCAAAGCGCTCTCGTGCGGCATCATTACCACACCAAAAGCATGTCCCTGTCCATTCAAAAAAGAAGCGGATAACGTACTCTGCTTTAGGATTCATCATAATCTTTAAATTTCTTCATCTCTTTAGCACTTACATAGGAGCAGGCATCGACATATAGGAGTGGGAGTTGGTCTGGGACCTGAGGTGGGGGTTGGTCTGGGACCTGGCGAAGTCGCCTTTGCCGTAGGCAATGCGTTGGCCGTTGGGGATGGAGTCACTCGCGCTTTCTGCGTGGCGGTTGGCAAGGGTGTAATCGTTGATTGCGCCACCGGTACTTGCGTTTGTGTCTTTGTCGCATTCATCGACGGCGCGGTCGCGTTGAAAGTAGGCCTCTGTTCCTGTTTGCCTAATGACAAGAATTGAGGCAGTAGGCCGATGCTAAGAAGCAGCACGCAGGCGAGAGCCAGAAAGCTCCCTATGAGAACAGCCTTCCTGCTACGCTGAGTCGGCATTTTTGTCTGAACCTGGGAAGGCTCTTTCTGGGTAATCTGGAAGGCGCTCTCTGGAGCTCCTATTATGGGCGCGTTGCTTGTCTGAGAGAGTATAAGGGGCGCTGGTTTGTCTGTCCCACGCTCCTGAGCCTCCGGCCGAACATCGCCGCCCTTCGGCCTGGGCGGTGTAGCGACAGCGATACCCTCTCTGGGTAAAAGAGGGCTGCTCTTCTTGTTCTTGCTTGTCAGCGGGGAAGCGGGTGGGGATGCCCCCTTTTCTCCAGTTAAAAGTGGTAGGAGCATCTCTAGAGATGGGTTCATTGTTACATTCACATGACCTGCAGTAAGAGCCTCGATAAAGGCGGCAACGTTCTCGTGGCGCTCCAAAGGATCATTTGCCAGGGCTTTAGGTAATGCATCATCGAAATAATGGGGCAATGCAGGAACAATGTGCGACGGTGGGACAGGATAAATCTGGGTAAACTGGCCTTCGGTGAAGGTGGTTGCCGCATGCGGAGGCTCACCAGTCAGCAGTTCATACGCCATAAATCCCAGGGCATATTGATCGCTCTCTCTACAAAAGGTGCCTTTTTTTTGCTCAGGCGCCTGATACTGGCTATCCTCTTGCTCAAGGTGGGAGTGGGAAAAATAACTTTTAAACAGGCCTGGCGGGATAAAGTCCGCTAGCATGGCCTCATCCTGGGCATTAAAAAGCACATTTTCTGGTTTGAGGTGTGCGTGTACCACGTTCCACCCATGTGTATGCGCAAGCGCCTGTCCTACCTGCATGAGGATCAGGAAAGAGTTCTCCAATGTGAGAGGTCTGACACTCTTGAGGCGCTGACGTAACGAGCCATTAGGCGCATAACGACTGATGAGATACGGGCGGCCTTGCTCAATACCTCCATCGAGAAGAGAATTAAGAAAGGGATGGCGCAGCTGTGTCAATTGATCTACTTCGTTATAGAAAAACTCTTGATCTATCCCTGAATCCAGAGAATCGAAGATCTTAATGGTCACTTTCTCTGTAGGTGCCGTTATCGGTCGGGCTAGATAGAGACTACTCTTCGTTTTCTTCGCGAGTTGGGTGACGAGTCGATATCCACGAAATTGTTCGTTCATCTGTAAACCCTCATCATACAATGCTTCGAGCGAATGCCTTTCCCCTGGCGATCAGCTATAATTCCTCGTGCACTCCAATCTTTAAAGAATGAATGGCAAGCTTTTCATTCTTTAAGGATTGGAGTGCACGAGAGCGCCCCAGAATATAGGCATTCTTAAACTTAAGGCTATTATACCTATCTCAAAATAGTTTCTGGCCCGGCCGCTTAGAATGTAGCCTGATGGTACCACTTTTTAGCGACATACATGCACTAATGCAAGAGTTTAAAAAGTAGCGTGAAAGAGAGCATTTTGATAGAAACTTATTCACGACACGTCAAGTAAATTGTATTTATCGCACTATAAATAAAGCCGCTATCCCATCCCTTACGTGCTATGATAAAGTAGCATTACGCGATAAATATGCAGAGGAGAGACGATACTAATATGACATCGCTGCAACAGGGAGAGCTATGGGAGCTTTCGCGCCGCCTGATCGGCTTTAATACCGTTAGCGCGCTCAGCAATCTAGAGGCCGCCGAGTATCTTGCCAGCTATCTTGAGGAGAGCGGCCTGACGGTGAAGGTGGCTCGCGACGAAATTGAGGACGTCACCAAGGCCTCGGTGATCGCCTGGGCTGGTCCCGCGGTCGAGGGTGGCCTGATTATCTCGGGCCATATCGATGTCGTTCCCTTCGAGGGCCAGCCCGGCTGGAAGTCGGACCCGCTGGAGCTGATTACGGATGGCGAGCAACTGTATGGCCGTGGCGTTACAGACATGAAGGTCTTTCTGGCCCAGGCCATCCTGGCCGCGAAGCAACAGGACCTCAGCAAGCTGCGCCGTCCCCTGATGTTTATCCTGACCTATGATGAGGAGGTCGCGGGCCAGGGCTCGCAGCGCCTCGTCAAGCAGCTACCGGACATACTCCAGGGCTTTCCCCTACCCAGGACCGCCCTCATCGGCGAGCCGACGAACTTTGAGATCTTCCCCGCCCACAAGGGTTACGCGACCTTCAAGATCTCCGTGCGCGGCCAGGGAGGCCACAGCAGTGCCGCCGACCGTGGCCTGAACGCCATTAACCGCATGAGCGATGTTATTCAGATCATCAAGGAGACCGGGCTTGAGCTAAAGCAACAGGTCACATCCAAAAACCAGCGCCTCTTCCCCGAGAATCCCTCGACGGCCTTCAATAACGGCGTTATCCAGGGTGGCCTCGCCGCGAATATGATCGCCGAGACCTGCGAGTTGACGACCAGCATGCGTGTTGCGCCCGGCGATAACGTCGAGCAGATCATCACGACTCTGCGCGAGCGTATCGAGCGTGAGATCTCACAGGAGATGCGCAAGGCCGCGCCCGAGTGTGGCGTCTCTGTCAGCGATGCCATCTCGACTCCTCCACTGAACTCGCCCGTTAATGATCCCTTTATCGAGGTCCTGGCTCGCGTGATGGGACGACGCAGCGAGCAGGGCGCACCCTACGCCACCGATGGTGGTCCCTTCCAGGCCATCGGCATCAATTCTTACATCTGTGGCCCCGGCCTGATCGAGCAGGCCCACCAGCCCAACGAGAGCCTGCCAGTTGAGCACTTCCACTCAGGCCAGGAGCGCCTTGAACGCCTTATCCAGGCCTGGTGCATGCAATCATAATATGCCACACCCAGGCCGTAAGATCATTCATATCGACATGGACGCCTTTTACGCCTCCATTGAGCAGCGCGACCGCCCGGAACTACGCGGTAAACCGGTCATCGTCGGCGGTGACCCCAATCGCCGTGGCGTGGTCGCGACCTGCTCATACGAGGCGCGCCGCTTTGGCATTCACTCCGCTATGCCCTCGCGTACGGCCTTTAAGCGCTGCCCACACGCCATCTTTGTCCCGCCACGCTTCGAGGTCTACCGTGCCGTCTCCACACAAATCATGCAGATCTTCCACGACTACACCGAACTGGTCGAGCCTCTCTCGCTCGACGAAGCCTTCCTAGACGTGACTCACAACAAATTCGACATCCCCTCCGCCACCCATGTCGCACGCGAGATCAAGCAGCGCATCTACGAGCGCACCCAGCTCACGGCCTCTGCCGGCGTCTCCTATAACAAGTTTATCGCCAAATTAGCTTCAGACTATAAGAAGCCCGATGGACTGACGGTCATAACGCCTCAGCAGGCCTCACGCTTCCTTGAAAGCCTGCCCATCCAGAAATTCTTCGGTGTAGGACGCGTCACCGCCTCGCGCTTCCAGGAGCATGGCATCCATACCGGGGCCGACCTCAAGAGCTTGAGTGAGGAGCGCCTGCGCGAGCTCTTCCAGGAACGAGGCAGCATGTTCTACCGCTATGTGCGTGGAGAGGACGAGCGCTCGGTCGAACCCATCCGCGTGCGCAAATCGGTCGGAAAAGAAACTACCCTGGCGGAGGATCTCGCCCTGTCAGAACATGCAGAAGTCATTCGCATCCTCACAGACCTCGCCGAGAAGGTCGAGCGCCGCCTGGTCGAGCTCGATCTCCAGGCCAGAACCGTGGTCCTCAAACTCCGCTGGAGCGACTTCCAGCTCATGACGCGCCGTGCCACGCTTCCTCAAGCCTTTCAAGCGAAAGAGGTCATGCTCCACCATATTCAAGACCTCCTTGATCAAGTTGGTCCCCAGGGCCACGTACGCCTCCTCGGCGTCACCGTCTCCCAACTCGAAAAGCGCGGCACCCCAACCCACCACACCCCTACTCTCTGGGACCTCGCATAGGGTAAGGGTATGTGGTGGAGAGAAGTTGTTCCCTTTACCCTATATCCACTGCCACGGTCAGGGAGCGGCGTGACCAGTCGCGCAGGTCCTCGTTGGAGCGGGGAGCGTACTTGGAGAAGACAAGCTGGCGCGCTCGTGCATCCTCCTCACTGCCCTCGACTACTATCCGCCCTCGCCCCTGCATACGTGTGGCCTTGATGCGTATCTCCACCTCGGGCTGGCGCTGAATGTTCTTGACCCAGTCTGCCTTGTCGCGACCTCCAGAGAGCATGTAGAGTGTTGAACCCTCCAATGCAAACCAGATCTCGATGGTATGCGCCTTGCCGCTCTTACGCCCCGTTGTCGTGAGATAACAAAAATTCTCGCTTACATACGTCTGTAACACTTCTTGCATCCCGGCAATCCTTTCGTCCCAATGCAGCACGCTTACTCTGAGACCTGCTCCAGCGTGTAGGGCAGGCCCTCTATCTGCTGCTGAGCCTGGCGTGGCCCACGCATCCGCACCGTGACTGGCGCTACGACCGCTCCCACCTCCGTTGGATACCAGGATCGGCCAATCTCCACCACGATCAAACGTCCATCCAGGTCGCCTATGGCGGCAAATTGTGGACCCTCGCTCTCACGAAAATCCGATTGCGCAAAGTCACGCTTCAACACCTCAACCTCGGCTGGCACAGAATGAACCGGCAGGCCAATTTCGCTGACACATAGCAGGTCCTGCGCCGGCTCAAACGCCCCCGGCGCATCATTCTCCAGATCATGTAACGCAATAAACTCGACGTTATTGCCAGCAGGATCATAAAAGTAGACCGAAGAGTTATTCCAGGACCCAAAGAGAAAGCGATCCTGACCATTCTGCATTAGTGGCTCTGTCAAGGCACTGATCCAGGCATACGCAGCCTCAAACTTATTGCGCGGAATGGTAAAGGCGAAATGATAAACGCTATCCACCTGCTCCGCTGCGCGAAACGTCACACGTGTCGCCCCCGCGTCAAAGGTAAAACTCTCCTCACCCTCCTCTACCAGGGGTAGACGAAAGGTATCTATATAAAAGGAACGCAATTCCCTGAGCTTATGTGTTGCAAGTACCAAATGTGTAAACTGCATACTGACCAGCCCTCCAATACAATGTGAGAAGTGAGTGTTAGATGATAACCACTCGCGGTGCATATAGCATACCAGAAGCACAAGCGCCCCACACTGTACGGAGGGGAAGGAAACAACTGTCCAAAAGGGCTAATGTAGCACGTTTTAGTCTATGGCAGTGGTGGCGATGCGCAGGCATATGCTAAAGCAACTACCTTCATCCGGGCTACTCTCGGCGTTAATCTCTCCTCCCATCGCCTCAATCCATTCTTTGCAGAGTGCAAGGCCCAGGCCCGCGCCTCCACGTGCATAATTTCTGGCATGGGTTGCCTGGTAGAAGCGCTCCCAGACATGAGGGATATCTTCAGAGGCAATCCCTTCGCCTGTATCTTTTACCTGTAGCACGACCCATTCCTCTTCTTTATAAGCTGCAACCGCGATCATCCCACCTGGAGGCGTGTGCCGTAGCGCGTTGTGGATAAGATTGTGGAGTGCCTGTTCCAAGCGCATGGCGTCACCCATGACTGGCGGCAATTCGGGAGCGAGTTCCGAGACCATCTCAATATGATTTATCTGCCTCGCCAGGGGCGCCCGTGCTTCAACAATACGCAACGCCAGGGAGAGAATGTCTACAGCCTCCTGACGCAAAGTGAGCCGCCCGACCTCTTCACGAGAGAGAGCAAACAGGTTATCCACCTGAGTTTGCAGGTGCAATATCTCTTCCTCCATGACCTGGAGATTGCGCTGTAAAGCAGACATGGGTTGTTCACGCCAATGTCCGAGTGTGATTTCAAGATAGCTACGCAACGTTGCTATTGGCGTACGCAACTCATGCGAGACGTTTGCCATGAGCTGACGCCGCTCTTGTAGCAGCTTTGTGACGGTATCACGTTCCTGTTGTAGCTCTTCTACGACTCTCCGCAAATCATGCACCGTCGTCTCCAACGTCTCAGCCATGGCGTTGAAGTCACTTTGCAGTTGAGCAACCTCATCTTCCCCCTCCACCTGGATGCGCATAGCATAGTTGCCTTGGCGAAACGCCCCTGTAGCAGCAGCCAGGGTTTTAAGACGGGGTTTGGTGCGCCGCACAATGACGTAGGCAATGATAATTGAAAGTGGCAGCATCAGGAGTAAAACACAACCACCGAACAGGGCCAAACCTAACATTATCAGGATCACCAATGATAAGTCAGCCGTGGCGATAGAGGTCCACAATATAGCCGCAATTACAAATGTGATTATGAGAAATACCATACCGGCAAGATGTGCGTGCGTAAATGCCCAGAGTAGTCTGCGCCGCCGCAATTGATTCCAGTACAGCCAGAGCCTCATTCCTCCCCGCGTAACCACAAAGGCGCACAGATTACAAATGCTCGCGATGCCTGCCGCCTGTTCCGAGGTGAACTTCCAATGCGCGGCAGGAGCCAATCCACTGCCCGGCAACAGACTTAACGACCACGCAATCCCGCCCAAGACAAGACTCCATAATATTCCTGACCCCACTTCAATCAGTATCCACTCCATACGTCCTTGTTTGAGCAATGGGAAGCACAGGCCATAGAAGATTAAGCATAATGGGCCCGCTATAAATAGGAAGAGCGAGCGTGGTACGGAAGGGGCGATCAGGGAGGTCAACACCACCAGTCCCACCCAGACACACCCCGCCAGAAGTAACACCTTCAGCGTAGCCCGCCAGCACAGCTCTGCCCAAGAAGCTTCATGTTGCGAACGCCGTAGAGATATCATCAACTTCATGCTCCCTACTTTCTAGCACGCCACCGATAGCCAATGCCCCACACGGTCGCAATGCAGTCCCCCAGCGAACCCAACTTTTGCCGCAGACGTTTGATCGTCGTATCAACTGCGCGCTCAGTCACATTAGCCTCGCTCCGCCAGATAAGATCCAGTAAGTATGGGCGGTGAAATGCGCGCCCTGGATTGCGCAATAATAGTTGCAGGAGCGCAAACTCATTCGGACTGAGATCAAGTACCTCTCCTTCTAACACAGCCTGATGCATTTTCAGGTTCAGGGTCAGCTCTTCATACACCAGGACCTGATCCGCTGCTAAAGCACGATCAGCTCGCAGCGTTTGCTCTAACAGCTCGATACGCCGCAACATAGCTCGTACGCGTGCAAGCAACTCGCGCATACTAAAAGGCTTGGTCAAATAGTCGTCTGCGCCAACTTCCAGCCCGACCACCCGGTCAATCTCCTCACTGCGTGCGGTCAGCATTAAGACTGGCGTTGACGCAACCTGCCGCATGCGCCGCAAGACCTCCAGGCCATCTAATTCTGGGAGCATCCAATCCAGGATAACCAGGTCTGGTCGCTCTTTGTCATGTATGGACAGAGCACTCTTCCCATCGGGAACGTGGCAGACCCGGTAATCCCGTGCCTCCAGCTCCTGTTTAATGGCCCGCGCCAATTCCGGCGCATCCTCTACCAGTAATATGCTCGTCATCGCCCCAATCCTTACAGCTCTTGCCTCCAGCCAACGCTGCTGAAGCACGCCTCATTTCCATATCATGATATAAAAGCGTGCTTCAGCAGCGTCGTGCCACACTCCTCTATGATCTCCGTCCCCGCTGCCAGCGCAATAACAGCGGTAACATAAGCATAACCAGGAACGCAACGCAGATCAAGAGCAGCACGCTTTCGATGCCCTGCCAGGCCGTAACACCCTCGATGCCGGGGTTACAGACTCCCTCGTGCTTCGCGGCATTAAAGAAAGCGGTACACATGTAGCTTCCAACTGGCGTCAGCGGCGTCTCACTGAGCGATGGGATGCCAAAGCCAGGCAGCAGGTTGCCCCAGAACCAGTATCCAACAAAGAGAAACTGGTAGAGCGGCGTCCACATCAGCGCGGGACAGGCCAGCGAGAAGGAGGCGATAAAGAAAATCCCTGGCAAGACAATACAGGCAAAGGCCGCCAGGGCTATGGGCAGACCCGCCAGTGTCTGCCAACGCGCCAGCAGGTAGCCTACACCGACACTGTAGATGATAATAACAGGCAGTAACGTTGCGAGGGTACTCCCCATATATTTGCCAAACAAACGCATAGAGGATGGAGAGCGATATGTCGTAAACAGTTCATCTACGCGTGTGCGCTGGTCACGCGAGAGGCGGTCCGCCAGCAAAATGCCGACCGCAATAGCCAGAATGGAGTGCATCTCCATCGTCCAGTAGACAATTGCCTCTCCTATTGGGGATGTGGTTGGGCGCCCCCACGGCTGGTGAAACTGGCTTAGAATCAATCCCAACCCCAGGCAGGTAATCCAGATGGCGGGTCGACGCGCCTGCATACGAAACTCATAGCGTAGCGCCCCCAGGAAAACATCAAGGTAATTCATCAATTTCAATCCTCTGCTACAAGCTCACAACTAGGCATATCTTCCCGTGACCAGGCCCTCCGGGCGCTGCTCGCGCATCAGCCAGACATAACCATCCTCTAAGCTAGGTTCCACCGCAAGCGCGTTGGGCGCCGGAGCCTCCTCGCTTACAATACGATAGAGTACCGATGGACCATTATGCAGCGCCGAAACGACGGTCAGCGCCTTATCTGGCCTCTCCCCCATTGGCAACGCCATCTGCCATACCCGTCCCTGCGCTTGCTGAAGCAACTGAGAAAGCGTTCCTTGAAACACAACGCACCCAACGCGCATCACGGCAAGGTTCTGACAGGTTTGCGCGATATCCTCAACGATGTGTGTCGAGAGCAACACCGTTCGCTGGCCCCCCAGATCCGAGAGCAGATTGCGGAAACGGATGCGCTCTTGGGGATCAAGACCCGCTGTTGGCTCGTCGACGATGATAAACTGTGGATTATTCACCAGAGCCTGGGCAATGCCTACGCGGCGCTTCATACCACCAGAGTAGGTCTTGAGCTTGCGGTTCGCGACATCGCTCAAGGCCACCATCTCCAATAACGCCTCTACCTGTTGCCTACGCGTCTGCCGATCACGCACCCCTTTCAGGATTGCCACATAATTCAGAAACTCACGGGCCGAGAGATCAGGATACATCCCCAGGTCCTGTGGCAGATAGCCCAGCGTCCCCTTGATCTCGTCGCGCCCCCGTTCCGTTGTGCCATCGTAGGCACCGACACGAATGCTGCCACTCGTTGGCCGCAGAATGCCCGCCAGGGTCCGCATCAAAGTAGTCTTGCCCGCGCCATTGGGTCCCAGCAGGCCAAACATACCACCAGGGATCGTCAAATTCAGGTTCTGTAATGCTTTTACGCCGCCACGATACTCTTTATGTAGAGCAGAGATTTCGATGCGCATAACCATAACTCCCTATAGAATTTCTTGTTCGATCTTATTCTTCGCTCGCGCTCTCCATCAGCAGTGCTTCGGTATTGTGTAGAAGAAACCAGCCAACAATTAGCAGGATGAAAGCAGTAGCCGTGACCTCTCCACGATTGAGTAACCAGAAATCAATCGTAGGAGCCAGCGTGGTTGGGAAGAGAAACAGAGGCTTCAGCCAATCAATAAAGATGAAGTAACCATAGAAGATGGCCTCGATAATCCAGAGACTCGCCAGAATCGCGCCGCTCGCCATGCGGCTCCGCAGGAGCAGGGCCAGGCAGAGGCCCACGGCAGAGAACCAGAGCAACGGTGCCAGCCAGGTACATTGCTCAGCGAGCACCTGGGGAATGACGCCCCAGGTTTGCACTTGCACAGGTATGCGCCAGTATTTCCAGTGGTAGATAAAGGTACTCGCCACAAGCGCGACCATCCCGACCCAGCCTACCACCATGCCCAGGCGTGTACCGACCGTGAAGCGATACTTGCGTGGCATCGTCAACTGCAACTCAATAGCCGGATCGTAGCTTACAAGCGAGGCGACGATGACGCCCGCCGCCATAGGCAGTAACATCTCCAGGCCACCCGTGAAGATCTGCGCTATCCTAAGCGGCAGAACATGCATCGTCGCCAACAGAAAACCGACTACAGCCAGGCTCGCCATGATGAATACCGGCGTCAAAAACACCCAGCGCCCCACCAGCCGTAGTTCATAACGCAATTGATCAAGTGACATATCTTCCCTCCTCATAACCATTAGAATACAGGGAAGATATGGCACGAAAATCGCATCTTTGTCGCAAAACTGTGACAGAAAGATAGAGAAAAGGAGAAAGCGCCATTTTCTCTATCTTTCTTCCCACTCACGCAGGAGGCGCAGGGTTCTCTGCATCATACGTTCAAAGCCCCTGGCCCCAGAAGAGGGCTGGAGCGAGGCCAAAAGCGCGGTGTGCCAGACCTCGCGAAGCGCGACAAACGCGGGAATGCTCGCCAGGTCCAATTCGGCCAGTGGACGGACCTCGGTATAGCCCTTGAGGAAGGACTGCCAGAGCGTATCGCCGGGGTCCATGTTATAAAAGCCCTCGCACCAGCGTACCACGGCCAGGTCATAGGCCCGCCAGCCTGGCGCGCAACAATCGAAATCAAAGAGGGTAATCGTGCCGTCTTCGTCCATATGCTCGTTCAGCATATGGCTATCCCCGTGACAGGCGCCCCAATCTAAGCCCTGTCCCGCGAGTTGCTGGATTCGCGCACGCAGGCGCTCTACCAGTTTCTCCAGGTATGCCCAATCAGTGGCAGAGCCAGTATAGAGCGGCTGAATCGTCTGAAGCGATTGATCAGCGAGGAGCGAGAGGTCGAGAGGAGCCCGCTGCCGGACGCTTGTAAACCCACTGGCCGCGTTATGCATAGCTCCTATCACGCGACCATGCAGGTAGCTGTCCCTGGCGCCATGCCGATCCAGCTCCACTCCTGGTGCATAGGTGAATAACACAGCCTGGCGTGGTCCCTCGGGCGCCTGAAGCGTACTGACAAAACCGCCATCCCTCTGAGACACAGGCATGGAGACAGCAATCCCCTTCTGATCGAGATAGCGCACAACATCAATCTCATACAGCACATCCGAGAGCGAGCGCCAGCCCGCGCGATAGACACGCAAGATATACTTCGTCGTGCCTGACTGTACTAGATAGGTATCATTGACGCCACGCGTCAGAAAGAGGCAACTGACCTGCTCATCCAGGTCGTACAGGGATAGCACCTCGGCAAGCAGAGCCTCCGGCGCAAGAATAGAATGCGTTACGGGGAAAGGAACGCTAAAAGCTGGCCTATCCGCCAGCGTATCTAATATATGAGACATGATAGCTCTCTCCATCTTGTTGTAGAGTATATTCAACAGGATCGAAAGCTCTCGCCATCACGCCCCACCAGTGAGGGCATACACAATCCGTAGGGTCCATGCTGCCATGGACTAAAAAACGCACAGCGTGACGGGAGGCCTTCGCCTCAAAATGAGGGACATTTTTGTGGTTTTCATAGGCACCTCCCCTGGACGCATCTGTCACGCCGTCCATGCGTCAATACTCGCCCGCTTGATGAAGAAGTGGGCTGACACAACGGGCTTTAGCCCGCCGCAAGCTGCGCCGTCTCAACGGCGGCAGTGAGGCGTGTCCCGGCTTTAGCCCTTGCATAGCACAATATAGAACGTATGTTTGACAACTCCAATACATTGGAGTATACTCTAAAAGAGACACAATATATTTGTTTTTGAGAGAAAAGTACTAAAAATGGCAAAAGCCACGAAAACAATCAGGCACGCGTTGCAGTATCCGCCACAGTCAGCCCACTCCTTCGCGGAGCATCAGGCGCTCTACAATCGTGTCGTGGCCTTCTACTTTGAGGTCATCCAGGCCCATGAGGGCATCCTCTCTCTCAAGAACAAGGAGGCCCTCACCGCCCTGGAGAAACTTACCCATGCGACGGAGAAGAGCCCCCATCCCATTCTGCCACTCTCCGACATCGCCCCGGATATCCCCGCGATGTTCCGCCGCGCCGCCATTAATGCGGCCGTTGGCTCTGCTCGCGCATTTTTCTCCTCGCTCAAAACGTGGCGAGCACGCAAAGAGAAGCACGAGGCCAAACCATGCAAAAAGGGCAAGAAGAAGCAGCCGTTCAGGGAGCGGCCACCGGTCCCGCCGCGCACCTGGAACAAATCGGCCTCCTTCTACGCGGGCTTGTGGAAAGAACGCTCTCAGCACTCCATCATGCTCAGAGTGTGGACTGGCTCGTGCTGGTCCTGGCTCAAAGTTGGTGCGCTTTCTCGCGATATTCCCGAGGGGTACGCAATAGGGAGCCCGCAACTGGTTCGCAAGGGGGATCGCTGGTGGTTACATACTCCCATTGAGAAGACCTTCGAGGCTCCCGCAAAGAGCGGAGAGCAACTCACCACCGCGCAGACACGTGTCTGCGCGGTGGATCTCAATCTCGACAAGCATCTCGCTGTGTGCAGTGTCCAGACGGTTGACGGCACCATCCTGGCTACTTCCTTCATTGGAAATGGCACAGCGGTATCGGGCTGTAGGAAGAAACTGCTTGGACGTATTACACGCAACCGATCTCAGACTGGCATCATTGCCGAGAACGAACGGGACAATGCCAACCTCTGGGCCAAAATCAGGCACGTGGACGAACAGATCGCGCACCAGGTGAGCGCCCGCATTGTCCAGTTCGCCATCAAGCACGAGGCGAGTATTCTCGTCTTCGAGCATCTCGGCAACCTGCGCCCGGAAAAAGGCACGTATTCGCGCCGCAGCAACATGAAACGCGCATACTGGATGAAAGGGCGCATCTTCAAGTACGCGAAGTACAAGGCGTGGAATGCAGGTGGTCTCATCACGTGCCGCGTCAATCCGCGCAATACGAGTCGGGAATGCCATCGCTGTCACGCGCCCGTCATTCGCTACAATGAGGGCGAGCCGGTTGAGGGATACACGCCCGGCGCGGCGCTTTGCCTGTGCCCACAATGCCAGATGCGCGACCATGCCGACCGCAATGCCAGTCTGAGAATCGGGCAGCGCTTGATCGAGCGCTCCCAAGAACCGTTGAAGGAAAAGCCTCATGCTCGTTCGCGATGTGCGATGAGGGGGTCGAAAGATCCAGGTGTTGGGATCTCTCAGGATGCCGAACGCGAAGGGCAACCATCTATTGCTCAAGCAAGGCAAGGGGATCACGCCAACGGGCCTGGCACCACCCAGGGAGGATTGCGCCGGATGGGTGCGCGCCTCTCAGATATGGCTACCACACTACGCCTCCATTTTGAGTAGTCCCTACGGGACATGTCTCACGCAGGCGCTTACGGAGCCGTGTCAGAAGCTGCTGGGCTTTAGCCCATGCGGAGTGTCACCAAATACATAGGGCTTTTGTAAGTCCAGCGCCTCAATAAAGGCTGCGACATCCTCCGCCAGCACGCTATATGAAAAATTTTCCAGTACGCCACCTGTACGCCCATGCCCACGTGCATCAAGCATATAGACCGCAAAATCCGCCTGCAGATCGCATGCCACAGGCGTCCAGCAAAGTCCGTTGTCCATAACGCCATGCAAAAGAATAATGGCCGGTTTCGCTGTATCACCTGCACGATGATAGTGAATTGTCAGATCATTGACCTGAACAAAATGCTCGGACCACTCTGTCATCGTTACGTCACCCTTTCTCAAAAGAATCGCTCTTCTGTTTTCCTGGCTCCTGGACCACCAGATCTTATTCCGAAACCCAACGCCACTTGCGTGTCTAGCGCTTCGCGCTCAGGGTGTTCGGATAAGTAGTAAAACGCGTGGTCGCAGTGAGCACAAAGGTGCCTGTAGTGAGGATAACAGACGATGATGAGCCAATCAAGGCCTCAAACCACGCCTTTCCGAGAGGATGATCAGGCTTTTGCCTTGCCTCGCACTCGCGAACCTTTTGTGGCTCTCGCTCGTAACAGGAAGCAGCATACTACTGAAGGAGCCCACAAAGCCAAGCCTTATGCAAGAAAGAAGCGATGAACAGTTGATGGCAGCGGTTCAGGTAGGCGATCAGGTGGCATTAGCCGAGCTGGTCACGCGTCACCATGGCCCATTACTCGGCTACCTCTACCGTCTCGTCGGAGGCGATCGACAGCTTTCCGAAGATCTGGTTCAGGAGACCCTGCTGCGTGTGCTACGACAAGGCACATACCAGCCTGCTCGCCCATTTAAGCCCTGGCTCTATACAATTGCCACCAACCTGGCACGCGACCATTTCAAGTCCGCTACAGTGCGCCAGGGCTGGCGAGGGGGAGATGAGGAGAAAACGCTGCTCCACATATACGACAGCACTCCTGGCCCAGAAGAACGCGCTCTGGCAGCAGAGCAGGGCAGCGAGATACGGGCAGCGATTGCTCAGCTTAGTGAGGAGTATCGCATCGTGGTAGTGCTGCGTTTTTATCAAGGCTTCAGCTTACAAGAAATCGCTGAGGCGCTTCACATCCCGCTGGATACGGTCAAATCGCGGCTCTCGGTGGGCATTCATCGATTACGCGCTATGCTGGCCCCAGTACAGGAAGGAGTGGATTAGATGTCTCATTCCCAATCACCCTGGCCGTTTGAGCGACCAGAGCAGTTGACAGACTTGCTACGCGAGCAAGGTGCCTCGCCAGATGAGTGTGCCGATCTGCTCCCCGTCTTACATCGCCTGCCCGAGTGGCAGGCACCACAGCCCGAACCCGCAGACACCCGGCGTCTGCTTGCCCGGCTGACGACAGAACTGCCGACACTCTCACCTGTGCGCCAGGCCATCCGCGCGCATCAGCAGCGTCGGCACGCGAACTTCTCCTTGCTACTGGCAACAGCCCGCGCACAAGTCAGCCTCTTCGGCCTGGGCTTCTGGCTGGTGAGCGCGCTCGTGACCCTGGTGGGTTCAGTGGTCGTGTTGAGCAAAATCCTTTCCGATCAGGAAATGGTGCTGCGCGCCAGCGGGCCGCTTCTGGCCTACCTGGGGACTCTCGTCGCTTTTCGCGGGAGAGAAGCTCGGGTGCTAGAATTGGAACTGGTCTGCCCGCCCTCGCCACTACAGCTGGTCATGGCCCGGCTGGTGATTGTGCTGGGCTATGACGTTGGCCTGGGTCTTGCGCTGAGCCTGGCGCTCTGGGCGGGCGGCACCGGGCATGTGCTGGAGCTGACGCTATCCTGGCTCATGCCCCTGCTCCTAGTCGCGGGGTTAGCTCTGCTGCTCTCCTTGCGCCTCCCGGTCCAGGCAGCAGCCTCCCTGGCCTATGGGAGCTGGCTGGCCATCCTGGCCATCGGCAGTATCACCAATCTTCAGGCACTCCTGCTCACGCCTGAGCTTTCGGTACTGCCGGGTTGCATTGGCATCGCGCTGCTGGTCATCGCGCTGCTGCGCCTCCACGCTGACATGCACCGCCTGCTCCCTCGTCCATAAGGTTCGCGAACCTTTTTGAGAGCTGGCTCGTAAGAGGCACGTGCAACAAGTGTCGCACCTACAAACTCGAATATACAAAAGGAGAGTAGCATGAATATCACTGCATTGACCGGCACCAGTCAACAAACCCGAGCGATTGGGCGCCCGAGTCCGCTCCTGAGCGTTATAGCCTGGGAATTTCGTCGTTTTCTCGCCAGCCGCCTCTTCTGGTTTCAGGCTCTCGGCCTCTTTGGTTTCTTGCTCCTCATGATATGGGCCTTGCACGCGCCAGATCAATTTAGCGCAGGCGTGGCGGTTGGCGGCGGTGGTGGCGAACCGCTCAGCGGCTTCATTGCCGGAACCAGCGCGGGGGGGCTTCTTCATACCCTTCCAACCGTTCTGGTGATGCTGGTTCTCCTTCTGCCCTTTCTCACGGCTGATGGCGTGACGCGAGATGTACACCGGCGCACCCACGAACTGCTCATGACGACCGCGCTACCGACCTGGGCGTATGTCTGGGGACGCTACCTGGCGGGCCTGGTGATGAGTCTGGGGCTGGCGCTGCTGTTGCTGGCTTCCATCCTGGGGATGGGCGGGCTGTTGCATCTGACCATCACCGACTATCCGGCGCCAGAGATTGGCAATGTGCTGCTTCTCTGGGTCGGCATGGTCTTACCAGCGACGATCCTGGTCAGCAGCTTCGGTTTTGCTCTGAGCACCCTGCTCCCGCGCCTGTCCACACTGGTCAAGGTGGTGATCATGGTGACATGGATCGTGGGGGCGCTGGTGATCCCCCTCGGGCTGGGCGGCAATACCACTCCCCCTCCTGCCTGGTACGTCAATTGGGACCCGACTAGCGGGATAACCGCGCTTGGGCTGCTTTCTTCCTATGCCATTCACCTCAATCCAACGATTACGAACGAGGCGCAACTGCAGCAGTTCATTCTCTCCGTTGAGAACAAGATGCCCAACCTCGCGGGCTGGTTCGCGCCACACCTGCTGCTGGCCGGGCTCAGTCTGGTGCTGGTGCTGGTGGCGGCCCTCGCCTTCAGGCGGTCTCGCGACGTGCTTCACTAAGATGCTCGTGACTCCCTTCCAGGGAGGGAGCGCGCTCAAAAGAAAGAGAGAACAATGATGGATTTGGCAATTGAACGCCTGAGCAAGCGCTATGGGCAGCATTGGGCGCTGCGTGAGCTTTCGCTGCGCTGCGAACCGGGCCTGCTGGGACTGGTTGGCCCCAATGGCGCTGGCAAGACAAGCTTGATGCGGATGATCGCGACTCTGCTGGAGCCCACCGAGGGGAGCATCCGCTGGAACGGCCAGGATATCCGTGCTCATGGCGAGGCGCTCCGGCGGGTGTTGGGCTATCTGCCGCAGGATTTTGGCATCTACCCAGAGTTCACTGGACGACAGTTCCTGCGCTACCTGGCCGCGATGAAAGGGCTGCCCAAGTCGCTCGTCAATCGGCGCGTCGATGAGGTACTGGAGATTGTGAATCTGGAGCAGGAGGCCGATCGCAAGTTGCCCACCTATTCCGGCGGCATGAAGCAGCGCATCGGCATCGCGCAAGCTCTGCTCAACGACCCCGAACTCTTGATTGTTGATGAGCCGACCGCGGGACTTGATCCTGCCGAGCGTGTGCGGTTCCGCACGCTGCTTGCCAGCCTGACCAGCAACCGGATCATCATTCTGAGTACACATATCATCAGCGATGTAGAGGCCGTGGCCAACCGACTAATGATTTTGCAGGAGGGGCGTGTGCTGGCCGATACAACGCCTCTGGCGTTGTTGGCACACACCGCAGGATCGGTCTGGAGTGTGACCACCGATCAAGCTACTGCCTTGCAATTGCAGGCGAGCTATCAAGTCAGTACGATGGTCAACCAGATGAACGGCATCACGCTGCGTATCGTCAGTGCCGCCCGCCCGCACGAGGCTGCCGTCGTCAGTGACCCCAGCCTGGAAGAAGCCTATCTGCTGGCAACGGGCAGACAAGCCATTCGGGTCTGACAGGAGTGCGCACTCTCCTCCAGGAAGCTCGGTGGGTTGATCCGTCGAGCTCCTTCAGAGTCTCATCAGCGAGCTCTGGCCTACATGCAGGGATTGATGAGCGGAGCCTCACAAAAAACGGATAGCAGGACAGGATCCCTTCTCAGTAAAGGGAAGAGTGTGCCATTTTCCTCCTTGACTTGCTGTGCGTTCATAGAGAACCTCTGAAGTTGCAAAAAAAGTATTGACAAATCGCCAAGAGGATGGTATTATTCACTATGTCAATCGGAACCGCTTGTATGCGCAGGCGAACCGGTGGTTATTGCGAAGAGGGTACACCCGTTCCCATCCCGAACACGGTAGTTAAGCTCTTCAGCTCCAACGATACTTTGGGGGCAGCCCCACGGGAAAATAGGACACCGCCGTTTCGCCCGCTCACACAAGCGGTCTTTTTTTATTATCAATCTGGACATCGTCTTCTGCCAGATAGTCCGTTATCTGAGAGGTGAACACGGATCAGCAAGAGTGTAGTCTCGCCTCTTCTCTGCGGAGACAAGCGCGCTGCGCAGAGGAACGCTTATATTTTCAGAAACCGCTCGACCCAGGCTACCATGCGCTGACGAGACGTTTCCCACAGGTGTGGTGAAAGTCCATGACCAACATCGGGATATTCCAGGTAGCACAGCCGCTCCGGGGCAGAGGCGTACAACGGCGTGAGCTGCTCGTGAAATGCACGGATGTAGCGGGCTGGCACTGCCTCATCCGCCGCCGCCGCTTGGGAAAACAGAGCGACCGGAAAAAAACGCTCAACATGCCGGTGCGGACTCTCGGGCCAGGGTAATTCCCACTCAGGAGAGCCAAGTATAGGGGTCGCCACGCGCAAGCGGGATTCGTTGACGATGGCCGCGTAGGTGATTTCGCCGCCCATCGAGATCCCCCCGATGCCCAGACGCTCGGGTTGTGCCCACCCACAGAAAAGCAGTTCGTCGATGATTCGCGGTACTTCAGCTGCCGTTTGGCGCACAATCGCAAGATAGTCTGCCTCAGTGGCTTCTGGTTCCCTTGCCCAGCGCTCGTCATTGAACAACTCCGTGAAGTGGGGGTAGCGTCGTTGCCCATGCCCGACGGCATCCAGGCTAATCACCAGAAACCCGGCCTGCGCGAGGCTAACTGGATGGGCTTCGATCTTCTCTTTGTTCCCGCCAAAGCCATGATAGAACAATACCGTACCTCGCTCGGCACACGCCTCTCTCGAATCGTGGAAGTAGAGAAGTGCAGGAACAGAGGCAATAGTGGTACCTTCTTTCGTGAGAGGCATCCAGGTAGATCCTTTCCGTTGAGTGGAGCTTCAATAAAGGAAAATCGGGTGGCAACGAGCCCCTTTGCTCTAATGGTATGTCTATAGGCCCACTCGAAGCTGTGAAGCAGTTCACAGCCAAACTCCAAATTCTTGTATATTATCCATACGGTTATAATGCCCCATTGCAGGGAAACGAATTCTCTTTCACTCTTTCCACGAAAAGGAGTATAACATGCAATATCAAGATAATCAGATGGAGGAACCGACAATAATCTCAACTTCACAAAGTCACCGATACACTCCGTCACAACACTCAAATACGATAAGCGTGCTCATGCATGGGTTTTTAGCTGGGGCTATCCTGGCAGGAATTGTCATTGTTACCACAATCATTTTTACCACTCCAGTTGTGAGTAATGCGCTCTTCAGCATATTTGCCAGCTCATATCTTTTCGGTTTACTGTATCAAGGAAACATCGTGATCAGTCTAATCGTTACTGCTCTTTGTACTCCAGTCTACTTCTTTACTGGTTACTTCACGCGGAAATATTCAGCATTGGCTTGTTTGATCGCTCTGGCCTGTTTTCTCTTTGTCGATGCCTGTTCCTATCTTGTAATCCTTTCCGGCTCGATCTCACGATACACCTCATTAAAAGATACACTCGTTATTTATATTTTTGCCTATCTTGTCGATCTTTTTCTGGCATTGATTGTTGGATTTGGGGTTACAGGGATAGGGGCTGCTTTTAGACAAAATCAAGAGGGAAAGGCATTTCCGAGATACTAACATCTTGGCCCTCCCTTTTCAGGTGAGGAAACGCCCATTGCTCTTTTGTTCCCTGGTGTCATCTCGTTGCGTATCCCATGGGAAGAGCTCAACTCTGGCAAGAATTTGGGAACAGTTTTAAACAAAGGATCAGCATACATAGAAAACTAAGAACAAAAAATAAAGAAGCACGAAAGAAGCTAAAAGCAGCACCACTTGGAGACAAAGTGTGATGATGTGTACCCCCGTCTGACAGAGCCTCTCATTTCCATCAAAAAACACATCTATTTTGTGAATGCTTTAGTGTAGTATTGGCTTTGTAAAAGAATATTTTTCATATTTCAAGCCAGGTACAGAAGAGAGGAAAAAGCATATGGCGACACAACTATGGAAAAAATACCGCTTCTTGTGGACGAGGGTCTACTTCTTCTTACTCTTTTTTTTGCTTTTAGCAATAAGTTTCCTGGTGTCTGGTTTTGGAACCGCTTTCAGCTCGCAAGAGCTGACCTTGAGTAACCCCAATGCCTGTATGCAACAAATAGAGTGGGAACTGCCTTCAATAGAGAGGATTTGCCTTGACAGTTGAGTACAAAAGAGACGAGGCAAGAAGCCATATTGGACAAAAAATTTCTCCACTACTATTTGTCCAATATGGCCCATCGGGGCTGATTCAGCCAGCTTCTGAAATATCAGCTTCAGAGTAGGAGGAAGGCTCCTGCAGAAAATCAGACTGTGCTTGCGAACACGCAGCCGCCACCTCGGAGGCCATCACGGTATCGGCGTGCTCCAGACCAAAGGCCTCCTGAAAAATAGTAAAAGCCCGTTGAGAATAGGTGAGAGCTAAAGCGTATTCCCTTTCAGATTGGTAAAAGGACGCCAGATCAAGCAGGCTACGAGCAACTCGCGGGTGATTGGGGCCTAGAGCCTCTTCCCTAATTGCTAGCGCTCGCTGAAAAAGGGTATGAGCTTGAGAATTTTTTCCCTGCTTCTGATAGAGCTTTGCCAGATTCGCAAGAGCAAAAGCCAGGGTTGGATGCCTTTCCCCTAGAACCTTTTTCCAGATTGTGCTTGCTCGTAGCAGAAATGACTCCGCCTGCTCATATTTTTCCTGAGCTTGATAGATGCTTGCCAGGTTGTTCAGGCTGATTGCGACATCGGAATGATCGAGACCAAGATTTTTCTCCCAGATCGTGAGCGCCTGCAAACACTGCTCCTCGGCCTGTATATATTTTTTCTGGCTGAAATAGACAGTGGAAAGGTCGTTTAAACTCTCGGCGCACGCCTGATGCTCCAGACCTAAACAGCGCTGACGGATAGCCAGCCCTTCTTGAAGCATCGACTCTGCTTGTGCATAATTCCCAAGAACGTGATAGAGCGTCGCCAGATTATTGAGACAATCCGCAACGCTTAACTGCTCCTCAGGTATGTTCCGGTACCTGTCAAGGGCTTGTAGTAAGAGATGCTCAGCCTGTGTATACTGGGACTGTTGAAGCAAAAAAAGACCAACCTGGAACAAAAGCTGTGCGGCCTCTGGAAAAGTAAATTTATGCTTCCCGATTAATAGAGTGCAAAGCTGCGCATGGGGAAGATACTTCTGGCAATCAGACCAGTTTGTAAATGCTCTGCTATCAGGAAATTTGTTATTGACAGCCCGTACGGCTCTCTCGGCATAGAAATACAGGCTCTTTTCATCCATCATATTCTTGATAAGATCCTGCACTAAGCGATGAATCGAAAGGAGCCTTGAACGAGCATCTCGCTGAAGCAAGGAGTATGTCAGCAATTCCCGGATTACTTCATTGAGTTGGAGAGGATTTTTTGCGAGTGGAGCAAGGGGTGAATCATTAAGCGCAGCAGCCTCATAAATAAGTTCCTCTGGAATAGCCTCTGGAGAAAGGAAGGCGCAGAAATAGAGGAGCTCAATTGCCAGAGGGATCCTTTGTCGTATTTTTTCAAGACAAAGTGATAATGTTGCGTAAACCGTGTCAGGATGGTCAACAATAACGCTTCCACGATGTTGTAACAAATATGTTCCATATCTCTGGTAGAGATCCAGATAATCAGAAATACGACAACGCGATTCCTCGATGTATGCGCCAGCTTGATCAAGCGCCAGGGGCAGCCCTCCCATGACCCCTATCAGTTGGGTAACGTCTTCATGCTCATAACGAGCAAGACCGAGGTTAGTCGAACGTATACGACGGAGTAAAAAGCGCACCCCCTCAATGTGTGTCATCGGCTCAAGTTGTATGCTCTCAGCGAGCGCCCCCAATGTGGAAAGTTGAGTTGTAAAGAGGAAAGAGCCTTTTCGGGCGACAGGAAGTAGGGGTGTAATGAGGGCGCTATCTTCTACATTATCTATGATAAGTAGCCAGTTACTGTGTTTGTTTAGCCATTGAATAGTTGCAGTAACAATCTGGCTTGACTCTCGTGTCTGATATTCAGGGAGACGGAGAAAATCAGCGAGAGCAATATAGCTGGAGAGAAGGCTTTCATACGTTTCGGCATGAATCCAGAAAACAGCAGAGTACTCCTGAAAATGGCGATATGCATATTCGATGGCAACCTGCGTCTTCCCAACACCTCCCAAGCCGCACAATGCACAGGAGTGAGAAACACTATCGCTCCTCTCAGGAGAGAGACATTCGTAAAGATGCGAGAGAAGGCTTTCACGGCCAGTGAAGAAGGGATTGCGTTGATAAGGCACATTCCAATATGGAGTAAGAGCGGTCAGGCTGGCCTCCAGCAATTGATGGGTCTGATCCTCATTCAATCCTAATTGTCTTGCTAATGTCAGGACGATGCCTTTACTCTCTGGTAAGCAATTGCCTCTTTCCCACATAGAAATTGTATTATAGTGTACACCTAATCTTTCCGCTAGCTGTCGTTGAGTGATCTTCTTCTGTTTGCGCAGCGTCTTCAAGACATCACTGAAAGAAGTGATTGAACCCGTTTCCTCCATCTGTATACCTCCTGGTTGGATTACACACTTTACCAATTCGAAGTTACGTTGTTCGTCGGAAACATGTATTTTCACTCAAGAGCTTGTGTAATTTCTGTGGATGGAATGTGCGCCAGGTAGTGCAAAAACACAGGGTAGTATCTAGACGAAGCATCAACACTTAAAGCGTTTTTAAGAGCAGGCCCTCTCGAAAAAGAAAGGGGAACAAGCAGGCACGATTTGGCAAGAAAAGGCGTCGGGCAGAGAGGAATGTATTCTCATCCTTCTCCTGTCAAAGCTTGTGCTCAAAGAAGGCATCTATCAGGTATGGGGGATGGGTTATCAAGTGATGTTCTTTATCCGAGAGCGCCCGTTGGTACCATAGCGTTGTGTGTTCGTTTTTTTGTTGCTCTCGATACAGGTTGGCCAACCTGCCCAATGGATCAACCAGGGAAGAGGTCCCGGCCAGCATCTCCTGAGCCACACGGTCACATAGCCGTTTTTGACACAAACATTCGACAGAATGCATAGTACATCCTTATTTTCTGCACAATTGACTTATTTGTTTGCACAATGTTTAGTAACTAGTATAGAAGAGTAAAACTAATTTGTAAAGTATACTTTAGGCAAGGAAGCAGAATATAGCGTATTATATTCTACTGAAGGGGGAAGTGCTATTGGCAACGATGGATAGCTTGAAGCATCACGCTCCTTGATTAAACTATAAGAAAAATCAAGATGATAGCAGCGCTTCCAGCAAATACTTGGAGGGAAACGCAACTACGGACAAGTGCATCTCTAGCGCTTGTCCGTAGTTACGTTTTCTTGGATAGAAGGAAATATAGCCTACACCATCCCCTATCAGGGTAGAGAAATGCAGGCTTTTCTCATTTCGCTTGGAGGGACGCTGCTTCCTTATCCACAGATGATGAGCGCAAGTACATAAAGGCATATATACCACTAAGGAGAAACAGCAGCGCTGAGAGGGTAAAAATAGTATCAATTGGACCAATGGCAAAGCCCAGAACAGTGCCATGAATATCCTTAAAAAGATTACTGGCAAGGTAGCCCGCAAGTGAGACGGATATAAGACTGGAAAGCACACTTAATGAATTGATCGTTCCTATAACGCGTCCAATCATACCACGTGGCACACTCTTTAGCGCGATAGGGACAAGGGTGACATTGACCGTGGCCTGAGCCAGACCCAGAAAAAGAAGAATAGCCAGGGCGATGAGCAGATTTGAGGTACGGGCAAGTAATAAGAAGAGCAAGCCAAACCCCAGGATAGCCAGAGTATACATCCGAGTTTCCTGAAGCCTACTCGAAAGCACCGATACCAAAAGAGCGCCAATGATCACACCCACCCCAAAGAAGCCATCTAATAAACCAACATAGGTAACATTTACGTGCAGGTTATCGCTGACAAAGAACACCATAAGCGCGTTAATGGCTCCTGCTCCTAACGACACAACAACAATTGTCACGAGCAATACACGAAGCACTGTGTTATTTATAGAAAATGTAATACCCTCAAGAAATTCACGAGTAAATTTTTGCTGCTCGGCTTTGCCACCGCTTCTCACGAATGCAGGTGCCTGGACAGCCAGAACGCAGAGAAAAGATATCAGGAACGTTCCAGCATTAAAGAGCAGGGCCCACTCAACCCCAAAACCAAAGAGAACGGGCGCAGCGAGTGGTGGTCCCATAATCAATGCAATACTTTGGGAAACTTGCGCCAGTCCCGCTGCTCGCCCTAATTGTTCTTTATCAACAAGATCATTGATGAGCGCAGCTCGTGCTGGAGAGAAGAATTGTGAACAGATGCTCGCCAGAAAGACAGTCACGTAAATGGCGCCAAGTTGGACGGCTCGATCAGGTTTCCAGGGGAAAAAGGAGGATCCGGATACAAGGACCAACAAGAGAACCAGGAACATGCGGATACAATCCGCCCAAAGCATAACACTCTTTTTCTCCCAACGATCAACAAACACTCCCGCAATCGGCCCAAAGAGTAGGGATGGCAAGGCGACGGCTATCAAGACACCACTTACCGCTACTGGTGCCCATGTCGCAGCCTGCCCATTAGCCTGCCGTGCAATGGTGGCAGCGATCCATACCACTAACGTCAGGTCGAAAGTTGAATCGCCTAATGATGAAACCGCTTGCCCACCCCATAAAAATGCATATTCGCGGTTAATAAGCAATTTGCCTAATGATCGCGGTAGTGTTTGAAATAGCATGGCCTTCTTCACCCCTCTACGACTGTTGGCACACTGGCGCAATTCTATGGACGCGTCTCCTCTGCGCCAACCTGATAGAATGCGATGCAGAGTCGATAAGAATTTCTCTGAGGTGCCGCGAACGAAGAGCCGTCTGATACTTCAAGTGGTGCAGGCGTCTGCATCTCTTCAAACTCGTTCATCAGTTGAAACAAACGGTCCACTAACTGATGGGCAACCTCCGGGGTAAGAATCAAACGTGAATACCATGCCTGAATACTTTTGCTTTGTTGTACCGCTTTAGGCAATTCATTACGGACAGCATCAAGAATCTGCAAGACATAAGGGATAGGATTTTCAGACAACTCGCTTGTTAGTGTTGCCATTGCCGCTTCGCCGTCCGCAATCCGATAACGCGGCTCATTAAATTGATCGCGCGTCAACGGCGTCGTCTCGATAATCAGGTGCCGATCGAGCAACTCCTCGAGAATGCTGTTGACTTTTGAAACACTTAAGTTGGATTGTCGTGCAATATCGCTACACGTGCGCTCACCTTCCATCAGCGCTAACAAGACTGGCAGTACAAGCAAACGTAGCGGAGATTGACCCTCAACAGGTATAGCCATATGAACTTTCCCTTCTTTTTGTATGCCCGCCAGGCAGGCGTTTCACACTAGGCAACGCTATTGAGTAATTCTTCTCGACTTAATCCATACGCCACAATTGCAAGAGTATCTTCGTTCAAGTACTGACGAGCGACACGTGCAGTATCATCCGTTGTAACCAGTTTCAAGCTCTGGATTTCAGTATCGACAAATAACGTAAGCCCATTGACGGCAAATTTCCCGGTAGAAGGAAGCATCAAACGTGAATTCTCGTGTTGATGAAGCAGACCCGTTGTTCGTATCGTTCGCGCTCGTTCTAGCTCTGAATCATCCAGGCCTTGATGCAATTTTGCAATCTCCGCGAGCAACACTTGAATCACCTCGCGCACCTTATTTCGCTCACAAGAAAGCCGAATGGTCATATACCCGGCGACACCATAAGTGGTTGGTGTCGCTTGTATTTCATAGACCAGTTGACGTTCTTCACGTAAGGAGTTCCAGAGCCGTGATCCGACTCCTAATCCCAGGCAATCTGCTATCAGCGAAAAAGGTAATCGGTCAATATTTGTCAGGCTCGGGCCGCGAAATGCAACGTATAAAGAAACTTGCTGGGACGAGGTAGGGATGCCGATCATTTGCGGCACATCCTCGAATCTGGGTGGAGGAATAGAGGTGGGCTTTTGCGCCCAATCATGGAAAGCATCAAAAACTTTCTCCAGCACCTCAGTTCCTTCTACAGCTCCCTGACAGATAATGACCGTGCGCAAGGGCGTGTAATAGGTGCTGTAACGCTCCTGCAAATTTGCTTCGTTAAAGGTGTCTAGATTCTCACGTGGCCCCAATGTAAATAATCCCAGGCTCCTATTGCCAAAAAGCGCTCGCTCAACCCACTCATCGAGTGACTTCCTGGTGGACATAAAGGTCTTGATCTCCTGATCAATGACTGCCCGCTCTGTTTCAATAAGCGACGTATTGAACGAGGGTCGACGGATCAAGGTCGCCAGGCTATGTAAAGCGGCATCATTTTCAGCAGGTACCGTCGTCACCGAAAACTGAGTATATTCTTTTGTGGTGAAGGCCTCAACAATTGCTCCTTGCTGCACCAGGCGAGCAAGCTCAGACTGACTACGATATTGCGCATTAAAGATCACATGCTCCATAAAATGGCTTATGCCATTACTTTCTTTGGTTTCATCGCGAACCCCATGATTAACAAAAATGCCCCAACTGGTTGTACGCGCATACCTGCGAGGCTGCACTAATATTTGTAATCCGTTGGGGAAAATAGATTTGATCAAGTAGTCAGCAGCGAACATGTTCATCGCCCACACTTTCTTTTTGGTGCGACTCCTCTATAAAAAGCAAGAATCGCACCAATGAATCACCCAGGAGGAGAACAAAGTTAGCCAACAACCGGTCAGGGGATGTACAACGATACGTTGGAGAGACAAGCGTTGTGTTTCACAAACTCACCAATCCAACCGGACTCTGTGGTACTAGAAAACTACGGCAACGCCAATCCCATGACCATTGGCATCATCATCGTCTGCCGCAGCGCGCAATGCATCAGCAAATTCTGGTGCAGTCAAAATGACCTTTCCATCCTCGCTGATCGTAAACTTTGAGGGATCGAGCGTAATGCGTTTCTCTTCGCCTTCTGGCTTCTGTTCATTTGTTGGATTCTGTTCGTCTGCCATTGCAATATCCTCCAATTTTTGTAAACTAGAAGCTAACGCTTGCATTCGTTAGCCCTATCAGTACAGCTAGAGCTATCACAAAGAACTTGCTGAATCGCTAAAGCGACTCGAAATAGCCGCTTGCCCGACCTGGCGCCTGGCATCTTCTCAAACAAATGACAAGATCACGAACCCTGTTCTCCTCCTGGATGATCCATTGATGCTCATCATGAGTTTGCCACTCGATGGGTACGCCTGAAAGTTCCTGTGTTGTTAAAAACTAGAAAATTACGGCAACGCCAATCCCATGACCATTGGCATCATCATCGTCTGCCGCAGCGCGCAATGCATCAGCAAATTCTGGTGCAGTCAAAATGACCTTCCCATCCTCGCTGATCGTAAACTTCGAGGGATCGAGCGTAATGCGCTTCTCTTCGCCTTCTGGCTTCTGTTCATTTGTTGGATTCTGTTCGTCTGCCATTGCAATATCCTCCAATTTTTGTAAACTAGTGCTCTGTCAATCTTCATCCGAAAGGTTTCACGCCGCCTGCGGCGGCAAGAGGAGAGACGCAGAGGGGCTGACGCCCCTCTGCACTCCCCACCTTTCCAATCAACGTTGACAGAACACTAGAGGCTAACGCTTGCATTCGTTAGCCCTATCAGTACAGCTAGAGCTATCACAAAGAAACTTGCTGAACCGCTAAAGCGACTCGAAATAGCCGCTTGCCCGACCTGGCGCCTGGCATCTTCTCAAACAAATGACAAGATCACGAACCCTGTTCTCCTCCTGGGTGATCCATTGATGCTCATCATGAGTTTGTCACTCGATGGGTGTTCCTGAAAGTTCCTGTGTTGTTGAAAACTACCAGATTACCGCAACACCAACCCCATGGCCGCTATTCTCATCGTCGTCTGCCGCAGCGCGCAATGCATCAGCAAATTCTGGCGCGGTCAAAATGACCTTTCCATCCTCGCTGATCGTAAACTTTGAAGGGTCGAGGGTAATGCGCTTCGCTTCGCCTTCTGGTTTCTGTTCGTCTGCCATTGCAATATCCTCCAATTTTTGTGTCCTGATTGAGTACATCCTGATTACCTGCTGTACACAATTCAGGTCTAGAGTCTAATATTTTCTTATGAGACTGCGACTGGAGTTCTAATGTGACCAGCGACGGTCGCTTGCCCTGTGCCGTCAAATATGGAGGCCAGGAGGCGCTGCGCTTGACCTGACGGTTGGTATCTCCCCAGACGAATAGCGAGACCAAGCACCCTATTCTCTTCCTGGATGATCCACTGGTGCTCGTCGAGGGTTTGGAGCATCATGGAGAGCATTTCTGGATCCATATTCAAATGCCCGGCCAGGTCGCTTTTGATGGCAATCGCATCAAGCGCGTCAAGCAATGCCAGGTACTCCTGGTCAAGCAGCCAGAGGTGTTGTTCCGTTCGCGTGTCAACGAGCAAGGTGTGGGTACCAACGGGGCAATAGAAGAGGGTAGCGCTGCTATGCGCGTGCGTCCATTGCCTGACCGTTTGAATAAGGTCCGTTGTATAACCGCTTCCCGGTTTTTCTTGATAATCATAATCAAAGAAGTAGGCCAGGTCGAAACGCTCCTGTGGTGATAATCCAGGAAAGATATGTTCATAAGCCAATGTTGGCTTGATATCTTTAATACCAAACTCCTGGGCTTCATTGAACAGCGGGCTGAAACGATCGAGCCGAACTGGAGCAAAGGCGACAGGTGGACGCAGATGGAAGATACGCTTGGCCCATTCATTGGCCTGGGCATAATCTTCTGGTTGTTCGCCAGGAAATCCCCAGAGAATATTCCAGTAAGGCGTGATTCCATACTCGTGGCACCACTTGAGCATCTGCACGTTATTCAGTGCTGAAACGCCTTTACGCATCACTTTGAGTACATGGGTGGACAGACTTTCGATACCAGGTTGAACACGGTCTATATGGGCCTCTGCGAAGTTCGCGATTTGCTGCTTCTTGAGATTCGCTTTGGTTTCATAAAATAAGCTAAACCGCTTGGGGTGTTGTGCAAGCTGTGGCAGAAGCGTATTGATATAGCGGTAGTCGAGGATGTTATCAACGGCAAGCACATTCGCTGCTCGATCCGCATAGCGGTCCCACAATTCCGTGATTTCCCGTAAGGCTCGCTCTGGACTTTTACTCCGGAAGGCCATATTCAAGCCATTGAGTCCACAGAAGGTACAGTGCGAGCGTTGCCCCCACCAGCATCCACGAGAGGTCTCTACCATAATAGAAGGCGAGACACTATCCTTGATCTCGTCAGCATTATGCTGTGAAAAAAAATCGTCGAAGATGGGATACGGCAGCTCATCCATTTTTACCGCTGGAACCTGGGCTGATGCAACGGTTCGCCTGGTCCATACTCCTGGTACATGGACATAATCTTCCTTATTAAGGACGGCCTTTACCAGAGGGATAATTATATTTTCCCCCTCACCTGAGACAACGGCATCAACCCAAGGGAATGACCGTAATAGGCCACGGCCCATTGGGCCTTCAACATTTGCTCCACCAAAGACAATCGTGAGGTGCGGATAGCGTTCTTTTAATATGCGTGCAAATGCAAGGGAGGCGACATGCTGCTGAAATACGCTGGTGAAGCCTACAAACTGTATCTCATCCCACTCGATAGCATTGAGAGTATCTTCAAAAAAAGCAGGTATGAGCTGACGCACATGCCTCACAGTATCGGCATCTTCCTGAGCAATACCCCTGGAATAGAGAACATCCAACCAGTCCTTGGGCTGTTGTAGATACTGTAAATACTTTTCATCATACTCACTGTCCCACGAGGAATTCTGTGGATCACTCATCAACCAGGGAGCAAAGATCCATTCACCAAGCAAGTAGTTAGAGGGGTATTTGCCATCGGCAATCTCTTCATAGAATTTTGTTCCTACTTTGGGAACAAAGGGGAGAAAGGGGTACCAAATAAAAGAGGTGATAGAAGATTCTTGAAGCTTTGCTTGAAGAAGGCTCAGTCCAAGAGAAGGACGCCGGCTCGAAGCAAATGGCATGCTCATAAAAAGAACTTGTTCACCAATCCGCATGAATCTCTCCTCTTGCTAAAAAGCATCTCTTCACGCTTTATGCAGTTTTAACCTAAATAAATTAGGAATTCTGCAACTTCCACGAAGTGCGTCTGGCGTTTGCATGAAAAGAGTATAGCATTTGCAATTCACAGATCAGTTGTGGTTTTATGGGCATTTTTGGGTTCTCTGGAAACCATCCATGACACACGCGCGCCATCTTGTAATCAAGAACGATGCGACCAATCACCCTCCTGCCTCGTGTACCCTATGATCCGCAATGAAGAGAAACACCTTTACCAGGACAATTCCGGAGGATGGACTTATGATCTGGATTGGCACATCAGGTTGGATCTATCCGCACTGGATTGGGCGCTTCTATCCAACACATCTACCCGTGCGCGAGCACCTGGCATACTACACCCAGCACTTTCCCACAGTCGAGATTAATCGAAGTTTTTACCGTCTGCCCACATACGAGCAGTTTCATGCGTGGAGTGAGCAAACACGTTCGCATCCCAGGTTCCGCTTCGCGGTCAAGGGTAGTCGCTACCTTACGCATATGAAAAAGCTTCTGAACGCAGAAGAAGGGATAAACCGCCTCCTCACTGCCGCCGAGGGACTGGGAGAACAGTTGGGGCCATTCCTTTTTCAGCTCCCTCCTCACTGGCATGCCAATCCGGAGCGCCTGGAACAATTTCTCAGCCAGCTTCCACACAAGCTTCAGGTAGCTATTGAGGTCCGCGATGTCTCCTGGTTCGCAGCAGATATGGCGACCAGGATAGCGCCGCTATTTACACCTACCAGCAACGCTACGCTAGCCATAGCGATTGGTGGAATGCTCCCGACGCCCCTCGACCTTCCTCCCCTGGGATCATTTGGATACGTGCGTTTTCACGCAGGGGCCAACGGCATTGGTCTTAGTGACGATGAGCTGTCCGCCTGGGCCAAACGACTCGCACACGATGCGGAACAGGGACGAGAAATCTATGCCTATTTCAACAATGATCCTGAGGCATACGCCATCCATAACGCGCTACGACTGCGCGAAATGCTAGGATCACTCGCCGCCTCACCCAGCTGAAATGCACCCCTTTTCTTGTCAGAACGCAGACTCGTTTTTCATCAGGAAGGTCGAGGTCCGTATAATCAGTTCTGGCTGGTAGATGATGTGTTGATGCTGATGTTTTTCACGATTTGCCATCTCGTCCAGGAGGAGTTCTGTCGCCGTTCGTCCCAGCAGGTATTTCGGTTGACGAATGGAGGACAGCGCAGGCGAAAGGGCACTGGCAAATTCGATATCATCATAGCCGATCAGGGCCATCTCGTTGGGAATCTGGATGCCACGCTGGAGCAAGCCGCGCATCACGCCAAGCGCCAGTAAATCATTGGCACAAAAGACAGCCGTTGGCTTGCGCTCATGGTGCAATAATGTCTCCACGCTTTGCTCGCCAGCACGAGTATTCTGCGTTCCGACAGAAATCTCAACTATCACCTGGTTGGGATCAAGGCCTGCTGTTTTGATCGCCTGATACATGCCCTCTCGCCGCTCTTCACACTGACGAATACTGAGCGGACCACTCACAAAGGCGATACATCGGTGTCCACGTTCCAGCAGATGGTTTGTGGCCAGTGCTCCTCCTTGTCGATCATCAACAGCAACTGAGCAAAGGCTCTGCGTCTGGTCTGGTCGATCAAGGAGCACCACGGCGATATCCTGCTGGTGCAAGCGTTGGAGATAGCTCAGGTCATTGCTGGCCGGAGTAATCAAGACTCCTGCAATTCGCTGCTCTTCGAGCATATGCAGATAGCTGCGCTCTTTCTCCAACGAAGCATCTGAATTGCAGAGGATGACGATGTAGCCAGCCTCATTTGCCGCGTCTTCGACACCACGCGCCACTTCGGTAAAAAAAGGATTGGTTACATCTAGAACTACCAGGCCGAGGTAGCGACTGCTCCCAGCCCGCAATTGATGTGCTGGGGCATTGCGCACAAATCCCAGTTCCTTGATTGCTGCCTGCACACGCTGCCGTGTTGTCTCTGCGACGATCTCCGGGCGATTGAGCACATTGGAGACCGTTCCCAACGATACTCCCGCCTTTTCGGCAACATCACGAATACTTACCATGCGCTTTTCTTTTCCCCGCTCTTGAGAAGAGCATATCTCATCCCCCTCTGCATGTTGCGTCATTTCCAGTGAAACGTTTCATTGGTGTTCTGTAGTATAGCAGGCCGAAGGCCGACCGAAAAGGGGCTGGATGGAAGCGGGTGTGCGTCAAATTTTTGCATATTCATATGACCAGGCGCCTATAGTGATAAGATCGCCTGACCAAAGGCATGGACCTCCTCACTATAGGCGCCCGATTTATCACGCGCAAGGCGATTTATCGCACAAATACGATATAGTATGTATTTCGCTATGATGGGCAATATCCCATGGCATGCCACATCGTGATGGTGTGGTTCATCCCCACCCTGTATCACTGTGATAAATCGCCTTTGCACCTACCTCCTGCTCTCTCGTAGCCGTCAATGCTGCCCAAGAGGCCTTTCTTTGGCACGTCGATCCCTTGTCCGGTCTTTCCCGGCTCCTCTTCTCTCTCGTCTGCAGGCAGGTGAGCCAGAGGATCATTGCATCCAGGCGACGGGCGGATGATCAACCGATGCGGGGCAGGTATAGATCTGCATGGTGTAACCGCGGCCGATGGTGACCATTACCGGCTCCCATGGGTGGGTGTAGCTGCTACCAGGATTGCTATCGAGGGCCTGGTCCTCGATGGGAATCCAGTTGCCACTGCCCCCGTCCCACTCGGTGGAATCGATCCTCAACAGGGGTTGCATCTGAGTCCCGCAGGGACAGATCGCTGGCTCGGCATCTCGGAAGCTAAAGGATGTCCAGCCTCCGACCTTCCAGCCGGGTGCCACGGACAGCTCAAATGAATAGGCAAAGCTTCCTACATCGGCAATTGTCTTCTCACGCTTTTCCCATGCCTGGATCTGCTCGCGCAGAACCTCATCGAGATCAGAGAGGGCAGGGTATTCGATGACCTGTTCAGGATGGACGACACAAGGCTCGGGGACATAGTCCTTGGACTGCACCACAACGGGTTGTGGCGGGTTGGAGAGCAAGGCAGTGACTGTGCAGGAGGAACGCCACACCAGCTTCACCTTGGGCAGCTCCTCCTCAGGGTGATCAAACGGGCACCACAGCACCTGAAGCAGATCGTAGCCAAGAGGCGGGTGCAGGTCGGGGATGTCGCGTGCGTAGAGTTGCGCCACGGGTATCATTGCAATCGGCTCATGGGTCCAGCTATGCCCAGCTTGAATGCGTTTGATGATGGCGTCTTCCTCCGACGTGAGGAGGTTGACACCAGGATCTCTGGGCCGCTTCCAGGCAGCGGTCAACGTGTCCCGTAGCAGCCGGACATCGGCCAGGGTGGTCAACGGCCCCCAGTCTGGATCGTGTTGTCGCCCGTCACAGTAGGGCCACGGGTCATCGATGGGCCACAGCAGCGGGCCGCCGACCGAGCTTTCCTGGGGCGTCGGCGTGCCCAGACGCGGGTGCAACCGTGTCGTGGTGCGTGCGAGCGGTGCCAGTTCTGGGAACACGGCTGCGATATCGACTGGTCGTGGGCGCGTGGTGCGAGTCATCTTAACTCCTTTAGTGTCAATGGAAAAAATCCCAACGAGTTGGAGACCTACCAAACGGGTCTCGTGATCATCTGTCCTTCCTTTCCCTTGACAGAAAAGGGCTTCAGCCCGCCGCAAGCCACGGGGATTCATCCCGTGGTTAGGCGTTTGCGGCTTTAGCCCTTGCCCTTCCGTTTTTTCTGTACGCGAAAAGAATTGATCAGTAGTACCTTGAGAACTGAATAACGTACGGGTTGCATGGCGAAGGGCCATGCGTAAAAACGTTACCGCGTTTCCCACTGCCTCAGCTATTTCGACGTGCGAAGGCACGGGTATCCAATCCACGGCTTTAGGAAGTGTCACGTCACCGAACGAATAGCGCTAAGGAAAAGCCTCCGACCTGGTGGGTACGTTCCCCAGGAGTGAGCCTCGAAAGAGGCGGGTGTTGCTTCTCTCCAGGACGCCGAAAACGAGAGTTGTGGGCCATCTCTCCCTTATCGAAAGGCATGAGAGTAACAACGCGCCTGGCACCGCGCAAGAGAGACCATGCATGGATGGATGCATCCTCTCAGCTTTTCCTCCTCCACTACGATGTACGCCGAGTCGTAGCCACGCTACATTTCTCAGCACATCGCGTACAGAGGAGAGGCAAAAGAAGCCGCGCGACTTCAGTTGCGGCGGAGTGTCACAAGGGAGAGAGTGGCTTTTGATTGCTTTTCCTGTTTCTCTTCTTCAGGCACGAGGAAAAAGCGGAAGGACATCGTTCCCCAGCCGTACATCTTACCATGAAACTGGTGGAGGAGTACAATGATCCTGATGGCTTTCTTGATTTTCTGTTCTTCCCCAAGTCGGCCAATTGATGAGGGATCAAGAGAAGGACCCAGATGGGGAGCGGTTTTCCCAGGCACGTTCCTCTCGGTGCTCATGACTCTTGTAAGTGCTCACATATGAGGGCCAAACCTGCTCTTTCCTCCTTCCGCTTCGTCGGACAATGCGGTCGGTTTACGGCTCTCGCCTGCCGACGCTCTAATTTGCTGAGCTGGGTTGCGAGCTGATCTTTCTCTCCCTTCCAACAAGTGCAACTGTAGTGTGAAGGTGATGGGGCCTTTGCAAAAAGATGACGGACAATGCCTCCTCTTGTACGCTCTTGACAAGAGCGTACATCATCTCCTATACTAATTGAAACGTTTCAAACGAACTAATTCAGTTTTTGTTTTCTGCTGATTGGGCTTTCAGAACGTTTCCACTCGTTCTCAGAGGGATGCTGCATCTGGATTTCGATGAAGAGGAGGAGCAAAGCTATGGCCGAACACTTTGAACAGATACGTGCGACACTGGCTCGACAGGGCACTGACATTGAACAGGTGATCGCGCACATACAGACATTTTCCATCGAGACCCCTTCATGGGGCTACAGCAATTCGGGAACGCGTTTCAAAGTGTTTCCCTGGCCAGGGGCGGCGCGCGACCTGCGCGAGAAGCTGGCTGACGCTGCCCAGGTTCAGCGCGTCATTGGCTGTTGCCCAACGGTCGCGCTGCATATTCCCTGGGACCAGGTTGATGACTGGCAAGAGATCAAGGCGTATGCCGAGCATCTGGGTTTGCGCCTGGGTGCGGTCAATCCTAATCTCTTCCAGGACCATGCTTATCGTTTTGGGAGTCTCAGTCATTTCGACAAGGGAGTGCGGACCCAGGCGATTGCGCATGTGCTCTCCTGCATTGAGATCGCGCAAAACATAGACTCGAATGTGGTCAGCCTATGGCTGGCTGACGGTACCAACTATCCCGGCCAGGATGACCTGCGCCACCGTCGCCATCGTCTCCTCGATTCGCTCCAGACCATCTATGCCGCCTTGCCTGACAAGATGCGTCTCTTGATTGAGTACAAGTTTTTCGAGCCAGCCTTTTACTCGACGGATCTGCCTGATTGGGGAACGTCGCTCCTCATGGCGCAGAAATTGGGACGAAACGCCGAGGTGCTCGTGGATACCGGCCATCATCCCCAGGGAACCAACATCGCGCAGATTGTCGCGCAGTTGCTGGATGAGGATCGCCTGGGTGGGTTTCATTTCAATGACCGCAAGTACGCCGATGATGATCTGATTGCTGGATCACTCAACCCCTTTGAACTCTTTTGTATTTTCCATGAGATTGTTGGTGCGCAGCACGAGAACAATGCCAATGCCAGTCGCATTGCGTATATGATCGATCAATCGCACAATATCGAGCCCAAGATTGAAGCGATGATTCAGAGTGTCCTCCATATCCAGACGGCCTATGCGAAAGCGCTGCTGGTCGATCATGTGGCCTTGCAGCAGGCGCAGGAGAGCGGCGACGTACTGGGTGCATATCGCGTGCTCCAGGCTGCGTATGAAACCGATGTGCGCCCGCTACTCGCAGAGGTCCGTGTGCGTCAGGGACTCGATCCCGATCCCATTGCGGCCTTCCGCTCCAGTGGCTACGCTGAGCAAGTAGCTCGTGAGCGCACGCTGGGCGAAAGCGTAAGTGGCTATCCCGGTGCATAAGCCGGTGCGCAACCGACTCTCGTTTCCTGAGAAGATAGTGCTTTATTACTTCTGTTTAAAAGACCCGAGGAATTGATTATGGCATCTTTGCTTTTCTCGTCCACCCTGGCCCAACTCGTCGAGCGGTCACGTCGTCTGGGAGCTGATCGTTCCGTCTGCAACTGGGGCGGCGGCAACACTTCTGCCAAAGCGGACGAACGAGATTTTCGCGGCCAAACGGCCCGTATTCTGTGGGTCAAAGGCTCTGGCTCGGACCTAGCAAGCTGTACTGAAGCATCGTTTACTGGTCTGTATCTGGATGATTTGCTGCCCTTACTTGAGCGCGAGCAGATGAGCGATGCCGAGATGGTCGCGTACCTGGGACACTGCTTCTTCGATCCTGGTCGCCCACGCCCCTCTATCGAAACGCTCTTACACGCGTTTTTGCCCTTCGCCCATATTGACCATACCCACGCGGACGCGACCAATTATTTTGCCTGTGCTGCCAATGGAGAAGAGCTTGCTCGCGCATGCTTTGGCGAGGATCTGCTCTGGATACCTTACCGTCGCCCTGGCTTCGGGCTGGCTCGCGAGGTTGCCCTGGCCGTGCGTGCACATCCAGAGGCCAAGTTAGTCATCCTGGCCAAACACGGATTGATCACCTGGGGCGAGACCGACGAGGAGTGCTACGCCTCTACATGCTCGACCATTGCCCGTGCGCGTGCATTTGTGGAAAATCGAATCTCAGAAGCACAACGACCGCTCTTTGGTGGCCTGCGTGTCCCCTCTCTCCCAACAGAAGAACGGAGGTCCATTGCCTCGCAGATCGCGCCGACGCTACGTGGATTGGTCTCTGTGGACAAACACCAGATCCTGCGGTTTGAAGATGACGAAGATGTGCTCACCTTCGTGTCCAGCCAGGATGCTCCTCGCCTGACCACCATTGGCGCGGCCTGCCCGGATCACCTGGTCCATACCAAACCCTGGCCCTTGCTGGTCGAGTGGACTCCCGAACAGGGCCGTGAAACCCTGGCTAAAGCAGTGGAGGCCGGGATCGCGGCCTATGTGACCCGTTATCGCCAGTATCTTGCAGAGAACCTCAGCCAGGACCTTGATCCTGATGCCTCCCTCCCGGTCATTCGTGAAGCAGATGCAGCAAGTGATCCGCATCCTCGCGTGATTCTGCTTCCCGGCGTCGGTATGTTTACCACGGGCAAAGATATGGCTCTAGCGGATGTCTCAGCGCAACTCTATCATCGCGCCATTGCCGTAATGCGTGGGGCTGAAGCCTGTGGCGGTTTTATTTCGCTTTCGGACGCGGAAAGCTATGCGGTCGAGTACTGGCCACTGGAGCAGTATAAACTCAAGCTCGCTCCCCCTGAGCGCGAGTTTGCGCGACGCGTGGTACTGGTAACTGGTGCAGCTGGCGGGATTGGCTCGGCCATCTGCCGGCGCGTCGCGCAGGATGGAGCACATATCGTGGCCACCGATATCGATCTTGCTGGCGCGGAACAACTGGCCACCGCTCTTAATCAGCAGTACGGTGCGGGGCGAGCGCTCGCTGTCAGAATGGATGTGACCAACGAGGGGAGTGTGCAGGCAGCCTTTGAACGGGCAGCCCTGACCTTCGGTGGCATCGATATCATCGTCAATAACGCGGGGCTTGCCTCCAGTGCGCCTCTCACCGAAACCAGCCTGGCCGAGTGGAACAAGAACTGGAATGTGCTCGCGACTGGCTATTTTCTGGTGGCGCGCGCTGGTTTCCAGCTGTTGCAGCAACAGGGATGTGGAGGCAGTCTCGTTTTCGTTGCCAGTAAGAACGCGTTGGTCGCGGGCAAAAATGCTGCCGCCTATTCGACTGCTAAAGCAGCCGAGGCCCACTTGGCACGCTGTCTTGCCGAAGAAGGAGGCCAGTTCGGCATTCGCGTCAACACGGTCAATCCTGATGCAGTGCTTTCCGGCTCGCGCATCTGGGGAAGCTCCTGGCGAGAGGAGCGAGCGGCGACCTATGGAGTTGCGCCTGACCAGTTGGAAGAGGTCTATCGCAAACGAACCACGCTTGGCGTCAATATTTTGCCCGCAGATATTGCGGAAGCAGTAGCGTTCTTTGCCTCGCCAACGCGCTCCAGTAAGAGCACCGGCAATATGCTCAACGTCGATGGAGGCGTCTCTGCCGCATATCCGCGCTAAGAGAGGAGAGACATGTATGACCACACGCAACGTCGCAGCGGTTGATCTTGGTGCCGAGAGTGGGCGCGTCATCCTGGGACGCTTCAATGGCAAGAAGCTCCTCCTGGAAGAGGTGCATCGCTTTGCCAACCGACCGGTCACCATCCATGGACATCGTTTCTGGAATATTCCTGGCCTCTGGGACGAGACCCTGGCAGGGCTGCGCAAAGCTCGCCAACGGGCTGGATCATTGGACAGCATCGGGGTCGATACCTGGGGGATCGATTATGGGCTGGTGGATCGCAACGGATTCTTACTCGGTTTGCCGTTTCAGTATCGTGATCAACGCACGTCAACCATTATGGAACAGGTCTGTGCCCTTATCCCACGCGAGCGCATCTATGCCCGCACCGGCATTCAGTTTCTGCCCTTTAACACCCTGTTCCAACTCACGGCACACGAGTATCAGCAACCAGGTGCCCTTGCCCAGGCTCACCGCCTCCTCATGATTCCAGATCTGTTTCATAACTGGCTAAGCGGATCAATGATGAGTGAGCGCACAAACGCTTCGACGACACAATGCTGGGACGCGGTGGCGGGAGTATGGGACGTGGATCTTCTGACGCAACTGGGTCTTCCTACAAGCATGCTTCCTCCAGTGGTTGAGCCGGGCACACCCCTTGGTCCGGTTCTCGCAGAATGGCAGGATGATCTGGGTTCCGCGTTGGTCATCGCTCCTGCGACTCATGACACTGGGTCGGCCATTGCGGCTGCGCCAGTCTCCTCTCCGGATGGTTGGGGGTACATCAGTTCGGGAACCTGGTCGCTCGTTGGGGTCGAACTACCTCAACCTCTGATCAATCCAGAGGTGCTGGCCGCCAATTATACGAATGAAGGGGGCGTGTTTGGCACCACGCGTTTCCTCAAAAACGTGATGGGGCTCTGGCTCTTGCAGGAATGCCAACGCCAGTGGGCGCGAGATGGGCATACAATGGATTATGAAACCTTATTGACCGATGTGGCAGGAGTACCAGCCTTTGCTGCTCTGGTTGATCCAGACGATCCGCGCTTTCTCGCTCCGATGAACATGCCAGCCACCATGAACGCGTATCTCCAGGAACATGGGCAAGAACCGCTTCAGACCCCAGCGGCCTTTGCCCGCTGCATTCTGGAGAGCCTGGTCTTACGCTATTGCGAGGTGTTTCGGCAGATGGGTGCTCTGACAGGCAAAGACATCAAGGGTGTTCATGTTCTTGGTGGAGGTGCCCGCAACGCCTGGTTGAATCAGTGGCTGGCTAATGCGCTTGGAATACCTGTGATCGCTGGACCACACGAAGCAACTGCGTACGGCAATGCCCTGATGCAGCTAGTAGGCCTGGGAGATCTCCAGAGCCTGGAAGAGGTGCGCACGGTGGCCCAACGCACCGCTACCCGTCTCTTTGAGCCACAGGCTGCCCAGCATGAAGCCTGGCAAGAAGCCGCAGGACAGTTCCGCACGTTGACTGGTACTCATTGAGTGTTCAGAAAAGAGAAAACACGCGTTTTTTTCTTGCTCTCCACAAAAAACACGCATTGTGCGGTATACTCTCTATAGAGCATGCAGAGCCACCAGGTCTTCTCAACAGCACGAAGAAAGCAGGTGAACCCCATAGACAACACGCATGACATACAACTCTCAGATGGGCGCGTCGTCCGCCTGACTCCAGAACAGGCCCTTGCCTTCCTCACCTGGCTTCACGGCCAGATGCCGGACCTACCTGAGGCCCTCGCGGCCTGGCTCGCACAGGAGCAGCCCACCCACGATCTCCCTCCCCTCGAGCCCTATTGCGTGGTTGAACGCTCTCCCGATGGCCTCTATCATATCGCTGACTTCGGCTTGGATCTCCCCGACGATAGCCTCTAACCATCCCTCTCCTCCTCTTCGAATAGCGCTCGCCGCGAGAAGATAGCTGTGTTTGTGTGGCGTGCTGTTTTCGGAGGTTGACACCAGCTTCCCCTGGCAGAGCAAGAGGAACATGCTCATGATGCCTAGAATTGGGAAGCCCTGCTGGCATTAGCAAAAATAGAGACTTTTGGGTGCCGCTCTGGTAGAATAAGACGATGAAACTCTACGCGATTAGTGACTTACACATTGGGCATGCCACCAATAGGCAGGCGCTGGAGGAACTTCCTTATTACCCGGACGATTGGCTGATTCTGGCTGGTGATGTCGGTGAGACCTTAGATCATCTGCGTTATGCCCTGTCTCTGTTGACCAGACGTTTCGCCCAGGTTATCTGGGTTCCTGGCAATCATGATCTATGGACTATCCCATCTCAAAAAACATCCTCCGACAACTTGCGTGGTGACGCCAAATATGCTGCCCTGGTCTCCATTTGTAGAAGCTATGGAGTGCTGACCCCCGAAGATCCCTATGTGCAATGGCCCGGAGCCGGGACTCCATACCTGCTTGCGCCACTTTTTCTTCTCTATGACTATAGCTTTCGGCCAGCCGAGATTCCCGAAGAGAAGGCGCTCGAATGGGCGCTTGAGGCCGATATCCTCTGTTCTGACGAGTATCTACTCCACCCCGACCCCTATCCCTCCAGAGCGGCGTGGTGCGCGGCACGCTGTGCATATACCGAAAGGCGTCTTCAATTAGTAGAGCCTACCACACCCCTGATCCTGATCAACCATTTTCCCCTTTATGAGCCCCTTGTGCGCCTTAAGCGTATTCCACGCTTCTCTCTCTGGTGTGGAACACGGCGTACCCATGATTGGCATAAGCGTTTTCCGACGGCGATGGTCATCTATGGACACTTACACATCCCTCGTACTGATGTTGTAGATGGTGTGCACTTTGAAGAGGTTTCGCTTGGTTATCCGCAACAGTGGAACAGAGAGAAAGGTATTCAGGGATACCTGCGCCAGCTCCTCCCATCCCTAACCGAAAGTTCCCCACGCTAAAGCCTTTACAGTATCAAAACTCAAGACAAATGAAGACATCAGCATGAGTCGTGTTTAGACGGCAAGCCGCCAGGGCCTTACTGCCACGGCCTCTATCCCCTGCCCGAAGGAGTCGGGGAATGCTTTGCGCACAATGTTATAGCTCGCATTGACATCAGCGTGGATTCGTCTCCCATTGGCCGCCCGATACAAACCACGCCGCTCGCGTTTGCCACTGAAGCTCGGTTTCTCGCTCCGCTGTGGGTCATAGGTGGGAAGCATGTCGAGGTCCAGGAACGAGGCCTTGCTGGTATAACTCTCCTCAATCACGATTACCTCGATGCCCACAAGCTTCGCCTTGTAGGTGAGCATCTCGATGAAGCGAGCGTGCGGGATCTGCACGAAGCTCTGATTGTTTTTTCGCCCCAGGTTCACCTGCTGTTTCCAGAGAGGATTCTTGCCTATCACCAGGGTGCCGATGCCCTCCTCGACCAGGTGATCGATGATCCGACGGCTTGCCGTGTGCAGGTAGGCCTGCACGCGGCGATGACGCTTCGCCGTGATCTGATCGAGTCGGGGCGAGGTGAAGCGGTTGGCTTTGGAAAGGTGACATTGGAGGTGGGCACGCCGTTTGTTATAGAACTGGTTGATGCTTTTGAGCGGGCGACCAGTGATGAGCATGGGCTGGAACCCGGGCTTGGTGCTCGTACAGGCAGCCAGGGTGTCCACTCCCAGATCCAAAGCCGCAACCAAGGTGGGATCGACCTGGGCTGGGGTGACCTCTTGTTGGTAGACGACTTCGACTATGTAGCCATCGGTACGCGGCACGATGCGCACCTGGTCAAGGGCCTCCCAGCTGACGGCAGTGTCGATCTCAATAGGCAGTCCCGACGGCACCAGCTTGCCCGTCTTTTTGAAGGCTCGTTTGCCGAGAGCTTGCTTGTCGTAGATGAGGAGATTGCGGCCCGTTTCTTTGTGTTTGTAGCGTGGGAGGTGAGGCCTGCCGGTAAACCGTTCGGGGTGCTCGCGCCACGCCTGCAGGCCCTTGCGAAACGCCTTCCAGTTCGTGTCGATCTGGATCAAAATGGAGTTGGAGACTTTGCAAGGAAGGGCTTGGTAGCATTCGAGATGCTTGAGACGATGATAGATCTCCGCGTGGGGGAGAAAGGTTCCATCCTGGAAGAAGGCTTGGCGGATGTGATAGGTCGCCTGGTTGTACAGGTGTTTTGACGCGAAGGCGGCCCGATCAATGCAGCCATAGCGGGGATCGGTTTTGCGGATGAAATGTTGCTCAACCAGTTGCATGCCTCACATGCCTCCTTTGACTCTTCATGTTCGAAAGGAGTATAGCACATCTGTTCGAGAACCGCAAGAGAAACGAGAGGCGAGATGACAAGAAAGAGCAACACATGTCGTCTTTTTGAGAAACTAGTTCCAACACTTACACACAAGACAGAAATCAATCACAGGGTACATGCGACATATCCTGGCGTGCTTGAAAAGGAATCTGCACAGAACAAATGATTCCCTGCGCTTCAGAAGAGGTTATCCATATGCGTCCACCATGTCGCTCAATGATCTCTTTACAGATCGTGAGGCCAAGCCCCCACCCTTCTCTGTTTGTGGCTTCGGCGGAAGGCGTACGATAAAAAGGTTCGAAAAGCTGCTCCTGCTGCTCTCGAGTAAATACAGGCCCCTCATTCTGGACCTGGAGAAGCACATTGGGAGGTTCTACACTCAGAGAGACCTTGATCGCAGTATGTTCTGGCGAGTACTGAATGGCGTTTCTGACAACGTTAATGACGACCTGGGAAAGTCGTTCGCAATCGGCTTGCAGAATGAGAGGGATTGGTGGGCATATAAATGTAATCGTGCGCTTTGAGAAGGCGCGCTGATCCTCGATGACTTCACGACAGAGGTTACCAAAATCGCATGGGCTCAGCCGTAATTGAATGTCTCCTGACCGGAAACTGCTCAGGTGAATCACTTCCTCCATCAAGGCGTGCAAAGCGAATGCTCGCGCGAGAATTTTTTCAAAATGCTTCTTCCATACGAGCGGCTCTGTCGCTGCACCTTCTCCTTTGTTCAGGCGACGCAGGGCGAGTTGCGCCTCTCCAAGTATCGTGGTAAGCGGGGTCCTCAATTCATGGGCTGCCCGGATGAGAAAATGGTCCTTGAGACGGTTCGCGCGCTCAAGCTGCTGATTAGCGGCTGCCAGTTCCTGCGCGTACGCATGTGCCTCTTGTTTTGCGACAAGGGCACGTTTGTATTGCACTTGATGTTGAGCCGCAAGAAAAGCAATCGCAATTTGCGCAAACACAAAGGGGATGAGGAGAGTGAAATCATACCAAATACTCAAGGCAAATAAGTTATATTGAGGAACGACAAAGATGCTGAAGACAAAGAACCCTATAGTCATGGTAACCAATGCGGGACCAACACCCCACATAAATCCGACAATGACAGCAACCAGACAAAAAGGCGTCCAGATAAAGTGTGGCATTTTGAGAAGGTGGTTCACAAGTCCGGCAAGAAGGACAAGAACGAGCCCAACTCCATAACCGACAAAAGGCTGGTGCCACCTTCCCTTCCTGATGGCCAACCGTTGAGTATTGGTCCCATGGCGCCGAAGATATCGGTTTACTCTTCTCATACGTATCATGCTTCTACTCATCACCTCTTGCCTCATAGCATTCTTGCACGAGAAGAGTGTAGCCTTCAACTTCCAGACAGTGTGCCCCAGCCGACACACTGAGAAGCATGCGATAGTTTCTCGTGAGAGGATTTCTCATTAAGTAGAGGGTGCATCCTCCTTTTATCACTCTACGCCCCAAGAAAACCGCAACAACATCAACCACAACAAGCTGATCCTCTCTCGCAAACAAATGGTTTCGCGCGTTCGCGAGATCCTCGGGCCTATTGATACGCTGGTTCTCAATGCCCTCGGCGTCAAGCAGCAATCCCACGTCTTCGATCCCTGCCCATTAGCTCAGGAGATGCATGTCGGAATACGAGGCTCGCAAATGATCGCTTTTGAGGGTGGACATCTCTTCTCATTCATGAAGGAGCGTCAACCGTGCCTTGACGCTATAGCAAAGTTCCTACAAACAGAAAATCAGGCTCCCCTTGACTGAATGGCAGGTGTACCCAGAAGCGGGAGATCTAATGACGCAGTCATAAACTGATCAACGCCAAAACCGCTTCCTTACCTCGCCATCAATCGGAACATCAAGATCCCGTAAATAAAGCCAGGGAATTCTCACTCTCGCGAGTAGGCCTTACTGCTTCACTGGCTACAAGTTTCACGTATGCCGTTGCTGGTAAGTAAGGCGACAAGTGAGCAGGTTTTGAGGGTCTTGGTCACTTTCGGTGGGAAACCCCTCAAGTTTTTTAACAATACGCCCATGTAATTATCGTAATTTCCAGGTGTTTGGTAAATCGGGGGATGTTTGGTAATTTTCGGGGAGCAAAGTCGCGGAAGATTTCCTCCTTTTGGGGAATGTGTGGCAGGGTGGCGGTCAGGTATGATGGGGCATGCCTGATAGAGGCAAACCATATTGTGATCGGAGGAGGAAACAGAATGAGTACAGTAATGACACGAACGCTTGGAAGAAGCGGCATCGAAGTGAGTGCGCTGGGTATGGGCTGCTGGGCGATTGGTGGGCCATTCTGGGCGGGTGACCTGGCGTGCGGGTATGGCGAAGTAGACGATGTGGAGTCTATTCAAGCTATTCAGAGGGCGCTCGACCTGGGCGTGACCCTGTTTGATACGGCCGGGGTCTATGGCTGTGGGCATAGCGAACGTATCCTTGGCCAGGCGCTAGGAAAGCGGCGCGCAAACGTGCTGATTGCCACCAAGGTCGGGGACCAGTTCGACGAAGAAACACGCAGAATTACCGGCGGCCTGGATGATCCTCGATCAGGCATTCGTCGAGCCTGCGAAGGGAGTTTACGCCGCCTGCAAACAGACTATATCGACCTCTATCAACTCCATTTTAATGACTATGATCTTGAGGGGGCCGTAGAGGTGCGTGAAGAGATGGAACAACTCGTGGCGGAGGGAAAAATTCGCTATTATGGGTGGAGCACGGACGATCCAGAACGCGCGCGCCTTTTCGCCCAGGGGCCGCATTGTACGGCCATTCAGCATACGCTCAATGTCTTTGAGGACAATCCCGCCATCTTAGCAGTGTGCGAGGAACACAATCTGGCGAGTATCAACAGAGGTCCCCTGGCGATGGGCGTGTTGACCGGGAAATATACCTCAAGAGAGCAGATAGGACGAGAAGATATTCGACTGTCTGAGCTTTCATGGAATTACCTCAGTAGCGAACGCTTACCAGGACTGTTGCAGCGACTAGACCAGGTTCGCGAGGTCCTGACGAGTGGTGGCCGTACGCTGGCACAGGGTGCACTGGGCTGGCTATGGGCGCGCAGCGGGCATACTATCCCTATTCCTGGCTTTAAGACTGTCAAACAGGTAGATGAGAACGCAACAGCGATACAGTTCGGGGCACTGAACGAGGCCCAGATGCGCCAGATCGAAGAACTGCTTGGATGAGATAGCTGGATGAGGCAGAAAGAGAGGTCTTCTCACCGAGCGTAATCGGAGCTTATGGAGTTGTTTTCATCCTCCTGTTACTAGCAGTGCAAACGCTCATCATCCTCAATACCTACAATTAGTTTCCTAGAAAAGGCTGAGGAAGGCCAAATGTTTGAACATGGTGGTTCTCAATCGACACCTTGTAAATGAGCATATCCTGAACCAAACGATTTGTTCGCCGCAATGATACGCGGCCTCCAGAGACATACGAACCATCAGCAGCATGGAACAGAGACAGGATATCTAACCCTTGAACGCCATGTCTCATCCTTGAGGGAAACATCGTCTCAGTCTTGGGATTATACCATCACTGCCGGGCTTTCACGTGGTGCTCGTGCCAGCATCGTAGCGGCCTTTGCCTGCACGCTCGGCATCGTGCCGCACCTGGCTGCAGCACTACTCGGGCTTGGGGCTATCCTGCATACCAGTGCCCTTGCATTCAATGCGGTCAAATACGTTGGCGTAGCATACCTGCTCTTTATGGCGTGGCGTTCACTGCAGGAAAAAGGTGCATTGCAGGTTGATCGCAAAGAGGTCAAGCGGTCTCACCTACGCATTATCATTGAAGGCATTCTCATCAATATCCTCAACCCCAAACTCTCCATCTTTTTTGTGGCGTTCCTGCCCCAGTTTGTCAATGCGCAGGAAGCACAGCCGCTTTTGCGCATGATAGAGTTATCGGGGGTATTTATGCTGGTGACGTTTGTGGTCTTCTCAGCTTACGGCATTTTTGCCTCTGCCATGCGCGATCATGTGCTCACGCGTCCACGCGTTATGCTCTGGCTGCGACGCAGTTTTGCTGCTGCCTTTGGCGCACTAGCGGTCAAGCTGGTATTCACGGAAAGATAATTCACCCTTTTTCCTGTGTCTTGGAGCGCAGTCAGGGAGCCGCTTGACGGGGTGCCATTCCACTTCGTGAGGTTGCCCCAGATCGAGTTGTGGCGTGCGATACCTTGTCTTGAAATGCCTCGGTTCTCTGATATTTCGCACGTGCTTCTCATCACACCTCGCCGTAACATGCTTGATGTATGTGTCAAGCATGTTACGGCGAGGCATCATCTGTAGAACTCTCCTGGTGTTCGAGATCACTCATTCACAGAATACTTTGTCCAGTCTTTCCCCTTTTTCTTGTCCATGTGAGCATGGAATGTCGCTTCAGCGACAGGGGCGTCCCTGTCGCTGAGACGACCACATCATTTCAACATATCCACCTATGAGAGAGAGGAGAACTGAAGACGTTCCTGTTCTTAATCCAACTCGACGACTGGCAGGCCGTGGACGCCGAGAGTGGTGGAGATTTCGCTGCCGTGATGGATGTCATGTTCGAGCACACCCCAGATGATCGACTGGAGCGAAACCGCGGGTCTCACTACTTTCGCCTGACGTGCTGCCTCCACCCACATCTGAGCGTATGGCTGGAGCGCAGGCTCCACCAGTTTCGCGTGCCGCACACGTTCCGCATCATCTAGAGGCGGGACGACCTGCTCAAGATCAGCAGGGGTCAGGCGGGCAAGCGTCTCCTCGATCATCTGCCAGGTCTTCTCAAGTCCGGCAACCAGTTCTGCCGCCGGGTGGCATGGATCCACGTTCCCCTCACAGACTCCTAGAGCCCATAATTCGAGGGAAGTCAGATCAGCGCTCCCCTCGCCCATTCGCGCGTGGAACCACCAGGCGCGATTTGCGACAATATGCGTCACATACATGCCAATCGACCAGTGTTGCGGCGTGGTGCGCAAGGCAAGCTGCTCTCCGGTAAGGGGCGCGATGGCCGCGACCAGACGCTGCTGGTAGCTACCCCAACCCGCGTAGAAGGGGAGGAGTGAAAGCTGATGTTCTGTCATGATAGGTATTCCTTGCTTTTTGTCTTCGAGAAAAAACAGTACGATTGTATCAACACGCGCAAGGACACGATGGGAGAGACCAGAGGGAGGAGAGAGAGCAGGTCATCGCTTGCACAATGATCAAATATGCGGCTGCCACGACAGGGGAAAAGATGGCATCCATCTGCCAATGGTATGGTGGATGGGGAACATCAGCGATGCGTTCGCCGGAGTTCCATGCCTGACACCTCTTTGCCGCACGCTTCTCCATATCTCTGAGCACCATCAAATGCTTGCGTTCTCACTATGCGCCGTCTCGCTTTGGCAAAGCCAGAAGGGCCGTCGAGCAGGAATCATGCCCTGCGGCATTCCAGGCGTAGAACGGCTGAGCGCTCATGCCTGATGAGAGACACGCGATAGATGAAAGCAAGAATGGTAACGTCTGTTTCACTGTTTGAACAGGAAACAGGATGGAGTTAGCAGCACACTGGCATAGATGTCAAAACCTCCCCAAAAAACGTGTGATTACTTCACGAGTATACAGGGAGAGAGATAATCCTGTCAAGGATGGGTTGGCGAACTGGCGAATCCGATTCGGGACGCTTGGATCGGTAGAGGAGAGGTACCCAGGCACATGACACGGACGGACCAGCAAAATACTTGCCCTATGGCAAATTGATTCATATCCTGGTTCTTGGAGACGAGCAAGCAGCCAGAGACTATCAAAGCTGACGGAGTTCCAGAATATGTGTCAAATTCTGGTCTCGATCCTTTTCAGTATACTTTATCAGCAAGGAGGCACTCCGCACCGGCGGCCCCTCTCATGGCCGCCGGCTACGGTAGCGTTCACTTCGCGGCGACGATGCGCTCGGGGGCTTCCGGTGTCTTGAAGCCCCTGAACAACAGCCAGAAGGGGAGAAGGATAATCTCGAACGTTGCGACGGGAAGGGCAAAGATCGTCCCGTTGCCTCCCGGTGCCACGTCGATCAGACCGAACCAGCCGGCGATGCTCCCGAACAACACCACGGCGTAGCCGATCAAACCAACCACAGAGATACCTCGCGGAACGAGTCGGAACCGGAACAACATCCAGGTAAAGAGCAATCCACCCAGCCCGAGCATCGGCAAAGAGAGCCCGGTCAGGCCAAGGAATTTCGCCTGCTTGAGGACGTCGCCAAGAGTCAGAAACCACGAGCCTTGGGGGGCACCAGCCTTGAGGAACTCCTGGCTCAACGGGATCAGCAGCAAGGTCGCGGCGATGCCGACCATCATGATGGTGCCCTCGACGATCCGGGAAGCCAGGTACCCGACCGCCAGGGCTTCATCGAGTTTTCTGAGCAAGGGAAACGCAAACACCGCGATGAAGACGATCCCGATGTTGTTGATCGACCACATCAGGGTCCCCAATTCGACGGCCCCCTTGTTCGGAAAAACCTGGGCCAGATAGTTGGAGGCGTTCAGAATCGAATCCAGGACAAAAGCTCCGGGGATACTGGCAGCCGCGGTCACCAGGAAAAGGGCCGCAATCACGATTTCTGCCCTGCGCTGGTTGGCACTGACGATGCGCTTTGATTTTGGAGTCTGCGTGGTTTGCTCGGTGGTAGTCATGTATTTGTCTCCTTTTTTGAATAAGAGTGATATGTGTCAATGTTTGATGTCCGGCAGGTCTGCCGGTTCGGGTTCAACGCGAATGACCGAGAGCAATGGCATGCCTAGATCACGCACTCTTCTCAGCAAGCTATGCAACGCGGCCTGATCGACTGGGCCGGTTAACACCGTCTCGCCCCGGTCTTCTCGCGTGATGGTCAGGCCAGAAAACCAGTCGGCCCATTGGTTCTCAAGGTGTCCCTTGATGCGAATCTCGTAATGTTGTGACTCGTGCATTTTTCTCATCGAATCGAGGCAGGAGTCCCCGCATTCATGCGCGGGGAGGAATGCCGAGTCCTTTTCAGGCGCATGGGTGGCGGGGTCTACCCTCTCCTTTCCGGTTTTCCTGTGTTGCCTAAGAATAGATGTGTATATGTTAAGAACAGGCTAGAGCAAAGGCACTCCTCTGACTCAAGAGAAACTGTTTGTGATGCATGGATACCTGCATCAGCCAGACTGTTCAGCATGCCAGGATCGGCATGGGGCCAAAGCCCTACTCGCGAGCTCAACCTGTGAGTATCTTTTCCTGGTGGGGCGACTCTCTCCGGAGAGTGGCGGTTGGTTGAACCGCTTGTCACCCGTCCTAACGGTGTTCAGGCTTGCCCTGAATGCTAATGCGTCCACCCCTGGTCCCCTGTAGAGGGAGGTGAGGTGCAAGCCCCTGGCTTTAGCTATGGGGTCTGGTGACATGGATCAATCTCCACGGCGTTGCATGCGTTCTTTTCTTTGATCAGAATATACCTATGAATGTGGTGAGAAGGCATCACCACATGTGGTGATTGGTATGGTGATTTGGTAATCGGAAGGCTGTGATGGAGAAAAAAAGCCCCGGCAGTGGTTCGACACATCTGCTGGGGTTGGTGGGAGCTGGGTTCGTTAGAACAAATCAAGTTCCTCAGCCCGGCGGACCGCTGCCCGCCGGGTGTTCACCCCAAGCTTGCTGTAAATGTTTTTGGTGTGGGTACGCAAGGTGTTGAGGGACACTACGAGTTCGTCGGCGATTTCTGGGCCGTTCAAGTCAGTTCTGAACAGTCGAAGCACTTCAAGCTCACGTTTCGAGAGTGGCTCGATCAAAACCTGTTTGACAGGCGTTCTGTCTGAAGCTGAGCCCAGGGCTGTCAGGAGTTGACGGACATAGTTCGGGGCAATCCCGTGTTTCGCGGCTCCTTCTAGCAGGACCGTCATGGGTGGGCCTTCGTCCACAAACATGCGGACGTAGCCCTCCGGCTCGGCCAACGAGAGTGCCTGTTGCAGTGCCATGAGAGCAGCAGAGATGTCACCTTGCATCTGGTGGGCGAGCGCCTGGAGCACCAGGATTTCGATGACACTTCCCGTCCTCTCACCTTCTTGCGCTGCTTTCAGGAGGCGCGAGAGCAGTCCCATTGCCTCAAGCAGAGAGCGGTCTGCACAGTCGCTCTTAGACCTGGCCAGGAGCACCCTGGCCAGGGTGATGTGCTCGAACTCGCGCAGATAGCTGAGGTCGTCCACAATGGACAAGCCCTGCTCACGCGCCCAGCTAAGGGCCTCGCCTAACCTCCCCTGCGCGACCCACACCCGTGTCACGAGCGCCGCTACAGGACGCACATTGGGGAAGAAGTCTCTCACATACAGGCGCTCTGCCTCGTGGAGCAGGTCCAGAGCGCCGTCCAGATCTCCCTGGGCCTCCCGTATGCGAGCCAGAGCAACGCACCAACGAGACCGGTTTTGCGGGAACCCTGTGCGCTCGCCCAGCTCCTTGCTTTTCAGCAGGCGCTGCTCGGCGACATCCAGATCGTTCTGCTCCCGGTAGAGCTCGCTCATGCCCACATACAGGTCTGCCGTTCCCCGCAGGACAGGCTCCCCCAGCGTCATCGCCTCCTGCAAAGAGCGCTCGTAGGTCCGCATGGCCTCATGGAGACGACCTTGCGCCATCCTGATATCAGCCAGGGCGATGGTGCCACTGATGGCGTCAGAGATGTTTCCGGCCATCTGCACACTCGCTATGCCATCGGCAAACGTCCGGTGTGCTGCCTCTAGATCCCCGCTCACCCAGGACGCGAGCCCCAGGAGCGCCGCTGCTGCTCCGCGCCCGAGATGGTCTTCCTCAGGTACGAGGTCGAGCACCCGCCGGGCGTATTTTATGGTGTCGGACACATCGCCCAGGACCTGGGCACGCGCGGCACGGTACACGGCTATCAAAGCCGGGAGCTGGCGAAATTCCTCTTCATCCATGACGACCATCTCAGTTGATGGAGCAAGCGCAAACGCCCTCGTGTCTGCCGTCGTATCCAGCCACCGTTCGGCGTCCCGCAATCGGGCGTGGACGGCCTCGAGCTCGCCGCTAGCCAGTAATGCATAGGCATACCCAACGCTGAGCACGGGCCTGAAGTGAAACAGCTCGTCGGGGAGCGCCTTGAACCAGCCAAGCAACGTGGCATCCTGTCTACTCCTGCGCATTTCCGGAATTGCCAGCTCGACCAGGTCCGCCGCTCGCTCGAAGTCCTCGGCGGTCAGTGCGTGGCGGATCGCATCGCCCACCGAACCATGACGTTCGTACCACTCGCTCGCGCGCTGATGTAGTGTCGAGACCTGCTCGGGCTGCTCTACCCGCAAATGCGCTGCGAGCACATCAGCAAAGAGGTGGTGATAGCGATACCAGTGGCGTTTGTCATCGAGCGGAACGACAAAGAAGTTGCCTCGCTCCAGGGCTTCCAACCGCGCGCTGCCTTCTTCTTGACCAGTGACAGCATCGCACAGCGGACCACTCAACCGGTCGAGAATGGAGGTCTGGAGTAAGAAGTTGCGCACCGGTTCGGGCTGACGCTGCAAGACCTCTTCGACTAGGTAGTCCACGATGTATCGGTGATCTCCAGCGAATGCCTGGATGAAGCCGGGAACATCCTGGTGGCCCTGCAGGGAAAGCGCAGCGAATTGCAGGCCAGCAATCCAACCCTCGGTGCGGTCTGAAAGTCGGGCGATGTCCTGTGTGGAGAGAGTGAGACCCATCACCTGGGTGAGAAAGGCGGCGGCTTCGGAGGAGGTAAACCGCAAGTCGGCGGCGCGCAGTTCGGTCAGGTGGCCCCGGGCGCGTAAGCGGGCCCGGGGGAGATGTGGGTCTTCACGAGTGGTGATGACCAGGTGCATGCGCGGGGGCAGATGTTCGACGAAATAGGTGAGGGCCAGGTCAACCGATTGGGCCTCAATCACGTGGTAGTCGTCCAGGACGAGGACGAACGGATCTTTGATGCTCGCCAGGTCATTGAGCAGAGCCGTCAGCATCGCTTCGGGTGGTGGTGGCTGACTTGATTGGAGCGCACGCAAGACCCCTTCGCCAAGCGTGGGCGCAATCGTCTGCACAGCCGCGATAAGGTAGATCAGAAAGCGGGTAGGATCGTTCTCACCTTCGTCCAGAGATAGCCAGGCGGTTGGTCGCTTGATGCCCTCGACCCATGCAGTGGCCAGCGTAGTTTTCCCAAAGCCTGCGGGGGCAGAGATAAGGGTCAGTTTGCGGTGCAAACCCTCGTTCAACCGCTCGATCAGGCGAGGGCGGTTGACTACGTGAAGCCGAAGCCGAGGGAGATACAGTTTCGTGGTGAGAATGGGCGTAGGCATGTCTGCTTCTTTTCCTTCTGGTGGTTCAAAGGAGGAAGTCACGCGTGGCAGTCGGAAGCTGAAGCCGATTACACCACTGCTCAAAGGCAAACGTCTTCATGCGTCGTTCCTTCTCATGGGCCTGGGGCCACATGAAGCGCTAGATACCTCTGCGCGTAATCGTACTCCATTCTTCAACTAAAAACAAGGCGTTGAGGCATTTCCTTGCCATATAGACGCAATTCCCCGCCAAGTTGAGGTGGGAGAGGCGATAGCGGCTGCTCTGGTCGCGTACCCGGCTCGACGCTCATTCCAGCAGCCCTGGGAAGACTCGATAGTGCGTAATGTATTGCCAAGCTTCATGTAGAACTCCCAAGTTCGCGTTTGAGACTTTTTTGCGATACACTCCTCGTTCTATCACAGAAATCCAAGTATATTGAGCCTGCTATGATCCATGTATGTCCATACGCACTCTCCTGGCTCTCTTTCTACCCTCTAATCTTGCATCTGTGTTGTACCGTAGAGACGTGATCCAGAAAAAGCCTGGCCAGCTTGGATCGGAGATGCATGCATGCAACCGAATGCTCGATCTGCTGAAGCCTGGAGAGTGTTCTCACTTGTCCAGGCTCCCATGCTCTCGAGAGCAGTAGACGAGAGCATGAGAGATAGAAGCGGCAGAAAGAGAAGATTTCTCCTTGGATGAATGACACAGTGAAAACAACGGAGGGTAGACCAATGACGCACTCAGCAAGAGTATATGCGACACTCGACGACTGGATAGCACACGAGGCGATCCCATGCTCGCTCGTTTCTCGCCCGGACTTCAACGCCGCCGTTGATACGGTGATCGACTCACTTGGCGAGGAGGTAGCATTGCTTGGCTTTGGAGAAGCACTCCATGGAGGGGAAGAGCTGCTTGTCCTTCGCAACCAGCTCTTCCAACGCCTTGTAGAAGCCCATGGCTACAGCGCCATTGCCATTGAGAGCAGTTTTCCTCGAGGACCCCTCGTCAACGAATACGTGCTTGGCCACGGTCCGGCATCCTATGAGGCGGTGCAGGATACTGGCTTTAGCCACGGTTTCGGAACGTTCGAAGCGAATCGCGAGCTGGTCGAGTGGATGAGACAATACAATGCTGATCCAGCTCACCCTACAAAACTCCAGTTCTATGGTTTCGATAGCCCGACCGATATAATCGCAGATAGTCCCCGCCAGACACTGCACTTTGCGCTTGATTACCTCAGCGAGAGAGATGAGGCCCTTGGCCAGGAGTATCGCAAGCGCATCGACCCGCTGCTCGGACAGGACGCTGCCTGGGAGAATCCGGCTGCCGCGCTCGACCCGACGCAAGCGATAGGCCAATCACCGGAGGCAACCGCATTGCGGATCGAGACCGAGGAGCTGATTGCAGAGCTGCGCGTGCGCCGTCCCGAACTGGTCGCAAAGAGCGACGAGAGCCGCTATCGAGAAGCCGTCCACTATGCTGTGGTGGCTCAGCAGCTCCTGCACTATCATGCTACGCTCGCGCAACCGTCCGAGCAACGCCAGGCCCGCCTGCTCGGCATACGTGCCGCCATGATGGCAGAGAATCTGGCGTACATCGTCTCCCGTGAACAGGGACGAGGCAACGTCTTGGTTTTTGCCCACAATAGCCATCTCAAGCGTGGAAAAGTGCAATGGGGGAATGAGACGCTGATCTGGTGGCCCGTTGGATCTCATCTTCATGGAATGTTCGGTCGCCGCTATGCCGTCATCGGCTCAGCCGTAGGAGAATCGCCAGCCAACGGGATCGACCAGCCAGAAGCCGGGACGCTTGAGGCGCGGTTAACATCCGCTCCCGGACCAGTGCGGTTCATTTCCACCCATCAAGAACAAGGGCTTCCTGCCGAGGAAATGGCGGCACTTCCGCTTCGCTCTGGCAGTCATAAGAACAGGAGCTATGAACCACTAGGCGTCCAAAGCTTCACCGATTTCGATTGGTTCGCTGTCCTGGATACAACGACATACAATGGGTGGGGCCATTTCTAGAAGGCTGGAGCGCACGTTCCGAGCAATAACGCCTTCTGATCGCGAGATACGCGGGTGCTGAGTTCTAAAGAGATCATTCCAATGTGAAGGCAAACCAAGAAGCGGAGAGCCTCCATTTTGGAGTGGTCGCTACCTGTAAATCACGGAACGAAATGGCTCTTCCTCACTTGGAGTGAAAGCTCTACCATTTTCGGCTCATCGGTTTGTTTCAATGAGCTTCGGCAGGCAATCATTATCAGCACATTCCCTTTTGACGCCTCTCTATTCTCACGCCAAGTGAGGAAGAGCCAGAATCCGCCCACCTCATTCGCACATTTACAAAGGGGTCGGCCATTGCGGCTGCGCCAGTCTCCTCTTCGGATGGTTGGGGGTACATCAGTTCGGGAACCTAGTCGCTCGTTGGAGTCGAACTGCCCCAACCTCTGATCAGCCCAGAGGTGCTGGCCGCCAATTAATAGCCTCTAACCATCCCTCTCCTCCTCTGTAGAATTCAGTTTTTCCTCTTCCACGAAGGGAAGGCAAGCTCATAGGATCCTAGCTGGCTGCTGACCCACTCATCGTTGTACACTATATCTAGATAGCGATCACCACGATCCGGGAAAATAGTAATCACACGGTAGCGAGGAGGGAATGTCGACAACAGTTTTTGGACAGCGGCAACGACAGAACCAGAAGAGCCACCCGCAAAAATCCCTTCTCGTGCTACAAGGTCATGACAACCTTGAATTGACTCGCGATCATTTACATACACAACTTCATCGATCTCGTCTCTACAAAGCAGTTCAGGTACGCGGCTGGCCCCAATGCCGGGAATCTCGCGTGGTCCGGCGGGTGCGCCAAAGATGACTGATCCAACAGCATCAACAGCAATCACCCGTAAATTCGGGTTGTCCCTGCGCAAACGACGAGCTAGCCCCAATATTGTGCCGGTTGTGCTTACGGCGACCACCAGGCAATCTGGCGCCCGGTCGAGTTGCGTGCTGATCTCCTCTCCAGTATGAGAGTAGTGAGCCTGCCAGTTTAATTGATTGGCATATTGATTAATCCACTGGCTATGAGGAATATAATGCAGTAATTCCTGGACCCGTTGGATGCGTGTTTTGAGGTATCCTCCCTGGTCATCGGCGGTCGTCACCATCTCGACGCCAGCGCCAAGCTGTTTTAAGATACGCAGGTTCATCGGCGATATCTTTGGATCGACAACGCAGGTGAAGGCCAGGTTATAAATGCGTGCAATCATTGCCAGCGCGATGCCCAGATTCCCCGAAGAACTCTCAATAAGGTGTGTCTGGGGCGTGATCATTCCATTTTTTAGTCCCTGCTCAACGATAAACCTGGCTGGCCGGTCTTTGATGCTGCCACCTGGATTGAGAAACTCTAGCTTGGCAATGACCTCCAGTTCATGATAGGGGAACAAGCGCCTCAGATAGACCAGAGGCGTCTGGCCAATACAATCAGCAACTGATTCATAGATCATAGTATGTTCCTTACTTTACTTTATTAGGAAGTCGGGAGTCGGCCTGGAAATCACGAAAGAGGTCTTGCGCAATAGTATGGAGAAGCATGGTTTGTACAGAGTGGAGAAAGAAGTGATTTCCCGCAAACATACGAAGAACACATGCCTGTGATGTCTGTTCGCGCCAGGCCTCAAGGTCAGTGCGCGTGATCTTACTGTCTTGCAGGCCGCCGAATACAGAGATCGGACATGCAAGGGAAGCTTCTGCTCTATAGCGGTATGTCTCGATAAGCTCGAAGTCGGCTCGTAAAATTGGCACAAATAGCTCCAGGAGTTCAGGGTTTTGTAAAACCTCGTCCGGTGTTCCTTGCAGTTGGCGCAATGTTGTAATGAACTCGGCTTCTGGCAGGCTATAAATCCGTGGATCGGGATCAGGGATTTGCGGAGCACGGTGCGCAGAGACAAATAAACGGGTAGGGCCTGGAAGTGAACGACGGCGCAATTGGCGGGCTAGCTCGAAAGCGATTATAGCCCCCATGCTATGGCCGAAAAAGGCAAAAGGTGTCTCGATATATGGCAAAAGCGCGTTGAGAAGTGCATCAATTAAGGCGGGGAGCGTCGTGTGAGGTTTTTCGCGAATCCTGTCCTCTCGTCCTGGCAACTGGATAGGACAGCTATCAATCTCAGGAGGGAGATGCTTTGCCCAGTTGTGAAATGCTGAGGCTCCTCCGCCAGCATAGGGGAAACAGAATAGCCGCAGGCATGCCTGGGCCTTTGGCGGACGAATAAGAAACCGCTCCAGGCTTGAAGTGGTGTTGTGTTTGTTATGGCTCTGATGTGTAAAGCCCTGCATATCGTATCCCTTCAGATGGAACACCGCTAAGAATGTAATACACCTGGCAGCTAAAAAAGTGAATATCTAGCTCTTATCATTTTTGTTATCGCTACACAATCAGATATGCCAATTAGGCTCTATTTCCCTCCTTGGCTATCCACAACAGTGGAAAAGAGAGCAAGACATTCAGGGATATCTCCACCAGCTCCTCCCAGTTTAAGCCTCAAGCACCGATTTCATGGACCAGGACGGCAGGAATGCAAGCACTCTCAAGGGCAACTGCCGCGCTTGACCGTTTGCGAAACCACGTAGAAGGAGAGATAGCCCCCCAGGTTGGGATTAGGATTCCAGACAGGCTGCATATCGCTGTGGGCTTTCAAGTCGACAATTGAGAGCAGGGCCTCTAGTGCTATCTGTATCTCCAGGCGCGCCAAGGTTGCTCCGGGACACTGATGGGGGCCAAAGCCAAAGGCGACCTGTCTGTTAGGACGGCGTTGGGGATCGAACTGGGCCGGACAGGAGAAGCTAGCGGGATCATAGTTCGCCGCCTCTAGAAACAGCAACAGGCGCTCTCCACGACGAACCAGGTGGGGACCCGTGGCCAGGTGCGAGAGATCGACGTCCTCAACGGCCTGTCGGATCAGACAGCGTGTAGGCGTGACCATGCGCAGGAGTTCTTCGCCAAGCATTTTGGTGATGGCTTTGGGATTTTCTTGATAGAGTTTCTGGACCTCACTCCAATGTTCTAGCAAGATCTGAATACCATTGCCCAGGAGTTTCTTGGTGGTGATACGGCCAGCAGCGAAAACCATCATGCAGTTTGAGATCAGGTCATCGTCCTCGGGAAAGACATCTTTGGCCGCGATAAAACCACTGAGCAGATCATCAGCGTCAGAGTCAGGGTGGCGACGCTTCGTCTCAATAAGTTGCCTGAAGTAGTCTTCGAGGCGTGCCACGTCTTGCATATCGCCATGAAAATAGCCGCTGGTTGCATCGCCGAAGGTATCAGACCAGCGCTCAAGCTGCAAGAGTTGCTCATGATCATCGAGCGGCATTCCCAGAACATGGGCTATACTCATTAATGAAATATGGGCGGCAAAGTCATTCACCGCATCCATTTCGCCTGTACGCCGCAGCGTCTCCAGTCCCTCTTGAGCAAACAAGCGAATGGCATCCGGCATCCTTTTGCTCATCTGGGCCAGGGGCCGCAACAGGGCATTCTGCCGCCGCTGATGCTCCTCGCCGTCCATAAAGACCATCTGCTTGCTCACAAGCGACTGCGCGCTGCTATCATCCAGCCGCGATGTAAAGCGCGGATCATCTAGAATTGCCGTTGTGGCGTGGTAACCTGTCACAAGCCAGCAGCGACTTGAGGCGTCGAAATAGATGGAGTCATGTGCTCTAAGGGCATCATACAGGGCAAAGGGATTTGTATAGTGACGGCGCAAGCTGGAGACACTGAAGGTGCGATTCTGTCTGCGTGCTCTCTGCATACGAAAACCTTCTCACGTGATGCGGCCTGTTTACCAAAAAATTCTTCATTGTAGAATCCAGACTGGCATGGACTTCTCTCACAAGCTGTAATGTCTCGCTCTCACCATACATCCATGCCAGGATATAGACCCTATAATTTGATTGGGTGGCAGGGACCGTGCGGTTGATTAGAGATGAACCTCTTCCAGGGTTACCAGGTGACCGGTTCCATTCAGGGTTTCCAGATCAATGTCCGCAATGCAGCGCACTTTAACGTAGTTGAGGGTTAGCGTTCCCTCAATATGAACGATTCCTGAAGCCTGATCAAAAGCGGCCCGACTGAGATCAGTCGCGCTTTTATCAACGCGCACGCCTAGATCGGTTCCTCCGCGTGTATCGGTAAATTTAACAAAGACATAGCCCATCTCTTCAAGACGTTTCCGCAATTCACTTACGGAGGGTTGAGGACCACCTACAGTGACGGGGTGATCTCCCTCAGAGAGGCGCTTAACAAGTTCATCCATAAAGGCAGCTCCTTTCTGTTCCCTGTAGCCTTACACCGACACCGTGCTCTGCTCGCCAGCAGCACTCTCAGAAGAAGTTTTCTGGTCGTCGGCCTGTTGGTACGCGTAGCGCAGGTCTTCAGGAATCTCAAAGGCTAAGGTTTCTTTGCAGAAAGCCTGCCATTCGGGTGTGACAGCGTCAAATATCAGGCCTTTGTCAGGAATAACCGGGCTCTTCACGACGGTAAAATCATCCCAGAGATACACGACAGTTTCGTCTGAGAGGGCTGTTTCAGATGCGTCTTGCTTCTCTGTCCAGTCAGTGAATTGTCTCAGATCTTTTAAATAGTATGCTTTGCAATATTTGCGCATGCCATCGTCTCCTCTGCATATTCAATAGGCTAAGTGATCTCTTTCTTAAGTAAAGAAGAGAAGATTTATCAGGCACCTATGCCCGGGCTTCACGCCTGATTCTGCACCTGTGCCTCCATCTGCTTACGCAGGCTCAGAGGGCGCATATCAGTCCAGACCTCTTTGATGTAGGCGAGACATTCGGACTTGAGTCCACTTTTACCAACATCACGCCAGCCGAGGGGGTTTTCGCGGTCAGCAGCCCAGATCGAATATTGTTCCTCGTGGTTGATAACAACCTTGTATATAGTCTTGTCTTCCTCATCATCTCTAGCCATGGTTCTCTTTCCTTTCTTCTCATCAGGAGAGGAACTAAGTAATTGCTTTTTGTATATGCAATTCCCATTATATGGATATGCATGCCAAAGTTAATATCATGCTGATATCAATGCATATATCATGGTGAATGATAAGTTGGAGTATATAACATGTTTGGAAGACCCAGCATGCCTGAATTCTCTAAACATAGCATATACTCCAATACTACAGGCATCACTGAGCGCACTATGCCTGTGCTTCCAGGGCTATGGCTTCTTCGGTAAGTTTTAGTTCGTGTAGGAGTTGGATACAAATGTGGCGTGTTTTTTTCGTTTTGGGATGCTGGGAGCCTAATACCTGTACATAAATGGACAGGGCTTGTTGATAAAGAGGAAGTGCCCGGGTCAACTGCTGTTGGCGCTGGTAGAAGTACGCCTGTTCATACAGGGCATCTGCGTTCTCGGGATGCTGCTGACTTGAGGCTTGTTCGCGAATCTGGGCGGCTTGTAGAAATAAAGGCCCGGCCTGCTGATACTTCTCCTGCTCAGTGTAGAGCGCCGCCAAGTTGGTCAGTGCTACCGCGACATAGAGATGCTGCATCCCCAGGACCTCTTGCCTGATCTTCAAGGTACGCAGTGCGAGTGGCTCTGCTAGCTGCAATTTCCCTTGCTCTCTGTAAAGAACGCTCAGCCCATGCAAAACATCGGCAACCAGAAAATGTTCGCTTCCCATCCCTTGTTCCCAGATATGTAGCGCACGCTGGAAGAGCGGCTCCGCCTGTTCATACTTTCCCTGATCGCGATAGAGATTGGCCAGGTTAAGCAGGGGATAGGCCACACGGGGATGCTCAGAGCCTAACTCACGTTGCCAGATATGCAACGCTCGCTGGAAGAGAGACTCCGCCTGTTCATACTTTCCCTGCTCATAGTAGTCCATGGCTATGTTGTTGAGGAGGGTCGCGACCTGGGGATGCTCAGCCCCGAGAAGCTTTTCGCGGATATGCAGGGCACGTAGGTAGAGTAGCTCAGACAATTCATATCGCCCCTGATCTCCATAGAGGACGGCCAGCCCGTTGAGGGAGTTCGCAATAAGAGGATGTTCGGCTCCTAGAAACTGTTCGTGAATACGTATGGCACGTTGAAAGAGCTGTTCCGCCTGCTCATACTTGCTCTGTCGGTAGTAGAGTAAAGCCAACCCATTGAGGGAAGACGCCACAAGCGGGTGGTCAGCTCCCAACAGATGTTCGCGGATACGCAGGGCACGCTGGAAGAGCTGTTCCGCCTGCTCATACTTGCTCTGTCGGGCGGAGAGACCAGCTAACCCATGAAAGGCTTCGGCCATAATATGGGGATGCTCGCTCCCCAATACTTGCTCACCAATGCGCAAGACCTTCTGGAAGAGGGGCTCCGCCTCGCTATAGCGGGCGCGCTCCAGGAGATAGGCTGCAACATGATTCATCAAAGAGGTAACACTGAGCGCATCGTTGTCACTCCATTGCTCGCTAAACTCAATACACACCAGCGCGTGAGGTAAGAGCCGTTCACAGTTTTGCCAGTAATCAGCTTCAGTCAATTCGCTTGAGGGGAAGAGCTTGCTCATGGTGTGGACAACACGTGTGGCCCAGATCCGCTGTGTCACTTTTGAGAGCGTGCCTTTCAGCACAGCCTGTACCAGGCGATGAATGGTCACTGTATGAGTCTCATTATTGCGCTGAAGCAGAGAAAACATCAGCAAAGCCCGGATGGCAGAATGGAAGACAATAGGTTCGCTGGCCAGCTTCTCAAAGGTCGGCCCCAGATAGGGCGCACCCGCGCTAAAAAAGCTTTCGGGAATGGCTTCGGGGGCAAGAAAGGCGCAGACTGTAAGCATCTCGGCTGCCTGGGCATTATGTTGCTCAAGTTGTTTGAAGATCAGCGTGAAGGTTCTGACAACAGACATGGGGTGATCGTCATGAGTCTCTCGCTCGTCAAGCAGGTCCAGCTGTGATGCTTGATGTAGATAAAAGTAGTCAGAGAGGGTGCAATGCGTGGCCTCAATGTAAGAGCCAGCTTGATCGAGAGCCAGGGGAAGCCCTCCCATGGCAGAGATGATGTCTTGAGCTATGGCCTTCTCCTCTTCAGGGAGAGACTCTTGTGTTTTGCTTGTATCGAGGAGCCTGGCACGACGAAGCAAGAACTGGATCCCCTCCTCCGAGTCCATAGGTTCCAGGTATAGCACCTGGGCGGTAACTCCAAGAGCCTGTCGGCGGGATGTGAAGAGCAAGGAACCGCGCATAGTTGTGGGGATGAAGCGTTTCACCAGCGCAATGTTTTCAACATTGTCAAAAATCAGCAGCCATTGATCATGGTTATTGAGCCATTGGAAGGTGGCGGCAACAATGCGATTCTGGTCCTGTTCTCGCCTCTCCGGCAAATTTAGTAGTTCGGCGAGGACCACAAAGCTGGAGACAAGGCTTTCATGAGTCTGGGCGCTCACCCAGGAGATGACGGAGTATTCATTGGCATAGCGATAGGCATATTCGATGGCGGTCTGGGTTTTGCCCACGCCACCCAAGCCAATTAAGGCACACGAGTGTTTGAGTGGATCGTCGCCTTCACGCTGGAAAGCGGCATGCAGTTGCTCCAGAAGAATCTCGCGGCCAGTGAAAAAGGGATTGCGCTGATAGGGAATATTCCAACGGGGAGAGACCGCGGTCAGGCTGGCTTCCAGCAGGTGGCGAGTTCCCTGTTCATCCAATTCCAGGTGGCGAGCTAACTCCAGGACTAATCCACGGGTCTCGGGCAGGTAAGTCCCCAGCTCCCATGCAGAAATAGTATTATAGTGCATCCCAAGCAATTGGGCCAGTTGTTTTTGTGTCAAACGTTTGCGTTTTCGTGCGGCTTTAAGCGCCTCCCCAAAGCTCATGGGAAGAAATGTTGCCATGTGCATGAATCCTTTCATACGTGTCTAAACTGGAACTTCTCACCACCATAGCTCATGTCCTGTGCAACGTCACAGATGCAAAGATCACTATACCAAAGGATAAGTGGAGTCGTTACTGAGCGGTTTGTTTACAAAGTCCAGGTGAGAAAGGAAGCACACAGAATATGTAGGGTCCATGCTGGCATGGACTCGCCCGGCCCGCAGGCCGATAACTCTGCGCGAGAAGGTCGCTCCGCTCGGAGGCAGAGCAAGCTCTTCCCCTACAATCCACCTGACTTCTCTCTCCCCTCAAGTTGTTGAACAGACGACTGAGCATTGTGCATGGTAAGGAGGTGAATGCGAAAAGGTGCTAGAGCTTTTTGCGTAAAAGCTCTATTTGAATTTTATAGTAGGAATGGCAATATTTTTCTATTGTAATTGTATTACGCGTTACTTCGATATTATACATTATTGAGCAATCAATCAAGTGTTAGATAGTCCACAAAATTCATAGCTATGTTGTGAATTTTGCCGGGTATACTTGGTTTTGGCGAGACTCGATAGGCTCGGGTAATTAAATTAATAGTTTCACATTTCTGCTCAAAGGTTCTTAAATGCTAATAGTGATTCAAGCGGCTTTTCAAACAATTTTATGATGAAAGGTTTTACAAGAATCAAGAGCAGAAGAGCTGCAAAAAAACAGGGCCTTAGCATCAATACACAGAGAGGGGTAATGATCTCATGGACGAGAATGACCGTTTGCTCTACCTTAATCGACGAGAGGTAGAACAGAGTTGTCAGGTACTTGATAGCATCGATATTTTGCGCGAGGTTTTCCGCTTACATGGAGCCGAACAGACGATCCTGCCGGATGAGTCCTACCTGGGTTGGCAGAACAGTCTCGGTGAACATGTACGCAGTTTAAATATGCCAGGCTATGTAGGAGGAACAATTAATAGTGTCGGCACAAAAATCATCAACGGCAACATCAATAATTACAAACATGGCTATCCGCGAGCAAGTGGCCTTACACTTCTGCATCATCCCACAACCGGGCGTCCATACTGCATCATGGAGGGCGCATACATCTCAAGCCTGCGCACTGCCAGCGTTTCTCTACTGGCATCCCAGGAGCTGAAGGGGCCAGAAATAGAGCGGGTAGGGATCATTGGTGCAGGCGTGCAGGCTCAGGCCCATATAGCCTTACTGCTCAAAGAGCGTCAGCGCCGTTATCCTCACTTGCGGCAGGTCTTGCTATTTGATCTCTCCGAGGAGAGAAGCCAGGCCCTTCAAGCCAGCCTCACACCAATGCTGGAGCAGAATGCGATAGAACTGCGCATTCTGCGTTCGCCAGAAGAAGTGGTGCGCCAGGCTCAACTCATCATCCCCTTGACAACCACAACTGAAGGCTACATTCCATTCGCCTGGCTACAACCAGGAGCCATTCTGGTGAATGTATCACTGGACGATGTTTTGCCTGAGGTCGTGCTCAAGGCGGACAGCGTGATCGTTGATGACTGGATGTTGGTGAAAAGCGATCCGCGGCGACTTATAGGTCGCATGTACCGGGCCGGGCAGGTACTTGGACCAGATGAGGCAATGAGTACTCAGCAGCAGTCATATCGTCGTATTGATGCTCAGTTAGGCGACGTCATTACTGGAACCAGAGAGGGGCGCCGCAGCATTGACGACATCATCCTTGTCAACCCCTTCGGACTCGCTCTTGAAGATGTGGCAATAGCGACCAGTGTCTACCATCACGCGCGTGAGCTGCGACTTGGAACATGGTTGGAACGCTAGTCATTCAGCAAGAGAAGACAATCCAGAAGATGCAAAGAAAGCAGGAAGGCAGGTTGCTAGTTTGTCCGTCAAAAAAGCTGCTGAGTCATTACCCAATACACTTCTACGTAAAGCGCGCCAAGAGCGAGGATGGACCCAGAAAGAGTTAGCCGATCTCATAGATGTTCCACAATCTTTTATGATTAGCCGCTGGGAAAATGGCACGACCTATCCAGGTCCAATCTATCGAGAGAAATTGAGTGCCATCTTTGGCAAAGGATATAAGGATCTCGGGCTCTACAGATCTACGCCCACGCTGGTGCCTGACGGGGCGCAGAAACAGATCATTGATCATGCGATCCCTGTGCGACAACCCGGCGATCCACCGCTGATTGGCCGGGACCATCTTCTGGAGCAGATCATACACGACCTCTGCTCCGAAAACCATGGAAGTTTTATTGGCATCAATGGACTACCCGGCGTAGGAAAAACCATGCTGGCAATGGAGGTCGCGAGCAGCGCCAGGGTCCAGGAGCATTTTCCTGATGGAGTGCTCTGGACCACGCTTGGGCCTCGACCCGAGGTATCTGCCGAGCTACAGCGTTGGGGAGCCTTATTGGGCATCAACCATGTAAAAGCGGAGGTGCTACAACAGGTTGATGACTGGTTCCAGATTCTTCAACAGGCGATACGAGGGCGACAGATGCTGCTGATTCTTGATGATGTCTGGAATATCAAAGATGCCCTGCCCTTTACTATCGGAGGAACCGAATGTGCATACCTACTGACAACGCGCATCCCAGAGGTCGCGGCGCGCTTCGCCGGCAAAGAAGCCATGCATGTGCCTGAATTAACAAACGCCGAAAGTATGCAGTTGTTCAAACAGATAGTGCCCGCCCTGGTTGAACAAGAGTTAGAAGTGGTTCCGAAAATCGTCCAGGCAGCTGGAGGGCTCCCCCTGACGCTGGCATTAATGGGCAACACATTGTTGGTGCAGATGCGTCATCGACAACGGCGCAGGCTCGAAGGTGCATTAAAACGGATGCAGCTACCCGAGGAACGCATGCGGCTCACCCAGATGCAGGTAGTTAGCCATCAACAGAACGGGCCTACCACGATACCAATGAGCATACGCGAGACGATTGCCCTCAACGAATTGCTACTCGATGAGCCTGCTCGACAGGCGCTCTATGCTCTTTCGGTCTTTCCTACCAAGCCCGCCACATTTTCTGAGGAGGCGGCTCTGGCAGTTATCGCCGCTTGCCGGGATACGCTCGACCAGCTGGTGGATGCAGGCTTGCTAGAGTGTAATGAAGAAGATCGCTATCTCCTGCACCGCTCCATCTCAGATTACGCTCAGAGCCAGAATGCTTGTACACAGGCCGAGAGACGCCTCGTTGATTATGTCCTGAACTACGTGACACGACATCGAGAGGATGATCAGTTGCTTCAACGAGAATACAGTATCATCCTTGCGGCCCTCAAGATCGCCTCACGCAGCGAGTATAGGACAGAGTTGGCAGACCTTTTAACTCTCCCCATTAAGTGATAATTGATACCAAAGATAAGCTGTAGAGGCCATGCAAGCATGGCCTCTACAATGGAGGCTGTCGTTCTAGTTGAAGCGACAGCTGATAAAAGAGGTGATATTCTTGTGATATTAACTTTCAGCCGGAAAATTCATATAATAAGTGCTTGAGAGATATGGCGCACAGCAGGAGAAATGGAGGGACTCAGCAGTGGAACGTAAACCTAGTCTCAAGGATAGCATCCGAAAGAATATTCGCGAAAAACGCGAAGGGATTAACCTGGCGGACTTCAATCTGACAAAGGCCAGCCACCTGAGCGAGCAAGAACCCCTGCCCCTGGTTGTCCAACCAACGACAAGTGGCGTGAACCTGGCGAGTTGGGCGGGCAATAATCGCGAGTATATCCAGAACGAGCTTGCCAAATATGGCGCGATCCTATTCCGTGACTTTACTATTAACTCGCCCGCGAAATTTGAAGAGTTTGCCCTGGCCGCCAGCGAGACTGGCGAACTATTTGACGAATATGGTGATCTTCCGCGTGATGATCCAGGCGCCAAAGTCTATCACTCCACTCCCTATCCAGCCGATAAATCAATTTTGTTTCACAATGAAAGTTCCCATACGCATCGGTGGCCGATGAAGATCATGTTCTACTGTGTTAAGGCCGCCGAGGGGAGAGGCGCCACCCCGATTATTGATTGTCGCAAAGCCTATCAAGAGCTAGATCCGGCCCTCATTCAACGCATGACTGAGAAGAAGTTGATGTATGTGCGCAACTTCATCGATGGCCTGGATGTCAGCTGGCAGCAGTTCTTTCAAACGTCCGATAAGCAACAGGTCGAGGAATACTGCCGCAAAGCGGATATCGATTTTGAATGGAAGAGCAACAAGCATCTGACCACGCGTCAGCTCTGCCCAGCGGTGCTTCCGCATCCTCGCACAGGCGAGATGCTGTTCTTCAATCAGATTCAACTGCACCATTTCTCCTGCCTGGACCCAGATGTACGTAACTCCATGCTGTCGATCTTCCGCGAGGAGGACCTGCCGCGCAATGTGTATTATGGCGATGGCTCGCGCATCGAGGACTCGGTCGTCGCAGAGATTAGCGAACTCTATGAGCGGATCGCAGTACGCTTCCAATGGCAGGCCGGAGATGTCATCATGCTAGATAATATGCGCATCGCCCATGCCCGTGATCCCTTTGATGGAACGCGCAAAATTCTCGTGGCCATGGCAGACATTGTCTATCAAAAAGATGTCTGGAAGTAGATAAAGCGGTGCACCTGCTGACAAAGCAGAATAGAGCGCCTTCGATAGGATGCACGAGCATGCCAAGAGCAGCGTAAGGAGCGAATGACTTATGAGTGAAATGGAGCTAAACAGAGCTGGGGTAACGGTCGCGATGGAACCGGCACGTGCGAAGACTTTTGTCGATATCCTGCGCTGGCGTGCTCTGCATCAACCTGATCGATGCGCCTATATCTTCCTGACAGACGGCGAACAGGAGGAGCGCATGACTTATGCTCAACTCGATGAGCACGCTCGCTCAATCGCTGCGACGTTACAACAACATATTAGCCCGGGCGAGCGTGCGCTCCTGCTCTTTCCATCGGGATTAGAGTATATCGCGGCCTTTATGGGCTGCTTGTACGCGGGAATCATCGCCGTACCCGCCTATCCACCGTCCTCCAACCGCTCGATGCCTCGTATCCAGACAATTGCGGTGGATGCAAGCATAAAGCTAGCGCTCACGCATTCATCGCTCTTGCCCAAGCTGCGCAACTGGTCCAGGCCACTACCAGCCTTCTCTGAGTTACGCTGGGTTGCCACTGATGCTCAGGAAGAGGTCAGTTCTGCTAAGCAATGGCAGCCCTATACGCCCGCTCCAGAGGCCCTGGCGTTTCTCCAGTATACCTCCGGCTCAACTGGTATTCCGAAGGGAGTCATGGTAAGCCATGGAAACCTCATACATAATTCTGAAATGCTACGCGACCACTGCGGACATACAGGTGAGAGTATCTGTGTCTCCTGGCTGCCCATGTTTCATGATCTGGGCCTTATCTTTGGCGTGCTCCAGCCAGCTTATGTGGGGTTCAAGGGAGTATTAATGGCCCCCGCGGCTTTCATCCAACGCCCCCTACGCTGGCTCCAGGCTATTTCACATTATCGCGGAACCACGACCGCGGCCCCCAATTTTGCCTATGAACTCTGCACCAATCGTATCACGCCTGAGGAACGCGCCCAACTCCATCTTGAGAGCTGGCGTCTGGCGGGGAACGCGGCTGAGCCAGTGCGAGCCGAGACCGTTGAGCGCTTTACCTCTACCTTCGCTTCCTGCGGCCTGCCAAAGACCGCTATGACACCGGCATATGGCTTAGCTGAAACGACCTTGATGGTCTCGTGCGCCACTGTTGAGGCCGAGACCAACGTTATTTATCTCGACAGGACAGAATTAGAGCAGAAGCGTTTTCTGGTGACGGAGCCGGATGAAGCCAAGGATAGCCTGGCGATTGTGGGCTGCGGGTCCATTGCCAGGGATCAACGCGTGTTGATCGTGAACTCCGAGACGCTCCAGGTATGTGAGCCAAATGAAATCGGAGAAATCTGGGTTGAAGGCCCGAGTATGGCTCAGGGCTACTGGGAGCGCCCACAGGAGACCGAAGCGATCTTCCACGCGTATCTCTCAGATACACATGAAGGACCATTTGTACGCACAGGCGACCTGGGTTTTGTCTACAACGAGGAAGTCTATATCGCTGGCAGGATCAAGGATCTGATCATCATTCGAGGTCGAAACTACTATCCTCAGGATATTGAACTGACGGTTGAGCGTAGTCATCCCTCCCTGCGACCAGGTTGCGGAGCAGCGTTCTCGGTAGAGGTAGACAATGAGGAGAGGCTGGTCGTTGTGCAGGAGGTTGTACGCCATCCTGAAGAGCCTGAGGGCATCATCAAGGCCATCCGTCAGGCTATCTCCGAGCAATACGAGATCAAGGCGCACGCGGTTGTCCTTATCCGCTATGGCAGCATTTTCAAGACCTCCAGTGGCAAAATTCAGCGCCGCTTCTGCCGGGACGCCTTCCTGAAGAACGAGCTTATTGTTGTCGCGGCTGATATCCAGCAGGAAGCCACCCCATCGCAAGGCCAGGTGACCCCTGAGCAGCAGCAGGTACTCCTGACTCAGTTGGCAGAGGCCACGTCCGCCCAACGGAGAGAAATGCTGCTCGCCGTCGTTACAGAGCAGGCACATACCGTTCTCAGCTCGGTTCCTAAGTCGGAGATCACGCCCGAGTGCAATCTCCTGTCGCTTGGAATGGATTCGCTGAGTGGTACACAGCTCTTGAATCGCCTGGAGACACGCCTGGGGCGCACATTTGCCAATCTGCTGCCGCTGTTAGTAAGTGAGCCAACGCCAAACAGGCTGGTAGAGTATCTTACCACAACCCTCTTCCCTTCCAATAAAGCAGGCACGCTCAATAAGTGGCTTACATCTAGTGGTTTTGCCCTGGAAGAAGTGGAAGCGCTCAGCGAAGATGAGACCGAGGCGTGGCTAGAAGCACAACTGGGATCGCTTGAAGTCAACGGCGTGCCACAGATCAAGCAGGAACCAGTCAGGGCAGAAGCACCACTCGCCGGGCCAAAGCAGATGCAGTTCAGTTTGCTTTATTTCTCTAGCAACGAGGCTGAATTTACCGAGAACAAGTATGAGCTACTGCTGAAGGGAGCAACCTTCGCCGACCAGCACGACTTTAGCGCGGTATGGCTACCGGAGCGCCACTTCCATCCCTTTGGGGGCCTCTATCCCAATCCCTCCGTTCTCGCCTCGGCTCTGGCGATGGTGACGCAAAAGATTCGTCTGCGAGCCGGGAGCGTCGTTTTACCCATGCATCACCCAGTCCGGGTCGCGGAAGAGTGGTCGGTTGTCGATAACCTTTCGTCTGGCCGCGTAGACCTGGCTTTCGCGACTGGCTGGAACCCGAATGACTTTGTGCTGGCCCCCGACAAGTATGAGCTGCGCAAAGATGTGCTCTTCTCAAGCATTGAGACCTTTCAAGAGCTCTGGAGTGGCAAGGCGGTCCCCCTGCCCAATGGGCTGGGCAAGGAGGCGCTGATCAAAATCTATCCGCAGCCCAAGCAGAGCAGGCTTACTCCCTGGATTACCTGCACGGGGACGCCAGAGCGCTTTGTCCAGGCCGGGGCCATGGGAGCCAACGTCCTGACGGGCCTCTTGTTTCAAAGCGCCGAAGAACTGGGGGAGAAGATCAAGGCCTATCGCGATGCGCGCGCCCAGCATGGATATGATCCCGCGACCGGTCATGTGACGCTGATGCTGCATACTTTTGTGGGCGAGGATATGGATGAGGTGCGCGAGAAGGTACGGGGACCTTTCATTGAGTACCTGCGCTCATCAGTGGATCTGTGGCGCAACCGATCGGAACGCCTGGACGCGCTCTCACCCGAGGAGCAAGAACAGGTCCTGGCCTATGCCTTCGAGCGCTACTTTCAGACGCATGGCCTCTTTGGAACGCCACAGACCTGTAAGAAGCTGGTCGATAGCCTGGGGGAGATAGGGGTTGATGAAATAGCCTGTCTCATCGATTTTGGCATCGACGTGGAGACGGTCATGGATGGCCTCTACTCACTTAGCGTACTACAGAAGCGTTGCCAGAAAAGCCGACACATGAAATAGGGGCTGCGCTCAATTTCAGGCGTCGTTCCATCGCGAACTGATCGGATATGAGGAGCTTTTTGGATGAGTGATTTCGCCGTACAGCAGAAGCAGCGCCAGTTACGTGTAAATATTTTGCGCACCCTGGAGGAGAGTGAGCTTGCATTAAAGCAGTATCACCCTCAGCTTAGAGATGGCGCCGCGCTGAAGAGTGCAGTAGTAGATAGAGATAGCGAGGCAACTGCCGATAGCAGCGTGCTGGAAGCCCAGCTTCTGGAGCGGCTGAACGTATTGGAGCAGCAGTTCCTGCCAACAGAGTTGGCAACCCAGGTAGGCGCCATGTCGCTGCTCAAGCGCTCTATGCTGACCATCAAATATTTACAGACGCTGCTTGAAGAGTACAGGCATGCACCAGTCCCTCCTCAGACGACAGACGCTGTAGATGCTCGCTTGCCGCTCTCTTTTGCGCAGCAGCGGCTCTGGTTTCTCGAACAATTGCATCCAGGCACCTCGCTTTACAATGAACATATTGCCCTGCGCCTTCAAGGTCCCCTGCACCTCGACGCTCTTGAACTAAGCTGTAACGAGATAGTGCGCCGCCATGAGATATTGCGCACGACGTTCGTTCAAACTGATGGTGAGACGTACCAACACATCGCCCCCTGGCATGCCTTTAAGCTGGCAACGATAGATCTTGCAGATCTCCCCTCAGAGGAACGCGAGGCACGCCTTCAGAGCATGGCTGAAGCTGAGCTGGAGCAGCCGTTTGACCTGCGTAGTGGCCCACTCTATAGGATACGGCTCTTCCAACTGGCGGAAGAAGAACATCTCTTGCTCACGATCTTTCACCATACGCTCAGCGATGGCTGGTCGCTTGGCATCTTCTATCATGAGCTGTCTGTGCTCTATGGCGCGTATAGTGTGGGCGAAGCCTCGCCGCTGGCGGAGCTGCCGATCCAATACGCGGATTATGCCCGCCAGCAGCGCCAGTGGTTACAAGGAGAGACACTAGATAGGCAGCTTGATTACTGGCGGCAGCAATTACAGGATGCCCCAACCCAGTTGAACTTCCCGACCGATAGGCCCAGGCCAGCGACGCAGGGCTTTGTGGGGAGCCGACGAGCGCACCTCTTGCCAGGCACACTCCTTCAGCAGCTTAAAAAACTCAGTCAGAGTGAGGGTGTCACGCTCTTTATGACGCTGCTCGCGGCGTTTGAGGTCTTGCTCAACCGCTATAGTGGACAGGACGATATACTCATTGGGTCGCCCATCGCAAATCGCACGCGTGGCGAGCTAGAGGGCTTGATTGGCTTCTTTGTCAACACACTGGTGTTGCGCGCCGATGTCTCTGGCAATCCCGACTTCCGCGAGGTGCTTCAGAGGGTACGAGCGATGACCCTTGGCGCCTATGAGCATCAAGAGATGCCATTTGAAAAACTGGTTGCTGAGCTGGATCCAGAGCGCGACGCGAGTGGGCAACCCTTCTTTCGCGTAGCCTTTGCGTACCAGAATTTTCCCCTGTCAGCCTTTGAGCTACCGGGAATTTCATGGGAGCTCCTGACCTTTCCCAAAGCTACTGCCACGTTAGACCTGCATATGGAGCTGCGGGAGGAGCAGGGAGGGCTGCTCACGACCATAACCTATAGCACAGATGCTTTTGAGGCTGCGACGATTGAGCGTTTTCTGGAGCACTGGCAACTCCTTCTTGAAGGAGTGGTACACGATGTTGCGCAGCCTATCTCCAGGTTGCCGCTGCTCCTACCATCAGAAGCGCAGCGTCTAAGGGCATGGAATGAGACCGAGCTGGTGTATACGCCCGAACAGTGTGTGCATACGCTCTTTACCGCACAGGCCGAGCGCACGCCAGATGCCGTGGCGATTGCCTTTGAAGAACAGATTCTGACCTATGAGCAACTTGACCAGCGGGCAAACCAGCTTGCCCATGCCCTCCTCAAGCTAGGTGTAGAGACAGAACGAGCGGTCGGTGTCTATCTGGAGCGCTCCCCTCTTGTCTTGATCAGTATTCTGGGCATTATGAAAGCGGGAGGCGTCTATATCCCACTGGACCCGTCTACTCCCACGGAGCGCCTGGCCTGGCAGCTTGAGGATGTTCAGCCCCAGGTTGTACTGACCCAGGCCAGGCTGCTGCATACACTGCCTGTCCATTCCACACAGATATTTTGCCTGGATAGCGAGGAGGCACGCTGGCGCGAGGAGGCCATCAGCGCTCCAGCCAGCAGGGTGACACCAGAGCAACTTGCGTATGTTATTTATACCTCGGGTTCGACCGGACGCCCGAGAGGGGTCATGGTACAACATTGGAGCATCTGCAACACGCTCAACTGGCGCCAGGCTACCTTTCAATTGACGGCACGCGATAGCGTACTACAAAAGATTCCCACAAGTTTCGATGCCTCGCTGGGGGAATTGCTCTGGCCGCTACTAGCGGGCGCAAGACTCGTCCTGGCGCGCCCAGATGGGCATAAGGATAGCGCCTATCTCTGTGCCGTGACCGCGGAGCAGGCAATTACGACGCAGACCTTTGTCGCCTCGACGCTCCGCGTCTTTCTAGAGGAACCCGGCTTCGCGCAATGTCGAGACTTGCGGCAGATCCTTTGCGGCGGTGAAGCGCTCTCTTCGGCACTGTTGGAGCAGGTTCTGGCTCATCCCTCGCTCGCGCTCTATAACGTGTATGGTCCAACAGAAGCGGCGGTGGAGGTCAGTTGCTGGCCGTGTGAGCGTGGCACCAGTGATGAACGCATCTCCATCGGCAGGCCCATCGCCAATACCCGGCTCTATATTCTTGATGCGGAGGGACAGGTTGCGCCCATCGGGGTGCCAGGGGAACTCTGTATTGGGGGCGTGAACCTGGCGCGTGGCTACCTCAATCGCCCCGAACTGACCGCCGAGCGTTTCATTCCCGATCCCTTTAGCCAGGTACCAGGCGCGCGGCTCTATCGTACGGGTGACATGGCTCGCTATCGCGACGATGGCGCACTGATCTATATGGGCCGTTATGATCACCAGGTCAAAATCCGAGGCTTTCGCATTGAATTGGGCGAAATTGAGACCGTGCTCCGCGCTCATCCACTCATTCGAGAGGGCGTCGTGGTGGCGCGGGAGCGCTCCAATAACGATAAACAGCTGGTCTCGTATGTCGTGCTCGATGAAGAGACACAACTGGCGGAATATACAGCACTACTCTGGGAAGAGGATGATGTCATCATCGCGAACCTGCGCGCCTTCCTCCAGAGGCAGCTCCCAGAGTATATGCTCCCGGCCCATTTTGTGCTCATGGAGTATCTTCCGCTCACGACCAGCGGCAAGATTGATCGCCGGGCGCTTCCTGATCCCGAGGAGCAACTGCTCTCCCGCGATTTTGTGGCCCCCAAAACACCGCTCCAGCAAGAGCTTGCAGCCATCTGGAGCGAGATCCTGCTCCTTCCCCAGGTGGGTGTCACCGACAATTTTTTTGACCTGGGCGGGCATTCGTTACTGGCGACCCAGGTGGTCACACGGATTAACCAGAGCCTTGGCATGGAGTTGCCCCTGAAGATCCTCTTCGAAGCACTGACGATTGCTGAACTGGCCCAACGGATTGAAGCGCTACAAGAGAACGACCTACCCACGACGACGATTCCGCCACTGGTCGCGCTTGAGCGTCCAGGACAAGTCCCACTCTCGTTCGCGCAACAGCGTCTCTGGTTCTTGAATCAGCTTGAAACGAACAGTAGCGCCTACAACGTGCCAGGGGCGCTGCGGCTCTCGGGGCCGCTCTCCGTGAAAGCCCTGGAATGGAGCTTGCAGCAGATCGTCCAGCGGCATGAAAGCCTGCGTACGACCTTCGTCTCGCGCCAGGGTACTCCCATTCAGTTAATCGCGGCGGAGTCACGCCTGCATGTGCCTGTCATAGATCTGTGCGCAGTTGCTGAGCATGAACAGGCGCTCATTCAGGCATTGGCTCAGCACGAGGCTCATCATCCCTTTGATCTCTCACAAGGGCCGCTCTTGCGTACCTGGCTGCTACGCGTGGGAGAAGAGGAACATATCCTACTTATCGATATGCACCACATCATCTCCGATGGCTGGTCGGGCGCGGTGCTGCTTGGCGAGCTTACCCGTTTCTACCAGGCAGCCGTACGCGGAGAAGCTATCACGCTCGATCCCTTACCCGTGCAATACGCCGACTATACCCTCTGGCAGAGGCGCTGGTTCCAGGACGAGCAGCTACAAGAGCAACTGGACTACTGGAAAGAGCAGCTGGTCGCGGCGCCTCCCGTCCTGAGCTTGCCCACGGATCGGTCTCGCCCCCAGGTACAAAGCTATGTGGGTGCCTCATGTACCATGTGGTTCCCGCTCCCATTACAGCAAGCGCTTGAGAGCCTGAGTCAGCGCCAAGGGGTCACCCTCTTTATGACGCTGCTCGCCAGCTTCCAGGTACTATTGATGCGCTACAGTGGGCAGAGCGATATCCTGGTCGGGACACCAGTAGCCAATCGCCGTCACCAGGAACTGGAAGGCTTGATCGGCTTTTTTGTGAATACGCTGGTGCTGCGCAGCGACCTCTCGGGCAATCCCTCATTTCTCGAATTGCTTGCGCGCGTACGCGAGGTCTGCCTGGACGCCTACGCTCACCAGGATCTGCCTTTTGAGCGACTGGTGGAGGACCTACAACCCGAGCGTGATCTTAGCCGGCAGCCACTCTTCCAGATTATGTTTATCCTGCTGAACACGCCGCCACAGAACGTAGTACTGGATCAGCTCTCTATCAAGATGGTTGAGTTCGAGCGTAAGAGCAGCAAATTTGACCTCTCGCTGCAAATTGAAGCCACGGACCAGGGCCTCTCACTGCTAGTGGAATACAGCACGGATCTCTTTGATGCTGACACGATTGAGCGTATGATGCAGCATTGGCGGCAGATCCTGCAGGCCATTGTTGCCGATCCTCAACAGCGTATCGCCACCGTGCCGCTCTTAATCGAAGCCCAGCGTGAAGAGCTGCTCCATCACTGGAATGACACCGGGACCACATATCCACGCAGCGCGAGCCTGCATCAGCTCTTTGAAGAGCAGGTCGAGCGCAGTCCCGACGCGGTCGCGGTCGTCTTTGAGGGGGCGGAACTCAGCTACGCGGAACTCAACCGGCGCGCGAACCAGCTGGCGCACAGGCTACAAGAAATGCAGGTTGGACCTGATACGCTGGTGGGGGTCTGTCTGGAGCGCTCGCTTGAGCTGGTAATCGCGCTCCTGGGCGTACTCAAGGCAGGGGGCGCCTATGTGCCCCTGGACCCTGTCTATCCCCAGGAGCGGCTCCACTACATGTTGCATGATGCCCAGGTCTCTGTAGTGCTAACTCAGGAGGCTTTGCGCGACCGCACCTCCGAAGGCGAGGGAATTACCCAGCTCGTGCTCGATACCGATTGGGGTACTCTCTCTCATCAGCCTGTGGAGAATATTGAGCGCGCCGTGCCACCCGAGCAACTGGCCTACATGATCTATACCTCAGGTTCTACTGGGCGACCCAAGGGAGCCATGAACACCCATCAGGGCATCAGGAATCGCTTGCTGTGGATGCAGCAGGCGTATGAGTTGAGCGCGAATGATCGGGTACTACAAAAGACGCCCTATAGCTTTGATGTCTCGGTGTGGGAGTTCTTCTGGCCGCTCATAGCTGGTGCTCGCCTGGTTGTGGCTATACCAGGTGGGCATCAAGATCCAACCTACCTCAAAGATATGCTCAATGAGCAGGCCATTACCACTCTCCATTTTGTGCCCGCCATGCTGCAAGCATTCTTACTAGAACCCCGCCCAGAACAGTGCCGGAGCCTAAGGCAGGTAATATGTAGCGGCGAGGCACTCAGCGTCGATCTCCAGAAGACCTTCTTTACCCATATGCCACAGGGCACGCGCCTGCATAACCTCTATGGCCCCACGGAGGCAGCGGTCGACGTTAGCTTCTGGGAGTGTCAGGAGGATAGCAAGCGCTCGACAGTGCCCATCGGGTATCCCATTGCCAATATGCAGCTTTATGTCCTGGATACCTACTTGCAGCCTGTGCCGGTGGGAGTCGTAGGCGAACTCTACATTGCGGGTGTTGGGCTGGCACGTGGTTACCATCAGCGAGCCGACCTGACTGCGGAGAAGTTTCTTCCACACCCCTTTAGCAACACAGAGGGGGCGCGCATCTATCAGACTGGCGACCTGGCGCGTTATCAGGCTGATGGGGCCATCGAGTACATGGGCAGGATTGATGGGCAGGTCAAGATTCGCGGGTTCCGCATCGAGCTGGGCGAGATTGAGTCCGTCTTGCAGGCCCATCCCGCGGTCCAGGAGAGCGTGGTCATCGTTCAGGAGCGAGCCGAAGATAAACAGCTCGTGGCGTATCTTGTCCCGGCAGCGGATACGCAGCAGATCAACGATGGCGGTCCATCCTGGGAGGAAGAGCACGTTGGGCAATGGCAGATGCTCTACAATGACCTCTATACCTCTCCCTCCGAACTAGAGGACCCCACGCTGAATATCGTTGGCTGGAACAGCAGCTACACGGGTGAGCCAATCGCACCAGAAGAGATGCGCGTGCAAGTGGAGCAGGCAGTGAGCCGCATCCTGGCACACGCGCCCAAACGAGTTATGGAGATTGGTTGTGGAACAGGCCTGCTCCTGTTCCGTATCGCTCCCCACACAACGCTCTATAGAGCCTCTGATTTTTCAAAGGAAGCCCTCTCGTATGTTGAGCAAGTTTTAGCAACGCAGCCCCTACCCCAGGTACACCTCGAGCAACAGCTGGCACATGAGGCCACCCAGGCTTCGGCAGAGACCTTTGATGCTGTGATTCTTAACTCACTGGTGCAGTATTTCCCCAGTGCCAATTATCTGCGCCAGGTGTTGCTAGAATCCTTCGCCTTATTGGAGCCTGATGGTTTTCTCTTCATCGGTGATGTGCGCAACCTGGCCCTACACAGGGCCTACGCGACCTCCGTGGAACTCTATAAAGCCGCGGCTTCCCTTTCAAAGGAAGAGCTACGCCAGCGCGTGCGGCAACGGATGCAGGAAGAAGAGGAGTTGCTCATCGATCCCGCATTCTTCCTTCAGCTCCAAAGGGTGCTTCCACAGGCAGGAGAGGTGCAGCTCTTGCTGAAGCGAGGTCGCACGTCTAATGAGTTGACCCGTTTCCGCTATGATGTCCTGGTGAGCAAGGGCCATTCTGAAGGAGTGCCAGTAGCGCTTGCATGGCAGTGGAGGCAAGAGGTGGAGAGCCTGGCACAACTCCAGACCTATCTACAGGAGCAAACACCAGATGAGTTACTGGTGCGCGGCCTGCCCAATAGTCGCCTGGAACAGGACCTGCGCTCAGTGCAGTGGGCCTTTGGCGAGCAGGGGCCGGCGACAGTAGGAGCCTTCCGCGAGGAACTACAGCAAACAAGCGAATGGGGCCTGGACCCGGAGGACCTCTGGCATATGGGCGAGCAGCTTGGATACCAGGTCAGTATCTACTGGTCGGAGACCGAAGATGGAGGCGTGTACGATGTCTCTTTCCAGAAGAGCAAGCCCGCGCTGAAGAGTAGCAGCGAGCAGGCCCGCGCTGAAGCGCCGGAAGTACTCTCCAACAGCACCTGGTCAAGATACACAAATAACCCACTGCAAGGGAAGATTACACGCTGGGTCTTGCCTCAGTTGCGGGAATTCCTGAAAGAGCGCCTGCCTGAGTACATGCTCCCCGCCCATTTTGTTGCTCTGGAACAGCTTCCTTTGACAGCCAATGGCAAGGTGGACCGCAAGGCTCTCCCCCTGCCCGAGGAGTACCAGCTGAGCTGGCAGCGCGGTCGCTATGTCGCGCCGGCGACTCCGCTTCAGCAGGAGTTGGCCTCCATCTGGAGCGAGCTACTACTACGCCCGCACCTGGGTATCGCCGACAACTTCTTTGAGCTGGGAGGTCATTCGTTACTGGCGATGCAGGTCATCGCACGCGTCCAGCAGGCGTTGGGGGTGGAACTGGCCCTGCGCACCCTCTTTGAGGCCCCCACTATCGCCGAGTTGGCCCAGCGCATCGAGGCCCTGAAGCAGATTGGGTCCTCTGAGGGACTGCCTCCGCTGGTGCCTATGGCTCGTCCAGAGCAGCTTCCTCTCTCCTTTGCCCAGCAGCGGCTCTGGTTCCTCGATCAACTGGAGCCAGGGAGTGCAACATACAATATGCCTGCCGCCCTGCGCCTGGTGGGACCTCTCTCCTTCGAATCACTGGAAGAGAGCTTTCACGGTATCGTCCAGCGACATGAGAGCCTGCGCACCACCTTTGTCACTCAACAGAACCAGCCGCTCCAGCATATCGCGGCCATGGCCGAGCTACAAATACAGCTCATTGAACTGAGCGGCGTCACATTGGGGCAACGCGAAGAGTACTTGAAGGAACTGGCACGGGAGGAGGCCCATCGCCCCTTTGATCTCGCGCGCGGTCCCCTCCTGCGCGTGCGCCTGCTACGCCTTCAGCCCCAGGAGCATATTCTGCTCTTCAATATGCATCATATTATCTCCGATGGCTGGTCCATCGGCGTCCTGGTCCGCGAGCTGACCGCCTTCTACCGAGCAGCCGTACGCGGGAAAAGCCTGGACCTCGCCCCGTTGCCCATCCAGTACGCCGACTATACTCTCTGGCAGCGCCAGTGGCTCCAGGATGAGCAGTTGCAACAACAGCTTGAATACTGGCAGGCTCACCTGGCGGATGCCCCACCTCTGCTGGACCTGCCCACCGACCGCCCGCGCCCACAGGTCCAGAGCTATGCGGGAGCCGAGTTGAGCCTCCTGCTACCGCTGAGGCTAAGGCAAGGGCTGGAGGCGCTCAGCCAGCAGCAGGGAGCAACCCTGTTCATGACCCTGCTCGCCAGCTTCCAGCTCCTGCTCATGCGCTATAGCGGCCAGAGCGACCTGGTGATCGGGACCCCCGTGGCCAATCGCCGCCACCGCGAGCTGGAGGGCTTGATCGGTCTCTTTGTCAATACCCTGGCACTGCGCGGCGATCTCTCGGGCGATCCTACCTTCCTGGAGCTGCTGGCCCGAACGCGCGAGGTCTGCCTGGGAGCCTATGCCCACCAGGATGTGCCCCTCGAACAGGTCGTCACGAGCCTGCCCGTCGAGCGCTCGCTGAGCTATGCTCCCCTCTTCCAGGTTCTCTTCGCCTTGCAGAATGTCCCCCAGCAGAACATGGTGTTGGAGCAACTCAGTCTTGAGACAGTGGCCTTTGAGCATAAGACGAGCAAGTTTGACCTCTCAGTGCTGGTGCAGGAGAGCGAGCAGGGACTCCAGACCAGCGTCGAGTACAACACAGATCTCTTCGATGCCACCACTATCCAGCGGCTCATGCAGCACTGGCAGCAACTCTTACAGACCCTGGTCACTGAGCCACGCCAGCGCCTCTCGGCGTTCGCACTCCTCTCACCCACCGAGCGCGAACAGCTCCTGGTCCAGTGGAACCAGACCCGGCGTGAATGGGAGACGCCGCAACACATCCATGCCCTGCTCGCCCGGCAGGCAGAGCGCTTCCCTGACCGGCTCGCCGTGAGTGGTCCCGATGGACAGCTTACCTATGCCGCCCTCCAACAACAGGTGCAGCGGCTGGCCCGGCGCTTGCAGGCCCTGGGCGTGGGTCCCGAGACCCTGGTTGGCCTCTACCTCGAACGCTCGGCTGCCTTCCTGATCAGTGTCCTGGCCACCTGGCGCTGCGCCGGGGCCTCTGTCCCCCTGGACCCTGCCTATCCTCAGCAACGCGTGCAGGCCATGCTCCAGCAGAGCGCCCTGCCCCTGCTCCTCACCAGGAGCCAGCTCCGCGACAGCGTGCCCTCCGAGGGCACACGCGTGCTGTGCCTGGACGAGCTGGCTGAGACCTCAGAGCACGAGACCTGGGTCGAACCTCCGCTGCTGGACGAGCAGCTGGCCTATGTCATCTACACCTCCGGCTCCACCGGCCAGCCCAAGGGCGTCATGGTGACTCAGCAGGGCATGCGCAACCATCTCTGGGCCAAGGTCGAGGCCCTCTCCCTGGGAGAGGAGGATGTGGTGGCCCAGACCGCTTCGCAGTGCTTCGATATCTCTGTCTGGCAGCTGTTCGCCGGGCTGCTGCATGGGGGACGGGTTGCCATCCTTCCCGATGCAGTGGCCCATGATCCCTGGCAGCTCCTGCGCGCCGTTGAGGAAGGTGGAATCAGCATCCTGCAAGTCGTCCCCTCCCTGCTGGGAGCGCTCCTCGATCAAGGAGGTGGGCAGGTGCTCTCCCAGAGCCGGGTGCGCTGGGTCAGCGTGACGGGCGAGGCCATGCCGGTGGAACTGTGCCGCCACTGGTGGCGCGAGGAACAGGTCCTGCCCGCCCTGCTCAACGCCTATGGACCCACCGAGTGTTCCGATGATGTGACTCACGCCGTCCTCCAGCAGCCAGAGGAACAGACGGGAACGTGGCGAGTGCCCATCGGCAGACCGCTTGCCAACACCCAGCTCTATGTCCTGGATGAGCAGATGCAACCGGTGCCAGCGGGCGTTATTGGTGAGCTGTATGTGGGTGGGATGGGGGTTGGTCGTGGCTATCTCAACGAGCCGGAGAAGACGGCGGGCGTGTTTGTGCCTGATCCCTACGGTGGCAAGGCGGGTGCCAGGGTGTACCGCACGGGGGACCGCGTGCGGTACCGGGGTGATGGACAACTGGAGTTTGTCGAGCGACAGGATGAGCAGGTCAAGCTGCGCGGTTACCGTATCGAGCTGGGGGAGATCGAAGCGGCGCTCAACAAGCAGCGGCAGATCAAGCAGAGCGTGGTGGTCCTGCGAGCCGAGACGGGGGAGGAGAAGCGCCTGGTGGCCTATGTGGTGCCAGAGGCGGGCGAGGTCGTGCAGCCAGGCAGCGAAGGCGAGCTGAGAAGCGCGCTCAAGGAGCGGCTGCCAGAGTACATGCTGCCAGCGCAGTTTGTGTTGCTGGATGCCCTTCCTCTCTCTCCCAATGGCAAGGTGGATCGGCGGCAGCTGCCAGTGCCTGAAGCCAGCCTCTCAACCACTTTTGTCGCGCCACGCAATCCAAGAGAGGAGCAGCTCGCGCACTTCTGGCGACAGCTCTTTCATGCCGAGCAGATCGGCGTGCATGATAATTTCTTTGATCTTGGCGGGCATTCCCTGTTAGCGACGCAAGTCATTGCCTGGATCCGGGAGACCTTCCAGGTAGAACTCCCATTGCGTAGCCTTTTTGAAACACCAACCATTGCGGATTTGACGATTGCAATCGAGCAGAAACAAGTAGAACAGACGGATAGCGAGACCCTGGCCAGTGTCCTGGCCGAGCTGAACCTGCTCTCAGAGGATGAAGTGCAGGCACAGCTGGCGCGCGAGAAGTAAGCACATGAGAGAAGAGATTACACATGAGTGACCTTTCAAAGATTATCGCAAACCTCTCACCAGTGAAACGTGAGTTGCTGCTGCGACGACTGAGTGAGAAGAATAACGATACAGGCTCCCAGATGAGAATCAGCCCACGCACAGGTGAGCTTGATGCTTATCCGCTCTCATTTGCCCAACAGCGGCTCTGGTTTCTCGATCAGCTGGAGCCGGGTAGCGCCACCTATAATATGCCCGCAGCTCTGCGCCTCGCGGGAGTGCTTGCCATCATGCAACTGGAGCAGAGCTTTCAGAGCATTGTCCAGCGGCATGAGAGCCTGCGCACCACCTTTCGCTCCCATCAGGGTGAGCCGATGCAGCATATCGCGGCTGAAGCTGAGATGCAGGTATTGCTCATCGACTTGAGCTGGCTTCCGACAACGAAGCGAGAGGGTGTTGTCCAGCAACTGGCGCGGGAGGAGGCCCATCGCCCCTTTGATCTCGCGCACGGTCCCCTCCTGCGCGTGCGCCTGCTACGCCTTCAGCCCCAGGAGCATATTCTGCTCTTCAATATGCATCATATTATCTCCGATGGCTGGTCCATCGGCGTCCTCGTGCGCGAATTCACCACGCTCTACCAGGCCGCCGTGCGCGGTGAGTCGCTTGAACTGACTCCCCTGCCCATCCAGTACGCCGACTATACTCTCTGGCAGCGCCAGTGGCTCCAGGATGAGCAGTTGCAACAACAGCTTACCTACTGGCAGGCTCACCTGGCGGATGCCCCACCTCTGCTGGATCTGCCCACCGACCGCCCGCGCCCACAGGTCCAGAGCTATGCGGGAGCCGAGTTCAGTCTCCACCTGGCACAAGAGCTGCGGCAAGGGCTGGAGGCGCTCAGCCAGCAGCAGGGAGCAACCCTGTTCATGACCCTGCTCGCCAGCTTCCAGCTCCTGCTCATGCGCTATAGCGGCCAGAGCGACCTGGTGATCGGGACCCCCGTGGCCAATCGCCGCCACCGCGAGCTGGAGGGCCTGATCGGCCTCTTTGTCAATACCCTGGCACTGCGCGGCGACCTCTCGGGCGATCCTACCTTCCTGGAGCTGCTGGCCCGAACGCGCGAGGTCTGCCTGGGAGCCTATGCCCACCAGGATGTGCCCCTCGAACAGGTCGTCACGAGCCTGCCCGTCGAGCGCTCGCTGAGCTATGCCCCCCTCTTCCAGGTTCTCTTCGCCTTGCAGAATGTCCCCCAGCAGAACATGGTGTTGGAGCAACTCAGCCTTGAGACAGTGGCCTTTGAGCATAAGACGAGCAAGTTTGACCTCTCGGTGCTGGTACAGGAGAGCGAGCAGGGACTCCAGGCCAGCGTCGAGTACAACACAGATCTCTTCGATGCCACCACCATTGAGCGGCTCATGCAGCACTGGCAGCAACTCTTACAGACCCTGGTCGCCGAGCCACGCCAGCGCCTTTCAAGCCTCTCGCTCTTCTCCTCTGCCGAACGCGAGCAGCTATTAGTACAGTGGAATGCTACTCAGTTGTCATATCCACGCGATAGCTCACTCCATCAGCTCTTTGAGGAGCAGGTACAGCGAAGTCCCGATGCTATCGCGGTCGTTTTCGCGGAAACACAGCTCACCTATGCCGAACTCGATCAGCGGGCTAACTGCCTGGCCGCGACCTTACAGAGCGAAGGTGTCAGGCCAGAGGTACTGGTGGGAGTGTATATGCACCGCTGTACAGAGATGGTCGTCGCGCTGCTCGCCATCCTGAAGGCTGGCGGAGCGTATGTGCCGCTAGATCCTGGCTATCCTCACGAGCGGCTGGCATATATGTTGCGCAATGCCCGGGTACCAGTGGTGTTGACGCAGCAGGCGCTCCAGGAGAGATTGCCCGCCGACGATATTTCTCGGGTGTTGTGCCTGGATAGTGAGTGGCAGCATATCCAGCAGGCTGCTTCGCCTTCGCCTCTAAAGCCAGGGCACGCCGAGCATTGCGCCTATGTACTCTATACCTCAGGCTCGACGGGGCTTCCCAAAGGAGTGGTCATCACACATAAGAGCGTCGTGGCGCTGCTATCCTGGGCGAGACAGTATTTTGCGGCACCTGACCTGCGCGGAGTCCTGGCCAGCACCTCGATCTGCTTTGACCTCTCGGTCTTCGAGCTCTTTGTGCCTTTGAGTTGTGGAGGAGCCGTCATTCTCGTCGAGAATCTCCTTCATCTGACACAGCTCGCAGAGGCTGGGCGCGTCACCATGATCAATACAGTACCCTCGGTACTCGCAGAAATTTGCGCGTTGGGCCAGTTGCCAGGATCGATCAGGGCCATCAACCTGGCTGGTGAAGCCTTGCCGCTGGCGCTAGTCCAACGACTCTATCAACAAGAGGCGGTGCAGCGCCTGTACAATCTCTATGGCCCATCAGAGGATACCACCTACTCGACGGCGGCATTGATCACAAGAGATGCCCAGATCGTGCCGATTGGGCGTCCGATCTCCAACGGAGAGGCATATATACTGGATCAGTATCTGCAAGCCGTTCCAGCCGGGGTGGTTGGCGAACTCTATTTAGGAGGGAGTGGCCTGGCGCGCGGCTACATGTATCAGCCTGCCTTGACTGCTGAACGCTTTATCCCACATCCCTTCAGTCAGCAGTCAGGGGCGCGCCTCTATAAGACAGGTGACCTGGTGCGCTACCGCCTGGATGGGCAGATTGAGTATCTTGGACGAGCTGATCAACAAATCAAGCTGCGTGGCTTTCGCATCGAGCTGGGCGAGATTGAGGCCGTGCTACGACGATTCAAGGCTGTCAAAGAGTGTATCGTCGTGGTACGTGAAGATACGCCTGGGCAGAGACAGCTTGTGGCCTATCTCATCCTGAGTGATGCATCCACAATGATTGAAGCCGTGAAAGGCCATGCCCAGAGCTATCTTCCAACCTATATGCAGCCCGCTCGCTATGTCATCTTACAGGCGTTTCCATTGACCCCCAATGGCAAGATCGATCGCAAAGCCCTACCCGCGCCCGAGATACAGCAGGCAAGCACAACATACGTCGCCCCACGTACCGAGATTGAGCGAAGCATTGTTGAAGCCTGGCGCGCGGTCCTGCCTGTCGAGCAGATTGGGCTGCAAGATAACTTCTTTGATCTTGGGGGACACTCCCTCAGCATTGTGAAGGTCTTTGAGCGCCTGAAGGTGTTCAAGCCTGATCTTGTGCTGCTTGACCTCTTTCAATATACAAGCGTCGAGACGCTGGCACGCTTCCTGCAAACTGAGGAGAAAGACAAGCAAGATCATACGCCAGAGAATATGCCCATCCCAGCACTGTCACCAGCACCACACGACGGGAACGCGGCAGATATCGCCATTATTGGCCTGGCTGGTCGCTTCCCCAGGGCGAAAGATGTGCATGCCTTCTGGCATAACCTGCGGGATGGAGCCGAAGCGGTCTCCTTCTTTACCGATGCCGAACTGGTGGCTGCCGGAGTTGATCCGCAGGTGTTCAACCAGGAGCGTTATGTACGAGCGGGTGCAGTATTAGAGGATACCGCATTATTTGACGCGACCTTCTTCGGATATAGTCCGCGCGAAGCCGAGATCACTGATCCTCAACAGCGGCTATTTCTAGAGTGTTGCTGGCAAGCCCTGGAGGATGCGGGCTACAACGCGGATGCCTATGCGGGCGAGATCGGCGTGTACGCTGGCAGCAGCATGAATACCTACCTGATCTCGAACATTCTGCGTAACCAGGCGGCGGTAGAGACAATGAGTCCCGGCCAGGTTGGCATCGCCAATGGCGGCGACTTCCTCACGACGCGCGTCTCCTACAAACTGAATCTCCGCGGTCCCAGCGTTACCGTGCAGACAGCCTGCTCGACCTCGTTGGTAGCCGTGCATATGGCCTGTGAAAGCCTGCGTACAGGCGCATGTGATATGGCATTGGCTGGCGGAGTCTCAGTGCGCTTCCCGCAAAAGACCGGATACCTGTACGATGAGGGGGGTATCCTCTCGCCCGATGGACACTGTCGAGCCTTTGACGCCAGCGCCCAGGGGACGGTGTCCGGGGATGGTCTGGGCGTGGTGGTCTTAAAACGGCTCGACGAGGCTCTGGCGGATAACGATACGATCTACGCGGTTATCAAAGGCTCGGCCATAAATAATGATGGCAAGCAGAAGGTCGGTTATACCGCTCCCAGCGTGGCGGGGCAGGCGAGGGTCATCCAGAAGGCGCTGGCTATGGCCCGGATCAGTCCGGAAACAGTCAGCTATATAGAAGCGCATGGAACAGGGACCCTCATCGGTGATCCCATCGAGATGGCCGCGCTACGCCAGGTCTATGGCACAGATGGAAGTCAGAAGCACTGCGCTATTGGCTCAGTCAAGACCAATATAGGACACCTGGATGCCGCCGCTGGTATTGCGGGCCTACTCAAAAGCGTCCTGGCACTGCACCATCAACAACTGCCACCAAGCCTGCACTTCCAGCAAGCCAATCCGGCACTGGAACTGGAGCAAAGTCCGTTTGTCGTCAATACTAGCTTACAGCCATGGCCACGACATGGCGAGGCGCGCCGGGCCGGGGTCAGCGCCTTTGGCATTGGCGGGACAAATGTGCATCTTCTGCTAGAGGAAGCTCCTTTGCGCGAGGAGGCAGTAAACACGAACCTGGCGCCTCAGCTCATCGTGCTCTCAGCGCGCAGCGAGGCGGCTCTCGACCAGGCACGCAGTAACCTGGAGAGTCATCTGAGGCTGCACCCATCGTTGAAACTAGCCGATGTCGCATATACGTTGCAAGTGGGACGGCAAGCGTTCAACCACCGCCTCTCGGTCGTCTGCTCAGATCTCGACGATGCTGTGAAACAATTGCAAGATCCGCACTCGCCCATCACCAGGCGCAGCATGATAGCAGAGAATCATCCGGAGCTAGTCTTTCTCTTTTCGGGGCAGGGAGCGCAGTATGTAGGCATGGGCGAGGAACTCTATCGCACGGAGCCAACCTTCCACGAGGCCATCGATACCTGTGCCGAACTGTTGCAGCCACACCTTCAACTTGATCTGCGCACGATCCTCTATCCTGATGCGGAACAGCGCGAGGCCTGCCGGGAACTACTGGACCAGACCTGGCTTACCCAGCCAGCGCTTTTTGTCACAGAGTACGCGTTAGCACAACTCTGGCGAGAGCGGGGTGTCGTTGCGGATGCCATGCTTGGTCATAGCATTGGCGAGTATGTAGCGGCCTGCCTGGCAGGCGTGTTCTCACTCGCAGACGCGCTACAACTGGTCGCTGCCCGGGGTCGTTTGATGCAAGCGCTACCCCAGGGCGCGATGTTGATGGTGGCACTGGCGAAGGAGGAGGTCCAGGCATATCTGCGGGCAGAGTTCGCAGAGCTTTCGCTAGCGGCCCATAATGGTGAGGCCAACTGCGTCCTCTCGGGTCCACATGTGAAGATTGAAGAGCTGGAACGAGAACTTACGGCCAGAGACATCTTCTGTCGCCGCCTGCATACCTCTCATGCCTTTCATTCGCAGATGATGGACCCCATTCTAGAGCAGTTCAGGCTCCAGGTAGAGGCCATCACCCTGAAACCACCCGGACGACCATATATCTCCAACCTCACCGGAACCTGGATTACAATTCAGCAAGCGACCGATCCAGGCTACTGGGTAGCACACTTGCGGCAGCCTGTACGCTTCGCGGAGGGATTACAGGTTCTGTTGCAAGAGCGCAGGTGCCTGCTCTTAGAGGTGGGACCAGGACGGACCTTGAGTATGCTCGCCCGGCGCCATCCGGCCAGGCACGTCGAGCAGAGCGTGTTCTCTTCCCTGCGCCATCCTCATGACCAGGACTCTGACCGGAGCTTCCTCCTCGCGACCTGCGGGCAGCTCTGGAATGCCGGAGTTGGCCTTGATTGGGCGGGGCTACATACAGGTGAGCGGCGCACACGCATCCCCCTACCAACCTATCCCTTTGAAGGCAAACCCTTCTGGATCGCGCCAGATAGAGCAAGCGTACAGCTATCTCCAGTCGCTGTCTCGCTTTCTGAGCAGGCACAGAGCGAGAAAATCCCGGCTCAGGAGGAGTGCGATGACCGTCCAGAACTGGCAACTACCTATGTCGAACCGCGCACGGACCTGGAAAAGCGCGTTGCCCGCATCTGGCAGGCGCTGCTGGGAATTGAGCACATCGGCATCCACGATAACTTCTTTGAGCTGAACGGCGATTCGCTGCTGGCGACCCAGGTCGTGGCGCACCTGCGCAAAGAGTTGCATATAGAGCTTCCGTTGCGCACACTCTTTGAAACACCAACGATTGCAGGCATGGCCCAACAGGTGGAACAGTTGCGCGCGGAAGAGGCAAGCGAAAGCGAGCCGCCGCTTACCACCGCTCCTCGTACGCAACAACTACCACTCTCATTCGCGCAACAACGTTTGTACTTCATGGCTCAGCTCGAACCAGAGAGCAGTGCCTATACCATGCCAACGGCGCTGCGACTCTCGGGTAGGCTGGTCCTTGCGGCTCTTGAGAAGAGCTTGAAGAGCGTGGTAACGCGCCACGAGAGCCTACGCACGACCTTTACTATGCGTAATGGAAAGCTAGCGCAGGTGATCGCCGTCGAGTCTAACATCGCCCTCTCGCTCATCGACATACAGAACTTGCAGGCGCAGGAACAGCAAGAGCTGGCGCTGTACCTGGCTCGGCAGGAGTTCCAGCGGCCCTTTGACCTGGCGCGCGGACCATTGTTGCGGGTCTTGCTCTTGAGGCTACAGGCAGAGGAGCATGTCTTGCTCTTCACGATGCACCACATCATTTCGGATGGTTGGTCAATAGAGGTGCTGGTGCGGGAGATTACCGCGCTCTACAGGGCCGAGCTAAGCGAGGAGGCCGCTATCCTGCCAGTGCTCCCCATTCAATATGTGGACTATGCCCTCTGGCAGCGGGAATGGTTACAGGGACCCGTATTGCAACGGCAACTGGAGTACTGGCACCAGCAGCTCAGCGGCATGGTTCCCCTGGAGCTGCCCTCGGATTACCCGCGCTCGGTCGTACAAGCAGCTAGGGGAAGTGCCTGTACTTTTACCTTGCCCCTCGATCTCTCACGTCAACTCAGGGCATTGGGGCAGCGGGAAGAGGCGACACTATTCATGGTCCTGTTCGCCGCCTTCAACGTACTCCTGGCATACTACACAGATCAGCGAGACCTTATTATAGGAACGGATATCGCCAATCGTAATCGAGCCGAGACGGAGGGACTGATTGGCTTTTTTGTGAACCAGCTAGTGTTGCGCACAAGCCTCGCCGGCGACCCCGATTTCCACGAGATAATCCAGCGCGTCAAAAAGATTGCGCTTGAGGCCTATGCGCACCAGGATGTGCCATTCGACCAGGTGCTTTCAAAACTCAATCCTGAACGCGACCTCAGCCGCACTCCACTCTTCCAGATTAAATTTGTCTTACAAAATGTGCCGTTGCAGGAGTCTTCGCTGCCTAATCTCCAGGTCAAGCCAGTCGAATTTGAGCGTGGAAGCGCCAAGTTTGATCTACTCCTCAATGTATGGGAAGGCGAAGAGGCCCTCTCTGGCGAACTCGAATATAGAACAGATCTCTTCAGTGCGAAGACGATGACCCGCTTCTTACAGCTCTTCGAGCGCACGCTTGAACATCTTGTAGAGAATCCGGACACGTCACTACACGAAACCATAGTCATGCTCGCTGCCATCGAGGCCAGGGAGCGACAACAGGGAAATATGCAAAAATTGCACAAAGCGAGGCGTAAGGCCAATGTTCTGCATAGCCAGAAGGAGGTAGCCAATGACTAAGCAACCTGACGAGTTCGGCCTGAAATCGTTGCGGTCAATAAAGCGGAGAGCGCTGACGACGGCGAATACATTGCAGGAACACCTGGTAAAGATAGAGCAGCTCGATCCAGCGCGGCAGCTCCCATTACTCGTGCAGCCAGCGGTCGATGGCCTGGACCTCATGGGCTGGGCCTCCAGCAATCAAGAGTTGCTCAAGACTTATTTGCTAAAACATGGGGGCATTCTCTTTCGCGGCTTTGCGATCAATACTGCCGACGACTTTGAGCAGTTTATTGCGCGCGTCGCGGGGAGCGCGCTGGAGTATCGAGAGCGCTCCTCACCCCGGAGCCAGATCAGCGGCAATATCTACACCTCGACCGACTATCCCGCCGATCAAAGCATCTTCTTGCATAACGAAAACTCCTATCAGCAGACCTGGCCTCTACGAATCTTCTTCTGCTGTAAAACGCCTGCCCTTGAGGGTGGAGAAACACCCATCGCGGATGTACGCAGAGTCTATGAGCGCATCGACCCCCAGATTCGTGAGCGCTTTCGGCAGAAGCAGGTGCTCTACATCCGCAATTTTGGAGATGGGATGGGCCTGCCCTGGCAGACCGTGTTCCAGACTACCAGCCGGGAGGCTGTCGAGGAGTATTGCCAGAGATCTGGCCTCCAGTGTGAATGGAAGGACAATAATCGCTTGCGAGTGCGACGCACAGGTAAGGCGATCATCGCCCACCCGGAGACCGGCGAGATGCTCTGGTTCAATCACGCCACCTTCTTCCACGTGACCACCCTGGAGTCCAAAACACGCGACATTCTGCTCAAACAATTTAAGGAAGAAGACCTGCCAAACAATAGCTATTACGGCGATGGTTCACCCATTGAAGAGAACGTGCTAGACGAGTTGCGCCACGCCTACGCGGAGGAAACGGTCCTATTTCCCTGGCAAAAAGGGGATGTTCTGATGTTAGACAACATGCTCGTCGCACACGGACGCACGCCATTCTCTGGTCCACGCCAGATCCTGACAGGAATGAGCATGCCTTATAGTAGCAAGCTATAAAAAAGCAATCACAGAGGCCAGGAAGGGAAAGGGGTCCAGGGGGAAGCCCCTGGTGGGGTTAAGGGGTTACCCTTATTTCTCTTCCCCTATAGGTTAAGTAAAAATGCACTAGAGATAGAAAGAGAGCGACCATTAATGCAGGAGACACTCAGAGAGAGCTTTCGCCTTTCTCCACAGCAACGGCATCTGTGCGCGCTGATGCACGGAGAGGAGACTTTTCCCTACCGTACGCACCTCACCATCCAGCTAGAAGGGTCTCTCGATGTCTCCCGTTTGCGCCGAGCCATGCAGCGCCTGGTCGAGCGCTATGAGATTCTACGCACGGATTTCCCCACGCTCCCAGCGTTTACCATGCCAGTACAGGTCATCAACCCCGAAACACAGCTCTCGCTGAATGTGCATGATTGCTCTCACCTCTCCTCGCAGAAACAGGCGGCGGAACTGCTCAGCGCATGTGAAGCGCTCCGCAACAGGCCTCTCGATCTCGCTAAAGGGCCTGCCTGGCGGGTAGAAATAATGCGCTGTGATACGCAACAGCACTGGATGCTCTGGGACCTGGCGGCCATGAATGCGGATATGCAGACATGCCATATCTTGCTGCAAGAATTGAGCCAGGAGTATGCGGAGGAAGATCGCCAGGAGGACGAGGAGCCATATCAGTATGCCGACCTGGCGGAGTGGCAATACGAGGTACTGGAAGCCGAAGAGGCAGCAGCAGGGCGAGTCTACTGGCGCACAAATGGCGCAGCATTACAGCATCCCGCTTCCCTTCCCTATGCGCACCTGGCAAATGAGCTGCTACCTTTTATCCCTCAGAGCTGTAGCCTTGAACTTGCACCAGCACTGCTTAGGCAATTGCGCGATCTGGCGCGGCGCCTGGATGTTACCGAGAGTAGCATCCTGCTGGCCTGCTGGGGCAGCGTCCTCTCGCGCCTGACGGCCCAGGAGACGCTGCTGATTGGCACAGAGCACGATGGACGGAAGTATGCAGAGTTAGCGGCGGCCATCGGCACCTTTGCCAAAACCCTGCCCCTTGTCTATCGGTTTCCCGCAGGCGCCCTATTTCGTGAAGTAGTGGAACAAACAGCCAGGAAGATCGATGAGGGCCATGCCTGGCAAGAATACTTTAGCTGGCAGCGGGTGCAGGCAAGTATCGAGGGCGTGGAGCCGTTTTGTCCCTATGGCTTCGCCTATGAGACGCTGCCACCTCCCTGGCAAGAAGGCAGTATCACATGGAGAGTCGCGGAGCAAGGAATCTATCAGGATCGCTTTCATGTCGCCCTTGCCTGCTTGAAAAGTTTGGCGAGCATGAGCGTAAACCTCCACTATGATCAGAGCATCTTTGAGCAGGAGGATATGCAGCGCCTCCTTATGCAGTGGCAGCATGTATTAGAGCAGGTGCTTGTCAATCCTGACATAACGCTGCATGCCCTGCAACTACTCAATGCGGAGCAACAGCGCCTTATCTTGCATGAGTGGAATGCCACCTGGGCTGAATATCCCTCTGAGCGGGGGGTCCAGCAGCTTTTTGAAGAGCAGGTGGAGCACACCCCCGCTGCCATTGCGGTGTTATGGGGAGATGAGCAGATCACGTACTGGGACCTGGATAGCCAGGCGAATCGCCTGGCACATTATCTGCGTCGGCATGGCGTCGGTCCAGAAGTACGTGTGGGCATCTGTTTACCGCGCTCGCCGCAGGTGCTTGTAGCAATCCTGGCCGTGCTCAAAGCTGGGGGCGCCTACGTGCCTATCGATGGGGGGCTGCCTCCAGAGCGACTCACCTTCATCATGCACGACGCCAGCATATCGCTGCTCATCACACAGGACGAGATAACCCATACACTCGCCCTGCCCGGTATAGAGGAGGTGCACCTGGATCAGCTTCAGGAGCAGTTAACCCAGGAGAAGAATACTGCTCCAAGCTGGCGAGGCACGGCCCAGAACCTGGCATATATGATCTATACCTCGGGTTCTACCGGGCGCCCCAAAGGGGTCATGATAACGCAGCAGGGATTAGTAAACTATGTGCATTGGGCCAGGCAGGCGTATTGCTCGCAACCAGGGAGGGGCGCGCTCCTGCATTCTCCCCTTGGCTTTGATCTGACCGTGACCAGCATCTTCCTCCCCCTGCTGAGTGGGCAAGCAGTGGAAATATTGGGCGAGGGGCAGGGCCTGGAAGGACTGGTGGAGAGGCTGAAGCAGCGCCCACAGTGGAACCTTTTGAAGGTGACACCGGCCCACCTGGAAGCGTTAAGCACGACGCACTTGCAGCAAGAACTGGCAGAGAGTGCCCAGGTTCTTATACTTGGTGGCGAGGCGCTTGGCTATAAGACGCTTGCCTGGTGGCAGCAGTGGGCACCGAACTGTCGCGTGATCAACGAGTATGGGCCAACCGAGACCGTGGTGGGATGCTGCGTCTATGAAGTGCCTGCGGGAAAGGCGCCAGAGCAAGGGAGCGTGCCAATTGGCAAACCTATCGCCAATACCCAGCTCTACGTGCTCGACCCTCAGCAACAGCCAGTTCCCATAGGCATAATCGGCGAGCTCTACATCGGAGGCCTCGGCCTGGCGAGAGGCTATTGGCAGAGACCCGAGCAAACCGCCGAGCGCTTTGTTCCCAACCCCTTTAGTACGCTGGCAGGCGACCGACTCTACCGCACAGGCGATTTAGCGCGCTATCGTACTGATGGCACCCTCGAATATCTCGGGCGCCTGGATAACCAGGTAAAATTACGCGGCTACCGCATTGAGCTGGGAGAGATCGAAGTTGTTCTTAACCAGCACCCTCGCGTCAAGCAAAGCATTGTGCTTGTCCAGGGGGATGAAGACGCGGAGAAGCGGCTCGTAGCCTATGTAGTCACCGAGGAAGAGCGGGCCATCTCGGGAGGCGAACAGGAGCTACGCGCATTCTTGAAAGAGCGCCTGCCCGAGTACATGCTCCCCACCCATTTTGTCGCCCTGGAGCAGCTCCCCCTGACGACCAATGGCAAGGTGGACCGCAAGGCCCTGCCCCTACCCGAGGAACACCAGTCAAGTTGGCAGCGGGAGCGCTATGCCGCGCCAGTGACCCCGCTTCAGCAGCAGCTAGCCTCCATCTGGAGCGAGCTGCTGCTACGCCCACACCTGGGTATCACCGATAACTTCTTCGAGTTGGGAGGGCATTCATTACTGGCAATGCAGGTCATTGCACATGTCCAGCAGGCTCTGGGAGTGGAACTGGCCCTGCGCACCCTCTTTGAGGCCCCCACCATCGCCGAGCTGGCCCAACGCATCGAAGCCCTACAGCAGCTTGGGTCCTCCGAGGGGCTCCCTCCGCTGGTGCCTATGGCTCATCCAGAACTGCTTCCTCTCTCCTTTGCCCAGCAGCGGCTCTGGTTCCTCGACCAGTTGGAGCCAGGTAATATCACCTATACGATTCCATCGGCGCTGCGGATCACGGGCTCCCTCTCCTTTGAAGCCCTGGAGCAAAGCCTGCGGCAGATCGTCAAGCGGCACGAGAGCCTGCGCACCACCTTTATCACTCAACAGGATGTGGTTATTCAGCATATCGCGACAGATATCCCTCTCCAGGTCCTACTCATCGAGCTAAGCGGCTTCGTGCCGGACCAGCGAGAAGAACTCATACAGCAACTGGCGCGGGAGGAGGTCCATCGCCCCTTTGATCTCGCGCACGGTCCCCTCCTGCGTGTACGCCTGCTACGCCTTCAGCCCCAGGAGCATATCCTGCTCTTCAATATGCATCATATCATCTCCGATGGCTGGTCCATCGGCGTCCTCGTGCGCGAATTCACCACGCTCTACCAGGCCGCCGTGCGCGGTGAGTCACTTGAACTGACTCCCCTGCCCATCCAGTACGCCGACTATACTCTCTGGCAGCGCCAGTGGCTCCAGGATGAGCAGTTGCAACAACAGCTTGAATACTGGCAGGCTCACCTGGCGGATGCCCCACCTCTGCTGGACCTGCCCACCGACCGCCCGCGCCCACAGGTCCAGAGCTATGTAGGAGCCGAGTTCAGTCTCCACCTGGCACAAGAGCTGCGGCAAGGGCTGGAGGCGCTCAGCCAGCAGCAGGGAGCAACCCTGTTCATGACCCTGCTCGCCAGCTTCCAGCTCCTGCTCATGCGCTATAGCGGCCAGAGCGACCTGGTGATCGGGACCCCCGTGGCCAATCGCCGCCACCGCGAGCTGGAGGGCCTGATTGGTCTCTTTGTCAATACCCTGGCCCTGCGCGGCGACCTCTCGGGCGATCCTACCTTCCTGGAGCAGCTGGCCCGAACGCGCGAGGTCTGCCTGGGAGCCTATGCCCACCAGGATGTGCCCCTCGAACAGGTCGTCACGAGCCTGCCCGTCGAGCGCTCGCTGAGCTATGCTCCCCTCTTCCAGGTTCTCTTCGCCTTGCAGAATGTCCCCCAGCAGAACATGGCTCTCGATCAAGCCACCCTGGAGGTGGTCGAGTTTGAGCGCAGATCTAGCAAATTTGACCTTACCGTACAGGTGCAGGAGAGCGAGCAGGGACTCCAGACCAGCGTCGAGTACAACACAGATCTCTTCGATGCCACCACTATCCAGCGACTCATGCAGCACTGGCAGCAACTCTTACAGACCCTGGTCACTGAGCCACGCCAGCGCCTCTCGGCTTTCGCACTCCTCTCACCCACCGAGCGCGAACAGCTCCTGGTCCAATGGAACCAGACCCGGCGTGAATGGGAGGCACCACTGCATATCCATGCCCTGCTCGCCCGGCAGGCAGAGCGCTTCCCTGACCGGCTCGCCGTGAGTGGTCCCGATGGACAGCTTACCTATGCCGCCCTCCAACAACAGGTGCAGCGGCTGGCCCGGCGCTTGCAGGCCCTGGGCGTGGGTCCCGAGACCCTGGTTGGCCTCTATCTCGAACGCTCAGCTGCCTTCCTGATCAGTGTCCTGGCCACCTGGCGCTGCGCCGGGGCCTCTGTCCCCCTGGACCCTGCCTATCCTCAGCAACGCGTGCAGACCATGCTCCAGCAGAGCGCCCTGCCCCTGCTCCTCACCAGGAGCCAGCTCCGCCATGGTTTGCCCTCGGAGGGCACACGCGTGCTGTGCCTGGACGAGCTGGCTGAGACCTCAGAGCACGAGACCTGGGTCGAACCTCCGCTGCTGGACGAGCAGCTGGCCTATGTCATCTACACCTCCGGCTCCACCGGCCAGCCCAAGGGCGTCATGGTGACTCAGCAGGGCATGCGCAACCATCTCTGGGCCAAGGTCGAGGCCCTCTCCCTGGGAGAGGAGGATGTGGTGGCCCAGACCGCTTCGCAGTGCTTCGATATCTCTGTCTGGCAGCTGTTCGCCGGGCTGCTGCATGGGGGACGGGTTGCCATCCTGCCCGATGCAGTGGCCCATGATCCCTGGCAGCTCCTGCGCGCCGTTGAGGAAGGTGGAATCAGCATCCTGCAAGTCGTCCCCTCCCTGCTGGGAGCGCTCCTCGATCAAGAAGGTGGGCAGGTGCTCTCCCAGAGCCGGGTGCGCTGGGTCAGCGTGACGGGGGAGGCCATGCCGGTGGAGCTATGCCGCCGCTGGTGGCGCGAGGAACAGGTCCTGCCCGCCCTGCTCAACGCCTATGGACCCACCGAGTGTTCCGATGATGTGACTCACGCCGTCCTCCAGCAGCCAGAGGAACAGGCGGGAACGTGGCGGGTGCCCATCGGCAGGCCGCTTGCCAACACCCAGCTCTATGTCCTGGATGAGCAGATGCAGCCGGTGCCAGCGGGCGTTATTGGTGAGCTGTATGTGGGTGGGATGGGGGTTGGTCGTGGCTATCTCAACGAGCCGGAGAAGACGGCGGGCGTGTTTGTGCCTGATCCCTACGGTGGCAAGGCGGGTGCCAGGGTGTACCGCACGGGGGACCGCGTGCGCTACCGGGGTGATGAACAACTGGAGTTTGTCGAGCGACAGGATGAGCAGGTCAAGCTGCGCGGTTACCGTATCGAGCTGGGGGAGATCGAAGCGGCGCTCAACAAGCAGCGGCAGATCAAGCAGAGCGTGGTAGTCCTGCGAGCCGAGACGGGGGAGGAAAAGCGCCTGGTGGCCTATATCGTACCAGAGGCGGGCGAGGTCGTGCAGCCGGGCAGCGAGGGCGAGCTGAGAAGCGCGCTCAAGGAGCGGCTGCCAGAGTACATGCTGCCAGCGCAGTTTGTACTGCTGGATGCCCTTCCTCTCTCTCCCAATGGCAAGGTGGATCGACGGCAGCTGCCTGCGGTCACATGGCAGGCCACGGAGCAACAGGATGAAGCGCGCCTGCTCGGTCCTCTTGAGGAGCTGGTCTTGCAGAGCTGGCAAGAGGTCTTACAGCGCGAACAGCCCGGGCTGTTCGAGAACTTCTTTGAGATCGGCGGCCACTCCCTGCTCGCTACCCAGGTCATCTCTCGCCTGCGCCACATGACCGGCGCCGACATCCCGGTCCGCACCCTCTTTGAGGCTCCCACCATCGCCCAGTTGAGCAAGCGCCTTCAGCAGCTGTTGAGCCAGGGACACCAGCAGCGGGAGGTTCCACCACTAGTCCCCGTCTCCCGCAACCAGCGCTTGCCGCTCTCCTTTGCCCAGCAGCGACTCTGGTTCCTCTCCCAGCTCGCTCCCGAGAGCAGCGCCTATACCATTCCCTTTACTGTCTCCTTCCAGGGACAACTCGACCAGCGTGCCCTCCAGCTGAGCCTGGAGCAAGTGATCCAGCGGCACGAGGTCTTACGCACCACCTTCCACCAGCAGGCGGGCGAGCCCTTCCAGGTCATAGCCCCCCGAGCCAAGGTCCAGATTGCCCTGGTCGACCTGCAAGCCCTCCCGCTTGCACAGCGTCAGCGTGAGGCCCAGGCCTTGAGCGCACAAGAGGTCAGCGTCCCCTTTGACCTGGAGAAGGGGCCACTGCTGCGCTGCCGCCTGCTGCGCCTGGACGAGCAAGACCACTGGCTGCAATTGAGCATGCATCACATCATCTCCGATGGCTGGTCCAGCGCCATCCTGGTGCGAGAACTGACCAGCCTCTACCAGGGGCTGCATACCGGCAACGAGGTCGTCCTGCCTCCTCTGCCAATACAGTATGCCGACTATGCGCTCTGGCAGCGCTCCTGGTTGCAGGGCGAGGTCCTGCGCGAGCAGATTCGTTACTGGACCCAGCAGTTGAGCGAGGCCAGGAGCGTACAGATCCCAGGAGATCGGGCACCACAGATCGTGCGCAGCGAGCGAGGGGCGAGCTACGAGTGGACTATCACGGAAGATCTGACCCGGGAGCTAAAACACCTGAGCCGGCAAGAGGGGGTTACGCTCTTTATGCTGCTGCTAGCAGGTTGGCAGACCTTGCTCTACCGGCTCAGCGGGCAGGAGGATATCGTCGTGGGGACCGATAGCGCCAACCGTTCCCACCTGGAGACCGAGGGACTGATCGGCTTCTTTGTCAACCTGCTAGCGCTAAGAACACGGGTGATTGGCAACGCACCTTTTCGAGACATTCTGCATGAGGTCCGCGAAACGGTACTAGGGGCGTATACCCACCAGGAGCTTCCCTTTGAGATAGTTGTCGAGCATCTGCACCTTGAACGCGTGGGCAACCGAACACCACTTGTGAATACCCTTTTCGTCATGCAGAACGTACCTGCCATCGAGGTCGAATTGCCCGATCTGCACGAGAACTCAATTAATAGCGGCACGACCTTCGCGAAATTTGACCTGGCCCTCTTTGTGACTGAGGTACCTGGAGCGGGCCTGGCCTGCGGCCTGAATTACAGTACAGACATGTATGAAGAAGAGACAATCGCCAGGATCATGAGCCACTACAATGAGTTGCTGCGCAACATTGTGGCCCACCCTGATAGCGTCATAGACACGCTGGATTACTACACCCAGGAAGAAAAGCAGTTACGCGCTACGCAACAGAAGAAGCGCTTGAGTCAGCATCTGAGCAAGCTCAAAGGCTTTAAAGATGGTACTGATCTTTCTTAGATGAGGAGCAAAGAGATAGATGCAAAAAACCGATAAAAGAGGTGCTCACCTTTCGCCACAGCAGGCTCGTCTCTGGCCCTGGTTGCAGGATAAACCATGGCTACGTGTTCAGTGCGCGCTGAAGATCACGGGCGATCTAAATCCTCGCCTTCTGCAACAGGTGCTACAGCATGTTTGCCAGCGCCACGAGATCCTGCGTACGACCTTTGAGCGCGTGCCCGGTATGGAGCTACCCGTACAGGTAATCGGCGAACAGCTTGAAGTAGCATGCCCGCTTATCAGTCTTGAGCAGCTTAATGCAACGGCACAAGAAAGCGCGTTAGAAGAGCATTGGCAGGATCTGCTGTGGCGTCCCTTTGACCTGGAAATAGGGCCGTTGCTGCATACGCAATTGTTGCGCCTGGCTCCTCAAGCGCATATTCTCTTGCTCAGCGTACATGCCCTCTGCGCCGATATGACGACGCTCAAACAGCTCAGTATCGCCATCTCGCAAGCATATGCAGACGCCTCGCGTCATCAGGATGATGAAGATGAGGAAGAGCCGCTCCAGTATGTGAACGTCACCGCCTGGCTGAATGAACTGCTCCAAGAGGATGAGGCGGAGGAGCAATTCGCGCACTGGCGCAAGATAGATCTCTCTCAGCTCCAGGGTATGACCCTGCCTTTTGCGCGCGAGCAGGGCAGGCAAGTGCCAGACTGGCAGGGACCAGCGCAGCTCACGTTTGAACCTCGACATGTTGCGCTGGCTCTAGGAGACACAGCACAACAAACAATGCGGAGCGCGAGAGAGCATTTAGGGGTCTCGACTGAGACACTGCTGCTGACGGTCTGGCAAATGCTCTTATGGCGCCTGGCGCATAATCAGGATATAGTGCTGGGCATGCTCTACGACGGGCGCCCTTATGAAGAGCTTGCGGACCTCGTAGGCCCCTATGCTCGCATGGTACCGGTTCGCACACGCATCATGGAGGGTCGCTCCTTCGCCTGGCATCTCCAGCAGCTTGAGCAGGATTATCAGCAATCCCTTGAAAAACAGCTCTATTTCACCTGGGAGAACACGCCTTCGGTTACGCGCGAGCCGCGCTACTTCCCGGCAAGCATTGCCTATGAGTCCTGGCCGAATCCCGGCACCGACAATCCTGTCACATTCTCGCTCCAGCGTCAGGAGAGCCATCTAGAGCCATTCCAGTTGCAACTGCATATTCAGGAGCGTGATGGCGCGCTACAATTCCGGCTTCGGTACAATGCTTCGCGCTTTGCGGAACAGCAAATCCACTATCTGGGCAAATTATTTGTACAGCTGCTTACCGTAGCGATAAAGCACCCGGAAGCACCCATACATACATTGCCCCTGCTAAGCGAAGAGGAGCAGCGCCAGGTTCAGGCCCGCTGGCAAGGTATCCACCGCGACTGGCCCTTTGCTCCCCTGCACACCCTCTTCACCCACCAGGCAGAGCAGCACCCCCAGGCTCCCGCCCTGCGCTGGGGCCTGGACCTCTGGAGCTATGAGCAATTGGAGCAGCAGAGCAACCAGCTCGCCCATCTCTTGCAGCAGCACGGCCTGCGCTCCGGTGGGCGCGCCGCTCTCTGCCTGCCCCGAGGGGCCACTGGCCTCATCAGCCTGCTGGGCGTGCTCAAGGCTGGAGGGGCTTATGTCCCCCTCGACATGGAGGCACCCGCCGCTCGCCTGGCTCACCTCCTCGAACAGATCGAGCCTGCTCTCATCATAAGCAGCGCGCAGGTCCAGGAGCGTCTCCCTCAGGCAAACGCTCCCCTCCTGCTCTGGGAGACCCTCGGCCAGCAGCTGGCGACCTGTCCCAAGACGCCCCCCTCCGTGGAGGTCACGCCACACCAAATCGCCTATGTGATGTATACCTCCGGCTCCACTGGCTGGCCCAAGGGCGTCGAGGTCACCCACATGGGCGTGAGTAACTACACCCAGGCCCTTTGTGAGCAACTGGCCCTCACGCCAGGGCTGCACCTGGCTACCGTCTCCAGCCTGGCAGCTGACCTGGGCAATACCAGCATCTTCTGCGCCTGGGCCTGCGGCGGCTGCCTGCACCTCCTCTCCGAGGAGCAGATCCGTGATGGCGCAGCCTTTGCTGACTATGCACGCACCTCTCCTCTCGATGTGCTCAAGATCGTGCCCTCGCACCTGCAAGCCCTGCTCGCGGGGGGAGGAAGTGACGTTCTGCCACGAGCACACTTGCTCCTGGGGGGCGAGGAGCTCCGCTGGTCGCTGGTTGAGCAACTCCAACAGCTGGGCGGCTCCTATCGGCTCTACAACCACTATGGACCCACCGAGACCACCATCGGGGCTCTGGTCAATGAGCTGGGACCCATCGAGCAGGTGGCGATCCCTCCTCAGGAGCAGCGTGGGCGGAGCGTGCCGCTGGGTCGTCCCATCGCCAACATGCAGGCCTTCATCCTCGACGAGCAGCAGCAGTGGGTGCCCACCGGTGTCAGTGGGGAGCTCTACCTGGGCGGCGCGGACCTGGCGGCAGGCTATGTCCAGCAACCCGAGCAGACCCAGGAGCGCTTCCTCGAGCTTCTCGTGGGAGGAGAGAAGCAACGCCTCTATCGCACGGGCGACTGGGTCCGCGAGGGCGAGGAGGGCACGCTGACCTTCCTCGGGCGACGCGACGACCAGATCAAGCTGCGGGGCTACCGCATCGAGTTGGGAGAGATTGAGGAGCAAGTGCGCCACCATGGAGGGGTGCGCGAGGCCGTGGTCCAGCTCTGGCAGGAGGAGGGCGAGCCCGAGCAACTCGTGGGGTATGTCGTGCCGTGGGAGATGCCAGGACCCGGTGCCCAGCAATTGCGTGAGGCCCTGGAGGCTCAGGTTCCGGGCTACATGCTTCCCAGTGCCTGGGTGCAACTGGAACGCTTGCCCCTGACAAGCAATGGCAAGCTTGATCGTCAGCGCCTGCCCAGACCTGAGCGCGAGTCACAGGCGACGCCCGAGCGGAGAGAGGAGGCGCGTACCCCGGTTGAGGAGCTGATGCTGGGCATCTGGGAAGAGGTGTTAGGCAGGAAGGGACTGGGCAGGCAGGAGAACTTCTTCCAGGCAGGCGGGCATTCCCTGTTGGGGACGCGGCTGATCGCCAGGGTGCGGGCGGTCTTCGGCGTGGAGATCCCCATTCCCTGGCTCTTTGAGGCTCCTACTATCACACAACTCAGCGAGCGCGTCGAGGGCCAGCTCAGAGGAGGGGAGCAGACAGCCATTCCGAGAATCGGGCAAGTCTCGCGAGAGGAGCCGCTGCCACTCTCCTTCGCCCAGCAACGCCTCTGGTTCCTTGACCAGTTAGAGCCGGGGCAGGCGACCTACAATGTGCCAATGGCTCTGAAGCTCAAAGGCACTCTCGTAGCCGGCGCCTTTGAGCGGAGCTTACAGGCGGTGGTGAACAGACATGAAGTGCTACGTACCACCTTTGCTACCCGAGACGGGGAGCCGGTACAGATCATTCACCCAACTAGCCAGGTCGATGTCACCTGGATTGACCTGAGCCGACTGGCGGGGCAGAACCAGGCAGAGGAGGAAGAGCGCCTGGCGAGGCTGGAGGCGCAGGCTCCCTTCGATCTAGCACATGGACCCCTGATGCGTGTGACGCTGATCAAGAGAGCTGAAGATGAATATGTGTTGCTGCATACAGCTCACCATATTATCTCAGATGCGTGGTCACACCTGCTCTGGCAGCGTGATATGGCGGCTTTCTACAATGCATTTACAGGCGGAGAGACTGTTTCACTCTCCGAGCTACCCATCCAGTACGCCGATTTTGCCGCCTGGCAGCGCAACTGCCTCCAGGGAGAGGTATTCCAGGCACAACTAGACTTCTGGACACGACAGCTCGACAGCATTCCAGCTCTGTCATTGCCAACGGACCGGCCACGTCCGCCGCGACAGTCATTGCATGGCGCTTCTACCTCGCTGGTCGTGCCTGCGGCATGCAACAAAGCATTGAAAAAGTTAAGCCAGGACAACGGCGCCACCCTGTTTATGCTCTTACTAGCAGCCTTTCAGGTCCTCCTTGCCCGCTATACTGACCAGGACGATATCGCTATCGGGACGCCTATCGAGGAGCGTAACCATACGGAGGTAGAAGAACTCATCGGTTTCTTCACCAATACACTTGTAATGCGTGGCAACCTCACGGGAAATCCATCCTTTGAAGAGGTGCTACAACGGACGCGAATGGTGGCCCTGGAGGCATACCTACACCAGCAAATGCCCTTTGAGAAGCTGGTCGAAGTGCTCCAGCCCGAGCGAGATCTCAGTCGTTCGCCACTCTTCCAGGCGATGTTTATCCTGGTCCACGCTGAGTCCGCGACAGAAGAGCTACACGGCCTGAGTCTGAGTCCCATACAAGCTAGAGATGAGACCGCCAAGTTTGATCTGACGCTCTCGCTCTTTGATACTGGCCAGGAACTGGAGTGCGAGGTCGAGTATTGCAGCGATCTCTTCGATGAAGAGACAATGGTCAGGTTCCTGAAGCACTATCAGTTACTGCTAGAAACGCTTGTGAGCCATCCGCAACAGCGCATCAAGGATATTCCCCTGATCCTTGAGGAGGAGCGCAGGCAGATACTCGACGCCTGGAATGCCACGCAGGTCACCTCTTCCTCACAGATGTGCCTGCATGAACTCTTTGCCGAGCAGGCGAGGCGCACGCCAGACGCTGTGGCCGTGCTCAATGATGGCGAACAGATTACGTACAGCGAGCTAAACAGGCGCGCGAATCAGCTTGCCCACTACCTGCAAACCCGAGGGATAACGCAAGACACGGCGGTGGGTCTATGCGTCGCACGCTCAATACAGGCCTTTATCTGTGTGCTGGGCATCCTTAAAGCCGGGGGAGCCTACGTGGCGCTCGACCCAGCCTATCCGGCGGAGCGCCTGGCCTTTATGCTCGAAGAGGCCGCCGTCTCTGTCTTGCTGACGCAGCCTGAGCTCGCAACCCTCTTCCCTCTACCCAACCTTCAGAGCATAGATGTTGAACAGGATTGGGAGTATATTGCGCAAGAGAGCGGAGAGAATCCAGGTGGCGCGGGCAATGCTGAGCAGCTACTCTACATTATCTTTACTTCTGGCTCGACGGGGAGGCCCAAAGGGGTCTCCATGCCTCACCGGGCCTTGAGGAACCTGGTTGAATGGCAGTATGCGCAACCGGGATATAGCGAGCCAGCGCGGGTATTGCAATTCTCATCGCTGAGCTTCGATGTCTCGTTTCTGGAGGCTTTCTCGACCTGGTATGCCGGTGGGAGCCTGCACTTGATCTCGCCTGAAATGCAGCAGGACCCGGTGGCCTTGTTGCGTTATATGGATCAGACCGCCATCGAGAGGGCATTCTTGCCCTTCTCCGCCTTGCTCCACCTGGCGGAGGCCCACTCGCTCTCCCAGGTGCTGCCAGCACATCTGCGCCTGGTGGTCTCGACCGCCGAGGCATTACAGGTTAACCAGGCCATTCGTGACTTCTGCGAGCGCCTGCCTGCCCTGGAGCTTATCAATGAGTATGGGCCATCGGAGAGCCACGTCGTAACGGCGTTGAGGCTAGAGGGCGCGCCCCGGGAGTGGACGGTCATACCAGACATTGGCTTCCCCATCTATAATACCGAGATCTATCTCCTGGATCGATCACTGAACCTGGTACCCGTGGGCGTCCCTGGAGAGCTTTATATTGGCGGGGTCAGCCTGGCACGTGGCTATTTTAACCGGCCAGATCTGACGGCGGAACGCTTTATCCCTGATCCCTTCGCACGTGTCGCAGGCAGGCGACTCTATAAGACAGGTGACCTGGCTCGTTATGGCCGAGACGGGGCCATTCAGTATTTAGGGCGCAGCGACGAGCAGGTAAAAATAAGGGGGTATCGTATCGAGCCGGGCGAGATCGAGGCGGTTATCAGTGGACATCCGCTGGTGAACGAGGCCGCGCTAAAAGTGCAGGGTGTGGAAGGCCGGGAGAGGCAGTTGGTGGCATACGTGGTCATCAAAGATGGCCAGTCACTCTCCTTACGTGAGCTACGCAGATACGCAGGCGAGCAACTACCAGAGTATATGCTACCAGTCAGGCTGGTGGAGATGGAGAGATTGCCACTCAGTCCCTCGGGAAAGGTAAACCGCAAACTCCTGCCCGATATACAAGCAGGCGAGGAGGCGAAAGGCACAGAGGAGAGGCAGGGTCCCCGAGATGGACTGGAAGAACTGGTCCTTCAGAGCTGGCAGCAAGTTTTGCCACAGCAGCAGCTCGGCATCTACGAGAATTTCTTTGAGATCGGTGGGCATTCACTGCTCGCCACCCAGGTCATCGCGCGCCTCAGGCGCCTGACAGGGATCGAGGTGCCAGTGCGAGCACTCTTTGAAGCTCCCACCGTCGCCCAGTTAACCGCGCAGCTCCAACGAGAGTTGCGCCAGGAGCAGCAGACAGAGGCGCCAGCCATTGTGCCGGTACGCCGTAGCTCGCCCCTCCTCCTCTCCTTTGCCCAGCAGCGGCTCTGGTTCCTGGATCAATTTGAACCAGGCAGTACGGCTTATATCATTCCTGGTGTCTTACGCCTGCGTGGCGTGTTGGATGCTCAAGCGCTGGACCGGGCGCTCAATACAGTAGTCCAGCGACACGAGATCCTGCGCACGACCTTTGTGAATACGCAAGGCGAGCCAGTTCAGCAGGTCGGTACGACGCCAAAGACACAACTAACATTTCTGGATCTGCGCTCCTTCCCATCGGCAGCGCGTGAAGACATCGCCCAGAACCTAGTTCAACAAGAGCTGGCACAACCCTTCGACCTGGCATGTGGACCACTCTTGCGCGGCTGGCTACTCCAACTGGACACAGATGACCAGGTCCTGCTGCTATGCATGCACCATATTATCTCCGATGGCTGGTCCCTGGAGATTCTGATGCGCGAGCTGACCGTTCTCTACGAGGCCCTGCAACGGGGCGAGCTCAACCCTCTGCCACCATTGCCGGTACAGTATGCCGACTATGCGCTCTGGCAACGCTCCTGGCTACAAGGGGCGGTCTTACAGGAGCAACTGGCCTACTGGAAAGAGCAGTTAAGCGGGATTACGCCACTGGCCCTGCCAACTGATTATCCGCGCCCACCTATCCAGACGCTGCGAGGCGCACGCGTCCAGCAAATACTGCCAGCCAGGCTGCTAACACAATTGCACGAGTTGTCACGGCGTGAGGGCGTCACGCTCTTCATGACCCTGCTGGGCGCTTTCCAGGTCTTATTGGCGCGCTCCTGTGGCCAGCTCGATATCGCGGTGGGGACCCCCATCGCTAATCGCACGCGGCAAGAGATCGAGGGGCTGATTGGCTTCTTTGTCAACACCCTGGTTTTGCGCGGTGATCTCTCGGGCGATCCCTCCTTTGTAGAGCTGCTCACGCGGATTCGCGAGGTCTGTCTGGGCGCCTATGCACACCAGGATCTCCCCTTCGAGCAAGTCGTCGAGGCCATCCAGCCACAACGTGACCTGAGCCGTTCTCCACTCTTCCAGGTTATGTTCACCTTGCAGCAGGCTTCCTCGCTAGCATCTGAACAGAGGCCCCTGGGATTGCAGATCGAAGATTTCCCTCAGACAGGGGTCACGGCGAAATTTGATCTGACGCTTACACTGACCGAAGCCTCGCAGGGCCTCTGGTGTGAGATGGAATATAATCTTGACCTTTTTAAGGAGAGTACAATCACGCTTCTGCTCTCGCACTGGCAAACCCTGCTGCAAGCGATTGTGGATACCCCCCAGGCTTCTATCCAGGCCCTGCCTGTGCTCAGCGAGCAGGAACGTCAGCAGGTGCTTTTAGATTGGAACCAGACCGAAGCTGCCTTTCCACAAGAAAATTGTCTGCATCACCTGGTAGAAGCCCAGGTCGCGCGCACGCCGGACGCTATCGCGCTGGTCTATCAGGATGAGCAGTTCAGCTTCTCACAGCTCAATGCGCGGGCCAACCTGCTGGCTCAACATCTGTGCAGGCTCGGAGTGGGGCCGGATGTGCTTGTCGGAATCTATATGGAACGTTCCCTGGACATGGTTATAGCCCTGCTGGCAACTCTCAAGGCCGGAGGAGCCTATATCCCCCTTGATCCAGGCTATCCCCAGGAGCGCATAGCATTTATGCTAGCAGACAGCCAGGCAGCAGTGCTTCTCACGCACTCTCTGCTGCGTGAGCACCTGCCAGCCTACGCGGGCCAGGTCTTCTGCCTCGATCAAGACTGGTCAGTTGAGGAAAGTAATCCCCAGGAGATTGTGGAGGTTCGCGCGGGTCACCTGGCATATATGATCTATACATCAGGCTCTACGGGCCGCCCCAAAGGGGTCATGGTCACACACGGGGGCATCTGTAATCACATGCATTGGATGCAGGACCGCTTCAGATTCTCCGCTGCTGACCGGATCTTACAAAAGACTCCCATCAGTTTCGATGCCTCAGTATGGGAGTTCTATGCCCCCTTAGCGGCTGGCAGCCAGCTTATTCTTGCGCCACCCGAGAGTCACCAGGATAGCGCAGCCCTGCTCAAGCTTATTGTGCAGCATCAGATAACGACCATTCAATTTGTCCCGACTATGCTTCGCCTCATCTTGCAAGAGCCTGGCATAGAGCATTGCCAGAGCCTGAAGTCAGTCTTTTGCGGGGGTGAAGCCCTCACGCAGGATCTACAGGAGCGCTTCTTCGCTCTTTCACCAGCAAAGCTTATCAATTTGTATGGCCCGACCGAAACAACAGTTCAGGTCACGGCCTGGGAATGTGAACGCGAAACGAGGAGGGTGGCTGTGCCTATTGGGCGCCCTATCGCGAATAGCAAGATCCACCTGCTCAATAGTCATATGCAGCCGGTACCCATTGGGGCGCCTGGAGAACTTTATATTGGCGGAAGCGGGCTGGCACGCGGCTATTGGCAGCGCCCCAATCTGACTGCCGAGAAGTTTGTACCAGATCCCTATAGCCCGGGTGAGGGTGCGCGGCTCTATCGCACAGGCGATCAGGCCCGCTATCGCGAAGATGGCATGCTTGAATACCTGGGGCGCATTGATCAGCAAGTGAAGCTACGCGGCCAGCGTATTGAGCTGAGCGAAGTAGAACATGTACTTATGGAGCACCCGGACGTAAGCACCTGCGTTGCACTGGTAAGAAATGACGTGGGAGCAGAGACCTGCCTGGTCGCGTACCTGGTAGGCAACGAAAAAGCCTCCCTCCCCTCCATAAGCGAGCTGAGGCGCTTTGCCCAGGATAAATTACCTGGCTATATGCTACCAACCTTTATTCTGCCCCTGACCAGTCTACCACTTATGGCCAATGGCAAAGTCGACGTCAAACAGCTTCCCGCGCCTGATAACGATGCTATTCAACCACAGGAGGCAGAGCATGCACTCTCGCCCGTGGAAGAGTTAGTCTTGCAGAGCTGGCAAGAGGTCTTACAGCGCGAACAGCCCGGGCTGTTCGAGAACTTCTTTGAGATCGGCGGCCACTCCCTGCTCGCTACCCAGGTCATCTCTCGCCTGCGCCACATGACCGGCGCCGACATCCCGGTCCGCACCCTCTTTGAGGCTCCCACCATCGCCCAGTTGAGCAAGCGCCTTCAGCAGCTGTTGAGCCAGGGACACCAGCAGCGGGAGGTTCCACCACTAGTCCCCGTCTCCCGCAACCAGCGCCTTCCGCTCTCCTTTGCCCAGCAGCGACTCTGGTTCCTCTCCCAGCTCGCTCCCGAGAGCAGCGCCTATACCATTCCCTTTACTGTCTCCTTCCAGGGACAACTCGACCAGCGTGCCCTCCAGCTGAGCCTGGAGCAAGTGATCCAGCGGCACGAGGTCTTACGCACCACCTTCCACCAGCAGGCGGGCGAGCCCTTCCAGGTCATAGCCCCCCGAGCCAAGGTCCAGATTGCCCTGGTCGACCTGCAAGCCCTCCCGCTTGCACAGCGTCAGCGTGAGGCCCAGACCTTGAGCGCGCAAGAGGTCAGCGTCCCCTTTGACCTGGAGAAGGGGCCACTGCTGCGCTGCCGCCTGCTGCGCCTGGACGAGCAAGACCACTGGCTGCAATTGAGCATGCATCACATCATCTCCGATGGCTGGTCCAGCGCCATCCTGGTGCGAGAACTGACCAGCCTCTACCAGGGGCTGCATACCGGCAGCGAGGTCGTCCTGCCTCCTCTGCCAATACAGTATGCCGACTATGCGCTCTGGCAGCGCTCCTGGTTGCAGGGCGAGGTCCTGCGCGAGCAGATTCGTTACTGGACCCAGCAGTTGAGCGAGGCCAGGAGCGTACAGATCCCAGGAGACCGGGCACCACAGGTCATGCGTAGCGAGCAGGGGGCAAGCTATGAGTGGACTATCACAGAGGACTTGGCTCAGCGGCTGAGGCAACTGAGCCGGCAAGAGGGGGTTACGCTCTTTATGCTGCTGCTAGCAGGTTGGCAGACCTTGCTCTACCGGCTCAGCGGGCAGGAGGATATCGTCGTGGGGACCGATAGCGCCAACCGTTCCCACCTGGAGACCGAGGGGCTGATCGGCTTCTTTGTCAATCTACTGGCCCTACGGACAAACCTAGCCGGAAATCCTGTTTTTCTGCATGTCCTGCGAGGGGTACGCGAGATGGTTCTGGGAGCCTATATGCACCAGGAGCTTCCCTTTGAGATGGTGGTCGAGCATCTGCGTCTGGAACGCGTGGGCAATCGCACGCCGCTCATCAATGTGCTTTTTGTGATGCAGAACGTGCCAGCATCCGATGCCGAACTTCCAGATCTACATGTGGAGTCTGTAGATCGCGAGCAGACCCTCGCGAAATTCGACCTGGCCCTCTTCTTGCTCGAAAACGCTGAGGGTCTGAGCTGTTCCGTCCAATACAGCACAGATCTCTATGACAAGGCAACAATCGCACAGGTAATGAGTCGCTATACAGCCCTGTTAGATGACATCGTGGCCCATCCTGAATGGCCAGTAGACAGCCTGGAGATTCGCTCAACAGGTGAAAGAGGAGAGGAGGAAAGGATGAAGCAGCAGAATACACGCGCTCGCCAGGGCAGGTTAAAGAGGGTGGAGCGCACAGGGATTGAACTTGGATGATTTGTACTCATATGCTTTTTTGCTAGAGAAGAAGTCAGGAGTAGACAGATAGATGCAGGCGATACCAATAAAAGGGTTTCATCTCTCTTTTCAACAAGAGCATCTCTGGAGGTTGGCTCCAGGAAGCCAGGCATATCGCGTTCAATGCGCGCTCTCACTGGAAGGGGCATTGGATACGGTTGTCCTTCAGCAAGCGCTACATCTTGTGGTGGAGCATTATGAAATCTTTCACACCACATTTTATACAGCGCCAGGGATGGAACTCCCCATGCAGGTGCTGAATAGCAGCGAGGCCTCCTATCAATTCATCGATATCGCGCACCTGGATGAAGAGCTACAGCAGGGTCTTTTAGAGGAGCAATGGAACAAGCACCAGCGAAGCAACTTTGATTTAGCGCATGGCCCCCAGGTACGCGCGACCTTGATCCGCATCACTGATCAGAAACACACGCTATTGCTAAGCGCGCCCGCCCTCTGTACAGATCTCTTCACGCTAAAACTGCTGGTTCCCGCCTTGCTGCGAGCCTACCAAGCATATAAAGAGGGACAGGACGTGCGCTTTAGCGAGGATGAATTGCAATACATTGATGTCTCCTCCTGGCAAAGCCAGATTTTACACGATGAGGACGCGGAACAACAACAAGCCTTCTGGCGCAAGCAGAAGCTCTCGCAGTATATACACATGGCCCTTCCTTTTCAGGCTGATAGAAAGAAAAGCGTCAATAAAGGCAAGGGAGAGGCACCACAACCTGAGCAGGTCGAGGCCACACTGGAGATAGCGCAACAACGCCAGCTCTTAGCGCTCAGCCACCATCACGAAGTAACACCTGAAGCCTGCTTGCTCGCATGCTGGCAAATCCTGCTCTGGCGCTTAATAAAAGAAACCCCTTTCATTGGTCTCACCTGTGATGGAAGACCAGATGAGGCCTTGGAGGCTGTGGCCGGCCCCCTCGCCTGGACGGTCCCCTTCACGCTGAATACGCCTCTCACGGATCAGCATATTTGCGCCTGGGTCCTCAAGCAGACCGGGCATGTATTGCAGGAAGCGCAGGAGAAGCAGCTCTATTTTCGCTGGGAGGAACTGGCGCCTGAACTGGAGCGACAGGAGCAGCGCTTTCCCCTCAGCTTCGCCTACCAGCAATGGCCTGAGCACTGGCAGGTTGGTGGTCTCCAAGCTCGCCTCCTGCGCCAGAGCACCTGGCAAGAGCCTGCCTCCCTCCATTTACACGTTCTCCAGATGGGCGAGCGCCTCACGCTCCAGTTGCGCTACCAGCCAACCCTCTTCACCTCCACCCAGGCGCAGCAACTCCTGAGCATGCTTCAGCACGTCATCGAGCAGGTAATCGCGGCGCCTCAGACCCCCCTGGGCACCCTGACCCTCCTCAACGAAACGCAGCAGCGCCAGGCTCAGACCCGCTGGCAAGGTATCCGCCGCGACTGGCCCTTTACTCCCCTGCACACCCTCTTCACCCACCAGGCAGAGCAGCACCCCCAGGCTCCCGCCCTGCGCTGGGACCTGGACCTCTGGAGCTATGAGCAATTGGAGCAGCAGAGCAACCAGCTCGCTCATCTCTTGCAGCAGCGAGGGCTGCACTCTGGTGGGCGCGTCGCTCTCTGCCTGCCCCGAGGGGCCACTGGCCTCATCAGCCTGCTAGGCGTACTCAAGGCTGGAGGGGCTTATGTTCCCCTGGATATGGAGGCTCCCACCGCTCGCCTGGCTCATCTCCTTGAACAGATCGAGCCTGCTCTCATCATAAGCAGCGCGCAGATCCAGGAGCGTCTCCCTCAGGCAAACGCTCCCCTCCTGCTCTGGGAGACCCTTGGCGAGCAGCTGGCGACCTGTCCCAAGACGCCCCCCTCCGTGGAGGTCACGCCACACCAAATCGCCTATGTGATGTATACCTCCGGCTCCACTGGCTGGCCCAAGGGCGTCGAGGTCACCCACCTGGGCGTGAGTAACTATACCCAGGCTCTCTGTGAGCAACTGGCCCTCACGCCAGGACTGCACCTGGCTACCGTCTCGAGCCTGGCTGCCGACCTGGGCAATACCAGCATCTTCTGCGCCTGGGCCTGCGGCGGCTGCCTGCACCTCCTCTCCGAGGAGCAGATCCGTGATGGCGCAGCCTTCGCTGACTATGTACGCATCTCTCCTCTCGATGTGCTCAAGATCGTGCCCTCTCACCTGCAAGCCCTGCTGGCTGGTGGCGGAAGTGACGTTCTGCCACGAGCACACTTGCTCCTAGGGGGCGAGGAGCTCCGCTGGTCGCTGGTTGAGCAACTCCAACAACTGGGTGGCTCCTACCGGCTCTACAACCACTATGGACCCACCGAGACCACCATCGGGGCCCTCATCAATGAGCTGGGACCCATCGAGCAGGTGGCGATTCCTTCCCAGGAGCAGCGTGGGCGGAGCGTGCCGCTGGGTCGTCCTATCGCCAACATGCAGGCCTTCATCCTCGACGAGCAGCAGCAGTGGGTGCCCACCGGCGTCAGCGGAGAGCTCTACCTGGGCGGCGCGGACCTGGCGGCAGGCTATGTCCAGCAACCCGAGCAGACCCAGGAGCGCTTCCTCGAGCTTCTCGTGGGAGGAGAGAAGCAACGCCTCTATCGCACGGGCGACTGGGTGCGCGAGGGCGAGGAGGGCACGCTGACCTTCCTCGGGCGACGCGACGACCAGATCAAGCTGCGCGGCTACCGCATCGAGTTGGGAGAGATTGAGGAGCAAGTGCGCCACCATGGAGGGGTGCGCGAGGCCGTGGTCCAGCTCTGGCAGGAGGAGGGCGAACCCGAGCAACTCGTGGGATACGTCGTGCCGTGGGAGATGCCGGGACCCGGTGCGCAGCAGTTGCGTGAGGCCCTGGAGACTCAGGTTCCTGCCTACATGCTTCCCAGTGCCTGGGTGCAGCTGGAACGCTTGCCTCTGACAAGCAATGGCAAGCTTGATCGTCAGCGCCTCCCCAGACCTGAGCGCGAGTCACAGGCGACGCCCGAGCGGAGAGAGGAGGCGCGTACCCCGGTTGAGGAGCTGATGCTGAGCATCTGGGAAGAGGTGTTAGGCAGGAAGGGGCTGGGCAGGCAGGAGAACTTCTTTCAGTTGGGAGGGCATTCCCTGCTGGGGACGCGGCTGATCGCCAGGGTGCGGGCGGTCTTCGGCGTGGAGGTCCCCATTCCCTGGCTCTTTGAGGCCCCCACCATCGCACAACTCAGCGAGCGCGTCGAGGGCCAACTCAGAGGAGGGGAGCAGACAGTCATCCCGGGGATTGAGCCAGTCTCACGAGAGGAGCTGCTGCCGCTCTCCTTCGCTCAGCAACGCCTCTGGTTCCTCCATCAGCTCGATCCTCAGAGCACTGCCTATACGGTCTTTAATGCTGTGCGGCTGGGCGGCACTCTGCATCCCACAGCACTCCAGCAGAGTCTCCAGGCATTGCAGCAACGCCACGAGAGCCTGCGCACCACCTTTGAAGAACAGGATGGGGAGGTGGTGCAGCGCGTGCATCCACAGGCACAGGTGGACCTGCAAGTCGTGGACCTCTCTGAATCTCTAGGCGAGCACAGGGAAGAGCGGATACAGCAGCGGATACAAGCAGAGGTGGAAAAACCATTTGATCTCTCGCGAGGTCCCCTCTGGCGAGCGACCCTGCTCAAGGAGAGAGAGAACGAGCATATCTTGCTGCTCTCAATGCACCATATCATCTCTGATGGCTGGTCGATGGGGGTCCTGGTACGGGAGCTCAGCGCACTCTACCAGGCGTTTGTGGAGCATCAGCCCTCACCCCTGGCACCATTGCCCATCCAGTATGCGGATTACGCCGCCTGGCAACGGCGCTGGTTACAGGGCGAGGTATTGCGCGAGCAGGTGCGCTACTGGACGCGCCAGCTCAGCGAGGCACGAGCAGTCGAGCTGCCCGGCGATTATCCACGTCCACAGGTCATGAGCCAGCGCGGGGCGCACGCAAGTTTTCGCCTGGATGAGGAGCTGACGCAGCGGCTGAAGAAGCTCAGCCAGCAAGAGGGAGTCACGCTCTTTATGCTGTTACTGTCAGGCTTACAGGTGCTCTTGTATCGGCTCAGCGGGCAGGAAGATATCGTCGTGGGGACCGATAGCGCCAACCGCTCGCGCCTGGAGACCGAAGGGCTAATCGGCTTCTTTATTAACATCCTTGCTATGCGCACAAAGCTCAACGGCAAAATGTCCTTTCGAGAAGCGCTCCAGCAGGTACGCGAGATGGTCCTGGGGGCTTACATGCACCAGGAACTCCCCTTTGAGACGGTGGTTGAGCATCTGCGCCTGAAGCGCGTCGGCAGCAGAACGCCACTCATCAACGTGCTCTTCGTGATGCAAAACGTTCCCATGACCGAGGCTGAACTGCCCGGCCTGGTACTTGAGGGAATAGATAGTGAGCGCAACACGGCCAAATTCGACCTGGCCCTCTTTATTACTGAGGACGAGCAACAGTTGTATGGCTCGATCAACTATAGCACTGACCTCTTCCGCGCAGAGCGTATAGCGGCATTCTGTGAGCGCTATCAAGCCCTGTTGCGCTCGATTGTCACCCAGCCAGATGCGCAACTTGTAAGTCTGGAGATGGCAACCGAGGACGAGAAGGAACGGAAGACAAAGGAGCAGCAGGTCATGCGCCAGCAACTCAAGGGGCGCCGGGCTGGACGCCTCCAATTGCCTGGCAACGCGGAATGATCATCATTATTGAAAAAAAGACAGTTCTTATCTGGTATAGAGGAGCGAGTTCATGCAAACAGCAGATGTACAAGCGGTTCATCTTTCCCAGCAACAGGAGCGCCTGTGGGGATGGTTGCAGAACCACGAGGTCGAGCGCACACAGGGAATGTTCCTGTTCGAGGGACCCCTTTCCTTTGGAGCATTGCAGGAGGCTCTCACGCAGCTGGTAGAAGGCCACGAGATCTTGCGAACTAGCTTCGCCATCCTGGCAGGCATGGATCAACCTATGCAGATGATCCAATCACCTGCCGCGCTCCTCCCGCCACTCATGAATCTGAGCTGCCTGGACGAGGAGCAGCAGAAGACCATACTTGATGAGCATTGGCAGACTCAGCACATGCAGCGAAGGGATCTCCAGGGAGAGCATGTACTCACAGCCGAACTCTTTCAGCTGGAAGAGGAGAGGCATGTACTTCTCCTACGCCTGTCGGTGCTCTGCGCAGATGCCGAGACGCTCCAGGTCGTGCTCGACGACCTCTTGAAGCGTTATCAAGCCATTCTCAATGGGGAGGGCCGGATGCAGGACGAGGAAGAACTGCAATACGTCGATATCAGCGCCTGGCAGCAGGAGTTGGGACAGGGGGACGAGAATGATAGTCAGCAGGAATTCTGGCGCGGCTTTGACGTGGGGGAGAGGCGCTCGGTACGCCTGCCATTTGAACGAGAGGAGCGAGATGCACGCCCTCCCAGGCGCGCTCAAACGCTTGAGGTGAATTTGGAGAGAGCCTGGCAACAGAGGATACGGCTAAGCGGGGCATCGCTGGAGGCATATATCCTGGCCTGCTGGCAGATTATGCTCTGGCGACTCACGCGGGAAAATCCCCTCATCGGCGTGGCCTGCGATGGACGAGGAGACGAAGACCTGCGCCGCGCGCCGGGTCCCTACGCCCGCACAGTTCCCTTCGCCCTCACCCTCGATGCCAGCATGCCTTTTGAGCGCGCTCTAACCAAAACGTCATTAGCCCTACAAGAAGTACAGGAGAAGCAGCTCTATTTTCGCTGGGAGGAACTGGCGCCTGAACTGGAGCGACAGGAGCAGCGCTTTCCCCTCAGCTTCGCCTACCAGCAATGGCCTGAGCACTGGCAGGTTGGTGGTCTCCAAGCTCGCCTCCTGCGCCAGAGCACCTGGCAAGAGCCTGCCTCCCTCCATTTACACGTTCTCCAGATGGGCGAGCGCCTCACGCTCCAGTTGCGCTACCAGCCAACCCTCTTCACCTCCACCCAGGCGCAGCAGCTCCTGAGCATGCTTCAGCACGTCATCGAGCAGGTAATCGTGGCGCCTCAGACCTCCCTGGGCACCCTGACCCTCCTCAACGAAACGCAGCAGCGCCAGGTCCAGACCCGCTGGCAAGGTATCCGCCGCGACTGGCTCTTTGCTCCCCTGCACACCCTCTTCACCCACCAGGCAGAGCAGCACCCCCAGGCTCCCGCCCTGCGCTGGGGCCTGGACCTCTGGAGCTATGAGCAGCTGGAACAGCAGAGCAACCAGCTCGCTCATCTCTTGCAGCAGCGAGGGCTGCACTCTGGTGGGCGCGTCGCCCTCTGCCTGCCCCGAGGGGCCACTGGCCTCATCAGCCTGCTAGGCGTACTCAAGGCTGGAGGGACTTATGTTCCCCTGGATATGGAGGCTCCCACCGCTCGCCTGGCTCATCTCCTTGAACAGATCGAGCCTGCTCTCATCATAAGCAGCGCGCAGATCCAGGAGCGTCTCCCTCAGGCAAACGCTCCCCTCCTGCTCTGGGAGACCCTTGGCGAGCAGCTGGCGACCTGTCCCAAGACGCCCCCCTCCGTGGAGGTCACGCCACACCAAATCGCCTATGTGATGTATACCTCCGGCTCCACTGGCTGGCCCAAGGGCGTCGAGGTCACCCACCTGGGCGTGAGTAACTATACCCAGGCTCTCTGTGAGCAACTGGCCCTCACGCCAGGACTGCACCTGGCTACCGTCTCGAGCCTGGCTGCCGACCTGGGCAATACCAGCATCTTCTGCGCCTGGGCCTGCGGCGGCTGCCTGCACCTCCTCTCCGAGGAGCAGATCCGTGATGGCGCAGCCTTCGCTGACTATGTACGCATCTCTCCTCTCGATGTGCTCAAGATCGTGCCCTCTCACCTGCAAGCCCTGCTGGCTGGTGGCGGAAGTGACGTTCTGCCACGAGCACACTTGCTCCTAGGGGGCGAGGAGCTCCGCTGGTCGCTGGTTGAGCAACTCCAACAACTGGGTGGCTCCTACCGGCTCTACAACCACTATGGACCCACCGAGACCACCATCGGGGCCCTCATCAATGAGCTGGGACCCATCGAGCAGGTGGCGATTCCTTCCCAGGAGCAGCGTGGGCGGAGCGTGCCGCTGGGTCGTCCTATCGCCAACATGCAGGCCTTCATCCTCGACGAGCAGCAGCAGTGGGTGCCCACCGGTGTCAGTGGGGAGCTCTACCTGGGTGGCGCCGACTTGGCGGCAGGCTATGTCCAGCAACCCGAGCAGACCCAGGAGCGCTTCCTCGAGCTTCTCGTGGGAGGAGAGAAGCAACGCCTCTATCGCACGGGCGACTGGGTCCGCGAGGGCGAGGAGGGCACGCTGACCTTCCTCGGGCGACGCGACGACCAGATCAAGCTGCGAGGCTACCGCATCGAGTTGGGAGAGATTGAGGAGCAAGTGCGCCACCATGGAGGGGTGCGCGAGGCCGTGGTCCAGCTCTGGCAGGAGGAAGGCGAGCCTGAACAGCTGGTGGGATACGTCGTGCCGTGGGAGATGCCGGGACCCGGTGCCCAGCAGTTGCGTGAGGCCCTGGAGACTCAGGTTCCCGGCTACATGCTTCCCAGCGCCTGGGTGCAGCTGGAACGCTTGCCTCTGACAAGCAATGGCAAGCTTGACCGCCAGCGCCTCCCCAGGCCTGAGCGCGAGTCACAGGCGACGCCCGAGCGGAGAGAGGAGGCGCGTACCCCGGTTGAGGAGCTGATGCTGGGCATCTGGGAAGAGGTGTTAGGCAGAAAGGGACTGGGAAGGCAGGAGAACTTCTTCCAGTTGGGAGGGCATTCCCTGCTGGGGACGCGGCTGATCGCCAGAGTGCGGGCGGTCTTTGGCGTGGAGGTCCCCATTCCCTGGCTCTTTGAGGCCCCCACCATCGCACAACTCAGCGAGCGCGTCGAGGGCCAGATCAAGGGAGGAGAGCAGAGTGTGATCCCGGGGATTGAGCGCGTCTCGCGAGAGGAGGCGCTGCCGCTCTCCTTCGCCCAGCAACGCCTCTGGTTCCTGCACCAGCTCGATCCTCAGAGCACCGCCTACACCATTCCCAATGCCGTCCGCCTGCGCGGCTCCATCGATATCCAGGCCCTCGACCTGGCCTTGCACCTCGTCATCCAGCGTCATGAGAGCCTGCGTACCACCTTCCCCTCCCAGGGCGCAGTGGCTGTCCAGCATATCGGTGCTGCCCCCTCCTCCCCGCTCACCGTGCTCGATCTGCGCTCCCTGCCTCCGGCTGCACGCGAGCCCATCGCACGCAGCATCCTCCAGCAGCATCTTGCCCTGCCCTTCGACCTGGCTCATGGCCCGCTCTTGCGCAGCTGGCTGCTCCAGCTCGACTCCCAGGATCAGGTCCTGCTGCTCTCAATGCACCATATCATCTCCGATGGCTGGTCCAGCGGCATCCTCACCCAGGAACTCATTCAGCTCTACCAGGCTGCCTCCCAGGGGCTGCCACCCACCCTGCCACCTCTGCCCATCCAGTACGCCGACTACGCCCTCTGGCAGCGCCAGTGGCTCCAGGGCCCCGTCTTGCAGGAGCAGCTCTCCTACTGGAAAACCCAGCTGGCGGGCATCACCCCCCTGACCCTGCCCACCGATGCCCCTCGTCCCGCCATCCAGCGCGTGGAGGGCGCTCGCCTGCACCAACTCGTGCCCCTCGACCTGCTCACCCGGCTGCAAGCCCTCTCCCAGCGCCAGGGCGTCACCCTCTTTATGACCCTGCTGGCCGCCTTCCAGGTCTTGCTCGCACGCCTGAGTGGACAGCAGGATATCGCCGTGGGCACCCCTATCGCCAATCGTACCCGCGACGAGGTCGAGGGCCTCATTGGCTTCTTCGTCAATACCCTGGTCCTGCGCTGCGACCTCTCGGGCACGCCCTCCTTCCTCGACCTGCTCACCCAGGTGCGCCAGGTCTGCTTGCAGGCCTATGCCCACCAGGACCTCCCCTTTGAGCAGGTCGTCGAGGCCGTCCAGCCCCAGCGCGACCGCAGCCGCTCGCCCCTCTTCCAGGTCCTCTTCAGCCAACCCAACCTGCCCACCCAGGCCGAGGAGCCGCTCTCCCTCGCCACCGAGGAGTTCCGCCTGGAGCAGCACACGAGCAAGTTCGAGCTCCAGGTCGTGGTCGCCCCCAGCGAGCAGGGCCTGCGTACCACCATCGAGTACGCCACGGCCCTCTTTGCCCCTGCCACCATCGCTCGCTTGCTGCGCCAGTGGCAACTGGTGCTTGAGCAGCTCCTTGACGCACCCGAGCAGCCCATTGGGCGCCTCTGCCTGCTCAGTCAGGACGAGCGCGACCAGCTCCTGCACCACTGGAACCAGGCACAGGAGCCCCTGCCACCGCTGAGTGTGCAGCAGCTCTTTGAGGCACAGGTAGCCCGCACTCCCGAGCGCATCGCCCTCATCTGCGCTGAGGAGCAGCTCAGCTATGCCACCCTCAATGCGCGCGCCAACCAATTGGCACGCACCCTGCGTGCCCAGGGCGTGGGACCCGAGGTCCTGGTGGGCCTGTGCCTCTCGCGCACTCCTGAGCTCCTCGTCGCGCTGCTGGCCGTGCTCAAGGCGGGGGGAGCCTATGTGCCCCTCGACCCGGCCTATCCTCGCGAACGCCTGGCCTTCATGAGCCAGGATGCGGGCCTGCGCGTCCTGCTCACCCGGCAGGAGCTACGCGAACGCCTGCCCCACAGCGAAGTCCCGGTGCTCTGTCTCGATCAGCAGTGGCCCACCATCAGCCAGCAGCGCGCGGAGAACCTCCAGGTACAGGTGCTCCCAGAGCAGTTGGCCTATATGATCTATACCTCCGGCTCCACCGGCCAGCCCAAGGGCGCCATGATCACCCAGCAGGGTCTGCTCAACTATGTCACGTGGAGTCGACAAGCCTATGACGTTGCCGGGGGAACGGCGGCCCTGGTCCACTCCTCTCCCAGCTTTGACCTGACCGTGACCAGTCTCTACCCGGCCCTGCTGGCTGGTTGCGGCGTCCGGTTGCTCCCGCAGGAGCAAGACCTTCAGGCCCTGGCCCAGCAGGTGCGCAACAGCCAGCAGATGAGCGTGCTCAAGATCACCCCGGCGGGACTACGCGCCCTGACCGAGCTCCTGGGGGAACGCGCGCTGGCGGGAAAGGTGCGCGCCCTGGTCATCGGAGGTGAGGCCCTCGCCAGCGAGGTGGTAGCCCCCTGGCGCAGGCACGCTCCGCAGACTCGGCTGATCAACGAGTATGGACCCACCGAGACCGTGGTGGGCTGCTGTGTCTACGAGGTCGGGGCAGAAGATACAGTGGAGGGCGAGGTGCCCATCGGGCGGCCTATCGCGAACACACAGCTCTACGTCCTCGACGAGCACCAGGAGCTGGTCCCTATCGGTGTGGAGGGTGAACTCTACATCGGAGGGGTGGGCCTGGCGCGTGGCTATCGCCAACGACCGGAGCAGACTGCCGAGCGCTTTGTGCCTCATCCCTTCAGCGAGCGAGGAGGCGAGCGGCTCTACCGCACCGGGGACCGGGCGCGCTACCGCGCGGATGGCACGCTGGAGTACCTGGGGCGACGCGATGAGCAGATCAAGCTGCGTGGCTACCGCATCGAGCTCGGCGAGATCGAGGCGGCGCTCAATGGGCTGGCGGGCGTGAAGCAAAGCGTAGTGATCCTGCTGGGAGACACACCTGAGGAGCAGCGCCTGGTTGCCTATCTCGTCGGGGAAGAGGGCGAAGAGAAGCGACAGGTCAAAGCATGGCGCGATGAGCTGAAGCAGGTGCTCCCAGAGTACATGGTGCCCAGCCAGTATGTTCAGCTTGACGCCTTCCCCCTGACACCCAATGGCAAGGTCGATCGGCGTAATCTACCAGTTCCCGGCGAGAATGAGGTGGGAATGCCAGCGCAGGACGATGATGAAGATGCTCTCACGCCTATACAGGCACAGGTGCTACAGATCTTCAAAGAGCTCCTCAAGCTTCCACAGATTGGTCTGAACGAGAACTTCTTTGAGATTGGCGGTCACTCCCTGAGAGCGCTTCAGGTCATCTCGCGCGTGAATCGTCTGTTTGGCGTGAAGCTGGTCCCTGGCAGTATCTTTGAGGCTCCTACGGTTACCGCCCTGGCGGGCAAATTGCAACAGGAGATGCACCAGAAGCAAGTCGATTCTATACCGGCGCTTGTCCCTGTGCCACGAACGGAGGATCTACCACTCTCCTTCGCTCAGAAGCGGCTCTGGTTCCTCCATCAGCTCGATCCTCAGGGCACCGCCTATACAATCTTTAACGCCGTACGTCTGCAAGGTCGATTGAGTCAAACTGCGCTCCAGCAGAGCCTCCAGGCATTACAGCAGCGCCATGAGAGCCTGCGCACCACCTTTGAAGAGCAGGATGGGGAGGTGGTACAGCGCGTGCATCTCCAGGCACAGGTGGACCTGCAAGTCGTGGACCTCTCTGACTCGGCAAGCGAGCATAGGGAAAAGCAATTAAGCCAGCTGATACAAGCAGAAGCGGAAAAACCATTTGATCTCTCGCGAGGTCCCCTCTGGCGGGCGACCCTGCTCAAGGAGAGAGAGGACGAGCATATCTTGCTGCTCTCAATGCACCATATCATCTCTGATGGCTGGTCGATGGGGGTCCTGGTACGGGAGCTCAGCGCACTCTACCAGGCGTTTGTGGAGCATCAGCCCTCGCCCCTGACACCATTGCCCATCCAGTATGCGGATTACGCCGCCTGGCAACGGCGCTGGTTACAGGGCGAGGTGTTGCGCGAACAGGTGCGCTACTGGACGCGCCAGCTCAGCGAGGCACGGGCAGTCGAGCTGCCCGGCGATTACCCACGCCCACAGGTCATGAGCCAGAGCGGGGCTCGCTACGCGTTTCGCCTGGATGAGGAGCTGACGCAGCGGCTGAAGAAGCTCAGCCAGCAAGAGGGAGCCACACTCTTTATGTTACTGCTGTCAGGCTTACAGGTGCTCTTGTATCGGCTCAGCGGGCAGGAGGACATCGTCGTGGGAACCGATAGCGCCAACCGCACCCAGCTAGAGACCGAAGGGCTGATCGGCTTTTTCATTAATATGCTGGCTTTGCGCACCAACTTGAGCGGGAACCCCAAGTTCCTCAGTGTTCTGCGAGGAGTGCGCGAGATGGTCCTGGGGGCTTACATGCACCAGGAACTCCCCTTTGAGACGGTGGTTGAACATCTGCGCCTGGAGCGCGTCGGCAGCCGGACGCCGCTCGTGAATGTACTTTTTGTGATGCAGAACGTCCCCACAACAGAGGTCGAGCTGCCCGGCCTGGTACTTGAGGGAGTTGATCGTGAGAAAAACACGGCCAAATTCGACTTGGCACTCTTTGTCACCGAAGACGAGAACCGGTTGTATGTCTCGATCAACTATAGCACTGACCTCTTCCGCGAAGAGAGCATCGTGGCTTTTGCAGAACGCTATCAAGCCCTACTGCGCTCGATTGTCGCTCAGCCTAACACAAAGATAATAAGCCTGGAGATGGCAACCGAGGACGAGAAGGAACGGAAGACAAAGGAGCAGCAGGCCATGCGCCAGCAACTCAAGGGGCGCCGGGCTGGACGCCTCCAATTGCCTGGCAACGCGGAATGATCATCATTATTGAAAAAAAAGACAGTTCTTATCTGGTATAGAGGAGCAAGTTCATGCAAACAGCAGATGTACAAGCGGTTCATCTTTCCCAGCAACAGGAGCGCCTGTGGGGATGGTTGCAGAACCACGAGGTCGAGCGCACACAGGGAATGTTCCTGTTCGAGGGACCCCTTTCCTTTGGAGCATTGCAGGAGGCTCTCACGCAGCTGGTAGAAGGCCACGAGATCTTGCGAACTAGCTTCGCCATCCTGGCAGGCATGGATCAGCCTATGCAGTTCATAGGAGCACCCACCAGGCTCCTCCCGCCACTCGTAAATCTGAGTCGTCTGAATGAGGTCCAGCAAGAGGCTGTACTCGACGAGCATTGGCAGGCCCAGTGCATACAGCGGGGAGGGCACCTGGAGGAGGAAGCGCTCAAGATCGAACTCTTTCAGCTGGAAGAGGAGAGGCATGTACTTCTCCTACGCCTGTCGGCACTCTGCGCAGATGCCGAGACGCTCCAGGTCGTGCTCGACGACCTCTTGAAGCGTTATCAAGCCATTCTCAATGGGGAGGGCCGGATGCAGGACGAGGAAGAACTGCAATACGTCGATATCAGCGCCTGGCAAGAGGAGCTAGTGCAGGAGGGAGGGAACAATGGTCCTCAGGAGTTCTGGCGTGGCTTTGGCGTGAAAGAGAAGCGGTTGGCACCTCTCCCATTTGAGCGCGAGGGGCGACTGGTACGCCTGGCAGGAGGACAGACTCACGCACTCGAAATATATCTGGAGAGGGCCTGGCAGCTAGAGATACAGGAGTTGAGCACGCAAAGTGAGACATCGCTGGAAGCATATATCCTGGCCTGTTGGCAGGTTGTGCTCTGGCGGCTCACGCGGGAAAATCCCCTCATCGGCGTGGCCTGCGATGGGCGAGGAGACGAAGACCTGCGCCGCGCGCCGGGTCCCTACGCCCGCACAGTTCCCTTCGCCCTCACCCTCGATGCCAGCATGCCTTTTGTAGAGGCCCTGGATGAGACAGTGCTCACGCTACAAGAAGTACAGGAGAAGCAGCTCTATTTTCGCTGGGAGGAACTGGCGCCTGAACTGGAGCGACAGGAGCAGCGCTTTCCCCTCAGCTTCGCCTACCAGCAATGGCCTGAGCACTGGCAGGTTGGTGGTCTCCAAGCTCGCCTCCTGCGCCAGAGCACCTGGCAAGAGCCTGCCTCCCTCCATTTACACGTTCTCCAGATGGGCGAGCGCCTCACGCTCCAGTTGCGCTACCAGCCAACCCTCTTCACCTCCACCCAGGCGCAGCAACTCCTGAGCATGCTTCAGCACGTCATCGAGCAGGTAATCGCGGCGCCTCAGACCTCCCTGGGCACCCTGACCCTCCTCAACGAAACGCAGCAGCGCCAGGTCCAGACCCGCTGGCAAGGTATCCACCGCGACTGGCTCTTTGCTCCCCTGCACACCCTCTTCACCCACCAGGCAGAGCAGCACCCCCAGGCTCCCGCCCTGCGCTGGGGCCTGGACCTCTGGAGCTATGAGCAGCTGGAACAGCAGAGCAACCAGCTCGCTCATCTCTTGCAGCAGCGAGGGCTGCACTCTGGTGGGCGCGTCGCCCTCTGCCTGCCCCGAGGGGCCACTGGCCTCATCAGCCTGCTAGGCGTACTCAAGGCTGGAGGCACCTACGTGCCCCTCGACCTGGAGGCTCCCACCGCTCGCCTGGCTCATCTCCTTGAACAGATCGAGCCTGCTCTCATCATAAGCAGCGCGCAGATCCAGGAGCGTCTCCCTCAGGCAAACGCTCCCCTCCTGCTCTGGGAGACCCTTGGCGAGCAGCTGGCGACCTGTCCCAAGACGCCCCCCTCCGTGGAGGTCACGCCACACCAAATCGCCTATGTGATGTATACCTCCGGCTCCACTGGCTGGCCCAAAGGCGTCGAGGTCACCCACCTGGGCGTGAGCAACTACACCCAGGCCCTTTGTGAGCAACTGGCCCTCACGCCAGGGCTGCACCTGGCTACCGTCTCGAGCCTGGCTGCCGACCTGGGCAATACCAGCATCTTCTGCGCCTGGGCCTGCGGCGGCTGCCTGCACCTCCTCTCCGAGGAACAGATCCGTGATGGCGCCGCCTTTGCTGACTATGCACGCATCTCTCCTCTCGATGTGCTCAAGATCGTGCCCTCTCACCTGCAAGCCTTGCTCGCTGGTGGCGGAAGTGATGTTCTGCCACGAGCACACTTGCTCCTGGGGGCGAGGAGCTCCGCTGGTCGCTGGTTGAGCAACTCCAACAACTGGGCGGCTCCTACCGGCTCTACAACCACTATGGACCCACCGAGACCACCATCGGGGCCCTCATCAATGAGCTGGGACCCATCGAGCAGGTGGCGATTCCTTCCCAGGAGCAGCGTGGGCGGAGCGTGCCGCTGGGTCGTCCCATCGCCAACATGCAGGCTTTCATCCTCGACGAGCAGCAGCAGTGGGTGCCCACCGGTGTCAGTGGGGAACTCTACCTGGGTGGCGCGGACCTGGCGGCAGGCTATGTCCAGCAACCCGAGCAGACCCAGGAGCGCTTCCTCGAGCTTCTCGTGGGAGGAGAGAAGCAACGCCTCTATCGCACAGGCGACTGGGTGCGCGAGGGCGAGGAGGGCACGCTGACCTTCCTCGGGCGACGCGACGACCAGATCAAGCTGCGCGGCTACCGCATCGAGTTGGGAGAGATTGAGGAGCAAGTGCGCCACCATGGAGGGGTGCGCGAGGCCGTGGTCCAGCTCTGGCAGGAGGAGGGCGAACCCGAGCAACTCGTGGGATACGTCGTGCCGTGGGAGATGCCGGGACCCGGTGCCCAGCAGTTGCGTGAGGCCCTGGAGACTCAGGTTCCTGCCTATATGCTTCCCAGCGCCTGGGTGCAGCTGGAACGCTTGCCTCTGACAAGCAATGGCAAGCTTGACCGCCAGCGCCTCCCCAGGCCTGAGCGCGAGTCACAGGCGACGCCCGAGCGGAGAGAGGAGGCGCGTACCCCGGTTGAGGAGCTAATGCTGGGCATCTGGGAAGAGGTGTTGGGCAGGAAGGGACTGGGCAGGCAGGAGAACTTCTTCCTGTTGGGAGGGCATTCCCTGTTGGGGACGCGGCTGATCGCCAGGGTGCGGGCGGTCTTCGGCGTGGAGGTCCCCATTCCCTGGCTCTTTGAGGCCCCGACCATCGCGCAGCTAACCGCTCTTCTACAGCGGGAGGTCCTCAGTGGGAAGGGGCTGGCGGTTCCAGCCATTATGCCGCGCTCCCAGGACGAGGCGCTGCCGCTCTCCTTCGCCCAGCAACGCCTCTGGTTCCTTGACCAGTTAGAGCCAGGGCAGGCGACCTACAATGTACCGACGGCCTTGAAGCTCAAAGGCTCCATCGTGGCCAACGCCTTTGAGCAGAGCTTGCAGGAGGTAGTGAACAGACATGAAGTGCTACGCACCACCTTTGCCACCCGAGATGGGCAGCCGGTACAGATCATTCATCCAACCAACCAGGCAAATGTCACCTGGATTGACCTGAGCCAGCTGGTGGGGCAGGACCAGGTTGAGGAAGGGGAACGCCTGGCGCAGCTGGAGGCGCAGTTGCCCTTCGATCTGGAGCGAGGGCCTGTCTTGCGTATGCACCTCGTTCGCCTCTCCATCAGGGAGCATATAATGCTGATGACGATGCATCACTGCATCTCGGACGCATGGTCTCGCGGGATATTCTCACGCGAGATGCTCCAGCTCTACCAGGCCTTCAGCCAGCAGAAACCCAATCCATTGGCACCCCTGCCAGTACAATACGCCGACTATGCCCTTTGGCAGCGCTCCTGGTTGCAAGGGGCGGTCTTACAGCAGCAGATGGATTATTGGAAAGAGCACCTGGCGGGGATCGTGCCGCTGGAGCTACCAACTGACCATCCGCGACCACCCATACAGACCTTCCGGGGGGCCAGCGCGCATAGCGAACTCCCGGCCTCCATGTCGGCAGCTTTGCTTAATCTGAGCAGGCAGCATGGCGTCACGCTCTTTATGACCTTGCTGGCAGCCTTCCAGGTCCTACTGGCTCGTTATAGCGGGCAGGACGATATCGCGGTTGGGACCCCTATCGCGAATAGGAGCTATCCAGAGGTAGAGGGACTCATTGGCTTCTTCGTCAATACGCTGGTCATGCGCGCCGACCTTTCAGGCAATCCCTCATTTGTAGAGCTACTCTCGCGGGTGCGCGTGGCGGCTCTGGGAGCTTATGGACATCAAGATCTCCCCTTCGAGCGCCTGGTTGAGGAGCTACAGCCTTCACGTGACTTGCAACGCTCACCGCTCTTCCAGGTAATGTTTATCTTGCAGCACAAGCAGGAGCAAACGCTTGAGGACACCACGGGCCTCGAACTAGAAGGCTTTCCCGAGGAGAAGACGACATCCAAGTTTGACCTGACCTTAGCGCTGACCCAGAGCGAGGAGGGGATATATTGTAACGTCGAGTACTGTCGAGATCTCTTCGAGGAGAGAACCATCGAGCGCCTCCTTACCCATTGGCAGGTCTTATTAGAAGGCATCGTGAGCAATCCCCAGCAGTGTATCGCGGATCTTCCGCTTTTGACCAGCGAGGAGGAGCGCCTGCTCTTGGTCGATTGGAATCAGCCTGTAACGGCCTCTCAGCAAGACAGTTGCGCCCACCAGCTCTTTGAAGGACAGGTTGAGGCAAGACCGGATGCAGTAGCGATTGTCCATGCAGACAAACAACTCACATATCAAGCCTTAAACCAGCATACGAACCAGCTTGCTCACTACCTCCAGTCGCTGGGGGTTGGGCCGGATATTACGGTAGGCGTCTGTATGGAACGTTCGCCTGAGATGGTCATGGGAGTCCTCGCAATTTTTAAAGCGGGAGGCGTGTGTGTTCCGCTAGATCCCACATATCCCGAGGAACGCCTGGCGCTGATGGTCGAGGATGCGCGGATCGCAGTGCTGCTAACCCAGCAGCGGCTCCATGGCAAGGTACCAGCCCGGCAAGCCACTACTGTGTGCCTGGATATAGATTGGGCGAGCATTGCCTCGTTTCCAACAGCGAACCCGCAGGGAATCATCAGCCAGGAACAACTGGCCTATGTGATTTATACGTCTGGCTCGACTGGCAGGCCAAAGGGCACCGGCTTGCCACATCGCACGCTAAGCAATCTCTTCCGCTGGCATCTGGCAACCTTGTTGACCGAGGCTAGAATGCTCCAATTCGCATCCCTGGGTTTTGATGTCAGCTTTATGGAGATTTTCTCTACCTTGGGATCAGGTGGAACGCTACTGATGGCGGACGAAGCATTACGACAAGACATCATCGGCCTGGCAGATTTCCTCTCCCTGATGGCGATTGAGAAGGTAATACTTCCGGTAGTCGTATTGCATCAGCTCGCGGAAGAGTATACGCGTCGGGAAGCGAGCACACTCTACCTCAAGGAAGTGACAACAACAGGCGAGCAAATGCAGATTACCTCGTCGGTGATTAAGCTTTTCCAGACTGTATTAGACTGTCCTTTACATAACCATTATGGGCCGTCCGAGAGCCATGTCATTACAGCCTATACCCTGAGTGGGGCTCCTTCGAGCTGGGTTGCCTATCCTCCCATCGGACGTCCCATAAGCCAGACGCAGATCCATCTGTTGGATTCTGCCTTCAAGCCAGTTCCGATCGGCGTGCCGGGCGAACTCTATATCGGCGGCGTTAGCCTGGCACGAGGCTATATTCATCAGCCAGGCCTGACAGCCGAACGCTTCATCCCTAATCCCCTGAGTAGTATTCCGGGCGAAAGGCTCTACCGTACTGGGGACAAGGCGCGCTACCTGGAGGGCGGCGATATCGAGTATCTGGGTCGACTCGATCACCAGGTAAAACTGCGCGGCTACCGCATTGAATTGAGTGAGATTGAGGCCACCATCAGTCGCTATCCAGGCATCGGCGAAGTCGTCGTACAGCTTGTGGGCAAAGCGCTGGACGATAAACGCTTGATAGCCTACCTGGTTCCTACGCGGGAGCACACCATCAAGATCCAGGCCCTACGGCAGCATCTCAGACAACAGCTACCAGAGTATATGCTCCCATCGGCCTTTGTGGAACTGGATGCCTTGCCCCTGACGACGAATGGGAAGGTGGATCGGCGCGCTCTCCCCCTGCCGGATATCTCTGCTAGAGAGCGAGGGGCCAGTCTGGTCGCTCCTCGCACGGCCATAGAAGAGGTCATAGCGGGTACCTGGCGCGATGTGCTAGGCATACAACACATAGATATGTACGATAACTTCTTTGAAGTGGGGGGACATTCACTGCTCGCGATGCGGGTTATCTCGCGTATCCGGGCGGTGTTGCAAATGGATATCCCGCTACGCGTGCTCTTCGAAGAGCCGACGATTGCAGGATTAGCACAGCATGTAGAGGCAACCTTGTATGGCCGGAAGGGGCTCGAAGTTCCAGCTCTGGAGCCTCGGAGACAGACGGACGATATCCCACTCTCCTTCGCGCAGCAGCGCCTGTGGTTTCTGGAGCAGTTGCAGCCAGATACGGCCCTCTACTCCATCCCTACCGCTATCAGGTTACAGGGGCGCTTAGAGATTCAGGCCCTGCATCAGAGCTTGCAGGAGATGATCCGGCGCCACGAGACTCTGCGTACCACATTCCATGTACGCTATGACCAGCCGGTACAGATCATCGCTCCAACGCAGGAGGCATATCTGCCGCTACTTGATCTACGGGCCTGCACAGGCCAGGAGCGCCAGACTATAGTTGAGCAACTCATGTACCAGGAGGCGGGGCGCCCCTTCAATCTAGCCGAGGGACCTCTATTACGCACAATCCTGTTGCGCCTGGATGAAGAAGAGCATGCCTTGTTATTTACAATGCATCATATTGTCTCCGATGGCTGGTCGATGGAGATCTTTATCCGTGAGATGACGGCTCTCTATGTCTCCTTTGCCATGGGTCGCGCCTTGACCCTACCTCCCCTACCAATCCAATATGCCGATTTTGCGCTCTGGCAGCGCCAATGGCTCCAGGGCCATGCACTGGAGGAGCAGATGCGCTACTGGCAGGATCAGCTGGCCGCGCTCACGCCTCTCGAACTTCCAACCGATTATCCGCGCCCGGCGGTGATGACCTTCCGAGGAGCGCGCCAGAGCCTCCTCTTGCCACCACCTCTGCGCGACGATCTGCAATCCCTCTCCCAGCGCGAAGGGGCCACCCTCTTCATGACCCTGTTGGCGGCCTTCCAGCACTTACTTGCACGCTACAGCGGGCAGGATGATATCGCGGTGGGAACTCCCATAGCCAATCGCACGCACGCGGCGCTGGAAGGGTTGATTGGCTTCTTTATCAATACCCTGGTTTTGCGCGCCGATCTAACAGGGAATCCCACATTTCAGACCTTGCTCGCGCGGGTACGCGAGGTCTGCCTGGGAGCCTATGCCCACCAGGACATCCCCTTCGAGAAGCTGGTTGAAGTGCTGCAACCCGAGCGCGACCGCAGCCGCTCGCCTCTCTTCCAGGTCTCCTTTAGCCTGCAACAAGCGCAGCAGGAAGCAGAGGCCCTTGAAGTACTTCCACAGCTCAGCGTGAGTGGCCTGGCACGAGAGGGCCTGACCACAAAGTTCGACCTGATGCTTAACATTACAGATACGCAGGAAGGGCTACGATGCACGGCTGAGTATAGCACTGACCTCTTCGCGGCTGAGACGATTGACCGGCTACTGCAACATTTCCATGTGCTTCTGCAAGAGATTGTGAGCCAACCCCAGCTCCCCCTGGCGCAATTAGCCCTGTTGACACCAGCGGAGAACCAGCAGATGCTGATTGAGTGGAACCAGGCTCAGGTCACGCCTCAGGTCGATCTCTGCCTCCATCAATTGATAGAAGCCCAGGCCGAACGGACTCCAGATCAGGTGGCAGTCACCTTTGAGGGAGGCTTTCTCTCCTACGCGGCGCTTAATCAGCGCGCGAATCAGCTTGCGCACTTCCTGCGTTCCACCTTGCAGGTCGGACCAGATGTGCCGGTGGGCATCTACATGGAGCGTTCCTTCGAGGTTCTCGTGGCGATGCTGGCAATCCTCAAAGCTGGAGGCGCCTACGTTCCCCTGGATCCCAGTCAGCCTCAGGAGCGGGTGTCCTTTATCCGTGAAGACACCCAACTCACCATCATCCTGACGCAGGGGCACCTACGCACAAGGCTTTCTCAGCAGGCGGCGCGTATCCTCTGCCTGGATAGTGATTGGCCATCCCTTGTGCAGACCAGCACCCTCAACCCAGCCGCAAAGGTCTCGCCCGATAACCTGGCATATATCATCTATACATCAGGGTCTACTGGCCGACCAAAGGGAGTGCTTATCAGCCACCGGAATGTTGTCCATTCCACACTCGCACGTCACCATTACTATGCTGACCCTGTCACGAGCTATCTCCTGCTCTCGCCCTTCACGTTTGATAGCTCGGTGGCGGGCATTTTCTGGACGCTGACGCAGGGAGGAACGCTTGTGCTTCCACCCGCGCAACTGCGGGATGAACTCCTCCATATTTCTGAGATCATCGCGCGTCTCGCCGTCTCGCATGTCCTGACGGTCCCCTCGCTCTACACGCTCATCCTTCAGCAGGCAAGCAAGGAGCAACTGCGTAGTTTACGCACAGTGATCGTCGCTGGCGAGGCGTGCGCCCCCTCCTTGAGCCAGTTGCATCACGAGCTGTACGCAGAGATCGCGCTCTTCAATGAGTATGGGCCGACAGAGGGAACTGTGTGGAGCAGCGTCTATCATGACCGGCCTCAGGGAGTGGGAGCTACCGTCCCCATTGGTCGCCCGGTTCCCAATGTGCAGCTCTACCTGGTCGACCTTTATCAGCAACCTGTACCCGTTGGCGTGGCAGGCGAGCTGTGTATTGGCGGGGCGGGACTGGCACGCGGATATCTCCATCACACAGAGCTGACCGCAGAAAAGTTTATCCCGCATCCCTTCAGCGAGCAACCAGGCCAGCGCATCTACCGCACGGGCGACCTGGCCCGCTACCTGCCTGATGGAACGCTTGAGTTTCTGGGGCGTGTCGACCAGCAGGTAAAAATAAGGGGCTATCGCATCGAGCTGGGCGAGATCGAAGCCACTCTCCAGCAGCATCCAGTCGTACGGGAATGTGCCGTTGTCGTTCACGAAGATGAAGCCAGCCAGAAACACCTGATAGCCTATGTCGCACAGCAGACCGCGGAGATAGACACGACCGACGCGACCGTGGAGACAGAACACGTTTCCTTGTTCCAAACGGTATATGATCAACTCTACTCTCAGGAGCAGGCGTTTTCAGCACAAGATGAGGCCATCAACACCAATATCTGGACGAGCAGCTATACCAATACCCCCTTGCCAGTCGCAGAGGTGCTCGATAGCGTGAACGGTGTGGTAGAGCGCGTCGCAGCCCTTCAACCCGAGCGGTCATTAGAGACATTAGAGATACTAGAGATTGGCTGTGGCACCGGTCTCCTCCTCTTCAGATTGGCCCCTCAGTGTCGCCAGTACAGCGGTGTAGATCTCTCAGAGGCGGCCCTGCGACACCTGCGAGCGCAATTAGCCGCGCGTGAGCCGGAGTTTGCCAATGTCACGCTCGCACCGGGAGCAGCGCACGAGGTATCACAGATGGGTTTTGCCAGGGAGAGCTTCGATGTCGTCATTTTGAATGAAGTGGTACAACACTTCCCCAATCTTGACTACTTTGAGCGCGTGCTGGAACAGATCACGCCGCTTGTTAAAAAAGGCGGGTCGATCTTTATTGGTGGGCTGCGTAGCCTCTCGCTCCTCACAACATTTCATACATCAGTGCAGATATATCGGGCGGCGCCCTCGCTGCCTATCGCACAGATGCAAGAGCGTATTCGAGAGCTGATGTCATCCGAGAAAGATTTTGTGATCGATCCTGCATACTTTGCGCTGCTACACACGCATCTACCGCAGCTCAGCCTGGCGCGGGTACAACTGAAGAGCAGTGACTTCCCCAATGAGATTACCCGCTTCAAATACGATGTCGTGTTGCAGGTGGGAGAGAGAAAGAGCGCCTTGCCCGGCACAACGCCCTGGCTGGATTGGAGCGAGCAGGCGCTGACGGTACCCAAACTGCGCATATATCTCCAGGCGAGCAAGCCTGCAAATCTGGGAATTAAACAGGTTCCCAATGCGCGTCTCCTGGCCGATGCCAGGGCTGTGGAACTGCTTGCCAGGAAGCAAGAAGAGCTAGCCACAGTAAGAGATGTGCAAGCATACATGCAGAATGTGCCTGGGGCGACAGGAATTGACCCGCAGGAAATATGGGCGCTAGGCCAGGAGCTCTCCTACCTGGTGGACATCTGCTGGTCCAGCGCCAGCGATGATGGAAGCTTTAATATTCTCTTCAGGCGCCAGGAGACGCCAAACGCGCTCCCCTTCCCACCAGAAGAGCTGGTACCGCGCAAATCCTGGTCTGACTATGTCAACAATCCAGCACACAAAAGTCGCTTACAAGAGGTGGAGCCAGAGCTTCGACACTATATGCAGGATACGCTCCCCGAGTATATGATCCCCTCGCGTATCGTGATGCTGGACGCTCTCCCACGTACCTTCCATGGCAAAGTGGATCGCCGTACCCTGGCGGCGCTCAATCCAGCGGAGGACGAGGTCCAGGAACAGCTTGCCACGCCGCGTAATCCGCTTGAGGAGATCATCACCGAGGTCTGGAAAGAGGTGCTTCATAGCAAGCAAGTTGGCATTCACGAGAACTTCTTCCAGTTAGGAGGGCATTCGCTGCTGGCAACGCAAATGGTCTCGCGCCTGCGGAGTGTGTTACAGATCGAAGTCCCTCTCCATAAACTATTCGAGACGCCAACGATAGCCGGCCTGGCCAGGGTAATTGAACAAATCTTGCGCCAGGGACAGAGCACGGACCTCTCGCCGATTCAGCCAGTCTCGCGAGAGGAGGCGCTACCGCTCTCCTTCGCCCAGCAACGCCTCTGGTTCCTGCACCAGCTCGATCCTCAGAGCACCGCTTACACCATTCCCAATGCCGTCCGCCTGCGCGGCTCCATCGATATCCAGGCCCTCGACCTGGCCTTGCACCTCGTCATCCAGCGTCATGAGAGCCTGCGTACCACCTTCCCCTCCCAGGGCGCAGTGGCTGTCCAGCATATCGGTGCTGCCCCCTCCTCCCCGCTCACCGTACTCGATCTGCGCTCCCTGCCTCCGGCTGCACGCGAGCCCATCGCACGCAGCATCCTCCAGCAGCATCTTGCCCTGCCCTTCGACCTGGCTCATGGCCCGCTCTTGCGCAGCTGGCTGCTCCAGCTCGACTCCCAGGACCAGGTCCTGCTGCTCTCGATGCACCATATCATCTCCGATGGCTGGTCCAGCGGCATCCTCACCCAGGAACTCATTCAGCTCTACCAGGCTGCCTCCCAGGGGCTGCTACCCACCCTGCCACCTCTGCCCATCCAGTACGCCGACTACGCCCTCTGGCAGCGCCAGTGGCTCCAGGGCCCCGTCTTGCAGGAGCAGCTCTCCTACTGGAAAACCCAGCTGGCGGGCATCACCCCCCTGACCCTGCCCACCGATGCCCCTCGTCCCGCCATCCAGCGCGTGGAGGGCGCTCGCCTGCACCAACTCGTGCCCCTCGACCTGCTCACCCGGCTGCAAGCCCTCTCCCAGCGCCAGGGCGTCACCCTCTTTATGACCCTGCTGGCCGCCTTCCAGGTCTTGCTCGCACGCCTGAGTGGACAGCAGGATATCGCCGTAGGCACCCCTATCGCCAATCGTACCCGCGACGAGGTCGAGGGCCTCATTGGCTTCTTCGTCAATACCCTGGTCCTGCGCTGCGACCTCTCGGGCACGCCCTCCTTCCTCGACCTGCTCACCCAGGTGCGCCAGGTCTGCTTGCAGGCCTATGCCCACCAGGACCTCCCCTTTGAGCAGGTCGTCGAGGCCGTCCAGCCCCAGCGCGACCGCAGCCGCTCGCCCCTCTTCCAGGTCCTCTTCAGCCAACCCAACCTGCCCACCCAGGCCGAGGAGCCGCTCTCCCTCGCCACCGAGGAGTTCCGCCTGGAGCAGCACACGAGCAAGTTCGAGCTCCAGGTCGTGGTCGCCCCCAGCGAGCAGGGCCTGCGTACCACCATCGAGTACGCCACGGCCCTCTTTGCCCCTGCCACCATCGCTCGCTTGCTGCGCCAGTGGCAACTGGTGCTTGAGCAGCTCCTTGACGCACCCGAGCAGCCCATTGGGCGCCTCTGCCTGCTCAGTCAGGACGAGCGCGACCAGCTCCTGCACTACTGGAACCAGGCACAGGAGCCCCTGCCACCGCTGAGTGTGCAGCAGCTCTTTGAGGCACAGGTAGCCCGCACTCCCGAGCGCATCGCCCTCATCTGCGCTGAGGAGCAGCTCAGCTATGCCACCCTCAATGCGCGCGCCAACCAATTGGCACGCACCCTGCGTGCCCAGGGCGTGGGACCCGAGGTCCTGGTGGGCCTGTGCCTCTCGCGCACTCCTGAGCTCCTCGTCGCGCTGCTGGCCGTGCTCAAGGCGGGGGAGCCTATGTGCCCCTCGACCCGGCCTATCCTCGCGAACGCCTGGCCTTCATGAGCCAGGATGCGGGCCTGCGCGTCCTGCTCACCCGGCAGGAGCTACGCGAACGCCTGCCCCACAGCGAGGTCCCGGTGCTCTGTCTCGATCAGCAGTGGCCCACCATCAGCCAGCAGCGCGCGGAGAACCTCCAGGTGCAGGTGCTCCCAGAGCAGTTGGCCTATATGATCTATACCTCCGGCTCCACCGGCCAGCCCAAGGGCGCCATGATCACCCAGCAGGGTCTGCTCAACTATGTCACGTGGAGTCGACAAGCCTATGACGTTGCCGGGGGAACGGCGGCCCTGGTCCACTCCTCTCCCAGCTTTGACCTGACCGTGACCAGTCTCTACCCGGCCCTGCTGGCTGGTTGCGGCGTCCGGCTGCTCCCGCAGGAGCAAGACCTTCAGGCCCTGGCCCAGCAGGTGCGCAACAGCCAGCAGATGAGCGTGCTCAAGATCACCCCGGCGGGACTACGCGCCCTGACCGAGCTCCTGGGGGAACGCGCGCTGGCGGGAAAGGTACGCGTGCTGGTCATCGGAGGCGAGGCCCTCGCCAGCGAGGTGGTAGCCCCCTGGCGCAGGCATGCTCCGCAGACTCGGCTGATCAACGAGTATGGACCCACCGAGACCGTGGTGGGCTGCTGTGTCCACGAGGTCGGGGCAGAAGATACAGTGGAGGGCGAGGTGCCCATTGGGCGGCCTATCGCGAACACGCAGCTCTACGTCCTCGACGAGCACCAGGAGTTGGTCCCTATCGGTGTGGAGGGTGAACTCTACATCGGAGGGGTGGGCCTGGCGCGTGGCTATCGCCAACGACCGGAGCAGACCGCCGAGCGCTTTGTGCCTCATCCCTTCAGCGAGCGAGGAGGCGAGCGGCTCTACCGCACTGGGGACCGGGCGCGCTACCGCGCGGATGGCACGCTGGAGTACCTGGGGCGACGCGATGAGCAGATCAAGCTGCGTGGCTACCGCATCGAGCTCGGCGAGATCGAGGCGGCGCTCAATGGGCTGGCGGGCGTGAAGCAAAGCGTAGTGATCCTGCTGGGAGACACACCCGAGGAGCAGCGCCTGGTTGCCTATCTCGTCGGGGAAGAGGGCGAAGAGAAGCGACAGGTCAAAGCATGGCGCGATGAGCTGAAGCAGGTGCTCCCAGAGTACATGGTGCCCAGCCAGTATGTCCAGCTTGACGCCTTCCCTCTGACGCCCAATGGCAAGGTCGATCGGCATGCGCTTGCCACTCTACGCCCTGCCACAGAAGCTGAGGCATTTGTGGGACCACGTGACGAGCTAGAGTATCAGCTACGGCAGATCTGGGAAGAGTTACTAGATGTACGCCCTATGAGCGTTATCGACAACTTCTTTGACCTGGGAGGAAACTCGCTTCTGGGAGCGAGTTTAATGGCCCGAATCAAGCTGACCCTCGGCAGAGAACTGCCCCTGGCTGCGCTCTTCCAACACCAGACCGTGGCGGATTTGGCAACGCTCTTACGCGATCAGGAGGCATACGAGCATTATCCCCTCGTAGCACCACTCCAGCCGCATGGGGACGAAACTCCCTTTTTCTGTATCCATCCTGCTGGTGGGAGTGCCTTTGTCTACAGAAAGCTAGCTCGGTATATGGGAGCGGAGCGGCCATTTTATAGTGTGCAGATCCACAATATCGACGAGCACGAGAAGGAATTCAATACACTCGAAGGCATTGCAGCCCACTATGTAGCAGCCATCCAGGAGCATCAGCCACAGGGGCCCTACCAGCTTGGCGGCTGGTCTTCTGGAGGTCTGGTAGCCTACGAGATGGCGCAACAGCTGCGGAGTCAGGGTCATGATGTCGCGCTCCTGGCCTTGATTGATACCTATCTGCCCAGCCCTGATGAGCAGGTCTGGCGAAAAGAGGAGGCAGGATTCAGCGACGCGGCCCTGGCCAGATATGCCATGAGGCACTATCGCATCACCTTACCCGAAGCGCTTGAAGAGCGAAATGACCCTGCGGAACAGTTCGCCTATATTGGGGAACAGCTCAAGCAACGCGATGTTCTTCCACGCGACTTGAGCATGGAACAGGTGCGCTTCTTTGGGCGTATTCAGAAAGCAATCGTCACTGCGGGAGAGCGCTATCGCCCCCAGCCCTATGCAGGTGCGATTACGCTATTCCGTGTCCTGGAGACAGACGAGCAGACCAAAGATCAGAGCCCTGAAGATTTCGCCGCCACCGACAGAGTAGTGAAAGGCTGGGAAAATTTAGCCACTGAGGGCGTCCATCTCGACCTGGTCTCAGGCAACCATCTCACAGTCGTCGAGGAACCATATGTCAGCGAGTTAGCAAGCAAGCTAAAGCAATGTTTATAGCATAAAAGAAAGAGAGCCAGACACATGCAATTAGAGCAACTTATTCAAACGGGATACCTTTCTGAGCAGGGGCAGTCTCCCCTGGTGATACGTCCGAAGGTGACTACACTTGATCTCAGTGATTGGGCCCAAAGTCACCTATCCTGGCTTGAGCAGGAGCTTTCTACGTATGGTGCGCTTCTATTACGGGATTTTCAAGTTCCCACACCGGACGATTTTGAGCGTTTCGCCTCATTGATCTGCCCGGTACTCTTTAGCGAGAATGGCGAGCATGTTCCGGCTCCAGAGGTTGGCAAGGGGAATCTCTATACACCCGTGTTTTATGCGCCCGAGAAGAAACTACTCTGGCACAATGAAAACTCATTCAATGCCGAGTGGCCGAAGAACATCCTCTTCTACTGTGCCAAACCTGCTGATCAGGGAGGCGAAACCCCCATCGCGGACAGTCGGAAAGTCTTCCAGCTTATCGAGCCAGCCATACGAGAAACCTTTCTCCAGAAAGAGATCATGTATGTACGCAACTACGCCGAAGGGCTGGGGCTACCCTGGCAGAAGGTTTTTCGCACAACGGAGCGCGCGGAAGTTGAGGCACAGTGTCGTAAAAACAACATTGAGTTTGAGTGGAAGGATGGCGATCAGCTAAGGACACGCCAGGTTCGTCCAGCCATTATCAAACACCCCCAGACGCGCGAACTTGTCTGGTGGAATCAAGCGCCGCACTGGCACCCTGCCTGCCTGGATGAAGAAGTTCGTGAGACACTGCTATCAGTTTTTGAGCCCGAGGATCTGCCACGAAATTGCCTCTATGGCGATGGCAGCGTTATCGAAGATGAGGTCATGGGGGCGATCAATCAGGCTTACCAGAAGGTTGAAGTCAGCTTCCCCTGGCAGCAAGGTGACATTCTTCTCCTCGACAACATGCTCATGGCACATGCCCGCAACCCCTTCCAGGGGAAGCGCAAGATTTATGTTTCGATGGGAAACATGCTAAACCTGAACGACCTCCAGGACTAACACCGTGTTTCTCTGCACATGAAGGATAGAGACTCATGATAGTATCTTCAGTGAATGCCTCTAAGAAGAAGCATACGGATAGCCAGCAAGCGGAGAAGCCTCAAACGCTTCGTCGCGTCTGGCGCGTCTTTCGCCCCTACCGAATACATATTATTCTGATCGTCATCGTCATTATCCTTACGGCTGCGGGAGACCTGGTCTTTCCACTTCTCCTGCCCAAGGTCTTTGACGATGCTATTGCACATAACGATATGAATCACCTGCTGCTCTATGGGTTGATTATGGCCATCTCTGTCGGCATGACCGCGTTCACCCGCATTGCGCAGACATATCTAAGTAGCTTTGTGGGACAACATGTGATGCGTGATATGCGCAACCGGTTGTATTTCCACTTACAAGAGCTACCGTTCCGCTTTTTTACCTCAACCCGCGTTGGCGAGATTCAATCGCGCCTCTCGAATGATATCTCAGGGGCGCAGATCGCGGTCACTGATATCTTCGTCAATTCATTGACCAACGTCATCAACACAGTTGGCACGATTGTGGCTATGTTCTATCTTAGCCCACTCTTGACGATCTTCTCATTCCTGCTGTTACCCATTTTCGGCTGGATCACCTATAAAGTAGGCAATGTGCGGCGGCGCTTAAACACCTCAACTCAGCAGAGTCTGGCATCACTCAATGCCTTGATGCAGGAGACTCTCTCAGTTAGTGGCGTGCTACTAATCAAAACGTATGGGCGCAAAGACTTTGCCAAAGAACAATTTGAAAAGGGCAATCAGCAGTTGACAAATCTGGGAATACGTCAGCAGAGAGTGGGACGTGTCTTCTTCTCGTTTATGGATACCTTTCTGAGCCTCTCGCCCATTGCGGTTTACATCATTGCGGGCTTTCTGATTATCAATAAAATACAGCTTGTCTCGATTACCGTTGGCAATCTGATTGCATTCATGTATCTGCAAGGCATGTTTTTCGCGCCCTTCTCGCGGTTGCTCTCAATGCAGGTGGAGTTGCAAGGCTCGCTGGCGATTTTTGATCGCATCTTCGAATATCTCGATCTGCCTAACAGTATTCAGGACGCTCCCAATGCGCTTCGGCTGCCTGCTGAGCAAGTACGAGGCGAGATACGCTTTAGGAATGTCTCCTTTGCGTATAAAAATGATGAGTATGCACAATTTGGCCCACTGATAGCAAAAGATGATACAAAAGAAGCAAGCGAGGAGGAGTCAGTAGCCCAGGGTGAAAATGACGATCCAACGCTAATGCCTTTTCAGCAGGCGACCTTAAGGAACATCTCCTTCCACATTGAGCCAGGACAGCTCGTAGCGCTGGTAGGACCGAGTGGCGCAGGAAAAACAACCATCACCTATCTTATGTCAAGATTATATGACATCGATAATGGAGTGATTGAAATCGATGGACATGATATTCGAGAGGTGGAGCTAAGTTCGCTCAACTCGCTTATAGGCACCGTCACGCAGGAGACGTACCTGTTCCATATGACAATACGCGAGAATCTGCTCTATGTACGACCAGAGGCGACAGAAGACGAGATGATCGCTGCGGCGAAGGCGGCAGCAATCCATGAGCGTATCCTGGAACTGGACAATGGTTATGATACTCTGGTGGGCGAGCGTGGCTATCGCCTGTCAGGCGGCGAAAAGCAGCGTCTGGCCCTGGCTCGGATTCTGCTCAAGAATCCGCGCATCTTAATATTGGACGAGGCGACCAGTTCCCTCGATACCCACTCTGAGCGCCTGATCCAAACAGCATTAGAGCCACTTATTAAGAATCACACCACCCTGGCAATTGCCCATCGTCTTTCGACCATTCTGACTGCAGATCTAATTCTCGTGCTAGACCACGGTAGTATCGTGGCCCAGGGAACGCACCAGGAGCTGCTAACGAAATCCGAGTTATATGCAGATCTCTATCAGAAACAATTTGTTCTTGAAAAAGTAGATGCCTGAATCAGCTTTTAAGCTCACCTCATTATTGCGCCTCGATACAAAGAGGCATCACCAGCACTAAAAAGCGTTATCCATGGCGAGTTTGTGGCAGCGACTGGCAATGCACGCAAGTATGCGATTCAGCTCTTGAGCCATCCAGTCGCTCCCAAACTGACCATTGAACGGCCACGTCCACGCCATTACAGGCCGGAGGTTCAAAAAAGCGCTCCAACTGGCAGTGGACTGCCGCCAATCACATCTACGCAAAGCGTTGGAAAACTATTTGCCATTCAAGTGAGCAACCACTGGAGCAAAGTTCTCTGATTGCCTTTCCTGAATCTGAATATAAGAGATGCCCAGGCGCTCACGCTGCTCCAGCAGATACTCCACTGCCTGCGCCGTGGTCATTGGGCGTGATTGCACTGGTATCCCTCCCTGAGTGAGGGGGCCAGCGGTGATGGGATTGTCAGTTAATTCAATCCCAAATTCATTTCGGCTGAACTCCAGATGCTCAAAGCGCTCACCCGCGGCCTCTCGTATCCAGCCGATCTTCTCCTCTAACGGTGCATCGGTAGGATCAACTGATACTGGCATGATGATATTGGCCTCACGCGCCGCAAGAGTCAGCATGCGGCGACCTGAGCTGCCGATAAGAATGGGAGGATGTGGCTGCTGCACCGGTCTGGGAACGGGGCGCAGTGCTGTTGCCGTGTAGTACTTGCCGGAGAAATCAACGGTTTCGGTGGTAAAGAACTGTTTGATGATGGACAGCCCCTCCGCAAAACGAGAGACGCGTGTGCCAGCCTTGTCAAATGGAATGCCGAGCTGTTGGTAGTCTCGCGGCCAGTTGCCCGCACCCAGTCCAAGTTCTACGCGACCATCGGAGAGTTGATCCAGCGTCGCTATCTCTCTAGCCAGCAGGGCAGGATGGCGATAATCATTGACAAAAACATAGCTCCCGACTCGCAGTGACGTGGTGGCGATGGCCGCCACGGCAAGAGCAGTAATCGTTGCCAACGGTGTCCCCAGAACATCTGGTACGAGAAGAGTGGAGTAGCCCAGTTCCTCTACGCGTTGTGCCAGCGTCATCCACGCTGAACGGGATGGGTGACCGCCAGTGACAACCCCGAAACGAAATGCTTTTTTCGCCATAAACACCCTTCTTTCAAGAGAATAGATCCTCTCCCATTATAGCATCAGTGCTCTTACTCTTGCGTTTTGCCTGTTTTTGAGAGTAACCTCTTGTTCAACCATGAAGCTTCCCTGCTGCATACTCTTGTGATTAGCTTGAACCGTGCTAGAGGCTTTCTAGCACGGTTCAAGCTAATCACAAGAGTATGCAGTTCTCTACTCTATTGCTCAAGGAGATTCTGAAATGTGTCGTGAATGATGCCGTTACTGTAGAGGTACAGTGGCTTGATTCTGTTATCTGTGATGGTTGTGATCTTGCCTCCGGCTTCGCTAACAAGGAGTTTTCCAGCCTCAATATCCCATGGATTAGAGGTACGGCTTACCAGTGCATCTGCTCTACCACAGGCGACATCTGCAAGTTCGGTGACAATGGAACCGACGATGCGTGTTCGGTGTACATGAGCAGTTATCGCTGCGAAGTCTCTCAATCCTTCTTCAACAACGCGGGGATCGCTAGACGAGGAGAGATCCCCAACATGGACTAATGCATGCTCTAAGGTAGCCGCTCGTGAAACGCTGATTTTTTCTCCATTGAGATAGGCTCCCTGACCCCGTATCGCTGTAAATAACTCATTCCTTGTGGGAAGGTAGATGACGCCTCCTACCGTTTCCTGGTTTGCAATCAAGGCAATAGCGATACCAAAGGAAGGACTCCCATGTTGGAAATTGGCGGAACCATCCACTGGATCAATAGTCCAGTACTGGTCTTGCCTTCCAATAACGCCAGCCTCTTCGGAAAGGACACCGATAGAGGGAGCTTCCTTTTGCAACACAGAGAGGATAATTCGCTCCGATCCGAGATCCACGTCCAAGAGGTCATCTTTGTAGGCCTTCCTGTGCTGTACCTGTGCTCGGCCCAGGTGCTCCAGAAGATAACTTCCAGCTTCGTGAATAGCCTCCTCTGCAATTTTGACGAGAGCGGGTACCTCTGACAGTGATAAAAAAGTGGTTGACGCCATATGTTATATGCTCATCCTTCTAGTTAAATACATGATTGAATGCATAACCATTCTTGTTGTATAGCATTGTGGTTGTGTCTGTCAACTTGTCGAGATGTTGTGTCTTCGAAGCGCTTCTCTAGCCCTCCAGTTGTAGATGGCCGACGGGAGCGCTTCGGCACTTGTAATGGCAAAGTCGCGCGAGAGCTTGATAAGCACATCATCAGCATGGCCAGGCCGCCAGATGGTAGAAAAAGACTTTTCGCCTCTCTCGTATCAAAGATTTTGCGGACTCTATCGTTGCCTTATCGCCAGAGTGTTTACCCCATACCGCCACTAAAAGCCCCTGAACTTCAGTCATGGGGATGAAAGCGGCGTTCCTTTTTCGGGGCGAGGGCGTGGAGGGAAATGGATAATGCGAACAAATGCTCTTGACAGCAAATAGCTCTTAGCTGTATACTGTATACGATGAGTGAAACCTACAAGAGCAAACATAACGTGTATTATAGTTGCCACTACCACGTGGTCTGGTGCCCGAAATATCGGCGAAAAGTGTTGATCGGGCCAATTGAAACACGCCTGAAAGAGATCATTGCCCAGGTGTGTCAGGAATGCCAGGCCGAGGTGGAAGAACTGGAAATCATGCCCGATCACGTGCATCTGCTGGTCAGTGTCGATCCTCAGTTCGGCATTCACCGCCTAATAAAGCTCATCAAAGGACGTTCCTCCCGGTTTCTGCGACAGGAATTTCCTGCCTTGAAACGCCGCTTGCCGAGCTTGTGGACGAATTCCTATTTTGTCGAAACAACTGGGGGAGCGCCCCTCTCCTTGATCAAGCAGTATATTGAGCAACAAAAGCATGTCTAAGCGAGAGAAACCACCAAAAGAGAAAAAGCCGACCAGAACCTATCAATTCCGGCTGTATCCGACACACAAGCAAGAGCGAACATTGGAAGCATGGCTGGTGCTCTGCTGTGAAGTCTATAATGCGGCTCTCGATGAACGCAAAAGCGCCTATCGCATCGCAGGGGGTTCTCTCTCGTATGAGGATCAATGTGCCGAGTTGCCCGGCTGCAAAGAAGTTCGCCCAGATCTGGCTCTTGTGCCCTCCCAGGTGCTCCAGGATGTGGTAAAGCGAGTGGATCTGGCCTTTGCCGCGTTCTTTCAGCGTGTCGAAGAAGGGAAAAAACCGGGCTTTCCCCGCTTTAAATCACGTTTTCGCTATCATTCGCTGACCTTCAAACAATGTGGCAATAGCTTCAAGATCCATACCCAGGGCCGGAAGAACCGAGGAATGCTGGAACTGGCAAAACTCGGTCAGGTGAAAATGGTTCTGCATCGCCCGATCACAGGAACCCCCAAGACAGCGATTGTCAAACGCACTCCGACGGGCAAATGGTTCGTGAATATCACGGTGGAACGCTCTCCGAAGCAGACCCAGGAGAGCCACATGTCGCCTTCAGAGAAAGAAGTCGGCATTGATGTTGGCTTGAAAACCTTTGCCTACTTGAGCACAGCGGAAGAGATAGCCAATCCCCGCTTTTTCCGCGAGGACGAAGCAAGGCTGGCGCGCGCCCAACGCAAACTCTCCAAAGCTGCCAAGGGAAGCAAAGAGCGCGAAAAGAAACGCAAAATTGTTGCGCGCACGCACGAGCGGATTGCCAATCGACGCAAAAACTTCATTGAGCAAGAAGTGTGCAAACTGGTCGCCCGCTTTGGCTTCATTGCTGTGGAAGCGCTCGTCGTACGCAATATGGTCAAAAACCCGCGCCTTGCGAAATCGATCGCCGATGCGTCGTGGTCACAGTTTTTCATGCGCTTGCTCGCCACAGCGGAAGAAGCTGGGAGGCAGGTCGTGAAAGTCAACCCGGCGTATACATCCCAGACCTGTTCTGCTTGCGGTCGTCGTCAACCGATGCCGCTGTCAGTGCGGGTCTACGAGTGCCCTCAGTGTGGTCTGGTCATCCACCGCGACCACAATGGGAGTCTCAATATCTTAGCAAATGCACGTCAAGCCTGTGGACGAGCAGGCCGAGTCATTCCAGAAGCCCCCGGCTTGTAGCCGTGGGGAGTCGTCACATGGTTGCCCCCAGAATCCAGGGAGCGAACTCTTCTTCACCGATATCCTGGGCCTCACTTTTACTCTTTTTGCCACTGGCCACGGCAATCACCTCCTCGAGAATCTGCCGTCCGATCTCCTCCGCACTCACCCCCTCGCCCTCGAGAATGGCGCCAGCATTGAGATCCATATCATTGCGCATATTCTCATACAGAGGAGTGTTCGTCGCGACCTTGATAGAGGGAGCAGGTTTGAAGCCAAAGCAGGAGCCACGGCCGGTGGTAAAGACCACAATGTTTGCTCCTCCTGCGACCTGGCCCGTGACGGAGACAGGATCATATCCTGGCGTATCCATGACGACCAGGCCACGTTCCGCAATTGACTCGGCATACTGGTACACGGCATTCAATGGTGAGGAACCCCCTTTTGCAATCGCTCCCAGTGACTTCTCATAAATAGTCGTCAAGCCCCCAAGTTTGTTGCCAGGGGAGGGATTATTATCCATTTCCATGTCGTTGATTGCCACATACTGCTCCCACCAGCGTAACCGCGCGAGCAGCTTTTCGCCCACCTCCTGGCTACGCGCACGTCGTAACAGCACGTGTTCGGCCCCATAGATCTCAGGCGTCTCGCTCAGGACGGCGGTCCCTCCCTGCCTGATCAATTCGTCAGCACAGTACCCCAACGCAGGATTCGCCGTCACACCGCTCCAACCATCGCTCCCACCACACTGAAGCGCCAGCGTGAGTTCGGAGATGGGAACTGGTTCACGTCGCACTTCATTCACCCGTGGAAGCAATTCACTGATCAGGCGCACTCCCTCTTCAACGGTCTGCGCAACGCCCTCATGCTCCTGAAGGGTGAGCGAGAGTGGTTCCTTCCACTGCCTCCCTGCACTCAGTCCCATCTCATTGATCAGGTTAGGGATCTGATTACTTTCGCAGCCCAGGCCCACCAGCAGGTAGGCGCCAACATTTGGATGGGAGGCCATACCTGCCAGCACACGCTGCAGCGTGTTGATCCCCTGGCGTCCCATCGCACAGCCACTTTTATGGGTTAGACCGATGATTCCATCTATTTGAGGATAGCGGCACAGTATCTCTGGCCCAAAACGCTTCTGGATAGCCCGGATCGTACTGGCGGAACAGTTGACGGTGCCAATCAGTGCCAAGTAGTTGCGCGTGCCAACCCTGCCATCGGGTCGTTTATAGCCCAGAAAGGTGCGCCGCTGGTGAAGCGGGACAGGGTCGACCAGGCGTAGCTCGCTCCCATACGTATACTGTTGGTGGAGTGTACCCACCGCGAGATTGTGTGTATGCACATGAGAGCCTGCTGCGATCGTTTGTGTCGCAAAACCGATGATCGAGCCATAGCGGAGCACTGGCTGGCCCTGCGCAATCCCTCGCAACGCCAGTTTGTGACCTGCCTGGATACGCTGCCCGACCTCAAGCAAACGGCCATCAGGCAAACGCAGAACAAGACCCCTGCTCAATGGCAGGCGAGCAATAGCAACATCATCGCCTGCCTGCAAGAGGACAGCAGCCTCCTGGAGGTCGATGGGTTTGTCATGAGAGAAAGCACTTCCCTGTATCTGCAAACGCGGCTGTGATCGCTTGTCCATACATTCTCCTCCTCGCTCCTTTGAGAGTATATTCTTGCTTTAAATGTACCATATCTCCATGTTGGCACGGTGCGAGAAGAGAGGGAGACTACCTATGCGACGGGTGTGCTCCTCGCCACATTTGAGCACCTAGACCGCGAGGGCAAACAGAATCAAACGTCAGTCAAGACGAACAGGAAGGCAGGCTGGGGGCCGAAGTGGATCCATGGGAAGCGAGCGATTGTCGAACCTGCTCGATTATTGACTGCCCGTGAACTTCGGCAGCGGGTTTGTGACTACTTTTGCTGTGAACAAACAGAACTTCTGGGACAACAGATCTCTTCATGATTTTGGAAGAGAACCATCCCATTGGGGCAGAAGGAATCGCCTCCAATAACGTCAAGAGGCTTTGAAAGCGGAGATCTGATAGGGCTATTAAGACAAAAAGATCTGCCCGGCACTATTTTCCCACAAAGAGTAGCCCCCTGCTTCTAAATCATCAGCAAACGCCGACAACAATGCCTGCCAACTTGTCGCAATGACAGGAGGGCAAATATCTCCAGAGTCGAAATCGAGGGCAATGATTTGTCCGATGTGTCCCGCTGGTCCTGGTGCCAAATCCAGACAAAGGCGAACCCCTTTCTGGTTCGCGAGAAAAGGCCTGCGCGTCGGGGGGATGGCTGGATTGCCGAGCACATCGAGGCGGTCCTGCTAGGAAGGCAGGAGGAGCAGCATCGAAGGAGTTTGATTGGGGTATTGAGGAGTTGCTCAGTTCACCACCTTCAGCAAGGCATAGCTGTATGCTGGTGAGAGACTTGCCCTCTCAAATGAAGATGCCCCGGCTACCTAACGTCTTTAACAGCGGTAGCCTCCCCATCGAGAGCGATGCACTCCTCACACGTTGGTGAGACAACCGAATCAGAAAGATGCTTGTTGCCAAACCGCTCAAGGGCGGCAATCACGTCACCCAACTCTCGGCCTTTTTCGGTGAGATGGTACTCGACCCGTGGAGGGATCTCCAGGAAAGCCTGCCGTTGCACAAATCCCAACTCTTCCAGGAGCCTGAGACGGCTGGCAAGCGTCTTGGAACTGATGTGCCCCAGCGTCGCACGTAACATGTTAAAACGCAGAGGACCTTGCAACAGGTTCATGACGATCAGCAATACCCAGCTATCACCCAGCAGATGGATAGCCCTTCCTAAAGGAGTCTTTCCACAGGCTTGATGCGTATCGGTTGGATGCTTCGCTTCGGATTCTTTCATAGGGACAAGTATACTCTCTTTTTCTTCAGAAAACAAGTTCCTTGACAAATTCTAGTTTCTAACTTAACATTAGTTTCGTAAGGAAAGTTAGATGGAAAGCGAAATCTTTCTGCTTCACTCTTTTCGCCTGGCTGCAAACACGCGAGAAGCGAGACACAGAAGTCTGCCATGGCTCTCCATCAGATCTCTATGTACTACAGTGCTAGAAAGAAAGAAACGATATGACAGTCACCATGAATAGCGCGCTCCTGCTCTTTCGCATCGTCATCGGACTTACAATGGCGGGGCATGGAGCGCAAAAACTCTTTGGCTGGTTTGGAGGCTCCGGTCCTGTTCGACTGCGTCAGGGCTTTGAGAAGCAGGGATATCAGCCAGCGTGGTTCTGGGTCGCCCTGGCTATTGTCGGAGAACTTGGCGGCGGCCTCTCCTTTGCGTTCGGCTTCCTGACACCATTGGGAGCTGCGGGCATGTTCGGCGCGATGGTCATGGCGGCCAGGACGCACTGGAAAAACGGCTTTTTCCTCCAAAAAGGCGGCTATGAATATACCTTGGTACTGGCGACTGCCAGCCTGACCATCGGCCTCATCGGGCCTGGGAGCTATGCGCTGGATACCCTCTTGAGCATCGCCCTGCCAGAAGTACCCGTGTTTGGTGTGTTGGCAGGCGCGGCCCTGCTGGTCGATCTCATTGGAATCATGCTCACTTCCCGCGCCAGCGCAAGTGTCCAGCCTGAGCGTCCATCCAGCGCTTCCTGAGGATCTTCGCTATGAACTACGGTCACTCACTGAAATTTGGGACATTCATCACGCCGCTGAGTAAAGCGCCAGAGACGGTCGTTGAGTTGGCGAGGCACAGCGAAGCACTCGGCTATGACCTCGTTACATTTCAAGATCATCCCTACCAGCCGGCGTTTCTTGATACCTGGACGCTCCTGTCATGGGTTGCCGGTCAGACCGAGCGTATTCACCTCGCCGCGAATGTCCTCAACGTGCCCCTGCGCTCACCTGCGGTCCTCGCGCGCTCTGCGGCGAGCCTGGACCAGCTCTCCGCTGGTCGGCTGGACCTCGCGCTTGGTGCCGGAGCATTCTGGGACGCGATTGAGGCAATGGGTGGGCAGCGGCTGACACCGGGTGAAGCGGTTGCTGCGTTGAGTGAAGCCATCGATATTATCCGCGGCGTGTGGGACGGTGGCAACGGCAGACCACTACACTTCGATGGCGACTTCTACCATCTCAAGGGGACGCAACGAGGGCCATTGCCGGCCCATGACATCCCGATCTGGCTGGGAGCCACCAAACCGCGCATGCTGCGGCTGATCGGGCAGAAGGCCGACGGCTGGCTACCTTCGATTGAGTACCTGCAACCCGGCGAACTCCAGTCCGCAAATACGATCATCGACGAGGCTGCTCGCGAAGCAGGAAGAGACCCGCGTGAGATTCGCCGGCTGGTAAACATCTCAGGAAAATTCTCGCCCGAGCGCGGTGGATTTCTCGATGGGCCGAGCAATCAGTGGGTCGATGACCTTCTCCCACTTGTTGCTAACAACGGTATCGGCACCTTTATTCTTGCGTCGGATGATCTGAAGACGCTGGAACAGTTCGCCCACGAGGTTGTTCCGGCCTTGCGCGAAGCGGTAGCGCGTGAGTTACCCGAGGCGTTCTCAGAACCTGAGAGGCGCCGCGCTGCCGTGCGGGCCAGGCGGCACACGGGGATCAACTACGACCATGTGCCCGCGCTCCTGGCCGATGCCGTAATTGAGCCGGGGGACGTCACCTATGCCCGCGTCAAATCAACCTACATGCGCGGTGGGTCGCCGAACTGGCCAGCATGTTGTGGGCTGCGGTCTCAGCCTGGGTGACGGCGTTGCTCCAGTGCTCGACCACCAGGAGTTGCCCATCATAGAGTGGATGAGGCCAGCGGGCCACATCGCCTGCCACGAAGATGTCATCGGTGACCACCCCGTCTGCGTCGAAGGCGCGGCAGGACGCATCACAGACGACGCCGCGTGCATCGGCAGCGAGTCCGGCGCCTCGTAACCACTCGGTATTGCGCAGAGAGCCAAGAGCCACCACGGCCACCTCCACATCCAGTTCGTCACCATCAGAGAGCCGGGCACGACACAGCTTGTTCTAGGTATCACCTTCCAGGGCCATGACGGTGGTGTTGCAACGCAGATCCACGCCGTGCTGGCGCTGTAAAGCCGCGGCAAAGGTCCCGGCTGCCTGGCCGAGGGCACCTGCCAACGGTGTGGCGCTGCGTTCGGTGACTGTCACCTCCAGGCCGAGTTCACGGCAGACAGAGGCTACCTCAGAGCCGGTAAAACCTGCACCGATGACCAGGACGCGTTTGGGACCGGCTGCCAGGCGTGCGCGGAGTCGAGCCGCATCGTCACGCGTGCGCACCGTAAAGACCCCATCGAGAGCCGCCTGCTGTGAGTCGGGCCAGGGGCGGGCGCGTGTGCCTGTGGCGATCAGCAAGCGATCGAAGGCGACCTGGCGCCCATCGGAGAGCCGCACTTGCCTGTTCGACACATCGAGTGCAGTCGCCGGGACACCCAGCAACCATTCGGCGGCAATATCGCGTTGTCGGGGTAAGGTGGTATGCTCCTCCGAAATCCATCCCATCTGGACGGTCTTGGACAACGGAGGGCGATCATAGGGTTCGTAGGGCTCGTCGCCAATCAGGGTCAGATGACCAGTAAGCCCTTCTGAGCGCAAGGTCTCTGCGGCGCGCAGACCAGCCAGAGAGGCACCGACGATCACCACTCTCCCATTGGAGAAACTGGTTGATGAGTGGCCTGTCATGCCTTCCCTCCAACCTGCTCCAATGGCTTTTCCGCCTCAGGGAACGCATCCTGGTAATCAAGCATGATGGCCTGAACCGGACACGCGGCGGCTGCCTGCCTGACCTGCTCCCGCAACGCATCATCCGGGGTATAATCATATTCAAGGATTTCCTCGCCGTGAAACCGAAAGACGGTCGGGGCAGCAAAGACGCACTGTCCATAACTCTGACACCGGGTCAGATCCACCACAATCCTCATGTGAACACTCCTTCATACCATTTCTTCTCTCGTCCACCTCTATCGACGAGAGGTACTCCTTCCTCAGTATGAACCCGGAAACAAAGATCAACCAGAAAGCGCTAGCTGCGCCTACCCGGCGCGGCTTGGAGAGGGGGCCTAAACTGAGAAGATAGAGAAGAGAAGAGGAAACCCATGCATCAGCATACCTCTTGCGATGCATGGTCAGGAGTAATAGAACAGATGGCATCAATACAAGCATTAGCACAGGTATTAAACAGCATGCAGGTTGTTGATCTCTCCCCAACATTCTCTACAAATATGCCGGGCTGGCATGCCCATCCAAATGTGATGATTGTGGAGGATGCGCGCAATTTTGCCCAGAACGGGTACTTTCTCCAGACCATTATCCTGCCAGAGCATAGCGGCAGCCACGTTGATGCTCCCGCTCATACCCTTCCTGACAAAGCGGAGCAAACCATCGATATATTTCCAGCAAACGCCTTGTTTGGCCCGGCGAAAAAGATAGACCTCACCCAGGAAAACTATGCCCCGGGTGATCTTGTGCCATTACGTAAGGTCGAAGAGGTATTGCAACAGGCAAACATCGGCATTGAAAAAGGGGATATTGTGGTCTTTGACTTTGGCTACGACAAATACCTGATCGATGGAGAAAAGAAACCGCCTCACCAACGAAACTGGTGGGGAGAAAACGAGCCTGGATTGGCCGAGGATGTCTGCCGCTTTCTCTCTGAAACAGGCATCAAAGCTGTTGGATCAGACACACCAGCCTGTGATGTAGCCCAGGTCAATGGCAAGGTAACGGCGGGCTTTGGCCACGGGCGTTATTTTTTGCCCAATGGCATCTTCATCATAGAGGGTCTCTATGGATTAGCAAAGGTACCAACCAGCTTCTATTTTATGGCCTTACCTCTCAAGATTAAGGGAGGGTCCGGCTCTCCCTTGCGTCCAATCGCTCTTTTTGATCCACAATAGTTCTCCGGGAGATACCTCAAGTACACGGGTTGTGTTGCAAAAAGAGGAGGCATAATAAGCCGAGAAGTATGTTGAATGGTGTGAGGAGTGGTGGTTATTTGAAGCAATTTTGATAATTGACACAGAATCTCGAACAGATGAGGCATCAATCTTCGAACAGCGACAGAAATCTTCGAACATCTCTCATTTACCGGTACTTTGTTGATTCGGGACTCTATCCCAGAGTAAACCCATCAAATGATGTTGAATCGAGCGCAAATGGCTCAGAATAGATACACACATTTAGGAGCGCTTTCCCGAATCAACAAAGTATCGTTACAGTGGTGTTCACAAAGATTGAGCTCCCCTACCATGGAGCTTGTGTCACGCTCCCGGAGATGGGATGATGGGCAAGGTAAACCAGAAGGTGGCTCCCTGACCAGGAGCGCTCTCCACCCCAACGCTCCCCTCATGCCGTTCAATAAACACCCGGCATAAATAGAGGGCCAATCCGAAGCTCAGATCCAGTTCATGCTGGACGGCACTGCCTTTGGCGCGATAGAAGCGTTCCCAGATATGATCGAGCTCTTCTCTCGCAATACCCGATCCCTCGTTATGGACTGAGACACGGGCGAGCGCCTCCGCAATTCGTAACTGCACCAGCACAGGCTGTCCTGGGGGAGAATAGGTGAGCGCATTCGTCAGGTAGGTGGTAAGAACGTGCTTGATTCGCTCAGCATCGGCGAGGATAGGCACGCCTTGTTCCAAAGGCGGAGCATCCAATACGATGGTGTGCTCTGGCGCAGCGTGTTGCTGCCCGGCTACCACCTCTCTCAGCAGGGTGAGCAGATCCTCAGGGTTCAAGGACAACGCGAGCATATGGGTCTGGATACGCGCATCATCGATCAAGTCATTGATCATCTGCTGCTGAAGTTGGGCACTCTGCGAGGCGGCTGCCAGGGGTTGCTGAACATGGGCAATGGGTTCGTTTAGCTGAGCACACGGAGGAGCGAGCTGCCCTTTGTAGGTCTGCAATCGGCGCTGTGCTAATTGCAGATTGCCCAGGACTCTCGTCAGTGGAGTGCGCAGTTCATGCGTGGCCAGGGTCAGAAAGTCGCCCGCCAGGCGACTCACTTCGCGCTGGGCAAGTGCTTTCTTCTGTTTCTCTTCCTGCGCGTAAAAACAGTGAATACCCTCAATGAGCAGCATGGTCTGCGCGGTGACGGCTTTCACGAGCGCGATCTCCTCTGGCGTATATGCTCCTTCCGAACTCGCTTTGACGACCATCAGCACACCAACCCACTGCTGTTCCAGAAACAGAGGAAGTAACAGGATGGTCTCGGAGCCAGGGGACACGGGGTAAAGAGACGCCGGAAAAGGCAGTTGTTTCCCGAGGCGTTCAATGGTGTGCAACTGATTTATCGCAAGCACCACCTCCTGGTGGGCGCCCAGGCGAGCGAATGCGACGTCGTCAAGCACTTCTGAACCATGGAAGTATCCCCCGATGTCCCGCCAGTACTGTTCTTGTGCAGCGGTATAACCACTTCCCGCGACAAAATACAGATGGCCCGTTCGATGACCGAGCGCGAGCATATTCACCCGGTGACAATCCAGGACAGACCGGATAACATCCACTACCTGCTGGGCCACGAAAAGCACCGGAGGCGAGAGGAGGAAGGTCTCTTCTGGCAAGGTGTAATCCATCTGCTCAGGAATCTGCTCGATCGCGGTGAGTAGGTCCAACATCGACTCGTGGACACGTTGGAGGTGGGAGATTGCCGTACGTTCCTGGAAGACAAAGACGATTTCTTCCGTGCCGTGCTCTTGATCAATCACGGGAAAGGAGCGAACAGTGACTGTGATCTTGCGCCCGGAAGGCAGATCCAGCAGAAGCGTCTGTTCTGGCGGGCTGGCTCCTGCTTTCCCAGCAAGAGCGAGGTACATCAGCCACTGCCCTGAGGCAACGGATGGTAACGGCTCACCAGAGTGTATGTAGTGCTTGAGAAACTGTTTGTAGTCTTTTCCTTGGCATTGAGCTTGGGAAGCCACTTCAAAGAGCTTGCAAGCAGCGGCATTGATCCGTACAATCTTCTGGTTGCGATCACAGGCAATAAGACTATCCGGGAAAGACTCCCAGACGGCTTTCAACTGGTGAGGTTGCATCTGGTCGTGAGGTGTGATCCCCAAAGAGCGGGAGTGAGGAACCGGCTTCCCTGCAGACGTTCCCCCCCGTTTCAATGTGCGTTGTTTGACATGGTGCGAGCTTTTACCCACCTCAGAGCTTCTTTCGGAAATACTCAATTGCGCTGCAAGCTGAGAAAAAGAACATTATTCTAAGGTCATTATATGTGTCGTAGAAAAGAGACTTCAATCTCACCACACGATGATTGCCAGGGCGAGCACGCTGGTTTGAAAGGAAGGCCGAGTAATGAGGTAGCTCAATCTTTGTGAACACCGCTGTAGCGGTACTTTGTTGACGAGGATGGAAGGGGGAGTAGAATGAAAGGAGAAGAAGAGAGAAAGAGGAGAGAAGAAGATGACGAAACGCATCGAGGTCGCCGCAGCTCCAGGGCCACTGGAGGACTATGCGAGGCACTTTGACCCCATCTTTGGCAAGAGCAATCAGCGCGAAGGGTTCCGCCGCTATCTCGAGGGGCTCTTGCTGCCAAGCGAGCGGAACAAGACCCTTACCGGGCTGGTCAACACCGAGCCACTGGTGGGAGCGCACCAGCCACGAGCGCAAGCCTTACAATGGTTTCTCTCCGAGTCGGACTGGGATGAGCGCAAGGTGCAAGCCGAGCGGCTCACCATCTTGCGCGAGGATCCCAGCACAATGCCGACCAAGGACGGAGTCCTCGTCATCGATGAGACAGGGGATCGCAAGGATGGCCACAAAACGGCTCATGTGAGCCGCCAGTACCTGGCCAATGTGGGCAAGATTGACAATGGCGTGGTCTCCGTCAGCAGTCTGTGGGCCGACGAGCACGTCTACTACCCGCTGGATGTCGAACCCTACACCCCGGCGCTCTATTTTGCCAAGGGGGAACACGATCCAGCCTTTCGTACGAAACTTAAGATTGCCCTGCAACTGGTGCAACGAGCCGTGCAGCAGGCCCTCCCTTTTCGAGCGGTGGTGGCCGATTCCTTTTATGGCGAGGATCGCGGCTTTCGAAGCGGTTTAGCCGATCTGCAGGTCCCGTATGTGCTGGCCCTCAAGCCTTCCCATGCCTGGTGGCATCCAGAAGAAGAAGCCGGAACCTTGCAAGATGTCGCCCACGAGGCTGGATGGAAGGGGAGTAAGCATCCAGGCAAGTGGGTGAGCATCTGCAGGACCTTTCGCGATGGGAGTCAAGAGGACTGGTGGGCGCTGGAGATCGTGGCGGGGCCATTTGGAGCAGATCAGAAGGAACGGGCCATGGTGGTGACGACCGACCCCCAGCAATTGCCTGACACCACGACCTCGTACCTGGTCACGAACCTGCCGGCCTCCTCTGAAATGGAAGCCTCATGGCCTGCAGCCACGCTGGAAGAAGTGATGAGGCTCTATGGGTTGCGCATGTGGATTGAACAGAGCTACAAACAGGTCAAACACGCCTTGGGCTGGTCACAATATCAGGTGAGAAGCGACACCGCGATCCGCCGGCATTGGCAATTGGTCTGTTGCGCGTTCTCCTTTTGCTGGTACCATCTCCGTCATCCGACCGTCTGTGCGACCCACGTGGTCAGCCAGCCGCCTGAACCAGCAACCGCTGCCGCCACCAGTGCCTCGGCCGTACCAGCCGACGCGGGGGAAAAAAATCACCACGGCCCACGAGAGACGGCCGCAGGTGTCGTGGCCAGCAGCCCTTCGAGCCGTGCGGGGATGGCTCGAGCCCTGGATCATGCTCAGGCGCTATTGGAGCGGTTGGTCATCACTGCCCCCGCCTCCTGCCGTGCAACGCCTCTTTCAAGGGCTTGAGCGGGGGCAGGGCCTCGCTCTCTACAGTTCCGCTTAACCTTCGTCAACAAAGTACCGGTAGCGCTGGTTTATTGACTGCGGATTTTGGTCCATTTGAAGCCCATCAAAGAGTGACCAATTGAGCTCATATTACTCAGGATATTCACTCGAAATCCGGCGTGATTCCCCGAGGCAACAAACTAGCGGTAGGTGCTCCCGCTGACGATACACAGAGAGGAGTGATCTCGAACGGTCGAAGCGTTCGAGATCACTCCTCTCCTCCTAAAAAGGAGCGTGAGGCTCACTTCTTCTGCTCCTGTTGCTCTCCCTTTGGGGCAAGGGTCACCAGGGGGAGATCGAGTGTCTCAAAAAAGGACCGGGTCTCCTGTGTGACAGCGTCGTTTATCGCTTGGGGTGCCTGGCGTTGGGCAACTGAAGCAACAACCGTGTGCAATGGCCGCTCTCCCATTGGTTGGGCGATGACTCTGGCCACTGCGTCGGCCACCTCCTGGGGATCGGGAGGCATGGCGGATCGGTTCTCCGCGTAAAACGCCGCCAGAAACTCCTCAAGAGCGGCCTGATACAGGAGAGCACGCTCGGTATCTGCTGCGTTCTGATGTTTCGCAGAGATGGGCGTCGGATAGGTTCCAGGCTCAAGAATGGCAGCGTCGATGCCAAAGGGAGCGAGTTCATAGCGATACGACTCCGTGAGTCCCTCCAGGGCAAATTTCGTCGCTGCGTAGAGTCCAATAAAGGGCAACGCCAGACGCCCGGCAATCGAGCCAATTTGCAGGAGCAACCCACTGCCTTGCTTGCGCATGTGAGGCAAAACCGCGCGATTCACCCGCAACACGCTGAAAACATTGGTCTCGAATTGCTGTTGAACTTGCTCAAGGGTGAACGCTTCCAGCGGGCCTTTATAAGACACCCCGGCATTATTCACCACGACGTCAAGACGACTCGTGATTCCTACAAGAGATTCGATTGCCTGCTCCACGGAAGTGTCGTCCGTGACATCGATTTCAATGCTTTGCAAGGCAAGCTGCTCTCGTTCCGCCAGAGCGCGGAGTTCTGCTGCCGCAGGGGCATTTTTTCCGGCCACAGCACGCATTCCCGCAAAAACGGTGTATCCCTGGCGTGCCAGGGTTTCAACCGTCAGACGACCAAAGCCACTGGTACTCCCAGTGACAAGTATTGTTTGCGCCATCGATAGGTTTCCATTCTTCTCAAAACAGCATGAGCGTCTCTCCGCTCTTCAGAGCAAAAAACGAACGGACTGCCTCTGCCAGTTCGGAGAGCAGAGACAGAAACGTCCCAGGTTGCTCTCCCCCAATGTCGCAGTGATGGTCTCCTCGAAGCCTGTCATCATATCTGATGGCGCGTGCTTCCCTTTCAAACCGTTTCCCCGCTTTCTGGAAGAGGATGACACACTCTCGGATGTCGCTTCTAACATGTCTCACCTGCTCTCAAAATGCAACCTGAAGCAAGGAGCAATGGTGGTTTGTCTCTGATGAAAGACCTTTCACGTTTCGTTTTCCCATTTTTACTGAAAGGAGAGCGCGCAATGTGTTCGAAGATTGATGTTCAGGCTGTAGATAGCAATCTTCGAACAAGGTGCTTTCTCAAGCTCAAATTTGTTCGAGATTCCGTGCCAACTACCAAGTTCCCAGTCTGGTGAAACGAGAAGAGAAGAGGTAGAATAGGCGAGCAGTACAACCAAAGATGAGGGGAACAAACTATGCCACAAGCAGAAGTGCATCAATGCGAGTGTCCTCATTGCCAGCAAGACACGCCTCCTCCGGATCAAAAGCTGCATCAGCAGATTCATCTGCTGATGAGCCGCCTGGATGAACAACAACGTCGCTGGTATGTGGCGGTGGAGTCCAACCGCATTGGGACTGGTGGCGATCGCTTGCTCGCTCAAATCACGGGCCTGGATGAAAAGACCATCCAGCGGGGACGACAGGAACTCGCCATCTCGCTGGAGGAGCGACCAGAGCAGCGGGTCCGGCTGCCAGGGGCCGGTCGGCCACGTGCCGAAAAAAAGACCCGGCGCTAGAAAACACCCTGCAGGGGCTGGTCGAGCCAGAAACGGCTGGGAATCCCATGAGCGAGCAGAAATGGGCGCGTAGCAGTCTGCGCCATCTCGCTCAGCGCTTGAAGGACGCAGGTCATCCTGCCAGTCCCCCCACTGTGGGCCGCCTGTTACGCAAGCTTGGCTACTCACTGCGTGTGAATGCGAAAAAGCGCGAAGCGAGCACTGCCCACCCCGATCGCGAGCCGCAGTTTGAGATCATCGCGAGTCAAAGGCAGATCTTTCAAGCCGCTGGCTGGCCGATCATCAGTGTGGATACCAAAAAGAAAGAGTTAATTGGCAACTTCAAAAACGCCGGGCGAGCTTGGGGGCAAGAAGCCGAGACCGTCAATGTGCATGACTTTCCGCACGATGCCTTGATGCGAGCCGTTCCGTATGGGATCTATGACGTCAGCAACAATCGTGGCTCGGTCTATGTGGGCACCTCCGCCGATACCCCAGAGTTTGCCGTCACTGCTCTGGCCCGCTGGTGGGAAGATGAAGGGCGCCAGCGGTTCCCCTCTACCACGCAGTTGTTGATCCTGGCTGATGCCGGAGGCAGTAATGGTGCTCGGACGCGCAGCATTAAACTCCACCTGCAAGAGCAACTCAGCGATCGTTATGGGCTGAGCGTGACGGTGTGTCATTATCCCACCGGATGCTCGAAATGGAATCCCATTGAGCATCGGCTCTTTAGCCAAATTAGCCTGAATTGGGCGGGCAAGCCGCTGCGTAGTCTGGACATCATGCTCAACTCTATTCGTGGCACCACCACCCAGACCGGCTTGACGGTTCAGGCTGCGATGGTGGACGGCACCTTTGAGAAAGGACAAAAAGTGTCCGATGATCAAATGCAGCAACTTAACATTGAACACCAGAGCGTCTGTCGCCAATGGAACTATACCATCCGACCACGTCTCGCTGTCGATTGAATCAAATCTTTTTCGGTTTGAAGAATATCTTTTCAGCGTATTGTGGCATCTAAAATGCAGGACGGGCACACTTTGCAGCATAACTTTTCCATGCAACCTCACTTTCACTTCTTCTCTATCAAGACCGCCGAAACGGCCTTTTTCCTGGAGAAACGAAAAGTTATGCTGCGCTGCATAAAGCCACTTCTCAAGCCATCTGCAATAGGACAGATGAAAAGTTATAGTGCAGAAATGAGCGTGTTTTGACCTGGCACAGGAGCGAAAAAGGCTCCTGTTTGGCCTGGAAAAGTTATGCTGCACCACACTTTTTTTTGAGCAACATGTAATCGGGCTTCGCTGGCTGATTCACACTACTCTTACTAAAAGTTATCCTGCGGAGAAACGAAGACAATCTCTGCAAACAACACTCGCCGTTCTCGCTGGGGCGACTCAGACCTCAGAAGAGCAGAAAGTTATTTTTTAACGAGTCCTAAGTAGCATCCACCGAGGTAAGACACGCCCCCAGGATTGAACTATAGCCAGGGGAACAATGATTCCCGACACAAACATTCCTAACACTAGGATAGTGAATAGCCATGCCCCCACACTGTGAGGGAAGGCAGGGAGCAGGGCGGGAGCATCCCCTAAGCCAAACTGCCCCCCAAACGCCCAATACACATGAAACACAATAAAGACAATGACCCACCCTAGAGATGCATACCCTGCCCACACAGTTCTGTTTTGTTCCTCACCGTCGCTCGGTTGACTCTCGCTCTTTATCATATGTCTGTCGTTGCCTTTCGCTCGCCAGATTTCATCAGAGTTACACACTCATATGACATGTTGGAAGGAGAAAGTGTGGCCGATAGCAAATACCCATTGTTATCACGCCTCCTGAATCGAGACCATTCCAGGACGGGGGCTAACTGCTGGGTTTCTTGATGATGCCTGGTTTATTCTGCTCTGGAAAGCCCTCCCAAGCCGCATGACAGGTCACTTTCATTCCTTTTCCTCACCTCGTTGCGCAATGCGTGGGCTTTTGCTCGGGTTGAAAGGTGCCATGTCAGAGGCTGAGCTTTTTGTCATGCGCGCCCGCCTGCAAGGGAGTATCCTCAACAAGGCTCGGCGTGGTGCCCTCAAACTGACCTTGCCCATCGGGCTGTGTTACACTGAAGCCGACGCGATTGTGCTTGATCCCGAACGGCCACGTACAATCTGCCATCCGCGAGGTCTTTCTCAGCTTCCAACACACCGGGTCCGCCTGTGCGACCGTGCGCCACTTTCATCAACATCATCTGCTCTTCCCACGGAGAATCCGTCGCGGACCTCATCAGGGAGAAGTCGCCTGGGGAGCGATTCAGCACCATGGTGTGCTTCGATTGAGGGCGTCCGTTCGGGTGCCAGATGACCAGGCTGTGAACAGCCTACGGACAAGATGAAGTTGTCCGTTCCTAACCTCTCCCGCCCTGTCGATCTCACTCGATAGGGGGCGCAGGTGGCGAAGCAAATAAGCCCTGTGCGTACCGGTTAGCCCGGAGAGGGACATGCGGCGCATGTGCGGGAAATCGTCGTACCAAGAGGCATGTGCTGCGAGGAGAGCTGACTAGGGTAAGCGGGTCGAATCCGCGAAGGATAGAGCCACTAAGATAGCACACCCGGCTCAGGACGGTTGAAGAGCCGATGAGATCAGACGAACAGGCTACTTGTGTGTCGTAGCCGTTCCCTCGCTCCACGAGTGCTGTAGAGGCTTCATCACCAAAGCAGGAATGGTCTCAGCGTAGCAAAGGCTACGCATGTGGTTGTCCTACCTACGGTCAAGTGGGTAAAGTGATCTGGCGCTACCGGAGAACCATGTGCTTCTCGCTCCTCCAATTTTGAAGGATAGGTGGTGAGGACACCGAAGGGGGCATATGGGGCGGAACCGCCGTAGTACTCTGAGCGCGGGAGAGCCGCGAGCATGGGGAAGGGCGGTAGTGTTGACCGTGTTTTAGTACCGAAAGACGAGGGAACTAGTTGAACAACGTCAAACAGGAACAAACACACCTTGCCAAAAAGCAAGAGTCAACAGGGAAAGCTGAGTACGCCGAAAGGGGTCCGCTCAGTTTGAGGGAGCACGGTGGAGAAACCTACTTCTGGAAACAGGAGCACAGGCGCTCCACCTTGACTCCACATATCACTCAACATCAATACCATACTCAACAGAAGTGCAATCGCCAGAAGACACTGATGGAATATCCGAACCATTTCTGAGTCTCCTTTTCGTCAATTGAGCAAGACCCTCGGCATTGACACACCTTACATCCCATTTACCACCAGACCTCCAGGACCAACATCATAACCGGTTGAGTTTGTGGAGATTGCCCCCATTTTACGAGCCCGACCATCCAGACGGATCCAATACGCGGAAAACCGACAATCCACCAACCGCTGGTACAGTTGTAATTGAGGCGCTCCCCACCGAATAGACCCGTGGCGCCATTCGCGAATGTGCAACCTGAGCCATCGCTCAAGCTCATCACCCATGCCTGAATATCACGACTATAGGGACCTGGTGCTGGGAACGGGTGGGCAAGCGTTGCTTTCAAACCGCGACCATCACCGGTAGGGTCGGCGTCACAGATCACGTAGTTCGCCTGTGCAGATGTACTGAAACAGGGATCATGAATGATATGCTTCACCCCACAACGCCAGGCATTGGCGCGCGGTGCTGACGTGGAGGTCATCCAACAATCAGCGGGCGCATCGAGGGTTCCCCTAATACCCGAGGGGCTGAAATGAACAACCTTCATCGGTGGTGGAGACACAACCATAGCTCCGCCATTGCTTGGAGAGTGTGTGGGTTGTTCTCTGAATGCTACCTGGTGACACTTTGGCGTTGACAGGACCGCTTTTGGGAATGTAGCATATTTGCTGTTATTATGCAACTCCGCAATACTTTTTTTGGTATTGTCAACTTGGTAGAGAACTGAACAGTATGCTACTATGCTTCATGAAAACAAACACCGCTGCTCCGAGCTACAAAGGCTTTCGCTTCCCACCCGAAATCATCAGCCACGCCGTGTGGCTCTATTTCCGCTTCTCGCTCAGTTTCCGCGATGTTGAGGAACTTCTCGCACAACGCGGGATTGGCGTGACGTATGAAACAGTGCGTCACTGGTGTCTGAGATTTGGGCAAACGTACGCCAATGAATGGCGACGTCGTCATCCCTGTTGCGGTGACAAATGGCATCTGGACGAGGTGTTTCTCACGATTCGTGGCAAAAGACACTCTTTGTGGCGAGCGGTGGATCAAAACGGAATTATACTGGATATTCTGGTACAGAGCCGACGCAACAAAAAGGCGGCCAAACGGTTCTTCTGCAAGCAGCTCAAAGAGCTACAATACGTTCCGCGTGTGATTCTCACTGATAAGCTGAAAAGGTATGGGGCGGCGAAACGTGAAATCTTGCCCGGTGTGGAGCACCGTCAGCACTCGCGTGTTGAACAATCGTGCTAAAAATTCGCATCAACCTACGCGACTGCGTGAAAAGAAGATGCGGCGATTCAAGTCCGCCAAACAGGCACAACGCTTTCTCTCTGCCTCCGGTCCCATTGCTGGGCATTTTCAACCCCGACGTCACCGTTTGAAGGCCGAGGAATACCATGCCATTTTACGAGGCAGATTTCAAACTTGGAATGAGGTGACTGGAGTCAAACTGGTCACGTAGCCACACAGATCCCCTTATGCTTCCTGGCCTTCAATACTTTTCCTCTTCCTAGCTCATTAATGTATTGCATTTCTGCAAACAAGTTGACAATACCGGCAGTCGTTCTCACAAAGCGGGTATTGGGCGCTCCCATTATCGACGCAACTGGCAGCCAGCGATATTACTGCCAACACGGTTACTATCGCTGAAGGCGTCATTCAACAAAGCAAGGAAACTGAGCCAAAGAAGCAGGCACTAAGCCCCCGAAGTGGACAAGAGCCGTTTAATGTTGGGATTTACAATAAAGAGAGCCTGGTTCCTGGTTTCTTTGTGGCATGATTGGTTTTTGTGGTAAGACATTTAAAACCTTTTGCCTAAAACGGGCGTGCTAAGACTAGCGATAGCAAGTAATCATCTTCTAGAGGCATAATATGAAGACCATTATCGTAAGAACCCAGCAGAAAGATCAGGTGATTGATATCACTGATCTCGTTGAGCAATATCTGAGCCAGGAGGGCCCGGAGGATGGACTCTGTTCCATTTTCGTGGCTAATACTACCTGCGCATTAACTACCGCGGACCTGGATCCGGGAACTGACCTGGACCTGCTCGATGCCCTGCGCCATATGCTTCCTCAACTCTCTTATCGCCATCCACATGACCCACAGCATACCCCCGATCACCTGCTCTCTTCGATTATTGGTCCTGGTCTCGTGATACCTTACTCAGATCGCCGGCTTATGCTCGGCACCTGGCAGAGCGTGATCCTGGTCGAACTGGATGGCCCCCGCGAGCGAACTCTCCATCTACAGTTCATCTAAACAATGACAAGCATTGCTCAGTATGTGGAAGCACCCACTGGACGGACTGCCACGCCCTCGATCCCCTGCCCGAAGGAATTGGGGATTGCTTTTCGGATGATATTGAGACTGCCATTCACATCAACATTGATGCGCTTGCCTGTACTGGCGCGGAGTGAATATTGTATTAATTTGATCAGCAAAGTTCCTCTTCACTAAAAACAGGTTGCAAGCCAGTTCATTGTTCCAGGGATATCTAACACATCATTGATATATGCTTTTTCTAACAAGGCACGCGGAGTCAGATTATCGTACTTGCCACGCCACAACTCGACGTCTTTGAGTTCCTTGACTTTGCCTTCGACCAGTTCAGGAACTCGAGAACTCATGGCACGTAATTCGGCGCACAGTGCAGCAGCACTCCCTCCATAGACAACCTCGATGTAGTATGTTTGATCCCGACTATACCAATCCAGATACGCTAACAGGAGCAGCAACGTCCGGTGGACACGTGATCCCGTCCAGGGGAACAGCACAAAACGCCCTTCGGCAAGAGGAACCACACTACTCTTGAGCCATTCGGCACGCCCGGCAAGCTCACGCGCTAACGCTAACCGTTGTTGAGCAATGGGGGAAAGATACGGATACACCGTCTCCTCCTGCAATACCTGGCGCACACGCTGCATTATGTGCTCATGGAAGCTCACACTCCCCATACTCAACCATGCTGGCGTGACAGAGCCTTTCGCTCGCTCAACGTGCACGATTCGACCATGTTCATCGATAGAGATCACCCGCCACGCATAGCCTGCTAGGCCAATGACGCTACCCACTTCGGGCAACTGCTGGATGATGCCCACCTCCTGCATTCCCGCCAGAACCCGGCACTCCTGCTCACTGGCGAAGATGGCGTAAAAATGGTAGTAACCAGAAAGCCGCTCACCTTTCATCCCCACAATCAAAGCCCCCTCGTCCATCAACTGGAGATGATCAAGAGCCACAAGGTGCTGGAGAAACAGCCGATAGTCCTCCAGGCTAATCGCTTTAAATGGCGATAGCTTGAGTACCGCCTGCGCTAATTGGGGCGGCGTCAATTCCGTACGCGCTCGTAATATGCTCATCGTTTGCTGATAGAGCAAACTAAGCGGCATGGTGGGAATATCAGGTGGCTCAATCCACCTCTCTTCAAGATAGAGCTGAATAATCGCTATTGTCTGCAGAAAATTCCATGGCATCTGCTCTAACTCAGCTGGTAACTGTTCCCTGTTTTCCAGCTGCTCGAATGTGTAAAAGCACATGCGCGAGGGGGTACCGCGACGACCAGAACGCCCAAGGCGCTGGACAAAACTGGAAACCGTATGTGGTGCATCGACCTGTACCGTGAGATCGAGATGCCCTATATCAATACCCAGTTCTAGAGAGGAGGTCGCGATGGTACAGGCACGCAGTGACATATCGCGCATCTTTGTCTCCGCGGCCTCACGCAAGTCTGCTGCGATACTTCCATGGTGCACATAGAACCAGTCCATACCTGGCTGCTCTTTCGCCAGAAGAGAGCGTAACTCAGCCGCGAGACGCTCCACCTTATCTCGCCGATTCGTGAATATCAAGGTTTTCTGACACCGTTTGATCAGGGCATAGAGATCCTGGTAGTAACTCACCATCTCTTGCTGCAACTCACTGCGCGGATCGAGGAGAGGGCTGGCAGTCTCCAACTCTCCATGCTCTGATATCTCTTGCACTGATGATACTACTTTCGACGAAGTTGCCTTACGGCGACGTATCCCGATCTCAACTGGAGCCATATCAGCCTGGTACTTTCCCTTCTCAGGGGCTAAGACAAAATGATTCACCCGCAGTTCCACACGTCGGCCCTGCGTTGAATCCTCTACCAAGCGAGCTGGTAGAGAAAATTGATCGCTGCTCTCCAACCACTGTAACGCAATACCCGTATCACCAATGGTTGCGGAGAGACCAATGCGCCTCACTGGTCGACGCAAAGCATGCTCCAGGCGCTGCAGTTGACAAAGCACCTGCTGACCGCGCTCAGTTCCGAGAAACGCATGAATCTCATCGATAATGATAAAGCGCAAGTCGCCGAAGATTGTCTTCAATTCCCCTGCGCGGTTCATCAACAACGCCTCCAGCGATTCAGGCGTGATCTGCAGAATGCCACGCGGCTGCCGCAAAAAGCGTGTCTTCTGACTCTGGGCAATGTCCCCATGCCAACCCTGCAGCGGAATATCAGGCTTCTCCTGTAGTAGCCCCTGTATCCGCTCAAACTGGTCATTGATAAGTGCCTTCAGCGGCCCGATGTAGAGGGCACCAACCGACTGGGCTGGTGCTTCATCGAGCAGGGTGAGCACTGGCAGCATGGCGGCCTCGGTTTTCCCGCTCGCGGTGCCACTCATAATCAAGATATGCTCATTGGTATCCAGAATAGCCGGGATCGCGGCCTTCTGGATCTCTCGCAGGTCAGTCCAGCCATGGCGGTAAATATAGCTCTGAATGAACGGCGCTAAGCGTTCAAAGGGGTCTCTCTGGCTCATAGGGTGAAGCTAGCGAATGCTGAATCGTCATCAATAATTTCAGTCTGAGCGGTCAATTCCTCGGGATTCGTCTGCTGGCGCGAGGCGACAAATTCCTGCTTGTGAATAATACCCGTGAAGGTAAGCGTTTCGTCGCGCCGCATTATCTCCATCACAGCGATAAAGTCGCGCGTGACCTCGCGTGGCGTCAGATACTGCGCCGAGCCGATTTGCGCCGTCACCACTTCCATAAACTGCTGGATATCGTTGTCCGTGATAGTGGTCTCGTATTTATAATGCAGAGCGTGAATATGCCGCAACTTCTGCAACAGGACAAAGAGCTCTTCATTAGTCAACGTATCCAGGCGAATGATGGGACCTGCAAAGGAACGCCGCCCATTCTGGGAGAAACGGCTCTCCTGCAAACGCGAACGCAGCGCCTCATAGCTATACAGGCCGCGTTTCGTATCTTCCACCAGTTGAGGCGTGCCGCTGAAGATCAAGCCAATGTGCTGAGCGACACCCTGATTGACGTCATTGAAAAGCGTTAAGAGTTGCTCATAGTTGTTGTTACGTGAGACAGCGTTACTGATCTTATAGAGATTGACTGCTTCATCAAAGAAGACGATCAACCCCTTGTACCCGATCAATTGAAAGAAGGCAGCGAAGAGCTTGAGGTAGTTATACCAGTCTTTATCAGTCACCATCGATCTGACTTGCAGATCGGCAAAGACCTCACTCTTCACCTGGTATTCACCACGCAGCCAGCGTATGGCGTGTTCCATCTTCGTATCGTCGCCTGCCTGATACGCCCGCCAGTATCGGAGCAGAACACGAGCAAAATCGAAACTATTGGATAAGGAGCTGATCGAACTCAGCGTCTCCTGCACCTTCTGCTCAAGCAAGAGCGTGAATTTGGGGTCATCAGGGAGTAGATTGGCGGAGCGCATCGTCTCTTCCTGGATCGAGTTCATCCAATGTTCCAGCAGAGGGGCAAAAGCGCCGCCCTCAGGACGCGTCCGAATGGCCATATTCTTCAAGAGTTCGCGATAGAGGCCAAGCCCCTGGCCTTTCGTCCCGGTCAAACGACGTTCAGCGCTCAGATCGGCATCCGCCACGACGAAATTACGCTGGAGCGCGTAGTTACGAATGACCTGGAGCATAAAGCTCTTGCCCGAGCCATAGGGTCCCACCAGCAGGCGAAAGCTCGCCCCACCGCTTTGAACCCGGTAATCCAGGTCATCGAGCATCGCCTCGACCTCGGTTTTACGCCCCACCACGACATGTTCAAGACCAATACGGGGCGTCACCCCATTGCTAAATGCCTGTAAAACAGCGCTGCTCTGGCGCGGTGAAATTTTCCGGTCCGTCATAAAATAGTGCTCTTCCTTCTCTACTACAGCCTATTTTTCTTTTGAGGCACGATACCAGCCAAGCAAGACCTCAAGAATCGCTTGCAAATGGTCGGCAATCATTCTCGTATCAGGGTCAATTAATAAGTCACCGAGAACTTCTTCAACAGGAGAATTTACCTCATCAATAAGCCGCGAAACCGGGCGATGCACCCGCCGCTCTACTGACGTCAGGTCTGTTTGCTTTCCCTGATGAAGCAGTCGAATCACTTCCCAGTGTTCAGGTCCCCACTGTTGCGCAATACCCTTCCACCCTTCACTCACTTCCAACTTAGAGACAGAGATATTACTTCTGACAGGAGTGGCAAGCTCCTCCTCAGAACGTTCAACAACCAACTTGATAGATTTATGTGTCGTCCTTAGGAGAGTCTCAACGATTGCTTGCAAGTGACTGGCAATCGTTTTCGTATCAGGGTCAATCAATAAATCACCGAGGACTTCTTCGACAGGGGAATTGATCTCATCAATAAGCCGCGAAACCGGGCGATGAGTCTGACGTTCCACCAGCACCAGTTCTTTATGCTGGGCGTGATGAAGCAGTCGAATCACTTCCCAGTGTTCAGGTCCCCACTGCTGTACAATACCCTTCCACTCTTCATCTACCTCTAACTCAGAGACAGAGGTGTTCCTGATCACAGGAGTGACGACAGGTACCACCTCTGGTATAGATATACTTTGCGGAGATTGTTCTTCCCGGTCTTCCTCCTTCTCAATAGTTAATCGCCCTTGCAGTTGGTCAGATTCTGCCCGTAACCTTGAAATAGCCTCTGTATTCAGCGATACAGCTCCTTCCCCCACCCCAACAGTCAATCGCTCTTGCAATTGATCAGATTCTTCTTGCAACTTTTCCAGAGCTTCCGCATCCAGTGGAACAGCAGATGGGAGTATCTGGGGCGAAGCGGAAATCACAATCTTAGATACTGTCTGCCTTTCAGGTTCTTTCGCCTGGACAGATGGTTTGTTCGTTAATACTACCTCAATTGCTTCTTGCCAATTCACGTCAATTGTGGGGGCAAAAGGCGAGACGGCGCTTTGATACAACTTTCGCTGAACATGATCTGCATATTTCAGGATACCCGACAATGCCTGGGAAAAGCCTGCATCAGTGAAGGCTGCATTAATATGTGCCACGGTGATAGGTGCATATGGTTTCTCTACCAACGCCCATTTAAACGGTTCCCTCTCAACAGCTTGACGTTTTCCTTTCCCATACCGTGCAATCAATGCGGGACGATCAAATTTCGAGCTGAGATAGTTATCAACCGCTGCAATCGCCCGTTTATACCCATCGTCGAGCGCATGCTTTTGCCGCATCTTCTGGTAAAACTTTGTCTGGGTATTAAAACCGGTCAGTTTATAGAGCACAGCTGGCGGTATTTGTGTCCAATCACCGCCCTGGCGCAACCATGCTTCTGCAACTAATTGTGCATCAATATCACAATCAGGAACAGCTAATACCTGGATATACCACTGCATTGGAGTCAGTGGCACGGTATACACTACGCAAAAATCGGCGATCCAGGGAATCAGATATTTATCGAGATCCGCAAAACTCTCGCGATAGTGTTTCCACAACGAGAAGAGCCGATCGCAGGCCTGGGCTGGATTCGTAAAGCCAATACATCCCAGTGCTTCGTACGCATGAATAAAGATATAGCCCACATCGGTGGCTGGATAGCGACCAGAACGGACCTCACTACGCCAGTAGAAATACCAGTTGAGCTGGCTGGTGTTCATAAGCGTAAAATCAGGGTGGTAGTGCTTAAATTTCTCCAGTGGTACAGGGCCATGCGACCGATCTTTCCACTGCCGAGCCTGATCCCAGAAGGAAAGCGTTTCTGTACGCATAAGGGGTAAGGCTGGCTCTTTCTTCTGCCCCTGTTTGATATCTGGCCTGACAGTAACCTTCTCATGTGGTACAGGCACTGGCTTCGCCTCTGTCCTGGGTAAATCGCTAGACCCTCCGAAGATATCTGCATTCTGTTGAGTTGTAGATGACAAAGAGCGCAGATCTTCTTCATCCTCAACGGTCAGACGTTCTCTCAATTGCTCAGATTCATGCTGCAATCGCACAATGATATGCTGATTAAGTTCAATAGAACGGCCTTTGGGTGCAGAAGCAGGTTTGGACTCTACACTCTGAGAAACAGCGCTGTCAGTTCCTCCTGTTGCGCGTGACGCACCAGTGGCGGGTGCAGCGGGGGAAGATGAGACGTGCTGTGCCTGACTGCGCTTCAGCATCTCGAAATGTTGCAGAAGCTTCTCCTGTTGAGCCTCATATTTCCTTCCAACTGCTCCGGGCTCTACTGGAGTACCATTTGTAGCGACTGGCCTCGACTCTTTTGGCTCTGACGATGGTAAAGTGGTCTCCTCCTCGAGCGGCTTCGACTCTTTTGGCACTTTATTCAATTCAGCTGAGGGATATCGTACTGGGCTTTGCCTCAGCATCTCGAAATGTTGCAGAAGCTTCTCCTGTTGAGCTTCGTATTTATGCCCAGTGCCCGCTTCAGATACTACCGTAGAGCTATCTGAAGCGGCTGGTTTCTCCGTTTTAGGCTGCGAAGAAGATGGTAAAGGGACAGACGATCCCTCGGGCTGTTTGGACTCTTTTTGCTCGATATTCGCTTCAGTTGAGACATGCTGCACCCAGCTTTGCTTTTGAGCTTGTGCAAGAGGCACCTGCGTGTGAATAGCACGGTATAGGCTTGCTGATTCTACAGTCTCTTGTTGAATTTCAGCACTTCCATGAGCTGAACGCAGAACAGATACGCGTTTATCTAGCAAATTTAGAAACACTTTGTGAGCAACATTTAGGTTAGAGATATGTTCGACAAGCACCGTCAAAAAGGCTTTTCGAGCAATGGTTAGATTGGGATCACGCTCATCATTTATTCGAACAGATGCTGGGGGAGCTACACTACCATTTGAGGCTGCTTGCTCTATTTTTGACTCAGATGAAAGAGAAGGCCGTATGGCAGGTGCGGTAGATAATAAGGGGCGCCGCACTCGACTTTGCTTCAGCATCTCGAAATGTTGCAGAAGCTTCTCCTGTTGAGCCTCGTATTTCCTTCCAACTGCTCCGGGCTCTACTGGAGTACTATTTGTAACGACTGGCCTCGACTCTTTTGGCTCTGACGATGGTAAAGTGATCTCCTCCTCGAGCGGCTTCGACTCTTTTGGCACTTTATTCAATTCAGCTGAGAGATACTGTACCGGGCTTTGCTTCAGCATCTCGAAATGTTGCAGAAGCTTCTCTTGTTGAGCTTCATATTTCCTTCCAGCCACCTCCGTCTCTAATGAAGCGTGATCAGAAGTTGCTGGCTTCTCTGCTTTGGATGATGGAGAAGCTGTTGCACTCTCGGGGAGAGTTGACTCTTTTGGCTTACTACTTGTTTCTACAGGGGCACGCTGCAGCCGGTTTTGCTTCAGCATTTCGAGGTATTGCGCAATTTTCTCTCTCTGAGCTTCATCGCTACGCCCAAACGCATCAGGTATTGCAGTGCTACCTGACACGGCTGGCTTCTCCATTTCAGACTGCCCGGACTCTTTTTGCGCTCTACTCAATTCAGCTGAACGATTGCTAGCAACTATATCAACAGAGCCTTTCAGTGGGTCAAAAAGATAATGAGCGCCAAGCTGTTCGCAATATTTTTCTGGCACATGTAATACTCGCAAAATTGCTGGGGTTAATGCACTCTTTGAGGCGATGGAAAAGGTCGCCCATGCCCATGAAATTTTGGAGCAGATTTCAGATGCATGCTCTGCCTCCAACAAGTAATCTAGTTCCTGGAAAATCACCAGTGTCCATGCGTGCGATACGAGCTCAGGCTCTTCACGCAAGGTCTCTGGTGATGCAACAGTCACATGACGGCTCCGAATAGCGCTTGCCACAACCGCTCTCTTTTTCGCAGGAACTACCCAGAGAATACGCGCCTGCGGATTGTCCCGCACCAGGTCCTTCCAGGCTGCCTCAAGCATCATTGTCAGTCCCGTCTGATGAGGGGCAACAATTCCACCGGGTATGCCATGTTGCCGCAGTTGCATGAATAAAGAACGCGCTCGTTCAACATATGTTGCGCCAACAGGCTTAATTGTGCGAGCAGGTGCCTGGTCGGGGAGAAGAGCGAGGCGCTGGGTGTCAAAACCCATGACCTCTTCTAGTCGTAATACTGCTGCTCGCTGCTGCAATACCGTGTCAACAAAATCGCGTGCGTTCTCTGGCCACTCAAACCAGATCCCATGCTGTCGCACAAAACGCTGAGAGCGCTGATACGCAGTGAGTAAAGCATCTATATTCAGAGCATGCTGTTGATACTTATATGTTGTGGTAATGCTATACGCACCAATCCCGTTCTCAAATGCATGAGCAAGCGAGACGGTTGGCTTTAAGGTAGGAATAGACACAACAGGGTGAGCCTGGCTTATTTTAGCCGCCAGATCATCGCTTATCTGGTGATAACGCTGCATGGTCGGCAGTTGCTCACGAATAAAGAGGGGAATACTTTCTCCTTCGAGAGTAATCGCCGAACTGCTTTGCAGCAAATAGGTCATGACAGGGGTTAAGGCCTCGCGTGAGAATTGAATCACCGTCCGATCAGCTAACAACGCATCAAAATCCCCTTGAGGCACTCTGATCGTAGAGAGCAATTGAGGGTAATTACATTGCAAGGCAAGGGTAACAGCGCTACTACTCACATTGTGAACAACTACCTGTGGGACAAAGTCAGTGATAACCTGGAAATGAGCACGCGTGGGTAGATACTGTTGTAGGTAAGAAATATTCGACTCTAACAGGACAGTGGCATGCTGCGGAGAGTACACCGGATTTTTTAAATGCGCATCCAGGCTAGCCGAAAGGGGAAGTTTTAACGGCCAGATATTCGCCCCTTTTTGAAACCAGCCCATTCCCAGGTAACGATCCGCACCTTCATAATGCCCCTCAATACACTCCAAAGAGCGATTAAGCTCCCAGACCAGCGCGAAATCTTGTGGTTGAGTTCCTTCCACTAGTTGAGCGAGTGCAGATGAATCAACAAGAAGCTTTTTCGATACATGAGGAAAGAGGCTCTGCAAGAACTGTTTTATCAATGGATAAGGTTGAGGTCCTAGGTGAATACGCTGATTCTCTATCCACTGAATAAGTGGCTCTGGCAATACATGGCGCAGTTGTGATGGCTGCCAATCTTTGAGCAACTGGTTGTTCTGAGATAACTTGACCTCGATGCCACCATCAACAATTGTACGGATAGGTAGGGACTTACGTCCTTTCCCCCCGTCCAAACGCAGCAGGCGAGTTTCCCCGCACTGCGCTTTCCAGTACTCGACATGACCTATTCGGCCCTTGCGTATGAGGTGGTGGATTTGGGTTGCCCCCGTGAAGAGCACCAGTTTGAGCACAGCACAACCTGTTGCATGGCATCCCCCACTCTGCTGGAGAACATGATGCCACTACTCCAACCGTCATCTGCTTTCCTCACTGCATCCATTCTTCCTCTCGTCAAGCGTCTTTCCCTGGCGGACCTTCACCATGTCCTCGCCATTACAGCGTGGCGTTCGGTTACTATGCCGCCTCCGCCCTCTCTGCCGCACGCTAGCATTCTCGCGTCTCTGTCGAGTAAAGCGGTTTGAGAGTTCCCCCATTCCAAGTAAAGAAGTTCTAGTGACCCTTAGCTCGCCTCCTATACGCCGGGCGGACTTCGGAGCAATTCCAGCCATAATTTACACATAGCCGGACAGCCGCCATCCCATTTTGGGTCGGGTGTGTCAGCCATTTCACCCGTCTTATCTAACGACGCTTCGGACGAAGGTTTCTCTCGTCGGCATAGGTCACAGGGTTCGGTCTTGGGTCCTTTCGGCTAGGATCACAAGCTCCTTTGTCAGCGGGCTTCACACCTAAAGCCTTGCTGAGGCTTTACGCATGCCGCTCAACCCTTATGCCATTACTCAAGCATATCTCTTTTGAGAAACTCCTTTACCCGTGAAAGGGCGCACGCAAATGAAATAATCAGCGGTGAATGTCCAGGAAATAAAAATGATAGCGGAGACAAATGACTTCTTTTCATAAATATTGCCACCATGAGAGAAACCTTTTTTTGGCACTTCCTAAAAGTTTTGCTCTCTCTGTCCTATCTATCTGATGCCATCTGCGGGATATTCTTTTTTGAAGAGCTTTATTATTGCTAGCAGTGTATCGATTTCTATGTTTACTGTCAAGAAAAAATAGACATTTTTAGCAAAAAACGCGGTATTTCCCTTGCTCATCTGCTTTTTACGCAGACTATCATATAAATAATATCTTCAAGAAGGTGTTCGATGAGAGAAAAATGATAGTTGCTCTCTCTTGGCCTGTTACCACCTTTTTTCACCTAAGAATATTTACGCATTTAATACTTGACAAGTATATACCATTTCATTAATATAACAAATAGTTTGGATGAGTTATAAATTTGTAAGCATTCTGGGTAAAACCCATTATAAAAATCCAGCTCGTTCAAATGCGCTGATTCCTCGAAAATTCCAAAATCGTCAGAACGCTTTTTTTATCAAACTATAAAAGATTATAGCTTGATCTTTCACGCTCTTTTTTAACACAATACAACTGTAATGATCATAATGAAGGTCGTGGGATGAGAGAGCGTTGTAACATTTTCGAGAACATCAGAGCAAATGTTTTTAATCAGTCAGTCTTTTAATTTTTATGCTTCTATCTCTTTTTCGTACAAATATTTCCTCCTCACAAGGAATGTAACGGAGACCAACTATGGGCATACGCGAATCTAGACTTGCTCAGAATACAAACTATAGCCATATCGCAACCGATCTCGCCGATTTGATGGACGAGGGGCAAAAGCTAGGAGTCTCAGAAGGAATACAACGCGTTGAATTAATCTGTGAACAATACAAATCGCTGACCCCTCACTCCGCCTACTTATGGCTCGATCCCCCAGGGTTCCAACACGAGATTGAAGATGCTCAAACCAATACACGCTGGATGCATTTTGTACGAGGTCTGCGCAATATTTTTAGCCTGGCACCACTGATCACCACCTGGGTAGGCCTCTATGAAGGTGTGAATGCTTACCAGGAATATATCGCCACCCCGGGCAGCAACAAACAGGGATCGTTTCTGGCCCTCTGGCAGGCGGGGTTTGATGGTCGCGTCCTTCCCTTCACCATGACCGCTCTCCTGGACGTCATCTTCCTGGTCGGCTATCTTCTCCTCATTTTGTATGAACAGTACCTGGAGAGCCAGGTGACGAGCAAAGCCGCAAAATATACCAGGAAGCTTCAAAGCAAAATTGATGAGCTGGTCACCTGCGTCGCGGAAGAGGGCTACCCCCTGATCACCGATCAGTCAGACCTGGATCGAGCAGTCAATGGCATCAAAAGTGTCGTTGATAGCACGACAGAGGCACTGAAACAAATTGTCAATCATACCGTAACCTCGCTCAACACCATGATGGAGCAGAACTTCAAAGACTTTAGGCAATGCCTGAGCGAGAATACCGCGCTTGTACAAACGAGCATTGACAATGCCACCAAGACACAAGAGAGTGCGCTCGAGAAAGTAGAACAATCCCTCGACTTACTCCTGTACAACACCCATACAACAGTCAAACAATATATTGATGACGCTACAGAGAGTCAGAACCAGCGCCTAGAACGCTTTGAGCAAGCGCTACAAACAGTCCTGAACGAGACCAGCACTACTACCAAAGAGATGGTGAATGCAGCGACGGACTCGGTAACCACCGTCCACGAGTTGGTGACAGAGACCGTTGTCCCCATGATGAAGGACTTCCGCCAGGATATGACGTCGTTGCATGTTGAGCTGGCAAATTATCAGGGACGTCTCAACGATCTCTCGCAGGTCGGCCATGAACTCGCCACAGCAAGCCAGGGACTGGCAGGGGCCTCACAAAGTCTGGTTGATAACGCGGATAGATACGTCAATATTGGGCAGGAGATTAGTGTACAAATAGCCGAACTCAATGCCACACAAAGGGATGTCCTGCGCGAAATTGAGAGTGTGGTTGGAGGAGTGACCACCGCGGCAGAGCACATGAACAGCGCCAGTACCAATATGATCAGTGCCACACAAAAAATTGAAGATCTCGCAACACATCTAGGAACTGACTTCGATCAGACCATTGAAAAAATGTCACGCAATCTTGAGTATGCGCAAACGCAGACGGACCATGCCGTCAAACATCTTGAGAGTGAAGCCAACAAGACCCTTGAGTTAACATCGAAAGATCTGCATAAGACCAGCAGCGTGCTAGCTCAAGTTGGCCCTGAACTTGTTCAATCCGTCAAGGATCTCAAGCAGGCAAGTGAGGATTTGTCTGACGTCGAGGTATCCTGGCCCTTTAGAAAACGTCGCACTAGAAGTACCGTTACCGCGGGAGGACATGCATGAGGAAACGGTCCTTCCGCAGTTCGCCTGTCTCTGTTGGCTGGCTCTTTGCCGATCTCTTGCTGGCGCTCGCGATGATTTTTCTCATCGCGAACACCAACATTACGCCACTTAAAGCGAGCATTCGTCCAAAACCAACGCCAACGCCGACAGCCACGCCATCGCCAACGCCTGTACCTATTCCAAGGCTTGAGCTACAGCCGCATCGCTTTACCATCACTATCGATGCCAATGGCTATCTCAGCAATAATGCGGATGCCATCAATAACGCAAAGAAGCAGATCCGCAGCCAGGGCTTTCTCAATGGGCGAAGTGTCGGCCTTGTGATTGCCTATGGAGGGGCACCGACGACCGATAATATTCCCACAGCCCTTGATATTGCCGCCAAAACATACGATGTATGCAAGAGCATAGGTAGAGATCGCTTTGCTTTCGAAAACGCATCCTATTACACTGAAAAGCTCTATCGCCTTGGAGATTCGCCCGACACCGTAACCATTGACGTATTTCTTTTCAAGGTGTAGTAAGCTTTTCTACATTTGACGATCATTGTCGGTTCAGCAGCACGATAAACCCTTGGAGCAGGTCTAGACCTGCTCCAAGGGTTTATCGTGCTGCTGAACTTTTAACTGAGTCTTTTCTATGCAAGATCAATAAATCTATTTCATATCGACTTGCACTGCATAAGTGCAATCCCTACAAGGTGAACAAAGAATATACACAGCATGAGAGTACGGGGAAATTGACCTGAAGTAATGTTGATTTGTATACTTGTTCTAGGATAGGAACATAAAATATGAATGAAACATGTATCTGTATGAGCAAGATGAGTAGGATACAAGAAGGGCTTGTGCAATTAGAATGGGAAAGTTCCCTGCAAGCCTCCCTATCTGATGTTCCTATCTACACTATTGGATATGGCGGACGCTCGTTTGGGCAGTTCATAAGCCTGCTACACAAATATGAGATAGAGTGGTTAATAGATGTTCGATCTCAACCTCACTCCCGTTTCAATCAGCAATTTTCAAAGCAGTCGCTTGAAAAGGCTCTTCATCAGCATCATATACGCTATCTCTTCATAGGAGATACGTTGGGAGGGCGCCCCAATGATGAAACATGTTATGTCGATGGGCGGGTTGCGTATGCGAAAGTGAGAAAAAGAGAGTTTTACCGATAAGGCATTAATCGACTACGCACGGCATGGGAGAAACAAATTCCAGTAGCTTTGATGTGTGCTGAGTTCAAGCCACACGAGTGCCATCACAGCAAATTGATTGGAAATACCCTTACAGATGAGAACATCGAGGTCAAACATATTGACGAATTTGGTGAATTAAAGTCGCAAGAAGATATCAAAAAACTCATACTTAGCCACCAGGGTTCGAATAAACAGCAAACGTTATTTAATGATGAGCAAGCTGCTTCATCCCTGGATGATCGAATGAACTTTTCACGCAAAAAGTATGCTGCAACACGCAAGGATGGATAAGTACTCATGCTATAATCAGGGCTTCCTTGTTCTCCATTACTCTGACCTCAGCTCGCTGTACACTCCATTGCTCTGAATGCAACAGACACGAAGAGTTTCCTGAGAAAAAGGAAGCCTCCTCTACTCATGTGCATTGAAAGGCCTTCAATTATCATCCCCCCCGCGTTGCTGACACTGCCAGCACGTCCTTTTCTGACTCTTCCAGAGGCAGATCCGACGCCACTATCTGTCCCCCTTCCATATGGACATGATAGTGAAAGGCATCGCGATCAAAGGCGTGGACATGGGAGATTAAGATTACCTGATTGAATTGTTGCGCAATGATGCCAGTGGACAACAATTCAACCAGGGCCTGGGCACGCTGGGAATCAAAGGCACTCAGTGGCTCATCCAGGAAAATAAATCCCGGTGCTACACCTAACTCCTGGGGGAGAGTTGCTAACGCGAAGGCCAGGCGCAGGGCCAATGAACATTGATCACGGGTTCCACCAGAGAAGAGGTTCTTTGCCACAAAGCGCCCTGCCGCTGGATCCCAAACACGGATGCGATAGTCTACGGTGCTGGGCGCGCCATTGCTCTCTTCCGAAGTCAGGCGCACATCACGATAGCGTCCACCGGTTAATTGTTGGAGCAGCGGCTGCATGTTGCGCTCAGTAATAGGCAAAACATGACGCGCGATGCGATCTCTTGTTTCCTGAATAAGTCTCGCTCCCAAATCACAGATCTGGCGCTCTTCCCGCAGTTCATCTACCTTCTGTTGACACTCGTCAATATCAAGTGGCGTCTCAGGTTGTTGCAATTCGTCGGAGAGAGAACGTACCTGTTGACCAACTGCGTAAAGATCTTTCCTTATCTGCTCCAGGTCGTTTGTCACCTGGTTCTCCTCATCAGAGGACACTACTGCGATAAGTGGCCAGCAAACTATCAGGCTATCAGTGGTATATATTGACGGGTGTGCCAGACCGCGGCCAGTGAGAATGCTATTGATGGTTTGCTGATGTTGCTGGACATCTACTTCGTTGCTCTTGATCCTTTGCGCGATTTGCCCCTGTTCGCCGAGGGCCTTCTCTAGATCAGTGCGCGTGCCTAGCTCATCCATCACATCCAATGCATTCTGGAGGGCACTTCCTGTAATGCTTAGGGTTGTTCTCAATACCTCTTCATAAGGAAGATTGAACGCACTCTCCTCTGGCATCACGGGACACGAAGGCAATCCCGTAATATGTAGGAGCTGGCAGGCATCCAGAAGATTTCTGAGTTGAACTGAGGTCGAGGTCAGTTCCTGGTTAAAGCGGTCTTTCTGCTCTTGATAATCCTTCTGAAGCGAGGGATACTTCGCCCAATCGTCCTCTAATGACTGCACCCGCGACTGCGCCCGCCCGCGTTCCAGTTCTACTTCTTTCTCAGTTGGTACAGCAATCTTTTGTAGCAAAGAGTGCATGTCTGCTTCCTGCTGCAAACAGAGCGCCTCTACTCTGTTGAGAGCTTCCTGTGCCTGTAATACTCCCGTGATTGGATCTCCCGCTTGCCGAGCGATAACGAGATCTTTTGCCTGGTGCACAGCCATCTCTGCTTTTCTTCGATCAGCCTCAGCCTCGTCAATGAAGGTCGTCGTATTACGTTCATGCTGCTCCTGAGCTGCCTTCGCCGCATTTAGCTTTTCTGTACAGGTAGCAAGAGCCAACTGCACAGTGGAGCTAGTGGACGGCCACAGTCCGTCCACCCAGAATTGCTGCGCCTGTTGCGCTATCGTGGTTACGCATCCCTCATGCTCCGCGAGACGCGCTTGCAATACGTCAATTACTGGCGCAGGATCTCCCATCTCTTGAACAAGAGACAACGCGTTTCTGTTTTCCTCGACACAGGCACGTGCCTGCTTTAGTTGTTCTGTTAAGGCTGCGTGTTTCCCTTGTACCCGCTGTGCCGCCTCTTGTAAAGCGTGGAGCCCTGGCTTCGCCTCCAGTTGCTTGCGCAAATTCTCCTGGAGATCACTACCAGTCACAACGTCTGCGGGAATGGCAAAGCCGGACGTCTGGAGTTGTTGTTCATAATGTCTCAGCGCCAATGGATCGCCTCCTGCCTGAATCGCTGCCTGGCGCTGCATATCGAGGTATTGAGACTCTCGCTTACACTGATCCAATACAGCAGATGGATTTCTCATTCTCTTTCTCGCTTGCATAAACCAGAGCCAGCAGGCAATAGCCCCTCCTAGCAAACAGAGAAAGAGGACGAGGGCTGGTGCCCAGAGAACTCCCAGCATAAACGCCAGCAACGCCAGGGCCATCAAAATTACGCCAGCGTAAAGTGGGGAACGCGTCCGATTGCGGGCGATTGCAAGCTCCGCTTCTGTTGCCTGTTGCCGAGTAAGTACGATACTTTGTCGCCTCGCATAGTCGCTAATTGCCATCTCTACGCCTTTTAGGCGAATCCAGGCGGAGACTGCATCATGTGCTGTAGACAAGCGAATATCACTCATCACCTGCTGTAGTTCCTGTTCGGCCTGGGAAGTCGCCACCTCTGCACGTTGGACCTCCCTCTCCCACTGCTGTATTGCATCCTGAAGCCTCAGCAGCTCTTGTCTCCTGGCTTGTGCGGCATCGATTTCTCTCAGGACACCGTCGCGCTGTTCGCAAGCTGCTTCCCATTGCCTAACCAGTGTAAGCGCCTGCTCCAGGCGTGTTCGTTTCTCCTCCAGAGCACTCAACTCCTGGACAAGTCGGCGGGATTCGATAGCGGCATCTACACGTCGTTTCCTCAGACGCTCCTGAGCATCGACCAGCGCTTGTTCCTTGCGTTGTTGCTCCTCTTCGGCCTGCTTTAGTTCTCGAAGTTGATGTTGCGCTTCATCAAGCGACATTTTTGCTTGCTGAACGTCTTGTCGTGCTTGCACGACTTGGGCTACAGCCTCGGCAGCTATAGTGACATCGCTCAGATAGGCAGAAGCCGCGGGAAGCGCGGCTTGCTTAATCTCCTTTAGCCGGGCGAGTTCTTCTTCGCTACGGCGTAGTTCTTCACAAGTGTGATCAAGAGAGATCAAGCGCTGGCTCACCTGATCGCTACATGCGATCTGCTCTTTCAGTTTTTCACAGTAGGCCAAACGCTCACGCGCCTCTTGCACACGCTGCTTGCATACGCTCAAAGCAGTCTCAAGTGCCGCTCGCTGGGCTGCCAGATCGCTCACGCGCCCTAGATGCTTAGTAACCTTAACCGCATCCAACCGCTCGGCCAGCTCAGCTTCCCGGGCCGTAGCTACCCTTTCTTTTGCTTGTAGTTGAGCCAATACTAGACGACGCTCCGCCAACCTAAGCTCCTCCCGCTGGTCAGGTTTAAACTTAAATTCGCTTATCAATTTGGTGAGACGATCCAAGCCCAGCAGTTTATGGACAGCCTTTTCACGGTCAGTAGGAGCCAGATCCTCAATACGCCCTAACTCTTTCTGTTCCACAAAACAGGAGTTGCGCAAGCAGTCTCCATCAAGGTTGCCCAACTCTTTGAGTATACGGTCATTCACAGCCCGTATGCGTTGTACGATCTCTTCTGACCCATCAGGCCTTTGAATTTTAAGTGTAACCTGTTGGGTTTTGCCGCGTTCAAAGTAACGCGTTACAATCAATATTTGCGACCCAACGCTGAGCGCTAACTCCACAAACGCGCTTGCCTGACCATGCTGTATTACCTCATCTTGCCGTGCGAGTTTCTCCTCACCAACAAGCGGCTTCCCATACAGAGCCACGTATATCGCCTCAAACAGGGTGGATTTCCCTGCCTCATTCTGCCCTTCAATCAGGATACTCCCCTGATCAGGGAAAGCTATATATACAGAGCGCAGGCCCTTGAAATTGTTCGCACGCAAATACTTTAAAGTAATCATTGGCCTGGCTCCTTTCCAGAGAGTTCATCATAACGATCAAGGACTCGCTGACGCGTTTTGGTCAAAAGAGCACGGAACTCAGGATTGTCAGCCTGTACCATCTGTTCCTGGATAACCTTCTCCAGCGTTTCACGCGGCGCTACACGCTCACCCCGCTCGATGTCCTCCAACGAAAAGTCGCTGGAGAGAGAGAGGTAACTCTCATCTATCTCAAATGAGAAAGCTCGTTGTTGACCATATAACCAGATGCCGCGCAAATCTAGCTCATGGTACTGATCGCGCGTGATCGGACCTTCTAGCCTCAACCGAACCAGGGCATCAGGGGTACAATACGGTTCTATCTTTTGCAGAATCCGTTCAGTGACAGTTGGAAGGAGAGTTTCATCATCCTGTACGACACCACTTTGGGCATATGCTAAAGATGTCTCTTTTTGGGGCAATTGAGCAGGCCAGAGTTCGGTAGTGCGTAGCGTGATCACATGACGAGGCTGAGGCATAATAGGTACGTGCTCGGCACCGCGCAGTCCACGCTGAGTCAACTCCAAATAGACAAAACCAACGGTGTCCGCGCTCTGGCCAAACTCCATCAACTCGGTGGCCCCACAGACAACAATCGTCTTATCGCCAATCGAGAAACGATCATAGGCATGAACGTGCCCGGCCAGTACTACATGAAAGCCTTCCAGCCGGGGCAGGCTGCTCCGACGTACAAAAGTCTCCATCTCGCCTGGGAAGGCATGCCCCTCGATTGCCGCATGCAGGATTAGGATGCCCAGATCAGCCTGGGCAAGCAAGCCCTGCGGATCGGCTATCTGTATCTGATCAAGAGGATCGCCCCCAGGAGGAATATTGGGACGATAACTCAAACCAGCAATCGCTACATGCAGTCCTGCAACATCGATCAACACGGGCTCTATACTGTCTGAAGAGTCAAAAAAGTGCATCCCACGCAGGCGATGATAAACACCTTGCGGGGCAATACCACCCTGTTCCGTTCGCTGGCGTGGCGTATCATGATTGCCGCTTACACCAAATGTACAAATACCTGTTGATCGTAGGCGACCAAGTTGCTCCGCAACAAAATCGCGTTCCTTATTGCGTGGATCAACCGTATCAAAAAGGTCACCGGCTTGTACAAAGATGTGAGCACGCCGTTCAATAGCCGTATCCACGCTTTGTTTGAATGCCATGCCCAGCCGTCTTCTCCGTTCCATGAGCTTTGCCGGTGAGAGTTTCGGACTGTATGCTGAGAGGTGATTATCGGCTGTCAGCACTACCCGTAGTATGCCATCATCTGGTTTCGCTAACCGTTCATCATTCATGGCAGCCTCCACACAAGATCTTTGTTGGTTTCATTTCTTGCCCTACCATTCCTCTTGTTGGCGTGTTACTACAGGTTGACTGCGTATTTGAGCCGCCAAGCGTGCTGCGCTGACATCTTGTCTTGCTCGTCGTAATTCACGCACAATATCCACATCACTGCCCCCCTCAGCCGAGGCACGCCCGGTGACTCGCACCATCACAGGAATGCGCGTCAACTGACCCAATACAATTGCCTCACCCTTGTTCAGTCCAGGCAAATCTTCCAACAGTTCTGCCGAGATCGCTTCAGAAGCTCGCTGTACAGCGCGTTGATCGTCCGGATTCGTGAGCTGCATAATCATTTGGCTACCACATTGCGAGAGAGCGTCAGGATTAATCTTGCTGGGACGTTGGGTAATGATGGTAAGAAAGACACGGAATTTACGACCTTCGGCGGCGATAGTATTAATAATACGGCTGGCTCGGGTCTGGCTGTTAGCTGGAATGAGATTGTGAGCCTCTTCCAGGACAATAAAAAGCGGATGCTGTAGCCGCCCGGTCACTGCTCGCTTCCAGACCTCGCGCAGAATGCGCTCCGCAGCATACGCAGCAACAACCTTATCAGCCCCGGCAAGGTCGAGGACAGTTAGCCGCTGGGGCTGTAGAAGTTCCTGGAGATCCACATCGTGATAATCCCAAATAGGGAAACGGCGCAAATCCTCAATATACTGGGCTGCCTTCCGAGCCGCGCGCCGTTCATCGTTTCCCAGGGTTTCTATCTGGAAACTCTTTTGCGCCTCCCGCTCTGGCAACTCTTCCTCTTCATCTCCAGCAGCAAGGCTCTTTAACGTTGCAATGAGTTCCTCGGGGCGGTAATCCGCCCCTTCCCTTTGCAATCGCTCGCAGGCAAGTTCAATTGCTCTACGTTGATTTGACGCTCGCTCTGAGATACCTGCAAGGTCTGCAATCTCATCGTGATTGAGGTCAGCAAAGCGTGCAGTAAAAGGACGAACATTGCCAATGAGGCTATCAGGGAAGCGTCTACCTTGAATACCTGGAATTCGATAAATGAAAATATCATCAGCAAAAGGCGTTTTATCGGCACTATGGTAGGGGCGCTCCTCCTGCCCTGCCCGCTTGCGCAACTGAACGTAGTCCGAATTCGGATCAAAGACGACAATAGTTGCCCCCTGCTGAAGCAGGCTCTCAAAAAATGTACCTGCCAGATACGATTTGCCAGCACCAGTTTGGGCTATAATGGCCAGATGACGACGCAGGCCATTGGGATCCAACAAAACAGGAACATTCGAGCGGTTAATCAATGAGCCAATGGGGACGCCAGCGGCCACATCTACGCTAAAAAATTGTCGCAGAAGTGCGTCAGAGGCCACATAGACCTTACTTCCCGGAATGGCTGCGCAGCGAGGCAGAAGCACGGCACCATGGGAAAGGTAACCAATAACACGCGCACGCCCGTACATCTTCGGTTGTGGGGCATAAGAACCGTTTAGGATCGCCTGTGTCTCGCTATAGGTAAGATGTTCCGAAAGAATTTCTGAATCTATCCCAATTTCGACGACCTGGGCTAGCATATCCACAAATGAGCCTGCAACCCCGTTTGAAGCTATATCGCCACTTCCCCTTTCCTCCACACCCGGAATAACCAGGTATTCCAAACGTGGAGGAAGTAATTCTCGACTACTGACAAAGGTAAACTCAAGAGGAGATGTTTCCCCCACGATAAAACCAGCCTCGCGTCCGCAAACAGAGGAACGATCGTTTTGCATATTTCGACTCTTCGTATCTGGAATAGAGACGTTTTACCATCTAGCCGATGAAGCGTCTCGTCGAGCGATCATACTGAATGGGATAGCCGAGTTGACGACGCAAGACAGGGAGATAGACCTGGTCAACGGTTGCAGAGTGAAGGCGCACTTCCCGATCGACTACATACAATGCTGCATTGTAGACCGAGAGGCCTCCATATTCTCCTAATAAATAGGACACAACAGGCAGCGCAGTGATATATGAGGCGAGCGTGTGATCAAACTCCAGCAAATGTAAATCGTCCCGGCCAAAGGTGGGAGCCAGAGTATCGACACGCAACACATCCTCACCGGGAGCCAGGCGCACGTAGAAGGTTCCAATTGCTGGGGCAACAAGCAGGCGCTCATGTAAGGGGCTCAACTGTTCCTGCCCCCCCTGCGCTGATTTGGCTTGCCGAAGTTGTGCAGCCAGAGCCGCCACCTTTTGTGCGCTGGTGTGGCCAAAGGACGTTGAGCCAAGGAGCACAGGATCAGTGATACCACTGCCCACCGCCCAGCGATAAAGAAGTTCACCATCTGATGGCAATCGAGGGAGATCTCTTCTTAGCAAGTCAGGATGGTGCTGATTACCATTGGAAGAGCCGTTTTCTGCGCTCACTGCCTGCATAGTCGCCTCTGGCGTCTGATCAAGGTCTCCTTGCTGAAGATTAGCAGCTATGGCAGGTTGACGCTCTGCAAGCAAGGCATGGCCCAAAATCGTTGAGCGAGTCCTTTTCGCAATTCCTAGCAAGAGAACACCACGCTGCTGGCAGAGATCAAAGAGATCCAGATATTGTCCTAATACCTTCGAAGGGAGGTCTTCATAGCCACCAATAGCGAGGTTGTACAATAAATAGGGGAGGTCCGCGTAGAGAGATCCATCAAGCAGGAGAACATTCCCTAACCCCTCTCGTACAAATTTTAGGGCCAGGTCCAGTTCAAGTGAACGCATCAGTAGCGATGCACAGCGATTGAGAGCAGGAAGCTCAATCTCCCCACGCAGCAACAGGGTATCAGCAACAGATAGGCGCAGACCGTCTGGCCCAAGCAGCAGTGCTTGAGCAACAATCCAGTCTGCTCCAATGCTCAAAGCACGTATAGCTCGCGACCCATCTACTGCACCAGCCTGAGGCTTCTGGTGGAGCGCATCTCCCACAACTTCCGGCGACAACGGATGCCAATGCGCCTGGATACCTGCAGCGAGCCTCTGCTCAATATCTCCGTGAGGTTTTTCGGTAAATCCTGTCAGAAACTCATCTCGCCGTAGATGAATACTCTCAGCAATTAAGTCGATAAATGAAGCCATTTTCCAAACCACTTCTTGATGATCATCAACGATCACACGGCCCACTCAACATAAAAGCGCAGGTATCACGTAATGCATAAATAAGAGTGCAGAATAGAGATCAGGCGCCCCCCTGTTCTTGCTCTAGTCCTTGATTTCCCCCTCTAAACATACCAATAACTATTAACAAAGCATACAAGTCCAGATATTCTCTTTTCCCGAAATACATGTGTAGTAAATTATGCTAAGCAGAAGTATATCACAAATGTCAATCTTTTTGTTTATCTCTGTTGAATCTAATACACTAATCCGTCCACCTCACCCGCTGAAGAGTTTTTTCGAAGCTGAAAGCGTTCAGCAAATAGCTATACAACCGTGATTTTGGATGCTCTCTCTTTCGCCTGCCGGAATGCGTTTCCGGTTATACTACGTTTTGCCTGAATTTCGACTTCTATTGACACACCGCTTTTTGGCTCACGGCTGGTAATCTGCAATCTCCCATCCCGAAGTAACTCGAATGAGACCTCAATGGGAGAATACTGTGGGAGCCTAGGCGGCAAACGCAATATAGCATAAGCGATTTCTTCGCCCTGCATCAGATCCTCTACACGCGCTTCTGAACTGCTATTCTCTAAGACCTGAATCTCTACGTTCGCTTGATACTCCTCGGCAGTCCGATAGATACGTGTCTTCTTCACCGGCAAGGGCTCATTAACTAACACAATATTGGAAATAACTTGCTTCCTCAGACGCATATCGGTCGCAACAACGCCAAAGCTATGGCTGGCAACATTCACGACCTGTAGTTCCGCGGCCTTTGCTACCACAGCAATATCGCGCTGCATTTCACTAGCAGCCTGTCTGACCGCCTCTCTTTTCGACTCAACCAAAACAGGCATTCCATTTTTCGCGAGTGAAGAAACACCGCGCTGCTGGCCCACCTTCCGCTCCACCACTTCATCAACCAGGAGTTTTTGACCATATAACGCCGCCCCCTTGGCTACAGCAAGGTCGGGCTCCAGTATCTGGATGGGCAAATGGAATTCGGCCTCCAGTTGCTCACGAACCTGGGGCATACGCGTTGATCCCCCAACAAGCAAAATCTGATCAAAACGCTTGACGCCATGTGCCCGCGCCGCATCCATTGTGGCCTTGGTAACATCAATCGTGCGCTGCAACAATGAGGCGGTCAACGCTTGAAACCGTTCGCGTGTTACCTCAATTACAACCCGACTCCCAGTATAGTTGATCATGACTGGCGTTTTCTGACGTACAGAGAGCGACTTCTTCGCCTCTTCAGCCAGGCGCAACAACTCCAATGACATCTCACCAGAACTCGCGGGACTCTCGTTTGAACCCGTTTCGAGCATCCACTGGTTATCCAGGTATTCGACCAGTTTGACATCCCAACGGTACCCGCCTAATTCGCTCTCACCATCAGTGGCTACCACCGTCAATGCATTATTACGGACCTCGATGATGGTTACGTCAAAGGTTCCTCCTCCAAGATCGTACACTATGGCTACCTGATCCTTGGGCGAGGAGAGTAAACCGTAGAGCATGGCTGCGGCCGTCGGTTCATTAATAACCTCGTGCACAGTCAGACCCGCCAGTTCACCGGCTTTGATCGTGGCTTCTCGTTGCGCGATGCCAAAATAAGCGGGACAGGTAATCACAACATCGCGTACCGGACGGTTTAAATATGCCTGCGCGTCACTGGCTAGTTTACGCAGGATATAGGAGGAGATTTCTTCTGGTGTATAGGTTTTCCCTTGATAAGGATGCCCCTTCCCTGGCTTTCCCATCCAATGTTTCACTCGCTCAACCACGAGATCAGGATAGAGCAGTGCATACTGCCTGGCCTCTTTGCCCACAATACGCTGCTCGCCCTCAAATTGCACGACCGAGGGAGTTGTAAGCTCACCTTCATAGTTAGGCACAACCACAGCACTGCCATGTTCATCGGCATAAGCAATGCAGGAATTCGTAGTCCCCAGGTCAATGCCAAAAATTTCTGCCTGCTGCTTCATATCCACTCATCCTTCAACTAGTTTAAGCTCCAATGCTGGGCGTGGAAACCCTCCATCAAGGGAGAAACAGCATTCTTGGGCAAAAGTACGAAGAGCGCTTTCATGGCACGCGTCATCCCGACAAAGATGGTTCTTCGATCTTTCGCGATTGCCTCTTCACGGGCCTCTGCGGAACCTTCTGTTGCAACCACGGCATATGGGCTGCCATCAAAACCCGCGAGCGCGACTATGGGGAACTCAAGCCCTTTTGAGGCCTGGAGCGTCAAGACTTTTACCCCCGATCGCTTCAAATCTAACTCTGTACTGCTCATATAGGTCGCCTCTACGCCAGCTTCGCTCAAGCCTTGAGCAAGCGCCCTACCACTCTGCTCGCCTGGACAGAGGAGCGCGCACGAACCCAGAGGGTGATGCAGATCATGTACGGCCTTGCGGAAAAGACGTGCAAGAAACGCCACCTCATCTTTCTGGGATTCGATAGTACACACAATTGGAATGGGGCCATCGTGCACATACACGTGATCGTTATACTCCTCATCTAAGAGGCTCTGCGCCTGCAAATAAGAAGATGCCGCCTCGCCGATTTCTCTGGTTGAACGATAATTCGTGTGTAAGTGGCCAGTGCGCCCTTTGAAATTGAGCCACTCATGCACATCAGACCAGTTGAAGCCACTTCCATATATTGATTGATTAGCATCTGCAGCTACAAAGATGTTGTTTGGCGTCTTGCACAACTTAACCAAGAAGCGTAGAGCACTGGGCGCAAGATCCTGAGCCTCGTCGACAATCACCGCGTCGTACGCCTGATACTCACGGCTCTGCTCCACCAGTTCAGCCGCGCGGGTACGACGTATCTGCCAGGTATCTTTTCCGGTTGCCTCAACCAGCACACGAAAACGCTCGTAGATACTCCAGATCACCTTACGGTTAAGCGCGTTCAAGCGGATGACGCGACCATGACGCCTGGCCTGAAGATACTCCTCCAGGGTATGATGGTGTCGAGATTCAATCACGTCGCAGATCTCCTGCCAGAGATACTCCTCACCCAGTCTCTCAAGCATACTGCGCTGGAGCTGCTGTTGAAGGGCATTTCCCTCAAAGCGCGGTGAGCTGGCGGCCTCGCGAAAGAGCCACTTTGCCTCCTGCGACTCCAGAATATCTCTACTTTGACCAAGTTTGGCTAGCGCACGCAGAATCATCTTGTCCGCTGTCTGCACAGTGACATACTTCATATCTGGTCCCAACAAGTGCTCGAGAAGCTGCTGAGAAGACTTGACCAGGGCATTGGTGTAGGTGGTAAAGAGGATGCGCGGCTCCGTCACGCCTTCTGAACGTAGCTTTTGCAATAGAGTACGCACGCGATAGAGAGCGACCGTACTCTTCCCAGTGCCAGGACCACCCTTCACCAGCGTTGGGCCGCCCGCGGACAATGAGCGATTGACCAGAGCCTCCTGCTCAGGCGAGAGTTTTAAGAGAAAGGTGACAAGCTCTCCCTCATGATAGCGCCAGAGATCCTCTACATTGGGCAACAACAGATCTGGCTGCTGTAGCACATCAGCTAGAGGCGTTTCAAATAAATACGCATCAATACGCGATTTCGTATCATCATCCACGCCAGGACAATTAAACAGGAGGGCATCCCGATCTTGAATACGCAGCAGCCGCTGATGATAGACCACTGGCACCTCAAGTTTTGTCAGTAGCTCAACTGTGATTGGCTCAGGAAGGGGCTCAGGCTGAGGTTGTGCAATATAGTCAACTTCTTGATAGTTTTTTTTCTTGTCTTGAGGAACAGACTCCCTGGCAGGCTCTGCACCCACCGAAAAACCACCAAGATACTCCTCAATAATGTCGCTATCATAGGTATCGTCATCGCGCCTATCAAAAAATAGGACACCAACATAGTGCTGATCAAAGGTATAGAAAATACGGTAATTTCCAGAGCGGATACGATGCAGACCCCTCCCACCTGACATGTGTGTTAACTGCTTTTTCACCTTCGCATCGGGCCTGGGATCCTGCGCTAATAAAAGGATTTTATTGTAGATCTGATGCGCCTCTTTAGCAGGCAGCTTCCTGGTTTCCGTAAGAAACTCTGGTTTCATGGTGACAAGATACTGAGTAGGCATTTTTGCTTCCCATTTCTCACGCAAGCAACAATTTGTTCCGGCACAAAAATAATACTGTATTACATCTTTTAACACAAAAGAGAGAAATATATTATACCTTTTTTTAGGTAAAACTTATTCATTCAACTCTTCTTCCGTATGTCTTTGCAAATGCAAGGGCATACACTCGCAGGGGAAACATCACAAAAACTTTTTGCGAGGATAGAAAACAGCATCGCTCAATATAACCAAACGCTCGCAAAAAAGGAGTGCTATGGGCATCAGGCAACTGGTACCTCACTACTCCAGCAAACACGGGAAGAGGATCACCATGATTGCTGAGCGCTCCAGAGAGACCGTACCACACCACCTCCTGCACATTTTCCTTCTGAGTAGTCCTGAAGAAGCGAGAATACTGAAGCAGAGGCCACGAGGAGGCAATTGCGCAGTCACGCACCTGACCCACCTGGAAGGCCATCCCTCAGTGATGACAACACGTCTGATGCAACCCGATGTCTGTCTTGCCTGCTGTACTCATGCACGGGAGATCCAGCACATCAGCTAGACAACACCTTGCACGCCTATAGTGATCTGTTCTGTCGTAGAGGAGGAAGCCCACATCGTCAGAATGCTTGATGCCGGGTTGACGATTATGTCTTCTTTTCCTGTCGAAAACTGGAACTCCACGCCCGCTTACAAGGCATTGCAAGACGCTATCGAGCATCTATCGCATTCACCTGTGAAACCTCAAGACACAGTGGTCCTTGCTCTGTGCTGAAAAGTGAGGACAGGCAGATTCGCTTGCAATGCGCGGAGCGATGCGTCGTCGTTCGTGGGCAGATACTTCGCCTCACTCCTATGAGTGCACCTTGCTATTCACCCTCATGCGCGAAGGGGGCAAGGTGCTCACCCATCAGTCTGCTATTACGCACTGCATGGGGACAAGGGTATCAGGAGGATGTGGATTATCTTCGCGTCTATCTGCATACGCTGCCTCTCAAGCTAGAAATCGATCCCGGGCAACCATTCAAACCATTACCGGCATGGTTATCGGTTCCGTCAGCCATGCATTCCCACAAAGTTTTATGCAGAATCGAAACAAAGGCCACGCAATGAGCTTTGCGTGGCCTTCTGGTTTATTAGATAGGGAGGACGGTAGCTTATCCTTTCAGATGGATCTTGACCACTGCCTCTCCATCTTTCTCAGGCAACACCTCTGCGGTGCCAATGCGCATTTGTCCACGCAATCGGCTCAGGTTTTCAGGGATTTACCAAGCGTTTCTTAAATTCACTTATGAAACAAGCAATTACACTATTTATATAATACAAAAATTTGGTAATTTCCCCAAAGAGCCGAGGAGCAGCGCGTCGCCCTCGCTCACGCGCGTGTTCACTGCTCTAAACCCGATCGTATAGGTGCTTGCACCTTCTGATGATCGACACATAACCGCTTTGCGCCCTCTTCATGAGAATACTACCTTGTAGATGGAAGCTGATCAGCAGCGAGCAAATGCTATGAATAATACTGGATTTTATCGCTATTTAGAGAAGTACTTATGGGTGAGGTAAACACGACACTGTGCGTTGAAGCTAGAATGATCGGGAAGCATCTCGATACGCTTTCCCATGCTGGGTTGGTACAGGCGCAGACAAAGGGCCGCGAGAAGCAGTATGTATTCGATCCCCACTCACTCCAGACCGTTAGCGCGTGGATTGAGACGATTGGCAAGCAGTGGGGCAAGCGTCTGCAGCGGTTAAAGGATCTCGTTGAAGACGACACCGTCACGCTGTGATCGAGTCGCCAACAGCAACGCATCATTTGAAAGGAACAGTACAATGGAACACCTCCAACTCACACAGAGGCCGGTGGCAAAAGCGGAAATGTTGATTCGGAGACCAGTGGCAGAGGTATTTGAAGCTTTTATCAATCCCGCAATCACCACCAAATTCTGGTTTACCAGGAGTAGTGGCCGGTTGGAACCGGGTAGTCGTGTCCAATGGGATTGGGAGATGTATGATGTCTCCTCCCAGGTAAGTGTCAAGGCCATTGAAGAACGGAAACGAATTCTCATTGAATGGTCTGGCTATGGCACACCGAATCTCGTCGAGTGGATTTTTACCGCGCGCCAAGACGATAGCACGTTTGTCAGCATCACCAACACCGGTTTCAGTGGCAATGGGGATGAACAAGTCCAACAAGCGATGGCTTCAGTGGAAGGATTCACCCTGGTGCTCGCAGGACTCAAGGCGCTCCTTGAACACAACATCATCTTGAATCTTGTTGCCGACCGTCATCCCTGAGATCGAAGCACATCCCTCTCAAGCTCTGGAAGAGGAAGTTGGATCACATCCGGCTTCCTCTTCCGGCTCTCTTTCCAGACGCCGAGTCTGCAGGAGAAGCTCTCGTGGAGTTACCCCAATTCAGTAGAAGCCAAAAACAGAAGGAACGTTTCCTTTGCCTGGAAATTGAAGTGTTTCTCATGAGAGAACGCAAAAGAGGCTGAAGCAATACAGTTTCACTTCAGCCTCTTCCCTCTTGACCACCAAATCCCGGTTACATTGTGACCACTATCCCCTTTTTCTCCAGCAACCCATGGATGTTACTCTGTAGGCCTTCTAACTCGCGAGGTTCTATATATTCAAGGTCATCAAGACGAACTTTCTCTAGCTGTTGTTCCGATTTGACCACTTTCCACTACCACATCATTTGCAAGGTTTGCGATAGTACCAAGGAGCAGCAGGAGGGGCCGATTGCCTCCATCCTGCTTTGGTTTACACGGCGATACCGAGCGGCTTGGCCAGTTCGGCTGTTGCTCGCATTAGGTATTGAGTTACATGGTAAATGCCCCGAAGGTTGGATCTGTCTCTCTTTTGATACTGGTGGCGAACCTCAATACGTGCGGTGATACAGCCAGGCATGAAGGGCTTAACGAGGCCCTCCAAGTGGAGGAGCGACATTGTGCCCGAAATATCGTGCAAAAGATGACGTATCGTGCATATCTGTGGAAGATGTAAATGTCTTTCACTCGTTCCGATTCATAGAATGCTCTTGCCAAGCCATGTTCATGGGGCTGAGAGGACTTCGCCACCAGTATCGAGAGTGTGCCAGATCCACATTCCAGGTCATTTACCAGGCACGAAAAAGACCTATGTCAGGGATTTCTAAGGTACCGTCATTTTGCCCTCGAACAGGAGGCCAAGTTCATGAATACCTTCGACAACGGATTGAGCAAGGGTGTCTGAATGGGCAGCAGTTGTACCGCGAGATCTCTGATTAGGGCGGCAGCGGCAGCTTGTGCTTTAAAGGCAAAAATGATATACTCTTCTATGAAAGGTTCTGGTGTCCATGCTACAGCCTTCATCGCTGGCTACGGATACCACAACTTCACGAGGACGGACAACCGGAAGGAGTCTCGTGAACTTCGGCAACGAAAGGGACGCCAGTTATTGGTCCCTAAAAGGGGGCTACGAGGGTCTGGTCAGCGAGTGCGAGATGCTGGCCGACAACATAGCTACTCTGCTCAGGGAGATCAACGAGGAGTTCGAAGCACTGGCCTATCGGTCAGAGCACCCGGACGAGTTCCCCGAGTGGCTGAACGAGTGGTGGGAGGCCTACCTGAACCTCGACCAGAGGTTCAGCTTGCTGGACCAGGGGGTCAAGGAGCGGCTCAACCGCCAGGATCGGAGGCTTGCCGAGCTGGACCAGGAACGCGTTGCGCTGGTCCAGAGGTGGGGCGCCGAGACGGCTGAGCACCGTGGCTGGCTGGAGATGCAGCGCGGGGATCTGCCCGGAGCACGCCAGGCGCTAAAGCTTCGGCTTGACGAGGCAAAGCTTCAGCTCGACGAGCTGAAGCGGCAGTCGCAGTCCGACAAGTAGGACGCCTCCGCCGACCGAGGGACCGACCGAGTGAAGGAGGATGAGAGCGCGGGGTCCACGAACCTGTGGGCCCCTGCCGCCCCCTCGCTACCATATTTCCCCCTCAAACATCCCCTTACGTATACTATTTACCGCTTGCTTATCGCCTCACTGTTCAGTTGCAGGGTTTCACCTGACTGCGAGTGATAGAGTTGTCATTGCTTCCCACTTTCACCCCAGGCATAAGGCGCGAATTGCTAATCGTGATCTTCCCGGCGTTGTTACAGCGGGTTCTTCTCTATCATAGGAACAATAGGCGAAGGAGGTCGCGTTAGAGGGAAACGTATCCGAGTAACCGTGATAGATCAATGAAAATGTCATCAGCTCCAACCGGTGGGGTTGCAGCATTGTGAGCACGCCAGGCGATAAAGCCATCAGGTCTCACCAAAACTGCACCTGAGTCGCCAAGAGAACAGCTTTTGCCCTGAAAGGCGAGCACTTGCCCCCATTATAAGCACTGGCTGTACCCCATCCAGGTAATGCGGTTTCTGACCTCGCATCTTCCACTCATATCTTGTACTTGAGGAATACAAATTGTTTGAGAGGATATCGTCGTCGGTGTCATAAAGACCACCAAGGCTAGTCTCCGAAAGAGCATGGTTTCTACAATCTGGCATGAGTGTCAATATACATGGTGAGAATCGGTGAGCGAAGCTGCATCGTTTTCCTCCAAAGAAATCAAAATTTCCCTTTCTGCTCAAAATGATACGGGCATTCTCAGCTTCAAGCAACTCTACTGTTCATAGAATATATGTTAGAACATGGTTAAAGGCCCTTTTTACAGAGGTCTCGTCGAGTACAATAAGCATGTTTACCTCTCTCTTTGGCTTCTGGAGAGAGTTACAGAACGTATTGAGGCAGGAGGATTCGGATATGCAAAAACCTCATTCCACCAGTCCATTATCGTTGGCCACCTGGCAGGCGTACGGGTATTTGACAACCGATGCTCATCGCTATCGCCCGCTGGATGTCGTTACTGTCTCTGTTCATGGGCGCCAGCAAGGGGATGACCGCGCCCTTATTCGAGTCTGCGACAGCGATCAGCAGATCTATTTTGAGGCAGCGATCGATCTGCATGAGAATCATGGTGAGGTGAGCTTCATTGTGGCCGGAGCACTGGGCGTGCATTATATCTACCTTACCTGGCCCGGCGGAAAGCGGCACAGCCGTTATCTCAACTTTCTGCTCGATTGTGCGACTGGTATTAAGTGTGCAGATGAGGATTTCGCGGGCATCTATCCTCGCACGAAGGAACTTATGTTGTTAGGACGGCGCGAGTATCGCTTTCCGATGGGCAAGTTCGTGGGCTATATCTCCGCCGATACCTGGCACTTTGATGGCATCTGGCTGCGTGACTGGATCTATGGACTGCCAGCCTATAAATACTGGGAGCAGGATATGTCCTGTGGCCTGGATCATTTCCTGGACGCTCAGAGCGCGGATGGCATGGTCCCTGATGGGATCGAACGAGATGGCAAAACGTGGCGGGTTGGTATGGAGTCAGATGTCGAGTATATTCTGACGCTAGGCATCTGGCAGACGTGGCTCGTCACGGGGGATAATGCCTGGCTGAGGCGTAGGCTGCCGCAACTTGAACGCGCATTGCATTACATTCAGCAAGATCCTCGCCATTGGGATGAGCAGCACCGCCTGGTCAAGCGCCAGCATAGTTGTGATACGTGGGACTTTGACATTGATGGCGTCTCCGACAGCGGCGAGAATCGGCACGTGATCGCAACCTGCGACCAGAGCGGCTACTACCAGGCCTTTTGTGCGATGTCACAGATGTATCGCTCGTTAGGGGAAGATGAGCGTGCTCTCTCTTGGGCTGAGAAGGCAGAGGCTTACAGGCAGCGGGCGCTGGCTTTGCTCTGGGATGGGCTGAAATTCTTGCATCATGTTCATCTCTCACCCATCGATCACGGTGACTTCGATGAATCACAGCAGCTCGCGATGGGCAACACCTGGGCTATCACACGCGGACTTGCCGATCGTTCGCACGCGCAGAGCATTATCGATGAATATCGCCGTCGTCACGCCGAAACTGGAGACGCCTATCCCTGGTGGAGTTTGCAGCCGGGCTATCCAGACGAACTTGGCTACTTCTCCCAGCCTTATTGCAAACAGGGAGGCTATGCCAACGGCGGGCTGATGCCCTGGGTTGGTGGGGAGTTGTGCCTGGGAGCATTTTTAAACGGGCGTACTCACTACGCCGTTGAACTGCTGCGCCAGTATGCCGAACACTTGCGACGCACTGACGGCGCGCACGTCTGGTATTGGCCCGATGGCGAAGTGGGCTATCGCACGCCCAACGAGGTTCCCTATGCCTCCTGGGGCCTGGCACAATGGGCAAACGCTCTCATGGAAGGCCTGGCTGGCTTGCAGGATCGCGAGGGGTTGTGGCGGCACGTCTCACTCTCTCCACGCTGGGCTCTCACCGGCGTGCAGGAGGTGTACGTCTGCGCGCGTTATGACTGCAACCAGGCCTATTTTGCCTATCGCATGAGCATTGACTATTCTGCACAACGGCTGACCCTGGATTATAGTGGTTCAGGTCAGGACGTGCTGTTCCAGGTACTGGTGCCGCCAGAATGGTCTCCTGCAACCGTCACATTGAACGATCAAGCTGTTACGTTTGAACGTTTGCAGGACGAAGATGGTCTCTATCTTGTCTTTGATGGGAAGATGAAAGGGGCCGGACATATTTGTCTTATGCCCTGATCAACAAGTCCTTTCGACAATGTGCTGTTTGTTGTACATGGGGTAGCGCCAGCCGTTAGGACATCTGCTCACTATTCACTTATTCCTCCTGCAGAAAAAACAGGTAGTGGGTACCTACCTGTTTTTTTCTGTTACTCATCAACCGAAGTCACCTACTTCAGGGAAGAAGATGCTTGTTCATGCTCCGGGAGCAATGGAAAATCTCGTCCCTTCCGATTGATCACCATGGAGGTCTCGCTGAGGGAAAAGGCATAGTCTTCAATTCTCGGTTTTCCTAAGTCGTGATAGGCTTGGAGGCAGGCTTGTATGCTGCTTACGATTAGTTCTGCCTGCCCATAGATGGTAAGGCAATCGTTGTGAACATGGATGATGGTTTCTTGTTGTGGCTGGGAGAGAAGGTACAGATCGAAGCGACCCTCCTGCTGGTCGTGTTGGCGGCGGTACCGCTTTGTCAATGTGGGGCAGTAACTTTGCAAGAGAATGGCAAACCCGCTTGAGTGCTCCAGAAGAGCTTCAAGATCCTCACCAAGCTGGAGGGTTTGCTTCGGCAAGGTCGATAACTGCTTCCAATGAAACCTGGGAAAGGGGTCGGCGCTATTGGGGCCGGTGAGTCGCATATAGCTGGCTTGAATAGGCAGGAGTTTCCCAATCCCGATATCACCGACCTTCTCAACGCGCACGAAGATACTTGCCAATGGAAGGAGCACATTAGCGATGAATATACCACCTTCCCGAAGTTGCTGGAGCCAAAGCGGAGGAATGGCTGGAACTCCGCAGGTCGCGAGCAGCCGATCATAGGGCGCATACTCAGCGTATCCTCGATAGCCATCAGCCGTGAATGCGTGCACATTCGTGATGCCTACGTGCTTGAGCCGCTCTGCTGCGTGCTGGATCAGGTCCTCAGCGATATCCACACTGACTACCATCCCTACCTGTTCAACCATATACCCCATGAGAGCTGCATTGTAGCCTGTGCCAGCACCAATTTCCAGGACACGTTGCCCTGGAGCAAGCGCGAGCGCCTCTAGTTGCGCTGTCATAACAGAGGGCTGAGAACTGGAGCTGCTCGGCATCTTGCGCGCATCAAGTCTCGTCACCAGAGGGTGATCCTGATATATCTCTTTTAATGAAGGATCGAGGATCGTATCCCAGGCGAGTTCATTGCCGCGTTGCCGATAGTATTGATCAACAAAGGCTTCGCGGGGAATGGACAGAAAGGCATCACGAACTATAGGTGTGAGACAATGCCCAAGCGTGGCCTCTATGTTTTTTACCAGTTGTTCACGGTACTGGATGGATATTTGCTGATTCATAGGCGATGTATTGTTCTTTCTTTCCCTGTATCAATAATTGCGCCAGGTGGGCGTGAAGCGGAATACCTGTTGGCTCCTCCAACCAGGCAAATTGCCCAGAAGGGTTCAATTCTAGGAAATAGTATCGCCCTTCACTATCTCGCACCAGATCTATCGCGGAAAAGTGGAGTCCATAGAACGCGTTGAGTGTGAGCAGTTGCTGCTCGATTTCTGCTGGTAACTGATGCACACGATAGGTCAGGCGACTGTAATCGACGCGGAAATCAACATGCGCTTCTTCAGAATGCGCGTGAATCTCAGTGGCAAACACGCGCTCTCCCATGATGACAACACGAACGTCGTACTGTTTGTCGATGTACTCCTGAAAGAAATGGGTGGTGGTCGAGACGCGTTCTGCTTGGTCGACGATCTCTAGCGGTATGAGGCTGGTATGTGTTGAGAGGGGAATTCCAGCGCTATCCTCGTACGCTGGATATCCCATGAGTTTATACACGACTCGCCCCTGGTGCTCCTTATAAAAAGATCGCAGCCGCTCTGGAACATTGGTCACGAGAGAATGCGGGAGTGAGAGTTGAAGGGAACTTGCAACTTCAAGCTGACGGATCTTGTAGGACGAGGCGCTCACGGCGTCGGGATGGTTAACCCAAAACGCTGGAAGCGCACGCAGCATCCCCCACATCCCAGCCTTCCCCTCTCGCTCAATAAAGGTCTTCTCCAGCGCAAGCAAATCGGTGCGCTCCTTTGGCACTTCTATCGGAGATGGGCGGCGATTCCATACACTGGTAATTTCATCCGGGTAGAGGATGGTGCCATCGAGAAAGCGAAGACAACTTCGCTGCAACTCCCCAGGGAAAACGGTCACCTGCACCTTGGTTAGAACATCAAACGGATCGAAGCGGTACCATGGGTGGCCGAGCCGATCAAGCTCGGCCACCACATGCCGCACATGGGAATCACCATCTCGCGAGAGAATGAGAATCATGCGCGTGCCTTTCTCGTGCTAGTCGTCATCGTAGACAGGATCCAACTTGCTCGTTCCGTCATTGGAGGTCTCCTCGTTGGAACTGGTCGTGTTTTTGTCGCTGACTACTCCATTTGCCAGAGGAGTAATCCCGACAAACTGCATACCCAGGGAGCTATGACGTTGCGCACGAATTGTGGCGACATCAGAGGAGTAATACACCCTCCCAGAGGGAGCAACAATCGTCACTGGATTCATCGTTGACACTTCCTTTCTTTCTATACAAGTAAAAACCTGCGTAATGCAGCGAGTATCAGCATCTAGAGAGATCGCCCTTGTTCATGAAAGGTGCACTCCCCAACACCTGCTGCTTATCCCTTGATTGCTCTGAGCAGTGCCGTTGATGTTCTTTAAAACAGTGCTCTTTTCACCTCCTTGTGCATTTTCTTCGTTTTCACCTGTTGCCTTTCCAAGTCTAGCATTATACCTGGGACAAAAATGGGACAGGCATAGGACGGGATTGGAGCAGTATTACATTACTATTTCTGTAATAAAGCCAATAAAGCTATTTAGTGGCGTTTTTCGGCGTTTCTTAGAACTATTACGAGTAGGATAGGCTTTTTATATTGAAAATGAGGTAGAGGTATGACTCACGAAGAGAAAACAAAAACGCTTCAGTTGCGAGTAAGATGAAGAGAAGGCCGAATAGAAAGACGCGGGCGACAAGAGCTTAGTTTTCTCTACGGCCTTTTTAAAGTTAAATAGGTCATTCCATCGATTGACCCATCTGCTCGGGATGCCAAGATTTGGTACTCTCTTTGTTCAAACTGCTACTTTGCGCACCCAGATGGCAAGCATTGAAAACACAGCTAGCAAAGATGCTCTGATCAGAGAGCAAAGAGGGTAAAGCCCGTGAATCCCTATCTCAGAAGTAAAGATGTTTGGGAAGAGATTCATCACGGACACTGAGGGAGAGGCTGCTTGATACCTTTCCGCGTCATCTCATAAAACCAGCAGATAATTCGTACTCACATAGGCAGATACGGATGTGCTTAGACATCAAACAATAGTCAGTTTCTCTATTAAGAAAATAGGGGCGCATCTCACGCTTTCTTTTTCTTTACATTCCCCCATTGAAGAGAGTATGCAAAGCGTCCAAAAGAATGTGAGGAGGAACCTGATTTTTTGGCGGGTACGTTTCAGGTTCATAAAGAACGTAAACCCCCGCTTGCTTAAGCAACTGAACGCTTCTGGGAAATGCGGGATTGGTATCAAGTCCTCCGCCTGTTTTGAAGCAAGGAACCGCGATAATGGGCTTTTTGAGTCCAGTGTATTCCGCAAGCAATCCGAGGGCTAAGGTATCGCTAATACCCAATGCCCATTTATTGATGGTGTTAAAGGTTGCAGGGAAGACGATAATAGCATCTGCCCGCGGTAATACATCTGGTTCGTCAGGATGTTTATATTCGCTTCTTACCGGATGCCCCGTTAAATTTGCTAAGAGTGAGATATCAACAAATTTTCTTGCCTGAGGAGTAAGAATTTCGCAAACATCCCATTGAGCATCCTGCGCTTTTTGAATTAAATCATAGATAAGTGGAGCTGAAGAGCTAGCGCACGTAATAATGTAGAGGACCTTCTTCATTGAGATATATGCTCCCTCGTGCTGCGTTTCACTATCCTCGTGCAGTATACCACATCAATTTTGTATTTTTTTTAATGGAGGGGTGAGGGAACAGCTGTTAGATATTGATCAAGTTGTTTCACATAACTGGTATTTTGCCAGGGATGTAACTGCTGTCGCAGTGAGTAAAGACGTTGAACAACCCGTGGAGATTGTGTTTGCTCAAGAGCCTGTATTGCTTGGGTCGTATAAAGGTGCATTGTTTCTATTTCGCCTTGCAGTACATAGGCTTGCGCAAGATCAATGAATGTAATAGATCTTCTATGTAATGAAGAGGCTGTTGTTGCAGCGAGATTTGCTTGTAAAATAGGCTCAGCTTTTTGGAAGAGACCGAGGCGAAGATAGCAGGCCCCCATGTATCCTTGTAATCTAGACGCATTGAAAGGTGCATAGGGAGCTTCCGTTGCAAATGTACAGGTAGACATGCCTGTTTCGGATTGCTGAAGTAAATCTTCCGAATACTGCAAGGCCTTCTGGCAAGCAAGTGCATTTCCAAGACTGGCATGTATCTCAGCTTCGATAATCATTAACCAAGCCCGAATTGTATTTGAGGCATTGGAAGTTGCCAAAGCATGAGCTTGTTGTAAAAATGAAAGCGCGAGTGAAGCATTTCCCGCGTAGAGTGGAAGAAAACTTCTTCTTCCTAAGATAACAGCTTGTAAAACTTCATGCTGCGCTTGTTGCGCTGCTTCTAAAGCAGTTTCATAGTAACTGTGAGCAATCTCATTTTTCCCCTCAAAAAAGCAAATATCACCAAGGAGTTGTGATGTTTCTCCTGCAAGGGAGCACAATTGCAAACGCCTCATAGGCGTTTGTTCGAGTAGGCGCATGAGAGTAAGCAAATGTGCAGAAACATCTTGATACAGAGAGCGAATATCTTCTACAGAATTCTTGGAGAGAACAAAGCGCTTACGATTATTTTTTGTGGAAGCCTCTAAGTGGTCAATAAAAGTTTGTTCAATGCTCGATGGCTTTTGCAGTGCTTTCGCAAACTGTTCCACAAGTTCTCTATCTGTCCAACCACGCCCTATAGAGCTAAGGAATGCTCCTGCTGTACCTCTTCCTAATTGAAACATCAACTGTCGGCGCAACATATTCACATCTTGCCCCTCTAACTCAGTAGTATCCTTCAAGGAACTCATGTGGTTTGTGAGCAATGAAGGCGCGCCATCATATGTACTTCCCATTTTATCTCGCGAGAAGAAGGCCATATTCGATAGAAATTGAGGCAGCCATGGGGCTGCTTCTAGGTCTAATGAAGAAAAAGAGCTCGCATGTACTGCGGCACGAATGGTAAATTCGCCGCCTTTTAGCGATTCTTGTAGCTGGTCTATGAAGCTAGTAATATGAGTGGATGGGGATTTACCAGTCGCAGAAAGCAATCGTTGCAGCCGTTCATAATGCATCAGTGCTTCATCAGGACACCCTTGTTGCACCAGAAGAATGAGAAGACGAAGGAGCGCATCTTGATCCGTTGGGAAACTGGTAATATGTTCCGAGAGAAGGTCTTCCGCAGCAGAGAGCTGCCCCATTTGAATGTAAGCATCCGTCAACGAACGAATCATCTTACGGCGATCTTTGAGGAGACCTTGACGACGGGCTTTCAGCCAGACGTGCCTTGCCCATTCTTGATGACGATCCTCCCCAAGAAATGCGCCACCAAGAAGCTTTTTGGCTTCTTGCCAGAGGGCGACTGCATCCTTTGGATTCTCATATCGACGTGCCTGACTGACACACTGTTCAAACGCATCTACATCGACCCAGAGGCGCGACTGATCTGCGAGCTTTAAAAAATCTCGCTGGGAGGTGTCAAGTAATCTCTCCCCAGTGACCGTAGTAAGCACCTTCCCTAGTGTTTTTGCTGCTGAGCGCAAAGACTCACGGGCCTTATCTTCTTCGCTCTCTGGCCAGAGGCTTCCTGCCAGTTGTATTTTCGGAGCTTGTCGTCCAGGCGCACAGAGAAGCAACTTGAACAGAGAACGCGCCGAGGTACGACTTTCCCAGGCATGGGGATCCTGTGATGGGATGAGCCACTCGACGCGAAAGGGGCCTAGGAGAAAGACCTTTAGTAACGAACACTCCTCGTCACCCCTTGCCTTGAAGAGAATACGAGCCTCATCACTAGATTCACGACGCAGATTTTCGCATTCCTCATCGTACATCATACCCACCTCTACCATTGGCCATAGCCAACAAGAAAACAAACCGCTTTTCCTTTTATCAGGAGTATATCATGTTCTTCTTCACTTATCTAACACCAAAAATATGTTTTTCTTGCTGTCCCAGTTTTGTCCCACATTTGTCCCAGTTATGGCATATTCTCCTGTCTATGCCGCCCCGTTTTTGTCCCCACTGATCTGCTATCCTCAGAAACGAACCAATGAGATCCGCACGGGAGGAGGGGCACATGCAACACAAAAAAACGATTGTGCACATCGATGACTCAGCCACCATACGAAAGCTGGTGGAAATTGCGCTCAGGCGAGAAGGATACGTTATTCAAAGTTTCCCCGATGGAGTAGAAGCAATGCGCGCCCTTCAACAGCCAGGTGCGCAATTGCCAGATCTCGTGATGCTCGACATTGACCTCCCCAAGATGAACGGCTACGAGATCGCGCGCTATCTGCGCACGAAGCCCGCCTGGAAACGGGTTCCAATCGTGATGCTTTCGCGCTACAACGGAGTCGTTGATCGGCTCAAAGCCCGCCTGGCTGGAGCCCAACTGTATCTTGCCAAGCCAGTGACGACGCAACAATTGCTTCAGACGGTTGAGGAAGCCCTCTCCCAGACGAGCAGCGCAACGGAAAGTGAGCAACCACAAACAGCTCTTGGGAAACGAGGGTAAGCGAGATGAAGCGCAAGAGATAGGCAGAGAGAGCGGTAAAAGGAAGAATATATCGCTTGTTTCCACGTCGAGAACTCCTGCTCCGTACCATTTCTGGTCAGCAAACCTGCTACCTTTCTCATACTCGAATGTGCGCGAACACTCCCGAGCGGTCAGTTCTTCCTGCTTCATCGTCGATAGCCAGCGCACGGGAACCTTTGGATCGGCCCTCCCGTTTCGGTCTCACATCAACTCCCCAGGCATTTTACGTCCGGCGGTAGCCACTCTCCAGGACGGCCAGCTTTACGCGTGAAGCTGGCGAAGCTGTTCTGTTGCGAACCACAGCAGATTCAAAGCGGCATTGAGGTCCCGATCGATGACCAGCCCACAGGCCAAGCACTCATAGATGCGGTGTTTGAGCGGCATGCGCTTTTTGACCTGCCCACAGCACGAACAGCGTTTGGTCGAAGCAAACCAGCGCGAGGCGATGAAGAGATCGCCCCCGGCGTTGGCCACTTTGGTCTTGAGGAACTGCAACAGTTGCCCCATCGCGGCATCAGCCACGGCACGCGAGAGCTTCCGGTTGGCCATCATCCCCAGGATGTTGAGGTCTTCGATGCCGATGACCCCACAGGTTCGCGCCAGTTCGGTCGTGAACTTGTGCTGGACATCCCGCCGGATATTGGCGATCTGCTGATGCTTGCGCGCGACCTTGAGTCGTTGCTTCTCGTAATTCTTACTGAACACGGTTCGCTTGTTTTGATGGTCTTTCGTCTTCTGTTTCTTTGACAGCTTCCGTTGCAGTTTGCTGAGTTTCTTCCAATGGAGTGCGAATGGCCTTTGGTTCTTAAGCCTGCGTCCATCAGAGACCACGGCAGCCTGCTTTAATCCGACATCTACCCCAACCACTGGGACAGGTTTGGGAGGGTGCTCTCTCTTGATCTCGACGTGAACGGAGACGTACCAATGACCTGCTTCGCAGGAGACGGTCGCCCCCAGGATTTTGACGGAGTCGCACAAGACTTGCTTGCGTTGGGTGCGCTTCTTCGTGGGAACGCTTGCTTTCCCCTTTTCGACAAAGCGCAGCTTTTCTGCCAGATTGACGGTTCCCAGCTTGCGCAGCAGCTTACCTCGGTCCTTCTTCGTTTGGCGTTGATCGAGGATGAAGCGCCCTAAGCCGGGGATCGAGATCCAGTGACTGCCAACCGTGAACTTATCGTTGGAGAGATAAAACGATTCGTGCGACTTTCCCTTTTTCTTGTACTGCGGGTAGTTTGCTCTGCCTGCAAAGAAGTTGTCATACGCTTTCTTAAGGTCGTCGAAGGCTCCCTCCACCACACATTTCGTGACGTCATAGGTCCATGGGTACTCGTGTTCTCGAATCGCATTGAATTGCGCCTTCAGCGCAAAGGCAGTGGGTGGTTTGAGCACGCGCTCCTCTTCAGGAACGCTTTCCTGCTCTGCTTTGTACGCCTGATACTGCTTCTCCCACTGCGCTCGCCCCCAGTTGTAGATAAATCTTCTGGTGCCACAGGCTCGTTTGAGGTACTCCGCCTGTTCAGGCGTGGGATTCATCCGGATCTTGTGTGCAGTTTTCATCTTTGAGCGCCTTTTCCAATGCTTTATGATACGTGCGCAACCCGTACAATCTCGTACAGAGCTCCCTCTCTTCGGCTGAGATCCTGCTCGGAGCGGAGCTAGTGAATATTCTCCCTGCGTCAGGAACGACGCCTGCGCTTTATGAAATCGTTCGACCCTTGATGGAGAACGAAGAGTCCTACTGGTACCACAGAAATACGGGCAATTCCTCCCCGGTCTTTGCAAGCTGGGGAGGACCCCGTAGGGAGCACGGTGGCCATTTCCTTACGGGCTGGTTGGGAATGGGGCAGCGTGCCGTGTCCCAACCTGGTAGGCATAGCCAGTGCTGCGCCCGATGAGCCGGCAAAAGCGGTGAGGCACATCGGTGACCTTGCCATGCGCCGTCGTGAAGGTGAAGTACCCGCTGGCTTTCACCGCCACACGCCCCACGTGGGTGCCTCGGCAGGCAAAGCGCTCGGGGACCACAGCTCGCACCAGGTCCCCCGTTTGATAGCCAAAGTAGCGTTTGCGGCGCTTGCGGTGGCTGACCGGGAATCCCAGCTTATTGACGTTGCACAGCCGCCGATGCCCCCGCCCCGTCGCCCGCACGAGCAGGGGCACGACGTCCCCTGTGCGCAGGCGCTCGGGGGTGGAGGCTCCCACGACTGCCGCGTCGAGCCAATGCGTCTTCGGGAGGGCCAGTCTGGTTCGGTTGTACTTGGTCAGGCCTCCTGATCCCGTTTCCACAGGCAACCCGGTCGCCTTGAGCCGCTCGAAGAGTTCCCAGCGCGTGACATTGACAGCCGTCGCATCTTTGAGCGGCGCCTTGACCTGCTTCAAGATGCGCTCCAGGCGCCCAGGATCATGAGCGAGGAACACGCGAATATCCTGGGTGCCCTTCTTGCGGTTGCAGGCTTCACATGCCAGGGTGAGGTTGGAGACCCGCTGGCTGCCCCCTCTGGCGCGCGCAACGATGTGTTCCAGTTGGAGCGGGACGCCCGTCGCTCCGCAGTACGCACAGGCCCTTCCCCATTTGAAGGATAGGGGAATTAGCATCTCATCCGGAGATGAGAGGGTTTTCTCCCTCCACCGAACTGAACGTGCCCGTTTCCGAGCATTCAGCTCTCCCTCATATCTTCTGGCTTGTCCCATAACTCTCTGTGGTGGTGTGACAGGCATGGCAGAGCAGTTGGAGATTGCTCGTTCCATGTTTGCCTCCTCCTTTCTGAGCTTGGTACAAAGCCTTTGTTGCAAGACTTTTCTGAACTCTGACTATTTCCATTACAAATCCCTGGACGAGGCCAGCGTTGCCTGGTCTCACAAACGATATGACTATGCTCCTTCGCCCTGTACGCGGCTTGTTCCGCGCTCCGTGAGAGGATCGTGACTTCCTCCGACTACTACGAGCATTCCGCCCTGTCTCTATCACTTCAGTCTACCTACCCATCCCGTTGCCGGGCCGATAAAGACAGTTCCCAAGTTCACGACAATTGTTTCAAAGCAAGTTCTCCGTAGACGCCGCCTATACACCTTGACGCCATCTCCCCGATGACGCTAGAGAGAGTGACTGAAGGTTGTGCAGCCTACAGTCAGTTAGGGTCTGGAGGAACCCGTTCACGCCTTCTCGCCGTAGACGCTACCTCTCTCTGTCCCTGTCGTTTCATCCCGTTTCGCTCAGGTTGTACCTTCTAGGTGCCTCATCAGCGGTTCGTTTGCACTCATCATAGAGACTCTTTCCCTCGGCGCTAGCGGGGCATTTCGGGCTACACCCTTTCACGTCTTTGTCGGCGGGCTTCACACCGGAGATGTGGTAGTCATCCCCCGCGTGCCGCTTAGGGAAGAAGGAACTGCACTCCCTTCTGGCTTTCGCCTTTCAATTATCGCGCTTCTTGGCGCACCTCCAGGCAATACTCCCGCACTTCATAGCCGAACAAGGTGCCCTGCTGATACTCGATACCGGAGATGTCCGGGCACTCCAACTTCTGCAGGTCGAAGCGCACCAGTTCCTGGGAGAGCGCGCTCACGTGCGCGACCCTGCTGATTCGCGTGACCCAGGCGAGAATGTTTTCCACCCGCGAGAGGAGCGAGGGGGGCAGCCAGCCAGCTCTCCTCCTCCGGTTGGCAAAGCGCGGGGCGCGATAGCGGGTCTTGCGGGATCGGCGCCCTCGGCGCACTGCCCGGCGGGTGTCCAGGGCTTTTTTGATCGCGGCGCCCCGATGGGTGAGTTCGGCGGCCCAGACAACCTCCTCGCCCGCGTCATCCACCAGCGCCAACCCCGTGGTGCGGGCTCCCGGATCGATTTTGAGCCGCAGCGGGGCGGGAGCAGGATGCTCGACCTCCCGCGTGAGGATGATGGTAAAGGGAGCGGTCCGATAGACGGCTGCCTTTCCGGTGGCGAGCAATCGACGTGCTCGCCCCGGATGGACCGGGGTCAGCGCTTGCTTGAGCGTATCTAAGACAAAGACGTTGGACATGGTTCCTTCCTTTGTGCCCTTGCGGGCCTCCGCTTACGCGGGTAATGCTCACCTCGACAATGTGTGCAAGCGGTTTGTTGGAAAGCGCACCGGCTTCTCCCTCTACACCTTTTAACGCTTCCCCGCAGAGGTTCAGGCTGATGAAGCACCTGAACGTGCCTATGGACATCGGCGGTGCCGTATTCGCTTGCATCGGAGCCCGATGGGAGGAGCATGCTCTTCCCCTGGCTGAGTCTGCTCATGTCTCGGGCCTGCGAACGGCGCAAACACCCCCGCAAGCCCCCGCATTCGATGCGGAGGTACATGACAGCATCTCGTAGATCTTCAAGAAGAAAGCCCTCATTCCGCAAGGGAATGAAATCCGCAATGAAATACATATGATGCATTGACAAACGTCACCACACCCCATAACTAAAGCTAGAGGCTTGCACCTCACCTCCCCCTCCACAGGGGACCAGAGGTGGACGCATTGACCAACAGGACGAGTCTAGAGGCCACTAGGACGGGCGACAAGCGGTTCACCCCCCTGAAGGGGGCGAGACCAGCCGCCCTCTCCGTAGAGAGTCGCCCCACCAGGAAAGGGTTCTCGCAGGTTGAGCTAGCAGGTAGGGTTCCTGACATGCTGAACAGGCGCGACTGATGCGGGTAGCCACACATCACAAGCAGTTTCTCTTGAGTCAGAGGAGTGCCTTTGTGCTGACCTGTTCTTAAGCTTCTCTATATCTATTCTTCTTCAACACAGTAAAACCGGAAAGAAGAGGACAGACCCCGCCACCCATGCGCCTAAAAAGGACTCGGCATTCCTCCCCGCACATGAATGCGGAGGTCTCCTGCCTCGATTTGATGAAAACCGCAATGAAATACACAGGTTGCATCGACAAAACATAATTTTTTAAGCAAAGAGAGAAGAGGCAGCGCTATGCATATGCATACTCCACATTCCTGGCAGGAACAACCGCAAAACATTCCTGGAAGAAATGCCCATCGTCCATCGACCTTCACCGCCAGCGGAAATACTGAAGAAACAGTTCGTGTTCCCCTCCATGCTGTCCCCGTTGAGAAAGCACCTCTTGCCTCGCTGCCGGTCCGTATGCGCCACGTCTTTTTGCTCAGCAATGGGCAGCGGACCTCCCGGGACATTGCGCACCTGCTTAGGTTATCGCTTGATGAGGTCGAGCGCTTCATCCGGATCCTTCACAAGCAAAACCTGATGACCTGGCAGCAAAGAGCATCATGAGGCAACCCCTTGATCTTCATATCGTGTACGCGGACGTTTTCTGCTTGCACATCTCGACCCCCGAAAATACGGCCTTAACGAAGAAAGGAAAGGGGAAACAGGCTATGAACGCAGGAGACGCCATAGAGACAGTGCCACTACACCCTCCTCGCCTTCTTCTCCTCAGTAAGCAGGAAGAAGCACGCATGCTGCGGCCACAGTTACGAGGAGGCCATTTCAAGGTGACGCATCTGGCTCATCTGGGAAGTAGTGCCTCCACTATGGCGGTTCGACTAATGCAACCCGATGTCTGGCTTGCCTGCTGTACTCACACATACGATGTGCAACAGATTCGCCAGATCACGCCTCGCACGCCAGTCGTGATCTGTTCTGAAGTGGAAGAGGAAGCCCACATCGTCAGGATGCTCGATGCTGGCGCCGACGATTATGTCTTCTTTTCCTGTGGGAAGCTGGAACTCCACGCCCGCTTACACGGTCATGCCAGGCGTTATCGAGCATCGATCGCAGCCTCTTATGAAACCTCACGACACATCGGCCCTTGCTCTGCGCTTGAAAGCGAGGACGGGCAAATTCGCTTGCTGTGCACAGAGCGGTGCATCGTCGTTCGGGGGCAGATGCTTCGCCTCACTCCCATAGAGTGCACCTTGCTCTTCACCCTCATGCGCGAAGGGAGGAAGGTACTCACCCATCAGTCATTGCTTCACACCGTCTGGGGCGCAGGATATCATGAGGAAATCGATTACCTTCGTGTTTACCTCCATACCCTGCGCCTCAAACTGGAAGAGGATCCCGGGCAGCCGCTCTATCTCGAAACAATTACAGGAGTGGGATATCGGTTCCGCCAGCCTTGTACTCCTGTCATGTCAGGTTGATCCATTTGGCAGAACCTACAATACTCTAGATCACTTGTCTGCCTTTGCTATATGCTGCAATAGTGCACCATGCAGGTAACACTGAAAAATTCTGTTTATCACAAATCTAATGTACAGATCTGAAGCCGCTTGATCATTTTCCTCTCACAAGCCTACTCCATGTATAATCTCTCAGCCAAATCATCCTCAGAGTCCTGGCAGAACTGTGCTAGAGTGATCAATTTTACGTTGGAATTCACAGTGAGTTTGCGTTGTTCTGTTCTACTGTAATAATAACTTTTCCTTTCGCGTGTCCTTCTTCAAGATACCGGATAGCCTCAGCCGTCTCACGTAACGGGTAACGTCTATCGATCACCGGGACGACCTTGCCAGCTTCAAGAAGCTCACTCATGAAAGCCAAATCTTGCTTGTTTGGTTTCATCAACAAATTTCCCATTTTCTTTCTCCCGGTCATTGATATCCATGGTCCCAGGAGCATGGCCTGGAACATTTGAGCCATGGAACCGCCGGTCATGACATACACGCCCTTAGGACTTAATGCACATTTATACGCTGAAATCGGATGATATCCGTTAGCAGCAAGAATCAGGTCATACTGTTGCCCATTTTTGGTGAAATCTTCCCTGGTATAATCAATGACATGGTCTGCACCTATCGAACGCATCATGTCCACATTCTTCGTACTGCACACGCCAGTCACTTCAGCACCATATGATTTGGCAATCTGCACTGCAAACGTACCCACGCCACCAGACGCACCATAAATCAAAACCTTCTGCCCCGGCTGAATCTGTCCTTTATCGCGAAGGCCTTGCAGGGCGGTGACTCCCGCTACAGGGACGGCCGCAACTTGCTCGAAGTCCATATTGGCCGGTTTCAACACCAACGCATCTTCGCGAGCACATACATACTCAGCAAAACCGCCCCAACCACACCCGGATAGGTCTCCGAAAACCTCATCACCTGGCTGAAACTGCTTGACGTTTCTGCCAACCGCTTCAACCCGCCCCGCTATGTCAGCTCCGAGTATCTTGTTTGTAGGCTTGAGAAGCCCAGAGCCCAGGCGAAGCAAAAACGGGTCACCTCTCAAGAGATGCCAGTCTGCTGCGTTCGCGGCCGCCGCATACACTTTTATCAAGACTTCATCGTCCTTGGGAGCAGGTTTCTCCACCTCTTTGAACTGAAGAACATCCGGTGATCCATATCGTGCGTAGACAATCGCTTTCATGAGTTTCCTCCAAGTTGCTTTCATGCGATCAATTTCAGAGGCGTTTATCAAACCGGCCCGTAAAACCCCTGCCTTTAGACATGGGGATAGAAGGGCCGTTCCTTTGTAGGCGGTTTGGGTTGGGTGGATACCGTTGACTTTTTGCACCTTTTCTGCTATCATGTAAGCTATGAAACAGAAGAGAGCGTATAAATACCGCGTCTATCCTACGCCAGGACAACAGCATATTCTTGCTTGTACCTTTGGATGTTGTCGCTTCGTCTATAATTGGGCATTGCGTCAAAAGACCGATTCCTACTACAACGAGCACAGACGCCTCTCCTACAAAGACTTGAGTGAACGGTTGACCGAACTCAAAAAGCAAGAAGACTCTCGCTGGCTCTCGGAAGCCTCTTCTGTTCCCTTGCAACAAGCCTTGCGTCATCTGGATAAGGCATTCCTCAACTTCTTTGAGGGACGTGCCAAGTACCCAACCTTCCACAAAAAACGAAATAGACAATCGGCTACCTATGCCGCCAATGCGTTCATCTGGCGCGATGGGGGTATCACGCTTGCCAAGATGAGTGAACCGCTCGATATACGCTGGTCGCGCCCTCTGCCAAAAGATGCAACCCCTTCGAGTGTTACCATCACCAAGGATTGCGCGAATCGCTACTTCATCAGCATTCTGGTAGAAGATGATATAGACCCGTTGCCTGCCAAGAAGCAGGCGATTGGTGCTGATCTTGGCTTGAAGTCCTTTGTGGCCCTCTCGACAGGCGAAGTGGTGGGCAGCCCCAGGTTCTTCCACAAGGATGAAAAGAGACTGGCAATAGCCCAACGTCGCCATGCCAAGAAGAAAAAGGGGTCCAAGAATCGGGACAAGGCACGTCTCAAAGTTGCACGCATGCATGCCCGTATCGCTGATCGCCGCCGTGACTTCCTGCAGAAACTCTCGACCCGACTCATACGCGAAAACCAAGTGGTGTGTGTCGAGTCGTTGGCAGTCAAGAACATGGTCAAGCATCCAACCCTGAGCAAAGCGATCAGCGATGTGGGTTGGTCCGAGTTTGTGTCCCAATTGGAATACAAGGCAGACTGGTATGGTCGAAACCTGGTCAAGATTGACAAGTGGTATCCCTCCAGTAAGCGATGTTTCGCGTGTGGGCATATTCTCACCTCCTTACCGCTTGATGTTCGTCAATGGGACTGCCCAGGGTGTGGTGTCCACCATGACCGCGACATCAATGCTGCCAAGAATATTGTGACCGTGGGGCTCACGGTCCTTAACGCCTGTGGAGAGTCCGTAAGACCTGGACGGGTTTTGGCTCGTTTGGGCAAGACTCCACGAAGCAGGAAACCCTCGAGGTGACTCGAGGAATCCCCTGGCTTTAGCCATGGGGAGGATGTCAATGCGGCCAGTCAAAACCGTCTGTGCAGCTTGCTTAATCTACAAGGAGTGTAGCTCCATTCCAGTATTCGCGTCGAGACACGAAAGTGTTGTTTGGCGTGTTGTTGCGGAGGTAGTAAGAGAGAAGAAGGACTCAGGCTTTGGCTTCATGGACCGCTTGCGGGCAGTTCGCGGATATTATGTGCGTGAGTAAACTGACGTTGAGGCTACAACAGACCCAACTCACGGGCACGTGCAACCGCTTCGGTGCGCCTTTGGACGTGGAGTTTGCCAAAGATTTTCCGATTGTGTCCTTTCACCGTGTCCAGGGCGAGGAAAAGCCGCTCGCTTATCTCTTGGTTCGAGAGTCCTTGAGCAATGAGGTGGAGGACTTCTAACTCGCGTTGGCTGAGCGGCTCGATCAGGGACTGGGCAGGAGGCCGAGACGATTGGTCTTCGCGCTTCTGTTTCTCAGCTTCACATACAACCAGCAATTTCCCGATGTAGTCCGGCATTATCCCAATAGCCCCGGCTTTAGCCAAGAGTTGAGCCATCGGGAGGCCTTCGTCAACAAAGAGACGAATGAAGCCGGAAGGCTCAGCTATCGTCAGCGCATCTAAGAGCAGGTGCACCGCCTTGTCCTGTTCGCCATGCGCCTGGAGAGCGACCACCTGGAGCACCCTCACCTTGAGCCGTTCATCCTCCCACCCCTTTGCCTCCACCAATCGTCGCCAGGGAGAGAGCACCGCCAGTGCTGCGGATGTGTTTCCCCGGGCCAGGTATACTCGGGCTTGGCTGATGGGAAGTTCGTGCATCTGAGCCAGATGAGCAGCTGCCGCCAGATTGCCCTCGTGCAGCAACAGAAGCACTTGTGCGGCAGCCACCTCAGGCAGGCGATACATGAAGTTCTGCTCGCGCACAGATTGACCGGCCTCAGCTAGCAGCGCAGCCGCGCCGGCCACATCTCCCTGGGCCAATTTCAGGCGTGCGAGCAACACCTCACCAGCAACAAATCTGTCAGTGTTTTCTATCTGCCGCGCCAATTGGATGCCCTGCTGCGCGTGCTGTTGAGCAGCATCCAGGTCATTCCATTCGTAGCAGATACGGGCCAGGCCAAGATGCGCTTCGCTAGCAGCTGGCTGCGGCGGGTCGCCTGCCACTTGCAGGACGCGCCGGTAGGTCTGGGCTGCCAGAGAGAGCTGGTTGTCTGCTTCCTGTATGGTGCCCAAGCCGACGGTAGCCGATAGGTAAATGATGGTATTCCCGGACGCCTGACTGATAGATATAGCTTCGGCATAGGCCCGGCTGGCTGCGGCACGGTCTCCCTGGAGTTGGTAGGCCCACCCCAGCTTCCAAGTCGTAGCAGTGCGAACAGGCAGGTTGTCGGGGTGCAGGTACTCCAGAGCGCGGCGCGACTGGGCAATGATGGGTTCTACCTGGTTCTGAGTGGCGGCCAACAAGGCTCGTATAGCGGCAATATGCCCCACGAGGTTTCGAGTCTTGTCGTCTAGCTCAGCGCCTTGCAGAGCTGCTTCGGCAGCTTGCAGTTTTTGTTCGACACCGGTCAGTTGATTGGTCATCGATAACACTGAGGCATACATCACCCACAACGAGGGCCTGGCATCCAGGGCCGCCTTTGGCAGCGACTCCAGCCAGTTCAGGACTGGGGCCACTGCGCCACGAAAGTGCAGGGGCATTCCCTTTCCTTCCAACAGGTGCGCGGCGTGCTCAACATCATTGGTGGCAGCAGCATGGTGAAACGCTTCAAGCTCCAGGCCATGGTCTTCATACCAGAGGCTAGCACGTCTGTGTAATTCGGCCACATCCCCTGGAGACAAAGCGGTGCACTGCTGTAGTCGCTGCCGAAGCGCATCAGCAAAGAGATGATGATAGCGGTACCAACACCGCTCATTGTCCAGGGCGACGATGAACAGATTGGCGTGTTCGAGATATTCCAGGGTTTCTTGCCCGGAAACAGAGGGATCCATCAGAATGGCATCACAAAGAGGGCCGCACAGGCGGCCGAGGATGGACGTACGCAGCAAGAATGTCTGGACACGTGCGGTCTGTTGACCGAGAACTTCTTCAACCAGATAGTCCATCACGAAATGATGGCTGCCAGTGAAAGATCTGATGAAGCTGGTGGCGTCTTGCTGTCCCTGCAGGGAAATCGCGGCTAATTGCAGGCCAGCAATCCAGCCTTCAGTGCGCCTTGAGAGCAGCGCGATGTCTTCCGCTGAGAGTGTGAGGCCCATTCCCCAGGTGAAAAACTCGGTGGCTTCGGAGGGGGTAAAACGCAAGTCAGCAACGCGCAGTTCGGTCAATTGGTCCCGGACACGTAACCGAGCCAGGGGAAGATGGGGATCCTCACGGGTGGCGATGACCAGGTGCATGTGTGGTGGCAGATGCTCGAGCAGAAAGGTGAGAATATGGTCAACCGGTTTGGCATCAATCATGTGGTAGTCGTCAAGGACGAGGACGAAATGGTCTGAGATGGTGGTCAGGTCATTGAGCAGAGCCGTCAAAATCGCTTCGGTTGGCGGTGGCTGAGGCGATCGGAGCACGCCCGACACTCCTTCTCCAATCGTCGCCACAATCGTCTGCAAAGCAGCGACGAGGTATGTCAGAAAGCGTGTGGGGTCATTATCCCCTTCGTCCAATGACAGCCAGGCAGTCGGACGCTCGCACCCGAGAACCCATTCACTGACCAACGTGGTCTTCCCAAAGCCGGCAGGGGCAGAGATGAGGATCAGCTTGCGATGCAGCCCCCCGTTCAGCCGCTCGAGCAGGCGAGGGCGGATGACAACTTGAGGCCGAAGCCGAGGGACATACAGTTTCGTGGCAAGAATTGGCGTCACGTTCTCTCTGCCTTTCTAAATCTACTCAAATGTGTGCGAAGCCCACTTACAAGCCTCTGGTCAGGCTGGTTGGTAGGTTGCGATCACCACGCCGTTGGTCGTCGTCTTGGTACCGACAAGTCGGAGAGTGGCGAAGATACCGCCTTCGGGGAAGAGGCGGTGTCCTGATCCCAGAATCAGCGGGTGGATCAGCAGCACATACTCATCGATGAGGTTGGCCCGCATGAGCGACTGCACCAACTCACCGCTGCCCATGATCACGAGATCCGTGCCAGACTCCTGCTTGAGCCTGGCCACAGTCTCTGCGGCGTCGCCATTGAGCAGAGTGGAGTTGATCCAAGGGGGCGGTTCAGAGAGAGTAGTTGAGGCCACGTACTTCTGCATGTTATCGAGTAGCGCCGAGAAGGGGCTGTCCTTCTGCTCGGGCCAGACGGAGTAGAAGTCCTCGTAGGTCCGGCGCCCCAGCAGCAAAGCGCCGATACCGGGCATGCTTTCCCCGGCCTGCGTCATCGCGTTGTAGGGCGCTGCCCAGCCACCGTACTCGAAGCCGCCCCGACGATCCTCGTCCGGGCGCCCCGGTGCCTGCATAACCCCATTGAGGGTCAGATTCGTGAAGACAATGACTTTGCGCATAAGTAGAACTTCCTGGTATTCATCTCCTTTGCGTCTCATCGTAGCAGAAAACAGAGAGAAAAAACTTCTTGCATCTTGCTCTTCCCAAACCAGGGAGGCGGAAGCCACCCAAACGAAAAAGGATGAGTTCTGACACAGCTCTCCTTTTCTGAGGAAAGACGAGAGTCCCGATGGGTCAGTCTTTTTGATCACTGATTACCCCGAGGGGATATGAAACGTCTTACGACATCTGTGCAAAGGGAGCCATCTGCGCGAAGAGGTTGGCATGATGAGGCGGTGTCTGGTCGCCGCTCAGTTCACGATAGATCGTCGCGATGTTGACGACGATGCGTTCGCCATCCGACCACGAGGCATAGCGGTCCAGCGGGATATCCTGGGCCGCATCCAAGACGGACATCCCGGCATTGTAGCGCTTGTGCGCCTCGTCGTAAATATATTGGAGGTATTCCTTCACATCGGCGACGCCTTGCTTGTTGGTAACCGGTCCATGTCCTGGTACGATAGTCTCGACATCGAGTGCCAGGATGCGGTCGCAGGCACGCAGCCAGTTGCTCGTTGGACCCTCCCACATAATGGGATGGCTGCCGATGAAGAGGATGTCGCCAGTGAAGACAACGCGCTCGTCGGGAAGGTAGACCAGCGTGTCGCCACGCGTATGGGCTGGACCAACCTCGAAAAGCTGGAGGTTCTTGTTCCCGACTCGAATTGTTGTCTCGCCCTCGAACGTCTTATTAGGCGGTGTTAACGTAATGTTCTCGAAATCGAAGGGGCCAAATGCGTGGATAATGAACTTGCCGAGCGGGCCCATGTGTGGTGCCTGCCGGAGCATCGTGGCCATCTGCGTGGCCTGAATACCCTCGACCATCTCATCGGCGGTCTTCTGTGACGCGATGATTTGCGCGTCAGCAACCAGTTGGTTGCCGTAACAGTGATCACCGTTGGCGTGGGTATTCACCACCATATCGATGTGGGACGCAGCAGGCACCAAGCGGCGCATCGTATCCAGCATGTCTTGTGTCAACTTCAAATCGAAGAGGGTATCCACGAGCAGCGAGGCATCACCATCAGTGATCAGGCCTGCGTTGCTCCATCCCCACGATCCATCGGGCTGGAGATAGGCATAGGTGGAGTTGCCCAGTTCGTGTAATCCTTGTGTATACTGCCACTTACTCATTGTATGTTTCCTTCTCTCGTGACGTTGTCGCTGGCGCCCGTTTCGTGGCTGCCGGCCTAGAGCCGCTCGCTGGCCGATGCGATTGCAATGCAGAACTCCATTGTTTCCTGATACTTTTGCTAGCACTATATCATAACTTGGACATGATACGAAATCCTCTGTATGATCACTGTCGCAGAGTTCTCGATACCTGGTCACCTGCCTTTTCTGGAAGAGGCCGGAGGTAAGCTCACCGATTTTTCTGGTCTGCCACTGTATAAACCAACACGGCATCTCATCCCCCTCCTAAACATAGACTTCTTCTTTCTCCTGTTGTTCAGAGACAACACATGCCGAATGCTCATACCACGCAAGCCATCCAAGGATATGCTCCTGATTGCCCAGGTGCCAGACCCGTTCTGGACTGGCCCTCTCTCGGATTTCAATGACGCGTCGACGGCTTCGAGGGGCCAGGCACACCTCAATGCTATACTGATCCGTATCAATACGCTTCTCTAGAGCACTTACCCATTGCACCAGAGGGCGTGGCAGATTGGTGAGTAGCGCCTGTTCTTCCTCCGCGGGCAGCCTCTGGGATGCTCCCCAGGTGAGATAGGACTGTATCTCATACATCACCTCGGAGTCACTCAGGTCATAGGGAGTGGCAAGGAAATGATTTAACCCAACTTGTCGATGGCTTTCATACGCCTGAGGAGCCAGGAGTTCTCCATCATGATCCACAAAGAGATATCCGCGACGCTCTACTCCCTGCGCACCTCCTTCCACCCAGAAATCACGTAACGCGGAAGAATCAACGACCACATCCTGAGGGAGGGGACGCGCTCCTCCGTCTTGTGACACGGTTCCCCGAAGCGATATGGCTTCGAGTACCCACTCCAGATGGTTATAAGAAAACCCTCCTTCCATCACCCAGCGCGCCCAGGCCACAAATTCGGCAGAAGGCTCTTCCTGCCCCTCAACATAGGCACGATACCTGCTCATCACCCATCCACCACCCAGCCGGGCAGGACGGCGTCCAGGATCGGGGTGCCAGGTACGCACCAGGGCATCTACAGCAGCCAGGTGCAACCACTCGGGATGCTCGCGCAGTCGCTTGAGATAGGCGCCAGCGTTCTCGTTGCTCTGGCTAAAACGCAGCGACAGGTCCTGGGCAAGCGCATGCAGCATCTCACGAGGAGTTGTCTCAAAGGGCGCCCTCATCTGCAAAACCTGGTCTCGAAGAGAGAGATGGACGTCATTCACATCCTCATCACCGCTCTCGATAAGAGATACCACCTCTGGAGCCAGAGACAGTTGTCTGTTATCAGCAGACTCTTCGCGTGAGGGTGCACATGGTAGACCTGATACTTCCTCGTCGAGGTCGACCAATTGGGGTGTGGCTCAACATTTTGCAAACTGCCTTGAACGACAGGCTGCTCCACGTTTCCAAGGATGATGGGCAGAAGGCCGCGAGGTCCCAGGGATCATCGCAGGAGGATCAGGGGGCAGAAGAGGAGCCAATGCACACTTGGGAGCAGGTTCAGCAGGCTTGCATTCTGGAGAAGCGGACAGGGGCTTGCGTCGCTGTGCTGCCCGTTGACGGCGCACGTCCTTGCGCTCTTGTTGACGTTCTTCGCTGGCCAGTTGCCAGGTTTCTTGCCAGCGCTCATTGCAAATCCCATTGCGCAACGCCAGCATCGGATTCACATTCTGATTTTTCCAGTGCATCCCTGACCCTTTGAGGCGCCTTTCCACGACGAGTTTGTTGGCACTTTCAACCATCCCTGAGCCAAGAGGCCATCCCGCTTCTCGAAAGAGAGGATACTGCATCTGTGCGCATCGTTTCTGCAAGTAGCCCAGATGCTCTCGAACTTCTGGCTGAGAGATCTCTTCCTCGCTCAAGCTCGCAGCCATCTTCGACAACACTGCCGGTCCCCGCTCTTTGAGTACATGCAGACACCGATGCAACAGATTTTCAGGAACGTCTCTTCCACGCGCACTCAGCGCTTCTAGCAGTTTCGTGACATGTTCGGCGGCATGAGGGAAATCGAGAATCCGCACTGCATCTGGCCGATGCACATCGATCATCCCTTGCAGCCACGGTGCCCCATCCATGACCGCACACACCTCATTGGCCTCAAGCAGCTGGCGTCGGCGGGTTTCGACTTCTGCCAGATCGACAAAGGTCGCAGCATCACTCAAGCGGGAGAAGTAAGACAGCTTCCCAACATGCACCGCCTCTGCTTTGGCCTTGCTCGCCCCTCTGGCAGGAACCTCTCCGATGGCCAGGGTGCGCACCTCAACCCATTCTCCCCCCACTAAAGGAACCATCGCGCCATCAGCACTCATGGTGAGGCGAAGGGCCTTGGGTCCGCTGGAGACCTCTTGCTGGTCAGGAAGATGAGCTTGCGTGGTTTGAGCGTGCTCCACCTGCTTGCCAACCTGCTCGGTGAGCCTTCGGGCCGTTTCCCCGCTCACGTGAACGCCCAGCAGATCGCTCATGATGCCGCTGGCATGCTCAAAGGGCATCAGACCTGCCAGATGGACGAGATGCTCCTGCTGCCTGGGAGCCAGCGCTCCAGGAAGCAAAGCCAGTTCTTCATCGAGGGGGAAAAAAGCTTTCCCCGCACTTGGGGCACGTTCCGTAGGTTCGCGTGAGGGTCACCGATTCTCCCCCATTGCCTTGCAAGGTTCGTGAGCGTTTGCCACGGGCTTGTAAGGGGACATGACAGGTGGGGCAGGTTGGCGCTGGCTCAGAGCTGCCTCTTCCCCATTCGCGACTGCTACTCTCAAGAGCCGCATCTTGCAGCAGTTGGGCTTCTAACTGCACCATTCGTCGATGGACCTCATCTTCAATTTCCACAAAGGTGGCTTTGGGGTGAGCTTTGCGCCATGCTTTGACGTCTGACAACACCTTGGCACTCAGGCTGAGCCATTCTTCATGTTCCACGGCTTGCGACCTACTTCCTCTTCTGATACCACGATCTTACCCGCTTTTCTTGGCGCTGTCCACCCCGTTGCAAAATGTTGAGCCACACCCGACCAATTGCCGATAGTCGACCTGTTGTTGTGATGGATGATATACTTTCACTTCACTATCATTGTTCTCTTTTTCTCTTTTTGGTGAAAGATGATTATTAGTGAGATAAGTCAGTACCCTACGGCGAAAGCCGAGGGCTTGGAGTTGTGTCTGAACTCCACCGCAATTCAGCATACCTTTTCAGGCGTGCTGCTTTGGCTTCATCGTCCGACACATCAGGGCGTACTGACAAGAGGCCCGTTCCTATCCAGTCTTGCCGGATAAGAAGCGTTCGCATCGCAATGTTTCTTGCACCAACCAGATCGGCATGGAGCGTGTACTGACAATTCTGACAGAGAAAGAGCAAGCCCTTGTGTGGACGATTCTCTTTGCAGGTATGCCCACATTTGGGGCAGGCCTGCGAGGTATAGTTGGCATCCACCTTGATCGCCATACTTCGATGCAAGAGCGCTTTATAAGCGATCATACTGTGCAACTCTGCAAAGGACCATTTGGAAAAGGCACGATTGGCTTTGCGCTGTTTTGCACTGGCTCGCTTGCCTTTCCGTCGTTTGGTCTGCTCGCGAATATCTGTCAGATGCTCCAGTCCAATCAAGCTTTGAGAATAGTGGGTAACAATCCGTTTACTCACGACATGATTGGCGTTTGCTTTCAACCGTCTCTCTCGTCCACTGATGGCAACGAGCCTTCTCGTTGCAGAACGAGTGCCTTTTTTTTGCAGACGCTTTCTCAGTCGTGCATAGTGATGGGATCTAGCAACAATGGAGGGGTCAGCATGGAAGGTGCAATCGCCTTGCATTGTCGCCGTGACGGCAAGGTATCGGATCCCAACATCCACGCCAACGACCTGCTTGTGTGTTTCGGGGGTAGGATCAGCCGTCTCCACGTCCAGGGAGACAAGGAGGTAAAATTGCTTCTTGGCTTTGTCATACCAGAGTTTCGATGCACCAATCTCCGTACCACGTTGGATCAATGCCACATGCTTATTGTAGCCAGTATAGGGCACAACGATACGTCCATCGAGCGTGAGAAGACTCACGTGCTGCTCTTTCTTGAACGTGTAGTCCTTCTTATACTGGTAGGTCAACGTGGGAGAGAGAAACGTAGGAGCCTGATCAAGCCCTTTATACCGTTTCTTGGTGAGACCTGCCTTACGATGAGCAGCATTGTGCTTCACCTTTGTCCAGAGGGCTTTATACGAGGCTCCAACTTGGCGAGGAACAGAACAGGCCATTTGCGAAGGCAGATGAAAACGGAGGCGGATCTCTTCGTAGGTGGCATCTTGCAAACGAAGAGCATTACTCACTTTGCCATTCGCAAAGGCGTACTGGCTCACATAGTTGAGTGAATCACGATACGCCAGTTGCGTTGTACGTAATGCCTTGAATTGCTCGGGCGTTGTATTCAATTTGAGTTTCGCTGTTAATACCGTTTTCATAGTCTAAATTATACCATAGTTTTCATCTGACTGTCAACAATACATGAGCAGATGAAAGCATGCCTACGGCGTATTCCACCCAAGCCACCGACAAAGGAACGCCGCATTCCTCCCCATGCCTGAAAGGGCAGGGGCATCCTGCGGCGTTTTCGGTGAAACGCTTATCAATGGTTCGCAAGCTTCACTCTAAAGCAAGGGAGAACCTTTGAAATAGGTGCAGAGCATGCGTATATCTGCGCATTCATGTGCGAAATTAGAGAAATGTGTGGTCTGCGGCGCTAACGAAAGAAGATCAGCATAAAAATGGCATCAAGAAAGGAAACTCCGATGTCTCCCTCATTCATGACGCAGAGCAAACGGTTAAGCCTCATATTCGCGACACTATTGGCGCTCTGCTTTTCTCTGTTTGGCTCCGCCACAGTTGCCTCTACGGTTCCGGTGAGTAATACGGATATGGTATCGAATAACTGGAGTGGGCAAGTGTTCTATGGGGCTGATGGCGAATATACAAGAGTTGAGGCGGAGTGGAATGTTCCTTGTATCCAGCCAGATCCAAGAAATACCAGCCATAAGCCTGAAGCGTCCTCGATCTGGGTTGGACTTGGCGGAGTGGTGAATAGCAACCACCTTGTCCAGGCAGGAACGACACAAGATATTAGCTATGATGCCCAGGGACATGCTCACACCCGCTATTATGCTTGGTTTGCGAACCAGGGTTTTTCCAATCCGCGGGATAAAGAGGACAAAAAAGTTCTCGACGAAACCATTGTCCATTGCGGCGACCACATGATCGCTAGGGTGGAGGGACCAAACTCTCTTTATATTCGCGATGTAACACAAAACAGGGAACGCGGCCCGGTCTCGGCAGGTCCGGATTCCGACCAAAGAACGGCCGAATTGATTGTTGAGCGGCCTAAAAGGGGTGGGCCCAGTTACCTGGCAAATTTCCAGCAGACCACCCTTTCGCAATGTAAAGTTTTTTCGACAAAGGTTCGTGGCGAACTGCATCTAGGGCAGTTCGCTGGTATCCCTACGCAGTGGACCATGGTGATTGATCGCCAGCATGATCCCAGACCAATGGTCGAGGTGCTCCCGGTTAGGGAATCCGACTCATCATTTACAGTCAAATGGCTCCTCTCCGGACTGTGATGAGGAATAGCACATCTGCTTAGACAAGGAACAGGGCATGCGTTGTGTTAATGTAGATGCCCTGTTCTTTTGTGTTCAGATGCCAGTGTGGATAGACAATCATATGCGTTTGACAAGAGAAGAAATGATGCGGACCATAGTCCACAGTTTTTCCCAGTTTTAGGTGGAATGGCAGTTTAGACTGTAATTGGTGAAGAGCTTGAAAAAATTACAGAAATTGAGCTCAAAATAGCATGTTATCACCAATTAATGTAACTCTACTACAGATGGCCTCTTCCACTCTCTCGATGCATCTCTTCGCTCGCTCAAAGGGTATACTAGCCAGGCAAAAACAGCTAGCTTCCATACAAAGACTCAATCCTCTTCGAGCCAGCATTGGAGATAAGGCACAACCGCCTGCTCCAAACGCACCATGGCACCGATCATTTGCGATTGGATCGATGGCCAGGCTTCGCAATCCAGATCACGTAAGCCAGGGCAGGCGATCGTCCAGGCAAGCGCAGGGTATGGCCAGGAATGCTCCGCATTCTGTGTCTCTCGCAGCCAGAGCAGTGATCCGCCAAAAGCCTCATTAATCTGCTTTCGCCACCGAACGAGGCTCTCGTAGATCTGCTCACCATCGCTGCGCAGGAGTGCAAACTCAACAAGCGCATTGGGAGTATCATACTCCAGACGATAGCGGAAGCAAAACCCGACACGGCAGAACTCAACATAGGATCGGCGGGTTGGACTTCGCAGTGAGAAGCCCGTCTGGCGATTTGATTGCGGAAGCAAACTCACCCAGAAGGCATGATAGATTTGGCTAATATCTGACATAGACCCCTCCGCGCTATATCACATCGAAGCTGCCAAGGCGGCAGATAAAGTTAGCTGCCCAGAGGACACTCTTGATTCTGCGAGCCTGCAGAGTATCCGATACCCTGGGCAGACAGGTAGGGCCCTTATCGTCCCCATCTTCCTTGACTTGAGGCAGTCCGATACTTTAGCCCAACTGCTCGAATAAGGATTGAATGTTGCCTGCTACCTTTCTCATACTCAAACGTGTACAAGACACGCCTGAGCGGTCAGTTGTTCCTGCTTCACAGCCAGTTGCCTTGGCACGGGAACCTTTGGATCAGCCCTCCCGTTTCGGTCTCACATTGGCTCCACAGGCGCTTTTACGTCGTCGGTCGTAGCCACTACCCAGGACGGCCAACTTTATGCATGAAGTTGGCGAAGCATGTCTGTTGCAAACCAGGCCAGATTACATGCCGCATTGAGGTCGCGGTCGAGGACCAATCCACAGGCCAGGCACTCATACGTGCGGTGTTTGAGCGGCATGCGCTTTTTGACCTGCCCACAACACGAACACCGTTTGGTCGAAGGAAACCAGCGCGAGGCGATGAAAAGATCTCCCCCAGCGTTCGCCACTTTTGTTTTGAGAAACTGCAACAGTTGCCCCATCGCGGCATCGGCCACAGCACGTGACAGCTTCCGGTTCGCCATCATCCCCAGGATGTTGAGGTCTTCGATGCCGATGACCCCACAGGTCCGCGCCAGTTCGGTGGTGAACTTGTGCTGGATATCCCGACGGATGTTCGCAATCTGCTGATGCTTGCGTGCTACCTTGCGCCGTTGCTTCTCATAGTTTTTGCCGAAGGTGGTTCGTCCGGTTTCCGGATCTTTCGTCTTCTGCTTTTTGCTGAGCTTGCGTTGCAGGTTGCCGAGTTTCTTGAGATGGAGTGCCAACGGCCTTTGGTTCTCAAGCCGTCGTTTATCGCTCACCACAGCCGCTTGCTTTAAGCCCACATCGACCCCCACCACAGGCGTGGGAGTGAGAGGACGCTGTTTCTGGATCTCTACTTGGATGCTCACGTACCAGTGCCCCGCCTCACAAGAGACGGTGGCCCCCAAAATCTTCACTGCTTCACAGATGACCTGCTTGCGCTGGTTCCGCTTCTTTGCGGGAGTCCTCACGCTCCCCTGCTCGACAAAGCGTAGCTTCTCGGCCAGATTGACGGTTCCCAACGAGCGTAACAGCTTTCCTCTCCCTTTGGTGATCTGGCGCTGATCGAGGATGAAGCGTCCTAAGCCAGGAATCGAGATCCAGTGGCTGCCCATGGTGAATTTATCATTGGAGAGAGAAAACGACTCGTGTGATTTTCCTTTTTTCTTATATTTCGGATATTGCGCTCTTCCTGCAAAGAAATTTGCATACGCTCTGCCAAGGCCATCAAAAGCTCCTTCTACCACACACTTGGTGACATCACCGGTCCAGGGATAGGTTTCATGTCGAAGCGCATTGAACTGTTTTTTCAGCGCCAGTGCCGTCGGAGGTTTCAGCTTGCGCTCCTGCTCCGGCGTCGTTTCCTGTTCGTGTTTGTAGGCCTGATACTGCTTTTCCCACTGCTCGCGGCCCCAGTTGTAAACGAATCTTCTGGTCCCACAAGCGCGTTTGAGGTACTCTGCCTGTTCAGGGGTGGGATTCATCCGAATGCGGTGTGCGGTATTCATCCTGAAGGGCTTTCTCTAAGGTTTTGCGGTAATTCCTCAGACCGTACAAACGCGAACTGAAACAGTGGACAATACTCATCAAATCCTGGACTACCTCTTGTTCGGGCGAGAGCGTTTCAATGTTCATCACCACGACTTCCGTGTGGTGCGTCTCGCACAGATGCTTGAGCAGGTCAAAGCCAAAGCGAGCCAGCCGATCCTGATGGGCAATAAGCAGGCACGAAATCTCTCCCTCGACAATGGCATCGATGAGCCGGAGAAACCGTTTGCGCTCAAAATTGAGGCCGCCGCCGATCTCCATGATCCACTCATCCACTATCAGGTGCCTGGAGACCGCGTAGCGCTCTAAGGCAGCTCGTTGGTTCTGTAAATCGGGTCGTTGAGCAGGACTCGATACCCGGCAATAGGCCACTATGCGACGTGCTGCCGATCGTTGTGGTAGATTCAGTGCGGTGGCCAGATCGGCCTCGTCATAGTAGCGACGCCCGGAAACGGTTCGTTTCGCGGTGAGACGGCCTTCCCGATCCCAACGTTGCAATGTTTTGACCGAGACGCCTATCTGTTTGGCAAACTGTGCGACTGAGTACATAGGAGTAGTTTAATACACTTTTGCACATATTGTCAAGACCTAATACACCACTCCTTATTATCCACTTGATCGACTCTTCGGTTTCCGCCGCTCGGCCTATGGTTCTTCTTTCGCTTTTCTCTCATCTGCTTTGCCTCTTTTTTTCTGACAACTGCCATTCTAAATCTACTCAAATATGCTTACGCCCACTCAAATAGATTCAATTGCTGCACTTGCTCCTCACAGCGTAAGTCCCATGCAGGCGGCAAGCCGCCTGCGGGAGAAGCCTCTTTGGCTTCTACGCTGCTTTGGGTCGCATGCAGCACACCGCACTCAAGACGAGCCTGAGTGTGTGGCTCTCGCCGAGCAAGGAACCTCGTCAAGATGTTTACCGCACTATTCTCATCGCGGTCCATGACGAGTCCACAATTCGTACAACAGTAGGTCCGTTTCCATAGTGGCATGGCTTGCAGATTGTCACATCCACTACAGGCTTTGGACGTGTTGCGCTCATCTAAAAAGTGTAGATCTTTCCCGTACAACTGGCATTTGTATTTCAGCATTTCGATGAAGGTGTAAAGCCCCCACTCGTTATAGACTGCTCGATTCAGGTGCTTATTTCGCTTTCGATGCTCCTTCATGACCATCTGCCGCTGAGAAAGGTCCCCAACCACAACGGTTCTCTCAACCAGTTTGTGGGCTATGAGATGGGATGCTTTGTGCAGACTATCTTTCTGTTTGTTACGTTTCTTCTCGCTCACGCGCTTGTAGACCTTGCTGAGATGGAGGTAGCGGCGTGACTTTTTCTTGCACTTGTCGCGCTTGGACCGGATTTTGTCCAGTTGTTTATTGTACCAGCGTGACCCTTTAAAGCCTCCAATGGTGTAGACTCTTCTTTGCTCGTTGACGCCGGTTGCCAGGGTTTTGATACCAAGATCAAAGGCGGCAACGCCATCGGTTGAACATGGCTTTGGTGCTCGCTCAGCCGGGAAGGAGGCATAGTAGGTACCTCTGGCATCCCGGCTGATCGCGACCTCTTGGAAGTGCTCTGGTGGTGCTTCTGTGAGGTGGGCAACCACGTTGGGATATACCTTTGCGCCATGCTTGCCACCTCCACCCGTGGGGAGAAGCAGATTGACGCCTTCAATCTTGATGTACATGGCAGGATAACAGAGCGTGAAAAAGCAGTGCCGTGGACGCACCCGTGGGAAACCGGGCGTTTCTCCTGCTTTCGCTCTGCGATAGAAGGCTTTCATGGCTCCATCAAGACGATAGTAGACCTCTTGAAGGAGTTTGCCATAGACTTGAACAAGCTCAGGATCATGGCGTTTGCTTCCCTGCAAACTCCTTTTTGCCTCGTAGAGGTTCCATTTTTCGCCTTCTCGGAGCCTCATTACCCACCAGTTGTAGAGCCCACGACACTTGCCTTGCATGAATTCAAGGGTGGCCGCGTCTTGCTCGGACACCTCAATCCTGATCTTTTTGCAAAGCAGCATCTTTAATCACTTTCTTGTACGAGCGGAGTCCATGAAGACGTGCCGAAAACACCGTGATAATAGCAATCAAATCACGAACGAGCTCTTGTTCAGGAGAAAGATGTTCACCATTAATACTGACCAGTTCGGTATGATGTCGCTCGCAAAATGTCTCAAAGTACTCGTACCCAAAGCGAACCAGACGATCTCGATGGGCAATAATGATCTTGCGAACCTGTCCCAACTCAACCATCTCCATGAGTCGATTAAATCCTTTGCGTTTGTAGTTGAGTCCACTGCCAATGTCCTGTATCCATTCATCAATGGCAATAGTATGAACATCACAATAGGATCGCAAAGCGGCTAGTTGATGAGCAAGATCAGGCTTTTGTGCAACGCCTGAAACACGAGCATACGCGATGGTAAGTCCCTGTTCTGGTGCTTTGAGCCCGCGGTACTCAAGGTACTGATCGTGAGTGTAATAGCGCCTATTCGATTGTGAGGAACGATGGGCAACTAACTTGCCTTCACGATCCCATTTTTGCAGCGTTTTAGTAGACTTGCCAATAAGTTTTCCAAACGCTTGAATATTATATGTGTTCTGCATAAGCACATTTTAACATAATTGAGTGCTTATGTCAAAACTGTTGGTATGTGCTCCTCACTCTGTATACCATATCATCTCTCTGGCACCCTGGACAGGTGCTTTATGCCGATTGTCGGTGCTCCTCCTGGCAGATGTTGTTTCGGTAGAAGATTCGAGGTATAACATATTTGGGATCTTCATACAGGAGGAGAAACAGGTTCCAGGCAAAAGGGATCTGAAAGCGCCAGGTCATGCGGTCAGTGAACGTGGAGCCACTTTGAGACGCTGGCAGAGAAAGGGAACGGAGGAAACCCCCGATGGCAAAAGTCCACCCTGGAGCGGATGGGAAAGATCAGTCGGGACTCATGGGGCGGCTCGGCGAAAAGAGCCGCGAAGAGCTCCTGGCTTTACTGGAGCAGCTGGTGCAGCGACAGCCTGAGATTGAACCTTTAATAGAACTACTGGTAGAACTGCCGCTGGTTCCGACGACGCAACAGAAGAAGCGGCCAGGCAAGGGGCGAGAGCGGACGATTGATCCCTCCGCTATTCAAAGTCAGGTGGACTCGGCTTTCTATCATGCGGGGGAAGGATGGGATGCTGCCAGCCGCGTTGCTGCTGATTTAGAGCAGCTCTACGACATTGGCAAGGACTTTGCCGAGGCGGGCGAGTGGGCCAACGCGCAGGTGGTGTATGCAACGCTTGCTGAGGAAACAATGACCCACTATGAGGGGTTACATGATGAGGGCCAGGTCAGTTGGGTTCTGGAGGAGTGCGCTGCTGGCCTGGTCGCCTGTCTGAATGCTCAGCCCACTCTCCCACAAAATGAACGATTGGGTCCTTCAGCACGCGAGGAGTTGCTGACGACGCTGTTCGATCTCTGGAAATTTGGCTACAAATATGGTGGAATTGGGGAAGATGTCGCTGAGGCGATGGCGGAGCACGCAACAGCACAGGAACGGAAGAGCATTGAGGCATGGATACGTGAGGAGCTGAGACCCGGGCAGGACTTCTCAAGCAAGTGGCACAACCGCCACATCATCGACTTTCTGGCAACACTCAAGCAGGCAGAGCACTTCAGCGATGAAGATGTCCTTGAAGAATATCGCAAAGTCGGTCTGTACAAAGAAATGGCGGAGAAATGCTTGCAGCTTGGCCGTCAAAATGAAGCACTGGCCGTTGCCCAGGCCAACTTGACCGAACCAATGGAAGTGACCTGGTTTGCAGAGCAGTTGTTGAAATCAGGGGAGTTGTGGCAAGAGCAGGCCCTGGCATTTGTGGAAGTTAGGCTGGGCGAGGTCAAACCTGCTCTCCAGGGCAAGCCACAGGACTTCACAAGTGCACAGACCATCGATACGTACCGGCGCTGGCTGGGCGAAAAGTTCCTCTTGTACGGCCAGGCAAAGCAAGCGGTAGACATGGAGCTCGCGCGCTTCCAGGCGAGCCCGGACCATACCACCTATCGCTCCGTTCGATCGGCGGCCCTGGCAACTGGTCAGCCAGGAGATCTCTGGCCTGACCTGCGACCACAATTGATTCGGACATTAGAGCGGCAAGGCCGTTGGGGGGCACTCGTCAGTCTCTACTTGGATGAGAAAGAGGTCAGCCAAGCGCTTGCAGCCCTGGCGGAGATGGAGCGCACACCAGCGGCACCGTCCTATGGGTATCGCTCTGAGGGTCTTGCGAGCCACTACCAGGCACAAGTGGCAGAAGCGGCCGAGAAGTCTTACCCAGATGAAGCGATTCGGCTGTACAAGCCTGTGGTTCAAAGACTCATTGATGGGCGCGGGCGCGAAAATTATCAGCAAGCGACGGGCTACTTGACTCGGATCAAACGCTTGTACCAGAAGCAGGGGCAGGAAGCGGAATGGGAGAGGTATATTACCAACCTGCGGAACAGCAATAAGAGCTTACGGGCGTTGAAAGAAGAATTGGACAAAAGAGGTCTCTAATGGGGATACTGAAGCCATGTGCCTTCGCTGCACGTGACCAGGGAAAGTGTGGAGAAAGAACGATGGCAAAAAAGCACATATATCGAAAATGCGTATTATCACTAGCGTATCGTCGGTTGACAAACAGCACGAGCTCATCGGGTTCTAGATCGTTCAAAGAAACTATGCTGAGGCAGTGACTACCTGCGAACGCCTGTTGAACTATCTCCCACAGCATGCGCCGCAGCGCGCTGATGTGCTAGTGTAACTGAGAACCGCTCAGGGCATGCTTCAGAACTTCCCGCAAAACTATGACGCGTTTATCCAGGCGCTTACTCTCGAACCGAAGAACGCCAAACTCTGGTACAACCAAAGTATGGCAAGCCGCTTTACCATGCGCTTTGGTCAAGCGTTACGCGACATTGAGCGGGCCATCTAACTGAACACAAGAAGTGAACTGACAGAGCAGTTCGATGAAGCGTTGCAGTCAGTCGTCAGCTCGCGGGAAAAGTCCATCACATTGCGCGGATCAGGCTTTATGGTAGATCAACTGATCGAGCAAGAAAAGCTTTTCCAGCAGGACCTGCTCCTCATGGAACGCGGGAAGAAGGAGGAGGTCGGGCAGGCATTTCAAGCATCAATGCCATGGAAGATTGCCGACCGCAGTCCTGGGGAAACCTGGGTATCTGCTTAGTGATGCAGGAACGCTACGATGAGGCCGAAGTGGCTTTGAAACGCGCACTTTGAGATCGATCCTGACTATACAATCGCCAAAAACAATCTTGTCGTGCTCCGCACATCCCGGCGAACAGGTCCACCAGTGCTGGTTGAACTCAATGAGCCTTTTAAGAGCAGCAAGCGCAACCAATCAATCGCTTTTATCAAGGAGTAGCAATTTATCAATGGTCAATCGGAAGAAGAAAGCCACGACACCGCTTGGCAAACAGCCTCCGCGTTACCGCTTTTTTCTCAATCCATATCAGGATGTGCGGTGAACGAGGTGCCCTCAGTGTGGGAACAAGATGCACCAGCGAAAGCTGCCGCTAGTTATCCATATTGATCCAATGCAAGTGCTCTCACTTAACAAGACGTGCCGCCATTGCCCACACTGTGATTTGCTTATTGCTCATCAAAACGACATGGAACATTTTCTTGCCGCCTTTTTCGGTGAGCAAAAGCCAGAAATCGTTGGCAATGTTTACCTGGTACTTGGAACACTCGATAAGCCAGCATGGAAGCAGGGGATACAGCAACAAATGACCTTGCAGGAGATGCTTGAGGCTCTACATGATTTCAAGGAAGTGGTCACATTCAAACTGACAGGAGGTTGGGTCAGAGATGGAACGAAACTTCCTGAAGAAACCTGAGCAATCTGTCTCTCTACGCCTGGAGAAGCCAGAGAAACCTCATCCTTATGTGCTCGTCGAGAGACGTTTCTAGAGGCCTGAAAACCTGGGATCACAACGTGTATCCTCGGTTCACCCAATACTGCCAATCCTCAATGGCTTGCCGGGTCTCTTCCTCGACTTGAATACCTGCGAGCTGCATTAACGGCACAGCAAATTGACGGCGGTTCCATTGGATCGACACTAGCATATCATGCTCACACACCTCGTCTGGAGCCATTGCTACCACTTTAACTACTTCTCCTGGCTCCAATGGCGAGGTCGTGCGGCGAACAACGCAACGGGCGGAGAACGGAAATTGCAAGGTATCGGATAAATAGCTATACCAGCTTGTCGCTTGCTCTTCGGGACCATAGGCATCCACGATAATTTCCATGTGGATACGCTCTTCACGTTCTTCATCTTTATCGGGACGAGTCATCTCTTTCCTCCTGATATCCATAAAGATCAAGAATCTATAAAACGCTATCACCTGGCTCTTTGCCACTCAATAGTATATAACAGACGCCAAGCTAAAGAACTGAGCGGCCTGGCTTAACCAAGGGACGGTTGCAATCAACATTAATATCAAAACTGAAAATGATCCGAAATTGAGTATACATGTCTACGTCACTAGATGCTAAAGACGTAGACCATAGTTGTACGCCCAACGAGCCGCCCCGCAATGCTTCACAGCGAGCGTTTTTTGTGCATCGTTGAGGTCTCATTCGACCCGATAGCCCTGCTTGACTAGCATTCCTCGGGCTCCTCATCTCGCATCACGTGCTCAACGCACTGCTTGATTTTTTCAGCACGCCGTTTACTTTGCCGCCGTCCATAGATACGAGCCGCCATGCTGGTGAGAACGCACACAAAATCGTCTACCAACTCATCGCCCGTATCGGTCTGGAAAATCATCTCCACATGCCGCCCTTGTGCCTCCAATAAAGTGACGATATAGTGAGCACCGAAGCGGGTCAAGCGGTCTGGATTCTCAACAATGATGGTTCCGATACTGCTATCAGCGAGCAGTTTTTCCAATTTCGGGCGTTTGTCGTTGAGTCCCGAGGCAATCTCTGTCACTTCTTTGGAGACCTGATAGCCTTTGGCCGCCGCGTAATCCTTTAAGCGTGCAAGTTGGCGGGCTAAATCCTCTTTTTGATCGAGTGAGGAGACCCGCGCATACAGGGCGATCCGTCCCGTGACAGGTTGTGCCGTTTGTGGATCACGCACAATGACGGTTCCAGTCTCAGTTTGATAGGCATCCAGCATGCCCGCTTTGTACCATCGCCACGCGGTCTTGTAGCTAATGCCCTGTTGTCGTGCATAGGTGCTTAACTTCATGTCTATATTTTAGCATACTTTGTCCATGTGTGTCAACACTTCTTAAAAGTTTTTGCCCCCGTTCACACACGTGTTTACTGCCCCAAGCCTCACAGTATGGGTGCTGCACCTTCTTGATCCATAACCGCTTTGCGCCCTCTTCAGGAGAATACTCCCTTGTGGATGAAAGTTGATCAGCAGCATTCAAAACACTATGAACGCTGCTGGAATTTACCGCTATTTTGACGATGTAGAGAAGTACTTATGGATGAGTTAAACACGACACTGCGCGTCGAAGCTAGAATGATCGGGAAACGCCAACCATTCGACGCTCCCTGGCAGGTGACGCTCTCTCCCGATATGCTATGCACCGCCACCGATACTGGGCATGGTATTCTGCTGCGTGACTTGATCGCCGCGCTGGTACGCGCGGAAACCCAGGCTTTTCGGCTTCGGCAGCAAGAACGCCGTATACTACACGTTTTAAGCGCGCAAGAGATCAACAACGCCGCCCGAACAGGCAAGGTGAGCATGGGAGGGGAAGAAGAGCTAGTGGTGCCGGTTGAGGTCAATGAGGATGAGGCAGTTCAGGTGGCGCTACAGGCCTTTGAGGATGGCATCTACCTGGTCTTTCTCGATGGCCAGCCCCAGCGCCACCTGGATAGCTCGGTCCAACTGCGCCCAGAGAGCTACCTGCTCTTTATTCGTCTTGTTGCCCTGGTAGGAGGTTAAAAGAAATGGTCCTTTCACGCGAAGATGTTCAGGCCAGCCTACAAGCAGAAAAAACAGAGAACTGGCTGGAGCTCTCTCTAGCAGCCATTGAAAACGAGTTACCGCCTTCCCTGCGTACTCCCGCCTATGCGTTGCTCAACCGCGACGAGCAGGGTAAAGAACTAAACCATGGCTATGATTTCACAGAGAGGCAGCGTCAGTTCGAAGAGCGGGAAAAGCAAATCGCGCGCCTGGATGAGTTGAGCTCCGAGGAGCAGCACGCAATCTTTACCGCGCTAGTGCCGCGCCTGGCAACCCACCTGGAAGCGGCGTGGCAACTGATAGGGCAGTTACCATACCAGGCCGACACCTACCGGCGCGCCTTTCGCGCGCCCGCTCAGCCCCAGGCATACCGCGAGAAACGCGTGGCCTGGCTCAGAAGCATTATCTGGCTACTGGCGAACTATCGCACGAAAGACCTCACCTGGTTTGCCGCCTGGACAACGTATCTTGCCCAGTACAATACCCAGCCCTTCGGGATCCTTTTCGCCGCTGCCATCAACGCGGGCGGGCACGAGGGAGAGGAGATCTTTCAAATTCTGCTCGCCTCCGCCCGCGGCGAGCATGAGATCGGCCGGATGGGGCGGCATGTGACCACGGGCTTGCTTGTCGCTGGGCGCCAGGACGGCTGGACGTTTGTTGAACACCTCCTGCTGGCAGCCCAACGCGAGGAAGGCTTGCGCCAGGTGATTCTGGAGACGGTAGATGAGGCCCATCCCCAGGCGTTTCGACGCCTGATCGCGCTCATCCTCGAGCACAGGCTGCTACGTTTTAGCGCGGCAGTGCGCGCCGCCGATGTCTGGTTTGGCTTCGACAGAGACGTTTCAGACGCCGCGGATCTCCACAGTACTCTCAGCGCACTGGGGCCATTGCTTGACGACCCAGCCACGCGCAAAAGGGCACTCGAGCAGGGTAACCCACAGGAGGTCTACCTGGCCCTGTGGGCAACTGCATTCACAGATACCAGCAACGCCATCGCGACAGCCCTGCCCATTCTCGGCGACGCCATGCCCGAGCGCCGTCTGGCTGCGGTTCACCTGTTGAACCTGCTAAGGCTACCCGAGGCGCAGGCCAAGCTCTTTCCCTGTCTCGCTGATCCCGATCTGCGCGTGGCCCTCCATGCGTATGCGCATATTGACACGAACAAAATGGATGAGCAGAGCCAGAGCGAGTTCTTTGAGTGCGTCCAGGCGCTGTTGCAACGCCTGGGAGGCAGAAGTCGGAGCATCCAGAGCGGCATCTGGCCCTGGCTCACCATCCAGGTCGACTTCGCCACCCTCTTGAGCACGCTGCTCAACTGCCTGGGTGATCGCGATCCCAGATGCCTGATCCCCTATGTGCCCTCGATGCACACTGGAGATCGCATACACCTGGCGAAGAAACTGGTCATCTTAGCCACCTGGGATGAACAGGTACGCGACGTGCTCTACCAGCTGCTCGGAGATCGTACACAGTGGGTGAGTTCCGAGGCGCTGAAGCTAATCGCGACCCGTCCACTCAATGAAGCCGACGCACTCGCGATAGAGCAATTTCTGACCCGCAAAAGCGTCGAACTGCGGCGCGGCCTGATCGAACTGTTGCTCAAAGGTGACGACGAGGCCGTGCTGGCCAGCGCCAGCAGACTGCTAACGCAAACGCACGCCTTACAACGCCAGGCCGGCCTGGATCTCCTCAACGGGATGATTGCAGACAAACGCCAGGTTGAGCGAGCGACAGCTCTAGCCCGTGCTTACGCTGAAGGGAACGAGAGACTTACCCCCACGGAGAACGTGCTCCTTGAGACGATCTTCGCGGCCAGTTGCGCGGAAGAAACGTACACGCGTGAAAATGTCCTGGGCCTGATCAACCCCGAGCAGCGCACACCAGTCGTTCCACCGCGCAAGCGAAGCGTGACCATCGACACACCAGCCGCACGCGCCTGCTTGCACGCCCTCAATGCGCTGATTGAGGAGCGAAGCATAATTCCCGTACTGATAAAAACCGGGCGCGGTCACGAGGAAATGCTCCTGGGCAATATCGCACCATACTACCTGCCTCGACCTGATTTGAACCTGGAAGCAACGGAGGACGAGCGCAAGCATCTCCCGCTAGCTGAGGCCTGGCTCAAGTGGGAACGCGAGCGGCCCGCTTCTATGCGCGACGAAGATGGACTGGAACTTGTCCGAGCTGCTCTCTTCCTGCGCCAAACCCTGGCTGCTCCAACACCGCCGATTACCGACGATAACGCTAATCGCAGGCCGCCGTATATGGATTTCTTCCTGAGAGGAACGTTCGTCTCACTCCTGGCAAAGGAAAACGAGGCCGCTGGACAAGAACCACTCCACTTGCGCCATCACCAGTTGATAAGCTGGCTGCTCGTGTGGCTGCGTCGCCGCCAGGAAATGTCACACGCGACCCTGAATTTCCTGCTCGATACCTCAGAAGCCGCGCTCGCCCACATTGATGTCGCCGAACTGGTGGCTCAAGAAACAAACGCCCAACGGCCCGATTGGGGACGGCAATATATTCGTCATCAATTCTCCCAGGATGGAGGTCTGGCGCTCCTCCAGGAGTATCACACCTGGCACGGGCCCAAATGGGAGGCGGAACATGTCAAACGCCGCTGGCAGCTCCTGCACTGGCTAGACGAGCCAGCACCTGGTCTGGAGCGGATCAGACCATCGCTCGATGTGTTGCTGGAGGCCCATGTCATTGGGGAGGCCAGCGAGGCCGATATCCTGGATCAATTGGGAGGGCCAGCCACGAACACACGTCATTCTGATCTGCGCGAACTCTCAACACACAAGTCACCAGTACAGGTGGAAAAATACCCGGTTCTTCGCCCAATCGTCGCCAAGCTGCGCACGCGAATTCTGGAGATCGAACTGGGACGCGGAGAAATGCCCACCCCGGCAACCGAGCTCGCTCTGGCGCTACGTTACAGTGACGGAACAGCCACCTTCACACGCCTTGTGGCTCTCCTCGAATCCACCGAGCTCGCGCGTGGCTATGTCAGTGCCAACCAGAGCAAAGGAGGTACCTGGAGCCACCTGTTGCGCGTCAGCGCGCCTGATCCCGAGGAGACACTGGAAGCGTTCGCGCACCAGGTACGCGAGGCGGGTCTGATAACTGAACGCCTGGTCGCAGCCGCGCTCTACGCGCCCCAATGGGCGCAGCATATTGAATACGTGCTTGGTTGGCCGCACCTTGTCGAGGCCGTCTGGTGGATCTACGCGCATACAAAAGGAAGCAACTGGAGCGTCGACGACGAAATCCGCAAGGTGTGGCAAGCCCGCGTCGCCGAGCGCACGATGGTCAGCGCCGATGAACTGATCAATGGAGCGGTCGATGTCACCTGGTTCCAGACCAGTTATCACGGCCTCGGCGAGCAGCGCTGGGAACAGGTCTACGCCGCCGCAAAATACGCTTCCGATGGCACCGGTCACGGCCGGGCGCGCCTCTACGCCGACACGATGACTGGCAACGTGGACGCGTCGACTCTGCGACAACGCATGTTCAAGAAACGCCAGCAGGACGCGGTACGCGCGCTGGGGCTCGTGCCGCTGCCCGAGGCCCGAGCCGAACGCGAGGCGGAAATTGCCCAACGCTACCAGGCGTTTCAGGAATTCAAGCGCACAAGCAAGCAATTTGGCGCGCAGCGCAGAGCCAGCGAAGAAACCGCCATCCGCATTGGCATGGAGAACCTGGCGCGCACAGCAGGCTTCGCCGATCCTCTGCGCCTCCAATGGGCAATGGAGATGCAGAGCACGACAGACCTGAACAACGGCGCGCTGAGTGTCATGGTTGAGGATGTCACAGTGACACTCAAGCTTAACCCTGTCTCGGCTGAGCCAGCTTTAAGCGTGGTCGGGAAGAAAGGCAAGGCGCTCAAAGGCCTGCCCACACGCTTGAAAAAGCACGAGGGGGTCGCGCACCTGCTCGACCGCAAACGCGAAATCGAGCAGCAACTCTCACGCATGCGCGTCACCCTGGAAACGTCGATGTGTCGCGGCGAGCACTTCACCGTGCGCGAACTCCTCGATCTGCTGGCTCATCCTGTGCTCTCGTGCCTGCTGAAACAGCTCATCATCATACGCGACACGGACAGCTCAGTTATGGGTTACCCGCTTCGGTCTGAGGGCGAAGACGGACCACAACTCGGCCTACGCGACTACGCAGGGCACATCAGCTTGATCGAACCCACCGCCGCGGATCTGCGCATAGCCTACCCACACGACCTGTTGCTGGCCCAAACATGGCACGCCTGGCAGCGCGAGTGCTTCACAGTAGCGCGCACCCAACCATTCAAACAGGTTTTCCGTGAGCTCTATGTCTGCACCAGCAACGAAACGCGCTATGACGATAACGCGCTCTCCCAGCGCTACTACGGGCACCAGGTACAGCCACGTCAGGCACATGCATTGTTGGGGCAGCGTGGCTGGATTGTTGACTACGAAGAGGAAGTGCGACGCACCTTCCACGCAGAGAAGCTGACCGCCACGGTCTCCTTTGTCAACGGTGCGTTCACGCCCAATGAAGTCGAAGGGCTGACCGTAGGAAATGTCTTCTTTCACCAGCGTGATAGCTATCAACCCATCGCGTTGAGCAGTGTTCCGTCACGAGTCTTCAGCGAAACCATGCGAGATCTGGACCTGATGGTCAGCGTTGCCCACAGCGGCGGAGTAGATCCAGAGGCCAGCGCCTCGACCGTTGAAATGCGCAGCGCCCTGGCGAGCGAGACCTGCGCGTTGCTCGGCATCGAGAATGTTATATTCAAGGAATCTCACGCCCTTATCGCTGGTAAACTTGGACATTACAGCGTCCACCTCGGCAGCGCCATCGTCCACCGTCAGCCAGGTGGCGCGCTCTGCATCATCCCAGTACATGCCCAGCATCGCGGGCGCATTTTCCTTCCTTTCGCCGACAGCGATCCAAGAACAGCAGAAGTCATCACCAAAATCATCACCCTGGCCCGCGACCACGAAATCAAAGACCCCACTATCCTGGAGCAGATTTTGTCAGTACCCTACGGCTAAAGCCGAGGGCTTGGAGTTGTGTCTGAACTCCACCGCAATTCAGCATACCTTTTCAGGCGTGCTGCTTTGGCTTCATCGTCCGACACATCAGGGCGTACTGACAAGAGGCCCGTTCCTATCCAGTCTTGCCGGATAAGAAGCGTTCGCATCGCAATGTTTCTTGCGCCAACCAGATCGGCATGGAGCGTGTACTGACAATTCTGACAGACAAAGAGCAAGCCCTTGTGAGGACGATTCTCTTTGCAGGTATGCCCACATTTGGGGCAGGCCTGCGAGGTATAGTTGGCATCCACCTTGATCGCCATACTTCGATGCAAGAGCGCTTTATAAGCGATCATACTGTGCAACTCTGCAAAGGACCATTTGGAAAAGGCACGATTGGCTTTGCGCTGTTTTGCACTGGCTCGCTTGCCTTTCCGTCGTTTGGTCTGCTCGCGAATGTCTGTCAGATGCTCCAGTCCAATCAAGCTTTGAGGATATTGCTTCACAATCCGTTTACTCACGACATGATTGGCGTTTGCTTTCAACCGTCTCTCTCGTCCACTGATGGCAACGAGCCTTCTCGTTGCAGAACGAGTGCCTTTCTTTTGCAGACGCTTTCTCAGTCGTGCAGAGTGGTGTGATTTGGCAACCGTAGAGATGTCAGCATGGAAGGTGCAATTGCCTTGCATTGTCGCCGTGACGGCAAGGTATCGCATCCCCACATCCACGCCAACGACTTGCTTGTGTGTTTCGGGGGTAGGATCAGCCATCTCCACTTGCAGGGAGACAAGGAGGTAAAATTGCTTCCTGGCTTTGTCATACCAGAGTTTCGATGCGCCAATCTCCGTACCACGCTGGATCAATGCCACATGCTTATTGTAGCCAGTATAGGGCACAACGATACGTCCATCGAGCGTGAGAAGACTCACGTGCTGCTCTTTCTTGAACGTGTAGTCTTTCTTATACTGGTAGGTCAACGTGGGAGAGAGAAACGTAGGAGCCTGATCAAGCCCTTTATACCGTTTCTTGGTGAGACCTGCCTTACGATGAGCAGCATTGTGCTTCACCTTTGTCCAGAGGGCTTTATACGAGGCTCCAACTTGGCGAGGAACAGAACAGGCCATTTGCGAAGGCAGATGAAAACGGAGACGGATCTCTTCGTAGGTGGCATCTTGCAAACGAAGAGCATTACTCAATTTGCCATTCGCAAAGGCGTACTGGCTCACATAGTTGAGTGAATCACGATACGCCAGTTGCGTTGTACGTAATGCCTTGAATTGCTCGGGCGTTGTATTCAATTTGAGTTTCGCTGTTAATACCGTTTTCATGCTCTAAATTATACCATTGTTTTCATCTGACTGTCAATAATACATAAGCAGGTGAAAGCATGCCTACGGCGTATTCCACCCAAGCCACCGACAAAGGAACGCCGCATTCCTCCCCATGCCTGAAAGGGCAGGGGCATCCTGCGGCGTGTTCGGTGAATTTCATAGGTCTTGCCATTGTGCCACATCCCCCGCGCAAGTCGCGGCCAGTACGCAATGTTACACGCTGGGCAGAACAGGGATCGGAGTGGGTACTCGTCCAGAAAAAGGAGGAACTGGTGCTTGATTGCACAAGTTGGCTGAGGATCAAGCGATCCCCGATGTCTATACGGAGAAACCTCGCCATGACCTTATGGACAGAGACCTGTCCTGATCATTAGATCAAAAATCGGGTTTTGGCATCAGCCTATCGGCCTGGAGAGCGGGTTGGGCAATTTGAAAAAGCTGTTTTGATCTAACAGATCCAACAGGTCTCTGTCCAATAAGTCGTGGCGAGGTTCCATACGGATGGCTAAATTGCCACACCTCCCGCAACCTCGATGCGCTGCGCATTGACCCAACGGTTTTCTTCGGAGAGCAGCGAGGCAATCATTGGACCGATGTCGTTGGGAACACCTGCCCGGCCCAGTGCCGTCGCTTCGGCCACCATTTTGTTCACGGCAGGATTGTCGCGGACGATGCCTCCGCTGAAATCGGTAGCAACGGCACCCGGCGCAACAACATTGACGGCAATCCTGCGAGGTGCCAACTCTGACGCCATATGCCTGGACAGCACCTCAAGAGCTCCCTTCATCGACGCATAGGCGGCGCCTCTGGGCCCACTTATGCGAGTCCGGGCCGTGGATATGTTGACGATACGTCCCCAGTCATTGATGAGAGGAAGAAGCTTCTGTGTCAGGAAGAAGACGCCTTTGAAATGGACACTGTAGATACTGTCCAGTTCTTCCTCGGTAGTCGTCTCTAACGGCATGTTGCGGTGATTGTTTCCAGCGTTGTTGACCAGAAAGTCGAAACGCTCGGCTCCAAGCTGAGCGAGAGCGTCTTTCACGCTCTCGACAAAGGCATCGAACGAAGCGATGTTGCCAGCATCCAGTTGCAACGCAAGGGCTTCCGCCCCTGCATCCTTCACCGCAGCAACGACTGCCTCCGCGTCCGCGACATGGCTGTGATAGGTGAAGATTATATTGACGCCGCGTCTTGCAAGGCTCTCAACGGTACTGCGGCCAATGCCGCGGCTACCGCCGGTGACGATCGCGATCTTAGCGTTTGACGTAACTTGGTTTTCTGTGAGCATTTTTTGTACTCCGGATGAGATTGTTTTGGGCCAGTGCATATCACTTGACTTGTTGCAGGCACTTCACCCGCGGATCTATGGTATACTGAAGGAGATCCTAGAACAAGATGAGCAATGATCATAGGAATCCCACTCCTCTGGTTCAAACGTTGCTCTTTGGAGACTACCGGGATGAAAGAGGTCAACATGGTCAATCAGCGGGGCCAGCAAGACTATCGTTTACAGGAGCTTGGAGATTTTCTGCGGACACGCAGGGCAAGGCTGACGCCTGAAGAGGTGGGACTGCCAAGAGGTACCAGGCGCAAAACGCCTGGACTCAGACGGGCGGAAGTGGCACAGCTGGTGGGTGTGAGCGTGGATTGGTACACCTGGTTAGAACAGGGACGTTCGATTACGCCTTCCACGCAGGTCTTAGAGCGCCTGGTGCAGACATTGCGCCTGGATGCCAATGAAAGAACCCATCTCTTCCTCTTAGCCCAGCAACAGCCACCTCCGGCGCTGTTGCTGGAACCCGAGATCGTGAGTCCAGCGTTACAACATTTCCTTGATCAGTTTGGCCCTCGCCCAGCCTTTGTGTCAGGAAGACGATGGGATATCCTGGCCTGGAACGATGCCGGATGCGCGGTCTTTGGCGATTACCGCCGGATGACCACCCGCGAACGCAATACGATCTGGCGCATCTTCACCGATCCCTCGTCTCGGCAATTCGTCGTTGATTGGGAAGAAGATGCGCGACAGCTCTTAGCACAATTCCGCAGCATGTGTGGTCGTTATCCTGGAGATGCACAACTGGCCGAATTGATCCATGATCTCATGCTCGCTAGTCCTGAATTTCGGGCCTGGTGGCCCGATCATGAAGTGCGTGGTGGGCAAGAAGGACGGAAAACGCTCAACCATCCACAGGTGGGGCATCTCGTGTTTGAACGCCTCACCTTTCAGGTCTTTGATACGCCAGATCTCAAAGTCACCGTGTATACCCCGTTGGAGGAAGCAGACACGCCTCGTAAAGTGGAGCAGCTTCTGGAGCAGTGGTATCTGCGTGTTGGGCAGGAGCCTCAGACGCCTCAAGCGGTCCACCATCTTCCACAGACACAGCGATCAGGACAAGATACGGTTGGATGGTGGCTAGCAGCATGCGGTCAAAGAGTGGAAAGGGCATGGGTCGCGAACAGCGACGTTATGATCTCCTATGTACAGTGGTGCGAGGCACACGGATACATACCAAAGAAGGCGAAAGGCGTCTCGCAATCTCTTGCAGTTCACGGTTTCGAGATTGGTGTCAACAAAAGAGTCATCGACGACCATCGCCGGCGAAAAATGGCACGTGGTGTAAGAGGATTGGTCATTCTCTAAAGTTTCTTGAAAATGTATGCGGATCATTTCTCTCATCGCATACACCTTTAGATTTTCTTTGTATATAGATTGGCCATTCTCTAAAGTTTCTTGAAAATGTATGCGGTGAGAGGATGATTCGCATACATCCTTTGGGTTTTCTTTGTATACAGATCTGTTTCATTCCCTTTACGCCATCTGACATGTTGGCACTCTGCTCTTTTTAGCCACCACCTAGATGGCAAGAGGATGGTAAACCGTGCAGGCAACTACTGACGATAGAGTTGCTGTATTTGCGCAGGTGCAGCGATTTTCTCGGTACTCGCAGAGAAGACGCAATCGCACCGATGGCAGTAGCAGAATTGCTCCCATTGGCGCATAAGATATTGCCAGTGCTCCTGCTCCTGCTGTTGTAGCTCACGGCGGTGCTTGTTAGCTTGACGGAAAAACACACGATGAGTCAAAACCCCAAGGAGCACTGGTAGACCGATAGAGAGACCGCATATGCTCAAGATGACCAGGAGTATACTAGCAACGCTGGAATCAGCAGGAAGGAGGCCAGCCATAAAGGACGGGAAAAACAATTGAGAGAGATAGAGAGCGATGGCAAGGAGAGGACAAAGCCAGAGGATGATCTTCTCGACGACAGGAAGAGGAATCGTTTTCCGCCGAGGAGGCAAGAGTAAAGCCCCGAGTCTCGTCTGGTGAGTGACTGGAACGGTGGTCGTCTGAGGGATAGAGTTGTAGGTAGGATTTCCTGCGGAATCAAAGGTGACAGAAGTAGAGGTAGTGACCTGGGTTTCCATTCTCGTGAAGGAGCTATTGCGATGAATAGCCGGGACTTTCTGAACCTGGTCATTGCGCTTACAGGCAGGGCAGTCGCTAGGGGGGAGAAGCATTCTTTTTTCCTTTCATCAGAGGAGGAGCGTATCCATCGTTTTCTCGTTCCATCATGACAACGCAACGTTACCACTCAGTATAAAAGTATATTTGTCTCTCTGTCTATGAAAAACACCACACTTGTCAAAGTCTCGAACCTCAGCATCCTTTGCGCCTTTTCAAGTGAGGCTGGTGCGATTTTACCCTCATTCTCTGGCACCTGCTCTTACCCATATCGTGGCAGTAGCTTGAGATCGTAAGCGGCTTTACACTGATGGGCTCATAAGATTTCTGTAGTATGTTCTGGCAGCGATTCAAATGTGTGACCCATATCGCGGCGGTGAGTATGTTTACATGAATTCACGAGAAAAAATTACTTACCCAGACACTGAATATGGAGTCAAATCAATGCTAGCGGGTTACGATTGGAACGGAAAGTTTAAATGGAAATAACATGTGGTTCACCCATGCCATATAATCAGGGTTTCACTTCAGCAGACACACTGCCAGAGTTTCACTCCAGTAGACACACTGTGCATCTATAAGTAGATAACTCAAGTAGGATGTCTACTTATAGATGCGCAGCAGCAAGTTGTGGCGCGAACCCCTGAAAAAGGGGATATTGCTGCTCACTCTTGAGTAATTGCCAGCGCCTGCGGATGCTGGTACACGAGCCGCTCGTTCCAGGGGAGATCTAGCTGTTCCCAATGCAGCCCGGCATCAGGAGAGCGATAACACCCCTTGTTACTGAGCAGATAGAAGGCGCCTGGTTCAGCCGGAGTGGTGCCAAATGCTGCGACCATACAGCCTGTCGCCTCTGGCAACCCATTTGTGACCATCTGCCAGGATTGTCCCTTTGTTTTGCGATAGACGAAGGATTCAGCCATCATGGGACTATGCGCCGCCTCTGGACTGGTTGATGCCGACACCAGGATCGTATCAGGGTCAGCAGAATCGACTGTCGCGCCAAACAAGTAGTGATGGTGCAAGCCTTCATCGGGATACTGCCAGGTTTTCCCACCATCCAGGCTTTCCTGATAACCCTTGCCTGCGGCCAGAATGCCATCACCAGCTGCCGAATAGAGGCGACCAGGCACTGCTGGATGGATGATCAACGTGTGCGTATCATATGGTCCATCGGGCACGCGATCCTCCCAGGTTGCTCCACCATCCAACGTGTGCACCAATGCCCCGGCCTCGACCGCGACAAAAACACGACCGGGCACGTGTGGATCAGATGTGATCCAACGCACATGGTGAGTCTCGGGTTTCGGCGGGAAGCTCCAGGTCGAGGACGATGGCAGTTCACGGAAGCTTGCCAGCTCTTGCCAGCTTGTGCCGCCATCTTCGGAACGGAACATCGCGCCCGGCTCAGTTCCCACATAGACGACACCATACTCGCCAACTCGCTCCAGCGCACTGACAGCCAGCGCAGTGATATCGCTATACTGGATACCGCTCACCTCCCTTAGGACCATCGGGAGGTCGCCAATCGGCTGCCAGGTGCGACCCGCATCCCGGCTTTGCCACAATCCACGTCGATAGGTTCCACAGTACACGCATTCGGGGCGCAACGGGTCCGTAGCCAGGCACAAAGCTTGGAGTCCGTCCAGGTGCGACTCCATCTGCCAGTCGCTATGATGCTGTCTGGCAACCAGCACGCTCTTCTCCATTGCCATGTAAAGGGTCTTCATTGTCTTCTCCTTATACTTTGAGGATTCAATACACCATCAGATGAACAGGTAGCAACCGTACCTGTGATAGCAGGAGTATAAAGAGAAAGCGGGTGAGCACGCATCACCCTGTCGGGGCATTGTTGCGGGTGATTGTGTGAGAGAAAGGAAGAAATCAATCATCTACAACAAACCCAGACGGCGCGCCACCTCGCTGGCCTCATGGCGGCTGCCAATGCCCAGTTTGCGATAGATACTCTTGACCTGCGTTTTCACGGTGTTGAGGGAAACAACCAGTTCGCGAGCGATCTCCGGGTTCGTACGACCCGCAACCAGCAGATGGAGGACACGTCGCTCCCCAGAACTGAGTAGTTCAAGTACGTCATAACCAGTAGCCGGTATCGTAGAGAGTCGGACCGTGGTAAAGCCACGCAGCAACGTGCGTACAAAAGCTACCTGGAGAGGCGCACGCATCTCAGAGACCATTCCTTTGAGCAACGCGGCCATCTCGGCACCTTCATCGAAAAAGAGACGCTGATACCCCGCGGTCTGAGCCAGAGCGAGCGCTTCTTTGAGCACTTCCTGCACCTCCTGCTTGCGCCTGAGATATGCATAGGCCCGTGCCATGATCAGGAGCACTTCTACTTCACTACGCAGGCGGGCCTGGCTCTGTGCCTCCGCACGCCTGCCAGCCAGGAGAGAGAGCGCCTGATATACCTTCCCCTCTTCTCCCTGGGCAATGAGCAACCGTGCGGTCAACAACTGCTCTTGCTCGCGCACGATATCTAGCGGCGGCTCATTCTGGGCGATGATATGCAGCCCGGCCAATCGACGTTGTGCCGTGACGAGGTCGCCAGAGGCGAGGGCAAAATGGGCCAGCCACAGCTCGATCTCGCGGGAGTAGCGCGGTTGTGCAAGAGCGGACGAGAGGCGCTGCAACAATTCCTGCGCCTGGGTGTGCTCACCGCGGGCATACAGCACTCGCGCCAAAAGCTGAGCCGACTGAAGCCACAACAGTTCATTGCCGGTCTCGGCATGCAGGGCATACGCCTGCTGGATATACTGCTCGGCTTCCCACAAACGGTTCCACTCATACGAGAGGGTCGAAAGCCCGATCAGGGCCGTTCCCCGGTCTGCGCGATCGTTCCCGGCAGTGTCGAGAACCCGGCGCATGAGCAGAGCTGCCTGTTCCAGATGGCCTGCTCCAAGCGCAAGATAGCCCTGCTGGATAAGCGAACCACGCCTGGCATAGCTATTCTCCTCGAAGGAGACAGGATTGAGCTTCCGGGCTTCATGCATGAGCTGCCGCGCCTCGGTAATCCTGCCTGCTACGAGAGATGCCATGCTAAGCATATCCAGGGCAAGACTCCGCCAGAACCGTTCCTCGTCCGGCAACAGCTTGAGCGCTGACGTTGCACAGCGGATCGCGGTCGCATGATCGTTCATATGCCGGATGAGGAGCGCATGCAGCGCCAACGCTTCTCCCAGACGAGGCAGGTCGCCAAGTGCCTGCAAACGCTGTTCGGCCATCTGGAGATACTTCTCCAACTGTGGCCGTAAGGCTGACGTACACTGCTGTTCACAATGCAGCAGCGCCACAGCATAGGTCTGGCTGAGCGTTGGTGACTCACGCAGGATCTCTTCAGGGAACTGTCTGAGCCAGCGCAAAAAGATGTGCACTTCCTGCTGGTGCCAAAGAGACTGTGACTCAACGATGCGCGTCAGAAGCTGGGCGGCGCGTTGCAGTTCGCGCGCAGAGAGCGCGGCCTCAACCGCATCGGAGAGCAGGTCGTGTTGCTCATACCAGCGACTGGCGCGGCTCTGGGTAGCAAGCAGACGCGCTTCGCCCAGACGGCGGCGTGCCTCGTGCTGCATCGCCTCGGCGAAGAGCGCATGGTAGCGATACCAGGTGCCGCTCTCGTCTAATGGCAGTAAAAACAGATGAGCGCGCTCAATCTGTTCAAGCACGAACATGCTGTCATCGCGGCCAGTCACCGTATCACACAGCGAACCGCTCAGGCGGACCAGCCCGGTTGTCTCCAGCAAAAAGGTTTGCAGCGGCTCGGCTTGAGAGGCGAGCACCTCGGCAACCAGGTAGTCGAGGATCGAGCGATCTCTCCCACTGATCTGTGCCAGTCGTTGTTCCATCTCCCGGGCCGAAAGCGATCCCTGACTTTGCAGGGCCAGCGTGAGCAGGCGTAATCCGGTGATCCACCCTTCTGTCCGCTGCTGGACCTGCTCGAGCAGCGTCTCCTCGCACGGGAAAGGCAGAGTCTGTCGTAAAAACACCCGTGTCTCTTCCGGCGTAAAGCGCAGGTGAGACGCCTCCAGTTCCACCAGGTCGTCGTGAGCGCGCAGTTGGGCCAGAGGCAACGGCGGTTCTCTCCGCGTCAGCAGGATCAGATGCAGGTTGGGGGGCTGATGTTCCAGGAAGAAAGACAGGGCCTGATGGATTTCCTTACTGTGAATCATATGGTAATCTTCTAGCATCAGGATACCGCATCCCGGCATGCTGGCCAGATCATTGAGGAGCCCGGTCAGGATGGGCTCCAGAGAAGGACGGGAAAAAGAAAGCGGCTCGGCTGCACCGAGCTGTGACAGAAGGCTCTCTCCCAGGTTCGGTTGAAAGGTCTGGCAGGCCACAATCAGATAGCGCCAGAAGCGGATCGGGTCGTTATCCCCCTCATCCAGGGCAATCCACGCGACGAGCGGCGAACTCCCATCGCGCGTGTCGCGGGCCGCGATCCACTCGCTCACCAGCGTCGTTTTGCCATATCCAGCCGGTGCTAGCAGCAGCGTCAGTTTGCGCGAGAGGCCCTCATCCAGCCGCTCCAGCAAACGCCGGCGGGAGAGCAGAGAAGCTGTGGGGCGCGGCGGGCGCAATTTGGGTAGGAGCAGCGGCGCCTGACTGAGCAGAGCGGAAGGAGCAGTCTGGGGAGGCAGAGAGGGCGAAGGGTGAGAAGCGCTAGGCAGTTGGACAGACTCACGCTGGATGGGATCGGCCTGTATGGCCAGCGCAAGCTCCTCCAGGCGGGCGATGGTCAGATCAGCTGGGCGCCCGGCATACTTCTTCACGACACGCTTGCCCTGGCGCCGATAAGCATACCAGTAGCCATCGACTCCTCTGGCACGCGTCTGCTTCTGCAAATTGAGGCGTCCCTGTTGGCCGTGAAAGGAAAAAGAAATGGCTTCGTCGAGCAGCCGGAAGACCCGCGCCTCGGAGGACACCCCCACCCTCTTTTGTGTGTTTCCCTCTTGCTGCCAGAAATACTGCTGGTCTTCTGCTGACCAGAGCAGCGTCGCTGGAACCTTTTTTGCCATATGTTTCTCTCTTCGCTGGCATCGCTATGGATATGTTTCCCAACGGTGGGCTCGGCCATAATTATATCCCCGTGAGATCATTGGACAAGTGTTTCCCAACATCCAGAAGAGGCAGTTCCAGACGCCACCAACCGAGCACACAACCCGGTCAGTGAAGTCCAGGGATGGGACCATATTGTACTGATTGTGACACTCCGCATGGGCTAAAGCCCAGCAGCTTCTGACACGGCTCCGTAAGCGCCTCCGTGAGACCTGTCCCGTAGGGACTACTCAAAATGGAGGCGTAGTGTGGTAGCCATATCTGAGGGACGCGCACCCATCCGGCGCAATCCCCCCGGGCGGTGCCAGGCCCGTTGGCGTGATCCCCTTGCCTTGCTTGAGCAATAGATGGTTGCCCTTCGCCTTCGGCATCCTGGGAGATCCCAACACCTGGGTCTTTCGACCCCCTCGTCGCACGTCGCGAACGAGCATGAGGCTTTTCCTTCAACGGTTCTTGGGAGCGCTCGATCAAGCGCTGCCCGATTCTCAGACTGGCATTGCGGTCGGCATGGTCGCGCATCTGGCATTGTGGGCACAGGCAAAGCGCCGCGCCGGGCGTGTATCCCTCAACCGGCTCGCCCTCATTGTAGCGAATGACGGGCGCGTGACAGCGATGGCATTCCCGGCTCGTATTGCGTGGATTGACGCGGCACGTAATGAGACCACCTGCATTCCACGCCTTGTACTTTGCGTACTTGAAGATGCGCCCTTTCATCCAGTAGGCGCGTTTCCTGTTGCTACGGCGCGAATACGTGCCTTTTTCCGGGCGCAGGTTGCCCAGATGCTCGAAGACCAGGATGCTGGCTTGCTGCTCGATGGCGAACTGGACAATGCGAGCGCTCACCTGGTGCGCGATATGCTCATCGACGTGCCTGATCTTGCGCCAGAGAGCCACATTGTCCTGTTCCCCTTCGGCAATGACGCCCGTCTGAGATCGGTTGTGTGCAATGCGTCCGAGCAGTCTCTTCCTAAAGCCCGATACCGCTGTGCCATTTCCAATGAAGGAAGTAGCCAGGATGGTGCCTTCGACTGCCTGAACGGTGCACACGGCGAGATGCTGGTCGAGGTTCACATCGACCGCGCAGAGACGCGTCTCTTTGGATGCTATCTGTTCAACAACTTTGGAGGGCGCCTCCAACGGTTTCTCGATGGGAGTATGCAACCACCAGCGGTTGCCCTTGCGAACCAGTTGCGGGCTCCCTCGTGCGTACCCCTGGGGAATATCGCGAGAAAGCGCACCAACTTTGAGCCAGGACCAGCACGAGCCAGTCCACACTCTGAGCATGATGGAGTGCGTAGAGCGTTCTTTCCACAAGCCCGCGTAGAAGGAGGCCGATTTGTTCCAGGTGCGCGGCGGGACCGGTGGCCGCTCCCTGAACGGCTGCTTCTTCTTGCCCTTTTTGCATGGTTTGGCCTCGTGCTTCTCTTTGCGTGCTCGCCATGTTTTGAGCGAGGAGAAAAAGGCGCGAGCAGAGCCAAGGGCCGCATTGATGGCGGCGCGGCGGAACATCGCGGGGATATCCGGGGCGATGTCGGAGAGAGGCAGAATGGGATGGGGATTCTTCTCCGTTGCATGGGTGAGTTTCTCCAGGGCGGTAAGGGCCTCCTTGCTCTTGAGAGAGAGGATGCCCTCATGGGCCTGGATGACATCAAAGTAGAAAGCCACGACACGATTGTAGAGCGCCTGATTTTCCGCGAAGGAGTGGGCTGACTGTGGCGGATACTGTAACGCTTGTCTGATGGTTTTCGTGGCTTTTGCCATGTTTCGTACTTTTCTCTCAAAATATATATCGTGTCTCTTGTAGAGTATACTCCAAGACATTGGAGTTGTCAAACATACGTTCTATATTGTGCGATGCAAGGGCGAAAGCTGGGACACGCCTCACTGCTGCCGTTGAAACGGCGCAGCTTGCGGCGGGCTAAAGCCCGTTATGTCAGAAAACTCACCATGCAGCCGTGAAGAGAAAAGAATGGGTTTGGATGCCTGTATCAACAGAGGCATCTCCAATCACAGAAGCAATCCCATCAGCATAAATCCAGGGCAGACAGAAAGCGTTTGAGAGAATGACTAACGTTTGGCGTGAGTTTAACCTTTCTTTCCGACTTTGGTAGCCTCCAAGATGAGTTGAGCAACATCAACTGGATGCGACACCGGGGAGGCATGACTTGAGGGAATTTCTCTGGTCGTTGCATGCATACGCTTTGCCAGCCATCGCTCTAAGTTAGGGTCGATGGTCCGATCATATACTGATACAGCGTACCACGAGGGAAGATGCTGCCAGGCTGCCGAGCTCTCTTTGTCTGTAAAGCATGATGGTCTGACTGGTTTCTGAGAAACAGCAAGTACGCGTGCCTTTGCAAGATCAATGTCTGCGACAAATGTTTGTGGAAAGTATGGTGGATCAAGCCATATGAAACCCTTGCGATAGGATGAGGCAAAGTGTTGCACTCCAGGTGTCGTAGGATATCTTGCACTGAGCTCTGCCGATGACTCACTCACTGCTGGCGCGTGGGCCGCTATATACACGAGGCCTATAACATTCGAGGCGTTTCCTGCACCAGTAATCACTGCTCCTCCATAGGAATGCCCAACAAGAATCGTCGGACCGGAGACTGAGGCGAGAGCCTGACGGGTTACGTCGATATCGTCAGCAAGCGACGTAAGAGGTATTTGTACAGCCAGGACGTGATGTCCTGCCTGTTGCAAAAGTGGCGTGACGCTGCTCCAACTGGATGCATCTACAAACGCCCCGTGTACGAGTACCACATTGATTCCCGATGATCCTCCTCTGTCGTGCTCAGTGTTCATATATGTATGTTGTGGTTGTCCTCCTGACGCTTGTGCATCTCTTACTGGAGTAAAGCGAGAAGCAAGAGCTGTCGCGGCCACTGCTCCACTAAGACGTCTGAAGAGTGTTCTGCGGCTCATGAAAGAAGTAGTCGGCGATAGCTCAACGTCTTTTTTGGGTGGGCGAAAAGAAAATGACATAGAACATGCTCCTTAGGTGAGTAATAGTTACGCTCAAGACAAACATCCTCGAAGACTTCAAGTCGCTGCTTGCTCGCTCGTTTTTGATGATTATGGACACGACACAGTTGTAGGATGCTCGACAATTGTCATGTCGGTGATCATCAAAAGTGCTTCAGGCGCTATCTGTCTTTTTTGAAAAGAGATTGACAGACTCTCCCCTTCTTTTCAGCCGATGTGCGCTTTGATGAGGTCGGCGAGTTCCATCGTCGCTTGATGGCAGGCGGCAGAGAAGCGCGTAAATTGAGGAAACCCGTGAGTCAGATCTGGATTGTGCACATAGGTGAGGTCGTTGCCTGCGGCGGCCAGTTTCTGTGCGTATGCATGTCCCACATCGCGAAGCGGGTCGAATCCATTCGTAACCAGGATCGTCGGCGGAAGATTGGTATGCGATTGAGCGTTCAAAGGAGTAATGTACGGATGCCGTCCATCATCTGAGTTCTTGAGGTAATTGCGTACCATCTCGTAGATCCCGTTTGTTTCGAGATAAAGCCCGGTCCGGTTCTCGCTCCCTGACAAGGTATCGCCAGGGAAGGCGGCCTCCGGGAAGAGCGGCACGTGCAAGGCGAGCCTGGGACCCTTTTCATTGCGAAGCTTTAGCGCGATGACACAGGTCATGTTCCCGCCTGCAGAGTCACCCCCGACAGCGATTTTGTTCGCGTCGACGCCCTCTGCACTAGCGTTGTCGAAGAGCCAGCGCACGAAGTACTCTATCTCATCAATCTGCACCGGAAACTTCGCCTCTGGAGCGAGCTGATACTCGATGCTATAGGTAATGACGCCTGCGCGCTCGGCGATGAGGCGCATAGGAACCTCGAACTCATCAAGTGTCCCATAAGTGAAGCCGCCACCGTGGATATAGACCAATGCTCCGGATAGAACACTTGTTGGATTGGTGGGTGTGTGCTTGCGAACGGCTAGGGACCCGTGAGGTCCAGGCAGAACGAGCGTCTCTATAGCACCGATCTCGGGCCACGGCCCTTCGCCAAGCACCTTGTGATCTCGACGGCCCTGCGCAATCGTTACATCGGCACCGAGAGTTGGGCCTTTTGGAAGCCATGCCTTGAGTTCGGGATCGAGTGTGCCACGGCCCACTGATCCAGGGATATTCGTGCGATTGTAGATGAGCATATGCTTTCTCCTTCGTTTGGGAATATGGTATTGTTATCGCGATAACGTCCATACTGCGTCTCGCAGATCGTTCTTCTTCAAGCCTCGAGGACGATGGGCAGAAAATGCATCGGTCACCTACTCTATCATGCACCATATCTTTCGTTCCGGCTTTCGTGAATGACGTCAGGGCAGGGTCTTTTGTACCTTGGCTAAATCCTTGTATGACATGCCCACCCGGTTAGCAGAAGCAAGCAAGCTTGGCTGGCACCAAGGCTGGCCGCGCACACATATCTCTCTTCGCGTTCTTGGAGAAGCTCCTGCCTGATGCAATGTCGCCTTTCATTTTCCAGCATAACAAGTGTTCTCAAATACGCATAAGGGTTATAGCATCCTGGGTTGGAGAAAAGCACGAGATTGGACTCCGCGCTGGCTCCCCAAATTGATCAATTACACAATATTACTTGTAGGAAATGGATACACAATACATGTAATCTTGCCTGGCTGATCATTCTTACACGACGAACCAAACCAGGGATGGGCTTTTTCTCTTTTAAAACCGCAGAGAAAACGCTCCAAGGATTTGAGGTCATGAGCATGATTCGCAAAGGGCAAGTGCAGGGGATTGCCAGAGGAACATTCAAGGCCAGATCATGTTCATCGCCAGCGACCCCTCTCAATGAATATGGATGCTACTCTCGCTGTTTTTTCCCAGAGTGAGTGAAGCAAAGAGGAAGAGCTTCGTGGAGCACCAATAGAAATCCTGCTCTCTGTGCGCGTTCAAGACGTTCATCGACGGAAACGGGAGCAGTATACCGCGACTCCCCGTGTTCGCCCGATGGGCGTTGGCTTGGAACTCTATGGGATGCGCAAGGATGGCACCGCCTGGACGCAGGAGCATCCCTCACCTTCTCCTGAGGTACGTTTCACAAACAATGGCACCTTATACAGTGCCTACCCCATTCAAACCAGTATGGTCTTGGATGAGGCTACCCAGCAGGTGACTCTGACGTTGGCGGGAAGCGATAACCCTGGCAAGCAAAATATCCAGGTTTCCTGGACCTGGGATGGAAAAACCTGGAGGCAACAGTCGCTGCAGCACCTGCCAGAGCAGGATATGTGTCTTTTTTTACAGTGTGGCGCAGCGGACCGTCTATGCCTTTGCAACGTCCATTACCATGACAGCCTTCAACGACAGTTTGTGGCAATGGAAGGGCCACAACTGGCAACCGCCGACCGTGTAAACAGAGCAAGTGTTGTCTGCCCGATAAAACGTCGTTTTTCCGCCAGATAAAATATTCTCCATATTGCTTTGGAGGAAATGGGCCAGCAGGGGGGCATTGACCGTCACCCGTTTTTTCCCATGTTGGCGCTGCTGTTCTCGCCACTCGCCGAGAATCAGGGACCATTCTCGCTCCGAGCGCCCGTGGACCTGAGCATATTCGTCGGCGATGCATTCGAGCCACTGCCCTTCAATGAAAGCAAACGCGACCCCCATGTCATAAGGCTCGTACCGCACGGGAACCGTTTTTCCCCAGACCTGTGGGGAGCGCATCTGTTCATGCCAGTAGTGTAAGCCATTCACGGTAATGCCCCGTGAGGGGAAGATTTTGGCCTGCCCCGTGCGCGTTGTGGGGCGCGTCAGCATCAGAAAGTCTTCTGAGTAAGGAATAAGCCGATGGAGTCGTACGCCTGCAAGGTGCATTCCCTGTGCGAAGGCTTCGCGCGGGCTTTGTCCAAGCGCCGGATGCTCCAGTTGATCATAGATCTCATAGGCATATTGGCTCAACCGGGCGGAGAAGCGTTCGAGCGTCCATACCGCCAGATGCGCAGGGTCAACCTCACGCGTCATCTGACGAGGCGTCTTGCTCGCCTGCGTATTTCCCCGCAGTTGATTCAGCAGTTCTGTCGTGGTTGTCCCAAAGAGACGCTCAATCACAGACCCGAAGTGAGACTGCCCGGCTGGGCGCTCTTTTTTCGTGATAAAGTAGCGCGAGAGCAACGTCTCAAAATAGACGCCCCAAATCCGTCACGAAAGACGGACTCGTGTGTGAACGGAAGGAGGCTTCCGCGTGGGCCAGGCGGTAAAATGCCCTCTCCGCCTGGCCGCAGCATCTGCATACTGGTATTCATCTCCTTTAGCCCCCAAGTTTCGCTGCAGTCTCGGCGAGGCGCGACGAGTATCCCCATTCATTGTCGTACCAGGCCGCGACCGAGACAAAATTTCCTTCCTGCACCTGGGTCAGGGGCAGATCAATAATCGAAGAATGGTAGTCGCCGACAATGCGCGCTGATGCCCATTCCTCTTTCAGCACGTCCATAATCCCTTTCAGCGGCTCCTCGCTGGCTGCCTGGATAAAGGCAGCGTTCACTTCCTGCACTGTGACCGCGCGCTCGGTGATGAGATTGAGTTCGGCAATGCTGCCGGTCTTGACGGGGACACGATACGCCTTGCCTGTGATTTTCAGTTCCGGCCAGATAAACTTGAGGGCTTTCGCCGCGCCGGAGGAGGAAGGAATGATATTTTCGGCTGCCGCCCACGAATCGCGCCGGTCGCGCATGGGCTGGTCGGTTAAAGATTGGGTGTTAGTATACGCGTGAACCGTTGTGAATAGGCCGTACTGGATGCCAAATTGCTCCAGCATCACTTTCACTACGGCGGCAAGGGCGTTGGTGGTGCAACTTGCCATGCTCACGATTTTGTGGGCCTGCGGATCAAAACTATCCATATTGATGCCAGGCAGCAGAACGGCGTCGCAATCCTGAAGGGTTTTGCTAGCGGCGCTGATGAGCACCCGCTTCGCGCCACGGTCAAGATGAACCTGCGCTCCGGCGCGAGTGACAGCGCGCCCCGTGCAGTCAACAACCAGATCGATGCCCATCGCTCCCCAATCGGGCACTTCTTTGGACGAATCGATATAGGGGATATCACGTCCACCAATCAGAAAACTATTTTCTCTGGTGCTGACATCTTCGTGCCAGCGGCCATAGTTGCTATCAACTTGAAAGACGGCGGCTGTCATCTCAAGGTTTCTAATGTCGGCAATCGCAACGGGTGTGAACAGATTCCGCTTCAATGCCGATTTGAGCATAGAACGCCCAATGCGTCCAAAACCATAGATTGCAATGTTACTCACACAGAATCTCCCTTATTTTTTGAGGAAGTCCTTCTCAAGCAGGAGGACAAACATCTCATCAACAAATATACCAGGAGATATCGATAAAATGGAACCTTTTTTGCCACAATTTCTGGCGTTTCTGCCAAACATCACGTCGCGCAGTCCGCAGAAAAGAGGTTTCAACAGTATTGAAAAAGCGAGGAAAATAGGGTAAGATGTAGTTGTAGAACATATGTTTTAAACAACAACCTGATTCGAGCAGCGGTTCTGTGAAAGGATGTGAGGGATGATCAAGGCGCATAAGATCAGACTGCATCCGACACCGGAGCAGGCGGTGTACTTTGCCAAAGCCGCCGGGACCGCACGCTTTGTCTGGAACTGGGCATTGGCTGAGTGGAACCGCCAATATGAGGCCGGGGGAAACCCCACCGCCTTCAAGCTCAAGAAGCAGTTTAACGAGATCAGGCGCGAGCAATTCCCCTGGACCTGGGAGATCACCAAGAACGCCTCTGATCAGCCCTTTCTCGATTTGGGCAAGGCGTTTACCGCATTCTTTGAGGGCCGTGCACGCCGCCCGAAGTTCAAAAGCAAGAAGCGCAGTAAGCCGAGTTTCTACCTTGCCAACGATCAGTTTGAACTGGGTGATCACCGCATGTGGATCCCCAAGCTCGGCTGGGTGAATATGGCCGAGAAGCTCCGGTTTGAGGGCCGGGTGAAGGGGGTACGCATCACCAAAACAGCCGAGTGGTGGTTTGTGTCCATCCAGGTCGAAATGCCAGAGACCCTGCCGGAGAACAAGCCAGCGGCCATAGGGATCGACGTGGGTCTCAACCGACTGGCGACCTTGAGTACGGGAGAGGGAATCGAGAACCAAGCCTTCCTCAAAACGGCTCTGGGGAAACTCCGTCGGGCAAACAAGCGGCTCCACCGCAGGAAGGCGGGATCCCGCGAATCGGGAGAAAGCACGTCGGCAGGTGGCACGGCTGCATTATCGGATTACCTGTCTGCGCGATGATGTGCTCCACAAGCTGACCACCAGGCTCGCCACCTGTTATGGGATCATTGGCATTGAGGATCTCCACCTCAAAGGGTTACTGAAAAATCGCACGCTGGCTCGCTCGCTTTCGGACGCGGCGTTCGGCAAATTGCTCTCTCTGCTGACCAGCAAAATGGAGCAGCGAGGCGGGCAGGTGATCAAAGTGGACCGCTTCTTTCCATCGAGTAAAACCTGCCATTGCTGCGACTGGAAGTGGGAAACCATGCAGTTGTCGGACCGCGTGTTCCTCTGCCAGAACTCCGAATGTGCGTACTACCAATTCGCGCAGGAGAGAGATCAGAACGCGGCGTTGAATATCTTGCAGGAAGCCCTCCGCTTGATCGGGCTCATAGATCAAGCCGTCTCCGGTACTGGCTCGGACGAAGACGCAAACGCGGGCTGTGGACGCGGGGTAAGACCAAAAATGTGCCGGTCACATTGAGGCACCTACGAATGAAGCAGCAACAACGAAATTTGGTGTGGGTGTGTGTGCTTGCATACATTTGCATACGAAAATCGGAGCAGAAAAAAGCATCCGTGCGAATGAAAAAAGACAGAGAAAAGATGCATCGTCAGGTTATGTGGCGGAACTCGCTCTCGGATAAGCATGGGTGGTGCGACCTTTTATCATATGCGCGCCAGAAGACCCCTGTTCTTGAGACATGGAGATGAATGGCGCGTTCCTTGTTTGGAGTGGATGGGGAATGCTTGCTTTTTTACATCTTTTCTGCTATTATGCAAGCATGAAACAGAAACGCGCTTTCAAGTATCGGATATACCCGACACCAGAACAACAGCATATGCTTTCTCGTACCTTCGGATGTTGCCGTTTCGTCTATAACTGGGCTTTGCGTAAAAAGACTGATGCCTACTACAACGAACAGCAACGCCTCTACTATAAAGACCTGAGCACGATGCTGACCGAGCTGAAAAAGCAAGAGGGAATGACCTGGCTCAATGACGTTTCGAGCGTGCCTCTGCAACAAGCGCTTCGTCATCTCGAGAAAGCGTTTCTGAATTTCTTTGAGGGACGTGCCAAGTATCCGACGTACCATAAAAAGCGGAACAAACAATCCGCCACGTACACCTCCAGCGCCTTCACGTGGAAGGATGGGCACCTGACCCTCGCCAAGATGAGTGAACCCCTCGAGATCAGATGGTCGCGTCCCCTGCCAGATGGGGCAACCCCTTCGAGTGTGACCATCTCCAAAGACGCTGCCAATCGCTACTTCATCAGCATCCTGCTTGAGGATGAGATTGAGCACTTGCCTTCCATCGAGTCCTCGATAGGAGTTGACCTTGGCTTGAAGTCCTTTGTGGTGCTCTCGACCGGTGAAGTGGTAGGCAACCCCAAATTCTTTCACAAGGATGAAAAGAACCTGGCCAAAGCCCAACGCCGGCACGTCAGGAAGAAAAAAGGCTCGAAGAACCGAGACAAAGCGCGTCTCAAGGTAGCTCGCATTCATGCCCGCATCGCTGATCGCCGCCGTGATTTTCTGCACAAACTTTCTACACGCTTGATCCGTGAGAACCAAACGATCTGCGTGGAGAGTTTGCAGGTCAAGAACATGGTCAAGCATCCAACCCTCAGCAAAGCCATCAGTGATGTGGGATGGAGTGAGTTTGTGACCCAACTGGAATACAAAGCCGACTGGTACGGTCGAGATCTTGTCAAAATTGACAAGTGGTATCCCTCCAGTAAGCGGTGTTTTGAGTGTGGTCACCTCCTTGACTCCTTAGCGCTTGATGTCCGTCAGTGGACGTGTCCAGCGTGTGCTGTGCAGCACGACCGCGATATCAACGCAGCCAAGAATATTAGGTCCGTGGGGCTCACGGTCCTCAATGCCTGTGGAGAGGCTGTAAGACCTGGACGGGTTTTGTCTCGTTCTGGCAAGACTCAGCGAAGCAGGAAACCCTCGAGGTGACTCGAGGAATCCCCCGGCTTGAGCCGTGGGGAGGATGTCAATTGTCAGAGGCGATTACAATCATGTCAAATAACAGCAAGGGGCGTTAGTCAATCACCCCATGCATGAAGGCCTGATTCTTACAGACATTTTACAATTAGGTTTTGTGGACCTGCTGTGCTGGTCGACACCCTCTGTTGAGCGTTTCACAAACACATGGAGAGCGATTGGTTTGTGAAGCCCCTCCAAAAAGATGTGGGTAAGAATCAGGCCTCAAAGGCAGGAGTCCCCTGCGGCGGTTTGTTGAAAATTGTTTCCAAGAAATTCTCTCCCTTGTGGACTGTTTCCATGTGGAAATAGGCGAGAAGGCGTTCTCAAAGCCTGAGAAGATTGCCCCGCCTCACATGTATGAGTTAGATGAACCCTCCATTGGCACGCAGAACCTGTCCAGTGATCCACCCGGCTTCCTGGCTTGCTAAAAAGAGCACCACGCCGGAGATGTCTTCGGGTTCCCCAAGACGACCGAAACCAATCATACGTTTGATCGCCTCTATCTGGGCTTCTGATTTATCGGCGGTAAACAACTCCGTGTTGACCGGTCCTGGAGCGACGGCATTAATGGTAATGCCCTTTGGGGCGAGTTCCTTGGCCAGGTGCCGAGTGATTTGCTCGACTGCCCCCTTGGTGCCAGCGTAAAGGCTGTAGGTGGGCATCATTTGTCCCAGGACAGAGGAGGAGAAATTAATGATACGCCCTCCTGCTTGCATGTACCTGGCGGCAAATTGGCAAGCAAAGTAGGTCCCTTTCACATTGATTGCGAACTCTCGGTCAAAGTCCTGTTCTGTGATTTGCTCAATCGGCTTCGTGGTCATAATGCCGGCATTGTTGACCAGGATATCAACACGCCCAAAGTGTTCAATGGTCGCTTTGAACAAGGCTTGCAAGTCAGCATGTTTACTGACATCGGCCTGGACAGCCAGAGCCTGACCTCCATTGCGCTCAACGCGACCCACAAGGTCTTCGGCGGCTCCCTTATTCTGGGCATAATTGATGACGATCTGTGCTCCGTCGTTCGCCAAAGCCTCTGCAATTGCTTAGCCGATCCCACGTGATGCGCCAGTGACAATCGCCACTTTATTTTGCAGTCGTGCACTCATTCTTTTTTCTCCTTTTTTCTTCACCGAAATCGCCGCAGGATGCCCCTGCCCTTTCAGGCATGGGGAGGAATGCGGCGTTCCTTTGTCGGTGGCTTGGGTGAGAGACACCGTAGACAGCTTTTTCATCTGCTCCTTTTCTATTGACAGGTAGATGAAAACCATGATATACTCTAAAGTATGAAAACGGTGTTAACAGCGAAACTCAAATTGAATACAACACCCGAGCAATTCAAGGCATTACGTGAGACACAACTGGCATATCGTGATGCTCTCAACTATGTCAGTACATATGCCTTTGAGAATGGCAAGATGAGTAATGCTGTTCGTCTGCAAGATGGCACGTATGATGAGATTCGCCTCCGTTTTCACCTTCCCTCACAAATGGCCTGTTCTGTTCCTCGCCAAGTTGGAGCCTCGTATAAAGCCCTCTGGACAAAGGTGAAGAACAATGCTGCTCATCGTAAGGCAGGTCTCACCAAAAAGCGGTACAAAGGGCTTGATAAGGCTCCTACGTTTCTCTCCCCCACGTTGACCTACCAGTATAAGAAGGACTACACGTTCAAGAAAGAGCAGCACGTGAGTCTTCTCACTCTTGAGGGACGGGTCAAGGTTCCCTATACTGGCTATGACAAGCACGTGGCATTGATCCAGCGTGGTACGGAGATAGGTGCATCGAAACTCTGGTATGACAAGCCCAAGAAGCAGTTTTACCTGCTCGTCTCCCTGGAAGTGGAGACGGCTGATCCTACCCCAGAAACGCACAAGCAAGTCGTTGGCGTGGATGTGGGGATGCGATACCTTGCCGTCACGGCGACGATGCAAGGCGATTGCACCTTCCATGCTGACATCTCTCCTATTACCAGGTCTCACCACTACGCACGATTGAGAAAGCGTCTGCAAAAAAAAGGCACTCGTTCCGCGACGAGAAGGCTCGTCGCCATCAGTGGACGAGAGAGACGGTTGAAAGCAAACGCCAATCATGTCGTGAGTAAACGGATTGTTACCCACTATTCTCAAAGCTTGATTGGACTGGAGCATCTGACAGACATTCGAGAGCGGACCACACGACGGAAAGGCAAACAAGCCAGTGCCAAACAGCGAAAAGCCAATCGTACCTTCTCCAAATGGGCTTTTGGTGAGTTGCACGCGATGATCGCCTATAAAGCGCTCTTGCATCAAAGTACGGCAATCAAGGTGGATGCCAACTATACCTCGCAGTCTTGCCCCCAATGTGGGCACACCTGCAAAGAGAATCGCCCTCACAAGGGCTTGCTCTTTGTCTGTCAGAATTGTCAGTACACGCTCCATGCCGATCTGGTTGGCGCGAGGAATATTGCGATGCGAACGCTTCTTATCCGGCAAGACTGGATAGGAACGGGCCTCTTGTCAGTACGCCCTGATGTGTCGGACGATGAAGCCAAAGCAGCACGCCTGAAAAGGTATGCTGAGTTGCGGTGGAGTTCAGACACAACTCCAAGCCCTCGGCTTTAGCCGTAGGGTACTGACAATATCTCTTAAAACGACGCTTGATTGCCTGGTAGGTTTCCACATTCAGGCCAAAGAGGGCTGCGATCTGCGTTTCGTCGAGACCAGGAAGGTCAAGATCTTTTCGGGTCTTCGAGAAACACCCTGCGCAATGCCTCAACCACCATTTGATTCAGCGCAGCGAGAAAGCGACTGAGAGTCGAGCGGAGCCGTGCTCGTACAAAGAGCGCCATAAACGGGAGGGCGAAAGGCTGGTGTGAGGCTATAACTCATCCATCTATTGCTTTCCCAACAGAGACTTTTTAGGTGCGAGGCCTCACCTGAACATTGCAAAACTCTGGAATAATTTCTCGACCATAGATTTCCAGCAGGCGCTCTTGCTCTTCGGCCATCAGGTAGAGGTTGAATTCGTTGACGCCAATAACGGCCAGTTCGCGGATACGCTGGCGACACTGATCCGCTGTACCAATCACACAAAAGCGATCAACAACCTCGTCAGTGACAAACTCGGCATGGGATGCCCCTACCTGGCAATGCTTCTGGTAATCGTAGCTCGAACGCTGACGTACATAGCTGGTCAATTCCGCTGGCAAGTCAGTGGCGGGATAGCGAGAGAGCAACTCGATAACGTGGTTGGAGACAAGCGCGGGGAACCAGCGTACCTGCGAACGCGCATACTCAAGGTCATCCGAAACATAGCCTGCCGTGGCACACATAATATGGAATTGTGACCAATCACGTCCCGCCTCCTCACAACCCTCGCGCACAAAATTCAGACTCCATTTAATCAGATGGGGATCGGCACATTGCAGGACAACCCCATCACCCACGCGTCCCGCCAGGCGTAAAGCTTTGGGTCCATAGGCAGCGACAAAAATAGGCAGGCGGCTACGCGCCCATTTTAGCTGGATAGCCTGCTCATTCAGATGTGTAGCCTCTCCCGAAACAAGGGTTCGTATCTCTTGAATAGCGTTCTCCATGACAGTTAGCGATACAGGTTGCTTTCCCATAACACGCAAGGCGCTATCTCCGCGACCAATGCCCATAATCATCCGACCGCCTGAAATCGCCTGTAAGGTCGCGAAGGAGCTAGCCGTGATGCTGGGATCACGAGTGCCGGGATTGGTCACGCAGGTCCCTAACCGCAAGGAAGCAGTATTCACGGCCATCAATACAAGTAGAGGATAGGGGTCCATCCAGAGTACATGTGAATCAAACAACCAGCCATAGGAGAAGTGCTGGGCCTCAGCCATACATATCAACTCAACAATACGCTCTGGTGGTGGATCGGGTCTGAGGGTGATACCAAACTCGATCATATTTTCATCTCCCTGTCACTATTCAAGTTCCCTTGTTTTCATCATAGATAGGTAGTATACCTGGCAGGAAAAACACGATTCGCCCCTGGCCTGAGGCCGCTTTTGCTCATTTCTTATGTAAAACCACTATCTCATTCCTTGGATAGAGCCACACTAACCGGTGATTGAGCACAATTGCCCCTGACGAAGGCGAACCAGCGGTCGATGATTGGATTGCTTCACCAAAGTGTCACCACAATGACGATCAATTCTGTTGGCTTGCGCAGCCCTTCCACCATGGTTCCTCGTCGCTGGCTAAAGGTCTTGTGACAGCTCCTACAACGGTAGCGTTGTCGCTTGCGATCATGAATGACGATGTTGCCCGTCCCTATTTTTCCCCTTGCGGAACACGCCAATTGGGGCAAAATTGCTTCGACGGCTCCATTGGGTCGGATAGGGTGGGTTTGCATGCACATATCTTGCCAATAGAGCCTGATTTTTTCAAGCCCTTCCCAGTTTCGCCAGTTAATGTAGCTCTACTGGACACTCCAGATTGGGGCAAAATACACTGGAGACATCCATCTGGCTCTCTGCTTGTGATTTCATTCTTGCCGTTTGCCAGATGGCCGACTCACATTTCAAGGTTTCCGGCCAACCCTCCACAAGTGAGAGGAGTCCTACCCGGCAACTGCATCAAAGAGGATAGATGAGAAAGGAACGCTGAATTGTACCTGCAACCACACCATTTGCGCGTTATCGAGCGCCTCAAAGAGACATTTCAAGATGATCCACGCTACCTGGCCTTGCTGGTCGGCGGCTCACTGGTCAAGGGTTGGGGCGGAGAGAACTCGGATGTAGATGTTATGTTTATTGCTACCGATGAGGAATATGCCCGTTGTGTAGCTAGTGGTCAGCGCTGGTATTACAACACAGAGATGTGCGATTATCCTGGCGGATACGTCGACGGGAAATTCTTTCACCTGCAGTTTTTGAGAGATGTTGCACAGAAGGGCAGCGAGCCAGCGCGGGCGGCTTTCACCAATGTTTTCGCAGTTTTCTCGCATATCCCTGAGTTAGATGATCTGCTGAAACAAATACCAGTCTACCAGGAGGCTGAGCGTGAGGAAAAGATGCTGGCCTTCTACAGTCAGGTCCAGATGCTCAACTGGTTTGTTGGTGAAGCCGAGCAAAAACAGTCAACCTACCTGATGGCCCACGCAACCAGCGAGATGGTCTTTTATGCCTCGCGTTTAGTGCTGGCATATAACCGCATCCTTTATCCCTACCACAAGTGGCTGATGCGAGCCGTAGAGAACGCGCCTGAGAAGCCTGAAAACTTCCTTGAGCTGTGTGAGAAGCTTTTGACACAGGGGTCTGTTGCCAATGCCCAGGCTTTGTGGGAATGCATCACTAACTTTCGTGAATGGAATATTTCCTATGAGCACGGACTGGTCCGTTTTATGCAAGATACTGAATGGAACTGGCTCGATAACCGGGCTCCTTTACAGGATTGGTAAGGCCAGGCGATTGGTTTTAGTATGACAGAGGGTTGCCCAAGACGAGGACCGTGAATAGGAAGAGGAAAACCACCCAATAGTGGGCGAACTCAAGTCTAGCTTTATTTGAAGTTCTCTTCTTTAGCAAGAGGGGGACCTCAAATGAGTAGAACTCAATATCATTCTCTTCGCCATTGTTGTGGCAGAGGACCGTTCCCAAGCATTTCAGCAGCTTGCGGGAAGATTTCAAACCACAGAGGAGCACGTGCCTGCGATATCCCATTGTCTCATAGGTACGCTTGATCAAATAAGTGAAACGCTCCAAGAAAGGCGAGAAATGTATGGGATCCCGTATATCTCCGTGTTTGAAGAGAGTGCGGAGGTGTTTGCGCCAGTTGTCGCCCACCTCGCTGGAAAGTAATAGAGAGCGTCAACCCGGGCAGAGTCATCCTATTGGCAATCACATATGGCGCGCTAATAGTGACATTGTTTAACGTCATGGTTTGGGTATCGGATCCGAAGGCATTGTCGTTGGCATTGTTGAATATTGCCTGGCCCTCGAACGTCGCCACGTCAGAGGAGAGAACTGACAGGTCGGTCGTTAGACCAGTTGTGGTGACTGGCGTATTCTGTCCCGCGTTCAAGGTCACCGTGACATTGCCAATCATCGGCAAGGCAATCGCCTTGGAGATCACCAAATCCGAAAGCGTTCCATCGAGCTGGTTGACCGCAGGGGAACTAGTATCGACTGGGGTAATTCCCGGATAGAGGCGCAAGCTCGTGGTCTTGATGCTTGCCGCCTTGAGCGTCACAGGGATGGGCACTGCCACTGTTATAGCAAGCGCGCCCTTGGAGATAAGAACGATCATACCTCCAAGGAGGGCCAATGCGACCAGCATTACAGTCCAGAATATGGATGGCTTGACCGTGCCAATGACTGCCTCCTGCCCTTCATTATTTAGGCTTTCGTCAGCGAAAGGTTTCTGTTCCATGTTTATGGCTCCCTCCCCTTTTTTGCCCTGGTATATCACCCGACCCTTCAGGTTCACCCTTGACGCCTTCGGTGCTTCGGGGAGGGGAGTATGTGGGACTGCCTCTGGCAGTCCCACATACTCCCCTCCCCGAATGCAAAATCAAGAGGCGTGTTCAGGTTGACTCAACATATCAAGCAAAGAAGCAGGCACGGACACTTTTTAGGCGTGGGTGTGGGTGTCGGTACGGAGGGAGGCGTCAGCGTCGGCAGAGGCAAAGGCAGCGATGGCGTCCCCGTAGGGAATGGCGTTCCCTTCGTTGGTGGTGTTTTCGTGGGTGAGGGCGTATCCGTGGGTGGCGACGCCTTCAGTGGCGCGGGAGTTGTCGCGGATACCACCATGTGGAAACTGGTAACGGTAAAGGTATTGGCATAAATGGAGCGATCCACCTTTAATGTCACGTTCTTCATCACCAATCTTGGGACGGTACCGCCAGCCGCCAGGATAAGCAAATCGGCTTTATTCGCGAAACTTTTGAGCCCGGTATTGACATCCTGGAAAAGGCCCGTTTTAATGGCCACGCCAGTCGCCGATACCGAACCATTCGACGAGAGCACCAGATTCACACCATAAAATGGATGGCTCAAGCTAAACCCGGTCATCGTGGACGCGCTAAAGGTGAGCGTGGGGTGAAGCGGGTCAGGCAGTGAATTCATGTGCGCGTTCGTGCCAATGATTTCGGTCGCCTCTAAGGTATAGTCGCCCAAAGCCGCGAATGCCCCATTTGAAGAATAGTTTACTTTGATGCCAGATGACGAGAAGGCACTCAGGGGGTCTTGCGATTGTGAAGGATGCGCATAGGCCTCAACAGGATGCATAAGTAGGAGTATGGTTCCCGCGATCAGACCGAGGGAGAGAATGGGAATACATAACCTTATGACGTTACGTCGCAAAGAGTACACGTCGTCCACGCTCCTTTATGGTGGGAGCAGTGTTGCTCCTCCGCAAAGTGGAAACAGCACCGCTGAAAAAAATAGAGTAAATAAGTAAAAAGTAGTATTTGACGGATTGTAAATATGAGGGGCCAGGGGGCCATACAGGCCCCCTGGTGGAGTACAGGGTATCCCTTATGTGTGTAAAAGGATTGGGTTATCAGCACACGCACGAATACGCCATGTACAGGCATCACGCTGGCAGCCGCTTTAACTCACCGTGAGTGTCAACCCTGGCAGGGTCATACTATTGGCGATCATGTACGGCGCGCTAATGTTGATATTATTCAATGTAACGGTTTGGGCATCAATTTCGAAGGCATTGCCATTGGCATTGCTGCTTACCGCCTGGCCCCCAAACGTCGCCGACTCAGAGGAGAGAGCCGCCAGGTCGGTCGTCAGACCAGTCGTGGTGACTGGCGTATTATTCTGACCCGCTTTCAAGGTAATCGTCATATTGCCGACAACCGGCAAGGAAACCGTCTTGGAGATCACCAGGTCCGAGAGCGTCCCATCGAGCTGGTTGACCGCAACAGCAGATTTCCCATCGGCCTGGGAGATCCCCGGGTAGAGGCGGAATCTCGTGGTCTTGATGCTTGAGGCCTTGACCGTCACAGGGATCGGCACCGCCGCCGCCATGGCTACTGCGCCCCTGGAGATAAGAACGGTCATGCCGCTAAGGAAGGTTAATGCGACCAGCATTACAATCCAAAATGCTGTACGGTTGACCCTGCCAATGGCTGGCTCCTGCTCAGGTTGCTCCTGCTCTTCATCGTGAAGATCCGGGTTGGTCGGGGTTTCGTCGGCGAAAGGTTCCTGTTCCATAAGGTTGCACACCCGCTTTCCACAAAATAGCAAACGGTCGTCTTGTTTTGTCTATGAACCAGGCAATTCGGCAGGAGGAAGGCATCCATGCCTTCTAGAACTGGCTCTTTTGTCTGGCTCACAGATCACTTGGCCAGGGGAAGGCATCCATGCCTTCTAGAACTGGCTTGCCGCACTACAACGAACATCCTACAAGTTGAGTTTAGAGATCAATATGGTTAATGTGAGCGAGGAAAGGGTTTCTTCATCCATGCTGGGAGCTTGCGTGGAAGCTTATAATTCGGAATGCTTTGAGGCGAACGGTTCCGGGACCGGGAAACAGGCTGCCAGGCAACACCCATAGCGCCACCTATGATACCCAGTAACATGCCTATGCCCAAGCCTCCAGCGGCGACAGGGAGTGAGACGAGAGAAAGTACGACGGCGCTTGATCCGGTAACAAGTGCGTTGGAAGGGACCAGTAACTGGATTAATCCCATGACTAAGAGCAGGCCCCCCACCAGCAACCCGGCCCAAATATTACTACCCGGTAAGAGCGCGAACGGAAGCAGTTCAATCGGACCCCAGAGCACCAGGAGCCCCGCGAGTATGATGAGAATTGATCCCGAGAATGGACGCGTTCTGCGCCAGAGGCGGAAGCGTGACCATTCTCGCCAGTTGTCCTCCTGCTTCGTCTTCTTCTTCCCTGGGCGCGAAAGTGGCGGAAGACGTAAGGGTAAGGCCGACCGCAGTTGTGCTGCTGACAGGCGTTTCCAAGACCAGTGTTTTGGTTCTGTGGAGATCTTTGTGCCGGACGTTTCTCCCCCGGCATTGGTGTCATTCGCCTGAACCACAGCGATGGTTGGGTCGTCTTGATTGGCCATCGCGAGTGCCTCCTTTTCTCTACACTGAGAAAAAACTGACTGACTATCAATCAATGGTCTTATATACAAAAATAAAAGATAGCACTACATTTGTCAAGCACATGAGAAAAAAATAGCAAAACTGGTAAGGGGTCAAGGTTTTGATCAATAAGGGGTGGGTCGCGCCAATGCGCGAATTTTAACTTTGCCGTGATCACACCTGTACGCGACGCCTCAATCTATTCCAAGTGCTCGGCAGACAAATTGCGCAGTTTCTTCAATATAGTGATCAGTCGATATCGGTGAATTGTAGAGGTAGCACTGAAGCGTGGCATAGTAGACCGCCCCTACAATGAGTGTCGCGGTGATATCGGGATTGATTGAACTATTGACTGTCCCTTGCATCTGTTCATAGCGAAGCAGTTCGGAGATCAAGCGGTGATACGGCTCGAAGACGAGTTCATTTTCTGAGGCCGATTCGACGAGGTGGGCCAGGGCAAGTACATCACGATACATACTCAAAATGCCAAATATTTCTTCGATGCTCCTCTCAATCTTCTGCTCAATAGGACGAGGCTCCGTAAACACACGCAGAAGAGCGGTCTGTACCTCATTTTGCATCTCTATAGTGAGGGTCTTGACAATAGATGCCTTAGAAGGGAAATACCAGTAAAACGTTCCCTGGGCTACCCCCGCTTTGGCGACAATTTCAGAAACGGTGGTGGCTTCATAACCTTTCTCGGCCATGATCTCTCGTGAGACTTTGAGTAGTTCGGCGCGGCGGTCGATTTTAGGGTGCTTCGCGTTCCGGTGCATACTTATTGTTTCCCCTGGCTGCATAAAAATCCTTTTGCATAGTTTTTTTAGAATAGCACACCAGGACCATAAAGTACATTATCCCGCGAAGAAAGATCGACCCATTGTGATAATGTGCATTTGTATGCTTTTTTATGCCCTGGTGGACTCAGGCGGCAGATCAAGACGATTGGTGTGTTATCATCTTTATAGATACATCCTATTGGAGGTGACATCTTTGAACAAAGTATGGGAATTTCTGAGAAGAAGAGTAGGGCGAGTTGTGCTTGTCCTGCTTTGCCTGCTGGCAGTGGCAATTTTATTATATACGGGGATCATCTGGCCGAACTCCTGGTTTGTGTCGAATAACAATGTGCAAGGCCTTGATGTGTCGAGCTATCAGAAGCAGATTGATTGGAAACGCGTTGCCCAAACAGGCAGGTACGCGTTTGTATTCATTAAGGCGACCGAGGGCAAAACGTATCAGGACGCCTATTTTCAGGCGAACTGGCGCGGGGCAAAAGATCAGGGACTGCTTCGAGGTGCGTATCATTTCTATACAGCGTCCTTGAGCGGTGCTGAGCAGGCAGATAATTACATCAATATGGTTCCCAAAGAGGCAGGGATGCTGCCACCCGTGTTGGATCTGGAAGTATCCGGTAAGGATCGCCAGGCGATGCTACGCGAAATCAATGTGTTTCTTAAGCGGCTGGAACACCACTATGGTATGAAACCCATTATTTACACGGATCTCAACCGATACGCAGAATATATCAAAGGGCATTTTGAGGATTATGTCATCTGGATCGGTGAAGCACTTTTCCCAATCCAATGGAGCAATGTCACCAATTGGACATTCTGGCAGTATTGTGATCGGGGGCATGTCCCCGGAATATCGGAGCCTGTTGACTTAAATGTCTTTTCTGCAGGGAGAGAAAAACTTTATGAACTCTCATACCAATCTATCTCCTACAGCAGTGTGCAGTAGCTACAGAGAGCCACGCACAAAGGATCAACCTTTCGGTATACTTCAACGCCGTCGCAGTTTCGACAAGGATTGAGGCGTTGGACGTCGTTCCTGAGGCGAGATACAAACATCTCACGTATCAATAGTAGTGTTCTTCGTTCACTGCCGAAAAAGGATGATACGATGCTTCAGCCAAGAGAAAAAGCAACCCCCTCTGCTGCAAAAGCCGTGCTCGTAGTGGAAGATGATACATACATTGGAGCGTTTCTCGTCGAAGCCGTTCGAGAGGAGACATCACATCAAGCGATGCTTGCGGTGACGGGGGCACAAGCGTTAGACCTGCTTCACTATCTGCGACCAAGCTTGATTGTCTGTGATTATTGCCTTCCCGATATGGACGGCTTTACATTGCATGATCTGCTTCGTGCGAGAGAAGAGTTCATAAATATCCCTATTATCCTGATGAGTGCCATGCCGCAAGTGATGACAAGGACCATTCAGCATGAAAAGCTGCTTCGTTTGAAGAAACCTTTTGACCTGGATACGTTCTTGTGCCTCATCAATAATATTCTGGAATAAGCTAATCGCGGTTTTTACCGAACCGGCCCGTAAAGCCCCTGGCTTGAGCCATGGGGATACAAGGGCCGTTCCTTTTGGGAGTAGCCTGGGTGGAGGAGAAGCAGAGGAAAATGAAGGCTTGACAACAAAGCGAGGCTTCTGTATACTGCTTCTTGAAATCTTGTTCTATGTCTGTAAACATGTCTCAGCACTGAAATGAGCAGGAATGCCGTAAGAGGAGGGGACACATGGAAGGCGTGAATGACCCACCAAGACCGCACACCGACGAGGCGCCAGTGCGGATCAAAGCCTTTGTCTATCGCTTGTATCCCACTCGCAAACAAGAAAGCACTCTCCTGTGGACGCTTCGTCGCTGCAAAGAACTCTACAACGCCAGCCTCGAAGAACGCACTGCTGCCTACAGAATGGCTGGCATCTCGGTCTCCTATGGCATGCAGGCCGACCAATTGCCTCAGGTCAAGCAAGAACGCCCCGAATACCAGGAGATTCATTCCCAGGTGCAGCAGGATGTGCTCCGACGCCTCGACAAAGCCATGAAGGCTTTCTTTCGTCGTGTCGCTGAGGATCAGACCCCAGGCTATCCTCGGTACAAATCCAATGCCCGCTATCGTTCCTTCACCTATCCGCAGAGTGGCTATACACTCATTGGTGCCCTCACCCCTCATGACAAAAAGGGCAAGAAAACCTCTCGATTGAAGCTTTCGAAGATTGGGTCTCTCAAGATGCTGATGCATCGACCCATCAAAGGGAGCATCAAAGCCTGCACGATCAAACGCGATGGAGATCACTGGTATGCCGTCTTCAGCGTGGAGCAGGTCATCAGCAGCGCAACGCTGATGCATCCCTCCAACAAGGCGGTGGGGGTTGATGTGGGCATCACCTCCTATGCCACGCTCTCCACGGGGGAGCAGATCGCCAACCCTCGCATCTACCGTTGCACCGAGCAGCAGATCAAAGAGGCCCATCGTAGGCTCTCTCGGCGCAAGCGAGGCAGTCATCGACGCAGCCGGGCCAAGCGGGAATTGACACGACTCTATCGCAAGGTGCGCCACCGTCGGCAGGACTTCCTGCACCAAGCGTCTCGCCGCCTGGTCAATCAGTATGGGACCCTGGTGTTTGAGGCATTGCAGATCCCCAATATGACGGCAAGACCCAAGCCCAAGAAGGAGGAGGCCCCTGCAACGACAGAGGAAAGCGAAGGTGGCGCGACAGCAGCGACGGTGACGCACTATCTACCTAATGGAGCGGCTGCCAAGAGCGGCCTGAACAAAAGTATCCTTGACGCGGCCTGGGGCCGTTTCATCACGCTGTGTGCCTGCAAAGCGGAAGAGGCTGGCGGCATGGTAGTGAAGGTGGCGCCCCAGCAGACGAGCCAGAAATGTAGTGGCTGCGGAGTTCTGGTCCCCAAAGATCTCTCGGTGCGATGGCATTCCTGCCCCACGTGTGGGACCGAGCTGGATCGCGATGAAAATGCCGCACGAAACATTCTGCGCCGCTATGAGACGCAAGGAGCCATTCCTGATCGCAAGAAAGGCAAACCCAGCAGGAAGGTGGGTCGGGGCGGGAAGCGTCCCACAGCGACTGGTATCCTCTGAGGAGGACGCTGGCCACTGTCGAAGCCCCCGCCTTTAGGCCTGATTCTTACCCACATCTACAAATGGAGGTGAAGAGCGAGATGCGCGCCCTCAAGAAGCGTTTGCAAGGAGAGCCAGCCTTTCCAGATGGTTCGCCATCCAGGAGGGCCATCATGACGGCGCGAAAGACGAGCCACCCAGACGTGCGACTTCCGCCCAGAAGGTGCCCAGTGTCATGGTGGCAGGCGAGTGAGCAGAGCGCTGAGCCAACACCGCAAGCATCAGAGGCTCGATCACCTCAGAAGCTGGGCGTTGTGGCGCTTCACGAGCGTAGGCACGCACCTGCAACAAGCGCACGGCAAGTGGAGACAACACCCCCAACAAGCGCATCAGAGCGTCAACCGTTTGCAATTGCCGTTCCTCGATGCGACACCCGCTTTTGAGGCATTGGTGATACTCCTCGACCAGCCAGCGATGCCGATACCAGTCCACACGCTCCCATGCTTGTTCGAGCGTCGTGGTGGGAACCGAGGTCAACAAGACCCACTCCAACGGTTTTTCACCTTCGGGAGCGCGTTCTTCCCAGACGCGAATGACCCAGACGGTCAAGGGTTCGTTGCTCGCTTGCGGCTCATTGCGTGGGGGCAAGAGGGTCATTTGTCCGAAGGCAAGCTGAACCTGGGTCGAACGTGCTTTGTGTCCATGCTGAGCTAGCACCTCAAGCGGACGGCTCTGCTGACTTGGAAAGGCGCGGGCGCGATCCAGAGAATGCTTGATCTCTTCCTCGTCCGCTTCGGTGCGCCGATTCTGAGCCGCTCGCACCAGAAAGTGCGTCTGGTTCGCTTGGCATGCGAGGAAAAACGGGAACATATCCGCACCTCGATCCCCAACATGGACCCAAGTGCTTCCTGGCTCAGGCGCCCCAATGGCACCTACCTGGCGCATCCAGACATCGGTTTCACGCTCTTGCCGTTTGAGCCGTTGGTGGCGTTGTTCCCCTTTGGGGGCTCGAATGCGTACAAAGGGTTCTTGAGATATGCATCCAAGCACTTCCTTGGTAGGGGGACGTACGGCAAGCACCGTTTGCACGAAAAAACCACGCCCACGTTCATTGCCAATTTGCCCCGTCCCACTGATCTTGTAGCGATGCGACAGATCGATATCTGTGGTATCTTGTACCAGCAACATCACTGCAGAGGATGCAGCTTGTTCTCTCGTCTGTTGAACATGCGGCTGCATCAAGGCAGCAAAGGTCACATCTGGCTCGTTGAGCAAACGATACAAGGCTTTTGTCCCTTTCCAGTCGTGCATTTGAGCAGGCAGCGAACCCAGAGGATTCTCCGCCAGGTTGCTGGCAGCCTGGATGGTGCGTCTCGTTCGACGTCTATCGTGCAGTTGGACGTTCCCAAAGGTGTGCTCGGCCCAACTCTTGGCGTCTAATACTTCTTGCGTCTTCATCCTTGATTCTATCACTTCCTAAATGTGGGTAAGAATCAGGCCTTTAGGCGTGGGGTACTTCACAATATTATCTTCCGACCTGATCTGCTGCTCCCGGTTCTTTCTCCTTTTCTTGGCGGAAAGCAGGCACAGGAATAGTTGAGCAGCTGCACCTATCCCCTCGTGAGAAATAGAGGAGCCATCGGGCGAGGATTTTGACGCAAATCCTCGCCATTTGATTTGTACTGACCCCAAAACCTTGACACCTAGAATCTGCTCCCTTGACAACCCTTATTTTATTGATTAAAATAAGTAAAAATACCTCATGAATAAGCAAAAGGATGAAATAAGGGCTGGTTTCAAAGGAGGTAATTTTCATCCCCGGATTGCGCTGGTTAGCGGCATGAAACAATGAAGATATCTTGTTATTTGCGGAGAGATCAATGAAGCGGACACACAATCCAGTTGTACCAGATGTGCGACAGATCAGCCGCTCTACGATCCTTCGGCAAATCTATCTAGGTAAGTCGATGAGCCGCCAGAAGTTGAGTCAATATTCTGGTCTGAGCTCAGCGACGATCACCAATGTGGTTGTCGAATTGCTTCAGGAAGGGATCGTTATCGAGTCTGGTATAGAGGCATCACAAGGAGGACGACCTCGTTCCATTCTGACCATTAATCCGCAATACGGATATTTTATCGGCGTCGACATTGGTGAGACGCTCATCAGGGTTGAGCTCTTTGATTTAACATTGCACAAGCTAAGCTCCATAGCATATCCACAGGTTCTCGATGAGAATCGACCAGAACAGGCGGTGCAATTTATTTGCCAAGGAGCAGAAGCAGTATTGGCCGAAGTTGGGATCACACTGGAGAAAGTGCTTGGTATCGGGATTGGTGTTGGTGGCCTGGTCGAACGGGGTGAACAGATAGCGGCCTACGTGCCTAGTTGGGGATGGCAGAGTGTGCCGCTCGTCTCACTTCTCGAAAAATATTTTTCTATGCCCATCTACCTTGATAATGGGGCAAAAGCCATGGCACAGGCCGAGAGTTTATTTGGGGCCGGTCAATGGTCTGAGCATTTAGCTGTTTTACTGGTAGGGACGGGAATAGGGGCTGGCATTATCGCTGATGATTCCCTGTATCGCGGTGGCAGCAATAATGCTGGAGAATGGGGGCACACGACTATCGAGCTTAATGGGCGCTTGTGTCGCTGTGGTGGTTATGGCTGCCTTGAAGCCTATGCCGGCGCCCCAGGCATTATTGAGCGATTGAGAGAGGTGGCACCGCAGAGCTCATTGCTTCAGAGTAACGATCAGGAGCGCATTATTGCTGCCATCGTTGCGGCAGCTCGTAATGGAGATCGCGCAGCAATTGGCGTGCTCGAAGACACCGCGCACTATCTTGGTGCTGGTATCGCAAATCTCATTAACCTTTTCAACCCACAAGTCATTGTCCTGGGTGGATGGGTTGGATTGGAAATTGGCGAGTACATTCTCCCAGAATTGCACCGATTTGCCGAGCGTTATGCTCTCAAACGGTTGTTCTCAGCCACCAGGATTGAACTCAGCCGCCTGGGGCAAGATGCTGTGGCGATGGGAGCCGCAGCGTTTACCCTGGAGCAGTTTCTAGAGGTTGCTGGAAGGCACACTTCATCTTCCCTCAAATGAGGATATGGCTTCATCTGGAATCAACGCTGTACGCTTGAGAGCACTTATCGCCTCTCCAGCGTAGATATCCTGATGAATGTAGGCCCTTATGTCCGTATGTCTAGTTTTATTGGTGTACTACCCTGGAGGTGACTTCAAGCTTAGAGACAGAAACGAAGGAGCAGATATCGTGGGGTATTTTTCATAGATTACGCTGTTGTTTTCTTATTTGAATGTAGGAGGCATTGGACAATGCAGTTTTTCTCCTCTTCCCCTCGGACGCGCCATCTGGCGTCACAGTTCGCCATATTGGGCATCATACTCGCGCTCATAGGACCTCTCGCTGCCTGTGGCGGCAGCAATTCAAGCGATACCTCCACCGGCCCGGTGAACTTAACGTTCTGGTCATGGATCACTGGAGCCGATAAGGCGGTTGCTCTCTGGAATCAGACTCATCCCAATATTCATGTCAAATTCAGCAATGTGGGTTCAGGCCCGGTTGAATACGACAAGCTATTTACAGGCATCAAAGCGAATAACGAACCCGATGTTGCTCAGGTCGAGTTCCAGGTCATGCCCACGTTTGAGACGACGGGTGCGCTGGTTGACCTTGCCCCTTATGGAGCTGGAGCGCTGAAGGATAAGTTTGTACCCTGGACCTGGAAGCAGGATACCCTTGACAACGCTATTTATGGTATTCCTGGCGATACTGGTCCTCTGGCTCTGTACTATCGGGCCGACCTCTTCACAAAGTATCATATCCCGGTACCCACTACCTGGGCGCAATACGCTGAAGATGCGGCCAAATTGCATGCCGCCGCCCCCAGTACTTTCATCACTGACTTCCCTCCCAAGCAACCAGGATGGTTTACCGGGCTGGAGTGGCAGGCTGGTGCGCGCGTGTTCACCATCAATGGCCAGTCCTGGAAAGTATCCATTAACAATCCTCAGGCCCAGCAGGTCGCCTCTTACTGGCAAGATCTGATCAACAAAAAGCTCATCAAAACCGAGCCGGACTTTGCCGATGGCTGGTTCCACGACTTGCAGAGCGGGGCAGTTGCTACCTGGATTACCGCGCCCTGGGGAGCTGGTATCATTGAGCAAAATGCTCCCAAAACCGCTGGGGATTGGAGAGTTGCCCCCATCCCACAGTGGGAGGCCGGGCAGCAAGTTGATGGTAACTGGGGTGGTTCCTCCAATGTCGTATTCAAAAGTACGCAGCATCCCAAAGAGGCCGCCGAATTTGCTCAATGGTTCAATACCAATCAGGGAAGCATGGAGTTACAGATTAAGGGCAATGCGCTTTATCCAGCCTATCAGCCGCTCTTAGATTCATCTTTGCTGAGCGGTCCTCGCCCGTTCTTTGGGGACCAGAAGATCTTCGACCTCTTCAAGACTGCGAGTACACAGGTGGATGTCAGTTTCCAGTGGGGGCCAACGATGGAGAAGGTCTATAGCGATATGGGCGATAATTTTGCCAACGCGGTCAACGGTCAGGGGACATTGGGGCAGGGGCTGAATGCAGTCCAGCAGAGCACAATAAACGACATGAAAAAGCAGGGCTTTAGCGTCAGTTCGTAGTAAGGCGTATCTCTACGTCTTACCAGGCCAAATACGCGTTTCCAGGTGTGCCAATGTCTGAAAACGCGTCGACGGCCCCTGGGACGCTTGTTGGTTGTGTGTCGGTATCTCACAACCAACAAGCATAGCTACCTTCTTCATAAGCGTTTTTGCATCATATGGTAAGTACTGTTGATACTGCGCGTCATGAACACGGGTGCGTTCACAAGCGAAAACCTGCGCACTTTTCATGGATGTGATCTGAATGAGGAGAATATTGTATGGCTCTGGAAGTAGCCTCACCCCGTCCACGTCGCCAGCCACGCCAGACCTTGCGCCGTCGAACCCTGGCGCCCTATCTGTTTCTCTTGCCCTTCGGGTTACTCTTCATCCTGTTTTTTATTGCGCCACTCATCTATGCAATCTACCAGAGTATGTTTCAGTCCCACCGCAGTGGTCTGGGATTAGGTGCTGCTACAGTGAGTTTCAGTGGCTCGGCCAATTTTGCCGATGTCTTGCACGACCCTAATTTCGCTGCCTCAGTGGGTCGGGTGTTGCTCTATGGCATCGTGCAAGTGCCAGTTATGCTGGGTTTGGCTCTCATCCTGGCGCTGTTCCTGGATTCAGCGGTGGCACGTTTCAAGGCTTTCTTTCGGTTGGCCTTCTTTGTGCCCTATGCCATCCCGGGCATCATTGCGGCTCTGTTGTGGGGCTATCTCTATGACCCGGCTCTCAGTCCAATCGTCAAAGGGGTCCAGGCACTCGGCTTGCCGAGGCTGGATTTTTTGGGTGCAGGAACCGTCCTCTGGTCAATTGCCAATATTGCTACCTGGACGTATACGGGCTACAATATGCTCATCATTTTTGCCGCTCTCCAGGCTATTCCTTCTGAGATCTACGAGTCGGCTCGCATGGATGGTAGCTCGGGATGGCACGTTGCCTGGCATATCAAAATTCCATTGATCGTCCCCACCCTGATTTTGACTTGTATCTTCTCTATCATCGGGACACTCCAACTCTTCGGTGAACCCCAAGTACTCTCGGCGATCTCCAACAACATTTCGAGCTCATACACTCCTGTCTTGTATGCATACAATACCGCCTTTAACTACAACAACTACAACTATGCCGCTGCGCTGTCAGTTGTGTTGGCACTCGTTATCTGCGTCCTTTCCTTCGGCTTCTTACGTATTACCCAGCGCCAATCAGGAGTATAAGGATATGAGCCAAAGCATTTCCGATAATATGAGCCAAAGCATCTCTTTAGAGCCGATGCCTCTCGCTCAAAAAACAGTGGCCACCAAGCAGCGGCGCCCCAGTCAGTTCAACTTGAATAACATTGGAGTTATGACCTTTTTGATCGCCTTTGCCGTCTACTTTCTGATACCCTTTTTCTGGTTGGTGATCTCCTCGACGAAAAGCCAGGCCGATTTGTTCGGTACATTTGGCTTCTGGTTCTCGCCTGACTTCCATCTGTTTGCCAATTTACAGCAACTCTTTACCTTTAACGGTGGAATCTATGCACGCTGGCTGCTTAATACCCTCCTCTATGCAGGCGTGGGAGCTGTAGTTGGGACATTTATCGCGAGTATGGCTGGCTACGCCCTGGCCAAATATACCTTCCGTGGGCGTAACCTGACCTTCTCTATTATCCTGGGGGCGATCCTGGTGCCAGCAACGACCCTGGCTCTGCCGCTCTACCTGTTAATGAGTAGTGTGGGGCTGACCAATACGTACTGGTCGGTACTCTTGCCCAGTCTTGTTAGCCCTTTCGGGGTGTATCTCTCTCGTATCTATGCGGCGTCGGCTGTGCCCGATGAACTTCTGGAGGCTGCCCGCATGGATGGAGCAAACGAGTTCACAACCTTTCTGATCGCGCTTAATTTGATGACCCCGGCGCTGGTAACGATCTTACTTTTCCAATTTGTGGCTATCTGGAATAACTACTTCCTGCCGTTGGTGATGCTCAATGATTCCAATCTCTTCCCAATTACAGTGGGCTTACAGACTTGGAATGTGACCGCCACGAACGCTAGCGCTGGCCAGACAATTTATAACCTGATCATAACAGGATCATTGCTTTCCTCAATTCCGCTGCTGATTGGTTGTATTATCCTGCAGCGCTTCTGGCGTGGGGGACTGGGAACGGGAAGCATTAAAGGCTAATGACCTTTCCTGGTAGTGTTACAACACTACCCTTGATGATACCAACTGGTTCACAAGTAATGGCACTGTTAATCAACAATGATCGGAGGTGAGTAGTCAAACGAATCAGGATGAAGCCTCAACGCTACAGGTGATGGCTGCTACTTTTCAGTCTTTAAATCATGGGGATTCTAGTTTATTTAATGTCATTCATGGAGGAATGCATAATGAGAGTTTCCCGGCGGCGTTTTCTGGCCGGTTCTGTCGCCATGGCAGGCGCGCTGAGCATGTTGCCCGAGGCCATAGGCCAACATACCATATACGCGGCCTCTGCCCCCATTGGCCAGACGATCTGGCTCCAGGCGACCAACAACAACAACTTTGTCAGCGCTCGCAACGATCAGACCAATATCCCCCTGCAAGCCACCTCAACCCAGGTCCAGGCCTGGGAAGAGTTTGATGTGATCGATGCTGGCAATGGGCTGATCGCCTTGCGATCCCATGCCAACAACAATTATGTCAGCGCCCGCATCAGTCAGACGAATGTGCCCCTGCAAGCCACCGCGACTCAGGTCCAAGGGTGGGAGCAGTTCAACTGGCTGCCGCAAAGCAATGGGACCGTCGCCTTGCAGTCGGCGGCCAATAACAACTATGTCAGTGCTCGTACCGACCAGACCAATACCCCTCTGGATGCCACAGCGACTCAGGTCCAGGCCTGGGAACAGTTCAACTGGGGACTGGCTACTCCTCCCATTGGCAAAACCATCTGGCTGCAGGCAACAAACAATAACAATTATGTCAGTGCCCACAACGATCAGACCAATACTCCTCTACAGGCCACCGCGACCCAGGTCCAGGGCTGGGAGCAGTTTGATGTGGTCGATGCAGGTAATGGGCTAATCGCCTTGCTCTCCCACGCCAACAACAATTATGTCAGCGCCCGCATCAGTCAGACGAATGCTCCCCTGCAGGCCACCGCGACCCAGGTCCAGGGCTGGGAGCAGTTCAACTGGGTCCTGCAAAACAATGGGACCGTCGCCTTGCAATCGGCAGCCAATAACAACTATGTGAGCGCGCGCACCGACCAGACCAATACGCCTCTGGATGCCACCTCAACCCAGGCCCAGGCCTGGGAACAATTCCGCTGGGGGCAGGTCGGTGGATCTGGTGGGTCGCCGAACTTTGGTCCCAACGTGTACATCTTTGATCCCACGATGTCTAGTTCAACGATTCAAAACACCTTGACTTCGGTCTTCAATCAGCAGCAAAGCAATCAATTTGGTTCGAATCGCTATGCCTTCCTCTTCAAGCCAGGCACCTACAACGTGGATGTCGACCTTGGCTTCTACACCCAGGTACTGGGTCTGGGCTATCTGCCCGGCAATGTGACGATCAATGGCGCGGTTCACGTCGCCGCTGACTGGATGCCGGATCACAATGCCACCTGTAACTTCTGGCGCGCAGCCGAGAACATGACCGTGATTCCTCCCACTGGCACCAACATCTGGGCGGTGTCTCAAGCCGCACCTTTCCGACGCATGAATGTGCAGGGGAATATGAAACTGGATGATGGTGGATGGTCCAGCGGCGGCTTCCTGGCCGACACCAACGTCAGCGGTCAGGTTAACTCGGGTACGCAGCAGCAGTGGCTCTCCAGAAACGATCAGCTGGGAAGCTGGACCGGTTACAACTGGAACATGGTCTTCGTGGGGGTCAACGGTGCACCGGGACAAAGCTTCCCCAATCAGCCCAACACTGGGGTCCCGCCCTACACCGTGGTCAGCCAGGTGCCCGTGATCCGAGAAAAGCCGTTCCTGTATATTGACCAGTCTGGCAACTACCAGGTCTTTGTACCTGCCCTCAGGACGAACTCACAGGGCACGAGTTGGGGTAGTGGGTCGCCTGCTGGCACCTCCATCCCCCTCAGCCAGTTCTATATTGCCCAGCCAAGCGATACCGCGACGGCCCTCAATAACGCGCTCTCACAGGGGTTAAACCTGCTCTTCACGCCCGGCATCTACTCCCTCAACGGCACGATTAATGTGACGCGCGCGAACACGGTAGTGCTTGGCCTGGGCCTGGCCACGCTGGTTCCGCAAAATGGGGTCATCCCCATGACGGTCGCCGATGTCGATGGCGTCACCATCGCTGGATTGCTCTTCGATGCAGGCCCAGTCAACTCGCCGGTCCTGCTCCAGGTTGGCCCAAGTGGACCTTCGCAGAGTCACGCGGCCAATCCGACACTGCTCAGTGATGTCTTCTTCAGGATCGGTGGCACCGCGACAGCCGGGCTGGCCACTCAGAGCCTGGTGATCAACAGCAACGATGTCATTCTCGACGACCTCTGGATCTGGCGCGCGGACCACGGCATCAACAACAACGCCACGGTTGGCTGGACCATCAATCCCGCCGCCAATGGCCTGATTGTTAATGGCAACAACGTGACCGCGTATGGCCTGTTCGTCGAGCATTACCAGCAGTACCAGGTCATCTGGAACGGCAACGGCGGCCGGACCTACTTCTTCCAGAACGAACTGCCCTATGATCCCCCCACGCAGTCAGCCTGGATGAACGGCAGCACCAACGGCTACGCGGCCTACAAGGTGGCGAACTCAGTCACCAGTCACGAAGCCTGGGGATTGGGCAGCTACTGCTACTTTAACGTCAATCCCAGCGTGGTCGAGGATCATTCCTTTGAGGTCCCCAACACGCCAGGAGTCAAGTTCCACGATATGGTGACCGTCTCTCTGGGAGGAAAGGGCACAATCGCCCACATCATCAACACTACTGGTGGTCCATCAAACTCCAGCAATAGCGTCGCTGACCTGGTCAGTTATCCCTAGTGCCTAACCACGCGACCTGTTTGGGAAAGAGTGCCCAGGGGGCGTCCCCCTGGGCGGGGTTGAAGGAACATCTCATTTCTCTCTTTTCCTGAACGGTTGAGTGGCGCAATGCACTAGCCTGATTCACACTTGCTGAACGTCACTCCTCGGGGCTGTTTGATTTCTGGAGTGACATTAGCAGTCCTGAGGAAACGGGCATGCCGTTTACCTGGTAATAGGGAGCCAGTCGCTGTCGGCTGCTTCCCTCGCGCCGAAATTCCTTGAGAGTATGCATGGAGTGAGCAATCGCTCTCTCAACCTGAATGTCGTGTTTTGTCATAGTATTCATGGAGGAATCGCTATGCGCAAATTTCCCCGTACCCTCGCTCTCTTCTTTTCCTGTGTTATGGTGCTAAGTGGTATCGTGGCGGCGACAACTATTTTCTCTAAAGGCATGCCCCGGGCCTACGCGGCTTCGGCCTTGCCCAGCAGTTACTTTGCCCCCTATGCCGAGACCGGTGTAGGCGCGTCCTTGCAATCAGTGACCCAGAGTACCGGGCAGAAATACTACACGCTGGCTTTTATTACCGCTAGTGGGTGTAGTCCTGTCTGGGATGGATATGTCCCAATCAATAATACTTCGTCAGATTTGCCAACGTTGACCAGCGATATCTCCTACATTCGCAGTCAGGGCGGCGATGTGATTATTTCGTTTGGAGGAGCGGCAGGCCAGGAACTGGCACAGGCCTGTACCAGTGCTAGTAGTTTGCAGGCTCAGTACCAGGCGGTGATTAACCAGTACAGCGCGTCACACCTGGATTTCGATATTGAAGGTGGGGAAGAAGGAGACGCGACCACCTATACGCGCCGCAACACAGCCCTGGCGGCGTTGCAGCAGGCCAATCCGAGCTTGACCATCTCCTTTACCCTGCCTTCGGGCACCACCGGTCTGGAACCGGCCCCTGCTGGCCATACAGGAAGTCTGGATCTGCTCAAGGACGCGATATCCAAGGGAGTCAATTTTAGCGTGGTCAACCTGATGACGATGGATTATGGGAGCCCTGACAGTCAGATGGGCCAGGAGGCGATCAACGCGGCCAACGGCCTGCATGCCCAGTTACAGCAAATGTTCCCCTCAAAGACCTCCAGCCAGCTGTGGTCGATGGTTGGGATCACCGCGATGATTGGTCAGAACGACACTCCGGGCGAGATCTTTACACAGAGCAATGCGTCCCAGGTGTTGTCTTTCGCGCAGGCAAACAATATTGGAGAACTCGCATTCTGGGCAGTCTCACGAGATAATGGTTCTTGCCCTGGTCGTACTACTCCTACTTTGGATACCTGCGATGGCCTCTCACAGAGCAACTACGCATTTACCAATCTCTGGAAACCCTTCACCAGCGGCAGTTCTTCGCCAACTCCTACTCCAACTGGCACCCCACCCAGCATCATTGGCCAGACGATCTGGCTGCAGGCGACCAACAACAACAACTTTGTCAGTGCCCACAATGATCAGACCAATACCCCCCTGCAGGCCACCTCAACCCAGGTCCAGGCCTGGGAAGAGTTTGACGTGGTTGATGCTGGCAATGGGCTGATCGCCTTGCGATCCCACGCCAACAACAATTATGTCAGCGCCCGCATCAGTCAGACGAATGTGCCCCTGCAAGCCACCGCGACCCAGGTCCAGGGTTGGGAACAGTTCCGTTGGTTGCCGCAGAGCAACGGGACTGTTGCCTTACAATCGGCGGCTAATAACAACTATGTCAGTGCTCGTACCGACCAGACCAATACCCCCCTGGATGCCACAGCGACTCAGGTCCAGGCCTGGGAACAGTTCAACTGGGGACTGGCTACTCCTCCCATTGGCAAAACCATCTGGCTGCAGGCAACAAACAATAACAATTATGTCAGTGCCCACAACGATCAGACCAATACTCCTCTACAGGCCACCGCGACCCAGGTCCAGGGCTGGGAGCAGTTTGATGTGGTCGATGCAGGTAATGGGCTAATTGCCTTGCTCTCACATGCCAATAACAATTATGTCAGCGCCCGCATCAGTCAGACGAATGCCCCCCTGCAGGCCACCGCGACCCAGGTCCAGGGTTGGGAGCAGTTCAACTGGGTCCTGCAAAACAATGGGACCGTTGCCTTGCAGTCGGTGGCCAATAACAACTATGTCAGTGCTCGCACCGACCAGACCAATACGCCTCTGGATGCCACGGCAACCCAGGCCCAGGCCTGGGAACAATTCCGCTGGGGGCAGGTCGGCTGACCCGGGACACCGGCACGTAGTTTATAGCCAGGTTGGTAAGAATGTCGTGTTGCAGTTTAAACCTACAGTTATTGTGACAAATGGCACCTTGACCCTGAGCTTTACTGCCTCGATGAATAACGCTATCATTGGAACTGTAAGGCATTGGCTGGAACCGGCAGAGCCTGGATAGCTCGACGTGCAAAGCCCCTTTTGCACGAGCCGTCGTCGGACCCGCTCCCACCGATCGCGGCAAACAGGGAACCAAGCGTACTTATATGCATGCTGCTAAAGATGAGAGAAGCCTTTGTTGTTGGCTAGCAAAGGCTTCTGCTCTCTATCCACGAGCTAACGGAAGGCGACATCGCGATTGCGTTCGCGCGGAAGTTGATACCAGACATCGTCACATACTTCTCGCATCTGTTCATCGAGTACCAGATCAACCGCCGGGAGGGTCTGGTCGAGTTGCTCTGGTTTGCTCGCGCCCACGATGGCTGAGGTAATTGCAGGTTGAGCCAGGACCCAGGCCAGCGCGAGTTGCGCCACCGAGAGATTTCGTTCCTGACAAAACTTCTTGAGTCGTTCCACTGCTTGCATCTGCGCATCTTGCCAGTAGCGGGCTTGATAGAGCTTCCCAGCATTGTTGATCGTGAAACGTGTCCCCTCGCTCGGTTGTTGCCCTGGTTGATAGCGCCCCGTCAGGACTCCTCCAGCCAGAGGATTGTAACTGATTACTCCTATTCCCTGGTCAAGCGCAAGGGGGAATAGCTCTGCTTCGATATGGCGGAATAAGAGGTTATAACGTGGTTGCACGCAGTCAAAGCGAGCCAGGCCCCATTTGTCGCTGGTCCAAAGCGCCTTGGTCAACAGCCAAGCTGGATAATTGGAGCAGCCAATATAGAGCACTTTGCCGCTGTGAACCAGATCATCTAGAGCGCGCAATGTTTCATCAAGGGGTGTTTCCGGATCAGGAAAATGCATCTGGTACAGGTCGATGTAGTCCGTTTGCAAGCGACGCAAACTCGCCTCTACGGCCTGAACAATGTGCTTGCGCGATCCGCCTTGCTCATTTGGCCCCTGGCCCATCTTGCCAAAAAACTTGGTCGCCAGGACAATCTGTTCTCTGCGACCTTTGAGCCAGCGTCCGATATATTCCTCGGTGCGCCCAACTGTTTCCAGGGACGCTCCCAGCGGGTACGCATCGGCAGTATCGAAGAACGTCACTCCTGTATCAAAGGCTTTTTGCATAATGGCACGCGAGGTTAGCTCGTCGCACTGGTTGCCAAAGGTCATGGTACCCAGGCAAATTTCAGAGACACGCAGTCCCGTGCGGCCCATGCGCTTGGTTTTCATAATCGAATTCCTCCTTTTTCCTCCCATGATGAGAGATGGGATCCTGGCATTTCTCTACCCATTCCCACCTCTAAGGGTTCGTTGGGGCGATGTGGCCTTATTGTACTTCTTTCGTTTGGGAGAGAGCAAACAATCGACGAATAATTTCGCTTCCCCATGGTTCCATAGCTCGTACCACCCACCGCATGACGGACCTCCGATCTGGCGGAAAGCGCGTGTGCCTGCGAATTCTGGTGCGCAGGTACAGGTATCTGGGTGGGCAAATGGTCCGCGAAGAGGGGCTTTTTGTAGGGGAACGACTCGCAAAAGTAGACCAAACCCTCCCGCAGAATCCCGGGAATTACCATTTTTCTCTAGGTGCTTCTTCTATGGATCAGCTGTATCAGGTGGAGCGCGATTGGAGGAGTCCCGCGATGAGCAGCTCGACCATGCGGCGGGCATCGTAGCGCGGGTCGTTGTCGGCGCCAACGCAGAGGTTGCCGATGCCACGCATTAGTTCGTAGGCATCAATATCGGCACTGATCTCGCCGGCTTCAGCGGCGGCGTCGAGCAACTGAGCGCAAACGGGCACGAGGCGGTCAAGGAAGTAGGCATGCAGCGCGTCGAAGCCGGCGCTGCCGGGTTGCAGGACCGCGGCAAGCCCATGCTTCGTGACCAGGAAATCAACGAAGAGATTGACCCACTGACCGAGTGCCGCGTGCGGCGAGCCACCATTCGCCAGCAGGACCGGACCAGCCTCGGCGCAGGCCTCGACCTGATGGCGGTACACGGCAACAACGAGATCCGCTCGCGTCGGGAAGTGGCGGTAAATCGTCCCCATCCCGACGCCAGCCGCAGCCGCGATGTCACGCACCGGCGCCTCGACACCGGATGTAACGAACACGGCGGCGGCGGCGGCGAGCAACGCCTGCTCGTTGCGCTGCGCGTCGGCCCGCTTCTGCCGGGCTGGTTTATGCCGGGCTGGTTGCTCCGCTCCCTCATCGATGGTAGTCATCGCTTCATTCCCTCCCTCAAACAATCGCTTGACAAACGGAACAGTGTTCCGTATAATAGTATCGGAGCGCTGCTCCGATACTATTATACCATGGAGGAATACGATCTATGAACGAATCAGACATGGCGATGACGGACGTGGCCATGAGTGCGCACATGACCGGACCGCGTTTCGGGATCATGACGGCCCCATCGCAGGTCAGCTATCGCGACGTTTTGCGGGTCTGGCGAGAGGCGGACACGATCCCGGAGATCGAGCATGCGTGGCTGTTCGATCACCTCATGCCGATCTTCGGCGACCCGAACGGACCGACCTTCGAAGGCTGGACACTGCTCTCAGCCCTCGCCGCACAAACCGAACGACTACGCCTCGGGTTGCTCGTGACCAGCAACCGCTTCCGACCGCCCGCGATGCTGGCCAAGATCGCTGCGACCGTCGACGTCGTCTCCGGTGGGCGACTCGACTTTGGCATCGGCGCAGGCTCACGACCAAGCCACCCTGTGGCCCGGCGTGAGTACGAGGCACACGGCCTGCCCTTCCACGACTCCGCCCACGCGGTCGGGAGCCTCGCCGAAGCGTGCACGGCCATCCGGCGGTTGTGGACCGAGGCCGAACCGTTCGACTTCGACGGCACCTACCTCCGCCTCACCGGAGCGTTCTGCAACCCCAAACCCACCCAGCGACCTCATCCGCCGATACTGATCGGCGGACGCTCTACCGCGACGCTGCGCGTGGTCGCCGAGCATGCCGACCTGTGGAACTTCCCCGGCGACGACATTGATGACGCCGTCCGCAGAGGCGCTCTACTGGACCGCTTCTGCGCCGAGATCGGTCGCGACCCCGCATCGATCACCCGATCCATCGTCCTGCCGGTCTCCTACGACCACCCCAGCAACACCCGGAACTCGATCACTGAAGCCATTGACGCCGGCTTCCAGCACATCGTCCTAATCTTGCCCGCCCCATATCCCGAAAACGTCGCACGATGGGTCACCAACGAGCTCATCAACAAGTCGGCCTAGGTCCCGGATGAGTGGTGTTTCTGGGGAGTGAGCGTGCCACAACGCCGAGATGCGCGGGAGGCAATCTACGAACCGCCAGACCACCCCCTCTGGCCGTTGGCACTTGTGACGACTCCCCACGGCTACAAGCCCTGATTCTTACCCACATTTAGGAAGTGATAGAATCAAGGATGAAGACGCAAGAAGTATTAGACGCCAAGAGTTGGGCCGAGCACACCTTTGGGAACGTCCAACTGCACGATAGACGTCGAACGAGACGCACCATCCAGGCTGCCAGCAACCTGGCGGAGAATCCTCTGGGTTCGCTGCCTGCTCAAATGCACGACTGGAAAGGGACAAAAGCCTTGTATCGTTTGCTCAACGAGCCAGATGTGACCTTTGCTGCCTTGATGCAGCCGCATGTTCAACAGACGAGAGAACAAGCTGCATCCTCTGCAGTGATGTTGCTGGTACAAGATACCACAGATATCGATCTGTCGCATCGCTACAAGATCAGTGGGACGGGGCAAATTGGCAATGAACGTGGGCGTGGTTTTTTCGTGCAAACGGTGCTTGCCGTACGTCCCCCTACCAAGGAAGTGCTTGGATGCATATCTCAAGAACCCTTTGTACGCATTCGAGCCCCCAAAGGGGAACAACGCCACCAACGGCTCAAACGGCAAGAGCGTGAAACCGATGTCTGGATGCGCCAGGTAGGTGCCATTGGGGCGCCTGAGCCAGGAAGCACTTGGGTCCATGTTGGGGATCGAGGTGCGGATATGTTCCCGTTTTTCCTCGCATGCCAAGCGAACCAGACGCACTTTCTGGTGCGAGCGGCTCAGAATCGGCGCACCGAAGCGGACGAGGAAGAGATCAAGCATTCTCTGGATCGCGCCCGCGCCTTTCCAAGTCAGCAGAGCCGTCCGCTTGAGGTGCTAGCTCAGCATGGACACAAAGCACGTTCGACCCAGGTTCAGCTTGCCTTCGGACAAATGACCCTCTTGCCCCCACGCAATGAGCCGCAAGCGAGCAACGAACCCTTGACCGTCTGGGTCATTCGCGTCTGGGAAGAACGCGCTCCCGAAGGTGAAAAACCGTTGGAGTGGGTCTTGTTGACCTCGGTTCCCACCACGACGCTCGAACAAGCATGGGAGCGTGTGGACTGGTATCGGCATCGCTGGCTGGTCGAGGAGTATCACCAATGCCTCAAAAGCGGGTGTCGCATCGAGGAACGGCAATTGCAAACGGTTGACGCTCTGATGCGCTTGTTGGGGGTGTTGTCTCCACTTGCCGTGCGCTTGTTGCAGGTGCGTGCCTACGCTCGTGAAGCGCCACAACGCCCAGCTTCTGAGGTGATCGAGCCTCTGATGCTTGCGGTGTTGGCTCAGCGCTCTGCTCACTCGCCTGCCACCATGACACTGGGCACCTTCTGGGCGGAAGTCGCACGTCTGGGTGGCTCGTCTTTCGCGCCGTCATGATAGCCCTCCTGGATGGCGAACCATCTGGAAAGGCTGGCTCTCCTTGCAAACGCTTCTTGAGGGCGCGCATCTCGCTCTTCACCTCCATTTGTAGATGTGGGTAAGAATCAGGGCTGAAGCCAGGGGCTTTCAGACGCGGTTATGGGTAAGGGACGAAGGCGGCGGCAAGCAACGCCTGCTCATTGCGCTGCGCGCATGAAGCGCATCCTCGACCAGCTTGACCTTATCGAGGCTTCCGTTCCGGAGGTCAGCGGGCGCCTGGACCGAAGCCGGATCGCCGCGGCCGGGCATTCATTGGGCGGATATACGACAGCTATGCTGTTGGGCGCGCGGCTTACCGATCCCAAAGACGGAACGGAAGTGGATATGGCCGATTCCCGGATCAAAGCGGGTGTGCTGCTTGCCGCGCCTGGTAGGGGCGATGCTGATCCCAGCGCGTTTGCGGCAGAGCACTATTCATTCTTCTTGCACTACAGCTTTGCTGAGATGACGACGCCAGCTCTCGTAACGCTCGGCCTGCTCAACCTGATTCTCGGCGCTGGCAAACTCTTCAAAATGCGTAGGGCTGGCGTTCCTGACCAGGAATATCGCGGCTGTAGCCGGCCGCCAGGTTATCCACAATCTCCGGTGTCAGTGTGGGCGCTGTATACTTGAGGCCCAGCGGTTGGATAATGTGCTGATGGACATACTCTTCGTATGTTACTCCAGATACGGCCCGGACCAGTTCGCCGAACAGCGTATAGCCCAGAACGGAACGCAAGAAAAGCAGCAAGCGCTCGGTCTCTTCCATACTCAGATTGACGGCCTCAACTCGTTCTTTTTCCCGAACGAGCCAGGCACCAAGAGGCTTGAGCCAGGATCGCAACTCGGTTTCACAAAGACACACCACCTCTGGAGGAAGTTCTACGCGGTAGATCTCCCGGCGTGTGATCAGTTGGTGCATCGGCGCGTAGCGTTGAGCGAAGGCATTCGCATCGTGCTCACTAGTGGGTCAGCTAGCAATGAAGTTGGTTTGCCCCTAAAAGGATGAGATCCACGACCTGTTCGGATAACATTTCATCAACCGGTTCATTGACGACAAACAAGCGCATATACATGATGCCACTGAGGGTTTCTAAGAGGAATTGGCAATCTACCTGTGGCGATAACTCCCCACGTGCGATGGCACGGTCAAAGAGGATCTGAAGGTGAGCACGTCGCTGACGCCAGTGCTCCTGCCGGAGAGCACAGAGTTCAGGCAAGTGAAGCGTCGCAACTGCTGTTTGAAAAATGGCCTGCCCTCCCCTCGATTGCAGAAAGAGCCGGAGAGACCGCAACACTGCAACAAGATCCGAGCGCAGCGCTCCAGTGTCAGGAACAGGAATATCCTGTGCTACCCGATGATTAACTGCGTCAAGGACCAGTTGTTCTTTCATTTTCCAACGACGGTAGAGGGAGGTTTCGTGGACACCAGCACGCTCGGCAATGGAGGCCATGCTGAGCCCTTCATATCCCCTTTCCTCTAAAAGCTGGAAGGTCGCTTCAAACACAGCAGCCTGCACGCGAGCGCTCCGACCACCCGGTCGGCGGCGCACCGCATCCCTCCCATTGCCTGTCGGTATGGCAAGTGTCTCGTGATGGCGAGGTGTATTCATACCATCAGTATACCTTGTGTCGCCTGATAACGCAAGAATCCTTGCATTACGAAGGTGTTCCGGCTATACTTAATGCAGTCTTTCCTGCGTTTAGGGAAGCGCATCTGTTGACTGCTGAGTCACAAACGAAAGGAACAGCCGATGTCTTCTCACTCTTCTGATCCCTCTACACCCGACCGCGGACGCCTCCCTCATCATCGCGAGGTGCCGTTTCAGTCTCCCGATCCCTCGACTCCTTCTGGAGAGAACATCCTTCGCCGCCTGCGCGAGGAACTGTTTCTCTGGCTCATCACCGTTGATGCGACTGGGACGCCGCACACCCTCCCGCTCGGATTTCTATGGGATGAGGCGCAATCCAGCTTTCTGATCTACGGTGCATTAGAGGAGGATCGTGATGATCGGCTGATGCACATCCAGCGGAATCCCAAGGTGGGCCTGCATTTTAATCTCGACCTGGGTGGCGCAGACTCCTTTATCCTGACTGGTGAGGCAAAGGTCAGTTTGGAGGACCCCCCATCCGATCAGGTTCCTGCCTGGGTAGCAAAATACCAAACGTTTTTCTCACAGATGGGATTGACCATCCAGCAAGCGGCAGTGGTTGTTCCGGTGGCCTTGCGCGTGCGTCCCCTGACCATGATGGTTTCCTCCTAGACCACCGAAAGCGGCAATGAGCCCTGGATGCCCTGCCTTTTCCAGGGCTCGCAGGGATGATCAACGAGAGCATGGCACGAAGGCTCGCCTTTCCTGGAGAAATGATGATCTCAAACCATACATCATCCATCATGGGTTGAGAGATTGTGGGAAGAGTCTATGCTCTTCCTTCATTGCCCCTCATAAGGTCGGACAAAAGGCTCGCAACAGGTGTTGGCGATTCTACCTGTTGTGCGGTCGTTTTGAAGAGATCAATATCCTTCAGCGGGATCTTATTCTGCCCGAAAGGCGCGGCTTTGGTGTTCTCGACAATCCTCTTGCCATGCCTCTGATAGATGGGAGCGGGGAATAACGTGGGTGCCGTCGTCAGCATATCGAGTACTGCTTTTGGATCGACTCCATTGTTCTCGGCCATCGAGAGGGCTTCTCTCAGAGAGTGTCCTGCTGAAACAATCAGGAAGTTGCCCACGAGTTTGACAAGCGTTGCTGCGCCGACCTCTTCGCCAAAATCAACGATGCCCTGTCCCCCCATCGCCTTGAGAAGTGGTCGGACGCGTTCTTTGGCTATTTGTGGACCTGCAAAAGGAATCCAGAGCTGTTGGGCGACAGCGGCTTCAGATCCTCCAAAGATGGGAGCCTCAACATAGACACTGCCATGTTGTGCATGCATTGCCGCAAGCTTCTTTGCCATTTCAGGCGAGATCGTGCTCATCGCAAGATGGATACCACCTGGTCCCAATTGCTCTAAAAAACCATCACTCGTGACGATGCTTTCCACAGACGCATCACCCCACAAAATGGTCACAACAATTCCTCCACTCGTCACAGCGTCAACTGGTCGGCTCACCTGTTGCGCGCCCTCTCGAACCAGAGGTTCCGCTTTGCTCGCCGTGCGATTGTACACCCGGAGAGCATACCCGGCATTGAGTAGATTGCTCGCCAGTGGCAGACCCAGATTGCCGAGTCCAATAAATCCAATCGTTTCACTCATATTTCTCAATCCTCCTGAATGAGTTAACTTCCTAAACATGACGTTAACGTCATGTTTAGGGTAAAAAAAGCCTGGTTAATGTTCTCTTTCCTCAAGCCAGCGCTCGAAGCGTTCGATATTGGCCTGTAAGTCAGCACGAAATTGCTGGAACGCACCGATCTTCCGGTCTGCATCGGCCAGATGCTGGCGCAGGATGGCGAGGACCTTCTGTTTTGGTTGTATTCCACCAGGGTCAGTGAAATAGAGGTCGATAACGTCACGTATTTCATCCAGGCTGAGTCCAAGCTTCTTTAGCTGGTCAATTTTGCGCAGGCGGGCAAGCGTCTGCTCGGTGTAATAGTGCTGACCGTGGCCTTCACGCTCACCTGGAGGGATCAGTCCAATGCTCTCGTAATAGCGAACAGTGCGCGCAGTTACCTCTGCTCGTTCCGTCAAATCACCTATGCGCATGCGGTCATTCATAGCTCACCCTCTCAAATGTTACGTTAACGTCATGTTGAGAGAATATCATCTGAGTGAGGCATTGTCAATGGCCTTCAGATACATATTCAAGGAGCAAAAGAACAGCGAGACTGAAAAAGGTGAGGCAAAGAGGAGAAGAGGATGGCGAGAAAAGGTGTTGAACCTTCGTCTTCCAGGCGCAAGGCCCGGCGCCCTACTGGTAAATGACATCCGAAGTGAGCAGGTTTTGCCCTCCGACGTTAGCACTTGCCCCCCATATGAGCACTGGCACAAAACTACTTGGGCAAACCGCTTCACATCTAGGGTATCAGCAAAAAGAGTGTAAATAGGCCCTCGAGTATGAATGGACCGGATGACAACGCTAAGCGCTTAGCGTTGTCATCCGGTCCATTCATACTCGAGGGCCGTTACTTGCCAGCTTCTTTGCGGGGGTAGGGAGTGCGCGATGGAGCGAGAAGCCGCTGCTCGAGATGATGACGAACGTCCAAGATCGAGGTGGGAACTGGTGCGGGCCGGGCTTGGGGAGCCCGGGGCCTGAGCGGAAGGAGCCTTTCTCGGCGGAGGGGGTTGGCGGCGCAGGCGCGGACTGTGTGGAAGGGATGGGCTCGTCGCACGTCCGAGAGTCCTGGGCCTGCACCGAACTGGGGGTGCTCCAGCGCTGTGGTTTCAGGCGCCACTGGGGGATTGTCCATTCGCATTTCTCCAGCGGTGGGGTTATTGGGCGCCGTCCGAGCCACCAGCGTCGTGGAGATCGAGCGCTGCTCGGATCTGGCTGAGCCACTCTGCGCCCAGTTGGCGCCCGTTCGGGAGTTGGTCGTCTCGATCCCAGCGCCACGTTGCGACCATCGCGAGTACGAGGATCCGACAATCGCGAAGCAGGTCTTGATTGGCTGCCGGGTAGTACTCACTGACTTCTTGGGGCGCATGCGCGATGTCGAACTCGACAGGCCCGCGGCAGCATGTCTCGAGGTCTACAAAGAGCAGCCCTCTCTTCGTCCTGAGCAAGTTGCCCGGATGCGGCTCGCCGTGCAGCAACTGCTCGCCGGCGCCACGCCTTTCGACGGCGCGCCTCAGGTTTCGCAAAGTCTTGCTGAGAAGCTCCCGCTCTGTGTCAGGAAGCTCCGGAGTGTGGGCGCGGTTGCCAACCAGCGACTGCGCCTCTTCGATTCGATCCGTGAAGTGCGGCGCAGTCACATCAATCTGCCGCATGCCGGCATGCAGCCGCTCCAAAACCTGCGCATACTCGGATGGTGCGATGTCATGAGACGGCACAGGCTCGTAGTATTTCCACAGCGTGACCGCGAAGCCGCCACGCACGTAGACGCGCGGCTCCACGCGAGGCTCAGGCTCAGCTACCGGACTATCGGTTTGGGCGAGCCGCCGAGCGACCTCAACCTCGAACTTGGCGCCCGCCTGATGCGCTACATAGGCTACCCGAGCAAGAACGTCACAAGGCAGTAGGCGCACAGCGATGCGATTGGAGTCGTGAACAACAACTGCGTCATCGACCCTCAGGCCAAGCGCTGATGCCGTGGACATACCCGCCGCCACCGCACGCGGAACTTCTGATGTCTTCATCGTTGCCCTCCGTTACCGCTAGTGACGAGTGGTGCACAGCTCTGGTTATGAAGGAGCATTCCAATCCATAAAGTGAGGACAGTCATAAAAAGAATGTCACTGATGAACGAGATAGTGTTTCCTAACCACAATACTGTGTAGCTGCGATTAATGAGAATAAAGCGCTGGCGGAAAAGTGCCAGACACTTTTGACAATGATGAAGCATATCAATCCTTTCGCGCACGCAAATGGTAGAGGTGATTCAGGTCTGAATACCTGTGTGCGGCCATGAGCATCCCTGCCGATCTCTCGATGAGGTACGCCATTTACACGTTTGAGAAACAGTATACCTGATGGGGAGCGGTTTGCCCAAGTAGTTTTGTGCCAGTGCTCATATGGGAGGGCAAGTGCTAATGTCGGAGGGCAAAACCTGCTCACTTCGGATGTCATTTACCACCTACCTCTGAGCTACGTATGCAGATGTATAATTGGCATATACTGTATATATACGCTTTGTGCTAGTAGTTTAGACGGCCAGATCAGCTAACTTGAGAGGAGATCGACCCAAGAGCGTGTTGAGCATCATGCCAGCGCTATGAGCAGTGACTTTGACCGCAATGCGCGTGAACAGTCCCCAGACGCTCTTGGCATAATGCTTGGAGAGGTGAAACTGCTCTTGCAATTGGGCATTGACCGTTTCGCAGATCAAGCGCAAGCGATTGAGTGCCTTTTGAGCCGTCGCAGAGCGCTTGGCAGGCTGATTTGCTTTGACGGGAGCGAACAAGAGCAACGAGCGAGTGTGCTCAAGGGTACTTTGGAGTGCTTGATCATTGTAAGCCCCATCACCAATCAGCCGCTTGAGGTGATGAGCCACCGAATCGAGCAACTCCACTACGGGCTGATTGTCATAGTGACTGGCTGGAGTCAGCAAGAAGCCAAGAATAACGCCTGAGAGACCAACAAGGCTATGGAGCTTGCATCCAAAGTACTTCATCGCCTTGCTGCTACAGACTCCATAGTCGGCATGACCGGCAAAATCGCTTGCCTTCTTACTGCGTTTGTAGCTGATACAGGGGACAGGAGCCGAGTCAATGGCGGCGGTCTCCTCCATCTGCTGGGCCTCTTGCACCAGGCACAAGCCTGCTCGTATGGTCAAGATCACGGCCCACAGCGATCGCTTGCGGCGGTTGTAGCGGCTGCGTTCATTGAGTCCAGGAAAGAAGGGCCGCAAATGCTCGTGGTGCAAGCGAAAGAAGTGATCTTCTCTCGGCTCTCCAATGAGCTCCTGATACAAGGCGATGGTGACCACCTCGCTATCTGAAAGCTGGGGGGCGGGTCCTGGTCGCTCTAAGGCGTCTTGGATCACGGCAGACCCTTTCATTAGGTCGTCAACTATGATAAAAAGTGTGGTGAGAACGGTCGCTTTGTCAAGCATTGCTGTACGCTCCTTGTTTGTTGATTGGCTTTACAAACAGAAGCGTACTTCCGTTCTCCTTTTTTGTCATCCACTAGCACAAAGCGTATATGAAAAGGGGGATTATTATGTTTGAGCGATGCCAGAAAAAACACGACTTTTTGCAACGTGAGCTAAACACCATAGAAGCTGCACTCAAACAGGCAGGTACCCAACCAGACGAAGAATCCTATATGCGTTGCCTGCAACAGGCGCTCATGCATCTCCTCACAATGCGATCTACTCTAGAATACTTCGTAACCGATGTACGAGCGGAATTAGCAGAATTAGAGGAGAAGACCCTTTAACGACCGATGCTTTCCGCATACTTTTTGAGATGACGCGCATCGTGTTCTTTCCCTGCTCAGGCATCCCTCTTCTTGGGAAGGGTCACCGTAAAGGTCGATCCTTTCCCGACGGTGCTGTCCACGGTGATGGTTCCCTCATGACGCTTGACGATCTCTGCCACAATGTAGAGTCCCATGCCCAAACCAGGGATCGCTTTCTGCCTGGGACCAGAGGCCCGATAGAACCGTTCAAAGATTTTGTCGCGCTGCTCTCGTGGGATGCCCAGGCCATGATCGCAGACACGGACCGTGACCGTCTCTTCGGAGGTACTCAGGTCCATCTCGACTGTCTCTGCACCGGGAGAATACTTGATGGCATTGCTGATCAGATTGGTGAAGACCTGTCCGAGCCGGTCTTTGTCTCCGACGAGTGAGCGCGGTGCCGCACCATGCACCACAATGGCATGTGTCGTACTGAGCTGCTGCATCGTTTCTGCCACCTCATGGAGCATCGCATCAAGATCGACCGTCTCCCGGACGTACTCCAGCCTGCCTGCCTGGATCTTGGAGACATCCAGTAACTCTTCAATCAGGCGTTCCAGTTGCTTGACAGGCCCCTCTACCCTGGTAAGCGCTGTGGCAGCCTCGTGATGGGATTGCCTTTCCAGTCGTTTTTGCACCAGCTGGATCTGCATCTTTAAGGCTGCAAGTGGGTTCCTGAGCTCATGACTGGCCACGCTGATAAAGTCATCTTTGCGCTGCTCCAATTCCTTGCGGGCAGAATTATCCAGTACAAAGGCGATCGCCTGGCGTGGGTGATGCTGGAAGACGACCCCGCACACGAGCACCGGAAGGCGACTGCCATCTTTACACACGTACTCTTTCTCATACGTCGTAGACTGCTGAGTAGCAAGTTCCTGATGGGCCTGCTGGGTACGAGCCAGGTAGTCTGGGGGCGTCATGTGCAACCAGTTCATGCGCCCTTCACGCAGGTCTTCGTGGGTATAGCCGGTCATGCGCAGAAAGGTGTCGTTGGCGTCCACAATCTGCTCCCCTTCGATGATATTGATCCCGATAATGCTGGAGTTCATCAGGACGCTCGCGCGTTCCTGGCTCTGGCGTAAGGCTTCCTCCGTCCGTTTCTGATCGTCGATGTCAGTGATAGTCCCAAACCACTTGACGATCTGACCGGTGTCATTGCGTACCGGCATGGCGCGGGCTAAGAACCAGCGATAGGCTCCGGTCTGGCTATTTCTGAAACGCTCTTCGTGCTCATACATGTCTCCCGTCTCCAGGGCATGCTGCCAGAGCGCTCGGGTGCCTTCCCGATCATCGGGATGGATGAACGAGAGAGGAGCCCATCGGTCGCTTTGCATGTGCTCAACCGTAACCCCCATGTAGTCACACCAGCGCTGGTTTATATACTCGTGCTGGCCATTTGGGCGCGTCGTCCACACCATCTGCGGCACTGTTTCGGCCAGCACCCGCCAGTTCTCCTCACTGGCTTTGATTCTCTGTTCAGCCTGTTTCTGCTCATCGATGTCAGTGGTAGTGCCAAAATATTTCAGGATCGTGCCCTGCGCATCTTTGAACGGTGCTCCTCTGGCAAGAAACCAACGATAGTCTCCGGTGGTACCATTGCGCAGGCGCTGTTCCGCTTCATAGGGCCTGCCTGCCTGGACGGCGCTCTGCCACCCCGCCAGGACGCGTTGCCGGTCATCGGGGTGGATGGCCTGGAGCCAGCCGTCCCCCTGGTATTGTTGAGAGGTCATGTCGGTATAATCGCACCAGCGTGGGTTCGCGTATTCAGCAGAACCATCGGGGCGCATGATCCAGACAAATTGGGGGATGGCATCGACCAGGGAACGCAGTTCTGCTTCGGCCCGCTTTTTGTCATGTATATCGGTGCAGGTACCAACATATTTGAGGATCGTACCCTGCGCATCGGTGTAGGGTGTGGCTTGCATCAGGAACCAGCGATACTCCCCGGTCGCGCCATGGCGCAGGCGCTGTTCCGTTTCATAGGGCTCGCCGTTCTGGACGGCGCGCTGCCATGTCTCCAGGACGCGTTGCCGGTCCTGCGGATGCGTACACTGCATCCATCCCTCCCCCTGGGCCTCTTCGGTGCTCAGGCCCGTATAATCGCGCCAGCGTTGATTATACGAGTCGACGTACCCGTCCGGTCGCCCCGTCCAGACCAACTGGGGAATGGCATCGATGAGGGCATGGATGTCTCTTTCGGCTCGCTTGCGCGCGGTGATGTCGATGCCGGCGATGACGAGGTACTCGACGTGGTGATTCGCATCCAGGTGGGGGGTGATCACGCTCTCAAAGGAAAGGAGCATCCCTTCCCTGGGGCGAACCAGGGCCTCGAAACGCACCGTTTCTCCCCTGCTGGCTCGCGCGATGGCTGCGCGGAGCCGCTCTTGACTGGCAGGAGCAAAGGACCACCAGGGGGTCTCGGCCAGCGGTTTGCCAATCACCTCCTCGCGTCGAACCTGCGCGTCATCTAACGGGACCGCATTGATATCCAACACGATTCCCTCGGGCGTCAGAATCCCGATCCTGGTATGCAAGCCATCCAGGTCATTGATACAGAGGCGCTCGCACTGGGGAAACGTCTCCTGGCGTGGTGCTGGTGCTCTCATCTGGTGGAATTGCAACGTGAGTCCCCCAACGGTCGGAGTGAGTTGCGCGTGCAGCCAGTTCCGGGTCATAGGAGACCAATACTCCACTTCGTTCGGTTCTTTGGTTTGCCTGGTCCTGCGCATAGCCTGATAGAGTGAGGGGCTCACCAGTTGGGGAGCGTAGTGCCAGAACCTGTTCCCAAGGCATTCCTCGGGTGGTGCTCCGGTGATGGCCTGCGCGCTCGCATTGGCATACATTATGGTCTCAGCGTCATCGACGACAAAGAAGGCATCAGGAAGGGTCTCAAGAATGGTGAGGAGCGTCTCACGCGACCCAGGAGTGAGACGCTTGGTTTGCTTGGTATTGGACATACGGTGGTACCTCTCCTTTTCACGTACCCCCCATCCCTGAGAACGAAGACGCATTCCTGCTCAAACCGAAAGCACGTCTAGTGAAATGATGTGATATCTGTGAGAAACAAGCAAGCTGGACTGGACTCCAGTACCAGGCCTCGAAGGAATACGAGGCATGAGTAATAGCGAGAGACGCTCAAGCAGCCTCGCGGAACGCTCAAGCAGCAGAGCATCCTCGAAACGTGAGGAAACAGTGCTGATGCTGGTTGGAACAGGCACCGGACATTTCCTGAAAAGTCCCACAAAGATAACATTTGTGAGGGTGTACAACGTCTCGCGTCACTATCCGTCACTACAACGCTACCATGGTGCGCCGTTTCGGCGTACGTCAAATTTCTTTCAGAGGGAGGTGAGGTCGAGAGTAAAACCTCAAGGACACCCATGGTGACAGTATACGCCAGGCAACCCGCCCTAGCGGGAACTCTTTCTATGACGTTGAAAGGATCATGAATTGGGCTGCGCTGCCTTTCTAAATCTACTCAAATGTGCTTATACGCCCTCGAATAGATGCAATTGCTGCACCTGGCCCTCAAAGGAAGCCCCATGACTTCTACGCCGCTTTGGGTCACATGCAGCACATCGCACTCAGGACGAGCCTGAGTATATAGCCCTCGCCGGGCAAGGAACCTCATCAAGATGTTGTGAGCACTGTTCTCATCTCGATCCATGACGAGTCCACATTCCGCGCGCCGATACGTTCTTTTCCGCACTTGCACTTGCTGCGTTTCGAGCGAAGCCGATCCAACTGGTTGTTGTACCAACGCGAGCCTTTGAACCCACCGATGTGATAGGTTCGGCCCCCTTCCGTGACCCCAGTTGCCAGCGTCTTGATGCCCAGATCGAAAGCCACTACATCACCGTCGCGTTTGGCTTCCTCGGGCTATCGGTAGCTGAAAGAGGCGTAGTAGTTACCTCTGCCATCGCGACTGATCGCCACCTCTCGAAAGCCTTCTGGAGGCTCTTCGGTGAGGGAAAACCAGGCGAACGGTACCACCATAGCAACCCAGTGGGGTCAGTTTTTCCACCGCCTGGTGCAACCATAGACCGCTCGCCAATATGACGCCGTCTCTATTCGAAAGGCTGGTTCCAGCGGCCGCGATGAACAACCTCGCTCAACGTTTTGCGCTTCTTCAGTCCTTTCCCAAGTGAGGTCGCAGGATAGCCGAAGGGGACAATCGCCAGGATCTCGATGTTCTCGGGGATGCCCAGGAGAGGCCGCACATCTTGCAGGTTGTTGAAGCCAACCCAGTTCGATCCAATGCCCCGCGCCCACGCAGTCAGGATCATGGATTGAATAGCTCGGCTGGCATCGGAGACGGCAAATGGGCTCTGTTCCATCCCTACCACAATCGCGAGAGGTGCCTGAGCGATATAGGGGCCAGAACGTGCGAGGGTGGCAAGTTGACCCATTGTCTCCCGGTCCTCAATCACAATAAAGTGCCAGGGCTGCCCATTCATACTACTGGCAGTCAGGTGTCCCGCTTCAACAATTTGCCGAACCGCATCCTCAGGAACGGGCTTCTCCTGGTATTGTCGCACGGCAAGCACAGTGCGAACAGCCTCAAATACGTCCATCAGTTTTCTCTCTTTCTCGCCCCAGTAAGGCAATGATGGGATTCATTTACTACTGTCCAATAACACATAGTGACGCCCAAATATGCCGTTCGTCAGGGAAGGAACTGTGGCAAGCAGAGGACAGATTCTACCGCCGTGTTAGCTGCGGTACGATCGCTCAATAGCCTGGAAAGCGATATTTGACGCTGCTGAAAGACCCCACGGCTTAAGCCCATTTGCCTCTTCTCAAGCAGAGCGCACAGATGGTCCCGAACCGGGGGAATATGCTGGCGGGAGAGCAGGAGGAGTGAACGCTGCGCCAGGATTCTGTGTGTATGAAACGATGAGCGATATTGGTGCACTATAGTGCGCGCAGTTGATTGGTCTCGCCACGCGTCTGGGAAGAATGTTGAGCTTGCAGCTCTGTAAAGGCCATAGGAAAATACCATCAGGGTCAATCAGAACCCCGTATCCAGGTATGATCGACTGGAAAAAGGTGAGTCAGAACAGCCAGAACCTCGTGAACCTCTTTCCTGACAGAGCGCTCATTAAAGAGGATGCGTTCAATTTCAATCGAAAGGGATGTTTCCCAGAGGGCTCTCGACGCACACGAGCCTCCTCCTCTACCTGGCCAGCAGGAGGAAAGATCTCCTGCTGGCTAACTCTGGTGATGCCTCTGGCCCCTTCGGCTTCAGCAGGGGCTAGTTCCTCTCGCTACCAATGTCTTTAGTTAACATAAATGTATTAGATGATAAAAATAAAGATAATGAGTATGTAGAACTCTTGATGCAAAGTGGCCTGAAAGTGTCCCGCTCCTGTCCTGGTAGGAACTTCCTTTTCCTCGTACACTTCTAATACAGAAACCGGCGTTTCCTCGCCAGCGAAGAAGCAGAGGGCTTTCGTCAACCATCTCCATGCCGTTCATTTGCCTGAGCGCACGCTAGCCGATGTTCAGGCGGTTTTGGCAAATACTATTTGACGGCATGCCAGGTGAAGGCAATCCCTTCCAGAGTGGAAGTGGCTGCTGTCAGAAGCAGAAGAGAATGACGGCGAATGCCTTGCTCTACGATAGAAGGGATAGATAGAGCGTTATGGCAGGCCATGTTGATCAACAGATCGACCAGTATCACCTTATGCGTCTTCTAGAACAACGCGCTACGAGCGAAATCTACCTTGCGCAGCTTCGTAATCAAGGAACACCTGTCGCCATACATTTGTTTCACAGCACTATCGAGAATGAAGATGCCCGCGAGCGTTTTCGGGCAGAGATAGAGCCCCTGATACGCTTGAAGCATCCTCATCTGCTATCGATTTATGACTATGGAGAGAAGGAGCACATTCCATACCTGGTCGTGGCTACTATGGCCGGAGAAACATTGCGTCAACGATATCCCCTGGAGAGCAAGGTTGAGCTTGCCACTGTGCTCGATGTTGTAAGCCAGGTTGCCAGTGCCCTCCAGTACATGCATGAGCATGGTTTGGTCCACCACGATATTCGCCCTGAACAGATATGGATTGACACAAACAATACTGTCCTGCTTCGTCCACCGGAATTGACATCGCTCACGATGACAACGCAATTTCAAGAGCAAAGCGACCTGGTAGATATGGTTGCGTATCTGGCACCTGAACAACGCCAGGGGCGCCCTGAACCAGCAAGTGACCAATATTCCCTGGCAGTTGTTGCTTACGAGTTGCTGAGTGGTCATTTGCCTTTCCAGGGATCATTTATGGAGGTGATAAAGCAACAGGAGAGCGCTCCCCCACCTCCGCTTGATGCCTCACCCGGCCTGCCACCTGGGATAAACACGGTGCTCTCGCGAGCACTCAGCAAAGATCCAGCGGCACGCTTCCCCTCTATGCTGAGTTTTGTCGCTGCCTTGCAAGATGCTGCCGATGGCAAGGAGATCCAGGCGGTGGCCCCTGTCGCGCTTGTTTCGAGCAGCCAGGGACAAATCGGATTTGGAGCGACCCATACAGGCTCGGGATACGATCCAGCATCACAGTCTCACCAGTTCGAGGCAGGTACGGCAACCTCGGAAAAACCCATGGTCTTGCCAGTCGTGCGTGGCCCTTTCCAGAGCCAGGATCTGCGGATAGTAGGCGTGTACTGTGCAATTGCCTTGCTCCTGCAAGGCCTGGTCTGCCTGAGACTCTATACTGGCTTAAATGACTTTGTTACCAATGTGAATGCTCAGGATCCAGCGGTCTTCTCAAACCTGTTAGCAGAGTATGCGGGAGCGATGATTGGCTTTGAGGTCATCACAGCTATACTCTCCTTCTTGACAAGCTACATGACCGGCCCGGTGTTTGGAGCATGGCGTGGGGCTATTATCAATCTGATCTATTACACTGGTTCCACACTTGGGTTACTGACCGTGTTTCTTCTAATCAATCCCGCAAACCAGAGCGCCTCGGATCCCACAAATCTTGCACCTGGCACAATCAAATTTTACCTGAAGATACCCTCTCCAGCACAGGTACTCATTCTCGTGGCGATCACGCTCCTGGGATCGATGGCCTTTGCCTTTGTGGTAGGAAAAGTGTATGAGCGGCGCAAGAAGCGCAACCTGTTCATTTCCTGGGGAATCTATACCCTGGCGGTCCTGGGTATGATTCTCTGGACTAATATTGCTTATGCCCTCGCTACGCCACTGCTAGGAAATTTACAGCAAACCCCGAGCCTCGGAGTTATTGGCCAGACTCCCTGGATCTCGTTGATCATCGTGCCACCATTGATGGTAGGCCTGGAAGCCATTATCCAGGCTATCGTGCTCAGGCGTCGTCAGAGGCACGACTCATGATAGACGACAATCTGAAAGACCTGCCAGACCTACATGCCTTTCGTTTATTGCAACGAATAGGAAGAGGAGGTTTTGCAGATGTATACCTTGCCAGGCAGGAGCACCTCGATATGCTGGTTGCTATCAAGTTACTGCATAACCGCCTGGATGGCGAGGACAAGCTTGAGAGCTTTCGTCAGGAAGCACGTTTGATTGCTCAGCTTGAGCATCCCCATATCGTACGTGTGCTTGACTTTGGGATTGTGGAGCAAACCCCTTACCTGGTAATGAACTATGCATCAGGGGGAACGCTGCGACAACGCGTCCCCAGAGGAAGTTGCTTACCCTTGCCACGGGTTGTCGAGTATGTAAGCCAGGTTGCCGATGCGCTCCAGTGGGCGCATCGGCATCACGTTGTGCACCGCGATGTGAAGCCAGAGAACATTCTCTTTGGGAGTCACGGGCAATTGCTCTTGAGTGATTTTGGCATTGCGATCATGGTTCAGGATCTCTCATCCGAAGGACATCATGTAGCAGGCACAGCAGCTTATATGGCCCCTGAACAAGTGCAGAGGCGACCAGAGCCTGCAAGCGACCAATATGCACTGGCTGTCATGGCCTATGAATGGCTCTGCGGGGAACGACCATTTCAGGGATCATCAATGCAGATGATGCTGCAACATCTTTCAGTTCCCCCACCATCGTTTCCTCTCTCTCTTGCCATACCACAAGAGGTGGAGCGTGTCATACACCAAGCGTTGGCGAAGGAGCCCATAGAACGTTTTGCTTCAGTAAGGGAGTTTGCGCAGGCCCTCCGAAAAGCGAGCGCCTTACCTGACTCCGCCTTTGTTGCTGGGCCTGATCAGTACCAACAGGATCAGCAAATCGTTCACCTGGAAACTACTGTCTCCGACGTGAACGTCGCCGCCTTGACCGGCGCACGCTATCTCTCACCTGGTGAAGAGAAGCCAGAGCGCACCACTATTTTCCCTCTCCAGCGAGAGGCATACGGGCGTGGTGGCGTTCTCGTAACCCTGGTGGCCTGCGTCTTCCCACTGTTGCTTCTGCTCCCAACGTTGATTGGAAATGGTGCTCTCTACTCATACCTGAACGAGAATGAGTTGCCCTCACTCTGTCTTCTCGCCTGGCTTCTGCTTATCGGCCCGGTATTGGGAAGCAGGCGCGCGCCACTGGTAGTCATGCTCGTCTATAGCCTCGTTTTGACGCCACTGCTGTTACAGGGGCGCATTCCCCTCTTCACCGCTCTAGGTACGACGCTGGCGCAGATCGTCATAACCGCCGGAGCAGGGGCCTGGCAGGAGCGCAAGAGAGCGTATCAGTTTCTGTCATCATTGCTGCTTACCCTTGTAAGTATGGTCGCTTCAATCTCGCTCAATTCATTCATTTTTCAACAGCCGCTTTATTGTCCGTTTATCAGTATCTCAATATCTCATCCAACATCACTAACAATTCTACCAATTGTAGCATCGCTGCTGGCCGCGAGCCTGGAGTGGATAGTGTCTATTTGTATGCCATCATCGCGTCGCCTGTCATTGCCACAAGTAAAGCACCGAAACGACATCCATGATCAGCGGACACAATAGTTGCTGAGAGTCTGCTTGCCTGGAGAGAAGGAAGAATGGTCAACTATAAAGAACATCTTGGTAACTATCGCCTGCTCAAACCACTGGGTGAGAGCAAACTTGCCCGGGTGTACCTGGCTGAACATATACACCTGGGCACTCAGGCCGTAATCAAAGTATTGCATACGCGGGAATTGCAAGAAGAGCACGGAGAGCTTTTTAAGCAAGAGGCTTATATCCTGGCTCACCTGGAGCATCCCCATATCTTGCGCATACTCAATTTTGATCTTGATGAGGGAATGCCCTTCCTGGTCATGTCCTATGCTTCAGGAGGCTCGCTCCAAATGCGTCACCCCTCTGGCAGCCGCGTACCTCTTCCCCAGGTGAATGACTATGTTCAGCAGATAGCGTCAGCGTTGCAATATGCGCATAAACAAAAGATTATCCATCGGAATGTCAAACCCAAAAACCTTCTGATAGGAGCGCATGGTGAAATTCTTCTGACTGACTTTAGTATTGCCTCGCAGAGTCGGAGTATGGCCGGTGGAATTGTCGGTACACCAACCTACGCGGCCCCTGAGCAGATGTACCAGCAAGCCGTAGCCGCCAGCGACCAATATGCGCTTGGCATTATCGTCTATGAGTGGCTGTGTGGACACGTCCCCTTTCAAGGTACCTTCGCGGAAATACTCTCCCAGCATTATTCAGCGCCCGTACCTTCTCTTCGTCAGCAGACAGGGCTCTCATCAGCCATTGAGAATGTTGTGCTAAGAGCGCTGGAGAAGGAGCCAGAGCAGCGTTTCCCCTCGCTCCAGGCATTTGCGAAAGCGTTTCAGGACGCGGTCGATCAGCAGGAACGGGCCGCGAGAAGGATCAGCGAAGGGAAAGGGGATGAGCCATCTTCGGCGGAGCAGACCGCGATGGTGCTGAGAGAGACCGATGAAGAAGATACGAACGAAAGTGAACAATCGCCCGCGTATATACCTTCTCAGCCTCTCGTTGAGGGCGACATAAAGCATTTCCCGCTCTTTCGCGGTGCACCACGCTGGCGTGACATACTGGTCATCCCAGGATATATCGTGAGCCTTGTGCTGCTCATCTTGCTGGCCTATATATTGAGACCGCCCTCATCTTCAGGTGTGGTTACACAGGGTGGAGCTCTCTCTCCCGAGGGTTTAAGTACCGTGTTGTTTATTTTTCTCTTGTGGGTGTTCATTGGCATCTGGATGCTACTGGCTGGTGCCATGCTTGGCTGGTGGCGGGGATGCTGTGCCATGTTTCTCACGGGTTTGCTGCTCTACATCTTGTATCCCCAGGCGTTGGGACCCATCCTGGTGTTTACAAGTACCACGCTATTATGTGCCTGTTTAAGCGGTGTTTTATTGGAATATCGTCAATATCGTCGGCAACACAGCTTCCTGGCAAGCTGGGGCATTCTAAGTCTGGCCTTTCTTCTCTCCTCCTCGTGGATGATGTTCCTCTTGGAGATTGTAGGGGGACCTTTTCTCTCTCCCTCATTGCGTATAGGGGAGGGCGGCTGGATGTTTATGTATGGACCACTTGGGGCCCTGGTTATGTCTGCCATAGACTGCGCGCACTGTCTTGGCGGCGGCCTCTTTCTGGCACCACTGGTTGCCGGGATCGAGGTCGGATTGGCGCAGTTAGACAACTTTAGAAAGGTAAGAATGATAGAAAATGAATAGTATATCATCGGCTATGGCTATGCAATTTGATCCATCTCAGCGATGGAAGAGCTTGAGTGTCCTATGGTCTGTCGTGCAAGTCTTTTTTTTCGGCGTGAGCATCCTCCTCTTGCTGCTGATGGTGAGTTTCAATCTGCAAATTCTCCCTGAGCGAGGGCAGATAGAATTCGCCTTCATTGTCATTGTCGTCCCCATACTCCTGATTCTTAGTATTGTTCAGGCTCAACGCTCGTATCATCAAAGCGTCTCACGCCGCCGACAGATCCTCAGTGGAGAGTGGCAGGAACGCACGCAATTTCAGCCCGCGCCTCAGAACCAGAATGCGCTGCCGTCAACGCCGATATGGCTGGGCATCCGTCTCAATCTGGCACCAATCATCCTGAACTTCATTCTCATTCTCCTATGTTTTGGGGGCATCCTGCTGTTACTCTGGTCGCTTTACTCCACCTGGGCCACCTTCCTGAACAACTATGGCAACGCAGCCACAGCGATAGCATTGGATGCCTGGCTCAGGTATGTCGTGCTCGCAATCATCTTGTGGGTAGCCTGGACCGCCCTGGGGGTCTTTGTCAACTTGAGGATGCGTCGCTGGCTTTGTCCAGAGCTTGAGGCGACGGAGGATGGCCTGGCAGCCTGGTATCCTGGCGAGGAAGTGATTATCCCATGGGGCGACGTTCGCTACTTCGCGCTTGTCAAGCAACATAAATCATCGCCAGACCCAAACGACTGGACCTATGAGATCGGCGATGGCGAGAAGAGTATTCGCTGGCAGCAGCCATACATGGCAAAGCGCATGTACCCGCTCTACGTATCAGAGCTCCCGCGAGACCAGTATGAGCAAGAGTTTGCCAATCTCCTCTCACTGATCGCGGCGCGAACGGGCCGGCCACTGCTTGACATGCGTCTGAAATAATCGTGTATATGTCAGATGTCCATTTAGCTCGTTTCTGGGGAGGGCGGGTCTTGCTCTGCTCCTCCCTGTTCCTGCACAAGTTGAGCGTAGAGTTCCCGGGTAGCGACCGTTTTTGGGTGAGCATCTCCCAGGGACAACGAGCGGATCTTCAGGGCACGCTCAGCAAAGGAGAGCGCCTTGCCCAGATCGCCCTGTTTCTGCGAGAAGATAGCCATATCATACAACGTTTGCGCCGTCTCTGGATGCTGTTGCCCAAGCTGCTGCTCTCGGATGGAGAGCACCTGCTGATAGAGAGCTTTCGCTTCTGCGTACCTGCCCTGTTCACGGGAAAGGTTCGCCAGGCCATTAAGCGCCAGGGCCACATCGGGACTTTCAGCCCCCTGGTTCTGCTCATTGATCCTTAATGCTTGCTGATAGAGTGATTCAGCCTCTGCATACCTGCCCTGCTCTTGAGAGAGTTCAGCCAGGTTATAGAGTGCGTGAGCCACCAGGGGATCGTCAGGTCCCAGTGCCTGTCTACTGATGCTTAATCCGCGTTGTAGGAGCAATTCAGCCTCTGCATATTTGCCCTGTCCCGTATAAAGTTCAGCCAGATTATGGAGCGCCCGGGCTACATCGGGATGCTCAGGTCCCTGGCTCTGCTCGCTGAGGTGCAATGCGCGCTGAAAGAGCGGCTCAGCCTCCGCATATTTGCCCTGTTCCGCATTAAGGATTGCCAGATTATTGAGAGCGACGGCGATAAAAGGATGGCTCGGTCCCAGCGCTTGTCTCCAGATATACAATGCGCGTTGAAAGAGCGGCTCAGCCTCCGTATACTGGCCCTTCTTCCAGTAGATAAGGGCCAGATTATTGAGCGCCCGAGCGACTTCGGGATGGTCCGATCCCAGAAGCTGCTCCCGGATGTGTACTGCACGCTGATAGAACGGCTCGGCTTCTGCATACTGTCCCCCCTCTCGCAGATACTGACCTACTTTGTAGGCTAAGGATGCCAGGGCGAGGGAGCCTTCAGCGTCTCCAATTCGGTGTAAACAGAGCAGCACGTGTGGCACCAGTCGATCACACTGCTTCTTCCAGGGAGCAAACTCCGTCGTGGGCTGTACTTCCGGAAACACTGCGTCGAGCGCTTCAACGACTCGCGAGGCCCACTCTTTTCGTTCTGTCTCCGTCATGGCATCCAGGAGCACTGCCTGCATCAGTCGATGGATCGAGAAGGTTTGTGCTTCTGGCTGACGAGACAGCAAGGAATAGGAACACGCGAGGGCAACTACGCGGTTCCAGTCTAGCATGTCGCGAAACACCGCCTCCAACGTTGCGCCAAGATGCTCGCCCCCCTGGCGAAAGAGTTCTTCAGGGATCGCATCTGGCTGCAGCAGCGCACAGACCCGCAAAAAGTCCCGCACCGCCGGGTGGCGTTCGGCTGTCGCGGCGACAGCAAGAGCAAACGTTGTGGACACTGGCAGTGGGTGATTCTGTGCACCCTCTCCTCGCTGCTGGAGCAGGGCAGCACGCCGGGTACGGAAGAGATCCAGGTAGGCAGGCAGGCCACACTGCGTTTCTTCCAGGTAAGCCCCAGCCTGATCGAGCGCCAGGGGCAATCCTCCTGTCGCCGTGACCAGTTCCGCCGCTGCCGCGTAGTGGGACGGCTGTTGCACGGAAAGCTGATGCATGGGTTCGCCAGTCGCTTCCGCCTCTAACACTCTGGCACGACGCAACAGGAATAACATCCCTTCCCTGTGCTTCATGGGCAAGAGGGGGATGCCTCGCGCATGTGTCCCCAACGCCTGAAGGCGTGTCGTGAGCAGTACTGCCCCCTGCCGTCTCGATGGAAGGAAACGATCCAATACGCCCAGGTCTTCCACGTTATCACAGATGAGCAGCCACTGATGATGCGTCATGAGCCAGTCGCGGACCGCCGTGATAACGCGTTGCTGATCCCTGTCACCCCGTTCCGGCAATTGGAGCGTCTCGGCGATACGTAGCAGGCTCAAGGCGAGGCTCTCGGCGGTCTCTGTCCCAATCCAGAAGACCGCGTGGTACTTCTGGGCGAACCGAAAGGCAAACTCCAGGGCAATCTGCGTCTTGCCGACACCTCCCAGCCCGTGGAGTGCATACACATAGGTAAATGCCGCCTCCTGATTGATGGAGAGGGCCGTGTGGAGAGTTGTGAGAATCTCTTCTCGACCGGTGAAAAAGGGATTGCGTGGATAGGGAACACACCAGAGAGGCGTGTGAGGCGTCTGGGTTTCCTGATCTTCAAACAGCTCTTCAGGACGTAGCCCAAAAAAGCGGCTGAGTTGGAGCCGGACCGACGCTTGAGGAAGCGCCTGTCCTTGCTCCCAACGGCGGATACTTCTGGCGGAGATAGCCAGAGCCTCTGCCAGAGCTTCTTGCGATAAGTGAAGGCGCAATCGCTCCTGACGTAACCGTTTCCCGAAGTGCATGGATACGTGTTCATCCTTCTATATAGGCAGCATGGGCTGACAACATTAAATGCTACTACTACAGTATAAACAAAGGAAATCGGCACGTAAAGTTATTGGGGCAAAATGTCCAGAAGTGTCCTCCTCCTGTCCTGGTCAAAGCTGCCCTTTCCTCATACACTTGAGATGCTACATGTTGGGATCCCGACATTTTTTCCTATGTTTTCTCCGCTAAGCAAGAGAGACAATGGAACATATTAAGGGTGCATAAGGAAGATAAAGTGACAACCGAAGGTTTCTTTGGCTGGAACAGGAACATCTCTTCAGGATACAGGCGAAAATCAATTACAATGAGCGATTTTCTAATGCCTCAAAGGGAGCATGTAGAACACGATCATAAGAAGTTGCAGTTGCTTATCGTAATCAAATTGCCGCTTCTACGCTGAGAGAGCGCTAGAAGCGGCCTTGACTTTTTTTCGTTTGTCTTGCACGACGAAGCACCTGCAATCAACCTGATCCAGGTGCTTTGTCGTTATTTTCGTCATTTGCCCATTTTCAATCCCCCTGCAAAAGAGATCGGCCATTCTGATCAAAACTCAATCAATACGATTTGTTATCGCTTCAGTTTGCTGGTGACACTCCGCCAACGGTTGAAACCGTACAGCTTCTTCGTGCACTCCTTCGTAGTCGGTGCTGTGAGTCGATGTAGCGTGGCTACAACTCGTTCAATCCCGTAGTGGGAGAGGAATACGCTCAAGCTCTGATCTACACATCAGATATCTTGAAGGGCGGTGCCCTGCCCGTTCAAGCTCTCATGCCTTGCTTTGCCGTTGTGTAGCCCTGCGAAGCTTTTGACAGCTTGGAGAGAGTGAACACCTTTTTCTTTCAAGAACTGCTGTTGCCAGCAGTGGGAGGCTTTTCTTCTGCATGTTCTTCGTGCTCGCAACACTTCCTAAAGCCGTACCGGGGTCGTGCCTTCGTTGCTGCATGTGCTTATTCTAACAGGAGAACCTTTGTTCGTCAAGCGCAAGGCTAAAGCCACAAACGCCTCACCACTGCCGTTGAAACGGCGTGGCTTGCGGCGGGCTAAAGCCCATATCGTCATGGGAGTGCTTTCACTGCTGAGATTCCTCCTTGTACCATTGCGTCGCCAGCGGCCCATCAGGCGCGCGAGTAGCGCATGAATACAACGCCTGATGGCAGTGATCTGGCTTCGATCAGGCGCAGATAAACGCGCAGAGCCTCAGGAAAAAGTTTCTTGCCACTACCGAGCACAACCGGGTAAACATGCAGGCTATATTCATCAATCAGATCGTGCTCGGCCAAGGTATGAACCAGCACGCTGCTGCCATCGATGGCGATGTTCTTGCCGGGCTGTGCTTTCAAGGTGCGCACTTCCTCGACAACATTGCTGCTAATCAAGGTTGAGTTGCGCCAGGCCGAGGCCGTTGTTAGGGTTGTGGAAACAACGTACTTCGGCATGCTGTTCATGAGATCGCCAAAGGGGTCCCCGGCTGGCATGGGTTCAAATGCCCCTCCGTGGATCTGCCAGGTTTTGCGCCCCAGAAGCAGCGCGCCAGTTTGGCTCATTTCCTCAAAGAAGTGCGCGCCAATGTCATCGTGCCAGAACGGCCCTGTCCACCCACCGTGAGTGAAGCCGCCCTCGGTATCTTCTTCTGCGCCACCAGGTGCTTGTATGACATTGTCCAACGACACAAACTCTGAGACAACGATCTTTCGCATGATTCCCTCCATATTGTTCCTTTCCGATACTCTATCGAAAGGGATGTTTCCCAGAGGACTCTCGACGCACACGAGCCTCCTCCTCTACCTGGCCAGCAGGAGGAAAGACCTCCTGCTGGCTAACTCTGGTGACCCCCTTGCCTCCCTGTTCGGGGGCGATGGGAGGAGGAACATCCTGCGATCTAAGGATGCTCCTGGTCGTGATTCTTGTGAGATTCCCTGGACAGGGATAGTATGCCTCAAGGAAAAGGAGTTGTCTTGTACAAAAACGAAAGCTGCTCAGGTCGGCTGTGATGAAGCAATTGAGCGGGAGTTTGTCCAATGAAGTGCCTCAGCGACCTGGTGAGATGTGGCTGATCGTAATAGCCAGCCTGCACAATGGTGTCGAGAATTGAGACGCCTTGCTGTAAGAGGAAGGTGGCAGAGCGGGCTCGTTCGATTTGTCGGACAGCGCTCTGGGTGATCCCGATAGACTGCAAGAACCGATTTTGGACCGAGCGCAGGGTCAGGTCGTTGAGGTGTCCCTGTAGGGCAGCCTCGATGATGGGATCACGAACCAGCAGCCCCTCATGCACCAGCCTGTCAACAAAGGTATCGGCATTCTCATAGGTAGGAATTTGCCAGGCCGAGCCACCCAGCCAGAAGGTGGTGTTGGAAGAGGCTTCCAGGTTCACCGAGGCATCCACCAGCGATCTTGCAGGCAGATGAGGCAGAAACACGCCCGGCTTCAACAAGATGCCAAACCACTCCCCCTCGGCAGGACAGTCTCCAACCGGGGTGGCTTTGGTCTCGGGTCCCCGCACTGTCAGGGTGATCTTGCCCTGGAGTTTACTCACGACAAGCTCAAGGCGGCTCACGGCAATAGAGAGAAACGGGTGAGAGCCCTCGCTATGGGTGCACCAGATCCGTTCGACAAAAGACGAGTCCGAGGGTCTCTGCGCATCAAAGAAAATCATGCTTTTGTCTCCGATGTCTGCATTCGTTTGGCACAATCTTTGCAATGTTGATTCTTCTTATGTAATTTCTTATGTAATTTTCAAGCTCAATAGAAGTGAAAATTAGCATCCCGCGAGTTTTTTTCGCATTCTACCATAAAAAAATCCAGAGAAACACGAAAGAACCGATAAAAAAGTACTGATTTTGCTCTCAATGAGATACATTTTTTGTACATTTAACAAAATCGTCCCGAACAGTATGCAATTTCTAAAGAAGTGCCGGTGAAGAAGGGATAGCTATACTTAAGAGTAATAATGGCGACAATGTAGGGAGAGTACAAGGATTCGTACAAAAATGGGCCATTTTGCTGGGAGGAGTCCGTCACGTTCGCATGAACGGTGACAATGAGTGCCAGCCATCCTCCCATGACAATCTCCTGTTCGCCATTAGAGGATCGTTTCTTTTCACACAAAAAAGGAGTTTTCCGTGCAGAAACGAGCTATCCGAGCGTTTGCAGTCTCCATGTTTGTTCTCATTCTGGCAGCCTTAACCCCCCTGACCGTATTTGCGGCGCCAGCTTCCCAAGAGAACACCGCTTCTTCCCCGGACACGAATCCCTACTCGCCTGCGTACCAGCACAGCTACCGACATGGCGCAGTCCCTACGACCAGTCAACAGGTTAAGATCAAAGCCTATCAGCAGGCGCATTCAAGCTCAACTCCAGCAGCGTCCGCTAACACACTGTCCTATGGTGGTGGCATCGACGGCATTGGTGTGACCAGCGGCAAAGAGAAAGTCTATCTGGTCTTCTGGGGCACCCAGTGGGGAACTCAGAGCACTGACAGCAGTGGCAACCTGACATTTTCCAACGACTCCGCTGGTGCCGCGCCACGCTTACAGAATATGTTCAAGGGCCTGGGCACTGGCAACGAACTGTGGTCAGGCGTGATGACCCAGTATTGTGACGGTTCCGGCGTCACGGCAGGTGCTACCAGTTGTTCATCGAGTACCGCACATGTTGGCTACCCGACTGGTGGTGCTTTCTCTGGTGTCTGGTACGATAACTCCGGTGCCGAGCCAAGTACGGCGAGCGGAAATCAGTTAGCCAACGAGGCAATCAAGGCCGCCGGACACTTCAGCAACACGACGGCGGCAAGCAACCGATATGCACAGTACGTGATCCTCTCGGCGACCGGAACCAACCCCGACGGCTGGAGGACCGGAGGATTCTGCGCGTGGCACGACTATAATGGTGACACGACGCTTTCTGGCGGCGCGGCCAGCTCGCCCTACGGTGATATCGCCTTCACCAACATGCCATATGTTCTAGACGCTGGCAGCAGTTGCGGCCAGAATTTCGTTAACTCTGGCTCAGCGGGCACTCTCGATGGCTTCACCATGGTCGAAGGCCACGAATACTCCGAAACCATTACCGACCAGAATCCCGCTGGCGGTTGGACGAGCAGTAGTAGTGGGCAAGAGAACGCGGATGAGTGCGCCTGGATTTCCTCCGGCCAGGGTGCCTCTGCTAATGTCACGATGGGCAACGGCACCTACACCATGCAATCGACCTGGTCGAATGACACCAACAGGTGCGATATATCCCACCCCATCGTTGGTGGAGGAACCACAACGAATGATTTCTCGATCAGCGCCAGTCCCACCAGCCTGTCTATTGCTCCCGGTGGCAGCGGCACCTCTACGATCAGCACTGCGGTAACCAGTGGCTCGGCGGGAACCGTTAGCCTCTCGGCGAGCGTCTCGCCTTCCGGCCCAACAGCCTCGCTCTCGCCCACTTCGGTCACGGCGGGTAGCTCCTCAACCCTGACCGTCTCGGTTGGCTCGTCGGTCGCGACGGGAACCTATACCGTTAGCGTGACTGGCACCGAAGGCAGTGCCACCCACAGCACATCCGTGACGGTGACTGTCACATCAACGAGCGGTGGTGGCATTACCAACGGAGGCTTCGAGACGGGGAGCCTCTCCGGCTGGACCTCCGCTGGGACTACCTCGGTCAGCACCACAGTGCATTCGGGCAGTTATTCAGCTCGGGTGGGCTCAACCTCGCCGACCAATGGCGACAGCAGCATCAGCCAGACCTTCACGGTACCCAGTGGGAATACGCATCTGACCTTCTGGTATCGCGTGTATTGTCCAGATACGCTGACCTATGACTGGGCAACGGCGACACTGAAGGACAACACGAGTGGTACGACCTCGACCGTCCTGGCCAAGACCTGTAACACCAACGGGACCTGGGTCCAGGTGTCAGCTACGGTGACGGCTGGCCACTCCTATACTCTGAAGTTGATCAGTCACGACGATAACTATGCTGGCGACGCGACGTACACGTACTACGATGATGTTGTACTAAGCTAGCGAGATCAATGGGCACTCACAAATGGGGATAGCTGCTTGAGCTATCCCCATCTGTGATCATTTGGGGGCGCAAGGGTGGGCGCTGGTGGCTGCATACCCGCTGCAACGCGAGGTCGAGCGTCCACAAAAAGCGCAGGTGCAACGAGAGCGAGCAGAAAGGCACAAGCCTGTGTGCCGTGGGACTTCAACATCGACTCCACCTGGCAGTTTGTACGATCCAATTTCTGCTCTTGAAACATGCCTGAATCAAGCAGTGAGTACACGATTAAGCCGAACAGTTTTAATAATGGACGTGATGGAGCCGATGAGCAAAGTGATGCCCCAGATGATGGTAATGATACCAATGCATAGAGCGGCGATCGCGTCAGTAATACTGACGAGGAATGCCGGAACGATACCAAGAAGAAGGCTAACGAGAACAGTGCCAAGAAGAGAGGTAAGAAGAAGCAGAAGAAGTCCTTTGCTTTCAAGGAAGCGCTGCTGAGCGAAGAACAGGCTACCGGAGAAACCAAACTTGAGTAACATGATGACGCTCAATACCACATATGCACCTGCCCGATTAAAGGATCCGTACACAATGAGGTAGATAAGCGTGCCGAAAGGTATGGATATGAGCAGCGAGATCATCAGCATAAGCAGGCTAAGGGCAATGAAGATCTGGCGGAGAGCGAAACCCATGAGTAGGAGTGAGAAGATGAGGGTGGCAATTCCCTGTACTCTGCCATGCAAGCGCTCTGGAATGAATAAGGCAACACCCATAAGGATAACGGTGAAAAGCATGATACTGTCAAGGAGGGCCAGATCGGGGAGACCAAGACCCGGTGGATGCCCCTGACTGCTAAGCTGTGCCACCATATTTTGCTGGTCACGGTTGAGTCCGGCAGTAGCTGCAGAGAGCTGTGGAGGCAGTTGGAAGGCTGTGATTGGAATCGGGTTGCTGCGAAGCACGCCCGGGAGGGCTGTACCCATTTCAATGAGTACGACGATACAAATCAAGACAATAGCACAGAATAAGAAAGGAGTACGCAAGCGATTCATTGCATACCTCAAAACTACCGAACGCTTAGGACAAACGGCAAAACGTAATCCCCTTCCTTTGATCCGATTACCGACCCTGGATAGAGACTTCGCACGCCCGAATGATCCACTTTTTCCTTACGTGTTTAGGTTTGAGTGAGCACGGGAATAAGTGATAGAGCCAGGTAAGCGTACTTCGTTGCTTACCTATACCGTTCCTGAGCCAATTATAGCTGGAAGTCAATAGAGCGGTCAAGCACGCAAAGTATTGTTCATGCTATTTAAGAATTTATTTCATTTCTAGCTTAAATATATCCTATCGCGTCGCGAGCAATGATTAAATAGAAATCTTCAAGGTTCTATAAGTAGCTTTTGGAAGTGGTTTTTGATATTTTACCATGAAATAAAGTATACTACTTTTATATATCTCAATTGCATACAGATGCTTGTGTATCTTTAACCTCTAAAAAAAGCGCCCGGGCACGTCTGATCTATAGATGCGGTTACAAGAACCATATATTTTCCTTCCTCTGCCTGGAGATGGGGGCCTCCAGGCAGAGAATTGGCAGAAGGGTTTGGGATGATACCGGTCGCATATCAATCGATTTCAGGCGCAGAAACGAGGACGCCGTGATTGATCAAGTGGATAGAGAGCTACAAGAGTGGGTAAAGAGCGTTGTCATGGGGGCTGATGTTGTTCTGGGCCCACCTCGTCAGTTAGATGGCAAACATGGCGTGAGCCTCTATTTGCTCGCGTTAACCAATCCCCCGCAAGCGTGGATGAATCGACAGCCTCCTATACGAATTGCATTGCGCTATTTCGTGGCAACCTGGGCAGGAGACGATGAGGAGGAGGCACATCGTCTCCTGGGAAAACTCGTCCTGGCGGCTATGAAGAAGCATGAGTATGAGCTTGACCTGGCAGAAGTGCCTGCGGCCATGTGGGCGGCCTTAGGCATAGCCCCACGCCCCACGTTTACGCTATGTGTTCCACTCCCCATTGAGCGGCCAGAGCCGGTCACCAGGCTAGTACAAGGGCCTTTAGTAATGCGTGGCACGCCTATCACAAGTCTGTACGGGATCGTACTGGGGCCAGGTGATGTCCCGATTGCCGGGGCAAGTGTGGAACTGCCCGCTCTCCAACTTCGCAATTACACCGATACAGGGGGACGATTCCACTTCCCCACAGTGCCTGGGGAAGCGGGTAGTATCCGCTTGCTGGTGAAGGCAAAAGGGCGGGTGCAGAATGTTACGGTGGAACAACCCACTTCCGGCAGAGAGCCACTGGCGATACGGTTCGATTCATTCGAGATAAAGTGAGAACTACCATGATGAATCCTATGGCACCGGACATTTACATTGAGGAAGTTTCGGGGGGACGAGACCAATCCAGGCAGTTGGCACAAGCACTGCTGGTTTTGTCGGCGAAGCCCCCGATCCAACCAGGCGCTTGAACGAAGCAGTAGCTATTAACAACTGGTCGCAGTTCATGCGCTTTTTCGTCTCCGAGGGGAGTAAGAGCACGCCGCTCTCACACGCCGTCTACGGTTTTTTCCAGAACGGCGGTAGCCGATGCTTCGTGGTCAACGTTGGTAAAGGTGGGTCGATCGCGGGCGGGGGACGTGCCCGCGTAGGACTCGATGTCCTCGAGCAGATCGATGAGGTCGCTATCGTTGCAGCACCGGGATACACCGATGCTACTTCATATGACCTCGTCCTTTCGCACTGTGAAAGGCTCAAGGATCGGGTCGCGATACTGGACGCACCTGAAAATGTTGAAGACATTACGTTGCTGACACAGGTTGCCACAGCGAAGGCCCAGCCGACATCGGGAACAAGTCATGCAGGGGCGACTGGTGAAACCAAAAAGGGTAACGCCGCCGAGGGAGATTACGGTACGACCGCTGAACTCGGAGGATCGAGGGGGGCTCGGCCACGGCAGTCAGATAGCGGCTATGGAGCGTTTTATTTCCCCTGGATCACAGTGCGCGACTCACTCTCGCCCAACGACCTCGTTGATGTGCCGCCCTCTGGTCATCTTGCCGGAATTTGGGCGCGCACGGATGCGACGCGAGGTGTACATAAAGCACCGGCGAATGAATCGGTACGGGGTGCGCTCAATCTTACCTATCTGCTCACACGCGATGAACAGGGAATATTGAATCAGAGTGGCGTAAACTGTCTTCGGTCGTTCGCGCGTGAGGGAATTCGTGTTTGGGGTGCGCGTACCATTGCCGATGGAAGTAGTGAGTGGCGTTATCTCAACGTGCGGCGCCTGTTCAATATGATTGAAGAATCGATAGCCACGAGTACACGCTGGATTGTCTTTGAACCAAATGACAGGACCCTATGGAAATCGATCCGGAGGGACCTCTCGGCATTCCTGACGCGTTTGTGGCGAGACGGGGCGTTGATGGGTCGCACACCTCAGGAAGCGTTCTTTGTCAAGTGCGACGAAGAAACAAATCCACCCGACACCATTGATGCTGGTATGGTTGTCACGGTTATTGGTATTGCCCCTGTCAAACCCGCCGAGTTCATTGTTTTCCGTATCAGTCAGCATGCAAGTGGGCTTGATACAGAAACTGTGGGAGGTTTTAATGCCTGAAGCTGGAGATATAGCACCAGGAACGGCGCCGTCTGGTGCGCAACCGGGCGTATTCAACGACCCCTATCGGGCCTATAACTTTAAACTGGTGATTCAGGGCGTCACTGAAGGACATTTTACGGCTTGCAGCGGGCTGGGAATCAAGATTCACGTCATCAAGTACCGCGAAGGGGGAACGAACCAGGTGGTGCATTGCATTCCAGGCCCGGTAGAATATGCCGATGTGACGTTACGCTATGGACTCACCGCCTCGCATGAGGTCTGGGATTGGCTCATGACCGCAGTGGCGGGAAGAGTCGAACGCAAGAATGTCTCTATTCTGATGCTCGATAGTGATGGCGTGAGCGAAATGATGCGTTGGGATCTCATCAATGCCTGGCCGTCTGAGTGGCGTGGCGCTCCCCTGGACGCGCTCAATCGCGAGGCCGCCATCGAGACCTTGACGTTAGTCTACGAGACATTGCAACGGGCGTAGAAACGATGGAAAAACGGAGCGTCAAAGGCTTGATGTTGCATGCACTGGCAAGCCAGTTACAGCGTTGGGCAGATTTCGTGGCCAGGCAGGCGGGAGCCGAACGTCGCGGAGCGCTATGGGGCCAGGGGAGCGCGCAGCGCGTCGATCTAAGAAGCTCAGCGGTCGATTCCCGTTTTGCATCTTCACCTATGCCGGTAGCGCAGTCGCCGATCCTTGAAGAATTTGTGGAAAGTGGGGATATTGACAGTCCGCCTGCTCACTGGCTGGCACGGGTGCAGCAAGGCGCACCAGAACTGCTGTGGCAGAAAGGGCATGCCAGCCGGAGCACGGCAATACCATCTCAGGTATCCCTGGCGGCACAGGAACAGAGCGGCACACGGACAATGATCGACGGACAAGAAATGCATGTGCCTGCGGCGCTACGAGTGGAGAAGGATGCTAGCAGGTCAGCGGAGCCGGGTAAACAGCCTGACGAAGCTCGCAGGGAAGGTCAGGTCAACATGAAAGCGTCTGTGTTAGGGGAGGAGAGTCCACGTGTACCTTCCGCCCGGCAGGCCAGTCACGACGCTCGCCCTTTCACTGATTGGCACACGTTTCCAACTGGCAACAGCGGAGGAGGAGCGCTAATAGGTGTAGAAGAGAGGAGACCAGCGCGAACAGAGAAGACTGAGCCAGCAGAACCAGCGGGAGAAGCCTTGCCCCAGGCAGGCGTTGGTCACAACCATCAGGTGAGCCCGGGTGCTTCGCATGTGCCAAACACGCAAGTGGTAAGCAATCACTTACAAGACAGCGAGAAGAACGAGCACAACCTCTGGTCTCAAGCGAGCATACCAGGACCAGCACACGGCCATCAATCACTCATCGAGCTGGAACAGGCAAGCATGCGCTGGCCATCTCTTCCTCTGGAAGAGACAACCCACAACCTGAGCACGGATTGGGACATAGCGCGACGAGCCTGGGAACGGGAGCAACGATTGGACGAGGAACAGCGAGGTCGCTCATGGAACGCGTAGCCTTTTTGCTGGAAGAAACCAATGAGCGTCTGGGATGTTTACTCAATCCCGATAGCCTGGTGATGCGCCGGCTGGCGGGAGTGCTGCCCCGGCGTTCACTGGGAGGGGTGGTGAACGGAGTGGAGTTACGGGATGATCCCCTGCTCTACACCGGAGGTGGCAGGACAGAGCTAGAACTCAATCTCTTATTTGATATTTCTCTGGCAGGGTCTTCCATCGTGACGAGTGATGTGCGTGATCTCACGGGGCCACTATGGAATCTTGCTGAAAATACTCGTGGCGTCAGTAGCTATCGACGGCCTCCGCTGGTGCGTTTTGTCTGGGGCAAATCGTGGAACATACCCGCGATCGTGGTCGCGGTGGCTGAGCACCTGGAGCAGTTTACAGCAGAGGGGGCCCCACAGCGCTCCTGGTTGCGTATGAGACTCTGGCGAGTAAACGAGCCGCTGAAAACGACGCTACCGGGAAGGCAGCCGCTTCAGGCTCAAACGCTCTCCCCGGAAGGGCTACAAGTGCCCCCGGAGAGTGTATCAGAGGACCGCGTACGCGTGCATGTTGTCAGCGAGGGTGAGCGCCTCGATGTGATTGCCGCCCGTTACTACCCAGAACAATCGGCAGCAGAGGTGCCTTCCCTATGGCGGATGCTCGCCTCGTTCAATAATCTGCAAAATCCGCTTCACCTCCCGGTGGGTTTCTTGCTGCGCATCCCGCCACTCTCGGTCCTAGGAGGAGAAGGCGCATGAACTATGTACATTCCCTGCCCGAGGTGCTTGTGGAAGCGGAGGGAGCGGCGCTCGCCCCTGATATTTCGCAGTCGCTAGGAGAGGTACGGATTCAGAAGCGTCTCTCGCTGCCGACACTCTGCGAATTGACATTTTTCGATCCGCCAGCGTCCCTGGCGAGCGCCGTATGGCTAACACCAGGGACGGCGTTGCGTGTCATGATCGCAGGGCAGCCGGAACCACTTTTTGCGGGTCAGGTGACGGCAGTTGAGCATTGCTACGAGCCAGCCTATGGTCGCGCGATTCGCGTTCGGGGGTACGATCTCCTGCATCGGCTACGGAAGCGTCAATCGGTGCGCGCCCACGTACAGGTCACGACACGAGACCTGGCGCAAGAACTAGCCGCCGACCTGGGATTGGTTGTGAAGGCAGCGGAACCTGGACCATTGTGGCCCCGGCTCATCCAGCATCGGCAATCAGATCTTGAACTCCTGCAGGAAGTGGCCGAACGGTGTGGGTTATACCTGGCGCTACGGGGAAATGTCCTGCATCTGTTGACCTTGCAAGGCATTGGCGAGGTCGTGCCACTTGCCCTGGGCGAGTCCCTCCTTCAAGCGCGCATCGAGATCAATGCTGACACGGTATGCCAATCAGTGGCCGCGGCGGGATGGGATCCATCACGAATAGAAACCCACGAAGGCCAGGCATCACGGGCGCGAGTAGGACGTGCTGTTGCCGCCGGGATAACTCCGGCACGTGTCGGTGGAAGCGAGAGGCACGAGCTTGTTGATGAAGCGGCACCTGGCAGCGATCACGCGACCGGGCTCGCGCAGGCAGAGTTAGACTTGCGGGTGGCGCGAGAAGTGACGCTCTGGGGGATAGCCGAGGGCGATCCACGCCTACAACCAGGAACGCCGGTGGAGGTCACAGGAGTAGCCGACGCCGTCGCGGGGCGCTACGTCCTCTCGGCTGTCACACATACCATCGATGCCCGTAAGGGCTTTATTTCCGAAATCTCCAGTTCTCCTCCTGCTACGCGACCGCGGTCGCGCAGCAGTCTCGCCACGCCAGGAGTGGTAACTCAGATAGATGATCCCGAGAAGTTAGGGCGCATTCGCGTTTCCCTGCCAACGTATGGCAACGTGGAGACAGACTGGATGGGGGTTTTGAGCGCAGGGGCGGGCGCGGGAAAAGGATTTATAACCTTACCAGACATTGGAGACCACGTGCTGGTCCTCTTCGCGCACGAAGATCCAGGTCAGGGAGTGGTGCTCGGTGGACTCTACGGAGTAGAGGAACCACCGGATGTGGGCATTGATGGCGGCGTGGTGCGCCGCTATACGTTACTGACCCCGGGCGGGCAGCGTATCCAGCTTGACGATGGGCAGCAGACGATCCGCCTGGAGAACAGTCGTGGAAGCTACTGCGAACTCTCGCCGCAGAAGGTGCGCGTACATGCGGCGGCGGATTTGGAGATCGAGGCACCGGGGCAACGGGTAGTCATCCGCGGCAAGAACATCGATTTTGAGAGAGGATAAACGATGAAGTGGCTCACTGAGGATGGGGTTATTACCTGCAAACACGAGTTAGGAGTCGTCTCTCTCGCGACGACCCAGGACCTGGTGACCATCGAGCGGCGAAAGGTGCTGGTGGAGAACGATCCGGAAGGCAGGTTGATCACGGGCTGCCCGAATATTGGCGCGACGATCAAACCTTGTACTCGCACCCTCAACGTAGAGGTCGGCTACTCCGATTTTCTGCGCATTCATGGTCAGCGCATCTGCCTGGATACGGTAACCGGCCTGACCGACGGGACGCCACCGGGCGTGGTCAAATATACGGTGCGCGACCCCGGCCAACAACTCGTGACGGAGGTACTATGAGCACGCCACGCTATCGCGCCTGGAAATTCGTCCATCCCGACCTGGACACGTCGGAGGGGCCCGCGGGCCTCGGTCTCACTCCACGGGGAGGTATTGCCATGGTGGACGATCGTGATTCAGTACGCCAGGCAATCTTACTCTTGCTGTCCACTGTCCCAGGCGAGAGAATCATGCGCCCTGAGTATGGTTGTCATCTGCATCGCCTGGTGTTCTCTCCCAATGATGAGACGACTGCCGGTTTAGCCATTCACTATGTGCGGCAGGCGCTCGATCGGTGGGAGCCGCGCATTGAAGTGCTGCGGCTAGATGCGCAGCGTGACGCAGTGAATCCAGAACAACTCACGATCAGCCTTGAATACCGTGTACGGGCCACCCAGCAGACCGATATCACGACGTTTTCCTTTAACCTTGCGGGAGGGAGACGCTAATGCCACTTCCCTCGCCCAACCTGGACGATCGTGACTTCCGGCAGCTTATGGAGGAAGCGCGTCGTCGTATCATGCAATCGTCTCCGGAGTGGACAGACCTTTCGCCGGGCGATCCCGGAATGGTGCTGCTGGAACTGTTCGCGCACCTCACCGAGACGATGATCTACCGCTTAAACCGTGTGCCAGAGAAGATGTATATCGAGTTCTTGCGGTTGATCGGCCTGCGCCTGCAACCCCCGGCGGCGGCCAGCGTGAGCCTGTTATTTAGCCGGGCACGAGCCGAGGATCAACCGATCCAGATCCCCCGGGGAACGCGGGTGGCGCTCAGTCGCTCGGGGAGTTCAAGCGACGCGCTTATCTTTACGACGGCGGAGAACGCGACTATCCCTGCTGGTAGAACGCAGGTAGAAGTATTGGCACACCACTGCGATCTGGTGGAGGGTGAGCTTGCCGGAACGGGTACCGGTTTGCCCAATCTGGTTATCAGGGTACAGCGGTCACCACTCGTAGCGAGAACGGGAGACGATTTGGACCTGGTCGTCGGCGTTGAAGCGGGGCCAGGCGAACTGGGCGAACGTATCCCGGCAATCGAATATCAAGGCAAGACCTATCGTGTATGGCGCGAGGTTGATAGCTTTACCAACATTGGAGATGACCCGTATGTTTACCTTGCCGATAGGATGTCGGGAATGATCATGTTCGCCCCAGCGGCGCGGCTTGAGCAGCGGGGGGGTGCGCTGGAAGATGTTGCACATGCACTATCGGCTATTCCGGGTGCTGGGCGAGAGATACGGGTCTGGTACCGGCGTGGGGGTGGGCCAGAGGGAAATGTTGAGGCCAACACCCTGATCAAACTGAAGGACCCGATCATCGGCGTCCAGGTCACAAACCCCGGTCCGGCAGTGGGAGGACGCGCGGCAGAAACGCTGGAGAATGCGTTGGTGCGCGGGCCACAGCAATTGCACTCATTGCAACGGGCGGTAACTGCCCGCGATTTCGAACTGGTCGCGCTCTACAATTCACGGGTAGTGGCACGGGCGAAAGCGCTGACGCGGGCCGCGTTATGGGCATATGCCACACCTGGAACCGTAGAGGTGTTGCTGGTTCCCTTTCTCCCCGAAGAGAAGCGGGATGGAGGACAGGTGACGGTGTCCGTGCTCCAGGACCACCAGACCACGGAAGCCCGCGTACATGTCCAGCAGGCACTAGACGAGCGACGTCCGCTCGGGACGACCTGCCTGGTAAATTGGGCCCATTATAAGGAGGTACGTGTGAAGGCGAGGATTGTGGTCAGGCGGGAAGAAGATCCTCAGGCGGTCAGGCAGCGGGTCATTGAACGCCTGCACCAGACAATTAATCCACTGCCGACACCATTCAGTTCAACTGGGTGGCCCTTTGGGCAGGCCCTGCGCGCATCCCATGTCTACGATGTGGCATTAGCAGAGCCAGGGGTGCGCTGGGTGGATCAAGTACGGCTCGTGGTGGATGAGGTCCCCGAGAGTAATGTAACAACACTTGTCGCCGATAGCACACAGCCGCGAACCTGGTATGTCGGGAGCGGGAGCACGCTGTTCCGCTCGCTAAACGATGGTGGAGGCTGGGAGCCGGCTGGCCGCTTCGAAGGAGAGGAAATCACCGTTGTGCAGGTTCATGCGCGTCAAGCGGGGCTTGTCGCCGTTGCCACGCGCCTGCCCAACGATAAGGGATCGCGCCTGCACATTTCGCGAGACTGCGCAGAAACATGGGAAACTACCATCTACTCGCTGGCGTTCCTGATCCAGGACCTGGCCTGGACATTACGGGGCGGCGCGCCGGTTCTGCTGCTGGCGACAAACGTCGGGTTGTATGAACTCACCATGCAGCCGGGCAGTAGCCCTGTGCAGGTGCTCGTGGACCAGGCGAATCAGGGGCTAGGCTTTTACGCGGTAACAACCAGTATGGACGCGCGGGGGAGCACAAACGTCGCTGTGGCGGCGCAGAATACTGGTGGGGTCTATCTTTCCAGCAGTGGGGGCGCGACTAACACCTTTCGGCATACCGGGCTGCGTGGCGAGGATATCCGGGAATTAGTGATAGAGCACGATGGTCCCCGCTCATTTATCTGGGCGGGCGCGGCGGTCTCCGGCGGAGATGACCCCGGCAAGGGATGCTTTACCTGGGAGTTGCGCGGCTCAGAGGACCCACCAGAAGGATGGCAAAGGTTCGGAAAAAACTGGACTGGGGGGACGTGTCGCTCAATCACTTTTATCGGCACGAAGGTTCTGGCGGGCTCTCATCGCGCGGGTGTGCTGCAACTAGACCTCCGTGGACGTGATGCCGCCTGGCGGGTATCCGACGTGGGCTGTGGCCTGCCCCTGAGAGACCCGGGCCGCTTCCACCCGGTCCTCGCGCTTGGAGCGAACCCTGAAACCGGGTTGGTACTGGCGGGCGGAGCAAAGGGGATTTTCCGCAGCGAGGATGGTGGGGGAGCCTACTCTTCATCCTCGAACAAAGAATTCCCCGACAAAGTGACGTTGCCAGCAACCTGGTTGTTCGTCTCGGGCGAACACGATATAGCGGTAGTAGGTGAAGATGAAGCGGACTGATATTGAGCGTCTGCTCCCCGAGGTTTTTCAGCGGGCCATAGAGGAAGGCTCACCCTTGCTCGCTCTGCTCGAAGTGATGGAAGCCCTGCCAGCTCCAGACGAGGCAGTGCTGGACCAGCTTGATGCGTTCTTTGATCCTTATCGCGCTCCCGATGCGTTCGTGCCTTTCCTGGCGAGCTGTGTCGATCTAGAACGTTTTTTACAGGGTGTTCCCGCAACATCCTCGACGCAGACTGCTCCTTCCTGGCCCAGTGGAATGGGGCGGCTACGCGAACTGATAGCTGCCTCACCGTTCCTGGCACAATGGCGAGGGACGGCAAAGGGACTGCTACGCTTCCTGGAAACGGCAACTGGCGTACAAGGCTTCACAATAGAGGAGCAGGTGCCAGGACCTGATGGCCTGCCCCGACCATTCCACCTCCGCGTTCGGGCCCCACACGAAGCGGCGTCATACCGCGCCATGATCGAGCAGATCATCGAGTCGGAAAAGCCTGCCTATGTTACCTATGAACTTGAAATGGTGGAGAATCCAGAAGGCAGACCACCTTCCTCTTAGAAAGGGGTACATTCGTATGCGCAGCCCCAAAGTCTTTCTCGCCCTATTGTTCGTGATAGGTGTCCTCTTCGTCGTCGGTCTCAACCTTGGGGCCATACACTCCGACGATCAGGCATTCCAGCCTCCTGGGTGGGTGACGGGACTGGGTAGAACTCTCGTCATTCAGCAGCCGTTAAAGGTTGGTGATCTGAGGCCTGCACCCGCGAGTTGCCTTCAGAGAGATACGCTTGTCGTGCCCCTGGGCAGCATCTGCACATTTGGCATTGGAGAGTTCCCCTTCACGCTGCGCCTGGTCTCACTACAACTCATACAAGGGGCGTCGGCGACGGTAACGCTCACTCAGGAAGAGACGCTACCCGTGCAAAAGACCCTGATGGGAGTAGGGACCACAACGGATACCAATTTCAAAGTTTACCCGGGCAAAGCGCATGGGGCACTCAGTATCACGTGCCTTCGTATGGAGGGGGCGCCTGCGTGTCTCCTCGCACTCAAATAAGTTGAGCAGGATCCCCAGGAGGATAAAACCATGTCAAGCTCATTTGCGATCACCGCGGCGACCAGCAGCGTACCTCTGGATAGCAGTCGCCAGGTGCAGACCTCGTTTACCGTTTCTAACACAACGACACGAGTCATTAGCGGTCGCGCCCGCGTGGTCGCCCTCTCATCGGCTGCCAGTTCCTGGTTGACGCTGCTGGGAGAATCTGAGCGCGAATTCGCCAGTACCGGAAGCCAGCAATATACCGTGCAAATTACCGTTCCACCAGGCGCCCCAACTGGCGACTACACCTTCCGACTGGATATGGTGGACCTGGCCAATCCCGATGATGACACTAGCGAGGGGCCAACGGTCAAATTTACGGTGCCCGCCGCGGCGCCTGTGAAAAAGCCCTTCCCCTGGTGGATCGTGGCCGCCGCGCTGGGGGCGCTGATTTTGCTAGGTGGCGCAGCCTATGGACTCAGTCAGATCACCCGGAAAGCTCCTGCACCCATCGCCATGCAACCCACCGTTACCCCCACTGTCGTGGCTGGGCAATGGAAGGGCGCTGCTCCTATGCCAACCGCACGTGAGGGATTGGTGGTGGTACGGGGGTCCGACGGGCGGCTCTATGCCATCGGTGGCCATGGCACCAATCCCAATGGCAGCTATTACCTTACCCGCGTGGAGATCTACGACGCCGCGAAGAATACCTGGACTACCGGTACGCAGATGCCCACCCACCGAGGGTATCTAGCAGCGGTACTGGGGCCCGATGGCCTTATTTATGCTATTGGCGGCACCAATCGTGTCGCAGACTCCGGCAATAACCAGCTCAGTACAGTGGATACCTACGATCCCTTGACAGATACCTGGACAACTCTTGCCTCCACTCTGCCCACCCCTCGTTCCAACCTTACTGCTACTGTGGGAGCTGACGGGCGCATCTACGTAATAGGCGGTAAATTAGATAGTGGCGAGCTAAACGTGGTGGAGGCGTATAATGTCAGGACACAGACCTGGACAACCCTCGCGCCTATGCCAACCGCACGCTATGGGCTCGCGTCGGCGCTTGGCCCTGATGGGCGGATCTACGTCATGGGGGGAATAAACGCAAGCGGCATCCTCAAGACGGTAGAAGCATATGACCCCAAAACGAACACCTGGACACCCCTTGCACCTATGCCAACCGCACGCACGGGATTGACAGCGGTGGTTGGCCCCGATGGGCGAATTTACGCCATTGGGGGCCGAAACACAAGTGGCCCTCTCAAAACGGTGGAGGCATATGATCCCAGAACGAATGCCTGGACAAACATCGCACCTATGTCAACCGCACGGGATGGTCTTGGAGGCGCGCTTGGACAGGATGGGAGGATCTATGCTATAGGCGGCTCTGCCGGGAGCTCAGTCAATACAGTCGAGGTCTACAATAACCAGCCAGTGGCGATGCATAGTATGCAGGTAGGAGAAATTTACCCGCATACCGAAGCGACGATACCACAAACCGGGCAAGAAAGAAAACGCATCATCAGGGGAAAGGATTCCTCTCGTCCCTGAGAGGCTTTCCTGCTTCGCTGAGTCCCGCCTGCTTTGTTTTTCACTGCTTGTTTGTTCGCTGCTTAGCGGCCCTCTCGAATGGGCACATCAGCTCCATCACGAAGATATACTGGAATCCGCTCTAGGGGGGCCTCTGCCGTGATATAGTGGCCGCCCTCAAACGTCTCGCCACTCCAGGCATCGGTCCAGGTAGTCCCCGCGGGCAGGTAGACGCCGCGACTGCGCGCGCCTTCCGTCAAGATTGGGGCCACCAGCAGGTCGGGGCCAAAGAGGAACTGGTCATCTACACGCGTGCACTCCTCATCCTCAGGGAAATCGAAGAAGAGGGGCCGCATGGGGGGTGTGCCCTTCTCGTGCGCTACCTTCATCTGAGCTTCGACATACGGGCGCAGGCGCTCGCGCAAGAACAAGAGCTCCTTAATGATCGCGTATGCCTCCGGGCCAAACGACCACGCCTCGTTCTCGGCGCCGGTATCGATCATGGCGTCAATGTTGCGCTCGGGATTACGGTAGCCATGCAGGCGCAGCATCGGGCAGAAGGTACTGTACTGGAACCAGCGAATCAGCAGTTCGCGGAAAGAAGGCGAGTCGATATCGCCACCATAGAAGCCGCCGATGTCGGTTGTCCACCAGGGAATACCGCTCAAGGCCATATTCAGGCCCGCGCGCACCTGAATCTGCAAATCCTCAAAGGTGCTATCAATATCACCTGACCAGACAGCCGCCCCGTACCGCTGACTCCCCGCCCAGGCCGAGCGGCAGAGATTGAGGATAGGCTCATCGCTCTCCCGGTGCTGATGATCATAGAACCCCTTGGCGTGCAGCATCGGATAGGCGTTCGCCACTGCACTGCCATTGCCCAGGTGGAAACGAACGTTATCCGCATCCAGCGGATGCATCTCCGGCTCGCAAGCATCCAGCCACCAGGTTTTGATACCGTACTGATAGTAGTGCTCGCGTACTTGCTCCCAGACAAACGCGCGTGCCTCGGGATTGGTGGCGTCATAGTATTGCACAAAGGCCGGGCCCTCCGGACGGTTATCCTGAAAGATCATCATAGCGGGGATACCACGCTCCGTGCGCATCAACAGGCCACGCGCCTGCATCTCCGCGAAGTTCTCACTCATAGGGTTGACTGTCGGCCAGACGGAAACCATCAATTCGACGCCCATTGCTCTGAGCTCGTCAACCATCGCCTGGGGATCGGGCCAGGCTTGCGGATCAAAGCGCCAGTCACCTTGCAAGGTCCAGTTAAAGAAGTCAATAACAATAACCGAAAGAGGCAGGCCGCGCTTCTTATACTCGCGGGCGACCTGGAGCAATTCATCCTGCGTGCGATAGCGTAATTTACACTGCCAGAAACCAGAGGCCCATGTGGGGAACTCAGGCGCGTGGCCGGTCGCATCGGCATAGTGCTCCATGATCGAGGCGGGCGTATCGCCCGTCGTGATCCAGTAATCAAGCTGAGCGGTCGCCTCGGCGATCCAGCGCGTCGCGGTTTTGCCAAGCTCCACGCGCCCGATGGCCGGGTTGTGCCATAGCAGGCCATAGCCCCGGCTTGAGAACAGGAAGGGAATCGCCACTTCAGTATTGCGCTGGGCCAGTTCGACTACCGCCCCCTTCTGATCGAGCAACCCGTGCTGGTGCTGCCCCAGACCGTAGAGCCTCTCGCCTTCATACGCCTTGAAACGCGCCTCCAGATGATAGAGATCGCTGTGAAGCGCTTTAAAATGGCGAGGTGGAATGCGGGTCGAATGCTTAAGAGGGGTTTCCGCCAGCAGTTCCTCTCCGCTCTCCGTCTTGGAGAAGCGAACATGCCCCTGCGGAGAAACGCTCGCGGTAAGCGCGCCATTGCTGATCCTGGCCCCCTGCGCGTCAATCGTGATCTGCACTTCCGTTGGTTCCGGCGACAAAAGGACGCTCAACAGGTCGTCACGAACTGCAGCATTAGGCGTCGAACGGACGCGCAGGCTGTCGCGCCCCCACGGCTCTATGCGCAGTTGCTCGTGATTCCGTTCCCACAGTAGTGCATTTGCATATCGTTGAAAACCTTGCATGATAATCCTTCTTTCTTGGTCCGAAGTTCTGAGACATCCCCACTCACCAGTTCCTAGCCCTTCAACGCACCAGACGAGAGGCCGGACGTGATATAGCGCTGGAAGACAATCAGCAGGATCGCGGCTGGTATCGCTCCGAGGGTCGCGACCGCCATCAGGTTATTCCACTGGGAGTTAAACTGCCCCAGGTAGCCATAGATGCTCAGGGAAATGGGCTGAATATCATTCACCGTCATAATAGTGAGGCCGTAGAGGAAGTCGCCCCACGCGAAGAGGAAGGCGAAGAGCCCCGCCGTCACAATACCCGGCAACGCGAGCGGCAGTATGATTCTGAGGAACGCGCCCCACTCACCCGTGCCATCGATAAACGCCGCCTCGACCAGTTCATAGGGAAGCGATTGCATATACGCGGCCAGAATAATTACATCAAAGGGGACAGCATACGTGCTATCTGCCAGAATCAAGCCCAGGTAGCTATTCAACAAGTTCAGCTTGTTAAAGATCAGAAACATCGGCGTCGCCAGGGTGACCGCCGGGATCATCTGCGCCAGCAAGAGCGCGAAAATCAACACGTTCGAGAAGCGCAGGCGGAAATGCGCCAGGGCATAGGCAGCGGGAATCGCGATGGCGAGCGAGATCACCACCGCCCCCAGCGCGACAATCAGGCTGGTAAGCAGGTGCGGGAACTGATCGGCGAACGTCGCCGTATACGCTTCAAACGTGATCTGGGTCGGGATCAGCGAGACGGGTATCTTGAAGATATCCTGGTTTGTTTCCAGCGAATTGACAATCATCCAATACACGGGAAAGAGCATTATCACGGTAATGATCAGCCCCAGGATGAGGAAGAGAAGCGGGCGCAGCGAAACGCTCCTTTTGCGCTTGACAGATTGAGCCTGCATTGCGAAATCTCCTTTGTCTATGCTCAGGCATCCTGCTGACGGTTGGCGCGTACATAGAACAGCGCCACTACCAGTGAAATGACTAGAATAACATTCCCTAACGCCGATCCCTGCCCGAAGAGCTGCTGCGCGAAGGAGAGGTTATACGACCAGGTCGCGAAAATCTGCGTCGTGTTCGCCGGGCCGCCACCGGTCATTACATACACAATGTCGAATACTTTCAGCGTGTAGATGAGGCCAAGCATCAAGACAACGCCGATCACCGGTCTAAGCAACGGAAGGGTAACATACCAGAAACGCTGCCACTGGGTCGCACTGTCAATTGACGCCGCCTCGTAGAGCTCGCCCGGAATGCCTTGCAGGCCACTGTATAGCAGCACCATATTAAAGGGGATGCCAATCCAGATGTTGGTCACGATAATTGTTGCCAGGGCGTATCCAGGAGTGGTCAGCCAGCCAAAGTGCGCGGGGATGAGATGCAGGCCCGCCAACGTCTGGTCAATAATGCCGTTCGTCTGATCAAAGAGCCAGCGCCAGACCGTTCCCGACACGACCAGAGGCAACAGCCAGGGCAGGAGCATCAACGAGCGCAGAAAACGGCTCAGCGGGAACTTTTTGGTGAAAAACACCGCCAGCGCCAGGCCGATCACAAACTGAGGCACGATCGACCCCACCGTGAAGATGAGCGTGTGAAGCGCCGCACCGCCGGTCGTCGCGTCCTGAAGCACGGCGATATAGTTACTCAGGCCAATGAAGGGCGCGTTGCCCGTGTATTCAGTCTGAAGGGTGTATTTCTCCAGGCTCACACTGATACTATAATAGAGCGGATAACCAAAGAAGATGAGCAAGTAGATAATCACTGGCACCAGGAATGAGAAGCGAACCAGGCGCGAACGACTGCTTCTGCGCGCTATCGATTTCGGCACATTCCCTCTGACCACCGATTGCTGCTCCTGAATATGCGTAGCCACGATAAGCCTCCCTGAATACACACACCAGAACTCTCCGCCTCACTGGCCCACGTTAGAAAGCGTGGGCCAGCCAAGCGAGAGGAGAGTTCCCACATTAGCCCTTTACAATCGCGTCGATCTTCTGTTGCGCCTGGGTCAGCGCAGACTGTGGAGAGAGGCTGCCAGAGAGAGCGGATTGCTCGGCAGTCCAGATCTGCTGCGAGATGTTGGGATACTTCTCGCCGACTTTGGCGGTGCGAGCCTGGGCGTTGTTCAACTCATCGGCGAAGACCTGCAACTCGGTATTCTGCTTCAGAAGATCCTGGGCAGCAGCCTTCAAAGGGGGAATGTAGCCCTGTACCTGGTCGTAGTCCGTGATCTGCTTTGGCTGCTCCAGCCAGTTCAGGAAATCCCAGGCAGCTTTCTGATGCGTGTCGTCGGTCTGCGGAATGGTCCAGATCTCTCCGCCCAGCGGGGAGACTGTCTTTTTCCCAGCGGACGGGGCTGGCAGAGCAACAACGCCGTAATCCACCTTGGCTTGCTTCAACAGGCTCAGGTCCCAGGGGCCATTCTCCATCATAGCCGCGTGCCCCTCTTCAAACTGTGTCAGGACATCGGCCTGGCCCCAGTTCAGCGAGGCCTTGGAGAGGGAGCCGTCTTTCAGCATATCCGTAAGGAACTGCAATGCTCCGACGCCTGCAGGGCCATCGACCTTGTCGAGATCACCACCATTCGACCACAGGTACGGCTCAAACTGCCAGGAACCTTCTTCGGTAGCAGGTGCCGAGAGAGCGAAGCCGTAGGTATTGCCCTTGGTCAACGCCTTCGCGTCAGCCTGCAGCTCAGCCCAGGTCGTGGGAGGCTTGAGACCGGCGTCATTGAACATCTTCTTGTTGTAGTAGAGCGCGAGATCGTTGTTCCCCGTTGACACAGCATAGGTCTTGCCCTGGTACTGCATCGTGGAGAGCGAGCCTCCGTAGAATTTGGAGGAGGCGAGATCGCCCGTCAGATAGGAGTCGAGCTGTGTGAGCGCCCCGGTTGATGCGAACGTCGGCAGGTTCGGATTATCCATAACCAGGATGTCCGGTAGTGTATGCGACGCGACCTGCTGGGATACTTTGGTGGTGAATGAGCCAATCGGCACCGCGGTTCGTTTGATCGTCACGTCCGGGTGCTCCTGCTCGTATTGCTTGATGAGTTTATTGATTTCAGTGTTTGCTGGCTCTGTTCCCAGGTAGTCCATCTCGGTAAGCTCAATCTTCCCGTTAGAGCTTTGAGCGGACCCACCACAGGCGCTCAACAGTAGTCCCAGAGCGAGAAATATGAGGCAACTCATTGAGATCAGGCTGAAAAAGCGCTTAGAGGTGCGCTTTTGGGATGTTATATATGCTTGACCCGCCACTTTAAACGGCTGTGGATTCATTGTATATCCTCCTTTGGATTGACCATCACACCCGACACGAGAGTAAAAGCCCACCTTCTGCCCCCTCCCCTGTGGAACAACACGAACATACTCTCCAGTGAATGGAGATGCGTTCCCGCTCCACAGGGATCTCCAGTCATGTTTCCCTCTCGATCTGGAATCAGCTTTGTCCCTTTTATCGAAGCGCTTCGATAGAGAAAGTATAAGTTCAAGAACAGGAACTGTCAAGAGTGATATCTGTCAATATTGATGTCTTAGCGATGAGGGCCTGAACTAGAACGTATGGTGAGAGGCGGAGTCAGCAAGACTTGTCTCGCAGCGGTCTCGATCCCATTCAACTTATCCACCAGAATTTGCGCTCCTAGTCGTCCCATCTCCTCAAAAGGGAAATCGACCGAAGTAAGGGCGGGCATCGTCATCTGCGCCAGGTGCGGTGAGAAAATCGCGACTAAGGAAACATCTTCAGGAATGCGCAAGCCCTTGTCAGTAAGAGCGCGGATAATACCACCGCTCGGCCAGGGCGTCATGAGAATGAAAGCACTGATGGCTGGATGGTCATTCAGCAGGTTCGTTGTTGCCTCATACCCCGCCTGATCATTTGCCTCGCAGCAGCAATCTATGCCCTGTAACCCATGCTTCTGCATCTCGCGATAAAAAGCGTCCCTGGAGCGCACGACATAGCCAATGCCCCGCTCCAAAAGCTCTGCCGACTGGTTAATGAGCACGATATGCCGATGCCCCTCCTCTACCAGGTAACGAACGCTTGTCTCCAACGCATAATCAAAATCCAGGTCCACAAAACTCATATCGGCATTTTCCGCGTAGCGGCCAATCATCACGAAGGGCACATGCTGCTTCTGGAGCAACTCAACACGTGGATCATGCAGGGCAACTTCCATGAGAATCGCTCCATCGATAAAGCCCTGGTGGGTCATGTCCATTACCTTCTCATCATCGGTCAGGGGGGACGTCCACAGCAGGAGAGCATATCCGTGATCGGTAGCCGAGGCCGCGATACTGGTAATAAACTCGGATTGGGGACCTAACTTGGAGCTCCAGGCGGGATAGAGCAAGGCGATGATACGCGTACGCTTGGTCACCAGCGCGCGCGCCAGCGAGTTCGGCTGATACCCCAACTCTTCCATCGCCTGGTAGACCTTTTGCTTCACCGCATCGGAAATGGGTCTCTTCCCACTCAGCGTATACGAGACGGTGCTTAAGGTAACGCCCGCGCGCTTGGCGATATCCGACATCTTGGGCGAGTTTTTCATATTGTTCGATGACTTATTCACAACTTTTTCGACAATCAGGCCAGAGCAAAGCCTCTCCCTCCTACGTGAGCATACGATGTGGCAAGACATATTTGCCATCAATGTATAGCTCTGTTATTCACCTGCATATTGCGCTAAAAATGCCACCCCTGTCAAGAGTGGCAGTGTACACGAGAGTTTCTTCAGAGGCGAAACACGCTCCAGAGCTTACCATCTGGCAGACGGGCGACGTTGCAGTTCGCCTGGTGAGACACCTCGGATCTTTTTAAAGACTTTCAGGAAATAGTGATAATCATGAAAACCGACTTGCGCTCCTACTTCCTTGATTGGTTTACCCATCACCAGTAATTCCGCCGCGATGTCGATGCGCAGGTGTTGTAGCTTCTGATGAATGCTCCTGCCAAAGTGCTGCCGGAAGACACGATCCAGGTGTCCATAACTATATCCTAACTCCTCCGCGATCAATTCACTATTCACATCCTGCTCGATATGCTCTCTGAGGTAATCCATGACGCGATAGGCCAGTCGCTTCGGCCTATCCTGTTCACTCCCTGTGTAATCCTGCATGGCGCTCAGTTGTGCGAGGATCGCGGCAACCTGCACGTTTATCTGCGCGGGGGACAACACGGCAAAGTCCACAGCGCGCTTGAGAAAGCGATACAGGTTAAGATATGAGATATCGGGTGGTATGCGTCCCAAGACAGGCAAGCTCAACGTTTGAGACGCGTAGCCTCCCTCTCTCGTTAGAAAGTGGAAATAGATTACATCGAAGCTTGTCCCGCTCTGTATCCCATAATGCCGCACATATGGCGGCAGAAGATAATAGCTATTCGCGCATACGTTCACTCGGTCCCCACCCACCTGTAAACTCGTCGCACCTCTTGTGAGCATACCAAGCACCCAGAAATCCAGCACACGGTCAGCGTGCAGTGTTTCCTCCTGCACAAAACCCATACTCAGAACTTCTGGTTGCCCATCTAATTGATAAATCGAGCCGGACATGTTGAAATTTTCCACCTTTGCGTTGAGAATCTACATTGCGCCTCGTGCCTACGTCCTTTATCCTATCATGTATATACCAGACACGGAACTATAGAGGAGGTCCTTCAATGTTTGAAACTCACCATTCGCTCCCCTGGAACGCAGTCACGCTTCAGCCAGGATCACTCAAGAAAAGGGCAGAGCTTAATCGCGCCTATATGCTCAGCCTCAAGAGTTCTCATCTGTTGCAGAACCATTATGGTGAAGCTGGACTCTGGAACCCGCCCCAGCAACCAACAGATTGCCACGGGGGATGGGAATCGCCAACCAGCCAATTGCGCGGGCATTTCCTCGGACACTGGCTCTCGGCTGCGGCACGCCTGTTCGCATCGACGGGCGATACAGAGATCAAAGGGAAGGCTGACTTTATCGTGGCCGAGTTGGCGCGTTGTCAGCAAGAAATGGGAGGCGAGTGGATCGGCTCTATTCCAGAAAAGTATCTCGACTGGATCGCGCGTGGCAAGCGTGTCTGGGCACCTCAGTATACTCTGCACAAGACCTTGATGGGCCTGTACGATATGTACGAAATTGCTCAGAATGAGCAAGCACTTGACATCCTCATCCACTGGGCAAACTGGTTTCATCGCTGGACAGGGCAGTTCTCACGCGAGCAGATGGACGATATTCTCGACGTCGAAACCGGCGGCATGCTTGAAGTATGGGCAAACCTCTACGGTGTCACCAACAAACAGGAACACCTGGATCTCATACGGCGCTATGATCGCCGCCGCCTCTTTGATCGCCTGCTTGCTGGGGAAGATGTGCTGACATATATGCACGCGAATACCACTATCCCCGAAGTGCATGGCGCAGCGCGTGCCTGGGAGGTAACCGGCGAACAGCGCTGGCGCGACATTGTTGAAGCATACTGGCGCCTCGCGGTTACGGATCGCGGCTATTTCTGCACTGGTGGTCAGACAAGCGATGAGATGTGGTGTCCACCGCATCAACTTGGCGGGCAACTCGGACCCGAAAACCAGGAACACTGTACTGTCTATAACTTGATGCGCCTGGCGAACTATCTCTTCCGCTGGACCGGCGATGTCGTCTACGCGGACTACTACGAGCGCAATTTCTATAATGGTATCCTCGCGCAGCAGAACGCGCAGACAGGCATGATCGCGTACTACCTGCCTCTGGAGACGGGAGGAACCAAAGTATGGGGAACTCCGACGAATGATTTCTGGTGCTGTCACGGAACCCTTGTGCAGGCACAGGCAAGCCATACGCGCGACATCTATTTCACGAATGATGAAGGGCTGGTTGTCAGCCAGTACATCCCTTCCCACGTGCAATGGCATCACGATGGATCCGAAGTTAGCGTAACTCTGGAGAGCAAGGCCCACGACGTCTACGCGCTGAAGGCTTCGCGTGAGCAGCCGCGCCAGACATCACATCCCGAGTATACGCTTAGCGTCAACTGCGAGCAGCCCACAGAGTATACACTTACGCTGCGCTTGCCCTGGTGGCTCGCGGACGAACCAACGATCACGATCAATGGCGAGCGCCAACGGGTTCCTCACACTCCATCCAGCTACTATCGCATTCGCCGAACCTGGCATAACGATAAGCTTACCATCCTGCTCCCGAAAGCCTTGCAAATCGTCCCCCTGCCAGGTGCATCTGACATGATGGCCTTTATGGATGGTCCCATAGTTTTAGCCGGACTATGCGATGACGCGTCTATGCTCTATGGAAGTAAAGATCAGCCCGAAACGCTCCTGGCTCCTTATCATGAACGCCAGTATGCCGCCTGGCAGCCTGATAGCTATGAGACGCGCAACCAGCCGCACACCACACGCTTCCTCCCTCTGTGCGACATTCGCGACGAGCGTTATACTGTCTACTTCCCTGTTACTGAATAGTTTTAAAGGAGATGCAGGAGGGTCTTGCTTCTGCATCTCCTTTAAGGCTGCGCCATTATGCATAAATCAGCATAAACCATAACTCAATTGTACAAGCTTCCGCCTGGCTGTGCATCATATAATGTAGTACTCATTCTAAATAGGATACTATAGGCAGAGACTGATTCAGACTATTTTTTGCTAGAGAGGGACTCCATCGTATGTTTGAAGCACGACGAAAAGCATTTATGGATCGCATGGGCGGGGGCGTGGCAATCCTCCGTAGCTGCCCACAATTTCGGCGCAGTGGCGATTCCCTGGAATTTACCTATCGCCAGGACAACAACTTCTACTATTTGACGGGCTTCGAGGAACCAGAAGCGATCTGCGTCCTGGCCCCGGAGCATCCAGAGCATCACTTTATCCTCTTCGTCGCGCCACGCGACCCCTTCGCTGAATCCTGGACGGGACGGCGCGCCGGTCCAGAGGGCGCGATGAGCCAGTATGGCGCTGATATTGCTTACCCACTTGAGCAGTTCGCGGAGAAACTACCTGAATATCTCAAAGGCTGTCAAACCCTCTACTATAGCAGCGGCAAGGCCCAATCCTTCGATGATCAATTGCTAGAACTGCTCGCGCGCCACCGCCGCGTCTTCATCCCACGTCAGATCGCCGATCCCCTATTTATTCTGAGTGAAATGCGCGTACGCAAATCGCCGGAAGAAATCGAGCTGATTCGTGAAGCCTCTCGCATTAGCGCCAAAGCGTATAGCGAGGTGCTCAAAGCCCTCAAACCGGGTATGTACGAGTACGAGGTCCAGGCGATTCTGTCATATGTCTACCAACAGCACGGTTCGCCTCGCAACGGCTACGCGCCTATTGTTGGCTCCGGTGCCAACGCGACCATTATGCATTACGATAAGAACAACCGTCAGATGCAAGATGGTGAACTGGTTCTTATTGACTCGGCCTGCGAATATCAGTACTATAGCTCCGACATCACTCGCACCTATCCCATCAACGGACGCTTCACACCTGCCCAACGCACGCTTTACGGGTTGGTACTCAAAGCCCTTGAGACCGCAACAGCGATGGTCAAGCCAGGTATTACGCTTACCGATATCCATGACCATACTGTCGAGGTCCTGACAACAGGGATGGTGGAGCATGGCATTCTCAAAGGCGATGTGAAGCAGCTTATCGCGGATAAAGCCTATCAGCCTTTCTATGGCTACTTCACCAGCCACTGGATGGGGCTTGATGTTCATGATCTCGGCCCATACAAGCGCCTGGGACAATGGGACGAAGATCCAAAGCTCGAACCTGGCATGGTCTTTACCATTGAGCCGGGGATCTATATCCCCGAAGGCACCAAAGACGTGAACCCCGAGTTCTGGAACATCGGTATTCGCATCGAGGACGATATCCTTGTAACAGAGCAGGGCTACGAGAACCTCACCAGCGACGCACCCAAGACGTTCGCAGAAATCGAAGCCATTATCGCAAACAAATAGAGGGTTTCCTATGAACGAGTTACATTCTACGGTCTCTCAACAGGAGTCGGCCCCCTTTCACACAACTCATCCGCACATGCCTGTGGTCCTGGATACGCTCTTTAGTATACGCAACGTCATCAGCGCGGTTATTGCGCCTGATGGAAAGCGCGCCGCGTTTGTGGTTCGCGAATGGGTGCCAGATCAGCCCAGACAGCGGGGACGTGTCTGGTGTGTAAACACAGCAGGTGGCGACCCCTATCCCCTAAGCACAGGGGTGCTCGATGATTCTGCCCCCTCCTGGTCACCTGACAGCCAGCAGCTTGCCTTCATCTCTAAAAGTGGGCATGAGGACGAGGCCCTGCTCCGCATTGTCCCCGCACAAGGTGGAGAAAGCCGGACCATTTGCGCCATGCCTAACGGCATCAGTGAGGCCAACTGGTCGCCTGATGGTAGCCGCATCGCCTTCCTCTCGCATGATGGTCCCAAGCCAGGCGATGATCCTATCATATTGCGCCCTGGCGAGGAGCGTTATCGCCGCCTCTGGACGGTGCGGCCTGCGTATGGCACTCCCGAGTCTATCACACCCAATGGCGTCTCTATCTGGCAATATGCCTGGTCACCTGATAGCAGCCAGTTCGCGGTCTATTTCGCCACTGGCCCCGAATACTCTGATTGGTACTGGGGGCAGGTCGGTATCGTCGCGGCTAGCGGCGGAGCAGTTCGCCAGCTCAGCCAGCTTGATCGCCAGGCATGCTCCCTCGCCTGGTCGCTTGACGGCAATACGATCGCATATGTATCGGGCAACTGGAGTGATCCCGACCGCAACGGCGGCGACATCTATGCCATCTCGCTCACGAATGGCCAGACACGCAATCTCACACCGGAACTTGATTGGAGTCCCACCTGGTGTAGCTGGCTCCCTGACGGGCGACACTTGATCTGCGCGGGCTTCGAAGGCCTCTCCTGTCAGATAGGCTTGCTTGATAGCACAACTGGCAAGATGACTCCCCTGAGCAGCAATTTCGCTCTGGGAGACCGTCACTGGCCCCACCTGTCAATGACGGCAGACCGGCGCTATGTCGTCGCTACGCACAGCGAGAAGCATCCCTACGATGTCTGGTTTGGCGAACTACACTATGAAGACGCTAGCGTGAGGGATCTTACCTGGAAGCGCCTCACGCGTATGAACCCGCAGCAGGAAGAGACGCTGACGCTGGCGAAGACTGAGCGCATTCGCTATGAGAGCGTTGATGGCTGGCACATTGACGCTCTCGTGACATGGCCGCTCCACCATGAAGGCAGCACTCCCCCACCCCTGATCTTACATGTCCACGGCGGTCCCTCAGGGGCGTGGCTGGACGACGGCGACTACCATTCGCAATACCTGGCGGCGGCTGGCTTTGCCGTTCTGCGTCCAAATGTGCGCGGCAGTATGGGTCATGGAGTCGCCTTCGCTGACGCTGTACTGGGTGATATGGGTGGAAAGGATTTTCAGGATGCTCTGCGCGGCGTCGATTATCTCGTCGAGCGCAACCTGGTTGATGGAGAGCGCGTTGGTATTATGGGCTGGAGCTATGGCGGCTTCCTCTCTGCCTGGGCCGTCACCCAGACCAACCGTTTCAAAGCCGCGATCATGGGAGCTGGCATCAGCGACTTCCATAGCTATCATGCTCAGTCTAACGAGCAGGGCTGGGATATGCGCTTCCTCGGGCAAAACGGCCATCCTATCGATCCGCTCACTCATCCCGAAGCCTATCGCGAGCGCTCGCCAATCACCTACGCCCGCCGCGTAACCACACCAACAATGGTCGTTCACGGCGAGAAGGATCTCTGTGTACCCGTCAGCCAGGCTTACGGCTTCTATCGCGCACTGCAAGAGAACGGCGTTGACGCCGTGCTGGCGGTCTACCCACGTGAAGGGCATGGCCTGGGCGAATTGAAACACCAGCGCGACTACCAGCAACGTGTGCTTGCCTGGTTCAAACAACACTTGCTCAAACAGTCTTAGTGCTCCAACAACAAAGCCTCTAACCAGGCAAACAAGGATGCCGACTCGAAGCTAAAAACAGCGAGTTGGCATCCTTGTTTATGCTCATCTCTAACAGCGACCGTTTAATACTGCCTTGTATCGGCGCATGGGGTCGCTGTCGAGATATAGATGTTCGTCCAATCGTCGGGTGGAATCATGCTCTGCGCGTTATCCGCAATACCAACCACACATGGTTTACGCACAATCACACTTCCTACCTGGACAGTCGGCAGCCATACGACATCGTTGACAAGCTGCTGCTCCGCCTGATTGTACAGTTTCATCCGCTGCACTTGATCCTGAGTGCTATCAGCCTGCTCCATTAACTTCTGCGTCTCTTGCTGCTGAGATGCGTTAGCGGAATGATTCTGTCCGTAGTTAACTACGTTGTTGGGTGACCCCTTATCGAACTGCAGTGTCAGCCAGTCCTGCGGATCAGGATAGTCGGCAACCCAGCCCAGGGCAAACATCTGTACACCATTGGGGTTATTTAGCGCTGCCGGAACATCGCTTAGCAACTTTCCGTAGTCAATATCATTGAGCTTCACCGAAATACCCAGCACACTCTGCCACATCTGCTGGACGGCCTGGAGCTCATTGCGTGTATCGGAGCTACCATTGGTCGCGACCGTGAAAGTCACCGATGGGAACGTCGAGGCGGTATAGCCCTCTTGCTTCATGCCCTCCTCAAGCAACTGTTTCGCGAGTTTCGGGTCACCGGCGGGACTCTTGACGCCAGCTGGCCCCGTAAGGTCCGCATCGAAGCCCGGCATCCCCTGTGGGACAATATGATTTGTCGCGATAACCTTGTCTTTATACGTATTATGCGCCAGCGTTTCTTTGTTGATAGCTAAAGCAAACGCCTGGCGAATCTTAATGTTGTCAAACGGTTTGACGAGATAGTTCATCCCATAATACGTAATCCACAACTGGGGAATGGAATGGAATTGCCTCTCGGGCAAGGCTTTCGCGGCATCTATATGCGCAGAGGGAACATTACTCTGGTCGACCTGCCCAGTCTGATAGGCCTTATAGATCGTATCCGCCTGCTTATAAAAGGGAATGACGATCTTCTTCAACTGCGGCTTGGGACCATAGTAGTGCGGATTAGGGACAAACTCGATAGCCTTTCCATGCTCGTACTTGGAAACCATAAACGGGCCGGCCCCGCCAATACCTTGGCTGAGATGGTCTACAAAGTTCAGGTCGCCATACTTCTCAATCATGCTCTTTTCAATCACATACGAGCACGAATATGTCAGTTCTTCCAGGAAATAAGATGCCTTTTTGGTCGTAATAATTACCACCGTATCAGGATCAGGCGTGAGGATACCATCACCAATGATGGTCTTCACTTTGCCCGCAGCCAGTTCTGGCGCGCCTTTAATCAGCCCCATATAGGTCAGAGCCACGGCAGACTTTACCCTGGGCTGGAGGGCGCGATCAATGCTATACGCGACATCGGCAGAGGTCAAAGGAGTGCCATCGCTAAACTTGAGGTTGGGGCGCAACTTAAAAGTCCAGGTGAGGCCATCAGACGAAACGGAGTGTGAGGCCGCGAGCTGATCGTGTATCTGCAACTTATTATCGAGCTGGAGCAGACCAGTGAACACCAGATCGATAGCGGCAATAGAGCCTCCATCAGTCGAGAGCGCGGGGTCAATCGTCTTGAGATCACTACCACTGCTAGGCCAGATGAAGACTTGCTTACTATCGTCGGCCTTGGTCGTTGATATAGTCCCTTGCTGCGCGCTACCACAGCCTACGAGCAGGAGCGTGAGCAGACAGAAAAACGTTGGAAGAATACCCTTCACAAATTTCGTGCCAGATCGCATAAATATATTCTCCTGTTCTTTGTGCTATAGAGAGGATGACATGTCATAAGGTTGCCCATGCGAATACTTGTGCTTACGATCTGAGAAAGCAATCCAAACATGTCAAAAAACATGGAAAGCACTGCAAATTACCCTTTAAGTGGCCCTCCTTTACAACCATCTCTGAGGTTTCTAGAAACGATCCCAGATCCACAATGCCACACATAACACTGGAGACGGTCAGGGCGATATCGCCCATAATCTCACTAAGCTCATCTAATAGGTCTGGATCTGATACACCGCTTGTAGCCCTATTTTATCGTTTCAAAAGCATGAATGCCTTGTGAAAACGAGTTGCTAATAATGCTGATTTCTGCATAGCCCTATGTTGCTACATTCGCGTTGATTGGTGCGGGAATATTGGTAAAAAGCACGAAGAGTAAACAGGTTTTAAGGGTCTTGCTCACTTTCGGTGGAAAACCTCATCAACAAGCGGGAGTGAAAGGCTTTCTTGGCTTCTGGAGCAATCTCTTGCTGAGCCTAAACACCGAAAGTAAGCAAGAGCCGTATTCCGGCCCATTCCTACTCAAATGCCTATACCACTGGGACTATTCTGGAGATTAGTGGTGGGCGCTGACGCATGTGATGTTGCCCCTCCGCGGTGAGGCGTGAGGGGCCGCGCTTGAACTTCTAGTCCAAGAGAATTGAAGTAGTCTTACGCAGACAGGCAATCAGCCGGCTCCAAACACGAGTTGGTTGCCTGTCTGGGCATCAATCACATAGTGAACTCTTTGGAATGAAAGCTTGCCCGTATTGCCGGGAGTGGAAATCGGAAGCCGATCAAAGGGCCCTTGCAGTTCTACATAGCAGACCAGCGCGTCGTCAGGGATACCGATAGACTCTCCATTCATCAGCGAGCTCGCCTCTTTGCTCATCATAAAGGCTAGCTTGACGATGGTTCCCGGTTTGCCAGCGGTTGTCAGCAAGGGATGGGCCTTAAAGTACTGTTTAACGTCATCTAGCGTGAAGGCGGGGATGCCCGTTCTGGTGAGCGGAATCATGCCATTGCCCTTGCCGGGCGTGCTTTGCGCCGAGGAAGATATGGGGAGAGGCGCGTTCTCTGGTGAGCGCCACGCCAGGACGCCATTGCTAGCCTGGAGGGCATAAACCGCGTTCTGCCCTTCATTGAAGGCTTGCGAGGAGACATACACCAGTTTCTCCGCCGTGTCGAAGGGAGAAACAACCAGACCACTAAACTGGCGCTGCCAGAGCAGAGTACCATCGCTGGCACGTAGCGCACACATGTAGCCACTCTCCGAGCCCACAAACACATTATCGTCACTGGCTGAGCCCACGAAGACGCCAAAGAAGCGATTGGCAGAGATAGAAGCAGGGGTGAAGAGTTTATCGATGCGTTGATGCCACAGGAGGGAGCCATTGTTTGCCCGGAGGGCAAAGACGGAGTTGGCGCCTGTACCGACGTAGACCACGCCGTTCCTTACCACAGGCTGCCAGATAATGGCATAGTCGGTGGGATAGCTCCAGAGCAGGGCCCCGGTCGTGGCATTAAAGGCCGCGATGGTGCGATCCGTAGCCCCTCTGTAGAGGACGCCGTTAGCGACAACAGGGGCTGAGAGCACCTGCCCGATCCCCTGAGATTTCCACAAGAGCTTGCCTGTACTGGCGTTAAAGGCGAAGACCCCACCCGGTGAGCCGGATGTGCCCGCGTAGAGGATGCCATTGGCAACAGTCAGAGAGGCTTCAAAGAGGCCGTTGGTTGGATAGTTCCACAATTGTGTCCCATCGCTGGCACGCAGTGCCGTAATCGCGCCGATGCCGCCGCCCGAAAATATGTATACTGCTCCGTTTGCAACCGTAAAGCTTCCCCGTGAGCAGCAGTTCTGCTGGTGGTGCCAGAGGAGTGTAGGCCTGCCATTGTTCAATCTCCATGCCAGGACGCTGGCTCCCCCACCCTTCTTCTCACTAGTTGTGTAGAGGATATCATGATCTATGACGAATGGAGAGGCGACTTGATCAAAATAGTAGCGCGTCGTCGCGCCGGTGCGCATGTTTACTGCATACAGGTAGTGAAGGCCATCGGCTTCGTAGAGGGTGGAATCTACCCTGCTTATGGTCTGGATGCGAGCGAAGGAAACGGAGTCAGTGCTCGGAGTGGGCGACCCATTAGCGTGTAATGTTGCCTTGTTCACACCACTTGTGTTAGCATGGCGCTGTATGATGAGCACAATGAAGCCGCCAAGAATCAGACACACAACAAGGAGTGGAGCCCCTACCTTAAGCACTTTTCTCCATCTTGCCTGTCGCGGACCTGGTGAGGGATCTTCCAAAATTTCAGGGGGATTTGTTTCTAACACTTTTTAAGCCTTTCAAGTGGCAAAATAAACGATAATAGTCGTTATTGCTTAAAACGTATTTGATATCAAGAAAGTTGCATTTGATCCCGCATGATTTAGGCTTCAGATCACAAGCAACGTTATTGCAAAAAAACAGAGTCACAAAATATGCTCATCAACGATAGATAGAGGAAGTAATTCTTTATTGAGGCAAGGAAGAGCATCCAACCGACACAAACAGATGAGATCGACCCGGGACAAAATTTCTGAATGGCTCTTCGGCCAGCGCCCATCTACTCAAATGCCTCATTTACACTTTCTAGAAGAAGGAAACCAGATGGGAGGCGGTTTCTCCAGCGCCTTGCTGGTCGATTTCCATATTTCGCGCCAAAATCCCACATTTCACCTCAAAAATTGTCGAACATTCGCGCCATTTACCACATACATAAGTAAAGCGCGTGTTACGTTATTTCTCCGGTTTCCTATGGATTTATTCGTATTTTAGTACCTCTAATGATAACTTCGTTATTATAAGCAAGACATCATTTAAAGACACCTATTTTAATGAATAACAATAATAATATATTGACAAACAATATCGGAAAATGACTTAACCGTATGAGGCACAACTATGGCAATAATAATAAACATCGATGTCATGCTGGCAAAGCGAAAAATGAGTGTTACGGAACTTACAGAGAAGGTTGGTATCACTATGGCTAATCTCTCTATTTTGAAAAATGGAAAGGCTAGAGCGATACGATTCTCGACATTAGAAGCAATTTGTAAGGCCTTAGATTGCCAACCTGGTAATATTGTAGAATACAAAAGTGACGAAGCCGCTCAAGGGTAAAACGATCCTCGCCATTTTGCCTATTCTACTCGGCGTATGCGCTGACTGGCAGGTTGATTTGTTGCGCAATGCTCGTCAAGATTGCTCGCGGCACCTGCTTCTGATTGCGATATTCCGCAAGCAGGCGACCTGGAAAATGCAGAAGTGCAAGCTGAACGGCAAAACCAAAGCGATTGGCTGGACGCCGACGGTGATTGACCAGCTCTAACTCTTCTGGGGTCAGGGTGTAATAACGAGCGAGATCCCGAGCGTCAAGGTCTGTCGGGATTTCCATCATGATCTGACGCTGCTCATCAGGGAGACTAGGTGGGGACTTTTTTATGGGTCATGGGGACGCACTCCCGCATCTCTCAGCAAGAATGCATCTTTCTTATCATACCCTCATGGCTCTGACAAACTGAGCGGAATCCTTCAGGACCTTTTTACCGGTAGCTTGCCCAAAGCGCGAATCTCTCAGGGAAATTATGTCGGGACCCCTATGGGGCTTCGGTTTCAGGCTGACCTGGCGAGACTCGCTCCCTTCAGCTTCAAAATTGGGCCGGAGAGGAGGCGTTTTTGCTCACAATTCAAGCAAATTTTGCCCATGAATTTACAGCGCCGAACGAGGTGAACGTGCTTCTAAAGTCATCTTGCTAACAGCAATGGTTGGTCTGATCACTCTTCACGCTGATTGATCACTCTTCGCCCTAAAATCGGGTCTTGCTCACTTTCGGTGGAAAAACACAGCAAAAGATCACTGCAGAAGCCACCCAAGTTCTCTCTTTTCAATTGATGATGAGCTTTTCCACCGAAAATGAACAAGAGCCCTAAAATCTGACCGCTCTTCACCTTATTTACCAAATATGACAAGAGAACGTTTCGGCTCTGGCAATAGCACAACAGGAAGAGACGCAGAAGTGGATGGTGTATTCTATAGAGAAAAGCAGTGTGGAGGTTCGTGTGTGCCTTGCGGCATACACGAACCTCCACACTGCTTTCCAAGTAACAAACACAGCGGGTACGAGAAATAATATCAGAAGATGTTACGCAATCTTCGCGCAAAGCGTGTTGGTCGAGATCTGAGAACTCCCCGCGCTAAGGAAAGAGCTGAGTACAAACCATTTGTGCTAGAGCAGGCCCTTTGACTTGAGGAATTGCTGCGCAACGTCGTCGGGAGACTTATGTTGCACATCTACCTGGTAGTTTAACTGCAGCATGCTTGAGTCGGTAAGTGTGTTCTGTAGCGAGTTGAGGATAGAGCGAATCTCTGGATGCGCCTTTAGTGTACTCTCACGCACGATGGGGGCCGCGTAGTACGGCGGGAAGAAATGCTTATCATCCTCAAGGACAGTCATGCCATATCTAAGCAAATTTCCATCTGTCGAGTAGACATCGAGCACTTGAACCTGGTTATTTGCCGCTGCCTGGTATTTCAGACCGACATCAATCTGCTTCAATGACTGAAAGTGCAGTCCATACGTATTCGAGAGGCCAGGATAGGCATCCGGTCGCGTGAAATAATCCGGTTCACCACCAAAGACAAGCTGCGATGCGATAGGGGCCAGGTCGGAGATCTTCTTCAAGTGGTACTTCTCAGCTATAGTCTTCGGAACAGCGACCGCGTAGGTATCGTTGAAGCCCATGGGGTTCAACCAATCGATGTGGTAGCGCGTTGGATACTCCTTCTTTACGGTCTGATATGCTTCGTCAGGGTTGTGCGTGACTGGCATCTTCATGATATCTACCAGACCGGTACCAGTATAATCGACGTATGTGTCGAGCTGTCCGCTTTGCAGAGCATTCCAGAGTACCGCGGTCGAGCCAAGATTGGCCTTGTTCTCAACATTTACCCCTTTGAGCTTTGCCTTCAAGAGATAGTACTCCATATCGCCAACTATGATATTCTCAGAAAAGTTTTTGGAGCCGACAACAATGGTTCCGCTATCCTTGGAACCGCTGATAGTGCTGGAAGGCCCAAATCCACAAGCGCTCAGCAGGACACTGAACACAACGAGTATCATGCACAACAAAGATATCTTTTTCATACCACTCCTATTCCTTTGATAAACAATATGCTACCGCTGCGATGTGGTCTTTGATAACCTGCGCTCCACTAGTGACAATCCCACCTCTAGCAGGACCGCGAGCAAGGCAGCTGGAATAGCGCCCGTCACAATGGTAGGCATATCGATGATCTGCAATCCACGATAGATCACGACACCCAGCCCTCCCGAGCCAATGAATACACCAATAGTCGCAATACCGATCGCGGTAACAAGCGCGACCCGCAATCCAGCCAGGATAACAGGAAACGCCAGGGGCAGCTCAATCTGTCGAAAGATCTCGCCAGGCGTCATACCCATGCCTTTACCAATATCCAGATAGACCGGGTCGACCCCTACCAGCCCCTCATAGGTGTTCTGAAGCACAGGCAAAATTGAGTAGAGCGCCAATCCTACAATTAAAGTCGTGTCCCCTAGACCAAACGCGAGCAGCAGAAAGGCCAGTAGCGCGATACCGGGGATGGTCTGAATAACCTCGGCCAGGCCTATGAATACGCTCGCCCAGCGTGGCCGTCGTCGGACCCAGGTCGCCAGTAAGAAACCAACCAGACCACCAGCTAGCGTGCCGAGAAACGATAGATAGAGATGTTGAAGCGTCAGTTGAGCCATATATGGCAAGCCTAAATCCATCTCGCCCGTACCTCCTTCCTGATACCACGTGGCGTTACCAGACGACGGACAAGCCCGAACACAAACCCAATCAGCAATGCCAACATCGCAGTCGGAATGGCCCCGGCCATCAGCAAGTTAGCATCGTAGCTATCAAGACCTGCAAAAATCAGATCGCCCAGTCCCCCCGCACCGATGAGCGACGCGAGCGTGGCCCAACTCACCAGGTATACCGCCGCGAGACGAATACCCGTGACAATGACGGGTGCGGCCAGGGGCAACTCGACGAGATAAAGGATTTCCCAGTTGGTCATGCCCTGTCCCCGCGCCGCGTCGATGAGCGTGGCATCAACTGCACGCACCCCAACATAGGTGTTACGCAAGATGGGTAACAGTGAGTAGAGGAAGAGTACAACCAGGGCCGGTTGCATGCCAATGCCAAGGTACGGCAGGGCAAGCGCGAAGAATGCCAGGCTCGGAATCGTCTGTAGGACTGATACCACGGCGATAATCGGCCCTGACCAGCGCGGAAAGCGCGTCAGGAGTATCCCCAGCGGGACAGCGAACAGGATACCAAGTCCAAGTGAGACACCTGTCAGAAATAAATGAGGCCCGATACCCTCCAGGATGCGGTTCCCATACATGCTCCAAAAGTCACTCTGGTTCATACGCCGACCCTCCCAACGCCACTTGAGAGCGCTTTAATGGCCGATCGATGCGAGATAATCCCCACCAGGTGCCGCTCTTCATCAACCACGGGCAATGCCTCGGCCTCCCCCTCGATCAACCGCTTCAGGGCGATATCGGGTGTATCTGTCTCCTTTATGGAGACAGCCTCCTGCCAGATAATGCTCTTCCACTGCTCCAGGTCTTCTGGTACCTTGCATGTTGCTCCCTTAAGCACTCCCTGGTCATCGATCAAAAAACACCAGGGGAAGCTACCCATTTGCACAATGCGCTCGCCAGACGAAAGCTCTTTAAGGATAAGTGACTCTCCTGTTTGTATCAGTTGCCTCACCGCATCTACAGGCGATTGAGGAAGGGAGAGGAAGCGCCCCAGGAATTTGGCAACGAACTCATCTTGCGGTGCGTGAAGTAGCTCTGTAGGCGTGCCCACCTGGAGTAGCTGACCATCGCGCAAGATAGCGACGCGGTCGCCCAGGCGCATAGCTTCATCGATGTCGTGGGTGACAAAGATAATTGTTTTATGCAATTTAGCCTGCAATCGTTTGAGTTCGGTTTGGAGCACCTCGCGACTGATGGGGTCAAGCGCGCCAAATGGTTCGTCCATCAGGATAACCGGAGGATCGGTCGCAAGGGAGCGCAAGACGCCCACGCGCTGCTGCTGACCGCCAGAGAGCTGGCGAGGGTAACGATGAGCAAAGGCCTTATAATCCATGCCCACCATATCCAGCAACTCGCGGGTCCGCTCCTGGCGCCGCTTCTTATCCCACTTGAGCAGCCGAGGCACAAGCTCGATATTTTGCTCAACCGTCATATGTGGTAACAGGCCAGTTTGTTGAATGGTGTATCCAATGCCACGCCGCAATTGAATAGGATTATAGCTGCGCACATCGTGCCCATCGACATAAATAGTTCCGCTTGTCGGCTCTTCTAGACGATTGATCATGCGGAGTGTCGTTGTCTTACCACAACCTGAAGGGCCAATCAGTACCAACAGCTCGCCACTCTGCACTTCAAGCGAGAGTTCTTGCACCGCTGGCCGACCATTCTGGTACATCTTCGTAACGTTCTCAAACTTTACTCCCACAGTAAACATCCTCCTCCTTGGGGTTATCTAAGGATACTGAACCTCAAATTGTTCAAGATCCTCACGCAGCGTAACACCTAACCCTGGCTGCTCCGGAAGTACCAGATCACCATCCTTCGATACAAGAACCGGGTCCGCCAGAATGAAATCTCTACGCTCAGGGGTCCAGCCAGGGGGGTCAAAAGGATACTCAAGGAAGGGACAGATCCCCGTCGCGGCCGCTAAATGCAGGTTCGCCATGAGCCCAAGGCCGTTCCCCCACGTATGCGGGCAGAAACGCAGCCCATGCTGCTCGCAGAGATGCGCAACCTTTAACCCGAGGCTAAAACCGCCGCAGACGACAACGTCGGGTTGTAAGACATCGGCACTACCCTGAGATACAAACTCGCGGAAATCCGCAGGGCTGCGATTCAACTCGCCAACGGCGATGCGCAGCGAGGTCGCACGCCGTAGCTCGGCCAGGCCCGCGAAATTCGCGTGTTCAAGTGGCTCCTCTAGCCAGTAGACCCCATAGTGCTCCAACTCGCGCGCCACCTGTAACGCCCGCTTGACATCCCACGGTCGGCGCGTATCGCCGGGCATACGCCAACCCTGATTGGCATCAACCATGATCTCCATTGTCTCTCCCACCTCCTCACGAACAGCTGCTACAACAGCCAGGTCACGCCGAACCTCCTCGTGTCGCATACGAATCTTTACCGCACGGAACCCCTGTTCCCGAAACCTGAGCACCTCTTCCTTTCGCTGGACAGGATCGTGCAACTCGCCCGTTGAGCAATAAGCGGGAACACGGTTAGAATGCCCACCCCAAAGGCGAAACAACGGAAGGTTTGCGGCCTTGCCCAGGACATCCCAGATGGCAATCTCCAGCGGCCAGTAGCGAGCATAGTGAAACGCAAGCATGGCAAGAACATCACTATGTCGTTCGGTCTGGCTAACATCCTGTCCAATAAACAGGTGCTTAAACTGATCAAAGCCATACATTGAGTCACCCGATCCATAACCCACAATGCCGGCGTCGGTATGTACCTCGACCAGTGTCGCTGAGAAGCGTGTTCGTACTTGAGGATCCCAGGAGGCTCGAAAGGGTGGTTCCAGGGGAAGTGAAAAGTGGCGGATATGAATATCCGTGATACAAATTGTCATCTTTATCCTCTGGAATTTTAAATAGATGAGTTCTTCTTCTAGAAGAACAAATAGATGAGTTTTTATCTAATCTGTTCAGTAACAGTATAAATACATGTCACGCTGCTGTCAATGGCTATACAGAGGGCTGCGCAGCGAGAGGCGCATAATCCAGGGGGTCTCCCCACTTATATTTAGCCAACATAAATAGGTGATTAAACTATGAAAGCATCCAAGTTGACAGTGATCGCGTTGGATGAGCAGCACATGATTGGTCAATGCACATCCTTATAGTTGCAAAGAAGGAAGCACGATGACCTCTGGGGACAGAGAAGTGAATGAAAATAGGCTACAATAGGAACGAGATCGGTGGGCAAGGGTCGAGGGTCACTGGTGTATCAAACCCGATGTGTAAGCTGACCTGGGTGTCTCCAGAAGAGAAGTGTGTTGCCGCGTTGGTCTGTTTTTTCGTCCACGTAACACCAAGCTATGTGATCTCGATGTTGCCTTTCCCACCATACGTGTCCCACCAGGCGCTAGCATGGGTGGTCAGCACCCTATTGAGCGCCTGGATATTTTGAGCGCCATGCTCCGCTAACCAGTACTCCAACGCTTTCACACCTTCTCGCGCATACACCTGAATGCCCTGCTGCCAGGTTGCTCGCCCACACAGCACACCTGCAAACTTCGCCCCTGCTTCGGCGGCCAATTCCAGCATTTCGCAGAACACCTCGTTATTGATACCCGCGCTCAAGTAGATGAATGGCAGTTTCGTTGCATCGGCGGTCTTCCGTAAGTGCATTAACGCTTCCTGGCGTGTGTAGGCTGCCTGACCACCAGCAAAGGCGCGCGTTTGCGCCACAAAGAGAGGGTTAATTGGCAATTCGACCTTGAGCACGTCCACACCATAGCGAGGCTGTGAAAACTCCTCCATGGTACGCGCAACATAGAGGGGCTTCTTCTTCGCGAACTCCAGCCCCTTCTCGTCCCCTATGGCGTTATCGTATACTAGCGGCTCAAGAAAAAAGGGCATATCTAGCGCGATGCATTCGGCACCAATGCGCTCAACATAGGCCTGCTTGATGACATTGATCCGCTCTTTGTCGAAGGGGTTGTAGTAAAGGAGAATTTTGATAGCCCTGGCTCCAGCCTCGACGAGACGACGCACGCTCCACTCCGGCAGGAGATCAGGCAGCCGATCTCCTGTACCGTTATCGTAGCTCGACTTTTCATAGGCCAGCATGATAGCCTTATCAGGCGCAATGTGTGCGCTCATTCCCAGTGCAAAAACACCTGGTGCATTCTGTTTTCCGCTGTTATACCCTTTCTGCGAATGTTGGCTGGGGGTAACGAGCGGCTGCTGGGCTTGCGGGTCTTTCCCTTGCTTCTTCTGAGGATCATGCATCAGGCTATACTCTGGATCTAAGAGTATAGCGCTGGCATATGGGGATAAAACCTTTGCTACCACTGCTTTGAAGGCTTGCATATCATGTGCCGTTGCCTCCGCTCCGCGCGCTGTCGCAATGGCTTGCAAGAGATTCTGGCGGTGGTCAACTGCCAGCGCGGCAATACAACCGTGCTCATTAGCGCAGGTGTTGAGTCCCTCGAATTTGCCTTTGCTCATTCTCAATGTCATTGTGCGTCCTCTATCTCATTTCATCAAGATAAATGGGTCGTCGTTCATCCAGCGAGCGGCGTGCCGCCAGAGCCAGGACCACCGGGGCGCGCCCATCTTGCTCGTTGACAGGCACAGGCCTATCGTGCAATACAGAATCGACAAAGGCCGTCATCTCCAACAAGAAACTCTCGTTATAGCGTTCGAGGAAGAAATGTAATGGAAGGTCGCGCCGAATGCTCTGTCCATCGCTGATAATGGCCGTATTGGCATAATTATTATCAATACTAATTGCACCGCTACTTCCCAGCAACTCTACACGCTGGTCATAGCCGTAGGAAGCGTAGCGGCTATTGTTAATTGTGGCAATAGCGCCATTGGCAAAACGCAACATGACCACCGCCGTATCCACATCGCCAACCTCTCCAAGCGCAGGATCGTGCATGACACCCGCCATGGTGAAAACTTCCTCAACCTCGCTATCAATCAGGAAGCGAGCCATGTCAAAATCGTGGATCATCATGTCAAGAAAGAGACCACCTGAGACCCGAATATAGGCCAGCGGCGGCGGCCCTGGATCGCGGCTGGTAATGTTGAGGATCTGAGGGCGACCAATTTCCTGACGCTCCAGGGCCTGGCGCACCCGACGATAGTTCGCGTCAAAGCGTCGATTAAAGCCAATCTGCAATTTCACTCCGGCAGACGCCACTACCGCGACAGCCTGATCTATCGAGGGAAGGTCAAGAGCAATAGGCTTCTCACAAAAAACATGTTTGCCAGCCTGCGCCGCCTCTTGAATCATACGAGCATGTGTATCCGTTGGCGAGCAGATCACTACGGCTTGAATATCTGGATTTTCCAGTATCGCCTGGTAATTCTGTGTGGCATAGGGTATCGCAAAGCGCCGGGCGCATTCCCTGGCGGCCTCCTCGTTCGCGTCGGCAACCATGAGCAGGCTGGCCATCGGAATGTGTCTGGCCAAATGTTGAGCGTGTAATAAACCGATACGCCCGGCACCAATCAGACCGACCGGCAAGGTGTCTATTGACATAAGGCTCCTCTTCTTCTATTACAGCCCGATTGCCTTCAGATAGGCCCGATTGCGCTGAGCGCTCTCTTTAGGGCTCCCCATACCAGGCAGAACGTCCTGCTCAACGACAATCCAGCCATCATAGCCGCGTCCGTGTAGCCAGTCGCGTACCACCTCAAACGGGACGCTGCCCTGCCCCAGTTCGCAAAATACCCCATTGCGCACTGCCGTAAAATAATCCCAACCTTCGGAGCGCGCTTGCCGGGCAACCAGAGGATGACAATCTTTAAAGTGGACGTGCTGAATACGCTTCCCAAAGCGCTCAAGCCCTTCCAATACCCTTTGACCATCGATGTCCCCTGAACCATAGAGGTAATGCCCGGTATCAAAGACTAACCCTAAGAGTTCGGGATCAGTCATATCCAGCAAGCGTTCAATCTCCTGTGGCGTCTCGACGTAGCCAGCACAATGATGATGGAAGACTGTTGGCATGCCAGTCTCCTCACGTACCCTGCGCGCAATGCGTTCAGCTCCACGGGCGAAGGTGGTCCATTGTGCCGCGCTCAGCCCCATCTCGTTTGTGACATGCCCCGCATTGCGAGTACGCTCCGGCTCTGTTCCATTGGCATCAGCGAGAATAAGGAAGGGCGACTGATCTTCCTCCTCGGCCACGGCGGACAGCAGGCGGGCAACCTTGAGCGCCTCGGCTTCCCCGATGGTATGCAAACTCACATCTTTCAGCGCCACCGGTACAAACGCACCCACCATACGCAGGTTGCGTCGCTTCAACTCAAATTGCAATTGTGCGGGAACAGTGGGCATAAAGCCCCAATCGCCAAGCTCGGTCCCAACGTAGCCTGTATCACGCAGTTCATCAAGCATTCGCCCGTAGGTGATACCTTCGCCCTTCACATCGTCAAATTCGAGTGCTCCCCACGAACAGGGGGCGTTAGCAATACGCATCTTCGTCCCTCTCACGTTTCTAGAACTCTAGAACTTGCGTGACCACTCGCGAGGCCAACGCTCAACTACGACCTTCTTCTCGGTATAGAACTCAATGGCATCGCGCCCCTGAGCGTGCATATCGCCGAAAAAGCTATCCTTCCAACCCGTGAAGGGGAAGAAAGCCATCGGGGCCGCTACGCCTACATTGATACCGATATTGCCCACACGCGCCTCATAGCGGAACTTACGGGCCGCGGCGCCGCTATTTGTAAACAGGCAAGCCATGTTTCCAAACGGAGAGGCATTGATCAGCTCGATGGCGGCATCGATATCCTGAACATGTATCAGGCTGAGGACAGGCCCAAATATCTCGGTACGCGCAAGCTCACTTTGCGGCGCGAGATTATCAAGTAGTGTCGGGCGCACGAAATACCCGCGCTCATAGCCTTTGACCTGTGTATTGCGCCCATCGACAAGCAGTTCCGCGCCCTCCCCAGCGCCCTTCGCGATAAGCGACTCGATACGTTGCTTGCTCTCAGGGGTAATGACTGGCCCCATCTCAACCTCTGAATCCAGGCCAGATCCTACTTTGCGTTGCACTGCCGCGTCTGTTAGGCGCTCGCGAAACTCTGTCCGGGCTTCGCCCACCGTAATCGCGACCGAGGTAGCCAGGCAGCGTTGCCCGGCGCAGCCAAACGATGAGTCAGCGACGATACGTGTAGTCATCTCCATATCGGCATCGGGAAGCACAATAACGGTGTTCTTCGCGCCTCCCTGGCATTGAGCGCGTTTCCCATTGGCTGCCGCCCGGCTATAGACATACTTTGCCACAGGCGAGGAACCCACAAACGAAATAGCGCGTACCAACGGATGATCGAGCAGCGCGTCAACGGTCTCTTTGCCGCCATTGACCAGGCTCACGACCCCTGTTGGCAGGCCAAGCTGGTCAATCAGTTCGAAGACGCGCGCCATCGTCAGAGGCACTTTCTCCGATGGTTTGAGGATAAAGCAGTTACCGCAGGCGATAGCATAGGGTAGGAACCAGAGCGGGATCATGCCGGGAAAATTGAAAGGCGTTATGGCGGCCACCACCCCGACTGGCTGACGAAACATATGCTCATCAATGCCAGAGGCGATATCCTCAAGGTTATAGCCCATCATCAAAGAGGGAATGCCTGTCGCGACCTCAACATTCTCAATGCCGCGCAAGAGTTCACCCTGAGCTTCCGCCAGCGTTTTACCACACTCCTGCGTGGTCAGATGGGCAATCTCTTCTGAATGCTCTTCTAGAAGCTGCTTGAACTTAAAGAGGTATTGGATACGCTCGGTTGGGGGTGTACGTCGCCAACCGTCAAAGGCGGCCTGGGCAGCCTGTACGGCCGTATCTACCTCGACAGCAGGTGAAAGGGGCACGTGCGCCAGGAGCTCATCTGTCGCAGGATTGCGTACTGGGAGATATTCAGCGGCTCGCGAGTGTGTCCACTGGCCGCCAATATAGTTCATAAGTTGACGATGCTGTGTCATACCTGTCCTCCATCCCGAGTAGGGTGTTGATGATGTAGCGTTTCAAGCTCCGCCTCAAATTCTTGCGCGGCCTCCGCTAGTTTTTCGCCAGCGCTGGCGTCGATGCGCGCGAACTCAGCCAGTTCGTGACTCAGTTCCTCCAGTTCTTCACCACCCGCCATCATAGAAACGACCTCATTCCGGCTGATTTCGGCTTTTGTGAACGTTCCCTGGCTGCGCCCACGGTTGAGCAGCGTAAAACGGTCACCGATCGGATAGGCGTGGTGAGGGTTATGCGTGATAAAGATCACTCCCAGTCTACGCGCACGCGCCTGGGCAATGTAGCGTAATACCACGCCAGCTTCCTTGACACCCAGTGCCGCCGTAGGCTCATCCAGAATCAAAACCCTGGCTCCAAAGTAAACAGCACGCGCAATAGCGATGGATTGGCGCTCTCCACCAGAGAGCGAACCTACAGGCTGGCTCGTATCGCGTATATGGATACCCATCTTCGCCAATTCGTCGCGTGTCAGGTCATCGGCGCGAGCCGCATCAAAGCGCTTGAAGGGTCCCCAGCCTCGCGTCGGCTCCGAGCCAAGGAAAAAGTTGCGCGAAATACTCATCATCGGGATCATCGCCAGGTCCTGGAAGACAGTCGCGATACCGGCGTTGAGGGCATCTCGCGGTGAATTGAAATGAACCTCTTTGCCCCCTACCAGATAATGCCCATCGCTTGGTTGATACACACCTGAGAGGATTTTGATCAGTGTCGATTTCCCTGCACCATTATCGCCAAGCAGACACATGACCTCGCCAGCACGTACACTCATGGAGACGCCTTTTAGCGCGATGACACTGCTAAAGTACTTTGAGACGTTTTGCACTTCGAGCAAAGGAGTATCGTTTGCCTTCATCGACGCACCTCCATTGCATATTTGCGCACATAGCGGTTGAGCAACACTGCCAGCAAGAGCAGTAAACCAAGCACTACGCTATTCCAGTCGGCATCCACACCCGCGAAGAAAATGCCCTGGCCCACAATACCGTAGATCAACGCCCCAAAAGCGGAGCCGATTGCCGAGCCATAACCGCCGGTCAAGAGTGTGCCACCAACGACCACGGCAATAATTGTGAGGAATTCTTGATTCTGTCCGCGCAGGACGTCAGCTCCGGTCGAATGAACTGCTTGAATAACTGCCAGCAAGCAGGCAGCAAGTGCCGTCCCTATAAAGAGGAGGATCTTTACACGCCTGACTGGTACCCCTACGTTACGCGCTGCCTGGGCGTCGCCTCCAACGCCGAAGATCCAGTTGCCGAATGGAGTACCCAGCAGCACCCATGTTGCTATCGCCGTAATTGCCAGCCACCAGAGAATAGATACTGGGAACTGAGCATCGCCAATCGTAATGCTGCTGTCGAAGACAGCCCTGGCCAGTTGATAGCCCGCGGTCTGGTTCAAGCCACCTACCTGGGTAAGTCCTGTCAACGCACGTGTGACGCCTATCGTTGTCCCGCGTAGGATAAACTGAGTTGCCAGGGTCACGATGAACGAGGGCAGGCCGGTACGTAGCACCAGGTACCCATTGAGGAATCCCACCACTAAGGCGAGCAACATAGCGACCAGAATGGCGGACCAGATATTCCACCCCAACTGCACCGATAAGATCGTGACGACCATGCCAGAAACACCGATAATGGAACCGATTGAAAGGTCAAACTCTCCGCCTATCATAAGGAGCGCAACGGGAACAGCCAGAATGCCTAATTCAGCAGATACAGTCAGGTAGTTTGCCGTGCCTGCCAGAGTGAGAAACCCGCTATCGCCAGCGATAATAGCGAAGAAGATCCAGACAGCAATTGAGCCTCCAATGGCTCCCATTTCAGGGCGAACTAGTAACTTACGCCATACACTCACGCGCATGACGCGTTCATCAGTATTGACCTCGCGCTTGTTCGCGACCCCTCGAGATACACGCATATGCTTCCTCCCAAATGGTATGGTTGGAGCCAATGCGCCTGGCTCCAACCATGTCCCACTAACGCGTCCCTTGCTGCGCTAGCTGAGTGACCTTATCCGCGTTATCCTTTGTGACAAAGCCCGGCCCGGTCATCAAGACATCATTCGCAATAGTGTTGAGGTTGGTCCGGTACAGGGTCAGGAGAACAATGGGAAGATAGCCCTGGAGATACTGCTGCTGATCAATGGCGAAGAGCATAGTGCCACCCTTGATGGCCTGCAATACGTCCGGTGAGAGGTCAAAGGTCGCAAGCTTGACTTTATCGCCTTTATTGAGAGCCTGTAGAGCCTTCAGGGCCGGTGTAGCTCCGGTTGGTCCGAGAGCCATCAAGCCATCTACGTCAGGCTTGGCTCTAAGGGCTGCCTCAATGCGTTGCTGCGATTCCGTGGGGTTCGCCAGGTTCACAGCAAGCACTTCAACTTTGGCTCCGGCTTTCGCCATCGCGTCGGTGAAGCCTTTACAACGTGCGTCCAGTCCAGCGTTGCCGACTTCCTGATTGATACACAGCGCGTGCTTGACACCCGAACTCGCCATACGCTCACCACCACCCAGGCCAGCTTCATACTCGGTCTGTCCAACGTGGACTAGAATACCAAGTTTTTTCGCTACGTCACTTCCTGAATTGATGGAAATAACCGGGATACCAGCCGCTATGGCCTTCTGGATTGAAGGGCTAAGGGCGTTCGCGTCAGGGATGGAGACGACCAGGCCATCAGGTTTAGAGGCGACGGCGGCATCGATCAGGTGCGCCATGGCAACCATATCAAAGGTTCCAGGAGCCTGGTATTCGACCTTCACTCCCATATCTTTGGCTCCCTGATCAACACCTTTTTTGACGACCGACCAGAATGGGTCCGATGCCTGTCCATGCGTGATGACAACAAAGCGTAGGTTGGAGCGATCAGTGTTCCCAGAGGGCGCTGCATTCTGGGAGCTATTCGCTCCTCCACTGCAACCAGTAAGGATAAACAGTAGGGTCGCGACCAGGGCTACTACACGGCAGAACCGCTTCATTATTCTCCTCCTTGAAGAACTACAGTGACTATTACAAAGGCACTAATGTAGTGATTGGTTCTCGCTAGCCAGGGACGGGTTAACCGCTTGTCCACGTCATTGAGGCCATAGCGGCATGTTAGAGGAAGTAGCGCTCCTGCTGGCGCTTTTCTTCCCACTGGGCGCGGGCGACTTCTACTTGCGGCTTTGTACTGACTTCCGCAACTGGTACATCCCACCAACTTTCGTAGCCTGGGACTTCTTGATAGCGATCATTCTGCACGTAGATAACTGTTGTACGCTCAACTGCTTTGGCAGCTTCAAGGGCGGCGACAAAATCCGCGTGACTTTTGCACTCAATGACATGTGCTCCAAGGCTACGCGCATTCGTTGCCAGATCAACGGGCAGAGGGCGAACCTCTGTGTCCTGCACGTCTCCGGGCAAGACACCATTCTCCGGATAGGCATAGCGTGTACCAAAGCCTTCCTGGCCCAATGACCGGCTGAGGCTACCAATGCTCTTGAAACCATGATTATCCAGTAACACAATGATCAATTTATAGTTTTCCTGAATGGAGGTAACAATCTCGCTGTTCATCATGAGATATGAACCATCCCCTACCATCACATACACATCGCGCTCGGGCGCGGCCATCTTAATGCCGAGGCCACCTGCGACCTCGTAGCCCATACAGCTATACCCATATTCGAGATGGTAATTCTTGGGATGACGCGCCTGCCAAAGCTTATGCAGGTCGCCGGGTAGACTACCCGCGGCACAGACCATAATAGCGTCAGGTGAACTCAGTTCGTTGACAGCACCGATAAGTTCACCCTGAGATGGTAACGGCTCATTACGCAGTTCATAAATCCGCTCAACTTCACGATCCCAGGCACTATGAAGTCGCTCGGCTTGCTCCCGGTAGTCAACCGCAACCGCATAGTCTCCCAGAAGCATCTGAAGCTCTTCTAGCGTCGCTTGCGCATCCCCAACCAGGGGGCAGGCCCGATGCTTGAAGGCATCGAATTCAGCGCAATTGATATTGATAAAGCGTACATTGGGATGCTGGAAAGCCGTCTTCGAGGCCGTCGTGAAGTCACTGTAACGCGTGCCGATACCAATTACCAGATCAGCTTCACGCGCAAGACGGTTGGCGGCGAAGGTGCCGGTAACGCCTATTGCGCCAAGATTAAGCGGATGATCATAGCGCAGGCTACCCTTGCCAGCCATCGTTTCGCCGACGGGAATCCCCGAACGCTCGACGAAATCGCACAGCAGTTCCGTCGCCCCCGCGTAAATCACGCCTCCTCCAGCGATAATCAGAGGCCGTTCACTGGCGCGAATCCAGGCGGCGGCTTGCTCTAGTGCGCGGCGATCTGGCCGATTGCGCGCTATATGCCATGTGCGGCGCTCGAAGAACTCCGAAGGATATGCATATGCCTCGGTCTGCACATCCTGCGGGAGGGCCAGCGTTACCGTGCCGGTCTCTACGGGACTGGTTAGTACGCGCAGAGCCTCGGGTAGTGTTGTCAAGAGTTGCTCGGGGCGACTGATGCGATCCCAGTAGCGGCTCACTGGCTTAAAGCAATCGTTGACCGATATATCCTGCGAATGCTCAAACTCAAGTTGCTGGAGAACGGGTGCGACATTGCGACGCGCGAAGATATCACCGGGCAAGAGCAGCACTGGCAAGCGATTGATCGTGGCTGTGGCCGCTCCCGTGAGCATATTAGTGGCGCCCGGGCCAATCGATGACGTGCAGGCAAACGCTTGCAGCCGATTCTTCGTTTTGGCATACGCCACAGCGGCGTGTACCATTGCCTGTTCGTTTCGTGATTGGTAGTAGCGAAAATCAGGCATTTGTTGCAACGCCTGACCGATACCGCCGACATTCCCATGGCCGAAAATGCCGAAGCATCCAGCAAAAAAGGGACTTTCTACGCCATCACGCGCGATATACTGATTCTTGAGAAAGGCGATCAGTGCCTGGGCCATTGTCATCGTCGTCAACTTACTGAACCTCCGCTTCTGGAAAACCCCTGTGATGTTATCCAGGGGTTGTTGACAGCATCCTTCCCGCGAGCATTAGAATCCGCCGTGATCCTGAATAAAAGCCATCACCTCATCGTAAGTAGGCATAAAGTTCGCGCACCCATGCCGGGTCACCAGAATAGCTCCGCAGGCATTCGCCAGGCGCACCGTCTTATACCAATCCCATCCATTGACCAGACCATACAGCACACCAGAGGCAAAGGCATCGCCCGCGCCCAGGATATTCTGTACCTCCACTGGAAAACCTGGCACCGATAGTGGCCCGGCAAGGCGATCACTGGAGGTGGAGTGAACGAGAGAACTTTCAGCTCCCCGTTTCTGGATGACCCATTGTGGCCCCAGCCCCAGCATGGCCTGGATAGCAGCCTGGCTATCACCACTCACCCGCGCATCCGAAATCTGAGAATGGGTGAGCCGTATCTGACTCACATCGGTCAGCATGACCGCGTTGATTTCATCTTCAGTGCCTAAAACGACATCCACCAGGCGTAGCGCCGAACGCAGCGTCACGCCAAAGGCTCGCTGGTCGTGCCACTGATCAGGGCGAAAGTCGATATCCAACAGTACGGTTACGCCCGCCTGATGTGCGACCTCAGCCGCGAACAAGGTCGCGCTTCTGCTCGGTTCCTGGCTCAGGCCCGTGCCACTGATCAATAACGCGCGGCTGTCGGCGATGGGTGTTGCCAGCACATCGTCGATAGTCAAGGCGATATCGGCGCAATTTTCGCGATAATAGGTCAGCGGGAAGCGGTCGGGCGGCTCAATGCCCAGTACCACCGCGCTAGAGCGTCTCTCTGGTTTACGCGGAATGAAACGCGTCTCGACCCCTTCGCGCATGAGAAAATGCAGAATAAAGTCGCCTACCTGGTCTTCTCCTACCGCCGTGAGCAATGCGACGTTCAATCCCAGGCGGCGTGTGCCCACGCTGATATTCGTTGGACAGCCGCCAACGTAAGCGGCAAAACCCGTAATCTCCACAAACGGGGCACCGATATCATTCGAGTAGAGGTCAATCGACGAGCGCCCCATTGTCACGACATCATATTTTTTGCCCGTATTCATGCCTTTCTCCTGTGCTATAGCCTATGCTTGATCTCGTAGAGCGGTATACGTTCGTCAAGCCCTTTGTAGTGTTCCTTGACCCACACGTAGCGCGGATCTTCGCTATTCGCCAGAGATTGGGCGCTACCAGCCAGGGCATTGAGGTAGTACGTCGTGTAGCCGGGCGGGCTCGCAACGGGGTGGTACCCTTCTGGCACCAGCACTGCATCGTTATCACGCGCCATCAAGAGGGCATCAATGGGAAAGCCAGCCTGGTGCAAGGGTGACTCAGGATCGGTATAGATACGTTGATAGGCATACCCTTCAGGTCGGCTCAGCTTATAAAAATACACCTCTTCGAGGTCAGCCTCCACAACTTGACCGTGTATGTCCGTCTTATGGATATCGTGCTTATGCGGAGGATAACTCGACCAGTTACCGCCGGGCGTATACACCTCTACCACGACGAGCCGCTGACAGGAGAAGCCGGGCGGGATGATATTGTTAATCTGCCGCGTGGCATTATCACCACCTCGAATCTCGGTAGCGATATCGTGTGGCGTGATCAGGCGTGGTGCGAAATCCTGGTCTGCAGGAGCAGAAATAACGGCATATTCGCACTCCGTTTCGGCTCGAACATTCAGCGTCGTCTGGCGTGGCAGGTAGAGCGCGTGTGGTAGACCAGTAAAGACACTCTCGCGTTCCCCGATGTGGGACCATTGACCGCGATTCGATTCAACCTGAATACGACCACCCAGGACTACCAATGCCAGTTCACGCTCGCCTGTGGCAAACGTCCATGTGCCCCGCGCGGACAGGTGCTGCACCTGAAAATGGAGGTAATCCCAGCCCGCCATCTCCGCTGTTACCTCGACGATAACATTGGCATCATGTACATTACCAGAATGAACAATCAGGTTGCTTGCATCATATTGCCGCATATCAATTCCTTTCTCATATGCACTTGTCTGCTTATACACATTACAGGTCTACAGGCAGGCCGGTCTGATAGAATCGCATGATCGCGGTACTAACGATACTGCTCTCGCAATGGCGCGGTGCTGCCACGTAACACAAGAGATGGGGGCAGGCTATGATTTTTACCTGGATGACCACTCAATAGGTCTAACATTACCTGAGTCGCAAGGCGTCCTAGTTCTACTCTGGGCTGATGAATAGTAGTCAATGGCGGCGCCATGCAACTGGCGATCTGGATATCATCAAAGCCGATGATACTCAGGTCTTGTGGCACCGCGATCCCTTTTTCGTGACATGCTGTCAGCATACCAATAGCGATCATATCGTTATAACAGAAAACAGCAGTAACACCTGCGCCGAGCAAATCGAGCAGGGCGTTCTGCCCCACACTTATATCTTCATCCTGCGAGGCCTCATCACATGGAGGCTGAATCACCCATGCTGCTTGCCTCTGTATACCAGCCTGATCAAGCGCGTCTATGTATCCCTGAAGCCGTTGTTGGTTTGAACCTGGGCGACTCCTACTGCCCAGATAACCTATAGCGCGATGTCCGAGTTGCAGCAGGTGGTTGACGGCAAGCTGCGCGCCCTGGTGATCATCTACTGCAATCCAATGCAACTGACTGGCCTGTAACTCGCCCTGACTATTGATTAAGACAGTGGGAATGCGGATATGGGGAATGCGGTGGCTGTAATTGGTAGCAATACGTGATGATGCGACCAGGATACCATCGACGCGCCGACGTTGATAGGTTTCGATGATATCTGTAGCCTTTTGAGGGTCGTTATAAGAGGCACTGAGCAAAACACTAAAATGCGCGGCACGCGCCACTTCCTCAACGCCTTTGACAACATCGCCAAAGAAGGGATCAGCAATCGAGGTTACGACCAGACCGATAGTGCTGGATTGCTGTGTTTGCAGGCTTTGCGCGATAGCATTGGGTGTATAACCCATTTCATCGGCCAGCTTCCGGATGCGCTTGCGTGTATCCGCGCTAATGAGCGGATTCTGGCGGAGCGCACGCGAGACGGTCGTGTGTGAAACGCCAGCTACGCGAGCGATATCGGCAATAGAAACCTCTTGTCGGCGCAACGCTTGCCCCCTTTACGAGAGATCCTCACAAGAAATCTTTATGCACACGTGTGCATAAAAGAAAAAAATAAAAGTGCCTGCATCCGGAGTGCTTTTTTGCACGATGGGAATATATTCACTGATATTAAGCATAAGAATCAGCTTCCCCTTTGTCAAGTGCTAACGCAACATTCTAGTCAGAACTCCCTTGATAGCGTTAAAAAGATGGCTCCAGTTGTCGCCCATTCACCAGCGTGCGATCTTGACAAGAGAAACGGGGCTCTGTATAATATTGTTAATGTGTTTAAATAATAAGTGCGTGAAGTATTAAGTGCGTGAATAAAAATAAAGAAAGGATCGGTATGAGTGAGCCTTCTTCTGAGAGGACCTTGGACATCGCCAATGCGTTGTTTGATATTATTCCCCGCTTGTTGGAGCGTGTTCGTGCGGAGCTTCCCCACAACTCAGATGATATCGCCCCGGAATGGCGCGACATTTTAGAACTCCGGGCCACCAAAGGACAATTCAATTTTTTGCGTGTGCTGATGACGCGCCAACAGTGCACCATGCAAGAATTAGCTGAGCAACTAGATGTTGCACCGCCAGCCATCACTGCCATGGTGAAACGTCTGCTGGCCCAGGGATTCGTCACACGTATTCGCGATGAACAGGACTGGAGGGTGGTGCAGGTATCACTGACTGAACGCGGTCAGCGTGTGGTATCACTCTATGAGGAGTTCTGGCGCACGCACTTACACCGTCTTCTCAGCCATCTCAGTCAAGAAGAACTGACTCATTTACAAGGAGCGCTGCCTGCCCTACGCCATCTGAGTGAGGAAGAGCTCTGATCGGCTTTGTCGCAAGAAGCGCATCCCTCCTGGGAGAGCCCCCTTCACGTGTGTCTCTCTCTGCTCACCTTGGTATTCCTTGGAGAAAACATCTATGCGACCCATTCATTCCAGCACTCAGGAACATACTCTTCTCGAAGAGGAGCAGCGGAGTGCGCCAGTCAGGACACATACCAGGGGCTTAGGGCGAACGTTTATTGCCCTGCACCATCGTAACTATCGACTGTTCTTTTTTGGTCAAATGATTTCGCAGGTCGGGACCTGGATGCAAACAACCGCACAGGCATGGTTGGTCTTGCAACTGACACATAGCGCGTTGCTGCTTGGAGTAGTGAGCTTGCTCCAGTATTTGCCAGTGATGATTTTCTCACTCTACGGTGGGGTACTCGCTGATCGCGTCCCCAAACGCAGGCTGCTGCTCGTGACACAATCTATTTCACTTGTTCAGTCAGCCGTCATGTGGCTTCTGGTGATAACGGGAGTGGTCCAAGTCTGGCATGTTCTGCTTCTGGTCGCACTACTAGGCATCACCAATGCACTTGATAGTCCTACCCGAAACGCGTTTATTAATGAAATGGTGGGCCGCGAAGACCTACCAAACGCCATCGCCCTGAATTCTTCGCTCGCCAATATGGCTCGTGTACTGGGACCAGGGCTTGGTGGTGTGCTGATTGCATGGCTCGGTGTTGCACCACTTTTTCTCCTCAACACGCTGAGTTTTATTGCTGTGATTATCGGCCTATTCATGATCGACACACGAACGTTATACGCCTTGCCCGGCAAAAGGACGGATGAGAAGAAACGCAGCATGCTCCAGAGCTTGCGTGAGGGCCTCTCCTATTCCTGGCACATGCCAGCCGTTCTTCTCATTATAGGACTCATTGGTGGAATCGGGTTGTTCGGTATCACGTTCAACGTGATGCTGCCGCTGTTTGCCACCGAGGTCTTCCATGCTGGGGCGACGGGGTATGGCTTCATTGCAGCAGCATATGGGCTTGGGGCTCTATTCTCAGCACTATGGGTCGCCTGGGGAAATCGTCAACCGAGTATTCGCTTTCTGCTGATCGCAGCGTTCGCGTTCGGCATACTTGAGATTGCGTTTGCACTTTCTCCCGTGTACATCCTCGCGTTCCCTTTGCTCATCAGTATAGGGTTTGCACAGGTCGTTGTGACAGCCACAGCAAGCACCGCAGTTCAAACAATCGCTCCCAATCATCTCCGTGGCAGGATCATAGGTGTGTATCTCCTGGTCTATGCAGGTGCCTTGCCCTTAGGGAACTTCTTAGCAGGTGCCTTAACGACACGCATTGGCGTCTCAACGACATTCTTGCTTGGAGGAGCTCTCTGCCTCATCGTCACTATTACTGCCTGGCTTCTGCGTCAACCAGCAGAGAAAAGCCTTGAAGAGTCAACGACAGCGACGAGGAGTGAGTAGTTGACAGAAAAACAAGCACGTATCGTTTTGCAAGAGAAAAGGAAAAATAATGTCTGATACACATGCGCATGCAGCTCTTTTAGTCATGGATATGCAAGAAGGAATTGTCGCCAGGCTTGCACAACAGAGTGATGTTCTCACCCTTGTACACACAGCTATCGACGCTGCTCGTGGCGCGTCAATTCCCATCATCTATGTAGCTGTGACCTTTCGCCCAGGATATCCCGAAATTAGTCCAAACAATAAATCTTTCTCTGCACATAAAGAACAACAATCTTCCTTATTGACAGGGAGAGCAATGGAGATCGCTTCTGCTCTTGCTCCACAACCAACGGATATTGTGGTCACGAAACGTCGCGTGAGTGCGTTTAGCGGCAGTGATCTAGAAGTGGTGTTGAGAGCACAGAACATTTCGCATCTGGTGCTCTGTGGTATATCAACCAGTGGAGTGGTCTTATCAACCTTGCGGGAAGCGGCTGACAAGGATTATCAGTTAACGGTCTTAGCCGATTGCTGCTTCGATAACGATGAAGAAGTCCAGCGCGTCCTGTTAACGAAAGTCTTTCCACGGCAGGCGGAAGTGTTGCAGGTTGAAACCTGGAAAATGAGGCTCATAGGAGGATTTTAGCATCATGCAATGGTTATATGACGTTGCCTATTTCTTTGGAGGTGTATTTCTCACCAATGCACTTCCGCATTTCATCAGTGGCTTGATGGGTCGGCCTTTTCAGAGTCCATTTGCGAAACCGCCAGGGGAAGGACTGTCGTCCTCGACTGTCAATGTGCTTTGGGGCTTTCTCAATCTGGTTATTGCGTATGTTCTGCTCTGTCGCGTTGGGAATTTTAATCTGCGCGCTACAGACCAGATCATTGCTGCAGGATTAGGCGTACTTCTCTTTGGTACGATAACAGCGCGCCTATTTGGACGGTTTTATGGTGGCAATGAGCCTGTCAGCACGGTGGTGATGAAAGAATACGGTACGCCGGACGAAACGTTGTAAGAAACGTGAGTTCGGGATAAGGAGATCCACCTCCGATGAGTTATACACGCTTTGTCGCGCTCATTCCTACGATGCTCGTGCCTCTGCTTGCCTACTTACAGAGCCGCTATGGAGTTTGTACGGGCATCAGCTTCCTTTGATTGCTGGGCTTCTTGCGTACAGCCATCAAGCCAAAAAGCCCAGCCTTCATCTCGATCAACGCTTCCTTCTGGCTGCTTAATTGGGTTGGCTTATCCAGAACTCACGTATGTTTAATCTTTTGTGCGCGGATCGAAAGCATCGCGCAGTCCGTCCCCCAGAAATGAGAAGGCCAGCACAATAGCTGCCAGTACTCCCGAAGGAAGCAAGGCTTCCCAGGGGTGCGTACTCAACAGGGTCGCGCCATCTGAGATCATCAGACCGATGCTCGCACCGGGAGGCTGAACCCCTAACCCCAGCAGACTAATACCAGCTTCGCTAATAATGGTATTGGATATATTCAAGGTCGAGACGATAATAACCACGCTGAGCAGGTTGGGAATGATATGTCGCACGATAATGCTAAAGTCACTCGAACCCGCTGTTTTGGCTGCCTCAATAAATTGCTGTTGCTTGATCTGCATGGTTTGCCCACGTACATAGCGCGCCATGAGGGGCCAGGAGGTAAGGGCTAGCGCCATCGAAACCAGGATCAGACGCGCGTTACCGTTTGGTCCCAGGATGGGGACGCGAGACAACGCTACGTCAGCCTGCGTCCCAAAAATGCCAGTCAGCAGGATGACGAAGAGGAGGCCGGGAAAGGCAAATATCAGGTCGGCAAAGCGGGCCAGGAGAAAATCAGTCCAGCCCCCATAGTAACCAGCAAGGACGCCCACAATGAGGCCCAGTAGCACATTGACGACCTCGACCAGCACGGCGACAAGGATTGATATCAACAAACCTTGCAAGATCCGGGCAAAGAGATCCTGCCCAATACGATCAGTTCCCAGCCAGTACTGCGGCGATGGTCCCTCATCGAGGCGATTAAGCTCCTGGTGCGAGAAGCTATGATAGACCGTGGAAGGAACTCTCCCGTTAATAGGACTGTTGTAGTCGCCACCAACGTGCTGATAGATAGAAGGCCCTACGATGGCAAGCAGCACGAAGAAGACGATGATCCCCAGACAGATCATGGCTCGTCTATCGCGGCGTAAGTGCCTGAGTGAATCCTGTAGAGGTGTAGGGGGCTTCTGAAGCGGTGGTAACGTTGTCTTCTCTGGCGTACCGTCACCTTCAACCTCCAGCAGATCGACAGGAGGCGGAGTCACAGCTTCAACAGATGGTGTTTCTTCCAGGTGTTGTGCAACCTGTTCTTCACGCTCCTCGCTGGCTTCCATATTATCCCTGGTATCCATGTCCATAACTTTCCCTCGCGCTTCTATTCCGCTCTGATACGTGGATCGACGACCGTGTAGAGGATGTCTGAGATCAGATTGCCAAGGACCACACTACACGCCAGCATAACCGTTGTTGCCTGGAGAACGGGGTAATCCAGCGAATCAATCGCCTCCAGGGTTAGATTCGCGATGCCAGGAAGGTTAAAGATTTTTTCGGTAAAGAAGGCACCGGTTACCAGGAACCCAATCGAGACGCCAATCACTGTCACCAGTGGTATTAACGCATTGCGAAAGGCGTGGCGATAGACAATAGCATTTTCCAGCAGTCCTTTGGCGCGAGCCGTACGGATGTAGTCCTGGCGTAACACCTCAAGCATGCTGGTACGAGCGAGACGCGCATAGTAGGCCATACCTGCCGCCGTATAGACCAGAATAGGGGCGAGCTTATACTGTATATCCTGCCAGGTGTATTGCCATGGCGTTCCCCACTGCGTAACGGGCCAGCGCAAACCAGTCTGCTTGTCCATCCAGATAATGAGCAATTGGAAGAGCACACCAAAGATAAACACTGGTATGGCATACAGGACCAGCGCCAGGCCCATATTGAACGTATCTATCCAGGTGTTTGCTCGCAGCGCGGAGGCCACGCCGAGGGGAATACCAAGCAATAATTGCAGAAAGAGACCCCATAAGCCTAACTCAAGAGAAACTGGTATGCCATCTTTGAGAATATCCCAAACGGGGCGATTGATGCTCCGAAATGAAAGCCCAAAATCAAGCCTGATCAGGTGTCCCATATAGTTGAGATACTGCTGATATAAGGGAAGGTCCAGGCCATACTGATGTTTGAGCTGGGCCTCCAGCACCGCGTTCGGGTGGTCGCCAAGCAGGACGCGAATGGGGTCTCCGGGCGCGAAATGCCCCATAAAGAAGGTGATAAGTGTGACCCCAACAACGACAAATAGCAGGCCAATGAGCCGTTTTAGCAGAAAGCGAATCATACAACACTCCCCATACTTCTTCAGGGTCTGTTCGTACGCTGTGCCATGGGCACTCCCCGGCGCGCGCGCGTGGAGGACGGCAGAGTAGTAGTGCGCGTAAAAAGCGCATAGGTCGCGGTTGCCATTCGCAGATAGCCGAAGGAATGTGTTTCTGCAAACAGCAACCGCCTGGTGACGCATCCTATGTGAGAGAGCTTTCTATGGAAAGTCCCAACGCATAGAAACGCGAATGGTACCGGACCTGGTAAACGTTACTGGGTGATGTAGATTTTGCTCCAGTCATCTGGTGGAATCAATTGCTGCGAATTGAGCGAAAGATTCTGCACATTTGTCCTGACCAGATACTGGACCTTCTCCTGCCAGAGAGGAAGCCAACCAACATCGTTTATCGCCTGCTGTTCGGCCTCGTTGTACAGTTGCATACGCTTGGTAGCATCCTGTTCCTGGTCGGCCTGCTCCAACTTCTTCTGTACTTCTAACTGAGCGCTGGTATCTTGCACCTTATTCTGACCATAGTTGGACTGGTTGTAGTCCTGCCCCTTGTCGAAGAAGAGCGTCAGCCAGTCCTGAGGATCGGGATAGTCAGCGTTCCAACCAGCCTGCCACATCTGAAGGGAACCGTTGTTCTTGGTGGCGGTCGTCAGATCGAGCAGTTTAGGGCGCGTGACAACGTTGATGTTCACCTTGATACCCAATGTCGTTTGCCACATTTGCGCAATCGCGGTGAGAGCATCCTTAAAGTTCTGGTTGCGTGGGTAGAACGTGAGCGTAATAGGGGGGAGCGCGGAGACACTGGCATAGCCCGCCTCTTTGAGTCCCTCAGCCAGGACTTGCTTTGCTTTATTCGCATCGCCCTGGGTGCCCGTGCCAAGCGGCCCAGTAAGATTCTCGTTATACCCAGGCATGCCCTTGGGAATAACATGGTTTGAAGGCGTAAAGGCGTTCTTCATGGCGCTCTGCACGATCAGGTCTTTGTTAATGGCAAGCGCGAAAGCCTGGCGAATTTTGATATTATCGAAGGGCTTCACCAGGTAATTCATCGCAATATAACGAATGGTCAGGATAGGTGTCTCTTTAAATCCAGGCGTGCTACGCTCCTGCTCCAGGTTTGTTGACGGAACAGGCGTGAAGTCGAGCTGCTGAGCCTGGAAGGCGCGGTACATTGAGTCCTGGTCCTTATAGAAGACCACTGAGAGTCTCTTCATCTGAGGTTTCGCCCCATAGTACGCGTCATTACGTACCAGTTCGAGACCCTTATTGTGGGTGTACTTTTCTACCTTCCAGGGGCCAGCGCCGCCACCTTCTTCAACATGGTCGGTCCACTGTGCGCCATATTTCTCGACCAGTTTCTTGTTGACCACATAGGAGGTTGGATAGGAAAGGGTCTGCAAGAAGTAAGCTGCCGGCTGGCTAATCTTAATGACTACTGTTTGAGGATCGGGGGCCAGCAAACTCGTGCCAATCAGGGTCTTCACCTTGCCGCCGCTTAAGTCCTTATACCCCTTGACAAGCTGAAGGTAACCAGAGACACTCGACTTCGTGGCAGGATCGATCGTGCGATTGATGCTATACACGACGTCCTCTGAAGTGAGCTTATCTCCATTGCTAAAGGTCAGATTGGGCTTGAGTTTGAAGGTCCAGGTCAGTCCTCCATCGGACTGCTGGTAGCTCTCGGCCAGTTGAGGTTTTACCTGTAGATTGGCGTCCAGGGTGACCAGGCCCGTAAAGACGGCCTGGATAGGGAAGTTGGAGTCAGTATCCTGAACGAGGGCCGGGTCAAAGGTGTTAATATCGGGATCACCTACAACTGGATAACGCAATGCTTGCTTATCATCCGAAGCCTTTGTTGAGGAGGGTCCAGAGGAACCACCACCGCATGCCGCTAACAACATCGTGAGCAGGCATAGACAGGTCATCAGGAACAAGACCGGTTTCTTTCCAGGTTCCAAGCTTTTTTTCTCCTTGAAAAATAAAAACGCCTACAATGAACCAAAGCTTTAAAGGATGGGCCAGTTCTTTGATTCGAGAGAAGCCTATCTATATTTTTATTCACGTTACTATGGCGGAAATGAACAAAAATATAGTTAAAGCAAGGAAGAAACAAGTAACCATATAAGATTACGCTTTGAATTATTCAAATCTCACAATATAAAAGGAGTATTTATGTTTGGATTATTGGCTCTACATCCATTAGGGGGAAAGTAGGGGAAAAATGGTGAGGAAGTAAGCCATCAGCTTATCCTTCGTTAGATTTGGTATCACTACAGCCGCACTTGTTAACTCAGCACTAATGATCAGAAAAGTGCCAAAACAAAGCCGTTGTCCATCCCTTGCGTCCTCTCCAGGCCAGGGGCATGTTATTGACTGACCGGATGAAGAGCGTCCTGTTGGAAATGGAGGACAAGAGACCTCGGTGGAATCCTCTCTTTGCTGACTTCATAGCCTCCATTGGAGTGGCTCCACGGGTCTGTATCGCATTGAAGGAGTCATCTCCTATCAAGAAGCATGGCATTAGTACTTTTAGAACAGTATCTTCGCCATTCTGTGCTCACTGATAAAACCAGCTTTCTCTATGGCTTTCTTTGAAGCATGATTGGCAGCCTCACATGAACAGATAGGCTTCCAGCCAGCTTCATAACAGTGTTTCTTTAATTGAATGAGCATAGAGCTACCCAGACCTCTTCCACGATGCGATTGAGCCACCACCATCCCCAAATCTGCATAAGGTGGCTGTTTCTGACTGGGCCTACATTCCCCCGTTGCTATCAGTGTTTGCTGATCCAACAAGACAAACAATTCTTCACGATCGAGACGAGCTCTCAGAAATGCCTCAATCCACTCTCCTGGCCCCTCTGTATTTACTTGATAAAAGCGCACAATATCACCCAACTCGCTCTTTTCAGCCTTTCTGAAAATACCCTTGCTGAGATTGAACGGTTGCTCGCCTGGTCTACTATCTCGAAAAAGATAACTGTGAAGCGCAATGCTTCTCTGAATATCAAGGCATAAAGAGAAATACAGGGGTTCTATGGTGCTCGCAATAGCACCTTGGATGCCGTAGGTCGAGATAACCCAACAAAAGATCTCCTGCGCCTGGGCCTGGTAGCTTTCCATGAGGTGAAAGCGCAGCAAATCGTTGTTGGAGTCGATGCAAAAATATCCCGCCCGTTGCTCTTGGACTTGTACTTCCCAAAAAGTTGCCTGCGTAATAATCGCGCTTTCCCACATTCCATCCATTGGAGCAACAAGGGTATGAAGGTAGTCATCCCTTAGTCGCTGTATTTCATCGGGATGCTTTAGTTGAACACTTGTTATCATTGGAAGAACGAAACGCCTTTCTGTGCCTCAATTCATCTACAATATCTGCGGAGTGTCACAACGGGAGTGGGCCAAAAGCTGGAAGAGCGGCATCCGCAGCATCGGTGAGATTGCAGTAGGGATTCAAGCCCCAACCATACCATAAAAACGTATCAGGTGGGAGAGGGTGGTCGATAAGATGTAAAACAGCGGCATTCTCGTCCAAGGACACCTTATGCACGAGGGGTAATTCTCTCTCGTTACGATCACGCAAAGAAAAACCTGATGGACGACCACTCGCATGGAGGCCACCACGAACATGGCGATATGAGACCCGGATACGAGATTGCTCAGCCTCAAACGTCGCTCCTATCAATTGAGGTGATGGCAGGCCGTCAGCCACATCCGCTAAGCGGCGTCCAAGCCGTTTCAGTCCTTGAGTACCTATATGAATCGAATCATCCAACTCAAGATCAATCGCTGAAACCATCGCGGTGTGGGACAGGAGGAGAGGCCATGTGCGCTGCGCTTCCCGGATGCCATTCCAATTTTTGGCATCCGCGTCATATGACACAGTACAGCCGATCTGCACGCAGTAAAATGGCAGATCAGGCTGTTGCAGATCACGACGTAGAGCCTTCAACAGAGCATGCATACGACGATGATAGCGCTCAATATTTTCTAAGGAGGACGTCTCGCTCTCGCCCTGGTACCAGAGCACGCCAGCCACGCTGCCACCAGCATCCTCAATTCGCTTGAGCAATGCACCATAGAGCGATGCGTCCCCCTGCTCGCGTAACTCCGGGTCCCACTGTTCCAGAGTAGTTCCACCATGAGCGGCAGGGATCAGTCCAATCGGCACCCCTGTCCGGATATAGCGCTCTTTCGCGAAGGCTAAGCCCAGGCCCGCTCCTGTTTTGCGCATGGGATCATGCGAAGGCAAAGGATGAGGCACAACATCAGCGCCCATCAGCTTATGATGGATAATGCGTGGCGACTCGTTCGGCCAGTGGAGCGGTTCTTCGGCCACCGCCCATTCCTCACGTGATTGCAACGAATGCACAAATGGCGAAGGTTTCTCAACATCAATTAAATTCCCAACCCCTTCCATATTACTCTGTCCCGCGAGCACCCACAGATCCCCTACCAGGATATTCTGCGCATTTCCTACGGTGTACGGGCCCCCAACGGGTAATACAATCACCTGCCCATCTTCTTGATCTACACGTGCTTTATTATCGCCATCACGTTGGAATACCTGATAGCTCTGAATTTTTGTATTTGTCATATTGTCACCACAACCTCATCAATATGCTCGGGCATGCACTTTAGCGGTAGATTCACGTAGTTGGTCGATGTAGGGTCCATGCTGGCATGGACTGCGAGCGAAGCGACCTCCGCAAGGGCGGGATATCAGCCTGCGGGCCTCGGCAGTCCATGCCAGCATGGACCCTACAGATGTTGTGATTTCACCATTTAGCGAAAGCTCACTGTATAGCTCTTTCCATATTGCACCACAAGGACGATGCGACCACGCTCACTGCTCCATGAAACATGTTGACCACTCTGATCTTTTATGGCTACTGGCTGTTGATCTTGAGGAAGGCGTAGCAGAAGGCGTCCATCTTGTTCTGCGCGCAGAACAACGGATATGGCATGCCCATTATTCCACTCCACATCGACTTCAAGACCGCCACGAGCACGCAAGCCGCGTACATATCCATCGTTCCACGTATGCGGAAGGGCGGGCAAAATAGCAAGCTCGCCAGCATGGCTCTGCACCAGCATCTCGGCAATTGCGGCGGTCGCTCCGAAGTTGCCGTCAATCTGGAAGATCACGGGGGGATGCAGGTCAAAGAGATTTGGAGCAAGCGAATCTTTGAGCAACTGGATTGCATGCTCATGGGCCACATTACCTTCACCCAATCGCGCCCAGAACGCGACTACCCAGGCTCGACTCCAACCAGTGGCCCCTCCTCCGTGTTCGAGTCTGCGCTCTAGGGACTTGCGTGCTGCTTGGAAGAGCTCTGGCGTCTTTTCAAAGGTAATTTGCTCACCAGGATAGAGACCATACAGGTGGGAAAGATGACGATGACCAGGCTCCACTTCAGCAAAATCCTCGTTCCACTCTTGCAATTGCCCATACCTGCCAATCGCTGGCTGCGGCAAACGGGCAAGTGCTTGCGCCAGTTCATGCGCAAATCCCTGATCAATGTCTAATACCTGGCTTGCTGTAATACAATGTGTAAAAAGATCGTGAATGATGGCGAGATCCATGGTTGAACCAGCACTGACACCGGCCTGCTCTCCACTGGCAGTCAGAAAGAGATTTTCTGGGGAAGTCGAAGGACAGGTTGTCAAGTGCCCGTGCTCGTCTTCCACCAGGAAATCGAGCAGAAACTGGGCGGCTTTCTTCATAATCGGATAGGCGCGTTGGGAGAGAAACGAGCGATCGCCCGAAAAGGCATAATGTTCCCAGAGATGCTGGCAAAGCCACGCTCCTCCCATGGTCCAGTTTGCCCACTGCGGATCGCCGCTACAGTTGCCAACTGGGGCGGTATTTCTCCACAGGTCCATGTTGTGGTGAGCGACCCAGCCACGGCAACCATAATAAACTTGCGCGGTTCGTTCCCCACTCACGCTGGCCTCTTCCAATAGATCGAACAGGGGGGAATGACATTCCGCCAGATTGCAGGTTTCAGCAGGCCAGTAATTCATCTGGGCATTAATATTTATGGTCCAGTTACTACTCCAGGCAGGTCGTACTTGATCATTCCAGATTCCCTGCAAATTCGCGGGCTGAGTTCCCGGGCGTGAACTGGCTATAAGCAAATAGCGACCATACTGAAAAAAGAGGGCCAGCAGCGCATCATCCTTGGCCCCCTTTTGCACCGCGGCTAAACGCTCATCAGTAGGGAGTTTTTCCCCTTCACTGCTGCCCAGATCCAGGGTAACGCGTTGGAATAAATATTGATAATCGCTGATATGAGCCGCGCGCAGGGCTTCATACCCTTTGCTCATGCCCGCGGCAAGCCTGGTTGCACATCTTTGCTCCAGGTCATGCGCAGGAAGGTCTGGACGAGAGGCGAAACCACGGTAACTGGTAGCCGCAGAAAGGAGTAAGGTCACCGTATGCGCGTTTTCCACCCGCAGTGTGCCGTCTACATCCGCAGAGACCTGCCCTCCCTCAACAATAGCCTGGAGCTGTGTCTCAAAGCGCATACCTTGGCCATCTTCGCCGTGGTCATAAATAACAGGATCATGTGTAGAAACGTAGCTTGGATCAACGTGCCTGGGGCAACGGCCCGTCATCCTGATCGTATTGGAGCCAGCAGACACGCAGGTAAACGGATGAATGCTCTCTAAGTGGACTGTGAAGGAAAGAGCGTGAGAGGTATCGCTAGTCAGGCGTATCGCCAGCAGATCATCCACAGCCGAAGAGAACACCTCTCGCGAGAAGAGGATATCACCTGCTTTATACTGTACCGTTGCCAACGCGGTGTTCAGATCCAATGCACGCTGATATGCCTGGACCTCGCCCTGTTGCGCAAACTTCAGACGCAAATAGCCAAGCGGCTGATATGATTCATTATAAGGGCCTTGCATACGGCGCGCAACCTTCTGAGCAGCCGCATAGTTACGCTCTTCCAGAATTAAGCGCCTGAGTTCAGGCAGATGGGTAACTGCGTCAAGGTTGTCCGTATCATATGGCTCGCCAGACCAGAGTGTATCCTCGTTAAGTTGAAACACCTCCTCTCTGATGCCACCATGAATCATCGCTCCCAGGTGTCCATTACCCACCGGGAGTGCCTCTAGCCATTGTGTGGCCGGTTGGCGATACCATAATTTTAGCGGAGGTTTGACTTGTGGAACACGCGCTGCCTGGTGCATGCGTATCGACTCCTTTCAATTGGCAACTTGGACAAGGGATGAAGGGTTGCCTGGCGAGCCGATCAGCTCGCCAGGCAACCCATTTCTCATCAGAAAACATTATACCTCAATACGGTCGATATCAGCCCCATACATTGAGGAAGTGGTTGCGAAGAGGACCGTATTTGTTCCTGCCCGCAAGTCAAGCTGAATCACCATTGAGTGTACAACATTCCAGTTGTTATCGTTGGTGCCGTTGGTGTACATGGTGAGCGCCGGGCCGCCGTTCGCGCTCACATTTAACGAGCGACCGGAGGAGCCGTCAACATAATAGACCGTGACGTTATAGGTACCCGCGTTGGCCACAGTAATGGTGTTGAATTGCAGGGAGCTACCCAGCAGCAGATTGCCGACCTTCTGACCACCAGAACAGTTCGAGCAACTGGCCACTGATGCTCCTCCACTCAAGGTATTACTGGAGGCTTCCGCCTCATAAGAGGTCGTTTTCACGATGGGGGCAACCACGATACGGTCCACATCGGGAGCATAACCTGTTGGATTATCAAACTTGATGGTATTATTGCCGGCCTGGAGTTGCACCCGGATCTGCATCGATTGGACACTCCCCCAGTTGCCATTGCCATGGAAGTCAATCAGAACTCCCGTGCCTCCATTAAAGCTGAGATCGGCAGGTCGGCAACAACCATCTCCGTCAACGTAATAAATCGTCAGATTGTAGAGACCAGCGCTGGTTGCAGTCACATTATTAAACTGGACGAAGCCACCACCGCCCAGATAGCCAACCTTCTGACCACCAGAACAGGTCGAGCAACCACTTACAACCGCGCCCCCGCCGATGGTATTCGCTGGCGCTTCCGCTTCATAGGAGGCGGCATTACCCGTGGGAGGGGGAGGAGCCGGACTGGTGGAATCTGGCTGGACAGTGAGGAGCAGTGAACCATGAGCGGGTAGTGCCGCGCTGAAGCTATTTCCAAACTGGCCCAGCTGCTTGTGAGCCCAAACGTTGCGTACATGGGCTTTCCCTACAAAGCCCAGATCGCTCCAGTTCGCTGTGACCGACTGGGGGGTGTTATCGAGATTAAAGAGCGCAACCGTATAGCTGCCATCTGCATTTTGCGCATACCAGACCTGCTGGTTGCTAGACTGCGCAACCGGCCTGGCTGGACGGCCAGCCTGATCGATGGCGATAGCCTCCTCGTTGGTGAGCAAGGAAAGGCCGTAGCTATCCAGTTTTGTCAGGTCATCCCCAGTGTAGAGCGGAGCCGCCTCGATGGCCCAGAGGGTTTCATAAGTCTGGCGCTCGTCGTTCGTCAGGCCATCCATGCTCCCGACGCCTACATCGAGCGAATCCAGGTTGTTCCAACCACCCGGTTTGGCGTCGGAGATCCAGGGTACCACGTCAGTGAAGCGCTGCTTCACCGAGTTATCCCAGGTCACCAGCGTATTGCAGTAACACTCGACATCGGTATCAATGCGCCAGCCATTGGAATTCTGCTGCCAGGTGTTGACAAAATCGTGATCCAGCGACCAGGAGAGGACAAACTGGATCGGTCTCCCTGTCTGAAACAGCGCCTGTGACCAGGCTTGAACATCTGAACGATTGTCCGCAGAACTGGCGCCATTACTGAACGAACCTGGTGTAACCCCATCCAGCTTCATAAAATCGACGCCCCAGCTCGCAAATTGATTGGCAATCGAATTGATATAGGCCTGGGCGCAGGGTTTGCTATAATCGATGGCATAGGCTCCCTGCCAACCATTGGTCTTTGTCAGCGGTTGGACAGCAATGTCCTGTGTGTGACAGCTCGTACCATAGATGGGATAGTTGTTGTTGTAGGCAGCAAAATCCAGGCCCGCACCATAATAGATCCCAAGTTTGAGCCCATAGTGATGGACATAGTCAGCAACAGCCGCGATGCCATCGGGAAAACGACCTGGGAAAGGGGCCGGGCGTCCAAAGGAATCGAAGGTAGGATTCCAGCTATAATCCATCCACCAACCAGCATCAATGTTGATATACTGATATCCACTCCCCTGTAACTTTTGATGGAGGGCATCGGCCTGGGTTTTGACATTCGCTTCGGTTAGCCAACTCGTCCCATATCCACTGGCATTAGTGGATTCCAGGCTCCAACTACTCCAGCCCATGTACGGCGTCTGGGCCAAACCATTGGTGACTTTGGTTGCAGCATGGGCGACAGGCGTCTTTCCCTGAGGCCAGGCTGCAATGGTCAGCAGACTACCAGATAAGAGCAAAATGGTGAAGGCAAAGAGAAGTCGGGGCATCATTCTCTGACGTTGAGACATAAAAAAATACCTCCTTGTAGCGGCCAATGACAAGAGTCTCGTGCTCTTCCCATATAAGCACGGTGACCGGTTAGTTTAATCAATGATTAAACTAAGTATACTGATAAGCATACTGAGAAAGGGTCCCCTTGTCAAGAAGAAGCCCTTTCTACTCCTATGGTCGCTTTTATTCCCGGATATTTCGGGACAGAGAAGGCAGGCAGTTATTGCAATCCAGAGGATTGAGGGCTTGACACCAGCTTTTTTCGCGGGTATACTCTGCCTAACTTCAATCACTAAAGGAAGTTTTCGGGGTAGAAAAACGATGCAGGGGAAAGCAGTGCCGGCGGATCGCAAGTTGATCCGCGCAATTAATCAGAATAACTTGCTAAATTTGATTCGGCTGAATGCGCCAATCTCGCGCCCCCAGCTGGCTGAACTTTCGGGTCTGAGCCTGGCGACGGTGATCGGTTTGACTGGCGATCTTATCGGACGACATTTTGTGGTGGAGAGTGGCCCGGCGGAATCGACAGGAGGACGCAAGGCGACGTTGCTGGACCTGCACCCCGAAGGAGGGTTTGCTCTTGGTCTGATGGTACGGGGCTTTGAATGCATCGGAGTGGTTGTTAACTTACGCGGCGATGTGATTTTTTCGCTCCATTGGGATACTGTGCTCAGACATCAAGGTGCCCAGGCGCTGGAACACATCGTCAGGATGACGAATGATCTGCTGGCCCAATCGGGGGTCGAGAAAGACCTGGTCATCGGGCTTGGCTGCGCGCTCTCCGGCTATATCGACGCGCAAAATGGCATCTGCATCGATTCCTGGAATCTGGACTGGCACTCTATTGAGTTGGCCGAACCACTTAGTCGGCGTCTGGGGTTTCCTGTGGTAATCGATAACGATGTGAGCTGCATTACGACCTACGAGAGACTCTTTGGCTGGGGGGGTAGCAGCGAGAACTTCTTTACGGTCGTACTGGGGCGCGGCGTGGGCCTGGGCCTGGTGCTCAACGGCGAGGTCTATCACGGCTCGACGGGAGGGGCCGGCGAGTTTGGGCATATGGTAGCGGTTCCCGGTGGCAGGCGTTGCGAATGTGGTAAACGTGGCTGTCTAGAGGAGTATATTTCCTTTCGTGGCATCATCGCCAATTATCTCGAGCGCAACTATTCACAAACACTTCCATTCAATATGCCTCTCGACAGCTCCTCAGATCGGGCCGTGCGCTCCGAGGAGCGCGTGATCCATACATTACTTGAACTAGCTTTAAATGGCGACGAACTGGCCGCGCAGGCTTTTCAGCATAGCGGTGAACTGATGGGCATTGCCCTGGCCAACCTGGTAAATGTCCTGAACCCCGAGAGTATCGTTCTCACGGGCGAGGGCGTTTTTGTCGAGCCAGCCATGTTCCAATCAATGGAAGCCGTACTACGGCAGAATCTCTTCTCCCAGTTAGGAAAGAATCTGCGCCTGCTGGTTGAGCCGCTGGTTGGCTACGAAAGCTGGGCGCGTGGGGCCGCAGCTCTGGTTCTCCATCGCTTTTTCGTCTTGCCCGCTCACCCCTGAATTCTCAACAGAAAGGAGTTGGGTTTTCGTTATTTGTTTGCCAATGTCTCGCGTGTGTCCCGGCGTTTGGGAGCGCATGGATGCCCTCAACAAGACGCTAATTCGATCGTTTGACGGTATGACTGCCCAACATTACTACAAGGTTGTGGTAACTGGCATATCTAGCTGTCAGGGCTTTTACTGGCAAGGGCCATTTACATTGTTAGGTTTATTTGCGATGATGCAGAAAGGTTGAAGATTCTTCATGGACACTCAAACGATTCTCGACAAAATCAACCGTCGGCGTTTTTTACAGGCCACCGGCGCAGCGGCGGCGAGTGCCGCTTTTCTAGCTGCCTGTGGTAATACCACGCCGGGTAGTACCGGTGGTAATGGCCAGTTGGTGTTACAGCAGTGGTACCACCAGTATGGTGAAGCGGGCACCGAGGAGGCCGCCAAGCGTTACGCAAAGGAGTACACGCAAACCTCCATCAACCTCGTCTGGAAACCTGGCGATTATTTCACTCCCCTCAATGCGGCCTTATTGAGTGGGAATCCTCCTGATACCTTTGAAGGGTGGCTGAAGGCAGATCAGGTAAATGCAGGATTGATTGAGCCACTGGATGATATCCTTGCTCCTGTGAAAGATGACTTTTCCGCTTCCAGCCTTATACCCTACACATACAACGGAAAAGTTTATGCCATTCCGATGATTGTAGATACTGGTTTGCTCTACTACCGCAAAAGTATACTTGCAAAGGCTGGAGTCAATCCACCTGAGACTATGGATGCGTTGATCGATGCAGCGAACAAGCTGACAACTGGCAATCAGAAGGGCCTCTTCATTGGTAACGATGGTGGCATTGGTGCATTGCAACAGATCGCTCCCTGGTCTGCTGGTAGCGACTTTCTGACGGCGGATAATAAGATCGTGTTCAATAATGATCGGACTGTATTGGCTTATAAAAAGGTGCGCGAGCTCTATCAGTCGAAGAGTCTGCTGCTGGGTTATACCACTGACTGGGCGGATCCTGGCGCTTTCATTAGTGGAGCGACTGCTATGCAGTGGGGTGGCTTATGGTCAATGCCGGCTATTATCAAAGCTCTTGGTGATGACTTTGGAGTCATCGCCTGGCCAAAACTTGATGCACAGGGGACACCAGCGACATTTTCTGGTGGTTGGGGTGCGATGGTTGCAGCCAAAGGTAAGCATGTGCAGGAGGCCAAAGCGTTTACAAAATCGCTCTGGATTGATAATACGAAAGATCAGCAGGATTGGAGTCTGAATTACGGCTTCCATCTTCCACCACGGAAGAGCGCTGCCGCCAGCGCAACCAAGTTGCAAAGCGGGCCAGCCGCAGATGCTGTAAGTATCCTCAACCAATATGGCAAGCCCAATCCTCCCGCCTGGGATACGACCATGGGTACAGCACTTACAGATGCCGTCACCAATATCGTCAAAAATGGTGCCGATGCCAAAACTGAGTTGGCAAAAGCAGAAGCAAAGTGCCAGGCCGAGTTACAAAGGATTGTAAAGTAGTTTTATCGGGGAGCATGAACAAACCTGGCGGAATGTTTCATGCTCCCCTGCAGGCCTATGACCATATCGATACCTGGCAGTGTACTGGACTGAATTTACTGGTTCATACCAACAGGTGCCTTTCAGGAAGGATAGCTGTATGGAGTCCACCAAAGTCATTTCACCTGCTCAACCAGAGGCACCTCTGGACGTGAAACAGAGAGGGAAACGCTCTACGCTACGAAAACGTCTCAAGATTGAGCTCGCCTTCTGGGGTTTTGCGGCACCTCTCCTAATTGGTCTGGCGGTGTTTGTCTATATCCCTATTCTCTGGAGCATCTTCCTCAGTTTCTTCGATGCCCGCAGCACCATAGCACCAACACAATTTGTTGGCCTGGCCAATTATGCCAGCATACTCAATGATACAGCCTATCAGCAAGCTCTGGTCACGATCACGCTCTTCGCGCTTTTCATTATACCGACCACTTTTGCGCTTTCGCTTGGACTTGCGCTCCTGGTCAACGGTATTCGTTTTGCCCAGCCATTCTTCCGTTCCGTGTTCTTTCTTCCAACGGCCTGTTCTTATGTCGTGGCCTCGCTCATCTGGAAGCTCGATATCTTCAATGGTCTCCCTACGGGGTTTGCCAACACCATTTTGACCTCCTTGCATATGGATCCTATTAACACCTGGATTTCCAGCCCAAATCCCCCGTACTACTGGATTGTACTGGTCACGCTCCGTCTCTGGATACAGGTTGGCGTCTATATGTTGCTTTTTATCGCAGGGTTGCAAACGATCCCGCAGGAACTGTATGAAGCCGCTACGGTCGATGGTGCCAGGCGTGGTTGGACCACTTTCCGCTATATAACCTTTCCTTTGCTACGCAACACTTCGGTTGCCATTCTGATTCTGAACTTGATCGCAGCCTATCAAGCGTTCGATGAGTTCTACAACATTATGGGGAGTACGGCGTCCAGTGGCAATGCGTCTCTGGGACGACCGCCGCTCCTCTATATCTTCCAGGTCGCTCTGGGTTCGCAAGATTATGGTCGCGGGAGCGCAGGTGCAATCATTCTCGCAGTCATTATTATTGTGTTTACTGTTGTGCAGGCAAAAGTGTTTGGCTTTGGCAAAGTACAGTCGTGAAGAAAGGGAATAGCTTATGTCATTGACGATTTCGAAGCAAAAGGCCGATAAGCGTTCCGTCAGGGCTGCCAGGTCAGTAAGATCTATTGTGAGCGTTGTGCTACGCTATGCGCTGCTCATTTTTCTGGCAGGGCTTTTTCTGGTTCCTTTTTATTTAATTCTACGCAATAGTCTGGCAACCGAGCAGGATATTCGCCTTGGTGTCCTCTTTCCCAATGTCCTCCACTTTGAGAATATTCAAGAGCTGTTTAGTGATAGCTCTACGTCGATCCTTGTTGGTTTACAAAATTCTGCGTTGATGGCTGTTCTGGGTACGGTCGGGCAGGTACTTGTCACGTCGCTGGCGGCGTATGCGATGGCGCGTATTCCTTCTCGCTGGTCCACTGTTGTGTTTGGCGCGGTTCTGGGTACGATGATGATTCCGGGTGCGGTCACTTTTCTGCCAACGTATATTGTCGTTTCATACATTGGTTGGATCGGGACGTTACAGGGCTTGATTATTCCTAGTCTGTTTAGCGGCTTTACGACTTTTCTGTTTCGCCAGTTCTTCTTGAGTTTTCCACGGGAACTTGAGGAAGCAGGGCATGTCGATGGGCTTGGCTATTGGGGCATCTATTGGCGTATCGTTGTTCCGAACTCGCTTCCCATTTTCGCTGCTCTCGGTATTACGGGGCTGATTGCCAATTGGAATTCTTTTCTCTGGCCTCTTGTGAATGCGCAGAACGATTCGGATCAAACTGTTCAGGTGGTCATCTCTACGTTCGAGACGTCTCAGACGATTATTCTGCATGAGATATTTATGGCGGCGGCCATCGGCATCCTCCCCCTGGTGCTCCTCTTCCTCTTCTTTCAGCGTTACATCGTCCAGGGCTATACACAAAGCGGCTTGAAAGGGTAACAAAGGTGAGTCTTTCTGCAAGTACCCGTCCCCTGCAAGAGGACGGGTACTTGACCAGTGCCTCAAAACAGGTGTTAAGATCTTCTTCCGAAACCCAACGTCACTGGCGTGCCTAGCGCTTCGCGCTCAGGTTTTCGGATAAGTAGTAAATTAGGCCGAATGAAGTGGGACAAGTTCAAAACAGCTTTGACTAGGACGGAGCCTTCGGGAAATGCAAGCCACCTGAGAAGGCCCCGCATGTGTACGTGGGGAGTCGTCACGATCGATAAGGTTTAATCTCAAAGGTAGCCAACCGCTGGTTATCCTGGTAAATCTGCGTCATACCCAGTATCTTTACCTGGCGAGTGGCTGTATCTAGTTGACCTGCGTAAGCGATATTGGACCGCGTTACGATATCATTCAGAAGAGCAAGAGACGAAGGCTGAGCCAGTTGGGCATTGTTCATATGCACCAGTTGAATGGCATCCAGCCGTACTTGCACTAACTCTAATTTTACGTTACTGAGGCCCGTGTTGATTTGTAATGCTAGTGAACGTTGATACTGAGTAGAACCGGGTGAGGAAAGCACACCATTGAGATGAAGCGCGATATGATACAGATAGCTGGGATGACCTTGACTTCCGGAATTAAGGTTAAGCAAACCAACCTGGGCATCCAGGGGATTGGCATAGAGAGGGGTACCCGCTGGCACATCTTGCTTAACGTATGAGGCTCCATCAAGGTAATCAAGAATGGATACGATACGCTGGTGCATCGCATCAAAATTCTTTGCCTTCCAATCGTTCTGCGCCCCTTTAGACCACTGAGCAACCTCGTATATATTTCGGTTGGCCCAGATATCCAACCCTCCAGACAGATGGAGGGACATGAGGTCAGGGTCATCCGCCAGCAGGTGACGGACATGACTAAGCAAACTATACTGCTGACCGGCGGGCACCATTTGAGGAATCTCTGCATAATAGCGCCAGGCATTAAGATCAGGAGAAGGGATATCCGGTGTGATGGTGGAACTTTCTTCGGTGATGAGAAAACGACTGGTCATCGCAAGCAAATCTGAGGTATCACTATTGCCTGGGTAGATATAATGAATAGTTCCATCCTTCGCTATAAGTTGTCCCAGGAGGATAGGCGCCCCTTCAGGCTGATTTTTATCAGGCAGTAACCAGGCATAATAGCTCTTCCCATTTTGAGCGGCTGGAATGGATTTGAGATCTAGTTCTAATTTACTGTTGTTTCCCCTGGCCGTATCCTGGTCCATATTTACGCTACTGAGAAAGAAAGCCTGCCCAACAGTGCTATTTGTGCTGGTGGTCGTGGTGGCCTTATGCGGCGTTTGCAGGAGAAAGAACACGCCTGACCCCGCCACAATCAAGATACTAATGAATAGGGCCGCGATCACTATACGCATCCTCTGGTGCTTTTGCGCTCCTGGTGCATGTGACGGTAGGGGGGCTACCGGTGGCATCTTTGAAGGAGATGAGAATGTGGGCCTTACTGGTATTGCAACCGTCTGCCCCTCCCTGGCATCACTTTGAGCAGCTGCTTCGGATTGCTCATCATCATCAGGCACTTGTTGGCCCGGTTTGGAGAGAAGAGTTGCTCCGGAGTCAAGGATATCAGCAGTCGCTATTTTGTCACTGGTTGCGACTCCTGCCAATGGCGGTTCAGAATCTGGCAAATTCAGGGGGCCACTAGTGCCCTCCACCCTTTCTGCTGAGAGCAGATCGACTTTCGCTGCATCTTCATCAACAACCGCATTCAGCTTTTGCTGGCCCAGCATAGCCGCAGGGGGCGAAGTAATTACCGTCGCGGCTTCTTGATCAACTGGTTGTGCATCATTCGTTGATCCTTGCGCTTGATGTGTCGAGGCAAGTGCCAGCCGCACAGCTTCTGGCACTGGGAGATCGAGTGCCTCCGCCACCGCGGCGGTCATAGCAGCAGCGCTGGAGAAACGATCCTGTGGATCTCTGGCGATGCTTTTAAGGAGAACTTCTGATAACGCAGAGGAGAGGTCGGGATTAATGCTGCGTGGATCAGTGGGCTCTTCAAGAACGTGCTGGAGCATAATATGACTCGAACTCCCACCCGAAAAAGGTGGCTGCGAGGTAAACAGTTCATAGAGAACAATGCCCAGAGAATAAAGGTCGGTGCGGTTGCTTATTAATCCATTCTGCACCTGCTCAGGAGAAATATAGAGGGGAGTGCCAAATACCATTCCGGCTACTGTTCGGGAAGGAGCATCCATCACCTTGGCCAGACCAAAATCTGAGAGAATCGGCTCACCCATTGGATTATGCGTCCGATTCTTTTGGTCAAGCAAAATATTCGCCGGTTTAATATCACGGTGGATTGTGCCTTGCCGATGTGCATAATCTAAAGCCAGGCTAATAGGGGTAAAGAGCTGAATAATATCGTTAGCAGAAGGAAAATTCTTCTGCTGTGACGTAGTGCGGATATAATGAGCCAGGGTCTGACCCTGGATATACTCCATAACCATATAGGCTGGTGTATCTTCAGTCTCAGTTGATTCCGATATATGAAAGTCATAGATTTGTACAATGTTTGGGTGACGCAGGGCTGCAACCATCTGCGCTTCCTGAGTAAAACGAGAGATAAAATCCGGGTCTGCATGTAAATTTGCATGCAGTAATTTTATAGCGACATAGCGATGCAATTGAGTATCAAGAGCTTTCCATACCTCTGCCATCCCACCACTTCCCAAAAGCTCCTGCAATTCATATTTCCCAATGCGTCGGGGAATATGGCTCATGAACTGAATCTCCTTTATGCTTTTTCATATCGCTTAGCTCAATTTCACCATCATATACATTTATGCATTTACATATTAACATGGAATAGAGAAAAAGATTACTATGTGTTGTGCTCTTGTTGGCCTCGCCGTTCTTCCAGTTGGCGTTGCAGAAAGGCCAGCTTATCAGGATTCAAAATGCTGTACAATCCCACAATGACATTATCGAGGATATCGAGTGTCAATACCCAGTTGAGCTGTGAAGCGCTCCAGGACAGAAGCGCAGGCGTACCATTCACCTCCTCGATGAAAAGGGTATGGCTTGCTGGCACTTTGCGCATCAATGTGAGGAACAGCCTGGCAACCGTTTCTTAGCCAGAGACGGGAAGCAGACCTGCGTGGACCTTGCCGCCACTGAAGATCTCCTTGGGCTCCTTGACCCTGAAATATTTGTATTTACAAGAAAGTAATCTGATACACAGCATATCCTGGTATTGTGCGTTTAATTATCAACCATAACATTTTCTCTATGTTTTTGAAAGGATTTTATGCCAATGCCTAAAAAATTATTCTTGAGTATGTCATTCTTCGGTCTTGTATGTTTTCTTCTCTTTTTATCTGCTTGCGGGACAGCAGGTCAGGGATACCTGCCTCCTGCTGGTACCCAGACGGGAACAGCAGCTCCTACCACAGCCACTCCTACCACTATGCCGACAACAATGCCAACTCCTACCGTTAGCCAGGGAGATTTTGCGGCATTTGTGAGTCATAGTGGAGGTGCAATAACACAGGTGCAAGAGCAGGAGTATGGTAATAGCACAACCATTCACTCTGCTGTTGATCGCCCGGTTGCCTACATTACCCAGCCATACCTCTCTGTACCTCCTCGGGCAAGAGGACAGGTGTTTATTCAGAACGATTCAGCCAATCCCCAGACGCTCGTAAGCGATACACCAGATGGTTTTGCACCATTCACAATGGCGCCTTACACCACCACGACACTCGTTTTCACTCGCACAGGGAACTTCAGGTCTCATCTACAAGCTTATCCTGATGTAACCCTCACAATCTTTATCAGCATGCCTTATTCCTAAAATGCAAATCCCAACATTAAAACGGCTCTTGTCCACTTTGGATACTGGTGGCGAAGTCAAAAATGATGCTCATGTCAGCTTGAATTCATTGAATCCCAAGCGTGAACCTCGACTTCGCCACCAGTATCCAAAGTGGACAAGAGCCAAGATATGCGGCAGAAACTTGTATTTTTTTAATACTCTCAGGTACACTTCTTCTCGGAGGGACAAACCCACATAGTAGGCAAGAGAAACGGCGTTTGATCAGGGCCTTACTACGGTAAAGAAAAAATATCTGTGCATCTGGAATGCAACGACGATGCACGTTCAATCGCGATCGAGTGTTCCGTCATGAGCAGGTCACTGAGGCTGCTCCTTGTTTGTCTGATAGACACGTTCTCCCCTGTCCATGCAGGCCTCTCCTCTATGGGAACTTCAGAGCTCTGGTGTACATCTCCTTCAGAGAAAAGAGCATTTTAGGAGGAATACAGCTATTTTTAGAAGTCCATTGCTGTTGCGACGTTTCTCATTACCCAAAATCTGGATCCCACTTTTGATTACTTTCGTCCTTATCGGTTCACTGACCGCTCTCTTCCTTCCTCGGCTCATGGCCAGCATGCAAGTACCATGTAGCAAGGAAAACCTGACAGGAATAGTCCAAACCATTTCCCCGGCATCAGAAACTGGCTCAACAACGATTGGCCTTATCACTCGAGGCAATACTCAAGGCAGGGTTGCTGACAGTTGCAACACATGTTGATTTTTCGTATACTTCAGGTATCGAGGTCAACGCATCGATGGCCCGGCAGCGAATTGTCTCGCGGGGTCAGAACCCAGGAGGAAGCCAGGAGGACGCAGGTGGTCAAAACGCACACGCTCTCGTTCCCCATCCGCGTGCCCGATGGCATGCAAGCTCAGGCCCTGCGGCTCCTCGATGCCAGCCGCCTCGCCATCAACCAGATCATCACCACGCTCTGGCCCCAACTCGATGCCTTTGCTGGCGAGAGGGCTGGTCCTGCCTGGAAGCAGGTCGAGCGCCACCTGCTCACCCGCTCTGGTCACGGCAGCCGGCAAGAGCGCTGCGAGATGGAGCAGGCGGGCCGCATCCTGCGCGCGCAGGCCAGCCGCAAGCGCGTCTTCGAGGCGATCGTGCCCCTGCTCTCCGAGGGCTTGATCATCCCCGCCCAAGGCAAGCGGCCCGCCAGAAAAGATCACCGGCAGATCACCGAGCAGGTCAGCACCCTGCGCGCACAGCTGCAGGATGCCGGGGAGGATGCTGAGGCGTTTGTGGCCATGACCAATCTCATGGCACAGGCCTGCAACTGGTACCTGCACACCGGAGCGTTCCCTCGCACCTATGAAGCCCTTCAACCCGTGCCCGTCCTGTCGGTTGGTCACCTGACCTTTGCCGGAGACGACGGCATGAAGGCCGGTCAGACCTATCGGGCACGCATCGAGCTGGCCCCGGGCTGCGATCTCGAGAGCCGGCAAGAGCGACAACTCGCATCGCTCTCGCTGCGACTGCGCACCCCCGATGACCAGGGGAAATGGAGCTGGGGTGCCTGGAGCCAGGCCATCGCGCTGCCCCCTGCCGTCTGCGCGCTCCTCGCGCAAGGGGCTCTCTCCCAGGCGCCGACCTTGAGAGAGATCCGGGGCGACGATGGCAGCCGTGTGGCCGTGCTCGATCTCACCCTGGAGGTATCGGCCAGGTACGTCTCTCCGCTCGAGCAGGAGACGCGCGTGCTGGGCTGGGACTGGGGGGTGCGCTCGCTGATCACGGTCTCGATCCTGCAACCGCCGGAGGAGGGCGACGAGGAGCGGTATCGGCAGGTGAGCCGTCCACTGTTCCTGGATACGGGCGGCATCGATGGCAGGCAGGCGCGCTTGCGAAGGGAGATTGATCGGCTCAAGGCCTGCCGCGATCGCTACGGGCAGCTCGTCAAGGAGGCCCAGGCCGCCCAGCAGGAGCATGGAGCCCCGCTCCCCGCGCATCTTGCGGGCTGGCAGCAGCGCGTCCGGGAGTACGATGCGCGCATCAGCCAGTGCTGGAAGAGCTACGAGCGGAGAAACCGCGAACTGGCGCACCTGGCCTCCAACCTGTTGATCCTACTGGCGCTGCTCTCCGACTGCCGGCTCATCTGCGGAGAAGACCTCAGGACGCTCAAGACGCAGGGGCGTGGCCGTGGGGTGCGGGGACGCTTCCGCAACTGGCGCAACAATAGCACTGTGCGAGGCGAGCTCTGGCGTGTCCTCAAGTACAAGTGCCACCTGTTGGGCATCCGGGCGCGGCAGGTGGAAGCGCGTGGCACGACCCACACCTGTCCTCGCTGTGGTGAGCCGGCCAGGACGTACGCCTCTGCTGCACCAGAGGACCGGAAGAAGGCCGTGGCGTGGGGGCCGATGCTCTGCTGCTCGAACGCCGAGTGCCTGTGGAACGGGGCGAGGGATTACGCGGCGTCGCTCAACATTGCTCGGCTGGGCATGGCCTTTCTCCTCACCTCTCAGCAAACCCGGCGGTACGAGTCGTACCGCATGACCTCTCCGGAGGTCAACTCCTGCTTGTATAGCGGGCAGGAGGCGACGCTGCTGTTGCCGTCGCAGGGGATCACACCCCGCTCGCCTGAGGGCAAACATGTTTACTATGCCGGATGGTCCTACGCCATCGCACTGCGCACCTCTCAGCCCAGAGGGGTGCTCGCCATCCTTTCGACGTCTCAGCTGAGGAAGGACGTGCTCTCGAGTGCGTGAACATCGCATAGTATCCTGTTTTTGCAACGGTAGATACACTTATCTTCGTGAATTCTTTTGTCCATGTGTATATGCAGCAAGGAACAGCATGTCATACAGCCCAACGAAGGTCATTGAGTGATCTGAAAGTTGGGCAAAAGGTCAAGGTATGGTCCAGCAGTGGCATAACGACTTTGAGTTATCCTGGGCAGCTTCAGGATGTGACTGATGTTGTCATTTTTGAAGGCCGGGCCGCCGCATTCCCCTCGCCTTCAGGCAGGGGTTAGGCGGCCCCTCTCGCTCTATTCTAGCATGGTATGGCATACCATGCTAGAATAGAGCGTATGAGAGAACAACATACGAAGCATGCCACATATAAAATAGCATACCATTTTGTATGGTGTCCCAAGTATCGCAAGACTATTCTGGTGGGGAATATCGCCACGTTTATTGAGGAAGAAATCAGGCGATTATGTGAGGCGAATACTTGGGAGATCGGCGCACTCAATGTACAGGAAGACCACGTTCACCTCTTTTTGAGTGCGCCACCCGCTATTGCGCCCTCTCTCATTGTTAATACCCTCAAAGGGATTACTGCGAGACAAGTCTTTAAGCAGCATCCCGAAGTCAAAAAACAACTGTGGGGTGGGAATTTCTGGTCTCGCAGTTACTACGTTGGCATCGTCGGAGACATGACCGAGGAAACCGTCAAAAAATATATCGAGTTGGGACAAGGGACATGAGAAAAACGTACAAGTACCGTTTAGCTCCCAATAAGACGGTGGAGAACAAACTCCATTGGGTTCTGGCACGTTGTCGAGAACTCTACAATGCGGGTCTTTCCGAGAGGAAGGATGCTTACCGTATGGTGGGCAAATCGATCACCTACTATGATCAACAAAATGTCCTTCCAGAGATCAAGGCAAAGATCAGAGAAGAGTATCAGGATATCGCTGCTCATGTCCTGCAAGATGTGTTAAAACGACTGGACAAGGCATTTCAACGGTTTTTTGATCGCTGTGCCAAAGGCCAGAAACCAGGATACCCGCGTTTTCAGGGTCGTAACCGCTATAACTCGTTTACCTACCCGGACGGCGCTGGCTGGAAATTGGATCAACAAACACGCCCGCCTGATAAGAAGGGCATGGTCAGAGTCAATCTGAAATTGACGAAGATTGGAACAGTGAAACTGCACCTGCATCGAGACATGATAGGCAAAGTCAAAACCTTGACCATCAAGCGCGAGGGAGAGCATTGGTATGCCTGTTTTAGCTGCGAAGTGGACAAGCCGGAAGCCTTGCCTAGCAGCTATGAGGATGTAGGGATAGACCTGGGTGTGACTCACTTTGCCGCCTTGTCCAATGGTGAATTCCTTGAGAACCCGCGCCATTATCGGAGAGCAGAGAACAAGCTCAAGAAGCTACAAGAGTCCTTGTCTCGCAAGAAGCGCGGCAGTCATCGCAGAGCGAAGGCAGTGAAGCGCGTGGCAAAGGCCCATCGTAAGGTCCGCAATCAGCGTGCCGACTTCGCTCACAAAGCCTCAAGAAAGCTCGTCAATCGCTATCAAGTGATCGTGCTTGAGGATCTCACCATGGCCAATCTGGTGAAACAGCCCAAGCCGAAGCAGGACGAAGAGACAGGACAGTATTTGCCTAATGGGGCGGCAGCCAAAGCGGGATTAAACAAATCAATAGCCGACGCTGGTTGGAGTCAATTTGTGGGAATGTGTACGTACAAGGCAGCATGGGCCGGGCGTACTCTCGTACAAGTTGATCCTAAGTACACCAGCCAGATTTGCCCGAATTGCGGGAATGTACGCAAGAAGACGTTAGAAGAGCGGTGGCATTCTTGTACGTGTGGGTGTGAACTGGATCGGGATACGGCCTCAGCGAAGGTCATCCTCGGTATCGGACGAAAACAGCTTTCGGTCGGGACGCGGCCAACGCGGGCAACTGCGTAGAAGCCTCTCCATTCTATGGGGAGGTACGTTCACGTAGTTGATGAGTCTTGGGAGGAGCAGGAAGACCCTGACCTCGACGCCTATTTGCGGGATCCCAAAGGCTTTAAAAGGAAAGCATAGATTATGCCTGGCCCTACTTCTGGGGGAGGATTTCATAGTTTTGCTGGCGAGTGGTCGAAAGGGGATGGTAGGTGCTGAAATTGGAGGCTATTCGCTCAGGAAACCAGAGGAGGCTAAGCGTGATCTGTTACCAATGTATTTGTGAAGGTTTGACGGCTGCACATATGGCCTGCGCGGTCTGCTCGCGTTGTGGGGGTGGGGCCTGTGAGCTGCATGTTGTTGAGAGTGGACGCACGCATAGCGGGTTGAGCGGGGCGGCGCAGATGTGGTTGATCTGTACACGCTGTTACTATGGCAATACCTCGGTGGCAGCTCAAGCCGAGAAAGCTGTTTATATACGGGCAGAAGAGGGTGCGGCCCAGAAGTTTTTTGCCCGCCTGCCCTGGAAGCGGCAGCGCCAGGATCCGGCGCAGGAGCCAGTATTGCCCAGCGCCAACGAGGCCGTTGAAACGGTCGAGGCCTTCTTGCGTATGATCAAAGTTGAGGCGCAAGACGTGTTGGTGGAGGAGGAGACAGACGATGCTTCACGCAAGCCAGGCGAGTCTGAAAGCTAAGATGGGCGAGCACAATAGCATAGAATAAAGCGAGATGGTTGGGGAAGGTCGCTTCCTCAACCATCTCGCCTTTGTTTGCCTGTTTAAATGTAGAAGAAGCGCTATAGTCCACTTTGGAGCGGGTCAGTATGTTATTTCTAGTCAGCGGGTTGTTATCTCAATAATTGTGAGCGAAAAGAATTGGGAGGCGAATATGCAGTTTACGCAACAGCACAAACAGCGTTTACAGGCCTGTGTGGGCGCGACTAGAGATCTCAGTAGCAATCTGGCCGTTGCAAGCACGCTCTGCTTCTATGAGGGTTCGGAGATGCTCAATGCGGGTATTCCCTTAGCTATTGGTTCAGTAGCCAGTGCCGTGCTCAGTACCGAATATACTCATCTCTCCGGTGATGTCCAGCCTGGAGATATGTACGATGTTGCCTATACTGAGCCTCCTACGCACGCAAGGGGACAGGTTGAGACCGCTTTTGAAGAGGTTTTTCGCTCGTTGGCACTCTGCCTTCTCCAACTTGAGGTCGTTTTACGTAATCTCCATTACTCCTACACGCGCTTGCATGCGACCGAGCAGCTACTAATGGCGCAGGCTAGCAATCCTAAGGGTGGCGAGTATCAGGATGCGCAAATGTTCTCGACCCTGCATCTCCAGGCCCTCTGGCGCAATCTTGAATTGAGCGAGCACCTGCATGCGCTGCTTCTTTCAAGCGCACCTCGCGTGAATATGTACTGGTATCGTGCGAAACAGCGGCTCCCCAACCAGCAGCACTTTACCTACCAGGAAGTTGAGCAGGTCCTGACCTCCGCGTGGCAGAATCAAAGGCAGCGCATTGCGACCTATCAGCTTGCTGCCTTTGATATTGATGGACCTGAACTCGCTCTTCAACTGCTCTCGCAGCAGCGCGAGTTCTCTTTTCCAGCGCTCCTGCTTCAGCGTCAATACCACGAAAGTGTGTACTATCTCAACCAGACCTTATGTTCCTGCCGGGATCATTTCTATGACGATCTCAAGTAGATCGAGATAGTCGAGGAAGCGAGCTTCCTCGACTATCTCGATTTTGCTTTCTCTACTTCTGCAAAAAGGTCCTTATGCGTTGTTTGTAGGTCCCTGTGGGGGTCTCCAACCATCTGTGCGGGTACTACAACACGGTCAAACTCGTCGGCGCTGATGTAGCCGCTGGCAAGCGCGGCCTCGCGCAGGGTGGTATGAGTGTCAAACGCCCTATGGGCGATGGCTGAGGCTTTATCATAGCCTATGACCGGACTCAGGGCTGTCACCAGCATCAGCGACTCATTGACGTAGGTATTGATCTTCTCTGTATCTGGCGTGATCCCTTCAATGCTGTATTGGCGCAGTTTCTCGCAGGCATCGCCCAGGATGCGCGCTGAGTGGAGCACATTATTGATGATGATGGGTCGCATGGCGTTGAGCTCGAAGTTCCCTTGGGAGCCAGCGATAGCGACCACGTTATCATCGCCGATAACCTGAATACACACCATGACCATGGCCTCTTCTTGCGTGGGATTAACCTTGCCGGGCATAATGGAGGAGCCTGGCTCATTGGCCGGGATATTCAGTTCGTGCAGGCCTGCGCGAGGACCACACCCAAGCCAACGCAGATCATTAGCAATCTTCATGAGTGCGACTGCAAGGGCGCGTAGGGCTGCGCTGGCATTGACCATGGCATCCAGCGATCCCTGGGCGGCAAATTTGTTGGGTGCGCTGACAAAGGGATGCCCCGTCAAGTGGGTAATTTCCGCGGCGATCCTGGGTCCAAAATCTGGTAAGGTATTGAAACAGATCATCGAAGATATAGCGAATCCTTGACAATCACTGAGAATCCTGGTACACTTTTCCTATGAAACTCAGTGATTACGCAAAACAACAAGGGGTCCGCTATGAGACGGCCTGGCGCTGGTTCCGAGACGGCAAGATTCAGGGTCGACGCGTGGGAGCGCACACGATCCTGATCGATGAACCTGCAAGATCCGCCAGCCCGGTGAAAGCTGTGACGGTGGTGTACACCCGCGTCTCCTCAGCCGAGAACAAGGCGAACCTGGACAGTCAGGCGGAGCGGCTCGTGGCGTACTGTGCGGCTCGTGGCTATCAGGTGAGCAAGGTGGTCAAAGAAATTGGTTCGGGGGTCAACGACAATCGGCCCAAGTTTCTGGCGCTCCTGGCTGATCCCAACGTCGGGCGGATTGTCATTGAACACAAAGACCGGGGGACGCGCTTTGGCTTTCGCTATATTGAGACGCTCCTCACCGCTTGCGGGCGGGAAATTGAGGTGGTCAATCAGGCCGAAAATGAGACCGAAGATCTGCTCACCGACCTGACGAGCATCATTTATAGCTTCTGTGCCAGACGCTATGGGCAGCGTCGAGCGAAACGAAAGACCGAGCGCATTGTCCAGGAATTGGAGGCGCAAGATGCACCTGGTTGAAAAGCATGTGATTGCGCAGACCGATCCGCGCTTTGCCTGCGTGGATGCAGCCTGTTTTGCCTCCAAGAATCTCTACAATGCCGCCCTCTATGCGTTGCGTCAAACGTTCTTTTTGACCAACACCAGCCTCTCCTATCCTGCGCTGGATAAGCGGATGCAAGAGCACGAGGCATACCGGGCGTTGCCTGCCAAAGTCGCGCAACAGGTGCTCAAGCAGGTCTGCACCGCCTGGTCGAGTTTCTGGGCGGCGCTTCTGGTGTATCGAGAGATCCCGGCAAAGTTCGTGGGGCGTCCTCACCTCCCAACGTACTTGCCCAAGGCGAAGGGGCGTAACCTGCTCGTCTATACCATGCAAGCGGTGAGCCGGGGCAAACGGACCCTGGATCGGGGGATCATCCAGCCCTCGCAACTGGGCATCCAGGTGAAAACCCGGCAAGACCCCAAAGCCATCGCGCAGGTGCGCGTGGTTCCCAAAGTGGGCTATGTCGTGGTCGAGGTCACCTCTGAACACGAACCCACCGTCACGGCGGTTGATCCTGATCTGCTCGCCGGACTCGATCCGGGTATGGATAATCTGGCCACGCTAACTTCAAACAAACCAGGCTTTGTTCCGGTGATTGTTAACGGGCGCGGCATCAAGTCCTGTAACCAGTATTATAACAAACAACGAGCAGTGCTCCAGAAATCCCTGGGACATCCTGGCCGAAGTCGGCGCGTGGAACAGTTGACGACTCGACGCAACCGGCGGATCGAGCACGACCTGCATACGGCCAGCCGCTTCCTGATTGATCTTTTGGTCGCCGAGGGGATCGGGACGTTGATCATCGGCAAGAATCCGTTGCAAAAACAAGCGATCCGCCTAGGGAAGCGCACCAATCAGCACTTTGTGCAGATCCCGCATGCGCGCTTCATTGAGATGCTGCAGTATAAAGCGGAACTGGTCGGCATTCGCGTGATCCTCACCGAAGAGTCGTACACGAGCAAAGCCAGCTTGCTTGATCTCGACCCCCTGCCCGTGTATCGCAAAGTCGAGCAGGTGGCCTACCAGTTTAGCGGCAAGCGCATCGAGCGGGGACTGTATCGAGCAGCCGATGGGCGAGTCATCCATGCTGATGTCAATGGCGCAGGGAATATTATCCGCAAAGTAGCTCCTGGAGCTTTCGAGCGCAAGGGAGTAGAGGATGGGGAGTGCAGGGTCCATCTGCCGGTAGTCCATCCGGTGAGGAAGTCATTCCCTCACAAACCCGCTCGCGAGAAAATCCTGGCTCCTGTCAGGTTTCGCTAGTCGCGACGGAACTATTAAGCCCTGTTCCCACGGCGGTTCCACCTGCGGCTAGCTTGTAGAGACCCTGCATGGACTGCTTGACGAGGTCGAGCGCGTCCTTGAGTTGCGTCACATAGCCCGACCATTCCTGTCCAATGGTGAGAGGGGTGGCGTCTTGCAGGTGGGTGCGGCCAATCTTGACGACGTCTATCCACTCCTGAGCCTTCTCCCACATTGCCTGGATGAGAGCCTGCACTTTGGGGATGAGGTGCTCCGTGAACATGAACACGGTTGCTATATGCATCGCCGTAGGAAAGGTATCGTTGGAGGACTGAGACATGTTGACGTCATCGTTGGGATGGATAGGCTTTTTGCTGCCTAATTTTCCTCCGGCGAGTTGAATTGCGCGGTTGGAGATGACCTCGTTTACGTTCATATTTGACTGTGTACCCGAACCCGTTTGCCACACGTACAGAGGAAACTCACTATCGAGCGTACCCTTGATCACTTCATCGGCTACTTTGCAGATCAGTTCGGCTTTCTCCTGTGAGAGCTTGCCTGCTTCGGCGTTGACGATGGCCGCCGCCTTCTTCACATATCCATAGGCGTGATAGACCTCCTTTGGCATGTGGTCATCGCCAATAGAGAAGTGGATCAGGGAGCGCTGGGTTTGCGCTCCCCAATAATGTTCTGCTGGAACATTGATGGCACCCATGGAGTCTGTTTCCTGCCGGGTGCCAGTTGCTCCAGTATCAACGGGTATCTCATGTTCAACGACGGTTTGCGTGCTCTTCTTCGGGCTACTCCTACGAGGCGTGCTCATACACGGACCCCCTGTCTGACGACAACCTGGGGATAGACGGGTTGCCACATTGCGTCCTGCACTTGCTGAATAATATTGGGAAGCTTGGCTCTAGCCAGTCCTTCGGCGGCGGCTGTTTTGGCTACCTCTACGGCGACGGTCGCAGAGACGGCGCGCAGGTTCTCCACATGTGGCAAGAGTGAGGCTCCAGGTTGGTGTACATCTACCAGGCTGGCCACAGCCCTGGCGGCCGCCATAAGCATGCCATCACTGACACGCTGCGCCCGTGAAACAATGGTTCCCAATCCAAGCCCTGGATAGAGGAGCGCGTTATTGGCCTGACCAATCGTGTAGGTTGTCCCTTTGAGAGTGATGGGATGCCAGGGGACGCCTGTTGCGACGAGTGCCCGTCCATTAGTCCAGGAGAGCAGGTTGGTCGGCGTAGCCTCCATCAAGGTGGTGGGATTGGAGAGAGGGAAGATGATGGGGTGCTCTGTATGGGCAGCCATCTCTTTGACTATGGTCTCGGTAAAGGTCCCTGGAGCCGTCGAGGTCCCAATCATAGCGGTGGGATGCACCTGGCGTACGACCTCGGCCAGACTGATGCCTCCATTGGGCATATCGTGCTGCCAGCTGGAGACCTCGCTGGCGGGCCGGGCATAGGCAACCTGGAAATCGCGGAGCGCCTCGCCCATGTTATCGACGAGCAGGCCTTGAATGTCGACGCACCAGAAGCGTCGTGTGGCCTCTTCTTGCGATAAGCCCTCGCGCATCATGGCGGCTCGTACCTGGTCGGCATTGCCAATCCCAGCGGTACCTGAGCCAAAGATGACGACACGTTGATCGCGTAGAGACTGCCCGGTGACCTTCATGGCTGAGAACAAGGCCGCCAGGGTGATCGCTCCGGTACCTTGCATATCGTCATTGAAGGTGCAGATCTGCGAGCGGTACTTCTCCAGAATGCGGCGCCCGTTCCCAGGTCCAAAGTCTTCCCAGTGCAGCATGGCATGGGGAAATAGCCTGGTTGCGGTCTTGATGTAGGCCTCAATAAAGGCGTCATAACGCGCGCCGCGCACCCTGGCGTGCCGGTTGCCCAGGTAGAAGGGATCATTGAGCAGGCTCTCGCGATTGGTACCGACGTCGAGCATGACTGGAATGACGCGAGCCGGGTCGATACCCGCGGCGGCGGTATAGACGGCGAGCTTGCCAACTGAGATCTCGATGCCGCCCACGCCCCAGTCACCGATGCCAAGGATCTCTTCCGCGTCCGTCGCCACAATCAGGTCGATCTCATCGGGACCGGCCCCGAAGTTACGAAACGCCGTTTCGATCTCATCAGGATGGTCGATAGAGAGGTAGACCCCATGTGGTCTCCGGTATTCATGGTTATAGTGTTCGATAGCGTGTGCGATGGTGGGATCATAAACGATTGGGAGCATCTCGTAGAGATGTTCAGAGAGCAGGCGGTAGAAGAGGACCTCGTTACGGTCCTGGAGGGCGGTTAGAAACAGATTTTTCTGCACATCGTCCGCTTGCTGCTGGTACTGGGTGTAGGTGCGTTTGACTTGCTCATCGATGGTCGTTATCGCGGGCGGTAAGAGGCCATCGAGGTGAAGCGTCTTGCGCTCCTGTGCCGTGAAGGCAGTTCCACGGTTTAACATAGGATCGCTCAGGAGATTCAGGCCAGTTACCTCGGTCTCTAGACGTCGATTTCCATCAGACGTGTCGGGAAGTAAGCGATAGTTTCTCATTGTGGTATGCCTATCTTTCTTCTCTCTCGCAGTACAACCTTCTAGCTTTACTCTACGTCGTCTTTCAATCACGACAGATATCTATCAGGATTTCTCGCTACTAAGTGACTCGCAGAGTTAAGGGTGAGGTGGCAGGCTGGCATTGCCAGCCTGCCACCTCACCCTTAACTCTGCGAAGCGTCGCAGACGCTGAGAACACCTCGCCTGGAGACGAGATAAGCAGTTCCGCAATGCCCTTGACATTTGCTGTGGGTGTAAGTATACTCCCTACATCCGGGTGTAGTGAATATTGTTACATCGGAGCGATTAGAAGAGAAACCCACGACGTAGTGGAATGAGGAAAAGAGCATGAGTGGCAATAGTCGCTTAACACTGGCGGTCCATACCCTGGCCTGGATGGCGCGCAGAATGGTGGATTATGGGGATCAGTATGATTTCTCCACGTCACGAGAGATTGCTGAGAGTGTCAACACCAATCCAGTCACGCTGCGTGAACTGCTGGGGATGATGGAGGAGCAGGGCCTGGTAACAGTTCAGCGCGGGAGTAACGCGGGCTGGAAGCTGGCACGCAAACCAGAGGAGATTACGCTCCTTGAGGTGTACAAGGTCGTTAAGCCGCATACCATGTTTACGCTCCATCACACGCCCCCCAATCCAAAATGTCCTATAGGATGCGGCATAGGTCCCGCTTTACAGGGAATCTACGCCAATGTACAGGACGCTATGGAGCAAGAATTGGCGCACACAACGATTACCGATGTTTTGCGTGATACGCTTGCATCTACCGCTACCCATTCTCGGCAGAATGAATGATGGACGTAATCAATAAGTTGTAGGGTCCATGCTGGCATGGACTTTCCTCTCCACGCATCCCAACGTTTGCGAGAAGCGCGAAACCATGCTTGGGCGAGGCTTTAAGTCCATACCAACATGGACCCTACAATTTGGTGGATGCACCAATAAAACTCTTTTTTTACGCTCCGGTGTAATCAAAATTATTACACCGCATTGAAAGGCTATTATTTTAATGTCACAAATGACTCAACAACGCTCAGTGGCTGAGGCTAGCCGGGCGACTCGTATAAATCCGCGTATTCTCTTGCTGGCGCTGGGCATGTTTGCGTTGGGGACCGACGCTTTTGTCGTAGCAGGTGTGCTGCCTGTGATTGCGCATGAGACGGGGGTGACCGTGAGTGTGGCCGGGCAACTGGTCACGGCCTTTTCGCTTACCTATGGGCTGGGGGCACCGCTGCTGGCTGTACTCATTGGTCGCTGGTCGCCACACCGCGTATTGATTGTGTCTCTTGGTCTTTTTTGCCTGGCAAATATAGGATCGGCCCTGGCGCCAACCTTTCCGCTCTTGATGCTGACGCGCATTCTGACTGGCTGTTTTGCCGCAGTCTATGCGCCGCAGGCCTATACTATGGGAATCGCGCTTGCCCCGCCGGAGAAGCGCGGCCAGGCTCTGGCGCTGGTCGTTATCGGGCTTACTGTGGCGACCGCGCTTGGCTCGCCGCTGGGAACCTGGATTGGCGAGCACTTTGGCTGGCGCCTCTCCTTTGGCCTGGTGGCGGGCCTGGCCGGAATAGGATTTCTGGCCTTCCTGATCAGCGGTCTGCCCAGGATTGCGACGCCGCCAACCGTATCGCTGCGGCAGCGACTCGCGCCCATAACTCAGCCTCGCCTGGTCCTGACCTTGCTGCCCGCGTTGCTGTGGAACCTGGGAATCTATGCCATCTATACCTATATCGGGCCGCTCTTGCAGCAAAATATGCATCTTGTGGATCTCAGCGGTATGCTGATGGTCTTTGGCCTGGGTGTGGTAGTTGGTAACTGGTCGGGTGGTATGATCGCGGATCGCGTTGGTCCGCAGCGCCCGTTGCTTGTTTCTATGGTCCTCTTATTGATTATGGAAATTGTTATTCCGCTGGCGACGACAACGTGGCTGGGGGGACTGCTGGCGCTCTTCGTCTGGGGGATGTCGGGAGCGCTGCTCTTCATTCCGCAGCAGCATCGCCTCCTGAGCGTAGCTCCTGAGCACGCGAACGTGATCCTGGCCCTGAATAACTCTATGTTCTACCTGGGCATAGCCGGGGGAGCGGCCTTAGGAGGGCTATCTCTCCGCGCCGTCGCGGTAACCCAGCTAGGCTGGATTGGGGCGGCCTGTGTTCTTCTGGCTCTGCTACTGCTCTTTGGCAGTATATGGCTGAATAAGGAGAGGTTGCGTGGGCATAAGAAGACCGCCGAAGACATAGTGGTTGTTCCTGAGTAAATAGAAGATGCCAAATATATTGTGGGGTCCATGCCAGCATGGACCCCACAATATATTTGGCAGCCCCGGGCAATAATCCAGTCAAGCGACTTGCTATTTTCTTGCTGATTGAAGGTGTGGTGGTGGTGGAGGAAGCGCCCTCGGCGCTTCCTCCACCACCACCACACCTTCAATTTTTTTATTTTGCTGTGGGGACATCGCGGAAGCTGATGCCGAAGCGGTTCCAGGCGTTGATGGTCGCGATGAGCAGGGTCAGGTTTACCAGTTCTTCATCAGTGAAATGAGGACGCACCTGCTCGTAGACCTCATCGGGTACGCGATCGAGGGTGATCAGCGTGAGCTTCTCAGTCCAGAGGAGGGCGGCGCGCTCGCGGTCGCTGAAGAAAGGTGTCTCGTGCCAGACTGGTAGCGCGTAGAGGCGCTGCTCCGTGTCGCCACCCTCGCGGGCATCAAAGCTATGCATACTGACGCAATATGCGCATCCATTGATCTGAGAGGCGCGCAGGCGTACCAGTTCCTTCAAAGGGGCCTCGAGCCCACAATTGTTGATATATGTCTCAAGGCCGTTCATGGCTCTCATCGCCCCAGGTGCAGCTTTACCGTAGTTTAGTCTTATTCCCATTTACCGTAGTTTAGTCTTATTCCCATGATTGAAGCTCCTTTTAATGTCATCAGATTGTTTCGTGTAGTTGTCTTCTATCTGGCGGTAGTATACCTCAATAATGGGATTGTTAAAAGATCCAATTTGTATTACTATAGAGGTGCCATTTCTAAGCAAAAACTTTGAGCGCTTTTAGCAAAGGGAGCAGTAACTTATGCCAAAGCGGGCGAGACCGGTGGATAAACCGGAGATTATACTTGATCAGAACGCGCAGGCGCCGCTCTATCGCCAGCTTTATGAGCGCTTGCGGGCGCAAATCCTGGCAGGCCAGTTGGAGACGGGAGCGCGTCTTCCCTCGACGCGGATACTGGCTAGCCAGCTAGAAGTATCGCGTAATACGACGGCTCTGGCCTACGAACAGTTATTGCTGGAGGGATATCTGGAGAGCCGGGTGGGAGATGGGACGCGGGTGGCCCGTTTGGAGCCGGAGCAACTGGCGCAGGCGAGTGGAAATGGCTCTAAACAAGGTAGGAGGGTTGCGCCTGCGACACAGCGCGGCTTGCTGGCGCGGCGTAGTCAAGCCTTGCTTGACGAGTTTGCTTTTGGGCAGGAGACAGAAGTCAGTTCAGACAAAGATGTGTTCCTGGTGGGCGGGCCTGAAGTGGCGTACTTCCCCTATGAGATCTGGGCCAGGCTGATAGCGAAACACGCCCGGCAATCGCTGCAAGCCCACTCACGTTATCAGGATGTGCAGGGCTATGGACCTTTGCGCGAGGCCATTGCAGCACACATCGGCATTACGCGTGGTGTGCATTGTATGCCTGAACAGATCATACTTACCGCCGGAGCGCAAGGCGCGCTCGACCTGGTGGCACGCGTATTGCTCGATCCTGGCGAGCAGTCCTGGGTTGAGGATCCGGGCTACTTTGGGGCCAGGGGTGCGCTAATGGCTGCAGGAGTTGTTATGGTACCTGTGCCGGTAGATGGCGAGGGCATCAATGTGGTGGCTGGACTACAGCTTAAAGGCGAGGCACGTATGGCGGTAGTGACCCCCTCACACCAGTTTCCTACAGGAGTTACCATGAGCCTGGTCCGGCGCCTGGAGCTGCTGGAATGGGCGAGGAAGACGCAAGGCTGGATTGTAGAGGATGACTATGATAGCGAGTATCGTTACAGCGGACGGCCTCTGGAGGCGTTGCATGGCCTTGATCGTGCGGGGCGCGTGATCTATATTGGCACCTTTAGTAAGGTGCTCTTTCCCTCGTTGCGCCTGGGATATATGGTCGTGCCACCACAGTTGCTGGAGGGCTTTCTTGCCACCCGCCGCTTCGTCGATGTACACCTGCCGCTGCTGGAGCAGATGGCCCTGGCCGATTTTATTACCGGGGGACACTTCGCGCGCTACCTACGCAAGATGCGTGGACTCTACATGGAGCGGCGCGATGTTCTGGTGAAGGCCTTGAACCAGGAGCTGGGCAATATTCTGGACGTTACTATACCAGAAGCTGGCATCCACCTTGTTGCCTGGCTGCCGGAGGGGGTAAGTGCCGATAGCGTAGTCGAACTGGCTGCAAAGCAAGGTCTGAGAATACAGCCTGTTTCGCAATTTAGCATGCAACCCCTCAAGCGTGATGGCCTCGTGCTTGGTTTTGCAAATGCGACCCCAGAGGCGCTACGAGCAGATGTGCATGCCCTGGCGCGTGTTTTGCGGAGTGCGCTTATATAGACGCCATTTTCGCTTAAGTAGCCGCGTACGCCAGCAGCGGGCCCGCTACTGGCGTACGCGGCTACTGCTCCGTGGCCCGTTTATAATATGAATTCATTTTGAGCCTCGGAAAGAGGCGCACCCCATTTTCGTGCTCAGAGGAGCTCGGTTTGTACGCGCTATTCATCCTCTCTCGATTGTGTGGGCGGAACCAACCACTCCAGGAGATCTGAGCGCTCGGCTTGAGGTATCGAGCCTGCTGGCGCTCCCAGCAAGCGTTCCAGCCCGTCAGCACAGGCTTCTATGATCCGAGCGAGCCGGGGGAGATCGTCGGGCGAATGGTCCTGCGCGCAGAGGATCTCGGCTGTCGCATACCCAAGGTCTTCAAACAGGGAGATGACCATTCTCGCCGCCTGATCCGGGTAGGGAGTCGTCAAGACGCCTTCTTCGATTCCTTGACGGATCATCTCCTCCAGCCAGGGCGTGAAACGTTTCACGCGGGCGATGTAGAGTTTGTGGCGAACGACGACATTCTCATCGCCATACCAGACGCACAGAGACGCGAACACGAGGTGCCTGTGTGCATGTTTCCAGTGGTCCAGTGCGGTAAAGAAGCGCTGGAGTTTGGTGAGCGCGCCAGCCGTTGGATCATGGACGATGGGAAGCACTAACTGCTCGATCTGGTTCCCGATACGCTCGATCAGAGCCTCAAGCAAGGCTGGTTTGGAGTCAAAGTAGTGATAGAATGCTCCAGAGGAGATGTGCAATTCGCCCACCAGATCGGCAATTGCCATCTGTTCATAGCCCCTGGTTTCAATGGCACGTTGCGCTGCGTCAAGAATGGCGTTGCGGCGGGCCTCGTGAGCGGCTTCGTTGATGGTGCGTACCATGACTTCTCACCTCTCATTCGTAAAAGAAGACCAGTATCAGGGGCGAACGACGGTCGCTTGAGCAATCCGTTCGACTTCGGACACGACCAGTTCCCGTCTCACAGATTTGAAGTAGCGTGTTTGATGCTCTGTACTCCCAACGTCTGCTGTCAGACTGAGATGAAAGGGGGCGAGGTAGGATGCGAGGCTGGAAGGTTCCAGGCCAAACAGCCAGGGGGAGCCCTTTTTCGCCACCATATCCATCATTTTCTCCTCGCCCGGAATATCCGAACGTCGTTCGATAAAGCTTTTCAAGACATAGGTAAACACAAGAATACTCCCAGGAGCCGAGGTGCCAACGAAAGCCAGTGTCCTGTGGACGGCTTCCTCCGAGAGGTACTGCGTCACGCCTTCCCACACAAAGATCGCCGGACTGGCAGGGTCGAAAGGTGTCCCGCTGAAGACGGCTTCCAGACTCTGCGTGTCGAAGTCGATGGGGAGAAACGTGACCTGTTCCGGTAGCCGACCAAAATGTTTGTGTAGCTTCTTCTTTTTGTCTTCCTGCACAGATGGAAGGTCAACTTCAAACACGCGCGTGTGTTCCATACCGGTCAGGCGATAGGGGCGCGTATCAAGCCCGGCACCCAGGATCACCACTTGTTCGATCCCCTGCGAGAGGGCATCCCGGACGGCATCGTCGATAAAGCGCGTCCGAGAGATCTGGACGCCGTAAATCCCTGGCGTAATGGCATCCATCTGTTGGATCGTCAAATTGCGCATGCTTTTGAACTGCATCAGCATCCGGATGGGGGTGCCAACCAGGTCTTTGATCACCGAATCATGAAACAGCCGGGCGTTCTCGGGCTGGTACTGTTCGATCAAACGACATATTGCTGCGCCAAGCGCTGTATTGCTTACACGTTGATTTGCCATAAGGAGACCTCACTCAATCAAAGTTTTGCTCTACTCAATCATAAACCGAGACTCGGTTTATGATTGAGTAGAGCATAGTCCATGAACGAGCCATTGTCAAGAGGAACACAGACACACGGGTAAGTTTGAGCTTGGCACATGAATGCCCTGGCTTGAGCGCTGTTGAGCCATCTCCCCACGAGCGCTACAGCCCAGAGGCAGAAGGATGCTCATATTCAAGCGGCACGTTCGTCTTGAAAAAGTTACTGAGCCGCTTCACTTCAGCTTCAATCCCTTTGTGGATCAAGGCTGTGGGTGAGCAGAACAGATGAACCTTGACGACCGTTTGGGAGCGCCGAGTGCTCGATTGCCAGACGCCTTGAGTAGAACCGTTGACCAGGATGATCGCAGAAATCCATCCCTGGGGACGGTAAGCTAGGCCAGAACCTCGACCAGGAATCCGCCTGGCGCTTGAACATAAAATGTCCAGGCATGACTCCGTTCCGGGGGCTTCATTTCAAATCCGTCGTCTTTCAAGCGTTGATAGATCTCGTTGACGCGCTCCTCGCTTTCTTGGACAAAGCCGATATGAAATGTGCCAGGATAGCTCACCTGACCAGCTTTCATCAAGGTGAGTACCAGATTATCGTCGTCGAAAAGCACAGTAAACCCTTTGTTGCCTCCCTGGTTGCGTAACCCGAAGTACGTTTCGAGAAAGTTAGCCGCCGCAGGAACATCAGTGACGGTCAGATTGACATGATTCAGTTTCATAGTCGCTAGACACTTCCTTACCCAAGGTAGGGAGAGAAGATGTTTTCTCTCCGGTCGACACTTTCATGCGACAATTTTTCGCTCTTTATCTTAACATAAGCGCACGATCTAATCACATATGAGATTTACCGCTTAAATATAGATATGGGATATTTCAACGTGCATGGTTAATGGCCCATTCAGGAAGTAGGCGCGTACGCCACTAGCGCCGAGCCGCTCATGCAGGGCGGCCCGGCGCTATGTTTAATAGCGGTTGGTGAGCTCGACTGCCTGGTGGCTGGGGAGCGTGAGAGTGATGCTGTTGCCCTGGAGCTGGTAGGCGGTGCCGGTCAGCTCATCGTGGAGCGTCTGGCTGCTGGCGAAGTTGTCCAGGTTGGGGATGGTGACGGTACGGGTACACCAGCAGTTGTTGAGGGCGACAAGAACATTGCTGCCGCCGTTCTCGCGCTCAAAGGCGTAGAAGCTATCATTGACCCACTTCTCATACTGCGCGCCGTTTTGCAGGGCGGTGTTGAGGTTGCGGGCGTAATTGAGTTTGGCGACATAGTTGTAGAGCGTGCCGCTGGTGTTGAAGGAGTTGAACATGTCCTCGCGGTTGGCGGGATCGGCGCAGCCGCTGAAACCCTGCTCGGTGCCGTAGTACATGATCGGGATGCCACGGCTGGCGAAGGTGAAGGCCAGGGCCATCTCAAGTTGGGGATATTTGTCCCAGGTTTGAGCGGGGTTGCCCGAGGCGTCGCAGAGGAAGCGATCCTGGTCATGGTTATCGATAAAGACACCATTGGTGTGCGCGTCTCGGTAGGAGCCGTCGGAGTTATAGCGATCACGGATCTCATACATGCTCTTATTCTGGGCGAAGACATCATGGATGGTGTAGTACATAGGATAGTCCAGCACAGCATCCAGGTAGTGGGTGTAATCGCCGACGTAGCCGGGATCGCCGCTATAGACTTCACCGATGGTAAAGGTTCCCGCGCTCTGAGCATAGCTGCTCCAGAAGGACTTGGGGACGTGCTTGACGGTGTCCACGCGCAGGCCATCGACGCCGGTTGTGTTGACCAGCCAGCTCACATTATTGAGTAGAGTAGAGTGGGTCGTGGAGTCGTCCTGGTTGAGATCATTGAGGCCTGCCACATCCTCGTTTTCCAGGTCCCACTGGTTGTTATAGTCCTGGATGTTGCCGTTGTGGTGGTAGTTGCTGTAGTTGGGGAAGGTGGGCGCGGTGTAGTTATAGGAGCCGGTGTGGTTGGCCACGACATCGAGCATAACCCAGATGTTGCGATTATGCGCCTGGGTCACAAGGTTTTGCAGGTCGCTCATACTGCCGAGATGACCATCGATGGAGTAGAAGTCATAGCCCCAGTAGCCATGATAGGCATGGGCGTCATGCTGCATTACCACGGGTGTAATCCAGATGGCGGTGAAGCCCATATTCCTGATATAGTCCAGGTGATTGATAATGCCCTGGAAGTCGCCGCCATGCCAGGCGGTGGCATCCGAGCGATTGGTGTTGAAGCCGCCATAGTTATCGTTTCCGGTATTACCATCGCTAAAGCGGTCCGTCATGATAAAGTAGATGGAGCGACTGGTCCATTCATTGGCTGAATGGGCATAGACCCGCCTGGATGGCGAGATGACGAGGAGAACGGTGCCTACAAGGGCGAAGACGAGTAAGAGGGTCGCGAGCAATAGCGCCCGGCGCCAGAGGCCTCCGTGCCTGGTGATTGGTAAAGAACATCCTGTTCTCATGTGATTGTAATATCCTCCTGTTGCCTCCGCTTGTGCCAACTCAAGCCCGTGGTTGTGCACGTCCTAACGAAGAAAACGATCCTTATGCGGAAATTATAACATGGAAAAGAGAGGTGGTCGTGGTGTTCGCCACGACCACCTCTCTTTTCCATGTTATATTCTTGCTTTTGGTTTTGTTGTGCTGTATATTTATTATTGTTGATATATGACCAAATAAGCTTATTTAGTCAGGTGATGGAAGGAGTATATTGTGGCAGAGCTGAGCCGGGAAGCAGGCCTGGAGGAGCAGGAGCAATCCAGGCGTGAGGCGCGGGCGCACCGTATTCTGGATGCGGCGGCGACCCTGATTCTGCGTTGGGGTTATAACAAAACAACCATTGAGGATATCTCCAGGGAGGCTGGAGTCGCGAAGGGTACCATCTACCTGCACTGGAAGACGCGCGAGGACCTGTTTGGCGCGCTGATGAAGCGTGAGAAGATGGTGTTGACGGAGGATGTACAGCAGCGTGTAGCGCAAGATCCAGAGGGGCAAACGCTGCGTGGCCTGTTTAGGCATTCGGCGCTGGCACTGCTGAAGCGTCCTTTATTGAAGGCGGTACTCCTGCGCGATATGGATGTTATCGGGAAGCTGGTGCATCGCGAGCATAGCAGTGAGTTGTACCAGGAGAAGTTGCAGGGCTTTATCGTCTACCTGGAGTACCTGCGTGAACACCGCCTGGTGCGTACAGATATGAGTATGTTCGCCCAGGTGTATACCCTATCGGCGATCTTTATGGGCTTCTTCCTGATCGCGCCCCTGATGCCGGAAGAGTATATGCTTTCCGATGAGGAACTGGCGCGATGGCTAGCCGAGGCTGTGCAGCGTGCGCTTGTGCTCAATGGAGCTGATATGTCAGATGAGGCGCGAGTCGCCTCACATGCCTTTGGACAGTATCTGGATCGCGATAGAGCGGCGAGCCAGCAGATGTTTCAACAAGAGGTTGAATGATCCATTTACGCAGGATGTAAAAAGTCCGACCTGCGAACGTACGTGCCTGCATGTCATGAACCATCACAAGAGCCTTCATATATAGATGCGTACGTTCGTAGGTCGGGCCACTCACTGTAGGAGAATATACTGTGAAAGATGCTGCAACTGTTCCCCTTGTCTTAGCTATGGATGCTGAGATGGCTTTACTGGAGCATGTGGGAGGGAAAGGGGCCTCCCTGGCACGCCTGGTTAAAGCTGGCCTGCCTGTACCCCCTGGATTTCATGTCACCACGGAGGCCTACCGCTGTTTTGTTAGCGAGAACGGGCTACAGGAGGAGATACTCGCTGCCGTCGCAGCGATTAATAGCGAGCAGCCAGCGACCCTCGAAGAGGCCGCGAAGCGTATAGGGCATCTCTTTATGCAGGGCACTATGCCAAAGAGCATTGAGCGCGCGATTCGTCAGGCTTATGCGGAGCTAGGTGGGAGCCAGCTCGCCGTCGCGGTACGCTCCTCGGCGACGGCTGAAGATTTACCTGAGCAGTCGTTTGCGGGCCAGCAGGAGAGCTATCTTAACATTCGGGGTGAAGCAGCAGTGGTGGAGGCCGTCAAGCGCTGCTGGGCCTCGCTCTGGACGGCGCGTGCCCTTGGCTATCGCGCGCATCATGCCATAGCACCTGAGGATGTGGCCCTGGCCGTCGTTGTCCAGCAGCTTGTAAACGCCGAGGCGGCGGGAATTATGTTCACGGCCAACCCGCTCACAGGCTCACGTGAGCAAGTTGTGATCAACGCCTCCTGGGGGCTGGGCGAGGCTATTGTAGGTGGGCAGGTCACGCCGGATACCTTTGTCTTTGAGAAGGCCAGCAGAGTGATAAGCGAGCAGCAGATAAATGATAAAAGAGTGATGACCGTACGGACCACTACTGGCACGCGCGAGGAACCAGTCCCTGAGGAACGGCGCACACAGGCCGCGCTCACGCCTGAGCAGGCTTTGGAGTTGGCGCCGCTTGGTATGCGCATTGAAGCTCTTTATGCTCAGCCTATGGATGTAGAATGGGCTCTGCATGATGGGTGCTTCTACATTGTGCAGGCGCGGCCAATTACGACCCTACGTGCCCAGGAGGCGAGGTTTGAGGAGTGGAACGATAGTTTGAGCGGCGATTACCTCTGGACGAACGGCAATGTTGGCGAGGCGGTGCCCGATGTGATGACGCCCTGCACCTGGTCGCTTATCAAAATCTTTATCGCCGACACAATGGAGCCACTGCACCTCACGGAGCATAAGCCGATAGGGAACATCGGCGGCCATTTCTACCTCAACCTGAGTATTACCGCGTCGCTGGCCGCCCTGGCGGGCATGAACCAGAAGCAGTTGGCCAGGATCAGTGAGGGCATCTTTGGGCGTATTCCCGAGGGGCTGGAGATACCAGGGTTACCGTTGTCACGCTGGCGCTTGCTTAAAGCCCTGGTACCAGTTGCGATAAGGCTCAAGAAGCGCGTGCGCACCAATCAGAAGCGCCTGCCCGCGTTTATCGCCGCGGCTCCGGCGCGTTGCGAGGAGCTACAAACAAAGATCCGCAACGCTGCCAGCTCTCAGGAACTGCTCGCTTTGTGGCGCGATGAGATCACGCCATTCTTTCGCGAATGCTGTCATATGCTGGAGGCGGGTGCCAGGCGAGACGGGAACGCGCTCGCCCTCATTCGGCGTGACCTGGGCAAGCTCGTAGATGAGGAGGAGGCTAATACGCTCTTCTCAGGCCTGAGTGTAGGGCAGAACCACCTGGCGAGCCTGGGCCTGCTACTGGGCCTGGCGCGACTGGAGCGAGGTGAGATTGACCACGAAACCTTTGCCCGTACCTATGGTCACCGGGGGCCGCATGAGTTTGAGGTCTCGCTACCACGTCCGGCTGAAGATCCCACCTGGATCGAGAGCCAGCTCGCAGGCCTACGCGAGGCACCGCTGGATGTCAACGCGCTCTTAGCTCGGCAGAAGGTTGCGCAAGCGGCGGCCTGGGAGCATCTGCGCCAGCGTTATCCACGCAAAGCCGCAGCGCTCCGGCGGCGTGTAGACCGGGCCGCTGCCGCGGCTCATGATCGCGAGGCCGCCCGCTCAGAGGTCGTACGTGTCTTCTGGGTTCTGCGCACCTTTGTCTTGCGCGTGGGCGAGCTGACTGGTAAGGGCGAGGACCTCTTCTTCCTCTCGATTGAGGAAATTCTGGCTCTTCTGAGTAGGGATGAAGCAGCGCTCGCTACTGTACCCACGCGGCGCGCGACCTATGAACGCTACAGAGCTTTGCCGCCTCTGCCCGCACTGATTCGCGGCCACTTTGATCCCTTCAAATGGGCAGCTGACCCACTGAGGCGCAGCGATGTCTTTGACGAGCGGGGGCAGACGGCTCCTGCTAGCCAGACCATCACAGGCTTTCCCGGCGCGGCTGGCATCGTCGAGGGACGCGCACGCGTGGTCGTCTCACCCGAGGAAGGCGACCAGCTCCAGCTCGGCGAGATCCTGGTCACGACACAGACAAACGTGGGCTGGACGCCACTTTTCCCTCGGGCCGCCGCGGTCGTCACCGATGTCGGCGCGCCCCTCTCGCATGCCGCCATCGTCGCCCGTGAACTGGGCATACCCGCCGTCGTGGGTTGTGGCAACGCAACCATGCGCCTGCATAGCGGCGACTGGCTGCGTGTAGACGGAGGTAAGGGCACCGTAGAGGTGCTGTAGCCAGCACCTCTACGGTACGCGCAAACGCTTACTCTTCGTGGAGGGTAATTGTGCCACTCGTGCCATCGATGGTGACGCGCTGGCCGCTGGTGATGCGTTCGGTCGCAGCGGGTACGCCAACCACAGCTGGAATGCCATACTCGCGAGCGACCACCGCACCGTGTGAGAGCATGCCACCCATTTCCATGATCAGGCCGCCTGCTGTCAGGAAAAGCGGCGTCCAACCAGGATCAGTGGAAGGGGCAACCAGGATCTCCCCGGGCTCTAGATGCGCACCGTTTGGATTGAGAACGACACGCGCTGTAGCCGTAATTTGTCCCGGGGAGGCTGGTGCGCCTGTCAGGATGTGTGCTGCCGCGTCACCCGTAGGGGCGGGCGATGGCTCTGTGCCATCCGAGAGAAGCAAGCGAGGGATGTGGCGTCGAGCCGTCTCACGGTCGTAGCGGTCGCGTCGCTCGTGGACCAGGGAGCGCAGATCTTCACCGGCCAGCGCGCGATGGACTTCGGGCACGCTGAGGAAGATGACATCGTGCGCATTTTCCAGTTGTCCGCTAGCTGTCAGTTGTTTGCCGATAGCGAGCAGGAACTTGCGCAGATGGGCCATCAGCAAGACGATGCAATATTTGGGCATTTCGCGAAAGCCAGCCAGGGCGCGGCCACGGCTCAGGAAGAAGCCAACAAGCTTGCCTCGTAGCCAGCCCCTGCGGCGGGCACGCCTGGTCAGTTCGGCGACCATAGCCTCAGCTTCACGCACTCCACGTTCAAACTGAATATCAGGTGAGGCGATGTCATCCTCCAGGCGCAGGTAGTTGGCGAGCACGCCGATGATATGCGTGGGATCTTCAGACCAGCGAGTAACGCCCATATCGATCTCGGCGACGGCACGATGTCCATAGCGGCGCAGGAAGGCTGTAAGCTCGCTTTGTAACAGCGCGGGCAAGCTACCAGATAGATAGCCTTGCACGATCTCGGCGATGGAGGTTTCACGCACAAAGTGAGCGGTGGGAGGACTCGCTTTGATGCGTTGCGTTATGGCCCAGAGTTCCAGATCCATCTCGGTGGTGGGATTGTGTGGCAGGCCACGGAGCACGATCTGCATATCGGCTGGAGAGGCGTCCTTGCCCAGGAGATAGGTGGCGATGGCGTGTGAACCCAGTCCAGCAGGGATCATGGGCACAATAGTAGTAAACATGCGTTTGACTTCTTGGTGGAAACTTTGCTCAAACTGTTGCAGCCCTTCAACGGCAGCAGTTTCATGCTCTGCCGTGACCAGGGCTTCGAGGTGCTCGCGGAGCTGTTTGATGCGTTTCTGTGTGCCCCTGGGATTGATGAGAGCTCGCAGGACGCTGATTGGCAGATGGATGTTCAGGATGAAGGTGGCAAGTATGCGCCAGAAACGGAGCCGTTGTTTGGGAAGTGGGGCGAAGCGTGGATCGTTGCTGAGTTGTTCGATCAGTTCGACACTGCGCGCTTCACCAATCGAGGCCGCGCCTCGGAACAGCTTGCGCCCCAATTCGCTGCGGATCACGCGGGTCAGATCAATATAGATTCGTTCGCCTGCTTCTATGAAAATGGCTGGACCATCCCAGGGATCGCTGGGACCCAGATCCATGAAGGTGGCAATGGTGCTTAAAAAGAGCCGGAGGGCTGAACGACCAGCAGATGTGATGGGGCCAAAGACACCCTGAAAGACATTAAAGGAGAAATAGGCGCGCAGGTCATCATCAGAGGTGGGAGCGTTGTCTGGCAGAGGATAGAGCGTCGTAATGGGGCGGGACTGCACAAGCCACAGTTTGCTGTTGGCGTCAATGGCCCATTCGATATCTTGTGGAGTGCCATAGTAGTGTTCAACCTGTACGCCGAGCCGCGCCACTGCACGCACCTGTTCATCGGTCAGGCAGGCTGTATCACTGGTGGCCTGGTTCTCGGCGTGGAAGGTGCCACCGCCCGCGATAGAGCTGATGACGAGCTTTTTGTCGCCGAGATGCTGCTCGACAATTTCGCCGGTGCTGCTATTGACGACAAAGTGGTCAGGGTTGCTGGCGCCGGAGACGACTGCTTCGCCCAGACCAGGGTTAGCGTCGATAACGGCCTGGCGTCGCTTGCCAGTGAGCGGATTGGCGGTGAAAAGCACGCCCGCGACCGTGGAATCAACCATCGTTTGTACGACGATGGCCAGGCGGACCGTGCGCTGATCAATCTTCAGATTGGAGCGATAGCTGACGGCGCGGTCGCTCCAGAGAGAGGAAAAGCAGCGCTGTACAGCATTGAGCAGGGCCTCTTGCCCAACGATATTGAGGTAGGTGTCTTGCTGACCGGCAAAGGATGCTCCGGGCAGATCTTCGGCGGTGGCGGAGGAGCGCACGGCTACAGGAGTGTCCTCGCCAAGCTGCTGGTAGGCGTAGAGGATGGCTTCAGCGATCTCAGAAGGGAGTGCTGTATTCAGGAGGCGAGTACGAGCTGCTTCGGCCAGGATATTGTTGTCTACTGTCTGAGCCTCAGCCAGCAATGAATTCATTCCGGCGTCAGCGGCAAATCGGGTATAAGCATGCGTAGTGACGCAGAAGCCCGGGGGAACGGGCAGCCCGGCGCTGATCATTTCGCCCAGATTCGCTGCCTTGCCACCAACCAGCGCTAGCTGATCTCGATGCAGCCCTGCCAACGGGATCACAAGGGCATCCAGCGTTTGCATGGTGTTGTCCTCTTGTCCTGGCGGCGGTGTGCTTGCTTGTGTTGCGCTATTAGAGTGAGAAGTTAGCTCAGCCTTTGCTTTCTCAGCTTGATTGAGAGATGGTTGACTCTGCGGCTGGAGAGACATCATGCTTCCCCTTTCTTTTTCCTGCTTCCGCCAGGAGCTGCATTGCCTGCAATACCTGTGCCTGCTCCTCTGGTGAAAGATAAGCCATCACGGCAATTTGTGCATCGGCGCGCCGTTGTTCAACTTGTGCGATCAATGCTCGACCATGTTCGGTCAGGGCAACCTGTTTGGTACGGCGATCACGTTTGTCTTCGCGCCGACTTAGCAGCCCCTGTACCACAAGCTGGTCGATCAGGCGACTGGTGGCTGAGAGTGAACGGCCTAGCTGTTCGGCGATCTGCTTGATGCTCAATTCACCCTTTGTCTCTAACGTGATTAAGGTAGCTACCTGCGCAAATGAGAGATCAAATGCTTGATTGGTGCGTAGCATACCAATAATAAAATCCTGGAAAATGGCCCGCCTGAGAGTGCGAAGGCTCTGTGCGAGCAATTCCTGGTCAGTTGTATGAATTGACGGCCCCTTTCCCTTTTTAGTTGCAAATTTGCAATTTTTTTACTATGTAAACTATAGCAAACATACAAGCAATAAGTCAATGAGCTCAGCCTATACCCAGTGTTTGACCGCAATGATGGGAAACCTTGAGCTACGTAGGAGGACCGATTTGATGGCTCGCTCCTGGCGTACGCGGCTACTTGGTTGGGAAAACCGTAGCCGCGTACGCCAGGAGCAGGCCACCCCTATTTGCGCGTCAGGGTGGTTAGCAGCCCCACGACGATGGCGGCGGTAATGATATGCATGGTTAACATGGTCCAGAAGATGGGCAGGTTCATGCCGGGAGCAGGGAAGAGGCCGGTCAGGGCCATAATGGGCGTGAGCAGCGAGAGACACAGGGCGATAAGCGCCAGAACGCGGTAGAGCTGAATGGGCCGCCGCGCAAAGCGACTGACCAGCACAAAGGCCAGCAGAGCCAGCAGCACAAAGAAAATCGTGCTACCTATGACTGAGGGTAACTGTAAGCTTGCAAAGCTCTCGGGAACTCCGAGGAAGGCGACGGCTAATGTACGGATAAGGCTATTCACAAGGGCCGCGACGATAAGCGTCAGTGGACCAACCCAGAGAAGCTTGCGTGCAGCTACTTGTTTGTGCGAGATCGTGGATGCCATGGATTGTTCTCCTTATATTTATCTACTCAGTTGCAGGGATCGAGAGAAGTATAGCCTCAATCGTACGCCGTGAGGAAGGATGGAAAGACACATTTCATGCTGTGCCGAAAGTCATGGTCTTCTCTGTGATAAAGAGGAAGAAAGGGACGAGCATGAGAAGGGTGCAGGCGGCGCTGAGTGCGAAGGCAGTTTGTAGGCCAAGCGCTTGGCCAGGAGGCCACCTAGCAAGGGGCCGCTGGCGGCGATGCCATTGCCCAGAAAACTATAGGCGGCACTGACACGGCCTAAGAGTGACGATGGTACCTTACGCCCAAGCAGGGAGTGTGCGGCGATAGTCCACATGGGGCCGCCGATGCTACCAAGGAGGCCTGCCGCGCCGACAAGCCAGGGATTGTTGCTGAGGGAGGGGACACCAAACATGACCGCGTTCCCAATAATATTTAAACCAATGAGCCAGCGCCTGCCCAGCAACCTTTGCATAGGAAGCGTTAAAATGTGAGCTTTTGTCAATTATACTTTTAGTGATAGCGGTGGCTTTATTGCTAGTGTGATGTAGGAGCTTTACAGCGTCGGTCAGAAGCTTTTTGACTGAGAATGTATATACTTGATATCCATTTTTTGTTGCCCGTCTCCACCGATTCACCATCATTTCCGCTACAAGGTAAACACATGTAATCGCTAGAGTTGTAAGTGGGTTGAAGTGGGTTGATTTATTGCCCACACGTCCATTTTGTGGCAGAAGAATTTTATCTCGAGCGTGGCTTGAGAGAAATTGGGAGCAGGGTGATGAGAAAGTTGATGTCTCGATGGCGCCCAATGCGTATCATTCTTGTATGTCTCTTGATAGTGGCCGCGCTACCAGTCATCTACGTGACCGCAAGACTGGTAGTTGGGGCAAGGCATGCGACACAGAACGCGATCCAGATCGAGAATAGTAAACCGGGAACCGATGGCTGGAATGATTTTGCCTCTGATTTGCAGTATGATCTGATTTCTGGCTATGGCTCGAAAATTAGTGTTAACCATGGTGACTCGTTAGACTTGTATGTTACAACGACCGCGCCCAGCTTTAGCATTGATGTCTTTCGCACGGGTTGGTATGGGGGAATAGGCGCGCGCAAGGTGACTTCGCTGGGCAGTTTTACCGGCGTGCATCAGCCAATGCCTAATCCTGATCCCAAAACTGGCCTGATTGATTGTAACTGGACAAAGACGACCACGTTGAATATTCCCTCTGACTGGGTGACGGGGGTCTACCTGGCAAAGCTGACCACTTCGACGAATAAGTCAAGCTTCATATTCTTTGTGGTGCGTGACGATGGCGGGCACGAGGATATCGTCTTCCAGACGAGCGTAACGACCTACCAGGCGTATAATACCTGGGGTGGGACTGGACTCTATAATAATGAGACCAATAAATCGATCTTTAGTGGAGCACATGCCTCGAAGGTTTCATTTAACCGTCCCTTCCGTCCTGGCGATAGCAATGGCGCGGGCCACTACTTCTTCTGGGAGTATAAGTTCGTACGCTGGGCGGAGTCGCGTGGCTATGACCTGACCTATACCACGGATATCGATACCGCTGCTAATACCAACCCTCTGACCAATCACAAGGCCTTCCTCTCGGTTGGGCATGATGAGTACTGGACCAAGTCGATGCGCGACAACGTCGAGAATGCCATCAAGGCGGGCGTGAATGTTGGCTTCTTTGGCGCGAATACCTCCTACTGGCAGATTCGCCTGGAGTCCGATAGCAAAGGCGTCGCCAATCGGATCGAGGTGGGGTATAAAGACTTTGCCCAATTTAACACGCCGCCGGGACCCGATCCCATGTTTAATGTGGATAACTCTGTGCTCACCGATCTCTGGCGCGATCCGCATATTAACCGCCCGGAGAACGGTATGGCAGGCGTTATGTATGAGCAGCAGGTATACCAGGATTATACCTTTGTGGCTAAGAATACCTCGCACTGGATCTATGCCGGCACGGGCTTTACTGATGGTAGCAAGGTTCCAGGTATCATTGGCTACGAGTATGACAGGGTGTTTGATAACGGCGCAACCCCACCAGGCTTAATCGTGCTGGGCTCCTCGCCGGTAAATGCCTGCTGTGGTACGGGTAATTCGCACGCCGACACGACGATCTACACGGCTCCCAGCGGGGCACGCGTCTTTGCCTCGGGTACCATCCAATGGAGCCTGGGCCTGGATAATTCACAGGGCAATACCTACGCAAACGCGGGCATTCAGCAGATGACTGCTAACCTGCTTAATAACTTCATTAGTGCCGCCCCTCCGGGAGTGAGCCTGAATCCTGGTAGCATCAATTTTGGCAACCAGAACGTCAATACCGCCAGTAACCCACAGAGTCTGACGCTGATCAACAATGGCAGCAGCGCCTTGACGATCAGTAGCATAGGCATTACGGGTGGTAGCGCGAGCGACTTCAGCCAGAGCAATACCTGTCCGATAAGCCCGAGTACGCTGGCGGCCCACTCCTCCTGTACCATTAGCGTCACCTATCAGCCGAGCGTGCAGGGGAATAGTAGCGCGACGCTGACCATCAATGACGATGCCAGTGGGAGCCCGCACACAGCCGCGCTGACGGGAGCTGGCGTTGTGCCTGCGCCAGGGAGTAGCCTGAGCCCCACGAGCCTGGACTTTGGAACGCAGAACCTTAGCATTGCCAGCGGGGCGAAACAGATTACCCTGACCAATAACGGGACCGCTGCCCTGACGATCAATAGCATTGGCATCAGTGGCACAAATGCTAGCGATTATACTCAGAACAACAGTTGTCCCGCCAGTTCCAGTACACTGGCCCCCAATGCCTCCTGTACGATCAATGTCACCTTTACACCGGCCGGACTGGGGAGTCGGAGCGCGACCCTGACCGTGAATGATAGCGCGGCGGGAAGCCCTTACGCGATTGCCCTGACCGGGACGGGCGTCAACTCCACGATCTACTTTAGCGATGGTTTTGAGGGTGGTAACACGAGTAAGTGGTCGCTACCCAATAGCGATGGTTCGGGAAGCATAACGGTTGAGTCGAGCCAGGTCCATAGTGGAACGAAGGCCGCGGCCATTACCAATGGCAGTAATCAGTATGCCTACCTGTATGCGCCGCTCTCCTCGGCGCAGGCACATACCTATACGCGCTTCTATGTGCGCCTGGCGAGTACCACCTACGGCAGTATTGTGGCGATTGGGCGTAACCAGAATAATGGCTCAATCTGGGAGGTTGACTACGACAATGTCACGCACGCCTTTGACATCTACTTCTGGGGGGCATCGAATCAGGTCTATAGCATCTCGACGCCCAATAACTCGGTCAATGCCAACACCTGGTATAGCCTGGAGATCCAGGACTTCCAGGACCAGGCGGGGCACGCCCAGGTCTGGTTAAATGGAGCTTCTCAGGGTAGCATTGACCAGAATCTCTCTACAGGCAATCCCTTCCAGCGCATTATGATGTATAGCAACGCCCAGACGACGCTCTACTTCGATGATGTGCAGGTCGCGAGCAACTACAATGGCCCCACCTCGGGAGAATAGAGTTAATATACTCTGGAAAAAGAGACAGGCTGGAGCGCAACACGCTCCAGCCTGTCTCTTTTTCCAGAGTATATTAATATTTAATATGGCTTTTTCCCAGATTTGTGCTAAACTTTTAGCCAGAAAATCCCTTTAATGTCTGAACAGAAGCGTTTCTAATAATAGATGGGTTGCAGCATGCCAGTGTCATTTTTAACAGAAGAGCTCGTTCGTTGTAATGCGACGGGGAACTCGTATGAGCGAGGGAAGGTCTACTATAACCAGGGGGCAGTCACCTCGCTTGTATTGCGTGGCGATACGTATGAGGCGCGGGTGCAGGGTAGCGAGTACGAGCCATACCATGTTATGGTAGTTAATCAGCCTGGAGCCGTTAAGGCAGCGTGCAGTTGCCCATACAACTATGGTGGCCTATGTAAGCATATGGTTGCGGTGTGCCTGATGATCATTTATAAGCCGGATGCTGTGGTGGAGGCTCCCAGCCTGGATGAATTACTAGCGGGCCTGACAACCGAGCAAATGGTACAGATCGTGAAAAAGCTGGTTGCGTCTGATGACAAGCTTATTGAGCAGGTAGAGATGATGGTGGAGGTCGTGAAGGCCACGCAGAGTCAGCCAGGGCCAAAGGCACAGGGGAAGCAGGAGCTGCCTGGGATAGAAGCTGCATTTGTGCGTAAACGGCTGAAAAAGGCCTTTGATGAGGCCGCCGATTACTGGGATGATTACGACGATTATTATGAGGAATATACCAATCCCGGCCTGGAAGAGGTAGACTCGTTTCTTGAACTGTTTACCTCGATGATAAACGCACGCCAGGAACGCGGCGTGCTGGAGGCCTTCAAGGCACTGCTCGATGTCTATATTGACTACTGGGCGGACGCGGATGACGAGTATGTCGACCCATCCATGCTGTATTCGACTGGAATAGAAATTACCTCCCTGCTGGCGGAGGCTCTGTTGGGGGCTGAACTGACGAAGCAGGAGCGTGAGCAGTGGCAGAAGCAGATCAAGAAGTGGGAGATGCAGCTTAGCGATAGCTGGGCGAACTCTCATGTGTTTCTCGTAATGAAGCAGGTCCTGAAGGAGGGCTGGGAGGAGGAGTCCCTCAAGCGCATACTGGCAGGAGAAATTGCGGATGCCGAGGAGGCGGAAGGGGCCGAGGCCGTGGCAGACTTCTGGGGTGAGGAGCAAGACTTCGAGGATGAGGATGATGAGGAAGTTGAGATCTCGGACAACGAAGAAGTAGGTGATATCGTCGAGGTGCGCCTACATGTCCTGGCGCGTCATGAGCGCTGGGAGGAGTACCTGAACCTGGCGCGGGCCATGAAACGCTATAAAGAATATGTGCAGCAGTTGCTGAAAAGAGGTCGACAGCAGGAGGCCATCGACTTTGGCCTGAAACATTTACAGAGCCAGAGTGAGATGTTGGAACTGGCACAGAGAGTCTATGCAAACGGCGCGGTCAACGAGGCGCTCCGGGTAGCGGAACATGGTCTCCAGCTTCCGGATCATACCCCAAGCTATGGCAATGTGAAGCTCTCCCTGGCAGAGTGGACAATGGGAGTCGCCAGGCAAGCGGGCAGGCAAGACCTGGCGCTGGCATCGGCATGGTATGTCTTTTTAAAGCGCTGTACCCTGACCAGCTACCTCAACGTCAAAGAGATCGCGGGCGAGGGTTGGCCAAAATTGCGCTCAGAGGTGTTAGCGCATGTAAAGAAGGAAAAAAGCGAGGATGCGATACGGATCTTTCTGCGCGAGGATATGATCGATGACGCCATCAAGCTGGTCGAGAAGCCAGGGTATGCAGGAGGGGAAAACCTAAGGAATATCAAGGCACAGACGGTATTGGAGGCCGCTGCTAGCAAGCGCCCGGAGTGGGTAATTGGCTATTGTCACCCTCTGGTTGAAGACGCTCTGGCAAGGGTACACCATTCTTACTATGCAGATATTGTGCGCTACCTGGGGTATATGAAGCAGGCATATATGTCTGCGAACAAAGGTGGAGAGTGGGGCGAATATATCAGGCGCCTGCGTGATAAGCATCGGTCGAAAAAGAAGCTGATCGAGTTGATGCAAAAGCTTTGATGATGAGTTTGCATATACTTCTTCGCCTGGTTCTGCATACTAGGAACAGAGTAACAAACCGAGCGGCGTTACGACGGTGTAAATGCCTATCGAAAACCTGAGCGCGTGAGCGCTAGCCACGGTAGTGACGTTGGTTTTCGTATAAAAAGATAGCGTCGCCGGGAAGCTGCTTTTGTTATGTCAGAGTGAGTATTTTAGATAGGCAGTTGTACGTGTGAAGCGTTTGCGTACCGGTACCACACTTTGGCGCAAGTGCCTCATGTGAGCAAGCTGCTGATTAGGAGGAAAAAGATGGCTCAGCAGCCAATTAATCCAGCCCAGGTTGAGAAGTGTATCAAAGGCCTTGACTTCCCCGCTGACAAGCAGGAAGTTATCGAGTATGCGAACCAGCATGGCGCGACCAGCGAGATCCGCCAGGCGCTCCAGAGCCTGCCTGAGAGAAGCTTCGACAGCCCTGTTGGTTTGACCAAGGCTATCGGTGAGATGAACCGCAGCCAGCGCTAACATGTTTTAAGCGCGTTATAAGCATGGTGCAAAAGAGAAGGCGATATGCTAAATGAGCATATCGCCTTCTCTTTTTACGAAGTGACTTCTCGCCACTGCGTGGCTCGCAGGGTAAAGCGTGTTGTGATGGCCAGTGAGTCGGCTCTGCCGACTCACTGGCCATCACAACACGCTTTACCCATAATTATTATTCGCGAATGCCGCGGGAGGGTAGGGGGCGAACCAGCGGGCTCATGACGGGCAGGCTCTTCTTACTGCGGGGGAGACGCTGGCGGACCAGGTAGTCGGGGGCCTGGGCCAGGTCGTGCTTCTCCAGGGTCACGTCCTCACCGAAGCGGTTGAAGAACGAGAGCTCGAAGTTGGGGGTCTCACCCAGTGCTCCGTGAGGGCAGACCTCGACACAGTCGCCACAGAAGATACAGCGGTCCAGCGCGAAGGCATAGCGCGTCAGGTGGCGCTCGGCCATCATCAGTGAGCCGGTCGGGCAGACCTGGACACAGGCGCCACAGGAGACACAATCGGTGTCATGCAGGCTGACATTAAACGGGGTCGAGACGATGGTATCAAAGCTCTTGCCAAACATACCGTAGCAGTTGGGACCGATGACGTCGTGGCAGACACGGACGCACTGCATACAGTTGATGCACTTGTTGGGATCGCGCAGAATGAAGCTGTGCGAGAGATCCGTCTCGTAGTCATGGTAGTCGCTCGGCTCGCCGTCGTGGAAACGGTTATCGGCCAGGCCATGCTCGATACTGTAGCGCTGAAGGTCACACTGGCCAGCCGCCGGACAGGCACACTGGAGGCAGCGAGCAGCCTCACGTTGGGCCTGCCCTTGCAGGTAGCTCATCTCGATGATGCTAAAATTGTGTTTGCGTTCCTTATAGGGGAGCATCGGCATCTTAACCCTGGGCTCGACTGGCTTATAGGGCACGATGTCGAAGAGATCAGGCTTGCGCTCCTCCAGCTCCAGGCGGCGAGCGACCTCGTCCATATCCTCGCCCAGCAGGAAGGCATGGATTGAGCGCGCGCCCAACTTGCCCTGCGCCACGCATTGAATAATTGTGCTCGCTCCAAGCTGGCAGTCGCCGCCTGCGAAGACGCCATGGCGGTCGGTCATAAAGTTAAAGGGATTGGTCTGGATGGTCTTCCACTTCGTCCATTGCACGCCGTCCTGCTCATTGAGCACGGAGGTGTCGACCTTCTGGCCAATGGCTGGAATGAGCGTATCGCAGGGAATAACAAACTCGGAACCGGGAATGGGGACGGGGCGGCGGCGCCCGCTGGCATCCGGCTCGCCAGGCCTTGTGCGTGCATACTCGACCCCCACGACTCGCCCATTTTCCGTAAGCACGCGCTGCTGAGCCGCGCCGACCAGGAGATGCGTTCCCTCGGCCTCGCCGTCCTCGATCTCTTCATTCGTGGCCGTCATATCCTTGCGTGTACGGTAATAGGTCGTATGGACTCTAGTGCCCAGGCGCAGGGCAGTACGTGTGCAGTCAAAGGTCGTGAAGCCTCCGCCGATGACAACGACCTCGTTCCCCTCTTTGACGGGTGTGGCCTTGCCCTCGACCTTGTCATAGAGGAACTTGATGGCGTTGACCACGCCATGAGCGCCCTCGCCGGGGATGCGCATCTGGTTGCTGGTCCAGCAGCCAATAGCGAGATAGACGGCGTCGAAGCCCTGCGCGAAGAGGTCATCGGCGGTAAAATCTCTGCCCAGCTCGATATTGGCTTGCAGGTCTACCCCCAGATCGAAGACATGTTGTAGCTCGCGGTCCATCATATCTTTTTGCAAGCGATACTCAGGAATGCCATAACGCAGCATCCCGCCTGGCTGAGGCTGCTTATCAAAGACCTTGACGTAGTGTCCGCGCAGCGCCAGGTAGTAGGCACAGGAGAGGCCCGCCGGACCCGCGCCCACGATGGCGACGCGTTTGCCCGTGGTGGGATCTTTCTCATATGGTATGGGAGGATCAAGCAGACAGGCCTCGGCGGCGTGACCATGCATGCGGCAGATGGCGATCTCCTCATCGACGAGCTTGCGGCGGCAGCCGTCCTGGCAGGGAGCTGGACAGGTCAGGCCCAGGATATAGGGGAAGGGCAAGACCTCTTTTACCAGGCGCGCAGCCTCCTTCATTGAGCCATGCGCGATCAACTCCAGGTAGCCAGGGATATCGATATGCGTAGGGCACTCGACCTGGCAGGGAGGCTGGCAATAGGCGTTATGATCGGAGAGCATCATCTCCAGGTTGGTGCGGCGGATATGAAAAAGCTCATCCGAGTTTGTTTTTATCACCATGCCGGGTTGAGCTGGCGTATTGCACGAAGGGAGCGGCCTCTTCTGACCCTCGATATGTACCAGGCACATACGGCAGGCCGAGGTTGGCTCCAATTTCTCATCATTACAGAGATTGGGGATGTCCTGAATGCCATTATCAATGGCCACACTCAGGATGGTCTGGCCCTCGTAGGCCTGCATTACTCGTCCATCGATGGTCAAGGTAAAGGAGGGCTGCCCATGCTCATCGCGTGTAGCTGCCCTGGCTGGAAGTGTAGTGGTGGCTGGTTGATAGGTAACGAGACGCGACATAGATCTTTTCCTTGCAACTGTCTTGCTATTTTTAGTTCTCTTCTTAGAATAGGCTCCCATCTGGCGCAAAACAATCACAAGATATATCAGTTTACCTATCAGTTTCTGTTCGTATTAACACTTTGCATTTCGTGCACCTATTATCTGGATAAGTCACTCTATTCTCAGCGTCTGCCACCACACCCTTATCCCGCAGAACCTCATAGAGTCTATGCTGGCATGGACCCTACAAGTTGGCTAGCAGGGCGCGGCTGGAGAGGACTTCTGGATGATCGGCATCCCACACGCGTTCACGGATGGCGAGGGCACGTTGAGCCAGGGGAAGTGCCAGTTCGCGCTCTCCTTGCTCTTGATAGAGCGTGGCCAGACTATGCAGCGTGTTGGCGAGCGCTGGGTGGTCGCTGCCTAGCGCCTGTTCCTGGATAAGCAGGGCGCGTTTGAGGAGTTTCTCGGCCTGGGCAGCGTCTCCCTGGAGACTATAGATCATACCAAGCGTGGCCAGGCCTTCAGCGAATTGGGGATGGGTGTCGCTAAAGACCTCAAGGAAGATCTGGTTGGATTGCTGGAGTGTCTCCAGGGCTTGTGCGTATTTTTCCTGTAGTCCATAGACGAGTCCCAGTGTATTCAAGCAGGCGCCAACCTCTGGATGATTGGCGCCGAGGCTACTGGCGAACACCGCGCAGGCCCGACACAGAAATGCTTCTGCCTGGGACAGGTCACCTTGTAAGCGATAGACAAGGCCAAGGGTGCGCAGACTCTCGGCGGTATCGGGATGCGTGTGCCCGACTACGCGCTGACAGATGGCGAGAGCCTGCTTGAGGAGGGCTATGGCGCGCTCATACTGCCCCTGGAGTCCATAGAGCAGGCCCAGGCCGCGCAGAGATGGAATCGTCGAGTAGCGCGCGGTCTCGTCGTCGCCATCAAGCTGGAGAATGGTTTGCTGATAGAGCTCCTCTGCTTGTTGATAGTGTCCCAGTAGCTTGTAGATGGTCGCGAGGCTGCTTATACTCTCGATGGTATGTGGATGGGTAGGCCCAAGCGTCTGCTGACTGAGCGCGACTGCGTGCAGGAGAAGGGTTTCGGCCTGTTGATACTGTCCTTGCTCATACGCCAGGTTGGCGACGAGCTTGATAAGCGGAACAAGGTGTGGATGGCCTGGTCCAAGATTATGCTGGCGTAGTGTCAGGGCGCGCTGGAGCAGGTGCTGAGCCTGGGGAAGCCGACCCTGCTCCAGCGCGAGGCGCCCGCTATTTTCCAGGGCCTCGCTCAAATTCGGGTCTTCCGCTGACAGCGTGCCCTCAAGCAACTCCAGGCTCCTGGTATAGGCCTGCTCTGCCTGCTGATACGCGCCCCTGGCCTCATAGACCAGCCCCAGGCAATTATACAGATTAGCCTCCAGATTAGCCTCATCCTGACGCCGGGTTGATGCCTGGGGAGACTGATGAAGCAGCTCCAATGCCCTATGAAGAAAGCTCTCGGCCTGGACATATTGTCCACGCAAGGCGAGATAGCGAGCCGCCTTATAAAGGAGAGAGGTCGTTTCTGGAGGCGCTGAGTGTGTCTGTTTTAGGGATTCCAAACTCTGCAAGACCTGGGGGAGTAATTGTTCATTCAAGCGTAGGCCCTCCATGCTCAATTCCTCGGTGAAGACCCGGTTCAGGCCGCGCAGGATACGTGCTAACCAGGTGCCCTGCTGCTCCTGGGGCAGAGCATCGCGCAGGATGGCCTGAACGAGGCTATGTACTACCAGGCTGTGCGTTGTGGCCTGCCGATAGAGAAGCGACAGAGCGCGCAGGCGGGCAATGGCGTCATCTAGAGCCAGGGGATCGCTCAGGACCGGAGCCAGTTGTATTCCCAATTCGGGGGCGAGCAAACTCAACAGCTCTTCTGTAATGCCCTCGCGCTGCAAGAAGGAGCAGCAGTACAGTAACTCGGCGGCGGCCTGCTGTTCCTGTTCCAGGCGCTCGATGCAAAGGGAGATGGTGCCAGCGATGGAGAGCGGGTGCTCCATGGGATTGCTACCACGCCGGGCAAGCAGGTCTTTACGGTGGCGCTGATAGCGTGCCAGGTAGTCGGCCAGGCTGCATCCCGTCTCCTCTATATAGGCGCCTGCCTGGTCGAGGGCCAGGGGGAGGCCACCGAGGAGCTTGCCGATAGCACGTGCCTCATACACGTCCTGTTCCTTAATAGTGTGCAAGGATGCAGACACGGCGAGATACTTTGCGCGGCGCAGGAGCAGGAGCGCGCTCTCCTCATCACTCATCTGCTTAAGGTCGATGTGCTGTGCCAGAGGGCCAGTTGCCTGAGCACGCGTGGTAAGCAGGATGTGACCATTAAAGAGAGAAGGCAGGAGGGGTTCGATGACTGCGACCTGTTCGACGTTATCCAGGATAAGTAGCCAGCTCTCATGCGTTTCAAGCCATGTACGTACCAGTTCCAGGCTCGCCTCGGGAGCTTGTTCCTCAAGTATGGTAGTGGTACCGAGACGACGAGCGAGGCCCTGGCAGCGCCGGGCCAGCATCTCTGTAGTCTCGGCGGGGAGCCAGAGAATGGATTGGTAGGCGCTATAGTAGCGGTAGGCATATTCGAGGGCCGTCTGTGTTTTCCCGATGCCGCCCAGACCACACAGGGCATATATCTGCGTGGAGGATGCCTGCAAGCGGGTATGTAAGCGCTCCAGAAGAGCTTCGCGGCCCGTAAAGAAGGGATTGCGCCGGTAGGGAAGATATTTGAGTTGTTGGGGAAGCTGGGGGTGATCGATGGGTGGCCCTGGCTCAGGGGACGTGTCCTGTTCTGCTTGCTCGTCAGGAAAGAGGCCGAGCTCAGTTGCACTTTTGCCAAAGAGAGAGCAGAGCTTCAGACGAAAATAGGGACTGGGGGCCGTGGCCCCACGCTCCCAGCGGTTGATCGTGATTATAGAGACCCCGAGATGATCCGCCATTTCCTGTTGCGACCAGTGCTTACGCAAGCGTTCGGCCCTGAGCCGCTGGTTGGTGCCAGTGTGAGCGGTTTTCTTCATCAAGCGCACATCTTTCCAGGTGGCTATATTTGTGGTGTTTGCCGTGCGTTAATGTCTTCTCTGGCTATGGTAGCCGCTTTTCCCGCTTTTGGCAAGCCTCTGCCTTCTTTCTGGCTCTAACAGGCAGAGAAAGGCCAGGAGCCAGACCTGGCGTGAGAAGTGGCATGACCCATAAAGATATTGAGCATATTTTTACGAGTTCTCTTGAGGCCTATACGCCCTGTTGATCTGCATAAGCCGATACTATAAGTAACTTAAGAACACTTACTGGAGAGGTTTTTCAATATCACAATGGCTTATCTGATACCGCTTACCAGGCTTGTCGAGCTGTTAGCAATGATTGTACTTCCACTATTGGCTCCCTATACTTCTGGTGTAATGAACTCAAAGACACGTCATGGTCGGGCATCTGGTTGGGCGTTGGCCATGCTTCTGGTATGTTGCTTACTGTTTTGTAGTGAACGCGTAGAACAGCGTAACACTACAACGCTAGCGTGGCCCTTACCACATTCCTCTATGACCAGGCCTAATAACAATATGGCAGGAATGGAGGTGCGTTTGATGCTTTGGAATGGAAGAAGATGTGTCTCGTTACCAGCAGCGTTGGGATAGTAGATAGAGAAGTGATTTGCGTACGTACGCAAATCACTTCTCTATCTATATATTTCATTAAGAGGGAAGGGAGCGGGCCAGGATGGCCTGGGCGTCGATGCCAGGAGGGAGGGTGCCGAAGGCGTGGCCCCAGGCGCCACCCAGGCGTGTGGCACAGAAGGCATCGGCCAATGGTGTGGGTGCGTGCTGAACCAGGAGCGCACCCTGGAGTATCAGAGCCATGCGCTCGACGAGGAAGCGAGCACGCCACTCGATGTTATCCAGGTGCGAAAGCTCTTGTTGCAGAGCCTGGACCGCATCAGAGAGGTGTTTGTTCGCGGCGCGGGCTGGCGCGACCTCAGTAAAGAAGCTCTCCAGAACCTGGGGCTGTTTGGCGAGGGCACGCAGGACATCGAGGCAGTTGACGTTGCCAGAGCCCTCCCAGATAGAGTTAAGCGGCATCTCACGATAGAGGCGAGGCATGATACTCTCTTCGACGTAGCCGTTGCCACCCAGGCACTCAAGTGCCTCCGCCACGCACGTAGGGCCGCGCTTGGTTACCCAGTATTTGCCGAGCGCCGTCCCCAGGCGCTTGATATGCTCCTCATGTGTGCTGGTGGGAGCCTGGTCGCAGGCGCGCGCCAGGCGCAGCGCCAGGGTGATCGCCGCTTCGACTTCGAGCGAGAGGTCCGCGAGCACATTGCGCATCAGGGGTTGGTCGAGCAGAGGCCGGCCGAAGGCCTGGCGGTGACGCGTATGATGCAGGGCCTGGGTCAGGGCCTGGCGCATCATGGCCGTGCTGCCCAGGATACAATCCAGGCGTGTGTAGTTCACCATCTCAATGATTGTGCGCACGCCCTGGCCCTCTTCGCCGACCAGGAAGGCCACGGTCTGCTGAAACTCGACCTCGCTGGAGGCGTTAGAGCGATTGCCAAGTTTGTCTTTCAGGCGCTGAATGAAGAAGGGATTGCGTGTGCCATCGGGGAGGACGCGTGGCAGCAGGAAGCAGGAGAGTCCGCCGGGAGCCTGGGCCAGGACGAGAAAGACATCGCACATAGGGGCGGAGCAGAACCATTTATGACCAGTGAGCAGATAGGTGCCCGCGCCCAACTCGCCAGCAGGAACGGCGCGCGTCGTATTGGCGCGTACATCGGAGCCACCCTGTTTCTCGGTCATACCCATGCCGCAGAGGAGGCCGCGCTTCTCAGCAGCGGGTCGCAGGCCGAAGTCGTATTCGAGTGAGAGGAGGCCAGGGAGCCAGGTCTGGGCTAGCCCTGGCTGATGGCGCAGGACCGGGACGGCGGCATGCGTCATAGAGATCGGGCAACCGTGACCCGCCTCCACCTGGGTAAAGAGATAGAAGCCTGCCGCGCGTGCGACCTGCGTACCGGGACGCTCCTCGCGCCAGGAGAGCGCGTGTGTTCCCCAATTCACTGCCGCTTCCATAAGCTGATGCCAGGCCGGGTGAAAGCTTACTTCATCGATGCGATTGCCATAGCGGTCGTGCGTGTGAAGCTCGGGGGGATAGGTATTAGCCTCAAAGCCCTGAGTGATAACCTCACTGCTGCCCAGGTAGCGCCCCAACTTGCTTAGGCGCTCTTCAGCCCAGCCAGCGCCTTCGCGTTGTATGCCGGCGACGAGGGCGCTATCGAGAGTAAAGGGGTTGTATTGAACAAGCGGTGGTGGCTGATTGGCAACAGTATGTGTCGAAATAGCCGGATGAGCGAATACGTCCATGACATGCTCCTTTGCAGTAAATGTTGGGGGTGTTGGTGCTCCTGGCAACCGAAGGCTGCCAGGAGCACCAACACCAACTACTCATTCTATTTTACTCTCTTTTGACGCGCAGGCGATCTTTGACAAACGAGAGGAGGGCCTTTATTTGCGGGTCCTGCACGGGATCGCAGACTTGCAAACTATAGTGGTTGGCTCCATCATCGACTGTAAGCATGTAGTGCATCTGGTCGGCCCCGCGGCACGTGTGCTTCGATAGTAGGGAGTGATCGAAGACGCGCACTTTGTCAAGCAAGCGTTGTAGCTCCTTAACCTCCTGAGGGGAGAGAGACGTACTATCCAGAACATGGGACTTTGTCATGCCTGGGAAGTACGCCAGGCCGCCTTCAGTCCGCAGCGTCACTTTCATCTGGCTCCTCCGATAAATTTTGAGGTAAATTCTCAGGAGTATCCTGGGGAAACTGCCAGGGAGCATTGTCTTCAGAGTCATCTGGAATGGGCCAGTTTGAACTACCTGTATTACCAGGTGTCGTAATCACTATTCCAGTTGTGGCATCGGTGCCATCCGTGGGGATGGTGCTAATGCTGGTTTTCAATACCTTGACGGTCTCCCAGGCTTTCTGAACTGCCTGTTGTTCCTGGCTGTTGGCACCATAGAGTGCGGACGCGTGCTTGAGGGTCAGTGTCGCGAAGTCACTAAAGGTAGCGGACGACTTTAAGGCGCGATCACACAATGTTGTATACCAGATGCGCCCCGTTTTCTCCCAGGCGCGACCACCTATCGCGATAGCAGCCAGGTAAAAGGCATGATTGGGAATTCCCGAGTTCACATGTACACCACCATTATCGTCGGTCATGTCAACATAGCCATCCATGGTGGCAGGTTGGGGATCTTTCCCCAGAACGGGATCATCGTAGGCGGTACCAGGCGCTTTCATGGAGCGTAGCGCCTCTCCCTGAACCTTGTCTGTAAACAGGCCTTTCCCAATCAACCAGTCGGCCTGATCGGCGCTCTGGTTGAGCGAAAACTGTTTGACCAGAGAGCCAAAGACATCTGAGATGGATTCATTGAGCGCGCCCGGCTGGTCATTATAGTCGAGATTGGCTTCGCTACCTGTAACTCCGTGTGTTAGCTCATGCCCAATGACTTCAAGGGCAATGGTAAAGCGATTGAAGGTGTCGCTATCGCCGTCTCCAAAGACCATTTGTCCGCCATCCCAGAAGGCATTGTTATAGCTAACATCATAGTGAATGGAGGCATCCAGGGGTAAGCCTTTGTTGTCGATGGAGTTACGGCTATAGACCTGTTGATAGAAGTTATAGGTCCATCCTAAGCCATCGTAAGCTTCATTCCCCGCTTTATCAATGATAGGAGTCTGTCCCTCATGGCGAATCAAGCTGCCGGGGAGATCGGTTGCATGTCGGGCGTCATAGATGGAGCGTTCTGGTCCGACGGCCTTGGCGACGGCGGTTTGCGGCAATTGTGCTTGTAGCAAGGGTATGGAACGAGAGCGGGCAGCACGTACATACTGATCAAGTTCCAGTGATTTCAACGCGCGGTCGCGTTGTTGGAGCGTGCCACGTTCCGCAATGGAGGAGAGTATGTGTGGTGGAACAATTGTGTGTAGGATGCGAGGCGTGAACTGCTGTTGCATGAGAAGAGTGTCTCCTTTCGTCTCACAACATCTTCAACCAACCCTGGTCAACACTCTGTGTAGGATGCGCAGTTTTGTGTCAGTTACTTATACTCTAAAATATAGCACATAAAGCGGAAAATGTACAAAAAAAGAGTTAATATGTAATGTGAAAATGCCAGCGGCATCTTCACGCCACACATTAATATAATCAAGCGAGCCACGTAGTAGTGAGAAGTCCCGCCGAATAATTCCGGCTAGCCGCCTGGCTCGGATAAGTAATTTTGTCACACAATGATAAAAAGCTTCCATTCTGCACAAAAATAGTCTTGACGTTATGCCTTTCAGGGAATAGACTATCCCTATATGTTGTTTTTGATAACGTATGGCATCAGAAGGAATTGGATCGCTCCTGTGAGAGTTGGTTTCACGAGCATCAATTGTCGAGAGATGTCAGCACAGGAGCAGAATTAAGATGAGAATTTACGTTGGGGGCCTCCCCTACCAGTCAACCGAGCAGGATCTGATCCAGCTTTTTGAGCAGATCGGCCAGGTTACCTTCGCCACAGTCATCACCGATCGTGAGACCGGGCGCAGCAAAGGCTTCGGCTTTGTTGAGATGAGCAGCGATGACGAGGCCCGCGCGGCTATCGAGCAGCTGAATGGCTCAACCCTGGGCAACCGCACCATTACGGTCAACGAGGCGCGCGAGCGCCGCGCTCCCGGTGGTGGTGGTGGCGGCTACCAGAGCCGCGATCGTCGCTCAAATGGTGGTGGTTACCGCGACCGCTACTAAGCGCGTAGATCACTAGCAGTGAAAAAACAAGAGACGCCCTCCCCAGGGAGGGTGTCTCTTTTACTCTTATAACAGGTATCTATGAGAGCGATCAATCGGCGGCCTGTCCTTCGTGGGAATGAGTCGTTGTGGCCCCAAGGACTTTGACGGTCTCCCAGGCTTGCCGCACAGCCTGTTTCTCGAGGCTCCTGGCGCCGTAAAGGGCTTCGGCTTGCTTGATAGTGAGTTGGGCAAAATCGCTAAAGTTGGCACTGGTCTCCAGATCCGGGTCAGTCAAGGTTTTATACCAGATGAGGCCGGCTTTTTCCCAGGCATAGCCTCCTAGCGTGCTGGCGACCAGATAGAATGCGTGATTGGGAATGCCCGAGTTGATATGTACGCCTCCATTATCGTCGGTCGTATCAACGTAGTCATCCATAGTGGCGGGTTGAGGATCCTTCCCCAGAACGGGATCATCGTAGGCCGTGCCAGGGGCTTTCATGGAGCGTAGTGCCTCTCCTTGAACCTTGCTGGTAAACAGGCCTTTGCCAATCAGCCAATCGGCCTCCTCTGAGCTTTGATTAAGAGAGAACTGCTTCACCAGGGAGCCAAAGACATCTGAGATGGATTCATTGAGCGCGCCCGGCTGGTTATTATAGTCGAGATTGGCTTCGTTACCTGTAACTCCGTGTGTTAGCTCATGCCCAATGACTTCAAGGGCAATGGTAAAGCGGTTGAAGTAATCGCCATCGCCATCCCCAAAGACCACACACTTGCCCACATCATCCCAGAAGGCATTGTCATAGTCCTGGTTGTAGTGAATGCTGGCTTTGAGGGCGAGACCTTTGTTATCGATAGAGTTGCGGTTAAATTTCTGTTTGTAGAGTTTGAATGCCCAGCCTAGACCACCATAAGCTTCATTCACGGCAATATCGCTGTTAGAGTCCTGGCCTTCTTTACGGACGATTTTTCCTGGAAGTCGACTGGTGTATTGCACATCATAAACGGTGCGTTTAGCTTGTCGAGCCAGGATGGTATGATCCTCCTTGTCGGACTTGTCTGCCTTGGCATGAGTTTCAGCCTGCTCATATGTGTCGGGTGCTGGATGAATATGCTGCTGCTGCTGCTGATGTTGCAGTGTCTTGAGGGCACGCACACGCTGTTCGGCCGTGCCATGATTTGCGATAGAAGACAGGATGTATGGTGGAACGATACCATACCTGGAGTGTCGGGTGGAGCGCTTCATGAGAGAGTCTCTCCTTTCATCTCACAACATCTTCTGTCAATCACCACAAGAGAACCCTCTAAAGGGGGAGAAAGCATCTAATTAAGGAAGACGCCTGTAGCATAAGTATAAAATATAATAATGGTTTTTACAACTATACTACTTTAAATAGAATTTACTGTATGTTTTGTACTGCGATAATTTGCTAATTAGCTTTACTGGATGTGGTAAATTATGAGGAGCAGTGTCAGTCAAGAAAGTTGAAGGAACATGCCACAGATATTTTTGCCCCTCTTGCAGGGATTTGGCCTTGGGATGAGCCTCATTGTCGCTATTGGTGCGCAAAATGCGTTTGTGTTGCGCCAGGGATTGAAGAAGCAGCATGTTTTTCTGGTGGCTGCCCTTTGTTCGTTGTGTGATGCCGTGCTTATCTTGCTGGGAGTTGGAGGACTCGGAGCAGTGATAAATGCGCTTCCTGTCTTAACCCTGGTGGCGACATGGGGTGGCGCATTATTCTTGCTGATCTATGGCCTTCGCTCTTTTCGCGCAGCCTTTCAATCGGATAAACTTAACACACATGAAGTGGCTGGAGAACCTACACGTACGCGCGAGATCATGCTGGCGGTGCTGGCCTTTAGTTTACTCAATCCACATGTTTACCTCGACACGGTAGTACTCATCGGAAGTGTTGGTGCCCATTATCCCTCTGGAGAGCGCCTGTTGTTCGCCCTGGGGGCTATGCTTGCCTCGCTCACCTGGTTCTTTGCCCTCGCATATGGTGCCCGCTGGCTGGCGCCCTTATTTCGTTCCCCTCTAGCCTGGCGGGTCCTGGATTGCTTGATAGGATGTATCATATGGTTTATCGCAGCCTCCTTGATCTGGAGTGTGCTTTATCGTTAGAAAATATGCATTGAGGATTGACAGAAACATAGAGCAAAATCTATAATGCGATTCACTGCTGTGTAATCCCTCGCGCAACCCCCTTATTTTAGCAAGTCGAAAGTGAGACTCCTTCTATGAGCATGTCACCTGTCTCTTTTGAAGATGATCCCGTATTACGTGAAGCACTTGAGCGCTATGAGGTTGATCCTGCGTCGCTGAGCTTCCTGGGCGGTTTTCGGAACCGGGTCTATGAGTACGGCCAGAATAAGCAGCGTTATATTCTGCGTATCTCGTCTGAGAGCCAGCGCTCGGCTGATATGATCCGTGCCGAGATGGATTGGATGCATTATCTGGCCGGGCGAGGCCTTGCGGTGGTTGACCCTTTGCCCTCGCAGAGGGGGAATTTTGTGGAGGTCATTGAGCATGAGGGACGGCAGGTTCCAGTTGTCGCTATGCACAAGGCTCCAGGGAAGCATCCAGGTAAAGAAGAGTGGACGCCCGAGCTTTTCGCGGCAATGGGACGCTTTGTTGGCCAGATGCACCAGGCGACCAGAGAATACATGCCAGCCATTGCTACTCAGCGCAGGTCTGCCTGGCACGAGGACCTGGATGTCTTCGCGCAGGAGTATCTGCACGCCGTAGATGCCGACATCGCGGCGAAGTTTCAGGCCATTCGCGCCTATCCAGAAAGCCTACCCCAGGAGCGTGACGCCTATGGCCTGATCCACGCCGACTTTCACCGGGGCAATTTTCATGTATTGAATGGGCGCATCACCCTGTTTGACTTTGATGATAGCCAGTACTCCTGGTTTGCTGAAGACCTGGCGATGGCCCTATTCTATGCCATCTCGCCCCAGGCCAAGAGCCAGGAGGAGCTAGACTTCGCGCGCCAGTTCTACCAGCACTTTATGGAAGGCTATAGCCAGATCTACACTCTCGATGCCGCGTGGCGGCGGGAGATTCCCTACTTCCTCAAGCAGCGCGAGATCAATCTCTACATTGTGCTGACCGCGCTCAAATATGAACTGCCGGAGGGTTCATGGTCGGAACGCCTTATGCAGAATCGTCGCCAGCGCATCCTGGAAGATGTCCCTTTTGTGGATATAGCGTTCTAAGTTGCCTCGCTACATACAGATAGAACGCCCTGGACTTGTGGGCGGGGACTGTGCTTCCACCTGACATACCGTGCTATAATATGCAAAAATAAACAACTACCTTCTGTAGGTGGTGCATCCTGGCTGCCTGAGGCAGCCAGGATGCACCACCTACAGGGCGAGCGCCGCAGGCGCGAGGGGCTTGCCAGCCACAAGATACAAAAAGAGATAATGGGAATAGTATGACACTGCGTTTGATGAAAATATTGGCCATCCTGACCTCTATCGGCGCATATATAATGGTGCTGATGGGGGCCATAGTTACCAAAACTGGAGCGGGCCAGGGATGTGGTACCTCGTGGCCGATTTGTAAGGGACAGCTCATACCCGCATATATGTCGGTTGATTCGGTGCTGGAGTACAGTCATCGCATTTCCTCTGGTATCGACGGATTCTTAATCCTTATTTTGACGGTCTGGTCCTGGTGGGTCTTTAGACACGATGGGCGCGTCAAACTGCTCGGCTTTATGAGCCTGTTCTTCGTCGTCGTCCAGGGCGCTCTGGGTGGAGTCACCGTTGCATATGAGGGAACTTTTGTCCTGAAGTGGATTCTCTCATTGCACTTCGGCTTTGCGCTCATCTCCTTCGCCAGTGTTGTGCTGCTTACCATTCATCTCTTCCAGATGAAGTCTGGCAAAGCCGTGGAGCAGCGCGAGGAGCGGAAGCCAGGCCTGGTGAGCAAGGGCATGCAGTATGCTATCTGGGGCATCACCGCCTATTGCTACATCGTCGTCTACACAGGCGCTTTTGTGCGCCACTCCTCCTCCACCCTGGGTTGTGGCACGCAGTGGCCCGGCTGTAGCACACTTGTGCCGGACCTTGCCAGCCATCCCGGCGTGCAGATGTTCCACCGTTATGCTGCTACACTGATTGGCCTGCTCATCGTGGGCCTTCTCGTCTGGGTCCTACGCCGTTATCGCGAGCGCCGTGACCTCGTGCGTGGTGCCTGGCTCGCGCTCATCATGGTTATCTTGCAGGGCGCGGCCGGCATGCTCACCGTCGTCACTGGCGGCCAGCTTGTCGTCGAACTGCTGCATACCACGCTGATCGCGATCCTCTTCGCGGTCCTCAGCTTTCTCTGCATGCAGGTTGGCTGGCCCTGGAAGGCCCGGCAACCCGTCGAGCAAGTCCAGATGGTCTCCAGCCGCGGGTAAAGGATTTTCAGTAGAAGAAAAGGGGCAGGATGTAAGACAAATTGTCTTACATCCTGCCCCTTTTTTTTGTTATGTCTTGTGCTAGCGTCATTCAGGCCTGAGAGAAAGCAAAAATTCCCTTACACCAGTAGTTCCTTCTGCTTCCAATATGTTGAGTAATGTGCTTCCCACAATGGCAATATCACTTTTGTTGACGAGATAGCGAACATCATCTGGACGCTGAATGCCAAACCCGACTGCAATGGGAGTGGATGAATACTGACGGCATCGTAAGAGGAAATCTGTTGTCGCATCACCAAAAGACGTTGGTGATCCGGTCACGCCTTTTCTTGCAGCACAATACAAAAGTCCTTCTGTCTTGCCCGCTAGATACTCCATTCGCGTATCTGGTGTGTAGGGAGTAACCACTAGAATGGGATCAACATGCTCTTGCTTGCAGGCAGCAAAGTATTCATCGCTCTCCTCGGGAAATGCATCGGGGACTATCAGCCCACGAATTCCAATGGACCCGGCAGTTTCAACAAACCGTTTTACTCCATATTGGAGTAAAATATTATAATACGTCATGAAAATACAAAAGAGAGGGAAATCTCTCGTTACTTTTTGCGCAAAATCCAGACACTGCTCTATGGTCGTCCCTCGTTCCAATGCTTTTTGATTTGCCTTCAGAAACAGCGGACCGTCCGCAATCGGCTCGGAGAAAGGAAGTTGTAACTCCACCAGATCCACGCCACATTCGTGGAACAGGCGGATCATTTCATAATTCGTCTCGAAATCGGGATAGCCTACAATTTGATGCGCCATCAGCAAAATAGATTTTCTTTTACGCTTTTCCAGAATCTCCTGAGCGAGATTGCTGATATTGCGTGCTTTTCCGCTGGATAAAAGCCTTCCATTCTTCATCTTGTAATCCTTCCGCTATGTTAAAAATATCTTTATCGCCCCGGCCCGACATGTTGATTATGACACTCTCATCCTCCGAACACTGCTGCATCTCCCGAAAAGCCCCTGCAAAAGCATGGGCAGATTCTAATGCAGGAACAATGCCTTCTTTGGTCATGACAAGTTGGAGGGCATTTACAACTTCCTCGTTGGTCGCTGCTTCGAAGCGCACTCGCCCACGTTCTGATAAATTTGCGAGGAGAGGTGACACGCCTGTATAATCAAGTCCCGCTGCAATACTGGAAGTCTCTAACATTTGCCCGTCTTTGTCCTGCAGAAAGAGGGTTTTGTATCCCTGGGCGATGCCGGTCCTGCCTTGCCCATACGCGATTCGTGATGCATGCTTTCCGGCCATTGGTCCTTCTCCCCCAGCCTCTACTCCAACCAGTTCAACTTCTTCGTGAGGTATGAACGCTTGGAAAATACCAAGGGCATTCGACCCTCCACCCACACAGGCATAGACACGTTTGGGAAGCTTGCCTTCTAAGCGAAGAATTTGCTCCTTGGCCTCGGTCCCAATGATCGATTGAAATAAAGCTACTAGAGCTGGAAAAGGATGAGGCCCTGATGCGGTTCCCAGCAAGTAATGGGTTGTTTCAAAACTCGAAGCCCAGTCTCTCAACGCCTCATTCATAGCGTCTTTTAAGGTGCGAGAACCAGCTTCCACAGGCACAACTTCTGCGCCGAAGCGTTTCATCCAGAAAACGTTCGCATACTGGCGTTCTACATCTTCACTCCCCATGTAAACGGTAGCCTTTAAGCCGAACTTCGCTGCCACAATGGCTGTTGCAACCCCGTGTTGCCCGGCACCTGTTTCGGCAATGACGCGTGTTTTGTTCATCCGTTTCACGAGCAGCGCTTGCCCCAAGGCATTGTTCAGTTTATGGGCACCTGAGTGATTCAAATCTTCCCGCTTCATGTAAATTTTGGGTCCACCAAAATACTTTGTTAGCCCTGCGGCATAGGTGAGTGGTGTTGGACGACCGGAAAAGTTTGCCAGGCTATCCTGATAGTCCTGCCAAAACGCGGTATCATTTTGTATTTCAGCGAACTTTTCTTTTAGTTCGTGAAAAGCAGGGAATAAGATCTCAGGAATAAACATTCCTCCATATGATCCGTAGTAACCATTTACACTCAATTGCTTTATCTCCCTATTATTTATTGTGCTTATGAAAATCTAAAACCCGTTGGGCGGTCTCGAGATCCGTCACAAGAGTATCAATCCATTTTCCTCGCAACGTTGCCGTGATCGCCTTGACTTTGTCCTGGCTACCAGCGACACCGATGACATGGGTATGTGGTTTCAGCTCTGATATGTCAATGCCGAGCATTCTTGTTTTTGCAGAAAAAGCGATGTTCTCTCCTTGAATGTTGAGAAAGGACGCGCATACGTTTGCCACGGCTCCTTGTCGAAGAACATCGTTCAAATCAGCATTTCCAAAGTAACCGGTTTGGACAATCGTTGCCTCCTTTGAGACCTGACCAATACCGACAATCGCAACAGTACTCTTCCGAGCAACCTCAAGTACGTTGGCTATTTCTGGCTCTTTCATCAAAAGCTCTTTGGTTTCCTGGGAGACAACAACCGCAGGTGCATGCAGAAGCCAGTAGTTCGATTTCATCCTTTCCGCAAACATCATGGTATTCGAGTTTGCATGCCAGGATGAGCCAGTAGAACCCCAGCCACCGACAAGTGGAGTAAACTGTAGCCCGTTTCGTGCAAAATACTCTAGCTCAGCAGCAACAGCAGTAACCGTACGCCCAGCCATAACTCCCACAATATCGTTATCTTTGAGCATAGATTCGAGAAGCACTGCACAACTTCGCCCTAGTTGGTGGAGAAGTCTTTGTTCAGAATGTTCTTCTATGCTTACGACAAAAGCATCGAGAATACCAAACGTTTCAATGAGTTCCTGCTCAATGTTCTGCTCTCGTGAATAAGGATTGTTAATCGTGATGTTGACAATCCCTTCGGCCCTTGCAGCAGCGAGCATTCGACTCACGTGAGGCCGTGAAATACCTAATCGTTTGGCAATGTCCTGTTGATTGAGTCCATCTTCGTAATAAAGTCGACTGATTTTAACCAGTAATCGTACCCTTTCATTTTGCAGATCGGTCATTTTTTATCTCCACAAATTATGTTTGCACAAATGTACATTGTGTGAAATATTGTACATCTCTATTATGCACCTTCTTTCGATTTCTGGCAAGTGGATGATCACCTAATTGAACATGAACTGGTGCCGCTCACACAGTGCGCAGGTCTCGCTATCTTGCCTTGGCGTCCGCTAGCTGGTGGTTTTCTCAGTGGCAAGTACATGTGAGAAGGGCAGAGAAGCAATGCTCTCCTCCTGTTCCTGAACAAGAGGAGAGCATTGTATAGGCAGAACATACCTCTTCGTGACACTCATCACGCCTAAGGAGGGAGCATTTGTGGTAAGGCTTCCTGCCTTATATGTTAAAAACTAATAGAGATGGATGGTGCATTTATTGCCTGTGGTGTACATGGTAGTTGTATCCACAGATAATGTGGAGCTCGGGTTGATGGTCACCTTTACTGCAGAGTTTGGAGTGGCATTACCCTCGCAGTCATCAAGTTTTGTACCATTCATTTCCTTGGCTGGCCCCATCCAGAGGTCCGCGTGGTTGGAGCCATTCTGGCATCCCTGGGGATCGGTATCGCCACACTGGTCTTCCATAACAAAATATTTCTTGACCAGGGGGACGTAGATGATACTACCAATGGGGAAGGTCGTTTTCAGATCTTTATTGGGGGCAGCGAATGTCACGGGATCGTTGTAGGTGCCTGTACCCTCGGTGGCATGATTGTGAATGGTGGGATAGCCATCGGATTTGGGATAAGCGATATCGGCTGATCCATGCTGGTTCTCGGTCGCGCCGGAATTATCGTTATATCCATACCAGGTCACAACGGTGGTCACACTCTTTTGCTTGCCATCTCCACTGGATACATACTTATGGTTGGCGCTCGCCTGGCTGGAGGCGGCATGCGCAGCCGTCATCGCTCCTAGAGCAGTAATCAATACAAGGGTTAATGCGATCAGAGATAACGTGCGGAGAAGTGTACGTGCTGACATGTTTTCATCCTTTCATGCGATAGTGATACATATACACAATTCAGCGGCGAAAAGCCACAAGAGTTACTAGCGCAGAAACATGGTGAGCACAACAAGGGAAGCTTGCATCCTTGCTGAAGGTTTCTGAGTTTTCTGTTCTCTAAAGAAGCCTCCTTTCGCGTTTGCATAATAGTGAGAACGAATAGGTCTAGGAAATGGTACGCTTTATGGAAGCAACGGTTCTGAAGGTGATGCGACGGGACTGCGAAAGTTGGCTCCGCAGGATTCACGCACCACAAGTTCAGCCGGGAGTTGGATGTGGATTGGTTGTTGCTGAGAAATGGATGTGTTCTTGTCATCCTTTCCGAGATATAAAGTTGCCCGGTGAAGCGTCTCATTATTCAATGGGCCTGGCTGTTGTAGCAGTGAGAGCAACAGGGAGACACCGCGCTGCCCCATTTCGAAGTAAGGTTGTCTCACTGTCGTCAATGGAGGACGTGTATAGGCCGAGGGACGGTCTCCATCGAAGCCAACAAGGGCGATATCCCTGGGTACAAAGAGGCCATACTCTTCTGCGGCTGTGAGCACTCCATAGGCCATTTGATCACTGGCGGCAAAGATCGCTGTTGGTCGTTTCTCGTGCGGAAGCTCAAAGAGCGTAGTAGCACAGGCTCGACCACTTGGAGGGAGAAAATCTCCCTCAAGAATAAGGTCGGCGTCCGGGAAAAGCCCGGCTTCGAGAAGTGCCTGGCAATATCCTTGATAGCGAGCATAGGAGACCAGGTAGTGAGCGGGGCCTTTAATATGGGCGATGCGCCGATGTCCGAGACGAAGCAGATGACGCACGGCCATGTATGCACCTGTCGTATTATCTACACCAATCCAGGGAACCACCTGTGTCTCTTGATCATCAATCACTACCACTGGAAATCCCTGTCGTGAGAGTTGGGTTAGTCGTGAAGAGAGGCGTCCAGGGAAAATAGCCACCAGCCCGGCACTCAGCGGAGTCGCTAGAAAACGCTCAATGAGCGCCTGTTCGCTATTCTTTGGTTCTTCGTCACTGATGCTATAGAGTGCGATATCATACGGACTCTCTGATATCGTCTCGACCACACCTCGCGTAAGATCGGGAATGACTGACCAGACCCAGCCAGGAATGAGGACACTGATTGTGGAAGGGTGTGCTTCCTGCTTTGGCGAAATAAGACCCTGCTCTGCTAGTGTTTGCATTACAATATCGCGGATGGCAGTTTCAACGCTCGCTTGCGAGGTAGTCGCATTGGTAATGGGAGGAAACATAGAGGGAGGAATATGCTGACTCTCGCTCTCTGCTCGTCTCCGATCCTCAGTATGCTGTTTGTGTGGAGCAGGCTGATCGGGAAGGACTTCGCAAAAGTCGCTCAGCGTACAATTGAGCGCGTTGCACAATGCCTGAATAGTGGAGAGGCGTAAAGCGTTGGGAACGTTATTCAGTAGCGAGGAAATAGCCTGCAAAGAAAGCTGGGTGTTAGCTTTCTCCTCAAGCAATGTCTGCAACTCAGTGGGTCGATAAATATGATGGTTGACTGCTAGCCACTGCTTCAGGTTCCATTGCACTGGCATACCGCTGCTCCTAATATGCTGATGTGCTGATGCTCAAGTAAAACTTACGTAATTCAAGTAAATAATACATGATTTAGGTAAAATTTGTCAATGCTAGGGTAAATGGATCATGACGGCCTCTTGGGAACTTCCGGGCCGGACGCGGGCGGCGTAGTGTGGTCGAGAGGGACGCTGACCTGGGCGCCGTTGACGGTTATATGTAAGATGGCGGGCACAGGGTCGGCGGCGTAGGGGGCGCGATTACTGGTCGATTTGGCTAGTTTGATCAGGGCTTCGATGCGATCAGCAGTCGAGGGAGAGAAGCGCTGCTGCCTGTTAAAGTTGAAGCCGTTGAGCGCGGCGATAAGGTGCTGGACGGCGATGAGCGCGAGCGGGTCGCCTGTGAGCTGGGCGGCGAGGCGGTCCAGGTCGCGATAGGCCCTATGCGGATAACACATCAGTATAATGAGAGCCAGGATGGGCAGACCTATGAGGAGAAGCAGTGAAACTATGATGCGAAACGCCGTAAAAGGGAAGAACTGTACAGCTTGAGGCCAGCCCAACCAGGCTAGAAAGACCCCGACCAGCCAGAGGTGGCGCAGGAATATCTTGCGTGTCAGGCGTTTTTGTTGCATGGCGATGCCCAGGCAGATCAGCGCGTCCTTCTGCCGCCAGTCCGTAGCCCTCAACAGCGCTTCGCTGATGATCAGCACCGGATGCTGTCCCATGCCAACGACGCGTACTGTATGTCTACTGACGATATCATGGGCTACCTGGATGGAGGCGAACTGAATGTTGGCGAGCCTGCACCAGGCGGCGATCCTTGGCTCCAAATAAGCCCAGCGGGTGCTTTTAATTGGCTGAAGCATGGCCTTGCGCTTCTCATGCTGAAGCGCGAAGATGTCCCCCGATAAGAGGAGCAAAATAAATGGTATTAACTGTACAATGGGCGGAATGGCATCTGTGTTAAGGCCTAATTGTTTGCTTATCCAGGCCACTCCTCCCAGGATATAGAGACTGGGAAGAAATATGAGCGCCTGTGGAAAGAGGTAGTTGTAAAGATAGGCTCTCCTGTATTTGTCATCTGGCAGGTCATTGACATGAAAAGTATGCAGCGCCAGGGGATCAGTGGCTATGACTGTACTAAATGCAAGAAGCCAGATTGTAACAATCAATGAATTGATAAAATATGCTTCGATGAGCTGCATTAAATTTGAGTGATAAAGATCATCATTCAATGCAATCATGATGCCGCCAATAATCAGCAGCACAAAGAAACCTATAATATAACTTACCACGTTAGATCGTCTTGTGCTCATATCAGAGCGGGCGGCTGCGTAATGGAAATAGCCATCAAGAGTGGTTTTCTGCCCGTAGCCGCTGGCTACGACCTGCCGGAGTTTACGTATGTTGCGTCGTCCTATGATGGCAGAGATGATTACCGGGATAAGCAGGGCAGACGCGAGTAAAAATATTGATATTAACAGCATAGCGTTTCTTCTCCCTGATTTATTTATGAAGCGAGATTTCCATAGGTCACTTTCGGGACGGGCGCGGGTAATGTTGCCTGGTTGAGCGGGGCTGTAATTGGGTAGTTATTGATTTCAACCTTTAGAGGTGAAGGAATAGGGGTGCCAGCATAAGGGGCGCGCGGCCAAAGCGCATTGCCTTTCTCAACCAGGCGTTGCATACGATCATTTTTCGTTGTAGCATCATTGGTTATTGGTTTGATTGGTTCTCCATTGAGAGCCGCGAGTACATGATGCACAGTGATAAGTGCCAGGGGATCGCCCGTTAGCTTAATGACAAAATCATCTGTGGCATGAATGTTCTTCACTGAAAGAAGTGTATGTACTGCAATGCCTGCAATGCCGAGGCCTATAAAGAGGATATCGCAAATAATATCTCTTGCTGGCGAAGCGGGGAACATCACAGTAATTGGGGCGATAGCAATCCATGCAATAAGTATGCTGAGAGCTAGAATATCACGCATAAGTTGCTTTTGGGGCTCAAGTCGTTTATATATCGCAATGGCCTGGCAAATAAAGGTATCGTACTGGCGCCATTCACCAGTTCTTAAGAGAGCCTCGCTGATGATAAGCGTGGGACGGTGGCCCAGGCCTGCTAAGCGGATGGCTTGCCTGTTGATGAGGTCTTGTGCGACCATGACTGATGCAAATTCCACGCCTGTAAGCTGGCACCAGGCGAGGATGCGTGGAGCTAGAGAGGCCCATTGCGTGTGTTCTAATGGTTGCAACGAAGCGGTCAACCTGGCGTATTGAAGCGCGAAAATATTGAGAAAGAGGCGCAGTAAGACTAGAAAAACGACGAGCGTAATGAGCCATGGCAGGTTTCCAATGTTACCAATAGTGACAGAGACAACATGAAGAGGAAATAGCGATTTGAAGAGAGAAAGCTTGGCGGAATAAATAGAGAGGTACATACCACCGATAAGAAGTATCAAAAACCACGACAGGAAAGCAAAGAGCATTTGACGTATGTCACACGTGATAAAGCGCGAGCGCTCAAATTGGCTGTCCAGAAAGATGCGTAAGGCTGGGAGATCGAGCTTGATATCGGTAATGATCTCCATGATCCAGATTCCTCCGATTACCCCTATCAAGGCTGGCAAGGCCGTGAGTTCGCGATGAGATGTAACGAAATCCTGCCGGGTTATCCAATCTATCAACCAGATGAGTATAGCAGCGGGAAACAGGAAAAAGGGCCATGCAGAGCGAACGCGCCCGTGTATTGTAGAAATACTCTTTTTGCGAACTTCCGCATAGCGACAATATGCCCCAAAGGGGATTTGCTGGGTATAGAGCTTGGAGCCTTCCTCGAACAAGGTGCGCTTGCGCTCCCTGAAGCCCGAGTAGCCGATGAGGCAGCCGATAATCGCTGAAATAAACAGGCTACAGATGAAGATGGTCGGTTGCAACAACATACAAGTGGACCTCACTACATCTTCTTTTAATTATATTGAAGAGTTTCATTTTACACTATAGAAGACGTAAGCGATAGCATTTCTTCAAAAGCAAAACATAATAAGAAAAGCGGATACAGTGGGGCGTGAATGTCTCGCCCACTGTATCCGCTTTTCTTATAGTTTAACTGGCCTGGGCGGTCTGGGGACCTTCCTCGTCGTCGGCCTGGGAGAAGGGTTTGGCGATGCTCTCCAGGGACTTGCGCTCGGCGTCGACGCCGAAGAAGATGGCTACAACACCCGCAGCCGCCATGAATAGCGCGCCCGCATAGTAGCCGTAGGAGAGGATGACTGGCTGGTTGGTCTGGATAAGTAGGCCAAAGATGAAGGGGGCGAAGGCACCACCAACACCTGTTCCAATGGCGTAGAAGAGGGCGATGACCATCGCACGCATCTCCAGGGGGAAGACCTCGCTGACGGTCAGGTAGGCCGAGCTAGAGCCAGTGGAGGCAAAGAAGAAGATGATTGACCAGCAGATGGTGATCGTGACTACGTTGAGCATACCCTGGGCGAAGAGCCAGCTGGTAATTGCCAGCAGTATGCCGGAGATGATATAGGTGAAGCTGATCATCTTGCGACGCCCAATCGTATCAAACAGACGACCGATGGTCAGGGGGCCAATCACGTTGCCGATGGCGAAGGGAATCTGATACAGTGGCACGCTCTCGGCTGGCAGGTGGAAGAAGGTCGTCAGCACCAGGGCATAGGTAAAGAAGATGGCATTGTAGAAAAATGCCTGCGCGGCCATCAACGAGAGGCCCAGAATTGTGCGCTTGGGATAGAGCCTGACCATCGTCTTCGCAATTTCGCCGAAGCCAATCGCGCCGCGAGGGCGGATATAAATGGAGCCCTCTGGCTCAGGTAGCGGCTTCCCGCCTCGTTCCCTCCGTACTTCATGCTCAATCTCCGCCACCACCTTGTTGGCCTCCTCAAAGTGGCCATGCATCATCAGCCAGCGTGGACTCTCGGGCACGTAACGGCGTACCAGCAGGACGGCCAGGCCCAGAACCGCGCCCAGAGCGAAGGAGAGACGCCAGCCTACATTGATGGGGAAGAGATTGGGATTGAGCAGTACGCCAGTCATGGCCGCGCCAAAGGCTGTACCAATCCACCAGGTGCTATTGATCACGAGGTCAGTCCAGCCACGCGCCCGTGCCGGAATAAGCTCGTCAATAGCCGAGTTGATGGCCGCGTATTCGCCACCGATGCCCGTGCCTGTAATGAAGCGGCAGGCGGCGAACCAGTAGAAGTTAAAGGAGAAGGCGGTTGCGATGGTCGCGCTCAGGTAGACCAGCAAGGTAATCATAAAGAGCTTCTTGCGGCCCAGCTGATCGGTCATTCGGCCAAATATCAGGGCACCGAGGACCGCGCCAATGAGATAGACTGTGCCAGCGCTGGAGGCCTCCACCGTCGAGAGATGAAGGGTCTGAGGCTTGCTCAGCACGCTGGCGATAGAGCCAACGATGGTGACTTCAAGGCCATCCAGAATCCAGGTGATGCCCAGCGAGACGACCACGAGCCAGTGCCAGCGACTCCATGGGAGGCGATCCATCCTGGCAGGGACATCGGTCTTTACCGCTTTAGTTTTACTCTGCATTGTCTCCATAGCGCCATTGCTCTTTCAAAAATGAATGAACGATAACATCTACGCATTACAAAGATACCTTATATAGACGCTTGTATTTAGCATATCAGGGATCATGCTTATTTCAGTATAAAGAGAAGGGTGGCAGATGCTGAGAACGGTTTCGGCAGGAAGATAGGAGTAGTTGTAACATTTTTATGTAAAAATGTGAAATGCGTCACAGTAAGAGAAGGTCGATTTTGCTATCATGGCAACGTGACACGCTTTTGCCCAAAAAGGGGCGTGTCGGCATGTCGGCGTGCCTAAAAGTTAATCCGAGCGTCAGCTACAAGAGCGGTGTCTCGGTCGAATGAGGGTCGGTTTCCGCATGAGAAGAAGAGGAAGCATTGTGAAACTCCGCACCGCTCGCGTGCTCGTCCTGGGATCTATCCTATGTCTGATCTTCATCTGGGGCGGCATCGACAACATAGATATTGGCAACATTGCTATTGGCCTGCTTGGTGTCCTGCTTGCGTTCATCCTTGTCGCAATTCTCTTCCTCAGCTACAAAGGAATCGGACAGGGCGAACTCTAGCCCTCTGTCCAACGCCTCAATCTCTCTCTGGCCATGCCGCTTCTCCTTGTGCTGATGGCCAATGGAGTGGTGGTAATACAAGTTCTATCTCTGAACGTTGAGCTTCGAGCCAGGACGGTAGCTGAAGTTGCGTTCCCAGGCGCTCAGCTGACTCATCAATGGTAAAGCCCGGGAGATCGGTAGCGATCTCAAAGAGCACACCACCAGGTTCAGGAAAGTATATGGAGTGGAAATACTTACGATCCCGTATCGATGTAACGTTGAGATCGTTTCCAATGAGCATGTCGTGCCATGCTTGCTGGACTTCATCCGTCGCAACACGTAGTGCGACATGGTGCACCGTTCCCGCTGCAACCTCCCCACGCCAGAAGCCTGCGGTATGACGCACATCGAGTCTCGCTCTGTTTTCCTCTGCTCCAAATTCGTAGCGAAACACATTCTCTTTTTCAGCAATCAATCGAAAGCCTAGAATGTCGCTCAAGACATGATTCGTCTGCTCATAATCATCTTCCCAGATCGTGACTCCCGAGAAACCGCGAATAGAATGTTCGGCAGGGATCGCCTGACTCTCACAACCGAGGCGTTCCTGAACATCAGGACGTGCGACGAGTTCCACAACCAATCCATCTGGATCACGGAGTGAGATTACCTGTTCATCAAAGCGAGTGGTGGGTCCTTTGTACTGAATGCCATATTCGATCAAGCGACCAATCCAATAACCGAGAGAAGACCGAGGAATCGCGAAAGCAGTAGCGTTAATCTGTCCTGTTCCTTGCCGCCCACGGGGAGCTCCAGACCAGGCAAAGAAGGTTATGATCGTACCCGGGTGTCCCACACTATCTCCATAGTACAGGTGATAAGCACTGGGGTCATCAAAATTGACGGTCACTTTGATCAGCCGTAATCCAAGGAAGCCAGTATAGAAATCGATATTGCGTTGGGCATCGCTCGTAATCGCTGTGACATGATGGATGCCGAGAAGATTGTTTTGCATCATTTTTCCTGCACTTTTTCGGATAGAAAATATCTCCGGGAGATCACTCAATAGGTCAGTAGTTTCTTGAGTAGAATGAGGTATACACGTTTATCTCTATTTTCTGCCTTTATCCTCTTTAATTCAGAAGTCCTATTTCCTCTTTGCTCAAGTAGCTTATGGCATCTCCAAGGTCAATCAGTTGAAGTTCCTCAATGATCTTGTATAGTTGTTCTATCGTCGTCATATCATTTCCCCTTTATTCGCTCTACTCCGTCCCTTCTATGCCTCCGTATTGCTCCCACACCAGCTACCATCCCATCCCAGAGAATTTTTGCTCCGCTTCAAGGATCAATTTCTCAGGCCATTCCATCATCTTACAGCGTTGTGCAGTAGCATTAAGCCGTGTGGAGGGGGCCGACGCTGCTAAAGCACGCGTCTACATATCAAGGCGCGAGATGCCCCGTACCTTCATATGTAGACGCGTGCTTTAGCAGCGTCGGCCGGAGCACGAAATCAACCTTTCTGTACATTGCTCTAACGGTACTTTGTTGACGAGGGTGGAAGGGGGAGTAGAATGAAGGGAGAAGGAGGAGAGAAGAAGATGACGAGACGCATCGAGGTCGCCGCAGCTCCAGGACCACTGGAGGACTATGCGAGGTCCTTTGACCCCATCTTTGGCAAGAGCAATCAGCGTGAAGGGTTTCGGCGCTATCTTGAGGGGCTCTTACTGCCAAGCGAGCGAAATAAGACCCTCACCGGGCTGGTCAACACGGAGCCACTGGTAGGAGCGCACCAGCCACGAGCGCAAGCCTTACAATGGTTTCTCTCCGAGTCGGACTGGGATGAGCGCAAGGTGCAAGCCGAGCGGCTCACCATATTGCGCGAGGATCCCACCACAACACCGACCAAGGACGGGGTCCTGGTCATTGATGAGACAGGGGATCGCAAGGATGGTCACAAAACGGCTCATGTGAGTCGGCAGTACCTGGCCAATGTGGGCAAGATTGACAATGGCGTGGTCTCCGTCAGCAGTGTATGGGCCGACGAGCGCGTCTACTACCCGCTGGATGTCGAACCCTACACCCCGGCGCTCTATTTTGCCAAGGGAGAACAGGATCCTGCCTTCCGCACCAAGCTGAAGATTGCCCTACAACTGGTGCAACGAGCCGTGAGCCAAGCCCTCCCTTTTCGAGCTGTGGTGGCCGACTCCTTCTATGGCGAGGATCGCGGCTTTCGCAGTGGTTTAGCCAATCTGCAGGTCCCATATGTGCTGGCCCTCAAGCCTTCCCATGCCTGGTGGCATCCAGAAGAAGAAGCCGGAACCTTGCAAGATGTCGCCCACGAGGCTGGATGGGAGGGGAGCAAGCATCCGGGCAAGTGGGTGAATATCACCAGGACCTTCCGCGATGGGAGCCAAGAAGACTGGTGGGCGCTGGAGATCGTGGCGGGGCCATTTGGCCCAGATCAGAAGGAACGGGCCCTGGTGGTAACGACCGACCCACAGGAACTGCCTGACCTCACCACCTCATACCTGGTAACGAACCTGCCTGCCTCGGCAACATCCTCTGAAACGGAATCCTCATGGTCTCCAGCCACGGTGGAGGAAGTGATGAGGCTCTATGGGTTGCGCATGTGGATTGAACAGAGCTACAAACACGTCAAACACGCCCTGGGCTGGTCACAGTATCAGGTGAGAAGCGACACAGGGATCCGCCGGCATTGGCAATTGGTCTGTTGCGCGTTCTCCTTTTGCTGGTACCATCTCCGTCATCCGACCGTCTGTGCGACCCACGTGGTCAGCCAGCCGCCTGAGCCATCAACGGCTGCCGCCACGAGTGCCTCGTCCGTACCAGCAGACACGGGGGAAAAAAATCACCACGGCCCACGGGATGCGACCGCAGATGTCCTGGCCAGCAGCCCTTCGAGTCGTGCGGGGATGGCTCGAGCCCTGGATCATGCTCAGGCGCTATTGGAGCGGTTGGTCATCACTGCCCCCACCTCCTGCCGTGCAACGCCTCTTTCAAAGGCTTGAACGGGGGCAGGGCCTTGCTCTCTACAGCTCCGCTTGACCCTGGTCAACAAAGTACCGCTAGAGCGAGACTTAAAAATATTGAGCCATATCACAGGCATGCTCAAGTATTGCATCATAGCGTAATATCTGTTGCAGATCACGAGAGAAATCATTCGTTTTACAGGCACAGTGAAGAAAAAGACAGTAGCATACCATATTGACAGCATACTGTCTTCTTGACAGCATACTGTCAATATGGTATGCATACTGCTATGGAGTCAACAGGAAAACCAAACGATCCTCTCGGCAGGTTCGCGTTAAGCATTTTTTGGATCAACGGGTTGCTTCTGCGCAACGGCGATAGACTGACGCGATCCATCGGCCAAAGCAGCGCCAGGTGGCAAGTGCTTGGTCGAGTCGGCTATCAGCTGCAGACGGTGGCGCAGATAGCGCGGGACATGGGCCATGCTCGTCAGAGCGTGCAGCGTGTTGCAGACGTTTTGGCAAAAGAAGGTCTGGTTGTCTACCAGGATAACCCGGCAAACCGGCGTTCACCGTTGCTTGAGTTGACGCCGCACGGAGCAGAAATGCTCAGGACGATCTCTTCACTCAACGAAGAGTGGGCGCGACATATCATGACCAAACTCAACCCAGAGCAATTAGACGCGGTAGCTGACGCACTTGAGGAGATTGCGCACATCCTGGAGGCTGATGAACAACAGACAAGCCAACAAGAGACGAGAAAAAAAGATATTTCTCAGAATAATTGGTAATTACTTTTCTCTGCATTGCCGGAAATTGGCGCGGTTTCGCTCATTCAACCTGTAGAACAGATGAGTGTTTCTCTCACAAAACTTGGCTCTTGTCCAATTTTACGTTCACACGCTCGGCTTTGAAAAGGTCGATGATCAGCTACCACGAGTGCAAAGACTGCGGCTACCCCAGAGCTAGGAGCGGATAACCTCGCTCTGCTGGCTCGCCAGATGGAACAGCTCGCTACCGTTTTAGAACACAATGAGTCTAACGAAGGAGTCTACTCATGGGACAGATAACCCCTATCAATAAAACGTTTAAGGCCACCATTGAAGATCGCGATGGCTGGGCATGTGTGGTGTGGCCTGAATCGGTTCCATTTTTTGGTTCTACCAAGTCCGTCAAGGTCAAAGGCACCATGAACGGCGTTGCCTTCCAGACGGCCTTTATGCCGTGGGGCGACGGCACACAATTCTTACCCGTAAGCAAAAAAAGACTCAAGGCCATGCAGGCGCGACCAGGCGATATTATTGAAGTGTCCTTGGAGGAACGACTATGAACGACCCGTTCTTTATTGGGCTAGACAGTAAGGATCCGGCGAAAGTTGTACTCGGCGCGGCGTTTAAGTCCTACACTGTACAGTTACGTGATGCGTCAGTACATTATGTATCGGGCGGTAGCGGTCCATCGATTATTTTTCTGCACGGATTTTCGGAAGACTGGTACGAGTTCAGCAAGGTTATGTGCTTGCTTGCTAACAGGTACACAGTTATCGCAGTTGACTTACGGGGCATCGGAAAGTCCAAAGCCACGCGAGCCGACTATGATGCGGAGACACAGGCGAATGATATTCACGAGCTGGCCAGCCAGCTTACTCTTAAAGATCCCTACATTGTTGGCCATGATATGGGCGGCATGATCGCGTATGCGTATGCTCGCCTTTACCCGTCCGAAACGCGAGGTGTAGCTATATTGGACGGCCCGCTACCCGGTACAGCCAGCACCGACCTCATGGTCAAGATGCCATTCCTCTGGCACTTCACTTTTCACCGTCTACCCAAATTACCTGAATGGCTTATTGGTGGTCGTGAGTACACCTACTTTAAAAGAGCATTCTTCCTTCGCTTTGCAAAGGACAAGCAGGCAATGACAGACGCAGACATGCGTCATTACGCGAGCGCCTATAAACTTCCCGAACAACTGCGAGCTGGGCTTGGCTTGTATCGAACATATCAAAAGAACCGGGTATTCATGAGATCTCACCGCGACGAGCTGGATGTGTCTCTCTTCCTCATCGAGGGTGACTATGGCTCCGGTAAGCCGGGGCCAACGGCCAATGAGCTAACCAAAAAGTTTGGTTGTCGCAATGTGATCGCACAGGTAGCGGCAGGCTGTGGGCATTTTATGGCCAGTGAACAGCCACATGTTATTGCCGATCTCCTCCAAAACCAAGCGTAGTAATTTTGCAAGGATAAGCTTGTCGCGACCTTACGGTCAGGTATCGTGTGTCCGGGATAAATTACATGCAGTAGAGGTATATTCTCGGCTTTCCATCATGACTTTGCCTATCTGACCGCTTGCCGTTTTCCGGTCGATGCTTAATCTCTGAGAGCGCTAGGAAGCTGTGATAGTTGCTCTTGCATCCAGGTCAATGCCGTTTGAACAAACAACTTTGCTCCTGGAGAGGCTGCTTCTTGTGACTGTACCCCCAGTCCAATCTGGAACTGTTGTGGTGGATCGAGTGGAAGGGCCGCAACTCCTTCGAGCTTTTCAGGGAGCATGGTACGTGGTAGGAGCGTGATTCCAAGCCCCTCACGAACCATCGCGAAAATGGTTGTGGCATCGCTGGCATGATAGCGAATATGCGGATCGGTCCTGCCAGGCTGAAAGCCAATCATCTGCAGAAACGCGCATCCTGTTTTCGGCGCGGCTGGCAGCGGTGTCGGAACTGCTGCGACCAACTGGCGAAAGCAGCAGGCGCAACGGTTTTTGGGACGGCGCGTACGCTAGCCAAACGAGGCAAGCAGCAGAGGAGGAAGGAGCGCATGGTCAAGGCCCCTTCCTGTGTATGGTGATGCTTTCTCAGCGTTTCTGAGTGTGTTTTTTTATGAAGAAATCACTGAGGAAAGTTGAAGGGCACAATAAACCAGAGTTCCCATTTACTGATGAGAGCAAGCAGGAATGTCTGCTCTCATCAGATTTCTTCGTTAGGAGCGAACGGTACGCGACCCTCACGCTGGCTCAATTTGAGGAACACTTTCGCGCGTGGGTATTAGAAAGCTACCATCATTGTAGGCAGCGCCGTCTGAGAGGATCACCTCTTGATCGTTGGCGACAAGGGGCGACCAAGGAACGTCTGCGCCACGCGATCTATGCCATCATGCAGTGGAATCGGGCTAACGAACCCAGGCGACGGTGGTTTCTCAATGTCAGCTTAGTCAAAGCCCTGGCTGGTGGTCGCAAGGATCTCATCGGCACGGTGTTGAAGGAGTATCAGGCTGACGTTGATCAACATCATCAAGAGCTCGATATTCCACGCGGGTATAACAAACATTCTGAGCTGGTGCAGGAGGATATTCAGTTGCCTGAGGAGTCAGATGCCTCTCACTGGAATCGACCCAAATAGCTGATACCAATTCGCCATCTGTCGTAGAAAGAATGGGTCTCCCTCGTTGCGCATCTCATCGGCTCCCCCTGTTTTTCCGCAGGCTCCGACCGATGGTGCGACGCATCACGCGAGCATGCGGCCCGTTAGCCGTCGAGGACCGTTCGAGTCGTGTGAGCACGGCTAACAGGCCGCGGTTCGTCAGTCGTCGAGGACCGCAAGGTGCACCTGGCGCAGGCGTGCAGGATCGGAAATCGTGGTGATCGCGGTGATCTTCCCTCCCCTGATTGAGAGATCGAGGACGCTGAGCAGCCGCCCATACGGGGCCACGACGACTCCCACTGAGCCATTCACCAGCACTGGTTGTGTTGCCTGAGCACGTCCCACAAACTGTTTGGCCACAGCGGCGGCCCCATGAAGCTCTCCTGCGATGCCCGCAGGTACGGCTCTTGGATCGCGTCGGAGCACCACATCTGGATCAAGCACGGCGAGCAGCGCGTCGAAGTTTCCTGTACGTGCGGCGGTGAGAAAGGCTTCGACCACTTCTCGGCTGGTGGTGAGATCAGCGTCCTGCATGTGCGCTCTTCCCCGCACTCGGCGGCGGGCGCGGCTGGCGAGTTGCCTGGCAGCGGCCTCTGAGCGTTCCACGAGAGGCGCGATCTCGTCGAAGGGCACGGCGAAGATGTCGTGCAGCACATAGGCGAGGCGCTCGGCGGGAGCAAGCTGATCGAGTACCACGAGCAGCGCCAGACCCACCGAATCGGCCAGCTCCGCTTCTTGCTCGGGGTCGCTTCCGCTAGGCTCTCTCGTGATGGACCCAGGAAAGGACGCTTCCAGAGACTCTTCGCGCCGCGATCTCCGCGCGCGCAGCATATCCAGGCAGATCCGCGTGACTGCCCTACTCAGCCATGCGCCCGGGTTTGAGACGGTGCTTCGGTCCGTGCGGACCAGATGCAGCCAGGACTCCTGGACGGCATCCTGCGCCTCGGGAAGGGAACCGAGCATCCGATAGGCCATCGCCTGCAGTTGGGGACGTTCTGCCTCGAAGCGCTCAACCAGCCAGTCATGTTCATCCATTCATTCTCTTCCTTCTTTCTGCATTCGTCATAAGAACGACGAAGGAAACCGGGCTGATGTGACAGGGAGCCAGCCCGTCTTGGCGCGTCATCGCAAGAGAGCAGGACGTTTCCCCGCACTGGTACACGGGTTTGCCCGAAGCCGGTGAGAAGCCGGTCACATTCTTTCAGTGAGATACGTCGGGAGGGTGACGAGGGAAACCCAGCCGAGGTGAGAGGGAGATCCACTCCTCTTGACCGCGCCGACTGGGCGATCTCATCACAATCAAGACGCATCTTGAGGGTGTTGTGCACCGCCATCGGAAAAGCACAACGAACCAGATGGAAAAGTGAAAGGAACAGTTCCCATGAAAGTAGCGATTTCCCATACCAAAGTCAAGCCTGACAAGCGCGCCGAAATCGATGCGGCGGGCAAGCGCGTGCTGGAGGCGCTTGAACGAGAACGTCCGCAGGGTTTTCTGTATGCCGTCTGCCCGCTCCCCGACGGGGAGACCTTTGTCACGCTCAGCGTCACTGACGACGGAGTAGACAATCCGTTGTTGGCCTTGCCAGAATATCGGGAGTTCGCAGAGAACTTCAAGACCTGGATAGCTGAGCCGCCGACCGCCAAACAGTTGACGGCAGCCAGCTCCTATCGGTCCTTCTAGCTCTACAGTTGTAGATATTGTTGATGTCTGAAATCTTTCTTCCTGTGTGGCGTTTTTTTGGCTGAATGGCAATCTTGGTTTGAGCAAGCACGGCAGAAGCTCAACAAGAATAGTAAAGCAGATCCGCAGAAAACCGTTTGAACATGCGCAGGGCTCTTGCTGAGCTACGTTCGTCCTCAAGGCCAGTTTGCCATTCAGCTTTTTTGCAACGATGCAATACGAGCACTACGCTTCTGATCGCAAGCGGAGGATCAGCTTGATGATTTCTTGAGCGAACGCATCATCCAAGGGCGCAGGATATAAGAGAAAGCGGTACCATTTGGCTCCATAAATCAGGTCCGCCAGGACCTCGAGATTGGTATCGGGGGCCAGTTCCCCTCGTTGAAGACCACGTTGCAAGGAAGCAACCAGCTCTTGTTTTCGTGGCACAATGAACATCCGCTGAAATTCACGCGCAAATTCTGGGTCTAACTGCGCCTCAGCCGCCAGCCCGCTCAACACGGTTCCGGCTTTTCCTTGCAAGCCTGGAAAAGCCTGCTCAAAATAGGTCGTCAAATCTCCCCCAAGAGAACCAGTATCTGGAAAGGGTATGTGCGCCTCAGCAGAGGTCGTCAAGGCTTCAAGTGCCACTGCTGCTTTGGAAGGCCACCAGCGATAAATGGTCTTTTTCCCCACACCAGCTCTGGCAGCAATCGCTTCAATCGTCATAGCCTGATAGCCTACCTGCTCCAGCCCCTCTCTGGCCGCCTGCAAAATCGCCTGGTGCGCTTGGTCGCTTCGCCGACGACCCGGTGCGAAAGACTCCGGCTTTTTCTCCTGTTCAGTCATCCTTGTTCATCTCTTTTCGACGTCAAAAACTTTCCCTTGACATATACGCCCCGTATCGTATATATTTATGCTGCCAAATATGATACGCTACGTATCGTTCATTCTATCAGAAGCTGGAGGGAGAGACAAGTAGTCCTCTTCTTTCAGCGAAAGGAAAGTGATCTCTATGGCGACAACGACTCAGGCACAACGAGGAGCTGTTTTGCTTACTGGAGCCGCCGGTGGTATTGGTGCGGCTACTATACGCCGGCTCGATGCATTAGGATTTCAGGTTTTTGCTGGTGTGCGAAAATCTTCTGATGGTGAGAGGCTTCAACGCGATATCTCTGTCCGGATTACCCCCGTTTTGCTCGACATCACTGACGATGCCTCCATTGCTCAGGCTGCCGAAATCGTCACCAGGGCAGTTGGGGAGACAGGACTTGTTGGGTTGGTGAATAATGCAGGTATCATTGTTGAGGGTCCGGTTGAGTTGGTTCCTATCGAGGAGGTACGCAAACAATTCGAGGTGAATGTTATCGGGCATATTGCGGTCACACAAGCTTTTCTGCCTCTGCTGCGGAAAGCGCGGGGACGTATCATTAATATTGGAGCGCCGACTGGACTGGTGTCATTTCCCTATCTGGGGATGCTCTCGGCCTCGAAAGCCGCGCTAGAATCTGTGACCGATGCGCTGCGGAGCGAACTTCGCTCCTTTGGGATCTCCGTCTCTCTTATTGAACCAGGGGCTATGCAGACAGAGATCTTTCAAAAGTCGGCGGCTAGCTCCCAGCAGGTCAGGCAGCAGTTGTCTGGAGAACTTCTGCAACTGTATGCACCGGCACTTGCCGCAGTAGCGAAAACTTCAGCTAGCCAGCAACTGGAGAACCCTGATGTCGTCGTAGCTGCCATTGTCCAGGCGCTGACCTCTCGTAGTCCCAAAACGCGCTACTTCGCTGGGCGAGGGACCAGGATGATCGCTGTTCTCCGCCTGTTGCCTGACCGTGCGCGTGATGGACTGCTGCTAAGAGCACTTGGCATCGCAAACACCCAACCCGTCTCATAGATGAGCGTGACGCAGAGCAGACCCTCCTCGTAAAGAGAAAATATTCCGCTTGAAAAGAGAACACATGATGAAACCGATGGCTCAACAAACGATCCTGATCACCGGATCAACCGATGGACTCGGAAAACAGACCGCGCTTGCATTGGCCAAACAGGGCGCAACCGTGCTGCTTCATGGGCGTAATCGGCAGCGGTTGGAGAAGACGCTGCGAGAAATTCAAGATACAACAGGAAACAGGCACCTGGAGACCTACCTGGCGGACCTGGCCGAGCTTGCAGAGGTACGCAGTCTGGCTAAGCGTGTGCAAATGCAACATCCTCAGCTCGATATGCTCATTAACAACGCCGGTGTGGGGAGCGGAAAGCTTCTCGGAGGCAGACGCGAACTCAGTCGAGATGGGTATGAGCTTCGTTTCGCGGTGAACTATCTCGCGCCTTTCTTACTCACACATCTGCTGTTATCCAGTTTGCGCCACAGCCCACCAGCCCGCATTATTCACGTGGGATCAGTCGGGCAGCTTCCGATTGATTTTGACAATATTATGGGTGAACGCCGCTATAATGGCTATGATGCCTATCGCCGCAGTAAGCTCGCACTGGTGATGTTTACCATTGATCTGGCTGACCTGTTGAAAGGAGAACATGTTACCGTCAACTGTGTGCATCCAGCCTCGCTGATGAATACCAAAATGGTTCGCGAGACGATTCCTTTTTCTCAGGCCACTGTCGAAGATGGTCTCCGTTCCGTGATGTATCTAGCAACATCTCCAATGTTAGACAATGTAACAGGCCAATACTTTGATCAGCAGCAGGAAGCACGCGCGCACCCTCAAGCGTATGATATGGCTGCCCGAAGCCGACTCCGACAGATCAGTGAACAACTGACCGGGTTGGCAGGCAAGAAAGCCTCGCAAGTCGGTTAAGTCCATTCTCCAACGTCAGCAGTGGAGGTATGCAGGCAAATGCGAGTCGCGTGATCCGTCCATCCACCGAGAGCCACTTTCTTTCCCTGCGTTTGTGCCTTTGTTCATGCGCCTCACCTGCTGTCTGGGAACAAGCGGCGTTTCTCTCATCTCAATGGAAGATTATGCTCTGGATGCAGCAACCTCGTCAACGAACCTGTCCGGTCAGGGCGGACATTATTCTTGCTCGCTGTGACCTCAACCATTTATACTAAAACACAGCCAGGTAGAGAAAAGCCTGAGAGATAAAGCCAGTGTTCTTAGGGAATAGAAGGAGTTGCTATGAAGCCGCATGTGATGGAGAAAGTTGGCAGTCTTCTCAATCTCTTTTCCTTTCAAACTTCGATCCGGTTATTTTATCGCTGAAGTCCTTCTCGCAGCCAACATCTTTCAGGGCATCTCTTTGGAGTGTCTCGTTTTGCTCCTGCTTCGATATACGGATGTAGCCAATTTTCATAGAATCTCTACCTTTCGTGTGGGTGGCTTGTAAGGCGCGCTCACACCTGAATAGCTTCCGCCATCATCTTTTTCGAGGCTCTCCTTGGCTGTAGGTTGCTCATGAGTTCTGGATTTTTCTTGCCATTGGGAGACTGCCAAGATATCCTTCACAGAGGATATTTGCGTTGAGGTCAATGCAAACTTCTCCTTGTCCTCCAAGCGTGCCTCTTCATCCAGAAGCGTGATTGCTCCTTGTTTCTCGTGCGACGTTCTACGCCTCGGGATCGCGAGCGAGCACCGACCGGCCGCCGTCAACAGGGAGAGTAGCACCGTTGATAAAGCTCGCGTCATCTGAGAGCAGATACACGATGGCGTCAGCGATCTCCTGGGCGCGGGCAACTCGACCAAGTGGATGCAGTAGACGCATCTCCTCTTCGATCCGTGCGATGGCCTCAGGCCCCTGTTGGCCGAGGAATGCCTCATAGCGCTCGGTCTCCACCGAGCCTGGTGCTACAGCATTGACGCGGATGCCATGCGGCCCGTATTCAACTGCCAGCGCCCGTGTCAGTCCCTCAATGGCTGCTTTGGCGATGATATATGGTGTGCAGCCAGGGACCGCCTGCCGTGCCTGATGGGAGGAGAGATTGACAATCGCCCCAAGTGTTCCTGTCGCTAGGAAGCGACGGATCGCGGTAGCGCATCCTACCACGGCAGGATTGAGATTCAGCGCAACCAGATCCAGCACCGTGTGCGCGCCAGCGGAGTGGATCGAGGCGTCCCGGAAGACGGCGGCGTTGTTGACCCAGCCGGTGAGCGCGCCCAAGTCCATTGCCAAATCCTCAGCCCGCTCCGTCACCTTCTCGTCGGCAGCATCACCGACCATCGCCTTCACCCTCGAACCAGCGGGATGGTCGTTTACCCAGGCGAGCGCGGCTTGATCGAACTCGATTACCACAACGGTGCCAGCCTCGTTCAGCAGCCGCTCAACCACCGCCCTGCCGATACCTTGGCCCCCTCCCGTCACTACATAGGAACGGCTCATGCTCACTTCTGAGTGTTGTGTGCCAGTTGGTTTCTCCATCATGCTTCTTCTCCTTGTGGTTTCTCTTGCTTCTTCAAAAAATCACGCTCAAACAGAGGAAAAGGTGACACAGAGACAAGCCAGGGATGATGGGGAGAAAAGAGAAGAAAAACAACCTGGAGTGAACCCTTGGTAGCGAGTCAGGCGCACTTTTGATGACACTCAAAGGGTCATTGGGAACGCTGTAATGTACCTTTGGAGGTGAAACATTGATTGTGATCTGAAGAGAAAAGAGCGTTTCCGATGGCAACCTTCAATCTTCTACCCGATGTAGCTCAACTTGAACTCATGAATGTTACCATTGACCATATGACCCAATACGCACTAATCTATCGGCGATACTGGTCATAGGTGCCTCCTTGAGAGAATGAGGGTCTTTTTCCTCTCAAAGAAGCACATCGCTCTCCTGGTTCGCTACAGGTGAGCTGGCTCTCTGCACGTCGCGTGGGATTTACGACTTCATCCGACCCACTTGATAACAAGCGAGGATGTTGCCAGAGCCTTGCCAGGTGCGTGTGGCAAGGAGTTTGAGCGACACCGGCGGGCGGCCCGTGAACAGCGGAGTCCCCTCACCTGCGATCACCGGAAAAATCGTGAGGTGCAGTTCATCAACCAGATCATGCAGGAGCAGGTCGTTCCAGAGCATACGGCTCACAAACGTGAAGATGTCTCTGCCCGGTTGCTGCTTGAGCGCGGCAACCTCCTGGTACACATCCGCCCCTCTGACGATGCGCGTCGTATCCTCCCAGGGCGCTAAATCCTCGCGGGTAATGGTATCCGAAACCACGACTTTCTCGACAGACTGCATCAGCCCTGCAAACTCACGTCTGATTGCGGTGGCATTCGGGTCGTGTGGTACCCCTGTCCAATACGCCTTGTTGCCTAAAAAGGACGTGCGGCCACTCAGGAGCAGGGTATCGGCAGCACGCAGCCGTTCAGTATTATAGTAATCGAAGTGCTCATCCCCTGAGTAGTCTTCGTGGAAATAGTCGAAGAGCGCATCGAGATTTCGATCTTTCCCTTCGTAATAGCCATCCAATGACACCAAGTTGCTGACAATGAGTTTCCGCATGATATCCTTCTTTCACTGTTCCTGGGATTCCAAGCCCTCTCAATCAGGGGGCTAGATATTCATTCTTCTTCATCTCTTTCGATGCGGTCGCCCCCACAGGTTTTCCATAAGAGAGTGGCATCTCGTTGCGCAATCCGTGGGATATTCGCCTATGAACTTTCGCTTTTCTCTGTTTTTGCCGACACAGCAGAAAAGGGGGACTTCTCTTGCTTCTCCGGTACACCTGAAGTCGCTCTCGCATTTTTGAGAGAGATAGGCTGGGCTACCGAGCTTCCGAATGAAGCCCTTGCGAAGGCGACGAACGAACGAGTACAATGGGAAACATCCTTGACCCATTTCCTTTCAGGAGGATTTCACTTGAATCAACGAGCTGCCATTCAATTTGTCCGTGAGCGCGGTAATCCCTCTGAACAAGCCCGGCTCACCTTTCTTCTGACAGGTGCCAGGCCCTCCCCTGAGTCCATTCAGCAGTTTTTCCAGGATCAGCAGAAGGATGGGAGCTGGTCGCCTTTCTGGGCTCCTGGCTACAGCGGACTCGACACCACGTGTTTTCATCTGGCGCAGGGGGAACAGATGGGCATTTCGGCAAACGAGCCGGATATGGTGCGTGCGGCCCTCTTCTTGGCCCAACGCCAGCGCCTGGACGGTGCCTTTGAAGAAGATGAAGCAGTGACCAACCTGGCTCCACCCTGGGCGAAACCGGGTGATCTTGCGGCTCAGCTCTACCTCACGGCCAATTGCGGCTTCTGGCTCGCCACTCTCTCCCAGACACAAGCCAGCGCGCAATTGGCGGCCGGATATGTCCGCTCCTTCCTGCCACCAGATGGTCATCTGCCAACCTACCTGCATGCACACTGGTTGGCTGCTGGTCTCTTTTCTTGTCTGAAGCAGATCGAGCCTGCCGAGCGTCTCCTGGCCTACTTGGCAACCCGTCTGCCTGATCTTTCTGCCAGTAGCCTAGCATGGCTGACGGTCACGTTGCGTCTGGCGAACTGGCCCGCCACGACTTCCCTCATTGTTCAAGCTGCTTCGCTCCTCAAACAACAGCAACAGCCGACTGGGAACTGGCAGAGTGAGGATGGTCCTGAGCAGGATGTCCATGCCACTTTAGAAGCTCTCCGAGCCTTTACGCTTCTCTAGTCTCGAAAGATACTCCCGATTGAGAAGATTTACTTGAGCTTAGCTCGCTGCGCATCTCGTGAGATTTTGGGCCGACTCTTCGGACAGACGAGTAACGATCCGCTCTCGAAGCGGACTGAGCTTCACAACAGGTGGAAATCTGTCCGAAGATTCATCCATGAAAAATTTGGCTGAATCTTCGGACGCAGAGGCCATCCACGCTCACTTTTGTCCGAAGATTCAGCCAATTTACCAACTTTCACCCAAATGATGAAACAATGCTTGCGTTTGTTCTAGACACTCAGAACTATTTTTCCGCGCAGATGGCCTTCTAAGAGGCGCTCGTAGGCTTGACGAGCTTGTTCCAGAGGGTACACTTTCTCGATCCGTGGTTTTAGATGCCCTTCATCGGTGAGGTGAGCAAGCTGTGTAAGATCATCGGCGTCGGCTTCAACGATGAACCAGATTCCTTTCTTTTGGTACTGCTCGGCATATTTACTCACCAGATTATAGGCGTTGCTGGCAATCCCTACATAGGTCCCCTCTAGTTTGAGCAATTTGAAGCTCGCTTCAATCACCGAGGCTCCCACCACATCGAAGATAAAGTCGATATCACTCACTGCTTCAGAAACGCTGGTCGTGATATAATCGATCACTTCATCAGCACCGAGGCCGAGTAGAGTCTCGCGATGCTGTCCAGAAGCCACGGCGATCACGTATGCGCCTTTCCGATGAGCGAGCTGGACGGCATAGTTACCAACCCCCCCAGCGGCCCCGTGGATGAGGATACGCTGCCCCGCTTGCAGGTTTCCCTTCTTGAAGAGTGCCTGCCAGGCGGTGAGCGCCGAGAGGGAAAGAGCCGCACTCTCTTCATGACTGACTGATCGGGGTCGTCGGGCAATCTGATTGGGAGTGACAATGGCATATTCAGCCCAGACACCATCATGATCAAAGCGGGGAAGCCCATAGACTTCATCGCCTACTTGGAACTCTGTCACCTCCTCACCAACTGCTTCAACAATCCCGGAAACTTCATGGCCTGGGATAATAGGACGTGGTCGTGGCTGGGCGCTCTCCCCATGGACGTACCATGTTTCCGGCCATGTGAGTTCATCAGGTGTTAAAGCCGCAGCTTTCACCTGCAAAAGCACTTCCCCAGCAGCAGGAACCGGGTTCGCAACCTCTACCACTTCCAAAAGCTCGGAACCGCCAATGTTTTCAGACAGAATGCCAATAGCTTTCATTCGCCTCTCCCTTTTAACCTTGGATGTTTTTTATCTTCGATTGATGAGTCAGTTGACATACATTGGATCCGAGGCAACCTGAGCTTCCGCCTCTACAAGATAGAGGCGGAAGCCACGCGTTCTGCTTCAGAAGTCTTCTCTCTCTGGCCCTATTCATTCCATGGTGACTGGAGGACGTAGTCACAGAAGTTTGGTCGCTTGTAGCCTGGAAGGAAGCGTTCGCATACATCCGACTTGATGTTGCCAAAGGTCGTCTCTGGTTTATGTGCGAAGCCCTCAAGGAAGGCATGCAGGATCTTGTGTTTAAAGCCATCGCGTGGGAACGCTGCTACGACCTGCCCACGAACCTCTTCGGCAAGATCCTCATAGCCTTCTCCTATGACATCGAGGCCAACGCCAGCATTGACCAGAGCCACAACAGGTTCTTTATATTGCGCAATGCCAATCGTTGTATGGAATGCAATCGCATCCCAAACCAGTTGAATTGAGGCGTGAGGAATGCCATGACTGGTAAGAAAATCACGGGCGGCATTGGCTCCATCGACCTCGAAGCGTTTGTCCTGGCTGCGGTACTTCTCTGTCAGCCCGAGATCATGGAAGAGCGCGCTAATGTAGAGCAATTCAGGATCATAGTGCATCCCTGTCTGGTGCCCCTGTAGGGCTCCGAAGAGGTAGACGCGATGTGAATGGTTCCAAAGCAGTGGGGTCCCATGTTCGCGCAGGAGTTCTGCGGCTTCGTTGGCCAGGGAACTATCAGGAATGGCAATACCAGCAATGTTTTTCGGCATCGTATAAGACTCCTTATGCAATTTGGAAACACTCTGCGATACAGGTGCTCCTTATTTCAGCTATTTGATATCTGGTCAGGGGCAACGCAGATAAAGAGTAATGACAACAGAACCCCTTGCAAAGGTGCCAACACCATTTCATTGTAGTGGTAGATCACGTCGCTGTCTTTCGTTTGCTAGTACATCAGGGCTACCTGTCGTCCTGTCCCTTGTCGTGACTCCTTCAAGAGAAACATGGACATAGTATAATCATCTTCTTCTATCCTTACCAGGGGCAAATCATGCGTATATGAGGACGAATCTCGCCAGGACCCAGGGAACTGTTTTCGGCTCTATAAGGGCCATCTGTCAGCACGGATCTGCAAATACCTGGGCGAACTCGGAAAAAAGGGTTCTGTCAGAACTGAGAGCACAGAAGCTTATCAAGGACCAGGTACATATGGAAATTGCTGTATTGTGTTAGGAAATGACTCGCATGGCTCCTTTCAAAGCGATAAGCCGATCAAGGAAAGCTCGTCGCTGCTCGGAGAGCGTGGCTGGTTCTCCCATGATGGAGTGAGGGCGAAGATAGTTCCGCAATTCATCAAAAGCAGAACAGAAACGGGCAGCCGAATCGAAGCTTCCGAAGCCATGCATGGGGTAATACCGTTGCTTGATTCCCCGATGATCTTGCTCCAGGCGATTATTGAGATATTTGTTGTTTCGATGAAGCAGACAGTCGCCTAGTGCTCTGTTCCTTAAGTGGGAGTAAAATAAGAAGGGAGGGATGGAAGAAAGGAACAGAGCCATGCCAAAAACCTTGCGAGCGCGCCCAGCTTGCGATGAACAAGAAGAACGCTGGGTGCGCAAACTGGCCGCCAGCCGGCATGGGCCAGCCGACTGGATTGTCCATGCCAGGATCGTGGTCCGCAGTTGGGATGGCGAGCGGGTGGAAACCATCGCCCAAGAGCTCAACTGTAGCCCGCAGACGGTGCGCCGCCGGCTGCATCGCTTCGATGTCCAAGGGATTGAAGGGTTGGGAGATCGACCGAGAACAGGCCGTCCCCGCCGCTTGACGGCGGAAGATGACAGCCGGATTCTTGCCCTGGCACGTTCTGCCCCGCCAGGTAAATTGAAGAGACGTTCCAGCGGAGAACTGGATGTGCGCGAGGAACAGGGAGCGGCACGCTGGAGCTTAAATACGCTGACAGACGCGGCTCAAGAAGGAGGCATCCAGGTCAAACGCAGCCAGGTTCGCCGAATTTGCCTCCGTGAGGGAGTGCGCTGGCGTCGGACGCACAGTTGGGGGGAGAGCGATGACAAAGACGCGTGTCCCAAAAGGGTAGCGGTCGTCAGCCACTACACGGACCCACCCGAGGGCTCGACGACCATCTGTGCCGATGAACTCGGGCCGGTCTTGCCGCGCAGCTTCCCCCAGCACCTGGCTGGTCAGCGAATGGGCACCGGATCAAAGCACCTCTGGAGTACAGCCGGGGGCTGGAGAAAACCTGGATTTATGGGGCGTTGCGCGTGCGCGATGGCAAAGAACTCATCCGCTGTGCCCCGTCGCGCAACTCGACGAATTACATCGAGTTACTGAAGCTGATCGAGGCCGACAATCCCATTGGCGACATTTTCATCATTACGGACAATTTGAGTAGTCATAACAGTCTGGAGACGCGCACCTGGCTGGCCGAACATCCCCGGCTCCACCAGATCTTCATTCCCAAAGGAGCGTGCTGGCTCAATCTCCAGGAGGGCTGGTGGCGGCTCTTTCGCCGCGACGCCTTCGCTGGACAGAGCTTTGCCAACCCGAGCGAGATTGACCTGGCCAGGCGCGTGACCACCGCGCAACTCAACGCTCGCGCCAAGTCCTGGGTCTGGGGACGACCTCCTAAGTCGCCTCGACACCGGCGCCGAACCTTTTATTACAGGATTTAAGGAACAGAGCACTAGTGCTCTGACCACCTTCAATCGAAAGATGGATAGAGGCGCTTCAACTTGATACGGGCGTCGGCTGTTGTGAAACGCCAGTTGATCTTCATCTGAGCCTGATTGCGCTGGTCTTGCCAGGCCGAGACCCGTTGGCATAGCTCTTGCTTGCCAGCAATGCGTTCACCGAGGCATTGGCGTGCCAGAACAGAGAGTTCAATTTCGGCCATATTCAGCCAACTCCCATGTTTTGGCGTCCAATGGATTTCTACCTTTTCAGCCAGACGCCGAGCTTCTTGGGCCGGGAAAGCCTCGTAGAGCGAGGCAGGCGTATGCGTGTTCAAGTTATCCATGACGAACACGATCTTCTCGGCATCGGGATACTGGACCTCGATCAGATCACGCACAAAGTGTGCCCAATCCACGCGCGTTCGTCGCTCTGTCACCGCTACCACCCGCCTTCCCGTTAGTGGTTCGGTGGCGATGAAGAGATTGGCTGTTCCCTCTCGCTCATACTCGTAGTCGTAACGCTCGGGCTTTCCTTTCTGCAGAGGAAGCCGCTCACGGGTATCAGCGAGCAATTGTTTGCTTGCCTCATCCATGCAAACTTGTGGCCTCTTCGGATCATATGGTCTCTGGTAGACTTCGAGCACATCTTCCATGTGATAGACACATTCGGCATTTTGTTCTGGTGGGATGCACCATTGCTTTTTCAGCCAGGGTTTGAGCACATTTTTTTTAGCACCTGTCTCACTGTCTCTCTTCCCACCTGCGAAACCACCTCCAGTTCGATAGCGGTCTTCGTCAGCAAGCGAATACTCCAGCGTTCGTATCCGCTTGGAGCCTGCGTACAAGCCAGGGCAATCAGATGCGTTTCGGCTTCTCCACTCAGTTTGCGCTTCTCAGGTCGCTCTGGCTGGGGACGACGATGGAGTGCCTGGTCCAGTCCCTTTTCCAAATATCGCCTGCGCACCCGCCAAATCGTGGTTTCTCCCACTCCAAAGGCCTCCATGATCTGCTTATCTCTCCAGCCTTGTTCGCTTTTGAGTAGGATCTGAGCATGTTTGATTCTGCGAGCTGAGGACTGGCCGCAGTTGATGAGCGCTTCTAATGTCTGATGTTGTTCTCGTTGCAAACGGATGATATGCTTTTTCAAAGAGGTCTCCTTGTTGTGGTTTGTGTTCATCTCAAGGTTACCTCTTCCTTTTCTTCTTTTTAATTCAACTTGGTCAGAGCACTAGAGGCTGCCAATCGGCGACTCAGCCAGATTCTGGCGTATCGCTATGGCGAAGCCATCAGTTTCACTGCACGCAGCATCCAGAATTGGATGGCCGCCTTTCGCCAGGCGGAAGCAGAATATGGATGCGGATATTTCGGACTCTTGGACAAGGTTGCCCAACGCGGGAACCGAAAGACGCGCTTGCCCGAGGCTTCCAAACAGTTGCTCGAAGAGTACCTGACTGCTCACTACGCCGTTCCCCAGGCCAAACGCGCTGCGGCAGTCTACTGGCTGTACTGCGAAGAATGTGCGAAGCAAGGCATTCCTGCGGTGAGTGAACGCACCTTTTATCGCGAGCGAGCACGTTTTACCACACAAGAGGTGACCGCCATCCGCCATGGCAAGCGTGCTGCCTACGCTTCTCAGCCATTTTTCTACTATCTCGACCAGACCACGCCACGTTACCCACGGGTTGCGCAACGAGTTTTACCTCAGCAACAATTTGGCTTGAGAACGTTCTTCGCAGCTCTTCCGTTCGCATAATGCAGAGGTATTTTCGGCCTCTTGGTCAAGAAAAAGCCTGAGCGTTGAGCGAGCCTGTGAAGACCCCTCAGCACAAAAACGCATCTCGTTGCGCACCCCGTGGGCAGATCCAGTTTTCAGGTCATTTACCTACCAGCTGCTCTGCCAGCAAATCGCGGAAGAGGTTATGCGTATCACCGCATCCAGAGACGTTGCTGTACATGTCAAAGGTGAGCATCTCTGCATGATCATGCGCGGTATTCGCACACCCGCCACGATGATCTCGACTACGATGCAAGGCGCCTTTTGCGAGAATAGCGCTTTGCGCGCGGACTTCCTCCGCATGGCATCAACCACCTCTTGAAAAAGAGAATACGGTTGCGTTTCCAGCTTTTGACGAAAGGACGATACAATACTATGATCGTTGAATATATCCGTTACCTCATCTCAGAGGGGCAGGGCTCCGAACTTGAACGAGCCTATAGCCACGCGAGCGAAGCTCTGCTACAATCTCCTCACTGTCTTGGTTATGAACTGGCTCGCTGCGCTGAAGAGCCCACGTCCTATATCCTGCGGATTGAATGGGACTCCATAGAAGGCCATCTACAGGGCTTTCGCAAAAGTCCAGAGTTTCAGAGCTTTTTCAGAGCGATAAGTCCGTTTGTAAGCAATATTCAGGAAATGCGTCATTATGAAGTGACCGCGATTGCTGGCAAAAAGTAGTAAACTGAAGGAGCATTTATGAACATGGAGAAGAGAGTGTGCCCACACTGTATGAATGGGCTGGCGGAGAGGAAACCTTCAAGCGGCTAACCTCGATTTTCTATGGCAGGGTGGTCAACGACCCCATTTTGCAGCCGGTCTTTGGAGCGATGGCTCAGGATCACCCGCAGCGTGTGGCCTGGGCGCTTGCCGAGATTCTGGGCGGTCCACAAACCTATACCCGGCAGCGCGGAGGACACCGCCAGTTGATCTCGGCTCACCTGCACCGTCATCTCAGCGAACAGCAGCGCGCCCGCTGGGTAAGCCTGCTCATCGAAACTGCAGACGAGATCGGCCTGCCCTCTGATGCCGAGTTCCGCGCGGCTTTCGTCAGCTATATCGAATGGGGAAGCCGCGTTGCGCTCTCCGTCTCACAATACGATGGAGAAATCCCGAAAGATCTCGATCCCATGCCTCGCTGGGACTGGATTATTCCTCCCCCGAACGAGGCTCCCCAAACGCGATAAGTTTGTGTTCAAGCGCGCGACGTGTTGCTGTGCGAGGAGACGCCAAGTTTGGCGTAGATCGAGCGCAGGTGGGTGTTGATGGTGCGCGGACTTAGCACCAGCGCCTGGGCAATGCGCGTGTCTGGATGTCCCTCAGCGAGCAGGCGCAGGACATCCAGTTCGCGCGCGGTAAGGTTATACGGAGAGGCAACAGCGGTTTTCCAGGTTTGGGCTGCCGTTTCGGAGACATGTACGCGAGAGACGCCAGCGGTCATAACCTGTTTGAGCAACAGCGCGCGGCCCTGCGCCCAGCATTGAGGTAGAGCTAGTACTCTGTCATTGTTCAATTGATGGGTAAAGGCGCTTGAGCTTGATGCGTGCATCTGCGGTGGTGAAGCGCCAATTGATGGAGACTTTCGACCGGTTGCGTTCAGCCTGCCAGGCATCTCCCTGAGCAGCTAGCGCTGCCATGCTCGCAAAGCGGTCGGACAAGCACTGCCGCGCAAGGATCGACAATTCGATCTCAGCCATATTGAGCCAACTGCCATGCTTGGGGGTGTAATGGATCTCCAACTTCTCCGTCAGCCGTCGAGCTTCTGCCGGTGGAAAGACCTCGTAAAACGACGAAGGCGTATGCGTGTTGAGATTGTCCATCACCAGCACGATTTTCTCGGCGTGGGGGTAGTGATGATCGAGCACCTCACGCACAAACAGAGCCCAGTCCTTTTTGGTGCGTCGCTGGCTCACACGCACCTGGCACGCTCCTGTTTCCGGTTCCATGCAGAGGAAGATGCTACACACTCCTTTGCGTTCATATTCGTAATCCACACGCTCTGCTGCGCCAATTTCCATCGGGATCGGCTCACGGGTATGGGCCAGGAGTTGTTTGCTTCCCTCATCCAGACACAGCTTTGGAAAGCGCGGATCATAGGGACGCTGATACACCTCAAGAACGTCTTCCATATGATAGACAAATTCCCCATTCGCTTCAGGAGGAATGCAAAAGGACTTCTTTAGCCAGGGTTTGAGTTCATTTTTTTTAACGTCACCCACACGGTTTGGTGGCTGATCTGATCCACATACCCCAATTGCACCAATGTGTCGGCGAGCAGACGCATCGTCCAGCGGTTCTTTCCTCCTTCTGTTTGACTACAAGCCAGCGTCACGAGATGCGCTTCCAACTCTCCGTCCATTTTCCGCTTCTCTGGCCGCTCGGGTTGGGGCCTGCGCACCAGCGCATCGATGAGCCCTGCTTGCACAAAGCGTTGGCGGACCCGTTCCACCGTGGCCCTTCCCACCGCGAGCGCCTCTGCGATCTGTTCATCTGAGCAGCCTGGGCCGAAGCTTCCCTGATCGGCTTTCAGTAAAATCCTCGCATGAGTCTGGCTGCGCGCTGTGGCCTTCCCTCCAGTCAGCATGCTTTCGAGCATCTGACGTTGCTGTGCGTCGAGTTGGACGGTATACTTTTTCATAGAGCCTCCTTGAATGGATCTGTTTCGTTTGTCCTTCAAGGATACTCTTTCTTTTTCAACTCATCAAATCAAGGATGACAGAGTACTAGAGCGAAATGAATGCGTCAAGTCTTTTGTTCTGATTTTCTAGAAACCACAGAGGCCGTCACGCTCACAGAAGGAGAGCATGACGGCCTCTGTATCCTATTTTAAAAAGCCATTTCTCCTTATGGAGCAAGCAGTTCTGCGATCAGTTGCAATAGTGCCTCCAGGTCAAAAGGTTTCTGCAGTGTGCTCAGATGATCCAGGACATCGTTTTCTTGTGGCAAATCGGCGCTCATGAGGAGGATGGAGCAGTGCTTCCCACCTTCTCGGCGACGTAGGTGCTCGGCGAGTTCCAGCCCATTCATCCCAGGGAGATGGTAGTCGAGCAGAAACAACGCAGGCATGATCGTTGAAAGCATCATCAGCGCGCTCTCGCCACTTGACGCAAGATAGCCTTGATAGGTCGTCTCCTCCTGGAACGTTTCCAGCAGCAGGTTCCCAAGAACGGGATCATCTTCGACAATGAGAATACTCTTGACAACTACACTCTCATTACATTCCTGGTATTGGGAAGTCTCCATGTGCGTTCCTCATGTTCTTTTGCGGGGAAGCGTCACCCGAAAGGTCGATCCTTTTCCTGGTTCGCTTTCGACGGTGATCGTTCCCCCCTGGTGTTTCACAATCTCCGCGACAATGTATAACCCCATGCCCAGGCCGGGGATTGCCTTCTGCTTGGGATCAGTGACGCGATAGAAGCGGTCAAAAATCTTGTCGCGCTGCTCGCGTGGGATGCCCAGGCCATGATCGTGTATTCGGATCGTGACCGTCTCTTCGGAAGCGGAGAGATCCACCTCGACGGTCTCTGCGCTGGGAGAATACTTGATGGCATTGCTGAGCAGGTTGGTGAAGACCTGTCCGAGCCGGTCTCGGTCCCCCAGCAGGCTGACCTCTGCTGTACCATGTACCAGAATGGTATGGCTGGGATGCGTTTGCTGCATGGTGTCGACGATCTCCCGCAGCAAGGCATCGAGATCCACCGATTCCTGCCGATACTCGAGCCTGCCCGCCTGGATTTTGGAGACATCCAGCAAGTCTTCCACCAGCCGGGTGAGTTTGTTAATCTGGGTCTGCATGCTGACAAGAGCTGGAGCAGCAGCCTGAAGGCCTTGCTTGTCGAGTTGCCGGTGCAGCAAGGTGGTCTGCAGTTTCAAGGCGGTAAGTGGGTTCCTCAGTTCATGGCTGGCCATGCTGATAAAGTCATCCTTGCGTTGTTCGAGTTCCTTGCGCGCCGAGTTATCCAGCACAAAGGTGATATTTTGGCATGAGTGATGCTGTAAGACGACTCCACCCACAAGCACCGGAAGGCGACTGCCATCTTGACACACATACTCTTTCTCATAGGGCGTCATCGACTGCTGGGTGGCAAGCTCCCGATGCGCTTGCTGGGTCCGAGCGAGATACTCAGGAGCTGTCATGCACATCCAGTTCATGCGCCCGGTACGCAAGTCTTCGTGCGTATAGCCAGTCATGCGCAGAAAGGTGTCGTTGGCATCCACGATCTGCTCCCCTTCGAGGACAGTGATCCCAATAATGCTCGAGTTCATCAAGGCACTCACGCGCTCCTGGCTCTCTCGCAGGGCCTCTTCGACGCGTTTCTGCTCGTCGATGTCAGTGCTGGTGCCGAACCACTTGATGATCTGGCCTGCTTCATCGCGGACTGGGAGCGCACGGGTTAAATACCAGCGATACTCTCCAGTTCGCCCATCTCTGAGACGCTGTTCGTTCTCAAAGAGTTCACCTGTGGCAAGGGATTGCTGCCGAAGCGCAAGCGTGTGCTCGGCATCTTCGGGATGCAGGAATTGACGCCATCTATAGTCCCGTATCTGCTCGAAATCGGCCTGCGTCAGGTCACAGTAGCGCTGATTACAGTAGTTAACACGGCCATCCGGTCGTGTCGTCCACACGAGTTGGGGCACTGTTTCAGCCAGTACCCGCCAGTGCTCCTCGCTTTCCTTGCTTTCCTTGAGTTGTTGCTCGACTCGTTTCTGGTCCTCGATGTCGGTGGCAGTCCCAAACCATTTCAGGATCGTCCCCTGATCATCCCTGTGTGGCACTCCTCTGGCAAGGAACCAGTGATACTCTCCGGTCGTACCATGGCGCAGGCGCAGTTCTGCTTCATAGGGCCTGCCGGTCTGGACGGCACTCTGCCACCTCTCCAGGACACGCTGTTGGTCATCGGGGTGGATAGCCTGGAGCCAGCCGTCCCCTTGAGCTTGTTCAGAAGTCATATTGGTAGAGTCACACCAGCGTTGGTTACAGTATTCACACGAGCCATCGGGGCGCATCATCCAGACGAATTGGGGAATGGTATCGATCAGGACACGGAGTCCTTCTACCGCCTCGGCGTCATCAATGCAAAATAACGCATCAGGAAGCGTCTCGAGTATGCTGAGGAGCGTGTCACGCGATGTAAGAGGGCTATACTCGCTGCTTTGTGGATTGAATGTCATACTGTCTGTCTCCCTTTCACATACCCCCATCCCTGGTGATAAAGATGTTTTCCCGCTTTGAACCCCAAGAAATATCATGCAATGGAGATGACACTTCGCCAAAGGTGGTAAGGTAGCCAATTGGCAGGAAATGCTAAAGTGGGAGGGAGGGAGGAGTGGCCAGTGCGCTATGTGGTGGGAGCGAACGTTTCCTTTCTACGAGAGCGCTGGGCAACGGAATGGTGCTCCAGGTGTGAAGGGAGCGTGAGGCAGATGGTGTGTGGTCAGGTTGAACGTTGATCAGCAGTCGAACACCGACCAGCAGATGTCGTTTCGCAACCGCTGATCATCCAGGACCAGCTCGCGGATCGCATCAGGGAGCTGGTCGCGCTGCCATCGGCACTCGAGCCGCCCGGAGCTCTCACCCTCGCCTTCAGGAGCGGCTGCACGCGCAGCCTTGATGGCGTAGGCCGCAGCACCGAGCTCGTGTGCGGCGACATGCGCCACCACCGCCGCCTGGCCGGCAGCATATGCGGCGTACCGAGCGGCTCCGCTCAACTCTCTTGCCGCAGCCATGGCATGGCCACCCGCCGCGCGGGACTGAGACATCCTGATCTCGCCTCGCGCCCATGCCCGAGCCTGCGCGATCGCTTGGCGAGGCCGCAGGTCTGAAGGTTGCGCCGACTCGAACAGGTGCAGGACGTGTTCCGCACACATTGCGGCCCACAGGGCGAGCAGCTGATGGTCGGAGTCTGTGAGCGTCCCCCCGCGGCGGATGGTGATGAAGCGAGGGTCGCGGTCTTTCGGGAGGATCACGGCTGCACCCCTTTCAAATTATCAAAAAAGAAGAGGACTGTAGCTGGGCGCCGATGGCGCCGATATGAGATTTGACCTTGCTCATGTCCTCACCAACATTGACATCAGCCACAATACTCGTCCCACTATCACTCTTGCGGAGGCCTTCCATCATTTCCAGGATCGTCGTTTTACCGGCTCCGTTTGGCCTGAGAAGTCCAAATATCTCTCCCTTCTTGACTTCAAAGGACACACCGCGGACCGCCTTGACTTTCCCAAATGACGCGGGCCAGCTTCTTTACGGTAATACTGTTTTCGCTTTTTGTTTTTGCCCCATGCTCTCGTCTCCTGCTCTCGAGAGCATGGGAGCCTGGAGAAGTGAGAACACTCTCCTGGCTTCGACAGGTCGAGCATTCGGCTGCATGCATGCATCTCCGATCCAGGCTGGCCGGGCTTTTTCTGGATCACGTCTCTACTGTACAACACTGATGCAAGAATAGAGGGTAGAAAGAGAGAAAGGCGCGTGCGTATGGACAGGAATGGTGGTAAATTCCCTACGAAACTCCTCATTCATCATTGAGAGATGATTCTATCTGAAGTGAGCAGATCTGGCCCTCAAACACCCACGAGTTGCGCAATGAGCATGCAGTCGTGAACAAGGTGTGTCCTATCCAGCGCAGACGCGCCTCATGGACATCTTGCACGCCCGCAATGGCACGAGCCTCACGCTCCACTGCCTCCACCTGCTGCGGCTCAACCGCATCCATCAGCCGATGCCACATCGTCACGGTGCTGTCTCGGACTGTGAAGAGGATGACCAGCGTGATGAGGATTCCAATGAGTGGGTCAGCCAGCGGCCATCCCAGCAGGCTGCCCAGCGCTCCCAGCAAGACAGACAGAGAGGTCCACTCATCGACTCTGGCGTGCTGTCCATCGGCCACTAACGCTGCTGACCCGATCCGTTTCCCGATGCGTATGCAAAAGACGGCCACTGCCTCATTGCCAACAAATCCAACGAGCGCTGCGGCGATCACCCACCCGGCATCGTGCAGTGGCTCCGGGTGCAGGAGTTTCTGAGCGCTTTCATAGGCAGCAAGCAACGCGCTGAGGAAAATCATGAGGACAATGATGGCTCCGGCAAGATCCTCCGCACGCCCATAGCCATAGGTGTAACGACGCGTGGCAGGACGACGGGAAGCCGCGAAGGCAATCCACAGCGGAACTGCTGTAAAGGCATCAGCCACGTTATGGATGCTATCAGCAAGCAATCCAGCGCTGCCACTCAAGAGGACAATCGCGAATTGGAACAAGGCCGTGATGAAGAGTCCAGCCAGCGAGACTTTGAGCGCCCAGACGCCGCGAGCATTCGTTTCCATCGCACGGTCAACATGTGTCTCGCCGTGACTGTGCCCATGCAGAAAGGGAATCGCCTCGATGAGCCATCCCAGAAGATGGTGTGCGTGCTCATGCTCAGCGTGATGGTCATGCTCGTGCATCTCGCTCTCCTGGGGATGGTTGGGGAGTTCTTCTCTCGTGTGAGATGGTTGGCCATAAGGATGCTGATGGGAAGCCTCCTGATCATGTGGATGCATAGACAAATCGCTCCTTTTTCTTTCTCTGTTCGACAACACGTCGAGCAGGTTCCGGAGTCAAATGGCTGGCGCGCCTCGTTTCTCGACAGCCCGCCCCGTGGGGAAAAACATCTTCCATCCTTTTTTGCAAGAAAGCACCAACAGCAGGACGAAGATAATGAATATCACCACCTCACAGAGAGGTTCTGTGAGGTGGTGACGGGTTGAAGCGTCAAGAACCGTACTCGATCCCTTCAGGAACGGAGTGACCAGCATTTTTTTGCTGCTTTCCTCTCACAGAAGATGAGCCGAGCGCTTCGTCAAGCTCGAAGACAGGGTGAGTTCTGGCCACCGTGATGAACTCCTGCAACGAGGAATCAGCACGCACCCCAAGATGTTGGCGCAGAGCATTTCCTCGTATCCCGGAAGAGGCCAGAAGCGGTCCCAGGATCTCCTTGATCACTGGCCCGGCTACCTCTGGGGTCAATTCCACCGCAGTAAATGTCTGGTGATGCCGTCCGAGGCTCAAGACGCCTGAACCTGCTACGCGCAGATTGCGCACCCAGTTCCCCTCGCCGTGGGTCGCCATCAGAAAGCGACGACCATCGCGTTCGTGCAGATCGACAGGAATAGTACGAGGTTTGTTCGTTTTGCGCCCACGTACGGTGAGTAATATCATCGGTCCCAGGATCGTCACGCGAATCCCCAGATGAAGCAGCACTTTGATCCCCCAGTTGATGGTGGAAACCACGCCCGATGGCCCATGAGAAGACTGCCCATGCCGTCTGAGATGGTTCGTCCTCAATATATGGACCACAAACATCAAAAGCGCCATAAAGAGAATCATCTCTCCCCACATGAGGGGAGTCATAGACGAGGGTGACAGAAACACAGATGGAACTCCTTTCAGATGAACAGTTTGTTTTGTAATGGATATACCGTTCGTTGTATATATACAGGGAAGAGCCGATTGCCTGCAAGAACCAAAGTGAGAAAAGTGTGCATTACTGCACAAAGCGTCCAAATTGTATGGAAAGGAGAACAGATTCGGTGAAACAAGACAAACAGGATCGTCGTTCTCAGCGTACCCGGCACCTGGTCAACGACGCGATGCTAGCGTTACTCTTTGAGAAACACTATGATGCGATAACGGTTCAAGACATCCTGGATCGGGCGGGGATCGGGCGCTCCACATTTTATACCCATTTTTTCGATAAGGAAGATGTGCTGACCAGTATCGCAGAACAGATGCTTGACATGTTTGGCAAGCAACTTGCTCAAAGGCAGGAGAAAGGAGCAATCATTCCAATTCTGGAGCTATTTGAGCATGTTCAACAGCATGAGCAGTACTTTCGAGCCATGTTGCGAGGGCACACCGCAGAGGTGTTCTGGGAGGCGGCACAGACGGCTTTCAGTAAAACCGTTGAACTGGCTTTGAGCACGGTCTACGCGGAAAACGCTTCTCCGGCGATTTCCAGGGAAGTGATCGCCCAGTATCTGACCGGGTCCATTCTTACCTTGCTGAAATGGTGGCTCAAGGCCGAGATGCCCTATTCACCCGAACACATGGAGCAGGTGGTCCAGCAACTGGCGCTCCCTGGGGTATGGGCCACTGTTGCAAGGGAGAAGCCTTCTCCCTGAAGAGATCTTTTCCTGGCTCGTTGCGCATCCCGTGGGACACCTGCTCTCCAAGTATAGCCACGCTCCTCAGAGGAGTCACTGTATAGCAGTTGGCATATCGCTTTACATTGCTTTACAACGCTTCTTTTGTGCCATTTCTATGGAATGAAAAGGAGGTCACCAATGCAGAGACCCTCTTATGGAGAGCGAGACTATTCCTTTGGTCAGATGATGCTGACCCTACGGACCACGATTGGGCTGACACAAGCAGGGCTTGCTAGCCAGCTTGGTGTTTCTCGCAATGCGATTGCCCAATGGGAGGGAGGCAATAGTTATCCCAAAGCCAAACACCTTCAACACTTGATCGAACTAGGGGTTCAAGCTTTCGCCTTCCCTGCTCAACACGAAGAAGAAGCGATTCGGGCACTTTGGCGGGCTGCACGCCAGAAGGTGCTTCTAGATGAACACTGGTTCCGTGAACTGCTACATCGCTCCTCTGTCTCCTCATCTGAACAAGATCTCGTTGGCGCTACACAGAGGACTCAGACAATGACCAATGGGATTACCCTCTGGACAGTTCCATTTCCCCGCAATGGCCACTTTACCGGACGTCACGAACTGCTCGACCAGCTTACTTCGCAACTCACTTCCCTTGCCTCAAGCCAACCAACCACTATCCGTCGGGCGGTTCTGACACAGTCCCAGGTCATTAAAGGACTGGGTGGAATTGGGAAGACCCAAATCGCCGTTGAATATGCCTATCGCGCTCGTGAAATGGGTCATTATATCCATACTTTCTGGATCTCGGCTGCCAACGAAGAGACTCTCTTGATGAGTTTTGCGGCGCTTGCAGAACATCTACCATCTGTTTCCTTCAAGAAGGAGACAGACCAACGCAAACTGGTCACTGCCGTCATTCGCTGGTTAGAGCAGTGCCAGGAATCCTGGCTGTTGATTCTGGATAATGCTGATGATCTCTCCATGGTGCATCCTTATCTTCCAGTCCAAGGACATGGCAGCCTGCTTTTTACTACGCGATCAAGTGCAGTTGGCTGGCTGGCACCCTCTCTAGAAGTAAGCACCATGGGTGTTATTGAGGGTGCTGAATTGCTATTACGCCGTGCCGGACGCTTCGCCCAGGCATCAGATGAGCACATGAATGAAGCGGCTACCCTGGCAACGGAATTGGCATTGTTTCCTCTGGCACTCGATCAGGCAGGTGCATACATTGAGGAGACTGGGTGCGGTGTGACGGACTATCTCCAGCTCTACCAGACACATCGCCGTATTCTGCTCTCGCGCCGTGGCAGACAGGCGATAGGGTACCCGCACTCGGTCGCTACTACCTGGGAACTCTCGTTCCGGCACATCCAAGCGACCAATCCAGCCTCGGCAGATCTACTGCGGTTATGTGCTTTCCTCTCGCCGGATGCGATTCCCGAAGAAGTGCTTACCAAAGGTGCTTCCCATTGGCCTCCTGCGCTACAAGCGGCTGTCGCGGATCGTCTCAGCTTCAACCAGATGCTCGAAGCGCTGCTTGCTTTTTCTCTGATCCAACGGTTTGCGGAGGATCATTCCCTTAGCATTCATCGGCTTGTACAGGTGGTACAGAGGGAGCGTCTCTCACCGGAAGAGCAACGCCAATGGATGGTGCGGGTAGTGCGAGTACTCAATGCGGTTTTTCCGCAGAATCCGCAAGACTCTACTTCCTGGCCCATCTGTTCGCGCTATTTGGATCAGGTGCAAGACTGCGCTGCCTTGGTCCGGGAGCAGCATGCTCTGCTTCCCGAAGCGTCCGAACTCCTCAAGCGGGCTGGAGCATACCTGTATGAACGTGGGCTGTACACGCCCGCTGCCCAGCTTTACCAGCACGCTCTTTCCATGCGAGAACAACTGGTGGGTGAGACCGACCCCGCGAGCATATCAGCTATGGCCTATTTAGCACGCATCTATTTCAGTCAGGGAGCTTTTACGGAGGCGGAAGCGCTCTACCAGCGTGCATTATCCATTGTGGAACAGTACACGGAAGCAGAACCACTTCTCTTTATTGATGTATTGCGCGGATTGGCGCATGTCTATGGTGATCAAGGAAAGTATGCTCAGGCCGAAGTGCTTTACCAGAGAGCGCTGTCTATCTGGGAGCAACTCGCAGAAGCGGAACAGATCAGAAGAGTTGGCATCCTGGGAAGCCTGGCCTTTGTTAAGGCTCAGCAGGGAAAATATACAGAAGCAATCATCCTCTCCCAGCGGATGCTGCGTCTCCGTGAACAACACGTGGGTCCAGACCATCCCTCTGTGGCCTCTGCACTGCTTGGGTTGGCTCAGATAACGACCTTAAAGGACGAGGACGCTCCAGTTGAGCATCTCAATCTGCGGGCATTACGTATCTACGAGCAACATTTTGGACCAGAACACCCACTGGTAGCCATGGCTTCACATGCACTGGCAAGGCTGTATACGGGGCAGGGAAAATACGTTGAGGCCGAGCCACTCTATCAACGGGCGCTGCATATGCGCGAGCAACAACTTGGGCCAGAGAATCTCGATGTCGCGGACACGCTGCGCGGATTGGCAGACCTCTACTACAAAGAAAAGAAATATACGGAGGCCGAGCCGCTCTATCAGCGAGCGCTCTCCATCCGAGTGCAACAGCTTGGACCAGAAAATAGCATCATTATCGATGTGCTGCTTGGATTAGCCAATCTTTATCGAGACCAAGAACAATACACGCAAGCCGAGCCACTTTACCTACGGGCGCTATGCATCAGTAAGCTCTACCTGGAGCGTGTTGAGACTACGCACATTCTGCACGATTTTGCATACTTGCAACAAATGCAAGGGAAAACAAAAGAGGCGGTAACCCTTTACCAGTGGGCGCTCCTCATCCGAGAACGCATCCTTGGATCTGAACACCCGCTAGCAGTCAAAACGCGCAAATGTTTACAAGTGGCTTCGCAGTGACTGACCTAGTTAATAAAATGAGTAAAGGGGAAATATTCCGCTGATCATCCATCATTCACGTCCCTTTATTTCATCAAAACAAGTTTGTGGTACAGGTGAATAGGCTCTTGCTGCTTAATTTGTTGCTGCGCATCGATATAATGACCCATTTGCTTGCGCTCACTATGCCCAGGAGATCTATTGGAGCGAACCTCTAACTGTGTGATACTTATCCCAGCAGTACGAACGAATTGGAGGTTCTTAGAACTTTTATGGATGATAGCTATAGCGCCTATATTGCAACGCCACTTGATCAGGATCAGGAATTGCTGTATTTCTGGGCCATTGGTGACATGCATTTTCGCGATCATGAGCAGTGGAAAAAGCTTCATACTCCGCGTATGACGCAGATGTTTGACGACTTGCAAACAGTGTGGCAGGAGGAACGCCGTCCTGCGTTCTGCGTTTTCCCCGGCGATCTCGTAGAACGCGGTGCACTCAGAAACTATGAATTGGCGAAAAAGGAACTCGCCACGTATTTGAAGGACATGCCATTTTATCCAGGCATCGGCAACCACGAATACCTTCCTGAGGAGGACGAAAACGCGCCTCATGGTATTGAAGAATTTACCTCGACCTGGTCTGTACCCATACGGTATGCCTGGCTTGCCGGGGAAGATGAGGGTATTGTGTGTATTATGCTTGAACAGCCTGATTGGTTTTTACCTGACAGGTGTGAACTCAATATGGATGTTGTCTTTACGCCAGAAGCCCTTGCTTTCCTCGATGAGACGTTGGCCGCCCATGCTGGACGCACCGCTATTATTTTTGCCCATTGTCCCTTGAAAAACACGGTATTGGACCGCGACCCTGTAAGGAATCTCGACGATGACTCATTAACCCGTTTCTTCTTTGTAGAAAATTCGTCAGCGGTACGCGATATTCTTGCTCGCCATTCCAATACTGCTCTCTATATTTGCGGGCATACCCATTCTGGATGGGGGTCTCCACATCTCATTCACACCGAAACGCTGGGTACTCATCCGCTGACTCATGTCAATCTGATGAGCCCCTGGTATACGGGCTTTCATGGACCCGTCAAGAGCGAGGATGATCAAACCTTAGTGTATCGCTCGGACGATCCAGATATGCTGGCCTCATTCGCTGTCCATATCTACCCGCAGAAAGCTATTATTCGCGTGCGTGACCACCGCACACAGCGATGGTTGGCACAATGGGAGATTCCTATTGCTTGACACTCTCGGCTCTTCTTCCGGAAGGTCTGCCATTTTGACAAGCGCCTACTGTTTTCACCAAAGCGTAACCAATATTCTCTAGTTGATAGACCTCCACAATTAGATTCGACCCTTGGAGCGGCTCCTGGCTCCAACATGATTGATGTTCTTGTTTGGGAGGGATAGAAAAATTATGAACACAGCAGACTGACGACGAAATGTCAGTCTGCTGTGTTTTCTGTGATCATCAAAATAAGGCTACTAGTGCAAGATTACGAAACCATTTCGGAAAGAGTTAAATGTGGTTCATACGAGCACCCATAGTAAGCGCAGACCCGGCTGGCTAATTGATGGGCCGAAAGCAAGCCATCAAGTTCGACCACATTGCGCTTGCCATGGACCCACTTTGGTTCAATCGGATTGAGCCAGGGGCTTTTGGTGGGCAGTTGAAAAGGCAAAATCCGAACGCCTTGATGGGATTGCTTAACGGTGAGGTTGTGTTCCCGGATCCAGGTACGTACCATCTTGCTCACATGCCAGGAGGCATTGTCCCAAATGAGGAGCCAATGCCGTTTGCCTTGTGCTGCCAAGTGCTGGCAACACCAATCCAGAAACTGAATGGTGATATCGCTGACTGGGCGTCCCGTGACAAAACGGAGCCACATCTCCTCTCGTAGAGGATCATCATGGCTCCCTTGTTGCCAGAGGACGCCATAACAAGCCAGTGCTTTGGGGTCAGGATCATCCTTTAGCCAGGATTGCTCAACCAGACGGACGGGGTGCTCTGCGTCTTGCCAGGCGTGGAGGCGAGGAAGAGCAAAGCGACTCCACCAGACCTCGTCAAGGAAGCCAATGGCCCAGTCGGACTGAAGGCTCGCGTAGGCAATCAACCGTTGCCGAGCGTTTTTTTTACTTGGTATTGTGGGTCGGGACTAGTAATCCAGTGCTTGGCGCGTTTCCAACTGGTTCCCAAGCGTTTGAGCGCACGGCACACGCTCGTGACGCTGGTCGCAGTCGGAATGATTCCTTGTTCGAAGCTGATCTTGGCAACCAGAGGCAAGCTCCACAGGCTGCGGTTGAGCCCAAAGTCGCGAGGGCTGCGGTGCAAGAGGTCTTGCAACGCCTCTAACGCGTCGTCGGGAATGCTTGTGCGAAGGTGATGTGGGCGGCAGGACTCGCGCTTGAGCACGGCGAGTCCGCGCTCGTTGAAGCCTTTGATGACATTGCGAACGGTCTGGTCGTCGCAACCCAGTTGCTTGGCTATGGCTCTGGCATGTTCGTGACGAGCACTTGCCAAGAGAATCTGGCAGCGACGCAACACAAAGGCTGAGGAGGAACGTAATCTTGCCTGGATCTCGTTTTGTTCGTTTTCGGTGAGTGGCCGGATGAAGATGGGTGCTTTCATACCTATTCATATCGGTTCACTTTCCTACTTTCTTTCGTTCTACTGCACTAGGCCCTTGTTCGACACCAGAAGCTAGTTGCCTTTCGGTGTTGGCGAATGCTTTGAGAGCATGTCACCAGCATCTGCTAATAGCCAGAGCGTCACAATAGTGCCCTCACCAGGAGTGCTTCTGATAGCTATCTTTCCTCTGTGTGCTTCGACGATGTCTTTCGCAATGGAAAGACCCAAACCATTCCCACCTATTTGTTGGGAAAGACGCGTTCGGGCCGGATCGGCACGATAGAAACGATCAAAGACATGAGGCAGATCCTTTGGCAGAATGCCAATACCAGTATCTTGGATCTCAAGCCTGATATGTTCCGTTCCTTCTCTTGATGCCACAATGGTGATACAACCGGTGGGCGGCGTAAACTTCAGGGCATTCTCAACGATGTTAAGAAGTACCCGCCTCAGTTGACCTATATCTGCACGCAGCGCAGGTAGATCCGCTGGTATTTGAGAAGAAAGTTCCTGACCGCAGAGAAGTTCTTGAACCTGTTCACACACCTCTGTGACCAGTGGCGCTAGAGGTACTGTATCAATTTGAGGCTTCATATATCCTTCATCCAGGCGCGTGAGAGCAAGCAGTTCCGTTACCAGGCGTTGCATCCGCTCGACCTCGCGATACATGCCGTTAAGAAGGTGATGCCTGGTCTCCTCATCCCCATTGTCAGCCCGAATGAGTAGCATTTCGAGACTTCCTCCAAGCCCGGTCAGTGGTGTGCGTAATTCATGAGAAACATCGGCCACAAAACGTTTTTGCCTGGCAAACGTTGCTTCCAGGCGTGCGACCATACTGTTAAATGCTCGCGCCATCCGTCCGATTTCATCTTGTGTTGGTGGCTCTGCCAGACGTAGCGATAATGTTCCCATAGCGATTAAAGAGCTGACTCTCTCCAGTTCCCGTAGGGGACGAAGGGCCACGCTAATAAGAGGCAGCGTGAGAGCGGCAGCTATGCACAAGACGATGAAAATACCAAGAGCCAGGGTCAGTTGGGTAATAGAGATTGCTTGATCAATGGTCGTGGTCGGGATACTGAGCAGTAAGAGGCCTTTTTTATATCCCGCGATATCGTTATCTGGCGTTGTTTTTACTGTTTTATCCCATATGATGATTTGTTGCAAGATAACCAGTTGACGTTGTCCCTGGTCGTCGTTGGCAAGCTTATAGGATTTCTCTGCGAGCCACTGTTGGAGAAACGAGCGTGTCAGGGGAATCGCTGGCAACGCGCGATATTTGGAAATAGAAGTGTTGCCCGTATTTGTTGCTAGCACCTCTCCTTCGGGGGTAAGGACGGCGACGCTCATGTTCTGATTCTGATCAAAACCCTTTACTATTGGCACAATACTGACCGCCACCTCTTTTCTCATTGAGGAAAAGGAGATGATCTGTGACTGCGTAGGCGCAGTTTTGGTGACGATCAACTGCGATTGCGCGAGGCTTGTTTCCTGGGAGAGGATATTTGCCTGGTTTGCCAGCAGTATCTTTTCCTCAGTCGTCGAGATGATGATGCCTAAGGCTGTGAGCAATACCGCGAAGAGACCAAAGGAAACCAGTGCTAATCGCCATCGGATCGGCAAAGATGCTAGCAAGGGAGGGAATGTAAAACGTCTGGACATGGACGACCTCCTTAGCCGCGTAGGACATACCCCACGCCACGCACTGTTTGCAAGAGCCGCGGAGGATCGTCCTGTAACTTTTCACGTAAATGGCGAATATAGACTTCAATGACATTATCGTCGCCAACATAATTATAGCCCCATACACGGGCCAGGATGGCATCACGCTTCAAGACCTGACGTGGATGCATCAGAAAGCATTCCAGGAGTTCAAACTCACGGGGAGTCAGGTCTATCGTGCGTTCCTCGCGAGTGACAATGCGCGTGACTCGATTGAGCGTAATACCTTGAAACGAGAGGACTTCCCCAAACATTTTGCCACGCCGCCGCAAAACTGCACGTACACGCGCCATCAATTCCTTAAAGACAAAGGGCTTGGTCACATAATCGTCCGCACCAATATCTAATCCGGCAACACGATCCTCGACATCTTCCTTTGCTGTCAACATGATAATTGCGGTATCGTGTGCATTAGAGATCCGCTGCGCGACAGCCATGCCATCTAAACCTGGGAGCATGAGATCAAGAATCACCAGATCAGGGAGGCATCGAGTAATGCTCTCTAACGCCTCTGGTCCAGTGGTCGCCACATGAACCAGGAAGCCTTCATAGCTCAATCCGACACGCAGAAAATCAATGATTTGCGGCTCATCATCAACCACGAGAACGGTTGGTTTCTGATTGGCAGTGTCGTGCTGGATGGTCATGCGCAGTTTCCCTTCTCTCATCAACACAGGTACCCTCTTGCTCAGAAAGTACCTGTGCCTGGTTTTGCCTCATCAATCTAGCAGTGCTCTACCACCGAAGTAAGTCCCTGTATAGACGTAAAGGTTACTTAACCTCGGAATTTGCCGGAACGATGACGACAGACTGCGCTGTGAGCGAACCATTACTATGCACTGTGCAGTGAGCGGTAACGGTCATACCTACTTTGAGGTCACTTAAGGTTGCGGGCAGCTTCTTTTTGTCCTTGAAATCGAGTTTGAGGAAGATTGTGCTATCGGTTAGGTGAACGATGGACTGTGTATCCTTCGTTTGCAGCGTGATGGCTGAACCATCAATCTTCACAATAGTTCCAGCAACGTCGGTAACAGAGGGATCATAGGAAGTAATCAACTGAGTAGTGATACTCCCATCATGGTTAATCGTACCAGCAAAAATGATGGATTTGCCTACCGCGACGATGCTACGATCTGGATCGTAGGTTGTCTTCGCTGTAGTGAGGAGCGTGACCTGGTTGCCCTTTTGTTCTGTTCCCAGAAGTTTTGCCTGAATCGTATTGCCGTTCACATTGGTTATCGTCGCCAGACCTTTGGTGAGATTGCAGGACTGTGAACAAGGAGGCTTCTCTTTTGGTGGAGTCTTATTCAGACTGTTCGCACTGGCAGAGGACATAGTGATACCTCCCATGAGGAACACTGCGCCCATCAAGGCAAGCATGCTCGTTAGAAACAGAATTTTTTTTCCAGAAGGTTTTAGCCGAAACAAGGTATTCTCCTTTCATCAATGCACATTTTTGGTTGAGGCTTTTTCTATGTACCTCGAAAAGAAGCATACCTCTGTAGGTTGAAATATTACGGTCTGTTTGCTGAATGTTTGCTGAATGTGTGAAGAGGCGTTGAACAAGAAACATTGGTGGAGGGCTGTAACGCCATCTTCATCAGTTGAGATGCTGCTCTTTTGGTCTAGAGGTCTGGACATATTGACATCTGAGAAGGAGGTAGGTATAGTTGATATAGTACGAGCTTATATCAGCTTTGGCAATAAAGGTTCAATAGTACATATAAGAGACAATACATTGCAGAATTGAAGGTTATTTAGTGCACCCCTTGTTGGAGAGGAGGTATTCAACGCCATAAATTGATACATGGTACGTAATTGTCCCGCATGATGGGAAGGAGCCCATTGTCTTTGTTTGTGGCAGGCCGACAGACAAGAATATCATGGAGGATTGTATGTTCTGGTCGACTCTTTTTCGCAAACTCTCGGTACACGTACTTCATATCATCGTAATCTGTATTGTGATCGCATGTAGTGTCTTTGCCTTCTTCTCTTCTCCATTCTATGCGCATGCTGCTGGCGAGACAGTCAGCGTGTGGCTCACCACGGGGGATCTCAGCACCCATCTCGCGCAGCAACCAGGTCTCACATTTGCCACTGGTAACGCTTCCGGAAACATAATTACCGTCAACGAGAATCAGACCTTTCAACAGATGGATGGTTTTGGTGCTTCTTTTACTGACTCCTCCGCGTGGCTTGTTTATAACAAGATGAGTAGTAGTCAGCGCTCTACATTGATGAATAACCTCTTTAGTAGCAGTAGCGGCATTGGCCTGAGCTTCCTTCGCCAGCCTATTGGTGCTTCAGATCTCACGCGGCCAGCTCCTGCGGTAGGTGAGTATTCGTATGATGATATGCCCAGTGGACAGACTGATCCGTCGCTGGCGCATTTCACCATCGCCCATGATTCCGCTTACATCATTCCAGTGCTTCAACAGGCGTTGCAGATCAACCCTGCCATCAAGATTATGGGCACGCCCTGGAGCCCCCCTGGTTGGATGAAGTCGACTGGCTCGATGGAGGGTGGGACACTCAACACGAGTGCCTATAGTGCTTATGCCAACTACTTTGTCAAGTACGTTCAAGCATATCAGGCCCAGGGGCTACCTATCTATGCCATTACACCGCAAAATGAGCCTCTCTATGTGCCCAATGGTTATCCTGGAATGTCGTTTCCTGCGAGCGATGAAACCAACTTCATCAAAAACTATCTGGGGCCAGCCTTCGCTAGCAACGGTGTTACAACGAAAATACTGGGCTACGACCACAACTGGGATCAGTCAGGCTATCCTACTACCATATTGAATGATGCAACCGCCAACGCTTACACTGCTGGTACCGCCTGGCACTGTTATGGTGGTAGTGTTGATGCACAGACGTCGGTACATACCTCGTTCCCCAACAAGGATGCCTGGGAGACGGAATGTTCTGGTGGAACATGGGAAAATAGCAATGGCTTTCCCAATACAATGTCGCTGTTGATTGGTGTTGTGCGCAACTGGGGCAAGTCGGTGGTCCGCTGGGGCATGGTGCTTGATCCTAATGGTCAACCAAATCTCGGTACGGGCGCGGCCTGCTCAACCTGTCGTGGCGTTGTCAGCGTGGATCAGAGCAACGGTAATGTCACCTATAACGGGGATTACTATGCTTTGGGGCAGGCTAGTAAGTTTGTCGCACCCGGTGCCTATCATATTGATTCCAGCACTGGGAGTAATGGCATTCAGGATGTTGCCTTCAAGAATCCCGATGGAACCAAAGTGCTGGTTGTCTATAATTCTGCATCTAGAGGCGTAGCCTATGTTGTAGTATCGAGATGAAGGCCTAACACTGATCAGATCAGTATCACGTGTCCAGGTTCGCCTGGCGTAGGATCCCGGCATGCTGGTGCTTGGTTGCCCAGCCCACTTCAAACCAGAAAAAGGCAGCTATAGCCAACACTCAGTCGTTACCACCCCCTGTGTATTTCTAAATGCCACCCCCCTTGTGTATCAAATGCGTATAAAAGCGCTCTAAAGGCCAGTGTAATGGGAGGTGGTAGAAGCCGCCAGGCGGTTGATTTTCTGCCTCTGGACGAATGCCACCCCCTTGGCTGGTATCAGGACCTCCCAAAAAAATACGCTAACTAGCTCTACAAGCTAGCTTAGGTGGGGGTGGTGTTTAACGCTAGCCGGTTGACTTTGGCGCTAGCTGGTTGACTTTTTGGGGCCTTTTGTGCCACCCCCCCTCCCTTTAGGAGTTGTTAAACAATATCTAATGTGAAATTATCGGTCCGCATAGCAGGCCAAAAAAGAGCTTAATGAAGACGGCAAAAAGGATTTGCCCGGCAGTGGCTTTTGCCGCCAGGCGGTTGATTTTAAGAGGTAAAAGTGCATTATGCGGGCTAGTAGGAAGAGATATCGCTGGCTATAATGTCGATATAGTACATTCGTGACTACCGTCGAGATCCTGTCTCACGATGTCACGCGCTGATGAGATCAGATGGCGTCTATAAAGGATGTGGTGTGGAATTAATGAAGTCCGGCAGAATAGAGAGGGGAAAAAGGAGTGCAGAGGCAGTGGAAAGAAGAGAGGCGGATGATAAGGGATAGTATCCATGTCTCACCGGTGCGGCAAATCACGCTACTATGCAATCTGGCCGAAACCTTGATTAAGCGGGTCTTCATAAAGGCAAAACGGCGCAAGCTATGTTTACTTTGTGCATCCTTTATCACATTCTTCTCTCACTCGCAGTCGATTTTGATGCTCAGGCTGAATCGAGCACAGTCCCAAAAAGAGAAAACTCACGCTCTGACACAGCGTGGGTTTTCCAGCACTTTTTAACGTTTGCTATTTAATCCTGGAGGCCTCCTTATGGACTCGAGTTAACCTGCTCGCTCTATCCAGAGCCTATTTGACAATTAATTAAGCAACTACAAACCAACGAGAGATTTTACCAGCCCGGACTTTTTGCGAAAGACCAACCAGACTGGTGAGGGACCTTATGTTGTTTTCTGTAGTACAGATTGTATTTTTACTACTAGTATAGCACGGCCCTTTTCTCTCCGTCAATAAAAGATGTGAATGTAGGAGAGATAGCGCATGAGAGCAATAGCGGCCAAGCCAGGTGAATTCCCCCCTCCAATTGCAACCGGAGGAAGACCCATTGAGGATGCTGTTGTCATCTTACGCCCAACAGGTGACCAAAACACCGCGAATTTTCCCGCTGTAACGCAGAATCTACTACGTGCCTGGATAGATCCTGCTCGTTTGCACCTCGTTGAGATGCTTTCCTCCCCATCACGGGAGGGGCACGTGGAGGGATTACGCGTTCTGGCAGATCTCTGCCGCATGGCCTTCCAGCCGCACTTATTTACATCTGATGAGATACCGCCTCTGACCGAAATCGAAATTGATAATATCGCGAAATCATGCAAACGGTCGCGAAATCGGAATGATTGCCCGGTGTGGTCCTATGGGAGAGAAACGACGCTCAAGTGGTTGGTATTGTTTGAGGCTATCAAAATTATCAATAAATTCCGTCGCAAGAGGAAGACCGTGATCCAGATTCCGCTTGGAGAGCAACCCCCACTCAATGAAGAGGAGCTCTTAGAGCGTTTAGATCTCTACTTGGTTGAGTACAAAAACGGCAAAACCCGGGAACTCCTTTTGCGCGCACGTGAGGATATTAAGCGGTATGGTATTCCTACGCTCTCTCGGGTGAGAAGGAAGAGCCTCGTCTCTTGGAGCTGCGCCTGCAACTCCAAGAGGCGCTCATTTGCAAGCTGGGGGAGGTTGGGGTTCCCCGCAAGATGCGGAGGAAACTTGTCCTCTGGTTTACGACTCAGCCCTTGCATCTGCTGATCAAGGGCTACCTGGGAGCAATGGAGGAAACCAGGGAAAGACATGTCTTGCCAGGCTCCTTTAAAGAGGAATGCTCGTCCCTCTCTCTCCACTACACTTGTGTGTTAGAGAAGGAGGCCGAAAATACCCAAATCCCTTCTGAGAGCAGTACGGAAAACAGAGACAGGCACGATGAAACTCCACAAGAGGCGCCCTCGCTCTCCTGCCAGAATGCTTCCTTTTCGGGACATGACTCGGAGAGTGAGAAGCAGCCATTGCAAGATGACCAGGCGTGGAGTGGGCCGTCGAGCGAAGTATTGGATGATGTGTCAGACGACCTGGAAGCACGGAGATTGATATTCGTCCTTGATGGCCCGGAATATCTCGACGATGCATTTCTAGCAAGCGAGGATGGCCAGCGGCTCTACCGTGGCTATCTCGCAAAGGTCAAGCAGCGGCGGCCCGAAATCGTGCGCATCAGCGTCATCAATGCCCTGTTGCAAAAGGATTGGCCGGTCTGGAAGGGAAATAAGAGGGACGCCCGCCTGGAAAAGGTGGGGGCCTGGTTCCATTCGTCTTACGACCGCTATGTCGATCAGACGCGACCCCTCAAGCCGACCGGTGAAATTGCCCACGAATTGCGCAACGAGCCTGTTGAAGGGCTCATCGCTGGGTAAGGAGACGAAAGCTCCTCAGAACAGGAGAGAATGTCCAGAAGAGGGAAGAAAAAACCGGGAAGGAGAAAGCAAAAAGACCAGAAGGTGAGAGAAACAGAGCAAAAGCCGGGCAAAAAAGACATGAAGCATCGCTCGGAGAAGCCTGCTTTTCCGAGGAGAAGAAACCCAACGGCGACCGGTCGCGGTGTTACGCGGCCGATAGACCGAGCCAGGTCGCAAAGCCTTCTGGTACCCCGAACAGCGTGATTGTACTCCGAGCAGTAGTTGAGGCAGAGGCATTGCAGGCCAATCGCGCCTGCCATGAGAGCCGAGAATGGGCTCGTTGGGCGCGAGAAAGCACGGATGCCGGCGTGGCTGAGTCAAGCTGGCTGGGAGGCTCCAGGTGCACGTCAACCCGCTGGTGGCGCACGAGCTGCATGCAGGCTCGACGATGCTGTCTACGACTCCAGTCACGCCACTGCAAGGGAGCTGAGCCGACCTGGAGCGGATGGAGCAATAGACTGACCCGGCGTGGTTTCTGGGTGTTGCCACCATGCCATTGACACTGTTCGCGTAAGCAACAGCCTCGACACTGGCTGATACGAGCGGCATAGATCAGCCGCAGGCTCCCATCAGCCTCCCGGCGCTCTTCGGTCGCACGCAGTGCCTGTCCCACGGGGCAACGCACAGTGCCATCAGGCTGAAGGGCAAAGTCGCTCCCCGAGAAGCGACCCAGTTTGAACGGCAGGGCCACCTCGGCTGCTGCATAGCCCGAGACAGAAGCGGTGGGCTCTTTGGAGGGGGAAAGAGCAGGGGCAAACTCAGTGATGCGCACCGGCTCAGGCTCAAGTTGATGTCCCAACTCCAGACGGAGGTTCCAGAGCCATTGCGAGACGATCTGCCAGGCTTCTTGCCCACAAGCGGCATGAGAACACCAGCGATCGGGATCTTGCTCGCTATCTTCATCCGAGAGGGTGGTTTCAAAGGCCCCCGATGCAGATACAGCGCCACGATATCAGAAGCGGTGAAGGCCTCCTGCGGCAGCCTTGTCAAGAACAGTTCGTAGACGAGTCCGCCGCGTTCGACACCAATGCGGTTCTTTGTCGGCCCAGCAGGATGGGTTGCCACCACGAGACGACAGCGCTGCCCGCTCGCACCCACCGCTACATCCGGGCAGTCATAGAGCGTACGGACCAGGTTACTTTCCGGGCGCGAGAACTGCTGATCAGCAGGCAAGTGCAAGCGTGTCTGGACAACAGGTAGGTCAAGGAGCCGATAGTCTTTGCCGCGCATCACGAATGCGAACCCGAGCAGATCAGCCAGGACGGCTCCAGTTCCATACAGACCGTCAAGCCGCAGGAGCGCGCTCTCTTCGGGAAACTGGTGCGCTTGTAGGTAGGACCCGATCACCCCGACCGCTCTGCGCAACTCCTTGCGGTACTCTCCGTTACCAGGGTTACCGAAGGAACCGAGCCACTGATACAAATGCGCTTGCAAGACCGTCGTCCGGGTGCGCACGATTTCTCCCCGCTTGCGACCGGTGTAACCAGGAGCACACACCTCTTGCAGCCAACGTTGGGGAACAGGCAGTTCCGGGGTCTGGGGTAAGGCTCGTTGTCGGGCGGCCTCACGGGTGCCATCGATGTCGAACACCTTCCACTGGTTGCCTGTTCGATCGGTGAGCCCACATGGTTGCTGCTCAAAGTCGGGTTGCCGCCCAAGCAGCTCTTCGAGAAACAGCGCACGCAAGGCTTCGACTGCTTCGGCAGTCAGAGCCGCCAAAAAGCGCGAGAGCGTCGAACGGGCAGGCAAGCGATCTCGTCCGAAGAGCGCCATGAAGGCTGGGGCAAAGGGATGCAGGCTTTTGTAGAACGCTTCGAGCGTCCGTTCACCACTCACAGCATAGCCGAAGAGGACGGCGAGAAAATCGATGACCTCGTAACGCCCGAACCGACGCCGCGCGAAGCGCACACGCTGGGAAATCTTTGCCAGTACACCTCTGTGTCGAAGAGCCTGAGCGATGACCACTGCCTCCCCAAACCAGCAGGGCGTTGAGGGGACGGAATGCGAAGAAGTCTGGATGATTACCGACGAATCCATCATACTGTTCACATATGCCTCCTTTGTCAGGAATCTTTTTGTTCTTCCTCATCAAGAAGGCATATTTTTCTGCTGCTTCGCTACGGGTTCCATCTCATTGCGCAATTCCCATGAATGGCACAATGAGGGTATTGAAGAATTCATTCCCTCCTCTCTAGCTGCCTGTAGTCTGAGCTTCCAGCGTCTGTTTCATCGTGGTTGCGCCCTGCTCGACCAGTCCATGGATAACTGTGGTGACCTCATTGGGCAGCAGGTCGGTGATCCAGACGAGCCGACTGTGATTTTCCCCCTCGGCAAAGACCTGCATGGACGCATTGTGGTGAGTGGTTCGCCCACCCACCGCTGCGTAGGCTAACCGTCGAGCCTCGTCGTCAATGTCGACGAGCAGTTCGCGAACTACTGCACCGTTGGCAAAGGTCACGATTCTGGCATCTCCATCGAGGCGTGCATCGATGACGAAGCCAGGGGCGAGGCGCTGGTGGACCGCGCCGACATCGCGAATCGCCGCCCACACGTCCTGGGGGCGAGCCTGGATTAGAATTTCCTTGTGGATAGAGGCCATTAGCTTGTCTCCTGTCTACTCTCTTTTCCTTCTACACATCTTTCCGCGAAAGTACAACGTTTCTCTGCTCACTATATCCTCTCTTGCGGACAGAATCGTTCCTCATTCACGTTCAACCTAGCTGCTTTCCTGCTTCCATCACTTGGTTACTCAACCTCGTTGCGCAACCCGTGGGCAAGATCACGAAACACGTACAGCTTGAAGGAGTCCAGGTGAACCATAAGGCGGTCGCTCGACACATGCGAGAGATGGGGCTCGAGGCGATCTACCCCGGTCCCAATTTCTCCAAGCGAGCCCATCAGGCAAGCATCTATCCCTACTTGCTCAAAAATGTCACGGCCAGCACGCCCAATCATATCTGGGGGATCGACATCACGTCTATCCGCCTGAGCAAAGGATGGATGTACCTGGTCGCTGTCCTGGATTGGTACTCGCGCTATGTCGTGAGTTGGGAAGTGGATCAGACGCTGCAATTGCCGTTTGTCCTCTCCGCCGTAACGCGTGCGTTTCAGGTTGCAACGCCTGACATTTGGAATAGTGATCAAGGATCACACTTCACAAGCACACCCTATATTACGCTCTTAAAAGAACATGGAGTGCATATTAGCATGGATGGTCGTGGTCGTGCTCTGGATAACATTTTTACAGAAAGACTCTGGAGAACCATTAAATATGAGGAGGTGTATATAAAAGGGTACGAGAGTCCTCGCCAAGCTCGCCAGGAACTCGCAACCTATCTTCGTTTTTACAACGAGCAACGTCTTCATCAGGCGCTTGATTATCGAACTCCGGCAGAGCTTTACTTCGCCTCAGCAAGCAAGGAGAACACACCTTAAAACTCGTGATTTTGGTGTCTTGACAAAGGGGGTCACTATATATCAGGAATACGAGGCAGCACATGTTTCCCTCGATCAGATGCTTTTTCAACATGTGAATCTTAATAAAACGCTCTTCAAAAAAGTTCAGGTGCTTGATAGTCGCTTCTCCGTCTGTGACCTTGCCAACGCCCAGTGGACCGAGGCCAGTATGAGTCGCGTGGAACTGATCGGTTGCCATCTGATTGGCTGGCAATGTGGTGAAGCACAGTTCCAGGATGTTCTCTTTAAAGACTGCCATGCGGGCTTTTCCCAATTCGCCTACTCACGCTTCAAGGCGGTACGCCTCGAGAACTGCGATTTGAGTGAGGTCAACTTTATGGAGGTCGATCTTTCAGGAACAATGTTCGTCGATTGCGATCTCCGCAATGCGGACCTCACAGGAACGAGGCTCACAGGTGTCGATCTACGTGGTTCGCAGATCGATGGTGCACGCGTGGGCCCACGTGAGCTCAAAGGTGCGATCATCGATCCAAATCAGGCGCTCGCTATCGTCCGAGGACTGGGTATTACGGTCAAAACTACTGATGAGGGCTAAAGCAAGCGCAACGATTTCAATACATTCAGAAATCTGCGTCGGCCTATTCCCTTTCCGATTTATAATGCAATGGAAAGAATAGAAGCATAAGCAGAAACAAAAAATACCTCTTCACATAAATTCTGCGCCTTAGTCTCAGAGAACAGTATTATCAGGAGATTTTTGTATGTCAATTACGATCACCGTCAACAACGAATCGCTGCAAGGGGAAATTCAATCACCCTTGCAGCTTGAGATATTTGAAGAACGCTGTACGCTCCGCGAGATTATTCGTAGCCGCATCTATCAGGATGTCACCGAATACAACGCCCGCAAGCGTGCCCGACAGCTCTGCCTGATCCCACCATCACCCGACCAGAACCACAGTGAAGCAGTAACAGAGAACCAGCCTCAGCTCGATTGGCAATTACTATATGAGCAAGCCATCAAAGCCTTCGGGAAAAGAAGCTACATTGTGATCGTCGATACCAGACAGGTAACACAGCTCGACAGCCCGATCCTGCTCACGCCGGAGAGCAGCGTCACCTTCTTCAAACTTGTACCACTGGTGGGGGGCTAACAACGATGATCAATGAACAGGAATTGGAAACGCTTCAACAGATCCTCACAGAATACGATAAGGCTCATCGTACCAGCAAAGCCAGCCAGCAGTGTCCGCGCATCATCGAAAAAATCGATGACAATCAATATAGCCACCTCATCCAGGTAATACTGAACGATATCCAGAGAGTCCTCTATAAACATCGGCTGGAACCCTACAAGATACGCGATGATAAAACGTTTGCTTCAGACCTCTCTCTTCTCAGTGCGATCAGCGAACGAGGCGTGCCATACCAGCAGGAAGACCTGCAAGCCATCCTCTCCCTTGTGAACGACGTGTTCCAATCGTTTCTCGCGGTGGAATATCACTCAGATAGTGCACGGACCCCGTTCTTGCACCTGCTGAGCAGCTTTGTACCGGCATTGCAGCAACCAGAGATTCTCAACTATTGTCGCAGCGAATGCGAAACACTCTATACCTATGTGTATCGCTGGGGCACCTTTGAACCATTCCACGAATCCTACCAGCTTCGACAACAGCTCGAAGCGCTGCTCTTTGGGGACGACGCACCCGGCCTTATCTTCCAATTACGCAGATATGCCAGCGGGGATGCACCCGATAGCGACGAGCAAGCCAAAGTCTTACTCACTATACTCCACCAGGAGCTACGCGGACTGAGGCTCTACAAATATGACCACCCTGTATTTGCGTTGCTCAGACAAGCCAGCCCGCCCGTCAAAAAGAGTATGATTCTCCTTGCCTTACAGGAAGGTATAGGTATTCAATCGGATGAGATTACATATAATAACCGGGAGATAGTAGCCGCGCTCATCACAGATGATCTCCCCTGGACCGATGCAGATATTCAGCGCATCCTGAACATCCTTGCGCACGGTGGAGAACTCGGCAATGGCCGCAGAGGTGGCATCGTTCTACTGCAATACGCGCTCACTATCCTTAAAGCATCAGGCAAATCTTTCCGTAACCAGCCAGAGCTGCTAACACTTGAAGCTCGTCTGGCACAGGAAAAAATGAGCTATATGCAAGACAAAATCTACGCATTGAGACAGTCCATTACAGCGATGTCCTCTCCCGGCAATTCACATGGACTCGCCGCGCTCCTTCATGCCTATCAAGAAAACCAGATGCCAGATGAAGAACAGGTGGACACGTTTCTTGCCGCCTACCAGCGCGAGTTCGGAGAGCACATACCGCCTCTGGATCATCCTCTCTTGCAGCAGATGAGGGATACCCTCAGCGATTCGCTTAAAGCGCGTGTCATCAGCACCACAATCCAGAGTAGAAGTCTCTTAGAGCGAGATATGAATCTCGTCACAGTTCTCTCCTCTACACCCCTCACCTGTAGTAGAGAAGATGTTCGTGCGATCCTGCACAGCTGCGTGACATTTTATAGCAACCAGAATCTACGCAATCTGCATAACTATCCCCATAGCTTGACGTTCGATGAACGAGGTCGTTTCTTGCAATGGGCGATCAGCATCACGGCAGTTCTGCACGCCATCGCACCCGCCATCAAACAGCCTGCTATCCACGAATATGTACAGGAAGAGCTCCATACACTCTACGCCTGGTCGCAAGAAGCAGATTACACAGACTACTTCTTGAATGGAAGTCAGGAGACATACGCGTTGTACCTCTTAATCGCGGACCTGTGCTACGCCGGGAATCCTCCCGGCCTTGCTCCACTGCTACGCGACGATGCCGAAAAGGCCGAGTCATCAGCAGAAGAGCACGCACGTGCCATCCTGGTCGCCTATCATCAGGAGATGCGAGACGGCCTGGTCAACAGGCCATATGTGGTTGAATTTATCAGTCAACAGGCCAGCGAGCAGATCAAAGCTCACCTGATCAAGGAAGCATTGCTCGATGGCTATACATCCACTCTGAACCCTCCAGACTCTTATTCCAATCACCACCCCGTACACTACAAGCAAAACGTTCTGCTTATCCAGGCTATCTTTACCTACGATCTGCCCTATAGCTACGAGGATATCTATGGTATCCTGGTGGGCATCGCAAAGCTATTCGGGCTGGATGATAGTTATTATCGAACATTTCAATACGGCCCACAAAATATACGGCTCTTCGACCTGTTTAAAACCTTCGTTCCTGTGCTCAAGCCGTCAGAGTTAGAACGTCTTTGTCAGGACGAGTTAGCACCTCTCTATGAACACCTCTCGCAAGTCCGCTGGCATAGCGCACAGATAGAGGAAAATCAAATGCGCCTTCTGATCCGCCACCTCCTCTTCCCACAAAGCGCGGGTCCATTGAGAGATCTTCTCCAGGACAACACCAGACACTTTACCAGCGATAGTGAGCTCCTCATACTGCTGGCAGCATATCATGAGGAGTTTGGAGCGGGCACCCCGGATATAGACGCCGAGCTTACACGCCTGATTCAGCAACGACTCGGCGCACAGAGCATCGTGCGTCTCCTGCGCCTGAGCGCGGAAGAGACACACAACATCCAACCCGGCTCTGAATCCGAGCGGAGAGAGGGAAACACCTACCAGGTAGAGCAGGATCTCTGCCTGATAGGAACCTTGCTCAACAACCAGCTGCCCTTCGTCCCTGAAGACATTCATATGCTCCTGCATGATCTCCTGGGAATACGTTACGCGACCCATACCCTCAGGCCATACGTGCAAGAACTGGAGCCATTCCTGCGGCAACCGGACGTGCTGGCACAGTGTCGCGCCGAGATCAAGTGGTTAGTCAACCAGACGAAAAATTCCCTCTCCGATCCGGATACCCGTCGCTTCCATCTCCTGCTCCGCGATCTGCTCTCCGAACGGGGACAACAGTTCAGCTATCCTTTGCTGCCCGATCGCTGGGGTACCGCTATTCTTGACGAACTGACGGACCTCACGCCAGAGCAACGTGATCCCTGGCTCGCGATCCTGAACCTGTGTGCCAGTGCTAAGGGAACGGCCCCTACAGACAAATGGCAGCAGCAGGCCTACACGCTCACGGAAGCCATAGAGCCAGAGCAACTCACATCCACCGTACGGCGCTGGATCGACCTTTTCTGCACCCAGAAGGAAGGCCGCATGGATGGCGATAACTCTGACATCTTGCGTGGGCTGATCTGGCTCTGTCGCGGAAATAGCGATCGTGGACTGGCTGCGACCCTGGCCGATGCCGCTATTGAGGGCTATCGCAAGCTCCCGGGTGAGGGACCGCGCTGCCCCAAAGTGGGAGATGCTGGCATCTTCACGCTCGCGACCATGCCCGGCAAGGACGCGATCAGTCAACTAGAACGCATCCGCAGAAATGTTAAACAGCCTTCCTATCAGGAAAAAATCGGCAAGGCACTGGATGGCGTTGCCAGACGTGAGAAGATGAGTCGTGAAGACCTGGAAGAATTGATGCTCCCAACCTTCGATCTGCACGATGGTCAGCTTCAGATCACTGTTGGCGATTGGACTGTACAGCTAGACGCAGGAGGAAGAAAAGTAGAGCCGCTCTGGTTTGATGCCAGCGGTCAGCCGCAAACGAAACTCCCAACCGCATTCAAGCGTGAGCACAAAGATGAGATCAAGTCCGTCGATCGTCTGGCGGACGATATGCAACACTTGATCAGCTCACAACGGGGCCGATTAGAGCGCCTGTACCTGAATCCGCGACACTGGTCACTGGAGGACTGGCGTGAACGTTACCTGGAGCATCCATTGGTCAGCGTGCTGGCTCGACGACTCATCTGGCAGATCAGTTCTGGTGCACACAACTGGCGCGTCATCTGGCAACATGGGCAACTGGTCAACGCGCAGGGCCAGCCCTGTGAGTTGCCTACCCAGAGTGAGGTTACTCTCTGGCATCCCCTCATGAGTGAGCCCCAGGAGGCGCAGCTCTGGCAACTCTGGTTGGAGGAACAACAGATCACACAGCCCTTCAAGCAAGCGCACCGTGAAATCTATCCCATTACGGACGCAGAGCAGGACACATACGACTACTCGCGCCGTTTTGCGGACCACATTATCCAGCAGCACCAACTCAATGCTCTGGCCCGTGCTCGTGACTGGCAATTCTCCCTGCACAGCAATTTTTCTGGCTCGATCCAGGATGATCCGGCTTATATAGATATCCCATCGGCGGGAATACGTGCCGAATTCACGCTCGGCAATCTATACCAGGATCAAGAGATCCCACGCCACCTTTTGACCAGGAAGGTACGCTTTCAGCCCATCACCAGCCCTTTTCACAACCAGCAGTTCAAGCCACTGGAAGAGATTCCCCCCATTGTCTTTTCAGAGATAATGCGCGACGTGGATCTCTTTGTCAGCGTCACCAGCGTAGGCACTGATATCTATGGTCATGATGATGGAGATTCATTACTGGCAGAGTACTGGCAATCCTATAACCAGGAGACGCCTTCCCTGCAAATTGAAGCAAGAAGGCAGATCCTGGAACGCTTGTTGCCGCGTCTGGCAATCAGCGAACGATGTTCACTGGAAGAACGCTTTCTCACCGTGCGCGGTGACTTGCATACCTATCGTATCCATCTCATTTCTGGCAATATCTTCATGCAACCGGGGGACCAGTATCTATGTATCGTCTTTGGAGGAAAGATGCGTAAGACGGAGAAAGAGCGCTTCTTCTTGCCTTTCGAAGGCGATCCTTTGCTATCGCTCATACTCTCCAAGGCATTCTTGCTGGCGGAGGATAGCAAAATTAAGGATAAAACAATCCTCAGCCAGATTCGCCGTTGATTCCGGTATTCCATCCCGGTTCTGTAGGGGAGGAATTCGGGAGGAGACAAGCTCCTCCCCTACAGAACAGAGGGAGCAACAAGATCGCGCGAGTATGGGGACAGACGGAGCGCAAATTGAAACGCCTGGCAGAGTAACTCATATTGCGGTAGCACATCCGGTCCACAACTGGCGGACCCCATACCGTGCTGACGATAGTCCAGATGCCAGATCAGCCGTCCACTATCACTTAATTCATAGGTGTGCATAGCCTTCTCCAGTTGCTCCACGCTATAACGATGCAGACTAAAGTTCAATTCAGGCATCCCAACTGCCATCAGATCCACCCCTCGCGTATTGGTAACCGTTACCCAGCGCACCTCTGAACGATTCCCATTCTCCTGCGGCATCGTATAGGGCGTGTACAGCTCGTCGACGGATTTTGTGTAGACACCGACCCGGTTCGCCTGCTTTGTATCCACATAGGATTCGCCCGGCCCACGACCATACCAGCTTGCCTGCTCGAATTGCGATGGAAGCTGAAGTTCCAGACCAATCCGAGGCAGTGTACGCGGCCCACCTGCGGCTGGCTCACCTTTGATCTGAATCACTATATCGCCGGTCGCATACACCATATATTCATACATACATACATGCAATGCCCCAGGCCTTGATCGGAGGTGCAATACGTGCCGCGACAACCACTTTCACAGCACGCCCACGATCAATACTCTCCCAATCCACGCTGGCGATACGATGCGTGAGCTGGTGCAAACCAAGTGATCGCCACTGCGCGACCGAGGTGGTGCCAAAACCACGATCATTGTCCGTTGTGGCACGCCAGAAGGTGAGTTGTGGACCTTTCTCGATCAGTTGCACGCCCTCGGAAATCCAGGATGTGAGCTGACCGTACGCTGTATTGAAATGTATCTCTAGCTCTGGCCCTTCAATTACCAGGGATGTGCCTTCGGTATGACAATGCAACTGCGCACCCACCTGAACGGCACTCTGCTCATCGCTTGTGCGGGCCGCGACGAGAAACTGGGCGTTGGCGATTTCATGTCCTCGATCAGCCCAGAGCGTATCGAAGGCCAGCGTGAAGTCCAGGTTGAGCCAGTAATCCCATCCACTCTGGAGAGCAGACCGGACAAAGGGTATTTCAACTGTGCCAGCGTCGTGCGCAGGAATATCAGGGAGATCAACAACGCCTTGCTGCACGATGGTCCCCTCCCTGAGCAGGGACTATGAACAGACCAGATGCTTCAAGTTGCTGAAGTCATAGAAATTGTGGATGCGCAATTGCCCCGTGTCCACATCGATGGCCTCGACCCAGACAGGCTCAATCACCTTTTTATATTCGATCAGTCCGGGCGACGGCACACGGTCCGCAGACACCAGCCCATCGATCACAAAATTTCCATCATTTGGCTCATCACCAAAATCGCCACGTAGGCGAAGTACTCCTGACCATCCGCAGTCCGTTGCCGGATACCATGATCGCACTACTCCCACACACATCCTCCCTGCAAACGAGGATATTTGTAGATCGTCTCCCAATATTCTGTCAGGCCGCCTGGTCCATTCCCCATGGCGTGCCCGTATTCGCAGAGGATATGTGGCTTCTCCAGGTCGCTCCGCTCGCCAAGCTCCTTGAGCTCACCGACTGAGGTATACATCGTACTGAAGACGTCGGCAACCTGCGCTTCTCTATCGCCCTCGTAGTGAATCAGTCTGGTGGGATCATATGCGCGTATCCAGTTCGCCATCGCTTCATGGTTGCGACCAAAGAACAATTCGTTGCCCAGCGACCACAGAATCACACTGGCATGATTCTTGTCACGCTGCACCATGCGGGCCGCCCGATCAACATATGCGGCCTCCCACTCAGAGCTATCACTGGTCTAGTGTGCGGCATGCTCATTGAGTACACGATAGGCTTCATCTCTACTGATCTGACGCTCTTCTTTTAAGGCATCCATATCCTCCAGAGAGATAAAGCCGTGGCACTCCAGATCGGTCTCGTCAATGACATAGAGTCCATATTCGTCGCACAGATCAAGGAAACGGGGATCGTTGGGATAGTGTGAGGTGCGGACGGTATTGATGTTATGCTGCTTCATGAGCACAATATCCCGCAGTATGGCCTCATAGGGGACCGCTTTCCCAAGATCGGGATGATGGTCGTGACGATTCACACCTTTCAGTTTTATCGCCACTCCATTGACCAGGAAAACTCCATCCTGCAAGGCGATACTTCGAAATCCGACATGCTGCGGTATCATGTGGTTTCTTATAATTTTGTTCGTTATTATCAGAAAAAAATTCGCAGCATCTATGTACAGAAGCAGTAGAACAGGCACAATTTCTCACATAACTGTTCTTGACGCTGGTAAGGTCGTTGCTGGTGGCATAGATCGTTCAAAAAGCTTTTTCTCACATAAATTTTCATCGGCCTGTGGAGCGAGCCAAAGCCCTACCAGCGAATTTTTATGTGAGAAAAATCGCCTGTTTGGACCTGTCAAAATGCGCCTGCGCAGCCTGGAAAATTTATATGAGAAAAGAGAGTACCACTTGTAAGGCTTGGCACGGCTCTGCAAGCTGTCTGACGCAAAACTGATAAATGCTTTTATGATTGAGATGCGAACGTAATCAAGAGAATCCACACAAGAACATGTTATCGTACATGATGCTACTACTCATGTCGGCGAGGCAATCCCTTGCACCTTTCTCAGAAGCTTACATTTCCTCAACCCCTGTCGCGGTATTTGTACGCTGCCCCAGCACCTCGTGTGCAACGGCAAGAAATTCCTGGACCAAGGGAGAGGTGTCTTTTCGACGCCACACCAGAGCCGTTTCGATGGCACCATCGCCATTGAGATCGGCAAGAGGACGATAAACGACCCCAAGATTGCGAATGTCTGCTGCTGAAGCAGGCACAATGGCGATACCCAGGTTTGCAGCCACCAGCCCAAACTGCATACCAATGTCAGGGACCTCTTGCGTAATGCGCGGACTAAAGCCGCAGAGCTGAATGATCCGGTCGTAAAAAAAATGCGAAACCTGGCGTTGGCAAACAATGAACGGTTCATCGCTCAGGGAATGGATCGAGACGGACGCCTGTGAAGCGAAGGAATGGCGTTGTGCGAAAGCGGCAACGAGAGGAATGCGCTCAATAACGACTGAGTCTAGAGAATCGGTCAAGTAATACCATTTAGGGTTCTAAGATGGTCTCAGTCGATAATCATCGAGCATGATAATGCTAGAGCTTATCTACTAACTTTCGATTACTTGACTGGCTCTCTAGCAGGCCAGAGAGGCCCGTGCGCAATTGGAGGGAGTAGGGAGCAAGCACTTCAGACAGGGAATACATGAAGTCCAGGCTCTCGGAAACCAGGAGGAGAACCTGAAGAGTAACTCATCCCCCTGACTTGGGCAAGCAGAAACGTTTTGGCGAACTCATTGCGCATGTCGTGGGCAAGGCATTGGGAGTGTTGGCGGAGGCTGCAGCTCGTGAAGTGGGACTGGATGAGGCCAACAGCGTGGTGGTGGCCGATGGAGCGCAGTGGATCAAACAGGAAGCCCAGCAACACTTTGCCCAAGCCACGCACATACTGGATTGGTTCCACCTTTGGCGGGTGGTACGCAAGGCCATTTGTGAGATGCAACGAGAGCAGCACTACTCGGACACCTGGCTCAGGCAGCAGATTGCTGAGATCAAGAGCTGGTTGTGGCAGGGAGAGGTCGAGGAGGCTGTCAAGCGATTGCAGAGCTGGCAAGGGCAAGAGAAAGGGGAAGGCAAAGCCTTGGAAGCAGCCTTGACCTACCTGGATCAGCAACGAGATTGGATGGGATCGTATGAGGCCTGGAGACAAGCAGGATATCCGGTAGGCAGTGGCATCATCGAACGAGCAGTGGCTCTGGTCATCAATCGGCGCATGAAACGGCGAGGGATGCGCTGGAAACGAGCCAATGCCACGGCCCTGGTGGCTCTGCGAACTGCCTTTCTCAACACCGATTGGCAGCGCGAGCCATCCAATCGAGCATTTCTGTAATCAACAGCCCCCTGTTTTGGGCACAACCCTTTCCTGCTTCCATCACTTGGTTACTCAACCTCATTGCGCAACCCGTGGGAAGAACCAAGTATTCTGAGAAACGACAGTCACTCGGGCTATTGCTTCTGTTCCTCTCGTGCGTGCCCAATCCAAAAGACACGATACCATCGGGAAAGCACAGGAATGCGGCTCTGTTTCACGAGCCGCGCTCACCTGCTTCACGAGCCATGTGGCCCGCGTCTTCTCGCCAGGCTTTTCACCGGAGATCGCCGAGAGGATCTGGCGAGTATGATCGGCAGCGGCTGCCTCACTCGCCAGACGCTCGACTCCTGGGTCGTTAGAAGGACCGATAGGAGCTGGTAGCCGTCAAGTGTTCGGCGGTTGGCGGCTCAGCGATCCAGGTCTTGAAGTTCGCGACGAACGCCTGAAATTCTGGGAAGGCCACCAACGGATTGTCTACGCCGTCGTCAGTGACGCTGAGCGTGACAAAGGTCTCCCCGTCGGGGAGCGGGCAGACGGCATAGAGAAACCCCTGCGGACGTTCTCGTTCAAGCGCCTCGAGCACGCGCTTGCCCGCCGCATCGATTTCGGCGCGCTTGTCAGGCTTGACTTTGGTATGGGAAATCGCTACTTTCATGGGAACAGGTCCTTTCACTTGTCCACTTGGTTCGTGGTGCGTTTCCGCTGGCGGTGCACACCCCCCCCAAGGTGCATCTTGATGGTGATGAGATTGCCCAGTCAGCGCGGTCAAGAGGAGTGGGACTCCCTCTCACCTTGACTGGGTTTCCCTCGTCACCCTCCCGACGTATGACACGGAAAGAATGTGACCGGTTTCTTCCTGATTCGGGCAAACTCGTGTGCGATTGGAAGGGAACATCCTGCTCTCTTGTGATGACGCGCCAAGACGGGCTGGCTGCCTGTCACATCAGCCCGGTTTCCTTCGTCGGTGGTATGACGAATGGAGAAAGAAGGAAGAGAAGGAATGGATGAACAAGACTGGCTGGTGAAGCGCTTCGAGGCAGAACGTCCCCAACTGCAGGCGATGGCCTATCGGATGCTGGGTTCCCTTCCCGAGGCGCAGGATGCCGTTCAGGAGTCCTGGCTGCGTCTGGTCCGCACGGACCCAAGTACCGTCTCAAACCCGGGCGCATGGCTGAGCAGGGCGGTCACGCGGATCTGCCTGGATATGCTGCGCGCGCGGAAATCGCGGGGAGAAGAGTCCTTGGAAGCGTCCTTTGCTGGGTCCATCACGAGAGCGCCTGGCAGAAGCGACCCCGAGGAAGAAGCCGAACTGGTCGATGCGGTGGGTCTAGCGCTGCTGGTGGTGCTCGATCAGCTTACTCCTGCCGAGCGCCTAGCCTATGTGCTGCACGACATCTTCGCCGTGCCCTTCGACGAGATCGCGCCTCTCGTGGAGCGCTCAGAGGGCGCAGCCAGGCAGCTCGCCCGCCGCGCCCGCCGCCGGGTGCGGGGAAGAGCACCTATGCAGGATGCGGACCTGTCCGCCAGCCGAGAAGTGGTGGAAGCCTTCCTCACCGCCGCGCGTGTCGGGAACTTTGACGCGCTGCTCGCCGTGCTCGATCCAGATGTGGTGCTCCGGCGCGATCCCATGTCCGTGCCTGCGGGCGGAGCAGGAGAGCTTCATGGTGCAGCGGCTGTGGCGAACCAGTTTGTGGGACGTGCCCAGGCAACACAGACTGCGCTGGTGAATGGCTCCGTGGGAGTCGTCGTGGCCCCGTACGGGCGGCTGATCGGCGTCTTTGATGTCTCGATCAGGGGAGGCAAGATCATCGCGATCACCACGATTACCGATCCTGCACGCCTGCGCCAGGTGCACCTTGCGGTCCTCGACAACTGACAAGCCGCCATCCGCCTTTCGCCCGTCGTTTGCACCTACGTGAATACCTGTTCGGCGGTCTCTGAACTCGTTCGTCTTCCTCCGCAACAGACGGAGCGCGAGGGGCCGCATTTGTCGGTTCTCACCGCGCGTTGTCGTCCGCCTCAGGTGAGATGACGTCTGTCTCAGTGTTGTTGTCATGGTGGTGTGCGAGAGGGAGGAAAAGGATGCTTCTGACGAGAATGGAACAAGGGAGCTCGTATTGCAGGAGCGAGACCCATTGTAGCAACCCACGAGAGTGATGGTGTGTCGTTTTGTGCTGGGGATCCTCTCTTTGCAGAGAGGCGCATGCAGGTATGACCGTTTCTCGTAAGGACGATGGTAGTGCGCTCCTGGTGGAGATGGAGATGGTGTACTGGAGTGCGCAGTGGTGCCGTTTGAGAGTGGTAGGGGAGCAGAAGGAGGAGAAGCATGGTATTGCTAATTGATTGGGCCGGAAAGTAGGCTGTGACGTTTGGATGGTCCCAGAGGATCGAGCGCAGAGGTGGCATGACGAGCGCCTGGGTGATGTGAGCCTGGAGCCCTTGCCGGCATTGCCGTTGGGAGAGCACGAACTGGCAGGAGGAGATCTGTTGTGGTTGCACAAAACGGAACTGGTGGCAGCCTCTCGAAGAGCGCAGACTTCTCCGCGAGATGGCATTCTCCTTGCTGTCTCTCTGTGTCTGTTTGCGGGTATAGAGATGTCCCCTTGAAAAATGGCGCCTGCGTACCTGACGCCTGGGACAGGCATTCGCACGACGCACGAATGCCTCTGTTCATCTTTACTGTAGTATGAAATGCCGCAATGTGCAATCCCCGAGAGAAAAGCGCGGAAATGTATGGAAGAGCGTGATGAGCATGGGAGTCGACATGATGCCATGGTGGAGCCGTGGTGGAAGGGAATGCGAGCGTCCATTCATGGTGGCGTGTCTTGATATTCTCTTCGCGCCTCTCTTTGCCAACCGGTAGCCACTTTTCTCTCACCATGTCGCGCGAGAAAGGGAGCCATCATCAGAGCCAGGCTGGTAGGGGTGCGGCAAGTTTTTTTGCGCTGGGTCTACCACCTCCTCGAACGCCGGTCGGTGATGAAAGTACGAACAAAATAGATCGCCTGTAAAGCACAAGATTTTATGAGCAGAATCTGATGATTTACAGGCTATCTCTTCTATCAGCCTACGAGCGAGCAGGATCCCCTTCGATTACTTGGTAGTAATCACATGTTCTGATTGTACGGAAGCCGCAAGATTCGTAGAGTCCGAGGGCATTAGCGTTCTTTGTCTCTACATCAAGAGCGATGTCAGGCCAGTGTTCTTCAAGCAGCAGATCAATGATTGCCAGAAGCATTTGCCGACCGTAACCCCGCCCGCGATAGGGAGGGAGTACGCCAAAGGTCACGATATCAATCTGCTCACCAATGCTGACAGTTCTGAGTGCCCCAATTGGCAACCCATCAAGCAGGCCGATGTAAAAACGTTGGTTGTCTGCTGAAATAACCTCCATGATCCAGTTTTCTATCGCCTCTTCAGATGCCTCAAATGCCTGTGAAACGAGATGGGTGAGGATTGGAACTTCGGTAGCTTCTGCGCGTCGGAACTGTATCTGCTGTCCTTGTGACAATTGGGGACGCTTGATGTTAGCTGGATCAAGCACCATGCGATGTTCTGAAAAACGATATTCTCCCCTGTTTGCGGAGGCAAACGCTTTGCCGGAGGGTAAGGCACCATCACAAACCAGCAGTAGGCCGCTAGCACCTCTCCGTCGCCAGACAGCCTTCGCTGCCTCAAATAGAGTTGTTCCTACACCTTTACGCCTGTGATCTGGATGTACCATCCCGTAGATCTCGATCTCTGAGTCAGGTCGGAGGTGTTGGAGGTAGGCGATGCCGGTGAGGGTGTCACCCTGATAATGGAGTAACTGTGCTGGTTTGTTTCCTGATGGTGCAAGCATCTCTTCCAGGGAAACGAGAAAGTCCACCCCTTCATACAGGCGATAATCCTCGATCAGCCTGGTTATGTTCGCTCGATCACTTGCAGTAACCTCTGTTTTAATTTCGCCTGTTACACTATGTTGATTCATATTTTCTTCCTTCATGTTTTTTAGCGAATAAAGACATAGCACACCGAAGTACATAGCTTTGCCTCTGCTGTGCTATGTCGCGATTGATTGTTGGGAGTATCGAGAAGTGTGTACCAGCGTCGTTCATGCATGTGCACGAACGACATATATCACTCAGGGGTATCTCTGCTGAAGCGATTCTGCATTGAGCGTGGTGTGGCACAAGGGAGGATAGGTATCCATTCCTTATGATAACAAGAAGCGGTAAGATGCCTTAAGAGAGCTGTACCGAGCTGTTAGCAGAAGCGGCACACAACATGAAAATAGGGGGTGTGTTTCATTTTCTGTTGCTCCTTTTTGTTTGAAGAAACGATGTTTCAACAGATTGAATATAACATAGAGTATACCCGAAAGCAAGAGTGATCCCATGGCCCTCAAGGCCGTTGCAACGTCCCATCTGTCACCTGCGGCGGTGTGCAAAAGAAGGAAAAAGAGGTTTTTGCGGAGATACCCCGCCCCCAGCAAATGGCTGCGTCCTTTGCAATCCCGCTTTGCTCTTTTTCTTTCCGACCGTCATCTCGCCGATAGCTCTATTGTAGTACGAAGCTTTTCCTGGTCTCTGCCTCGCGCAAAAAAACTTGTCGCACCCGGCTGGTAGCCAGTTGGCCTGGCTGTGACGATGGCTTGTGTTTTCTCCACAATCGCTGCACACCCCCCTGGATAAGTTCGTGGAAAAGTGGGTTGCGTCGGGCCCCCTGGTTCAGGTATGCTTCGGAGGAACGAGCGTGCTTCCCTCTCTTGTGCCCGGCGTCGGCCCCTCTATTTCTTGTGTGACTGTGTTGTGCTTTGCTTCGCAAAGGAAGGAACCACTATGCCTGCACCTCTCGAGGAGAAGGAGTCACGTCTGGCTCCACGCAGCCTTGTCGTGCGCCGCCGTCCGATGTCGTCACCAGGAAAAGCGCCAGCGGTCCAGACAGCGCGTGCTTCTCAGTTCGCCAAACCACGGGAGCAGCGCCCTGAATCCAGCGAAGAGGTCCCGGAATGCTTGCGGGAGGCCTCGCCACAGCCAAAGAGGTCCCGAGGAGGGAGCTGGCTCCTGCCCCTTGGGCTGGGGATGTTGTGTGCGCTGCTCCTCGCCCTCGCCGGGTCTGTGGTGGTCACCTGGAGTAGCACGTTCATGGACGATGTGCGTTATGGATATCCGCGAACGACGCACGTCGACCACATCGTCGGCCATGAACTGGATCCACGCGTGCCAACTCACTTTACGGCTCAAATCTAGACTAACAAATACTCATACTCATACTCATAACGTGAAAAACATATGAAAAGGATTATCTTCGCGTTGTAAATATAATATAAATGGTGACCTATTTCTACAACGTGAGGAACGTAGTTAATGAAAGTCCAACGTATTCGGTTACTCGAAACGAATCAGATCTCCTGGCTCGTTCTTGATGATGACTTTGTCCCCATTGAACCGGTTTTCTCCTACATCAAATTCCTTCATGATATCGATCGTAGCCCAAACACTATCCGTAATGCGGCGTACCACTTAAAGTTGTTTTGGGAGTATCTACGTGATAGCTCTTTCGTCTGGCAAGAGGTCGATATCGCACAATTGGCAGGCTTCATCTCCTGGCTTCGACGGCAAGATCCCAAAGTGGCCTCCATCGAGCTCCATGCCCCCACACGAACCAATGCAACCATCGATCAGATGCTCAGTTCAGTTCATGGGTTCTACAATTTCCACATCCGTCTTGGATCACTTCCTGAGTTATCACTGTATCGTTCATCTGGGTCCTACCAAAAACGATACAAACCTTTCTTGCATGGCATTGCCAAAACGAAACCGGAACAAACACGGGTCGTTTCTATCAAACGAGAGCAAAGAAGACCAAAGACTCTTACTCACCAACAAATTCAACAGATCCTCGATGCTTGCTCTCATACCAGAGACAAATTTCTCCTCAGTTTGCTGTATGAAACAGGAATGCGAGTAGGACAGGCTTTGGGGCTAAGGCATGCTGACATTTCTGTGGAGAATGGGGAAGTATTAGTGGTTCCGCGCAATGACAATCCTAACGGGGCGCGCACCAAATCGCGGGCTGTCTACACCCTTCCGGCTTTAACTCCTCTCATGCAATTGTACACTGATTATCTGATAGATGAGCTTGGAGCATTAGAATACGATACACTCCCGGATTTCGTCTTTGTCAATCTTTGGGAGGGAGAAATTGGCCGCCCTTTGACCTATGCAGCAGTCATGTCATTGGTCAAACGCTTGCGCAAGAAGACCGGTGTGGATTTTACCCCACATATGTTTTGTCACAGCCGGGCCACGACGTGGATTCGAGATGACAAACTGCCTCTGCCTGTTGTCTCCCGTTTACTCACGCATACCAGTATTCAAACGACAAACGATACGTATCTTCACCTGACTGCTGAAGATTTGAAAAAAGTGCTCATGGAAGGAAAGGAGGTTCGGGACTCACGTGGAAACAATTACGTCTGATGATATCATCTGGTCGCCGCAGAAAACTCAGCATTTGCAGGATCAGCTCGTTGATTCCTGGTCTGAGGATATTTGGAAGCTGAATGGGGAATCGGGGAGTGCATGTTACCTCCGTTTCCATCTGACCTCTCCCGCACTTCGGACCGAAATCAAGTATGCAATATGGCACAAATTTCACACAAAGGCATGGAACGAGGAAAAGGATGTTTCTCGCCTCCGTGCTCGCTTGAACCATCTTGTCGTCTGGCTTAACGGAATTTCCCCAAACGGAGCCTCTCTCCTGGAAAAGCGTCTTGAGTACTGGGAGTGGTCTCTGAGATCACATCTTATCGAAATGGGGCTATTCAAACAATGGAAAGGGGCTCCAGGTCTGCGAGCTAACCAGGTCTATGTAACCTATCTCTGTGAAGACCGGCGCATTAGTCTCTTGCGTCAGATTTACGCGACGCTTCAAAAGGCCTATGATGATCGCCCCATCCTGGAACGAGATATCTGGGATATGTGCCAGCTCGGATTACCAGTCAACTTGACGAACTCGAATTATCTCCTGAATTTTACCTCCATTGTCCAACCCTGGCTTCGTTCATTGGCCAAGACATTCATGAGATACCGAATTGCCATTGCGAGCCCTGCTGACTGCTCGAACAAGCTTTGGGCACTTCACATCTTCTCACGCTTCCTTGCTCAAGATTTTCCTCAATGTACGCCCAAGGATATTCGCCGCGATCTCATCGTTCGGTATATCAGTGAATTACGCATCCAGAGCAAGTTGGTTGACAGTTTCCGGCAGGCGCTCGTCCACCTGCGCGTTTTTCTTGAGACCTGCACTCAGCACTTAAAAGTTCAAGGATTGAGTAAAGAGCGAAGGTATTGTCAACTTGGGAACGTAGCTGAACACTGTGCTAAAATAACTGCATGAAAATAACTCCCACCACTCCCGAGTACAAAGGCTACCGCTTTCCTCCTGCAATCATCAGCCACGCTGTCTGGCTCTATTTCCGCTTTTCGCTGAGTTTTCGCGATGTTGAAGAGCTTCTGGCACAGCGAGGCATCGTTGTGACGTATGAAACAGTGCGGCAGTGGTGTCTCACATTTGGCCAGACCTATGCGAATGAACTGCGTCGTCGTCGCCCTCGCTGTGGAGACACATGGCACATGGATGAGGTCTTCCTCACCATTCGTGGCGAAAAACACTACCTATGGCGAGCCGTCGATCAGGATGGCAATGTGCTCGATATCCTCGTCCAGAGTCGCCGCAACAAAAAAGCGGCGAAACGCTTTTTCCGCAAGCTCCTCAAAGGGTTGCAGTACGTGCCGCGGGTGATTATCACTGATAAACTGAAGAGTTATGCGGCTGCGAAACGCGAGATCCTGCCTGGTGTGGAGCATCGCCAGCACAAGGGATTGAACAACCGTGCGGAAAACTCGCACCAACCCACACGCCTGCGAGAGAAGAAGATGCGAAGATTCAAATCAGCACAACACGCGCAACGCTTTCTCTCGGCATTCGGTCCCATCACAGGGCATTTTCAACCACGGAGACACCGTTTGCATGCGCAGGAATATCTTGTTCTTTTACAGAGCCGATTCCAGGCGTGGAATGAGGTAACCGGAATCAAACAAGCGGCCTAACCACCACTCGCCCTGCCTCTCATTGACTCCTCCCGCACGCATTCTTCGTTATAACTCAGCAATACATTGCGTTGCTACAAACAAGTTGACAACACCTGCCCGCTTACTCGCGCAGGCTGAAAATGCGCTCGGAGCGGAGTTTCGCCGACTTGATGTGACACAATATCCGCTTCCATTTGACGGGCAATCGTTTGATCTGATCCACGCGCGTTTGCTCGATAGTATTCTTCCTCGCAATCAATGGCCCCTCCTGATCCAAGAGGCGCATCGTCTCTTACGGCCAGGGGGATGCTTGGTGGTGAGCGAGTACGAAACAGCCGTTTCGACAAGCCCTGTGCTTCGCCGGCTCAATCAGATTTTTCTGCAGGGGATGTATGCCATGGGCAAGGGGTTTTCGGCAGGGGCAAGCCTTGGGATCAGTCACCGCTTACCGATGTGGTTCTATCAAGCCGGTTTTCTCGAAATCGAGAGCGAGGCTTACGCGGTCGATTGCTCCTACGGCACGGAATTGGCCAACGCATGGAATGAAGAGCTCTTCGCGATCGTCTCCGCCCTGCACTCCAGAATGATCAGCGCCGGGGTCACAACCCAGGAAGAATTGGAAAACCTCATCGCGCTGGCCGCGCACGATGTCGCTGACCCCATGTTCGTGAACTTTAATTATTTCGTTTCCGTCTGGGGGAGAAAAGGCTAAAACGAGACGAGTCCTGAGGGTTTGAGCACGCTAGGAACCAAAAGTTGGGGTAGCGTGCTCAAACCCCGTTTAGGAAGGGAGAAAGAGGACTCGCTTCCTGTGGTTGTTACTGCTCGACCAGAAGTTGGTCCTGCACGTGCTTTTTGACGCGCATCGTAAAGGCCACAGGGCGCAATGACGGCTGCATTTTGGCCTCTACCGGTTCCTCCGTGATCCGCTCAATTTGGTATGTCCGCACGATGGTTACCACCGCCAGGAGCAGCTCCACCATCGCCAGCGACATCCCGATACAGCTATGGGGACCCGCGCCAAAAGGGAAGTAGGCCAGGGCTGGTCGCAGTTGTTTCTGCACCGGGGTGAAACGATCTGGATCAAAACGGTCCGGATCTGGATAGTAGGTAGGATGGTGATGCATACTGTAGGCACACACAAAGCAGGTACTCCCAGCAGGGAGCGTGTATCCTCGCAGCTCGGTTTCCTGCATGACGACTCGATTGGTAAATGGCGCAGGCGGCCAGAGCCGCAAGCACTCATTGATAAACATTGATGTATAGGGGAACCGTTCGAGGTCTTCCGCTCTAGGAAGACGGGGCTCCTGGCCCGGCCCTCCGAGCACCTGGTCCACTTCTTCGTAGACCCGCCTCGCCTGCGGGTAGGTCGCCAGTGCATACCAGATCCAGGTCAGCGTGGCGGCCGTCGTTTCATGGCCGCCAAAGAGGAGGGTGACCATCTCATCAACAATTTGCTGATCAGTCATGGCCACTGTCTGCTGCGGGTCGTGTTTCTGCTTCTGCTGCGTGTCCACCAGGGTTGAGAGCACATCGACCTCTCCTGGCGGAAGGGGCGTGCGGTGCCGTTCCTCCCGTATTTGGGCGATGGTATTGCCCAGATGCTTATGGGCCGTCACCAATCACCGGTTTTGCGGGAGGGGGGCCCACTTAGGAATGGGGAGCGGTGTTTGAAAGAGTTCGACGATGTAGCGCTCGATGGCCTCAAAATGCACGCCAACGGCCTCCATCTGCGGGTGGTTGCGCACAAGGACTTCCCCCATCACGCGCAGGGCAAAGGCTTTGTTGCTCTGCCAGGCGTCGATAGCGGGGAGGGTCTCCCATTGCCGCCCCATCCTCTCCGCTGCGCTGGCGATAGCGGGGACGAACGCAAGCACTTGTTTCCTGGTAAACATCGGATTCATGAGCGCGCGTTGTTGCTGCCAGAGCTCCCCCTCGGAGACGAATATGCCATTTCCCAGGGTCTGGCGGAAAATGGCAAAGTCGATACTCTTCTTTTGAAAGAGATCTGCCCGTTTAAAAAACGCGCGCACATCGTCTGGATGGCTGAGCAAATAGCAACGCTTATACAACAAAGGAAATGCGTGGATCTCCTGGTCAGGTGAGGAGGCGACAAGCTGTTGGAAATAGACCAGGGGATCGCGTGCGAAAGCCAGAAAACTGCGGAGACGTTGTTTGAGGGTAAATGACGGTATCGTTAAACGCAACATAATTGCTCACTTTCTATAGGTGCTCTCGGGACAATCAGCAGGAGCAGCTCGGACCCTTTCGGGCAAAATAACGCGATGGCGAGCATCGAACGCACAACACTCAGCCTTATCCCTACTATACACTATCTTTATTTTCGTGTTGTAATCGACTCCTGAGGAATTGTAGAGAGAAATGCACATTAGGCCTCTCAGTGTTTTTCTGACGAAAAGATACCTGGACTTTGCACATTTTTGTAAGCAGGAGCTTTTTTGACCTCTTCCGATACAATGCCAGGAACCTATTCATTCTTTTCACGAGAAAAGGAGGTTTCTGTTCGTGAGATCACATCCTCTTACGCTTCTGCTTGCTCCATTCCAATCGGCCTTTAGTAAACCGACCTGGCGCAAGGGTGTGCTATTGATTGAAGGAGCCCTTCTCACTCCTGGACGCAGAACCGTGACAGCAGCGCTACGAGCGGTGGGATTGCAAGAGGAAAGACATTTCAATTGTTTCCATCATGTGCTCAGTCGCGCTCGTTGGTCTTCGCTTCTGCTGAGTCGTCTGCTGCTGCTGCTGCTCGTCCAGACATTTCTCCAATCAAGAGAAACGGTTGAATTGGTCGTTGATGAAACCCTGGAGCGGCGATGGGGGCCGCATATTACCAAATGTGCTTATTACCATGACCCTGTTCGTTCCTCCCAAAAACACAGGAAAGTCAGTCGTGGTTTGAAATGGTTGTGTATGATGCTCTTGGTGCGACCCGCCTGGACGAATCGTGTCTGGGCCCTGCCTTTTCTCTGCGTTTTGTGAACCTCAGAGGAGAGAGATACGAAAGTGGGACGCCAACACAAAACGGTTCCAGAGTGGACAAGGCAGCTTGTGAAAGTGGTACGACGATGGCTTCCCAATCGCACTCTCAAGCTGGTCGGTGATGGAGCATACAGCGTGGTTGAGTTGGGGACGACCTGCCAAAGCCAGCAGGTGACACTGATTGCTCCCCTGCGTTTTGATGCCTGTCTCTATACCCCTCCTCCAACTCGTCAAGCAGGCCAAATGGGGCGACCACGCCTGATCGGGCAACGTTTACCGCAACTTGATCAGGTGTTGGCTGATCAGCAGACCACTTGGCAGAAAGCCTGTGTCAAATGGTATGGGCAAGGCGAACGAAAGATCGAATGGTGTAGTGGAACGGCTCTGTGGTACCGTGGAGGTCAAAGACCTTTACCTCTACGATGGGTCTTAACTCGCGATCCCAAGAGGAAACATGAGCCACGAGCCTACTTCTCAACCGATCAAGCCCAATCTGGCCTCTCCATCGTGATCGATTTTATGAAGCGCTGGTGTGCTGAAGTGACCTTTGAAGAGAGTCGAGCCCATTTAGGGATAGAGACACAGCGGCAATGGTCTGACAAAGCTATCGAGAGGATGACACCTTGTCTCTTTGGACTCTACAGTCTGGTGGCGTTGCTTGGGTACCGCCTCCATCCTCGTGGGGATATTCCATTCCAACGAACAGCCTGGTATCAAAAGCAGCAAGCCACCTTTATTGATGTACTTGCCGCTGTACGATGGCACTTGTGGAACAATTTCAGTTCTTCTACATCACCTCAAAACCCTGATGTCATTTTACTCCCACGCTCGGATCTTGTTCGCCTTGCTGGCCTTGTGTGTTCCTCCGCTTAAAATGTGCAAAATCCAGGATACGACGTACCATATAACTAGAGCGTGTCCAGGAAGGCTTGAGGAGCGGATTGAAGCAAGGGCCAGCACGAGAAGAGAGCAAAATGATAGAATAAGAGAGAAAGGGGAGAAAAGGGCGTCTATCCGAGAAAGATGGGAAGCCAATGGAAATCTATCCGTCTGATCTCACAGATGCTGAGTGGGCCATTCTCGAACCGCTGATTCCACCAGAGAAGCCAGGTGGGCGATCACGAGAAGTGGATATGCGTGCGGTCCTTGATGGGATATTTTATGTGCTGCGAGCTGGGTGTGCTTGGCGCATGATCCCGCGTGGCTACCCGCCAAAATCTACCGTGTATGCGTATTTTGCTCGCTTTCGCGATGAGGGAGTGTGGGAACAGATCATGACCACTTTACGTGAACGCTGCCGCTTGGAGGCAGGAAGGGAGGCCACATCTTCCTGCTGCATCATTGATAGTCAATCGGTCAAAACGACTGATCGGGGCGGACCACATGGTTATGATGGTGGAAAGAAGCTGATCCGCCCGAAAGAGGCACTTGCTCGTTGATACGACTGGATTACTGCTCAAAGTTGTCGTTCATGAAGCCAACATCCAGGATCGGCAAGGCGTCCCGCTCTTGTTAGAGCCAATCAAGGGCATCTTTACTCGTCTGAAAAAAGTATGGGTCGATCAGGGGTACACGGGCAAGGGACGAAAGTGGATCGAGCAAGAAATGGGATGGGAAGTAGAGGTGGTTCGTCATGCCTGGCGTGCCCGTGGAGAGTGGGTACCGGCGTGCGAGATCTCTCGGACCTGCGAACGGTCTGGTTCACGTATGAGCGCATCAAACCTGAACCAAAGAAGTTTCGAGGGGTGCTTCCGCGACGTTGGGTAGTGGAACGAACTTTTGCCTGGATGGGGAGATATCGTCGAATGAGCAAGGATTATGAGTACTTAACGAGCAGCAGTGAAAGTATGGTGTGCCTGACGATGATTCGTCTGATGCTCAGGAGGCTCACTAATCCCTCTGAAACGGCCAGGGAGAACGCTCAACGGCATCGAAGCGCTTGAGCAGCCTTCTTGGACACGCTCTAGCGATACTTGCGGCCTTTTTTGAGAATCATCTCAAGCCAGCAGCAGGGTTTCGCAAAAGTTGCCCTCCATCCCATTGCGGCCTGTTTGCAGGCCGCCTTAGTTGTTGACCAGTTGTGTTTTGACGGGCTGGCGGCCCGTCAAAACACAACTGGTCAACAACTCGGGTATTGTCAACTTAAAAAATTTTGTTGATGAGCTTTCACCACTTCGATGCCACGTCAGCCAGAATTCTCGAGCAACTAAGGCAAGAAAAAGGGCGCAATCCCCACTTTGAGGTCTGTTTCTCTTCTATAAACTCTACAATTTCCATTAAGTTGACAATACCTTCCAAAGAGCTCCTCTCAGCAATAATTCACAAGCCCTGCCACAGGAAAACCTGCAAAACATTTTTGATGATGGATATGATATACTACTGCTGAAGCATTTGCGCGGCACTATAGCTAGCACGCAAGATTCCACAAAAAGACAGTCTACCAAGGGAGATCTTTGATGCACCCAACCTTCCATATCTCTTTCTTGGGTGACTTTCTGCTGATGGCTGACGATACCCCTGTGACTACGAGCACTATTCCCCACCTACAATCTTTGCTTGTGTATCTTGCTTTGCATAGAAATACACCCCAAAGCCGCTCGCACCTGGCTTTCCTGCTATGGCCCGATTCAACAGAGGGGCAAGCGTATACCAATCTGCGTAAGCTCCTCTATCATTTGCGGCAAACATTCCCGGATGTCGATCTGCTCCTCTCTATAGGCAAACAGAACATACAGTGGCGACCTCTGCAGGCCGATGTCTCCTGGACCCTTGATGTCCTAGAGATTGAGCAGGCTCTGGCCCAGGCTGAACAAGCGCGGCGTGCCCAGAATATGTCAGCGCTGCGAGAGGCTTTAGAGGTAGTGTTACGCATGTACCGTGGGGATCTGTTGCCCAATTGTTATGATGAATGGATTTTACCTGAACGAGATCGTTTACGCCAGGTGTTCCTTCAGGCTGCAGAACGCTTGAGTGCGCTTCTGGAAGAGGAACGTGACTATGACGCCGCGATCACAGTAGCGCAACAGCTTCTTCGCCAGGATGTCCTGCGTGAAGCGACCTATCGCCAACTCATGCGTTTGTTGGCTTTGCGTGGCGACCGAGCTACAGCACTGCGCATCTACCACACCGGTGTCACACTCCTGGAACGCGAACTAGGAGTGGAGCCGAGTCAGGCCACACGGGCGGTTTACGAAGCGCTCTTACAATCGGATAGTACTCCTGATTCGCCGACGAACTCGCTCACAACACGCGGAACAGCAGTACCGTTGCTCGGTCGAAAAGCGGAATGGCGGCAAATCCAGGAGGCATGGCGTAAGGTTACCGCGGGACACCAAAGCTTTGTGATACTCACAGGTGAAGCTGGCATTGGCAAGACACGGCTGGCCGAGGAAATGGAAGCATGGGTGAGTCGCCAGGGCATGGCAACGGCGAGCGCGCGTTGTTACGCCTTGCCCGGGTCACTGGCTTATGCTCCTGTCACCAGCTGGCTACGCGCGGCTGCGCTCCAAACAGGTTTTACCACTCTCGATTCGATCTCACTCACGGAAATAGCACGGCTGGTACCAGAAGTGCTTACCACACATGCACGCCTCTCCGTTCCTGCTGCGATGACTGAAGGATGGCAACGCCAGCGTTTCTTCGCAGCACTGGCACGTGCTGTATTCTCCGCTCGTCAACCATTTCTCCTCCTGCTTGATGATCTACAATGGTGCGACAACGAGACACTGGAATGGTTACATTTTCTCTGGCATTTTGACACAGGAGCACGCTTCTTGCTCATCGGAACTGTACGGGCGGAGGAGATGGTTCCTGGGCATCCCCTGGCTACCTTCCTGAGCACATTGCAGCGTGACGGCTTGATAACGGAGATTCCACTCGGACCACTTACAGCGGCAGACACAACAATCCTGGCTGAGCATATGCTAGGAAGTCAGCTCGATTCAGCGATGAGCAATACTATATATCACGAGACAGAGGGCAACCCACTGTTTCTGGTCGAAATGGTACGAGCATGCACACTGACACAGCAGAAGACAGAGCAACATCTTCCAGGTCGCCCGGTGCCACTGCTCTCGCAATCAGCCTCAACACTTCCGCCAGTCGTGCAAAGCGTGCTTGCGACGCGGCTCGCGCAACTCTCTCCGCTGGCTCAGAAAGTGGCAAACGTGGCCGCTGTCATCGGGCGCGAGTTCGCGTTTTCCGTCCTCGTACAAGCGAGCAAACATAGCGAAGACGAAGTGGTGCGCGGACTGGATGAATTGTGGCAGCGACGCATCGTGCGCGAGCAAGGCACGGGAACGGCTGAGGCCTATGACTTTAGTCATGACAAGCTGCGAGAACAGGTCTATACATCGCTCAGTTCTGCATCCCGCTGTTTGCTCCACCGTTCTGTCGCGGAGGCACTCAAAACCCTGTATATAGCCGATCAGGAGACTGTTAGTGGACAAATCGCCACTCACTACGAGCACGCGAACCTTCCCAAGCAGGCCATTGCAGCATATCAACAGGCCGGGAAAGCGGCGCTCCGCATCTACGCACACGTGGAGGCAAAACGCGCATTTGCGCGGGCGGCCCGGCTTCTTGAAACGCCAGGGAATATCCCATGGGAGACGGCCGCCCAGGTCTACAGCTTGCTTGGAGACGTTTCTATGGAAGTTGGCTCCTGTGAGGAGGCGAGACAGGCGTATCAGCATGCTATGAACAGTATCCCGCCAGACGCACATCTCTGGCGAGCACGTCTGTACTGGAAAAGAGCCACCACCTGGATGTCTATTTCCACTGAGCGTCACGATCCCTCCTATCTGCATGGGCGCGAGGAGTTTGAAGAAGCGGAACGCATCTTAACACAGATGACAGACACAGCAAACCTGGACTGGCGCGATGAATGGATAGCGCTACAATTTGCTCGATTATGGCAAGGGAAAGGCTCTGTGGACGATATGGCCATAGCCATTGAAAAAGCCCGGCCCATCGTTGAACAGTATGGGACACAGGAACAACGCAAGCTGCTCACACAGGCAGTAGGGGTACACAATGCTTTGCGAGATCGCTATGTGATTCCTGCTGAAAGGGTAGCTACCTGGCGCGCGACCATAGCCACCATGGGACCAACAGAGAACGAGGCTCAGCGAGCCACGGACCTTGCCATACTTGCCATCGGCCTCGTATGCGCGGCTCAGTTCGATGAGGCTGAGGAATTGCTATGGCAGGCATTACGTTTGGGAGAACGTACAGGAAATGCCTGGGCGCAAAACAATTGCCTGACGTTTTTGCCCTTTGTCTTCAGGCAGCGCGGCCAGGTGGAGCAGTTGCGCCGTGTGCTCACTCAAGCCCGGTCTATAGGCATCGCGCCACATAATCGCATTCTCTCAGGACACGCTGCCTGGGTCGCCTGGCGCGAAGGCAATCTGGCTCTAGCTGAGACCTATGGCCGCGAATCATTGCAAGGAGAGCGTTCCCTGCAGATCAGGCCAAACCCGTTCCTCTGGACAGGCAGGTGGCCGCTGATAGGCGTGGCCCTGGCTCAAGAACAAACCTCCGCAGCTATCAACAACGTGCGCCTGCTCTTCGATCCCACACAGCAGCCCCCTCGTGAACCATTGGACACCCTCCTCGAAGCGGTATTGCACGCATGGGATGCAGGAGAAGAAGCGATGGCTCACACTCTCCTCCTGCAGGCGCGTCCTCTTGCGGAGCAGATGGGCTATCTCTAAAGAAGTCTTGCGGCGACAAAAGCAAACGCCTGCTTTTGTCGCCGCAAGACTTCTTTCGTTATCAAGCTGAGAGAGTTCTGCTGAAGAAATCGGCGATCATCTGGATAAGCGCGCTGGGGCTGGGCTGCTCAACTTGCCTGGCACTAGGCATATCCAGGCCATGGCCATCGTGTTGGATCATCACCAGCGTCACAGAGACACCAGCCGCACGTAGCCGCTTTGCCAGATCCTGAGAGTGATGAGGCGCGATAAACCAATCGTCGGCTCCGTGCATAATCAGGAAAGGCGGATCACCGTGCGCAACGTGGCTGACCGGGCTTGAGGCTAAAAACTGCGCTTTCGTGCCATTCCCTTTGAGGAGAGAGACCCACCACGGCGAACCGCTGAAATCCGACAGATCGGCGGGTCCCCACATATCGACAACTGCCTGCACACTGCTCGATTGATTCAGGTATTGACCTGCATCAAGGCCCATCTCAGGACCAACTGTTCCCAGCATGGCACTAATATACCCACCCTGGCTGGGGCCATAAACGCCGATGCTTCGCGGGTCGAGGCCCAGATCACTCGCATGGGCACGCAAGAAGCGCACGGCACACTTAGCTTCCCTGACCTGCTCTCCCGCGTTAGCGACCGGGACAAGGCTATAATCAATTGAGCCAACGATGAAGCCGCGATTGAGCAGATCCGCGCGCAGCTGATCAAAGTACATCCCATCCGAAGTCCCATCTCGCAGGAGGCGCGAACCGACAAGCGTTTCGCCGCCGTGAATGTAGAAGACCATTGGCGCGGGACGAGGCGCTTGAACTGAGGGTTCGGAAATGTCCATGGCAAGCGGACTACCATTCACACGACTATTGCAGTACATCCGAGTCGCGGTCTGACCGGCAGGCACACTGACTGGCGTGGATGTGGAGAGCCACGCTGTATCGATGGCGCTTACGCCCCCACCCCAGGTCAGGAAGCCAAGCACGAACAACGCCGGAAGCACGAGAGAAGTCGTGCGCCACGCCCCCGGCGTCTTCATCCGCAGAGGTCGAATAACCAGACGCAGGATCATGAATACAGCCAGCAACCCAACGACGGGCAGGAAGAAATACTGCAAGCTTGAAAACACACCGGGAACCAGGAAGAAGACGACAATAGCGACGGATTTCAGCACTCCCCATATCAGCAAACCAAGGAGAAGCAGGCGAGGCAGCCAGGTAAAACTGAGACGCCATGCTCTGGATGCCGCGTTCCAGGTGCGTCCACTAAGACAGAGGAAAAAGACGGCTGAGATTCCTTCCACAAAGGGGATGTATAGATCCGGCACACCCAGCGTTTCTGGACGCCATATGGCGAAGCCATTAGGCAGCCCAAAGATGTGCGCGACCAGCCAGATCAGCATCCCAACTGCTTCAACTATCCCCGCAACGAACAGGAAACGACGCGCTGGGGCTGCTACGATAGCAATGGAGACAACAGCCTGAAAGAGAGTAAAACCAATCAGGAGAACCGCGAGCAGCGCGGACGGCGGTAGCTGGTTCAGTACAGCGACACTATGCATGATGGCTGCGCTCATAGTGAGCAATACCGCCCAATAGAGGAGTGCTCCACGTTTGAGACGATGTGCAGTTAGCAGGCTTATCTGAGTTTGGGCTTTATTTTCATCTACTGTTTCCGTTTCTACTGTATCCGTACTCATGGTTGTTTATTCCTTTTCTATAGATATGCACGCTTAGATATATATATCTTTTTCCGCTAGAATGACTGGCAAAATGTTACTGGTTTGGTTCCGATTGGGAATCCAACTCCAACAACAGAGCGACAAGCAGAGGCACCAGTGCAGTCCATCCGCGAAAGTACCGCACTTCTCCACTGATGAGCAACTGGACCTTGCCCCGCAACTCGGACACACCTGGCTCGATCTCCTCTTCCCATACGCGCACGGTAAACAAATGGGAACGAGATCGTGTGTTCGATATATCCATGCTCTTATCCTCTCTTGTAGCACTCCCGCAGAACGCTTGCTTGTTCTGCAGGGATCATGCTGTTATTGATCTTGTAGAGAGTATAAAGGATGCAGCGTTCCTCAAACGTTCCTTATTGCCCGCGCTGGTTCGTCGTCTGCACTGGCCCACGCTCAACACTGGGGACGCGAACGGTGGGTGCTCAGTGCATGCCAACCAGGTGCAACTGTGTTACGTGGCAGCGCCGTTGCCGGGCGAGAACCTCAGCCCGGAATGGACCGAATGCTTCATGGGATTTCCGCCAAGTTGGACCGCGCCCGCTGGCCAGCTCCTCCAGGACCACAATTTGAGTGGGAGCCGCGGCGAGTTGTTGGAAGCGTATCAGAGCAAAGAGAGCGCATAGAAGCGCTAGGCAATGCCGTTATTCCCTACCAGATTTACCCGTTGTTCGCAGGGATCGTCGAGTGGGAACGAACGATGGAGGACGAAGCGGTATGAGCATCTGCATCCTGTGCATCCTGAGAGACAACATCAGCCTGCGGAGGTTTCCGCTCACGGTATGCTGGCTGGGCTGTGCGCTGAAATCCCCCAGTTTCCAGGACTTTGGCGGGTATTGTCAACTTGGTAGTACGGCTGAACAATATGCTAGAATAGCTTTATGAAAACAAACACCATTTCCCCTAACTATAAAGGTTTCCGCTTCCCACCTGAAATCGTGAGCCACGCTGTCTGGCTGTATTTTCGCTTTTCGCTCAGTTTTCGCGATGTGGAAGAGTTGCTGGCACAACGAGGGGTGGTCGTGAGCTACGAAACTGTGCGACAATGGTGTCTGAAGTTCGGGCAGACCTACGCCAATGAACTCCGTCGTCGTGGCCCGCGTTGTGGAGACACATGGCATATGGACGAGGTCTTCCTCACGATCCACGGTGAGAGACATTACCTATGACGATCAGTAGACTAGGACGGCAACGTCCTGGATATCCTGGTGCAGAGCCGACTCAACAAGAAAGCCGCCAAACGCTTTTTCCGCAAACTCCTCAAAGGATTACAATATGTTCCACGGGTGATCATTACTGATAAGCTGAAAAGTTATGGAGTAGCGAAACGCGAGATCCTACCCGGCGTGGAGCATCGCCAGCATAAATACCTCAATAATCGAGCGGAGAACTCGCATCAACCCACACGACTGCGTGAAAAGAATATGCGACGGTTCAAATCAGCCAAACAGGTCCAACGCTTCCTTTCTGCCTTCGGTCCCATTGCTGGGCATTTCCAGCCGAGACGCCACCGTTTGCGTGCTGGGAAATATCGTACTCTTTTACAGGGCCGCTTCCAACAATGGAATGAGGTAACCAGGGTGAAACTGGTCGCGTAATCGCAGAGGTATTCCCGCCTCTCCTCGCCTTTCAACGTCTCACTTCGTTATACCTCATCAATATACTTCATTTCTCCGAACAAGTTCTTCTGAAAACGCCGTACGAAAAGCAAAAAAATCCTCCCTCTCGAACCTCTTCAGCCTCTTCTCGTTCAGTTCGCTCGTTTCATTCAAGCGGCCGGCTGTGGTTGTACGCTGACCTCATAGCCCAGGCGTTCTAGCCGTTGGACGAGGCAGCGCTGTTGCCGTTGTTTATCTCGCTCGTGTAAGAATGTCACCCCTTTTTCCTGATAACGCTCACCCGTGAGCATCATGTGATAAAAAATGATCAGAATGCTGTGCCCGACGGCAACCGCTGCCCGCTTCTTCCCGCGCCGCTTCCCAATCTGTCGATATTGTTCTCCGAGGTACGTTTGGGTCCTACCTGCCGCATGAGCAGCTTGGATTAACGCTGCTCTCAACCACTGATTCCCTTTACGAATGCGCCCGCTGAGCCGTTTGCCAGCACTCTCATGCTGGCCAGGGCACATTCCGGCCCAGGACGCCAGGTGAGCAGCATCTGGGAAGCGGCTCATATCCGTTCCAACTTCGGCGAACAGAACATACAAGATGCGTCGGCTCACCCCGGTAATCTCTTCCAAACGGGCAAGCGTCTCCTCGCAGGGATGCAACTGCTCCTCGAGTTGGTGCTCCACATGAGCAATCGAGTGATCAAGGGCTTCAATCAAGCTGAGCAGCTCCCGGAGGACGAATTGAACGTGTTCCCCACCTTCACTCTCCAAGGCCTGGACCAACTGGTCGTGTTTTGGCTGCAGGCTGGGATGAGCCAGGTTTGCTAACCGTTGAGGGTCGGTTTCTCCTGCCGCCAGCGCCGATAAGATGGCTTTGCCCGAGACGCCAAGAATGTCACTGAGAACCGCGCCCAATTTGATGTTGGCTTCTCCTAACGCTTTGTGCAACCGGTTGACCAGTCGGGCTCGTTCCTGTACCAGGGTCACACGCATTCGCGTCAGATCGCGCAACGCTTGCTGTGCGGAAGGTGGCACAAAGCTGCCTTTGAGAAGGCCATGTTGCAAGAGGTCCGCGATCCATTCAGCATCTTGAACATCGGTTTTGCGGCCAGGCACGGCCTTCATATGCTGAGCATTGGTCACAATCAGTTCAAAGAAGCCAGAGAGGTGATCATAAACCGGACGCCAATAAATTCCCGTACTTTCCATTGCCACGTGAGTACAACCCGCCTCCAGGAGCCATTTGCGTAACCGCAGAAGATCTCCAGTCATCGTCGCGAAGCGCCGCAGTTCTTTGGTCCGTCGCCCTTGTTCCACCTGGCTGAGGCAAACGACCACAAAGCGTTCGTGGACATCAATGCCGCTACAGCGCGTATAGAGCACTTCCATTCACTTCCCCCTTCCTTTTTCTCACCACACTTGGTTCGCGAAGATCCCCAGCGAGGTGCCATTATTTCTCATTTCTTCTTCGTGCTTCCCGAGGGAGCGACAAGGGGTGGTTCACCCAGGCACCAGGGGACATCTTGACAATGAAACAAGCTCGATGGCCTTAAACTTGTTCTCGTCCTCTCGCTGGAAGCTCTTCTCGGGGTTCATTGTAGCCCGTTTTCATAGAGGGTGGTGTGCCTTCGGCACATGATATCTTGACAATATCAGATCGGACCCTCTGCGGGCAATTCGGCCAGCACCCTGCGCACACACAGAGCTTGCAGTTGATCAACCTTGATCTTCCCATCGGCCAGTGCGGCATAGATGCTGGGCCACTTCCGGCCCAAAAAGGGCGAATGAGAGAGTTCGGGGGAACGTTCGCGCTTGTGGGCTGCTCAACAAACCGTCACACAAACTAAACAAGGCATCGGCTCGCTGTTCCAGGCAGTGGTACACTTGCTGACGAAACGTCTTCAATGTGTTAAGTTTCATCTGGAGACCGCTCCTGTTGGAGGGTGTTTCCTCATTCAGAAAAGCTCCTACACACGAGTTTTCTGAATGAGAAAACGCGATGTCTGTACCAGACAGAAATGCGACTGAAAATACCCCCAACCGAGTAGTTGCTCGTAGGGTTCTTTTCAAGTGAAACACTCGCGAGAGATATTACACCATCTTACGACGCAGAGTTGCAGCGAGATCAGCATGCCCAGCCTTTGCCGCGAAATCAGCCGCGATCTGTCCATTGTCCATAGTCAGCATGGGATCAGCTCCGCGTGCGAGCAGATCATCCACCAGAGCCACGTCGCCATTTTGGGCGGCCTCCATGAGCGGAGTCTCGCCACCCTGCTGACGAGCATTGACGTTAGCTCCATGAGCCAGGAGTAATTGAAAGATGGCATGGTGGCGATGTGCGGCAGCACTGTGCAGTGGTGTGACCTGCTGAGCATTGCGCGCAACAGCATCAACCTCCGCCCCTGCCTCAAGCAAAGAGGATGCCAGGTCGGTACTGCCATTAAAAAAAGCGACGTAGTGCAATGGCGTAAAACCATCACTTGAATACGCCTGAGCCAGTGAAGGATCACCAGCGAGAAGGGCGCGCAGCCGATACAGATCACCCAGAGCTGCCGCATCATGAATATCAAGCTGAGGATGAGCGGCTAAGAGCAGTGGAAGCAAGCCGGTCTGGCCTGTATAATGTGCCCAGAGGACAGCGGAGATACCTTGAGGTGACCGAGCATGGACCAGCGTGGGCTGTTCCGCAAGCAATGTGGTGAGATGCGCGCTATCGCCTGTTCTGATAGCGGTAAAAAAATCTTGAGACATGAGGCAAATAATCCTTTCCGGGGTATACTTAGCATTGCTAACTAATTTCTAGGAGTAGAATAGCATATGATGAGTCACACGTCAAATCACCCTGAAAACCATGCGGTTGACATCGCCAACCGCCTCCATTCTGTGGCGATCCACCTGCTCAGGCGCGTGCGTCAGCAAGATCCGCTGACAGGGTTAAGTCCCGCACGCCTCTCGGCCCTTTCAGTGATCGGTTTTGGTGGCCCTCGTACCATCAGCGAGCTAGCCGAGGCGGAACAGGTGGCACTGCCAACGATCAGCCGGATCGTTGCAGCCCTGGTCACGGAGGGATTGGTAGAACGCCAGGCAGACGCGCGTGATCGGCGCACGATTCATTTGATAGTCACATCCAGGGGTATGGAGGTCTTGCATGAGGGCCAGCGTCGACGAACTGAGCAACTGGGAAATCTGCTCGCGCAACTGACGCCCGCCGAACAAGAAACACTTGAGCGGGCCATCGCCTCAATGGAACGCATGTTACGCGGGACAAGCGAGGAATAGGTATTGTCAACTTAATGGAAATTGTAGAGCTTATATAAGAGAAACAGACCTCAAAGTGGGGATTGCGCCCTTTTTCTGGATGCGTCAGAACTAAGAACAGAACTCTAAGCGAAGTTCCGCTAGCGTGTGATAGACTGATCAGCACAGAAACATTTTGGGGAGGCGTGCCCGATGAACTGCCCGTACTGCCTGGCTGTAACGACAAGAGAACAAAACAGGAAAACCACACTTGGCTACCGGATATTCCGCTGCCGAAGGTGCCACCATATCTTCAATGAGCGCACCAACACGCCTTTTAACTTTCTGGAATATCCAACCGATCTCGTTCTGCTTGTTGTTCTCTGGCGGCTGCGCTATACACTGAGTCTGCGGGATCGCGCTGAGATGTTTCTCGAGCGCGGTTGGGTCTTCACTCATGAGGCGATCCGAGACTGGGAAGCTCGTTTTGCTCCCTTGCTTGCAGAACACTTGCGTACCAGGCGGCGGGGACAAACAGGGACATCATGGTACGTGGATGAAACGTACATCAACGTGCGAGGAACGTGGTGGTATCTCTATCGCGCTCTCGATCGTGATGGAAATCTGGTCGATTCACGCCTGAGTGAGAAACGCGATATGGAGGCAGCAAAGCAGTTTTTCCGCCAAGCTATTGCAACGGTTGGTCACGCCCCGGAGCGGGTAACGACCGATGGACATGACTCCTCTCCACGTGCGATTCGTGAGATTCTCGGCAGCGAGGTCATGCATCGCCGGAATGCCTATCTGAATAACCACTTGGAGCAAGATCATCGTGGGATCAAACAGCGCTATTATCCGATGCGTGGTTTTGGGAACTTCACATCGGCCTCTCGCTTCTGCAGGGCATTTGACGAGGTACGCCAGTTCTTTCGGTTTCGGACCACGAGAAAGCAATATGTTTCCCTCGCTGACCAACGTCATCTCTTCTGCCAACGATTGGATGCCTTGAAAACCATGTTGCTGGTCGCCTAAACAGATTCAGGTTGAAGATGAGGCACGCCTTGTGATCTTCTGTGTTCTCAGTTCTGACACATCCCGCAGAACTGCTGGCCTGAGCAGCAAAGGATGTCTCTGGCGTGGGAAAAGCATTCTCCAACAGCCATGATGCTCAAGCCCTACTTCCATGATCGGGAAGATCGGCGCGCATAGGGACAGACCAGCATGGATGCCTGGCTGCCCCGCAGCGATTTCAAGAGAGCAAGGGAAAGCCTTCTGTTGCAAATATCGGTTGACGGAACATGACAAGGCCGTTCTCATTTTGGGAACTTAGCTGGAAAAACATGCACGTACCATGAAATGACATCCCTGTAATCTTTTGCATAAAGAGATGGAGATATGCTTGTCATTCTCTTGTACTCAACATATATCTTGAAGATGGAACACCATTATTGAGGTAGGTAGGTTGCTCGTGGGAAGCACCTATTCCGTCTACGGAGAAGCAGAAGGAGAACAGTGAGATGCCCCAAGCCACCACCTATGACGCGATTGTGATCGGGACCAGCCGGGGTGGCAGACTCCTCCCCATCACCCTGGCGAAGGCAGGCCGAAAAGTGGCGCTGATTGAGCGAGACCATATCGGCGGGGTCTGTGTCAACGTGGGCTGTACCCCCACCAAAACGATGGTTGCTAGCGCACGCGTTGCGTATCTGGCACGGCGTGGCTCTGAGTACGGCGTCCACACGGGCCCCATCTCGGTCGATCTGCAGGATGTCCTCCAACGCAAACAAGGGATCGTTGAGGGTGCGCGCAAGGGCCACCAGAACCTTCTGACTGCGGCACAAGGGCTGGATCTGCTCAGGGGCGAGGCTCACTTTACCGCCCCAAAAACGCTTGAGGTCTCTCTCCAGGACGGCGAGACGCGAGAAATCACCGCGCCCCTGATTGTGATCGATACGGGCGACCGACCAGCGCCACCCACGATCGAAGGCGTCGAGAGTATCCCCGTGCTCAATTCAACCACGCTTATGGAGCTGGATACACTTCCCGAACATCTGCTCATTCTCGGTGGCGGCTACATCGGGCTGGAGTTCGGACAGATGTTTCGCCGCTTTGGCAGCCAGGTCACGATTATTCAGCGCCGTCCACGCTTGCTGATGAGTGAGGATGAGGACGTGTCCGATGAGATCACGAAGATGTTTCGCGAGGAGGGGATCACGGTCCTGGCCGGCACCACACCGCAACAGGTGGAGCCGCTCAGTGATGGGCGTCTCCAGTTGACCGTGCGTACGCCTCAAGGCGAACAGCAGCTGACCGGCTCGCATCTGCTAGCAGCCGCCGGTCGCATTCCCAATACCGAAGCGCTCACCCCCGAAGCGGCGGGCATCCACCTGAACCAGGAGGGCTACATTCAGGTCAATGAGCGACTGGAAACGAACGTTCCTGGCGTCTATGCCATGGGGGATGTAAGAGGGGGGCCAGCGTTCACCCACGCCTCGTACGATGACTTCCGCATTTTACGCACCAATCTGCTGGAGCATGGCAGTGCCAGCACGCGGGATCGCCTTGTCCCCTATACCATCTTCATCGACCCCCAGCTTGGACGGGTTGGCATGACTGAAAACGAGGCCAGGAAACAGGGGCGCAATATCCGTGTGGCGAAATTGCCCATGACTGCTGTGCCCCGTGCCCTGGAAACGGGCGAGACGCGTGGGTTTATGAAGGTTATCGTCGATGCCGAGACCCAGCACATCCTGGGCTGCGCCATCCTGAGCATCGAAGGGGGCGAGATCATGACCATCATCCAGGTGGCGATGATGGGGAAGCTGCCCTACACTGCTTTAAAGGAAGGCATCTTCACCCATCCACTCCTGGCGGAAGGGCTCAATCTGCTGTTTATGACACTCGATTCGTAGGACAAGTTGTCGTTCATCAAAAATACCATGAGAAAGAGATCAGGAGTGAAGAAATGAGCGAAGGTTTCGTCTCGCGGGGATTCCGAGGTCGCCGAAAACCTGGCGACGAGCGTGGGCGAATCCCGCCAGGACAATATCTGGAGCGTGGCTTCCCTGTCCTTTCGGCAGGGCCAACGCCACACACGCCCCTCGCAACCTGGGATTTCTCCCTGCTTGGGGAGGTCGATCAACCAAAACGGTGGACCTGGGATGCCTTTCGCGCACTGCCACATGAGATGGTGACCAAAGACATCCACTGCGTAACCAAGTGGTCGAAACTGGATACACACTGGGAAGGTGTCTCTGTCGAGACGCTGCTCGAGCAGGTTGCGTACGATGCCAAGTACGTGATCGCCTTTAGCGATGGCGGCTATACCACCAACCTTCCGCTGGAAGACGTGTTGGGTGGGAAGGCATGGGTGGTGGATGCGTATGAGGGGCAGCCGCTCCCCCCTGAACATGGTGGACCGGCCCGCCTGCTGGTTCCCCATCTCTACTTCTGGAAGAGCGCCAAGTGGGTCCGAGGGCTGCGATTGGTCGATCGGGATGAACCGGGCTTCTGGGAATCGCTTGGCTACCATAATCACGGTGATCCATGGAAAGAAGAACGATACCGGGGCGACTAAGCTGGCAGCTTGGCGAGGTGGTTGCGACGCAGGAAGAAACAGCGCGGGCGAAGAGTATTACGCTCGCCGTTCCGCACTGGAACGGGCATCGACCAGGACAGCATGTGGATGTGCGCCTCACGGCTGAAGACGGCTACCAGGCAGAACGTAGCTATTCGATCGCGTCTGCTCCCCAGCAGGAACCACGTGTGACGCTTACCGTCGAACGGCTCGATGAGGGGGAAGTATCGCCCTACCTCACGGGTGAACTCCGTGTCGGTGACCAGCTGGAACTGCGCGGTCCAATCGGGGGATACTTCGTCTGGGAGGAGCAGATGGGTGGCCCTCTCTTGCTGGTAGCCGGGGGATCGGGGATCGTGCCGTTGATGGCGATGATCCGCTATTGGGCTGCTCTCGGGAGCACGATTCCGATCCGTTTGCTGTATTCGTCGCGATCATACACAGAGGTCATCTACCGTGAAGAACTCGCTCGCCTGGTCAAGGGCAACACGAAGCTTGAGGTGGTGCATACGCTAACCCGGGAGCAACCGCCTGGGTGGACAGAGTATCACCGCCGGATCGATACCGAGATGCTGCGTGAGGTGGCATGGCCAGTTGATCAACGCCCGTTGCTGTTCATCTGTGGCCCAACCCCATTCGTCGAAACAACCGCCACGAGTCTCGTCACCCTGGGATATGAGCCAGGGCGCATCAAAACCGAACGCTTCGGACCGACAGGAGAAACATGATGGAGAACAAGCTTGATGGCAACGCTGCCGGGGGCATCCTGCAAGAGATCTTCCCCTTTGAAATGACGCAGGTCCAGGCAACCTGCACCGGCTGCGGCGCAACCGCTGCCATCGGTGCTTTGGCTGTCTACATGCATGGGATGGGGACGGTCATTCGCTGCCCCTCCTGCGATACCGTGCTCATTCGCGTGGCGCAAGGAAGGGGGCGCTACTGGCTGGATATGCGGGGAGTGCGCGTTCTTCAGATCAACACAGAGATCTAGTACTGGAAAGCAACAGTATTGCAGCGGAAAAGGAGAAAGCCAGTATACAGGCGAAGAGGCTTGCGTATGCGGAAAGGTGAACAATGCAGCAGCCACAGGCAATCATCTTTGATCTGGACGGGGTTGTAACCGATACCTCGGAATATCAGGTATTGTCAACTTATTTGTTAGGAATGCCGATTATTGTTGAGTTATAAAGAAGAGAGAGACTGAAGACAGTGAAATGCGAGGGAGGGTTAACTATTATGCGATGCGTTTTCCTACGGTGATCTCGTTCCACACCAGAAAGCGAGCCTGTAAAATAGCACGGTATTCCTCGGCCCTCAAACGGTGACGACGGGGTTGGAAATGCCCTGAAATGGGGCCAAAAGCAGAGAGAAAATGTTGGGCATGTTTTGGCAGACTTGAATCGCCGCATCTTCTTTTCACGCAGTCGCGTAGGTTGGTGCGAATTTTCAGCACGATTGTTCAACCCTTTGTGCTGACGATGCTCCACGCCAGGCAAGGTTTCGCGTTTCGCCGCCCCATAACTCTTCAGCTTATCGGTAATGATCACGCGTGGAACGTATTGTAACCCTTTGAGAAGCTTGCGGAAAAATCGTTTCGCGGCCTTCTTGCTGCGTCGGCTTTGCACAAGGATGTCGAGCACGTTGCCATCCTGATCTACAGCCCTCCAGAGATAGTGCGTTTTCCCGTTAATCTTCAGATAGACTTCATCCAGGTGCCATGTGTCGCTACAACGAGGGCGGCGACGACGTAACTCATTGGCAGAGGTCTGCCCAAACTTCAAGCACCACTGCCGCACGGTTTCATAGGTCACGACGATCCCTCGCTGTGCCAGCAGTTCTTCGACATCACGAAAACTGAGCGAAAAGCGAAAATACAGCCAGATGGCGTGGCTAATGATTTCCGGAGGGTAACGAAAGCCTTTATATGTGGGGGCAACGATGTTTGTTTTCATGAGGTTATTTTAGCACCATGTTTCGCCACACCGTCAAGTTGACAATACCTTCCGTTCTTGCAACACAGCCCAGTGGAGGTCCCGTAACTGACCACGCGCTGTTGGTTGGGTTCCAAGGCATCCAACCACTGCGCCAGGCCCAATTCCTGGCACACGCCTGCCACAATGCCCAAATGGTCCAAACGTTCGTTCTGGTAATCCTCAGCTCGTTGCATGCTTTTTCTGCTCCTTTTCGTTCTGAGATTACCTTATCCAATTTCAGTTTTTCTGTCAATTACCCTGCGGAATGTGGGATATAATAGTGGTAGACCAGTGTTCATTGGAAAAAGAGATCCCTATAAATTATACACGAAAAATCTCTTTTTGTCTGTGAAATAGCCAACATTGCTTGCAAATACAAGCTGCGTGCAACGTGTTCTTATAAGAGACCACTCGCCACTACGTGGCTCGCCGGATTTATAGTGTGTGATGGCGGGCTGGCTGCGCCAGCCCGCCATCACACACTATAAATCCACACGAAGCACCGCAGGTATATAAGAAGCATGAACAAGAATATTGCATATACAGCCCCTGCTGGGAACTAAAGGCCATGGGGGATTGTTCTAAAAGGTAGAAGTTTATTAGCATATAGCATTTTCAGTTTTCTCTGAAAGGAGCACATACAATATGACACAATTAGAGAAAGCCACCTTTGGCGCGGGCTGTTTCTGGGGAGTTGAAGAGACCTTCCGTGCTACTAAGGGTGTGACCAATACCGCCGTTGGCTATGAGGGAGGCACCTACGCGAATCCAACCTATCGCGATGTCTGTACAGACCAGACGGGGCACGCTGAGGTTGTAGAGGTAGAGTACGATCCAGCACAGGTCTCCTACGATCAGCTCTTGCAGGTCTTCTGGGAGAACCATAATCCGACCACACTCAACCGCCAGGGTCCCGATGTCGGCACTCAGTATCGCTCGGCCATCTTCTATCACACTCCCGAGCAACAGAAGGAGGCAGAGGCATCTAAGGAGCATATGCAAGCCTCCGGCCGCTATAAGCGCCCTATTGTGACCCAGGTCGTTCCCGCCACCACCTTCTACCGGGCGGAGGAGTATCACCAGCGCTACCTGGCGAAGAGCGGTCTCTCACACTGCCACATTGAATAAAACAGGCAAAAAATGAGGTGGCGCGCAAAAATGCGCGCCACCTCATTTTTTGCCTGTTATTTAAGCTCGTCCGACACTTAATGTTCATGCGTATGCGTGTGTCCCACATTCCGCAGGATAATTGACAGAAAAACTGAAATTGGATAAGGTAATCTCAGAACGAAAAGGAGCAGAAAAAGCATGCAACGAGCTGAGGAGGTATTGTCAACTTATTGAAAGAATGGAAGAGCTTGTAAAAAAGAAGGATGAGGGAAAGAAAAGAGGGAGAAGAAGAGGAGTGGACGATGCAGTGTTATGCCGTAGTTTTTGTTTCGGTTACCTCATTCCAGATCTGGAATCGGGTCTGTAAAATGGCACGGTATTCCTCAGCACTCGAGATCCGTGCCTTCGTGGTTGGAAATGGCCAGCGATGAGGCCGAAAGCCGAGAGAAAGCGTTGTGCGTGTTTGGCTGATTTGAAGCGCCGCATCTTCTTTTCACGGAGCCGTGTGGGCTGATGCGAATTTTCCGCTCGATTGTTCAATCCTTTGTGTTGCCGATGCTCCACGCCAGGCAGGATCTCACGTTTCGCTCCTCCATAACTCTTCAGTTTATCGGTGATGATCACGCGTGGCACGTAGTGCAGCCTTTTGAGGAGCTTGCGGAAGAACTTTTTGGCCGCATGCTTGTTGCGTCGGCTCTGATCAAGGATATCCAGCACGTTGCCGTCCTGATCAACAGCTCTCCACAAATAATGGGTTTTGCCATTGATTTTCAGATATACCTCGTCCAGATGCCGTGTGTCTCCCGTCTTCGGGCGAAGACGACGCAGTTCATTGGCATACGTGTGTCCAAATCGATGGCACCACTGACGCACGGTTTCATACGTCACCACGATTCCACGCTGCGCCAGAAGCTCTTCGACATCGCGAAAGCTGAGCGAGAAGCGGAAATAGAGCCACACTGCGTGGCTGATAATTTCAGGTGGGAATCGAAAGCCTTTATAGCTTAGAACAGTGGGGGTTGTTTTCATAAAGCTATTCTAACACATTGTTCAGCTACTTTCCCAAGTTGACAATACCATCCAAATTGTTCCTTCGCCTCTCGCCACTTGCTTGTGGGCAAGTGGCCTGTGGTCGGCTCCGACAGGAACGGTCTATCATCAGGTGGCACGAGCGTCAAGGCTGAGAGCAACAACTCAATGTGCTCTTTCTAGAAGGAGAATAATAAACATGAGAACCGTTCTTTTTCCGGGTGAATGTCCCTGTTTTTTTGAGGGAGCAAGCACTGAATAACAGGCTCACTTTCCTTTTCGTGAGCCTGTTATTCGCCGGTAAAATGCTCCTATTTCTCTTTCGAGAGCATTGCAGGCAACGCATGATCTTTTGAAAAGAAACGGATAGAGAGAGAATTGACACAATGGCGCGTATTCTTTGAGGTTAACTGCTCTCCCACAAAGACATGTCCCAGGTGAGCACCGCAGTTGGCGCATTCGATTTCCGTTCTTCTCCCATCGGGATCGGGAACCCGTTTGACCGTGTGGGGGTAATCCTCATCGAAGCTCGGCCATCCACAGCCTGCATCAAATTTGCTTTTCGAGGAGAAAAGCGGCGCGTTGCATTGGCGACACACAAAGGTTCCTTCTTCGTAAAAATGATCATACTCCCCGCTAAAGGGAGGTTCTGTCCCTTTGCCAAGAATCACGCGTTGCTCTTCAGGCGTTAATGGATTCATATTTCATTCCTCTCATTGATGTGTCGAACTGAACAGCGTGGTGTCAGCACTCAAGACCAGCGCATACCACAGATGCAGACCACACCACTCTTTTTGTGAATGCGGTTCTAGCGAACGCGCCCTCCCAACCACCCTCTGGTTCCGCCACGAATCATCATACTCCATCTGGGAACATATGCCAATGCTTCTGAGCATCCCATCAGAAGGAAGGGGGTTGGAGCCTTGTCTCAGCTTGTCTTCATGCAGGCCAAGAAAGAGTCAAAATCATACTCGCGGGTGTGATTATTCGTGGCGGAATGCGGCTGAACGTGTCAGGGTGATTATTGGGAGTCAGGCGAAAGGGGCAGAATAATTATCGATGCCATATGGCCGGGGTGTCCATTCCAGGATGGCTTCTGTAAGTTTTGATAGACACCTTGAGTCAGACCCAACCACTACCCATATATGGCTTGCCCCACGTTAATAAAGAATTTAATTATTGTTTGCTTATACACTGGTTGAGTATGGAGACAGAACCAAAGATGGTATTGATTGTCATACCCCAGATGTTGGTGGTAGTGGTGGAGAGCGTGTCGCACTGTTTTCAAGAGGGATGGCCGTGAGTGTTCTCTGCTGGCAAGGAGAGGCCGCGTGTCGTGTTGGTTGGAGGGTGAGAATAAAACATCGGTCCAGCGGTCCTGTCGCGGCCAGATCGAAGCGTCTGCTACCGCTAGCGAATCAAGGAGGAGGAGCAGCCGCAGCCGCAGTTCTCCCCAGACGGCTGGCCGTCTGAACGGATGACTCATAGGCATATGTGTCATCATTTTAAGATACTGTAGAGCGCCGAAGAAAAAGCCCTCGCATTGATTAACTGACAATTACTACAAGCTAGGATGTGTAGTTCGGGTCTGATGAGACAGGCTTTTGCGAGTATAGATACTGATCTAGCCCTTGCTTTGATAGATTCTGATCTTTATAATTGTCAAAAGCCATAACGATATTGACACGCTCCTGTTCGCCCTGCACTGGTCGCACACTATGCAGGCAACGATTGCCGCGAAGCGCCACCATGCGCCCCTGAGCGGGTTTCACAACGATCTTCTTGCCAAAAAGCTGGCGTACCACATTCAATTGCACGAACCAGTCCAGCCAGCGTTGCAAAAAGGCCGGGCCTCTTCCTTTCAGATAGATCCTGAATAATGGATAGACCTCGATCTCGCCCCCACTTACCTCATTGAGGTAGACCAGCACCGTTACGGCATTGCGATCATAATGCCAGCGGTAGGTGCCACCAGCGGGAGTGACGTTGATGTTGACGCCCACCAGCTTATCTTTCAATGGTGTCATGTCGTCGCTACTGATTCTGCGCACGAAGTCAGTCAGTTGCCGGTAAAACTGGTCAATCTCAGGGATACCGCTTTCAATCTGTTGTCCATTGATTACTTTATAATGCAGTGGATGACCACGCACGGCACGGTGAATGAGCTCCAGATCCTGGTTTTGCTGAAGCTGGGCGACAAGATCAAGAAAATGAGTGCATTGTTCAGGAGAAACAAAATTTTCTTGAATCAGGTATCCCTGTTTGAGAAAATTTGTATGCAATTTAGGCTTCTCTGCAACTATAGACATCTACCCTCCTAATAAAAATATGCTTACGACGAAATAAGATTTCTTACGAACCAGTATACTGGTACCAGAAAACTGGACAGGGAGATAAGATAAAATAGCTGTATCGAGGAAGTGCGATTCAGGAGGAAATAAGATGACTGGACAACGCAAACGATACAGCGCCGATTTCAAAGCGAAAGTGGCATTGGAAGCTATTCGAGGTCAGAAAACCACCAATGAGATTGCTTCAGAATATCGAGTGCATCCGACACAAATTACCCAGTGGAAGAAGCAAGTGCTCGATGACCTCCCCTCCCTGTTCGCACAGCCACCTTCTGGGCAAGAGAAGAAGGATAAAGTACTCATCGCCAACCTCTATCAGCAAATCGGTCAGCTTAAAGTAGAGGTTGACTTTCTCAAAAAAAAATCAGGCCAGCTCCGTTGAGCAGAAGCGTCAACTGATCGAACCAGATCATCCGACACTCAGCATTGTGCGTCAGTGTGAATTCTTGAATCTGGCTCGTTCGAGCTACTATTACGGGTATTGTCAACTTAAAAAATTTCGTTGATGAGCTTTCACCACTTCGATGCCACATCAACCAGAATTCTCGAGCAACCAAGGCAAGAAAAAGGGCGCAATCCCCACTTTGAGGCCTGTTTCTCTTCTATAAGCTCTACAATTTCAATGAAGTTGACAATACCCTTCAGTGTGCGCAGGCTTATTGGCAACACTTGGCAGGAACAGACACGTACAGCCTCCTGGGAGAAAGCAAAAGAGGCAATGGAGATGCTTGCTCAACTTCATTATGACCCTCATGGCTACTGTTGGGTAGTCATGAAGTGCTAACTACGCGGGAAAGAGGGGAGGGAAAAAACCGTGTAGTGGTATCCGAACCAATGGAATGTTCAGGATGCGTTGCGCAAGGCAGGGCTTTTGAAAGCCACCTAAGCCTCAAGTATCCATTTGACGATGGTAGCGTCAGGAGCGCGTTGCTGGTTTACTATACAATGATCGGAGTTCCCTATCTCTTCTTCCCGGCTCCGCAGAACCAGCCTTCCCTAACTCCTTTGATGTGATCGTAATCCGAGAGACGGGTGCATTATGCAACCTACCGGTAGTTTGTTGACTCGGGAAACTACGCCTGATTTTGGATATCAATCCTCTGCAGTTTGAGCTTAGGTTGCTAGAATCTGATGAGCTTAAAACAAGCAGAAATCCCAAGGCAACAAACTACCGCTACCGGTACTTTGTTGACGAGGATGGAAGGGAGCGTAGAATGAAAGGAGAAGAAGAGAGAAAGAGGAGAGAAGAAGATGACGAAACGCATCGAGGTCGCCGCAGCTCCAGGGCCACTGGAGGACTATGCGAGGTGCTTTGATCCCATCTTTGGCAAGAGCAATCAGCGCGAAGGGTTCCGCCGCTATCTCGAGGGGCTCTTGCTGCCAAGCGAGCGGAACAAGACCCTTACCGGGCTGGTCAACACGGAGCCACTGGTGGGAGCGCACCAGCCACGAGCGCAAGCCTTACAATGGTTTCTCTCCGAGTCGGACTGGGATGAGCGCAAGGTGCAAGCCGAGCGGCTCACCATCTTGCGCGAGGATCCCAGCACAATGCCGACCAAGGACGGAGTCCTCGTCATCGATGAGACAGGGGATCGCAAGGATGGCCACAAAACGGCTCATGTGAGCCGCCAGTACCTGGCCAATGTGGGCAAGATTGACAATGGCGTGGTCTCCGTCAGCAGTCTGTGGGCCGACGAGCACGTCTACTACCCGCTGGATGTCGAACCCTACACCCCGGCGCTCTATTTTGCCAAGGGGGAACACGATCCAGCCTTTCGTACGAAACTTAAGATTGCCCTGCAACTGGTGCAACGAGCCGTGCAGCAGGCCCTCCCTTTTCGAGCGGTGGTGGCCGATTCCTTTTATGGCGAGGATCGCGGCTTTCGAAGCGGTTTAGCCGATCTGCAGGTCCCGTATGTGCTGGCCCTCAAGCCTTCCCACGCCTGGTGGCATCCAGAAGAAGAAGCCGGAACCTTGCAAGATGTCGCCCACGAGGCTGGATGGAAGGGGAGTAAGCATCCAGGCAAGTGGGTGAGCATCTGCAGGACCTTTCGCGATGGGAGTCAAGAGGACTGGTGGGCGCTGGAGATCGTGGCGGGGCCATTTGGAGCAGATCAGAAGGAACGGGCCATGGTGGTGACGACCGACCCCCAGCAATTGCCTGACACCACGACCTCGTACCTGGTCACGAACCTGCCGGCCTCCTCTGAAATGGAAGCCTCATGGCCTGCAGCCACGCTGGAAGAAGTGATGAGGCTCTATGGGTTGCGCATGTGGATTGAACAGAGCTACAAACAGGTCAAACACGCCTTGGGCTGGTCACAATATCAGGTGAGAAGCGACACAGGGATCCGCCGGCATTGGCAATTGGTCTGTTGCGCGTTCTCCTTTTGCTGGTACCATCTCCGTCATCCGACCGTCTGTGCGACCCACGTGGTCAGCCAGCCGCCTGAGCCATCAACGGCTGCCGCCACGAGTGCCTCGTCCGTACCAGCAGACACGGGGGAAAAAAATCACCACGGCCCACGGGATGCGACCGCAGATGTCCTGGCCAGCAGCCCTTCGAGTCGTGCGGGGATGGCTCGAGCCCTGGATCATGCTCAGGCGCTATTGGAGCGGTTGGTCATCACTGCCCCCACCTCCTGCCGTGCAACGCCTCTTTCAAAGGCTTGAACGGGGGCAGGGCCTTGCTCTCTACAGCTCCGCTTGACCCTGGTCAACAAAGTACCGATAGAAGGAGTCGGCCACCACAGCTCGAAAAGGGAGGGCTTGGCTCACGGCTCGTTGCACCAGTTGTAGGGCAATCTTCAGCTTGGTGCGGAAGGCAGGATCCTGTTCTCCCTTGGCAAAATAGAGCGCCGGGGTGTAGGGTTCGACATCCAGCGGGTAGTAGACGCGCTCGTCGGCCCATACACTGCTGACGGAGACCACGCCATTGTCAATCTTGCCCACATTGGCCAGGTACTGCCGACTCACATGAGCCGTTTTGTGACCATCCTTGCGATCCCCTGTCTCATCAATGACCAGGACCCCGTCCTTGGTCGGTGTTGTGGTGGGATCCTCGCGCAATATGGTGAGCCGCTCGGCTTGCACCTTGCGCTCATCCCAGTCCGACTCGGAGAGAAACCATTGTAAGGCTTGCGCTCGTGGCTGGTGCGCTCCTACCAGTGGCTCCGTGTTGACCAGCCCGGTGAGGGTCTTATTTCGCTCGCTTGGCAGTAAGAGCCCCTCAAGATAGCGCCGAAACCCTTCACGCTGATTGCTCTTGCCAAAGATGGGGTCAAAGGACCTCGCATAGTCCTCCAGTGGTCCTGGAGCTGCGGCGACCTCGATGCGTCTCGTCATCTTCTTCTCTCCTCCTTCTCTCTTCTTCTCCCTTCATTCTACTCCCCCTTCCACCCTCGTCAACAAAGTACCGGTTACCGGTACTTTGTTGCATTGGGATTTTACCCCGTTTTAAACCCACCAAATGAGAGCAATCTGTGCTCAAATTGCTCAGGATAGACATCCACTATCAGACGCGATTCCCCGAGTCCACAAAGTACCGGTAATCGTTGCTTTGGGGAAGCGTGAGTCCTGCAATTACCGCTGCTTTGTCTCGTTCTCCTCCGGCGACAAAGCCCTGCATCACGTCCGCAATCCTTGCAGGTCAAGCATTGAAATGTTATAATTTACCTCAGGCGTTTAGCCTGAATCACGCACCTGAACAAACATACACTACTCTTCACGTTCTAACTTCTCTCTTGCTGAACAATAACCTTTCCAGCCGGGAGAAGCTCGTGAAGTATCTGTATTATGCTGTTGCTTAGTAGAAAGGCATGCCGATTTGGACGAAAGCCAGACATGGGACATTGCTTACTATAAAAATGCTAATGGTTCCAGTCCAGCACTAGAGTTCATCAAGGGCCTTCAAGAGAGAGATCAGTACGCTGTCTTATATACTTTGAAGCGCTTAGCAAACCGTAATACCCGCCGCTCAATGGTCTCTCGTATTGAAGGTGATGATCATCTCTGGGAACTCAGAGTTTTCGCAGGCAATTCATGTCGCCTTATCTTCTTTTATGAAGATCGGCATATCGTTGTATTACATGGCTTTCTCAAGAAAACAAAAAAAATTCCAGGACGCTTTATCCAGTTAGCGCAAAAAAGATACAAAGAATACCTTTTAAGCGCCTAACAGGAGTTGGAGTAGGGGGCGAAAACCTGTTTTTTCCCCCTGCTTCCTAAAAACCATTCAGGCCTATTAAGCACACAGTAGATACAAGATTTCCTAGAGTAAAGTATGTTGGTGCAAAACTAATTTGGAGGTATACTTATTGCTAGACAGGCGACTTGTGGTGAAGCAATTGTACAATTACAGGTATACGCGTTTGTCTTGTGTCAACATCAATGCTAGGTGAAAGAGAAACTGCAATGCAGGAATTTGTCCAGGGAAATAGCAACAAATTTAAAAGTGGTGAGCAGCTCTATCAAGAATGGAAGCATAACTTGCTGTCCACTCCTGAAGCTCGATCTGCTTATGAAGAAGTTGCTAACGAGTTCGATATACTACTTGAACTTGTTGAAGCACGCCTGGATGCTGGCATAACACAGGCAGGCATCGCTAAACGTTTAAAAGTACCTAAATCACAAATTGTACAGTTAGAAGAACTAGGCTATCGTGCGTGTACTTTTGATTTACTACAAAGATATGCTCATGTTCTTGGTAAAAAGCTTCAGGTATCGCTTGTCTAGCAACTTTATGGCTTTTGCAAGAAGTCATAAAATACCTCCAGGCTCCGTCACACTGACGGAGCCTCTTTTTTACCCCTTGCCTCCACAATTCCCGTTAAGCGAGAATGACCAGCGAAAACTTGTAGCAAAAAAGTCTGATTGTCCCAATGAGCAGGAATGCGTGCAGGCTATGGCATGTTCGCTCATTTTAGTGATACGGAGCTGACCGTCACAAGCTAAATCTCAAGAAGATTACTAACCCTCTCCACGTATGATATCGGCGCTTCCCCCTCCAGGGGGTGGCGCTTTTTTGTTGTCCTTTTATGGCATGCATGCTGTTACGCAAGCTGGCACTAAGTGTAAATCCCAACATTGAAAAGAGCGCTACAACAAAAAGTTTGCCTTCCATGCCGTCGCCTCTAAGCTGGCTCTTCTACACTCCCTTCCGCCTGCTCCCCTAGCCAGTCTTCTGCGGCTCACCTCCTGAAAAGGTCATTTGAGAAAGAGACGGTCATATATAGTGGCAACAAACCCGTATATGGAGGTGATAGAACATGAGTCAAAAAGGCAGAGCAGTAATAATGAACATCAGCATAGAGCCTGGAAACATGTTTCACCATTGTAAAATATCCCCAAGTGAAGTGACTCCAAAGCAGGCAAATTATGATACAATCAATATTGTTCTGTTTATCTTTATTTTTGGGGGATAATCTGTGGCTAAAACACAACAAGATGTTGTTATCTACAACGATAAGTCCTTCTCCACAACACAAAGCCAATTTGAAAAGGATCTGAAAAACATCAGCGTGAAGGATGGCGGTTGGTAAGCGTTACACCGACCAAAAAGCAAGGCTTTGGACGCATTGTCCAATTAACTGCAATTTACGAAAGAGATGTGGCGGATGACGGTGGAATATCAACAGTGACTAGAGCTCAAGCTCAAGCCCAACAGGTAGATGCCGGAATTGGGGCGAAGACGATCGCGGTCCTGCGGGCAGAACTAGGAGAGGTGGATCGCTTTGCCTACACCGATCAAGCGATCGCCTACGCCGGCATGGATATCAAGATCCGCGAGAGCGGCAAGTGGAAAGGCAAGGCCAAGCTCTCGAAACGAGGCAGCGGCTTGCTGCGTCAGATGCTCTACTTAGCCGCCATGCGCAGCATTTCCCTGCAAGGTTCCGCCTTTGGCGCGTATTACCAGCATCTGGTTGCGCGTGGGCTCGAGGAGATGTCCGCGCTCATGGCTGTCATGCGCAAAATGGTGGCGGTGGCAACGCATCTGATGCAAACGGGGGAGGACTACGATCCCGGCAAAGTCTGGGTAGGGGCTACGAGCTCGTAGCCCCTACCCAGCTTGGGATCACACTCAGGGTGGCTGCTCTCTCCAGGGCAGCCGAGAGGGGGGCTTGCTGTCTTTCCGCGCTCAGCTTCCCCCATGGGCGCTGACCAGGGGATTGACAAATCTTATAGCTTCTTCAAAAGACGTTTCCTGATACCATCCCTCGCTTGCGCGGACCTCGTGCTCAACGGATCAGCACGTCTGGTTCGCGTAGCACTCAAACTTTCTGACGCTTTGGTTCACCTACAGCGATACTTGGTATTGATGCTCTACAAAAACAATCTACATCTATCCTTTGATAGAGTGCTCATCCCTCTTCGCAAGTCGTTCCCTGGCAACACCCATCGCTTGCTCGAATATCGCGATCAGCAGATCAGCACTCCTGGTCTGCGCCACTTATCTAAACACACCAATCCCGCCTGGAAAACGGACACTTACTGAATGCATTTCCAGGTAACAGAGATACGTCTCCTGATCTTGCTATCAATCTTAGCATATCCCTGACTATTGCTCTCATCAGCGAAAATATATAAAAGTAGCTACCATTGGTTGTGCTAGGTTCCCGAACAGATAAAAGCAGAGCAAATAACGGTTGCAGAGATAATATATCCAGACAGGAGGGTACCTCATGAGCATACACTCCAATCTTTTTACTGTGAATGATCAGGCATTCCAAAAGTTTATTAACCAGCCTGATCAGCCCGTCATTATAGATTTCTGGGCGCCCTGGTGTGGGCCCTGTCGTGCTATCGCTCCTGTCTTTGAGCGCTTGAGCGATCAGTATCAGGGGAAACTGCGCTTTGCCAGAATGAATATTGACGAGAATCCCAATGCTGCTCAGACTCTCGGCATTCAAGCCATTCCTACACTGATCGTTTTTTACAAAGGGAACGTGGTTGAGCGCATCGTTGGTCCAAATCCTGCTCAATTGCAGTCTGTGATTGATCGCATTCTGGCGAAGATATCAGGCTCGGTTTCCTGATTGGCTTATAGTGCTCCATTCCTCAAAGGCGATAACAAAAGAGGCGGCGCAAGTGGCGGCGCCTCTTGGGAGGCCGTTCCCAGATCCAAGGCTTCGCTCGGTTGTTGAGTTGGGTCGTGCCCGCCTGCATGGCTTGTTCGATCTCATCGGCGTTGGCGAAGCTCTGGCCGGCGAGCGCATCACGGCGGAACAAACGCCACCAGCCTTCTTGCAAGTTCAGCCAACACGCGCCTTTCGGATGAAGACATGCTGGAGACGCGGATGCTCCGCCAGCCAGGTGTGCGTCTGCAGGCTATTATGACTGCTCAGATTATCGGTAATGAGAAAAATGTCGCCAGCGGGGTTGTCCGTTTCGATCATTTTCAGCAATTCGATGTAATTGGTGGAGTTGCGCGAGGCGGCACACCGCGAGAACTCTTTCGGCTGATTGACTCTTTGTCGTTACCATGTTATATTGGTAGCAATATAACATGGTAACGACACCTGAAAGAGAGAAATATGATGGGTCAGATTGAAGAAAATGCCAGTCAGCATGGACGGACTATTCCCGTTGAGCGGGTGCAAATTGGCGCACGCATGGAAAAGAACTTGGTCAAAGTCCTTAAAGCTCTGGCAGAATATTTTGACGTCTCTCTTGGAGATTTGCTTGAAGGGATAGTTTTACATGCTTTCGAGCAAAAACATCCTTTTGGAGAGGAAACCCTCAAACGCATTGCGCAGCTCAAGGAAGTTTATGGGATGGACTATGATGCTAGCGTCAGCCATCGATTTATCGAGCAGACTGCACACAATGAACCATCCTGATACCATATGTTCATTCCCTGCTATCAACTCTTCCTCTTCATGTGAAGGTGATTTCGAAAGGAAACGATTGCTATGTCGGCTTTTATCGCTCAACGGGTCACACGATCTCATACTATTTATCCGCCTGCCGCTCCTCATAAGGTGTTTCCCTTATTTTCTCCGCTTGGTGAGAAGCACTGGGCACATGATTGGGATCCTGAAATGCTCTATCCTTCCTCTGGAGGAACTCAGGTCGGCACTGTCTTCACGACCCAACATGCCAACAAACCAACTCAGATTTGGACCATCGTTGCGTATGCTAGCGAACAAGCTCAGGTGAGCTATCTCAATGTATTGCCAGATTCTCATGTGAGTCGGATTGAGGTGTCCTGTGAAGCTGAGGGAACGCAGGCAACTCTCGCTCGTATCACATACACGTTGACAGCACTAACCCCTCAGGGGAACATCTATCTTGATGGGTTCACTTGTATCTTAAGAGAGGGGAGGATCGGATACACTAGGAGAGAATCGAGGCGAGGAGGAGAAGAACGGTGAACCTGCGGGTTCACAGAGGTCCCGAGCTTGATTTGGAGATGAGGTCCCGTTCTTCTGCGCCGGCATCGAAAACCGAACGGTATCTGAGGCCTTCCCGGCTGGATAGGCCGGCAATGAGCCTGTATTCACAAGTATGGTTCTGATCCGCGCTTCCCCACCTCTCGCCGTCAAGTGGAACAAGTAAAGGAGCCTCTTCTCAATGAGCACCCTACTCCCAGCTCTCGGCATTGATATGGCCAAAAGCACCTTCGATGTTCATCTGCTTACAGAAGCAAAAGCCAGCTCACACCACTTTGCCAACACACCACAAGGATTTGATGCTCTGGCTTAGGTATTGTCAACTTGCTGAATGGCTCCAATTTTTGATAGACTCATGTTCATGAAAACACAAGCACTTGCATCTCTCTACAAAGGCTTTCGCTTCCCGGCTGAGATTATTAGCCATTGCATCTGGTTGTACTTCCGCTTCTCGCTTCCGTTTCCGTGATGTTGAAGGGATGATGGCAGAGCGTGGGGTGGTATTGACTTACGAAACCATCCGGCAGTGGTGTTTGAAATGTGGCCAGACGTATGCCAATGAACTGAAACATTGTCGCACCAAAACGGGTGACAAGTGGCACTTGGACGAAGTGTATCTCAAAATCAACGGCAAGACTCATTCTCTGTGGAGAGCTGTTGATCAGTATGGAAATGTCTTGGATATCCTGGTGCAAAGTCGACGGAACAAACACGCAGCCAAGAAATTCTTCCGGAAACTGCTCAAGGGCTTGCAATACGTGCCACGGGTGATCATCACTGACAAACTGGCTAGCTACGCTGCAGCGAAGAAGGAGACCCTGAGAAGTGTCGAACATCGTCAGCACAAAGGGCTGAACAATTGCGCGGAGCGTTCGCATCAACCAACTCGGCAACGTGAACGAACTATGCGACGTTTTACATCTCCAGGACAAGCCCAACGGTTTCTCTCAGCATTTGGTCCGATCCTGGATCACTTTCGGCCCAAACGGCATCGCCTCACAACCAGAGATTACCGTGCCCTCATACGGGGTCGCTTCCTGGCATGGAATGAGGTTACCAATGGAAAAGCAGTCGCCTAACACGACACCATCCCCTGCAATTCTCCGCTTCTTTCCTCTCTCTTTTCCCTTCCCTTCAAAAAGCTCTCCCTTTCATTCGTTAAGTTGACAATACCGCCTTGTACGGTTCTTAGAGGGCTTGAGGGCGGCAACGCCCTCCGGCTACTCGGCGGGGCAACAGAAAAGGTCCGTCAGGAACCTCGCTGGTGCCCTACTTCATTCTTTGACGATGGGCAATGTAAACCAGAAGGTGGAACCCTTCCCAGGCGCACTTTCCACGCCGACTTCTCCATGGTGCTGGGTGATGAGGGCCTGACAGATAGCGAGGCCCAAACCAAGGCCCTTCCCCGTACTGCTTTGCGCAGGCACTTCCTTGACCTGATGAAAGCGCTGCCAGATGTCCTTTTGGACCTCTTTTGAAATGCCTGGTCCCTGGTCCCGTACCCAGACGCGAGCGACCTCCTCCTGGCAGGTCAATCCAATATCCCACGCGATGCGCAACGAGCTTGTTGAAGAGGTAATAGATCCCACTTGTGAGTGAAAACTGAGCAGGACAAGTGTAGAAAAAGAGCTAGCTAATGTTCCTCGAAAGGACTTCTTGGAGATGCTGAGCCTACCAACGTGCACTCACCAGAAAGGGCCGATGCGGAGGGATTTTACCGCTTTTCTGATCGACTTCGGGACGAAAGCTGTTTCTGATGTGCTGCTTTGTCTTCTCGGACTTTCGCTTTCGTTACCGGCTTCGCCTTCCTGTGAAAGAAGAGATGAGCAGAACAGTGAGTTGCACCAACATTAATGCCTGTGGAGACGATGGCAGATGGGGCTGTCGCCTCGCAGGTGTCGAGAGATGCAGGAACCGAACACGTGTGCGCTGCTTCTTGAAGCGCAGTATTTCCTGAGTTTTTAGGGAGAGCAGTATGAGAGAATTTCAAGTTGATGGCAGAACGATCAGCGGCTATCTGGCTGTTCCCGAACAGGGCAGCGGACCAGGTGTGCTGGTCCTCCATGCATGGTGGGGACTGACTGAGCCGTTTCGGCAGGTCTGCGACCGGCTCGCGGAAGCGGGCTTCGTGGCGCTCGCCCCCGACCTCTACCACGGTAAGACGACCGCGTCGGTCGAGGAAGCACAAGCGTTGGGCGCAGCGCTGGATCAAGATGTGGAGCGGTGGCGCGGCGACATCATGGCGGCAGCGGGGGTCCTGCACCAACACACTGCGACACATCTGGTAGGCGGGCGCGGTAAGCTCGCCTTCGTTGGCTTCTCGCTGGGAGATGCCTACGCGCTCGACATGTCCGTCACCCTAGCCGAGCAGATCGCCGCCGTCGTGGTCTTTTATGGTTCCTACCCCGGACTGGACTATCGCAGCGCGAAGGCCGCATACCTTCTCCACTTCGCGGAGGATGACCCTTTCGAGCCGGTTGAGTCGGTTGCACAGATGGAGCAGGAGCTCCAGGCTGCGGGAAAGCCAGTCACCGTCTATACGTATCCAGGGACCAAACATTGGTTCTTCGAGGAGAATCGCCCCGAGTATGACGCCGAGGCTGCTCGCCTTGCCTGGGAGCGGACCATTGCGTTCTTGCACAAGCAGCTTGATTAAGCGCTGAAGCTCAATCGGAGCGCAGCACCCAGGAGAACTGCACACGAACTTACCTACTCGCCAGACTGAGAGAAGTGGCAAACCCTGCCGGGACGCCAAACAGGCGGATCGTGATCTGTCTCGTCTGGGGATGGGCATTGCGAACCAGTCGCTGGACCCAAGAAAGGCGGGTATGGGCGCGCTCGGCGCGGGAGAGCGAGGCAGACGTGCCATGTGGAGCGACAGTGGGTGGGCCCACCCCTCTCTGCACCTCAATCTCGATGCGTTGGGAGCGAATGAGGTGGATACAGGCACGTCGATGCTCTCGGCGACTCCAATCCCGCCAGAGGAGAGGTGCAGGGCCAACAGCGAGCGGATGCAAGAGTACGCTGACCTGGCGCGGCTTCTTGGTGGCACTGCCCTGCCACTGGCACTGCTCCCGTTTCGGACAGGGACGACAACTGTGGATACTGGCTCCATACACGATGCGCAGGCTCCCGTCAGCTTCTCTGCGTTGCTCATGCGGGGCCAGTTGTTGGTCTGCCGGGCACCGAAGCGTTCCATCGGGTTGGAGCGCAAAGTCCTGGCCCGCGAAGCGACCGGCCTTCCATGCGGAACCCACTTCTGGAGGGGCATAGCCAGAGAAAGGCACGGTGTGTGGTGGAGGCGGAGGGGATGGGAGCGCAGGAGCAAACTCGGTCGTGCGGACTGGGTCAGGATGAAGCTGGTGCCCCAGTTCGAGTCTCAGGTTCCACCCCCATTGGGCGATCAGTTGCCAGCACTCTTGCCCCCAGGCCGAGTGACTGCACCATCGATCAGGGTCCATCTCCTGGTCTTCATCGGCGAGTGCCGGTTCAAAAGCACCGCGATGCAGGTACAATTCGACGACATCGCGAGCGGTGAACGCCTGTTGCGGGAGGTTTGTGAAAAAGAGTTCGTAGACGACCCCTGCGGGTGTGACGCCCACAGGACTCTTCCTCTTGCCTGCAGGATGCGTGGCCACCACCACCCGGCAGAGCGTTCCCTCGGGTCCCACCGGGATCTCGGGGCAGTCGTAGAGGCTGCGCTCCATCTGACTTTCGGGCCGCTGCTGAGATTGGTCGAGAGGCAGGTGCAGACGCGTCTGAATCAGCGGATGGTCGAGCAGGTGATAGTCTTTGCCGCGAGTCACAAACGCGAAGGAGGCCACATCGGAGAGGACCGCCCCGTTCCCATATTGTCCGTCGAGCCGGAGCAGCGTGCGTTCTGGTGAAAGCTGATGGGTCGTCAGATACCGGCCAATGGCCACAAGCCCCTTGCGCAATTCTTCCTGATAGCGCCCATTGCCTCGGTTCCCGAAACTGCCGAGCCACTGGTAGCTGTGCGCTTGTGACACCGTTGTGCGTGTCCTGACAACCTCTCCGCGTTTGCGGCCTCGGTAGCCAGGGGCGCAGACGTCATCCAACCGGCGATACGCAGGAGGAAGTTCATCCGTCTGGGGTAAGGCGCGTTGCCGGGCTGCCTCCCGTGTCCCATCAATGTCAAAAACCGTCCAGGTGTTTCCCGCTCGATCCACCAGCTCTCCGGTTTGCTTATCGGAGGCGAGTGACCGAGCCAGGAGATCATCGAGAAAGAGCGTGCGCAAGGCTTCGACCGGTTCCTCCGTCAACGCTGCTAAAAAACGCGAGAGTGCTGAACGGGAGGGCAAACGATCCCGCTCAAATAGCGCCATGAAGGGGATGGCAAATGGCTGGAGTCGCTGGTAGAACTCCTCCAGGGTGCGCTCGCCACTGATAGCGTAGCCGAAAAGCATCGCGAGAAAATCGATGAGTTCATAGCGCCCAAACCGTTTCCGCGCAAAACGCACCTGCTCGTTGATTTTGCTGAGAACCCCGTGCTTCTGAAGATACCTGCTGATCAACACCACTTCGCCAAACCAGGCAGGGGTCGAGAAGTTGGCTTCCGAAGTCGTCTGGATTTTCACCGAACCATCGGCGATACTGATCATACCTGAACCTCCTTGTTGAGAACGATTGTCTGTCTTCTCATCAAGGAGGCACATTTCTACGTCGGTTGGCTACCAGTCACACCTCGTTGCGCATCGCGTGGGCTTTTCCAACTGAACTTACACCTTCCTGTAGGCTTCTGTTATCTAGTTCTGACAGAACCGAATCGCTCGCCGCAGGCTTTGACCCGCGAGGGGGTAAAGTTAGAAAACGATCTGTTTGGTCTCAATGGCTTTGTGCTATATAATAATTTTCAGGCCACTCATTTTGAGTGAGGAATGGAAGCATTCGAAATGCTATGAGCAATGCTTGAAAAGCATGCACCATCTAGCCTTTCCAGAAAAGAGGGTTTAGAGAGGATTATCTTATGGCAGATCTGAAGAATCCAAAGGTTCAGAAAATCCTTCAATCAAAGAAGCTTGCACATCTCGCGACCATTGGACCCGATGGAGCTCCACAGTCATCTCCCATGTGGTTTTTGTGGGATGGAGAATATATCAAGTTCACCCATACGACGAACCGCAAAAAATTTCAGAATATTCAGCGGGATCCACGTGTTGCTGTGTCTATCACTGATGTGGATGATCCCTATACCTGTGCCGAGTTCCGCGGTATCGTGGAGCGGATTGAAGAAGACCCAACAGGTACCTTCTATGGTACCCTGGCGAAACATTATGAGATGCCTTTTCGCTATAGTGGTGATCCACGTGTGGTCCTCTTTATGAAGATTCAGCATATTGCTGGTCAAAATCTCTAGGGATGTCTTGAAGGTCAAGCATGGATGCAACCTGTAGCAACCAATGGCTTTTCCGAGGAACCAGGAAGTATATAGTATGACCGGTCTACGTGCAGCGCTCGTCACCCCTTTGACTGGTCCGCTGGCCCCATTTGGGCAGGCCTGCGCTATCGGTCTTTCCTTATGGGCCAAGCATGCCGCGCGCCTACCTCCGCCTTGGATGGGTGTGGAGCTCAACGTACGAGACACGGGAAGCGACGTGCGGGCAAGTATGCGTGCTGCTCTCAATGAGCAGCCTGATCTCCTTTTCGGGCCATACGGAAGTCATATGATGCTTGCAGCGGCACGGAGCTGCAAACGTGTGATCTGGAATCACAGTGGTGCAACCTCTCAGCTATCTCGCCCGGAGTTCCCCCAGGTCATTAATGTGCTCTCCCCGGCTTCAACCTATTTTACAGGAGTCCTTGAAGCAGTGCGTGCATTCGATCCAGGTACAGCTACTGTCTCTCTCTTTCATACAGCCAGTGGTTTTGGTCAAGATGTGGCAATGGGCGTCGCAAGCGCCGCAGTCAGCCTCAAATTTGAGGTAGAGGTCGTGGCTTTTGAGCCAGGCCATGCAGCCGAAGCCGCATCGCTCGTCCCACATACAGATATATTGCTCGTTGCAGGAAGCTTTGCTGATGAGTGTGCGGCGGCTCCCAGCTTGTTGAAGCACACATGGCGTGCGGCGGCATTCGTTGGAGCAGGTGTTGAGGAGGTGCTTGTTCCGCTGGGAAACCGGCGTGAAGGACTGCTTGGACCTGCGCAATGGATTGCGTCGGCGGCTCTCCAACCTGATGAAGGGCCTGATGCTGATTGGTTTGTAACAAAGTATGGTGCTGTTACAGGAGGGGAGCCCCCGTATCCTGCAGCACAAGCCTTCGCAGCTGGGCTTTTGTGTGCGCGCTGTCTGCGAGACAGTGGTCGTTGTGAGGATACAGCCCAACTCGCTGCTGCCTACCAACTTGTCTGCACGACGCTCTATGGTGCTTTTCGCATCAACGCACTGAATGGTCTTCAGTCCGGTCATCAGATGCTTATCGTGCAATGGCAGAATGGGCGACGCCGTGTCGTCTGGCCTCCAGAGCAAGCAGAACGTCCTTTGCTTTTGCGATGAGCACTGGCAGGGCAGCGATGTCGCCACCGCCTCCTCCAACTTCCTCCGCTCCTCAATCTCTCGCCCAAAGGAGAGCGCCACCATAATCCCTTCCCTGGGCCGCGGCTTCACCTCCAGGGGCAAGCACGACACCCCTCGCAGTTCCAACACCACCCGCTGCGCCCCCACATTGATCAGATGACGCAGCCAGAGAAGGTCCGCTTCCTTGAGCCCGCGCGCACTCACAATCCCCACCTGGCGTAGCCGTTTCCCCAGGCGTTTGCCGATCCCCCAGCCATCCAGTCCTCGATGGCTGAGCATTAGATAGCGTGAAGCTGGCCATATATCGTTCTAGTTATCGTAATTGTCAAAGATGGCCTGGCCCGATCCGATCCCTTCAGATGGATCACGTGGAGAGCAGCCAGTGACGGTACGCAGACTCGCGCGGCTTGCAATTCCGAGGGTTGGTGTGTGGACGCGACCGCGATAGCAGTCATATGAGCCTTGAGCGCGGCTTGAATCCCCGCTGGCGCATCCTCAATCACAACACAACGCTGAGGTGTTACTCCTAAAAGGCTTGCGGCCTTCAAATATCCCTCGGGATGAGGTTTGCCTTGAGCTACGTCCCCGGCGGTAATAAAGACCGATGGCAAAGGCAAGCCAACCGCACGTAAACGAGTGGTAGCAAGGGCGCGTGAGCCAGAGGTGACTACCGCCCATTGGGAAGGAGCCAGGCTGGTCAAGAGGTCAGCGGCTCCAGTGATGCTCATAAGTCCTTGCGTATCTTCTATTTCCGCTTGTTCCATACTTCGAGCCTCTTCTTCAATGGCAAGAGTTGGAGCGACAGCGCGCATAGTATCAACAGTACGCCTACCATGAGCGCACGCAATAACTTCCTGCGCATCTAATCCATGCCGAATGGCCCACTGATACCACAACCGTTCTACACAAGCTGTTGAGTCCACAAGCACGCCATCGAGATCGAACAAAATGGCGTCGCAGTGAAAGCGTTGCATTGTTGCCAGACCTTCTTTCTATGTATGCTATACTATACATATTCAAGATGATATGCGCAATTTCGTGCAATGTCAAGTGATTTCATGTAACTCTCTAACTCCAATCAGGCAATTATAGATAAAAACATGTAAAAACCAGCAAAGGTGAGAGGATGCTTACAGCGGAACGAAGACAATATATTTTGCGAGTGCTCTCGCAAGATGGGAAAGTAGTCGCCAAACGTGTTAGCGAAGAACTTGGCACTTCGGAAGATACAATTCGGCGTGATTTGCGTGAATTGGCAGCTGAGGGGGCACTTCAGCGTGTTCATGGTGGAGCTTTACCACGTCCACCGGTTTATGGGAACTTCACTTCGCGTCAAACGCAAGCTCCCGCGAGAAAAGCGACTATCGCGCGGGCCGCGATCCAATTTGTGCGTAACGGGCAAGTTATCCTTCTGGATGGAGGCACGACTAATATCCAAGTAGCCCAGTACCTCCCCCAAGACCTGCACGCGACAGTAGTGACCAACAATCCTCATGTTGCGATAGCGTTAGAAGCGCATCATCCACATATTGAAATCGTACTCTTGGGAGGCAACATCCTCAAAGAAGCCATGGTCACACTTGGGACCGCCACGCTAGAAACAATACGTATGATGCGCGCGGATATCTATTTCCTTGGAGTATGCGGCTTGCATCCCTCCGTGGGTATCAGCACAAATCATCTAGAAGAAGCGTATCTCAAGCGTGCCATGATTGCCTGCGCATCAGAGGTAATCGCCTTAACAGTGCCAGAGAAGTTGAATACGGCCTCGCCCTACATTGTAGGCCAGTTGAGTGAGCTTACAGCAATCATTACCGAACAATCCGTTCTGGATGAAGTGCTGGAGCCATATCGAGCCTTAGATATTACCGTGGTCAAAGCATTATAAAGCCAACGGGATAACTATATATACACTGCTTTCTCGCTCGCAGGCCAGACACTAACCCGTAATGGGTGTAAAGAAGGGGTCATACACAGCTTTGGTGAATCCGTTTGCTTACTTCTGCTGCATGATGTGCATTGTGAAGTAATGATATGCTCTTTGTAAAAATACTGCTTTCTCGTTTTCACGAGGAGCTGATGATGGAAGGGTCGCCTCTCTTGTCTCTTCCTGAAGGATTGTGCATCATGTAGATCCACGAGGAAGCAACGGCACTCACCATTTCGGTGACAAGCACTCGCCCTTGTTCATATTATCCTCTCTGTGCTCAGGCCTCATCCTCAGTTCATAGTCATTACAGCAGGACCGTTCGAGATGTGCTCTGCGGAGGCCACAACGTTCGTCCCCATCTGGCTGTACGCAAATTCTTTTGTCGGAATTCTGATTGCCAGCGCAAGGTCTTCACAGAGCGCCTCCACGACTTTGTGGAACCTTGGGCGCAGATGACGCTTCGCCTGGTCGCAGCCATCCAAGCCATTGGCTTGGCCACGTCGGGAAGCTTGGGAGTCCGGCTTGCAGCTCGCCTGGGAATTGTGACCTTATGGACGACCATTCTCCGACGGGTCATGGCACTGCCTACCCCCGCTCCCGGAGCCGTTACAGCCCTGGAGATCGATGATTTCTCGTTCAAACGTGGACGCAAGTTCGGGACGATTTTCGTTGACCTGGATTTGCATCAAGTGATTGACGTACTGGCTGAACATTCGTCTCAGTCCTCAGCTGACTGGATGCGCAATCACCCAGAAATTACCTATGTGAGTCGGGATCGCGGCAAAGATTACGCTCAAGGAGCAAGTGAAGGGGTTCTGTCAGAATTCAGAGAAAGGCTTGCCGTGACGATCGTTTGCAAGGTATGCTGAGAACACCAACTCATCTGCGAAGGAGCGATCCATGACCTGCCCACATTGCGCCTCAGCTACCACCAAAGAACAAACCCAGAAGACCACGCTCGGCTATCGCCTGTTCCGTTGCTCAGCTTGCAAGCACCTCTTCAATGAGCGCACCGGAACACCTTTCAACTTCCTGGAATATCCCACTGATGTGGTTCTGCTGGTTGTCCTGTGGCGGCTTCGCTACAAGTTGAGCCTACGGGATCTCGCTGAAATGTTTCTGGAGCGGGGCATCGTGCTCACCCATGAAACCGTTCGGGACTGGGAAGCACGGTTTGCGCCTTTGGTGGCAGACCAACTGCGGAGAAAACGATGGGGACAGGCAGGAAGCTCCTGGTATGTGGATGAGACGTCTATCCAAGTTCATGGAAAGTGGTGCTACTTCTATCGCGCCATTGATGCTGAGGGCAACCTGGTTGATTCTCGCTTGAGCGAGAAACGCGATATGGAAGCCGCTCAGCAGTTTTTCAAACAGGCTCTCGCTGTGGTTGGCCACACCCCAGAACAGGTGACAACTGACGGTCATGCTTCTTATCCACGAGCCGTACGTGAGGTACTTGGGAGTAGTGTACAGCATCGAACCAATAAATACCTCAACAATCGTTTGGAGCAAGACCATCGAGGCATAAAACAACGCTACTCTCCAATGCGTGGATTTGGGAATTTCGCCTCAGCGGCACGTTTTTGTCGTGCTTTTGATGAATTACGCAACTCTTTTCGCCCACGTTCTCTCATGAGAGAAACCTTGTCTCTTCCGGAGCAACGACGGTTGTTTTGCGAAAAACTTGCAGTCCTGCGACTCCTGCTACTGATGACTTCTTAGCTCAATGGATGATGTGTTGAAAGACTGCTACCTCTTTCTGTGGGCTTTTATGCACTCAGTTCTGACAGAACCGTGCAGTAGCATTGAGCCGTGTGGAGACCGACGCTGCTAAAGCACGCGTCTATATATCAAGGCGCGAGAGGCCCCGTACCTCCATATGTAGACGCGTGCTTTAGCAGCGTCGGACGGAGCAAGAAATCAACCTTTCTGTACATTGCTCTAGTATTACAACGAGACTTTGTGGGATATACTGAAAGGAGAGAGGTCTGTACCTGGAGGTGAAACCGAATGTCTCTCATGGTCGATATAACCGCCGAGCAGCCGCCTCTTCCAGGTCGACTGGCAGTGCAGGACTTGACCTCAGAAGAGGTAGCTTCCCTGGCCGAAGAACTACTAGCTTATCATCAGCACTTCGCCCCGTTGTTGTATCGGCGCGAACAGCGGGAATGGGCGGAGATCTATGTGCGCGGACTGCTCACGGCGGATGTGCCCCGCAAAAATGTCGAAGCGATGGCCTTGCGTCTGTTGGGAGTGGGACCACATGCGGATCGGCAAGTGCGTGCCCTCCAGCAGTTCATTGGGGAAGGCAAGTGGGATGATGACGCGCTGCTGGCCGAACATCAGCGCCTGGTGAACGAGACGCTTGGCGAAGAGGATGGAGTCCTGATCGTGGATGGCTCGGACTTTCCCAAACATGGGAATCACTCAGCCGGTGTGGCGCCTCAATGGTGCGGCCACACCGGCAAAAAGGACAACTGCCAGGCCGGCATCTTCGTGGGCTATGCCAGTCGCAAGGGAGCCACATTACTTGACCGGCGGCTCTATCTGCCAGAATCCTGGTTCGCTGAGGATCATCAAACGCGGTGGCAGGATTGCCAGATTCCCGATGAGATCGTCTTTCAGACAAAGCATGAGTTAGCGGCGCAGCTGGTCGAGGGCATCATGGCTTCGGGTCGTCTCCAAGCCCAGTGGGTCGTCTGCGACGAAGGATATGGCGACTCCCCTGCTTTCCTGCAACGGCTGGATGCGGCGGGATTGTGGTATCTAGCCGAGGTGCCGCGAGATACCAAGGTCTGGCCACTGCTGGAAACCGACGGGCAGACGGAGCGCGCGCGCCCGCACAGCTGGTTTCGGTCCCAGATCCCCTCGCGCAAGGGGCCAGTTCCTCGGCGTGAGCGGCTGCATCCCAGCAGTCCAGCCAAAGTGCCCTTAGAGGACCTGGCCAAGCAGTGGCCTGCTTCTCGTTGGCAGCGCTACCGTCTGTTGGAGGGGCACAAAGGCCCGCTGGTCGCTGATTTTCTCGTGCTGCGCGCTATCCTGCCACTTGATCGGCTGCCAGGCCCTCAGGTCTGGGTGGTGATCCGACGCAAAGTCAGCGGTTTTGCAGAAGAGCCGGAATGGAAATTTTACTTGAGCAACGCTCCGCTGGAGACACCGCTTGCCACGTTTGTGCGGGTGAGCGGGATGCGCTGGCCCATCGAGACCTGTTTTACCGAATGCAAGGGGGAATTGGGCATGGACCACTACGAGCTGCGGTTCTGGCGCGGGTGGCACCATCACATGACTATGGTCATTCTCGCTCATCATTTCCTGGTTCGTTGGCAACAACGCCTCAACCAGAGAGAGGGGGATCTTGCGCCCAACAACGACACGCCCCTTGCCCACGCCAGGTGAGGTGCCCAGCTTGGACGCGCATGCCTCTCTGCCACTGAGCATCGCCCAGGTACGCTTGCTCTTGCAGGTTGCCTTGCCCCAACCCGTACTGGATCTGCCTGCAGCCCTGGCGTTGATCGCGTATCAGCAACGCCACAACTACGCCGCCTATTGCTCTCATCGCAAGCGGCTTCTTGCCCAATTGCAGGGGCTGCGTTGGTAAAGTCTCGTTGTAATACTAGCGCGCAGGGCTATTCCTTTCTCAGGAAGGGAGGTCAGTATCACTCCTTTGAAGGCCCTTCGCGCCTGCGGCGCTCCGGGATAGGGGTTGTGCACAGGAAATTATTGTGAAGTGGTACGATAAATAAGGAAGATCTAACTTCCGCTAAAGAGACAAGGAGAGAGAATATGAAGGATAGTGACTTTATTGAGAATAACGTGAAGGTGGTCGATGAGTTTCGTTCTAATAAGGGAAAGGTCGCAGGCTGGGCCCCTTTGATCCTTATCACAACCAGGGGGGCAAAGACGGGTCAGGAGCGGGTCTATCCGCTGATGGCGGTTCCTTATGGCGATAGCTATCTGGCAGTGGCTTCCAAGGGAGGCGCGCCAAAGCATCCTCAGTGGTATCACAATCTCATGGCTCATCCCGATATCACAGTTGAGGTTAACAACGAGAAGTTCCCCGCCCGTGCCAGGCAGTTGAGTGGCGAAGAGCGCGCCAAGGCCTTCGAAGAGGCAGCCAGGGTATTTGCTCCTTATGCCGAATACCAGCAGAAGACGAACCGCGAGATCCCCGTCTTCCTGCTCGAACGCGTGAAATAAGAAGTTTGAAAGGAGCGTGTCATGATACGTAAAGAAATCATGTCGTATCACAACTGCATCACGTCTCCGAGAGGGCCATTGCCGCTAGCTGGCGTCCATAAGCCAGCGTCGAGATAAGACCATAAACTGAGAGGCCTGCGTAGGACGCATTGAACGCGGTCCATTCCTTTTCAAGTTTTTTCAGAAGTTGTTGTTTATCCATAGTTCAGTTGTTCCTCCCTCGTCTTGATGATCGTCGGCGAGCACTGGGCCATTCTGTCGGTAGTGAAAACGCTACTCATCTCGTTTACCTTTCCCAGGTGAATTGGGTATTGTCAACTTGGCGAGAAAACAGAAGAGCTTTTTTGAAGAGAAGAGAAAAGGGAGAGGAGAGAAGCGGAGGATTGAAAGGAATGAATCGCTGTTAGGCAGCCGTCTTTCCTCTGGCCACCTCGTTCCAAACCAGGAAACGATCCTGCATGAGAGCACGGTAATCCTCTGCAGTGAGACGATGCCGTTTGGGCCGAAAGTGATCCAGAATCGGCCCGAATGCGGAGAGAAACTGTTGGGCCTGGACTGCTTGATGTGAACCGCCGCATCGTTCGTTCTCGTTGTCTGGTCGGCTGATGCGAGCGTTCCGCTCGGTTGTTTAAGCCCTTGTGTTGTCGATGCTCTACACTTGCCATGATCTCTCTCTTTGCGGCAGCGTAGCTGGCCAGTTTGTCCGTAATAATCACTCGTGGCACGTATTGCAAGCCTTTGAGCAATTTCCGGAAAAACTTCTTGGCGGCCCTCTTATTGCGACGACTTTGGACCAAGATATCAAGGATGTTGCCATCCTGATCGACGGCTCGCCACAAATAGTGCGTCTTCCCGTTGATTTTCAGCATACCTCGTCCATATGCCACCTGTCTCCACAGCGGGGGCGACGACGGCGCAATTCATTGGTGTAGGTTTGCCCAAACTTCATGCACCATTGTTAGAATGTTGTGGTGAAGGCACGTGGGTGGTATCCTCCTTCTGTAGAGAAGGTGGGAACGCCTCTGGGGAATGTGGTGTTTGGGCCAACCGAGGTTTCGGCATGAGACGTAGGAACTCGTACCATTGTTTGGTTGCCCACCCGGATCTCTCAACTGAGACTGGAGAAGACTTCAGAGCTCGTATCGGTGAATGCTCATCTCTTGCCCACAAACACGTGCCTCATAATGGCTCTGTTGAGACTGTGTTTTGTGAACGTACCTCCCCATAGAATGGAGAGGCTTCTACGCAGTTGCCCGCGTTGGCCGCGTCCCGACCGAAAGCTGTTTTCGTCCGATACCGAGGATGACCTTCGCTGAGGCCGTATCCCGATCCAGTTCACACCCACACGTACAAGAATGCCACCGCTCTTCTAACGTCTTCTTGCGTACATTCCCGCAATTCGGGCAAATCTGGCTGGTGTACTTAGGATCAACTTGTACGAGAGTACGCCCGGCCCATGCTGCCTTGTACGTACACATTCCCACAAATTGACTCCAACCAGCGTCGGCTATTGATTTGTTTAATTCCGCTTTGGCTGCCGCCCCATTAGGCAAATACTGTCCTGTCTCTTCGTCCTGCTTCGGCTTGGGCTGTTTCACCAGATTGGCCATGGTGAGATCCTCAAGCACGATCACTTGATAGCGATTGACGAGCTTTCTTGAGGCTTTGTGAGCGAAGTCGGCACGCTGATTGCGGACCTTACGATGGGCCTTTGCCACGCGCTTCACTGCCTTCGCTCTGCGATGACTGCCGCGCTTCTTGCGAGACAAGGACTCTTGTAGCTTCTTGAGCTTGTTCTCTGCTCTCCGATAATGGCGCGGGTTCTCAAGGAATTCACCATTGGACAAGGCGGCAAAGTGAGTCACACCCAGGTCTATCCCTACATCCTCATAGCTGCTAGGCAAGGCTTCCGGCTTGTCCACTTCGCAGCTAAAACAGGCATACCAATGCTCTCCCTCGCGCTTGATGGTCAAGGTTTTGACTTTGCCTATCATGTCTCGATGCAGGTGCAGTTTCACTGTTCCAATCTTCGTCAATTTCAGATTGACTCTGACCATGCCCTTCTTATCAGGCGGGCGTGTTTGTTGATCCAATTTCCAGCCAGCGCCGTCCGGGTAGGTAAACGAGTTATAGCGGTTACGACCCTGAAAACGCGGGTATCCTGGTTTCTGGCCTTTGGCACAGCGATCAAAAAACCGTTGAAATGCCTTGTCCAGTCGTTTTAACACATCTTGCAGGACATGAGCAGCGATATCCTGATACTCTTCTCTGATCTTTGCCTTGATCTCTGGAAGGACATTTTGTTGATCATAGTAGGTGATCGATTTGCCCACCATACGGTAAGCATCCTTCCTCTCGGAAAGACCCGCATTGTAGAGTTCTCGACAACGTGCCAGAACCCAATGGAGTTTGTTCTCCACCGTCTTATTGGGAGCTAAACGGTACTTGTACGTTTTTCTCATGTCCCTTGTCCCAACTCGATATATTTTTTGACGGTTTCCTCGGTCATGTCTCCGACGGTGCCAACGTAGTAACTGCGAGACCAGAAATTCCCACCCCACAGTTGTTTTTTGACTTCGGGATGCTGCTTAAAGACTTGTCTCGCAGTAGTCCCTTTGAGGGTATTAACAATGAGAGAGGGCGCAATAGCGGGTGGCGCACTCAAAAAGAGGTGAACGTGGTCTTCCTGTACATTGAGTGCGCCGATCTCCCAAGTATTCGCCTCACATAATCGCCTGATTTCTTCCTCAATAAACGTGGCGATATTCCCCACCAGAATAGTCTTGCGATACTTGGGACACCATACAAAATGGTATGCTATTTTATATGTGGCATGCTTCGTATGTTGTTCTCTCATACGCTCTATTCTAGCATGGTATGCCATACCATGCTAGAATAGAGCGAGAGGGGCCGCCTAACCCCTGCCTGAAGGCGAGGGGAATGCGGCGGCCCGGCCTTCAAAAGAGCGTACGTGGCAGCCTATCACCCCATGATGGAGATCATGCTGGAGATTTATGACGAAATTGTGTCAGGCAATGAAATTCGCAGCGTCATTGAAGCCGTAGCTCGTTTCAAACGCTATCCGATGGGAAAGATCGATAGAACAGACATGTGGAAAGTCGGAACGGTAGTCAGAGCCAAACGTGCTGAGATCCGTGTTCCTGTCGATCCCATCACTGCTGGGATCTATCTAGCAGGAATGATGGCCCAAGTGGATCTGCTCAAAGAACGAGGACATCCGTATTCAGAAATTGCCAATGAATCCATCATTGAAGCCGTTGACTCATTAAATCCCTACATGCACTACAAAGGGATTTCCCATATGGTGGATAACTGTTCAACCACTGCACGACTGGGAGCGCGTAAATGGGCGCCGCGCTTCGACTATATCCTCACTCAGCTCACCTTTCCGGCGCTCGACGACAAAGCACCGGTTGATCTTGAACTCTTTGGGCGTTTCTTGAACAACGACATCCATGACGTGCTCGCCAGGTGTGCCACATTGCGCCCTTCGGTTGACATCGCTGTTCTCGGCTAAGTTTGTGCATAGGTGAATTATACTAGTGTTAAAGAAAATCGATCATATCGGGATTGTTGTAGCTGATTTAGCAAGCGCCAGGGATTTTTTTCTGGCGCTCGGTTTCACGGCGGTACGTGGAGGTCCTCTCCAAGGGGAATGGATTGACGATGTGCTTCAATTATCTGGAGTCAAGGCGGAGTATGTCGCACTTAGCCTTCCCGAGACACAGACCAACATAGAATTACTCACATTTTATGCCCCTGAAGGAAGCAGAGAGAGTTCTCCCAATAAGTCAAACCTGATGGGCATCCGACATATTGCTTTGGAAGTCAACAATATAGAAAGCACGATTGCCGCATTGAAAAAGAAAGGCATCACATTTTTTAGCGACATAAAAATCTACAATGGAGGCAAAAAGCTGTGCTATTTCTGGGGCATAGAAGGCATCATCTTAGAATTAGCTGAATATTTCTAAACACAAAAGTGCCTTGAAGAGTACCTGGATCTACTTTTCTTCCTGTACCGAGAACAAAGCCTGTGTACCAGGAAATTCTTCTCGGTATATCTAGAGTTTAGTGAGCTAGCATGGTCTTTGGTAGATCGTTACTGGTCGTTTCCTAACCTTTCCAGGGTCGCACCACGCAGAAAAAGGTGTGTGACGAGCAAGTTTTCTTGTCCTGGCAAGACGACCATAAAACGACTGCAAGGTGATCTAGGAAAGAGGCTCACCTCCTCGTATGATCTTCACAGGAACTCTTCTAGAGAGACCACAGAGATATTCCGTCTTGGAGGTCTTTCTATCTGAATGGTTAACCATTCAGATGCTATTGCGTCTGGCACACTTTTCGTGAGGCACGCGAGCCTGCTAGAGGCAATGGTTTGCTGAAAAAAGTCTTTTCGACATGCTACGAGAAAGAAAGCGAAATTTGCATGTTTGATTTGCTTCCGCATGGATCGTATCTTATCCCATGCGAAATGTGAAGCGCTTGTACTATCACCTTGTCGTCAAGAAGATTAACAAGCCATCTTTTGTTGAAAGATACTTACGTTGACTTTAAACAATGAGCTAAAAGAGCGATTTACTCAAGTAAACATTTCACCACAAGTTCTTCAGACTTTTCGTGCGCAGCTTCAGGGGAGTGCTTTTGTGCCAGGCGATGATGGCTACGATCAGGCACGGGTCAAGACGGTTCCTGATGCATTTGACTTCGACGTTTCGCATTATGCACTTTCCCCCAGTTCCAAGGAGGCTCTGGCGTGTCTCACATTTTAGAGAGCCCTTCCCATCCTTCTTTTAGGAAGAGCGACTGCGATGATGTATTAAACGGCTATGAACTATCTTGGTAGTCTCTTTGTAGCCAGGTTTTATCGTTTTATCGGCTATTCGGAATTTTACGTTGAATCCTGTGAACACGTCGCTCTGTCATTGCCTGGTGAAGTCGCCTGTCAGCCGGACTGAGCCGACGAAGCAGTCAGCCGCTTGTTCACAGGATTCAACGTAAAATTCCGAATAGCCGTTTTCAGACGCCCGAGGCTACATGGTTCGTCAAAAATCCGGTAGGGTTCAGTAGGGTTATCAACACCTCATTTACAGCAGATACCCCAAAGAGTACCATCGATGCTACACTCAAAACAGTTGAATGCCCTGACTGTGCAAGGATGTGCACGCTCTCCACTGTAAAAGCTGGTCTACTCTGTATCAGAGTAACGTTAAGAACACTTTAAAGGAGCATTCTCATGACCAATCTTCACAAAGAGCTTGCCCTTATCGTTCTGCTTGTTGCATGTGTCCCTGGAGAGATTTACGTCGCTTTCAGCCCCCTCCTTTTGGTCTATTCTTGTTGCCGTCCTTATGTCTATTATTACAGTTCAGGCTATCATCAGGTACATCCAACACAGTCACGCCCAGTGACCTACAACGGGACGACCTATGCAATTGGACAGGCCAACAATGCGTTGCTCTATCCTGGGCTGGGTCTGGGCGCCATCGTTTCACGCGCCAGGAGGGTCAGCGATGGTATGTTTGCCGCCGCTGCTCAAGCCGTCGCAGATCGGTCGATGCGAAACAGCCCGGAGCGTCTCTGCTGCCACACGGGTGATTATCGAGTCCATTATTGACCAGCTCAAGAATATTTTGCAGATCGAACACTCTCTTCATCGCAGTCCGGTGAATTTTGTGGTGCATTTGATCGCCGGACCTCTTGCCTACATCCATCAGGACAAAAAACAGGGTCTACATCTCGACGAATACGCTTTGCTGGTTGCTTGATCTGACAGGCTTAAGGTAAAAAATACAATAGGATATTAATGACCTGATACATTAGAAGGACTGGCTTCTCGTACAAAACGGGTGGATATGTAGATCAATCTGAAGAGTTTTTGTGTTATTATGTTCTCTCAAAGAAGAGAAAGAAACAGCAAGGAGAAGTGCTGGTGCCCCTTATGAAGCGGTGTGAGTACTCGTACGCAAGAAGAAGCTTATTTCAAGAATGATCAGCGAGCAGATGGGAAGGAACAAAACCATGGCGGGGGAACGGCCTCTATTTGAGTCAGTACTGGCAGGAAGACAGCGTGAATTACGGCTATTTCAGCAGCAGTTTGAGGCAAGTATTGCAGGTCAATTACTGGTAACTCTTGTGGCCGGTGAGCCTGGCATTGGCAAGACACGCTTTCTACGGGAAGCTACTCAGTATGCTGAACAGGCGGGCGCTGTGGTATTATCTGGTTCCGCCTCAGAAGCTGAAGGCATGCCACCCTATCTCCCTTTGCTGGAGGCGCTTGGTCAGTATATTCGCTCCGCTCCGGTTGAGGAACTACAAGAGCAGACAGGAGCCATGGCTCCTGTGCTGACAACGATTCTTCCTGAGCTCTCATTCCGCCTGCGAGAGCTTCCAGACAGCTATAGCTTGCCCCCTGAACAAGCCCGCTTGCGTCTCTACGAGGCAGTAGGTCTGTTTCTCGCGGCGATTGCCAGGACATCTGGTCTGCTATTGGTGCTCGATGATCTGCAATGGACTGATACCTCTACGCTGGACTTGCTCTGTTATGTCGCCCGCACTCAGCCGAGAGCGCGTCTGCTGATCTTGGGAGCTTACCGCAGTAGCGAGATCACGCATCATCCAGCCTTTGAACGCACACTGACCGAGCTTCATCGTCTCCGACTGCTTACTCCTATCACCCTTGGGCCCCTCTCCGAAGCGGACATGGGTCTGCTTGCGCTCAATCTCTTACGCTTTTCTGTGGACCCGCTCTTGCTTCATCGGCTTGTGCTCCAGAGCGAGGGAAATCCTTTCTTTGCTGAGGAGCTTTTAAGAGATGGGGTAGAGATGGGCTTTCTTGCAAAGGGTGCCCAGGGAAGCCAGCCAGAGGACGTTCGCGAGAGGCGTCTTCCTTCTAGCATCGTGGGAGCAATACGAAGCCGGGTTGGCAGATTAGATACCCAGATTGGTTCTTTGCTCCAGGTTGCCTCAGCTATTGGTCGTGCCTTCGCGGTAGATCTCCTTGCTGGTGTAGTTGGTCAGGATATGGAAGCCGTGGAAGAGCGTCTGCAGAAAGCACTTGAAGCGCACCTGATTCGGAGTAATAGTCCAGGCGTCTTTACTTTTAGCCACGATCTCATTCGCGCGGGCCTGTATGATGGATTGCCTTTATGTCAACGAACTCGCCTGCATACATTGATCGCGCGCAGGCTTGCTCTCCGGCTTCGCTCTGATCAACCCGCAACTCACCAGCTCGCGGAACTGGCTTTCCATTTTTCCCGCAGTGGTGATCAAGAGCAGAGCGTTGTCTATTCCTTGCTGGCTGCGGAAGAGGCAAAGCGTACCTGTGCATCTGAGGTTGCGATAGGCCATTATCGGACGGCACTTCAGCATCTTTCCAACCACGATCCTCGAAAGGCAGAAAGTCTTCTACTTCTGGGCGAAGCATCATTGCAGATTGGAGCCGTTCAGGAAGCTGTTGAAGCATTTCAGGCTGCTCTGACCTGGTGGAAAAACTCGGGCGACAGGATCGCGATGGGAAAGGCAGGTCTTGCCCTGGGACGAGCCTATTGGCGCCTGGAAGAGATCAATCCAGCGCGGGCTACCTTTGAACAGGCTGTATCGCTCCTCTCCAGCACTCCTACAGTGGATACTGTGTGGGCTTTGGTGGAACTGGGTTCGCTGTTGCTTGTAAGTTTACATAATTACCCAGAGGCACAACGCTACCTGGAACGTGCGCTTGATCTGGCGCGCCAGTTCGGTGAGATGCGTTTGAAGGCGTCTGCCAGCCGGGCATTTGGGAACGCACTTATGCGGGCAGGCAAGCTGGAGGAGGGCATTCGTTTGCTGGAAGAGGCTCTTGCCCTCGCTGACGAGGCGATTGATGTGATGGAGGCAGCGGAGTGCTGCGAATGTCTCTTTCTGGCAAAATGCTGGGCTGGTCAGCTCGATGGGTGGGAGGACTTACTCTACCGCTGCCTCCAATATGCGCAGCTCTGTCACGATCCCTATCAGTTGAGGCATATCTACTCGCATCTGGCGACGTTTCACGCCCTGCGCGGCGATTGGGCCCAGACTGAAGAATATCTCTTGCAGGGGCAGACGCTGACAGAGCAGCAGGGTCTTCCAGAGCCATTGGCGATGTTTCAGTGGACACGTGGCATTGTGGAAGCTCTTCAGGGGAAGCTTGACACAGCTTTCGAACTGATACAAGCGTCCATTGCTCGCTTTCGTGTGCTGGAGCCTCAATCGCTGGTCTGGTGGCTTGGCTGGTTGGGAATAGTCCAAGCCCTACAAGGCAAACGAAAGGAGGCCCTGGCTGTGCTTGAGGAGCTAGAAACGCTGATTCTTCCTCTGCCAGCCGGGTCGATGGCGATGGTCCATGTGCTCTCCCATATGGCTACGATTGTTGTCTCTCTTGGTGAGAGCGAACGGGCGGAACGCCTCTATACGCTTCTCCTGCCATATCACGGCCAGTTTCACGCCATATTAATCGATCGTTTGCTGGGAAGCCTGGCGACTCTTCTCAAGGATTTCACGGCCGCGCAGGATTATCTGAGAGCCGCCGAAGTGGTAGCCCGCCGCTTCGCTTTCAATGTTGAACTGGCCTGGACTTTAGAAGCGAGCGGCAATCTTGCTTTAGCTGTTGATGGCTTCAAGAATAGTGAAGCCGGGCGTAGCCAGTTGGAAGAAGCTCTGGAGCTATTCACGCAACTGGGAGATCAGATCCAGGCGCAACGCCTGCGTCACCAGTTGCGCCGTCGTGCGCGAAAGCCCGCCTGGTCATGTTTGCCCTTAGGTCTCAGCGAGCGCGAAGTGGAAGTACTGCGTCTGGTCGCCACCGGGAAGAGTAACCGCCAGATTAGCGAAATGCTGGTCATTAGCGAGAGAACCGTCATCAATCATATTGCCAGCATCTTCAACAAAACGGGGGTCAATAACCGCGCTGGCGCCACAGCTTTCGCCATTCGTCACAAGCTGGTTGAGTAACGAGAGCGTACCAGCCTTGCTGGTAGTTTCTTACTACTCCCTGTTCTGTCTCCTCCTGTTTCCTCTTTCGAAAGAGCGTAGTAGTTTTTTGCGATGGCAGCACGACTGGAATGTTATAGACTTCTTTCAAGATCTGCTCCTACCTCCGGCGCAGGTGCAAGGGTTACCAGACGCTCTCCCGGCAAACGCTCTTTTCTACCTGTACATCAGAAGAGTGCAATCGTCTCATCCTGAGGAGTTGAGAGCGTACTCGGCAAGTATGCTCGAAGGAGTCCATGAGATGTCAGTCGAAGAGAACAAGGTGCTCGTTTGTCGTGTCGCGGAAGCCATTTGGAATCGAGGCAATCTCGCATATGTTGATGAAACCTACCGTTCTGATTACCTTCATCATGACCCGAATCTGCCTGCAGTGCGTACTCGTGAGAACTTCAAGCGTTGGGTCGCCGCGAGTCGCAACGCGTTTCCTGATTTCCATATAACGCATGAGGACCTGATTGCAGAACACGATCGAGTCATGTGCAGGGTCATTTTGCAAGGAACGCATGCAGGATCTTTCGGCTTGCTCACACCAATACCTGCAACAGGGAAACCAATTACTGTTGCAGGCGTGGTGATCTTTCGTGTAGCGGAAGGCAAAATTGTCGAAGACTGGTATCAGATCGACAACCTTCGTATCATGCAACAGCTAGGCCAGCTACCAAGGGTGGGATAATGTCCGAGAAAAGGAAATATTGTGGTTTTCACAGTGCAGAAGCAGCGACACATGCATTTTAACTAGATTCTTAAAGAAACCATTCCATTAGTAGCAGGATACGTAATACATGCCAAAAAACTTGAGAACCATTTCAGAACCCGCGTTGACCGACGCGGTGGAATTGAACATACAGGAACTCTCTACTCTCTGGGGTCGCGCCCTGGGAGCCAGATTTTATCACGAAGCCGAGGCCAGCTGGTTCACTTCCAATATTCCCCATTGGACGGGCAACTGGGTAACCAGAACGCATTTTACGGCTGAGACCTCACCAGAGAGAATGGATGCTGTGCTCGAACGCGTGCGGACGACTCAGCAGCACGAGACATTCTGGGTCGTGGATGCCTCCAGTCCGGATAGCTTTCTTGAACGCATCAAGCGGCATGGATGGCAAGGAGGAAAACCGACAGTCTGGGCTCTGGATGTACATACACTGGCCGATCACTATACCTTTCCAGAGGGAGTCACCGTGGAACGCGTGAGCACGACCAACGGTCTTCAGGAATGGGCCAATACCTTTGTTACTGGCTATGGAGATATACCAATGTCCGTGTATCATCGTAGTGCTGAGTTAATACAGCAACACGGCTTTGTGGCAACTCCAGGTGTGTACTACTACCTTGGCCGACTCAATGGCGAGCCAGTGAGCACAACCTTACTGTTTCTTGGTGGAGGTGTTTCGGGCATTTATTGTACCGCTACTCTTCCGCACGCGCGACGGCGGAAAGTAGGCACCTCCGTAGTTATGCAGTGCCTGCTTGATACTCGTGCCATGGGCTACCATATCGCCACGTTGCAGGCCACTGCGATGGGAGCGCCAGTCTATCGCGCCCTTGGCTTCAAAGAGTACGAAACCCTCAACTTTTATCGGTTATCAGAAGCGGTAAAGGAGTAACACGGCTCAGCATTGGGAGTATGCAGAAAGAGGATCGTATAGGCGATCACCTGGACGGTCCTCTTTCTGCATAGGTATGTCAACTTTCTGAAAAGTTGACATACTCCATTTCATGAAAACATCAACATGGCCTATTAGGCCCGTCAGCGCAAAATACAACGTTAAGCTAAGATCGGGCTACTTTCAGATGAACTATGCAAGTTATCGGCAGCGCCTTTCTTGATCGGTGGTGCTCTTTGAGCACATTATCGGCAGAGTCGGAGCTATGTGTGCGGCTCACAGTACCGATTAGGGTGAATATATGTTGCGTGAGTCGCTTAGCGTTGTAAATTTCTCCGGCAGGCCTAATAGGCCTGGATAAAAGAATCTTCTTTGGTATGGTTTGGGAGATAGAAAGGTTTTATCCACTTTATGACACCGCTAGAGGCATATATTGCAGAGCATGAAGAGCGCTTTATGGAGGACTTAAAGGGTTGGTTGCGTATCCCCAGCATTAGTACCCTGCCAGAGCATGCGGGCGATGTACGCGTAGCCGCAGAGTACGCGGTACAACAGTTGAAGCGCATCGGCTTTGAGCATGTGGAGGCCATCGCAACACAGGGCCATCCGCTTGTCTATGGAGAGTGGTTGAAGGCCCCGGGCAAGCCTACTGTGCTTATTTATGGGCACTATGATGTACAACCAGTCGATCCCGTGGAGTTGTGGGATTCACCCCCCTTTGAGCCAACCGTTCGCAATGGCAACATCTACTGCCGTGGCGCATGTGATGACAAGGGGCAGACGATGCTCGTTTTTAAAGCCCTGGAGTCCCTCATGGCGGTCGATGGCAAGCTGCCAGTAAACGTGAGGGTCTTGATTGAGGGCGAGGAAGAGGCCGGTGGTGAGTCGATTGAGCATTATGTGCGTACGACCCCCGAGCGCCTGGGTTGTGATGCGGCTTTTATCTGCGACACCCATATGCCTGGACCCGAGACCCCAGCCTTGATCACGGGCCTGCGTGGCATCATCTATACCGAGGTTGAGGTTCAGGGCGCGAAGCGCGACCTGCACTCGGGCACCTATGGCGGCATTGCCCCCAACCCGCTGCACGCCCTGGCGATCCTCATTAGCAAGCTGAAAGATGAGCAGGGACACATCCACGTTCCTGGCCTCTATGATAAACTGCGCCCAGCCTCCCAGGTCGAGCGCGATTTCTGGGAGACAGATCCCTTGAACTTTGCCGAGGCTCTGCGTGAGGAGATGGGTGTCTCGCAGCTTGTCGGCGAGGCGGAGCACCCGCCCCTGGAGCGCATCAGCGCGCGCCCCACGCTAGAGGTCCACGGTATCGCGGGTGGTTTCACTGGCGAGGGGGCCAAGACGGTCATCCCAGCCGTAGCCAAAGCTAAGATCAGCCTGCGCCTCCCGCCCAACTTCAACTCAAAAGAGGTCTTCACCCTCTTCGAGAAAGCCGTACACAACGCGGCCCCCGAGGGCGTAAAGGTCACAGTGCACAACCTGCAAGGTGGCGAAGGCCTGGTTGTCGAGCTGGATAATCCCGCCATGATCGCCGCGATCCAGGCCCTTGAAGAGACCTATGGCAAGAAGCCTGTCTACCTGCGCGAAGGTGGCTCGATTCCGGTCGCGGCCCTCTTCAATGAAATCCTGCACACGCCCGTCGTACTCATGGGCTTCGGCCTGCCCGACGATAATCTGCATGCCCCCAACGAGAAATACTCGCTTAAGCAGTTCTATCGTGGCATCCGCACCGTTGCCCGCTTCCTACAAAATATGGCCTAACCAGGGAGCGATGGAAAAGAGCGATACTACGAAGAAAGAGAGCGAATGATGCTAGATAGCATATCTCATCCAGACTTGATCAAGGCAATGGATACTAATACTGAAGAGCTCCTGGCCCTCTGGGGTCGAGCGCTTGGAGTGCCGTTTTATCATGAGCCGGAGGCCTCCTGGTTTGTCAGCGGAGTTCCATTCATCCGATTGAATATGGTGGTACGGGCGAACCTGACCCCTGAGACGCCTGAAGAGAAGATCCATGAAATTCTTACGAAGATTGAAGCTGCGAACACTCCCATGTCCTGGGTTGTCGGCCCATCACTGCAACATCCGAAAATAGCACATATAGTACAAGCGCATGGTTGGTCAACAGTCTCTGTTGCGGGAATGGCTGCTGATCTGAAACAAGTGGATGAGCATATTCAGCTACCTGCTGGCGCAACGCTTGAGCGCGTGGAGACAACAGAATCGTTGCAGCAAATGGTCGAGACCATTGCTGGTGGTATGCCATGGCCAGACGTGGGCCGCGATTATATCCTTCATTTCGTACAAAAACACGGATTCGTGGCCCACCCTGCGGTGCGCTACTATCTTGCCAGGCTGAACGGTGAACCAGTAGCGACCTCGCTACTCTTTCTCGGAGGTGGGGTTGCTGGCCTTTACTGCGTTGCCACCCTTCCCCATGCTCGTCGACAAGGTATCGGTCGTGCTATCTCACAGCTTCCATTGCTTGATGCACGTGCTATGGGGTATCGTGTGGCAGTTCTGCAAGCGACAGATGCAGGAGCAAAAGTGTATCGTGGTCTCGGATTTGAACAACAATGTCGTATCGATTTTTGGATTCGTTAAATCAAAAGGAAGCATGTTTTTTAGCGTAGAGCCCTGCGAAGAGAAGGGCTCTTGAGCAGTAAGGAACTGACTATGGCTCAATCTATTCATGAAACAAACCATAATGCCCTCACTATTCGGGAATTTCAGCACAAGGTACAGGATATAAACCTCTTTATTCGAACCATTGGCGAATCCGATGCGGACAATGTCCTTATCATGGCCCATGGTGGTCCTGGTTTATCCCACCGTTATATGCTGGGCTTGGAGCAACTGGCCGGTCCTCAACTCACTGTGGTGAATTATGATCAGAGAGGAACTGGTCAATCAGTATCTCCACAGAAACTCGATATCGACAAATTTACGCCAGAGATCTATGCACAGGATTTAGAAGCGGTACGCCAGGCGGTTGCCAGTGAAAAAAAGGTGCATATTCTTGGTCATTCCTGGGGAGGAATGGTCGCCATGCAGTATGCTCTCCAGTATCCAGAGCATATCCGTTCCTTACAATTAATCAATAGCGTGCCACCAACAGTGGCTGGTCTCCAGGCGGGGTTTCAGCATTTTAATGCCCGCGTGCAAGCGTTACAGCACAAAGGAATCATACCAACAAAACTCTCAACAGATGGCTTAGAAAAGTTACAACAGATCCTCCCCGTCTATGTCGCCCCAGCAGATCCTCCTCTTGATCTTCCTGCTCTTGCTGCTACCTTTGATCGTACACCTGAAGTAGGAGAGAAGACTTGGGAAGCATTGGGCGCTTTTGATTTGAGAGAACAAGTAGGAAAGTTGCAGCTTCCCTTGCAGATTCTCTTTGGAGAAGACGATCCATTTGGGAGAGCGTGGGCCGATGAGACAAGGGACGCTTTTACAGAAGCAACGATTCATTTTCAGGTCTTCTCCCATTGCGGTCACTTTGGTTGGCTGGAGCGTCCCGGAGCGTTTTTGATGCGGCACAAACATTCCTTGATAAGAACTAAATGGTTCAGTCGCTAAATGCGTAGAACCTTCACAACAAAAGAGTGGAAGTGCGCCTGACGAGACGCTTGATGGCGTTTGCGTTGGCCCCATTGAAAAGGATGCTTGTGGGCATTCCAAAATCCGCCCATTGTTTAAACGGTCAAAGCCTTGCCCGAATAGGTCTATGTGAAGGCTTGGCCAATGTCTGGTTGTCATAGTCGGTAAAAGGAGGCAGAGAAAATGCCTGTTACCTTAGAGAGCCTTTCACATCCCGTTTTGGGAAAAGCAACGGAGAACATGTATCAAATCGCCACTGCCTATCTTGGTCGTTTCTTTGCGGCCAGGTTTTATGACGAATTAGAGGCAACATGGTTTGTAACTGATCCGTTAATAAAATTCAATAAGGTTGTCCGTACTCCATTTACGACCGATACCCCAAAGGATATAATCGACGCCACACTCACACAGATTGCTGCGACCTCTGACGGAAGTATGAGCTGGGACGTTGGTCCATCCATACGAAGCGCCAGGTTAGAAGAATGCTTACATACAAATGGGTGGTCCAAGGTTGGAGAAGTACGCTCAATGGTGCTGGACCTACGGACCTTAGAGGCGCACATGGAACGTCCAGATGGATTGACCATTAAAACTGTTGACGATGAGAAAACCTTCAAACAACATGTTGACACAATGATTATTGGTTTCGAATTTCCCGAGCCAATAGCGCATCACCTGTCAAACATCACTTATGGAAATCAATTTCTGAACGATCCTGTTGTGCGCTACTATGTAGGATACATCGACGAGCAACCTGTTACCATCTCATTATCATTGCTGCATGAAGGGATTGCAGGAATTTATAATGTGGCAACGATTCCTCAGATGCGGCGGCAAGGCTTTGGTGCTGCCATGACGCTTACCGCTCTACATGAAGCGCGTGATCTGGGCTATCATGTCGCGGTATTACAAGCATCAAAATTGGGTGCCTCTATGTATCGTCAGATGGGCTTCCAGGATCATTTTATGTTCGATTCCTATCGTTTCCAGAGAGAAACTGAAAGATAAGCAATCAAATCAAACATGGGAGATAGGAGCGTGAGACTTCCCGAAGGCAGAAAGTTGGCGATGCCAACCTCACACTGACGGGAGAAGTTTGTAGGCAGAATTTGCTTCTTCTTTCTTTCCTAGAAAATAATGGTGAGAGATAATCGATAAACTATTACCATATGATTACTTGTTTGTACATAAATGCAATAGTTCATTGGCAATCTCTCATAATACGCTATCGGGGTCAGAAAGAAGTAGTAGACTGCTACTGCTGAAGGCTCTTTTTTTGTATGAAAGGCATTACTATGTGGCTTCTTTACAGTATCTAGGATATTGTCAACTTATTCGTCGGAGCGAAGTATAATTGTTGAGTTAGAAGGAGGAAAAAAAGCTGGAGAGCAAGACGCGACTGGGGCGAATAGGAATTATGCCGCTTGCTTTCCCCTGGTTACCTCGTTCCATACCAGAAAGCGATCCTGTAAAATGGCACGGTATTCCCCAGCATGCAAGCGGTGTCTTCGTGGTTGGAAATGACCAGAGATAAGGCCAAAAGCAGAGAGAAAGCGTTGCGCCTGTTTGGCTGATTTGAACCGTCGCATCTTCTTTTCACGCAAACGTGTGGGTTGGTGCGAATTTTCGGCCCGATTATTCAAGCCTTTGTGTTGTCGATGCTCCACACCAGGCAGGATCTCGCGTTTGGCCGCAGCATAGCTCTTCAGTTTATCCGTGATGATCACTCGTGGCACATATTGCAATCCCTTGAGGAGCTTGCGGAAAAATCGCTTGGCAGCATGCTTGTTGCGCCGGCTCTGGACCAGGATATCAAGCACGTTGCCGTCCTGATCGACCGCTCGCCACAGATAGTATCTCTCGCTACGGATCGTGAGGAAGACTTCATCCAAGTGCCACTTGTCACCACAACGCGGATGCCGCCGCCGCAATTCATTGGCGTAGGTCTGCCCAAACTTCAGGCACCACTGCCGAACCGTTTCATAGGTCACGACAATCCCCCGCTGGGCCAGAAGCTCTTCGACATCGCGAAAACTGAGCGAGAAGCGGAAATACAGCCACACAGCGTGACTGATAATCTCAGAAGGGAAACGAAACCCTTTATAATTGGGCGTTGGAGTGTTTGTTGGCATGAAGCTATTTTAGCATATTGCTCAGCTACGTTACCAAGTTGACAATACCATATTGCACGCTGATTGCCAGGACCGTGAAGCGACTTGATAACGTGGTCGCATCCAGTGCCAGGGCGAGCTGATGCTCTTGGGAGGCCCAGCAACTCAGAATCCAGCCCAGTAATGGCGCAAAACAGGCTTCCAGATCCAGTTCCGCTCGCTTCCTGCCCGCTTTATCCTTGGCGTCATAACACCATTCTCGCAGCCGTTGCCGCAGGTTGTTTTTGGGACAGGCAAGCACTTTGGCGAGGAAGCTCACAATGGTGGTGATCCCACTGGATTTGCTCAAGACCATGCCATAACTCCATAAGGCCAAGACGGCTGCCTGTGGACGACTCAGATGGGGCAAATGCATGCTGATTTCTCTTTGCCAATATGCTATGGTCTCTGTATGGGACATGGTTCTCCTCCTGAGAGAATGAAGGTGTTGAAGAGAGCGCTTGCGCTTGTGGTGAACTCTTTTCCTGCGTCTGGGGTTGAGGGGATCGCTGAGAGAGAGGGGAGTGAACTGTCCTTGGGTGGAACCACACGAGGTCCCGACGGCGATGAACTTTTTTTCGTGATGTGGTATTGCAGACAGGAGGGAGCTGGATGTTTGAGCATCATGTGACGGTTGCCATGACGGAGGAGGGGCGCCGGACGCTAGCGATTTTTCTTGCGCGTGTACCTGCCGTGTGGCAGGCGGATATGTATGAATTATTCCAGGGTGATCCGACGCGACAGCTGATGATTCAGTATTTCCGGACCCCTGGGCCTGTTGATGTGTTTGAGGCAGGGGCGCTGACCAGGGATCTGCCAGGGATTGTGGAACACGCTTTTCATGAAGAAAGGTGGAGACGGTCTGCATGAGAACCGGCCCATTGATGAACGACCGGCGACGGAAGGCGGGGAAGAGGTTGATCGTTGACCACGATGCGAACCGCGACGGGGACCGATGAAATGCATTGGTGCTGTGTGCTGCGGTGTCGTACGGGCGTGTGAGGAAGGGCACGGATGCTGGCCAGGAGGGCTGCCATCTGGAAGAGTGTCTCTCGCCGTGTGCGTCTCGTGCGTGTCTCGTGTTTGGCATCGATGACGATGAATGCATGGTCGAGTTCATCGTTGGATGCTCGATGGGCCGCGATGTATTGGTCGTGTAAGAAAGAGTATGGTTGAGGCCTTGCTCGCTGGCGCCAGGTGAGAGGGAGACCTGGCAGTACATTTCAGCCAATTTTTCAGTACCAGGATGTCTGGAATCAGGGTGTCTGAAATCGTGACGGCTACATGTTGCGAACAGGCTTCCCAGGCCTGTGGAGCTGTGATGAAAATCCCTGGTACTCTTCAGTAAAAATCTCCAATTGCTACCACCTTGCTGAATGCACTGCACTCTCGCTTCTGTTTGAAGAGACCCCTGCCCCAGTTTTCACGAGTTCTTTGTTTGGTTCCATGTTTTCTTTTTTTGAGAGAAACTGATCAAAGCCTATCGTTGCGAGGAGGTGACTCATGCCCCTACCCGAAGCCATGATAGCCGTTGTGGCTCCGTGCGCGACCACTGTTCACAACTCTCACCTGGCGAAAACTGATGACGCTGTTGACTGGACCCCTTAGGCCCTTTAGGCATGTACCGAGAGCAGAACACATCTCCCATCAATATGATGAAACCTCACAAAGGCATATTCAGTCTTTCTCTGCTTCCACGATGCGGCTGGTTACCGGGGAAGATAGGACAATAGAAGTCGTAGACTGACCATACTGGGCGAGATGGTCGATGAGCCTCTCCAGATGGTTCATTGAGGAAACAGCCACTTTCATCAGGAAGGAATCTTCACCTGCTACACGATGGCATTCGAGGACTTCGGGAATGTCCTGTAATTGTCTCCCAACATGCCCGCTTCGCTCTCTTGGGGTGCTCATTCGTATGAAAGCTATGATTGACAGACCGACCCTTGCCAGGTCAATCTCAGCCCTGTAACCAACAAGAATTCCCGCTCCCTCCATTTTGCGGACGCGCTCAATCACGGCTGGTGCGGAGAGTCCAACGCGCTGTCCTAGTTCTCTGAAGGATTGTCGGGCGTTTTCTTGCAACGCTTGGAGGAGCTTCCATCCAATGTCATCGAGGAGGGAATCGTCATGTTGTAAGGTCATAAAACTCTTTTCCTTTACATTTCTTGCTTATCACGAAGAAATATTTGTCATTTCTCCTGTATTATTGCATATTTTCCTTCTATACTGAGTATAGACAAGTAAATCACCGAGGAAATGACTCTTTTGTCAAGCAGAGAGAAGTTTCTCCCATTTTTGAGAACAATGAGAGCAAACAAAGGAGACGATAATGAGTACCACCCACGAAAGAGAGGCACATGCAGATGGAAATTCAGTACATACGCTGCTCAGCCTCACCTCTCCAGCGCAAACCCTTTCCACCTCCGCCACCCTTGCTATGAACGAGGAGGTGGCGAAACGGCGTGCGGCGGGCCGTGAGACGATCCATCTCGGCTTTGGCGAAGCCGCATTCCCGCTGCATCCCCTACTGAAAGCGGCCCTGGCTGAAGCTGCAACGAGCACAAGCTATGCCCCTGTTTTTGGGATACCTGCACTGCGTCAGGCCATCGCTGCGTACCTCACACGCACACGTGAGGTGTCATATTGTGCTGATCAGATCGTGGTCGGTCCAGGAAGCAAAGCATTGCTCTTTGCACTTGTGCAGATCCTCGAAGGCGACATTCTGTTGCCGATTCCTTCATGGGTCAGCTATGCTCCAATAGCCCATCTCGGGAATCGGCGCGTGATCGGAGTACAGACCGAGCCAGATGATCATCATCGTCTGACGCCACAAGTCCTTTCGCAGGCGATGACCCAGGCGCGACAGGACGGAGCCGACCCACGCATTTTGCTTGTGAACACGCCAAGTAATCCAACCGGAAGCATGTTTGACCTTCCTGACGTGGAAGCCCTAGCACGCTGGGCACGCGAAGCAGGGGTTACTCTTATTAGTGACGAGATTTATGCCGAGTTGGCTCACGGATGGCGCGAACATATCTCACCTGCTCGTTTCTACCCTGAAGGCTGTATTGTGACCGGAGGACTCTCTAAAGCCTTTTCGGCTGGAGGATGGCGGCTTGGATATGCAGCACTGCCTTCGACGACCGCGGGCAACAAAGCTATGTCAGCTCTACGCTCCCTGGCGAGTGAAATCTGGTCTGCGGCCGCTACACCAATCCAAGAAGCGGCTCTTGCCGCCTTCCTACCCAATTCATCAGTTGAGCACTATGTCCAATGCTCGGCACTTGTTCACGGGTATGTCGCCCGTCAGCTTTATGACGCGCTCACGCAACTTGGCATTCCTTGCCCACGTCCAGCAGGAGGCTTCTATCTCTATCCGGATTTCTCCCCATGGAAAACCGCTCTTCTGCAACGAGGAATCAAGACCAGCCAGGAGCTTGCGCACTATCTGCTGGAGGAGTGGGACATCGCTACCCTCCCTGGTTCAGCCTTCAATGAAGAGCCACTCACTCTCCATCTTCGCTTAGCAACGAGCCTCCTCTGTGAACCGGAGCACGTTACCTCTCAAGAGGAGCGTGAAGCCGAGCTCTGGCACGTGCTCAATCAGGCTGAGGCGTTGCAATCACCAGGTGGGAAAGGACACCTGTTTCCTATGCTCGGACACGCCAAAGCACGATGGGCCGAAGTGATTCATGATTTGGAAACACGCAGAATGTCTCACTAATGCAGAAAGACGAAACCCCTTCGTGAAAGGAGGTGCAGGGGTCCTTCCCTGCAGGGCGCGGGGTGTTCCCCACTCCACGCCAACGCTTCTGCAGATGAGCGGGGGGCTGTCAGAATTCAGAAAAGAGCTTGGCTTGGCAATCGTTCGCGAGGTATGCTAAGAACAACAATTATCTAACGAGGAGTGATTCATGAACTGTCCGCACTGTGCCTCAGCCACCACGAAAGACGAGCCAAGAAGACCACGCTCGGCTATCGGACGTTTCATTGCCTGCCATTGGTCGCTACCTCACCGCGCATCAGCTCGACCCTGCGCGCACGCTGCTCAGGCTCGATGGCCAATATGGGACGGGAGCCGTGCTGGTGGACGTGACAGGCTTCGCGTTTGTCACTCGTGGCAAAGAGTACAGCGTGCTCGATCACCTACAGGTCCAGGCGCGTCTGCACCTGCCACCCGATCAGGTGCAACAGCGCCCCGAAAGCCAGACCGTGCGCAGCCTCTACAATTGCCCCGAGATCTCTGTAGGACCCGAGGGCGTGCCCTACCGCGTGGTCGTAGCCACCCATCCAGCAGGGAAAAAGAAGAGCCCCGTTGGGGTCACACGCATAGGGGTGGTCTACGAACTCTTCTTCACCAACCTGCCGCAACACGCCTTCACTGCCTGCAATGTGGTCGAGCTGTACCTGCATCGTGGGGCCTTTGAGCCGATATTGGCAGACGAAGACATCGAGCAAGATCCCGACCGGTGGTGCAGCCACTCGGCCTGGGGGCAGGAAGCCTGGCAGTGCGTGGCTCAATGGGTCTGGAACCTTCGCCTGGAGCTGGGTCATCACCTTCATCCTGATCCAGTCCGCATCACGGAGTTTGCACCTGCTCTCTCGCCGCCACCACCATACACGGCTCCTTCCTCCAGTTATGCTCCTCCGCAAGTGGGTTCTGCATGAAAAGCGGGCCGCTTCTCAGGCTCGGACTTTCGTCTCCAGCGCGATGGAACGCTGCGGTGTCCGGCTTCGCAGACGTTGCTCTCGCATGAGCAACGCCGAGAAGCCGACGGGAGCCTGCGCGTGGTGTATGGAGCGAGCACTCGGAGTTGTCGTCCCTGTTCCTTGCGTGAGCAATGCCAGTGGAATGGCCGTGCCACGGCAAAGCCGCGTCAAGTGAGTGTGCTGCTGCACCCGCTCCAGGTTAGTTCTGCCCCGCTCCTCTGGCGAGATTAGAGCCGAAGAGAACATCGGCGGGCTTGCATCCATCTCGTGCGACACCAGCGCATTGAGATGAGTCTGCCACCTCCTACTGCCACTTCACCACCTCCCACAGACGTGGTCCTCTCTCGCGCACAACGGGCCCACTATCGTCTCTCATGGGAGACGCGCCTGGCTCGCAATACGCGGAGCACGGCGGCTGGGAAACTCACCATCAGACTGTTCGGGGTTCCGCAGGCTTTTGCCGATTTCCTGGGCCTTCCCTGTCTCTGACTACCCACTCCTCGTCCCTGGCGCGCTCCACACAAAGGGGGGGCAGGCCTCTTGCCCTCTCGTGCGGTTGAAAGCTACCAGCCAAGAGCGAAGACGACGTGTTCCGTATCCAGATCAGGGTGTCGGGTCAACCCAACTCGTTCCGCAGTGCGGATAGAGGGGATATTCTCTGCTCTCGTGCGAGCAACGACGGGCCACTGGGGGAGATAGGTTCGGGCCAGACTCACTGCTGTTCGAGCAAGTTCGGTTGCGTACCCCTGCCCCCATGCACTGGGGGTGAACCGGTAGTACAAGTTCAGCACCTCTCGCTCGCGCCAGATCCGATGTTCTACACCGCCAAAGCCGATGATCTTCTTCTCCTGCGCAAGGATCACGACCCAGTACCCGAAGCCATGGAGTTCCCAGTCGTGCAGGCAGGATCGCAACATCTCTTCGCTGGTCGCCAGGTCGGGATGCGGGGCAGCAGGGCTGTAGCGGTAGGTCGCCGGGTCACCATGCACAGCAAACATCGCCGGGCCATCGGTTGGCTGGAGGCGGCGCAAGGTGAGCCGCGCCGTTTGCACCCAGGACCAAATGGATGTCAGCTCGCTCAGAGGCTCAACTGGGACGTTGCGCGAATCCTGTTCGTCTGTCTCCCGCTTGTTCATTCTCATTCTCCCGGAGATTCCTGCTCTGGTTTTCTTTGAGGTATTCTATCCTCTTTTCCCTGCCAGGGCAAGGTGGTTGCTCCGATCCCTCCTGTTGTCCCTTCGGTCATTCACCTCGCAGCTCGTTGCGCATCCCGTGGGAAAAACCAGGAAGATCCGTAATTACACCGGCGCTGACACAGCCACTTGTAGCCATGATTTTGTCAATGGATTGTTTTTGTGAGGGGAATCAAGTATGCTCTTAGCATCTTCATGAATCGGAGGCACTCTTTTACTATGCCTTTTGGAACTTGGTGGCGAGGAACTCCCTTAGCATCTTCATGAATCGGAGGCACTCTTTTACTATGCCTTTTGGAACTTGGTGGCGAGGAACTCCCTTACCCGACCTTTCGCCTCTGCGAACATTCTCTGCCCGCATCTCGACGGATACTCAATTGATCACACGTCTTGCGAATCTCTCGAAGCCTGAAATCGACGATCGCTTTCAGACTGGGAAGCATCTCTATATTGCATTCATAAGTGAGGTGCCGGTTGCCTATGGATGGGTGGCGACACGAGAAGTCAACTTCCCTCATTTTCAGTTTTCTTTTACGATTCCTTCGAGAAATTGCTATCTGTGGGATTTTCTGACCCTTCCTGAATGGCGTGGTCGTGGCATCTATCCTCATTTGCTCCAAACGATCATCCGCCAGGAACCTCTGGTCGATCGCTTCTGGATCGGGTATGAGCCTGGTAATGAAGCGTCAGCGAGCGGTATCCGCAAAGCGGGCTTTCAAGTGGTGACTGACTTTGTCATCGCCGAAGGCCGTATATCTGGGCTTACTCTTTTCGACTCGAGTGAGTGCGCCCAGGCGAGTGCCGACTTCTTCAATCTCCCCATTGTGGCTCGTACAGGCCCTTGAGTAGAGATGGACCTGAATAGCTAGCCAACTCTCTCATTGCGGTTCTACGAGTCTAGTGCTAAGGCCGTGGCCGATCTCGAAGGCTCACATTTCACTTTTGTGAAGATACGAAAGAAGGATCTTCTTGTTTTGCGAAAGGAATCACCATGCACCTACCATTCAATGGGACTGGCTCAGGAAGAAGGAAGGCCGAGTGCGTCCAAGACGAGACCCGCTCCCACCTTGTCAAGCGAACGACACCCTTTCGGCGAGGAGGTAGGCCGTGCTAGCCTCGCCAACCCTGCATATCCATCTCCTGGGTGATTTTCACCTTGTTTCAGGTGAGACGTCCTCTCTCTCCATGAGCCACGTCCCCCGAGCACAAGCGTTGCTTGTCTATTTACTCCTCCATCGCGGTATCCCGCAGGTTCGGACGCATCTGGCCTATGTGTTCTGGCCCGACTCAACTGAGGCACAGGCACATTCCAATCTGCGCAAGGTCTTGCATCAACTGCGGCAAGCTCTTCCCCATGCCGATCAGGTACTTGCTATTGATCGGCAGACGCTGTCATGGAAACCCATGCCTTCTATTTCCTGGACGCTTGATATCTTGGAGTTTGAGCAGGCGCTTGCTTCGGCAGAGCAAGCCGAACAGACACACACGATGGCTGACGCCCGCCAGGCCCTGGAACGCGCCGTTCTACTCTATCGTGGTGATCTTTTCCCTGGCTGCTATGAAGAGTGGATCTTCCCCGAGCGTGATCGCTTGCATCAGGGGTTTCTCCAGGCGGCAGAGCGTCTCATCGTCTTGCTTGAGCAGGCCCGCGAGTATGATGCCGCGCTTCAGGTAGCCCATCAGTTGCTTCGTCACGAACCACTGCATGAGGGGACCTATCGTCAAAGCATGCGCTTACACGCGTTGCGCGGAGACCGGTCAGCGGCGTTACGTGCCTACCATGCCTGCGCTAAACTTCTCGATCGTGAGTTAGGCACCGAGCCAGGTGAGGCGACACGAACCCTTTACGAGTCACTCATGCATACAGAATCGCTTTCACAGACGAGCACGAGCGTTCATTCAGCAGGCAGGACGACGACCCGGCTCATTGGTCGGCAAGCAGAGTGGAAGACCTTTCAGGCCGCCTGGCGTACTGCCATAGAGGAACATCCGCACCTGCTCATGCTTTCTGGTGATGCAGGGATGGGCAAAACACGGTTGGCGGAGGAAATGGAAACGTGGGTGAGTCGCCAGGGACTTCTTACTGCGAGCGCCCACTGCTATGCGACGCTTACTCACCTGGCCTATATGCCTGTGACGACGTGGTTACGCGCTCTCGCCTTCCAACGAGATCTGGCCTCTTTTGGATCAGTATGGCTCACGGAAATTGCCCGGCTCCTCCCAGAGATCCTTGACACACGACCAGATGTGCCTCCTCCGGCAGCGCTGACGGAAGGGTGGCAACGCCAACGCTTCTTTGAGGCAATCACACGTTTCATTCTCTCTGCCCGTCAACCCGTGTTGCTGCAGCTTGACGATCTGCACTGGTGTGATCATGAGACCTTCGAGTGGCTGCAGTATTTCTGGCGGATAGCCTCGCAGGAACATGCGCGCCTGCTCCTTGTCGCAACGGTTCGATCCGAGGAGATGCATCCTGGACATCCGCTCATGACATGGCTGCATCCTTTCCAGCGCGATGGCCAGGTCACAGAACTATCACTGGCTCCTTTGGGGCTTGCCGAGACAACGACCCTGGCTGAGCAGTTTCTGAGTCATCATCTTACCCCCGAGGTGACGAGCAAGTTATATCGCGAATCCGAAGGCAATCCGCTGTTTGTTGTCGAAATGGTTCGTACGGGAACACTGGAAACGCAACAACCGGAACACGAGCAAGAGGCATCCCTATCTGGAACTGCGCAAAAAGGACCCACCTCCTCGCTCCCTCCGACACTGCGGACCATTCTCGCCATGCGGCTTGGGCAACTGACGCCTCTCGCACGCGAACTGGTCAATGTGGCCGCAGTCATTGGTCGCACCTTTTCATTTTCCCTGTTGGCAGGAGTGAGTGGGGAGCCAGAGGAGACACTCATACATGGATTAGATGAATTATGGCGACGCCGCATTGTCCAGGAACACACAGACGATACCTATGATTTTAGCCACGAAAAGCTCCGTGAAGCAGCGCTCTCTGAACTCAGCGCCCGACGTCGGCGTTTTCTGCATCGCCGTGTTGCAGACGTGCTCAACGATCTTGCCGCCGGAAATCTGGATGCGATGAGTTCGCAACTCGCGTTTCATTATGAACAGGCGAATCTGTTGGAACAGGCAATTCGCTTCTACCAGCAAGCCGCAGAGGCCGCATATCGAATCTACGACCACAAGGAAACGGTCGCGCGCTGCCAACGTGCGCTTGCCCTCTTCTCCTCATCAGAACAGGTGCAACTCACGCTTCCAGGACACCTCATCGCCTCTCTCTCCGAACTGTTGGGCGATGCCCTGGAAGTAACAGGGAAACATCAGGAGGCTGCCGAGGCCTATCACCAGTCCTTGCATTTCGTCTCTGAACAGGAGACCATCTGGCACGCTCGTCTTTCTCGCAAAATCGCGGCCACACGCGATTATCCACCCCATCTCGCAGAGGCACTACAGGCCTATCAACACGCAGAGCGTCTGCTGGAGCAGGAAGAAGACCAATCGGGGGAAGCCTGGCACCAGGAGTGGCTGCAAACGCAGCTTGGACAGCTCTTCATTTTCTTCATGCAGAGCCGGGTCCAGGATATGACACGCACCATTGAACGCGTCCAGCCGCTTCTCCAAGCCGATGGACAGGTTGAGCAACGCATCGAGTTCTCTGGCTACATCGCGATGCGCGATGCGATCCGCGACCGCTATATGGTCTCGAACGAAACAGTCGCGCTCTGCCAGCAAGCTCTTACGATGAGTCTCGATACAGAAAATCCTCGTTTCATAGGCACAGCCCACTTTAACCTGGGATATAGCCTGTTCTTATGTGGTGAGTTTGCTCAGGCAGAAACGCATCTGCTCAGCGCACGCACTCTAGGCGAACAGGTAGGAGAGCGAGAATTGGTTGCCCGATGCCATCTGCACTTCCTGCCACTGGTGTGGAGGAGGCAGGGAAAGATCGAGTCTGTACGAGAACTGCTGAACCAGACACAGCTTCAAGGAGAAAGGCGGTTTGCAGGCGTGCTTGCTGCCCATCGTGCATGGATCGCATGGCATGATGGTGAATTTCAAGAGGCCAAACGCCATGGGCAGACAGCCCGAGAGGCCTGGCAACGCCAACCCCAGGCATATGCCTTTCAGTGGACAGGTTTATGGCCCCTCATGGCTATCGTGTTCAAACAACAGCAGCTTGAGGAGGCTATTGGCCTCGCGCAGGCGCTTCTTGCACCTACCCAGCAACGGCTTCCGGATGCGCTCTCAGTACTACTTGAGGAGGTCATACAGCTCCGAGATAAGAAACAACAAACCGCTGTTGCTGCATACTTGCAACGAGCACTCTCGTCTGCACTGGACATGAACTATCTGTAAGGCATCTCATTTATCAAACAGCGCATGTTTCATATCAAGTCAATGAAATCACGTGACGAGATGAGGGAAAAGCGTGGTGCTCTTGAGCATCATCGCTTTTCCCTCGTCTCGTGTAGAGCCTTACGCTGGAACGTGCTCCCTGTCCAGAGGCATGTGGGCCTCTGGGGCCATCCGATGCTGTGTCAGGAGCCACCCGACCAGGACCAGCCAGAGGGGCAAGAGGAACGCCGAAGGAATGAGGAGAAAAAATGATCCATGAGGAATATAGGAAAAGAGTGCAATATTAAATGCGTACAGCAATCCAACAATGCGCGTTGCTTTGGTCGCTTGCCAGGAGGCACATGCCACCCAGAGCGCTGAGGATATGTGTCCACCATAGCGGAGGGCAAGATACAGCGCGGGAGAAACCCCTTGCAGAGCCATAATATCGGTTGCCATGTCGACAACGAGCCATCCATATCCTGCCTGTTTTGCCCATCGAGGGGCTGGTAATGCCGCGATAATGGGGAAGAGGACGAGGTGTTCCGCATTCCCAAGAATGGCACCTCCCAGTGTACCATCCTGCACCAGACCGGAGAGGCCGGAGGGAAGGAAGTGAAGATACGGAAGGAAGAAGAAAACAAAGCGGAGTGTGAAGAGACCGGCAGCGACAAAGGCGATGGGAGAGGCTACTTCTGCTGGATGAGATGATGATGCCGTATTCATTGTCTATCTCCTTTTCTATGCAATCGAATTTAGTAAAAAAACAGGTACGCGTTTACTGCTTTTAAGCGTTCGGCTCTTGTAGGACATCGTCTTCCGATACCATGGTCAGTAGGAGAGGAACCAGTGCATCCCATTGACGGAAGTAGCGCACTGTCTGATTTGTGATCAGTTGTACGCGACCTCTCCATTCCCGCTGACCAGAGGCGACATCCTCTTCCCTTGTAGTAAATTGGGTCAAACTCATGCGGCTTTTTGGGTGAAACCAAGGAAATCGGCATGAAACTAAGGAATTGACCATTAGAACTTGGTAAAACTGCTCCAGAAGCAGATTGTTGGACTCCATTTTTGTCAATTCGGATAGTCAGCACCACAAGTATCTCGTGCTTTACCTGTATCAGCCCATGCATGAAAGGAGTCTGAAGGTTCGACATTTGGCACACATGCTTTCTCTTTCGGCTAGAAAAGACGGGAATTCCCCGATCACCAGACCTGTGAATTTACAGACAATGAGTGCCATGAGCCGCCTCCAGAGCCATAGTTCAACTTGCATTGTGGATGATTCCTGGGTTTCGCGCTGATTTCCTCGGTTTCACCCAAAAATCGGTCGGAGTTTCATCCAATTTACTACCACAGACGAACAGTAAACAGATGGGAGCGAGGACGCTGTTCATGTATCTTCATAAGCGCTCCTTATAGAAGTATTCCCTTCTTACCCTTAAAGGCAGATCATGCAAGAACGTTTTTGTATGTGTTGTTTCTCTTGATCAGAGTATAGAGCATCAACCGCTTCTCAACCGCTTCTCTTGAAAAAGAAGAGGATACAAGAAAGTACTCAGGAAATTCAAAAGCAAGGGCTATAGTTGGGATAGTGCAAGGATTCCTGCCAAATTGGTGGTAGTAAGTGCTTATCCGAAAACCTCTATCTTACCAAAAATCAATTGAGCACAGGCCAGATGAAGAAATGCGAGGTAGTTCTCCGCTTTTTTCTCCCAAAGCACCAGGAGTCGACGGGAGCGATTGAGCCAGGAATGCGTGCGTTCTACTACCCATCGTCTAGCTCGATAACCAGGGATGAGGGTTTTGTCCTGTTTCTCCTGACCGCGACCTCGAATATGCGGCAGATAGTGGCGAGTCTCGACCTCCTGGCGCGCTGGTGCCCCCTCGTAGGCCGCATCCAGACAGAGGTGCTGTGGCTCCTCCTCGGTTGGCTCGGGGCGGGCGATGACCATGCCATCCAAGGTGGCACACAGCAGTTTTACATCATGACGATTGGCCCCATCAATGACGATGGCCAAGGGAATTCCAGCGCCATCAGTCAAGAGGCTGCGCTTGACTCCTGATTTGCCGCGATCTGTGGGATTGGCTCCAGTTGCGGTTTTTCCCAAAGGAGCCTTCGTCATTGCTCCATCCACGACTTGCCAGTCCCATTGGATTCCTTCCAGCTCATCATACACACTCAGTCCTGCTTGCCACAACGCCTGGAACAGGCCAGCCTGCTCCCATTCTTGAAAGCGGTCGTGCACCGTCGAACTCGCTCCCAGTTCTCTGGGCAACGCATTCCACTGGATACCAGTGCGCGCAAGAACGGCACTCTGAGGATCCCTTTAGCCTAACGTTTCTGGTACTGAAGTACTCCCTGGTTTGAGCGATCTTTCCAGAGGAAGCGTCACAGAAAAGGTGGAGCCTTTTCCGACTTCGCTCTCTACCGTTATGTCCCCCCCGTGATGCCTGACGATCTCCGCGACAATGTATAGGCCCATTCCCAGACCGGGAATGGCCTTCTGGTTCGCCCCAGAGACGCGATAGAAGCGTTCAAAGATTTTGTCGCGCAGCTCCTGGGGAATGCCTTGGCCATGATCGCGTATCCTGATAGTAGCTGCCTCAGGGGAGGTGCTCAGGTCAATCTCAACCGTCTTTGCATCGGGAGAATACTTGATGGCATTGCTGATCAGGTTGATGAAGACCTGTTCGAGCCGACCTTTATCCGCTTCCAGAGAGCAAAGAGTCGCGCCACGCACGACAATGGTATGAGTAGTAGAGATTTGCTGCATGGTATCTGCCACCTCGTGAAGCAACATATCAAGATCGACCGCCTCTTGTAGGTACTCCAATCTACCTGCCTGGATCTTAGATACATCCAATAACTCGCCGATGAGGCGTTCTAGTTGCTGGATTGGCCCTTCGACCCTGGAAAGTGCTGTGGCAGCCTCGTGAGGAGACTGCCGTTCCAGGCGTTTTCTCGCCAGTTGAGCCTGCATCTTTAACGCGGTGAGCGGTGTCTTGAGCTCATGGCTCGCCATACTGATAAAGGCATCCTTGCGCTGTTCGAGTTCCTTGCGGGCCGAGTTATCCAACACAAAGGCGATTGCCTGATTTGGGGGATGCTGTAAGAGGACAGCACCCACGAGCACCGGAAGGCGGCTGCCATCTTTACACACATATTCTTTCTCGTAGGGCGTTATATAGTGCTGGATGGTAAGTTGCTGATGGGCCTGTTGCGTAAGCGCCCGATACTCTGACGGCGTCATCTGCATCCAGTTCATGTTCCCGGCGCGCAGGTCTTCGCGGGTATAACCGGTCATGCGCAGAAAGGTGTCGTTGGCATCCACGATCTGCTCACCTTCGATGATATTGATCCCGATAATGTTGGAGTTCATCAGGGCATTCGCGCGCTCCTGGCTTTGACGCAGGGCCTCCTCGATGCGTTTCTGGTCATCAATATCAGTGCTGGTGCCGAACCACTTGATGATCTGACCCGCTTCATCGCGGACTGGGAGCGCACGGGTTAAATACCAGCGATACTCTCCAGTTCGCCCATCTCTGAGACGCTGTTCGTTCTCAAAGAGTTCACCTGTGGCAAGGGATTGCTGCCGAAGCGCAAGCGTGTGCTCGGCATCTTCGGGATGCAGGAATTGACGCCATCTATAGTCCCGTATCTGCTCGAAATCGGCCTGCGTCAGGTCACAGTAGCGCTGATTACAGTAGTCAACACGGCCATCTGGCCGTGCTGTCCACACCAACTGTGGCACCATTTCAGCCAGCACACGGAAGTGCTCCCGGCTTTCTTTGAGCCGCTGCTCAGTCCGTTTCTGGTCCTCGATGTCCGTGCTGGTGCCAAACCACTTGACGATCTGGCCGGTTTCATCGCGCACCGGCATGGCGCGGGCTAAGAACCAGCGATAGCGGCCTGTCTGGCCCTCTCGGAAACGATGTTCGACCTCATAGGGGACGCCTGTGCGAAACGCTCGCTCTCGCACCGCCAGGGTGCGCGTGTAATCCTCCGGGTGCACGAACTGGCTCCATCCATAGCCATACAATTGCTCCCGCGTGGCATGGGTATACGCACAAAACCGTTGATTCCAGTAGTCTGACAAGCCATCGGGTCGTGCCGTCCAAACCAGTTGCGGTACCGTTTCGGCCAGCACGCGCAAGTTCTGCTCGCTTTCTTTGAGCTGCTGCTCCGCTCGTTTCTGCTCGTCGATATCGGTGCTGGTGCCAAACCATTTGACGATCTGACCCACTTCATCACGCACGGGCATGGCGCGGACTAAAAACCAGCGATACTCCCCAGTGTGAGCATTTCTTAGACGCTGTTCGTACTCAAACATGTCTCCTGTGTCCAGGGCATGCAGCCAGTGCGCTCGGTTGCCTTCATGATCATCTGGATGGAGAAACTGGAGGTGAGCCCATTGGTCGCTTTGTAGTTGCTCAAGCGTCGATCCGGTGTAGTCACGCCACCGTTGGTTCGTGTACGCGAACTGGCCATCGGGGCGTTTCGTCCACACCAGTTGTGGCACCATTTCGGCCAGCACCCGCAGGTTTTCCTCGCTGGCTTTGATTTTCTGTTCAGCCTGTTTCTGGTCCTCAATGTCGGTGCAGGTGCCTACCCAGTGCAGGATCGTGCCCAGGGTATTTCGCTGCGGCACGCCTCGGACCAGAAACCAGCGATACCCTCCGCTGGTGCCGTCTTGCACGCGATGTTCTACTTCATAGGGCATGCCGGTCTGGATGGAGGTCTGCCACGCCTCCCGTGTCCGAGGCCGGTCATCAGGATGCAGACCCGCCAGCCAGCCATCCCCTTGGACCTGTTCGAGGGTCATCGCCAGATAGTTGATCAAGCGGTGATTGCTGTAGGTGATTAACCCATCGGGTGCTGCAATCCAAACGAACTGGGGGATCGTATCAACCAGGGCATGGATTTCTGCTTCGGCTCGCTTGCGCTCGGTGATGTCGGTGCTGGTGCCAAACCACTTGACGATCTGGCCTGCTTCATCGCGCATTGGCACCCCGCGAGTGAAAAACCAGCGATACTCCCCGGTCTGGCCATGTCTGATCCGCCCTTCGTGCTCATATATGGCTCCCATGTCCAGGGCATGCTGCCAGCGAGCTTGCCTTCTTCACGATCATCAGGATGGAAGAACGGGAGCTGAGCCCAGCGGCAGCCTTGGATCTGCTCAAGCGTCAACCCGGTGTAGTCACACCAATGCTGGTTTGTGTACTCGTGTTGGCCGTCGGGTCGTGCCACCCACACCAGGTGGGGCACCGTTTCAGCCAGCAAACGAAATCGTTCTTCACTCTCTTTGAGCTTTTGTTCCGTCCGTTTCTGCTCCTCAATGTCGGTACAGGTGCCAAACCATTTCACGATCTGCCCTGCTTCATCGCGCACTGGCAGGGCGCGAGCTAAAAACCAGCGATATCCTCCAGTCCACCCATCCTTGAGGCGATGTTCGTTCTCAAAGATCTCGCCCGTTGCCAGCGAATGTTGCTGAAGCGTGAGCGCACGCTCCGCATCTTCAGGATGCAGGAATTGACGCCATCCATAGTCCCGTATCTGCTCAAAATCGGCCTGCATCAGGTCACAATAGCGCTGATTACAGTAGTCAACACGGCCATCCGGTCGTGTCGTCCACACGAGTTGGGGCACTGTTTCAGCCAGTACCCGCCAGTGCTCCTCGCTTTCCTTGCTTTCCTTGAGTTGTTGCTCGACTCGTTTCTGGTCCTCGATGTCGGTGGCAGTCCCAAACCATTTCAGGATCGTCCCCTGATCATCCCTGTGTGGCACTCCTCTGGCAAGGAACCAGTGATACTCTCCGGTCGTACCATGGCGCAGGCGCAGTTCTGCTTCATAGGGCCTGCCGATCTGGACGGCACTCTGCCACCTCTCCAGGACACGCTGTTGGTCATCGGGGTGGATAGCCTGGAGCCAGCCGTCCCCTTGAGCTTGTTCAGAAGTCATATTGGTAGAGTCACACCAGCGTTGGTTACAGTATTCACACGAGCCATCGGGGCGCATCATCCAGACGAATTGGGGAATGGTATCGATCAGGACACGGAGTCCTTCTTCCGTCTCGGCGTCATCAATGCAAAATAACGCATCAGGAAGCGTCTCGAGCATGCTGAGGAGCGTGTCACGCGATGTAAGAGGGCTATACTCGCTGCTTTGTGGATTGAATGTCATACTGTCTGTCTCCCTTTCACGTCTCCCCATCCCTGGTGATAAAGATGTTTTCCCGCTTTGAACCTCAAGAAATATCATGCCATGGAGCTGATCCCTCTTCTGTCACATCGGTTGGAACAAGCGATGAAAAAGTGTGTGTATGCAATACGTGCGTTTCCCGGAGAGGCCAGGAGCAATGAGCATCTGCCCCGGGCCCTTTCAGGGGCGGCTTTTAGGGCTATCCGTTGCAGCGCGTATGTACAACGGAAAACCGTCTCTCCAAGAAAACACATGGTGAAGGATGGTTCTGTCGGCATGATGGTATCTCCCTTCGATGCTCTCGAGCAGAGCCAGGACACCGCGTAGAGCCTTGTCCATCTGCTGTGGATCTTGTAACGCTCGTGCCAAGACCTATCCTCCTTGCACGATGGCGACGAGCGTTGTCGCCACATCGGTCGTGTCGATGGTCTCGCTGAGCGCTCCCGCACGTTGGGCCTGCTCAAGGGCTGCGCTGATTTCCTGTTCGGTAGAGAGAAAGGAGGAGGAGGAGAGAGGATGGCGTAATGCTTCTTGGCTGATGACCTCTTCCTGAGTCATTCTCCCCAGGCGACAACCGCAGGTCGTGTCAACGTCCATTTTTCTCTTGATGAGTTTTTACCACTGAACCTTCATGTGAGGTCTTTCAGATCTGCAATGCAGCGTTCGTGCTCTTGTCTTTTCCTGACACCAAGAAGTATACTCTGATAAAGGACCTGTTAAAAGGGCCATTTTCAGGTAGAAGAAAGGGGCCATTGAAGAAAGATTTTGATTCATACAGGGGCTTTAAGGAGAGTAGATACAGTATATCTCACTTACTCCAACAAATTTGGAAATTCCGTGGGTGCCCGCACTCATCATGATTTACATGACAATGCCGCTGGTGGCGTAGTCAGTAGTGCCAAGTAGTCGGAAATGAAGAGTTACAAATATGTCAGGCTAGTCCATTCTGAGGATGATCTGGCCTTTGCTTCTTTCCGTGACGTTTTTGGGACATTTCTCTGGTATACTCTGCCTGTATAGCGAGGATGTTTGATAGATTATGCCACAGACAGAGCATTGAGGAAAATCAGTTTATGCAAAACACACACAAGGAAAATCATCTCAGGGGTCAGATTCTGTTCTTCGCACGTACTTTCTGGGTTGCGCTGGCCCTCCTCGGTTTGAGCCTCTTTCTCAACAATCTGCTCAAACCTGCCTTTGGTGGTACAACGGTTATCTGTGCTTTAAATTTTACCTGTCCCCCCAGCACTGATACACTTCAAATACTTCAAATATCACATATACCTCGAAACTCGTATGATACGTATGTTGCAATCTGTAGACTGGTATATGCCCTGGTTTTCCTGGTCATCAGCCTGCTGATTTTTTGGAAGCGGTTCGACCAGCCGTCCGCTCTGCTGGCTTCTCTGGCTTTTCTTTGTATTGGCATTCAGGGGCTCAAGGGCCAGGGAACGAGCTTGTTTGAACTGCTCTCCGATGTGATCCTCGTCAATTTTTTAATTCTCTGTCTGGGGTTGTTTCTGGCGACATTCCCTAGCGGAAGCTTTGCGCCTCGCTGGAGCTGGCCCGTTGGCCTTTCATTCTGGCTTCTCGCGCTCGCTTTTCAACTGCCGGCTCCCTGGGGTATTCTCAACTGGCCCTTCCCACTGATAGCACTCACGCTTATTCTGGGGTACGGCAGCCCGATCGCGCTCCAGGTGTATCGCTATGTGCGCATCTCCAGCCCGGCGCAGCGCCAGCAGACCCGCTGGGTGATCTTTGGCCTGGTCTGCGCGCTGGCGCTGCTCTTTATTTCGTTTTTCTCTTCGGGCCTTTTTCCAGCAGATAGCCTCTACCAGCTTTCCGGCGATCCACTAGCCTCGCTGGCCTTTCTCTTCATTCCTCTGAGCGTCTGTGTAGCCATTCTGCGCTCGCGGCTCTGGGATATCGACCAGCTAATCAAACGCACATTGGTCTACACGCTTTTAACAATAACCCTGGCACTGGCCTACTTCACCCTGGTTGTTGGCGCGCAATTCCTGCTCAGCGGGATGCTTGTCGGGGGCAATGATGGCATCGTGATTGTCAGTGCCACGCTGATCGTGGCCGTGCTGTTTCAACCTCTGCGCCGGGGTATCCAGAACGTCATCGACCGCCGTTTCTATCGTCAGAAATATGACGCCGCGCGCACGCTCCAGGCATTCGGAGCAACATTGCACCAGGAAATCGAGCTAAAGCCCCTGCAAGAACAGATAATAGCCGTGGTTCAGAAAACGGTCCAGCCCGCTCATATCTCGCTGTGGCTATTTAAATCCACCTCCGCGCAGCCATTGCTCCAGGAACAGGAAGAAGGATAATGTCTGAGTGGCTTGGTGAAATGCGTCATGTATCAGCAATCTGGAACTGGCCCAAGCTTCAAGAAGAGATACGTTCTTCAAAGGAAAATCGCGAAGAAAGGAAGCGTTCCCATGACGAACGATAGTGTTTTTCCACAAGAGTCAGCCTGGCCCAGACCCGACAAAAAGCAGATTCTCCAAGTTTTTGAACAAAGCTGTCAAGACCTGAGTGGCCCAGTCAAAAGGCGTGCTGGCCGGCCTGCCACAGTCAGTTGGAGCCACTTGTGCCTGGCGATTATGCTTTGCTTTTTACGTGGCTGGATGGGGGTGGAAACGTGGTTTCCAGTGAGAGGATGGAGGGAAGAGGGATGGCGCGAGAGGGGACGTTCGGGCGACGCAGCCCTTGCTTTGGAGATGGGGACAGGAGGCAAAGCGTTCTCAGGCAAAATGGCAACCTGTTGCCAATGAGCGGATGGAGAGAAGGAGGGTGGCGCGCGAGGCGCACGGTTGCAGTGTGACCTGTTGTTGTGGGGATGAGGAGAGAGAGGGAGCAGGAGGTGCTTGATCGATGCTGGTGCGCTATACAAGTGTTTTGAAGTGTTTTATACTACAGACCAAACCCCAGCACATATGTTGGGTGTGATCCATGTTTTTGGCGAAAGAGTGAGTCCTTGTGACTTGCTCTTTTTTTCTCGGAGCGCTTTTTCCTGGGGAAAGCGGGTCACTCTTCTTGCGCTCTTTCCCATTGGTGCTTTCTGTGCTCTGCACACCCCGTTGTAGACGCAACGAGGCCCTCCTGACGATCACCAGCGCTGGGAGATCTCCGATCTGCTGGGTGGATCTGGAGCACCTGGTCGATCAGCCAGATCGTTCTCTGTTCGTTGCGATGCATATCATTTTCCTTTGCCAATATGAATTTGTGGGTGTTTGTGGGTGTTTGTGGGTGTTTGTGCGTACGTCAGCAATTCCAATGGTCAAAAAGCTTGCGTGTGTCATCGATTGGAGTTGGAAGAGCAGAGAGCATGTGTGTGTTGCTCTTGCTGGTGAGGAGATACTTCCTGTTGTTGCCTGGCAACCCTGGGAGGGAACGAGCGGGTTTTGAACACGGTGTTTGCCTTCCCGCTCGTTCCCTTGTTTTCCCGACTGGGAGCCGTGTTTAGTAGGTGTGACCATTGATGGAGCAGGCTGCTGTGTTTAGGGGTGCGGCAAGTTTTTTTGCGTGAGGCGGCGTCCTGGGAAGCAAGCCACTGCTGCAAATGACGTTAATGCGCTGAGAACTTTCTTGTGGGGATTGATCATGTGAGGCTAACCCCCCACAGTAGATTCATACTCACAAATCGTGTCTTAACAACTCAAGGCTAGCTTGGGTGTGACTCAAGTTTTTGCAATGGGGGTGTCCAAGAACCAGAAAAGCTGGTAAGATCAGGCCATCAAAAAAAGAGACAGGGAAGAGAAGATCATGGAACAGAATGCCTGGCTGAGCACGAGTGCAGAGATCTTGAGCGATGTGAAAGAGTGGCGCAAAGCCCACCCCAAAGCGACCTTTGTGGAAATCGAAGACGAGGTCCATCGACGGATGATGCAGTTGGAAGCCCAACTCCTCCAGGATGCAGCACAAGAAAGCTCTAGCCGAGCCTGGGGCAAGAAAATGGGGGGAGAAGTTCCAAGATGCCCTACCTGCCAGGTGCCTCTGCAAGCACGAGGCCAACAGACACGCACGTTACAAGGCAATGGGGGAGAAAGCGTGACGTTGCTTCGTACCTATGGAGCCTGCCCGAAGTGTGGGGAGAGTTTTTTTCCCCCTCGATGAAGAATTAGCTTTACTTCCCGGCACGCTGGCCCCTCGGCAACAAAGCCATCTCGTGCAGTTAGGGAGTTGGATGCCGTTTCGCCATGCGAGCCGGGTTCTTGAAGAGCTTCTCGGCGTGTATGTCAGCCCGGAGACGGCTCGTCGGCTTTGCGAAGAAGTCGGCAAACGAGTCGAGGAAAAGCAAACGCTCGACGCGAAAGCGCGGTGGAAGGAAGAAGCGCACGCACGAGAGAACGACCATCGTTTGGCCATGAGTGCAGATGGGGCCATGGTTCCTTTGACGGGGGGCGAATGGGCAGAAGTCCGTACGCTGGCCATTGGGGAGGTGCCAACGGGTTCAGTTGATTCTGAGAAGGTCCACGTCAGGGATCTCTCGTATTTCTCGCGCCTGACGGATGCGGCCCGCTTTATCGATCTGGCAGAAATCGAGACGCGCCGACGCCACCTGGTCCAAGCCAAAGAGGTGTGTGCCGTGATGGATGGAGCGGATTGGTTACAAACGTTTGTAGAAATCCATCGCCGGGATGCAGTACGGATTCTGGATTTTCCCCATGCAGCTGAACATCTCAGCAAACTGTTGGAAGCATTGCGTGGCAGGGGGCATGCATTTCCTGCTGAGATGCTTGAACGATGTTTACATGTGCTCAAACATCGTGGTCCTGCTGCCCTTGCCCGTATGGCCGATCGCTTGACGGAGCAGGAGACCGCTCTGGAAGATATTCACGAGCATGTCAGTTATTTGCGCAAACGACTCTCCTTCATGAATTACCCCTTGTTTCGACGAGTCGGCTGGCCGATTGGATCTGGAATGGTGGAGAGCGCCAACAAGCTTGTGGTTGAGGCTCGTCTGAAAGGCAGCGGCATGCGATGGGAACGCACCAACGTCAATCCCATGCTCGCTTTGCGCAATGGCGTGTGTAATGAGCGATGGCAGGAAACCTGGCACACCGCATGCCAACAGCGTCGAATGGTTCGCGTCCAACACCGACAGGAGCGAGCAACCCAACGGCAACAAGCCCGGCGAGACGCTCTCAAATCAGCTCTCCTGTCCCCTCCTTCTCCACCACCTCCATCTGTGCCTCTTTTGCCTCCAGAGCCGCCTGCCATGCTTGCTGGAACCTCACGACCGTCTCCGCATCATCCCTGGAAGCGTGGCCTCTCTTGTGCTCCCAGCCGGTTTGCAAAAACCTGAGTCCCCCCCAGATCGGCGAACATGCCCTGAATGCATGTGCCTCATTCTCGCAAGGAGATCTACCGGAATGAGCAACAATGCAGTTTGTATATTTTCCAAAGCCCTTGCATTCAGAAAGAAGGGCACATTAGAATATACAGAGAGGTACTCTTGATGCCCGGAAAGAAGGTGAGCCCTGTTAGGATGAATATACCGCTTTGGAAACAACGTAATTTCATGCTCCTGTGGAGCGGGCAACTCATCTCCTGGATGGGAACAGAGGTTTCAGGGATAGCACTTCCTTTGGTTGTGCTAGCTTTAACTGGCTCCTCCGTGCAGGCTGGAGGGGTTGCTGCTATACGAGGTTTTGTCTATATTTTCTGGGCAATTCCTGCTGGAGTACTCATTGATCGCTGGAACAGAAAAATCGTTATGATTCTCGCAAATCTTGGTAGCGGCTTAGCAATGGGCAGTATTGCCCTTGCACTCGCATGCCATACTCTTTCTGTCACCCAGCTCTATGTCGCAAGTGCCATTGAGGGATCATTCTTTGTTTTTGCTAATCTGGGCAGAATTGCCGCTTTCCCAAGGGTTGTATCCAAAGAACAATTTCCAGTGGCCGTTGCACAATCTGGCACAGCAAGCAATATCGCTTTACTTGTAGGCCCTCCTTGCGGAGGATGGTTATATCAAGCAACAGGAGGCGCTCTGGCTTTCTTTGTTGATGCGCTTTCCTATGGCATCAATGTCTTTTCTCTTTTCTTTATCACCACATCTCTTGACCCAGAAACTCCGCCTGACCGAACAGCCATTCATCATGAAATCAAAGAGGCATTCGTCTGGCTTTGGCATCAGCCACTCCTTCGCTTCTTAACTATTCTTACAGCAGGAAGAACTCTTCTTTCTGCTGGGCTCTATTTACTCATCATTATCCTTGCCAAAGAACACCATACGCCGTCCTCATTGACTGGCCTTCTCTTCGCTATTGGCGCTGGCGGAGGAATTGTAGGATCGTTAGCCGCAGCGAAAATACATAGTCATGTATCACTCAAAAAATCACTTCTTATGGTGTTATTACTGAGTTTCTTGACCTTCAGCTTCTACCTATTCGCTCTAAATTATGTTCTTCTGGCAGGAATTACCATGCTCTTTTATGCAATAGATCCACTCTATGATGTGACTACATCCTCCTATTCAGCAAAGGTTATTCCAGATAGAATAAGAGGGAGAATACTGAGTTTCATGCGCATGGTGGTACTCGGAGCCTATTCATTTGGCTTCTTTCTCACTGGCAACCTGCTTCAATATCTAGGAAGCAGGTGGACCATTGCGATTTACTCTTTGCTGCTGTTGCTTCTCTTTCTGGCTACTGCGAAAAACAAACATCTGGCGCTCACAAAAGATGTTATCCCCAGCACGGGCGATAGCAAGCGCATAACAGTTCCTGCCTCAGAGGATCGTTAATCGTAGTAGGCAGGTGCTTTTTTAAGCGTTGGCCATTGTTGTTTGTCATGTCCAAAGACTGTGAGCGCGACCTGCTCACGTTGTACCAGATCGAAAAGCTTCTCACCGTCTCGTGCAAAAATCTGAGTCACACCCAGCACTACCTTCCCTCTTGCATCCGCGCCTTTATCTGGTATACTCCTTCTGGGAAATGGACGCTTTGGCAATATCCTCAGTGGTGATGGACACTCTCTTCTGGCTTTGTTGGCGAGAGGCAAGACAGCTTGACCTGTCTCTCAGGATCGGACCTCCCAAGAGCATACTGGTTTTCACATGGCCCAGAACATGAGAAGGTTTCCCTCCCAATATCGGGCTTTCCCAAAGCAGAGATGAGTCAAGATCAAACATGGAGACGAAGCCTATTTCAGAGAGTCAGCCTTCCCACGAGAGGCTGTTTCTTCTCTCAACAGCATCCCTTGAGCACAACATGGAGGTTGAAAATTGGATCAAGTGCTTGCAGAACAGCTTATTCGCGCCTATGTAGATGGATGGAAGGAACATAACCCTGCCAAAATCCTGAGTACACTCCATCCAGACTGTGTTCTCATCGAGTCTCAAGGCCAGGCCATTCGGGGCGCTCACAAGATCATCCGCGAGGTGGAAAAGCGCATTGCAGGCGAGTATGGCCCCTGGAAGATCAACCAATGGGACATTACCACGCTCGTTGTTGCCAATGAGCTCTGTTTTCTTGAATGGATCTTCGAGGCACATAAGAGCTTTGAAGGAGCCTCCCTTGTTCGCTTCAAGGAAGGGAAAATCAGTTCTGTGCGGGAATATCGCACCACTCAACCCCTCTGGGAGGCGAGCGAGGAGTAACTTGCACCGCCAGAAACTGCTTCAACATTTCTCTCTCGTCTGTTTTGTTCTGCCTGTCCTTTCCTCTAGGAAGGGGCAGACAGAGACTGCTCCCAACTCGACCCGCACGTTGAGAGCATTTATAAAGTTCAGCTCAATACAGCCCCCCATACCGTTTTAGCACACATGGTCATTTTACAAAATTTTTGTATTTTTGGGCATCAACTTCTTTTCCAGCGAGAACTATTCGTATTTTTCACGTCTCCGTTCTCCGAAACTTCCCCATATATAGACATGCCATACACAGTGTTCGGTTCCTGCTTCAATGCAGACAGCAAGCCTTTCGCTCGTCTTACACCTGCTCCACAGGCATCAATTCCCGCAGAACTTGCGGTACTCCGTTTTCATCAGGCCAATGCCGCTAAATTCCTGGCGGCGTTGTAATCTCGATCCTGTACACTTCCACAATCCAGGCAGACAAAGACCCGATCCGAAAGGGTGAGCGCCTCATTGACCCAACCACAACACGAACAGGTTTTTGAGGAGGGTTCCCAGCGGGAGGCCAGCAACACCTGCACCCCTGCTTGCTCTGCTTTGTACAGGATTTGCCGCTTGAACTCGTACATGCCCACATCCGCAATGGCTCGCGACAAACGACGGTTCTTAAGCATACCCGTAATGTTGAGATCCTCCAGCACAATCACGCGTGGCCTCTGAGCATCGGGCTTGGTTCTCGCCACGATCTCAGCGGTCGCTTTGTGCAAGGCATCTTTGCGCACGTTGGTGATCCGGGCATGCATCCGCGAGAGACGCTGCTTCGCTTTCTGGCGATTGCGTGATCCTTTAGCCTTGCGGCAATGGCGTCGCGACGTGCGCTTTAACGCCGTGATCTTCTTGCGCAGCGCCTTGGGATTCTCGAAGGTACGTCCATCCGAAAGGGTCGCCAGCCGCTTGATCCCCAGGTCAACGCCAATGACGCCGCCCGTGGCTGCCTGGGGTTCTTTCGCTTCCCCGGCTTCCTCGTGCACACAGATCGAGACATACCACCTGCCTGCTTGCTCAGAGATGGTGGCGCTGGTGATCTTGACGTTCAGAGGGAAATAGCCGTGCTCTTTGAGTCGTAAGAGCCCTACACGAGGCAACTGGATGGCATCGGGAGACACCCGAATGCTCCCAGTGAAGCGGGCGCCACCGATGGCTTTCTTCCGGCTTTTGAAGCGGGGATAGCCGCATTTGCCTTTCCACTTGCCCTCTTTTTTGAGCCGGCATTTGCGAAAGAAGTGCTTGAAGGCGGCATGAAGGCTCACGTAATCCCTCTTGGAAGGCGCACTTGCTGACCCCATACATCCAGGGCTCAGAGGGCTTGAGGGCATTGATTTCGCGATGCAGATCGATCGCGGTGGGCGTTTTCTGCCCTGCCTTGTAGGCCTCCTGTTTGCGGCGAAGGCCATAATTGTAGGCCCAGCGAGAGGCCCCGGCATGTTTGCGGCACAGCGTCTGTTGTGCATTATTGAGGTCAAGTTCTCCCCGATACCCACGTACCATCTGTTGCTCTTCCCCTCTGTGTCGAAAGTAGAACAAATATACCATAAAACCACAGCTTTGGCAAGGGGGGATACACGTCCCTATTTGTCACTACCTGTCTAAAGAATGTAAAACTAATTATAGCCCCCATAGAAACAATTGCCAGCCAAACGTATGCAAAAATACAGAAAGGGAGCCACTCATCAAGCCATGGACGCTTCCCGTCTCCTGGCAGATACGGTCATGGGGCCTCATTCCAGGCTATGCCCGAAATAAATCCTCTCCATCACTTCTCCTTCTTCTTTCTCTGCTGCTTTTCCTGCTCTCGCCTCCTTCGCTCCTCCTCGACAGCAAACTTAGCAGCGGCAGTAGCGGCAGCGATAGCGGCATGAAGAACAGCACTCATCCCTTTCACCTTCTCTCATCTTCCACTTCACTGAGAGAGTTCTGAGAAACTGCGCATTGCGTTTCTCGAAGATGGGCAATTGGTTGAGATGCGGAAACCAAAGGGCGGCTTCCAGATTCAATGCAAGCGCTGGATAGTGGAACGAACCTTTGGCTGGCTTATCCGCATCCGGCGACTCGCTCGCGATTACGAGGGGTTGCCTTCAAGCAGCGAGGCATTTATCCAAGTGACTTCCATTCGTCTCTTGTTGACTCGCTTAGCTCCTTCCCGATACTCATTGTTCATCTTAAGATACATTCTAAAATGGCCCGACGAGTCCCACTCTTCGCAGTAGCATCATAACCCCTTCACAAACGAGTCTACCCAATCAAAGGCCTCATAGAAGGCAAAGCCGATCTCAGGTTTTAGCGGAATGAGCTCATACGCAAGCGGGAGCAATTGAAGAGCATGCTCTCTCGTCTTTGCACGTCCCCACCAGCGCTGCACCAAGGAGAGGAGATGTTCATACTCACCTCGCTTTCCCAATGATTCAGCCAGTCTTCTTAACGCCTCTGCCTGCTCATCCTCATTGACGATTGAATTGATATATTCTTCCGCCTCTGCCCATTGCTCCACATCGATCAGCACCTGGAGAAATACTCTTAGAGACTCTTTTTGCTGCCATTCGCTCTGTGAATCAGGTATTCTACGACCTGTTACAGTGGGTCGCAGTGACGGAGATGCCGAGTTTTGCAAGATCTCCCAGACGTCGGCAGCGTGTTCCCATTCTCCGGAGTTCGCCAGGAATCTCCCTATATGGCTCCAGTTATCCTTCCCACTCTCTTCGACAGAATCTGAAACGTCTATATCATCAGAATATTCATAAGCGCCACTGCTGTACGTATAATGCCGCTGAGCGCGAGGAACGCTTCGCCGCAGCGGTTGTGTTACTTGTGGCATCCTTCTGCTAGGTAAGTCGTCCACCAGAATATCATCTTCATATACATAGGGGGAACGGCGCACCAGGGGGCCGCGTCGTTTCAGCGGCTTCTGTAGCATTCGGCCATTCTCTATATGCCGTTTTACCTGCTCCCATAGGCTTTTGGCAGTTTCCTCCTGGCCTGCCTGTGCAAGGTGTTTTCCCAGTACACAGAGAGACATAATCAGCCAGTAGAGATCAGCAGGTGCAGATACATTTTCTTCTATTCGCTTGATAACTGCTTGCGCGTGCTCCCACGCACCTAGCTGCACCAGTTCCCTGACCAACACACACCAAAGTACGATCTTCTGAGAAGGCCTTTTTATCATATCTATGCTGCTGAGGGCATCTTCCCAGTGACGCGTCTCGATGAAAACGTTGGCCAGTTTGCTCAATGCCTGGGTTTGTAACACAGGATCCTCTATTGTTTCGCACACTTTCACCGCATTTTCCCAGATGACAAACGCCTTTTCAGACAACTTCCCCTTGACTAACGCAGTACCGAGTTCACAAAATGACTTTGCTCGTAACCAGTTATCTTCACGCATCCGACTCCCAGAAAGACGATCTCCATCTATTGCGATGGATGTACGTGGCCTGACTACCCTTCTCGTCCCATTACGCGAGATACGACGTGGAACTGAGCGCACAGAACCTGGATATGTCCTCTGTGTAAGGCGAGAAGAGCGTACCCTTCTCACTCCCTTTACTTGCGTGGTCGCTCGTCTGGCAGGCACACTTGATCTTGAGGATGGATACAGTTCTTCTATTTCGGTCGCACGTTGATAAGGACGAAGGGTGACCCCTTTCACTCTACGAAGAAACGGCGCTCGTTTCCCCACAGCCCTCCTGGGCCTTCTGACAGCATACTCTGACATGTAGAAATAATCAGGGTCATCATCCTCTTCAAATTTCGACACCTGATACCAGCTACTTAATACTCGTTGTTGCGCTTTATCGTCCTGGGCACCTCTGATAAAATCTTCTACTTGCATCCAGATCGTATGCGCTTTCTCTAATTCTCCCAAAGCGACCCATGCACTTCCTAAGGCCCCGGCAGCTTCAGCCCTTATCTCCCTATCATCGATCTCCCTGATTACCTGTTCGGCCTGCCTCCATTGCTTTGCTTCAACCAACGTCTTCCCCAACATGGCTAGCCCAGCATCTCTCTCCCTTTCAGGGATTATAGAGCTGATCACACGCCGGGCCTGATCCAATTGCCCATGCTCAGCCAGGGCTTTCCCTAATGTCGTCTGTACGCCTGCCCGCACCTTCTCGTCTTCGATAGCAAAGATGATCTGCTCTGCTTTCTCCCACTCTCTCGCCTGCGTCCAATTCTCACCTAGCCAGGCAAGCAAATCCATCCTTTCGCTTTCATCCTGCAGCTCCCTAAGGACCGTTTGTAATGACTCTTCAACTTCCCCCCAGATAGCTTCTAACTGCGCTGTATGGGCATACTTTTTATCTCCAGCATTCGCCAAGCTTGTGCCAAGTAGACACAGCGCCACAATACGCCCTATTCCGCTTTCCAGGTGTTGGATGACCTGCTCAGCCTTTTCCCACTCTTCGATACGCGCTAACATGTGGACAAGGTCATTGAATATCTCAATTCGTTTTTCCCGCTCTTCAATGCAAGAGGCCACACGTGTGGCCTCTTCCCACTGTTTTTCCTCAGCCAATGCCGTCGCCAATTCTGCCAGACCCTCTGAGCGCTCCTCATTGCTCTCAATAGCGCGGATAACCTGCTCAGCCTTTTCCCACTCCTTGGCCTGGCAAAGCGCTTTCCCCAGTTCAGTCAACACCTCCACCCTCTTTCCAGTATCCCGGATCGAGCTGACAATTTGCTCGGCCTCTTCCCACTGTCGGGCCTTCGCCAGTTCCTCCGCGAGCCTCCCCAATGCTTCTATCCGTTCAGAGCTACTCTCAATAGAGCTGATTACACGCCGGGCCTCTTCCCACTGCTGAGCCTTCGCCAGTTCTTCAGCAAGCTTTCCCAATGCCTTTTCCCGCCTCTCACTACTACCAAGAGAACGAAGCAAGCGCTCAGCCTGATCCCATTGGCGCACCTCCGCTAATTCCTCAGCAAATTCGGCTAAAGCATCCTCTCTTTCATCATTACTCTCTGAGCTTTTTAGTAGCTCATGCTTTCCCACTTCTTCTATTTCTGCGTACACGATCTTTGCCAGTTCCCATTGTTCGGCATTGACAAGAGCTTTTCCAAATTCTTCCAGTGACTCTCCTCTCTTCTCGTTATCCTCAATAAAGTGGATAACACGCTCGGCCAGCTGCCACTGCTCGGCTTCAATCAGTGTATTCCCCAGCTCCCCTAATGTATCCATTCGTTTTTCGTTGCTAACAATCGAGAGGCTCGCGTCTTCTGCGAGTTTCCATTGCTGCGCCTCAGCCAGGTACTTAGTGAGATCAATGCGAGCATCATCGGAAGTATACGGTTCCTCACCCAACTGCTCCTCTTGTTCCTCAGCCCCCTCAGCCACGCTCTCGTTGATCAGTGCACTCTCCTCTCCGCCGGTTTGCGGCGCCTCGTTGAGGAGGAGAAGAACCTGCGTCACCCTCTCCCATTGCTCTCCCTCAATGAGCATTTGCCCCAGGTAGGCGAGAACCCAATTTCGTTGCGTATCCCCCTCCAATGCCAGGATGAGGGCCTCAGATTGCGTCCATATCTGGCAGGCCCGTTCCAGTTCTCCAGTTGAAGCGAGTATTGCTCCATATGCAGTGAGCATCCAGGCACGCTGAAGATCCCCCTCAACTGAGCTGATGATGCGCTCAGCCTGATCCCATTGATGTAATGTTGCATAAGCCAATCCAAGATCTATCAGTGCTTCTGCTCGCGCATGTACATCCTTAAGCTCGTTGAGCGATACTTGCCGAATAATTTCTTCGGCTTCCGTATACACAATAGAAGCCAGTTCCAGATGCGCTTTCTCGACTAACGCACTTCCTACAATCATGAGAGCTTGCGCTCTTGCAATCCCATCCTGAATGAAACGAACCACCATCCTGGCCAGTTCCCAGTGTTCTTGTTTGGTTAGCGTTGTTCCCAACCGTTGCAATTCTTCTTTTTGTCGGTCCTCGTCCTTAATCCAGAGCAAGGTTCTGGCAGCCTGTTCCCATTCACCTAACTGGCCGAATAGTTCACTTACCCGACACAGAATTCTTGCCTGCTCGTCGCTCTCGAGAATTGCTTTGCCTATGTTACTGATCCTTATCAGGACACCACGGTATTTTGTCTGATGAACAGATTGCTTGCTCATCTGTTCGGCGATTTGAAAGAACACGTCAGCTTTTCTCACAGGATTGGTGAGCAATTCGGCCAGACCGAGAGCCTTTTCCTCATGTTGTAACTGTACAAGGAGTTGAAAAGCTTCATCAGGGTACTGGTCCGCGCGACTGGTCAAGCTGCAACGCAGCAATGTATAGCGCCAGAGATAAGGGAGGAGGGCAAGTCCCTGCTGATAGTGGGCGCCACAAGTAGCCTCTCGCCCACGGTCAAGGTCCTGTACATACAAACGTGCGCTAGGGTCAAAGGTCAGCTTCGCACGCCCATAGTGTCCCGCATCAAGTACAGCAAAGAGTTTATGCCAGTCTTTTGTAAAGTAGAGGTGCTCACCATAATGCTGATAGGTATAGACACACTGCTCACGATATCCTGGCTCGCTACTCTCCTTCAGAACATGCCAGTCCTGCGTAAAATCGATCTTTTCACACCATAGAGCGATTTTCTGATGCCAGCCTTCCTCCTCATCGCTGGCGAAAATATATTCTTTGCCCGGATTATGTTGATCCTGGCGCAAGTAGTCATATAATTTGAGGTGAAAAAGCGAATAGTGACGCTTGCCATCGTCGGTCAGCAATCCACCTAAGCGAGTCATTCCCTCTCGTAACCGCTCATCCTCTACCCCAAGTATTTGGCGAATGGAACGCATCCCTAATGGTTCACGTGCAGTAAGCAGCAGACCCAGTATTGGTTTAATGACTTCGCGCCACTCGCTAGCCGGATTCTTCAAGTGCGCCATTGCCAGCGAAAAGAGATTCTCCGGATTATCCGCGATATGATTGATGATCTCCTGAGGCTGCAGAGTTCCACTTTCCCTTAACCCCTTCGCCGCCAGATCGAGATAGAGGGCATTTGCCTGCATGGCCTGGTACAGTTGATCGATAAGTTCGGTCTCCAGATAAACGTCCCTATTTTCCAAAAGGAGACGAAAATCCTGCCTGCTCATGTCTGGCAACCTGTACTCGTGGTGGGGTTTGAGGAGGTCAAGCTGCTTGAGCGTCTCATTCGGGCGGGTACCCAGCACAAATACAATGCCAGGTGGAGGATTCGTAGGCAAAAAACTCAGATCGCGCTCGCCGTTACTATCCGTCTTCAGTTGATCCAGACCGTCAATAAAAATGATCTCCCGCCCACCTCTAGCGACGACTTCAACCAGCACTTTAGAAAAATAATCCCCCAGGGTTGAGCGGCTTTCACCAGTGACATACAGGTCGGATAGGTGATATTTCAGAATAAGCCGGGCCATAAGATTGCGCAGCAAGTTGATTTGATGGTCAGGACCGGGGTTGAGAGGGATAAAATGAAAAGCGCTCAGCTCAGCTCCATACTCATCCACCAGCCGAGCGATGATGCTGCTCTTTCCCTGACCAGCTTGGCCGGTGATGGTGATATAGCCACCAGTCGTCAGCATCTCATCAATGCATTGACGAATGCTGCTCAATTCCTGAGAACGCCCTACAAAGCTACTCAGACGATCATGGATAAATCCGCTATGATCCGCCAGCATCGCTTGCAAACGATCTTCTCTGGCGTACTGCTCGACACGTTCCTTCTCCGGTTGTGACAGCTTCTTTGGCTCTGTGAGCCAGATATCTCCGTCTCCACCGCGCGTATGGATCATAATTTCCGGAGGGGCAAGCTGCTCTTTTTCGCTTAACGAGTGATTCACTTCTTCAAGCGCCCTCGGCAACCAACTGAGAATATGCTTCAGCGAGAGCGAATCAGCGTCAGGCGACACCTCCTCAAAACGTGTAGTGCAGGCTGAGGTCAGGACCCACGAAAGGAAGCCAGCTCCCCCATCCAGCGTCTCTAATTCTCGTGTGCGCTCACGCTTCGCGCAGGCGCAGAGAATAGCGCTCGTACTCCCCTGAAATGTGCGATCAAGGGATTCTCGAATCTCTTGCATCCCTTTGAAGGGCTCTCGAAGAGCCCCTCCCGCGTGACAGCAATCCAAAACGAGTACTTTGTGACGGGCAGGAGAACGACTCAGCATCTTTTTGATGGTGTCAATTCCAATAGCAGAAGAAATAAGATCATCACAGTCAGTTTCATTGCAGAGGAGATACAGCTCTTCATCAAAGATGGCATGTCCAGAAAAATGAACGAGCAGCAAGTCAAGAGACTGCTGACGCTTCACGAACTGATTGAGCTTTGCCAATGTCTTTCTCGGCTCGCTCGCAATGTCCCAGGACGTCTCTGTAAAGCTACATGGCGCAGTTCTCAGTGCCTGTGCCAGGCGCTCAGCATCTCTTTCAGCATAGGCTAACGACCGATATCCAGGGAGTTGGGGGCCATTCGCCCCCAGGCAAAAAGCATAGCGTGAATAACTCATCCATTCTTCCTTGCCTGATCTTGCATAGATGTCTCTGATTCAGCTTTTCGAGGCTGCTCATCATGTGGTTGGGGAAGATGCTGTTCCTGCTTTGACAGAATTCTCTTGCGCTGGATGGTTCTACTGCCATCCGGTAAAACCGTTTCTGTTTCCTCAACGATCCAGGTCTGCGACCGATTTGGCGGAGTAATCATCTGAAGAATGCGCAGAATAATTGGGGTGAGCGCACCAACCAGACCGGTTGTTACAGAAATGACAGTCACGATATCCCGGCTTCCGGGAGATGCTTCTGGGTCTGCTACATGCATCAGGCGGATTGACGGCACTTCCTGCCGAAGTTCTTGATAGAGGTCTACGCCTTGCTGATCAAGAAGCATTTGTGCCTCGTAAGAGAGATCCAAGATGACCATAATTTCAGAAGACACAGGCATTTCCTCTTCTGTCGACGATCAAATGATTAACGAACGTGCAATTGAGTTATATCACTGCATTTTACTTCGCCTATATCTCTTACGTCAAACATTTCACGCATATGAGGCCCAACGGGGGATTGCAAATTTACCTACATTTTCATAGGGGTGCCCCGGCAGAAGCATTAGAAAGCTCCGTCTGTCTGAGTGAGGCAAGCTCAGAAGAACCCAACACAGAGACACCTTCGAATCCCTTCTCTTTGTGTCTTGACAAAAGGGCCTACCTTATATCGAGGCCCCGTTGAGAAATATTTACCCAAGCCCCATGCTCAATCAGCGCTTGGAAGTCTTTTTCGAAATTTCAACATATCGCTCACACTCTGAAGCGCACTTCGGATAGCTCCAATACCAAGAGCGACAAAATTGCTTCAATTGACAAAGAATAGGTAGCAGATTTAAGATCTGTTATTTTTCTCGTCATATTGATCAAATAAATCGCTGAGTTCCTTGTATACTTTATATGCTTTATTTATAACATAAAACAATACTAGTGACCAGATGATAGATAATACAGCAATTATTATCAAATCACCTCTATCGTCTATCAAACTTTCATGATTCTTAAAAAAGACATACCAAATTATATAGCCTGCATAAACTACAAACAAACTACTACTAAATATAGCACAGGCATAAAGACTTGAAAATTTTTCATAATTTCTTTCACCACATACGAAGGAGAGTTTGTATGTACGCTCTTTTGGTCGGAGTAGCTGCTTATACGTTGTTTCTTTTTTCTCTGAGGAATTAATACTACTGATGCAACTATAAAAGATAAGGCCAAAGCTATAAAAGCGCTAATCTTCGCATTATCCGTCAGAGCAAGCACAGCGATGATTAAACTAGTAATACCAAACAAGACGCCTATTAATTGCCATATTGGGTCACGTTTCCAATCTTTTTGCATTCTGTCCCCTACCTGAAAGCATTAGCACCACAAACACATCTTTTATTAAAGAACGTTTCGTATGCATAAATTTAAAACTATAGCAGTATGCAGTAGCATTGAGCAGCGTCGGTCGAGAGTAGAGAAGACGCGTGCTTCAGCAGCGTCGGTCGAGAGTAGAGAAGACGCGTGCTTCAGCAGCGTCGGTCGAGAGTAGAGAAGACGCGTGCTTCAGCAGCGTCGGTCGAGAGTACGAGATCAACCTTTTTGTGCCCCTCTCTAGGAACAAGAAATCAATGTTGTAATTCTGCACCACATAGACGTTTATCCGGTAAAGCAACCTTCTGAGCATAATCTCGCGTTGAGATATTGATGTTGTACTTGCAGCACATAACGTTTCAAGAGTGTGTAAAAAGTGGCTGGATTGGCCGCCTGCGTTTCACCACTGTATATGAGAGGAGCACCGGGTGACGGATATAAAAATACTGAGCTGGAATATCAAAAGTTTTTCCAGTTGTGTTGCTTACTATGTTGACGGTTTGACCGTCCTGAAATCACTCATGATCGATTACGATATAATAGCTATCTACGAGATCCCTCTTAGTGATAACGGAACCAAAGCATTAGACAAAATTATAAAAGAGCTAAATGCACAGGATGCAACAAAAAAGTATACATATCTCTGGCAGACGACAGATGGACCAGCCAAGGACGATGACCGGATAGGAGTGATTTATGATAAAAAGAAGGTCGCTATAAGCGATACCACACGCAAACGCCGCTCGGTCTACTCTAGCGGAGGGCGTCGTCCTATGTACATGAATGTACAGATAATTCCTGACGGATCTGACAAGCCTGACCCTAAAGGCCCCGCCTGGGAGTTCTGTGCTTGGCATGCTCCCAAGCCTGAGGAGGCGTTACTCATTTCACAAGAATGGCAGAATATCAAGAAGAATCTGAAAACATCTTCCCAAGGCGGCCAAACAGCAATTATCATGGGAGATTTTAACGCTGATTTTCATAAGAGCAGGCTTACCCTTCCCCCTAAATACGACGCGAAAATTGAGAATGGTAGTACTACCCTGGTACCTCTCGATTTAGGAACCTTTGATACCATCCAAGACCGCCTGACAAGCAACCTCTACGATAACTTTGTCGTGCGCAATGATATAACATGCACCGGCTCTGTTATATCGCTCCTTCAATCAATTTGGGAAGCGGATGGAACCCCTGTACCGTTTTTAAACGACAAGAATATATATAAATCCATACACAATTTATGCACTTTCTACTTTACAAAAATTAGCGATCATTTGCCAGTGGAGCTAGAGGTACAGTTTCCATGATGAATGCCTCTGACTGTTTTTCTGATGTATAGCTATGACGCGACCAGGAAAACAGCGGCTCGGATTGTCGCCAGGCTTCTTTTTCCTCTCCTTCTCAGTGGCCGGGCTGTTTGCGCCCAGCTTCTTTTAAAAGAAAGGCCCAGCATGAAGACTCTACAACAACTCCAGAATATTCTCCTCAGTGGGAAGGTGAGCGTTACACAGTACGCCCTCTCTACCAGGCTCCTGGGCTCCGCTCCTATTGATGCGCTCTCCGCGACATATTTGCAGGATGAGCAGATTACCCTTGAGCACTATGAGATCAAGGCACCAGATGAACACGCTCGAATTATCGTCACTGGCACAGGGACAACGCTTCCCTTCACAGGCATGAGGGTTGAAGCGATGTTTCAGCTTCAGGGTGATGAAGTCCAACTGATGTTGCAAGCAAGTGGAGCGGATGGATGGAATTTGAGTCAGAGCTTTCCAGACTTGCAGTACTCTCCACTAGCGAGCGTAGCGTTTGCCCCCGCACCTCAACTTCATCTTGCTTCATATAATGTTTCCAATGAGATTAAGCAGGGCAGGCTGTTTTTTGCAGGGACGCTACGCCTGACTTCCATTCTGAAGAATCTCGGCTCCCTGTTTGGTCTGCAAGGTCCCAGGCTTGCCGGACCGATTGAGATACAATACGGTCTGCCGAACATGGCCTTAGCTGCGACCATCCAGGAACCCATCGATATCGGGCTTTCAACACGCCCCACGCTGACCTTTGAGGCATGCAGCATTCCATTTCGCGATGATGGCGACGAGATACCCGATACCCTGTCCTTTTTACGCTTTCGCACAGAGCTCCCGCTTAACGTACAGGGCAAGGATGCTTCGCTACCCCTCGTTGCTACGCTCTACCAACCTGAAAGTGATATTGTGCTAAGCCTTGATCTCGAACGGGTGAGCGGAACGATTTTGACGGGACTTGACGAGCTTTCCAGCCTGGCCCAGGGAGTAGACTTCGCAAAACATCTTCCTTCCCTCCCCAATTTCCATCTCGCTGACCTGGTTACTCTCAAAAACATCTTTGCTCGCGTCAACCCTGCCGCCAGCTCCAAACTGGTTTCCCTGGGCGCCAGTGTTCAAAACGCGCGTCCCTGGACGTTGTTTGAAGATCAAGCAACTGGTAAAGCCATTACTTTAGATGGCTTTACCTTGGGGATTACTGTTCCCCTGGCTACCCCTTCTCTCCCCTCGCTTGCCATCACCGGAACGATCGGGCTGGGCGCGCAGGGTCTCTTTGTGCTTTCTCTCTTCGCGCCTGATTTTACGGTTGTCGGTGGTCTGGCGCCGGGCCAGAGCGTCAAGCTCAGGGAAGTGATCGAGTACTTCATCGAGGAAGTCGGCGACAGCGGCATTCCGGCATTAGAGATCACAGCGTTTGATTTTTCGGCTCAGGTAGGGAAGCAATATACGCTTCATGCCGACGTGCAGGGAGATTGGCCGATTCCGCTGGATGTGGTGGATTTGCGCCTGACAGAGGTAAAATCGCTGATCTTATACAATCAAGAGACGGGTGTCCAGGCGACGCTTTCTGGCAGCCTGACGTTGGCTGGGGTGGACTTTACACTCACGGCAAGCAACGCGGGTACCGCTGCGGCCTGGACGTTTACGGCGGACGCGGCGAAAAAACAGCCCATTCACCTGTCACGCGTCATCAAAGATCTGCTGCGCGACACGAGTATGCCTGATGAGATGTCCGATCTCGAATTCTCGGACATCACCATCCAGTTCACGCCAGGCACCAGGGTATTTAGTGTCAAGGGAACCTGCACGACGAAGTGGGAACTGCCCTTCGGCGTTCCCAATCTCACCGTGAGCAAGGTAGACCTCACACTGGCGCGCCTGCCTGGACCCGGCAATGGTGAGAGCGGCCAGCTTACCTGCTCGCTCGCTCTGCACACTCAGGGAACCTTTCCCATCGTTGACGGGCTTGTGTTCGAGAGCCTGGATTTTACCTTCGCCCTGGACCAGGTGAAAAAGGATTGGATCTTGAGCGGTTCGGTCGGCGGCACGCTCTTTGACTGCCCCTTTATGCTTGGGGCCAGCCTGGAGACGAGCAGTACCGCACGGATCATCAAGCTCCTGGCGGAATCTGCTCAAGGCATTGAACTCGACCTGGGAGCCGGCTCTACGCTCACTGGCAATAGGCTATCCATTCTCATCAGCAAAACGCTCTCCCCAACCGTTGGAGACACTGGCAAAGCTATCCAGCTCAATGCAGCGAGCGCGTATAGCTGGGCGGTCAGCGCGACGGGAGCATTGACGGTAGCTGGGGTTGACGAACTCACAGGCGGCGGAACGCTCACCTTGAGCAAGCAGGACAGGCGCGTGGAACTGGTCTTTGAGCCGACACGAGCAACCGCGACGTTCTCCCTCCCAGAGCCATTGCCAGACTGGACCATAGGTCTGGGTTTAAAATACCTCTCCTTAGCCAGGACAAGCGAGGACAATGGCCAGGCCTCCTGGTCGATAAACACTGCTATTACAGCCCGTCTCAATGGGCTACCCGCGAAACTGCTGGCCGTCATTCCGACGAACTCTGTGGATGCTCAACTGAAGATAGACAAGCAGGGAGCCACCGTCTCTGTCGTCCCCCTGGTCGCGCACAAGGAGATCGAATGGTCGACCTCCGCGCTGGGCAATCTCCCGGCGCTTGATCTCGGCACGGCCGTCATCGCGGTTCCTCGCCTGGATCTGCAACTGGGCAAAAACTTCTCGCTCTCAGGGGAGTTTGGGATTGGCATCCCGGAGAAGATGAATGCTCTCTTCGGCACAAACGAAGACGGAACCCCGAAACTGCACTTCTTCAACACCTATGAAAAAGGTAATGAGGCAAGCCTGACCCGTTTCACCCTGGGTCTTGACAGCAGTTCGGGCCTGCAACTCCAGATTCGCACCTCGCCGCTGCAAGCCATTCACTTCATCCAGGACAGGCAGGGCAACCCGCTGTACACCGCCGACCTGGGAGAATTCGGCTACCTTGAGTTTAGCCTGCCAACCTTTAGCTACAACGGAGGGACGTTCCGCAGTAGCCACGCAAGTTTTAAGCAGGGTAAAGACCCCAAAACTGGCGAGCCGCGTCCTCTCAAAATACCGCTGACCCCCTTCAAACTGCTGTTTGAGGCCTGCAAACTGGATGAGCTCGCTAAAAAACTGCCTGCCGGACTCCCATTACAGGATATTCAGATTTACCGCAAGGGCCAGTTAAACAACAGCGGGGCATTCGATAGTGCAGCTTTCGACAATCTGCTGAAGAGCATCAGTGATCCCAGCGCGCTCACAAAACTCAATGAACTGATCAAGCAGTTGACAGGCTCCACGCTCACCCTCGGCGAAATTATCGCGGGCGGACTGCACGAGGCTGGCAACCTTCTCGATCAACTGCCCGATAGCCTGATAGACTACCTGCATATTGAGATACCGAAGGAGTTCAGTTTCGATCTCAACTTTACCGAGAGCGGCAGCCTCCAATGCAGCGTCTCGGCAAACCCCGCCATCAAGATTCTCTATCCGACGATTAGCCCGCTTGGCCCGCAGTTGAATGGTCTCACCTTGAGAAGCTTTTCCCTGGGCGAGTTGTTTGATGGCGCCCTGCTTCCCCTGGCTCTGGATATGGACCTGCACCAGTTCCCTTTGCTTCCCCTGGCTGCCGCACTGCTCAAACCGCTGGATGGCCTGCCCAGACCACAGGACCTCACCAACCACCTTGCCATCCACAACCTGTTTATGGTCATCATCACTGAAACGGGCATCCCTCTGCCAGTACCGCTTTTCTTCGATCAACTGGGCATCGAATACCACGGGATCGAGAATCTGAACTTCCAGGTACATGGCGCGTTCCCCAATCCCCTGAAAAACCTTGGCCTGAGCGACTTCGTGAAGCTCCTCAAGGCGCTGGGAAAGTTCATCACAGATTCAGATTATCTGCTTGATGCCACAACCTTACCGCACCTGCTGCCTGTTTTCACCCTGGGCCCCAACACGATTCAATTACCTCCATACCTGGGCGGTAGGACACTGGTTGATCCCACCGATCCCAGATACAATCTGACGCTTGACGCAAATGAGAGCGTGCCCCACCTGTTGAACTTTCTGAAGACCCTGAACCTGAATGAGATTATCCAATCCATTCCGCTGGAGAACCGCGTCGGACAGCAGCATATCTCCTTCGGTTCCCTGGAAATGGACGCGGACTGGCTCGTAACCAGGCCCTCCGAATTGCAGACGCTGACGCCAGAACAAAAGGTAGTGGCGAGGCTGACCGCCAGCGAGATTGAAATCTTGCTCCAACTGTTGCCAGCCATCCAGGCTCAGATGCTGGCAGCCGATCTCTCCACCTTTGTTTCTTCTGGAAAACAGGTGCAGGCACAAAACGCGGCAGACCAGGAGCGAGGCTTGGTCATTTTCCTCAAGGGGAACTGGCAGATAGCCAGCACAGCTTCGCTCATGGCGTACTTCGGCCTGGTCAACGCAAACAGTGGTTTCGGCACCTCCATGCGCGTCGCCGGCAACGTCACTGACCTGATTGCCCTGGACCTGAGCGGTCTCGTGAGTATCCATACGCAGGTGCGACCGGGCACCTCCGTTGTCAGTCTGCAAGGGAAGAGTGTGCTCAGCATCCTGAATCAACAGGTGCTCACTGGCTCCCTCTCACTGGAGGATAAGCGCTTCGCCATCGCGGGCACGCTGCATCTGCCTTTCGGTTGGACAGGAATCTTCGGGTCAGTTGATCTGAGTGGCCATCTGAGCGACACAGCGCTGGCGCTGAGCGGGAGCGCCAGCATTGACGTTGGCACCTTTACCCTGGCGGGAGCAGTGCTTGCCATTACCCATACCGGACTCACAGTAACGGGCACCTGGCTCAAGCAATCCATGGTCTTCTCGGCACACAAGGTCAATGATCTGCTGCTCTTCCAGGCTGAGTTAGCGCTCCTCACCGTGAGCAATGTCATCACAATTACAGGATCATCGCCGCAGGGAGGTCCCGCTGCTACGCTCGGTCTGAAAGAGGGCAGCATCCCATATGTCTCGCTGGACGGCACCATCGAATTACCCCTGATTCAGAGCCGGGGAGCAGGCCTGTTCCGGATAATCAGGGAGGGCTTCACTTTCGGGATTACAGGAAAACTCTTTGGGAGCAACTTTGGGGCTGCCATGTCGGTAACGGGTACAGATATACAGAATGCAGCTACCTTTATCATCGGCGCCTCTATGGACAACAACCTGGTGCAATACCTTGAGCAAAGCACGACCACGTTCCTCGATAATCAGTTGCAAACAGTCAACAGGCAACTGGAACCTCTGCGCCAGCAGATACAGCTTGGAGAGCAAAACGTAATAAACGCAAAAAGCGGTCTTGAAGTTGCCAACGCGCAGTTTCAGCAAAAAATAGCCGGAGCACAGCAGGACGTAGCAAATCAAAGTCAAGCGGTACAGCTAACACGGCAAGCACTCAACCGGAGCGGTATCGATCTGATTACCAAATACTTTCTCGAAAAGGAGTTAGATACGTATGAGAAGGCACTACAAGAAGCGGAACGCGCCTTACAGGGAGTACGCGATAATGCTATAAGGGACATCCTGAAGCCCGCGGAAGATGTGCTGTCATTTGCCCAACAAGGGCTGGAAGCTGCTCAACAGGGATTGTTAAGCTTTGAACAGTTTCACAAAGCAGAAGTAGATGCTTTGCAGTACATCGCTAACTACACTCTGTCAGGTTTGTTGATCATCAACTCAGCATCATTCACCGCTCAGTACAGAGCGATCAGCGATGGTCGCGTATCGATGAATGTCAACCTCACGTATACGGGACGCACCTTGCCACAGCAGATCGACTTCGACTTCTATCACCCGGACGTTGCGGTGCAATCACTGGCAAATAAGCTCCTCCCGCTCGGCTAGCGCTCATTGCTAACAGCGTGCGTGTTTGAGGAAAAGAAGCGCTATTCTGTGTGTCCTGGTCGGATGCTGACCTTCGACCAGGACACACAGAATAGCGCTAAACCTTTTCGTAGAATAGAATACTACCTATTTGCATTTTTTATATATTTACGCTATAACTATATCCTCATGTTAATCCCTCAATTAAATACACTTCGATATATCCTCGTAAACTGTTCTATGGACTTGCGCGTTTGGGAAGGGATGGGTGAAGTGTGGAACAGAAGCAGCAGCAGTTATCGTGGTTTGGACGCATACGCCAGGCGGTGAGCGGCGCCACGCTGGGTGCGCGTGTGAGTGAGCAGGTGAATCCCGGCTTTTTCTCCTCGGGGACGGGCGTGGAGGAGGAGCGGCGCTGGGGCTACGTCAGCGGCACGGAGGAGGACTACTACTGGCGGCGCCTCTCGGACAACTTCTACCTGAAGGATCTCGTGCCCTCGGCCTACCTGGAGATGCATAACCAGGTCTATGAGGCCTATCACGCCAACCCTCTGGCCTTCGCCATCATCGAGATGACGACCAGCTTTGTCCTGGGGCGCGGCGTCAAGCTGGATGCCAGCAATAAGCGCGTCAAGAAGGTGCTGGATGAGTTCTGGCAAGCCAACGCCATGGATGAGCGCGTCTACACCATCTGCAATGAGCTGGCCCTGTATGGCGAGATCTTTGTGCGCTACTTCGTCAATCGCTTCGATGGCAGCGTCAAGGTGCGCCTGACCGCCCCCTCGCTTATCGACCAGATCGAGACCGATCCCGAGGATATCGAGACACCGCTACGCTTCCATCGCCGCCCGGTGGGCGAGAGCGCCAGCACGCCCTCCTCGACAACTGGCAGCTTAAAGCTGACCTTCCGCCCGGGCAAGCGCGAGACCGAGGGCGAGTGGTTCGAGGCCGACCGCCAGATGCAGCAGTTTGCCATCAATAAGGTCTCCAACGCCAAGCGTGGCAACTCCGACCTGGCGACGATGCTCCCCTGGCTGCGTCGCTACAAAGACTGGCTGACCGACCGCGTGCGCATCAATAAATATAAAGGGGCCTTCATCTGGGATGTAACCCTGCGCTGCGTCCTTGACCGCGTGCTCGCCGAGGCCCAGAGCGCCGGTCGCCTCGGCGAGAACGTCAATCTCAGCTATGACCTGATCTTCCCCGAGATCGACCTCGACGACAACAAGCAACTGGCCGGGGCCGCTAACGCCCTCACGCAAGCCCTCACCGCCGCCAAGACCCAGGGCTGGCTCAGCGATGAGACCGCCATGCGCCTGCTCTTCAAGTTCGCCGGCGAAGACATCAGCGTCCACGACGAACTGGCCCGCATACGCGGCGAGCAAGCGCCTGGTCCGGTAGAGCGACGCTGCTAAAGCACGCGTCTTCATATAATGGCACGGAAAGGGCCGCCGCTCATGCAGGAGGGGCCTGCCATCATCATGCGACAGGCCCGCCGCCCGTGCAGGTGAGAAAAGGATGTCCGCCCTTTAGAGCAATGTACAGAAAGGTTGATTTCGTGCTCCGTCCGACGCGTGCTTCAGCAGCGTCGTCCCTCCACGGCTCAATGCTACTGCATACTGCTATAGTCTTATTCTAGCCTGCCATCTGGCATTAAGGCGCTGCCTATGCCGATAGGGATGGAGTTCGAATCCTGTCACATCGTTTACTAAACAACAAGAAAAGCCAACCGGAGATGGCCGGCCTTTCCCGACCTCTTCAATCATGCATTGGTTGGAAGTTCTTGCTGCCGAGTCAAACGTTTGGTAAGCTTCCTCACGCCTGCCTCCACTCCGCAATACCCTCCAACCATCCAGGCAACCAGACCACCAAAGAAGAAATCTGGGCTTCCTCGCTAGCATCCAGCGCAAAGTAGATACACGTGAGCACCAGGCCTAATTGCAACTAATCGCACCAGCCTGTTGAAAAAGTCCGAATAATCTCATCATTTGGTCTTTTGAGCACAAATCTTGAGCGTAAAAGACAGTGTTGTTAACCGCTATGCTCATCCATGAATGACTTTTTCAACAGGCTGCGCACTTTAGGTGAAGCTCTTCTACTACAAAGGTTTTTTGATTAAAAGCCAATACCTATGCCCTGCTGCAAATATCCGGTTGTTTTGAAGACCATGCCACGCTCTCGAAGTCTCGTCGCGTCCTGCAACTTTCAGGGCCTGCCGCCACGTTTCCGCTACATCCAGCGCCCGAGCCCATCCTGCCAGAAGTTCCACACCGAGGTTCACTCTTTGCACCTTGATCATACCCACGATGTCGTTCCACTCTGCATCATCGCTCATACCATTAGCCCGCACAAGAGAAACCAGATAAAAACACCAAAGCTTAAAGAGAATCATTGCACTGGCTGAAGCAACGGAGAAGGGGGCCTTGACTGAGAGCGCGCTCTAAGGTGTAGGCTTCGATCTATGAATACGTGGAGGAGATACGCAGCCAGTCAGATGCGTCGTCTGTTGTGTGACAGATGCATATCTGGTTTGCTTTTGTCGATCTTTCTGCACGTTTTGTGGTGTGATTGTGCCTTCAGAAAGGAAAAAAGGATATGATGGAGAACAGAAACGAGCGGAGCGCGGCAGCAAGCGGTACATTTGCGATTGGTGGTGATTTGCCGGTCTCTCGCCTCAGCTTTGGGGCAATGCGCCTCACTGGCGACGGTATCTGGGGCCCGCCAAAGGAGAAGGATGCCGCAATCGCTGTCTTGAAGCGCGCACTGGACCTAGGGATCACCCTGATTGATACCGCCGAAGCGTATGGACCCGAGATCAGTGAGTCCTTGATTGCCGAAGCTCTCTACCCCTATCCAAAGGGCCTGGTTATTGCCACCAAGGGAGGTTTACTACGTACTGGTCCCAACCAGTTTCGACCGGACGGACGCCCACAGCGCCTGCGCCAGGATCTGGAAGGCAGCTTGCGACGTCTGCGCGTTGATCAGATCGACGTGTATCAATTGCATTATCCTGATCCCAACGTACCGTTTGAAGATTCAGTAGGTGAGATCGCCAAGATGAAAGCGGAGGGTAAGATCCGCCATGTCGGCCTCTCCAATGTGACCATTGATCAGCTTATGGTGGCGCAGAAGATTGTGCCCATTGTGACGGTGCAAAACCACTACAATCTGGCGCAACCGCAGGCCGTGGGGATAGACGCTCGGCAGACCGCAGCTTTGATCGATCTGTGCGCACGCGAGAACATCGGCTTTATCCCCTGGCATCCTCGATCGGTCGGCGACTTGGCACATCCAGGGAGTGTCCTGGATCAGATTGCCAGGCGCTACAACGCACAATTCGGCCAGATTGCCCTGGCATGGCTGCTGAAACGCTCACCAACGATCTTGCCCATTCCCGGCACCACTTCGATCAAGCACCTTGAAGAGAACGTCGAAGCTGCCAAGATCAGACTGAGTCAGGACGAGTTCGAGGAGATTCGCCGCATTGCTCACGCGTAGGACGTACTCTCTTGTGGTTACCAACGCAGATAACAGCAGTAAGAAGAAAGGCAACTCAGTTGGCGACTGAATTGCCTTCCCTCTCATCTTTATAATCAACGAGGGTTACTCAAGGTTAGCAAGCGTGCCTGGTCCTCCAATGGCCGCTATGTGGCAGACTTCTACCTTAGTAGTAACCAGATCTACATCTGGGATCTCGCGAACTCACGCCCTCAAAAGACCAGCAACGGTTTCAAGTTGCCCGACCTATCCTTTGGCAAAAACAATGGACACACGATATCTTCGATCTTTCCTGGTCGCCTGACGGTCGTCCTGGGCTCTGCCTCGCCGATCATTCAGTGATCATCTGGCAAGTCGATGCGGAATAGGTTTGCTGAGGTCAACGGCGTCTCGTACTCCCAATGCTCGGTATAGAAGAATGAGACGGCGTGTACAGCCTCACCCAGGAGAAAATTCACGACTGCCCATACTTTTCCCTACGCTTCTCCAGTGATGTGCTGGTGCAGGAATAAACAACACTACAACAAAAAGGTCGATCTTCTGAGAACAGGTCTACGATTGTGGAAGATCATAGACCTCTGCTCGAAACGTCGACCCTTCTGGAGAAGGTCGATCTTCCTTCCGATAAAAAGTCTAACATTGGCGAGAATACGAGACCTTTGCTCAAAACGTCGACTCTTGCGAAAATACTCGACCTTCTAGAAACAAGCCTACAATCGTTGAAGATCATAGACCTTTAGCACAAGAAAAGGTCGACGTTTCTGCGCAACAAACGCAGACCCGAGAGAGCCATACGCATACACGCGCGCACGCGCGTGATGAATTCACCAAACTCCGCCGCCGGATGCCCCTGTTTTCAAACATGGGGAGGAAGGCGGCGTTCCTTTTGGGCTGGGTGGGCGGAGATATTGCCGGTTTCCTCCTCCTGCGAAAGAAGAGCAATGTATGAGCACCGTCAAACGCGCCTATCGTTATCGCTTCTCTCCTACGGACGAGCAAAAACAACAGCTCGCCCGCACGTTTGGTTGCTGCCGATTTGTCTACAACTGGGCACTTGCTTTACGCCAACAGACGTATCAGCAGACCGGGCATGGCTTGCCCTATACGTCTCTGGACGCACAGATGACCGTGCTCCGACACCAGGAGCAGACCGCATTTCTCTCCGAGGTGTCCTGTGTGCCACTGCAACAGAGCTTGCGGCACCTCATGCGAGCCTACACCAACTTCTTCGAGGGACGCGCCGATTTCCCCACCTTCAAGAAACGGCAAGGACCGCAATCGGCCACCTATACCCGCTCTGCGTTTTCCTACAAAGGCGGCATGCTCACGCTTGCCAAGATGGAGGAACCGCTTGCTATCCGCTGGTCGCGTCCACTTCCAGATGGTGCGAACCCCTCCAGCGTGACAGTCTCCAGAGATCAAACGGGCCGCTATTTTGTCTCGCTCTTGGTCGAGGAAGACATAACTCCGTTGCCAAAGAAAGAGAAGCTGATCGGCATCGATCTCGGCCTCAAAACAATGGCAGCCACCTCGGACGGCCAGACCTTCCCGAACCCCAAGTATGCAGCACGCGATGAAAAGAAACTGGCGAGAGCGCAGAGGCGGCTTTCCCGCACACAGAAGGGGTCGAAGAACCGCGAGAAGCAACGACGCCGCGTGGCCAAGATCCATGCCCGCATCGCTGACAAGCGCAGACACCACCAGCACCAGCTTTCGACGCACTTGATCCGTGAAAACCAAACGATCGTGGTTGAGAGCCTGGCAGTTAAGAACATGATGCAGCACCCAACCCTTGCCAAAGCGATTGCCGACGTGGGTTGGGGTGAGTTCGTGCGGCAGCTTGAATATAAGGCTGCTTGGTATGGAAGAACGCTGATCAAAATTGATCGGTTCTACCCGTCCAGCAAAACGTGCTCGTGTTGCAGGCATGTGATTGACTCCTTAGACTTAGATGTTCGCGAGTGGACGTGCTCGATGTGTGGCACACATCACGATCGCGACCAAAACGCTGCGAAATCCATCCTGGCCGAAGGGCTGCGATGGTTGGCCGAGGAACACGCGGCCACTGCCTGTGGAGGAGCGATAAGACCAAACCTGAATGGCAACCAGGGAAGGCACGCTCCGGTGAAGCAGGAACCGGGGTTGGTGACGGCTCCGGGAAATCCCCCGGTTTCAACCGTGGGGATCTGTTAATCATCTCATATATTCTCTTTCACAAAAAAGAAACATGAAAATAATGACAGTGAAGTGAGTACATATCACCTCACACAAAAACAAATCAGCCATTTCGCTATGGTTGGCACTGATGAGCAATCAGGTCGATAGTCTCCATCCTTCAGGGCTGCAGTTGAAGGTCTCTCTGCACTTCCGGTAGCAGAAGAGACCTCTTTCGCTGCTGGCAAGGAGTTGCTCCCGATGTATCGGCCTCAACGTGCGCCTCGAGTGAATATACAGACACACCTCGCACCCATGTGGCTCTGACTTCGCCCGAAACTGGGAAGAACTTCGCCCGACATTGGGTGGTTTTCCTCTTCCCATTTCATACCCTCGTTGAGTACACTTACCCCTGACACAGAGAGATCAACAACGAAGAAGGAGCTACTCGATGTCTCGCCTGTTTACTCGCGCCTTACTCTCACTCATGACAAGAAGACCGTATGTCATACTCACACGCTGGGGAGGTATTGTTCTGCTTGTGATAGCGGGGATGCTGCTCACTGCTCATGTACCTGCTCCCTATGGCACATCTCCCGCCGTTCAGGGGACCTCGCTTTCTGCCACCTCCGTCACACAGGCAGGTGGAAGCGAATATAGAAGTATGCCTCTCAGCCCATCCTCTTCACAGCAAGCCTTTGCCTGTGGCATCGGGGATGTGGCCTGCTACAGCAATGAGTTTCTGGCCAATCTGACCGAGCAGATCTGGAACATCGTACGTCCCATCATCGAGCTCTTCATGCAGAATCCCTTCAATTTCCTGTCCCAGACCCCGGCGCTCGCCACCTATGACAACAGCCAGATCCAGCAGATGGTGAGCTGGGAACTGGGCTTCCTGGATACCGCCGTGGTCGTCCTGGTTGGCTTCCTGGCCTACAACGTACTCATTGGACGCAGCATCGGCGTGCCCATGCCCTCCTTGCATGAAGCGCTCCCACGGCTCTGCGTGGCCTTCCTTGCCGCCCACATCAGCCTGTATGTGTGTCGACTCATCATCGATTTCAACAATGCCCTTTGCCTGGGGGTCGACGAGCTATTTCTTCATTCCTTTCTCAAAGACACCCTCTCCCTGATGATCAATTTCGTGGGACAAACACCCGACCAGGTCGCCATCGGGTTCTTGCTGCGCGTCTGGTTTGTGGTTTTTCTCTTCTGGCACATGCTCTGGCTCGCCTGGCAGATGCTCGTCCGACTGGCAGTCGTCGCATTGCTCACCGCCCTCTCCCCCCTGGGACTGCTTTGTCTGGCGCTGCCACAAACCCAGCGCTGGGGCCAGATCTGGCTCTCTGCCTTTGTCTCCACCGTCATGATCCAATTTATCCAGATCACCGCGCTCAGCCTGGGAGGGCTCCTGGTGAGCTACAGCACCAGCATCCAGATCAGCACAGGCCCAGTCGCGGGGCTCGACACGATCATCCAGCAGATTGTGGCGCTTCTTCTGAGTGGGGCCATGTTCTACCTGGTCCCGCGCTTGCCCTCCATGATCCAGAACTATGCCCTGCGCCCGATCTTGCAGGCGCAACAGCAAGCAGACACCGCCCAATCGCAGGTCACCACCCAGGTCGAGTCGATGGCCATTCGAGCCATCGCGGCCCTCTAAGCGAAAGGAAGAAAGGTGAGAAAGGATGCTCAAGTTCCTTCTTCTTGGCGGCATGGTCCTTGTTGTGTTTGGGATGTTTGGCACAAGCATGACCGTGGCGATGGACGCACAGGCTCAGGGAGTCCCTCAGACAGCATATCCCGGTCTCCCAACCATTGACACTTCAGGCTCGGGGAAACGTGGCGAAGTGATGCAATGGGCGCTCAAGATGGCGGCCCACCTTCATTGTACCCCTGCTCGCCTTCCTACCGATTGCCAGGGCAGTGGCGCTGACCACTACTACGACGCGGGTTTCCCGCCTGAGATCATCGCGTGGGCCAACGCGCACTGCCCCGGATGTGCTTCCTGGCAGCCAGACACCTTTCAGTGCGTGGTGTTCGTCATCGCCGCCTATGCCTATGTTCAGCCACTCCCCGTCCAGGGCCAGAATGCCAATCAGTACTGGGAGCACTTTGCCAGTGAGCCGGGTTGGCAACGCCTGCCTGCGCGTGGGAACCTCCCACAACCTGGCGATATTATGGCCTGGAATGGAGGGGCCTACGGACATGTCAGTATTGTCCTTGGCGTTGCCCCTCACCATACCGCCATCACCTTTGCCCAGGCCAATGGCGAATTCCCGGTTCAAACGCTTCCTCTCAACCCGGATGGATCTGTCAATACTCAGAATGGGTACTGGAATGCCTTTGAGGTGGTGGGCTACCTCCACCCCCTCACCCTTTCCTAAATTCAGCATGAAAAGGAGAACACGATGATTACCATGATTTACTGGCACCCGGTGCTCGCTGCCACCGTGGTGCGGGTCCTGGAAGGCCTGCCTGCGCTTCACCTTGTGGTCTGGCTCGCTGACCCTCCCATTCCCCATCCCCTCTTTCCACTCGCCATAGCAGCCGCTGGGGGAGGAGGAGGGGATGCCACCACCATCACCCAGTTTTTCAAAAATCTCTACGACAACGGCATCAAGCCCGTGGCCTATGCCGTCGCCCTCTTCTTCTTTGCGTGGGGAGCGATCGGTCTCATGTTTCCTCATGAACGATCCCAGGATCACGCGAAGGCCGCGCTCTACCGCGCCCTGGGAGGGCTGGCCCTCGTGTTGCTCGCCACGGCCATCTCGTCCATCATCAATAACGCCGCCCCTTGAGGGGGTATATATGAAAGGAGCTTTTTTGCAATGACATCGACCCACACGACAGAGGTATCTACCAGACGCCAGACCTACACCGTGCCCACGCACATGAACGAACCTGATAAGCTGCTCTTTGGGCTCACCGCACGCCAGTTGTTGCTCCTCATCACGGGCGCAAGCCTGGCCTATGCCACCTGGCTGCAAGTGCTGACCTGGGCCATCGCCTGGGGAGGAGGGTTTCTCTGGAGCCGAGGACTCGCGTTTCTGGCCGTACTCCCACTGGTGCTGGTGACACTGGCTGGTGCCTTTCTCCAGATTGCCGATCGCCCCCTGGAACTCTGGGTCCTGGTGTGGATACGCGCGCATCTCTCCCCGGGAACTGCTGTATGGCGCAGCGCCAAATGGGACGCAGCCGAGGAGCGTCGTCTTCACACGCACAACAGCGCCCATATGCGAGAGGGCCAGCATGACCACGAACAGGAGGGATAGTTATGATCGTGCATGATGATCAGCCTACCAACGACCCATCACTCCTCGCAGCACAGCAGGAGCGTTCCCAGACGGAAAAGATTCGGTCAGCACGCCCGCAACGTTCACCTCGTGCTCGTCGCCAGCATCGACGGAAACATGGGAGCGTGCAGCAGCAATTTGTCTTGCTCGATCACATTGTTCAGGATGTACAGGTCAATCGTGCTCCCCTCTCAGAGGGACCGCAGGAACGTGACTATCTGGCAGCCCTTGAGATTCGAGCCACCAACTACACGCTGAAATCTCAAGAGGAGCGCTCGACGATGATGCTGGCCTTTCGCGCACTGCTGCGTTCACTGCGTTTTCCCATCCAGATCCTCATTCGTTCGAAGCGTATGGATCTCTCCTCCTATGTGGAAGAGCTTCATGCCCACGAGGGCCTCTGGCAAGGAGAAGCCTCCGCAATCGCCCTCTCGCATGAACGCGCTATGCGTCTGCTTGGAGCTGAGCGTACCCTCATCGATCGCCGCTTTTACCTCCTGCTCACCGCCGATCAAGAAAACACACAGAACACCTGGAACAGCTCCCTCTGGCGCCTGCTCAGCCGTCGAGCCCGGAAGCGTACGCGACAGGCGCGTCTGGACGAGGCCCAACAGATCCTCGCGACACGCGTTCAGGCGATACAGCATCAACTGGCCGCGATGGGGTTACTCAGCCACCGCCTGGCAGGCAAAGAACTGGCCGATCTGGCGCATGGCGCGCTCCAGGGAGAGCAGGTGCTGCGCTTTCCGCTGCCTGAGCGCATCTTCGCGCTCTCCGACAAACCCTTCGCGCGTCCAGCCCTTGACGTGCTCTCGCCCTCGTCCCAGGAGGAAGAGGCAGCGTTCGATCCGTACGCCGTCGAGATGGAGGAGGCCCTGCTCTTGCCCTCGGCCCGCGACCGGTTGTTGGCCCCTGCTGACCTTATGGCCCTCAAAGACCTGCTGGCCCCGGAAAGCGTGCGCGTCACCCCACGCTATCTGCAGGTTGGCGCGGAATATGTGCGTGGGCTCGCCGTCGTCGGGTTCCCGCGCGAAATTGTGGAGGGGTGCCTCTCGCCGCTGCTCGCCTGTGATGAGATCTTTGATCTCTCTTTCCATTTCTCGCCCCAAAACACTGCCGAGTTCGTCAAACGGCTCCTCTTCCGCAAAGAGCAGTACGCCTCCACCCAGCGCATGAACCTGCATCGAGGTAGGCAGCAGGACCCTACCCTCCAGGTTGCTGAAGCCGATGTGACGGCACTCATTGGGCCGCTGGCATCCGGGGAAGAGAGCATGCTGGAGATGGGGTTCTACCTGCTCGTCCGTGCGCCAGATCTCACCACGCTTAACGCGCGCACCGAGCGCCTGCGCCAGATCCTGCATCAGCATCTCTTTGTCGCCCATCCAACCACCCTGGAACATGCTGAAGCTTTCCGCGCGTGCCAACCGACCTGTACGGATACGCTGGGGCGCACCTTCACGACAACCAGCACTATCGCCGCCTGCACCTTTCCCTTCATGAGTGAGTCGTTCGCCATGCAGGACGGCACCTTTGTGGGCGTGACCACCAGTGGTGAACCCGTCCTGCTCAATCCCTGGGCGCTGGAAAGCCCACACGAATTCTGGGGTGGGGTGACTGGCAGTGGAAAATCCTATGCCGTCAAGTTGTGGCTGTTGCATCAACGTTTCCGCCATCCCGACACCCAGGTGCTCATTCTTGATCCATCGCGCGAATATGAGCGCCTGGTCGACGTGTTTGGGGGAACCGTCCTTCGCCTCTCTCCAGGCTCCGAGCACGCCATCAATCCCTTTGATGTGCTACCCCAGGGCGTCGACATGGACTGGTATGTCACCACCCAGCGGCGTGGAGATCGGCTCGCGGAAAAGATGACGCAGTTGCACGCCTTCCTGGATCTGCTGCTCGCGGAATACATCCCTCATCCCACCACGCTCTCTGCGCGTGAGAAGGCCTTCCTGGATCGGGCCTTCTATGAGTGCTACCGGCGGGTGGGCATCACGGCAGACCCACGCACCCATGATCGACAGGCCCCCTTCCTGCGCGATCTCTACGATGTCCTCAAAAGCGGGGTCGTTGGCCAGGATGACTATGGCCTCGCCGACCGGCTGGAGCGCTACGTCCATGGCAGCCTGTCCGGCCTCTTCAATCGCCAGACCAGTGTGACGCTTGAAACGTCGCTCATCAGCTTTGATGTGAGCGAACTCCGTGGCAGTCGAGAACTGCGTCCCATCGGGATGTTTTTGATCGCGGAACTCATCTGGTCGCAGGCCCTTTTTCATCCACGCCCCAGGCGGTGCTACATCGATGAGGCCTGGTCCCTCATCGCACACGAGGAAGGGGGGCGCTTTCTGGAACGCCTGGCACGTGAGGCGCGCAAGCATTACCTGAGCCTGGTCACCATCACCCAGAATCCGGAGCAATTCATTCTCAACCCGTACGGCAACATCATCGCGCAGAACGCGCTCATCAAAGTCTTAAAACGCCTGGATAGTGTTGGCGCTCAGGCCGCTCGTGAGGCTTTTGGCTTGACACAGGAAGAAGAGCAGTTGCTGCTCTCCATGCCGCAAAACCGGGCCTTGCTCTCCGTTGGCTCCAAGCGCATGCTGGTTGAAATGAATGCCTCACCTGAAGAGCATGCCCTGATCACCACTGACCCGCAAGAACTGGCAGTTCAACGCCAGCAGGTCCATGAGAAAGCAGGCAAGAAATGACATCCATCTGGCCGTTTTCGCAAGCAACAAGCAAACCCTCTCTCGCCCGCATCATCCCTGCTCGCGGGATAACGCTGGTTGAACGCAGCGCCCTGGAAGGCACCATACAATCCCTGGTGCTGCAAGGAAGCGCGCTCGCTCTGGAAATCGCAAGCACACCTGCAGACACACAGCAGGCACGCAGCGCGCAGTTTCTGCTACGTGCACCATCTGAAGACGCCTTACGTGCCGCGACACGGCAGATCCAGGTGCGCTATCCCCAGGCTATCGTGTGCCACGTCCCCCCAGAAGAAGATCCCTTCGAGGTGGAGACATTTGCGTTTGTCAGCGCGATGGAACTGCGAGCCGGGGGCGCAGCCTATGAGACACTGCGTTCCTGGTCTCCTGGAAAGCCACATGAACAAGGGATCGATCCGTTGCTCGGGGTGCTCACCACGCTTGAGCATCTTCCCGCCGGGATACGCGCAGTCACCCAACTGGCACTCACTCCGCTGCCGCCGACCTGGGCACGCAAGTATCAACGCTTCTCCGTCGAGCATCCGCTTGAAGAAGAGCGAGAGCAACGTCGAGAGACGCAATCACGCCTGCGCCGAGGCGCACCAGGCTGGGAACAGATTGTGCTCCTGGGCATCGCGGTAGGGCTCCTGCTCATCTGGAATTATGGTCAGGAGCATCATCTTTTCCCCTCGTGGCTTCAAGAGGATGTGCTCAGTCTCCTGCATGGCACCCTCCCCCATCTCTCCCTTTCCCAGCAAGCCATCCTTGGGATAGGGCTCGTGGTGGGAATTACACTGCTTGCGGGAACGATCAGAGGGATACATTGGCTGGGAGAGCGTCTGTTTGGGAGGACAAGATACTATGACATGAAACGGGTAGCCGAGAAAATTGGCAAGAGTGCCTACCGGGCGCGTTTACGTGTCTACCTCATCGAAGAGGCTCCTCAGACGGATGCCCATTCAACACAACCGCTCGTGCGCAACCACACCATCAGAGCGCGGCTCGCGTCCTCCTGGCAAGCGTTTCAGTGGAAACGAGCACAACAACGACGCCATCAACAGATCCATGCCACCCTCGTTGCCGCCTACAGGCACTGCCACACCTCGACAGCCTACTTCACCTCCCACAAGCTCTCGACACATCACGCCCAGCGCCTGACCCAGAAAGGTACCTGGTGGCGAGGTCTACAACGGGGTTCGCTCTTTCTTACCGGAGAAGAAGTAGCGACCCTCTGGCATCTACCACCTGGCGACCACTTGAGTGAAGGGACTAATGTGGAACAACGGCAAGAACGCTCGCTCCTCGCTCCCCATGTGCTCACAACTGGGAACGGGTGGCAGCTTGGCACATCTACCCATGCTGGCAGAAGGGTACCGGTACGCTTTCCTCCTTCGGAACTCCTCACGCACAAATTCGTGATTGGGCGCACCGGCAAAGGCAAGAGTACCCTTTTTCATCACCTGGCACTGGCCCACCTCTCCACCTGCCCCCAACCACACGCCGGACTCTGTGTCATCGAGCCGCATGGTGATTTGATTGAAGATCTTCTGGGATTACTGCCATCCGAACGAGAAGAGGGGGTCGTCCTTCTTGATTTGCATCAACAGGGATTTCCTCCTGGGATCAACCCCCTTGATGCCACGCAGGTCGCGTCCCTGGAAGAAGCAGACCTCATTGTCAGTCATCTTTTGACGACTTTCAAAGGCATCTGGAGCACCGCCTGGGGACCGCGTGTGGAAAATGTCATGCGATTTTCGCTGAAGACGGTGTTAGAGGCGAACCGGACGCTCGTACATACGGACCCCCACCAGGGTCCGGCGCAACAATACACCCTGCTTGATCTCACGGTCTTGCTCAACAAGCAGAGTTTTCGCGCACGCGTCCTCGATTTGGTGGAGGATGTCCACGTGCTTGACTGGTGGCACCAGTATTATGAACGTCTTGATGCCAGGATGCAGGATGAGATTACCACGCCCGTGCTCACGAAAATCTCGGCCTACGCCAGCGCACCGATCTCACGGCGGCTGCTTGGGCAACCCACCTCCACCATTGATTTTCGTCGTGTGGTGGAAGAGAACCAGATCCTACTCGTCAATACGGCAAGCGGGCATGTCGGTCAGGATGTCTCCTCGCTCATTGGGGCCTCCATCCTGGGACTCTTCTCAGCGGCGCTCTCGCGGCAGCTCTCTCTCCCACCAGCGGAACGCAACACCTTTTTGCTCCTGGTCGACGAATTTAAGAATTACCCGGTCAATTATGGCACCATCCTGAGCGAATTGCGCAAAGCGGGTACCTTTCTGGTTCTGGCCACTCAATCCCTGGCCCAACTCGATGTCGTCGACCGGGCCTTGCGTCCAACTGTGTTTGCCAATGCCGACCATCTCTTTGTCTTTACACTCGCCGGAGAAGATGCCTACTTGCTGCGGCACGAACTGGGGCATCTCTTGAGTCCTGAAGACGTGACCAACCTTCCCGACTACACCTGCTACGCGCGCTGGTCGCTCAACGGACAGCGGCTCCCGTTCTTTTCCCTTGCCCTTGACCTCCCCCCGTCCGGGAGTGGAGAGCAAGCCGAGCGTCTACGCGAGCACTCCGCCCTCCGCCACGGCCGACCGGTCGATGAGGTCGACGCCCTGCTTGAAACACTCAACGCCCGCCATGGGACCCATGGACGCAAGAAAGAGCACACCCATGAACCGACACAAACATCAGCAGCACAGGCAGGGCCAGTCACACGTGCCCAGGAAACGGATGTGGCACCACCATCATCGCCCTCGCCTGACGTCACACTCCTCCCGGTGGCACAAACGATCACAGCATCACCTCCGGGCGAGAAACGCGTCCGCATCCGCCGGCCGAAAGCGGAGATGACGCCATCATCACTACCCGGTGATGGGCACCCTCATTAGCGGCAGGCTCTTCACGACAAGGAAGGCGAACACCATTATTAGCGAGATTATCATAGAAAGGACGCCACACAGATGCATCTTTTTTCATCTTCTCTTCACACGCAAGTAGGGACACAGGAACAGAGCGAGGAGCGCATTCTCGAACAGTATGCCGAACGCCAGGCCCTCTCGGCAATACGCGGCGCAAACTTTACCCAGTGCCTGGCACTGCATCAGCTTCCGGCAGACCTTGAACTGGTCGATCCACGTGGAAGATCGTTTCTCTTGCACGGGAAAGACCTCTGTAACGAGCGAACCTGGAATAAGTTTCTTGCTTCGCTTCCACACCCCATGAATCTGCTCTCCCTGACGCAGAACACAGAGCAGCTTGCCAGGCTCTACCGCACCTGGCTCATCACCAAATACACACAGCGCTATCGCTGGCTCAGCACACCTGCGCAAATCAAGTGGTTTGAACAGGTCACTGCCCTGGTTGTCATACGCAAGATAATGGAAGCCAAACATCATGCCTGGACCTATGAGCAAAACGAGCACGCCTTTGCCGACGCCTGGTGCGCCACTGAGATGAGCAACCTCATGGCACTGAGTGCTATGACCGCGGAAATCGCCAAAGCCATTCACCATATCGTGAAGCAACCCGAGCAGGCCAAAGAGATGATTGAACAGCTTTTTGATATGCAAGCCACCCGTCTGCGAGAGAACCCGTTTCAGATGCGCCAGCCACTGCCTCCACTTCCCCCGCTGCCTGAAGGCGTTGCTCTCCCACAAGCACTCCTTCCTCGTATCGCCCACCATACAGAAGAGGCAGAGGTATCGTCCTCGGTTTCAGGAAAGGAGTGAGTCATGACTATGCAAACGCCCCGACAACAGGATGCGCAAGAAGCAGATCAGCAGCTTGCGTTCGACTACTCCCTTCTCGATGAAGAGACACGTCACTTTGTGTATCAGAAGACAGTTGAGACACAAGGGTATCTGAAACGAACAGCCGAAGATGTCGTACACATTGGACTCAATCTTCGTGCCGTCAAAGATTGCCTTCCCCATGGGCACTTTATGGCCTGGGCGAAAAGCGAACTGGGGCTCAGTCGACAAAGCTGCCAGAACTTTATGCGCGTGGCAGAGCGCTTTGGGGAACGCATCCATCGATTCGGTGCGATCCCCATCAGCGCTCTGTATGAGCTGCTTGATGCACCTGAGGATGTGCTCAGACAGATTGAAGAACAGCAGATCCCGCTCACACGCCCGGCTGTGCGAGCAGCCAAAGAGCAGGCCCGTCAGGGAACAGTCGAAGAACATCACCTCACTGCGTCATCAGAGCAGATGCCAGACGACACGGCATTGCTCCAGCTTCGCCAACGGATCATGCTCCTGGAACAGGAACGCCTGCAACTGAGCCAGGAAGTCGAGTGCCACAAGCAAAAGGAACGCGAGGAGCCCGTTCTCCCAGCGCAGGTACAGCAACATATACAGGCGTTAGAGCAACAGGTAAGGGAGTTAAGCGCCCAACGCGAAACACTCTCACGACATCTTGCCAGCGCGACCTCTCAGGCACGAGAAAGCGTGCTTGAGCGCAATACCTTGAGCCACGTGCAGCAGACCCGAACGCGTTGGCGAGAGATCACGACGGAATTTCTGCGAGGCGGGGGATTGTTACTCTCAAGCATGCCTTCTGCCCTGATGCTTGACACCTTTGAGGCGGAAGATTGGGCCAGACTGGAACAGGTCGAACAGATCCTGGCGCAACTACTGCAGGCAGTCGATCGGACCCATCATTTTTCGTCTCATACCGTTGAGGCCGGCTAATAATAGTTCTCAGTTCGTCAGAATAGGCAAAGATGTGACACTCCCCCTGGATTTTATCAGGGGGATTCTTCTTTCTTCAAGGAATGTGCGATTGAGGACATGGCTCTTCCGTCAGAAAGTCCCGAAGCTTTTTCATGGCATTTCCATCCCGTTTCCATCCTGTGACCATAGTCATAGACGCCTATGATAGACTACACTAAAAAAGAGAAAGAAGCGAAAAGCCTTCTCAATCACAGATGAGGGAGAAGAGACGTGGACGTACTTTTGCCGTTTCTAGACATATCTGGACCCGATGGACAGCAGTTTCAGGTAGAATTGGAAAAAGATATGGTGACCATTGGGCGTTTCGAGCAATTCAATGATATCGCCCTCTCTCCCGATCCCCAGCAACTGATCACCCGTAAAGTGCATTGTACCCTTGAGCATAATCTCTACGGCTGGTGGGTCGTCGACAATGGCAGCGTCAACCGCACGTTTGTACGTCGTGGAAATGACGTGCAGGTGGTACAGGGCCGGGCCTTGCTCAGCGAGGGGGACAGCATTCGCATCCTGGGGACATTAAGCGAGACGGGCGAGCCAGGCTACTGGGAACTCACCTTCAGCGATCCGCTGGGGACGCGTCCTTCGGGTCCACCACTGCAGGTCGCGTATCTGGAATACGATTGGATCCAGGCTCGACTCTATCGTATCGAGGGTTCCAAGCAGCAGGAGATTCACGAGTTACGGCCTCAAGAGCATAAATTGATCCGCTATATGGCACAGCGCAACCAAAGCAATGGCCATGTCTCCGTGATGTGCTCCTACGAAGAACTGCTTGCCGCCGTGTGGGGAGAGGACGCCTACCACACCGAGGGGGACATCAATCACCTGATCTGGGAACTGCGCAAGAAGCTCGAACCCGATCCCAAAGCGCCGCGTTTTCTTGAGACGGTACGCGGGTTGGGCTATCGGCTGGTCACCTCACCCAGAGGGAAGGAGGAAGCATGAACAGTCAGCGTTGGCTAGATCGTCTACGGCGTCGCAAGCCTGATCAGCAGAGAACTACTCAGGCTACCCAATCATCGCCATCCATGCCATTCCCTCAGTCTACGGACAAGGGCGACCAAACTTCCACTATGAGCGTCAGTGAACAGCGGGCTGCGCAAGAGTACCACGTGCCGCCACCAGGCACTCCTGCTGTACAAAAAGACGCCCAGGGAGCGGCCTGGCATGTCGGAGAGGAACTGCTCAATCAATACGAGGTGATGGGCATTTTGGGTGAAGGTGGGATGGGTATGGTTTATAAGGTCCATCACCGGGGATGGAATATAGATTTGGCGGTTAAAAGTCCTCAGCCCGCTCTGTTTGCCAGAGCGGGCGGTAAAGAGAACTTCATCCGTGAAGCGGAAACCTGGGTCAATCTGCCCCTGCATCCTCACATCGTGAGTTGCTACTACGTGCGCCTCATCGATGAGGTTCCACGCATCTTTGCCGAATATGTGGCAGGAGGGAACCTGGCAGACTGGATTGGCAGCCGTCGCCTCTATGAGGGGGGACATCAGCAAGCCCTGGAGCGGATGCTTGACATCGCCATTCAGTTTGCCTGGGGACTGCATACCGCCCACGAACAGGGATTGGTGCATCAGGATATCAAACCCGCCAATGTGATGATGACGCCGGATGGGGTCGTCAAAGTAACCGATTTCGGCCTGGCGAAGGCACGAGCGATGGCGGGTGAGCAAGGAAGTGAAGAGGACAATGGTCAGTCCAGCATCCTGGTGAGTTCTCGTGGTATGACCCCGGCTTACTGCTCCCCCGAACAGGCAGCAGGCAAAGCGCTGAGCCGCAAGACAGACATGTGGAGCTGGGGGGTCTCGGTGTTAGAAATGTGGGTGGGAGAGGTGACATGGCGCAGCGGAATCCTGGCGCGTGAAGTACTGGCAAGCTATAAACCCCAGGACGCAGCCATTCCCCCACTACCTGCCGGGCTAGTGACATTGCTCGCACGCTGCTTTGAGTCGCGTCCAGAGAGCCGCCCAGCGACCATGTTGGAGATGGCAACAACACTCCTGGAGATCTATGCTCGCGAGATTAGGCGGGCCTATCCACGGAAAGCGCCGCAAGCAACCAGGATGCAAGCAGATACACTCAATAACCGGGCACTCTCGCTCTATGATCTGGGGAAAGTTGAAGCAGCGCTCCAGGTCTGGGAGCAGGCATTGCAGATAGACCCGCAGCACCTGGAGACAACGTATAATCGGGGGATCATACTCTGGCGGCAAGGAGAATTGACTGACGATAGATTGCTCCTTCAGCTTGAAACAGCACGCGCAATCTGTCGCCATCGCTGGCAAGCAGATAGGATGCTTGCCCAGGTTCACCTGGAACAAGGAGCAGTCGATAAAGCGCTTCCATTGCTCAGAGAGGCCTCAAACCAAGCTCCTACAGAGAAAGAAGTCCAAAAGCTTTTTACATTGGCTCAGGCACAAATAGAAGACGCAATCAACTACCCCTATCCGCTTACTTTCCATGTTGATACTCATTTTGTAGCCATTTCATTGAGCCTGAGTGCCAATGGACACTGGCTGGCTACTAGTAGCGGTAATGGCATTGTGCGCTTGTGGGAGGCAAGCAAAGGTCGCTGCATGCATACGTTGCAGAGCTACGGCGATAGAGTAGAGACCGCGTGTCTCAGCGCCGATGGACGCTGGCTCGCCTCTGGGAGTGAACATGGAACAGTGTGTCTATGGGAAGTGAACACGGGACGTTGCGTACATATCCTTCAAAGCCACACTGATAGAATAAACACCATAAGTCTGAGTGCCGATGGGCACTGGCTCGTCTCGGGGAGCACTGATAAAACGATACGTCTGTGGGAAGTGAGTACCGGACGCTGTGTACACACAGTTGTGGGCCATACTGGCTCTGTGACTTCAGTGAGCCTGAGTGCCGATGGGCACTGGCTCGTCTCGGGGAGCACTGATAAAACGATACGCTTGTGGGAAGTGAGTACCGGACGCTGCTTGTATGTCTTTCAGGACCATACTACCGAGGTAACATCAGTAAGTTTGAGTGCCGATGGACGCTGGCTCGTCTCAGCAGATCGTCGTGCCGTGCGTTTGTGGGAGGTGCACACCGGGCGCTGTATACGCACCTTCGAGGGCCATATAAGATCGGTAACGTCAGTAAGTTTGAGTGCCGATGGACGCTGGCTCGTCTCAACAGATCGTCGTGCCGTACGTTTGTGGGAGGTACACACCGGGCGTTGCCTGCGTACCTTGCAAGAGCATACCAGTAGAGCTGATTTGCTTCCCCCCCTGAGCCTGAGTGCCGATGGGAACTGGCTTGCCTCGGGCTCTCAGGAGGTTGTGTATCTGTGGAAGCTCAATGATTCTGATTTCAGTTGTACTTTCTATCCATCGCTCGCACGTTCTTATACAGATGTTGCACAGACTGAACACCATGCATCCCAACTGATAAAGCAAGCTGAGCAAGCTTTGAGAGAGAAGCATTTTTCTGTAGCATTACACCTCTTGCGTCAATTGCGAGCATTACCTGGATGGGAACGCCATCCTGAAAGCAAGGAAGCATGGAATAAACTTTCAGCTGTTTGCCTACGCAGCAGCCTCCATGCAAGTTGGTTAACCAGAACCTTCAATGAGAAAACAGACTCTGTACATCTAAGTGCGGATACCTGTCTGTTCGCCGCAGGCAACGCTGATAAAACGATACGCTTGTGGGAAGTGAGTACAGGGCGCTGTGTACGCACGTTTGTGGGCCACGATGATAGAGTAAAGACTGTGAGTCTGAGTGCCGATGGGCACTGGCTCGTCTCGGGAAGCGCTGATAAAACGATACGCTTGTGGGAAGTGAGTACCGGACGCTGTGTACGCATGTTTATGGGTCACGACGACGACGTCATTTTCGCAAGTCTCTATACTGATGGGCGCTGGCTCGTCTCGAGCAGCAGAGATAAGACCATGCGGCTGTGGGAGGTAAGCACAGGACGCTGTGTGCGTATCATTCAAGGACATTTTACTCAAGTGAGCATGAGTATTGATGGGTGCTGGCTCATCTCGAGTGGCAAGGGCGGGATTGTGTCCCTCTGGGAAATGAGCACGGGACGCTGTCCACGTACCTTTGAGGATCCGACAGGACTGGTAGATTCTGTGAGTCTGAGTACCGATGGTCGTTGGTTTGCCACTGCCAGTGGGGATCATGCTGTACACCTCTGGGAGGTAAGCACAGGGCGCTGTGTACGCACGTTTGTGGGCCATACCGGTCTCATTTATACCGTAAGGCTGAGTGCTGATGGGCGCTGGCTCGTCTCTGGCAGTATAGATAAGACCATGAGGCTCTGGGAGGTAAGCACAGGGCGCTGTGTACGCACCTTCGAGGGTCATGTGTTGTCAATGAGCATGAGTACCGATGGGCGCTGGCTCGTCTCTAGAAATGCAAAAAACATACAGTTGTGGGAACTCGACTGGGAACTCGAAGCCCATGCATCCGCCGATTGGGATGAAGGCGCTCGTCCCTATCTGGAGACCTTTCTTACTCAACATACGCCTTATGCAGCTGAACTTCCACAGGAACGCGAGCCGACGGAACAGGAGATCCAGCAAGCACTCACCCGCCAGGGCACACCTAGTTGGAACGAAGAAGATTTTCAAAGGTTGATCCGACAAATGCAATACGTCGGCTATGGCTGGCTGCGACCAGAAGGCGTGCTCAAGCAGCTTACATCTATGGTACGTGAACGGCAAAGTCCATCACACCCTTTAAACGAAAAAGGAAAGAGAGATAACGATAAGCGTATGGTAGGGCAAGATCTTTTCTCGCAAAGTAACAAGACAAACGAACAAAGGCTACCTGATATGAAATGGACACCAACAGCGGATGAATTACAAAAGATCCTGAAACGTCAAAACCAGCAGATGCTAGAAGATCCCTATAAGATCAACAATAATCATCTTCCCCCTCATTTAGCGCATAAGCGCATTATCTCTATTGACACTCCCATCGAGGAGACGACGGCACAGAGCGTGATAACTCAGTTATTCTACCTGCAAAATGTAGATGCGACCAGGGATATCCACCTGTACCTCAACTCACCCGGTGGCAATATCTATGCCGGACTGGCGATCTACGATGCCATACAATCTCTCCAGCCAGCGGTTGCCACCTATTGTCTCGGTCAGGCGCGTGGCTTCGCCGCACTCCTGCTCGCTGCAGGGAAAAAGGGTCAGCGATACGCACTGCCAACGAGCACAATTGGTCTGACCCAGGTCTCTATTGGAGACAATCCAGCTGATATCGAGATCACGGCTCGTGAGATATTACGCTTGCGCCGCCTCCTGATAGATCTCTTTGTCGAACATACCAGACAAAACGACGCGACGATTCGTGAGGATATGGATCGTGGGATCGCTCTATCGGCAAAAGATGCGATCACCTATGGATTTGTTGATAGGGTTATTGACTCACTAGAAGAACCTGCAAAGCCAGATTAAGAGCAGATCGTCATTTGAACAACTGATCCTGATACTTTGAGATAGAGACAGTTTTAACGCCTATTTTAGGCCTAGAGCAAGAAGAATACGAGAGAAAATCATTTTAGAGTTTATTACAGCTTCTTCATGGAGGGATCTATGAGCCACTTCTTTCCCCTTTCTCTTCTGTCTTGGTGTTACACTGCTGTTCCTTATCTGCATCGGCTGGTATCTTACTGCTGATTACATACTCCAAGGATGGCCAATCCGGTATGCAGGTTGAGCTATCGGCTCATCACTCAGAGTAAAGGAGGGAACATGAACAAGCAAAATTGGCAGAAGGGGGACGTGCTGCTTGAGCAGTACGAGGTGCTGGGTACCCTGGGAGAAGGGGGCATGGGCACGGTCTACAAAGTGCACCATCGAGGCTGGAGCATTGATCTGGCTGTCAAAAGTCCTCAACCCGAGATCTTTGCCAGAGCGGGCGGTAAAGAGAACTTCATCCGTGAAGCGGAAACCTGGGTCAATCTGCCCCTGTATCCCCACATCGTGAGTTGCTACTATGTGCGCATCATCGATGAGATCCCGCGCATCTTTGCCGAATATGTGGCAGGAGGGAGCCTGGGGGACTGGATTGGCAGCCGTCGCCTCTATGAGGGGGGACATCAGCAAGCCCTGGAGCGGATGCTTGACATTGCCATTCAGTTTGCCTGGGGTCTGCACACCGCCCATGAACAGGGTCTGGTACACCAGGACATCAAACCTGCCAATGTGATGATGACGCCGGAGGGAGTTACCAAAGTCACCGATTTCGGTCTGGCGAGGGCACGGGCGATGGCGGGTGAGCAAGGAAGTGAAGAGGACAATGGTCGGCGAAGTATTCTGGTGAGTTCTCGTGGTATGACTCCGGCCTACTGCTCCCCCGAACAGGCAGCAGGCAAAGCGCTGAGCCGCAAAACCGACATCTGGAGTTGGGGAGTCTCGATCCTGGAGATGTTTATGGGAGAAGTGACCTGGCGCAGCGGGGTACTGGCACGTGAGGTGCTCTCAAGCTATGAACCCCAGGATGTGGCCATTCCGCCACTCCCTGCTGAGCTAGTGACGTTGCTTGCCCGCTGCTTTGCGTCGCGGCCAGAGGAGCGGCCAGCGACCATGCTGGAGGTGGCTGCAACCTTACAGGAGATCTATGCTCATAAGATCGGGCAAGCTTATCCACGGGAAGAACCTCGACTGGCAGAAGCTCTGGCCGATACACTCAATAACCAGGCACTCTCTCTATATGACCTGGGCAAGATCGAAGATGCGAAGCAACTCTGGAGGCAAGCACTACAGACCGATCCTCATCACCTTGAGGCCACCTACAATCAGGGAATGATCCTTTGGCGAGCAGGACAAATGACCGATGAGAATCTGGTGCATCAACTAGAAATGCTTCTGGGTGTGCAGGATCAGCGCTGGAAAGCTGCATATTTTCTGGCTCAGGTCCATTTGGAGCGGGGAGATGTAGACACAGCCCGCCCTCTGCTGAAGGAGGCCGCGATGCAGGCTCCAGCGGGGAGCGAGTTACCTCTGCATCTCGAAAAGATAACAAGTGGTCGTATGCCTACTAACCGCTGCATACGCACCCTCGAGGGCCATGCTGGTGGAGTTTTCTCACTAAGTTTGAGCGCCGATGGACGCTGGCTCGCTTCAGGAAGCGAAGATCAAACTATCCGACTGTGGGAAGTGAGCAGTGGAAGGTGTGTGCGTATCTTCCAGGGCCATACCGATGGAGTACACTCCGTGAGTTTGAGCGCCGATGGACGTTGGCTCGCTTCAGGAAGTGGATGGAACGATGCGACGGTGCGGTTGTGGGAGGTGAGCAGTGGAAGGTGTGCGCGTATCTTCCAGGGCCAAACTTATGGAGTACGCTCCGTGAGTTTGAGCACCGATGGGCGCTGGCTCGTCTGGGGAAGCACATTGGATGATACGACGGTGCGGCTGTGGGAGGTAAGTAGTGGGCAATGTGTACACACTTTCGAGGGTCATACCAGCTCTGTGGGTTCAGTGAGTCTGAGCAGAGATGGCCATTGGCTCGTAACGGGGAGTCATGATCGAACTATCCGGGTATGGGATATAGACACTGAGCGCTGTATACGTGCCTTCGAGGGCCATACCGACTCCGTAATGTCAGTGAGCTTAAGTGGGGATGGGCGCTGGCTCGTCTCGGGAAGCGCATTGAAAGATGCGACAATTCGACTGTGGGAGGTAAACAGTGGACGCTGTTTATGGGTCTTTGGGGGGCTCTTTGGCGTGGTTACCTCAGTAAGTTTGAGTGCTGATGGACGCTGGCTTGTCTCGAATGGGTGGGATCGCGTTGCGCGATTGTGGGAGGTAAGAACGGGGAGATGTGTATGTACCTTCCGGGGGGCTCCATCTGGCGTCAGCGCAACATGTCTGAGTTCAGATGGGCGTTTGCTGGCCATAGGACAGATCGACGGAACTGTACAATTATGGCGGATTGAAGGCCTGGGCCTTTACGGTTCATTGCACCCCTCGCGCGCGCACTCCTCTGTCACCGTTGCTCAGACAGAAAGTCGCGCAGAACAATTGCTAAAACAGGCAAAACAAATGTGCGCAGAAACACGCTTTGCGACAGCGCTCAACCTGCTACGAGAGTTACGAGCATTGCCAGGCTGGGAACATCACCCAAAGAGTCGGAAGGCATGGGAGAGGCTTTCACGCTATTGCGCACGGGGTAGCTTCCTTGCCTCCTGGCAAAAAGGGATTCTCCAAGGCCATGCGGATGAGGTGAGTTCCGTGAGCTTGAGCGGGGACGGACGCTGGCTCGTCTCAGGAAGCCATGACCGAACTGTGCGGGTATGGGAGGTAAGCAGTGGACGCTGCGTGCATACTTTTGAGGGCCTTGATCGCAAGGCTACTTCTGTACGTCTGAGTCCAGAAGGGCATTGGCTTGCCTCTACGGGAAGCCTGCGAGTGTGGGAAGAGCATAGTGGGTGGAGTATGCGTACTTTTCAAGGCGTAGGTTCGGAAAGCCTGAGTGCCGACGGGCACTGGCTCGCCTCGGGAGAGGCTGATGGGAGTGTGCAGCTATGGGAGGTGAGCAGCGGGCGCTGTGTACGTAGCTTTGAGGGGCATACAGGCAGTGTAACCTCCGTGAGCCTGAGTGCTGATGGGCACTGGCTCGTCTCAGGAAGCCATGACCGAACTGTGCGATTATGGGAGGTGAACAGCGGGCGTTGTGTATATACCTTTAAGGGACACACTGGCAATGTAACCTCCGTGAGCCTGAGTGCCGATGGACGCTGGCTCGTCTCGGGAAGCGAGGACAAGAGCATACATCTATGGGAACTGGAGTGGGAACTGGAGGCTCGTGATCCTGCTGATTGGGATGAAAGTGCTCGCATTTACCTGGAAATCTTTCTCACCCAACAGATCCTCGATGGAGGCACGCTCTTGAAAGACAGCGAGTCTCCCAAACAGGAACTCAAACGAACGGTCATGGGCCGGTGGGTTCCGACATGGACCGAGGAGGAATTTCAAGGGCTGATCCGCCACTTACAGTACGTGGGCTATGGCTGGCTACGACCAGAAGGAATCCGTAGACAACTTGAACACATGGAGCGCGAACGTCAGGGGCTGGCTCCATTGCTGGGTGAAAAGGAAAAGAATAATGATGAGTGTATGGTAGGGCATGATCGCCCCTCCAAAGAAAAAAGGACACTCGAGAACAATCCTCACAACACATATTGGATGCCGAAATATGATGACGTCCTGACACTCCTGAAAAATCAACACGAGACCAGCAATAGATACCTTTTCCCCCATTTACTCAAACATCGTATCATCCTTATTAATACGCCTATAGAGGATAGGGTCGCCAACAGCGTTATTGCTCAGTTGCTTTATCTTCAGAGCGAAGATGCTACCAGAGACATTCACCTATATATCAATTCGCATGGTGGTGATATCTATTCTGTACTGGCAATCTACGAAACCATGCAATTTCTCGGGCCAAGAATTGCAACCTACTGTATCAGCCAGGTGAGTGGTTCGGCAACGCTTCTTCTGACTGCAGGGGCAAAAGGCAAGCGCGCTGCCATTACAAACAGTACAATTGGACTCGACTACGGTCCAGTTGATATCAATATCTCCGCTCGAGACATATTACGCTTGCGTCGTCACCTTGTAGACATCTTTGCCAAACGGACCGGACAAGCCGATGCAACGCTTCGCGAGGATATGGATCGTGGGATTATGCTGTCAGCAAAAGATGCGATCACCTGTGGCTTTATTGATGCGGTTATTGACTCACTGGAAGAGCCTTCAAATTCCGATGCATAGAAGATCATCATGTGAACTAAGGATATACCCGAGAGAACACGTAGAAGAGAGAGGGCATGTATGCCAGGGAAGCTTATCTTGACGATCAGCGCTGGCCCGATGGAGGGCAAGGCGTTTACCTTCGATGAACATGATACCTTGCTCTGTGGACGCATGAGCGACTGCCACGTCTGCCTGCCAGATGACCGACAGATCTCGCGCCATCACTTTCTACTGGAAGTCAACCCACCCGATGCCCGTATCCGCGACCTGGGTAGCCTGCATGGCACCTACATCAACGGGCAGAAATACGGGGGGCGAGAAAAGCACGAAACGCCCGAAGAAGGCGCGAAACGCGAGTACCCCCAGGTAGATCTGCACAATGGCGATGAAGTCAAAGTGGGAGCGACCGTGTTCCACGTCCGTTTGGAAGCGGCAGCGACGTCGGTAGAACCAGTGCGTTGCCAGCGCTGTGGCACTGATGTCTCCGCCGAAGTAGGAGCCGCGCAGCAGGGAGAATACGTCTGTGCGCGCTGTCGTGAGCAGGTCGAGCAGGATCCCCTCGCCTTGCTGATGGTCGTCCTCGATCGCGCATCGCAACGCGAACGCGGCCAACAAGAGCTTCAGATCGAAGACTACGAGATGGGCAGGCTGCTGGGTGCGGGTGGCATGGGAGCGGTCTATCTCGCCCAGCACAAACGCACGAAGGAACAGGCCGCCGTGAAAGTCATGCTCGCCAGGGTGCGCGTCTCGGATGATGCGCGCAGGCAATTTCTGCGCGAAATCGAGACAACGCGTAGCCTGCGCCATCCGCATATTGTCCGCTTCCTCGGCCATGGCGCGGAGGGGAGCCTCTTCTATTTCCTGCTGGAGTATTGTGCCGGGGGCAGCGTGGCCGATCTGATGAAACGGCGTGGCGGTCGGCTCTCATTGGACGAAGCCAGGCCGATCATGCTTCAGGCGTTGCAAGGACTGGCTTACCTCCATGAGCAGGGCTTTGTGCATCGAGACCTCAAGCCCCACAACCTTCTCCTGGCAGGTCAGGCAGGAGCGTGGGTGGCGAAGATTTCCGATCTGGGGCTAGCCAAGAACTTTGAGCAGGCGGGCCTGAGTGGCATGACGGCTACTGGCAGCTATGCTGGTTCCTTCCCCTTCATGCCACGTGAGCAGGTGATCAACTTCAAACGAGTGCAGCCGACCAGCGATGTGTGGGCGATGGGAGCGACCTGCTATGCCATGCTCACGGGCTCCTTTCCGCGGACCCATCGAAGGGGAGAAGATCCGATGCTGGCGATCCTGCACGGGGAGATTGTGCCCCTACACCAGCGTGCGCCTCAGCTCCCAGCTCGTCTTGCCGAGGTGATTGATCGGGCGCTCGCCAGTAAAGAAGGAGACCGTTTCCGCCATGCCGGAGAGATGTATGAAGCCCTGGTAAAAGCAAGTGAGTAACGCAAGAGGAAGGTGAACCATGGGATCTCCTGAACCCGGGTCCGTGTCCTGGTCAGTCCATGCAGCGTGTGTGAGCGATGTGGGCCGTCGCCGGCAGCAGCAGCAAGATCGGTCTCTGCTCGATCCTGAGCGCAAGCTCTTCATCGTCTCCGATGGGATGGGGGGACGCCAGGCTGGAGACGTCGCCGCACAGGCCGTGATCACCGTCCTGCCAGCCTTGCTGGAGCGCGGTCTGGCACGAGCTCACGCCTCTGGGATAGAGGCACGGGAACGAGTCCTGCGTGAGAGCATCATAGAACTGAGCCAGCACCTGCAAGCGGAGAGTACCGGGCGTGTGGGGCTGCACGGTCTGGGCGCGACCGTCGTCGTGGCCTGGCTCCATGATGCGCAGGTGTCCCTGGCACACCTGGGCGATAGCCGTCTCTATCTCTTCCGCGCTGATCGTCTCCTGCCGTTGACAGAGGATCACTCTGTTGTAACACTCTTGCGGCAACGCGGAGAGATCACCCCGGAAGAGGAACGCACCCATCCAGCCCGTGGGCAACTCACCCGTTATGTGGGAATGGAAGGCGAGGTTACCCCAGTTGTCCAGACGCTGCCGCTCCTCACCGGAGATCGGCTCCTCCTATGTACCGATGGGCTCACCGCTCTGGTGCCCGACCAGCACATCGCTCAGATCTTGCGAACCTCCCTGCAAGCCGAGGCCGCTTGCCAGGCATTGGTGCATGCGGCAAATATGGTAGGGGGGAAGGACAACACTACCGTGCTTATCATCGATTGTATCGTGGATCACCATGGTTCACGACCCTCCCCAGGAGATGCAACGTGATGACAGGACTGACCCTCCCCAAAACAACGGATTCGTCGAGGACCACGTTAACAAGCTTAAGCTGTTAAAACGTAGGAAATCGGCGTCAATTATAAGAATCGACCCATTGATAATTGCGCCTCGTACCATCAGCGAAGGAAGGATCAGAACAGGATCATGGAGAAAAAGCCGAGTTGGATAGAGTCCCCTTTCGGTCACAAGCCCGCAAAGCAAGCCAATACCCCGCCACTTGCACCACCAGTGCTTGCCGAGGATGGCGTGCCTGCTGACTGGAAGGTTGGCGACTGTATCCTCAATGAGTTCGATGTGACAGGCATTATAGGTAAAGGCGGCATGGGTACCGTCTACAAAATCAACTATCACCCTTGGCTCTCCATCGATCTCATCGTCAAGAGCCCCAGGCCAGAGATTTTTGCCGGAGAAGGCGGCAAAGAGAACTTCATTCGTGAAGCAGAGACGTGGATGGGGCTGCGAGCACATCCTCACCTGGTCAGTTGCTATTTTGTACGCCGCCTGGGTGGCATTCCGCGTATTTTTGCCGCATATATCGATGGGGGAAGCCTTGCGGATTGGATTCGTCAGCGAAAATTGTACGAAGGTGGCCTGGAACAGATGCTGGACATCGCGATCCAATTTGCCTGGGGATTGCATGCGGCCCATGAACAGGGACTGGTCCATCAGGATGTCAAACCAGCCAATGTAATGCTCACTGCACAGGGGATTGCGAAAGTGACCGATTTTGGATTGGCGAGAGCGAGGGCAATGACTGGGAAGCAGGAGATAAAAGATAAACAAGCGCATCAAAGTATCCTCGTCAGTTCACGCGGGATGACTCCCGCCTACTGCTCACCAGAGCAGGTGGCGGGGCAGAAACTCAGCCGGAAGACGGATATCTGGAGCTGGGGGCTCTCCGTCCTCGAGATGTTCACGGGGGAGGTGACGTGGAGGATTGGTGCGGCAGCGCGAGAAGCACTAGCAGAGTATAAGGGACAAGATCCAGCCATTCCCATGATGCCCGCTGACCTCGTGGATTTGCTCACCAGGTGTTTCCAAATGCAACCAGAGAGACGCCCTGCTACGATGCTGGAAGTGGCAACGGAGTTGCAAGCGATCTATACGCGTGCGGTTGGACGCCCGTATTCCCGTGAAATGCCCGAAACTGCTGAGCAAGATGTGGCCATCTTGGTGAACCGAGGGCTCTTCCTTGCCGAACTGGGGAGGCCAGAGGAGGCGCTGGCAGCCTATGAGCAGGCCATTTATCTGGATCCCAACCCCAACCATTCCAGTGCCTATTATTATCGAGGTCTTGCCCTCAGAAATCTAGGGCGACCAGAGGAGGCGCTGGTTTCCTTCGAGCAAGTCATTCGTCTGTATCCCAATTATGCTCTTGCCTATTACGGCCAGGGCCTTATACTTCAAGATCTAGGGCGGCTGGAGGAGGCACTGGCAGCCTATGAGCAGGCCATCCGTCTGGGCCCTAACAATGCCGATGTCTACCTTGATCAAGGTGTCGTACTCCAAGAGCTTGGACGGCTGGAGGAGGCACTGGCAGCCTATGAGCAGGCCATCCGTCTGGGCCCTAACAATGCCCGTGCCTATTATAACCATTATAATCAAGGCACCGTACTCCAAGCGCTTGGGCAGTTCAAGGAGGCGCTGGCAGCCTATGAGCGCGCTATCCGTTTGAATCCCAATGATGCCGATGCCTATTATAACCAGGGGAATGTACACCAAGAACTTAGACAGCTGGAGGAGGCGGAACAGGCTTTCCGAAAAGCACGAGCGCTTCGATCACAAAGCTGAAACGTTCCGGCGTTGCCCACAAGAACAAGAAGAGCATCGGGTAGCGGACCGTGCTGAGCAACGTAAACGGAACTGGAGGAGTGTAGATGGTATCCGGCAAGTTCATCATTGCAGTCGTGAGTGCTTTAGCTACAATGGAAGAGACAAATCCTATCAGCAGGAGCCGACGGCGACTATAGGTTATGCCACGATCATCAAAAAAACACAAACCACTGTAAAATCTCTGCAATCCTTGCCATGAGGGTCTCAACCGACGGATGTGAGGGCACTGTCTGCAAGAAGACACGCGAACTGTTGCGCCGCGAATACCCTGCTGCTCCGGCGGATTGAGCGCAGATCACCTCTGAGTGAGAAGGAAAGGCAACCTCTTATGGAACTGATTGAACGCTATCGAGGCAGTCTTGTAGGGCTCGCAGTTGGCGATGCGCTCGGCACCTCCCTTGAATTCCTCCAACCAGGATCATTTACCCCAATTGATGACATGATCGGAGGGGGAGCCTTTCGCCTCAAGCCTGGTGAATGGACAGACGATACCTCCATGGCCCTTTGTCTGGCTGCCAGCCTGATCGAATCCAAAGGCTTCGATGCTCGCGACCAGATCGAGCGCTATCTCCGCTGGCGCGATCAGGGTTATATGGCGAGCAACGGGCAATGCTTTGACATTGGGGAAACGGTCGATGCGGCCCTACGAACGTTTCAAAAAACAGGTGATCCTCTTGCTGGGCCTTCGGGACAGTTCTCCGCAGGCAATGGGTCAATTATGCGACTGGCTCCGGTTTCTTTGTTCTATGCTTTCCATCCTCGTCTCGCTCTTGAAAAGTCAGAGGAGAGTTCTCGGACTACCCACCAGGCGAAGAGTGCTCTGGATGCCTGCCGCTATTTCGGCGGTCTTCTGGTGGGAGCCCTGCAAGGGGAGAGCAAAGAAACACTGCTCTCCCCTCTGTATAGTCCTCTTCCCACTTCCTGGAAGGATGCTCCACTGATCCCAGAAATAGCCGAAGTAGCCGCTGGCTCTTTCAAGTGGCGTAACCCGCCAGCGATCAAAGGTTCGGGTTATGTCAAAAAATCCCTGGAGGCTGCTTTGTGGGCTTTTTTTCACAGCGAGACCTTCCGCGAGGGGTGCTTGCTCGCGGTCAACCTGGGAGATGATGCTGACACCACGGGTGCGGTCTATGGACAGCTCGCAGGCGCCTTCTATGGGGAGAGAGGAATTCCGCAAGAGTGGCGGGCGCGCCTTGCGCAGCACCAACTGATAGAAGACCTGGCTGAACAGCTCTTCCATCTGGCGAGCAGCGGGCTGTTGGGGGAATAGAACAATTTGAGGGAACTCGCGTATTCCTAAATACAATCAACGAACTTTAACGAGCGAAACGCTTAAGCTCAAGAGTGGGTATTGCCAGGGAAATAGACCCATCCTTCACTAAATTGGCGGCAGACCCACGCTTTCCGCTGCGCATAGCATTCTGAGGCTTTTCCATAGCGTTTTCGGTGAAAACGCCGCAGGATGCCCCTGCCCTTTCAGGCATGGGGAGGAATGCGGCGTTCCTTTGGAGGTGGCTTGGGCGGAATACGCCGTAGACATGCTTTCATCTGCTCATGTAGTATTGACAGGCAGATGAAAACTATGATATAATTCAGACTATGAAAACGGTATTAACAGCGAAACTCAAATTGAATACAACGCCCGAGCAATTCAAGGCTTTACGCTCTACACAACTGGCATATCGTGATGCTCTCAACTATGTGAGCCAGTACGCCTTTGCGAATGGCAAATTGAGTAATGCTATTCGTTTGCAAGATGCCACTTACGAAGAGATCCGTCTCCGTTTTCATCTGCCTTCGCAAATGGCCTGTTCTGTTCCTCGCCAGGTTGGAGCCTCGTATAAAGCCCTCTGGACAAAGGTGAAGAACAATGCTGCTCATCGTAAGGCAGGTAGCACCAAGAAACGGTATAAAGGGCTTGATCAGGCTCCTACGTTTATCTCTCCCACGTTGACCTACCAGTATAAGAAAGACTACACGTTCAAGAAAGAGCAGCACGTGAGTCTTCTCACGCTCGATGGACGTATCGTTGTGCCCTATACTGGCTACAATAAGCATGTGGCATTGATCCAGCGTGGTACGGAGATTGGTGCATCGAAACTCTGGTATGACAAAGCCAAGAAGCAATTTTACCTCCTTGTCTCCCTGGAAGTGGAGATGGCTGATCCTACCCCAGAAACACACAAGCAGGTCGTTGGCGTGGATGTGGGGATGCGATACCTTGCCGTCACGGCGACAATGCAAGGCGATTGCACCTTCCATGCTGACATCTCTACGGTTGCCAAATCACACCACTCTGCACGACTGAGAAAGCGTCTGCAAAAGAAAGGCACTCGTTCTGCAACGAGAAGGCTCGTTGCCATCAGTGGACGAGAGAGACGGTTGAAAGCAAACGCCAATCATGTCGTGAGTAAACGGATTGTTACCCACTATTCTCAAAGCTTGATTGGACTGGAGCATCTGACAGATATTCGCGAGCAGACCACACGACGGAAAGGCAAGCGAGCCAGTGCAAAACAGCGCAAAGCCAATCGTGCCTTTTCCAAATGGTCCTTTGCAGAGTTGCACAGTATGATCGCTTATAAAGCGCTCTTGCATGGAAGTATGGCGATCAAGGTGGATGCCAACTACACCTCGCAGGCCTGCCCCAAATGTGGGCATACCTGCAAAGAGAATCGTCCTCACAAGGGCTTGCTCTTTGTCTGTCAGAATTGTCAGTACACGCTCCATGCCGATCTGGTTGGTGCAAGAAACATTGCGATGCGAACGCTTCTTATCCGGCAAGACTGGATAGGAACGGGCCTCTTGTCAGTACGCCCTGATGTGTCGGACGATGAAGCCAAAGCAGCACGCCTGAAAAGGTATGCTGAATTGCGGTGGAGTTCAGACACAACTCCAAGCCCTCGGCTTTAGCCGTAGGGTACTGACAAAAGTACAAGACACGTTGAATCTTTGGGAGACGGCAACAGGGCGTTGCGTGCGCACATTCCCCAAATGCAGTCAATGCGAATCTGTGGAGGCTGCAAGTCTCAGTGCCGATGGGCGCTTGCTCGCTTATGCGAGTTCCAAACCAGGGGGTATGATCTATCTTTCCGAGACGACAACTGGTCATAGCCGTACGATACAGGGAACCGGGGTGATTCAACAAGTGAACTTGAGTGCTGATGGTAGCAAGCTCCTCTTTGCGGGCAACCGTCGAAAATATAGAGATAAGCGCAAAGACTATACGGTATGGCTCATGGAAACAGCAACAGGTCTATGCCTCCGTCAATTTCAAGGGCACACGGATTACGTGCAGTCGGTACATCTCAGCGCCGATGGACGCTGGGCACTTTCGGGAAGTTATGACAAAACAATACGACTCTGGGAGGCAACAACTGGTCGCTGTCTGCATACATTGCGGATACCTGAAAGCGCTGAAGTACCTTCAGTATCTCTGAGTATTGATAAACGCTGGGTGGTTGCTTACAGTGTGAATACGAGTGAAAGGAATGCACTGAGCATCGGCCACACTCACATTTGGGAGTTGGACTGGGATCTGGAAGCCCATGATGCAATGGACTGGGATGAGGGCGCAACAAGCCACCTGGAGACATTTCTCTCCCTGCGAGCCCTCTCTAGAGAGACAACCGCTCAGGAGTACGCACTTCCTCAATCAGAGCACCACAGCGTCCCGATGTGGAGTGATGAAGCGTTCCAGGAGCTTCTTCTCCAGTTACAATATGCCGACTACGGCTGGCTCCGGCCAGAAGGCGTGCAGCGCAAACTGATAGAGTTAGCCAGTGCAAGAGCCCGCTTACCAGAAGTAGGCCCAGTGCTACATAAGCTGCTATGAAGTGCAAAGTAGCAGGTTTGAGTAGTATATAGATGGTATTTCGGGTAGTAGTACAGGCCTTTTCGCTGCTCTACCGCACTCACAACTTCTTTGGACCGCCTTTCAAGGCGTCAGATAGACTCGTGAATATTGCCAACTTATTGATCAGGGCAAAACATTTTTTCTTAAAAAGGGCCTATGAGGATTTGTTCCCCTGGAAGTGGCACCCTCCTTAGCCACTTTTGCAAGAAAGAGCAAGCAATGGATTCAAAAAAAGAAACTTCGGTGGTTTATCCTCTCTATGGATTGGCCAGGCTCTACCACGAGCAGAGAAAATATGAAGAGGCTGAGCAATACTACCAAGAGGCTATACAGATGCGAGAACGGCTTGAGGGGCGGGACCATCTCGACGTGAGCGATCCTCTTTATGGACTAGCGCTGCTCTACAAAGACCAGAATCACTCTGAAGCTGCTGTACCACTTCTCCTACGTGCTTTGCATATTCGAGAGAAAGCTCTAGGCCCAGAACATCCAGATGTCGCCTATCCGCTCTACGAACTCGCGATGCTGTATCACAAGCAGGAACAAGACGAAAAAGCCGGGCCCCTCTTACAACGCGCTATCCCGCTGCTTGAGCAGATATATGGTCCAGAAAGTTCTCATCTTATTTCTACACTCGCCGCTCTGGCTATGATCTACACTGACCAATGGAAATATGCGAAGGCGGAAGCGCTATATCTGCGTCTCGCACATATAGCGGAGCGGACAATGGGGCCTGAGCATAATTCTTTCGCCTGGGCGCTCAATAACCTGGCCGATCTTTATGCTCAGCAGGGGGACTATGCCAGAGCTGAGCCCATTTTCCTGCGTGCTGCGCGTATTATGGAGAAGGTAAAGGGAAAGGAAGACCCTGTTACACTTACTATCCTCTGCAATGTAGCCGACTGTCAGGAAGCGCAAAACAAGCTTTATGAGGCAGCCTCCCTCTATCAAGACATTCTGTCTCTTCAGGAAGAGGCGCTCGGACCAGATCACCCAATAACGGTGGAGACACGAAGGCGTTACGCACTCGCGCGCGCAGCAAGACAATAGGAAGAGAGAAGAAAGATGCAAGAACAAGACAACCAGCCTACCTATAGCGCAGAATCTGGTCCCAGCGCGTTTCCGTTGCCCCGCGCCTCACAGCAGCGACCAGGAGGGACAGGAAGCTTCGTCGACGGGCTGCAGGAATGGCGCGTTGGGAATTGTATCCTCAACCTCTACGATGTGACTGCCATACTAGGCGAAGGAGGTATGGGCAAAGTCTACAAAGTTCACCACCGCGAATGGTTGATGGATCTGGCTGTGAAAAGTCCAAGGATAGCCATCTTTGCAAAAGAAGATGGGAAAGCGAGCTTTATTCGTGAGGCAGAAACCTGGATCAATCTGGGATTACATCCCCATATTGTCAGTTGTTACTACGTGCGCACCATGGGGGATATTCCTCGTATTTTCGCCGAATACGTAGCTGGTGGGAGCCTTGCTGAATGGATACACACACGCAGGCTCTACATGGGCGGGCACAAACAAGCACTCAAACGCATGCTCGATGTGGCTATCCAGTTTGCCTGGGGGTTGGCATATGCCCACGAGCAAGGGGTCATTCACCAGGATGTAAAACCCGCCAACGTGATGATGACTCCAGATGGGATAGCAAAAGTCGGTGACTTTGGCCTTGCCAAAGCACGTACGATGGCTGGTGAACAAGGCAGTGCAGCGGGAAGTGGACAGCAGAGTTTGCTTGTCAGTTGGGGAGGCATGACACCTGCCTACTGCTCCCCAGAGCAGGCCGCGGGACAGGCGCTCAATCGCAAGACGGATATGTGGAGTTGGGGCGTCTCGATTTTGGAGATGTTTGTAGGAGAAATCACATGGAGGAGCGGAAGTGCGGCACGTGCCGTGCTGGCAAGTCATGAGGCCCAGGACCCGGCTATACCTCCGATGCCTGCCGCGCTGGTGAAGCTACTTGCACGCTGCTTTGAGCAACAGCCAGAGCAGCGTCCCACATCCATGCTCGAGGTCGCGACACTGCTCCAGGAGATTTACACATCTGAGATCGGGGAATCCTATCCGCGCCATGTACCACGGCCCATAGAAGTGCTGGCAGATAGCCTCAATAACCGAGCGCTCTCGTTGTATGATCTGAGCAAATTCGAGGAGGCTCGGCAGGCATGGGAGCAAGCTCACCAGATTGATCCGTACCATCTCGAAGCCTCCTTCAACTATGGAATGATCCAGTGGCGAGAGGGGAGATGGAACGATAGCGAGCTGATACAGAGATTAGATGCGGTACAATCGACGCTGGGGAAAGAGCGCACAACTGAGTACCTGGCACAAGCCCACTTAGAGCGTGGAGATGTGGAGGTGGCTCTTTCACTACTTGAAGAAGCAGCCCGATCGACACCGCAGAAAAAAACGATTCAGGCGCTACTCGCACAGGCGCAAGCAGGAACGCATCGATGGGGGCGCTGCATCAGAACCTTTGAAGACCACGCCCGGCAGGCGATAGTCGCGGGCTATATGTATCCAGATGGGAAACACATGCTCTCCGCCAATCGCTATGGGCAGCTATTCTTATGGGATATGACCACTGGGAAGAATGTTTACCTGATGAGCCTAGACCTTAATGAGCCGAAAGAGGGAGAGAAGGCGCAATATGACTTGAAATCTCGTGATGCAGTGAACACCATCACTGAGGAAGTGCATCTCCGAGGGAATAGGGCCATTTCACATGGCCCTCACGGGACTCTATGCTTATGGGATGTGGATACTGGGCGATGCCTGCGTACCATAAAGATGAGCTTGCCAGGACAGGTGAACGATGTTGTTTACAGTAGAGACGGGAACCTGGCTGTTTCCTTGAGTATAGCAGGAGCTATCCAACTCTGGGAAATAGACACAGGAACCTGCTTGTGCTCATTTCACGATCAGACCATCAGGAAAAACTCCATCTGTGTAAGTCCCGATGGATATCTGGCCTTATCCGGCAGTTTCGCGATTTTTGATGGGGAAGATCTTAGTAAATGCGCTCTACAACTCTGGGAAATAAGGACAGGGCGTTGTCTCGCTAGCCTCCCGGAGGTCGCCGAGAAGGCATTGTGCTTCAGTCAAGATGGGCGTCTTGCCCTTACAGGAACGAATAACGGTACACTGCATCTCTGGGAGATTCCCAGTATGCGCTGCCTGAGGACCTTGCGAGGACATACTTTCCGTGTCAATACAGCAAACTTTAGCGCTGATGGACGATTTGCACTATCGGGAAGCGCTGATGGAACAGTCTGTCTCTGGGACACAACGACTGGATGCTGCCGGAGGACGTTTCAGGGTCATACGGGAGGCATCACGTCGGTGCTATGGAGCTTTGATGAAACGACAGCCATTTCAAGCAGTGCTGACGGATCAATACGCTGGTGGGAACTTCCCGAGGCGCAAACCTTCTATCACTTGCGTCTCTCTCAGCAGCAGTCACTCGATGAGATCACCGCGATAGAAACACGAGCGACAGCGCTTCTCGACAGAGCCGCGCTGGCTTTCACGGAGGAACGCATAGCGGAAGCGCTAGTACACACGCGACACACACGAGCCTTACCGGGATGGAAATACGCACCCCGAAGCCTCTCGCTGTGGAATAGACTTGCGTCACGGACAAGGCGAGCCCATTTCCAAGGTGCCTGGCTCAGTAGGCAATTGGAAGGAGAGATACAGGGGATCGAGGCACTTATCATGAGTCCTGATGGTCGCCTTGCCATTGCAATAGACAACAACCAACATATTCACGTCTGGGATATTGCCACTGGACACCGTGTACAAACATTCCAGATGGCAACAGAAAAGTTACTGGGTAATCCTTTACTCAGTGTAAGCATGGATGGACGCTTCCTCCTTTCAGGAGGGCTAGAACGCAATATTCAGGTCTGGGAAATCCCAACCGGACAATGCCATGGTATATTGCAAGGACACCCCATTCCATCCCATGGTTATCACCCTCTATCGGCGTTAAGTCTCAGTCCCGATGGGAAATTTGCGCTCTCTGTTGCTTCTGACACACGCTTATGGGAGACAAGAACGGGGAGAAGCCTGTACATAAAAAGCGAAAATATACAGACACCGTTTTCTCTGAGTCCCGATTGGCGCTTCATGCTCGCTGGTTATTACCAGGTATCGTGCTGCGAAATAGCAACGTGGGAGCCGCTTCGTTCGTTTCCGGAGTGGAGTCAGGTGGTTTCAGCAAGTCTGAGTGCAGATGGCCGGGTCGCCCTCTCGATAGAGATCGACGGCCATCTGCGCTTGCGAGATACGGTGACAGGACAGCAGTTGCAACTCTTCGAGGGACATACCAACTCCGTGACCTATAGAGGTCAGACGACCAATGTGCTCGCCGCAGGACTGAGCGCGGATGGGCGAGTCGCCCTTTCGTCTGGACGTGATAAGACGCTCCGCCTATGGGATGCCATAACTGGTCGATGCTTACATGTATTCCAATCACCGACGCGATATCCTCTTCACCATATTTGCTTGAGTCCTGATGGCCAGTTCGCTCTCACTGAGGGGGAGACGAGCGTAGCCGTCTGGCATTTTGACTGGGAATTAGAGTCTTGTGAACCAGAGGATTGGAATGATGGAGCTCTACCTTTCTTGCAAACATTCCTCTCGCTACATGCTCCCTACGTGAGCGAACTCCCACAGGATCGCACTCCCAAAGAACATGAATTTCGACTGGCACTTACACGCCAGGGAACGCCATCCTGGACTGAGCAAGACTTTCAGAAACTTCTTGCCCACCTGCAACACGTCGGTTACGGCTGGCTTCGCCCAGAAGGGGTACGCAACCAACTTGAACAAATGGTGAAAGAATGGCAAGGGCCACCATCACTTTGATTCGGACGATGAAAGAAAACGATCGGAGAAGAAAACACTCTGAGCCAACGGCTTTTGGTCATCTAAGCAAACCGCAAGTCTGAGATCAGGTTCTCCGGAATGGGGGAATCGTGCTCGCAGGACCAGCAGGGATTACGCAGATCAGTGCTCTGCTTGCTTTCAAGAGGAACACGCCGTGTTTCAGCGCTTACAGCGATATACCCAAGGATTGAGCCCCGACACTTCTCCTTCAAGGGGAAGATAGCCACAGTGGCAAAACCAGTTCTGGACGTCCTGCTCAGTGAGATTGACACTCCCCCACTTAAAAGAGCGGAGCTTTCGGGGCCGTTTTCTGTAAGCTGAGCTTGACAGAGCGCTTCTTATGGCCAAATAGATCAACCTGCCAGGCTCATCCTCCCATTTTTGCCCCTACGAGCCAATGTTTTCGCTTAAAGTGCCTTGAAGTACTAGACACTGTGCTACGCCCCAGATGCCCTTGACTTACCTTAACCTTGTATGTACATTACGCATGAAATAGATATTTAGGAGAGCAAGTCAAATGACCGAACGAGACAGCCGAGAAGGACAGCAGTTAGGCAATTATCGGCTAGAGCGCTTGTTGGGACGTGGAGGCTTTGCGGAGGTCTACCTTGGACAGCACATTCGACTTCAGAGGGCTGCGGCGATTAAAGTGCTCCATGCCTCCCTTTCCCAAAGAGAGAGAGAAGACTTCCAGCGGGAGGCTCAGATTATCGCAGCGCTCGATCATCCTCACATTGTACGTATCCTTGACTTTGATGTGCACAACGGCGTTCCTTTTCTCGTCATGGACTATCTGCCCAATGGCACATTGCGTCAGCGCCATCACAAAGGCGAATGTGTGCCGCTGCCTACAGTTGTTTCCTACATCAAGCAGGTGGCCGATGCCCTGCAATATGCCCATGACCAGAGGCTCATTCACCGAGATATCAAACCAGAAAACATGTTGGTGGGGCGACACAACGAGATTGTCCTTAGCGACTTTGGCATCGCAGCCATTGCCCATAGCACCTCCTCAATGACCAGCCAGGCCTCAGCCGGAACCATCCCTTACATGGCCCCAGAGCAGATCCAGGCTCAGGCACGTGCAGCCAGCGATCAGTATGCCCTTGCTATCGTGGCCTATGAATGGCTCTGCGGAGAGCGTCCCTTTGAGGGCACCTACACCGAGATCTTTGCCAAGCATCTGATGACGCCACCGCCCCCCTTACACCAGAAGGTGCCAGCACTCCCAGTTGAGGTGGAGCAGGTAATCTTGACAGCTCTGGAGAAAGACCCGAAACAGCGTTTTCATCGCGTGCAAGCCTTTGCGAAGGCGCTAGAAGAAGCCAGTCGGACGGCACAAAAAGCAACACCTATCCCTGTTGCAGAGACGATCTCCCCTCACTCCTCATCGCCTTTGGCAGCAGGAGGTCTGACAGTTCCTGCTGTCAAAACAGTGATAGACACAAATTCAACGTTAGAGCCCTCCTTGCCGCCAACAGTTGCCATGCTTGTCTCCCCAACTCCCCAGTCCCAGGCTGTTCCCGCATCTCCACTCGTAGACACCCCAACGGAGACCTCGACGCCTGCGCGTTCACTTTCGCGGCGAGCAGTAATCATCGGGTTAGCCACGGCAGGAGTTGCAACTGTGGGGGGAGGGATCTGGTGGCTAAGTGCAGCTACCCACCCTGACCTTCCTCGCAATCTCCTTTATATATATAGTGGGCATACTGACAATGTCAGGGCAGTGGTATGGTCTCCAGATGGCAAACGCATCGCTTCTGGTAGTGCAGATTGGACAGTGCAGGTGTGGGATGCCGCCAATGGGAGCCATGGCTTGATCTATAATGAACACGACGAGGTCAGCGCGGTGGCGTGGTCTCCAGATGGCAAGCACATCGCTTCGAGTGGTGGGGTGTTTGGGAAAGTGTATGTCTGGAATGCTGCAAATGGGAACATCATAGCTACCTGTGATGGGCATTCTTTGGGGGTCAAGGCAGTGGCATGGTCTCCAGACAGCAAGTATTTCGCTTCTGGTAATGAAGATAACACAGTGCATGTCTGGAATGCTGCCAATGGTGCTAATACCTATACGTATGCCAATAGTGAACGCGCTGTGAGTTTCAATGCGCTGGCATGGTCCCAAGATGGCAAGTACATCGCTTCGGGCTCCTCTGACAGCATGGTACAAGTTTGGAATGCTACGAATGGGAATATTCTCTTTACCTATAGCGGGCATGCTGGCGAGGTCAATGCAGTCGCATGGTCCCGAGATGGCAAGTACATCGCTTCGGGCTCCTCTGACAGCACGGTAAAAGTTTGGGATACTGTTACTGGGGGCACTGTCTTTACATATCGTGGGCATAATGGAAGTATCAACGCAGTCGCATGGTCACCGGATGGCAAGCACATCGCTTCTGGTAGTGCTGATAAGACCGTGCAGGTCTGGGATGCTGCCAATGGGAACATGATCGTTACCTATCGTGGGCATACTGACAGTGTCAATGTAGTCGCATGGTCTCCAGATGGCAAGCGCATTGCTTCTGGCAGTGCTGATAAGACCGTGCAGATCTGGGAGGTAAAGTCATGAACCCCGGTTGGGAAAACCTGATTCTTACTCACATCTCCATGGATTTCTTTTTCTGTTCAGGTTTTCCACACATTCTCCACATCAAAAGAGAACAATGTGGAAAACCTGAACGGAATAGACGAACAAACGCTTTTTACCGCTCATACATCTGATACTGGTGAGGACCAGGGATAGCTAGCAGGCTCTGTGATCTGGAGTACTGACACTTTTTCTCCTGAGGGTACCGGAGCGGTGAGCAACCAGGTAAGTGGACCCGCCAGAGGCACACAACAACAGGTCAACAGGACATTAAATCCGAGGTGCGCCATGCCAACTTGCATGGTAGGGTTAGGCCAGCATACAGCAAGCAAGGCGGCAAGAGGATGCAACAACAAGAAGAGAAGACATGCGCCCAAACACTTCGTCCCTGTGTGGACGAGTGCCAGGCGCTGCCCCAAAGCAGCATTGTGTGACACCGCCGCGAGCAGTGCTGGGAGCGTCGTCCCAATATTTGCTCCCAGCATGGCTGCCAGTGCTGGTACCAGGGACAACGTGTGACGTGATACCAGAGCGAGCACCAACCCGATAGTTGCAGTACTCGAATTGAGGAGCATAGCCAGCGCTGCTCCCAGAAGAAGGAGCAAGAGCGGGGTCGTTGCAACTGTCTGGAGTGCCGCTTCCGCCCACGCACTATTTGCCAGAAGCTCACTTGCCTGAGAGAGAGTAGAGAGCCCCAGGAGCATAAGGCCACAGGGAAACACGATTTACCCAACACGTCGCCATTGAGTACGTGCTGTCATGAGCGCAAGCAAGGCAAAGAGACCGACGATAGTGAGCGCATAATCGGTGATATGAAAGGAAATCAGCTGCACCGCAAGCGTCGAGCCAACATTTGCTCCGAGCATCATCACAATAGCAGTTGAAAAGGGCAAAAGATCTGTACTCACCAGATCAATCAACAACGAAGACATCGCGCTCGAGCTTTGCATGCATGCTGTCATAACGAGACTGATAAGATAGGCTACGGCGGGGAAACGCACTACGTGCAAGAAACAGTGGCGCAGATAGCGATTGTCCGATTGCCCAATGATCTCTGTCATCGATCGGACCCCATACAGTACGAGCGCCATGCCTGCCAGGACAGAAAAGAATATCCTTAAAAAGAGAGTAGCGTTCAACATACTATTTTCACCGGTCTTTCAGAGCTATCACGTTCAATATAAGAGTAATTTCTGGAAACGATACTATGAGCACATGACACCCATATCTGGTTGCTCTCTTGCTTTGCGCACCCAAACCATGCTGCCACAACGAAAACCTGTTTCATACGCAAGCAAAGCTCCTCGGAAAGCACGTCCGTCACCGTTGTCACACCTTAGCCAACGACGACATGCGACACGACAGATGAATGCCTCTCCAACAATTCACCTTCTACCCCCGAGAGGCCAGATCCCTGGCGCCATAGAGATGGCTGGCGAGCGAGCCGAGAGAGGGCTCTCGCCAGGCGTTCACAGGCCGCAGAAGAGCACTGAAAGCAGAGACGTGGCGCAACTAGATGGAGTTCACTCAGCCGCAAGCGCCCGGTTGTATCGCGAAGGAGATCCACACGCGCGAACAGGGTCGGGGGAAGGCGGGAAAGGATGTCACGAGCAAAGGCCACGTAGTCCCTCTGCAGCGGGACCGCAACAGTGTTCCTCACTTCATCTTCCTCCTCTGTGAGCTGGCAAGGCGCGTGGACGGCATGCGTGATCTGTCCACAAATCGCCATCACGCTCTGCTCCCCCTCGGGAAGGAAGGGCTGGACCATCATGGCAGCGCCGTGAGCCAGGGAAGCATCGAGATGTGCCTGTCCCTGGTTCAGGCTTTCCTGTGCACGTGTCACCAGGCGAAGACCGGTGGGACCAGTGGCAATAACCGGTTTGATTATCGCCTCTTGCCAGCCGCGCTCTGCGAGGAGGTGTGCCAGTGACGGAGGCGCGGCAGTGGTTGGCTTCACCCAATGGGTCGGGACAACCGGGATCCCCTGGGCCGCGAGATCACGGAGATACCACCGCTGGGTGTTCCACTCCAGGAGTGGAAGCGGGTTGAGCAACAACGCCTGCCGGGCGACACGACGCGCCCAGTGCAAAAATGCACCACGCTGCCGGTTATAGTCCCGAACGGAGCGCACGACCACCAGGGATGGGCGCTCCCACTGATAGGTGGGGTCATTCCAGCAGACCAGGTCGACATGGACACCCAGGCGGCTCAGCGCTTGCTGCACGACCAGATCATCGGGATCGCGATAAAAATCGTCCGCACAGGTCACAAGTGCGACGAGAGGGTACAATTGCGTCATCTTTCGTCTTCCTCGTCTGAGAAAGCACGTTCCCAGCACCTCTTGCTCGTGAGGCATGTCAATCACCTCCGGTCAGAGACCGGAGGCTTGTTCGTTACACCTGGACTCCACCGCACCTCGGCGTACCTTCGCAGGCGCGCCGCTTTGGCTTCACCGTCCGATGCATCAGGGGCCATTGACACAAACCCCGTCCTGATCCAGTCTTGCCGGATCAAGAGCGTCCTCAAGGTCACATTCCTCGCGCCAATCAGATCAGCGTGGAGCGTGTACCTACACTGCTGACACCCAAAGCGCAACCCCTTGTTCGGGCGATTCTGATCAGCCGTGTGCCCACACATCGGGCACGCCTTCGAGGTGTAGTTCGCATCCACCTTGACGGCGAGCGACCCGGCAAGCGTGGCCTTGTAGCTCACAAGCGCCTGAAGTTCGGCAAAGGACCACTGCGAGTGCACGCGATTGGCTTTGCGAGCCTTCGCAGACACCGCCTCGATGCCCTTCCCCTTTGTCGTGCGCTTGCGCTTTCTGCGTCTGGTCCGCTCCCGGATATCGGTGAGTTGTTCCAGCCCAATCAGGGCGTGTGGGTGCTGCTCGATGATCTGTTTGGCGACTATGTGGTTGGCGTGCAGTTTCAACCGTCTCTCTCGTTGCTCAATGCGTCTAAGACGACGTTTCGCGCTACGAGTGCCTTTCTGCTGCAAGCGTTTGCGTAATCGTGCGTAATGGTTCGCTCGGTGCCTCACTCGCTTTCCTGAGTGAAAGCTCGCTTTGCCGGTCGAGATGGAAGTGACCGCCAGGTAGCGGATACCCACATCCACCCCAACGACTTCGGTGAGTTGTGCAGGAGTGGGATCAGAAATCTCAATCTCTAAGGACACCAGCAGATAGAATTGCTTCTTTGGCTGATCGTACCAGAGTTTCGCATCTCCGATGCGCGCCCCGTGTTGGATGAGGGCCGTCTGCTTGTCGTAGCCCTGATAGGGGATGCTGATGCGTCCGGTGAGGGTGCCGATGCTTACCCGGCTCTCGCACTGAAAGGTGTAGTCCCGCGCGTAGGTGTACTGCACGGTTGGGGAGCTATACTGTGGCGGCTGGTCCAATCCCTTGAAGCGCTTTTTTGTGATCTTAGCTCGGCGATGCTCGATATTCTTCACCAGTTTCGTCCACAGCCCTTTGTACGTTGCCGAGACCTGCCGTTCCACGCTACAGGCCAGTTGCGAGGGAAGACCGAAGCGCGCGCGTAGCTCGGCATACATGCCTTTGTGCAGTTTGGTCACACTACTGGTTTTGCCGTGCGCGAAGGCATAGTGACTCACCGCATTGAGCGCGTCGCGGTACGCCAGTTGCGTCTGGCGTAAGCGTTGCTGCTGCTCTGGCGTGGGCAGAAGTTTCAGTTTAGCGGTGATGATCTGCTTGATGTCGTTCGCTTTCTCGTGATAAAGTGGGAAGCCAGCTTGTAGGTGACATGTGTGATGTGCTGTACATCCATACCCATCAGTATAACAAATGTTCTACTCCTTGTGAAGCCCCTGAGATGGCGGCGCTTCCTCCCCTGGTTGAAACGCAGGAGTATCCGCGCCGCCTGTATCATGAACACAGCTCTCGGTGGAGAGATCCCCTGGTCAAAGGCAGTGACGGAAACGGGCGCGAAACTGCGTGAGGTAGAGCGATGGGGAATCATGCACACCCAGATCAGGTGCCGTCCCTCGGAACCCTGCCCGTCTCAGCGCGAAGTAGTAGCTTTGTGCCGTTTTTGTGTCGACCCATCCGGAGGTTGGAAGGACATCGAGTTTCGCGACCGCCAGCCCGGCAAGCAGGAAACTCTTGACCTGGTATGGGTTACGTAGCCCACCCCCTTCCCCCGTTTGTATGAGCAAATCGAGCAGTGACCCACTTGCAAACACTCGCAGTTCTCGCATTGGTGCTGGAGAGGTCAGTTCATCTCCCTGAGGAGCAAGGATATCCTGGTGTGCGCGTATCCGAGCCGAGAGGGGCTCTGACACCTCTGGGGAGAGAGCCGACGGAAGCCGAAGGAGAATCGTCCCGGCGCGAAGGCGTTGCACATCGAGTCCTCTGAGCAAATCGCCTGTCCCAAGGAGCAGGGTGGCCTCCTCATACACGCCATCTGGCAGCATCTCCCCTTCTCGCATCTCGTTGCGCACGACGTTTCCCCGAAAGCCAGACACTAACAGTTCCATCTCAAGATGCTCACCATGCGTCCCCTGCCCCGGAAGCGTGCACAGCATCAGAGATGCGGGATGCGGTCGCGTGGCGAGCAGGAGACGAAGAAACGTACTGGCGAAATCGTCGGGTCCTACTGCCACCACAAGCCGCTCACGGCAGAGCTCACGACCAACGCGTGTGAGGATCCATTCGAGATTCAGGAGGACCGCGGCACTGGTGGTGGCGTCCGCGGTGGTAAGGCATGGACGACGACCGGCACACGACACCTGGTGCTCCCGAATCATCTGCCCACCTCTGGTCTGTCGTGCGAGAGGCACTGAAAGGGAGACGCTTCTGGCGCCGCAGGCCTGAGCGAGGGCTACGGCTTTGCAGGCCAACTCAATCATCTTTTGCTGCCACTGTTCATCACCATGGGTATCCTCTACGGGCAAAAGAAAGGTTCCCACCCGTCCGAGCTGCGTCGTGACGATCTGCGTCAGTATGGGGCGTCCCTGATGCCAGGTCTGCAGGAGCAAAGCTTCCTCCTTTTGAAGGGGAGGAAGACACGTGAGCACAGCGGCATCGAGCGGGGCCTCGCTTTTTGTGAGCACCTGCTCAAGGAGCATGTGGGAGGATGGCAATCCCTGCTGCTCATCATGCACGGGTGAGGACGATGCTTGCGCGTGCACAGGAGAAGAAAACGTAGTACGAGTCATAACGATGTTCTTTCTCTTTATAGACAACGTGATGACGTATTGTCATAAACGAACGAATTATAGAGTGAATGAGGCCAATACAAGAGCTCATAGTACGGATGCACACCAGCTTTAGAGAGGTGTCTCGGAGACAAGCGCCGTACATGCGCTCGATTCGTGCTCCTGAGAGCCGGTTCCTCCGGCAAGAGATGCGTCGCTCTGCGTTACAAGGCCCGAGAGATCCTTGAGCGTCTGAAGGATCATGAGCGGCTTTCCCCAGCGGGTATACTCCGTTTCCATATACTCCACCAGGTGGCAGAGCTCTGCGCTGGCCCGAGGGTGCACCAACCGGATCTGCGACACCAGTTCTCCGTGTGCACGCTCAGGAGTGATGCCGTCCTGCGGAAAAAGGGGGAGCAGGAGCGAGGCGAGCTCGTGAGCGGCACTGTAGGAGACATCAACGTCAGGTGAAGACAAACGCGTCAGAAGGGCAAACGGGTACATGTGTGGGAAGGGAAGGATGGTGAACGCGCGCAGGCGCTCTGCGAGCGTCGCATGCCACTGTAGCGCATCGAGCACGCACATACCAAAGCGTCCGAGTGCGACCACATGTATGCTATCCAGGTGAAGGGTGGTATCGCATAAGATCGCCACGTCTTCAACCCAGGCGGGAATAGAGTAAGCAGATTGTTCCGCTGGTTTGGAAGAAAACCCGTGTCCAAGGAGATCCGGCGCCACAACGTAGTAGTGGCGAGCAAGCGATGCCATGTACGGCGTAAACACCGCGCTACTTTGCCACTCGCCGTGAAGCAAGAGCAATGGTGGTTTTTCCGGGGTACCCGCAAGACGACACCATAACCTCCGTCCAATTGGATGAAGGGAGATATGTTGATCAGAGCAAAGGGAAATAGATGTTGCCATCGTGAAAGTCCTCCATTTTACCAAAATTTTGTAATTTACCTGGACATACTGTTGTACTGTGGACATACCTACAAATGCTCGGCCTTTGTCAGGAGAAGCAGTCCTGGATAGATTCCTGGCGCACAGTCATTATCACCGTCACCAGCGTAGATCCAGGGATGTTTCGGTCCATGTTGCGAGGTACCTGACTAAGTGTACCTGGGAACAAGGAGACAAGGGAAGATCTAAACCACCCAATAGTGCGCGAAGTTCTTCCCAATTCCGGGCGAAGCACCATGCAGAGAGGAAAAACAACGGGCGTGTGCTCATTCAGGCGCATGCTTGCCTTCCGCCTTGTGCCCCTCCGGGCTGTGGTGCAGCACATATCCATGCCCTTTGACCACGGCCAGTTTCAGAAACGGTGGGAGTTTCTGCTTGAGTTTGGACACGTGCTTTTGCAGCGTGAGAATCTCTTGCACATCACAGTGAGCGGCATCAAGGCCAAATGCACAGGCCGCCAGGTCGCCAAAGGAAAGCACCTGCTCAGGATGGGACAAGAATGCCACCAGCAGGCGACATTGTGTGGGAGTACAATGCAGTTGAAAGCCCTCGGTCAACTGTTTTCGCTGAAAAATGTAGATAAAACGCTCGTGAAAAATCAGCGCCTTATAGGACAAGAATGGAATGAGTATTGGAGCGTGATCTGAAGATCCATCCTGCCCCTGGAGCAGAGATGGGAGGTCTACCAGCGACATATCATTTTCAAGAAAGATCATTGCCTTCTTTCACCTGTCTCTTTCTGTTATTTTCCCCAAAAGAGAGTCGTAGTGAGCCACATCATATGCTGAAGTTGTATCTACACTATCTTGCAGAGAAAGCGCGATAGCAGAAAATACCATTCATAGCCGTGAGTTCAAATCCTTTTCATTCAACGTCGTCTCACAACAGGAGCGACGATCCATTGAAGCGAGCTATAAGCGATACCATACATTTCTTCATTCCTTTCTTGAAGTGCATCGAGTGGGACGAGCGACATCTCCTTGTAAACCAAGCAAACTATCATATCACTCGATGATAGAGCAGTGCCTATCTCCAAACTCTTGGTATTAGTATGCCAGTTTTCATGTAAAAAAAGAACCGACAGCACCCATACAAAACTCATACAAAACTCATACAGTACGGCTTCTCATGGCTTCAAAGTGCTTGAACCTTGTCTAATAACAAAAGCTGTGCTACTATCAATGTGTGATTTTGAATATTTGTAGATTGCAAGGACGGCAATCGTGTATTTCCAGACATTGTTGTACAATGTCTTCTTAGTTATTGCAGGGATGCGTTATGAGTCCGAATACCTTCCTCAAGAAAGCAAGAAGAGAACGAGGTCTGACTCAGGTTCATCTTGCTGAGAAGCTTCATGTCGCTGTTCAAACCGTCAGCAGTTGGGAACGGGGGGAACGCGCTCCGCAGCCAGGCGTTCGCAAACGCTTATGTGAGATCTTAGGAAAGTCTCCAGAGGAACTTGGCTTACCTCCGCTCGATGGTGGATCCCTCCACGCTTCGACCCAGCAAGATCACGTCCCTTTGACTGTGGTGCTCTCTACTGCTGAAGAAGATAGAGTATTACCAGAAGGGGCTTCAGAACGAGTGCGGGATGTTGCCTCAGTGCAGGAGGAGGAACAACCACGAGCGGTTCGCCGAAACATATTCGCGTATGCATACGAAGATGTGAACCGTCAACGCATGCTCACCCGTGTTCACGAGCGCTGGATCAAGGGCGTTTTTGAAGAATCGCTCTATCGTTTAACCCTCCTCGTTGTACCGTTACAAGAACGACCAGATTTGCTTGAAGACCCATGGCAAGAGGTATTTCAGAAGTCTCCCTTGCCATCACATTCGTTGCCCCCTGGAACCAGGATTACCCAAGTGTATGACCAGGCGGATGGAGAACTGCTCATTCTTGGTGAGCCTGGTTCAGGCAAGACAACCCTGCTCCTTGAACTGGCACGCCATGAAATTGCACGCGCCAGGCACTATGAACGATATCCTCTTCCAATCTATTTCAATCTGGCATCGTGGGCCGAGAGACAGCTTCCCCTGGAAAAATGGCTGGTCGAAGAAATCAATACCAAATATCGAATTTCACCCAAACTTGCTCAAATATGGATTGAAGCGGAGCAGATCGCGCTCCTGCTGGACGGATTGGATGACGTTACGCCTGAATACCGGACAGCATGTATTCAGGAGATTAACACCTACCGGCAAAAATATGGATTGGCGCCGGTCGTGGTCTGTTGCCGTTCTGCAGATTATATGGCACAACCAGCTCGTCTTGCCTTAAATAAGGCGGTGGTGGTCAATGCATTGACCACTGAGCAGATAGACGAATTTGTGGCTCTGGCGGGCCAGGATCTTGCCATCCTTCGCCTGGCGCTCCAACGTGACGCTGCACTCCGAGAAATGGCCTCCACCCCTTTAATGCTCAATACCTTGGCCATTGCCTACCAGGGCGTACCGATGGAGGAGGTCCTGACTGATGGCTCATTTCATATCCAACGAAATAGAATCTTTGCGAAATATGTTGAGCGCTTGATAGAGCGAGGAGGCGCCACTACAAAGACGTACACCAGCGTACACATCAAACAGTATTTGACGTGGCTGGCGCGGCATTTGCAAGTACGCAACCAGACAGAATTCTATATCGAGCGCCTTCAACCCGATTGGCTAGAAAACAACCGCGAGCAACATCATTATCAGCGAACCGTCATTCGTCTCGTCACCAGCATCCAATGCATCGTCGGAGGTGCCCTGGCAGCGTGGTTGAAAGGAGGGCTGAAGAATGGGGTGGTAGGCTCTGGCAATGGGATCCTGGGGCTATTTGGCGGTGGAACAGGCAATAGCATGCTTGGATGGATGGCACCAGGCATTGGAGGGGGAAGTCAAGGGGGAGCCAGTCTTATTCTCATTCTGAGTATCGTGATCTGGTTGGTTTCCATCCTGGTGGGAAGTCCCTCTCTCCCAACGCTGACCCTTCGCGCCATCTGGCATGGGTTGAGAACTGGGCTACGCACTGGATTGAAGTTTGGCCTCATCATCAGTCCGTTCTCCATTGCCTTGTTTACCGCTCTTGGTGGCCTTATGCATGGAATCTCCTATGGCCTGGGAATTGGCTTCTTCCTGGCCATGCTCATTGGACTCCTCAGTGGATTAGGAGATGGATTACGCCACCAGCAAGAAGAACCACCAGAAAAGGTGTCATTTAAAGATCGACTTGTTGACGGTCTGATCTTTGGAACTGGAGGAGGACTCAGCTTCGCCATCGTCGAACTTCTCCTCCAGGTCAATCACCAGTCCACCATCATTTACAGTTTCATCGCAGCGCTCTTCTATTTCCTGGCGTTTGGCTTTGGTGGGGGAACCCGTCTCTTCGCTTCGTTGGGAAAAACGATTCAACCAGCTGAGACTGTCGCCTGGTCCTGGAAACAGATGGCCCAGGATATGGGAAACACTATCAAAAAAAGTCTCCTGGTTGCACTCGTCACACTCGTGAGCGTAGGCGTGATCATCGCCGGGATCACGAGCCTCTTTTTTGCCGATCCTGCTTATGGACTCCACTACGGGCTGGTTTTCGGAACCATCAGTGGCCTCATTGTTGGCATTGCAGGTATGTTAACCAGCATGCTTCAAAGTGGCTGGTCAAGTGATATTCTCGCAGATGACCAGCATACGATCCCGAATGAAGGCATCGCTCGTTCGGGACGCAATGCACTGATTGGAGCTTGTATATTTGCTCCAATTGGAGGAATTGCCAGCGGTCTCGCTACTGGCATCGGTTTTGGCCTTCTTGGACAACTTTCAACCTGGCCAGTGATGGCGAAAGCCTTTGCGGTGATGATTGCGGTCGTGCTCTTCGTCATCTTTACCATCGCCCATGGTGGTATTGCATGGATAGAACACTATACGCTCCGCTGGTATCTCTGGAAGTGGAATCGAATTCCCAGGAACTACGTGGACTTTCTCAATTGTGTCACCAACCTTGCATTGATGCGCAACGTTGGAGGGGGTTACATGTTCACGCACCGATTGCTCTTGGAGTATTTTGCGCAACTCGCTCCATCGCAGGATGGTCGGTCGGTATCTGCGCTCAGCGAGAACAAAGAACTCGGTGCATACCAAGAACTCAGCGCATACTAATGGGAGAGCTTCCATTAGTATCAAATATTATTCTTTTTTTCCATCCCTATTCCATTGCGAAAGGATTGATCATGTTGACGTTACTCGTATGTGTTCTTCTTCTCATCCTTCTTCTGCTAGTGGGCCTCTGTGTCGGTTTGAGTTGGTATATTGCGCACCGGCTGCTCCATCGCACAACCAATGCATCGACCGCTTTCACTATCCCTCTCGTGGATGTCAATGCGGAGGCAATTACGTTGCAAAGCACAAAGAATACCAGACGGCCAGGGGTGTTTGGTATTCGGGGTCCAGAAGGACAGGCCATTGTGGGACCTATTCTCTCCTCTGATGCCAGGACGGTTACCCGAAAGCTTCTTCAAGTAGCAGGAACGCTCACCCCTCAGACCAACGTCGCCTGGAACACAACGGTCTACGGAGGGAAACTCCAAGAGCAACTCCACCTCACCATCGATGAGGTGTCCGTTCCTACCCCTCTCGGCGCGATGCCGGCATGGTTTGTTCCTGGGCAGCAGCCAATTTGGGTCATTCTCGTCCATGGCACAACGGGCACACAAGAACAAGGGCTACGTGCGTTTCAAACACTGGCCAACCTGGGGTTCCCCATTTTAGATATTACGTACCGCAATGATACCAACGCTCCAGCAAGCACTGATGGGCTATCACATCTGGGAGAGACGGAGTGGGAAGATGTGGAAGCGAGCGTCAAGTATGCCTTGACCCAGGGGGCACAAAGCATTCTCCTCTATGGCATCTCCATGGGAGGAACCATGGTCGAAGTCTTCCTGGCTCGCTCATCCTATGCTGACCATATTCACGCAGTGATCCTCGACTCACCGGTGCTTGATTGGCGGGCCACGATCGAGAGCCAAACCAGAAAGAACAAACTCCCATCCTTCATTGCCAGAGGAGCAGAGGTCATTATCTCAAGGCGCACACATATCAACTTTGAGGCACTCAATCTCCTCACACAACCACCTCGCCACATTCCAACACTGCTCTTTCATGGCATGGATGATACGAGCGCGCCCATAGCCTTAAGTGATATATTCGCGTCGATCCACCCCTCTATCACATATGTTCGTGTTCCTGATGCAGAACATACCCAATGCTGGAATGCAAATGCTCAGGAATATGAATCCCAGTTGCGCACCTTCATTGAAGAAACCGTCTTAAAGGGATAACCATCGATAGCCTCGAAATCACAGAAAAAGCCATCGCTCTCTCTGTTTACAAGGTGATAGAGAGGGCGATGGCCTTCCTTTGTGTGAGTGAACATCCTACGCTCTTGGAAAGGTGCTGCTCGCGCTTCCTCCACTTACGCGACGCTTTCCGAGGGCGCTCAAAAGTAGGCATGAGTCTGTTCCAATTTCGGAGAAACCAAAACAGCAGAGAGTCTTTCCTCTTCTTGAATCAAGATAGGCTTTGAAGAGAAAATATCCTTCACGAGGATGTTACCACTCGTAGATGCATACTCCAGCCAAAGAGGAAGAGGTTGAAGTGATAGGGTATCACTTCAACCTCTTCCTCTTTGGCCACAAACCTTATGAGATTGCGACCACTATTCCCTTTTTCTTAACAATTCATGGATGTCACTCAGCATTTCTTCTACATCATGAGGTTCTATATGCTCACTGTCATCAATGAAATGGGATGAGTATAACACGACTTTCACATGTATAACGCATTCGACCTCACCGTGTGTAGTGAATCAATCTCCCTCTTTCCAGCCTCCTCCAAAGTGGGCCAACACCAGCTTTGACTGAAAGGTTTGCCACCTCGCCTCAAAGATGAGGAAGCAGCAAACCTTTTAGCCAATCTCTCTGAGAACCAGAGATGAGAGCGTTTACTGAGGAGAGAACCTGTGCATGAGGTGAGAAACGAGGCTCTGTTCATCGTCCCCATCCAAAGGTGTGTCAACGATCAATTGCCCCATCCCTCGCTTCTATCTCTGGTTCCTTGCCCACAAGTGCTAACAATCCATCTGCTAGTGAGCCGCGATGGGAAACGTTATGGTGATACCCGTTAAACTCGGCATAATGTACCTCATACCCTTTGAGGCGTAACACATCGCGCAAATGCCGATTGCAGCCAACCATGTAAATCCATCCCAAATCCTCCTTCAAGCCAACCTCCAGATAGAAACGAAGAGGGAGGCGAGGGCTCGCGATAAACTGTTGGATAATCCACTCTTGTTGAATACCGTCGTCGGGGTCTTTATCCCACCAGAACGAGCCAGATTGCGAAAGCACATTGCCAAAGGTTTCTGAGGCGCGTAACCCGGCGAAAGCGGCTGCTAATCCGCCATAGCTACAGCCGCCAACAATCGTCTGGGCGAAATCAGCAGTAACATGATAGTGCTCATGAACCCACGGCATCAGTTCCTGGGTGAGAAAATCGACAAAAGGCTGATGACAGGGCAACTCGCGGTTCCGCGTCTCATCCTCTGGGTCATCAATGAAGACCGCGACCAACGGGGAGATCTTCTCTTCTCGCACAAGATTGTCCAGAATGGTTGGCGTCGGGATGAGGTCAATGTAGATCCATCCGTCAAAGAGGAGCAAGAGATGGTATGGTTCGCTCCTCTCTGTGTAATCGGCAGGAGTATAAACCCAAATGCGGCGTTCATTATCGAGGATCTGGCTGCGCAATCGATGGGCATAAAGCTTGCCCTTCGCTCCGTCAGAGTGAGGCACAATCCAGGTCTGAGCAGGAGCGTTGGGTAACTCAAGAACAGAGAAGACAACCTCTTGTGAATCAGGTTTCCCTTCGTCTTTGTGAGCCACAAACTGCTTGGGGTTGAGCGGATCAGGGAGAAAACGTGTGCCGAAACCTCCACGCTCCTGATTGGTCAAAGAATCATTGATGGAGAAGGTATAGACCCCGCGCAAATCGGTTTGAAGCCGGTACGTTTTGTACCAGAGATCAGTATTCAACAAGCGCGTCATCTGATGATCCTCTGGGTGGTCTAATCCTGCTGGCCCACCCCAAATCACGACGTTGTGTGTGTCTCCGCTGTCTCGCCAGAGAAACGTGACCAGAGCATGCTTGTTATCTCCTTCAATGGCTTCCATCAGAGGTGTCCCCTGTTGTGTCATTTCTTGCCAAAATGCGAGAAGCGCAGCAGTATTTCCGGAGAGAATCTGCTGCTGTAACGAGGTAATGCGCGGACTGATCTGTGTTTGTTGAGCTTCCATACAAAACCCTTTCACTGTTCTGCATCGATTGATCATGAAGCAAGTCAGATGCCAGAGACATGAACAGAAAAGCGCATGCGTTGCATGAGAAAACAGGTGAGACAACGTGCAGGAAAAAGGCTCTCGGCATGTGGAGGGGAATGAGGATCGTAAGAGATGGGATGCCTTCATCGTGACGTTGCTAACACACTACTCAGAATGCTGGACAAAGCAAGAGAACTGTTGTCTGGATGCAACAGCATTGCACTTCAGTCACATTCACTAGCGGGTGTTAGCGCTGGTCAGGCATATCCCTCTCCTGGCTGCTGAATACGGATAACTCGCTTTTTCTCCATAGAAGCATACGCTATTTCTGTTTAATTTGCAATGATTGCCCCAAAGTGTTGCCGTGAGGAGTCGCTCAACAAGCAGAAAGAGCAGACTTTGCTTTCAAATATTACGAATTTTTCTCGGCAATGCGTTGTTTCCGAAAGGTACGCGACGTGGGTTGGGAGTCTCCAAAACAACGTTGTGTACATTCCTGACGACCTCTTTCTATCCTACCCATAACCATCGACGAAGCCTGGCTCAGTCTAGATCATGTACTTACGACAAACTTGGCCAGTACGGTCAACAGATCCGATAACGTGTTTTGCAAGAGACGGGCATTCCTGTCTCGGTTGGTATCGCGTCCACCAACACGTTGAGTAAAGTTGCGTGTGAATTGGTGAAGCGCCATGGCATATTTGATGGTGTCCTAAATATGCTGCCCTGGCCAGAGGAAGAGCTTGACGCCTGGCTGGCCGGGATCCATGTGGAGGACATCTGGGGCATTAGCCCTCAACTGAGTAAAAAGCTCAGAGCGAGAGGGATCTACAGTGCGAGAACCTTGAAACAGGCCAATCATGCCTGGATACGGCACTATTTGAATGTGACGGCGCAGCGGGCCGTTCTCGAACTGCAAGGTGTTTCCTGTCTACCGATCCAGATATACGCCAAGCCCAAAAAAGGAATCATGGTCTCGCTTGCATTTGGGCGACCTGTGGAGGAGCTGGGCGAATTGGAAGAGGCGCTTTCAACCTACACAGCGAGCGCTGCCGAAACGCCGCGCAAGCAACACTCGCTGACCGCTCAGATACACGTCTTTCTTCAAACGAATCCATTTGCGAAGCAAATTCCGCAATATGCCATGAATGCATCTGCTCCCCTGCCATTTGCAAGCGCTTTTACGCCTGACCTTCTTGATCTGGCGCTGGCACTCCTGCACACCATCTATCGACCTGGCTACCAGTATAAGCGGACAGGCATTTATCTAACGCAGATTCGCCCACACTATGTAGTCCAACGCGATCTTTTTGGCATCTTTTCGCCCGAGGCCTTCGCCAGGCAGATGCAGTTGATGACCACCGTTGACGAGATCAACAGATACTGCGGGCGCAACACGCTGCACTTTGGTACACAAGCAGGACGCAAAGCCTGGTTTATGAAGCAAACGCGACGCTCTCAAAGAGCTACGACTCGTTGGGAAGAAATTCTCACGGTTTCATAGCCACAAGACTGTTGAGCCGAGCCCCCACGCTTCTAGAGTTGCGCCATCATCTCATTCAGAGCTTGATCCATCGTGACCACAGGCATCTTCTGGGTAGCCAGGACATCCAAGAGCGCATTGAATAATTGCGGAGTCATACTCTCCGATTCACCAGAGGTATCCACCTGGTGAAACACCAGCACCAACCAGGTTTTTGTTTGTTGCGCCGCCTTGATCCAGGCAGTGATCTCCTCAAGCGTCGTGGTCACCTGAATACTTTGGGTTCGAATATTGTAGCGATCAAAGTGATCTTTCGCATTGAACCCGGCATCCGTTGACCGATGAGAACGGTAATACTGCTCAATGGCGTTGATCACCTGACTGTTATATCTCCCATAGGGACTGGCAAAGTCCTGCACAGATCCATAGGTTGGCTGGAGCGCCTGCTGCGAATTCTTCAGTTCTTTACGAAGGGCCGTCGCATTCAGGGTGGTCAGATCAGGATGGGTGACCGTATGCGATCCCACCTCATTGCCAGCCTGAGAGAGGTTGAGCGCCTCTCGCGATGTCATATACCCCGATGTGTTCAGTTTGCCTGAGATCAAGTAAAACGTGGCAGGATCGTGATATTTCTTGAGCAGAGAAAAGGCATTGCTATATTGGCTGCTCCAACCATCATCAAAGGTGAGGCTCACCAGCCCACGGGTCAGCCCCTGTGGCGTATAGGGCGTCACGTGATAGTCATCCGTGATTACATATCCCACATGCGCAATGAGGTGGAACACCGTCATCGTTTGTGTCCCTGGCGGGGTAAAGAAGGTATCGGTATACGGTGTCCAGGTGGATGCAGGTTCAGCATAGTGAAGGTTGATGTATTCTGTGGACCCATCCGTTTTGGTGATCTGGACAATCACCCGGCTCTGCGTCGTTGCCTGATAATAATCAGAAAAGGTATAGAAGGTCTCCGGGTCCACCAGTTGAGGCGTGTAATACCACTTGGCATCCCCATCCGTGTACGTCGTGATTTCCGTCTTCACGCTATGAGTACCAGTATGCCCGCTCTGTAAGTAACGAAAGGTCGCGGTATTGGTTCCCCAATGATCCGTTTGCCACCCAACTGGCATTGCGGGATCCTCATCCGAAGGCTGCTCTAGTGAATTATTGGGGACATGATCGGTCACGTCCAAAGGGGTCGTTTCCTCTAGCAGATATGCATCCGTTTGGAGCGTGCCGACCGCACCAAGGACATGAAAGACTGTGAGACGCTGCGCGTTTGTTGGGGTGACAAAGGTCGCCTGTGCCTGTTGCCAATCGGTGCTGGCTGCGAGGTCTCCCAGAGGCAGGTACTGCGAGGTCCCATCTGTATTAATGATCCAGGCTACCAGTGAGGTCGTCACCGATGCTTTATACCTATCCTGAAAGAGATAAGTTGTCTGTGGCGTCACTGTGACCGGGTCTGCATACCACTTGGCATCTCCATCAGAATAGGAACTCATATCAACAGACACGCTACGTGATCCATCATATCCATTGGTTTGATAAGTAAAGGTGACGGTATTGGTCCCCCAGTGGCCACTCTGCCAGTGGGCGGGAGTTGTTCCCGTCGTATCAGCCGTCTCAAGCGAGGCATTCTGAAGGAGGTTCCCACTCTGGGCTCGTACCGTCGTGTGGAAAAAGAACAGAAGTGACCCCGCCAAAATGACCAGTATCCCCAGGGAAAGTCCAATGATATGTTTCTTTTTTTGTATTTGCCACCACATAGAAAAGACCTACCTTCCACATACACTGTTTTTTTTAGATAGCACATACATTTGCATTGTTAAAAACATATTCAACCATACTGGCTTCCATTATTGTCCAAATATTGGAATATGCCAAATTATCTGCCAAAAAGTAATATGACATGATTTACATCATTTTACACAAGAAATGAGTATATCTTCCTCTTTTATCAAGCTCAGAAGCACAATATGAAAGAAAATTTAAGCCTGGATGAATAAGCACAAGCTTTACTTTCTTCAAATTGGTCGTTATTATAGATAGATATATACCTATCATAAAAATGTATGTGGTGATGATGAAAGCGAGAACCAATCTTATGCAAACATCTTTTTCTCAAAATCAATTACGACGATCTATCACTTCTTCGATTCCCCCAATAGCGCTCCCATCACGCCGACAGGGTCCGTTGCCGGCAGAGAGCACACCTACAACAAGGCTCAATGGAGCAACAATAGACATCCCCTCTGCATCAACACCAGACACGTCACGCGACGCGCACGTCTCTCAGCCTACGACCAATACGCAGTGGCCTGACATGTTCAATAGAGTAAGCCATGTGGCAATTCCTCCTCGTCCGAATGCGTCTCAACGCGTACTTTCCCCACAACAACCACTTGCACCTACGTTGCCCATGCTCTCCGTGTCAAGAAGTGTTCGACAAGCAATGACCTCAGGTATCGACTCTGCGCTCATACAAAGAGAATACCCTGCTGTAAGCCAGGCGGTCTTGGCCAAAGCGCGTGGAGAGACGGATCCTCTGCTCAGCCAGACGGTCTCACTGCGTACGTTGAGCAAAAGACGGGCACGCTATGTCAGGACGACGGCGTTTGTGACCTTCCTGCTTCTCCTGGCAGGGCTTTCCTTTCTTGCCGCCATGCTGGCCCTCATGATATATGTTCCTTACCCCGTCATCAAAATTGCAGCGGCGATTGTCATCCTGCTCACCGCCTCACATCTGATCCATGTTCAGGTGAAACGCGTCACACATCTGCGACAACACATCTTCTTGACAAGCATTCATTTGCAGCGAGATCGGAGAAGCAGCTCAGCCAGGCAAGAAGCCGCAGAGACACGCCACCTCACACTCATTAAAGATGATACGATGACCTATCTCAAAGCGCTACGGAGTGAGCAGCAAGGAGTGCGCTCATGAAACGTGTACTCCCCCTGTTCCTCTACGGGATCATCCTCACCATGCTCGCCCTCTTCATCGTGTCACCAGGTCACATGGAGGAGCAGCATCTTCCCTTCTTTTCCATCTTGAACGCTGCGATGATCACGGTAGGAACCAGCTGGGTCCTCAAATCAACGCTCTTTCTGGTGCTTTCTCCTTGGTACTCCTCTGTGTGGACACAGAAAAAACGGCGTCTCCCTGTCGCGACGTACCGCCCCCTGGTCTCTGCGATCGTGCCTGCGTGGAATGAGGAGGTAGGGCTGGTACCAACCATTAAAACCATTCTTGCCAGCACCTACCGCCCCCTGGAGATTGTGGTGGTCAATGACGGCTCGACCGATAGCTCAGATGCACGCATGCGTGCCTTTCTGGAGAAATACGAACGAACCATGCAGGGCAGTGAGCGGTACGTCCCCATCGTCTACCACTATCAACACAATGGAGGCAAAGGATCAGCACTCAATACCGGGATTGGACTTGCTCATGGTGAGATTATCGTCACATTTGATGCTGATTCGGTTATCCATGCAGAGGCGATTGAACACTTTGTCTCTTATTTCGCCGACCCGCACGTGATGGCCGCAGCAGGTAATATCAAGGTTGGGAACACCAAAACCCTGCTCGGCACCATTCAGGGACTCGAATATATGTTTGGCTTTCATCTCAAAAAAGCGGAAGCGCTCCTTGGCGTGGTGTTTGTCATTGGGGGTGCAGCCAGTGCCTTTCGCAAAGAGGTGTTTGTCCGGTTGGGAGGCTACCATACCGGAACACTGACGGAGGACATGGACTTCTCCTTGCGTATTCAGGAAGCAGGGATGAAAATTGTGTATGTTCCCGAAGCCATCGTTCACACGGAAGGGCCTACGAGCCTAAACGGACTGTTAAAGCAGCGGCTCCGCTGGAAACGGGGGCGGCTCGAAGCTTTCCAGATGCATCGGCGCTTCTTCTTTGGCAGACAACAAGGAATCAATAAGCCTTTTTTCTGGATTGTCTTGCCCCTGGTCATTCTCGAAGACATTGAGTCCATCCTGGGGGCGATCTTTACGCTCTTGCTCTACCTGCTCTCTGCGCTGACCCATGACTTTTCCGTGCTGCTTGCGACCATTTTTGTGGTGGCGATTACCTTCGTGCTGCAATTTAGTGAAGAGAAAGCGTTTCGCAAACCGTCCTTCTTTCTTCTGGCCCCGCTGGTCTGGTTCTTTTTCCACCTGGTGACCTTTGTGGAGCTTCACTCCCTGTTTAAGGCGCTCTGGACATTCTATCGGAAACGCGAGGTCACCTGGCAGAAGTGGCAACGCACAGGAGTGGCTGATTCATAGTGCTCCATCAAGCTTCATTTGACGCAGAATCCTGGCTCAATTTGGCTTTTCGTCTCTCGCCAAATCTGTCAAGCGAAGTTTGATGGAGCAATAGCAGTCTCTTTGACGACGAGGGAGAGGAGAGTCCAGCCATGACATATGAGACTGCGCTCTCTTCCCTCACATCAAGCACCTTGTGATTGATACATCAGCCAGTCAGATACCCCCATGGCTAAAGCCAGGGGCTTGTCCCTACGCCGAAGCGTGAGACGAGAGGACGTCTGACAGCGACCCACTCAGGACAGGTCTACCACCCTGAGCAAGACAAAATTTGTCTCGGATGTTATATGCAGCATTGAGGTCTGCATTCAGTTGATACCCACAGGAGCGACAGTGAAAGACCGATTGAGAACGCCGATTGTTGCGTGCTTGATGCCCACAACGAGAACAGGTCTGCGAGGTATGACGCGGATCAATGCGTTCAACCACCATTCCCTGTTCTTGCCCTTTGTAGACAATGAAGCCGTACAACTGTGCAAAGGACCAGGAATGCAACTTACGTTGTCCTTCACCTTTGCGATGTCGGACGCCTTCTCGAATATTGGTCAAGTTCTCAAGCACAATTGTTGCTCCAGGGGTGACGCTTTGCACGATGCGTTTGGAGAGAACATGGTCACAGTCCCGGTGGAAAAGCATCTGCTTCCGCGACAGCTTTTTGAGATGCCGTTTGGCAGACGTGGTTCCTTTGGACTGCAGTTTGCGACGGAGACGGAACGTACGGCGGTCAACCTCTTTCCAGTGGCGAGAGCCAAGGAAGTGACGGTTGGAAGTCACAGCAGGACGATTCAAACCCAAGTCCACACCAACAACCGTGTCATTGGCTTGAACAACAGGTTCGGGAACATTGACCACGACATGCAGCCACCATTTTCCTTTGCGGTGGATCAGGTCAGCAGTAGCAATTTTACATCCACGATATCGCTCACTGAAATGAGGAACGGTAAAGGGAAGAGTCATTTTGCCTTGCGTGGTCGAAACGCGAATCGTTTGTGTTTCCCAATTGAGGGAGTAGGTGTGAACATTGTAACGAACCGCACACTGCTCAGAGGAAGGGCAACGAACAGGCTTGAAGAGAGGAACGGGTTTCCCCTGTTTCTGTGCGTTAGCAACCTTTTTCGGATAGGACGCTTCCTTCTTGGCTTTCCAGGCGAAAGCACTGCGAAGCGTTTCGGTGGCTTTGACCCGAGCCTGAATGAGCAAGTCACTCACCAGACCAGGACACAAGGATTTCGTCTCGTAGTAGGTGGCATGATGAAGCCTGACACCGTTCTTCTCGCTATGCTGCCAACCATAGACACACACCTGATTGTAGGCAACGGTAAACTGCACCAATGTTTCCTGCAAGACTTGGGACTGTTCTGTATTCGGTTGAAGTTGAATCCGCACCGTTCTATCCATGCACAAATTATACCATATATGTGATATTTGTGCCAAATAGCAAAAAAGAAAGGAGCGCGCCATGCTCCTCCCCATGGCTCAAGCCTGTCACTTATACACAAATATGAAAGTTTGCAGAAGATCCTCAGCATGATGCGAGGGAAAGGTGTTGAAAAAAACGCGCATCGATGCACAATGATGTGCTTTCAGTTTGGCGAGACAAGCGACGTTTTCAGCGAACGTGTGTCACCTCTCGTGTGGGAAAAAACGAGGCACCTGCAGCGCATCGCTTCCGTGTTCTTTCTCAAGATCGCATATTTGTGTATAAGTGTCAGGGCTCAAGCCAGGGGTCCCCGCATCGCGCGGTTCTTATGATGGGCGGCAATATATTGTAGGTTCCCATGCCACCAGCGTAAGACGCATTTCCATATGTGGGGCGTGCCATGATAACGCTACCACCTACCCGCTCTAGAGAAGGATTTGCCCTGATTTATCTTATAGAGTGCCGCTTCTAGAAAAAGTTGTGAGCATACAGACTAGCGCGAGACGAGAGAGGAAGAGGAGGCTTCAGTAGTAAATGGGAAGAAACCATAAAAGCAGGATATGGCTCATCGCATCTCTTGTTTCGATCATTGTTGTGATGGCGAGCACGATTGTCATTCCACCACTGTTGCATTCTGACAGGTTCGCACTCTTTACTCAGCACACAACGCATGCAGAACAGGAGTCCCGTCCCTCTTCCCTCCCCGCGCACGTCTTTGCCCCCTATCTTGAAATCACAACGCCACATGCTTCTCTTAACCTGGAGGCGCTGGCTGAGAAGACGCAGAGTCCATACTTTACGCTTGGTTTCCTTATGGACGGCGGGAATTGTCATGCAGTTTGGGGAACAACGGGCATTGCTGCAACAACAGGTTTTCTGCGCCAGGAGATTGAAGCACTACGGAAAGGACCTGTCCCTGGCGACGTGATTCTTGCCTTTGGGGGAGGAAGCGACACCGAGCTTGCGCAACACTGTAGTGAGTCAGAACTTGAGGCGCAGTACCAATCTGTGATTGATACCTATCATGCCATCGCCATTGATCTCGATATTGAAGGAGATGCGCTCCTTGCTCATAATGATTCCATCGAGGAGCGCAATCACGCCCTGGCAGCCCTCCAACGCAACCCTCGCAACAAAGGCGTCGCGATCTCCTATACCCTCCCTGTCGGGCCCTACGGGCTGGATGATCCCACCGTTCCTGATGAGGAAACCTTCACCCAGGTCAAACGCCTCCTCACCGATGCCCGAGATCAACATCTGCACCTTGCCACCGTCAACTTCATGACCATGGACTATGGGGACTACCCACTCCACCGCGACATGGGTCAGGATGCGGTGCGTGCAGCAACATCCGTTCACGCATTGCTGCAAACCCTCTTCTTCTCAGAAACGGATCCTGAAGCAGCACAACACGCCTGGGCCATGCTCGGCATCACTCCGATGATCGGGCGCAATGATGTAGGGGATCAAATCTTCACCCTCGATGACGCTCGTACCCTGCTAGCATTTGGGCAGGAGCACCACCTCGCCCGACTCTCCATGTGGTCACTCACGCGTGACAGGGCTTGTGCCAATCAGGCAGAGTTTAAGCACAACAAGGAGATACCTGATTCGCAGGCCTCCACAGTGTGCAGTGATAGTGTGAGCCCACCCTGGCAACAACCATCACCATATGCCTTTCTCATGTGTTTTCGGGCATTCACCAGAGTGTGAAGTACGATCATTGTGTTTCATCATCTTCATGGCGAAGACTACCACCGGAACTGCCCCCTAATGCAGATTCCAGAGACCAGTTGTGCAATAGAGCCAGGGTTCCTGTGTCAACGAAGATGAGGGACGCTCCCTCTTACACATTAGGTCTCCTGAGATTGCACTAAGAACAGTTCAGTTCAACGTTTTTCCTTCCCTTATCTATAAATTCTTGGGATATACATACCTGCAAGTGGTAAATAAGGTGAAGAGCGGTTCTTACACACTCTCGGTGAAGGATGAGTTTATCTTTCTGGCTTCTCTCACGTTTCAAGCTCAGAGTTCGGGATACCCATCACTTTATTGAAGAGCTTATCGCCGAGAGTGTGTAAGAACCGAAGAGCGAGCAGGTTTTAAGGTGAAGAGTGAGCAATCGGCGCGAAGCATGAGCACTGGCGTGGAAGTGCCTGGGAAAACCGCTCCACATCTGGTGTGCTGGAATGGAGTGTTGTAAATAAAAACCCTGGCGAACTGGAACGATGCACAGCGGCCAGGGTGTCAATCACAGGATGTTGCGAGCAGATGCTGACGTTTATTGCTGAATACCTTGCAATGCTTTCTGTTTTGCCGCCATACGGGTACGCGCACTCTCTCTTTGTCCGATTGCTGGAATGAGAGGGAGAACCTTTCCCAGTCCAAACTTAGGCATATTATTGTAAACAGCCTCGTAGTGTCCAGCCGGAATGCGGTAGGTTTCGTGCCAGATCCCCACGTCACCATTGCTTCCAACCTGCCGATTAAATTCCCGCCAAGCTGGCAGATGGACCGCATCTCTGTTCCCCGCGTAGACCGCCAGGTCTTCGAACGAACGCCAGTACTGAACCATGAGTGTCGTGGGAAAGTTCAGCGTTGTTTCTATACCCAGCAAGCCCATCTCAGGATGCTCGTTCAACTCTTTCAGCATGCGTGTCATTGCAGCCGCTACTGGTACCCATTTTTGCACCTTCCACACATTATTGACACGCATGCCAATCAGAAACACCACCAACTCTTGCTCGTTTGCAACGGTCACACGCTCTTTGATAAGCTTTGCCATAGGAATTTCCTTTTCCTTTTTGCTCTCTCTTTAGAACAGCAAACGCTTTCCGTACATTGTACGGTAAAACCCAAAATTTTTGACGCTATTTCAACTGTGCGACAAAAGCCTGAAATGCTCTTTCGTGGAGACGGTCTATATCTTCTGTGACTTGGCTCATCAATGTCAGCCGTAACATCGCTAAGCCATGCATGAGGGACCAACTGGCGTAAGCTAACTCTTGCCAACCGGCTCCACTTGCTGAACGAAACTCTCCAGACAGGAGGCCATCCTGAAGAATTTGAACCAATTGAGAATAGGCCGTGTTCTGCTCAACTTCGGTGAATGGGAATGGGGAGAGCGGTCTGTGATTGAACATCATCAGGTATAATTGTGGTTCTTGTAAGGCAAAATGCATATACACTTTACCAGCTTCCTGTAAACGCGACAGCGCCGTTGCTCCCTGAGTACCATGTTCCATGCGTGCCGTCAGGCGCTCAAAGCCCTCGTTCACTAATTCAGCAATAATTTCTTCTTTGCTAGAGAAGTACTCATAGAGGCCTGATGGACTATAATCGATGCGTTCGGCTATCTCGCGCATCGATAAAGCATCGACACCATGCTGCATCACAATCTGCATCGCCGCTTCCAGAATGGTTTCTCTGGTCCTGGCTCGCCTCTTCTCACGAGGACTCATCACTTTGGCATTCCTTCCCATTTCCGAACAGTGTACGGTAATAGTATATCCATCGATTCTCTTTGTTGTCAAGGGGGAAAGAACCCTCTTTTCAGAAAGCGCTCTTGTAGGGATGTGGTCTATAGAGCGTTCCAACAGTCAATCAGCCTGAGACGAGAAACTCAATTTACAACACTCCATTCCAGCACACCAGATGTGGAGCGGTTTTCCCAGGCACTTTCACGCTAGTGCTCATGCTTCGCGCCGATTGCTCACTCTTCACCTTAAAACCGGGTCTTGTTCAAATCCGGTGGAAAAGCTGAGCAATAGATCTCTCCACCAGCCTCTCAAGCGCTTTCCTCTTTCCTGTGGTGGCGCTTTTCCACCGAAAGTGACCAAGACCCTTAAAACCTGCTCGCTCTTCACTTTATTTACCAGCAAGGAAACATGAAGAGAAAAACAATACTCTTAGTTTTCGTCATCTCCACCAGGGTAAGCAAATTTCAGGCTACCTGGATATCTCTTACCGAGGTTTTATACATCAAACACTTCATCTCAGGCTAATGAAGCGCCTCGGATAAGTAATATAGTCACAGCCTTGATACTTGCATCAACTTCGGCTAGTAAGCAGGAAGCCAGGCACCCCTATCTATCTCACATCACAACACCCCACCTCAGCTACCCAGTATCGAGCTGAAGGGCATGAGGATAGAACAAAAGAGCACAAAATTCAACCTTGATCATCCTCATATACGTGACAATACCGCAGGAAAAATGCTCTCCTCCTACAAAACCTTCTTTATGAGAATATGGTGCTCTTGTAGATACTCAGCACATTCATTTTCTATTTCTAGAATTAAACGTACAGATGCAATAAATATATCAGGAATGGCGATAACAACTGCTTGTGTATGACGTAATTTTCCTTCAAGAATCGTCCTTGCGAAGAGTGATTGATGTTGCAAAAAAGACTCAATAGACGCGGGAGCAAGGCTAAAACCGACATAGCGCATGTTTTTCTTTGTAAAAAGAGTAATCATTGAGATTTCAGACCAATACAGCCTAATGTGCGGCGCAAAAGGATGACGATGAATGCGTATTCCCTGTTCATTGGCAATAACGATTGGTCCCCAAATCAGTTGAAGAAAGGTAACAAGAAAACCTAGTCCAAAGAAAATAAGTATTATCCAACCTTTCCAATCATCTGGATGACTCCCCGTCAGAAGACTTAACACAGCCACAACAACAAACAAGAAGGAGATTATTGCTGTTGCCAAAAGTCGCTTTCTTCCATACCAAATGAGATCCGAATACATAATCAAGCTGTGCAGTGAATTCGAATGAATAAATGTAGGCATAGGAAAGAATTCTTCTTTCTTGAGGTAACTTCTGTGAACATCATATATTGAGCCCAAATCACTTTACACATCAGCCTCACCCCAAAACTGATCTTTCAGTTCCCCATCAATCCACCGTTCGAACCATTCTTCCAAGGAATCTGCTTGCCGATGCAATTCGTACACGACTTCTTGCCCCTCACGCAGAGGAATGGTAACAAAGCTATTGTCGACAAGGTAGACACGTCCGGTTTTGGCATGCACATAGTAATACCCATCACCTTCAGATTGCGATATATTCAAGAAGTAGGTGGGCCACTCTCCCGCAACAAGGTAAATCAGGTTGGGCTGATGATGAGAAAGCTCATAGGTTTCCAGGTCAAAGGGGATAGGAGAAAAGAGCTCGGGCCACATTTGCTCACAACACTCTTTTCCATCTTCTTCAAGGTATTTTTCTTTGAGAAGTGCATTATAGAGTACATCTCCTCGATGAACCCAATAGCAGAACCCACCAGGGCTTCCAATAAGTCCAGTTCCTGGCCCAAAGCCGCCATTAGCAATATGGAGATAAAGATCACGCAACAGAGGAGGATGCAAGAAACCATAGGCTTCTTCTATCTGAAGAAGCTGCTGTTCAGTCACTGGTGCAAATTCAAATCCTTCACGCGGGTTATGAAGACAGACGCGATCTTGCAAATGCCCATCGACATAGTAATATCCTACATATCTCCCCCTATGCCAATCTGGACCATACCAGTTGGCATAGCGACACCAGGCAAGAATACGTTCCCAGAGAGAAAGGGATTTTTCTCCTCTGAGAGGAAACCCATCATCTCTGTGAGGTTTATACGATTGACTGCCACTGACATTTCCTCCTCTCACACCTACAAAATGATGCGATATATTGTCAGGCTTGGGCTCCTGAGGGGAAGAGTTTTGCTGGTTTTGTTCGTTTGCCATTGAAGATTCCTGTTCCGCCAAAAATATTTACCTCTCTTTGTTATGTCACTTCGCCAAGATGACTGTGACTGCCTACTCAGACGTGGAGTTGGGCTTATTCATGTAGAGCACTGTTGCCATGACCACGAGTGATTCCAGGTAACGCATTGCAGTCATCCTGCACCAGAAACGCTATGTCAAGGATGTTTCAGGTTCCAGCTCATAGAACGCGTTGCCACATATCTCAAATACATCGTGTCTCTAGCGGGACAGCCAGGGTAAAGGTGCTTTCCTGAAGGAGGTGCTGGAACCTTCTTCGCAGGGAAGGGACCTCATTTACGCGAGCAGTGGAGCAAGAGAGAGCACTCTTCGAAAACAAGGAGAGTACACGCCGTTGTTGATCTGCTTTTCGTTGAGCCGGAGATAATAAGCAGAGGCGAGGGGAAGGGAAGAAGCTAGCACTCCTGCCCAGCCACATACAGTTACTCCTCCATCCCCGCCCCTCATCATGGCGGGATCGCTACAATATTCCCACTGGTAGGTATCATTAGCAATCTCCAGGCCAAAGGCATTGCGGGAGGTGGGGACCGCAGATGGTTCTTCCGTTGTGAAGTATCCATTGCCCCAATAGAATAAGGTACGAGAGCCAGCAGAACATGCATATTCCCATTCATCGGAGGTCGGAAGGCGAAATCCCTCTCGCTTGAGGAAGGAGGCCACATGACGTTGTGGGATGGAGCAATGTTTGCCACGAACGCTGTACTTGAGGTAGCCGTCCTTTTTCCACTCCGATTTGTGGCGAAAGTAGGTCACGAGAGGCGGTGGGAGGAGCCGATCTGCCTCTTGAGCAACTGTCTCTATCAAGAATGGTGCAAGCGTAACTGTTCTGAGAGGAAGTGAGTGGTTGTCGAGATAAGTAGAGAAGGCCTTATAGTTCGCCGGAAGAATATCTTTCACCAGGTCCCCGTCGATTGTCACCATATCTCCGTGATATTCGAGATTATATTCTTGCCACTCACAGACCAGTTCCTCGCTAGGAACCAGACGTTGGTTTCGATCATACCCGAGCGTCACCGTACCACCTGGAATGAGGGCAAATAAACAGGGGGTTCCTTGAGAAGTCCCTCTCCACTCAAAGAGGGCGATTTGATGCTGTTGGATACCTACCGTATAGGCCTCCACTCGCGTAAACTGAAAAGTGTGGGGGAGAAAAGCCGCGATGAAATGTGCAATCTCTTCACACTCGGAGAGAGAACGTTCATCCCATAGGTAGAGGTTCTGCAGGACTGTAGGAATTGTGTAATGCATCTGATGCTTCTCGCCTCCGGCTGCTTCATGTACTTTGATGACAACGGAGAGTTCCTTCACAGGCTTTCCAGCACGTGCTTCGTCATCGTCGGCTGAAAATGGCCCATCGCTTCTACGGCCCATTCCTGTAAGAGAGCAAGATGGTCCTCCGGGTCAGTAATCGCACCCGAATGATAGAGCGCGATACGTGAGCCTCGCTTGTCATCCATGCGATCCCATTCGAGGGCATCAGCCAGTTCCCCTAGCTCCACCTTTATGACTTCTCGCTGCTCGTAGAGCGTATCAAACAAGTGCTTGTTTCTCTCCTTGTCGCCTGTGTCAATGTAGAGCTCCACGCGAAAACGGCCATAACGAGCGAAAGAGAAGACAAGAGAAGTGATCGGTGAGCCCTCCTCTGGAACCCACTTCCAGGTCATCCAGTTTGTCCCATCTGGAGAAGGAATACGTTTCGTGGGAAGGCGCCTGGCTTGCAGGGCCTGCAACAGCTTACTAAAAAAGTGAATATAAAGCTTTCCCCGCTCCTCGATACGAGTAAACGTCGCTATTTCTTCCGCCATATTGATGCGGGAAACACGCCAATCCACGTCGAGCCACTGTTGAGATTGTATATGAGCAACCGAGTCATTCGCCCACCACGAGCGATGTTGACGCGCTGCAGCAGGGAGTTCACTGCCAGTCATCTGTTCAATGTATTGGAAACGGAGCGAGACGGTACGCTCCGTGCGAGGCTGTTTTCGCAGAAAAAGAGCTAAGGGAGCATAACGACTCTCATTGGCATGGATGGTTTCCTCGACAGGGGTAACTTCATTATTGGGTGCCTTTGAGGAGCCGTATTCCATATGAGGTTCGGATACCCGGAGGCTCTCAGGAGGCTGTTTTGGCTCAAATTCTTTGAGGACTGCGATTTCGTACTGCTCCAGCCATTCTTTACATTTGAGTAACGTCTCGTGTTGTTGTTTGGAGACCGTGTCACGGAAATGAGCAAGGCTATTACGAATATCGCGAACATCTTCAAGCAACGTACGTATGTGTTTGCGCTCAAGCGAAAAGATCTGGCTGTAGTGCGACCATCGACTCTCGTGGAGAAAAGATCAATGTATTGGTTCAAGCTCAGCCTGTCAAATGTTTTGGTTGGTTCCTTGCGATACACATACTGCTCAAACATCTGCTGCGCAATGGATTTTTGCAGGACCTGGGTTTGCATCCCTGCTTTTGCCAGATACTCTGTAAGCGCACGTTGAAATCTTCCTTGCAGTTCACGATTGGAAGGCATGATCTCTTCTATGGCTTTGGTTAGCGCCTCGTTCGCCTCACCATTATGCGATGGGAAGGCGGCTAAAATATATTTTTTCAGCGCTTCTTCAATATCTTCGACAAGCATCATATCTTCAGCGCGCTGTCGAAAATACGCCATCGCGTCATAACTTGTCACCACACCAATGACTTTCTGCTCTCTGTCAAGAATACAGACGGCATAAGTGTCTTGTAAATCATTCAAAAGGTCAAATAGATCGTTATCTTCATGAAAAGTACTGGTTTTTACCATGGCATCAGCAACGCGGAGGTGGAGGTCATTGAGTGGGATCTTGAAAGAGTTGATGGTACGAAGAATGGAGTCATTGGTAACCATATACGCCTTTCCCTTTTCCTCAACAATTTTCCCTTCTCGATCCACCACAGGGAGCTGGCTGTATTCGTGCTCAATCATCAGTTCCAGAGCTTTTTGCACTGGATCATCGCGCAGAACCGTCACAAGCTTCTGACCGCGATTAATCAACTGCTGAACCGTAGATGACATACAATCCCCCCTTTGCGACATGTGTCATGACTGGTACGCATCTGAAAAACAGCGCCTGATGTAGCTCTTCTACCAGATGTGAAGAAGCATCATTCATTGCATCCAACACCTTACCTATATTACTAAGTAATATAATTCATCTGCCGCCAGGTATCAAGCCCTATAAAGACGCATAACATCATAAGCACTAAAAAGACGCCCTCTGTCACACTATAATGGCAAGAAAAGAAGGAGGCCTCTTAATGGAGCCAAGCCAGAAGCCGCTAAGCGAGATGGTCACTCTATACCATTGGAGCATGCTCAAAGAACAATGGAACCAGGTACAGCAACGCTGGTACACCATCTATGAGCACTGGTATCCTCTGCTCACTGACGAATGGCCAGCAGAGATTCTTGTCATTGAGGCAGAGTGGTTCTATGCTGAAGTCCCTATTTCTACTCTTCAGGATCTGTTGAAGAGCCGGGGGATTGAGTGGATCTGGGAATTCCGGGGTGAAGAGGCTCCAGCGAGTTTCCGCCTGGCTCCAGACCTGTTTGTTCCGTGTTATACCGGTGATGAGGGATACTGGACCGCAGAGGGCTATGACTGGCTGATCTATGCGTCTCAAGAACGTTCGTTAACCTTTGCGGGGACCTGGCTCGTTCAAGCAGTAAAAGCGTGTTGGCCAAACTGGGAGCACCATATCTGGCGGGGCTCAGAATATATTCGACCTCCACAAACGATGACGCCACGGCCACGAGGAGCTTTTCCAGGATACGAACGCCTTCAATATGATGCTCGGCTGTTGACCCGAGCTGAAAGAATATCGGTGTGGGGCAAGGTAAAGAAGCGTTGGCAGATACCAGATTCCTGGGCCTGGTATCCAATTATCGGAGAACCAAGGCCTCTCTCGAACATTATCTGCCTTCAAGCGTTGTGGTTCTCTTTTGCGATCCCACCGGAACGACTTGCCGAACGCTTGAAGCAGCGGGGGATTAAGCGCGTGTGGGGCATCAAGGAAGGGGCAGACATTGTCTGGGAAGTCGAAAACGAACTTACAGAACCCTGGTATGATGGGCTTGAAAGTTACTGGACATCGAAGGACCTTGATTGGTTGCTCTATGTTTCACACGAAAGTTCCATCACCATCGCAGGAGAGTGGTTAATCAAAGCGGTAAAAAGCGCCTGGCCTGAATGGGAACAGCACGTGTGGCAAGCATATGCGTACGAGTCTCCACCACAACAGGCCACCTTTGCTCATCGGGCTCAACTGCCAGGGGCGTTCTAAAGAGAGAATTCGACAGTCTACGCTCAACGAGACCTTACACTATTTCCTGGCTCATCACACTAACCGAGCACTCGATATCTGCACCGCTCGCCTTTTCCTTGCTGATTGGAGACTTGTACCTGAACGTCTCCAGCACATAGGATACATGCGCCTGCTCCTCCATCCCACCACCTTCGCCACCATTGGCAATAATGCCCTAAATAACGCCTCTGCTTCCCTCCTCTCAGAAACTCCTCGCGAGGAAACGTGGGCAGAGCATGACTATAAGCAGCGTCAGCATGACTGATGCGCACAGAGAGATACGCTTGTCTTTTTGTTAGGTTGATAGTAGTAAGAAGAGGAAAGGAAACGATGTTTCACGCTTCCACCCGTATTTATGCAGGAGGACCCGGCCCCCAAGGTCCCATCCACTGGCCTCCGCTGAGCAGGCCCGCGTCATCACGCAGTATCATATGCTCACCTCAGCCCTCAAGGAACCCTTGCCTGAACTGGAGGAGCACAACATTGCAGTGTCTTCCTCCTCGCCTTCCTTCATTCTGGATCTTGGGTGTGGGCCAGGAGGTACCTGGGCCTGTGATGTCGCCTTTCACAATCCCTTCTGCCTGGTCTTTGGCGTCTCGGCCCTTGCCCCCTACGTTCGGCAAGCCAATACCTTTCGCCAGATGCAGGAGCAGACCCGTGTCCGCTTTCTCCAGATGGATTTTGCCAGAGAACTGAGTTGCCCTGCCAACTTCTATACCCTCATCAATGGCCGCTTCTTACGCACGTTTCTCGCACAAGACGGCTGGCCACACCTGCTTCAGGAGTGCTTACGTGTTCTGCACCCAGGAGGACTCCTTCGTCTCACCGAATGCACTACCGCGACCTCGAATAGTCCCGCCTGTGAACTGCTGAGCCACTACTGCGAGCAGACCCTTGCCATACGAACACAAGCCCTCCTCGCTCAGCACCCAGAGAGCCAGGAGTCTTCGGCTCTTGCCAGTGTGCCCTTTGAGCACAAACACCTCCTGAAGTTGCTCCATGAGTTTGGCTACTGTGCCATCAAGGAGCACAACATCGTGCTCGACTTCTCGGCGGGAACGCTGTATCAGGCCAGTATGCGCACCAATGCGGAATCCTTCTTTTATCAGCTTGCCCCGTTGTTGTGTCAGACCACAGACCTCACCCCGGCGGATTTTACCGACCTCTTTGAGCACATGCGCGCGGAGATGAGCGCTCCCACCTTCAAAGGCCTCTGGACCCTCTCACTTGTCCATGCCTACAAACCAGGAGGAGCCCAATGAGCCACACCCAGAGTATCCCACTCCGACATGGCCTGCTCTTCTTCTTCGAAGAAGACGTGAACGGGCACCAGGATCGCGCCACACAGCCGCCTATCCTCCTACCGCAGGTGCAAGAGGACTCACCTTCTCCGGCATCTAGAGGAGCGCTTTATCCCTTCTATACCCCCTCTGACCCGCTGGTCCTTGATGAGCAGGTGTTGGTATCGCCGGCGCATCCTCTGGAATGGCGGCGCCGTAGCCAGCAAGCGCGTATGCTCATGCAGCATTTTCGCGTTCCCCTTCCCGAGCAACCCGAAGGCTTCCCGATGAAGCGCATCCTGGACCTGGCCATCGATCCCAATGGGGAGTGGCTGCGACACCTGGCGGCACGCGCGCCCAAGGCGGAGTGCATCGGTCTCACCTCTCAGGAGATCACTGCCAGGCAAACCGCCTTCTTTGCCGCCGTCCAGGGCTGCCACCATGTCTCTACTCAGATCTGTTCACTCACCCGGCCGCTTCTCTTCCCAGCTGAGAGCATGGACCTCATCAATGGGCATTTTCTCCATGCGATCCTTCCCGAGTACGCATGGCCACTCTTGCTGGAAGACTGTTTTCGGCTCCTTCGACCAGGTGGAGTGTTGCGCCTGCTTGAATGCGTACAGGGCAAGAGTACCAGCGCGGCCGCAGGCACCCTGTGTGCCACCTACCGGCAGCAGATGGACAGGCTGCGCGCGGCGGCCCGTCCATCTGCCCCAGGAACACAAACCATCCGTTCCGCCCGGCCAGAACGGCTCCCGATCCGGATGGAGAAGACAGGGTTTGTCGCCATCAAGCAGCAGGAGAGCCTGCTCGACTTTTCTGCCAGGACGCCTTTTCATAGCACGCTCCGTGAGCAGGCCGATGACTTCTTTCAGCTCCTGGAGCCGTTCTGCACACCGCACGCCTGTTCTCGCGAGACCTACCAGCAGGTCTATCACGAGATGCAGTTGGAACTGCTCGAACCGACCTTTCGCGGCTACTGGCACCTCTGCACCACCTGGGGCTACAAGCCATCAAGGCACATCTTACGACCGATCCCCAGCATGCATGTGGAGCAGCCATTCCCGCAGGTCCTTTACACGTGCTCGCTGCCATGTTCCCTTTTCATTGAGCAGGAGGAAACACAGGCACACGGGAACGAGCAGCGTAGAGAGATGACAACACCAGCACCAACCAATTGATCAGCCGTAAGCAACAGATACACACTATCACCAAGGAGAGAAGACAATGCAACAGACACACACGACACAGAGGGCACCATCCTATCACCTGCCCCTTCTCACCATCTGTGAGCAGATGCGGGCGACGCACGCAACCCTGTCCCTGACAACCGTCCTCCCACCTTCTCTTCCCCTTCCATGCCGACAAGAAGGCGAGGAGGCTATCGCCGAAGTGGCCTTTGAACTGGGGAAGATTGTTCGCTGCCATCTCTGCATCCGCGCGAACGGACGAGTTCTCATGCAGCATCGTGATGCGCTCCATGTGCTGCACACAGCAGGCATGCTTCTCTGGCAGGAGTCTTCATACCAGAACATCCACGTGGCCGATGCCGAGACCACATCGCTGCCTGCCGTAAGCAGTGACCCGGAGGAGCCAGATCGTGTACCCTCTCAGGCAGTTCCCGTTGAGCAGGTACCTCTAGGCACGCTTCCGATTCGCCTCCGCCACGTCTTTTTGCTCAGTAATGGACACCATACGCCCCGAGACATTGCGCGTATGCTTCACTTGCCGCTCGATGAGGTCGAGCGCTTCATTCAGATCCTGCACACACGCCACCTGACCATCTGGCAATCGAAAGCATCCTGAGCCAACGCATTGGATGCACAGGCCCAAACGTCTGTGCATCCCCCCCACATCGACAGGCCTTATAACGGGAAGGAGCGCAAAGAAGAGGTCATGAACGCCGCATATTCACTGGAGAGCGGGCAACAGCACCCGCATCACATTCTCGTGCTCGGGACACAGGAAGAAGCGCGCATGCTCCGACCACGTCTGCGAGGTGGGCATTTCAAGGTGACACACCTGGCCCATCTTGGAAGTAGTGCCTCAGCCATGGCGGTGCGACTGATGCAACACGATGTCTGGCTTGCCTGCTGCATGCATACCCAGCAGGTGCAACAGATTCGTCAGATCACGCCGCGCACGCCTCTGGTGATCTGTTCTGAGCGGGAAGAGGAAGCGCAGATTGTCAGCATGCTTGATGCTGGCGCCGACGATTATGTCTTCTTTTCCTGTGGAAGACAGGAGCTCCATGCTCGCTTACACGGGCATGCCAGGCGTTATCGTGCCTCACTCTCATCCTCATGTGATGCCTCAAAGCAGATCAGCCCTTGCTCGGTGCTGGAAAGCGAGGACACCAAGATTCGTTTATTGTGTCTGAAGCGATGTGTCATCGTTCGTGGTCAGATGCTGCGTTTGACCCCCATCGAGTGTACGCTACTGTTCACTTTGATGCGTGATGGAGGGAAGGTGCTCTCGCATCAGTCGTTGCTCCACACCGTCTGGGGGAGCGGGTATCACGAGGAAGTGGATTATATCCGCGTCTACCTGCATACCCTGCGCCTCAAGTTGGAAGACGATCCCAGGCATCCTATGTATCTCGAAACGATCACGGGAGTAGGATATCGGTTTCGCCAGCCCTGCATTCCCATTTTTTCGGGTTGATCCAATGTGGAAGAGCATACGGCATGCCAGATTATTTGTTCGCATTTGCCATGCCTTGAAATCTCACGGAGTGCCAGTAATACTGGAGGATTCTGTTTATTTTCCCTTTCTATAAGAGAAGGCAAGGGGTGAAAGCGTCCCTTCACCAATATTCCAGGGCTCTAGGCACTGAATGTCGCCACCGCTGAGCTTCGCGGGTGAAGTTGAGTCAACCTGGATACGAGAGAAGATAAAGAGCGCAACATCAGGATAAAATTTTTGTGCATGCATCACTTCATTCGCCGTGAGCAAAATTTGTGTTCCCTCCGAGGTTGTTCCTTTCACTTCAACGTGAAGCTCCTTTCCCGTTGCCGAAGTACAGAGCAAATCATAGGAATGCGTGGCAGAAACATCGGAAACGCTCCACCCCTGTTTTTCATAGAAGGCCTTTGCATGCTCCATCGCATACAGTTCGATTGCTCTCCGGAGATTAGCATCAAGGACATATCCTTGTCCCGAACGTCTTTTTCCTGCGTATTCTGTGATGACACGTTCGACGCTCGCTATTTCAGGAGTGCTTCCAGGCCATCCCCCAACAAGCTCCATAAGCGTATTCCATTGATCAGGAGTCACGTGAAATACCGTTCCACCTGTCGCGCGAGCGACACTTAATTCCTTCAAAAGAGGTGCATCTGTCCCATTGTCCCACAAAGGAAATTTCGAGGGGACATAGTAGCGCACTTGCACTCGATCTATCTGCTCATTTGCTTTTTGTAGGTCTAGCCAGTGCTGCTTGTTACGAGCATTTGTAGGGACGGGATCTGTCAGCACTTCGGCTAGTGCTATAATTCCCCTCTGCTAACCATTCCCTTTGGCTTTCCAGATAATGACCAGATCACCAGTTCGAACATCCCTCTTCGGAACCGTCCAGTTATCCTCCTCGTATTCACGAATAGCTTTTTCAATATCGTACACTTTCGGGTTCGCAAGAAAAGCCCAATACTTTCGCTGTCGTCCTTGCATAAAAAGCCACTCCTACACATTTAGTTCTTTGTATTGTATCAGAATGTCGTGTTTTTCCAGATGTTGCGTGGTTTCCAGGCATCATCACTATACGCAGCAATTTCTTCTAAATTGAAAGATGCACAGTCACCAGAAGGCGATAAAGTAGGTGATGCTACATGCTTAACAAGCATTAGATTTTTTGAGGTATCGCTACTTAATATGGCAAAGCCATTTTGGCCTTTTTGACTTCATACACCTAAAATCTTCTTAAAACTGATAAATACATGTTATATTAACAATAATATATTTTATTTGTTTCTTTGGGGGATTGATACTATGCCGCTTCTTGAAACGGTTGTTATTCAAATTGGCTCATCTCTTGCTAAATCTCTTGCTAAGCTGTGTTTGAAGAATGTAGACATAGCATCCGATGCGTCTTCTAGCCTTATCGATGTAGTAACGTCCTGGACGTCAAACAGTATTACTCAGAGGCGTGCAGCCAGGCAATTAGAGGCTATCGGTGAGAATATAGCAGAAAACTTTCTCCCTCTATTTGAATTGGAAGGCCATGGTTTAGAAGAAAGTAGTCAAATTGCGGTAGCAAAAGCTGTATCAGAAACGCTGAACAATATTACCAGTCAGATAGTTCTTCAAAATGATCTGGAGCCATCCAAGCTCACAAGGTACCTTTTAGACAAGTATCCAGCTCAAAGCTATTACTTCAATGATACGGAAGCTACACTGTACCAACGAATAATTGCAGAATCGTGTGAGGTAGTGATTCGAATTGCTTCTCAGCTACCTACTTTTACAGAGCATACAATATCTGAAATCTTGCGCAGAGAAGGATACCTTCGTTCGATCGCAGAAAATATCTTGCAAGAGGTGCTGAGATTAAGAGAACAAATGAATCCCAGAACGGAAACAGCGCGTTTTGAATTAGATTATCGCCGTGCAGTTGCTTACAAGTTAGATGAGGTTCAGCTGTTTGGGGTTGATGTTGAAAGAAACGCCTACAAGTTAAGTGTGGCTTATGTAATGCTTTCTCTAGAAAGAAAAAAACGAGCATTGGACGACAGCCGCATCAAGAGAAAGCACAAAAGCGAGAGTAGCAATTCAATAACAGGGCATCACTTAGATAGAGATATTCTATCTGTTGACAAAGCCCTGGCAGAAGCCCAATGTATACTCATCCGTGGTTTGGCTGGCTCTGGAAAAACAACATTGCTTCAGTGGATTGCAGTTAATTCAGCACTAAAAACTTTCAAAGGCGTTTTAGCAAATTGGAACAACACAGTACCTTTCTACATCAAATTACGTGACTACGTGCATTTAGACTTTCCCCCTCCGGAATCTTTTATAAAAAAAATCGTTCCGTCTATTGCAGATACAATGCCCAGAGGCTGGGTTCATACTGAATTGAAGACAGGTAATGCAATTATTCTCATTGATGGTATCGATGAAGTTCCTATTGCTCAACGAGAGATCGTCCGTGAGTGGATTAAAGACTTAAAAAATAGCTATCCTCAGGCGCGTTTTATTGTTACTACTCGCCCTCATGCTATCCAAGAGGGGTGGCTAGAAGTAGAGGGTTTTAAAGATGCTGAATTAGAACCAATGGACTTAGCCGATATTTATACATTCATCGACTATTGGCACAATGCTATCGCGGAAAGAGTTGCAACAGATGAAGAAAAACAAGATCTACCATCTTTTGCTGAGCACTTAAAGCATGAGATAGATGAGGATAGAGCAAAACGAAATCTAGCAACCAACCCTTTATTATGCGCCATGCTTTGTGCTTTAAATCGAAAACGGAAAAAGCAGCTTCCTTCTGCGCGCATAGAACTCTACGAAGCATGTTGTCAGCTGCTCATAGAGAGGCGTGATAATGAAAGAGGGTTAGTATTAAGTGACTATCCTGCAGCAAGTTTGACGTACGCGCAAAAACGATTGTTACTGGAAGACCTGGCGTATTGGCTCATTAAAAATAGCTGGTCGGAGGTATCTCGTGAAGAGGCCGATCAGCGCTTTGCGCGCAAACTCGAGAATATGCCCAATATACCTCAAAACGTAACAGGCGTTAAAGCCAGGCAATTTTTCGTTGAAAGGTCAGGGATTATTCGCGAACCAACTACGAATCAATTAGATTTCACTCATCGCACATTTCAGGAGTTTTTTGCGGCAAAAGCAGCCATTGACGAAGGTGATAGTGGGCTCTTAGTGCAAAATGCACATAATGACCAATGGCGCGAAGTTATTATTCTTGCCTCAGGGTTAGCGACAAAGCGTGTTCGAGAGTCCCTGATTTTGAAATTAATTAGGAGAGGAGATCTAGAAACAGAAAATCGACATGCATTGTACTTACTCGCTGTCGCTTGCCTGGAATCAGGAATTGAACATCTAGGGCAGCACGTGAGGACGGAAGTAAGTAACCGGCTTGGGGCATTGGTACCGCCAAGAGATATGGATGCCGCGCGGGCATTAGCAAGTGCAGGAGATTTGGCAGTACGATACCTTAATACGCAAAATACGCAAGATTTCCAAAATAAAAAAGTTCGCCTTGCATGTATTCGTTCGTTAACCCTCATAGGTAGCCCCGAAGCTCTCAAGGTTTTAAGAGAATATGCCTTTGAAGCCGATTCACCAACAATCAACGCACTCCTTAGAGGATGGGACTCTTTTGATCGCAAATCTTACGCGCAGTTAGTGCTACTCAAAGCCTTAAAGAATATGTCACAGGCACAAATAGAGCGCTTTAGTAGTCAAGACGGTTTTTTATACCTGGATAATGTGGAAGAGCTAGATTTAGCAGATTGCCCTTTTGCCAAAAGTATTATAGACGTGCTAGATTTGACCAAATTGGCACTCTTAGATTTATCGGGCTGCAGCTCTATTACGGACGTCCAGTTTCTAAAAGATGCAAGGCAATTGATCGAATTAGATTTATCACATTGCTCGCACATTGATGACTTTGGGCCTTTGTCTTCGTTAAATGAGTTGACTGAACTCAGTTTATCGAATTGTAGTCAACTAAAAAACCTTCAGTTTTTAGAAGGAGTGACTCACCTCACCAGTTTGGACGTATCAGACTGTGGGCAAATCTTGGATTTGTCCTCTCTTAAGAAACTGCCTGATCTTTCAGAGCTAAGTCTAGCAGGCTGCTACAAACTTCAGGATCTCAGCCCTCTTGCTCAGCTAGTGAATTTAACAAAATTAGACTTGTCCGACTGTGTTCATCTAAAAGATATTACCCCCCTTAGTAAGTTACACAGTCTCACTCATTTATACCTAGCAAATTGCCCAAAAATAAGTGACCTCAAACCTTTAGGCAACTTGCTCAACCTCAAGGTGCTAAATGTACAAGGGCATTCTGTCGAAAATCTCCCCGAGGCTATAAAAAGCTTAAATAAAAAAGAAAAAATAATACAATCAGAACAAGTTTATCGACCTCTTAAAAAGAAGATTTTTAAGAGCTAACATAATGTGTAAGTCAGTTGACCACTAGAGGAAAAACCAAAGTGTCATCGTTAACATCCAGAACCTGATCGCGAAACGCGGCAAGCGAGCAAATTGCAACTAATCGCACTTAGGCAAAAGCACTCATATTTCGCGCATTCGCCTAAGTGGGATTGGTAAACATTCCCTCCGCTATCGCTTCGTGAAAGTCTATCAATCCCACTTAGGCGAAGCTCTTCCGCACAAACACTGCCCCTTTTCTCCAGGTATCCTTATTTTGGCAACTTTCTGCAAATAATTAAAATACAAGATTTTGATCCTGCTGTTAAACCCAAATGAGGAGAGGATTGCGCTCATCAATGAAGATGGTGAGCAGAGAACAATGTGCCACCATCCGACAAGGAGAACGAAGATGACTCTGCACGCCAACCCTTCCTTTGCTATCCCTGAAGAAACGGTTCGTGTCGCTCATGCGGCCTATCCTCACGGCAATATCTATCTGCAGATGCGTGAAGTCTTAGGACCCATCTATCACGATCAAGCCTTTGCTCATTTGTTTCCCCACAATGGCCGGCCAGTCGAAGCTCCATGGCGCTTGGCCATGATCACCGTCATGCAATTTGCCGAAGAACTCCCCGATCGACAAGCCGCTGACGCCGTTCGGGGCCGCATCGATTGGAAATATATGCTTGGACTTGAACTGGCTGATCCAGGCTTTGATGCCTCGGTCCTATCCACCTTTCGCAAGCGGCTCGTGCAAGGCAACGCCGAACACCTTCTCTTAGAAACCCTCTTGGAGCGGTTGAAGGAGCTCAAGCTGCTCAAAGCAGGCGGGCGACAACGAACGGATTCCACCCATGTCCTGGCCAAAATCCGTGCCATCAATCGTGTGGTGTGTGTGGGAGAAGCCATGCGTTTTGCCCTCAATAGTCTGGCAGAGGTGGCCCCCACCTGGCTGGTCTCCTGGTTTCCTGAGCACTGGGTGTATCGATATGGGGCACGCTTTGAGGATGCGCATCTTCCCAAGACACAAGCTGAGCGCCAGGCTCTGGCAGAAGCCATTGGGCATGATGGAGAAGAACTGCTTACCGAGATCTTTTCCCCAACGGCTCCATCCTGGCTGCGTGACCTTCCAGAGATCGACATCCTCCGACGCATCTGGATCCAGAATTATCTGGTTGTGGATGGAGAGTTTCACTGGCGAACGACAGAAGGCATCCCCCCACCCGCACTCTTTCTCAGTTCCCCCTACGATCAAGAAGCCCGGCTCGCCAGAAAAGGGGGCATGGCATGGGTGGGATACAAGATCCATCTCACGGAAACCTGTGATGAGGAGACGCCTCATGTGATCACCCATGTTGCGAGCGTGCCTGCCCCTGCTCCTGAAGAACGCATGCCCTTGGTCATTGAAGAGCAACTGCATCAGCAGGATCTGTTGCCAGCCGAACACCTCATGGATGCGGGCTACATCACAGCAGAGACACTGGTCCAGGCCCAGGAACAGTTTGGCGTCGAGATCGTTGGGCCAACGCGAGCCGGAGCCACCTGGGAAGCAGGGATTTCCAAGGGCGGCTATCCTGCCAGCACCTTTGTAATTGACTGGGAACACCAACAGGCGACCTGTCCTCAAGGAAAGACAAGTAGGACGTGGTCTCAAGGGCTCGACTGCAATGGGCATCCGATGATGACCATTGGCTTTTCCCGATCCGATTGCCGTGTCTGTCCAGTGCGCGAGGAATGCATCACATCAAAAGCGGTTGCGCGCAGCATTCATATTCGAACCCAGAAACACTATCTTGCCTTACAGGCGGCGCGTCAGCGACAAAGCACATCTGCCTTTGTGAAGCGATATGACGCCCGAGCGGGAATCGAAGGGACGATCTCTCAAGGAGTGCGAGCCTTTGGCTTGCGTCGCTCACGCTACATCGGCTTACAAAAAACGCACCTGTTCCATCTGGGCATTGCGGCAGCTATCGATCTGGTTCGGGTTGCAGCCTGGCTCAACGGCGAGGAACGAGAGCACACCCGTCAATCGGCCTTCCTTCGTCTTATGTCTCCTGCCTAATTAGGTTTCGCAGCAGGATCAGATTTTGGTAATTTCGCCCTCAGAAAGAGCAGAGAGCAATATATAGACCTCGTTCCCCCGTGTTCACAGTGTTTAGAACAAGAAGGCCAGTACCTTACCTGAGGAAAAAGAAGCCGATAGCCTTGTCAACTAATCCCTATATATGATATATAACGTAAAGTACCGCTGTTGACATATAAACCATCAAGGATGTACATCACAACGGAGGGAATATTTTATGACAAGGAAGTCCTCACGCATTCTATTTACCTTTTTACTCCTCCTGACCGCATTCGTTAGCATTAATGTAGCCGCTCCCCATCACGCATACGCAGCATCAAATGATAACAACGTCGAATGGGCTGGCCTCTTTCATGATCAAGGGTCGCTATACGATAGCGCACCCGAGCCAACGTGCAGTACACCTGTCATGCTTTCGTTTCGCGTCTATCACCAGGACATCACCAGTGCCAACATTAAATACTATGACACCGCTGATAGCACGTTCCACTGGGTCCCGATGAGCTTCGCAAAAAACGACGCCACCAATGACTTCGACATCTGGCAAGGAACTATTCCCGCCAGTTGTTCAATCAAATACTATCGTTTCCAGATTAACGATGGTACGGCGACCGCATGGTATAACGCTGATGGACCCTCATCCAGCGAGCCAAGCAGTGGCGACTTCTACATTCTGCCAAACTTTACAACACCCACCTGGGCAAAAAACGGCGTAATGTACCAGATCTTCCCGGATCGTTTCTACGATGGAGTCACCAGCAACGATATTCAGACCAATCAGTATACCTACCTTGGATACCCGACCGAACATAAAAGCTGGGGAGACAGTCCATATGCTGACACAGGCTATTCCAACTCGACAGTATTCTTTGGGGGTGACCTGCAAGGTGTTGACCGGAAGCTCAGCTATATCAAAAACACACTCGGAGCAAATATTGTCTATCTGAATCCGATTTTCACCTCACCATCCGACCACAAATATGATACGCAGGACTACTTTAATGTTGATCCCTCGCTAGGCGGCAATAGCGCACTCAGCCAACTTGTCAGTGATATTCATAGTAGCAGTAATGGACCCGCAAGCCATATGATCCTGGATGGTGTCTTCAATCATACAGGTACCTGGGACTCCTGGTTCAACGAATACGACACCTATCCGAGTGTAGTAGGAGCGTACCAGAGTCAGTCCAGTCCCTACTATAACTACTACACTTTTCAGCAGTGGCCTTCGCAATACTCGACATTCCTGGGCTATACCAGTCTACCCAAACTCAATTATGGGAGCAGCGGGTCGGCGGTTCGCAATGCCATTTACAATAACACCAGTTCGGTTGCGCAGTACTGGATTCGCAACTATAACATCGATGGCTGGCGATTGGATGCCGCGCAATACGCCGATGCCAATGGTAACAATGGCAGCGACACAACCAACCATCAGATCTGGCAAGAGTTCCGCAATGCCGTCAAGGGGGCCGATTCCAACGCCTACATCTTTGGTGAATACTGGGGCAATGCCAATCCATGGCTAAATGGCGCGCCATCGCAATGGGATGGTGCGACTAACTATGATGGCTTCACACAGCCGGTCTCGGAATGGATCACCGGAGAGGATTATAACGGTAATACCGCCTCGCTCGACGTCTCTCAGTTCGATAGCTGGCTCCATGGCACACGCGCGAACTATCCCACCGATGTCCAAGAGGTAATGGCGAATTTCCTCTCAAGCCACGATATCACTCGCTTCGGACAACGGGCCGGGGGTGATATCTGGAAGACATACCTGGCAGCATTCTTTCAGATGACGTATGTGGGTTTGCCCACTATCTACTACGGTGATGAATATGGTATGCAGGGCGGAGCTGATCCCGACGACCGGCGTACATTCGATTGGACTCAGGGCAGCACCAGCAATTCCGCAGTCGCCCTATTCCAGAAGTTAATCAGCATCCGTAATAGTTACCCGGCGCTGCGCACAGGTTCATTCATAACGCTGTCGACGGACGATACAAATAATATCTATTCCTATGGGCGCATGGATCAAAATAATCGTATCGCGGTGGTACTCAATAACAGTACGACGACGCAAAGCGTCACCATCCCTGTGTATCAGTTAAGTATGACCAATGGGAGTACGGTTACTGATAAGATTACAGGTAATACGTATCAGGTACAGAATGGGCAGGTGACGGTCTCGGTCGAGGGCCACTATGGGGCGATTCTTGTACAATAATGCCGCTTCTAGACGACAGGGCTGGGGGACTGGAGACAGCATCCCTAGTTCCCCGGCCCTGCACCGCTGCCAGAGAAGCGTTTATTGGTCCAAAGTTCCTCCCGAATATCCTTCGAGGAAATCAGCGCAAAAATGGCGGCTGAGGACTGCTCTGATAGAGGCACTAAGATGGCCAGTTCCTCCATCCCACCCTATTCGGACACAATAACATGTTGGACGATCGTGCCTGTGGCTCCATGTACCATCGTACTGCTCTCCTACATCTTCCCGAGCCTCGATCATTTCCTCCAAACTCCCCAGGTCGCTATACTCATCCTCTCCTTCGTAATCTATTGGGATCCTCTGGGGTTCGCGGAATACAAATACTTTTGCTCTCACGCGTATACCAGGCCACTGGTGCTCCTCTATGTTGTTTTTAAAGCCAGATTGATAGAGTGCCGCGATATCCTTATTCCCGAAATTGAGATTGTCGAAGCGGAAACAAAGGTTGGGTTCCCCAGAGGGAATGTTGTCAATGGCTTCGCGCAAGGTAGCTTCATCATTACAAAAGAAGAGGAGGTCCGCCTGGCCCTCTTGATCCAATGCACCACTCACTGGTTTGAGAAGCCCAGGCCTATATTCCATGGAGTCCAGATACATACATGATTGATATGATTGATGATCAAAATGTTCTTGAGGTTGCAGGATCAGGCACGGGAACATGACAATGTTACTTTCCACAAGGTCGTGACAGAAGGCGAAAAGTTGTTCCCGTGTTGGAACGAGTAATTGCCTTGGCATAGCAGTGACTTCAAAATAATCGGTCATATTTTCTCACATTCTTTTTTTGCATCTTATGTGTTACTATCAGTAATCTGGTGAGAAGGCAAGTAGGCAACCAGTCGACCATCCTGCACAAAAGGCAACTTGTACCTGCATCCGCCACCAAAAAACACACGATATAGATGTAAGAGTCCTTCGAGGCCAAGGCATCTACGCGTTGCCCCGACAGACAGCGATCAGATCATGTTCGCCTCATAGAGAATGTCGTGGAGTTTTTTTCTGGCCGCCTCCTGGAGCTGCGAGGGCATATTTGGTCGTAAGGGAATGCCTCCAACATCGCCATCTCCTTCCTCGTACATACGATTTCCAGGGTAGAGCACATATGCAGACGAGACAATATTGCGTGTCCTGAAATCGTTTCCCTGCATGGAGAGGAGAAGCTTGCCTTCCATATCGTAGCCCACAAGGTATTGCATAAAAGACCTTTTTGTGTAAAAATTGGTTTTATCTCCTGATATTTATTTTGTAGCACTATAGCATGATAGAAAAGAAATTAGCCTTATGTCAACAAACACGGTTGGCTGGACCGCTCCTATTGCTAGTGCTAAGGTACATGCGGATCCATCTGGTGTGCAGCAAGCAAGTACGAATTTCCAGGCGCTGCTTCTCCCTGGTATGTCAACAGTAACTCCACGCCTTCGTTATATTTCCCTTTTTACAGCAGCCAGATTTTATCGCATGGAAGCAGGAAGGACAGAGGAAAAACAGATCGAACTTGAGCAACAGTTATCTCTAGACGAATATTTTCGTCGCTTTGAAGCTCTTGTTGCTGTCTGCACTATTCACCATCATTTGCGCAATGATGCCCCGCCAAATGGCATTGTAGGTCTTCGGGCAATGAGGGGGCGACTCCAGAGTCAGGAGCAAACAATTGAATTAAAATCCGGTGTACAAAACCCTCCTCGCAATATTTATCGTGGCACTCTTAGTAATCTCCGTATTTTTGATACTTCAGAGCCCTCTGATCCTTTGTTCGAGCATGCTATCGGTCTTGGAAAGGCATGGGATATAGAGCGAGCAGGACAACTCGGTCTAGCCCTAAAAGAAGGATTTTTACCACGATATATAAATCGTGAAGATATTGCGAAAATTGATGGAGCCTTTTGTCTGTGTTCCATTCCTGATAATAGCCCTGAACAAGATGAATTAATACGTGTTTTGTTTGCTAAAGGCCAACCATTACAGATCTCTTCACTCTTCGCTTCTGATAATGAGATGATAGAACATACTGCATCCTACCGTTCGCTTGCCTGGCGTTTTGTCTTGGAACTGATTGATCAGAATCAAGGCCAGCCACTTGGCAATTACCTTACACTGATCAATCTTCTAGATAAGAACGCAATAATAGCTGATCGACATCCTGCTCTTAAGGACGAAATGATAGCCTGGCGCTGGGTTGCTGCTCGAACTTTTTTTGAACGCGGTTGGACAGGTCTTTTCCAAAAATCTATAGAGATATTAAAGCAAAAACAGGCAGGGTTAAGCACTAGTGAGTTCAAAAATCAAATGCAACAATTTTATTTAAATCAACACCAAGACGAAACAATAGAATCGTTATATCAAGCTGTAGAAACCAATACTCACGATAAAAAAGATTGGCTCAAGGGGCTATTTAAGAGTGAAAAACCCCGTGATTTTCTGCTATGCATTCTATTTGAATTATATACAACCAAAAGAGACATGGAAGTACATCAACGATCTTTTCTTAGCAGACTATGGTCTGCAGACCCTATTGCGTTTTCAAAAGAGGATCAAAAAATAGAGAGAAACCACAAAGCCAGTGAGTTGTGGTCAGAAATCGCAGAACAATCGCTTCTGCAACACTTCTCTATTTCGCTTCGCAAAATGAGTGAAGGGAATCCAGATTCGTTGCTTATTGATTTTGATGCCGGTAAATGGGGAATACGTGATATCGCCTTCGACATCCCGATTGCCCAGGCTGAGGGTTTTACACGCTTAGATATTGCATTCAGTTGGGCCTTGCAACTAGGTCTTGCCAAAAGGTTGCCTGCTGATGCTTTGGAACTTACCTCGATTGGACGTCAATGTTGTAGAGTTTGGGATCATGGCCATCAATGAATAACATCATATTACTGAATGAGCTTCAAAGAGAAGAAGATTACGATACGGCATTCTTTCTCACATATACTATTAATTTGAGTTTTTTTGAGTCGATGATTTTGCCCCGTTTAAGGCGTATGGGGGTGTCCCGTATTGGTATTCTCATTGACTATAGAGGATATCAAGAAAGCTTGGAGCACGCCATTCCTTCCGGATGTTGTGGACGGGATTATATTCTAGTTCCAATACATCTACCGAAGGGAGGTATTCAACATGCGAAACTCCTCTGGTTGCAAAAGCATGAAAGGATTACTGCATATATCGGTTCACATAACCTAACCATGGCTGGGTATAATGACCAAACTGAGGTTACTGCTAAACTCATGAGTACAGAACAATCTCATGTACAAGCTTTACAACAGATATATAATGGGTTCTTCCGCACTTTCCGTGCTCAACAATACGGAGAGCCAAGTATCATTCGGCCTCACAATACGTAGGAAGGCTTCTTCGATGGCTTTGATCATCTTTTCAATGCAAAACAGACCTCATCGCTCTCTGGGTGTGCTTTTCGCCAGGATGTTGAAATTGCAGAGCACAGAAAGTGCGGAAGAACCAAGAAATTGGACACACATCGGTCGGCTCGTAAGGGGTAAACTGAAGCATGCAGAAAAAGACACGGAAGCACTACACGGCAGAGTTTAAAGCAAAAGTGGTCAAAGAGATGCTCCGAGAGGAAAAGACTGTTGGACAACTAGCGGCAGAGTATGGAGTCCATACCAACATGCTCTACCGATGGCGAGATCAAGCGCTAGCGGGCTTGCCAGGCTTGTTTGACGAGCGAACGAGCCTGGAATTTGCCGAGAAGGAAGCCGAGTGGCTCAAAGAACGCGAAGCCCTCTACGCCGAAATCGGACGGTTAACCACGCAGTTGACGTGGTTGGAAAAAAAATCTCGCCTATTCTTTAAGTAGAGATGAGCGACGCCAACTGGTTGATTGGGAGAATCAGGAGCTGAATGTGAAAACCCAGGCAACGTTGCTGGGCCTCAACCGTTCTGGCCTGTATTATGTCCCAGTGCCTCCATCCCCAGAAGAAGTGGCGCTTAAGCATCGCATTGATGAGATCTATACAGCTCATCCCTATTATGGCTATCGGCGTATTGCTGGCCGGCTTCATCGAGAGGGAAGAGCGATCAATCAAAAAACGGTCGCACGGTATATGCAAGAAATGGGACTAAGTGCGGTGTATCCCGGTCCAAACCTGAGCAAGCGTGATCACCAGGCCGCGATTTATCCCTACTTGTTGGCGAACATCACGGCGAGTGCACCGAACCATATGTGGGGCATCGACATTACCTACATTCGCTTGCGAGGAGGTTGGATGTACCTGGTCGCGATCCTAGATTGGTACTCGCGCTATGTGGTGAGCTGGGAACTGGATCAAACGATGCAGATTGCTTTCGTTCTTGAGGCCATGCAACGTGCTCTGAGGCAAGCCAGGCCACAGATTTGCAATAGCGACCAGGGCAGCCAGTTTACCAGTTCGCAGTATACCCAACTGCTCCTCTCTCATGATGTAAGAATCAGCATGGATAGTAAAGGGCGTGCTCTGGATAACGTGTTTACCGAGCGCTTGTGGCGAAGCATAAAATATGAGGAGGTCTATCTCAAAGATTATGCAAGCCCCCGCGAGGCTCGCCGGGACTGGCGGAGTATCTGCGCTTTTACAATGAGGGGCGGCTGCACCAGGCACTCGCCTATCGCACGCCAGCAGAGGTCTATTTTCCACCATGCAAGCAGGACGAACGAATGCATTGAGAAGGAAGGAAACAGCATGTTTTGTCCAAAATGTGGTCATGCTCTTGTTCAGAAGCCATTAGGCAGTGGGAGGAATGAGTTGTACTGTGTCCAAGGAGATATGGGCCTTTCACTCGCCATGCAGCAAAAGTTCGAAGAGCGTTATGGGTCACATGCCGTACCCCAGTCTCCCAATCCTCCCTTTCACCCACAATTTCATGGAGGATTGCATTGGTTCTGTCCTGGCGATGGCGAAAGACTCAATGTTCAGCTTGAGTGCCCAAAGTGCGGGAAACATCTGAGAGATCTTGTCTATCCACTTGTTGAAGTCCATCCTCATGAGAAGATTGAAGAGTCATAATTTCCTACAATAGATCTAATCGTCTTTTCGCGCTTTTGGCGCGAAAATTAATTTTGTACAGAAAGGAGATCACACCTTAGCAACCGTGATTTTGGTGTCTTGACATCGTGGGTCACTATCATGCTCATTTTCTCACCTCACAAGGAAAGCCCTTACATCTGGTGTTATAAGGGCCTATGTAGTATATTTTCTATCAACAAAAGGAATGCTTCCTTATTGGGAAGGAGAAGAACTTGGAACAGAAGGAACCAGAACTTGCTGCTAGCTATGTCATCTCTTGGTACAGTGCCCTCCATCCTTACGATGATATTGATGTGTTTGTAAAACGTGAGTTAGCTCTTACCCATTGGACTGGCTTACAGGAGGAGCCTGAAACCGATCCTAATAACGCCTTCCTTCTCATCGTCAATAGAACCCAACAGCTTCTCTGGTGTGCCCATACAAGCTATTGGGCTTTTCAGTTCGAGGACATTGATGTGGAGGCGAAAACAGACACTATATTTCCTGCTACCCACTGGTCAGACGAAGAGGTTGAATACATCCGAGCGCTAAGCATCATCGCTCAATATTTAAGAGAGATTTGGGAAGACGAGATTTGGGATCAAGTTCGGCTGAAGTGGCAATTGGGATCGGTAGAAAACGACGAACCAATCCGGGTGTTTTTCTTGGCTACTCAGCCAAAGACTGACCGCAATGGAGAGAAAGCGTGGAAAGTATCTTTTGATGACAAAACGGTTCTTTCTCTCATGCATCCTCAAAAGGGCTTTTTTCGCTATGGCACAGTGCTTTATGGTATCGAACCTCTTGTTATATCAGTACCTGGCAAGATAGGTGCGGATATGTTCGTAACCCAGCCTCTCTGGGAGAAACATGTTCAGCAAGAGCCACGACCGTTGCTTGACACCGATGTACTAGAACAAATCGCCCTCATAAAAAAATCAGAGTGAGACAGTAAACTTACCATATTGCCCGATAGAACCAGCCTTTACAGCAGGTGCCATAAGGAAGGAAAAGCACAATATGGATGAGCTTAGTCCTATCAAAGTATTAGGGCTGCTTAGATCTAAGCTAAGCAATAATTCGCATTTAGAGGTTACTGGCGAAGGTGCATATGTTTGGAGAGCTTCTTTTTCATTTTTTCCACCTGCAACTGTGGAGGATCTTGAGCGCTTAAAAAGCTATTGGAAGCTACCATCATCTTATGAGCAATTCTTGCTCTACTCGAACGGGGCAGAATTATTTATAGATGACAGGTATGGGCAATGGGGCTTTTCCCTTTATGCAGTGAATGACATTCTTATCAAGAATACACGCTGGCAAAGTTTATATGACGATTGGTCAAGTTCTTTTCTTGTTTTCGCAGAATGCCTGGGAGATACTGATTTACTTATATTAGATACTAACAGGCATTCTTTGTCACTTCCTAATGAATGTTATGTCCTTGATGGAGACACTGGTTACCCTGTTAAGACATGGCAAAAGAATATTATTGCAAAGAGTTTTGTACAATGGCTAGATCGCCTAATCGTCGCACAAGGCTCTAAATATTGGCATTGGATTTCACAATGATCAGCAGTGGCTTGTTTGTAACAATTGCACTCTTGAGCTCGCACTAGTAATAGACAATCGTTGACTTGCAAAAACGACCTATAGCAAACCAATAGCGTGGTTCTACATACTCCGGCTACATTGCACCTCAAAGGAAAAACCTTTATAGCACCTGCTGTAAAGGCTGGATATAACGCAAACAAAAGATTGTCAAATGCCAAGAATGTTGCTATCATGCCAGACATTTCTTCAAGGGGAGGATCTTCATGAGAGAGTATCAGGTAGCGATTAAGCGCACGATAGAGAGACCGTGGACCACTATGGAACCATTGCGTCTGGGAAATGTCCCAAAGGGCCTTGGGACGCCGACTTTCTACTGTACCGTTTCCTATAAGGAAGAACCGTATCTTGAAGAAGGACGCCATCCCGTGTTGTGTGTAAAGGCAAACTAAAGAATAAGCAGCGTGCTAAGAGCGACAGGCCCGTCCACAGCAGTTGACAGAACGAGAAATGTTGGCGCAGGCAGAACATCAGTGATCAGAAAAAAAGCCTCTGCGGGGGCGGGAAGTTACACAGGACATCTGCAAAGGCAACCTCCCCCCAAACCAGCCGTGTTGACTGGTTGCTTTGATCTCGCCACTTTGAGTAGCCAACCTTTAGCCGACCGGAACCTTGGGTAAGCGAATATCTTGGATCACAGCCCAGACAATGGTAAGGCAACTGGTTTCAGTGGTGAAGGCATCAATCTGATCCGTACGCTGCCTCACGTTGCTAAACAGGCTTTCAATGGCGTTGGTACTGCGAATGTAGCGGTGCATCACCTGCGGAAAGGCATAAAAGGTCAAGAGATGTTCTTCATCTTCACACAGGCTACGCATCGCTTCGGGATAGCGTTTCTGATACTTGGCTTTAAAGGCAGTCAAGTTCACCAAAGCCTGCTCTTTCGTCTCTTGCTGCCAAATGCCCTTCAGATCAGCCATGACCTCCTGCTGCTCTCGTTTGGGAATAGCGCTCATGATGTTGCGTTGCTTGTGAATCAGGCAGCGCTGACGAGGGGTTGCCGGAAAGAGGTCTGCAATCGCAGCGAGCAATCCATCAGCTCCATCTGTCACAAAGAGATCGATAGCTTTCACCCCTCGGTTGCGTAAATCTTGCAAGAGGCAACACCAGCCATCCAGGCTTTCTTCGCTACTTGCTCGGAAGGCCAGCACTTCGCGGCTTCCCTCCAAATCGACTCCTAGAGCCGTTAAAATCATGGTAGAGTCTGTTTGTTCCCCATGACGAACTGTGAAATGAATGCCATCCAAGTAGACAACTCTGTAGTGGGCAAGTAAAGCGCGTTCTCGCCACATTTCATATTGCTCAGTCAAACTCTGGTTGAGACGGCTGACTGCGCTGGCAGAAGGGGCAACTCCCATTAACTTTTCTGCCACTTTTCCCACCTTATGGGTGCTGGTGCCGCTCACAAACATCTCGGTCAGCGCTTCTGCAACCTGCGGTTCATAGCGATTGTAGCTTTCGAAGACCTGGGAGTGGAACTCTTCTTCTCGATCTCTGGGCACTTTGAGATCTTCGATGCGTCCAGTCGAAGTGATGAGATTGCGGGTGTAGGTGCCATTGCGATAGCCACGTCGTGTGGGAGTGCATTCGCCCCACGAAGCGCCAATGCAGCGTTCCAGCTCCTCAAGCATAGTCTGTTCGAGCAAAACCTGAACGGCGCTAACCGCCAGGTGACGTAAATGCTGACGAAAATCCTCCTGTTCTGGCATGACATTTGGGGGCTGTGGTGTTGAAGTCTCTGAGGCCGATATGATAGGCTTTTTCTTGGATGTAGGCATAACATGCTCCTTCTCGTGAATTGTGTGAATTGTTCTAAAGGAACTGTCTATGCCTGTAGTATCATCTCAATCTCTCCTTTTGAAAAGCCTCTGCTTCACACACAATTCGGTATGGTGTCCATTTACAAGCGTGGCTGATGATTGCAGGAGGAAAGCGGTAGCCTTTGTACTCAGGAGTGGTGGGGGGTATTTTCATGCAGCTATTTTAGCACAGTGTTCAGCTACGTTCCCAAGTTGACAATACCATGTGATATTTATGGGCGGATTGTCAAACTCGATATCGTACTTCGTAACAAGTCGTTGCAACTTCTCCATATCAGGAGCTGATGGTACGGGAAGAATGCGCGTCTGTGTCAGGGTTCCCATCTCTTCCACGAAACGGTCAAAGCTCAGTGTCCCTCCAGGGGAGGTGATGACGGGTATTTTGAGTGGGGTGTTTCCCTCCACTTTATAGGCGTGTGGAACGCCTTGTGGCAGGAAGACAGAAGTGCCGGTTTCGCCACGCCACGCCTGCTCTCCACAACGGACGCTGATTTCTCCTTCGAGCACATAAAAGGCTTCATCCTGCACATTCATCATTTGACGAAAACGCTCTTTTGCATGAACGGAAACAGGTGCAGGACACGCTGAGGCCAGGGCTGTTGAAGCAGCGCACGCGCCACGATCGTTCCCGAACCCGCTCCCAGGCCGGGCCCTGGATAGGTGCTGGCTCCGATCTGATACAGCTTGTGGATAGGTGTTTCATGCGAAGGGTGGTTCGGAAGTGGTCGCCAGAGATACGACTGATCGATCTGGCAGGAGCCAGAGTAGGGATCACCACCGACAAGATTGCTATTGGCCTGTTCCAGATCAGCGGGTGAGAGAACCACGCGCCGCAGGAGTGAGGAGCGCAGGTTAGCAATGTGGCGTTCCAGTACCGCCTGGATACGATCGGCATAGCGCTCACGCAGATCTTCTGTCCAGGCCCCATTTCCGACATCGACCTCGTTGTTCGCGTCACCCTGCGGATGCGTCGGCAATTCTTGCAACTGCAACCAGAGAATCCAACGCCCTGCAGGAGCACGCGATGAATCGATGGAGAGAGGTTGTCCACAGACAATGGTTGCCTCTGCTGGAAGCAGTCCGCGCTCCGCTTCGTTGACTGCCCGAGAGACACCGTTGAGTCCCGGCGTGATATGGATAAGAGGAGTGTGGAGGAGTTGGGGGACCCCATTCCAGCGCGGCAGCTCGGAAAGCGCCATGTGGATCTGCATCGCTGCCCGACCGTAGCGAAAGCGCCTGGCTGCCAGGCGAATGCCGGGGGGAAGTGCTGTCTCATCAAGAAGGCGGAGATAGAGTTGGGACGGCGTGACGTTGCAAATGACCGCGCGCCTGGCCAGCATCGTTTCTCCATTCACCAGACGAACACCGGTGGCCTGGCGCTGGCTCACCAGAATTTTTTCCACTTCTTGCCCGGTTTCACAGGTACCCCCATAATCACGAATGAGTTGGACCAGCGCATCGACCAGGCGTGCGCTTCCACCTCTGGGCACAGGCACTCCCCCTGCCTCCAAGGAGTAGGCAATGGTCTGGGTCATGATCCCCGACGCTGCGTCTTCAGGACCCAGACCAGTGTGAAGGACCCAGGGGGCAAACAAGCCCTGATGGACTGACGACGTAAAGGTCTCCTCCACCCACTGCCGGCATGTGGAAAGAACCGTGTGAGTAAATTCCAGCAACCCGCGCGTCTTCATCCGACGATAGGCTTGCAGTGCGTACCCAAGCCCGGCAGGCGACCAGAGTTCCGTCCCCAGAAGGCTGAAAATCAGATCTGCCCGTCTGGTGAAATCCTTGACAAAGTGGTCCCAGGCTTCTCCATCGCCAGGGGCGATGCGCTCCATCTCCTGGACATTGCGATCATGAGAGGTGTACAGAAAGGGAGAAACCCCATTGGGGTAAAGCGTTGCTGCCGCAAGATCCGTCTTGAGATATTCGAGTCCGCGTGCCTCAAGATCGTTTCTGAGGAGACGGTAGGCTTCAGATCCTGCGAAAAGAGGGTGCCAGCCGCTAAACACATCATGATGAAATCCAGGTTCCGTGATCTCAGCCGTCTGGATCGCCCCGCCAAGCCAGCTATTTTTCTCCAGGATGCAGACGTGCCATCCAGCCTTGGCGAGGAAAGCTGCAGCCACGAGTGAATTAATTCCGCTGCCAACGATTACCGCATCATACTCAGCCATGGAAAGACACCTCTTCTGACGTTGCTTTCTCCTTGAGAGAAACATGATAAATGACCGGAAAGGCAAAAGCTGCCTGCCCTCAAACACGAGTGCTTGACACCACTCATGAGTCCGGCCAGGAACGTGTCTGGGCAAACCGCTCCCCATCTGACCTTTTCCAGTGACACAGCCGTAAATGAAACCCTGAGCCTGGGCATTTCAAAGCTATGATGCGTGTCTTAGCGTATCACCTGGTAGACAACCGGGAGCAAGGCGACAAAATACTCTTTCCCTCCAGGGGTCTCGATGAGATTTCCACCAAACAACGCTCCATTGTCCTCGTTATAGGGATGGAGCACGACTCCTACAAGGATAACGGATGAGAGCAAGAGGCACACCGCTTGATCTCCCTGCATTCACCCGATCTGGAACGTGAGGGCAAGCAAACCCATGCCGCCCCTATCGCTCCGCGTGCAATGGGCCAATCGATCCTGCCTTTCTGCATCCAGGCGCTGTGACAACTTCTGACTCACAATCTGCTGCCTGAAGAATGTGTCTTCCTGGTTTTTGCCACGTCCATCTCTGATCCATCTCTCGTTCACCACAGAACGCATACGATAGCTTATCCACGGGAGATGTCTACATCAATGTATTTGATATTACAAATACGAGATTACGGTAAAAATTGGAAGTTTTGGACACGAAAAGCGTCCATCGTGACGAATATTATGGCCAAGTACTTGAGGAGAAAGCATCTTTTATATGTAAATTTGCTCATTTCATGTGTAAATTTGTACGCTTCATGGGAGAAATTTCGCACATTGCGTGGGAAGTTTCTCCCATGAAGCGTGCAAATTTACACTATGACCCTTTTAATTGCGGCTTCATCGTTTTGCTTGTGTTCTTCGACTACCATAGCTTCCTCCTACTTGTTCTGCATCTGTGCCATCAGATCCCAACCTATTCGCGCATTGGGGACAGTGAGTTGCCAGCTACTGACTGCTTTGAACAAACGATTGGAGATGCGTAGACTGCGGCTTATATCGGCATACTTGGCCCCCGTCATCAAGCGCATCAGCAGATCTGGCAGGGCCAGCAGACGTTTGCGACCGACAGCGTGAGCAAGGAGCGTGAGCATCTGTGCGCGCGTCACAGGCTCATCATCGACAATGTCATAGACGCCGGAAGGCACCGGTTCCGTCAACGCAAGCAGCAGAGCACTGATGGCATCCTGCAACCAGATTTGTGGGAGATAGCCAGCATGTGCACCGGGAAAAGCACCAATCCCTTTGCGCGCCAAGTCCAACATCTCCCAGCTTGAAGGCGCTTCCGGCCCGTAAAATGAGCCCAGACGCAGTGAGATCCCGCGGCGTCTGGTCGGATCGCTTGCCGCGAAGCGCGCCACGGCCTCCTCAGCCTCGACGGTTGAGGAAAGGGTCGCCGTTTTGACGGGAGTCGTTTGGGCATCCAACCAGGTATCGCCACTGCTTGGATAGAGAAAATCGAAGCTGGGATAAATGATCGTCTGGACCGTGCCCACGACCAGCGCGGCTTCGACAAGGTTGCGAGCGCCATCACGACGCAGACGATCATTTTCCAGCCAAGCCGAACTCCGCCCCATCTGCGTCGCGGAGGGGATTTTCGTCGCCAGGTGGTAGATGGCCTCGTGACCAGCCAATACCTGCTTGAGTGCCTCAACATCAAAGAGGTTGACCCGCACCGGATGCGCCCCTGCACGTCGCAAGCGCTCATCGCTCTCCTCAGTGCGGCTCATTGCCGAAACCGTGTATCCTGCCTCAACTAATCTAGGCACAAGAGATGTTCCAAGTACACCAGTTGCACCTGTTACAAAAATGTTCATCATATTGGGACATCTGATGGAGAAACGCTCACGCTTGTTGTTGGGGGGTGTGGTGTGTTATGGTGGTTCTTGTGCACAGGCATAGTCTTTTTCTCCTTGTTCTGCGAAGCAGGACAATGTAAAAAACAGTCTTCTATGCCTGTTGTATCACCTTTTCTCTCCTTCCTGCGATGGGCTCCCCTTTACACAACATTCGTTATGGCATCGACAAAAATACATGCTCTTCATTGCTTCATGTTATAATAGTATTTGCGTGTATGATCTCTCATTATGGATAGATGAAAACAAAGACACAGAAAAGGGATTTTGTTCCTATCTTATTTTTACCCCACATATTTCTGCCAGACAACTTTTTATTGCTCTTTCACACAAATTATCTTATTGGCAGAGGAAGGGGCAAAATATCAGGAGGAATGTATTGCATGGGCTGCTCAGTTTTTCTGTCATACGCATTAGAAGATCAATCTCTCTCACATGCATTGATCAAATCGCTGGCCGTACTACATTACACCTATCCCCTCTCTATTTGGAGCAGAAACGATCTTGTGCCAGGCACTGACACTCATACCCAATGCATGAATCAATTGATGGCGGCCGATCTCATTCTCCTACTGATAAGTCCCGATTTTTTCAGTTATGACCATTCCCATTTTGAGATGCAAGAAGCTTTGAAGCAATATGCTCAGGGGAAAGCCGTTATTGTCCCTATCCTGGCTCGCCCGGTCGTCTGGCAAGATACCCCACTCGGTGCGTTCCATCCACTCCCCACGAATGGAAAACCAATTACGCAGTGGCCGACACGAGATGCAGCATTTAACAATATTACCCAAGGTATCAAAGCACTCCTGCAAGACCAAAACAAGAAAAAGGAACAGTCTTGGGAAGGCTGGCACCATTCACAAAGTAATGGCGCCCAAACAGGCCTAGCCCCTGGACAACAAGAAAACATAGCGCCCCTGTACAACCTTCCCTTCCCACGCAATCCGTTTTTTACTGGACGTGAAGAAATTCTTTCGGCCATTCGCCACACGCTCCTTCAGGAGCAAACGACAGCAGTCGGGCAGCCATCAGCTGTCAGTGGCCTTGGCGGTATCGGAAAGACACAAATTGCGCTTGAATATGCCTACCGCCATCGACAGCACTACCGGTCGATATTCTGGGTGCAAGCCGATACCCCTGAACATCTCTATACAAGTATGCAGAGGCTGGCACATCAACTGAATCGTCCTTTCAGCAATGAAGAGGACCAGCACGCATCTATTCATGTTGTGAAACGCTGGCTGGAGACCCACAATGGCTGGCTTCTTATTATTGATAACGCTGATATACTGACGAGCCTGGATAATATGCTCCCTCAAAATCACCATGGCCATATTCTCATTACCACCCGCGAGAGCACCACAGGTATGATGTCACACCTCTTCAAAGTCGATACTATGAACATTAAAGAAGCAACACATCTTCTCTTGCGCCGTGCAAAATATCTTCAATCAGGTGAGTTACTCGAAAGTATTCCTGAGGCCGAACAAAAGATAGCACGAGAGATTGTCAGCGAGATGGGTGGGCTTCCTTTAGCAATTGATCAAGCTGGGGCTTATATTGAAGAGACCCACTGCAGTCTCTCGCGCTACCTAGACCTTTTCCATGCACACCAAATACAACTCTTGAAGCGACGTGGCAAACATCAGAAACAGCATCCAAACTCGGTCGCCACGACCTTCTCGCTAGCGTTCGCAAAAGTGAGAGAAATGCATCCACTTGCAACAGATGTGCTCAAATTTTGTGCGTCCTTTGCTCCCTTTGCTATTCCCATAAATTTCTTTGAACAGAAAGTCAAAGACTTAAATTCGCCACTATTTGACGTTTTCGCGAACCCGCTCGACCTGGAAGAAGCCATCTCGACCTTGCATTCCTTCTCACTCATACAACGCGACGGGAGAGAGAATACCTTAGAAATGCATCGCCTGGTGCAAGCAGTGATACGAGATGAAATGCCAGAATCGGAACAAATGCAGTGGGCAGAGCGCGTCGTGACTGCTATTGGAACACATATACTTGCAAAAAATAATAAAATCAATAAGATCTTTGATAAATTCACCATTTTACACAGTTTTGAGGCAGCAACTCATATCCTTGAATGGAACTTTGCTCGCATAGAAGCGATACCAGTACTCTACATTGCGGGACACCAATCAATTTATCTTGCAGGCTTTCACCAGGCCACCTCGTTTTTCAGCAAGGGGCTATCTATTTGTGATGAAATATTGGGAGATACTCATCTACTTTCAGTACAAATGTTGACAGGCCTGGCAATAACATATAAGCGTGGGAGAAATCATGAGCAAGCAATTTCTCTCTATGAGAGGGCATTGCAGGTGGGCCCAAAGATATTTGGAGAAAAAAGCCTTGATTTTGCAGAGATTCTTATGAGCCTGGCAGGGCTCTACAAAGATCGCGAAGAATATGAGAAGGCAGGCCAACTCTACGAACAAGTACACACTATCTGTAATGTTGTGGAGCACGAAAAGGTGCTCGAAAAAGATGATCTTGCCCTCTTGATCAATATTTACACCAATGTAGGAAATTTTTTTTTACGGCAACACAAGACAACTGAAGCAGAACCCTATCTCAAACAGGCACTCCACCTCCATCAAGAGCTCTTTGCACACAAAGATATCCTTTATGCATTTATAGTCAGTAACCTTGCAGAATTCTCCAGGCTACAAGGCAAAACTGCTGAGGCAATTGCACAACATGAAGAAGCTTTAGATTTACGCAAAAAATTGATAGGGGAAAAACATCCCGATATAGCAGAAAGTCTCTACAATCTAGGGACATTGTATGAAGATGAAAATAGAGATGTTGAAGCAGAGCGCTATTATAAACAGGCCTTAACGATCTACGAAAAGGCTTTAGGAAGCCAACATCTCACTCCTACCCTTGTAAAGAAAGTGCTCGCCTCTTTCTATAATTGTCAAAAACGTTATGAGGAAGCTAAGCCATTATTTCAAAGCGCTTTGGCCACCTACGAAACCATTCTTGGGGAAAAACATGCTAAAACCATGCAAGTCTTGCTCGATCTCGGATATCTCTACGAGCAGCAAGGAAAACACGAAGAAGCCATACGTGTCTATGAAAAAGGCCTGGCAGCAAATGGCAAAGACTGGGATCTAGAACACGAACAAACACAGCAATTTCTCAGCTGTTTATTACGCCTTTCCACAAAACAAGACGAAGAAGATACACTCAAAAAACTAGAAAATACGCTTCTTATCTTAGAAAAGATTATGGGTCCAAACCCATCCCAACTAGGGAGTCGTTGGAGCAGTTTAGGAATAGAATATAGCCAGAAAGGCGACTTTCTGCAGGCAGAGAAGTGCACGCAGAAAGCACTTACGCTATTTGAACAGATACCAGAAGGGTATCAAAGGGAAAGAGTTTCCTGTATTAGTAATTTGGGAACATTTTGTAGTAAACAGTGGGACTATAAAAAAGCAGAAAATTACTACAAAAAAGCAATTAAGATGTTACAACATCTGGAGTATCCGGGAAAATTGCATGATATGGCAAAGACGCTACATGGCATGGGAACGCTTTATAGAAATATGGAACGCTATACACACGCTGAATCTCTCTATTTACAAGCTATCGACATCTGGGAACAGCTAGCAGAACCGGATTATCAGAACATGGCTGATGCATATCATGGTCTTGGCTCCATTGCTTTTATACAGAACAACTATGCAGATGCAGAAGCATTTTTTCAAAAAGATCACGATTTGTGTCAGGAAAAACTGGGTTCAGACCACCCTGATACCCTTCAGAGCATAATGGCACTAGGCATCCTATCAATGCACCAAAGGAAACGTGCCCAGGGAGCAATACTGCTCCAAAAGGCTGTTAAAGGCTATGAAAAAGTATTGGGAAAGGACCATCCTAATACAGTGCAGTCACGAACTATTTGTACCAGGCTGTTGTCACAAGAGCAGTAATATTCTTCTTACGGTGGTGTAAATGACCTTGCGGATGTCTTCAAAAAAGGCAAACAACGGAATCACATGGCTCCAGCGCGTCGTCCAGAGCCTGCTGATACTCGGGTACTGTCGATCCCACTTCTCGGCGAAGAGATCGAGGTAAAGCTGCGCTTTGCTCTCGGTTGCTGCAGAGTAGATCAACTTCAAATCAGCTGCCACCTCTTTGCGTTGTTTGTAGGAGAATACTGAGCGAATTGCGTACCAGGTAAACCATGCAGAGCTGAGCACAAGGGCGAGGATAGAGCGTTTCAATGGCTTCAGGCAAGCCCGTGAGCCCGTCCACACACGCAATGAACACCCGTGCAGATAACAATCAAGGTTTTGGAGCTGTTCGTGATTTCTCTGCTAAAGATGAATACGCTTCATTCTTCTCTTCACTTCAGGTACTCTCCTAAAGCGGGTCAACGTCAGGGTCGCAACATAACACCGCTAGTTTCTTGTAACCCCGACTATTCTGAGTACAATAGTACATGTGCATTCTCGCATTCGCTTTTGTTTTTTAGGGATAAGGAGAGAGAAGAGGAGTGGATCCACTAAACAACTTGAACGCCTTTGCAGTATCGATCTTGCCCGTAGTCTTGGTGATCATGTTGGTTATGTTGGCATTTAATCAGCTCAACAAAGGCTGGTGGAAGTGCAGCGCCCCCGGATGCGACTTCCGAACAAGAAGCGAAGAGGAAGCGCTTGGACACCAGGCAAAACACGCGCAGCACAAGGCGGTATTTGAAGACTAACGTGACGAAAAGGCCCTCGCTCGCGGGCTAGGCTCACCAACAACAAAAGCATCGTGGCTTGGCCAAGCCACGATGCTTTTTCTCCTTGCAAGAGAATAATTGAGTAGGCAATTGCCAATGCATCTCATGTCCTAATTCTTCCATGCCAGCGCGTCCATCGTTGTATATCGATAAGAAGGAAGCAGTCAGAGATGTATAACGACCCAACCCAACCATATCAGACTCCACCACCTTCACCTTACAGACCACCAATGACGCCACCACGTCCTCCACGCCAGACTTTTGCGCCTTTGGCCTGGTATCGCCGCCAGAGCAAGAAGGCACAAGGCGGCATCGCGACACTGACCATACTCATAGCCGTGATGCTCTGTTGCACATGCGCGATGGCAAATGCCCATCCACCATCGGAGAATTCGCTTGCGGTACAGTCGACTAGCGCGCCCGCAGGGAGGATGCGATACACCCGAATCGACCTTATTCACCTGGGATGTGAATGTCTAATTGATTATCGCTCTCACATCTGAGCCCTGGTTTCGATCAGGGCTTTTGACACTGAGATTGAGAATGGCTTGAAAATCCCCTTAGTGCTACACTTCCTTTTCTTTTCCGCATGGTAAAATATTTATGAGCATTTTTACGATAGATCGCAAGCAATTTACTCCATATATTGAAGAAGGATGAGATGAGCCAAGGCACTTATAATGATCTCATTTCCCGTATTCACATACACTGCCAACAGATTGCCCAAGATGCGAGACTCGGTGTAGGGCAAGCCAGGAAAGCAAAGGATTACGTGAGATGGTATATCCCCCAACGTAAAACCTGTCTTGTGTTGAAACCTGAAGATGGCGAGCAAGAGCCAATCTTCGCCTTTCTACCAGCGACCGAACAGCAGGTCAGGGAAACGGAACAGCAGCTTGGCTTTCCGCTCCCACCACTGCTTCGCCTCCTTTATACCCAGATTGCCAATGGAGGTTTTGGGCCAGGCTTTGGGATCATCGGGGGAAAGGACGGTTACCCTGGTGTCGATCACGTTCCTGGAAATATTGCTCGCAGATATCAATGGGAAATCGACTTCGCTGATGCACTTAGGCAATGGGACAAGGGTGGGTGGGCCTCCTTGACGCCAGAGGGTCGGCAAGTCCTCTGGGAAGATGGGATTGGGTCGCAGGAACTGTGGGAATCTGGGCAACTTACTGACGACGAACCAGAAGGAGAGGAGATCCATCTTGCGGAAGAGGACTTAACTCCTCCATGGCCCAAGCACCTCCTCCCTCTCTGCGAGCATGGATGCAATATCACCACATATCTCTTCGCTGATACTGAGCAGGTTGTTCAGGGAATGCATAATCCTTATCTGGTTGTTGCTGCTTCGCTCGAAGAGTGGCTGGAGCGCTGGCTGGCTGGCGAGACTCTCCAATTGATGTAGCAAATGCACGATAAAGACAGGCCCCTTGTACCTCTCTGTTTAAAACCGGGGAAGACCTGCGCACATCCCTACTCAAAAGGCAGAATGTCAATCTCAACGAAGAGGAACTGACAGAAAAGCCTTGTTTCTCTGCTTTACCAGACATTTCAGAGTTTAGGTGGTTTTTCAGTGTCCTCTTTATTACAGACGTCCCAGGACGCTTCCCGGCCCTGGATATCAGAGCATGAACAGGGCTAGTGATGACATTTGGAAAGTACACGAGGCCATTATCCGATGGCCTCGTTCTGTACGTAAAACAAAACATTTTGTGGCCCGAAAAAGATAGAGGTAGCATTGTTCGGATGCAGCGTCTATAATGAGCTGAGATTACGCAGCAAGGAGGCAACAATGGGTGGCCCTGGAGCAAGCGTGCTGCTACGCGATGCGTTGACGAGGCATCAAGAAGATGCGTTAGAGGTCTGGCTACGATCTATTACGAGATCACTGGAGAAAGGAGATGAGGTATACGAGTTCTGGCTGAAAGAAGATGCATTTCCTGGAACAGTTTCTCATTGCCTCTTTTATCTTTCCGTAGAAGAGACAAAAGAGCATTGGGATGAGGATGAAAAAAGGCAGATCAAAGAACTGCTTGGTTACCTTCCTGAACAGTCCATCACTGTTTCTTCAGGCTGTAATCAGGATCATGATCATATCACCCTCGGCCAATTTGTGCTGCATCTGGGCAGGGAGTACGATGGGTTAATCAATATGGGAGGCGCAATCACGCCACCTCTCAAACCGGTGGACAGAAAACTCTGGGAAAAGTGGTTGGCAGAATCACCAGAGCGGGTGAGAGAGAGGGGAGAATATATGCAAGCGCAATTGAAAGCGTTGGAAGCCTCGCTGCCAGCAGGCAAAACGATGCAAGAATTGTTCTATGAGCAGCACTTTGATCCAGACTCACCGTTGAAGGTGATCCAGACGGACGTCGAAGCGAAATTTGGACCGGCGTATCCTCCGGAGTTAGATGTGTGGGCAAGAAAGCCTTCTTTGGAAGAGACGAGCGCATACGTAAGAGCCATGCCAGGCAATGTGTACGAGATCGAATATACCACAGCCTCTGACCATCGCTGGGTTTTGCATATTGTGGATGTGGCTTTTTTACAGGCGTGGATGAAGCATCCCCGTTTCCACATGATTAAGTAGTAGGCCATTGAGTATTCCGGTCCGTTCATACTCAATGGCTGTAATTCACCTCAGTGAGGGGACACCTATCTTGCAAATGCTACAGGAGCACCAGCCCCAGTTCCTGGGGCTCGACTATGACCTACCTGGTCTGAATGGTATCGAGATCTACGATCTGGTACACAGGCCCCCCGGATGGGCCGATCTCCCTGCCATCATGGTCAGTGCCAGCCTCTCCGAGCAAGCAATTCGCTACCGCAACATCCCAGGTCTGCACAAACCATGCAGTCGCGATGAGCTACTCCGGGCCATTGAACAGGCCATGAAGTAATACAACCCCGGCATCGCGATGCCAGCCGCCTTTACTCTCCCAAGAGAGCCTCCCACGCGACCGACATCTTCTTCTAAAAGATCTCCTACTATTCGCCCTTGACAACAATTTTCGCGAGACGCTACAATTCCCTCAAGCAATAGAAAGCTCTGCTTTAGCAGGGGGTAATTCGATGCCCGATTCTTCGCAAACACTTTCAGAGAGCGTCAATAACGCCACACAATTTCGTATCAGCACCCTCGGCCATAAGGATCATGGCAAGACAACCTTGATGGCAGCCATTACTCGTGTCCTGTCCAGCGCGGACGCACGCAACGCGTGTATGACGGTTGACCAGTTTGAGCGCTTGCTCGTGGAGCATCAACAGGTCATTCCGCTCACTTCTGTTGAAGTCACCCACAGAATAGGCAATCATAAATATATTCAGACAGACTATCCCAGCCATAACAACATCTTAAAAAACCTGCTTACAACATCCCATCCCTTTGCTGGAGCGGTTCTCGTCGTCAGCGCAATTGACGGCGTGATGTCCCAGGTGCGTGACCAGGTTCTGCTTGCAAGCAAAATAGAGATTCCGAACATCATCGTTTTCCTGAACAAGATCGACCTGGTAGAGGATAAAGACCTGCTCACCGTGGTCGAGCTAGAGATCCGCGAACTCCTCTCCCAGCACCAGTTCACAGTCGAAAGCTCCCCAATCATTCAGGGCTCGGCCCTCCAGGCCTTCACCAGCCAGGGCGACCTCTCGCGTCAAGATCCAGCAGCAAACGGTATCTGGCAACTGCTGGACGCGCTGAATACAATTCTTCTTCCGCCCATAAGCACCATCGACAAGCCTTTCCTCATGCCAATTGAAGATGTTTTTTCCATCAAAGGACGTGGGACCGTTATCGTGGGACGTATTGAGCGAGGACAGATCAAAGTGGGCGAAAACGTCGAGATCATCGGCATTGATACTATCATCCAGAGCACAGTGATCAACGAAATAGAGATTTACAAGAAAAAGCTCAAAAAGGCAGGAGCAGACGAGAGTGTTGGCTGCTTTTTGAGAGATGTGGAGCGCAGTGAGGTCAGACGCGGCTACGTTCTAGCCAGACCCGGCTCCATAAAACCCCAATGGAACTTCCGCAGCTTAGCCTATGTGCGCACAAAAGAGGAAGGAGGGCGGCACACGCCTTTTTACAATGGCTATCGCAACTGTATTTATACCTACCACGGCACAGATATTGTTGGTAATATTAGCCTACCACCTAACAGGGAGATGGTCCATCCCGGCGACTTCGTCGAACTCACAATTTGCCTGACCATGCCCCTCGCATTGGAGAAAGGTACCCGGTTTGCCATTCGCGAAGGCGGACGCGTCGTCACCATCGGCATTTGCACAGAAATTCTCCCTCCAGGGGAAGAAACATAAGTCACTCCTCAATCCAGGCCTGCGACCCCTTTGGCTTCGCAGGCCTCTAGAGCCCATTTGATATTGGCATGTACATTGCCGAAATAGTCATCGTCGGGAACAGCACAGCATTGTTGTGATAGCTTTGTAGTATTGGTAGTAAACCACTCAACAAGTGAAGCGACAGCATCAGGTGGCATTTGGTTACGGCAAAATAGGCCAACCGAATTGTTGTATAGCAACGCACAAGTTTGCTCTGGTGATTCAAGCTGATGTCGTCTAACCAGGTACGCAACATATAGCATTTCAAACTGACGAAGTAACTCTCACTCCTGCATGGAACAATCGAGTTTTCTGCAATGTTCGTGGTTTCTCTAAGAGAAAAGAAATATTCGTTGTTCCCGCTTCCCTTCAGGTACTCTTCCAAATTGGGTCAAGCTCAAGCGTTCCTCAGCAACAGGGAGGCCTTTCAGAGCATCAAGCCACCTCTCGACAGCGTTGACTGAATGAGTTGCAGTAGGTGATGCCAGCCTGGACCCTACACCACACATCCCGACCATTTCCCAGGTATCTGGTGGATGGACTGATAGTGGAGATATACTAGATATGCTATGCGAACACTGTATACCATTGGTCATTCAACAAGAACATTCGAGCAGTTTTTAGCCTTGCTGAGTGCATATGCGATCAACCTCGTCGTGGATGTACGGATCGCTCCTACTTCCACTCGCTCTCCTCAGTTCAATGGCGAGACGCTTGCCAAGGCATTAAAGGTGGCTCATATTGGTTACGTCCACCTGGGCGTATTAGGAGGCCATCGGCGTCCCACGAAAGATTCACCCAATCAAGGCTGGCACAATACATCCTTTCGGGGCTACGCCGACTACATGGCGACAGATGCGTTTCGGGAGGGCCTGCAAAAACTGCAAGAATGTGCGACGAAATGCACAGCAGCCATTATGTGCGCTGAGGCCGTGCCCTGGCGCTGCCATCGCTCGCTGATCGCGGATGCATTGACCATCCAGGGCTGGCAGGTCTATGATATTCAGAGTCAGAAAACAGCGAAGCTGCACAGATTGACACCTTTTCTTCGTGTGCACGATGGACTGTTGCTCTATCCCGCCACTCTTTGACCGATGGAATTCCTTGCCAATGACAAGAGAAACCGAGTAGAATATGCATCACGATGAAATGGTCCAGCTTTGATGCTCCAAAAGATGGAACGAGGTAAGATATGCCCCTACAACCCAATGGCGGAAAACTCCTCATGCCTGTTGAAACCGAGGCTGATGTTTGCGCATTATTTGAAAAAGCTCTCGCGCTCTCTCAGACATCTGGTTTCCTCACAAGGGATCGCTATCGCGCTGATATTGAGGATCATTTCTATTACATTGGAGCTATTTGCCCACAGCATTTTCGTCCACTGCAACAAGAAGTAGTCAACCTTTCCGGAGAGCAACTCACCTTTTTCCACTTTTCGTTTTCAACCTGGCTCTATCTCCTCCACGATGCCCCTGATAGCTGTGCCGAGCAGTTACTACAGAGGCTCCTTCGTGCTGACCAGGACTGTTCCCCATCCATTCTTGAGGCGATGCTTGCTGCCATCGGAACGCCAACAGCCCTGGCTGCAATGGCAGAATATGCCGAAAGAACACACAAGCAGAACGTATTCAGAGATCTGGGATTCTGGCTCCCAGGAAAGGGAAAGCGTGCTGAACCTCGTTTTACGCGACACCGTAGCGCAGTGCGTTTCCAGCCGATTGACACCACCCTTCCTCTTCAGGAGCTTGTGAAGCGCCCCCATCCTGTAGGGCTTCCCGTATCTTTCATCGCTGGGGAGCCAGCGTCAAGCATGATCACATGGCATTATTTGACGCTTGACCTTGCTCGGATTGATGGTCTTCCCCCCACATCGTTTTCGCGCATTCACCTGGTAAGTCCGCCGCAACATAGCGGATGGACGCTCTTTTGCACTATTTCACAGCAGAATCTCTATACGCAGGCACATCTACATGTATCCGAAGATCAAGATTTGGAGATGCTCGAGCAACTCCAAGAGCAGGCGATTGAGCATCAAAACGATGGAAGAGGAGAGCTTCTCCTCTTGCCATATGATGACCAATTAGTGTATCGCAATGGCCATACCCAGTTGACGAAGGGAGTTCATGGAGATGTGGGTGGTCCCCCTCTTGGGCTAGATGAGAATCCTTGCTGTCCGATCTGCAAAAAATTGATGTTTCATGTGTGTACTGTTGCCACCACACTTCGTGAATATGGCGATGGGTTTCGCAGTCTCTTTTTCTGCGAAGGGTGCATGCAAATCGCCTCTCAGGCCATGGGTTGGAATTAACACGTGCATCCCCTTTCTGAAGCGTCTCATCAAGCCTTCTTGGGCGAAACCACTGTACAATTGCTCACAGCTTCTTTCTGGATAGATCAATGATGGTTCCTGCCGCTCCCAAGCTTCACCCGTGCAGATAACAATCAGGGTTTTGGCGCTGTTCATTATTCCTCTGCTAAAGATGAATACGCTTCATTCTTCTCTTCACTTCAGGTACTCTTCTAAAGAGGGTCAACGTCAGACCTACAAAGAAGAATGTCTGTTGGTGCATCGTCCTGGAACACTTGAAGAGGTATGCACGGTCACCGAGGCTTTTGAGCACTTCTACAACACGCAGCGTCCTCATCAGGGGCGCAATTGTCGCAATCGTCCTCCCAGCCAGGCGCATCCTGTTCTGCCCACTTTACCAGCACTTCCAGCCCTAATCGACCCGGATGCCTGGTTGCAAGCGGTTCACGGGCGAACGTATGCGCGACGCGTCAAGTCAGACGGCCGCGTGAGCGTTGATGGGGCCGACTATTACATCAAGCAAGCACTGGCTGGGCAACGCATCACCTTGAGGGTCAATGCTGCTGAACGCTGCTTCGAAGTCCTGCAGCATGAGAGCATCATCAAGCAGCTTCCCATCAAAGGGCTGCAAGGCCAACAGATGCCGCTCGATGACTACATTACCTTGATGCAAGAGCGTGCCCGTTCAGAGGAACGACAACGCTTGATCAACCTGCGACGGCGATATCTCCAAGCTAGATAATCTGTGTAGTTGCTTGCGGGATTTGCTTCGTCGAAGGTGATGCTGTCCGCTTTTCTGCTTGCTCGTTTCTCTCCATCGCTTGCTCGCCTGATTTTCTTTCTCTCTGGTTGACCTAGTCCTCATCTTTCTCCCTCATGCTCTTGTGCTTATACGTTTGCTTTTTTACTTGGACGCTTGTTTTTTGTAATCTCAAGTACTCTTGCGAGAGTCAAAGTCGGAAAACAATACACCTGGAGCAACATAGCGATGCTGTCCTTCCCACCACTCACGAAGACGACAACCCGTGTTGGTTGGCGCTGACCAGCAAGGTATTTATCCAGGATAGAGATGCTCATTTTCTCACCTCACAAGGAAAGCCCTTACATCTGGTGCTATAAGGGCCTATGTAGTATATTTTCTATCAACAAAAGGAATGCGTCCTTATTGGGAAGGAGAAGAACTTGGAACAGAAGGAACCAGAACTTGCTGCTAGCTATGTCATCTCTTGGTACAGTGCCCTCCATCCTTACGATGATATTGATGTGTTTGTAAAACGTGAGTTAGCTCTTACCCATTGGACTGGCTTACAGGAGGAGCCTGAAACCGATCCTAATAACGCCTTCCTTCTCATCGTCAATAGAACCCAACAGCTTCTCTGGTGTGCCCATACAAGCTATTGGGCTTTTCAGTTCGAGGACATTGATGTGGAGGCGAAAACAGACACTATATTTCCTGCTACCCACTGGTCAGACGAAGAGGTTGAATACATCCGAGCGCTAAGCATCATCGCTCAATATTTAAGAGAGATTTGGGAAGACGAGATTTGGGATCAAGTTCGGCTGAAGTGGCAATTGGGATCGGTAGAAAACGACGAACCAATCCGGGTGTTTTTCTTGGCTACTCAGCCAAAGACTGACCGCAATGGAGAGAAAGCGTGGAAAGTATCTTTTGATGACAAAACGGTTCTTTCTCTCATGCATCCTCAAAAGGGCTTTTTCGCTATGGCACAGTGCTTTATGGTATCGAACCTCTTGTTATATCAGTACCTGGCAAGATAGGTGCGGATATGTTCGTAACCCAGCCTCTCTGGGAGAAACATGTTCAGCAAGAGCCACGACCGTTGCTTGACACCGATGTACTAGAACAAATCGCCCTCATAAAAAAATCAGAGTGAGACAGTAAACTTACCATATTGCCCGATAGAACCAGCCTTTACAGCAGGTGTCATAAGGAAGGAAAAGCACAATATGGATGAGCTTAGTCCTATCAAAGTATTAGGGCTGCTTAGATCTAAGCTAAGCAATAATTCGCATTTAGAGGTTACTGGCGAAGGTGCATATGTTTGGAGAGCTTCTTTTTCATTTTTTCCGAGTCTGTCAAGTATTTTATGTATGTGTTTTTGTCTATTGAGGGAAACGTTCTCCGAATTCGATGGCAAAACAGTTGAGCGCAGGTATCCAGTTTCGAATGGGCATGGTCCACTTCTTGGCAATGTTGTGCATGGCCAGGTACACGACCTTGTACACCGCCTCATCTGAGGGGAAAATGCGGTGGTTGCGCGTGACCTTGCGTAACGACATATTGACCGACTCAATGGCATTGGTCGTGTAAATGACCTTGCGGATGTCTTCGGGAAAGGCAAATAGCGGCATCACGTGGCTCCAATGGGTCGCCCACATCTTGCTGATACTGGGGTACTGCTGATCCCATTTCTCGGCGAACAGGTCAAGGTAGAGCTGCGCTTCGCTTTCCGTCGCTGCGGAGTAGATCAATTTCAGGTCGGCTGCTACCTCCTTGCGATGTTTGTAGGAGACATATTTGAGCGAATTGCGGACCAGGTGGACCATACAGAGCTGGACACGTGTGCGTGGGTAGAGCGTTTCAATGGCCTCTGGTAAGCCAATGAGCCCATCCACGCAGGCAATGAAGATATCCTTGAGTCCTCGATTGTGCAGCTCGGTAAAGACCGACAACCAGAACTTCGCTCCCTCATTGTGGCCTAACCACATCCCAAGGAGTTCTTTTTGCCCTTCCATATCCACCCCCAGAGCCAGATACAGCGCCCTGTTAATGATACGCTGGTTCTCACGCACTTTCACCACCAGACAATCGACGTAGATAATGGGATAGACCTGCTCAAGTGGACGGTTCTGCCACTGGCGGACCTCATCCATCACCGCCTCGGTGATGTTGGAGACAAAGGTGGGAGAGATCTCCACCCCATACAACTCTTGGATTTGTGCTTGAATATCGCGAGTCGTCATACCACGGGCGTAGAGGGCCAGAATCTTATCTTCAAAGCCATCCAATCGGGTCTGGTGCTTGGGGATCAGGGTAGGCTCAAAGCTGGCTTCACGATCACGTGGAACCGCTATCGTGATCTCGCCTTGTGACCCCTTAAGTGTCTTGCGGCTGCTACCATTACGGCTATTGCGTGTGGTGTCGCTGCGTTTAGCATGCTTAGGGTAGCCCAGGTGCTCTTCTATCTCCGTTTCCAAGCAACGCTCAATGAGGGCTTTGGTGAGTTGTTTGAGCAAGCCATCTTCGGCCAGAAGTTCCTTGGGGTCGGTGCATTCTTTGAGCAGCTCATCGATCAATTCACGTCGAATGGTCATCTGTTGTACTTCTTCCTCTCTTCATCCACTACGTTTTTTGTCGTCACATACACAAAATATTTTACACCCTCTTTTTTCCACCTGCAACTGTGGAGGATCTTGAGCGCTTAAAAAGCTATTGGAAGCTACCATCATCTTATGAGCAATTCTTGCTCTACTCGAACGGGGCAGAATTATTTATAGATGACAGGTATGGGCAATGGGGCTTTTCCCTTTATGCAGTGAATGACATTCTTATCAAGAATACACGCTGGCAAAGTTTATATGACGATTGGTCAAGTTCTTTTCTTGTTTTCGCAGAATGCCTGGGAGATACTGATTTACTTATATTAGATACTAACAGGCATTCTTTGTCACTTCCTAATGAATGTTATGTCCTTGATGGAGACACTGGTTACCTTGTTAAGACATGGCAAAAGAATATTATTGCAAAGAGTTTTGTACAATGGCTAGATCGCCTAATCGTCGCACAAGGCTCTAAATATTGGCATTGGATTTCACAATGATCAGCAGTGGCTTGTTTGTAACAATTGCACTCTTGAGCTCGCACTAGTAATAGACAATCGTTGACTTGCAAAAACGACCTATAGCAAACCAATAGCGTGGTTCTACATACTCCGACTACATTGCACCTCAAAGGAAAAGCCTTTATAGCACCTGCTGTAAAGGCTGGATATAACGCAAACAAAAGATTGTCAAATGCCAAGAATGTTGCTATCATGCCAGACATTTCTTCAAGAGGAGGATCTTCATGAGAGAGTATCAGGTAGCGATTAAGCGCACGATAGAGAGACCGTGGACCACTATGGAACCATTGCGTCTGGGAAATGTCCCAAAGGGCCTTGGGACGCCGACTTTCTACTGTACCGTTTCCTATAAGGAAGAACCGTATCTTGAAGAAGAGCCATACCTCCTCCTCTGTTTGTATGGAAGTCAATCGTATTTTGCTGATGCTCGAATCTGGCACCAATGGCTCGTCGTTGGCTTCGGAAGCTACATCTATTTTCTCTCACTGGAGAAGCCTTCTCAGCAGATTTTCTGGAACATCGTCTATTTTTGTACCCTCTATCCAGCCGGTGAGTACTTGCTTGCCACTTCCATAGGCAAGGTTTTGTGTTTTGATCGCGATACTCAGCTTCTCTGGTATTCAGAAGAGGTAAGCATGGATGGGGTGAGTATCTCTTCCGTCCAAGATGATCGCATTCTCGTCCTGGCTGAATGTCCCCCTTGTTACGATCCACTTGGACGAGGACCATTTCTCCTTTCCCTTCATACGGGAAAGATCATTGAATAATCTGCTCGTTGCAAGTGCCTCTATGAGTTGAAAGTAGACATCCTCCTTAGCACGAATGTTTCGTGCAGAATGGAGGAGTCGCTTGAAATTTCCTTATCTTCCCCGTTCCTTTCGCCGTATCCGTAGCGTCGGCATAATTCGCGAATGGTATGGTGCCAAGGCCGATAGACGAGCCTGGTATGACCCACAGTATCACCCACCCTCGCACATGAAGCGTCTCGACCAGACACTCTTTATTGGTTCATGGGACGACATCGAGATCGCGTATCGCCGCTTTGATCGTCATGCGTGGATTCGTAGAGAAACACTCGATAGCCGAAAAAAGCTGAAACGTCTTCATCGGCGGCGCGAGGCTCGTCAGCAGCGAGCGCGCGAGAAGCGTTGGGGGTAACCCAAACAGTTCGTCATAGGCTTCAATCATGTCTCATCTGAGAGGGAGATCCAGTATGCGTGCACAATTGTATTCTCTTCGCGAACTGCCTGTCGGGTGCATCAGCATTATGGCCCGTCCACGCGGTGGCGACTGGCTGCTGGATAAAGTTACCGCCCTGCGCGAGGCAGGCGTCCATATATTGGTCTCCCTGCTCACCCCCCTGGAGGTCGATGAGTTCGAGCTTGCAGAGGAAGCGGCATGCTGCCAGACCCAGGACATACCCTTCTTTTCCTTCCCCATCATCGATCGTAGCGTGCCACCTCTCAACGATCGCACCCTAGCCCTCTTACAGCAGCTTGATGAGCAGCGCGCGCAGGACAAACACATTGCTCTCCACTGTCGGCAAGGGCTTGGACGGGCTGCGTTGATGGCGGCCAGTCTGCTCGTGCTCGCTGACTGGTCTCCTGAGAAGGCATTCGAGCAATTGAGCAGGGTCAGAGGCTACCCAGTGCCGGAGACCGAGGAGCAACGAGCCTGGGTGGTGGCTCTCGCGACCAGGTACCTTGTTGAGTAGGGGTGGGACTCTATAATCACTAACTTCTATGATGCTTCTACGACAAAAAGGATGAGCTATGCCTGAAACAGTTGCTTTTATGCTCCCTGGTATGGAGCGAGTTCAAGTCCGCAGAGCCCTGGACTCTAAGCCAGGTGAGGGTGCGGCGTGGTTGCTGGACCTCTTTTTGCCAGCAGACTACAACAGGCACCCATGCATGTAACAATCAAGGTTTTGTGCTGTTCGTAGTTCCTCTGCGAAAGAAGAGATACTCGTCCTTCTCCCCTTCACTTCAGGTCCACTTCCAAAGCGGGTCAATCCCAATTTCGCTTTCATCTCCCTATTTCGTTGTCTAGCCAAGCAGATACCTGACAGCATACGATCGCGTGCTGTTGCAAATCCGGACATTCATGTCACTGGTTTGAGCTTCTGGTATCACGCGATCCCTACCACTTCTGCAAGACGCCTCTGGTGATGACATTCAGAGGCTTCTTGTTCCTTCTTAACTGCTTTGAAAAGTCACCTCCTACTTTTCTTTTTCATCTACGTTTATAAATATAGTTCATTTTTATGAGCATGAAAACAGAAATAGAAGGATAGGTCGTGAAAAAGTTTCTTGTTATTTTTATTTGCCTGTTTTTTGTTTGTCTCTTGAGTGGCTGTGGGGGCAACTCCCAGGCCTCTGTAACACCAGTTTCAACTACAACCCAACAACAGCAAGCAACGCCAACGCCAACGCCAACACCCAAGCCTGCTGATGGCTACATTCGCACAACTGACGATAGTGTACGCTTTCTCAAGTGGTCTGAAGCGAATGGACAAATCAATGGACTCTGGAGCGCGGCCACAATCCAAAACGGCCAGCCAGTCTACCAGAATGGAGCGCTCACCGGAACCCACAGCGGCGAGAATGTCACGTTGACCATGAAGTACCTTATGCAGGAAGCTGCCGCCACTGGCACACTCAAGGGTAATATTCTTTCTCTTACCAGCCCTGGCCAGGATGGCAAGATCTCCACCGTCGAATATAAAGCATGTAGCATAGCCGACTTTAACCAAGCACTTGAGGCCTTCAAAAAGAAGTATGGTGCTGGAAAGTAGATAAAGAGAGAAGCCATCCGAACTTGCTCTGTCATAAGAGCGCTTGGATGGCTTTTTTGTGATGACACAGCAAGCATTTATTGTGGATACGTGCTTTGTTGGCGGATATGGATGACCATCCATTTATCTTTTGTCCGAATTGCCCCAAGCAGAAGCCCACACTCCAACAAGTGCTGCAGCTGCCATCGCTTTGCCAGCATTACTCTCGCCTGTCATAGCGATATTGGTTGTGGTGTTCAGCCATATTGGGCAACAGCCTCTACTTCCTCTTGAGATCTTTTTGTTTGCTCCGTTTAGTAGAAGCTTCAAAGTAGAAGACAGAGATATCTACTTTATGTTCTTGCAACGACTTCGGCAATAGATAGGTCTTACAGAGGGCCATAACATCATTAGAGCGACAGGTCACCGAAACGCACACCGATTCTTCCCATTTGCTTCTACCAGCGTCTCCAGATGAATCTGCTTGACCAGGGTCTCAATCACCTGACGCTTGATATCCCAGGACAAGGGCTGCTCAAGTCCGCCATACAGCCGTCATTGGAGCGCGTACAGCATCTCTTCCGCAGTCTGGAGAGAATGAGACGGTATCTGCATAACGAGAGCCACTTCTGCAGTTGCTTCAGATAATTGCACACCTATAGCATGTCAAACTGACGAAGTAATGCACACCCGTGCAGATAACAATCAAGGTTTTTTGTTCGACTTGTGCTTCCACTGTGAAAGAAGAGATACTCGCCTTCTTCTCTTCGCTTCAAGTACTCTTCTAAAGCGGGTCAATCCCACTTTTCCTCTAACCAACGTTGCCATTCCTTCCATATTGTCTCAGCAAGGGTATCAAAACACGCTTGCATTCTTTGTGGGAGACGCTGACAACGACTCGTTAATGCATCACCAAACCAGTGATCAAATTCTTCGTAAACAATCCGACGAACTTCTGTTGAAGATCGGGCTTCTTGCAATCGAGGCAAAATGGTTGTCAGCTCACTTTCATACTCATCTGGATTTTCATCAATGTCCAATCCAAAGCTCAATCCCATTGGATCAGCATCAAACAGTATATGTATGAGTGAACTATACAACTAACGATACTCGGCTTGAAGTAGTTGTCTTCGTTGTGAAAGCGGGGGCAAACCCCGTACCATAGTGTTTCCTCCCTCGAATCTCTTTTGCTTATCGTCACGTGAATTGTACAGTATTTGCAGGCTCAAGCCAGCCCTATAACAGGTGCAATAAGGGCTGGTTGTGCCGCCAACAACATGTGACTGACAAGGATTCTGTTGTATTCTGATGAGAGAACAGGTGAAAACGACGTTTCACGAGAAGAGGAAAGGACCCTTACTTATTTATGTCTTCGACGTTGCCCGTTCAAGAAGGCTTTATCCCATTTCGAGGATATCGTACCTGGTATCGCATTGCTGGTGACCTTTCTGCGAACAAGAAAGGGATGTTTCCACTGCTAACGCTTCATGGTGGCCCAGGAGCAACCCATTATGGACTGATCCCACTTGAGAAAATTACTGAAACTGGGCGTGCCATCATATTCTATGATCAGCTCGGATGTGGAAATTCTGACCGTCCAGATGATGCTTCCATCTGGTCAGTGAAGTTCTTTCTGGATGAGCTTATTGCGATACGCCGTGAGTTAGAGCTAGATCAGATTCATCTCTTTGGACATTCCTGGGGTGGAATGCTGGCCATGGCATATGTGCTCACCCAACCAAGTGGAGTACTGAGTCTCGTTCTTGCCAGTTCACTCGCTAGCGGGATACTCATTGATGCAGAGAGAAAACGGGTGTACGAACGACTTCCTCTTGAGGTACGTGAAATCTTATCGACACAGGGTTGGAGTGAGAAACCAGAATATCAGCAGGCACGCAAGTATTTTGATACACATCATGTTATCCGTCACGAACCCTGGCCTGATTTTCTTGACCAAGCAAACAAAAGAATGAATGTAGAGGTCAATGTCAACATGTGGAGACCAAACAAGGAAGGAGGTCAAGGAGAATTACGAACTTGGGACATTCGTCCTCGTTTACGTGAAATTCATGTACCAACCTTGGTTACTTCTGGTGTCCATGATGGAATGTCTCCCACGCAAGATGATATCCTTTTTCAGGGAATTCCTCAGGCAAAACATATGGTCTTTCAGGACAGTGCCCACTTTGCACATGCGGAGGAGACAGACACCTATATTGCTGTGCTGAATGAGTTTCTCACGCAAGTCGAACAGTCATATCAGTAAGAATGAACGAAAAGGATGATTTGTACGTTCTTTCTCACTGGGATCAAAAGCCCTTGTATCATCTTTCACGAAGAGAGAAGCAGATACACGAGAACAATGAGATATGGAGAGAAGGAGTCATGAAGCTGGAAAAGCCCGAAAGGCTGCGAACTTGTCTTGTGAGATGAGCTCTGACTCCTTTACCCAGAGAGATCAAAGATCGAACGGTATCGAAAGCCTTCTCCTGTCGTCATGGTGTGGAGAAGAGCTTGTATGCACAAGGTTGATCGGATCGCGCTTCTCCACATCTCTCTAGCTGTTCAACAGAGAAAGAGAGTGAGAGCGATGAACAAGACCTTCTCCCCACTGGGCATTGACACATCTAAAGCCACCTTAGACGTCTGTTTGGTCACTGGTCCGCGTCCACACTCCAAGCGGTTTCCCAATAGCCAACACGGCTATGAGCAGATTCACCACTAGCTCCAAGAACTGGGGCTGCCCCAGGTGCATGCCTGTCTGGATGCCACTGGTTGCTCCAGTGATGGCATCAGTCAGTTTCTCTACGAGCATGCTCATCACGTCAGTGTGATCAACCCGGCACGGGTGAGTGCCTTTCGTAAAAGCGAGGGCATTCGAACGAAAACCGACAAACAAGGCGCCTACTTGCTGGCACGCTCTGTGGAACAGAAGCGGCCAGAGCTCTGGACTCCTCTCTGCAGCGAGCTCCAGCAGATCCAGGTTCTCATGGCGCGCTTGGATGATCTCACCATGATGCGTCAGCAGGAGAAGAATCGCCTGGAGAACAGCCGTCTGGATGCCGGGATCAGGCAGGAGATCCAGGAGCATATTGCCTGGCTTGAGCAGCGCATTGGGCAACTGGAAGCCCGTGCAAACCAGCTGGTACAGCAGCAGCCAGAAATTCACGCGGCATGCGAGCAATTGGATTCTGTGCCAGGGATTGCTCAGAAGACGGCCTATTAGGCCCGCCGGAGAAATTTACAACGTTAGCGGCCAGTGCATCTTATCGGCACTGTCTTTTCTGATCGATCATCCTCAAAATCTGCATCTTATCAGCAGCATAGAGGCGATTTGATGGTACAATCACAAACGACAAATTCTGTCTGAGCCGGATCAGCTCTCTCCATTTCAGTTGGTGGAGATTGCCATTACGCAGGCGCCTTTCGGCAACTCCACAAACAAGGTATCCTAATGAGGCACATGAATGGGCATGTGATTCTCAGGAGGATACGTATGAAGACACGTCAGTGGAGCGTCCGGCGTTCCGTCGTCCCAACAGCCGACGCGCAACAACGATGGGATCAAGCGTATCAGAATCTGGTCCGATGGAGCTTGGATGCGCCACCAGGCCGTTTGCAGGAAGCGCCACATCAGGAGGAAAGGGATGAACGTAGCGATGTATGTGCGCGTGTCTACCCAACGCCAGGCGCAAGCGCAAACTATTGAACAGCAATTAGAACAACTTCGGAAGCATAGCCAAACACATGGATGGGTGTGGTGTGATGAGCACATTTTTCGTGACGACGGCTATAGCGGGGCCAATCTGCGGCGACCAGGATTGGATCGTTTACGCGATCAAGTTCGTTTAGCCAAGTTTGACCGCGTCGTGATCACTGCGCCCGACCGATTAGCCCGCAAGTATATCCATCAGGTGCTCTTGACAGAAGAACTTGAACGAGGAGGGTGCCAAGTCGAATTTACCGATCGTCCCATGAGTCAGGACCCTCACGATCAACTGGTGTTACAGATCCGGGGAGCCGTGGCGGAGTACGAACGCAGTCTGATCGCGGAGCGGATGCGGCGTGGCCGTCTCCAGAAGTATCAAGCTGGTGGACTGTTGCCCTGGACGCGTCCTCCCTATGGGTATCGCGTTGATCCTGCACGGCCACGCGATCCAACAGGAGTCCGTGTGGAGCCAGCAGAAGCGGCCACAGTTACAGAGATGTTTGTCCATTACGCACAAGGTGGGCAGACGCTGCTCGGGATGGCGAAACACCTCACGGAGCATCAGGTGCCCACCTCTAGTGGCAAGTCCCGCTGGAATCCAGGGTCAGTGCGTAGTATTCTCACCAACCCGGTCTATACGGGAACAGTGTATATCGGTCGGACACACGCAACCCCTGCCCAGAGGCGACAGTCCCCTGTCATGCCCATCGGCCGAGGGCGTACGGGGCATGTTCAAACCCCTGCAGAAGAGTGGACCGCCATCGCTCAGATCCCTGCCATTATCAGCCAGGAGCAATTCGAGCAAGTGCAAGCCAGATTAGCTCAGAACCAGCAATTTGCCCGCCGTAACAACACGGCGCATTCGTACCTCTTGCGTGCGCTGGTGAGTTGCGGGATCTGCCATCTCGCGTGCATCGGTCACACCAGTCATCCAGGGTATGCCTACTATACCTGCCGAGGGAAGAACCAGCCTCTGGTCTCCTGCCGTCAGGAAAAGTGTCCTTCGCGTTTCATCCCGACTGGCCAGCTCGATGATCTCGTCTGGCAAGATGTTTGCCAGGTTCTCACACATCCTGACATGATCACAGCGGCCCTCCAGCGAGCGCGGGGTGGGCAGTGGCTCCCGCAAGAACTCCACGCGCGACGAGAGAATCTCCGCAAAGCTCGCGTGAGCATCGAGCATCAGTTGGAACGGCTTACCGACGCCTATCTGGCTCAGGTGTTCGACCTCTCGGAGTACGCACGGCGGCGGAAAGAACTGGAGCAGCGTCTCCAAGTTCTGGCTGAGCAAGTTCGTCAGTTAGAAGCCAACGTTGGACAGCGCGACGAACTAGCGGCCATGGTTCAGTCCATTGAAGCGTTTTGTCAGCATGTTCAGCACGGTCTGGCTGAGGCTACCTTTGAAGAAAAACGGATGCTGATCGAGTTGTTGATCGACCGCGTCGTTGTAACGAATGAGGAGGTGGAGATCCGCTATGTGATCCCCACCTCGCCCCAAAGTGAACGAGTCCGTTTTTGTCAGTTGCGATTGGACTATCTTGAGCGATGGACAGTGCCGATAACGGCACCTATCGGTGATGTTCGATCACGCGAACCCTACAATGTACTGCTTGGTTTGAAGCTCTCTCACGCCTTAGTGTTGTAAACTTCGCGCCTGGGCCTAACAGGCCATTTTAGGCTCAAAGTGACCACCAGGATAAGTATACTAGAGCAGCCAGTTTACTGTTGGGATTTACATTAAATCTTATGTAACTATGGACCTCTCAGGAATGTTATTCAACGACCAGCAATTGGAATGCATAGTCTCGTCGTTCTCCTGCAGGAGTCGATGTTATTACCCTGACTACATTTTGATTAACTACACCACCAAAAGTTGTTATAAAGGCACTGATACGGTCGCTTTGACAGATTGAGGCAATCTCACAGGCGTTTGCTACACTAAAGGTAAAGGTGGTATCGTATTGACCTTGGCTAGGGTGGTCTACATGATCTAATCCCGAACTGTGAAGTATTGTGCCATCAGCATCAACTACTACGTATCCAAGTATTCTAGGCATTTCCTATTCTCCTTCCTACCAGTTCAGCAAACTTTGCACAGCTACCAGCATCTATAGCCTTCTTTCATGCTCTATAGACGCGATATACATACCCTGAGTCTACTTCTACGGGATGAGGAGAGCACTTTCTCTCATCAGTAATGTCATTCAACTACTAGCAATTGAAATGCTGAGTCACTTGCAAACAACGATGGGGTAGTTACTATTACCCTAACCACATTTGGACCAACTACACCACCAAAAGCTGTTATAAATAGAGTGTGGGCAACACTATCACAGATCGTAGCAACCTCACAGGCGTTTTCTACGCTAAAGTTAAATGTAATTTCATAATGCCCTATTCTGGTACGATTTACATTGTTTACTCCTAGGCTATGAAGTATTGCACCATCAGCAGCAACTACTGCGTATCCAAGCATTTCGGGCATTTCCAATTCTCCTTACAACCAAATCCAGCAAACCTGACGCGGTCGCCAACTTCTATAACCTTCTTTCATAGATACAGCATATAGAGGGTAGGCAAAGACGGGGTTTGCTCACAATTGGAACCAAAACTCGGAATAGTCTGCTGAACCAGCCTGGAGAGAGCCTCGATGATGCCCTCTACTTGCGCGGAAAGAAGCAATTTCAAGAGGAATATCGCATTCAAAAAGTCGGTCTTGCCGCTTTTCTCTCAATTCGAACAAAATTGGTTACCTTTCCCTTCCTATTCCGAGTTTTGGTTCCAACTGTAGGCAAACCCCAAATCGCCCACGGCTACTGCGATAGGACCCTGACCAACGTTATAGGGATATTCGGGTCCGAAGGGGGTCAGCAAGACCGAGACCGTGCTATCTTGGTTAGCAGTGACGATGCCCAGGTTCCCATCGTTCGTGAAATCGCCCACGGCTACACCCGAGGGCCGTGGGCCAACGGAAGTGCTCAGTGCCCATGGCACTACTGGCCGAAGCAAGAACGAGACTGTGTTATCTTCTATGTTCGCAGTGACGAAATCCAGGTAGCCATTGTTCGCGAAATCTCCCACAGCCACGCCCGCAGGATTTGCGCCAACGTTATAGGTCTTTGTTGCCCACGGGTTGCGCAACGAGATTGCAGCAGCACACAGTTGGTAGAGTGCGAAACGGCTTCAGAAGCCATCTTGGCCACAGCATTTGCTTGTTGACAATAGGGGGAATGTCACTTCTTCACAGAAAGCATAACAGCAATGAAGGACGTTCGAGGGCCACTTCAGTCATAGATACATCTCGTTGTGTGCAACTTTCTGTCATCGTCTCCCCAGGCGGGGTCCCCTCCTCAAAACGGCTGAGATTGGCGAGAGAAAAGCTGAGAGAAGAGAGCACAATCAGAGGGGGTGGAAGCAGAAGGAGTTAAGGAACAGATGCCTCTTTCGCACTATCAGCAGATCCCTCCTGGTTTTTACTCGGCCTGAAGACAAAGCTCTCCTTGCACTTAGCTCATTGCACATCTCGTAAGCCAGGCAACCCCTCTGTTCAAGCAGCACTGAAACGGAGGGGAGGTGGTCGTGCTCGTGACCTCGATCGCGCTGGAGCAGCAACCATCAGGTCAGCATGTTCTCCAGGATCCACCGGGTCTGGTCATTGTAGGTCGTCCAGTCGCGACGTACCATCTCAAGACCAATGTCGTCCTGGGGCGGATGATCCCTGTTCGTATCGCTCATGCCACAAATCCCTTCGTTCCATCAGGCTGCGTCTGGGCATTCTCCTTGATACTCCCCAGCCTTCCCTTCGGCTCGTTGCGCATTTCAAACAGGATCATTGCGAAAAATGGCAATAGAATGCCGCTCTTGTACAGATCGCTGCACCTATACTTTGAAAAAGGCCTGTTGCCTTGGGAGCGCAAGAACGTGAATCCCATGCTGGCGCTGCGGCTGGCTGGCTGCAATGATCGCTGGTCAGAGATGTGGAGGAAAGCGCTTGCCTGTCGCTCCCACCAATCCACGCCCGCTTCGACCTCGCCGCCAGCGCAGTCGAAGCGGGCACTTGCCTCTGGGAACACGTGCGCTTCATCTGCAACCACTGCCTCCTCTGTTCCCGCCCAACGACCTCGTGTCCGGCATCCGGCCCTTCGACAGCCTCCATCGGCTTGTTCCCAAGACCAACGGACGGAGGCTTCCCCAGATGCGGAGAGAAGCAGAACAAAGGCATCTGTGTGCCGGTCCTGCGGTGTGCTGGTCGTGCATGTACGGGGCCACCGGAAGAGGCTCTACTGTTCGGATACCTGCCGGACGCGGGCGTGTCGGGTACGACGCAATATGTCTTCCCCGAGCCCGCCGCGACCGGTGCGAATCAAGCACGAAGCGCTCCGCAAGCTGCCACGCGCACCAATCACACGCCCCTATTCCCACCGTCCTCTCTCTCAGCCATTTGTGAAGGAGCGTGCAGATCGGTGTCCTTGTGGCACGCCGGTAGCAGTGGTGCCAGGTCGTGGTCATCGGCCTAGACTGTATTGTTCGGATCGATGCCGCCAGCGAGCGCACCGCTGGCGACTTGCGGGAAATCATAATGCGAAGACAACAGATCATCACGTCGCTTCTCAAGGCAACCGATAACGAGATCCTCCAAGAAGAACAGAGAACAGGTGAGCCAGGGAATGAGTCTTTTCATCTCATTCCCAAATTTACACTACCGGCACTCACCTACAGATCCGGCGCGGCAAGATGGTGCATGCCAAGCGAGTAGCCAAGCTCGCCACCGTGATGCATGTCATGCTCTATCACGTGCCAGACGATATACTGCCGCGTATAGGTATACGTCTTGCCCTCGTACTCCCAGGTATAGACATGCTCTAGATCCACTGAGGTCGCCGTCCAGCGCCCAAGGCACGTCCACATCGTCTCCCACGTCACCTCCAAGCCGTGCACCAGATCCGCCGCCGTGAAAGGCCCCGCGTGCCCCTGGTCCCAGTCGCCCATCTGCTTCATCTCCGGCCCTCCCTCGCCCATGACATAATGATACCAGTTGGCGCGGCACCCAATGATATGGGCGATGAGGTCGCCTATCGAACGCAGATGCGGCACCGCCTGCAGCTTCAACTGCTCCGCCATCAATGGTCGGGTGGCTTGTAGCAGATGGTTTTGATACACCCTCCACCCCTTATACACCTCGTTTAACGAAATAGCCTGTACGTCACTCATGTAGAGATGCCCCCTTCGTGTTCTTGATGATCGACGTTTCCTGCTGCCAGTTTACCATAGCAAAACGGTCAGGGCCGTTCCGCTTTTCCCACGGGATGCGCAACGAGATAAAAATAGCTAAGGTGCAGCAGCAAAATAAGACGACAGTTCTGTCAGATAACAGAGGTCACGAATGCTATGCAAAAGAGGATTATTTCGAGTGATGAGTTATAGTAGTAGCAGCATGAGGATATTGCTATCGCCTGTAGGCATACAACATCTCACAGATAAAACTCTTTGTCGCAATAGAAAGAGGACATATGAGCACTCCCAAAGGCATGAAATGCACGCACCGGCGACTCGCAAATGGTGATCGCATCCATCTCTACAGCGACCTGGAGCAGATTGTGCTCCAGCTCCGTCACCAGACACCTACAGAAGAGGACATCCTCGATGCTTCATTCAAGGTTGCTGTCTCGCTGAGTCCAGAGGATGCCCTAGTACTGGCAAGTGATTTGTTGGTGTCCGCAGTTCCTCATCTCACTCGGCAAGCGACCGCCTCTTCTCTTCCCGATCCTGAGCTACCTTCCCAAGAAGAAGAAAAGTCTGATTTCAAGGCTAGGCCTCCAGTGACAGAGGATTTGATAATGGATTGTTAGGGTACTAGCGGAGGTGGAGCAACTTCGCCAGAAGCTTCTGACTATTGTTAAATTGAGCGCTTGCGATCTCTCCAGTATGGTTCGCGCAACACGCGCCTCACCACCTTACCAGTAGCATTTTTCGGTAGCGTTTCCATAAATTCTATAGAACGCGGCTTCTTATATGAAGCTAGGCGCTCTTTACAAAAGTCGATGAGCTCCTCCTCAGAAGAGGGATGATCAGGTTTGCACACAACAAATGCCTTGACCGACTCACCCCAAACCTCATCGGGAATACCAATCACTGCGGCTTCCTGTACCGAAGGATGTTGATAGAGAACCTCCTCGACCTCACGCGGATAAATATTGAAGCCACCACTAATAATCATGTCCGCTTTACGATCAACGAGGAAGACATAGCCTTGCTCATCAATATAGCCCATATCCCTGGTATGTACCCAGCCATTGCGTAGCGTCGCGCTCGTAAGTTCGGGTGATTTCCAGTAACCCACCATCGCTTGATTCGTGGAGACAGTGATTTCGCCGATCGTTCCCTGGGGCACCTCTTGCCCATCTTCATCGACAATGCGCAATGCGACACCTGGCACCGGACGTCCACAGGAAAACAGGCGTTCCTGTCTCAGCGGCTCATCGCCCAGATGGTCCTGAGCTTCGAGGAGTGTCAGGATAAGCGGAGCTTCTGTCTGGCCATAGTATTGGATAAACTTGGGACCCCAAAGCTCCAGGCCACGACGCAAGACTTCACGTGGCATGGGAGATGCACCATAAATAATACGCTTCACGGAGTTAAAGCTGTACTGCTCGACGCGTGCGTGGGAGAGCAACATCACGATCATTGTTGGCACAAGGTTCAACGTGGTTGCATGCAAACACTCAACTGTCGCCAGATATTCTTCTGGCTGAAAACCAGGAAGGATCGCATTGGCAGCTCCTCTGAGCCAGTGCGGCAGCACTAGCGTCCCCGAAGCATGCGTCAGGGGAGCCGCATGCAGCATGATGTCATCCTGCTCAATGGGTAACGATGTCAAGATATTGGTTGCGATGGCAACCCACGTTCCCTGGCTATGAATGGCGGCCTTCAACGTTCCTGTCGTGCCCGAGGTGTATTGAATGGTGGCATAGTCATCTTCGCGCAACAATACTGGTGGCTCATCAATGCTGGCGCCGGCAACAACATCTGCAACGGACTGTATCCAGGAAGAACGCGGCTGCCCACTCATCTGACAAAAATATTGGACAGTCGTTACGTGTGAATGAAGCGCTTCCACCCGCTTGGCAAACTCCTCACTGAACAGGAGAGCCTTCGTATCCGTTTCTTGGAGCATGTGGCGATGTTCAGCTTCGGAGAGACGCGTGTTCAGAGGGACACGCACCAATCCCGCTTGTAAAATAGCAAAGTCGATCTCGATACTCTGTACCGAGTTCGCGAGCAGGAAAGCCACACGATCCCCTTTGCGCAGCCCTAATTCTATCAGTCCATTAGCCAGAGCGTTCGCATGGTGATAGACTTCCGCAAAGGTAAGGCGCTGCTCACCATATATCACTGCGATCCGATGAGGATAAGCGTTTGCTCCACGACGAATGAAATCTCTTACATTCATAAGTTACCTGCTCACTTGCTTCATTGAGTGTACGGGCGTTTAAAGAGCAATAGCACAATTACGTTTATCACTCTTTTTATTTGTACACGATCGCTGAGTATCCTGTCAAATAGCAATGTAAGACAAAGGCCCAAAGTACACAGAGTTCGTCATCACTGGCGATATATCGTGGTCCCGTTTGTCTGGTTCATTCGTAACTTCCGTACTCAACAATTTCACTGTCCTGGTGGAAAGCACCTACAGAGAGCGATTTGTGCCGTTTGTCGTCTTTTAGAGACAAACGGCACCCCTGCATATAACAATCGAGATTTTTTTGTGCTGTTCGTGGTTCCTCTGCGAAATAAGAGATATTCGCCCTTCTCTCCTCCACTGCAAATACTCTTCCAAATCGGGTCAATCCCAGATGCTGATATGGTCTGGTTGCTCTATCGTAATGAACTCAAGGAGTATTCGCACCACTTACAAGTATGGTCGGCGTAATGCGTCTATTATCACTCAAGTTCATGCGCTTGGTTATAGGCATCCTCTGTCAAGTATCTGATGCTTTAGGCGGTCAAAGCCCACATTCCGCAGTTTGAAAAACGCTTTTTTTAGATATTTACTATTGCTCTTCCTGCCTGTTTTGTTTGATCATCACAATGACTAAAAGTACTAGAAAAAGAGCGTACGATCTAGTTTTTGCACTTGCGTTTGAAAACCCTGGTTTTGTTGCTCAGCCCAAAAAGAGTAAGACAGGCAAAATAGGCATGAGTGAGGGCATTTTACAATAATTCTGAAAACTCAATTTCCAAACTGCGGAATGTGGGTCAAAGAAGGGAAAGAGAGGAAATATGCTCCAGAGCATGCAGGTGTGCATGTTGTGTGCATGAACCCAAAACTGGACAGAGCGATGAGATAAAATAGCTGTATTGAGGAAAAGTGCCAGGCAGGAGGAATCTAATGGCAGGACAACGCAAACGATACAGCCAGCGCCGACTTCAAAGCCTGAGTAGCACTGGAAGCCATTCGAGCCCAGAAAACAGCGAATAGATCGCTTCGGAATATGGAGTGCGTCCCACGCCAATAGCTTACTGAAAAAACAGGTGCGGCTGTGTTGAGCGCTCACGGAAAAACGTGAGAGAATATCAGCAGGGAGTCACACTATTCTTAAAAACCTGCACATCTGATTTGCAACAGATTTTCTTTTTTAGCGTGACACCCTGAATTCGAGCATTTAAGGATGCCTTGATCCATCAGGCATAATGGTTCCTTGAAGGGATTTTGCTCTACGAAGTTGCGCTGTTGTCACGCCTGTTACATGACTCAGATTAGCTCCGCTTAGATGGGCATAGTTCTGATTGATCTTGCCCAAGTCTGCTCCCCCCAGATCAGCCGCACCCATCTGGGCAAATTGCAGATTAGCGCCATTCAGATCGGCACTACTCAGGTTAGTCTTCATCAGTCTGGCGCTACTCAGGTTGGTACCCATCAAATTGGCACCACTGAGGTCAGCCGCATTCATCTGGGCAAGTCGCAGGTTGGCACCCACCAAAGAGGCATTCTCGAGATCAGCATTACTTAGATCGCTCCCTTTCAGATAAGCCTGGTTCAGATCGGCCTGGCTCAGATTAACAATCACAGAACCAGTGTTAATAAGGCCTGTATCGTGCAAAAATTGCACTATTTCTCCTTTTCTGTGGGGATCTAATTGTGGTAGAACCTCCAATGTTCTGGTACGCGCGACGTTTCGTATGTCATAATCTTTTGTTGTTTTCAGGTGGTCATTGAGAATAAGGTCCGACATCCGGTCGAAATATGTCTGAAGAGTTGTCTCCCGCTGCTGATCTTTGGCGATTTCCACATCACCTTGATGTTGTCGCTGGCTATTAGCATACTGCGCCTGGTTAAACATGGTGGTTATCATATTTCCAAAAAAGGCGAGCAGCGCGACACTGATGGGAATAGCAATAGCTTGCATCCAATCTCGAATTGTTGCCTTTTTCAACCCACGTATTGTAGCACGTCCTTGTTGCCTCAAATGATGTTTCACTTGTGACAAACCCTTTGGAGAGGCGGGCGATAGTCTGGGATCTTGCTTCGATGTCATCAATTTCCCCTTAGTTCATCAAAAACATTCAATCTTGTACGGCGTTTTTCTATTAGTAAAAACATCCAACCAAACGCTAGCTTAAATTCCTGGAAATCTTTTTTGGATAGCGGGGAAAATTCCTTCTTTTTGCCAGAAGAGTTGTTTTGCCACCACAGCAGATTTACAAGTTTTCACAATTCAGCCATAGCCTTCAACTTATCTATGAGTTTGCCATTTTCTATTGCATAATTTATATTGAGTGAACAAAGACCCTTCTTGTAGAGTTTCCCATTAGCCTATCCTTACATAGTGTTTCCAGGTAACAAATAAGGATCAAGCAGAAATCAGGGATGTTAAGAGAAAGGAAAATCAGATGAGCTTTGCTTCTGCCATGAAAAGCATGCGCCTTCTTCTGCTCAGTTTTCTCCTAGTCATGCTCCTGATGGGTGTAATGACAGCACCAGTGTCAGCACTAAAGATCCAGAAACACGACAAGTGCCACTGGCAAAATTATATGGGAGATGATAAACAGATACATTCGATACGAATATGTTCATAGCAGCGCACTGAATGTATTAGGCGCCAGCATTGCAAGGCGACAGCTAACTCTTAGGGGCTTATTCTACGAGTATATGCATAAATAGGGGAGTCCTGCTATTCTTAAAACCCGTCCATCTGATTTGCAACATGTTTTAAGAATAGTGGGACTCCCAGGTCATATACTGGCTGAGATAGCTCACGCTGCAAGCGTTGATACAAACAGCCTCATCATGAGTGGCGAAAAGTGCTTCTCCAAGAACATTGCCAGCACCATTTCTGTGTTCCCAGTTCTGACAGAACCCTCTGATATGCCTGTTGTTAGCTGGGATTGTGTCATTTTTGCGTTCTGCGCTTGTATTTGACCACTACCTTTTCATTGATTGCTTTCTGTTGGGCTGCTTCCCAAAGCATATTTGCACATGATCTTCTAGCCTGACGCAACTCTTTTTCTGCATTTGGCTCTGCCCTCGAGTGTACGTTTCGAATTCCCAATTGTAAGAGCGTTGTTACGGTTGGCAGAGCCGTGCCGATCCCTGTAAGTAGTGCAAAGCCTGCTCCTACTGTTGTTACTATGGGATTTGTGTGGAGAAAGTGAGCAACGGACGGCCAAAAAACGCCTATCAGGAAGGCAACGAATCCGATTATCCCTACAACCATAAGGGTAATGATCCCGGCGAGTAGTATTCCCAACCCAACATAAGGCAGGGAAAACACTATTACACGCAGCATGTAATGCCATGCGATACGAGAAGGCATCACATAGGTGGTGGGATCACGAGATGCCGTTAATAAGACATACCACACATCAGCCTGTTCTTGTAGCTGAAGCGATACTTCGGAGTCTTTAGAAGAGTATATCTTCCGCTTCAAGATAGGGCTTTTCCAATGTTCAAGCGTCTTCACGAGGGCCAAAGGGGTGAATTCATGCACATATGGCGCCATAAGTTGCATACGTTCTTCCAGCATGGAAAAGTATCTTGCATCAAATTGAAACGGTACATGCTGCTCAAGCTGAGGGCTGCCTTCTTCAAAAGGCAGTTGGGTCGCATCACGCATTTGACCTCTCGTCTCTTTTTGGGTTCTCCACTCTTCCGCCAGAAGGCGATGTGCAGGGGCTACCTCCCCTGATGGAACGCGAGATGACATCGCAAAAAGCGCTTTCCCCAATCCTCCAAAAGGACGAGAATCCTCTTTTCGTTTATCTGCTCCGTTATGAGCCCCATTTGTTGCATCTCGCGTTTCTGGCAGATACCAACGAAGAGCCGCAAAACTTTTCCCGACCATGTACGCATTCACGCAGTCATAGGTATTCTCAAATTGCCCAGACATACTTTGTAAGTGCTCTCGGATCTTCTTATCCCATTCGAAGAGCTGCTCATTAATGCAAGTGAGAGACCTGTGGTACTCATTGCCTGCTTTTTCATCTAATTGACAAAGCCTGTCAATTACGGCATCCAAGTATTGGATATAACTACAATCGTCGAGAATAGGTAGAGGCAATTTTCGTACAAGAGCCTGGATGAAACAGACTAAAGCATGCAAGCCCTTTTGGGAGGTAATAGTGGGAGGAATGATGATCATATGTGTCCCCGCCCCCTCCTTTTTCGCCCAATTCCGCTCAGCTTCATGTTCGGGGGTAGGCAGTTCTAATGAGAAGCAGCGTCCTAAGAGTTCAACAAGCGACCAACCTAGCGCCGCAGCACTAAGAATCTGTTCTTTTCGTTGCTCTTTTGTAAGAACATAAGCCGTTTCAGACATTGGAGCCATTTCTGCCTTTCCGTATCCCTGTTCTGCCGTTTTCGACGTCCTTGCTTAATAGGGATGATAGGCTGTTTTTCCTGATCTCTTGTTGTCAAGTAGCTCGGTGTTGGGTCAGCAGGAGTGGGCTCATGTGCACGTTGTTGACGCATCCTTTCCATTGCCTCGACTCCAGCCTCAACCGCCGCCAGTTCTTTCTTCTTCACTAAGTGGGATTTCTTGTATGATCCGCGGCAAATTGTTTTTTCCCTTCTCGATAACTACGCAAAGCTAACTCATGTCAACACACAACATACGACATACTTTCTTCAGGGATCCAAACAGGCCCATACTCATCAATGCGCCTAAAGGCATTACTGGCGCCTTCCGTAAGGCGAGAGAATTTTCTGGGGTTGCAATTTGGATGCGTGTAGCTATCCATAGAACCCTTGTTCATGTAATAAAGCCTTCAACGAATGAGTACTGGCTATTACTCTGTTTCAAATTACTCAATACGACAAACAGAAGGAAATTGCTGGTACCCGATGGAGGCTTCTTGTCTATGCAGACTTCCTGTTTAAGCGAAGAGCGAATTGCCTTACAGATTATCTCGATTATCTTTATGTTGCTTACAAGGGAAAACACATTCCTCTTCGCCGCTTCGCCAGATGTGTATGCTAGAGCATCCGATGAAGACGCTTCTATACTTTGAATGAAGAAGGAGCAATCCTTTATACATCACCAGGTTATCTGCTCATTCCCAGGCGGGACCTTTATTCTCGTTGGCGCAGTGCCTAATGATGATTCGGACTGTTTTATCGCTGTGGTAGACTAAGAGAAGTCAACCAAGAATGAGGTGAACTATGAGCACGGTGACCGAGCGTATACAACACTATAATCAAGGCCGTGATCCTGACCTCCTCGCACGCAAATATCAGGCAATGCGTACAGATGCCTTTGCCTTCTTCCGTGGTACCTGTCACCTCTTTTATGAGGACTGGCCTGCCTCATCCCCTTTGAATGCCGCTCCAGCCACCTGGGTATGTGGTGATCTCCACCTACAAAACCTGGGCTGCTATAAAGCGGATGATCATCAGGTGTACTTTACGGTCAATGACTTTGATGAGGCGACTCTTGCTCCCTGCGCCTGGGATCTCGCACGCATGCTTACCTGCATACAGGTGAGTGCGCCCCTCCTCGCGATCCAGCCAACAGAGGCAGATCAATGCTGTACCTCTTTCCTCAAAACCTACCAGGAAACGCTCGCAAACGGTCGCGCCGGTACACTGGAAGAACAAGATGCACCAGGTCATCTCCAGCAACTTCTCTTTGGAGTCAAAAACCGGCATCGCAAGGTTTTTCTCGATGCACGAACCACACAGGCAGGAAAAACCAGGCAACTTCACCTGGATGGGAAACACTTTCTTGCTGCTACTTCGCAGGAGCAAACATATATTACTGCTCTCATTGATACGTGGCGAACCACACAACCAGATCCGGCCTTTTTCACTGTCCTTGACAGTGCTCGTCGCATCGCTGGGATAGGAAGCCTTGGTCTCCGGCGCTATGTTGTGCTCGTTGAAGGAAAAGGTTCTCCTGATCAGAACTACCTGCTTGACCTCAAAGAGGCCGCATCTTCGTCATTGCACCCCTCTCTCCAATCAGCGCAGCCACAGTGGGGCAACCAGGCTGAACGGATAGTCTCTGTGCAATGCTGGACACAGCCGTCACCGCCTCGACGACTTGCCTCTGTGCCAGAGCAAAACACATCCTTTGTTTTGCGCGAGCTCCAGCCAATAGAAGATAAGATCGATCTACAAAACCTACAAAACAACTCGAAGCAGTTCGCAAAGATCATCAAGGTCATCGCTAAAGTGGTCGCCTGGGGACACCTTCAGAGCGCAGGACACTCTGGTTCTGCATCTATCGACCAGCTAAAGCTGTTTGCTCAGAACCCTCACTGGTCTGCACTACTTCTTCAATATGCCCGCTCCTATGCCCTTAAAGTTGAAGAAGACTATCAAGCATTTTGCCAGGATACGAGCTTGTGAGACAGCAATAAGAGCAATCATGCAAATAGATACCAGATCTCTCTTACTATTCCGAAGCATTAGGGAGACATGTGTTGCTGCCCTATTCCCACCGAAGATCCCTCAGCAAGCAGTAGTTACATAGAGTAACAAGCTTACACACCCCTACTTCCTCCCCCTTGATCAATTACTCAGCGGGTTCCTTCTCTATTCGCACATAAACGACATCCATATGCACCTGAATTTCCAATGCAGAAATTACGCCATCGATGACTTTGAACAAGCAACTAAGATGTTTATGAAAAGCCGTAATGTTCATCATTTCAGCTGTATCACCAACAAAATTGTTGTTTTGTTACTGATACAGCAACGTTTCTCCTCAGGCTTGTTTTCACCAGGAGGTCTATTGTGAAACAAGATATCCAGCCCACACGAGACTTCAAGTCTCTATCAGTTCATGATCTGCTTGATGCACGTGAAGCCTATCATGTGCATCTGGCCAACATGAGTAACGTCATCGCTACCGCCATTGGTCTCTATCGCATTCGTACTGATGATCCGGATGCTGATAAACCTCTTCCACGAGAAAAGTGGCGGTCTCGAACAAAATCGCCAGAGCGCACACTGGAAAACACAGTTGTTCAGCCCTGGTCCTGGCCTTGTGTCCTCATCTTTGTCAAGCAATGGCAAACACAAGAAGAGCTCGCGCAGATTAATCCTGATTATGTCGTCCCACATTTCCTCTACCTGTCTGATGGCCGTGTCGTTCCTACCTGTGTTGTGCTTGCTCAGGAACAGGAGCAAACACCTCCGCCGCTGCGTGACGCTTCCTTTCCTCATGATCTCCTTGGTGGCGGCTATCCTCTGCTAACAGATATCCAGGGGCAGGAGCACATCGGTTCAACAGGATGCCTGGTCTACGATGGCAATGCCGTCTATGCCTTGACTAACAAACATGTCTGTGGGGATCCAACAAATGATGTGTTTACCGTTGCGGACGGTCAACGGCAAGTGATCGGCAAAGCAGACCAACGGCAACTCGGGAAACGCTCCTTCGCCCAGGTCTATCCTGCCTGGTCCGAGACCTCGTCCCATATCAACCTCGATGCCGGCCTTATCCGAATTGCAGATATCAATCGCTGGACAGCACAGGTCTTTGGTCTTGGAGAACTAGGAGACATTGTCAATCTGCATACCGATACGATCACCCTTGATCTCATCGGCAAGCACGTCTGTGCCTTTGGTGCCGCTTCGGGAAAAATGATTGGAGAGATCCAGGCCCTCTTTTACCGCTACAAATCCATAGGAGGTGTCGATTATATCAGCGATCTGCTCATCGGCTCACGCACAGGAGAAACACCTTTACAAACCATGCCAGGAGACTCGGGAACGATCTGGTGCCTTGATCTTCTGGAGAACCATGCCACCACAGGCCACACTGCTCATGGGAACGGGAAACGCAAACAAGCCAAGAACCTTGCTCCACGTCTGCGCCCACTCGCCCTGCAATGGGGTGGTCATGTCATCCAAACGGAACATGGCAAAGCCCCGCTGCGTTTTGCGCTCTCCACCTGTTTGAGTACCGTATGTCGTGAACTGGATGTTGATCTCCTCCCAAGTTGGAACATAGGACATCGCGAATACTGGGGTGAGGTCGGTCACTTTAAGATCGCGGCGAGCGCCTGCGACCTGGTGCAATCGCCACATCTACACACCCTCTTTGCCAACAACAAGAGCAATATTGCCTATGGGGACGACGAACTGGCGCAGGGAACCTTCCACTCTCATGGGAACCACGCATTTGTTCCGCTGGCCGATGTGGCAGACATCGTCTGGCGCATGACGCGTCATCAAGATGCAGCCAACCACTTTGCAGACATGGATCAAGAGGGACAAGGCCAATTTCAAGGAAAAACCTTGCTCGACCTCTGCAAGGATCCTGACAACCTGGACATTGACGTCTGGAATCAGTTTTATAGTAGTCTAAATATCAACGATAAACGAGGGGCGCTCCCATTTCGCGTCTGGCAACTCTACGATGAGATGGTCGATGCAGTCAAACAGCAGGATATTGCCCACTTTGTGTGTACTGCGGGAGTTCTGGCTCACTATATTGGCGATGCTTGCCAGCCACTGCATGTCTCCAGGCTGCACGATGGGGATCCTGACACCCAAAGAGGCAAGGGCGTCCATAGCACCTATGAGTCTGCGATGCTCAATCGCTTTACCTCAGAACTCATTAATGGGGTCAATGAGAAGGTACAGAACACACCACGTCCCCAGACAGTTTCAGGAGGGAAAGCAGCGGGGTTGGCTATTGTCAAGTTAATGCGAGACAGTCTTGCCTTTCTCTCCCCGGAAGAGATCATTGAGACCTACATCACCAGCATGCAAATGAACGATCATCTTGCCTACATGTGGGACCAGCTGGGAGAAAAAACAGAGCAACTTCTTGCCAATGGAGCAAGCATGCTCGCCTGCATCTGGGAATCAGCCTGGCAGGAAGGAACAGGAGAGCAAAACATCCCAGTGCAAGACCTTTCCGCCATTGCGCCAGAGACACTCCAGCAATTGTACTCTGATCCCGAAGTTGCGTCATCATATCGTCTTCAGGATCCACAGTTTGCACAAGCACTCGAAATCGCTGTCCCTGCAGGAGCCCATATCCGGAGATAACAAATACATCTAGGCGAAATACGAGAAAACATCTGGATCATCCACCTCTTTGCCTTGAAGTGGATGATCCAAGCCCAGAACACTTCATACCGCAAGAAAAAGAACAAAGCAGAGGCGAGAAGCGCTTCCGCATCCAAGGACAAGAAGGAGGAAAGCCGTGGCCAAAGACTTCATCATTTTTCTCCATGGCGTTAACACACGTGATTGGAAAGAATATCCAACCTATGCTGATCCGCTCATAGAGCTGCTCAGAAGCAAACAACAAAAAACACACCTGGATCTGGAGATGATCCCCCTCTACTGGGGAGATGTGTACGAAGATCTCGAGTTGGAACTGCGCGAGCAATGGGAGCAATCGTCCTCCTGGGACAAACTTGGCTTTCAGAATATACGAGAAAAGCAACTGCTCCAGTTTACTGGCGATGGTGCGCTCTATATTAGTCGCCGTGCAGGCATTCGCGTGGTCGAAAGGCTTCGTGCGCAGTTGTTGGCGGCATTTGAGTCTGCCCCCTATGATCAAGATGACTGTTTTCATCTTGTTACCCACAGTATGGGCACCGTTATTCTTTTTGATATCCTCTTTAGCAGACGCTGGGAACCAAGGTATGCTGGTGGCTACAGGGGAGTTGAGGAAATACGAAAACTGGTCTACGGGCTAGAGCCCAATCCCGAGAACGGAATCCGGCTCTCCAGCATTCATACCATGGGCTCTCCCATCAGTCTCTTCACGCTCATGCTCTCAACAGGCAAGGCTACTCTTTCCCCCCATAACATCCCTGAACAAGAACATATCCCTGCCACCCATGATATTCTTCCAGGTCTTGCCAGACTCCTTGATCATCTTCCTCAAGGATACCTTCCCTGGTACAACTACATCCATCCAGAGGATCCCGTTGCCTCTCCTCTTGAAACAGTTCTTCCCTCCATTGTAGAGAACAATCACCAACCAAGACCCTCGGAGCAGACAGCCCTTCGTGTTCATGATATTCCGCTGCCCTCTCCAATAAGTCCCATACTCAAAGCCATAGCAGACCTGCGATACCGTGGAACAGGGCGCATCAATCGAATATACACCTCTTGCAGCGACCTGCTTCAAACAGGAGAAACCGTGTTTCTAGGGCGTAGCGCCCATGGAAAATATTGGCATAGCCCCCTTGTCGCGCACAACGTCATCGACATAATTCAACACGTTCATGAGCAACCCCCAAAGGCCAGCGGCCAGGTTGCACTCAGGTAAGTTCACGAACAATCGTAGAGGCTATTCAGGAGATTGCTTTGCAGTCCGTCGTTTTTCCAACGAGCCCTTGAGTGATACGAGAGGATAAATGCGGTTGATCGTTTTCGTGGGGTGCTTCAAGTGAAGCGCAATCTCATTTCTTGCCACCTGCTTGAAGCCGACCTCAAGTATGCTTCACTCATATTGCTAGCATGCTTGAGGTCGGCTTCAATATGTTTATTTTTGCTTCTGCCCAGCCCCTTTCATACCCTGCCGAGTAGAACCTGCTCTTGCCCCTCCTGTTGCTCTTGCAACGACTTCGGTGAGGGAAAGGTCTTACAGAGCACCATGCTCTCGCCAAAGCGATAGGTCACGGAGACACACACCACATTCTTCCCATCTACTCCTACAGCGTCTCCAGATGAATCTGCTTGACCAGGGTCTCAATCACCTGACGCTTGATGTCCCAGGACAAGGGCTGCTCAAGTCCGCCATACAGCCGACATTGGAGCGCGTACAGCATCTCTTCCGCAGTCTGGAGAGAATGAGACGGTATCTGCATAACGAGAGCCACTTCTGCAATTGCCTCAGGTAATTGCACACCTATAGCATGTCAAACTGACGAAGTAACCCTCACCCCTGCGTGAAACAATCGAGATTTTGATACTATTCGTGATTCTTCTTCTGTGAAAGAAGAGACTTTCATCCTTCTCTCTTTCAACTTAGGTGCTCTTTCAAATCGGGTCAATTACACCCACAAATGCTAACAATCCATCTGCTAGTGAGCCGCGATGGGAAACGTTATGGTGATACCCGTTAAACTCGGCATAATGTACCTCATACCCTTTGAGGCGTAACACATCGCGCAAATGCCGATTGCAGCCGACCATGTAAATCCATCCCCAATCCTCCTTCAAGCCAACCTCCAGATAGAAACGAAGAGGGAGGCGAGGACTCGCGATAAACTGTTGGATAATCCACTCTTGTTGAATACCGTCGTCGGGATCTTTATCCCACCAGAACGAGCCAGATTGCGAAAGCACATTGCCAAAGGTTTCTGAGGCGCGTAACCCGGCGAAAGCGGCTGCTAATCCGCCATAGCTACAGCCGCCAACAATCGTCTGGGCGGAATCAGCAGTAACATGATAGTGTTCATGAACCCACGGCATCAGTTCCTGGGTGAGAAAATCGACAAAAGGCTGATGACAGGGCAACTCGCGGTTCCGCGTCTCTTCATCTGGGTTATCAATGAAGACCGCGACCAACGGGGAGATCTTCTCTTCTCTCACGAGATTGTCCAGAATGGTTGGCGTCGGGATGAGGTCAATGTAGATCCATCCGTCAAAGAGAAGCAAGAGACGGTATGGTTCGCTCCTCTCTGTGTAATCGGCAGGAGTATAAACCCAGATGCGGCGTTCATTATCGAGGATCTGGCTGCGCAATCGATGGGCATAAAGCTTGCCCTTCGCTCCATCAGAGTGAGGCACAATCCAGGTCTGAGCAGGAGCATTGGGTAACTCAAGAACAGAGAAGACTATCTCTTGTGAATCAGGTTTCCCTTCGTCTTTGTGAGCCACAAACTGCTTGGGATTGAGAGGATCAGGGAGAAAACGTGTGCCGAAACCTCCACGCTCCTGATTGGTCAAAGAATCATTGATGGAGAACGTATAGACCCCGCGCAAATCGGTTTGAAGCCGGTACGTTTTGTACCAGAGATCAGTATTCAACAAGCGCGTCATCTGATGATCCTCGGGGTGGTCCAATCCTGCTGGCCCACCCCAGATCATGACGTTGTGTGTGTCTCCGTTGTCTCGCCAGAGAAACGTGACCAGAGCATGCGTATCATCTCCTTCAATGGCTTCCATCAGAGGCATCCCCTGCTGCGTCATTTCTTGCCAAAATGCGAGAAGCGCAGCAGTATTTCCCGAGAGAATCTGCTGCTGTAACGAGGTAATACGCGGACTGATCTGTGTTTGTTGAGCTTCCATACAAAATCCTTTCACTGTACTGCTCTGCATCGATTGATCATGAAGCACGTCAGATGCCAGAGACATGAACAGAAAAGCGCATGCATTGCATGAGAAGGCAGGAGAGACAACGTGCAGGAAAAAGGCTCACGACATGTGGAGGGGAATGAGGATCGTAAGAGATGATACGCCTTCATCGTGACGTTGCTAACACGCTACTCAGAATGCTGGACAAAGCAAGAGAACTGTTGTCTGGATGCAACAGTATTGCTCTTCAGTCACATTCACTAGCAGGTGTTAGCGCTGGTCAGGCATATCCCTCTCCTGGCTACTAAATACGGATAACTCGCTTTTTCTCCATGTAAGCATACGCTATTCCTGTTTAATTTGCAATGATTGCCCCAAAGTGTTGCCGTAAGGAGTGGCACAACGAGCAGGAAGAGCAGACATTACTCTCAAATATAAGAAAGGTACCGCTTCCTCACCGTTGGAATCTCTTGAAGAAAGGATGTCCCAACCTCGTAGACTCTGACCTTGTCTTCAATCGCTGATGCGTTCCCAGCCATCTCTTGTATTACATTGTCGAATTGTTGAAGCGTTTACCCACATTTTACAAAGAGAGACGAGAAGCAAGATGAACGCCCTCGAGCAGGTAGTGTTGCAAAAAAATTAAAGCTCAGCAAATGGAAGTGCACACGATATATTTCATGAGGAAAAAGGTGCAGAATGCTCACCCTTTCTCTATGAAAATGATTCTTGTACCGTAATTACTTACTTCATTTTCTCGGTTCTAAATTTTTTGCAACACTACCCTATGTAGTGCAGGTCCAGTCGGTTGGGTCAATACCCTGGCTGTTGCCCGTGAATGGCGAGGAAGAGGGGTTGGACTGGCACTTCTGCAACATGCCTTTGGCGAATTTGCTCGCCGCGGTTTGCAACGAGCCAGTCTTTCCGTTGATGCACAAAATCTCACTGGTGCGACAAGGCTTTATCAACGTGCCGGCATGCGTAAAACACGCGAATATCTTCTCCTGAAAAAGGTGTTGCGCACAGGCGCGTGAAGTAACGGTATACAGGCATCAATAACCAACCGGCCAGCTCTCACGGGAAACACCCCTCGTTGTCTTTTTGCTGAGGCAGGGAAGCCTCGCAGAGTTGTTGTCTCTCATCGCAAGCTCAATTTTTGCTTTCGTCACCACTAGCAAGGTTAAGGATGAGCTTTGATTGCCTCACTGTTCAGTTGCAGGGTTTCACCTGACTGCGAGTGATAGGGCTGTCATTGCTTCCTACTTTCACCCCAGGCATAAGGCACGAATTGCTGATCGTGATCTTCCCGGCGTTATTGCTGACAACCGATCCAGCCAGCAGAGCGCTCCCATCAATAGTGATATCGCCCGCGTTATTGTCAAGCTCTATCTTCCCTGAGACCCCTCTGACCGAGATCGTTGCGTCATTGCCTGAAAGATGCAGATTGGTGGTTGCAGGCACCTCCAGCGTAAAACCACATAGGTTACTATTGAGAGTGAGCACATGGTTGGAGCTATCGTAGTTCCCAGAGCCCTCAATTGTCAGCAGCCCTGCTTTCAGGGAGACCATATCGCTGCCTGTCTTTCCCTCAACGGTGATCGTTCCCCCGTTACAGTCGCCAGTGACCGTCGGATGGGGTCCAGCGTGAAAGGTATAGCCCACAATGAAGAAGTAATACACCAGAAATACCACCAACAGCACCAGGGGCACATGAAGAAGTCCCTGGAGGAACTTGCCGGAGGAACGTTCTTGTGCCAGTGCAGGCCATTCACCGGCAGGATACTCAGGCGAGAACGCCTGATAGCGCTTCATCAGCATTCCTCTTTTTTCCGCCCCTCTTCTCCACAGACGGGCGAGGGACCCTCGATAGAGCAATCCCAGCACCACCAGGACAAGGAACCAGAGCTGCATCAGGTCACCGCCGATGAACCAGAAGAACAGGCCAGGAAACCCCAGCAGCCCTTCAAAGAGCAAGACAGCGATCACGCTCATGAGGACGAGCAGCACCATTGGCCGCACATACAAGCGTGCACGAGAAGAATTGGTTGGAGGGAGAAACCCCTGTCCAGAGGGGTTATTGGTATTCTCGAATGGGGAGGTGGTCATCATGACACTCCATCATACACTACAGGCGGCGAGATGGCCAGCCACCGCTTGATCCCAACTTGTACAACAAAAGAATACCCATATGCTCTGCCTTTTGCTATGACCTACATCGCAGGAGAGGTTTTTGTGTGAGCGCAGAAGTGCCAACCGCGGAGAGATTGCCAATCAACAATCAATGTGTTTACAAGAAAAGCTCTATTTGCTCTTCTATCACTAAAATACAAAATTTTTGCATTTTAGGCCTACGTCCTTTTCTCTCGCCAAGAGGTGGCCTCTCGCATCCTCCTGGAAGAGCATAAAGCATGTTGATTCTTGTTCTGTGCTTGAAAGCGAGAATCAACAGATTCGCTTGCTCTGCGTTGAGCGATATGTCGTCGTTCGTGGACAAATGCTGCGTTTGACGCCCATCGAGTGCACCTTGCTGCTGACCCTCATGCGTGAAGGGGGGAAGGTACTCACCCATCAGTCATTGCTCCATGCCGTCTGGGGCGCAGGGTATCATGAGGAAGTCGACTATATCCGTGTCTCCCTGCATACCCTGCGCCTCAAACTCGAAGACGATCCCAGGCATCCGATCTATCTCGAAACGGAACCCCTGTTCAGCCCACGTGTCCCTTGTTCTGCCTGTCGGTGGAGTCCTTCCTCAGTCCAGGAGGTATGTATGGTTGCATGAGTGGCATTGGTAATCAACACTCCGCCAATGGTTCCATCGGCCCAGGGGGCCCCAGGGACGGGCTGTGCAAGCTGCTCGTCGGTGAGTTGCTCAAGCAGTTCCAGGCTTTGCTGGCGCGTGGCAGACAGGTCGGCAAAGATCTCTTCCAGGCTGTCATCAGCGTGTTCTTTGGCGTAAGCCTGGTTCTGTCGATGAACCCAGGCAAGCACTTCGTCCCGCTTCGTTGTGCCTATCCTGGTGTTGAAGCCAAGTGGGTCTGGATCTCCCTCGATGGTTCGACGGATCATCCCTTGAAACTGTCGCTCGATAAACGCGAGATGCGCAAGATGATCTTTAGGTCGCCAGGGCAGGCCACCAGGGAACTCATTCTCTGTACACGGGCATTCCAACTCTTCGGGGGTCAATGCCCGGAAGTGAGTGAAGAGTTGCTCGTGTGAACGACGAAGGGCATCGCGAATTTCTGCGCGCGTTGGCATGTTCACCTCCAATACTTCTACGTGATGCAGTATACTCAGGAACGTTATCGGACACCTTTGACTGGTATGATACAGATGGCTCCGAGTGTTGCCGCTATGGCTGCGATGGTGAAAAGGGCTGTGTAACTATGGAATAGCCCGAGTGCAATACTGACAACGAGCGGCAGGAGCAACTGCGGTATGATGCCCGCCACTGCAATAAGGCCAAGGTCCCCTCCTTGGCGATCTGCCCTGGGTAGCACCTGGGTCGAGAGTGCTACATCGGTAGAGACTTGACATCCTCCCCATGGCTAAAGCCAGGGGATTCCTCGAGTCACCTCGAGGGGTTCCTGCTTCGCGGAGTCTTGCCCAAACGAGCCAACACTCGTCCAGGTCTTACGGACTCTCCACAGGCGTTGAGGACCGTGAGCCCCACGGCCACAATGTTCTTTGCCGCGTTGAGATCGCGGTCATGGTGGGCGCCACACCCTGGGCAGTCCCACTGACGGACATCAAGCGCTAAGGAGGTGAGGAGATGACCACACGCGAAACAGCGCTTACTGGAGGGATACCATTTGTCGATCTTGACCAGGTTTCGACCGTACCAGTCGGCTTTGTATTCGAGTTGGGACACAAACGCGCTCCATCCCACATCGCTGATGGCTTTGCTCAGCGTCGGATGCTTGACCATGTTCTTGACCTGCAAGCTCTCCACGCAGATCGTTTGGTTTTCACGGATCAGGTGGGTCGAGAGCTTGTGCAAGAAGTCACGGCGACGATCAGCGATACGGGCGTGAAGGCGCGCCACCTTCAGACGCGCCTTGTCCCGATTCTTCGAGCCTTTTTTCTTCCTGGCATGGCGGCGTTGGGCTTTCGCCAGTTTCTTCTCGTCCTTGTGGAAGAATCTGGGATTGCCCACCACTTCGCCCGTCGAGAGGGCAACAAAGGACGTCAAGCCAAGGTCAGCGCCGATCGCCTGCTCATTGGAGGGCAAATGGGCAATCTCTTCTTCCACCAGGATGGAGAGGAAGTAGCGACCAGCACCATCTTTGGAGATGGTGACACTCGAAGGGATACCCCCTTGGGGCAGAGGACGTGACCACACAATCTGGAGCGGTTCGCTCATCTTGGCAAGCGTGAGAGAGCCGTTGCGCCAGGTGAAGGCATTGGTGGTATAGGTCGCGGATTGCGCGTGTCGTTTTTTGTGGAAGGTGGGGTAGCTGGCACGTCCTTCAAAGAAGTTGAGAAACGCTTTGTCCAGGTGGCGAAGAGCTTGCTGTAAGGGCACACTGGAAACCTCGTTGAGCCAGTGGGTCTCTTCTTGCTGTTTCAGTTCAGTCAGCAAGGCGCTCAACTCTTTGTAATAGAGGCGTCGCTGCTCGTTGTAATAGGCATCGGTTTTCTTGCGCAAGGCCCAATTGTAGACGAAGCGGCAACACCCAAAGGTCTGAGCGAGGATCTGCTGCTGTTGTTGTGTGGGATACACCCGGTACTTAAAGGCGCGTTTCTGTTTCATACCTTATATTGTAGTATATACAGTGTAAAAAGGCAAGATATCTTTCCACCCGATCCACCCCATAAAAGGAACGCGCCATTCATCCCCATGTTTCAAAAACAGGGGTCTTCTGGCGCGGTTTGATAAATTCAATTTCTTACTTCTGATTAACGGGGACAACCAAGTATAATAGCCCTAGAAATTTAGCCCCTCCGCACTTTGCGTGAAGCCCAAAGGGGGAAAGAAGACTTGCATTGAGAGGAAGCACTGCTCAAGCCTCTCGCAGCATGCTTCTCCCTGATGAATACAAGAGCTTTCACGCAAAGTGAGGAAGAGCCGTTTACTATTGGGATTTACAATACATCCTACTGAAAAAGGACTATACTATAAGAAGAAGGCCAAGAAAACTTCTGGAGTTGAGGATGCGAAAGTTGCTCTACTGCATTTTACTATGCAACCTGCTCTTTATGCTTAGCGCGCTAAGCATACTCACACACACTTCAAGGGTGGTTCATGCCGCCACGTTTCAGGCTGCCATTTCATCTACCCCCCTGGGGAGAGATGACAGCGGCAAGGTATCTTCGTGGACAAATGCTCATTACAGAAAGCGAGCGAGAAAGCCCCGGTCATTCATGCCGGGGATGAATCGCTCTTCCTTGTTTTGGGGTGGATTGGGTCGGGCCGGTACGTTGGGTCATCCCATGCCAGATAGGCATCTAAGGCTCGGCGTATGATCTCTGCCATTGGCAAATCTTCCTCCTGGCTTCTCTTTTCAAGTTGTCGTTTTTGTCGTTCTGTGATGTAGATATTCGTTCGTTCTTTTGGCATACACTTCTCTCTTTTGTTGACATACAACTCTATTAAGGTGTATAATATCAAAAAGAACAACGAAAGGCAAGGGTGCAAGGATGCTCATCTACGAGTACAAACTTGATGGGAACAAAGCACAATATGCCGCCATTGACGAAGCGATTCGTATTGTGCAGTTCATTCGCAATAAGTGTTTGCGTTTGTGGATGGATGAGCACGCCACCAAGAATGACTTGCAGTGCTATTGTGCCGTCCTTGCCAAAGCGTTCCCCTTTGCTTCCTCTCTCAATTCTCAGGCTCGTCAAGCCAGTGCCGACCGAGCGTGGTTTGCCATTCAGCGCTTTTATGACAACTGCAAAGCGAAAAAGCCAGGGAAGAAAGGCTATCCCAAGTTCCAGAAAGACAACCGCTCGGTAGAGTACAAAACAACCGGATGGAAGCTAGACCCTGATGGCAGGCATATCACCTTCACAGATGGGTGCGGCATCGGTCGTCTTCGCCTGACTGGCACACGCGACATTGAAACCTTCCCTGTGAAACAGATCAAACGAGTACGCATCATTCGTCGTGCCGATGGCTACTATGTCCAGTTTGCAGTACAGACAGAGCGGCAGATTGAACACGCCCCCACTGGCAAGCAGGTTGGTATCGACGTTGGTTTGAAAGCCTTCTACACCGACTCTGAGGGAGCAACCGTCGAGAATCCGCGCCACTACCGCAAGGCAGAGAAGCGCCTCAAGCGGCTGCAACGCCGTCTCTCTAAGAAACAGAAGAAGTCAGCCAATCGTAAGAAAGCTCGTCAAGCGGTTGCCAAAGCGCATTTGAAAGTTCAAAGGCAGCGTGAAGATTTCGCTCGCAAGGCAGCGAACACGCTCGTCTCGTCTCACGACCTGATTGCCTTTGAAGACTTGCAGATTCGCAATATGGTCAAAAACCGCCACCTCTCCAAGAGTATTCACGATGCTGGCTGGGGACGGTTTCTCCTGTGGGTAAACTCCTACGCCGCATTGCATCACATCCCTGTGGTTGCCGTCTCGCCACAGTTCACGAGTCAGAACTGTTCAACCTGTGGCGCGCTTGTCAAGAAAAGCCTGAGTGTGCGCACACATATCTGTACGAGTTGTGGCGTGGTGTTAGACAGGGATCACAATGCGGCGTTGAACATTTTGCAAAAAGCTCTCAGTACCATAGGGCATATGGGAACTGATGCATCTCTGAGTGCATGAAACGCTTCTGGACAGGAGAGCCACTACTGTCTCTCAGCAATGGGAGACAGCAAGCCGCCTGGATGAAGGAAGAATCCCCCGCGATTTATCCGGGGGAGTGTCAATTCACACATCATGGACCCCCTGTTTCTATTGAATTCACCTTTGATGATGGACCAAATCCAATCTATACTCCTCTTTTACTTCAAATACTGGCACGATACCACATCCACGCCACCTTCTTCACCATCGGAAGGCAAGTACAATCCTATCCATCACTCGTACGACGGGAACATCAGCAAGGAGATGTCGTTGGTAACCATTCTTGGAATCACCCTGATCTGACGAGGCTCACTCCTCAGGCCATTCACACACAACTACAAGCAACGTCTGTCGTGATTCAACGGACAACGGGTGCCTCACCTCTCTTTTTCCGGCCTCCCTATGGCTCAACAAATGCACAGGTACGCCGCGTGGCAAGTCAGCTTGGCTTACAGCAAATATTGTGGACTATCGACACAAGGGACTGGCAACGACCAGGCGTAAAGCAGATTGTACATACAGTACTTACGCAGGCAACCAACGGCTGCATTATCTTAATGCATGACGGTGGTGGAAATCGTTCTCAAACAGTGCAGGCCCTACCTCTTATCATCACAGGCTTATTACAACGTGGCTTTACATTTACCGTTGTTTATATCGGGAGGCTCCCCCACCAACGGGGAAAAGAGGAGCCCCACGCAAAGATGGAGACAAGCTCCAACCCAAAGACACGAGTACGCATGGACATCCCGATGGGGTCTTTAGCGGTACCGATGCCAAGGGGCGCCCGGTGCAAGTCACCTTCTGGAAGCACATGCATGTGAAAGCCGCTCGCTGGCTGCAACTGACCGTGATCCGTGTGGTGCGGCCTCATGCCAGCAACAAGGAACGCGATCCCCGTAGCAGTTGGTTTGTCTGGATCGGGGATCAAGAAGCCGATGTGGTGCAGATTGCCTTGGGCTATGTGCTGCACTTTGGCCAGGAGCATGGCTATCGCTTTGACAAACAGGCGCTCTTGTGGGAGCAAGCTCGTTTGCGCACTCCTGAGCAATTCGAGCGCTGGAGCCAGGTGGTTGCCATTGCCCACAATCAGCTGGTCTTGGCACGTGGCTTGGTGCAACCCCAGTTGCGTCCCTGGGAAAACCGAGAGCGGCAGCCGACGCCTCAGCAGATCAGACGCGGCATGGACAAATTGTTGCGCACCCTGGGGACTCCTGCTTGTGCCCCTCAACCACGCGGAAAATCGAAAGGCCGTCAAAAAGGGGAGCGGGTGAAGAAGGCCGAGCGCTTTGCCGTCATTCGCAAAAGGCCAAAGCTGCCTCACCTTGTTCCATCGTAATCGCATAACCAGCCTTTCAATCAGAATGCTTGGTGTTCAACTGAACTTTGTGGAAGTTCTGTCATGGTCTTTTTGTCTAAACGACAAATCTTTTTGAAAATGTGGTAATATGTAACTCTTTCGACGTTGAAGCGTTCCTCCTCGTCGGCAAGGTCGTAGGCATTCGTGTGAGGAGGATGCGTTTTTTGCAGGCGAGATCGGCTTACTCCCTGGTGGAAAGAAGACCAAGGGTTCGCGCTCGTGCAACCGCCTGGGTGCGATTAGCGACGTCGAGTTTGCTGAGAATATTACTGACATGACGTTTAATCGTGCCTGTTGTGACCACCAAGGTTTCCGCAATCTCCTGGTTCGAGGCACCGTGTGTGAGCAGGTGCAACACTTCCTGTTCACGCGCGCTCAACGGGTCTATCAGTGTCGGGGGTGGTTCGCTTTTTAGATGGCCTGGTTGGGCTTCCGGCTGTTGTTTGAACGCGCGCAAGAGTGTCTCCAGATACGGGAGATCTTCCTCCTGATGCTCCTGTTCTCTGAGTTGGGAGAGCAAATTCGCTATGCGTGGTCCTTCGTCCACAAAGCGACGGATGTAGCCTTCGGATGCGCCTAAATGCACCGCCCGCGAAAGCCGTGTCAAGGCCTCTCGCTGTTGCTGGAGCATATGGTACGCCCGCACCTGCAAGAGCCACATTTCCAGCACATTGTACCACCGCTGCGTGCCTATTGCCCGTTCTACCAGGGGGAGAAGCAAGTGCAAGGCATATTCCGGCTGGGATTCGGCAAGCAGCAGGCGGGCGAACGCAACGCTCTGTTTTTCCCGCGCCAGAGAAGAAACCAATGGCGCTTCCCGCTGCAGACCCCTCGCCCAGTGTCGTGCCTGCTCCAGATCGCCACATGCCAGCCAGAAACGCATCTGATCAACACAGCTCCAGAGCGCTGTGCGATAGGGTGATGCCATGATGCGCCCGACGTATGCTAATTGTTGCGAGACGTTTTCGGCCTCATCCCATCGCTCTTGTGAGAGGGCGAGCTGCAACAAGATGGTATAGCCGAACGGTAAAAACGCCAACATCTCGGTCTGTTCGCCCAGCCGGATCGCCTGTTCGGCAAGGTGTTGGGCTTCCTCTAATCGGTTCCATTCATGCAAGATCTTTGCTTGATAGGTATAGGGCCAGCACAACAGAGCGGGCTGGTGCCCCTCAACGGTATGGAGCGCGTGGATCGCCTGCTGGCTCCATTGCCAGGCCTGGTGCAATTTCCCCGCCATCAGGCTTTCCCATATAGCCTCACACAAGTAGACGCTCTCGAGCACATGCTCACCTTCCGCTTTGATCCGGCTCAATGCGGCCTGCACTTGCTGCATCGCACGCTTGAAATCCCCCTCAGAGATATTTGCCCGAGCCTGGGCAAACGCCACCTGGAGCCGTGCGGCCCATTGTTGCTCCTCCAGATGGGTCAGCGCATCCTGACAGAAGGCCTGGGTGGCTCCTGCATCCCCATGATAGAAACCCGCAATCGTGGCCTGCAAGGCGGCGATTTCGCCCAGGAGCGACGTGGGGGCCGCTGGTTCGTGTCTGCCTCGCACTCGGCCTGTCTGTTCTTCTCGCTGATGAGTTCGTGTCCAGGCGCTTCTGGCATCGCGCAACCAGTTTTCGGTAACCCCTGGCGATGCAATCCAGAACAGGCTCTGGGCCTTGGCCAGGCATAAACGCGGTCGCTCACGCACAACCTCACGGGGAAGTTGCTCAATCCAGGAGAGGAGCGACGCGTCCCTGAACCGACTCCAGATGTGCTGACTGGGGATCTGTTCCAGAAGCCACGCGGTCCAGGACCACTCGTGCGCCTGCAGCGCGTGCTGGATGGCTTCGCTGCGCATCTGCTGTGCCGCATACCACTGACTGGCCCGCAGATGCAGAAGTGGTACCTCTGCGGGAGCGATCTGCTCCAACCGAGCACGCAGTGCCTCGGCAAAGAGGGGATGATAGGCATACCATTGGCGCTGCTCATCAAGCGGGTTGAGAAAGAGATTGGACCGTTCTACTTCCTCCAGGAAGAGCAGGCTATCTTGCTGCTGGAGGACCGCATTGCACAGGGAGGAGCACAGGCGGGAGAGGACGGACGTTCGCAGGAGGAAGGTCTGTACCTGCTCTGGCTGGCGGTTCAGCACCTCCTGCACCAGGTACTCGAACAGAGCGGGCTGCTTCCCCTGGAACGCCCGGAGCAGATCTTTCGGGGGTGCCTGCCCTTTGAAGGCGAGCGCCGCCAGTTGCATGGCCGTCCACCAACCCTGTATGCGTGCGTCCACGTCCTGGATGTCCTGCTCGGAAAGCCGAAGATTCATCACGTCGCGCAGAAAGGCGGTCATCTCCTCTCTGGTTGCACGCAGCAGCTCGGTGCGTAATTCCAGGATGTGTCCCCGAGCGCGCAGCCGGGCCAGGGAAAAAGGGGGATCCGTCCGTGTCGCCAGCACCACACACAGGGTAGGTGGCAGGTGCTTGAGCAGCGAGGCAAGCAGGGCATGGATCGCGGGCTCGGTAATGTCCTCATAATTGTCCAGCACGAGCACCAGAGGTTCGCTCAGCTGGGCCAGGCCATTGATCAGAGCAGTGAGCATTGCTTGCCAGGAAGATTGCGGGGTATCGTGGAGTGCCGCCAAGGGAAGCGGCGAGAGCCCGGGCTGGCACTGTTCCAGTGCCGTCAGCACATAGGTCCAGAACTGAAAGGGAACGTTGTCGCTCGCGTCAAGCGACACCCAGGCTACTGGCGGATGACCTGGAGCAAAGGAACGAACCCAGCTTGTGAGCAGCGTGGTCTTTCCAAAGCCCGCGGCGGCGGAGAGGAGGATGACGTGTTGGTGGAGTCCAGCATTGAGCAGGGACAGGAGGTGAGGGCGGGCAATGATCTCATGGGAAGATGCCGGGAGAAGGAACTTGGTCGCAAGCAGAGCATCAGGAGACGAGCGTGGGATGGGCTCGGGCGCGTTGCTCTGGCGTTCATGGTTGTTCTGGCCCATGACCGTTCTTCCCTTTCTGCATCTTCCTTTGCCTTTTGTGAGCGAGCATGTCAATCTTTTGAGCAAACGCTTTGCCGCCACACAGGGAGGCCCCTGCTCCTTGCCACAGGAGCATCTTCCTCTGTCGGAATATCCCCCTGTGCATTCGGTTCTGCGGCCAAAAGAAGGCCAGCAGGACGCTACAACTTTCGTAACAGTCCTCGGTGGTCATTGCTCCCTGAAAATGTCTCTTTCTACACATGATTTCCCCTTCTTCTTTGAAGTATACTCCGATGGTCAGCACATCAACCGCCAGGAGAGACGCTGGCGAAATGTGATGGATGACGCTTTTGCTCACTCGGGGCAGGAGAGATTCTTCATTAGGGATGAGGTATGTGAAAGGGAAATTGCGGCGTGGTTTCTACAACCGAAGAAAAAAGTACGCAGAGTCGCTCGTAGCATAGCAGATTTCCTTCATAAAAGAGATGTAGCCGTTGCAGAGCAAGACATGGGAGGGTCGAAGAGATGGAACCTCTACACTGCTATTATCCAACCTTTAGATCTATTGAAAGCGATCGTCAAGAAGTGCAGCGTTTGCAACACGCGCAGCTGGAATATGGTGTCTATGCGTGTATTCCCGGAACCCAGCACACCTATGAAGAGGTGATCCAAGCGTTTGTCGGGCTTGATTTACGCCGGCAATATGAAGCACGCAGGCAAAGAAATCACACATACTGACCAAAGCGGTACAAAACCATCAAGGCGAAAAAGAGGAACCAAAAAGAGGCTCCTGGTAAAACAAGAGAATGAGCTGTACAGCGAAGGTCAGTATCTCACAACCATGGCTCTCACGAAGACCATCGTTCAGAAGAGAGATAGCAGACCACACGAGAACGGATGCATACAGCAAGAGGAGATGAAACGGGAGAGGCTATGACAACAAAAAAACAGTTGCAGGCAATCGTTAGGCAATTAGGATTGATTGATCTAGGAGAGGCTCAACTGTATTGGAGAAAAGGAACAATGGAGAAAGACGTGAACGGCAACAAGCGAAGACAACTCCCGAAAGCCAGAGGAACGCGGCGTAGTTTTCATGGGGATCAGCACGAAAGGCATGGACAAAAAAAGGAGCGTAGATGTGAGAATTTTGGTTGATTTGACCCACTTGGTAAGAGCCATGCGCCAAAGGCGCACCACCCTGGATGAAAGTCATCTATTTTGATGGCTTTCAGAAAAAATGCCCTGAAATCTAGCTCTTACACTGTTTTGGTTACAGCTCACAACGTTCAAGAGAAACACTGAACGCTCTTGACCTCAAGCGCTTGAGGTTTTTTATACTACGGACATGAAGAAGACATCAGACAGCCATTGAAAAGCGAGACCTTTTTCAGGCACATGCCGAAGAAGTGGAGAAGCAGATCGCGCGGCTGCGAATACGTCAACGCTACCTCTCGTTTAAAGTCACTTACTGGGATGCCCGTGCCCGTGGTGATATGGACGAAGCTGCGCGCATCGCTCAAGAGTATGAGCGTATTGTGAAGGATTTAAGATAACCACGAAAGGGAAGCAAATGGCAGAATTAATCACAACACCATTCGGTGCGACAACAACCGCAATGGAAGTCATTGAAGGGATCGATTTACGTGGAAAACGGGCCATCGTTACAGGTGGCGCGAGCGGTATCGGAGTGGAAACAGCTCGCGCTCTGGCACAAGCTGGTGCCGAAGTGATGCTCGCCGTCCGTAATGCTGCTACAGGTGAACAGATAGCCGAAAATATCAGGCAGACGACAGGCAACCAGCATATTCACGTCGGACAGCTCGACTTGTCAGACCTGAATTCGGTACGTGCGTTTGTGAGAGGCTGGGAGGGTTCACTTGATATCCTTGTCAACAACGCCGGCGTCATGGCCATTCCACAGCGAGAGGTCAGTGCACAAGGACATGAGATGCAATTCGCTACGAACCATCTCGGGCACTTTGCGCTGGCGCTTGGTTTGCACGACGCTATGGCAGCGACAGGCCATGCGCGTATCGTGTCGGTCAGTTCGGTGGGTCATATCAATGGCGAGATAGATTTTGATGACATCGACTTTCACCATCGCCCCTATGACGCATGGGTTGCCTATGGACAATCCAAGACGGCCAACATCCTGTTTGCAGTAGAAGCGGCCAGGCGCTGGGCAAGTGATGGTATCGTTGCCAATGCACTGAACCCTGGTCGAATCGCCAGTACCAATCTTGGGCGCCACATGAAAAATGCACCGGTGAACCCCGCACAGTCAGGCCCAGCAAGCACAGGGGTATCGATGAAAAATATTGAGCAAGGCGCGGCGACCTCTGTTTTGCTGGCCGCCTCACCGCTCGTCGAGGGCGTCAGCGGTCGCTACTTTGAAGACTGCAACGAGGCTGGGCCACATCAGCCCGGTATTCGTCGAGGGGTAGCGGCATATGCCATTGACCCTGAGAACGCGGTACGATTATGGAAGATATCCCAGAACATGCTCAACGAAGCCCAATGACACAGATTGCCTCCCTCCTACTATAGGGAACCCAGGAGGGGTGGCGTCGATTGCTGATCCAGACCTTGAAGTAGGGGATAGCGCTACGTAAACGGTAGTGTTGCAAAAAAAATTAAAGCTCAGCAAATGGAAGCGCACACGACATATTTCATGAGGAAAAAGGTGCAGAATGCTCACCCTTTCTCTACGGAAATGATTCTTGTACCATAATTACTTACTTCATTTTCTCGGTTCTAAATTTTTTGCAACACTACCCGTTTGCATAGGAAAATCGGAGCAGCTCTCCTTCCATTTATATCAAGGATGAGCTTATCGAGATCATGCTCTTGTTCAGAATTGGCTTCTTGTGAAGAAGCCACACAAACTTTTGCCTGTTCATATTATTGCATAGGTTATTACGCGTGACAATTTCAACATAAGCAGCAGAGGATCTCCTTAATAGGTATAGATGAATTAATTATACAAATTTCGAGATCACAGAGGGCAAGGGTGCGCGCTCATTAACATCACACTTTTCCATATGAAGTATCATTGAGCTTGGGGGCTGGCGCTGCTGAACGAGAGTTGCTACCCGTCGCACGCCTCCATACGGGACGCCACCAATATCCAACCCCACAGAACATCACCTCTAGCCGTTTACTTTGCAGAAGACTCCACATGTGTGAACGCCCGCAGTAAAACGGCTAGCCAGCTCGCGTTCAAACTCTTCGGCATCCCCGAAGCCTTTGCCAGCTGGCTTGGCCTGACGGGTGGTAGAACGCACACGCTTCTCAGGGGCTCACCTGGGAGCGTCATCGCTGGGCCTTCTTGCAAGAAATGGCTGAGGCGGGTACAATGAAGCCACGTGACAAGGCCGTTCATGACCCATTCAGGAGACAGAGCATGAGTGAGAAGCACCCTGTTGATCTCGGCGCCTACGAAAAACGCGTGCAAGAAGGTCCCTGTTTTCTCTGTGAACTCGTGGCTGGCACCAATCCTCACCATCTGATCTATGAGGATCAGACTGCCATTGTCTTTTTGAACAAATACCCCGTTCTCTATGGCTACACGCTGGTCGCTCCACGAGAACACCGCGAACAAGCCACTGGGGACTTTACTCTGGAGGAGTACCTGCAGATTCAGCGGCTCATTTATCAGGTTGCTGAAGCGATCAGACAGGTGGTTCAGACTGAACGGCTCTACATTTTAACGCTTGGCAGTCAACAAGGAAATCGCCATGTGCATTGGCACCTTGCTCCCTTGCCTCCAGGCGTTCCCTATGAACTCCAGCAAACCGCCGCTCTTGACCTCTCAAAAGGAGTGCTCGCCATTCCAGACGAGGACATGGCCTCACTTGCTCGCTCCATTCGCCAGGCTATGGAACAGCTCAGTCTCTCCTCAGCACCCCCTCCCTCGAACTGATTCCTCTGGTTCACATCGCGTCCTGGGGCTTCTCCGTCCAATTTCTTGAGCTTTGCTCGTTGCGCATCGCGTGGGAATAAGGAAGCTCACCTAGCGTCGTCTTTCATTGCCATAATCGTCAGTCCATAGAACAAGTAGGTGTAATCCAGGTTGTGTTCTCTGCCGAAGCGTATTGCCGTCCTGCTCTCCAGCAGGCTTGTCCTCCCTGACTGGAGAACAGAATACTGAACTACTGGGTCGAACCAAATCGTTGCATATGTTGACGCTCGTGTTCGAGCGCACCAGAGGGGAAGGGCTGGGCACCACCAAGGGAGCGGGCGTCAAGCGTGAGTTGCGCTGCTTCTTCCATAATGATGATGAGCTGTGCTGTCGCAAGTGGATCGCTACTAAAGGCCAAGAGCCCGTGGTTCGCTAAGAGGACCGCGGGTGTTGTTGGATGCTTCTGTAACTGCTCTACAATGTAGCGAACGGATTCTGACGATCCACGCGGCGCCCAATCCGCGACCGGGATGTCTTCTGTTATTCCGAAACGCAAGAAGGCCTCGTAGACACACGGCAGGGGCTGGTGGGCCAGTGCGAAACTTGTGGCCCGTGGCGAGTGCGTATGAATAACGGCATTGACCTCATTGCGCTCGCGAAAGACGCAGGAGTGCATCCCCACGATTTCGAGTGTGGTGGCATCAAGGGTGCCTTCTATCACCTCTTCGTCGAAGGTCACGACCACCAGTTGCTCTGGGGTCAGGTGCGTCAAGTGACTTACCGATGTCAGCAGCATCAACCCTGGCTCGGGCAACCTCATGCTCATATTGCCATGGCCGCTATGCGACATCACGCCTGCCTGACCAAGGCGATGTGCGGCCTGTACCAGTTGCTCACGTTGCTGGTGATAACTCAATGTCATCATAATACCTCACTATTCAAGTTGTGATGGCTACTCAGACTGGATGTGATCTGGTTGACACGCATCTGGTTCATCTGGGAGTAGTGCATCAGCTATGACCGTACGGCTGATGCAACCCGATGTCTGGCTTGCCTGCTGTACTTGTTCACGTGATTATACAACAGATTCGTCAGATCACGCCTCGCACGCCAGTAGTGATCTGTTCCCAGAAGGAACAGGAAGCGCACATCGTCAGCCCAGAGCCGATGATTATGTCATCTTTTCCTGTGGCAAACAGGAACTGCATGCCCGCTTACACGGGCATGCCAGGCGGTATCGAGCGTCTCTCGCGTCCTCTTGTGAGAGACCTCGCTACGGATGGTTTACAAATCCCGGCAGTGACGGTGACCAATGCGCCTCTCAAGCCAGTGGAATGGTGAGAAAATCGTCCTATGTTTTGAGCAGGTGCTTGTCGTGATCAGGCTTTTCTCTGGAAAGGTCTTCTGTTCTTTGCAATGACAGCAGCACTACAAAAATGCCACTCAATGTGGCCATCAAGAACTTCTATTTCCTCTTCTTGAATGCAATAAAAGAAATCTAACAAGAGACAACAATAGCTCACGCTTTACAATTGGAGTTTAGATAAAATTCTTACGAAGCCAGGCTAGAGGTCACTTGAGACATGTTCTAAGAGAATGACTTCAGCCCGCTCTAAAAGCCAGCTCGGCCTAAATTTATCTAAACTCCAATTATAACAAAGACGTTTTTATCTTCGTCCAACTTATGAGAGGAGAATACACTTCATGGCTCCCAAAGAGGTAAGCCTTCCTCCATTTCGGTCAGGATGGTATTCATCTGGATTGGGATCATATCGCCCATGTCGTACCACCTATTGCTATACTCCCTATGAGAGCCTTCCACCTCTTCCTGATTCCCTATTTCAGGATACCCTCAATTGGGAAATGATGGGATGAAACGACGTCATCTCATGCAGGGAGCATACCATGCTTATTTTTGATGAGGATCGACCATCCGACTCACCTTTTGTCGAAAGGGTCTGGCGCTGTCATAGCGAGGGCGCAGCTCCTTTTGCCTCTATTGCCGCGAGCCGCTGCGAGCTGGTAGTGGGCAGATTTGAGGGCAAGGTCGTCATGACGGTACGCGGGCCTGAAACCAGAGCGATACCAGTGGAAGACTGCCCTGGGGAGGGGGAATGGCTTGGCATTCTCTTGAAGCTGGGCACGTTTCTGCCGCCTCTCTCCACCAGCATACTGGTCGATACAGGGATAGACCTGCCCACCACTTCGAGGGATTCCTTTTTGTTTGATAGCTCCGTCTGGCAATTTCCTGACTATGACAATGCCGACACGTTTGCTGACCGACTGATGCGCAAAGGCCTGCTGGCGCGTGATCCGGTCGTCGATGCTGCTTTACAGGGACATGTGCAGACCCGGGATATTCGCACCATCCAGCGTCGCTTCTTGCGGGCTACCGGGCTGACACAGAACGCTATTCGTCAAATCGAACGTGCTCGCTACGCCATGTACCTCTTGCAGGAGGGCGTCTCGATCCTGGATACCGTTGAGCAGGCGGGCTATTTCGATCAGCCGCACCTGACCCGCTCGCTGAAGCATCTCATTGGACAAACACCTGCCCAGATCCGAGAGAAGAGTCGCCCCGAGCAAATGTCGTTTTTGTACAAGACGACACTCTTTTGAAAAGCTATACTATCTCTGTCCGATACCCAACAAAAGGAGGAGAGAATGAGAAAAATTATTAGCACCACGTGGATCACCCTTGACGGCTTTATTGCGGGAGCAAACGGAGAAATGGATTGGGTTGGGGAGGTCTACGACCAAGCCATGGGCAAATATGAAGATGATCTGGTCAGTTCTGCAGATATGCTCTTGTTTGGGCGAGTGACATATCAAAGTTTTGCTGGGTCCTGGCCCTATGTTCCTGACAATCCTCAAGCCTCGGAGGGAGAGAAAGAATATGCCCGCAAGTTGAATGCGATGCACAAAATAGTCTTTTCCAGGACACTACCCACCGCTGAATGGAACAATTCACGCCTGGTAAAAGAGGTCATTCCAGAAGAAATTGAGCACCTGAAACAGGAGCCGGGACGTGACATGCTGATCTACGGAAGCGCCAGTCTCGTATCAACCCTGACCGATCTAGGTTTGATCGATGAATATCAGCTTTTAGTCCATCCGGTCATCTTAGGCGGTGGCAAGGCTCTCTTCCAAAACCTCAAGGATCGGGTGAAGTTAAAACTCGTCAACAGCAAAACACATCCTTCTGGCGTCATGGTCCTTTCCTACCAACCAAGAGAGAAGCGCGACTCCACCCAGTGAAAAACACACACTCAGCGAACCGAGCCAGGCTCCCTACACACTTGCTAGAAAAAGCTCCAGAGAAACCTTCCTCTCTGGAGCTTTTTCTAGATTCGCGTCTAAAGCGATGTTGATGGCATCACCGATATGTTGGAACACCTCGCAATTTATCCGGGTTAACAATCACATCAATCTCCCGAATACGTCCATCGAGAATATCCAATGTCAGAAGAGAAAAAGGCACACCATTGATATAACTGATAATTCCGGGCTGACTATTGATGCGGGCTATACGGAAGTGGTAGTCTTCTGGTGCTTTCTGCAACAGGCCAAGGAGATACCGCGCGACTCTGTCCGCGCCATGGAGAGGATTGCGTGCCGAGGGAACTTTACCACCACTATCAGCATAGCTCACGATATCGTTGGTGAGCAGAGTCAGGAGACCGTCCATATCACCATGGATGCAGGCGTGGATAAATTGGTGCAGGATAGTATCCTGCTCTTCCTTTGAAGCATGATATCCTGGACGATGCGCTCCCAGGTGTTGGCGCGCCCGGCGCACGATCTGGCGACAGTTGTCCTCACTCTTCTGGACGATTGCAGCAATTTCGGCATATTCATAATCGAAGACTTGGCGCAACAGGAACACGGCGCGCTCGATTGGTGACAGCTTTTCTAAAAGATGCAAAAATGCGACGGAGAGCGTCTCTGACAGTTCCACCATATCAGTCACGCTGCTTTCATCTACGACCACCAGGGGTTCAGGTAGCCAAACCCCGATATAGCGTTCACGCTGTACACGTGCTGAGCGCAGTTGATCAATGCAAAGGTGCGTCACAATCATGCTGAGGTAGGATTTGGGAGAGCGCACAGCTTCTCTCTCGCCGTTGTTGCTGGCTTGATACCAGCGCAACAATGCCTCTTGTACACAATCCTCGGCATCCATGATGTTCCCCAGCATGTTATAGGCAATGGAAAAGAGTAGCGGTTTATACGTTTGAAAAACGTCTTCCTGCTGCATAGTGTTGTCCTTTGAGATATTCCTTTCATGTACTATAGCAAAGTCTGGCTGCGAGAGTCACACGATCCTACAAACCATTCTCCTCGCATTCGCAAAGCATGCCTCGGTCTGCTGTTCCCCGCCTCCTCTTCTGCCACTACAACATTGCCTGGGGCGGGAACAGCGGACCGCGCCCGGTGATGGGCAACCGCAAATCAGCAGGCAAGGAGATGCGAAATGTATCACCCCTGGCTTTATGCTTGTGTTTGTGCCTGCTCTCTGGAGAGCAAGGCCCAAATGCCAACAATTACGCCAGCGGCTTGCAGAGGAAATTGCACATAACTGGTGATCACGAAAAGGAGATGCCAGGGCTCTGCTCCAACATTCGTGACGTTATCCATGCCTGGTAGCAGAAAGTGGTAGATCAGACCATAGAGAAGCGAGCTGAGCAGAGAGAGCAAGAGCAACCACATTCCCCAGCGGGAGAGGCGAGTGTTGTACATCATGAACAGGGCAAGCAATGGCAAGATCATAATGACGATACCGATAAACAGATAGTCAAAGAGTGTCATTGGAAGTACATGTAGACCAAAGTGTGCCACAGAGTGGGCAAGCAAAACAATTGCGTTGAGTGCGACGACCCAGGTTGCGCTCATGAGCGTAGTGCGTTTCATTCGTAGTGCCTCCATTTCCTTTTACTGCTTCTTACTGCTTCCCATATTTTTTTTGAACCCATTGGCTCCAGGTGATCGTGCCTCTCCGCGGTTCTGAGAGGCAGGTATTGTAGCCGTGACGGAAGCCGTCAGCAGCTTTGCCCGGAAGCCAGAGTTGGATGACAAGGCGATGCATACCGCGCTGCTTGAGCCATACACGCAACAATTGCTTGCCAGTTAACACCTCTGGCCCACCAAGATCAGGGACACGGCCACTCGGACCCGCAGCAACAATCTTGCAGAGGCGGTTCGCAGCTTCACCAGGATCCAGGACTTGAAATTGCAAATCAGTGGGAAGGAGTATCAAAGGTAGCTTTGTAGCGGCTTGCAATACGGTATCAATCAACGTGTGAAACTGGGTGGCTCTGAGTATGGACCAGGGAATACCGCTCTGTTTGATACATTCTTCGGCCTCCAATTTGGATTGGTAATACCCATACTTGATGCGGTCAATACCAACAATAGAGATGTAGATGAAATGGGATACGCCTGCTTCGCGTGCTTTTGTGAGCAGGAGTTGGGTGCCATGGACATCTATTTGACGAGCGTGCATCGGATCGCTTGCTGCATGGATGATGACATCCACACCTGCAACGGCCTGAGCGAGTCCCCGACCCGTTTCAAGATTGCCCTGCGCCCATTCTAGAGTAGCAGATGCTTGAGGAGCATGTCGTTCGGGATTGCGGCTCATGATCCGCACGTTATAACTCATATTTACCAGGCGTCCCACGAGTTCACGCCCCAATGCACCTGAGCCGCCGGTAACAAGTATTGTTGTCATAGAAAGGTCTCCAGAGAGCATCACAAAGAAAAAGAAAGAGCTTGCCAGAAGGTGACTCATAGCTTCTCCCCTGATCCATGAGTTGCCCAGGTTGAGATCCAAGCCCCTCCATTTTCTCATGCGTAAAGAGCTTGGATGCCTTCTCTGTCGTCTGACAGAGAAGGCATCCATCCAGCTTCGTACACGAGACGAAAGACACGTCGTGTTTGTGACAACCTTTCTCCCTTCCCCTCCTGTATTTGCGTCACCACTCCCACTTCGCTCAAAACTGGGAAGAACTTCGCCCGACATTGGGTGGTTTTCCTCTTCCCATTTACTGCCCTTGTTGAGTACACTTACCCCTGACACAGAGAGATCAACAACGAAGAAGGAGCTACTCGATGTCTCGCCTGTTTATTCGTGCCTTACTCTCACTCATGACAAGAAGACCGTATGTCATACTCATGAGACGGGGAGGGATTGTTCTGCTTGTGATAGCGGGGATGCTGCTCACTGTTCATCCGCCTGCTCCCTATGGCGCATCTCCCGCCGTTCAGGGGACCTCGCTTTCTGCTCCTCCCGTCACCCAGGCAGGTGGAGGTGAAGACACAGGCATGCCTCTCAGCCCATCCTCTTCACAGCAAACCTTTGCCTGTGGCATTGGGGATGTTACCTGCTACAGCAATGAGTTTCTGGCCAACCTGACCGAGCAGATCTGGAACATCGTGCGTCCCATCATCGAACTCTTCATGCAGAATCCCTTCAATTTTCTGTCCCAGACACCCGCGCTCGCCACCTATGACAACAGTCAGATTCAGCAGATGGTGCAGTGGGAACTGAGCTTTCTGGATACGGCTGTGGTGGTCCTAGTTGGCTTCCTGGCCTACAATGTGCTCATTGGACGAAGCATCGGCGTGCCCATGCCCTCCTTGCATGAAGCCCTCCCGCGGCTCTGCGTGGCCTTTCTTGCCGCCCACATCAGCCTGTATGTGTGTCGGCTCATTATTGATTTCAATAACGCCCTCTGCCTGGGTGTCGATGAGCTATTTCTTCACTCTTTTCTCAAAGACACCCTCTCCCTGATGATCAATTTCGTAGGGCAAACGCCCGACCAGGTGGCCATCGGGTTCTTGCTGCGCGTCTGGTTTGTGGTCTTTCTCTTCTGGCACATGCTCTGGCTCGCCTGGCAGATGCTCGTCCGCCTCGCCGTGGTCGCCTTGCTGACAGCCCTCTCCCCCCTGGGCCTGCTGTGCCTGGCTCTCCTGCAAACCCAGCGCTGGGGCCAGATCTGGCTCTCCGCCTTTGTCTCCACCGTCATGATCCAGTTCCTTCAGATCACCGCGCTCAGCCTAGGCGGGCTCCTGGTGAGCTATAGCGCCAGCATTCAGATCAGCACAGGCCCCGTCGCAGGACTCGACACGATCATCCAGCAGATTGTGGCACTCCTTCTGAGTGGGGCCGTGTTCTACCTGGTCCCACGTCTGCCCTCCATGATCCAGAACTATGCCCTGCGCCCGATCTTGCAGGCGCAACAGCAAGCCGACTCTGTTCAATCGCAAGTCACGACCCAGGTCGAGTCGATGGCTATCCGAGCCATCGCAGCCCTCTAAGCGAAAGGTAGGTGAGAAAGGATGCTCAAGTTCCTCCTTCTTGGCGGCATGGTGCTTGTTGTGTTTGGGATGTTTGGCACAAGCATGACCGTGGCGATGGATGCACAGGCTCAGGGAGCCCCTCAGACAACGAATCCAGGTCTCTCAACCATTGATACTTCGGGCTCGGGAAAACGCGGCGAAGTGGTGCAATGGGCGCTCAAGATGGCAGCCCATCTGCATTGCACCCCTGCTCGCCTTCCTACCGATTGCCAGGGCAGTGGCGCTGACCACTACTATGACGCGGGTTTCCCGCCTGAGATCATCGCGTGGGCCAACGCGCACTGCCCCGGGTGTGCCTCCTGGCAGCCAGACACCTTTCAGTGCGTGGTGTTCGTCATCGCCGCCTATGCCTATGTCCAGCCACTCCCCGTCCAGGGCCAGAATGCCAATCAGTACTGGGAGCACTTTGCCAGTGAGCAGGGTTGGCAACGCCTCTCTGCGCGTGGGAACCTCCCACAACCTGGCGATATTATGGCCAGGAATGGAGGGGCCTACGGACATGTAAGTATTGTCCTTGGCGTTGACCCTCACCATACTGCCATCACCTTTGCCCAGGCCAATGGCGAGTTCCCGGTTCAAACACTTCCTCTCAACCCGGATGGATCTGTCAATACTCACAACGGGTACTGGAATGCCTTTGAGGTGGTGGGCTACCTCCACCCCCTCACCCTTTCCTAACAACGAACGAAAAGGAGCGAATAACAATGATTACCATGATTTACTGGCACCCGGTGCTCGCTACCACCGTGGTGCGGGTCCTGGGAGGCCAGCCCACGCTTCACCTTGTGGGCTGGCTGGCTGACCCTCCCATTCCCCATCCCCTCTCAGCACCAAGACGCCCTTCGCCTGACCCCTTGTGTGCGACCACCCGGTGGAAACACGCGTGCTCTCTACAACAAGCGGAACCGGATTTTCAACAAGATTGGGAGATGGCGCAACGTGAACAGGGGCAGACACTTAAAAGTGGCAATCAGTGCCTCCTGACGCTAGCGCACTGCTTCTCGTTGCGCAACGAGACGATGCGAGCCATCCAGTTGTGCCAGAAAACCTCCATTTATGCCCAGATCCTGAAAGAAGATCAGTACGTGCTGGCGATGGCTTTCATGTCTCTGGGAGTAGCGTATCTACGCGGAGCACGGGAATGCGGCCATGCCTCATTCTATGTAAATGCTCTGCTCTATTGCCAGGAAGCGCGTCCGTTGGCCTACGAGAAAGATCCTCAAAACGATCCCATTGACGTTTTCACAATAGTTCAGCTTTCACGGCTGGACACTCCACTAAACTGGGGTAGGGTCACCTCTTTGGGGACTCCACAAATTCGGGGCAGGATCACAATGGACACATCGAAGCAATTTTGCCCTAATCCAATGTGTTCTGCAAGAGGCAAAATGGGCGAGGGAACGATTACAGGAAGCGAGCGAGAAAGCTCCGGTCTTTTAAGCCGGAGATGAATCGCTCTTCCCTGTTTTTGGGGTTGATAGGGCAGGGCTAGATGTAGACAGTATACGTTGTTATTGAATATACTATCTACATGAGCCAAGAAAAATATATTCACGAACAACAGAGCGTTCATCACATTTTGTACCACATCATTTTTTGCCCAAAGCGACGGCGCAAGGTGCTTGTTGGTCCTGTGCATGATCGCCTTCAGCAGATTATTGAGCAGGTTGCGGCTGAGCACCATTGGGCCATCGTGGCGTTGGCAATTCAGCCTGACTATGTGCATCTGTTCATTCAGGCCAATCCCTACACAATGCCTACGGACATCGCTCGCCTCATCAAGGGGCGAAGTTCGCACATGTTGCGTGAAGAGTTTTCCCACCTGATGCGCATGCCCTCGCTCTGGACGCGTTCGACGTTCTACAGTACGGCGGGGCATGTTAGCGCTGATACCATTCAAAAATACATTGAAAGGCAGAGTACCACATGAGCCGATCAGCCAAGGGATTGCAGACGACCCTTCAAGTCCGTTTGTATCCCACATCGGAACAATCACGCTTGCTCATGGCGCACTGCCTTGAGTACATCAGTACCGTCAATGTGTTGGTGGCTGCGCTCGATGCTGGGATTTTGCCTGAAAAAACGAGTACGAAAGACTTTGTTTCCAACCTGCCCAGCGCTGTTAAGAATCAAGCCTTGCGTGATGCTCATTCTGTCTTCAAGCGTTCGTTTGAGCTTGGGCGTATTCCGGTGCTCAAAAAGCCTATTGCCCAGTGGAATAACCAGAACTGGCGACTCTTTGGAAACATGCTCACCCTTCCCATGTGTGTTGATGGCAAAACACAACAGGTACATATTCCTTGTGAGGGCATAGTCTATGCTGGTGTTCCTGGCATCTTGCGCATCAAGAAGAAGCGTGGGAAGTGGGTCGCTGATCTGACACTCACCATTGAGAGGTCTCTGCCCTCAGAACAAGATGGGGTAATGGGTGTTGACCTTGGCATCAAAGTTCCTGCTGTGGTCTATGTGGTGGGCAAAGGGACGCGCTTCTTTGGCAATGGTCGCTATCAACGCTCCATGCGCCGTCGCTTCTACGCTCGACGCAAGAAGCTGCAAAAAGCCAAGAAAACCAGAGCCGTCAAGAAAAGCCAGGGCAAAGAAGCCCGTTGGATGAAAAACATCAACCATCAGCTTTCTCGGCAGGTCGTCAATCACGCCAAAGAGCAAGGGGTTGGCATCATCCGTGTGGAGGCCCTTGCTGGTATCCGACACAACACGGCACGCACAAGCCGTGGTGCTCATGCACGCAAAAACAATCGTATGATGGCTACATGGTCCTTCTACCAGCTCACACAATTTCTGACCTACAAGGCAGAGCGACTCGGTATCCAGGTGGAGCAGATTGATCCTGCCCACACGAGCCAAGAGTGTCCTGCTTGTCGCGCAAGAAACAAAGCTCAGGACAGAACCTACGTCTGTGCTGACTGTGGCTGGATGGGGCACCGTGACAAAGTGGGAGCCATCAATATTAGCCGAAGGGCTGGCTCTGCTGGTAAGAGGCAGAGTGCCGTAGGGGCATGAGGCCCGGCCTACGGATGGGGCGCTTGACACGCCCCGAACTGTGAAGCATTGATCCTGAAACAGAAATGGACTGATGGGGAGCCGATCAGAATCCCCCTGGATTTATCCGGGGGAGTGTCAAATCTGAAGGTTTGCCGCTCTCATGTATTTGTCCGGGAAATACCAACAGAAGTGCGTGCTGGTCAGGTGCATCTCTCCGTTTCACTCACACCTGTATTTATCACCCGATAAGTTACAGCATTCCCCGAAAAGAATATTCCTTGACAAGAATATTCCTCTTGAGGTATAATTTGGGTATGAAAACACTGTGGACTGCTCTGACGGAGCCAAATCGCTTACACATTATTGAACTGTTGCGCGATGGCCCCCTGACGGTAGGAGAAATCACGGATCGGCTGGGATTGCAGCAGCCGCAAGTGTCGAAGCATCTCAAGGTTTTGAGCGAGGCAGGCATCGTTGAGGTACAGCCGCAGGCCAACCGACGGATTTATCGGCTGAGGCGTGAGCCATTCCAGGAACTGGAATCCTGGCTTTACTCCTTTCGTCACCTCTGGGAAGAACGCTTCGACCGCCTGGATGACTACCTCCTGGAAATACAAGGCACCGAGCAACGGACAAGTAATCGAATTGAGGAAAACGATGTTTGAGTATCACTCTCTGAGTTCCCGTGCTGGCGAGCAAGAATTTACCGTAGAACGGCAATTTGCTGCCCCCCGCGCACTAGTGTTTCAGGTATTCACCCAGCCTGAGCATCTCAAGCGTTGGTGGGCACCTCAGCCCTACACCGTGCCCACCTGCACCATCGACCTACGACCGGGGGGCATCTGGCACTACGCGATGCGTTCGCCAGAGGGGCAGGAGCACTGGTCGCGTAGCGTATACAGCGAAATCATCCCCCCGGAGAAGCTGGTCTACACCTCGACCTTTGCCGACGAACATGCTAACCCAATTGAAGGCATTCCTGAACATCTGACCACTATCATTTTCACTGAAGAGGGTGGGAAAACGAGAGTGACTGCGCATGTTCAGTTCGAGAATGCCGAGGCTCTCAAAGTCGCTCTCGATATGGGAATGCAGCAGGGAATGAACATGACCTGGGATTACCTGGTCGAGTATGTGCAAACAATACAAGCAAAGTAAAGGAGAAGGTCCATGTTCACAGCCATCGCGCAGCATACCGTTACGTCCAAAGACGGCACCACTATCGCGTACTCTCAGATTGGTCAAGGGCCGGCTCTCATCCTGGTAGATGGGGCGCTCTGCTACCGGCAATTCGGGCCGTCCCAGGACCTGGCGGCGAAGCTAGCTCCTCATTTCACCGTCATCACCTATGACCGCCGGGGGCGTGGTGAAAGCGGTGATACTCAGCCATATGCGGTTGAACGCGAAGTCGAGGATCTTGCGGCCCTCATTGAGGCCGTAGGTGGAACAGCGTATGTGGCCGGGCAATCCTCAGGGGCAGCGCTTGCCATGGAAGCGGCGAATCAGCTACCAGGGATCACAAAACTGGCTCTGTATGAGGCGCCATTTGTTGTCGATGAGACAGGCAAACCGGTAACGCAGGCATTCTTAGCCAGGCTCAAAGAGGCGGTCGCGCAGAACCAGCGCTCGAAAGCGGTCAAAATGTTCATGAAACAGGTCGGAACGCCCGGTTTTATGCTTGCCATTATGCCGCTCTTCCCTATGTGGTCGAAATTGACCGCTGTGGCGCATACCTTGCCGTACGACATCAGCACCATTGTCGCTTACGGGTCGGGCAAACCATTGCCGTCTACGCTGGGGTCCAATATCAACGCCCCAATCCTGGTCATGGATGGGGGAAAAAGTCCGACATGGATGCGACATGCAATGCACGCACTGGCCCAGACGCTCCCTAATGCGAACTACCGCACCCTGGAAGGGCAAACCCACATGGTCAAGGCAGAAGCCCTTGTTCCCATCCTGATCGAGTTCTTGACCGCCTGATATCTCTAAACCGCCTGATATCTCTAAGAAGAACTGAGAAAGGAAGCTCACGCGTGCAATTTCGTGCACAAATAGAACGACACGGGAAGACAGCAACAGGTATTCAGGTCCCACCCGATATCGTTGAGAGCCTCAAGTCGGGCAAGCGCCCACCGGTTCGCGTCACGATCAACAACTACACCTACCGCAGCACAGTCGCCCCCATGGGGGGCAAGTTCCTGCTTCCCGTCAGCGCCGAGAACCGTGAACAGGCTGGTGTGAAGGCAGGCGACGAGGTGGATGTAGAGATCGCATTGGATACCGAGCCGCGCGAGGTGGCAATACCCCTCGATTTCAAGGAAGCCCTTGACGTCCACGCAGATGCCGGGCGCATCTTCGACGGACTATCAAAAAGCGCGAAGCAACGCATCATATTCTCCATCGAAGGAGCCAAAACCGCCGAGACAAGGCAACGGCGCATCACTAAGGCCATCAGCGAACTACGCGAGGGATGAGCCTGGCGCAGACATTCATACAGCGATTGTGATCTGCCAAGCAAGCTCTTACAGAGAACGTGGCGAGAAAGCCCTGGTCATTGATGCCAGGGATGAATCGCCACATCCGCTCTCGTGCGCGAATAGAACAGCGTATTTTTCTCAAATAGAACTTGTGTTCTTCTGCTCGTTCTGGTAGAATAGGCATATCAGCACGATTCATCGGTGGGGATGGAGAGAAGGAGCCAACATGCCTGGACAACGCCAGAGACAGCAGAAGCCAAAACATCCCAAGGAGAAACGACCGGCAACGCCTACCTTTCTGCTCGAACTGCCCCTCGTCGTCGACCCAGGACAAGCCACTCGCCTGCGCGCTCACCTGGAAGCCGCTCGCCAACTCTACAACGCCATCCTCTCCCAGGGGCAGAAATGCCTGCGCCGCATGCGAGCTGACGCTGCCTGGCAAGCGGCTCGCGATCTTCCTCGCACGCAGAAGACCCAACGAGCAGTCGCCTTCTCCGCCTTGCGCAAGCAGTACGGGTTCACCGAGGCGGCCTTGCATGAAGCCGTCAAAGGCTTGCGCGTGGGATGGATTGCCGAGCACATTGATGCCGTGCTCGCCCAAACTCTGGCGACCCGTGCCTACCGCGCCCTCAACCGCGTCTGCCTGGGCCAGGCCAAACGCGTGCGCTTCAAGAGCCGAGGGCGTGGTTTCTCCAGCATCGAGAACAAGCGCAATGATACCGGCCTGCGCTTTGTCCTGCAGCCACTCGAGAAGGGAAACGCAGGGTTCCTGCTCTGGAACGGAGATCAGCTTCCTGCCCTCATCGATTGGAAGGATGAAGTGGTGACCCATGGGCTCAGGCACCGCATCAAGTATGCCCGCCTCATCCAGCGTCCTGCCAGCAGTCCCAGAGCGGCGGGCGCCGATGAAGAGGGCTATCGCTATGTCGTGCAACTGGCACTGGAGGGCAAGCCCCACCGAAAGAAAAAACACCCAGTTAGCACGAGTATTGTTGGCGGTGACCTTGGTCCCTCCACCCTGGCCCTCTTCCCTCAGGAAGGAGAGGCAAGCTTGGAGGTGTTCTGTGCACAACTGGCTCCTGACGCCAGAGCCATTCGTCGCTTGCAACGGCAGATGGATCGGCAACGAAGGGCAACCAATCCTGAGAACTACGACGAGAAGGGGCGCATCAAGAAGCAGGGCAACAAGAAGCTGCGTTGGAAGCAGAGCAAGCGCTACCAGATCACGCGGCGGCGCAAGGCGACCAGAGAGCGCAAGCTGGCCGCGCACCGCAAGAGCCTGCATGGGCGCAAGGTGCATGAAGTGCACAAGCTGGGCAACACCATCATCATCGAAAAGATTTCCTACAAGGCATGGCAAAAGCAGTTTGGCAAGAGTGTGGGACTGCGAACACCGGGGATGTTTGTGGACATGTTGAGACGCACCGTTGCAAGCACGGGCGGCATCCTGGTAGAAGTTCCCACACAAACCACGGCGCTGAGCCAGTGGTGTCATGGCTGTGGCAAGAAGCTCAAGAAGCCGCTTTCGCAGCGTTGGCATCACTGTGAGTGTGGCGTGGGTCCCGTGCAACGTGACCTGTATTCTGCGTTTTTAGCCGCCTACCTTGATCCAGCAGACCCCATTCCCTCGTGTGCCCGATACCAGCCGTATTGGGAAGGTGCGGAAGCGCGCCTGCGGGCAGCACACGAGCGTCTTCACCAACGCGCGAATGAGGGGCAGAGCTTGCCCCGAAGCATGGGTTTGACTCGTGCGAGAGCGCGTCTGCCCGAAAGTTCAGGGGGACCACCACTAGAGCCAGCTTTCTTGCTGAAGCGAGAAGGACTGGAAGCGTGGGCCGAACCTCTGGAACCCCCACTGCTTTAGCACGGGGAGCTCTCAGTGGCAATGTCGGGGATGTGGAGCGTTCCTTTCACCGATGCAAATGCGGGGGGACGTGCTATATGAAGCCAGACGGAGAACATGTCATAGAAGACAAAACCCATCACGCTTATGGGTGTGCAATACAAGATCCGCCCGAAAATTTCGCATTGCAAGTACAGATGAGCATCCTCCAAGGGGATTGCGGAGGCGTGAGATTTCGTGGCGGGTCAGAAAACGGCTATGAATTTCTCGTCTGCTCTGATGGGCTCTATGCACTACGCAAATATGAGGGCACAGGGAACGAAGCAACAGTGAAGGTTATATTTTCGCAACATGATAGCACTGGCGCGATCCACCAGGGGATAGGGAAAAGCAATATCGTGACGCTTCAGGTACAAGGCAACATGTTCCGGTTCTATGTGAATAAGAACCAGCTCGTCAAAATTCAGGGTGATAATAGTAGTCTGAAGACTGCCGGGTTAGTTGTCCTGGCAGGGACAATGCCGACACAGGTAACCTATACCGAAATGATGGTGTGGCAGCTTGTGTCAATCCAGGATCGCCAGCGCTGAATTGGCCTGCTGGACAGAAAAGAGCTCAGCATCGTAAGACGCGCCAAGCCACTGGCGCAGACGTGTATGCTCAGGATGCTTGGGATTCCGCAATGCCTCAAGGAAGGCAGTGTATCCACCTATCCCACCAGCATCCTCTGGGGGACATGCCCGTTTACCAGCAAGGCAACGAGGCGTGATCCAGAGAGCATCCTCATTTCTGTTTTCATCGGCGAGATGCTCTATTTTTTCAATCGTAATCTGGTGCATCCAGCTATCTCCCAGGTCATATTCGTAGGTCAACGTCAGCCACTCAGCCCAGACAGTTGCATCGAGCTTTGTGCGTCGGCTATCCCTGATGCGCATACCTGCATTATCCCAATCAGGATCAGGAAGACCATACACCATTGTTTTCTTATTGATGGTTAACCTGAACAAATAGAGATGGGAGTTCTCCCACCCCATAACCACCTGAAGCATTTTATGGAGAGTGTGAAGACTGATGGCACCAGGCACCACCATTTGGCGCCAAATAGGTGGCTCAATGCCGGCCAACTGGACGTGCAGGTAATAGCGGCTCTCTGACTGATAGCTTCCCATGTGCGTCTCCTCTTCTACATGTATTATTTCCTAGTAAAGCAGATAAGCACAGAAAAATCAAGAAAACAAAGCGTTTCTATAGGGCTATTTACAATCCCCAAAGGAGACTCTTTTGTTTCCTCAGTAGAGCCTCATTAAACGCTGAGTCGAACTGACCCAAATGGCGATAATACTTGTGAGTTGCGACTCCGTTTCTTCGACTATTTCTCGACGCAATCCGCCGTAGAGCATCTCTTCCTGCTCAACATATCCTCCACCACTATCCCAGTATCTGAGAAACAGCCGGCGTTCCCCAGAATGTTTATGAACAAAAGCTCCTCATTGAGGATGTGGCATAATTTCAACTAATCGCAATTAGCAGAAACACGTTCATGATCAAGTGAGCGTATCCAACTAACTGGTAAAGTACCTGGCAAAAACCATACCCTTACCAACAGCATGCCTCTCACTCTCCAGAAAAGATGAGAGAGACCCGTGCATATGCAGATGTTCCTTACAGCACTACCACATTCCTCCAGGCGTCTTTATTCGAGCAAGCCATTCTACAAATAATAGAATACAAAATTTTGGTAAATTCGCATCCCGAAAGGGCCGGAAGCAGCGTGCGGCCTTCGTTCACGTCCATGTTCACAGGGTTTGCAATAAGGAAGCCCCGCATCTTAAGACCTGAAAGGATACCATGGGGTGATCGAAAGCTCGCATCTTGCTCTTCCCTTTCCAAGGTATTGATGGAAAACGCCGGATGCGGAGCGACTTCTCCAGGCAATCGCGCCGAAGCCGCTCACCCTTCGAGTTCCTTACGCACACCTCATAACCAGCGGCTCGTATCTGTCAGTTCGAAGGTGGTTGTGCCACGGATATCCTGCGAGGACGTGCCGACCAGGATCTCAAAGGTGCCAGCCTCGGCCACCCATTGATGCGCCTTGTCATCAAAGTAGGCCAGGGCCTCGCGCCCGATCTCCAGGGCGACGGTTTGGGTCTCACCCGTGTTGAGCACGACTTTGGTGAATGCCTTAAGCTCTTTTTCGGGGCGATGCAGGCTCGCTTTAACATCGCGCACATAGAACTGTACGATCTCTTTACCGGCTCGTTCACCTGTATTGGTAATATCCAGCGAGACCTGGATGGTTCCGTTGGCGCCTATTTCCCTGGCGTTTGTGCTCAGTGGACCGTAGGCAAAGCTGGTGTAGGAGAGGCCAAAGCCGAACGGGAACAGGGGCGCGACCTTCTTCTTGTCATAATAGCGATAGCCAACGAAGAGTCCTTCACCATAACGCACCTTCCCATTCTCCCCGGGATAGTTGATATAGGCAGGGTTGTCCTCCAGGCATACAGGGAAGGTTTGTGCCAACTTGCCCGAGGGATTTACATCGCCAAAGAGGACGTCGGCAATGGCATTGCCACACTCCTGACCCGGATACCAGGCCTGTACGACTGCCGCGACCTTCTCTAGCCAGGGCATGGCGATAGGTGTACCAGAGTTGAGCACCACGATAGTATTGGGATTGGCCTCCGCGACCTTCGCGATCAACGCATGTTGATCGCCTGGCAGTCCCATATCGACGCGATCAAAGCCCTCGCTCTCCCACTCGCCATTGAGACCAGCGAATACAAGCGCGACATCCGCTTGAGCGGCCAGGGTAGCGGCCCGCGCAATCATGTTCTCTGGAAGTGGTGGCAGGCAGCCCACGCGTACCGCAGCCGCCAGGAGATTCGCGCTTTTCCCGTACTCGAGCACGAGACCATATGGGCGTCCCGCTTGCATCTCTATGCAGTGCCGTACTTCGGAGCTTCCCATGCCAAAGTAGGTATCACCGGGAGTCGGGCTGGTCCAGTTATCGATGACCTCTTCTCCATCGATGAAGAGGCGGCTCAACCCCGCGCTGACGAGACTGAAGGTATAAGTGCCCGTCTCCTGGGGCACGAAGCGCCCCGTGGCGCGAACGGCGAATTGCTGGGGATTGACGTCCTCGGGGAGCGGCCCAAACCACACACGCTCGCTTGCCTCGATCTGCTCTTGGTGGACAGGCATGCCCTCCGGAGCCGCCGCGTTGAAATAAGCAAGAGAGAAACCGTGCGCCGCCCCTTCCTCATTGACAAGGAGTTGAGGATCGAGGAGAGGAAGCAGTTTGTGACTGGTGCAGCCCTGCTCATAGTCTACCTTTGTCTGCTCGCCTACCTTGGCAAGAATACCTTCGATAGGCGTGACCATGTAGTGGGGATTGACCTGGGCACTACCGCCGCCCATAATCTGCGCCGCTTTGGCGTTCGGACCGATAATCGCAATGGAAGACAAAGTTTCGCGTTGGAGTGGCAGTACATTGTGCTCGTTCTTCAGCAGAACCATACCCTCAGCGGCGGCCTCGCGAATCAGCGCGCGATGCTCGGGCGTGTCGATCGCTTGCTCCGGCTCCTCCTCAGGCTGGGCAAATTTGCCTGCCTTCTCCAGCAAGTCCAGGAGGCGGCTGACGCTCTTATCGATCGTCTCTTCCGTGACTTCGCCATCCTGAATGGCCTGGAGCAGTTTCTCACCGCGCCATAGCCCGGGGCCGGGCATCTCCAGATCAAGCCCCGCGTTCACTGAAGCGGCTGTGCTTTTGACCGACATGAACCAGTCGGACATCACGATGCCATCAAAGCCCCACTCATCGCGCAAGATCTTTTGCAAGAGTTCCGGATGCTCGCTCGCCGGGACACCATTGACGAGGTTGTAGGAGGCCATCACTGCCCAGGTGTTCGCCTCACGTACGGCAGCCTCAAAGGGTGGAAGGTAGATTTCGCGTAGCGTGCGCTCATCGACCTCGGTACTGATGCTGTAGCGCTCGAACTCGGACTCATTACCGGCGTAGTGTTTGATGGTCGCGCCAACGCCCTGGCTCTGGACGCCGCGAATATAGGCGACCGCCATTCGCGCTGTGAGGTGGGGGTCCTCGGAGAAGCTTTCGAAGTTGCGTCCACCAACGGGCGAACGGTGAATGTTTACTGTAGGTGCGAGCAGGACGCGTGCCCCTTTGGTCTTCGTCTCCTGCGCCAGCGCCTGCCCGACGCGCTCGACAAGAGTGGTATCCCATGTCGCGGCGAGATTGGCCCCGCAAGGAAAGCAGGCCGCGGTCACACCTCCCTGCATGGTGCCACCACGAGCGCCATTAGGACCATCGCTGACTTTCAGCGCGGGAATACCCAGCCGCTCATTGGCAACCGTGTGCCACGTATCGGCTCCAGCGAGCATGGCGACTTTCTCCTGAAGCGTCATTTGCAGCAGCAGCTTCTCAATGTTCTCGGACATTTTCCATCCCTTTCGGTGAAATATGTGCATTTACATCGTGTATCGCGCCATAACATGTGGTTGCATGTTTGTTCCCTGAGCGCCGCGTGCGCAGAAGGTTAAAGGCTCACGAAAAGTCCCCGACCGCTTTCGCGCCTGGTCCGCTAGACACGTGCCATAATGTCGGATGTCGGGCGACCCTCGCGTACCAGGCGCGCCATCTCTCTCATGGGTTTATCCACATGGGTAAAGAATGCTCTATAACCCGCGCATAGGTAGTTGAGGCCTGGTTCACCAGCAGGCGTCTGAAGAAAGCGATCTTTGGGGCAACCTCCATTACAGGCAAAGCGCACAGGGCATTCGCGGCAGTACTGTGGTAGCGTGTCGCATTTAGCAAGGCCGAAACGGCGCTGTTTGGCTGAGCCGGCCAGTTCCGCCAGCGGGATCACCTGCATATTGCCCAGCTTATGACGCGGCTCGACAAAGTGATCGCAGGAGTAGACGTCGCCATTGTGTTCCATCGCCAGGCCATGACCACAGGTCTCATCAAAGATGCACAGACCCGCTGGCTCTCCTAACCAGGTTGCCAGGGCCACGTCAAACATTTGTACAAAGGTGTGCCCGACATCTTGCCGAATCCACTCATCAAAGATGGTATTCAGAAAGCGTCCATAGGCCTCCCCAGTCACTGAACGCGGGCTGATCTGTGCCCCTTCCTGAAAACGTAGCGGGTGTTCTCGCTCAACGATAGGGATAAATTGCATGTAATCTGTGCCAACCTCGTCACGCAGGAAGTGGTACACTTCAAGCGGGTGATCACCGTTGGCCGCATGAACGCAGGTCAGGATGTTGAAATCGACCCGGTGACGCTTCAGTAGCGCCAGTCCAGCCATGACCTTATCAAAGGTAGGCCGCCCGCCCTTGTCGACGCGATAGGCATCATGCATGGCACGTGGGCCATCCAGGCTCAGCCCGATGAGGAAATGGTGCTCACGAAAGAAGGCGCACCATTCATCATCCAGGCGTGTGCCATTGGTCTGGAGAGCATTGAGGATGCGTGTCCCCGGTCGGCGATACTTCTGTTGTAGCGCCACTGCCTTGCGATAAAAGTCTAGTCCTATCAACGTTGGCTCACCACCCTGCCAGGCAAAGACAACGTCGGGAGTGCGTTGCGCTGCGATGTACTGGCGGATATAGTCTTCCAGTAGCTCATCGCTCATGCGAAAACTGGCCTCAGGATACAGTCGCTCTTTTGCCAGGTAGAAGCAATAGGTGCAATCCAGGTTACAAATGGAGCCACGCGGTTTGACCATGACCTGAAAGGCCGTTGGAATAGAGACGGAGGAGATGTGCTTCTCGTCCAGGGGCTCTTCATTGAAATTCAATGCTCTCACGTTATTTACGCTCCTTTTACGTTGGCGCTTGCCTCCACTCCCTGAAGTTTCCGCACATCAGGCCAGTAGGTTTTATAGAGGGCAAAGATCACAGCGGCATTGATGAGCATGAGAACCACCAGAACGACGAGGAATACCGGCTGCAGGCCGAATTTCTGTCCCAGGAAACCTGCCAGCAGATTATAGATGGCCCAGCCAATGGATTCTACGATAGAGATCATCACCGCGAAAGCAGCGCCACGTAACGCTGGTGGAACGACTGCATAGACTATCGGGCGGTTGATGCCGGGGTTAACACCCTGGAAGAAGAACATTAGGAAGAAGAACGCGATGACCACGCCGAGGTTGCTCCAGAGAAACTGGGTGCCAAAGAAGGCCACAATCGCGAATAGCACCTGGGCCAGTTGCAGCATAAGCACACGTCCATAACGAGGGCTGTTCTTGCTTGCCCGGTCAACAACAAAGCCTCCCGCAACGCTGCCAGCGACATAACCAAGGTTCGCTAGTCCAAAGACAAGTGTCGCCTGGGCGGTCGTAAAATGGAGGACCGTGATCATGTAGATGACGCCGAAAGAAGATATGAGCAGGTGCCCACTGAGCAGGCGCGAGACGAGCATCAGCACATAGGTGGGAATGGTGAAGAGCTGCTTTATGTCGCTCCACTTCAATGCTTGTGTGTGCGTATGTTGAATGCTGGCCTGCTCACGAGAGGCTTCGGTGGCACCTCGACCTGGGTCATGGACGGCAACCAGGACGAGGAGTCCCGTCAGGCCCATCACGCCACCAACAATGTAGTAGGCTGTGCGCCAGCCGTGAGGGATAGTGGAGAGTTGGCCTATCAGGGGTGTCGTAAATGCTCCAATCAGTGTCAGTGTTCCATACATCATACCTGTTGCACGACCGCGCTCGTTATCTGCAAAGAGATCGCCTAGCATCTCAGTAATGATAGGTTGAGCGGCAACGGTACCTATGGTTGCAACGATAAAGAGGAGCAAGAATTGTGTAAAGTTTTGTGCAAAACCAATGGCTACCGTCCACAGGCCAAAGACGACGGTCGCAATGACTAAAACAAGTTTGCGGTTAAAACGTCGTGCGAGAACAGCCCACAATGGCCCGAAGAGAGCCGAGATGATTTTGCCCAGGGCGGTGAGAATACCAAGGGTAGCTAAACCCAGGCCCAGGTCCTTACTGATGAGGGCAAACAGGGTACTAACAATGCCTGATTCGTTACTATCTGCAAAGAGAGTAAATGTTAGAATAAAATTACTGAGCCAGCGCCGCTTGATCGGGGTAACAGCAGCGCCTGCTGTGTTCATCGTCTGAGACGAAATTTCAGCACTGATGGGGTTCATGGTGGCGTCCACGCCGTCGAGGATGCGAGAGGTATGTTCTTGAGACACGGCTCACTCCTTTTCTGACTTCAATGTCGAACGAGTTTTTGTATTGTTTCACTGTGTGATAACGTGTTGAGCAGAGATCCCGCTGTTCTACCTGCTGGTTTGGCACTATCAATGTGTCCCCCGGTAGTGCTAGATCTTGCTCGCTGGAAAATATGCTAGTAGCTCTCACCCTCTGCTGCTAGAGCCGGCTGCGTTGTGCCCAATTCGGCGAGCTCGGTGGCAAACGCCGTCAGCTTTTCAAAAGAGAAGGCATTGGGGGCAAAGCCTGCAACCTGTTGCAGAGAAAGCTGCTCCATGATCTGCTGGGACTGCAGATTATCCATCATGGCGGCAAAGTGTCGACGCAGGAGTGCCTCGGCTCCTGGAAGGGCGGCAACCTCTTTTAAAGGCTTTTTAAGATACTCAGCGCCAGGGCCTGCGTACGCCGCGAGCGTATCCTGCTTCTTGCATGCCTGCTGAACAAGCTCATGCTGGCGTGCGCAGAGGAGGTGCTCGCTCTGAGCCTCGCCCTCCAGAGGTAAGCCCAGACGCTCGTATTGTTCAGTGGGCGCGTCATTCCAGCGCATCCACTCCAGCATGAGATGTATCAGGCGCAATTCAATGGCATCATCCACAATGGGCTGTTTTTGCTCAGGATCGGTCGCGAGATCGAAGAGCATGGTGCCAAAGGTATGCGCATTCACAAAGAATCTGCCAGGAATCTTCAGGGGACGAACTCCTTTGGTGAAGGTGAAAGGCTCTGCCAGGCTCATATTTTGGAGTTCAGCGACATTAAAGCGACCACGCATATGCGTTGGCATCAATGTATACTCAAAGAGTGGTGTATTGTCGGGTTGTACAGGAGCGCGCATATAGACATAGCGGCCATCAGTAACATTGACATGCCCACCAAAGACGCCAAACAAACCTGTCGGTCGCGCGGATTGGTCGTTAGCAATCCTTTCACGTAGCGGAGTGCCCTGCATCGTCTCAGGAATTGAGACATTGAAATACTCCAATAGTGTAGGCGCGAAATCGATCCACTGCACCAGGCTATTGCGGCGCTCATTCTGCTGACGACTGCGTGGGTCCCAAATGAAGAGTGGAATGTGAGCCACCTCGTTGTACCAGGGTTGGACGGTTTTTGCCCACCAATCATGCTCTCCAAGCAGGAAGCCATGATCTGTGCCGACGATGAGCAAGGTGTCATCCCACATATTTAACTCATCCATAATGTCGAGCACTTTGCCGAGATAGTGATCGCACATGCTGACCAGAGCGGCATACTCGTAACGTATGTGCTCCACCTGCTCAGGCAATTCACTGATTCTGCCATAGTCAGGCCAGTCGAAGTGAGGGCCAGTGTAGTGGTGTGGATAAAGCTTTTTATAATGTTCCTGCGTATAAAAAGGCTCATGTGGATCAAAGGTCTCAATTTGCAGGAACCAGTTGTCCTGATCAACGTTTGTCCGGATAAACTCAAGGCCGTGTTGGAAGACCTGTGCCTGAGGCATGCCCTCTTCTTCTTGCAGATACTGGCGATTGACCCAGTCCTGCCGCCAGAGTTCGCCGCGCATTTTGCGGGGGCTCTCCGGGATTTCAGCGTCAGCTACATGCCCTTTCCAGGGATCACCTTCCTGACCACGCACGATTTCCCAGGTACGGTAGCGGGTGTGGTAGGTAGCGCCACCATCTTCCCAGTAGTGCCCATGATCACTGACAAGATGAGTGTAGACCCCATGCTGCGTGAGGATTTCTGGCATGGATTCATCGAATGGCTCCAGGGGTCCCCAACTGCGGTGCAGAAAATTGTAGCGCCCGGTATGCAGCTCGCGTCGCGCGGGCATGCAGGGCATGCTGCCAACATACGCGTTATCGAATGTCACTGAACGCTGCGCCAATCGACTAAAATTCGGCGCATGCACCATGTCGCCACCATAAGGTGGAAGCATGTGACGATTCAAAGTGTCAAAACAAACAAAGATCGCTTTCATTGAGCTAACCTTTCAATACGTGCCCCGGTACTTTGGTGACACGTGTCAGTAAGCAAAGTATACCTGGATTCAAAATTCATTGTCAAGGTAATTCCGAAATCTACACAAAAAAAATCGCATGGGCATGGTAGCCAGGCAGAGGAGAAGATAACTGGATGGGCGACAACTGTGAGGACGTACTTATTCGCAGAAGAAGGAGAAAAAGAGGGTGATGGAGGCTATAGCAGGCTGCGGGCACATCTTGGTGCTAAAAAGAGACGTATGCTACAATTACCTGGTAGGGCAAACCTTAAGAGGAAGTGAACTACCACTGAGCTGAAGACGCAGCGGCTTCTTCGGAAGTCGTCGGGTCTGCGGTTTGGTAGCTTTTTCGGAAGCTCAAGTTCACCAGACTCCTCATCAGAAATGGTGAGACCGTTTGAAAGGTCATGACACCTGCGGTTGACGCATCAGACCGCTGCTCTGTCGCCTGGGTTTAAGTAGGGCTGAGGTAAGGCCCGGTGATCCAGGTGCAAAAAGCCTTTTGAACACTGTCGAGATGAGGTCGGATTCCCTGCATGGTCACAGTGCAGGGATACGCATCACCCGGCGCTTGCCGGAGCATTTTTCCGAAAGGAATCGTCTGAATATGGTCTATGTCCTCTCATCAGAGAAGATACCATTGATGCCCTGCTCTGCTGCGATTGCCCGTTTGTTGCTCAAAGAGGGAAAGGCCAAAGTCGTCCGCAGAACGCCGTTTACGATCAAGTTGTACGCACAGCCAGAGCGTACCTACACACAACCCTTGACCTTGGGAGTGGATACAGGCAGTACGGTGATTGGTTCGGCTGTCGCGGATGAACAGGGTAACATCTGGTATCTTTCTGAAGTGGAAGTGCGCAATGATATTGCCACGACGATGAAAGAGCGAGCCACCCATCGTCGCAATCGTCGTCAACGCAAAACCAGGTATCGGCCTGCGCGCTGGTTACATCGAAGGAATTCCATCAAGACTGGACGCTTCTCCCCGACAATGAGAAGCAAGATCGACGCTCATCTACGAGAAATCCACTTTGTGCAATCCTTGTTGCCAATCACGTCCATCGTGCTGGAAACAGGAACCTTTGACCCGCATGCGCTCAAAAACCCGGAGGTATTGCGAAAGAAGTGGCTCTATCAGAAGGGCATCAATTACGGCTTTGCCAATACCAAAGCCTATGTGCTGACACGGGATGGCTACACCTGTCAACACTGCAAGGGGAAATCAAAGGATCAACGGCTCGAAGTGCATCACATCATCTTTCGTAGCCAACACGGAAGCGATGAGGAAAGCAATCTCTTGACGCTCTGCAAGACCTGTCATGATGCCCTTCACGCGGGAATGATTCCGCTCAAACACACCGGGAAGAAAAAAGGGGATTTGCTGCACGCGACCCAGATGAATAGCATCCGCGTGCAATTGTTGAAACTGGTTGAGGCGGAAGAAACGTGGGGATTCGTGACCAAAGAACATCGATTGCTTGCGGGTTTGCCCAAAGAACATTGTTTTGACGCGGCCATGATTGCGACACGCGGAAATGGGCCTGTTTTCCAGATACAAACGGTGCTTGTCAAGAAATGCATTCCAGATGGAGAGTATCAGCAAACCAAAGGAAAGCGAAGCGAGCAACGTCTCACGACAGGAAAAATCGGGGGATTGCGCAAATTCGATCAAGTGCGCTACCAGGGGCAGAACTACATCGTCAAAGGGCGTATGTCTACAGGATACGCGATCCTGATGGATTTTTCCGGCAAAAAAGCGGATTTGAAACCAATTCCCAAGTTTGCCAGGATGCGGAAAGTGAGTGCTCGATCTTCATGGATGATCAGCCAAAGAATCATGCCAAGTCCCTCATGCTCTATCATCTGATTTTCGTGTGCACATACCGGAACAAGCTGCTTATCTTGTATGGAAATGAGGTGAAACAAGGATTCGAGGAAATTGCAGCTCGCTCAGATGTTTCTTTTGAGGCACTTGAAGTGGATCAAGATCACATTTACTGTTTGGTGAAAAGCGAACCTCGGATGCGCACCGCTGGCCATCGTCCGCAGACGGAAACACATCTCGATCATGCAACTGTGGCAAAGGCATTTTCATGCGTTAAAAAGGCAATTTTGGAAAGAGAGGACATTCTGGCGTGATGGGTACTTCTGCTGCACCATCGGGAATACAAGCCAGGAGACTATTCGCCAGTACATTGAAAACCAGACATAGGAGGAAGGAGCGGCGTTCATCCACGAGGCTGAAGACCTCGTGGTTTTCTCGCCACTCCCCGTATAAAATCAATGACAGCTAATCATCGCCCACCAACGAGCGTGGATGTAGCTCGACGGGCTGGAGTATCCCGAACGACGGTCTCATATGTACTAAACGGAACGCCCAATCAGCGAATTAGTCCAGAGACGCGCGAGCGTGTGCTGGCGGCTGCGCATGAATTGAACTACTACGTGCACCCTTCGGCGCGGGCGTTGCGTAAAGGGCAAAACGACGATATATATTTTATCCTTGACCATTCTATGACCCTTTTCCTTAGCACCCTTACCAGTGAGTTACAATTGCGTGCCCAGGAGAAGGGATATACATTGGCGGTGTACTTCAACAATGCCTCATCAGAAGAGGATCGGCGCGCGTTTCTCTGGCGCCTCTTCTCCCAGAGGCCTTTAGGTATTATTGCTTTTCCCGGCAGTATAACTGAAGAAGACCTGGAACATGCAAAAAGCCGGGGAGCAGGCCCCTGTGTTTTTGTAAGTGATTGGGGAGTCAAATATGCTCCATCAGTGCAATTTGGGGCTGTTGAGATTGGTCGCTTGATAGCTCAGCATTTGCTAGAACGTGGGCATCGACATATTGGTGTCATTGCACCGCAGAATGTCCATCAGGCTTATTCGGTTCCCAGGCGCCTTGCAGGTATGCGCTCTGTATTCGAGAATGTGCATGCGCATAACTTACAAATCCTTCCTATTGCAGATACGACGTTGGCAGAGGCCCGTAGAGTTGCCGAACAACTGGCACAAGCTCCCTCGCGCCCTACCGCCATCTACGGCTTTAATGATGAGTATTGTTTCCACCTTTTACGCGCTTTGCGTGAACAGGGACTCCGCGTGCCAGAAGATATCGCGCTTGTTGGTGCGGACGATACCTCTTTCTGTGAGTTGAGCACACCCAGTCTTACCTCTGTCCGCTTCGATGTGAAAGGAATTGGTAGAAATCTTATAGACTGCGTTGATCGGCTTGCTAATGGAGAAGTAGAGTTTCAGTTAGAATTGGTAGAACCGCCTGTGCTTGTGCCCCGTGAATCCAGTTAAACGCTTTTCAGGACCCCACATTCCGCAGTTTTAATCCGAAAAAAATCGTTGACAGAGAAGAACTCGCCTTACCGCACGCAGGGCTTGCAGTCCCAGCGGTGAGGCAGGTGCTTCTCTGTCATGACCATGAACACGTATGCTCATGCGATGCCATCAATGAGAAAAGAGAGCAGGATAGAAGATGCAGATCGCCTTTGTCATTAAGGCGTTGCAACGAGCGCTGACACAAGCCAGGCCACAGATTTGTAATAGCGATCAAGGCAGTTAGTTTACCAGCCCGCAGTACACCCAGTTGTTACTGGCGCATGACGTGCGCATCAGCATGGATAGCAAGGGTCGTGCGCTTGACAATATCTTTACAGCACTACGAGAGTGGGCAGCGGAAGCCATGAGCCATTTCCAACCAGTGATGATAAAGTTTCTTAACCCTATGCTATAAAAACTTGATATCTCCCAAAATCTTCTCATAGGTGAGAATTTCTGTGGAGAATACCCTTCGTTTCCCGGCTTCTTGCGATTCAGTAACAGGCCAATTCAAAGCAAATTGAGAGATGCTCTCAGTCCAAGATCGCCAGCGCCGAATTGGCTTGCTGGACAGAAAAGAGCTCAGCATTGTAAGGCGCGCCAAGCCACTGGCGCAGACGTGTATGTTCAGGATGCTTGGGATTCTGCAATGCCTCAAGGAAAGAAGTGTATCCACCTATCCCACCGACATCCTCTGGAGGGCATGCCCGTTCACCGGCGAGACAGCGAGGAGTCATCCAAAAAGAATCCTCATTTCTGTTTTCATCTTGGAGATGCTCGATCTTTTCAATCGTAATCTGGTGCATCCAGCTATCTCCCAGGTCATATTCATAGGTCAACGTCAGCCACTCGGCCCAGACAGTTGCATCAAGTTTTGTGCGTCGGCTATCCCTGATGCGCATATCTGCACTTTCCCCATCAGGATTAGGAAGACCATACACCATTGTTTTCTTATTGATGGTTAACCTGAACAAATAGAGATGAGCGTTTTCCCACCCCATGACCACCTGAAGCATTTTATGGAGAGTATGAAGACTGATGGCACCAGGCACGACCATTTGGCGCCAAATCGGTGGCTCAATACCAGTCAATTGGACGTGCAGGTAATAGCAGCTCTCTGACTGATAACTTCCCAAGTGCATCTCCTCTTCTACATATGTTGTTTTCTAGTGTAACCATACACGACATGGTCATGTGCCCAATACGCCATTGAGGCCAGAGATATCCGTTGAAGGAAGAAGCAACGCTCTTCCCTCTCAGAATACAAGACGTGACGACTCCCCACGGCTCAAGCCGGGGGCTTCTCAGGAGGCTTGCGCTTCCTGAAGGCTCCGTCCGAGCCAAAGAGCTTTGATGTTGCGTGCGGCATTGTGATCCCTGTCCAGTTCACAGCCACACTCACACGAGTGCCAACGCTCTGAGAGCGTCTTCTTGCGAACCGTGCCGCAACTACTGCACACTTGGCTGGTATATTTCGGATCAACCAACACGACCTGCACCGTACCAGCCTCCGCCGCTTTGTACTCGCAGAACGCGATGAATTGACGCCAACCAGCATCTAAAATTGATGTATTCAGGCCAGATTTGGCACTGGCTCCGTTAGGAAGATACTGCCCCGTTTCCTCATCCTGTTTGGGTTTCGCTCGTTTGGAGAGGTTCGCAGGGGCAATATCCTCAAAGACGATGGTTTCGTAGGTATTCACCAGACGGCGTGACCACTGGTGAAGGTAATCCTGTCTCTGATTGCGCACCTTCCTGTGAAGCTTTGCCACACGCTGAGCAGCCTTCTTACGTCGCTTGCTCCCGCGCTTCTTTCTTGACAGAGCTTGCTGTGCTTTCTCAAGCTTCCTCGCTGCTTTGCGATAGTAACGAGGATTCTCGATCACGTCACCAGTGGAGAGCGTTGCCAGCTTGGAGACGCCCAAATCAATCCCAACACACTCATCCGTGTAGGGGGTGCGTACCACCTGCTCCACTTCACAGGCAAGGCACGCATACCAACACGCACCCTCTCGCTTGAGCGTACATGTCTTGATGGTGCCAAGCACCTTGCGATGTAACCTGATCTTCACATGCCCAATCTTGGACAGCTCAAGACGCCCGTTCTTGATGGAGAAGCCCGCTTGTGGATAGCAGAAGGAGTCATAGTGGTTGCGTCCCTGGTATCGGGGATAGCCGGGTATCTTGCCTGCCTTGACCCGCTTGAAAAAGTCTTTGAAAGTCTTCTCCACCCGGCGCAAAACATCCTGCAACACCTGAGAGTGGATGTCCTTGTATTCCTCTCTGATCTCCTTGATCTCAGGCAGTTGCATGGCTTGCGCATTGTAGTTGGTTCCCTTACCTGTGTATGTGTACATCTCTCGACGCTCTTGCAGCGCAGCATTGTACAACTCGCAACATCTGGCAAGTGTCCATTCAAGCTTCTCGGCTTGCGCTTTTGTGGGATACAAGCGAAATTTGTAGGTTTTAAGCATCCTTTTTCCCTTGCAATCGCTTGTACTCCTGCTCAACAAGGCGATGCAATGTCTGTTGCATACTTTCTTGCGACAATGCCGCGATCACCTTCAAGAGCGTATGCGTTTGTTTGAGAATGCGTATGGTAACTGTTTGCTTTTCTTCCATGTATGCATTGTATCACTTTGCATACATGAAAGAAAAGCGTCTGCGTTCTCTCGCCACCCTATCTACCCAACAAGGAACGCGCCTTCTATCCCCCTGGCTAAAGCCCTGTCTTTTACCCACATTTAACAATTAGATTTTGTGGAACAGCACAGGAGGCCAACTCCCCCTGTTGAGCGTTTCACAAACACATGTATAGCGATGGGCTTGTGAAGCCCCTCCAAAAAGATGTGGGTAAGAGACAGGGCTAAAGCCAGGGGTTTTACGGCGCGTTTCGATAAGCGCAGAAAAGATTGAGTTAGAGTGGCAAAAAAGATACTCTCCAACCGCTCTATCTGTCATTGCGCTCTGAATGATTGATGCCACCTCCCAATGTCTGCAAAAGCATTCTGTCAGTACCCTACGGCGAAAGCCGAGGGCTTGGAGTTGTGTCTGAACTCCACCGCAATTCAGCATACCTTTTCAGGCGTGCTGCTTTGGCTTCATCGTCCGACACATCAGGGCGTACTGACAAGAGGCCCGTTCCTATCCAGTCTTGCCGGATAAGAAGCGTTCGCATCGCAATGTTTCTTGCACCAACCAGATCGGCATGGAGCGTGTACTGACAATTCTGACAGACAAAGAGCAAGCCCTTGTGAGGACGATTCTCTTTGCAGGTATACCCACATTTGGGGCAGGCCTGCGAGGTGTAGTTGGCATCCACCTTGATCGCCATACTTCGATGCAAGAGCGCTTTATAAGCGATCATACTGTGCAACTCTGCAAAGGACCATTTGGAAAAGGCACGATTGGCTTTGCGCTGTTTGGCACTGGCTCGCTTGCCTTTCCGTCGTGTGGTCTGCTCGCGAATGTCTGTCAGATGCTCCAGTCCAATCAAGCTTTGAGGATATTGCTTCACAATCCGTTTACTCACGACATGATTGGCGTTTGCTTTCAACCGTCTCTCTCGTCCACTGATGGCAACGAGCCTTCTCGTTGCAGAACGAGTGCCTTTCTTTTGCAGACGCTTTCTCAGTCGTGCAGAGTGATGGGATCTAGCAACAATGGAGGGGTCAGCATGGAAGGTGCAATCGCCTTGCATCGTCGCCGTGACGGCAAGGTATCGCATCCCCACATCCACACCAACGACCTGCTTGTGTGTTTCTGGGGTAGGATCAGCCGTCTCCACTTCCAGGGAGACAAGGAGGTAAAACTGCTTCTTGGCTTTGTCATACCAGAGTTTCGATGCACCAATCTCCGTACCACGCTGGATCAATGCCACATGCTTATACTACTTGCCTACTAACAGGATATAAATACAGGAGAATCAATACATAATATGAGAAGCAATATTACTTATTTTGTTGCTCAATTTAATATACGCGTACATGCCTGTTCTTCGTGGGATTGTTTCAAAGAAATCCCGGCTCGTGAGAGCCGGGATACAAAGAGCTAGCTGATGCTAATACAATCGATATCCGGTGCCCAGCCAGAGCCGCTAGAGAATTGAATGCTATTGTAGCCCGCATTGAAATTCACCACGACACTGGTTGTTTGCACCGCGTTCCAGTTATTATCATTGGTGCCATGGAAAGTGAGCGTACTTGCCGCTCCACCGTTGACACTTAATTGGACTGAACGCCCGCTATCACCATCGATATACTGGATTGTTAAAGTATAACTCCCTGTATTGCTGACCAGCACTTGATTGAACGAGAGAGAGGCTCCGTTACCAATGTTGCCGACCTTCTGACCACCAGAGCACGCCGAGCAGGAGACGATGGAGGCGCTCCCAGTCAGCGTATTGCCCACGGCCTCAGCCTCGGTGGTGTTGTTGCCGCCCAACGTGACACGGTCGATGTCCGGAGCCCAGTTGGAACCCGAGTAGAGTTTGACGGTGTTGCTTCCCGCATTCAAACTTATGGTCATCGTCAGTGTCTGAACTGTGTTCCAGTTGTTGTTGTTGGTGCCGTGGAAATTGATGGTGAGGGGGGAACCCCCATTAATGCTTATTTGCGCCGAACGTCCGCTATCGCCATCGATGTAAGCGATGGTCAACGTGGTCCTGCCGGTTGTGCTGGCCTGGACGTTGTTAAAGGTGAGAGAGGCGCCGTTGCCAATGTTGCCGACCTTCTGACCACCAGAGCACGCCGAGCAAGAGACGATGGAGGCGCTTCCAGTCAGTGTATTACCCGCGACTTCGGCTTCATATGAAGCGGGTATCAGGCTGCCGACAATGAGTCGATCGAGATCAGGACTCCAGCCTGAGGATGGCGAGGAGAACTGGATCGTGTTGTTCCCCGCATTCAGGTTCACCAAAATTGTGGTAGTCTGTACGGCATTCCAGTTATTATCGTTGGTCCCATGGAAGTTCTGCGTGGTTGCGGAGCCGCCATTGACACTGAGCTGCATTGAACGCCCGGCATCTCCGTCTACATACGAAATGGTCACGGGGTAGGTCCCACTGGCACTAACGGAAATGCTGTTGAAGGTAAGGGAGGCGCCATTACCAATGTTGCCGATCTTTTGACCGCCAGAACAGGCCGTGCAGGAGACGACAGAGGCGCTGCCAGTGAGCGTATTTGCAAGCGCTTCGGCTTCGTAGATCTTGCCCGCGTTTCCGCCTGCTGGTGTCACCTTCAACAGGCGTGAAGCATGGCCGTTTAAGGAAGCACTAAAATGATCGGCTATCGCGCCCAGGTTTGTATGGCTCCAGAGGTCACGCACCATAGGGGCGCCACTTATCCCGAGATCACTCCAGTTCACCGTGACGGGGGCGTTCTCACTATCCAGATTGAAGAGTGCCACTGTATAGGTGCCATCGCCATTGTCTGCGTACCATACTTGCTGGTTGTTGAGCTGTGAGAGCGGACGGGCAGGATGACCGGATTGATCAACTGCAATGACTTCATCATTCGTCAATAACGAGAGTCCATAGCTGTCCAGCTTGGTGAGATCATCGCCGGAGAAAAGCGGGGCCGCCTCGATTGCCCACAGCGTCATATAACTTTGACGCTCGTCCTGGGAAATCCCATCCAGTGTTGCGCTGCCAACGTCAAGGGAGTCAAGGTCATTCCACCCACCCGGACCAGCGTTCTGCGTCCAGGGAACGACATCATTGAAGCGTGCTTTGACCGAGTTATCCCACGTCACCAATGTCCCACAATAGCATTCGACGTCAGTGTCAATGCGCCAACCATTGGCCTGCTGCTGCCAGAAACTGATATAGCGATGATCCAGGGCCCAGGAGAGCTCAAACCAGATCGAACGTCCACTCTGCGCCAGGGCCTGTGACCACGCCTGCACATCGGGCCGGTTATCGGTGCTCAGATCATAGATGCCAGAACCAGGGGTTACCCCATCGAGTTTGAGGAAATCCACCCCCCAGGAGGCGAACTGATTCGCGATGGAGTTGATATAGGCCTGCGCGCAGCTATTGCTATAGTCAATGGCATAGTTTCCTCGCCAACCGTTCGTCATCTGTAACGGCTTGATCGCGATATCCTGGGCGTGGCAACTGGTGCCGTAGATAGGATAATTCTGGTTGTAGACGGTCTGGTCGAGGCCGGCAACGTAGTAGATTCCCAACTTTAACCCATAATTGTGGACATAGTTCGCTACGTCGCTGATGCCGGCAGGGAACCGGCCAGGATAAGGGGAAGGCCGCCCATAACCATCAAACGTAGCCTTCCAGTTCGAATCCATCCACCAACCCGCGTCGATGTTTATGTACTGGTAGCCATGTGGTTGGAGTTGCTGATGCAACACATCGGCCTGGGATTTGACGTGATCGGCAGTGAGCCAGGGGGTATTGTAGCCGCTATAATTCGTTGACTCCAGGCTCCAGCTACTCCAACCCATATATGGCTTCTGACCCAATCCATTGGAGGAAGCATGCGCTACATCCGGATGGGAAAAGAAGGGGAGCGGTAAGAAGAGAGCACAACAGATGAGTATAGCCAGTACGGGAATCACGCGACGAATGACAGCAATGTGCCGTAGCATAAAGAATCCCTCCTTTGGTTCCTCTACAGGAATACATCCTATGCACCTGTAGACAGTATGTGCTTCGTTGCAGGTACCATATGGTGTCAGGCGAGAATCTGGGTGTTTCCCTCCTTTCCAACGCATCTTGACCGCATCATTGCCCAAACGAGATGCTGTTTACAGAGAGCGAGCCAGAAAGCCCCCGTGATTTATCCGGGGGATGAATGGCTCTTCCCTGTTTGGGGTGTAGGAGGCATGGGTCGATAGGTTGGGTCATCCCATGCTAAAAAACTATCCACCGCACGTCGTACTAATTCCGCTATAGCCACCCCTTCTTGTTCGGAACGCTGACGAAGGCGTTCCATTTGCTTCTCTGTTAAATACAAATTGGTTCGTTTCATGTTCTCCCTCATTTGACATACAGCAATATATGCTGTATACTCTAGCATATAAAGAGAAAAGGAGCAAGGGCGCAATGCTGATATATGAATATAAGCTGGATGGCACGAAAGCACAATACGCGGCGATTGATGAAGCCATTCGCATTGTCCAGTTCATTCGTAACAAGTGTTTGCGTTTGTGGATGGATGAACATGCCACCAAAAATGACTTGCAATGCTATTGCGCCGTCCTTGCCAAAGCATTCCCCTTTGCTTCCTCTCTCAATTCCCAGGCACGTCAAGCCAGTGCTGACCGAGCATGGTCTGCTATTGCTCGCTTTTATGACAAGTGCAACCAGAGGAAACCAGGAAAGAAGGGATATCCCCGTTTTCAGAAACATAACCGTTCTGTGGAGTATAAAGCAACAGGATGGAAGCTTGAGCCTGACGGGAGGCATATCACCTTCACTGATGGCTGTGGCATCGGTCGTCTTCGCCTGGTTGGCACGCGAGATATTGAAACCTTCCCTGTGAAGCACATCAAACGTGTGCGTCTTGTCAGACGTGCAGATGGCTACTATGCGCAATTTTGTGTGCAGGCAGAGAGGCAGATTGATCATCTTCCTACGGACAAACAGATTGGCATCGATGTTGGTTTGAAAGCCTTCTACACTGACTCTGAAGGGCAAGCCGTCGAGAATCCACGCCACTACCGAAAGGCGGAAAAGCGCCTCAAGCGGTTGCAACATCGCCTCTCCAAGAAACAGAAGCAATCAGCCAACCGGAAGAAAGCTCGTCAAGCCGTCGCCAAAGCCCATTTAAAAGTCCAAAGGCAGCGTGAAGATTTCGCCAGAAAGCAGGCGAATGCGCTCGTCTCGTCTCACGACCTGATTGCCTTTGAAGACCTGCAGATCCGCAATATGGTGAGGAACCGGCATCTCTCTAAGAGCATCAGCGATGCCGGATGGGGTCGGTTTCTGGCTTGGGTCAACTACTATGCTGCCTTGCATCACGTCCCTGTCATCGCCGTCTCGCCACAGTTCACCAGTCAGAACTGTTCAGTCTGTGGCACGCTGGTCAAAAAGAGCTTGAGCGTGCGTACCCATATCTGTACTGCCTGTGGAGTGGTCTTAGACAGGGATCAGAATGCGGCGTTGAACATTTTGCAAAAAGCGCTCAGTACCGTAGGGCATACGGGAACTGATGCACCTGTGAGTGCATGAAACGCTTCTGGACAGGATGGCCTCTACAACGTCTCAGCAATGCGACGCTGCAAGCAACCTGGATGAGAGAAGAATCCCCCGTGATTTATCCGGGGGAGTGTCAAGGAATTCGAGAGCAGCCTGAATGATCAAGGATCAACGTTTTTTCCCCCAAATCTTAATTGACAGACTGCCGCTGGCAATGAACCGACTATCGGGACTGATGGCAAGGCTGTAGACAGGACCTGCATGGCCCGGCAAGGTGCGAATAGTTTCTTGAGAGCCGTAAAGATTCCATTCCTTGATGGTTTTGTCTTCGCTACTACTGATGACCGTTTGCCATGCAGGATGAAACGCGACTGAACGGACAGGCCCGGCGTGACCCGTGAAAGTGGAAATGAGCCTCCCCTCGTCGGCCCCCCACCATTTCATGGTCCTATCTGCACTCCCACTCAGCAGCATCGTTGAGTTGATGGGAAATTGCCCGTCCTCCACCATGGTCAAAGACAACACTTTCCCACTGTGGCCTCTGAGAGTACGAAGGAGTTTTCGAGTGCGAGCGTGCCATAAGCGGATCACGCCGACCTCGTCTCCACTCGCAATGATCTGGTGATTGGGACTCATAGCAACGCTGTAAAGAGGGCTTGGATGGTCGATGAAGGGCAGCAGAAGCCGTCCAGTCTGCAGGTCCCAGAGTCTGACAGTCTGGTCGGTGCTCGCGCTGACAAGGGTTTGTCCGTCAGTGCTGAGCGCAAGAGAGCGCACTGCATTGCCATGGCCTTCAAGAGGGCGCAAGAGTTTCCCGCTCTGAGGATCCCAAAGTTTGATCGCGCTGTCCTGTCCACCACTGACCAGAAGCCCTCCGCTCGGACTCCAGGCGAGAGCGAACACGCCGCCGACATGACCCGTGAGGGTGTGCAGCAAGTGGCCGCGCGAAGGATCCCAAAGCTTGATGGAGCCATCGATACTGCCACTGGCAAGAATCTGCCCATCGGGACGGAAGGCAAGGCAACGCACCCAACTCGCATGCCCCTTGAGCGCCTGCACGACCGCATCTTCTTTCACTTCCTCCGTCAAGAGATCCGCGACCAGGGTTAAAAATGCTCTCAGATCCTCTTCGGAAGCGGATTGACCATGGATGTCACGAACGGGCTGGCTCGGATATGCGAGTTCTTGTCGAATGTCGGCAACGATGTGAGTCAATTGCTCCCGGCTCTCTCGGTTGCGGAACATGCTGGCAATACGCCGGGCATCTACCTGGGGCTTTTGAGAGAAGATCGTGCCGTATAAGACCAGGCTGAGAGATCCTCCCCATCTTTCGGTGAGCGATCGACCTGGGAGTTGGGCAAAGTGGCGATGACAGGTAGGACAGCGGTAGAAAGTGATCTTTGCGTCGGATTCGGGCAGTATTTCTAACGGGCAATGTCGGCAGGACAAGCAAGTAGCTTTTGACGTCACACAATCTCCTCCTCGAAGGAAGCGGAAGCGCTTCATGACCTTGCGTATTCACAGGTACATCATAGCATTTTCTATGCCTCGATGTGGCGGGCTACAGAGAACGTGGGGAGAAAGCCCCGTGCATCAATGACTGGAGCTTTCTCCCCACGTTCTCTGTAAATGTGGTGTGATCACAGCCCACACAAGTGATCTGCCTCTTCTCTAGACGCTATCCGTTGCCCATTGCCCATTCCATTGCGCCATACGACAGTGGCCAGAAGTCAGAGAAGACTTTCGGTGGTTCCGGCGAATCCATCATGCGCTGAGTGAAGAGGATACCGATCATGCCCTCCGCAGGAACAATGTATGCCGTCGTGCCTAAACCGCCAGTCCAGCCGAATCGGCCTGGAGTATGGAAGATATCGTTACGCCGAATGTCTACCGCCATGCCAACCCCCAACTGGAATGCGTCCCGAAAAAGATGCCCGGGCCTGCTCGCTGCTCAGGATGAGGTAATCTGAGGTCATCAGCTCCACCGTGGCGCGGGAAAGCATTCGTTCACGACAGGGTCTTTATTTGAGCGAACATTCCACTATTTATACAATACAAAATTTTGGTAAATTCGCATCCGGGAAAGAGTCGGGAGCAGCATACAGCCTTCGTTCACGTACGCGATCATCGGGTTTGTAATATGTTCACTTGTATTGCTGGCTACTGCTTCTGTGATAGAGTGAGTCCTGTGTCATAGCACGAGGCATGCTTGTCCACTTAGAGAATGCGACTCAACGTTTCTGGACTGATGATCTCATTGAGGGATGGTATGAACAAAACCAATAAAAGTGAAATCACACGACTGCTTGAGGAATACCAAAGGAATGCCCTTTAGGACATCATATCTGCACTTACTATGTTAGCACAGAAAATGCATTCAAGATTGGACATCAGGAAATGCACGACAGAAAGACAAAGCCAACACTGGAACAGATACGAATACTGCTCCGATTTTCCTATGCAAACGTATGCAAGCACACGTTTGCACCGAATTTCGTTGTTCCTGTTTCATCCGTAGGTGCCTCCGGGCCGAAGCCCTTTGGTCTTACCCCGCGTCCGCAGGCAAGTTTGCGTCTTCGTCCGAGCCAGTACCGGAGACGGCTTGATCAATGAGCCCGATCAAGCGAAGGGCTTCCCGTAACACATTCTGACCTGCGTTGTGATCTCGATCCTGCGGAAACTGATCATACGGGCAAGCAGGATTCTGACACACAAAGATGCGATCCTTGAGCCTCATCGCTTCCCACGTCCAACCGCAGCAATGACAGGTCTTGCTGGAAGGAAAGAAACGGTCCACCTTGATTACCAGTCCCCCACGTTGCGCCGCTTTTGCCTCGAGCAGACGCCTGAGGGTGCCCAGCGAGGCATCGGCGAACGAGCGAGCGAGACGGCGATTCTTGAGCAGTCCCTTGAGGTGGAGATCTTCCACCCCGATGATCCCGTAACTGTCGGCCAGCCTGGTTGTGAGCTTCTGAAGGACATCCTGGCGCAGGCAGGTGATGCGATAATGCAGACGGGCAACCTGTCGGCGCGCTTTCTCCCGATTCTTTGATCCCAGTTTTCGGCGATGCAGCCGTTTGTTGGCCTGGCGTAACTTCTTGAGGGCGGTTTTGAGGAAGGCTTGGTTTTCGACTTCCTCTCCTGTACTCAAGGTGGCCAGGCGGTTGAGCCCCACATCAATTCCCACGGCGGCTGGTTTCTTCACCGCGATGGTATCAGGGATCTCAACCTGGATGGAAACAAACCACCAATCCGCTGTTTTGGTGATGCGTGCCCCTTTCACGCGGCCCACAAACCGCAGCTTCTCAGCCAGATTGACCCATCCGAGCTTGGGGATCCACATGCGATGATCCCCCAACGCGAATTGATCGTTGGCAAGGTAAAAGGAGGGTTTGCTTGTTTTCTTGCTCTTGAACTGGGGACGGCGGGCACGCCCTTCAAAAAACGCGGTGAAGGCTTTTCCCAGATCGAGAAAGGGCTGATCTGAGGCGTTTTTGGTGACCTCCCATGTCCAGGGGAATTGGACCCGCCGAATCTCGTTGAATTGCTTCTTGAGTTTCAAGGCAGTGGGTTTTTCTCCGGCCTCATACTGCCGATTCCACTCGGCAAGTGCCCAATTCCACACGAACCGGCTGGTTCCTGCGGCTCTTGCAAAGTAATTGACTTGCTCAGGCGTGGGATGCAGTCTGATCTTGTGTGTCTTGATCATCCTTGATATCCTTTCCCAGAGCTGCCGCTCGAATCAGGTTTCTGAGCGAACGCAGGCCAAGAAGCCGCGCAGAAAACACCGTCACGATGGCCATCAAGTCCCGCACCTGTTCTTCTTCGGGCGAGAAGGTTTCGCCGTTCACCACCGTGATCTGGGTTCCATGCCGTTCACAAAACTGCTCAAACCAGTCATAGCCAAAGCGCACGAACCGATCCTCATGGCCGATAATGAGCCGCGCCACCTGTCCTAATTCAATGTGCTCGATGACCTGATTGAAGCCTTTGCGTTTGTAGTTGAGCGCGGAGCCAATGTCTTCGATCCACTGATCGACGTTGATCCCATGTTCCAGGCAGTAGGCGCGCAGAGCTTCTTTTTGGAGAGCCAGGTCTTTTTTCTGCGAGGGGGAAGACACACGAGCATACGCGATCACCAATCCCTGCTCGGAGGAAATCAGCCCACGATACTGCAAGTATTGTTCATGTGTGTAGTAGCGCCGATTTGTCGGACTCCGAAACGCAGGTAAAATCCCCTTGCGATCCCATTTTTGCAAGGTATTGACGGATTTTCCAATCAGTTTTCCAAATTGTTTTGGTGAATATGTATGCTCCATACATACATTCTAATACAACTTCCCTGCTTTTTCAATACTGCTGAAGGCTCTTTCGCTGCTGGCAAGGAGTTGCTCCCGATGGGGTGTAGGAAAAAGTTGTAGGCAAGGGGGCAAAAAGAGAGTATCCTCAACTTGTAAATAAATTTGCTTCGTGGGCCAAAATTGGACAATTCGATGGGTGTGTGCCCGGGCGACTGAAACGGCCAGTAGAGCGAGATGAGTTCTTTTTTAAGTGCTGAATATACCTCTTTTACCTGTCTTGCCACCCATTTAATTATCCAATTTGGGCCCACAAAGCGCTGTGATCTACAGTAGATGCAGGATGAGTATGAGGTGCATTTGTTCGAGTACTGACGCCTATCTTTACTGTTTCGGCGAGGTGTCCTGCAGGTGCTCCTTCTCTGGATCAGCAGGATCAGGTCGAGCGCGATTGGAGGAGTCCCGCGACGAGCGGTTCGACCATGCGGCGGGCATCGTAGCGCGGGTCGTTGTCAGCGCCAACGCAGAGGTTGCCAATGCCACGCATCAGTTGGTAGGCATCCATATCGGCGCGGATCTCGCCAGCCTGGGCGCAGGCCTCGAGCAACTGAGCACAAACGGGTCGGAGACGGTCAATGAAGTAGGTATGCAGCGCGTCGAAGCCGACGCTGCCGGGTTGTAGGACCGTGGCAAGTCCATGCTTGGTGACCAGGAAATCAACGAAGAGGTTAACCCACTGACCAAGTGCAACGTACGGTGAGCTAGCATTGGCCAGCAGAACCGGACCAGCCTCAGCGCAGGCCTCGACCTGATGGCGGTACACGGCCACCACAAGATCCGCTCGCGTCGGGAAGTGGCGGTAAATCGTCCCCATCCCGACGCCAGCCGCAGCCGCGATGTCACGCACTGGCGCCTCGACACCGGACGTGACGAACACGGCGGCGGCGGCGGCGAGCAACGCCTGCTCGTTGCGTTGCGCGTCGGCCCGAATCTTTCGGGCTGGTTTCTGCTGGGCTAATTGTCCCGTTCCCTCGTCGCTGGTGGTCATCGCTTTATTCCTTCCCTCAAACAATCACTTGACAAAGCGGAACCTTGTTCCGTATAATATTAGCGGAGCATTGCTCCGCTAATATTATACCATACGCAAAAGAGTTGGAAGGAAGAGCTTTCTATGAACGAATCAGACATGGCGGCGACATCCGTGGCCATGAGTGCGCCTACTCCTGTCGTCTCTGTCAGTCCGGTGGTGTTGTCAGCTCCGGGGCGCGGCGTGGATTTGCAGATGCGAGTTTCCGCCCCCGTGACCGGGCGCGATCTCCCCATCATCCTCTTCTCGCACGGCCACGGAAACTCGTGGTATCTTTCCTCGTTGCACGGCTACGGCCCACTCGCCGATTTCTGGGCTGCTCACGGCTTCGTCGTGCTCCAGCCCACCCATCTCGACTCAAGGGAGCTAGGCCTCAGAGACGCTCCCGGAGGACCCTTGTTCTGGCGGTCCCGCGTAGAGGACATGAAGCTCATCCTCGACCAGCTTGACCTTATCGAGGCTTCCGTGCCGCAACTCAGCGGGCGCCTGGACCGAAGCCGGATCGCCGCGGCTGGGCATTCAATGGGCGGGCACACGACAAGTATGCTGTTGGGCGCGCGGCTTACCGATCCCAATGACGGAACGGAAGTGGATATGGCCGATTCCCGGATTAAAGCGGGTGTGCTGCTTGCCGCGCCTGGCAGGGGCGGTGCTGATCTCAGCGTGTTCGCGGCTGAGCATTATTCATTCTTCTTGCACTCCAGCTTTGCTGAGATGACGACGCCGGCCCTCGTGGTCACGGGCGATAAAGATGTCTCGCCCCATCTGACGGTCCGGGGCGCGGACTGGCATGCTGATCCGTACTTCCTGAGTCCCGGCCCCAAGTGCTTGCTTACGTTGTTTGGCGCAAAGCATGGGCTTGGCGGAATTGCGGGGTACGACGCGGCTGAGACGACCGACGAGAACCCAGAGCGACTGGCTGCGGTCCAGCGGCTTACCTGGGCCTACCTCCGCACCGCGCTCTACCCCGGAGACCCCGCCTGGCCGGCAGCGCGCACGGCTTTGGTGGAGAGTCCCAATCCACTGGGTCGAATTGAATCCAAGTGAAGCTCTCAGAAGCGCAGTCGCAATTTCTGATCGATTCGGTCGCGGACAACCTCCGAGGTCGTCGGACCCTTGGCGAGGCGTTAGCCGTCCCGCGACGGCGTCTGGGACATGGGTGGGGAAGCTTGGCAGCTTCGCCCCACAAGGCTTATAGCTTAGCGAACTACTACCGGACAAGCTTCTTGTTAAAGAGAAAGGAGATTTCTTCTTATGGATATTCAGGATAAAGTCGTGATTATTACAGGCGCATCCGAAGGCATTGGCCTGGCTACCGCACGTCTCTTTGCGGAGGCCGGAGCAAAGGTCGCACTTGCGGCACGTTCTGCCGATACCCTTACTACCATTGTCAATGAGCTTCATGAGCAACATCGTGAGGCTATCGCGGTTCCCACCGATATGCGCAATAAGGATGCGATTGAGGCTCTGGTGGACAGCGTTTTTCAGCAGTATGGACAAATTGATATTCTCATCAATAATGCGGGACAAACCGTGCTTGGCAATGTGGCTGATGTAGATATCGATCAGTTTCGCCAGGTTTTTGAGCTCAATGTGCTTGGCCCTGTAGAAGCGATGCAGGCTATCATCCCAAAGATGCGTCAAAACGGCGGAGGTCTGATCATCAATGTCAGTTCGATTGTTACAAAAATGCACCTGCCCGCCATTAGTGCATACGCCGCGACAAAGGCCGCCCTTAATATGATCTCTGATACTGCACGAGAGGAATTAGCTTCAGAGAATATTCGCATCACAACGATGTTGCCTCGTGCAACGGCAACGAATTTCGGCAAAAATAGCTTAGCAACTCCAAAGACAAATCAGCTGCGCCCACCACAAGGCGGACCAGAACCCGATAGTGCTGAAGCTGTGGCCCAGAAGATTCTCGAGGCGGCACGCAATGAGCCGCACGAGCAATATATGGATCGTCAAGTGTAAATAAATTTGCTTTGTGGGCCAAAATTGGACAATTCGATGGGTGTGTGCCCAGGCGACTGAAACGGCCAGTAGAGCGAGATGAGTTCTTTTTTAAGTGCTGAATATACCTCTTTTACCTGTCTTGCCACCCATTTAATTATCCAATTTGGGCCCACAAAGCGCCGTGATCTACACTCAACTCAACTCAAAAACACGAGAAGGATGCTCTCAGGATGAAAACGAATGAAGAGATCAAAGAGGCGTTGTTGGACCTGGCAGAGAAAGCGGTCGAGGAGCTGGTGGGTCACATCGAAGACCTGAAAGAGGGGGATCTGGATCAGTTAGAGCAAACGGTGTTCAAAGCGATCATGGAGTTTGGGCGAACAGCCCTGGAGGAACTCCTCAGGCAGAAAGCTCGTGAAGAGGAAGCCGCCAGCCCGACCGAAGGAAGCTGTGGGCATACGCTACGGCTGGTGAGCTACCGAGAGAAGCAAGTGAACACTGTCATGGGACCTCTGACCATCCGACGAGCCTATTACCATTGTCAGGAACCCAAGCGCCTTGCTGGGAGACAGAACCCGTTGCCGGCCTGCCCCGGAGTCGCCCCCTTTGATCAGCGGTGGGGGCTCGTCGGGCGCCGAAGCAGTCCGGGAGTGCGCCGTCTGGTGAGCTTTCTATCCGCCCGCCTGACGCACGAAGAAGTGGCCGAAACGCTGGCTCGGCTGTTTCCCCTGGCGATCTCCGCCCGGCAAGTGGGCCACGTGATCCAGCCTGCTGGCGAAGCATTTCGGCAGTTTAAAGACCAGCAGGTGCAGAAGCTGCTCACGCAAGGAGCAGAAAAACACCAGAGTGGAAAAGAACGCCAGGAAGAACACGGAGAGCCAATCCGGCGGCTGTATGTCGAAATGGATGGGGTGATGGCCCGACTCCGCCGGGGAAGTGTGCCGATGGAAGCGCACGAACAGCAGCGTGAGGGAGATGCGTATCGCGAAGTGAAAGTGGGAGCCGTGTTTGTGGGCGAGCCAGGACCGGAGCGCTCAGACCTGGTTCCAGGAGTCTTGATCGATCGTCCGGTGAGCATCAAGTATGTGGCCCGACGAACGACGGCAGAGGAGTTTGCACCTCAGCTGTATGCGCTGGCTCGCCACCACGGCCTCTCGCGGGCGCGGCAAGTCGTCATTCTGGGCGACGGGGCCAAATGGATCTGAAACCTGGCCGAGGAGCAGTTTCCTGGAGCCCTCCAGATCGTCGATGAATATCATGCCCGTGAGCATGTCCGGGATGTCGCGCGGGCTGCCTTCGCGGCTGAACCTGATCTGCCCGACTCCTGGGCACAAGCCGCCATCGACCACCTCAGTGAGGGAAAGGTCGAACAGGTGATTGCGGCCATCGAACAGTTGCCTCCTCTGGCGCCTGAACCAGGCAAAACCCGCAGCCTTCGGGAAACAGAAGCTGACTATTTCCGCACGAACATGTCTCGCATGCGCTACCCGGTTTTTCGAGCGCAAGGCATCCATCTGGGCAGCGGGATCGCGGAGGCGGCGTGCAAAACCGTGGTCGCCACGCGAACCAAACGTTCTGGGATGCGTTGGACTCCCCAGGGCCTTGATGCCATTCTCGCTTTGCGCACCGCTGCACTCAACCAGGAGTTTGATCAGTCCTGGCAAGCTTGCCGTGAGGCGGTTTGATGACCTACAACTTTTTCCTACACCCCTCCCGATGTATCGGCCTCAACGTGCGCCTCGAGCGAATATACAGGCATACCTCGCACCCATGTGGCTCTGACTTCGCCCGAAACTGGGAAGAACTTCGCCACTATTGGGTGGTTTTCCTCTTCCCATTTCATACCCTCGTTGAGTACACTTACCCCTGACACGTGAATAGATCAACAACGAAGAAGGAGCTACTCGATGTCTCACCTGTTTACTCGCGCTTTACTCTCGCTCATGACAAGAAGACCGTATGTCATACTCACGAGATGGGGAGGGATTGTTCTGCTTGTGATAGTTACGCTTGGTTTTCTTATGGACGAAGGGAATTGTCATGCGGTCTGGGGAACAACTGGTATTGCTGCGACAACAGGCTTTCTACGTCAGGAGATTGAAACGCTGCGGAGAGGGCCGACCCGGGGAGGCGTAATTCTTGCCTTTGGGGGAGGAAGCGACACCGAGTTTGCGCAACACGGCACTGAGTCAGAGCTTGAGGCGCAGTACCAGGCCGTTATCGATACCTATCATGCCACCGCCATCGACCTGGATATCGAAGGGGAGGCCCTCCTTGCCCACAATGATTCTATCGAGAAGCGCAATCACGCTCTGGCAGCCCTCCAGCGCAATCCTCGCAACAAAGGCATCGCGATCTCTTATACTCTCCCCATAGACCCTTACGGGCTGGATGATCCCGCCGTTCCTGATGAGGAAAACTTCGCCCAGGTCAAACGCCTCCTCAAAGATGCACAAGATCCACATCTGCACCTTGCCACCGTCAATTTCATGACGATGGACTATGGAGACTACCCACGCCACCGCAACATGGGTCAGGATGCCCTGCGTGCAGCAACCTCCATCCACGCATGGCTGCAAACCCTCTTCTTCCCATCAACAGATCGTGAAGCGGCACAACACGCCTGGGGAATGCTCGGCATCACCCCAATGATTGGGCGCAATGATGTCGGGGATCAAATCTTTACCCTCGATGACGCACATACCTTGCTGGCATTTGGGCAGAAGCACCACCTCGCCCGGCTCTCTATGTGGTCACTCACGAGGGACAGGGCTTGCACCAATCAGGCAGAGTTTGAACGCAACAAAGAGATCACTGATTCGCAGGCCTCCACGATGTGTAGCGATAGTGTGAGTCCGCCTTGGCATCAACCATCGCTGTATGCCTTTCTCATGTGCTTTCGCGACTTTACCAGAGTGTGAAGTACATTTATTGCGTTTCATCATCTTCACGGGGAGACTACTACCTGAACCGAACTCCTAAGAACAGTTCAATTCAACGTTTTCCTTTCCCTTATCTCTAGATTCTGGGGACATATCTACCTGTAGAAAAACATAAAAAAGAGAAACACTGCTCTTAATTTTCGTCGTTCCCACCAGGGAAAGCAGAGCCCAATCTAACTAGGCGTGTATTTTTGCTCTTATTGTTATTTTTTACACCTAGTACCTTTTCATTAAATGGTTAAAACGTGATATGCTATCCCTCATCCATTCGTATTTTTTACCAGAATCTAGCAGCAAAAAATTAAAATATTTCTCGTTACCTGTATAGTACAGTATTGCTTTTGGAGGTGAAACGATGGTGTTTACAGTTGTTATCTTGATAGGAGCGGCTCTTTTCGGCTTAGTTGCTATTGTCATCTTCAGTGTCTTCATCATACGTTCTCATACGAATGAGACAATTAGAGTTTGCGACCAGATTAAGGAAGGATTCAAACAGGCGGCGATAGACGACGTCAAAGAGATGCTCGTCCTGCAAATGGAGATGGGAAAGCAGTACCACAAAAACGTTCTGTTTCGAGCGAACCTGAGTTTTATTGTTGCGCTTTTTTTCGCCGCTCTTGGCACTTTTTTCTTCTTTAGCACGCTTATTTTTATGGTGTTTGGTCTATCTACAAGTATTACAACCACTGTTATCAGTACCATTGCAGGAGGTCTTGTTCAAGTAATTTCTGGTATCAACTTCTCTTTGTATAACCGAGCATCTACTCAACTTCAGACGTTTCACAAAAGCCTTGAGCGCTTACAAAACTATATGCTCGCTAACAGTATTTGCCAGGGATTAGCACCTGCAGACAAGGAGCGTACCTGCGCACAACTCTCACTTATTATTGCCAGTTCGTCAGTTTCTCAGAACGAAGAGCGTGTCATTAGTGAGATTATTAGGCAACGTGCTATTCTTTCTACCGAAAAGTCATTGCCCACTCACAATGGGTATAATGCCCCTACCCAAACGCACTCCCCAAACGTATGACCGATGACGTTAGCTCACCTTCGTGGAGGTCTTCAAGATGAAGATTTCCTCTTCTGTTGTTCAAAAGTGACTGGACTGATATAGCAAGCCAAAAATGGCGTCGGACTGAACTCCGCATGAGGCGATAAGACCAAAACGCGACGATGCGAATGAAGCGCTAGCGCCAGCGTCTATCCTTTCTCTTGAGCAAAAACAGCCTATGGTGAGCATGCAAGCATCCAAAACACATTTCCAGAAATATGCTTCTTCTAGCGAGTCCTACATGAGCGTCTCGTGGGAAGATCCTGTTATTTTGAGATGATATCCCGTGCTATTTGAATAAGGCATGGATGAAAGTGGTCAGCATTCTCTATCACGTGTAGAGGATTGACCCATTGAGAATCGGCATACTCCTCATTAAGCTGAACACTCGCTTTTTCTTCATCAGTCAGGTTGACAGCTGTTGTGATTGAGAACATATGGCATCCGTTCGTTGTTGGCTCCCATGCTCTTGTATCCCAGATCTGACTATAGTAGCCAATAATATTTCGGAGACGGTCTTCAGGAATATCAAGGTGCAATTCTCGTCGCAAATTCCGCCGTAATGCCTGCTCAATACGTTCACCTTTGCGCATCCGTCCTCCTATAACCCACCAGTCGGGATGGGGTTCCCATGCTCGCTTGGCAATCAACCACATCCCTTGATGCAAGAGAGCAGCATCAGCGCAACAAATTACAAGCGCATCCAATGCTGCTGCGTAGGTTGAGTCCGGCAGGAACGTTCCTGGTTTTTGTTGCTCTCCCGTCACATACTGATGATTTGGATACTCTCTCACAGGTTGGCGATACATTGTCCTCTCCCTTTATGAATAAACCATCACCCCTAATCGAATGACCTCGATGTTTTTGCTATCGAGCTGGCTCAGTTGTCCTTGTAATCCGGCAATGCGCATGATGTGGATACGAGACTTTATTTGCTTCATTCTGACTAACGCATCTTGTGCTGGAGTAGCTGCGGCATCAATCAATCTCAGATTAGCGTAGGCTTGCGCCCAAAGATAATCAGTATAGGCATTTTGCCGTGTCATGTCCCTTTCTTCTGGAAGATCCATCAGATCCGTAAGTTCCTGGAGGGCTTCGCGGGGCCAACCTGCTTCCAGCATTGCGGCTACTTTTGTATTACGATAGGTTCGCTCGGTGATTCTAATTGAGAACTCCTCCTCAAGGATATCTCTTGTCTCTGCTATTATTTTCCCACCAGCCTTGAGGTGAGCCAGCGCAGTTCGTTTTGCCTCCCGATTTCCTTGTGTCAGGTGCGCCTTTGCGTATCCCTCATCGAATAACACCACGCCGTGTAACGCTTCGGGAAGCCGCTCAAGATTGCGTATCCTGGCATAACAGTCAATGGCTGCCAGATAATCAGTATTCGCTTGTCTTCTTTTTTGATTCTCACCTGTGATATTCTCTCTTGCAGCCTCCATTTTTGCTTGAGCTTCGAATACCGTTCCTCTATCGCGGAGCACACTACCAATCCGAAGCAGCGTCACCGCGAGCAGATGAGGACGGCCAGCCCTTTCAGCTAAAATAGCTGCTTTTTCTAATTCTACGATTGACGCATCATATTGACCCTGATCGCGCAAGATATGTGCATAAAGATGGTGATAGCGACACAGTACTGCCCGTACCTCTTTCTCATCGTCTCCACTAACGTAGGGTAACTCAGTCGTGAGATCTGCCATAGCAGCGGCAATCTGGGTCAGGCGGTCTTGCGCAGTGCCTGTATGGTTGCGATTCCAGAGGGTTTTGAGACGATCTGTGTAGACTGCCAGATCGAAAGTTGCATCTTTTTCTCTTGTTTCTCCAGCATGTGGCGTGATCGATACATCCTGGTACTGTTGGAGCAGAATTTCCTCAAGGGTGACAATGCCTAATGCGACTGGTGGAATATCGAGCAACAAAGCCAGCACGCGGCGGCGCGCAATGGAGTCTAGCCCGATATTCCTTTTTTCCATGTCTCGTATGGCTTTCTCTGTCATGCTGAGCGCTCGTGCAAGTCCTTTTTGGCTGCGCAAGGGGTGTTCTTTTTGCTTCATCTTACGATGTAACCTGGCGGTCTGTCCAGGATCTGTTTCATCTTCAATGGAAGCCAGCCCGAAGAGAATGGGGGGATGTTAAACAACAGTGCCAGTCTGCGACGAAGAGAAATCGAGTCGAGTCCAACATCGTGGCTCTCCAGGTAACACACCGCCCGTTCCGTCAGACCTAACTCCTGTGCCAGGCGCTTCTGTGTCCAGGTCGCATCAGTATGCTTTTTTTGTTCTCGATACCAGCGTGCAGTTCTGCCAGGGCGCGGGAATCCGTCCGTTCCCATCTCGACTGGAGAGAGAAGTCCGAAACGTGCCCAATCAACACTTTCCATCGTGCATGCCTATCCTTCTCTGGTACGTTTTCTTACCAAGAGTATACAAAAGATGCTATCCCCATGCAATTCGAAAAACGCACCTCAAATTTCAGTATGTCTCTCACCTGTATTAATGGCTACTGTCTCTGTGATAGAGTGAGTCCTGTGTCATAGCACTAGGCATGCTTGTCCACCCAGAGAAAGCGGCTCAACGTTTCTGGACTGATGATCTCATTGAGGGATATGTGAACAAAACCAATAAAAGTGAAGTCACACGGCTGCTTGAAGAATACCAAAGGAATTCCCCTTAGAACATCATATCTGCACTTACTATGTTAGAACAGAAAATGCATTCAAGATTGGATATCAGGAAATGCACGACAGAAAGACAAAGCCAACACTGGAACAGATACGAACCCTCTTCCCCTTCGACGTGTCCGATCTTGCGCGAGCCGCAAGAGTAGAAACCAGTATTGTCTATCAGGCATTACTTCAGCGCCCCATCCATCGCCAGGATACGGAAAAGATCATTCAGGCGCTCTCCAACCACACCAGGCTCACACTGATCCTGGAGAACGTCGATATAGTGCTCTGGGAAGAATATCTGACCCTCTGGCTTCTCCGGACCTCCGCCTCAGCACAACAGCAGGAAGGATGGGAAGGAGGAGGCACCGATGCCTACCATTTCGTCTATGCCCGTGACGAGCTAGAAGCACAGTTTCGTGCTCAAACCTGGCTTGCCCAACATCCCCATCTTTCCAATCACACCTTCACCCCGTGCCCAAACGGCTTTCAGATTGGGCCTCTGCGTGTGCCAGGTATTTGCCCTGATGAACTGGTGTGCACAGAAGCACTCCCCTACCCATTTTGACCAAAGTGACAACCATCAATGTGGAAAGGATGACCTACTTTCACCATGAACACCATCCAGCCGCCCAGCATAGCGCGCCCACTGCTGCTTGACAACCAACATGCCACACTCAACGAGGCCTTACACCATCTTCTGGCTCACCACACGGGGCAAGCCCTTGATATCTGTACGACACGTCTCACCCCTGAAGGATGGACACTTCTACGTGAAGGGCTCCAACAGGTAGGAAACCTTCGCCTCCTCCTTCATCCTGAGACCCTCACCACCATTGAGGATGAGCCTCTAGAGGACATGCACGTCACACTCACTTCCCATCAGTCAGGCAATCAGCGCTCCAAAGCCCCTCAGGAGAAACAACTCACGCAGATCGAAGCTCTGATCGCCTTCTTGCAGCAAGAACATGTGAAGGTCCGCCTTGCCGAGCACGCCCGCCTTCATGCCCGATGCTTTCTCTTCTACGCCGACCAAGATAGCGCGCGCATCGCACCACAGACTGCCATCGTCGGCTCATCCGATCTCACCCGAGCAGGGCTCTTCTCCAACGCCGAACTCAACATCGTACATCGCGCCCACCTCACCCACGAGAACATCTCGTTCAAGCGCCTCCGAGGACTCCTAGAGCGAGAGGAACGCACTCTCCTGTTGCGATGTTCTCAGGAGCAGCGTCTGCTCGCTGCCCGGCTCCCTACCCTCCTGCTCCTGGAACACCTGGCCGCCTGGTTTGCCCACAACTGGGAGCACGCCACCGACGGCAAAGACCGCCTCATCGCCCGCCTGCAAGCACATAAGGCACAGTACTATGGTGCGCCTCTCAAGCAACGTGATCAGCCTGATGGAGCACCAGAGGAAGCGCAATCACCACACAAGAAGAATGGCTCTGCTCCCCTCTCAGACACCCTTCGCGAAGAAACGTGGGCAGAGCATGACTATACGCAGTACCAACACGATTGATGCAAAGAGAGATATGCTTGTCACTTTGTCAGGTTGACAGTAGAGAAGAAGAGGAAGGGAAAGATGTTTCACGCCTCCAACCGTATTTACGCAGAAATCAGCACACATGGTCCCCTGCTGCTTGATCCACTGGCCTCCGCCGAGCAAGCTCGCGTGATCACGCAGTATCATATGTTCACCTCAGCTCTCAAGGAACCCTTACCCGAACTGGAAAAGATGGCCTTCACGACGTCCACCTCACCTCACCTCATCCTGGATCTGGGGTGTGGGCCAGGAGGGACATGGGCCTGTGATGTGGCCTTTGACGATCCCTTCTGCCTGGTCTTTGGCGTCTCGGCTCTTGCCCCTTACGTCCGGCAAGCCACGACCTTTTGCCAGATGCAGGCCCAGACACGGGTCCAATTTCTCCAGATGGACTTTGCCAGGGAGCTCTGCTGCCCTGCCAACTTCTTCACGCTCATCAATGGTCGCTTCTTACGCACCTTCCTCACAGACGCGGGCTGGCCCCAGCTGCTCCGGGAGTGCTTCCGTGTGTTACGGCCCGGAGGACTGCTTCGCCTCACGGAATGTATCGCCGCCTTCTCCAATAGCCCGGCCTGTGAAACGCTGACCCATTACTATGAGCAGGCCCTTGCTGCGCGGGCACAGACCCTCCTCTCTCAGCACAAAGAAAGCCAGGAGGGCTCAGACCTTACCAGCATACTGTTGCAACACACGTCCCTCTTCGAACTCCTGCACGACATCGGGTACTGTGCCATGAAAGAACAACGGATCATCCTCGACTTCTCGGCGGGCACCCTCTATCAAGCCAGTATGCGCACCAATGCCGAGTCATTCTTTTACCAGCTTGCCCCGCGCTTCTATCAGACCACCGACCTCACCCCGGCGAGGTTCGAGGACCTCTTCGAGCAGATGCGCGCCGAAATGAGCGCCCCCACCTTCAAGGGGTTCTGGACCCTCTCTCGTGTGCATGCCTCTAAACCAGCAGGAGGCGCACAATGACATCACAGCTCTTACGTAAGCAATCGGGACAAGGCCTGCACTACTTGGACAAGAACGAGCCCCTGACTCCCTCCAGGGTATCCCGCACCCTCGTCCCGCTATTCCACGAGGACATGGGATACCCGTCCCCTCTGGCGTCAGAGGGAACACTCTACCCCTTCTACACTCCCTCCGACCCCTTGGTGGTTGACGAGGAGGTGTTGGTATCGCCAGTGCATCCCCTTGAATGGCGGCGGCGCACCCAGCAGGCGCGCATGCTCTTGCAGCATTTTCACGCGCCACTTCCCGAACACCACGAAAGCGTCCCCATGGCACGGATCCTGGAACTCAGCATTGACCCTCATGGTGAGTGGCTACGACAGGTTGCGTCCTTGAAGCCAGACACACACGTCATTGGCATCACGTCACAGCAGATGTATGCCAGGCAAGCCACTTTCTTTGCCGCCGTCCAGAGATGCCACAACATGCATGTCCAGGTGTGCCCACTCTCCCTACCTCTTCCCTTCCCGGCGGAGAGTCTGAATCTGATCCATGGCAGTTTCATCTATGCGAGCCTTCCTGAGCATCTCTGGCCGCTTCTTCTTGAAGAGTGCTTTCGGCTCCTTCGGCCAGGAGGAGTCCTCCACCTGCTTGAATGTGGACGAGGAGAAAGTACCAGCGCTGCCGCAGGCGCCCTGTGCGCCGCCTACAGACACTCCCTGGAATTGCGACGCAACGCGTCACGTCCGTCTATCCCAGGAGCACGAACCGTCCGCGCCTTTCAACCTGAACACCTCCCTACCCGCCTTGCAAAGACAGGCTTTATCGCAGTTGAGCAGCAGGAGAGCCTGCTCGACTTTTCTGCCGGGACGCCCTTTCATGGCACGCTCCGCGACCAGGCCGATGACTTTTTTCAGCTCGTTGCACCTCTCTGCACTCACCACACTGCGCCTCTTTCTCTTGAGGACTACCAACGGGCCTATCACGAGATGCAATTGGAGTTGCTTGAGACGACCTTTCGTGGGTACTGGCACCTCTGCATCATCCGAGGTTACAAGCCATCGGGACGCCTCTCGCGACCGATCGCAAGTATGCATAGAGGGCAACTATCCTCGCACATACGCTTGCAGCCATGCTCCCTTCTCACCATGCAGGAAGAAGCCCAACAACACGAACAGGTGCCAAGCGAAGAGGCCGACAACAGAGAAGACTGATCAGCACAAAGAACAAGTCATATCACAAGGAGAGGATTCATATGCAGCACATCCATCCGACACACACAGCACACGTCTTTCACCTACCCCTCGTTGCCTTATATGAGCAGATGCACGCGACGCAAGCAAGTCTCTCACTCTCTGCCAGTGTTCCGCCTTTAGCGCCTGTTGCCACTCTCTCTGAAGGACAGAACATGGTCGCTGAGCTCTCCTTTGAACAGGGAAGGATCACACGTTGCCAGCTTTCTCTCCGTACAAGTGGGCGAGGACTTCTGCAACAAGGTGAAGCCTTGCAGGTGCTCCACACTCTCGGCGTACTTTCCTGGCAGATTGTTCGCCCCCAACAGCACAATTCTGAAGCAGAAACAACGCCTGTATCGGCGATAATCTCCAGCAACCACACGGAAGCTCCCGTGCGCGTTCCCCTCCATGCGGTGCCCGTCGAGCAAGTGTCTCTCACCTCACTTCCGGTCCGTGTTCGTCATGTCTTTTTGCTCAGTAATGGGCAACGGACCCTTGAGGACATTGCCCATGTACTGCGGTTACCGCTTGAGGAGGTCGAGCGCGTCATCCAGATCCTCTATAGGCGCAAACTGACGACCTGGCAGGCGAGAGCATCCTGAGCCGATGCATTGCTCTTCACATCGTGTGCACAGGCGTTTTCCGCTTGCTCATCTCGCTCCCGAGACCATGCCTCATCAAAGAAAGGAACGAAAAAGAGGCTATGAACGCACAATATTCCGTAGAGACGGTGCAACCACACCCTCCTCACATCCTCCTGCTGGGGACGCAGGAAGAAGCGCGCATGCTGCGTCCACGGCTGCGAGGAGGCCATTTCAGGGTCACGCACCTAATGCATCTGGGAAGTAGCACATCCACCATGACCGTGCGGGTGATGCAACACGACGTCTGGCTTGCTTGCTGTACATGTCCACGTGATGTTCAACAGATTCGTCAGGTAACGCCGCATACACCGTTGGTGATCTATTCCGAGACGACAGAGGAAGCACACATCGTCCGGATGCTTGATGCTGGCGCTGACGACTATGTCTTCTTTTCCTGCGGCAAACAGGAACTGCATGCCCGCTTACACGGGCATGCCAGGCGGTATCGAGCGTCTCTCGCGTCCTCTTGTGATGCCTCAAGGCGGGCTGGTCCTTGCTCTGTGCTTGAAAGCGAGGATCAGCAGATTCGCTTATTATGCACAGAGCGATGTGTCGTTGTTCATGAGCAGGTGCTTCGTCTGACACCCATCGAATGCACCTTGCTGCTCACCCTCATGCGCGATGGAGGCAAGGTGCTCTCCCATCAGTCATTGCTCCACGCTGTCTGGGGTCAAGGGTATCATGAGGAAGTAGATTACATTCGCGTCTACCTGCATACCCTACGCCTTAAACTGGAAGATGATCCCAGGTGCCCTACCTATCTTGAAACCATCACTGGTGTTGGGTATCGATTTCGTCAACTATGCACTTCAATGTCCCCTTAAGTGGGAGTTGCAATCGTCTCAGTTCTCACTCAAGGGCATTTTCACAATGTGAAACGACCTTCTTGTGTTAAACCTTCCTAAAATTGACACTTATCCTATATGTATGCAGATGAGTGTCAATTTTGAACGTTGTCATAAGCATCCCCCAACGACACAAAATCAGGCAACTCCCAATATGGATCATCCCCCTGGCCCTCATAAAGATAATTGAGTAACTCTGTGAATGACCGAGCGATAATAGGGCATGAGCCCGCTACTGCATGAACATCGAAGAAACTGTTATAGCAGCGGCCCAATCGTTGCTTACTAAAATCAATTGTTAAATACTCGTTGTTATCATCTTTGGCGATAGTATACCAACTCCATGATATATCTTTTAGTGCTTCCTCGGAATAATTTCTAGAGCCGACAATAACAGGATTAGCCAAAATTACTTCTGCTGGAGGCACAATAGACACACGATATACTTCTGCATTCACAAAGAGAGAGACGCCTCCACAAATTTCATAAAATTCACGTACATCATCGGGACATTGATGCTCTTTGGAAATTTGTGGCAAGCCACATGGGGTAGCAACAAAGCAATCAGGGGTTATACGAATCTTCTCAACTAACTCTTGTATAGAGAGCATAATAGTCTCCCTTCCTTCGTCGTGTTTAATAAAAAAAGCAGTTAGAGCAGATATTTAATTGTTTTTACGGATGGATTGAATCTACAGGATCAGGATTTGATTACGGTCAGACATTTGCTATGCCAAATTCCCGTTGTGGCAACACAATGTATATTGAAGTCGACTCAAATTATAACGGAAATGGGGTTGATTACTACATTGTTAATGGAGGAGGTCTTAACGTTTCCATGTCAGAGTCATGGCCGCTCTCTGTTGGCGATGCTGGTGAATGTATGGTAGAGCGCTCACATGATTCATATGGAAATCTGATCACCTTGGCAAACTTTAATTATGTCGCTTTCTCTAATTGCCAGATCAATACCAGTGGTATTGGGAACCTTAACCATGATTATGACGTCTTGAATAATAATTCGGGTCAACTCATGGCGGGTGTTGGTCCTATTAGCAATGGAACAGACTATCGTGTAACTTGGTATAGAGCAAGTTAACAGATTTTTCGCAATAGCAGAGGAAGACCTATGCTCTTCCTCTGTTGGGAAGGACATACAAGAGATGAACATGTTCTTTAATGACGTGATCTTTGCAGAGTTGCATACTTGGTCAATTCTCACAACAATAAGTGCTAGTTCACTCATCATAGGAACAAGCTTCTTTCTGCTAGCCGATCTCACCAGACGTAAAAACATATGGTGGCAAGATAGTCTGTTTTTTCTTGAGCTTATCATAAGCATCTGGTCTCTCGTGGTTGCTTTCAACTTTTATCAGCAGTGGAATAATATTGTTCATCATGCCCCAACTCATGGCCTTATTGTTTACGAGCTATCTATTAACGAGACCTATCGTGCTGCTATCCAAAGATGCCAAAGTCAATTCGTTGTTACTATCATATTGATAGTAATCCTCCTTTTTATTACAGGATGGCGATTATTCCGGCCTTTTAAGCCCAAGACAGCTTAAGCTTAAATCGTGCCCTCAACGTTTTCGCATCCCAATCTCCTCATGCAGAAAGGCATCGTAGGTGTGGGCCAAATATTTCCGTCGCATCACGATCTGACGCTAGCGATTGAGCTAGGAGAAAAGCTATGGAAGACCAATGAGACGAAAGCCCATGTTTAGTTCACGTAAAAGATGATACTGGCAAGCCTATTACAGTGAAAGCTGCACGATGTTTTTTGGGGAAAGAGGGTCGAAGAAGGGTCACTTCTCAGTGATACCCCATCGGCTTCACATCCCACTGCAATCTCTCAGAAGCAACCGAGCGTGTGCTCCAACATCACTGGAAAGAATTGAAGCAGATTCATTCTGTGACAACTCCTGCTACTCCCTTGCTTCGTCATCCTCGCCTAATGGGAACATCGCAGACAACGCGCCCAAACCTACATTCATCGCTGGTCAGCGCAAGAGAATGTGATCAAAGATTTTCTCGTGCCTCTCGGTTTGGACACGAATCACGGTTGTGCGAAGACGCCAGTGATCAACTCGGAGGTGGCCAAAAAACGAGAGGTGTTAGAGAAGCGGTGTGCCAATGTCCAACGTTTTCGTGAGGCAGCCCGGGAGAAAGCGCATCGGGCAAGCAAATTGGCGACGAAACTGTGGGAACAGACGAAAGCGCATGGAGAAGTGTTGTATCGCGTGCTTAATGAGCAGTTACAGGCGTTGGAAGCGCAAGGGGTCTCGGAGGGAACCTACCGAGCCGAACGCAAGAAATTGAAAGCTGAAGTGGACGCCCGGTTGGAGCCGTTGTGGCAGCGCGTGTCTCGAGTCCAGGAGAAAAGCCATCAGGAGAGTACTAAGCACGAACGGTATTGTCGCGAGCAGCGGGACCTCTTACGCGTTCTAGAAGATCTGGCGGCCAGGGAGCGGATGATGTACGAACTGGATAACCGCAAAGATCAAATCATGACCGTGTGCAAGCTCGCACTGGCAAACCTGGCGATGTGGATCCGTGACCGTTTCTTTCCCTCTACCTATGCGCATGCAACCTGGCAGCGTTTGCTGCCCTTTTTTCGCTTACCAGGCCACGTGCTGGCGGGTCGGGAGGCAGTCTCCATTGAACTGTGGCCTTTCAACAATCGTCAACTGAACCGTGATCTGCTTGCTGTCTGCCAAAGGGTGAACGAACTCCAACCAACGTTATCTGATGGTCGGCTGCTCATCCTCCATATGTCTCGCTCATCTGGGAGTACAGTATCTTAAAATGAAGACACATATGCCTATGTGCCATCCGTTCAGACGGCCAGCCGTCTGGGGAGAACTGCGGCTCCCACTACTCCTCGCCCCACTTGCAAAGGGTCAGAGCTACTTTTGCGTAAAATGTTATACGCTCCGTTGATATCGGCATGAATGAGGCGTCCATCCCTGGCACGATACCAACTGCGAGCCACACGCTTGCCTGAAAACACCGGCTTCTCAGCTGCTTTTGCCTCATAGGTTGGGATGGAGTCGCCGTCCAGAAAACTGGCCTTGCTGGTGTAGCTTTCTTCCTGAAGGATGACGCTGATCCCCACCAGGTGCGCCTTGTAGGTCAACTGCTCAAGGAAACGAGCATGGGGAAGCTGCACAAACTGCTGGTTGTTCTTGCGCCCCATGCTCACCTCTTGTTTCCACAAGGGGTTCTTGCCAAGCACCAACGTCCCGATGCCTTCGCTCACCAAGAGATCAATGATGCGACGGCTGGCCGTGTGCAGATAGGCATCCACACGGCGATTGCGCTTCGTCGTCACACGATCCAGCTGACGTGAGGTGTATCGGTTCTCATGCGCGAGGCGTTGCTGCTGCTTGGCACGGTGTTTATTGTAGCACTGATTGAGGCTTTTGAGGGGTTTACCACTCACCAGACGAGGCACAAAACCAGGTTTGTCGCTGGTGATGGCTGCCAGCACATTGACGCCCACATCCACGGCTGCTCGAAGCTGGGGGTTGACCGCAGCTGGTTGGATCTCCTGCTCATAGACGACCTCCAGCATGTAGCCATCGGCGCGCGGAACGATGCGTACCTGCCTGATGGCTTCCCAGGTGATCTGGGTCGCGATCTCGATGGGCAATCCTGATGGGACGAGCTTGCCTGTGCGCTTGAAGGCTCTCTTGCCCAAGGCTTTTTTCTCGTAGATGAGCAGGAAACGGCCCTTGGTTTTGTCGAGATAGCCAGGGATCTTGGGGCGTCCCGTGAAGGCAGAGGGGTCTTCGCGGTAAGCCTCCATGCCTTCAAAAAAGCCGCTCCAATTGTGGTGGAGCTGAATCAGGATGGCGTTACTGACTTTGCGAGGCAGGGCACAATAGGCCTCATGGTGTTTCAAGCGATGAAAGATGGCTGCATAGGGCAGATAGGTTCCCTCGTGAATGAAGGCCTGCCGAACGTGGTAATTGGCCTGGTTATAGAGGTTTTTGGAGGCAAAGGCCGCCTGGTCAATGGCGGCAAAGCGTGCATCATGATGACGAATGAGATGTCGTTCAACCAACTGCATCAGGTGGCCTCCTACCTTTCCAACACCACGTCCTTCGAGTCGATGTGCCAATCTTTTGTCGTTTCATAGAAGAACATTCTTTCCAACAGAACTCTACCAGAGACGTCTCCATTTGTCAACATCTGGCATCCTTGCTTGGAAACGTTTTTAACACCCCGATGCCAGCTCGAAGTTTCCCCCTCGAACGCGTTCCTCGAAAGCCAGCAAAAAGGCTCTGACCAAGTACTGCCGCGCTTGTTCCCACTCGGGTAAACTTCCCCAAGCAGAGTGGATGAGATACACGTCGGTACTGAGTGCTCTGTCAAACAAAGATTGATCAGTGAATGCCCATAAGAACCAACTTGATAGGCCGAGAGCTGCTCAGTCGCCACTGAGCAAAATAAAATTGACAGAGCACGAAGGGGAATTCCTCATCGCTAGGGGTGAAGAACACCACCATGTTCGACTTCCAGCGCACTTCGGATGAGCCTTATTGGGAGCTTGCTACATGTTGGTCGACCAGAATCGGATTCCCATCAGGGTCAAGAATGAGAAAACTTGCAGGTCCAGTCCCATCCTGTGCTTCTTGTTCAAATGAAATACCGGCTTCTTTGAGCTGTTTTTGAATGTCGCGGATGTCAGTAAACGTTTGTAATTGCTGGCCATTGTGGTCCTGGTTGGGAATGAAGGTGAGCATGTTCTTCTCAAACATGCCTTGCATCAAGCCGATGTTGGCCTCTCCATTGGTCATCAGGAGCCAATGGTCTGCTTCATTGCCGGCTTGAACTTCAAAGCCCAGCGTTTCGTAAAAAAACCTGGAGGTATGAAGGTCTTTCACGTTCAGACAGAGTGAAAACTTTCCTAATCGCATGTGTTTCTGCTCTCTCTTTCTGTCATTTCACGCTTGGGTAGCGTGATGACGGTGGTCTTGCACCGTCTCTCACCTCACTTCTCGGAGCTGGCCCGAGAGTCTGGCTTCCCTGGCAAACAGAGCGCGCAAGTCCTGCTCGCCGCATCAGCCCTCTCCCGGTGTTCAACAATTCGAGATGAGTCATGTTCTTCTGCCACGCGCATGGTGTGCACTCTCAAGATTTCTTTGGGGTATTCTTTCGCAGACTCGAAAAAGCGGAAGCAAGTGGATCGTGAGAGCAGTCTAGTCGCGCCCTCTTTCTCAAATGGCTGAAACCCTGATAAAGGACTTCGATACTAACATCTCTTGACGAGTGGGCTCTTCTAGAAGAAATCAAGAGGCAGTTGCAATTCAGAAGTAAAATGTAAGTAGGGAACATTGTATGTTTCTATTACTCAAGGAGCAGTGTATGCCAGTAGTGAATTATGGGGTTTTGAAGGGATATCCGCGGAAGCGGCTACGGGGCACAGTAGGAAGTCCCCATTATCAAATTCTTGTCGTTGATGACAATGAGATCGAATATCGTATCGCGGTTAATGTGAAATCTCAAGTCGAACCATCTGAACTGCTGTATCTCCATATTCCAGATCTTCATCATCCTTTCACAGACCAGCTCACTCAACAGCACCTCTCTGGTTTTACCGCCCTGGACAGCGCGCCAGGTGGGCTGGCCCTGGACTTTCAGCGTGGAGACCTTGTGAACCAGACCCACATACCGCCAGGGCAAATAAAACAGATGTTTATCATTGAATCTGAAGACGCATTGAATACCATTCTCGATGAGCAATTATTACCAGCAATCAATCAGCAAGACCAGAGCGTGGTGCTGTATGCCTTTGGATCTGGCTGGTATGAACCTGGGAAACCAGATCAGGTCTTCGGCTTCGAGCCTGGAAATGGTATTCACAACATTCATGTCAATGACCTCCGGCTTCTAGCCGGAGGCTTGTTGTTACCTCTGGACTCCACCGCAACTCTGCATACCTTTGCAGGCGTGCAGCTTTGGCTTCTTTGTCCGAGGCATCAGGGATGATTGACACACATCCCGTCTTGATCCAGTCCTGCCGGATCAAGAGCGTCCTCAAGGTCACATTCCTCGCGCCAATCAGATCAGCGTGGAGCGTGTAACCACACGTCGGGTTCTGGCACACAAAGAGTAACCCTTTGCGGGGGCGATTCTCATCGGAAGTCAGCCCGCACATAGGGCACGCCTTTGACGTGTAATCAGCATCTACCTTGATGGCAAGCGATCCCGCAAGCGCAGCCTTGTAGCTGATAAACGCCTGAAGTTCGGCAAAGGACCATTGCGAATAGACCCGGTTGGCTTTGCGGGCTTTGGGCGAGACTTTTTCCGCACCCTTGCCGTTCTTCTTGCGCTTGCGTTTCTTGCGCTTAGTGCGCTCCCGGATATCAGTGAGATTTTCCAGCCCGATAAGCGCGTGTGGATGCTGCTCGATAATCTGTTTGGCGATGCGATGGTTTGCCTGAGCTTTTAACCGTCTCTCTCGCTGCTCGATGCGCCGTAATCGGCGTTTCGCACCGCGAGTGCCTTTCTGCTGCAAGCGTTTGCGCAATCGCGCGTAATGATTGGCTTTGTGTCGTGTACGTTTTCCTGGATGAAAGCTCGCTTTGCCTGTTGAGGTGGAAGTGACCGCCAGATAGCGAATACCCACGTCTACCCCTACCACCTCGGTGAATTGCTCATAGGTTGGCTCTGCTACGTCAATGGAGAGGGAAACAAGCAGATAGAACGTCTTCTTTTGCTTGTCATACCAGAGCTTGGCATCCCCGATGGTCGCGTCCTGCCGAAGAAGTGCAAGATGCTCATTGTAGCCCTGATAGGGGATGCTGATCCGTCCGCCCAGCGTCCCGACACTGACCCGACTGTCGCACTGAAAGGTGTAATCCCGCTCATAGGTGTACTGGACGGTTGGAGAACTGTACGTGGGAGGCTGGTCCAGACCTTTAAAGCGTTTTTTCGTGATCTTTTTCCGACAATGCTCCACATTCTTCTTGAGTTTCGTCCAGAGCCCCTTGTACGTTGCCGAGACCTGCCGTTCCACGCTACAGGCCATTTGTGAAGGAAGATGATACCGAGTGCGTAGTTCAGCATACATGCCTTTGTGCAGTCGGGTCACATGGCTGGTTTTGCCCTGCTCGAAGGCATAACGACTCACCGCGTTGAGCGCATCACGGTATGCCAGTTGAGTCTGGCGCAATGCCTCAAACTGCTCTTTTGTGGCCGTGAGCTTGAGTTTAGCGGTGATGATCTGCTGCATACTCTTCCCTTTGACAGGGGGACGGGACCGCTTCCCGTCCCCCTGTCATCCTCTGCTGGTACACGCTACAACGCTATTCTTGCTGTGCTTGCTACTTCCGGTAATGTGACGATGAGGAACTTGGCATCCATAGAGAAACTGTCCGACAATGGATTCGAGAAAAGCAGTTGCAAGCTGTGAATTCAGGGCGAAGAGGGGGATATCGCATCCGGCGCTCTGACGTACATGAGTTTCTCCGCAAGCGTGAAACGATACAGGACGATGATAGTTCTTCATCCTGTCCCAACTCGATCTATGTTCACACGGTATCTATGCTCATATCCCCGACACTGCCCACGTCGTATGACCGGGACCAGAAGGCACCGCCCCAAAGCTATTTCTTGACTTCAGGAAAGGACTGAAACACGCTACGGGCGGTTGTACCTTTCAGGGGATGAGCAATCTGTGAAGGAGAAACAGACGGAGGAGCGCTCAGAAAGAGATGCACGTGATCGGCTTGCACGGAAAGCGCACCTATCATCCAGGCATTGGCTTCACAGAGACGCTGAATTTCCTGTTCGAGAAATGGAGCCAGTTTCCCAATAAGAAGCTTCTTGCGATATTGAGGACACCAGACAAAATGGGAAGCTAGCTTCTACGGAACGTGTTTGGTGTGCTGTGCATCCATACACTGCATTCTCACATGTGTTCTCACTCTCTGGAAGAGCCACGTCGGGCCGCCTTACCCCTCTATGAATCGTAGGGGTATCCGGCGGCCTATCATGAATCAGGGCAACGATAGCAGCCATGCATCTGAAGATGGTACCTGGCAGGATGGCGCACTCTTCATTCAGCAAGGGCAACACTGGACAGCGATCTTCTTGATGGTCCAATCGCAACAACTCCCAACCGATGATTATGGATACAGCCGTTAAAGAGCCTGGCCTTTGACACAGCTTTTTGGGTAGTGGCTGTGTCAAAGGCTTGAGCACTATGTAGCTATCTGCTCGCACAGATGCACCCAACTCAGAGCAGGTCACTTTCGTTTTGCTATATCTGTTTGATTGCACCTGAGTTGCTTAGCCTCCTACATGGCCAGATCGGCATAGGTGATCAAACATTCCAGTTCATACACAGTAGATGGATAGCTTCAGAAAGCTGCCTCTATGGCCATATGTAGGCGGCGCGCAGCGGTGGTGACATCTTCAGCTCCCATGACTGCAGAGATGACCGCCACGCCACAGGCGCCCGCGCGAATGATCGAGGCAATATTCTCCTCCCCTATGCCCCCAATTGCGATAACAGGCAAAGGACTCTGCCTGGCAATCTCACCCAGCACTGGCAGGCCCACCCCTTCGCCCGCATCGACCTTACTTTGAGTCGAGAAAACCGGGCTGACGCTGAGATAGTCCGCGCCCTCGCTGATGGCCTGCTCGGCCTCGGCGAGCGTGGCGACTGAAACGCCGAGAAGATATGCTGGCCCCAGCAGGCGCCGGGCAAGGGAGATTGGCATATCCTCCTGCCCCACGTGCAGGCCATCCGCCTCTACAGCCAGCGCAATATCAAGCCGGTCGTTCACAATCAACAACGCTCCATGCTGGCATGTGAGAACACGCAGCCTCTGCCCTTCCTCGATCAACACACGTGTGCTCGCCACCTTATCACGCAGTTGTATCGCCGTCGTTCCTCCCTCCAGGGCCGCGCTAGCCAGGAGAGCCATATCGCGTCCCCGCGCCCAGCCCCGGTCGGTCAGAACCTGTAAGCGCAGTCTCCGGGTAAGCTCGCGTCGAGGACTATTCTCCGAGTGAGCTGAGAAGCCCATCATTTGGTGCTCACTTTCTGCCGCTCGATCATCGTCGCTTCATCAAGCGCCGCAATTGCATCCAGCAGGTGCGAGCGAAAGGTGCCTGGACCTCCTGCTCTCTCCGCGGCAATCTCGCCTGCGATACCAAAGGCGCTCAGGGCCACGATACTGGCTAAGCAGGCATCTACCTCGATCGCCAGGAAGGCCGCGACCATCGTTGTCGACATACATCCGCTCCCCGTTATGGCCGCCAGGAAGGAATGCCCATTATCAACCGAGGCCAGGCGCGTGCCATCGCTGACCAGATCACGCGTGCCCGTCATGGCCACACTACACCCAAAGGCCTGCGCTGCTCGCCTGACAACCACCTCACGCTCTTCCCCCAGAGTATGGGCATCGACGCCCCTCGTCTGAGCCTCAACTCCAATAAGCGCGCCAATCTCGGAAGCATTCCCACGAATCACTGCGATACGTAACTCTCGCAGCAGCCGTAGCGCACTCTCCGTACGCATGCTTGTAGCGCCCGCCCCTACCGGATCGAGCACAATCGGTATACCACGCTCATTCGCGCGTTTCCCCGCGCGCACCATCGCCTCTACCTGCTCCACAGTGAGCGTGCCGATATTGAGTAGGAGACAATCGGCCAGGTTGACCATCTCCTCCACCTCTTCCAGGGCATGTGCCATGACTGGCGAGGCACCAATGGCCAGCGTTACATTCGCGGTATCGTTCATGACTACAAGGTTCGTAATGTGATGTATCAGGGGATGACGCTCGCGCACGCGCCTCAGCAACGTTGTCATACCATCTGCGACTTGCATTTGCTCATTATGCTCCATCATATGGTCCTTCCCGCTTTTCACTTCGCGTTCTTGGGTGAATACTTCAACGATGGCTGCCATTGCCAGAAATGTTCGACTGGCCCATGACCCCGTCCGATGCCAGGAGCGTGTTGTAGCGCACCAGTAATATACTCCTTTGCATTGCGAAGCGCCTCCTCAACTCCTTGACCACGGGCCAGAAAAGCCGCGATGGCCGCGGAGAAGGTACAGCCCGTTCCATGTGTATGCGATGTCTGCACACGTTCTGCGCTCAGCTCTATAAAGCCCTCGCCATCAAAACAGACATCAACAGGCTTTCCACTCGCGTGCCCCCCCTTGATGACGACATAGCGAGGCCCAAGCGCGTGTAGAGCTCGCGCGGCCTCACGCATCTCCTCCAGAGTCCGCACGCGCAGACCTGAGAGCACCTCGGCCTCAGGCAGGTTCGGCGTCACCACGAGAGCGAGAGGAAGCAACATAGCCCTCAACGCCGCTACCGCCTCTGGCTCCAGGAGATGATCGCCACCCTTGGCCACCATGACCGGGTCCACAACCAGGGGCAATTGCCAATGCGTCATACAGCGCGCGACTGCCTGGATGATAGCGGTATTGGCGAGCATACCAGTTTTGACTGCACTGGCCCCCATATCTTCAAGCACGGCCTCAATCTGGGCCTGCACCATCTCGGGTGCGAGAGCCGCGATGGCGCGCACTTCCCATGTATTCTGGGCCGTCACCGCCGTCAGAGCCGAGACCCCATACACCCCCAGCGCGGCAAAGGTTTTGAGATCCGCCTGGATACCCGCTCCCGCGCCTGAATCCGAGCCAGCAATCGTCAAGGCGCATGGTCGTCTACCACTCCCCGGCGCAGTAAGAGAATCTTTACGCATCAATATGTCCACTCCTCCCGTTGCCAGGCCATCTCCCAGAAGGCCCATTCATAGCAGGTGCTGATACGAAAGATATTCAGGAGACGCGTTTCTTCACAAGATGCCGGGGGGATGTTGTATGAGTCGAGACGACGACGCAGCCAGAGTGCGACTGCGTCAAAATCTGGCGAGGCGTAGGTCGCGAGCCAATGAGCGTAGGGATGCTCTTCATGTAGCGGATACGTTGCCACCAGATGTCGCCCTATCTCAGCATAGATCCAGGCACAGGGCAGGACTGCGGTAAGCAACTCGGGAAGGGTTCCTGTTGTCGCGGTCGCCAGGAGATGCCGCGTATAGGCATAATTCGTTGGAGCCATCGGGGTCGCAGCCATCTCGGCTGGAGTGAGTCCGAAGCGTTCACCATAGCGACGATGAAGGTCGGACTCGACGAGAAGCGTGTTTAAAATATACTTGCCAAACTGCTCCATCTCTTCATGATCATTGGTTTTGCTCACGGCATAGGCAAAAGCCTTGGTCAGGACATCCAGAAAGACCGCGTCCTGGCGAATGTAAAACTCAAAGCTCTCTCTGGGCAAAGAACCATTGCCCAACGCAACGACAAACGGATGCATCAACTGTCGCTGCCATAACGGTAAGACATGCCTGCGCATGCGCTCAGTTAACCTGACTTCGCCCAGGCTCTCCCCGTGACAAACAGAGGAATCAGATGCCATGTCGTCCCTCCAGTGGTCATACGCAAGGGGGAACGCTGGAAAGAAGAGGAGGCGCGCAAGGCATGGCAAAAAGTCGGGGAAGAAACCTTACAAGAAGGTATTGAAGCCTTTGAAGCCATCGATGCATTCCCTCCGCTGGTATTATCCAGATCAGGTCCAGGGTCCGTCACACATTGCGGCAACGTTCTCAGCCTAGCTGAACCAAGCTCCCCTTGCAGACGATATAGAAGTGATCGCTTCTAATTATATCATTACAAATATGTGTTGTAGCAACAACCACAGCTCTCAAACAGTTTTTTTGGTGTTCCCGTTTTTACCGCGAGAGCCTGCGACACAACAATTGCAAGGCTTCGTGTTATTGATGCGTTTGTGGCGCTTGTGCGGACTCTTCAACGAAGCTCGACTTTTTATTTCCATTCCACAACAAAATTCACCGGATGTCAATCGCGGAGTGCGCATTTGTACCAGGTGTCGCGTCCTCGCTGGAGGCCAGTTCGCACATCTTCTGGATCGGTCTCAGGCCAGACGCTTTGCAGGCACCAGCTCACGCCCGCGTCCTTGTAGTCGATTAAAAGCGCCTGAGCATCCTCATCATCATATGCGGCAAAGACATTGCTGCTCACGACTATATCCAGTGGTAGATCGGATTCGCGGTGCTCATCCATAAAGGCACGCAACTGGACAACCTCTTCTGGCAAGATTTCTCCAAAGGTTCCATCTTCGCGTTGGGCAAAGGCATTCACACCATCCCAACGCGCGGCACGGAGCATAGGTCCCTTTCGCGGCCAGGTTCCAGCTATCCAGACTGGAATGCGCGGCTGCTGGAGAGGAGTGGGTAGGAAGGTGATCTCCTGCACCTGGTAATGTTCGCCCCTGTAGCTAAACGGCTCTCCGCTCCATAAACCATTCAGGATATCCAGGCTTTCGTCGAGCAATTTGGCACGTGTGCGACTGTCTTGCTCCTCACCAAAATGGGTAAAGCCCTTATCACCCTCGTCGCCAGCACCCACGCCAAGAATCAAGCGGCCACCAGACAGGCGATCCAACGTGGCCGTTTCGCGCGCGACCTTCCAGGGTCGGCGGCGCGTCAGAGCCGTAACCATGGTACCAATGTGAATGCGCTCGGTGTTCAGCGCGAGAGCCGTTAGCGCTATCCAAGGGTCACATACCTCCTGGCTATCGGCCTGGTAGTGGAGTGTGTCCCAGAGAAAGATACCATCCCAGCCATCGCTTTCCGCCAGAAACGCCAGGTCAACCAGCGTAGCAATATCACTATATCTGCCGACATTGGGCAGCGCCAGACCAAATCGCATATGAAGTTGTTTCCTTTCCGCTCTCTTAAGCGAAAACGTACTGTTATCTGTATCGAATTGCCAGAGCATACAGCAAAAACCAGGGGAGGGATGCAGGGCATCCTCGAGGATGCCCTGCATCCCTCCCCTGGCAATCTCCCACTTAGCCTTTGGAAGACGTTGGTGGCGAAAGGACCACCACTTGCCGATCGACAATCTCCACTCCTGGATGGAGTTGGATTTCGTACGACTGGCTATTGATCATACCCACTACCTGGGCATTATCTCCAGTACTTGAGAGAGGGACCCATTCTCTTCCTTGCTCGGACAGAGATGCCAAATACTCAATCTCCCATGGCAAGGAAATGTGGACTGTCACTCCCTCTTGCCTCTTCATCAACCTCATGAGCCCTCCTTGTTCCATACCCCCCTTATTGTACCGCATTCGACGCCTCGCCTGACTCTCCTTTTCCTCGGCACAAACCCACGACTAGCAGCAATGGCAAGAATTCAGCCCCAGATCACGCGACGGCTCTGTTCAGTGAGCAAAAGGGAAGAGATTTCAGCGAACCACCGAGGTTTCCACGCCACGTCGAGAGGAAGAGCCGCTGGGGATCAACACGTGAAAACCTGCATCTCCTGTGCCGTCCACAATAATTCTAGAATAGAATGAGCACAAAGAGGGCTATTTTAGGCTCTCTAACTTTAGAAAAAATCGCTCTAAAATTAGAAAAAAGGTCGGAATCCGCAGTAATTTTAGAAAAAGGGCATTTAGGAATTGTGACTTGCCAATGGTCTTGACCGAAGCCACCTCATGGCGCACTGGTTGTCGCTCTCCTAAACGAACTTGTGGTGTTGGGGGAAGAGGAAATGGGAATCTGGCGCGAAACAGAGGAATCGACCATCGAGAATCTGGAGAAACCGCTCCAATATTGGATTGATTCACACCGTCATTTACTGGCAACTCTCCTGTGACACTCCGCATGGGCTAAAGCCCAGCAGCTTCTGACACGGCTCCGTAAGCGCCTCCGTGAGACATATCCCGTAGGGACTACTCAAAATGGAGGCGTAGTGTGGTAGCCATATCTGAGGGGCGCGCACCCATCCGGCGCAATCCCCTCTGGGCGGTGCCAGGCCCGTTGGCGTGATCCCCTTGCCTGGCTTGAGCAATAGATGGTTGCCCTTCGCCTTCGGCATCCTGGGAGATCCCAACACCTGGGTCTTTCGACCCCCTCGTCGCACGTCGCGAACGAGCATGTGGCTTTTCCTTCAACGGTTCTTGCGTGCGCTCAATCAAGCGCTGCCCGATTCTCAGACTGGCATTGCGGTCAGCATGGGTGTGCATCTGGCATCGTGGACACAGACAAAGTGGCGCCCCGGGCGTGTATCCCTCAACCGACTCGCCCTCATTGTAGCGCATGACAGGCGCGTGACAGCGATGGCATTCCCGGCTCGTATTGCGCGGATTGACGCGGCACGTGATGATTCCCCCTACGTTCCACGCCTTGTACTTTGCGTACTTGAAGATGCGCCCTTTCATCAAATCGAGGCAGGAGACCCCCGCATTCATGCGCGGGGAGGAATGCCGAGTCCTTTTCAGGCGCATGGGTGGCGGGGCCTGCCCTCTCCTTTCCGGTTTTCCTGTGTTGCCTAAGAAGAGATGTGTATATGTTCGCGAACAGGTCAGCACAAAGGCACTCCTCTGACTCAAGAGAAACTGTTTGTGATGCATGGATACCTGCATCGGTCGAACTGTTCAGCATGCACGGATCGGCATGAGGGCCAACGCCCTGTACGCTAGCTCAACCTGTGTACCCTTTTCCGTGTGGGGCGACTTCCTCCAGGAAGTGGCGGTTGGTTGAACCGCTTGTCACCCGTCCTAGTGGTGTTCAGGCTTGTCCTGAAGGCTAACGTATCCTTCCCTGATCCACGGGTCAGCGTGAGGAGAGATACAAGCCCCCGGCTTTAGCCGTGGAGTCTGGTGACTAACCTTCAGGGAGACGTGGCAGAACAGAGGAGAGCCTCCCTTAGTTTTCTACGAAGCAGCCGTTTTTGCCTTCCGCTTGCCGTCAGTGAGGACACTCTTCCCACATTTTGCCAGGTACATCTCCATTTCGGGCGAAGGCACCAGCTTTGAAGCTAAAGCATTCGCAGATGAAGGCAGGGCTTCTTCGTTGAGCTGAGCGCGGTTCTTCACGCGCCCGAGCAGGAGGAAACTCCACGCCAGTCCAGTTCCCAGCACCGCACAACCGATCCATAAGGCGAATCCCCATTGCTGAAGGACCAGGCCTCCCAACAGAGGACCAGCAAAGGCAGAGAGGCCCCAGGACATGCGTGCCACCCCCTGGTACAGCCCACGCTCAGTAGTGGGAGAAAGCAGAGCAACAATCGTGGCTGAGACGGGGACAAAGATGATTTCCCCGATCGTCCACACCAGAACCGAGCCAGCATACAGAGGAAGCGAAAACAGGGAGTCAGCGAGAGCGGTCAGGCCGAATCCCGCCCCCAGGAGCAAGACCGATACCGCGAGGGCCTTGAAAGGGGCAAAACGCGTCAGCAGATGGGAGAGCGGCAGGCCAAGCAGGACCACCACGATCCCGTTGATGGAGATTACGAGGCCATAATGCGCGGCATCCAGCCCATGGAGCTGCATATCTGCTGGCAGCGTGGAAGAGTATTGAAAGTATATGCTTGTCAGGAAGAAAGACAGACCAGTATAGAGCAGGAAGCGACCATTCCGCCAGATTCCGGACGTACTCGCCTCCTGTTTGAGCTGAGGCACTGAATGCATGGAGGATCTGGTCGCGGTTGGACGTGTTTCCGGTAGACCGAGGAAAATCAGCAGACAAAAGAGTGCGGTCCCGATGCCATCGGCGCAAAACAGGATGGTATAGCCAATATATGGGACGATGATACTTGCCAACAGGGGAGATGCGGCCATGCCCAGATTATAGGCCCAATACACCAGGCTATTGGCCTGGGCCTGGCGCGCTTGTGGAATGAGATCGGCCAGCACCGCATTCGACGCGGGGCGATACCACGAGATCCAGAAGCCCATCAGGAATGTGAGCAGTGCAATCAACCAGGTCTCCTGAATAAAGGCCAGGGCAAAGGTCGTCGCGGTCAGGCCCACCAGGCCAGAAAGAATGGTGGGGCGACGTCCAATCCTATCGGCTAGCACTCCTCCAAGCAGTGCCGAGACGCACGAGCCAATCCCATAGAGTGCGACAATGGCCGACGCCTGGCTTACCAGAAGATGTCGGACTGAGACCAGGTAGAGCGATTCAAACGGGAGGACAAAGGTGGCCGTTCCATTGATCAATGTCCCAAACAGCAGGTACCAGTAGGCTCGGGGATATCCCGTGAACATCGCGAAAGCATGAAACATGGTTCGCTTTCGATGTGCCGCAGGGATTTCCTGTTTGGGCGCATCCTGTTCTTCCATCAGGGCGCGCGATTCTGCAGGCAGAACAGTCCGTCGCGAACGTGTTTGCTGTCGATCTTTCTGAGAGATCGTCATGGGGTTGGGAACCGGGCGTAAAGCACGCTCAAAGAACGTCAGAAACCGTGTGCGATACGCCTGACGATCCGCGAAATACGCCCGACAGTGCTCTGCCCTTGACACCTGCCAGTGTTCAGTAGAATCAGGCGCAGCCGCAACCAGCCGTTCCAGTTCCTGGGGGTTAACCGTCGTATCTCGTCCTCCGTGGATCAGCAACGATCGGACACCATAGAGTAAAAGCGCCATACCAGTAAGGATAGAAAAGCATATCCTTAAGAAAAGCGTGGGGTCAAACATCATCTCTTCACCAATCCTTCAGAGTCATCACATCCAATGAAGCATATTCTTCGTGCAAACAACATGGTGGGTGTGTACCACAACCCTCCTTCTTTGCTCTACAGAGGCAAGCAGAGAGAACACTCCCTGGTAGAACCCCCTCACACACGGTTGCGAAAGCGAGCTCGAAACTCCATAAGGCATGCCGATGGGGCGTCCTGTACGCCCAGATGAGGCGCAATTCCTCGGGCCCCGGCCCGCCTGAGCGCAAGGTAGTGGTTTTGTGCCGTTTTTGTGTCGACCCATCCAAGGGCCGAGGGAACATCGAGTGTTGCCACAGCAAGCCCGGCTAGCAAGGAGCTTTTGATCTGGTATGGAGTGCGTCCTCCCCACCTTTCTTCAGCTTGTAAGAGCAGATCTAGCATCGACCCTTTTTCAACCCCCCGGTGCGCCTGTACTGCTGTGGGGAATGTCAGCTCATCTACCAGGGGGACAAGGATGTCCTCGTGTGCTCTTACCCGAGCCAAAAGCGGCTCTGCAACAAGAGGCGAGGGCCCGGAAAACCTGAAGACGATCGTACCAGCGCGAATGCGATCGATGTTGAGCCGTTCAAGAAAACTCCCTGTCCCAAGCAGAAGCGTTGCCTCGTACACAGCATCTGGAGCGCTTTCGCCTTCTTGCAGCGTGTCGATAAGCAGTATTTCCCCCTCAAAGCCAGAGGCGCGTAGTTCTCTCACAAGCCGCTCAATCTGTGCCTGCTGACCCGGCTGAGAACAGAGAATTACGGATGCAGGATGGGGCAAAGTTACAAGCAAAAGGCGAAGGAACGTGCTGGCAAGAGGGTCAGATCCTACTGCCACAATCTGTTCACGGCGCAGATCACGGGCGACGCGAGCAAGTATCCATTCAAGCGTGAGCACCGCTGCAGTGCTGGTAGTTGCATCTGCAGTGGTGAGCCTTGGCCGATCATCTGCCCGCAAAACCTGGTACTCCTGGATCAGCTGCCCTTCATGCGTGACAGAGGCAAGAGGAGTAGAGAGGGAAACACTTCTGGCACCACAGGACCGAGCAATGGCTACCGCCTGGCAGGCCTGCTGAATCAGCTTCTGTCGCTGCTCGTCGTCATCAGCGTGCGAGATCGCTATGGGCAGAAACATATTTCCTACACGCCCAAGTGGCGTTGTCACAATGTTCGTGAGTGTAGGGCGTCCCTGGTGCCAGAACCGCAGGAGCAAGGCCTCCTCCTCTTCAAGAGGAGGAAGACAATGAAGCGCTACAGCATCAAGGGGAGCCTCGCGTTGTGTGAGCACGTTCTCAAGGAGCACATGGGAAAGCGGGAACCACTGCTGCTCACCTTGAGACCGTGGCGATGTTTCCTGCGGATGGATGGAGTGGGAAACTGTATGCATCATACTCTCATTTCTTCTCTTTATAGACAACATGTCCTTCTGTTGTCATTGCCAGACAAACAAAACCGCGATAGAAAACTGCCTATCCTCTGGGGCGTTTATGAACGCACAACTATCGTCAACAGGACAGATCAGGAACACATGGAAGCGAGAAAGGCACAGTATCTGCCAGATGGCTCTCCTCCTGAGAATCGGTTTCCGCGGCAAGGGACCACATCACTCTGCGGTACAAGGCAGGAGAGATCCTTGAGCGTCTGAAGAATCATGAGCGGCGTTTGCCAACGTGTGTACTCCGTCTCCATATGTTCAACCAGGTGACAGAGGACATGATTGGCTTGAGGATGCACCAGTCGAATCTGTGACAGGAGTTCTCCATGTGCACGCTCTACGCCTACTCCATCCTGTGGAAAAAGAGGGAACAGCACCATTGTGAGCTCTTGAGCAGCGTTATAGGAAATGTCGACATCAGTTGAGGCCAGGTGCTTCAGGAGAGAGAGGATAAGCGCATGGGAAGGGAAGAAGAGCGAATCCCCGTAGACGCTCTGCCATAACCACGTGCCACTGAAGCGCATCGAGCACACACAGGCCAAACCGGCCTACTGCGACCACGTGTATATCGTCCAAATGAAGAGTGGTATCGCACAGGCTCGCCAGGTCCTCAACCCAGGCGGAAATGGTATAAGCAGACTGTTCCGCTGGTTTGGAAGAAAAACCGTGCCCAAGGAGATCCGGCGCCACAACGTAGTAGTGGCGAGAAAGAGATTCAAAGTAGGGGGTAAACACGGCACTACTTTGCCACTCGCCATGAAGCAAAAGCAATGGTGGGTTCTCAGGGGTGCCTGCGAAACGGCACCATATTCGTCGTCCGACTGAGTGAAGAGGAACATGCTGATCAGAGCAAGGTAAAAGGGATGTTCCCATCGCGAAAAATCCTCCGATTTTACCAAAATTTTGTAATTTGACTAGACATACTATTGTTCTGTGGACATGCCTTTAGCGTGTAAACCGTTGCTATGAAAGCGTTAGATGATGAAGCAATCCCTGATCCATTCCTGGCACTCAGTCAGCCATCATCACTACCACCAACATGGTCCAGGGTGCTCCGGTCAACATCGTGAAGTACGTGACTAAGTGTACCTGAAGCAAAGGAGACAAGGGAAGATGAAAACCACCCAATAGTGGACGAAGTAATTCCCAATTCTGGGCGAAGTGCTATCCATGTGAGCAATGCCCCAGGCGTTTACAGGAAACGAGCCAGAAAGCCCCTGTGATTTATTCAGGGGATGAATGGCTCTTCCTTGTTTGGGGTGGGGGGCATGGGAGAATACGTTGGGTCATCCCATGCCAGACACAAGTCGAGGCCGTCACCCGCAAATTGCTGAACTGGATTAGTTACACGGGAACCACCCCCGGCAAGAAACGCGACCGGCTCCTGCTCTTGTATGACTATCTTGATCAGCTGGGTTTGAGTGAAGAGGTCGAGCAGGTCAACTACCACGGCTCGACCTATCGACTTTCTGCGCGGCAGAAGCAGCTTCGAGCGACCCAACAGAGAGGATGAGCAGGGTGGTTCATCTTGCTGCTTTTCCCCGTCAAGGTGAGACCGCATGGGTATGCGCACGGTTCACCCCACCTTGACTGGTGGGCAGTTTGTACCGTTTTTTGGCCCTGGGAGTGGTTGACCAACCATCCCGTAGCGGTCCTTCCAGCCAGGTGCGTGGGCGATCCCGCCCTTGACTGGAGTGGGCGAGCGCTGTGCGCCGAGAGCGAGCGGGGTCCTGCATTGAGGCATCTTTCTCTTCCGCTCGCTCTCCCGTCTCGGAGTCTTCCCACTCCAGTCAAGGGTCGATACTCTCGGGATCGCTTGCTCCACGCACCTGGCTGAAACCGGCATTTCAGCACCGCTTCCAAGCCTCAAGCTCGCAAGGATGCTTGATGAGCCTGCGGCTCGCCCCTTTCAAGGCATTTGACAAGTAGACACATTGGTGCGCAACCCGTGGGCTTTGCAGGAGAGATGAGATTGCTATGGGTCCCAACAACATATACAATACCTCTGTCCTCTTGCTGTTTCTCGTCAATCGTGGAACTGTTGGGCATTCCTTAGTTTCGTAAAGAAGAACACGATGGGTAAAAACCGGCAACATGGTATGCAAAAGAAGCGGAGACCCGATGTGATATCTGCAAGGAAGCATGTTCCCCGATCTCCCTCATTGAACACAGAAGCACAACCAGTCGATGTGCCTCCCCTGACAGCGCTTGCGAAGCAACGTGAAACGATCTTTACATTTTTATCAGATAGCGCCATTGTCTGTGATCAGAAGGGGAAAATCCTTCGCATCAATACAGCAGCCCTGAAGCTTTTTGACATCCATTCTGAGACCCAGTGGCGAGGAAAAACCGTTCAGGCGTTTCTTGAACCCTATGGAATGTATGACGAACAACAACGACTGTTCTCCGCAAAACAATGGATCATGTACGCCATGACCCAGCAAGAGGTCATATGCAGTCCACCAGAAACATTTATCACGCTTGAGCTTCCTTCCGGGCGAAGAGTCGCGGTGACTCTCTCCTGCTCACCTCTGTATGATGAGCAGAAGCAGGTCAGTGGGATGGTGATTGTTTTCCATGAGATTTCGCAGCGGTATCAACACGCTCTCCACCTCCAACGCGTCCACGAGGCGGTGCTGACCCTGACACAAGCAATTGCTCACCTCCCTGAGCGTATTCCTCAGCAAATTGCTGACGCATTGCCTGAAGGATCTCTGCTTCTCTCGCCTCCAGTTGTCTTCATTGCCCAGCAGTTGGTGAACGTGATTCATCAGGTAATGGATTGCCACCGGGTGATGTTGAAAGCGGTGCGATGGCCAGAGGGATATGTTCACTATGTTACGGGCAGTGGTTTCACGCCTGAACAAGAGAGCCCTGAGCGAGCGATAGGCGGACTTCACACGCTCTCCGATATCTTTGAGGAAACCGTATTGGCCCGTCTCTTCGAGAAGAAGGAGGTCACCCTTCGTGGTGATCGCATGCCTTACCTGCCTGACGCCCCCGATTTTTCCTCCGAAAGTCTCCTGCTGACCCCTTTGTTTCTTGAGAACCAACTGGCTGGGATACTTATTATCACGAAAGTGGGGGTGACGAGTGTCTATACATCGGAAGAGATTGCCCTGGTGAAAGCGCTCGCAGCACAGGCGCTGTTAGTGATCGAATATCTCGGCCATGTGCATGAGCAGGTAGAGGCTCACACCAGAGAACGTGCGCTCCAGGAAATGCATCAACTGAGCAAAGACTTCTTGATTCTCGCCAGTCACGAACTGCGCACCCCTCTCACCGGGATCTTAGGCAATCTTCAATTAGCCCAACGCCGGTTAGAGACGCTTTCTCGTCAGATCGCATTCCAGGCTGAACACGTCGGCGAGTATGTTGCGCAGGCCCAGCAACCCTTAGCCTCCGCGGCACAGAGCGCCCGACTACAGCAGCGTATGATTAACGACATCATCGATGATGCGCGCATCCAGGCGAATCAACTTGAGGTACAGCTGAAACGGTGTAACCTGCTTGCGTTGCTGAAAGCGGTTGTAGACACACAACAACAAATAACACCCGAGCATGTGCTTGCTCTTGACAGGAAAACAACGGCTCAAGAGGTCTTCGTCCTCGCTGACGCTGAGCGGGTTGCCCAGGTTTTCAATACATACCTGACGAATGCCCTCGCCTATTCATCTGCGCGCGCCCCTGTGACGGTGCAATTGGCGGTTGAAGATTCAGTCGCGCAAGTTTCGGTCCACAATGAAGGACCAGGCATCCCTCACGAAGAGCAAAAGCATCTCTGGGAACGCTTCTACCGTGCGAAGGGATATGCGGTCCAGCATGAATTGGACTTGAGCTTAGGGTTAGGGCTCTATCTTTGCCGAGCGTTCATAGAGCATCAAGCGGGCAGCGTTGGTGTGCAGAGTGCACCTGATCAGGGGGCGACCTTCTGGTTCACGTTGCCCATTGCTCCAAAAGAGAAGGAATGAGACAGGCACCCTCTTCGGCTGCATATACGCGAGGAAATCTATCCCTATCTCATGCGGCAATATACCTCAAAGTATTGAGTTAGAGAGGCAAACGAGAGAAGCGCTTCCAACCTCATCATTCTCAGTCCTCTCCAGAAACTGGGAGAATGCATGTGTTTTTTTGTCAACATGCGTGGAGGTGATCCCATATGACATCACGTGTGACATCAGGCATGCCTGCACATTCCCCATGGCTGTTTCTGTAAGGGAGGAACCCCATAGAGCGAATGCCTATGGGGTTCTTAATAGCTCTAGATAGGGTTGGAATTACTGTGGGTCACATATTCTATTATAATACGAACATAAACAGAATTGCATGTATTTCTTGGGATATCATCAAAAAGACATCTCTACGATGATAGGGTCTTGTGTCCCCATGTGCTCATCTGAGACATCTTGGAGTTGACCCAGTGTGGTGTTGTGGTTAAAGAAGGAGAAGACAAACGGGGCGCTTGTTCTCTCATCTATTTATAGGAAGGGTCTATGAATGGACTGCACCCATTTTCCCGGACAGTGATCGAAGTCAACTTCGCGAAAATATCGTACACTGAAAAGATGCGAAGGAGAAGAAACGATGCACAAGCGACAACACAGCCGAGAATTTAAACTGGATGTCGTCCGTCAGGTGAGTACCGGCCAGAAACGACCAGCCCAAGTCTGCCGCGAATATGGGCTGGCTGCAAGTGTCCTCTCGCGGTGGCGCAAGGAGTATCAGGAGCGCGGAGAGTCGGCTTTTTTGTCCACCGAGTCAGGACCGGCCACGGAAGCCTCACGGGTAGCCGAATTAGAGCGTTTTTGTGGACAATTGGCGTTGGAGAATCAGGTGTTAAAAAAAGCCTTGCAGAGCAGAGGGTTGGGGAACGTCACGCCATGATTCTCCAGGCTCATCAAGACCACCCGGAGCTCTCAGTGTTGCGGTTGTGTGAATTATTCTCCGTGAGTCGCAGTTGGTACTATGAAGCCAAGCACGAACAGGGAAATGAGAGCGAAACGCAGTTGCGCGATCACATCGAGCAAATCATTTTGGAGTTTCCCGGCTATGGCTATCGTCGTGTCACCCGTGCTCTGGCACGAGCAGGTTGGAAGGTCAATCATAAACGAGTCTTGCGGATCATGCAGGAAGAATCCTTGTTGTGTCATCTGAAAAAACGGTTTGTGGTTACGACGACTGACTCGCGGCATCGATTCCCGGTCTATCCTAATGTACTGGCCGGTAAAGTGCTGACGGCACCCGATCAGGCGTGGGTGGCTGATCTCACCTACATCCGCCTGCGGGGAGCGTTTGTGTACCTGGCTTGTATCCTGGATGCGTTCTCACGCCGGTGCGTGGGGTGGTTCCTCTCGCGGGAGATGACGACTCAGCTGACCCTGGCCGCCTTGAATCAGGCTATTACCCAACGTCACCCAGCTCCTGGGCTGATCCATCACAGTGATCGTGGCGTCCAATATGCGAGTCACGACTATGTGGAGCAGTTACAGGCGATTGGCGCGCACATCAGTATGTCTGCCGTAGGCAATCCCTACGACAATGCCAAAGCCGAAAGTTTCTTTAAGACGTTAAAAATGGAGGAAGTGTATCTCAAAGAGTACGAGTCATTTGCCGATGCAGAAGCCAATGCGAGAGGAATTCATCGAGCAGGTGTACAATACCAAACGATTGCATTCGAGCTTGGGGTATCTTCCACCTGCTGAGTTTGAGGCAGCCTATGCCTCTGTGGCCGGAAGTTGACTTCTTTGTATGTCCGACAAAAGGGGTCTGACGCATTTTTGATGATCATGATGAATCCATTGAACCGTGAAGAACGCGCTGGCGCAGGAGGTCAAAATTCGCTCTACCATACATCTGCCGCTTAAGATACTTCAAACGATGAACATGCCCTTCCACAACACCATTGTTCCAAGAAAAAATGAGTCCAGCTTGCACTGCTTCCTGATCCTGGCGCAACTTGACGACAAACGAGCGGAATTCAGGAATACCACTGTGAAACGCTGCATAGAACCACAGATCGAGTTCTTCTCCCCGGCGCTCTCGTACCATCTGGAGAAACAGTTGGAACAGCGATGCGCTCCGCTCCAACTCAGGGTGGAGTTTCTTTGCCTGGACCAAGGCTTGCACTTCCTCTTGACTCAATTCCTCATCGTGTCGCAAGAGCAGGCCAATGAAACGACTTGGAGTGAGTTCAGTTGTCTGTGATATGGGAGGGAGAACACCTCCCTGTTGTTCCAGTTGGCGTAAGCCCAACACGTAGCGCACCACAGTCATGCGTGTACCGGTAAACCCTTGCGCCACAAGTTCTCGCCACAGTCCCAATTCATTTCGGTATCCTTCTTGATAACGAGCTCTCAGATAGGGTTCATAGGGAGTGAGAATGCCAGGCTTGGGCGAGCGGGAAGGCTTTTCAGGAAAGCTCTCTGCTTTCGCATAACGAATAACTGATTCTCGATGCATATGTAATCGCCGTGCAATTTCGCGATGACTCATACCTTGTTTCACAAAATGTTGTACAGCCTCGTAACGCTCAACACGTTTGTCTCTTGCCTGTCCCTTCCGGTACTCCCGATCTGGTCGGGCATAGCGAACTGTAAGAGGCATCGCATTCACGTCGGGAACAGGAACACGAATTTGTTTGAGAAGTCGGCGATGGCGATGAAAACTGCGCTCCAGCACTTCTGCCAGATTACGCACGACATGGAAACGATCTGCGACTTGAACTGCTTGAGGAGCCCCTTGACGAGATCCCAAAGCATATTCGCCGCCGCGATCGCGGCTGATGACCAGAATTTCAGGGTGATTTGCCAGCCATTTGGCAAGGGTCGCAGCAGTGCGATCAGGCAGAACATCGATTGGGCGGTGTGTTTCCAGATTCAACAGAAGCGTTCCATAGCGCTTGCCTCGGCGATAACTCCAATCATCTACCCCTAGGATACGCACCAATTGAGCTGCGGGGTTGGCCTCCCTCCGTATGAGGCGTAAAAGTGTATCATGGCTGATCTGCATTGAAAGGTCTTCCGCCAAGTGGGCTCCAGCTCGACCTCCCAGAGCAAAGGAGATAGCTGTCAACACCCGTGCTGCTCTCACCGTTCGCCGAGCGTAGGCAACAGCACAGGTGGGAAGACGCTCACAAAAGATATTGCGGCTACAATCTGGATTTTGGCAGCGAAAACGACGAACTTCGACGATCCAACGGACAGGTTGACCACAACAAGGAAGATCTGCCCATTGCCTCTTGTAGCGAGAGTGAACCCGTCTGGAAGGCAGGTGACAAAGAGGACAGAGAGCCTCCATTGCTCTCGTTGTGGCTATGGCCGTGATCTCATGGGTGATATGGTCAATGGTAATATTCGTGAGCTCAAGTTGAGTTGCATCAGGTAATATCAAATCCGTTTAAGCCGTGTCTAAAGGTAACTACTCAGGTACCCTGGAAGAGACTGGACAAGGCTGATAAACTACGAGCATGACGGAAGAAGAAGCGAGACAGCTGAGAAAAGAGAACACGGAACTCAAAGAAGAAGCTACCCAGAAAGATCGGAGAATCGAGGATCTGGAAGGACGGCTGATGAGTGCGCTTCTCTGCATTGAAGAGCTAGAGCGACGACTGGCAAAAGATAGTCACAACAGCAGCAAGCCGCCGTCGAGTGATGGCTTCAAACGCAAAGGGAAAAAACGTCCGGCGAGCAGCAAAGCAAAAGGAGGACAAGCAGGTCACGCAGGACACACCCTTCAGCGGGTGGAGACGCCCGACCGGGTGGTGATCCATCGTCCCAGTCATTGCGAGGCGTGCCACGGTGAACTGGGAGCGGTGGTGGGGCAGGTCAAAGAACGTCGGCAAATCCATGATCTCCCCGTCATGCGTCTCGTCGTCACGGAACATCGAGTGGAAGCCCTCACCTGTCCGAGGTGTCAGCATCAGAACGCGGGCACCTTTCCGAGCGAGGTGCAAGCACCTGCCCAGTATGGACCCGGAGTGCAGGCCCTGGCGGTCTATTTCTCCCAGTATCAATTGCTGCCGATGGAGCGCATTGGCGAGGTCTTTGAGGATCTGCTCACCTGTCGGTTGTCCGAGGGAACGTTGGCAAGTTGGATCCAGGAGGCAGCTCGCACACTTGGCCCAACGATGCTCCTGCTCAAACGCTTGCTCCTGGCACAAAAGCTGGACCATGTGGATGAGACGGGCGGGCGAGTCAAAGGCTTGCTGCATTGGTTTCACGTCAACGCCACCCAGTGGTTGACGCTCTACCATTGGCATCGCCAACGAGGACAGAAGGCAATGGATGCCATTGGGATTTTGCCGGAGTATACGGGGCGAGCGATCCATGATCGATTGAGCAGCTACGACCACTATGGGTGTGTCCATAGCGTGTGTGGCGCGCACCTCTTACGCGATTGCTTGTTGATCGCTGAGCGGGATTGCCAGCCGTGGGCGCAGCAGATGCATGATTTGTTGGAGCGCATGAGCCACACCACCGCCCGTTTGCGCGCGGCGGGGGCGGATCGGCTTCCTCCAGAGGAGCGCGATGCCTTGGTCCTCCAGTATTTTGAGATCCTCCAACAGGGCTTTGCTGCTCATCGGACCCTGGCTCCCCCACCAGACGCTTGCGCTCCCAAAAAACCCGGTCGCCGCAAACAAGACGACGCCAAAAATCTCCTGGATGCCCTTCTTGCGAGGGCCGAGCAGGTCCTCGCTTTCCTGGACGATCTGGCGGTGCCTTTTAGCAACAACCAGGCGGAAAGAGATCTCAGAATGATCAAAGTGCAGCAAAAGATTTCTGGGACATTTCGCAGTGCCGAGGGAGCCACGGCTTTCTGCGTCATTCGCAGCTATCTTTCGACGATGAGGAAACAGGGCCGTTCCATGCTGGCCGCTCTGACGGCGGTCTTTGAGGGAATCCCGTTTCCCATTGCCTGGGAACCAGGCACCTGAGTAGCAGAGCCTGTGAATTATTGCTGGGAGAAAAGGCCTCAGAAAATTCCACATCTCAACGGACAAAGATTTCAGGCTTCACCCGACGCCGATGCCCAATCCACCTTACGAATGTTACAAGGCTCGCGTAAAGAGACGCACTGATAACTATCCATGCTATATCGAGCGGCGCTGTGGCAGGAAAGAGAATTTGAAAGATCACAGAGCCAGTAAACCAGAGGAGAAAGAAGCTGACGGCATTTTTCAACGTCCATTTTAACGGCCATTGATCCAGGAAGAGGAACCACCTGGGGGCATCAAGAGCCATTCCCAATGCCTTGGCTCGCTCGAAGCGCATGCCGTACCTGAATAGGACGCATAAACAAATAAAGGCCAGACCTATGAAAATGGTACGTGCGAGGTGGGTAGCCGTATTAATTGGCACCATGTCTATTGTTATCGGCATCAGATGGAGGCTATCGAAAATCTCTATGCAGAGCATTGCAAAAGTAAGGATGCAAAGGATAATACAGCCGATCAATTTGGCATAATAATTGCCTGGAAGAGCCTTCTGTTGAGGTTGCATAGCTCATTTCTCCTCTTTCAAGCGTGTATTGAAGGCCGGGCCGCCGCATTCCCCTCGCCTTCAGGCAGGGGTTAGGCGGCCCCTCTCGCTCTATTCTAGCATGGTATGGCATACCATGCTAGAATAGAGCGTATGAGAGAACAACATACGAAGCATGCCATATATAAAATAGCATACCATTTTGTATGGTGTCCCAAGTATCGCAAGACTATTCTGGTGGGGAATATCGCCACGTTTATTGAGGAAGAAATCAGGCGATTATGTGAGGCGAATACTTGGGAGATCGGCGCACTCAATGTACAGGAAGACCACGTTCACCTCTTTTTGAGTGCGCCACCCGCTATTGCGCCCTCTCTCATTGTTAATACCCTCAAAGGGATTACTGCGAGACAAGTCTTTAAGCAGCATCCCGAAGTCAAAAAACAACTGTGGGGTGGGAATTTCTGGTCTCGCAGTTACTACGTTGGCACCGTCGGAGACATGACCGAGGAAACCGTCAAAAAATATATCGAGTTGGGACAAGGGACATGAGAAAAACGTACAAGTACCGTTTAGCTCCCAATAAGACGGTGGAGAACAAACTCCATTGGGTTCTGGCACGTTGTCGAGAACTCTACAATGCGGGTCTTTCCGAGAGGAAGGATGCTTACCGTATGGCGGGCAAATCGATCACCTACTATGATCAACAAAATGTCCTTCCAGAGATCAAGGCAAAGATCAGAGAAGAGTATCAGGATATCGCTGCTCATGTCCTGCAAGATGTGTTAAAACGACTGGACAAGGCATTTCAACGGTTTTTTGATCGCTGTGCCAAAGGCCAGAAACCAGGATACCCGCGTTTTCAGGGTCGTAACCGCTATAACTCGTTTACCTACCCGGACGGCGCTGGCTGGAAATTGGATCAACAAACACGCCCGCCTGATAAGAAGGGCATGGTCAGAGTCAATCTGAAATTGACGAAGATTGGAACAGTGAAACTGCACCTGCATCGAGACATGATAGGCAAAGTCAAAACCTTGACCATCAAGCGCGAGGGAGAGCATTGGTATGCCTGTTTTAGCTGCGAAGTGGACAAGCCGGAAGCCTTGCCTACCAGCTATGAGGATGTAGGGATAGACCTGGGTGTGACTCACTTTGCCGCCTTGTCCAATGGTGAATTCCTTGAGAACCCGCGCCATTATCGGAGAGCAGAGAACAAGCTCAAGAAGCTACAAGAGTCCTTGTCTCGCAAGAAGCGCGGCAGTCATCGCAGAGCGAAGGCAGTGAAGCGCGTGGCAAAGGCCCATCGTAAGGTCCGCAATCAGCGTGCCGACTTCGCTCACAAAGCCTCAAGAAAGCTCGTCAATCGCTATCAAGTGATCGTGCTTGAGGATCTCACCATGGCCAATCTGGTGAAACAGCCAAAGCCGAAGCAGGACGAAGAGACAGGACAGTATTTGCCTAATGGGGCGGCAGCCAAAGCGGGATTAAACAAATCAATAGCCGACGCTGGTTGGAGTCAATTTGTGGGAATGTGTACGTACAAGGCAGCATGGGCCGGGCGTACTCTCGTACAAGTTGATCCTAAGTACACCAGCCAGATTTGCCCGAATTGCGGGAATGTACGCAAGAAGACGTTAGAAGAGCGGTGGCATTCTTGTACGTGTGGGTGTGAACTGGATCGGGATACGGCCTCAGCGAAGGTCATCCTCGATATCGGACGAAAACAGCTTTCGGTCGGGACGCGGCCAACGCGGGCAACTGCGTAGAAGCCTCTCCATTCTATGGGGAGGTACGTTCACGAAAGGCGGGGAATCCATGAAAGCATACTCACAAGATTTCCGCGAGCGTGTTCTGCGAGCCGTGGACCTAGGTCGCCCCAGAGCCGAGATTGTGCAACTCTTTGGTATCTCGTTGGCCACCCTCAAACGGTACAGCAAGCAACAGCGAGAGAAGGGGCATGTACGCCCCAGAGCGATTCCTGGTCGCCTTCCGAAGAAGCAGGCACAACTGGAGGCAGGGCTGACGCCTCAATTACAGGAGCACAACGACGCCACGCTGGAGCACCATTGCGCCATGTGGGAGCAGACTCACGGTGAACGCGTGAGCCGGTGGACCATGAGCCGGGCGATCAAGAGGCTCGGCTGGACGCGAAAAAAAAGTCGCTCAGGGCAATGGAGCGCAATGAGGAAGAGCGAGCCGCCTGGCGAAAGAAGGCGAGAAGCCTTCCAACGAATGCATTGGTGTTTCTTGATGAAACCGGCTCCAATATTGCCTTGAGGCCCCTGTATGCGCGTGCGCCAAAGGGGGAACGAGCGGGAGGAACGGTGCCGCGGAATCGTGGCAAAAATACCACGCTAATCGCGTCCCTCTCTCTTTCTGGCATGGGAGCCGCGATGATCTTGGAAGGATCAGCCAACACGATCGCCTTCGAGTTGTATGTTGAACGGGTTCTGGCGCCCAGCCTCCAGGTGGGGCAAATTGTGGTGATGGACAATCTCCAGACACACAAAAGCGCACGGGTCCGGCTGGCTATTGAAGCGAAAGGCTGTCAACTCCTCTTCCTCCCGGGATATTCACCCGACCTCTCTCCGATCGAAGAAGCCTTCTCTAAGCTCAAAACCGCCTTACGACGAGCAGGAGCCAGAACGAGAGAAGCGCTGGAAGAAGCTATCGGCCAAGCATTACTTACCATCACCGCGCAGGATGCGCAAGGCTGGTTCCAACATTGCGGGTACCTTCTTCCTGATCAAGAAAGGAAGGGTTAAATGAAAGCTCAATCTTTTGGCTCCCCGCTGTAACGGTACTTTGTTGACGAAGGTTAAGCGGAACTGTAGAGAGCGAGGCCCTGCCCCCGCTCAAGCCCTTGAAAGAGGCGTTGCACGGCAGGAGGCGGGGGCAGTGATGACCAACCGCTCCAATAGCGCCTGAGCATGATCCAGGGCTCGAGCCATCCCCGCACGGCTCGAAGGGCTGCTGGCCACGACACCTGCGGCCGTCTCTCGTGGGCCGTGGTGATTTTTTTCCCCCGCGTCGGCTGTTGCGGCCGAGGCACTGGTGGCGGCAGCGGTTGCTGGTTCAGGCGGCTGGCTGAGCGCTTGGGCCGTGCACATGCTCGGATGACGGAGATGGTACCAGCAAAAGGAGAACGCGCAACAGACTAATTGCCAATGCCGGCGGATCGCTGTGTCGCTTCTCACCTGATACTGTGACCAGCCCAGGGCGTGTTTGACGTGTTTGTAGCTCTGTTCAATCCACATGCGCAACCCATAGAGCCTCATCACTTCTTCCACCGTGGCTGCAGGCCATGAGGATTCCGTTTCAGAGGACGTTGCCGAGGCAGGCAGGTTCGTGACCAGGTACGAGGTGGTGAGGTCAGGCAGTTCCTGCGGGTCGGTCGTCACCACCAGGGCCCGTTCCTTCTGATCTGGGCCAAATGGCCCCGCCACGATCTCCACCGCCCACCAGTCCTCTTGATGCCCATCGCGGAAGGTCCTGGTGATATTCACCCACTTGCCCGGATGCTCACTCCCCTTCCATCCAGCCTCGTGGGCGACCTCTTGCAAGGTTCCGGCCTCTTCTTCTGGATGCCACCAGGCGTGGGAAGGCTTGAGGGCCAGCACATACGGGACCTGTAGATCGGCTAAACCGCTTCGAAAGCCGCGATCCTCGCCATAGAAGGAATCGGCCACCACCGCTCGAAAAGGGAGTGCCTGCTGCACGGCTCGTTGCACGAGTTGCAGGGCAATCTTGAGCTTGGTGCGGAAGGCTGGATCTTTTTCCCCCTTGGCAAAATAGAGCGCCGGCGTGTAGGGTTCGACATCCAGCGGGTAGTAGACGCGCTCGTCGGCCCACAGACTGCTGACGGAGACCACGCCATTGTCAATCTTGCCCACATTGGCCAGGTACTGGCGGCTCACGTGAGCCGTTTTGTGCCCATCCTTGCGATCCCCTGTCTCATCGATGACCAGGACCCCGTCCTTGGTCGGCATTGTGCTGGGGTCCTCGCGCAAGATGGTGAGCCGCTCGGCTTGCACCTTGCGCTCATCCCAGTCCGACTCGGAGAGAAACCATTGTAAGGCTTGCGCTCGTGGCTGGTGCGCTCCCACCAGTGGCTCGGTGTTGACCAGCCCTGTGAGGGTCTTGTTCCGCTCGCTTGGCAGCAAGAGCCCCTCGAGATAGCGGCGGAACCCTTCGCGCTGATTGCTCTTGCCAAAGATGGGGTCAAAGTGCCTCGCATAGTCCTCCAGTGGCCCTGGAGCTGCGGCGACCTCGATGCGTTTCGTCATCTTCTTCTCTCCTCTTTCTCTCTTCTTCTCCTTTCATTCTACTCCCCCTTCCATCCTCGTCAACAAAGTACCGGTAAGAGAGTTCCGCGAGGCGGCGTTGGAGAAAAGAGCGTTCAACCTCGTTTTGGCAAAGCTTGAGCGCTTGGATGTATGCTTATGCTTCAAGGGCCTGCTGGGGTCGGCCAACTCGCCGTAGTAGATCGGCGCGTGCGGCGTGGAAGGGGTGATAGTTGGAGAGAGCTTTTTGCATTTCTGGCCTGTCAAGTAGTGATAGCCCATGTAAGGGATTGTCCGCCATCGCCACAGCGACAACACGGTTGAGTTCGATTACAGGAGAAGGGGTCATGCGCATCAGTATGCCGTAGAGAGCCGCAATCTGCATCCAATCGGTCTCCTCGAAACGTTTGGCCTCAACGTGTAAGGCGCTTATAGCGGCCTGTACCTGGTAGGGGCCCGAGCGTCGCATATGCAATGCTTGTTCCAGGAGAGCCTGCCCCTCTTGAATTTTGTCCTGGTTCCACAGAGAGCGATCCTGTTCTTCGAGCAGGACAAGTTCTTGCTCTGGTCCCAGGCGCGCGTTACGCCGGGCGTCGTGTAAAAGCATGAGTGCTAGCAGGCCCAATGCTTCTGGGAGCGTATCAAGCAGGGATTCTTGTGTTAGGAGCTGGAGGAGGACTCGCGCGAGATGTATCGCTTCATCACAGAGTTCAGTGCGTAGCAACATATTGCCGCTGCTGACGCTGTAGCCTTCATTGAAGATGAGGTAAAGGACGGAGAACACCGCGTCCATACGCTCTCCAATGGTCTCAATTGGGGGTACCTGGTAGGGGATACCGGCATCCCTGATTTTGCGTTTGGCACGTACCAGGCGCTGGGCCATAGTTGGGAGCGGAACCAGGAAAGCGCTTGCGATCTCAGCGGTGGAGAGACCACCGAGCGTTTGCAGCGTGAGTGCGACCTGTGCTTCCAGTGCCAGCGCCGGGTGGCAGCAGGTAAATATCAGCTTGAGCCGCTCATCGGGGATTGCCTCGGCTTCTCTTGCTCCAGTTCCTTGTTGCTCTTCCTTTTGAAGTAGCTCTTGCAGGATCTCGTGCTTGCGTGCCAACGTACTGGCGCGGCGCAAACGATCGATGGCTTTGCGCCGCGCGGTCGTTGTGATCCAGGCACCCGGATTGGGCGGAATACCTTCTATGGGCCAGCGCTCAAGCGCGATGAGCAGGGCATCCTGGAGGGCATCCTCGGCTAGCTCGAAGTCCCGTAGGGTGCTAATTAAGCTGGCAAGGATACGATCTGCCTCCTGGTAAAAGGTATGGGCGACCATCCGGTGTGCTGGCAGCATTTATGCTCTCACTTTACTACTCAAATTCCATGATGGGGCGAATCTCAATAGAGCCATCCGTAGCGGCAGGGACCTTGGCCGCAAACTCAATGGCCTCGTCAAGATCCTTGCAGTTTAGCAGGTAGAATCCACCAAGCTGCTCTTTGGTCTCGGCAAAGGGGCCATCTGTGTGCAGGGTTTTGCCGCCTCGTACCCGTACCGTGGTCGCGGTATTGGTAGGGAGAAGAGCCTCACTGCTGACAAGCACGCCCTGCTGTTCGGCTTCTTTGCCAAAGGCCATATAGGCTTCATATTCTTCGTTCAATTCTTCCTGGCTGAATTTTGTATGGTCGACCTCATTTTGGTAGATCAAGAGTAGATAACGCATGTTTCCTCCTATGTATTGTTGTTCCTATTATAGTTCGAGGACGATTCATGTTGTCCTTCAACAGAGCAACGAATGGGAGGCGACGAAATCGACATTTTTAGCAACAGATTGCACTAAATTTTTGCAAACTGATTTTTTGTTTTCCCTGGTTCTCGCAAAAAGAGTCAGTGTGTAAATGTGAAAATTCGATGGTTTTGGGGTCTTGGTCACTTTCGGTGGAAAAACACAACAAAAGATCACGGCAGAAGCCACTCAAGCTCTTTCTTTTCAACTGTTGATGAGCTTTTCCACCGAAAATGAACAAGAGCCGATTTTAGGGTGAAGAGTGATCAAGCGGTGCGAAGAGTGATCAATGGTACAGATGTCCCTGGAAAAGCCGCTTCTCATCTGGTATGCTTCTTGTGACGAGTGTAAATTGCGTCCTGCAGACTCCTCTTGTCGGAAGGATACTGATGGTTACACCGGCTGTCGACGGCATTGATCTGTTCAAAATTGCGAATTGCACCGATCTCACCACATTGGAGACGCTCTCTCATGAGGTGCTGCCGGCACTGAATAAAGGACGTTGAACAGCCTGTAAGAGCGAGGGGCATGCTGATTTTGCTCCATCATCTTCTGATTTTAAATTGTCCTTATTTTCCTCTTTCCTTTATCTGCCACGTATCCTATACTTAAAAAAGCTTGTCTGCCTACCTTTCTCTCGCTCCTTTTGGATTGCTGAAGGAAACAAGGCAGAGTAAATGAGCATCTTTGGGAAATGATGCTCTCACTGATGTTGATAGCGGTACTCTCTATCCGTTAATCTGCTGCTACACGCGCGATTTTTGGATATATTTACGTGCTCCATCGGTGATTACTTTATGCTGAGAGATATCCTTGATAAGACGCATACTGGGAATCGGGCCTCGTAGAGTTAGCTGACGCACGTGTATATGCGTGTCAGACAAGTCTTCGGGGACTGTATGTTGGTTTCCCGAATCCCTATCAACCGATAGAGGAAGATCGTGAGGAGGTGAACAACATGGTCCAGCGTCTGATCCGCACGCTCATGCGTCAGGCGACAATGGCAAACAATCCCCCCTGTGGGCACTCTGCCTGTGCCGCCTGCTGCATGGGGATGCCTTGCGGCGTCCACAAGTGCAACGGCGGTAAGTGAGTGATGGAGTCTCGTTCCGAGTCTAGCTCGGAACGAGACTCCCCGTCCCTAGCGTCTATCGAGTTAGAAGGGGAGTTATGTCACCTTGAGTAACTCCCCTTCCCTCTCAACTGCATAGTTGTCAAGCGGAAAGACGGAGCGCATAAATTGTTCAAAGCATGCATGTGATGCTGGTTGCTGACACCGTATATATGCTCCCACAAATCCATCTGGATGAGCAGCTTTCTTTATCCTTGCGTCCCATTAGCCTCAAATGTCAATGCGAGTTGGGTGCCCCTCAGTGTAAATCCCAATATTAAACGGTTCTGCCCACGGGATGCGCAACGAGATTATAGCAAGCTAGCAGCAGAAAGAAAAAGAGATCTCTAATGAGAAGGAACAAAATCTTCTCTCAGAAGGAGGTCTCTCTACCTATGATACCCAACGCTTGCATTCAAGTCCACACATCTCCTGTAGATCGCCCCTCGGTACCAGTCTGGTTCGCTGAAGTGGTCATCATTGTTCAGCACCTCGCAGCGAGTGGTCTGCTTGATGTGTTTGCTCATGAGGTGCGTTTGGTGCGCGGACGTTTTGGCAGCTATGAACCCATCGATTTTCTTGCCTTGCTGATAGGTTATGCAATCAGCGGCGAGCGGACGTTAGCAGACTTCTTTGAGCGCATAGAGCCTTTCGAGACGGAGTTCATGGCATTGTTTGGGCGCAGATGTCTTCCTCATCGTTCTAGCTTGAGTCGCTTCTTAGCCGATGTAGATCGTCCTTGCTTGGAGGCCTTCCGCGCACTCTTCCAGCACCATGCTTTCACTGATGGCTGGACCTTGGAGAGTATCGGCGGATTGTGGGATCGCCAGGGGCACCGCTGCATTGTTTTTGATGTAGATGCCACGCGTCAGGCCGCACGGCAACGAGCGTTACCTTGTGGTCCTGAACTTCCCGCTACGCGACGCCGTCTTGATGCGGTCTGTGCGCCTGGTTACAAAGGGCGCAAGCGAGGTGAGGTGGTACGTACACGTACCACCGCTCTTCAAATACATACTCGTCAATGGATCGGGACATATTCAGGGAAAGGGAATGGTGACTATCGTGACCAACTTGCTTCAGCACTTCAGGCGATCACCTCCTACGTGAAAACTTTTGCGCTCACATCAGAGGTGGCCTTAGTCCGTCTCGATGGGCAATATGGCGACGCGGCGGTGATCGCGCAAATCATCCTGGCTGGTGTGCACCTCGTGACACGAGGGAGAGGATATCAGATCTTGGAGCATCCCCAGATTCAAGGTGTCCTGGTTCATGCACCAACGGCAAACATGACGAGCAGAAACACGGGTGAGGTCGTTGAGCTCTTTGATGGAGGCTGGCTTCAACCAGGGGAAGACTTCCCTCAAGTTCGCGTGATTGTTGCCCGACATCAAGCTCCTGCACCTGAAAAGTCGATTTCGGTGGGAAAGCGCATCAATGAGTGGGTCTATGAACTCTTCATGACGACCCTTGATGTCGAAAGATTTCTGGTGGAGGACGTGCTGGACCTGTATCATGGACGTGGGGCGTTTGAAGCGGTGCTCGCAGATGAAGATGTCGAAAACGACCCGGATCGCTGGTGTTGCTACTCAGAGTGTGGGCAAGAACTCTGGCAAATCGCGTGCCAATGGATATGGAACCTTCGGCTCGTGCTCGGACATGCCATGCAGGGACAACAAATGCGCGAAATTGAGTGGACCTCCTCGAAGGAACCTCCAGCACACATAGTGGTGTCGGAACGTCTCTCTGAAGAATATGGCCCTTGGCAGCAGGCGAAAGGTGGGGGATGGGCGCGTGGTGGTTTCGGAGCAGATGCCTTCACCTTACAAGAGAACGGGATGCTGCAATGTCCTGCAGGAAAATCTCTCTGGTTGAGCGAAGTGCGCCAGGAGAACGCCTTCTCTCAACGAGCTGTCTATGTAGCCCTCCAAGAAGATTGCTTGTGCTGCCCTCTGCGTGAGCAATGTCTGGCTCGAAAAGCCAAAGGGAATCGTGCTCGTCGCGTCAGTGCTGTTCGTCGTCTTTTGCCTGCACCTTCATGCGTAGAACCCACGTCTGGAATCCTAGCAGCAACGCAATGGGTGGATGTCGCGGGGCGGATGCTTCGTCGAACATGGATGACCCACTGGCGCAGACAACATGTCGAGATCGTTCCACTGCCTGACATTCCAAAGAACATTTCCCCTCCACAGCGCTCACCGCGTGCCGTCCGCTCGCATCATCGCTGGAGTTGGTATGATCGACTTGGGCGTAACGCTTGGTGGGGCCCAGCGGTGATGCGAGTCACTGTCGCAGGTGTTCCCGCTTTTCTGGCAGTGAAGTAACGAAGGAGGGATGAGGAGAGAGTAACGTGTCTCAAAAGCGAACAATCTCCCTCTGAGCAGAGTACGAGGGCAGTAATCCTTTGTCCATTTTCACACTCGATCTTTTTCTCTTTTTACTCGCTTGCTGCAACCTCGTTGCGCATCCCGTGGGTTCTGGCCCACTCTTGGTGATAAGCTCTTCAATATTGGCGTCATAGGATACTTCTCCGAGCTTAAGAAACAAGAATGAGAAATGAAGATAAGCTCATCCCTCACCAAAAGTGGGCCAGAACCTGATAATGTTGGGATTTACAATTTACACTATTTCCTCCTGATACTTTAGATGTGGAGCGGTTTCTTCAATGGCGAAGGGGGGCTGATCACTCTTCGCACCGCTTGATCACTCTTCACCCTAAAATCGGGTCTTGCTCACTTTCGGTGGAAAAACACAGCAAAAGATCACTGCAGAAGCCACCCAAGTTCTCTCTTTTCAATTGATGATGAGCTTTTCCACCGAAAATGAACAAGAGCCCTAAAATCTGACCACTCTTCGCACTTACTACCACGTTTGCCAATCGCTCAAAAAGAACAGCAAGTGTGATTTGCCATTGATTTTGACCAATTTGGACAAGATATGGTTCAATAGGTTGTTGTAGTTCATTAAGTTCTACTTCTTAGCTTGCATAAGTACCCAGTTCATGCTTTGTTTGATCCAGTGAGCAATATTCTGTGCACGTTTTCTGGTAATGGTCTGATGGGTTGGGAAGAAGACGTTCTCTCCTTTGATGCGTGCTGTCCAAATCGCACCGCATTCTGGACATTGGACTTTTGCTACCCCAGATTGCTGCAATTGAGCTGGAGTAATGGCAAGACTCGTGCCTGAGAAAGGGCAATTTCCGGTGCCATACCGATTGTTGTGTAAAGATCAGTGGGGAACAAGCGAGGAAAGATGTGTGGGATGTATTTGCTGGTTAGATGTCCTCTTAACTGGCATCGATTTTGAAGATAGTCAAAACGATTGGACAGCACTGAAGCTTTGACAATCGCCTCTTGTCAAGCTATAATAAGTGCCGATGACATCATCGCAAAGGGGGATTGTCCGACCATGACGCCAGTGGTGTACTAACTTCATCCTACTCATGCTGGAAATACAGATGTAAAATCGCGCAGATCGCCATCACTCACATGCTACTGATGCGCGATTATGTCGTTGTGAGATGAAAGTAGTAATTCAACACTGGAAGGTAACGTATACTCATGGCAACCGGACTTTCTGACTTCTTCAAATACAACCTCTGGGCCAACCTGCGTCTGCTCGACACCTGTGAACAGCTTACTGATGCCCAGCTCGATGCCGTTTTCCCTGGCACCTATGGCAGCATCCGCGTCACCCTCAAGCATATGCTGGGCGCTGAGGAAGGCTATGCGGCCAGATCGGTGGGTGGCTTCCCAACCACGCCGCCTCTGCGCGAGGATGAGGGAGACCCGCGCTCCTTCGCCGAACTGCGCGAGCGCGCCCGTCGCGCAAGCTCGGCCATGATCGCCTTCACCGAGCAGGTCACGCCGGAACAACTCCAGGTGATCCAGCTCCTGGACGAAGGCACCTACAGGGCGCCGCTCCTGGTCACGGTCATCCAGTTCGTTGATCACGGCATCGACCACCGCACCCAGATCTGCACAGCCCTCACCCAGCTCGGCATTCAGTCGCCGGAGCTGGATGTCTGGGCATATAATGAGGCAGCGTTGGGATACGGGGAAATCAAGCAATAAGGTCTATTCGTACGGAAAGCGGCCAGAGATGAGCAGAAAAATCTCTTGAACGTGTGCTCGTGTTACACAGGATCATGCGTCCAAACAAGCTCTCCCTGGCCCAGCAATGGAGGCTGGTTGTTTGGCACGGACCTCGATCCAAAGCCTCGCTTACGAGACAGGTATCCTGGGCAAGTGTCTATCCTGCATGACCGCCCAGACGATGGTCAGACAACTGGTTTCTGTGGTGAAGGCATCAATTTGATCGGTTCGCTGGCGAACATTGCTAAAGAAGCTTTCAATGGCGTTGGTACTCCGAATATAGCGGTGCATCACTGGTGGAAACGTATAAAACGTCAGGAGATGTTCTTCATCCTCGTAGAGACTGCGGATGGCTTCGGGATAGCGCTTCTGATATTTGGCTTTGAAGGCGGCCAAATTGAGCAGCGCATCCTCTTTCTTCTCCTGTTTGAAGATCCCCGCGAGTTCTGTACTGACCTCCTTGCGCTCCCGATGAGGAATGGCATTGAGTATATTGCGTTGTTTATGCACGACACAGCGTTGTCGTGGCGTCGCAGTAAAGAGAGCAGAGACAGCAGCGAGAAGACCCTCATGCCCATCAGTCACAATCAGGTCTATCTGCGTGGCCCCACGGGTGCGGATATCTTGCAAAAGACAACTCCATCCATCTTTGTCTTCCTCTGCACAGGCTCGCAATGCGAGCACATCTTTGTTTCCTTCCAGGTCCACACCGAGCGCAGTTAAGATGATGGTCGAGTCGGTTTGAGTTCCATGCCGCACGCTGAAATGGATGCCATCGAGGTACAGGATGTGGTAATGGGCCAACAAAGGGCGCTTTCGCCACGTTTCATATTGCTCAGTCAAGGTCTGGTTCAACCGGCTCACACTGCTTGCACTTGGGCCCACTCCCATCAAGGTGGCAGCAACCTCTCCGACTTTATGGGTGCTGGTGCCGCTGACAAACATCTGGGTGAGCGCTTCGGCCACCTCTGGTTCATAACGGTTGTAACGCTCGAACACCTGGCTGTGAAACACTCCTTCTCGATCTCTGGGGACCTTCAGGTCTTCAATACGTCCAGTCGAGGTAACCAAATCGCGGGTGTAGGAGCCATTGCGATAGCCACGACGCTCTGGAGTGACTTCTCCCCACGAGGCTCCAATACACTGCTCTCACTCTTCACGCATTACCTGTTCAATCAACACTTGGACCGCGCTTACGGCCAGGTGGCGCAGATGCTGACGAAACTCGTCCTGCTCTGGCAGCGTCGGTGATGAGGATTGCCGAGTTGAACCTTCCGAAGTCGATGTGGTAGGCTTTTTCTTGGATACAGGCATAGTCTTCTCCTTTTCTGGAAATGAGTTCTGTGTCTTCAAAGGACACCCTATGCCTGTAGTATCATCTCAAATGCCCATCTTTGAACAGGTTGGGCTTTACACAACAATCGGTATGGCGTCCGCGGCTTAGCGCATGGGGCTCGCCTTTGTCCAGGTGCAGACCACTTTTATCAAACAGGATACAAACCCGGTAGGAAAGGGCCTTGCCTAGCCTCCGCTTAACGTCGCCTTTCTGGATATTCGTCAAGTCATGACGCGTCTACTGGGTCTCGCGCCAGAGATGATGAGAGCATGTAGACAGAGACTCCAGAATATGTTAGTTTTTGAGGGGAGGTGCGAAGTGAAAAAGAAGCTCAGGCGGATTATCGTGCAAAGCCAAACCTACCTCTGGGAGTTTACTCCAGGCTATGAAGCGACTAGTGATCCAACGAATCCATGGCAGTGTCAGGATTGTTTTACTGCCTATCTGTCCCAGACAAAAGCCGGTCCTTTGCGCATCTTTTTTCGTACCTGGGAAAATCCCATCATTGGGTCCACTGCGAACGGGGGCTCCGCTTGATCGTGAAAAGATATTCGCAGAATCATGGAGAGCCAATTTTCATCAGCCCAAATATGCGGCTTGGATCATTCAAAAGGCTTTAGAAGCGGGTTGGAAGCCAGAGCAAAGCAGGAGGCCGTTCATTATCGAGCAGGGTCTTGAGTGGGTCATGCAGAGGAGTTGATCAGATAGAGAAAGAAGGCCTCTATGATTGAAAGTAGACATCCTCCTTAGCACGAATGTTTCGTGCAGAATGGAGGAGTCGCTTGAAATTTCCGTATCTTCCCCGTTACTTTCGCCGTATCCGTAGCGTCGGCATAATTCGCGAATGGTATGGTGCCAAGGCCGATAGACGAGCCTGGTATGACCCACAGTATCACCCACCCTCGCACATGAAGCGTCCCGACCAGACACTCTTTATTGGTTCATGGGACGACATCGAGATCGCGTATCGCCGCTTTGATCGTCATGCGTGGATTCGCAGAGAGGTGCTTGATAGCCAAAAGAAACTGAAACGTCTTCATCGGCGGCGCGAGGCTCGTCAGCAGCGAGCGCGCGAGAAGCGTTGGGGGTAACCCAAACAGTTCGTCATAGGCTTCAATCATGTCTCATCTGAGAGGGAGATCCAGTATGCGTGCACAATTGTATTCTCTTCGCGAACTGCCTGTCGGGTGCGTCAGCATTATAGCCCGTCCACGCGGTGGTGACTGGCTGCTTGATGAGGTTACCGCCCAGCACGAGGCAGGCGTCCATGTATGGGTCTCCCTGCTCACCTCTCTGGAGGTCGAGGAGTTCGAGCTTGCAGAGGAAGCTGCATTCTGCAAAACCCAGGACATACTCTTCTTTTCCTTCCCCATCATCGATCGTAGCGTGCCGCCTCTCAATGATCGCACACTGGCACTCTTACAACAGCTTGATGAACAGCGCATGCAGGGGAAGCACATTGCTCTCCACTGTCGGCAAGGGCTTGGGCGGGCCGCGTTAATGGCGGCAAGTCTGCTCGTGGTCGCTGGCTGGTCGACTGAGAAAGCATTCGAGCAATTGAGCAGGGTCAGAGGCTACCCAGTGCCGGAGACCGAGGAGCAGCGAGCCTGGGTGGCGTCTTTTGCGACCAGGTACTTCATTGAGTAAGTGATGCAACTTTCACACATTACCAGCTTCCATGATGCTTCTATGACGAAAGGATGAGCTATGTCTGAAACAGTTGCTTTTATGCTCCCTGGTATGGAGCGGGTACAGGTACGCAGAGACCTTGCCTGTGACGACTCCCCACGGCTCAAGCCGGGGGCTTCTCAGGAGGCTTGCGCTTCCTGATGGCTCCGTCCGAGCCAAAGAGCTTTTATGTTGAGAGCGGCGTTGTGGTCTCTATCTCGTTCACAGCCACACTCACAAGAATGCCAACGTTCTGAGAGTGTCTTCTTGCGAACCGTGCCACAACTGCTGCACACTTGACTGGTATATTTGGGGTCAACTAACACCACCTGCACCGTACCAGCGTTCTCAGCTTTGTACTGACAAAAGGCGATGAATTGATTCCAACCAGCGTCCAATATACTTTTATTCAAGCCAGATTTCGCACTGGCACCATTAGGAAGATACTTACCTGTCTCTGCGTCTTGCTTGGGCTTGGCTCGTTTGGAGAGGTTAGAAGGCGCGATATCCTCAAAAACGATGGTTTCGTAGGTGTTGACCAAACGACGCGACCACTGATGCAGATAGTCTTGCCTCTGATTGCGAACCTTCCTATGCAGCTTTGCTACACGCTGTATAACCTTCTTACGACGCTTAGAACCCCGTTTCTTTCTCGACAGACCTTGTTGAGCTTTGGCGAGCTTCTTCTCTGCTTTGCGAGAGTGGCGTGGGTTTTCAATCACGTCGCCAGTGGAGAGGGTTGCCAACTTCGAGACCCCAAGATCAATACCCACGGCATCATCGATGTAGGGCGTGCGTGGGCAAGCTTGCACTTCACAGGCCAAACACACGTACCAGCATTGCCCCTCTCGCTTGATGGTACATGTCTTCACAGTGCCAAGCACCTCACGGTGTAGCTTGAGCTTCACATGCCCAATTTTGGAAAGCTCAATCCGCCCATTCTTGAGGGAGAAGCCGGCTTGTGGGTACGTAAAGCTATCGTAGTGATTGCGCCCCTGAAAGCGTGGGAATCCTGGGGTCTCATGGTTGTTCACACGTCGAAAGAAGTCTTTAAACGCTTTCTCTACCCTCTTCAGCACATCCTGCAACACCTGAGAGTGGATGTCCTTGTACTCTTCCCTGATCTCCTTGATTTGAGGGAGTTGATTGGCTTGCGCATTGTAGTTTGTGCCCTTGCCAGTGTACTTATACATCTCTCGACGCTCTTGTAAAGCGGCATTGTACAGCTCGCAACATCTAGCAAGGGTCCAATCTAGCTTCTCACGCTGATTCTTGGTGGGGTAAAGGCGAAACTTAAAGGTCTTGAGAGCCATGCGGTTTCACCTGCTCTTTCTTGAGGGCTTCACCTACTAAGCGATCAAGCACTTCTACCATGCTTTTCTTTTGCAGAGCCGCAAGAAGTCTCAAGCTGTCGTGTGTTTTGACCCACATCTTGATAGTCGTTTGTTCTTCTCTATGTCTCTTCATGGTTGTAATTATACAACATTGTGAGCATAAATACAAGTGTAGCGTTCTCCCCTACCACCCTATCCACCCACAAAAGGAACGGCCCTCATATCCCTATGGCTAAAGCCAAGGGTTTTACGGGCCGGTTTGATAAACACATGCGGAGAGATTCGCCAAGTAAGCATTCTTGCCGTACCAGGATCTGTCCTCTAGGATCTATACAAAAAAGCCCGCCCTGTACTTTCGGCAATTGTTCCTTTGCATACAGAAGTTTCCCCCGACGGAAACTATGCCCTTTTTCTGGCTGATCACGCAGTTGAAGCGCAGCAATGCAGGTCTGTCCTCCATAGAAGGGACCGTGAATAGCTGACATCGTAGGCCACAACCAATCCTCAAGATCATCAGCGACCCAAAGCTTCTCCCAACGTGCTGGATAAGAAACAGTGGTAATATCCTTTAGTGCAATCGGTTTACCATCAAAATCAAAGACAGACATACAAATATTCCAGGCAGATGTCTCGACAGGACATTCGCAAAAAAACAGCACAATGGAGGTATCAAAAACAAAGGAGCAAAAGAACAGTAATCAAATAGATGCGCAATCATGATCAAATGTGCGCAACAAGCACACATTTCTCCGCATTGACATGCAAACGCTATCATGGTATGATACACGCACCAATCAAGAAAAAATGTTCTAATACAAAACAGTTCACGTCTCTCGCGAAAGGGGATCTCTCCTCATCAGGAGAGATGGGGGTGAAAGGAAAGAAGGTCTTCATGATCCTGTGCAAAAAGATCAAACTGGACCTCAGCGAGCAAGACATGGCCACCCTTGAGTTCATGCAAGGCAAATGCAGAGGCCTCTACAATTGGTGGGTGATGAAACTGCGAGACGGAGAGAAGTGGCGCTTCAACGCCTGCAAGAAGACGCTGGCTGAGAGCCGTGCCTATGATCCTGAACTCAATCAGGTGTATGGGAAACTGCTTGCCGAAGTCTACTATCGCCTGGATGCAGCCATGCAAGCCTTCTTTCGTCGCCTCGCCAATGGGGAAACGCCGGGCTTTCCTCGCGTGCGCCCTCGCCATGGCTTCTTTACCCTCTGTTATCCGGCGATGTATCTCACGCTCGAGGGAAACACCCTCATTCTGCCCACAGGGGGCAAGGGCAAGCACAAACAGTATCCCGCTATCCGTGCCGCACTCACCGAAGAGCCTCCCGAAGGCTTTGGAGAGGTGGCCATCAGTCGCGATGGCAGGGGAAACTACTACGCTTCCTTCGGCTATCGACAGCCCGAGCAAGCCAAACGCGACGGTGATACTGTGGCCTTCGATCTGGGCATCAAGACGCTGGCAACGGGCGTCACGGAAGAGGGCCGCTTCTATCACATCGGTGGGTTCAAAGGCTCGCGTTGGTACAACAAACAGCTTGATACACTGCGCTCCAAACGCAGCAAGTGTAAAAAGAAATCCCGCCGCTTTCTTCATCTGAGCAAGGTCTATAAGCGCGTATCGCAGAAGAAGCGCAACAAACAGCGCGATAGCCTGCATAAGGCATCGCATCTCATTGCACGACGATTGGTTGAGAGAACTGTCGTCGTGGGGGACCTTTCCCAGCGGCAAATGGTCATGAAAGAGCATCAGGAGCGCAAGAAGGCCCTCAATCGGGCGGTCTACAACGACTGGGGCCTGTACGCCTTTGTCCAGATGCTCACCTACAAATGTCAGGTGTATGGGAAAGAGCTTCACGTTCTAGATGAGCGCAACACCTCCAAGCAGTGTAGTGGCTGTGGCAATCTGCAAGCCATGCCACTGCGCAAGAGGACGTATCGGTGCGCGGAATGCGGACTCGTCATGGATCGAGACGACAATAGCGCCGTCAACATCTTGATGAGGTTCCTTGCCCGGCGAGGGCCACACACTCAGGCTCGTCCTGAGTGCGGTGTGCTGCAGACGACCCAAAGCGGCGTAGGAGTCATGGGGGCTTCCCGTGAGGGGCACGTGCAGCAATTGAACCTGTTCGATAGTGTATAAACACATTTGAGTAGATTTAGAATGGCAGATACTACGATGTCCCCTTCGCAACTCGTATTGAGTGAAGTGTTCTAGTGTCTGAGCATGGACCAATTGTACATTGTGTTCCGCCAACCCATCATCGCCCACACGACCTTTAACAAGTGTAGTGAACAGGTGCCTCTGTTCTATAAATGTACCAAACCATGGTTCCCAGTCTATAAATATTCTTTCTACGTCGTCACTCTCATCAATACATCTCTCCCATGTTTGCTTGATCCTTCTGACCAACTCCCAGTGTGGGGAAGTGGATGAATCGACAACGTAAAAATCGAGCAGCTTTTGAACGATGGGACCGCCATCGCGTGTGGCATCGACAGCCAGTAACCAGGCTGATTGTTCTGCATAATAGTTCAGATTGATATTGTAGAAAGCTTTATATGCGAATGAAACACGATGTTCTTCGACTTGAGCATTTTCTACATCGATGATGAGCATAGCAAGGGGAAAATCCATAATCTGGCCCGCAAAAGTTCCATAATTGTGCGGCATCAGACAAACGACAAAGCCGAAACGACCATCTGACCCTGGACAGAGTGAGGTGAAGAGAAGGTTTTCAACCAGTGGAAAATCGGGCAGCACAAAAGAAGATGTATAGACGGAGTTAATATGCACACTAAACGCTCCTGAGTTCCCCCAAACTGGTAGGTACTCGTTTGAAATGAAGTGCTGATGTTTGACTATGAGTAAAAGGAAAACAGCCTTAAAGGATATCTGCTGTTTATTAGACTGGATGTATATAAAGTGTAGTATAAAAGGAGCAAATATTCCAGTGTTGAGATCAAACAATCAAGGCTTTCCAGGCCTAAAAGAGGAGGAGAAAATTAGAATAGGAAAGCCCTGGGAAAACGGCTCCCAATCTGGCATACTTGCATTGAGAATGGTAAACTAAGATTCTCTGCAACAGGCTTGATGACCTGAAAACTGCTAGGTTTGTGTTTTGAGAAAAATCTCCGCAATCTCATTGAAGAGTGAGTGAAAGTCTGCTCTGAAAGGGCCTTGCTTGTAAGTATCAGAAATCCTTTTTGGTCACCAACTCATAGGGCTTGTTCTTCAGTTCGCCGACTTCTTTCGTGGCTCAAATTTCGACTTGATAATGGTTTCGAGAGATTATTTACATGTAAAAGAGGAATATGATGAATTTGTTTATTCGACCTTTCTCTCCTGATGATCTGGAAGACGTGGTTCAATTATCACTGTTAGCGTGGGCTCCCGTTTTTCACTCATTCGAGCAAGTGCTGGGGAGCAAAACCTATTCCCTCGTGTGGCCCGATTGGAAAGAAACCCAGAGGGCCGTCGTTGAAAAGATTTGTCAAGAGCACGAGAAGACGCTTGTTTGGGTTGCAGAAACACATGGAATGATTACCGGATTTATCGCCTGCACCTTAAATAGTCAGGAAAATGGTCAGGATGATACAGGGGAAGTAGATTTGCTTGCTGTGCACCCTGAGTATCAAAACCAGGGAATAGGGACGGCATTGAACCATTTTGCGCTCGAAAAGATGAAAGAAAGCGGCATAAAGCTTGCTATTGTGGGGACTGGTGGAGATCCAGGCCATGCACCCGCCAGAAGAACCTATGAAAAAGCCGGATATACTGCTTTACCAATAGTTCGGTATTATCAAGCCTTGTAGAAGTGGACGTATTTCAACGCCAATGACAACGGTACGAATTTACAACGTATCAATGGAAGAAGCTAGATGTGAAGCGGCTTGCCCAGGCATATTCCTACCAGTGCTCAAGCTTGGGGGCAAATGCTCACATTTGAGAGCAAAATCGGGCAAGGTTTCGGATCTGGCTCACTCTTGGTGATTTAGGTTGCTTGCTATTTGCGACAGAAGCATGGGTTTTCATCTTTGCCCTCTGAGCGGTCAGTTTGCCCTCAATCTTGAGCAGCACAGCCATTAGCGGCATATCAAGCCGCTCCACAAGCGAACATATGCACACCATTTTGTCAATTTGGCACAGGAGAAGACAGGCAAATTGAAGATACTGTTAGCGCCAGCAATCTTTGCGAGAGAAGGCTATTTTGTTGTAGTATAGACGTATGACTATGACTAACAATGAAATCTCCGGTGGTATTGTCCACGAATTGCCAGAGGACTTACGAGAAATCCTCGCTTCTGACGCGGAGGCGAGAGCCTCATGGGAGGATCTTACGCCTCTTGCGCGCAATGAATGGATATGCTGGACGATCTCCGTGAAAAAACCAGAAACCAGAAGGCAGCACGTTGAAAGGGTGCGCACGCAACTCAAAGAGGGCATGCGCCGACCTTGTTGTTGGATGGGCTGTATTCACCGCACGGACAAGTCAATAAGCCCGTCGGTGCAGTGGGTGCTCGATAAACAATCTAAAAAGTCATCATAAATGATGACTTTTATAGAATAAGGGCTCATTTTGCTTTTGACTTGTTCAGCACCACAGCTTCCAGAATGAGTGCTTTTAACGCGGCTTCATTGATGGTGTCACCTTCGTGAAAGTCGATTGCACGAACTGTTTTGCTATCTAGGCGCGTGTTAAAGAGCTTTTGCGGATCTTTCATCTGAGCACCCTTGGGGAATGTTAACCTTACGGCGTTCTTGAGAGTATCGCAAAAGCAGAGTATTCCATCATGAGACCACACGGGGACTCCCTCGGGTCTTGAAGGCTTTTTCCACTTCACTTCTTCAACTAAGGCAGGATCAGCTTGCTTGATTAAAGCGCGCAGCCGTGACAACATCTCACCCCGCCAATCGTCATACTTTTTGACTATGATGTTTATCTGCTGAGCAGCAGACGTGTCTTCCATATGCACCTCTTTCTCTTATGGTTGCTACAGCATTCTATCATTACCATCTTTCTTTGTGGTTTGAAAGAGACCGGGCTCATGGGGTTGGCGAACTGGCGAACCCGATCCGGGATGCGGGATCGGTACCTTCCTTTCCTGCCTTTCTAAATCTACTCAAATGTGCGCGAAGCCCATTCGAATAGATCCAATTGCTGCACTTACCCCTCACAGGATGCCTCCATGGCATCTACGCCGCTTTGGGTCGCCTGCAGCACACCGCACTCGGTAAGCCGAGTGTGTGGCCCTCGCCGGGCAAGGAACCTCATCAAGATGTTGACGGCGCTATTGTCGTCTCGATCCATGCTGAGTCCACATTCCGCGCACTGATACGTTCTTTTCCACAGGGGCATGGCGTGCAGATTTCCACAGCCACTACACTGCTTGGACGTGTTGCGCTCATCTACGAACTGAAGCTCTTTCCCATACAGCTGGCATTTGTAGGTGAGCATCTGGACAAAGGCAGACAAGCCCCAGTCGTTATAGACTGCCCGATTGAGCGCCTTGTTGCGCTCCTGATGCTCTTTCATGACCATTTGCCGTTGAGAGAGATCCCCCACGACGACAGTTCTCTCAACCAATCGCCGTGCGATGAGATGCGACGCCTTGTGCAGGCTATCGCGCTGTTTGTTGCGCTTCCTCTGTGACACGCGCTTGTACACCTTGCTCAGATGAAGAGAGCGACGGGATTTCTTCTTGCACTTGCTACGTTTCGAACGTAGCTTATCTCGTTGTCTGTTGTACCAACGCGAGCCTTTGAACCCACCGATGTGATAGATCCGGCCCTCTTGCGTGACGCCAGTTGCCAGCGTCTTGATGCCCAGATCGAAAGCCACGGTGTCACCATCGCGTTTGGCTTGCTCGGGCTGTCGGTAGCTGAAAGAGGCGTAGTAGTTGCCCCTGCCATCGCGACTGATGGCCACCTCTCCAAAGCCTTCGGGAGGCAGTTCCGTGAGTGCGGCACGGATGGCAGGAAAGCGTTTGTGCTTGCCCTTGCCTCCTGTGGGCAAGATGAGCGTGTTTCCCTCACGCGTGAGATACATCGCCGGATAACACAGGGTAAAGAAGCCATGGCGAGGTCGCACGCGGGGAAAGCCTGGGGTTTCCCCATTGGCGACCCGACGAAAGAAGGCTTTCATGGCTGCATCCAGGCGATAGTAGACTTCGGCAAGCAACTTGCCATACACCTGATTGAGTTCAGGATCATAGGCACGACTCTCGGCCAGCGTTTTCTTGCAGGCGTTGAAGCGCCACGTCTCTCCGTCTCTGAGCCTCATGACCCACCAATTGTAGAGGCCTCTGCATTTGCCTTGCATGAACTCAAGGGTGGCCGTGTCCTGCTCGCTAAGGTCAAGCTTGATCTTTTTGCACAGGAGCATGAAACCCCTTCTCTTTCAACACCACCCCGAAAGGCGGAAAACATCTTCTCTTGCCAGAAACAGAAGATGCCCTGATGTAGAACATTCTTTCTTATTTGATGGGTGTATCATACGATACTATCGTCTCTCTGTCAACGTATACGAATGTGTGCAACAAGCGCACGTTTGATCATGTTTGCGCATCGTTTTGATTGCTGTTCTTATGCTCCAAAGAAAAAGGCAAAAGAATTGGCAAAGCTGCTTCAGGCAGAGCGGCCCGATTATCCCTATCTCAAAAGCGTCTTCCGTGCGTTACGTGAGGATCTGGAGATCGCGATCCCTCGCAAAGAGGCGCGGCTCCCAGATGTCCCCACGGAGGACGACATTCGCCGCTTCTATCAGGCAGTATGGAACTGCCGAAATTTTGCGGATATGGTGCTCATCAAAACCTTATTCTATACAGGTATCCGAGTCAGCGAGCTGGTGGCAATACGCCTCGATGAGGTCGATGTCGAGCGTTGCCAAATTCGCATTACCAAAGGGAAAGGGAGCAAGGACCGCCAGGTTCCCTTTCCGCGCTCCTTTCGCGAGCTGCTCGCGCTGCACATGGAACAGGTGCAGGCCCGTGGGGCCGTATACCTGTTCGAATCCGTGCGCAGACGCAGATACACAGATCGAGGGGTGCGCAAAATGTTGACCCGCTACGCGACCCAAGCGGGCATTACACGTTCGATGTCTCCACACAAATGGCGGCACTTCCTTTTCACCTGGCTCAAAAAAGAGGGCATTAACGATGCCCTGATTCAGCCCTATTCAGGGCATGCCACACGTCAATCACTCGAGGTCTACTCCAGACTTTCTCTGGCTGACGCTCAACCGTCTTACAATCAAACCATGGAGCGCTTCCCGATCCAGTAGAAGAGCCGGTAGACACGTATGTTCTCACTTATTCGAGAAGAAAGGCAATGTATTGATGTCTCAAACAAACACACCTGATGCATTCAAATATGCGTCCTGGACTATCTATGGTGATAAAGACAAGGAAGTCATCATCAAAGATTTTCTCCAACGGTGGAAGGGCTTCACACCAGACATTCTCGCCCATGTGCTTCAAGAAACAAAAGAAGACATGCATGATAAACTGTTCGTGCTCTCGGTACTCGGATACTTGGCCCCTCCAGAAGCCTGTGCTCTTCTGCTCCCTTTCGTGCACTCACACAAACGAAGTGAGCGATGGATAAGTACGCTTTCTTTGGGTCAACTCAAAGAGCCGATAGTGTTTCCTCTCCTTCAACCCATGCTTCTAGAAGAGTTGCTCAATCCTAAGGCTCTCGAGAATGAAGCTTTTGATGATTATGATTGGTATATGTCACGCCGACTTGAGATAGCAACCCTCCTTGGAAATTGGGAAAATACGGATGCCATTGCTTCATTATGCGAAGCTCTTCGGCAATGTTGGGCCATGGCAGCCAATCCAGACGTTTATTTTGGCGATTCGCCATCATCAATTTATTGGTATTACACCTCTTATTTGGGATGGTGGAGTCCCTTTATGAATAGCCTGGCTTATGCGCTTGGTCGACTAGACGCACAGGAAGTACTTGAGATGCTCATCTTACCGCCCGCACATTTGCACATTGCAAAATTATATTTTGTGTATGGAGCTTTAAAGGAAATAAAGGACAGAAATTTATTACAGGAGCGGTGGTCGCGCCTCTTTATTGAGAGGCTCGTTGTTCAGCAGACCGATGGTACCATAAGGACACGCTACTATCCTCTTGACCAGGTGATACAGACACTGCAACGTTGTTTTCATCTCTCTACGGAGGAACAAACAGCATTTCTTCATCAGACCTTGATTGCATACCGTCAGACAATGTATGAGTACTATCCGCGCAACTCTCCTGACTATGAGGAACGTTTTTGCTCCCCGGACCTGGGAGACCTGGGTCCTTTTATTTACTGATGATTTAAAGATACGTTGACTGTATTCAAACAAGCAATGAAGCACTTTCCGACCCAATACAAGTGACACGGTACGTGTGCTCTTTTAAATTAGAGAAGAAAGGAAATCTATCATGCCTCAGATAGACATACCAGATGCCTTTATACAGGCAGCGATCCTTGTTCATCTTGATGAAGATATAGACAATACTGCCAGAGTTTTTTATCAAGAATGGAAAGGAGCAACACCAGAGATTATCGCGCGTATTCTTCAAAAAACGGAAAAAGTCTTCCTCAGTGATAGAGTCTTCGCCCTTGCAATCCTTGCGTACCTTGCTTTTCCAGAAGCGCCTGCTCTTTTACGCCCATTCCTTCACTCACCCAACCGGGCCGAGCGCTGGGTGAGTACAATCGCGTTGGCCCTCCTCAAAGAGCCGGCTGCATTCCCTCTGCTCCAACGGCTACTTCTCGAAGATCTACTTAATCCTAGGGCTTATAAAGATGCGTCCTATTTTGATCACTACTGGCATATGGGACGTCGTTATGACATCGCCCTGCTGCTTGGTGATTGGGGAAACCCAACCGCTATTCCAGTTCTCTGTGAGGCCATTCAGCAATGTCGGGCGTATGAAGTAGACCCGGATACCTATTGGGGAGAGTCATCGGACATCCTACAAGATTATAGACTCTGTCTTGAAGACTATTTATTGTTGTTAGACAGATTGGCTTTTGCCCTTGGGTGCCTCAAAGTTCATGACGCACTCACAACCCTCTCCCTCCCCCCTGCCCACTGGTCATATGTACAAATCTACTTTCTCTTTGGAACCTTGCATATTCCAGGATCTCACTCATACCCAACCTTTGTTTGGCCTCCTGTTCGAGAACAAAATGACGGGACATTAGAAATCCCTCACATACCCCTTCCTCACGTCCTCCAGGCACTTGAAACGCACTTCCATTTTTCTCAGGAAGAACAGATTGCCTTCCTTCATCAAGTCAAGCGAGCAAGAGCCGAGCGATATGATGAATGCTACCCATACAATACTCCCGGATATAAGGAGCGCTTCGAAATCTTTGATGATTTGATGGGGCCTTTCTAATTCGTGACTTCTTAGGAAGAGTTCTTTCACCTTTTCCAATCAAGCCATGGAGCGCTTCCCGATCCAAGAGAAGAACAGAGAGGTGATCCTTGTGCTTTATATGCTGCTTCTACCCGCTACCTTGCGGCTGGTGACAGATCAGTAAACGCCTTTGCGCTAACGTTACGTAAATGCCCTTGAGAAGCCTCCGCAGCTATAAACTGGTAGTGCTTAGGGACGTTAAACGTTTACGTTACGCCGTACGCATCACTGGAGTGACAGTATGCTCTGGTAGTTCATAGCTCAGTACGCTAGCCACTGACGTTTACGTTACGTTGAATGCCAATGGTTAAAAAGCTTACGTAGCGCTACCCCTACACCGAAAGTGAGCAAGACCCTTAAAATCCGTCGAAGTTTCAGCTTATTTACCACTACCTCCATAGCGCGTTGTGTCGATCTCTTCCAGAGCTGCGACGACAAAGCGTTCCGCTCAATTCTGGATCCCGCGAATTACATCCAATGTGGGCAAACACCTTATCCCAATGCCTATGAGGCGACCCGCCCCTGGCTCAATTACGTCCATGTGAAAGATGCGGACGCCGAGGGCAAGGTCACGCCCGCCGGTGAAGGCGTAGCGTGCTGGCCTGAACTCTTGCAGCGCCTGCGGGCCGACGGCTATGATGGCTTCCTCTCACTGGAGCCTCACCTGGCCAACGCCAGCAGGTACAAGGGTTTCAGCGGGCCGGATCTCTTCCGCCGCGCCTCTCAGGCCTTGCAGAGCATGCTCCAGGCCATGGACTGGCTGTACGCTTAATTTCCCCCACGCTCCACTCTCGCCCATGGACGGGAGTGGGGCGTGAATCAAAGCGCCCCGGTCTAAGCGGGTCGAAAGACAAAATTTGCGGGGGAAACGAGCATAGCAGGGATTGTCTGTCTATAACGTAATGAGATAGGGAAAGTACTTTTCGGCCTTTACTCCTATTCAAGCGACCAGCAATATGGGATAATGTATAGATGAGTTTCTATTTTATTTAAAATGACCGAGGAACAGAACATCTATGCAATGTCGTATTTGTAGGGCCGAGGTGCCGCAGGACGCGCCCTCTTGCCCAGTGTGCCATGCCTCCATAGTGGAGAATGCCATGGCAAATGTTCAAGGAGAGGTGGCGGGCGAGTCCGCGCCTTATATAGAGTATGCGGCACCACCTGCCTATGCCGTACCGGGTAATCCGCCCTACCCGCCGCCGTATCCACCTCAGCCTGGAGCCTATCCACCACCATTTCCCTATGCGCCTTTCCCGTATCCTCCCCTGGCACCTCAACCTAAGCCAAAGAATAGCCGCAAAACGCTGGTAATAGTGCTCGTCTCCGTGCTCGCGGGAGTGATCATCTTAGGCGGCTGCGGCTTGTTTTCTCTCAACTTCTTACGCGGGCTTCCTCCTAGTAACCTTGCTTTGCCCTCACAACAGAATCAAGCTCATGCCGAGGCGCTCTACCAGCAGGTGATAAGCAAGACGCCTACCACCAGCACATCACTATCAACCCTGGGAGAGAGCGACTGGCTAAATTATGATAGCACCAATGGAACCTCCTCCTGTCATTACAAAGATGGTGGCTATCACATCACAATAAATGATCCTAATCGCTATTACTACTGCTCAGATGCCGATGTCCACGCGAATTTCGCGGTTCAAATCGATATGTCGATACTCAGCGGGTACGCTGGAGGGATTGTGTTACGCATTAATACGCTTGATCCTTCTTACTACGCCATTTTCATAGGTCAGGATGGCTCTTACAAGATTATGAAGCGAGATGGAGATCATTCAAGCTATATTGAACAGAACGCATATGATGCGAGCATTGAGACTGGATACAACCAAAAAAATGTTGTGACGGCCATTGCCCAGGATAACGAGCTCTATTTTTATGCCAATGGACAATTCCTCACGCACATAACTGATAGCGACTATACTAAAGGTGCGCTCGGTTTAACCGCATTTGAACAAGGACAGATCACAGAGGTGAGCTACTCCAATCTCAAGATCTGGAACTTATGACAACCCTTACCTTACATTGAGTAAGAGTCTAGAGGTGCAAGCATGAAATGTCATCAATGTCAGACTGAGTTTGCGGCGGGGGCGGCCTTCTGTTTCAATTGCGGGGCGCCAGTGGTCGAGGAGGCACCCGCTCCCTCTGAGCGCATTATCTATGACGAACTGCCGGAGAAGTCGATATACCAGGAGTATAGCGCGCCTACGCAGGCGCCTTCTCACTCAGCAGCGCTGCCCCTGACTGGTACTGGCGATGGCGCGGCAGTGATGCCAACGCTGCCACCCGTTATGCCGGTGCCACCAGTACCAGTTGCTCCACCTATGCCAGCGCTAATCGCGCCTCCGCCATATCCCCCTTACCGCGTATCTGGCGAGCAAACATCTCCTCCCTCTACAGCACAAGGCCGCGCGCATGGCAAGAAATGGATGATTATTGGCGGTGCCATCGCCCTGGTGTGCCTGGTCATATGCGGCGGGAGCGGTCTGCTCGTCTTCTCGCTCCTACAACAAGGGAACATGCCCGGTACGAGCGCACAGACAAGCCAGAATGATCCCAGGGCACTTTATACCCAGATCATGAGCAAGAAGCCGACCTATACAGACGATTTTGATGGGACTGGCGTTGGGCACTGGAATGCCTATGAGCGCACAATGGAGAGTTGCCGTTTTCAAGACGGCAGCTATCATGTGTCTGAGAATCAATCTGACCACTGGTATTACTGTGGTACAGCCCAATTTTATTATGACTTTGCCCTCCAGGTAGATGCCACAATCCTGCAAGGTGATCGAGCAGGCATCGTTTTTCGCACCAGCCATGGCAGCAACGATCAATCAAAATATATTTTTGTATTTGATGGCCAGGGCAATAGCGAACTCCAGGGCTATGACGCGAGCGGTACACAGAAAATCCTGCAATCCAACCTGGCGAACAGGGCTTTCAAAGCTGGCCTGGGACAAAAGAACATTATTACGCTTATCGTTCAGGGGTCGACCGTGCATTTCTATGTGAATGGCACATTTCTGTACACCTGCACCAACCTTACAATCGATGGTGGCGATATAGGACTTTATGCGCATAGCCAGGCACAGCCAACCGAGGTTAGCTATGCACACGCCAGAATCTGGATTTTGTAGGGCTGCTATTTAATGCCGATGCGGACTTTATAGCTAAAGTACCAGGGCAGAGCCTCGGAACCGATATAGCGTTGCGCGGCCTCCCTGAGTTGCGCCAGGTCGATCTCCTCTTCGGTGATGGTGTTGAGCTTGAATTCGTGGCTATCTCAGTATATATCTTGAAATACTTTTTTATCTTCTTATACAGGTATTGCTGCCTGCTTGGATACGGTATTGATTGTCAAGAGGAGAAATAGCTCAGCTTGTCAAAAGACAAAAAGACTCGGGTATTGGAGAACGCGACCAGGACGTGCTCGAGTGTTTAGGCGGCATCCTGTTGTCTACAGAGCGGATCAAAGTCTTTCTGATGAGTGACAAGCGCAGAAGCCAGATGCAAGAGTTTGCGCGCGGCTGCACAACGGGCAACTTTTGTTGGCTTCCCTCCTGCTCTCAGCCGGTCATAGAAGGTTTTGATAACAGGATTGAAGCGGGCTGCCGACAACGTCGCGAGGTAGAGTGCTGTTCTCAGGCGCCCATTCCCGCTATGGCCGATACAGGGGCGTTGATGCACACTGGTTCCTGATGCTCTCGGCATAGGAGCTAAACCTGCATAGGCGACTGCCTTCGAGGCGTCGGCACAGAGCGTAAAATTCATGGTAGCGACCACGATCCATGTGGCTGTGATGAGCCCAATACCTGGAATCGTTTGAAGCCTGGCAATATTCTTTGCCCACGCCCGGGCATGCGTGTTGTCTTCTCCAGGAGGGGGGTTGCTCCTCCTGCGCTGATGGCAGCACGGTGGCCAGCTCTGCTTCTATCTGGGCAATCTGGGCGGTGAGGGTTTGATCCAGGGCCTCCATTCGTTGGCGGACGTGGGGAACCACGACCGGATTGTGTTGAAGGCCGGGCCGCCGCATTCCCCTCGCCTTCAGGCAGGGGTTAGGCGGCCCCTCTCGCTCTATTCTAGCATGGTATGGCATACCATGCTAGAATAGAGCGTATGAGAGAACAACATACGAAGCATGCCATATATAAAATAGCATACCATTTTGTATGGTGTCCCAAGTATCGCAAGACTATTCTGGTGGGGAATATCGCCACGTTTATTGAGGAAGAAATCAGGCGATTATGTGAGGCGAATACTTGGGAGATCGGCGCACTCAATGTACAGGAAGACCACGTTCACCTCTTTTTGAGTGCGCCACCCGCTATTGCGCCCTCTCTCATTGTTAATACCCTCAAAGGGATTACTGCGAGACAAGTCTTTAAGCAGCATCCCGAAGTCAAAAAACAACTGTGGGGTGGGAATTTCTGGTCTCGCAGTTACTACGTTGGCACCGTCGGAGACATGACCGAGGAAACCGTCAAAAAATATATCGAGTTGGGACAAGGGACATGAGAAAAACGTACAAGTACCGTTTAGCTCCCAATAAGACGGTGGAGAACAAACTCCATTGGGTTCTGGCACGTTGTCGAGAACTCTACAATGCGGGTCTTTCCGAGAGGAAGGATGCTTACCGTATGGCGGGCAAATCGATCACCTACTATGATCAACAAAATGTCCTTCCAGAGATCAAGGCAAAGATCAGAGAAGAGTATCAGGATATCGCTGCTCATGTCCTGCAAGATGTGTTAAAACGACTGGACAAGGCATTTCAACGGTTTTTTGATCGCTGTGCCAAAGGCCAGAAACCAGGATACCCGCGTTTTCAGGGTCGTAACCGCTATAACTCGTTTACCTACCCGGACGGCGCTGGCTGGAAATTGGATCAACAAACACGCCCGCCTGATAAGAAGGGCATGGTCAGAGTCAATCTGAAATTGACGAAGATTGGAACAGTGAAACTGCACCTGCATCGAGACATGATAGGCAAAGTCAAAACCTTGACCATCAAGCGCGAGGGAGAGCATTGGTATGCCTGTTTTAGCTGCGAAGTGGACAAGCCGGAAGCCTTGCCTACCAGCTATGAGGATGTAGGGATAGACCTGGGTGTGACTCACTTTGCCGCCTTGTCCAATGGTGAATTCCTTGAGAACCCGCGCCATTATCGGAGAGCAGAGAACAAGCTCAAGAAGCTACAAGAGTCCTTGTCTCGCAAGAAGCGCGGCAGTCATCGCAGAGCGAAGGCAGTGAAGCGCGTGGCAAAGGCCCATCGTAAGGTCCGCAATCAGCGTGCCGACTTCGCTCACAAAGCCTCAAGAAAGCTCGTCAATCGCTATCAAGTGATCGTGCTTGAGGATCTCACCATGGCCAATCTGGTGAAACAGCCCAAGCCGAAGCAGGACGAAGAGACAGGACAGTATTTGCCTAATGGGGCGGCAGCCAAAGCGGGATTAAACAAATCAATAGCCGACGCTGGTTGGAGTCAATTTGTGGGAATGTGTACGTACAAGGCAGCATGGGCCGGGCGTACTCTCGTACAAGTTGATCCTAAGTACACCAGCCAGATTTGCCCGAATTGCGGGAATGTACGCAAGAAGACGTTAGAAGAGCGGTGGCATTCTTGTACGTGTGGGTGTGAACTGGATCGGGATACGGCCTCAGCGAAGGTCATCCTCGATATCGGACGAAAACAGCTTTCGGTCGGGACGCGGCCAACGCGGGCAACTGCGTAGAAGCCTCTCCATTCTATGGGGAGGTACGTTCACGAGCATGAAGTTGGTTGCGCACCTGGCCACGCATCACGAGTAGACTATCTCTTTGGGTCAGCCGCTGTTCCAACTCCTCGTAGATTGTGGGAGGAGGCGTCCACACATCAGGTTGAAGAAGAGATGCGAGCTGGGTGAGCGTTTGAGCATCGATGGCATCCGTTTTCGCCCGTTTGAGGAGGGACGCGGGCAAAATGATGTGCCTGGGCAGAGTTCACGATACTGACCACGTATCCAAGGCGCGCCAGGAAGGTCGCCAGAGACAACCAGTAGATCCCTGTGGCTTCCATGACGACAAGCATGCGATCTGGCTGAGCTCCCGTCCTGAGAAGTCGCTGATGCAAAGAAGAGAATCCTTCAGGAGTCTGTTCAATGGTGATAGGTTTGCTTGGCTTCTGTTTTGGAGCTTGCCAAGCAATGGTCGCGGTAAGGGCTGCAATATCCACACCAACGAAAAGCTGATACTCAACAACATGTTCACGCGCCTGCATGGTACTCTCCTTTCGTACGCTCGACCTGATTGTATCGTTCCTGGCAGGCTGTCATCTACGCTCATGATACGTGGTCAGAGCCACATGATACGGTTCAGGCTGCCGCCGTGCCGAGAATGTCAGGGATTACTCTCGCGCCACGCGATCAATGTCGCAAGCGGGAAAACAATCTCGCTGCCATCCTGGAACACTGTCCCTATTAAATGAGCGGGAAAAATGGCACGAAAATATGTTATCACCCCTCTATGGGATCATCTTCCAGACAAAACATGTTTCCGTCTGAGGTGGAAATTTAATTTATCTTGCTCGTCAAAATGAAAGCAGAAGAAATTTGTATCTATTCAGTAGCTTCATGCATAAGAGACAAAGCATGCACGCGCTTTCGTTTTTGAGCTTGATATGGCTGCGAACATAACAGCATTTGCACGTAATAAATCTTTTTACGCCACCCATCTGAATAGTTACAAATATTTTATTTTTACAAATTACCGGTCTTTGGTAGGCCTGAGCGTAGCTCAGTTAACCATTGTGCTTGTGTGAGTTCGTATCTACGCTGTAAGGCATTCCACTTTCGAAAAGAGCATACATATTGCAATCCTACTTTCTCAAGAACACGTTGTGAGGCTCGATTCGCTTCTTGCGTGATACCTACAATTGAATCAAGGTGAAGAATCTGAAAGCCATAGAAGAGGCAAGCAGTTGCAGCCTCAGTTGCATATCCATAACTCCAAAATTTTGGATCTAGTCTATAGACTAATTCCACTGCTTCGTGTACCTCAAGCCCGCAAAGTCCAAGTACCTCTTTTGTTTCCCTTTTATGGACACTCCACAATCCGAAACCATGCTGTTCCCAGTGATGCAAAAGTGATGTAAGGCGTTTCGAGATTGCTTCTGATGAAAATACACCTCCTTCAAATTGTTGTACTAGTTCATTCTGCCAGAGTGGTCTGAAGGTTGTTAGCTCTTCTTGTACTAAAGGGCAAAGTATTAGTCTTGCCGTTTCAATTACTTGTTTGCTCATTTACAATTTCTTCCTTACTGCTCCGCCAGCAATTCAAGACGTTTCTCGACAATGGCATGTGGATCTGATGGAAGATAACCACCCTTCTTCTCAACGATTGGCATCAGTTCCTCCATCTCATCACACAAGCGACGGAGGGCTGCGATCTGCTCTTCTTGCGTCGTGTAGAGCTCAATACGTGAAGCTTTTGTAAATTGGGCACGTTCGCCTTTCAGGGCGGCTTGCGCTTCACGTATACTGTCCTCAAGCCAGATCAACAAGGTATGGAATTGAGTCGGGTGGTTCTTGAGCAGGTTCTTGGCATTGCCCGCAGCAATCATCCAAAAGAAGCCAACATGCATCGAAGCCCGTTGGATACACTCCTCAACGCTTTCGGGTTCTAGAGCGGGCGGCTTAGGAAGATCCACTTTGTCAAAGAGTAAGTGGCATGGATATTCCTTATGTGCTTTTGCCTGGGGAATTAGCATCCAATCCACGTTCTGCCCCGACTCCTGATAAGCAACATAGGTGAATGTCCCTCCCATGATATTGTTCCTATGCGCATCATACATGATCCCAGGGGTGCCGAACTGACTGAACAGGGCTAGGCGCTCAGGCGTCGTCCTTGCTCCATCCGGCCAAGGGGTGGCACACAGATGCTCACTGTACGCATCAGCAACCACTACGTGAATATCCAGATCACTCAACCAGGTTTGCTTACCGCGCCCATAGCTACCCGCTAACCAGGCAGCCACAAAACGTTCATCATGACGCAGACGCTCCGAAATCTCTGCCAACAGGCGCTCCCGTGCATGGACAAAGGCAGTTCTTTTCCTTGACATGATCTTTCAAAACCTCTTCCCTAGAAAAAACAATCTCAAACCTCAATGGTGGTTGTACTACGACAGGCGTTCTTAAAGCAAAAACAAAAAATTCTCACGATGCTTTTCACTAATGCATTTCGTGCCCGATGTCCTGCCCCTGATGACAGTAACCTTCACCACTCCACATCTACAAATGGAGGCATTTTCTTTATTATCTGGCTCAAAGCCCAAGGAATTGACGATGCCCCGATCCAACCGTACTCAGGGCATGAAAGTCGGCAATCGCTGGGAATCTACTCGCTCCTCTCTTTAGGAGAGGCACAGCCGGTGTATGAGCAGGCAATGGAGCGTTTTCCGATCCCATAAATCTGGGAATTGAGAAACTCACGATTGAGAGAACTCTACTTGGCCTTTGAGTAGTAACGGATCGCACCGATTCGTTACTACTCAGGAGCCTTACATTGCGCTGCTATCTTTGGGTGATATCCATTGCCTCTTTTACTATTGCTAACCGTGTCTCCACAGCAGTTCTAGGAGAGAAAGGCACATAGCCCCCCATCTCTACTACAGCAGGCATCAGTTCCTCCATCTCATCGCAGAGGCGGAGCAAGGCTGTAGCCTGTTCCTGCCAGGTAGCATAAGATACGGAATAGCGTTTGCCCAGATACTTCAGCTTCTCCCCTTGAAGTGCTGCTCGAACATCAAGGATGGAGAGATTCATGATGAGAAGGCACCAGTGAAAGTGTAAGAAATCGTGACGGACGAGGTTCGAGATGCCGGCTGTGGCGAACATCCAGAAACCACTTACATTTTTGCTCATCCGCTCAACCCTCTCCTCTTGTGTCTCCGGCTCCTCTGGTTTTTCCAGCGGAATACCAACTTTATCAAAAAGGAGTAAGGAGTCATGTTCTCGTTGTGCTCCAACTTCTGGAATCAGCATCCAATCAATATTGATGGCTGATTCGGCGTAAAGCACATAGGTAAATGCTCCTCCTGCTGGTGCGTTCTGATGTGCATCATAGATTACCGAAGGAGTGCCAAATTGCTTGAAGAGTGCCAGTCGCTTATCCGTTGTACGCCCGCTTTCTCTCCAGGAACTCGCACAAAGCGCTTCGCTGTAAGCATCGGCGACGACGACGTGCAGATCAAGATCGCTGAACTGGTTCTGTGTGCCGCGCCCAAAGCTGCCAGCGAGCCATGCCGCAAGAAAACGCTCATCTTCTTGTAGTGCTCTGGTAACCTGGTCGAGAAGGGCGTCGCGTGCAGCTGTATATTGCCTGGTATGTGACATGCAAAAATCTCTTTCCTTAAGAAAATGGAGAACTATTACAACACTATCTGAGGGAAATGGAGGTCCCGACATAAAAGCCCTTCTCAATTCCGGTAAGAGCGCCCCTGCTCCTAGCGAGATCTAGAGAGGCAAATATGGCGGGAACCCAGAGGGTCACTCTAAAAGGTCACTCAATCGAGAGCCAGACCTCGATGATTGACATCGGATCATCGGGGACCTGGCCCCTCTGGGCTACGAGCTTCCTCATCTCCTCCTGCATTTCCGTGCAAAGCTGCCTGATCAGTGCCACCTGCTCCGCTCGCGTCGTGGCAAAGGGCATGTTCAAACGCTGCCAGTGCAGCGTCTCTCCTGCAACGCGCTGTTTCACGTCCTGCAACAAGTAAGCATTGCCAAATATGAAGCGATCTCCCATGATGAGGTCTCCGCGCAGAACATACTTCATACTGATAGATGTCATCATCCAGAAGGTGCTTACATCGCGTGACGCGAGCCGGAGACGCTCTTCTGTGGATTCTGAGGCTGGCGGCGCGCTGGGAAGGCCAACTTTATCGAGCAGCAGGCGGCACTCTTGTTGTGGGATTTGCGCGTCTTTTTGCGGAATCAGCACCCAGTCAACCGTCATGGCCGTCTCGCGATAGACGACGTGATTGAAACATCCCCCGTTGGCGGAAAGCCAGGAGCCTCACACAGGACCAGCGGTTGACCAAACTGCTTATAGAGAGCAAGTCGCTCGGCGCTGGTAACGGTTCCCACCTGCTGTGGACTACAAGCGCATAACTGTTCCGCGTAAGCGTCGGCGACCACGATGCGCAGGTCAAAATCGCTCAGCTCATCCCCTTCGTTTCGCCCAATGCTGCCAGTGAGCCAGGCTGCGACGAAACGCTCATCGTTGCGTAAAAAGGCAAGAATCTGCTCCAAGTATTCATCTCTGTTGCGGGCATAGTCTCGACGCGAATATGATGACATAATGTTCCTTTCCTATCTTTGTGAATCCGTTTGTAATGCTCCCGCTTCCAGCCCGGTGTCGCGCCTGCGGCGCTCTCACGGTTTCTACAATGTGAGAATTCATATGCTAAGCATGGGTTGTACACACACTTTTACGGGAGAGAAGGAGAAAAGATGAGGTGCCAGAGATATGCACAAAAAGCATCCACGTGCTGTTTAGCAACGGGAGGCAACTTCAGAGGATTACGAGACAGCGAGAGGTGAGCGATGCCGATCCTTGCGATGAAGCTGCTAATGTGATGCCATCCTATCATTGAGACGCAAAAGAAAATCCTGTTGCCCTACAGCAATAGTGTAGCTTTTCTCCTGCTATCTCTGGCACACATTAGCAATGACCCGGCATAGAAAGCTCCTTTGGGGAAAATTTTGTATCTATAAAGTATCGAGATCTATTTTAACAAATATGAACGAATAAAGTCAAATTGGATGTTTCTGCTACATTTGAGTCTCCTTCGTTTAATTGGGATCCCGACATAAAAAGCTCTAGAATCTGCTAGGGGCAAGATAGCTCTTACCGGAATCTAGAAAGGTTTTTATGTCGGGACCCTATATTATGCTATCCATTGATTGACATGGCTGCTACGCATCTAGTATCCTGGAAAGATCGCAACGCATGAGTTCATTTTGGCTCTAGATTGGATGAGAACGATGATTCCGCAAAGCGTTTCCCAAAAAATTCTGTTTCTTTTCCCTATGCCTATTTGTAGACAAGCTAGTAGCTGGAACTGGGTGATTTATTACTGACGAACCAAGAGCGCTCGCTCTGGAAATAGACACAGGAGATAACATCTCCTGATGCTCCTTGATGTTGCGTTGGTCTCAAAGTAATATCTTCATCTCCGTACAACTTGTGCTTCTTGGCTGATCCTCGCCTCTTGCGACTGGATCTTTTTGTGTTGTCCACAACTTCCATATGGCCGTGGTCCTCCCTTTTCCTTTTTCTTTACTTTTGGCAAATTTTTACATTTCCCATGCAAAAAGAAAAAAGGAAAAAGGATGTCTTCATTTTCAGATCATCAAGCGAATGATTACAAAGCCAAGCAAGCGAGAGGCGTATCTCATAAACGCCGGCTTCCTCTTGCTACACGCTCGTAGAGCGAGGGTTCTTTGTACACATTGAAGAGGCACGTCGATGGGCCATGGCTGGAAAGGTTTTGGTGAACGATCAGCGTTTGGACAAGCCAGGGATGCTTGTTCCTCGTGATGTACGTATTCACGTGCGTGGAAGATCACGCTACGCAAGTCGAGCTGGATACAAATTGGAAGCAGCCTTGGATGCATTTGATATCAATGCGACTGGGCAGATAGCTCTTGACTGTGGCGCTTCCACTGGAGGATTTACTGATTGCCTTTTGCAACGAGGAGCAACATTGATCTATGCAGTTGATGCCGGCTACGGCCAACTCCTTGGTCGTCTACGCGTTAATCCTCGGGTGCGAAATTTTGAGCGAACCAATCTGAGTGATCTGACATTGGATATGTTACTTCCTCCACCGACGTTGATCACACTAGACCTTTCTTACCTTTCTCTCACCAAAGCATTGCCTGTTGCAACAGCGTTGCTTGCCCCCCAGGGGCAGATCTTGGTACTTGTGAAGCCGCTCTTCGAGGTTGAAAGTGCTCATGCGAGGCGGACGGGACACATTGACGATGTCACGTTGCTGGTTGAAGCGCTTCAACAGGTATTGGAAGCAGGAAGGACGTGTGGGCTGAGCATACAGCGCATTGTCAAGCTGGCACTCAAACCCCGCCATGGCGTTCACGAATTCTTTGCTTCATTTGCTCACCGTCCTGGTATGCTTGATTGGCAGTATGATGAGCACTCACTGCTTGATATGATTCAAGGACCAGGTGTTGGTGAGGCGCAAGAAGAATAGCCGCATTTTTCATTGCTGGAGAGATGGAGCTTTGCTCCATCTCTCCATTTATGTGGCCGTCGAACATGCTAATAGTCAGTCCACTTTGAAACTTATGCATGCTGAGAGAAAATGGGAGAAGATCTGATGGGACGAGCAGCTCAGATGTATGAGCTTTATCCCTCCTTCAAACTGGACTGACTATTACGAGCAGACACGGCTTGCCTCCACCTTATCTAACCGCGCCAGAAGACCCCTGTTGCGCAAACATGGGGATGAATGGCGCGCTCCTTTCTTGGGGTGGATAGGGCAGTGCAAATTGTTGCCTTTTTACACCGTAACTGCTATAATGTAGCCTATGAAACAGAAACGCGCTTTCAAGTACCGCGTGTATCCCACGCCAGAACAACAGCAGATCCTTGCTCAAACCTTTGGGTGCTGTCGCGCGCGTCTATAACTGGGCATTGCGCAAGAAAACCGATGCCTATTACAACGACCATCAGCGACTCTATTACAAAGAGTTGAGTCTCCTGTTGACTGACGTGAAAAAGCAAGAAGAGACACACTGGTTGAATGTCGTTTCTAGCGTGCCCTTGCAGCAAGCTCTTCGTCACCTGGACAAAGCGTTTCTCAACTTCTTTGAAGGGCGTGCCAAGTACCCCACCTTCCACAAAAAACGCAACAAGCAATCCGCCACCTATACCGCCAACGCTTTTACCTGGCACAATGGAGCTCTCACCCTCGCCAAGATGAACGAACCCCTTGATATACGCTGGTCGCGCCCTCTGCCAAAAGATGTAACCCCTTCGAGTGTGACCATCTCCAAAGACTGTGCTGCCCGCTACGCGCATCAGCATCCTTGTGGAAGACGAGATTGAGCATGTGCCTGCCAATGAGCAGGCGATTGGAGCTGATCTTGGTTTAAAGTCCTTTGTGGTCCTCTCGACAGGCGAAGTGGTGGGCAATCCCAGGTTCTTCCACAAGGATGAAAAGAAACTGGGCAAAGCCCAACGTTGTCATGCCAGGAAGAAAAAGGGCTCGAAAAACCGAGACAAGGCACGTCTCAACGTAGCACGCATTCATGCCCGTATCGCTGATCGCCGCCGTGACGCGCCTGCACAAACTTTCGACCCGACTCATACGCGAGAACCAAGTGGTGTGTGTCGAGTCGTTGGCAGTCAAGAACATGGTCAAGCACCCAACCCTCAGCAAAGCGATCAGCGATGTGGGATGGAGCGAGTTTGTGTCCCAACTCGAATACAAGGCCAACTGGTATGGTCGAAACGTGGTCAAGATTGACAAATGGTATCCTTCCAGTAAGCGCTGTTTCGATTGCGGTCATCTCCTCGACTCCTTACCACTTGATGTCCGTCAATGGGACTGCCCAGAATGTGGCGTCCATCATGACCGCGATATCAACGCTGCAAAGAACATTGTGACCGTGGGGCTCACGGTCCTTAACGCCTGTGGAGAGTCTGTAAGACCTGGACGGGCTTTGTCTCGTTCAGGCAAAACTCAGCGAAGCAGGAAACCCTAGAGGCGACTCGAGGAATCCCCTGGCTTTAGCCCTGACACTTATACACAAATATGTGATCTTGAGAAAGAACACGGAAGTGATGCGCTGCAGGTGCCTCGTTTTCCCTTACACGAGAGGTGACACCCTTTTGGTGAAAACGTCGCTTGTCTCGCCAGGCTGAAAGCACATCATTGTGCATCAAGGGGCGTTTTTTCAACACCTTTCCCTTGCATCATGCTGAGGATCTTCTGCAAACTTTCAGATTTGTGTATAAGTGACAGGCTTTAGCCATGGGGAGGATGTCAATTGATCTGGTCTCTGATCACTAGTGCGGCATGTTCAGCGTCGGCAGCATCTGGAATTTTATAGGTAGAGCTGTCCAATAAAAGTAATGCATCAATGATTCTTGCCAGTTTCAGACGTTCTTCAAAGCCTTTACTCTTCACGAGTGATTGACCGTAGGTGGAGGCGAGCCAGTCTATTGAGAATTCATACGTGTCCCAATAATTCCAGCGAACGAGATCTCGTACTGGATCGCCACTATGAACGGCTCCCCAGTCAATAACGCCGGTAATTCTATCATCGCTATCAACAAAAATATGGTCTGGTGATAAGTCGTAATGCAATAAAACGGGTTTATGGATTGCACATGTTTCAAGAGAACGCAATTTCTGCCACACTTCTTCAAATCGAGGAACTCCAAGAGAGGTGAACTGAGCGAGAGCTTTGTTGAATCTCTCCGAGCGTTCTTGAAAGGTAATTATCCACTTTTCAAAAGACGCATAGATCCCCTGATGTGGTTTGGTGATTCTTCCCCACCCAAACGGTGACACTGAATGAATAGCTGCAAGGAGTTCGCCAGCCTGCTCAGTCAGTCTTTCAGATCGATCTCGTCCAACCTTCCCTTGTGCCAGCAGGCTATCCAGCGGTTCGCCTGGCAATTTCTCTTGAACCTGGTAGGAGATCACTTCATCCCTCTCAACCACCGAGCCCTGTGCCAAAATAGCAGCAATAGGAACCCCACGCTGGCTCACTTCCTGCATGGCCCATCGTTCAATGGCAAAGATATCGTAGTCAAATCCTTTCGCAATGCGAAGGACAAATGATCCATCCTTGAGGTCGATGAAATACACTTCATTAGACTGTCCCTTGTTGATACGAGTCATCTGCTCGATGCGGGTGCCTATTGCTTTCTGCACGATCTCGTTTATGATGTTTATATTTGTTGTATGAATGTGCTGTAACTGTTTTTGTTGATTATTCATAAGATATCCAATTTGTTAGGTATAGTATCATGGAAGCGACCAAAAACTGTCCAATTGAGTGAGAAGTCACCCTTATTCTCTGGAGCGGCTCGTCCCATTTGTTTTTCCTCAGTGTACCATAAAAACCAAATTGGACTAACTGCTAGGCATATCTTGATGAAATTTGTGCAAAGATTCGCGTAATATATGTTATCACATATACAAAATTATCCTTCAGTGTCTCGTTCAAACCGGCTTAAGGGATGCTTGATACATCTTATTAACATTCCTTACAACAAAAACTCGTGAACTAAGAGTTCCATTGCTCTATGTCAAAGGCGAGAAGGAGCCAATGATGCTTTGGGTATAAAACGTCACCTTGCCTTTAGTGCGACATCTGTATATACTGCACGAAAATATCATATATAGATTCAAACTTTTCGTTTTCACAAACTTCAAGCCTCTGATGTATTTGCGCTCTTCAATATTTTGAGCTCTCACCTTGAAAAGGAAAGCGATAAAATGATTATCAGGCATGATCGATTAGATCGAGAAACGCTTGTTGATAGCACTCAATGGCCAGGCATCACCAGTTTCTTTCGAGGACATGGGGCAGCATCCCTCATTGCTCCCACGTGGCTCTTGACTGCTGCCCACGTCGTTAATCTTATCCCTCCAGATCTGCATCTCAGTGTCGAATTTGCTGGGAAACGGTATCCGATCGCTCGGATCATTCGCCATCCAGACTTTCGTAAGGAATGGGACTACGAAAAGGACAGAGCGGTTGATACGATTGATCTGGCTGTTGTTGAATTAGAAATGCCAGTAGAAGGAATAGAGCCTTTCAAGCTCTACGAGCAATCTGATGAACAGGGACAAGAGATCACGCTGCTTGGAGCAGGTGAGTGTGGCAACGGGAAACGAGGGGCACTCGGATCTGATCGCCACCTGCGTCGAGTAACCAATCAGATTGATGCAGTTGATGATTACTGGATACAATTTCGTTTTGATCCACCGCCTCTTGGCACCTACCTTGAAGGTGTTGGCGGGAATGGAGACAGCGGAGGACCTGCCTTGATTGAGCGCAATTCGCAATTCTTTATCGCTGGAGTGAGTTCTTGGCAGCAATTGGGAGATCGTCCTTTGGGGACATATGGATGCATTGAACACTATAGCCGTGTTTCTTGTTTTGTTGACTGGATACGGAGTACCTGTAACCTTTAGTTCTTACGAGTCTTTTGGCTCCCTGAACATATCTCCTCTGCTTTTTGTTAGCTGAGCACGTTTTTGTTGCAAAGGATGTTAACAATATGTATTTATAGTAAAAGCGAAGATTTGACAAATTTTAGGGCGAAGAGTGATTAATCGGCGCGAAGAGTGATCAATGGTACAGATGTCCCTGAAAAACTGCTTCTCATCTGGTATTCTTCTTCTTGTAAAGAATGTAAATTGTGTCCTGCAGACTCCTCAGTAGTCGTGGAACGTCCTGATTGTAGAAGAATGCGTTCGCTCTCCCCAAGCAGGGTGTTATCCGCTTTCCACCAGACAAGACTCGCAAAAGACAGACCCTCCTGACTTCAAAACGTTGGGCTGTTAAAGGGTCAACGAGCTAGAGCAGTAATCAAAAGGCTTGAGCCTCAAACTGCTGTGCTTCTGTAAAGATGACTTCGCCCTCATGGGCGAGATACCCACAGTGAGCAAACCAGCCACGGGCATCCTGAGTGGTAATGGTTTCCAGAGCTTCGGCAATCGCCGCTTGGAGTGCCTCCCGTGTCCGAGCCCCCTTACGCCGTAAATAGGTTTTCACTTTAGAAAATGCCTGCTCAATCGGCGAGAGATCAGGCGAATAGGCTGGCAAGTACAAGAGATGGCATCCTTTGGCTTCAATGGCCTCACGAACACGTGGGCCTTGGTGCGCACGCAAATTATCTATGACCACGGTTTGCCCTGGCTGTAAGCCGGGAGCCAGGATCTGCTCGACGTAGATTTCAAACGCACGAGCATCCACGGCTCCATCCAGGATGAACGCCTCACCCATCCCATTCACGGAAAGCGAGGCGATCAAGGTGGTATTGCTTCCATGATTGCGGGGCACGTGGCCGTAGGCTCGCGTCCCTTGAGGGGAGCGGGCGTACAGAGGTGTCAGAGCAATGTGCGTTCCACATTCATCGACAAATACCCAGTCCTCCCACTGGTCCTGTCCAATGTGGACTCGCCAGGCGGCTCGTGCCTCCTCGTCCTGTTCGGTGGCCACCAGCGTCTTTTTTTTCGTGTCCAGCCTAGTTTCTTGATGGCGCGCCCCATGGTCGCTGCACTCACCTGTTGCCCATGCGTGGCTTCCCAGATGCGGCGGTGTTCTTCTAGCGTCGCGTCCCGATTGGCTTCTAACTGGCTCCACAAGCCTGATCGCAAGGAAGCTCCTTTGACTGCCGGACGACCAGGAATCGCTTGAGGAGCTAGATCTCCCGTTTCTCGGTATTGTTTTGCGTAACGTTTGACGGTTGCGCGAGAGACCCCAAAGAGGTGGACAATTTCCTCACGAGGGCGTCCTTCTTCGACGGCATGCACCACTCGTTCTCGTAAGTCATTTGAATAGGCTTTCATCTTTCTAGCCTACTCTTTGGCTCAAAACTTATGCGTACCGCTTTAGCCCTCTTCTGTCAGAATGGGAGGGGAGCGTGAAAACCGTTCATGATGGAAACGAGTGCGGCAAAGCCGGAGTGGAGATCAGGGATATCGAAGACCATCAGCCAGGGCAAAATGAGGGAGTAGAAGACGTAGGGTTGGAGAACGAGCCTCAGGTTGTTCAGCAGGTTCTTCCATCCCTGCCCCTGATCCCACCACACATGCTCGGAGAAGCGGTCAGATGCAGCCTCTGGAGCAGCCTCCTTGGAACTCGCTTGAGAAAGCGGCTCAAGCCATTCACCCGTTTGGTGCTGGAAGACAGGACTGTAGAGGCTCACGAGCAGGTAGGCGCAGTACACCAATTCCCACCAGCGCTCGATCGAGGCATAATCGGTGACCCGGTAATCCGCCCAGCCCAGTTCATTCTTCGTCTGCTTGAAGCCATACTCAATCCAGGTCCGCAACCCATAGGTGTCGCCAAGCGTTTTTCGCAGGTTCCCTTGCAGATTGGTCATCACATACGACGTGCTTTGCGTCGGCATCGTCTTGGGATCGGTCGTGAGCAGATAGAAACGGACGCTCAAGCGTTGGCCATAGATCACCTCGCGGATGAAGCGGGTTTGCGACTTCCCATTGGAAAAGGTCCGCTCGAAGGGAAGCCAGGTGGTGTAACGGATGCGCTGACCAGGCGGGAGCCACATGCCGTGATCGTCGCGAATGGCCAGGACGTAGGTGAGGTGCCGCTTTTCCAGTTCCCGCACAAACTGGGTACTTTCGCCATATAAGCTATCTGCCAACACGACATCAAACTGAAAGCCCCAGGCTTGCAGCTCCTCGATGATCTCGACCGCCAACTCCGGTTTGGTCTTGTACTGCTCCTCTCCCTTGAGGCGCTTGTCAGGTTTGAACACGCGAAAGAGCAACGGAAAGGTCATCCGATCGAGGACCCCATAGGCATTGACCGAGACGATGCCATTCTCGATTTTGCCCAGGTTGCCGATGTATTGCGAGGCCACATAATCGGTTGTCTTCCCTTTTTTCTTGTCGCCTGTCTCATCAATACAGAGGACGAATGACCTGCCATCGAGAGCTTGGCGCAAGAGTTGGAGTCGTCTGGTTCGTATCGCTTCCACGTCCCAGGGAGTATTGGCCACAAAATGGTGGAGCCCTTGGGCATCAATGTCCCCACAGCTTCTCGCGATGGCTGGCAAGGTCTTGCGTTTCATCTCCGACAACAATCCCACATGAATGTATTTAAAGTACTCAAAGCTGCGCACGTCGGGAAAAAGGTCCTCATAGCACGTGCAATACTCGTCCACAAAGGCCACTGTGGGGGTTGCTTGTCTTGCCAAGGTCATGGTGCATCTCCTCTTTCTGCTCCGATACCTTTTCTCCTTCTCCTCTCAGTCTATCCCTCCCTGACAAAAGAGGGTTAGGATGTTGTCGGTGGACAATGATTGTCCATTTCTCCGAAAAAGACGTTCCTTTTTTGAAGATTTGCTCATTTCTTTACATGTATGATGGCCTAGAAAGGATGAGAGTATGTTTTATCCAGGCAACGCGGTTTGGGATTGACCCACTTTGGAAGAGTACCTGAAGTGAAAGAGAGAAGGACGCGCCTCTCTTCTTTCTCAGAGGAACCACAAACTGGACAAAAAAACTGTGATTGTTATCTGCATGGGTGTGAGTTACTTCGTCAGTTTGAAATACTATATCCAGCCCTGGTGCCCACGATGTTGGTGGAAGCCATCACCTGATGGCTTGAGCAGGGAAGACCCTACACGCCAAAGGAGAGTGAGCTTGCCCCGATTTCATAGAGTCTCTAGAGGTTTGAGATGAGGAGAGTGAAGAACGTTTTTACGTAACGCAACGTAACGTTTGAGCTTGTATTCTAACATAAAAATGGTAATACGTCAAACGTTATCTAACGTTACTTTACGATATTTCTTCGCCATCTGTTCATACGTGAGTGGGCTCACATATCCAAGTGTAGAATGTCGACGAACTCGATTGTAATACGTTTCCAGATAGGTAAAGAGCGCTAATCGTGCTTCATCGTGAGTTGAATAGACAAGCGTTCCTACACATTCATCTTTTAAGGTTCCGAAAAAACTTTCCATCGCAGCATTATCCCAACAATTGCCTTTCCGCGACATACTTGCTTGGATACCGCATCGTTCTAAACACGCCTGATACGCTCTTGAAGTGTATTGACTCCCTCTATCACTGTGATGCAGTAATCCAGCTTGAGGATGACGGCGGGCCAGGGCTTGAGTAAGTGCCCGTTCTACTAACTGCTCATCACATGTGCTCGACATCGACCATCCAACAACCATTCGAGAATAGAGATCCAATATCACTGCAAGATACAGCCACCCTTGCCGAGTGGGAATATACGTGATGTCTGTGACCCATTTTTTGTTGGGGGCTTCCGCATGAAAATCCCGATCTAAGAGGTTGGGAGCAACTGGATGCCTTGGATCTCGTGTGGTGGTGATAACCCGTCGTCGCTTGCGCCTCGCAGAAAGGTTCTCCTGATTCATGAGCCTGGCAATTCGTTTCCGCGAGCAGTTGGTCCCTTCATCACGCAGTTCCCTCAGGATGCGTGGGCTTCCGTATCGTCCTTGATGCGCGACAAACACCTGCCGTATCTTTTGCTTTAACTGAGCATCTTCTCGTTTGCGCTGGCAAGTTGAACGTTTGCGCCAGGCATAAAAGCCACTTTCCGAGATTCCAAGCACACTGCACATGACAACAATGGGAAATTCGTCCTTGTGTTGCTTAATAAACTGATATTTCATTTGGATTCCCGTGAGAAGATGCTCACTGCTTTTTTTAGGATATCACGCTCCTGTTGAAGCCTCTCGACTTCACGTTTCAATCGACGATTTTCCTCTTCGAGTGCTGTTTGATGCCCCTTGCCTGGAAAGGCTTCTTTCCCATGTTCTGCCAATTCTTTGCGCCAATTATGAATCGCACTGTCGGAGATGCCCAGCTCACGAGCGATTTGCGCAATTGGCTTGCCTGAGGTTTCCACCAACCGCACGGCTTCCTCTTTGAATTCTTTTGTATAGACCTTTTGGATTTTTCCCATGGCTAAGCCCCTTTCTGATCTGCTTCGAGTATATCTCAGCTTTAGGGACTCTTTCAAATCGGGGCAAGATCAGACGGCCAGGCGTAGTTCCCTGCTTGCCTCCGCACTGTTCAAGGAAGCCAGTACCTGGCAATAACAGTTGCGCGCACCTGAGAGCGTGTTTGCTTCTCATCATTACGCCAGCCGCCAGAGCGAAAGTCACTGTAACAGCGTGCTCTATCATATGAACTGCAGAGATTGATGAGATCAGTTGCCGCTTTCATCTTCTCGCTCTACGTTTGCATACATAGGAGAATGCCGCTTTCATGAGAAGCAAACACGCTCTCAGCCATCATTCATCTCCGTGTCCTCAACCTCTTCAATACAACAGGATGTTGTTGCCATACCTCTATGAGGGGTAGATGGAATACTAGGGGTGCTGGTTTTAATTCCAGTAGTTGGATCTTCAAAAGAATAGCCTTGACATACTTATTATTTCTAAGTAATCTTGTACAATAGAGTTACGCAATCGATTTCCCAATATTTTTTGCTCACGAGGAGCGTGAAATGGCCATTGTGAGGATGCGAGATGTGGCGGCTCATGCTGGCGTTAGTATCTCGACAGTCTCGAAGATTCTGAGTGGCAGTGCCGCGGCTCATCAGATTCCGACACACACGATTGAGCGTGTGCGGCGTTCGGCTTCACAGCTTGGCTATATTCCAAATGCCGTTGCTCGTAATTTGCGTACTCAGCGCACTCGTGAGATTGGGATTGTGTTGGGCCAGGAGACGTATCCGGCGGCGGCGGCGCTGACTTTAGATGGAGCTTTTCTGATCGGGCTGATGGAGGCGGTGGCCACGTATGATCTGCCGGGAATGGTTGTCTATCCACGAGAGAGGAGCAGTTCGATCGCGGATGTGGCTCGCTATCTGGATGGACGCATTGAGGGTCTGCTGGTGCGCTCGTCTACGCCACACCATGAAGAACTTTTGTTGAGCCTGCTCGCACGCTCTCCACTTCCAGTGGTGGCGGTGTGGACGCAGGAGGTTCCAGATACCGTTGGCTTTGTTGATGTGGATCATCGCGCGGGCGCTTATCAAGCGGTTCGGCATCTGTTGGATCTTGGTCATCGGCGTATTGCGTATGTGGAACCATCACCGGTATTTGAGCATCCACATTTCCTGGCTCGTTTCCAGGGCTATGAGCAGGCGTTGCGCGAGGCTCAGGCGATGTTCCGGCCTGAATGGCATGTGATTGGTATCGAGCAGGAGAAGATTGAGCGGTTGTTGCAGCTACCAGATGCCGTCACCGCGATTTTCACGCCCAATGATATGACGGCTGGCGCTGTGGCGAGTATCCTGCATGCGCTGCATTGGCGTATTCCCGATGACATCTCACTGGTGGGATTCGATGATATCGCTCATGCAGATCTGATTGCGGGTGGCTTGACGACGGTTCATCAACCGATCCTGGAGATCAGCATGCAGGCGGTTCGTAATCTGACCGCTTTGATTGGTGGAGCCCCGGCTGTTGAGTGCCGCACGGTTCTCTCGACGAGCTTGATCATCAGGAATTCGTCCGCTCCACCTGCCACCAGGTAATCGTGTGGGATGGAGCCACATGTTTAGAGGCGGGTGGCTACGCACACAACCATGCTCTGGTGTTTGTTTTGAAAGGAGGATGTTGATCGCCACAAATAGGTAAGTTTTTTGCTGCATAGGCCTCTAGCAGGTTTTCAGTACATAAAATTTCATTACTTTCCCAATCTATGCGCTCTATGATGAGCTGATAGATGGACTGATTTCAAGGAGTGAAGGAGATATTTTGATATATCTTCAGTCTACAGGACACATTGATGGTGTCTGATCTACAAGGAGTATGAATAGTATGTTTCAGCAGCGTAAAATGCGACTCGCGTGTGTGGGAGCAGCCCTGATGATGGCTATGCTTTTCATAACGCAGGCGATCAACATGCCAACCGCACATGCGTCTACAGGCAATGTCGTTACACCTGACCAGTTTCATGGCGTGAACTGGGCTGACCCACGAGATAACTTCGCCAATGATGCGGTGGTCCCTTCAGGCCTCTCGGCCTCGGACAATTATGCTGTGACTTATGCAAAAGCGCGCGCGATTATCAAAGGGTTCGCGACGAATCTCAGCGCGAACACGGTGAGACTGCCGATCAATCCATATAGCGTGAACGGCCAGTTCTGGAATGCGTATACTGGCGCGATCAAAGCCGCTACAGACCAGGGCTTCAAGGTGATCTTGAGCTACTGGGAGGGCACTGGCTCGTTCCAGGACGGCAAGATTGACGATCTAACAACCTTCTGGCAAATGTGGAAAACGGTCACCAACAAGTATCATAGCAACAAACTGGTCTACTACGAGCCGATGAACGAGCCACATGGCTACAGCGATAGCGAATGGACCAACATCGTCGTTCAGTGGATCAACACTTATCCCTTAGTCTCCAGAAGCCAGATCTTTGTGAGCGGCGCTGGCTATAATGACCATGTTACCTCTGTCTGCGCGGACAGCCGCTTAGACGGTACCTTCGTCTCTCTCCACAACTATGGCTTCTGGAATCCTAACCAGATAAGCTACGACGCCTGGATCAATGATTTCAAGGCCCGTATTGGCTCCTGCGCCTATCGTACCGTCGTTGATGAGTGGGGAGCTCCAATGACTTCAGGATGGGACTACAATGGTCCGATCAATAATAACGGCTATATCGCCTATGTTCAGGCTGGCACGGACCTCATGCGCTCCTGGCATCTGGGCTCGGTGTACTGGCCCGGACTGCGCAATGGCGATGGCTATAGCATGGAAACGCTCAATGGTAGCGGTACCGATCTCACGCTTACTAACAATAATGCTTCAGGCGTGAGTCGCCTCAAACACTCTTACGGTCTCTAATAATCCTACTGGTTCTCCCGCAGAAATAGTGCTCGGCAATATCAGGATATGTAACCTCTGTTCTACGAACAGAGGTTACATATTTTTAACAGACAAGGCTGTTTTCAATGGCTGCTCTTTCTTTTTAGCTTCCTCGTTTTCTGATCACGAATATTACTCATATCCCACGGGATGCGCAACGAGTTTTACCTCAGCCGTAAACTGGCTTGAAAGCGTCTCTCATTGCTTCGTTATTTCTCTAAGGCAGAAGTATTGTTGAGTCCTTACCAGCAAAAGTGAGAACATTAAATTGGCCTGCGAAGCCACCTCAGCTGAAGATCCACCTCGTTGCGCATCCCGTGGGCATATCGATGGCTAGTGCAGAAAAACAAGAGGTGTTAGGGAAAGGGGGCGCAGGGGTTTCCCCTGCCCACGACATGCGCAATGAGATTGTAGAAGAGCTTGTCTGGGCTCTCAGGGATGAATGGTAACTGAAGGTCGCTCCGCGTCTCTGTGAAAAGGGGATCGCCAGGCTCCTGCCCAGAACGCAGAGCGTAGCTGAAACCTGTTGCTTTGGCGCAGATCAGTGGTGATCACTGCGTCGATAAAGCACTGATCACCATTTGCACACGCCCATTGTGAGCAGAGCAGCAGTACTCCTGCGATTGTTGCTCAGCCAGCATCATGGGCAAAAAGTGGGGGATATTATTCACAACCAGGGGATTATTCTGATCACACACCCAGTCTAACACCTTCCAGGACAGGACGCCTTCCTCTGTGACACGATCAGGCCAGAGCGGATAATCAGGAGTCAGGCGCGCCAGAAAGGCGTACATGCCCATACGTGCTCCGGTGAGATCCGTCGAGACCGGCCAGCTAACCAGTCCGGCAAAACGTACTTCCTGAGCCTGGTGCAGATCCAGACCAGCCTCTTCCATGACTTCCCCTGACAAAAGAGGGATTAGGTGATGGAGCGTCCCTGCAAATTCTTGAGATGCGTCATGCTCCTGAGTTTCTTGCATTTGTTGCTGAGAATCGTGTTTACCTTGCTGAATGGCTGGGCTGGGGCACAACTATACGGACCTTGGAGGATGCGCAGAATTTCATCAAACGCGGCCTCATACGCTTCTGCGATGACGGTATTCCCTGGGTGGGGATCTGGCTCAATGGGCGTATGGTTGGTGGTATTCTCTTTTTTCCTATCGATCCTCACATCCGCTCAACCGAGGTTGGTTACTGGCTCGGTCAAGGTGCCACAGGGCGAGGTTTGATGACGCGGGCACTTAAAGCTATGCTGCACTATGCCTTTGATCTCCTCCACGTCAATCGCGTAGGTCTCCAAGCTGATGTGCGCAACAGCCGCTCACGTGCCGTTGCAGAGCGCTTGGGCTTTACCTTTGAAGGCGTCCGTCGCAAAAGCTGGGAGCATGAAGGCCAGCTGATCGATATGGCCGGCCACCTATTCTCTGCTCGTGCATGAATGGCGCGAGCGAACTCCCCAATAAAAACGCTCTCTTCGAAAGGATCAGGGAGGTGCTGGCGCACCTTCCCAAAAGACTCAAACATGCTTCCCAATATGCTCTAACAGCGCAAGCAGGACGCAGAGGTTGGGGATCTGCTGAACCGGGAGCGAAAGCCGGGCTTGAGATGAGCCTCGCTCACTGATAACTAACTTCTCGCTGCTCACCTCGAACTGCTCTACCTGGATCCAAGGAATTTTCTCCTCGCTGCTACTTATATACTGATTGGTAATGCAGAGCCCTGGAAAGACAAGGGGTTTACCCGCCTCATAGTCAGCCAGGAATGTGGGCAGAAACAGTCGAGTCATCTCTTGCTCAATCGCGTCACCCAGCTCTTCAATATCCGCGATAAGCAACCCTGGCGCTATCTGTGAGCCATCTACAAGTTGCACCAGATAAAAGCCCTGCGGCTTTCCCCATATGTATGCGACCTGTCTCTGGATAAACCTGACCTGCTCCCAGGCAACGATCTGTCGCTTGCGTCCCTCTCGATAGAGAATGCAACTGTTCCCCAAAAAGTGGGAAAAAGGGATCAACCATGGGCAAGACGCCACACTTTCGAGCTTCTTGACAGATGAGAACGTTTGTCCTATACTTGAAAAAATAGTAGGCAAGAGAAAGAGCAGAACTGCATGATTCGCGCCCATAAGATCAGACTGCATCCCGCACCTGAGCAGGCCAACGCCCTTGCTCGTGCCGCAGGCGTTGCTCGCTTTGTGTGGAATTGGGCGCTGGCCGAATGGAACCGCCAATACGAAGCCGGGGAGAAACCCACTGCCTTGAAACTCAAGAAGCAATTCAACGCGATCCGGCGGGTGCAATTCCCCTGGACATGGGAGGTGACGAAGAACGCCTCAGATCAGCCCTTTCTCGATCTAGGAAAAGCCTTCACCGCGTTTTTTGAAGGCAAAGCCAAACGCCCCAAGTTCAAGAGCAAGAAACAAAACAAAGCCTCCTTTTACCTTGCCAACGATCAATTCGAGGTGGGGGATCACCGCCTGTGGGTTCCTAAGCTCGGATGGGTCAACATGGCGGAAAATCTACGCTTCAAAGGTCGCGTGACCGGAGCACGCATCACGAAAACAGCAGACTGGTGGTTTGTGTCTCTCCAGGTCGAACTCCCAGATGCGATCCCGACGAAGAAACCAGCCGCTGTTGGTATCGATGTCGGACTGAACCGATTGGCCACCTTGAGTACAGGAGAGGGAGTCGAGAACCAAGCCTTCCTCAAAACGGCGCTCAAAAAATTGCGTCAGGCCAATAAGCGACTGCATCGCCGCAAACCGGGATCAAAAAACCGCGAGAAAGCGCGTAGACAGGTGGCACGACTCCATTATCGTATTACCTCTCTGAGAGATGATGTGCTCCACAAGCTCACCACCAAGCTTGCCAATTGCTATGGAAGCATTGGCATCGAAGACCTCAACCTCAAGGGACTGCTCAAGAATCGGCGGCTGTCTCGTTCGTTCTCTGACGCAGCATTGGGCAATCTGCTCTCCCTGCTCGGGGCGAAGGGAGAGCAGCGGGGTGGACAGGTGATCAAGGTGGGACGCTTCTTTCCTTCGAGTAAGATCTGCCACTGCTGCGGCTGGAAGTGGGAAGCGATGACGCTCAAAGATCGCACCTTTGTCTGCCAGAATCCATCATGCCCCTATTTTCAGTTCCCGCAAGATCGCGATCATAATGTGAGCCAGAATATCCTGCGGGAAGCCCTTCACTTGATCGGGCTCATTGACCAAGTCGTCACCGGTATTGGCTCAGACGAGGACGTAAACTTGCCTGCGGACGCGGGGTAAGACCAAAAAGGCTTCAGCCTTGAGGCTCCTACGGATGAAACAGGAACAACAAAAGGTGTCGTAGAGCTATGCTTGCATACGTTTTACTACATTAATTGGAGCAGGAAGCCTTCCGTGTAAAGATGGATGCTTATCCTCTGATGCAGGGGTGTGAGCAGTATTTTATGATCATGCAAAGTAAAGTAGAGGATACCAAGCTGGATACCGACCACGAGTAACGGCCACCCCAGAGATACCATGGCATCAAATGGCGAAAACGACCACATATCGCCAACAGACCCCGGAAAAAGGAAAAATTCAGCCCAAATCATGACACCCACACACGCCAGAAAAAGCGCACTCAAACTCCCAAACGCGATTTTCTCCGAGAGCTTCATTTTGCGCATGCCATGGACTTTCGTAAGAGCCCCCAGGTGAGCGGTCTCATGCGCTTGCGAGAGGTTAAGCTGTACAGAGTGATCGATCATATTTACGTTCTTTCTCTTAGTATCACTGTCGTTAAGCAAGTTCATGTGCTTTCTCACGTATGAGTTGGTCCATCAAACGCAAGCAGAGAGCAGCATTAGTGATGTGATAGAGAGGAGCAATTGCCCAGTGCTTACATTGGCCCCTGCGACTTATGATGAGGGTGCTTTTGCTCTCGTCGATCCAGGTCAGATCAAGCTCGCTCCAGGGGAGGAAGCGTTCCTCACGCTGGATACACACACCACGCAAAACCTGCTTGCGGTCCAGTTGGTACAGCGCCACCCTCATGGCAGGGTTTATCGTTTGAGTGTTTGGCACTTTAGCAGGTTGGGAGAATGTTTGATGTGTTTCGTCAACCTGAATACCTCGCGCATCGAGCGATAGCCAACCAAAATTCAGCGTTTGGCCTGCCCGAATCGTCTCACATGCCCCCGGCCAGAGCAGCGTTGTAAGCTCACGCTCGAACTTTTCGTGGTTCGACTCGAACCATTAAGATCCAACTCCTTGCTGAGGGATGTCCTTATCAAACCGCGCCAGAAGACCCCTGTTTTTGAAACATGGGGATGAATGGCGCGTTCCTTTTATGAGGTGGATAGGGTGGTGCACATTGTTGTATCTTTACATCTTATATGCTATAATGTAATGCATGAAACAGAAACGCGCGTTCAAGTACCGGGTGTACCCCACAGCACAACAACAGCAGATCCTTGCTCAGACCTTTGGGTGCTGTCGCTTCATCTATAACTGGGCCTTGCGCAAGAAAACTGATGCCTATTACAACGAGCAGCGACGCCTCTATTACAAAGATCTGAGCCTCTTGCTGACTGAGCTGAAACAGCAAGAAGAGACCCACTGGTTGAATGAGGTTTCTAGTGTGCCCTTGCAGCAGGCTCTTCGTCACCTGGACAAAGCGTTTCTCAATTTCTTTGAAGGGCGTGCCAAATATCCTGCCTTCCACAAGAAACGGAACACCCAATCCGCGACCTATACCGCCAATGCCTTCACCTGGCGCAAGGGCTGTCTCACCCTTGCCAAGATGAGTGAGCCCCTTGATATACGCTGGTCGCGCCCTCTGCCAAAAGACGCCCCCCCTTCGAGTGTCACCATCTCCAAAGACTGTGCTGGCCGCTACGCGCATCAGCATCCTGGTGGAAGACGAGATTGCCCAATTGCCTGCCAATGAGCAGGCAATTGGTGCTGACCTTGGCTTGAAGTCCTTTGTCGTCCTCTCCACGGGCGAAGTCGTGGGCAATCCCAGATTCTTTCACAAGGATGAGAAGAAGTTGGCGAAAGCCCAACGCCGCCATGCCAGGAAGAAAAAGGGGTCGAAGAATCGAGACAAAGCACGTCTCAAGGTCGCACGTCTTCACGCCCGTATCGCTGATCGTCGCCGTGACTTTCTGCACAAGCTCTCGACTCGCCTGATCCGTGAGAACCAAACGATCTGCGTAGAGAGCTTGCAGGTCAAGAACATGGTCAAGCACCCGACCCTCAGCAAAGCCATCAGTGATGTGGGGTGGTCCGAGTTTGTGTCCCAACTGGAATACAAAGCCGACTGGTACGGTCGCAACGTGGTCAAGATCGACAAGTGGTATCCCTCCAGTAAACGGTGTTTCGCGTGTGGGCATATTCTCACCTCCTTACCGCTTGATGTTCGTCAATGGGACTGTCCAGGGTGTGGTGTCCACCATGACCGCGACATCAATGCTGCCAAGAATATTGTGACCGTGGGGCTCACGGTCCTTAACGCCTGTGGAGAGTCCGTAAGACCTGGACGGGTTTTGGCTCGTTTGGGCAAGACTCCGCGAAGCAGGAACCCCTCGAGGTGACTCGAGGAATCCCCTGGCTTTAGCCATGGGGAGGATGTCAATTCATCGCAAGCTCTTGATGCATGCTACTTTGCACTTCGTAGCAGCTTACGTAGCACTGGGCCAAATAGTTCAGCTTCGCTTCGGAATGAAACCCGGAATCCCGGTCTCCACTACCGCATTGAGTCTCTGTCTAGTTTGGATTTGGTTGATCTTGTCAAAAGCGGTCTTTGGAATAGCGCGGATGTTGAAGTTTTCCTGAGCGCGGGCTGGTGTCTTCGCAGTGGTGAGAACTGCCGTGCCACGTTGGATTGCCCAGGCGAGCAGAATCTGTGCTGGGGTTTGGTTGACTTCCTTTGCGATTGCCAAAATTGCCGGGTCATCGAGAGGGCCCGGCCTTGTTCCATGACCTAAGGGAGCAAATGCCAAGAACACAATGCCCTTCTGTTTGCAGAATTCCAACAACTCTGTTTGTGGAAAATAAGGATGCGATTCAACCTGAACAACGGCAGGTTTAATCCTCGCAGAATTGTAAATGCGCACGAGTTCTTGGAGACGGATATCAGACAATCCAATGGCTCCGCACTTGCCATCGTCAACGAGACTTTCCATAGCCCGCCAGGTGTCGATGAGACTCACGCCTTCGTCGTAAAGGATATTGCCATGTTCATCCCGTGGGTCATAGTCGTCCCCCGGTCGAAACGCAAATGGAGTGTGAACGAGGTAGAGATCTATGAAACTGATTCCGAGCCTGTTCCGACTCGCCTCAAACGCCCGCTCAACACGCTCCGGACGATGGTTGGTATTCCATAGCTTTGTGGTGATAAAAAGATCCTCCCGCGTGATTCCGTCAGCCTTGAGTTTTGCCTGCAATGCTTCGCCTACCTCTCGCTCATTCCCATATCGTTCGGCACAATCGAAGTGTCGAAATCCGACTTCCAAGGCGCTTCTGGTCGCACGTCTTGTCTCGATCGCGTCCGGGATCAATGTGCCAAAGCCGAGAGATGGAATCTTTCCGCTTCCGAAGTTGAGCGGTATTGTTTCAAATCGAAGTTCAGAAGAGCGATCGAATGTCATTTAGAGCTTCTTTCTGGCATGCTACTGAGCGTGTGCACTGTAATTGACGAAGAGACGTTCTAAGTTTGTTTCTCTTGAGAAGAATATACCATCGCTTTTTCATACCGTCCAATATATAGTATAATATCGCTATCATATATTATATAGTATGAAAAAGGAGAGAAACGGTGGAACTCTTGCAGCTCAAATATTTCCTGACCGTTGCACGATTGGAGCACATGACCCGTGCAGCGGATGAGTTGGGGATTGCCCAACCCCCTCTCAGCCAGACCATTGCTCGCTTGGAGGAAGAGTTGGGCGTGCCTTTATTTGACCGTCTGGGGCGAAACATACGCCTGAATCACTTTGGTCAGGCGTATGTCCAGCGCGTTGAGCGCATCTTCGAGGAACTTGAACTGGGCAGGCGTGACCTGAGCGATCTCGCGGATGGCAGGCAAGGACAGATTGGGCTCGCGATGCATGTGGCAACCCACCTGCTTCCAGATCTGCTCAGCGCCTTTCGCAAAGATCACCCGGGCGTTCATTTTTTGCTCTCGGGGCATCAGGCCAATTCCGTCACCAGCCTGGTGCAGCACCTTGCCAGGGGAACATGTGACCTGTGTATCTCCTCTCCTCCACTCCAACAGCCGGGCATCACCAGCGTTCCCCTGCTGACTGAGGATATTTGGCTTGCTTTTCCCTCAGCCCACCCGTTGGCCCGGCGCTCCCAGATTCGTCTGCAGGAGGTTGCCCAGGAAGCCTTTATCAACATGCAGCCAGGGAACGGCTGGCGTGAACTGACCGATAGTTTCTGCCAACAGGCTGGCTTTCGTCCCAGGATCGTTTTTGAAAGTGACGACCCCTCGACGATTCGAGGATTGATCAGAGCGGAGCAAGGCATCGCTTTTGCGCCAGCGATTTCCTGGCACGGATTAGTCGATCCAGCCATCATCCAAATGCCGATTTCAGAGCCGAAGTGTCAGCGTACGATCGGACTCTCCTGGCTGACCGATCGTCGCCTCTCAATGGCGGCACTGCAATTCCGCCAGTTTGTCATTGATTATTTTGCTCGCCTCTCCCTGGCATGATGCGTGTCTTCCATCACGGCATAGACAGTCTCTCTCCTCTGCTTCTGCGCCGGGCTTCCTGGTGAGAGACGTACTGACGACGATGAGCGCTCTTTTCTTTCTCTCTGAGAGAGATGAGCATGAGAAGCCGTTTGAGCGCTTCACATGCCTCACGAGGATTGCTGTGTACATCCCAACATTGCGGGCTCTTGTCCACTTCGGGGCCTTAGCTTAACTTTGTACATTTATGCTAAGAGAGGAGGCATGAAGCAGCCACTGAAGTAAGATAGAAGTTGCTCAAAACCCATCTTACCGAGGAGGTTATCCATCCATGCTCTTACCTGACGCCATTGTAGGGCCATTTCCAACGTTCGTGATTTCAGGGGCAACATGGTTAGAGAGAGTTCAGGGAGAATGCAATAGCCCTGACGCTTGCCCCTCAAGGTATTCGCCTGCGCCTCTGTAGAACGGTCGTTGAACTACGCACACAAGAAAGTATGTCGATATATATCTCTAGCCTTCATACGCATATGGCACTGTGGCATCCTCACAGGAGATACATGTTGCTTTGTACGAGCGAAAGGGAAAAAACCATGGAAAACCAAGACATTCGGACAGCCCTGGATCGGCACTGGGCAGCCTCTGCGGCTGGCGACATTGAAGCGGAACACGAGATCTATCACGATGATGTCCTGGTCGAGTATCCTCAGTCGGGCGAGCGAATCCGTGGTCGCCACAACATTCAGGCCCTTCGCGGACATCACCCGGCGAAGCTGGGCTTCACCATCCGGCGCATCCTTGGCAGCGGCGATCTCTGGATCACCGAGTATGTGCTCAGCTATAACGAGCAGCCAACGCAAACCGTTAGCATTATGGAGTTTTGCGATGGCAAAGTTGCCCACGAGACACAGTACTTTGCTGATCCGTTCGAGCCACCTGCCTGGCGAGCTCAGTGGGTCGAGCATCAGGAGAAATAGTTCAGGAAAACAATGAGGAGCTAAAAATGGCTGTCTGTTCTTCCGCGAATTTACGCGCTTGCATGCGTGTAACAGCCCTTCTGGTGCGGATTTGCATCTTGAGAGATGGTTCATTCCCATGATTGGCCCAAAATTCCCATCATTGACCTTAAAAATTGTCGAACATTCGGGTCTTCCGCTGGTTTGGTGAATCCGCTCACTAGCTTGCAACTTGAAAGAGGGAGTTTTACTGTCCATTCGTCTTTCATACGAAAAAAGTTTGCTTGAAATGCAAAATGGGCCTACTATACAAAGAAAAGAGTATAGGAGAAGAACCATCAATGGCTTATCAGCATACTGCATTGGCATTAGCAAGACGTGATGGAAAATGTCTGTTAGTGAAGCACCATGGGAGTGATCATCTTTCCTGGTGGTTACCTGGTGGCGTGGTAGAGGCAGGAGAAGGGCTGGTAGACGCATTGCAAAGAGAATTGCGTGAAGAAACGGGTTTGCAGCTCGAAGGAACGCCTGTCTTGGCCTTTGTTGTTCAACTGTTTCGGGAGACTGAACAAGGCCTGCGTGAAGCTGGTTTCGCCTTTCATTTTTCTTGCGAAGTGACTGGAGAGATACACCCACAAGATCCCGATGGGCTGGTGCAGCAAGCCCAGTGGAGGGGTGAACAAGAAGTGCTTGAACTTTTGAGCGTGCTTGACTGGTATGATTGTGAGCCACTACGTCGATGGCTCTCTGGAGAAGCAGGTGTCGGAACGGTCTACACTCAAAAGATCGTAAGCAACGTTTGAGCATCACTACAGAGCATGGAGCACGCGCTGGCGCAGCAGTGGGAATCCTGTCCTCCCAAATCCCATCCTTTTAATCAGCTTGAGTTTGTTCACTTTTCCTTCGACGACTCCATTGCTGAGGGGAAGAGTCAGCCCTGCGACGACTGCCGTTTTGTCACGTTCGATGCTTGCCACAAAACGCTGCAACTCGCTGATCTGGCTGGCTCTCACTTTCTCAAGCCAGGCGTCGAGCTGTTCTCCGGTGCGCGTCCGCAACATCTGAGCAAACTGTTGGACCAACTCATACGCCTGATCAACTTCGGAGTGCAGAGACCGAAGCTGGGCTAGCGTTTCTTGTTCGTCTGCCTCAAGGTCGTCAGGGCGGCGAAGAAAAAGGAACACTGCCTGCCGTGCGAGTACCGGAGGATGCGGAAGCTGCTCGGGAGTCTCTTGATTCTTTCTTCCCTCTGGAAGGAAACGGACCAGCTGCTCATAGACTGACCAGTAGGAGTGAGTGTAGCCACGGGCGACGAGTTCTCGATACAACTGAGCAATATTGTGACAGCCAGCTTCCCAACATTGGCGAAGATAGGACAGGTGTGAATCCAGCTCCATCTTTCGTGGGCGCGGTTGTTGTTCTGGGAATGCGCCACAACGCAACCACCGCGAGACGGTAGAATGGGCGACTCCTACCCGCTCAGCGATAGCGGTCTGCGACAAGCCCTGTTGGCGTAAGGTGACAATTTGCTCGTATTTCGCCAAGCGCTCCTCTCGCTTCGCCCAACTCAGCTCGGCTTGCTTCGGCTTCAGCTTCGGCGGATGGATGGGGTGCAAAGTTTCGAGAGGGGTGGCTCTTGATTCCTCAGCCAAGCGGGTCCGATGTGCAGCCAGATGGCGTGCCAGAACTCCCTCCAGATCCTCACCGAGGTTTTTGAGCACATGAAACCGATCCGCACACTGAGTGGCTTGAGGAGCGCCGAGTCGAGTTGCTGCTGCATAATCTTCACCTCGGTCACGGCTTACTATCTCGATTTCTGGGTGACTTCGCATCCAAGCTGCGGATGTCTCAACACGACGATCCGGGAGCAGATCAATAATGGTGTGGGTGGTTAAGTCCACAAGAATCGTCCCATACTTTCGCCTACGGCGAAATGACCAGTCGTCTATTCCTAAGTAGGAAACCTGTGGGGTGAAGCATGGGGCAAGGGCCATGATACGGCGAAGCATGGTAGTGGGTGACGTGTGTATTCCGATAAGGCCAGCGAGACGTGTTCCCAATTCCCCACTCGTAGCAAGTCCGATGGCCTGCGCTGCTTCAAACAGCCGGGTCGTCACCTGCGCATGGGGCTGAACAAAGGGAGGAAGCCTTTCGGTAAAGATTCTTCGAGGGCAATCAGGATTACGGCAGAAGAACTTGCGGACAGAGAGGCGAAGGACAACTGAGCGCCCTCCGCAAGGGACATCACGCAGCGTCCGCTGATACTGGCTGTGGACCTGCGATGAAGCTTGAGCACACAGCGGGCAGCAAGAAGAGGGGCGCACTGAAACCACTCCAACCGAAAGATCAGTACCTTGCGGATGTATCCACTCAATACACAAGCCTTCGGGAAGCGAGAGCAAGGATGGCACTTCCATCAAGACCAAGCTCCTCATGAGGTAACAACGAGGATTATTTTCATCAGGAATATATCATTACCTGTCAAATGTACTTTTTGCAAGTGAGCGGATTCACCAAACCAGCGGAAGACCCCAAGAGTGGTCAAGTTTTGAGGTCACGGGTGATCAATCAGCGCGAAGAGTGATCACCTGTACATTTGTCCCTGGGAAAAGCGCTCTCCATCTGGTATATTTCCTCCATGCACTGTAAATTGTGTCTGGGTATCATCAAGCTGATGGTGATGGTTTTGCTCGTACAGGAGGGACGCCATTAGGCTCGCCAGCTACAGAAGGCATTGATCTCTTCAAAATCGCGAACCGCTCCATTTCGGAGTGGGTTCCCAGCTTCAAGCTGAGCAGCGCGGCGGCACCGGTCAAGCTCCCATTCTGTAGCCAGCTCGAAGAACGATTACTTTTGTGGCTTGAGTACCATCCTCTAGTGGTCAGCTATGCACGTGGCGATATTGGCCCGCAGTTTGCCGCAGCCTATCGACTGCCGATCCCCAAGCACGCGCCGTTCGCCATTGGCTACACGTTCGAGGGGAAACCACACGAGTATCTGCCCAATGTGGTAGGCCGTCTTTCGGACGGAACGCCATTCATTGCCGAGGCGGGCATGGAAGACGATAAACGCAGTGATCGCAACCTTGCCAAAGCCGAGGCTGCTCGCCGTTTGTCACCAGTCGTCCCTCTTTTAAATAAAGGAAACGTATGAACTGTCGTGTAGATAAGGAGCAAAAGAACAGAGTCACCATAATGCCAGACGCTGTATTTGCCGAGCCTAAACTTGCCGAACTCTATGACCTCTTCGAGGGATTGGATCGACCAGACCTTGCTCCATATCTAGCCATGGCAGATGAGTTCCACGCTCATTCTGTTATTGACTTGGGATGCGGAACTGGGAATCTTGCCTGTCGCCTTGCGGCACTTGGAAAAGAGGTCGTTGGCATCGATCCGGCTGCCGCCTCGTTGAGCGTTGCGAAGCGGAAAGCGTATGCCGACCGAGTTCGTTGGATCACGGGTACTGCAAAGCAGCTTCAAGGATTGAGTGCTGACCTCATCACGATGACTGGCAATGTGGCACAAGTATTCGTTACGGACGAGGAATGGATGGCGACTCTTCGCGCGTGTCGCGATGCACTTCGCCCGCATGGGAGGCTTGTCTTTGAGACGCGGAATCCAGATAAGGAAGTATGGAAGGGCTTGAACCGAGAGCAGACCTACACGACGATTGAAGCGCCTGAAATCGGCACGGTCGAGTCCTGGGTGGATTGGGTGAACGTGCAGCTACCGCTCGTCTCTTTTCGCAGCATATACGTATTTCATAAGGACGGGAGCACAATGACATCCGAGTCAACGTTACGGTTCCGCACTCAATCAGAAGTTACAGAGACACTTTCCCGTGCTCAATTAACGGTGGAAGCGGTTCGAGATGCCCCCGACCGCCCCGGCCAAGAGTTCGTCTTTATTGCTCATCAATGAGACGAGCAAGCTTACGAGGTCCAGTACTACGTAAGCTGCTACTTTACTCTTGTTGACTTCTGCTTGAGTAAGGGGTGGAGATCCCATCGTTATTTCCACTCTTCTCTCCTCATACCCCAGGTATGAAGCGGTTTGCTCAAGTCAATATGTCTCAGTGCTCACATGGGAAAGCAAGTGCTTCCATTGGTGTAAATATTGGAATTCGATGAGGTACTCTTTTGGGAACTCTCTGAGGCAATCTTTCCATGGAAAAAGCCCGAAGGGCCTGTGAAGCGATTTTTCTTGATGAAGAATTACCTCAGATAATTGTCGCGCATTACCTCATCGAATTCCAATATTTACACCATTGGAGGGCTAACTAGTAAATTGGGCCAAACTCCTGCGGATTTTAGGGCGAAACCAAGGAAATCGGCGCGAAATCGAGGAATCGAGCATTGGTTGTCTGAACATATGGCTCCAGAAGGGGCTCGCAATACTCGTCATTTGTAAATTCACGGCAAGATGATCGGGAAATTCCCGCCACTTCTCGACCGAAGAAGGCCGAAGGATTGAACGTGCATGCTGTAAATCACGGGATTATGATAGCGGAATTTGTATAATTCCGCTATCATAATCCCGTGATTTACACCAAAAGAGAGGCGTAGTTGACTGTCTTAGCCCTGGCTCTTGATGAGAACTCATTCTGTGATAAAATCTCTTCAAAAAAGGAGACGCTCTCCCATGCCTCATGCAGAATTGCCTGTCGAGAAAATCCTTTCCCTGTTGGGCGAAGGGCCAACACGGATTGCAGCCCTCACCTCCGACCTATCGCCCGCGCAGTTGCGCACATTACCGCATGGGGGAGCGTGGTCCGCTACTGACGTATTGGCCCATCTGCGTTCATGTGCGGATGTGTGGGGTCAGTGTATACATGCAATCTTGGTTGAGGAACAGCCAACTCTTCGTGCCGTCCACCCGTCGGCTTGGGTCAAAGGGGTGGACTATCCCACCTTGGAATTTGAGCCCTCCTTGCAGGCGTACACTGCTCAACGTGCCGAACTCCTGACCCTGCTGGAATCCTTATCTGCCGTCGCATGGTCTCGTACTGCTACGATAACGGGTGCCGGAAAGCCACTCGTTCGCACAGTAAAATTTTACGCCGAATGGCTTGCTACCCATGAGCGTTCGCACTACAAGCAATTCAAGCAGTTACACCGAGCCTTTTCGTGAGGGCCTCCAAGAGCTTTTGGTTAGGACCGCAAAGGAACATGAGCTATGAGATCGTGATGAACAGAATGAAGAGGAAAGAAACCAGATGAGGAGCGATTTCTCCAGGGCTGGATGGTCAATTTCGACTCTTCGCGTTAAGTGGGCAATGCGCCCTGCTCATATACATCCGAAAGGTCAGCATGGGCATCCTCAGGAGAAACCCCTATTTACCGCGTAACGCAGCCAGGTCGGGATCGCTCTTTGAGCGCTCTTCGAGTTCGGGAGCGGATGTCAACGCTTCCAGGAGAAGAGCGTGAGCTTTCTCCAACTGGTTCTGCTGCGTGTAGAAGCTGGCCAGATTATAGAGAAACCACCCTTTCACCCATTGCGGTACCTGAGCCTGAAGGATTCTGCTAGCACACCTCTCACGGACCTCAATCGCCTTCGGGAGATCATTATGGTCGAGATAGTACTGTGCGAGATGCTCTTGTTCGTGCTCGTAGAGAGCACCAAGGAAGGTTGTATACAGCGGATGTTCTCCAGAAATTTTGGGGAAGCGCGTGGAGGTCAGATCGTCTTCGCTCAGTTGCTCGGTCAAAGCAAAGAGTTCGGCGTAGGTCCGCTCAGAGTCCGCCTGAATCTCTGACGCGGAGCGCTTCTGTTGCTTCCCATACGTCGTCGCGTTCAGGTGTTCTTCATCCTCATCGCTCGATGGTATGTCCTGATGCTGTAGAAGGGCCGTCAACTTCCGGATGAGGTTCTGACGCCAGAATGTCCTATGAGCGATGTGATCTTTAGCGGACCAGCGTTCCCACGTCCCATCCGCATCGCGCTCAGTCTCGCTCATCCCCTGCCAAAACGCTTCTTCATCGAGCCGCCCCTGCCGCAAAAGGTCGAGGACAATAGCCTTAAAATTCTGTGAGATCATTGAAATACCCTTTCTTGTCTCGCAACAATACATTTCTCTTACCAGAAGTATCTCACAGTAACAGGACAATTTTGGCCCGCTTTGTGTAAATTACGGGATTGTGATAGCGGAATTATACAAATTCCGCTATCACAATCCCGTAATTTACAGCCTTTGCCATGGCCGCTGAAATTGAGCGTGACTTGATTTCCCAACGTACCACGGAGGCGCTAGCTGCTCGCAAACAGCAAGGGATGCCGCTGGGCCGCCCCAGAGGTGTCGGCAAAAGCAAGCTGGACGCGCATCAGGTGGAAATCACGGCACTCCTCAAACGGAGCGACGAAGACCTGGATTGCCAAGAAATATGGGACTACGCGTCGAAATCTGAGCCACTGGATGAAGCAGCATCAGATAGCAGCCGAACATGGAGAATGAGCAGGAATGGTGCTGACAGCCCATCGGTTAGTTTTATATGTAGAAAAACATAACTCCTCATCATGCTTCTAGGGCGGACAATACGCACTGCTCTCTTGCCAATGCTTAGTGGGGAAAACGAGGAGTAAAAATGTTGGGGGCCTGAATATCCAGAAGGCAGTGGAAAAAGGTTTAAAGGATCGCATAAGCCGTTCATATCCAAAGACCTTTATGACCTCGTACAGGAAGTGTGTGGTATTCAGAACGTTTTACACGCTAGACCTACTCGCCGAGGTCTTGTGCAAGCCACCCTGAGGTATCGAGGCGAAGGGGATCAGTGCCAACCAGCTCTGCCAGATGTTTCTCTATTTCCTCGAGCTGGGTGGTACCGATCTGCCGAGCCCATGTATTGCGTAACTCATCAAAGATCTCTTCAGCTTCTCGCAGCATGTCGAATCCGCGTGCGGTGACACAAAGGCGTTTGCGGCGAGCGTCTACTGGATCTACTTCACGCACAACGTATCCGCGCCTTTCAAGTACCCCAATGGTTTTCGCCGCCGCTTGTTTTGAGACCGCTAGACGCCGACTTAGCTCTGAAGCGTTGTCAGCACCCGAGGCAATAGCCCGAATTGCGAAATCGTGAACGGGACGAACATCCTCGTAGCCGCGGGCGGCAAGCTCAACGTGCGCGGCGTCCACCAGTGAACGATAACCGCCAATTAAAAGCATAGTGAGAGTAGCACCTGAACGAGACATAGTTTACCGATAGTAACATAGCTAACGGAGATCGTCAAGGCTACCATATTCCAAATCAGGGCAATCGCATCTAAAATTTTTTGAAAAAGGAGGTGGTAGAATAGGAGCCAAAAACGGGGAGCCAGGGAATGGATAGAGGCAAAGGAATAAATATACCACATGGACCTCACTGTGGCCGACCTCTGCTTCGTTGAGCGCGGCTTTTCAGGGCTTGTTTGTCCGGTTACACCACCCTAGCCCTAGCTAGCTTGTACTGGTAATGTTCAAAAATGCGATGATGGGCTGACCAGTCACGTTTCGTATGGTATAACGTCTCTAAACAGCCATTGTTTGACGAAAAGCAGGAATATGTTGATGGACAAAAAACGCAGAAACATAGTGATCGCAGGATTGGTTACAGGCAGCGTATTTCTCGGTGGAGGGGTGGTAGGGCGCAATATGCTGAGGATGGTACTTCAGCAGAAGAACTCCCATCCATCTCTTAGATCAGTTAAAGAGCGCTTCTCCTTTGATCTCCCCTCACAAACACCCAAGCAATTAGGGTGGTCACCTGATAGCCAGTTTCTGGCCGCATTAACGCAATCAGGCGAGCAGGAGGATGTGCGTGTTTGGGATATACAAGGACATACAATGATCCTGAATACTTCATTCCCTCTCAACCAATCACCAGCTTGGTCGAATGCCGTGAATCAGTCTTTGGCCTGGTCGCCAGACGGAAAATGGCTCGCTCTTGCTTCATCTGATGGAATACGTCTTTGGAGTCGGCAGGGTGGCAAGCTTGCCGAGGTCCAGATGATAGAGAAAGAGAAGAGGTCAGCCGTTGTTTCCCAGGATTTTCGATCTACGCTTGCCTGGTCTCCAGATGGCAGAACGCTCGCGTATACAGCAGGCCGGACGATCTACCTCTATGATATCCAGAAACGGATGTTGGTTGGAGCATATCACAGGCATGAGCAGGAACAATCAGGAGATAGCATCTCAGTCGAAGGTTTTACGATGGTGTGGTCTCCAGATGGCACCTTTCTTGCATCGGCTGGGAGTATCACCCCGATTAACACCCATTCATTACACATCTGGCATGCGGCTACTTTCAATACCGTAGAGGTTTTGCAACCGCTTGTGGAAGGGTATGATTGGCTCCAATGGTCACCCAACAGCAAATACCTAGGTTTTGGGAACAGTAGACAGATGTGGATGTATAATCTTCCCATCAGAAAAACGAAGTTGGAGAGCAAGGTATTTGTTCTCGGGTTACCGGCAACTTGGTCGCCAGATTCACAGCGTTTTGCCTTATTTCAAAAAGAAGATTTTGTCTTTCTGGATAGAACAACTATTCAGGTAAGAGATTTCGAAACGGACAAGGTCATCTACACGTGCTCATTGGATGATCCGAATACCTTGACCTGGTCACCCGATGGCCGCTTCCTGGCTGCAATGAATTATACCCGGCGAGATAGTGATCTGAGTCCACAGGCGTCTGCAATTCATTGGTACGACGCTGCCAATGGCGTCGAACTAGCGTCCATAGAGCCTTCTCGTATGTTAGAGCATCTACTCTGGTCGCCCAATGGGGGGGCAATTAGCTGCTTATACCGCAACGAACAATACCATGGGGCTATGGGTCTATACAATCGACTCATAGTCAGATGCATAGTCACCATCGATGTAATAGGCACACAAACGGAGATTGCGGCGCAGACCATCGATCAAGAAGGCGACTATACCCTGGCGCTGAAGAAGAATCAGGGCACGCTTTACCAGGAGGTCAAAAAGACCTTTGCCCTCGCCCAAGCAGAGGCTTCGCCCACGTGCAGCATCAGTTTCACCAGACGGTGAATAAGGGACATGGTCGTCTGGAAATGCGAAGATACAGGAGCAGTCGGCTAGCCTCGGCATCAAAGCGAAGCGGCTCAAGGCGGCTTTGAGCACGGACTATCTTCAGCGGGTTTTGGGGCTGTGAATTTAGATGCGATTGCCCTGTATTCCAAATTGCCCCTCTCAAATCCTTTCGCTATTGGTAAATACCCCACGAAGTGGACGGATTTGGCCCGCAAACCTGAAACATTGCCCCGAATCTTGAGCACCGGGACAAACGTTCCTGGACCAACCCGCTTCTCATCTGATATCCTCCCTGGAGGAGTTGTAAATTGCGTTCGTGCATCACGAACTGATTGACCCTAAGAGCGCTGGTCAGCCACTGGAAAAACGGACTGGAGCGTGGTTAGAGGATAATTGTCGTTCATCGCGCGTCGCGCTAGGGCCAAATTGAAGAAATTGAACAAAGGGAGAAACAGATGAAAGAACGAGACGAACGAGACACGCCAGAAGTCGGTGAATGTTCCTTTATCGATAGGCAGGCCGTGGGCGGGAAACCCGCCCACACGGAATCGAAGGAGGATAAGGGAACCGGGTCGGAATCGACGCCGCGCCTCCAACGACCCATGCCAGACCTTCAGTTGGTCCGCCTCGACCACGCGCCTGCCCTGCTTGCGTTCGAGCGGGAGAATCGGGCCTACTTCGCGGCGGTGATACCGGATCGGGGGGACGAGTTCTTCGCCGAGTTCGACGCGCGGCATGCGCAACTGCTCGCGTCGCAGACCGCTGGGACGGATTACTTCTACCTGCTGGTGGCCGAGGGCGGCGAGGTGGTGGGGCGGGTGAACCTGTTCAAAGTGGCAGACGGGTCGGCGGAACTCGGGTACCGGATCGCGCAAAAGGCCGCGGGGCAAGGACTGGCCACAGCGGTGGTGCGTAAGGTGCGCGAGCTCGCCGCCACAGAGTACAGACTCAGCAGGCTGCGTGCGAGGGTCACGCTGGACAATCCGGCCTCGCGCAAAGTACTTGAACACAACGGATTCGTCGCTGGAGGTTCGCTCACGCTCAACGGCAAGCCAGCCAGGTCCTACATCTGCGAGCTCCGGTGACGCAACGCACTCGCCGCATGACTAACCGTCAGATCACGAGCTCTTGTTTCGCCCCAATTTACAAAATCTCAGTGAAAGAAGCCAGACGAGAAGCGGGTTGGTCCAGGAACGTTTGTCCCGGTGCTCAAGATTCGGGGCAATGTTTCAGGTTTGCGTGCCAAATCCGTCCACTTCGTGGGGTATTTACCAATTATCGCCAATGTTGTTTCTCTGAATTCTCTCTGTGAAAGGAATACCTCCAATGCGCAAAAAAAAACATGGTGATCCTTACGGTCTTCAGTATGGGGCTCGGCCTCCCCGGCGCGTACTTTCAAGCGATTGTCTCGGCGGAGTGTGATGGCCACTGTTTTGGGTCGGGCTGGCCCACTCCCCCACTCCTCTATGTATGGTTTCCGCTTTTTCTTCTCGGCTTTATGCTCGGTTTTGCGGCCTGGACCGTTCTTTTCGCCACACAAATCAGCCAGCGGAAATGGGCGTAGATGGGCCTCACGCTCATCAGTGGGGCGCTAGGTTTCTTTGGATTTTGGGGGGCCTTTTTTGGTGCTCCTGAAGCTACGTTCCTCCTGCTTGTTTCCATCATGTATGTGCTGATTGCTCTGCTCGTCGCACCAGAGGCATCGTTCTGGTACGGTCCCAACCGGGCGTAATGCAGCGTTTTCTCAATGCTCGTCCAGTTTGATCCAATGGACACCTCCAGGAGACTCAGCACCTTCCGTGGCAAGAAGGACACCTCGCGGGCAAGATCCGTGCCGCTTGTCGCTAGTGCCAATGGGCTGCGTCTCCACGTGTTCTGGCAGCAAGAAGGTTCTCCCTATCGAAAAACTCGCAGATGATGTATTTTCAATACTTCATGCTGATACTCAAGATGAGAAGCAGTTTGTTCAGGGGACGCGTGTCCTGATGCTCAAGATTGAGGGCAATATTCCACGTTTGAGGGCCAAACTGGCTCACTTTGTAGGGAATTTACCAGCTATTTGTTGCAACGAGGCTTGTTGCTTCATGGACTTCCTGACATATCGTTTCAGCATAGTGTCGTCTATCAGATCTCTCATCACGTGAGCATGTATCGTTGAAGCTCTATTCCTTCACCAGAAGTTTTGAAGCTGAGTGTTTAGTATCTCGTGGCAATGCTGCTTGACAAAGACAACCGGGTTGTCTATTATAGACAATAGATAATAGACAACCTGGTTGTCGAATTAAACTATAGGGGAGATTTATGAGTGACAATAAAATAGGTGCTGCGCTGACTGGTATCTCGCATCATCACGCAAAAGTGAACGGAACACAGCTTCACTACGTATCAGCAGGGACTACTGGCTCTCCAGTCTTACTCGTGCATGGCTTTCCTGAAACGTGGTGGACTTTTCGCAAACTTCTTCCACTGCTAGCCGAGAATCACCGTGTCTTCGCTGTCGACCTGCGTGGTTTCGGTGACTCTGATAACGGGCCTGGTACGTACGACAGCAAGACCTCTGCCGAAGACCTGCACCTTCTCATCGAAGAGCTCAGCGTTGGTCCAGTACATCTCACAGGCCAGGACATCAGTGGGGCGACCGTCTTCCGCCTCGCGGCCACCCACCCGAAAGACGTGCTCAGCTTTACCGCGATCGAGACGGGCCTGCCCGGGTTCGGCGCGGAGAGGCTGGCCGATGTCACACACGGGGGTACCTGGTACATCGGCGTTCTTGTCGCTCCGCATATTCCCGAGATGCTGCTCACTGGCCGCGAGCGCGAGTTCTTTGGACAATTCGTATTCCCAGCCATGAGCGTGACACCAGGAGCGATCACCGAAGCTGACATCGACGAGTTCGTACGCACCTACTCCCGCCCCGCAGGCTGGCGCGGAGCGATTGGCCTCTACCAGTCGATGCTCCAGGAGGGCGCAGACATTGCAGCTCTCGTCGCCACTCACAAACTGAGCATGCCTGTGCTGGCAATCGGAGCCAGAGGCGGTGAGTTCACCTTCGCAACGATGAGCCAGGTAGCATCGGGCCAAGTCCGGTCGGTCTCCCTCGATGGCGTTGGCCACTATGCAGCTCTGGAGGCACCCGAGAAGGTGGCAGATGCTCTTCTCGAATTCTTCAACAGCATCGATGCGGATCGATAAATCTGTAAATTACGGGATTGTGATAGCGGAATTTGTATAATTCCGCTATCACAATCCCGTAATTTACATGCTGGTCTCCCGAATTTACAGAAACAGCGTACAACAAGCTGCTTCAGAAGCGGCGTTCTCAGGCGATGAATGGTCAATTCCTCGGTTTCGCGCCGATTTCCTTGGTTTCGCCCTAAAATCTGTGTGAGTTTGACCCAATTTACTACTAACCTTGCTTACTTGGCAGGCATTTACCAACTGCGTACTTGAGCGAGCTGGAACGCCGTGCTGCGCTCGTACCTTAGTTCTTCATTTACAAGATACCGAGGGCAGAAGCTAGATAGGAAGCGCTTTTTCAAACGGCAATGATTATGTTGATCACTCTTCGCGCTAATTGATCACCCGTGGCCTCAAAACTTGACCACTCTTGGCCTTATTTACCACCAGCTTCTCAGGAGTTTTTGGTCGGGGCGTATTGTTTGCAAGGAACGCCCATAACCGGTAGAAGCAAAAACAAAACTTCGCAAAAGTCTGTGAGTGAAAAAGGAGAGCCAATCCAGGGGAAGAAAAGCCATCGAAAACGGTAGTGTTGCAAAAAATTTAGAACCGAGAAAATGAAGTAAGTAATTACGGTACAAGAATCATTTTCGTAGAGAAAGGGTGAGCATTCTGCACCTTTTTCCTCATGAAATATGTCGTGTGCACTTCCATTTGCTGAGCTTTAATTTTTTTGCAACACTACCGGAAACCCTCCTGCCGGGGTATGGGGTGTCCCTCCTAATTACTGGTTAGCAGCTCGTTGCGCAAGTCGTGGGAATAATCTCAACCCTGGGATAGCCGGAATCCACCGCTTGCAACACATGCTCGCGGAAATCCTGAGAATATGCCTTCATCACCTGGCTCCTGCAAAGAAATGAGACGGAACAAAAAGACAGCGATGGCGCGTCGAGTCTGCATCCCTTTGAGCAGACCCGACGCACTGAGAGCGCCCGCCTCTACGCCCCCTTAACCAACCTTCTCCATTTTCCACGGCTGGGTGATCAGCCCCACCAGGAGAGCAGCACCCATGCCCACGAGGAACGGACCCACGCCAATTACATTCGCCTGACTCCACGCAAACAACGGGATCGCCGCAGGGAACAGGAGCCATGCCCCGATGACGCCGAGCAACAATACACCAAGGTTCACGCCCAGCCTCAGTCCGCGTCCAATCTGGGAACGAGGACCTTGCTGGGTGCTCCAGTCATCGGCGAGGCGCCTCTTAACCTGCTGAAGGTGCGCGAGGCTATGGACCGCCATCAACGGAAGCCAGGGCAGTGCGCTAAACACATGTGCCAGAAGGAACGGCTGGGTCGGGCCGGTTACGACAAGTCCAATCCCACTGCCAACCATCACCAGGGTGGTGACGAGCAGCATCGGACCGAGCACGCGCAGGACCAGGGGCGGCGGTCCCCGGCGTACGTAGGCGGGTGTCCTGGTGTAGTAGCGCAGAAAACGCCAGCCCGTTGAGCCCATCTTCACCAGGAGCGGGCCAACAAGCAGGACTCCGACAACGGTATGGGCGGGAAGCCAGATGCGTAGGAACGCTGACGTCACCAGTTCCACGATGATCAGCACCAGGAGTACGAGGCTGACCAGCGCCGTGAGCCGCTCATTGCCGATCACCCCCACATGCTTTTCCTCATCCTTGTGCTCCAGATGCATCGCTGCGGATGTATGCTCAGGGAACTCGTTTCCAGGTATGTGTGCAGGCATGACGCTTCTTTTCCTCTGCTATGCATTGATATCTTGCCGTCGGAAGGCCACGAAACTGCCCACGACAAAGACCGTCATCCACAGAGCCGCGACCAGCAAGGCAGCGGCATAGCCCTGGGGAGGGATGGGACCAACGTCGGTGGGAAACACCGAGCCGGGCAAAAAGTTGAAGGTGCGGATCGGGAACCACCTCGATCCCTCATTCCACACCATCGCAATGATGCCCTCCGGGACCAGGACGTAGGCCAGGGAGACTCCAACTGCTATGCCTGTTGAGCGCGTCAGGACCGCGATCAGCATGCCCAACAGGCAAACCCCGACGAGACAGAGCACCTCGTTGCCAAAGAAGGCAAGCCAGGCACTCAGCCCTGCCGACGAGGTCCAGGCAGCGGTCTGGACTCCTTGTGCGCCTGCTGTGACGAGAACAAGGACGCTACTTGCAACCAGGGTCAGCGTCATGGAACAGAGCACAAAGAGCAGCAATGCCAGCATTTTGCCGACGAGCAGAGGCAGGCGGCGAGGCTCGCGCACCAGCAAGTTGCGCCAGGTGCCCTGGGACCACTCAGCAGCAAGATTCACCGTGACCATGATCAGCGAGACGACAATGATGAATGAGCGCGCCTGTCCCACCATCGTAATCAGCCCCAGCGAGGTGGGAAACGCCTGGGCGAGAGGTGCTACCTCCGATCCAGTGGCGCCAGAGGTGATTTGATGGAAGGTCAGGTAGGCAAAAAAGGCGCTGGGAACAAGCATGATCCCTGCCCCGGCGAACATACTCCAGCGGCGACACTTGAGCAGCTCACTGCGAAACACGCGCACGATGGGAGTTAGAAGGGTCATTGGTGTTCTCCTTTCACCAGCGCCAGGAAACGCTCTTCAAAACTGGCCCCGTGATGCTGGTCCAGGAAAGCGCGGGCGGGGCCATTGTAGAGCGCCTTGCCTTGATGGAGCATGACCAACCAATCCGCGACCTGCTCCAGTTCTCCCAGCAAGTGGCTGCTGAGGAAGATGGTCTTGCCCTGCTCGCGCAGACGGCGCAACAGATCGCGGGTCGCGATGATGCCCAGGGGATCGAGGCCATTGGCCGGTTCACCCAGGATCAACAGGTCGGGATCGGGAAGCAGCGCCATAGCGACCCCGAGCCGCTGCTTCATGCCCAAAGAATAGCTCCCAACACGGTCACGCGCTCGATCAGCAAGCTCCACCAGGTCGAGCACCTCACGCACGCGGGAACTGGGGTAGCCGCCAAGGCGGGCAAGTACTTCCAGATTGGCCTGCCCGGAGAGACTCGGATAGAAGGCAGGCGCTTCGATCAGTGCCCCAACACGCGGGAGATAGCCAAGCGAATTGCTCAGCGGCTGGCCCAAAATCGTTGCACTTCCTGCGTCTGGTCGGACCAGTCTGAGCAGCAGGCGAATGGTGGTCGTTTTCCCGGCCCCATTGGGACCGATAAAACCAGCGATGGTTCCTGCAGGAACGCTGATGGTGAGTCCATCGACGGCGGTCAGCTTCCCAAAATGCTTGCTCAAGCCATGCGTCTCAATGGCGAAGGCGCCCGAGGCGCTGTCTGGAGCCGAACCCGTGGAAGGTCGCGTCTGGGATGCCGGAAGTCGATCAGGAGAAAGGGACATAGGCACCTCCTTGTGTTGGCCTCCCACCTGGGAGGACGGAGAAACCATGGGATCTCATGGTGCAATCATTCCTTTCTGGAAGAAGAGACTCTCTCGACCAGATGCGCGTGTCGAGAGATTACTTATCGTTTAGTAAGTTGCTGCGAAAAATATATCAGGGCAGAGGCCGTTGCTCCCGCTCCGCGATGCCATCGAACAGCACACTGACCAGGGAGGCCGCCGGATGCGTCCCTGGCAGTCTCTTCGCCTCCCGCAGCATGCCCATGTAGAGACCAACCAGGACGTTAACTGGCAGATCAGAGCGAATCACTCCCGCATCGTGGGCAGCTTGAAAAAGACCCGTGACCTGCTGTCTGATCCGGTCAAGCAAGGACAGGATTACCTGCTGGTGTTCCGGGTCCTTGAGATGTTCCCTGGCATCGCGTAACAGCATGCTCAAGCGCTCGTCAAGGGGAAGGGAGAGCAACGCAGCGGTGAGCAACGTCAACCGTTCTCGGACATCCTGGGTCGCGGCAAGAGCCCGATCGATCCCGGCCACGCCCTCGTCCACAAACACGGCCTGGATCATCGTGGTGAAGAGATCTTCCTTACCTTTAGGAAAATGGTAATACAAGGCGGCGGATGTGACCTCGACGGCTTCGGCAATCTCTTTCATGGACACGCCTTTATAGCCTTTCGCCAGAAACAGATCTGCCGCTTTGGTCAAAATCTGCCGCCGGGTTTCCTGGTCCACAGGGGAGGATGCAGGCTCCACCTGTTGCTTCACCGGTTGTTCCATGATGGCACGGCTCCTCAGCAAATTACTAAACGATCAGTAAGTTCTACCGAGAGAATAGCACAGGCACAGAAATGCTGTCAAGGAGGAGAAAAATGGGGCTCTCCGTCCTTCCGGGGGAATTTGAAGAAAAATGGATCAAAGAAAGGGAGGAAGAGGCTTGCCTTTCGTTGAAGCGGGTAAGAACAGAAAGGGGGCAGCACATACAAAGGCGAGAGCGGCACACCACGGTTTGAATGAGCTAACCCCTGGCGGGTAACGGTCGCCTTCCTCTCTGTTGTGCAAATCAGCACCATTATGAGACTAAGAGTCTCCTGGCAGAGCATCCGCAACAAGGGGAAAAGAGGAAGACTGGCATTGTTGCGCCGCTCGCTCGTCTGATTGAAAAGGTGGAAGGTTCGCCCACAAATGGTGAAGTGCATACGCACGCCATGGGCGCCATGCCTCAGAGTGTCTCTTGAGAGTACGTGTATCTACAGGTAGCCTGTGATGTGCGAATGCACGTTGGAGACCGAGATCGCCAGGTGGATACGCGTCCGGGTCGCCCAGGGCTCGCATGGCAATGAAGGAGACTGTCCAGGGCTCCATCCCCGGAAGACGCAGCAGCCGGGTCACGGTTTGCTCGCGGTCCGCGTCTCGGGATAGGACCAACTTCTCCTCAACGACCTCACGAGCAAGTGCTTGCAGAGCATTCACCAACTTTCCGGGGAGACCGATCTCTTGCAAGTTGGCTCCTGACACAAGTTGTGGAGATGGAAAGAAGTATGAGAGCGTTCCAACTGGCTTGTCTAGAGGTACCCCAAGCCCCCTTACCAGCCACCTTGACACGGTTTGGGCACTGATGACCGGCATCCACTGATCGATAATCGCACGGGCAGCAAGTTCAAATCCATCTATGGCTCCAGGAAGGCGCAATCCGGGACGAGCATTGACCAGCGGGGCCAGGAGAGAGTCCGTTCCTAACACCTCAGCGATCATCGCGGGGTCGGCATCTAGATCGAAGAACTGCCGACATCGCTGCACAAGCAGACTCAGATCGCTCAAATCAGAGAGTTGGAGGCGAAGCAAGACCACATTGGCTGCTTCTTTCGGCTCCAATTCAATGATCCCGTGGGATTGTGGAAGCACAATGGTTCGTCGGTAGCATCCGTTGGTGACTTCCTCGACTCCCGGCAGCGCCCTGCTCTCCAGATAGGCTAACAAGGTCGCGCTCTCAAAGGGGGGGCGATACGGCAAACGCAACGTGAGCTTTCCTTCGCCGCTCTGGGGAGGGAAAATCTTGCGACGAAAAGATGAGGGCGGACATCCAAACGTAGCCTGCATGGTCTCGTTAAATTGTCGGATACTGGAGAACCCGGCTGTAAAGGCTATGGTTGTCAGCGACAGATCGGTTTGATCTATCAACAGGCGTGCGGTCTGAGCGCGGCGGGTCCGCGCCAAAGCGAGCGGGCCAACGCCTACTGTAGCCAGCAGTTCTCGATGCAAATGGCGCTCGCTCACCGCAAGGTGCCGTGCCAGTCCGGGAACGCCCTCCCCATCCACCACGCCCTCAGCGATCAGGTGCAACGCTCGTGCAACCAGGTCTGCCCGCAGGTTCCATTCGGGAGAGCCCGGACTGGCTTCAGGGTGACATCGACGACACGCTCGAAACCCGGCGGCCTCTGCCGCAGCTGCGCAGGAATAGAAGCGAACATGCTGGGCTGCGGGCATCGGTGCCGGGCAAATGGGCCGACAATAGATCCCGGTTGTGATCACTGCTACGAAAAACTGTCCATCAAAGCGAGTATCACGACTGCGCATAGCTTTATAACAGAGATCGAAGTCAGCGATGAGGTGTGGTGTTTCCATACTGGTATGGTACCCCAGGGGCAGTGAAGAAACTAGCACGTTTCGGACATGCTTGTGCGCAACCCATGGAGAAAGCAGGTGGTTTCTTCGTGCGCAAAAGTTACCCCTACTGAGATCTGGTCGAGAGGTGCGTTTGAAAAGTGAACATGGCTGAAAGTTGCCAGCTCTTCCTCAGTGTTCCATGTAAACTATTGACCTCGTGAGAGAGAGCTAAAGTTTGAGCGGATCGAGCCGATTAAAGGAGGCATGGGAGCACCAAAGAAAGCCGATTGGCGAGAAGAGAGGCGCAAACGCGCCTGGGAACTGAAACGACAAGGATGGAAACAAAAAGATATCGCAGGAGCTCTGGGGGTCACGGAGGGAGCGGTGAGCCAGTGGATGACAAGTGGAAGAGAAGGAGGGGAAGAAGCGCTTAAAGCGCATCCGGCGAAAGGAGCCACGCCCCGCTTGACGGCAGAGCAGCAAGCCCAAATCCCAGCCGTGCTGGCGAAAGGAGCGTCAGCCTATGGATTTCGCGGGGATATCTGGAATAGCCGGAGACTGGCGGTGGCGATCAAACGAGAGTTTGGAGTGAGCTATCACCCCGATCATTGTGGGTATCTGGTACGTAAGCTGGGTTACAGCATGCAGAAACCGGTCGAACGAGCCACCCAACGCGATGAGCAAGCGATCAAGTGCTGGAAAACGCAGCGCTGGCCCCATCTAAAAAAAAAGCCGAGCAGGAACGCCGCACGATAGTCTTTGTCGATGAAGCGGGCTTTTATCTGTTGCCGATGGTCGTGCGAACCTATGCTCTGCGAGGGCAGACACCAGTGCTGCGTGTGAGGCTGACGCGCGATCATCTCTCCGCCATTGGAGGGATCACAAAGACCGGACGGCTCTTCATGCAGATGCAAGAGCGGGCATACAACGCCGAGGATGTCGTGCGTTTTTTGCGGATGTTGTTGCGCAAGATCTCGGGCCCACTCCTGGTCATTTGGGATGGATCTCCCATCCACCGCGCAGAGGTGGTCAAGCAGTTTCTTTCAAGTCCGATGGGCAAACGGGTGCATCTGGAACGCTTGCCTGGCTACGCCCCTGAGGTGAATCCGCAGGAACAGGTGTGGAACCTGCTCAAACGTCGCGAACTCAAGAATCTGTGTTGTCGGGATCTGGCTCACCTGCGTCAGGAACTCGTGCGTGCCAAAGAGCGTCTTCGCCATCGACGAACCATTCTTCAACACTGCTTTGCCTATGCTCTTGATGAGGTTTAGTTGTTTCTCACGAGGTCAATAAGGAGGCTGATCGGCTAATGGCCCTCCAGGAGAGCGGCTTGAGGCCACAGGATCACCAATAATACAATCTCTGGAGGTTCTTCTATGTCACGATGGCAAGTGGAAAACTATCGTACTCTTTTCCAAAACGAGTCTTTTCGCAGGTTCTGGTTTGGTTTTACCTTCTCGGCGGTTGGGGATGCGATGACCCGGATCGCACTGATCTGGTTTGTGTATCAATCAACTGACTCACCCCGGGCGATTGGCATATTGCTCCTCTGTTATACCGGCCCGGTAGTAGTTGGTGGATTATTTGCCGGGGCGCTTTTAGACCGCTTTGACCGGCGGATAGTCATGCTGACCGATAATGTGTTTCGAGGGGTTGTTGTTGCCTCAATTCCCGTTCTCTACTTCTCCGGTCATCTTGTCCTCTGGCACATCTACCTGGTTGCAGGTGTATACGGATGTTTCATGATGATCTCATTGGCCGGCGGACCTTCTCTCATTCCTGGCCTCGTCTCCCAGTCTCAATTAGCGACCGCGAATGCGTTGGAAACCCTGAGCTATACGTTAAGTGGCGTGATTGGCCCACCAGTCGCGGGCTTACTGATTGCCAGATTCGGCGCGCCTTCGGTGATCGTGATTGATGCACTCTCCTACGTGGCCTTTGCTCTGGCCTTGACGAGAGTGAATGTCAAAGTCGAGCACAACACACGAGCGCAGGTGGTTGATGCAACCTACCGGTTCCGTGATGCCGTCTCCCTCCTGTTGCAAAACCAGGTGCTTCTCTCTACAACCCTGATGTTTATGTTGTTTAATGTAGGAGAAGGCTTTCTCTCGGTGTGGCTTCCGCTCTTTTCAGTTCAGACGCTACAAGGTGGGCCTGACCTGTACGGCCTGTTACTGGGTGTGCTGGCAGGCGGTGAGGTCATTGGTTCCATTCTAGCAGGCAGTCTCGTGTTACCGCTCTCCCTGGGCCTGTTGATTTGCCTGGCACAAGTCCTCTCAGGCGTATCTCTCGTCCTCTTGCTTCTCTCACCAGGGATCGGAGGAACCATAGCTGGACTGACCTTTCTTGGTTTTTTCAGCGCACCACTCACCATCTGGGCACAGACGCTGCGAATGCAGATTATTCCTGAGCGGCTACGCGGACGTACCTTCGCCCTCTTACGCACATTGATGCAAAGCACTGGTCCACTGGCTAGCGGAGGAGCCGGGGTGCTGTTTTCGGTTTTAGGGATACCAGCGATGATAGGCTTCTCGGCAGCCCTGGTAGGGCTTCCTGGCATGTTTGGGTCTGCCATCAAGCAGCTTCGTTCGCCAGCAAGACCATCCTTGGAGGCAGAGGAAGGAAAGCTCTGACCATTCACGAGAGCGTTCTGGGGTCAACACATCCAAAGCTGAACGTAGCGTTTTTGGGTTTTGATATGCTGATCCCATAAACAGCGACTTCAAGGGAAACAAGTCTTGCCAACGCAGCAGCATACCACAAAAGAAGCCCTCAGAGGAGAGGGAATAGTCGTGCCGTTAGATCTGCCAGAAATGCATGTTCTCAGCTTGACTTTGTACATTTTGAGCGAATGAAAGAGAACAAGTTGCTCTCGGAAACATGTGTCAGTTTGGCTTCCCAGGCTACGCCTCGCCTATTTGCTTCTTCAGGTGTTCGTTCTGGCCAGGAGTTTTCCAACATCAGCCTCTGGTTGGGATGTTTCCCAATGCTGAAGAACTGATGCGCACACAGCTTGAGAGCCTGCAAATACCCTTCTCAAGGCTTGGGAGGCAATGGCATCTGTGAGCAATGCTGATCTGCCATTTCCAAAAAAATGTACAAAGTCGAGCTGAGCTCGACTTTGTACATTTTTTGCGAGTCCCGCCGAGGTCAGCTTCCGACAGTGAATGTATCAGCAGGCCTCTCAAGCCGTCTGTGTATGATACGGAATACAGAGTGCTTCTCTGCTCGTCGACTTTTTCCACATCAGGCTGGTGCAGGTGACGTTGAAAAAGGCAACTGGTCCCGCGTTTTCCCTGCTGCAGGCTTCCCAGGGCTCTTCAGAAGCTCTTTTCGATGGGGAGAGCCTCAAGGCACTCGTTGGCCAAAGAAAATTTTGTACAAAGTCGAGCTCAGAGCTTGTTTGAAAAGGTCATTTTCTCGCCAAGCGTCTGATCATCAAGCGAGTCATAGCAATGTAGATCATAGCTTCGCTGCTTTCTGTCAATGTCTCGTAATCCTTTCCCAAGCGACGACATTGGGTAATCCAGGCAAAGGTTCGTTCGACGACCCAGCGTCTGGGCAGGACAACAAAGCCTTTCTGATCATCGCTACGTAGCACTGGTTGGAGAACAAAGTGAAAATGCAGGATCACCCATTCAAGCAACTGGCCGCGATAGCCACCATCGACCCAGATCCGGCGGAGCTGTTTGCACGCTCCACCCAGGCGCTTGAGCAGCAGCTTGGCTCCCGCCGCATCAGAAATTGAGGCTGCCGTGACCACAACGGCCATGAGCAAGCCTAACGTATCGACCAGTATATGGCGCTTGCGGCCATTGACATGTTTTCCTGCATCATAGCCACGAATGCCGGGTCCCTGAGCCGTTTTCATACTTTGACTATCGAGAGATCCTGCCGTTGGGTGCTTGTGACGACCAAGGCGTCGACGAACCTGCGCACGCAACGTCTCGTGAATGCGCTGCCACGTCCCATCGCGGCGAAACGCACGAAAGTACGCATACACGCTTTGCCAGGCGGGATACTCTTTGGGGAGCATCCGCCATTGGCATCCTGTGACAACCACAGAGAGGATCGCGTTGATCACGGCTCGCATCTGCAAGGTTCTGGGTCGCCCTCCCGGTTTGGCTGGTGGGATCAGGTCTTTGATACAATACCATTGGGCATCCGTCAGATCTGTGGGATAGATTTGGTTTGTTTTCATCTCTCAAGTGTATCTCACCTGACTGGTTGCCCCTTTTCAAACAGGCTCTAACAAAGCGAATACCAGACAGAATGATATAAAAAGCAGGCCTTATTGACAGCTACATAACTTTCTACTAAATTAAAGAAAGATGTAACAAATAAGGCGGATTTGACAAATGGAGTTTGCAAAATAGAATAAAGCAGTAAGAGTTTTTTTACTGTTACTCACGCAAAGATAAAGGCCTGCGAGAAAAACTTGATATTTATTTACGACCCTTGAAGCATTCAGGATTGATACAATCGTGAAATTGAGCCAGGCATGAATTGGGAATCGGAAACCAACACACAAATTAATACTGTTGATATCACTCTATTACTCATCAGCCCAGATTTTATAGCATCAAACTATTGTTACAGCGTAAAAATACAAAAATCCTTGGAAAGGCAGAAGCACAGTAGAGCCACTATTTTACCTATTATATTACGCCCAGCCTAATAGCAAGAAAATGTTCGTCAATTACAGAGGAGAATTGGTTAGTGAGCGGATTTGATGAAGCTGCCAAGGAACTCAAATTAGAAGATGCATATACGTCGCGAGAGGCGGCAGATAAAATCGGCTGTCCTTTGACGTCACTTCCCCATTACATTAATGATGGAAGGTTGACTGCCTATATGCGCGACAACGAGACGGGTAAGTTGATACTCAAAGAAGGTCCCTCTCAAGGGAAACGATTGTACTTCCCTCGCGTCCAGGTGGACAAGTTTGAGTATCGTTTAGATCAAGTAGGTCAGAGCAAGACCAGGACCTACAATCCAGAGAATACACGATCTGTTTACCATCATGAATATTATGTGACCAAGCTGAAGGAGAAGAGGAGGAGGAGGCAGAAAAGTGAAACAGCCAACGAAGCCACTAGCGGAAAATGAGAGAATGACGATACAGCAGGTGGCAAAGTATCTGCAAGTATCAGTAGGATGGGTGCAAGACCTGGTGCAACAGGGAAAGCTCACACCCATATCCGCCTTTATAGCAATTGTGAGTAAGGAAGTCACCACCCGTGCAGATAACAATCAAGGTTTTTGTGCTGTTAGTGATTCCTCCCCGAGACAAGAGATACTCGCCCTTCTCCCCTTCGCTTCAGATACTCTTCAAAATCGGGTCAATCCCAGCCTGCCCGCCAGGATAATGTTGGGATTGACACTCCACCCTCAACCCAGGATTTTCCTTCGATCAGTGGGCGCAATTCCCGTGCTTCCAAAGTCCGCGTCGAGCACAATACGGTAATGCGCTTTGCCTGATTCCAGGCGGGCAAAAGCCTCATTCACATCACTCATCTTAAAATGCTCAACTAGTGGTACGATGTGATGACGCGCAGCAAAGTTCAACATATCCGCAATAGCGACCGGTGAGCCAGTGGGAGATCCTGAAACGCTCCGCTGACCATTTATCAGGTCGAAGGCTGCAACTGGAATTGCTTCCAGCACGGCACCAACAATGTGTAACTGTCCCTGAGGCGCAAGCGTGGCGATCAACGCCGACCAATCGAGCGGGACATTCACTGCGACGATCACGTGGTCGAGAGCACCAGCCAGGGCACGAATCTCTTCCGAGTTCCGGCTAGAGAGAACCCGGTGAGCACCAAAGGATCTTGCTTCTTCATATTTAGACTCACTAGAGGTCAAAGCGGTCACTTCACAGCCCCAGGCGGTTGCAAACTTCAGGGCCAGATGACCGAGTCCGCCAATGCCGACGACCCCAACGCGCTGAGTGGGTTTGATATCATGGGTGAGGAAAGGTGAGAGGACCGTGATACCACCGCACAGGAGAGGACCTGCTGCGCTTGTATCTAATGCATCAGGTAATGGAATGGCCCAGGTCCACTGAGCGCGTACCCGTTCAGCAAAGCCGCCGTAGTGGCCAACGATCGTAGGGACAACCTGGCTGCAGAGATGGTGATTGCCTGAAAGACACTCGTGACAGTGCAAACAACTCTGGGCAGACCACCCAAGTCCAACATGCTGACCAATGGTCAGCCCTTTGGCATGCTCCTCTAAGGCGACCACGCGACCGATGACTTCGTGACCAGGAATGCAGGGATAGGTTGATATGCCCCAATCATTGTTGCGGATGGAAAGATCAGAATGGCAGAGTCCACAGGATTCTACCGCGATTTCAACTTCCTCTGGACCAAGCGTTCCAGCCTCGTATTCGTAGGGAACGAGGGGTTGTCCGGGACCATGAGCAGCCCACGCATGGATTTTGGACATCGTGTTCTCCTTGGGATATGTCCTTTTTGCATTCAGATGCGTTTGTTCTTGTTCTTGTTCTGATTGGCTGAGTTTCATGGCGTCTTCCTACGATTTGTATACGCACATAAACAAACACGAGCGGTTATCTCTTGCCTCCAACTGGACCGCAAAGGGGGCTTATCGGCACAGTTTCCTCTTCCCCGTGGTATATTATCGGCAGAGTTGTGGACGCGATCTCCCGAAAAACTGCGCCGATAATGTAGCTATGCCGATAACAAGGAGGAGCTATGTGGAATGAGATTGCCGCCTGGCAGGAGCAACTGCACCGGTATTGTCAACTTGCTTGTAGGAATGCAGTGTATTGTTGAGCTATAAAGAAGAAAAATACAGCAAGGCAGTGAAATTGGGGAAGATAGATCGTTATGCAGCCTGCTTGACTCCAGCCACCTCATTCCATTGCTGGAAGCGGTCCTGGGAAATGGTACGATATTCTCCAGCACGCAAACGGTGCCGTCGCGGTTGAAAATGCCCAGCAATGGGGCCAAAGGTGGAGAGAAAGCGTTGGGCCTGTGCGGGTTGATTTGAAGCGCCGCATTTTCCTTTCACGCAGTCGGGTGGGTTAGTGTGAGTTTTCTGCTCTATTGTTCAAGTGTTTGTGCTGACGATGCTCCACACCAGGCAGGATCTCGCGTTTCGCCGCACCATAACTTCTGAGCTTATCAGTGATGATGACACGAGGGGTTGTGTCAGAACTGAAAACACAGAAGCCTACCAGGGAACGGCAAAGGCAGAGATATTATTGTCTTATATTAGGAGACTGCTTGTATCGCTTCCTTCAATGAGCATGTGTGGTGGGATCAGGCGCAGGGATGGAAAAACCTGCTGAACAACCTGCGACTCATTCTCCAGCCTACGTCTTCTACTGCTTGCTCTTGCCTTGGCTGATGGTCTTCGACATCCCTGATCTCCACTCCGGCTTTGCCACGCTCATTTCCTTCATGAACGGCTTTCACGCCTCCCTCCCGTTCTGACAAAAGAGGGACTAGGAATACAACAAGAACTTGGAATGCAAAACTCACTCAAAAGCAGGTAGGTAGAACGATGATTGATCGAAAGAAAAAACCAACGCTAGAGCAGATACGAACCCTCTTCCCTTTCGACGTGCCCGATCTGGCGCGAGCCGCAGGAGCAGAATTGCAGGGTAGCTGTCTACCAACGTCCATCACTGTCTACTGCGTGCTCATTTCAAGCCACATTCTCTACGCTTTTATCTGGATGTCTGTGGTTGTCTACCGGCTTAGCTGTCAGTTTGGCTGTCATACTCAAAAAAAACGATTGAGCTGTCAGTTGTCTCCCTCTTCTTCTCAGCAACATCCTCATAAGCTAGCGCCTCAAGCCAATGCATCACACCTCCTTCGATGCGACTAAAATCTCTGGTTGTGCCATCCATTAGCCATCATTTCGCGTGTTCTTGTTCCCATGAAACCAGAGCAAATTGATGGTCCAGAGGCATATTATGGCAGCACCTACCATTCGCTGAAAAGTCTACCATGTATATACGAAAAGTCTACCTTCCACTGAAGAGTCTACCAATTTCGCAAAAGCCTACCAATTGGAGAGAGAGAAAGTCTACCATCTGCCAAAAAGATCATCTCCAGGCTGCGCGAAAAACTGATCAAAGGGCAAAAGGGTTCATGCTCTCAGCTCTGGTGAGTCTCAAACACAAAAGGCAAAAATAAAATAGGAAAGAAGAGGCATAATAATAGCGGGAGAGAGGAACAAAGGAAGACCTAGCTATCAAGGGTGAACGAGAACTCTCAGGGGATCTCATCAGCGGCTGGAAGGGAGGAAGCCTATCACCGCTCCATCAGCCTTCCCACCCTCTCTGGTCACAAGACAGCAAGGACGATCAGCACACCCTCCAGCAATGAACCATGAAGTTAGTAGGCCAATGGAAGAGAACACGGAGACTACGTCAGCAGCAGAAGCCGATGCGGCAAGAGCCACCGTGGTGGCTCTAAGGAGTGAGGGGTTTCCTCAAGAACTGGGGATGCGAGATCTCACCAGCCTCCTGCTGTTGTTTATCAAACCGGCCCGTAAAACCCTTGGCTTTAGCCATAGGGATATGAGGGCCGTTCCTTTTGTGGGTGGATAGGGTGGTAGGGGAGAACGCTACACTTGTATTTATGCTCACAATGTTGTATAATTACAACCATGAAGAGACATAGAGAAGAACAAACGACTATCAAGATGTGGGTCAAAACACACGACAGCTTGAGACTTCTTGCGGCTCTGCAAAAGAAAAGCATGGTAGAAGTGCTTGATCGCTTAGTAGGTGAAGCCCTCAAGAAAGAGCAGGTGAAACCGCATGGCTCTCAAGACCTTTAAGTTTCGCCTTTACCCCACCAAGAATCAGCGTGAGAAGCTAGATTGGACTCTTGCTAGATGTTGCGAGCTGTACAATGCCGCTTTACAAGAGCGTCGAGAGATGTATAAGTACACTGGCAAGGGCACAAACTACAATGCGCAAGCCAATCAACTCCCTCAAATCAAGGAGATCAGGGAAGAGTACAAGGACATCCACTCTCAGGTGTTGCAGGATGTGCTGAAGAGGGTAGAGAAAGCGTTTAAAGACTTCTTTCGACGTGTGAACAACCATGAGACCCCAGGATTCCCACGCTTTCAGGGGCGCAATCACTACGATAGCTTTACGTACCCACAAGCCGGCTTCTCCCTCAAGAATGGGCGGATTGAGCTTTCCAAAATTGGGCATGTGAAGCTCAAGCTACACCGTGAGGTGCTTGGCACTGTGAAGACATGTACCATCAAGCGAGAGGGGCAATGCTGGTACGTGTGTTTGGCCTGTGAAGTGCAAGCTTGCCCACGCACGCCCTACATCGATGATGCCGTGGGTATTGATCTTGGGGTCTCGAAGTTGGCAACCCTCTCCACTGGCGACGTGATTGAAAACCCACGCCACTCTCGCAAAGCAGAGAAGAAGCTCGCCAAAGCTCAACAAGGTCTGTCGAGAAAGAAACGGGGTTCTAAGCGTCGTAAGAAGGTTATACAGCGTGTAGCAAAGCTGCATAGGAAGGTTCGCAATCAGAGGCAAGACTATCTGCATCAGTGGTCGCGTCGTTTGGTCAACACCTACGAAACCATCGTTTTTGAGGATATCGCGCCTTCTAACCTCTCCAAACGAGCCAAGCCCAAGCAAGACGCAGAGACAGGTAAGTATCTTCCTATTGATCTGAGCATAAAAACCTAAAGAGAGTAGCCGGCATGAGCAAAACAGTGACGCAGAGCCTGCTTGCGATGCCTGAGCCTTGCACGGGCGAGCAGCAGTTCATGCTCAAGCTCAGACAGATCCTTGCAACAGCGATTCTTGAGTTCACGACGTTTAAGCAGATTCCAGACTCCTTCCTGGGGATTGAACTCGGGTGCATAGGCAGGCAAACGTTCCAGGTGAATGCGTGCAGCAGCGCCTTGCGCCAGGAAATCTTTGACGGCCTGGCAGCGATGGATGGTGGAACCGTCCCAGATGACGAGCAACTTGCCTGGGATCTCGCGCAACAGCAGTCGCAGAAACCCCACCACATCTGGTCCCTTGTAAGAGCGTTCTTGGGTCTGCATAAAGAGACGCCCCTCGGGAGTCAGCGCACCAATAGCCGAGATGTGGTCATACGTCAGCGGCACGCGCAGGACCGGCGTTTGGCCCACAGGAGCATACGTGCGTACCGCCATCGGCAAGAGATAAAAGCCCGCCTCGTCTACAAAAACGATCTGCCGCTTTTCTTGCTCTGCTTTTTTTTGAGGGCAGGCCAGCGCTCTTCTTTCCATGCCTTGATGGCCTCTTCATTCCTTTGGGTGGCCAGTTCAATCGGTTTTTGCACACTCTGCTTGGCTGCGCGAAGGAGGCGGCTACAATGGGCTGGATGATACCTGACACCAAATTGCTGCTTGATCAGCACTGCCACCCGAGCCGTGGTCCAGGCCTCACCGCGAAATCCATAGTGCTCGGATCCTTTGGCCAGCAGGTCAGGCAACTGGGCGCGTTGTTCCTCAGTCAGTTTAGGTTGGGGACCTGGTGGTGGCTGGTGGCGCAGCCCATCAGGACCATCTTGCTTCGCTCGACTCATCCATTGACTCACCGCACCTTCAGTGACTCCCAAGGCCTCGGCGATGTCTTTCTGTTTCCAGCCTTGCTGATACAGTTGCCAGGCACGCAGTCGTCGACCTTCGCGCCAATCTTTGGGAAGGGGTTCTTTCTTGCTCATACCTCCGTTCATCGGCTCGCATCGTGCTTCACTTTAGATCCTCATGCTCAGGTCAATAATGGTGCCAGTGCGAAATCTGGCTTGAATAAAAGTATATTGGACGCTGGTTGGAATCAATTCATCGCCTTTTGTCAGTACAAAGCTGAGAACGCTGGTACGGTGCAGGTGGTGTTAGTTGACCCCAAATATACCAGTCAAGTGTGCAGCAGTTGTGGCACGGTTCGCAAGAAGACACTCTCAGAACGTTGGCATTCTTGTGAGTGTGGCTGTGAACGAGATAGAGACCACAACGCCGCTCTCAACATAAAAGCTCTTTGGCTCGGACGGAGCCATCAGGAAGCGCAAGCCTCCTGAGAAGCCCCCGGCTTGAGCCGTGGGGAGTCGTCACTCTCTTCTTCACGTGCATCAGTGGCGTTCAACTTGCCGGTCCGGCTACCTTGCTCTATTGGGTGCTTGGCCTCTTCTTCTTGATTCCGATGGCGGTAGTGGTGCGTTGGCTCTCTCGGTGGCTCTCTTTCTATGGCGGACATTACATCTGGATCAAACAGATCGTAGGAGGACGCCTAGCGGAACTGACAGGCGTCTGTACCTGGTTATTTGGAATGACCATCATTGTAACGACCCTTCAAGCAGCACTCTTGCTCCTCCCAGCATGGTTTCGCTCTCCTCTTATCTCCTATGGAGGAGAAATGTGCCTCTTGCTCGTCACAACCATGCTCGCCCTGATCCCATTGCACTCTTTGAAACATCTCTTATTTGCAGCCGCTGGTTTGCCTGTCGCAACGTTTTTTCTGGTGGGCCTGGCCGGGGGATGGTGGCTTATGCAAGGGCATGCTCCAGTCATCGGTCTCCACATATGGCAGAGCTGGCATGCCTGGTTGCCCTCTCCGCGAAACATAGGGATCTTTGGCATCGTGGCATGGGCATTTATGGGCATAGATTGGCCCTTCATCATGGGCAATGAAGTGCGTGGTGATGAGGTCGCACGACAACGGGCCGGGCGCTTCCTCTGGTGGGGCTGCGCCTGTATCTTGCTGGCTTATCTTGCCGCCACCTTCGGCGTCATGGTGGTCGTTCCTCCAGAAAAGGCAACCTCCATGACGGCGATGGTGATTGCGACACGTACGGTCTGGGGACCAACATGCAGTAATGTGGTCTTGGTCATGCTTATCCTCAACCAGATTGCCACCTCTGTTGTGATTCTGCTGATCTTCTCCCGTCTTCTCATCGCCATGGCACAGGATCGCTTGTTTCCTTTCGCGCTGCCCCGCCTCTCTCGCCACCATGTGCCTCTCATTGGGATAGTGACACAAGCACTTTGTTGCACGCTGCTCTTTACCGTCATGGCCTTCCTCCTTCCCCTCTTGGGGTACTCCCTCTCAGCGAGCCTGTGAATCTTGTGCTGCAAGCACTTGAGGCTCTTGTCTGGTCGATAGCCACACTGATCCTCTTTGGATGCGTCATTTGGATGCTCATAAGCAGACATTCACTGGCTTGGAGCAGGATTGTCCGCCATAGTCCCCCAGGTCGGCGGAGCACACATCTCGCTCTGGGAATGACACTGCTGGGATTCGTTGTCACCCTGGTGAGCACTGCCCTGGTGCTCACCACCTCCTGGGCATCACGATGGCTCTCCACCCCTCAATGGAGCCTGGCACTCGTGGTGAGCACTGGATCGTTGGTGGGGATTGGATGGCTTTGCACAGAAGTCTCTCACCAGGGACGCTTGGCACATGATCTGAGTCAGGAAATACGTCAGAACAATGCCCTGCGAGCACAAGTAACCCAAGCATATATGCGCCAACAGCATCTGGTGCAACGGCAACAGGAATTGTTGCAAGAACGAGACAGGCTATACCGGGAGCAGGTAACACGAGCAGAACGTGATGCCCTCACAGGGCTCTGTAACCACCGCACATTGATGAGCGCACTGGAACATTTGCTCACCAGGTGCCGGGAGGAAGGAGCAGGCTGTGCGGTGCTGTTCCTTGATCTGGATCATTTCAAACAGATCAATGATATGTGGGGGCACCGCGCTGGGGATGCCCTCCTCCATCAGATAGGCAAGAGCATACAGCAATGTATGGCAGAGCTTGATACGAACCATGTCGCTGGACGCTATGGAGGCGAGGAATTTATGGTGCTCTTGTTTGCCGTGAACGCCCAGGAGGCGGCACACATTGCCAACCAACTCCGCGCTCGCATTGAACAAGAAGTGCTCGTGTGGAGAGACGAACACCTGTCATCTCCTGTGAGCGTACGTGTGACAGCGAGTATTGGTATGGCGGTGTACCCAATCCATGCCACCAGATATCAGGACCTGATTCATCGGGGAGATCAGGCCATGTATCAAGCGAAGCAACACGGGGGCAATCGCGTCTGTATCGCTGGCACGCAAGGGCAATGGACAACCAGCGGGGAAGGGCAGACAGAAGGGCTGACCTCGATGGAGACGATGACGGAGCAAGCGTTGTTGGCCCTCTTACAAGCACGAGATTCCCAGGCATATACACACGGGCAACGGATGGCAGGGCTGACAGAGGCAATAGCGAAGCGGATGAAGTGTAGTGCCAAAGAGGTGGCAATGGTACGTCTTGCGGCTCTCTTGCGTGACCTGGGGAAAGTGGGGGTATCTGAGGAGCTTCTTTCCCAAACGGGACCACTCACCGCAGAGGAGCAGGATGCAATACAGGCTCATCCCACCATTGGACACGCTATTCTGGTTCAGGCAGGTGGCATCTTCTCCCTCCTTGCTCCTATTGTTGCCGCCCACCATGAGCACTGGGATGGGAGTGGCCATCCGAGAGGACTGCAACGCGAGAGCATACCGTTCCTCGCGCGCATTGTAGCGGTCATCGATGCCTTCGATGAAATGACCTCGCCAAGCGCAGATCGCGAGGCAAGAGGAGAGGGAGATGCCTGTGCACAACTCATACAGGGAGCAGGAACACGATATGATCCGAACGTTGTGCAAGCCTTTTTGGATGTCTGGTCTCTCCGTCAGCGCCAGAGACAACAGCAACCTCGGCTAAGGGCATCCATTGAGCAAGAATAGTCCATGAGGCAAGAAACGCTTCGAAGCAAGCCAACTCCCCCATATTCCCTCTTCTTTGAGTGAAAGCAAACCAAGACGCACAGCTACGCTATGAGATCACAATGGTAACGTTCTTGTAGGCTCTCCTGGCTTGATGATGATACGATAATATGACCGCAGCATAGAGAGCGATGATGGAAGAAATTCTTTGAACTATTAGCGCGGAAAGGAGGCTAGGAGGGCATCAGCCTGCTCCAATTAATGTAGGAAAACGTATGCAAGCATAGTTCTCATCCATCTTTTGTTGTTGCTGCTTCATCCGTAGGTGCCTCAAGACCTCCAAGGCCTTTTTGGTCTTACCCCGCGTCCACAGCCAAGTTTACGTCATCGTCTGAGCCAATACCGGTGACGACTTGATCAATGAGCCCGATCAAGCGAAGGGCTTCCGCCAGAATGTTGAGGCCAGCGTTGTGATCACGATCTTGTGGCAACTGATAATAGGCACAGGTGGGGTTTTGACAAAGAAAGAGGCGATCAGACAACTCCATGCTTTCCCATTTCCACCCACAACTATGGCAGGTCTTGCTTGAGGGAAAGAAGCGCCCCACCTTCATGACCTGTCCGCCACGTTGCTGCACCTTGCTCGTCAAAAGGTTCAAGAGTTTCCCAAGCGCAGCATCCGAGAACGAGCGGGACAATCGCCGATTCTTGAGGAGCCCATGCAGGTGAAGGTCTTCAATGCCAATGATCCCATAACAGTTAGCTAGCCTGGTGGTCAGCTTGTGAAGCACATCGTCGCGCATGCACGCAATTTGGTAATGCAAACGTGCCACGTGTCTGCGCGCTTTCTCGCGGTTCTTTGACCCCGTTCTGCGGCGATGCAGTCGCTTGTTGGCCTGACGCAGCTTCTTGAGCGCCGTTTTGAGGAATGCTTGGTTCTCGTATCCCTTCCCGGTACTCAAGGTGGCCAGTCGATTCAAGCCAACATCGATCCCTACGGCTGCTTTCCTTGGGTCTGGGAGTCGATCGGCGACTTCGACGGTAATACTGATGAACCACCAATCGACGATGTTCGTGATGCGTGCGCCTGCCACCTTCCCTTTGAAGCGCAGGTTCTCTGCCATATTGACCCACCCGAGCTTGGGAATCCAGATATGGTGGTCCTTCAATTCCAGTTGATCGTTGGCTAGATAAAAGCTTGGTTTGCTTCGCTTTTTGCTCTTGAAGCGAGGGCGACGGGCCTTGCCTTCAAAGAAGGCGGTAAACGCTTTCCCCAGGTCCAGAAAGGGCTGATCAGAGGCGTTCTTCGTGACCTCCCACGTCCAGGGGAACTCTTCGCGCCTGATCGCGTTGAACTGCTTCTTGAGCTTGAGCGCGGTTGGTTTTTCCCCGGCTGCGTACTGTCGCTCCCATTCTGCAAGCGCCCAGTTCCAGACAAAGCGACTGGTTCCTGCGGCTCTGGCAAAATAGTTGGCTTGTTCCGGTGTGGGATGCAAGCGAATTTTATGTGCGCGAATCATTGCCCATTACTTCTGAAATATGCTAACACCTTCTTCGCTCTATTTTAGAACATTTCTTCTGGGGTGCCAATGAAAGAAAAATGTCTTATCCTTGCCAGTATTTTTCCCCGTTTTCATACATTTTTGAGAACTGTCAAATTCTCTTTTTTACTTTCTGCAACGAAAAATACAGAGAAGCACGCATTGAAGATGCCTGGAAGCAGAGCTTCTTCCTCGCAACGTGTCTCTTCATTCTCCTGAAGATCTTCTTCTGACGCATATTCTGCACTTCCTGCTCTCAAACAGAACAAATGACATCCAGTTATGAATGTCTCAAATGATGTCAATGGAAAGCACAACCACACTCACTCGGTAGTAACGATCATCCTCAAGCCGCTTGGAAAGCTGATCAAGGTATGAAGGAGTTCGTACTCTCGGCTCCTGTGGTTCTCAAACTCAAATTACCGTTCACTCAAGAGGTTACAGGGGCCTTTGCGCCAGCCGCGTCGATATTTCTTCGGAGAGAAGCCGGATTTCGGGATACCTCATACCAAAATCAACCCTATCGCCTGGCACTGTTACGCCGCTGCACTTCCCAGAGACAGGATATTGAAACCATTGGAACACTCGTCATTGGCAAAAATGATGGATGGAAGCAAGAGATCAACATGGGGAAGCGGAATAATCAACAGTTTGTGCAGATTCCTTTTGCTCGCTTCATCGACATGCTTACCTACAAAGCCGAGATGGTTGGGATAGGCGTCATTTTGCAAGAAGAAAGCCACACGAGCAAGTGCAGCTTTCTTGACCTAGAACCCATTTGCCATCATGAGCGTTATGTGGGGAAGCGGATCAAACGAGGCTTATTTCGTGCCAGCAACGGGAAACGTATCAATGCGGATGTGAACGGGAGCCTCAATATCATCCGAAAAGCAATCCCCAACTCCTTCGGGCAAGGGATAGAGGGCGTGGCAGTCCGTCCAGTGGGTGCTCCCACAAACTGAGCAATGCTTGTCATTGTTCAGGTGAACTGTAGGAGTTCTCTACCGATAGAAAGTAGAGCGCATCTGGCTTGTTGAAGTAGGCACCCATGCTGGAATGGTCTCCTACGTGGCGGATACGTGCAAAGGAAGCGAAACTGAGAAGATTGATCCTTTCCCCTCCTCACTGCTCACCGTGATTTCTCCTCCATGATGCTTGATGATCTCATGTGCAATGTATAAGCCCAGACCGAGTCCGGGAACATAGTTCTGCTTGGAGGTATCAACACGATAGAAACGCTCAAAGAGTCGGTCCTGGCGCTCCTTGGGAATACCAATCCCAACATCTTGGATGCGCACAAAAGCTCCATCTTGCACAGTCTCCAGGGAGATATCCACATAGTCTGCCTGAGGGGAATATTTGATGGCGTTGCTCAACAGGTTGGTAAAGGCCTGTCCAAGTTTGTCCCGGTCCCCACTAATTGTCGCATGCGAGGCTCCATGAATCGTTAACCTATGACCTGGGCTCGTCAGTTGTGCCGTTTCAACAATCTCGTTGATCAACGCATCCAGATCAAGAGGTTCTTTGACATAGTCCAATCTCCCTGCCTGCATTTTTGCCACATCGAATAACTCAGTGACAAGCTTTGTCAATTGATCAATATGTCTCTCCATCTTTGCCAGAAAACGGAGAGACTCGCTTAAACCGCGCTTTTCACTTTTCTTTTTCTCAAGTTGCGTTAAACCTTTCAAGGCAGTCAATGGCGCTCGCAACTCATGACTTGCCATACCGATGAAGATATCTTTTTGCTGCTCGAGCTGTTTGCGCTCGGTAATATCGATATGGGCAACCACCGCCCCTGCATTTCCTGGAAGAGGGGTGGCGCTCATCAGATACCAACTCTGCCGCGCTGGCGAAAAACAGGGATATTCTAAAGTAAATGAGGATTGTCTTCCTCCCAGGACCGCCTCAATACCTGCGAAAGCTTCTGGAGCCTCTTCAGCAGATGCTCCCTGTGCGTGTTTACACACGTCCAGGTAATTCATCCCTATCCCGGTACGTGCCAATTGGTCAGGTGAACAGGATTCTCGCGCCTGGCGTCTCCATGCTTCATTGACAATGTGAACTCTTCCGTTGGTATCCAGAACTGCCATCATGACCGTCATTGAGTCTAAAATAGCCTGGGCAAGAAAGTCACGAGCTTCCGGGTTCTTGGCAAAAAGACCATTAAGACGTCCGAAAGGTTGCTGGCTTTCCCCATATGGTTCATGCTGCATGCAACTACCTTCCTGGATAAAAAGGGAAGCGCTTCTGTCTCCATCAATCTCTTCCCCATTGTAAGATGCATCTCTTTCCTTAGTACTATAGGAGTTCCATCCAAGCTGAACAGACGCTCCAAAAAGGAGACCATTCCAGCATGGATGCCTGGCTTCAACGAGAGCGAACATTATGGTTGGTGCACACTTACTGATGCGTTGGGTTTCGCTTTTGCCTCTTACAGATGTTTGTCCGGTATGTGGTATCCTAGGCAGAGGAAGATGAAACCATGAAAGGAATGGGCCTCATGGAAAAGAAGACCTATACTGCCGAGTTCAAAGTGAAAGCTGTGCTGGAAAGCTTGCAACGAGACACCACCTTGGAGGCGGTCTGTCAGAAGCTTGGCGTCTCGCGCTCCCAACTGATCCGTTGGCGGCAGGAATTCCAGGAGAAAGCGCCGGACCTGTTTGTGGACAAACGCAACCCGAAGCAGAAAGCCATCAGTCAAGGCTACGAGCCAGGAGAGTCGCCCGATGACCTCAAAAAGATCATTGGCGAACTGACGGTGCAGAACGAGATCTTAAAAAAAGCTTCGCGGCTGCTGGGGGGAAAGTAAGACCGCGCCAACTGGTGGAAGTGGCTTACCAGTTGTGTGTACCCAACGGCCCGTATCCCAAAAGCCAGATCGCCCGCGCTCTGGGCATCGGCCGAGCGACGCTGTATTGGCCCAGCAAGCAGGCGACAAAGGATAAGCAGGTCGCGGTCGCCATTGAACAGTGGCATGAGGTCGATGATACGCTGGGCCATCGCAAGCTCGCGACTCTCCTCAAGATGAGCAAGGATCGTGTCCGCCGCGTCATGCACAAATATGGGATCACTGCTCGGCGCAAGCAGAAAAGGTACGTCTATCCCGGCAAAGCGAGCCAGGTTGCTCCCAATCTGGTCCGCGAGTTGGACCCGGAGAGCCTGGCCGAAGTCGTCTTCTCCGACATTTTTGAGGTTAAACTAGCGGATAGGACAAAAGTGCGAGGCTGCTTCACGCTCTGGAAGCGGACCCGGCATATTCTGGGCCTGGACGCGCGAGTATCACATGCGTGCCGAGTTAGTAACTGCTGCGTTGCAAACCCTGGCCTTTGACGTGCCTGACCTCATTTTCCACAGCGATCAGGGCAAGCAGTTTGGAGCAGAAGCCACACGCCAGCTCTTGCTGGAGAAAGGCTTCCAGATCTCGATGAGCCGGGCTGGTACCCCGACTGACAACGGCTATGCGGAACGCTTCGTCGGCCTGTTCAAGCTCGCCGTGGCTGAACGCTGCCGCTATCAGACCTTGGGAGAGTTTCTGCGGGCAGCCCAGGAGTGGGTCCAGTTCTACAATACCGTCCGGCCTCATGAGAGCCTGGAGTATCGTTCACCCGATCAATTCGCTCAGGAGCACGGTTTACCCGCTGTTCCTTCTATTACCCTGTTTTGATGTCTAGGATTTCAAGGACTTTACATGGTCATTCGTACTGTGAACCCTGAACAGCCTTGGCGTTCAGCCAGAATATCAATTCCTCTGCGCGGTCGTTATCACCTTTGTCCTTGCAATGCTCGTCCTAAAAGTTCTTCGTTCAATCTTTGGTGGTTCGTCGCATGCTTCTTCTCACTACCATACGAGAAGCGGATTTTCTGATCATGGACGGCACGCAATGGAGAACGCTCAACGAGCGCATCAGAACGCGATGGAGAGCGCTCAACGAGCACATCAGAACATGATGCATCGGCACTAACCGCATCTATGGTGAGATAGGGCTAGGATCACTATAACTCGTCTCCAGAGGCGCTTGCACACTGCTTGTAGTAGCGCTTACTACTGCATACACAGCGCTACTCCGATTTACTGCCACATTTGTCCCTATTTTCCCCTTGTCCATTCGCAGTATATCATATACACTCTAAGTATCCCTTTTTCTCTTATTGATGCATTCGGATCGCGCCTTTCTTCTTGAACAGGCTCGCAGAACCAGTGATTGATGAGAGCATTGTTCCCTCCAACAAAGGATCGCGCCTTTCTTCTTGAACAGGCTCGCAGAACCGATGATGGACGAGAATATTCTGCCTTTATGGCACAAAAGCTTGTCATGCAACATCTCTTCAAAGATGGAAGCATGTCAAGGCTGGAATGCAGAGGCCTGTGTTCCAGACGTGGGCCGATGCCCAGCAATAGTTATCCCTATTACCCAGATGGTTGGTGATGCTCGTGGTCAGTCCCGCTGAGGCAGCGAAGGCGCGAAAGCTGCACAGGAAGCACCAGAGGGAAGGTGTGGCCTACAGCAGCGAGTGCCGCGTCTGCACTGGCGAGGTCGAGGAGTAGCACCTTGACGGTGTGAGTGAGGCTGGGATTGGGAGCCGTGTCACGACGAGCGGCCCCAATCCCCCGCTCACGTTCTTTCTCACGGCTTCTCTGTCAGGAGATGTCTTCTCTCTATCAGAGAGGGGAGATCGCTTCGACAGAGCGTCGGAGTGCCGATACTCACGTATCGGTCTGGTTTCAAGGGAAGGGCGCCATGTTCAAGAACAAGGACCAGAAGGCCGTCAAGGCCGCCAACAAGGCGAAGTGCGCAAAGTGCCGCAAGGGCGGGATGGACTGCGTGAATTGCAAGAACCTCGTCAGGGGAGAGGGTGTCTGCTGCTGCGGCAAGCAGGTCACCAAGTGGTGAGGTGATCAGCAGCTCGCTACTGATCTCATGTAGGTGAGTAGCAGTTCGCTATTGATCTCACCCAGGAGGAGGGGTTACCAGCCAGGTAACCTCTCCTTCTCGTGTATCCGAAGGACTCAATTGGCGACATTGCCAAAAGGTATAAGCAGGATCTCGCGCCACAACTTGCTACTACGCATCTAGAAGTAGACAGCCTGATTGTGCTATCTACTTCTAGATGCGCAGGATATCTACTGGAGCGAAACCCTGATCATGCTAGTCATACGACGCAAGAAAGGGGAGCGAATCCTCCTTTCAGGAAATATTCTCATTGAAGTGCTTGAGGTAGATGAGGGGAGGGTCAAACTCGGGATTACCGCTCCTCCCGAGGTCACTATCGTGCGCGAGGAATTACTGCAGCGGCAACCACCCCTGCTGAAGCCTCCTGTGACCAAACCAGAGTGAGGTGCTTGTTCCCTTTTCAAGGAAAAGCCATGTTTTGAGAAAGTGAGGCAAAACATGTAACCACAACATGTTCTCACCCGTATTACAGGAGAACACATGTTCTCATTCGTGAGAACCGCAGCGCATAAGAAGGGAGATCCCTGAGTGGATGTTGAGTCGCTCCATTCGCCCGGGACCTCCTGGCGCTGCACGTGCACCAGGTTGTAGCCCTGCTCTCTGGCAGCACATCCACATGGAGACAGAAGCACCTTGTTGGCTGGGCCTCTTCTGAATGGAAGAATAAACAGACAAAGAGGATGTTCGAGAGAGAACGGAGTATCTCCCTGTCTTCATCCCGCCTGGCACGGTGCCCCAAGGCACCTGCCTACAGCTTCGGAAGTACTGAACGAACATCTCCCACCCCCAGGGAGCACGTTGCCTTTTTCGACCGAAGCAGGATGTGCACGCTATGGGAAAACGACCCAGACTGCTCTACGAAGCCCTTCAACGGCTTGATGGCTTGATGGCCCTTGGACAAAGCCGTGCTGATGCCAAAGCACAGGCCCGAGCGCAGGGTGAACATTTCTGGTCGTTCTCTGATGGGAAGATGCACTCCTATCAGACGCGGGCCACCTACCAGGACATGGTGATGCGCTTTTTGCGCTGGTGCCGAGCAAACTATGGTACAAAACGCCTGGTCGACGTCGACCAGCGTGCAGACGAGCTAGCCTCAGCTAGTAAATTGGATGAAACTCCGACCGATTTTTGGGTGAAACCGAGGAAATCAGCGCGAAACCCAGGAATCATCCACAATGCAAGTTGAACTATGGCTCTGGAGGCGGCTCATGGCACTCATTGTCTGTAAATTCACAGGTCTGGTGATCGGGGAATTCCCGTCTTTTCTAGCCGAAAGAGAAAGCATGTGTGCCAAATGTCGAACCTTCAGACTCCTTTCATGCATGGGCTGATACAGGTAAAGCACGAGATACTTGTGGTGCTGACTATCCGAATTGACAAAAATGGAGTCCAACAATCTGCTTCTGGAGCAGTTTTACCAAGTTCTAATGGTCAATTCCTTAGTTTCATGCCGATTTCCTTGGTTTCACCCAAAAAGCCGCATGAGTTTGACCCAATTTACTACAATATGAGCACCGATCACTGACGCTCATCACCCCAATCAGTATAGTCCATTTTCATTCGCTTTCATGTCGCAGCGCGACATCACGCTTTGGGGGAAAATGAGTATGGTTGGCGCGCATACACGCGCCAACCATACTCATGAGAATGTGGCTTGAGGCACATATTATCCTATCGTCAAATTGACACTGATGGGTGTTATAGATGCTCTGACGGATCGGCTAATTGCTTCATCCGGGTCCAAGGAATAGAAGGCTGGGGGAGGCCTCGCTTCTGCAAGGCCTGTTTCATTGTACGCCTGGCACGGATGAGGGTAGTAATTGGCCCTGGAGCTCCTGCCATATTTATACCAGGCAAAAATCGTTGAACATGAAAAAGAGAAATATCTTCCTGGTGCTCCAATGTGCCTTGGAGTGCAAAACTTTTGAGATGCCAGAGCTTTTCATCATGAGAATGGCAGAGGAGTCCAGCAGGACCTGGCACGATCTGGATATCCGCAGGCAGGTGTATCTGTAACGTATGTTCAGTCTCATCAATCTCTGGCTGGCAACGCACACTCACAGGATATCCCTGAGCATTGAGACCTGTGAGGACTGCATCACGAAAAGAATGTAGATATTCCTTAAGCTTGTTATTCTCCATGCTTCACCTCAATTGTCTGACTTGCTTGCTGAGTATCGCCTTCATGATACCAATGGATAGAATGTGGAGTGATAAAGATGCACCAGCGAATATAGTACCAACTCATGAGTTTACGCGTCAACGCGTTGCTGTTATAGCTTTTGCTGGAAGGCTGGCGTTGATAGAGTTCTCTCCAGAACTTTTCCATATCTTCATTTAGCACCACGATCTCATCAGAGACTGCTGCGTCTCCTTGCACCAAAACGGTGGGAGGATGGGTTAGCCCGCTCCCGGTCGGATCAGAGAAAAAAAGCGATACTTTGGGATTTCTGCGAATATTCCACACCTTTTGGGGAAAACTAATCGATGTGGTAATCAGAAACTGTCCACGTTCAGGAAAGTAGACCGCAGATACAGGCCAGGTTACAGGCATGCCTTGTTTATTCAAGGTTGTAAATTCGCAACACCGAAAGCTTTCAAAGACAGCGGTAACCTCAGATGGTAATGATAACTCAAGCATAGAACTCCCAATGGTAAAACTGCTGACATCGGGTCAGAGACTTCAGATTGCATACCAAAAGTATGGCCGATCACAAACTTTTCTATTCACTATAGGCCGAAGCGCATCAGTATCATACAGGAGAAGACGACCAGAAACCCTAAGAGCTCCAGGAGCGCAAAGAGTTTGGCCTGCTGAACAAGGGCCGCGCTGGAGGGTGAAAGGGTCCCATCGGCCAGGAGCATTTCCTCCAGAGGAATGTTGTTCAAACGCTCAAACGTTCGACCCATTACAAAGACTCCCCAGGCCAATGTGCCCAGAGCCACCACAAACGAGATCAAAAACGTGATTCCATAGGCTGTCCCTACTAAAAAACTCAGGCTTTGGACCGGCCCAAATAGTGTTCCACGCAACAGCCCAAACACAATTACCAGTAAAGCTGTTGATATCATCGCCTTGTTGCCCAGTGACCCTAATGGCTTTGCCACTTTTCGTTGGAGCTCCAACGGCAAACTCCCTATCGCTGGAATAACGACAAAGTTGCCATAGAGCGCTCCCCCTAGCCAGAAGATCGCGCACAGGACATGTAACCACTGGATAACGTAAAGAAGCAACATAGATTTTCCTCTATGCATCTATGCAAAATATGCAGAGTCTCTCTAAGCAGGCTCTTCTGTAAAGAAAAGAGAGATAAAGTTTGTATAGCAAATCACCACACAAAAGGCTAACAGTACTATACATTACTATTGATCCCTAAACAATCTTAGAAAGAAAAAAGGCTATGCGAGGGAGAGCAAGATTATTCATAAGATTCCTTTGCTCCAACACTAGCAATCGTTTACTAGACATATCTCTTCAAACTGAGACTTGCTTTAAATAAGGTATGAAAAAGGAAAGGTAAAGAATACAAAATGAGTTGCCAAAACACGGTGAACGTTGAAGCATAATGTGGCAAAACTTGTCCATGATATGCTTCACAGGCGCATCGGCACGATATGCTTCACAAACCACATTTGCGTCTGAATAGTGGCTCAGGCCAGTTCTAGACTTACCTGAAGCGTACTTAATGAAAATACAGCTTTGGAGAGCTGCGCATCTCATCCAGATGCTTCTGGCGCAAAAGTGGGCCTACCTGCTGCCAGCATATGCTTCACAGAGCCATTTTGAGTTAGCGCGGACGTTCCGCGTAGGAAGCCATTGGTAAATAAGGTGAAGAGCGAGCAGGTTTTTGGGTCAAGAGCGAGCAATCAGCGCCAAGAGTGAGCAACACAACCATTTCTGTTTAGCGAGATGGCTCTAGAAGCCCGTTCACAGCTTTCGGCGATGTAAATTCATGAGCAAAATTTGCTTGAATTGTGAGCAGAAGCCCCTATCCTTCGGCCCAGCTTTTTGGCTGAAAGGAGCGATCTATTCAGGTCAGCCTGCTACCGCTGTCTGCATATAACAGGCAAAAGCGGGAAAAATCGCGTGCGAATTTACAGAAACGATTCAGAACAATCCGCATCTCAAGCGGTTTCTCTCGCCAGCAATAGCTGAGCTGTTCACTCTTCGCGCCGATTGATCACTCTTGACCTCAAAACCTGCTTACTCTTGGTGATTACTACCACTTTGAGATGAAGACGATCATAGTCGTTTTCAAATTCGAGATGCTGGCAGAAGTCCTCTTTCACGAATCTCAGCGTCGAGTGAACACGTACCCAGTGGGGAAACTTGATCAAGACATGGTTTGCACATACCGTTAGTAATGCTTGCGATAAAATTATTGCACAGAGCAAAGAGATTTGAGTACACTACAAGCATGGAGAGTTGTCGTTTCTCATCGGAAGTGTCCCTGGTGTTGGTAGAGCACTGAGAGGGGTTCTTGTGCCGAAACGTCGATATAAACGTAGAGAGCCTACGAATGATTGGCAACAGATCCATCCACTGCTCAAAGATACCGCACAGATCAATTACGAGATAATTAGGCCCGTCGTGCTTTGGGGTCAAAACCCCTAAAGAGCGAGGAGCGCAAATAGGAGAATATATACAAAGGCGGTGCATCACTCGAATACACCGCCTTTCCACCAAAATTGTTCATTGATGGAAATTAAAGTTTTTTACCAAAACACCATGAATGATTGTCATAACCATTACGCTTATAAAAAGCATGCGCATTTGTACGCTGTACACCACAACATAAGTAAATATTTACTACGCCTTTATCTTGTGCGTATTTCTCGATAAACTGAATCAACTTTGTTCCAATGCCTTTATTGTTTTTATCGCTTTTAACTGCAATACCAGTAATTTGCATCTGTTGTTCCTCAAAGCCTACTGCATACGTTTGTACGGAAGCAACAAATCCAACAACATCATTCTCAATTACAGCTACAAATGTTTTGTAATTATCATCGTTTTTTACTCTGTCATAATGCGGAGCGATGTTTTGAGCAGTCACCCATTTATTGCCAATCTCATCATTCCACAAAGACAAAACCGCAGGGTAGTCTTTTTTTTCAATTTCGCGGATAAATACTTCCATAGCAATCTCAACTCCTTAAAATATTTATACTGCGCTTAAATTTTCCAAGTGGTGCTGTACATTTACATGAATATTCCCTCTCTTCTTTTACTGTCTATTTTACCGGTTACGTTACACGAAGAACAAATGGGTTCGTCACTCTCTCTTTGATCCTTCAGTAACAGAAGGAACCTATAAACTTTCATTTTTATCGCAAGCATTACTAACGGTATGTGCAAACCATGTCTTGATCAAGTTTCCAGTGGGTCAGTTCTGTAGTATCATTTTCTAAATTTGCCTCATTTCCTGCCTGGTTAAGAGCGCGTTGGTAAATGACTTGCGACATAAGCGAGTTTGGCCCTCCGATGTAAGCACTTGCCCACCGATATGAGCAGTTCAGTTCATGACTGCGAGCGCAGCCGCTTCAAATGCGGATCATTCTCAATCATTTCTGTAAATTCGCGTGCGAATTTTCCTGTTTTTGCCTGTTATGAGTGGGCTATAGTAGCATGAAACCCAGCGAGACGCGCCTGCTTCAGTCCAAAAAAGGCCGGAACAGGGCAGCAGAAGCTCACAATCCAAGCAATTTTTGCTCATGAATTTACACTATTGAAAGTGGTAAATCTGCTTGTAGAGCCATGTTGCTCATCTCTTGCTGATGAGCTGATCACTCTTCGCGCCGATTGATCACTCTTCGCCCGAAAATCTGTCAACTCTTCGCACTTACTACTATCAGAGCGTGTGAGGACCTCTTCCCGCAACCGTTGAACGTCGCGCATCGGGGGGGCACCGAAGAGGTTTTTGTACTCACGATTGAAGTGGGAGGCGTCCTGGTAGCCCACACGATAGGCTGCGCTGGCCGCGTCGAGGTCTTCACTCAGCATCAGACGTCGTGCTTCCTGGAGTCGCAACTGTTTCTGGAATTGCAGAGGGCTCAACGTTGTGACGGCTTTGAAGTGGTGGTGGAACGCTGAGACGCTCATACCCAGTTCGTGCGCGAGAGTCTCAATACGCAGTGGCTGGTCGAAGTTTTGATGGAGGAGCGCAACTGCTCTGCTAATATGGGTGGTATGGCCCTCCTGGATCGCCAGGTGCCGGAGCCTGCTCCCCTGTTCTCCCTTTAGAAGCCGATACATAATTTCCCGTGTGATCAGTGGCTGAAGAACTGGCGCTTCGTCAGGGGTATCCAGGAGCCTGACAAGCCGAACGATGGCATCCAGCAGATGGACATCCAATAGGGCGACATCAATGGCCCTCGTATGGGCAGTGCCGGGAGGCAAGGTGTAACTCGCCTCAAGCATCGCTGCACTGACAAGGGCGGGGTCCAGTTTCAGGCGAAGGCCGAGGTAGGGCCGCTCCTTCGAGGCTTCCAGAACCTGAGAGACATTGGGCATCTCGACGGTGATAAGCAGGTAATGCATGGGATTGTACTGGTAGCGGCTCTCACCAAAAAGCACTTCTTTGCTTCCCTGAGCAGTGACACACAAGGATGGCTCAAGGACACTGTGATGCGACTTGAAAGGGGCTGAGGAGCGGGACAGATGCAACCCCTGGAGCGGCTGGCTGGTCCCATCGAAACTCATGGCCCGCCCAATTCGCTCGCTCAGTTCTTCACGATTGGCTGCGAGCCTCTTCGTTTCGCGCTCTGCTGGCTTGTGGATCATGACACTCATCGAAACCTCTCCTCTGGTTTATCGCTGGCAGGTCTGGAAGACGTGCAGAATCAGACAATCATTGGCGAGAATCATTCTATCACCTGGTGCGAAGGTGCGTCTATAATGACTACCAGGGGAGCAGGAGGCAACACCGAACAGCTCTGGACAGTCTCCGAAGAGCGATGGAGAAGGACTGAGAGAGATGGAATTGAAAGAGGCTCTTCCATTCTCAGCGTTCTACGCTGGCTATCCAACAATCCAAAGGAGAGAGAGATATGGAATACAAACGGCTAGGCAATTCAGGGTTGAAAGTTTCACGGATCATTTTGGGCTGTATGGGTTTTGGGGACTCATCACTTGACACGTATAACGCGAATAAGTGGGCGCTCGGGATCGACGAGGCTCGGCCCATTCTTAAGCAAGCTCTGGAAGCGGGAATTACGACGTTTGATACGGCTAATTCTTATTCGCTCGGTGCCAGTGAGGAGATTATTGGCAAAGTCCTCTTTGAACTGGCCAGACGCGACGACGTGATTCTTGCGACCAAGGTCTTTTTCCCGATGGGGCCGGGTCCCAAAGATACTGGACTCTCCCGGGCCGCTCTCTTTGCGCAAGTCGAGCAGAGTTTGAAGCGGCTCAAGACGGACTATATCGACCTGTATCAGATTCATCGCTACGACCCCGATACTCCGATAGAAGAAACGTTGGAAGCCTTGCACGATCTGGTGAAGAGCGGCAAAGTGCGCTATATCGGTGCCAGCAGCATGCCTGCCTGGCAGTTTGTTCAAGCACAGTATGTGGCTGATTTGCATGGCTGGACCCGCTTTGTCTCGATGCAAGACCATTACAACTTGCTCATGCGCGAAGAAGAACGGGAAATGTTGCCGTTCTGTCTCAACCAGGGGATTGGGGTGGTTCCGTGGAGTCCGTTAGCGCGAGGCCTATTAACTCACGAATGGAATGCGCAAACCAAACGTAGTGCAACCGACCAGTTTACGAAAGCCCTTTACTCCAAGACGGAGGAAGCCAACCAACAGATCGTCGAGACCGTGAGAACTATTGCCCGAGAACGCCAGGTTCCCATGGCGCAAATCGCTCTGGCATGGCTGCTGCATAAGGAGGCGGTGACTGCGCCTATTGTTGGCGCGACCAAACCACAACATCTAACGGACGCTGGCGCGGCAGTCGATCTCAAACTGAGCGACGAAGAAATACGACGGCTCGAAGCACCTTACATCCTCTAGATTCCTGTGGGTCGCTACCTACGCTCGGGCGTCCGAACATGGCTGGCCAAATAGGAAGGTGTGTCACGCCCTTTGCCGTGCATCTCAAAGGAATACCGTGAGCCCCCGCTTGTCAACACACGAGTGGGGGGACTCATTTAAAACCCATACATACAGAGATTCACACGAAGATCGCTCTCAAGAGGCCCTCCCCATCAGGCGCGTCTCCTCAAGTCAACAAACAAACGGAAGTCGATACGGATCTGCTTTTCCCATCTCTCATCAGGTCGGCAAAAGGTCCACGATCTCACAGGCTCCTCGAGGAGGTTTTTCTTCTTCATATTCAGATAGCCCTTTTGCGCATTCCAAAACACGCTCTGAAGGGTGGGAATTTGATCTGAATCATGGGAATTGACGCTTTGATGCCTGGGAAAACCGCTTCACAACTGGCTTCTTCCATCGACATCTGGTAAATTAGCCTGTGAAGAGCAAGAGAACGAGTCGCACAGTTCTCTTGCTCTTCACAGGCTAATTTACCGCTTTGATACCCGATAGGTGGATGTGATATGGGCGCAGGGTTCGGTCTCTCCATCTGACTTCAGCCAGCATTCCAGATAAGAGAGTCTGCCACCACGCCGAACGATGCGGGCTTCAGCAATCAGGTCGGACGCTCGCGCTGGTCGAAGAAAAGTGATATTGAGATTAGTCATCACAGGTATCACTTCGGCCCCCAACGCCGCCATTACACAGCAGTACATGGCGGTATCAGCAAATCCCATAACCATCGGACCTGAAAATACCTGTCCACTGCCGTCCTGCCATGGCTCTGTCCCCATGAATGCTGAGTTGTAGGGCAAACGAACGCGAATTGAATTGCTGCCTACGTGCTCCACTCTTTCACCATGGTGATCAATCGGTGGGAGATTCTTGACGATCATTCGCTCGGCTTCCGAGGCTGTGAGTGCCGGCGCCATCTCATCCGATTTGATCTGCTCGTTCATAATCTGTCCTCCAGGATGAAAATCACAATATTCCAGGGTTCTTCGAAGCGTTCCACCAGTCAGTCTGTCTGAGATAAAAGACGCAATTTACAGCTTCTAGAAGAAATATATCAGATGTGGAGCGGTTTTCTCAGGCATCGAAGCGTCAATTCCCATGATTCAGATCAAATTCCCACTCTTCAGTGCAAAATCGGTCCACCCTTCAGCTAATTTACCACTTAAAAAGCACGGAGACAGAAGCTGTTCTTTTACAGGAAGGAGAGGATGTGTTCCCTACCCAACTCTCACTGTTAGGGAATGACGAAGAAGATCAGTGATCTCTGTTAATTGCAGTTATCTGGTACGTCGTATCCTGGACTTTGCACATTTTAAGCTGAGGAACAGACGATATCAGCGAAGCGAGAGAGGTCTGAGCGCGGAAGTAAAATGACATCAGGGTTTTGGGGCAATGTCGAATAACGGAAATCATTCCACAGATGACGCCGTATAGCAGCAAGCACATCGGCGAACGTCGCCTGGCGCTTTCGATACCACGCTGTTTGTTGGAATGGAATATCCCCTGTAGGATGGAGGTGGTGACCAAGCAACGCGACCAAGCTGTAGAGCCCAAAGAGGCAAGGCGTCATCCGCTCGATCGCCTTGTCTGACCATTGTCGCTGTGTCTCCACCCCCAAATGTGCCCGGCTCTCTTCAAAGGTGACTTCAGCACACCAGCGTTTCATAAAATCGGTAATGATGGAAAGGCCAGATTGAGCTTGATCGGTCGAGAAGTAGGCTCGTGGCTCGTGTTTCCGCTCGGGATCCCGGGTCAAAACCCATCGGATAGGTAAAGGCGTTTGACCTCCGCGATACCACAGTGCCGTTGCACTGCACCATTCGATCAGCCGTTTGCCTTGTCCATACCATGTGATCCAGGCTTGCTGCCAGGGAGTATGTGAGTCAAAGAGCACCTGATCCAACTGCGGGAGGCGTTGTCCAATCAGGCGTGGTCGCCCCATTTGGCGTGGTTGACGTGCGGGAGGAGGCGTATAGAGACAGGCATCAAAACGCAACGGGGCGATGAGCATTATCTGCTGCTTTCGGCAAGCCGTTCCCAACTCTACAACACTATACGCGCCATCACCAACAAGCTTGATAGCTCGATCAGGGAGCCATCGACGTACAAGCCTCATGAGTTGTTTTGTCCAGTCTGGAACGGTTTTCTGTCGGCGTCCTCCCCTTGTATCTACCTCCTCGGAAGTCAAACAAGACACAGAGAAAAGGAAGTGCCCAGGGTCGGCTCGCCCAAGGAGGGATGACGATGAGCATCAGACAGAGCCACCTCAAACCACGGCTGATCCTCTTGTGCTTCTCTGATGAGCGCACAGGGTCATGGTAGTATCCACACTTGGTAATATGTGGCCCCCATCGCCGCTCTAACGTTTCATCTGCTACGATTTCAACAGTTGCTCCTTTAGGAACAAACGTCTGAACAAGCAGCAGCAACAGAAGGCGACTGATTCGAAGAGGAGACCAGCGCGCACGATTGAGGACATGGTGGAACAGATTGAAATGCCTTTCCTCTTGCAGTCCGACTGCTCGTAGCGCTGCCGTTATGGTCCTGCGCCCACGCGTCAGGAGCACTCCTTCAATAAGTTGCACGACCTTTTGCCAGGTTGGCTTTGTGAAAGCTACTCGGAATGGAGCTAAAAGGCTCGCAAGAGGATGTGGGAACACTGGAAGAAACCTCCTTTTCTCGCACAACGGATACCCCCTATTCCTTGCAGTCTACTGGCAGAGGTCAAAAAGACTCTTCCGTAAAAATGTGCAAAGTCCAGGTATCTTTTCGTCAGAAAGGCACTGACAGGCCAGATGGGAAGGGGTTTCTCCGGACGTTGGGCCGTCGATTTCTCTATTTCGTGCCGATTTCCCAGGTTTCACCTCAAAAAGCCTCGAACATTCACGCTATTTACTAGAATGATGAAGAGGGTGCCTCGATGCCAAAGATTTGTTCCAGGTCGCGACTATACTTGTGCTCCGCCCGCTTGAGTACTTTTAAGTAGCGCCCAGTGGTCGCTAGGCTCTCATGGTCAAGGAACTCCTGGATCTCGCTCGCGCTGACTCCCAGCTGGTCGAGGGTCTTGGCAGCCGTGTGACGGGTCACGTGGAATTTACTGGTTCCCAGGCGACGCGCACAGATTTGTTCCAGGGCCTGGAGCGAGAGGGACTGCCCGCGGCTCTGGTTGCGTGAGAGCGACATCCACACAGGAGCTTCACCTTGGGCAGCCCATCCTGTGCCATAAACTTGTTCCAGGTAGGTGATCAGCGCGGCACTCGTTTCTTCTCCGAGCTGCCGCGTGCTGCGTTTGCCGCCCTTGGCGCGTGGGAAGGTCACGCGGAGCGCAGCGCCAGCGCGGGTGAGATGGCCGACCCGCATGTCGGCGAGCACCTGGACCCGTTGACCGGTATGCAGCGCCAGGCTCAGGAGGGCGTAATCACGCAGGCCACTGATAGTTGTCCGGTCAATAGCAGCCAGAAGCTTGCGCATGTCGAGGGGTTCGATGGCCTCGGCACTGGCATAGTCATAGACTTTGCGCCGCTCCAGCAGTTCAATGGGATTGTCGCCCTGGTAGAGTTGCTGCCGATGGGCATAGACAAAGAGGCTGCTGAGAATCGCCAGGCGTTGGTTATAGGTGCTATTGGCGGGTGCGCCGGCGCGGGTCGAGGTAGCGGCACGTTCCCCGGCCCAGCGCTGGACAATCAGGAGCCAGTGCGCTCGGGTCCCGCGCTCCGAGAGATCCATGAAGAGGTCATAGCCCTGGGCGCGCAGCGCGTCACGGCAGGAGAGGGCCGTACTATGATAGGCGAGATGGGTCTTGCGACTGTGTGATTTGCCGGTCTTGGCATCCAGCCAGGCCACCAGGATGCCATCCTCGGGCAGATGCACCAGGTGTGGGCATCCTGTGACAATGCACTGAAAGACCTGTTCCCCTGTGAGAGCCTGGCTCTGGAGGATGGGGAGGTGCGCAGTGTCTGCTCTGTCGCTGTGGTGATCCTGGTGGGTCGCTGACTGGTGAGTGTGCATAGGGTGAATCCCTTCCTATATATAGGTGTGTCGTGGGTGAGAGGTGGGAGATGGGTCGGTCATGTCTCCCTGCCCTCTGGGTCCCCTCTGCCTGGCCTCGATCTTTGTGTTTCCCTGTCGTCGCATGACCTGGTTGAGGGGGGTCGAATCTGGGTTCTCTATACCTGAACTAATGATGGTTAGTTCAGGTATCCTTCCCCAGTATATCTGTTTTCTTCCCCAAAGAAAAGCCCTCTGCCACACCAGTTCCTTCCCAGGATCGAGCATGTGGCAGAGGGTTGCATCATCTCAGGCGCAGGTCTCCTTCTTCCCTGCTTGCTGTGTCCCTGCCGTCATGAACCAGGTGACCTGCTTTTCTAGAGCCGAAGTACAAATCATAGGCAAGGGTCTAGTGCACATTTTCGCCAGGATCTTCGTCCTTCCTTGAAAAGGGCGGCGAACTGCTATCCTTTTCGAGGAAGGATAAGGCGACTATGCACTTTGTGTAGGTGCGGTCCCGACATATTTTCCCCTCTAAATTCCGTTAGGGGCAGGGCTACTCTTACAGGAATTTAGAGGGGAAAATATGTCGGGACCCCAATTTCAAGAAGCTGGCAGCACCTGTGTCGAATGTCCTGCTTGCGGCGCACGCCGTACCCTCAAATCTCCCAAAGATCAGCCTCATTTCCCATCGCATCAAAGGCGCTTAACCCCACCACCAAAAGGAGAACGACGTTGGGTAGAGCAGGAACAGATCTGGAAAGTGATTGAAGATTGACCATCCGGCCTGAATGCGATTTGTCGTTTCTTTCTTGACGCTCTTGACCCTTTCGACTATACTTAAGTCTATGCAAACGACAACCCTGATACACCAACAGAAAAGCTATTATTACCGATCTGCCCTTTGGCGAGGGAGAGCGGTAATTGTTGTGTGCCTCACATAAGAGAAAACAAAGATCCGCGTACCAGAACCAAGGGCAGAGGTGAGCAACCTCTGCTTTTTTATTGCTTTTTTCTCAGGTGATGTCTACAAAGCAAGAGAACAAAGGAGAGTAAAAATATGTTGCAACACGAGGCGGAACATGCAGAACAAGAGTTACTGGCAAGTTTTGAGCGAACAAGCGAGGAGTGGTTCTCGTTGGAGGAATTTCAGCGTCTCCTTCGGAGTGGTCGCCAGTTACGCATCAAGTATGGGGTCGATGTAACCGCTCCGTTTCTGCACCTGGGTCATGCCGTCAATCTCTGGATGATGCGCCAAATGCAGGATTTAGGACACAAAGTGATCTTTCTTCTTGGGGATTTTACAACAACTATCGGCGATCCAACGGGGCGTAACAAGTTACGACCCATTATCCCATCTGAAGAAATTGAAGCCAACGCCCAGGAATTTATCAAGCAAGCCAGGATGGTGCTGCGCTTTGACGATCCAGATCTGTTAGAGATCAGGCGTAACTCGGAGTGGTATCAGGCGATGTCTGTGCAAGAACTCCTCCACTTGCTCTCAATGGTAACCCATTCGCGCCTCGTCGCTCGCGACATGTTTCAAATGCGTATGAAGCAGGGGCTCGAAATACATATGCATGAGTTGCTGTATCCGGTGTTGCAAGGCTACGACTCCTTTATGCTTGACTCTGATCTGACCATTATTGGTTCCGATCAACTGTTCAATGAACTGATGGGGCGCTTCTACCAGGAGCACCTCGGTCAGTCACCTCAGGTTGTGATTACGACAAAGATTACGCCAGGGATAGATGGCAAGGCCAAACAGAGCAAGAGCCTGGGCAACTACATTGGATTGGGACATAGTCCACGTGATAAGTTTGGGCGCACGATGACGCTACCCGATTCCTTGATCGTGACCTACTTTGAGGTCTACACTGATCTACCCATAGAAGATATAGATGAGATCCGCCGACATGTAGGGAAGGAACCGATGCAATGCAAGCTTCGCCTCGCCTATGAGATCGTCAAGCGCTATCATGGAGAGGCGGTGGCTGAGCAAGAGTTGCGCTGGTTCCAAGAGACCTTCTCAGCACGTCAGACTCCCGAAGATATTCCTGAAATCACACTTGAGCAAGCCACACAAACGCTTTTAGAGTTGCTCAAAGAGCTCTTTGCTGGGCAAAAGAGTAACCGCGAACTGCGACGCCTGTGTGAGCAGGGAGGGGTTTCGCGCAACAATGAGGTATTGCGTCAGCCCGAACAAGTGGTTGAAGTGTGTGATGGTGATGTGTTTCGTGTCGGGAAGCGAACCTGGTTTCGGGTGCGCCTTCTCTAGGAGGGGTGGGGTAGCAAACCTAGACGAATGAACCTTGACAAATATGTGCAATAACCGTTGCAAGAAGGAACGGCACTTTCCTCACAAGAGAGAAGAGCGTACCTACCTTCATTGGATAGTTAGACAGACAACAGCGTGATACTGTGGAGAGTGAAGCAAAACTAGTGGTAATAAGCACGACGAGTGAGCAAGTTTTCGGGGGACGGATGAGCAATCGGTGCGACGAGTGAGCACTAGGGCAGATGTGTCCGGGAAAACCGCTTCCTATCTGATATACTTCTTCTGGACGGTGTAAATTGTGTTCTTTGTCGCGCGACTGATTGAGCCGCCCAATCTGCTCGCGTCCCCCGCTCCTGTTGGAGGCTGGCTCATGGTGCTATCCGAGGTCTCGGGCATCGATCTGTTCTCGCATTGCGGATCGCTCCTTCGCCAAAGATGAGTATGCAAAATAGGAACACGAAGAAAGGTCTAAAACACGACAATGGCTGGTTCAACTCTAGAGCGTTTGTATTTCATATTAGTGGTACCTGATCCTGATTGGCCGGTTGGCTGCTATCTTGTGCAGACAAAAGATGGAAAGAATGTGCTCGTCGATAGTGGCTTGCCTTTCAGTCATGAGGAATCTGATGGTCAGCCTCCTATTTGGGGGAAGAATGTGGTTGAGCAACTTGCCGAGATAGGTCTAGAGCCTGAAGACATTGATACAATTGTCTGTACCCATTATGATCGAGACCATATAGGCTATCATAGCGAGTTCACCAATGCAGAGTTTGTGGTGCAGCGAAAACACCATGAGGCGGCTCTTCATGGGCTAGAGCGTTTCGCTCTTAGTCGGATTCATTGGGATCTTCCTGGGAGAAAATACCGTCTGATTGATGGAGATGTTGAATTGTTTCCAGGATTGCATGTAGTTGATACGAGCGGTCACGTGCCGGGTCATCAGTCAGTCCTGATCCATTTACCACAGACAGGTGCAGTGTTGTTAGCAATCGATGCTGTCACGAGAAAAGAGTTCTGGCGTGTAGATCGGGAGACAGGGCCAATGGATATGGATAGGGATGGGACCATTGCGAGCACACGAAAGCTGATAGACTTGGCAGAACGGGAGAAGGTGACATTGGTCGTTTGTGGACATGATAGCGATGGGTGGAAGGCATTGAAAAAGTTGCCAGAGTATTACGGCTAGAGAAGTGGGCGATCCTTCGGTCTCGCCCCATAGCGCTTTTTTCATGAGTGTTGTGTAAATCCCACAATTAAACTGGCGGAGGAGTACAATTATTCTGGTGGCGTGCGGCTTTCTCTGCTTACTGCTCTTCGCGCTTGAGAGGCGAAATGAGCTATCTTCCTCTCTCAACCAATGTCTCACCACTGACCAGGATAATTATGCCGCTCCCGCCAGTTTAATTATGGGATTTACGTGCGCCCTTTCACGGGTAAAGGAGTTTCTCAAAAGAGATATGCTTGAGTAATGGCATAAGGGTTGAGCGGCATGCGTAAAGCCTCAGCAAGGCTTTAGGTGTGAAGCCCGCTGACAAAGGAGCTTGTGATCCTAGCCGAAAGGACCCAAGACCGAACCCTGTGACCTATGCCGACGAGAGAAACCTTCGTCCGAAGCGTCGTTAGATAAGACGGGTGAAATGGCTGACACACCCGACCCAAAATGGGATGGCGGCTGTCCGGCTATGTGTAAATTATGGCTGGAATTGCTCCGAAGTCCGCCCGGCGTATAGGAGGCGAGCTAAGGGTCACTAGAACTTCTTTACTTGGAATGGGGGAACTCTCAAACCGCTTTACTCGACAGAGACGCGAGAATGCTAGCGTGCGGCAGAGAGGGCGGAGGCGGCATAGTAACCGAACGCCACGCTGTAATGGCGAGGACATGGTGAAGGTCCGCCAGGGAAAGACGCTTGACGAGAGGAAGAATGGATGCAGTGAGGAAAGCAGATGACGGTTGGAGTAGTGGCATCATGTTCTCCAGCAGAGTGGGGGATGCCATGCAACAGGTTGTGCTGTGCTCAAACTGGTGCTCTTCACGGGGGCAACCCAAATCCACCACCTCATACGCAAGGGCCGAATAGGTCATGTCGAGTACTGGAAAGCGCAGTGCGGGGAAACTCGCCTGCTGCGTTTGGACGGGGGGAAAGGACGTAAGTCCCTACCTATCCGTACAAGTAGAGGCAAACGTTTCAATCCTTGTATCAGTGGGTTTATTCTCCGCAGGAACGAAAATGTATGCGAGAAAAAACGGTCATACGGCGTCGTTTGCTGAGAACAACATGCCAAACACAACATGGAAAAGTTATGTGAGAAAAAGAAACACCACAGTTCATCAATGATATCGCTTCTTAGGCCATCTGAAGAGATCTTCTAGAAAAGTATTCTGAGAGAAAAACGAAAAGTATTCTGAGAAACGTCAGTCAAATAGGGTGTTGAACCTGAAAAACCATCCGTGTAGTGAAAGCCACGCGGATGGTTTTCTTGCTGCTAGCCTGTACTTTTGTTTTGGCGTTAGCATTTTTGCAGAGCTATGGAGCGACTTTAGCCGCCCCATCACAACAATGTCACACACGAGGCGCGCTTGCCTGGTGCACTATTTCACGCATTTGATCCAGATGAGATGCATCGTGGTATAAACCCAGGATAAAGCGGCCAATGGCATTGAGTTCGCCAGCTTGCGGGAAGAATGAATATGTCATTATAGTATCCAGGTGAGGCTCGTCAGGCCACGCGTCGAGCATAGCTTTACGCATACGACGGCTCTCCTCAAGACGCTGGCGCACCTGAGCGATACTTGTCACGCTCTCCCAGGGAGTCTCGTAGCGCGAACGACCCTCAACCTGCAGACCACGGGCCAGCACGAGAGCCAGGGCGGCGGCCTCTTCGGATGAAGCGGTGGCGTGAACCACCACGTGGCCCAGGGTCCACGCCAGGGCGGCCTCTTCAGAATTCCCAAAGGTATCGTTCGCCTGGGGATCTAGCGGCACGAATGTCACGTCCGCATCAACTGTATCAGTAATGATCTCTTGCATTACATTGATCGTTTCATCGGTAAGCTGATAAAGATCGGTCTTTGTCAGACCAGCGGCTATGTCTGCCAGGGTCTGAGAGCCGCTTGTCACTGCACTAAAATCGAGCATAGGGGTCTCCATCAATGAATTTTTGTTAGGAAGTAAAAGGATCTCAGGTTTTTTCAGCGCCTGTTTTCCTTAAGCAAGGCTTGGTAAATAAGGTGACGAGTGATCAGATTTTAGGGCGAAGAGTGATCAATCGGCGCGAAGAGTGATCAGCTCAACTATTGGCGACGAGGGAAGCCGCTTGAGATGCGGATCGTTCTCAATCGTTTCTGTCAATTCGCGTGCGAATTTTCCTGTTTTTGCCTGTTATGAGTGGGCTATAGTAGCATAAACCCCAGCGAGACGCGCCTGCTTCAGCCCAAAAAAGGCCGGAACAGGGCAGCAGAAGCTCACAATCCAAGCAATTTTTGCTCATGAATTTACACTATTGAAAGTGGTAAATCTGCTTGTAGAGCCATGTTGCTCATCAGCAAGAGATGAGCTGATCACTCTTCGCGCCGATTGATCACTCTTCGCCCTAAAATCTGTCAACTCGTCGCACTTACTACCATCTCGATGGCAGCAGTATACCACGACAATGGAACTGTTAAAAGAGCCATTCATAGCTATAATAAGGGGGCCATTTACGAGCAAGCGAGGTCTTCAAAACGTTTCAATAAGAAGAACAGACAGGAGCGTATGTCTACAACCCCCAAAAATGCTGATCTTTCATGGAGAACAAAAGAGCAGAATTTAGTTTCAACTCAACTTCTTCGCTATAAATACAGATTATATGAATAGAACTGTCTGTCTTTCTGCCACCCTGCGACCTCGTAGAGCGTTTGTGCATCGCTATTATTGACGGCAGTTTTTAAGGTTAAGCCTCTGGCCTGGGTTTCTACGGCAAATTCTCTTGCACGATCTAAGAGGGCCTTGCCAACACCAGAACGTCTTGCTCCCTGTATGACAAAAAGATCGTTTAATATCCACAGAGGTTTCAGTGAGACCGAGGAGAAGGAGGGGTATAGCTGCGTAAATCCATACGCCTGCCGTACTCCATTTTCGTCACTTTTGAGTGACAGAGCGAGGAAGATCACTGAACTGTTTTCCTGCAGTCGCGCGGTAAGGAAGTTTTGCGCGGCTACTATGTCTGTTGCTTGCTGATAGAACTGGCGATATGCGTCGAAGAGCGGTGCAATGAGTGCTACATGTTCTATCGTTGCCATGGTAATCTCAAAGGTAGATTTATGCATATTCAAAACTTGTCTCTCCAGCCTTTCCAATGCCAGTCGTGGAACTGACAGTCGATGGTAAATGGCATTAAGCAGTTACGCTCTTACCATTTGGCCTATCAGTGTATTTTTAACGAAAAAGTACGACGTACCAGATAACTACGGATGTGTTTCAAATGAAGAGGCTTGAGAGGTGGTTGGAGAGAGCGATCACCCGTTCATTGAGGATGATCATAGACCAGAGCGTGGTTTGAGACCGTGCTCTTGAAACGGACTTGCTCGGAGGAAGAACACCATCTTTTTTCGTGTAGAAAAATACAATAAAAGCAAGCTCAGCCTCAGTTATCTGGTACGTCGTACTTTTTCGTCAAAAATACACCGATAGGCCAGTGGCTCAGCAGCAAGGGCAGGAACTGGTCAAGGTAGGGAAAGAGGCGGGTGCCGAAATGGTCTGCGCGCCGAGCCTGAAGGCAGCGCTTGATCGGAGTTGGGATCAGATGGAGCAGCGAGAGGAAGCGTTGAGCTTCAGGAGATTGCGTGATTTCTCGACCGGTGTTCTAGTAAATTGGCTGAACGTTGAGACGCAAATGCTGGGTCGATCGCTCTTTGTCCGAATTTCCAACCAATTTACCAATACGAGCAACAATATATCAGCTACTTTGCTCTGATGGACAGCCATTATTGTACCTTCTCACAAGAGGCACGATAATGGCTGTCTCAGGACGCTTTCGGCGGTTATCCAACCATTAGCACGAGTTTTCCACGTACATGGCCGCCCTCACTCAACTTGTGTGCCTGGGCTACGTCTTTGAGAGGGAGAACTGCGTCAAGATGGACCTTGAGATGATCATCATCAAACAGTTTGGCAATCTCGGCTAGTTGCTTCCCTGATGGATGTACCAGAGGAAGGAAAAACTGAACTGCTGCTTCCGAAGCGAGCTGATCGCCAAGCTCTTTTATCGCTTTTTCGGCACGGAGAGAAACCAGCCAGCCGCCGCGTTTGACCACCTGAAACAAATGTCTGAAGACATGCTTATCAGTCGTCGTATTGAGCACTCCATCCACCTCCTTTACTACGTCTTCAAATGCCTGCTTCGTGTAATCGATGACGACATCAGCTCCCAGGTTCCGCACAAATGTCACATTGCGTGTCGAGGTTGTAGTGATAACTCTCGCACCTTTCCACTTCGCAAGTTGGATGGCAAAGTGGCCTACGCCGCCCGCTCCACCAGCAACGAAGACGGTCTGCCCAGCCTGCAGATGAGCAACCTCGAAGAGCATCTGCCACGCGGTAAGTGCAGCGAGTGGAACACCAGCAGCTTGCAGATGAGTCAGACGTTGTGGTTTGAGTGCAATATCTGAAACTGGCGCGCTAACATACTCACTATAGGCTTTGGCCTCGTTGGGAAAACGAGGCATGCCATAGATTTCATTGCCAAGTGCAAATTGTGTGACACCTGGGCCGAGCGCGATGACCTCGCCTGCAATATCCCAACCCAGGATATAGGGAAGTCCCTTAGCCCCAGTGGTGAAGGGCAACGGCGCTTTACGCGAGGCAACGTCCACGGGGTTGAGCCCAACAGCACGTACACGTACCAGCACTTCCCCCATCTGTGGCTTTGGTCGCTCCACGTTTTCATAGGTGAGCACATCGCTCTCACCAAACGAGTGGATTTGTATCGCTTTCATGAATGACATGATGGTATCCTTCCCAGAAGGTAAATATGGTACAAGATCTCTCATAATCTTGCTGAGAGTAGTGTATGTGTATCCTTTCCTCTTTACAAGTACGCACATATTTGTGATATAGTACCAAAAATGAGAGTAAAGGAAGGGTCGCTTTCTGAGGAGGATGCTTTGAAGAAATACTGCCAGCAACGTGTCAACAAAGCGTATTCCTGCCCTGTTGAGGCCACTGTAGATGTTATTGGCGGAAAGTGGAAAAGCCTCATCATCTATCATCTGCTCGCTGAAAAAAAACGCTTCGGAGAATTGCAACGCTTGATACCTGGTGTTACCCTGCGTATGCTCACGCTCCAATTACGTGAATTAGAGGCGGATGGCATCATTGATCGCCAGGTCTATCGCCAAGTACCACCCAAAGTCGAATACTCGCTTACCAGTTTCGGCGCCAGCCTACAACCCATTCTGCAACAGATGAGTAAGTGGGGAGAGAACTATATGCATCTGCTGGAAGAGAATCAACAACGAAGCTGACGTAAAACGCTTTCCCTCGCGATGACAAGTTTCTCCTACGTGGTGCATTCGCCAAGTAAATGATAGAATAGAAAGGAGGGAGATGGAACGAAGAAGAAAGGCGAGGATATGCGGACTCCATTGTATTTGCGGCCTTTGAGCGAAGAGGAAGGACGTGTGATTGGGAAATTGGTGCGTTCTCAGACCGCTTCAGTGCGCCTGATAGAACGAGCCAGGGTCATGTACCCGGCCAGCCAGGGAAGAACAATTCCCCAGATCATGAGCGAACTCCATCCCTCATCAAATACCGTGCGCAAGTGGTTCAAGCGCTTTGAGAAACAGAGACTCTCCGGGCTAGAGGGCGAGCCTCGTTCAGGAGCCCCGTCGCGCTATACACCAGAGAATAAAGCCCTGGTGGTGCAGACGGCACGTACGCGGCCTGTGGAGTTAGGACTTCCCTACCAAAGTTAGACCTTTGAGCGGCTGGCGTGCCTGCTCTTACGCTGTGATGAGATCAACCATTAGGGGTGCAGGACAACACTGACTCATATTCTTCAAAAAGGCCCAGAGAAGTTTCATCGCTGCTGGAGGACACCGAGTCCGCATCTGGTACTGATCCAGCCTACCTCATTGGATCTTGATTATCTTGCCCGGATACTTTCGCTTCCCGCGCGTACCTTCCGGCCACAACATATCATACAGAACTTCTCCGTCTCTATGACAAAACCATCCCACGTCCCAGGCTTTTGAGTACATCATTTTTCTTTCATATCTGCTCTGAGTGCCTCGCAGAGGCACAATTGCGCCGGCGTATTCTGACCTTACCACATACTGTCCTCAGCTGTAAACCACGGAATTAAGTGGGTCTTCCCCTGGTTTGGTGAATCTGCCTGCTCGCTTGCCAATGATACTTCAGCACTGCTGGATCGTTTGTTGCTGTAGAGGTTGTTATTGATTGAAGAGAGCAGGAGCACACGATGTCATTTTCTCCCCGGCTGATCGTGATTCAGAGCATCTGCACCAATTGGACAAAAGCATCGCGCGGAGGGACCAATGCCTCGGCCAGAAGCCATACCCCTCAGGCCCTTGAATTGCCAGCTTTTCCTTCTCCTGTGTTCAAGGAAGAGGTTTTTCTCCATGAGGTCGTCTATGGTGAGCATAATCACTTCCAACATCCTAGAGAAAAGTGGGAACAACTGGAATTCGCTCATCCCTTCCGGCTGGATTGCCTTGCCCTCACTCTGCAGGAGAACCTGCTTCAGATGACAGTGGAATGGGAGCGTGCTGAGGGCGTTCCAAGACGCTTTGCCCTCGCAAGAACGGCATGGTCTCTGCCAGTTCATCAGTGGGTACGTATTGCCTACAATCTGCGCCTCTCGCTTTCAGACCAGTGGGTCTACAAGAAACGGGTGGTCAATGTGGGTCTCTTTGAGCCAGGCTCTTCTCTGAAAATGTTTGTGGAGAGAGAGCCAACCCATACCTATGAAGATTTCGCCCAACTCTGGTAGACCTGCTCCTTCAGGTTCTAAAGCGCATGCAGCACCCGCTGGCGCAGCAATGCAAATCCCGCTCTGCCGTACCCCATGCGTTTAATCAGCTTTAATTTGTTCACTTTTCCCTCGACGATGCCATTGCTGTGAGGCAAAGTCAAGCCTGCAACGACAGCCGCTTTATCTCGCTGGATGCCAAGAGTAAAGCTCTGTAATTCGGGGATCTGGCTGTCAACGACCTTGGCAAGCCACGCATCGAGGCGTTCGCCTGTCCGGGTGCGCAGCATCTGGGCAAACTCGGGGTTTGAGCACGGTAGGAACCAAAAGTCGGAATAACTAAGAAAAAGCAACCAGTTTCCTTTGACTTGAGAGGTGAAAACAGCAGAAACGACTTTTTGAGAGAGATATTTCGCTGAACATTGCTTCTTGACCGTCTGATGGAGAGCTTTCTCTGTGCGCGCTCCAGGCCAGTTCAGCACGCTACTCCGACTTTTGGTTCCTACCATGCTCAAACCCCGATATGCAAAAACCCCCACATTGGGCAAACTTCGACCGATTTGAAATCGGTGTCAATCACGGGAATCGGTGGTGGTCATCCAGATAAATCCGTTCCCGATGTTTTTTTGCTATCACCACAGTGTAAGTAGGCCACTGAGGCACCAGAGCGTAGATCATTGTTTGTCAATCCCACCTGTCTGCAATGTTCGCCAGCAGACAGGTGGGATCGATATCAAGTGGCCTGGGACTGGCTTGCATTGGAAATGTGCAAGCCAGTTACTTGACTCCAGAAAGGTCAGAGAGGGACTAATAGCTTGCTGTGGTGGCTACCGTTTGAAATGTTTCGTTGATATAATATTGGGCACTAGCACGGGCGGAATACCCGCTAGCATCACCCACCATTGCACTATAGCATGATGTCTGAGTGACAGCAACAAGTCCATTGCCGCCTGCATCAGCGCAATCATAAGACTTACCATCGTTCCGCTTTATTATCGCCAATCCTCCGTGAGGATATGTCAGCGGTTTGTTAAACACCACTTTTGCCCACGCGGCCTGGCACGTTGCGCTAAAGCGAAGGTAAGCGGTTGCTCTCAACCCTCCTCCTAAATCGGCACTCGTTGCCGTCCATTCAGTGAGTGCAGAACTATCGCAGCCCGTAGAGACGGGACTTTTCCCATCACAAGTTGTGTTATAACAGCTTGTCGCAGCAAGCGCTGTGGAAGTGGTGTGCGCGGAGGCAACTCCTGTGGTGAAAACCAACATGGTACTGAGCATGGAGAGCATCAGCCCCAGCGACATCATTCGTTTGATACTGAACATCTTTTTTCCTTTTGTTTCCTTACGGATTGTGCTAACTGGAACCCCTGCCTCAAGGAGGGGTTTGCCTACGGTGATGATCACAACGTGATCACTACAAAGAAAGAGGATTGAACGGTCCTTTTTGTGACAGCTTTCCAGGATCTTCAGACTGTTGGGATTGACAAACAACAATCAATTCTCTGTTATGGTGGCTGTTCCCAACATATGTGACCAGATGATTCCTGGGCCTACAGGAGTATTTGACACGTTCATATAGATGACAAGACGAGCTAACGACATGCCCTCGCTTCTCAATAGCGATGGCATCGGTCTCGCAGCCTCAATCTATTTGGTTCAGGATGAGAGAAGGTGATCTTCTTGCTCCAGCGCAAGCTGGCTTCGTTTGCCATGCTCCCCACGTCCTGCCACAATCACAATACAGGAGAACAGTGAAAGAAACAAGTACGCAAAATTATGTGACTCTCGGCATAACTTGGCCGCCTCGGCCACATTTCGACGTTCTGGCAATACTTCCGATTCGGATTTGACCAGCCAGACAGGCCACTTTGCAGATTTCTCAGCAATACCTGAAAATCTGATTGGCTTCGGAAGCCGATTAAACGTACTGGCGAAGTCTGCACTTTCGGCCAAGTTATGCTTGCTTTCTGCACTCTCGGCCACATTATGCTGTTTTAGCACAACAGCAATTGAGCTTGAATGCTTCGGCTTATCGGCCAAGTTATGCCGTTTTTGGCGGCCATTTTATGCCGCGAGTGACAATTTTAGGGCGAAACTAAGGAAATCGGCGCGAAACCGAGGAATCGAGCATTGGTTGTCTGAACATATGGCTCCAGAAGGGGCTCGCAATACTCGTCATTTGTAAATTCACGGCAAGATGATCGGGAAATTCCCGCCACTTCTCGACCGAAGAAGGCTGAAGGATTGAATGTGCATGCTGTAAATCACGGGATTATGATAGCGGAATTATACAAATTCCGCTATCATAATCCCGTGATTTACAGCAAAAGAGATGCGTAGTTGACTGTCTCAGCCCTGGCTCTTGATGAGAACTCATTCTGTGATAAAATCTCTTCAAAAAAGGAGACGCTCTCCCATGCCTCATGCAGAATTGCCTGTCGAGAAAATCCTTTCCCTGTTGGGCGAAGGGCCAACACGGATTGCAGCCCTCACCTCCGACCTATCGCCCGCGCAGTTGCGCACATCACCGCATGGGGGAGCGTGGTCCGCTACTGACGTATTGGCCCATCTGCGTTCATGTGCGGATGTGTGGGGTCAGTGTATACATGCAATCTTGGTTGAGGAACAGCCAACTCTTCGTGCAGTCCACCCGTCGGCTTGGGTCAAAGGGGTGGACTATCCCACCTTGGAATTTGAGCCCTCCTTGCAGGCGTACACTGCTCAACGTGCCGAACTCCTGACCCTGCTGGAATCCTTATCTGCCGTCGCATGGTCTCGTACTGCTACGATAACGGGTGCCGGAAAGCCACTTGTTCGCACAGTAAAATTTTACGCCGAATGGCTTGCTACCCATGAGCGCTCGCACTACAAGCAATTCAAGCAGTTACATCGAGCCTTTTCGTGAGGGCCTCCAAGAGCTTTTGGTTAGAACCGCAAAGGAACATGAGCTATGAGATCGTGATGAACAGAATGAAGAGGAAAGAAACCAGATGAGGAGCGATTTCTCCAGGGCTGGATGGTCAATTTCGACTCTTCGCGTTAAGTGGGCAATGCGCCCTGCCCATATACATCCGAAAGGTCAGCATGGGCATCCTCAGGAGAAACCCCTATTTACCGCGTAACGCAGCCAGGTCGGGATCGCTCTTTGAGCGCTCTTCGAGTTCGGGAGCGGATGTCAACGCTTCCAGGAGAAGAGCGTGAGCTTTCTCCAACTGGTTCTGCTGGGTGTAGAAGCTGGCCAGATTATAGAGAAACCACCCTTTCACCCATTGCGGCACCTCAGCCTGAAGGATTTTGCTAGCACACCTCTCACGGACCTCAATCGCCTTCGGGAGATCATTATGGTCGAGATAGTACTGTGCGAGATGCTCTTGTTCGTGCTCGTAGAGAGCACCAAGGAAGGTTGTATACAGCGGATGTTCTCCAGAAATTTTGGGGAAGCGCGTGGAGATCAGATCGTCTTCGCTCAGTTGCTCGGTCAAAGCAAAGAGTTCGGCGTAGGTCCGCTCAGAGTCCGCCTGAATCTCTGACGCGGAGCGCTTCTGTTGCTTCCCATACGTCGTCGCGTTCAGGTGTTCTTCATCCTCATCGCTCGATGGTATGTCCTGATGCTGTAGAAGGGCCGTCAACTTCCGGATGAGGTCCTGACGCCAGAATGTCCTATGAGCGATGTGATCTTTAGCGGACCAGCGTTCCCACGTCCCATCCGCATCGCGCTCAGTCTCGCTCATCCCCTGCCAAAACGCTTCTTCATCGAGCCGCCCCTGCCGCAAAAGGTCGAGGACAATAGCTTTAAAATTCTGTGAGGTCATTGAAATACCCTTTCTTGTCTCGCAACAATACATTTCTCTTACCAGAAGTATCTCACAGTAACAGGGCAATTTTGGCCCGCTTTGTGTAAATTCCGCTATCATAATCCCGTAATTTACATGCTGGTCTCCCGAATTTACAGAAACAGCGTACAACAAGCTGCTTCAGAAGCGGCGTTCTCAGGCGATGAATGGTCAATTCCTCGGTTTCGCGCCGATTTCCTTGGTTTCGCCCTAAAATCTGTGTGAGTTTGACCCAATTTACTATCAGCCTATGTGCTCTTGCGCGTACAGGAAGGCTATACCCTGGCCACCGAACGCAGCGCGTTACGGCTCTTCTTCGGGTCTCCACTCCTGGCAGAAGCCGTTCCACTCCCACCACGCCACCGGGAAGAAATTCATCGTTCTCGCCAGTCTCCCGAGTCTGAGGAACAACCCTCACCCCATTTTCAACCCGAGCACTGGCAGCCCTCCTGGCCTTCCTTCGCGTGACCGGATTACGGCGGCGCGAAGTGAGAATGCTGCACGTTGCACACATTCAGGAGCAACCAGATGGACGCGTCATGCTTCGTGTGCAGGGCAAAGGGGGCAAAGTGCGCCAGGTCCCGGTCATATCAGGGCAAGAAGCAACCGTGCTCAGCCTGGTGCAAGGCAGGAACGAGGAAGAAAAGGTCTTTGCTCAGATCCCCAGTCACCTGGATATCCACGCCTACCGTCGGCAGTATGCGCAGGCGCTCTATCAGCAACTCTCAGGGCTGCCACACCCTCCTGCCACTGGTCGACTTCCGCGTGGCATTCTGGATGAGAAGGCAGTACTGGCTGTCTCACGAGCGCTGGGGCATAACCGTCGAGATGTGATCCTGACCTACTACCTGCGCTGATTCTGATACCATTCCAGGAACATTGTGCCCTTTGAAGACAAGTTTGGCGCAATGGGAGACATGAGTGTTGACTGGGCAGTCATACGAAGCATTTTCCAGAACTCAGTTTGGAATGGTCTCCTTGAAAGTTTTTCCTTGTATGTTATCACCTCCTGGGAAGCAAGCAGAAATCCCGAATGTGGACAAGAGCTATATATGAGAATCCACAAACACGCCACTTCTTCGGAGGTATCTAAATTACAGTTTCCAGACACGGGCGTTGCTATAGGCGACCTCGGTGGGGCTTTGAGCGGAGGCGGCATAGACACCCAGGTATCCAGCGTTGTAGGAGGTATCGGTCCAGTTGGCGGCATACTGGCTATTGACGAAGAAGGAAAAATTGTTGCCGCGCACAATGATTGCCAGGGTATTTATCTGCTTGAAGCCTTGCTTAATGGCGACACAAGAGCCTTCCGTTAGGGTTTCAAGGGAGTTTTCGGTTTTTGTGTAGTGTAAGACGAGATAGGTGCCATCGGCGCGAATGGCAAAGTGGTACCCTTGTTGATTGTTGTAACCAAAGGATAAACCGCCACTATCGCCCTGGAGAATGGCGGCCTGGATCTCGAAGGCGAAATCATGGATGGGAGCGTCGATACCTCCGCCGCAGGAGTTAAAGTAACCGGATGAAGTGACAACATTATGGTAGGAGTTCGTGAGGTACTTGCAAGCGCCAAAGCTACGCACCTCCTCATCCCAATGACCGCCCTGTGAGTTGTCACGCATGGGATCATTCAGCGTCGGTGGCGTGCGCTTGAGCTGATTATACTGTTCGAGAGGCGAGAGATGGGTGAAGGTAGCCGTTGCGTTGACATTGGCCCGGGTTGTAGCAGTCTGCTGAGCACTGGTGGTCGCGGTGGCGTTCGCTTTTTGTACCTGCTCCTCGTGGTGCTGATGGGTAAAGAGGCCCAGCGCGCCAGGGATCAGCAGCAGGGCGCAGGCGATAAGTGTGATGCCGAGGGGGCGGTTGCGCCGGTCGTGGCTCTGGAGCTCAAGCACGTGTGTGGATAGTGGCGGTGACTGCGTGCTCTTCGCAGGCGTCTGGAGAGAGTGTGAGAGGGATGGGTTAATATTGGCTTCGGGAGGCGTAATCGGGATTGAGGCTTCGCCTGAGAAGGTAGGCATGGGAGTTGCGAGATCTCGCGGGAGGGCCGAGAGCGAGCCCACTGTGCCAGAGAGGCTGGCGGCTTCAAGGGCCAGCGCGAAATCTGAGATGCTAGGAAAGCGCTGAGCAGGCTCTTTCGCAAGCCCCCGCATGATGACTTGTTCAACCTCTATGGGAAGACTGTTGATCTTCTCGCGCAAGGGTGGTGGCGAACTCATCAGGTGTTGAGCATATATCTCATCATGGGTGCCGTTGAAGGGGCGCTCACCCGCCAGCCACTCATAGGCTATGGCTGCCAGGGCATATTGATCGCTGGCGGGACGCGCCGCACCTTTAATCTGTTCAGGAGCCATGTAGGGAACGGTTCCCGTAGGCTTCTGGGTGCTCATAGAAGATGTCTGGTGGGCCATAGCGGCAATGCCAAAATCGGAGAGCAGGATTTCGCCCTGGTGTCCAATAAGCATGTTCTCCGGCTTGACATCGCGGTGGATGAGCTTGTGATCGTGTGCGAACTGGAGAGCCTCCGCGACCTGTTTAATGTAGGAAACGACCTCCGCGAGGGGGAGACGTGAGCCGCGTGGATGGCGCTTGCGGAGCGTTCCCTCCGGGTAGTAATCCATGATCAGGTAGGCTGTGTCTCGCTCAACGGCGTAATCGAGAATGGGAACGATATGGGGATGGTGTAGCAAGGAGATGAACTCTGCCTCCTGCTGGAAATCGGTGATATACTCTTCCGCTATCTGGGAACGCAATATCTTTATTGCGGCTTGCTTGCTCCGGATCCAGATATGCTGTCCGAGATAGACCTCGGCGAAGCTACCATGACCAAGGAGATGCAGCAAACGATAATTACCCAACTGCTGGCCTACAAGATTGACCATTTGACGCCCTCAATGTATCTGTAGAAATAGAAATATAAGGTGTATTTGATATTTTTAGTGTAACACATCTCTGTTATAGAGAAAAGCCATGGGGGCGGAATCACGCGTGATTCCGCCCCCCATGGCTGTAACTGTTTACTCTCTGCAAGGGTATTCTCAGTGTCTGATCCCCACACCCATGCAGGAGGGGCCTACCTTTTCCTCTTTTCCTTCTACGTCATATCACTTCAAGGTGAATAGTTACAAGTTAGATTAATCACCCTATTGACCTACTCCCCATGCCTGAAGGACTGACACTTATACACAAATATGAACGTTTGCAGAAGATCCTCAGCATGGTGCGAGGGAAAGGTGTTGAAAAAAACTAGGACCGCATTTTTCTCTGGGAGAGCTGTTCCTCCAGAGCATGTAAGTAGCGGTCAGGGTCTTTCCGAAAACGATGCTGTTCACGTCGAGCTTCATGCCGATAGTCAACGTGCTTTCTGAGCGTTTGCCACTGCGTCAAGTCGCGAGGGGCCAGGTCGGAGCCACTGAAGTGGTAATGCTGGGTAGCAACTGCTGCAACAAGACGTACTGATCCGCGCACGACGAGACTAGGAGAGGCTTGTTTCCGCCCCGTTGCGCGTCGCTCATGGTAGCGCGTGGAGCCAAAAACGTGTTCGAGGTCATTGTTCGTGCGTGGGAGATCAGCCACGTCATAACAGTGAAACAACCCGGGCCAGTAGCTCGCCGTGACTTTGAGAAAGGTCTCAGCCATTTGTTGGAGTGAGGCACTCAGGGCACCACTGGATCGCATCGTCTCCAGCAGTTCCTCATACTGTTGTCGCACCTCTGTCGAGGAAAGATGGTCGGCGTTCGTCAAGATATGTGAAGCCTGATGTACCCAAATATACCCTGCTTGCACATCTGGCCACAACTGCTCCGTCGCTGCTAATCCCTTTGTCAGGAGTTGATGCAGTTTGTTGAGGGGAGATGGCAGCCCCCTTTTTGAGCGACTCGCTCCAGAGAGGCTGTAATCAAGGAGAGTCGCTCATACAATTTGAGACCAGGAGCAGAGAGTGGTGGATGTCCGTCGTCGGTCAAAGCACTTCGGGCAGCGAGGCAATACTTGCGTGTAATGACCCCTTCCTCATTCTCCTCTTGCTCGACTTCTCGTTCAATTGGACGAATACCACGAACCTGCTTTTTCATTTCTTTCTTGGCGTGGCGATCTGCTTCGTAGACCGGCTTTGCCGCTTCGCGCAGATAATGAAAGTGACATAACTGATGAGGTATCCCTGGAAACGCCGTCGCTACTGCATTACGAATAGAATGTTGCCCATCCGAGATCACCCCATGGATGGGAACGGGGAGCAAATCTTGTACTTCCTTGAGCAGTGTCACGAGGTCGGTCTCGCGCTCGCTGAGGAGAGGCCGTGCAAGCAGAACCTCACCTGACACACCATCGCGTACCACCCAGAGCACTTCATGACCCACATCTGGCTTCAATCCATCCACTGCCAGAATGAGGTATCCTTGTTTACACACAAGAGCTTTCAGCCGATGATGATCTGTCATGTGAAGGGTGACTAACTCTTCATAGCGAGCCAGGAGATTGAGCACGGTCCGTTCGCCAATTGAGAATCCACGTTCATGCAGGCTCTGATGGATCTCTCTCAGGCTTTGATGTCGTCGATACCGCAGGAAGCCGACGAGTGCAATTACGTCTAATCCATATTCTCCATGTGGTAATTGCCCATGCTCCTTCAGCCTCTGGCCGATAGGGCTGGTGATAGCGTGGGCAGGCTGGAGAGATGCATCGACGCACTGACAGGTACAAACGATGACGTCCAGTGAGCGTGGTAACTGTGCGTTGCGTATGGTAGGTGATATGGGCAGCCTTACCACACGTCAGGCAAGTGGACGAGAGTGGCTCAAGAGTATGGATGGGAAGCATGTCCGAAGTGTGCTGAGGCCGTGCCATGGTGCCACCTTCTTTCTTTCCATTCCAATGGGGCATGAGAAATCAACAGGCGTATTGCAGCTTCAAGTTGCCCTTTTCTCTGGTACCGTGATACACTTTTTACGGCAATATACCTGTTGATTGGGATTCTTTTTACAGAGATCCAATCAGATGGGTTGGCTGTTTCTGCTTGTTTTCTATATACTGAAAGGCAATTTGCTTGTTACATACCGTGTTCTCTCTTTCCTGTAAGTGATAGGGCATCTACCCATCCCTGTCTATGACTGCAGCCAGGAGCACCAAAGCTTTGTTGAGCAAAGCCACATGGCGTTCGATAAAGCCTTCAGAGAGATCCTGCTCTACGACAGTCCATAAGGCCATCGCTATCCCTACGACCGCCCCAGCGAGAACGAGGGCCTCCAGATCATCATGAGGCCGTCCCAATCGTTCTGCCAGTGCCTCGGCAACAAGTGGTAATCTCCTGGCAAAAAGGTCAGGCATTTGCTTGCGCAACTCCGGTTCTGTTCGTAACAATGCCTCGCGTTGCCGCTCCTGCTCGCGCTCCTCAACGGAGGTTTCGTCAAGCGCCTTCAGGAGCGCATGCTGAAGCGCCCGAAGCGGTTTCATCTCAGCAGGCATCGCCAGAAATCTTGCCAGGGTTTTTGACGCGAAGACATCGTAGAGGACGATATCGGCCTTGGTGGGGAAGTAGCGAAAGAATGTCGCACGCGAAACCTCCGCTGCCTCGGCAATCTGTTCTGCTGTCGTAGCGCTGTAGCCCTGCTCACGAAACAATTGCAAGGCTTCCCGCTGAATGGCCGCTTTCGTCTTGTTCTTCTTCTGCTCGCGCCAGTTCTCAAGCGTCCGATCATCGTTATGCATATTTCACCTCACTGCACCCAGGACGAGTCACCTTCCCTGAGAGGCAAAGACCTCATCGAGCCAATCGAACATCACCCGATGCTTCAAACCGAAATTGTCGAGTTGCCGGTAGCTGGCCCCATCTTCGGGGACGAAGATGTGCTGACTTGCTCGCCTGTTCGCGATAGTCGCAACGGCTTCGCGGGCCTGCTCAAGCAGTTCTGGATAATCGCGTGAGTCATTCAGGCAGAGGGTTGGGCACGTAATGTCACCGAGTTCAACCTGCATTTGCTTGATGGCCTCAGGGTTGGTAAGGCCCCAAATGAGCGGGATAACCGTGCCAGCATTCGAGGCTAACGTTTCTTGATCCTCAGGTCCGGGAAGGACGTTCTTGAAGAACAGGGGCGCGATTGGCTCCATGTTGAAGACCAGCGGATCGACCACACATGCGGCAATGCGATGCTCACGGGACGCCGCACGAGTCATGATATAGCCACCCCCTTCGCCACCTCCATAGGCCGCGATCCGTGCCGGGTCCACGTCGTTGCGTGAGCACAGGTAGTCGATCACAGCCTTGACCGGCACCTCGGTATCACTACGGAACACGAGCCCATTGAACGAGTTCAAGCCGATGCCCGGCAGGTCCACCAGCAGTGCGTTGTAGCCGCGTTCCAGCGCAGGAGGTGCCACCCAGTAGTAGAGTTCTTCGCTCGCATTATCGCCGATGACGATCGTCGGACGCTGCCGCGAGCTTACATCGGGTCGCAGGAAGTACCCCGGAAGAACGGTTCCCTCATAGGGGACCTCAACGACCTCAATGGGGGGATCGGAAAGCGTCGCGAACTGCTGGAAGAGAGCGCGCGACTTCTCGATTGTGGCTCGGTAGTGCGGATCAGAAACTCGCCATCCCCACGCCACATTGCGGTAATAGGTGACGGCCCGCAGATAGGCCTCCCTGGCGCTGACCCGATGCCCCTTTGCTTCGGCAAGTCTTCCAACCTCTTCGACCTTTTCCGCGAGTCCGTTCCAAGCATCTCTCCAGCTTTGGATGTCGCCCTCCTGGATCTGGGCGGCGGCGGAGTAACATTCCCCAATCTCAGAGCCCTTGAAGCCATGCAGCGTCAGGGTGTGAAGAAAAGCGAGATCGGTGAAGGGGTCTTGAAAGTAAAAGCGTTTCCGCTCGCTGGCCTTTTCCTGAGTGTGTTCAGTCATCGTTGTTTTCTTCCTTCTGTGATAAATTTATGATACTAGTATCAAATGATACTAGTATCAGTATAGAGAAGATTGCGCCTGCAGTCAAGAGTGTGCATTCTCCACTTTGAACGTCAAGCACGCAGTTGAGAGGGACATATCTGATCTGGGAAGAAAGCATGGTCGAATCTCTGCATCTTTGGGCGAGTTCTGGCTACATATGGCCGAGTCGATGCAGTGTATCATCGTGTGCCAGTCTATTTCCAATTCCACCTACAGACGGTGAAGAAATCATCGCTTGGCTGGAGCAGGGAGTGGCTGACTGGAATGCCGATCCGATGCCCTTTACTTGGGGAGACAAACGCAAAGCTCGTCGAGGACTCGCACAGCTGCGCTGACTCGCAAGTTCTAGCACTGCTGTCGTGAAGGACTACTCAATTGTGACGTGACTCACTGAAGAGGTACATGTTTCGCATGTGGAGATGGGAACAGCCATCCCAGAAAAAAATGCGGCTCTAGAAAAAAACGCCCCTTGATGCACAATGATGTGCTTTCAGCTTGACGAGACAAGCGACTTTTTCACCAAAAGTGTGTCACCTCTCGTATGGGGGAAAACGAGGCACCTGCAGCGCATCGCTTCCGTGTTCTTTCTCAAGATCACATATTTGTGTATAAGTGCCAGGGCTAAAGCCAGGGGTTTTACGCCTGACACTTACACACAAGTTTTGGCGTGCTGAAAAGAAAAGCGTGAAAAAGCCAAGGAGGAAGGCTCATGGAACAAGAACCTTTGCAGCATGCCGACGAATGGGCCGCCCAGACCTTCGGAGCAGCAGAATTGGGGGATCCACGACGCACAGATCGTTTGCTCAAGGTCTCCAGCGCGTTGGCAACAACCCCATCGGGTTCCTTGCCTCATGCGTTGCAGACCTGGGGCGAAACGCAGGGGGCCTATCGCCTGCTGAATCTGGACGCCATCACCTATCAGGATATCCTGGCTCCCCACTGGAGCCAGGTCTACGGCGAGGCAACCCAACACTTTTGCACCCTGCTGCTGGCAGACACGACCGAGTTTGACTTTTCGACCCATCATGCACTCAAAGGACGAGGGCCGATGGGCAACAGCAAAAAAGATATTGGCTTCAGTTTACACACCGTGCTTGCAATGAATCCGCACAACCAGCAGATCTTAGGATGTATGACGCTCTCACCCTTCATTCGTCAGCTTGCTCCCGTTGGGGAAACCAAGGCGGAGCGCAAAAAGAGAGAGCGAGAATCCCACGTCTGGGAAGAGAGCGTGCGGCAGATCGGGCGAGTGCCTGAGCATCATCAATGGGTCTATGTAAGCGATAGCGGCAGCGATGTCTACACGTTTTGGCAGACGTGTGAGGATCTAGAGTATGATTTTGTGTTGCGAGTGGCCCAGGATCGTAACGTGGAGATTTCCCAAGGGGATGCGCAAGCAAGGCTCGACGAAGGGCATCTCAAGGCCCTGGCTCGTGCCCTCCCTGGCGTAGATGCCCATCTGGTGCACATTCCTGCCCAGCATGCTCAGCCCAAGCGAGAAGCACTCTTACAGATGAATTTTCAAAAGGTGCGAGTCCAGCCACCTGTGAACGGAGCCTGTTTGCGCAAAACGGAGATTGTCGCCTGGGTCGTCCGGGTTTGGGAACCGTCCCCACCCGAAGGGCAAGAACCGTTAGAATGGATCGTGTTGACCACGCTGCCGATCACTTGCCCAAGCGAGGCATGGGAGGTGGTGCAATGGTATGGCTGGCGTTGGCTACTGGAGGACTTCCACAAGGCACTCAAAACTGGCTGTCGGATGGAGCAGCACAATCTGCAAAGCATGCAGGCCCAATGGAACCTGTTAGCCATCCTCACTCCCATTGCCTTGCGCCTGTTGCTGATACGACAAGCGGCACAGCAAGCCACCGAGATCCCTGCGGGGAATGTGGTTTCTCAAGAGGCTATCCAGGCCGTGATCTTGTTGGATCACCGTTACCGCAACATTGTGACGGCCGAGCACTTGTGGCGCGCAATTGCCCGTCTGGGAGGTTACCTCGACCGGAAGAGTGATGGACCACCAGGATGGCAGACCTTATGGAAAGGATGGATGCGGGTCATGGACGTCTTGGAGGGCGTTCATCTCGCCGCTCGTCTCCATCCTTCATGATTTGTGTGTAAGTGTCAGGGTTTTACGCTCGGTGTGATAAACATTAACAACCAAGAACGGTAATCAGGGGTAGCACAGAGCAGTGGCAAGCATACCTTCGCCCCGTAAGCCAACGTAGCGCAAGAGCTCGGTGGATCCCTGCAAAAAATTGGGCGAAGAACGCATGGACCCGCTGTTGGAATATGTCCCATTGGTCCGCCAAACGATGCAAATGCCAGACCTCCTAACAAAACTTACGCCAGAGTTTCTCAATTGGATTAAGCCAAGGGGCATAGGTTGGGAGCCAAACTCCTTCCAGACGTGGCAGAGTGTCCAGAACCGCCTTGATCTCTTGATGCTGGTGAATCGACCAATTATCCATGATCACGTAGATTTTCTCGCTCTGCGGATAGGCTTGATCGATCTGCCGGAGGAAGGCTCCAACTTGACGGAGTTCCGATATGTGTCAAATTTTGATCATATTTTCAGAGAAGAACGCCATCACTTTCGGCGATGGCGCTCCGTTTTCATTCTTGCTTCTCAAGCGATTATCCAGTGGGATGGCAATGGCATCACATTGGATGGCACTCGACAGCAAAGCGGCCAGATGGGAGCTGCCCGACAGCCTGAACCTTGAGCCCAGCCTGGTGGGCAAGCTCTCGAAACTCGTTGAGCGTGCGGTCCTTGCCTCCAAGTAAGACTATCTCCGGTGTGAGAAGAGAATTCACACTGCCATCTGGCAACACCCCGCCCAGGATCATCAGGCGGCCGCTCGGGCGTGCTGCCTCGGCACAACGGCTCAAGATGAGCTGTGCTTCTCGGTCGGGCCAATCGTTGAGGATAGACTTCAGGAGATAGAGATCCGCCCCGGCCGGCAGCGGGTCGAAGAAGCTTTGCCCAACCGTTCGGACACGTTCACTCACGCCAGCCTCCTGCAAGATCGAGCCTGCGCGGGCCACCGTCCCAGGGAAATCGACCAGGGTGCCCTGGATCTGAGGGTGGGCACGTAAGATCTCCGCAAGCAAGGCTCCCGTTCCACCGCCGACATCCACCACCGTCTTGACCTCCTCCCAGTCTCCCGTGAGGAGCACCTCCGGGTTGGGCGTGCCGTGACCTGCCGACCCCATCAGCGCGTCAAAGCTCGCCGCGACGTCCGGATGCGCTTGCAGGTCCTCCCAGAAAGGCAGACCGAAAATCTCATGGTAGGCGGGAGCGCCTGTCCGAACTGCGCTGAGAAGGCTGCCCCAGGCATAGGCTATGCGACCGCCGATCCCGCCCAGATCAAGGAAGACGGGATCGAGCAATCCCTGGGCTGCTTCATTCAACGCGAATTGACCGGGTGTTGGCTCGACAAAGACGCCCTTGCACACCAGGTGCCTGAGCACCCTCTGTAGGAAGTCGGCATTGCACTCTGCCTTATCGGCAAGGGACTTGATAGCGGTGATGCCAGCGGCGATATGGTCGGCGATCCGCAAGGTTGCCACCACATGGATACACCAGGGTGTGCACAGATCGCTCAGCGCGCTCAGATTGGCACTTTCCGCTGGTGTCTGGTCATCTGTCTCTGTCATCTCTTGTTCCTGCCTTTCTAAATCTACTCAAATGTGCGCGAAGCCCATTCGAATAGATCCAATTGCTGCACTTACCCCTCACAGGATGCCTCCATGGCATCTACGCCGCTTTGGGTCGCCTGCAGCACACCGCACTCGGTAAGCCGAGTGTGTGGCCCTCGCCGGGCAAGGAACCTCATCAAGATGTTGACGACGCTATTGTCGTCTCGATCCATGCTGAGTCCACATTCCGCGCACTGATACGTTCTTTTCCACAGGGGCATGGCGTGCAGATTTCCACAGCCACTACACTGCTTGGACGTGTTGCGCTCATCTACGAACTGAAGCTCTTTCCCATACAGCTGGCATTTGTAGGTGAGCATCTGGACAAAGGCAGACAAGCCCCAGTCGTTATAGACTGCCCGATTGAGCGCCTTGTTGCGCTCCTGATGCTCTTTCATGACCATTTGCCGTTGAGAGAGATCCCCCACGACGACAGTTCTCTCAACCAATCGCCGTGCGATGAGATGCGACGCCTTGTGCAGGCTATCGCGCTGTTTGTTGCGCTTCCTCTGTGAAACGCGCTTGTACACCTTGCTCAGATGAAGAGAGCGACGGGATTTCTTCTTGCACTTGCTACGTTTCGAACGTAGCTTATCTCGTTGTCTGTTGTACCAACGCGAGCCTTTGAACCCACCGATGTGATAGATCCGGCCCTCTTGCGTGACGCCAGTTGCCAGCGTCTTGATGCCCAGATCGAAAGCCACGGTGTCACCATCGCGTTTGGCTTGCTCGGGCTGTCGGTAGCTGAAAGAGGCGTAGTAGTTGCCCCTGCCATCGCGACTGATGGCCACCTCTCCAAAGCCTTCGGGAGGCAGTTCCGTGAGTGCGGCACGGATGGCAGGAAAGCGTTTGTGCTTGCCCTTGCCTCCTGTGGGCAAGATGAGCGTGTTTCCCTCACGCGTGAGATACATCGCCGGATAACACAGGGTAAAGAAGCCATGGCGAGGTCGCACGCGGGGAAAGCCTGGGGTTTCCCCATTGGCGACCCGACGAAAGAAGGCTTTCATGGCTGCATCCAGGCGATAGTAGACTTCGGCAAGCAACTTGCCATACACCTGATTGAGTTCAGGATCATAGGCACGACTCTCGGCCAGCGTTTTCTTGCAGGCGTTGAAGCGCCACTTCTCTCCGTCTCTGAGCCTCATGACCCACCAATTGTAGAGGCCTCTGCATTTGCCTTGCATGAACTCAAGGGTGGCCGTGTCCTGCTCGCTAAGGTCAAGCTTGATCTTTTTGCAGAGGAGCATGAAACCCCTTCTCTTTCAACACCACCCCGAAAGGCGGAAAACATCTTCTCTTGCCAGAAACAGAAGATGCCCTGATGTAGAACATTCTTTCTTATTTGATGGGTGTATCATACGATACTATCGTCTCTCTGTCAACGTATACGAATGTGTGCAACAAGCGCACGTTTGATCATGTTTGCGCATCGTTTTGATTGCTGTTCTTATGCTCCTTTTAACAAACAATTTCATGGAGGGTGGCACTGGTTCTGTCCTGGTGATGGAGAAAGGCTCAATGCGCAGCTTGAGTGTAGGAAGTGCGGGAAACATCTCAGAGGTCTTGTCTATCCCCTTACTGAGTTCTACTCTCATACGTAAAACAGAACAGCCTGGGATGGACGGCAGCGATTCTGGTGTCGTCTGGACGATGACAGTCGAAAGCGTCATACTGAAAAGGTGCCTCCTTGTGAGAAAAAATTTGAGCTTTCTTCTCTTTCAGGAGACACCTTTTTCATGGCTCCGCCAGTCTCTCTGGATCAGCTATGCAAACTCGTTGCGCCTCTCGTGGGTGTACCGCTCCCCAAAGGATGGCTCGACCTGGATTGTTCACTCAACTCACATGGAAGACGGCTTTTCCCTGGATCTGTCGATCTTGTAGATCTGTTAGTGTAGGGATGAGTTCGTGCCAACTGGTTTCTAATCCAATTGGTGCCGTCAGTTTCCCTGCTGCGACAAGGGTCACCAGAGAGGTGAGATCGGCACTCAGGGTGGTGGTCGTGCCTGGATTGTATGAGAAGAACGTTTGCAGGCGCATGCCTTCGTGCCCAAACAGATGATAGAGATTGAAAGGCGTGTCTTCCCCTGAAGAGTTGCCGAAAACGACAATCGTCCCGTGAGGAGCTACCAGATGAAGCGCTTTGGTTAACGAAGCCCCTCCTGCTGATTCTAAGATCACGTCAAAGAGACCCTGTGCCTGTTCAATCTGTGTGATCACCTCACTTGCTCCAAGCTCACGCAGCCCCTCTGCCCGCTCGGGACGACCAACCACACCTGTGACTTCTGCCCCCTCTCTGGCCGCCAGTTGAACAGCAAAACGACCAACGCCACCTGCGGCCCCTGTAATCAAGATGCGCTTGCCCAGCAGCACATCGCCGAAACGCAGGATGCGCAGAGCCGTATGACCGGCCATTGGCAGGGCTGCAGCTTGGGCGAAGCTGACACGTTCCGGCAAGACAGCCAGGCGATCTGTCGGAAGTGCAGCGTGTTGTCCCCACCCTCCTTGTTCAGCGAGCCCCACGACGCGTGTTCCAGCATCTGGGCCACTCCCATCGGCAGCGCGCTTCACCACGATGCCCGCGATGTCCTGGCCAGGTCGCCATCCTTCCGGGCGCATGGCCAGCAAGGCCAGTTCTCCCCGGTTCAGCGAAAAAGCCTGGACCTCCACAATAGCCTCATGGTCGGCCGCCTGCGGTTCAGCTACCTCGCGCAGTTCGATTGGGATCTCATTTCTGGGCGTATTGACAAAAGCAAACATGATGCTCTCTCCTTCATGGAAGACTAGAATGTTTCACGGTGCTCACCTGTTGCGCCGTGCCTGCGCATACTATAGCCGAAGGACTTCTCTCTTGTAAGAAGGAACGAAAAAGTGCTATAGTAACGTTATGGAAACCATAAAGAAGCAAGCATCGCCAATGATCTCTTTTTCAACCTGTACCACGCGAGCAGTCCTCAAACTGATCGGCGATCAGTGGACAGCGTTAGTCATCTATGCCTTGGAGAGTGGCACCAAGCGCTTTAGCCAGTTGTGCTCTCAGATTGATGGCGTCTCAAAAAAAATGTTGACGCAAACGCTGCGTGATCTGGAGTACCATGGGCTGGTCCAGCGCGTTGTCTATCCAGTGGTTCCGCCTCATGTAGAATATTCCCTTACCCCACTAGGCAGGACATTGATCGAACCGATTGGAGCTTTACGTCAGTGGGCAGAAGAGCATTTGAATGAAATGGAGCAGGCTCGCACTGAGCATAATCAGACACAGCATATTTCTGTTCAGGAGCAGGTCGCCTCAATCGTGCAACAGAGATAGAAAGGGCTACGCTTCTTGCTCTCTTCCTCATCGAGGCCCCATTTTAGGTCATCGGTGATAGAATCATGTTCTCTCCATCAGAGAGTCTACAGTCTGCTCCGATTTTTGTATGCAAATGTATGCAAGCACACACTCACACCAAATTTCGTTGTTGCTGCTTCATTCGTAGGTGCCTCAATGTGACCTGCACACTTTTGGTCTTACCCCGCGTCCACAGCCCGCGTTTGCGTCTTCGTCCGAGCCAGTACCGGAGACGGCTTGATCAATGAGCCCGATCAAGCGGAGGGCTTCCTGCAAGATATTCAACGCTGCGTTCTGATCTCTATCCTGCCCGAATTGATAATACGCACATGTGGGGTTCTGGCAGAGGAACACACGGTCCGACAACTGCATGGTTTCCCACTTCCAGGTGCAGCAATGGCAGGTTTTACTCGATGGAAAGAAGCGGTCCACTTTGATCACCTGCCCTCCTCGCTGCTCCATTTTGCTGCTCAGCAGAGAGAGCAGTCTGCCTAACGCCGCGTCCGAAAACGAGCGAGCCAGCGTGCGATTTTTCAGCAACCCTTTGAGGTGGAGGTCCTCAATGCCGATGATCCCGTAAGAGGTGGCGAGCCTGGTGGTCAGCTTGTGGAGCACATCATCGCGCAGACAGGTAATCCGAAAATGCAGCCGTGCCACCTGCCGACGTGCTTTCTCCCGATTCTTTGATCCGAGTTTCCGACGATGGAGCCGCTTGTTTGCCCGACGGAGTTTCCCCAGAGCCGTTTTGAGGAAGGCTTGGTTCTCGATTCCCTCTCCCGTACTCAAGGTCGCCAGCCGGTTGAGACCCACGTCGATCCCTATGGCCGTTGGCTTGTTCTCCGGAATGGTCTCTGGCATTTCGACCTGGATGGACACAAACCACCACTCGGCTGTTTTGGTGATGCGTGCCCCCTTCGCGCGGCCCGCAAACCGAAGCTTCTCGGCCATATTCACCCAGCCAAGCTTGGGGATCCACATGCGGTGATCACCCAGCTCAAACTGATCGTTGGCGAGGTAGAAACTCGGCGTACTACGCTTCTTGCTTTTGAACTTCGGGCGGCGGGCACGACCCTCAAAGAACGCGGTAAATGCCTTGCCCAAATCGAGAAAGGGCTGATCAGAGGCGTTCTTGGTGACCTCCCACGTCCAGGGGAATTGCTCCCGCCTGATCTCGTTAAACTGCTTCTTGAGCTTGAAGGCGGTGGGATTTCTCCCGGCCTCATATTGGCGATTCCACTCAGCCAATGCCCAGTTCCAGACAAAGCGTGCGGTTCCGGCGGCTTTGGCAAAGTACACCGCCTGCTCCGCTGTGGGATGAAGTCTGATCTTATGCGCCTTGATCATCCCTCACATCCTTTCACAGAGCCGCTGCTCGAAGAAGGTTGTTGCTTAAAACATATGTTCTATAACTACATCTTAACCTATTTTCCTCGCTTTTTCAATACTGTTGAAACCTCTTTTTCTTTTCTGTGAAAATATTCCTCTTGCTTTTGTGAGCTTCTGCGCATCTCGTTGCGCATCCCGTGGGTCGATCTGGTTCAAATGAAAGATGTGGGCAAAGCGAGGTCTTGCTCTATCTCTGACCCAAGGGTCAAGCCTGTTTCATAGGACCTCGGCTTCTGGAAACCCCTGTGTTTCAACCCTGACACTTACACATAAATTGTGGCGTGCTGAAAGGAGACGTCAGAAACAAGCGAAGGAGGAAGGCTCATGGAACAAGAACCCTTACAGCACGCCGAAGAATGGGTCGTCCAGACCTTCGGAGCCGCAGAATTGGGAGATCCACGTCGGACGGATCGTTTGATCAAGATCGCCAACGCTTTGGCAGAGAACCCATCGGCTTCTTTGCCCCATGCCCTAGAGACCTGGGGAGAGACGCAGGGGGGATATCGGTTTCTGAGTAACCCGGCATTCGAATACGAAGATCTCATCCTCCCCCACTGGAGCCAAACCTACGACGCCGCGACCCAACGGGTTCGGACGCTGTTGTTGGCTGACACCACCGAGTTTGACTTTACCAAGCATAACGCCCTCAAAGGGCGGGGGCCGGTAGGCAACAGCCGAGAAGATATTGGGTTCAGTTTGCACACGGTGTTGGCGGTGGACGCCCACACCCAGGAGATCTTGGGATGCATGATGCTCTCTCCCTTCATTCGCCAGCTTGCCCCTGTTGGGGAAACAAAGGCAGAGCGCAAAAGCGGGAGCGAGAATCGCAGGTGTGGGAAAAGAGTATCCAACAGATTGGGTAGGTTCCTGAGCAGCACCAATGGATCTACGTCAGTGACAGCAACAGCGAGGTCTACACGTTTTGGCAAACGTGTGAGGAGCTTGGGTATGATTTTGTCTTGCGAGTGGACCAGGATCGCCGCGTCGAGGTTGCTCAAGAGGCTGAGCAAGCCAAGCTTGACGAAGGGCATCTCAAGACGCTGGCTCGTGCTCGACCTCACGTGGATGCTCATCTGGTGACCATTCCTGCCCAACGTGCTCAGCCCAAGCGAGAAGCGCTCTTGCAGATGAATTTTCAGGAAGTACACGTCCAGCCGCCAAGAAACGGCGCCTGTTTACGCCAAACGGAGATTTGCGCCTGGGTTGTGCGCGTCTGGGAACCGCAGCCATCTGAAGGACAGGAGCCGTTAGAATGGATCTTGTTGACGACGCTGCCGATCACCTGCATCAACGAGGCGTGGGAGGTGGTGCAATGGTATGGCTGGCGTTGGCTGCTGGAAGATTTCCACAAGGCACTCAAAACTGGCTGCCGGATGGAGCAGCGCAACCTGCAAAGCATCCAGGCCCAATGGAAACTGCTTGCGCTGTTGACGCCCATTGCCTTGCGGTTGTTGGTCATTCGGCACACGGCGCAGGAGGCGGAGGAAACGCCTGCAACCGACGTGATTTCGCAAAACGCCATCCAGGTTCTCATCTTCCTAGATAAACGCCACTGCAGCATCACCACGGCGAAAGAGGTGTGGCACGCCATCGCGCATCTGGGAGGCTACCTCGACCGTAAGAGCGATGGTCCCCCTGGATGGCAGACCTTATGGAAAGGATGGATGCGGGTCATGGACGTCTTGGAGGGCGTTCATCTCGCCGCTCTTCTCCATCCTTCATGATTTATGTGTAAGTATCAGGGCTAAAGCCTGTCACTTATACACAAATATGAAAGTTTGCAGAAGATCCTCAGCATGATGCGAGGGAAAGGTGTTGAAAAAAACGCGCATCGATGCACAATGATGTGCTTTCAGTTTGGCGAGACAAGCGACGTTTTCAGCGAACGTGTGTCACCTCTCGTGTGGGAAAAAACGAGGCACCTGCAGCGCATCGCTTCCGTGTTCTTTCTCAAGATCGCATATTTGTGTATAAGTGTCAGGGCTAAAGCCAGGGGTTTTACGGCGCGGTTTGATAAGTTATCAAAGCAGGTGAATTTTGGTTTTTGGGACTTTGAACGAGAGATTACACAAAATCGTGACGTATATACATACAATACGCTGCGGTAAGGTAGTATCCATTTCTAAGGATATGAAAAGGTGAAGGCAAGAAAGGCGATCTAATCCTGCCTTTACTCGACTTACATGGTGTTGATTGTCGAATAAATTTGCGTTTTTCCGATACCATATCTTCCCAGGCAATCTCTGAATGAGCCAGGAGAGCGGATTGGATCCATTTGTGAGTCGTCCAACTCTGCCAGATAAATTTTCCAGGCAGCATGAAGCGGTTTTTCTCGACTGAGGCCGTTCTCTCGCAAACGAAAACATACGGTTTTCTGACACATAACCGTTCGTGCAGCGCTTTAAAGGCGTACCTGAAGCGGCGTCAGAAGGCAGCATTTCTGCCTTATAACTTTTCGTGAGTCAGTGAGAAAGGCCGTTTGCACGATCCTGATGGACAAGAAAACGTTTGGGTTGCTGCAACGAAAAGTTATAAGGCAGAGCGTACCAGTTTTGCATCTCAAATCCGAAGATGCTGCGAAAAGTTATGGTCTGGATACGGAATTTTATTTTGACAAACAACACATTGCAGTTGTATTTGCGAACTTGGGAATAGAGAGGGCCTAATTTATCCTCGGATAAAGCCAAGAAAAGGCTATATAAGCCGATTCAAACGGCGATATTTGCTCTTTGCTATTTCAACAGACGTGGCCAATTGTATACTTTTCTAAGGAGAATGTACTCAATGCAGTCTGGTAAGAAACCTGTGACGCTATTTTTGCCATTGCTCCTGACCCTGCTTGCTGTGCTTGTTGCAGCATGCGGTGGCAACTCAGCAGGGAATAGTGCCTCTTCAACCAAGTTGTCTGCTGATCAGCAGATCTATGTCACTCCGTTGAGTGGTCTATCTGATGTCGCGACGCTCGACCCTGGCCTCTCGACCGACAGCCCCTCGATCAGCTCTATTGATCTGATGTTCACGGGCCTGGTCCAGCTCGACAACAACCTGAAGGTGTATCCCGAACTGGCTCAGTCCTATACGGTCTCAAGCGATGGCCTGACCTGGACCTTCAAACTGCGCCCCGGCATTAAGTTCAGTGATGGCAATCCTATCACTGCCGATGACGTGGTCTTCAGCATCGACCGCGCGCTCAAACCAGAGCTGAAGTCGACGGTTGCCCCCTCTTACTTGTCACTTATCAAGGACTCCGATAAGCGTTTCGCGGGCAAAGTCCCCACGCTGATCGGTGACAGCCTTTTTGCTCCCGATCCTACAACTGTCAAAATCGTGACCAGCAGCAACGCCCAGTACTTCTTGCAGTCGCTGACCTACCCGACCTCCTGGGTCTTGGAGAAGAGCTTTGTGCAGAAGTATGGCGACACTGATTTCCTGAAGCACCTGAATGAGGGTGGCTGCTCTGGTCCCTTCAAGCTGGATCAGTACACCTCCGGGAAGTATATCAGCTTTGTGCCCAACACCAACTACTGGGGTGGCAAACCACAGCTGAAGAAAGTCGTCTACGCCTTCTACAAAGATCCGCAGACGGCTTACAAAGCCTACAAGACCAACCAGCTTGACAATGCTGGCGTGCCGACCGCTAACCTGTCCGAGGCGCGCGCTCTGCCCAACAAGCAGTACCGCCAGGTGCCTCAGTTGACCATCGACTACTTCTCCATGAACTGGCTGGCCAAGCCTTTCAACAACGTCAAGATCCGCCAGGCCTTTGCGCTCTCCATCGACAAGGCCGCGATCGAGAAGAACATCAATAAGGGCGCGCGTTTGGCGACCAACCATATCGTGCCTCAGGGTATGCCTGGCTACAATCCCGACCTGAAGGGTCCCGCTGGCGTGACCAGCACCAAGGGTGACAAAGACCTGGCCAAGAAGCTTTTCCAGGAAGGTATGCAGGAGGAAGGCTACACGACCGCCAACTTCCCCGCCATCACGATGATAACGGCCAGTGGTGGTTCACAAACTGCCAAGAACCTCTTCGAGTTCGCGCAGCAGCAGTGGAAAGATACCCTGGGTGTTAACGTCACTATCAACGATGAAGACTTCAATAAGCGCCTTGCTGATGTTGCTGGTACCGTCGGCAATGGCAAACTGCAGATGTGGGCCGCCGCCTGGGGTGCTGACTATCCCGATCCTGAGGACTGGACCACCTTGCTCTTTGGTAAGGGCTCACCCAATAATGATACCAACTACGGTCTGGGTAAGGCCAAGGATGTTGCCCTTCAGCAGCAGACGCAGGATCTCATGTTGCAGGCTGATGTCAATCAGAACACCACTGAGCGTATCGCCCAGTACAACAAGGTTGAGCAGCAGCTTGTCGAGGATGCGGCCTGGATTCCTTTCGACCAGCGTGCCTCGAGCTATGTCCTCAAGCCCTGTGTCCAGGGTATCGTGGACAATGCACAGGGTATCATTCCTCCACAGCAATGGGCGAACATCTACAAGTCCGGCGATTCCCCCTGTGCTAACACGAACACGTATAAATAAGCTCATGTGACGTAGAGGGTGTGTGATAACCATTCACGTACACTCTCTAGAAGAGGAGAGGATGCAATTTGCATCCTCTCCTCTTTTCTTTGTTGTCGGCTTTTTCTCACGGCATATGGCCGTTTTTGGGGAGAAATAAAACTGTTTTGGCATAAGCACTCAAATATGTTAAAATATGCTTATGCAAAACACATATAGCATTCAGGCATTTGGGAAGCTTATTGGCAAGTCAACCAAGACGCTGCAAAAATGGGACCGCGATGGCAAGTTAGTTGCTCATCGTTCTCCACAATCAAACAGGCGCTACTACACCCACGATCAGTATCTTGAGTATCGCGGGCTCAAAGCACCAGAACAGGGACGTACCATTGTCTATGCGCGCGTTTCAGGGGTCTCACAAAAACCTGACCTTACCAACCAAATGACTGCCTTACAAGCGTATTGTACTGCTCATGAGATCACTGTCGATGAATGGGTACAGGATATTGGCAGTGGACTCAATTACAAACGCAAAGGCTTCAATCATGTGATGGAGATGGTTGAGTTAGGGCAGGTTCGCACGATTATCATTGCCCATAAGGATCGCTTAGTGCGGTTTGGGTATGACTACTTTGAGGCGTTCTGCGAACGGCATCACACCCAACTGGTTCTTCTTCATGGTGACCACCTTTCTCCTGAGCAAGAGCTTGTGCGCGATCTTATCGCCATCATAACCGTATTTAGTACCAGGCTTCACGGACTCAGATCCTACAAGAAAGTGATGAAAGATGCTGCTTTGCAAAAAGATCAAGATTGACGTGAGCGAGCAGGACGCTGCTACGCTTGAGTTCATGCAAAGCAAATGTCGAGGGCTGTACAACTGGTGGGTTATGAGGCTCAGGGAAGGAGAGAAGTGGAATCTCTACGAAGCCAAACGGAGTTTACAAGAAAGTAAGCACCATGATCCTGAGCTTATTCAGGTGTATGGCAAGTTGCTTCAAGAGGTCTACTATCGCCTTGATGGGGCCATGAAAGCATTCTATCGTAGGGTGAAAGCAGGTGAAAAGCCTGGATTTCCACGTGTACGTCCAAGACACGGCTTTTTTACGCTCTGCTATCCTGCCATGTACCTCAAACGTGAGGGTGACAAGCTCATCTTGCCTACAGGTGGTGGCGGGAAGCATGGGGCAAAGGTACATCCCAACGTCACTGCCCGTCTCACTGAGAGACCGCCAGAACAGTTCAAAAAGGTGGCGATCAGTCGGGATGCCAGAGGCAACTACTATGCTTCCTTCCCGGCTGAGCGGCCATCAAAGCCCTGTTCAACTGATGATGTTGCCGCCTTTGATCTTGGCATCAAAACCCTGGCAACAGGCGTGAATGAGCAAGGCAGAGTCTACACCATTGGCGGATTCAAAGGGGCAAAATGGTATAACAAGCAACTGGACAACATTCGATCCAAGCGTGATAAATGCAAGAAAAAGTCACGTCGATACCTCCATCTCAGCAAAGTGTACAAGCGCGTTTCCCAGAAAAAACGCAAGAAACAACGGGATAGTTTGCATAAAGCATCCCACCTGATAGCCCACAAACTGGTTGAAAGAACCGTTGTGGTTGGCGATCTCTCCCAGAGACAAATGGTCACAAAACAGCATGTAGAGCGCAATAAGCAGCTCAATAGAGCGGTCTATAATGAGTGGGGACTCTCCACCTTCCTCGAAATGCTGAAGTACAAATGCCAATTGTACGGGAAAGAATTGCACTTCTTAGATGAGCGCAACACCTCCAAGCAGTGTAGTGGCTGTGGGAAGCTGCAAGCCATGCCGCTGTGGAAGAGAACCTACTGTTGCGTCGAATGTGGACTCGTCATGGATCGCGATGAGAATAGCGCGGTGAACATTTTGACGAGGTTCCTTGCCCGGCGAGGGCCACACACTCCCTCTGTGGAGTGCGGTGTGCTGCAGGCGACCCAAAGCAGCGGAGAAGTCAAAGAGGCTTCCTGTGAGGGGTAAGTGCAGCAATTGGATCTATTCGAATGGGCTTCGCGCACATTTGAGGAGATTTAGAAAGGCAGAAACTGGTCTATATCTGTAAATCATTTTATCAAACCGCGCCAGAAGACCCCTGTTTTGAAACATTGACACTTACACATAAATATATGATCTTGAGAAAGAACACGGAAGCGATGTGCTGCAGGTGCCTCGTTTTCCCCCACACGAGAGGTGACACACTTTTGGTGAAAAAGTCGCTTGTCTCGCCAAGCTGAAAGCACATCATTGTGCATCAAGGGACTTTTTTTTCAACACCTTTCCCTCGCATCATGCTGAGGATCTTCTGCAAACGTTCATATTTGTGTATAAGTGTCAGGGCTTTAGCCATGGGGAGGATGTCAAGATAAACAACCATGTCTCTCTTCAAAAGTCTATCATTTACAGTGAATAAACGGTAGACCTTTTCTTTTGCTCTTGGTTCTATTGTATAGATCAATGTGGCCGCGCGTCGCCAACTTCAACGGATCAGCGAGTACCTCATCGGCCTGTTTGATGCACAACTATGACACAGGCAGGGTAGTGGGAAGAGGCGCTCCCACTACCCTGTCTGTGTCGCTCAATCGCTTGCGCAGAATCCTCTGGCAAGCGATTAGTACTGCCATGCCTTTATCTTCTGATAAGCGGCATCCGTTGGATCTCCAATGCTACGCGCGGCCAGGGCTATAGTGCCATTATCGGGTAGCGTAACCTCGTTGACGGTCAGTACGGGTTGCAAGTTCACATAGAATGTGACAGTAGTATCGCTAATATTGATCGCGATTAAGTTGGAGACCTTCGTTCCAGTTCCGGTATTGATCGCGCTACTCTTCCCCTTGCCATTCGTGAATGGCTTCCCGTTCATACCAATCTCGTACTCTCCGGTTTGAGTGATATAGAAGTAGCAGTACGAATCTTTCGTTCCGAATTGCATCCCACTACTATCACCTATCAGGATAAATGCCTGCACCTGTAGTAATAAGTGAGTTCCACGTTCGAGCGTTCCCACCGGTCCTGATGAATGGCATAACTGTACTGTGCCACTCTTGCTCGCTTTGGCGTGATAGAAGTTATCACTCTTACCAAAGAAGCAGGGAAGATTCTGTTGAGATGTAGAATCGGAGCCATCGTCGGTCGCGGAGTTCTCCCATTGTCCCGAATTGGACTTATTTAACAGGTCGTTAAAGACAAGGCTCACGTTTTCAGGAGCAGCGTTCGTATGGTAGAGTGCAGGGATAGTCTGCGAGTCCGCCGCCGCCTGTACCGACTGTAAGTATGTAGCGGTCGCCGTAGCCTGGGCGTTCTTGCTCGTGGTTGCGGTGCCATTAACATTTGCCTGAGCAGTGGCTGTCATGCCCTTGTTGGTTTCCATTATCGCATCGATATTGCTGGTGCCATTCAAATAAATGGCCTCCTTGAGCTGACCCGAAAGCACACAGTTGCTCAAGATGATAATGAGCGCCAGCACGATGCCAACAACGACCAACCCTGGCCGAAATTGTTTGGCGAGATAGCGTGGGATGTCCTGCGGCCCTTCCACCTCTACATAATCCTCGAATGTCCTGAGGATGCGTATCATGTGCTCAATCCTAGTCACCTGCTCCGACAACCCGGCCATGTCTGCGCTGGCATTGGCAGGAGTCGTGCTGGCATTGGTGGGTCGCGCCTGTAGAGCTTTAATATCATGAGAGAGGCGCTGTAATTCTTCCAGCACAGGCTGATTATTGCCCGGCTGGATGCCAGGGGGATCAGGACGAAGCGCCAGCGTCACCACCAGCGCGCCGCGTGGGCCGCTCGACTGCGATGGCTTTCCGGCATCCTCGATTTGCAAGACCTGTCCCGCATGCGCATTTGGCGGCACGTTGACCATTACCTGGCGCTTACCCGCCAGCGTCACTGGTAAGCTCGTGCCGGATTGCGCCTCTGCTCGGCTGATGCCAAGCAAGATGTAGAGGTTCTCCCCGCGCTTTCCCCGCTCCGCCACGTGAGCGAACTCTTCGGCGAACTCAATAATTGACGTGTATCGCGCCTGGGGGTCAGGCGCGAGTGCCCGTTGCAGTACTTCACTGGCCCCGGCTGAAAGCCTGGAAGCCTGCACGTCAGCGGCAAACAACGCGGAGTAGCTCTGCCCATTCGGCCTCATAAATGTAGAGGGATGTCCTGTGAGGAGTTCATAGGCCATGGCCGCGAGCGCGTATTGATCGCTAGCCGCTACTGGTCGTCCCGCTAACTGTTCTGGTGCCATCGCCGTTTGGTCACGAGAAGGAGTGGCCAAACGAGCTACACTAAAATCCGCTAGCTCCAGGTACGGAAAACGCTCATCATCGCTTTCACGTCGTACCAGGAAGTTTGTCTGCTTGATACCAAGGTGGAGCACATTGCGTTCGTACGCGTATTGCAAGCTCTGCGCGGCCTGGTGTACGAGTTGTTGTACATCCTGCAACTCTAACTGCGCCGGGGGGCTATTCCTTCTCTTCCAGTAATCACGAAGCCATCCATCAAGCGAGCGCTCCGCTACCAGTGGCATGACAACATAGACATAATCGTGCTCACGATCAATCTGCTCGTCTACCATGACCCCGAAATCAAGAACCGGAAGAATATGGGGATGATCCAGTGTGACAATCCCCTCCATAATCTTTCCGAAATGTTGGATGCGTTGTTGCCTATCCGTTGGCCCCTGGTCCAGACGCATAAGCTTGAACGCGACAGGCCGTGCCGTGCGGACATCAACAGCCTGGTAGACCGATTTCGTCTCTCCACGGTTGATGAAGTGCAGCAAGCGATAACGGTCAATAATTGGTTGATTGACTAAGTCCTGCGTCGATTTACCAATCATAAGCCTTACCCATAGAATTATTCCGATATTCCATCATCAGCTAATTAAAAAGAGTCCGAGGAAATACTCTCTGTCCCTCTATCCCTACTTCCACTACCTCTTGCTTGAGACATATAAACCTCAGTATACCAAGCTCGATCCGGCCCGAAAAGGGATAAATAGGTACAATTCTCAAACCATTGCCATTTCGGCCCGGCTTTTGCATCACTTCGCTTTGTGACGACTCCCCACGGATAAATCCGGGGGCTTCTCAGGAGGCTTGCGTCTCCTGAAGGCTCCGTCCGAGCCAACGATGTTTGATGTTGATGGAGGCGTTGTGGTCCCTATCTAGCTCAGTGCCACATTCACAAGAATGCCAGCGCTCGGATAGCTCTTTCTTGACCACAGAACCGCACCCACTGCATACTTGGCTGGTCATCCGTGGGTCAACCTTCGCTACTTGCACTGTACCAGCATTCTCAGCTTTGTACTCACAAAAGGCGATGAATTGACTCCAACCAGCATCGAGTATCGATTTGTTCAAACCAGATTTCGCGCTCGCCCCATTCGGGAGATACTTGCCTGTCTCTTCGTCTTGCCTGGGTCTGGCTCTTCGAGAGAGATTGGTAGGGGCAATGTCCTCAAAGACAATCGTTTCGTAGGTGTCCACCAGACGACGCGACCATTGATGCAAGTAGTCATTGCGCTGATTCCTTACCTTCCTGTGCAGACGAGCCACACGCTGCACGGCCTTCTTGCGCCTCTTGGAACCCCGCTTTTTACGAGACAAGGCTTGCTGTGCCTTCGCTAGACGCTTTTCAGCCTGTCGGTAATGCTTCGGGTTCTCAATCACGTCACCAGTAGAAAGGGTTGCCAGCTTCGAGATACCAAGGTCAATGCCCACCGCCTCATCTGTGTAAGGCGTGCGTGGGACGCTTTCCACTTCACAGGAGAAGCACACATACCAGCACGCGCCCTCTCGTTTGAGCGTACAGGTTTTGATCGTGCCATGCACCTTGCGATGAAGCTTGATCTTCACGTGACCAATCTTGGACAATTCAAGACGCCCGTTCTCTAGTGAGAAGCCAGCTTGAGGATAGCAAAAGCTCTCATAGTGGTTGCGTCCCTGGAAGCGTGGAAACCCTCGCTTTCCTACTTTGACCCGCTTGAAGAAGGCTTTGAACGCCTTATCCACCCGCCTGAGCACATCTTGCAACACCTGAGAGTGAATCTGCTTATATTCCTCTCTGATCTCTTTGATCTCGGGGAGCTGCATGGCTTGCGCATTGTAGGTGGTTCCCTTGCCAGTGTACGTGTACATCTCACGACGCTCTTGCAAAGCAGCATTGTACAACTCACAACATCTGGCAAGCGTCCATTCCAGCTTTTCAGTTTGTGTTCTGGTGGGATACAAGCGGAATTTATAGCTTTTCAAGCTAGACATGTTTTTGGTTCTCAATATAGTGCTTGATGGCGGAAAGGGGAGCGCCCCCAACCGTCGAGACAAAGTAACTTGTCGTCCACAGCGTTGGAAGCTTGCTCTTCAGCGTCGGGAACTCCTGACGTAACAAACGTGACGAGCGACCTTTCAGCAGCCGCACAAGGCGATGAATGCCAAACTGTGGGTCGCATTCCACAAGCAGATGCACATGATCTGGCATGATTTCCATGCTCAAAATATCGGCCTGATGCTCCTGGCACACCTGCGTAATGATGTGCTTTAGCTGTTGTGCTATTGGTTCTTCAAGCACCTTGCGCCGATATTTGGGACACCAGACCACGTGATACTTGCACGAGTAATAGACGTTCCGGTTCGATTTGTATCGTATTGCACTCATATATACCAGTATATAGCACGAATCTGTATACTGTCAAGCATTCTTGTTACCCCGCTCCACAAGCCACTCCAATAAGGAACGGCCCTTCTATCCCCATGCCTAAAGGCAGGGGTTTTACGGGCCGGTTTGATAATCCGACAGATTTTCGTGCCAGCTCGAATCTCTACTGGTAAATGACCTACCATGTGGGTCTGTCTCGCTTTTGGTGATGCAGAAATGCTCTCAAGCCAGCCCTCGTCTCGCAAGAGGCTCTTTTTCCCACTGGTACACCTGTTTTTCTATCCCAAGGCTCGTCGCCTTGTGTGAAGGCACTCTCCATCACCAAAAGCGGGACAGATCCGAAGGTTGAGCAGCACAGCAATACAGCACATTGGAAGCCACTTCAGAAGCGGCTTCCAATCTTGCCAGAACTGCTCAGTCCTTATCAAGGCATGGCACTACCAGGGAAAGAGATTTTACTACCAGAGAATTATCGTCAGCTTTCGCCAATTATCACAGCTAAACTGTGACATTGGCTTGGTATCATAGAAGAGGTGGCTATTGGTTTTTTAAGAAAGGATATATCATTTGGAACCGCTGACCGCTCAGGAACAGCGTGTGTTACACCTGCTGGCCGCAGGTCGCTCGACCCAAGAGATGGCCGCAGATGCTGGTGGTGTCCCGCAGTACCGTGAAAACGCATCTCAGAAACCGGTATGGCAAACTACATGTGAACAGCCGTACCCAGGCACTGGCTCGGGCACGCAATCTCCAGTTGCTCTAACTCCCAACGCGCTCCCATTTCTCATCCCGCAGATCGTCCCAAAGGACGAAGCCACCCCAGCCTCCTGCTCTCTATACTGTTTGAAGACGAGCAGAAGTATCGGGAGGGAAGCGAAGCAGTGCATTGTCGCATTCGCGTGACCTGGCATCTTGATCCATCCAAGACTGGAATGGGTTTGACAATCTCCAGGTCATTCGTGGCTGCGATGCAAAGGGCTCTGGCTCCAAGAGGCATTCCTCCCGATGGTGAGTCGTCAGCGCGATGATTGTCTTTGGCGCAAGTCGGCAGGCCCGACCACTGAATCTGTCAGATGGATACAGGTGATGCCAGAAGCGCGAGCTTCGGCCAAGCTAGTGGGAATCACCAGAGAAAAGAGAGAGATGAAATGCAGACCAATCTCAATCCCGTGAGCGAAACGGATCTCCAGGTGCGTATACAGCGCATTCAAGGAAACCTGCAAATGATGCAGAGGTACTTCGACGCACTCTTTGGGAAGGACCTAAACCCACTGCTTGAGATGATCGATGATGCTATCGAGTGGTTGGTTGTTCCTACTGGGAACGGAGGGCAGTCCTCATACGCCTTCGGCTTGATGCGTGTGGCACGTGGATGGTGCAGGAGTGAGTGAGACAGGGAAGCTCGCAAGTTGTCCGACGTGCGAGGCAAGAGAGGGAGCAGGCGTCCTCATCTGTTCCCTCCCTGTCCCCATTGACCCTGTGCGCCCAGGAAATTTCAACAGGGCTAATTGGACGGCAAAGCCGAGGCGGTTCGATCCTCGTCTGCGGTAATTGATGAGTTCTAGCTCCTTTTCGGTGAAGGTGTAGTAGCGGGCAATCTCGCGATCAGAGGGATCTTGCGGAATATGGGTCAGGGTATGGCGCTGTTCCGGGGTGAGGTACGTCGGAATCTTATCGTATCCAGGCAATATCGGCGTCGCTCCAGTTTTGCCTCATTTGTATCGTACTGTCTGCTTACTCGTCAATGAAATCGCCTGGGATGGGAAAGGGAGAGCCTATCTTCTCCAAGCTTAACGGGGAGAAAATCAAACAGATTCCGACTTTCTGCTCCAACTGTGGGCAAATCCCATCATCTGAAGATGACCAGGTTGAGAGTCATGCGCAGGAAAAAATCATTGAAGTATGTCAACCAGTGAAAAAGAAAGGAATTTGGTGATGACTCAAGAACACGTGCCCGTTTTAATTGTGGGAGCAGGTGGCGCGGGCCTGTCCCTGTCCCTCTTGTTGCACCAGCAGGGTATTTCCTCGTGGTTGATCGAGCGACGGATCGACACCTCGTGGTATCCGCGCGCGCGTTCCCTCAATTTCCGTACCATCGAAGTGCTGCGAGGGTTGGGACTGGAAGCGGAGGTCCTTGCTGGAGGAGCCAGGCTCTCGCGGATGTTCCGCAAACACAGTCTGGCCGCCAGCGAACAAGAGGAAATCCTCAATCCCATCGCGATGGTTGAGCATCTGGAAGACATCACCCAGGAGCCCCTCGCCTGGTATTATCCCCAGAGTAAGCTCGAACCATTACTGCTCGCTGACGCGCGGAGACGCAGCGTGGATGTCCGATATGGCACCGAACTCGTCTCCTTCACGCAAGATGAGGCAGGCGTGACTGCGGCCATCAAGGATCGCGCGACCGGAAAAGAAAGCGAGGTGCGCGCAGACTACCTGATTGCGGCTGATGGCGCGCACAGCCGGATTCGTGAGACCCTCGCCATCTCCACACAAGGACTCGGGGAGCTTCCAGAGTGCCAGATCTTTGCGTACTTTCGCGCAAACTGGGGGTCTTTGGTCGCAGGCTATGAAAATGACGTGTTCCAGATCGTGAACAAGGACGTGCGCGGCATGTTTATGATCACCGATCAGCAGCGTGGCTTATTTATGATCAGCTATTCCTCTGCCCGAGGGGAAACGGCGCAGGAGTATCCCGCCGAGCGCTGTCAGGAGATGATTCGCCTGGCGTTGGGGAAAGCAGATCTGGACGTCTCGGTCGTCGATATCGCCGACTGGAAGCCCATTCAACGGGTGGCTGATCGGTTCCAGCAAGGGCGGATCTTCCTGGTGGGGGATGCGGCCCATACCATGCCGCCCTACCTGGGACTGGGCGTCAATACAGCTATTCAAAGCGCGCAAAACCTGGGCTGGAAACTGGCTGCGGTCCTCAAGAGGCAGGCGACACCAGAGCTGTTGGCGACCTATCAGACGGAGCGGCGCCCCGTCGGCTTGTTGGCAGCTCAGCAGTCGATGGTGGGATCGGGAGCGATCTTGTTTGGGAAAGAAATCAGTGAAGCCAGGGGAAGTGCCCTCCCTGATCTTCAGGAACAGCTTTCCATCATGCATCCCATCGTCGGGTATCGCTATCGTTCAGAGGCCATCCTTTCAGAAGAGGCGATCACGCCAGCGCGTGATGGGATCGAGTTGCTCAAGCCCCTGGAGTTGAACGGATTGCCTGGGACACGGGTGCCACATCTATGGGTCGAACGAGAGGGGCAACGCCTCTCCACGCTGGACCTGCTTGATGGTCGTTTCATTCTGCTTGCCGGTCCTGGTGGTACAGCCTGGGATGCGGCAGCACCAGAGGTGGCAGCGTCACTTGGGATCGAACTAGCAGCCTACCGTATCGGCTCGGATGGTGGGCTGCTGGATGGAGAGAATAGCTGGCAAACAAAAATGGGAGTCTCAGTTGAGGGAGTGGTGCTGGTGCGGCCTGATGGATTTGTGGCCTGGCGCAGCAGTATACAGCCTAAGAACCCAGTGTTGTTCCTTGAACAGGTACTTTCGCGCATCCTGTGCCGGTCTACCACTCCGACCTCCCTGTAAGTGAAGAGAGCATGAGGAAATGGCGAGGAAACGAGGGAAATCCTCTCCATTTCCTCATCCGTCACGTGCTCGTTCGGCGTATTGATCCCTCTTCGCCGTATGCGCAAACCTTACAAAGATCTTTTTCACGAAAAGCACATGAGAACATCAAAGGAATCTTCAGATGCCCTTTCTTTTCCCTACAGCAAGTCCATCTTCTTCCCGCTGCGCGAGGTATGGACCATGGCATTCAACCAACTGAGTCAGCAGATAAGCGGCTTTTTCGTCCGATCAGAGTCTTATCAGCGAGCCCTGGCCTACATGCAGGGACTGATGAGTTCAGTGGAACGAAAAAACGGGTGGCAAGTGGCGGAAGAGTTGGGAGAAGCAACTCCGTATGCGATGCAACAACGGCACGGACCGAGCCAAGTGGGATTGTGACAGGGTGCGAGATGCGTTGCGCGCATATGTTCGTGAGATGCTTGCAGCTCCCAATGCGGTGTTGGTGATCGACGAGACTGGGTTTCTCAAAAAGGGGCACAAATCGGTGGGAGGAGAGCGCTCAGTACAGTGGTACGGCTGGACGCATCGAAAATTGCCAGATAGGCGTGTTTCGCACCTCAGCGAGTTCGCGTGGACACACATGGCTGGATCGAGAATGATATCTGCCGAAAAGTTACAGGAGATGGTGGAGGCGGATTGCGGGCGCGCTGGACAGTGGAACAGTGTTTTGAGGAAGCGAAAGGAGAGGTGGGTCTGGATGAGTACGAAGTGTGTTCCTGGCAGGGATAGTTCCGTCACGTGACTCTCTCCATGCTTGCCATGGCCTTTTTAACAGCCCTGCGAGTCAACGGGGAAGAAGATGTGCTAAAAAAAAGTTTGAACAGACACCAGAGTCAGAAGCCTCTGATTCTGTCCAAGCCAACCTGTCTCCTGATCTCCCGGTGATGGTTCCCCGAAGTCGCGCCGAACTTCGGCGGTTGTTCTTTCGTCTTGTTAGCAAACCGCTCCTCTCTTTTGCCTCCCATTGCATACCCAATTGAGCGATAAGCTGGCTCGTGACAAGAACGAGATCCAGGGGTTGCTGGTGGTCCTCACGCCGCGAGTTCACCCAGGTGTTTGCCGATCCCTGCCGCATGACTGCTACGGAGGTGCTCCAGGCGCATCCCAGCGCAAGAGCCATCCGCGCCGCAGGAGTGGATACCATTGCGGCTATCTTGCGCGCGACGGCTCCCCGCAACTATGGGCGTGAGACGGCCCAGCGGTTAGTGGATTTAGCCCACCAGTCGGTGAGCAGTGGGTTGGCAAATGTCTAACCCCCAGATATGGTTGGGGTAACTTGCAGTGATATTGGTAAGCAAGTACGGAGAGATCGCAGCCTGATGAGCGCGTTTGGAGAGATTGGGGCCGGGATAGACAGCGACCAACCCCATCTCGTGCATATGCCGGATGACCGCTTTGCGATTGACCTGCATCCCTTCCCGCTTGAGTTGCTCTGTGATTCGGCGCGATCCATAGCAGGGATGGTCGGTGGAGATCTGATCAATCCGATGCTTGAGTGCAATTTCTTCGGCTGAAGGCGGAACCGGCTGATAGTACAGGCTGCTTCGATTGAGTCCCAATAATTGAGCTTGCACGCTTAAGGAAAGGTCTGCCTTGCTCCAGTCTATCAGCCTGACTCGTTCATCGCGGCTCAAGCAGGTGACCACATTTTTTTTGATCCAGGCCAGTTGTGTACTCAACGCGCCCAATCTCGGCGTACAATTCCTCTCGTTCTTTTTCCCAGGCTGCTTCTTTGGCTGCCTGATCTGTTGCAGCCTGGTCATTAAAGGCTCCTGGCAGAGCTGCAAGCGCTTGATCTCGCCATCGGGAAATGACATTGGTATGCGTTCCATACTCCGAAGCGATTTGTGAGAGGGTTTTAAAGGTGGACCCCAGGTATACCAGCCAGGTATGCAGTGGGTGCGGCACGGTGATCAAGAAGACGCTTGACCACCGTGCCGCACCCACTGCGAGTGCGGCACTGAATTGGACCGTGACCACAACGCCGCCATAAACATCAAAGCGCTTTGGCTCGGACGGAGCCTTCAGGGCGCGCAAGCCTCCTGAGAAGCCCCCGGCTTTTAGCCCTGACACTTACACACAAATATGAAACCTGGAAGAAAAACACGGAAGCGGTGCGCTGCACAGCCTTTGTCTCTTCAGCATGACTCGTGGGTTGCTTTTGGCGAAGAAGCCCTGTGCCTTGCCAGAGTGGAAGCACAACAGCGGGTATTTTTTTCTGCGCCTCTCCATCGCATGCCTCTGTGAATCTTCTGCAAGCTTTGAGATTTGTGTGTAAGTGTCAGGCTTTTAGCCGTGGGGAGTCGTCACAGTCCCCAGCCTTCTCAGCCCGCGGCTGAAAACAGCCATGAGAGCCAGAAACAGTAGAATCAGAGCGACAAACAGCCCGAACAGCATATGGATACTGGTAAAATTCGCGTGAGTATACGTGCCCATGTCAAACGTAACCGCTACCACCGCGGCAATTGTGGCTATGATTCGCAAAAGATGTGTAATATTCATCAGAACGCCCTCTTTCTCTTAGAGATTGTCCTGCCAAAGCGCAGACATCTCCATTTCTTCCCTGTATGACAGGCACTCTTTCCTCTCCAAGAAAAACACTGGATGGTTCAGCGCCGTACTCTCGAAATCCTCAAGCGAAGATTGTAATGATCATCGGAGGTTGAATATGCGAATGTGTCGTCATCAATATATTCTTTTCTTGTTGTGTTCTGTCTGACCGTGCGGCCAGATGCTTGTGCGCATTCGAAGCGTATTGAGAGCGGCAGAGAGCCATTGCTCCTATCCTCTTGGAGTTCCAAGGTGTTCTCTCGCTTCACCCCTTACACACAAGCTGAAACAGACGACTTAGTTGTGACACAAGAACAATTGTGCAAGCTAAAGAAAGCGCTTCACATTGTTCTTGCTTCCCACCCCTGGGGTCCGCTGGGGCCACGCGCTTGCCCATTTCGCAGGCTCGCGCGATGCAAACCGGTTTGTGTGGACTGGTGATGGTTGGGTGCGTGATGCATGATGCGTTTGTCTCCCGAATTGACAAAAGCGGTGTGCAGATGTTCGCTTGTAGAACCGTTGGTCTCAAACCTGGGAGTTCCAAATTCGTGCCAGACTCATGAAATTTCCACATGGGCAAAAGCGTGACTTCCAAAGTTCCCTTGTTATTTCAACGTTGGAGAGACTTCTCTGGCAGTTGTTTCACCTGATCCTGTTTCACTTGATATGCTCGTAGCAACGGCTGACCTTTGAAGCAGTTTCACGGCTGATAAAGCTGCCATGAAGATCATCGTAAAGATGATGACCGTCGCTTCCCCCTCAGCAATGCTTCTGGTATGCCAGACCACCCCCATCGCGTCAGTAACCAGCGTATCGCCGCTGCCTGAGAGATAGGCCACAACATATGCCAACCCAACCACGGCAAACACGATGATCGCCTGAGCGTAGTACGACTTGGGAAAGGCCGACGCCTCCTCTTTGCTGTCAGTCCTGCGCAAACGCAGAAAGAGGGCAAACAATTGGAAGAGCACATACGCCGTGAAGAGCCACCCCGCGTAGTTGGTGAATGGCACCCCGAAGTAGCCACCGCCTTGTTCCCAGATGTAGACATGATTGATCGTCGAGAGTGTTGGATCCAAGCCCAGATCATTGGCGACCATGCCAAAGGAAGCAATAAACGGAACGGCGAACGTGGTGAACGCACTAGACTTGCGGTCAATATCACCAATCAGCACCGTGGCAAGCACCCAGGCGGAGTAGCCGGGGAAGTAGGCAAAACCGACCAGCAGAGGCACCTGAAAGAGCTTGGGACCAAACCCGTCGGTGTAATAATAGTGACCAAATGGAAAGCCAGTCAGAATACTGGTGTTTTCCAGAAGATTACTGACGACCAGACAAAGGACAAGAAAGATGAGAATGCCGCTCCATTTGTAGCGCAAAGCTCCATGAAGCAGCCAAAAAAACGATCGGGATCAAAAGCCCGATCGCCGTGGGAATATGGAGTGGAAGCACTGAATTCATCAGTTTAACTACTGCATAAACCACAACCAGAAGCCAAAGAACGTAGGTCGATGCGTTTCTCACGAAAGAGCGATTGTTGACAGTCAAGGGAAGGTATCCTTTCTCTTTGACATAGGCAACTGAACGACAGGTCCGGGAATGAAGGGGGAGAACCACATCTTTGCGCGTCCCCCATGCTCTCCGCTTCAACGAAAGAAGGGCTTCCCCGCTTGCAGAGATCCTTGCCTCGGATGAATAGGAAAATTTTATTCCAATCTCATTTGAAGCAAATAGGCTTAACAGAACTATAGCACGCCTTCTCAAAAAAGGCAAGGTCAGAGGACAGCCGGTGACTGTCTCGTGTGTTGTGGGAGGGCTGCATATGGATTCCAGCGAGATCTGGTCCCTCCTTTTGTCGCCAGCCGCGAGATCCTCCTCAGTAGTTCCAAGCATAGGTGGCTGGCTCACGCGAGCCCCATCATGAGGCTGTCTTCCCCAGAGCCACAGACCTTCTCTCTTGACTTATCAGCCATTCTTGGGTATAGTTATCTCAAAATGGATTGCTTCAAATAAGATTAGGGCAAAAGAGACGATGCAGACAATGGAACAGCCAGCGCCGTCAGTGCTCAAACTGCTGGCGCACGATCTGCGGTGGACGTTACTCCAACGGCTCACACAGAGTGATTACCGTGTGGCTGAACTCGTTGCGCAGGTAAAACAGCTACTCAACCTGGTCTCCTACCACTTACGCCAGCTCCGCCAGGCTGGTCTCGTTCGTGAGCGGCGCAGTACCGCTGATGAGTGCTCGTTTCACTACAGCCTTGACCTGGAACACTTGCATATGCTCTACCTGAAAGCGTCGTCAAGCCTCCATCCCAGCCTAGTCCTACAGTTGTAGATGACCACTGCTCTGCCAAACCAAGATTGATTCGAGATATTTCCTCCTTCTGAAAAAGAGGGAAGGCCGACGTGGAACCAAACGAGTCCCTGCCTCAGCGTCCCCTTGACGTCACCTCTTTTGTCTACACTACTTCTATTAGATATATCTAATAGAAGTAGTGTAGACAAAAGCTCAGTACCTGGCTTGTCTGAGAAGGAGAGGGCTCGCTCATGTATGAATTGCTCATTCTTGCCCAGCTCATGTGTGCTCCTGAGCATGGTTATCAAATAGCCAAAATTGCCAGTGACATGATTGGCCCCTGGGCCAAAATCAGTCTCGGCACCCTGTATCCTCTGCTCACAAAGCTTGAGCAATCGGGATTCATCAAAAAGCTTGATGAGGGACAAGAGGCCACAACGAGACAACGTGGTCGCCAGCAGACACGGACGACCTACGAGATTACCCCGGCAGGGCGGATACGCTTTCACCAATTGATGATAGATACCATCTCTAACCCAGGAGACTACCAACGTCTGTTTCGTTTGAAAGTGCTGTATCTGGACTTTCTCCAACCTGATGAACGTCTCCATCTCTTGAACCATTACATCACCTACTGTGAGACACTGGTGCTCTATCTCCACTCAGAAAGGCGTGATCTCCTCCAGGTAGTCTCAGATCCTGCTCAGATGCGCAAGTTCAGCCCGCATTTCCGTGCCATTGCAGAGAGATTGATGCGACATCAAGCAGACCAGTGGCAGGGAGAGATCGCCTGGGCAAAAGAGATTCGTGAACGCGTGACCTATCAAGATGAGGCAGAAACACACATCAATCCCGTTGATGGCGAGAAAGGAGAGATGCTTCCTGACTGAGAAAAAAGTGGCGCAAGGGGAAAGAAACTGTTGTGGACGGAGCAATGGTGCCTGAGCCTGGAAAACCTGGTCACCATGCTCCTGAGCAGAAACCGCCTGCTTCTGATTCTAGCATGCTGATGCAAGCGGTCCTCTCTCGTGCAACGACATCAAACACGAATAGATGGAGGATACTCTATGAAAAAATATATCTTTTTGAATGTCCCAGCCACTGGACATGTGAACCCAACACTACCTATCGTGCAAGAACTTGTCCAATGTGGCGAGCAGGTCATCTACTACCTGACTGAAGAATTTCGCGCAATCATTGAGGCAACGGGAGCCATCTTCCGTCCCTATGAGTCTTTCCTGGGAGGTTTCGGGCCGGGCCCTATGCCCTTAAAGATGGCGGAGGAAAGTCGCCGTGTCCTTCCCCAGGTCCTGGAGTCTATTCGCGCGGAGCAGCCCGATGCTCTTCTCTACGAGGCCATGTGCCTCTGGGGACGTATTGTCGCTCAGGTGCTCCAGGTCGAGGCGATTGTCTTGCGTGCCAGTTACGCTGCCAATGAGCATTTTGGCCTGTTCACAGCGCGGTCGTACGCTTCCATGCCATTTCCATCCGAACTGCTTGAGCGCTTCCATGCCAGCTCTGCAGAGCTCAGCGCGACCTACCATCTACCCTCGTTTGATCTGCGCCAGTTTGTTGCCCACGCGGAAGGTCTCAACGTTGTGCTTCTCCCCGCACAGCAGAATCTGATCATCGGACCAGGTTGAGTAGTGTTCTCCTGATGAGGTGTCTCAAAACCGTTCGTTTGCTGCGAACGGACGAGCCACTGGCGCTTTTTCTGACCTTTCCTCTTGACTCAACAGACAATTTCTCCGAGAAGGATGCCCAGAATATCTGCACCTATCGATCAGCCAGTTCGCCTCTTGTTTCTCAAGCGCAGAGAGAAACGTTTCTGTGACAGAAGAGCATTCGGCAATATCAGGAGAGATCACATGATCAATTTGGGTCGATATTCTGGGCATCCCTCAACAACAGAGATGGAGAGGTCCATCTACCCTTGGAGAATGAGCCCCTCAGCCTTCATTACAAGATTCATAAACGAATCTTGCGCCCCATAATTGCTCAGGATGACAAGATTGTAGCCCTGTGTCAGAAACATCTCGAAGACGGTGGAAGCGCCCTCAGAACCTCCACTATGCCAGACGATGCGTTTGTTGCCATTGATGACCAGGGTGTCAAGTAGACCATAGGCCTGCATGACACTTCGCTGCGGCAGCGGCGGAGGAGTCCCCTGGGGTTGCTGTCCGGAAGCTGCCGTGGGAGCTGGTCCATTTGGGGCGGGAGGCGGCGGGACTGCAACCTTGCCTGTCATGAGCAGATCCGTGAATGAGGGATTGAGCAACTGGTGTGTTTGCAGTGCCTGACTATAGCGCAACATATCCTCTACGGTCGTATAGGCGTCGCCTGCGGGTTCTCCAATGAAGCCTTGTTGCTCACTGATATCTACGCGCTCGCTATTATAAGGATGCGCAATATCCTGCATCCGCTCTCGCTGTGGCTTGGTGTAAAAGCGGCTTTTGCTCATGCCAGCTGCCGCGAAGATGTGCTGGTGGATATAGTCATAATAGTCCATCCCTGATACTTGTGCGACAATTGTACCCAGAGTCACATAGCCCGAATTGCTGTAGGAAAAGGCCGTTCCAGGAGTGAACTGTAACGGCTGCTGCTTGATGATCTCCAGCAGACCATTCAGGGTTTCAGCGGCGCTCTGCCAGATGAGAAACTTGGCTTTGTAATCGGGGACCAGGTGAAAATCCCCCATCCCGGAGGTATGGGTCAATAACTGATGGATGGTGACCGAATCGGCAATGTCAGCAGGGAAACCTTGCAGATACTTGCCAATGGGATCGGTAAAGGTGAGCTTCTGTTGTTGGGCCAGTTGTGTAATGGCAGTGGCAGTGAATGACTTGGCCATTGAGGCGGTCGCATAGAGGGTCTGAGGGCCATTGGGAATGTGTCGTTCTTTATTTGCCATCCCATAGGCTTGCAACAGCACCGGTTTGTCTCCTTGGGCGACGAGGAACGTGCCAGAAAACTGATCCTGTTCTGCCAGTTGCTTGACATACTGATCCAGCTCTCCTCCTGGAGCAAGCGTCGCAGGAATGGATGAGTCAGCAGCGTGAGCAGCAAAAGCGGACCGGTAGCCCTGAAAGGCCAGCAGGCCACCCGCCGCCAGCAAAGATGCGACACCTGCCGTCTGCACGACCCGACGACGAGTTATAGGTGTATGAAAAAACGAAGGCTTCGCGTTCAAGAGATTCTTCTCTCTTTCTTTTTTATCTCCCATCTTCTGAGAGGTGATTCATCACATGAGGTAGCAATGCAGGCGCGTGGTCCGCACGCTTGCTACCTGACCCCAAGTATAGCGGTGCTTACTGGTGCCCACATCGTCTCTTGCGCCAATCTTGTCCAGCCTTTCCAGACAGGTCTCTTTGTCCCTGTCTGTTCCGCCATGGCGAAAGAGGCATGCAGCAGGTGGAGAAAAGGACAATGAAACAGCGAGCGGAGGGTGATATACTAGAGCCATGACTTTTAACCGCAGATACGTCTTGGGGGGCGCTATGGACACAGAGAAGCACAGACGAGGCAAGAGCGAGCAACAGAGAACATCCACTGGGAATCTTTCTCTGAAGGATCTCTCTGCATCTGAATCGGATCGGCGTTCTCTGCTCTGGTTCCTCCTCTTGTGGGTGGGCGCTGTTTCCTTCTGGGGGTGTGCGCGGATCCTTCTAGAAGACCAGATCAAGCTTCCGTTCAGTAGTTTTGCCATTATCATGACCAGTTCTATCCCTTCTTCACAACGTACATTACTCCCACCGTCATCAGGTCCACTCCCGTCGCCACATTTTGGGCATCTCTCTGCTCCTCTGAATGTGATCTTTTTGCTGTTGATGGTCTTGCATTTCCTGCTTCACTATCTGTGCCTTTCAGACAGATTCCCGCAGCGCTGGTCCTGGCTCTATTTTCTCTTCCAGGCCGTATGTGTTTTTACCATGAGCCTCATATGGTCCGACCTGATCATCACACTTGGGTTCTATTTGGTTCTGGTCATTGAAGCTCTGAATGTGCTCAAACAGATCAGGCACATCGTGATCATTGTTGCCTGCTTTCTTGCCCTCTTTCTTGCAACGGCCATCATCCAGATACTGCAAATGACCATCTGGATGACGCTTGAGTCCGTTTTGCTCCTGGTGGTCTTTCTTATCGGGTGGATTCTGCTTTTGATTCAACAGGCCCATGCTCGCAGTCGGTTGGAAGCGGCTCATCTCCAACTGGCTGCCTTTGCGATGCGCATGGAAGAACTGACCCTGGTGAACGAGCGGCAGCGCCTGGCGCGCGAGTTACACGATACGCTGGCACAGGATTTGGTGGGGCTGACATTGCAATTGGAGCGTATCGATCAACATCTGGAGAAAAAGCGGCATGAGCGCGCTCGCGAACTGGCCCAGCAGGCCATGTCTCGCGCACGGGCAACCCTGGCGGAGGCCCGTACCGCCATCGATGATCTGCGTGCCAATGCGCTCGGCCCTCAAGATCTACTCCAGGCGCTACACAAAGAGATCGATCGTTTTAGAGAGAGCACATCCATCGCGTGCGTCGCTGACATTGCAGCGCTTGCACAGACACCTTGTGCTCTCTGTGAGCATGTGCTGCGTGCCATCACGGAAGGACTAACCAATGCCGCCCGTCATTCCCAGGCACAACAGGTGCACATTTGCGCTCAGTTCCAAGAGGACTTCCTGATCATTGAAATAGGTGATGACGGGAGAGGCTTTGAGAGCGCTGCCCTCGCCACGCTACAAGGTCACTATGGCCTTCTGGGGTTGCGTGAGCGTGCTCATCTTTGTGGAGGCCACCTGACGATTGAGAGTGCTCCAGGGCAAGGAACAATTCTTCGCTTGCACCTTCCCACGCAGACGAGAGGAGAGGTTCTCTGATGAGAGAAGAACACCCAACCATTCGGATTGTCGTCGTTGATGACCACCTCATTGTGCGTGAGGGGCTACGTTTTATGTTGGAAGAGGCCGATGAGGGGTTTGTCCTGGTTGGTGATGCAGGAGATGGTGCCGCCGCCCTCCAGGTGGTGGGCAGAGAACAACCCGATGTGGTCCTGATGGATTTACGGATGCCGGGCATGGATGGATTGGAAACCATCAAACGTATTCGTGCCGACTGGCCGCATATTGCCGTTTTGATTTTGACGACCTATAACGAAGATGATCTCATGATACGAGGCTTACAAATGGGGGCCTGCGGGTACTTGCTCAAAGAGACGGATCGAGCAACCCTGTTTCGGGCCATTCATGCCGCAGCGCGCAACGAGATGACGGTCCAGCCAGAGATTATGAGTCGTATTCTTTCGTATGCATCTCATGGTGTCTCTTCACCTTCTCTCTCGGCGATCCCATCTTCCCGCAAAGAAACAGATCTGACGGAGCGTGAGGTGGAGGTGCTGACAGGTCTTGTGCAAGGAGAACGCAATAAAGAGATTGCCCTGCGACTGGGAGTCGCCGAACGCACGGTGCGTGCTCATTTGAGCACTATTTATATGAAGCTCAACGTGGACTCCCGTGCTCAGGCAGTTGCCCATGCTCTTCAGCATGGTCTCATTCCTCCTCATTCTTTCTAATCTCAGCAGAGAAAACGAAAGCCGTGGGAGATAGTTGCTCATTGTATGGACAGGTATTCCCTGCCTACACAACTCGCCTTAACCTACGTCCGTTGACATCTCTGAGCACGCCCAAAGATCCAACTGGACGGGCGGTTCCACTACGAGGAACCGGAATTCTTGCTTCCACTGCTCATGCCGCAAGAGGAGCAGTGCTTTGATTTGGTGCCGGTCCTGGCAGGCACGCAACTCCCGGTCGCCAAGCCGCGACGCAATATTCTGCGCGGCGTTGGTGTCTGCGTGGGTCGTGTGACCGCAAACCCGGCAACAGAACGTCTGCTGATTGGGGCGATTTTTGCGGTCTACGTAGTGGCACACGTGGCACTCTTGCGACGAATAGCCGCTCTTAACCTTTGTGGCGGTGACACTGCGTTTGGTGGCATTCCACTCAAGTTGCGCTGGAATATGCGCGAGGTTGGAGGCACGCAGGTACGCGTTCATGGCGCGGGCTTTGAAGCGCATCGAGGGCACTGATAATTGTTCGTAGGCAAACTGACATCCTTCGTGTTCTTCAAAACAGAGGTTGACGGTTCGATTGATCGATTGCTTGATATGCCGGATGAGCCTCTGTCCTGTGCGACTGGTGGTGGAGGGGAGTTTCTCCTTGGGGACGCCATTCTTTTTCAAGCAGGCTCGCAGTTTCGCCTTGCGCCGTCGTTTTTCGCGATCCTGCCGATTCCGTTCTTTCATCCGCCCATTGAACGAGCCGTACTGTTCGCCATCGGAGGTGGTGATGAAATTGGCGATACCGACGTCAATGCCAATGACCGGCGCTTCGTTCGTGGTCTCTGGCAGGATTTCTTCGTCATAGGTCAGGGTCAACCACCACGCCCCCGCTCGTTTATTAAGGGCCACACTCCTATTGATCTTCCGACGCTTGCCCGTGTGAGGATCAGTGAGCTGTATTTTGTGGTAGTTAGCAAGCACAACCGGAATGAGGAGCTGCTTTCTGAACGTCAGGGTCGAAACCTTGAGCCAGTAATCCACGGTCGAATCGGTGGCTGCTTCCAATTGGACCACATTGACATTGGCTTGAATGCAGGGTTGGCGCAACGTCGGAATGTTCCACTCCCGCCATTGCGGTTCCTTTGCTTCTGCTTTGAGCGTGCCTTCTTCCCGTTGTTTCTGATACTCAGCCAACGCGTCCAGATACGCTTGATAGGCGTTGGCGCGATTGGTCCGCCAGGACGCGGGCGATGCCTGCCGCCTGTTGGATCGCGACGCGCTGCCATCGCTCAGAGAGAGCGGTCGGAAAGCAAGGAGCGCGAAAGCCGTTGGGGAGTTCCTCATCGCAAAACAGAGTCACATACTGCTGCATCAACGCAAGATAGACCTCGGCCAGTTCGTCCAGGGCAGCGAGTTTGCCTGGATTTGCCCGTTCTAATCCAATATGGGTGATTGCACGCGTGATGGTACGCGGCTCACCCTTCTTGGGGGGCTTCTTGCGCTTCTTCATAGCTTCCCTGCTCCAATTCTTGCACAATTTTTTCCGTTTTGCGCTTTGCCCGGCGTTGCCCATACAATCGAGCGCAGAACGAATAAATGATGCTGGTGAGGTCAGCCAGCAAATCTTCGGTGCCACTCTCTGCTTGATTGACCACTTCAATCTCGCGCCCATAGGTTTTGAGCAACGTTTCGATGTAGCGAAAGCCAAAGCGCGTGCCACGATCCTTGTGTTCAATCACGATGCGCCTGATGCTTGGATCAGCCAGCAACGCCAGAAACTTGGGCCGATTGTCATTGACCCCAGAACCGATTTCTTTGACCACCTTGCTCACCTGATAGCCTCGCGCCGTACAGTAGGCTACCAACCGTTCCGCCTGGCTGTCCAGGTTTGACGTGTTTTCGGCTGAGGACACCCGTGTGTACACCGCCACTTTGGGAAGGGCAGGCCGTTCTTTCACGGGCACTGATTCTGTCACCAGAATAGTGCCCGTATCCATTTGGTGCCCGGCGATCTTGCCTGCCTTGTACCACCTCCAGGCGGTTCGGTAGCTAATGCCTTGTTGTTTCGCATAAACGATCAACTTCATCTCATGATTATAGCATACATGACCACATTTGTCTATAGCTGTCTATTCATCGAGCAGGGCTGTTGCAAAGTTCATCAGTCGCTCTCATGCGGCCATGTGTGCCAACGCTTTGTCGAACTGATAGCTAAACGTTCGTTGTGCATGGGGCAGATTGGTTTCGCCCCGACGAGCCATCAAGCCAATGGCCGTGTTGTTGAGTAAAGCGAGCACATGAGGGGCATGGCCCATTCGCAGCTGAGAATGATCTTCTTGAAAGGTCTGGTCTCGGCGATAATGTAAGCCATTCTCAATGGTACAATCACAAATGACAGTGCGACACGAAGTTGTACGGAATGAGTGAGACGAAAGTCTCCAGGCAGGTGTCCATGCCAGTCTCCACCCCTCTCTGCGTCACTGGTAACAGTGAGGTGGAAAGCGAGGGAGAATGCCTAAGGAAACTTCAACCACAAGAAGTAACCGGGCTAGGGGAAGACCGGACGGGCGAATGCGAATGAATCTCTGATGAGGCTGCGTTATGTGAGGTCATCGAAAGTGGTTGATACGGTGATGATGGGAATATTGGAGAGCCGTGCTGTCAAACGGCTTTGAGGACACCCACTCCCCGCAGTATAGGAGACGCCCACCCCGATCGCATCTCAACTGTACAGAACGTGGAAACCCCAATAAGGTCTCAAGAGCCCATCACGCTCTTGAGTAAGCCAACCGCAAGGGACGCCGAACGCCTTAATGGGAACAGGAAGGATCAAGAAGCGAAGGCTGCTCGCCGAAAGGCAACAGGAATGCATAACTGGGCAGATAGGGTCGACAACGAAGATACCCACGCCGAAAGGCGGCTGACGTGATCCTGGTACATCACCCAAAGAACGGTGCGAAGGAACTCATCAAGGGAAAAGTTAGATGCAAGCAGACACACGCTTAGCAAACGGAACCGAGAAGCAGACCGACTGGAACGCTATTGACTGGCGCAAAGCCAATCGGGCTGTTCGTAACCTGAGGCAACGTATCTTTCGGGCAACACAAGAGGGAAACCTGAAGAAGGCCCGCTCGCTCCAAAAACTCATGCTGAAAAGCTACTCGAACCGGCTGATAAGTGTCCGGCGAGTTACGCAGATGAACGCGGGGAAAAACACTCCTGGGGTAGACAAGCTGGTCATCAAAACACCAGCAGCCAGAGGGAGAATGGTCGATCTGCTCGCACAGTACTCCTGTTGGAAAGCAAAACCAACACGGCGGATCTACATCCCAAAGGCGAATAACACGTCTAGGCCATTAGGGATACCCGTGGTGATGGATCGCTGCCTTCAGGCAATGGTCAAAAACGCCCTTGAACCAGCTTGGGAAGCCAAGTTTGAGGGCGCGAGCTATGGGTTTCGCCCAGGTCGAAGCTGTCACGATGCTCTTGAAAAGATCTACGGACTGGCTCGACCCAATAAAACCAAGAAGTGGATACTTGATGCTGATATAAAAGGGGCATTTGACGCAATCTCCCACGAATATCTCCTGAAAACCATTGGCCCGGTCCCTGGAAAGGAACTGATAAAGCAATGGCTGAAAGCAGGATATATTGAAAAAGAGGTCCTCCATGCAACGGAGCAAGGTACACCTCAAGGCGGTGTTGTTTCCCCCCTGCTGCTTAACGTCGCGCTTCATGGGATGGAAACAGCCCTCAACATCAAGTACAACTGTCGCGGAGAGCTCATCGGGAAACGAGCAGTAGTAAGATATGCCGATGATTTCGTCTGTTTCTGTGAAACCAGGAAAGATGCCGAGCGTGCGCAGGGCATCCTGACAGACTGGTTGAAGGAACGTGGCTTGACTCTCTCCGAAGAAAAGACACGAATTGTTCACCTGACCGAAGGATTTGACTTCCTTGGCTTCAACGTTCGCCTGTATCCAACGCCGCATACCTCGCGAACGGGATGGAAACTCCTCATCAAACCCAGCAAAGAATCAGTTCAACAGGTGCGAAAGAAACTCAAAAGTCTTTGGGAAAAAGCCCAGGGGACCAACGTCCAGGCGGTCGTGGGAAAACTCAATCCCGTGATCCGAGGCTGGGCGAACTACTTTCGCATTGCTGTAGCAAAAGAAACCTTTAGTAGCCTGGATAAATGGATGTATCAGAAAGAGGACCACTACACCAGGCACGCCCATCCCCGGAAAGCTCAGAGCTGGCGACACCAACGATATTGGGGCCAACTGCATCTGGAAAGAAAGGACTCATGGGTGTTTGGAGACAAACAAACAGGAGCCTATCTGCTCAAATTCAGCTGGTTTCCGATTGAACGCCATACGCTGGTCAAAGGAACAGCCTCACCGGACGATCCCAGCCTCAAGAGCTACTGGATGGAACGGCAGGCCGCGAAAGCCAAAGACCTGACATTTTCCAAGCAGAAACTCGCGAAGAGGCAGCATGGTCAATGCCCGCAGTGTGGAGAATCCCTTTTCAATGAGGAAGAACTTCAGGTTCACCATCTCCATGCCCGTGCTCAGGGTGGAAAGAATAGCTACAGTAATCTTGTTCTGGTTCATCTCCTCTGTCATCAGCATATTCATGCCGCATCGAAACAAGCAGTAAATGACTGCCAGGAATGCAACAAGCAAGGATTCTTAGCAGAAGAACGCAAAACTGCTTCCCGAGCAAAGCGCAAAGAGGAAAAAGAGCCGTGTTGTTCGTGATGCGCTTGAGCCGTGTGCGTTGAGAGGCGCAAGCACGGTTCTGAGGGGGCCGGAGAGCTGTGAGGCCTTCCGGCTACCCGACAATTTTGCCTGAGTCGAATAAGATATCTGCCCCAGAAGTCAGCACGAGGAGGCTTCCCACGTGAGAGATACTCTCCTTGAGAGGCAACCTGCGTTCTCGGTTGCCTAAAGGTAGAAAGCCATGAACGAACGACAATGGAAGATTCGGCGCTCGACCATTGAGGTTCCTGGCGCCCCGCAGAGGTGGGATCGGGCCTACCAACAGCTTCTCCAGGGAAGTGCAGCATCATTGCCCCATTGCGTCCAGGAGCCGAGACAACAGGAGAATCACGATGAAGATCGCAGTCTACGTTCGCGTTTCGACGCAACGACAAGCACAAACACAGACCATCGAACAACAACTCGACAGCTTACGGAAGTATCATGAAGCTCAAGGATGGTCATGGCAAAAGGAACACATTTTTCGTGATGACGGCTACAGCGGGGCAAAGCTGCGTCGACCAGGCCTTGATCGACTGCGAGAACAGGTAAGCCGCTCGATGTTTGATCGGGTGGTCATCACTGCCCCTGATCGACTTGCTCGCAATTACGTTCATCAGATGTTACTCATTGAAGAATTTGAGCACGGTGGGTGTCAGGTGGAGTTCGTTGATCGACCCATGAGCCATGATCCCCATGATCAACTCCTGCTTCAAATCCGCGGAGCTGTTTCCGAGTATGAACGCAGCCTGATCGCAGAGCGGATGAGACGTGGTCGACGTCAGAAGTATCTGGCAGGTGGACTCCTTCCCTGGACTCATGCTCCTTATGGCTATCGCGTTGATCCGGCTCATCCTCGTGATCCGGCAGGGGTCCGCCTTGAACCAGCAGAAGCAGCTGTCGTGGCAGAGCTGTTCACGATCTATCTCCAAGAGGGAAGAAGCTTAAAGTCCGTGACCCAACACCTCATAGATCTGGGCATCTCTAGCCCTGGTGGGAAAACGCGGTGGAACCAGGCAACCATTCGAGGGATTTTCACCAATCCTGTCTACACGGGAACCGTTTACATTGGGCGCAGTCGCCCCACTGAAGCACGTGGGCGTCACTCAGCACTGGTTCCCATTGGACGAGGTCGCGGAGGCCATACCCAAACGACTCAGGAGGAGTGGACCGCCGTCACGCAGGTTCCAGCGATCATCAGTCAGGAGCAGTTTGATCTGGTCCAGGCAAAACTTGCCCGCAATCAGCAATTTGCCCGGCGCAACAATACCGCCTATCCCTACTTGCTTCGCGCTCTGGTCAGCTGTGGCACCTGTCGGCTCGGCTGCGTTGGTCGAAGCAGCCGAGGAGGCTACGCATACTACGTGTGTCACGGCAAGAGTCATGGGATCATTTCTCGTCGCGATGAGAAATGTCCAGCTCGTTCGATCCCCGTTGAACAGCTCGATGAACTCGTCTGGCAGGATGTGTATGAGATGCTGACCCACTCGGACACCATTGCGACTGCACTCTACCGTGCTCAAGGCGGGCTGTGGCTGCCTCAAGAATTGCAAGCACGACGAGAGAATCTGCGGAAAGCGCGGGTGAGCCTGGAACAGCAGATGGAACGTTTAACAGACGCCTATCTGGCGAATGTCCTGCAACTCGAAGAATACAAGAGGCGCAGGCTGGAATTGGAACAACGCTTGTCTGTAATCGCAGAACAAAAGCGGCAGCTGGAAGCAAATGTGGGGCAGCATGATCAACTTGCCGGGATGGTCCAATCGATTGAAGCGTTCTGCCAGCGCGTTCAACAAGGTATCAATGAGGCGACTTTTGAACAAAAACGCCAACTCATCGAACTGTTAATTGACCGCGTTGTCGTCACCGGCGATGAGGTTGAGATCCGTTATGTGATCCCAACCTCATCTAAAAGTGTGACCATACGTTTTTGTCATTTGCGATTAGACTATTTCAATGCCCCAATGCTCTCGAACAAGTGCCAGGAGGCGTTTGGGGGTCGCCACCGAGGTCGGCAAACTTGTGATTCCATACTGAACCTCTTGCTCCACCTTCCCCAGCGCGTTGATTCGTTGTCGTTCGAGCTTGAAGACCTGCGAGAGACCAGGCCACTCTGAGTAATGAGAAAGCTCGCTACTCACGGTGATCTGCCGTCTTTCTCGCCGCCCATGCCCTTTGTTGACTGAGGAGGCTGAGCGAAAATCGGTGGGAGGAGCTGACCAGCCAGGACGCACGGATGGTGGCTCAAAGAGGGTTTGCAGATCCTGATACATCTGCTTTTGATTTTCCTTGATCATCCAGAGATAGTCTCCTTTGGCTTGCAAGATCTTCAGACTCAGCTTGCGAGAAGCAAAAATGGCATCTCCACTGACGAGCGTTCCACGCAAATCGAGAGTTGCCAGCAGCAGAGGAGCCGCACTGACCTCACTTCCCGAGGTGCTGACCTGGACTTGTGCCAGGACAACTCCCTCTTTGGGGAGGTAGGCCGCAAGCAGATGGACGCCTTGTGTGCTTCCAAGAGGAATCGTGCCTCGTAAGGTTTTGCCGTCTAAGCACAGATGCCTTTCGCCTGGGGCCAGCCTGCGAGAAACCTGATGTGCAAAGAAGTGACCAATAACCTGCTCGACTTCGTCTGGATCAACTGCCGCCGCTAAGATACGACTCCAGGTGCTGTAGTGAGGCATCCTCTGGTGCCTCAAGCCAAACAAGTGGCTCAATTCTCGATGGCGCAACTGAGCCCAGTCGGCGATCGCCCGGCTACTGGTCTGCCCTGCTAGCTTTGCTAGCAGGCCTATCAGCAGAATGTCTGCCAAGGAGTAGCGCACGCCGCGCCGATCTCGATGATCTTTGACGCGTTGTAACTCTCCATAGAGAACTTCTACATCGAAGAGGAGTGCCTTATTGGGAAGAGCAAGCCGACTGGAACGTGTTGTAATAGTCATGAACAGGCCTTTCGTTGCGAGGAATTGGATGTCTCAACCATTCCTAAAGCTCGAAAGGTTCTGTTTTATTCCTCTTTTTGCCATGTTATTCCCGACTTTGCAACAGCCCTGATTCATCGAGTGAACGTTCCCCAATACCTTCCATGCTTTGCAAGTGCAAAGTCAACACGACTCCAGTGCAAAACACAATCTACATCAGGTGGGAATCGAAAGCCTTTATAGCTTAGAACAGTGGGGGTTGTTTTCATGAAGCTATTCTAACACATTGCTCAGCTACTTTCCCAAGTTGACAATACCTGGAAGACGAGGTTCTCCCTGTTGTCCAGACGCTGTCGCTCCTCGCTGGAGATCGGCTTCTCCTATGTACTGATGGCCTCACCTCCATGGTGCCTGATCTGCACATCGCCCAGAGCCGCGCCCCCCACACAAAGAGGGGTCACCCGCAGCCCTGTCCTTCCCAATTGGCGCCGAGGGAGCAAGGTTATCCGTGTCATAGAGTCTCTCCTGTTGGCGCAAACGCTATTACTCCTTTAAGCAAGTTACTCTTACTATCAAACCAATGGAGAAAGGCTTCCAGGGCCGTATCTGACGTAGTTCGATGCGTGATCCAGGGGGCAATATCTATACGTCCACTCTCAAGATGATCGATTACACGACGAAAGTCCGTGGAGTTCGCATTGCGACTGCTCAGCAACGTGAGTTCGCGGCGGTGAAAATCAGGATCATGAAAGCTGACATCCCCCTGAAAGAGACCCACAAAGATCAGGCGTCCCGCGTAACCAACATAGGAAAACGCAGCATGCATAGAGTGTGGATTTCCAGTGGCATCGAAGACTACCGGCGGGAGATCATCCCCAACCTCGTGTTGCAGAAGAGCCAATGCATCACCATGAGCATGCAGGCAGGCGATGTGAGGCCATAGTCGTTGACAAAATGCTAGCCTTGGCTCGCTTATATCCATAACCGTCACCTGAGCACCGGCAAGCAGCGCGAACTGCGTGACTGCCAGACCAATTGGTCCCGCTCCTACGACAAGCACGCGCTCATGTGGGGCCAGTTGAGCGCGACTCACCGCATGCGCACCTATTGCCAGGGGTTCAACGAGGGCGAGTTGTTCCGAAGAAAGGCTGGTCGATGGGTGGAGTTTTGAGATTGGAATATGCACAAATTCGCGCATACCTCCATCGATATGCACTCCAAACACCTTGAGATTGAGACAACAGTTTGGTTTACCGCGCACGCAGGCAGGGCAAGTTCCGCAATCGAAATACGGTTCAACTGCGCAAAGCGTACCAACCGCCAGCGACGGATCTGCAGACTCAGTCGCGATCACCTCTACGCTCAATTCATGGCCAAGGATACGCGGATAGGTAAAGAACGGTTGCTCTCCCCGAAAGGCATGCAGGTCCGTTCCACAGATGCCTACATGGCGAACCCGCACAAGGGCAGTACCGGGGCCGGGGGCTGACGGTGCTTCTTGCTCAAGAAGACGGAATTGACCGGGTTTCTCTAAAAGAATAGCTTTCATAGTCTCTTTTTTGTGGCTCCTTCAAGTGTGTAGTCTGCCATACTTCATGTGAATGCTTGCCCGCTACGCGGGCGGGGAAGGAAGAAGCCAGGGCACAGCCCCGGAAACCAGTCAAGGGGCTACCGCCCCTTGCATCCCCGTCCCTCATATCATTTCTTTGGAGAGATCTTGAGCACAAAGGCGTGTTCACAGGGCTTTGTAGAGGACATCTCAATGGTCAACCCATCTGTATCATGCCTCCACTGGACCTCCTCTTTCTGCCCCAGCAATGCTACTTTCTCGATCTGCTGACCGAACACATTGCTGCCAGTTGCCAGCGACTTGATGGTCACACGACCATTTTCCGGCCAGGCTAGAACGGTCGCATACAGCAATTCGCCACGAATCGTAAAACGAATATCCTGGCTGGTAAAGCTAGCCCGGTGCGTGTCCGTAAAGCTTCCATCCTCGATGCGAGTTGGTCCCTCGCCAAAGATCTTCCAGGGGCGTGTGCCATAGATCGCCTCACCATTCACGTTCAACCAGCGTCCAATCTCTAGCAACATCGCTTCCTCTGCCTCAGGGATCGTTCCATCGGGGCGCGGGCCAATGTTGAGGAGCAAGGCCCCATTCTTGCTCACAATATCGACCAGGTCACCAATAACGGCTTCAACTGTTTTATATTCCTGATTCTTGACGTAGCCCCAGGAGTTCTTGGAAAGCGAGGTATCCGTCTGCCAGAAGCGGGGGCGGATATCAGAGAGTTGCCCCCGCTCAATATCAAACACAGCAGCCTCTTCGGGAAATGCCTGGTGCTTATAGTTGATAGCGACGCCTCGCCGCCACTGTGCTGCTTGATTGTAGTAATAGGCCGCGAATTGCTGTAAGTATGGGCTAAACGCCGGCTGCTCAATCCACCAGTCAAACCAGACGATCTGTGGTTGATATTTATCCACAAGCTCACACGTTCGAGCCAGCCAGTCATCAAGGAATTCCTCATTTGGAGGGAGTGTTTCGGGTTGGGCTGGACCATACAAGCCAATAGAGCGAGGGTCTTGCACATCGGAGTCAAAGGCCATGCCACCATTGAAGAACCACCAGTGTTCAGCGCGATGACTGGAGAGGCCAAAGACCAGCCACTGTTTACGTACAGCCTCGGCCAGTTCTCCAATGATGTCACGCCTTGGCCCCATCCTGGTCGCATTCCATTCGGAGAAACTGCAATCATAGAGCGCGAAACCATCGTGATGCTCAGCCACAGGAACGACAAACTGTGCCCCGGCCTGCCTGAACAGATTCGCCCAGGCGTCAGGATCAAACTTATCCGCGCTAAACTGAGCAATGAGGTCCTTGTAGCCAGATTGTTTCTGTGAACCGTATGTCTCCAGGTGATGCTTGAACTCGGGCGAATCTTGCAGATACATGTTCCGCGGATACCATTCATTCCCAAAGCCGGGAACGGCATAGGCACCCCAATGAATAAAAATACCAAACTTGGCATCTTCATACCAGGAAGGGATGCTATATCCCTTGAGCGATTCCCAGTTAGCGGCGAATGGACCGACGTTGATGCCCTGCTGAATGGCTTTGGTTGCTTCAGTGCGATACATAGGCGCTCTCCTCTTCTCACTAGTCTATATGAAACACGTCCTTCATACTGGCCCACCAACTCTCCCCCCCACTCTCCTCTACAGGCTCTTGCATGGGATCGGTAAGAGACCACCATTTCTGTGTCATGGGATCCTCTGCCATTTTCTTCATGTCCGCAGGAAAATCATCCCCTACATACTCAAAGTAGGCAAAGAGCCATGTTTTGTAGCGGAAAATGGTATAGTTACGCATGTTGCAGGCATGAATGGTCGCTAACACCTCGGGCCAGACCGACGCATGCATGCACTCGTAGTCTGCTATACGATCAGACTTTACTCGAATGACTTGCCCATAACGGCGCATCAATTATATCTCCTTCTAAGCGACTAGCGATCCATGCCAGTCAATGCTACGCCACGAATAAAGTATCTCTGAGCGAAAAAGAAAGTAATCACAATTGGTAGAATGGAAAGCACCGAAACCGCCATCAACTGGTTATAGGCCGTCAGGGATTGACCGTAGAACAGATTGAGACCAATTGCCAGTGTATAGTTATCGGTCGAACGCAAGTAGATCAACGGCGCTAAGAGGTTATTCCAGTTTCCGACAAAGGCAATGATCGCCACCGCCCCCAGGGCTGGCTTAGATAGCGGCAGAATAATCTTCGTCAGGATCTGGAAATGCGTAGCACCCTCGATGCGTGCCGCCTCGTCCATCTCTCGTGGCAGGCTGAGGAACGATTGCCGCAGCAGGAAAATCGAGAAAGGATACCCAAGCCAGGGAGGTATGATCAACGTCCACAGTGTGTTGATCAGGTGAACCTTACTGTACAAGAGGAAAATGGGAACAATCGTGACCTCTATCGGGATCATCATGGTAGCGAGCATGAGCATAAATGCGAACCGACTTCCGCGCGCGCGTAGGCGAGCAAAAGCATACGCTGGAAGCGCGCATGATACCAGATTGCCGATGATCGCAGCCACCGTTACCAGGACCGTATTCGTTAAAAAGCGCGTGAAGGGTAATGCCATCCACCCATCAAAGTAGTTGTGCCATTGCACACTCGAGGGGAGAAGCCGGGGTGGAAAAACAAAGACCTCCTGCGAAGGCTTGAGTGACGTCGAGATCATCCACAGGAATGGCGAGAGAAAGGCCAGTGAGCAGACAACCAGTACGATGTAGATCGACAAACGACGCACGTGACCACGGGATCTAGTCGGCTGGGCCTGTTTCCCCTGCTCCGACAGAACCTCTGCCGAAGGGGTCGGGCGTGAGATGCTGACTTTCATAAGCTACCTACTTTCGTACTCCCCCTTCATAATAGACCCAGCGCCCAGCCAGAGCAAACTGAATGAAGGTAATGATAATGATCAAGACAAAGAGAATCCACGCGAGTGCCGAGGCATAGCCCATATTGAAGTACTGAAATGCCTGGCGATAGATGTAGAGTCCATAGACCAGCGAGGCATTAGCAGGCCCTCCATTGGTCATCACCAGGATCAGCACAAAGGCTTGCAACGATGTAATGAAGCCAGTCACCAGGTTGAAGAAGATGACTGGTGACATCATAGGGACCGTCACATTCCAGAATTTTGACCAGTGACCCGCCCCATCAATCGAAGCCGCCTCATACATATAGGATGGAATGCTCTGTAAACCTGCCAGGTAGATGACCATGGTATTGCCAGCACCCCAGGCACTCATAATGATCAAAGCAGGAATCGTCCAGTCTTCAGAGTAGAGCCATCCAGGCCCCTGAATACCAAACAGGCCTAGCAGGTAGTTGACCATCCCGAAATCAGGGTGCAGGATGTTGATCCACAACAGAGCAGTTGCAATTCCAGAAACGACCGAAGGCAGATAGAATACGGTACGAAAAACCGAAATCCCCTTCACCTTCTGATTTAAGAGCAGGGCCAGGGCAAAGGATACAACAACGGTGAGCAAGACGCTCCCGATACCGAAGTACAAGGTATTTCTGAGCGTCAGGTAGAACAGCGGGTCCTGAAACAACTGCACATAGTTCTGCAGGCCAATCCACTGTGGATTCGAGAGCAGTGACCAGTTCGTAAGGCTAATCACGCCCGAGGCGATAATAGGACCGCCTCCAAAAAGGATGAAGCCAATGATCCATGGCAAAATGAAGAGATAAAACTGCCTCTCTTCACGCAACTCCACCTTGCTAAGCTTCCTCCTACGCGCATGGCTCGCTGCTTGCCTGGTGCGCCTCATAAAGAGTTGCATAATCTGTTCTCCCCTTTACTTTGCATATCCATACAGATGAGTGAACTGATAGAACAACAGCCGCTCATCTGTATGTCAGGAATTGTTAGCGCAAGCCAGCATTTTGTGCCAGTAAGGGGTCGATCTGCTGCTTCACCTGCTTCAACCCATCGGCAACGCCTAATTGTCCATTCACGACGCGGTCCCAGATTGGCTGTGCGGCATTCACGACCTTTGGCGTGGCAGGCAGGTAGAGCACTTCGTTCGACCCGTAGTTATTGAGGGCATCAAGGATATTTTTCGCCCCTGAAGGCGCGAAGGAGGATTTGAGATAGGAATCCCAGGCCGAAGAGCGTGCGGGACTGCCTCGTCCCGTCATACCCCACATAAACTGTTGCCCTACTGAAGAGAGATACTCGTTCAGATAGATCCAGGCCGCATCATTATGCTGGCCGCTCTTACTGATCAGGTATCCGCTGCCCTCGGCAGAGGTTGATTGCGCTTTCGGTCCCTTTGGACAGGGTGCGATATCCCATTTGAAGCTGGCATTTTGGCGCAGGCCAGGGGTGATCCAGGAGCCATTGTAGGCCATGGCGGCTCGACCAGCAGTAAACTCGTCGGTTTGTTGCTGCTGCATTGCCTGTTGTTCAGCCAGACCGGGTGCAGCATTATGCTTGAGTTGGATTTCCATCCACCACTGCATGGCCTCAATCGCTTCAGGCTGATCGATGAGAGACTTTGTTTGATCCTCATTGACATACCGAGCGCCAAAGGGGAACAGGAAGGGAGGTGCGATGTTAGCAGAAGCCGGGGTGGGCAGGGAGGCCAGGCCATAGATTCTGTTGTGGGAGTCACCACTCGTGAGCTTGATAGCAGCTTGCTTGAGGGTGTCAAGAGTCCAACTGGCATCTGGATACTTCATCCCTGCTTTATCAAATAGGTCTTTGTTGTAGAAGAGCACAACGGGACCGCAGTCATAGGCGACGGCGTACAATTGCCCTTTGTGCTTGTAGAAACCCATCGATGGTTTGGTGAAGTCAGCCATATTAAAGTCGGGCTGCTTCGCGATGTAGGTGTTGAGCGAGAGAGGAATACCCTGGGTGATGAACTGCTGAATCCAGCTATAGTGGGTGTACATGATATCAGGCAAGGTCCCTCCTGCTGCCTGAGCCAGGTACTTCTGCAGGTAGTTATTCCAGGGGGTATTCTCGGCATTGATCGTAATATTCGGGTGGCGTTTGGTGAAGAGTTGATCGAACTGCTGTTGACGAGCCATGAAGGTAGCATCCCAGGCATGAGAAACACTCAATTGTACCGGGGAAGTGGGTTCAGGGACCGTCGTCTTAGGCCACTGAAGTCCATCGGCATCATGGATAGAGTAAATGGAATTGGTGTTGCCCGCCTGCTTTCCCTGCTGGGTTTGTGGCCTGACATCACCGCATGCAACGAGCACGCCTGAGAGGCCAAGCGCGCCAGCAACTTTGACGAAATCGCGCCGACTATAGCCACGTTCCGCGAACTTTTGCTCCAGTTCGCGCATCCAGGCCTCCACACTCCTTTGTTGGTCCATCTGTTGTTTCCTCCATGAAAAGGCCAGCCATTGGCCCTCTGGTGTCATACTTCTCCCTACACCATCAACTTATGAACGATGGCCCGGGACAGCTACTACGCCCTTATAGAAAACCACTTCCCTGCCTTCAGGGAATATGTCACCATTGTTGGAGATGGCCATTACGAGAAAACGCTTTCTCAACAAGAGTAAACTACACTCATGGATTTGTCAAGCTTTCAACTGTTCTGCCGTAAAAGCTTCAGTAAACTTGCATAAATGTCGGAAATACGCTATGATATCCCTATCAACAATATGAGGGATTTCTTTCCGAAGAAGATATTTCTAGAGAGCGCTTACTTTCCACGTGCAGGGCCAGAAGCAATACTGCAGCTCGACAAAGCACAACAACACGACATACAGATACTTGGGGAGGAGTCGCTGACACTTATGGCAGATACAAAACATGACCCACAATCGCACAAACCTGTCACAATCCGCGAAGTCGCAAAACAGGCAGGTGTATCGATGGCAACCGTTTCCCGGGTCCTCAACGGCTCCAATACCGTTGATCCTCAACTCGCAGCGCGGGTACACACTGCCATAGAGGCGCTCAAGTATGAACCGAATAGGGCCGCTCGCGCATTGGCCGGTAGCCGTTCAGCGCTTTTAGGCTTGCTCGTCTCCGATATTCAGAACCCCTTTTTTATGGACCTTATGCGCGGTGTTGAGGAGGTCTCCCAGGAAAATGGTTATCTCCTTGTCATTTGTAATACCACTGAAGATCCTCAGAAAGAGGCGCAATATATCAAGATTCTGGCAGCCGAGTCAGTCGCCGGTGCGATCATTGTGCCTTCAAGAGAGCGATTGGACGCACTCACCATACTCCAGGGACGCAATATCCCTATTGTGACAGTAGATAGGCGTGTGCATGATTCCTCCATTGATGCCGTTCTCGTCAACAACGCTTTGGCAGCCAAAGAGGCTACAGCTCATCTGATAGGCAACGGATATCGCCGCATTGGCATCATTACTGGCCCACGATCCGTTACGACCGCCAATGAACGTATACTTGGCTATCATCAGGCATTGCAGGAAGCGGGTATCGTGTATGATGATTCACTGAAGTACCGGGGGCCATTTAGAGAAGAGACTGGTGAGCGTGGGATACAACGTTTGCTGCAAGTAGATCCTCCGCTAGAAGCCGTCCTGACAGCAAACAATCGTATCACCGTGGGAGCTTTACGTGCTCTCTATGCCAGCCAGAAACGTGTGCCAGCAGATATCGCCATTGTAGGCTTCGACGAGGTGCGCTGGGCTATTCCTGATCTGATCTCCATCACAACGGTCACCCAGCCTGCCTATGAATTGGGGAGAACGGCGGCCCTTCGCTTGCTGCAAAATCTACGGCAACCCAACCTCTCCAGGCAAGAAATTATCCTACAACATCAACTTCTGGTGCGTGCTTCCTCGCAAGCACGCCCGGTGCGTGACATACTCACTGACCTCACCTGAAATAGGTTTCGTCAGGTAGTATTGCAAAAAAATTTGAGCTGAGAAAATGGAGCGGGCAATGACGGCACAAGAATCATTGCCGCCGAGAAAAGGTGCGTGTTCTGCATCTTTTCCTGGTGAGAGATGTTCGAGTGCGCTTCAATTTGCTGAGTTTTAATTTTTTTGCAACACTACCAGCACAAGCTAGGGGCGTGACCTTTGATTACATCGAAACGTTTTATAATCGAGTTCGAAGACATTCCACGCTCCACTATCTGAGTCCCCTCAGGTACGAACTCTCGATGAGCTAACTCTCCTCTTTGGGGACTTCACTTTTTCGGGTAAAGATCAAAAAGTTGACTTTTCACTTTAGGTGATCATTCAAACTGGGACAATAACAAGTATGCCTAGTACTCAACGGGCAGTTCTATCAATTCATCATTGAGCAAAGGGAGAAACACATGGAAGAACGAGACGCGCCAAAGGCCGATGAATGTTCCTTTCTCGGGAGGCAGGCCGTGGGCGGGAAACCCGCGCACACGGAATCGAAGGAGGACAGGGGAACCGGGCCGGAATCGACACCGCGTCTCCAACTCCCCATGCCAGACCTTCAGTTGGTCCGCCTCGACCACGCGCCTGCCCTGCTTGCGTTCGAGCGGGAGAATCGGGCCTACTTCGCGGCGGTGATACCGGATCGGGGGGACGAGTTCTTTACTGAGTTCGACACGCGGCTTGCGCAACTGCTCGAGTGGCAGGCAGCCGGGACAGATTACTTCCACCTGCTGGTGGTCGAGGGCGGCGAGGTAGTGGGGCGGGTGAACCTGTTCAAAGTGGCAGACGGGTCGGCGGAACTCGGGTACCGGATCGCGCAGAAGGCCGCGGGGCAGGGACTGGCCACAGCGGCGGTGCGCAAGGTGCGTGAGCTCGCCGTCACAGACTACGGACTTACCAGGCTGCGCGCGAGAGTCACGCTGGGCAATCCGGCCTCGCGCAAGGTGCTTGAACACAACGGATTCGTCGCCGTCGGTGAGCTCACGCTTAACGGTAAGCCAGCCATGTCCTACATCTGCGAACTTCGGTGACGCAATGCACTCGTGTGAATCCCAACACTCTTCTGGCCGCTTTTCCAATAATTGTCCCAGGTCGGGTAAGCTACCCTGAACAACTTGTTCACCAGGATAATTATGGGATTTTCGCCAGAATACTGTTGGGATTTACAAATTGCGATGCTGCGTGGCACAAGATATCCTTTTTTTCTCTCGCTGGCGGTACGCACGTACACGACAGCGATCAGAACAATAGTGCCTGGATCGGCCACACCCTTTTGATTGCACGAGACGGGTTCCACAGATGCAATATTCTCCGCTTGCCTCGACTTTGGTTTGAGGCGAAAAATGCTGTTCACTTTGCGAGGTATCCCGCTTGGCCCCTCCTGTCCTGGGATGAGTAGCAGAAGGACGAGAGGAACCGGGCAGCGTCGCTGTAGGCACAGAAGTCGAAGAGGGGGATATCTTCTGAGATGCAGGCTGGGAAGGAGGAGATATTCCCTCAGTTACAGCAGGAGATGGGGGAAAGGGAGCAGATTTGGGAGGGATTGCCAAGACTAAGCCAGGTGTGTCACAACGCTGCCCACAAACTGCACCACTCTCACTCCAGTGCAAAATCAACTTCTACAGTATTTTCACCCTCATCCCATACTCCTAAGCTATTTAGCGAACGGAGGCGAGCTTAAAGGGGACGATGGGGCGAAGGTTCTCCTCGATCTCCTGACGGTGTGGCTCCAGGAAGGGAGGAAGCGCGAGCTGCTCACCCAGGTGCTCCAGGTCCTCATCGGTCGCAAAGCCTGGGCCATCAGTCGCGATCTCAAAGAGCACGCCGCCTGGCTCGCGGAAGTAGATCGAGTGGAAGTAGAAACGGTCAATAATCGATGAGATGTTACGGGTGTGCTTGCTAATGGTTTGAAACCACTGCTCTTGTTCCTCGTCGTCTGGCGTGCGGAATGCTACATGATGCACACCGCCGATACCGGGTCGTCCGCCACGAGTACCTTGACGCACGTCAAGGTGTACTTCAGCACCGGCGCCACCGGGTCCCATCTCAAAGACATAGACCGTGTTGCCCTCCTCGGACTGGTAGTTCTCGCCCTGGCGGAAGCCCAGCGTCTCGGTGAGGAAGGAAGCCGTTGGCTCCAGGTCACGCTCGATCAGGGTCACGGCATAAAAGCCCTGAATGGCCATCTCAGCAGGGATGGGGCTCTGCTTCCAGTAGGTGCTCTGGAGTTGTCCCTGGGCATCCACCAGCTCTAAACGTTGCCCCTCGGGATCCTGGAAAGGCAATACCGTGCGTTCATTGCGAACCTGGATGCCCTCATGAGAAATCTTAAAGCTGTCAAAGCGCTGTACCCACCAGTCAAGCGCCTCGCGGCTATTGACACCGAGCGCGATGGTAGCAACCGTGCCCGCACCCTCGTGGTTGGGACCAGCCGCGGGCCAGTCAAAGAATGTCAGGTCGAAGCCAGGTTTGCCAGTTTCATCTCCGTAGAAAAGGTGATAGGCGCTAACATCATCCTGATTGACGGTCTTTTTAACGAGACGCATGCCTAAGATGTCCGTATAAAAGGCGACATTGAGCGACGCATTGCCAGTAATGGCCGTGATATGATGCAAACCACCAAGTTGCATAACGTATTTCCCTTCTTGCTTTGGTGAACTTCTCTATCTCTATCTAAAGGGTTTAGTGCTAAACCCTAGGCATAAAAATTTTTAACGGAGCGTATACTCCAGTTTACGCAGGAGGTGCTGAAGCTGTCTCAGTTCAGATGGACTCACACCGCCCATCAAGCGCGCAATCAACTCCTCGTGTGCGGGGACCACGCGATCATAGAGCTCCTGGCCCTTGGCGGTGAGGAATAGCGTGTTGCTGCGTCGTTCCTGATAACGCTTAAGCAAGCCCATTTCTTCCATGCGATTGAGCAGGAGGGAGATATTGCCCTTGGTTACGAGCAGGCTATCGGCCAGCTCCTGTTGCGTTATTCCTTTACGTGCACCCACACGTGCCAGAACATCGAATTGGGCAACGTTCAAATTCCAGGAGCGTAGATGCACCGTCTGCGCACGATCTATCCGCTGAAAAACGCGGAACAGGCGCAACCAGGTAAGCACCGCTGAACCAGGCATCTCGTTCCCTCCTCTCTTTTGCTTATGGATAGTTTAGCACTAAACTCCAAAGATGTCAAGCACAAGAGAGGTGTAGATTTTGTTTTTGCATAAGAACAAGAACTATCGAGGGATCAGTATGGATTTTGCTCCTCTTCACCAAAAGCTGGGATGAGTCCCCGTGCTTCTCGGACAGGGGGGTATCTGACCGTTGCTAAAATCTAGAACTATCTTGAACAAGGCCCAACTATCCACACAATCGAAGGAAAACAGCTTTGGGCTGTGACGATTGAAGGAAGGCAGAAGCCACCCAGCCAGGATAGTAACAGATCTTTCCCCGCAAGGTGCGGGCGGGTGTCTCTCCCGTCGGCGGCAACAGCAACGCCGAACCCATTCCGGTATACGAAACGGGCTTGACCCTGGGGTCAGAGATGGAGCAAGACCTCGCCTTGCCTACGTGTTTCATGTGAGCCAGATATGCCACGCCCAGTCTCGCAATGTTGACCGACGCACAATAATCCCGATCTCCGTTATACTGACAGGCCTCACAAGCCATCCACCGCCCCCACTTCACCGCTTCACGACGATCACTGGGGGAACGATACGTTTTTGCCGTGATCCCGCAGCGGGGCAGGTATGACTGGTTCCTCGTGGTTGCGCTGTACGGAACCGCACGCCCAGAAGATGACATTTATAACGAAGGATCCTCCAGATGTCCCCGCGGACGGTCGAGTTATTGCGATAGTGGCGCCAGCGCCCCCGGACACCTTTCCCTCGCCCGGTGGTTTTGAGGGTTTTCAACGATTCCATCGAGAGCAGCGAGCAGCCATGGATCTGACACAACAGCAGCAAGACGTTACTTGCCAGATGCGCCACCGCTCGATTGCGCCGCTCATATTTGCCCCAGCAGCGCTCGATCTCGCGCCGAGAGAGTTCGAGGCGCTCCTGGTACCAGGCGCGTTTGGGATGGGCTTCTGGCAAGGCATCTCGTTCCTGCTCACAGGCCGCGACCTTCTTCTTGAGTTCATCAATCTGGCGCCGCGTGCGGGCTTGTTTGCCATCAAAGCCGCCAATGTCCAGGAAGAATGGCCTGCCAACTTGCTCACTGTGTTCATTGATGGCAGTCGCCGTCAAGAGGGTATGCACACCCCAGTCCACGCCTAAGACGCATTCAACCTGTTCCCAGGTGGGCAAGGCTGTTTTTTCGACCTCGATGATGAAGTCGAGCACGGCAAAGCGCTCACCATCGGCTCGGCGCTCTTCGCGCAGCGTGGGAGCCATGAGCTTTCCGTCGGAAAGACGCTCTTTGAGGCAAACAGGGAACGCAATGAGGGTCTCCTCTTTGCGCCAGCACCACACCCCCATCTCGTCAGGGGAGCGGAAGCGAAACCGAGCCACCCCTGCATCTGCGTCAAGAGCCAGCCGATAGGTCTGGCCTTTTGTGCCACCATCGTCTCCTGCATAGGTCAGCAGACCAACATGTAACAAGGGGATGGGTTGCAATTCTTCATAGGAAGTGGGGAAACGATCATGCTGCAAGCAAAAATTGCAGGCTTGCTCGACCACATTTTGTAGGGTGACAAAGCTGGTTTCATCCTCATCGAGGCTCTGCTGCAAGGCCGTAATGGCTTCTTTGATGGCTGGACGTTTTTTGCCTGCTGGGCGCCTCTCCGTTTTGGGGCGAATGAAGCCATCGGAGAGAATGGGGGCGACGAGGGTAAAGACTTTTTTGCGCTCGGCCTGCGCCCGCAGCAAGCGCCCGACGACCTCGCTCTCGCAGCGCCATTGACGATCACCATGCGGCAACGGGCTTGCGATGTACTTGCCAACCTGCTTCCAGGCAGGCCCTTCACGCTCATCCCCAAACGCGTCGAGGCAGGGCCAGAGGATCGTCAGTGCCGCATTGACGACGGCCTTACTTGCATCAAGGAGGCGAAGCGCATCTGCCTGGGCTTCGTCAGGCAACCGCACATCATAGGTCAGGGGCTGGTGGGTACGGTTGGTACGCATCACTCCTCCTCCTCTTACGAACATTTGTCCTCATGAGGAGAAGTATAACAGGAAAAGCATATACTTGCAACTGTTTTGGGCTTCTTTGAAGCGGCTATAGATAGTTGCAGAACGACATGATAGTTATAGCTTTTTGACAACTGTCTAAACCCTTAATCGGTGACTTGGATAGCTTCCAGGCCGCCGTAAATGGTATGCCAGGGCCTGGCACACTGGCTCAGCACTGCGTTGAGGGTCTGCACATTCTGTACGCCTTGTTCCTGCAACCACTCTTCCAGCGCTGCTTCACCGTTGTTGACGAAGACTGGGATGCCGCCTTTCCAGGTTGCACGACCGCAAAGGACACCGCTGAAAGGAATACTAGCCTCGGCTGCCAGTTCTAGCTGCTCGCGAAAAATGACATCATCCACACCTCCACTCAAGAAGATAAATGGAAGGCTGCTGATTGCTGCGAGGGCCTGGAAATGCTCTCTGGCCTCCTGCCAATCATAGGCGACTTGATTGCCTTTGAAGCCGTGGCTGCCAGCTAAATAGGCGCTGTTGATCGGGATCTCGACCTTCAACATATCAACACCGTAACGTGGCCGTGAAAACTCTTCAATGATCGAGCGGACATAGCCGGGCTTTAAACAAGCAAACTCAAAACTTTGCTCAGGATGCATATTATCATAGGCCAGTGGCTCAAGGAAGAAGGGGATATCAAGCGCCCTGCATTCATCGCCTACGCGTTCGACAAAAGCCTGTTTGATCTCATTTATCCATCCCACGTCGGCAGGGTTATAGTAGAGGAGAATTTTGACCGCGTCGGTCCCCACTTCAATGAGCCGACGCGCGCTCCAGTTCGGAAGGAGACGCGGCAAACGCCCTACTACCAGGGGATCATAGCCCGTGACTTCATAGGAGAGGAGCGCTCCCCGGCCCTGTACACGCTCTTGCAAGGCAGGTAGGCCATATTCAGGGTCAAGCAGGATGGCGCTTGCATAGCGCGTCAAAACCTGCGAGACCTTGCGCTTAAAGGTCGTAATCGCCTCTGGTGTGCCACTTCCCTCAACCAGTTTCTCCATACTCTTCTTGAGTGAGTTACGCTGGTCCATGGCGACGGCGGCTATGATGCCATCCGCATTGGTACAGGCTTGTAGATGCTCAAATTTTCCGCGACTCATCTGTATCTTTCCCACTGCATATCTTCTTTCTATACATGAGCGGAGATGTTTGCTAGCTGGTCAGTGATAGGACCTGGATACCTGGTAACAGCGTCTCGATATCATCAAGATTCAGGAGACCAGCCCCTATTTGCAGGGTATTTGCGGCTCCTGCTGCGACCCCCAGGCGGGCTGATTGGATTAATCCCTGGCCACGGATGAGCCCGGCAGCGATACCCGCCAGGAGACAATCGCCGCTTCCTGTTGAGGAGAGGGCAGATACAGTAGGAGCTATCCAACCAAAGCGCTGACCCTCGGCTGTACAGCCCACAACGCCAGTTTTCCCGAGTGAGATAATGACCTCCTGCGCGCCTCGTCTCTGTAGCTCGGCGGTCCCTACCACCGCCTGGAAGGGATCAGTAAGCGGATAACCAAGCAGTTCCCCGGCTTCGAACTGGTTCAGCTTAAGCAGAGCGGGGCGATATGCCAGGGCAGCGCGAAGCTGTGCGCCATGCGTATCTAGCAGGACAGGCACTGAAGCAGTCCTAGCCTGTTGGAGAAGCATGAGGAGGGCATCCTCCGGCACGCCTGGCGGGAAACTGCCACTTATTACCAGGGAGGTCGCTCGCGGGAGCGCGCTCGCGACCCTGTGTACCACGGCCTCCCATTCAGCCCTGCTCAGTGACGCCCCCTGCTCATAGATCTCGGTCAGTTGGTAGTCTGCCGCGGGATCAACAATAGTCAGGCACGTACGCAACTCGGCGTTCACCTCCTGCATATCAATCTCAAGCCCCTCCTGGCGAGCCAGGGCCAGCAAGTGTTTCCCGGCATAGCCCCCCGCTGGACCTATGACCAGCCCCTGAACTCCTAAGGTGCGTAGTGCCCTGGCAACATTAAAGCCTTTTCCACCTGCCTGGATGATGACTTCTCCGGCACGGTGAATGTTACCCAACTTGAAATCGGGTAAGACAACCGTCTTATCAAGCGCAGGATTAGGCACAACGGTCACAATCATCTCTTACTTCTCCGCGTCAAGCACAATGACCGCCGTCAGGTTATGGGGATGATCAGGATGTTGACCATTGATCCTGGCCCGGTAGTAGCCGAGAAGCTGTAACAGTGGCAGATACAGGACCGCGCGGTTGTTCTCCGCCAAGCCCGAGCGGAAGTTGATCTGAAAGTCAGCGGCTGCTGTAGGAACGAGGTCTTCAGAGAGCACCAGTGTTGTACCACCCAGGGCGCGCATCTCACGTAGGACTGCTAGTTCATGGGCGTTGGCTGTATCCGAGAGCAGGCCCACCACTAGTGTATGCTCGTTGACCATCGACATGGGACCATGACGGAACTCCATGAAGTGGAATGCCTCAGAGACAGAGAGCGACATCTCCTTCATCTTGAGATTGAGCTCAGAGGCCAGGCCATACTGTAGGCCCGAACCCAGGAAGTAAAAACGCTCAAAGCGTGCATCGCTCCCAAGCTGTTTGGCCAGATCGTGATAAGCATCAATCAAGCGTTTCCCCAGTTCTGGCAAGCTGCGCATCGCCTGAAAGTGAGCGTTATGAGCCAGGGCAATCGCGGCCTGAGCGGCTAGCAGCATGGCGCTAAAGGAACGCGTTTGTACAACACTTTGCTCTTGCCCTTCTGGAATCACCAGCGCCAGGTCGCTCAGGGCCACCAGCTCTGCTTCAGGATAACAGCCAATGGTGATGACTGGTCCACCATAGCGCTGCTTAAACATCCTGGTCGCGCGAATGGTCTCTGTGGTCTGACCAGAGCGTGAGATGGTAAATAGAAGTGGACGGCTATCGGGTGCGATGACGGTTTCGGGAAAGAGCAATAGCTCTGAGGCAGGTACAGGACGTGCTCGTATGCCTAGCTGGCGTTGAAGCAGAGGCGCGACAGCCTGTGAGAGATAGTGCGTTGAGCCGCATCCTGTGACGACTATGTCAGTATAATCCTTCGATTTCCAGAGGACCTGAATGGCCTCCTGTTTCGCTGCGACCACATCCAGGGCCGCCTGCCAGGCAAGTGACTGGGTCAAAATTTCACGCAGTGTGTGCATCTCGTAGTGATCTGGAACCAACTGTTCTGTAGTGTTCATGATAGAAGACTCCTTGTTTTTGATTCAGCTATAGCCAGGGCGGCCGCGCCAGCGATACCGGCGTCACCCTGTAAGCTGGCCAGGCAAACCGCCTCCTGACTGAGCATTTCACGGAAAACAGGGGCCTGTTGCATCCAATGGGTGAGTCCCACACGCATAGCCTCGATCAGTGGGCTTCCCTCCACAGCCAGTCCTCCACCGAGAATAACTCTCTGCGGATCAAAGTTCATTGTCAGCAGGTAGATACTATATGCCAGGTGTTGCCCGGCCTCATGTAAGATCTGTTCCGCGAGCGCATCACCCCTGGTTGCCGCCGCGAAGACATGTTCAGCCCGCAGTCCTGTCCCCGCTGATGCTTGCAAAAATCCGGCTAAAAGAGACACCTTCCCTTGTTGAAGCTCGTCCTCGGCCCTGCGAGCCAGGGCTGGACCCGCCGCCAATGCCTCCAGGCATCCCCTGGCTCCACAGCGACAAAGGGGGCCAGCAGGGTCAAAAACCACGTGGCCTATCTCTCCCGCCATGCCATGGGTACCGCGAAAGAGCTGTCCATGAATGATCGTGCGGGCGGCAATTCCAGTCCCCAGGCTAAGATAGACAACAGTCTCCAGCCCCTTGCCAACACCGTAAAAGCTCTCTCCCAGGGCCGCGACACTCACATCATTCTCGATGAAGCAAGGAAGCTGCAATTCCTGTTCGAGCCAGGTCTTCACCGCCACATCCCGCCAGCCAAGATTGACTGAAAGCTGACAGACGCCCTGCAGCGGATCAATCATACCCGGAATACCCAGGCCAATGGCCTTGATGCGTTGCGAAGATCCCTGCGTAGCCTGGATGGTACTTCTAATACCAGAAGCAATGCTCTGGAGCGTATGCTCCACGCTCCTGGTATCAGTCGGAAGCTTGACGCGGCCAGAAACTTGCCCCTGTGCATTCACTATCCCGGCGGCAATCTTCGTACCACCGACATCGACGCCGACGACAAGCGCGGCCTCTTCATGTTGCATATACATCCCTCTTTCTCGCCAGGGCTAGTATGTTAGCTGGATACTGCGCTTCTCGCGCCGTGCCTGCTCGGCGGCAAAGACGGTGAGATGGGTCTCCAGTGACTCTTCGGGGCCAGAGAGAATGAGGCTGGGGTCACGCCGGGCAACTGCCTCCACAAAGCTCTTTATCGCTCCATAGTCACCGCCACCATGTCCATTATCACCCGCCAAGTGCTCGCCCTCATATGTGGTCGTCTGCTCGGTCAGGAAATCATGGTGGACAATGTGCTTGCTATCGCCACGCAGTTCGCCACGCGTGCCAAAGATGGTGGTCTCACGCTCCCTAGACTCTGTTGTAGCGATCATGGTAAACGACGCGGTTGCACCATTCTCATACTCCAGATTCACAACCTGGTGATCAACGACGTCGTTGTCGCATTCGTAAACGCAACGACCATAGGGGCCATTGCGTAGAGCGGCCTCGACACCTGCTACGGAAATATCGGTTGTGATCACATCAAGTGGCCAGCCAGACTTCCCTTCGCGCAGCCGTCCGTTATAGAAACGCTTCGCGGAATAGGGACATCCGGGCTCATAGGCACAATCGAGACAGCGCATAGCATCCCCTGCTGCCGCGGGTTTATTCTCCTTGCGGAAGTGTAGCAGGGAACCATAGGAGGAAACCTGGACGCAGCGGCTCCCTACAATATAGCGCAGCCAATCGATATCATGGCAGGATTTAGCGAGCAGCATAAAAGACGACTCGGCTTCGTTACGCCAGTTACCACGCACAAATGAGTGAGCATAGTGCCAGTAACCCACCGGCTCCAGGTGCTGAACACTGACAATATCACCGATCAGGCCCGAAGTGACTAACTCCTTGAGACGCCGAGTATAGGTTGTGTAGCGCAGAACATGGCAAACCGCAAAGATACTCTTATTGGCTGAGATCGCATCTACAATCTGCTGGCAACTCTCTGGATCAGGAGCCATGGGCTTCTCCAGCAAAATATCATATCCCTGGTTCGCAAAGGCAACGGCCGGATCTCGATGTTGAGCATCGGGAGTCGTGATTATCACCGCATCAGCGAATTTGGGCCGAGACGCCAATTCTTGCCAATCCGTAACACCGTTCTCTGGCGCGATATCATGCGCCTGCACCATGCGCGTGCGAAAAAACTCTCGTGGCTCAGCCACGCCGATAACTCGCACCTGATCGGGATGTGCCAGGGCATAGCGAGCATAGACCTTTCCTCGATTACCAGCACCAATAATCAGCAATGTAACAGGAGGCATCTCATAAATCCTTTCCAGCACGATACGTTGCAAATAAAATATGATTGAAACATATGGGATATGATCAATATTTGATCGTTATTTTTCGAATATAGCATTGAGTCCATCCTTTGTCAAGGTGAAAAATGGGATAAAAAGCAGATTTCGTTTGTATTCTTGACAGGAGTAGGGGTGAATCTCTATACTTTCAATCAAAGATGATCATATCCGGTTATTTTCGCTATTCCTCGTTCCTCAAAACGCGTCAGGGTCAGGAAAGCGCCCTGTGGAGAAGAAAGACGTGCAACTAACTATAGAGAGGCTCGAGCAGATACTACACATTGTTCAAGAGCAACAACATGTGCGGGTAACCGAGTTAAGCGAGCGCCTGGGGGTGAGTGAGCCAACCATCCGACGAGATTTAAAAAAGTTGGAGTCGATGGGGCGTGTGCGACGTGAGCATGGTGGAGTCAGTATCGTGGAGGTGGCACTGGCCGAACCGCCAGTGGTACAGCGAAGTATTGAAAACCGCGAGGAGAAGCAGCGTATCGGACGCGCCGCTGCTTCCTTGATTAAGGATGGCGAGACCATCTTCCTGGGGTCAGGTACGACCACACTCGAGGTTGCACGTGCCCTGGAGGGCAAGAAGAACCTGACTGTAATCACCAACGCTCTCAACGTTGCCTATCAACTGGCGGGAAATGAAAATATTACGCTGATCGTTACGGGTGGTGTCGTACGCCATTCAGAGTTCTCGATGATTGGCCATATCGTTGAGCAAACGTTGAAGGATCTGCGAGCTGATAAAGCTATCATCTCCATGCGTGCCATTAGCCTGCATGATGGCCTGACCAACATGAATCCTCTAGAAACCATGACCGACCGCGTCATTGTGCAATGCGCGCGTGAAGTGATCTTAGTAGCTGACCATACAAAGTTTGGGAAGGTCGCTACCAGCATTGTTGCGCCCTTGACCGCAGTGCAAAAGATTATCACCGATGAGCAAACGCCGTTAGATATGCTTGAGGAGCTACGTGCGTTAGGCATTCAAGTGATTCAGGCCTAAAATCAGACAATCGGTACATCCTGGGCCTTTACCTCGAATTGCAACTAAGCTGTATAGTTGCAATTCGCAAATTGGGCCAAAAAAGCGAGGGGTCCGACCGGTGATATGTCCGGCTGGACCCCTCGCTGTGTTATTCGCTGCAGAAAACAGTATTGATCTCCAGGCCGCTCAATTCGATGACGGGTTTGCCATCTTCCTCGACCCAGACACCACAGGGTCCACCTGGGAGACTCGCCTCCAGGTCGACCTCGCTGCCGTCCATACGCAGGATGGGTTTCATAAATTGCGAGGCCTGCTCCGCCTCGCCCGAGATATAGTGTCCGATTAACGAACGGCGGAAACGGTCGCTGCTCGTATTGGGATAGCTGCCATGCACCAGAGTTCCATTAAAGAAAAGGACATCCCCCGCCTGCATGACGATGGGCTGAACTTCCTGGCCCTCCGGGAGCGGCACCGTGACATCGGTAAAGCTATTTTTGGTGTCCGCCTGCGTGGTACACAGCAAGGGCCAGGTATGGCTACCGGGAATGACCTGCATACAGCCATTGGCCTCGTCGCAGTCGTCCAGCGCCAACCAGGCCGCCATGCAGGTGCCGGGCCGGGCGCGCAGGAAGTATTGATCCTGGTGCAGCGCTTGCCCACGCGCTCCAGCGGGTTTAAAGTAGAGCATGGTCTGGACGGCATATGGCTCACGCTCCAGTAAACCCGTCAACACTTCGTTTAAACGCGGCTCCAGGAGCCAGCTCAGGCTGGTCTCATCCCAGTGGTGCATGTGAATCATGCGTGGGAAGCGCTTCAAAGGATCGCTGCTCGCCGTGTCGACGCCAACCATATCGCCGGGATGGGCTCCCTGTGCGCGCAGCTCCATATAGTGCTCGCGTAACCTATCCACCTCTTGTGAATCGAACAGTGCTCTCGCCACTACATAGCCATTTTCGTCGAAGAACGCGCGCATACTCTCGCTCAACATAGAGATAAGCTTCCTTTCATCTTCTTCATGCTCATTCCTTGTACATAAGCATACCCTGGAAGATGCGAAATGACTATATCTGAGAGTGACCAGAAGGTGTCTACAATTACCCAACCTGCATGCACTGGTATAAGTCCGCTCCTTCTATATAGGGGCTTTATGCGTCACTTGCTTGAGAGAGCACGGGCTTGATATCTACGACGGGGGTTCCATCAATCGCCTCTAGCGGCCCCACGTGTAATCTCCTGCCATCGATGGCCAGGACTCTCACCCGATGCAGGCCAAGCGGATTTGGTCTATCGGGTGAGCGCGTCGCAAAGACTCCGGTCAGGGGATTCTGCATATCCCCACGAGGATGAACCTGCAAGACATCGCGGTGTGACTGGTGAAACCAGGTAATCAAGATAACGTTATCACCCACAACAAGTCCGTCAAGCCCCTCTGCAAACTTTTCGTTTATCTCAAGCCAGACGTTGGGCGCCCCCTCATAGCCCTGCTTCGGCGCCCCCTCACGATTCGTAAGTGGCGAATGAATAAAGCCAACCGGAGCAAGTGTATAATCAATATCTGACATATTATCCTGCTACCTTTCTCATACTCAAACGTGTACAAGACACGCCTGAGCGGTCAGTTGTTCCTGCTTCACAGCCAGTTGCCTTGGCACGGGAACCTTTGGATCAGCCCTCCCGTTTCGGTCTCACATTGGCTCCACAGGCGCTTTTACGTCGTCGGTCGTAGCCACTACCCAGGACGGCCAACTTTATGCATGAAGTTGGCGAAGCATGTCTGTTGCAAACCAGGCCAGATTACATGCCGCATTGAGGTCGCGGTCGAGGACCAATCCACAGGTCAGGCACTCATACGTGCGGTGTTTGAGCGGCATGCGCTTTTTGACCTGCCCACAACACGAACACCGTTTGGTCGAAGGAAACCAGCGCGAGGCGATGAAAAGATCTCCCCCAGCGTTCGCCACTTTTGTTTTGAGAAACTGCAACAGTTGCCCCATCGCGGCATCGGCCACGGCACGTGACAGCTTCCGGTTCGCCATCATCCCCAGGATGTTGAGGTCTTCGATGCCGATGACCCCACAGGTCCGCGCCAGTTCGGTGGTGAACTTGTGCTGGATATCCCGACGGATGTTCGCAATCTGCTGATGCTTGCGTGCTACCTTGCGCCGTTGCTTCTCATAGTTTTTGCCGAAGGTGGTTCGTCCGGTTTCCGGATCTTTCGTCTTCTGCTTTTTGCTGAGCTTGCGTTGCAGGTTGCCGAGTTTCTTGAGATGGAGTGCCAACGGCCTTTGGTTCTCAAGCCGTCGTTTATCGCTCACCACAGCCGCTTGCTTTAAGCCCACATCGACCCCCACCACAGGCGTGGGAGTGAGAGGACGCTGTTTCTGGATCTCTACTTGGATGCTCACGTACCAGTGCCCCGCCTCACAAGAGACGGTGGCCCCCAAAATCTTCACTGCTTCACAGATGACCTGCTTGCGCTGGTTCCGCTTCTTTGCGGGAGTCCTCACGCTCCCCTGCTCGACAAAGCGTAGCTTCTCGGCCAGATTGACGGTTCCCAACGAGCGTAACAGCTTTCCTCTCCCTTTGGTGATCTGGCGCTGATCGAGGATGAAGCGTCCTAAGCCAGGAATCGAGATCCAGTGGCTGCCCATGGTGAATTTATCATTGGAGAGAGAAAACGACTCGTGTGATTTTCCTTTTTTCTTATATTTCGGATATTCCGCTCTTCCTGCAAAGAAATTTGCATACGCTCTGCCAAGGCCATCAAAAGCTCCTTCTACCACACACTTGGTGACATCACCGGTCCAGGGATAGGTTTCATGTCGAATCGCATTGAACTGTTTTTTCAGCGCCAGTGCCGTCGGAGGTTTCAGCTTGCGCTCCTGCTCCGGCGTCATTTCCTGTTCGTGTTTGTAGGCCTGATACTGCTTTTCCCACTGCTCGCGGCCCCAGTTGTAAACGAATCTTCTGGTCCCACAAGCGCGTTTGAGGTACTCTGCCTGTTCAGGGGTGGGATTCATCCGAATGCGGTGTGCGGTATTCATCCTGAAGGGCTTTCTCTAAGGTTTTGCGGTAATTCCTCAGACCGTACAAACGCGAACTGAAACAGTGGACAATACTCATCAAATCCTGGACTACCTCTTGTTCGGGCGAGAGCGTTTCAGTGTTCATCACCACGACTTCCGTGTGGTGCGTCTCGCACAGATGCTTGAGCAGGTCAAAGCCAAAGCGAGCCAGCCGATCCTGATGGGCAATGAGCAGGCACGAAATCTCTCCCTCGACAATGGCATCGATGAGCCGGAGAAACCGTTTGCGCTCAAAATTGAGGCCGCCGCCGATCTCCATGATCCACTCATCCACCATCAGGTGCCTGGAGACCGCGTAGCGCTCTAAGGCAACTCGTTGGTTCTGTAAATCGGGTCGTTGAGCAGGACTCGATACCCGGCAATAGGCCACTATGCGACGTGCTGCCGATCGTTGTGGTAGATTCAGTGCGGTGGCCAGATCGGCCTCGTCATAGTAGCGACGCCCGGAAACGGTTCGTTTCGCGGTGAGACGGCCTTCCCGATCCCAACGTTGCAATGTTTTGACCGAGACACCTATCTGTTTGGCAAACTGTGCGACTGAGTACATAGGAGTAGTTTAATACACTTTTGCACATATTGTCAAGACCTAATACACCACTCCTTCGTTGCACTGGTAGTAAAAACCAAATTCTGTCACAATCCTCTCGTGTGTTCCGTCATTACTTTGACGGAACACACGAGAGGATTGTGACCAACACCACAAATATATTTCCGGGTTGGGTAGAGTGAGCGCCGCAGGCGCGAGCAGTAACACATAGTATAGACATATGAAGTTAATTACATAAGATAATAAAGTGATAATAAAGCTAAGGAGTGCAACTTGATCCATAACGATAATGAACATCAATGGCTGGCAGAACAGTTTGAGGCCTCTCGGAGCCACCTCCGGGCAGTAGCCTATCGGATGCTTGGGTCTTTGAGCGAGGCGGACGACGCCGTGCAGGAGTCCTGGCTCCGTCTCAGTCGCTCCGACACAAGTGAGGTCGAGAACCTGGGTGGTTGGCTGACAACAGTCGTGGCGCGGGTTTGTCTCGATATGCTACGCTCGCGCAAATCGCGGCGCGAGGACCCCCTGGACGATTACACACCCGATATGAACCGCGAGGATGGCATCGATCCCGAACAAGAAGTGCTCCTGGCCGACTCAGTTGGTCTCGCGCTGCTCGTGGTCCTCAATACCTTAAGTCCCGCCGAGCGCCTCGCGTTTGTGCTGCACGATCTATTTGCTGTGTCTTTCGACGAGATTGCGCCCATCGTGGGCCGCTCTCCTACTACAGCCAGGCAACTCGCCAGCCGCGCTCGCCGCCGGGTACGTGGAGGCACGTCAACGCTAGATGCTAACCTCACGCACCAGCGAGAAGTTGTTAGCGCCTTCCTCGCGGCATCGCGCACTGGTAACTTCGACGCTCTTCTCACAATGCTTGACCCGGACGTCGTGTTCCGCCTCGAGCCAGCACAAGTGCCTCTGGGTACACCAAAGGAGATTCGTGGCGCAGCCGCCGTGGCCAAGCAGTTCTCTGGTCGGGCCAGAGAGGCGCAACCAGCACTCGTAAATGGAGCTGTGGGCGTTGTCGTAGCACCGCGTGGGCACCTGCAACTCGTACTCAGCCTCACACTTGCACACGGAAAGATCACCGAAATCGAGGTTATCTCCGACCCCGAACGCCTACGCCAACTCGACCTGGCGGCCCTGGACGACTAGCAAGCAAGCCATCGTTGGCTTGCAACTATGTATAGCCTGACGCTACTATAAAGTACGCGTCTACATATAATGCGCAGCCGACGATGGGTTGCAGCCATGTGATGTAGCGTCGGGCTTGGTTCTGGCTACATCACGCTTTCTTCTCAGGGTCTATGGATGATGCTCTTGTTGGTTTCTCGCTTGCAAGGAGTTGTTTCACCTGTTCGCGCGCCTTGTCAAGAGTGACGCCTGATGCAATAAGCAAGACCTGGCTGGCGAGATCCTCTATCTCCTCGCGCAGTATACCCAGCAACAAGTGCTCGGTACCTAGATAGTGATGCCCAAGTGAACGCGCCTCCTGGACTGCCAGTTCGAGACTGGCTTTGCCTTGCTGTGTCATACCAAGCTGGCCCTCAGCTACGGCTGCCTCCCCCTTTGGAGGAAGAGGTAGAAGAAGAGGATGAAGAGATTAACACTGACCAGTAATCGAGGATGGAAAAAATCTTGCTATAAAAGCTATAAGAAAGACTGATAAACAGCGCCCTGGTCACAAAAAGTACGCAATCTAAGCAATCCATTCTCCGGGTGAGAGATCATGAGTACGCTCCTACGCCAATGATATTGGCTTGCTCGCTGAAGAGGTAGACCCAAACAGCAAGGAAGGCCAGGCTCTCTATCCAAGAGAGCCTGGCCTTCCTGTTAAGTCGCTTCAGATGCTCATCAGTTAGCAGCCGTGCGCGACATCAGAGTAGTTATTCAGGTAGGTGAAGTATCCTTGAGCAGCACGCGATGGTTTCTCGCGTGCGAACCAGGAGTAATGTACCTCGTCCTCGGGATGATAATCTACTCCATTAGGCATATGTACGGTAAAGCCATAGCCAACTACCGGATCACCGGTCTCCAAGTCGCTGGTACAACCGTACTGAGGAGCGGTTGGCGTTACCCAGGGATTAATGCTGTTATTCACGAAGGGATCATCCATCCACTCCTGGACCTCGTGGCTCAGGCCATGAATGTCCTGGATGTAGGAGAACGAATCGCCGGGGTTAGCGCCGAAGATGCCGGGGTCACTATAGGAAGCAAACATATAAGTGTTTACCTGCTGCTGACCATTGCCATTGGCCGAAGTGGTCGCCCCATGATAGCCAAGCACACAGCAGTTGCTGGGTGTGGTCTCATAGAGGAACGTATTGTAGACGAGGAAAATGGGCAGGACATTAGGACTGATGTGCAGGTTGCGCATAGTCTCATTCAGGCGGTTGGAGAACCAGTGGTAATCCATCAACCCGATGTGAGCATGCGAGCGGCTACCAATCTCAATAAAGCCCTGATTGCTAGGCACACTGTAAGAGACGGTTGGGAGAATGGTCGGCTGACCGAGAAGGACATGATAGTTAGAGCCTGATTTCCCCCACTGCGCGCGGTAGATCGCGTCGCTGGCCTCTGTCACATCGCTGGGCTCACTGACAGGGCGAGCGTTGGCTGGTGCGACACCAGGAAAGGTTGGAGGCGCACTTGCCGTGGCATTAGCGGCGGCACCGATATCAGCCTTCTGAAACATGGGAGACTGAGCAGTGAGTGTGGATTTTACCGAGCCATCAAGGACAGTGTTATTGGGATCGGCTGACTGCACAAAAGTAAAGCGGAAAGGAATAATCACCGTTGGGATCGTCGTAGTAACGTCGCCTTTCGTGGGATTCGTGCCTACCATGGTGAAAGGATAGGTAACCCCATTGGTCGGATCGGTGAAGGTGGAGCCCCAGTAAGGAATGGTATTGGCATTCGCTGAGAAATTAGACGCACTCTGATCGCTCTTAAACTGAGGCGTGCCAATGCCATCATCATCGGTCGTCGCGCGAGCGACATTCGTGCCTCCATGGAAATAGAACACAGCCAGGACGAGACTCAGTAAAACAAGAGCCGCAGCAACGGTCTTAAACAGACGTAATGTCCTCTTCATGAAGAGAATCCTTCCTAAATTTTGTGAACACTGTATCCAACAATGTTCGGAGCCTACTTTGAAGCCTGGAGTATTCCGATGCTTCAAAGAGAACTGTTGTTTCTCTTTGGGCTGCTTTCCCCTCCTCTCTCTAGTTACTAGCGCGCTTTCTAGCTGCCGCCTGTACTTCCCATTAAGTCTGATCAACCTCTGATCAAAACTATGTATGCGCATGCATTAATGATAAGCGTGTCATGGTTTAGCCCGGAACAAGCGCGTTACCCTAAAATGGGGTCATATTATATAGTTGCTTTTTTTGCTAATTTGGTTATGGCTTTATACAGATATTTTCTTCATCTGGTTTAGTACCTATCCATCCTCCTCGCTAAAAAGCATACGATCAAGTAGGAAGGCTAAGGTGGAGCTCCAGCCATGCAGAGGCGGCACATCATCTTGCCTTGATAAGTGGCGTGACAACACGCGAGGGGCGGGTCGCCCATGACCCGCTCCTCACAGCTTATTATTTACTGATCCTCGGCTACCTCGCAACCAGAGCGGTAGGAGAGAGAATATAATTGTTTGGATCTATTGCAAAACTAGAAGGCTCCAGTGCCGTTCGGTGTACCCAGGCCGGTGGGGCCATCATAGCCCGTACCAGCTGTACAGAGATACGTCCCGCCGCAGCTTCCGTTGCTGCCGCTGGTGACATCGTTCAGGTTGCCAGTGTGAGTGTAGAGCGAAGAGGCCGCGTTGATACTACTGCCATTGCCGGCCAGGGCATAAACGCTGGCGATAACAGGGGAAGCAACGCTCGTGCCGCCGAAGACCATCCAGCCAGTACCCTGACCGTAGGTATCATAGACCGAGACACCAGTGTTTGGATCGGCAACCGCCGATACATCGGCGACGCTGCGCTTGGAGCAGCCATTGTCCGCCTGCCAGCTTGGCTTGGCCTCGTAGGCACTGCATCCGCTGCCCGCGCCATTCCAGGCTGTCTCAGACCAGCCACGACTGTTGCTGCTCTTGCTGAGCGAGGTACCGCCCACGGCAACGACGGTGTTGTAGGCCGCAGGTGATTGTACGCCATAGCCACTGTCGCCAGAGCTGGCAGTAATCACTACACCGGGATGATTGTAGTTCGAGGCATAGGTGGACTCGCTGCTGGACTCGCTGCCACCATAGCTGTTGCTGACGACCGTCGCACCTAACTTTACAGCTGTGTTAACGGCTGTGCCCAGGTTTGTGAAGGACGCAGTGCTGGCCTCAACCAACAGGATGTGACAGTTGGGGCAGATGGCGCTAACCATATCCAGGTCGAGGGCGATCTCCTCGGCCCAACCGCTATTGCCACGTGGATACTTTGTGCCACCGTTCTGGTCAACTTTTTTGAAGCAGCCATTGGCGGTAGTGCAGGCAGGAAGGCCGAACTGGGCACGATAGGTACCCAGATTGGACTCGGCGTTGGGATCATCGTAGGCATCGACGATAGCGACGGTCTGCCCGTTACCCGCGCTCGCCGAAGGCAGGTTGTACGCGGATTGCAGGTCGGCCGGATTGTAGCCCGAAGGACTGCTAGCATTAGGCGTTACACCTTTGGCGTTGCGGTCGATCTGGATGGCGTTACAATGGACAAAGCCCACTGCACTCGCGCTACAAATATGATGGGCCTGAAGCCCATTTGTGTGCTGCTGGGCAAATACCGGCGTGTTCCCAAAGCCAAGCAGCATAAAGGAGAGAAGAGATGCGAGGCCGAAGAGACTAATAAGCCTTTTCAAAAGGAGCCTTCCTTCCTTTCATTGATGCCCATCTATCTGCGTAGGTGAAAACGCCCATGTGGGGTGAGCAATTTTCGCATAAAGAGTGGGCACTACCTCTCGAAAACCTGAGCGTTTATCCCCGGATGGGGGTTGGTTTTCGCATAAAGAGGCAAAGCAAAATTAAATAAGTAGATGTAGAAGAAACGGGACAGGGAGGTCGCGAGGTGACTTCTCTGTCTGGCACCATTTATTCTCTCTCCTATAAAAGGGCATAAAAACCCCAAAATCCTAGAAACGATTTTGGGATAATTTTATGTCTTTCAAGAAAGTATAACCATACATAAACAAAAGTCAATACTTTGTCAGCATATTTCTTGTACATTCTATTTATCATTTTTAACAAATGCAAAAAGATGTTATAAGCTTTCCGAACTTCAGGCACAGTAATACGCCTTGACGCATTCCGATACGCAGCTTCTCTTCAAGGGTGTTCTTAGTACCTGTGAGGCTTCATAACAATATAGAGTATGGTGTGGAGATGACTGAGGCCATTTCCACACCACACTCCATACCCCTGGAGTCAGAGCCAGGTGGGCATATGGGGTCCTTACTGGCATGGACTCTACCAGCGAAAATAGCTGGCGCATGCAGTCAGGCTCTCATCGCCCTTGTGCCCGGTACCAGTACTGATAGGCTTCCTGGAAACCTAGTTTGGCGTACATCCGCTGAGCCGCCAGATTGTCACCTACCACTTGCAGATAGGCATGGCCAGCCCCCTGTTCTCTGCCCCAGGCGAGCATCCCTTTGATGAGTTGTGTCCCATAGCCCTGCCTGCGCTGTCCTGGATCGGTCACGATATCAAAGAGTCCCAGGGCCTCATGCTCTAGCACGCCCAGGCCGCAGGCGACGGGGACGCCTTGCTGGTAGAGTGCCGCGTAGATGAGCGGAGACGCGATATGCTCCAGCAATTCACGGTGCAGATGCTGTAACTCGACATAGCGCTCACTCCATTGAAGATAGATTGGTAGCCACGTTTCGAGAGAAAGCGCGTGTAGCGCCGGTTTATTGGCGTCTCCATCAAGAGACAACTGGGTAGACCAGACAAATGTGCGATCAAGATACTGGTATCCTCGCTCAGCTAACATTTGATCTAGTTGCTGACTTTCCGTTGAGAATGAGGGAAGGCGAAAAATAGTCGGAAGCTGTTGCTCCGTATACAGGCGCTCGCAATAAGCGATTTTTTCCTGAGCCGTGAGCAGCGAGGGATAGAGCGGCGTCACCGAATTTGCACGTTTGGTATATCCCTGGGCAAAGCGTATGATCCAGCCATCAAAAAATAGTTGCTGAAGGGCAGGCCAGCTATTGAGTCCAGCCTCTTCAATACGTCTTTCAAACATCTAGACATACTCCATATAGATAGTTTTTAATATAGTTGGAGTGTACGCTATTTTCTATGTTATTTCCATCCCAAGGAGAGAGAATACATGCCATTCACTGTGCTGGAGACAGAACGTTTGCTCCTACGACGTTTTACAGAGTCAGACCTGCCACTTTTCATGGCCTATCGCAATGATCCCGAGATCGCCAGATATCAGGGGTGGGAGGGAATAAGCGAGGCTGAGGCCTGGGCCTTTATCATAGAACAGAGGGTGGCGCAACCTGGCGAACCTGGCGAGGGGTTCCAGATCGCAATTGAACTCAAGGAGACGGAAACGTTAATAGGTGATTGTTTCTTCAAGGTCAACGCCCACGATAAGCGACAGGCCGAGATTGGGTATACCCTGGCTCGCGCCTATCACGGGAAAGGCTATGCCACTGAGGCGGTCACCTGCTGGCTCAACTACGCCTTCCAGGCCTTTCACCTCCATCGCGTTATCGCCATTGCCGACTGCGAGAATCACGCCTCCTATGCCCTGATGGAACGTCTTGGCATGCGCCGCGAGGGGCACTTTATTCAAAATGCCTGGTTCAAGGGCCACTGGTGCGATGAGTATCTTTACGCCATTCTCAGAGACGAATGGCTGCTCGCCCACCCAGTAGAGGAGACTCTGTAAACCTGAGGGTGTACATCCTTCCTGGCGATGATGCGTCTACATAGGTAGTTAAAGCGTCTTGATTGGCTTTATACGCGATTTGAAGCGGTTTGGAGCGGTGGTACAATGAATGCTATAGATGCCAAGGTCTCTCTAGCGCATCCCTTAGAGAAGAAGATATGCGAACACTTGCCTGGACGCTTCGCCACAATCTCAGGTGGCGTAAAGCCCTCGCTATAACCTTATTTGGTCTAAAATGTGCACTCTCTGCGGCGCTTGCCTGGCAGGTTGCGTATCTGATTGCTGGAAAAGAGGCGGCAGCGCTGGCGGCGGTCTCTGCCGTCATTGTCTTGCAGGCGACAAGTTGGCAGACGATACGCAAGAGTATCGAGCGTGTCCTGGGCGTCTTTATTGGGATAGCTCTATCAGTGATCATTGTACATCTCCTGGGCCTCTCCGCCTTGACTATTCTCCTGACCGTCTTTGCCGCGGCCCTCTCTGGCCTCTTATTCAAGCAAAAAGGAGCCTACCTGGCGACACAAATTCCCATCAGCGCGCTCCTGGGCCTAGTTGTTGGCGTGGGTGAGGAGAGCTATCCGTCGCTACGCTTACTGGGAGCGTTGATCGGGGGCGTGATTGGAACCGTACTAAGCCTCTTCCTCTCTCCTCCCATCTATGCGCAAAAAGCACAGCGCACCCTGGTAAACTTGCTGGAGGAGGTAGCACAAACCTTGCCCACCCTGGCCGATACGGTCGGGGGCACCGTTGCATGCTCGCACCAGGCTGCTATCTATGAGCATATGCATGCCGTTGAACGCAAGGTGCGCTGCTCCGAGCGCGAATTGGCTCTAGGCAAAGAGAATTTACGCTTGAATCCCTGGGGGCGAGCGCTTCAGGATGTGACAGAGAGTCAACCATATCTGCTGGAGGCGTTGGAGAAAGTGACACGCCAGATGGAGCGTATCGCCTGGACGGTGCAGGAGACAGGCCAGGCATGGAATGAGCTGAGTAGCCTGCACTGCTGGGCCAGGCGCTATGCCGAAATACTGCGGATCATGGGCGAGATGTTGGAGTTTGTGGCTGAACGTGTTTATGTAATAACGCAGCAGGCACAAAGCCAGAGTGCTACCTGGGAGTATCCTCACCATAGCGAAGAGGAGGCTTTTGCCCAACTGGCGCAGACCCAGGAGCGCCTCAAGGAAGAAGAAGACGCGCTCCTGGAGGAAAAGGAAGAACTGCTAATCCCGGCACGAAATATACCTCAGGCAACCACGCGGGCCTCTTACCGCGCGGTCGTGCGCAGCTCTCTGCTTATGGATCTGCGCCGTATGCTCGACGAACTGGAGGACATGCTGATAGCAGTCCGCCAACTCCAGGCAGGGTAATTGTAGAAGTTGAGAATGCATTGGAGTAGAAGTGGTGCTGTTTTGGAGTTCGAGGAGTGGCAAGAGTTTTTCCTTCAGTTGAAGGTTTCTGACCTCCAACACGCTAAAGGCCGCAACTGCATCGGTGGATGAGATAATGGTTCCCAACAACAAGCCTCCTTCTGGTCACGCTCGCGATATCTCTTGCACCTGGCTTCCCCACCCTCCTTTGAGGGTTTGCCAACAGTATCACTTTGCGTGAATCGAAAGAGTTCAAAATGAGGGGCATCCAGCGAATCGCTTTGGGTGGGCTGGTATAGTGGAAGTACATGCAGGTGAGAGACCTGGCACTATTCAGGCACCAGAGCAGGCATTCTGTGCCTGGCCTCTGGTATCTGACTTTCGTGCTCGAGCAGCAGCACACACTCAATGAAATTCCACTACTAGCCGTAGAGCCGCAAGAGGACAAGGATTATGAAGAAACGACCACTGAACCTCGCCTTAGAGACCAGTGAGGTGCCTCAACCTATGGCAGACGGACTTGGCGCAACCGATCCGGGTCCGCGCAATGTCTTGCTAGACCTCCAGAACCCTGATTTGCTGACTCCGCCTCGTACCGACGCTGGCACGATTCCTAATCTGAAGTTCTCGTTTTCCAATGCGCATAATCGGCTCTCTGAGGGAGGCTGGGCGCGCGAGGTGACGGTGCGGGAATTGCCCGTCTCGACCACGATGGCAGGCGTGAATATGCGCTTGACTGCAGGTGGCGTGCGAGAGTTGCATTGGCACAAGGAATCCGAATGGGCTCTCATGCTCAATGGTCGCGCCCGCCTGACGGCGGTGGATCAGGATGGGCACAACTTCATCAAGGATGTCAGCGAAGGAGACCTCTGGTTCTTTCCTGCCGGCATTCCGCACTCGATCCAGGGTCTTAAGGAGGGCTGCGAATTCCTGTTAGTGTTCGATAACGGCAGCTTCTCCGAGAATGAGACCTTCCTGATCACCGACTGGTTCGCACACACACCCAAAGAGATCCTGGCAAAGAACTTCGGTGTGGCAGAAAGCAATTTTGCCAGCATCCCAGCGCATGAGCGCTATATCTTTCAGAGTGATGTACCTGGCGAGTTATCTGCCGATCAGGTCTCTGCCCCCAACGGCACCGTGCCACAGAGCTTCGTCTATCGGTTGATGGAGCAGGAGCCGATTCGCAGCAGGGGTGGGATGGTACGCATCGTTGACTCGACCAACTTTCCCGCCTCAACGACGATTGCTGCGGCCCTGGTGGAAGTTGAACCGGGCGGGTTACGGGAGTTGCACTGGCACCCGAATAATGATGAATGGCAGTATTACATCGAAGGCCAGGGACGTATGACTGTGTTTGCGTCCGGGGGCAAGGCTCGCACATTCGACTACCACGCTGGGGACGTGGGCTATGTTCCATTTGCCATGGGGCACTATATTGAGAATACGGGCGAAACGCCGCTGCGCTTCCTGGAGATGTTCAAGAGTAATCGTTTTGCTGACGTGTCGCTGAACCAGTGGATGGCGTTGACCACCCCTGCCCTGGTGCAGGATCATCTGCATCTCAACCAGACGGTCATGGATGCGCTGCATAAGCAGAAGCAACCAGTGGTCATTTGAGGCGCACAGATATAGAGGGCGTAAACTCGAAAGAGAGTGTTCCACAAAAGCACGATATAGGCGCTACTTCTACCGCTCAATGTATCTTTTGGTCAGAAAGATACGCGAAGGGCCGATATCGTCACATGTTCTGCCATGATGGCTTGAGACCTGTTCAGGGAGGAGAAGAAATACCAGAAAAGGAGCAAAAAAATGGGTACTGTAGCAGATCGCCGTGTCATGCAACTCGACCCTGGCATCCTTGACTTCCTCAAAGGGCTTGAGGCCCAAGATGGGCCTCCTCTCTCCACGCTGTCGCCTGCCGATGCTCGTCTCGTCCTCGTCAACCTTCAAAGGTCTGTCAACGTCACCAAGCTTCCAGCTGATAGTGAGGATCGCACCATTAGTGGCGGACCGACTGGCGAAATTTCGCTTCGTATTGTGCGACCACAAGGAAAGAGCGGTGTCCTTCCAGGTGTCATGTACTTCCACGGGGGCGGATGGATTCTTGGCGATAAAGAAACGCACGATCGCCTCGTGCGTGAGATAGCCAATGGAGCGCAGGCAACCGTCGTGTTCGTTGACTATGCTCGTTCGCCTGAGGCCAAATATCCTGTCGCGATTGAGCAGGCATACGCCGCGACGAAGTGGGTTGCTGAAAATGGTGCCTCGATTGGCGTTGATCCGTCGCGCCTAGTGGTGGCTGGCGACAGTGTTGGGGGAAATATGGTCGCCGTCGTCACCTTGCTTGCCAAGGAACGCGGTGGCCCAAAGATCAGTTTCCAGGTTCTCTTTTACCCGGTGACGGATGCCAACTTCGAGACGAAATCGTATCGAGAGTTTGGAGCCGATGGGTACTGGCTCACACGTGAGTCCATGAAGTGGTTCTGGGACAGCTACGCGCCAGAATTAGAGCGGAACCAACCTACAGTCACACCGTTACGGGCGCCAATCGATCAACTCAGAGGACTGCCGCCAGCACTAATCATTACCGACGAGAATGATGTCTTGCGCGATGAGGGCGAAGCCTATGCCCACAAGCTGATCGCAGCGGGCGTGCCAGTCGCGGCAACCCGGTATCTGGGTGCCATCCACGACTTCGTGCTACTCAACCCGATTACACAGACCCCTCCTCCACGCGCAGCTATTGCTCAGGTGAACGCCACACTTCGCAAAGTCTTCGCACGATAAGCATCATGACGAGGAAGCAACACCAGCCATGGCCCCAGAGTTCCAGGCCACGGCTGGTCATCCAGGAGCCTACTCTCCTGCAAGTATTGTCAACTTGAGGACAGAGCTGAATACTATGCTAAAATAGCTTTATGAAAACAAACGCTTTGGACCAATCAATGCCAGGAAAACAACATCTTCCCCATTAGAAGATTTCTACATAGCCTTCTGTTCCATGCACGCGAATTCGTTGCCCATCTTTTATCAGTTTGGTAGCACTTTCCACTCCGACAACTGCTGGTAAGCCATATTCACGTGCGATAACTGCTCCATGAGTCATCAGTCCACCAACTTCGGTGACCAGGCCTTTTATGGATACAAATAATGGTGTCCAGCTCGGGTCAGTAAAGGAGGTGACTAATATATCTCCATCTTCTAAATCAGCATCTTCCATCTTTAAGATGACACGTGCCCGTCCCTCTATCACTCCGGAAGAAACAGGGAGGCCTACAATTGCTTCGGCTGGGAGATTTTCTCGTTTGTACTCACCTGTAATGATTTCACCATCAGACGTGATAACACGTGGGGGAGTCAGTTTTTCATAGAATTGGTACTCGCCTTTTCGTTTGCTGATGATCTGGTAATCCAGTTTCTGTGTGCGTACGACTTCGCGAAGTTCTTCAAAAGTGAGATAGTAGATATCTTCTTTTTCATGAAGAACGTTGGCTTGTACGAGTTGTTCGGCTTCTTTCAGTAAAGCCTGCTTATAAACGAAATAGCGATTAACTATGCCGTATTTTGGATATTCACGGTAACCGGCGAGATTCCGAACCAGGCTAATCATTCGTTGTGTTTCTTCGACTTTTTGTTCACCGTCCGGTAATTGCTTCAATCGATCTAATAACTCTTGTTCTTTTTTCAACGCCTCCTGTCGCCCTTGCTCAAATCTCCGCTTGCTTTCACCCGGTTCAAAGTTTTTGATATTACTCAGTATCAGGGGAACAAGTGCAGTTGGTTTCTCGCTCCAACGAGGTCTCGTAATATCGATTTCCCCAGCACATCGCATTCCGTATTTGTCGAGATAAGCAGAGAGAGCGTCTTGAGTTTCCTGTCCACCAACAAACTGAACCAGTTCATCCAAAAAGGTATCATCTTTTACATACTGTAAGTAATTGATTACTTCCGGATAAGGACGAATTACATCTGCGACATCCAATAGCGCCAAGCCCATTTCCGAAGTGATATTGTTTGGTACAGATTGAGAAAGTGTGTCTGCTACGTTTTTTTCACCTAACCACTCCTTCATTTTTTCATTGATCCATGATGATGCATTCATAGCAGTCATAATCACACCGAAACTTTGCTGATCAGATAAACTCTTCTTCACTTGCTGAATATTTTCCAGGATAAAATCAAATACATCTGATCCTGATTTCGTTTGGATGTTTTGTTTTAGCTCTTCCATTGATGTTTCATTACGCTTGATCAAATCAGAAACGATTGCCGGATCGTATTCGTTTAGTGTTTGAAAATCCGCAAGCGACGGACCTTGATTGCTTTTACCGGGAGTCTTTTCTTGCTTATCATCTGGTAACGACTGTATAAAATCTCCCCGTTCTATGATGGTCATCAATGCATCTTTTATGAGCGGATCGCCTTTTCCCATAACATCTAATATACTTTCTCTGCTAGCTGGTGAAGCCAGCAGAGGTGTAACATCAACAAACAACCTTCCACCAGCTTTAAACATGGGTCTAGCGGCTGTTAACAGGAAAAAAGACAATCCTAATGGTTTCATGGGGTCGGTCATCATTTGTCCGTGACCAACAGATACATACACGTGATTTTCCTGATCATTTGCTTCAGGGATGGGGAACAAAGTAGTGATCGGCCGACTCTGGACAATGTAAAATGTATCATCAACCAAACACCATTCGATGTCCTGGGGGCAACCGAAATGTTCTTCGATCTTTCTACCTATGCGCTCAAGCTGCAAAATCTGCTCATCCGTCAGCGCTTGCCTATTCTGCCTCTCAGGCTCAATCTCCTGTTCTTTCGTACCGCCATCTTTTAAGGCATAAATAGCTAGCTTCTTGGTGGATATCTTCTTATTGATAACCTTGCCGTTACGCACTTTATAGCTATCAGCATTCACCAGGCCGGAGACCAAAGCCTCACCAAGTCCGAAGCTGGCATCAATGGATAAAACTTTCCTATTAGAAGTGACGGGATCGGCAGTAAACAAAATTCCTGCCGCCTGCGGGAAGACCATCTTCTGAATAACCACAGACAGGTGGACTTTACGGTGGTCGAAGCCGTTTTGAAGGCGGTAAATTACTGCCCTCTCGGTAAATAGCGATGCCCAGCACTTGCTGATATGCTTGAGGATTGCTTCCTTTCCGATAATGTTCAAATACGTATCCTGCTGGCCTGCAAAGGAAGCCGTCGGTAAATCCTCTGCAGTGGCGCTGGATCGTACTGCATAGGCTTTTTTTTCATCAAGCCTGGAGAGGAAGCGGGCGATCTCTTCCTGAATGTCTTGAGGGATGGCTATCCCTTCGATGACCCTGCGAATCTCACCACTCAGTTCACCGATTGTATCCCGGTCTTCCACCTTGAGAAGCGATAACTGATCAAGTAATTCGTGAATCGACGACGTTTCCCCAATGATTCTTTTAAAGACTTCAGTAGAAATACAAAAGCCATCTGGTACGCGTATTCCTTCAATCTTGGAGAGTTCCCCCAGGTTCGCGCCTTTACCCCCAACAAGTATGAGTTTTGTTTTGTCAATGTCCTGAAAACCAAGCACATATGAACTCATATTTTTATCTCCTTTGGCAATTTCTTCTTTGATAATTTTGATGACATCCTGCGGGCTAAAACGATTTACCAGAGTATTGTACTAGCCTGGTACAGCCCCATTAAGCGGTGACGGCACGTAAGGGCCCCCTTTCTCGCACACGACGAGGGTCTGGCACACGCCTGATGAAGCAGGTGCTGATTTCAGCACACACACAAGAGGTATCTTTGCTCAAAGGAGACCTTTCACTGCAAGTGTGCCAGAGGTGGCGTCGCTTCCGCCTGAGTATACGGGAAGGAACGCAAAAAAAAATCGTCCAAAAAGGCAGTGTGCGAGTAGACAGGAGGTGATACAATAAAAGTGGAAAAGCACTGGCTCGTTTTCGAGCTTCGGAAACCATGCCGTTGCTTGCTCTCTCGGACATGAGCCCGATGACACTTCACCCTCCTTCCTCTCCTCGCGCTTTGCAGTTCGGCATCATTCCAACTTGCCAGGTGCTTTTCTTTCCAACATTCCATTCCAGTATGCAAGGTATTGTAGTGATGCGCACGGGTCAACGTCCGCTCTGTCCCAATCCAGAAGATGCCTTTTGGAAACACGCGAGCTTTCGTGCGGCCTCTGCTTTGGCAAGGTTGCGATCACTTCGTTTGTCGTCCTCCATCCCTGCCTCGGCGATGAACATCTTCCCATTGGCCAACGTTCCCACCACATTGGGCAGGTAGTCATGGGGGTTGCCTTCAAAGGTGTAGCCAATGGCAAATGGGGGCGTGTTTCGGGAGGGGCAATCGATAGGCTGCCTCAAATTGAGGGCCTATGTCGCCACGAGCGTAAACTGACAACGCGGGGATGATATTCGAGCCATTTCTTTTAGTTGCGATCCGTTTTCCTTGTGTGAGCAGAATAGAAACTTGTGACGTGTCTGTTTTAAACATTCATCAATCAACAAAGTACATTGGTCAATGATACCGAGACCGCTCCGCGTCACATCATTCATATTGACGGGTTTCTCTTTTTGGCATAAGATAAGCACGCCCCTTTCAGAGGCGCAACAGGTGTGCCTTTTCTCTGGAGACAAGAACATCATGTGTACGATCAAGTGTACTAACCGACTGCACCGCATGCTCTGGTGTGGTCATCGATTAGGAAAATTTGGGCCCGGAGCGTTGCCCGTCGCCCACGGTCGTACTGTGCCCTTTTTTAGGGCAGCTTTGCATCACTAGCATCATTTGCTTGTATTGTTTGGCCGGGGGTGACGATGAATGGATCATCCACGGCCTGTGTGTCTCTGCACCGTGTCTCCTTCCCCAAGTGGAATGCCTTCGTGCCCGATATCACAACCGTGCATTACTGTACCATTCTCGTTTTCCCTCTCATTTCTCTCAACATTGGAAGGAGAATACAGATGTTTACGCTCAATAGCGTCACGCTTCGCCCTCTTGAAACGACCGATCTTGATACCTGGTATACATGGGAATACAACATGGAACTCGCTATGCTGGCTGGTTGGATACCCCTGCTCGCCCGCACAGCCTTCAAGCAGAAGTTCGAGCAGCGCATCAACGAGCCCAAAGGAGAGATGAAGTACTTCGCCATTGACTACGAAAGTCAGTTCGTTGGTGTTCTCCAATTGGCTGAGATCGATCATTACGAGAAACGCGCAGCCATCAGTATCATCATCGGCCCGAAAGAACTCTGGGGCCGCGGCATCGGAAGTACCGCCTTGCGTCTTCTGCTCGACTATGCCTTTACGGTTCAGGGACTTGAGCGAGTCTACTCCGAAGTCTACGGCTTTAATACCCGCTCACAGCGCCTGATGGAACGTACCGGTTTTCAGAAAGAGGGGATCTTGCGCCAGCATACGCTGCAGAATGGCAAGCGCCAGGATTTGCATCTCTACGGTATCCTGAAATCCGAATTCTACGAGCGCTATCCAACCATCTTCACACTTCCCGAATGATGACTTTCGGCAGCGAGATGTGACGCATGTGAGAAGGACGCACTGCTTCAACGCACACAATCTTGTGGGTTTGGCTGGAGCAGTGCTCCTTTGTGTTTGACGGAAGCACCAGAGCCACATCGCGGATTGTCGAGATATTTTTAGCCGTGCTCTTCTCGTTGCAACGCAGATCGGAAGCGCTCCATAAACGCCAGATATTCAGCGACTTGCGCTTCGAGCTTTGCAATCGTGACGCCGCAGTGCATATGCTCTTGCAGCAATTTGTGATAGCGCTGTTCGAGTTCGGCTCGTTCTGCCTGCGCCCGCTGCTCAACCTCAACCCTCTCCGTTCGGAGTTGCCGTTTGGCTTCGTCACGCTCAGCGCGAGCCTCGTGCAAGAGCTCAACCAGGCGCGGGCGCTTGTAGTCGAGCAGCGGGTCGCGCGGTGACACTTTGACCGCATGAACAGCAACCTGACCTTTTCCCGTTTTTCGTGGCTTGCCTCGACGAGCAGCCTGTCGCTTCTCCTGTGCCTGTTCGCATTCTCTACGTAGGTGGGTGCTGTGCTCCTGGAAGAGCTGGAAAGCTTCTCGATTGCGGTAAAGGGAGAGGTTCCTGTTTCCACGCGCTCTTCTGCCTTTCAACGGCTCTATTATGAGATGTAGCGGGGTTTCGCAGCAATATCAAAAGTGCTGATGAGCCGAATTTGGGGGGACGCATGTATAGCAGCTTAGTAGGCAGCTTACTATGCCCCTTGCAGGTCCTTCTTGCCTTCAAAAATCAATGTATAGCGTTCACCAGTGCTGGCCTGGGTACGCGCGTCCATATAGCAGACGCTAAATGCACGGCGCGCGATATCGGTCGCGTTGGTATCCGAGCGATGCAGCAGCCAGTTGTGTAGCAGGACTGCTTCACCTGCTTTCAGCTCGAGATAGATTCCCTTGCCGGAAACGGTTGCCTCCTCGGCCTGCTCCTCAGTAAGATGGCCCGAGGTATTCTCCGGGTTGAGCAGGCCCCAGGTGTGGCTGCCGGGAATGATCTCAACACAGCCATTGGTGATAGTGGCAGGATCAAGCGCCGTCCAAATAGTGATCATAGGGTCTCGATCCAGGTAGGACCAGCGATCCTGGTGCCAGGGCAAGAGCGTTCCCTGGTGAGCAGGCTTGTTCATAAACATGGCTCGAAAGGCTGACACCGGGACCTGATCCCCATACACCCTCTGGCAAATCTCCCGAAACAGCGGACGCTGCATGTACTCCATAAAGAGTGGGTCATGCTCCAGGTCCTGAATCTTACGATAGGCCAGCGTCGCGCCCTTAAAGCCCTTTGACTGTACGCCTGCGTTTTTGTACTGCCCATCGGGGCTATCTAGCTGCATCATTAAATGCGCATAATCAATATCGGCTTTTCCCAACATAATGTCGTCAATACGTCGCTGTAAGGTCTCTAACTCGTCATCGCTCAGCACCTGCCCCAAAAATAGATAACCATCACGCTCATAGCGCTGCCATTGTTCATAAGATAACATGGTTGACATGATGTTTTCTCTCCTCCAGACATTCAAATCATCGATCTTTTTTGAGTATACTAGAGGAGAAGAGGAGATTAAATGGAGTTTGTGGCAAAGTTTTGTAGGATCTGATCATCATGAAGGATGCGGAATTACAAATACTGACGGGCAGTATGGTATTACAAGCCACGCACAAAGTGGCTAAACACCTGGACGGCTACTACACAATCCAATTTATGGCGACGGGGGGAGTAGAACTGTTCTACGATGATCAACACTATAGCATAGAAGGGGCCTGGTTCTGGCCCGCCTATCCGGGGCCGTACATCCGCTTTCACCGTGCCCCAAGCTATGCCAGTTGGGAACACCGCCACATCGCCTTTCGTGGTCCCCTGGTGCAGCAGTGGATGACCGAAGGACTCTTTCCCACCAGCCCACAGCCAGCCGAGCCAGGCAAAGATTATCGTGCTATCTTTGATCGATTGCTGGCTGAGATTAAGCGTACCGACCACTGGGGCATGCGCCGAGCCATCCATTTACTGGAGGGATTATTGATTGACCTGGCGGAGGAGCGCGCGCAATGCATGGTACAACCTCCCTGGATACAGGAAATCCTCGATCTCTTCACGCATGGAGACCCAGACTTTGCACCTGACTATGAACACCTGGCACAAAGCTATAATATGAGCGTGAGCAGCCTCCGTCGTCGGTTCCGCCAGGCAACTGGTACCGCGATTCATGCGTATGTCCTCCAATGCCGAGTTGCCAGGGCCAAAACACTGCTGATAGAGACAAATCTGCCTATGAAGCGCATTGCTCAGCAATTGAGCTACAGCGATGTCTACTATTTCTCACGGCAGTTTCACGATCTGGTGGGCGTCACTCCAACTATCTATCGTGAGAGCCAACACATTGCAGGGAATCCTCGGTTCCCCTGGCCATAAGAAAAACTGAGCATCACCATATATAAAGTGGAATAATAGAGAAAAAGTACTTTTCGGCCTTTTCTTCTATTCAAGCAACCAGCAATATGGGATAATACATAGATGAGTTTTTATTTGAGATAACTGAGGAACAGAACATCTATGCAATGCCGTATTTGTAGCGCCGAGGTGCCACACGGCTCACCTTCTTGCCCAGTTTGCCAGAACCATGACCTGGAAAGGGAAACATCCAGTGGTCGCATTGGTAACAACTACCTACTAGACCGATGTGAAACTGACCAAGGAGGCCATGGAGGTGGTGGAAACCCACCTTCAGCGATTGTCCTCCCTGGAAAAATGGTTCGTGAATATCCCGTATACTGGCTGGAATAGGTAATTCTTCGATCTCCCTCCTATGCACATCTTGCGACAATTACAATGGTTTGTTCGCTTTTACCAGATTCGTCATCACCCAAGGCGCGCCATACCAGAAGCGCCAGTCCAGCAATTGATGGCTTACATCGGTCATACCCAGCTTGCGCAAATGTTCAGCGTAACGCTTCGTCACACGAATATCAGCGATAATCAATCTCCCGCCTGGCTTGAGTACCCGTACAGCCTCCTCCAGAGTTTTGTCTCGTCCTTCGCGCTGTGAAATATTATGGATGGCAAGACTGGACATCACAAGGTCAAATGTCCCATTGGCAAAGGGGAGTTCACGCATATCGGCAGTATACAACTCAACCTTCTTGGCAACGCCCTCTCGTTCCGCATTCTTCAGTGTGACCTCACGTGCATTCCCTGATTGATCGCTCGTGCTCCAGATATCGACGCCTGTGGCCTTGCCCTCGTTGAGAAAATGTGCTGCCATCAGGAGTACAGCACCTCGCCCGCAACCCATATCGAGGATTTGCTCATCCCCGCGCAAATTCAGCCCCACGAATAGTTCCGCCCACACCTGGAACTTGCCACGACGCGTCGTGTAGATATAACTGGCGCCTGAGAGCAGCATATACACACCATAGAGCAGACAAATGATTCCCCACAGGGGACTTTGCCAGAGCCAAAATGCTAGCAGACCCAGCACAATCACAGCCAGCCCTACACAGAGGAAAATGATGGGGACGTAGGGTGCATCAAAACCATAATCCCCTCGACGCTGCGCCAACTGTTGAGAGGCCACGGATGAAGACATTTTCATACGCTCTTTCACTTTTCTTTTTGACAACATCTAGGTAATGTAGGAATTAAAGCATATTTGCTTATCTGCGTCATCATCTAGTACTTCTCCTCCCAGACATATCTACATATTATTGAGTGGTGCGATTACTCAATCTGTACGAGGACACTCCGTCATATGAGTGTTGACAAGGGTGGTCACTCAATTTGAGCAAAAAACGAAAGCTTCTTTGGGCTTATAAAGCCGACTCAGACAGTTGACCTCCTGGTGTTTTTGCTCATTTCGACTGCCCACGGGCGTCAATACTCATGTGACTAGGTGTCCTATACAGGGGCATCCAATACCATTTAAGATAAAAAGAAGCTGTGCTGGGAGATGAGGGCTAACGTATCGTGCTGGATGGGATAGTTAATTCTTCGATCTTCCCTAATACGCTTGATCCTTCTTACTACGCATTTTTCATAGGCCAGGATGGATCTTACTCATAGTCGATGGCGGCGATATACGTCTCTACGCCGAGAGCCAGGTGAAGCCTACCGACGTCAGTTATGCGCACGCCAGGATCTGGATTTTATAGTATTTTCTATTTAATCCCGAGTCTGACTTTGTAGCTGAAGTACCAGGGAAGGGCCTCGGAACCGATATAGCGTTGCGCGGCCTCCCTGAGTCGCGTCAGGCCGATCTCCTCTTCAGTGATTGTGTTCAACTTGAACTCATGGCTGTACCTATTGGTCATAACCATGCCCATAAAGCGCTCGGCATTGCCATACTCGATGTGATGAAGCAGGAGCTCGCGTGTGAAGCGGAAGTGGCCGCTCGCGCGCATGCGCTCCAGATGCTTCTCCTTGGGCCAGCGCTGGAGATTCTGCTCCAGTTCGCGCTCACGCAAGAGGGCATCGAAGAGCGCATCGACCTCTTGATACGTCTGCTCAACTTCCCAACCAAGCGCGGGCGGCCAGGAGTAATCATAGACGGCGAAGAGGCCACCGGGGCGCAGGATACGCGCAACCTCCGCCAGGGTCGAGGTTGGCTCCATCCAGTGAAAAGATTGAGAGCAGGTCACGATGTCGACGCTGCCGTCGGGCAGACCAGTTTGCTGAGAGACCCCCTCCTGGAACGCAATGTGCTTAACATGAGGATGTTTTGCGGCATTGTGTATGGCCTGGTTCCGCATATCGGCGTTGGGCTCAATGCCAATCACGCGCTGTGCGCGCTCACCCCACATCATAGTCGAGAGGCCGGTGCCGCTACCCAGGTCTACCACCAGGGCGGGCTGAGGGGTGTTGATTAACTGTGTAAGGATATCAACCAGCACTGGTGGCGGGCTGGGGCGTACCTGATCATAGAGCGCGGCTTCCCCGGTCCAGATCTCACTCGTATCACTCATGCTCTTTCTGCTACCTTTCTCATACTCAAACGTGTACAAGACACGCCTGAGCGGTCAGTTGTTCCTGCTTCACAGCCAGTTGCCTTGGCACGGGAACCTTTGGATCAGCCCTCCCGTTTCGGTCTCACATTGGCTCCACAGGCGCTTTTACGTCGTCGGTCGTAGCCACTACCCAGGACGGCCAACTTTATGCATGAAGTTGGCGAAGCATGTCTGTTGCAAACCAGGCCAGATTATATGCCGCATTGAGGTCGCGGTCGAGGACCAATCCACAGGCCAGGCACTCATACGTGCGGTGTTTGAGCGGCATGCGCTTTTTGACCTGCCCACAACACGAACACCGTTTGGTCGAAGGAAACCAGCGCGAGGCGATGAAAAGATCTCCCCCAGCGTTCGCCACTTTTGTTTTGAGAAACTGCAACAGTTGCCCCATCGCGGCATCGGCCACGGCACGTGACAGCTTCCGGTTCGCCATCATCCCCAGGATGTTGAGGTCTTCGATGCCGATGACCCCACAGGTCCGCGCCAGTTCGGTGGTGAACTTGTGCTGGATATCCCGACGGATGTTCGCAATCTGCTGATGCTTGCGTGCTACCTTGCGCCGTTGCTTCTCATAGTTTTTGCCGAAGGTGGTTCGTCCGGTTTCCGGATCTTTCGTCTTCTGCTTTTTGCTGAGCTTGCGTTGCAGGTTGCCGAGTTTCTTGAGATGGAGTGCCAACGGCCTTTGGTTCTCAAGCCGTCGTTTATCGCTCACCACAGCCGCTTGCTTTAAGCCCACATCGACCCCCACCACAGGCGTGGGAGTGAGAGGACGCTGTTTCTGGATCTCTACTTGGATGCTCACGTACCAGTGCCCCGCCTCACAAGAGACGGTGGCCCCCAAAATCTTCACTGCTTCACAGATGACCTGCTTGCGCTGGTTCCGCTTCTTTGCGGGAGTCCTCACGCTCCCCTGCTCGACAAAGCGTAGCTTCTCGGCCAGATTGACGGTTCCCAACGAGCGTAACAGCTTTCCTCTCCCTTTGGTGATCTGGCGCTGATCGAGGATGAAGCGTCCTAAGCCAGGAATCGAGATCCAGTGGCTGCCCATGGTGAATTTATCATTGGAGAGAGAAAACGACTCGTGTGATTTTCCTTTTTTCTTATATTTCGGATATTCCGCTCTTCCTGCAAAGAAATTTGCATACGCTCTGCCAAGGCCATCAAAAGCTCCTTCTACTACACACTTGGTGACATCACCGGTCCAGGGATAGATTTCATGTCGAATCGCATTGAACTGTTTTTTCAGCGCCAGTGCCGTCGGAGGTTTCAGCTTGCGCTCCTGCTCCGGCGTCATTTCCTGTTCGTGTTTGTAGGCCTGATACTGCTTTTCCCACTGCTCGCGGCCCCAGTTGTAAACGAATCTTCTGGTCCCACAAGCGCGTTTGAGGTACTCTGCCTGTTCAGGGGTGGGATTCATCCGAATGCGGTGTGCGGTATTCATCCTGAAGGGCTTTCTCTAAGGTTTTGCGGTAATTCCTCAGACCGTACAAACGCGAACTGAAACAGTGGACAATACTCATCAAATCCTGGACTACCTCTTGTTCGGGCGAGAGCGTTTCAGTGTTCATCACCACGACTTCCGTGTGGTGCGTCTCGCACAGATGCTTGAGCAGGTCAAAGCCAAAGCGAGCCAGCCGATCCTGATGGGCAATGAGCAGGCACGAAATCTCTCCCTCGACAATGGCATCGATGAGCCGGAGAAACCGTTTGCGCTCAAAATTGAGGCCGCCGCCGATCTCCATGATCCACTCATCCACCATCAGGTGCCTGGAGACCGCGTAGCGCTCTAAGGCAACTCGTTGGTTCTGTAAATCGGGTCGTTGAGCAGGACTCGATACCCGGCAATAGGCCACTATGCGACGTGCTGCCGATCGTTGTGGTAGATTCAGTGCGGTGGCCAGATCGGCCTCGTCATAGTAGCGACGCCCGGAAACGGTTCGTTTCGCGGTGAGACGGCCTTCCCGATCCCAACGTTGCAATGTTTTGACCGAGACACCTATCTGTTTGGCAAACTGTGCGACTGAGTACATAGGAGTAGTTTAATACACTTTTGCACATATTGTCAAGACCTAATACACCACTCCCTTCATAGCTATACATGGGCCAGGTGCGTATCTTTAAATTCAGTCATGTACTTGAGGCCAAAGCCGAGGGCGCGATCCAGGCCGATATGGGCGAACCAGATCAGCGCCAGCAGAAAGGCAAGTTCTTTGCCACCGAGCAGGCCATACGCTGTCAGCACTCCCGGTAACAGATAGGTATGCACAAGATTATAGCAGCGCGCGCCCACCTTGCTCCCCGCCAGGTAGCCCAGGGCCGAGAGATCAGGAGTGAGCAGCAGCAAGCCAAACAGCCACCAGTTGCCTCCATGGAGCGTGTAGAGCACAAGCGAAGCCAGCAGCACGATCGCGCCCTCAAGATGCAGGAGCAGCCGCGGGCTCAAGAGATCCAGAGAGTTGGCTCTCGTTTTTCCCTGCTGGCCATTTTCTTGCGTTTGTACATTTAGCGTCTCTTCCATGAGTATCTCCCTTTCTTCATTACTGCGCCCAGACATAGGCCAGAATAGTATTGATGATAAAGATTACGGCGAAAGTAATGCTGAGTTCACGACGCCCGGCAACGAAGAGCGCGACAACTCCCAGGCCGAAGAGAGCCAGTTTGAGCAGCAGGTGCCAGGGTTCGGGCAGCGGCCAGTTCGCCCTTGGGGCCTCAAAACAGCCCCAGATGATCGCCACAAGCACAGGGATACCCAGCCCAAGCCCAAACCTGGCGATCGTTCCCCAGTTTGTCGTGAAGCCCCAATAGCCAAATGAAGCCAGAAGAGCGAGTTCTAAGAAAAATGCAAGTCCCAGATTGATATTCTTTATAAGTGCTAACATGTAGATGAGTCCTTTCACATTCTTTTGCCTGGTTTACAAGCTTTATTTTCCACTACCCTGACGTGTATGCAGATCGTGTAAAAGTAGATCAAGCAAACGTTTAAACGTTTCGTCTACATCCAGAGGGAGACCAAAGCCGCCTGCGGTCTCCAAAGTAACGCAACCATGGACGAGACTGCGCACCATACGGACCGTGTGTAGAGCATCCTCCTGGCTCAGCGTGTAGGCTCCCAGCGCTCGCAAGGCGATCTCTACTACCTTGCGACCTGCTTCCTGCCACTCGGCATCGCCTGATTCTGGGGCACGAGCGGTCGCTTCATAGAGGCCAGGACGCGTCCTGCCAAAGTCACGCAGGGTATGGGCGAGCGCGACCACTGCATCATCCCCCGCCTTCCCCATCACCGCCTGCCCCAGTTGCTCTGTCATTTCTTGTAAGCCCAACAGTGCCAGGGCCCGCTGCAAGCCTGCGAGGCCAGAGAAATAGTGATAGAGCGTTGGTGTGCGCACACCCAGGTGTGCGGCCAGCATCGCCATCGTCACCATGTGTAGTCCATGCTCATCTGCCAGCTCTGCCGCGGCCTTCACAATCGCGTCATACTCTAGACCCGCTCTCGGTGCCATGGATATCACACTCTCTCTATCTTTCGTACGTAGATATTTATTTAATATGTTTATATATTAGTCTAATGTCATTAGATTGTCAAGAGGAAAGTTGGTATCTACAGGGTCTCCAATTCTCCTTTGGAGTCTGCCTCGGCTCGCAAGCTTACCTTTAAAGGGGGCTCTGGTTTCTAGTTCTTGAGATCCTGTTTATCCGTTGAGGCTCGTTAAGACCCCTCCACTTCTTCCCTCATTTCACACTTACACACTCTTCGCGTGCTTTTTAGGCTGTACATCTGCTTCCTTGTGGAGGATGACGGCAACCACAACGAAGAGGATTCCCACAATCTCTATTAGCTTTGGAAGTTGATGCAGGATAACAACACCAATAATGGTGGCAGAGGCTGGGAGTAGGGAGAGCAAGAGGGCATAGGTCGCTCTTGGTAATCGAGCCATTGCCAACTGATCGCAGACGTAGGGGATGACCGAAGAACAAACGCCTACGCCAATACCGGCAAGAAGGAGCAGTGGCTGTGGAAACACTGGCAAGGCATCCATGAGTCCAAGTGGACTGACAGCCAGGAGTGCAATGAGCATTGCTGCTCCCAGTCGATCAATTCCAGCAGCACCGCCATCTTCGGCGATGCGGTGTCCAAGCGCGATGTAAAGAATGAAAAGGAGACAATTGGCAAAGGCGAAGATGAATCCTAAAGGGGAACCGCTAAAGCGTGCATCAGTCAAAAGCCATCCCCCTGCAGCGGCTAAAAGCAATGCACTGATGTTACGTGGAGTTCGTGCGCCTAGCGCAGCCAGGGTAATGGGACCAAGAAACTCGATGGCTCCAACTGTGCTCAATGGAATACGGGCAATCGCTAGATAGAAGCATGCATTCATCAGACCGAGCACAACTCCCAGCGCAATCAAAATATGTCGTGTTGCCCATGATGTGCTCATAAACAGACGCCATGGGCGACGCCATGCAGCAAAAACAATGGCGGCACTCGCAATACGAAGCCATGCGACTCCAAGGACAGAAACATGAGCAAAAAGGAGGACTGCAAAGGCAGGTCCCAGGTAGTGGAAGAGGGCACTTACCAGAAAGAAAACATGTGGTGGAACTTTTTCCATCATCCCTATTTTTTTCGTAGAAATCATGGTGTTTCCTCTCATTGTTGTTTCTCGTAATGGTACAATGGAAAGAAGCAAAAATACATGGCATATTTGAGGAGATACGGAGCATATGGCTGAAGATTTAAAGAAAAAACGCCCTTTTACTTACATTGGGTTCCGTGAGGAGATTGACGCGGTCAATCTCCGTGTGTTGGAAGAACTCCAGCGCGATCCTCGGTTGACTATGTCCGAACTCGGTCGCCGAGTCGGTATGTCTTCTCCTGCCGTCACCGAGCGAGTCCGCAGGTTGGAAGAAACGGGAGTAATTCAAGGCTATCGCTTGGAACTGAATCCTGCGGCACTTGGGCTTCCAATTGCTGCGTATGTTCGTATCCGTCCGAATGCTGGGCAACTTCCCAAGATTGCGGAACTGGCGCGACAGACTCCTGAAGTCGTTGAATGTCACCGCGTCACCGGTGAGGATTGCTTCATTCTCAAAGTTCACATACCTGCTATTGATCAGCTTGATCGTCTTCTCGATAGTTTCCTTTTCTATGGCTCAACAACGACGACCATTATCCAGTCTACTATTGTTCCTCTGCGTCCCCCACCACTTCCTGAAGATACATTGCTTGAGTAAAGTTGGGGAACCATCCCCCGAACAACTTGCCCGCTATTTTCACCTGGATGATGAGGATCGTGCCCTCATTGCCCAGCGTCGTGGAGATCATAACCGCTTAGGATTTGCCCTCAAGAACGGATATTGATTGCGTTAAACTCCTGATGCAACCCTAGAAAAGTACATCGCCACTTTTTCTTCAAATGTTAAGGCAGCACAGCTGTGCTGCCTTAACATTGCTCTGTATTTTTGTCCCCTTCCCTGATACTATAACGCAGGGGAACTCTCTACAAAGGAAGGAACGGACACCGCATGGCACTGCAATTTGGTTTGCTTGTTCCTCAGGGTTGGAACATGGATCTGGCAGGGATCAAGGACCCTATAGAAGCCTACGAAATGATGACGTGTGTTGCTCAAACAGCTGAGGAGATTGGCTTCGCTTCCGCCTGGCTTGTTGATCACTTTCATACCATCCCACGGCCATCACAAGAGTTCACGTTTGAATGCTGGACTACCACCGCAGCCCTTGCCCGCGACACGACGCGTATACGCATCGGCCAGTTGGTCACTTGCAATGGCTATCGTAACCCTGCGTTGCTCGCGAAAATGGCCAGTACCGTTGATGTGCTCTCGCATGGGCGGCTCAACTTTGGTATCGGGGCAGGCTGGTTTGAGCATGAGTATCGCGCTTATGGATATGACTATCCCGAGGCCCCTGAGCGCCTGCGGCACTTGCGAGAGGCTGTACAGGTTATTCGAGCTATGTGGACTCAGGAGGAAGCCGCTTTTGAGGGGAAATATTACCAGGTACGTGGAGCTATCAATCAGCCCAAAGGTGTGCAAAAGCCGCATATTCCCCTGCTGATTGGTGGTAGCGGCGAGAAAGTCACGCTCAAACTGGTGGCACAATATGGTGATGCCTGTAACGTGGGCGATAACCCTGCCACTATGAAACAGAAGCTTGCCGTACTCAAAGAGCATTGCGAGACGGTTGGGCGTGATTACGAGAGCATTCATCGCACATCAACCACATTGTGCCTCATGGCTGACAGTGATGAGCAGGCGAGAGCTTTGCTTTCCCCTGAACGCAAAGCTAGACTTGGGGACAGAGTCAATACTGCTCTGATTGGCAGCCCTGAGACGATTCGCCAACGGCTGGCCGCCTATGAAGCAGCAGGCGTGCAGGAGCTGGTGCTGCGTTTTCTAGATGGAACCAATCTGGAGGCTCTTCGCCGCTTCGCCAGAGAGTTCTTCGCCTGAACAAGTGAAACGAACAGGCTTAGATTTCATTGCATACTCTGTAAGACAAAAGGGGGACCAATTTACAAGATATGGATGGAAGGTGTGACCCGTTTAGCCGAGTGTGACCCGATAACTGACGCTCTGATGTAGGGCACAATTCCCTACCCGCGAGGTGAGCGCGGACAGCATCCCTCCGCTGGTGCGACTGGACATCAATCAAGCGAAGCGAGGGAGAATACGGAAGAGAAGCGGAAGCCTCATCCGAGGCTCTTCTAGCTAGTTGCTATGACCAGGAGACAAATGTACGCCTGAACCATCGTTAACGGGACCAAGCCTACGGAGGATAACAGGCTTGACCAAAACGGTACTGGCCGCGATGAACCCCATCGCAGTGCATGAAACATTTCGGCTGTTTTCATGCTCACTCATGACAAGCCCGGTGGATAGTACAGGTCTAAAGCAGCGCAAAACAGGACGTTGGAACGGGATAACTCTCATCTTCGCTCTCATCGGTGGTCGATCCGGTAAGCAGGTGTCCAGACCGCAAGCGAGATGGGAGCAGGATTGCCGAAAAAGCAAATGCCTGGGGTAATGCCCAGGATAGGCCGACGTCGGCACGATGATATGGAAGGAAGAGGTACCAGTCGGATGGCAAAAAGGAAAGCACCCCAGGTCAAGCCACCGCTTGATCCTGAGAGTGAGGCTTGGAACAAGATCCCCTGGCGTAAGCTAGAGCAGCATTGTTTTCGCATCCAAAAGCGCATCTTCCGAGCAAGTCAACGTGGCAACACCAGAGCAGTCCACAAACTCCAAAAATTGCTGATGAAATCCCAAGCAGCCAGGCTGCTCGCCGTTCGTCGGGTGACACAGGACAACCAGGGCAAGAAGACCGCAGGCATCGACGGAGTAAAATCCGTCAAACCAGCTGGACGCCTTGCCATGGCAAACCACATCCACCCGAAAAACTGGCAAGCGACATCCCCACCGGTACGCCGAGTGTGGATACCGAAACCTGGAAAGGCCGAGAAGCGTCCTCTGGGCATTCCCGTCATGGAAGAAAGGGCGCGGCAACATCTCGCCAAACTCGCCCTGGAGCCAGAATGGGAAGCCCACTTCGAACCCAACTCCTACGGGTTCCGCCCTGGGCGCTCTTGCCATGATGCAATCGAGGCTATCTTTAGCGCGATCAAGCAAAAGGACAAATATGTTCTGGATGCCGATCTGAAAGGAGCCTTCGACAACATTAACCATCAAGCCTTACTGAAAAAGCTCAACACCTATCCGGCCATGAAACGCGCTATTCAAGCATGGCTTGAAGCAGGAGCCATCGACACAGGAGTCTTTGAGGCAACGAAAAGCGGTACCCCTCAAGGGGGTACGATTTCGCCGCTCCTCATGAATGTGGCGCTCCACGGCATGGAGACAACCGTCATGGAAGCCTTCCGCGCGAAAGAGGAAAAACCGCAATTCATCCGATATGCGGATGACCTGGTGGTTTTTCATGCAATGGAGGAAGGGGTAAAAAGAGCGCAAACAGTCCTGGAAACGTGGTTAGCCGACATGGGACTGGAATTGAAACCAAGCAAAACCAAAATAACTCACACTTTGAAGCCCTATCAAGGGACGGTCGGGTTCGAGTTCTTGGGGTTCGCCATCCGGCAATTTCCAACGGGCAAAACGCACACGGGGAAAAACACCTGGGGCAAACCACTTGGTTTCAAAACCATCATTTCGCCGAGCAAGGGAGCAATCAAAACCCATATGCAGGAGATTGGCAAAAAGATCAGGAAATTACGGTCAGCTTCGCAGCAAGACCTCATCCTGACGCTCAACCCGATCATTCGAGGATGGGCCAACTATCATCGAACAGTAGTCGCAGCAAAAACATTCTCCTTCTGTGACCATCTGGTCTATCAGCAATTGAGGAGATGGGCCTACCGCCGCCACCCGACCAAGAGCAGGCAATGGATCATCAGAAAATACTGGAACATGGAACCTGGCGCAAGCTGGGTCTTCAGGGACCAGCAGGAGCATGTGCTCACAAAGCACAACGCCCGGCCGATCCAACGTCATACCAAGGTGCGGGGAACGGCAAGCCCATATGATGGCGACTTCCTGTATTGGAGTACTCGACTCAAACGACACCCAATGCTGAGTGGAACGATGGGGAAATTACTTCAGAAGCAACAGGGAAAATGTCGCTGGTGTGGACTTCTTTTCAAAGATGAAGATCAAATAGAAATCGACCATATTACGCCAAAAAGCGAAGGTGGAGGGGAAGAGTTGAGCAACAAATTTGCTCTTCATCGGCATTGCCATGACCAACGGCACGCTCGACGCGCCGCGACAAGTGTCCATGACAAGGACCATATGATCGAGGAGCCGGATGACGCTAACGTGTCACGTCCGGTTCTGGAGCCGAGCATGAGGAGTGATCCTCATGCTTAGGGTAACAACCGCATCAATACGGGGGATGGCTAACAGAGAATAACATCTGATAACTGATCTATTGGTGGAAGGTGCAATCCCTTCCCTGGCGTGTAGGCGTCAGAAAGCTGCATCCCCGTGGTAGCGACTGGACCTCAATCCACGAAGCGGGATGTGAGACAAAGAAAACCGCCAGTCCGAGGCGGTAGAAGTCTGAAGCGTGCTGTCATGATGAAATGTTCTCCAACCGGGGAATGAATTGAAGGTATGACTGACCCATCGTGAGTATCTACAAGCTTAGACGGACTAAGTGGCTTGACCAAATGGTATCTGCGTGAACCTTTGAGTTTTTTACGTTCAAAGGAAAAGTGAGGCTCCTCTTCCATGAGCCCCATCCTACCGAAATACGCACGGTGGATAGTACCCATCTACAACAGCCCAACGACAATGGATCGGAACGGGGGAACCCCGTCATAGCTCTTGCCCGTGGTCGATCGGACAAGTAGGAATCCATCCAATGCTTGACGGAGAACGATGGTCTAAAAAGCAAATGCCTGGGGAAAAGCCCCAGGATAGGCTAACGTAGACCCTGCTGTATGGAGGATAGAGAGTGAGTAGAAGAACAGATAGGAATACGCCGCCTCATCAAGAAATTGACGAAGCGAGCGGGACTTGGAAGAACCTGCCCTGGAAGAAACTAGAGCAGCACGTCTTCCGTCTTCAGAAGCGCATCTATCGAGCCAGTCAGCGTGGCGAAACGAGAAAAGTAGAGAAGTTGCAAAAGTTGCTGATGAAATCGGAAGCCGCACGACTCCTTGCGGTACGACGGGTGACACAAGACAACCAGGGGAAGAAAACAGCGGGCATTGACGGGAGAAAATCTGTCAATCCCAAACAAAGACTTCTCATGGCTCAAGCCATTCACCCGAAAAACCAGCACCGTCAAAAAGCCAAACCGGTACGCCGCATCTGGATACCCAAACCAGGGAAGAAAGACGAACGCAGGCCGCTAGGTATTCCCATCCTGGTCGAGAGGGCACAGCAAACTCTGGTAAAACTGGCCCTAGAACCGGCTTGGGAAGCGGTGTTTGAGGAAAACAGCTACGGTTTCCGACCAGGGCGCTCATGTCACGATGCCATAGGAGCAATCTTTAACGGTATCCGCTTCAAATCCAAATTTGTGCTGGACGCCGATATCAAAGGTTGTTTCGACACCATCGACCAAAAAGCGTTACTCCAAAAGCTCAAAACATACCCGCAGCTTCGGCACCTCATGAGAGGATGGCTGAAGGCAGGAGTACTAGAAGGGGTGGACTTCACCCCAACGGAAACAGGAACGCCGCAGGGCGGCCCACTCACGCCACCCCCAATGTTGCAAAACTGGTTCTGGGGTTCGTGTATCAAGTAGCGATCCCGCGTAACCACCTTCAGGCGAGCTATGGAGATGGTTTTCACGGAGCCCCACTGCATGGGAGTGGGCGTTGGGCTGAAGGTGTACAGACGCGAGATCAAGGAGGATGCCATGACCAAGCGATCTCACAAAACTGCCATCGTATTGGAGGTGCAGGTCATGTTTGAGCCAAACCGCCTTGAGCACACTGTTCTGCACCACGCCTATCGCTGTCTTGTGCCTCTCGTTCGACGGCACCTTCCTGCTCAGCGAGCCATCACTGAACAGGTTTTCCAGAGCCGACGAGTGTCGGAGAAAGGAAGCTGTCATGGATGAAGTGCAAGTGGGCATCTACGCCCGTGTCTCTTCAGAACAACAGAGTGATGCCAAGACGATTGAGAGCCAGGTGCGCGAACTGCGCGCTCGCGTGGCCGAGTTAGGTCTGCCACTTCCTCCTGAGCATGAGTTCATCGACGATGGCTACAGCGGAGCGACGCTCATTCGCCCCGCGTTAGAGCGACTGCGTGATGTGGCGGCTGCGGGAGGTCTCGACCGTATCTTTGTTCATTGTCCTGATCGGCTCGCCCGCAACTACGCTCATCAAGTCCTTCTGCTTGAAGAATTGTTGCGCGCCGGCGTCGAGGTGGTCTTTCTCAATCGAGAAGTGGGGCAAACGCCTGAAGATCAGCTCTTACTGCAAGTCCAGGGCATGATTTCCGAATATGAACGCGCGAAAATCATGGAACGCAGCCGTCGGGGGAAACGGCATGCAGCGCACGTGGGAACCGTGAGTGTCTTGAGTGGGGCTCCTTACGGCTATCGCTATGTCAGCAAACACGATGGGGCGGGAGAGGCACGCTTTGACATCCTCCTGGAGGAGGCCCGCGTGGTTCGTCAGGTCTTCACCTGGGTGGGACGCGATCGCTGCTCCATCGGGGAGGTCTGCCGGCGGCTCACAGCGGCCAAAGAGCGCACCCGAACGGGCAAAACGGTCTGGGATCGGGCCACGGTCCGCGATATGCTGCACAACCCGGCGTACAAAGGGGTAGCCGCCTTCGGCAAAACGCGCTTGGAACCACTGCGGCCACGACTCCGTGCGCAACGAGGACGTCCTCTGCAGCCGCGGCGAGCCGTTTCCACCCAGGATGTCCCTCGCGAAGACTGGATGAGCATTCCTGTTCCAGCCCTCGTTGATGAAGCACTCTTCGAGGCTGTGCAAGAACAACTGGGCGAAAATCAACAGCGGGCACGTCTCGGGAAACGAGGCGCACGCTATCTGCTGCAGGGCTTGCTGGTCTGCGGTCAGTGTGGGTATGCTTTCTATGGCAAAGCGATCAGTCCCAGTGCCAGAAAAGGTCATCCACGGGCCTATGCCTACTACCGCTGCATTGGAGCCGATGCCTATCGCTTCGGCGGCGTCCGGCTCTGCTGGAACAAGCAAGTCCGGACGGATCTGCTCGAAGAGGCCGTCTGGAATGAGGTGTGTGCCTTGCTAGAGGATCCAACGCGCTTAGAGCAGGAGTATCGGCAGCGGCTGCAGACTTCGGAGCAGGAGCCATCCCCAGAACTGAGAGGGTTCCTGGCAAGTCAGGGAAGGCTGCGGCAGGGGATTGCTCGCTTGATTGACAGTTATGCGGAGGGCACCATCGAGAAGGCAGAGTTTGAACCTCGGATCAAACGGATGCGAGAACGGCTCGCGCAGGTGCAAGAGCATATTCGACAGATCCAAGATGAGGCCAGCCTGGAGCAGGAGCTTCGGCTCATCCTTGGACGGCTGGAAACCTTTGCTGCGAAGGTGAGAGAGGGACTGCATGACGCTGATTGGCTAACACGTCGGGAGCTTATTCGAACGCTTGTCAAACGGGTGGAGATTGATGAGGAGCAGGTCCACGTGATCTTTCGCGTTGGACCTCAGACTCCTCCTTCTCCCTCGGACCACCACTCGCCATGTTTGCACTATTGCGGGAGGAGTGCTGTCGCCGCTACTAGCTAATATCGCTTTGCACGGCATAGAAAAAGTGGCAGCAAATGTCTGTTCGAAACAGAAAGGGCAACCAATCTTAATTCGATATGCAGATGATTTCGTCATTTTACACGCCGACAAAGAAATATTAGAGAGAGCAACAAAAGCAGTAATGAAACACTTAAAAGGCATGGGACTCTGGTTGAGCCCGAAGAAAACAAGAGTCACCCATACGTTAACTTCATATGAGGGGAACGTAGGTTTTGACTTTTTAGGCTTCTCCGTACGTCAATTTCCAATGGGAAAAACCCATACCGGAAAAAACACGCAAGGAAAACCCCTTGGGTTCAAAACCTTCATCACCCCGAGTAGAGAAGCCATCAAACGCCACACGCTCCAAATGAAACTGCTGATACGAAAACGAAAATCTGCCCCTCAAAAGGCGGTCATTAGCGCGATCAACCCCGTCATCCGAGGCTGGGCGAACTACTACAAGTGGGTAGTGTGCAGCAAGGCATTTCATGCCTGCGACCACAACACCTTTCGCCAACTCGCACGATGGGAACAAGCAAGGCATTTAGGGAAGAGCAAAAGATGGGTCAAAGACAAATACAGCATTCCCATTGACGGATCCCAACGGTTCGGCACCTACATCCGAGATAAAGATGGGAACCCCAAAGCTGTATACGTCCGATATCATACAGAAACGCATAGCCAAGACTACGCAAAAGTCAGAGGGTCGGCGAGTCCGTACGATGGGAACCACATCTACTGGTCACAGCGACTCAAGCAACACCCGCTTATGAAAAGCGAAAGAGCAAAACTCCTCGCCCTTCAAAAAGGACAATGTCCCAGATGCGGACTCTACTTTCGAGACGGCGATGTCCTAGAAACGGATCATATCACCCCAACCGCACTTGGTGGAAAAGATGATATCAGCAACAAATGGGTTTACCATCGCCACTGCCATGATGAGAAAACCGCCGAGGATGTAGCGAGAATCGCGCAACACAAGGCGGCTGGTGTCAATCACAGTTGACCATACACTGAGGAGCCGTGTGCGGGGAAATTCGCATGCACGGTTCTGGATTGGCGGTGGCGGGAGTGATCCCGCCGCCGACCATACGAGGCCCCATCAGGAGCGGCATCGCCTCTCTAAGGAGTGCCGATTTCCCAGTTGCGCTCAGGCAGTGTAAATTCGAATAGTCTGCATACCACTTTTTACACCAGCTTACAAGGAAAACGGGCGAGATGGCCTCGCTACGTTTTCCCTCTTAATGACTCTGCATACAGATGTTTGTCGAAATACTTATTTGGCAATCAACATATTGGAAGAACTTTTGGAGCGTCCCGCCACACCCCTGGCCCAGTTTGTCGCCGATTATCGCCAGCGCTGGAGCGCCTGACAGGAGGAGCCTTATCGCTCCTTTACCCATTGTCCCATTTCGATAGTATCGATATAGACACCAGGGGCCATCTTGATGCGGCCACTCAAGCGTCCCTCTTCCTTGAAGCCAAGAGAGGTATAAAGAGCAATGGCGCGTGCGTTATTCGCGAAGACTTGCAACTCGACCTTCTCGATTGTGGGCTGTTCCCTGGCCCAGGTGAGCAGCGTCGAGAGCAGGGCGCGGCCGATCCCTTGATCGCGCACAGTTTTGGCCACACTCATGCTGAATTCGCCCTGGTGCGCGATGCGCTTGCGTGCGCCATTGGCGAAGTTAAGCATACCAAGTACTTCGCCCTCGCACTCGGCAATAATGACGAGTTTGCAGGGATCATCGAGATTGTTTTGAATCCAGGCCTCCTCCATCTCCTGCGTCATGCGGAAATCTTCCGGAGTGCTCAGCACGAACTCGCCCTCCTCAAGGTTGGCATGAACCAGTGTTAAAATCTTTGCGGCATCTCTCGGGGTTGCCGAACGAATAGTCGCCACCCGGCCATCCTTCAGGTGGATTGTCTTCTCGGTGATTGTGCTCATCTCTAATGTGCGCCTCTTTCTATTGCTGATGTGCTTTAGTATCGCACATTGGAGGTGGGTGCTGCTCGCGCCTGCGGCGCTTGCCCTGGTTACTGTGGCTACGGCTGCCAGGCCGTAGCCACAGTAACCAGGGACCTAAAACACAACATGCGTATAGCGTTAACTACTCCTGGGGGACGGTGAAGGCCAGGGCGGGGCCAAAGATCTCGTAGTGGAGTTGCTCTGGCTTGAGTCCCTGTTTGAGTAGTGTGGTAAGGATGCCTTGCATAAAGCCACGGGGACCACAGAGGTAGACCTCGGCGTCCAGGGATACCTGCTCCTGCAACCAGGCCGCGTCTATACGACCGGCGCGATCAAAACGCCCGACCTGCTCATCCTCTACGGCTGGCTGCTCATAGAAGATGGTCGCGCTTACCTGTTCGTTGTCGCGCACCAGGTAGGCGATTTCATCAGCAAAGGCGTGGTATTCTCCATTGCGTACCGCGTAGCCAAGTACTACTGTGCGCTCAGGCTGTCGCTCGCGTAGCGTATAGAGCATAGAGAGGAGCGGCGTAATGCCAATGCCCGCGCCTAGCAAGACAACAGGCCGAGATGAGGTATGGTCTAAAGTAAAAACGCCGCCTGGACAGCTCAGTTCAAGCACATCGCCCTGGGAAGCCTGCTCATGCAGGTAGCTGGAGACCTTCCCCGCATGGCTTCCTTCCTGTCCCTCGCGCTTGACACCAATGCGGAAGTGTTTTTTTCCGGGCGCCTCAGTCAAACTATACTGACGCAGGTGGTGGAATTTACCTATCTGTGCGCGCACGCATACATATTGTCCAGGCTCATAGGCAGGCAAGGCCTCGCCATCCTCTGGCTCTAGATAGAGCGCGATCAGACCCTCGCCTTCCTGCTCTTTGCGCTTGACCACAAAGCGCTTGAAGCCGCTCCAGCCGCCTGGCTGCTCTGTTCCCTGGCGATAGATCTCCTGCTCAAGCTGGATGAAGGCATCGGCAATGACATTATAGGCCCGCTTCCAGATCGAGAGAATCTCGGGTGTGGCCTGCTCTCCTAACACCTGCTGCACCGCCATAGTCAGGTACTCGCCAACAATGGGATAGTGTTCTGGCTGCACGCCCAGGCTACAGTGTTTATGCGCGATGTGCTTCACGACCGGCAAGATATTTTCCAGGTGATCCAGGTTGGCAACAGCCTCATAGACCGCTGTCGCGAGCGCCTCCTGTTGCAGCCCTGCGCGCTGATTATTATGATTGAATATATTTAGTAGCTCAGGATAATCTCGAAACAGGGTGGCATAAAAGATCGTGGTAATTTCCTTGCCATGCTCTTTCAGAGCCGGAACCAGCGATTTAGCGATAGCGATATCGTTCTCACTCAAGGTGGCAGTTTGCGTCATAGATTGTATACTTCCTTTGCTTGCTTAATTAAAGATGTACATAATATACATCTTTATATCGGCAATTGGCAAGGATAGTAATAAAGGGTAACGAAGAGTATAATACACTGACGATTACCCCATTATGGTCCTTATCTCGGTGGAAGGAGATGCTGCATGCGCCTGACCTATCACACTGATTACGCTCTCCGTGTCTTGCTCTACCTGGCGGCCTACCCTGATACCCAGCTAGCAAACATTCAGGACATCGCCGATACCTACGCCATCTCTAGCAACCACCTGATGAAGATCGTGCATAAGCTGGGCAAGCTCGGCTATATTGAAACAATCCGAGGACGTAACGGTGGCATGCGGCTGGCGCGCAAGCCTGCTGATATCCGCATCGGCGAGGTGGTACGCCAGACAGAGGAAGATTTTTTTCTGGTGGAATGCTTTGATAGCGAGCACAATTGCTGCGTCATCACGCCTGTCTGCAACCTCCGCACCGCCTTACAGGAGGCGCTCGCCGCTTTTCTCAGCGTCCTCGACAAATACACCCTGGCCGACCTGACCAGTAATAAGGCCCTCTATCAGCAACTTATTACGATCACGCGGAAGGAACCACAAAGCTTGTAGGAAAAGCCGAGGTGCGGATCGGATTCGCCCGACCCACGCCTCGACCTTCCCTGCCTGTGAGAGCCATAAGCGCGAAGATTCATCACATCCTTGACTTTTCATTCCAACATGGTTTATACTTACCACTAAGAGAAGGAGGAAGCAGAGACAGGACTATGGCAGGCAAGAAAGCATTTCAACCGGAGCAGGTACTGCAACAGGCAATGGACCTGTTCTGGGAGCGGGGATATGAAGGCTCATCGGTCGAGGACCTGGTGGCGCACACGGGTATCGGGCGTGGAAGCCTTTACGATACGTTTGGCGATAAACACTCATTATACCTGGCTGCGCTGGATCGCTATTGCGCCCGAAACCAGGGACAAATCGAGGACTTTCGCCAGCAATCTGGACCGTTGCGCGAGGTTCTGGCGAGCATTTTTCAAACATATATCGATATGTTGCTCAATGATCCCAAACATCGTGGCTGCTTCCTGGTCAACGCCAGTGTCGAATTGGCCCCTCATGATCCCGATGTGCGCACGCGTGTGCAGGCCGCCTACAAAGTTATGGAAGAGGCCTTCTACCGCCTTCTCATCAAAGCACAGGCGGCAGGCGAACTTGCCTGGACATATGATCCACATCAATTCGCCCATTTTCTGCTCGGTGCCCTGATCAGCATTCGTGTGCTCGCACGCGCTAACGTTGAGCGTGAGGTGCTCCAGAATATCGCGCGCACAACTCTGTCTGTCTTTGACTAAATTTTTTTTGCTCTCATGTTGGAATAATTATTCCAACATGAGAGTAAGTTAGATCGATATAGTGTGATTAGTTACGAAAGGAAAACGGCTATGCAAATCGAAGGTTCAATCGCTCTGGTGACCGGTGGTAATCGAGGGTTGGGGAAAGCCTTTGTCCAGGCCTTACTCGACGCGGGAGCACGTAAAGTGTATGTTGGCGCCAGGAGACTCATAGAGGCAGATGATCCCCGTATCCAGCCAATCAAGCTCGACGTTACCAGCAAGGAGGATATCGAGGCAGCCGCGCAAGCTTACCAGGATGTCAACATCCTGATCAACAATGCTGGTGCTGCGTATGTAAACTCTCATGCCGCGCCTACGTCGATAGATGAAGCGCGCCAGGAGATAGAGACGAACTATCTGGGAACATTGGCCATAAGTCGGGCGTTCGCCCCAATCCTTAAACAGAATGGAGGAGGAGCTCTCGTCAATATGCTTTCCGTTGTGAGCTGGTTCTCGAATCCCGTTCTTGGCTCCTACAGCGCATCTAAGGCGGCTGCCTGGTCTATCACGAATAGCATCCGTATCGAGTTGCGAGCACAGGGAACGTTGGTCACCGGCGTCCACGCTGGCTTTATCGATACCGAGATGGCCTCCTCCTTCCCTGGCCCCAAGTCTCGACCTCAAGACATCGCTCAGGCGACTATTGAAGGCATTCTCGCTGACCGTGAGGAAGTCCTTGCCGACAAGCCGAGCCATGAGATCAAGACCGCGCTGGCTGCTGATCCAGCAGCCTTCTATCATCAGATACAGCAGCAATGGGACAGCCGTCTGTAATAAGACGCTCCAGGCGTGATATCCTATGGTAAGAAGGAGTGGTGTGCCTCGCGGTAACTACCGCGAGGCACACCACTCCTTCCTAACCCGAGGCGAGCTTGCGAGCCGAGGTGAAGTTAATATGTAGAGCGAAACAATACTTGTTCGTAGGAGAATAAGCGCATGGCCAATCTCACTCATCTTGCCCTGCTGAAAAAGGGCATTGAGGACTGGAATCAATGGAGACAGAACCACCCTGAGATCGAGCCCGACCTCGAAGGAGTGGATCTCCAGGGAGCGCAACTGGCGCGTATCAATATGAGTCGAGCACACGTAAAAGGGGCCAACCTGCGTGGGGCCAATCTCATGGAATCTCTCCTCAACGCCGCTGACTTCAACGGAGCCGACCTGGAAGGTGCGAATCTTGGCCAGGCCGATTGCAATGCAACCTCCTTTCGCCAGGCTAATTTATTTGGTGTCGATCTCCGCTTCGCCCTTTTGACCAATGCCGACCTGACCGAGGCCGATCTACAGGAGGCACAGCTCCTTGGAGCCGAACTCACCAATACCGTGCTTCACAGTGTCGATTTCAGCAATGCTAACCTGCATGATGTAGATTTCAGCAAAGCGCATGCTGAGCACGCGCGCTTCATCAATGCCTATTTCAAAGAGCAAAAGACGATATGATGCTCTACATTGCCGCTACCCTGGGTAGATGGACGCGCACCGGTTTGATAGAAGAATGAATGTCAATATTCCTGTGCAGGGTCAAGGGTAGCACGATAGAGCTGTTCAAGCGCTTGCAAATCGTCCATAAAGGCTTCATGGCTCTGGCCGGGCTTTTGTTCCAGCTCTTCCAATATCTTGAATGTAAAGGCGTGAGCGCGTAACTCCGCCCAGTTCTGGCGAAGTTTGGGATGGAAGGCGACGCCCGTCATCTGCCCAAATTGAAACTTGTTCTGCTCGCTCTCTATATTCGCGCTATAGCCTATGATATACTGCCCTGTGGTGGTATTCGTAATCAGATAGACACAACCACGGCGCTTGCGTTCTTTGTATTCATTGATAAGAGCTTTTCGTTTATTCATTGATGCTCGCCCTTCCAACGCTTTCGGCCTTGTCGCCTTCCGTGGCGGGAACTGGAAAGTTTTGGCTAAAGGAGAAGGCAAAGAGTGTTGGACCATGCAGGCGTAGATAATCCATGCGCTCTTTTACCTCGGCCAGGTCAGGTGTGTGTCCTGCTGGTACCCACCATAGGGCGATGTAGGCTCCCTTCAAGGGGACAAACCATTCTCGCCGGCGACGCATCACCTGCGCGTGTTTCCCCTGATAGGTAAAGGCCCTGAGTGCCTCGATGGAGGACCAGACCGATATAGTTGCAAAGAGCCGCTCATCTGTGGGCAGATCATGCGAAGATGAAGAAATGTCCTCGGCCTTTAAGCGCCAGATAAAGCCCGGACTGGCCTCGGCAAGCGCGTAGATTTGGTCTAGTTGAGCGGCAAAAGCGGCCAGACCTGGATCGCCCAACAGCGCGAGGGCGTAGGCCATATTGACCTGGGCAATATGATACATAAATTGTTTGGCTTTCCTTTCTAGAAGCAACGATCTGTTTATTCTTCTAAAAGTCGGCGTTGAGCACCCAGGCGCTCCACCTGGGTGCGAAGCACGCGCTTATTTTGCTGGGGATTGGCCACGGAGGGATCGGGAATCCACTCCAGCAAGCCACTCTCAATCGCCCGCCCAATACGCATCCGGTTCGCCTGGGTATTCTCGCCAAAGGCCAGTGCAGCCGCGTTACTGATCGTAATCAGGTCATCGACCGAGATCCACCAGCGCACACGCGAGACCAGGATACCTATATCTGTCTGCCAGAAGCCAGCAGGAAAGCTAGTTTTGGAGCGCAGTGCGTTTCCCAACAGGAGATCCAGGAGGTGACCCAGCGCCACCTCGGCGCGCTGGATATCATCCCTGGTCGCGCGCATACGCGCATGCTCTCCATTAGCAATGCGTATCAACAGATCTAGCTCCTGCCACAGGGAACTTCCCTCATCCAGCCGCCTCTGACCCGCAGGCAACTCCGGCTCACCCAACGCCATCCCCAGTTCCCGATAACGCTGGCGGACCAGGGCCGCGATCTCTTGCACAAGGGCATCAGTAAAAAGAGCCATAAACTTCCTCGCTTCATTACATCATCTCCCCTGGATCATAACGCAACTAACGTTAGTTGTCAACGATTCGCCACTTCAGCTTCTCACGCGCCAATGGTTTGCCTTTCTCCTTCTTCGTGTGATACAGTTTCCTCACACCTCATCAATAAACAAGAATAAATGGTGAAGATAAAGGAAGCATTGTAGATGATTTCTCGCTTGGTTACGTTGCCGGATGATTTTGTTCGTATTGATGAATTCCTCCGTATTTGTGAAACTGCAGATACGGTTGATCTCGATCTTCATCGCCACGCGCTCCAAAAAAATCAGGCCACCGAACGATTCCAGGTATGGCTTGATGATGCTGGCAACATACAAGGGTTTGCGCGGCTCCACTTTAATGAGACAGAGAGCCTGACGGAAGGCCGTTACTGGTATTACCTTCGGCAAACGGCCATGGGTCAGGGTATAGAGGCGAGTGCTTTACAGTGGGCGGAGCAGGAGACCCGGCAGCAGCGTGCGGATCGTGCATCTCGTCTGTTTACCGCGTCGCGTGCGGATCATCCCGCTCGTTTTCAGTTTCTGGAAGCGAACAACTTTACTCGTGAACGCTATTTTTTCACCATGAAACGGGCGCTACATGAGACTCCACCTGCTCCAGAAGTACCCAGTGGCTACACGATTCGCACCGCGACATTGGCAGATGTCGAGGGTTTTACTGATTTGCATAATGTGGCATTTCGAGAACACTGGAACTCCCTCCCAATTACCAGTGAGGAATTGCGTGCGGAGAAGCTTGATCCTAACTATCGGCCTGAGATCGATCTTCTGGCGGTAGCCCCTGACAGCACCCTGGCCAGCTTTTGCACTGCTAGCATTGAGCCCATGAAACGCGAAGGAATTGATGAGGTTGTTGGCTTTATCGATAGCCTCGGAACCCACCCATTACACCGAAGTCTTGGACTTGGTCGTGCACTCCTCCTCCAAAATTTGCGTACACTGCATGCTCTTGGGATAATCAAGGCATACATTAGTGTCGATGCAGCTAATCCCACAGGTGCAGTGCGTTTGTACGAGTCGGTGGGATTTCAAACGTTTGAGACATGGCTCTCCTACTTCAAATCTTTGTAGCCGTGCGCGCACCGGTTTGAGCGCTGACTTGCATCTCACCTTTCCAGAGGAGATATAGATCAGCGCTTCCAGCTCAATCTGTTTAGACTGGCACCTGCTGATCTTTTCGCTCCCATACACCATACCTCTTCGTGCCTACGGTACGAAGGGAAAGTAAACAGGCTCAGACATCAAATAGGAAAAATGTGATAGGATAAACAGAACAAAAATTGCTGTGCATTTGCAGAAGGAGAAACCTTTCGTGCAGGATCACTCTATTCCCAGGGCCGCCATGATGGGAGCCGCCTCTGGTGTATTGTTAATGGCTTTCTTCAGCACCGCCTGGGCCTCGCTGGCTATATCAGCCTTGAATGGCTGGGGAAATGCCTTTCTCTCGCCACTCGTGTGGCTCACCGGCATCATACAACTTATCGCGGGGATCTACCTGCTCGTCTTGGCGCGTCGGTTTCCCGTCGCGACGGCTGAGCAGCAGGCACAAGGCCGAAATATGGGCAAGTGGTATGGCATCATCTTTGGGCTGGAGGGCGTTTTCATTGGTATTGCATCAGCGATTTGCAATATAAGCGGTCATGCTGAGATCCTCATCCCCATTATTGTCTTGATTGTGGGTTTGCATTTCTACCCCTTCGCGCGCATCTTCAACAGGCGCATCGACTACTGGCTCGCCTCATGGACCTGCCTGGTCGCACTTGTGGCGCTGTTTGCCGTCCCCGCAACACCTATAACATCAGGTGGAATGACTATTGACATGCAGTGGCTTGTATGTGGCCTTGGAGCTGCCATCGCGACCTGGATCTACAGCGTGTACGGATTCCGTGAGGGAATGCGCATGCTGCGCTTCAATAAACAGCGGCAAGTGGAGGTTACGCTTCCTTCATAGGCGTCACATTCCCGGCTCCATGCCCCTATATACCACTATAGGCTATAATGTTCACGAAGCCCAGACCTTTACACACTATAAGGAGATATGTACTAGGTATTGACAAAGTGCACGAAAGTGAACTAATATCATTATATGTACTCAGTCGCACAATTTGCCAAGCAGGTGGGTGTCAGCGTGAAAACGTTGCAGCGCTGGGACCGAGAAGGCAGGCTCAAAGCCAAACGAACGCTTTCCGGGCGCCGCTACTACAATGAGGCCGATCTGGCCACGGCACTCAACCTTCCGAAGCCGCCAGCCGCTCGCCGAACGATCGCCTATTGTCGGGTGTCCAGTCCTGCTCAACAACCGGACTTGCAGAACCAACGAGGAGCGCTCTCGAACTACGCGGCCTCCAAGCAGCTGGTGGTGGATGACTGGATTCTGGAGATCGGTGGGGGTCTCAATGTTGAGCGCAAACGGTTTCTGGCTCTGGTGGATGCCATTGTGGCAGGAGAAGTGGAGCGTGTGCTCGTTGCGCACCAGGATCGGCTGGCGCGCTTTGGCTTTGCTCTGATCAAACATCTGTGCGAGATCCACCACACAGAATTGGTCGTGATGAACACCGAGACGCTCTCTCCACAACAAGAGCGTGTCCAGGATGTGATGAGCATTCTCCACTGTTTTTCATCGAGATTGCATGGCCTGCGGAATTACCGCAACGCGTGAGAAAAGGCGCTCAAGGATGAAAACCGCACACAAGATCCGGATGAATCCCACCCCTGAACAGGTGGAGTATCTCAAACGAGCCTGTGGCACGAGGCGCTTTCTCTACAATTGGGGGCGCGAGCAGTGGGAAAAGCAGTATCAGGCGTATAAAGCTGAGCAGGAAACCGTTCCCGAGGAGCAGCGCGTGCTCAAACCGCCGCATGCCCTCGCACTCAAGAAGCAATTCAACCGGATTCGAGAACACGAGTACCCCTGGACCTATGACGTCACGAAATGTGTGGTGGAGGGAGCCTTCGACGACCTCAAGAAAGCGTATGACAACTTCTTTGCAGGCAGAGCGAACTACCCCCAGTACAAGAAAAAGGGGAAGTCGCACGAATCGTTCTATCTCTCCAACGATAAATTCACCTTGGGAAGCCATTGGATCTCGATCCCCGGGCTTGGCCGCTTCATCCTCGATCAACGCCAAACGAAGAAGGACCGGGGCAAGCTCCTACGCAAACTGGGGACGGTGAACCTGGCAGAAAAACTGCGCTTCGTCGAAAAGGGGGCAGCCACCACTCCCACGAAGAAACGCAACAGGCGCAAGCACGTCGCGTGCGAACGCGTCAAGATCCTGGGGGGGACCGTCAGCTGCGAAGCGGGCCACTGGTACATCTCCATCCAGGTAGAGATCACACGGGAGCGCCTCAAAACCCCCGAAGCAGTGGTGGGGGTGGATGTGGGCTTGAAGCAAGCTGCTGTGGTGAGCGATGGACGACGGCTTGAGAACCAAAGGCCGTTCGCGCTCCATCTCAAGAAGCTCGGCAAGCTGCAACGGAAGCTGTCAAAGAAACAGAAGACGAAAGACCCTCAAACCAAGCGAACCGTGTTCAGCAGGAAGTATGAAAAACAACGGCTCAAGGTCGCGCGCAAACATCAGCAGATCGCCAACACCCGGCGGGATGTCCAACACAAGTTCACGACCGAACTGGCGCGAACCTGTGGGGCCATCGGCATCGAAGACCTCAACATCCTGGGGATGATGGCCAACCGGAAGCTCTCGCGTGCCGTAGCCGATGCCGCGATGGGGCAGTTGTTGCAGTTCCTCAAGACCAAAGTGGCCAACGCCGGGGGCAATCTCTTCATCGCCTCGCGCTGGTTTCCCTCGACCAAACGCTGTTCGTGCTGTGGACAGGTCAAGAAGAGGATGCCGCTCAAACACCGCACCTATGAGTGCTTGGCCTGTGGGCTGGTCATCGATCGGGACCTCAATGCCGCGTTGAACCTGGCCTGGTTCGCAACACAACAGCTTCGCCAGCTTCACGCGTAACGCTGGCCGTCCTGGAGAGTGGCTACTGCCGGACGTAAAATGCCTGGGGAGTTGATGTGAGACCGAAACGGGAGGGCTGATCCAAAGGTTCCCGTGCGCTGGCTATCGACGATGAAGCAGGAAGAACTGACCGCTCGGGCGTGTCTTGCACACGTTTGAGTATGAGAAAGGTAGCAGAAGGTATGATGGTGAGCGATGGAATACTGGGGCAGCCAGCACGCCTCTACTTTCAAGGCCAATATAGCCAGGAGCAACAGGGGCTGCGATTGCTCGATGATTACCTTTATATACACAAAGAGAGCTATGAGATGGCGCGGCGCTTGTTAGCATACCTGGAGTTGGGAAGATACCACGAGAACATAGATACGCACCTGATTTATGGAGAACTGGCTGGTGATTGGACTATTGATGTGACGGTCTATAGACTGCAAGATTATTTTAATTATATGGTTGTACTCAGTACAGAATATATAGCAGGAACGCAAGACTTGAAACGCGTGCTAACGCTTCAGGCGCTCCATGACCTGCGCATGGCTTTGCGCAAGCAGTTGATCGAAGAGGAGAACACGGCGTGTTGACTGGTGTATTGGCGCTCCTGCTACTGGGGATAGGAACGCTTGCCCTTATGAAAGGCGCGGATTGGTTTATGGACGGCGTTGGCGATGTGGCACGCCGGGCTGGCATCAGCCTCTTTGTCGTGGGTATTATCCTGGCAGGACTGGAGCCAGAGGAGATGCTCACCGCGGCCATTGCTTCAGGGCAGGGGAATGCCTCGCTCGCGCTGGGTAATATCCTCGGTAATAATTTCACGATGATTACTATCGCGCTTGGCCTCTCGGCGATCCTCTTTCCCATTGTTCTTGGACGCGAACTGCGTCGCCAGGCCGTCATTGCCACCCTTATCTCGCTGCTACCAATCGGTCTGCTTTTTCTGGGAAATATATCGCGCCTGGCTGGCCTGCTGCTCCTCGTCGTCTTTGTTGGCTACACATGGCTACTGCTCCGGGTAGATCGCCAGGCTATCGAACGCTTTCAGAAACTTGAAGATGACGACGACGATGACGACGATGACGACGACAATCAACAAGCACCCAGACAGAAGCTCTGGCGACCGCTAGGACTCGTTGGTGGTGGCTTGCTGGGAATGGCTCTGGGAGGACCAGCTATCGTGTGGGGCGCGGAAGCCCTGACACAGGTTGTTGGTCTGAGCCAGCACGTTATTGGAGCCACGCTTGTCTCCCTGGCGACCGCGAGCGAGATGATCGCTTTGGGGATCGCGGCGGCACGTAAGAGGCAAGCGGAGGTCCTGGTGGGTGGTGTGCTAGGATCGTTCGCCTATAACCTGCTAGTTACCCTTGGCCTGGCAGCCCTGGTGCGTCCACTCCCAGTAGATCTCCATCAATTGATGATCTCGCTGCCCGCTATGATCCTGGCCCATCTGCTGCTGCTCGGCTTCATCTGGCATGGACGCCTGGGGCGCTTGACAGGAGCCTTCCTGCTCGTACTCTATGCTGGCTTTATCCTGGCGATGGTGCTCACCGGCCACCAGGTAAGCTAATGGGAAGAAAAGTAATTGGGACATATAGCTAGACAGGCATCTCCTGGCCATTGCGACCTTTACTGTCCATGCTCTTGCCTCTGGGATCGAAGAGGAAGCAGCAGGGCGACAATACTCAAGAGAAGTAACGCCCCTCCCAGGCCAGTGCCTACCCACGCCAGCCCGCGATCTCCCAGGCGCCCTATAAGCGGGTCCAGGGTACTTTTCCCCAGTGAGCCAACCAGGGAGAGCGCGGAGAGCGTGGTCGCCCTGCTTGTGTCTGCGATACGCCGATTCACCTCTTGTGCTATCACAGGCTCCTGCCAGGCGGAAAAGACGATCACGCCCGCGATTAACAGGAGGGTAAATAACCAGCTATGAGTCACCCATGGTAAGAGCAGGTAGCAGAGCCCAGGGAAGAAGCAGGAACAGGCCAGCAAGAGACGTGTACCCAGTAGCTTGTGTATAGCTGCCAGGCGTAGGAGAATGAGCAACTGCAAGCCAAGCGCGGTGGCTGTCAGCGGCCCAAATAGGGCAACTGGAATACCTGCTCGTTGAAAGTAGGGTTGATTATACCAGAAAACTGCATTTGTCAGCGCGAAATTCGCTGACCCCCACAGGCTCAAGAGCGCGAGGACAGGTTGAGAACGCACGGTCTTCCAGGCACGTTGTAACACCTGCCTGACTTGCACTTGCTCACTGTTCTTCGTAGCTCTAGAGGCTGGGGCATAGCGCCATATACGAAATGCCGCAAGGAACGCGAACAGGGAGGGTACGAGACTCGCCATAACCGCAAGCAAGGGGCTGGCAGCACCCAGAAAGCTACCCGTCAGCAGGCCTAGAAAGAATCCCGCGCTCGACGCGCTGGCGAGCAGTGCGAAAGCCTCTCCGCCTTGCCTGCTGCTCTCATGAGCAGGTAAAGCAGCGTAAACCAGGGCACTTTCGCAACCGGAAACACAGGCAAAAGCCACACCACCCAGCACTTCAGCACAGGCAAAGAGCCAGAATCCATGTGCGAGCACGAAGACCAGCATCCCCACCAGGCCAATAGCGCGCCCAAGCAGAATCATCCTGGCATAGCCAATGCGCTCAGACCAGATGCTGGTTGGAACGTCCGCTAGCCAGATGCTGGCCGAGAGAATCGCCTCCATCAGAAACATCTCGGTAAAATTAAGCCCCCGCTGCTGTTGAAAGAGGACCAGCGTGGTCGAGTAGAAGAACAGATTACTGAAGAAGCGCGAGATAACCAGCCAGCGAAGTGTTGGCATAGAGAGCAGCGAGCGCCCAGGCACGAAGCGCCTAAAAAAAGACATGTAGATATCCTCCTGTCTAAAAAACACCCATCATCAGAGAAGGTGTGTACAGGAGGTGCGCGCGCGGCCTGTCGAGCCAGCAGGACTTATATTGGATGTGGTTGTACGTGAATACGGTCCATAATGAATTTGTTTCCCACTTACGCGTTATACGCCATTGATCTGGTTGCGAACGAATACCCGCAAACAGACCAATAGCATATATTAATCGTGATAGCCCTGAGGATGGGCCTGGAGCCAATTCCAGGCATCGGCGATCATGCTCGCCAGTTCGGGCTTTTGTGGCTTCCAACCGAGATCGCGCTGGGCCTTCTCGCTGGAGGCAACCAGCACAGGAGGATCGCCCGCGCGCCGATCAGTCTCTATAGCCTTGATGGGTTTGCCCGTCACCTGGCGCGCGGTCTCGATGACCTCGCGGACCGAAAAGCCCTTGCCGTTGCCCAGGTTGTAGATTTCATGTTTCCCTGGTTGAGCATGAGTAAGGGCCAGGATATGCGCTCGTGCCAGGTCCTCGACATGGATATAGTCGCGAATTGCCGTACCGTCAGGGGTTGGATAGTCCGTGCCATAGATCTGGACTGCTTCGCGTGTACCCGCAGCGGCCTGGAGCACGAGCGGGATCAGGTGCGTCTCAGGATTATGCACCTCGCCCAACTCGCCACTGGCGCCGGCAACATTGAAATAACGCAGGCTGACAGCAGCCAGGCCATGTGCCGCGGCCTCAAAGCCTATCATCTGGTCCACAGCCAGCTTGGAGCCGCCATAGGGATTGGTTGGCCGGGGTTGCGCGGTCTCCAGGATGGGAGTTTCCTCCGGTGCGCCATAGACAGCCGCCGTTGATGAGAAGACCAGGCGCTTCACGCCCACCTCGCGCATGGCGTCGAGCAGGTTGAGTGTACCTACGACGTTATTGCGATAATAGCGCTCTGGCTGCGTCACCGACTCGCCCACCAGCGAGAGGGCCGCGAAATGCAGCACGCCATTGAAGCCATCCTTGAAAACCTCTTTGAGTCGCTGGGCATTGAGCAACTCGCCCTCCACCAGTTTGACCTGGGGCAGCACTGCCTGGTGGTGACCCTTGGTGAAGTTATCCAGCACAGTGACCTCATGCCCAGCCTCCACCAGTTGCTTGGTCATGACACTACCAATATATCCGGCCCCGCCGGTAACAAGAAACTTCAAGCTAGAACCTCCATACTAGGTATATATTTCCCTGTAATCATACAACAGATAGAAAGCATCTGTAGATTTTGTTCATGATTTCTTCGACATCACGGAAGCTGCATCTTTCTATTGGTCGAGAGCGTGTAGGCAGAATGGAAGTTGGTTCTACAGAGGAGTTCGTACGTTTCTGCACCCATGTCCAAATCAGCGAAAAGACGGATATCAGCATGGATGGAGGAGGACCGTCGGGAGGAAAAGATCGTCATGAACACTTCTGCCGCCTGGAAACAAGTGTATATCCTATTCCTTAGTAGTATCCTGGGGGTGCTATTCATCGTGAGTACCTGCACGACGACGTTTGCCGCCCCAAGCCTGGCAACAGGAAAAAAGGAGGCTCCTATGAAGCTCACCAGTCCTGCCTTTGAACCTGGTCAACCGATTCCGTCTCAGTATACCTGTGATGGAGCTAATCACCATCTACCCCTTACCATTGCCCAGGTGCCAAGGGAAGCACAAAGTCTCGCCCTGGTGGTTGAAGACCCGGATGCACCGACGAAAGTGTTTACGCATTGGCTCATCTATGATCTTCCTCCCTCAACTCAGCACATCCTGGAACAGGAGGCTCCTTCCGGAGGTACTGAGGGCGTCAACGATTTTGGCACACGTGGCTATAAAGGACCATGTCCACCTTCTGGCACGCACCACTATGTCTTTCGGCTCTTTGCCCTCGATACACGGTTAGCGTTACCGGAAGGCATGAAAAAAGAGGACGTATTGGCGAAATTGAAAGGCCACGTGCTTGCAACAGCCGAATTAGTAGGAACGTATAAGAGAGGGTAAAAAGTGATGAAAGACGGGTTGATAAGCCTGGCAACATGTGAGTGATGGGTGAAAACCTCTCCAATTCAGCATGTTCAGCGCCTCCCGCCAACATCACCTTGGCCGCCCCACGGCGAATGGTCTCTCAGGCTTGGCCAAGTGCATTCCCACCGGTTGCGCAGGCGGAAACAGCAGCCCATGCTGGTCCCCGCGCACCGGTCAATAGCGAAACCATCCCTGGAGCCATGTTGATCATCATCATGGGCACCAGGAAAGGACTGACACGCGTTGGCCCTTTTTCATGCAGAACGTCGAACTGTTCGTGGAGGGCCATCAACCCATCCAATCTCCAGAGCACATCATGGTATCCTGCCGTCATCCTGGTTGTGTTTCCTCTCCCAGAAGAATGAGGCAAGCTTGAAAGAAAATAGATTGGAAGAAACAAATACTCTCTGGGAATACATATTGACTACATATGGCTATTGTCCAGCATCAGAGAATCTTCAGGAAGAACTGATCTATCACGCCATTTTTCAGCCTACTTTCCATCGACATTGCTTTCTCTCATTGCACATCACACCTGGTGATACCGATGCGCTCTTGACCTTCGGCAACCTCGCTCACATCTGGGAATTGAAAAGATACTTTGAAATTTTATCTGCGATCAGGGAAATGCAAGAATTTCCAATACTATCGGATGAAGCGATCATATATTTAAGGAATATGCAAATAGAAGCTTTGAGAGGAAAAAGTGTGCTTCCATCATTTACCAATGAAGAGTCAGTATATTTAAGAAACGTTCAAATGGCACCAGTCCCAGTAGAAGCTCTTCAACACTTTGAGCAAAAAATGCAAGAAATCCAGCCTTTTGAGTTAAATTCTTTAATGCTGAAGCCTCAGGAGGCTCGTGATGGCATAACAGCGCGTGGAATCGTCACCGATAGGTATCGCACGCATCATTTTGACATATGGCCTATACCCCTGACGAGCAGACATAAAGCCTTTTTTCTGGAATTCATCAGATTAGGCTGCACAAGCGTTGAGGGGACGGGGCAGGAAAATTTGAAGGAAATCCAGCGCTACCTCTCTTTGGAATGACCCACCAAGCACTTGTGGCCGGCGACTTGCGCTGGCAATATGCGAGGCGCAGAAGAGGAGGCATATACAAAGAAGGCATTTCCTGGACATTGGAGCATAGAGGACGCAAGCGAACAGCGTCCCCTATGCTATCAAAAATGGAGTCGAAATATCACTCTATTCACAAAATATTCGCTTAAGCTCAAGCGAGTAGCCATGGGCCAAAGGCGGGAATAGCCATGTCTGCGCCATCGGTAATATTGCAATAGGGGTCGGCACCCCAGCCATACCAAAGAGCCGCACCTTCAGATAGAGGCTCCTCCGTAAGATGCAACGTGACAACGTTTCCCTCCATGGTCGTTTTATAAATGGCTGGGATGGCAACTCCCTGTTGATCGCGCAACGAGAAGCCTCCGGGCAGCCCATGCGCGTGCAGACCCCCACGCACATAACGGTACGTGATGCGAATGAGCGCCCGCTCTCTTTCGAGCACGACAGAGGAGATATCAGGCGAACGTAAGCCATCCACACAATCAGCGAGGCGTCTACCAAGTCGTTTCAAGCCTTGCGTGCCGACATGGATCCAGTCGTTCAGTTCGAGGTCGATTGCCGCTACCATCGCGGTATGGGGAAGCATATCCTGCCATGTACGCTGCGCCTCGCGCATCCCACTCCAGCACACATCGGCGTCCGGATCCGCAATCGAGCGAATGAATCGACCAATCTGCACATAGTAAAATGGGAGATCCGGGGCCTGGAGATCAGCACGCAAGGCTGTCACAAGGGTGTGCATACGTTGATGATACCGTTCGGTCGCTTCGGGATAGGCATCACTCTCCCCCTGATACCAGAGCACGCCCGCGATCTTGCCACCCACCTTCTCCACACGTTTGAGCAAAGCACCATACAGAGAGGCATCGCCCACGTCACGTTTGGCCGGGTCCCACTGCTCCATGGAGGTTCCGCCGTGCGCGCTTGGAATCAGTCCGATGGGCACTCCGGCACGGATATAGCGCTCCTTCGCGAAGGTCAGGCCCAGGCCCGCCCCCTTGGTCTTCTGGGGATCGCGGGGCGGTATTTTATCTGGTACCTTGTCGAACCCCCAGAGCTGATGATGCACAATACGCGGCGACTCACCAAGCCAGTGCAACGGCTCTTCCGCGATGGCCCACTCCTCGCGTGACTGAAAAGAATGCACAAATGGAGAAGGTGATTCGACATCTACCAGATCGCCAATACCCTCCATATTGCTCTGCCCGGCCAGGACCCAGATATCCCCCACCAAAATATCATGTGCGTCCCCCACCGTATATGGTCCCCCAACGGGCAACTCCACTATCTGCCCATCTGCCTGCTTTACGCGAGCCTGATTGTCAGAATCTCGCTGCAATACCTGGTAGCTCTGCAAGGTTGTGTAGATCATCGGCGCTGTGTGCCCTTTCAACTGAAAAAATAGTAGTCAGCTTTACTATATCATTTTTCAGCCCGCATACAGCCAGAATTTCTCAAGGGCATATGATAATGGGCTGGCTCTGCCAGCCCATTATCATATGCCCTTATTCCCTTTTTTGCTCTACATACCTACCCCACCCGCGATAACAAGGACATTTTTTACCGCGTCAAAGTGCCAGAGTTCCTTGCCAGTAGCCTGATCAAGCACAGACCTGCTTAGCGGAAGTACCAGGCTGTCGCCGAAAGGGAGAATCAATGGAGCATTTGATACAACACCATCGACGTCTTTGGACCAGTATATCTTACCATTCTGTGGATTAATGGCTTGTACTCTTTGCCTGCCTCCGTCAAGGTTGAAAATGCCATAGATGCTTCCATTGTTACTCGCGATGTGGACACCCGAGACTGTGTTTTGTGGCCCGGTCGTACACCAGGCATGTGTACCATCGCTGGTGTGGTATCCACAGAAGTGGCTGCCATCGAAAAGCACCAGCATATTCTGTACAACAAGGTCTGTAGGATTGCCAGCTTGCGACATGACTGACCACAATTGCGTGCCAGTAGTAGCATTCAGGGCAATGAGTGGTCTCTGATCTTTGTGGGAACCCTTAGGATCGTCAACTAAAGAATGCATAACCTGGACATAGAAGACATTATTCGCTACCGTAGCGCTAATTGGCATAGTTTGAACATCTTTCGTCCAGAGTGTGTGCCCATCATTCCCGTCCAGGGCTTTAATATAATGCTCATTGGCAGTTACATAGGCAACCCCTTTGTTCACGCTAAGTAGCGCAGGTTGAGATGCGTCATAATGCCAGATGATCTTACCCGTTTTTGCGTCCAGCGTATAAAGGTTTCCTTGTGAGTACCCACTAGCATAGACGCGTCCCTGCTCTACTACAAGCGATGGCAAAAAGTCCCCAATAACAACATGCTGGTCCATTGTCCCTAAATCTGTCTGCCAGATAAGGGTTCCATCCAACGCATGCAGTGCCAGGACTTGCTTATTACCGGCGAAGTAAACAACGTGATCCTGAACGACCAGGTTGGGGTTGGCACTATCACTGTGGACTAACCCCTTCTTGCCCTTGGTGTCAAAGACCTTACCATCTAATCCTTTTGGCACCGTATAGGACCAGAGTTTTACCCCTGTAGAGGCATCCCTTGCTGTAAGAACTTCCCTTCCTGCTGTAGAACCAGCAAGGGTAAGTTCTGCGTCAACCACAATATTGTGTAGTGTTTTATTAGAAGATCCGGTGGATGTTTGTTGATTCTTGGCAAGGTTATGAGACGCGTTTATCGCCGAGAAAATGAGGAGCGCGCTGCCGATTAAGATGGCAACAATGGCAACAGCAGCAATCCCCCGCAGAGTGGTTAGCCAGCGTTTACGAGTTCGCGGTGCCTGCTCTGGCTGAGAGCGCAAGCTACGATTAAGGTCAGGGGGCGGTGTTTCTTCGGTTGCCGGTGGTTGCTTAGAAGATACGTGGCTCATTGTAGGTTCCTCCTTTTGATAGTCATCTTGATGCATCTCAAAAATTAAATGCTCAAGATAAGGATCGTCTTCTGCTTCATGCAGGATCGTGATAATCGTATCAAAATCTCCACGCTCAAGCGCCGTACTATAGCGATAGAGCGTCTTTTCATATGCCAGGCGTTGCTGCCTATCGTGCTTAAGCATGGTACCCTCTCTCCTTCCCTTGCTGATCTCGTGCACGCCAGGCCGACCGCAGACGATTCAGCGCTCGATGTAGGCGAACGCGCGCGGAACCTGGAGAAACATTAAGCGCCAGGGCCAAACTCGATGTGTCCAGGTCCTGTAAAAAGGCCAGGCGTAGCACCCGTCGATCCTCGGGTAAAGCCAGCGCAAGTAGTTCAGCAACCTGTGTGCGCGTCTCTACCTCTTGTTCAGGACCTGGATGGGCCAGGCTGCTCAGTTGATCAAAAAAATCGCTCTCGCCGCCAGGTTCCTCAGCAAAAAGTGAGCTACTGAATAAGAGTTCGCGCTGGCTTTGCTTGAACAGGGAGGCACGCCGTCGTTTAATAACGTTAGCGGCAATACCTAGAAACCAGGCCCGAGGTTGGCGCACAGTATGAAAGACATCAATGTGGGCCAGGGCCTCCAACGTGGCCTCGTTCAAAACCTCGGATGCGACGTTCTGTAGTGTCTCGCCCTTTGCCAGGCCAGCGCGTGCGACATACGAGCGTATAATGCCCAGGAGTGGCTCCATATTCTCCTGCAAGAACGCGTGCAGAGCCAGGGCAGACTTATCTGCTGGTTGCTGCATAGCCTGTCTCTTCTCTCCACGAGATATCACAATATTTCACAATCCATTTCTCCAATACTGCTTCTCCAGGATTTTCAGATACATGAGATAGTCAATGTAGCAAGTCGTTTTGTTACAGCTTTTCCAGAAGCTAAATATTTAGCAACAGCGGTTTTAAAACAGTTTGATACAGGTATATACAGGATAATTCATGTATAAGTCAAATTACCAGAAAAGCATATGACAAAAAGAAGAATGCAATAGTGACTAAAAACAGGTAAATACGTTACTGTTATTGCGGAGCTTTTATTGCTGAACCCGCAAAATAGGCCCTTTAGCTCTTTATTGACAGAATACCTATATAATGCAGGGGGAATTAGCAATGTCTATGCGCAGGATGGCATTTGGCGCTCAGGGAGGGTACTCGCTGGCGCGTTTGCTTATGCTATTTATCAACACCTACTCGGGACGTATTACTGGTAGCTCGCTGGTTTTGATCGCGGGCATTATCTATGGCCTACAATCACACGCGGTCTCGTATGATCATGCGCCTGCTGGAACCTATCATATTGTACTTGACGCTGAGGAAGGCCGTTATTATTTGCACTGTGAAGATTGCCACAACACTATTTATTACATTGCTCAGACCGGCGACTTCAAGCAGTTTGTACAGTTTGATAGTAGCGCCCGGCTTGAGGACATGATCTATCGTAGTGATGCGCTGGAGAATGTCAATGTCGATGGACATACAGGCGAGGGCTACAAGCTTACCTACATTGCCCAGGTCAATGCCAGTGGCCAGAAAATCGTCTATGAGACGCAGGAGCACCAGGATCATCCTGATAATTATTTCGATAGTCATTGGATCCTTGGACTTCCTATTGTGGCATTAGGTGGTGCGCTCCTCGCCTTTTCCATCTGGATCTTGATCTCTGATAAACGCAAGTTCTCAGTGAAACGAGCAGCCCAACCAGTGGAGCGGGTGCCAGATCTAACACCAACGCCCTTAGTTACCATGTCAAGCGCTCCACATGCATATGGCAATAGCTATCAGGAGTTTAGCGCCTCCACGGATATGCGCCCCTACCAGGGCCCACGGAACCTACCCGAACAATAAATAAGTAGTGCATCCAACACAATTCTATCAGGTATACTAGAGTAGAGTAACAGAATCTAGGCGTGATGATGTAGCTGAAAAACTGGCACAGGTGCCATTGATCTGTGCGATGTGATGGGGATGAAGAGGGGCTATATGTCTAAACGCCAACAGCAACATCTGATATTACCTCCCTGGCCGGAGCGGCCTGGACTGGGCTGGTTTGCCCGGGAGGTCCTGGGCAAACCACTCTACCCCTATCAGGAACTTGTAGGCGACGCCATCTTAGGGAGCGTACTCGAAGGGCGAGGCGATACCTTCACCGTCATGTTTGCCCGCCAGATGGGCAAGAATCAGCTCAGTGCCACCCTTGAGGCTTACCTGCTCTTCTGTATGCAAGAGGGCAGTATCGTCAAGGCTGCCCCCACTTATAAACCCCAGACTATCAATAGTCGCCAACGCCTGCTCTCTCTGCTCGATAACCCATTTATGCGTAATCGCGTATGGAAACACTTTGGCTATACAATAGGCATGGCTCCCAGGCGCGAACAGGTTCCCTATCAGACGGGGCCACGCGTGATGTTCTTCTCCGCCGGGCCAGGTGCCAGCATCGTCGGCGCGACCGCCTCCCTCCTGCTGGAGATCGATGAGGCGCAAAGCATTGATCCAAACAAGTATGATACCGATCTCAGACCTATGGCCAGCACGACTAATGCCACAACCGTTCTCTACGGAACCGCCTGGTCTGAAGAGACGCTCCTGGCACGCATGCGCGCCCATAACCTGGAGCTTGAGCGCCAGGATGGTCGCCAGCGCCACTTCGCCTATGATTGGCGTACACTGGCGGCTATCAATGACCATTACAAGCGCTACGTTGAGAGCGAGATCAAGCGTCTTGGTGAGGATCATATCAGCATTCGTACCCAGTATCGCCTGCTGCCCATTCTCGGTTCAGGGTACCTGCTCAACGACCTGCAAGTTTCGCTCTTGCGAGGCCAGCACACCTGGGAGGCTACTCCAGATCCAGCCGAGGGCTTTTATGTCGCCGGACTCGATATAGCTGGTGAGCAGCATGCGCGCCCTGGTCAGCCAGCTGGTAAGCACGATAGCACCATCCTGACGATTGGACGCGTCACTATTAACGATCTCGGCCTGCCCGAGCTACGTATTGTGCGACACTACGACTGGACCGGAATGAAATATACCGACCAGTATGCTGCGGTCTCGCGCATCCTCCAGGAGTGGAATGTGCGGCGCACTGTTGTCGATAAAACAGGTCTGGGTGAAGGATTGGCCTCCCTGCTCAGCACGCGCCTGGGCCCTGAACGCATTCGCTCCTTCCATTTCACTCGCGCCAGCAAGTCCCAGCTTACCTACCATCTCCTTGGCCTTATAAACGCAGGCCGCGTCAGCATCTATCGCCAGGAGGGCGCACCCAACGCCACCTACCAGCAGTGCTGGCATCAATTACGCCACGCGCGCTACGAGGTACCCGCCGAGGGACTCATGAATATGTATGTGGACGAGTCTGATGGCCACGACGATTACCTGATGAGCCTTGCCCTCTGTTGCGAGGCTCTCCGCGATCACAATATGCCCTCCTCTCCCAGTAGCATCATCCCTCCACCCCAGGGCTACGACGACGGGAGGTATTAAAGAGGTGTAGAAGAAGTGGTAGGTGCATGCACCTACCACTTCTTCTACACCTCTTTACTTCACGCTTTAGACGCTCTCAATATTGGTGTGTGCATTGAAGGTGCGCCTGATCGTCGCTCAGGCTCCAATCAGGCGTAAAAACCTCATTATCTGAAGCGACCCTGCGTCGCTTGATAGAGCTTCGCACTGATCTCTCTCCAGCCGTACGTGAGGCCATTAGATAAAAATATGTCAGGGTTAGTGGAAATATGCTTGCCAACTCTGACATACCCCCCTACCAAAGAATAAATGTTGGCGCTAATTCCTCAAATAAGCAACCAGCGAATACTGCCTTTGTGAGCTTGACAAGCAGGAGACGCTCACGTTATACTCAGAAAAGCAATACCAAGGGACGACATGCCCCCTACTAATTCACAGCATGCGCAGCACATGCTTTACTTCTCGCTGCATCATACATGACAAATATCGACGCGCTCGATGATCCCCAGGCTCTTCAGCAACTTGTGTCTCAACTCTCCCACCATAATGCCAACATCAAAATCGCTGCGCTACGTCAGGCCATTGCGTTTCAGGACAAGGCCCCGCTCAAACCCATTCTCAATGCCCTCCTGGATAAGCGCGAAGATGTCCACGGAACCGCAACGGAGACCGTAGGGGCTCTCAAGCCCTGGATCACAGACGAGCAATGGCTAGAGACTCTGCAAAGGCCTCTTCTTATCATCTATCAAGTCGCCCTCGCCATTCTCGAAACGCAAGGGCAAGAGGCGCCTACCAAGCCTGTCTTTCGCGCCTCATGCTCGCCTAATAGCACTTTCCGTGCTCAGGCACAACGTCTTCTGGCAATGCAAGCCCAACACTGGTCGACCCAAAAAGTAATCTGGTTTATAGGGGCAACCACAAAAAATTTGCAACTGGGCACTCCGACAGCTCGTATGATTGCGCTTGAAATGCTTGGAGTTCTGGGAGATAAAGCCCCTCTTGAATTACTTCTCCAGTCGCTTCAAGATGATAATGTAGATGTGCGCTATACAGCTCTGGAACAGCTTACTGCACAGGGAAGACAGGGGCGAGAACTACTCATAGAGCCAATCACAGCTTTAATCAATGATCCAAGCCCTCGCATACGCAGAAGTGTACTTTGCACATTACGCACGCAAGACAATATACCGCTTGGCTTATTCATTACAGCCTTACAAGACCCTGATGAAAGAGTCAGGCAATCAGCCGCACTCTACTTAGGTAAGCGCAGAGATATACAGACAGTACCTGCCTTGCTCCAATTTCTCTTACAGGATACCGGCAGCCCCTACCAGGGCTATGTTGACAGCGCGATGACAGCTTTAGGCGAGTTATATGGACACATACCTATTGAAACATTAATCAATGCGCTCAGCAGCAGCCAAGAATCAGTACGCCTTCAAGCTATTAAACTATTAGGTAGCTTAAAGGAGAGAACTCCTGTCAAACTGTTACTAGAGCTTTTAGAACATAAAGACGCTGCTATGCGCAGAGAAGCGCTCTACGAGTTAGGATTAGGACGCCATTGGGAACACTTTTCAGTAGAGACTATTATCAATAAACTTCGCGATACAGATGAGAAAGTACGGCGAACGGCCAGGTATGTGCTACTCACGCACAACGCTGAAATTTCTTCTGATCTCCTCTTTCCACTCCTTGACTGTACAGAAGGCATTGCGCTCGTTGCTGTGATGGAACAACTAAATACACGCCTACCAATAAAATGGTTAATAGCAGCAACACACAACGAGAATCGAGAGGTTCGCACCGCTGCAATTGAGATATTAGGGAGACTAGATGAACAGGCACCACTCGATATACTTCTGGATGCCCTCAAGGACCCGGAAAGAATAGTGCAACAAGCAGGGCTTTCTGCAATGCGTTCCCAATGTTATCGTTTATCAATTGAATCGCTAAAACAAGCCCTACAGGATACAAGTGATCAAGTACGTCTAATCGCCATTCAATCCATACAAATACGTGAACACAAGGAGCCATTCATAGTCGAAACGCTTTTCTCTCTCCTCCAGGATTCTAATTACAGCATTCGAGATGCTGCCATCCAGACATTAATCCAGTGGGATGTAACTGAACCAATAGAGGCTTTCGTCACATCTCTAGCAGATGAGACTTTCACAGTTCGCGAATCCGCATTTAACGCTTTAATGCATGCAGAAAAGCGTGTTCCATCCCACCTAATTAAAGCTCAAATTGGAGACAGTAACGCCTACCAATTTGCTATCAAATATCTGCAACAAACTCATCCCGAGGTATTTGGCGAAGTGGTGGAAGAGGCCAGCAATATCTTACTGGGACAAGGAGCAGGTGAACTGATTGGCTCGATCCAACAGGCTTATATAGCCAGAGTCATTGGCAACATACCCAATCCAGGTCCTTTGCTGGTAAGCAAACTGATCGAGTTGCTAGACTGGCCTCATCCAAAGGTGCGCATGACAGCGGCACAGGCTCTGGACAAGCATAATCCTCTACAACTGGAGATTCAGGCGTAATTTATTGACGCCCGACACGTTTACCTACTGGTGGTGTGCCCTGGCAGCCGCAGGCTGCCAGGGCACACCACCAGTAGGCGAGCGCCGCAGGCGCGAGGGGTCAAGCGCAAGATGTTAGTTATGGGACATTGCAGGGAAGGGGATTGGTTATGCCCGCAACACTCTCCATTCAATCCGCGATTCTAGCCGTTGTCATGGTCATCGCCTGCCTGACCTGTATCTGGATGGTGTTCTTCTTCGGTAGCCGCCTCCAGACCTCGGCTTATATGCGCACATTCCTTCTCGATAGCGTCAAGCGCCAGGAAATGCAGTCTCTGTTGCGACAGTTGCGTGACCGGGCAACGGCTGGACTACTCGATCCCAATTTCCCCCCTCCCCCAGAATTTGGCAATATTGGGCAGTTATGGGAAGATGGAAAATGGGTGTCCTATGAAGATAGATTTGGAGATCAACGCGCGTCTTTAAGCAAAGAGGATGAAGATGAAGAGAAGAAACGACTCGATATTCTTGGGAGGTGTCGAAGTTGGGAGCAAGAAGAGAGGAAACGCTACGCGGATTTATCAAAACAGGCAGAAGCCGAAGCCATCAAGCGAGCAGGACAGATAGTTCCCCAGGCAATGGATATTTCCTTGCTCGGAGGAGGATGGACCTTCCTTCTGGAGCTTAGTACTGTTATCGTCATCATTTTCACACTCCTGGTGCTTGGAGTCCTGGGCTCTCTGGAAGGAAAAGAGATTCGACTATTCTCGCCGCCATTGCAGGTTATGTTCTCGGTAGAACAACTACCGCGACGACACAAAACAAAAAAGAGGGACCAGAAGCATAATGCCCGGCTTTATTGAAAAATCTCGCTACCGTATGCGATACTTGTTGCAACAAGAGACACGGGAATATGATCCATCCCCTGACATAGCCAGGCACGGCCCTGGCAGGACAGGCTAATGGAAAGGATGCGAGCGACGTCAGGTACCCCATGCCTAAAGGCAGGGGCTTGTGAAAGCAAGCCTGGACTTGTCCAGACTTAGCAAGGACTCTTCGGAGTTATCAAGCTACGATAGAGGTGAAGTGTTGAAGTTCCTACCTACGGGTGCGTGCCAGCCTGTAGCCCTAGAATCTCTGGGTTAAACAGCAAAGCGGGGTCTATGCAGTGCTCGGAGAAAAGTACCGCCCTCTATCTTTGTCGAGGCAACCATTACCCTGGAAACAGGAGGCTCAATTTGAGCAATGTTTTTGTGATTGATAGCTATTACAAACCATTGAATCCCGTGCATCCAGCACGGGCGAGGCTCTTGCTCACACAGGGCCAAGCAGCCATGCATAGACGTTACCCGTTCACGATCATTCTCAAACGAGTAGTCGAGCAACCTGAAGTGCAGCCTTTGCGCCTCAAGCTTGATCCTGGCAGCAACACAACGGGCATTGCCCTGGTCAATGATGCCAACGGAAACGTTGTTTTTGCGGCTGAACTCTCGCATCGAGGACACGCGATTAAAGACAGCCTGGATAGCCGTCGTGCTGTTCGTCGCGGCCGCAGACAGCGCAAAACTCGCTATCGTAAACCAAGATTTCAGAATAGAAAAAGGAAGAAGGGATGGTTGCCGCCCTCACTAGAAAGTCGCCTTGCCAATATTCTGACGTGGGTGGCTCGCCTCTGCCGCTACGCCCCCATAGCTGCTCTCAGCCAGGAGTTGGTCAAGTTTGATCTGCAACTGCTGGAGCATCCCGATATAACAGGCGTGGAATACCAACAAGGCACACTCCAAGGCTACGAAGTCAGGGAATACTTGCTCGACAAGTGGGAAAGGACCTGCGCCTATTGTGGAAAAAAGAATGTTCCCCTGCAAGTGGAGCACATCCACCCTCGCGCCAACGGTGGCACTAACAGGATAAGCAATCTGACGCTGGCTTGTGAGCCATGCAATATCACCAAAGGCACGCAGGAGATCGAAGCGTTCTTAAAAAAGAAGCCTGATGTTTTGAAACGTATTCTCGCTCAGGTAAAGAAGCCCCTCAAGGATGCCAGCGCTGTGAATAGCACGCGATGGGCATTACTTGAACGGCTGAAAACCTTCGGCTTGCCTGTCGAGTGTGGCAGTGGCGGGTTGACCAAGTATAACCGTACCACAAGAGGCTTGCCGAAAACCCACTGGCTGGATGCTGCCTGTGTGGGTAAGAGTACGCCTGATGTTATTGTACATAAAGGGGTAGTCCCTTTGCTCATTGCAGCCGCAGGCCATGGGAACAGGCAAATGTGCTCCACAGATAAGTATGGGTTCCCCAAACAACATAAACAACGCAAAAAGACGTTTCTTGGATATCAAACGGGCGATATAGTCAAAGTCATGACGCCCAAGGGAACATTTGAAGGAAGGATAGCTATTCGCCATCGGCCTTCGTTTCGAATGGGAAAGGTCGATATTCACCCCAAATATATGCGTTGTGTACAACGATCCGATGGCTACGCGTACCAACAGAAAGGAGTGTGCCATGCTATTTAGCCATGGGGAGGAGCATGGCACTATTTTATAGTGGAAGGCAGCGAGATTGAGCGTTATTTGCAGGCGCTGGACGAGGAGCTGGAGAAGCGCGCAAAGGTGCGCAAGCCCGTGCGCCTGGCGGTGGTGGGGGGAGTCTATATGATGTTCTTTGTACAAAATCGGGCCTCGACCAAGGATATCGACGTGGTTCCGCTCGATTTTCCCGATACCATGAATCCCAATCAAGAAACAAAGGCGTTTCGCTCAGCTATCAATGCCGTAGCGAAACGCTACCAGCTGACGCGCGACTGGATGAATGATATCGTGGCCTCCTTCACACCTGAGATGGGGCCCATCACCCTCTGGCGTGCCTATACCAACTTGCAAATCTATGTGCCAAAAGCCGAGTATATTCTGGCACTGAAACTGCTGGCAGGACGCGCACGCGACGAAGACGATATCGAAGCTCTCTGCGAGCAGCTTGGCGTCGAAACGCGTGCGCAAGCACAAACGCTAGTAGATCGCTATGCAACACCCGAGTGGCAGAAGGAATGTAATCTTCAAGCTACATTTGATGATTTATTTGCGTAATCTTCAAAATAGGCAAAAATTCCTTCGATCCATGTTATAATAGATACGAAGACAGGAGGAGCTTCGACAATGTGGGCTGAAATACAAAGCATGCAGACAACCTACCGTCAGATCGTTCAAGGTGAGCGTCCATGGAATGCCCTGGGCGATTTCCTCAACTACTGGTATTGCTATGCCGTGGAGCGTCGCTCAGAGCTGGTGCAGGAAGCTATAGAGCAGTCAGCTGAGGCCGACCCGGAGCATCACCAGTGGGCGGCTTTTTGTGCCGCCGCCGTCGAGTTCCTCTGCTTACAGGCCGACATCACTGTTCCCGACTGGGTCCACGCTCCCGCATATAACCTGTCTGATCCCTGGTTTACTGGCCTGGGCGCGCGCAAACCCCATGTGCAGGCACGCCTCAAACAAGAGGCACCCGAACCCTTCGCCCGGCGCAATGTCTATTGCAGCCCCCGCGTCTTCGCCAACAAATTCGAGGTCGCGGCCCAGGTAGCCTCGCGCCAGACCGCATAGCAGTTGGCTCTTACCCGTTTCCCCAAACACAGCGAATTACGCTTCTTTACGCTTCAGGGTATTGTGTGCTCACCTGGCTCTGAGTTGTGCCAGTTGGATATGTATATGTGCGCGATCCCTCTTGATAGTGATTGTACTCTTCTTTGGGCTGTGGCTGGGCAGGGCGATATCCCTCCTGATAATTATTCTGCGGTTGAGCCGGGATAGGAGGCATCTGTGGGATAGCAGGAATTTTTGGTGCGTCAGGCGAGTTGGGATCATAAGGCACATACACAATCTGTTGATAGACCACTTGCTGCCCCTGCTGCTGAGGAGCGGGCTGTGGCTGTTGAGGCTGCTGCGACACATGGAAGAACGCCACACGCTCGCGCAATGAAAAAATGAACGGGGCGAGGCAAGCTAATATGACATTGAAGAGAATCGAGATAACCAGAACGGTAATCGCTACGGATGGACCATTATAAGGAGACATTACAGAAAGAGCTAGAGCAAGACCCAACCCGAGTATACCCACAATTATATGCAACATAATATAAATTGCGCCTACACGCCTGGCACTGATGCCAAGCCAGAGTACTACCCCGATAAGGTAAAACATTACAAGCAAAACAACTGCTGTAGGATTAAACGCGAAGAGTTCAGCAACCAGGAAGGTAAACAATGGAGTCCCAAGAAGCACAATGCCTAGCGTGATAAAGAAGCGTTTGAGTGAAGATGGTTTGCCAGGTGGATTCATAGATTCCTCCTATTTTTACATTCTCATTTCCAGATATATTTTATACATGTACGTCTAAGCTCACTTTAAAGTTGTGATTATCATTTCAAATACATTTCCACATCATCTATTCTGCGGGGAGGGATAAAGACGAGAAGGAGGAGATTATCCGCTTTCTATTGAGGCTACTTCTCTCTTTGTGATTTACTAAGGGTAGACTTTTGTTTCTCTATAGCTAACACTGTTTCATGCTATTTTCCTGGAGAGGAAAAATTTCTATATGAGCATACAACAGCCGGTCCGGCTCACAGAGCTTGCCAGTTGCGCGGGGTGCGCCGCCAAAATCGGCGCGGATATGCTGGCCCAGGTCGTGAAGCCGCTGCGCCAGCGCGTCGTGCCAGAACAGTTGCTCATCGGCCTGGGCGCGATTGACGATGCCGCCGTCTACCAGGTCAGCGAGCAACAGGCCATTATCAGCACCGCCGATTTCTTCCCGCCTGTGGTGGATGACCCCTATACCTTTGGCGCTATCGCGGCCACCAACGCCCTTAGCGACGTCTATGCCATGGGTGGACAGGTGCTTATGGCCATCAACCTGGTGGCCTGGCCCGAGTCTCTGGATACCAGCATTCTCAGCGAGGTGCTGCGTGGAGGAATGGAGGCGGTCGAGCGAGCAGGCGGAGCCATCGCGGGTGGACACTCAATCTCCGATGAAGAGCCGAAATATGGCCTCGCTGTCACGGGTATCGTTCATCCCAAACGTATACTCACAAAAGGCGGCGCCAAACCCGGCGACATTCTCATTCTCAGCAAACCCCTAGGCACTGGCCTGATAACTACCGCCCAGAAACGCGGCCTGGTCCACGAGGACGACATGGCCGCCGCGGTCACATCCATGACCACGCTCAATAAACGTGCCAGCGAGCTACTGGTCGAGGCTGGTCCAGCCGTACACGCTACAACGGACATCACCGGCTTTAGCCTGGTGGGACACGCCTGGGAGATGGCGACGCAGAGCAAGACCTGCATGCGTTTCGATTACGCCGCGCTTCCCCTGCTGCCCAATGTTCGCCACTATGCCGAGGCAGGCTGCATACCCGGTGGCACGGCCCGCAACGTGCGCTCAGTTGGTTCGCATGTCCACATCGGTGAGCACATCGATCAGTACGCCCAGGCCATTCTCTTTGATCCTCAGACCTCCGGTGGCCTCTTCGCCGCCATCGATCCCGCCCTATGGGAAACACTCTCACAACAGAAAGAGGTCCCCTTCCGCCGCATCGGCGAAGTAACCGATCTCGTCAGCGATCTCGAACAAGTCATACTCTCGGTCGAATAGCTAGAAGCCTGCTACTGGCGTACGCGGTACTTGTCCAGGCCCCAGCACACCAGTAGCAGGCTATCCCACAACAGAGCCAAATTGTATATCAAATGCCTCCACACCATCCAAGATCCAGCGCATGAGGCTTGCTCCCTCACTATACAACGCCTCTTGCTCTGAGGGTAAAAGTGGTTCACGTACTGGTTCAATCACGAGCGCGGTGGATGCTGTCCGGCGCTCAAGCCGCCACCGTCCCCGCACAAAGCCATCTATCAGGAACGCCGTGCATCGGCTATTGCCAATATAGATAGAAGAACGATGCTCGTCGGAGATGACCCGGCGACGGTCAGCGTGCGAGAACAGCAGGTTATCAAAGTCGGGGAGGAAGCGCGCAGGCGCAGAGGTATCCGCGTGTGGTCGAGGCGCATCAGGCAGATCAAAGAGCTCCCGCCCTTGCTCATCCCTGAAGGTGAGCAGTTCTGGCCGCAGGCTGTCGAAAATGGGTTGGAGCCTGGTAAGCGCGGACCAGGTCTGCATATCCTGCACACTTGCCGGACCGAACGCCGCCAGGTACCTCAAGACAAGCCTCTGCATATCCCCTTCTGAGCCAACTATTGAGCGCCCAAGCCAGGAAGCCGCCTCGGTATGAGCAGGTCTACCAGTAAAACCCCAGGTCCCCGCGGGAATGGGCTGGATGAGCGCCATATGTATTCTTATGGCATCAGCTAATTGCTGGGTCCCCATCCCAGGATAAAACTCCTCCATCTTCATACGCAACTCAAGCCCCGTCCGTGGCTGCTCGCGTACATATGCTTGCATCATATCCGTAAATCTCTCCAGATCAAAGCCCTGCGCCCTCTTTATAAAGAGGGGAAGATTACGACTCAATGCGGACTGGATGAGAGGATGGACCAGGATATAATCCTCCGCCGTCATGAGATGTAAGGTGCCACGAAGCGATGATCCCCTTACGAGCTGCCTGCTTTCAAGGAGCTGGGTTAATGACTCACGTTGGAATGAATGCAAACGCGCCCAGAGACCAATGTATGAAGCGTTGGCGACCTGGGCCTGCATAGCAATGAGGCTTGTAATGACGTCCAGATGAGACTGCGTTGTCCGCTCCAACAAGAATTGGCGTGCCAGGGTGGCGCGATTCAACTCGCGCAGGGTCAACATACGCTCAGCCATCGTGCCTACGGCTCTCTTTCATCCTCTATTTCCTTGACTTCTCTCTTACCCACATCTTACTATGGAAGAAGGACGGAACCAGCCCTCCTTTAAGAGATTTTTAGATTAGGATAGGAGGGCGTGGCGTGCCTGAGTAGCCCGCTACTGGCGTACGCGGCTACTGTAGAGCCTGGACAAGTAGCCGCGTACGCCAGTAGCGGAACCACGCGAGGAGTCACACACAGCATGTATCATCCGACCAGCCGAGTTCTCACTGTTCTTGAACTACTTCAATCTAAACCCTTTATTACTGGTCCCGAGCTTGCTACACGCCTGGAGGTGGATGTGCGCACGGTTAGGCGCTATATCACCACCCTCCAGGATGCTGGCATTCCCGTCGAGGCCAACATTGGACGCCATGGAGGCTACCGTCTTCGCCCCGGCTTCAAACTGCCGCCTTTAATCTTTACAGAGGAAGAAGCTACGGCCATCATGCTTGGTCTGCTGGGCACGTCGTGGCTGGAGATTGGGCAATCGTCGGCAGCCGTGGAGGGCGCGCTGGCGAAGGTCTCGCGCGTGCTCCCTTTCCGGGCGCGGGACCGCCTGAACGCCGTTGCCTCTCACCTCTTCTTCTTCTCACCCCAAAAGGATGCACAACCCGATGTCTCACTCTTAATCAATATAAGCGAGGCCATCGCCCAACAGCGGCGAATCACGCTGGGTTATCGCTCTCATCGCGACCAAACAACGAACCGCAAGGTCGAGCCATACGGTATGATAGGCTGGGACGGACACTGGTACCTGATCGGCTACTGCTGCCTGCGGCAAGATATCCGCACGTTTCGCCTGGATCGTATTCAGCAAGTAGCGGCCCTGGAAGAAACATTTGAGCGCGAGGGGGACTTTGATTGTCGCGCCTACATGGCGAAAAAGTATACCCAGGGATCGGCTCGCTGGCGCATTGAAGTCGAGTTTCAGGCAACGCTCTATGCCATGCAGCAGAAGATTCCAGCCTCTTATGGCACGCTCACGCCCACAGCCAATGGAGTCCTGTTCCAGGCCGAATACGACAACATTGATAGCCAGGCCCGTTACCTTATGTCTCTCAACATCCCCTTCGTCGTCCACCAACCACCGGAACTCCGCGAGGCCCTGCGGAAACTAGGGGAGCAGATACTTCAGATCGCAAGTGCCCCGCTTGCCACACAGGTCAATGGTTAGGGAAAGAGGATGCAACTGTTTCCCAAAAAGTGGGAAACAGAGATCAATAGTGGGCAAGACGCCACGCTTTCGAGCTTCTTGACAGATGAGAACGTTTGTCCTATACTGAAGAAAATATGAGGTAAGAGAAAGAGCAGAACCGCATGATTCGCGCCCATAAGATCAGACTGCATCCCACACCTGAGCAGGCCAACTATTTTGCTCGTGCCGCAGGCGTTGCTCGCTTTGTGTGGAATTGGGCGCTGGCCGAATGGAACCGCCAATATGAGGCCGGAGAAAAACCCACCGCCTTGAAACTCAAGAAACAATTCAACGAGATTCGGCGGGTGCAATTCCCCTGGACATGGGAGGTGACGAAGAACGCCTCAGATCAGCCCTTTCTCGATCTGGGAAAAGCCTACACCGCGTTTTTTGAAGGGAAAGCCAAACGCCCCACGTTCAAGAGCAAGAAAACAAGCAAACCCTCCTTTTACCTTGCCAACGATCAATTCGCGTTGGGGGATCATCGCATGTGGATCCCCAAGCTCGGATGGGTCAATCTGGCTGAGAAGCTGCGGTTTGTGGGCCGCGTGAAAGGGGCACGCATCACCAAAACAGCAGATTGGTGGTTTGTTTCCATCCAGGTCGAGATCCCTGATCCCATCCCGGTGGACAAACCAGCCGCCGTGGGGATCGATGTGGGGCTCAACCGCCTGGCCACTTTGAGTACAGGAGAGAAAGTCGAAAACCAAGCCTTCCTCAAAACCGCTCTCAAGAAATTGCGTCAGGCCAACAAACGGCTGCATCGCCGAAAACTGGGATCCGCGAATCGGGAGAAAGCGCGCCGACAGGTCGCCCGTCTGCATTATCGCATCACCTGCCTGCGCCAGGATGTCCTTCAGAAGCTCACCACCAGGCTGGTCGACAGTTACGGGATCATCGGAGTGGAAGATCTGCACCTCAAGGGACTGCTCAGGAATCGCCGTCTCGCTCGCTCGTTCGCCGATGCCTCGCTGGGCACCCTCAGACGTCTGCTCGAGGCAAAAGCGGCGCAACGTGGGGGACAGGTGATCAAGGTGGGCCGTTTCTTTCCTGGAAGTCAAGACCTGTCATTGCTGCGGTTGGACGTGGGAAGCGATGAGGCTCAAGGATCGCATCTTTGTGTGTCAGAATCCTGCTTGCCCGTATGATCAGTTTCCGCAGGATCGAGATCACAACGCAGGTCAGAATGTGTTACGGGAAGCCCTTCGCTTGATCGGGCTCATTGATCAAGCCGTCTCCGGTACTGGCTCGGACGAAGACGCAAACTTGCCTGCGGACGCGGGGTAAGACCAAAGGGCTTCGGCCCGGAGGCACCTACGGATGAAACAGGAACAACGAAATTCGGTGCGAACGTGTGCTTGCATACGTTTGCATAGGAAAATCGGAGCAGTAGAGCACTCTTTGTTTTCTCCATAGAAGGGGCTATAATTGGCGATTAGCGCATGCTTTCAATATACATGTGCCAATGCATGAATTTTACTTAGGGTGGTTGGGAGTCTTGTAATGCTAACATCACCGATACATAGGGTGTCAAAGGTCTCGGGGCGCTCAGAAATGCTGGCAGCCTGGTGGCCTGCGTTCATCATCGCTGCCCTCTATATCTTATGTGTAGGCCTGCTGGTCGTTATACGCGGCTATACAGCTCTAGATTTTGTCCACCTGGGCACTGTCTGGAATGAACATAAAGCCAGCGGCACCTGGGGCTACGATGGTCAATTTTACTACCAGCTCGCCCATGACCCCTGGCATGCCTACCAGTTCATGGATAATGCTCCCTATCGCTATCAACGCATCCTCTATCCCCTGTTCGTCTTCGCCTTCAGTCTGGGGAACGCGGCCCTGGTCCCCTATGTTATGCTGCTTTCCAATGGGATAGCGATTGTCGCCAGTGTGGCGATTGTAGCTCATATCTTGCAGAAACGCCAGGTCTCGCCCTGGTTCAGCCTGGCACTAGGACTTTATTTCGGCCAGCTCGCGGCCTTCACGTTCGATACAGCAGAACCCTTCATGGTCTTTCTGCTCTGCCTGGGCATCTTCTTTACCCAGGGGAAACGCGTCTGGCTAGGAGCGCTCTGTATGGGATTGGCGGCCCTGACCCGCGAAACCGCGATACTCTTTCCACTGGTCTATGGCGTGGCCTTTCTCCTCCAGCGCCGCTGGCGCGATCTTATCCCTATGACACTGCTGGGAGGCTTACCGCTCCTGCTCTGGCTTGCAGCCATTGTACTGATTTTCGGCAAGAGTGGCCTGGGCTTTGCCCCCTCCTTTGAACGCCTTCCCTTCGCAGGAATTACTTATTTTGCCAATGCCCCACGCAAATTCTGGCTCCTACTCCTGCTGATGTTCCTCCCCACGCTAGCTAATTGCCTACTGGCGGGCTGGGAGATCTGGAAGCGGCGCTGGTCCCCCCTGTTGCTCGCATGGATCATCAATCTTCTATCCATCGTCTTCCTCTCGCATTATTCCTATATCGAGCTGATCTCCTGCAGCCGTATCAGTCTAGGCTTGATCCTGGCTGGCGTCATGTACGCCGCCTATAGCAAGAACAAGCTCCTTCTCTGGTCCACACACTTCTACACCCTCACCTGCCTGGTATATATAGCCGGCACGCTCCTGCGCTGGCCCGTCTTTATCGGGTAGAATATTTATCACATGATGTGTGGCAGTGCCACAAGCATTGCCACACCATATATACATACTGGGACATACTATAGCGAGAAAAACTATCACATCTTCTATCATTTTTTATTCAATCCCGTTGTGAGCCGAAACCGCTTGGTGAACATTCGCCAATTTTGTTTCAACAAGCCAGCTTGTACACCCGATTCGCGAGAAATTTCCGGACGAGATGTAATGAGGATGAATACAAAAAGGATCGCCGCAAGGATCAAAGATGAGCCAATAGTGCCAAATCCCAGCCCGCCTTGTGCATGTGACTTTGTAAGAAGGTCACCCATTGTCGCACCGAATGGACGCGTGAGCACAAATGCCATCCAGAACAAGAGGGTTTTGGAGATCCTGGTGAAAAAAGCTGCGCAAACTATCAGCGCGAGTAGACCTGTAATGAGCAGCACGCCTCCCCCAAATCCGAGATGGGAATCGTCTGCCAGGAAATCACCCAGCGCGGTCCCCAGGGTGTTTGAAAAGAGGATTGCCGTCCAAAAGAGGATTTCAACCTTCACCGTGGTGATCTTGTTCACCGAGAAAGAAGCCTTACTGAAGCGCCAGATTACAAAGATAGCTAGCAAAAGAGTGCAGAGTAGGAGGGAGCCTTTCGCGTAGCCCAGCCCTAAAGTGCGGTCCATATAATCTGACATAGTAGTACCAGCGATACTGGTTGAAAGGATAACGCTCCAGTAAAGGAAGGGGTGATATTTTTTCGAGAGAAGTTGCGTCGTCAGAGTGATGACAAACAGCCCAATGAAAAGCAAAGAACTAATGGCATAGCCGACATGCATGGTCATAGATAAAAGATCACCACCCGTTTCGCCCAGAGTGGTTGCGCAAATCTTCATGATCCAGAACGCGATAGTAATTTGAGGGATTTTCTTCATCAGCATATCCTCCTACTACGTAGTCTACTGATGAAGAGAAGCGAAGCATAGAAGCGTATTGAAGCCATCTCCCGACCGGCGCTGCGTGCAGACCTCGCATTCACACAGAAGTCTGGGCACGCCTCGCGAATCGCTCGTGCCCAGGAAGGTAATAGAAGCCAAAACCTATCCTCTTCTCCAGATAAAGCTACTTAATGGCGCTTAGCTTACGCGTAAACTCCTCGCAGAAGGCAATCAGCTCATCCGCAGGAATGATAGGATGCTCTTCGTCAGCCTTCAGGCGCTCGAAGATGCGCGGCCCCTTGTGCTCGTCGGGGAGATCAGCCGGCTTGGGAACCATGTGGATATGCACATGAGGAAAGCCCTTGCCCTCCGCGAAGCACATCAGATACTGCTCCGATTACTGTAGGAAAAGGTATGCAAGCATAGCTCTCCCACAGCTTTCGTTGTTGCTGCTTCATCCGTAGGTGCCTCAACGTAACCGGTACGTTTTTGGTCTTACCCCGCGTCCACAGCCAAGTTAACGTCTTCGTCCGAGCCAGTACCGGAGACGGCTTGATCAATCAGCCCGATCAAGCGTAAGGCTTCAGCAAGAATGCATAACGCGGCATTCTGGTCCCGGTCCTGTGGGAAAAGGTGATACGCACAGGAGGGGTTCTGGCAGAGAAACACACGGTCCGACAACTGCATGGTTTCCCACTTCCAATCGCAACCATGGCAGCTTTTACTCGATGGAAAGAAGCGGTCCACTTTGATGACCTGCCCGCCTCGCTGCTCCATTTTGCTGCTCAGCAGAGAGAGCAATTTGCCTAACGCCGCATCCGAAAATGACCGAGCCAGCGTGCGATTTTTCAGCAACCCTTTGAGGTGGAGATCCTCAATGCCAATGATCCCGTAACAGGTGGCGAGTCGCGTGGTCAGCTTGTGGAGCACATCATCGCGCAGGCAGGTAATCCGGTAGTGCAGCCGTGCCACCTGCCTACGCGCTTTCTCCCGGTTTTTTGAGCCCAGTTTCCGACGATGCAGGCGCTTGTTCGCCCGACGCAGTTTCCCCAAGGCGGTTTTGAGGAACGCTTGGTTCTCGATTCCCTCTCCCGTACTCAGGGTCGCCAGGCGGTTGAGTCCCACATCGATGCCGACAGCCGCCTGTTTCTTCGCCGCAATCTCATCTGGCATTTGCACCTGAATGGAGACAAACCACCACTCGGCTGTCTTGGTGATCCGTGCCCCTTTGACGCGGCCCTCAAACCGGAGCTTCTCGGCCATATTCACCCAGCCGAGCTTGGGGACCCACATGCGGTGATCACCCAGTTCAAACTGATCATTGGCGAGATAGAAGCTCGGCTTGCTTCGCTTTTTGCTCTTGAACTTGGGGCGGCGTGCACGGCCCTCAAAGAACGCGGTAAACGCCTTGCCCAAATCAAGAAACGGTTGGTCTGAAGCGTTTTTGGTGACCTCCCAGGTCCAGGGGAACTGCTCGCGCCTGATCGCATTGAACTGCTTCTTGAGTGTGAGGGCCGTGGGTTTCTCTCCGGCCTCATACTGCCGATTCCACTCGGCCAGTGCCCAGTTCCAGACAAATCGTGCGGTTCCGGCGGTTTTAGCAAAGGAGATGGCTTGCTCCGGAGTGGGATGAAGTCTGATCTTATGGGCTCGAATCATTGGTATTTCCCTTTGCACTACACCAAAACACGTTATACCTCTATATTAGAACATGTATTCTCCTGTGTCAATGGCAAAGAAATGTCTGCTTGGTGCCATCATCTGATGGCGTTCTCCTACCTTTTGGTAAACTGTTGGAGATTCTTTCTGCACACAACTATCCAGGTGCATGGTCTGGGCCAACCTATATTGGATCTCAGCCAACTCCAAAAATTCCTCCCGAGACAGCTCATGCAGCGCCTCCACGTGGCGCCTGGGCAGGATTACCAGCCAACCAAGGTGGATAGTAGGATAGGCATGATCGACCACCCAGTAAGTTCCCTCATAGACAATGGGTCCAGGCGAAATACTACGCTCACCACTCAGGCTGAGACAGCTTAAACACTCCATAGAAGAGCCTCTTTCCTCAAATAGTTCTCCCTGAGTATATCATCCCTTGTGTCTGCGGCGCTCACGGGTAAGGGGATGTTGGTGTGAGCAGCGGCCTTGCCGCTGCTCACACCAACATCCCCTTACCCGTGGCGAGCTTGCGAGCTGATGAGTCCAGCCCGGAAAAGAAGCCTATAAAGCGGTGATTGTCAGGCTGCTGACACGCAGGGTGATGCCATGTGACTTGATATGCAGTGGTCCTTGAGAGAGATTGGGCGAGGATGCGCTGCCCACAGTAAAGGCCTTTACGCCATCGGCGAAAAACTCTAAGATGTTATCGCGAATCTCCAGCCTGTAGACATGTGGCTCCATGCGCGGATCATAATCAAAGGGAGGCTGGCTCTGTATCGCGTTGGCAGGCGGATCAATCATAGCTTGGAGTTGGGGATGAAGGCCCCCAATGGTCGGCAACTTGGAGAGCAGATTACTCGCCCCGGCATTATAGCCATCAATTGCCCCATTATGCGGCGCAAAGAAACTGAAGCTACCACCGTTGGGCGCGTTATAATGCATAACCTGAATGTGAACCTCTACAGCATACATAGTTGTAGGGGAAACAAAGGGCATGGTAAGCACATCATCCTCATCACTTTTAGAATAAAGCTCTCCATGCTGGACCTGCCAACCCGTGGCCCCCTCCCAGCCCGCAATACCACGCGTCCAATCAGCCTTGTAGAGTATCGTTCCGGCCGCTGGCCCTTTATGCGGCGTAGGCGTGAGCGCCTGAGAAGTGGGCTGCGTTCCTGAATCCGAACTGGTTGTGGGACCGCCAGAGCAGGCAGCCAATACCACCATGAGGCAGACAAAGAAGAGGCTACATATAAAGCGCCGCCGATGCCAGGGAGTATAAGCGAAATACAGCTTTTGTCTATACATTGACGAAGGCATACGAACACTCCTTTATTCGCTACAAGCCAATAATTAAATATTATGCAAATTCCCCCTGCACACAAACATTCTAGCATCCCAGGAGATTAATAAGAGGAGAACCTGAATAACAATCAAATCTCGAGGGAAAAACAGTAATTACTAAAATACTTTTTAGATCATTACCTATAGATAGTATAGGGGTAGGGATAAAAGAATGTCAAGAAATAGCCACGCTAGCTATCTTTTCGCATTGACAGTAATATATTTAGCATGTTAAGCTCTATATGCTCTTCTCTATATATAGCAAGGAGAGGGGTTGTTCTCAAGAAAGGTAGTTTTTACAGATGGCCTTCAGCGGCGAAATACCTGCGCAGACGCCAGGTATCCATGGTACAACCACACAGGGTAACCAGCTTCCCGCCCATGGCCGCACTCTGCCTTTTTTTAGCCATGCTTTGTTGTTGAGAAGCAAAAGCGCGTAGCAGTCAGGTAGACATAGGCCGTGGGCGAAAAAAGTTGCCCACGGCCTTCTGCGTTTTTGGGGCCGGCTTGTGTCTCTCAGCAAGACCGTGGGCAAGATGTCCACGGTCTTTTTTGTCAACATTAACATTGCAAATTGCAAGGAGAAATCAGCATGCGAGACAGCGACACCCAGGCCCTTTATGATTACCTCGTCTCCGAATACAACCACCACTTCGACTACTGGGACTGGTCGTACCTGGATGGCAGAAGGGTAGATGTATCGACCCAACCTAAGGCGTGGGACTATATCAGGGCTGTACAAACCGCCATGCAGCAGACACAATCCATTCTCGACATGCGTACCGGTGGTGGCGAGAAGTTCGCCGAGCTGCTCAAGCAATATCCTATACCACATGCCTATGCCACGGAGGGCTACGCACCAAATCTCGCCATGGCCCATCGGCTCCTTGATCCCCTGGGGGCCACCGTCTATGCCGTGGATGACGAAACACTGCCCTTCGCCGACAATATGCTGGAGCTTATTATCAATCGCCATGGGAGCTACGATCCACGCGAGGTGTTGCGCGTCTTAAAACCGGGTCAGCGCTTCATCACGCAGCAGGTTGGCGATCAGGCCAATGTGCTCATCCATGAGTTACTCGGACGCCAGAAGGAACTGCTCTCCTACGAGGGCACACCCCACAAACCCGCCTGGAACCTGGAGTATGCCACACATGAGTTGCGTGCACACGGCTGGCAGATTATAGAGCAGCATGAGCACTTTCATATCACGCGTTTTCTCGACCTGGGCGCCTTTGTCTACTATCTCAAGGCCATTCCCTGGGAGGTACCCAATTTCTCCATCAACGCCTACTTTGATAAGCTCGTTGAAATTCAGCGCATCTTTGAACGTGATGGCATGCTCGACATTCCCTTCCACACCTTCTTTATCGTCGCTCGCAAGGTATAAGAGGCTTGGTGTAGTGCGTAGTGGCAGCCTGCGGCTGCCACTACGCACTACACCAACAAAACCTGCGCCGCAGGCGCGAAAGTGACGCCCCCATACACAACCAAAGCGCGAGACATTCGTATTCCTGGTAATAAAGGTATCAAAATCATAGAATTCTAGGGTCAAGCGTTGAAGCCCAACCCATCATAGAGGAAAGCAGGCACATTCATGCAATATGGAGATCCAAGAGACGCGCGGAGAGCGGCCAGGAACGCCAGGCGCGCCTACAGGCGAAGCTATAGACGGTCCAGGGGTGGCTGGCTCGGCATCGTGTTTATCATCATCGCCGTCGTCTACTTTACACACCACCTCTCGACAATACTCTTCGGCCTGGGCGTGCTCGTCCTCCTGTTGATCGGGGCGGGCCTCTTCATGTCCAGTCGCAATAGAGGCATGAACTATCAACAGCCATACATGCCTCCCCAACAATTCAACCAGGCACCCGCCGAGTCAGCAGAGCAGCAACCCTACTACCAGCCATATGACCAGGGCTACCAGGCTCCACCAGAAAACTATCAGGAAGGCGGGCAACAATACTACTATCCTTCGCAGAATTCAGCTCAGCCTCAGCCACACGAAGCCCCCGAGGCTCAATATCCTGAGCAATTGCCACCCATGCAACAGTAAAGAGTAGCACGACGCAGCTAGAGCACACGTCTATATATGATGGGACAGAGAATGTCGTATCATGGTATGTAAACGCGTGCTCTAGCAGCGTTGGCACCTACTTGGTGGATCTCATAACCAGAAAGGCTCTTGCCCACAATGACTTTTAGCCGTCATTCCAACCCACAGCAACAGGATACCGCTTTTGTTGTCGATACTCGGCGCAGTCCACAGGCCAGATTACACCCGGTTAGCCTGAGCAACGTACGGCTTACGGATACGTTCTGGCAGCCACGCCGTGATATTAATCAGACCGTGACGCTTCCACAGCAATACGAACTATCCGCGCGTACCGGGCGACTCGATAATTTTCGCCGGGCGGCTGGAGATAACTCGATTCCATTCAGGGGTATATTTTACAACGACTCCGATGTCTACAAATGGGTGGAGGCGGCCTCCTGGACGCTCGCTCAGACTCTCGATGCACGCTTAGAGCAGCAGCTTGACGAGGTGATCGCGCTTATCGCCTCAGCTCAGGATGATGACGGCTATCTAAACACCTACTTTACCTTTGAGCGCCAGGCCGAGCGCTGGAGCAATCTCACGGATCTGCATGAACTCTACTGCGCGGGCCATCTTCTCCAGGCTGCGGTCGCGCACCACCGGGCAACTGGCAAGACCAGCCTGCTCGATGTGGCGACTCGCGTGGCCGATAATATCGCCTCGGTCTTTGGTCCCCAGGGACGCCCGGGAACCTGTGGGCATCCCGAAATTGAGCTGGCCCTGGTCGAGCTGGCCCGCGAGACGGGCGAGCCACGTTACCTGCAACAGGCGCAGTTCTTCATCGACCAGCGTGGTCAGAAGCCGCCTGTCCTCAAAGGCTCCCCCTATTGCCAGGATCATCTACCGGTACGCGAGCAGCAGGAAGTCGTGGGACACGCCGTGCGCGCCCTCTACCTCTACGCAGGGGTAACCGACGCCTATCTTGAGACAGGGGAAGCGGCCCTTGACCACGTGCAAGAGGCCCTCTGGCAGAATCTCACGGAACGCAAGACGTATGTGACAGGCGGCGTGGGATCACGCTGGGAGGGTGAGGCATTCGGTGAGAACTATGAGCTCCCCAATGAACGGGCCTACACGGAGACCTGCGCCGCCATCGCCAGCGTCATGTGGAACTGGCGCCTCCTCCAGGCCAGGCCCGAGGCGCGCTTCACCGATGTGATCGAACAGACACTCTACAATGGCGTCATCGCGGGTAGCTCGCTCGATGGGAAACTCTACTTTTACCAGAATCCCCTCGCGGACCGTGGCAAACACCGCCGCCAGCCCTGGTTTGACACGGCCTGTTGCCCCCCCAATATCGCGCGCCTGCTCGCCTCGCTCCCCGGCTATTTCTACAGCACCTCGGAGGAGGGCATCTGGTTGCATCTCTACGCCAGCAACACCGCTCAGATTCCCCTGACCAGCGGAGAGACCATTACCGTCGAACAGCAAACGAACTATCCCTGGGATGAAGAGATTGGCGTCAAGCTCCAGATGCAGGAGCCTCAGACCTTTGCCCTCTTTGTGCGCATACCCTCCTGGGCGACAGGCGCCCAGATCCAGGTCAACCAGCAGCCTGTCGAGGGGCTTGCCGTCAAGCCAGGAACTTATGTCCAGCTCAAACGTACCTGGCAGCCAGGCGATGAGATCACAATAGTCCTGCCCCTGGAAGTTCGCCTCCTGGAGAGCCATCCCCATGTTACCAGCAACCGTGGCCGCGTCGCCATCGTTCGCGGCCCCCTGGTCTACTGCCTTGAGCAAGCCGATCACGGCTCCGTCGATGTATGGGATATTGTCCTTCCAGGCCAGACTCAGTGGAAATCCAAAAAGCAAGATCAGCTCCTGGGCGGGATCGTGACCCTACATACCCAGGCCTACGAGCAGGTCTCAGAAGGCTGGCAGGGACAACTCTATCGCCCCCATAACCAGGGCAAGCAACAACGCTATCGCCCGGTCCAGCTCACCGCCATCCCCTACTACGCCTGGGCCAACCGCGAAGCTGGCCCCATGCAAGTCTGGCTCCCCCTGGATGAGCATATCAAGGCCCATCCCAATAGCCGCTAGCAGGCCTACCACAGTAGCCGCGTACGCCAGTAGCGGGCCCGCTACTGGCGTACGCGGCTACTTTCGGTCAATATACGCTGATAATTCCCGAAATAACCACTTGACAATATTATATTTTTGCATATACACTTGCGTTATACATCATGTATTAGTGTTTGGAGAAGTAAAAATGTTGAACAGTTGCATTAAGTTCTTACCACGAAATGGGGGACTTCATTGCGGCAATGGCATGCTACTGGCCCAGGGGATCACTCTGCCCCTTTTGCCTGCATGCGCCTGTTCACATTCTTCGCGGTCAACCCCATCTCATTAGCGACTGATCGCGCTTCTCACCGGCGTACGCAGCGAGTACGACCGGTGATGATGAGTGGTTGCGCTGCTAACCCCCATTCGGGGGCAAGCGCACGCGCCTACATATTATGGTATGGGCCATGTCGGCCTCACCAACTCCACACCTTCATCTTCACTTCCTGAACCCGGAGCGCCTTGCGCGTTTTTGCCCTCAGCGGTTGTCCTTGTCTGCGTCTTGTATTCCTTTATGGAGGACAACCAATGAAGCTCTGGCAGTTTTTACTGTCGCTCAAGGCACGCAACTCACCGCCACGCATCACATCGCGCCAGTACCTTACACTCTTGCGAACGTATCTCGGGCCACAGCGTCTGAGAGTCGCCGTGATGGCGCTCCTGCTCTTCGCTAGCATCGCCATGCAATTGCTGGGACCCCAGATCATCCGCGTCTTTATCGACACCTTTCAACACGGCGCCACGCAGCAGGTACTCACGCTTACAGCCCTGCTCTACCTGGGCGTGGCGATAGGCGGTCGCCTCGTCTCCGCCCTCGCGGCCTACTTTTGCGAGGATGTCGGCTGGCGCGCCACCAACTGGCTGCGCGAGGATCTCACACGCCACTGCCTGAACCTGGATCGCGCCTTCCACAGCCGCTATACACCGGGCGAGCTTATCGAGCGCGTCGATGGCAATGTTGACGCGCTGGCGAACTTCTTCTCGCGCTTTATGGTTCTTGTGCTGGGCAATGCCCTGCTCGTCCTGGGTATCCTGGTCCTTATGGCACGGGAGAACGCGTGGTTGAGCATCGTCATGGGCGCCTACCTTGTTATCAGTATCTTTGCCTATGTACGCATCCAGAAATTTGCTATTCCATACTATAAGAAACACCAGCAGGCGGAGGCAGCCTTAAGCGGCTTCTGGGGAGAGCTGCTTGCTAGCCTGGAGGATATCGCCTCCAGCGGAGCGGCGCCCTATATTCTGCGGCGCTATGTACAATTGCAGCGCCAGGAGAACACCGCTGAGCTCAAGCGCACCTTCTACTGGACCAGTTTTGAGATCTCCGGGCTAGCAATCGAGGTGGTGAGCATGATTGTTGTGCTCATCATCAGTGTCTACCTCTTCGTGCATGGCACAATCACGCTTGGAACGCTTGTGCTCCTCCTGAGCTACAACTCGCTCATGCTCGACTATACCTTTGAATTAACAGAACAGTTTAGCGCCCTTCAGGAGGTTACAGCCAGCATTGAGCGCATCAACGAAATCTATCATACCGCCAGCCAGGTTCCAGATGGTCCCGGCGTAAGCTTCCCTACCGGCGCCCTGGACATTGCCTTTGAAGAGGTCACCTTTCACTATGAGTCAGCCCAACCAGTACTGCGCGCCATCTCATTTGAGGTGCCAGCCGGGATGGTCGTAGGCCTGATCGGGCGTAGTGGTAGCGGCAAGACCTCGCTCACACGGCTGCTGACGCGCTTCTATGATCCAGTGGTTGGCAGCGTTTGCCTGGGAGGACAGAATCTGCGCCAGGCAAGGCTAGAGGACCTGCGCCAACGTGTAGGACTCGTCACTCAGGAGGTGCAGCTCTTCCGTGCCACATTGCGCGAGAACCTGACCTTCTTCGATGAGCGGATCGACGACGAGCGTATCCTCGCAGCCATCACACAATTAGGCCTATACGATTGGTATACCCGCTTGCCAAATGGGCTTGATACACCACTTGCAAGCAACGGCGCGGGCCTCTCGGCTGGCGAAGCTCAGCTCCTGGCCTGTATCCGCGTCTTTCTCAAGGATCCCCAACTAATTATTCTGGACGAGGCCACCTCGCGCCTGGATCCCGCGACCGAGCGGCTCATCACCCAGGCAACCGAGCGCTTACTGCGTGGGCGTACCGCGCTTATTATCGCCCATCGCCTCTCAACAGTGGAGCGCGTTGAGCGCATCATGGTTCTGGAGGCCGGTCAGATAGTAGAGTATGGCGCGCGTGCCGACCTGGCGGGAGATCCCGCCTCGCGCTATGCCCGGCTACTACAGATGACTCACCCGGAGGAACTACTGGCATGAAAACGAGACAATTTCTATGGCGCCTCATCAAATTCACACGCTGGAGTTACCTGGGGGACATCCTGCTCCAGTTTCCGCGCCGCCTCCTGCCACTGGCGCCGGCCCTCATAATTCAGCAGATTGTGGATGGTTTGACGCATGGCATGCGGCTCGATGCCGACTTCTGGGGCTTGCTCGCGCTCTTGCTGGGCCTGGTACTGGCACGCATGACCTGCCTTATCATAACGATGGTAAGCGAGCGCTTTCCCATCTTCAACGTCGAGGCCCTTCTGCGCAAGAACCTGCTGGAGCATCTGCTACGCCAGCCTGCGGCAGTCGGCCTCCCTTATCCCAACGGAGACATCATCAACCGCCTCCAGCGGGACCCGGGAGACCTGGGCCGCTTCCTGGTAATGTGCGCCTTTGTCTTTGGCATGGCCGTTGAAACCGTGACTGCGCTGCTCATCATGGCCCATCTCAACCTCCAGTTGACGATTGTAGCCGTCATCCCCCTGCTCCTGGGCAATGTACTGGTCAATACCTTTGGCAGGCGCATCGAGCGTTATCGCACCGCTACCCGCGAGGCCGGGAGCGCGGTCAGTAGCCACCTGGTGGAGATGTTTGGCTCTGTTCAAGCCGTCCAGGTCGCGGGCGCGACCGAGAGCGTGATCGGACATTTTCAGCGCCTCAACCAGCGCCGCAGGCGGGCCGCGCTCCAGGAGAATCTTTTTAGCAATGCCTTCCTGGGCCTCTTCGATACCGGCATTTCGAGTATCGGCATTGGCCTGGTGCTCCTCCTGGCGGGCAGTGCGTTGCGCGCAAGCCGCTTTACTATCGGTGATTTTACGCTCTTTGTCGCCTATATGGCCAACATCGCCCGCTTCAGCGGTGAGCTTATCGAGCGCATCGCGGCCTACAGACAGGTGCGGGTCGCGCACAAACGCTTGAACGACCTCATGCTCGGGGCAGAACCAAATGCCCTGGTAAGGCCTGGACCAATCTACCGTCGTGGTCCCCTACCAGCTATTCCAGTGCTACGCCAGGGAGCCGAGGAGCGCCTGGAAACCCTAGAGGTGAGCGATCTCAGCTATCATTATCCCGACGCCCAACGTGGTATCAGCGAGGTCGGCCTGCGCATTGACCGAGGGCAATTTGTGGTGATTACCGGGCGTGTTGGCTCTGGAAAGACAACGCTACTCCGCACGCTGCTTGGCTTACTGCCGAAGACGCAGGGAGCTATTCGCTGGAATGGGGATCTGGTGACCCATCCCACGAGTTTCTTTGTACCACCGCGCAGCGCCTACACACCCCAGACGCCCGCGCTCTTCAGCACAACCTTGCGCGAGAATATCACGCTTGGTCTGGCCCTGGACGAGGGCCAGGTACGGCAGGCCGTCCACACCGCGGTCATGGAGCGCGACATTGAGACCCTGGTTTCCGGCCTGGAGACCATCATTGGCCCCCGGGGCGTCAAACTCTCAGGCGGCCAGGTACAGCGGAGCGCGGCGGCGCGCATGTTCGCGCGCGAACCCGAACTACTGGTCTTCGACGATCTCTCCAGTGCCCTGGACGTTGAGACTGAACGCCTGCTCTGGCAGCGCATCTTCGCTCAGGAACAACATACCTGCCTCGTGGTCTCACACCGCGAAGCCGCGCTGAGGCGAGCCGACCATATCATCGTCCTCAAAGAGGGGCGCATTGAAGCGCAGGGAAACCTGGAATACCTGCTTACCCATAGCGAAGAGATGCGCCAGCTCTGGCTGGGGGAGGTGTATAGCGAGTAAGTCATCGCTTACAAGCCATAGAAGGGGAGCACTTGTTTTTTGCTCCCCAACCATATACAATCATCCTTAGATATTGTTGGGGAGCACATAGAGGGAGCAATACACACCTATGCCCAGGCGCGCACAGTATGCTATCAAATGGCTAGCTGAGCTGAATGCCTACTCTTTTACTGGACCAGCAGGTGAAACAGTTCCTTCCCTGCAAGGTGAGGAATGGCTACAATGGCTTGGGGAGCATACGGCCTTTGCCTTTCATGGGCGTAATGGTCAGCTCAATCTGCTCAAGGAGCGCCGCCGGTCAGGTGAAGGCTACTGGTATGCCTACCAGCGCCAGGAGACAGGCATGGTCAAGCGTTACGTAGGGCGGAGCCAGCAGCTCAGCCTGGAGCGCCTTGAGGAGGTCGCGACGCTGCTGAATACTCCGAAGGGCACGGGACATACGTCTACATATAGAGGTACGATATCGCCCGCACCTTTATATGTAGACGCGTACTTCAGTAGCGTCGTCCCACCGCCACAGTTTGAGCCACTCTTGATGCCCAAGCTCCAGCTGCCCCGTCTTCAGAGCTCGCTTCTCCCTCGCGAACAACTCTGGAGCTTGCTAGACAAAGGCCTGGAGTATAAACTGACCATCGTCGCGGGACCAGCAGGCTACGGCAAGACGACAGCAGTCAGCCAGTGGGTCGCCGAACGCGGCACGCAGGAAAAATTTCCCCGCGTCGCCAGTCTCACCCTGGACGAGGGCGATAACGACGTGATCCGCTTCTGGCGCTATATCATCGCCGCCTGCCAGGCCGCATATCCAGGCTGTGGCAAGGAGGCACTGGAGATCCTGCGCGCCCATCGCCTGCCTCCCTTTAAGCCATTGCATATGATGCTCACAACCCTGCTTAACGAGCTTAGCCAGCTTGAACATCCCGCAGTGCTCACCCTGGATGATTGCCACGTGCTACACACGCCCCAGGTAATCGAAACGCTGAGTTTCTTCCTGGATCATCTACCAACCTCGCTGCATCTCTATATGCTCATTCGTGGCGATCCTCCCTTCTCGATAACACGCCTGCGCGCACGCAACGAGCTATTTGATATCTACCCTCCTCACCTGGCCTTCTCATTGGAAGAGACACGCGTCTTCTTTGAGCGTGTGCTGCCCTTTTCGCTCACCCCCAAAGAGGTACGCCAGGTTCACGAACATCTTGAGGGTTGGGGCACAGGATTGCGTCTGCTAGCTATGTCCATTACAGGAGCCAACAATAGGCGCGAAGTAGAACAGATCCTGCAAACCTTTACGCGTAGTCATTGGAGCGTACGTGCTTATCTCTTTGAAGAGGTGCTCCACACGCTCACGCTTGAACAGCAGGAGTTTCTCTTAGAATCATGCATACTCCCGCTCGTCAATGCCGAACTGTGTGATGTTATCCGCGAGCGCGAGAACAGCACAGAGATGCTCCAGAACCTGCGCGCCAGCGACCTCTTCTTGATTCCCCTTCATGGATCGGGAGGATGGACACGCTACCATTCACTCTTCGCCGACACCATGCGCCAGGAAGCACATAAGCGCCTGGGCGAGCCACATCTGCACAGGCTCTTAGCCCGCGCCAGTACCTGGTACGAAGCACATAATCTCTATGCAGAGGCGATTGAGACGGCACTCGATGCCGCCAATTTCATGCGCGCGCTCGACCTGCTTGAATGCTTTCTCAAGGAGAAGTTACATACTCAAGCCCTGGCCACTCAGGAAATATACACACTGCATCGCTGGTTTAGACGCCTGCCTGAAAAAGACCTGGCACGCCATCCCGACCTCTGTGTACACTATGCTATGACCCATCTCTTCCTCTTGATGGAAGAGCCACAACTTCACCCTGGCAGAGAACAGATAGATCATTTATTGCTGCTGGCAGAAGAGCGCTGGCGCGACGCCAATAACACAGAGAAGCTAGCCGAGATCTTTGCTTTTCGCGCACTACTGACACGCCAGGAAGGTAATATTCTCCAGGCTGTGACCTGGGCCAGGCAAGCCCTGGCCTGGCTCCCACAGCAGGACCGCACCTGGCGCAATCTCGCCCTGACCGTCGTAGGAACGGGAGAGATTCTGGCTGGCGACCTGAGGGCAGCACGCCGAGTCCTCCTTGAAGCCCTGGCACTTAACGAACAGCAGGGCAATTTCCTCTACGCACGCGCCACACGCGGAATGCTGGCCTGGGTGGGCTGTGAACAGGGAACACTGCATCACACCGCCGAACAGTTTCGCCAGATGCTTAGCGAGGCCCGAGCACAAGAGGATCGCGACGATATTGCGCGCAGCCTGTATGGACTCGCCCAAATCTACTATCAGTGGAACGACCTGGAGCAGGCAGAAAAGATGACGCATGAAGCCCTGGAGAAGGCGGAACAAATTCAAATTGAAGAAGTACAGGCACAAGCCATCATCCTCCTGGCCTTGATTGAGCAAGCCCAGGGACAGGGCGAGCAAGCACAACAACGGCTGACAGCCTGGCTGGTACGCACATCCACACCTCACACGCCTTTAAGCTATCAACTCTATCGCGAGGTACAGGCCTGCCTGGCACGGCTTCAGCTTGCACATGGCAATCTAGCTGCTGTAGAGCGCTGGTTTAGCAATGTAGAGCAGAGCGAGGAGGCCCTGCCACTCCTCAAGCGCCAGCGTGAACACATCCTCAAAATACGCTACCTGCTCACTCAGGGGAATATCCCTGTCGCCCTGGAGCGACTCAAACACATCTGTGCAGAAGCTCAACGAACTGATCACATCGCCCTTCTGCTCGAAGCCCAGGTCGTCATGATCCTGGCCTACGCGCAGCAGGGAACACAGACACAAGCACGAGCACAACTTCAGGCTCTCCTGGAGGCCACGCACAGCGAGAAGCACACACGTCTCTTCCTCGACGAGGGCGAAGAGATGGCCCTGCTCCTGCGCAGCATCCTCCCTCAACTTACAAACAAAACCCTACGCAACTATACCCTACACCTGCTCAACGCCTTCGCCTCAGCCAGCCCAACGCCAGCACAGCCGAGCGCCCCCAATGCCTCACTCCTGCTCGAACCCCTCAGTCCACAGGAAGAGCGCGTCCTGCGCCTGCTGGCCTCTGGCAACAGCAACGCCGATATCGCCCGCGAGCTTGTCGTCTCTGTCAACACCATTCGTACACAGCTTCAGAGCATCTATCGCAAGCTCAACGTCACCAACCGCGTCGAAGCCAGCAACATCGCCCGGCAACTTGGTCTCGTTTAACCAGGTAGGTGTTGTTGCATAGTTTGCGGGCGAAGCCCGCAAACTATGCAACAACACCTACCTGGTATTAAGATTGACAATTATGATATTAAGCCTTACCATGAAATACCTGAGGTACATAACAAGCAGACAGATATATATATCCCGCTACTTATGGAGTAACTAAATGAAAATGAGACAATATTCTCTCTCAAGGATGATTTTTGAGGAGAAATCCCTCGGCTTTGACCGCTTGATTATGCTCTGCGATGGCATATTTGCCATTGCCATGACCTTGCTTGTACTTGATATCAAGCTGCCTGAAGGCGTAACACTAGATGAGGAACTGGGCAATCTCCTGACGAAGAGCATCTTCTATCTGATCACCTTCATTACTGTGGCTGGTTATTGGGTGAGCCATCGCCAACTCATGACATATATCAAGCGCCAGGATGGACCCTTTACTACACTCACATTCTTATTTCTGGCCTTTGTCGTCTTCTTCCCCGCCTCCTTTAATGTTCTGGTAACCACTGAGAACTCGGCTGAAGTTGTCATATTTTACACCCTCGTCCTGGTGGGCTGTGGCCTCTCGTCATTCTTGCTCTGGGCCTATGCCTCGTGGAAACACAGATTAATTGATGCAGCAATCAGCCAGCATGAAATTATTACACGCTGCATTCGTATTCTGATCATGCCCATCTATTTCTGCCTCTCCCTCATCCTGCTAACCATCCCAAACATTGATGCAAACGCAGTGTTCTATAGCTGGTTCCTGCTCCCTATCGTCGCCAGAATCGCTCATGTCATCAGTGACAGGATCGAGAAGCGCCTCACGCGCCATCACACAATGGCACCAACAAAACCCGAGAGCAAAACATCAGTTTCCGGCGAATAATATGCCAACCTTTTAGCTCAGTATAAATAGGGGTGCCTTGCCTGTAATCCTTGCCGCTCCAGGCTAATGAAGCGCTGCGAAAGTGCCTGAGCTTCTTCGTAGCGCCCCTGCTTAAAATAGAGCGAGGCCAGGTTGGTAAGGCTGATGGCAAGGTAAGGAGATTGTGCACCAGTAAGTGACTGCTCGCAGAGCTGAATGGCCTGTTGGAAGAGTTCTTCCGCTTGCTGAAGTTGACCCCACTTTACGCAAAGTTGAGCCAGTTCGCTAAAAGAGGCGGCTAGCAAGGAATGCTCCGCCTCCTTTGCCAGCAGAAGCTGGCTACTATGTAATGCCTGCTGGAAGAGTGCCTCCGCCTCTTCTTTGCGACTCTGCTCGGCATACAGCGCACTAAGCTTGCTGAGGCAATACGCCACATAGGATTGGTAGCGATGCTCCTGCTGGCGCTCGTTCACCTGGATGGCCTGTTGCAGGAGTTGTTGAGTCTGCCTATAGCGTCCCTGCGCGCTAGACAGCGTTGCCAGGATGCTCAAAATATAGATCATATCGGGATGAGATAGCTCATCAAGTTTCTCTAACATGTTCCGCGCCCGCACTCCAAAGGACTCCGCCTCCTCATAGTGTGTGCGCGCAAGGAGATACCCCGCGACTTTCGCGCTCAGGATGGCGATGGGATGCGCTATCATATTCCATTGCTCAGCATGGGACAGAGCAGTATAAACGTGAGGTAGAAGCCACTCACACTGCTGCCAGTAATCCTCATGCAACAGATCGAGTGGAAAGAGCGCTTCGAGCATACGTGCAACCATCAATATCCACCACTGTCGCTCCTCCTGAGGTAAGCTTTCTCGCACCACCATTTGCACCAGGCGATGCATGGTGAGCAATTTTTCGCGCGCACTACGACCAATTAAGGAATAGGCCAGCAGTTCCCTCAGGGCCACATTGCGTTGCAAAGGCTCTGAAAGCAGTGAACGCAAATCTGGATCAAGAAATGACGCGCCCTGACTTATCATCTCCTCGGGAATACTCTCACCTGCCAGAAACGCGCAGAGTGTGAGCAGTTCCACGGCACCTGTCTGCCTGCCTTGTATTCTTTCAATAGAGACCTGAAAGGTTTTGAACACAGAGAGGGAATACCCAGAAATGTCTGCTTGTTGTTGCAGCAAGTCGACTGGATGTGCCTCCAGCAGGTGCAGAAACTCGCCAGGCCGACATTGCGTCTCTTCAATATATATCGCAGCCTGGTCAAGAGCCAGAGGCAGACCACCCAACACCTCCACAAGCTCATCCGCCTCGAAAGAGTGTATATCACGCTCTTGCTCCCCAGGAAAAGCTGGAGACAACTCATCCTGCCCCAGACGTCCAACTAGAAATGCACGCCCCTCCGCCACTGTAAATGGCTGTAATGGCACAATATGTCCCAACCCTTGAAGAGCTGTAAGGCGCGTGGTAAGGAGTATGGCACCCGAGCGTGCCGGAGGCAGAAATTCTTGAAGGAGGGCAAGCTCTTCTACATTATCAAAGATAAGCAGCCAGCCAGAGTGATTGGTGAGCCAGTGCAGAACTGAAGAAATAATTTCATCCTCTAGCCTCAGCCCTGGAGAGATTTGTAAAGCGCGTGTTATGGCCTGAAAACTAATAAGAAGCGTATCGCGCGTGCTCGCATTGCACCAGAAAACTGCGCTATATTCCTCAGCATGAAGGTAGGCATATTCAAGAGCTGTTTGTGTCTTGCCAACGCCTCCCAGGCCGCTCAAGGCGTAGCAACTGGCACCGACTGTCTCTGTGAGCCGAGCATGCAGAGCTTGTAATAGTTCCTCGCGCCCAGTAAAGAAAGGGTTGCGCGGATAGGGCACATACCAGTAAGCGGCGAGGGCTGTCAAGCTGGCCTCCAGAAGTTGACGTGTCTCCTGAATATCAAGCTGAAGTTGGCGAGCCAGTTCCAGAACCATACCCTTGCTATCTGGCAGAAAGTCGCCACGTTCCCAGGTGCCAATGGTATTACGATGCACACCAAGGCGGGCCGCAAGATGCTGCTGGCTCAACCCCTGCCGCTTACGAAGTAATTTTAGCAGTTCACCAAAGGTGGTCGCTTCAAGCGGTTCTCTCTTCTGCATATCTCCTCGCTCCACTCGCTTGCCCTCAATTGCACAATTGATTCGTGCATCGCCTGTCCTATTATATCCCTAGAGCTTATTGGTCATTCAAACACAAAGGAACGAACAAACCAATGAAATTTGCAAAAATGGTATTCCTGATCGCAGGAATTTACGGTATTGTGGTGGTTGCGCCCCTCTTTCTAACAGAAGGGGTTATTAATGCCACGCAGCCACCAGCCATCACCCACCCTGAGTATTACTATGGTTTTGCGTGTGTGGCGCTGGTATTTCAATTACTCTTCCTGGTAATAGCACGCGATCCAGCGCGCTATCGGCCAATCATGCTGCTGGCAGTCTTAGAGAAGGCCTCCGGGATAGCATTTCTCCTGCTCGTCTTTCTCCATCGATCTCCGCCAAGTATGCTTATTGGAGGTGTGGACGTGCTTCTCGGTATCCTCTTTCTTGTTGCCTATGTCAGAACGGCGCTCACCCGGGTTCAGCACGCAACAGTTGCACACAGTTCCGGAGCATAACCAGGCTCATCGACCATTACATACGGGAATGATTTGTCCCGCCTCACTCCCAGCACGTACGGTGCCTCGCATAGTGTATGATGCTGGCGTGACTGAGTCACGCCAGCATCATACACTATGCGAGGCAAAAACTGAGGATCGTTTGAGCATGCTCCAACAGACTTCATCCCTTCAATCATCCATAGGATCATGCATATGTGCGATGCTGGCTCATCCATCTGAAGCTTATAGTAGGGGCAGTTATCAAAGCACTACTCGATTGGAGCACAGATATGAGCACATCAGAGGTCTCTACCCTACCGCCGGAGCGCACAAAGAAAACATCTAAGCGGAAGATTATCTTCTTCCTCGCGGTGGTGGCTTTCCTGAATACCATGGGCTTCACGATTATTGGTCCTGTGGTCCCATTTATGACCCGTCAGTACCTGGGCAACCCGAACGACCTGGCCGTCGTCGTGGGCTGGCTACTCTCCATCTATGGCATCTGCCAGATGATCGCGGCCCCCGGCCTGGGCCTGTTGAGCGACCGCTATGGCAGGCGGCCCGTCATCTTCATCTGTCTGCTTGGCTCAGCCATCGGCTACCTGCTCTTTGGATTGGGGGGCGCGCTCTGGATGCTCTTCCTGGGCCGCATTATTGATGGTCTGACCGGGGGCAACTTTAGCGTCCTCTTCGCCTATGTCGCGGATATCACTGAGCCTGAAGAGCGTGGCAAATACTTCGGCATCTTCGGCGGGATCTCGGGCGTAGGCTTTATTGTCGGCCCGGCCATCGGCGGCCTGCTGGCAAATATCAGCTATAGCATGCCCTTCCTCGTTGCGGCAGGAGTGACGCTGCTCAACCTGGCCTGGGGCTTCTTCTTCCTGCCTGAGAGCCTGGATAAAGAGCATCGCTTGACCACTATGCGCCTGCGCGACCTCAATCCTCTCGCCCAACTAGGCACTGTATTCAATATGGCAAATCTGCGCTGGCTGCTCCTGGCTGGCTTCTTCTACGCCTTCCCCTTCGCGATCTTACAGGCCAACCTGACCATCCTGATGCGCGATAGCCTGGGCTGGAACGCGACGGACGCGGGCCTCGTCTCGACACTGGTGGGAGTGGTGGATATCCTGGTACAGGGCGTGCTGGTAGGCAAACTCATCGACATCTTTGGCGACATCAAAGTGGGCATCGGCGCGCTGGTACTAGTCGCGATCAGCTACCTCCTGCTTGGATCAATTGCCCTGATCGCCTCACCAATTCTATTGATCGCGGGCGTAATCCTCTTCTCAGGTTCGGGTGGCCTGGTTGAGAATGCATTGCGTGGGTTGACCTCGCGCGCTGTAGGACCCAAACAGCAGGGCCTGGTGGGTGGCGCGAGCCAGTCGATGCAATCCCTGGCCCTGATTCTGGGTCCGATCCTTGGTGGCGTGCTCTACGCCCAGTTCGGACACGCCACGCCCTACTGGAGCGGCGCGCTGATCATTGGACTGGCTATCCTCTCCGTTGTTCTGGCACTTCCAGCTCTGCGCGCAGCACGACGCTACTAAAGTGCGCGTCTACATATAATGGTACAATATATGTCGTGTCACCTCTTACACCGGATCGTCCACCTGGGCGATCCGCATTATTTGTTCGGCCAGTTCGCGTAGGGCCACACGTAACTCGGGCGGTTGCCGGACCACAAAGGGGAGGTCCAGGTTGACGAGGTAGCGCGCGAAGGCGGGCAGATGCACATGATGCGTCTTGAGGAGCGTTCCAGTGGCAGTAGCGCTCAACTCGCCATGCGAAGAAGGGACCTTATGTCGTACCTCGTAGAGCGGCACCTGGAACTCAACCTCGATCTGCCACCTATTGGGGATGCTACCCAGGTGCTTTATAACATACGCCTGGCAATCGAAGTCCTCGTCACGTGTGAATGTCTCTTCCAGAAAGCGCACACTATCAACGCGATCCAGGCGAAAAAGGCGCGGGGCCTGGCGCAGGCAACAATAGCCAAAAACATACCAGTGGCCCTTCCAGCCCACCACGCCATAGGGTTCGATATCGCGCTGGGTCTCCACGTTATGGTGCGAGCGATATGCTATTGAGATCCGGCGCCGCGTCTGCACCGCCTCACTGACATTGACCAACAATTCGGCATCGGGGCGTTCATCCCGCTGCTGGGGCGAGAGGATCATATGCGAAGAAATAGCCTGCAAGCGCTCGCGCCCACGCAGCGGCAGGACGCGATACACCTTGGCGAGTGCCCCCTCAAGAGCCACAGAAGGCAGGCTGACCTCCAGCCAGGGGGCTCCCAGCAGTGCCAGGACCAGTACCGTCGCCTCCTCTTCCGTGAAAAGCAGCGGCGGCAGCTTGAAACCAGGACGCAAGCGGTAGCCACCACCGGGACCACGCGCCCCCTCAACGGGCATACCCATCTCCTGAAGCATCTGGATATAGCGCCGCACGGTGCGCGGCTCTACCTCCAGGCGACGCGCCATCTCCTCTCCACTCATCTGCGAGTGCGTTTGCAGCAGCTCCAGAATCGTCAGCAGGCGCGTCGTCGGATGGTACATTGCACTCCCTCGCTTATGTATTCTTTGTATCTCTCATTAGAAATGTATTTTATCCTCTGCCACTGATAAAGTACAATATTTTCCCTTGCCCTGCATAAACTTCCCATTCTCCTCGGCTCACGTAGCGAGCCTCTTTGATATAAGGGGTGTGTGCATGGAAAACGGTCATAGCCGTTTTCCATGCACACACCCCTTACCCTTAAGCGACGCAGGCGCGAAAACTTATACAAAGGCAGCCTTTACCGCTTGGAGGCTGGTACTATACCAGTAAGAGAGAGGCAAAAAAGAAGGAAACTCATGCATCCAGAACACCCCCTGTTTCAAGAAGATAGCAATACCTGGACTCTTGGCCTGACCGCATCATCGCGACTTTCTGCACTTACGCAAGAGATGTTCGATGTCTTCTGGATTTTAACGCCAGCAGGAGAGATACAAGCCATTAGTTCTAGCTGGCAAACACTTCCTGACCAGCAGGAATTTGCATATCCTGGTCGAGGGTGGCTTGATGCTGTTCATCCCATGGATCGGCCGCAAGGAGAAGACGCGCTACACCAGGCTATCAACTCTGGACATACGAGCGAACTGGTATGCCATATCCGTGGCTACGATGACTCATACCATCTGGTACACCTGCGCTTTATCCCTGTACGCGAAGCTTCCGGCACAGTCAACGAAGTTCTGGCCTGTGGCAATAACCTTACCAGGCAGATGCAGATGGAACAGATGAGCGAGGCACAGGTGCAGTTCGCCTTGAAGGCCTCTGGCGTAGGCATGTGGGATTGGAACCTTGAGACTGGTGAGCTAGTGTGGACGGATCAGGAAAAAGCCCTCTTCGGTTTATCACCAGAGGTCCGCATCAGTCATGCGCGCTTCATGGAAGCGTTACACCCTGATGACCGTGAGCACGTTCACCAAAACAACACACAGGCCATGGCCGAGAAACAGGAATATAATAAGGACTATCGCACGATCTGGCCTGATGGAAGCGTACACTGGCTTACAGACCGGGCACAAGTCATCTGTGATGAAACAGGAAAACCGGGACACATTGTCGGTGCCTCGCTCGACATTACTGAGCTAAAACACACAGAAGAAGAACTTCAGGAAGCCAAAGACGAGGTGACCACCATTCTCGAAAGTATCACCGATGCCTTTCTCTGCCTCGACTCACAGTGGCGCTATTCCTATTTAAATCAGCGCATGGAAACGTATTTGGGTAAGAAACGCGAAGGGGTATTGGGCAAGGATATGTGGGAGGTTGTACCTATGCTCCTCGGCACAATATTTGAAGACCATTACCGCACAGCGATGGCAACACAGCAAGCAACACATTTTGAAGCATTCCATCCCGCCTTCCAGCGTTGGGTCGAGACGCGTGTGTATCCAAAACCCGATGGCCTGGCAATATACTTTCACGATATCAGCGAACGGAAACAGATAGAAGAGGCCCTAAGGGAGAGCGAAGCCCGCTTTCACCGCCTTATGGAATCCAATATCATTGGTATAATAACAACGGATAGGGAAGGCAACATTCTCGAAGCCAACGAGGCCTTCCTCTCGCTTCTTGGCTACACGCAAGAAGACCTGGCGGCTGGTCAGATGAAGTGGGATATCATCACTACTCCCCAGGCTCGCGCAAGAGACACTGAGGCAATAGAGGAGGCACTGAGGACGGGAGTTGCCCAACCATATGAAAAAGAATATATCACCAAAGGTGGTAAGCGCGTGCCGGTGCTCATTGGGCGTGCGCTCTTCCGTCGGGAAGACTCACCCCCATTATTTCTGTGTTTCGTCCTGGATCAGACCTCGCGCAAGGAGGTGGAAAAACAAAAAGATCTCTTCCTGGGCATAACTGGTCATGAGCTCAGGACACCCCTGGCCGCCCTCCGAGGAACGCTCCAACTAATCGGACGACGCCTCAGGCGCTTTATCAACAAGACAGATAATCTCTCTCCAGAGATGGTCTCATTCTTTGAGGGTATGCAGAAAAACCTGGCGAATGGCGTCCGGCAAGTCGATATCCAAACCCACTTGATTAACGACTTATTGGATGTCTCACGTATTACATCTGGCACCTTAAAGCTCTCATTACAGCGCTGCGACCTGATCCCCATCATACGCGAGACCGTCGAAGACCTCCGCTTAGTAGCTCCTGAGCGCCAACTCCTACTTGAATTGCCAGAAGACACGCCGGTCAACGTCCTAATTGACCAGAACCGCATCGGCCAGGTGATAACGAACTATGTGACGAATGCCATCCGCTATTCGAGCTCAGATCAGTCGGTACACATCGGGTTAGCCGTTCAGGAGAATATGGCCCGCGTCTGGGTGCGAGATCACGGGCCGGGCCTCTCAAAAGAAGCTCAGGAGAAGGTCTGGCGCTGCTTCCACCAGGTCAAGGAGGTGCCAGTGCAAAGCGGCTCAGGGAAAGGCCTGGGCCTGGGCCTATATATTTGTCAAACCCTCATAGAACAACACCACGGAGAGGTGGATGTTGAAAGCACCCCTGGCAAAGGCTCGACCTTCTGGTTTAGCCTCCCCCTCGCCAACGGAAATGAATAAAAATTTGCGTGAATTTAGGACCAAATCTCTCCTCTACTAGTGATATGCTACCTATGCAGATCAAGAAACGTGAGAAACAAAGATTGTATCTTTAAAAGCAGGAAAAGGAGCCTCTGATGAAATTCGCCTCTATGCGTCTACTGGTTAATGATTTTGCGACCTCGGTTCGCTTCTGGCATGACCTACTGGGATTAAACATGACCTATAGCGATGAATCAATGGGCTACGCCTATTTTGAGACTGGCAGCACCGGGATAGAACTCTACCAGCGTGACGGCTTCGCCTCAGCCCTGGGCGAAGCCACTCCTACTGCCGCTCCCACGGGTCGCCAAACGGTACTGACCTTTGGTGTGGACGATGTAGATACCACCTACGCCGACCTCATCAAACGCGGCGCCATCGAAGTCTCTGGGCCACATGACCGCCCCGAATGGCGCGCCCGCACAGCCCATATCAGCGACCCCGATGGAAACCTCGTCGAGCTATACAGCCCTCTCCAGGCCTCTGAACTACCAACGGCATAACAGCCCCGCCTGGCGCTGCTCAAGCATGTGTTTACATATTAGCGGTCTATTATATAAACACATGCTTGAGCAGCGTAGGCCAACCACCGTTCACTGCTACCATAACACTACCAAGGAGAAAATATGAGCAATCGCACAAGCATCTCAAAAATCACCATAAACGCATCAGCCGCCAGCGTATGGGACGCAATCACGAAGCCAGAGCTGGTAAAGCAATGGCAGTACGGCTCCGACCTCATTACCAATTGGCAGGTAGGTAGCCCCATCGTCTTCCGCAATGAGTGGGAGGGCGCAGTCTTTGAGCAAAAAGGCACGATCCTGGAAGTTAAGCCACAAGAGCTGGTCAAGTACACTCTCTTCTTTCCTCACCCGGGCCTGGAGGATAAGCCAGAGAACTACTTTACCATGACCTACCTGCTAGAAGACACCAGCGACCAGACAACACTCACTATCATTCAGGATGATCCCAGAGAGATGCCGCCACAGGAATCGTCTGAAGAGGGTGACAATGGGGTAGGTGAGGAGAGCGAGAACAACGTACTGACTGCCCTGAAGCGGCTCATCGAGGGATAGCCTTATGGCAAGTACAGAAAATTTGCCCACCATTGGGTTCACTACACAACAGGACTGGGAATCATGGCTACACGAAAACCATGACGAGGCAAAGGGTCTCTGGCTTAAGCTCGCAAAGAAGGAGAGCGGCATCCCATCTATTTCGTATGCAGAGGCTCTGGATGTAGCCCTCTGCTACGGTTGGATCGATGGACAGAAGGCCTCATTGGATAAGCAATACTGGCTGCAAAAATTTACACCGCGAGGAGCCCGGAGCATGTGGTCGCAGGTCAATCGCGAGAAGGCAATAGCCCTCATCGCGGAGGGCAGAATGCAGCCAGCGGGACAGAAACAGATAGAGCGGGCGAAATCTGATGGACGCTGGGAACAGGCCTACGAGTCACAGAGCAAAATAGGTATCCCTGACGACTTCCAAAGCGAGCTGGACCAGCACCCACAGGCTAAGGAGTTCTTTGCTACTCTGGATAGTAGGAACCGCTATGCCATCCTCTATAGTATTCAAACAGCGAAGAAGGCTGAGACCCGCTCAGCCCGCATCCAGAAGTTTATAGAAATGCTCTCTAAACAGGAAAAAATCCACCCATAGCACTTGAAACAAAACGAGGCAGCCAGTCGCCTGGGAGATCTGGGAGGCACCGCAGATTTAGCAAACAAGCCATTTAGCGCCTCCCTTCCCACAAAACGCGCTCGGCCTGGTGAGGATCGTCGATGACCTCTGAGAGAGTATTGAAGTTCATGGTGGCACGCCGCTTCAGGTCGTAGCGCGGCCAACCTGGATCACCATATTTGGCGAAAGTCACCCAGGAGGCATGCATCTCGTCGGCTAGCTCCTGCGGAGGATTGTCGCCCAGGAGGTTATAATATTCCGGCATATGCAGATTATCGAAGACAAAAGGGATCTCCAGGGTATGGGACGCGCCCAGGCGATCATCAAACTGGCGTGAGCGCCAGGTAAACTCATACATATAGGCCGCGTCTCCACGTTCCGCGACGGCTTCGGCCAGGCGTATAGCCGGAATACGGAAGACCTGGTCCGTCATGATGGCGGTCAAGATATCGCCACGGCTCCCCTCCGGCAGCAAGACGCGATAGGTTGCCAGCGTCTCCTCTAAGGGAAGTCCATACGCTGCGATGATCGTGGATAGGTATTGATCGGTGACGGCATCGACCAGGCCGGGAGGGACGGTGAAGAAGCGATACTCTTCGCTATTCGTCCCCACCAACACCTCAACACCCTTACCAGCCCCGGCAAAAATATGCTTGATCGGCAACTGGGGCAGGACATCACCATCAATGGTCGGCTCAAATGGCATCAGGTTGACAAGCACCTCGCCCCAGAGCGCAGGATCAGGGCGCTTAATAACATCATTCGCTAACTCTACCTGAGCCGCGACCAGGCGCTCAAGCGGAATAGCCGCCAGGGCGTCGGGAGTAGCTTCGACCTGGAGTAGTTCAGAGAGATGATGTGTCACCAGTCGCGCGGTCTCAGGTGTATGCGCATGGTGGCCCGCGCCGCTCTGCGCGATAGCCCGGCGAAAAAGTCCCTCAGCGCGCGGCATGGAGAGCAGCGAAGTAACGCTCATGCCACCCGCAGATTCACCAAAGATCGTTACATTACCAGGATCACCGCCAAAGGCTGCTATATTATCGTGCACCCATTCAAGCGCGGCGACCTGGTCAAGCAGGCCACGATTGGCGTTCCCATCGCCCAAATAGAGAAATCCATCGATTCCGAGGCGATAGTTCAACGTCACGCACACCACGCCATCGCGCGCGAAGCGACTTCCATCATAGGTCGGAATCGCGCCCGTCCCATTTCTAAAGGCTCCGCCGTGAATCCAGACCATGACTGGCAGACTGGCGTCTCCTGTGTCAGGCGTCCAGATATTCAGATTCAGACACTCTTCGCCAGCGATTACTGGCTCAGGAAGGAGGACATCGAAAGGTGGAAAATAAGGTGGTTTAGGTACGGTAGGGCCATAGGTAAACGCATCGCGAATACCATCCCAGGCCGGAGCCGGCTGAGGTGGCAAAAATCTACGCGAGCCAAAGGGTGCAGCCGCATAAGGAATTCCCTTGAAGGCGAACACGCCATCTACCAGGCTCCCACGCACCGCTCCCTGACGTGTCCTGACAACTGTGTTCATAGACACCTCCTGTGTATTGGCAGGTCTTCCTCGACCCACCTGCTTATAAACCAGCAAGGGCATACTCTTAAAAGCAGAAATATTTTGCTGCTTGTTTGTGCATCAAGTGTAACACATGCGTATTTCTCTTTTCAAGAAACAAACAGGCAAAAAGACCAGCTTCCCGTGGCAAGCATGAGAAGCCAGCCCTCTACAGCTTGGTAGTGGGAGTGTAGATAAGAAGCGCTACCGCTGGTGCAGGCGCCGAATCTCCTGGATCTCTTTACAGTGAACGGCTGTATGCACGGCCTGGCTGTAGAGAATATCGTTTACAGCAAAACGTCGCGCCTCCTGGCCGGGCCAGGTGAACATGACATAGCGCTCCAGGGCATCTGGTAGATGCCGCACCAGTTGCAGAATATGCTCGTGATTGGCGTTATACAACAACAAGGCAGGCTCAATTGCACGCCCGGCATAATCGAGCAATTCGGCGCTGGCGTTGTCTGTTGTATACCAGTCGTGATTATACTGGCAACCGGAGCGTGCCAGCGCGGCCTTGACGGCACGCATCCAGAGATCATCCCCGTCCGAGATATGATGCACCAGTTGGCGAATACTCCACTCGCCTGGAGCCTTCGCTAGCTCCAGCCCCTGTTCATCTAAGCCTGCCAGTGCCTCCCTCAAGCGTTGCGACCCCTGGGCATAGAGCGCAATAATCTCCTCATTCGAGCGCTGGCGTGGCACAATAAAGAGCAACGCATGTCCATCCAGGTCGAGCACAAGCAGCGCAGGATCATTAAGGGGCGTTCTGGCTTCTTGAACATCTGCTAGGCCGCGCTCGGTCCAGGTTGCGCGCTGGGTATCCAGATCCTGGCAATAGAAGGTTAAGACCTGGCCAGGTTTAATAATGGAGTGTGTGCTCGCTAGATAAGGCATTACATCGCCCGCCTCGGGGCCAACCAGCAGCATAGGATCATTGTCAAAGTCGGCCACCTCCGCCAGCGTCCCTGGTAGCACTGTGGCAGTCTTCTTAAAACCAAGTTGGCCTATATAGAATGCACGGCTCGCCTCAAGATCCTTCACATATAATGCCCACGACGGAAGAGGCGTCGCCCTGGCCTCTTGTTGCATAATATCATGCTCCTTTTTGCTATCCAGTCAAACTGAGTTTCTGAGGTTTTAGAGGTGCATGCCATTCCTTGGCCCTAACAGAAAAAAGAAAACATCACCAGCGTCAGGTGTGGAGATGCTTTCTTTTATTGATTTAGTGCTTACTTGCTAAAAATACTCAGGGGAAGGAAGGCTCCCACGAGAAAGTTAGGCATATCGACTACTTCGCAGAGCTTGAGATCAACGGCTACGCTACAAAGCATATAGGCCTCCACCCGCGATAGCCCATAGGTGGTATGTAGATGCTCAATCATATGGCGCACGGCGCTGCGTGTGGCCTCCAGTAGATCGGGAGCGATGCCATCAGTAGCATAATATCTATCGGTATTCGTGCGTGGCGTCAAAGGACCAGCGGTCAGAAAATGTGGCTGCTGGACCTTTTTGTCTTTATGCACCGTGAGGCGAACGGTCGCCCGCATCGGCGTTTCGATAGCGGTACCGCAGACCTCGCCATCGCCCTGGGCGGCATGCCCATCGCCAATCGAGAAAAGCGCGCCGGGAACCTGCACGGGCAGATAGAGATGCGCACCCTTCGTAAGATGCTTGGTATCCATATTGCCACCATGATGATAGGGCGGAATGGTCGAGAAGGCTCCAGGCTCAGCGGGAGCCAGGCCGATCTCGCCACAGAAGGGACTCAAGGGAATGCGAATACCAGGCGCGAACTCGCCCCAACCATCCGCTCCAGCACTCAAGTCCCAGATCTTGAGTGCTGGCTCAGGGAACTCGTCGGCGAGCAGGCCAAAGCCCGGAATATTCGCGGTCCATCCCCAACTAGCTGGCTGCAAATCGAGCATCTCGACTTCGAGCGTATCGCCGGGCTCGGCCCCTTCAACATAGATGGGTCCACTGACCTGGTCCACACGCGAGAAATCCAGCGTCCGCAGGGTATCAACCGTGCTATCCGGCTTTATTTCGCCATTGGAAGCATCCAGCAGGTCGAAGAAGACCTCTTCGCCCGACTGAATAGTGGCTAGCGGAGGAATGCTGTTATCCCAGGCCTGGTGCCACTGGTGCTGGTGAATCGTACGCCTCGTCTTTTTTCCGGAATCCGTTGTCATAATGCGTAACCGTCCTTCCTATTCAACTTCGACAACAGCGCTATCACTCTCCTTCAGCAAGTGAGGAGCGCGCCTCGTCAGCACAGCTACGGCGATAATCCCAACCACCAGCCATACCGCCACGATGGGGCCAGCCAGATTCAGCGGCGCCGCTGGCAGGGGCACAAACTGGAAGTACAAGACAAACAAGAGGATGATAAAGGGAATAAGCGGCACAATCACGTGGCGCAGAATGTTGAACTCCTCTGGATAACGCCTGCGATAGAAGAAAGGCACCGAGACGCAGGTAGCCATATACACTAGAATGATAGGCAGGGTCAGGATGGTGCCCAGCAGGGCGAACGCCGTGGTTGTACCATAAATGAAGCCCGGCAGTAGCGAGAAGACGAGGGCGATCACCATCGCGAAAATGATCGCTACATATGGAGTGCGCGTGTTGTTGAGGCGTGCCAGAACTTTTGGTAGCGCCCCGGTACGCCCCATGGCGTACAACATGCGAGATGATGCTGTCACGCCTGCATTCGCATTCGCCAATGCACTATTGAGAATAGCGAGAATAACAATAAAACTGAAGCCACCCCAGGCATTCTTAGCCATTGTGCCCCAGGGATCGGCGTCCGCCGAATACTTGGCAATCTGCGCCGGTCCCCAGCCTACAACACCTGCATAAGAGCAGAAGACATAGAAGATGCCAATACAGAGCGCAGACAGAAGGATGGCGCGTGGAACTGTGCGGCGCGGATTACGCGCCTCCTCCGCCAGTGGAGCCGATGACTCAAAGCCCGCAAAGGCCAGGAGCACGAAGATCATGCCAAAGAACACGCCCTGCCAGCCATTGAGACCAGGTAACAGACTGGAACCTGGATTGAAGACTGCCAATGTATTGTTCGGCGAAGTAGCAATCAACCAGATAGAGAGCGCGACAAAGACGACAATTTCAATGACGCCCAGCACGATACCTGTATCGGCAGAAATTTTGATGCCAAATATCGTCAGCGCGAAAATGAGAAGCGCAAAGGCCACGGTCCAGAACGGCCAGCCCAACGAGACGTGAAAGAGGCCACTCACGAAGGAATCCGCGACCGGCCCCAGCACCAGGAGCTGAAAAGGCACAATCAAGAGATAGGCCAGGTTAAACAGCCAGCCCGTCAGCCAGCCTGCCTGTAAACCAAGCGATTGCCCCACATAGGTGAAATAGCCTCCAGCCGAGGGCAAGTGTTTGGCCAGGGAACCAATGCTCAGGGCAATCAGGCAACAGACCACCAGCGCAATGATGACCGCCAGGGGCAAGGCGCCTCCCGTAAAGGCGATAGCAGCTCCCAGGCTGAACGAAACGGCCGAGGCGGGCGCCATAGTGGTAATGGATTGAAATAAAACACCTGGAAGACCGATTGTGTTTGCCCGCAACTCTTGCGGCGCCGAGGGTTTGGCAGAAGCAGTTTCCATAAATGACTCACGCTCCTTCTCATGAATAAATGCACACGATGTACATAGGCGAGTTTGGGCGGTTTACACGTTTGCATACGCTTGCCTCTAGGAGGCGATCAGGCTATAGGGATAATTATATCTTTTTGATTTGTACAGTTTCAACAAAATGCACTTTTGAAAGCAAAGTTGCGAGATTTGCTACCTGGCGCTTATGACAAATGTCATAAGGAGCTAATGACACCCTTCACTACTGGAAACAGCCGAGGCCAGCTACACTTAGAACTGTCGAGGATACCTGAAGCATAAAGCCTTCAGACCTCACACAACACTTTGGCAATCCAACATACTCATAACAAACATCTATGCGCTTTATACAGCAAGGAGGCACTTATCATGATCACACATCGCTCAACCTACATTCTGGTTTCACTCTGTGGTATGCTGGGAACCATCGCTCTGACGACCTACTTTGCCGCCCCGTGGACCTTTATGCCCCTGCCTGCCACCAACGCCACAATTGCCCAGCTACAGTCCTTTGGCATTCAATACCACAGCACCATTCTCTTTGATGCCTGGCTACAAGCAATTGGTTCACTGCTCAGCGTCATCTTTAGCCTGGCCATTATTCACCTGGCTGGTGCGTCACAACGCTTCTTTGGGCGTATGACTCTCCTGACGGCTGGCGTCATCATGGCCCTCTCGCTCGCGGAGGTAACCTTCGAGATTGGGGCCGTTATGGCTGGAGACAACGGTCATCTCCAGGCAGCGCAAACCTGCTTTGACCTGACAAATACCTTTATCCACGTCTTTCTATTGGCACCTTCGCTCTTCCTGGTGCAGGGCCTGGCGCTGTGGAACACACGCCTGCTCCCACGCGCCTTTAGTTACCTGGCCATCGGCCTGGGTATCCTCTTCCAGGTTCTGGGCGCCCTGGGACTCTTCAATACCGCCTTCCTGCTCATAGTGATCATTATCCTGATGATCCAGAATATATGGACTATCGCCGCCGCTATCACGCTACTCTTCCGTATGGACAGGGGAGCCAGGAAAGAGCACGCGCTCTCTCCTGCAGATAGTGTAAAATAAAGCTAAGCATCAAGCGGCAAGGAGGCTTCCGAAGTTTGCTAGATACACAAAAAGCTCAAGACACAGAGATAGATTTGATGGAGAAGGCCCCTGGCCCTTCTCCTTATCTCTTATGGTTGATCTGGGTGATCTGGCTGCCTTTCTTCAGCCCTGGCATCATAGGTCTCTGCCTGGCTCATCCGCCGCTACCGATCCTGCTTATCAGCTTCCTCGGCGTGGCACTCTTCTTCACGCTCTACCTCAGGGAGACACTGGTGAACGCTCAACGCCTCACAGGACAGATACGTTTAACACCTGGCAGTCATGTTCGGAGCTGGCTACCCCTTGCAGGCATGGCAACCTTAAGCTTCGCGCTTCCGCTTATCTCGCATGGAGATCCCAGCGACTGGCTCGACTTCTTCATCTTCACAGCTTCCTATGTCGGAGGGCGCTTCCAGACGCGGCAAACCACGCTGATACTGATCCTACTCGTCCTTTTAAATATAGGAACTGGCTGGCTGGTGCATTTCTCCTGGATAGGCATTGGTAGGTCAGTCGTATTTGTCATTGCAGTCGGCTATGTCGTGAAGGCCATTGTCTGGTCCTTGACTATCCGCCGGGAGCTACGCCAGGCGCGAGAAGAGATCGCACACCTGGCCGTAATGAACGAGCGGCTACGCATAGCTCGCGATCTACATGACCTGCTAGGCCATAGTCTCTCGCTCATCGCCCTTAAAAGCGAGTTGGCAGGGCGCCTGCTAGTAATGGCACCGGAGCGAGCCGCGACCGAAGTCAGGGATATCGAGCAGGTTGCACGGACGACGCTGCAAGAGGTTCGCGAGGCCGTTACCAGTTATCGCCAGCCTACCCTTGCCAGCGAGATCCAGGCGACACAGGAGATCTTAGCCGCAGCAGGCATCGTCTATAACTATGAGGGTGACGAGAAAATTATTCATACACTGCCAGCCACCATTGAAGCCGCCCTGGGCTGGGTGATACGTGAGGGAGTCACCAACATTATCAAACATAGCCGGGCTCAGCACTGTACCCTAAGCATTTCCCAGCATCCTCACAAGATCCACCTTGTACTTACTAACGACGGCCCTGTGGCAAGTAGCACGACAAAGGGAAATGGGCTGCATGGCATCACTGAGCGCGTAGCAACCCTGGGTGGAACATGCGAAGCTAGAGCAGACCTCAAAGGCGGCTTCTGCCTCACAGTTTCTCTACCTATATCTTGATATGGCTATAAGAATAACGAGGAGAATTCCGACTATGATTCGCGTACTGTTAGCAGAAGACCAGGCCATGGTACGTGGTGCGCTCGCAGCCCTGCTCACGCTAGAAGGTGATATCGAGATTGTAGCGGAAGTGGGCTCTGGCGATGAAGTGCTTCCTAAAGCCCTTGAGAGTAAACCCGATATTGCGTTACTCGATATTGAGATGCCTGGATGTGATGGACTTACCGCTGCCGCCTCTCTACATGCACAATTGCCCTCCTGTCGCATACTCATTCTCACAACCTTTGGGCGTCCTGGTTATCTACGCCAGGCCATGCAGAGTGGCGTCGTAGGTTTCCTGCTCAAAGATGCCCCTTCTGCTCAACTCGCTACAGCCGTTCGTCGCGCCATGGCCGGTGAGCGCATCGTCGATCCAACCCTGGCCCTCTCCGCTCTCAGCGAGGGAAGCAATCCGCTTACAGAGCGAGAGCGCGCCGTGCTCGCCGCCGCAACCGAGGGTGCGAGCATCGCCCAGATCGCAGCTAAACTTTTTCTCTCCGAAGGCACTGTACGCAACTACCTCTCGGTTGCCATTCAGAAATTAGGTGTACGCAACCGCATCGAAGCCGCACGCATGGCCGAGCAGAAGGGTTGGCTATAGTAACATCCTAGCATAGAAAAAATCTAATATTGCACCTTCCATATAGACATCCTCCTTAACGCCATTGGCGTCGTAAAGGAGGGAAATATGAAATACAATCAAATCAGGAAAGTACGCTGGTATCATTGCACGCCAGGCGCCTTCCAGTAGGCACTATTCTCAATGGGCATTTCTGCAAACATTCCTGGGTTGGGGATGGTTTTATCTTTCTTAACAGCCATACCACACCTCACTACACTAAACGCGAAGCTGCTATGAGGGAGAGCTGGCATATTTATGAAGTTGCTCCCCTTGGTCCCTTGGGCTTTGGCGGCCAATGGGATGAAGCTGTCTGCCGAACAGCGGAGATTATTCGCTACGTAGGCAGCGCAGGGGGTCATTTGCAACGTGATGCTCCCTGGATAGAAACCAGAGTTACTCACGTGCAGGTCGCACGCTGGAATAAAAGCTATAAGCGATAAAGGAGACAGACCTTGAGCCAGATCACTATCCGCCAGCTCACCGGGGATGAGCGCTTCACTGTTTCTCGCGACCTTATGAGCTACGCCTTCAGGGCCACACCACCTCTTCCTTCGCTAGAGGAATGGTCAAACCCTGATTATATGAAAAGCGCTATGATCCTGGGTCTCTTCGGTGATGAAAAGCCTTTTGCCTGTGCGTCCTACTCCACTATGATACAAAACGTGCATGGCAAGCTCTACCCGAACGCTGCTGTGTGGGGTGTGGCGACCCATCCAGCGGCAAGGCGCGCCGGATACTCGCGACAGATACTCAGTGAGCTTATGCGCCATATGCACGAGGCGGGCATTCCCTTCTCTAATCTCTATCCTTTCCGCGAGTCCTTCTACGACCGCCTTGGCTATACGACGTTCCCCCAACCACGCACGGTACTCATCCCCGTTGAGGCCTTCGCGCCACTCCTGCGCAAAGAGCTCAAGGGACATGTAGAGCTCACCTCAGATAGCGATAGATTCGGTACACAAAAAGCTTACTTGGCTCATCAGCACCAGCAAACACACGGCATGGCCCTCGATCCCTCCGCAAAGAGCTATGGACATACCTCCTGGCAAGCAACCGCAATCATTGATAGCGAGCTACATGCGATGATGCTCTACACTATTACAGGTGAAGAGGAAAATAGGGAGATGGAGATTCCCTGCTTCTTCTACGACGATAGCCCCGGCAAATACTTGCTACTCGCCTGGTTCGCCCGCCATATCGACCAGGTGAAGCATATCAAGCTTCACCTGCCATCCGCAGAGCTTCCCGAGACCTGGCTTCCCGACCTGCGCCCTACAATCCAGGCAGAAGAGGCCCCCATGGCACGTATCATCACGGTGACAGACATCGGCGGAATGCGTTGTGGAGGAGGAGAGTTTAGCGCCCATATCAGCGATCCCATCTGCCCCTGGAACAACGACACCTACCATTTCGCGTGCGTCGATGGCACACTGCAAGTCACCACCATCACTCAGGCTGACTGCCAGCTCACCATCCAGGGCCTCACCGCCCTGGTCTATGGTACGCACGATCCCGAGACTTTCACCCTACGCGAATGGGGCGATCCCTCGCCTGAACTACAAGCGCGTATGCTTGCCATGTTCCCGCCACAGCTCCCTTACTTGTATAGCAAATATTAAGCGTGCTACTTGCGTACGCACCTACATTTTGCAGTAGGTGCGTACGCAAGTAGCACCCTACAGACAAACCCGATTTTTAAGCCTGTTCAGGCTCCAGCAAGCTCAAGCGCATGTGCAACACGTCGCCCTCAAGCCAGGTGGTATAATCGATGCCCTTCGTCAGGCCCACGAGGCGCGCCTGCTCACCTAGCCAGCGGGCAAAAAAGGCCAGTTCTACGTGCCAGGCTTTCAGGTGCTCGCGTAGCACACTCAAAGTGGCCTTTAACAGCCAGCTATCGCCTTCACGTTCCAGAGAGACATTGCTGGCACCATGCATCAAGGCCATGACTGTGGCGCTCTGCCTTGCCTGGCGCTCAAGTAACTGCGCGTCTGCTCGCTCTCCAGCCGCGAGCGGCACTGGCTGCATAAAGAGGCGCGCCGCATCTTCCGGGCTGAGCGTTCCCTGTTGCGCCAGGGTGCAGGCATACGCCGTCCAGGTTGTGAGGTGTGATTGTAGCCAGTTCGCGGCCTCTTCCGTTGGCAGAGTGTCGATAGAAACATGGTTAGAGGTCATCAAAACGCTCCTTTGCTTTTTTGTGACAGCAAGAAGGCACGCCTGTTTTGACAACAGGCGTGCCTTCTTTTCCGTCTTTTCCAAACAAAACAGGCCACCCCTTTAGGGGGTGACCTTGTTGCGAGGTAAATATATACCATGAAATGATGTGTGTCAAGGAGCAAAGCAGGAAGATAAGATATGTGGGTGGAAAACGGCAAAGCCGTTTTCCACCCACATATCTTACCCCACTCCCCCATCTATCCCTGATAAGCGACTGGTTTGCCACTGCCAGGCTGGGCAAGCACTCTCCCCTGGTCATAGGCCAGGGTGCCACGCACGAAGACGCGCTGGACCTTGCCTTTGATACGTGTTCCGGCGAAGGGAGTCCAGCCGCAGCGCGAGAGGATCTGCTCGTTGCTGATAACATACTCCTCCTCGGGATTGATCAGGACAATATCGGCATCCTTCCCCACCTGTAACGCGCCCTTGGTCTTGAGACCAAAGATCTCCGCCGGATTAACGACGCAGCGCTCGATCACGGCCTCCAGGCTGACTTTGCCCTGGCTTACAGCATTGAGCAGCAGGGGAAGCATGGTCTGCACACCCGTCATACCCGATGGTGCCTTGCTGTACGGCTGCTCCTTCTCTTCACGAGTATGGGGAGCGTGATCGGTACCAATAGTATCGATGATATCGAAGTAGCGCCAGAGCGCCGCCTGATCGCTTTTGCTTCTCAAAGGCGGGTTGACCTTGCCAAAGTTGCCCAGGCGATGCTGGTCCTCCTCGTTTAAGAAGAGGTGTAGGGGTGTGACCTCGCAGGTGACGCGTACCCCCTTCTGCTTGGCCTCGTGAATCAGTTCCATCTCACGCTGGGTGGTGGTATGCGCAACGTGGAGACGCCGCCCGGTCTTCTCGGCGATAGCGATGGCCCGCCCCAGGGCAATCTGCGCGCTGACAGGGGGGCGCGCCTGATTATGGTCTTGCAGACCCAGCGCACCAAAATACTTGAGCGATTGCTCGTCCTCAGCATGGACGACAATGGGTTTCTCCAGGGGAAAGGTCGAGAAATGGCGGTAGATGGGAGAAAACTCGGTCACCAGCAGCGAGCCAGTGGAGGAACCCATATAGAGCTTCATGGCCGCGACCTCGCGTGCGATGGTGGCGGCCTCTTCAATATTGGTATCGGTCGCGCCCAGGTAGAAACCATAATCGACCACGGCCTTGGTGCCGGCAATAGCTGCCTTCTCGGTCAGATGCGGCAGACTATCGGTTGGCGGTTGGGTATTGGGCATATCCAGAATAGTCGTCACGCCACCCGCCAGCGCAGCCAGTGTACCCGTATAAAAGTCTTCCTTGTGGGTCGCGCCGGGATCGCGAAAATGCACATGCGTATCGATAAAACCAGGCAGAACAAGCAGACCTTCGGCGTCAATCACGTCCTCGCCCGGCTCAGGCGTAAGTTCGGGCGCAATCTGGACAATACTTTCATTCTGCACACGAATATCGAGCCGCGTCGGCGCATATGTCGAGGCCACAAGCCCATGACGAAACAACATATCCATCTCTCCTTCTATACCTGAGTCAAGTGTATGGGTTCTGTTTGCTGGCCGGAGGCCAGCAAACAGAACCCATACACTCACCTCCTATTGCCCATTTCTTGAATTACCATTATACTTGAAACGCTGTTCTATTGCTTGATGAGTTTGGAGAGATAGAAGTCCATGCTATATAAAGCCCTTATTCGCCCTGTTATGTATCGCTTATCCGCTGGTGACCCGGAGGACGCGCACCACTGGTTGATGAATCGCCTGGCCTGGATCTCTCACTATCCGGCCCTGCTCAAGACTATCGAAGTAGCCAACGCGTACAACTCACACGGCCTGGCACGCGATGTCTTTGGCGTACACTTTCCCAACCCGGTTGGCCTGGCGGGCGGCTTTGACAAGAATGGGATTGCGCTTCCAGCGCTGGCCGCGATGGGCTTTGGCTTTATCGAGGCCGGCACTGTGACGCGTTATGCCCAGCCCGGCAATGAGCGGCCACGCATCTTCCGCTTCTCAGAGAACGACGCACTCATCAACCGCATGGGTTTTCCCAATGATGGCGCCGACGCCGTTGCGCAACGCCTCTCCCGACTTCCTCGCCCCTCGATTCCCATTGGCTGGAGCATCGGCAAATCTAAGGTTACGCCTCAAGAAGAGGCCATCGAAGACTATCTCTACTCCCTTCACAAGCTGCACGACTTCTCCAACTTCTTCACCGTCAACGTCAGTTCACCCAACACGCCCGGCCTGCGCAAGCTCCAGGATAAAGAGCCACTGGATCGCCTGCTCCACGCCGTCGTCCAGGAAACACAGAGCATCGCCGCAGAGAAGGGCACAACGCCCAAGCCAGTCCTGGTCAAGATCGCGCCCGACCTCACCCAGGAGCAGATCGACGACGTCATTGAAGTCTGCCTGGCGCGTGGCATTCGCGGCATCATCGCCACCAACACCACGCTCTCACGCGAGGGCCTGACCCGCAGCACCAGCGAGGCAGGTGGCCTGAGCGGGCGCCCCCTGCACACACGATCCCTGGAGATCGTGCGCTACCTCTGCCTGGCGCTAGAAGGTAAGATTCCTGTCATCGGCGTCGGCGGCATCTTCGGTCCAGACGACGCCAGGCGCATGTTTGACGCAGGCGCCAGCCTGATCCAGATCTATACCAGCTTCATCTACGAAGGACCAGGCATCGTCAAACAACTCAACAAGTCCCTGGACGCGAAATAGGCTGTCTGACGCTGTTAAAGCACGCGTCGGGCCATTTAGTCAAGATCCCGGCGCTGGAATCCGAACAGCCCGGCAACGGTGAGTATCGCGGCTACACCGATCAGACCAACGAGGGGCGCGATGCTCAGTTGCGCGGCTGGCAGACGGGGGGCGTAGACAAACGGTGAGATGATCAATATGAGTGAGTTTGCTAGATGCAGTTCAACAGGTAGTTCCAGGACCAGGAAACCCGCCAGTATAACCCAACTCAGGAACCCTGCCACACGAGGCCAGAAACCGTATAACGCCACCGTAATCCCGACTAGCACCCAGATTGAGGGCAGTCGTACGAGCGTAGCAAGCAGGAGGCGCGGGAGCTCATAAGCTACGTCGCCCGTGCTCAATCCATATACAAGGCCCATCGCCAGGCCAAGCGCGCCCAATACAACCGCTGGACCAGCAAGCGCCAGAAGCAGATGACTGGTCACCCACTGTACACGACTAACTGGGGTCGCCAGGACAAGATCAGCATGCGTCGCCATCTCTTCAGAGCGCAGCCGGAGCGTGGTTTGGATTGCATATACTGAGAGAGCCTGGGTCAGGAGATAGATGATCAAGGCGAAGAAGCCATCGACCGGGCGCGCGTTAGTGCCTACATTGGCAATCAGCGCGTTAAGCTGGCTACTGGCGTTCAACTGCTCTGTCGCGCTCTGAGCGACACCACCTAGAGCCGCACCAAACCCTGCAAAGGCGATAACCCAGATAAGCAGCGTCCCTCGGTGTAGTCGCCAGGCCAGAGCAGGTGAGTTACGCAAGCCTGGTGAGGCCGTAGCAGAGGCGAGCCGTGATGGCAGCAAGCCAGCGCCAAGGTCGCGTCGTGAGGCAAGTGTATAGGCCACAACAATGAGTATGATGGCAAGGCCAAGCATAGGTACGAAGAAGCCCCAGGATTCGTGAGCGAAGGGATGAACATTTTCAGCCCAACTGAACGGCGACACCCATACCAACCAGGAGGCTCCGCGCACATCACCCAAGGCGCGCAATACATAGAGCAGAGCCAGAAAGGCGCCCGCGATGCCCCTGGCACTTCCGGCGCTTGTCGTCAACTGAGCCGCTACGCCTGCGATTGCGGCGAAAATCCACCCGGCGGCGGCGAACGATAAGCCTAGCGCTATAGATCCGGCGGGCGGAAGACCCAGGCCAAGCAACCCACAGGCGATAAGAGCAGCCGCCACCAGGTTAGCGGCAAGCGTCACGATCAGGCTGGCCGATAACGCCGCATGCCGACCAACCACGGTCGAACCCAGCAGTTCACGTCGGCCAGATTCCTCTTCTGTGCGGGTATGGCGAATAACCGTGAGCAGGCTTGCCAGGCCAAAACCAAGTAAGCCCCAGCCTCGTGTCCGCCAGGCTGTAATCCCACCAATGGATGAGTCAAACACGGGTCCGATCATTATGATCTCCGTTGGATTGTTTGTTGTCTCATTGGCAAATGCCTGGCGTGCCTCAACAGTGGGATATGTTTTGGGCAAGGCCGCCGCGACGCCGACCGTAAGAGCAGCCAATGCCACCATCCAGATAAGGAGTATGAGCCGATCCCGCCGCAAGATCAAGCGAATCAGTGAGCCGGTGCCAACAAATGTCTTCATTTGGATATCTCCATGGACCTGCTACGCGAACCATTATCCGCCGATTCCTGTGCCTGGTAATGCCTCAAGAACAATTCCTCCAAAGTCGGTGGCTGGCTTACCAGGCTTCGCAGACCAAGCGACGTAAGGTAGTGCAGCACACTGTTCAGCTCAGCGGTATCTACCTCGCAATGCACCTGGCTCCCCTCGACCCGCAAATCATGCACGCCGGGCAACTCGGCCAACCCGGATGGTACCTTTGCCAGTTCAGCCCTGAGCGAGGTTCGTGTGAGGTGGCGTAGTTCGGCCAGCGTCCCACTCTCCACCGTCCGACCATTGCGAATGATGCTAACCCGGTCGCAGAGTGCTTCCACCTCGTCGAGAATATGACTGGAGAGCAATACGGTACGCCCCTTCCGACGCTCCTCCGCGATGCAATCACGGAACACAGCCTCCATGAGTGGGTCGAGACCGGAGGTTGGCTCATCCAAAATGAGAAGCTCCACATCGGAAGCCAGCGCCGCGACCAGGGCAACCTTCTGCCGGTTCCCTTTCGAGTAGGTACGGGCTTTCTTCCTTGGATCAAGCTCAAATCGCTCCAACAGTTCCGCACGACGTTGCGGGTTAAGGCCGCCTCGCAAGCGACCAAGCAGGTCAATCACCTCGCCGCCAGAGAAGTTGGGCCAGAGAGTGACATCGCCGGGCACATAGGCGAGACGGCGGTGCAGCTTGATAGCATCCTCCCACGGGTCCCCATCGAGCAGCCGAACAGAGCCAGCATTGGCACGTAACAGACCGAGCAGTATACGCAAGGTCGTGGTTTTTCCGGCTCCGTTGGGACCCAGGAAGCCATGCACCTCACCAGCACGCACGGACAAATTAAGTCCATCCAGCGCGCGCGTCTGGCCAAACGCTTTGACCAGGCCAGCGACTTCAATCGCAATTGTCATGGCTATTCTATCTCCTTATATTGGCGCGCGATGGCGTTGGCAAATTGGTCCAGTAATTGATTAAAGATTTGCATTGCTTTATCAAGGGCCTCGGGAGCAGGCGGCTCTTCCGGTTCGAAGGTGCGGTGCAGCGTTAACGCGAGCGCCTCCGCTAGCTCTTCAGGCGCCAGGCGAGAACCAGGCGGCAAGAACCTGTCTGCGACAAAGAAACCGATATTGATAGCCGAGATCATCTTAATCTGCGTCTCCATATCGATGTCGCTACGCAACAGACCATTATCGTATAACAGTTCCAGGTATGGCATAGATGTTCCCAGGCGGATCTGTACGAGATTTTGTCCCGCGCCGGAGTGGATCAAGTCACCCAGCGTCTCAGTATCACGTAGCAGCACGGCCCGAAACAATGAATTGTCGACGGCAATCAAAACCAGGTGCCTGGTCAGGGAACTGAGCATCACACCGGTAGGATCGCTTGCGAGTCGCTGCCGGAGATCCGCGAGGACGGACAGCCACTCACGTACCAGCAGCGCCTCAAAGAGTACCTCACGTGTCTTCCAGTGCAGATAGATTGTTCCCTTCGCCACATTGGCCTGTTTCGCGATATCGTCAATTGTCGTCTTTTTGTATCCCCAGCGTTGTAACAGTTCCTTCGCGGCATCCAGAATACGATCCGCACGCGCATGGCGTCGTGAACGTTCCTCGCCTCTCTCCTGCTCCTTCTCATCTAAACTCGGCAATCTCTATCTCCTCTTTTATTTCATGACCAAACCATCAAATTTAGTCATCATGCTTATCTGGTCATAGCGTATATCTTTGGAGGCTAAAAGTCAAGGACAGAATAAAAGGTCAGGTTATCTGGAAGTGCTGCTTCCAGATAACCCGACCTTTTATTCTGCCTTGAAAATTTCAAGCCTTACGCGAGCAGGAGCGTTTTATAGAAGATGATGGTTCCGTCCAGTTCGCCGTTCGCGTTCAGGGCATAGGCGGGAATAACGCCGACCTCTTGATAGCCAAGCTTACGATAGAGCTTCTCGGCGACATCGCCCTCACGCGTATCCAGCACGAGCAGCGTACGCTTATGCTCGCGTGCCACCTGTTCGATTGCCTGCATAAGAGCGCGCCCCGTGCCGCGACGGCGCTGGCTCTGCAAGACGAAGAGCTTCTGCACCTCGGCTCGATGTAGAGCGTTGGCTTTTGTTGCCAGTTCCAACTGCACACTACCAACAACGCGCCCATCTTCACGCGCAACGAGCAAAATATGCGTACCCTGCGCCATATTGCGGAAGACCCCCTGCCAGTACTGGCGCGCCTCGTCCTCGCCCAAGGGTGGGATAAAGCCTACAGAGGCACCTGAATCCACAGTGTCTCGCAACAGCGCTATCAGCTCAGGCAATGCCTCCTCTGGACGAACCACCGCAATAGAAGAACCAGCAAACGGAGTCATGCTAAAATACCACCTTCTTTTGTAGGTTAGGAAAGCTTCTCATACCCGCTTACAGCCTGATGCCAGCTATTACGCTTGCCACCTCTTCTCACGCTTGGGATTATCCTTGCCCTCGCAGCTTATCTGGTGTATCGCATGGTTGCTGCCGGGAAGGCGCAACCCCTGACAATCATCCTTCTCGCCCTTCTTGCCTTCGTCTTCTTGCGCGTCCTGTTCAAAATGCGGCACAAAGTACAAGAGAACGAGAGCGATGAATAACTCTGAGATCACAGGAGGTGCGCACAATGATCGCTTCGCCCACTGATACAGCGAAGGCAATGGAAGCGGTGTCCCAGATTCCAGCCATCGAACTGCAAAACGCCTCAAAGTCCTTCGGGGTTGTACAGGCTCTGCAACAAGTGAGCTTCGCCATTCCCCAGGGCCAGGTAGTGGCGCTGCTTGGTCCAAACGGCGCGGGAAAGACCACCGCCATCAGCCTGATGCTGGGCCTGCGTCGTCCATCCCACGGCCAGGTTCGCTTGCTTGGCCACGATCCACGTGATCGCCGAGTGCGGAGTCGCTGTGGCATCATGTTGCAGGAATCTGGTGTGCCGCTCAACCTCACGGTAAGCGAGACCATCACGCTCTTTCGCAGCTATTACCCACATTCCTTGCCCCTCACCCAGGTGCTTGAGATGGCAAGTCTGAAGAAGAAAGCAGCGGCTTCAGTCGGAACGTTGTCTGGTGGGCAGCGCCAGCGACTCTATTTCGCGCTGGCCATCTGTGGCGATCCCGATGTCCTTTTCCTGGATGAGCCCACCGCTGGACTCGATGTAGAGGCCCGCCACCGTTTCTGGGAACAGATTCGCGCTTTTGTGCAGCAGGGGAAAACCATCCTGCTGACCACACACTACCTGGAAGAAGCGGATGCCCTGGCCGAACGGATCGTCCTCATCGATCATGGTCAGGTGCGTGCCGATGCTTCACCGGCAGCACTGAAAGCCCTGGTGACCAACAACCGCGTCACTTTCAATATGAGCGAGCCGCTTCAGCCTGAGTTCTTTGCCCAACTCCCGGTGCAACAACTTGAATTGGGAGAACATCATGTCAGCTTGCTGACGCCGAAATTGGAAACCGTGCTGCGTGCTTTGTTCACCCAGCCGGTGGAGATTACGAATCTAACGATCACGGGGGCGAGCCTGGAAGAAGCCTTCTTCCATCTCACCAAGGACCAATCAGAGCAAGAAGGAGCCTGAATAACGCATGTCAACACACACGTCATCATCTATTCGCACACGACTCGCCCCTTTGGGGGTGATGCTCTGGCACCAAGTGCAGGCAGAAGTGCTGCGCCTGTGGCGCACCCCCAGTTTTCTTGTACCGGGCCTGGTGCTACCTCTCGTTCTCTACAGCCTTCTGGGAGGGTTGGGCAAAGCGAACAGTCTGGAGGATGGCGTCAGAAGGCATGTCTATGCACTTGCCGCTGTTGGCACCTACTGTATCATCAGCGTCATGCTCTATTCCTTTGGCGTGAGCATTGCTAATGAGCGTGGGCAACGCGTGAATGTCCTGATGCGAGCCACACCCTTGCCTGCCTCGATCTACCTCCTGGCTAAAATGGTGACAGCATTGCTGTCGGCCCTGGTAATGCTGCTCGCCCTCAGCGGCTTTGCCTTTGTGGTCGGCGGCGTGCAACTCAGCGCCATCTCGTGGATCACCCTGATCGCCTCCCTGCTCCTGGGAGTGTTGCCTTTTATCGCACTAGGCTTTGCCATCGGCAATGTGGTCAATCCTACAGGGGCGACCCCCATCATTAACCTATCGTTTTTCATCCTGGCATTTGCCTCGGGGGTTTTCGTCCCGCTCGCACAACTTCCCGATATCTTGCAAAACATCGCCCCCTACTCGCCCTTCTATCGACTGGCCCAGCTTGCCTGGAATGCAGTTGGAGTGCAAACCGGGTCAATCGGCGACGCAGTGTGGCTGCTCGCCCTCTATAGCGTGATATTCTTCGTGCTGGCGATCCTGGCTTATCGTACCGAGGAACGGCATTCTTTTGGCTAAACTCTCCTCAGAAAAAACCAGGTGAGAACAGAGAGAAAATTCAAGCAGAACGAGGTCGAGACACGCCACTATCTGCCGCATATTCTCAGTCGCGGCTACGAATCTCCTGGAGCAAGCTGTCATAATCGTAGTCGCGCACATTGGTGGTGTCGAGGTCGATCACAGGGCCGCCAAGGGCGAGGTCGGCCAGGCGCCCCTGCATGAATATGTCCCGGTTGTTTTCGGCAAAGGCTACATCACGGTGATAGGGATGCCGCTCCGGCGTGCCAATACGAGCTAGAAAACGCTCCAGTAGCACGTCCCCATCCGCTTTACACTGAATCTGTAAGGGGGCAAAATCATGCTCTTGCTTCAGATGTAAAAACTCGCTGGTCGCTAGCTCTGTATGACGGAAGAAACCTTCTATAATCAAGGACTGGCCTGCCGCCAGGACCTGGCCTGCGAAATAGTACATCATTTGAAAGCTGGCCAGTCCAATCATAGGCGGGCGACCATGAATCTGGCTATCCAGCGCGTCAAATATCTTCTCCGCCACCTCATCACGATGAATGACGGGAAGTTTTAGATCGGTCGCCAGCCGCTTTGCCAGCGTGGTCTTGCCCGCTCCCGGCGGGCCATTAACGATAATCAACCATGGTTTCTGCATATTTAAGTTTATCTCCGCCTCAGTTTAACATAATCTATAACGCGAGGTGGATCTCCTTCGCCTCCTCTTCCTCTGCGTCCTCTGCGGCGCCGAAGACCTGGAGGTGCTCGTTGACGCGGCGCACGGCGGACCAGAAGGCACGCGTCTGGCGGAAGATGGGCTTGATGTCGGGAATCAGCACACAGATGCAGAGCAGGAAGACCGGGATGAGCTTGCTGAGAACCATGAACTGCCAGGCCCGCTCGCCTGGGATAAGCCCCCAGTAGCCCTGGTTGGTAACATCGATGTGCAGGACGTTGAGGAGCGCAAAACAGCCTGGCAGGCAGACCAGGAGCATGCAGGCCTTCGCCCAGCGCGTCTGGAACTCGGGGCAGCAGACGACGCAAATGGGAAGTACATAGGCCAGCGTGCTCCAGTGATATTCAAAGGTCATCTCGTAGAAGAAGAGATAATAGACTATCACCAGGAAGATAACTTTGCTCCTATGCACACGACGAAATGCGGCCCAGAAAATAGTTATAACCAGCATACTATACTGGATAATTTTATAGACAATGTCAGGCCAGTGAGTAAATGAGGTATGCCGCAGCAGGGCATTCAAGGTGATGATCTGGTTAGGTCCCGCGCCCCCTGGGCCAAAGAGCGTCGCCTTGAGGTTATCGATATAATAGCCTCCAATGCCAGATAAGATCCAGGTTGTCAGGCCAAAGCAGAGAGCGCCAACCACGATGGTGCGCCATCTCCCCTTCGCAAACAAAAATGGAATAAAGAGGAAGCCAATTGGCTTCACAATCAGACTCAGCCAGTACCAAATACCACGCCAGACCACGTCCCTATTCTTTACGAGATTGATCAGGAAGAGCAAGAGAAAGACATTGAGCACAAAATGGAACTGCCAGGCCGCCAGCTCCAGGTAGACGCTAAAGTTGGCGAGCAGCATCAAGACGGCAAAGCCCAGGTGCTTACTCTCACGAAAACTCCAGATGAAATAGCCTGTGACCAGTACCGTAATGACCAGCTTACTCCAGAGCCAGATATAGGGCGCAGAGGCGGGATCAAACTGCATCAGAAAGGTACCAACAATAATGGTAAAGAATGGGTGATAGACATTATTCTGTGAGAACTCCGCCTTCGCATACTGCGAACCATTCCAGAGCGGCTCGCCCGTCAGCGAGCCGCCATGCCAGAAGGCCCAGGCCCCACGCGGGACCTGGTAGAAGTCAATGCCCTTGGCCCCCTCATGCAGCGCGGCCCCGCTGAAAAAGAGATTGAACCAGCCTGTCTTGCTCACAGAGATATAGAACAGCAGATGTATAATACAGGCGATATAGATCAAGTAATAGGTCGCGAGATGCCGCACAATACGTTTCATCCATTTTCCTTCATATACTTTTTTAGCGCCCGCGACGCTTTATTAGCTGGTTAGAACATAGAGCCTGCTATCCGCACCTATGCCTGGTCAGCAACCCATAAATAGACCAATCCATATACACTAACGCTTAAACAAAAAAAATACCGCATGATAAACTACTCTGTAGCCAGAAATCAGCAAATTGTAGTGTCCAGGTGGAGACGACGCTACAAAAGTACGCATTTACATAAATGACATGGCATATCTAATACTATTATATATAAATGCGTACTTTTGCGTCAAGTAAGTCTAATGAATCTGATACCAGTCAGTGGTCGTCAGTGTGGGATAGTTGACCGTCTTTTTCACGACATCGGCGGGAGGAGCGGGGAAAGCCTTCACAGGGGTATTCCCCTCCGCCAGTAGCATCGTATCATGCCAGATCTGCGCGGCCCCATCCATGTCATTAATATCGGGACCCATCAGTAAATGGTTGCTATTACCTGCCCAGGCACCCACGACCAGGTCAGGAGTAAAGCCAATAGCCGAGGTGTCCTGAAAGTTTACGGGCAGGCCAGCCATCACCGCAGCAGGTCGCACAGTGCCAGCATTACCAGCCTGGCATTGTGTGTGACTTGTAGAATACAGTTCAAGCGGATTACATATACCAAATTCCGAGGTCTGACTGGCTGTACCACTCAGGGCATCCGTGATCATAAAAGCGGCTTCAGGGCTCAAGGCACGCGTTCCTTGCGTAGAAGCTTGATAGAGCACGTGACCATCAGAGGAGGTAGCCTTTACAATCGCGTGTGGATCCATGTGTATACCGTTATTCGCCATTGTAGCGTAAGCTGATGTTTCATCCAATAAGTTCAGCGAAACTGCCCCCACAGCCCAGGAATAATAAGGCTCTCCCACATTTTTTATCCCTAATGCCTGTACTTTCTTCCTCACTGTCTGAAGTCCAAGCTTGACAGACAATTTGAGCGATGGAATGTTCAGTTCGGTCTGTAAGGCGGTTCGATAAGACATATGCCCATGAAATTTTTGGTCGTAATTAGAAGGTGAGTAGGCGCCGGCATTTGAGTTTCCTGTAGCTACAGAAAAGGGGCCATCATACACCACCTCGCCCGGGCTGATACCCTGCTCGAAGGCCGTCGCGTAGATAAAAGGTTTGAAGGTTGAACTCGCCATAAATGGCTGAGCTGTTAAATTAGCCTGATTTCCCCCATAGCTCGTATCTATATTGCCAACCAGCGCGCGGATACCGCCACTATGCGGATCAAGGACAACGACCGAGGCGTTATGCATGTTGCGGGTAGCGGACATCGTCGCGATATACTGCCGTGCCTTCTGGTATGTCTGCTGCTCCAGTGCGAGATCCAGTGTGGTCGCGACATGAAGCGCAGTCATGGGCAAATGGTCCACATCTACGTGCAGATCGCTGGCCAGCTCGCTGACCGCAGTATCGATAAAATACGCTAACGAGAGGTCTTTATGTCGCAAGCAATCAAGTTGCGAATTCTGACCATGCAACTGGCATATAAGCTGATTATGAATATCATAGAACTGAATCGGCCCATTTTGCGACTGATCCTGGCCAGCACTACTGTTGTTTGCACAAGCGCTCAAAAGGCTAAGTAGTAAGCTAATTAATAGCCCATGAAATGCATACTTTAAATGTTTCTTAGGCATAATGACATAATTCTCCTAGTTTCAAAATAGTAATCTAGTTTGTAAGGGTCCATGCCAACATGAACCCCACAGTTCGTTATTATAGTTTGACGGAATGAAGTAGTTTTGAGATATCCGCGTTCAGCGCCTCAGATGATGGCGCATTAAGCTCGGAACCAATGAGTAGATGCCCATTGCTTTGGACGGAGAAAATAGCATGATAACCATTCTCCTTGTCCTGGCCAGCCTCGAGAATAGTCACACCTGGCTCGCTTGCGAGTGCTAGATTGACGTTCACCCAGTCATAGTGATGGTTATATAGCATTGCTTGCAGGTCATAACTTTTCGCGGAGATGGCTGTGTTAAAGACGCCCAATTGCATACCGTAACGCATCATGCTAGCGAGGTCGGCGGCACTGGTGTAGTTGTCCGAGCTACTGATAGCATAGGGACTGCTAAAATGAGTGTCATTGAGATGTAGCTGACGCACCTCTTCGTTCATCATAGCGACAAAGTTTTGCGGATTGCCTCCCACTGCGTATGCAATCACGCTAGCAGCATCATTACCTGACGGAAGGAGTAGTCCATTTAACAGATCATGCAGTGGGATCTGGTCACTTGCGACTAACTGCGCCATACGCAATCCCTTTGGGACTGCGTCCAGGCTCGCCTGGTCTATGGTAATCATTCGATTGGGATCGGCATTCTCAAGCGCGGTTATGGCGACCATATATTTAGTGAAATGAGCCGCTGACACACGTGCATGACCATTCACATCTACCAGAACTGTACCCTTATCCGCATCCAGGAGAAAGGCGCTACTCCCATGCAAAACAGGCTTCGCGATTACTGTGGCTGTTTGATGGATCTTCTGTTGAGTCTGCTCCTGCTGTGGTTTGATGCGCGCGAAAACTGTGAGCATGCTCGCGAGGAGCAGCACAGCGACCAGGCCAGTTAAAACTGTCACCAGGCGGCGCCTGGCACCCGGCGCTTTTCGTTTGCGAGGCTGAGAACCTGAATGGAGGGAGGAAGCTGTTTCCGCCTGATATTCTCGAAGGTCTATAGGCTTACGCTTCTCTCCATTCTCCACAGCATACCTGGCAAGACGCGCTCTCACCTGCGCGATTCGCTGGACATCCTGCTCAGCTATTTGCTGCAAATCCTTGAGCATCCGCGTATCTAGTGAGGTATGCGAGGCTATAGGTAGCTGTTGCAGGTGCAACTCAATCTGCTCATCGACGGTTTCAGGAGCAAACTTTTCATCGTGATGATCCATAACTATACTCCCTCCTGCCGGCGATAGAGCTTACGTAAGAGATTGAGGGCGCGTGAGAGTGTCACTCGGATAACCTCGTCGCTTTTATTCAGGCGCTGGGCGATCTCTTTTGTGCGTAAACCATGCCCGAAGCGCAGACGCACGATCTCCTGTTGCAGGTCGGAGAGATTCGAGAGGTGTGCACGCAGCACCGCATGCGCCTCGTTGCGCAGCGCGACCTGCTCTGGTGAGCGCTCATCATCGCTAAAGTGCGTCACAATTATCTGCTCCAGAGCCACGGATGGATGACGGGCGCTACGTCGATAATAATCAATAGCTTTGTTGTAAGCGATGCGGCGAAGCCAGGCAAGCTGCTCCCCCTCGCTCCAGGTCAGCCAGACCTGATTCTCCAGCGCCGCGACAAATACGTCCAGTAACAGGTCATCGGCGTCCTCCCTGGAAGAAATATAGCGCGCGATATACATCAATATGATGGGCGCGTAACGATCATATAGGAGTGCAAGTGGTGAATCCTCAAAACCTACCTCCGCTTGAAACTGGCGCATGTGTTCCCTCAGCATTGCTTTTTCTGCTTTATAAATCGCTCTGCTAGCAAAAATGTTAACACATCTCTGCTTTTTTAGCTCTTCCACACTTGTGGCGCTCCCTGTGAGCACTCCTCAGAGGAGAAAGAGCAAGATGGAAGAAGTTTTAGGCCCTCCTGCATGCTATGATTACCAGGTCACCACCTATGGCAGCACAACACTAGAAGCAAGGAGCATATACATATTGAAGGAACAAGCACTCCCACTTATTACGTTCTACAAGGGCTGGCAAACCTACCAGCGCAACCTCGTCGAAATCATCGCGCCGCTTTCATCCGAACAACTGGCATTACCCGCCCCGTCGCATCAATGGACGATTGGGATGCTGGCCCAGCATATAGTGGCCAACCGGGTCTGGTGGTTCCAGGTATGGATGGGCGAGGGAAGCCCCGATCTGGCCCCCATCGCTCACTGGGACCCCGCGGATGAAGTGGAGCAGCCCCCACTTGCGGCCACTGAACTGGTTGCCGGGCTTGAATCCACCTGGCATATGATTACCGATGCCCTGGCACGCTGGACGCCCGCCGATCTTGAGCATGTCTTCCAGCCTCCAGCAGCCTTGAGAGAAGAAGAGCGTGAAAACTTCCCTCCATTCTCACGGCAGTGGATTATCTGGCACGTTCTCGAACACGAGATCCACCACGGAGGCGAGCTTTCCCTCGCCCTTGGCAGCCATGGCCTGACGGGAATCTATGGCAACATGTAACTGACCCTTTCAAGAACTTAGAGAGTAATAGGAGTCATGAACCCCGGTTTTTCAAACCCGGGGCTTGCTCGACGGTTCGCCGCTGAGCAGGCCCTCATGAGCAGACTCAGTTCGGAGCACGCTCCGAACTCCGTTCGCGACGAAACTAGGTACCAGCGGGTGCGAGGCCAGCCCGCTGCTCTACGGTGATGGGTTAAACAGGCAGAGGGGTCAAGCCAGTGCTCATCGCGTCAAACCGTCGCTGAACCTTGTCGAGGCCAACCTTACCTGCGCAAGCAGAGATCCGAAAGGATTCCTGGATGTCCAAGGTGTTTGTCATGGATAGCTCTCACCAGCCGCTGGATCCCGTGCATCCGGGTCAAGCGAGACGCTTCCTCAAGCAGGGGAAAGCCGCCGTGTGGCGTCGATTCCCCTTCACCATCATCCTCAAGCAAGAGGTCAAGCAGCCCCAGACCGAGCCCTTGCGCCTCAAGATCGATCCAGGCAGCCAGACCACCGGCATTGCCCTGCTCCACGATACCTCGGGCGAGGTCGTCTTTGCCGCTGAGCTTACCCATCGCGGGCAACAGGTCAAGGAAGCTCTCGACACCCGTCGAGAAGCCCGAAGGGGGAGACGCGCCCGCAAGACGAGGTACCGCAAAGCCCGCTTCCACAATCGCCGTCGCCCCAAGGGGTGGCTGCCACCCTCCTTGGAGAGCCGCCTGAGCAACATCCTGACCTGGATCAGGCGCCTGTGCCGCTGCGCGCCGGTGACCTGCATCAGCCAGGAGCTGGTGCGCTTTGACATGCAGCTGCTGGAGACCCCCTCTATCCAGGGGAAGGAGTATCAGCAAGGGACGCTGGCGGGATACGAGGCGAGGGAGTACCTGCTGGAGAAGTGGGAGCGGCGCTGTGCCTATTGCGGCAAGAGCAACCTCCCGCTGCAGATTGATCACATCCAGCCCCGCGCCAAAGGGGGAACCAACCGCCTGAGCAACTTGACGCTGGCCTGCGAGTCCTGCAACCAGGCCAAAGGGAACAGAGACCTCGAAGACTTCCTCAAGAAGAAACCGGAGCGCCTCAAGCAGATTCAGGCCCAGGCCAAAGCCCCCTTGAAGGATGCCGCCGCGGTCAACGCGACGCGCTGGGCGCTTTTCGAACGCCTGAGAGCGATGGGGCTGCCCGTGGAAGTGGGATCGGGAGGGCTCACCAAGTACAATCGCTCGCTGCGAGGCCTGCCAAAGACGCACTGGCTCGATGCCGCCTGTGTGGGCCGCTCCACGCCAACGCTTCTGCAGATGAGCGGGGTGGTTCCGCTGCTGATCCGTGCGCAGGGGCACGGGTGTCGGCGAGTGCGCAATGTCAATGCCCATGGCTTTCCCTGTTCGGCCCCCAAGAGGGCTAAGAAGGTGCAAGGCTTCCAGACGGGAGATATCTCTCGAGCGCATGTCACGACGGGAAAGAAGCAGGGCGTCTATAGCGGACGGGTGCTGGTGCGTGCGAGCGGCTCCTTTGATCTGACCACGAGGGCCGGACGCATCAAAGGGCTGGACGTGCGCTTTTTTACGCCGCTGCATCGATCGGACGGATACAGCTATCAGAAAGGAGGCGTGCATTCCTCCCCGGCCTAAAGGCGCGGGGCTTCCTGCACGCATCTGAGTGATGCCGGTTGCTGGACAAATCCAGCAACCGGCATCACTCCTATTTTTTTATTACGAGAGATTGGCGCAGATCGCCCTTGACAAAATCGATACTTCGTTTTACTATATAGTTATACATAGTAAGTAATACGAAGCAATAGCAGGAGATAATCAAGTATGCGTATCACACGCAACTCTAAGTTGGATCTGGGACGCTTCTCTGATCCTTCACTCCTCATCCTGTCCAGCCTGGCGAGCGGCCCTAAACATGGGTACGCCATGATACAGGATATTGAGCAATTCTGCGGCACTCACCTGGAGGTGGGAACACTCTATGGCGCGCTTGCTCGCCTGGAGAAACAGGGCTGGATTGAAGCTCTGGAACTGGAGGAGCGGCGACGCCCCTACCGTATAACACAATTGGGCGCAACCGTGCTGCGCGAACAGCTCTCAACGATGAAACAGGTTGTCAGCACTGGCCTGCAACGGCTCGCCACGTCCTGAATATAGAGAAGAGGATACTGTAGGATGCATGACACTTCTACCCCGTCGCTTTATCAACGCTGGGCCTGCAGATTGATCGGTTTCTATCCTGCTTCCTGGCGCGAGCGCTATGCCGACGAGATGCTCCAAATTCTGGAGGATTCACCACCATCGCTAAAAACTATCTGTGATCTCTCACTTAATCTCTTTGATGCCTATACTAACCAATCTCTTATACAAGGAAGGATTCCTACAATGCTACAAAAATTGCGCGCCAACGAACTCGCGCTCTATACCTCGGCCATCTTCTTCTTTATAGCCTGGCTAGTAGAGCAGGCTCATGCGAACATGATTATAAATCACCGGGGGGTGCTTTTTCCTTACGATTTATCTACTATTTTAGACCCTACTTCGCCTATATTGTCGAGATTTATCGCAGCTAGCTTATACACGTTGCCCATACTTATCCTGCTCGGCGGCCTTCCTCTACTCTTTGCCGCCGGCTGGCGAGCTTTGAAAGGGAAAAATCTACGCGCCCTGCTCCTTTGCCTGCTGGCCCTTGTGAGTCCAATCCTCACGGTGGCGATACCTGTAGCCTTTCTGTTCCTACTCTATAGAGCTGGCTTTAAAGGTAGTATTCCGGTATTAGACTCTAACTGGGGTATATTGACTGATTTCGCGATCTGCATAGGATTAAGCGTAGCATTCATTGTCTCTACCATTAAGCGCATGGAACCCAGCCGCCGAATTACACATTACGCGCTCTACGTTGCGCTAGGGCTTACGGTGGTAATGCTGAGCAGCTTTGTGACGCTGCTAATTGCTGCCGTACCTACGCTCGTTGGTATCTCTACGGCACCCGGTGATGAAATTGCATATACAGCACGCCATCTTCTCCTGTTACTAGTCATGGTAGTAACTATCGGAATAGCCATCAAATCACTCATTCATGCCTTCCAGGCCAGGCAAAGCACGCAAACCGCCGCCTGATATGAAAGTTATCTCTGGTTATAGGAATGATGTATGCTGGCAGCCTGCGGCTGCCAGCATACATCATTCCTATAACCAGAGCGAGCGTCGCAGGCGCGAGACGTCACACCAAAAGGCTATTTTAAGAGCTTCTCCATGAGGACGACATCGACCCACTGCCCATCGAGCAACCCCTGCTCGTGATAGACGCCCACCTTGCGGAAATCATGGCGCTCATATAAGCGCATGCCTGGCGCGTTGCTTGGGAAGGCCGCCAGCACCATCTTATGATAGCCTAGCGAGCGCGCACGTACCTCCAGGGCGCTCAGCAGGGCGTCGCCAATGCCGCGCCCCCGCTGCTCGCGCGCGACATAGACGGAGAAGTCTACCACATAATCGTAAGCTGGTCGCGGGTTAAAGGCATTCAGCGATCCCCAGCCCACCACTGCTCCCTCCACATCCACCGCGACCAGCACGGGATGGCGATGCGTGCGCGAGTTCAACCATTCGGCCCGCTCCTCTGGCGTGCGCAGTTGCGTCTCTAGCGTCGCCGAGCGATCCTCTATACCTTGATTATAAATACTTGCAATAGCTGCCGCGTCTTCGCGCGTGGCCTCACGAATCTCCATATGCTGCTCCTCCTGAGTCTTCTTTACCAGTTCCGTCCATGAGCGCGACCTCTGGCCCAAACCACCGAGATAGGCCCCCAGAAAGTCGAGGGTTGCCGGGTCCAGACAGTAATAGCGATTAGGCCCATCACTGCTGACCTGCACAATTTCGGCCTCGCGTAGAAGCGCGAGATGATCAAAGAGGCTGGACTGCGCGAGTGGCAGGATCTCGGCAAGCTGCGCCGAGGTACAATCTTTACGTTCAGCCAGCAGGGCGACAATCCGAAAACGCGCCGGGTTCGCCAGCACGCGCAACATACGCAACACCCGCGCCTCCAACGCCGTCGGAACCAGTTCCTCCGTTTTCATACGACCTCCGGTTCATACTATTCCGTATTTTTCCGATTATCCGGAGTATATCTTCTACACAACAAGAGTGTCAAGGCGCTTAGAGCGCCTTGACACGGAGAGTATGGTAAGGTGAAGAAAAAATACATAGAAAGAGCGAAACAATTATGGTTTCAGAACAGAAGTTGGGGTCCATCATCGTGACGGGGGCGAGCCGTGGGATGGGGGCTGCCGTTGCCAGGCTCGTCGGAGCCCATGGGTATCCCGTTGCTGTGAACTTTACCAGCGATGAGGCCGCTGCCCAGAAGGTCGTTTCGCATATTGTTGCCGCTGGCGGTCAAGCCATTGCCGTTCAAGGGGATGTCGCTCGCGAAGAGGACGTCATACGCCTCTTTGAGAGAGCTGAGCGAGAGCTGGGGCCGCTTCAGGGACTTGTAAACAACGCCGGGATTACAGGTGGTCTTGCTCGCCTCGAAGAGGTAAGTGCAGAGGTTCTCACTCGGGTACTTGCGGTCAACGTCGTTGGGACGATCCTGTGCGCGCGAGAGGCCGTTCGGAGGATGTCACTGCACCATGGTGGCACAGGCGGAGCCATTGTTAATATTTCCTCTCTCGCAGCGCGCACGGGTGGCGCTGGCGAATGGGTCCATTACGCCGCATCCAAGGGAGCTATTAATAGCTTTACTATCGGCCTGGCACGTGAGGTTGCCAATGAGGGTATTCGTGTCAATGTAGTCGCTCCTGGACTCATTGAGACCGACCTGCATGCCGCAAGTGGCGCGCCCGATCGCCTGGAGAAATTAAGTCCATCCGTTCCTATGCAGCGTGCAGGCACAGCAAATGAAATAGCTGAGGGTGTTCTCTGGCTGCTTTCTTCGGCAGCCTCCTACACAACAGGGACCATCCTGGAGATCGGCGGCGGCCGCTAACAGGCACAATGCTTGTGGCCCGGCTTCACATGAATTTCTTCACGTGAGGCCGGGCCACGCCCTCAGCTAGCTATTGTAGCGGCGAGAGAGGCCGACTTGATTGCCGGCTGGATCGGCAAAAATGGCCCATTCAAGAATATTGGGAATCACTGTCTTGGGGACGATGGTTTTGCCTCCATGCGCCTCTATCTCGGCGAGAGCAGCATCGATATCATCGGTCGCGAGGTAGACCAGGAGTCTACCGGGTTGATATGCCTTCTCGTGGGGTCCTTGAAAACCTCCGCGCAAACCATCCTCTGCCTGGAACGTGACATAATTATGGGCTGTGTTCGTGACAATTTTCCAGCCAAAAACCTCGTTATAAAACGTGCTGGCCTCGCTAGCATCCACCGCGGGAATTTCAATATGTGCGATCGAATAATTGGCCATAACTTTTTCCTTTCCTGATCTCATCTATTCTTCATTGGTGACACAATCACAAAGGAAGTAGGGGCCATGCTTGCATGGCCTTGTCTCCGCGAGATCTGCTCTCTTAGCGTTTGAATCCAAGCAAGCTTGGACCCTACAACTTCTCTCGAGGTCGTCTATACAGGGAAGTATACGCAATGAATGGTGACACCCTTATGTCACAATTCGGCGTAGTTATGGGCAATTTGGTGCGCCACTTGTTGCACATGTAGGCGCAGTTCCTCTGGCGCAAGCACCTTGGCATCTGTTCCCAGGCCCAGAACAATACTCACGAGCCAATCATACTCCTCCGGGCGCAGTTGCAGGCTAAGCCATCCATCCCCTGCCTCAGTTCTCTGCAGACGCGGCCCCAGGTGTGGCTCATGCTCTAGCCGCAGCATACCACGGGCCGTCAGGTGGATACGAACCTCTGGATAGGAGGAATCAACATGCAGAATAGGGGTGGCCGGGTGTTCCAACTCGGGGGATTCCATGGCTGCCTTCACTTCTAGAAAGCGGTCCACTCGATACACGCGCGTTTCTTGCCGCTCATAGGAATATGCCTCGCAGTACCAGAGTCCCGCCGTAGTGCGTAAGTGCAATGGCAGGAGTGTTTGTTGTGAGACACCCTTCTCAGAGCGATAGCTCACGGAGACCCAGCGCTCTTCCTAGGCGCTTTTCAGCAGCCGGTCGAGAAATGGCGTAGGATAGGAGCGTGAGGATGGCACATCAAATGAAACTGCTTGCTGCAACTGCTCAAGGTTTACGCGCTCATGCCGAGGAAGCAGAGTCTGGATCTTGAGCAGCAGCGACTCACGTTCTCCCTTAAAAGGCACATCACCTAACTGCGAGAGGCTGCTCAGGGCCAGGCGCAAGAGAAGAGCCTCGTGCAGGGTCAGGGCCAGTGGGGGCAGAGAGTAATCAGGCGGTAGGGAGTAGCCGCCAGCAGAGCCTACTTCAGCCACAATCGGGATGCCCATCTCACCCAGGGCGTCGATATCGCGTAAGATTGTACGCCTGGATACCTCAAAACGCCGGGCAATCTCTCCAGCCTTCCGTTTGCCTCCCTGCAAATACAAAAGCATAGCGGTTAATCGATCTACACGATTCATTTTTCCATGTCTCCCTTTTAGCACCGTGCTCAATAGTATACAAAAGGTGTCAAGCTAGGCACATCGTTCAAATGGACAGTGTATTATCATGCGCTTGCTGGTAGAATCGCTTTGTGTTCTAATAAATATAGAAAGAGCGAGATATGCCAAAACCTTATTTATACATACTATGTGGCTTCCCTTTTGCCGGAAAAAGCACGCTTGCCAGAGAACTTGAAAGTTGGTAAAGGGCTAGAAAGTTAATTCACATGATTGACAGACATAGCCAGCAAAACTTTGATCAGGCCATACTGCTTGAGCTTGTCAACCAGTATTACCGGGTTCAGGTCGACACACTCCAGCAACTATCAAGCGCCACTGGCAAATTGATCTACCAGGTAGGGCTAACAGACGGAACAGGCTGGATACTTCGCCTGGCGCCTGCACATGACCAGGCTATGCTTGGCGAACTGGGGCAACTCCTACGCTTCTTTGAAGAGGTAAGCTATCCCGCGGAGCGCGTCATCCCAACTACTGAAGGGGTGATGTTCATTACAGTAGGGGATCGCACGCTCTGTATGACAACGTATCTCACAGGCACGCCGCTGGACTATTCACCCACGTCCTTTGCGCTGCTAGGGACGGCCCTGGGACGGCTGCATGCTCTCAAGCCAGCGCTTACCTATACCCCACCCAAAGCAGGCATGCTTCCTGCGGGCGAACTGGCCTTCGCCCGTCAGCAATTGACCTCAATAGAGCATGCTGTGCCGCACGATGCCCTTACACAATACCAATGGCTCGACACAGCCCTCGCATCCATCACCTACGGCAGCGATCTTCCCGTAACGCTGATTCACAACGATTGCCATCCCGCGAATGTTCTTTTAAGCTCGCCTGGGCAGGCGACGCTGCTAGATTGGGAGGGCGCCGGCATGGGACCCCCCAGTATAGATGTGGGTTTCTTGCTGACAAACTGTGATGGGAAGGTCCCCTGGGACCCCATCACGAGCACATCTTCCCAGGCAGAAGATGCACTTATTCGCGCCGCTATCGAAGGCTACTGCCTTCATCACTGCCTGACACCAGTCGATCTCGACTTTCTACCAGATGCGATCCGTTTTCGTTCCCTGGTCTTTGGCACTGGCTCTTTCGTCCAGGCTATCAAGCGGCATGAAAATACAGCGTTTTCGCAGCAGTGGTGGAGGCGCTATGCCTCAGCGGAAGAGATTGCAGAAAAAGCGAGAATGTATTTTTAATAGAACATTCCCCCAACGTCGTTGTTGGCGGGAATCCGGCGAAGATGCTCAAGCAATTGTAGGTGGTCCCAGGCGGATACGGGTGCGGACCTGCTCAAGTGAGTAGTTCCAATCAAAAGCCTCCTGCCACCAGGTCACACCAGCCTCGGCAAAGGGTTGTAAGGTTGCTTGATCCTGCACTTTATCACTGCCTGTGGTGTGGCCAGCGGCGATCACGTCGAAGGGTTCATTACTCTGACGCTGTGTTTTGAGATAAGCCGTTAGCTCCTGGTAATCCTCGGGTGTCAGTTCTCGTCCCTCAGCAATGGGGCTGACACCATCCCAGCGCGCGGCGCGGCGGAAGGGTTTCTTATTGGGCCAGACGCCTGCTACCCAGATGGGGATGCGGGGCTGCTGCACAGGCAGGGGCAGGAAACGTGCCTCTGTAAGCTGGTAATGCTTCCCCACGTAACTAAAGGCCTCGCCGCTCCACAGCTTTGTAAGCACCTCCAGGCTCTCGTCCAGCATCTCTCCATGCAGGCGGTCTTCACTCGACTCGCCAAAGCAGCTAAACTCCCGGCCAAAATCGCTGCCAATGCCCACACCCAGGATCAAGCGCCCGCCTGAGAGTTGGTCGAGCGTTACCGCCTCCCGCGCCACCTTCCACGGCCTGCGACGCGGCAAGGGAGTCACGATGGGCCCCAACTTAATGCGCTGGGTGCGCATAGCCATCGCCGTCAAAGCGATCCAGGGATCGGCCATCGGCACCTCCCAGCTTGCCCCTATATGGTCCCAGATAAAGAAGGCATCCCAGCCAGCCTCCTCGGCCTCATAGGCCAGTTCGGCCAGCAGCCTGGCATCGCCATACAAGCCAAAATTAGGTGTATTGATAGCAAAATGCATTTCTGCTTCTCCTCTCACTTTTGTATATACCGAGAGAAGTATACTCTGTATTCCTGACATCCCCTGTCTACATTTCCGCTTTTTTGCCTCTCTAAACAAGGAAATACCACTAATACCCAAATAGGCTATAAATAAACTGAGATATCCATTACAAAAAGGTAATATTTGTGCATGAAACTCAACCATAAAGCATAAACAAAGTACGATTAAGCATTGTTTATCAAGTTAAAGCTATTTCATTTATCCTCTTCCCCTATTCACTCTTTTAATAAATCTTTCACATTAAAAATAGACTAATACATGTAAATATGATACATTTATTTCTACTGAGTAGGTAGGGCAAAAAAGCTCTACTCTATTCTTATCTATTACCTTCTTACGCAAAAGTTTTAACTAGAGCCTGCCGTAACAGGCGGTAAGCAATCCAAGGCACAAAGCGTTCAAGCGCGAGCACAGGAAAAGTCAACGAGTTAATACCGTCACCGTCCCATCAAGACAAGGAGGAGAAAATGAATACGATATCAAATCACCCATGGTCTCCCGGCGAGCTTATAGAAACACAACAGGATGCGCCTTCAAAGGGCTTGTTTCAGTGGTGGTACAGCCTGACTGCGCTTCCTGATGCCTCTGCTACCGCAAGTGTCGTTCAGCGAGAGGCAATACGCAAATCGCGCTTAATCAGTGTCATCGTTGCCTGCCTTCTGATCAGTTTCACCGCTTTTATCCCAGGCTGTTTAGCACTCCCAAACCACTATGTCATTGTTGCGGATCTGGGAATGATGCCTTTCTGCATTATTGCTTTGATACTCAACAAAACCCAGAAGCCAACTCTGGCTGGCGTATTGCTGACCGTGGCTTTTGAGCTTGCACTTATGCTCGTGATATTAACATCAACACCGTTTGACGAACCAAGCCTGCAACAGTATGAGCTGTTTGTTTTCGGTGAGTTGTTGGCGGTCTCCTTAATCACACCTACTAGCGTTTTTGCAGTTGGCCTCTTTAATGTTGGCTTTATCTCATGGAGCTTAGTGTTTCAAGCCCCAAAGGACCCTCATCTAATAGCTGTTTTGCAGACACAGTTCGCGCCTATCTGGATAAGGCCTGTTGCCGTTCAGTTCCTTGTGGCAGGCGTGACCTACCTGTGGGTGACAAGTGCGACGAAAGCCATTGCACGCGCCAATCAGGCAGAGATGATCGCCAAACTTGAGCACGAAATGGCTGACCAGAAGCGCGACCTCGAAGCAGGCATCCAACAAATCTTGCAAACGCATGTCTATGTAGCCAATGGGAATTTCAACGCACGTGCCCCCCTTACGCAGGATAATGTGCTCTGGCAGATTGCACAGGCATTGAATAATTTGCTCATCCGCTTTCAGAGGGCCGTGCAAGCAGAGAGAGAATTAAAACGGTTGGAAGAAGCAATAAGTTTTTCCGTAAATAATATCCAACAAGCGGACGTTGACAAGCAAACGCCCGTTCTCCAACCCACACGAACATCACTGGATCGTATGATCGCGGTTCTTCAGGGGCGTACTCTTGGTAAGGCTTCAGCGTATCCAAACCAGCCAGCTAGCCGGATTGCGCCACCTCAAAGTAACCATGGCGCCTGGCCGCAACTCAGGCCCTAGAGGAAGGGCATCATGAGCTAGCGCGGCGGTATGCCAGATATGGACTCATAGTTTATTGTAGGTGAAAGGAGATCTCTTCGATGCCGTCAGCCATCCACGTCTTGCTACAGGCGTTAGAAGAAATCGGTGTGAAGCACATTTTCGGTGTTCCAGGGGGACCACTCGTCCCCCTGTTTGAAGCTCTCGCCGAACGACAACATATCCAACCTGTTTTGGCCAAACATGAGGAGGGCGCAGCCTTTATGGCCGAGGGCTATGCGCGCGTGCGGGGCGGGCTAGGCGTCTGTTGTGGCACAAGTGGACCAGGGGCAACAAACGCCCTCACCGGCATTGCCAGCGCCAATAGCGATTCCATCCCAGTGTTAGCACTTACCGCACAGGTAGCCACCAGCGTCTTTGGCAAAGGAGGCTTGCAAGACAGTAGTAGTGGCAATCGGACTGCGGACGTTGTCGATATATACCGTTCGGCAACAAAATTATCGCTCATGCTTCAGAACAGCCAACAAATGCAACATATGGCCCGCCGCATGATACGAACGGCACTTACCGGGCGTCCAGGGGCAGTACATTTAAATCTTCCGGCTGATATCGTCAAACAGCCTGCATCCGATGATGGACTGCCAACAACCCATTTTTTTACGCGCAGTACCTCTACCGGAGATCTTGCAGCTATTCAGAAGGTTGCTAGAATTTTAAGGGACGCGAAGAGACCAGCCATATTTGCCGGACATGGTATCAGCGTTTCGCGCGCGTGGTCTCAACTACAACGAGTCGCCGAAACCCTACAAATTCCCGTAGCGACGACGCTCAAAGGGAAGAGCACCTTTCCAGAACGGCATCCGCTCTCTTTAGGGGTATTCGGCTTTGGCGGGCATCCCCTGGCAGAGACCTACCTCTATGCGGAAGATGTTGATGTGCTGCTGATCATTGGCACCAGCCTGGGTGAGTTTCAAACCAATGGCTGGGACCCGCGCCTGGCCCCCTCCCATCGTACAATCATCCAAATCGACCTCGATCCGCTGGCTATTGGCAATATCTATCCTGTTAACCACGGCATTGTCGGCGATGCCAAAGCCGTGCTCAAAGTACTTGCTGCGACGCTTACTGGACTCGTTCCAGCTAGCCGAGACTCAGTGAGTGCTCTGGATCGGCTACGGAAGACGGTCCCGCGCTACTATAATGCGAAGGCGCTTCAGGGTGATGCCTCCCTCCTCAAGCCCCAGGCCCTTGTGGCAAAAATGAACGAAGTACTGCCAGATAATACACTGCTATTCGTGGACAACGGGAACTGCCTGAGCTGGGCGGGACAGTTTTACGAGGCCAGGCGGCCTGGAACAGTGTTTTTTGCGACGAATACAGCTTCCATGGGGTATGCTGTGGCTGCCTCCATCGGCGGCAAAATTGCCGCGCCCGATAAGCCTGTTGTGGCATTGCTTGGCGACGGGGCCTTCGGCATGCATGGGATAGAGGTACACACAGCAGCGGATTACAACATTCCGATAATCTGGGTGGTCCTCAATAACGGTGGGCACGGAATGGTGTATAATGGGGAGAAGTTGCTCAACGGCACATCCTACCTGACCATCTTCGACAAGCCGCTAAATGTGAGTGGCATTGCAAATGCTGCCGGGGTCTCCGCGGTGAGAATCACCAGCCTTGACAAGTTCGAAGATAGCCTCCGCCAGGCGATTGACGCGAGAGTCCCCTGCGTTATTGAGGCAATGGTAGACCTTGAAGAGGTGCCGCGTTCCCTGCAACAACGCGCCGATACCTTAACAGCTTTCTTTGGAAAACAAAAAGAGCGCGCGCTCGTGTAATTAAAGGCCTCTCGTCTCAGGCCTTTGACAATGCTAGCCGCCAGTTTCATCAGGAATTTCCAGTTCTTGCCTCGGCTCGCAACGCGAGTCTCGGGGTAAGGGGTGTGGGTGGAAAATAGCAATGCCGTTTTCCACCCACACCCCTTACCCCAGTGGGCCAATGCCATAAACCGGAATGAGTTGCAGATGAACATTATTGAGAATCTTAAAAGTACGCTCTCTATGAGACATGATTTGGGAGCAAAGGGAAAGCCACACGTTAGATCAAAAAAGCGCAAGAAACGGATAGGTATCAAAGGATGCAGCTACTGCATGCCACCACACATACGCGGTAATGATGATCCCATTTTTCAACAGATCACTACTCAGGCCAATGCACAGGGAATTACCGAGAAGGACCTTTTCGTCGGCATGAAGGAAAGGCGGTACCTGGATAAAGATGAACGGATTGAGCCACTCATGATTGAAGCGTCTCGTCTGGCGCTTAAACAAGCCAATATCGCCCCAGAAGCGATTGACCGGCTCTATGGATACACCTCAGTCCCGGAATACTACACGCCAAATAGCCTCTATGTTGTGCACAACGGCCTACAACTTCCCGAGCAAACGTTAGTTGTGCCGCATAATACTGAATTTAGCACCTTCCTGCTGGGTGTGCTAGAAGCCTACAATGCGATTACAGCGGGTTGGAGCGATCATGCATTGGTCTGCTGCGGTTCAAATTGGACACAATATATGGATTACACGCAGGGACACTCACTTAGTATCGGCGATGGGGCAGGAGCCGCGGTTATTGGACCAGAGGCAGACTTTGAGATCATTGACTATGAGACGCAAACACTCAGTGACCAATATGGCGCGATGACAATGCAAGCTCGTGACTCACCCCGCGCGACATACAAAATAACCGAAGATGTTGGCATTTATTCCTTCCAGGTTTCGGCAATGGAAGGAATACCGAAGATGGTGCAACATCTACTATCCAGGAATAAGCTAACGGGCCAAGATATCGCGTTAATAACACATCAGGCCTCCCGTGTCCTTATGGATCACTGGCAAGAAAGCCTTCAACCACGAGAATACCCGGACACGCTAGAACTATTTGGCAATCTAACACTGGCATCCTATCCTGTTACGCTGGCCTATCATTATCTCACTATCTCTTCTAAGTATCTTGTGTTAGCCGCCTTAGGCGTCGGTTATCACCAAACAGCGCTATTATTGAAAAGGACGGGCTCGTGAACATGAATGGCTTTTGCGTCATCAATTGGTCAATTGATGACGCAAAAGCCATTTGCTACTGGTTAATTACCCATTAGCCTTGGCGCAAAGTGGGTTCGTCGAGATATAGATATTGCCCCAGTCTTCGGGAGGTGTAATACCTTGAGCATTATCGACGATACCCATGACGCAAGGCTTACGCACAACCAGAGTATTGCTCTGGCTTATGGGCAGCCAGGCAACATCGTTGACTAGTTGTTGCTCTGCCTTATTGTACAACTGTACACGCTGCTGCTGGTCAAGCGTCGTATCTGCCTGCTTGATCAGTTCCTGTGTCTGTTGTTGCGATGATACATTCGCAGACTTGTTATGAGCATAGTTAAATTGATTGCCACCGTTCTGATTATCCAGGAACAAATCAAGCCAGTCCTGGGGATCAGGATAGTCTGCCCCCAACCACTCTGCCACATTATGGGACCGTTGGAATTATCCTGTGCTGCGCCGATAACCTGGTTGCGCTGGTTAAAGTCAAGATCATTAAGTGTCACATCAACGCCTAGTACAGCTTTCCACATCTGCTGCACCGCTTGAAACTCATTCTTGGCATCGGGCGAACCATTGGTGGCTACAGTAAACGAGAGCTTTGGCAGAGATGAAGGCGTCATGTTCTCTTCTTTGAGCCCTTCCGCAAAAAGCTGTTTGGCTTTTTGAGCATCGCCGCGGGTACTTGTGACTCCGTCTGGACCAAGCAACTGCGTGTTATATCCAAGCTGCCCTTGCGGAATTATATGGTTGGTAGCAAAGACAGTATCTTTGCGAATATTATGCGCAATTTTCTCTTTATCGATGGACAGGGCAAAAGCCTGGCGAACCTTGATATTGTTGAAAGGCTTGATCAGGTAGTTCATCGCATAGTAGGAAATGGTGAGCGCAGGCGTGATGTGGAGCTGTTTTTGCGGCAACGATTTGGCCGACTCGATATTAGCTGTTGGCACCGGAGCATCATCCGTCTGCCCTACCTGATAAGCTTTAAAAGTTGTAGGAGCATCCTTATAGAAATAGAAAATGACTTTACCAAGCTGGGGTTTCTTTCCAGCATAATGGGGATTCGGCACGAAGGTAATTTGCGTGCCATGAATATAACTGGCCACGATCCAGGGACCCGCTCCGCCTCCTTCATTCAGGTGATTCATGAATTTTTGATTACCATATTTCTCTATAAGTTTCTTCTCAACAACCCACGAGCTGGTGTAGGTCAAGGCCTGGAGAAAATATGGAGCCTTCTGCGTGATAACAATCTTCACCGTCGTCGGATCGGGAGCAAACAAGCTATCATTAATTAATGTTGCGACCTTCCCATTGCTCCGTTTAATCCCATCCTTGATAAGCCCAAGATAAAAGGGAGCCGTCGTGGATTTAAGGGCGGGATCAAAGGCGCGGTCAATGCTCCACACAACGTCCTCTGAGGTCAGGGGAGAACCATCACTAAAAGTCAGGTTAGGCTTCAACTTAAATGTCCAGGTCAAACCATCAGGGGATTGTTCCCATGATTGAGCTAGCTGACCATAGACCTGGAGCCGGTCGTCAAGCTGAACTAAGCCGCTAAAGGTCATATTAATAGCTGACGTAGAAGGTCCATCTCCAGCCAGCGCGGGATCAAAAGTCGCAATATCACTGATACCGCTGATGGCATGGTGAAATACTTGCTTGCCTGCGTCCGCCTTCGTGGTAGTATTGGTGGCGTTCGAATCTCCACCACAGGCTGCCAGGCACAAAGCAAGCAAACAAAAAATAAGAGGGAGGAAACGACGCATGTTTGCTGTGTTCACGTGCATGTATCTCATCTCCTTCGAAGGTGATAGGTTCCTTTGTAGGGATCTTTACAGGGGGTAATGTTTTTTATTGTAATCTGAAAGCAAGAAAACTCGCAATCTGTAGATGCGACAAAAAAACATAGAATATAACGACATTAGAAGTATATATCATTACATTTTCATAGAAGCGTAAGCTATATATTATTTATAAGCACAACTATTTGTAATCATCCAGGAACCTGACCTTGTAAAATGAGCCGGGTTCAGCATAGGCTTTTTTTTCTCTAATAGAAGAGATTTCTCCCATGCCGAGCAACATGGAAGAAATCACCCTTATACTTACGCGAAGTGCTTGACCAGGTCAGTCACAAGAGCTCGGAGGATGCGCTTATTCCCTTTCAGACTTGGATGCAAGCCGTCCCAGGAGACCAGTTCAGAATCGGCAGGCTGGCCAAAAAGCTCCCAGAGATTGACGGCAGGATCAGGCTGCTTGAGCACGGCTTCGGCTACACGCGCGGAATCTTCGTTGTAGAACATGATCTGACCAAGCTGAAAGAAGGGGAAGGCGGCAATCTTCTCCTCGATCAGCGAGGTAGGCGTCATCCAGATCCACTTCGCGCTTGTCTGGCTGGCGGCGAAGTGACGCAGCATGACCAGGTTCTTCTCCGTCTCTTCAGGACTTACCAGGGGCTTAGTTGGAGAGACACCATGTCTGCGCCCATCGTTGGAGCTGATGTGGCAGATAATCCAATCGGGCCGTTCATTGACCACGGCGCTAAAACGGGCAATCTCATGCGTGCTTGTATCCCCGCTGACACCCGCGTTGACAAAGCGAACACCATCCTGGGGGCGTCGAAGGGCGAAGACGGCGCGCAGGATTTCGAGCCAGGATTGCAGATCATCGGTTGTACTGGAGCCAAAGCCAACCACCTTAGCACCAGGAGCAAAGGGAAGCTGGTCCACAAGCGCGGCAAAGTCCGCGTCAGCCAGTAACTCCTCGGCCGCCTGGCGCACACGAGCCTGGAAACCCTGGCGGATCTCGTTATATGTCGCGACATCGATCCCAAACATGCTGGCAACCATGGCATCATTTATGCCAGGGAATTGAGCTAGAACCTTCTCTGGATGAGTCAGTTGAATCCAATATTCAAGCATCTGGCGCTGAGAAATAGAATTGGTCATACGAAATTGCTCCCTTTATTTACTTCAATCTGTGATTTGACAGTGATTTTGTCCTGGGTAGTGACACATAAGCCGTCTAGGCTTGTCGTTGACCTATCTTCCACTGGACACATTCTACGAAGAAATCCCAGTAGGTTCCTCTTGCACGTTTTCACCAGCCATCTTTTGTGCTACGAAGAGTGGCCTGAGCACGAGATAGAGGATCGCGCTCACTGACGCGCCAAACAGATAGCCCAGGCTGGTGCTGGCAAAAATACCTTTTGCCAGAGGACCTGTAAAGAAAGACGAGGCGGTAAAGAGCAGGCCTATCACCACACCGATCAGCCAGGCAACACAAGCAGGGATATTGAAGCCGAAAGTGTAGTAATAAGCGCTCTCACGACTTGTATCGCTTAGGCTCTTTAGATCATAGCTACGTCGCCAGATCATATCGATCAGGAAGATCGCCGCCCAGGTTGTCAAACCAGCCGCTAGCAGGAGCAGGAAGCTGTAGAGCGCATTCGAAAAGGTACTAAAGAAGGTTACAGCGATGGAACCAGCAATCATTACAACGCCATCGATCAGCACAGCATACTGGCGTTTCACACGGATACCCATAGCAAGCAAATTCAGACCAGACGAATAGATATCGAGCGCAGCTCCTGCCAGGAGGCCGCCGACGGCTGTCAACAGGTAAGGAACAGCTAGCCAGACTGGCAGTGTCTCACGAATTGTTTCTAGAGAACCCGCAGAGGTCGATGCCTCGGTTTTGAACGAGGCCAGGAGTACACCAACAACCATGAGTATATAGAGCGGCAACGTACCACCAAGCATTGTCCAGAGAGTGATAGCACTCCCGGAGCTCTTACGTGGCAGGTAGCGTGCGTAGTCTGCACCAGAGTTAATCCAGCCAATGCCCGTAGCAGCCATAACAATCACAAAAGCAGTAACCACCCCCGTATCCCATGGTCCGGGAGGCTGACTCAGCAGCCTGCCCCAATTCGTCTGAGGCACAATAAACGCGATGATAATGATGGTCAGGATGCCAAAAATCCAGGTTGCGGCGCGCTGCATCCAGACGAGGGTCGCGTGTCCCCAGTAGCCACAGGCCACAACAGCGGCTGAGAGGACGATAATGCTCACAACAGTCCATACAGGATTTACGGAGATACCAAAAATGGTCAGCAACTCCGTGAGCGCTCCTGCGGAAGCAATGACCAGGAGCGTTTCCCATCCGACCAGGCTGATCCAGCTCACCAGCGTTGGACCGATGTTGCCCCGTGTCCCAAAGGTAGCTCGCGAAAGGGTGAGCATCGGGGCTCCACCCAGGACACCAGAAATACTCAAGATACCAACGAAGAGAAACGAAACAGCCGTAGCGATCAACCCCACGATAAGGCTTTGCCAGAGGTTCAGACCATTACCGGTCAGATACCCTGCTCCGTAGACAATCCCTAGGATACTAATGTTACTGGCACACCAGATCCAGAATAACTCAGAGGGTTTCCCATGACGCTGCTCCTGATCAATGGGGTTGATGCCATTCACCTCAATCGACCAGACCTGATCGCTCTCAGGCTGCTGTACTGTGTTACTCATACAACACCTTTCACTCTTTATGAGCCAATAGTCTCACTGAGAAACAAGAGAACTCGCTTTCCACTTTTGAGCTGAGTCGCATCACGCAGCAATGAGCCCAAATAGCATCGGAGATGTGATGTTGGAAAGAGGCTGGCCATGAAACCACTCGCGCAAACAGCGATGATGGCGACCTTTCCCAAAGTGCAAGCAGAGAGGCATTTTATTCTATTCAAAAACATGATATATTTTGAGTGCTACGAAATTCGTAGCACTCAAAATATATCACTTCGGAAATTGAAGCGCAAGGAGCATGAGGAATGGCTACACCAAAACCGGGAAAACCCGTTCGTGGATCGCAAACCGGTCGCCCCATCATGGCCCTGCTTGACTTGCTTGGTCGACGGTGGACTCTTCGTATTCTGTGGGAATTGCGGGAAGAAAGCTTTGGTTTCCGAGCGCTTCAAGGCCGTTGTGACTCCATGTCTCCCAGTGTGCTGAGCCAACGGCTCATGGAATTACAGGAAGCAGGGATTGTTCAGCAGAATGAGGCTTCCAATTATATGTTGACGCGAGAGGGTACCACACTTTTGCAGTTTCTTGTTCCTCTCAATGATTGGGCGCTCAGCTGGGCTGAACGCGAACGCTCACAGCAAGAAGGGATGGAAGGAGAATCGTGGTAATGAAGTCCTTGTTCGGGATAGGGTAATCCGTCGTGTTCGTGATAGACCCCACTGTTGCTAAAAGGTTGCCACTCGTGTTCTCCATTTCATAGTAGTCATGGGACCAGCTCTGGATACCTTTTATAGTGCTGCTTGTACCGATATAGCAGCTAGGGAGTTTTTCCGTGCCAAAGTTGGCCAGTACAGCAAAATTGCCATTCACTGTCGGGCGCTCACCAATGCATTCCCCAGTCGCGCTATCAGAGAAGTAGCTGCTGTTATATGTAGTGTAAGAGTTATAGCTACCAACTGTCTCATTTTCTATATAGAAATAGTCGTAGCCATCATTACTGTCGTTCGACGAGATATACACATATATTTCATCGCCGGTGTTCAAACGTGAAAGTGGCAGATCTTGTTCAGCATTACGGGGCGCAACCTCCCACCAGGATTGATTAAATTGACCTGTGAGCGCTCACCTCCATCCGCCTATTTACATAGTCGTACTGGCAGCCTTTTTGTGACATTTTCGAGAAAGAGGGAAGACACAGAGACTATGGCTGGTGGCTGCTTGGGAAGAGGGTATGGAAGAGGAGTGGAGGCGCAATGAACGTGTTCATTGCGCCTCCACTCCTGACAACTCAACAAAGGAGGATACAAGTAGCCGCGTACGCCAGTAGCGGACTCAGGAAACCGGCGTCTCCTCAATATCAGAGGACTGATAGACCTGCTCAAGGGTCTGGTTGCGGGCGCGAGCAATGCGAGCCAGGCGCTTCTCAAACTGTTGGCGCGCGTAGTCACGCACGGCTTCGGGAGTGCCATTCTGCTGCTGATCGCTCTGGATGGCGCTAAAGAGTTCGTTCATGCGATCCTCGACGACGGGCCAGAGGGACTTGTCCTGGGCCACCAGGCGCGAGATCAGAAAGACCCCGTAGGCGATGTGCCGCGACTCATCGCGCTTGATATACTGGATACCCTGTTGCAAGCCAGGCATGATATTGTTCTGAGTAAGCAGGCGGAAGAAGCTGAAATAACCTGTCTCGGCAAGCACACCCTCAACAATCATGTTGTAGAGCACTGAGGCGCGTGCCTGGTTCACTGGCGAGGGATCGGTGAGCAACAGGTTCATCTCGCGTGGCAGGTCGTCGGAGAAGAGGTCGCGGGTATTGTTTGCAGTGCGCACACCATGCAAATCACCCTCGGCCTGCATGACCTCGTCGAGGATGCGGCGAAAGAACTCAGTGTGCTTCCCCTCCTCCCAGAGAAAGGTCGTGAGAAAGAGTTCCTCTTCCAGGCGCCCCTCGCGCGCCACAGTCATGATCAGAGGCAGGAGATCCAGGGTTACAGCCTCCTCGCCTGCCTGAAAACTAAGAATCAAGTTGCGCAGCCGTGTCCTGGGATCCTCCGCCAACTGCTGCCAGTCCAGGCAGTCCTGGCTTAGATCAATATCGCGAGGATCCCAGGTTCCCAGCTTTTTGGCCTTGTGGTAGAGCCGCATGGGAAGAATGTCATGCCGCAAACCACGGCTGCTTAGCGTAGTATAGGTTCGACGGGGCATCGTTGCCATAGGAGCCAACTCCTTCTCTTGCTTCTTGCTTCTTGCTAAAAACAGACTGTTTCAGACTGTTTCGCATATGGGTTCATCAATCACTATAGCAAGTGTAGTTTTCAGCTAAACAAAAATCAAGTAGGCTCAAGACGCGCGCTATTTTAAAGTTGCCTGGACTGGCTGCCTGAGAACCGTTCGCATCTTTTCGGGCGCGGTTTTGCGTGGATCAGTCATGCCCGTGGGCTACGTTAGTAGCGTGCTTCGCCTCCTGAGTAAGGAGGATAAGGAGGAGTATAGGGCGAGTTATAGTACGCAACCTGCCGACGTCGACGTAGAGCAACAACGATGGCTATCACAAAAAGAATGATAGCCACCAGCACCATGACTCCACCGATGGCGCCAAAGATGAGCGGGAGAAGCCAGAGTGCAATGAAAGAACTGATGCGCGCATCATGTGGATGCGCGGGATGATAGCTGACAGGAACCTCGTCGCCTTCATTCATGGAACTACTTGAGAAATTAGAGGTAAACTGTATCACCTCTCCCTGCTGCGTACGAAAGCGCACGACTGGCTCACAGGTTGATGACATAAGCTGTGCATTTATCTGTGAGTCATATTGCATGTTACAGGCAATAATCGAGCCCTGTGTCGTCACAGCGCCTTGCATAAAATCCACTGATGATGTATAGAAGAAAAACGCGATTATCGCGAATGGTAAACCAACGAGCAGAAAGATGCCTCCGACCAGGCCGAAGGCAAAAGTGGCAGCACGCCTCATATCCAGGTTCCCTCCAGGAGCAATGCGAATATCTTCGACTAAAGGTAGTCCTATGAGATAAACACATGTATAACTGCTTGCGCATAAGCTAAATAAAAGGCATATCTATTATCATAACACAAAGTCTGTAAAAAAGATGTGCTTATATGTTATTCTTTTAGTAGATTCAAGCACCTGGCATTTCTCTTGGTATTTCAATTGATGGCGCAAGTAAAGCGCTATGCATGGAGGGCAAAATTCGCATGGATCCCATTCACAATGAGGAACAGCAACCCCAGCCGCAACATCAAGACGAGCAGAATCTGGCGGGCGACAAACAGGCCGATACACCCGATAAAGACGTTGTTCTCCCTGAACAGCAGGAAGCGTTATTTCCAATCAATCAGGACGAGGATACCGCTCCCAGGCCCAAACGCCCTATAGAAGACCATCCAACCTTTCAAGAATATGGATCATCAACGCCTGCAGCCGCAGAGTCCGATGGAGAAAGTACACAGGTCGCGTGGCAGGAGGCGCCCTACGGGCCAACACCCCAACCAGCGCCACCGCCACAGACACCCCAGGTTCAGCCCGTTCCAGGGCCGTATGATCCCTACAATAGCCAGCCTTCCTGGCCAAATTATCCTTCACAAGCAAACACGGTCCCAACAAATCCATACAACCCATATGCCAACCAGCCAGGCGTTAGCTCAGGCGTAAACTACGCGGCCACTTCTGGCATGAACTATCCTCCAGTTGCGCCCGCACCAACCCCTAAGCCACCCAAACAGCCAGGAAAGCTGGCTCGCCCTCTGCCACTCTGGGGGGTTCTGGGAGGCCTGGGCTTGCTAATCGTCCTCTTCGTGGTTCTGCACCTCACGGGAAGCGATTGGGCCGCGGGATCAGCCCATGCCAGTGGCGCGGCGCTGCTACTGGGCCTTCTACTGCTGATCGCCCTCGCCATTCGTATGGGGGATGGGATGGGTTCCATCCTCAACAAGACACGTGTGCGCCAGGCCATAACTTCTGCCATTATCATCGTTGTACTCTTCATCTACTCGGGCGTGGCCTTCAGCATTCAGCCCTCTCTGCACATCGCGCAGGCCCATAGCCTGGAGAATCAGCAGCAGTGGCAGCCTGCTATCGATGAGTATACCCAGGGAGGCGAGCAGGCTCCTGATGGTGCTGACCTGGCCCGGACCTATACCTCCTGGGGCCTGGCTCTAAATACATCACAACACTATAACGAGGCGTTGACCAAATTTGCTACGGTCATCAAACAGTTTACCGCTAGCTCGGCCCAGGGTGAAGTGCATCGCGCCCAGGTGGGAGATATTGCGGCGCGCCTCGGCCTGAGTCGCCAGAGCCTGGACGCCAAAGATTACGATGGAGCAACGAAGAGTCTCGATACAGTTCTGGGGCTTCCTTACTGCGATAACACCTGCCAGACCCAGGCCAGCACCCTCGATGCCACAGCCTACTACAATATTGGAGAAGGGAAGCTACAGACGCAAGATTATGAGTCAGCGGTCAACGCCTTCGATAAGGTACTCACTAAATTCTCCAGTGCCCCTGAAGCCGGGCAGTTACATGGCGACATGGCAAAGGCTCTGCTGGGAATGGGAAAACAGGAACGCTCCTCATCCTGCTCCAGCGCTATCCCAACCTATCAACGCCTGGCCAAGGAATATGGTGATACCAACGAGGGCAAGTCAGCGCAAAAGGATTTGAACGCGCCCCAGGACATCACGGGACACTTTACCAATATCGAAACCGACGTCCCCTTTAATCAGATCGGGCTGACGACAGGTCTGAAGGGTGGAATGGGAAAGGACGAGCTCTTCGCCAAATGGGATGGCTCAAAGAAAACAAATATCCAGGACAATGGAAACTTTGCCTTTCATGGCATTTCCCAGGGTAGCTACGACCTGATATGGTACGCCAACAATGGCTCCTATGAATATGTCGAATTCATCTATCACCAGGTATCACAGGAACCAACCTATGTAGCGGAAGTCGGTCCCCTCTGTCCCGTGAACATGGGGAATGTCACCAACGTTCACACAGTGTAGAACAATAAAACATGCATATTTTCCTGGTGAAGCGCATGTGCTTCACCAGGAAAATATGTTATTTATCTGCGCCGATCTGGCGGAACAGCGCCGGTAGGTCTAGCAAGCCCCGGTGCGAAACGATCTTACCATTGACGACTTTGAAGAAGCGGTAACGGCCAACTTCAAACTTTTTGCCTGACGCTGGTATACCGCGAAATGGTCCAGAATGTGTTCCGCAGAACGTCTCACAAACCGCGACAGTATCGCCTTCGTCAACAATTTCTTCAATAATAGTCTTATGATCAGGAAACGCCTCATTTACAATTGCCAATAAACGCTCAAGTCCCTCACGGTTGCGTGGCTCAGATGAATAATCGTAATAGGTTGGATCAAGGATCTCATCGAGCACACCAGGCTTATTTTCGTTCCAGACTTCGGTGACGAAACGTTTAATGACATCCTTATTAGTGCTATTAGACATCTTACCCCCTGTAGTTATCAGTAAAAATGTTCTCAGAAAAGAGAAACTGCCGTATAATAGTCAAGTAGTTTGACTACTTGCGCAGTATACAACACCAATCAAATATAGTCAAGCTGCTTGACTATATTTGATTAATAAAAAGGGAATTGACGACGATGGAATTTGCACCCAATTACGAACTGACGCCTCTACTGATGCTTGGCTCTCGGACGGTAATTGACGACTTACATAGACATATGGCCGCGCTTGGCTATGACGATGTGCGACCTGCCCACGGCTTTGCATTCCAGCGGCTCGCACCGTATGGCGCAACAGGTAACGAGTTGGCCGAGTTTCTGGATATCACCAAACAGGCGGCCAGCGAAATGATCGATTACCTGGAGAAGCGGGGCTACGTTACGCGCCAGCCCAATCCAGCCGATAAACGCGGCAAGATCGTAACTCTCACAGAACGGGGCTGGGGCTGCATCCGTGAGACAGAGGCCTTTCTCACACGCCTGGAGGCGCAGTGGGCAGAGATTATTGGCCCCAGGCGCATGGCAGAGCTACGTGCTGACCTGCGCCAGCTTATCATGGCAGCCAATGGAGGCATCTTGCCACATAAGTTCCGCCCGGTATGGTAAAGGAATAACTGTAATACGCAATATTGGCGGCAAAAAGCCTTGACAGGATAGTGAAATTTATGGCATCCTCTGAATGAGTGCTCATTCATTACTCTGAGCATCCATTCACCAAAGGTAAATTGTATGAAGGACTCCATTCAGGAGCAGCTCATTGTCGCGCGTCGCAACCAGATCCTTGACGCGGCCACAAAGGTATTTGCCCGAAAGGGGTTTCACCCCACAACGATCCGGGATATCGCTCGCGAGGCTGGTATCGCGGACGGCACCATCTATAACTACTTTGAGAATAAAACCGCGCTGATGCTAGGCATCCTGGATCGGCTGAATGAATCTGACCGGAGGAATGAAGACTTCGCGAAATTTACTGAGGGCGACTTTCGCAGCTTCACGAAGGCCTACTTCCGCCACAGGCTCACAGCACTCAAAGCAGATAACTTCGAGATCTTCAGGGTTGTCATTTCGGAGATTCTGGTCAATCAGGAGCTAAGAGAGCTTTACTATCGGAAGATTATTGAGCCAACATTTACTATGGCCGAAACGTACTTTCAGCAGTGGGCAGAACAACACATAGTCAAGTCAACCAATATGCGTCTCGCCATGCGCGCCATATCGGGCATGGTGCTTGGCCTGATCATAGAATATCTTATGGGAGACACGACCCTGGAAACAGCCTGGGATGAGCTACCAGACGTGCTCACTGATATGATCATGGATGGATTAAGGAGCGAGAAGCCATGACGAAGAAACAAACGCTACCAGCAACCGCGTCCACAACTTCTATCGCACCCGTCGACATTACCAGCGCCAAATTCAAGGCCAATCCCTTTTCCTTTTATGCCCAACTTCGCGCCGAGGCACCAGTTTTCCCGGTAACCCTCCCTACGAAACAGCGCGCCTGGCTGGTGACGCGCTATGACGATGTGCTCAGTGTCTTGAAGGATAAGCGCTTCGCCAAGGACCGCCGCAATGCGATGACACCTGAGCAACTAAAAAAGGCTCCCTGGGTTCCACCCATGTTCAAGCCACTTGAGCGCAACATGCTCGACCTCGACAGCCCGGACCATACCAGGCTGCGTGCCCTCGTACACAAAGCCTTTACACCACGCCTGGTTGAACAGATGCGTGAGCAGGTGCAGGTCCTGGCCAATGAATTGCTGGACAAAGTAGAGCCAAAGGGCAGTATGGACTTGATCGCCGATTTCGCGCTGCCACTGCCACTCACGGTCATCGGGCGTATCCTCGGGGTGCCAGTTCAAGATAACCATAAGTTCCATCGCTGGACCAAAACCCTCATTTCAGGAGGCACCAACCGCAACCTTTTCGTGCTCATTCCTAGCATCATGGGCTTTATGGCGTACTTAAAGAAGCTCATCAAAGAGCGACGTACCCGTCCTCAAGATGATCTCATCACGGCGCTCGTGCAGGCCAAGGAGGGCAGCGATCAACTCAGTGAAGATGAAGTTCTAGCCATGATCATCCTCCTGCTCATCGCGGGCCATGAGACCACCGTCAACCTGATTGGCAGCGGAACACTCGCCCTACTGGAGCATCCCGATCAGCTGGCGAAATTACGGAACGAGCCAACACTCATCAAGCCTGCCATTGAGGAGCTGCTACGCTTTGTCTGTCCGGTTGAAACAGCTACCGAGCGCTATGCCAGCGAAGACATCACGATTGAGGGTGTCACCATTCCACGTGGGGAGCTGGTCCTGGCGGCGATTGGCTCAGCCAACCGGGACGCAGACTACTTTGATGATCCCGACACACTGGACATCACCCGCGAGAACAATAAGCACCTGGCCTTTGGCCAGGGTGTGCATTACTGCCTCGGTGCTCCCCTATCCCGGCTTGAAGGGCAAATTGCTATCAGTACCCTGATCCAGCGCATGCCTGATCTCCGGCTCAGCATCGCACCTGAGCAGGTCCGCTGGCGCGGCAGCTTTGTACTGCGCGGATTAGAGGCGCTCCCAGTCTCGTTCTAACAAGATAGCCTCAAATAACCGGGCGGCACCGATCTTCGTCTCGTCGTCGAGGTCAGCTCTGAAAAGCACCTGCGACGCGCACTCAATCAGGTCCTGAATAACGCGCTCAAGGCGATAGTACTTGAGCGCGCGCCAATCAAGCGCTACTTCGCCATAGCCCTGAAAAAAGGGCGCGGGCGGATCGGCTGCCTGGGCTTCACCCACAAAAATAAAATCGCGCTCTCTGGGAGCCAGCATGATATCATCCCAATCGATGATAAATACTTCTCCGTCTGAAGTGCGTATAATATTGGCGGTATGCAGGTCCGCGTGACAGATAACCAGTGGTCCGGCCTGTTGCCGCAGGTGGTCCGCCAGCGTTTCCATGGAGTCCATCACGGCATGAATCGTGGCTTGATACGCCATCAAATTCCTATAAAGAGATTGCTCAAACGCTCTATCACCCACGAATTGTGCTAGCCTGGCCTCAATTGTCTGCATACCACGACGGTACGCCACCGGGTCGAAGGCCTCTTTACGTAACCCCTGGAAGCTCTCGGCTGGCGGCTTGACATGGTGAATTTGCTTAAATGCAGCTCCCAGGCTACGCCAGTACGTATCATCCATACTAGGATTCCAGCTGCTATCACCATCGATAAAGGGATAGAGCACAAGCGTCCACTTGTCGACCGTGACCCACAAGGCCTGTTCTCTCGTAGGCAGGGGAGCGACCACGGATGTGACTCCCTGGTCCCTGAGATAACGCGGGACACGGCACGCTGGCTCGTAGAACTGTCCCTGCCTGGCTTTCAGCAGATAGGCACCTCCCTGCTCACTCACCACGCGATACACCCTGGCGTTCACATCGAGCCCCTGCGACAGCAGCTCAAATGTGGCGGCATTGAGAGCATACTGCTCCTCTAAACAGTGGTGTAGGCTCTCATCTGAAAGACCTGGCTCCTTACTCATATATCTCGCATCCCTTCTATCTAGTGAGAGTCATTCTTTTACAGGGTTCTCGGGCTTGAGCATACGCCAGAAGATCTCCGCAGCGGGGAAGTGCTCGATGTATTCTTCTGGATAATACTCAGCCCAGTGGGTAAGGCCATCAAGACACGCGTAGATAGCTCTCAGTAATTGATCTGGATCGCCTGCCACGATCTCACCGCTCGCCTGCCCCTCGACGATGCCCTGCCTGATCACGCCACGTAAGGCATGCGCGCGCTTATGCGCGAGCTCCCGTAGCTCCTCCGGCGTGGCCTCAGAGTTGCGCATACGATCTAAGAGCTGGTGGTACTCGGGGTGGCGCCTGCTTTCTATAAGCCCTGTCAACAACACCCTCAAACGCTCTCCTGGCGTCTTCGTCTTATCCAGCTCCTGCACTATCGTTAAGGGGTTGGCTTGAAAGGCTTGCTCAGCTATTGTGTGCAGAATTATATCCTTGCTCGTGAAGTAACGATAGGCCAGTCCATGGCTGACCGAGGCCTCTGTGGCGATATCGTCCATAGTTGCAGCCGGCCCCTTGCGCGCAAAGACGCGCCTGGCAGCCTCCAGAATATGGGTCCGTTGCTCATCACGCAGACGTTGTTTGGCTTCCTCTGATCGAGGCATAAGAGTGCCTCCTCCCTCTTTCCAATAATGACTGACTAAGTCAGTCATTATTATATACAGAAGAGAGAAGGGAGTCAAGTTTTTAGCGCAAAAGTTTGTGGCCTGTTTAGTGTAAAGTGGCCTGTTTAGTGTAAAAAGGACCTACATGTTAGCTGCCAGATCCTATGCCTCTTTAACAGCGCGGGCGAGAATTTCCTCGACGACCAATGTTTTGGCGTCGGCGTAGTTCTGCGTATACTTCCAGGTCTTACGCGCAAGCTCGCGCTTGGTATGCTCATATAGCAGTCGGTCAGCCTCATTGCGACGGATCCAATCACGGAAGAGGAGCATACGCTCAACCTCTGGGCAGCCAGGTGAGAAGACATGGAGGTTAACGGCTGGATTATCCCCTTTAAGCATACGGTGCTCGTGCCATTCTGGCTCGCGAATCCGTAACACATAGCCCGCGCCCTCCAGGGCCGAAACATAGGCGGCTTCATCCGCCGAGTTCGGCACTACCAGCAAGATATCTAAGATTGGCTTGGCGGCCAGTCCTGGCACCGAGGTCGAGCCGGCATGCTCCAGCAGCACAATTCGCTCGCCAAGCGCAGCCCTGATCTTCTCAGCCTCGCGCTCAAAGAGTTCAGGCCATGCTGGATCATAGTCTGCAATTGTCACAGATCCATTCAGAGGCTTGCTTTCTCCCACAGTTACTGCTTGCAATTGTTCCTCAGTAGTTATTCTACCAACTGCCTCTGGAGCTTTAGCATATGTATTATCAATTTCAGACATAGTATCCCCTTTCACTGCCAAATGTATATTGCATCAGATCTTCTTCTTTCTTCGATGAGATGCAGAGAACAACACTAGCGAGAAAATAGAGAGAACATTGGAGTCCATACCACAAGCGCGGCCACGCCTCCAAAAAATACACAGATACATGGCAGAAGCCAGCGTGCCCCAAAGGTATTGATATACGCATTCGTTGGATGCATGGGATCATAAAGCACAGGTACGTGATCGCCGACCTTGTGAGATGGTGGCCTGGAGCCGTAGCGCGATACAAAAATGATCTCTTCCTCACCTTGTTCCATATCTACATACTGAAAACGTACGACTGGATAATAAACCCCTCCACCCTTTCCACCCATTCTCCAACGCAAGTCAATGACCTCTCCTTCTGTCGCGGCAGAGTGCCTACCAAACCACATCTGTTTCACCGCCATTATAAGACCAGTCAGGATAAAAAGGGGAGGTATAGTGTATAAACAATTCTGCGATAAGAAAGTTAGAACGTCAGGTGGATAAGACATAGCTTGTACCGCCTTACTATCGCTCAATTTGGAGGCCGCATGCTTTTTATTACCGCCTCCCTATACTCACGCAATCATTCACGCAGAACAATCACCCAATAGCAAGGCGACAAGACATACAATTTAATACAAAACATTTAAGTTCATGTTATCATCTTTTTCGATATTTTTCATCAATAACTTTTCATTGACAGGCTCACATACCTCTCTTAAACTATGGTTATATTTCTCTTCGTAAAAAAGGACACAGGCTCTCTCATGGACGAAACTTCATAAGCGGTTAAGGGATAATGGGAACCGGTTGGCTTCGCCAGCTAGGTTCCCATTATCCCTTAAAGCAGGCGAACCACGAAGTGGTGAGTAGTTCTGAGTAGAAGATACCTGGCAAGGAAAGAGCTTTATGGATAAACGTGTTCAATTTGATTTCGAAATCGAGTTTACCAATGGCGGCGGCATCCAGGGACAGGACTTCCGCCTAGATATCGCGGGCGATGATATAAGCGACCAGGAACTCGCTGACTACCTTGTTAGCGATATGCGCCTACTCATGGCGGGAAAGGTCAAGATTCTTAATAAAACCATTCTCATAGAACAGCACAAACGCACTCCCATCAATATCCAGACCGGGACAGAGAGGCTGGTTGACCTAAGTCATACTATTGAACATGGCCTGGTCACCTATAAAGGTCTGCCTGCTCCCATTATCTGCGATTATTTGAGCCGCGAGGAATCCCAAAAGCAGTATGCCAGCGGGACTCAGTTTCAGATTGGTAAGATCGAAATGGTGACCAACACCGGCACCTATCTGGATTGCCCTTTTCACCGCTATGAGCATGGAAAGGACCTCTCGGAAGTCGGTGTAGAGAGGCTCGCGGACCTGGAAGGTATTGTTATCCGCGTCGATCATAGAGAGACATTTGCCATCAATGCCGACTTCTTTCGCGGCAAAGAACTCCGAGAGCGAGCCGTGCTGGTGCATACCGGCTGGGACAACTACTGGAATACAGAACAGTATTTTGAGCATCATCCCCACCTGACGGAAGATGCCGCGCTGTATCTCATCGAGTGTGGGGTCAAGCTGGTTGGCATCGACTCCGTAAATATCGATGATACCAGGGGCGGCGAGCGGCCCGTGCATACCCAGCTCCTGGGGGCCGAGGTCCTGATCGTTGAGCACCTGTGCAATCTCCAGCAGCTGCCGGATGAAGGCTTTACCTTTAGCGCCCTTCCGCCAAAATTCAAAGGGGCCGGAACCTTCCCAGTAAGAGCACTGGCCAGGCTACGTTAACCAATAGCAGTTGTAGGATCCGAGCTAGCTTGGATCCCGAGCGAAGCGACTTCTCCCACTCCAGGGTGTCGGCCTGCGGACCTCGGAGTCCATGCCAGCATGGACCCTACCAAGCATCATTTGGGAAAATTGCAGAAACAAGGGTCGATTCTGTCCTCGTTCAGCGGTATACTCTCTTTGTAAGCAGCAAATGTGAAAGCAGAAGTGATTGCATAGAAGGAGCACTACCTATATGAGCATCCAGACATTTAAGATTGCCATCCCCCAGGCTGTTCTCGACGACCTTCAGGAGCGCCTGGCGCGCACGCGCTGGCCGGATGAAGTGGAGGGGGCTGGCTGGGACTATGGCACAAATCTGGCTTATCTCAAGGAACTGGTAGACTACTGGCGGAACGAATACGATTGGCGAGCACATGAGGCAAAACTCAATAGCTTCGCGCAGTTTCGGACGGAAATAGATGGGTTGGGCATCCACTTCATTCATGAGCGTGGCAAGGGACCCAACCCGATCCCCTTGCTTCTGACGCATGGCTGGCCCGATTCCTTTTATCGCTTCCATAAGATCATTCCTCTGCTGACCGATCCCGCAAGCCATGGGGGCGATCCCGCCGATGCTTTCGACGTGATTGTTCCTTCGCTGCCAGGATTTGGCTTCTCCGACCGTCCGCGCAAGTCAGGGATGACCAAAGCTCAAACCGCTGAGCTGTGGGCTAGCTTAATGAAAAGCGTTCTTGGCTATAATCAATATATGGCCGCTGGTGGAGATTTTGGCAGTGGGATCACACAGACACTGGCGCTCGCCCATCCGGAGGCTGTCGCTGGCATCCATGTTACTGATCTCGGTTTCTACAACCTGCATACAGATCAGCAAGAACTTACCCCGGCTGAGAAGCAATATCTGGGTGCTCAACAGGGATGGTTCTTCCGCGAGGGCGCGTACGGCATGATCCAGGGCACGAAGCCCCAGACCCTGGCCTATGGCTTAAATGATTCCCCAGTAGGTTTAGCAGGCTGGATTGTAGAGAAGTTCCGCGCGTGGAGCGATTGTGATGGAAATGTCGAACACAGCTTCAGCAAAGACGAGCTGCTCACCAATATTATGATCTACTGGGTAACGCAAACCATCAATTCCTCGTTTGCCTACTACAGAGATATGAACACACCAGCGCTACAACCGGGACAGCATATTGAGGTGCCAGCAGCCTTCGCCCGCTTCCCCAGGGATATTCCCGGAGTGAATCCTCCCCGCGAACTCGCCGAACGCCACCTGCGCATTCAACACTGGACACAGATGCCACGAGGCGGTCACTTTGCAGCGCTAGAAGAGCCAGAATTGCTGGCGGAAGACTTACGCGCATCCTTCCGTCCCTTCCGCGAAGCATAAGATGAAGTCAGTGTATACAATAGAGGGCTGGCGAATCCAGCCCTCTATTGTATACACTGACTTCAGGGGAGTCATGTAGTGGGGAGGGCTTGTATATCAAGAGTGCGGCTCATCCGTGATTATAAACAGGCGGCAACATATATATCATCACGGAAAGGGCCATATATGCAACAGACAAATGCTCCCTCATCCTTTATGCCAGTGCGTAGGAAACGCGGCATCGCTCCTACAAGCGGCTTATCGTTAGCCATTCTTGGCGCCATCATTATCTTTGGCATCGGCATCATCAGCGGGTTCCATAACATCTCTGGCACCAGCGAGTTTGGGCAGGTCGCGACCTGGTTAATCCTCTTCGCCCTGTTTGGCCCCCCCCTGCTGGCTGGACTCGTGGGTACTCTACGCTCAGGACATCTGGGCACAGGCACACTCTCAGGCCTATGGAGCGGCTTTCTGGTTGGCCTCTGCCTGGCGATCTATATCATTATTCTCTACCTTACCAACGCGCCCACCCAGGTCTCACCAGAATCAGCCAGGCAGGCACAGGACGCCCTGGCCCAGCAGGGAGTCCAGGTCTCTATGCAGAGCATCCAGGCCAACGCTATGCGCCAGGTTGGTCTCACAGGCCTGGTCATCGCCGACGTGATTCTCGTTTTGCTCTGGCTGGGCATCGGTGCAGTGCTGGGAGTTATCGGAGGGGCCATTGGCAAGATCTTTGTGCGCCAGCCACGTGACTATGTCGTGCCCGCGGCAGCGGCGGCACCTTATTATGATGAGACTCCTCCCCAGGAACAGTATGTAGAGCCATCCCCCAACTATACCATGCCACCTGTTGAGGAACACCCTACCGAACCCGCTCCCCAGGAAGAGGCACACACCACTAAGGATTCCTATAATACCACCCCATCAGCCAGATCTTCACTCGATGAGGTGCCTCCCCAGGAGAGCTAGCCCGGTGCTATGTATGTACGTGCCTCCGTGTCAGTGGAGGCACGTACATACATAGCACTCACCTCATCCTATCTCCCAACCGGAAATTGAACCTCGACGACAGATGCATCCTGGTGCAGGCCTTGTAGGTAGATTTGGCGCGGCGGCCCTACGAGCCGGTAGCTGTTATCATCCAGCCAGCGATGAAGGACGGCAAAGGCCTGACCACTGGCAAGAACATCACCTGTGAAGACGGTGCAGGCCATCAAATGCTCGGGCAGCGTGTGGACGGTAATGTGCTCATTGCCGGGAAGGAGCTTGCGCAAAGGCGTGGAAAACTCTACATCCGCATATAGCCCGTCCTCACGCGCTTCATGGCGCGAGTACCAGAGCAGCATATCTGGACCAGAATGTGCTATCTCTTGCTGCTCCAGGTAGGACTGAAGGCGCGCCCGTGGCTCCACAAAGTTACTTCCAAGTGCTACGAGGCCTCGGGTAGAGGCCACAAGTAGCGAATCGACCTGTTTTAAACGTACTTCATAGTCTGGCATATTCTCCTCCTGTTCAATCTGGCGCAAGCGGGCGGCGATACGTGCCAGGCGGGCCTGCTCGGTATCAATAATCTGCTGCGTCTGGGCCTGCTTGAGCCTGAACATGCCATATAGCACCTCCAGGGGAAGTGACTCCTCTAGCAGTTGCGCGATCTGTTCCAGAGGAAAGCCCAGGTCTTTGAGGGCAAGGATACGGTTTAAGCGTGGAAGCTGGTCCAGTGAGTAGTAGCGATAGCTGGACTCGAGGTCCAGCGCCGAGGGCTTGAGCAGACCAAGCTGGTCGTAGTGGCGCAGCGTCGCGATGGACACCTGGCCTACGCGAGCGAACTCGCCGATTTTGAGCATACTCCTTGCTATCATTCTTCTTATTGAGAACCTCCAGCCAGAGCATACACTCTCAAGTAAGGTGAGAGTCAAGAGGAAATGGATACAAAGAAAGAGGGGGTGTTCGAGTATGCCCGAACACCCCCTCTTTCTTTGTTGGTTAGTCTCTTTCTTCGAGGCTAAAGATCGATTGCGGGGATCTGATGTACGCCTAGTGCGAAGGAGATTTCGCCTCCATGATGCATGTCATGCTCGATCAGGTGCCAGATGACCCACTGTCGCGTAAAGGTTTCCTCATCTTGAGTGTCCTCGTCAACATCGCGCAAAATCTCTTGCAGGTCGGCGGGCGTCCAGTGTTCGAGCGCATCTTGAAGCGCCTGCCAGGTTATCTCCAGACCCCTCACCAGTTCGGCAGCAGACCTTACAGGTTGAGTGGGACGATCCCACTCTCCAATGGTGCGAAGCTGCTCATCACCTATTTGTAACACATAGTAGGACCAGCGGGCACGAGCGCCAATAATGTGGCGCACAAGCGTGTCTATATCACGCAGGTGAGGCGCGACACGCAGGGCAAGCTGCTCAGAGGTGAGCGGGGCGATGGCTTTGATAAGGTGTTGCTGGTAGACATCCCAGCCCTGGTAGAAAGGTGCGAGCGTAGAAGGGTGCTCGATCATCTATGATTCTCCTCACATTTTCATAGCGTAGTTTGTTACGCACAATTAGCATGTACAATTGTGGACTGCTTGTTGTGAAAATGGAGGATGGTACACCTGGGGCATTCAGACAATAGGTTTGATGACCAGAATGAAAGGCAAGGTGTACAACCTCCACGAGATGTGAATGGTGTTCATACAATTCCCCTCCTTTCCTATTTGAAGAACGACGTTTCGTGCTAATAGGATAGCATAGTTTCCCTCTCAGTTTCAAGCCGCGCGAGGGAGTCTTCGCGCCTGCGGCGCTCAGAGAATAAATGATATGCATGGGCAACGGGCCGCAGATCCGTTGCCCATGCATATCATTTACCCAATCTTTCAGGTTGCAAGCGGAATATATTGTGGCAGCAGGTCGTAGTTTTGGCGGTCGAAGCGGCGCGTACGGCGGCGGAACTCAAAGGTGAAGCCGGGCCAGAGCGTGGTGTTGCGCCCTTTAGCATCCAGGTACCAGCTTACACAGCCGGAGGCCCAGACCGTCTTCTGCATCCGCTGCTGCACCTCGTCGTTGTAAGCAGACTCGACCTCGGGCCGGATCTCAACGACCTGCGCCTGCTTGCGCTCCATTGTTTTGAAACAGTCGAGCAGGTAGCTGAGCTGTGACTCGATCATGTAGACCATGGAGTTATGGCCCAGGCCTGTGTTGGGGCCAATCAGCAAGAAGAGGTTGGGGAAACCAGGAACAGCCGTACCCATATAGGCATGTATACTCTCGTTCCAGGCGTCAGCCAGCGTCTGACCACCGCGCCCACGCACACATTGAGGCAAACGTGCATCAGTGACATGGAAGCCGGTGCCGCAGATGATGACATCGACCTCGTGCTCCTGGCCATCCTCAGTGACCACGCTTCGGCTTCGGACCTCGCGGATATGCTCGGTGACAACCTCAACATTGGGCTGGGTGACCGCTGGATAGAAGTCGTCGGAGACCAGGATACGCTTGCAACCCATGGCGTAGTGAGGCGTGAGCTTCGCCCGCAGTTCTGGGTCGGCTACCTGCCGCGCCAGATGCTCGCGGGCAAACTGCATCCCCTTCTCCATCGCCTTCTGATTATAGACCATACCCAGGGCAGTCAATTCCTGGCGCAGATAGATGCGCGTGCGTACAAAGCGCTGCGTGAAGGGAAGGAGGCGATACAGACGCTTCTTCTCCTCCGAGATGGGATGATCCAGGCGCGGAACGATCCAGGGCGGTGTGCGCTGAAAGAGGACCAGGTGCGCGACCTTCGGCTGAATCTGGGGTACAAACTGAATGGCCGAGGCCCCAGTGCCAATTACAGCCACGCGCTTGCCTGTAAGATCCAGGTCGTGGCGCCACTTTGCTGAGTGGAAGATCTCACCCTCGAAGTTCTCAATGCCAGAGATATGTGGGAGGGCAGGCTCGCTGAGTGGACCATTGCCGAGAATGAGGATATCGGTAGTAAACTCGCGCTGCGAGGTCGTGATATGCCAGCGCTGCTCATCATCGCTCCACGAGGCATCGCGAAGCTCGTTGTTCCACCAGATATGTGGCAGAATGCCAAAACGCTGCGCGCAGTCGCACAAATACGCCTGAATCTCGCGCTGGGGCGAGTACATATGGCTCCAATTTGGGTTGAGAGCAAAGGAGAAGGAATATAGGTGCGAAGGGATATCGCAGGCACAGCCTGGATAGGTATTGTCGCGCCACGTCCCCCCAATATCCTCCGCTTTCTCCAACACAACAAAATCTTTGTACCCGCTCTGCTTCAACCGGATGGCCATGCCCAGTCCGGAGAAGCCCGTGCCAAGAATACAGATATGCACATGCCGGACCTCGCCGTCTGCCAACTGGTCCGGGACGTCTGTACGCTGCTGCTCATCGTCAGCATACTTCTTGCGAGCACCACTGCCCGCGAAAACCTGGAACATACTCGCTGCCTCCAAGCATCATTTGACTGCTCGTCAGATACATCTTGAAGAAGAGTATATCATATTACTGATTATGTATTACTTTATGATTTTACAACAGGAGCATTTGAAGTACCAGGCATAGAGGCAACCGACTTCATATAGATAAAATGTTGCTGGCCAGCCCGGCGTAAAACCATTTTGAAAAAACCAGGGAAGGCTGTCAGGGCGGTTTCGGTATCAAGCGTCTCCGGGTTCTCAAGCGTGTAGTGCTTTCTATGCCAGAACACAGTACAGCCTCCCGCGGCCTGCACATTGCGGTACCAATCTACCTTTGGACCATAGGTTAAGGCAATCACGAACCCCTCATTCAGCGGCCAGACCATAATCACTATCTCATAAGACTTTCCGCTTCGACGCCCAACATGCCTAAGAAGCGCGAAAGGGCCAAAGGGAAGGATCGCAAGCCCACGCAGGACGCGATTCGTGACATATTTGTTAAACACGCGTATCCGGTCAGGAAACATGGTATCCTCCTTGAGAAAAGTATCATAACTAACTTTTACGGCCTTAATGAACGCATAATAACCTCGATGACGGCGTTAGCGTGGTCGGATGACGAGTTCTGCGCCTCCTCACCCGCAAGCAAACGGTGCATTACGACATAAGTCAGCAGGCCACCAAGTAACGTGTACGCCACGGCATCTACATCGACATCCGCGATAATTTCTTGCGCTTTGGCAGCTCGTAGTTGCGCGGTAATAATACTGATACCTCGTTGGGTAACTGTCGAGAAAAACAGCGTGCCAAGCTGGGGGAAACGCGGCATCTCCGTAATAATCATGCGTATCAGGGGGAGATAGCCGGGCTGGCTGATAATAGCCAGTATCTCGTAAGCCAGCGTCGCCAGAACCTGGCGCAGCGATGCGAGATCATGAGGAGGTGGGAGAGTCTCAAGCTTCTCAGAGAAACGCGGCATCTCCATCGTCAGGTGACGCAGAACATCCACAAAAAGCGCCTCCTTGTTGGCATAGTGGCGATAGAAGGTCTCCTTTGAGGAGATTCCCGCCTCTGCCAGGATGCCTTCAATACTTGTTCCCTGGTAGCCCTGCTGAAGAAAGAGTTGGTGCGCGGCGGCGCGTAGCCGCTCCTGTGTCTTCTGAATACGTGTATTCTGTCTCTGCTCCATTATCGCTCCCTTGCAATCGTAACGTACGGTACGTTACGATTATGCCACAAAAGAATGTGGAAGTCAAGGGCCAAGGCCTATATTATTAGGAGCGATACGAGTGATCTTTTCGTCTAGGCATGGTGGGAAAGCGACGAGAAGTCGTCCAGGTACTCACGAAGCAAGGAAACCAGATCTCCCTGCGCTTCTTGCTCCAGCCACACCTCAAGAGCCACACGCAACGCTGTCATGTAGATGGCCACCAGGAAGCGAATCTCATGACGGTTTGGGACAGATTCCAGGCGGGAGCAAAGCGCCTCACAGATGGCTGGCTCTGTTTCCATCAGGGCATAGAGATAGACAGAAGCGATCGAGGGAGTCTGCACGGCCACCTGATAGCGGAGCAGAAAACTGGCACGCTGCTGCTGATACTGGCTGGCCAGGCATTCAAAGGTCGCCCTGAGTGCTGCGTGCGGTGACTCTGTTGGCGCAGCATGCTGCAGAAAGCGGAGACCATCGCTCAGGGCCGCGTGCATTGGCCCAAAGAGCACCTCCTCTTTAGACGCAAAATAGCGAAAAAAGGTGCGCGGTGACATCATCACCACCTCAGCAATGTCCTGGACGGAGGTGTGCTCATACCCCTGTTGCTGAAAGAGTCGGAGCGCCGCCTCCTCAATAGTGGCCTGAGCCAGACGTTTCTTGCGTTCACGCAAGCTCATCTGCTGTGATTCGTCATGTAGTGAGGATGCCATGCCATTCATTTCCATTTTTCTCTTATTGACTTTTGCTGTTCAGTGACATTACAATTCAAAATAGACACATATGACAACTGGAGACAGTATACACGTTGTGTTGGTTTCTTGAAATGACGATTTTTGAAGGATGGGGCTTCAGTTTTTTTGAGAAGCTCAAAGCGAACCTCAGTATGTGTGATTTGCCAGTGATTTTGTCCTCCTGATATGCTTTATGGTTCATATGACGTAGGCACACCTCGCTTCCACATGGTTCTCTCCGACAAAAAAGCCCCTGCTCTTCTCAGCCGGATGCATGCGATGTACTAGATACAAGGAGTCCTTTTGATGTTTGCCCTGCCTGAAGATTTTCTCCAGTTTATGCGCGATGTGTACGGCACAGAGGCGGCCAACGCCTGGTTTCAACGCCTCCCATCTTTTTTAGAGGAATGCGCGGAGCGCTGGCAACTGAAGCTCTTGCCTCCATTTGAGAACCTCTCTTTTCACTACGTGGCACCGGCTGTACGTGCGGATGGCACACCAGTTATCCTGAAGACGTGCGAGTTTTCCGATGAGTTTGAACATGGGCTGGCCGCGTTGCGTCTCTTCAATGGGCGAGGCATCGCTCGTCTCCTGGAGTTTGATGAGGAACAAAAGGTGATGGTGCTGGAGCGTTTGCAACCGGGAACCATGCTTGCGTCACTGGTGCCGGAGCAGGATGAGCAAGCCACATCCATTCTAGCCGGGGTCATGCGTCAACTCTGGCGACCGGCACCCACAGAGCATACCTTTCCGACGGTTGAGCAATTGGGGCAAGGATTGACGCAGCTCCGCGCACGCTATGCTGGTAGATATGGTCCGTTTCCGCCGCGCCTGGTTGATGAGGCGATGGATCTTTTCGTGACGTTAAGTGCTTCGGCTCCCCAGACCATGTTGCTACACGGCGATCTCCAGCACCACAATATCTTGCGTTCGGGTGATGCATGGCTGGCTATCGATCCCAAGGGCGTGGTTGGTGATCCTGGGTATGAAGTGGGAGCCTCGTTCTATAACCCTATGCCTCGCATCCTTGAGGTGCCCGACCTGGAGCGGATGCTGGCCCGGCGCGTCGCTCAACTGAGCGAGGAATTGGGCATGGAACGGGCGCGCATACGTGGCTGGGGACTGGCACAATGCGTGCTCAACGCGTGGTGGGGCGTAGTAGTGAATGATCGGTTGAGCATGAACCCGCCGCGTGGAATACTCAGATGCGCGGAAATCCTTTCTCGTCTCAAAGTTTGATGCTCGGCACCGTCTTGTCCGCGCTTCGCGTGCTCGTGCCGGGGTTTTATTTCCAATCATAGTATGGTATTATTCCTCTATGTGCTTCGATTTCTCAGAGCACATAGAGGCCTGAAAACTTTTTGATAGCAAAGGGCATTGATAGACATGGCTAAGGCGAAAGATCACCACCACTATGCATCCAACGCTTGCATAGTCGCCCAGGGCCTCACTATGTCCTTTTTCAGGTTGGTCATCTCCTGATTTACATAGTTGACTAATTTTGTCCGTGGGCGTCCCTCTCCACTACACGCTCGCGGCTTTTTGTTATCCGCCAGATCGACTCTTACCTCTCACGACAAAGCCTGCTCGCGCCGGGTGAAGACACGCCCTCAAAGCTACTCTAGAGTAGCAAGCATATAGAATGGAGTTTCTTTATGTCCAGTATCCTCCTTCCCCCAGGCTTTGTGACGCGCCCGGCAACACTTCAGGATGCCGAGGCTATCGCGGCCATCAACGTTGAAATCGAACTCGCCATGCTGGGCGTTAGCGAGAGCGCAGCTATTGATGTGCTGGAGTTCTGGCAGGACCGTGATGTCAACTTAGAGAGCGACACGCTGGCGGTGACGGCGCCCACAGGCGACTTCATTGGTTATACCAGTGTGGCCCGAACGAGACGCGGCATTATGCTCGACGCAAATACAGCCATACGCCTCTCCTATCAGCAGCAGCCTATCGGCGCCTATCTACTACAATTCGCTGAGGAGCGCGCACACACCCTGCTCGACGCTTACCCGGAGACGCCTCGCACCTTCTACACGTGGAGCTTTACCCGCGATATGTCTCACCTACTCACGCAAGCGGGCCTCAAGGTCGAATCCAGCGATTACCGTATGCGTATCCTCTTTGAAGAGCCGCCTACGGCCCCCCGTCCTATCGAGGGTGTTATCATTCGCCCCTTTATTCCAGGCCAGGAGGAGCGAGCCATTTATAATGTCGTTGCTGAGACCTTTCCCGATATCGATGGCGAGCCATATCGCCCCTATGCAGACTGGTACGAGGGTATGTTTGAGAAGAACTCTAGCGCCGACCCTTCTATGTTCTATGTCGCTATCTCCGATGGAGAAGTGGTTGGCGTCACGCTCTGCCGCATCTATCCCCAGGAACATAATGGACATGTCTCGCAGGTCGGAGTGCGCCGTCCCTGGCGCAAACGAGGCATTGCCCTCGCCCTGCTCTCTACAGCCTTTAATGAGTACTATCGTCGCGGTGTCCGCGAGGTCCTGCTCGACATGGACTCCACCAACCAGACGGGAGCCTGGAACCTCTACCATCGCGCCGGTATGCACGTTCGCTCCCAGGTCGATTTCATGACAAAGAGCATATAGAACAAGGTTGCATTCCTACATTTTCTCAGGGGTATGAGGTGTGGTGCTCATTGGCAGCCAGTGGCTGCCAATGAGCACCACACCTCATACCCAGGCGAGCACCACGGGCCCGTGGGATCAAGCCAACAATCTACTTATTGAGTTGGCTATATATTGAGAACAAATAGGTCATATGCCCCATCTATCTTTATCACTTTCCTACTACACTAAGGACAGACAACTTGTATAAAACTTTTCTTACTTGCAGGAGTGACATCATTATGTCCTGTCATACGTTCATATCTTCTAAAACAAACAGGCATCCAATTGTTCTCAGCAGCTTGTTGTTACTGGTTCTTTGTTTCTTCTTCGCGGGCTGTGGCTCGAAACCAACATTACAGGAGCAAACATCCAATCAGAAGATACCAGACAAAACATCAGGAGATTGTACCATGTCACATCCGCCCTCTTCCCAACCGGGGACTATTCAGTACGCTGTGAGCTGGGATGCGAATCCACAAGAGGCGGATAACAACCAGGGCCTATCCAGGCTCCATGTCACCGCCTTTGACACCAGCACCGGGCATATACGCTGGCAACGCGAACCACTCAAAGTGAAAGATATGTATCAATCGAGCGAGCAAAGAATTGTGGATGGAGTACTCTACATCACTAGCAGCAGCCAGCACAGTGCCCTCCTCCTGGCACTCGATATCCGGGACGGCCATTTGCTCTGGCAGCGCGAAACCGAGGAAACAGGCTTCAATACTATGCAGTTCTGCAAGGGAACGATCTATCAGAATACAGAAACTACCGTTCAGGCCCTGCAAATAAGCAATGGACAGGTACGCTGGAGCTATAAGAGTCCTGCTTTTCTCTCCGGGCTTGTCACGACGAGCACGGCAGTATACATTGTCGAAACAGAAATAAACGCGCAGAGCCAGAATGGCCAGCGCAGGTTCGCCACAGCGCTTGATACCGCTCAAGGCAAGGTCCTCTGGCGGAAAGCCTATACGACCGCGAACGATAGCAATACCTTCAAGCTCATAGTCACCAGAGAGGCCGTTCTGGCTATCAATCAGGTTGCTTCCGACCCCTCCACGAGCAGTCCTATCACCAGCGTGCAGGCCTTGCAGCCCGAGACCGGGAAAAGCATCTGGACGCTTCCCATGTCAATGTTCAACCAACCGTCATCCGTCACGGCGCTTGGTGATACGCTGTATCTCAATGGGCAGAATCAACTTTACAATCCCAAAGCTCACCCCGCCTCAGAGCCACACCAGGACATGCTCTTGATGGCGCTCGATGCACACACGGGTAAGCTACGCTGGCAACGCGAACACAACTATGAGCAATTTACCTTTCTCTCAGAGCAAGAGTTATATGCCTACAAAGGCTATCGAGGGGATGGCAGCACGACTAAAAAGACGCTCTGCGCCCTTGACACCGCCACAGGCAAGGATCGCTGGTGCATTGACAGCTTACAGCCCAGCCTGTTTAGCCTGAGTGCCAATAAAGACATGCTTATCGTCGTAGAGACGCTGCAGCCCTCACCCCTCTCCCTTCAACAGAACCTCTACGCCATAAACAAGCGTGATGGAAAGATTCTCTGGCATCACCCCTGGCAGAGCAGCGCCCCATCGCTGGTCACCCTGACCCTTTGCACCGTTGGTTCCAACCAGAACACAAATCGTTTAGTCTAAGCCTCCTGAAATAGCCGCGGACGCCAGTAGTGGCCTCGCTACTGGCGTCCGCGGCTATTTCAATCCTTGCAAGCATGGACCCTGCGTTTAATACGCAACGGTGAAGCGTTGGCGGCTGAAACGCGGCTTCTCGACTTCGTCGATGACGGCAATGGCGAAGTCCTCGGCAGAGATACGGCTCTCGCCTTTGTCATTGGTCACAAGCTGATCTTTGCCAGTGCGGTACTTCCCGGTGCGCTGTCCAGGTTCGATGAGGGCTGCCGGGCTGATGTTCGTCCAGTCCAGGTCTTTCTCGCCAAGGTAGATATCGAGCGCATCGCGATGCGCACGCGCAATCCCTTGCAAGGCGGAGGGAAACTCGGGCGTATCCATCAATTGCACGCCAGGTGCGACCTCCAGGCTGCCCGCGCCACCTACAGCGATCAGGCGATGCACACCCGCACGCTTGACGCCATCGATCAGTGTCCGCGTCATCTCGATAAAGGACTCGGGCGGCACGCCATGCGCGGGACCCAGCGCGCTGACTACGACATCATGATCCGCCGCTACCTTCGCGACACTCTCAGGATCGCTGGCGTCCCCCTGAGCAACCGATAGATTTTGTAGACACTCAGCGAAGCTCGATGGATTGCGCACGATAGCTGTAACCTGGTGCCCGCGCTCCGTCGCCTCACGGGCGATACGCTGGCCAATCATACCATTAGCCCCAAATAGAGCGATTTTCATTGCATACTACCTTTCTGAAATTGCAAAAAGCTTACAATTTCATTGTATGTGTAGCCAAATCAGTATAAGAGTACAGGGACAGGAGCAACGCGTACTGTGCCTGCTAGTTGCTGGACAGAAGTATAACGAAATAGCGCAGGCATTGATTGTCTCCCGCAACACAATCACAACTCAGGTCAGCAACATTTATCGCAAGCCTGGTGTGAACCGCCGCACCGAGGCCATCACGTTGGCACGGCGGCTGCTCTTGCTCTAAAGCTCTCCCCATCCTGCCAGCGTCTTTGGGGAGATACTGGATATCCCCATCTGCCAGCGCCAATCACCCTACGCAATCATACATCTGGGTGATGTTCCCCCGCTTGCAAACCTCTATAATTTGTTTCAAGCAACGCATCACACTCCCAGCAAAGGAGAAACGCGTATGCACGTACAGATCTGTGTAAAAGCCAATCGTAGGACAAAAATGCCAGAAACGAGGGTCGATTGTGTCCTCCTTCGAGGTTATACTCTCTTTGTAAGCAGAGATGAAGCAAGAGGCATTCAAAAAGGAGCGAAGAACGCATGAGCATGCAACCATTCAAAATCGCCATTCCCCAGGCTACTCTTGATGACCTACGCGAGCGCTTAGCCCGCACACGCTGGCTCAGTACTGCCACAGAAGCCGACTGGGCCTATGGCATCAGCCTTGAATATATGAAAGAACTCGCCAACCACTGGCTGCATGAATACGACTGGCGCAAGCACGAGGCGGCCCTGAATAGCTTTGCGCAATTTAAAACCGATGTTGATGGCGTGGGCATCCACTTCATCCACGAGCGCGGCAAGGGGCCAAATCCGACGCCGCTCCTACTGCTCCATGGCTTTCCCGACTCATTCTATCGCTATCACAAGGTCATTGAGCGGCTGACCGATCCCGCAAAGTTCGGCGGCGATCCCAACGCCTCCTTTGATGTGATCGTGCCATCCATTCCAGGCACAGGCTTTTCGGATCGCGTTACGGTGGACGACGATACCAATGCCGATCTCTTCGCGAAGCTGATGACCCAGGTGCTCGGCTATGAAAAATTCGTCTCGGCTGGCGGCGATCACGGAGCCATCATCACCCAGGCCCTGGCGCGCAAGTATCCCGAGTTGCTCATCGGTATTCACCTGACCGATGTGGGCTACCCTGATCAGAATACCGATTTCTCAACCCTTACGCCTGCCGAAATGGAGATGGCTCAATGGGTCCAGAAGTGGTTTATGGAAGAGGGCATCGGCGTCAACATGATCATGGCCACCAAGCCACAAACGCTGGCTTACGGCCTCAACGACTCACCTCTCGGCCTGGCCGCCTGGCTGATCGGCTATGGCAGTAGTGGCGAGAAAGGCAAGGAGGAGTTCAAAACACGCTTTAGCGCCGATGAACTGCTAACCAATGTCACAATCTACTGGGTCACCGAGACCATCAACACGGCGGCAGGAGCCTATTATGCCAATGCACACGTCGCCAGTGGAGGCAATCTCGGTAAGAGTGCAGTAGTTCCAGCCGCAGTGGCTCATTGCCCCTATGATCCGCCACTGCCTCGCGAGTGGGCGGCGCGCCAGGTCAACCTGGCCCACTTTACCGATTTTCCTCGCGGCGGTCACTTCATGGCCTGGGAAGAGCCTGAACTCTACGTCGCGGACCTTCAGAGTTTTGTGCGCCAGATCTTGAAATAGTCCAGGCTAGCCTGGACCCTATACATTGTTAGATGTACCGTTTGTAGGGGCCGTGCTGGCATGGACTCTCCCTCCCAGGATCGATTGATCCCTTGGCGAGAGGGCCCAGGCTAGCCTGGACCCTACAATTACAATTTGTTGGATTGCGTTCAGAGAAATCTTCAAAACGCTGACCCCTCAGCCTGACAAATCACGTGATTAGGGCTTCTTTTTAGAATATACTTTAGGTAATAGATAAACAATAACATTGACATAGTATGAAAGAGAAAATATTCGATGAGTACTGCATCCATGACTGACACGACATCCAGCCAGGTCCGCCTACGAGGTTTCGCGCTGGCTAGCGTGCTGATCGCGCTGATGCTCTCTCTCTTCCTGGAGGCTCTGGACCAGACGGTTGTGGGGACCGCCATGCCGCGTATCATCGCCGAGCTGCATGGGTTAGATCGCTACACCTGGGTTGTGACCGCCTATGTTCTGACCACGATGAGCATGGTACCAATTGTAGGCAAGCTCTCCGACCAGTTTGGCCGCAAGTGGTTTCTGCTTGGTGGGACCGTCCTCTTTCTCATAGGCTCACTCCTGGCTGGGGCCTCACAGACGATGAATCAATTGATCTTCTTCCGCGCGCTCCAAGGGCTGGGCGCGGGCATTGGCATGGCCCTGGTCGCGACCGTGGTTGGCGATCTCTTTCCTCCAGCCGAGCGGGCCAAATGGTCGAGTCTCTTTGGCATCGTGTATGGTGTCTCCAATCTCTTTGGTCCAACGCTTGGCGGCTGGCTTACTGAGCACGGACCACTCATGGGAAACTTTGTGACGACAAGCAGCCGCTGGCGCTGGGTTTTCTATATCAACCTGCCTGTGGGCTTAATCGCAGTCATAGCGCTGCTCTTCTTCTTGCCAGCCCATCTCTCGGTCCGCACCAGTGAGAAAACGGGCCTGGCGGCGATACGGCATATCGATTTCCTGGGCGCGGTTCTCTCTACAGTCGCGACCATCTGCCTGATGCTGGGACTGACCTGGGGCAGTTCACAAATGTATGCCTGGAACTCACCTCAGGTCCTTGGCTTAATGGGAATTGGCGTAGTCCTCTTTCTCCTGTTTGCCCTGGTTGAACGCAAGACCGCCGAACCCATCCTACCCCTGGAACTGTTCCGCAACCAGGTCTGGAGCTGCGCCGCGCTTCTGACCATGCTCCAGATGATGGTGTTGATGGGCCTCTCACTCTACCTACCCCTCTACTTGCAGGGCGTGCTCTCCGTCTCGCCCACCATCAGTGGGCTGGTGATGACGCCCCTCTCTATAAGCATGGTGGTTGGCGCGATGCTGGCAGGTCCCATCATCGGCGCGCTCAAGCGTTACCAGCTTGTTATCATCATCGGCGCACTGCTGATGGGAATTGGTACCTTCTTCTTCACGCTGATGACGCCCTCAACCAGCCTATGGCAGGCCATCGGATTCATGATCCTGGCGGGTATTGGCACGGGGACGTTCTTCTCCCTCACAGCGGTCGCGCAGAACGTTCTGCCAGCCAGTAGCCTGGGCGTTGGCACGGCGGCAAACAGATACCTGGGACAACTGGGCGCGACGCTGGGCATCGCCATTGTGGGAACCGTAGTCAATAGCTCCGCCTCCAGCGATGTGATGCGCAGCCTGCCGAGTACCGAGGCCGGTAAGCTCTCCCTTGCCACCGCCCTCCAACACGGCTTCGTAGCAGTGCTAACCTTCACGATCATCGCGCTGCTCGTGACCTTCTTCCTCAAAGATGTGCCCTTCGTTACCGGCTCGCCAGATCAGGCAACGGAGCAATCCGAGGAAACCACTGAGGCCAGTGCATAAGCCTGGCACGACGCTACTAAAGTACGCGTCTACATATTACGGGTATATGTAGACGCGTACTTTAGTAGCGTCGTGCCCTCTCACTTCTCCGCGGTAGCTTGCAACACGCGTTCAATCAGCGAAGCTATCATGCGCCCATATCCATCATCCTGTAAGAGGTGCGCGACTCCCTGTGCCCTGGTTGCATACACGCGCGCTTGCTCACGATCACCGAGACGCAGGCAAATCTCTCCCAGGTTCGCGTAAAGTGAGGGAAAAAATCCCTGCACGCTTTCGTCTCCTACGGCCTCGGCAGCCTTCAGGGCGCGCTGGTGCCATAGCAACTGCTCTCCTGGTTCAGTGCAGGCATGGGCCATAAAGTGAGCAACAACGCATGCCTGGTACTGATCCTCAGTACGCAACGCCTCATTCCACATCTCAAGATAAAGTCTCTGCGCACCTTCTCGGTCCCCATTCAGTACCTGACTCTGAGCATGATTAATTTTTTCGAGCATCATGTCTTCCTTCTTTATTACTACCTATTTTCACTTTTTTACCTTTTAACCGTTGCGTAAATACCTGTTATTTGGTAAAGTAAAAAGAGGGTATTTGGATAGTTATATTTATTTTAAGGGCCGCCAGGGATAAGAGATGCCACTCGACGGATTACAGATACATAATTACCGTTTGCTTCGACTGGTGGGAAGTGGGGGCATGGGAGAGATCTATCTCGCGGACGACATACGCCTCGCGCGCCAGGTCGCGGTCAAGGTCGTTCATACAGAAGAAGATGAGGATGAGGGTAGCGAGACAAGCAGCAAGGCGTTGCGCCTCTTTCAGCGTGAGGCGCGAACTATTTCGATGCTTGATCATCCTCATATTTTACCCCTCTTTGATTATGGAGAGACCACGCTGAACACCGCCCAGCTAACCTATCTCGTAATGCCGTATCATGCCGAAGGCTCACTCGATATCTGGCTGCGCAAGCGCCGCCGCGCGATGCTGTTGCCCCCTCAGATGGTTGCACAGATCGTGCGCCAGGCCGCGGACGCTCTTCAGTATGCCCATGACCATCATGTCATCCACCAGGACGTGAAGTCATCGAACTTCCTGGTCAGTAATAGTCATGTGCAACCTGACGTCCCTCACCTCCTGCTCTCGGACTTTGGCCTGGCTCGCCTGCGCCTGGGCAACTCCAATTCAAGTAAGCATGCACGTGGCACACCAAATTACATGGCCCCCGAACAGTGGCGAGGGGAGGCCGTCCCCGCCAGTGATCAATATTCCCTGGCAATTATGACCTATAAGCTGCTCACGGGACAATATCCCTTTCAAGGTGATGCCGTTAGCATTCTTTACCAGCATATCCAGGCCGCACCGCCCGATGCCAGCCAGCTTAATTCACAGGTCTCTCCCGGGGCAAGCGCTGTTATTCAGCGCGGCCTGGCGAAGAAGCCCAAGGAGCGCTATCCGAACATTGTCGCCTTCGCTCAGGCCTTTCAGCAGGCCATCGATGGTCCGACTGAGTCAAACGAACTGGTGCTTGAGCACTCTACCTCAGAATTTAGTGTTGAATTACCCAGCCAGCTTTTCCGCACCCAGTTTCACTCCGCTTCACAGAACGCCTCATTCCAAATCGCAAGCAGTCCCCAGACTCCCTCAAGCGAGTATGGCACCCCATCATCACCCATCACAGGAGTTGATTGGCCAGAACCCTCACTCCATACAAGCGAACCTACTGGCTCCGGCGACGCACCGGAAGCTCCCTTACCCCTACCAGGCGAGATTCAACTGAAGCAGATATCTAGCAAACTCGAACAATCCGGGTCAGCCTCTATATTCAAACCAGCCAATATAGATGATGATGGGCAAGACCCCCCTCTCCCCACCTGGAACACAGGCGATGATAAGAATAAAGGGCGGAAAGGGAGACGCAGGCGGTTTCTCCTGGCTGTAATCATTCTTCTGATCCTGCTTGCCCTTCTGGGTACCTTCGTGCTAAACACAGTCCTCAATGACCATACCTCAACCCTTGTGACTGGTGGTTCTCCAGGTACTCAGACACCAATCACGACAGTCAGTCCGGCTACTAGCAATACGCCTGGAGGCGTTCGACCAAGTCCAACAAGTGCTGGAGTAGTAGGAGTGCCCACTCCCGTCTCAAAAGCCAGGGCGACCAGTACAGTCGCATCGCTCACACCCACCCCAACTGGAACAACCACGACCAATCCCTTCCAGGTACAGGGAATCGATATCGCATTCGATCCCCCTACCATCTCGACCTCCTGTGGCGGCATCGCCACCGTCACCTATATCGCGACGATTACTGTCAGCGACAACAGCCCTGGCGGCGAGGTCGACGTCAAATACTCATCAGATAACGGAGCAAGCTATAACACAACCACGCTCACTTTCGCCACGGGTGAAACCAGCCAGAGCTTTAGCTTTAGTCGCCAGCTAACCATCTCGCTCAACCTGCTCAATCTTATAAAGCTCGACGTTGAACACACCGGCATCGTCACCACCACCAGCCCAAACGTCGTGACAAAGAGCGCCGCCCCCTCAGAGGGCTGCCATTAATGCTGGTCCCTCGCACCTGCGTTCCTCAAGGGTAAAAGGGATGAGCGTGTGGCACGAGTATTGGCCCATGCCATACGCTCACCCCTTTTTTCGAGGTAAGGGGCGTGTCGTAATTTGCATTGAGCAGTTGCCCATTTATACCCCCCCTTTTCGAGGTAGTAAGGAGTGTGTTGTGGGCTGGCTCCGCCAGCCCACAACACACTCCTTACTCTGAAGGCGAGCGCCGCAGGCGCGAGAAGTCAAGACAGTAACTTGCAGCATTCTTTTATATCTATGCAAAAGGTGGTATACTTCTTTTTAAGAAAAACGTGGATAAAATAGAGCATAAAAACGGTTACATCTATGATGAGGGATTTTCATCAATTTGTGGCTTTTCTGCTGGGCCTGAGTGTTGGAGCGCTCCCCCTGGTGGACTTCCTCCTGCTCATGGGCTTTATTCGCTTTGTCTTTCCCCGCCGCCTACACGACCTCTCAAGGCTGCTCTACGACTGGATTCTCCCCCTGATTACCTGCATTCTTGCCGCGGGCATCTTGCTCTGGGGCATGCTCTATGCCTATTCCGGCTCGCTGGGACGCATTACCTTTAGTTTTGGCATCTTCCTGGCGCTACTCCTCTCAACCCTCCCGGCCCCCCTGCTCTTCATCTACTGGAGCCAGCACCGCTACCAGGAATAATTAATGTAATGTATGTTGTATTGCGAGCTGAGCTCGCAATACAACATACATTACATTAATTATTCCTGACATCCTTGCGCGTGACCGTCACATAAGCGACAAAGGCGATAATCAAGATTGTCAGAGCAAGGCTGACCCAGCCCGTACCCAGGCCAGCTCCCCCGGCGCTCGGCTCCTTGCCCGCCCAGTCCGCAAATGAGGCACCAAGCGGCCTGGTCAAGATATAGGCGAGCCAGAAGGCAACAATCTCATTCAAGCCAAGCAACCAGTAAGCCAGGGCTGGCAAAGCGATCAATACGATAAACAGCACACCCGAGGCGAAATAACCCAAGTGGGCGGTCATCGCGGTCAGATCACCTACGGCCGTGCCGACAGAGGTTCCCAGTTGGTATATGACAGTTTTCTCTCTATATTATGCTCTCGCATAAATACGAGGTCAGAGTGAGAACAGTTTACCATCCAACGCGGAAAAGTCTCTTTCTTCCGGTGTTCATTCTTCTCACCTTCATTCCTGAAGATACGTCTTGCCATCTGAAGGATGCTATCCCAGGTTTTATTTGGTAGCAATGCCATAAGTTCCATCCTAGTGCAAGATTACGAAACCATTTCGGAAAGAGTTAAATGTGGTTCATACGAGCACCCATAGTAAGCGCAGACCCGGCTGGCTAATTGATGGGCCGAAAGCAAGCCATCAAGTTCGACCACATTGCGCTTGCCATGGACCCACTTTGGTTCAATCGGATTGAGCCAGGGGCTTTTGGTGGGCAGTTGAAAAGGCAAAATCCGAACGCCTTGATGGGATTGCTTAACGGTGAGGTTGTGTTCCCGGATCCAGGTACGTACCATCTTGCTCACATGCCAGGAGGCATTGTCCCAAATGAGGAGCCAATGCCGTTTGCCTTGTGCTGCCAAGTGCTGGCAACACCAATCCAGAAACTGAATGGTGATATCGCTGACTGGGCGTCCCGTGACAAAACGGAGCCACATCTCCTCTCGTAGAGGATCATCATGGCTCCCTTGTTGCCAGAGGACGCCATAACAAGCCAGTGCTTTGGGGTCAGGATCATCCTTTAGCCAGGATTGCTCAACCAGACGGACGGGGTGCTCTGCGTCTTGCCAGGCGTGGAGGCGAGGAAGAGCAAAGCGACTCCACCAGACCTCGTCAAGGAAGCCAATGGCCCAGTCGGACTGAAGGCTCGCGTAGGCAATCAACCGTTGCCGAGCGTTTTTTTTACTTGGTATTGTGGGTCGGGACTAGTAATCCAGTGCTTGGCGCGTTTCCAACTGGTTCCCAAGCGTTTGAGCGCACGGCACACGCTCGTGACGCTGGTCGCAGTCGGAATGATTCCTTGTTCGAAGCTGATCTTGGCAACCAGAGGCAAGCTCCACAGGCTGCGGTTGAGCCCAAAGTCGCGAGGGCTGCGGTGCAAGAGGTCTTGCAACGCCTCTAACGCGTCGTCGGGAATGCTTGTGCGAAGGTGATGTGGGCGGCAGGACTCGCGCTTGAGCACGGCGAGTCCGCGCTCGTTGAAGCCTTTGATGACATTGCGAACGGTCTGGTCGTCGCAACCCAGTTGCTTGGCTATGGCTCTGGCATGTTCGTGACGAGCACTTGCCAAGAGAATCTGGCAGCGACGCAACACAAAGGCTGAGGAGGAACGTAATCTTGCCTGGATCTCGTTTTGTTCGTTTTCGGTGAGTGGCCGGATGAAGATGGGTGCTTTCATACCTATTCATATCGGTTCACTTTCCTACTTTCTTTCGTTCTACTGCACTAGTGGGTCACTTGCCAACTCCTGCGGTATTAGCCACCCTCTTGTAGTAGCGAACCGAACGGATACGCCGAGGGACAGCATACGTCGTCGTCGCCCCTGACCCAGCCAAGCGGTGCCGCCGAGCATAGGCCCGGTCGCGACGGGCATGGCGTTTGCCGCCCCAGATGAACGGTGTGGGATGTCGATTCCAGCCATCAACTGCCTCGGTGAGCCAGCGCTTGAGCGTCTGGACGTCTGCAGGGTGCTGACCGGAAAGCGCCCGCCGCTGGAGGATGCGTTGCAGTGACTCGGCCATATTGAGCCAGGAACCAGCCGTCGGGGTCCAGAGCAAGAGGATGCCGTGCTCAGCACACCATTGCACCAGACTGAAACTCTTGTGCCCTGCCAGGTTGTCTAAAATGAGCAACACCTGCACGGGTGGGAAAAAGCGATCCAGCTGCTCGGCCGCTGGATAGATATCCCAGTCCTGCCAGCGCCTGCCTTGTGGTACCACCTCTGGGGCCGCAGGACACTGTTTGAGGATGGCTTGCAGCTCGCGTTTGAGCCAGGGATGCAGCACCGCATTCGTGCTGTGCTCCACTGCCTCAGCACGGACTTCGCCAGTCGCGGGCCGAAACAAGGTGAGCAGTTTGGCTGTCTCGCCCCGCAGATACTCATGGGGCCGACATGCAGGCTGACCTTCAGGTTGCCAGGACGAGCCAGGGTAGGGGATACTTTGGTAGGGACCACCTTCATCTTCACACCACAATTGCAGTCCGAGCCGCTCGGCGGTCACATAGGCTCGCTCAATGACCGTTTTTTTTCCTGTGTGTAGGGATCGTGGCGCTCTTCCACGCCATCCTTTCCCTTGTGAAGCGTGGTGCCGGTCTTGCACCAGGTCCGATTCTGCTGCCAGGTGTAGCCTGCTTCATGGATGGTATGCAAAATGGTGAAGGTGCTTACCTGTGGCAACCCATCAGGAGCCTCACGCAGGGAGCGTTGCAGCATGGTGAGCGACCAGGTGGCTGTTCCATCTTCCTTGAGCAATGGACTCCGTCGTAGTTCTTGCTCGATGCGTGCGCGCTCTCTCGAGCCATAGCTGCGGGGATGACCGCTCCGAGGTAAATCATCCAGGGCAGCGAGTCCGCGCTCATTGAAGCGGCGGATCAAACGGGTGACGGTATCATGGACTTTCCATCCCGCCTCTTTGGCGGCTTCCGTCAAGGACCTTCCATCAGCAACCGCCAGCAAGGCAATCGCTCGCTGATGGCGGATCACGGTTTCACTCGGAGCGCGGCTCACTCGTTGGAGTTCTTGGCGTTCGCGTTCGGTGAAAAGACGCAGGGGTTGGGCAACAGGACGAGACATGGCGATCGTTTTTGACGACTCCTTTCTGGGTTGTATGTTTCTTCGTGTTTCATTCTTTCACATTCCCACAGTACTTGGCAAGTGACCCACTAGGCATAGAGAGATAATGATCTCTTATAATCTTTTTTTCTTCATCCCTCCATTCCTTGTTACCTCCCTCCCTCTCCTTCATCAATCCAGGACCCTCTATTTCTGCTGTGACCATATTGTGCCTGCTTTTATAAGGAGGGAATCACCATGCCTGTAACCATTGAGGGAGAGGAGCATCGTCTCGCCCCGCGCAGCCTTGTTGTGCGTCACCGTCCGTTGTCCTCGCCAGGGAAAGTGCCAGCCGTCCAGACCACGCGTGCTTCTCAGTTCGCCAAACCGCGAGCGCAGCGCACCACCACAACCGAGGAAGTGCCGGAATTCTCGCGACCGTCAGCTCCAGCGCGATCACCATCCTCAAGAGGGAGCACCTGGCTCCTTCCTCTTGGGCTAGGGATGTTGTGCGCCCTGTTGCTTGCCTTCGCCGGGTCTATGGTGGTCACTTGGAGTAGTACGCTCATTGACGATGTTCAGTATGGCTATCCACGAACGACCCAGGTAGACCATATTGTGGGCCACGAGGTTGATCCGCGCATTCCAACCCACTTTACAGCTCAAATCTAGATCGCTTTTGGTTAAGTCCGCCTGAAATGCTACTACGCACATTGTTCATATACTCACAACGATACTGCCTTACCTCCCCATTTTGGAGAGGTAAGGCAAGCATTTCCGCTACAGCGAACAAATGGGTAAGAGGATGTGAGACGCTCTTGACCCACCAGAGAACACTGTGTTGTTGGCAATTTGCCCATGGTATCCCGTGTCAAGCGCTTCCCCTGTGTTCAGATTCCGATCATAGCGGGGAAAGTCACTACTGGTTACCTCGACTCGGAGTCGGTGACCTGCTTGAAAGACTTGCGCAGTTGCCTGGAGGTCGATCTCAAAGCGATACATTTGCCCTGGATGCATCGGTGTAGGTTCCGTCAAGGAATCCCGATAGCGTGCCCGCAAAATCCCATCACAGACAGACATGGAGCGTCCATCTGGCCAGGCATCGCAGAGGCGTACTACCCAATCGGTATCTGGAGCTGAAGATGTGCCGTAGAGGACTGCTTTCACTGGTCCAATCACTGCCAGATCCTGCTCAAGGAGTTGTGACGTGTAGGTGAGCATGCGTCCCTCGATATGCTGATGATCCTTTGGACCGAGAAAGGGATAGGTCAGCAGACTCTCGATGGGAGTCGTTGGGTCGTAGAGGAAGCTCTCTGCTTGCTCATCCGAAGCTGGGCGAGTGAAAGCAAGATGTCCGTTGTTGAGAGAAGCAGTCGTTTGCCCAGGGCCAGCCTGGAGATACATCGGCTGGTAGGTCGTATCTGGCAGCGGCCAGGACTCGGCTTCCACCCATCGATTGGAGCCCATCAGGAACACACGCACTGCTGGGCCATCCATGATCCCGTTCGGCACCTGTTTGAGCCAGTAATCATACCAATGAAGACGATAGTCAAAGAGATCGAAAGCGGCCTGCGGTCCGAAGTCGAGTTCGCCGATAACAGGCTCTCCAATTTGATTCGGACCATGAATCCAGGGGCCAATGATAAGTCGCTGATTCGACCGGCACTCCTCTGTTTTGCCCTGTGCTCGGATACCCTGGAAGCAACGAAGCGTACTCCCCAGAAACACATCAAACCAGCCTCCCAGGTGCAGGATCGGCACATTTACCTCGTGAAAGTGTTGGGAGAGGCTGGTCGGCCACCAATATGGCCCATCCTCCGGGTGGGCGAGATCGGCAAAATACCAGTCGACAAGCTCTTCCAAAGGAGGACAGGCGGTAAGAGGAAGATGGCGATGCCAGTCATCCACGTTTTTTGCAGCCAGTTCCAATGAGGCGAGTGCTAATGCCGTCTCAGGAAGAACGTTTTGCCGCAAGTGCGCAAGCGTTGCATTGATGGCCCATCCTCTGTGCAATGCTAATTGGTAAGCCCCCCCTCGGAAAACAAAGTCGTGGTAAATATCTGACATGCCCTCGCGCACAAACAGTGCCTTGAGGAAGTCAGGTTGTGTCGGGGTGAGTAAATATTGCGTCCCACCAGAGTAGGAGCCATCTAGCATACCCACTACTCCATTTGACCAGGGTTGTTTTCCTGCCCAGAGGATGGTGTCATATCCGTCTCGATGGTCACTCCATCCATCATCCCGAAACGGGATAAACTCCCCCTCAGATGCAAAGCGTCCTCGGACATTTTGTCCAACAACCACATATCCACGGCTGGCGTAATATTCGCCAGCATATCGGCATCGCTCTGCTAACTCGTAAGCAACTCGTTCGATCAGAACAGGATAGCGCCCAGGGCTGCTGGGCCGATAGACATCAGCACGCAGAATGGTTCCATCTGTCATGGGGATGGGAACCTGGCGTTCAACATGAACCTCATATTGAGAGGAAGAGAGATTCTGAGACTGCATCGTTTTTTGTGCTTCCTTCATCTCTATAGAGCATAGCCCGACGAACATACTTCTGACTCATCAATCTCGACAAAGTGTATGTTAGAAAGAGAAAGTTGACAAGGTCGCACAAACAACTCCATGAGGATGGAGAGCCTTGTGGAATTGTCACTTAGCGTTGATAGAGAGAGCTGTAGGCTACTTCTAGTTGCTTTTCGAGTTCTTTGATTTTCTCCGATTGCTCACAAACCCGCTTCTGGAGTGCTGCAATCATAGCGTCCTTGGAAGCGTCGGAAGCCCGTTCGCGAACTGGAAGCTTCATCTGAAGTTTCGGAGCATTTTGGGCACGCAAGGAGATGATACGATCCTTGATATCTTCATGAGCATAAAGCCAGGCCGTCGAAATCCCCGCTGTCTCGGCAACAGCCTTGAAGTTGATTGGTTGCTGTTGTTTCTGGAGAAAGGCAATTGCATCCTCTGCGCGTTGTCGAGTGGCCGCTGCTTTGTTCTGAGCACTCATCTCCAATCCTTGAATATTGCGTTCCCACCGCTTCGTTTCCTGTGTCATTCATCGCACTCCATTGGTCCATCCACATTGAGATGAGCCGTTTTGTTCGCCCCCGGATGGACTGTTTTTGGCAAGATAAGACCCTGCCACTGACCCTTTTACCGCTACGATAAAATCCAGCCAGACCCCGAAAAACTGCCCACAAATTTCGGGGTCTTTTTAGTAAATTGGGCTAAAGCGTGATGTCGCGGAGCGACATGAAAGCGAATGAAAATGAGCTGCATCCGAGCTTTATCTCAGCATTAGAAGCCTATTTTCGGAGGAACTGCCGCGAAAATTTGGGTGAAACTCAGGCGCATCAGCGTGAAACCCAGGAATGGGCCCTATGTTAAGGAAGAAGCCTCGTAGCCGCAAAGGAGATAAGTGCGGCACAGTTTTTGGAAAAGGTGCGATAGGTCTAAGCTTGACTTTGTACATTTCCAATCAAAAACAGGCGGCCCACGACAATCGCTCAAGGGTAGAGCAGGGCACTAAAACCACCCCAGGATCAGTGGGTGATGTGGGAAAAGTTCCATGGCCCCACAGATATCGCCGAACAGTCGCTAGCACGTCACGAAAGGTAGCGGCTGGCTTGCGATACCAGGCCGCTTGAGCAACAGGGACATGCCCATCGGGATGCAACGCCTGCCCAAAAAGCGTGGCGAGACTGTAAAGGGCAAAGAGCAAAGGAGTCGAGCGCTCGATCGCTCGATCTGACCATTGGCGTTGGGTCTCGATTCCCAAATGGGCGCGCCCCTCCTCAAAGGTCACTTCTAGGCTCCAGCGCTTCATAAAGTCGCTCACGATTTGCTCTGCTGTCTGGTTGGGGTCGGTGGAAAAGATGGCTTTCGGAGGGCGTTTGCCCGAGGGATCACGCGTCAGGACCCAACGGATCGGCAGCGGATCGTATCCAAAGCGATACCACAGAGCCGTGCCGGTACAGAGCTCCAGCGTGCGCTTCCCTTCGCCGTACCAGTCCAGGGTGAGTTCCTGCCAGACGGCCTCCGGGCTCTGTAACACCTGCTCCAGGGAAGGAAGACGCTGGCCTACCACTCTCGGACGGCCAATGGTGTGCTGGGTGCGTTTGGGAGGCGGTTCATGGAACACGGCATCCAAGCGGCCAGTTGTGACCAGGGTCACCCGTTGGGCACGTGCATGCAATCCCAACTCCAACACCGTGTAGGCGGTATCGCCCATGAGCTTGATAGAGCGGCCGGGAAGCCAGTGGCGGACCAGACTGATCATTTGATGTGCCCACATCCCGATAGTCTTGTGTCGCTTGCCTAGTCGTTCACTCACTTCCGGGGTCGTCGCCAGCACGCAGAGAAAAGGCAGAGCCCAGCGCTGCTTCGTCCAAGGCAGCGTGACGGCCACTGCCATCACAATCCAGCGCAAGCCAGGACTACTCACCGAGCGTTCTCGACTGGAAAGCGCGCTATCGCGGTAATGGCCTCGTTTCCTGATCTTGCAGCCCCAGCGTCGTTCGAGCGTTTCATCAATGACCAGGTCCACGTCAGCTCCGGCTGGCACGAAGGTTTCGACGATGAGGAGGAGAAGTTGACGGCTCACAGCCAGAGGAGACCAGCGGGCTCGATTGAGCACGTGATGGAAGGTGCTCCAGTTGGCAGCCATGTCGTTGCCGCTGGCACGCAGAGCTGCCGTGACTGTTCGGCGCCCATGAGCCAACAAGGTCCCGGTGAGCAACGTCATCAGTTTCCTCCAAGTGGGAGCCGTAAACAGTGGCCGAAAGACGGCTAAAACTTCTATAATGGGGTCGGGAAGAGGCATGAATATTCTCCTGACAAGATGATGCTTTGGTCAGCTTCTATCTTATCTCAAGAGGTTTTCATGCCTCGTTCTTTCCCCAAAATGTACAAAGTCAAGCTAAGAGCCTGTTTGAAAAGGTCACCTTTTCGCCAAGCGTCGGATCATCAAGCGAGTCATGGCAATGTAGATCATGGCTTCGCTACTCTGGGTCAAGGTTTCATAGTCCTTACTCAATCGACGACACTGAGTGATCCAGGCAAAGGTTCGTTCGACCACCCAGCGCCTGGGCAGAACGACAAATCCTTTCTGATCATCACAGCGCAGCACAGGCTGGAGAAGAAAGTGAAAATGCACGATCACCCATTCGAGCAGGTGAGCGCGATAGCCACCATCGACCCAGATGCGCCGGAGCTTTTTGCAGGCTCCACTCAAGCGAGTGAGCAGCAGTTTAGCTCCCGCTGCGTCGGAAACCGAAGCCGCTGTGACCACAACGGCCATGAGTAGGCCCAACGTATCGACGAGGATATGGCGCTTGCGACCGTTGATGTGTTTGCCAGCGTCATAGCCACGGATACCAGGCCCTTGGGTCGTTTTCACGCTTTGGCTGTCCAGGGATCCTGCTGTTGGATGCTTGTGACGACCAAGGCGTCGACGAACCCGAGCACGCAACGTCTCGTGAATGCAGTACCATGTTCCATCACGACGAAATGCACGAAAGTAGGTATACACACTTTGCCAGGCGGGATACTCTTTGGGGAGCATGCGCCATTGGCATCCGGTCACGACCACGTAGAGGATGGCGTTGATCACGGCTCGCATCTGCAAGCTTCTGGGTCGCCCTCCCGGCTTCGCCGATGGAATCAACTCTTTGATACAATACCATTGGGCATCCGTCAGATCTGTGGGATAGGTTTGTTTTGCTTTCATATTCCAAGTCTATCTCACCTGACTGGTTGCCCCTTTTCAAACTAGCTCTAAGCGATTTTGATGAGCGACACCAGCTCTCCCTGCGGCGATAATCTTAGCCTTGTACATTCCACTGACGGGCCTAAAGGGCCATCTCGCCTCTCTGCAAAAAAATGACGGACACTCCGCTGGTCCCATCTGCCTGCGCACACTGCCTCGTTGTGCTATACTCCTTCACAAAAGAATAGATACCCCTCTCTCTCTCATGCTCTTCTTCTCTAAAAAATACGCATAGGAGATCTAGGATGGATCGAATTGGGCAGCACCTGGGGAATTATCGTCTCACCCGTTTGCTTGGTGAGGGTGGATTCGCGGAGGTCTATTTGGGAGAACATACCCTCCTGGGGACGACTGTTGCGATCAAAGTGTTGCACACCCAAGTGGGGCAGGAAGACGTGATGCAATTCCAGCAGGAGGCACGCCTGCTGGCAAGCCTCAAACACCCCCATATTATCCGTGTCCTCGATTTTGGTATTGAGGGACGGACTCCTTATCTGGTAATGGATTATGCCCACCATGGCGCGCTGCGCACTCGTCATCCCCGAGGAACCCAGTTGCCCGTAAGGATGGTGGTCAGCTATGTGAAGCAGGTGACAGAGGCATTGCAGTATGCTCATGATCGCAAAGTCATTCACCGGGATATCAAGCCGGAAAATATGCTGCTGGATGAGCATGGTAACCTTCTCCTGAGCGATTTTGGCATCGCCTTGATTGCGCAGAGTTCGCGCTACCAGAGCACGAAGGAGATGGCGGGAACGATGGCCTATTCGGCTCCGGAACAGATCCAGGGGAAGCCGCGTGCAGCCAGTGACCAGTATGCGTTAGGGATCGTCGTCTATGAGTGGCTCAGTGGAGATCGCCCCTTTCATGGATCATTTCCAGAACTGGTGGGCCAGCATTTGACGGTTCCCCCACTGTCCTTACGGGAAAAGGTTCCCCTCCTCTCGCCCGATATCGACCACATGGTCTTGACCGCTCTGGCGAAACAACCAGAGGAGCGTTTTGCCTCGGTCAGCGCCTTCGCTACAGCACTGGAGCAGGCCAGTCAGGATCTGCTGCCAACCGAACGCCCACGACCGTTCGAGTCCTCATCACAGGTAGAGACTCCACCACCGCCCACACGTACAACTCTGCCCCCACCTTTCACAGCGACAGGATCGGTCCCTCGATCACAACAACCGGTGGAATCTTCCATGACGAACACAACACAGCCTGATCGCTTCACTTCCTCCACCCGCACCTGTGCTACCGAGATCGCCTGCTGTTCCAACGCCAGGAAAGATGACAAACAAGCCCACTCTATCGCGCCGCAGCATGCTTCTCATCGGGATCTTAGGTGCAGGGACGCTTGTTGGGGGTGGGACCGGCGGATTCCTGTTTTGGCGCGAACATCTGGGCCAGCTTTTTACCTACCAAGGTCACACTGACATAGTGTATGCAGTAGCGTGGTCCCCGGATGGGAAGTGGATAGCATCTGGCTCTTGGGACAACACCGTGCAGGTGTGGAATGGCAGTAATGGGGGGAATGTGTTCACCTACAAGGGACACTTTGGCTCTGTGAATGCAGTGGCATGGTCGCCGGATGGGAAGTGGATAGCATCCGGCTCTGCTGACGACACCGTGCAGGTGTGGAATGCGAGCGATGGGAGCCATGCCTTTACCTACAAGGGACACTCTTTTAGTGTGGATGCAGTAGCGTGGTCCCCGGATGGGAAGTGGATAGCATCCGGTTCTGCTGACAAGACAGTGCAAGTGTGGAACACGAGCGATGGAAGCCTTGCTTTTACGTACCAAGGGCACTCTAACGCTGTGGATGCAGTGGCGTGGTCCCCGGATAAGAAGCGGATAGCATCCGGCTCTGCTGACAAGACAGTGCAGGTGTGGCAGATGGTGTAGAGGGTGAGGAAGACCTCCATCCAGGCGGACCCAAGATCGCTGCTCTGGTAAGACGGGTGATTGGTGCGCCTCTTCTTGTAGGCTCTGAGTTAAGATAGCGGCTTCGTAGCCGCAACGTGGATAGTTTTGCAGATGAGCCTGAAAAATGGCTTTCTTCTCGGTCCAGTTGGATTATCGGCACAGTTTTTGGCGGGATAACAGTGCCAACTCTGCCGATAACTCGACATGGAAATGGAAAACTGCGCCGATAAGATCAGTTATCGATCCAGTTCAGTGGTATCTGCTTACAAACTGTACCGCAGGTATCTACGTTGCGGCTATGGAGATCTTTCCTTAACTCAGAGCCGAATGGATCGGCTCTCGTCCTGGAGAAACCGCTCTCCATCGAGAGAAACGATATGGAATACTGGAAATACACACTCAACGCTGCCTGTGAGACGCGTGTTTTGTCATGCTCTGCGGCAGCCTTGCATGGCCAAAAGAGCAAGAAAGAAGAAGTTTTTTTGGGGTTCGCATGTTATCCTTCCGAGGAGGTGCTGCTCGACGCGCTAAGCCAACCAGATAACCAGAACCCCCCTGATGCGGCGAGTGGGAAGCACGAGATCCGATGAAGCAGAAGGAGCAGGGCGGAAAGCGGTTATCAAGAGCCGCGTAAAACCCTGTGCTTGAGTCACTGATTTCTAGGAGAGTAATCATGCCAACTCGCGCAGAGATTTTGGACACACTTGCGGCATCGCAGACGCAGGTGATGGCGTTTTTTCAAGGGCTGAGCCAGCAAGACCTGGAGCGCCCGGCAACGGCGAGTGAAGTTCCCAGAGGAGCTCCGTGGCGCGCCAAGGATCATTTTGCTCACCTGGTGAAAAGCGAGCGCAACATCCAGCGATTGCTGCGACGTACACTCGCTGGCGACACTCGAGACGTTCTATTACGCTCTCAATACCCGGCGGGAATGGAAATGCCGGTCATCCTGGGCGATCTGAGCGCGCTGACTCCGGAGGAGGAGGAGCGGCTGGGGATGGCTGTCGCCAGCGTTAATCAAACCTACGTGAACGAGCACCATGACGACAGTTTGGAGATGGTGGCAGCGGATTATCTGGCGGCGCGGCAGGAAACATTGGACCTCCTGCAACAGTTCACCGATGATCAGCTGGCCACTCCGGTGCCTACTGTCATTGGTGACCAGACCGCTGGCGACTTGTTTGCCGGGAGAGCGGGCCATGCCGCCACGCACATTACCTGGATTGAGGAAGGATTTCGTCAGGGCGTGTGACACTTGATTACAGGAATCAAAATATGAGCCAAAAGATAGCATACTTACTCAAGACCTGGGGTACGTATTTGGGCACTCTCTCGTTTTCAGTGTCAAAGAGAGGGACTGGAGGAGCCGAAAGGCTCCCATTCAATCGGCAAGGGGAGGCATCATGAAATTTCTGCTCACCTCTAGCGGCATCTCCAACACCAGTATTCGTGACGCGCTGGTCGACCTCCTAGGCAAACCGATTGCCGAGTCCAGCGCCCTCGTCATTCCCACTGCGTGGTACGCTTACCCCGGCGGTCTTGCTGGAGTCTACCAGTTGATCCACGGAGTGGCCAAGAGCCCCTTTTGCGAATTGGGGTGGAAGTCGTTGGGAGTACTGGAGCTCACCGCTCTCCCCAGTATCAAGAAAGAGAATTGGGTTCCTCTGGTCCAAGAGGTTGACGCCCTGCTGGTTGGAGGAGGTGAGGTGTTTTATCTGTGCTATTGGATGTGGCAATCGGGATTGGCGGACCTCTTGCCAACGCTGCGGCGCGAGGCAGTCTATGTGGGGCTGAGCGGTGGGAGTATGGTGGTCACCCCCCCCATCGGAGTCTACGACGACCCTAAATTGACGGAGAGCCGCAGCGACAGAATGCTGGGGCTAGTTGACTTTACGTTGCTTCCGCACCTGGATGCCGAGTATTTGCCGGACAATTCCATGGCCAACGCAGAAAGATGGGCCGCCGGGATACCAGTACCGGCGTATGCGATCGACGATCAGACCGCCATCAAAGTGATCGACGGCACCGTCGAAGTCGTCTCCGAGGGCCATTGGAAACGGTTTATGCCCTAAGTTCCGGGGCAGTTTCGGATTGTTTAATGCTGCCTCTACCGCTGCCCGTCAAGTCAGATTCGAACACATTGTTTTTGCTCCTCTACCACAAAAGCTTTTTTGTCTGCATGTACATTAAACAGTATGCGCTTGTCAGAAACGGATTAAGAGTGTATTGACCAGCGATGGATTCTCGACAGGGGCGCTATGTCCTACGTGAGGAATACTATGGAATTGAGCATCTGGCAGGGATGCATAGAGCTGACGAAGGATATTGACCTGTAAGGAAGGCTATTTGCCATCACAATTCTCGTTTGCTTTAATGACTCAAGTGTGACCTCACTTCTGACCCTCCGCTCTGTAGAATGACATCGCTTTGGGTTACATTACTCGTGAGGCAAACACCTTGTCAAAGTAAGATCTTTAGTGAGTCAATTCGGATAAAGATGTATCCACCGTTTAGCCGAGTGTGCCAGTAGCGAGCTCCACCAGGTCCTATCTCGCGCCGCTCATTTTCTGTTTTAACTGCCTGTATGTTAGAATAGAAGCTACACTGGCCCCGATAGATCACTGCCAGCGTTCAATGGTTCTTACCTGGCCTTTGATTTGCCGATGCGGTTATCTGCATAGCTTTGCTCACCAAATGATGACCGTAGATGATGACATGCTAAAAATGATCAATACATATATATAGCACTATTATCATTAATAGGAGAATGAGCATTTGAGTAAAACTATACCACCACGTGAGCCGGAGACGGATTCCGCATTCCCCAATCCCTCCCTTGCACCCACAGGTTATCAGTCCATACAGAGCAATGCCGTCCAGCCCGGGCAGCGCGCCTTACAATTTCTGAAAAAGGTTCCTGAGGTCACGGTCTATTTCTGGATTATCAAGCTGTTGACCACGGCCATGGGTGAGGTCACTTCAGATTTTCTTGTGAATCACCTGGCGCCAGAGATCGCGGTCGGCCTTGGCTTTATTGGCTTTGTGGTGGCGCTGGTATTGCAGTTCGTGGTGCGCCGCTATGTACCCTGGATCTACTGGCTGGCCGCCGCCATGGTGGCCGTCTTTGGGACGATGGCCGCTGACGTGCTGCACGTCGGGCTAGGGGTTCCATATACGGTATCCAGCACGCTCTTCCTGGTCGCGCTGGTCGTCATTTTTGCCGTCTGGTATCGGAGCGAGAAGACGCTCTCCATTCATAGCATTTACACACGTCGGCGCGAGCTCTTCTACTGGGCCACGGTCGTCGTGACTTTTGCGCTTGGCACTGCTGTGGGCGATCTCGCCGCGATGACCGTTCATCTAGGCTATTTCGCCTCTGGTGTGCTGTTCGTCGTCTTGATCGCCCTGCCAGCCCTGGCGTACTGGCGGCTTGGTCTGAATGAGATTGCGGCCTTCTGGCTGGCCTATATCCTGACCAGGCCGCTTGGGGCCTCATTTGCCGACTGGGCAGGCAAGGAGCCGAGCGCTGGCGGCGCTGGCCTGGGTACGGGCTGGGTCAGCCTGGCTCTGACCATCCTGATCATCACCTTTGTGGCGTATGTGACCGTTACGCGCAAGGATGTCAAGAGCGCGTAAGATGCAATGGTTCATCTCTCCTGCCGAAGAGCAGTGGAGATGAACCATATTTTGAGAGGCGACCAGTGCTCTTTTAATGAATCGATCTTGATCTAAGAAACATTCCTCTCTGGCTCTGAGTCCACCACGGTTTCGGTGTCCTAGTGGCCTTGATCGGTGGCCCTGGACTCGGCCTTCGCTTTATCCTTCAACCATACATTAGCAAAATCGCGGTTCACATGAGCAGCCTTCGCCAGTGCGCCCACTGATATTTCTTTGCCCCTCTGCAAGCATCGCCTGATAGGTTGCCTCTAGAAGTTCTCTTTCAGCTAGCATGTGTTCCTCTGCCTGTAACTCTCTTCGATGGGTTATTCTTGTTGAGCTTTCGTAGAGCAATAATTGTTTCTTTTATCTGTCGCTGTGATATGACAACTAGATCATTCAGTGCCAAGCGCGAACGTCGCCATGACCGTGGCCCAGTAGAATAGCTCACGGCGGCGCGTGTAGATGCTATGGATGGATAGCGTCTTCTCGCTTAGATACCAGACGGCAAAAATGACGACCAGTGAGACCAGAAATAGGACGCTTGATACGATATACGGAACACCAAGCCCGACGTGTAGTACATCGGCAGCCATCGTGCCAAATACGGCGACCATGGCAGCGGCCAGCCAGTAGATCCAGGGTACATAGCGGCGCACCACGAACTGCAATACCAACGCCACTACAAATCCAATGAACCCGAGGCCAACTGCGATTTCCGGAGCCAGGTGATTCACAAGAAAGTCTGAGGTCACCTCGCCCATGGCAGTAGTCAACAATTTAATGATCCAGAAATAAACCGTTATTTCAGGAACCTTTTTCAGGGCTTGTAAAGCGAGTTGCCCGGGCTGGACAGCATTACCCTGCAAAGGTGGATAATTAGTGGGCGAAAGGGAAGGGTTGGGGAATGCGGAATTTGTATCTGGCTGCTGTGGTGGTATGGTTTTACTCAAATGCTCATTCTCCTACGAACGACAATACATACAATATTTACTCATTGACATTATTAGTAATTATTATGTAATTACCCTACGCGTTCAAAGCGCAGACGCTCACAGGCATCCCCCCTATGGCTGCGAAAGACGAAGGCGCGAATAGTACCTTCGGGATTCCGCTGAAACTCGATCACTACATCATCAACCCAGGGATCATATTTGTAGCAGAGATCACCTACGGTAGGCTCGAAAGCGAGGTCCAGGCCGCAACGGTGGCGATTGCGATTGCGCAGGCAGACGTGTCCATCCTCGATGCGCACATCATAGGTAGTGGCAAGTTCCTCACAACGATAGATTCCCGCGTAGGCCTGCGCCTCAGGCTCGCTCAGGGGCGAAGAGCGGAAAGGAAGAAAGGTCCAGGTACGCTCGCCACGAGAGACCTCCAGGTGAGCATGCGCACCACTTTTCCCGGGAATGGCTTTGACCTGGTAGCTTCCATCAGAGATCTCAAAGGTGTACTTTTCACGCGGCAACAGCTCGACCTCATCAAGGCCATTGACGGTAACACGCAGGCGGCCATCTACATCCGCTATTTGCCAGACATAGGCATTCTCAGGACAATGATAGGAACCTGTCACACACGCACGCTCCGTCTTGCTCAGTACATATGACGATACGCTTGCGACAGGTGTGGATGGTTGCTCAGGCTCGCCGCGCAGGATAGCCCGCAGGCGCCCGGTATACTCCCAGGGCAGCAGGCGCGAGGTGTTGGAGAGGATGAAAAGGGAGAGGCGCTCTTCGACATAGTACTCACAAACCGCGACATAGCCACAGGTCCACCCCCGATGATCAATGAAAGGCGCGCCATTCCTGGTCCCCACACATAGCCCATAGGCATAGCCCGTGCTTGTCCCATCAAACAAGCTACCAGGAGTCAGATAGCGTTCTATAAGCTCTGGTCTGCCCTGTCCCAGGCGGTTAGCTGAGAGATTCTGATACCAGAGTACCAGGTCCTCGATACAACTCCACACGCCATCATCACCAGTCAGCTCTAACTCGTTGGTACAGGTAAAATGGGTTGCTTCACCCATATCAAACTGGTCGCTTCCTGGCTCTTCATTGCGCAGGGGAAAGCGACCATAGCCAGTCGCGCGATGCTTGATAGGTAGAGAGTGATTCTCGCGGAAACAGGTACTCTGCATGCCCAGGGGCGCAAAAATATGCTTCTGGCTAAACTGGCCCAGGGTCTGACCCGTAATACGCTCAATCACCAGCGAGAGTAGGAAGTAATTAGAATTCGAGTAGTGAAAGCGCTCGCCAGGCTGAAAAATCAGCTCGCGCTGTGCCAGAAGAATCTCTAGCGCCTCGTCCCGGCTCAAGTAGTCGTGAAATTTGACGCCCGCCAGGAAGAGCGCGAGCACATAGTAGTCGCGAATGCCGCTATACTGGTGCAGCAGATGAGCCAGCGTAATACGCGGACCATAATCGGGGAACTCTGGCAAGTATGTGCGAATATCATCCTCAAGCGAGAGGAGCCCGGCCTCTTCCAACAGGGCGATGCACATCCCTGTAAACTGTTTCGCCAGCGAGGCCAGGCAGAAAACGGTACGCGGCGTAATCGGCACATCATGCTCCAGGTTCGCCACTCCATACCCCCGCTTAAAGATCAGCTCTCCATCGCACAGAACGCCAACTGCGCAACCCGGAGTATCCTCCTGATTGTATGTCTGAAACAGGGCATCAATCTTCTCCTCGACCTGCTGCTCTAATATCATCATAACCTTCATTCCCGGATCTCTAAATCAAATCAGGCCCTTATTGTCTTCAATGCGTAGCAAGCTGTCAAGAGCCCGCTACTGGCGTACGCGGCTACTGTAGGAGCGTGACCATTCGTAAATAGCGTACATTATGCCAGGTGAGAGGCATGGCGCAGGATATCCTGTCCAAGCGCTGTCTTCTGCCAGGAAGGAGAGAGAGGTAGAGCTATCTGCATGCGCGTATCTTTGGGATCGGTAATCTCGATAGGTTTGTTTGGAGAGGGAGCACCCACAATGGCGGCCTGCTGCTTGTACACCGCCTCCTCAACTGTCATAGTCATAAGCACCTGTTTAAGCCAGATAGAAGGAGGAGTCTTATCATGTTGCCCCTCAACCCTGTCGATATTCTCCCAGGGAGTATAGAGAATATACTGCCCCGAGAAATAAATCAGTCCCTTATGCCCAACAACATAGTAGGGAGATTGTAGTAATTTTACTAAAGGGTTCACTTGGGCTACTGGAAGGCACGTCAAAATACATGTTACTAGCCTGAATATATCGTGATAAATTAAAGACAAGATTGAACCCCCGAGCACTGATATCCCCAAACCAATAGGTAAACTATACATAAATTGCTTTCGAATATTAGGATCACGGTACATCCTGGCTTCGCCCAGCAGGTAAGCATACCAATTCGTTGTCTGCATATTCAGTTTTTCCTGGCAAATAAACTTCTCCTACGCCTACTTGCCAGTGTACACGAACACATCCCGCTTAACAAGAGAGTAGCCGCGTACGCCAGGACGCAGCCCCAGTAGACGCGTACGCCAGTAGCGGGCTAGCGGATGCTATTATAGACCGCCACCCAGTCGATTGAGCTATTATCCGCCCTCAACCATACAGTTAGGCCTATTAGGCTGGTATGGGCAGCGGGCAGGCATAAAGCACGGCCCATACCAGCCTTTTCGCTTTGGCGAGATCAGGAAACCTGTCGTTTCTCCGCTGAGAAGAAGTCGCGTGACACCTGAGGGACCCATTGCAACGTGGCGCAGGACAGAATCATCAGGATCATGAGAATCTGGACAAAAACAGCGTAGATCCGTTGATTGGGAGCCAGGACCGCCGGGACATCCGTCGGCGAGAGCCATTCGTAGCATATTTCCAGAACCACAAGGCCAACTACAACGCTGCTTGCTATGCGTACCCAGTTCTTTCCTGTGCGAATCAGGAAGGCAAGGCAGGCAGTGCAGGTGCCAAAGAAGAGGTGTGCTCCTACGACGATCACCTGGATCGAGAACACTGACCCGTCGATCTCACCCTGCGAAAAACCAGGGTTCAGCGCTTTGACAGCGTTGACGACATCATTGCGATTGAGGAGAAAGAGTGTGAGGACACCCACGCTGATAAGAGTGTACAGGAGGTAGCCTCCGGTCGCCAGATTGATCTCCAGCGGCACCTGATGACGGGGGAGTACGTCATCAGGAAGCGCTTTTGCTGTCTGTGCTTGTTCCATTTCAGGACTCTTCTTCCCTATCATTTGCCATCCTTGAACGATCAGGATCACGTTCAGACCAAACAGCAGCATGGCGTTAGACGGATGCAGTGCGGCCAGAAACGGAACGCTTCTGGCGAAACCTGCCAGCGTCACCTGGAGCAGCGTCAGCACGAAAAGCACCGCACTCCAGATGGTCATTTTGCCAGGCAATCGCGCCAGCAATGCCGCTAGTGGTAACAGCAGCGTTAGCAGCAACAGCAGCAGTCCCAGTCCACCGTGTGTTGCTCGTCCCCAGGCCATGCCCGCAAATATCGAAGTTCCAATGAGAAAGCCTTCTATCAAGATACCCAGTAAGATCAGTCCAGCCAGTGTCAGATAGAAAAGGAGCATTCGGGAGTGTGTCACAGGCGTTTTTTTGTGCGATACTTGCATAACAATCTCCTTTACCTGATAAAGCGAAAATATCCCAATTTTTATGCATTGTCGTATTTCATAATCTCTTCACGGAAATGAAGAGTCAGGTGGCAAATACACTACAAGTTTCACTTCGAGCTGCCCTGTTTCGAGCTTCGTAAGGATCTGTTCCAATGCCTGTGGTAGCGCGAGCAGCGCTCTGCTGGCACTCAGTAGTTGGCCGAGGAGTTGTTGAACGTTCTGTTCTATGTTGCTTTCTCCATGACCAACCGTAGTATAGTGCCTGGAAGTGACGGGAAGATGAACATGCTCTCCTTTTTTTGTCATCGTTCTGTCATCTTGCTTGCTTCTGGAAGTCTACAGTAGCGCAAGCGAAAACTCTTATGGTCTCTAAAGCGGAAGATAAGATGAGGCATTTATGACAAATCTATGACAAAACAGGGTGGCAGAATTCATGATCTGGTCATCTTTTGTCTCTATACTGTGTTTATTCCCGCAGATTACGAGTCAACGACCCCACGCGTAGAACGCGGGGGCTTGCTCCCGTGGTTGACGTTGGTCCCGTTGTCCAGCCTGAGATGCTGATCCCGCAGGCCGGGAGAGGACGCATCTACGTTCGGAAGATCATGGCACCCAGGGACGCCACCTCAGTCCCAGGCTCTGCCGTTGGTGGTTAAAAGCCCGTCGGGGTGTCGGGCGGTGCGCCAACAAACAAGTCTTCTGTAACCGTGGCGAGAGGGGTCATCTGGGCACGCCTGGCTCAGGTGCGTCACCAGCCCCTTACGGGGGCCTCTTCGGAGGCAGAAAGGATCCATTCGTATGTCCGTGTTTGTCGTGGATCGGCACCATCAACCGCTGATGCCATGCTCGGAGAAACGGGCACGGCTCTTGCTGGCGCGCAAGCGAGCAGTGGTGCATCGACACGTTCCCTTTGTCATTCGTCTCACTGATCGAACGCGCGAGCAGAGCGAGGTTCAGCCCGTCGCGCTCAAACTGGACCCTGGGTCCAAAACCAGCGGGATGGCGCTGGTGCGAGTTGAGCAGCGAGAGGAAGGTGACGTCCATCATGCGCTTCATCTTGCTAACCTGTCCCATCGAGGCGAGCAGGTGCATCAGGCGCTCATGCAGCGGCGAGGCTACCGCAGGCGACGCCGAACGGCCAACCTGCGGTATCGTGCCGCGCGCTTTGCCAACCGCAGGCGACCAGCAGGGTGGTTGCCGCCCAGTCTGCGCTCTCGCATTGGCAATGTCCTCACCTGGGCCACCCGTTTGCAGACGTGGACCCCTCTGACGCGCATCGAGGTCGAGCGCGTCAAGTTTGACATGCTCCTGATGCAGCATCCCGAAGTCAGCGGGATTGCCTATCAACGAGGCGAGCTTGTTGGCTGGGAGATCCGGGCCTATCTGCTCGAAAAGTTCGCCCGGCGCTGTGTGTACTGCGGCAAGCAGAACGTGCCCTTTGAGATCGATCATGTGCTACCTCGCTCTCGTGGGGGATCGCATCGCGTGTCCAATCTGGTGCTCAGTTGCCATGCCTGCAATCAAGCCAAAGGCAATCAGACCGCCGTCGAGTTTGGGCATGCGGAGGTGCAGAAGCAAGCCAGGGTCCCTCTCAAAGACGCCGCGGCGGTCAATGCGACGCGTTTCGCGCTGGTGGAAGCCTTACGAGCATTGGGGTTGCCTGTTGGGACCTGGAGCGGTGGGCGCACGAGATGGAACCGAGATCGCTTTGGTGTCGAGAAGGAGCACTGTCTGGATGCGCTGTGTGTTGGCGACCTGGTGGGAGTGACGCGAGAGCGAAGCCAGATGCTGCTCATCCAGGCGCAGGGGCGTGGCAGCTACCAGCGCACCAATGTGAATGGCTCAGGCTTTCCCGTGAGTTATTTCACACGAGACAAGCGCATCCGAGGTTTTGCGACAGGGGATCTGGTGCGGGCTGAGGTGCCCCAGCTGCCCAAGCCACTCAAAACCGAAGGCACGCATGTGGGGCGGGTCGCCGTGCGAGCGTCAGGCTCCTTCCGTGTGGGAAAGCGCGACGGTATCAATGCCAAATATTGTGTTGTGCTGCAACGGGCCGATGGCTATGCCTACGGACAGGCCCCTTGCCCCAACCCCCAACAAGGAACGCCTGCTTCCTCCTCATCTTTGAAAAGAGGGGCATCCGCAGGCGGTGGTTGGTGAATAGAGAAAAAGGTATCAGAAGAGTGAGCTTCTGGAAAGTTCAGCCCAACCTCGCTATTAGGTTCAGAGGGCCTTTCTATCCCATTCCCTGTTGTTCTGATCCAACCTCGTCGATCTCTGACGGGATCGGCCTGCCCTTTATAATGTTGAATGCCAGGCAACAGGCATTTTTGGAAACAACGCAAATGAATACAATAGATGCAAAAAATGAAGCTAATGATACGGCTCTGGTGTGGAAGCAAGCTTCCTTCGTGAGCTGGAGTATGACGAAACGGTCCCCTTGTTATGTCTGCAAGGTGAGGGATGTCGCTGAAATCATGCAAGCGCTCACTATTGCACGCATGTATGGCCTCTCAGTAATTACACATGGCGCAGGACATAGCTATACAGATGCGGCTCTGAATACAGATGGGGTGATCATCGATGTAACAGATATGCGACGCATCCTTTCCTGGGACCCTGAGCAAGGGATCATGCAGGTTGAGCCAGGGGTGACCTTGCGCGACATCGTTCGTGTTGCCATGCCAGATTGCTGGTGGCCGCCTGTTACTCCATCTACGGCCGATGCTACTATTGGTGGCTGTGTTGCTATGAATGTACATGGAAAAAATGCCTGGAAATATGGTTCTTTCGGGGAGCATTTGCTATCTCTTACGGTATTGCTGGCAAGCGGACAGACGCTCACGCTTTCGCCCATTAGCCATCCTGAACTTTTCCGCGCTTTTGTAGGGAGCGCCGGTTTATTAGGTATCATTACCAGTGTTACGCTACAATTGCAACGTATTCCTTCTGGATATGTCGATATATGTGTACAACCAGCTGCCTCATTAGGCGAGATCTTGAGGATATTCCAGGAAGAGCAGGCGGCGGATTACCTGGAAGCCTGGGTGAATGGCTTTGCCAGTGGCTGCTGTCTAGGCCAGGGAATCGTCACTTCTGCCACATATAGTGCTGTGTATGATGACGCCAGTTTGCAGATTCCAGGGCCTCATCTACCAGAACAATTCAAGGGGAGATTGGCCCGCTGGATCAGCACAATATATAGGCCAGCTGTGAAGGGCAGTGTGCGCACTGCGAACGGCGTAATGTATAAATGGAGTAAATGCTGGGGAAGAAAAGTAATTCGACAAAGATCGCTGTTTCGCTCTACTTATTATCCACCTGCTGTGTTTACAACCTATCGGGCTCTTCTTCCTCAAGGTACGGAGACATTTCAGGCATTTGTCCCGTCTGCTCTGGCAGAGCGTCTTTTCAATGAAATTATACGACGTTCGCAGGAGAACAACTTTATCCCACTCTGGTGCATCATAAAGCGGCATCGCCAGGACCCCTTCCTCCTGAGCTATCAGGTTGATGGCTTCTCTCTGGAGGTCAATTATCAGGTTGATCCTCGGACAGCGCAAAAGTTACGTAAGATGTTGCTGGAATTGATGGATCTCGTGATCGCAGCTGGAGGAAGATTCTATCTTGCAAAAGATTCTCTGCTCACCGATATTCCCTATCGGAGGAGCGTTGGAGATACCGCCGTTGAAACATTTCTCCATCTCAAGCAGATGTACGATCCTGAAATGCTGTTCCAATCAGATCTGTTTCATCGCGTGTTCCAGGCATCTCTCCGGTGAATAAGGAAAGGTATATCGTCGTTTAGAGAGGAAAGAGCAGGAAGAGAACGATGTGGACCCTCTTGATGATTTTCCTGATCATCCCTATTCTCTGGATTGCAGGATTTCTTATTGTTACGGATTTTTCGGTTCCTTTAAGAGATGGGCGGCCATTTCACCATATACTCGTGATTTTCCCTCATGCGGATGATGAGGCTATCAGTTGCGCAGGTTTTCTCCACCAGATAGCGAGAAGCGGATGTGCAGTAACGCTGGTGCTTTTGACTGGGGGAGAAAGAGGAACATCGAAGGCTACTTTGAGTCTGGGGCTCAAAGACATTCGCGTACAAGAAGCGCGGGCAGCAGCAACGATCCTGGGAATCTCCAGGCTTATCCAGGAGGACTTTGGAGATGGAACATTGTACGCGAAAAGACCGGAACTGACAATGTTCCTTGATACGCTTATCCAGCAGGAGCAACCTGATCTTCTTATTACTTATGATCTCGCCGGCTTCTATGGCCATCCGGATCATATTGTATGTGCAGAGATTATCACCACGTTGAAAAAAAGCAGATTTCGAGAGATTCCTTTATGGTATGTAACATTTCCTGAGATCGTGCTGGCAAGAGTCCGTCTGCCGGAACATATCGGCACAAATTCCCAGGTGCGAGAAAAACAGGCCTTGCCCACGCATAAAATATTCATTGGGAGCAGTGTGTTGCCAAAGATCAAATCGTGGTATACGTATAAGAGCCAGCGAGCCTCTTTGACAAAGGGCATCGGGAAGCTTCTCCCTATCTGGTTTTTCCTTGCCACGATGCTTTTTGAGTACTTTGCCGAGGCGAATTAGTGCAAAGGGAAGGACCTATATGGAGAGAAAAGAACAAATCTCGCGAACTGTCGGCACTGCCAGCAAGCTCGCGCTACCACTCGTATCAGAGTTTCGCTTGAAGCAAGCAACGCAGCCCCTGACAGATGCATGGCAACGCCTCCCCATTGAACCTCGTCATTCCACGTTGCTTGGCATAAGCTTTCGCTTGCCACAAATTACTGCGTTCGGCTTAGATGCGCGCTCCACTCTGCAAACATTGCTTGGCTACCCGTTTCAATTCATTCGCCTGGGAGCCTATTGGAATCGCATTGAGCCCGAACCAGGAGCATTCTCTCCTGATGAGCTCGATTGGCAGATTGATGCTGCCGAACGAGCGGGAAAGCAGATCATTTTATGCGTTGGCCCATTAAAAACCTTTGGCTATCCCGAGTTCTTTGTGCCTGCGCATCATTTGAGCTCCCCTTTCCCTGAGCATACTCTCATCAAACCATCCGCTTATCCCTCACTTCTCGAAGCTGCAACTACATTCATCACCCGTCTCGTAGAGCGATATAAGCAGCGGAAAAGCATTGTCGCGTGGCAACTCGAGCACGAAGCCGTTGATCCTCTTGGCATAGAACACAGCTGGCGTCTGGATGCCGCCTTTGTCGCAAAAGAAGTTGAAGCACTCAGAAAAGCTGATCCCGACAGACCAGTTATGATGAACGGCTTTTTGCCGACCTCTTTGCTGGTGTATCTCTCTCAATGGTGGCAAACGCGTGATCAGGGTGACTCACTTGCGGTGGCGCAGCATCTGGCGGATATTGTTGGGATCGACTACTATCCGCGTCATGCTCTGCTGGCACTTGGCACCAGAACTCTGTATCTGGATGGAAGCCGGAGCCCCTGGCAGCACCGCAGACGGAAGCAATTGTTCACAACTGCCCAAGCTCATGGACAAAAGCTGATGATTACTGAGGGGCAGGCGGAGCCGTGGGAGACGGTGACGACACCGCCCAGCCCATCCGGGCAAGGCATGTATAGTTGTTTGCCAGAGCAGGTCATCGCCAACTACAACACCTGCATACGCAGGTCTCAGCAAGAAACTCCCCTGTATGCATATCTCTTCTGGGGAGCAGAGTATTGGCTGCTCCGCGAACAATGCGCTGACTCAAGCTATCTCCAGGCATTTGCGCGTATTCTCGAACAGGCCTGACGCGTTCCAACCCACGTCCCTCACCTCAATCTCTCGAATACCTCAACCTTTCTTCGAGAGATGCAGATTGCACAGGGTTCATGCCTCTCCGCTCCCCTCCTACCGGTACTTTGTTGACGAGGGTGGAAGGGGGAGTAGAATGAAGGGAGAAGAAGAGAGAAGGAGGAGAGAAGAAGATGACGAGACGCATCGAGGTCGCCGCAGCTCCAGGACCACTGGAGGACTATGCGAGGTCCTTTGACCCCATCTTTGGCAAGAGCAATCAGCGTGAAGGGTTTCGGCGCTATCTTGAGGGGCTCTTACTGCCAAGCGAGCGAAATAAGACCCTCACCGGGCTGGTCAACACGGAGCCACTGGTAGGAGCGCACCAGCCACGAGCGCAAGCCTTACAATGGTTTCTCTCCGAGTCGGACTGGGATGAGCGCAAGGTGCAAGCCGAGCGGCTCACCATATTGCGCGAGGATCCCACCACAACACCGACCAAGGACGGGGTCCTGGTCATTGATGAGACAGGGGATCGCAAGGATGGTCACAAAACGGCTCATGTGAGTCGGCAGTACCTGGCCAATGTGGGCAAGATTGACAATGGCGTGGTCTCCGTCAGCAGTGTATGGGCCGACGAGCGCGTCTACTACCCGCTGGATGTCGAACCCTACACCCCGGCGCTCTATTTTGCCAAGGGAGAACAGGATCCTGCCTTCCGCACCAAGCTGAAGATTGCCCTACAACTGGTGCAACGAGCCGTGAGCCAAGCCCTCCCTTTTCGAGCTGTGGTGGCCGACTCCTTCTATGGCGAGGATCGCGGCTTTCGCAGTGGTTTAGCCAATCTGCAGGTCCCATATGTGCTGGCCCTCAAGCCTTCCCATGCCTGGTGGCATCCAGAAGAAGAAGCCGGAACCTTGCAAGATGTCGCCCACGAGGCTGGATGGGAGGGGAGCAAGCATCCGGGCAAGTGGGTGAATATCACCAGGACCTTCCGCGATGGGAGCCAAGAAGACTGGTGGGCGCTGGAGATCGTGGCGGGGCCATTTGGCCCAGATCAGAAGGAACGGGCCCTGGTGGTAACGACCGACCCACAGGAACTGCCTGACCTCACCACCTCATACCTGGTAACGAACCTGCCTGCCTCGGCAACATCCTCTGAAACGGAATCCTCATGGTCTCCAGCCACGGTGGAGGAAGTGATGAGGCTCTATGGGTTGCGCATGTGGATTGAACAGAGCTACAAACACGTCAAACACGCCCTGGGCTGGTCACAGTATCAGGTGAGAAGCGACACAGGGATCCGCCGGCATTGGCAATTGGTCTGTTGCGCGTTCTCCTTTTGCTGGTACCATCTCCGTCATCCGACCGTCTGTGCGACCCACGTGGTCAGCCAGCCGCCTGAGCCATCAACGGCTGCCGCCACGAGTGCCTCGTCCGTACCAGCAGACACGGGGGAAAAAAATCACCACGGCCCACGGGATGCGACCGCAGATGTCCTGGCCAGCAGCCCTTCGAGTCGTGCGGGGATGGCTCGAGCCCTGGATCATGCTCAGGCGCTATTGGAGCGGTTGGTCATCACTGCCCCCACCTCCTGCCGTGCAACGCCTCTTTCAAAGGCTTGAACGGGGGCAGGGCCTTGCTCTCTACAGCTCCGCTTGACCCTGGTCAACAAAGTACCGCTACAGCGATATTCACAAAAATTGAGCTACCTCATTATTCAGCCCTTCTCTCAAAACCAGAGTGTTCTTCCTGGCAATTATCGTGTGATGAGATTGCCATCTCTCTCTACGACGCATACAATGACCTTAGAATAATGTTCTTTTTCTCAGCTTGCAGCGTAATTGAGCATTTCCTAAAGGAGCTCTGTGGTGGATAAAAGCTCACACCATGTCACACAACGCAAACAGCAACAGGGTAGGACACCTGCAGGGGAATCCGTTCCTCATGCCCGCCCTTTGAGGGGAGCACACATGCAACTTAACCGGTTGAAAGCCACCTGGGAGTTTTTTCCGGATAGTCTTATTGCGTGTGATCGCAACCAGAAGGTTGTCCGGATCAATGCCGCTGCTCGCAAGCTCTTTGAAGTGGGCTCCGAAACTCAATGTCAAGGAAGAGACTACCAGCAGTTTCTCAAACACTACATCCGCTCTGATGAGCAGTCACCATTCGTTGCCTCAGGGCAATGGCTGATGAACCTCGCTCTTGCTGGGAAAGCAGGAGCCAGCCCGCCAGAACAGACGCTTCTGCTGGATCTGCCTTCGGGGCGCAAGATCTCAGTCTCTGTCCGCTCCTTTCCCGTGATTGATCAAGAGCGAGGCATAGAAGAAATCATCTTTGTCTTCCAGGAGCTCGCGTATTATTCTCAGGCAGTCTCCCGTCTCCAACGTGTCCACGAGTCGATGTTGGACCTGCTCAACGCGATCGCGCAGATTCCTGAACAGACGGAATCTATCTTGCCGGAAGAGACCTTCCTCCTCTCGCCTCCCGTGCTCTATGTGGCCCAGCAGGTGGTGGGTGTCATCCAGTCTGTCCTGGATTGTCACCGGGTAGGTATGCTCGCATTCGGTCATCGAACGGGCCATCTGTATTATGTCGCAGGAACTGGCTATACCGCTGAACAAGAACAGTACTGGCGGGACATTGGGGGACACTTCCATCTCTCAGAATTGCTTGACGACGCGGCATGGGCTCGCTTGGGCGCCCACCAGGAGGTCGTGATTGCGATGAATCAGGTGCACACCATTGAACGTCTCGGGAAACAACTGCCTTTTCCGGCGTCTCTTTACCCCTCGTCTCCTGGCTCCGAGACCTTCCTGTTACTTCCGCTGTTTCTGGAGCAGCAGTTGGTTGGTGCGCTGATGGTCACCACAGCGAGTTCGGAAGGAGCATACACACCAGAGGAGATCGCGCTCGTGAAAGCCGTCACCGCGCAGACCATGCTGCTTATTGAGGGGATCCACTGTTTTTACGCGCAAGAAGAGCAACAGAAGAAAGCACTTGCCCAGCAGGAGGTGAGACGCCTGGCTGGCGAATTTCTGACCCTGGCCACGCATGAACTGCGCACTCCGCTGACGGGGATCATGGGCAATCTGCAATTAGCACAGCGTCGATTGCAGACCTTAAAAAAGCAGCTCGCTCCTCTGTCTGTTCAGATCCGTGAACCCCTTGCCCATGCTCAGCGCCCCTTAGCAGCTGCCTCGCAGAGTGCCCAACTTCAGCAGCGTATCATCAATGACTTGATCGATGATGCGCGTATCCAGACCCATACGCTCACGTTGTCCTTGAACCCTGAGGATCTGGGCACCTTGCTCAGAGAGGTGGTGGCCCGGCAGCAACACGCCGCGCCAGAGCGCCCCATCGTACTGGATGCTCCGCCTTTGGAACAAGGCGTGCCCATTCTCGCCGATGCCGGGCGGATCAAGCACGTGCTTACCACCTATCTGACGAATGCATACACCTATTCTCCCCCAGGACAGCCTGTGGTGGTGCAGTTACGCATTACGGAGGCGCTCGCCCGTGTCTCAGTCCATAACGAGGGATCAGGCATTGCGAGAGACGATCTTGATCATATCTGGGAACGCTTCTATCGCGCCAAAGGCAGTGCCGTCCAGCATGAACTGGATCTGAGCTTCGGATTGGCCCTCTATTTATGCCAGGTGTTCATTGAACGGCATGAGGGGAGCGTTGGGGTACAGAGTGCTCCTGGTGAGGGCGCCACGTTCTGGTTTACCTTGCCCATCACCCCATCTCTAGGAAAATGAGACACGTTCCCTTGCCATCTGGCTCAATCTTTGTGAACACCGCTGTATCGGTATTTTGTGGACTAGGGGAATCGCGTCTGATATTGGGCGTATATTCAGAGCAATTTAAGCACAGATTGCTCTCACTTGATGGGTTTCAAATGGGGCAAAATCCCAAAGCAACAAAGTACCAGTATTGCTGTATTCCTTAATGGCGCTATCATTTCTACAAGCCGAGACCTGCGAACAGTCGACCTCTCTTTGGACTCCAGACCTCGGTTCATCGCTTTATTCATGTCATTGAGGAACGTAGTAGTATACGAACTTATTTTCTGTTGGGGAGAGAGGGAGGAAGGCAGCCAGGACTATTTAATTCTCGTGAATATAGGAAGATTCCACCTTTCTTTGAAAATTCCACTCGTCTGCGGTGCTCAGGTGGAAAGAGTCTGGATGCAAAACGAAAGAGCCGTTTTGCATCCAGACTCTTTCCACCCAGGTGAACGTAGCGAGCCGAGGTGAGAAGCGGAAGAGAAATCGATAGACCTGCCTAAATCGCTTGTGTTGTATCCATGAGGCTTTAATATGTTATAAAATTAGATTTAATAAACTATCTTGGAAAAGTCAATGATCCCCACGCATGAATGCGGGGGCTTGCCCCCCGGGTTCATGCCGTTTTCGTTGTCCAGCCGAGGTGGTGCGCCGCGTCACGAGCATCTGTATCCCTCGCACAGCGAGGATAGACTCGGAAGGAGGTCTATGGGTCAATCGGCTCACCTGGAGCGGAAACGCAAAGGGGACCTTAGCATGCCGATAACGCAGCAAAAAAAAGCGCTGCAAGACCCGCGCGATATGGCTAAACCTAAACTGGTTGAACCCTAATCCCTAAACGGAGAATGCTGGCTCTCACCGCGATGAGCGATGCCAGGGTGTGCCGCCATTTGGCACCTTGATGGTGGCAACTTCCGCACCCTGGGTGCCTGACAACGAGACAGGTATAAAGGGATGAGTAGGGGGCCTACGTCGTGCTCGATACGTACAGGAGTGACGGAACGCGGGATACCCTACAGGCCAAAAGGCCCAGGGGTACGGAGGACCCATAGTAGTCCGATCTCAGGAAAGCTGAGAACATGGCGAAGGGGTCCAGGGGATCTCAATAGCTCACACAGAGAGGTACTCGTGATGAGAAACGCCGAAACAGTGTTAGCTGTTATCCGTGATCGTGGCAGACACTCATCGTCTGCCATGAATGTCACGTCGCTATTCATGCCGGAAAGCCGACGCGACAACCTTTACGGGCATAGATCTCTGGAAAGCCGGATGAGCTGAAAGGTTCAAGTCCGGTTTGGGAAGGGGCGGATGGAGACGTACTGAGAAGCAACGCGCCAGCCGCCTACTTCACCCAGAGCCCGCAGGCAAGGCGCTGATTGGCACCAGCGTTACGCTCGTCATGACACCCAGCCGTGCTTCCTCAGCGGCTGGCGCTGTCGCTCAGCGTTAAAAGCACCCGTCGGGGTACGGGGCGGTGCGCTGAGCCAAACAAGCGAGCATAACACCGGCGAGGGGAGCGTCCTGAGTCAGCCTGCTCGGGACCGTCAAACAGCCCGGTAACGGGTCCCTCCCACGAGGGAAGAGAAAGGAGTCACCCATGGTGTTTGTGCTCGACAGACACAAAAATCCGCTCATGCCGTGTACCCCCAGGCGCGCCCGCCTCCTGCTTGCACGCAAGCGGGCCGTGGTCCACCGGCTCAGCCCCTTCACGATTCGGCTCAAGGACCGCAGCGTCCAGCAGAGCGCGCTGCAACCGGTGGTGCTCAAGATCGATCCCGGTTCGAAAACGACTGGCCTGGCGCTGGCGCGGGTGGAAGAGACCGGCGAGGGAGAGGTGCACCACGCGCTGCACCTGGCCGAACTCTCCCACCGTGGGGAGGAGATCCGCGACCGGCTGCGCAAACGGGCGGGGTATCGGCGACGCAGGCGTTCGAGCAACCTGCGCTACCGGCCAGCGCGCTTCCTCAACCGCCGCCGAGCGCCTGGCTGGCTTGCGCCGTCCCTGCGCTCACGCATCGATAACGTCCTGTCCTGGGGCAGGCGCTACCAGCGCTGGGTCCCGCTGGCGCGCATCGCAGTGGAGCGCGTGAAGTTCGACACCCAGCTCTTGCAGCAACCAGAGATCTCCGGGATCGAGTACCAGCGCGGGGAACTGGCCGGTTGGGAAGTGCGCGCCTATCTCCTGGAGAAATTCGGGCGCAGGTGCGTGTACTGCGGGCGCACGGACACGCCCTTCGAGTTGGACCATATCCAGCCGCGCAGTCGCGGTGGCTCCAACCGCGTGTCGAATCTGGCGCTCAGTTGCCACGCGTGCAATGCGGCCAAGGGGGAGCGCACCGCCGCGGAGTTCGGCCATCCCGAAGTGGCCGCCCAGGCGAAGCAGCCGCTACGGGACGCGGCTGCGGTCAACGCCACCCGCTACGCGCTCTGTGACGAACTGCGCGCACTGGGTCTGCCGCTCACCAGTTGGAGCGGCGGGCGCACGAGGTGGAACCGTGCTCGCTTCTCGATCCCTAAGACGCACGCGCTGGACGCGTTGTGTGTGGGGGAACTGGCAGGGGTTGCGGTGGGTGGGCAGAACACCCTTGCGATCACCGCCACCGGTCGCGGGCGCTACAGCCGGACCAATGTCGATGAACATGGTTTCCCCGTTGGCTATCTGATGCGCCGCAAGCAGGTCCTGGACATCAAGACCGGTGATCGGGTGCGGGCGGTGGTCCCAGAGGGGTTTGCGGCGCAGGGGACGCATACCGGGCGCATCGCCGTGCGCGCGAACAAGCAGTTTCGCATGGGCAAGGTGCAGGGGATTCCTGCGCGCTTTTGCCGGGTCCTCCAACGGGCCGACGGCTACGACTATGCTGTGGTGGCGACACCCTTGCAGGGATGACGGACCGAGGAGCCCCCTCTCCTGCCACCAGGAAAGGAACGCCTGCTTCCTCCCCATGGGTGAACCCAGGGGCTTCCGCAGGCCGAATGAGGTGACATAGTCCATAGAACAAAGAGACCTGAAGACGCGAGAAAAAGCAACCCTATCTGGTTATTAAATTTTTGGATAGTGATTAAAACCCTCGTGAAGCCTTGCTCTCACATTTAAATTTAAGCACAGCAACGCATCTTGTGCTTACTTGGCAGCTACGCCTACTTGATTGGAAACGGGCCTATGACTGTAGAAATAAAGAGTTTGATTAACATTTTCTACTGCTATGCATTTGAAGACAGAGAGTTAAAAAATGAACTCGAAAAACGGCTCAGGCCATTGGTAAGACAGTATCAACTCAAGTTTTGCGAAGAAAGTGATATCTCCCCCGGTATAGAGAGGGAGAAAGAAGTTCAAATAATGCTGGACACAGCACACGTGATTTTATTGCTTGTTAGCCCAGATTTTATGGCATCTGCTTCTATTTACGAAAAAGAGCTCCCGCGTGCCCTAGAGAGGTACAAAGCTGAAGTTGCCTACGTCATCCCTGTTATCTTGCGTCCTGTCGACTGGCAAGACACCCTGCCCAGAAATCTCGCGGTCTTACCTGAAGGTGCCAGACCAGTTACCACGTGGCCCAATCGCGATGAAGCTTTCCTGGACGTTGCAAGGGGCATCAGCAAAGCAATTAGCAAAATTAATGCTAAGCTGACAGGACAAGCCATAGATTCCCAAGTGACTCAGCCATCTATTAGAGAAAGAATCCTACAGATACTTTACGAGAAACGGTCTGATCCTACGTTCGATGGAGAGGACCTGGCTCATCTCATAGGTAAGCGATGGTATGAAATCCAATCTGATGTGACCAATCTGGAAGAAAAAGGCTATATCATTACAAGAAAGAACCAGATAACAACACGAATCTTTCATAGACCACGTATTACCGCTGCCGGCATTTTGTTTTTCGAAAGCGGAATGTCATCCTCTTTGTAAGAAAAATTAAAAATAACACAGTGAAGCTGTATTTGCGCTCACATGTTTTTAACGTTCTCTCGGAGGGAAATCAATGGAAGAAGCCAATTTTGAAGCGTTTATTTTAGCATCCATGCCCTCGTTCATCGCAGTCAATTATCAACGCCTGCTTGAAACGCAAGAACCACAGGAGCAGGTCACGCTACAACTACATATCTACAACCTTGGACTCCGCACCTTAACCATCAACCTCGTGAGCCAGTATCTCTTTCACGACCGAGACCTGGTGAGGGATGCTTATTTAGACAGGCTCCTGGATCAGAAATTTGCTCATTTGACTTCAGATGCCTGGGAAAAAATTCTCTTTGCCACGTTGAGAACCTACAAAGACAACCGCGATCTCGTTTTCATGCCAGAACTGTATGACTTCTACTGGGATACCTCAACCTACCCTCATAGAGAGCGGACCGAGGTGACGCTACCCTTCAAACGTCTAACCAGGGCAACACAAGATCTTCAGTTGGAGCGTCAGCCACAAAACAAGAACCACTGGCAGGCATTAGCTCAGGAGTTATACGGACACCTGCACCAGGTCCTCGAATATCTCTCCTTTATGGCCCAATATGACCTCATTCTTGTACATGCTCAGGATGAACAGTCCTATACCTTCGAGTTGCATAAAGGCCTACAATTTCAAAAGAGCCAAAGGCCGTTGCCTCAACATGCTACTTTGGTCAATGGACAGTTCTACTTACGAACAGCCACAGAAGAGTTTCTCCCTCTCCATCCATTACTGGTCTTTTGGAGGGACTCCATCGAATCAACGAATATAGGCGTCTTTGATCGCCTGATTGAGCGACGGTTAAAATATTTACTGCCTGTCCCAAGTCAAAACCGCTTCGATGAGAAGTATTTCAAGGATTTTGTCTATTTGATACTGGACGCAGTCGAACAGATCAGGCAAGAGCGTCAAAAAATCGACAGGCTGACTTGGGAGGATTTGTGCGACATTTGCGAGAGGATTAGCACTGGCCGGATGGCAACCATACAAGGCAAATATCGTCACGACCTCTATCTTCAGCGTGACACAGTGCACCAGCACATGAAAGACTTTCTAGCAGATCCGAAGAAGCGCGGTTTTGTCCTGGTCGGCAAATCTGGCGTAGGTAAAAGCAACTTCCTCCTCGCTCTAGCCGAGGAACTGCGACAAATACGAAAGGATGTCTGTGTATTAATGTATGATGGGGCCAATCTGCCTGTGGCCTCCTCTACACTCACTGACATCATCAGCCAAGATTTTACTGACCATTTCCAGCAGCCAATACAACAAATCTGGCATGAGATCGCTAAACTCGATGATATCAATGAGAGACAGGTCATTGTGTGTGTAGATGCCGTGAATGAGAATCCAGACGCCGCAAGACTGTTGCGCCAACTTGATGAGCTCGTCCAAAAAACCTCCTGGCCTTGGCTCAAGATCGTTCTAAGCTCCCGTCCCGAGACCTGGAAGGAAATCAAGCGGGGAGTAAAAATCGCCGAGGCACTCTATTATCAAGATCCAGACAACGAAACAGCGGTCATGGATTTAGAACCATTCAGCTATTCAAAGCAGATGAACCCATTCACTCACCAGGAACTCCCCCAGGTTTATGGAAAATATGAGCGAGAATTTGGCCTGAAAACGTCATACCAGGCTTTATCACATCAAGTACGGGAGGCATTGCGAGATCCACTGCAATTGCGATTACTCGCGAAGACGTACCAGGGACAAGCTATTCCTGAGCATGTAACCGTTTCCGCACTAATCGACCAGTATATACATACCGTTTTGCCCAGGGAAGAGCAACATTTTTTAGAACATCGATTGGTCACCCTAATGGTGCGAGAGAATCACTACAGTAATGCGATCTCCGAATCCGACCTCGATGCTGCTAGTGGCGCCCTCTATGAGATGGTCTACAGCGACCAGATGAATCAGATGTTTTGTGCCTTATCTGACGCCGACATTCTTGTGCTCCAAGAGCAAGGACGCGAGCAAAAAATCGCATTCAAATATGAGCGATTCTACGAGTATTTCGCGGGCAAGAGGTTCACAAGCCTTAGTGAAACGCAAGCCGATCGATACTCCTTTTACCTCAAGTTGATTGGCGAGATAAGTGGCAAGAAAGAAGCTACTGGCAAACCGTTTCTGTGGGGGGCGATCAGAAATGCGCTGGTAGATGAGGCCAGGAGGTCAAGCATTGAGACGATTCTGAAGCTGTGCCGCACGACAGAGCAGCCTGTAAAAGAAATGCTGGTCAATGTACTCATTACTCTCGGGCTCACTGCTCCCAAACAGGTTGAAAATATTCTGAGACACTTGCTCCCTCAGGAGAAAAAAGTTGGAGAGGTGCAGAAACTCCGACAGATAGCAAGCAAATCCACTGGAGAAAACGATCTCCGAACGCGCAATGCTTGCAAAATCGCCATTGAGGTTGCAAGTCAGTTAAATTTGGGCTGGGCTCTGCAAACTGCCGCCCTACAAGCCGATTCAACGGTGAGAATGGTAGCTATACGCCATAGTTACTATCTCTGGCAACGAGATCAAGCCGCAGGGTTTGAGATTCTTGAGTATCTGGCAAAAAAGGCCGTGACTGGCTTGCTTCCTAATTTTGTAGCTTGCGAGTCAGTGGTTGGCTTGTCGGTGATCATCTTCTTCGACCACTACCAGAATGAGGAAGTTCTCAGCAGGTTACATACCATCTGGCATGAAATAATTGCCAGGCTGTTTAGGATTCACGAGAACAGTAGCACGTGGAAAGCCGTGGCAACAAACTTCATCCGCGAACAAATTATCTCCTTCGCCATTTCTGTTGCTTTCCGCCTGATTCGAGAATTACCTACCTATAATATGGTAAGTTACTCAGCCCTTGATTCTTTTTTTCAGCTCGGAGCTACAGAGAAAACAGTTTATAGGAATCTGATCAACTACCTGGATCTCAATGGGGATTATTCTAGAGAGCGGATGGAGCAGGATTACCTCGCCGTACTGAAAATTGACAATGTCCTGGTAATTCTAACCGCCGCTCTAGGGCTTACCGCTCATACCTGCGATAACCCGCATCTTTTTTTGCCCTTCCTTAAACAACTCTTTGAAACCGCGAAAAGCGACGTCGCAACCTACCCCTATCTGACCATAATTAATCATGTGGCTCAAGATGTTTTAGACCGCGATCCGCTGAATGATGAGATGTTTGACTTTTTCGTGTATACAACCGAGGTTGCCCGGGAATGCTACACACGCCATCCTGAAAAACACCATAGTCGTAGTGCTGAAGCTCCGCAAATTATATCTACAGCACCTTATATTCTATTTCAACATCAAAGGACTGGCACAGCCAGAACCCCCTGGCTAGAAGCTCCTATTCTGGCGGCACTCTCCCAACACAATCGTAAGTACTTTGAGATCATGCTTGGCACAGATTTACCATACGTAGCGATTGATAGGCAGGAACCACAAGCAGCCCTGGAGGTTCTGGAAATATTTTTCAAGAACGGAGACATTCAGATTGATCACATGATCCAGGCGTTTTTGTCTCGCTTGCATATCTACTATCCTGACACAGTAGACGAGTTCTTGGAAGAGCAAAAAGCTTCGGAGGAATTTTGCTTGCAAGTGCGCACAAATGAACCCAGTGAAAAGGTTGGTGACTTGATTGCCAAAAAACCCTGGTACTTCGCACGTGATGGTCTACTAGTAGGCCGGTCGGAGCTCCGATTTCAATTCTTAGACCTTTTTGGCAAAGCTGCTGAGTATAAAGACACACGAACCTGGGTAGAGTATATGCTTCGTGAATTAGTCAATATGATTTATGGAGGCAAGATTTTGCGTCAAATGAAATAGTTGTTCTACTCGATATATGACACATTAGACATAATTAAAGTTTATATATCAAAAGATACTTCACTCCATAAAAATGACAAAACATATTTTATTCTTTTTTACTTATTCTGCAGGTTCTCTCTCAAAGGCACAACAGTCTTTATTGCACTTTGGCTCTCTAAGCAGATCCATTTGGCTGTAGACGAGAGGGCTGCTTCCTACTACAATGGCGGATAATCTGGTGACGACTCCCCACGGATAAATCCGGGGGCTTCTCAGCAAACCGAAGTTTCCTGAAGGCTCCGTCCGAGCCAATACGTGTTTGCTCTCTTGGATGGCAAGGCGGCTTTGAAGCTCTTAAAAGGCCTCACCGAGAGGGCACAGGGACACTTGTACGCAAGTGCTTTTACGCAAGGGAACGATTTACCTTGCAACGCCCAAACACTTTTCAGTTGTGTCTGTACCAAAACACTTGTTCTAGTATAGTGTAAAAGGTGGATAGTGTCAAGAGAGGGATATCCCTAACCACCCTATCCGCCTTCAAAGGACTCGCTTCTATCCCTAGGGCTAAAGCCCAGGGTTTTACGCTCGGGTCGATAATAAAAGAAGAGATGAAGGAGAGAGACAAATGAGCCTTCCCGTATTTTTTGTGGATGCCTTTACAAGTACGCCCTTCGCGGGCAACGCGGCGGCAGTCGTAATACTGGGTGGACCTCGTGAGGATGCCTGGTTGCTACGCGTCGCCAGCGAGATGAACCAGGCCGCGACCGCCTTTATCTATCCCCAGGACGATGGTTACAACCTGCGCTGGTTCTCGGCAAAAGTCGAGCTGGAGTTGTGCGGTCATGGTACCCTGGCTAGCGCACACACCATCTGGGACCAGGGCTACCTGGCAAGCGATGCCCAGGCCCGCTTCCACACCAGAGCTGGCCTCCTGACAGCTAATAAGGTTGGAGAGTGGATCGAGCTTAACTTTCCTGCCAAGCCCGAGGAGCCAGCGGAAATCCTCCCCATCTTCGCCGAGAGCCTCGGTGCGACACCACTCTATGTCGGCAAGAGCCACCTCGACTATGTTGTCAGGCTCGAATCTGAAGCAATCGTGCGCGACCTCCAGCCAGATTTTGCGCGCCTGGTAACTATCCCGGCTCGCGGCATCATAGTCACCGCGCAAGCCGATGCTGGCCATGAGTATGACTTTGTCTCGCGCTTCTTCTGCCCCAGCGTAGGCATCAACGAAGATCCCGTGACGGGCTCGGCCCACTGCGCACTTAGCCCCTTCTGGAGCAAGCAACTAGGCAGAGACCAGCTTACCGGCTTCCAGGCCTCAACACGTGGCGGCGTTGTCCGCGTCCAGTTGGATGGAGAACGCGTGCGCCTGGGAGGCCAGGCTATCACCACCCTACGCGGCGAACTACTTCCTTAATCCCCTAACATGAGGTCAGTTACCTCTTAATTCCCTAATACTAATAAGTATGTGGCGGGTCATCGAGAATGCGATGGCCCGCCACATACTTATTTACCCTGCAAAGCGCCATAGACACTGAGAATTCGCAAAGAAGCCAAAATAACTAGGAATAAAGGACCAAATCTTTCCTAAACTGGTGTTACTCTAAAGAAGACCGTAATACTCAACACCAGGCGCATTGTCAGCACACAATAACGAGGAGAGGAACACTAGCATGAGTACACACGCCAGGTCAACGTTTAAGGTTGCCTCCTGGGAACAGGTCCCCTACGAAGAACCCGAGCAGGGCGCAAAGCTATTCCGGGTCGAAGTAAAAAAGATCTTTAGCGGTGATATCGAAGCTGAAGGCACTGCCATTCTGCTTATGTGTCAGGGAGAGAATGATGGAGGTGGCTACGTAGCTACCGAGCGCGTCACCGGGCACATTGGGGAACGTACAGGAAGCTTCGTCATTCAGCATGGAGGGGCGATGGCGGACAATGCTGTGACCGATTCCTTTGGCTACATCGTGCCCGGTAGCGGCACCGACGACCTCAAGGGCTTGCGCGGACACTGCACCTTTCAGCACGATGATAAGGGTGCCACCTTTACCCTCGACTACGAGTTTATCTAGCCATTCGCCTCTCCTGGTGTATGCACCTATCTGCCATGTCGCAATAAGGGCATACATCAGGAACGCGCTCTAAATGTAAGGCTGCTATACGCTGGTAAGAAGTGCGATTAGACGCTCTCGATCAGCATTGTTCCGGACAACATAGACACGCTCCCAATGCTTCTCAAGATAGACACGCATAAAGGCCGCTGATAGCGGTATCTTCTGCTTACACATATCCAGGCGCTCAATCAAAACCTCCGCGCCAGCGGGTTCAGCGCTCGCTTTAACCTCTTCTCGGTACATTTGCACAGCCTCGAACACGATTGGATCAGCGTCAACCGTGTCGACGCAATAACGATACGCATTTTTCATAAAGTTGAAAAGCAGCTTTGTAGGATAGGGATTGGTGCCACGCAGAGTCTTGGAGATATGGCGACACAAAACGCGCCAGGCCGCGATATACCAGGGGACCTCAAGCAACACAATATAATCAGCCTGGTAGGCAAGGTGATCAGTCGAGATAATATAAATCCCCTCAGCGATCCATGCAGACTGATCCGCAATAATAGCAGTATCCTCTATCCAGGCCTTCATATCCGTGCCATGTTTCCAGCCCAATTTATCCAAGTCGTGGTGTGGTACAGCAAGCCTGCGCGATAAATCCTGCGCCAGGGTCGTCTTGCCACTGCCAGGACCTCCAAGGATAAAAATTTTCGCCATAAGTCTCTCTTTCAGTGCATATTAATCTGCAAAATTACAAAATCCACAAAACAAGGCGGGAAAGGATACCTGAAATGCATGCGAGAGACGACCACCATCTTATGCAGCAATCAATAGGGAGACAACTTCACATGAGGGATCGGGATTGATGAATCAAAGAAATGCATGAGAGCCGCCGAGCCCCGGGGAGAAATTGCTAACGCCCTGCCCTACTTTTTATGGTAGACAAAACAAGCCCTTGCCGCACCAGGCGACAGTGGCATTCCTTCGTCATACATTCCAGGCATACGTTAGCAATGAGCGGGCATAGTAGCTCCTTCATGAAGAAAATATATTTACCCGGCCAGTATATACAAGGGAGCAGAAAAAGTAAATGCCAGCATAAACATGCTATTCTTTGTCAGCTTGTTTTTATCCTCAATGTACATTATGCTTTTCTGAGGACCCATCGTAATCACAATATAATTCCTAAGTATTTTGCGGAGGTTGCACATTCTGTTCTCAGAAGAGAGTATATCATCATGAAGAGAATTCTTCTGACGGGGATGTCTGGAACCGGTAAGTCCACGGTAATCGGCGAGCTTGCCGCACGTGGATATAAGGCAGTGGATGCGGACTGCGATGAATTCTCAGAGTGGGTGGAGGTCACCGGCAACGCTGGCACCTTAGAGTCACCGGTGGAAGTGGATAGAGACTGGGTGTGGCGAGAGGACCGCATTCAAGACCTCCTGTCCACCGAGGATACCGATGTGTTGTTCCTGAGCGGATGCGCGGAGAATATGCAGAAGTTCCTTTCCCAGTTCGACCACGTCGTACTGCTGAGCGCGCCCACTGATATCATCGTTGAACGCTTGCGCACAAGGACAAACAATCAGTATGGGAAGCATCCCGACGAAATCGCTCGTGTGCTTGGCCTGGTAGAAACGGTTGAGCCATTGCTACGACGTGCTGCGGGACACGAGATCGATACCAGTGCTTGTCTCGAGGATGTCATAGCGATCCTGCTCCGACTGATACAGCCATAGAAATGATACTCACTAAGGCATCTGGCTGCTCACAACCTCTCAGGCAAACAGTGCTGGTACATGTACAGGCTATCGCTGTGCTGTTGCAAGGGCGCGACAACTCTGGGATGCGGCTGATTGTAGATAGTGGAATAGTCTATTTCGTCTAGCTCTGGGCGCACAGGAAAGGCTAGTTTCTCCTGCTCCAGCGAAAACTCCGCCTGTACTCCTGGCTTATTGCCGCGTGCATCGAGGCGTATCCAGCGTTGAAGCGATGGGAGATAGGCAGCGTTAAGCGCATGGACCGCGTAGCCCGTCTCGGGCGTGTCTCCCAGCGTCAAGCGCTGGTAGCAAAAACCTGTGGGGATACCCTGCCCCCGCAGGAGAGCAGCCAGTAGATGGGATTTAGCATAACAGATGCCTGTCTGATGCTGTAAAACCTCGGAAGCGATACAGGTTACCTGAGGATTTTGTGCATCCCATGAGTGAGGAATGGTATCGCGCACAAACTCAAATGTGCGCCGAACGCGCTCTACTTCCGACTCGGAAGCTAGCTGTAACTGCTGAATTGCCTGGCGCACCAGGGGATGGGAGTAGTTTATGATCTCGTCTTCGCGAAGATATGTATCTATCTGGGAAATCTCACACTCAAGTTGCATGTTATTTACCTTCCAATAGTGTTGCGCAGCTTCTCTGCCTGCTTGCGACAGATCTTGGCTGCTAGTGTATCTGGCCCAGGATTTCCTCAACGATCTCAGCGGGACTCTTCTCGTCGGTCGGGATATGTGTGGCGAAGGCGGGCGACTCAAAGGCGGTGACACAGCGCTGGAAACGCTCACGAATCCAGGCCAGAGACTCCGCCGTATGCTCATGTTGTCGCTGCTCTAAGCGAACATACAGTGTCTCCTCGCGAGCCGTGAGGCAGAAGTGATAGAGCTGTGGATCAACCTGGCGCAGGCCAGCGATAATCTCCTCAAAATAGGGTCGGTGCCAGATGGTCATAGGCATGACCAGCGTGCGCCCATAGACCTGCTTCAGCACACGTGCCGTCTCGACCACCAGGGGGCGCCACGCCGTCAAATCCTGAAAATCCTCAAACTTTTCGATAGGCCTCGCGATATGCGCGAGGCCAGCCCCCACAATCTCTGGGTCATAGAGCATACTATGATAGAGACGCGGCACCAGCAACTCAGCAGTCGTCGTCTTCCCCACCGCGAACGACCCATTAATAAGAATTATCATATATTTGAGGCATCCTTTAACAAAAAGCAGAACACAAATAAAGCATATCAGAGAGCAAACATGTAAATTTTGCTCAAGACGCGAAATCAAAGACCAGCCGGACATCACTCGTAGGGCCATATGCCTCTAGGAGGCCATTGAGGATTTCTGTCAGAAAAGGTTCCACAGCCTCTGCATAAGTTGATGTCCAGATTGCGTTGCAATACGGACTATCTTTGCCTGTATGGTGGTAACTAATTGGAATATCTTCTGGCCAATCATTCCAGGCGGGAGAACTATCTGGATGAAAAATGTGCTTTACACGCTCATCTACACGGGCATAAAATTTGTTTCGCTTACCATGCCAGTCAAAACGCGCCAACTCCTCCAGTGTCAACCAGCTCGCCTGCAACCAATCTGTATTGGGTTCGCCTGTTTCTTCATCAAAGAGCACATAGTTATACCACACCTGCAACTCAGCCGAGAGATTGTCTGGAAGGCCTCGAAGGGGCGCGATTGGCTCAAATGGCTCTTCCTGATCATTTCTCACACCGGCAAGAACCGCAAAGAGGTAGTAGTGTCGCCTATCATAAATCGATTCAGGGCGATACTCCAGCGCATCGTCTGGATCGTACCGGTGCATTTCATTCTCGACCATCTGCCCAACAAAATACCACTCATTGTCGATGCGCTGCTCCACATACATTGAGATATCAGTCCCCATGCGCTCTCCCCTAGCATAAGCCATTCACAGGCTCAGCTTAAACACGTATTTTTGCACAGTGTAGCACATAGGCACAAGTAAACGGGATCCACGTTGAGTCCATCAAATCAACAATAAATGCAAAAGCAATATTATCTATAATAGAAGCTAAGTGCTTCTTTTCGGTAGGGACCAGCTTTAGCGCGTCCGAAGGCGATTGATCGCCTGTAGGCGTAGCCCAAAAACATTCCATAGCGGCATGTTGCGCTGTGGGTCGCCTGTTCACTGACAAAGGATTGGCTTGCACCGCACTGCCATGAATGGCATTTGGACGCGCTAAAGCTGGTCTCTACCGAAGTGGAGAGCCATCCCAGCCACAGCACAACTGCGTACGTAGCTGGCTCCTCTACAGTAGCCGCGTACGCCAGTAGCGGGCTCACAGCACAGGATAGAAGAAAGCCAGAATACCCGTGAGGATCAAGCAGACTCCGACCATGACGCTGAAGCGTCCACTCTGCCCCCATGTCTTCAGACAGAATATCAACGCAGTCAAGCCTAGCATCCAGGGAATATTCATCAGGCCGACGACAAGCATGATTAGCATCAGCCCTCCACAAGCCCCCAGACAGTAGAGACCATTTCTAAGCCCTAAACTGACATCAGCCAGTCCGACTGACGTTACAGGTATGGCACAACCAGTAGCCATACCAGGCTTACAGTGACTGAGGGAGTTTCTCGCCAATGGTGTCTGCTGATAAGCTCCAACGGCTATAAGCAAAATTGGGCCTAAGATGGTTAGTGATGGCGAATGTGTTGCAAGATATTCACTGGCAAGCGAGAGTCCGTAGATGGGGATGCCGGTGAGGAACCAGGCAAATATGTACCCGAGCAGAAAACTAGAGGCGCGTATAACTGGGCGAAACGTCACCTCGCGCTCCATATGCAGCGACTCAAGGTACCAGGAAAATGCAGGCGAGAAGGAGGGCAACATCATCGCGATCATCATTACTGTCCAGTACAGCAAGAAGGCAAGAAAGGTCAGACCCATCGGGCCGTATTGATGGCCTGGAGGCATACTCCAGGCATGTACCAATGTGGGTATCCAGGCCAGAAGAGCCAGGAAATGAGTCGTCATCCAGGCCTGCGCATGCCTCGAAACCTTTGATAAGGGAATTGGTTCAGCCATTGCCCGCTCCTCTTCTTTTGCCCGCCACGGCATCCTTTACCTCAATTATAAAATGATACGCTCCTAAATACTATTCTTATTTTTATTGACATTCCGGTCACGCTACTGTTTGCATACTCATCCTGGCTTATGTTACACTCTTCAAGATTGAGTAATTGAGACTTAGTAATGGATGTTATCCACTTCCGAGGCGCTCCACGTGGAGTTAAAGCAGTTAGGGATTTATGCCGAAGTCATCTCTCCATGCAATTACCTGGTCAGAAGAGCAAAAGCGCTATGAACTTCGCACGCAAGGCGAACTACAGCAATATTTTGGTTCTGAAAACAACCAGCCATGGCAAGACTGGCTGATTGAACAAACATCCTTTGCCTTTCAGGGACGGCTTGGGCATATGAGCGTGGTGAAAGAGGCACGAGCCCGGGGAAATGGCTACTGGTATGCCTATAGCACACTTCAAGGACAGACACGCAAGCGCTATCTTGGACAAACAAGCGGCGCCACGCTAGAACGTTTAGAGCAAGTAGCGCAGGCCTTCGCGAACGAGCACCGCTCCGTGTCCCAAACGGGTCAACAGATTACACAGGCGAGTTCTGACTCGCTAAACCTTGCGCATCAGAGCCACATACCACTCATCGCAACCAAGCATACTCATCCTCAACTTCCCTCTATCCTAGTGAGGCGCGAGCGCTTGCTGCAAGAGATGGATAAGGTGCTTACTCATCGCTTGCTCTTGCTCTCCTCCTCGGCTGGAAGCGGGAAAACGACGCTGCTGAGCACGTGGGCGTCACGTTCGCCGCATATCGTGGGATGGCTCTCGCTGGATGAGGCCGATAATGATCCAACACGCTTCTGGGCCTCGGTCATTACTACCCTGCGCATCTGCCTGCCAGAGATTAGCGATATCGCCCTGGCCATGCTCTACACGCCACAGCCACCCCCGCTTTCAACTATACTCATCACCTTTATCAATGAGATTCTCAGGTCCTCCAACGAGATTATCCTTATTCTGGATGACTACCATGTAATTGAAGACCAGGCCATTCATGAGGCCATGCTCTTCCTGCTCGATCACCTCCCCGCGAATATGCACCTGGTTATCGCCAGTCGTGTTGATCCGCCGCTCCCTCTGGCACGCTGGCGCATGCGAGGCCAGATGAGCGAGATTCGCGAGCCAGAGGTACGTTTTACGCCAGTAGAGGCCCAGGCCTTTCTCAATGAGGGTATGACGCTCTCGCTCTCTGAGACAGAAGTACAAGTGTTGGAGAAGCGCACAGAGGGCTGGATCGCGGGCCTACAACTGGCCGCACTCTCACTGCGCTCACACAAAAAGCCTTCTACCTTTATCGAGCACTTTACGGGCGAATATCGCTTCATCTTCGACTATGTACAGGAGGAGATTCTTCAACATCAAGCGCCATCTGTACAGCAGTTTCTGCTCCAGGTCGCGGTACTCTCGCGCATGAACGCCGCCCTCTGCCAGGAACTGACGGGAGAGCCTGCCAGTCAGGAACTATTGGAGATGCTAGAACGCCATAATCTCTTTATCGTTCCGCTGGACGAGCAACGGCAGTGGTATCGCTTACATACCCTCTTTCGCGAAGTGCTCCTGGCACGTCTGCAAGCCACCCAACCAGAACAGGTAAACACGCTACACCAGCGCGCCGCCCGCTGGCACGCGGCCCAGGGTTCTATCCATGAGGCGATGTCCCATGCACTGGCTGCTCAAGACTATCCATTCGCGGCCACAACGTTGAAGCAAAGCGCAAGACAGCTATGGACGCAAGGCGAAGCCAGAACGATCGCGACCTGGCTACTGCAACTGCCTGAGAATATCCTGCTCGAACACCTGGGATTTGCCCTCACCTCGGCCCTGAACTTGCTTTCCAGTACGCAATATATGCCGGAGCAGCAGCGTGTGCAGGCTCTGAGCCAGAGTGAACAGATTATCGCGCGTGTCGAGCAGATATTGTCCAGCGAAAGAACCACCTCCCTCGCTCCAACAGATGTGGAAAAAATTGAGAATCGTATCTGTCTCTTGCGTGAGTTTATCCTGATGAGCGAGGCTTTCCGCAAAGGCAATATGCAACAGCTTCGCCTGATCGCCCAACGCATACAACCTCTCACTGTAAGCGAATCCGTTGCCTGGAAATGGCTCGCGCTCCACGGACTCTTTGTCAGCTCTCAAGTCGTAGGTGACTCAGTCCTCTTGCTGCCAGAACTGCTCGCTTTGAAGCAGCAGGCTCTTCAGGAGCAGGACCACGCCATAGCGATTGTTGTCACATGCTGGCTTGCGGCCGCCTTTCTCTATGCAGGCCAGCTTCACTCACTCCACCAGGAATGCCTACAGGCTCAGGATCTCCTCGCTCAGCTAGGACAGAATGTCTCGGTCACGGCCTATCCCGCTTTTGATCTCTCCTTCCTCTACTATGCCAGGAATAAGTTGGAGCAGGCAGAAGGCAGCTTACAGGTAGCCTTGCAACATGCCGCGCGCTGGCAAGATATGAACTTGCTCATCTGGGGCCATGCGACTTATGTAAAAATCGCCCTGGCATCCGGGAAGATTGCGGACGCGGAAGAAGCGCTGGAACAGGCCCAAAACCTGATCCAAAGCACTGGCTTTACAAACTATGCACATGATGTCTCAGCCGCCCAGGTAGCACTCTGGCTCGCACAGGGCAACTTCACAGCGGCAGAGGACTGGGCGGCTCGCTATGATTTCAATCCCCAAACTCTGAGCTTCCTTTATATTGAGGAATATATAGCGCTGGTCAATATTCACCTCGCGCAACAAGAATATGCACAAGCATTGCACATCCTGATTCCACTGCTCAGCAGAATGGAGCAATGTAAGCGCACCTGGGATATCATTCACCTGCTGGCACTACAAGCCAACGCACTCTACGGACTAAGAGAAATGGAACAGGCCCAACAGATTGTCATACGCCTCCTGAACTTGACGGAGCCTGAGGGCTATATGCGTGTGTACCTGGACGCGGGCAAACCTATGCGCCAGCTACTCCAGAATCTGCTCAAAAACCCACCCGGGCAAGAGTTATCCTCTGCCTGCGTCTCCTACATCTCCACCCTGTTGACAGCTTTTGTCCAGGAGGAACAGAAACGCACACAGCAAGCAGCCATACTACCAAGCGAAGGACACACTACACAGGCTCCAGAAGGACTCTATGAACCCCTGAGTCCTCAGGAGCAACGCGTCCTAAGCCTGCTGGTCGCCGGGCAAACCTACGCCGAGATCGCGCAAAAGCTGATCGTCTCCCCCAATACTATCAAGACTCAGGTGAGCAGCATCTATCGCAAACTGGATGTCAGTCGGCGCGCCGAGGCTATCGCTGTCGCCAGGCGTCTCCATCTCCTCTAACTTAAAGCCTCTCATCGAAGCGTTGTGTGCCAACCCACAACTACCCATCTCACCCAACGCTAGATACTAATCACCCGCCCAATCACCAGGACAGGTGAAGTCACACCCCATGCTTTCCAGCTATACTTTGCACATCAAGAGATGAACATACATCTACCTCAAACAGGTGAGAAAAAGAAAGGTAACTACATTATGAACGCAACGACACTTCTACGCGAGCAGATTCAACAGGCGCATGGCTTCCTGAATGCCACCCTGGAGGGCATCACGACCGAGCAGGCTCACTGGGCGCCTCCCGGAACCGCCAACCCCATCGCCGCCACCTATGTACATGCCATTGCGAGCGAAGACCTGGCCATCAACATGGTGCTCAAAGGCGGCGCGCCCCTCTATGCAAGCGAGTGGGCGGAGAAGACCGGCATTAGCGAGGTGCAGCCTCTAAGCACAGCAGAATGGGCACGCCGTGTCCGCATCGATCTACCCGCTACGAGCATCTACACCCAGGCTGTCCACGCAGCCACAGATGCCTACCTCGCGACCCTGACGGATGAAGACCTGGCCCGCGACCTCGACCTGACAGCCTTCGGCCTCGGACACATGACGGTTGGCACAATCCTGAACCGTATGGTCCTGGGGCATATCGACAACATGACAGGTGAGATCTCGGTCCTTAAAGGACTCCAGGGAGCCAAAGGTTACCCTATCTAACCTGAACTACTTACGACATCATGAACCAGCCAGCCATCAATAAACCAGTGCCAAACTGGCTGGTTCTCTTACCACATAAAAAGAACTCCAATATACATCCGGGATACATTTTTTGGGGAGGTTATAGCTATGTCATTCTTTACAACTAACGACGGTACACGTCTCTTCTACGAGGATTGGGGCCAGGGAGCACCCGTGGTCTTTGCCTCCAGTTGGGCATTGAATGCCGATATGTGGGAGTACCAGGTCCCTGCCCTGGTTGAGCAGGGACTCCGCTGCATCGTTTATGATCGCCGTGGGCATGGACGCTCCGACCGAACCGGGCATGGCTACGACATAGATACCCTCGCCGATGACCTGGCCGCGTTGATCACGCACCTCGACCTGAGCAACGTCACGCTGATAGCACACTCGATGGGAGGTGGCGAGGTCGTGCATTACCTGGCTCGCCACGGCTCCGACCACATTACCAGAATCGCGCTTATCTCGGCAATTCTCCCCTTCCTATGCCAAACAGAGGATAATCCAGAAGGCGTGCCCGAGGCCGTATTTAAGTCCATCTCCGGACAATTTCGCGAAGATAGAGTGCAGTATTTTACCCAAAGAGCACAGGCCTTCTTCGCCACGCACCTGGGCAATAAGGTCTCGCCAGAGCTCGTCCAGTGGACAACCGAGCAATGTCTCTACAACTCTCCCATGGCTCTGCTCCAATGCTGGCGCACCAACTTTTACACCGATTTTCGCGCTGAGATGCAAGAAATTACGCTGCCAACGCTGATCATCCATGGAACGGCGGACGCCTCCGCCCTTATCGACGTGACCGGGCGGCGCTCCGCCAAACTGGTGCCAGGCAATATCTATAAAGAGTACCAGAACGCGGGGCATGGCCTCTTCATCACCCATAAGCATCAACTCAACAACGACCTGCTGGCTTTTATCCAGGGTTAAAGCGCTACTGGCATATGCGGCTACTGGTGAGTAGCAAATCGACATCATCATATGAGGGATAGTAAGAAGATTTCTGGGCGAATGCCCAGAAATCTTCTTACTATCCCTCATATGAACGCCGCAGGCGCGAAAAGTTAGCTTGAAAAAGGTCGGAAGTGCCTGTATCATGTCCTCGCGACCAACAAATAGCAGCACAATGAGGAGCATCCATGTTTGATACCTTAACATACGTCACAGGCAACCCTGGCAAGGTGAAACGCTTCAGCCACTATATTGACTATCCACTATTGCACAAGGACCTGGATCTACTTGAAATTCAATCACTTGAGTCAGCAGAAATCATCGAGCATAAAGCCAGGGAGGCATATAGACATATTCAAGCGCCTGTACTGGTGGAGGATACCTCGCTGCAATTCCTGGCCCTGGGGAAACTACCAGGGCCATTCATCAAATGGTTCTACGCAGAGCTAGGCACAGAAGGGCTATGCAAACTACTCGCCGAGTCGCAGGACAGGTCGGCTCTGGCCTCAGTACACATTGGCTTATATGATGGTCATGCCCTGCGCATCTTCACCAGCGCCTGTGAAGGCACCATCGCGCCCACCCCTCGTGGCCATGGCGGCTTTGGCTGGGACCCCATCTTCATCCCCAGCGGCTACCACCAGACCTGGGCCGAGATGTCAGAGGTCGAGTATCTAGCAACCTCTATGAGCACTCAAGCTCTGCAAGATCTCGCAACCTATCTAAAAACGCCGAGCTAACAAGCAACAGATTCCCGCTCTCGACCGACGCTGCTAAATGGTAAATTCACAAAATCTGTAGGGTCCATGCTGGCATGGACTGCGAGCGAAGCGACCTCCGCAACGGCGGGATAACGGCCTGCGGGCCTCGGCAGTCCATGCCAGCATGGACCCTACATCTACAAATTACGTAAATCTACCATTTAGCAGCGTTGTGCCACTACAACCTGGCGCAGGCCACGGATGGCGTTACAGATATAGACTTTTTCCGCTGTCAGGAGGTCGTCCAGGGTGAGAATGGCCTCTTGAGCGTTGGGGTGCTCCTCCAGGATGCACTGGCGCGCGATTCCTGGCAGCAAACCACAGGTTATGGGCGGGGTAAGCAAGCGGCCATCACGCTCAATGAAGATATTGCTTATGGCACCCTCGGTCACTTCACCGCGCTCGTTGAGGAAGAGTACATCGGCATAGCCATGCTGATGGGCTAACTGAAAGGCCCGCTCATAGAGGGGGCGCTGCGTGGTTTTATGGAAATACATGCGGTCCTGCGAGTTCGTTCGTTCGGGACTGATGATCACTCGCACTAGCTCCTCTCGCGGCTTTTGAACCAGTACGCTCTCGCAAGTGAAGACGCCGCTACGCTCTAGCAGCACACGCACTTTATAAGTACGCCCTGGCAGCATCTCATGCTCCTGCCGACGTAAAAGCGCCTGGAGACGTTCCTCATCCCAGGGATAACCAAAATAGCGAGCTGAGTCCTGCATCCGCTTGAGATGCTTCTCCAGGCGTTGATAGCCAGCGTCCCAGAGAATGGATTCCAGAAGAGCAAACTCTTGCGCTTGTGTGGTCAAGAAGCGAGCCTTGATCGCGCATTCGGCGGCCTCTTCAGCGGCACACGAGTCATAGACAATGCCACTACCAATGCCCATCATCCCCTGTCCATGCTCAAACTCAATGGTGCGAATAGCCACGTTGAACATGGCCTGGACTGAACCTTGTCTCGATGGAGGCGCGATATAGCCAATAGACCCGGTGTAGACGCCCCTGGGCGTCTGCTCCAACTGGCCAATAATCTCCATGGCCTTGAGCTTGGGTGCGCCCGTCACCGAGCCACAGGGGAAAAGGCTGGAGAAGATCTGCTCAAAGCTGGCATCATGTCGAATCTGGCCCGTGACGGTCGAGGTCATTTGTAACACGGTCTCATATCTCTCAACCTCTAGCAGGCGTGGAACCGTCACCGAGCCGATCTCGCACACACGCCCCAGGTCATTGCGTAAGAGGTCCGTAATCATGATATTCTCCGCCCGGTTCTTGGCATCGCCGCGCAGCCACGAGACCTGCTGCTCATCCTCTAACAGCGTGCGGCCTCGTGGGGCCGTCCCCTTCATAGGGCGAGTCGTTATACGCTGTCCATCCATCTGGAAAAACAACTCCGGCGAGAAGCTCAATACAGCTCGCTCACCTATACGCATATAGGCGCTATAGAGCGTGCGCTGAACCTGGCGGAGGCGCGCATACAGGGCCAGGGGCGAACCCGCAAAGCGAAAATGTGTGCGTCCCGTCAAGTTAATCTGGTAGACATCTCCGGCGCGAATATGCTCCCGTACTCGCTCGACCTTCTGGCGATACGTCTCCTCGTCAAGATCAAAAAGTACGTCCTGGACTTCACAGTCCATCTCATCCTGGTGATCTAAGGCATAGGCTTGCCAGGCAGCCTCCCTGAGAGCGGCATCGACTCGATATGCCTGGCGGTAGACCCCAAACCAGGCCAGGGGCGAGTGTTCATCCCTATAAGCGAGATTGCCCAGTTTCTCCAGAAAGTAGCCACATTCATAGGCAAAGTAACCGGCGAGGTAGTAGCCCTCCTGGACATATTTCTGCATCGTCGCAAGCAACGGCAGAAAGTCGCTTACCTGGTGGATCTGTAGCGTATGCACCGGGTCGACAAAGAGGTAGTCCCACCCATCACCCTGCCCTCCCAAAGTATTCTCAAGCAGCACTACATCACTGCCTGCCTGTAACAAATGCACAAAGTCTGATGCTGAATCGAGGGAAACCATAAAAACCGCCTGACGCTTGCCTCGCTCCAAGAACTGGAGCGAGAACTCCGGATATGCGTAAGGCATGGTATAGCAAATGGCCAGCAGCCGTCAAGACCGCTACTGGCGTACGCAGCTACTGTAGAGTCAATTCGCTTAGAGAGGTTGGGTGGCACGCCTGGCGAGAAATTCTGGGGTGGCAAGCGTTTGCTGCCTGAGGCAGATCAGGGAAATGCCCAGTACAAGGACGAGCGTGACAACTAAGCCGCCTTCAGGTCCAAACTCGCCGCCATTGAGCAGGGTCGCGTAAGTGTTCTGGAAGAGGAACAGATTTCCACCGTGATACTGCACGCCGCTTACGGGCAGGGCAAAGATATGACCCTGCATCCAGTTCCACGCGGTATGTAGACCAGCCACGCGCCAGATATTGCCATCGGCAAGGACACAGAGAGCACAAAGCACACCGAATAATGTGAGATTAAACAGGGCCAATAGATTAACGTGAGGATTAAGGATGTGCGCAAGCGCAAATACCAGGGAGGATATCATAATACTGAACCAGCGACCATAACGCCTGGTCAGTCTGGAGAGCAGCCAGCCTCGGTAAACGATCTCTTCTTTTGGTCCTTGAACCATCCAGCCAAACAAGGTAAAGAGAAGGGCGACCACGCCACCTCCCTCTGCTGAACCCGCCAGTTGTAGTGTCGCGGTACCGGAAGAGAGCAAGATGCAGACAATCACACTCATCAATACGACACCAAGGAGCAGACCTTGTAAGTAAGTACGCAAGGCCTGGCGTCTCGGCAACCTAAAAGGCCAGGGGCCTCGCCGCTCAACGATACACATCCAGATCCAGAGCATGAGGAAGGTTGAGCATGAAGCGATCAGCCAGTATAGGGTAAAGCCCAGCGCAGCAGGAATAGTCTCCGGATGATGTGACAGATTAGCAATTGCGTCACCTGCTGGCAAATCTCTAAGTAACTTATAAATTAGAGGAATACTACTATAGGCTGGCAGCAGCGTAAAAAGCGTGGCGAGAAGAGAGGCAAGTAACCACCAGGTATAAAACGTTGCCTTCTTTTTTATCTTAATACTGTCGTTATTAGTATATAATGTCTGCATCTCAGTACCTTATCCTTTTTATATTCCAGGTTCGCAGTCACAGGAGTATAGCAGTAATCTCACTTTAGCTATCTAAATTCAAAACATATCGTTATCATGTCTGCATGACAAGACAAAGGGGATTGGGTTCAATTAGTTTTTAGAATGCATCAATTAGCATAGCTGCACGTCAATGTATCTCAAAACGCATCAATGCAAGAGAAAGTACATCTATAATTATTATCGCAAAAAGCTTGGTTTTGTCACGCGAAAAAAGGGATGAGTTTATAGTAGAGAGTGCAGAGAGGCAGGTGTTTTACCATCCATAACAAGAACTCCTGAGTGTGCTTTCGTATTACCTAAGCAAGAGGTAGTGTACCCAATTTATAAGCGTAATCTATGAGTCATTTGACCCATTTCAAACACTGGCGAAGAAGAAGTTACTCAAATTGATGTCAAAAACAAAAAAATGCATTCTTTGCAAGCCCCCTTCGATCAGTCTAATTTCATTATCAGCATGCGATTCCTTGACTTTAGCAGCAATATATGTTAATTAATTATAATACTATCTAGTTTATCGATTAACTACAAGGCTTCTCCAAAGACGAAGGAGCGCCATGACAACTATTTATGATATCGCCAGGGCGGCAGGTGTCACAGCGACAACGGTTTCAAATGTCTTCTCGGGCAAAGGCTCAGTGAGCGAGAAGACGCGCGCACGTGTACTTCAGTACGCTCAGGAACTGGGCTATAGTCCCAATCTGGTCGCGCGCAGCCTGATCAAGGGACGTACCAGCATTATTGGCCTGATTGTCCATCCCGTTGATAATCCTTTCTTCGCGGAAATTGTGTACACGGCGGAAACGCTGGCCTATGCCGCTGGTCTACGTATCTTTGTCACCACTCTTACCGACAATGACGAGATGACACAGCTTATGCTGAAAGACCTGGTCGCCCGGAAAGTTGATGGCATTATCATCGCCTGCTCACTCTCGCCACAAACTGTGCGAGAACTTATACCACCCACCCTCCCAGTAATTTACTGCCTTTGGGAAGGTGAAGACATCTCCGACTATGAGACTGTCCTGTTTGACTTCTTTGAAGGGGGCAGGCTCGCGGCGGAACATCTCTTTACGTCCGGACATAGGCAGGTTGGTATAGTCACACATCTAGACAATAATAATTGCGACCACCATGCCATACGCACAAACGGCTTTAAAAGTGTTTTCATAGAGCATGGCATCTCTATTGATCCAGAGTTCATAGCAGGGGGAGCATCTAAACTGGAGTTGGGAAAGGCAGCGGCCTACGAACTTCTTAAGCGCCCTGAACGGCCTACTGCTATTTTCACAACCAATGATCTCATGGCCATTGGGGTCTTGTCAGCTGCCTGGGATTTAGGCATACGTGTTCCAGAAGAACTCTCAATTGTTGGCATCGATGACATCAACCTGGCCAGGTATACCAGTCCTCCATTGACCACCGTCAGAATCGATAAATATAAATTAATACACCAGGCCCTGCACACTTTACAACACGCGATTGAGCACCAACCCATAGTCTCAACACACGTCCTAAAACCAGAACTTATCATACGCCATTCGGTGGCACTACTTCCTTAGGTATTCCCTTCATAGGTTTTGTTACGCGAAACCATGATGTGAATAGATCGCAATGTCGCCTATCCCCTGACGTTGGGGACATTCTCAGGAAAGTGGGGTTCATTATGATCCATGCCTCTGGTCCAGCTTTGCGTCGGCGCAAAGTATGGCTCAACACATTCTTTTGTCTCCTTGCCCTCCTTAGTACCGCTATGGGCCTGGCCGCCTGCGCGGGCAGCGATGACGGCAAGATTCACCTGACCCTCTGGTACTGGAACCGCTCTATTAGCGATAACCTGATCGCGCAGGTGAATAAACAATTCCCCAATATTGTCCTGGATGCACAGAAGATTACGGATTATGACAATAAGGTGCGTACCTCGATGGCGGCCCATAGTGGTGTGCCCGACATCATGGGTATCAACTCGAACATCTCTACCTATTTTCCCGACGAGGATCAGTTTTTTGATCTGAACTCCCTGGGCGCCAACGATGTGCAATCACAGTATCTAGCCTGGAAGTGGAACCTGGGTATTGCCCCCGATGGCAAGATGATTGGCTTTCCCATGGACACCGGTCCCACCGCTCTCTTCTATCGCACAGATCTCTTTGAGAAAGCCGGGTTGCCAACCGATCCCCAACAAGTCTCAGCCCAGCTCAAGACCTGGGACGACTACATCAACGCTGGCGCCAAATTGAAGCAGGCAACCAACAACAAATCCTTTATGTTCGACAACATCGGCACCGTGTATGGCCAGATGCTTGGACAAAGCGCCAAACAGTATTTTGATAAGAGCGGCACCTATCTGGGCGACCAGTCTCACATCAAGGCCATGTGGGACGAGGCGATCAAGACCTACAAAGCGGGTGTGGATGGCAAAGTTCCCATGTGGGGGACCTCATGGAACCAGGGCGTCAGCAACGGCTACATTGCATCATTTGTAGGCGCGGTCTGGATGAAACAGGTCTTGCAGGACGCGGCTCCCGATACCAAGGGGAAATGGCGTATCGCTCGCGCTCCGGGTGGCGATGGCAACTCTGGCGGCTCCTTCCTGGCAATTACCAAGTACTGTCAGCATCCGAAAGAGGCTTTCGAGGTCATCAAATGGCTCCAGTCGCCCACGAATCAGGTTGCTGGGTATAAAGATCTCCAGCTCTATCCCTCGGCGTTAGATTCCCTCAATGATCCCGCTTTGCATCAGAAAGAGGACTTCTACGGCGGTGAGGATACGCAAGACGTCTTCGGCGTCGCGGTAAAAAATGTTCCTTCATTCTACTCGGGGCCATACGACGGTATCGCCGGAACCGCCATTACCGACCAGCTCAGCCTGGTGGAGTACCAGGGAAAAAACCCTGACCAGGCCTGGAATGATGCACAGGCGGCGACACAACGTGGTCTCTTACGCTAGTGTTTCGATACTTCAAGGAGGAAATATTCGATGAGTGCAACACCTGTGAGTATTGCCGAGAAGGTTGAGAAGCAACAAACCGTCGCGAGGAAGAGCAGTCTGCGCAAGTACCTGCCCATGTATCTCTCGATTGCGCCCTTCTTTATTATCTATCTCTGCTTCGGCATAGCCCCAGTCATTTTCTCGCTCTACCTGGCCTTTCAGCGCTGGGATGGCATCGGCCAGATGAACTTCATTGGCTTGAACAACTTCGCGTTCGCCTTGACAGATCCTATCTTTGGCCAGGCTATTCTCAATACCTTTGAAATCTGGATCATCTCCACCATTCCCATGCTGGCGCTAGCGCTACTACTAGCCTTCCTCTTAAATATGCGCAAGCGCTCCAAGTTCGCCTACCAGGTGGCCTACCTCCTGCCAAACATCACCTCGACGGTGGCTATTGCCTTGATCTTTGGCTCTTTCTTTGGCGATCAATATGGGCTTATCAATCAGATGCTCGGTACGATGCACCTGAACACCATTGGCTGGCTTACCGATGCCTGGCCGATGCGTTGGGCTGTCGCTCTGATCACCATCTGGCGCTGGACTGGCTATAACGCCCTGATCTACATGGCTGGCTTACAGAGCATTCCCAGTGATTTCTACGAGGCGGCACGTATCGATGGCGCCAATACCTGGAGAACGTTCTACCACATCACACTTCCGCTGCTCAGGCCAGTGATTCTCTTCACTGTCATTTCCTCTACCCTTGGTGGTATGACGCTCTTCACCGAGCCTCAGATCCTCTTTGGCAATAATGGCGGCGTCGGCAATTCCGGCTTAACGATGTCACTCTACCAGTATTGGCAGGCCTTCGCCTCCTTCCACTATGGCTTCGGCGCGGCGGTCGGCTGGATCATGTTCTTCATCCTGGTCATCTTCACCTTCGTTAACTGGAAAATTGTACAGGGTACAGAGCGCTAAGGCTACGGCAAGAAGGAGAAAAAGCAATGATACAACATGAATCACGCTGGTTGCGCGTTATTGTCGAGATCGCTCTGTTGCTGGGGCTGATTATTTCGATCTTCCCCTTCTATTGGATGATTGTCATGGCGACCAATACGACGAGCGATATCTACCGCGTCCCACCCAAGTTGATCTTTGGTAGTCAGCTGCTGACAAACATTGCTCACGTCTTGCAGAGCATTGACTTCTATCGCAGCTTCCTTAACACCGTCCTGGTCGCGGGCAGCGTCACGCTGCTTGTGCTCTTCTTCTGCTCCCTGGCGGGCTTCACCTTCGCCAAGTTTGAGTTTCCAGGGAAAAATACGCTCTTCGTGGTCCTGATCGGTACGATGATTCTGCCCTCCGCAGGTTCTCTGGTGGCCTCGTTCGTCATCATGTCGAACCTGCACTGGATTGGAACCTTCCTACCACTTATCGTTCCAACCATGGTGACGGCCTTCGGTATCTTCTGGCTGCGCCAGTACTCTCTCGGCGCGATTCCAAACGAATTGATTGATGCCGCGAAGATCGATGGGGCAGGACACTTCCGCGTCTACTGGAATGTGGCGCTACCCGCTCTGCGCCCAGCCCTGGGCTTCCTGGGCATCTTTACCTTTATCGGCTCCTGGAACGACTACCTGTGGCCATTGATCGTACTCAATGACCCCAAGATGTTCACCCTACAGGTCGCGGTCGCCAATCTGAATGGCGTCTACAACACCGATTACAGCATGGTCATGACTGGCACCCTGCTGGCGACTATCCCACTCATTATCATCTTCTTCCTGGGAACACGCCAGTTCATCGCCAACATCTCTGCGGGCGCGATTAAGTTCTAGCCTCGCTCCATCGTCACCTACCCAAAAGTCATGGTGCCTTCTCATAGCGGGAAGACACCATGGCTTTTTACGTTATAGCGCCAACACCAACCCGGCATCCTTCAGGCTCAATAATCAGCAATGCACCACCGCATAACCAAAAGCCGTCCGACGCGTGCTTTAGCAGCGTCGGGCTACCCGGACCCGCTACTGCCTGTTTCTTCGGCTTTAAATTGCTTCCGCCCTACATTTCCCCGTTTTTCGACGTTCTATAATCAAGCATCCCTTGACAAAACTTTTATCTCCAGGTATTCTATTTTTTAGAGCATTAAAAATTTTTTTTACCCTATTAAAAACTGCGTCGTTCTGCTCTTATTAAAATCGGGAAATGGAGTTCGTAGATGTCTTCTAAGCCACTGAATAAGTTGGGGGGGAACTTCTTCTCGCGCTGCCTCCCGCCACCATCCACGGCCTCAGATGATGCCACTGTACTAGCCGCACAGAAGGTGCTCAAGGGTAAAGGAAAGCCCGCATTAGGTGATCTCCTCCCTTTTCTTGGTCCCGCTTTTATCGCCAGCGTTGCCTATGTCGATCCTGGAAATTTCGCTACGAATATTCAAGGTGGAGCGGAATTTGGCTATTTGCTCGTGTGGGTCATCATAGCCAGCAACCTTATGGCGATGCTCATTCAAGCGCTCTCGGCAAAATTGGGGATCGCGACCGGGCATAACCTGGCCGAGATGTGCCGCGAACAATTTCCTCGCCCCGTGGTATGGGGCATGTGGGTTGTGAGCGAAGTTGTCGCCATTGCCACAGATATGGCGGAGTTTCTTGGCGCGGCCCTGGGCTTCACGCTGCTCTTTCATATTCCCTTGCTCATCTCAGGCCTGCTTACCGCAGTCTGTACCATTCTGCTGCTCGGCTTGCAGAGGCGAGGCTTCCGCCCATTAGAGGCCGTGATTACTGTTCTCATCACTATTATCGCCCTTTGCTATCTGCTTGAAAGCATCATCAGTCGTCCCGATTGGGGCCAGATCGGCCTGAGTGTTGTCACTCCCCGCCTGGATGGCACAGAGAGCCTGCTGCTCGCAGTCGGCATTCTAGGCGCGACCGTGATGCCACATGTCATTTTCCTGCACTCATCTCTGACGCAGAAACGCATTATAGTCGACGATCCCGCGCACCAGAAGCGCATCTACCGCTTCGAGATCATCGACGTCATCATCGCCATGGGTATCGCTGGCCTGGTTAATATGGCGATGCTAATCATGGCGGCCTCGACCTTTCACACCAATGGCCTGACCAATGTCGCCTCTATCGAGGAGGCTTACCGCACACTCAGACCGCTGCTGGGGAACGCCTCCAGCAAGATCTTTGGCATCTCGCTACTGGCCTCGGGCCTCTCCTCTTCGGTGGTGGGGACCATGGCGGGACAGGTCGTCATGCAAGGCTTCTTAAAACGCAGCATTCACATCTGGATTCGCCGCCTGGTTACGATGTTGCCCGCACTCATTGTGATCGCCATCGGCCTCGATCCGACGCGCACGCTGGTCATCAGCCAGGTAGTCCTGAGCTTCGGTATCCCCTTCGCCCTGGTGCCCCTGGTCATCTTCACCAGCCAGCGCAAGCTCATGAAAAACCTGGTTAACCATCGCATTACGACCGCCATCGCCTGCACAGTCGCTGGACTGATCATCGCCCTCAACCTCTACCTGCTCACCAGCGCCATCCAATCAATTTTCTAATGGGAGTGCAGGGAGCCTTTGCCCCTGCCGGGGTGTGGGGTGTCCCCGCTTTTCTCCCTCAAATAAAAACACAGGTACCGGGCAGCGCACGCTGCCCGGTACCTGTGTTTTTATTTATACACTCCAAAGAGCCAGAAGATAATAAGGGCCACCACCACGGCCAGGACAGTTCCGGCGCAGGCCTGAGCGATAGTGTGAGCGTAGACCTTCCAGCGCGCCCAGGCGACAAGTACGACCAGCGGAGCCAGGCAGAAATAGAGTGCTCCCAGCACCAGGCCAAAGGTCGTCACGGCGCCCGCCATCCCCACCAGGTGCAAACTGATCTTCCAGCGGCGCGTGATGATGGTCGCTATAGCTCCGGCAACGAGCCCCCCTGTCACAGTCGCCAACAGCGCACGCGAGGCCCCAAGCACAAGGAGCAACACAAAGACAGTTCCCATACAGAGAACGCCAAACAGGAGAGGCACAAAGCGCTGCTCACGCACGCTCACATGGTGATCGCTGTAGTGTCCCAGTCGCACGCCACGCCAGATAAACAGCAGTGGCGCCAGCGTAATCCCCAGCGAGGTTACAAGCCACCAGAGCAAGGCGCGCTCTACGCTGGGAGCGGTCGCCAACGCCACCAGCAGAAAGGTTGGTAAGGCGATATACAGCGGATTTGTCACAGAGGAGACAATCTGCGCCAGCCGCGTCCAGCAATCCCCTGTCAGGGCCATTTGCTCTGACGGCCGCTTCTCTCGTACGTTATGCATACTCACTTCTCTCCAGACCCTATTTCCACCAGAGGTAGGCACGCAGCACCTCGTCGGTATGCTCAAGCGTATGCTGATAGGTCTTAGTCAATACCCATTGCAGGGAGCGCTCCCCCCACAACACCGGCAAGCGCTCCTGCAAACGTTCATCCGTCAACTCAGCCAGTAGGGCGATCTGTTCGGCGCGCCCTGCTTTAAACTCCTCGCTCAAGGCGGCGATCTCGTGATCCTGACCCTCGTTCCAGGCCTGATTCTCTCGCGCCTCGCCCTCCTCCTGCGTGCCTACAATTGATTTTGCCCCGCCAGACCACTGGCACATTGTCGGGAGAGCTATCGTCTTTTCATACAAAGTCAGGTGGAAAAGTAAACGCGCCACCGGCCACTTATCCTCACGCGGAGCCAGAAAGAGCCGCTCATGCGGCACCAGGCTCACAGCCCAGAGAAACTCGTCCGCGCTCATCCGCAAACGCTCTTGAAACTTCGTTACCAGCTGCATTACCGATCCTTCTACATTCTGAAGAGCTTAATCTCTGCTTGTATTATATGCTCTCTCAGGGAAGGCCCGCTACTGGCGTACGCGGCTACTCTCTATCGCTGGAGTCAAACGATATGATATGCTGTGTTTAAAAAGATAGAGGCATGAGGACTCGATGAAGCAGAAGCGCGCGGATATGAGCGATTGGCACCACGTCATCAAGAGCAGGTTTTTGTTACAGGAGATTAACGATGCTGCCTTTCAAGGCTATGCAAGCCTATTCTACTTTGATGAGGTCGATGCTCCATTATGGATGCCGATAGCTGGAGAGCGAGTTTGCGTGGTCAATAACGGCTACTCATGGCTACAACTCTTTCCCCAGGGATCAAACCATGTCGCCACGATTACATTCGATGCGCAAGACAGGATTCATCATTGGTATATCGATATAAGCAAACATACATACATAGACGAACAGGGCATGTTGTGCTATGACGACCTGTACCTTGACCTGGTCTTTCTCCCTGGTGGAGAAGTTGAACTGCTCGATGAGGATGAATTGAATGAGGCCTATGCGCAAGGCATCATCTCACCTGACGAGTATAACCTGGCCTGGGACGAGACCAGAAAGCTCATGACGCAGCTCAAAGAACAACGCTTTCCCTTACTCCCACTGGCTGCGCATTACAAAGCTCGCCTGGAAACACAAATCAGCGTATAGCATACACAAATTTTATTTGTAGAGAAAAATATATATGCGTAACAAACCAAAAATTCTACTTTTCGACGTTGATGGCGTACTCGCCATTGGTGATCACTGGGGCAAGCATCTGGAGCGGGATTATGGCATCACCAGAGCTATGACACAGGAGTTCTTCACCAACAAATTTGGCGCATGTATTATTGGCAAGGCTGATCTGAAAGAAGAGCTTACGCCATACATACAACAATGGGGCTGGAGAGGGACAGTTGATGATCTCATAGCTTACTGGTTTCGCGCAGAGCATAACATCAATGAGCCACTCCTGGCCTATATCCAGACGCTCAGGGGTCAGGGTGCAGCCTGTTACGTGGCAACGATGCAGGAACAGTATCGCACCGCCTATATCCTGCAAGAGATGGGCTTTGAGAAGCAATTTGACGGCGTATTCTCATCGGCTTTTATCGGCTATAAAAAGACCCAGCCAGAGTTCTATGCCCACATTCTCAAGAAGCTAGACGTAGCGCACGCTGAAGAGGTTCTTTTCTGGGATGATAGTCCAGCGAACGTAGCCACAGCCCGCAGCGTTGGTTTGCAAGCCGAGGTGTACTCTGACTTCGCTGATTTTACCGAAAAGATGCGGCTCTACTCTGACAAATAAGGGGCATTGTGGTAAGATAAAGCTGCGCTAAAAGCGTTTAGAGTCTCGACGCGTGCTTTAGCAGCGTCGGACAGGAGCACGATATGGACTTAGAACAGCTCTCCTCAGCGGTAGAGGGTGTATCGCAGACCTATGCCGAGCGCTTTAATATCGAGCGTGACGCGACATGGTTTGTCCTGAAGCTACAGGAAGAGGTTGGCGAGCTCACGCAGGCCTATCTCATGCTCTCGGGCCAGGCTCGCACCAAAGGCAAGTCGCCCGAGGAAATCCAGGCCGACTTCCGCAAAGAGATCGCCGACGTCCTCTGCCAGACGCTTCTGCTCGCCAAGCACTACGGCATAGACCTGGAGCACGAGATCGAGGAGAAGTGGCTACGCTGGAATAAAGTTTAGCAAAGAAGAGGAGTGTTCCCATCTAGGAACACTCCTCTTTACTTAAAGCAGGCTGGCAATCTCAATGGGAAGCCCCTGTTGCTCGGCAGATGCGATGGCCGCGAACATGAGGGCCAGGGTCTTCAGGTTATCTCTTCCCGAGGAGCCTGGCTCGCTTCCTGTCTGTATCGCCTGGACAAAGGCAGTAAGGCTGCCCGCGAAGTCGGTAGGCGCCATGGCTGGTGGCTCGACTGGGGCCGTCTCTTCGCCGAGGCGACGCACAAAAATATTGTTCGTCACCCCACCAATCTCGCTGCGATCATTCCAGATCAGCTCGCCATCGGTAAACTCCATGTGCCAGTCACCAGTCCAGGATGTTGGTTGACCAGGGCTGACCCAACTTCCACGATAAGTGACGACCGCGCCACCGTCAAAACGAATAGTGGCCGCGGCGGCTGGCGGCTCCTCAAAGCGGCTCCAGGCTGGATTCCAGCTTGTGCAGGAGATACTAACCGGCTCCTGCTTCAGGACATAGCGCATCAAGTCAAAGTGGTGAATCGACATATCCGCCAGCAAGGGCTGCCAGATATGATAATGACGATTGGTTTCTACAGGCGCTCTATTGGCATAATGGCGGAAGTCGACGGTGATAGTTCCCAGTTCTCCGAGGATCTTTTCTTGCACATACTGCCTGGCCGCCTGCACTCGTGGGAAGAAGCGATAATTCTGACTAATCATCAGGATGCGCTGCTGCTCCCGCGCCAACGTGACAAGCTCGCGCGCCTCCTGTATGGTTGGCGCGAAGGGCTTCTCCATCAAGACATGCTTTCCCGCCAGGAGTGCCGTCCGGGCGCTTGGCACATGTCCTGTCAGGCTGGCGGTGATGAGCACAGCATCCGCTTCATACGCTTCTAGAGCCGCCTCCAATGAGGAGAAACAGCGCTCCTGCGGTAGCGGCCACTTCTCAATGGCACGCTGCAATGCCTCCTCCACAATCTCTACCCAGGCTACCACCTCCACCTCTGTGTTTGAGTTCAAAACCGTGCGAAACCAGTGACCACCAATCCCTCCCAAACCAACTTGAATTAGACGCAAAGCCATATCAGGTTTCCATCCTCTCTAAATAAAAAAAGTCCGACTGCTTACCGCTCTAGCGCGACTATAGGAATTTGACGTGTAATCTTCTCCTGGTGCTCAATGAAGAAAGGGTATAACTCAACGATCCTCTTCCAAAGCGATTCTCGTTCAGGTCCCTCTATAACGTGTGCAGTGGCCTCGTAGGTCTCGTTACCAACCTCGACAGTGACACGAGGATGCGCCACCAGGTTATGGTACCAATCGGGATGTTTAGGCGCACCGGCGTTGGAAGCGATTATAAGCAAATGCTCGCCATCGGGAATGTACATAAGCGGAGTCGTGCGCAACTGATCACTGCGCGCTCCAATAGTCGTGAGCAGGAGCAAAGGCCTGCCATTCAGCGGCTTACTCTCCTTGCCTCGGCTAGCGCGAAAATCTTCAATAAGCTGATGGTTATAGGCGTTCTGGTCAAGCATGTTCCCTCCCTGGATAAAGTATTCACAAACACTCAAATATCCCCATTTTAGCGTGTATAAGGGTTAGAATCGTTCCTAAATTTATTCCAGAAATGTTCTCTTTAGGATTAAGAAAATTTTGCTTGTTCAGAGCAGTTGTAGCTTCTCCAGGCCCATGTAGGCGCCCGCAACATCCGTCATCTTGCCACTTCTCACATGGCTCCTGAAATCCTCCAGAGGCATCTCGACTACCCTGACGAACTCGTGCTCATCGAGCGCCGGTTCCTGAACCTTGACGCAGTTGCGCGCCACAAAGTTATGCTTGAGCATCGTCGAGTATGCGCAGTGCCAGCACGTTCCCGCCAGTTCAAGTTCGCCACGATAGCCTGTTTCCTCCAGCAGTTCGCGGGCGGCCGCCTGCGCGGGATCCTCACCCGGCTCGACCCCTCCACCAGGCAGTTCCAACAAAATCTCTTCCGGGCCGGGACGAAACTGCTGTACCAGGAGCACTGTGTTATGTGGAGTTAGTGCCAGGACACAGGCCGCGTAAGGCTCATGCTTAATCTCAAAATCGGTCTCGGCCCCATTGGGAAGGTGATACGTCCTACGAAGAATATGGCGGAAACCAGCAAAAATCTTGGTCTCCGCACGCTTTTGCCACGGCTGGATACTCAAAAGCATAACCTCGCTTTTTTGCCCTGATTATACCATCTACACCGCCTCTCTTCCGTCTCAGTCGCGATACAGGCGCGAAAGTAGATATTAAAAAGCAATATGAGCTACACATGCGATCTTTTGCCGCTCCACGCCATTTAAGATAGAAGTAAGTCTATCCTCAGGTTTTCAAGCGCCTTTTTTACGACAGTAGCTACAACTATTTCAAACTTCGAAACAAGCTCGTCTATCAATGCAGTAAGGGAAACTTATTTTATGAAAATTGTGTCCACGATCTACCGAATGGCTTTCGCCATCAACTTGTGTTTATGCATAATAGGCATCACAGCCTGTGGAGGGCTAACACAGAACAACCACTATACAAAAATAACTTTGAGCAAAGATTCATCGAATGCGCAGATACCCACGCCAACGATTACGCCATCGACTCTTGGGAGTTGCCCTGTGCAAGCACATGGCGCCCACATGCTTCCTCTCGTTGGAGCTAGGCATCCCGCAGTAATATATGCGACAGGATCGTATCAGTATCTCATCAGTAGCTATGACACAGTGACAAAGCAGACGCGTGGAATCTTCCTTGGTGGACAGGGCACGGGCGTCCGACCCGCACTCTCTCCCGATGGACACTGGATACTCTTCGTTGTCAGCGAGGCAAGCGAGAAAAAACTAGAACTGGTACGCAGCGATGGCAAGTATGCGCAGACCCTCTATTGTCTCAATGGTGGCATCATGTTCCTGCACTGGTCACCAGATCAGAAGCATATTGCCTTCGTGGGTAACCAGGACGAGAATGGTGGCATCTATGTGCTTAATCTGGAAAGTGGGGTGGCAACAGTGGTCCTGCCTTTCGTGCCAGCAGGCGATTTGCAGCAGATGAACGAGATTCAACCCTTCATGCCCGATGCCTGGCTCGATAATACTCATCTCGCGGTGCTTGGCTTCTCGTCCAAATGCTTTACCCATTATGATAGCAGCCTCTTCCCACCAACCTCTACCCTGGCCGCACGCAGCCCGTTCCACAACACGACGGGAAGCCCTCAACTTCCACCTGATCGTCTGTATGCACTCGACATCGCCAAAGGGGAGAAGCGGCATCAGCCAGATATGCGCCTGGCCTTCGATAGCAATAATGGAAGCTATGATAGGAACTGGAGCTATACATACGCGACGAATCCAGGCCACCTCTTTATTCACCAGTGCTCTATCGACCAGGCAGGCGCGCCGATACCTCCCTGTAGTGTGAGCCAGCTCAACACAGATGGCTCTCTGAGCACCATCTATAAAAGTTCAGATCCGCAAATTCGCCATATACGTATGCTGACAGACCATAGCCTGCTGCTCATCACCGGTCAGAGAAATGCCCTGGGACTCTGGCGGCTCAACATCGATGGAAGTGGTCTGACCCGCTTGCCACCAACGCTCAACCTCCTGAGCACATACGCCAGTGAAGAATGGGCAATGCTCTCGCCAGACGCCAACATGTATGTAACGAGGAAAGACACGATGAACCAGACAAGCATCGCCATTGGCAGGCTAGAGCATAATACACAAATTCCTATCCTGTCAGATCAATCCATCAATACTGTCTGGATTGCTGGCTGGGGAGAAGTCTAAAATTGAGGGCGCGAGCAAGTTCGGATGCCATAAAATCGAGATCAACACGCCCACAACCACGGCCCAGAAGGATCAGAGCCTGTAACTCCAGGCCACTGGCACAACCGTGACTGGCATCGATCTCAAAGCCGTTCAACTGCCCATCGCCAATCCAGCCTCGTACGTCTGGAGCAGCTAAGACAAGAGTGTCGCAACGATTGACGCCATCACTGGCTAGCTCAAGGCCCGCCGCCCCGGCACCGTCACGATCACCTATGCCGCTGGCCTGACCCAGGCCAGCGGCACAACTACCGTCACGCGTTAAGAGTTGTCAGTGCGCTACTGGCAGCGCCTACGCTTTTGTGGCCTTGCAAACGGAAGGAGTGTCTTCCGTTTGCAAGGCCATGCAAGGCATTCAGGCCTCCGCTCCCTATTTACCTCTATCTCGTCGCTGTCCTAAACGGAAGCGCCGAGGGTCTCCCAGCCGCTGGAGTAAGGCGTCTGCGCTCATTCCTGTCTGCCGTAAGACCCAGTCGATCTCTGATGAGAGCGTAACGTCGAAGTTACCAGGATCGTCAGAGCAAATGACGAGGTTGACCTTTGAGGCCAGGAAGCGATGCACAGGATGGTGCTTTGCATCTGGCACTCCACCAATTCGCAAATTAGAGGTAGGGCAACACTCAATGACAGTTCCCCATTGTACCAGGCGATCCAGAACAAATTGCTGCCGTCTGCGTACCTCGGCCAGGCGTGAGGTTGCATAACGGTGCTCGACCAGTTCTTCTGGCTGCATCTGCTGCAATATTGCCCGTTCTGCAAGCAGTGCCTGTTCATCAATCTCCACATTGTAAGCTTGCAAATCACCTTGATGGCGAAGATCGTAGTCAATCTGATCAAGCCGCTCACTAACGCTTTCACACGTGTGAGCATGCGCCCTGCGTTGTGTCGCAACATCAGGATCCAGTCCTAAAGCAATGGCATGCCCGAGACGCAATACTCCCATCTCAGCGGTTTCATGACACCAACGAATAGCACTTTCAACTGATTTATCGAAAAACTCTTCTCCTACGTGGTAGACAATATCCAATGCACGTTCAGGATGCTGCCGGTTATCCATGGCGATCTGCTTAAAGAGAGGACGCATATTTTTGGGTGGGAACCCCTGCTCGACGCTGGCAAAATCGATTCCCACAATGGTTGGAATCAGATCTGGGTATTCAGCAAAGAGCCTTTGCACGTTGGTATACGCTTGCATAGGTGCCCAGCGCTGTAGGCTCAGAATATAGCGAGCGGTCCGGCGTTCATCAGACGCTTCCTGAAGTAGGCGAGCACAAAGGCTATGAAAGTAGAGAAAATTATCTATTGCTATGCCAGTGCCACAGCGATACTCAACATAATCCAATCCCTGTTCCCAATAGCGGTTTATCATGTGCTGAAGCAAGGTGACATCAGCCTGACCGCCAATGTCGCGATAGCGTGTCCAGATACCCATAAAGAAGTTGGACTTAGCCTCCCAGCGGGCAAAGTCTCCCCCATCTTCTTCCGTGTAGACATGCCAGCGCTTAATCAGCTCTAGGCCTGCGTCTCCTTTGCCGAGTGCTTCCTCAAAGATAGCTTTGGGATCAGGTCTGACATCAAAGAGGGCCTGATAGGTCTCTTCGTAGTGGTATTCATCCCAGGCACCTTGCTGATAAACATCTTTTCCAAGTTGAAAAACGTCTTCAGCATAGTAGGCACCCAGAATATGCATATGCAATTCGCAGCCAGAGATTTGCGTGAGGGTATGCAAATTGTTCTCCTTAATCACATTATGTCAAAGCCAAAAACAGAGTAGTGAGGAGAAACAATGCATCTATTCAAAAAGAGGGGAAGAGGATTACCGACCAACGCGTGCTTTAGCAACGTCAGCCCTTTACAGGGTGTACTCTCTGAAAGAAGATGCCAGCGTTTCTCCCTGGATCAATGAGGTTTATGCGCTTCATATACGGCACCTCCTTTCTTATTTTTAATAATTACAGCGGCAGCAAAAGGGATAAATTTTAACCACGGAATTTAGTATACACTACTCCTGGGCTGCAATACAAGCATTAATTTAACTAAAAAGCGCCTGGAGGCCCCACAGGGCGAGCATCCCTATCACAATCGTCAGAAAAACGTTGCGCGTTCGCCAGGCGATAAGGGCGGCGAGGAGGCCCGCCAGCCAGCGCGGATTGTGCAGAGAGAGATCTACGGCCCCACTTGGGAGCAGAAGTTGGGGTACAATGATGGCCGTGAGCACCGCTATCGGCACGAAGCGGAGGGTCCTGAGCGCCAGCGCGGGCATCTCCACCCGCCCCAGGCCCAGGATAAAACTCAAGCGTAACCCGTAGGTCAGAAGGCCAATCCCAATAATCAGCAGCCAGGTCATCATGATTTCAACTCCTTGCCGTCTCTCTCCTCCAGAGAGGTCGAGGGGATATGCTCGCTCTGCTCCACGCTCTCCTTAAGCGGAGGTTTCTTTTTCATCTTTGACTCAAGCAGGAGGCCAAGCAAGATGCTGGTAAAGGTCGCCACCAGCAGGCCGGAGTTGAGAGGCAGATGCGCCGCCAGCACCGCGACCAGCCCAGCAGCCAGCGCTACAATGACTTCCACCCGCTCTTTGAGCGCCGGGACCACGAGGGCGATAAAGGTCAGCGGCAAAGTGAAGTCCAGCGACCAGTTTGCCGGAATGTTGGCCCCCAGGAGCATGCCTACCGCTGTACCTGTCTGCCAGGTGCTCCAGAGCGCCAGTCCGGCTCCCAGGAAATACCAGTGCTTATGCGGGCTTTCGTCTTGCTGCTGAAAACGCGTAATCGCGATAGCGTAGACCTCGTCGACCAGGAGATAGGCCAGCAGCAGCTTCCAGCCTGTGCTCAGGCGGCGCAGGTAGGGCGCGATGGATGCGCTATAGAGAGCATGGCGTAAATTGATGATGCCAGCCGTCAGCAAAATAATACCCGCTGGCAAGGCGGCCGCCAGGAGCTGAACCGTCACAAACTGAGCCGAGCCAGCGAAGACTATAGATGACATGGCCTGAGTCAAGGCCAGCGAGAGGCCCAAGCTGCGTGCGGTGACGCCATAGATCAGGCCAAAGGGTACCGTCCCCATCAGGATGGGGAGCGTGTTTTTGATGCCTGCGAAAAATTCGGAACGTGATGTTTGCATATCCCTATTTTAGGGCATATGTTGGGAGACCGTCTTGAACGTTCTTGCTATCGCTGGCAGGCGCGCGCATACTGCCCCGGCGTCACACCGACCAGGGCTTTAAAGTGGCGCGTCAGGTGGCTCTGGTCGCTAAAGCCAACGGCACCCGCCACCTCCGCCAGGGGCATTGAGGACGCGATAAGACGCTTGGCACGCGTCACACGTAGCTGAGTGAGATAGCTATGGGGAGGTAGACCCATCGTCTCGCGGAAGACGCGTAGCAGGTGAAAGGGGCTAAGCTGCACCAGGCTCGCCAGCTGGTCCAGCGAGACATTCTCTGTGGCATGCTCCTCAAGGTAGGTTCGCACATGCTGAACAATCGAGCGACCTCCCCTGGTGGGACGCTCGATGAGGTGTGTATCCGCGTGGCGCATCACCAGGTGCGCGAAGGTCCAGGTCAGCCTGGACTCCCTTTCCAGGGTGGAGGGCGAGGTCGCCAGCGCCAGGTGAAGCTGAGAGAGCATGCCAGCCAGCATAGGGTCATGGATTACAGGAGAGGGGAAGAAGGGGACATCCAGCGTGCGTGTCTCATCCGGCGAGGCGGCCCGCTGGACCAGCGAGACATCGGGATAGAACATCCGATAGCTCCACCCCCGCTCAATGGCCGCCGCGCCCGTATGGACCTCGCCCGGATTAACCGCGACCACGTAGCCCTGGGGAGCGATATGCGAGCTACCGCGATACTTAAAGCGCTCGGCACCTGACTCAATCACGCCAATGGCATAGCCCTCATGCGTATGCGGGGCAAAGCTATGCGTCACATACGTCGCCTGCAACATCTCTAGATCATTAAATGCCGGGTCGCGCCAGAACGTCGCCTTTTCTTCCAGGCCCGACCCGGCCCCCTGGCGTCTTTTCTCCACACGCATACTCCATCCAAGAAGGGAAAACAGCATCTTTCTTCTAGAGCTAGTATAGCAGCAAAAGCGGACAAATACGATGAGAGAGAAGGCAGTGAAAGCGCAGGATCAACGCAACTGGTCACTAGCAGAGGAAGTGCGCGATTTTTGTGACTAAGATATCCATATCAAAGGGTTTTTCGATAAAAGCATCGGCACCTGCTGCCTGCACGGTCGCTTTCACATTAGGATAAGCCGAAAACATGATGATAGGGATCGCCCTTGTCTCCTCCTGGCTTTTCAGGTGTCTGGTGACCTCTCGTCCATCTCGACCCGATAGAAACACATCCAGCAGGATGAGGTCAGGCAAAGCATTTTGCTGCAATTGATCCAGTGCCTCTGTCTTCGTTGTGACGAGCACTCGGTAGCCCTCCATGGAAAGCAGGTCGTGCAAAAAGTCGAGAATGTCGAGATCGTCATCAACCACCAGGAGCGTTTTCTGTTGACTTTGTCTACTCTGCATTTGGCTGCTTCATCCTTTCACGCTCTTCCTCCTGAGAGAGTACCTGGCTTTCTCGCTGCATAAGGGGCAAGCTTAGAGAAAAGATGGCTCCTTTGTTGCGCTCACTCTCGACCCAGAAGTGTCCTCCATGTCGCTTGATAATTTCTTGTGAGATGGTCAGGCCAATCCCCATACCTGGATAGGTTTTCTCCTCTTGATCAGTGACCCGATAGAAACGCTCAAAAATTTTCTGGTGATGTTCTTTGCTAATGCCCAGGCCAAAATCCTGAACGCGGATCTGCACCTGCTCCTCAGTTACGCCCAAATGGATAAGAACGGTGTTGGCATTGGGCGAATATTTAATAGCATTCTGGAGAAGATTTATCAGCACTTGCCCCAGGCGATCCGGGTCTCCAAACACAGCAGCTCGCGTCTCTCCTTGCAGAAGCAAGCGATGCGTCTGCGTCGTCTCCTGCACGTTCTCCACAATCTCTCGTACCAGGGTATCCACCTCTACCTGCTCTTCTCGGTAGGTCAGTTGCCCTGTCTGCATCATGGAAACATCCAGCAGATCATTGATGAGTTTGGTTAATTTCTCGATTTGTGCATCCATGCGGGCAAGATATTGCAGGATTTTTTCATTGCTCTGTTGCGAAAATTCCTTTTGTGAAAGGAGTCGTTGTACCAGGCCCAGAAAGCCCTTCAGACTGGTCACCGGGGTTTTGAGTTCATGGGAAGCCATGCCGATAAAGATGTCCTTGCGCTGCTCCAAGACTTTGCGTTCACTGATATCGAGCACGAAGCCGATACAGGTCTGAGTGTGCTCGATGCAGGTCAGGGCCATAAGTATCGGGAGAGCCTTCCCACTTTTATGCAACAAGATGGTTTCCTGCGGGTCAGAGGAGCCATTTCCAGCGCGTGCAGACTGAATGAGTGGGCAAAGGAACGAGGCCAGAAAAGCGGGAGACGTCATGGCGAGGGGCGCTTCTGCCTGCCACTCATCTTGGGTATAGCCCACCAGATCCAGGAAGGCTTGATTGGTTTCTAGAAGTCTTCCCGTCTCATCCGCAACAAAAATCCCGATCAAATTAGAAGCAAAGAGTCGCTGCGACTTTGCTTCTAAGCGCCGCTGCTCCGTGATATCACGGGCAATGGTCGAGGCACCATGAATCACGCCATTTTCATCCTTGATGGGGGAGATCGTAACGGAAACCAGGAGTTCCTGGCCGTCTTTGCGTATACGCCGGGTTTCAAAGTGATCTACCGGTTCACCAAGGCGAATCTTCGCCATGATCTGCTCAAATTCCTCGTATTGATCCGGCGGGAAAAGCCGGGTCACATGCGCTCCAATCATTTCCTGGGCCGTATAGCCATAGATGCGTTGGGCCGCGCTATTCCAACTGGTGATAATGCCTGAGAGAGTTTTGCTGAGGATGGCATCATCAGACGACTCCACAATGGCTGCTAGAGCCCGGAGCCGCTCCTGCGCGGCTTGGCTTTCCGTGATCTTGACCTGTAAGGTGTTAGCCTTCTGTTGCAGCAGTGTAAAGGTCTGTAACCGTTCCTGTTCAGTGAGCTGGGTATAGCTCGTAGGGGGAATGAGTTGGGAGTGCAACTGGCAAATGTGGGTGAATGCTGCCTCGTGCTTCCTTCCATCAAAGTCCTGGAGTGGGTACGCGCAGAAAAGGGAAAAGGTATACTTCTGGCCTAACGCGTTCCAGAGTTCTTCCAGGCGAATGGCTGCCGCCTGCTTCCCCTGTGCCCACAAGAGCGCGACCATTTCCCCAAAGATACGCACGCGGCGGTCTCCCTGCGTTGCTTGTTCGATGAGCGGTCCTATCACCTCTATGAAGCGGGTCGAATCTGGCTGCCCATCGACGAGGAAGCGCGCCATAGTTGTAGCGGCATCTAAAGGGATATAGGTCCCCGTGGCCACGGCCTGAGCCAGATCGAAGCCAGTAGCTTGCAAGTGCTGCTCCAGGTGTTCGTGGTGAGAGGGTGTTGCGACGACAATGCAGTTATCCCCTGCCCGTAAACCATCACCGAGAAATGCGCTGAGCATGGTGATGAGTGAGGCATCGTGCTCACTAAAGCAAACAACATGCGTATGGCCTGCGAATGTGTGCTCAGAGAGAGTATTCTGTCCTGTTGATGGGATATTCAGAGGAGTGAGCCCCCAGTCCTGTTCATGCATGAGGCGTGACTCCGCGCCGTTGTCTTGCTGGGGCGTACTCATTTGATCTTGTAAGTCATCCATTCATATTACTCTCTTCCTGCACCTACTCAGAGGGTCTTCTCGTCTGAGCCTCTGAGTGGGTGCGGAAAGAGCACAGAGGCGGATAATATGTTCACAAAGACGAGGCGTGAGAGGTGGTTTGCTCCTGATCCTCAGCTTGATGCTCCTGTTGTTGATACAGGAAGACCAGAGCAGAGAGGCGTTTAGCAAAGGAAACCACCGTTCCATCTGGACGCTTGAAGGCCGTCGTTCCAGGATGCACAGGATCATGCAGATGGACACGAACAGGAAAATATCGCCCATTCTGACGCAGAATATCATAGCCATCAGGGGACGGGATCGCCGCTCCTCGGGGAGCGCGCATCGTCTGGTTCATCGCAACGCCTCCTGCTTTTAGGGGTCAAATATAACTCCTACTTTTTCTACGTAGAAGTAGGAGAAAAGGTAACAGAAAGTGGCATTGTCAACGTATCAATTAAAGGAAGAGTTTTTCTAGAAATGGAGAAAGAGAAAATAAAAGAGTGGTAGCAAATAGTGGAGTGCTATGCGACTGTTATCATTCCTAATAGAGTTGTTTTAAGGTTGTTTGATAACGAAGAGAGCATGCGCGATAGCATGCTCTCTTCATTAGATTCACCAGTCCCTCAGTCTACTTCTGCTGAAGGTGGGGTGACATCTTCAACATCTGCCTGCGGACCAGCGGACGCAGGAGCGGCAGGATAAGGGCCACGGCTCCTTTGGGGCGGGTCGCCTCCGCCACGTCGCGCATGATCTCGTCAAAGGTATGGCGTTGGTATTGTAAGAGCGCCTGGCTCTCTTCAGTATCGAGCCAGTCGGTGCAATAGGGCTTGCTATCGGGCGCGAAGGCTTCGTCGGGTGGAGGCTGAATACCAATTTCGCCAAGTGTGCGATAGAGGTAGTCACGATAGCGAATCTGGCACTTAGGACCGCCACCAATCAACCAGACCTTGCCCCAGATGGGACTATGCATACCATTGGCAATTGCCAGGCCCACATCATGGGTGTGAACCACCTCCAGGCGTGTGTTCAAGGGAATGGTATACATGATAGGATGCATCTGACGTGTCTCTAACGGAGGCACATCGCCAAAGCGGTAAATTGCCCATTCCAGGTTAGAGGTTCGCAACATCTCTTCGCCCTCTAGCTTATGCCTGGTATACTCGTCGGTCGCCATAACGGGATCGGTCAGGCGGCGCGGCGGCTCCTGATCCTGTGTAGGCCCAAAGACATCCAGGCTAGAGCTAAAGAGGACCTTCGGTGGCTGGCTCTGTGCTTTGGCCGCCTCGATGACATTGCGTGTTCCCCCAACATTCACCTCCTGGGCCAGTTGAGGGTTCTCATCCACGGCAGGTGGAATGATATAAGCCAGGTGAATAACAGCCTCCTGCCCCTTCACAGCCTCAGCTACGGCCTGGGCATCGCGGATATCGCCCCAGATAATCTCGGCTTTGCCCTCGACAAGGTGGGCCTTCTTCTCCGCCCCCTTCGACTTCAGATCAAAGCAGCGAACCGTTTGCCCCTGCTCGATAAGCGCCTGCACAGTGCTAAAGCCAACGTTACCAAAAGCGCCAGTAACCAGAATACGCATAAATATAATGCTTCCTTCTCTTGTTATTTTCACAAATACGGTATCGCTAATGCTGTCCTAACGTGTTCCCATAGCGAGACTGAGAATGGGACGTAGCACTACGAGCTACGTTATTGAGTTCGATGATAACCGGATCAAGCGGAGTACCAGTGGTGGGTAGATGAACATTATTAATCGTGCCCATCGTGACAGCCTGGTGGAGCACATTCGAGACCTGATAGGCGGCCTGGCGCGTCGCGATAAGCATGTCCGCGTCGCTCTTCATGCGTTGCATGCGATTCAGAAGGTTATTGAGTGAACCAGCAACATTCCAGAGCATATGCCCCTCACTCAGATTCACACGCACACTCAGATCACCATTGCTGATACGTGCATGCGTCTCCGCGATCTTCTGGAAGCCTTCTTCAAGTTGCTGCTTCTGCTGCACCTGTGTCCGTACATGTAGCGCGAGCTCCTGCTGCAACGAGACAATCTCTTCAGCGCGGTCAGCGCGACGAATAGTATTGATCAGGTTACGCATAATGACATAGGTCATAACGCTAATCATGAGCTGTATGCTGACTGGCACAATCAGGGTAACGGTGAAAAGACCTTTATCGAGCATTTGCTGATATGCAGGCGTATGAGGAACGAGCTGACTAATAAGAGCGATGTCCAGGCAACATAACACTCCTACGACCAGAGATGCGATAGGAGGCAGTAGAGCTCCAGCCATGATGACTGAGATAGGAAAGATGCCAAAGAGTGGCAAAAGCGAGGGATCCAGAGGATTCGTCACCATTACAGCGCTAATACATAATATGTTGTATGCGACAATGAAGGCAGCGCTAATGTAGTTCCATCCTGCTTTTCCAAAGCCAAACGCGCATGCAAGTAGTATAAGAGTACCAATGCCGATAGGTGGTGATGAAGGGCTATTCGGAGAATCGAAAATCATGATTGGCGAGATCGGGACAAAGAGCAAGCAAATAAGGAATAGAAATCCACTCGTCAAACGCGCATAGCGAGAACGCTCACGCTCACCTGGGGTTGTGTCTGGTCCGCGCTTTGGCATCGAGAACGCATACCACCAGGTCATAAATCGCTTCATGTCGCCGTACCTCCTAACTTATTCAATAATGCCACGCGCACGCAGATATGCCAGCGCGCTTTCGACAGTTTCTGGAGAGAGTTGTAACTGTGCCTTGATCTCTTCTACGCTTCGCACTCCATTCACCTTCGTCAATACCAGGCGTAGTACGACGCGTTGACGCATAGGAAGAGCCGTAAACTCTTCTTCCATCATATTACGTCTCATTCTTGGGTGCCATCCACGCGCGAAGCCAGGTCCGAGCACAGGCCATTGTCCACTTGTCGTGGTCGGCCTCGTCGCGGGCCATTGTCCGCTCGAAATGCCTGGTTTCGTCGTGGGCAATTGTGCATTTGGCCGTATTATGGGCAAAGATGGGCTATTGGTAGATGATGGAAGATCTGGTGGGGACATCAAAGATTGTAACGGGGTCTGCTCATTCTGAAGCTGTACCTGCCATTCTGAGAAGCGCGCTAACACCTTAAAAGCCTGCTTTCCTTGCAGGACAACTCTTTCCCCCTCTTGAATATAGCAGGAAATCATAGATCCAGCGCGCACCTCAACGTAACCAGTCTGTCCCCTCTCCTTGAGGGTCTTGCTCAAAAGGCAAGACTCTCCATGCACAGAGAGATAGTCAAGCAAAGTTTGCAGGTCAAGATAGTAGACCTTCCTATTCATTACGCTCTCCAACATACAAATGCACGAATATACATTAGCGACTCGCAGCTTTCTGCGGGCTAGAACCTACTATGTGCTATTCGTGGCGGTACAGGAGCCATTCTATCATCATTCATCAAGATAGGTCAAATAAATACTTAAAAAGCACAGGGCGACACATCTAAATAAACCCATCAATAGGATGCGATTGTCCTGTAACGCGAAAGCACATTGACCGCCATGATAGAGTTCCACGGGATGCGCAACGAGATGCTTTCTCCTGCGAACCGGCTCGAAGCCTGCTTTTAGCCATTTGCTACTTTTGTCTTGGAACTGTGTCCAAGAAGCTGCACAAGGATCCAGAGACACGCCTTGAACTGGATGCTTTCATCAAAGATTTTTATGGTGAGACCGAGCAGGAGGATTTTACGCGGCGTTGGGATGTGGTTATTGATAATACTGGCTTGCATGCCTCGGAAACGCGAGAGAAGATTATGCAGTGTGTTCAGCAGAAATATCCTGCCAGCTTGTAAGTTCCTGCTACTTCGCAGGATAAGCTCTATAGAGCACTCTCGAGAGGCACGAATACTAATGACCGCACCGGTGGAGCTGGTGCGGACGCACCAGCTCCACCATACCCTTTGACCCAGCAAAGCATTTGAGCATTGCTTTCTTCGTTGAGTCTTTCACAGGCTCTAGCCAGGGAAATCAGCTGGAACCCCGTGCATGCCGAGGGTGAGCGAGAGTTCGCCGCCGTGATGCATATCATGCTCCATCACATGCCCGACGACCCAGGCGCGCGACAGGTAGACCTGTTTGCCGTCCATCTCATCGGGGAAGGTTTGTTGCATGTCGGCGGGACTCCAGCGAGCCAGGCAATCCGCCATGAGTTGCCAGGTGAGGTCGAGACCCTGAGCCAGTTCGGCTGCGGTTGGGATGGGTGTCCCCTGTCGCAACGCAACCTCGTTTCGCTTCAGGTACGCACTCATCTCCTCACCAAACTCTTCTCCCAGGGTTATGATGAACCAGCCGATACGGGCACCGATGATGTGCATGGCGTTCTCGCCAACGGAGCGCAGGTGAGGCGTGGCACGCAGCGCAAGCTGTTCAGCGGTGAGCGGAGCAATCGCCCCTTTGATGTGCTCCTGATACTCTTTCCAGATAGTGTAGTACGTCGTGAGCGTAAAGTTGTCTTCAGCCATAGAATGGGCTCCTTTTTGCTTCTTTTCTCTTAGATTACCACGGAAAGCGGGCAGTTTATGCCCGCTTTCCGTGGGTTCTGACTGGAGCGCTGAAAACTCTCTGGAAAGGATCAGAAATAAGGCATTGAGCATCACGTCTTGTTACTACTAAAGGTTTGTGCTCGTCGATACTCTGACTCTGCGACGGGTGTTGAAGTATTTTACGAGCAGGATGATAGCAGTAATAAAGCTAACTAGCAGGATGAGGCTCAGGGGCACACCTATTGCATTCAGGATTCCCTCTTGCTGATCAATCGCCTTATTTTTCTGCTCTACAATAGCATTTATGCGACCATCACTTTGTATCTTCTTCTGCATGTCATATGTTTTGTCTATTTTTGAGGTCGTGCCGTTGTAGGTTATTCTAAGTTGACATATCTCGTCAGTTTGCATGGGCTTGTCATTACAGGTGACAGGCGCATCTGGCTGGGGATCGACCAGGCCTGCACTAGATACATGTGTTAGTTGGTTAGCCTGAATTGAAAGCGGTATTTCTGCAATCGCACTGATGAGAGCGATAGATAGAGCAATTAGACCCCACACGAGAAGCTTGCGCGCTTGAGAATATCCGACCTGTGCTTGCATCCTTGCCTCCTCATTGATGCGTACGAGGTGTTATCGAATTTATTGGATGTTAAGTGACTGCTCTGGGAGCCTTTAGCATACTCTATCGCATGGGTTTATGCAATGCTTTAAGCGTGGGTAGGTCAAATGTGGCGAATCCTGCAGTTCCTTGACAAAAGGGCTGCGCCTTGGTTATATTATATGCAAATACATATATGTGCGAGTACGGATAGATTATGTCATTACCCCATCTGATTCTGGGCATACTCAAATATGGCCCTCAGTCTGGTTACGACCTCAACAAGGCATTCCAGGCATCGGTAGAGCATTTCTGGAATACCGAGCAAAGCCAGATTTATCGCTCACTCGCCAAACTGCACGAGGCGGGGTGGGTAGAAATCGAACGGGTCGCTCAGGAAAAGCGGCCCGACAAGAAGATGTACCATATTACGGAGAAGGGGCTTGAGGTGCTACGGGACTGGTTAGCCACGCCTCACGGGCTTGCATCATCGCATGAGGCGTGGCTGGGTCAGGTCTTCTTTGGTATCGAATTGAGCAAAGGACAACTCAAACAGGTCCTCGAACAACGCATTGCTGATCTCCAGCAGCAGCTTGCGCATTTTGAGCAGACGATTCCCACCAGCGCCGCGCTGTATGCGGAAACCTACAATGCGGTATCCGACCTGCCCTACTGGCTGCTTACATTAGATTATGGCTTGCAAAAGCTCCACTTTGATTTGCGCTGGGCGCAGACCGCTTTAGCTTCCCTTGACCATCTTCCTGAAAAGAGGGAAGAGCAAAAGGAATAGAAGAGGGAATGTCAGGCCGCGCATGCTATGAACAAGGAGGTCTATTTCATGTATCACTTCATTCTCAAACAGATACTGCGTAAGAACTTTAAAAGCCTCAGCCAGGGGGATTATGAGTCAGTGCTCGCAAGGTTTGCTCCCGATGTTCATTTTGTCTTCCTGGGAAAGCACGCCCTTGGTGCCGACTACCGTGATAGAGCGCCTGTACGAGCATGGTTCCAGCGCTTTTACCAGCTTCTTCCCGGCATTCAATTTCAACCACATACGATGTTGGTGAATGGCTGGCCCTGGAATACAGTTGTGGCGACTCACTTTTCGGTGGAGACGACATTGAGCGATGGCAGGCCCTACCACAATGTTGGGATGCAGTTCCTCCGCCTGCGCTGGGGACGCGTCGTTGAGGATTATGTGTACGAAGACTCCGAGAAACTCGCGACTGAACTTCAGCTTATGGCCCAGCAGGGAGTAAGTGAAGCTGCAGCTCCCACTCCGTTATGAAATTAGCCGAAGCACTCGTCATCCGCGCAGACCTGCAAAGGCGCGTGGAACTCCTTCGTACGAGACTGGTTGGAAGCGCAAAAGTACAGGAAGGCGAAACGCCACCCGAGAATCCCGATGTTCTATTTCGCGAGCTTGAACAGCCTCTTGCTCAATTAGTCACCCTCATCATGCAGATCAATCGCCTCAATCTTCAGACGCAACTTCCCGATGGCAAAACACTCACCAAGGCTATTGCCCAGCGCGACATATTCTCGCTCCAGCAAAGTGTTCTGATGAGCGTCATCGAAGCAGCATCCACGAAATCAGAGCGCTATAGCCACAGCGAACTTCGTTATGAAACAACGGTCTCGGTTGGTCAGTTGCGCCAGCAATATGATGACCTGGCGCGTCAGCGGCGTGAGCTTGATACACAAATACAAGCCACCAACTGGACGACCGAGTTTTCAGAAGTCTGAACCAATGCGGACAGCGTACAAGTTGGTAGCCTGGCAGATATAAAGCGAACCTTAAGGCGCCACGCCTGAATGTGGACTCTTGAGCGTGGACAGCTCACCCCCATTATTGTTTTGTCCTGCATTGTCACAAATGCATTGAGCATCACTTCTTGTTACTACTAAAGGTTGGTTATATCCTTCAGGTGAGGGTGGGCTAGGGGCCTTGTACTACTGCGAAAGCGGTGGGAAGACGTATGCTTGCATATACCTTCCTATCGCTTTCTTTATTGCTGGCTCATTCTGCGGATGGCGGTGAGCAGAATTTCGAGGTCGCAGTCTTTCAGCAGGTAACCACAGGCGCCTGCGCGTAGCCCACGGAGTACCAGTTGAGCATCATTAAAGGTTGTCAAATAACGGGATGCTCATTCCCCAGAAGCATGCATCCATCGTTGCGCCACAGCATACTTTGTCGCACACGGGGATCGCCTGGAAGTTAGTAACAGAATAGAACAGAAGAAGCTAGAGCCAGGACCCGCTAGGGGCATATGCTCCTAGCGGGTCTATTATAGTATCGACTTGCGTCTACAATAGACGCTCTGTGGATATGTAATTTGTTCTATACCGCCTTCTTTTCCCTCAAAGAGGATATCAGTTTTAACATAAAGGCATTTACGCATATCAAAGCAATAGCAAATAACAGAAGTGTTTTTATTATCCCTGAATACTTAGAAGTATTTTCATCAGAATGATCAGCGGCCATATATTTCGTAGATGATACGCCTTTTTGAAAAATATTAGCATATTTATTTGTATTTGCAGGCTCTTCTTTTGATATTAATAAATTACCGCGTTTTTCTATATAATTAATATGTTCTTTCAAGGAATGCCAGTACATAACACTTTGAATAGTAAATACAATTACAGTAAATGCAAATAAAGAAACTGCTACATTTGCAAACATATTCAAAGATATAAAATTTCTAAATGGAAGAAAGGAATATTGTTGCAAGATGGTACCCATAGATATTCCAGAGAAAAAACCAGAAATACAAATACTGTAATTAATCCATTTATATATTTTTGTTGAGTCCATTATACTCTTATTCTCTTGAATTTTTTTTGTTTCACGATAAAAATTGCTATATGCAAGCCAACCCAATAGACCAATTATGCTAAAACCGAAAAACCAATGACTTAGTGGTTCATAAGCCGCTGCATGTATTGAATAGAGTTCGGCCAATCCTGCTGACATTGGAATGGTCGCATCCCAAATACCAGGTATCCAACGAAAGTTTATAGTATTAATAGCGTATTGCAACCAATTTGCATAGACAACAAGAAACATAGTAAATACTAAGGTCCAGCGTTGAAAATCTAACTTGATAGTAGGATCAATACTAACGAGTAACAAGTATCCTAAAGTCAATCCCTGAACTATCCCATAATACGTCATAAATATTTGAGAGAAATCTTGCAAATTTCTCTCAAGAAATGGAGGCTTAGCAGACATAAAAACTCCTAGGTGGAAGTATTATAGAAACGGTTACGCCATTGAATGATACGTTCTAATGTGGCAAAATCCCACGGGAACTTCATAGCAAGGATTATATGCGTAATTCCAACACTTACTAATTCCTCAAGACGCTGCTCACTAGGATTTCTTACGGTAGTAGAGCACTCTATCTCTTGAGGGTCTCGACCACATTTACGACACCATTGATGAAGAACTTGCCTCTTGTGAAGAAGTATCTCAGAATCTCCATAACCATGCCAGATATTGGCATATTGAGCAGCTATACGAAGTGTTTTCTTCTCACCTCCACCACCTATAAGAATAGGAATAGTGCCACGAATTGGTTTTGGCATGTCTACTTGCCATCGATGCAATAAAATTGGGAGAGATGCCTCCAATTCAGCTAAGCGACTTCCGTTAGAACCAAATTGGTAACCATATTCTTGAAAATCACGCTCAAACCAACCTGCTCCAAGGCCTAGGATAAGTCGACCGTTACTGATGTGATCAATGGTTTTTGCCATATTGGAAAGAAGAGCAGAGTTACGATATGCATTACAGGTCACTAGACAACCTATGTAAGCCCGTTGGCTAAGCACTGCCATTGCAGCAAGAAGAGTCCAGGCTTCAAAATGATTACCTTGTGATCTTCCATATATCGGGAAGAAGTGATCCCAATTCCATATACTATCTACCCCCATCTCATCAACAATACTAACCGCTTCTGCAAAATTCTCATAGCTTATATGTTGAGGATGAAGTTGAACACCAACCTTCACCTTGAAGTCTGCTGGGATCTGAGACATCGCGGTTTCTCTCCGTTTAATCTGTCCAAAAACTCTTTACCTTAAAAGGATTATTGGTATCAGTCCTGTAACCCAAAGGAATTCAATAAAGATTTCTGAGGAATGAAAAGAGCTGGTCGTAGGTTTGGTGGTAACGATATAAACGATTCCAATAAGAGGTAAAATAACGCCTAGCGCCATACTGAGTAAATACCAGAAAGATGCCAGCCCCAAGAGCCATGGTAATATGGCAAATAGAACGTACGTTGCCGCAATGATCTGGCATAGGCGAATAATCTGGGGCGTACCTAAAACTGTACCTGTGGTAGCGAGACCAGCAGCAATATCACCTTCCTTATCTGCGGCTGAATGAATGATCTCGTACTCAAAGAGAAGCAGAAAAGCCAGAATTGCAATAATCCAAGTCTTATATCCGGGACCTTGCGTAAGAAGTGAGCCAAAAATAATAATGGATGCCACTAAGATGGCCACGGTTATATTGCCTAATAGCACCGTATTCTTTAGACGAAAAGAGTATGAAAAACTAACTGAAATCGTACATAAGGTAAATAGAGCAAACAGCGACCCTAAAGTGATAGATATACAAATGGCACATACAGAGAATATTATAGCTAATATCCTGGCTTCCTGAGGGGTCACTTTTCCAGAAGGAAGTGGACGATCTGCCTTGCTTATAGCATCAACGGCTATATCTCTCAAATCGTTGATAATATAACTGAATGCCATCGTTAACGATACAACCAGAACACCTGATACTATTTTGATAGTAAATATATCGTGCCAATTATTGCTGCCTAAATAAGCACCCAATATGACGAAAGGTATGGCCTTTATAATTCGCACAAGTCTAATTAAGGTAAAAAAGCCGATAATTTTATCAAAAAATTTATCGGCTGGCTTTACAGTACGCATGTTTACCCTCCTAAAATATCTTTCCCTTAAATATAGACGCTTTTTCATTCATTAAACTAAAAAATCCAAAGCTCGTAACGAGATCCAAATACTCCTATTTACACCTTCTTACTTACTTTTCCACATACCTTTTGATCTCGCTCCTCATTTGAGAACCTTTTCACCTGCCCACGTATACTACCAGGCACATATCGCTTCCACTTCACGACATAAAAAGAGACCGTGTGGAAATCCAGAAATAACCCTATATAATGCACGCTATAACAACATTGGACAAATCCCATTGCACTTGTGCCAGAAAGCTCCAGAAAACGGTTAGAGGTTCATTCCTGGTCGTAATAACCAGGAATGAACCTCCTACTCTGTCTATAGGCTCTAGCCGTTCGTCGTGAGGGTAATAGCGATGATCACGACGTTTGAGTTGTTGGGCAGGGTGAGGCTTTTCACAGCTTTGCCGCTGTTGAGCGCGATGGTGTAATCAAAGAGGTGGATGTTGCCATATTGCGTTGAGGAAGGTCCCCAGCGGGTATCCTGGGCGACGGCAAAGCGCTCATAGGGCTGGGGCGCGGGGGCGAACCAATCCGAGAGGGAGAGGTTTTGCGTGGCCGTTGTGTTGTCGGTATAGGTAATCGTAAAGGGCTGATTCACCTGGTTCCCGTTGATGGCTGTCCCCAGGATGTGGACCTCCTGATAGGCGTTGTTCGGGAGATTGACGCTCACATTGGAGCCGCCCCGCAAGACGTTGTTGGCGCCCGCCTGCGTTGGCCCAATCGAGTAGCGGTGGTAGTTGGCGAAGACAGATGTGCCAATGGTGGACTTGAACGCGTCGCCCACGCCATCCAGGTTGGCATCGCCCGCGGAATTACCGATACCTCGCGTATTGTAAGGGAGAGTAACGCTCGTATCATGGATGGTCGGCTGGACATACACACCGCGTTCGGTCAGGCGTGGAGCGCCGGAGCTATAGTCCCAGAAGACGCGAAACTCGTAGTGGTGCCCACTGACGGCACTAAAGTTGAGGGGGAACAGCTGGTAGAGCGTATTCGGAAAGTTGTTGCGCAGGATATTCTGTGAGGCGACCACCTGGCCCGTTTCATTATCGCGCACATCAATAGTGGCCACCGTTGATGTGTCAAGATTGAAGTTGTCCACCTTGAGTTCAAATGACGCCGTGTAGTTGCCTGCCCCAGGCATGGCGGTATAGGGTCCCCAACTTAAGAAATCAGAGTGCGTATCCCTGGTGGGATCTACTTCCCAGGCGTTGAGACTATCGAGACGCCCAATATTGTGATTGAGGTTACTGGCAACCCAATTGGAGGTTCCACCATCCACGACGATATCCGAGGCGGTCAACGTTGGTGCGCCGGAAACATTGTTCCAGTAAATGCGGTACTCGACGGAGTCGCCAGGTGTTGCATTCGTATATGTCAATGCAAAGTCCTGCGCGGCATTGGCGGTCGTGAAGGCATTCCAGGGCACGCTGCTGCTCGCGAGCGTGTTGCCATTATTTGCATCTCGCACGTCCAGTGTTACCAGGCTTGCGGTCACGGAACTGGTGGCATTAACACTGAGATGGAAGTGCACCGTATGCGTGCCAGGCGGCAGATACGAGATATATGGCCCGTACACCATATGGTTCGCGGTCGTACAGGTACTGGCGCTACAGGCCCATCCCTGTGAACCAGCCGCAACGCCCAGGTTATGTCCAAAGGCCGGGTCTTGCGCTCCCCGAGCGAACGCGGCCCCCTGCGTCCATGGTTCAGCCAGTACACTCATAGGAATCATAGCGGAGCTTTGTTTGGCCGGGGTTGCCGAGTCGAAGGGGCCATTCCAGGCCAGGCCTAGCTGATTACTGCTATTCCTGTCATTGGCCCAGATTGAATTAGCATTGGTGGCGAGAAAATGAAAGTATGTCTGCTGATGATCCACGTCATAGAGGTAGGCAAGGTTGCGCATAAAGAGACCCTTGAACTGCTCTTGATCGCCATTACAGGAGGGTTCACAGGGTTCGCGCAAGGTACCTGCCGACGAGATCAGGTTGCTGATCGCCGCGTTAGCGATAGACTCGGCTTTCGTGAGATAGCTAGTATTGCCGGTTATCTTGTAGAGGTCCGTCAGGCCACCCAGAATGATGCCCTGGTTGTAGGTCCAGGTCGTCTCCTGGTTGTTGGCGCACGCACTGGAGAGGCCATCGTTGATCAAGTTTGAAGTGTTGATCATCCCACTATTGCTAAACCAGGTCCATTCGGTAGTGGCCCAATTGAGATAGCTGCCACTCCCACTATCGCCAGCCGTGCGCTGATGCAGGCGGGCAGCGATGGTCAGAAAGAGTTCGTTGGTAATGGCATTTTTATACGTTTTGGCCTTATTCCACCACATGCCACCACCACAGACCGTCGTGTCCCAGCCATTGCTCGCCATATCGTTAAAGATCGTTCGCGCCATGGAGAGGTAGCGGCTATTGCCAGTGACATCATAGGCGCGAATCCAGGCCAGCGCCCACCAGCCCTCATCATCATAGCCAGCGTCATTGATAAAATTACCGCTGACGTTCTGATCATACGTATCACTCAACCCGTAGCCATACTCCATACCGTTTGTGCGCGTATAGGTATTCTCCAGGGCATCAACCGCATTGGCCCATTGCCAGCGGTTTAATGAGTTCCAGTTGCCGGCATTAATGTTATACCAATTCTGTAGGGCCGTGACAGCCTGCTCATCGTTGGCATTGTAATCGGTCGTCACGTTTGAGGCTGCCTTTACCAGCCCAGGCCTCGGCAGCAGCACGACAAGACACATGCTTAACATGACAAGCGCAAACATCCATGGTCGTTTTCGCATTCTGGTCTCCCTCCAAGAATCGGATTAAGTTGTAGGGTCATACAAACGATAAGACGCAAGATTCTCGGTAGGGACCAGCTTCAGCGCGTCCCATTGGCGTCAAGTGAAGGAGTCTACGCTTCTGCAGGATGGGTTACGCGAGGTCCGCCACCATGCCGGAGGGGCCTTGGTAGTGCTTCTCAAGGGCGCACCTACCAGGCCCCCCCGGCTGGGTGGCTCCCTCTCCCTGCCATGCCCCACGCCCAGCAGGGACGGAAGGTAGGTGCGCCCTTGAGAAGCACTCCCTTCCGTCCCTGCATGGGCGTGGGACCAAGCAGGCAACTCTTATCTTGACGCCAATGGGACCAGCTTCAGCGCGTCCGAACGCCATGTATGGCATGTCGGCGCAAGCCGCCTTCTTGCTCTCTAACATGCAATAATTCTCAAAACATGCTTCCATCGGGACGTTTTTGGCTAACGCCGAAGTGCGATTAATCGCCTTCGGACGCGCTGAAGCTGGTCCCTACCGACTTGGGAAGCCGTTTCCCGCAAGCCGATTTACTGGATTACGATGTCATCGACGTAGCCACGGTAGCCCCCGCTACTGTTGGGCTGGTCGTAGCCAAGGTTAATACTGGTGATCGTTCTGCCCGTGGCAAGCGATCCCAGGTTGATGGTCACCTGGTTCCATGTATCCAGCGTCAGGTGGTTGCATTGATAGGCGGGATGGCTGCGATTCCCATTCTGGTCGACGATGCCGGAGTCACGAAGGTTGGTTCCGTCGCTGAAGATCAGGTCTAACGCCACGCAGGTACTGTTACTGCCGCTGACCAGGTTGCTGGTCGCCGTGCTCTGCGGGTAGATCCAGTACGTGAGCGTGGTATTGGTGTTTACAGCAATATTGCGTGAGCTAACGTCAAAGAGCTTCATATACGCGTATTCGCTTGAGGCTCCCTGGGTGAGACCGGAATACATCAGGGCCACGTTCCCCGTATGCTGGGTTTCGCCACTACGTATATCCGTCTCTGGGCCAGTCAGGCTACAACAAATGCCCGTCACGTTGCTGCTCCCGCCATGGGGATAGCTGCCAGTGTCAACGGTATTTGTCCAGGTCAACTGCGGATCGCCGCTTTCGAAGCCCGTTGAAAATGAGGGCGCCCCCGCGCCGGCACTATAGACTTCTAGCTCATAAAGCCGGGTCGCGGTATCGGTAGTGCTGGTGGGCTTGGTGACGTTCAGCTTCACATAGCGAGCACTGCGCGGCGTGATGGTGTTGTACACGCGACTGGCTTGATTGCCACTGACATTGACCACCGTTGTCCAGTTACTGTTATCGGTACTCAACTGGATCGTGTAGGCATTGGTGTTCCACGCCGTGGTCTCTCCGCCCAGGCCAGCGTTTTTGAGTACAAAGGAGCCAACCGTCTGGGCTGAACCGAGATCGACCACGAGCGAGGAGGGAGTCACGCCCGAACACCATTTACTATTGCCCTTCAAGGCGCCATCGACGGCATTGGCTGCCCCTTCGCTACTGGCACAGGCAGTGGAACCGGTCGTGGCTTTGTTGAGGGCCAGATTCGTCCCCAGGGCCGGGGCCGCAGGTGGCGGAGTAAAGCCATCGTTAAAAGAGGGGGGAGGCGTCCCACTGGCGCCCCAATTCGAGGCGCTATTCCCCATGGTGAAGTCGAGGGTTGCGCCATTGGCAATATCGCTGTAGTGCAGCCATGCCTGATTGCTTGCAACGCCATTCACATTCAAGCTCTGCACATAGGGGGCGCTATCACCGGCGCCAGAGCCATTGATTTGCAGCACTTTGCTGCCTGCTAGCTGGATGGTCTCGGAGCTAAAGAGAGGTCCATGCAGGACTAAGGTATCAGCGCCAGGGGTGGCTGGATAGAGACCCAAGGCGGCCCAGACATACCAGGCAGAGGTCGCACCCAGGTCATCATTTCCAGGCAGGCCTCCGGCCGCAGAGGTAAAGGCGCCCGTCATCACGCTACGAACCGCTGTCTGTGTCCCCGCAGGATAGCCAGCAAAATTGTAGAACCAGGGCGTGGCGAATTCAGGCTCATTGCCAATGTAGTAATAAGGCTGGCTGAGACCGGCATTCACCTGGGTGAAGAGATGATTCAATCGCTGAATCGCCGTGGCGTTACCGCCCATCAAATTAATCAGGCTCTGCGCATTGTAGGTCACATTCCAGGTATATTGGGCTGCATTCCCTTCCGTAAAACCGGAGCCGCTCGCCGGGTTGAGAGGCACCGCCCAGGTACCGTTACTATTGCGGGGCGTAATGTAGCTGGTGGTTGGATTGAAGACATTCTCCCACCACTGGGCATGGCTCATATAGGTGTTATAAGCACTGGTATTGCCCAGCGCCTTCGCGAATTGGGCGATGGCAAAATCCGAGGCCGAGTACTCCAGAGAGTCCGAGGCATCGCCAGCCACATAGTGTTGACTGAGATAGGAGCCGAGATTCCCGCGAATCGGGCTTCCCTGCGTGGTCGCATTGACATCACTGCCCACCTTGTCCATCAAGGCAAAGGCGCCTGCCGTATCGAAATTACGCACACCAAAGGCGTATGCGCTCGACACAATAATAGGTCCGGGATCGCCCGTCATGATGAAGTCTTCGTTCGTCTCCTGCGACCACTTCGGTAGTTCACCCCCCTGCTGGCCATCGAGCACCATCGACTTCACGATATCCGTCATCTCGCTGGGCGCGATCATGGAGACCAGCGCGGTCCACGAGCGATAGATATCCCACCCTGAATAGTTCTGGTAGACCGTCATAGAGCTCGCCGTATGCACCGCGCCATCAAAGCCCTGGTACTGGCCGTTCACATCGCTGGCGACGTTCGGACTCTGAACCGTATGATACAGCGCGGTATAGAACTCGGTCAGGTCAGTTGTTGAGTTCCCACTTACCTGCACACGATTGAGCATGGCATTCCAGGTATTGCTCGCATTGCTCTGGACGCCAGCGAAATCCCAGCCCGCATTCTCGCTGGCAAGATTTTGCTGAGCATTCGCAATGCTCACATACGAGAGAGCGACCTTCATCTGCACAATGGCGTTTCCGCTTGTATTAAAGGTCAGGTAACCACCCGTATTGGTACCACTTGTGCTTGTAGAACCAGCGGAGATAGTTCCTCCCGACCAGGTGCCTACGCCCGTGGGAGTCTGGTCAAACTGGATCGCGAAATAGATTTTATAGGTCTTGCTCGATCCACAAAAGCCGCCAGCGGTCACGCTACCGGTCACGCTGCTGCCGCTGATCTGCACAGAACCACTACGACTACCCGTCGCACTACGACTGGTATTGAGCAGAACCGTCGCCTGGCTCGTGCTAGGATAGGTAAACCGGGCCATGCCAGTGCGCGTCGTCGCGGTCAGCTCGACCTGGGTATTGTATTTATCCAGCTTGTTTTTGTAGTAGCCAGGGGATGCGCTCTCATTGCTTTTGGTATAGGTAGAGCTATAACTGGTCCAGCTGCTACCAGGCGATGCGCCAAGGGAGCCAGTAATGGGAAGGATGGGAAGATCATCATTATTGGCACAACCAGCTCCATCGAAATGCGTCACGCTAAACTCTTGAATGGTGTTATCGTTATAGGCATAGCCAGAGGGGGAGCCATTGGGCGTATCAGGGCTGAACTGAACCATGCCGAAGGGAACGACTGCACCAGGATAGGTGCTGCCACCGCTCCCTCCTGGCACCGGATTAGGCGCATTACTACTCGCGGTACCTATAAAAGGGTTCACATACTGCACGAGATTCTGGGTCGCCAGCGCATGAGCATGAGCAACTGGGACTTTAAAGAGCATAAGACTCTGCGCGACCAGGAGACTCAGGATAATCCCACAAGGAAGAACAAAGCGGCGTAACATCAGATCCCTCTTTCCTTGTCACCCGAGACCAGGCTCAGCATGACAAAATTGAAATTCCATTTTCAACTGTTGTCGAACACTTAGACTAACATCATGTGGTCTAGTTGTTCGATACTATAAAAAGATACGGAAAAGAATGAGGAAGTGACTTCTCGCCCCGGCGCGACTCGCCGGGTAAGGGGTGCGTGGTGGCTGCAATGAGCAGGGGAGTTTGCGGGAGATAAAAGCGGAAGGGTTGAGCATTCCTTGCATATTCGTATCCCTGCATCCTTGCATATTCGTATCCCTGCATCCTTGCATTGGACGAACAAAATTCATGTTTATGCTGCTGAAACCGGTTTCACATTTAAACTATAGCCAACAATTCTCTCATTGTCAAGAGGCACTTCATGATCGACTCTGCTGGCATACCACATCAGGTTGCTCGAACGGGCATCCACGATTGAAGTGGTTCTAAGTAATGTCTTGCATCGACCCTGCATTTCACCCGATTTGTTCCGGGGTACAGCTTTGAGTGGTGGAGAGTTCGTTGCTGAGCGTGAGGGTTTCGGCCAGGTCGCGGAGTTGTCCGCGCAGGTGGGCGAACTCGCTGGCCTCCAGGCCAACGCGACAGTTGAACTGGCCTGGGACGGGGAAGGCCTGCTCTTTGAGAGCCTGCCCAGCCTCGGTCAGACTGATCTCGACGGCGCGCTCATCGCGTGCGCTGCGTGTGCGATGGATGAGGCCAGCCGCCTCCAAGCGCTTCAGGAGTGGCGAAAGCGTACCAGAGTCCAGGTAGAGCGTCTGCCCCAGATCTTTGACCGTACTCGGGCCTACCTCCCAGAGCACCAGCATAACCAGGTACTGGGGAAAGGTCAGGCCTAGTTGCTCAAGCAGACCACGATAGGTGCTCATCATGGCTCGGGTAGCGGCATAGAGAGCAAAACAGAGCTGGTTGTCGAGCTTTAAAGCTTCCTCGGGCGATGTCGATGGAGTCATTAGAACCTCTTGAATAAGGACAAGAAAAGATCAGCTGTGCCGACGCTGCTAAAGCACGCGTCTACATATCCAGTCTATATGTAGACGCGTGCTTTAGCAGCGTCGGTCCACAGTACTACATTTCATTGTACACAATTAAATTGACAAAAATATACTGCCATGCTATTATCATATCATACATTTCAATTGTATGCTATTCAATCGTGCGAGCGAAACTAACCGCTGTGAAGCGGCATTCACGATTGCATTTTCATGGCTAGCAGGCCGGACCCTCCGGCACAGCTAATAAGCTTAGTTGGTCATGTTCCACACATGGCCAGTTTGGAAAGGTGTCCGCAGAGACATGACGGAACAAGATAAGCGTTTTCTTACGACTGATTTCGGTATTCCCGCTCCAGATAACACCAATTCACTTACCGTGGGCTATCCTGGCCCCACGCTGTTAGAAGATTTTCATCTCGTTGAGAAGCTGGCGCATTTCAATCGCGAGCGCATTCCTGAGCGCATCGTCCATGCCAAGGGCGCGGGCGCGCATGGTTATTTCGAGGTCACGCACGACGTTAGCCAGTACACAAAGGCCGCGTTCCTCAATACCGTTGGCAAACAGACGCCTGCCTTTGTGCGCTTCTCCACAGTTGGTGGTGAGAAGGGCTCGGCGGATAGCGCCCGCGATCCACGCGGCTTCGCCATTAAGTTCTATACTGAAGAGGGCAACTACGATCTCGTTGGTAACAATACGCCCGTCTTCTTCCTGCGCGACGCCATCAAATTCCCTGACTTTATTCACACACAGAAGCGCAATCCACAGACCAACGCCAAGGATCCCGATGCCTTCTGGGATTTCGTCTCGCTGACGCCAGAAGCCCTGCACCAGATCACGATCCTCTTCTCCAGCCGTGGCACGCCCAAGACCTACCGTCATATGGATGGCTTTGGCTCGCACACCTTCAAGTGGATCAATGCCGAGGGCAAAGCGGTCTGGGTCAAGTATCACTTCAAGACCGAGGCCGGCATTGAGAACTGGACTAACGAAGAGGCTACGGCCATGGCGGGCATCAATCCTGATTTCGCGACCCTGGACCTCTTCGAGCATATCGAGAGCGGGAAAGAGGCCGCCTGGACCTGTTCTGTACAGATCATGCCCATAGAAGAGGCGGCGAAGTACCGCTTCGATCCCTTCGATGTAACCAAGGTCTGGCTGCATAGCGACTATCCACTGATCCCGATTGGTCGCCTGGTGCTTAACCGCAACCCGGAGAACTACTTCGCCGAGGTCGAGCAGGCCGCCTTCGCGCCGACGAACATCGTTCCCGGCATCGGCTTCTCGCCTGACAAGATGCTCCAGGGCCGCATCTTCGCCTATCCAGATGCCCATCGCTATCGCGTCGGCACCAACTACGCGCACCTGCCCATTAACCGTCCCCAGGTTGAGATCAACAACTATCGCCGCGACGGCTCCATGCGCTTCGATGGCAATGGTGGCGCGACCCCCAACTATCAGCCCAACAGCTTCGATGGTCCTAATGCAGCCCCCGAGTTCTATCGCGGCGATCACCAGGACACCTTCAGCGGCAACGCTGAGCGCCTCGCCTATGAGCTGAAGGATGATGACTTCGCGCAGCCGGGCGCGCTCTATCGCTTGATGAGCGAGGAAGAGAAGACCCACCTGGTCAACAACCTCGTCGGTCATATGCGCAACGTCAAGAACAAGGAGATTGTCGAGCGCCAGTTGAAGCATTTCTACCGCGCCGATCCCGAGTACGGCCAGCGCGTCGCCGCCGGCCTGGGCCTGGAAGTGACTGCCTAGTTCTTCCTCCTATAAGCACATAAGATAAGCCAAGGCCATAAGCGGTCCCGAGATTCCTCGGACCATTTATGGCCTTTGTCTTGCCTCATTTATGCTTTGGGCTAATATTGGAAGAGGAGCTTCCCGCTATGCGTTTCCCAGACCTGGACAAGTTTTTCAGGGGGATCAGTGAGAAAACCGGCGGCGATGAATGCTCCATCGGGCGTACTGGTCAATGCCCAAGTGCGTGAGGGAACATTTGGATTAATTGGTCTGTAGGTATGAACAGGCTTGCCATCGGTGACGTTCCAACTGGCGATCTGTCCATTGTTATCCCCACTTACGATCAGTCCACTGCCAGGCAGCCAGATCAAGGCGCCGATATTAGGCATCTGGTACTGCCTGAGGTTTCCCCCATCAAGTGCATCCAGGATGTGAACAGTATCACCCACGCCTATCGCAATGCGTTTGCTATCGGGAGACCAGGCCAGGATATCAGAAAAGTTTCCCCCTTGCCTGAACACGCTTGCTTGACCAAACCCCTCATAGATAAAAAGCAGCTTCCCCGTCTGAGCATCCCTCACCCAGGCCAGCAACGGACCATCGGGGCCGCTGCCAGTGAGCAGATAGTGGCCATCAGGTGACCAGTTCGCCGAGATACCATCACAGGTATAAAGGTGGCTCCCATCTGCCACGCGCCAGACGTACACACGACCCGCCCAGTAGTCGCTCGCAGCAATAAACTGGCTATCAGGTGACCATCCCAGCGGAAAAAGAGAACCCGGATGAGGATTGTCGCTCTTCAATGTTTTCAACAACGCCCCATTCCTGGCATCCCACAAAATAAGGCCAGCATCTCCCGACGAGGCAAGATACTTTCCATCAGGCGACCAGCCTACACTTTCGATGGAAGTCTTTGAACGACTAAGGGTCAATAACGGTACCTGGGACCGCACATCCCAGACCTGTAAGAGACCATTACTCTCTCCAAAAGCGACACGACTCCCATCGGGCGAGAGCGCAACAGAATTCAACCGTGGCTTTGGTTGTGAAGGCGTTGACCCTGGAGTGGGCGAGCGACGTGGAGCCAGCGAGAAGAAACCGCCGAGACCATGACGACTCAGCGCCATTATAGCTATCTCGGGCAATGCCAGTGCTCCAAAAGCGAGAGGCACTCCCAGAAAAAGTGTCCGCCTGGAGAAACGTGTAGGCCCGGCTACAGTAGCCGCCTGAGGACGCCTGCTGTGTCTTATCCCAACGAGCACACCGCAAGCACACCCAAGCACGCCCCCGACCACTCCATTGGGAAACCAGGACGCCGGAAGCAACGCTCGCGCGACGGCTGCCACGATATGAGGCACAATGGCTAATCTCCATCCATAGAGGAGCAGCGATGTATGAAAATCATGTGCCAGGACGTATGCCGTCCACGACCAGGTAGTGAACAGATAGGTGAGTGCGACAACGCATGGAGTGACAAAGAGAGTAGTGAAAGCAACCCCAACGAATTTGCTCCTATTGCGAACACCTCTCGTCGCCAGTGCAATCACGAGAACGCTGATGATTAAGGCCAGCAGAGAGGAGGCTGTGTAGGTATTGAGCACAAAGAAGACCAAAAAGACCATGAATGCTTTCTCCAGTTTTTTCTATTGCACCATATGATACTATCGCTTCAGCCCCCCAAATTGTTACACCTTCCAGTAGAGTTGAATGGTTGCCAACTAGCATCACAAGTCAGCAGCCATCCAACTCTACCCTTTTACGCTATTCGTGTTTGATGTCGAGCCAAAAGCATCGTACTATATCTAGAGAGCAAGAAGGAGGAATGAGTACTATATGAAATCCATTAAGCCCTGTCCCGAATGCGGCGGGAGACGTGTGCAGACGATAACTGAAATAGCCGGAGATGACCAATGGCTTAACCCGCCCTACATCCGCATTAAGCAGCCTGAGCGCAGGAGTAACTGGTTCAAGGGCAGGCTCAGAACATCCGAGGTAAGCACTACCACCTGCCTCGACTGCGGCTACACAGCCGTCTTCGCCACTAACCCAGAAAATCTCACACCTGACGAGTAATACCGATATGGGTGAACTACCCCTGAGCTGAAGACTCAGGGGCTTCGCAAGAAGCCTGAGTTCACCAGACTCCTCATCAGAAATGGTGAGACCGTTTGAAAGGTCATGACACCTGCGGTTGACGCATCAGACCGCTGCTCTGTCGCCTGGATTTAAGTAGGGCTGAGGAAAGGTCCGGTGATCCAGGCCTAACAAGCCTTTTGAACCTTGTCGAGATGAGGTCGGATTCTCTGCATGGTCACAGTGCAGAGATACGCATCACCCGGCGCTTGCCGGAGCATTTTTCCGAAAGGAATCGTATGAAGAGAGTCTATGTTGTATCACCAGATAGGACGCCGCTTATGCCTTGCTCTTCGGTGATCGCTCGTTTGTTACTCAAAGAGGGAAAGGCCAAAGTCGTCCGCAGAATCCCTTTTACGATCAAGTTGTACGCACAGCCAGAGTGTACTTACACACAACCCTTGACCCTGGGAGTGGATACCGGGAGTGCGGTGATTGGTTCGGCTGTCGCCAGCGAACAGGGCAGCATCTTGTATCTTTCTGAAGTAGAAGTGCGCAATGATATTGCCACGACGATGAAAGCACGAGCCACCCATCGCCGAGATCGCCGCAACCGAAAGACACGCTATCGGCCTGCACGCTGGTTGAATCGGAGGAATTCCATCAAGATCGGGCGATTCTCCCCAACCATGAGAAGCAAGATCGATGCCCATCTGCGAGAAATCCGCTTTGCGCAATCTTTGTTGCCAATCACGTCCATGGTGCTGGAAACAGGAACCTTTGACCCACATGCACTCAAAAACCCGGAGGTGCTGCGAAAGAAGTGGCTGTATCAAAAAGGGATGAACTACGAGTATGCGAATACCAAAGCCTATGTGCTGACACGAGATGGCTACACCTGTCAACACTGCCGGGGGAAATCAAAGGATCAACGACTCGAAGTCCATCACATCATCTTTCGTAGCCAACACGGAAGCGATGAGGAAAGCAATCTCTTGACACTCTGCAAGACCTGTCATGAAGCCCTTCACGCGGGAATGATGACGCTCAAGCGCACCGGCAAGAAAAAAGGGAATCTGCTGCATGCCACCCAGATGAACAGCATCCGCATGCAATTGCTGAAACGCGTTGAGGCGGAAGAAACGTGGGGCTTCGTGACGAAAGAACATCGATTGCTTGCGGGACTTCCCAAAGAACATGTCTTTGATGCCGCCATGATTGCCACACGCGGAAAGAAGCCTGTTTTTCAGATACAAACGGTGCTTGTCAAGAAATGCATTCCAGATGGAGAGTATCAGCAAACCAAAGGAAAGCGAAGCGAGCAACGGATCACAACAGGGAAAATCCAGGGCTTTCGCAAATTCGACAAAGTGCGCTACCAGGGTCAGGAATACTTTATCAAAGGCCGTATGTCTACTGGTTATGCCATTTTGATGATGATAGACGGGAAAAAGGTCGATTTGAAACCAATTCCCAAGTTTGAGAAGATGAAGAGAGTGAGTGCGCGCTCCTCATGGATGACCTGTCAAAAAATCCTACCAAGTTCCCAGGGCAATCGCATCTAATTTGGGGAATTGGCTCTACAAGCCATGCCCTAACAAGCCCATTTTTAAATCTCTGCTGTATAGATGCTCTCTACAGGCCGCTTGAAAATTTAGATGCGATTGCCCTGACCAAGTTCCTTCTCCTCTACCAACTTTTTGGAGTGGTGGGTATTTTTGCTGCACTATCGGGAATGCAAGCCAGGAGACTATTCGCCAGTCTATTGAAAGTCAGGGATAGGAGTAAGATACGGCGTTCATCCACGAGGCTGAAGACCTCGTGGTTTTCTCGCCGCACCGCGTATAAATATATGCACAGTAAAAATTCGCGCCCCTACCACTTCCGCGTGGTAGATGTCTTTGCCGATCATATCTTTGGCGGCAACCAGCTAGCCGTGTTTCTAGACGGCACAGGCCTGACCGAGCAAGAGATGCTTGCCATTACGCGTGAGATGAATTTCTCGGAGACAACCTTTCTCTTTCCGCCATCTCAGCCTGGCTCGCATGCCCGGGTCAGAATATTTACGCCCGCTGGCGAGATTCCCTTTGCTGGTCATCCCACGCTCGGCACTGCTTTTGTGCTCGCTACCAATGATCTTCTTCCGGCGAACACACAGCAGATCGTACTGGAAGAGGGCGTGGGACCTATTACCGTCCGCCTCTCGGGCGAGCCGTCTGCTCCCGAATTTCTCTGGACCACGCTCCCTCCCCTGACCTTTCAAGCCTCCTTTGAGAACCGCGAGGCTATCGCGGAAGCTCTGGGCCTACGCGCCACTGATTTCCTCACAGAGGCTCCCATCCAGCTCATCTCGACCGGGAACGCCTTCGTCTATATTCCCCTGCGCAGCCGCTCCCTGGTGGAGCAGGTCGAGGTCAATATGGCACAGCTACGTACAAATTTCGCGGGTGTATCCTCGCTCAAGCTGTACATCTTCGCCCCTGAGCCACAGGCCGACGAGCAGGGGAGATTTCACGCCTTCGCGCGTATGCTCAAGCCTTACCAGGGCAGCATCGTCGAAGATTCCGCGACCGGGAGCGCTGCTGGTCCCCTCGGCGCCTACCTCGCCCAGCATGGCTTGGTCCCCTGCCAGGATGAGGCAGAACTGGTCGTAGAACAGGGAACGCAGATGGGACGCCAGAGTTTTCTGCACGTCCATATCCAGCGCCAGGATGACGCGCTGTCCGTTGACTTTGGCGGCAGTGTCGTCCCAGTCTACGAGGGCATTCTACGCCTTCCGCCGCGCTAGCATGCTTACCATCAACTATACAATAACGCCTGCAAATCGGCAATCGCCTGTTCGCGTGTTTCGAAGACAACGCCGTGCATGCCACAGGCTTGCGCGGCGACGTGCGGAAGATAATCGTCGATAAATACAATGGATGCGTGAGGCAGTTGAAGCCGCTCAGCCGCCAGGGCATACAGCCGTGGATCAGGCTTCGCCAGCCCCTCTTCGTAAGAGAGAATCATCATATCAGCGAGCTTTGCCAGGCCGGAGGTGTTGCCAAAGCTGTGGCAAGCGTCGGGCCAGGCATTGCTCAAAAGCGCGATCTTCCTGGCCTGGCGCACCTGCTGTAGGAATTGTACAAACACGCCATCGACATAGTCGCCACCTTCAAAATCATCTCTGAAGGCGCTCAGTTCTGCATCCATCAACCCATAGGTCTGCTGAATCTCGCGCCAGACATCCTCGACGCTCGCCTGCCCCACCATGGCCCGCTGGCTCGACTCACAAAGCCAGATGGCGAGCGGCAATCCAGGGGCGAACCCTCAAACCTTGGCTCCCACCGCTGCAAATCCGGCGACCGCCGCTTATGGATAAGCACTCCGCCAACATCACATAGAATGGCGCGAATACCATTCGGCGTACCTGCCGAGCCATTCCAACTTAGAATCTCATCATTCTGAGCATGCATACCTGTGGCTTCCTCTGCGTCACTATCGCCTTCGTACTGGAAGGTGAACTTCTTTCTTCAGTCAGGTATACCTGCTTGCTCTGAGCATCAGCGCCTAAAGTTTAACACTCATAATTGGCCGATGAGCCGTGCCAGTTGGATTCCTTCCTGATTTGCGTCTGAGACTGGAACAAGGCCAAGGGTCAGCTCATCAATTCCTGCCTCAAGTAGTTCCAGCAGGCGATCTCGTATCTTACTTTCATCTCCAAAGACCAGCAGGCTTTCAATGAAACTATCCGAGACCGTATCGATCTCTTGTTGCGAGAAACCTGCCGCAACAAACATATTACGATAGGCCGAGCGCGTATGATAAACGCTCATCGCCTGACGCCCTATCTGCAAAGCAGTGGCACGATCCTTTGTAAAGGCTACCTGCACATGAGCCACGACCGGCGGCCGGGGTCGCCCAGCTGCGTCCGCCCCTGCTCTCATGGCTGGAAGGGCCGTATTAAGCAAGTATGGAAGCGGGCACATAACGGAGAGAGCACCATCCGCAACCTCGCCAGCGAGGCGAAATGCTCCTGGTCCAAGCGTTGCGATAAGCAAGGGAAGCTGCGCTGAAGCATGCAATGAGGCATCAGTCGTAAAGTAGCGCCCCTGATAATGAGCCTCGCCTTGATAGAGTAGCGAACGCAACACCTGAGTATATTCTCGCAGATAGGAGAGAGGTCGCTCCATTTCTACGCCGTACACGCTCTTCGCGAACTCTGGCGAACTTGTACCAAGACCTAGCCGCAGTCTACCTGGAGCCAGGGCGTTTAGACTTAAAGCCTGCTGAGCCAACAATACAGGATGGCGTGAAAAGATCTGCACGATGGCAGTTCCTAATTTGAGATGCGTCGTGCGCATCGCTGCCGCCGTCAGTGTTGTGAGCAAATCTGGATTCCAGGGCGGACCGCCTACCCAGATGTGGTCAACTCCCGCCCCCTCAATCTCAACAAGCCTTGCGACAAGCGTTGCCGGATCAGCGGGCACAACCGATAACCCAATGCGTTCCTGTAAAGAACGAACTTTTGTATTCTCTTCCATTTAGACTTTCCTTCTGTACTTCCTTCAAGAAATTCCTTTAAAACTAAGCATTGAGGCATTGCTTATCCAACAGAGTGTTGCATAAAAAGCCTACCAGGAGATACAATGATGCGTCAATCAGCAAAGAAACTTAGAATGTTGCATATGCGACAAAGGAGAGAAAAGTGACGCAAAAACTAGAAACAACAGAGGATTTACGCGTCCGCCGCACTCGCAAACTGCTCCAGCAAGCCTTCATCGAGCTCACGGTAGAGAAAGGATTTGCTACGCTCACAGTGCGAGATATTACAGAACGAGCCATGGTCAACCGCTCAACGTTTTACCGCCATTACCTGGACAAATATGACTTACTCGAACAGTATATGAACGAGATCTATGAGCTAACCGAAGACCAGAACTTTCCAGCAGAGAAACAAGAACAGGCCTCCCCTGGCCCCCTTAATCTGCTCAAGCACATTCAACAATACGCTGACTTCTATCGTGTGATGCTCAGCGCGAAAGGTGACCCCCACTTCACGCAACGCTTTCGCCAGAATACGGAGAAACGCTTTCGCTCTTTTTCTACCCAGACCCCCACAGAACCAGAGGCCGACGCGCCTCAAATCGATCTAAGACTCAGTTGTATCGCCTATGCAGGAATTGGCGCGACCACCTGGTGGTTAGAGCAAGAGCAGCCCTGTCCACCCGAGCAACTAGCCAGGTGGATGAGCCAGATCAGCAGTGCCATCGCTGGCCCTTCCCTCAAGCCATAGACTTCCGTCAGTTTGCCAACTCGTTCGTTTAAAGCAGGGCACAGAAGTATGTCAGTCCCCAGGTCCAACGCTTCTGGAAGGCTCAGAAACGCATCACCTGGCATCAAGGCAACCAGATCGAACACGCAGGCATCCCCACCCTGGTCAGCACCTTTCAAAACAAAGACAGAGCCAAACATATCGATGTACTCGTAGAGCGCCAGACATTCCGCGTCCTGGCCATCAACGAGTAGCCGCGTACGCAAGTAGCGGGCGGCCCGCTACTTGCGTACGCGGCTACTGGGGCTGCGCCCTGGCGTACGCGGCTACTTATCCTTATTTGTCACCTTCCAGCAGGCACTCTAGCAGGTAGATGGCTCCGGCTTTGTCAAGGGGACGATTCTGGTTGCCGCATTTGGGCGACATGATGCAGGCGTAGCAGCCACTGGTGCATTCGCATTTGCGCAAGGTGTCCAGGGTGGCCTGGGCCAGGGCGTGCCACTGCCTGTAAGCCTCCTCGCTGTAACCGATGCCACCGGGATAGCCATCGTAGATGAAGATGGTGGCCTTACGCGTCTGGGGATGAAATGGCACGATGCTGACACCGCCGACGTCGCGGCGGTCGCCCAGGACGAAGAGCGGGAGCAGCGCGATCATGCCATGCTCGACGGCATGCAGCGAGCCCGCCGGGTCGAGCCGTCGCTTGATGAGGGCATCGATAAATCTGTCATCGATAAGCATCCATAAAGCCCTGGTCTCCAGGGGCGCGGAGAGGGGCTCCTCCAGCTCGCACTGCTCAAGAACGGTGCGGTACTGGTTATGCTTCCTGTTGAAGCCCTGCACCTCGCGTGTGACCAGAACCTGCCCGGAATACAACTCAAGCTGTGGACGCTGCTGGTGTTGCTCACTCTTAAGGATTTCGACATCAGTCTGGACGATAGGTTCCGTGTAGAAATGGGTCTCATTGGGTAAGACCTCGATGCGCCCCTGCGAGAGGTCCAGCCGCTGCACCTCGTAGGCGGCGCCCTGGGAGTAGTAGATGGCCCCTGGATGGCACTCGCTGATAGCGTGGTAGATGTCGGTCTCTTCGAGTAGGCGCTCCTTGCCGCCACTACTCAGGCTCATGATGGGGATACGCACCCCCACCTGGCGTAGCGAGACCTGGAAGGCCACGCTCTTGCGTGGATCGCGCAGGTGATAGTAGTCACCACGCCTGACGAGCCTCTTCTCCTCGACGAGCAGCTCCAGCGTACGCGCGGTGGCCGCGCCAAAAAGTTGCTGGTCCGCCAGGGAGAGGGGTTGCTCGAAGGCCGCACATAGCAGGTGCTGTGGAAAGATATAGGGATTGTTGATGTTGACCAGGGCACGCTCGGCAGGCTGATCCAGCAGCATCGATGGGTTGGCAGCGAAGTACTGGTCGAGGGCATCCTCACGCAGGACGAAGATGCTCAAGGCACTGCGGTTACGCCTCCCGGCGCGTCCCGCCTGCTGCCAGAAGCTGGAGATACTACCGGGGAAGCCCGCGACGATTGAGACATCCAGGTCTCCCACATCGATACCCACCTCTAAGGCGCTGGTCGAGATGATGCCTAAGATCTCACCCTGGGCCAGCTGGCGCTCGATCTCGCGCCTTTGCTCTGGAGTATAGCCCGCGCGATAGGCCAGGACCTTGGATTGTAGATAGGATGGCAGCTTGTTACGGGTATAGCGCACCATACGCTCGACCGTCTGGCGAGCCTGGCCAAAGAGAATTGAGCGCACGCCCTGAGTGATAAAGAAGGCCAGCAGGCCCGCCGCCTCCTCGACATAACTCTGGGCATCGGGCGGCTGCCAGAGCAGAGTGAGGCGTCCACCCGAAGGCGCGCCGTTCTCGGTGATAGCGCTCACATCCTGACCGATGAGCTGGATGGCGTGATCCTCGGGATTGCCGATGGTGGCCGAGCCGAAAATAAAGGTAGGTTGCGCATCATGCAGGGCCAGGACACGCTTGAGCCGCCGCAGGATCAGCGCGACATGGCTACCAAAGACGCCCCGGTACATATGCGACTCATCAACGATAACGTCTTGCAGACGTGAGAGGAAGCTCGACCAGGAGCGATGATAGGGCAGCAACCCCATGTGCAGCATATCGGGCGTGGTGATGACGGCCTGAGCGCGTGTACGAATAGCGGCGCGCTCGGACTGAGGCGTATCGCCCGTGTAGACATCCACGCGCAGGTCCGCGTCCCAGGCCTGAAGCCGTTCCTGCCACTGCTGGATCAAGGCCCGCGTCGGCGCGATGCACAACAGGGTCGCGCCCTGCTGGCGATGCCGCCGCACTCGCGAGGGCAGCGCCATGGCATAGGTCTTCCCCGAGGCAGTGGCGGTGGCAATGGTCACATGCTCGCCATCCAGCGCACGTGTCAGCGCCTCGTGCTGGTGGGTATAGAGCTGTGTGATACCGGGAGGGAGCAGGGCCTGTACCTCATCCGCCACGCTGGCATGCCGCGCTGGTCTGGGCATAATCTGATGCTCGGCCTGAATACGCTCTTTATAGTCCGACCATTCCGTGAGGCGGGTCATCAGTTGCTGCGCGTAACGGTCGTTTACGATCTTCTCATCACTCGCCATCAACAAATCCTTTCATTCCACTTTGCATATTATAACCGTTGCGAGGGGAACCCGCTACTTGCGTACGCGGCTATTGTTGGGTTTCAGGAGTAATTTGTAACGCTGCGCACTATTCCTGACGTGACATGTATATACAAAGAGCGCACAAACTAAATATGCACAAAGATCAGCAAGTATATAATAAGCAGCAATATCTTTTCGGTAGGGACCAGCTTCAGCGCGTCCGAAGGCAATTCATCGCACTTCGGCGTTAGCCAAAAGCTTCCCATGGCACCATGTTGGGTGGTGGAATGTCTGTTGCCCGCTACAAGGTTTTAGCTTGCGCCGCACTGCCATCAATGGCCTTTGGACGCGCTAAAGCGGGTCCCTACCAAAGTTGGCATTTGGACGCGCTAGCCTCCCGATTCATCGCGGAGGTCCCTACCGAATCAAGAGCGGACGCACAACAGTTTACAGGTATTTCCCATCAGTCACAAAAGAGGAGCACCGCTATGAGCAGCAAAAAGAAGGAAAGTGACCAGAAGCGTATTGCGTATGTTCATCGCGTTGTGCTACCTGCGACACAATCGCCCGCGCAATTAGAGCAGGGATCGATCTTTTTTGTCGGTACAGCGACGGTGCTGGTCAAGTACGCTGGCTTTACCTTCCTGACCGATCCCAATTTCCTGCACCGGGGGGAGCATGTGCATCTTGGTTATGGGCTGCGCTCAAAACGCCTGACCTGTCCGGCGCTGAACCTGGAAGAGTTGCCACGCCTGGACTTTGTGCTGCTTTCGCACCTGCACGAGGACCACTTTGACCGCCTGGTGGCACGCAAGCTTCCCAAGAATACGCCTATTGTAACAACGCCAAAGGCCGCGAGCGCGCTGGCAGAAAAGGGCTTTATAACCACCTATCCCCTCAACACCTGGGAGACCTTCATTTGGGAGCGTGGCGCGCAACAGCTCGCTATCACGGCCATGCCCGGCAAGCACGCTCCAGGGCCACTCGCAAAACTCCTGCCTCCGGTCATGGGAAGCATGCTCGAATTCCAGCAAACCAGCGGTGAGACGCTGATGCGTATGTACATCAGCGGCGATACTCTCTATATCAAAGACCTGGCGGAGATTCCTCGTCGCTATCGCTATCCTAATATCGACCTAGGGCTCTTCCACCTCGGCGGCACACGCGTCATGGGCCTGATGGTTACGATGGACGCAAAGCAGGGGCTAAAAGCCGTAAAGCTTATCAATCCCAAGACCTCCATCCCCATCCACTACAATGATTATACTGTCTTCAAGTCGCCCCTTGAGGACTTCCAGCGCGCCGTCGAAGGTGCAAAACTCACATCGCGTGTCCACTACCTCTCACATGGCGATTCCTACACCTTCCAGGTTCCCGCCGAACGTAGAAGCGCTACTAACGTACACGCCTACGCGAACCCCAAGGCATAGATGTTACGAAATGGGTAAAGGGGTATCGTGGCAGGCGGGCCTTGCCCGTCTGCCACGATACCCCTTTACCCATTCGATACCTTGATGTCATCAAGTATATTTATAGTATCAAAGCAATTTTGATATACATATATAGTAGAGGTAAAAACCCCTGGAAAGTGAGTTTCCCCTATGTGCGGTATCACCGGTTGGATCGATTGGGAACAGGATCTCTCGCAGCAGCAACCTGTGCTGGAGCAGATGGCTTGCACGCTAAAGGAGCGCGGGCCAGACCGCGAGGGCTACTGGCTCTCTCCCCGCGCCGCCCTGGCGCACCGTCGCCTGATCGTTATTGATCCCGTTGGCGGCAAGCAACCTATGCTCTTTACCCAGGGTGAACAGACTTATGCCCTGACCTATAATGGAGAACTCTATAACTTCCGCGAGTTGCGCGAGGAGCTGCGCGCGCGCGATCATGTCTTTCGCACCCATTCCGATACTGAGGTTTTATTACATGCCTATGTTGAGTGGGGCGAGGAGTGCGTCAACCACTTTAATGGCATCTTCGCCTTCGCCATCTGGGACGAGGCGCGTCAGCGGCTCTTTATCGCCCGCGACCACCTGGGTGTAAAGCCGCTCTTCTACGCTCAGGTAGGCAGCGCCATCGTCTTCGGCTCAGAGATCAAGGCCCTGCTGGCCCATCCGCTGGTCGAGCCTGTACTGGATGATGAGGGCATGAAGGCCATCTTTGTCTCGCTCTTTATGTCTGGTGGCGGCATCTTCCGCGATATTCATGAGCTACGCCCCGCCCACTGCGCAACCTTCACACGTGAGCGCACACATATTCGTCCCTACTGGCAGCTGGTCAGCAGGCCCCATACCGATGACCTGGAGACGACCGCCGAGTATATTCGTTCGCTTCTGAAGGATACCGTCAAGCGCCAGCTCATCGCCGATGTACCCGTGGTGACACTCCTCTCGGGCGGGCTGGACTCCAGTGGTGTGACCTCGCTGGCAGCACGCGAATTTCAGAGCGAGCACAAGGTGCTTGATACCTATGCCATCAACTATGCCAATAGTGAGGAGCACTTTGAGAGCAACGCCATTCGTCCAAGCATCGACCGCCCTTATGTCGAGCAGGTGGCGCGTTACCTACCGACCAATCATCATGATGTTGTAGTCTCCACTGATGAGCTGATTGAGAACCTGCTCGTATCCATGCGCGCCCATGATCGGCCCAAGATGGGGCAGATCGAGACCTCACTCTACTTGCTTTTTAAGGTCATCAAACAGAACGCGACGGTCGCGCTCTCGGGCGAGTCGGCCGACGAGGTCTTTGGCGGCTATCCCTGGTTCCACCAGGAGCACGTGCTTAATACGCCGACTTTCCCCTGGATCGCCGCGCGCATGAATCCCAGGGGCGATAACCAGTTTATGAATATGGGTACGCCCTTCCTCTCGCCAGCCCTGGCGCAAGAGCTCCATCCACGTGAGCATATGCAGCGCCTCTACCAGGAAGCCCTGGCCGAGGTTCCGCGCCTGGAGGGCGAGTCCCCGCGCGATGCCCGTATCCGTGAGATTTTCTACCTGAATATGACGCGCTTCCTGCTCCTGCTGCTGGACCGCAAGGACCGTATGAGCATGGCGACTGGCCTGGAGGTACGTGTCCCCTTCTGCGACCATCGCCTGGTACAGTATGTCTGGAATATTCCCTGGGAGATGAAGACCGTCGATAATATAGAGAAGGGTATTCTGCGCCGCGCCTTTAGCGGCCTGCTTCCCGAAGAGGTACGGATGCGCCGCAAGAGCGCGTACCCAACCTCGTTCGATCCGGCCTATACTCAGGCCGTGCGCCGCTGGACGCTGGAGATCCTCAATAATGCCAACGCGCCAGTAAACTCTTTCGTCAATGTGGAGTTTATCCGCCAGCTCGCGGAGCATCCCGATGAGGAGAGACGTGGGGAGAATGCCTACTTCCTCTTTGACTACTTGATTCAGGCCAATGCCTGGTTGCAAGAGTATCATGTCGTAACGCCATAAAACAGAAGGAGGAGATCCCACATGCCAGCCCATCCTCCGCGCGCAACGCAGGAAGAGGAGGCCCTGCGCTATTACCTGGAAATTCACCGGGCGCTCTGGCATAGCCTGGCGACGACCTGGATGGACCTTGATCTCTCGCTTGCGCAGTTGCGTACATTGCTCTTGCTGGCGAATCATAGTCCGCTCCAGGTCGGTCACCTGGCGCGCCATATGGAGATCGGCATTCCCACGGCTGGTCACCTGGTAGAGAAGTTGGTGCAGGCGGGCTTCGCGCGACGTTTCGAAGATCCCGCTGACCGCCGTCGCTGCCTGGTCACGCTCACCAGTCAGGGCGAAGAGCTTTACGCGCGCTTGCTCATTGGGCGGCAGACTATCGCCGCCTGCCTGCACCAGCTTGGCGATGAGGACCTCTCCGCCTATCTCCAGGGCGCTCAGGCCCTCGCGGACAAGCTCGTTTCACAACTTACCACAAACGCAAGGCAGGCCCGACGCTGCTAAAGCACGCGTCGGACCATACACGGTTCCTCTAGCTATGGAAAGCCTGGCTATCGCGTGGTGCCTGCTCTCGCTCAAACATACCATAATCTCTGACAACACCAGCGATACGCAACCGGTAGTCTTTGAATATATCGGCTCTGCCCCTGGACTGCGCCGCCCGGTGCTCTTCCATTTGCCTCCATGCCTGGATCGCCTGTTCATCCCTCCAGAATGAGAGCGATAGAATCTTCCCAGGAGTCGAGAGGCTCTCGAAACGCTCTATAGAGATAAAGCCATCGATTTCATTAAGCAATGGACGAAGAGAAGCAGCGATATCGAGATATTCCTGCTTCTCTTCTGGCTTTGGAATAACTTCAAATATTACAGCTAGCATGATTAAAGTATCCTTCTTTCTATTTTGTAAGTGTGATATAGCCCTCTACTTGCGTACGTGACTACTTCCGGAAGTAGTCACGTACGCAAGTAGCGAGCCTCATTACCCTGAAGTCCTTCCTGAATGCCCGGTTGGCACGGTTAAGCATCTTTCTCCGTATTCTAAACAGAGGTCCTGTCTTCCCAATTTTTCTGCTATCACCTATTACATGTTATCCCCCCAGGACCCTACAAAGGAGAAAGCGTATGGACCCGCGCAATCATATCCATGAGGGGACGCAAGAAACCGATAAATTTGCTAAACCAGACCCGGACACGGATAAGTTTCTCTCTCCTTCACGTCCCCTGCCACCATCGGTTCCCCTCACCAGGGGGCAGCGCATAGGACGCTTTTTGCAGCTCCATACCTTCGCACCCGAATTCTTTCCTCCACAACTACAGCACGCCGCTGTTGGCTATGTTTGTGCGGTACTCCTGCCTATACTGGCAACCCTCTTTCTCTTCTCCATATTGCGCATGGCACCCTCATTTCACTTTATTGAGACTCCCATTATTCTCATGGTTGTTATCATCTCACTGGGTTGGGGAACGGTCCCAGGCATTCTGGCAACCCTGGTTGGGACGCTTATGCTCGCCTTTGTGCTACAGTACTCTCATGCCACGCCTATGCTCACAAGTAACACCTTCGCGCTCACACAATCTGAAAATATCTTTGGCCTGGGCCTCTTCGCTATCATCGGCCTGAGTGTAAGCCTGGTCACCAGCCAGACACAACACGCCAGGCGTGCAGCAACCCGCGCTCACCACCAGGTAGAAAGCCTGCTTATCCAGACAGAAACAATTTTCGAGAATATCAATGACGCAATCATGGTCATGGATACCGATGGTAAGATTATCCGCTTTAACCAGGCGCTCCAGAAGCTGCTCGCCTTTGATGAAGACTATCCCTCGCTACCACCAGCCCGGCGTGGCGCTCAGGTGCTGCCGCGCGACGAATATGGCAACCCGCTCACCCTCGAACAGTGGCCGCTCAGGCGCATTCTACGGGGAGAAGAACTCTCCAGTTCCCAGCCCACCGATATTACCCTGCAAACCCTGGATAAGCGTACAATCCATGTCAGCATCACCGGAACACCGATTCGCAGCCAGCATGGGCGCATCATCGGCGGCGTCCTCGTGCTGCGCGATGTGACACAACGCCGCGAGCAAGAGCGGCGCACACATGAGGCCCTGGCCTCCATGCTCATCATGGCCGAGGCCCTGGTCGGCATCGCAGACCCCACCACAAGCGAGGCACTGGCTGGCAAAGGCAATCGCGATGTCTTTCACCGCCTGCTCAAGCTCGCCTGTGACCTGCTCGGCTATCGCTCTGCCAGTGCCGTCACCCTTGATAGCCAGACAGAGCAACTTCAACCCATCGACGTCTATGGATTCCCCCCGCATTATGAAAGCCACTGGTGGCAGCATGTCTCTGGCGCCAGCCTGGACGACTACCTCTCGCCACAACAAATCGCCCAATTGGGCGCCGGGCAGGTTATTAATTTCCATCTGAGCGAGCGCCGCAAGCCAGAGGCGCCCACCTATGGCCTTCAAGCGGTACTCCTCGCACCACTTCGCATCGGTGACCGCTTTATCGGCGTTCTCTCCCTTGACTATGAGGCAAGCGGGCGCAAATACTCGCCCGCGGAAGAGCGAGCCATTGCCTCGGCGGTAGGGAAACTTACGGCCTTGCTTGTCGAGCGCGAGTACCTGGTCCGCGAGCGAGCCGAGGCGCGCGCCCGTGAGCTTGCCGCCCTGGAAACCACGCGCATGATGGATGATTTTATCGGCATCGCGGCCCATGAGCTACGCACGCCTATGACGGCCATCAAAACCAGTGTACAACTGGCACGCAGGCAGGTCAGGCGCATCCTCAAGCAACAGAATCTCCTCTCCGAAGAGATGGTTGAGTTGGTAGCCTCCGTGCAGAGCTTTCTTACTCGCACCGAGCGGCAGATCAATACCCAGATACGCATGATTCGCGACCTGCTGGATGTCTCGCGTATCCGCGCCGACCAGCTCGAACTTCAGCCTGAAAACTGCAACCTGGCCCAGGTTGTACGCGAGTGTGCCGAAGATCTGCGCGACATGGACGCCAAACGTTCATTCACTCTCAACCTGCCAGGGAAACAGAGAATAGCAGTCATCGCCGATGTGGACCGCCTGCGCCAGGTTATCATGAATTACCTTACAAATGCCCTGAAATACTCGGACACCAGCCAACCTATCACACTAACCGTCGGCCTGGAGAGAGACAGGGTGCGTGTGGCAGTCATCGACCATGGACCCGGCATCACCACGGAGCAACAGAGCAAAATATGGGAGCGCTTCTACCGCGATCCAGATGTCGAGGTGCGCAGCGGTTCCGCCGTGGGCCTGGGCATTGGCCTGCACATCAGTCGCACCATCATCGAAGGGCTGGGAGGCCAGGTTGGTCTGGAGAGCCAGCCAGGTGAAGGTTCAACCTTCTGGTTTACCCTTCCTCTGGCCCGGTAACCTCTGCAAGAGCAGAGTACCCTCTTCCCCTACCTCAAATACGGCAATGTCATTTTAAGAGTTATGGTGTGGGTTGCCTTCGGCAACCCACACCATAACTCTTAAAATGGCGAGCCACATAGTAGCGAGAAATACCTAAATTAAGACACAATACCTTGCCCCAGGCAAAGAAACAGAGTATCCTAGAAAAGGAATCTACAAAGAAAACTTCCATTTTTAGAGTGAACGAACACTTGCATATTTCTATCTATGACAAATCGGAGAAGGTTCAAGGATGACAAAACACACCAATCCAGACCAGCCAGCCTCACCAGATGACATTACGCTAAAAGATGGCGAGTCTCCTCTTGAGTATTCCCGGCCTGCTATCAACATAGATGCATCCACACTTACACCGTCTCCACCCCCACCAGTCAAGAAACGCTCTGCAAATGAAGAGAAGAAGATTATCCTGATGATCGCGCTTATCGGTGTAGCCTTACTACTATTAGCGTCTAGCATATTTTTATCACCCATAGATACAGCAAGAACCGCTTTAGCATTTCCAGCACTATCAACAACCATTGTCAAAAGTGCTAATGGGGGTGAACCCTCTCCCGTCCCCTCCACCCGCATACTCCACCTGGCACCAGCTTCTACTCCCACACCCGGGACTACTCGCACAGTTCCCGCTACGCCCGGGGCCCCCAGGCAACCCACTCCCCCACGCCCGACACCAACGCCCAAACCGGTCTGCCCTCCCCTGATTCAGTATGGGAGTACAGGTAGCTGGGTCAAAACGCTTCAGCAAGAATTGAATGCGCGCAAGATGTTAGACCAGAACGGGCATGCCCTGGCTGTTGACGGAGACTTTGGCACAAATACACAATACGCTGTTAAAGAATGGCAGACAAAGGAGCATATACAGGTTGATGGTCAAGTCGGACCTATTACCTGGCATACATTAGGAAATTGTTAACGATCCGTTCCATACCTCAGCCTTCGAGGGAAGGGGCAGACACCTCAAGGGACGCGCCTAGTGACGACTCCCCACGGCTAAAGCCGGGGGCTTCTCAGCAAGCCGAAGCTTCCTGATGGCTCCGTCCGAGCCAAAACGTGTTTGCTCTCTTGTGTGAAAGGCGGCTTGTGAGCTCTTAAAGACCTTTCGAGAGGTACAGGAACACTTGCACGCAAGCATTTTTACCGTAGGACGCGAATTTACCTACGAACCCAGGAAACACTTTTCATTTGTGTATGTACAAAAACACTTGTTCTAGTATATCGGAGAAGAGTGAGTATGTCAATACGGGTGTCTCCCCCACAACCCTATCCACCAGAAAAGGACTCGCTTGTATCCTCATGCCTGAAGGCAGGGGTCTTACGCTCGGTCTGATAAAAAAGGAAATTTATATGTGCAAAAACAGTTTTTTCTGTTTTTGCACATATAAATTTCCTTACATACCCGCTTTGTGACCGAGGGTATCCGTTGGTACTGGCGCCCGCAGAGCGGTACTATCCTCGCCGACAACCGCGTAGTCCAGGGCCTCTTCTGGCAACTGAAAGTTCTCAATAGAGGCGTTCCATTGCTGCGCGAGTTTCGCCAGGGAGTGAATGTGCTCGGCGGTTTGGAGAATAGAGGCGCTGGATTGATGAATGCGTTGCGCGATGGCATACAGATCGGAGATCATAGATTCTGCCAGGGTGGCATTGGCTTGCGCGGAAACGAGAAGCTCATTGAGCAAGGCTTCCAACCGCTGGGTATCTGTATTGATGCGCGTCAGCAGGCGCGTCTGTTGTTGCGCATCTTCCAATGACTGCGTCGTATTGACAATCAGCGTGCTCTCACCCGAACCCTTTTGCAGCTCTGGACGTTTCAACAGCATCGCTCGTATCTCATGGATAAGTTCGACATTGAGCTGAAGAGTACTACTCAAGCGCTGTATGAATGCTACAAGCTTCTCTACAGTTTCGGTAGTATCAGAGAAGCGCGTGGTTTGTATCTCGGAGGTCTGAGCCAGTTCAATCGAGCTAGAGAGCAGGCTTTGTGTCTTAGACATCACTTGCTTAGAAGAATAACGCGTCCACTTCGCCAGGTTTGCCAGCTCTTCGATAAGCGCGTTACAAATATCCGCAACCATGCCAAGCCTACCGGAAGGCACGCTGGCTCGGACACGCAAATTCCCATCCATGATAGGCTTGATATCAGTCACAAGCTGGCGAATTTGTAGCTCCAGTTGCTGGACATCATTGGTCGCTTTACCAGTATACTGAGCCTGCTGAATACCAACATTGACATTATCGAGAAGAGCATTGAGCGTCTGGGCAAGGGGAGAAAGCGCGTTGTTTCTCAGAAGAGGAACGCGTCTCTCTCTCTGTCCGGACATATACGCCTGGCAGACCTCTACTAGCTGCGCATATTGATTTTTCGTCGCGCGTTGCATAAAGCGTACGAGAGCGATCTCAGCGAAAAAGACCGCGATGGCACAGGCAAAAAGCACACCTAAAAAAAGGCTGACACCTGTATTCTCGCGCTGTTCCAGTCCAACGACACCAACAATAAAAATTGCGGTGACAGGCAACATGGCGGCGAGAAGTAATTCCAGGCGGAAAATATTTGACTTCATGGCTTGGGACTCCTTATGGGAATACTGCCCGGGGCCGACGGCCCCTGCGGCTCAGATCGCCAGGCAAGTAAGAATGTCTCGTTTGGATCAGATACAACATCAGGAAATGATTGAGACGCTGGCTCAACCCTCTCTGGCTGTTGTAAGGAAGCACGCGTCAACCTATTCTCACGCGGTTTGGGTACTGTCATATCAGTAGAAATGGCGCTCTGCCCTAGATTGGATGACACAACCTTTTGTTCCTGCGGCTGAGGAGCCGGCAGAGGCACGGGAGGCGGTATGGCAGGACCCGCCAGTTCGCGTATCTTTTCGATTCTCTGCGCGATCCCCACTTGTTTTGGCGTATATAAACGCTCATTCAGCACATGCGTATAGGCCGTTACCAGCTCCCTGGCCGTCTGGAAGCGTCGTTCTGGATCGCGATGCAGTGCATGGTTAACCACCAGCTCTAGCGCGACCGGAATAGCTGGCGCGATCTCATGCAATGACGGGAGAGGCTCAGTAATATGTTTACGCGCCACTTCTAGATAGTCACTCCCCGTAAAAGGCGGAGCCCCACTCAACAGTTCGAAGAGCATGACACCAAGCGAGTAGACATCAGAGCGAGGATCACCCTCGGCTCCTCGCACGATCTCTGGCGCAAGATATTCGGGCGGACTCAGGTAATTGCCGGCGACATTTTTAAGGTGTTCGTACATGGTAGTCTGTGTAGCACTCTCTTCAAGCCCTCTGAGGCGCAACATAGCGATTGTACCCAACTCTATGAGTTTGACATCGGCTTTATCGAGAAGGAGCACATTGCTAGAATTGAGATAGTGGTATGCACGCCCTTGCTCATGAATAAAATCAAGCAGATCCGCGATTGGGTTCAGGATCGTAAGCACTTCATGCGGCGTCCACTGTCGCTGCTGTTTTAAACGCTGAGCCAGCGTCTCACCTGAAAATATGGGATGAATGTGATAAAAGATGCCCTCTTGTACCCCATAGCCATAGAGCGGGAAGAGATGAGCATGACGGAATGTGACGAGTTGCTCTCCCTCACGTTCAAATCTTGTTTGAAAATTCCTCCTCGTACTGTGTGGAAGCGCTTGAGGAAGGAGAAAAATGGTGATAAATAGTTCGGGGACCAGCCAGAGTTCACGCGTACGAGCATGATATGTTGCAGTCATATTTCCACGGTTACGCAACTCTTCCAGGCGATATCCGCGAATTTTTCTCCCTAGAAATGGATCTTTTGCTGTATCCATAAAAATAGATTCCTTTCTATGCCTACCGCTACCCCATCTCATACTAGCTGGTACACACTTTATTTAAAATATCTCATATATGATTCATACATACTATGAAGTACCTCATAAATTGCTGAAGGAAGGAGGGATACGATGGTGAGATGCAAGTTGGCAACTTGCATCTCACCATCGTATCGGGCAGGCACCAGAGGGCCTCTCAGGTCTTCCCAGGTCTTAAAGGCCGGGAATAAAATGCGGTGCCAGCAAGAGCGAACCCAGGCTTGCCAGGCAGAGGATAATCAGCAGCCACAGCCAGAGTTTAAAATTCGCCTGGTGCTGCTCATCATCTTGCTCATCGTCTCGATATCTACTCATTTTACATCCTCTTTTTCTGGCTCCTGGGATGGCACATCTACCGTTCTTTCCTCTACCGTGCGTTTGAGTAAGACAAAGCCACCTGCGGCTGGATCAGGCTTCTTGCCACCTAAGAAGAGCAGCACACGCATAAACCAGTTCAATTTGATAGGCAACCGCAAACGCAGGGCCTCTTGTAGAGGTCCGTGGAACTCCTCGGACTGCCAGCCAAAGCGCTGGAAGAAGGCCAGGCCTCCCTCGGGGGCGAAACGCGTCTTGACGCTATCAGCCACGAAGGTGTTCCAGTAAGCATCATCGCGTTTGAGGGCAAAGGGGGAGACATACTCGGTCAACCACCAGCCGAGATGCTCGCACTCCTGGATATCTTTCGCCAGGGCCACAACCTGCTCAGGATATAAGTAGATGAGTAGACCTTCAGTTAAAATGAGCGCTCGCTTAGCGTCCTGGTTGACACGTTGGAGAAAAGTTTTGCGTGCCTGGTGATCAGTAATATCGAGTGCGACGCGTTCCAGGGCACAGTGCGACTCTTTCCCCTCCAGTTGCGACTCTTTATAGGTTATCACATCGGTATGATCAACCTCGATCCAGCGTAGCGAGGGCGGTAGCGAAAGGCGATACGGTCTCGTATCCAGGCCAGCGGCCAGGTTGACGACCGTATCGATTTCTTCCTGACCGATGATACGCTGGATAATTTCGTCATACACATGCGTACGTACAACCAGCGACCATTTCTCCTGCTCGCCACGCGGCAGAGAGTGCATAACCTCGGCTCCACGCTCACCCGCCAGTTGCCTGGCATACTCGTCCTTAAAGAGACCGCCAGGGCGCTCCGTTTCTAAGGCGCGATAGTAAGCAGTCAGGCGAGCCGTATCAAATGTATCTTGAATAAATAGAGATGACATAAGGTAATTCCTTATAACCTGGGCCTTATTGTCCAGGCAGAGATGGTAATGACAAATGCGGTAAAAATGGAATAGGTATCTGGAGCCAGGAAAGGGCCAGGAGACCAACAATAGTCACAATGATAAGCAAGAGAAAGAATTGAGCGGACCCTATCATCGCCGAAGTCGAGACAGCCCCCTGGACCGTATGGTTATAGGCTCTCCGTATATAGATGGCTCCTCTACGCCCTCTTTTTCCCCAGATGGAGATTGTATCTCCCAGTGATACATTGGCGCCTCGCAGATAGCCATGTATACGTGCATCCTGAGGCTGGCCATTCTCTGCACGCACACGTATCGTCGTTATCATAATTTTTTCTTGTTCCTTAGAGCGTACCTCATTCGGAACGGGCCAGAGAACATCGCGTAGCAGGCGCAGAAAGAAGCCTAAACCAGCTAGAGGCGGATTCTCCAGCTGTGATTGTACCAGTACCACCTTGCCCCAGAGTTCTGGCGGCCTGTGGGGGAAACCCATAGGCAGCTTATCAACCTGCCATGGAGCCTGTGAAGAAGTCGGCGCTTGCAGTCCTCTCTCCTCACGCACAATAGCATACAGATCTTTTGAGGGGGCATCATAGGGCGCCAGGGATGGATCCACAACCGCGTAGGGTGACACATCCTGGCGAGGTTCAAGTCCCATAAGCTCCCTCAAAACAAGCGGAGGCTGTGAAGGTTGATCTATAGGCACCGGTAAGAGCGGCTGTGTTGAAGCAGAATGCTTCGCAGGAAGCAAGGGTGCCATGCCTGGAGAGTCCGACTGTTGCACTATAACTACATCTGGTGCAAATTCTTGTGCCGCTGCCTGCCTGGATGACAGGGGTGAGCCACAATTAATACATACTTGTGACCCACCAGACGACTTATTACGGTACCCACAGGTATCACACTTTATCAACGGCACGTTTCTGCCTCCTTGCCAGTTATGATTCACCCTTCAGGGTAGTGGGTGTAGTGTGCACTGGCCGCCTGCGGCCGCCAGTACACACTACACCCACACCCCGGGCGAGCGAACTTACTACTTTGCCGCGGTCTCTACAACCCTCATGCCTGCTCCATATGTTTTTTCCATAAGGTTTAAACCAGAATTGGCGAGCTTCACTGATTCGTCCACCATCGTCTTTATTATATTTCCCCAATCTCTCTTCCCAGCGCCCCCCGCCTCTGCCGCTGGATTGTTGATAGTAATATTGTTGGTAACACTATAATGATTATTAACCTGAACATTAACCTGATTAATATTAACCTGATTAATATTAACCTGATTAATAACTTGATTAGTAATATTGATCGTAGGACGCCCCGACGGAGGTGGGGGACTGGCCGGAGGCGCGCCAGGCCCCTGCGGGGGTGGGGGACTCGGAGGCGCACCAGGCCCCTGCTGAGCATTTGGCTTGGCCAGATTCGCGCCAGGTTGCGGCTGTCCCTGCTGAGCATTTGGCTTGACCAGATTCGCGCCAGACCCCGGCGTGGGTGTGGGCTTGTTCAGACCTTTTCCGGCTGCCCCTGGATGGTTGTTTACCACGCCCCCCGGGACGGCATACGCATATTAAAGCCTTTGTTTAGCGCTGGACCCGCCGTGATCGCCTTAGGCGCTGGGCCCGCTGTGATCGCCTTAGGCGCGGGAGCCGATGGAAGAGCTTTGATGGTGGAAGTCGCCGTGGGCGCCTTAGGCGCCGGACCCGCTGTGATCGCCTTGCGCGCGGGACCAGCCGTGATTGCCTTAGGCGCCGGAGCTGATGGAAGAGCTTTGATGGTGGGACCAGCCGTGATCGCCTTAGGTCCAGAATTCAGACTAGGGCCTTTAAAACCAGGATTTGGCATCTCAATTACTCTCCTATTGCTTGCAAAAACTGTAAACAACTTCTCCATTGTTGAGTAATGAAACATCCCATCACACATCCTCCTCCCGAATAGGCGCCCGTTTTTATTCTTCTTCTACATCCTGATCCTGTGGCGCAAAATAGGCTTGTAATCCGTCGCTGACAATGACACGTTCATATTCGCTCATGTCGGCGTTGGCGATGGTATGTAAGACCACACAGTAGCCTACACCCACCAGAGCATCATTAACCTCCTCACTTGCTAGCCAGCTTTGAGCAAGGCTTGTAGCCGCCTGCATCACACCCGCATTTCGCGCCTCCACTGTTGTATGTGCTTCATCCAGAAGCTCGCCATGCAGTCGCTGGATATCCCTGGGTGTCAACAGGGTGCTTACATCACTGCGATACAGGCACCTGGCCTGGCAGATGGTGCATCCGTTAAAGGGTCCATGCCTACGCTGTGAGAGCTGGGTATATTTAGCAATAAATTGATCCAGGTATTCCCCACCCTTTTCAAGCTCAGCCTGAACCTGCTGTAACTGCTCTTCAGAGGAGGACGCACCTTCCGCGCTTAACGTTTGATAACCATTAGACATTATCACAAGCCCATAGGTGAGCATTAAACGTAATTCTTCGGTTACAGAGTACGGCCAGCCAAATTTAGCGCCTCGCGCCTGAATGGCCTGGGCACATCCCTGGACAATGACCATCCGCAAGAGCTCGTCTTGCTGCTCTGTAGAGAGATAGGTCATTTCAGTCTCTATACTCTCAATAAAACGCAAAAGTACTCTCAATAAGCTCTCAGGATTCGCGACGAGGCGCAGCAGAAGATTGGCCCAGAGCCACTGGCTCTGCTCCATATCCAGCAGCCTGGTGGCAGCCTGGTAGAGGGTAGGATTTGGGCCTCCCATCAGGGTCAGCGGGATCTGATAGGCATCATAATCCACGATAGCCTGGAACGGCTTGACCGAGGCATATGTCCGGCTGATACGCTTGAGGTCAGAGTCGGCTAATGGCTGCAAGTTGCGCTTGTAGTTTTCCATGCGCACCAGATAGGAGTGGTCCGCACCCTCCGCGTAGACCACGGCCTGGCCGGGCGTGAGCACTCCCAGGTGCATCTGCTGCGCGGGCGTCAAGTTCATCGTCTGCCCCAGGCTCTTCCGGTCATCCTGCGCGATCAAACGGTGGACAATCTTGAGATTGGTATTCTTCAATACGTCGGGCGCGAGCTTGCTGGGAATCTGCTCCGCGACCAGCACTCCCTGGCCGTAGGCGCGTATTTCAGAGAGCATGTTGGTAAAGACCTCGACGGCCTGGGCGCGCGGGTTCGCCGAGTCGGGATTCGAGGGCATGACTGGGCCGGTATTCTGGAGCAGGCGATGGGCCTCCTCAAAGACGATCAGGTGACGTAGCCCCTGTCCAGTCAGCTTATTGCCACCATTCACGCTATCCGTCTGGAGTCGACGATATTCGTACAAGCGGGAGAGCAAGAGGCCCATGATAAAGGTCTTCTCGTCGTCATTGCCGATATGCTCAAGTTCGAGGATCGTTGGGCGCGCTAGCAGTTCGGCCATGGGAATGCCGCGTGCGCAATCGAGCATAAGGCCCTTCGCGCCAATGCGTAGCGAACCGATACGCGCTTTGAGTGAGGCCTTAATATGCGCATCCGCCTCGGGATTGTACTGGAGACGATCAGCGACAACCTGGGCCTTGCGGTCGAGATCGGCCAGCGTCGGAAAGATAGGGTATTTCTGGCGCTCCGTCCACCTGGTCAGGCGCCTGTTGGTGCCGCTGGTAACATCCCAGCCTTTATCTTCATAGATTTCGTAGATCGCGGTCTCTAAGACCTGGGGCAAGGGCGCATACATGGGGAAGGCCGCGGTAAAGACCGCCTTCAGGAAATCGATATGCGTCATCAGGGCGCCGCTCCCAGGCTCGTCGGTCACCTCAAATTCGAAGGGATTGAGGCGAAAGGGCGCCACCATTTCATTACCGAGCGTATAGATGCGTAGATCGGCTCGCTCACCGAAGGCACTACGTAAGGCGCGATATTCGGTCTTCGCTGGTTCAATCACCAGGAATGGCTTGTTTGCCTCTACCGCCTGATCAAGCAGGTTCATCACAGTCGTCGTCTTGCCACTACCTGTAACGCCAATGACGACCGCGTGCTTGGTCAAGGCATCCAGGGAGATATCGAAGGTCTCCTGTGAGTCATGTCCATTATGCTGGATCTTGCCAAGGGGCAAATTGCCGCTCCCAGGCACGTCGAAATCGACATCGAATTTGACATAATCGTGGATCGCGTACCCGGGCACCTCTTCCCGTGGAAGCTGGATCAGCGTCGCGACCTCCTGTGAACTCAGAAAGGTATAGTACTCCTCCAGAGAGCCTCCATACTTCTCACAGGTGAAGGCACGCAATGGCTCTGGACGCGAATCGGTACCAGCCAGGGTTCCCAGCAAGAGTGAGGCCAGGCGCTGGGCGTCATCAGCCGTGCTAGCCCCAAAGTAGGAATGGACAATCCACTGGCCGGCCGCGGCCGCCTGGTCCAGGCGCTCAAGCTCACGCTCTAACAATTTTTTGAGATACTGGGCACGATAGTTAATCATATCGCCACTGAAGCTTTTTATCTGTGCGCCCGAATCAATGGAGGTAAATTGCTGGTTCTCTTGCTTTGTGGATGACCATTGAACATGTGAACGGGTCGTGATCTGGGTCAGCAGGTCGACGGTACGCATACGCTCCTCGACAACCTTCTGCCGGGGTCGTGGGTGGGCCTGGACCATATAGGCCCAGTTCGCACTATGCATACCCCGAATGACACGCTCCAGTTGCGACTGGTCTCTGGCCCCATTAACGGCATGGGTTACATTCTGTGCACCCGACTCACTCTGGGCAGAGGGACGATCCGGATCGAAGGCCTTCCGACTGGGGATGCCTGTCAAGATTCCCTGGGATTTAAATGGGAAGCGTAGTAAAGCCGCGAGATCCCGAGTAGCCACTAGCTCTAGCACAATTCCGGGGAAGACGCCCTCAAGAATACTCCTGGTCGTCTTCTCAGTTCCTAACGATATATACACAGCCAGCTTTGCTTCCATCCCTAGCAAAAGAAAGCTTAAATCGGCATGGCGCTGATGATGGGCACCCATAACGATGTCCACCACATGATGCGCGAAGTCCATCTCCTTGTTCTGACTCCAGAAGTTTGTCAAACCCTTTACCTGGAAGAAGACCTGCTCCCCCTCTTCCAGTAGATCTACGGCATCAAAAGTCTCTGGCGCGGACCCCTCTAAATTATATCTTTCAAGCCCGGCGATGAGCTTCCCTAGCTTGTTCAATGACTCAACATCAAATCCGGGAACCATAGAAGCAACCTTTCACGAAGAAGACTGGCTCACCAAATAAAAGCACCTTGTACTTATACCTATACATACCTATACAATTGCCAGAATAGCATAAAAACCTTGTTTTTCATAGGTATAAATGGGGAAACTTTTTGTCCCTATTTACCCCTATCTGTTCGTAGCAAATTGCTCTATCATTTAGCTAATACATAGTCATAGTAGAGGACTGCCGCGACTCTAGCCTGCTTTGGCCATCCTACATATTCAGTGCTATTCGTGCATGTATACCAGAATAGCCCAGACTAGTCATTTAGGGCCAAAGCTTGCCATTCTCTAACTGATATGCTTATATACATAAAACGATGTGCATGAAATTAGGTCGCATTATGGGAATAAAAGAAAAGCGTGTGCCAGAGTCAAAAGCGGGGCCACGAAAAAAGCGTCGCTGGCTCTCGTATCTTGACCTCATCATTGTATTTGCAATCTTCAATATAGTGCTAGTCCTGATCTTTTTGCTGCCCAGGACACCTGTTTCGCCTGCCCAGGCAGCCCCTTCACAAAAGAAGCAAGGCAGTCAGACAAGCCTGGCTATTCCAGCTATACCTCATAGCACCCAGGACGTCAAACCGCCACCACCTTCACAGGATCCCCAGCCCAGCCCCCAGTGTACAACTGGGGAACATCTGGATGGGAGTTGCCTGGAGGGTATCTTTAATGATGATGGGGATACCTATAAAAATAGCGTAAAGGACCCAAATAACAAATCGCCTGTCCTGAATCCCCTCGCTGATAATAGCGCCTTATTTTTCTATACACCCTACAAATACACGGTTGATAACTCCCAGGTACGCCAGCTATGGACAGGTATCCTGATAATTGTCGACGCATTTATCGCGCTTATGCTCATGCTCAACGGCATCAGAGTCATCTTCTCGGGCATGGTTTTCCGCTTTGACAAGGCCGTTGAAGAGCTGCCTGGTATCTTTCTCGCGATTATCGCGGCCCATCTCAGCATAACCATTGTCATGGCATTCCTGGGCCTGAATAATATTCTGGTTTATGATACCTACCAGTGGTCCAGCAAATATATCTTCCAGAGCAACGGAATCGCCGCAAGCGAGGGAAACAATCCATACACAGTCAATATCGTCATTGGCGCAGGGCATGACAAAACTCCCGAATACGATAACCTTCCTGATGATCTCAAAAAGGATTGCCCATATACCGCTCCCTGGGATGATATAGTAAATACGTTTTTCAAAGATCATCACTGGTTTGGAACCTATTACTGCAAAAATCTCCCGACAGATGCGATTGTAAGAAGCATTATCATACAAAATGATCTTAATTTCACCGATCTCTTTGATAACCTACAGGACTTATCAAACGGGCTAAAGATAATCCTGAAGGTAATGGCCCTGATGCTTATGGCACAGATGATTATTCGCCTTTTCTTTATTATTTTCTATATCGTTACGGCGCCGCTTGGCCTGGCCTGCTGGGCCTTGCCAGGCAAGATTGGTCAGTCAGTAACCAACCAGTGGCTCAAAGGCTTTATCTCAACCGTCATGGTGCAATTTGTCATGGTGGTAGCGCTCATTATAATGCAAATGATGGCAGGTGCCATACTTCATTTCGTCACTAACCCGATTACTACTGTGGATCGTATGGACATTGGACCAGGGCAGCTCGACATCTTTACACTGCTAAAGCTGATGTGTCTCTGCTTTTTCTGGTTTCTTATTCGTATCCCCTCTCTCCTGGGGACGGCGCCCACGCGCTCTATGGTCCTGGCGGGACAGGGAATGGCCCAGGCCGTTGGCGCTACCATAGCGATCCAGATCGCGGAGGCCCAATTTGTCATACAGTCAGTATCAAGCGTGGCCTCTATAGCAGCTTCTGCCCGCTAGATGACCTATTCACGAAATCCGGGGACCGCACTGACCTTGTAGGGTCCATGCTGGCATAGACTCCGAGACCGGCAGGTCGATACCCTGACGCAGGGAGGTCGCTTCGCTCGCAGTCCATGCCAGCATGGACCCTACAAGGGGCCGGATGCGCTACTAAACATGCAAAGAGAAAACGACAACGAGTAATGCTTATGAATATAAAACGATTGCTCTTGCCTGGCACGAAGCCGCAACGGAGGCGGCGATGGTGGCATTTCCTTGATCTGATTATTGCGCTAGTCGTGGTAAATACGATCCTGGGCTTTCTGGTCTTCTCTTCGCATTCAGTGTCTTTACCAACTGCTGCCCCTCTTCAAGGGAAGCAGGCCCCTCTGGCTGGACTGGCAACCCTGGCAGCCCCCTTGAGCATCTACTAGGATACAGCGACACACAGACCCAGGCTGATCCCTGCGGGGGGATACAGGATGCCACCCAGTATGCCCAATGTGTGCAAGATATCGTGGAGCATTGTAAAAATGATCCTACAGCAACACAATGTGCGGATCTCGCCCAGGCTTGTAGAGCGTCCACTACTCAGCTCCAACAATGTCTGGATGGCCTCAAGGGGAGAAGTACCTATACGCAACAGAATTCAGATCCTAAAATTCAGAACCCTATCGCGAAAGGAAGCCTTCTCTTCTTCTTTACGCCTTACGAAGTCAGTATCGCCAATCCCCAGATAAACTTGCTCTGGGGGTCGATCCTGGCTATTGTAGATATTCTCCTTGTGCTTACGCTTATGCTCAATGGCCTGTATGTCCTTATGGCGGGAACAACTTTTCGCTATGCGCAGGCGGTCGAAAACCTTCCTGGGGTGCTCCTGGCCATTATCGCGGCGCATGTCAGTTTAGCCTTCATACTCGCCATGCTCAGTCTCGGCAATTCAATGACACTGGGCATCTATAACTTTACACAGAACAATCCCGCGATCCATCGCTCGCCCTCGGGCTTTAAAAATGGTGGCAAGACCCAGGATTTGTACCTGCACGTGCTCTTTCCCTCATACAATGAAAAAATGGGGTCAAGCTTCAATGGGGATCCCAACCTTACCCCACAAGAGGCCGCGAAACAGTGGGGAACGCCTCAGACAGATCAAGACATCAAGCAGTTTCAGGACCTGGTCTGCACCTGGGAATGGACAAACTTTGATAGCAATTTAAGGTTGCAAATATTTGGCCCCAATGGCGACTATCAAAATGGTGGTTTATACAATCTTTTTAAACAACGCAACGATGATCTAAAAAAATATGATGGTTCAAAGGTTCCCGATGGCGTACAAACAGCGCTGGACAGTATATTGACAGGAATCGATAGAGATATGCAAGAGTTCAGCAGTGGCAGTGATCGCCTGGCCTGGTATAACGATGCCTTTGTAGGGACTCCATCCCAGGAGTCCTGGGATAAACAGATGGACGATGCCTGGAATCAATATGGTCAGGATATACCACAGGCCGAGAAAAACCGCCTGGGGGATGATCGCTATGGTCGCGGCGGCGAAGGTATGCTACGCGCCAATATTCACAAGCTGCTGCAAGGCGTACCGCCGCACGAAGGCGACATGCTTGAGTATAGCTGCCAGCACGATGCGACAGGAAATAGCTTTCAGCTTGTGCCAGATGACCTGAACTTCAAGGATCTTTTTAAAAATTTACAGGATCTCATAAGTGGCGTATCGGTATTTAGCAAGCTACTGGCCTTGATGTTGTTGGGAATGATGATTGTACGCCTCTTCTTCATTAACTTGTATATCGTTACGGCGCCACTCGGCATCGCTTGCTGGGCCTTGCCAGGCAAGATAGGACAATCGGTGACCCGGCTCTGGTTGCAGGGCTTTCTCTCGACGGTCCTGGTGCAGTTTCTGATGGTGGTAGCTCTGATCGCGATTCAGGTCTTGTTAGGGAACGTGCTGGCCTTTGTCGGAAGCGATCCCAATCATCCCATAGGCAACCTGTCAAACGACACTTTGAGCGAGATTATGCGCATTGCCTGTATCTGGTTTGTCATGCGCATGCCTTCGCTCTTTGGTAATGCTCCCATGCACATCATGTCAATGGCGGGAGAGATGCTGGGACAGGTGGCTGTAACCACAGTACAAGGACAGATAGCACGCGCGCAAATGGTCATGCAAGCAGTCACCAGCGCTGTCGGAGTCGTAGCCTCATTCGCCCGTTAGGGCAGTTGTAGGGTCCAAGCTGGCTTGGACTCGCTCGACCCGCAGGCCGATCCCAGCGTGGGGAGATCGCTACGCTCGGAGTCCAAGCCAGCTTGGACCCTACTATTGAGTCGGTCAGCTTGAGAAAAAAAGATGAGCTTACATATGCTAAAGATAAAAAGAACAAGCCCGCTCAAACGCGGTCAGCAGAAGAAACGCTGGTGGTGGTACCTGGCACTGGCATGTATTGTGTTAGCGGCGAATATGGGCATGCTCTTTTTCAGGCTGCTCCCTACTTTCCAGTACACTATCGCCACTGCCACGCCACACCTACACTTGCCAGACACCATAATGGGAGTCAACACCATCTCGGCTCCCTTTGAGCAGGCCTCTCATCTCACGTCTGATAGCCCCAATCCCTGTGACATTACGCCTGTTCCTGGTACCCCCGTACCATATGATAAAAACTGCCTGGAGGGAAATGGAAACCCTGGGACCTACACAGGCGATAACAAGATCCAGAATCCTATCTCGAAAGGGAACGCCCTCTTCTTTCTCACGCCAGCCGATATCACCATCGATAACGATAGTGTCAGAGCACTCTGGCAATTGATGCTCGCTCTTGTAGATATGCTGCTCGCACTCGTTATCGCACTCAATGGGCTGAAATTGATCTTCGCAGGCAGCGTCTTTCGCTATTCCAGCGCAATTGAAAACTTACCTGGAGTATTGCTGGCGATCATCGTGGCACACATCAGCCTGGTATTTATGACCATGATGATTGGGCTTAACAATAATATGACCGAAGGCATCTATACATTTGCACAAACTAATCCAAATATTCATCGCTCGGCCTCTGGCTTTGGCGCTGGCGACAGGAAAGATCTCATTTTACATGTATTTTTCGATAATATGGGTTCGGATTCACAGACAGAGCAGCAATATGAAAAGATGCCCATGCCCAATTGGCAAGATGCGGCGAAGAAGTGGCCAGTCCCCCCTGGTTTACAGACCTCAACTGCCAAGGATTTGACGCAATTTAATCCAGATATGCACTGCACGCTCGGCAGAATCAATTATGACACGGACAGGCGTAAAACCGTCTTTGGCACAAGCGCCAAAACCCAGGATATTCCTGTCTACACCACTGTCAGAGACCGCGCTAACAACTTCCTAATGCACTCAACCACGATATCGGACGCCGATAAAAATGAGCTTAAAAAAATGGCGCCCGATCTACTGAAAGATTTTGACTACTTCGGCGACAATCACACGAAATGGTTTGTAGACTGGGCCAAAGACAAAAAGAAAATGGATGAACTTGGGAGTCACGACTACTCTGTGGAGGATAATACATGGCGAGACCAATCTAACACGCTTGAAAGCAACATGAGTCTCCTCTTCCAGGGGGGAGGAGTTGGTATCGGCATGGAGGGAGGCGATTACCAGGGAGACGCGATCATTTACTCGTGTGAGAATGATGCCACTGGTACTGCCTTTCAGCTTGTACCTGATAAACTAGACTTCACGCACCTCTTTGATAATCTACAGAAATTGGGCGATTTCACGCAAATGATGGCAAAAATCCTGGCCTTGATGTTCCTGGGCCAGATGATCATTCGCCTCTTCTTTATTAACCTGTATATCATCACTGCCCCTCTTGGCATCGCCTGCTGGGCCTTACCCGGCAAGGTAGGACAGCCCGTGGCACGCCTATGGCTTCACGGCTTTATCTCGACTGTCATGGTGCAATTTCTGATGGTGGTGGCCTTAATTGTAATTCAGGTCTTATTGGGAAATATGCTGGCCTTTGTGGGCGGCGATCCACAGCATCCCATAGGCAACCTGTCGGACGGAACGCTGGGAGACATTATGCGTATCGCGTGCCTCTGGTTCGTTGCGCGTATTCCCTCGCTCATAGGAAATGCCCCAATGCGCACCCTGACGGCAACCGGGCAAATGATGGGATATGCCGTTGGAACAACCATCTCAATGCAAATTACACAGTTTCAGATGATCACCCAGGTGGCGTCTAGCGCGGTATCCATCGCTGCGGCAGCTCGTTAGAAAGGGAACAAGAGGAAGGAACCTATGAGTAACAGTAGAGGCAGTAGTGCCCTGGGACTGAGGAGCCTGGGTGGGGGTGGCGGCATACTAGGCTCCCTTGGAGGCGTTGTAACCACGCTGGGCCTGCACATGTTCGCATTCCTCGTGGGAGGCATCTTCCTCCTGGGGGGCATTGGAGGTTGGTGGACAGCCAATATGAAGACTGCCTATGACAGCGAAATGAACCCACCCGCAACCTCTAGCGACACGCTCGATGGCGACCTTATGCAGATGATCAATTCTAAGAACGCGGTCCTGGTGGGTGTCGCCATTGAGCGTGTCTTGAAAGAGAACTCAAAGGGCAGCCTCAATGTCATTGACCGCAGCAACCCGGTAATGCAGGTCGTGATAAACAAGTTGAAGCAGCAAGGTGGAGGTTCAATACCGGACGAGCCGGACTTCGATCCCATGCAGTGCGCCTACTTTATCCATACAACGTTCCTGGTGGCAGGCGTCGACCTTCCATCCCAGGGGACAGCGCACGAATACTGGACAAATCGCGCACCCTATGAAAGCCGTGGCTGGAATTACATCCCGAATGGCACGGGTATGCCGTCTCCTGGTGACCTGGTGGTGCTCGCAGGTCCCAATCCCGCCGGGCATATCGCCATGGTCGCTGGCGTCGATCCCCCCCAGGGCGGAAAAAACGGCTATGTATATATGGTCCAGGCCAATGCCCCCAACAACTATACTAAAAACGCGGCTGACCATCTCACCTTTATGCGCTGGTCAATCAACTCTTCTGGCCTGATGCAGTCTGGATGGAGTTCATTTACAATTGAGGGCTTTATCCATAACCAGGCCCTGAGTCAGAAGTGGGGAGATCCCTTCCATGCATCGAGTGATGGTTCTGATATTCGCGCTAAAATCGTAGCGGCAGCGCGTTCGCGGCTTGGCGATAAAGAGTGGGGAAATAATTGCAACCACTACGGCCCCTGTGAGGAATGGTGTGCCCTTTTCGCAACCTGGACCTGGCGACAGGCCAGTATCGACTATAGCACAGCCTATGTTCCTGATTTCATGGATTATGGAAGGAAACATGGCACCCTTCATCAAGGACTGTCGAACCCACAGCCAGGGGATGCTATTATCTTTAGCACCGGCGAGGGTCCGCATGGTCATGTCGGAATTATTGTCGAGGTGGAGCCAGACGGTAAAGTCATTAGTATTGAAGGGAACTACAGCAATAAGGTTTCGCAAGTTGGCCCATACAGCCTACATGGCGGGCGCGACGCAACTGCGATCGTTTCTCCCGACATCCCGGCGGGATCGCCGGGAGGTGCAAAATGCGACAAAAACGCACCACCGCTCTCGGATGCGCAAGCACGTGCTCTTGCCGCGCAGGCGGGCTTTACCGGGCATTCGCTCCTGGTGGTTGTAGCAATCGCACATGCCGAGAGTAGCCTCAATCCCAAGGCCTGTCTAAGGAATACTGATACCCACCATACCTTAGATAGAGGCATCATGCAGATCAACAATTATTGGCACAGCGAAGTAAGCGATGCGTGTGCCTTTGACCCTAAATGCTCGTTTGAGCAGGCTTATCGCATCAGTAGCAAGGGCACAAGCTTTCATCCCTGGGCAACTTATACCAGTGGTGCCTATAGAAAGTTTATGCCCAACGGGGAGGCGTGAGAAAGGGACGCAACAATCCACAAATTCTCGTAATTTGTTACGTATTTCATAGAATCTTAGCTTCTATATGGCTAATATGCGCTGGTAGATTGATTTTTGCCTATATAGAAGTTAAGATGCAACGGTAGGGTATTACTCATCAAAGAGAAAGGGACGACGAGCTTATGTTCTTGCTTCACATCGCACAGCTGATGATTGATCCACACCTGGTTTTGAATCAGGTGCATGGGATTATTCCTGTATTCAATAATATTTCTTCGGCCCTCCAGCACCTGGCACCCCCTCCAACACCTGGAGATCCTAAATCAACTGGTGATCCTTATAAGGATATTGTAAATTTTGCGAATAGTATTAGAAGCCTTGTCTATGTACTTGGCTTTACGATCTTCCTGATCGGTATAATAGGCGCGGGCATTATGCGCATACTTTCCTTTGGTAGCGATAGGCGCGTGGCTATGTCCAATATGGCCTTGACGGCGGCGGTTATTGGCCTGATCATCATCTTGCTAGGAGCTGGCCTCTCCACCCTTCTCCAAAACGCCTTCCAAAAGTAATCGCATTGGAGTTTACTGATGCAGAAAGAGGAGATACCAACATTTCTCAATGAGCAGCCAAAGGTGATATTTGGACGAACCGGGCGCGAGCTGCTCATCATCGTATGTGGCATCGTGGGTGGATACTCCCTCTGGGGGAGTATCTCTCCCCTGCTGCCTGGTGCCTGGTGGGGGGTGGCAAGCGTCATTATCGCTTGCATTCCAGCCCTGCTGGCGCTTGTGATCGCGATGGTCCCTATCGCGGAACGTCCGCTGGAGGAGTGGGCCATGTGCTGGCTCCTCTATATCGGTATGCCCAGGGTTTTTATCTATAAACCTCTAGAGGATGATGATACCAGGGAGAACCCCGCGTTGGCGGAGGCACAGAAAAAGACGAAGCAGCAAATAAACGAAGAAGAAGATCTTCTCGAATAGCGCAAGGAGTTCCTATTATGCTAACGGTCCCGCAGACACCTAGCCAGATGATAAGTGGAACCGGCAATGTGATCAAGACATTCGTGCGACTGCGTGAAGCTGCGGGCGATGTGGCGTGTTTAAGCTTCGGCAGGAAGGTCCGTGAGTACCGTTCCATTCTCAAGATCCAAACCGTCAATTTTTCGCTTATGTCTGAAGAAGATCAGGATGCACTGATTGAGGGCTTTAAAAGCTTTCTCAATGGGTTGTCATTTCCTATTCAGATCCTTATCAAAAATCTGCCACATCAACTCGACAATTATCTGCGAGGACTGGAAGACACCCAGGGCGACCTCGCGGACGTCATGCATGATCACGCCCACTTCGTGCGCCAGTTGGCATCTAAACGCGCTCTGGTGAAGCGCAACTTCTATATTATTATTCCCGCGGACGCCACCATAACCAGAAACCAGGCCGAAGCCCTGGTCAACGCCCAGACACAGCTCAAATTACGCTCAGAAGAACTCTTACGCCAGTTAGAGCGCCTGGGACTCTCTGGGCGTCGCTTGAACGATAAAGAGATTATCGAGCTCTACCAGCAGTGCCTTCTCTCAGAAGAGGCCCGCCAGTTCCCCATGAGCGATAACCTGGTGAACGGGGCAAATAACCTGATGGGCTCAGCGCGCGAACAGACGCCATTCAATCCAGGGACATATTCGCTTGAGGAGTTAAACGAAGAGGCCTCCAGGGAGGAAGAACAACGCGGCAAGAAGGGTAAAAAGGGAAAGAAGCGCGAGAAAAAGGCCAAACAGAAAACGCCTGATTTTGTAAGTATTCCTGAGCTTATCGCGCCCAGTAGCATCGAGGTCTTTCCCTGGTATGTGCGCATCGCGGGTGAGATGGGGCACGAGTTTGTGCGCACCCTGGCTTTTGTCAATTACCCGCGTAGTGTCTATCCCGGCTGGCTTGATGCTATCATCCAGGTCGATGAGCCACATGTCGATTTTAGCATTCATATCTCGCCCCTCTCGCCTCAGCAGGTCACGGCGCGCCTGGGCAAGAAGGCGACGGAGTTCCGTGGCTCGATTCTGGCCTCGCAGCGCCAGGGCAGATCCGCCGATCCCACAGACGCTATCGCGCTTAATGATATTGAGGCCCTGCGCGAAAAACTGGCACGCGGGGATGAGCGCATCTTTACCATGTCGCTTTTCGTACAGGTACGCGCGCGCACCCGTCGCGAATTGAGCGAGCGCAATAATCGCCTCATCTCGGCTATCCGCAGCCTTGATTTTAGAGCCCTGCCCGCCCACTGGCAGCATCACGCCGGACTCTTAAGCTGCCTCCCTGATGGCGATAATCAACTCGGGCGCGCGCGTCTCTTTGGCACAGGCTCTGCCGCGACTTTCTATCCCTTTACTGGTAGCGATATCAGCATGGACACAGGAGTCATGTTCGGCATTCACCCCAATGGAAGCCTGATCATTCTCAATCCCTTTAATAGCCAGGAGTTGGAGAACGCCAATATGGTGGTCTTCGCCAAGTCTGGCGCCGGCAAAAGCTTCTTCCTCAAGACAGTCGCATGCCGCCTGCTCCCAACGAGCAATGTCTATGTCATCGACCCTGAAGCCGAATATAACAATCTCTGCAACCAGGTCAAAGGGCAATATGTACGCCTCTCCTCCGAGTCGTTACAACTCAATCCTTTTGATCTGTATAGCGCTATCGAGCGCCCAGGCCAGACCGAACAGGAGGAGCAAGACGATGAGGCCAATTTCTTCCGCGAGAAGTTAATCAACCTGGTCAGTCTCCTTGAGCTACTGCTCTCCGATAGCGGTATGCTGACCCAGAAAGAGAAAGCCTTCCTCTATAGGTGCTTGACCAAAACCTATGAGAACCGGGGCATCACCATGGATAGCGCGACCCATCATCGGACTCCACCCAATATGCAGGAGTTCTTTGTAATCATGTCCAGCGCCTCACGTGGAGATCAGCGCTTCGGAGTGGGCGAGGATACCTTCGGCCTGAGCGAGCGTTTAGAGCGTTATTTGCACCTCTTCCCGGCTCGTACACGCATCATTCTGGATAATCGCTTTGTCGACTTCAATATTCGCGAGTTAAATGATACGCTGAAACCCATTGGCCTCTTTCTCATCACTGAGTTCCTCTGGACCAAGATGCGCCAGGCTCGCGAAGGAACGATGGATCGCAATACCATTATCTTGATCGACGAGGCCTGGCTACTCATGCAGTTCCCGCAAGGCGCGAAGTTCCTCGCGGAGTTTGCCAGGAGAATTCGTAAGTATGGTGGCGGCCTCTGGTGTACAACCCAGAACTCCGACGACTTCCTGGGCACGGAAGAGGGCAGGACGATTCTAGCCATGGCAACCATGAAGTTCTTGATGAAGCAGGATTCTTCAACCATAGAATCGGTGGTACGCACCTTCCGTTTGAGTCGAGGACAGCGCAATTTCCTGCTGGCGGCCAGGCGTGGCGAGGGACTTTTCGCCACCAAAAACTGGACACCTATGGAGGTTGTGGCCTCTCCCAAAGAGGCCGAAATGGCGAACACAACTCTGCAGGCAAGCACGGCTCATGCAGCCAACATCGAAGATAGCATTGAACAGCTAGAATACCTCGCGAATGGGCATGCCCCGCAGAAAAATGGGCGCAGGCCGCCAAATGGGCAGACAGTAGTGCAGGGATCGCTTACGCCTATTGACCAGAGTCGTAGGGACTGAGGAATCATATGCAGGCATCACAGAGCAGGTCAAAACCAACATACACGCCACGACAAAAACAACTTGTGTATCGCTGCCTCCCCATCGGGGTGACAGCGGTACTCATTCTCTGCCTGGAAGGCTGGCCCCCAACAGCCTGGGTACAGTTCACACGCGTCTGTGCGCAGTGGAGTAGCTTATGGTCCCACCCGCAGGCAACACTGCTGTTGCCTGCCTTCTGTCTATTCCTCCAATCAATTCTGCTCCTGGCGGCATGGATACTCTGGTTCAGGCTGGCTTGTGCTGAAATTATGGCTCTTGTTGCACTCTCTCAATCGAGCAAAGCTCAGCCCGGCCTGCCAGGGCAAGAACGGCCATATTTCAGGCCAATGAGTGAGGCACAGCAGCCAGTCGCGAATAGTCAGCAGTGGCCCGCCGCTCCGCTGTATTCGCCACCCCCTGTCACCTCAGCAGAGCAATATCAACAACAGGCGGCATCAGCGCAGGCTATGCAGTCTGGCACCTGGACACAGCAGGAGAGACAGCCTCTCCCGCCAACACCAATACCAACACATATAAACCAGGACTACCAAGACCACAGCCAGGAAATGGGGTCATTGCTTACGTCCAGTCCAACCCCGCGTCTGTCTCCCCAACACAATCTCAAGCTCGCCAATCCTTTTGAGGAAGAAGAGGAGACACAGGCCCCCTCATTCACGCCAGAAGCGAGGCCCGAACAGGCTTCCACTACTGGAGAGGCTGAAGCAGAAGAAGAAGCTCCGCTTCCGCCTCCTGGCACAAGTATAATTGAGAATCCCTTTGAAGAAGAGGAAGATACAGCTAAACATCAACGGATTGCCAGGTCCGCTCGCAGAAAGCGGGAGCCCCAGCCAGCCAACGAGCAAGAACAAATAGCAGTCTTACAAGACCTCGGATTTTTCCAATCCGAAGCAGGCACGGAGAAACCAGGCAGCGAAGACACAACAGAGCAAACAGCAGTGAAGCACGACCTGGCAGAAATCGAAGCCATCGCGCCAACACGGGCACAACCAAGCGCGGTCGCCAATCCCTTTGATGTGCAGAGCGATTTAATAGACCTCTTTCAAGAGAGTAGCGCAATAGAAGAACAGGGCGAAAACCCGGCCATAGAGGAGACATCCGACCCTGAGCAACTCTATGTGTTTGGGAATCCCTTTGAAGGACCACTCCCTGACGTCTTTCACCATGATAAGGATTTACAGCGCGTAGTACGCGAACTCCAATCGCCCGAAGAACAAAAGGGAGGCCAAAAGAAGAAAGAGAACTAATTAACCCATTACCATTGGGAAATGCCCAAAAATTGTGAAGTAGTTCAAAGCGCAAAGAGCAAGCAATCAGGTACTATAGTATCTGTGAACTTGCTCTTTTATTTTTTAGAGATTCTTGCACATACGCAAACCCATATCGATCAGGAAGGAAGCACTCTACATATGACAATCTCTAATCGCTACTTTAATTCAATGGAAACCTATAAGCAAAAAGGGGAACGAGTGAAAGATATGGCATGGGATCTAGAAAAGCGGGCGGTAACAATTGGCGATACCACGATTGTGCTGACATCGACTGAGTACCGTTTACTCTTCTCACTACGACATGGCAACCCGGTCACCTACGCCAACCTGGCTTCAATGGCCTATAACTGTAAAATGGATGCCAAGGTCCGTATGATGATGGACAAACACATAGATCGTATTCGAAGCAAGCTCAGAGGCACAGGCATTTATGTGTATTGCGTCAACACCTATGGCTATTTATTACTTCCAGAGGCCTTCTAAACCTCTTCTATCCCAATTCACAGAGTAAGGGTGTATGGGTGGAAAAATGGGCAATGCTCGTTTTCCCACCCATACACCCTTACTCTATGCGCCACAGGGACAAAGAATTGAGTGTCAGTGCTGCCTGCTTACAAGATAATGCAGGTATCCATCCCCTTCATCAGTGCTCAGCAGGGAGAAGCCAGCCCCGGTGAACCAGTTGCAGACCTGCTCATCGCTGGGGTAATAGTGGTAATAGCCTTCGTGCCCATGCTCGCCATAGACGAGTGGTAGCTGCAACTTCTTCCCCTCTTCAAAGGCATGACGCAGGTTCTCCTCACTCTCCAGTTCTACTGTGAAATAGAGAAAGCCATAGGGGTGGAGCGCCCGGGCGAAATTAGCCAGAATGCGTGGCCAATCCTCGGGGAAGACATTCTCCATCGCATCCAGGCAGATAATCCCATCAAACTCATCCACGAAATCCAGTTCCTGCATACCCACATGCCTTACTGCAACCTCTGGATGCTTCTCTTGCGCCTGCTGTAACATCCCCTGAGACTGGTCAACTCCCACAACGGTAAAGCCACGCTCCAGCAAAACTGGCCAGTATTTTCCCGTGCCACAGGCCGCGTCCAGCACGCTCCCACCCACCGGAGAGGCATCCAGCAACCGGTTAAGCATATGCAGGTGTGTCCCGTTGATATAGCCGCCCCAATTCTCATCATAGATAGGAGAAATAAGCGTGTCCATCCGCGTTTCGTTGCGCTGGCGGCACGCCTTAAGCCACTCCGCTCGCTCCATCAATACAAACTCCTCTACATTCGCATAAACAAATCTAACAGCCGAACAAATGCCTCTCCTCAAGAGTTGCAATTTCTGATTCCCACGAATATAGTATAAGCGTATTATCATCAGGTAACAAGCTTTTTATCATATTTTACTACTTTTTGTAGGGGCACATGCGCTACTTGCGTACGCGCCTACACAGGTAAAAAGAAGATAGAATAGGTAGGCATTCGTTGGGGGGACATTACCAGGCATGAATCGTGTAGGCGCGTACGCAAGTAGCGCTCTACCGCCAGGATTGGTTATACTGAGGAGGAAAAGGAGGAGGAACGCATAATGGAGATAACACAACGCTGTCCTGAATGTGGGGCGGAGGTACAGGAGGGACAGACGTGCCAGGAGAATTTCTACCAGATGTTGGGTTGGGAAAGCGAACAACCGGCAAACTGGGCGGTACACCACCTTACGGTGCTCTGCTATCACCTGCAACACCCGAGCCTCTATTCGCCAGAAGGGCTGCGCGCAGGCTTCACTCTGCTCACCGACTTTTTGGAGCGTGGCACGACCCCCACGGAGGTGCGCAAACAGAGAGGCGCGCAAGTCGACTCAGGCGCGCGCACCTGGAAGATCAAGGGAACACCCGAGTCACATGGCACCTACGATCCTCCAGTAGTATGGAGCATGACCACCAACCAGGTCATCGCCGCAGGCATCGACAACTACTGCGATAGCGTACGCGCCTGGGCCAGCTCAATGCTCATATCCCTCAAAACCTCTGGCTATATCCCACTCCAGTAGCCATATACGCCAGGGCGTAGTCCCAAGCCGCGTACACCAGTAGCGGGCTATTTGCGCCACGCCTGGATCTCGTGGGTATGTTCTTCAAAGTGACCGTAGGTGCAGACCTGTGTCCAGCCACGCACGAAAGTGTCCCATTGCTCTGGTTGTAAGCGATTAAGCAGGCCGAAGAGGCGATAGTGGGCGACTTCAAAGAGGGTTACGACCTCGGAGAGCGAGAGTGTGCGCAGCTCAGACTCCCAACTATCATTAAAGGCCAGGAATTCCTGACTGTAATTCTCTGTCGGCTCAATTCCCTTCAGATGATCCTGAATCACCTGGTAACAGACCTCTTCCCAGCGCCCAATATGGCCCATAATCTCTTTACACGACCAGGTACCAAAGGCGCTGGTATCCGTCAAGCGCTCCTCGCTCAAGCCATACAAGGCGGAAGTGAGCGCAACGCGCGCCTCGATGATATGTTCAAGTATCTCATGTGGGGCGCGTGTGTCTCTCGCCATGATCTCCTCCTGTCACAGTCGTCTCATTTAGAAGCGTCCGCATAAACGCTTGCAAATATCACAATAGCAGAGTTAGACAAGAAACACAAGCTGTTTGTACATAGCCCGAAATACCATGTGCTACTAAGACAGCGCATGACGTTTCGGTCAGGTTCTGAGCTGGTGTATCATGCATTGTTTTCCGGCATCCATCAGTATGTAGAATAGAGGTAGAGGCATGATGAGAAGTTAGTATGTGGAGGGCTTTACCTATGTCAGATATGGCGAATCAGGAGTATCTACTTAAAGATCAGTATCGCGATGCGACAAACTTCACGCTGCGCGTGGAAACCTTGCAGCAGATGGGCGTTATGCAGGGTTCATGGTATCGCTGGATCTTTGACCATATTCAGATCCCGGAGCAGAGTCGTGTGCTGGAACTGGGCTGTGGACCCGGCTTTCTCTGGCGCGAGAACCTGGATCGTGTACCCCAAACCTGGGAGGTGACGCTTTCGGACTTCTCGCCGGGTATGCTGGAGGCGGCCCGCCACAATCTGGAAAAAGGTGGTGAGCACTTCGCATACCAGGTCATCGACGCCCAGGCCATTCCTTATAAAGCAGGCCATTTCGATGCCGTGATCGCTAACGCCATGCTCTATCACGTTCCCAACCTGGCTAAAGCGCTCTCCGAGGTGCGGCGCGTGCTGAAGCCCAGCGGAAAATTCTACGCCACAACGATCGGTGATAGAGCCGTCGCCGAGTTGGGAGCGATTATGCAGCAGGTCGGCTATGGCGCCTGGCTAGGCGGCCCTTTTGGCTTTAGCATCGAGAACGGGGGCCAGCAACTTGAGCGCTGGTTCACGCACGTAAAGCTGGATCACATGGAGAAACAGCTACTGATCAATGAACGCGAGTTGCTCCTGGGCCTGGTTCGCTCCGGCATGAGCAAGCAGGAGCAACAGGACGCCGCAAAGCTACGCGCCGCCCAGGAAGCTGTAGAGCGCCTACTACAACAAGACCAGGAGCTCACCATTACCATGGACTTCGGCATCTTTATAGCCAGATACCCTATATGACACACTACAAGCTTCAGCTTCTCTCCTTAAGCCAAATGGGGCTGCTCGCGGAACTCGACTGTGCAGGTACCGGGCTCGTGAAGCTCAAAGATTACGAGTTCATTGGTTCCAGATTTTAGAAGGGAGCCAGGGACATAGAGGGTATGTTGCGGACCCCGCTGCCAGTAGCGCCCAAGATTGAAGCCATTGAGCCAGCACACGCCTTTCGACCAGCCGGGCAGTGCGAGGAAGGTGTCCTCCTGGCTGCTCACCTCAAAAGTAGCGCGATAGAACGCTGGACCTTTGAGCGCGCCTTGCGCCTGGAACGGTAGAGTACTTAGATCCTCAAGAGGCAGCGGATAGACATTCCAGTGATAGAGATATTGCTGTCCAAGCAGTACACCACCGGTAATGCCCTTGCGATCTAACAGATCAGGGCCATAATTGACGCGTCCCATGTTCTCTACCAGGATATCCAGGGTCAGACCTTTGGCGGGCACACTCAGCATCAGCGAGGGTGAGGGTACAGAACGCTCCAGGGTTCCCAACAAGGCGCCATTGGCAAAGACCAGCGCCCGGTCGTGCAGATCACGCAGGATCAGCGGCACCTCGGCTCGTGGACCCGAAATGGTTGTGCGATAGAGGATAAAGCCATAGTTCTGGTCAAAGAACTCCATTGGTTCTGGCGTGACTGCTTGCTGAGGCTCCGCCAGCATGGGCAGCCCTTCAAAGAACCCAACCGACTCATAAAGCTGGATGCTGCCAATAGCCTGTTTGGGCGTGAGCGTGGGTAGAGGCAGTTCCGGCAGTTCAACATACTTCCCCAACACTTCGCGGTAGGCAAAATATTTGGGCGTGGGATCACCAGCCTCATTCAGGGGCGCGTCATAGTCATAACTTGTCGTAGTGGGTTGGTACTGCTCTCCCATATAATTAGCGCCGTTCATAAAGCCGAAGTTCGTTCCACCGTGGAACATGTAGAAATTGACCGAGGCACCTGCCGCCAGCATCTCGTCCAGGGTGGCCGCAGCATCCTGAGCGTCACGCATGTGATGCTCAGTCCCCCAATGGTCAAACCAGCCGTTCCAGAACTCCATGCACATCAGTGGTCCTTCAGGCTGGTAGTCGCGCAGTTTGCTAAAGGCCTCATTCGCCTTAGAGCCAAAGTTGGCGGTTTTCAAAATATGGGGCAACGTCCCATACTGGAGCATCTCATCCGTTGGGCCATCAGAGGTGAAGAGCAGCACATCGATACCACGCGCACGTAGGCCATCTTCCAGGTAGCGCAGGTACTCACTATCATTCCCGTAACTGCCATACTCATTCTCGACCTGCATAGCCAGGATCGGACCACCACGCGTAACTTGCAAAGGAGCCAGTTCAGCAAGCAGCGCATCAAAGAAGCGATCCACTGCCTTGAGATAGGGGGGATAGCTACAACGCAGGCGCATCCCAGGATCTTTCAGCAGCCAGGCAGGTAGGCCGCCTAGTTCCCACTCGGCACAGATATAGGGTCCAGGGCGCACAATCACATGCAGCCCCTGCCTCGCGGCACAGCGGATATACTCCGCCAGGCCCAGGTTATCCTCAAAGTGAAACTCACCCGGACGTGGCTCATGCAGATTCCAGGCCACATAGGTCTCCACCGTGTTCAAGCCCATAGCCTTGAGCTTATACAGGCGATCATCCCAACTGGCACGTGGCACGCGAAAATAATGCATCGCCCCCGAGAGCACACGAAAAGGCTCTCCATCCAACAAAAAATGCTCTTCATTATGCGTAAATGTACCCACGATTTTTTATACGACCTTTCGCAAGTTTGACGAAATATTGATATTATGCCATAATCGCGAACTTCTCGGGGCGAATTTCGTAGAGCAGTGGCTCGCCCGCCAGGAAGCGTAATATCTCGTCAACCATCATCTCGCCCTGCTTCAGGAGCGTCTCGCAGGTCATGGCGGCTACATGCGGCGAGATCAATACGTTGGGCAGAGTGCGGAAAGGGTGCTCGTCGGGGAGCGGCTCCTGTACAAAGACGTCTAGAGCGGCGTTGATGCGGCCCGAGACCAGTTCGCATACCAGTGCGTCCTCGTCAACCAGTCCAGCCCGCGCCGTATTGACCAGGACACCGCCGTCACGCAATAACGCGAGGTGCCTGGATGTAATCATACCTCGTGTGGTGGGCAAGAGGGGCGCGTGCAAGGAGACAATGTCGGAGGAGGCAAAGAGGTCGTCCAGCTCACACAGCTCCACGCCCATTTCCCTTGCTTCTTCTGGCGTGAGATAGGGATCAAACATCAGCAGGCGGCAACCAAAGGGGTGCAGGAGTCCGATAACATCACGCCCAATACGGCTGGCACCTACCAGGCCCACGGTCTGGGTACTCAATAGATGACCCGGCGTATGCGAGAGCACATGCCACGGCTCGCCAGCGCGCAGTCGCCGCTCAAACTGGTCCAGGCGACGCAGGCTTTGTAGGATCTGTAAGACAGTGAACTCCGCGACCCCTTCGGCCAGGGCGGCAGCGGCATGCGTCACGCGCACGCCGCGCTCAAAGATGGTCTCAGGGACCAGGTGATGAACACTTCCCGCCGTGTGTGCTATGAGGCGCAGTGAGGGTGCTTGCTCCAAGGTCGCATCTGTCAGCGTGGGCGTCCCCCAGCCCGTTAGGCAGGCTACAGCTCCGTTGAGCAGTTCGGGCAGGCGCTCCTCAGAGAGGGCGACCTCTGTGTCTGGAATCAGGCGTGCGAACATGGAGAGTCTCTCCAGGCTCGCGGGTGAGAAGATGCGCTGCCGCCATTTCGGGTCTACCAGCATAGCGACAGCTGGACGTGTATCAACAGAAATCACGATCAGGTTCTCCATCTAGGAATATGTAGCTACCCAACGATGCTGCCAAGCGAGAGACCACTCCGCCAGTAGCGCTGGAGGAATACAAAGCTCAGCACGATTGGCAGGGCAGCAAGCAACGAGCCAGTAATCATCAGGTTTGTAAGCGAGTAGGTAGCGTCCGTGCCGACTTGATTCCAAAGGTACAAGCCTACAGACAAGGGATACAAATGTTCATTGCTCAGCATCATCAGTGGCAGGAAGAAGCTGTTCCAGACGCCTACAAAGTGGAACAGAAAGACGGTCGCCAGCGCTGGCGACATCAGGCGCAGGCCTACGGTAAAAAAGATGCGCAACTCGCCCGCGCCATCCATACGCGCCGCCTCTAATAGCTCCCTGGGAATCGAGGCGTCCGCATAGATATACGAGAACCAGATGCCAAAAGCGCTAAACAGCGATGGCAGCAGGACCGACCAGTAGGTATTTACCAGGTGCACGCTGCTCATAAGCAGGTAGAGCGGGAGCACCAGCACCGTGCCGGGCACCAGGACCGCGCAGACGATCACATTAAAGATCAGCTTCTTGCCGGGAAAGGTGAACTTGGCCAGGGCGTACCCGGCCAGGGCTGAGATCAGAATACTGAGGCTCGCGCTCCCAAAGGCATACAGAAAGGTATTGCCCATCCACTGGAGATAGATACCGTTATCGTAGGTCAGCAATTGTTGGAGATTGGCAACGAGATTGAAGTGCGCAAACCAGAAGGCGGATGATGTGTATAGATCTGAGTTATTCTTGGTCGAAGCCATCAGGAGCCAGACCAGCGGGAAGAGAAAGTAGAGAGTCGCCGCGCCCGCGATGACATACAGTGCAACGCGCGTGATCTGTAAACCCGAGCGCCGCTGCCGCGTGGTGGCCTGATTAGAGAGGGCATTTGAAGCCATAGTGCTTATACTCCTGCCTTCCGGCGGACGAGCCGCAAAACGCTGAACGAGAAGATACCAGTCACCAGAGCCAGAGCCACTGAAAGGGCCGCTGCATAGTAATAGTTTCCGCCACCCGTCGCTATCTGATACATATACATGTTCGGCGTAAAGTTCGACGTAATGCCATTCAAAACGGTCTGCAGGAGCAGTGGCTCCATCAGCAATTGCAGGGCACCAATAATGGCAAGCACACCAGTCAGCACCAGTGCCGGGAAGATCAGCGGTACCTTAATAAACCAAGCAGTCTGCCATTCAGAACAGCCATCCAGGCTCGATGCCTCGTACAAGCTAGTGGGAACGGCTTGCAGGCTAGAGAAAATAATCAGCACCTGGTAGCCAGTACCCGCCCAGACGGCAATATTCCCAATTAACAACAGCACCAGGTTCGGGTTCTGGAAATTGACCACACCCAGGTGCAGAGCCGCCAGGGCCTGTGGCACCGGGCTGAACTGGGGATTATAGAGGAAGGCCCAGAGCAGCGCGCCAACCACGCCCGGGATGATATGGGGCAGAAAAAACGCGATGCGGAAGAAGGCACGCAGGCGGATAACCGCACTATCCAGCAACAAGGCCAGGAGCAGGGCCAGGCCCAGCATAATCGGCACCTGCAGTACGCTATACAACAGCACACGCCCGAGTCCCTGGTAGACCACCGGGTCGCTCAAGACATGCTGATAATTGCTCAGGCCAGTAAAGACCTGCTTGGGAGCGCCCAGGCCCAGGCCATCACGCTGGAGCCGAAAGAGGCTCTGCCAGACGGCATAGCCCAGGGGGAGCACAAAAAACAAGAGAAAAAGCACGATGGCTGGTGAGAGAAAGAGATAGGGAATGAGAGAGCGCAGTCGCGATGCGCGCCGCACACGCTGCGGGCGGCGCAACGTCGCCGTCGCAGGCGCGACAACGACGTCAGTGACCTGGGCTTCCATAGCACAACTCCCTTCGTTCTAGGGGTAAAGATGATGGAAAGAAAGGGAAACAGATCAGGTAGTGCTTCTGAAGGACGCACCTACCCTCACCATCCTTTGAAAGGCCCTGCCCGACAGGAGGGCTAGGTAGTGCTTCTGAAGGGCGCACCTACCTAGCCCTCCTGCATGGGCGGGGAGCATCCAAGCAAATTAGTGACTACTTCTGGACGCTAAACCCTTGTTGCTGCAAAGAGCTTACCGTTTTTGTCTGCAAGCTATTCAGCAGGGAGGCAAGCGTCTCTTTGCCCGAGATGACGTCCTTGGTCATGTCTCCATAGTCAGAGTTCGTCTGGAGCATGGACGGTCCCCAAGTAAAGGAGGTATCAATATGTTCCGACGCGGTCTTGAAAACGTCTACGATATTCTGATTATAGTAGGTATTCAGCGAATGCAGCGGCTTGAGAGCAAGGCCCGCATTGGTTGAGGGGAAGATCTTCTGCGTGTTTACCTGCTCGGTCAGAGCCTGGCTATTCGTGCTGATCCATTTGACGAACTCAGCCGCCTGCTCAGGATACTTGGAACTGGTCGTCACGGCATTGGTCGAGCCACCCATATTGGCGGAAACCTGCTGACCCGCGACCCACTGGGGCAGAGGCGCCAGTCCCCACTTGCCGCTATTCTGGGGCGCACCACTCGCGATATACTTGGTATTCCAGGCAGGCGTCAAAACGGTCGCCAGCTTTCCATTGATCTGGTTCTGGGAGAAAACCGGGCTGGCATCCGAGTCGGTCGCCACTATATGGCTATCGATCAGCTTCTGCCAATAATTCGCAACCTTCAATGTACCAGCGTCATTAATAGAGACCTTCCAGGCATCGCTCGCGGGGCTGAACCAGCGCCCGCCAGCCTGCCAGGCCAGGGCCTCCATCCAGGCGGCGTTATTGCTTGGGAAGTTAGTGATATAGAGGCTAGGATCGGCGGCATGCAGGGTCGCGGCATCCTGCGCAAACTCATCCCAGGTCTTGGGAGCTGAGAGATGATATTTCTGGAAAATATCTGTGCGATAGGCCAGCGCCATGGGGCCGGTATCCATAGGCAGGGCATAGATGGCATTGCCACGCGTCACCTGGTTCCAGGTCCAGGGAACGAATTGATCCTTCAGGCTCCCCACGCCAAACTGGGAGATATCGACCAGGCCACCAGTCGCCTCTATTGTGGGCAGCATCTGGTACTCAACGCGTGTGATATCCGGTGCATTGCCAGCTTTGATAGCTGCCTCTAGCTTGGGATAGAGCTGAGCGGCGGGAATGACATTCATTGTCACGTGGATAAGTGGATGACTTTTATTGAAGGCATCGACCGTTGATTGCTGGAGATTGTTAAAGTTCCAGAAGGTCAAGTTGACTGGTTTGTCCGGGGTAGCCGACGAAGCTGAGGAGTCAGAGCCACCACAACCAGCCAGCATGAGACCAATTAAGAGCAACAATGCAAGGCCCACATGGGACAAGCGCAAACGGCGTAAGGACATCGAAATAACCCTCCTTTGGGTGGGATGTTCACGCAAATATTTTTGCAAGAGCCAATCTATGCTGTCAAGTATACGCAAATCATTGCGCATTTTTCAACGATTTTTTTGCAATATATTTGCGAAATTTTTACAGCATTTCCCATAAATTGCCTTTTAAGCCATAAAAAACCGCTTTGATCTTGAAGAATCGACCTAATAAACTGAGCGATTTCGAAAAATACTTGCAATTCAAGCAAACCCAATGTAGAATAAATTGCAAATAATCATTGCAATCGATATACAAAAAAGGATTAATGGTGTGGTGGAGGGATGGTTGCCTTCGGCAACCGTCCCTCCACCACACCATTAATCCTGGCGGGCGCCGCAGGCGCGAGAAGCAAAGACAAGGAGCGAAAATGAAAGTACGAACTTTCTCTCAAAGCCTGCCCCTCCAGCGCATCAACCAGCGCGATATCGCTGAGCGGGCTGGCGTTTCGATCAGTACGGTCTCCCGTGTACTCAACAATGTACCAGGCATTAGCCCTGAGTTGCGGCACCACGTCATGGGTATCGCCACGGAACTGGGATACTACGATTCCGCGTCCACGGCGAGGTTAGAACACATTGGTCTCTTCACAACCACCTTTAACCCGGGCTCAGACCTGGACACCTTCAACACCGATATCCTCCAGGGCGTGGAGGGAGAGTGCCGCCAACACGACATTCAGCTTAGCTACTCTATTCTTGAGGAGAACAAAACTGGTACGGCCTTCATGCTCAAGAAAATTCGCGAGCGCCAGGTAGAGGGCGCCCTGCTGATCAGCGTCAATGAGCGCGAAATTGTTGAGCAGTTGCTCAATCTCAACATCCCAACAGCCTTGATCAACGTGGATCAGAGCGACCTTCCGGTCGATACATTTCTACCAGACAACTTTGGCGGAGGTCTCCAGGCCACCCGGCACCTTATCGCTCAAGGACACCGCCATATTCTCCATATCACCAAACCCACCACAGTCAACCGGCGCACGCTTTACCGCCGCAATGAAGGCTATCGTTCGGCTTTGCAAGAGGCCGATATCCCTTTTGATCCCCGCCTTGTCATCGAATGTCCCCTCGGCGTTGAGCATGTGCAGAACACCTTGCGCGATCTCCTGACGAGCGGCGAGATCCTATTTACCGCTATTTTCTGCGCCAACGATGCCAGCGCGATTGGCGCCATGCGCGCTCTGCAAGAGGCAGGGTTGCGCGTTCCCGAAGATGTCTCGGTTATTGGCTTCGATGATATTCCCACCGCCTCCCTCCTGACTCCCTCCCTGACAACCATGCGGGTAGACTGTAAAGAGATGGGCCTGCTCGCCACTCGTCGGCTGATTGACCGCTACCATCGACCCGAAGCCACGCCTGCACGTGTCGAGATCGCCACCCAGTTGATCAGTCGTCAATCCGTTGGAGCCGCCCCCACAGCCGAGAGGAGCTAACATCGACCAATCCAGGTCGATTTGCGAATTTGCGAACGCGGCCAGTTGCATTTTCACAATTAACTGCCTGGGCAGCATATCTTTGCAAGCCAGGACGTGCCTGAGAGATTTCAATACCAGGCCCTCTCATTTGTGCGTATTTCTTGTAAAGCCGCTTCTATTAGTTTCATGCCTCAGGCAAAAATTTATAGATACAAGCCTTGTTTATACATTTACATTTCTTGCCCCTCTTATAGAAAATTTCACTAAGGGTATACTCCACTCCTTGGCAAACAAAATGTCTCTGTGTCATATAATTCGAGATAGCTATTTGCTTTTAATTTTATAACTATTAGCTATAAATATTGATGAAATTTAGTGGATAACAGTTGTATAAAGAAGCAAGGGGGCATAAAATGCAGAAGCGCTGGTGTACCTCAGGCTCATCAGTTCAGGGAGGCCTGGTATTTTTTTTACTCTGTCTCTATCTGTTGCTGGCAAACCCACAGCCTGTATATGCCGCGACAAGTGATGATCTAACAGGCTGGATTCAGCAGCACGCTGTCCCCTTTTCACGAGCGGAGCCGGGAGGGTCGGACGCCGATTTACAGCCCTTGCGGCAGATGATTGGGTCAGCTCAGGTTGTGGGTCTGGGGGAAGAGACACATGGTACACACGAGTTTTTCGCGATGAAGGCCCGCGTCATTGAATATCTAGTGACACATATGGGCTTTACGGCCTTCGCCATGGAGAACGATTGGGGAGCAAGCGAGGAGGTCGATGCCTACATTAATGGTGGATCACGCGATATCTGGAGTATCCTCCACAATGATCTCTTTATTACCTGGCGCACGCAGGAGGTAAAGGATCTGCTCAAATGGTTGCGTAGCTACAACGCCAATCCAGCACATGCTCATAAGGTTCACTTCTATGGTATTGATATTCAGGGCATCGAACGCCCAACGGTTGATGAGGTGCTCAACTATCTGCGCCAGGTTGATCCAACCCAGGTAGAAAAGGCCCACACAGTCTACCAGGAGTTTATCGCTGATAATCAGCTCTCTGGCGGTCGGCAACAATACGCAAATCTGGATGAGGCAGGCAAGCAACGCTATAAAGACGATGCGCAAGAAATCTATGACTTGCTCCTCAGCCACCGAGCAGAGTATGCACAGCGTTCCTCAGCACAGGCCTTTGCCCAGGCTTTACAAGATGCCCGTATCATCGTTCAATACGCAGTGATCGAGCCGAATCGCGCCTCGCCGCCTATTGGCGCGTCAGATTTCTGGTATATGCAACGCGATCCCTATATGGCCGAGAACGCCCATTGGCTTCAGCAGCACGGTGTAGGGCGTATGGTGCTCTGGGCACATGATTATCACACAGCGAATGATCACTGGCAATATACGCTGAATGACGCCGACATTGAAGGGACAATGGGGGCATACCTACGGCACTGGCTCGGCCCTACCTATCTCTCCATTGGCATGACCTTCTCCAGCGGGTCCTTTAACGATGGCTTCTTCACCTACCTGAACACCAATACAATTACGGCTTTTGATCCAACCAGCCTCAATGGCGTTCTGGGTAGTATAAATACGCCACGCTACATACTCGATCTGCGCCAGACTCCTACGAGCGGTCCCGTTTATGATTGGCTCACCACAGGGCAAACGCTGCGCCTCATTGGCACGGAAGAAGGGGTAGGAGAGGACCGAACATATCGCCCTGGCGAGGCGTTTGATATCCTTATCAATTTCCACGATGTTCATGCCTCACAGATGTTAAACACTCAGGCTTCGGTTGCCACCCATCAGCCCTCTACCATCACCAAAGGGAATAACTACTGGACATATATAATTCTGGGTGTTCTTCTGTTGATCATCTTGCCTGGCGGACTCATTCTTCTTCTAAGCAGACGCAGAAGGCCCGGCAAAGCAAAATCTGTATAAGCTCGCTCCTGCCGTTGACAGGCAAGAATGCACATGATATTGTTTCTTCAAGAAACCTGCTTGTGCGTGCTTACTTCACGGAATTACGCAGCTTCCCCCCTTATATAGAAAGCGCATAGAAAGCGCATAGAAAGCGACTTTAGATGTTACTCGAACTCGCCATCGGCGATGCCTATGGAGCTGGCTTTGAATATGCAGATATAGGGATGATCCGTCAACACAATAACCTGGCCCGCTATGTGCAACATCCCCGCCACAATATTCACCCCGGCGCCTATACCGACGATACCCAGATGACCCTGGCTATCGCCGAAGCAATGGTCTCAAACATCCTCTGGGAGCCACTCCCGCTGGCGCAGAAATTCGTCGAGGTCTTCAAGCGCGATCCACGCCCAGGGTATGCCACGGGCTTCTACCACTTCTTACAGCAAGTACGTGATGGCGAGCAGTTTCTTAAGGAGATCAAGCCGGTCAGCGATAAGAGTGGAGCCGCCATGCGTGCCGCGCCCCTTGGCATCTATCCGTCCATTGACCAGGTAATCGAGCGTTGCACTCTTCAGGCCACCCTCACGCATAACACACCCGGCGGCATTAACGCGGCAGTGGCGGCCTCGCTTATGACGCATTATTTCCTCTATGACCTCGGCCCCAAACAGAATCTCGGGGCCTTCCTGGAAAAACATGTACCCGGCCGCTGGTCCTCGCCCTGGCGAGGTTCTGTAAAGTCCCAAGGATGGATGAGCGTCCAGGCCGCCGTTACGGCCCTTACCCGTAGCGCATCTATGAGCACCCTACTGCGAACCTGCATTCAGTTCTCTGGCGATGTGGATACGGTGGCAACTATTGCCCTGGCCGCTGGCTCCTGTAGCCACGAGATCGCCCAGGACCTTCCACCTCACCTGCTGGACACTCTAGAGAATGGCCCCTACGGCAGAGACTACCTACGCCAATTGGACGCCAGGTTGCTGGCCCTGCTTGAAACGTATAAGTCATGATACGTGCAAAAATCGCCCAAACGCTAATTTGGTAGAGACCAGCTTTAGCGCGTCCGAAGGCGATTGATCGCCTGTAGGCGCAGCCCGAACCGTTCCCTTGCGTCATGTCACGTTAAAGGGAAGTTCTTCACCGAGATTTCTAAATCAGTACGGCAGCAGTTGTAGGGACAGGCTGTTTGAGAGAGAGAAAAGAAGCGTGAAGAAGGATCACGCCAGAGGGCGCGTGGGAGTCCCGGCTGCTGCCTGTCCCACATTTTGCAAAAATATCAATAAGAATATCTAAAAAAGTAACTATCTGGATCTCTTTGATAAACGAATGAAAACTAAGCCTGTCCACGGAAAGATAACAGAATATAGAGAAGCAAAACACATATTTGCACGATGAGTATAAGCCGCAGCCTTGTGATGAAGGGGCGCTTGATCGTCTTATGCCTAAAATAATTTCGTGCAACATAGGCGGCAGGGGTGCCACCAGCAAATGCGAGTAACAATAAGACGTTCTCTGGAACTCTTCGTCCTCTATTTCTGGATGAATGCTTATCTAGGCCATAGACGACAAAAGTCAGGATGTTAAGTACAATAAAGTAACTAATAATTAATTTCAAGTTTGCCCTCGTCTCTTTTTGCAACATACAAGCAAAATCAGCTTTATTTGTATACCAATATCATATAACATATTGTGAGCTTGAGGAGGTCGGGAAATCCTGCCTCTAGTGGTTACTGGTGCTCGCAGATAAGAAAATATCCCCCTAGAGTAGTAAGCTTGGCAATCTTTTGCAGAAGCAGCAAAGGAAATGCAGATGGTGCGGCCTCGTCTTTCGTAATGATGATCACATTGATATCTAGTTGCTTTTGCCAAACGTGCGGTGGTTGCCTAGCTTTTGGCAATTAGCCAAACAGTATCTTCTAAAAATAGTTGCAAAAAGAGTATAAGATTTGCTAAACGCTACCAGTTCTGGTAATGCTTTGCCTTCCTCTTTCTCGTGCTCGCCTTCCCGCTTACGCTGCCGGACGCGGAGTCAAGACGACTTCATACCTCATATGCTCCAGGCGTTGGAGAAGTTGGTACTCCACTTTGCTTTGATCTGTTGGCCGGAAGAAAGCCTCCCCCTTTTTCCTGATACTCCTCTCCCGTTTTCATCATCTGATAGTAGATCACCAGAATGTTATGACCAATCGCTAACGCGGCCCGTTTACTCCCTCGGCGTTTTTTAGCCGACGACAGCACTCTCCCAAGTACGTTCTGGATCAGCGTACTCCATGCGCAGCTTGAACTAACGTCGCCCTGACATAACGATTCCTATGTTTGCTCCGTCCGCTAAGCCATTTGCCAGCACTTTCGTCGCGTAGCACCCCACCACCCGCCACTCACCACTCACCATTCTTTTTTTCCCTCATCTTCTTTCTGAAAAGCTCTTCATTATTTTAATAAGTTGACAATACCTTACACATAGCGCCTGCTTTAAATTCCTTAACAGCACCAATTGCCTAGTCATAATACGCAGGTGATTTCTTGAGTGTGCGCCATTGTTCGCCGTCGTGGCCGAAGATGGTGAGCGTGACATGCTCGCGCTCGACGATATCCAGCAGTTTGCGCGTGCTGGCGCGAAGCTGCTCCTGATCTTCATCAGTGGGCCAGGCTGTGCGCTCAGGTGTGAGGAGACGTTGCATGACCACGGCGTCTACGGCCAGCAGCACGAGACCCGTCTGAGGCAGGCGCAGCAAAACCGATTGATGCCCGGTCGTGTGTCCGCTGGTCTCTATGAGCGTGATCCCCGGTAGCAGCTCTGTATCCCCGTCCAGCAGGCGATAGCGCAGGGCGGGATGATCCCAGTGAGAGCGAGCCTGGGCGAAGCGCGGATGCCCGCTCCGTGCCAGTTCGTAGTGAGTGCGCTGCACGATAAACTCGGCCTGGGGAAAGGCATCGTGATAGCCCGCGTGATCTACGTCGAAATGAGTGGCAATGACAATTGAGATATCCTCTGGACGCAGGCCAAGCGCGTCCAGGTGCTCCAACACGTTCTTTGCATCCTCGGCTGGCGGCATCCCTGGCGACAAGGGCACATCGGCGGGCATACCGCTATCAATCAGGATATGGCGCCCGTCGCTTAGCTCCACGAGGTAGCAACCTGAGACCATGGAGAGCGTTCGCCCTGCCCCGACAGGTACTGTCGAGGTCGATAGCTGGAAGAGATATAGTCGGCTTGGTGTCACACTACCTGTTGTCATACTGTCAGTACTCCTTCTTACCTGGTACATGCAATAATCTTTGCGCACTGGCAGGCGCTCGCCTACCCTCTGGTTGAGTATACCCGAGCGCCATCAACATAAACTGTAAGCGGCATTACTGACAAAGGACGCGAAGTGTGCTACTGTATAGTCAAAGCACACGCTTCCCCACTAACCCTATCCCTGCAAATGCTGATTTAAAAAGCTAATGGTACGCTCCCAGGCCAACTGGGCCGCCTGCGCGTCATACTCGGGGCGATCCTCCTCAAAGAACCAGTGACGCGTTCCTGGGTAGAGGTGGAACTTCACCTCCTTACCTCTCGCCCGCAGGCTCTCTTCGAAGAACTGCATATATTCGGCGGACTCATACTCATCGTGTTCAGCAAAGTGACCGAGAAAGGCCGCGTTAGCCGTAACCTTCTCCGCATCTGAAAGCCCATAAAAGGTCACGATCGCCGTGGCCGGGTCTTCCAACAAGAGCCCCCAGGCACTACCCAGGGAGAAGCCGATGGCACCAATGTTCTCCCCACGCGTCTTCTCTTGCGCCTGGAGATAGCTAATGGCTCCCATAATATTCTGATATGTCTTGCCCTCATCCAGTGAGTCGCGCAGTTGCTCAGCTTCAGCAATAGTCTTTGCCACACGGCCATCTTGATAGAGATCAGGTGCGAAGGCCACAAAGCCAGCCTGTGCCAAACGCTCACAGACTCCCTTAAAGATATCATTGAGTCCCCACCAGGCATGCAACACAAGCACACCTGGGCCAGCCCCCTGCTTGGGCACCGCCAAATAACCCGGCACTTGGCGATCATCCACCTTGAAAGTAACCATCCCTGTCATAAATACAATCTCCTTATTTACCAACTGCTTATAAAGTGTCAACCAGAGCATAACCACTATTACTTTACCAGATAAAGCGGAGAAGATTGTTCCTCATTAGTTGTAGAGTCCATGCTGAGTAAGCTTATGACACATAAGTTGCCACTTTATGGCACAGAAATCGCTATAACACAAAATGATCCGCGAGGACATGCCAGCACATCCTCCTTTTCGCCAACGCTTGTCTATTACCGCCCGCCATGCATATAATTCAAAGAACATATTCATGAAAAGAGATATTTTACATGACGACAAACACTCTACCTATCTTAGACGGGCACAATGATACCTTGCTGCATCTCTACTCGCCGGAACGGGGAAGTGGGCGGAGTTTTTTTGAGCAGAGTGAGTTGGGGCATATCGATCTGCCACGAGCGCGGCAAGGAAACTTTGCGGGCGGCTTCTTCGCCATCTTTTGTCCCGCACCAGGGAAGACGCAGACGATGAAAGAGCGCATGATCGTGACGGAAACAGGATATGAGGTGCGTCCCTTCCCGGCGATTGAGCATGCCTACGCTCAACGAATGACTGGCGAGGTCATAGAACTCCTCTACCACCTGGAGGCGGAGTCTGCGGGACAGATTAAAGTTGTGCGCACGGTTGATGAGCTACAGGACTGCATGCAGAAAGGCATCCTGGCCATTATTCTACACTTTGAGGGGGCTGAGGCCATCGCGCCTGATCTCGATAATTTAGAGAGCTTCTACCAGAAGGGTCTGCGCTCACTTGGCCTCGTCTGGAGCCGCCCCAATGACTTCGCGCATGGCGTCCCCTTTGGTTTTCCTCGTTCGCCTGATACGGGTCCAGGACTGACAGCGGCTGGACGTGAGCTTGTACACGCCTGCAATCGCCTGGGTATCCTGGTGGACCTCGCACATCTCAACGAGCAGGGCTTCTGGGATGTGGCGCAGATCTCTGACGCCCCGCTGGTCGTGACGCACACTGCTGTTCATGCCCTCTGTCCCTCCACGCGCAACCTCACTGATCGCCAGCTAGACGCCGTCAAGGCATCAGACGGCATCGTCGGCCTCAATTTTGGTGTTTCCGACATGCGAACAGACACCAATTCCGATCCCAACCTGCCGCTGACGGTCATGGTGCGCCATATCGATTATCTCGTCGAGCATCTTGGCATCGACCGCGTCGGCTTCGGCTCAGACTTTGATGGCACCACGGTTTCGCGAGAAATTGGAGATGTACGTGGACTCCCTAAACTCGTCAGCGCCTTACGCGAACATGGCTATGATGAAGCCGCCCTGCGCAAACTAACCCATGAGAACTGGCTTCGCGTCCTACGCCTGACCTGGTCATAGGCACTATGCCAGTAGCGTTCTATCTTAAATGGTGGTAGTCATTGTAGCGCTCAAGAATCCACTTGGGTGCGCTCGCGGGTTGATACCAGTGGGTAATAGAAGCGTTTTTCGTACCCAGACCAACCCGCGAGGGCAGTGCGGCACTCAGACCAAAGAAATAACTAAATGCCGTGCCGATAACGCCCCCGTGGGTGACCAGCACAAGCGTTTTCCCCTGATGCTCTTGCAGAATGCGATTAAAAGCCGCTTGAACACGTCCGGAAAACTCCAGAGCCGTTTCATAGCCAGGCATGAAGCGATAGAAAGGCTTTTGTGCTTCAGATACCTGCTGCCAGCGCCGAGAAAACTCCTCGGGAGTCAAGGTGCCATCATCGCAGACCCACTCTTCAAAGTCTTTCTCAAAGAGCACTGGCTGGTCCCACACAGGTGCCAGGATTGCTGCCGATTCTCTGGCGCGTCGCATAGAGCTACTCAAGAGCACATCGGCCTTGATCTCATCCGTCCTGGACAGGCGCTCGCGCAGAGCCTCCACCTGCCTAACACCCTCAGGCGAGAGACCTAGATCCTGGTATTTACCATCCTCCAGATCCTCAAGATAATCGCCATGGCGTATCAAATAGAGATTCATCACTTTACAGTTCCTTCCGCCTCTGATTTGCAATATATTTATATCAATATCGGATATATCCACTTCCGATATATTATATAAAATAAAAGGAACTGTCAAGATGTGCTACTTACGTACGCACTCTTTGAATCATCCTTTTACGCTGCCAGCGGTCAGGCCGCCGATCAGGTATTTCTGAAAGATCAGGTACAAAATGACCACGGGTAGCCCGCTCATGAGAGCGGCGCTCATTAGCTGACCATAGAGTGGCAGCGCCCCGCCTTCCTGAGCGGCACTAAAGGCCTGCAATTGTACGCCAACCGTCTGCGTCTCTGGCGAGGTCAGTACGCTGGCAAAGAGCACGTCGTTCCAACCCGTCAAGAAGGAAAAGACCAGGGCCACTACCAGGCCGGGCAGCGCCAGGGGTACAATGATGCGCCAGAGGGTTTGCAGCCGCGTCGCGCCATCGATCATAGCCGCCTCCTCGACATCAAGGGGAATATTGGCGAGATACGTCACTAACAGCCAGGTCGCGAAAGGCAGCGAGAAGGTCAGGTAGGTAATAATTACCCCGGTATAGCTCCCAACCAGTTTCACTTGCAAGAAGCTTTGCAGAGAGACGAAAAGCACAAAGAGGGGCAGCAGGAGCATGATGCTTGGAATGGCCTGCAAACCAATAAGGGAATACAGGTAGGCGACGCGACCACGAAAGTGAAAGCGCGTAATCACATACGCAGCCCCAACGGCCAGAATCACCGCAATCGTACTCGCGACCAGCGAGATAAGCACGCTATTGAACAGGCCCTGAGCAAGATTGATTGTGGACCACATCTGCGCATAGTTTTCAAAGGCCCAGTGGGATGGCAAGAAATGCGCACCATTCACCTCGATATCCGGCGTCACAGAGAGCAGGAGCATATATCCAACGGGGACGAGGACAAAAATCGCCAGCACCACGATCAGTAGCCAGCGCACCCATGGCGGTAAAACTTCCTGCGCATTGTAATTGTTGCGGTGCCTCATGATGCCTTCACCTCACTCAAGCGCAACGAGCGGATATAGAGGAATCCGGGGATTAATACAAGGATCAGCGTAACCACCGACATGGCGGCGCCACCGCCGAAATTAAAGAGCTGGAACGAAGAGACATAGATGTTGAGGGGGAGCACATCGGCCTGGATGGGAGGAGGCGTCCCAAACATGACGAAGGGCAGGGTAAAGTTATTGAAGTGGTTGAGCGTGGAGAGCAACACGGCCAGCGCCAGCGTATGGCGCAAGTGGGGTAGAACAATGTATAGCATCTTCTGCCGGAAATTTGCTCCATCCACTGCGGCTGAGTCGTAGACCTCGGAGGGGAGGGATTGTAATCCAGCCAGGGTCAGCATATAAATAAACGGCCACGAGGCCCAGGTATCAGCGATCACCATCGCCCAGAAGCTATTCGCGCCGAGCAGCCAGTAGGTATTGACGTTAGCAACATGTATCGCCGCCAGAAAACGATCAACCAGGCCCGTCCCATTTAAGAACATCATACGCCAGATCAGCGCCGTGACAAAGGTAGGGATGACATAAGGGATTAGATAGAGAATGCGCACAAAGGCTCGCCCGCGATACGGCGTGTTCACCGTCAGCGCCGCCAGGATGCCAATAGGCACAATGAACAGCGTAGTAAGCAGCGAGAAACCCAGGCTGACGCCTAGCGAGACAAGCAGGGATGCCCCAACCACGTTCCCATTAGTAAAGGCGGCAAGATAGTTGCTCAAGCCGACCCATGGAGCCCCTAGCCAGCTACGCAGGCTATATTGATCGAGGTTGAGAAAGCTGATATAGAAAGCGATCAGAAAAGGAATGCCAACGATAACCAGCAGCAGCACGAGCCCCGGCCAGAGCAGCCACAAAGGGCGATGGCTGCCAATGCCCTTGCGAAGCAAACGCTTATTTAACGCGCCGGTCGTGCGAATTGGGGGTGGCATCTTTTCTGGTGTAGAACTAATAGACATGGCTACCACCTTTTCGGTCGCGGGATTCGCCTGCACAATACAGATGAATCCCGCATGGAAGAAGAAATTTCTCTAGTGCAGTGAGCCTTGAATCTGCTGATTCGCCTGGTCGAGCAAGGGCTTGATCGAAGAAGGCGAATATTGATTCGTAGCGACCAGGTTGGCTACTTTGGAACAGACGCCAGCCATGGAAACCTGGATAGAGGCCCAGGAACCAGAGAAAGGTGTCGGCGTAGCTCCAGCCTCGGCCTGGATAAACGCGGCCGTTAGAGCGTCCTGGCTGGCTAACTGATTGGCGGCTGCGGCATTAGCCGGGAGGTCACCAAACGTCTTATGCCAGTCTAGCTGGTGCTGGTTATCGGTGAGCAGGTTGATAAGTTTCAAGGCCAGGTCTTTTTGATTCGAGTACTTGGCGATAGCCAGCATCTGGCCCGAAACAATCGAGGTCGCGGCAATACCGCTGGCGGGCCGTTGCTGCATACCATACGGGATGGTGGGCATGGGAGCAAAAGCATAGTGACCAGCCAGGCCAGACTTATTGAGGGTCGGAATGATCGATGTGGAGACCATGAGCTGCATGCCCACTTTGCCACTACCAAAGGCCCGCGTGGCGTCTCCCGATTTCCAGGACATGGCATTTGGATCGGTGATCTTGTATTTTGTCGCCCAATCAAACCAGAACTGGAGAGCAGTCTGGGCCTCAGGACTATTTAACTGAGCGGTCTTGAGATCTGGCGAAAGGAAATCCTTACCCAACTGTTTGCTGAGGGTCCAGATAACCTTCCACGTATCAAATGAGTCCGAGGGGTCGATCTCGGTGCCATACACTCCCGCCGAGGGCTGGTTTATCTTCTGGGCATCCTGAATAAACTCGGTCCAGGTAGTAGGGGGAGTGGTAATACCCGCCTTCTGGAAGAGGTCCTTATTGTAGACCATCGCAAAGGGCGCCATGATCCAGGGAATTCCAATCGTCTGGTCGGGGGTCTTGCCTGCCATGGTTAGCTGCTGGGGGAAGAATTTGCTCTTCCCGCCGACCTGCTGCCAATCAGCATCGCTCAGCGTCACAAAACCGTTGGTAGCTTGCGCGGTAGGGACAAAGGTTGTCCCCAGGCTAAATATATCGGGACCGTTGCCGCTAACAACCGCGGTTTGCAGCTTGGTCTGCTCCTCGCTTGAGCTACTGTAGGTATCCCAGGCAATCGTAGACCCGGTGAGCTTGTGAAATTCCGTCCCAATTTGTTGCATCCATTGTTTCTGCTGGGTGGGATACGTGGTATTGGCGCCCACCAGCACATGGAGCGTCTGGCCAGAGGTATTTCCGGAAGAAGTGCCGCCGCACGCGGTCAGCATGAGTAACAAGACGACGATCAACGATGAATACAGGGGGGTGCGTCGCAAATAAGTTTTCACAACGTTGTCTCCTTTGCTTTTTCCTTGCACATTGCTCACTTAGAAGAGCTTCTTTACTCTTCCTGATAAGTTCTCTTCCTGATAAGTTCTCTGCCTTGCAAGCTCCTTTCTTGTGTTTCTTAAAACATCAAATCTTAGAAAAATAGTTCGGAAGGTTCCGGGTTAGAGCCACAGGACTCACGTATCCGCATAGCAAAGCTGAGCATCACTTTTTGTGCTGGCAGCAGTTCTTTGACGGCAAATTGCTTTAAGAGAATTTGGGCTGCAATTTGGCCCGCCTCAGCGACTGGATGAGCAAGTGTCGTCAATGCTGGGGTCATATGGGCTGTAAAGGAGGTATCACCAACATTAACCAGGGCGATATCCTGTGGAACACGAACACCAGCATAATGAAGCGCCCTTAAGACGCCGATGGACATCTCCTCATTGGCAACAAAGAGCGCGGTTGGCAACTTACTCTTTGATCCAGCCTGCTTAAGAAGCTGTATGGTGGCTTCGTATCCCCCCTGACAGGTATAGTTACCATCGAATACCCAGTCAGGCGAGGCCGTGATTCCCTGCTCCGCCAGGGCCTGCTGCCAACCCTCAAGACGATCAGAGGCGCTCTGCCAATGAGGCTCCCCCTGGAGAGGCCCACTGATCGTGGTGATAGATGTGTGGCCCAGGTTAAGCAAGTGCCTGGTCGCGAGGTAGCCTGCCTCCCAATCGTTCCACTGAATTTGGTTGAAATCATAGGCCTGTACGCGCGGACGATTGATGACAACAAAGGGCACCTCTTCTTCTTTGAGGCGCTGGAGATGGGCAGAATCCGCCACGGAGGTCATCGAGACAAAAATAAACCCATCGACCTGGCGATCTTGTAAAGCCGCAATCGCCTGGATCTCACTCTTGATATCGGGAGTATCGGCCAGGAAAATAGTGTAGCCCTCCGGTCTCAATACGGCCTGCGCACTCTTAATGGTATGTATAAACAGGTGATCAACCACCGAGGTGAAGATCATTCCCACGGTCCCCGTCCGCTGCTTCACCATGCTCCTGGCAATCGCGTTCGGACGATACTGTAGCTCTTCAGCCGCCTGTAAGACACGCTCACGCTTATCTGCGCTGACATAGCTATGATTCCCATTTAAGACCTGAGAAACAGTACTGACCGAAACCTGGGCACGCTGGGCTACATCGCGTATGGTTACCGTTTTGCGGCGCATCAGGCCGACCTCCATTTTACCAGGGAAAGAATACAAAAACGTTTTTGAAAAACGTTTTTGAAAGTATACCCGGCAATGAAGAGAAAAGTCAAGGCCGATATTTAGCACTTCAGCCCCTGTTGAGGGCAGACTAATGCAAAATGTGAACTAGCTCACATTCCTCATCATATGGGTCATATGACCCATATGATGTAGTCTGCTCGTATGGTATCTTTTGTTCAAGTCGGTGAACACAGTAGAGAGGATAAAGCTTCTCTCGTGGCTGCTTCAGCCCATCCATAAGTTTTGGAATGCCTATGTGCCCAATGAAAAACTATGTCAAAAAACCATTTATGAACACAGGAGAAAAAACACTATGCGTTTGAAAAACCTCGTTTTTAGCCTGGGGCTCGCCCTACTACTGGTCGGAATTCTGGCGGCCTGCGGTCCTGCTACTTCAACAACCAGCACCGATTCGCTCGCTACGTCGCTCAAAGGAACTACCACGCAATCGACACTCACAAACAACGCAAACCACAAATCTTCTTCGCTCGTGGTGTCCGTGGGCCAGGTTCCATCCCATCAAGCGGTGGGGAGCACATTCACTGTTTTGACAACCCTCAAAGGCATAACATTGTATGTCCATGAGTGGCAAGGGGCAAGCGGCTTTAGTTGTGATGGGGAATGCGCCAAGACCTGGAGTCCCTTGCTTTATCAGGGTACAGGCACCCCTACCTCTACCACACCGCTGCCCGGAACACTGAGCGTGGGTACCGATTATATGGGGCGCCAGGTCGTCTTCTACCAGGGCTATCCCCTCTACACCTACGTTGGTGACAAGAAGCCTGGCGACTTCAATGCGCCCATTGCCGATAACGGCCCCTGGCAACCCGCCACCCCCAGCATCCCCACCGGCCTATAAATAGCCGTCTACAGCAATAATACACAAAGCCCCTGGCGAGATATCTCGCCAGGGGCTTTGTGTATTTGTAGGATCCATGCTGGCATGGACTCTTGCACCCACAGGCCGACATCCAGGTGTGAGAAAGTCACTGCGCTCGGAAGTCCATGCTAGCATGGACCCTACACTCTGTAACGCCCGCCTGTTATATATATGGAAAGGTGAGCAGAGAGGAAGATACAAAACAGTCATGGAAATATCCTTTTCAGAGAAGGAGAGGCAGCGATACACACTCATGGAAGCGATCTTCCGTGAGCACTATGTCGAGATCCACGCCTTTATCCTTCATAAGGTACGGCGACCTGAGATAGCGGATGATTTGACCAGCGTGGTCTTTATTAAGGCGCTGCGCTGGCTCCTTGAAGACAGAGGCATGCGGCAAGTTCGAAGCTGGCTTTATGCCGCCGCTCGTACCACGCTTGCCGATTACTGGCAGGAGCAAGCAAAGGGCGCAACTCTTCCTCTTGAGACCCTGGAAGATTACGCCAGCATTCCTCATGAGTTAGAGCAGGGAGAGGCACAGGTACGCGTCCAGCGCCTGCTCTCACTGCTCCCCGAACGTGAGCGCCAGGTATTACTCCTGCGCTATATGCAGGGTTATACGGCGGCAGAGGTTGGGCGAGAATTAGGCCTGACCCCTGGACATGTGCGCGTACTACAACTGCGTGCCTTACGCCAGGCGGCTCTTTTTGAAACGGAAGAAAGGAAGCTTTCACCAATGCATGAAATTGTGCTTCCCTACACTAAGCAGGGACAACATGTGCTTGAGCTGGCCAGAGAAGAGGCATTGGCTTTACAGCACTATTATATCGGACCCGAGCACCTCCTGCTGGGTATCCTGGCCGAGGGGAGTGCCGCGGCCCCCCTGGCCGAACAGGGCATAACGCTTGAGCATGTTCGCTCTGGCTTGCTTTTCCTTGTGGGCAGAGACCAGGGCGGGGCAAAAGACGAGACTGCCTTCACTCCGCAGGCGCGCCACATTCTGGCCGGAGCGGAACAACAAGCCCAGGCGGACGGAGAGAAGGCCATCAGCCCACACTACATCTTGAGCGCCCTACAAAGCGCAGAGAGCGAATACGGGATCACGTATGGGTTGCTTCAATCCCTGGGGGTCGAGCGCAGAGCGGCAGTAAGGCCATCCGTTGATGAACAGACCAACGAGAGCGCCCTGGCCCTGGCGGATTATCTACGCGACCTCACTCCCACGCTCAGCCCGGAGCAAGAGCGGCAACTGGCGCATACAGTGACTCGGTCTGAGAGGGAAAAGAAACGCGCCGGATACCGTAGCGTACAGCCAGATAGCCAGGTCATTGAGGAGGGCAAGCTCGCCTATTATCAACTCTTCATGGCATGCCAGGAGCAGGTATTCACCATCATCAAGGAGTACCTGGCTCCCGGCAGAGACGTAGGTAAGCTGCTAGACGCAGCCAACAGGGGTCTCACCTATGCCATCTATAAATTCGGCCTGAAGCAGCAGGTGCCATTCCGCGCCTACGCCTCCCACTGGATCCACCTGGAGATCATGGAACTAGTGCTGGAATAATAGCGCATTCATTTTCACAGCTCGCGCCTGCGGCGCTCGCTCTGATTGATGGTGTGGTGCTGGTTGGCAGCCTGCGGTTACCAACCAGCACCACACCATCAATCAGAAGTTTAACTACATGTGATATATTGCTGAGTATGCAAGTTGCGGCAGACCTATCATGCAGAAGAGACAGTCAGGAGGGGAGCTCGGCTGCATAGAGGATTCCACCCCAGAGGTGGGCACGGAACAGAGGCTCAGCGAAACTCGCGGATGTGTGACCCATGGCAGTGTACCAGGCACGTCCCCCATCAAAGGTGTGATACCAGGAAATGGGATGATCACCGTTCATCTCGCCACCTTGATAAGAAGTCTCGTCAATGGTAAGCAATACATGCACATGACTGCGAGGATTCGATCTGAAGTTATACCATTCATCGACACATGTCCAGGATCGGGGGAGCTTCGCAGTCGAGGAATGATGTCTCTCTTCAACGGTGAGGCGTGCCTGTTGAAGGCGCGAGGGATGATTTTTGAAATACGCACCAACCAGTTGTCCATACCAGGGCCAATTATATTCAGTATCACTGGCCGAATGGATACCAACATACCCGCCCCCGCTCGTATATAGCCCTCAAAAGCCGCTTTCTGCGCAGCATCGAGGACGTTTCCGCTCGTGCTTAAAAAGATGATGGCTCGATAGCGCTTCAGATTGGCAGGTGTAAACGTCGAGGCATCCTCTGTCGCATCGACAACCACCTGCTGCGCCGCTGCCATTTGCTTGATACTGGCAATGCCATCGGGAATGGAAGCATGGCGGAAGCCCGTCGTGCGCGAGAAGATGAGGAGGCGAACCTGCGAGCTAGCTGGAGTGCTCTCGCTGGGGCGATTCTGTTGCAAGGATGTCCCGCAACTCGTCAATACAATAAGACTCAGCAAAATACAACAGAGACTTCTCATACACGCATACCTCTGCCTGGCTACCAGGACATTGCCTCTCAATCAGAATGCACCTTTGTTATAACGCACATTGACACTTGTCGCAAGAGAGAACATTTTATAGGTACAGAAGCTTATTTATCAATAGAAAAGGCAGATGTGAATGAGCCAATGGACGCCAAGAACACTTGAGCTTGACATGCAGACGTAGAAAAGATTTCAATGGGAATACATAAGTATATCGTGCTTGTTTCTTATATATATTCCACGTATATATTCCACCATTCTTACTGACCTCGGCATAGATGACGAAACTCGCATTCCCTAAAACAAGCAAGGAATGGCGAACAGATCTGCGATTTTTACGCTGAGAGTCGTAGTTGACTTCTTGATGTCAGTGTTAGGGAAATCTTCCTCGCCAGGGATGGGGCCATGGGAAAGGGAGAGTATTGCTATATGCCAAATTCTTGGCAAAACGATCGAGACGTGCTTCCGTCTCATGAAACACTTATCACCATGCTTAGAGCGCTTCCAGGTGCCTTTTTTTTCATCGATGACACTGAGACCATTGTGTATGCAAATGCGAGCGCGCAGGCTATCACTGGAGCCACGCTAGAGGAATTGCGTGGAACTCCCTTCTGGCGTGGAGCGCCACAACTCGTGAGCAGCGTACTCTATCATGCAATGCTTCAAGCCAAACAAATCCAAGCATTGACTGAAGTGGAGTATTGTTCTCCCGTGACCCGGACCTGGCTGCATGTGTATCTCTCTCCGACCGTTGGGGGACTCACGTTGCAGTTTCACGAAATAAAAGCACCAGCCCAACGCGAGCGCGAAGACGAGTTTCGCACGCTGGTTGATGCCATCCCCCAGTTCGTCTGGATTGCAGGTCCCGATGGATATATTACCTACAACAATCAGCGCTTAATCGATTATCTAGCAATGACCCTCGAACAAGTCGAAGGTGATGGTTGGATGGTGAGGGTACATCCTGATGACCACCAACGTGTAAGGCAGGCCTGGCAGACAGCCATCCAGACCGGCACGCCCTATGAAGTAGAATATCGCTTGCAAGACGGCACCAGCGGAGCGTATCACTGGTTTCTAGTACGAGGCATGCCGCAGCGAAATGCAGAGGGCATGATCCTGCACTGGGTTGGCACCTGCACTAACATCGATGAGCAGAAACGAACCGAGCAGCAATTCAAAGAAAGCCGAGAGAACTTTCGCGTGCTGGCCGAAACGGTGCCGCAACTGGTCTGGACCATGTGGCCCAATGGTCGTCTTGACTACACCAATCAGCGTTATCGTGACGTGACGCAGGCTAATCTTCACCTCGAAGGAGATGATCTCTGGCGTCAGTTCATACATCCAGAGGATATTGAGCGGACACTGATGCTCCGACACCAGGTGCTCAAAAACGGTAACATCTACGAGAACGAATATCGTATCAGGGATGGACGGACGGGAGAATATCGCTGGTATTTAGCCCGTGCGCTCCCAGTCCGCAATGAAGTTGGTCAGGTTGTCAAGTGGTTTGGCACTGGCACTGATATTGATGACCAGAAGCGCATCGAGGAAGCCTTACGCCAGAGTCAGGAGCAAGCAAGCGTCCTGATGAACTCCAGCATTATCGGGATCAATATCATCGAAGGTGAACAAATTGTGGAGGCAAACGACACCTTTCTGCGCATGACTGGCTATACTCGTGAAGACCTACGTGCCGGGCACCTGAACTGGGTGCAGATGACCCCTCCAGAGTATCGGGCGCTTACGCAACAGGTCCATCAGCAACTTACCATCCAGCAGTATATAACGCCCTACGAGAAAGAATATGTGTGTAAAGATGGCAGCCGCCTTCCGGTGCTTGTGGGTGCTGTCGTCTTACAGCATCGCCCAAATCAGGCAATCGCCTTTGTGTTGGATAACTCGGCCCGCAAGGAACTCGAACAGCGCAAGGATGCCTTTATCAGTATGGCGAGCCATGAGCTCAAGACACCGCTCACCGCGTTAAAGATGCAGGCTCAACTGGCGAGAAAACGCCTGGAACGGCAGTCTCCTCGCGAGGCTGCCACAGCACTTTCCAGGGTCGATGGGCCAATCCAGCAACTAGAACGCCTCATCGGCGAGTTATTGGATGTATCTAAGATCCAGGCAGGTAGATTGGAGTACCTACAAGAGGCGGTCGATCTTGATATGTTGCTTCACGAGGTGGCAGATACCATGCAGCAAATCTCCACTACTCATACCATTGTCGTACGTGGCGCAATTCTTTGCTCCCTGGAAGGAGATAAAGGTCGGCTCGAACAGGTCTTCATCAACCTGATCAGCAATGCCATCAAATATTCTCCCGATGCAAAGACGGTTGAGATTGACCTGAGCACCTCCCCTGAGACAGCTACTATCAGGATACGCGATCATGGCCAAGGTATTCCCCAGGAACTGCGCGACAAAATCTTTGAGCGCTTCTATCGCGTCTCTGGGGCGAACCAGAAGGCCATTCCCGGTCTGGGAATGGGCCTATACATTGTCGCGGAAATCGTCAGGCATCACGGGGGGGACATAACGGTAGAGAGCGAAGTCGGAAAAGGCTCCACCTTTTCTGTGACGCTTCCTCTGGAAAGATCGCTCAAACCAGGGAGTGCTTCAGTACCAGAAATGTTAGGCTAAAGAGATCCTCAAAGTGCCGTCACAACCACACACCTGGCTCTTTCCACGCATGGCTGCGGTCGTGCATCGTGGCGGCTTTGAGGTGTACTCAAACCTGGAAACCTTTCTTGCCAAAAGCGCGTTCTCTAAGGTAGGATAACTCTGGCGACCCTTATTGGGAGAACACACAGCAGAATAGATATTGCCTCAAGGTTAAGTTCTAGAAGGCAATCTTATTAAAAAGGAAATAGTAATGCAGAAAATTCGTAAAGCGGTGATTCCTGCGGCAGGGTTTGGGACACGCTTTTTGCCACAAACGAAGGCCATGCCCAAGGAAATGCTTCCCATCGTCGATAAGCCCGTCATCCAGTATGTGGTTGAAGAAGCCGTCGCTGCTGGCATTGAAGACATTGTGATCGTGACCGGCGCGCTCAAGCGTGCCATTGAGGATCACTTCGATGTTCCTAACGCGGAACTTCTTAAAAACCTTGAAGCAGGCGGGAAAACCGATCTCCTTGAGAAAATCCACGCTATATCCGAGTTAGCAAACTTCGTCTATATTCGCCAAAAAGGCTTATATGGGAACGGTACACCTGTGCTCTCAGCTGAACCCGTAATCGAGAACGAAATGTTTGCCGTCATGTGGGGAGATGAGTTTATTTATAGTAATCCACCCAGACTCTCCCAAATGATCAAAGTCTACGAGAAATTTGGCGGAGCCGTTATTTCAGCGGTCAGAATCCAGAACAAAGGCGATCTTAAACGCTATGGTATCGCGGATGTAGAGCCAGTTGAGGGCAACGTCTACAAAATCAAAAACATCGTTGAAAAACCTCATCCCGATAAAGCGCCCTCCAACCTGGCAGCACATGGAGCCTATATCTTACCACCAGAAATCTTTAATATTCTCCGCCAGCAGCAACCCGGCACAGGTGGCGAAATCTACCTACCGGAGGCCATCTCCGAGTTAATCAAAACCGGCTATCCCGTCTACGCCTGCGAGATCGAGAACGGAAGATACTACGATACTGGCGACAAACTTGAATATATGAAAACCGTTGTCGAGCTGGCCCTGCAACACCCCGACATCAACGGCGACTTCCGGAAATTCCTCAAAGAACTCAATCTAGACTAATTTTTGTAAATGAGCAAGAGGGCTAAGCAGCCGTGCATGCACGGCTGCTTAGCCCTCTTGCTCATTTACAATACTCTTCACCGCTTGACAAGCTCTGCCCTCGCGCTTATTATATCCGTAACAGATATATCAATAATAAATGTATACCCTCGATATGTTTAAAAATGAAAGGGTTATGGATGAAGCTTTCGTTTAGCCACTATCTATCCCTCTTGCGTATGTATCTCCGCCCTCAATGGCTTAAGGTGTGCCTGTTAATGCTGCTCCTCTTCGGTAGTATCGGGCTTGATCTGTATAATCCCCAATTGCTAGAGCACTTCATTGATTCGATTCATGAAGGCCTGGATAGCCTGCTATGGATCGCTCTCCTCTTCATCGGCCTGGTCTGTGTCCACCAGGTTTTGACGACGCTCGCTAGCTACTTGAGCGAGGTCATTGGCTGGCAAGCCACGAATGAGCTGCGCTTCGACCTGGCATTACACTGCCTCAATCTGGATATGTCTTTCCACAAAGAGCATACGCCGGGCGAGCTGCTGGAGCGCGTGGATGGGGACGTGGCTCAGCTGTCCGATTTCTTCTCGCAGTTCATCTTCTATATGCTTGGCCAGGGTCTGCTGCTAATAGGCATCCTGGCGGTGACGTTCTGGACGGATTGGCGCGTTGGACTCCTGCTACTCGCTTTTACGGCTTTGATGCTGACCGCCATCCGCTCACTTCAGGGCATCGCGGTCCCCTTCTTTCGCGCCTCGCGCCAGGCCAGCGCGGAACTGTCTAGCTTCTTTGAGGAGCGCATGGTGAGTGTCGAGGATATCAGCGGCAACGGCGCGCAATCCTATGTGCTCGCCCAGCTAAATCAGCTCTCGCGCCAGCGACTACGCTTCACGCTCTTGAGCAGCGTCACGGGACGCTTCTTCTCTAGTGCCGTCGAGATCAGCGTGGCCCTGACGATGGCGGCGGTGCTGACTCTGGGAGCATACCTGCTGCGCAATGGGCAGATGAGCCTGGGAACGATCTATGCTACCTATGCCTATACCTCCCTGCTCTCAGGAAGCCTGAGCATCATCACCTTCCAGATCAATAAGATGCAGGTCGCTACGGCCAGTCTTCAGCGTATTACCGAGCTGCATCACACGCCCAACGCCATCCTTGATGGCCCCGGCGCGGACCTGCCAGAGGGCGCGCTGGCGGTCAAGTTCGCACAGGTCGGCTTTGGCTATACCCCTGAGCAGGGTGTACTACGAGATATCTCGCTGGAACTGACACCAGGGCGCACACTTGGGCTGCTGGGGCGCACGGGAAGTGGTAAGACAACCCTTACACGCCTGCTCTACCGGGCCTATGACGCCCGCGAGGGTTCGATCCTGCTGGGCAATATCGATGTGAAGCAATACAAGCTTGCCGAGCTGCGCTCACGCATTGGCGTCGTCACGCAGGATGTACAGCTCTTTCAGGCCAGTATCCGCGATAACCTGACCTTTTTCGATGCGAGCATCTCAGATGAGCGCATTCTTGAGGTGCTGGACCATCTCAGGCTCGCTCCGTGGTATGATTCTCTGCCAGAGGGACTCGACACCATGCTCGCGGCAGGCGGCAAGACGCTCTCATCGGGCGAGGCACAGCTTCTGGCCTTCGCGCGCGTCTTCCTGCAAGATCCCGCGCTCGTTATCCTCGACGAAGCCTCTTCACGCCTCGATCCCGTAACAGAGAAGTTGATTGAGGGAGCCATTCAGCACTTACTGGAGGGTCGCACGGGAATTATCATCGCGCACCACCTCGAAACCGTGCGCCACGTCGACGATATTCTGATTCTTGACGAGGGCCAGGTACAGGAGTATGGCGCACGCCAGCAGCTCGCGGCCGATCCCACATCCCACTTCGCGCACCTGCTACAAACTGGCCTGGTGGAGGTACTCGCATGAAGACCTATCAAGCTCTCTGGCGGCTCATCCGCTTCACGCCGGGACTATATGCTATTGATCTCTTCTTTCAGCTCTTCCGCAGTCTGATCCTGCTCCTGCCCGGCGTGCTTGTCTACAACATGTTCAATATCATCACAGCCAATCGCCCCATCGGCTGGGACCTCTGGACGCTGGGCGCGCTCCTGGTGGGGGCCGCCATCGCACGCGTCGTCTCGATGCTCAGCAGTACGGGCATGGACGCCATCTGTGGCGAGCACGGCAATGCCCTGGTCCGCCGCAACATCTTTGGTCAATTGATCTCTCGCGTTGGAGCGCAGGAGCTGCCCGCCTCGCCTGGCGAGATGGTAAGCCGCTTCGACGCGGATACCGAATCGCTGACCAACACTATCGCTTATACCTTCATGAATATCGGCTCGCTGCTCCAGGCCCTGGGCGCGCTTGTGATTATGCTGATAATGCAGCCAGTAACCACACTCGTGGTCTTTATCCCGCTTATCGGTTCAAGCCTGCTCATGACCAGGCTCAGCCGGCGCATTCAGGAGTATCATCGCGAGAGCCGCAAGGCCGCAGGCGCGGTCAGCTCCTTTATGGGCGAGATGTTTAGCTCACCCCAGGCCATCCAGCTCGCCAACGCCCAGCCGCGTGTGCTGGCTCACCTGCGCGAACTCAATAACACACGGCGGCGAACCACGCTGCGCAGCCTCTTCTTTACCAGCGTGGTGCTAAACAACGTCGCCAGTAATACCGCGAACCTGGGCACCGGCCTGCTGCTCCTCATGTCGGCTCAGGCCATCCAGCATGGCACCTTTACCGTGGGCGGGCTGGCGCTCTTCGTCTCCTATCAATTCTGGGTCACCAGCATTGTCGCGACGCTGATCCAAAACCTGACACTTTACAAGCAGGCGGGCGTCTCCCTGCAACGCCTACAAGAGGCCCTGCCGGCCGGGACTCCGAGTGAGACCGTGGTCGCACACCAGCCTGTTTACCTGCGTGGAGCTTATCCCGAAATCCGCCTGCCCGAACGAGAGATGCCAAAGCTGGAGCACCTTGAGGTCAACGGGCTAACCTACCTCTATCCCAGGTCCAGCAATGGAGTAGCGGGTATTAATCTTCAGCTCCGGCGCGGCACCACGACCGTGATTACGGGCCGTATTGGCTCGGGGAAGAGCACGCTGCTACGTACGATCATGGGACTGCTTCCCCGACAGGCAGGCGAGATCCGCTGGAATAGCAAGCCTGTATCGCGTCCTGAATATGTCTTTGTGCCACCACAAAGCGCCTATACACCCCAGGTGCCGCGCCTCGCCAGCGAGACACTCAGGCAGAACATTCTCATGGGCTATCCCGAAGAACCTGTACATCTGGAGGCAGCGATACACGCCGCCGTCATGGAGGCGGATATCACCGCACTTGAACAGGGCCTGGACACCATCGTCGGTCCCAAGGGCACCAAACTCTCGGGAGGACAGATGCAGCGCGCAGCGGCTGCGCGTATGTTTGTTCGCCAGCCCGACCTGCTGATCTTCGACGACCTCTCCAGCGCCCTCGACGTCGAGACCGAGCAGCAGCTCTGGCAGCGCCTCTTCACGCGAGGCGACTGCACCTGCCTGCTCGTCTCGCACCGGCGCTACGCTCTCCAGCACGCCGACCAGGTCATCGTGCTCAAAGATGGGCACATCGAAGCCCAGGGCAAACTCGAAGACCTCCTCGAAAACTGCGCCGAAATGCGCGCCCTCTGGAACGGGGAATAGTAGCCGCGTACGCCAGTAGCGGGCACCCGCTACTGGCGTACGCGGCTACTGGGGCATTACCGTTTTTGTGTGGCTAAGATAGGGAGAAAGAGGGACGAGATGAGGAAAAGTGTAAAGTCAGGGTTACGCTCAAGTAACAGCCAACTACAGCGATTTGCGATAGCGCGGAAATTCTTTGGTCACAGAGAAACCGATCTTTTCGTACAGCGACCTTGCGCCATGGCGATTGTTGGCGTCTGTGTGCAGGCGAACCCGTTGCACACCACGTTCGCGCAGAGCCGCGAGCGCGTACAGGATGAGAGCCTGGGCAATACCCTGGCGTCGATACGTCCTCTCTACACTGACCTCGTCAATATAGCCCCAGCCCTTGGAGATACGCCCAAGGACCATGCCAACAGGCTGATCTTGATCCCAGGCTACCTGCCAGAGAGTATGATCGAGATCAGGTTGGTGGAGAAATTCCTGGTACTCTTCCTCAGAAGGAACCGGCGTTCCCCAAGAGGTTCCAGCCCAAAAGTGGGCGATCGCCTCCCAGATCAAGCGAAGTTGATCTGGCCTCACGGAGCGCCGTTCAATCTTCGCGGGCAAACGCGGCTCGGTGAGCTTACGGAAGTCAGTGAAATCCATCAAGGCATTGATGTAAACACACCTATACCCCTCGTTCAACAAGAGTTCTGTGGCGGTTTTCTCCGTACTCGAAGCGTTCGCTCCAAAAGCACCTTTGCCATGAGTGGGATGCTCGTTGGCAAGTGTACGGATACGCTCCTCTGCCCAGCGCAGCATCGCTGTGCCAAGCCCGCGCCCGCGCCATTGCGGAACAACCCGACCCAGATGCAGGTAAAGCCAGGTGCCATCTGCTTCTGTCCACCAGGAAAGACGGATGGAGGCGATCATTTCATCATCATGCAGAGCAAAGAGCACGTTCTGTGGATCGTAACCCGCAAAAGAGGCGCGCATCTCCTCAAGGGTCGGGATCGTTTCCAGTGTGGAGAAGGGATCAATTGCATCTATCTCGCGGCATGCTTCGACGAGCCTGACGTAGGCGGGGGCATCTTCTGGACCATGGAGATGACGAAATGCTATCTCGGGGAGAGATGGCAAACAGGGGAATGGTATCTGTGTCATACGTACTTGCTTCCTAAACCTTTCTTTCATGGTTTGCTTCTCATTATACATACGCTGTTAACGGCTATCTTCTGTCAACGTAGGGAATTCTGTAGTATCAAAAAGGTGAATAAACATCCTTGAGACCGCGGAGGTGTCCAATGCCAGTCCCAATGCTTTGCCTGAATGTGGTAAGCTGCCCACGAGCGGGATTTTCTCATCACCACTGGGATCAAGAGTAATCGCTGGCTGCGCGTTGCTGATGAAACGGCTCCCCTTTCATTGCTGCACAGGTGCCGAGACCTGGATGCCGCGTTTGCGTATGAGATAGAAGAGCCAGGCGAAGGTCGCCAGCAGGATTAGCACGGCGAGAACCTGGAACTCGATACCCAGGAAGGGCAACGTCTGCGCGGTAAAGATCAGGCCCAGCGTTCCGGCTATAGGAAGAATACAACTGGGGCAACCAAAGGTCGCGATACCAAGAAAGACCGTGGCCGCCGTTGAGCAGGCCGTGGTCGAGAAGAGGCCGCTACGCATACGGTAGTGGTCGATGCTAAAAGCGATGAGAAGAGAAGTGAGGAAGGCGCTTACCAGGCTCAGGCCCAGCGCGCTATAAATGTAGAGCGCGCCAAAGTGCGTCCCCAGGTACTGTGGCGTGACGGTGTGAGTGTTAAGCATATTGTTGCGTGTCCCGCCCTGGCGCAGGTCGAGAAAGGTATAGAGCGAGGCGAAAGCCAGCGTCAATACAAGTGTGAGTAAAAGATAGTTCCTCTTTTTGAGCGTCGCCAATAGAAGTTGCATGGGTCTCCTCCCCAGTAAGTGAACGATTTACTCCATATACACGACTGAATTAGGTAACCTTTACAGGTCAAATCAACGGGTTTTAATAGCGCTACTTATGTACCTACGTGAGTGAGCCTGGACTCGTAGGTACGTAAGTAGCGCAACTAGCATGTTACTGACCATTCATGCTATTATTGGGCCATACACGCGGCTAGAACTTATAATTAAATTATTAGACAGTTGTAGCTTAAATTGCACTTATTATTTTTCTTTCCTCCATAAATTACGCGTGCGTAAAAGGAGATTTAGAGTGAACGAGGATGCACCCACTGAAAAAATGCCAAAGCTCTCCTCATTGCCTCGAGAAATGGAAATGGACGTCAATGGAAGCGAGACTGTTAACCCTACATCGCCAACAATACCAGAGCACCTGCCTCTTCCAGGTTCGATCATACGCAACGTATTAAAGGGTGATGTTGAGACATCTGGCGCGCAGTTTGAGCACAAAACACTAGTCTCTTCTGGCAATTCAGCGGCAACAACGGATATCTTAATTCAGATGCCAGCATTACCCATGCATGCGCCTGAAGATAAGCGGGTGGGTAAAAAGGCCTTGTATGCTTTCCTTATTGTGAGCCTGGTAGCTGGCCTCCTGCTTGGAAGCATAGGCACGGCCTTATTTCTCCAGAGAGCGCAGAACACATTCAATTACGCAAACCAACCAATTCCCAAACCGACAAAAGGTGTTACGCCCGCGGTAACCATTACTCCGACACCAATCATACACTATGCATATTCCTTCGAGGATGGGCAAATCGACGGCTGGGAACCACAAGTGAGTCCAGGCTTGACGCTAGAAAATAGCACGAAGATGGCTAAAGATGGGGCTCATTCCCTGCTTATCACCTTTAATAATAAGGCTAAATCGACCTACCCCCATCTCTCGGCGGCTATTAGCGCCAGCGCTCCACACGCGTACCAGACAGTTTATGCCTATGTATATGTAACATCCGGAAAGAATGTCCAGGGAAAAATATACATGCTTGATCGTAACTTTAAAGGCTATTATCCTGGCGTCTACCTATCGTACTTGACGACTGGCGCATGGCATCGCTTGAGCTATATTCTCCCCTCTGGCTTTCAGGGTACGGCCACGCGCATTGGCCTTGAGTTTACCGGCACGAATGCAACCGTTTACATTGATGCAATCTATTGGAAATAGCGATATCGTATACCATACAATTCAGCAGTAGCCGCGTTCTCAAGGGCACAGCCCCAGTAGCCGCGTACGCAAGTAGCGGCGCCCGCTACTTGCGTACGCGGCTACTGCTTGCAGGTTTCCTTACTCTTCAGTGCCCAGGAAGACCTGGAGCCAGTAGGGGAAGGAGTCAGCATACTCTCCTCGCTGCTGGGGCGTGAGATGTCCGAGAATATGTTGCCAGGAGAGAGCGCGGCAGAGCTTAGCCAACCGCAGGGCCAGCGCGAGCGCCTCCCGCAAACGCTCCATAGGCTCATACTTTGTCCAGCAAGAGAGGTAGGCGACTGTGATGCGCTCAAGCGTTTCCTCGCCGCACTCAAAGACCGCCTCCGCGTAGCGCAAGACAATCATTAGCGTGAAGAAAGGGTGCGCGACCGCGCTATCAGACCAATCGAAGAAAAGGCAGCGTTCGCCATTGACCAGGACATTGCCCGCACCCAGGTCATCGTGATGCAGTGTTTCAGGAATGTGGTAGGCCGCCAGCGCCTCGCACATCTCATGCACCTGGGGCGCGAACGCGTGAAGCTGCTCCAGTTCGCCCTCGCGCAGGCCTCCTTCGCCAATCAACAGCAGGAGCGTATTCTCCAGCGCCTCAGTGTAGAGCTGTGGTAGCACGTGTAGGCGTCGATCAAAGATGCCTGTTGCCAGCAGTCGCTCTTTCTGAGCAATCATCTGGATTTGCAGACACGCAAGATGGCGAACCATCTCCTCCCAACGCGTCATGTCTCCATCAGCCCTCGTAACGCTCTTCAACGTTTGCCCGCCATCTCTGAGCAGCAGCCAGTTGCGCTGGGTATCCGCGACAATCACCTCGGGCACAAACGTGGGCGCGATCTCGGCCAGAAGCGCCGTGAGCGGAACCTCATGACTGAGAGAAGCTGTAACGGCCTTAAAGTAGTAATACCCTGTGCTGGTTGGAACCTTTGATACATAAGACCAGATTGTATTTTGAACCTCCTCGATTGGCCCTATCAGGACATTTCCTCTGTGTGTAAGCTCTTTAGTAATCCACTCGCTTGCCTGATCCTTCCAACCAGCCTCAGACCATGGATTATTTTCAATAGAAAGTTCCACCATAAATTCATGCTCCTTATTGATTGCGCCCACTAGATTAAGCAGGCAAAATAGACAACAAAAAGGCCGTGGGTCTGCTCTTCTAAGCACCCACGGCCTGCCGCTACAAGCGAAACGCTTATGCGTTCATTCTAAAAAATGGCATAGTACGGCCCTGGGCGACGGTGCATACTTCACACAGTCGCCGAAATGCCTCATTCTCAGTCTGTCGGGTCACTATGCCAATCATAATATAGCAATCTTTCTCAACTCTTCTGTGGAGAATTACAGAGTAACACATGCATATATATGGCGTCAATCAGCAGTTGTCCCTTCACGCCTGCGGCCCAGCCCAACCCTCCTAACCCTGGGAAGCTTGTGAGTCAGAATGGAAGGCAAAATGGTCTCCCTATTTTATATGTAATTGGATCTTTAAGAGGAGCCATTATTATGCTATACTTACTGCTAACAAGAAGAAACAATATTGACTACAGATAGTATGAAAGGTAGCTAAGTATGAGCGATATCATCTCAAGGGAAGAGTTCCGCATCAACGAGACCGCCTTCCGCTTTCAAGGGGGCGATTACGGTGATGTGCCAACTTCATTCTTCTGGGTATTAACCCCTCCAGGACGTGGCCCTGGCCTGCACGTGCATCCGTACCAGGAAGTTTTTATCTTACAGGAGGGACAGGCAACCTTCACCATTGGCGATAAAACACTTGAACTTCATGCAGGCGAGATTACTATCGCGCCCGCCAATACACCGCATAAATTTGTAAACTCCGGTGTAGCACCACTTCAAATGGTCTCGATCCATCCCAGTAAACAGGTCATTCAAGAGTTTCTTGAGGATTAAGGCTTCGCAAAAATTTTGCTTCAGGCTGAGCCTTTCGCGCCTGCGGCGCTCAGGAGTATAAAGGGTGAGCGTGGGACACGGGCTTTACGCCCGTGTCCCACGCTCACCCTTTATACTCATCCGGTGAGCTTGCGAGCCGGAATAGAAAGAGCGACAGGCGCTTGACGTATACAGAAGAGTATGGTATTTTCCTATCATGAATAACGCAGCGGAAATCATCATCTTCATGGAAGACATGGCCGTATAAGCGCGATAACGCCAGGCTTATGCGGCGGAAACATAGGCGTGCCATCATATGTAGACGCGTGCTTTAGCAGCGTCTGGCATGCATTTCCATCTATTGTCTACCTCTTTGTTTTCCTCACGCTTCTCTGGCGGTGTCGCACTATGGACACCGCTCGTCTCATGAACCCTCTTCTACTCCAATAGGCAGAGATATCCCACGCGACAAACGGTGTCCCCTCTCTCAGTTTTTCACCTTCTTTACAGGAACTCTTATTCCGAAATCCAACGTCACTCTCGTGACTAGCGCTTCCCCCATTCGGGGACACGCGCGCTCAGGGTTTCGGAGAAGTAGTAAATGGAGTACCGTTTGTATGCAAACAACACAACATTTTGACGAGGCTAGGGCACGCCCCAGGCCGCTCTGGCGCAATGTGCATTATCTTTTGCTCGCGGGCGGGCAGGGCATCTCTTCACTTGGCACCTATACCTCTAACTTCGCCATTCCGCTCCTGGCACTAGCGGTTACGGGATCAGCGGCACAGGCGGGTTTGCTCATTGGAATTCGCAGCCTGGTCATGAACCTGCTAAGTCTGCTGGCTGGCGCACTCGCGGACCGCTGGAACCGCAAGCGCCTGATGATCATCTGTGAATGGGGCAACGCCATTGTCACGGGAAGCATTCCCCTGGCCTGGTGGCTTGGACACCTGACGCTCATTCATCTCTACATAGCGGCGACGCTTCAGGGCGCGCTCTTTGTCTTCTATCAGATGGCCGAGAGCGCGGCCTTGCGCCGGGTCGTGCCGCGCGAGCAGCTCGCCAGCGCCAGCGGGCAGAACGAGGTCATCAACTCACTGGGGATCATGGTAGGGCCGCTCATCGGTGGCCTGCTCTACAGTCTCCGCCCGATGCTGCCCTTCGTACTCGACACAGCCTCGTTCGTTATCTCAGCCATCTCGCTGCTATGTATCCGCATCAACTTTCATGAAGAGGCCATCGATGTGCCTACGCAAAATATTGTGCAGGACATTAAAGAGGGACTAAGCTGGCTCTGGCATGAGCCGCTGGTCCGCTTCCTGGGCATTCTTACAGCGGGTCTAATGGTTCCCTGCGCTGGCTATTCGCTCCTGATGGTTGTGTTTGCACAAAGCTTACATGCCAACACGGTAGAAACGGGGTATGTCTTCGCCGCTGGCGGTCTGGGAAGCGTCCTCGGCGCGCTGCTGGCCGCTCCCTTACAGAAGTGGCTGGGCTTTAAGCGCCTGATCATCTGGTCGGCATGGATCTGGGCTGGCTTCTGGCTGATCTACATCATCGCGCCCAACCCATTGATTCTGGCCGCGATGAACTGCGTGGGATACGCTATTGTGCCTATCTATATGGTGGCGCAATATAGCTATCGCGTGGCTAGAGTACCCGACCGGCTCCAGGGACGTGTCAACAGTGTTTTTCGCCTGGTCGCCTTTGGCGGTCAGCCCCTTGGTATTGCCATGACCGGAGTCTTGCTGCAATACCTGGGACCAATCACGACCATCTGGATTACCTTCGTGCCACAATTCGTCGTGGCGCTGGCCGCGACATTTAATCGCGCCCTAAGCCAGGCGCGCCCCATTGAAAAAGAGTAACACAAAAAAGTTCCTCGCCAGGGTGTATTTCTCTGGCGAGGAACCGATGCGTTTGGAGGCACACAACCGTAAGTGACGGGATCTTGCGGCTGTCAGGAATTTTTCTTAGGCGGCCTGCGTCTGTGCGGCAGGCTGACGGCTGGTGGCGACACCAATGAGGTCGACGACTACCGCCAGGACAACCAGGATCCAGTAGTAGAGCGCGGGCAGCGAGAAGCCAATCAGGGCATCGATGGAGTAGCTACCACCACCAACACTACCAACAACCAGGGCGACCAAGGCCAGCACCAGGGGATACTCATAGCCGCCATTCTGCGACCAGAGACCAGCCTTCCAGTGTATTTTAATCACCGCCATGAGCATGCTGGCGAAGATGGCAACTCCGCCCAGGGGCGTCAGGAGGCCCAGCACGAAGAGCACTCCACCACCGAACTCGCTCAGTGAGCCAAGCAGTGTCCAGAACGCGGCAGGCTTGAAGCCCAATGACTTCAGAAAACCTACGGTTCCGGCGAAACCATGACCACCGAACCAGCCAAACAATTTCTGCGAACTATGCCCAATCAAGAGCAAGCCAACAACGATACGAATGATGAGAAGTGCAAGTGAGATTTCCATGTATGTGACCCTCTTTAAAAATTTGTTTCCAACAAAATGGGAGTTGAAATAAGGGTAATTATAACAGCCCCGGACTTTTCTTTTCGTCAATACTAACAATAAGTTAGTATTTTTTATTCCGAGGTGAATAGTAACACACTGGCTTTCTATTGTCAAGCAACTATTTTTATGTTAGTTTATAATTGCAAGTAACTTAAGACGCTGGAAATAGAGGAGCGATAAATTATGTCTGCCTGTCACAACGTATGCTCGCGGCAGTATCAGCAGGCCGCCAAACTGATTGGAAAGCGCTGGGTACCTTTGATCCTGAAAGTGCTCTTGTCGGGATCCAAGCATTTTACGCAGATTGAAGAACAGATCGAGGGTCTCAGCTCACGTGTACTTTCAGAGCGCCTCAAAGGACTCGAACAGGAACGCATTATTGAGCGCCGGGTCTTCGCCGATATCCCTGTACGCATTGAATATTGCCTCACAGAGAAAGGCTATGCTTTAGAGGAAGTCATCACAGCCATCGAGCACTGGAGTATAGACTGGCTCTCACAAGAAACAGGCGAGCTACATTAGGTCAGGACATAGATGTCATACGAGGGCCGACGCTACGGGGGCTGCGCTGCTGAAGCACGCGCCTAAATATAATGGTACGCCGTGCTTCGTACCATTATATTTAGGCGCGTGCTTCAGCAGCATCGTGTAGATAACTTTAAGACGCAGAAAAAACTCAGCGTTTACTATGCTCTTCTTCTTTTATTCGCGCGATTTTATCGCTATAAACGACTTTTAGCAATTCGGATTCTGGAAAAGGCACTTACGTTGTAATGGGCAAACGTACCTTGACAGTCACTCTTACCACAACCTATACTCGAAGAGGTTGACCTTAAAGTCACCGACAATATTGGCTTTGTGGGACAAAGAAAACCCTGGTATACGCTTACCTCTTAACGGGCACTTACCAGTAGGGGGAATACAGAGACATGCCAAGCTCTACCCTTATCTTTGAAGCCATCCTTACTTCCTCTTGCGATAATACCTACCATTATCTCGCCGAGTATATCGAGCGTTGCGTAAAAGTACCCACTTTGCTCGTCCAGGGTGGAGATATCGAGGACTTCGCTACCTCACCAGCGGATATAGGTATTATCAGCGCACCCTACTATTTAGGCTTACTTCGCCAGTCTCCTCGTTCAGTAGAGGCTATCGCAGCCCCGCTAGCGCTAGATGCACAGGAGCTTAACTTTCCCTTTTTTGACATTGTTGTCCGCCAGGACAGTCCCTATCAGCAGGTTGATGATCTCTATCGCTGCATATGGACCTGCCATAACCAGCTTGTCACACTCTCAGAAGATGAACTTGAGAAATTGGATCTGCCTGAGATCAGCGCACGCCAGGTCAAAGAGGCCCCATCTCAAGCGCAGGCCTTGCGCATGGTAATCAATCGCGAGGCGGATGCGACCTCCATTGATTCATTTCTGCTCAATCTCGTCATTCATAATAGTCCCGACATGACTGCGAAGATCCGCAGCCTTGGCTCCTATAGTCTGTCGACAACACCCATTGTGGTCATAGGGAGACATGTTCCCAGGCACTTGAAGCAGTGCATTCAGGACGCGCTCCTGAGCGCTCACAGGCATCCTTTTCTTGCGCCACACCTGCGGGACGCTCAAATCGCGCGCTTCCTTCCTCTCACTCATATTTACAACCGGAGCGAGCACTGCTGGGAGCGCGAGTTCGTCCATGCTCAGCCGCCACAAGACTATAAACAACCTGAGACCAGGGCGCGCCTTGTGCGTTAAAGGAAGGAGATATAGTGCCGGGTCGCCTATGGCGACCCGGCACTATATCTCCTTCTTACCCGGGAAAACACTCCTGAAGTGTGTTCGGGGTAAAGAGTGTGGTAACGGGCTGGCTCTGCCAGCTCGTTACCACACTCTCAACTTTTCATCAGGAGAAACAAGTTAGATGATTACAATTCCACCCGCGTTTCAGCGTTTTATGTTCGAGCTTCATGAGGAAGAGGGGCAGGCATGGTTAGAGCGACTTCCACGTATCCTTGCCACATGCGCAGAGCTATGGGGTCTTGTCGTTGAGGAACCCTTTAGCAATCTCTCCTTTCACTATGTCACGCGCGCTCGCCGCAGGACAGATAACACGCCAGTCGTACTCAAGGCTTGCTCGCCCACAGGCGAGTTTCGCATGGAGGCCGCGACTATCGCGCATTACGAGGGGCACGGCATGGTACGCCTGCTTGACACCTTTCCCGAAGGCGAGGTCATGTTGCTCGAATCTCTCACGCCTGGCAAAACCTTGAACACCCTGACAGATGATGAGCAGGCCACGCGCTATGCAGCTGGTGTCATGCGCCAGCTCTGGCGGCCCGCCCCTGAGCAGCACGACTTTCCCAGCGTGGCGGACTGGGGACGCGGCTTCCAACGCCTGCGCCAGCAGTATGGCGGGGGATATGGCCCCTTTCCATCGCGCCTGCTCGACGAGGCCGAGCGCCTCTATGCCGAGCTAACCGCCTCGATGGTAACGCCCATGCTGCTGCACGGCGACCTGCACCACGATAACATCCTCCAGGCCGAGCGCGAACCATGGCTGGCGATTGACCCCAAGGGCCTGATCGGCGAACCTGCCTACGAGACGGGCGCGCTCCTGCGCAACCCGCTTCCCGATCTCTTACACAGGCCCAATCCTGGGCGCATCCAGGAGCGCCGCGTAGCCATCCTCAGCGAAGAGCTAGGTATTGGCCGCGCCCGCATTCGCAGCTGGGGCCTCGCCCAATGCGTTCTCTCCGCCTGGTGGAGCATAGAGGATACCGGCCAGTATCCAGCGGATACCATCGCCTGCGCCCAGCTCCTGGCCGACATTAAGGTCTGATTACTAACCGGGTATAAGGGTGTGGTTGTGTGCTGAATCCGCCAACACACAACCACACCCTTATACCATCAACGCGCTTCGGCGGGGCGGACAACCAGGAGGGGCATGGTCGAACCCTTGATGACGCGATCCGTGGTGCTGCCAACTGCCCAGCGCTGAATGCCTCCACGGCCATGAGTGGCCAGCGCGAGCACGCCATAGCCACCGCTCTCTTTATGCTCCAGACCTGTCCCTTGCTGGGCGGCACGGATGAGCGCGTCGGCGACATCACGTTCCTGGAGGATCGACCAGGTAATAACAATATCTGGCAGGGCTTTGTTGCGTTCCTGTTGCTGCCCAAGCTTATCTGTAAGCGCGTCGAGATACTTCTCTGCCGCGGTCACAGGCTGGCGCTGGGCCTCTTGTTCCTCGGGGCTACCACCCTCATCAATTGGGCGAACGACCTGTATCAGGTGCAAACGCGCGGGGCCGCTCAGCGAGAGGGCCTGAGCCAGGGCAATGGCGGGCGCAAGGGACGCTTCGGCAAAGGTTGATCCATCCAGGCCAGCCAGGATCGGAGCCGTATTGGCGACACTTGAGGTCTGGAGGGAGACCAGGCGCGTATGCTCCTCACGCAGCACAAGCACAGGACAGGCACTATGGCGCACAACCTTCATCGCCACGCTTCCCATCGTACCATGGCGAAACTCCCCCGAACCGCGACCACTCATGACCATAAGATCAGCCTGCTGATCGCGAGCGGCATCGAGGATAGTAGGAGCCTCAGCCCCATTAAGCACAAGGTTCTCGACCTGGAGATCCGCTAGATCCTGCATCTGGTGCAGAATATCCAGGTAATTGCGCGCCTTGTCGGTTTCTTCGCGTAAGACCTCATCGATAAAGATTGGCGTCTGAGCGATATAGGACTCGAAGAGGTAGAGTCCATACTCGCGTGGCACATTGGCGACGCGTAAGAGTACCAGCGTCGCGTCGCTGGCCCGCGCGATCAGGGCCGCGACCGGTATAGCCTGCTCGGATCGCGTAGACCCGTCCAGGGGAACGAGAATGCGCTGAAACATAGCCATACTCCTCCCTATTGCTCGCGTGTGGCGGATTGGCGCACTACCCCTACGGGGCGAGGCTCAGATACAATAAAGATGCGATCAAGGTAGGACCAGAGCCGCTCTAGCTCTATTGGACGACATAAAAAGCCAATATAGCCATCGGGTCGCACAAGCACCAGTCCATCCTCGGCGATACCATATGCGGTATACATAGCCTCGCTGGCATCGTAGATGGTTCGCGTTCTACCGCTCTCGCTTGCATCCTGTGAACGCGGCAGCACCAGGTAAGCATCGACCAGGTCGCTAAACTCACGCCTGACCAGACCATCTATCTCCTCCCAGAGCTTCATGCTGCGCTCTGGATCGTGGCGACGCGCGAACACAAAGAGCACATGATGTGTCCCCAGACAGAGTGTATGCACGCGCATAGGCGTAATACCTAGATGGACATTCACATCCGGCGCGCGCTCACCAGCATGGAGTTCGCCTGGTAGCAAACGCTGCTCGCTAAGAGCCTCATACAGGCGACCTGGCTGGTGCTCGCAGATCACAGGGCTACGGCGATAAGACACGCCAAGCTGCGAGATCGTCGTGGCCAGGAGATTGCGCACCTGCTTACTGTTGGTAACCAGGTGAGCCGCGCCATCGCGCAAGCGCGAGGGAAGCGAGTTGTGCAGGAGTGCCAGGCGTGTGATCAGGTCGGTCACACGCAGGAGCTGCCGCCCCACGCGCTCGCGCTCCTCCTCATAGCTATCGAGTAACGCTGGATGCGCCTTCTGCTTACTCACCAGCGCGAGCTTCCAGGCCAGGTTAAAGGCATCTTGAATGCCTGTATTCATCCCCTGCCCCCCAACAGGTGAGTGAATATGACAGGCATCCCCCGCCAGAAAGACTGCACCCTGGCGATAGTGTTGCACCTTGCGCTGATTGATTTGGAAGCGGGACGACCAGGACATATCATGTATGCGTGCATCCCTCAGCCCACACTTCTCAAGCGCCTGCTGCACCTCCTCCAGCGTAACATCCCCCTCGGGAGCCGCCTTAGGCCTGTATGCGATTATGATGCGATGCAGGCTATCCGGTAAGGGGAAGCAGGCAACGATATCCCCCTCCTGCAGGAAGAAGGCCGCCTGCTGATGAGGCAGATACCAGTCCATAAAGACATCGGCCAGGGCAAAGGACTGCGCGAAGGTCCGGCCCTCGAAGCCCATCTTCAGCAGGTGGCGCACCGTGCTATGTGGGCCATCGCAGCCAGCCAGCCAGCGCGCACGCACCCGCTCTTGCTGGCCATCAGCGTGCTCAAGCAGGGCCTCAACGCCGCTATCATCCTGGCGCAATGCCACCAGCGCCACCTCATGCTCAATCCAGACCTGTTGCCGCGCCAGGTGATCGCTCAAGATGCGCTCCGTCTGCCATTGAGGAATAGAGAGGATAAAGGGATAGTGACTGGGAATGCTCCTGGTATCGAACTGAGCAATGCGCTGGTGATGGCTATAAACGCTCATCCCCTTGATCTGCCCCCCATACTCCAGCATAGCCTTAGCGATGCCCATCTTCTCAAACAACTCCAGTGTACGCGCCTGAACTCCCAGCGCCTTCGACTCCTGGGAGCCGTGCGGCAAGCGGTCGATAATGCGACATCGTACCCCATGCCGCGTCAACTCGCTCGCCAGCACCATACCAGTCGGGCCTGCGCCCACGACCAGCACCTCTGTATCATAGTGGTCTGCAACATTCTGTACCATACTAACAGGCTCTCTTTCTCTCCCTGGCTCACTGAGCCACCCGCCAAAGTGTAGAGTCCAAGCTAGCTTAGACTCTACAACTCTTTAGATACATAGAAATACTCTCTATACGCTAATATACACACTCGCACATACACACCTTTTCCCCCACATGATTATGCCTTTCCTTTGCCAAACCCCGGAAAAATACGCATTTATGACCATTTTTCTACTTGACTTTTATTGATAAGTTCAACTATAATAACATTCGCAAAAGATAGCATAGGCTATCTTTAAGCTCCTCAAGCATTATTTGGAGGTCTATTATTATGGACTATCAAGCACAGGAATCAGCCCAGGCGGCCCCAGCGCAACAGTACGCTGGCGTAGGCAGCCGCTTCCTCGCCCTCTTGATTGATGGCATCATTGTTGGTATTGTAATTGGTATTCTTGACGCAGTCTTTGGTTTGGCCATTAAAAACACCGGACCTGCAATTGGTAGTGGGATTGGCGGTATCATTGCCCTGGTCTACTACTTCTACATGGAAGCCACGCAGGGTGGCACCTTTGGCAAGAAGATCCTTGGCCTGCGCATCGTAAAGGAAGATGGCTCTCCCATCGGCTGGAGCGAGTCCATCATCCGCAACCTACTGCGCATCATTGATGGCCTATTCGCTTATCTCATTGGGGCGATCCTGATCTGGACCTCTCCCCGCAAGCAGCGCCTGGGTGACCGCGCTGCGCACACGGTCGTCATCAAGACCCGCTAATCATCCCGCTATTTTCTTTCGCATCTCTAAAGAAGAGCGCCGCTGTAATATATCTACAGCGGCGCTCTTCTTTATCTTTCCTATCATCTCAATGAATAGCACAGGGCAGGCCTTACACTTATTTGACGCATTTGTTTATGGTAGGGGCCAGCCTGGGAAGCCATCTCGCGTCAACAGGACGTTTAAGAAGGGAGAAGGCGCTAGCTAGGGGTAAAAAAGGTGCCGACGGCGAGGATGAGGTAGAAGGCGCAGAGGAGCAGGCCCTCAAGCCAGGTGGATTCGCCATCGAGGCTGATCAGGGCATAGAGAAACGCCACAAGGGCAAAGAGCGAGACTTCCAGCATGGAGAAGTTCAGGTCGAGAGGCGACCCCATCAGCGTACCCGCGAGAACCAGGATGGGAGCTGCCAGCAGCGCAATCTGGATCGAGGAGCCAGCCGTAATCGCCAGGGAGATCTCCATATGATCGTGCATAGCCGAGGTGATGGCGGAAAAGTGCTCAGCGGCATTGCCTACGATAGGGATAATGATCAGGCCGACGAAGAAAGGGTTCAACCCCACCTGGTGCGTCAGTGGCTCAATGGTGCCAACCAGAATCTCGCTTACAAAGGCCGTCACAGCCGTCACGCCCGCCAGCACCAGCAGGGGCAGCCAGAGCGAGTGATACCAGAGAGTATTTATACTGCCGAAGAAGCCACGCCCCTGCGTCCTTTGTGGTACCACTAGATCATCCTTGCCGATAGGCACCTGGGCATAGGCCAGTTCATGCGCCGCTACTGCCATCCCGGCCTTCCCTTTAGCGGTCTCTGTTCCCGCGACGGGCTCCTCGCGCATGGTACGCACGCCGAAGACGGAGTAGGCAATATAGGCCACATAACACACCAGCAGGACAAGCGCGACCCCGATGCTCAAGAGATGTAGCTGGCTGCCGCGCACAACAGCACTTCCAGGTTGAGTGCCCTCGCCAACTGTAGCCAGCAGGGAGGGAATGCCCATGCCGATAACTGCCAGGGCCAGCATCGAGGCGTATTCGCCCGCCACACGCGCACTAAAGAGTTGGCGGCGATAGCGCCATCCACCCAGGAGCATAGCGGTCCCCAACACGAGCAGGGCGTTACCAATAATGGAACCTGCCAACGAGGCGCGCACGACCTCGGGCAGGCCAACCCTCAACGCGGCCAGGCCAATAATGATCTCCGCAGCATTGCCAAAGGTCGCGTTGAGCAGGCCACCAATGCCATGCCCCAGGCGTTCAGCCAGGACCTCCGTGGCCAAACCAATTAAGCCAGCCAGCGGGACCAGTCCCAGGGCGGCCAACACAAAAAGTAGCAAAGCCGAGGCATGCTGCGTCTCGGCGATAAAGACAGCGGGAACCGCCAGTAAGAGCAAATAGAGCCAGCGCGTCATGGTCATTTACCTCCCAATCCAAACCATTTCTCTTTCCAGTCTGACCATACGCAAAAAACTGAGGTATAACTAAAAATAAGGGATGCGGTATGAGAGCCGAGACTCTCATACCGCATCCCTTATTTTTAGTTATACGCTGGCAGAGCCTCGCATCACGCTGGCATCTTTCAGAAAGTCCTGAATTCTGGGCATGACCTGGCGCGCACGTGTGTAGAAGGCCAGGTGCTTGCCACCCGGTAAAGCGAGCAGACGGGCGCCGGGAACCTGGCTCGCGACCGCGTGTGCGTGCTCAAAGGGCACTTCGTCGTCACTTGTACCATGGACGACCAGCGTTGGCGCCTGGATCTCGGCCAGAGGATAGGTGGTGATACGCGCGAATTGCCGCATATCATTGGTGTATCCAATTGCACGAATATCAAAGAAGAGGCAGGAGCTTAGCAGGTTGCGCAGTGTGCCCCCATTGGGAATGAGGCGCAGCAATCTAAGCAAACTATAGTACATGGGATCATAGATGACCAGGCGCTCATACAGGCCGCGATACCAGCGCCCAAAGGGACTCATCTCTTGCTTTAACTCGTCTTCGTCATAGTGTTGCGCGACCCCACTCAGCATAATCAGGCCCTGGCAACGCTGAGGATGGCGCAAGGCAAACTGGATGGCGCTGGGTCCACCGCCAGAGATACCGATAATGGCAGCCTTCTCCTCACCCAGTTCGTCGAGAAGCGCGGCGAAGAGATCGGCCTGTTCCTCCGGCGTGCGTCCACTCTCGATGGGGGTGCGCAAATAGCCGGGCCTGGAGGGCGCGATATATGTATAGTTTGCATTGGAGTCATGGTCCATGTTCGCCATGACACGTGCGCAAGCCAGGGCCTGGTCATACCCACCAGGTGTGCCATGCGCGATGAGTACGACATTGCCCTTGCCAAAGCGCTGGTACTCAATGGAACCCAGCTTCGTCTGCACTACGCGGCTCTCTGTCAATAGACGCGCGCGCTCCTTCTCCCACCACCCCTTATAGGTGGCCCGCCCCCGCACCGCCATGACTCCCCCAGCCAACAGCGCCAGGGGCCAGAACAGATGCCGTACCCTCATGTCATGCTCCTTAGAAAGTGAGCCAGAGAACAATATTTAAAATGAATACGTTTTATCCCTTGATAAGTTCAAGAATAGAGCCGCTGGCGCGAGACGTCACGCCAAGTAGAACGAATCATACATATGAAGGGATACGCCAATGCGTCGGGCAGCAACCTGTATACTAAGAATGTGCAATAATAAGCATGTACTATACGTGCTGCTCTACTGAGCACACAAAGCGATCTGGAGGAGATTTTAAAAACATGGCTACTACTGGTACAAGCCGTACGCCCCTCACCCAGCTTTCAAGCTGGAAGGCGCTTGAGGAGCACTACCAGAAGATTAAAGATGTACATCTACGCGACCTCTTTGCCGAAGACCCTAAGCGCGGCGAGCGCTTGAGCACTGAGGCTGCTGGCATTTACCTCGATTACTCAAAGAACCGCATCACATCGGAGACGCTGGACCTCTTGCTGAAACTGGCGGACGAGGTTGGCCTGCGCGAGCGCATCAACGCGATGTTCAGCGGCGAGAAAATCAATGTCACCGAGCAGCGCGCCGTGCTGCACGTGGCTCTGCGCGCCCCCAAAGACCAGGTCATTAAAGTGGATGGCCATAACGTGATCCCTGAGGTCCACGAAGTCCTCGATAAGATGACCGATTTCTCTAATAAGGTCCGCAACGGCGAATGGAAGGGCTATACGGGCAAGCGCATCCGCAATATCGTCAACATCGGTATCGGCGGCTCGGACCTCGGTCCCGATATGGCCTACCAGGCCCTGCGCCACTACAGTGACCGCGACCTGACCGTGCGCTTCGTCTCCAATGTCGATGGCACCCACTTCGCCGAGGCTACCCGCGCCCTCAATCCCGAGGAGACGCTCTTCATCGTCTCCTCAAAGACCTTCACGACCATTGAAACCATGACCAATGCGCACACCGCTCGCGATTGGGCGCTGCGCACTCTCAAGGACGATGCCGCCGTCGCCAAGCACTTTGTGGCCGTCTCCACCAATGCTGAGGAGGTCAAGAAGTTCGGCATCGACACGGCGAACATGTTTGGCTTCTGGGACTGGGTGGGCGGTCGCTACTCCTATGACTCGGCCATTGGTCTCTCACTCATGATCGCTATCGGACCCGAGAACTTCCGTAAGATGCTCGCAGGCTTCCATGAGATGGACGAGCACTTCCGTACCGCGCCCTTCGAGAAGAACCTGCCAGCCCTGCTGGGCCTGATCGGTATCTGGTACAATAACTTCTTTGGCGCGCAGACCGTCGCGGTCCTCCCCTACGACCAGTACCTGGAGAAGTTGAGCGCATATCTACAGCAGCTCGATATGGAGAGCAATGGCAAGCATGTCACCCAGGAGGGTCAGCCAGTAAACTACCAGACAGGTCCCATCATCTGGGGTCAGCCGGGTACGAACGGGCAGCATGCCTTCTACCAGCTCATCCACCAGGGGACAAAGCTCATTCCCTGCGACTTCCTCGGCTTCTACCAGGCGCTCAACCCACTGCCACCACACCACGACCTGCTGATCGCCAATATGATCGCGCAGGCCGAGGCCCTGGCCTTTGGCAAGACCGCCGAAGAGCTCAAGGCCGAGGGCAGCCCCGACTACCAGACGCCTCACCGCGTCTGCGAGGGCAACCGTCCCTCGAACACGCTGTTCCTGGAGCGCCTGACCCCCGAGGCGCTGGGCAAGATTATCGCCCTCTACGAGCACAAGGTCTTCGTCCAGGGCACAGTCTGGAACATCGACTCCTTCGACCAGTGGGGCGTCGAGCTGGGCAAGGTCCTGGCCAAGCGTATCATTCCCGAACTTGAAGCGGAGAAAGAGCCTGAACTCAAGCACGACAGCTCAACCAACCGCCTCATCGAGCGCTATCGCCAGTTCAAGCGCAAAGCTTAAAATATAGAGGGATAAAAACTGTGGTACAACCAACGGTTGCACCACAGTTTTTATCCCTCTATATTTTCTAAAGTGAAGGCGACATTGCTAGTTGGCTGGACGATAAGCTCGCGGTAGATAATGCCCATGCGTTCAGGAGGATAGGGACGACCCTGCTGAAGCCACCATTGAATCAGGGAAATGGACGAGGTGACGATATGGTAGGCAGCAATTTCAAGAGGAACGGGGCTTTCGGGGCGAGCCTTTCTCTGTCGCAATATATTCTGCACGCTCTGCGCAATCGCCTCTTGCACTAGCGAGGAAGAACTCTGGCGTAAAAGCACGCGTATAACCTCCTCGTGCTCCTCCACATAATGAAAGAGAAGTGTGCCCACAATAGCGGCATCGCTGTGCGCGGAGAGATCGGGAAGCCTGGTCATCAATTCGTTTAGCACGACATCCAGCACATCACGCAAGAGCGCGTCTTTATCTGGATAATGGCGAAAGAAAGTCGCGTAACCAACCTCCGCGCGTTCGGTAATGTCGCGAATAGTAATCTTATCGTATTCGCGCTCCAACGTTAGCGCGATCAGAGCCTTCACTAATAATTGCTGCGTGCGCTTCACACGCCTATCCTGGGTAGTCATGCACACCCCTTACACCTGAGCGCCGCAAGCGTGAAGAATGACGCTTCTCTCATTTCCTTGACCTTTTACCGCTTTATGAGTTATCGTATATATTATGATTCACAGTATATCATAAGTATGGCTGAGACAAGGTAGTTTTTTTCATGTGTATAGAAGGAAAGAAGAGAAGGAGATAGGCACAGAGATGCAGGCACAACAAAATGCTGACACGACAGCAGTATGTCCATTTCCGCATCATTTGCTGAACCAGCAGAAGACCGCCAAAGAGCCTGACTACGGTGCGCCCGCTATAGAGCGCGACGCCGAGGGCACATGGCATATTCGTAATTTCGAGGGTATGCGTTCTATTCTGCGCAGCGGTGATACACGCCAGGCAGGCTTCAATGCCGACCTGATTACACGCATCCCCAATATGACAAATACGCCTATTCTCTATCTGGAGGGGCAAGCACACCACCAGCAGCGCAGGCAGACGGCGCGCTTCTTCGCGCCCAAGGTCGTCAGCGATAAATATTACCAGGTCATGGAGAAGCTGGTAGACGAGATCATTGCTGAGCTACAACAGAAGCGGAGCGCGGACCTCAGCCAGCTCAGCATGAAGCTGGCGGTCCGCGTGGCAGCCGAGGTAGTTGGGCTGACCAATAGTCGCCTGCCAGGGATGGCTAAACGCCTAGAGGCCTTCTTTGGCAGCGAACCGCTCACCTTTAACTGGACACCACGCGTCCTGCTGAGCTTCTTGCGCAACCAGACGCGCATGGCGGCCTTCTACTACCTGGATGTTCAACCAGCCATTAAAGCACGCAAACGCAAGGCGCAGGAAGATGTCATCTCACACCTGGTCGCACAGAACTATAGCCAGGTTGAGATCCTGACCGAATGCGTCACCTATGCCGCTGCTGGGATGGCTACCACTCGCGAATTCATCTCGGTCGCGACCTGGCATCTTCTGGAGCAGCCCGCGCTGCGCCAGCGTTATATGGAAGCCTCGGAAAAAGAGCGCCATGCCATTCTGGAGGAGATTCTACGCGTCGAGCCAGTTGTTGGCCATCTCTTTCGCCGCGCCACTGCCGAGATCACTCTTGAGCATGAAGGCACCAGCTATACCATTCCTCAGGACGCCCTGATCGACCTGCACATCTATAACGCCAATACCGATGAAGCCATGGTCGGTGATCATCCCCTGGCAATCTGTCCTGTACGCGAGCTACATGGAGAGCGTCTCTCGCCCGCTATGATGAGCTTCGGCGATGGCGGACACCGCTGCCCCGGCTCCTATATCGCCATCCAGGAGACAGATGTACTACTCCAGCGCCTGTTCTCCCTCGATACCCTACACATCGTGCATGCCCCCAATGTCAGCTGGCACGCTATGATCAAAGGCTATGAGCTTCGCCAATTCACCATCGCCCTCTAATCATGTAGCATAAAGGGGTGTGGGGGTGATCGGCTAGCCGATCACCCCCACACCCCTTTATACTACCTATTTCACAAATAATGGAAAAGCAAAAGCAGTATCTCAAGCAAAAGACCTTTTTTCTCATTTTAATTGTAGCATAATTGTCAAGTCAGCGGCAACGGGCTTTTGGCCGATGTTTTTGGGTTCGGCTCCCTGTATACTCAACGTCTCATTTTATTTACCCATAGAAACATACATAAGGGAGACAGGGCCAATGATGACTGAAAATACAGCGCCGCCAGTAGAGGCAGGACCAAAGGGCTTGTGGCGCGCCTTTGCCTCGCTGAGGCATCGCAATTATCGTCTGTACTGGTCGGGACAGGTGATATCGCTGCTGGGTAGCTCGATGCAGACCATCGGCCTGGCCTGGCTGGTACTGGAGATTACTCATAGCGCCTGGCAACTTGGACTGGTGGGAGCCTTACAGGCTGTGCCCATCCTACTCTTCTCGCTCTTTGGTGGGTTCGTAGCCGATCGCTGGCCCAAGCGGCACGTTCTCTTTGTGACCCAGGCTGTGGCCATGCTCCAGGCGCTGCTCCTCTGGGTACTTACAATCAGCGGAGTCATCCAGGTCTGGCATCTGTATCTACTGGCGCTCCTGTTGGGATGCATGAACTGTTTGTACAGGCCTGCCAGCAGCGCCTTTGTCGTTGAGCTGGTTGGGCGCGAGGACCTGCCCAACGCTGTGGCCTTAAACTCATCTCTCTCCACGCTAGCCCGCATCGTGGGTCCCGGGTTAGCTGGGATTATTCTTGCTGGAAGCGCTGTCAGCGTGCTCTTTCTCATCAATGCCCTTAGCTTCCTCGCGGTGCTTATAGGTCTAGCATTCATCGACAATGATAAGCTGTACGCCCAGGCGCGCCAGGTTGCTGAAGCAGGCGCGCGACAGTCAATGTGGCAGAGCCTGCGCGAAGGTTTCGCCTATATCAGGGAGACGCCTGTAGTATTGCTGTTACTCCTGGTGGTGGGACTAGTGTTGCTCTTCGGCTCAAACTTCAATGTTGTGCTCCCCCTCTTCGCCACAGATCTCCTGCATATGGGGGCAACGGGCTTTGGCACTCTCTCTGCCGCCTCCAGCATTGGGGCGCTGCTCGCGACGCTCTGGCTTGCCTGGAGCAACCAGAAACCAACCATGCGCCGCATGCTGCTCGGTACGCTGATCTTCGCGATCCTGGAGCTAGCTTTTGCGCTCTCACGCCTCTATCCTCTATCCATAGTACTTATCGCCAGTGTAGGCTTCGCGGAGAGCACATTTGCTGCCCAGGCCATCACCACCCTACAAACAGTGGTCCCGGACCACCTACGTGGCCGCGTCATGAGCGTACAGGTGCTCATATTCGATGGCAGCCTCCCGCTGGGTTACCTGCTGATGGGCTGGCTCTCCGCACTCTATGGCCCTACCAATGCCCTGCTCGCTGGCGCCCTGCTCAGTCTGCTAGCCGTGGTTGGAGGGTGGTTATGGCACAAAGCCATGTTATAGCATATATATTGACCGTTTCATCTTACCGTACGCCCTTACACAGCGCTCTCGTTTCCGCGAATATGAAGATACACCGAGAATTTGAAAAAGAAGGAAAACATGGCAACAAAACAACCGTTTTTCCAGCGCTTCCAGTCGTCCGATCCGCAAAAGCTGCTCAGGCAGGTCCAGCAAGAAGTTGAGCAGTTAGAGCAGGCTCGACGTGTCCAGGACGAGCCTTGGCAACTCGAACTCCTGAGTGGGATAGGAGGCAATACCACTATCCTGGGGAAAGAAACCGAGGCTTTGCCCTTCATAGAACAAGCTCTAGCGTTGGCAAGGAAGCGAGGAGATAAACCATTTGAAATAGAAAACCTGCTGAATCTTGCGACGACCCAGCAATATCTCGGCAAGCGCGAGCTGGCACAGGCGCTCTTTCAGCAAGCGTTAGATATAGGTCGAACCCACGGAGTGCGAGATTACGAGGACTTTGTCTTGCATCATCGGGGACGCTGTTACGTAGAGCAGGGAAAGATCGACGAGGCACGAGCCTCTTTCGAACAAGCACTGGTGTTGCGAGAAGAAAAGGGGGATCAACGCTTTATTGCTTCAACGCGCAATGCTCTCGCTGCTCTCAACAAGCCGCTCAACGAGATTCTTGGAACCACTGTCAGCTTTTCGCGTGATGAGCCTGTTGATACCACTGACGAGTAATTCGTCAGCCCAGCTCTTTTTCGCCTGGCTCACCCAAAGATGGACAGGAAGCCACCACTTGAAGTGGCTTCCCGTCTCTCGTATACCTCGTCAGGAGGATTTGAAGGCTGGCAGGACGCGTTGCGCCACGCGTTCCAGGTGCGCCATGATCGCGTCATGAGGTACCCCTGGCGGATGCGACCAGAAACAGAGTTCGGTGAGGGGCGTATGTGTCTGCATCTCACGAATGCGTTTAACCACGTTCTCTGGGGTGTCGACCAGAAGACCCTGGCGCGACAACTTCTTAGGGTCTGTGGCGGGTGGACGGGGTTGCTCGGCATCGGTGCCATAGCGGGCATAGACATCCGCCTGATAGGCCAGAGCGGGCGCGAGCAGGATCTCCCAATCGCGCTTGGGATCATCGCTCACCCACATATGCATACTGGCCACAACAGGGAAATTATGTATATCGCGACCATGCTGCTCCAGGTGCTTTTGCAATAGCTCACACTGGCTCTTCAACTCGTCAAGAGGATTATAGTTGACTGCCGCAAGGAAGCCATCCGCTAAGCGAGCAACACGCTCCAGGGCTGGCTCAGATGCTCCTCCCATGTATATAGGAAAATGCTCGCCCTGGGCTGGCCGAGGCGTCACGGGCAACGGCTGGCCCTGATAGCCATCAGGCACTGGCTCCCCCTTGAAGGCGGCTCGCAGGTAATGCACGCCATCCTCCATACGGCTGCGGCGCTTCCGCCGATCAACGCCAAAGGTCGTGAACTCATGCTGAACATAACCCAGGCCGAGGCCCAACGTAAAACGCCCCTCAGATAAGACATCCAGCACCGCCGCTTCCTCGGCTAGCAGGCGGATGGGCCAGAGAGGTAGCAACACGATATTAGTGCCCAGGCTTATCTTCTGCACGCGGGCCGCGAGGTATGCCAGGAAGGTGAAGGGCGCGGGCAGGTAGCCATCATCGAAGCCATGATGTTCAGTATCCCACACACCAGCGAAACCCAGGCGCTCGGCCAAGGTAATTTCTTCTATCAGCTCTCGATAGGTTGTCGTCGTCACTGGTTGCCCCCGCGTCGTTCGCCCATCTACCCAGAGCGAAAAGCGCAACGGACTCTGCCTGTTCTGCATCTCCATCTCTCCCTTTTAAATGTCAACAGCAACATATATGCATCTCCTTTCACACGCCTCGTCACACCTGGCAGTAACAAAAAGAGTAAGGGAGTGTGGTAGTGGGATGGCTGAGCCATCCCACTACCACACTCCCTTACTCAGCGAGCCACGTAGTGACGAGAAGTCATTTCTTTTTTTGCTCGTGTGGGAGGCGCGCGAGCATCTGGCGGATGGTAACAAAATGGTAGCCGCGATCATGGAGGGTTTGAATAATTGTCGGTAAAGCCTCAAGCGTTTGGGAACGGTCACCACCACCATCATGCATAAGAATAATGGATCCATTCTGCACATGGTCGAGCACATTATGCAGAATCGTCTTCACGCCCGGTCGCGACCAATCAAGCGAGTCGACATTCCAGGTTACGGTAACTAGTTTCAGGCTGGTAGCTACCTGAATAGAGGTCTGGTTGTATTCGCCATAGGGGGGACGCATCACAAAGGGGCGCTGATGTGTCACCCGTTGAATGGCGTCATTGGTATTCTGCAACTGCCAGTACTGGCTCTCCATGCTCAGACCAGTCAGGACGGGGTGATTCCAGGTATGATTCTCGATCTCATAACCCGCTTTATAGGCGCGCAAGGTGAGGTCAGGAAAGGTTGCGACCTGGCGTCCAACACTGAAGAAGGTGGCTTTGATATGATACTTTTCGAGGACATCTAGCACCTTCGCCGTGAAGTTGGGGAAGGGGCCATCATCAAAGGTCAGAGCCACTTCGCGCAGGTTCTCGTTCCCATGCGCAATCAGAGGGATATGCGTATCAGGAATTTCGACGACCTGTCCCGAACCCGCCAGCAGAGGACTCGCCGTGGCAAAAGCCACAGACGAAAATGGTTGCACCGCTGGAACAGGAGAAATACTCGCATGTACCAATGTTTGCAATGAGTTTTTTTGCGCTACAGAGGGTTGAGTAAAATAAAAGACGAACAATCCAGTCAATAAGAGGAAAAGGCTCGCCAGCACCCCCAATTTGAGCAATAAGCCCGGGCGTTTGGCACGATATAATAGTGAAGGGGATCGAATCTCCATATGATCCGCTCTTTTCTTGCATTTCCATGCAACGATCTTGGATGTCACAGTAATCGCTGCAAGCCATTGGATGAGCTTGCATACCCTACTTTAAATAACGCAACCTTCATTGCACAAGTTGCTAGGAGTTTTTTCCCTCAAAACCATTCTTTTCGCCGTTTTTACTCATCCCAGAAGATAAGCTCCCCTTGCAAGGTACAGGCACCTGAAACTATTTTAGTGCTATCTCCTTGCACAACCCATGAGCAAATACACTTTCCACTTCCTTTCCCGTTTTCCAATGCCCTTGACTCGAATCGCTAGAGAATGATAACGCCGAACAAGAGCGCCAGCGGGAGGAAAAGAACTACCAGCAGGAGCACACCAGTCACAGCCCACCTCAAGCTCAGCCCATGCACAGCACGTAAGGTGAAGACTTGGAGCACGGCAATGTAAAGTTGAATGGAGAACAACACCGTATTACGAGCAATGGTGAGCCATGTTCCTCCTTCTAACAGGATGGAGCTAATAATGATGAGAAGCAGAAGCGGCACCTGAAAGAGCAGGTTCGTGTAGAGCATCACGAGGAAAGCCCCCTGTCCCCTAAGCAGACGTGCCATCCAGTGGAGCACCACGACGCTTACAAACGCGAAGAGGGGCATCATCAGCACATTCAAGGCAATCGAAGGCTGTTCTTGAAAAGACCAGAACGATTCAAACACGCTCAAGTGCCGGAGAAGGGCACTTACCAGGTAGAAGAGATATTCCACCACGCTTGCGATCAGCACAAGCACGGTCAGTTGTACCCAGATCGTCGACCAGTTCGCCTGATCCATCGCCTCACGTATGGTCTGCACTCCAGGTTTCATGATTGTCTTGAAGCTCTGAAGTGGGAGCCTGCGAAGTGTTAAAGGCAGCAACGCCACATCCTTGACATAGGTGTCCAGATCATCGTTTGAAGAATGCATACTTATCCTCTTAGTTCCCATATGGTTCTTAATACATTAACGATCGCTCAATATGTATGACGGAAAAAGTACACAAAATGCTAAAATCATGCCCATTTGGAAGCCAACCAGGCTCTTTGAACTGGAATACCCATCGTCGCCAGAATCAGGCCAATGAGGTCGGATACTATCCGGTTAAGAAGGGTTGTGCCCAAAAGAGGGGGTTGAAGAAAACAAGAGGACTTCTCCGTATTGGAAACAGAAACGCAACATCTGAAGATCCAAAGGAGAATGCCCTCATGCAAGTGCAAGTATCGCTCACGCTCGAAGTTTCTGCAACTACAGGTTTGGCTGATTTGGAAGAGGCCATTGTGACACAGGGCCGTCAAAGCATGTGTAGGGCCTTGCAACAGGCTATCAGGCAGTGGGAACAGCGCCAGCGGCGCTGTCCTCGATGTAAAAATGACGATGTGCGCGTGGAAGGCACCGTTGGTCGAAGGGTGCTGCTGGTCTTTGGCCGAGTGCGCTTGGCCTTGCGACGCTACCGCTGTCAGCACTGTTTGCATCGCTGGTGTCCAGCCCGTCATCTCTTGCGTGATCTGCGTGGGCAGCAGGTGAGCCCTGGCCTGCGAGAGGCAGCCGTGCTTGCAGGAAGCTCCTGGCCTTACCGGCATGCTACTCAGCTCTTGGAACGCTTGAGTGGGGCTCAGATCAGTGCCGAGGAACTTCGTCAGCTCACGATGCAGCAAGGAGAGCAACAAGCTTGTGTCCAGCAGCAGCATGCTGAGCAGGTGCTGAACGCAGCTCCCAACGAAGGGAAGGGCGAAGCTGGCGTGGTGGGCATGGATGGGGGCTGGACGCACAGTTGCGAGCAAGCGGGAGGCATGGAAGGCAAGGTGGCTGTGGTTGCCTGCAACAAGCAGGTGCAAGAGCCCAAAGCGCAACCTGATCCCTCGCAATTGACCTGGTATGAGCTGGCGAAGCGCAGTGCGAAAGGAAAGCGACTGGGTCCAGTTCACCAGCGAGCTCGCTGGATGAAACGCTGCTACGTGGCCACCTTTGCCCCTTCCAAAGCCTTGGGGATATTGGCTGAGGCAGCGGCCCGTGAGGTGGGACTGGATCAAGCCAAGAGCGTGGTGGTAGCTGATGGGGCGCAGTGGATCAAGCAAGAAGCCAAGCAGCACTTTGCCAAGGCGACACATATCCTGGATTGGTTTCATCTCTGGCGCGTGGTGCGCAAAGCCATTCGAGAGACCCAACGCGACCAGCAATATCCTGAGACCTGGCTCACCGAGCAGATCACTGAGATCAAAAGCTGGTTGTGGCATGGCGAGGTCGATCAAGCTGTCAAGCGGTTACAGAGTTGGCAAGAGAAAGGGGAAGGCAAGGCCTTGAAAGCCGCTGTGACCTATCTGCAGGAGCAACGGGAGTGGATCGGCTCGTATGAAGCATGGAGACAGGCAGGCTATCCGGTGGGCAGTGGGATTATTGAGCGAGCGGTGTCTCTGGTCATCAATCGGCGTATGAAACGACGAGGGATGCGCTGGAAACGAGACAATGCCACAGCACTGGTGACGTTACGAACCGACTTTCTCAATGCCGATTGGCAGCGCCATCCATCTCATCGAGCATTTGTGTAGCCAACAGCCCCCAGTTTTGGGCACAACCGTTAAGAAGGTATACTTGGTTTAGTAAAGAAGTGTTAGCCCACCGCAATAAACTACTGGCCTAACTCGCTCGTTCCACCCTATCCACTTACAACCGGAGCAGATATTCAGTTCTAAAGAAGGAGACTCTCTATGTCAAACCCTAAAATGACCAATTTAAAACCAGGCAAACATGAAGAAGACAGGGGGAAGAAGGATGCTTTCAACACGGCATGAAGGAGTGTACCACGCCGCTCAGGCGTGTCAAGCCGCTGCGCTTTCCTTGACACGCCTGAGCTTGCGTGGTCAAAAAAAGGCATGCCGAGTTGAAAGGCAAAAAACAGGCGCCTGTTTTGCCTGGGAGGAAGAGCGCTTCGCTTTTCTGTGGTCGATTCAGCACTCACGCCGCACGAGGCGCATGCAGGCGTCTGGCGTGTTCAAAGATCGTAGGCTGGTAGGCTTCTCTTTTGAGCCACAGCGCAAAGAGAATGCGTCCCCAGACATTGGCCAGCGCGCGGACAGCGACGCTGTGGCTTTTGCCTTCCCGACGTTTGCGCTCATAGTACTCGCTGGCCCAAGCTTCGGTCTGAGTGCTTTGCCAGGCAAACTGCTGCAGCACGTTGCGCAACGGCTTGATGCAGGCATAGCGCCGATGCGCTTTGGCATAGTTGCCACTTTCATAGGGCACCGGCGAGGTACCAGCCAAGGCTTGCAAACTGGCAGCATCCGCATAGCGCGAGCGATCATCCCCGATTTCTGCCAACAGTCGTGGGGCAATCCGCTTGCCTGCACGAGGCAGCGTGCGAAAGAGATGACTGTCAGCATGCATCAAAAAAAGGCGCTCGATCTCCTGATCATAGGCGGCAATCTCTTTCATCACGGGCTGCAATTGGCGGATCAGAGCGATCAACAAGCGCGATGCGGGTCCTGCCCATCACTTCATCGGCAGTCAACTGGGGCTGATGCATCTGGTGCACAATCGAGGCCGCGGTCTTCTTTGGCGTTGGATGCCCAGTGCTTTTCAACAGCTCAGCAATCTCTTCACACGAAGCATTCATCGCCTCCTGCGGGGTCGGATAGGTGAGCAAGAACTGCAAGGTCGAAGGTTGTTGCACCTTGGTAAAAAGGGTGAGCGCAACCGGGTAGTACGCTTTGAGACAGGCGGTGAGTTGATTGACCAGACGGGTTTGCATCTGGATCAAGCCATCTTGATCGCGTGTCAAGACTTTGAGTTCGGCAATCAAGGGGCTATCGGGTTCCAGTCGTCTCAGATCAGCCACCTCCGATCTGCCGTGTTTCGCCAGCAGATAGGCATCAATCTGGTCCGTTTTGGCTCCCGATGCCGAGCGTTTGCGATCCACCGTTTTGGGGTTGACCGGATAGACGGCAAAACCAGCTTCCAACAAGTGTGTAATCAGCAATCCATGATTGGTCTCGATCAGGCACGCCAGCTCCGCCTTGTGCTCTGGACCACAAATGGCTGTCAGTCGGCTGGTCAATTCGTCGAGTCCTTTTGGCGTGTGCATGATTCGAAACGAGGCGAGCTTTTGCCCTCGTTCATCGAGGACGAGAATGTCGTGATGGGTATCTGCCCAATCGATTCCTGCAAACCACATGAGCAGGTCCTCCTGCTGAAACAACGGTTCCTGGTGAGGCGAGAGGGTCCTTTTACTGCGGCGCTCACGGCGCGACTCTCCAATGATTCGTTTCCCAGGAACCCAGGAAGGCGAAGAGCGATCTTTCTTAATTGGTCAAGCCCACATGGTGAGAGGAGTCTTTCGCCTTCCAGATTCGAGCGTTCATACCAGCAAGTGTACTGCTTGCTGTGGCCTTGTGTCGAGAAGGCCTGTTAGTAGTTTACTGTAAAAGGAAAACATGTCAGAGGAAATCCTGACAAAGGAGCAGCTTCTACAAAAGTTCGCAAATGCCTACGAGCAAGTCATAGAGACCGCTACTGATGCGGCACGGCGTGGTATCGTACCCAAAGAAGGCACGTGGGGGCCACGCGAGACCGTCGCGCACCTGGCAGGTTGGGAGATCATGTCAACGGAGTGGCTACCGCATATTGTTGCTGGCATGGTCCCTCTGGATGACGAGGAAGGAACTCGGCAAACCGTTATGAACGACGCGATCAACGCCATGATTGTCACGATGATTGGAAACCAATCACTGGAAACCGTCTGTAACATGTTGCGGCAGGCATACCAGCGTAATCTCGAACAGCTCAGGAAGTTCGACGATACGTTCTACCAGCCAGGCAATTATATGTACGACCGCACGAAAGATGTTCTGGACCATTGCCAGGAGCACATCGAGATACTCGCCCCTGTCCGCCCTGCTTAGTTCTACAGTGGTAAATGAGGAAGAGAGGCGAGACGACGCTTGAAGTGGCAAAGGCGCGCGGCTGCTCGATGGGCGCGTTGTGTTGAAAGAACGAGAGCTTCTAAGGCTGTAGGCTCACAAAGGACCGTTCGTCTGGGAGGGCGTGCAATATTCCCTGTCCGACTAGTGAGACATCACCGCCTACCAACACCGACCGCACATCATGCGGTTGCCCCTCGACACGAATACGCATCTGACTGGGCCTCCCTGTAAAGCGCCCCTGTTGCAGAAGATACTCCTGTCCAGGCTGGATGTAAGCGTGTTTCGCCAGGTATGCACCAACTGTCCCAGCGGCGCTCCCTGTCGCAACATCTTCCAGCAAGCCATCGTTATTCCAATGTCTACCTTCTCGCGTTGGAATATCGAGGACGTAGGCAAATTGCGCGCCCACCTGAGCCAGGAGGCTCTCAAACGTGGGATAAACGATGCGGGCGCGTTCCAGCCCTTGTTTAATGGGTACAATCAGGTAGCGCAGTCCGGTACTAACAACCTCTAATGGAAGATGGGCATAGAGATCATCCGGCACAAGATTCAGGGCCGAGAGCAATTCACCAGTGTCTTTCTGCGCCACTTCATTGAGAAATTTGGGCTGGCCCTGGTCTAGCAGCGCCCGATAGTGCTTCCCGTTTTGCTCAGTTGTCACCTGCACCGTTTTTTGCTTCAGCACGAAGCTCCATGTGCGCGTTCCTGATGCGCCACACAGCGCGTGCAAGACACTTGCCGCTCCTAACAGAGGATGGCCAGCAAAATCAAGCTCTTCATGCAGATCAAAAACCCGCGCTCTAATGATGTTTCCTTCCTTCGTCGGAAAGAGGAAAATCGACTCGAAATGGTGCATCTCCTGGGTAATGCACAGCATCTGCTCGCTACTCAGGCTGTCGCCTTCTGGAAGGACGGTCAAGCTATTGCCAGTAAACGGTCGAGCACTGAACACATCGACATGATGATAGGCAAGATGTTGGATATCCATACTAATCCTCTCTGCTGTTTGTGGTGTGGAACGTAATCTGTAAGGCACCACGCTCTAATGCTTCAATCATTCGTTGTACGTCCCGTTCGGTTGTCGACCAGTTGACAAATGCTGCACGTATCGCTGGTTTGCCAGCAAAAAGGGTGGGCGTGAGCATCGCCTCACCATCGCGTTTCAGTGCTTCTAAGAATCGATCACGCTGATCTGCATCTGTTTTACGTAAAGCAAAGCACACAATATTGAGGGATACCGGGGCTAAGAGCTCAAAGTGTGTGGATTGCTCGATGCTTTGTCCCAGTGTCTGGGCGAAAAGACAAGATTGTGCGACCAGCGCTTGATAGCCGGAACGACCATAGGCCATCAATGTCATCCATGCAGGGAGCGCGCGGAAGCGGCGAGAGTTCTCAGGCGTGCGGTGCAATAAGTCTGGACCTGCTCCCAAATAAGCGGCAACGGCCTTGAAGACTTGTTCTTGTAACGCGACATGGCGGGTAAAGATGAGGCCTGAGTCGTAGGGGACATTCAGCCACTTGTGCCCATCGGTAGTGATCGAATCAGCCGCATTCAAACCACGCAGTAGATGGGATCGGGAGGGATCACAGGCGGCAAAGAGTCCAAAGGCGCCATCCACATGCAACCACGCGCCATAGGTCTGACACAGCGAGGCCAACGTTTCCAGGTCATCGAAGTCACCTGTATTCACTTCTCCAGCACTGGCGATCACAATGGCAGGTTTACCGCCAGCAGCAGCGAGACGCTGAGCCAGGGCGGCAGGATCGATGGCCTGTCTCCCCGGCAAACAAGGCACATATTCGACGGCTTTCCGGCCCATCCCCAGGATCGAGAGGGCTTTGAGGATGCTGGCATGCGGAACACAGCCAAAGACCGGGATACGAGGCATATTCCATAAGCCCTCCTCTGAAGGATCGTGCCCGAGTCGCTGGAAAGCCCATTGACGCGCGGTCGCCAGAGCCACCAAATTGGCCTGGGTCGCACCGGATACAAAGACACCATCAAAGTCATCGGACAGAGCAAAAAGGGTACGCAACAACGCAAGCGTTTCGCGCTCCACAGTGGTGGCAATGGAATCTCCATCATTACTCACATTTTGATCATAGGACGAGACAAGCCAATCTCCTGCTAAGGCTGCCGGGGTGCTTCCGCCGGTCACAAATCCTAGATAACGTGGTCCGGCTGATCCAGAAAGTTGGGCCTCGTATTTACGGCGAAAGCAGGCGAGGGCTTCTTGTGCCCCCAGTCCTTCCTCTGGTAATGTATCGGGTAGAAGAGGCTCGGGAGTATGGCCAGCAGGACGTTCCGCGAGACTGTGCAGAAACTGGAGTGCGGCGTTGTGAGCAGCGTCAAGAATACGCTCTAGCTGCTCACGATCTTGATGGAAACGCATATCATTGTTCCTTTCTATTCCTTCATGAGAGCCTGGTGAAAAGTCCGTTGGGAGTGTTCCTCAACGATCCAATGCGCGGCAAACATCGCGCTTGCCCGTGCCACCTCGGCTCCCAGCCGGAGTAACCTCTGATCGACGGTGGGATTCTGAGCCAGCCCGGCTCCATCGAAGGCCTTACGGCTGCCGGGAATAGCAACCATCGTAGGCGCGACCCAGGCACCCATAGCACGGGCCGCCAGCAACATAGTAGTGAGGGTATTCATGCCCGAGCCGGAGGTGCCACCCTGTGCTGCTATGATCCCGGCTACCTTCCCTTTCATCCCCGATGCGTGTGTCGTGTACAACAACTCCAGAAAGTCCAGGGCATTCTTGAGCGAGCCACTGATGGCGTTGTGATAGACCGGGGAGGCCAGGATGAACCCCTGTGCCTCATAGACTGCATCGAACAGTGTCGTAATCACCTTGCGTTCCGCAGGAGTATACCCATCGAGAGTATAGGTCCCATCGAATAAAGGTAGCCGCAAAGTTGCCAGGTCGATCAGGTGGGTTCGTGCTCCTGCCTGTCTTGCGCCGTCCAGCGCGATTTGCAGAGCCAGGGTAGCGGTAGAACCGGTACGTGGACTCCCTCCCAGGCCAAGAATAGTGATGGTCATGTGTCCTCCAGAAAGAAGAATGCGGGTAAACTTATCCTGAAGAGAACCGCTGCGCTCTTGACAAGCTCTCTTGCTATCCAATATAAAAGAGAATAGATCGAAAAAATAGATCCAATTCAAATATGATTGGTATGAAAAGTGGATAGTCAGCAGTTTGTACATCTTCTTGGTCCCTGGACGACGAGACAGAGACCATTGTATCGTCGTCTGACCTCCGCTCTCCACACGCTCATTCTGCGCGGGGATATTGCACCAGGAGCACGACTGCCTGCCGAACGTGTACTGGCTGAAGCGCTGGCGGTCAGCCGAAGCACGGTGGTTGCGGCCTATCGACTTCTGGAGCAAGAGCACTGGATTGAGCTCAGGCAGGGAAGCGGCGCCTTTGTCTGTTCACTGCCATTCGGTCGAACCTATGCCTCACCTGTTCCTCCTGCTTCGTTCAAGGCTCCCTGGCATCTTTCCCAAACACAAGAAGAGCAACTCATCGATTTTTCTGTGGGAACTCCTGGCCCTCTCCCAGAAATGCCAGCTTCCCTGTTTCACCTTTCTGGCCCCGACATCGAGCAAATGATGACCCAACGAGGGTACACCCCTCAAGGTTGGCGGCCTTTGCGCCAGGCTCTTGCCTCTTACTATCACCACTGGAATCTACCAACATCGGCAGAACAGATTCTGGTGACAACTGGAGCCCAACAAGCGATCTCGCTGATTGCCACGCTCTATCTGCAACGAGGAGAGCGCGTCTTGCTCGAAAATCCCACCTACTTTGGGACGATTGATGTGCTACGAGCGCTGAGAGCGCAACTCATCCCGCTTGCGATGGACGTGACCGGTATCGATCGATTTACGCTCCGCAAGCAGGTGAGAGAAACCTCCCCACGCTTACTGGTCGTCTCTCCTACCTTTCAGAATCCAACTGGCATGTTGATGCCTTTCAGCGTTCGGCAGGACATCGCTCAACTGTCAAAGGAGGCGAAATTACCCGTGCTGGAGGATCTGACCTTTGCTGATGTCTTGCTGGAACAAGAAAGCCCTCCTCCCATTGCCGCCTATGAACAGAAGGCAACGATCCTCTCCGTCGGGTCCCTCAACAAGCTCTTTTGGGCGGGATTACGAATTGGATGGGTACGTGGGCCTGAGCCAATCATCGAACGGCTCACCCATCTCAAAGAGACCAGTGATTTAGGCACTGGTTTGATCTCTCAAGCACTGGCGTTACAGGTTCTCCAGCACCTTGATTCTCTTCGGCGAGCTCGTCAAAATGAATTGCAACAGAAGCTCAAACTCATCACGGAGCTCGTTTCCACATCATTCCCCACATGGACCTGGCGACCACCTGAGGGAGGATATTTTCTCTGGCTTCGATTGCCAGACGGCAACGCGCTTGAGTTTGCTCAAGCCGCGCTTCGCCATGGAGTCGTGATCAGCCCAGGAACACTGTTCTCAGTCGATAATTCCCACCAGGCATATATCCGTTTGCCCTTTCTTTTCGATGAAGAGACGCTCCGGGAGGGAATGAGAAAGTTGGCTCAGGCATGGGAAACCTATACCATGTTTTAATCCATTGTAAATGGGAAATCACTCTCCATCTGGTATACCCCGTGTAGAGCGTAAATTGCGTTCTTCTTTGCAGACTGACCAGTTGGTCAGTTGAGCGAGACAACGCTTACCAGAGGCGCAGAGGGAATAGAAAGGAAAGACATAGATGGATTACCAACTGTTTCTCATGAAGACGCTCGCAGACGCTTCCCAAATAGCGCGTGACCATTTTGGAAGCGTCACACCAGCAATAAAGGACGGCGACACAAGCCAGGTGGTCACTGAGGCTGATATAGAGATAGGAAGGATGATAAGCGAAGAGATCAAACGAACCTATCCAACCCACAATATTCTTGATGAAGAGACGGGTATCGTTGACAAGCACTCACCCTACACCTGGGTCATTGATCCTATTGATGGAACGAGTAATTTTGCGCAGGCAAGCCCGCTCTATGGCTGTATGCTAGGACTCCTCAAAGACCACGAACCCATCGCTGGTGGTTTCGCGCTTCCTGCTTTCCACGAAATCTATACTGCTGAGAGAGGAAAGGGGGCGTACTGTAATCAGCAACGTGTGCGGGTGCAAGATCAGAAGGAATTGCTTTCAGCCCTGGTTGCCTATGGAGTAGAGCGGCATCAAGAAGATCCAAACAGAACGAGAAAAGAATGCGAACTATTAGCAGAAATCATCTTAGCATGCAGAGGCGTACAAACAAGCAGTAGCGTTTTTGATGCCGCAATGGTAGTGAAAGGAGTGTATGGAGGATTTCTTTATCAGAATTGTAAAATTTGGGACAATGTGGCACAGCAGATCCTGCTTGAGGAAGCAGGAGTTCTCTATACCGATTTTTTTGGCCAGCCCATCGATTACAGACATCCTTTGACGAAAGCGACAGAAATGTTTAGTTTTTGCGCGGCTCCCCCAGCCTTACACGGTCAACTCCAGCAAATTATTTCCACCTGGAAAATGAAGTGCGCTTGTTCATGAGAGGCATGAAGTTTCATGCCTGACGCTCCGTCCTCTCGTGTGCCTTTCATCTAGTACGGACCTAACTGGGAGGACCAGCTAGACAGATAACTGCCATAGGCTGAGGCGGTCTCGCTGGCATTATCCTGAACCATACCGGTATAGCAGGAGGTCTGTCCCGGCGCGACATACTTGTTGCCACCAGTATCGCAGGTAAAGGCCTTGCCATCATTTATGCGCACAATTTTGGCATTCCCATATTTACCTGAGGGGAGAGCCTTATCGAAGACGATCTTGGCCCAGGCAGCATGACATGTGACGCTAAAGCGGAAATAGATTGTAGCGCCCACGCCTCCTAACGTGACATGCCTTGAATGTGAGTTTGAGAGTGTCTGATCACACGTTTGCCCATTAACGGTGTACGTGGTCGGATTCTTGCCATCAACTGCCGCGATTATAGGTTTGGGCGTAGGTGTAGGTTTGGGGGCCGGTGGGGAAGTATTTTTTGTTGTAGAGGTTGGCGTGGGCGAAGGCTGCGTCGTAGAGGTCGAGGTAGATGTAGCCTGCGAATGATTGTTGGTGTTAGAGTTATTCTTCGAAGCTGGCGTAAGGGAATTGCTGGGCGTGGCTGTGCTATCAGGAGCACCCTGACGGTCGCTGACAAGAGATGCTCCTCCTGTTGCAAGTTGATTCTGTAATAAACCTATGGGCACAGCGAAAGCCTGTATGCCAACAACAGAACCCGCCACTAGAACGCTGCCCAGCAATATCAGCATCACCAGCCCGATACTGGCAAGCGCGAAGTAGTGCTTCTTACTACCCTTACCAGTGTGCCCCGCAATGGATGCTTCTGGGTATGTTGCGAGCTTCAGGGTATTGGAAGCAAGCTCGGTAGGTATAAGTGTTCTGCTCTCCTGGGAGACATCTTCCGTTTGTGTCGGCTCCTGGAGAGAAATGCTCTCATCGGCAGAAACACCGTTCTCCTGGTTAGTGGTTACTGACATAGATTCATAGGGGTCGATGTCTTCAGTTATTATGATCGTCGCCCCAGTAGATACAACAGGCTCAAGCGTGTGCTCATCCTGGCTGGCTAATTGTAGCGCAGCGGCAAACTCCTGCACGCTCGCGAAACGCTTTTGCGGGTCACTGGCAAGTGCTCGCTGCACGACCTGCTCTACCTCCACGGAGAGGCGAGGGGCCAGCGCACGCAGAGACGGAGGCACGCCCTCATCTAACACGCCCTGGAATGGCGACTTGCCACAAAGCCATTCATAGACCATGACACCGAGCACGAATTGATCGCTGGCGGGACCAGCCACACCAGTACGCTGTTCGGGGGCTGTATACACAGAGTAGGAGATAGTATCCTGTTTGGCATCCAGCACATTAAGATATGTAGCATTATCGATCAAAGTAGCAAGTTTAAAATCACTGAGCAAGACCTTGTCATCGGCATCAAACAGTATGTTTCCTGGTTTGATATTGCCATGTACCACACACTGGTCATGTGCATACTGTAAAGCCGAGGCAAGAGGTGTGATATAACGCAAAACCTCTTCAAGCGATAGCTGCAAACCTCTGGTGTGCCGATTACGCAAGGTACCATGTGGCGCATACTCCATTACCAGGAACGGCAACGACACAGGATCTCTACCAATACCACGATCTAATAGCGGCATGAGATGGGGATGTTCCAGTTTTAGCGCCTGTACCTCGTCGAGAAAAGCCTTCTGATCTTCCTCTTTCGCGAGATTGACATTAAATACTTTCAGCGCGACCTCGGGCTGGTTCTCAACGTGCTGCCCAAGATAGACATCGCTGGTCTGCCCTCCGCCAAGCCAGCGAGACAGGCGGTAATCACCAAGTTGCTGACCAGATAGATCGATATACTTTGTCATTGCAAGCCTTCTCCAACACCTTGACACAAGATGAGACAGATCAAAATAAGTTATCTAAGAGCAATAGATGCGTCTATTGTATAGACAATTAATGCAATGCGTCAAGCAAGTACGACTTCTTTCTAGGAGTTTTCTCTTCTCAAAAGACTCTTCGCGCCTGCGGCGCTCAGCACGAGTCACCGAATCTTTTAGCACAACGTGGAAAATCAATTGCACTTTAGCACGAAAGCTCAAGGAAAAGTGGCAGCCGTGACTATACGAATTGAGATTTATAGTAAGAAGCAGAGGAAAAACGCTGAAGTGGCTTAAACCGCTTCAGCGTTTTTCCTCTGCTTCTTAGGAGTGCCAAGCCATTAGACCGAATCATACATACATTAGTAAGTAATCTTTACCGTAGTGCCGATTGGTGCCCAGTTGTAGAGCCATGCCGCCGCGGGGACAGGCATATTGACGCAACCATGTGTACCATAATTGGCACTGGGATTACCACTGGAGTCGTGGTGGGGATACTGAGTACCGGGGCCATAGTTATAGCGCCACCAGGAATCGTGCAGGAAGTAGCCGCCATACTGGAACTCCAGGGCGTAGTTGATGTAGGTTGGCGCATAGTAATACGGCGATCCTACAGGGTAAGGCGAGTAGAACGTGGTTGGATGCAGCTTTACAAAGATGTGGAAGGTGCCAGTAGGCGTTGGCAGTTCGGGTCGGCCCGTCGTCACCAGCGTCGTGTAGACCTGTCTACCATTCTCATAAGCATACAGGCGCTCCTGAGAGAGATTGACCACGATAGATTTTCCCTGCCCAGAGGGAGCGCTACTACCAATCGAGATCAAACCGCCATAAATGTAGCGGGGAGCGCTACTCGTGCTTGAGATGCGATACCAGGTACGAATACCCCCCCAGACAATCTGGCCATTGACCGCCTGGTAAATGGTGACCCTGGTATTGGGAGCATACGTGGTAACCACGCTTGTGCCAGTTGACGTGCCAGTACGTACGTTCGCCCAGCCAGTTGTCAAGCCAACCTGTGTACTTTGCGCTACTGCATTGTGATGTGTCTGAGCATGCGCGGTCAGCGGAGCAGCAGCTAGAAGCCACGTCCCTACCAGGGCAAGCGCACTAAGAGCAAAAATTTTTTTCATGAGGGTTTGCATAGAATTCCTCCCTTTTAATGCAATACTGAATTCTCCCTCTAAAGATGAGTATATACATATTTCTCTCTAAATGGAAGTGTTTGATGCTCTTTTAAAAAGAACCAGAAAATAAGTGAGCATCCTCTGAGATCTCTATAAGCACGACCATGCGTGCCTATTTTCTATAATGACAGGACGCCAGCAAAAATCGCACAGAATCTGTAGGAGCGTGAATAGCGCTTGTCCAGATAGGCTGATAGAGGGCTGCCAGAAGGATACCTACTACTGCGGCACTAACACCACGTAAGGCGGCCTGAAAGGGTTCAAAGCCCCGCAGACGATTCCAGAAAGGGAGAATACCAATCACAAACAGGAAGATATCAACTCTCCTCACATCCGTGATCTTAGCATAAGTAAGGGTATATGGTAGTGAGCTGGCAGAGCCAATCCACTATCACATACCCTTACGGCGAGCCATGCAGTGACGAGAGTAGCTATACAGTCTGGCTGATGGTCGAGGGAGACAAGGCAGTGGGAGTAGCCTTCTGCTGGCTTACGTGGCGTAAAAATTGGGTAATCATGGGCATGACAATGCGAGACTGCGTATAAAACGAGGCATGATCTCCACCTTCGATAGCAAAAAGCGCTGCTTGCTTGATTTTACGTGCCAGAAGTTCGGCATCCTCAATGGGAACGTCAGGATCATCGGATCCATGAATAATGAGTGCTGGAGCTGTGATACTCTCTAGAGAGCCATCTTTGATCGCTGCAAAGGCGACATAGTCAGCATCATAGCCAGTTTTACGCTGTGCAAAGATCGTGCCAGAACAAAGCATTCCCTCAACGGCATCGCCAAAGGGTAGCAAGCGTGCGATAGGCGCAACTAGAAATAAGAATGGCTCGGACACCAGGAGGTATTCAATGAGGCGCGCCTGGGCCTTTGCCCAAAGCGAGGCTTGCGCTAACTTCTCTTGTGGAGCATAGCGACGCACAATGGCGCCAATCATAATCAGTCCCTGACAACGCTCAGGATGGCGCAGTGCAAATTGAAGTGCCGAAGGGCCGCCACCTGAGAAACCTATCACACTGGCCTGTTCAATACCTAATGCATCTAAGAGGGCAGCATAGAGATCAGCCTGAGCTTCGGGAGTAGCTCCGGAAGCCAGGGGGGTACGTAGATAGCCCGGACGTGAAGGGGAGATAAGTGTGCAGGAGTTCTCGCCCAGAAAACGCGCGAAATATAAACCTTGATCATAGCCACCCGGCGTACCGTGAGCGTAGATGACAACGGGACCGGAGCCTGTAATCTGATACTCCACGGGACCAAGCGCAGTATTGACCACGAGGCCACCTTCTGACACACGCCTGGCCTCTTTGTATTGCCAGGAACGATATGCCTTATGAAGGCCCCACGCGGAAACAGCGGCCATTGCGCCTAAGCTTAACCACAGGCTACTCCTACTCTTCTTCTGAAGAAACTCATCTTCACGCACTTGCTGAAAGTTTTTCTTTCTCCTAGAAGGATATTTCGGTTTGGAGGGTCCAAGCATAATTCTACATTCCTTCCACGCGCTACAGGCTGGTTTACTCTATCCTAACGTCTCTACGCAAGAGGTAGCCTTTATCTGACCGCTTGTGCACATTACAAAGGCTACTCTACCAGACTTATCCCTATCAGACAATTCACCGGGACTCATGGCAAAGTAAAAAGTATGATCAAAAGCCTTTACGCGGGAAGAGATATTCTGATATGCTTGAGGAACTTTTTTTACGCAAAATGCTAGAAAAATCTGAGCGGCGCTTATTTGCGTTGTGTCACTTCTCAGAATAAAAAGGAAGTCATGCAGTCTTTTAATCCACCACGGCCATGTCGCGTCATAAAGGCCTATCAATCCACCAATGCCGAACCAATTTCATTTGAGGCTGGCGAAAACGTCTACATTAGCGAGAAGGTTGATAGGTGGAATAATAATCCAGAGTGGATCTGGGTCTGGTGTACAGACCAGCGCGAGAAGAGCGGCTGGGTTCCCCAGAATTTCCTTCACAAGCATATTGATACATCCATGGGAATAGCTCTGGAGAGATATATAGCCGTAGAATTGACCGCCAATGAAGGTGAAGAATTGCTCGCAAAACAAGAGCTAAATGGCTGGCTCTGGTGCGTCAAACGCCTGGGCGAGGCCGGTTGGATACCACTGGAGAATATCGCCTGGTTGTAATAGCAGGCAAGGATTATACTGAAAACATGACACCTCTCCTCTCTTTGCTTGAGAATATCTGCCTGGCTGGAGGATCACTGTTACTCTATGTGCTCCTCGTGGCCTGGGCATGGCGCTCTTCGCGCACAGAGGCATGGGCCATGCTCATTGCCTCCACATGCATTGGCATACTTATCACGCTCGATGCAACACTTGTCGCCAACCCGTCATGGGTATTCTCACTACCCGTGCTCATCCTGACCTTGCTCTTTGGTGGCTCGGTCTTCTCTTTCCCCCTCGTCCGTCACTATGACTGGTTTATTACGCATTATGGCTGGCTGGGAAGGCTTGTCTATGCTGTTGTCATTAGCTTGCTTATTCCTGGCATTCTCGACAGCAACAACAATGGTTCATCAACCTATACCATCTTTGGGCAGGCAGGAGAGAGCATGTGGAGCGCAATCATCCTTATTGAAGGCGTCTTCTGGCTCCCCATGCTCCTCTATGAAAGGCTACGCTGGTACTCCAACCGGAGAGCAAGTACGCGCACAGACCTCATCAAAAACAAACTGCTCTGATCACTGCGCTATACGCTTACGCATCAGGGCAGCCACTCCCTTGCTAACATCATCCTGAGTCTCAAGCTGGTCAACAACCTGCTCCTGATCTGTGAGTGAGCGATTCTGATTGAGCTTATACTTTCCCTGCAAACGCGTAATTGACATAGTGAATCCAACTACGCCACAGGTCATTTTACGCATAGCCTCGTTCTCCGGTTGGAGGGACCAGGCAGGCTTATCTGTACCCTCAAACACATGTACCTGGTCTCCTAATAGGACCATAAGATCATCAGGATCTTCAACTAGCCTGGGAACACCATAGGCATGCACGACAGCGTAGTTCCAGGTAGGAACGCTTATTGCCGGCTCACTATACCACGAAGGCGAGATATAGGCATGAGGCCCCTGAAAAATAATCAAAACCTCCTGCGAACCATCAAACGTTTTCCACTGTGAGTTGCCCAAGGCGAAATGTCCAAGGAGTTGACCATATGGGCCTGGCTCTGCCTGAAGAATTACAGGTATATGGCTAGCGACCGGAACGCCCTCCTGGTTTGAAATGGCCAGAGCGAAAGGGTTACCGCTCATAAAGGCGTGTAGCTCCACCAAATCTTCTTCGCGAAAATGTTTGGGAACGTACATGCTACCTCCTTTTCTCTTTTACAGGCAATTAAGAATCCCTTGGTGTCGCACTTCATATTACAATCCGTCGAATAAAAAGCCTTTTGCTATAGAGCTTGATTTGATCCCTCAGGAACAAATAGCGGCTGTGCTGCAACCTGTAGGCTCTCAATATTTTCTGGTAGAAGATAAGTTTGAGAGGTATGCACGCAAAACTCCAGCGCGGGACCCATTGTCATTTGTCGCTGCCAGAAGATACCCTGCTGCTCGATGTTAGCAGCCTGGAGCAGACTATACAATTGAGTATAACTCATACCAGCAGGCTTACCAAACCAGGTAACGGAGCGAATACCAGCAAAAGTCGCGGGAGTAGTCGCCCCGTCTTTCAGGCGATACAGGCCACCTGTTCCATAACCAGCCAGCCGCGCAACCTGATTATGAGGCTCCCGACAGATTCCCGAGACAGCCGCTTCATCCACCAGATCAAGCGCGGCCGAGTTCTCAACGAGATACCAGTCTTCATAGACTTCGCTCCCCTCACACATCCATGGCAGTTGAGGCATTTCTAGAACGATTGACCCCTTAAAGCCCTGTATCCGTCGCTCTTGCAATATCTGATGAAAAGCGACGAGGCGCTCCTGATACTCCACCTTCTCTACATTGCTTGCTCGCTGATGCCAGAATACATAAGCTAACATAAAATATCCTTCCAAATACTATAAGAAATATCTATTTTAGTAAATACAAACCCAGCATTATCTTACACCTCATTTGGACATAAGAAAATGACCAATTTATGTCAAACAAGGCATACCACCTCTCGCTTCCTAAACAGAAGGACTAAATATATACCTTCTCAACTCATAGAGAAGAAGCAGGCAAGCTCTTTCCGTAGAGAGCTTGCCTGCTTCTTCTTTGCTTATGCTGATTTACCGTATGGCTTAGAACCAGCGACGGCGGCGGCGAGGGGCACGTGTATAGGTACCACGACGATAGTAATAAGGACGCACGCGATGGTAAGCAAAGCCGCTCCAGATGAACACCAGGATCGCGGCCACAAGAATCGAGCTAACCAGGGGTACACCCGCCAGAAGTGGTTCACCAGCGATGCTGAAGTTTAGGAGACCAACCACGATAAAAATCGCCAGGAAACCCAACAAAACGGCTCCAATGATGCCATCAGGAGCACGACGGCGCGCGATAAGTTCGCCAACAACGCCCACAAGCAATGCCACCAGGAACCAGACAAGCAATTTAGTAAAGGTAATAACGAATGCAGCTAATACCATAATCTTTTATTCCTCCTGCAACTTGGTAAGTTGTAGATGCAATTGTGCTTATATTACGTTAAGCAGGAGCATTTTGGTTCAAACTTGCGTCGCGATGCGCTTGCATAGGATGTTGGGCTACAGTTGGGTTACACTATAAGCTGGCAAAAGTTTTGATAGCTCTTATTTTTGAAAAAGGTATAAACCAAAACCTAAAGTATCGCGCCCCCAACGCACATATGTATCACGCCAAGCACGAATGCGTTTTAGTAGTCCAGGCACATCTGGATCTTCTGAATGCTTTCTGGCATAGAGCTCTATATTGCGCAAATGTAGCCATTCATAACGATCCCACTCATCATCATTACAGACACAGGCATAGAGAGGAACCAAACCTTCTGCGGGACCAATGGTGACATTCTGAGCATGTGTCATACATTCATCGCGGCTCCCCCCAAAAGCAGCAAGATATTCGGGCTGCGGTTCCTGCTTCCAATATCCATCGCCCAAGAGGATATACCCGCCAGGCTTCACCCAGCTTTTAACCTGCTGGAGTGTGGGCTGAAAACCGCCTAAGATGTGACATCCACCCAAACAGCTCACCAGATCCAGAGATTCCGGCTCAACCTGAAGCGTTGTAACATCCTGCTCTAGAAAAGTAACTTTCTTATGAGGAATCCTTGTGCTCGCCTGAGCTTGAGCTTCAGCAATGAAAGGAGAAGCAAGATCGACACCCAGCGCCTCAGCGCCATAACGCTCGACCAGGCGAAGCAATAATTCGCCCTTCCCTGAAGCAAGATCTAACACCCGCGCCGTATTTACGAAATCCAACAAATCCAGCACAGTCTCAATTTTCTCTGAGCTTAAAGGATTACAATAGCGCATTCCCTCATGAGAGATAACAGTATACTTGAAGCTATCCAAAGGTAAATTTTCCTTCTCTTGTTTTCTAGGATTAAACTATAAGAAAAAAGCAGCATGTATAGGTAAGAAAGTCTGGTATAAAGATGCAACAAGGCGCTCATGATATACGCTGGGGTCTAGTGTGCTGGCTCTTTGTGCTAAGCCTGCTGCCTGGTACAATACAGGCTCAAGCCATTGCCTTTCAAGCACATGTTGCTCATAGCAATATAAACTACCCTCGCTTTTTACTTTCTTCACTATTAGCTCCTCAAACTATAACACGCGGGGATGTTTCTAGCTCAATTGCGTTAACATTCGATGATGGGCCAGATCCAACCTATACCCCCCTCGTGCTCAATGTACTCGCGCATTATGGAGTACATGCCACCTTTTTCTGTGTTGGAGAGCAAGTCCAAACTTACCCAGATTTAGCACTACAGGAGAACCAGCAAGGCAACGCCGTAGAGAATCACTCCTGGAGCCATGTGAACCTCACAGTGCTTCCTCTTGATATTATTCGCAAACAAATACAATCCACCTCTACAGAGATAGAGCAAGCTACAGGAATTACGCCAGAGCTTTTTCGGCCTCCCTACGGCTCGACAAACGAAAATGTCAATAATATTGCGAGAGAGTTTGGCCTTACTCAGATATTCTGGTCTATTGATACACAGGACTGGCAACAGCCAGGCGTAGATCAGATTGTAGAAACAGTTCTCACTAAGATAAAAGGGGGCGATATTATCTTGATGCACGATGGAGGAGGGGATCGTGCAGAAACGGTACAAGCACTTGCACTCATCATCAGTGAACTGCAACAACGAGGCTTCACCTTTATCGTACTATAATCAGCACATCCTTGACAGGGCGACTCAGCGTTAACAACTTCGGTTTTCGCGACGAAATTCACTTTAATAGCAAAGTCGTGGACGCCACCCCCTGGCAAATGCAGGCTGGGAAATCACGCTCGAAAATGGTGAAAAGGCACGTTATCGTGCGCTCCTAGTTGTGAACGGGCATCATTGGGATTCACGTTGGCCAGAGCCACCCTTCCCTATTTTGCCCAAATACATTCTCGGCCAACTGCTTGACCAGCTCACACCTCCAAGCTGGGTACCTTTCCCATGGTAGATACAACTGCTACGCTTCGCCATACGCCTGCAAGTTGGCAAGCTGGCAAACTAACCGAATATGGATTGCCCCAACCAGATCATAAGCGTTACACATGCATCCAACTGTAAGCTCGGATTTCACAGCCTCATGATGGTTTCAAGAAACCATCATGAGGTAAGCAATTTCACGAGAGGATTCTCTAAGAAGCCCTGTAAAATGGCTTAATGTGTAAGCCACATGGGAAAACAGTAGCATTTCCTGCATGCTTTCGCGCTGAGAGGCTTACTACGGCGTTTTTTTCTTTAGTAGGTCCCGTAGAGCGGCAAAGCGATTTTGTGACCTTTGTAGCACCTCTGAAGACTCAAAGAGGCTGAGGCAGGTACGCATGTTCTGGCTGCGTTCATACCACTCTTGCTGGGAATAGAGAAATGTCTGGCGTACTTTATTAGAGACAGTAACATCAAGCAAGAGAACATAGCGTGTTTTCTCAACATCCACTGGCAGAATAAACTTCTTACAGAGAACCATACGTGGATCATTGCAAAGTTGCTTATAGAGTTCTGTGGCATCCTGCAAAGACATATGAGCCTGATCAGGTTGTAGTTGAATATATAGTGGTGGCGCTTTTAGCACCTGAAGCGCTGAAGACTTAATCTCCCTTGCCTGATAGTTACCCTGGCTATGACCTTCTTTTAAAGATGATGCTGGCTGTTTGAGTGCCTCAATCAACTGACCGTATGACAGGGACGCATACTGGTCTACGAGTTGGTGCACATCATCTGGAATAGCAACGTGATACTCTTTGCTACGTGCCAGGAAGAAAGCTGGCGGATTATGTAGCGAACCATCACGGAACTTACAACTTAAAGTCTTCATCAAGGCTGCTATGATGGCTTCCGGTTGTGAATGCTGCTTGAGGTGAACAACATAAATTCCCCACTTGGAGCGATCCTCGCCCAGAATAGTTCCCAGAAACGCTGCTAAGGTTTGTAGACTTTTAACGTTAACGTTATTTAAGTTATTAGTAATTATTTTATTAACGTTAACGTTATTTAAGTCGTTTAAGTCTACCTGATTTTCGGTAATGGAGGCGACTTTTTGCGAAAAGTCGTCCCTTGTCGGATGAAAGTCGACTCTAACAGGCGACTCATGCTGCGAAAAGTCTCCCTTCTCATCAAGGGGGTTGACTTTTTGCGTGCTATGCAAAGAGGAAAAGTCACCTTTCTCAGCTAAAAAGTCGCCCTCTTTTTCCTGAATATGTGAAAAGTCTACACCCAAAGGGAGACTTTTTGGCATGACTTCCTCTTGCTCCTCCAAGGAGTCTACCTCTAGTAAAGAAAAGTCTGCTTTCTCAGATATAGGTATGGAGAAAGAGTCTACCCTTTGTTGCTTAAAGTCTACTACATTTTGAGTGGATGAAGGAAAAGAGTCTACTCTCTGTTGCTTGGAGTCGATCATTAGATTCTCTGGTGTAGAGGGCCGACTTTTTTTCTGTGGCAATGCAGGTCTCGCTGAGAGCGGAATCTTATAAGAAGGGTCTACCTTTTCTGACTTAGAGGGTCGATTTTTTAGTGTGCTTGCATTGCTCTTAAGCGACAATTGCTCGGAGGACTGGTCCTCTGCTTGCCTGGACGACAGAATTGGATGTGCTGAGGTAGGAAGACTTTTTTGTGCTGTGTCTACCGTTTCGAATTGTTTACTCGGCAGCACACGTTGAAAGACGTGTGCAATTTGTACAAGGAGATTCTGTTGCTTTTTAGAGTCTACCCCTTCATGTTGGAAAAGTTGACGAATTTCTTGCAGCATGGGTTGTAGCTCGCCGGGAACTCCCATCTTATCGAAGAAGGTTTGTGGCGAGCTAAAATACAATAGAAAACGTGTTTTCACCTGTTGGGCACTCTGACGCACCTTAGGGCGATACTCAGCAATAAGGTTGTCTAGCGCTGCAAGTGATTCTGGTGGAATATAGCTATCTAGTGGGAAGTAGAGCTCTACCTGGCGTTGTCTTCTTCCCTTTACGAAGAAGCCAAGCGCACAAAAGAGTGCCACATATTTATGTGTTGTATCGTAGCTCCAGCCAATGAGCTTACTCAACACACGAATATTTTTGACGGTAATGACGGCGAAGCTCTGTTCCTGCGCGAAGGAAGGTAAAGTGAGCTGCTTAATTGTTGCATAGCGCAGAACTAATCCAAGGAACTCTATACCATTCATTGGAGATGGAAATAGTTTCTCGATTGCCTCTAATGTCGCAGGTTGAACACATTCTCTTGCGACACCTACATCCTTACTTGCATCTTCTATTGTTGGCATTTCCCGGCTATATCGTTTTCGTCCATTCGACGCTATATACATACATCCCCTCACCTGGCAATTTTTTGCAGCGAATTTTCCGAGGGATGAGCCTGATATGCGCTTTCATCGACCTTGCCCTGGTCTCCCTATGAGTCCCGTTCACTTGACAAAGGGCAGGCTGTGGCATATTCTAAGCATGTAACTGATACTTTCGTATTGGTTATATGTTTAGGGTGTTGGCCAGTTTTCCAGTGGTTGGCAAAAGGATCTGGATAACTGGCACTTTTTTTGCCTCGGAAAATTCCTCCAGTTGTACAACATTAAGATCCTCCATCCACTTTGCTTCATAACAAAGTATCCTCCCCTACTCCGCTTTTGTGTGACAACTGTATTCTTAGTATCAATGGTTCTAGAGCAGAATTCAATACACCTTTTTATTGTCGCACCTATATTTTTTTGGGTGAATTGGCTTCTAGAGCCAACTCACATCTCTGTATTACGCACAATAACGTAGCGGTTTGCGCATGATAACGTAGCCCCCTCTCTCTAGACCTTTAGCCATTTTGGTTAAAAGCCCCTTCAAGGAACTCAAATAGCGGTTTGCGCCTAATAGCGTAGCCCCAAAACGCTAAAAATATCCCGCTGAATAACGTAGCGGGTAGAAAAACTAACAGTGCATGTGCTTATTTGATAGAAGAAAAGATGCGTACATACGAGAGCGCGCCTAATAACGTAGCCTATTCACGCAATCTTTTTGCAATAATAAGGCCTTTACAAGATAAGTAAGAGTAAATTTTGTATAAACTGATGCTTCATCTCTATAGCGAAGCAATGTAAAATCTCTATTTGCTCTGGTAAACTGCCAATTTGGGCAATAAGTGAAGGTTTTAACGAGTAAAATCGAGCTCTATAGGTATGAGTGGTCTGTGTAATTTACCAGTTATTGGCTGATTTTGCTGCTCTTCAGACAAGCGAGCCCGGTATTTTGTCTGTTGATTTTTGCCATCAGGATAGGAGTGGAATTAGCTACGCGCGTGATAACGTAGCGGTATGCGCAAATGTGGATGACGAAGTTTTTAAAATTAAAGATGTGGTGATGAGGATGATGGACTACTTTTGTGTCAGATTATTGTGTTATTGACACTCCCCTGAATAAATCCAGGGGATTCTTCCTTCATCCAGGCAACTTGCTTCCTCCCATCACTGGGAGCCAGTAGAGGTTTTCCTGTCCAGAAGCGTTTCATGCACTCAAAGGTGCATCGGTTCCCGTATGCCCTACGGTACTGAGAGCCTTCTGCAAAATGTTCATCGCGGCGTTGTGGTCTCGATCCAACACGACGCCGCACCCTGTGCAGAGGTGAGTTCGCACACTCAAGCTTTTCTTCACCAGCGTTCCACACGCTGAACAGTTCTGACTGGTGTAGTGTGGCGGGACAGCTGCAACAGGGATATTATGCATTGCCGCATAGTATTTGACCCAGGCCAGAAATTGCCCCCACCCGGCATCGTGTATGCTCTTGGCTAAGTGTCTGTTGCGTACCATGTTGCGGATTTGCACGTCTTCAAAGGCAATCAGGTCGTGAGACGAGACGAGCGTGTTTGCCTGCTTTCTGGCAAAATCTTCACGCTGCCTTTGGACTTGTAAATGGGCTTTGGCGACCGCTTGACGAGCTTTCTTACGGTTCTTACTCTTCTTTTGTTTGCGGGAGAGACGACGTTGCAAGCGTTTGAGGCGTTTTTCTGCCTTGCGATAATGGCGAGGGTTCTCAACGGTATTCCCTTCAGAATCGGTATAGAACGCTTTTAAGCCAACGTCAATCCCGACCTGTTTGCCTGTGGGAGTATGCTCTCTCCTTCGCTGTGCCTGAAGACAAAATTGGGCATAATAGCCGTCTGCACACCGGATGAGACGAACACGCATGAGAGCAGGAATGGGGCGAGTTGCCAGATCACGACTCCCGATTAAACGCAGCCTGCCAATGCCACAGCCATCGGTAAAGGTGATATGCTTGCCATCAGGGTCCAGCTTCCAGCCCGTTTGTTTGTACTCCACAGAGCGGTTATCATGCTGAAAGCGAGGATAGCCCTTCTTCCCTGGTTTCTTCTGTTTGCAGTTGTCATAGAAGCGCGCAATGGCAGACCATGCCCGATCCGCACTGGCTTGACGAGCCTGAGAATTGAGGGAAAAGACAAAGGGGTGTTCTTTGGCAAGAACAGCGCAATAACATTGCAAATCATTCTTGTTTGCGTGGTCATCCATCCAAAGACGCAAGCATTTATTACGAATAAATTGCACGATGCGAATAGCCTCATCAATAGCTGCGTATTGTGCTTGGGTGCCATCACACTTATATTCGTAGATAAGCATTACGCCCTTGCTCCTTTCCCCTTGCTGTGTTATAGTATACATCAAAATTACGATGTATACAAGAGGGGAAAGAATGAAACGCACAAACATTTATCTCAATGAAAAGCAGCACCAAAAATTGCATGAGCAAGCTGAGAAAGAGGGTGTCCCTGTTGCCGAATTAGTACGACGTGCGGTTGATGCTTTTCTCATGTGGTACGATCCTACATATCATCCTACACCACCCACACCCCAAACAAGGAAGAGCCATTCATCCCCGGCATAAATGACTGGGGCTTTCTGGCTCGTTTACTGTAAGGAAACTTCTTTACTCAAAAGTTTGGGAGTATAGTCGCACTCCCTGACAATAAACCGAATTGTGCAGAGAGTGCAACATCTAGGGGTCAATTTGCCTCAGGCAAATAGTGGTTTTGGAGTGCCGAGGTCGCGGCTATCCTAATACGATATTGTAGCCATGTTGGTAACCACTTGCGTTTAGGCAGAGGAGGATTATCCGATACATAAATCCATTCTGATACTAATAAATCAGCTTGTAAGCGATCCATGGCTTTTTCGAAGCGTTTACGCGTTCGATCTGGATCACGTTGATTTACTGGAAGGCTTAATTCCTCTATAATTTTTCCCACCTCACGTTCAATGATGACTCCTCCCTTGGTCGAATTGATACGCATGTGGAAAGTGAAGTAGCGTGCCAGGCGTTTCTCCCACGTTTCGTGATAAGGATCATAGCTGAGCACCTGTTGTAAAAGCCAGGCAACCTGTCGGTTCGCCCCTTGCAGAAATGGTTCCACCCAGCTACCTACCTGGTAGCGCCAAGCAATTGCTATACTATTTTGTGGTTGTTCCATGGGAGGTTTGCCGTTAATCTGCTGTAATTCATGTTGACGAATAATGTCAGTTACATTAATTAAGCGGCTTTCACGGGTATAAAGATATGTTTTTGGCTCTTTCTTTGAACGCGATTTACGCCCTGAATGCTCACGATCATCCTCAATCCACTGTTCGACACGTATCCAGGTATTGCTCATACGACTCATGCAAGCTGCCACATCTGCAAGATCCTCCTGACGATGACCTGCACGCCGTAGCTTCCCGTTTTCACGCTTCATAATGGGTGAAATTCCCCGATAATCGAGGATAAGTTTTCCCGTAATCCATACACCGTCTTTTTCATCGTGAGGTGCCGCAATAGCCTGGGCCAGCATCGCAATTAGCACATCCCCATCGATGTCAGAGAGCTGGCGTACCTGAGACCAGAGTGACTGAATAGTCGCATTATCGAGTTGAGTACTGGGATCGCTAGGACGGAACTCAACATGTGTAGTTCCATTTTCTTTGTTGTAGACAAATGTAGGGACACTTTTAATAGTATCCCAATCTTCTGCTCCAGCCTGGGCGTTACTATAAGCTGCGAGAACAGCCTGTACTGGCTGAGGAGCAGGAATGATCGTGCCCTTGCCGACCACATATGGGGTCTCAGGCAATGTTCGAATAAGAGATGTCGTTGAAGTGCGAGGTGAGAGGCCTTGATAGCTTTTCCAGTAAAGCTCTGCAAGTTTTTGCGCCAACTGGTGTAATTTCAAATAGCGTTCCTGGCGGACGGCCACCTGATAAGATTTGAGCAGGCGTGTCTTAAAGCGCTTGTGGCTACGACTAGTACGAGCATCTACCTCAAGCTGCGTAATTTCTCGAAGCATTTGCTGCTGAATAGCTAGCCCCTCCTCGCCAAGAAACTGGAGGCGATATGGATGCCAGCCACCAGCGCTTGGATCGGCGACCAGGGCAACCTCTCCAAATTGGACGGACGCAAGGGTGTCGCCTACCAGTAGCGGCATTGAAGGGGCGTCTGCGATATCTGCCACAGAAGGCGAAATAGAGGAGGAAGCAGTTGCGCCTCGTAGATGCTCAGGCAGATAAAAGGCCAGAACAACCGGGGTAGTACTGGCATAGACCATATCTTCTTGCTGGACCCAGGCTTCAACAGTATCATCTGCATCTTTTTTGAGATAGCGGATTTCGGCTAACTGGCCAAGGAGTGTTAAAAAGAGGGTGTGTTGTTGTTCTGGATCAACGGGAACCCATTTATCAGTGCGTAGCTGTTCAGCATCCTCTTCGACCGGGACGATAGGAGGATGCCAGTACCAGATTTCCTGATGTGTATCGGGATCGGTGCCCCATATCGTCCACATACCTGTTATCACATTAAAGCTCCTTCGCTAGTAGGGAGAAATCTTCTATATATTTGGTTCTTTACCTATCTTACGAGAGGTCTAGTTGCCACTCCCCTCAGTGCTCAAAAAATAAATAGGATCAAGCTCCTTTTTATCCTACACATGGAAACAGTTATATTTACTCTTAAGATTACCAGATTATTTTCTTTTTCTGGATAATCCTTTAGCTTTTCAATTGGAGTACTATCTAGGCATCGTTAGGGAGAGCTATCAGCAACTGAGATTATACCGTTATGATATGTAATAGAAACAAGCGTAACTTATTTTGATAGTGTTAAGCTGGCTCAAGCTACTGGTCGCATAGGTTGCGCAAAACAGAAAAATGATGTTATTGTTTTGTCTCTCTATATCATATAATACCATTTTTCCTGAGGAAAATCTTGTCTTTAAGATTGTTTACTATATACGCGAAAAGTACTGACCGACTGACTGAACCACTATTTCTTGTTCCAATTTGCTTCTTAATTACTAAGAACTTGTAATTTCGCTATGCAGTGAGGAAAATCCTCCTAAAAAGTTGTTACACAATGGTTTCGCGAAACCATTGTGTAACAACTTTTTAGGATTGGCTTTAAAAAAGTGGTTTAAGCATTGCAAGTCAAAATGGCTAATGGTATGATGGGACTGACAAAATTGGAGGTGGTGGAGATGACGAGGAAGAAGAGAAAAAAGGTCGGTAAGGCTTTTGGTTTTGAGATTGGCTTACGCAGTGGGAAGGATGCACGTATGAATGATCAGAGGCAGACGGAAGCAATTGTTTTAGCTGCTGTAAACGAAAAGGGAGGAGTTACTAAGACTACCTCAACGGCAAATCTAGCTGTGATGCTTTCCCGACTTGGTTTTCGTGTTCTGGCAATAGATAGTGATCCTCAGGGACATTTAACGTTTACTTTTGGCTATGAGCGTAACACACTAGAACATACTTTATATGATGTACTTCTAGGTAAGGTTGCGTTAAAAGATATTATCCTCCCTACGTGTATTGATTCGGAGTCACTTGCATTTTTTGATCCCGGGACAAATCAAGCGCGTGGTGAGGTTGTGCATGGCCCAGATTTGATTCCTATCAATATGCGTGCAAGTGCCGCTGATGGAGAACTACGAGGCAAGCTCACCTGGCCAGTACTTCTGCGACGAGCTTTAGCTCCTGTAGCCAGTCAATATGACTACATCTTGATTGACACTAATCCTTCGCTTGGAGTTTTGACGGTTAATGCACTGTGTGCGTCACAGGTCCTTTTCATACCCCTGATTCCAGAGGTGTTATCTGTCCAGGGATTGGGAGATTTGCTCCAGGTGGTTCACCAGGTGAAGGACGATTCGCTTAATCCTAACCTGGTTATTGCAGGTGTCGTTTTCACAAAGGTGCAAAAATACAAAGGTCACCAGGAAATCATAGATACCCTACGAGGGGACCTTTCAAAGGAATTAGGTATTTCTTGTTTTGATTCATACTTGCGCCAGAGCGCTGTTTTTACTAACGCGGCGAACAGGCGCTCTGTTGTTGTAATCAGTGATCCATATAGTGAACATGCTAAGGATTATTGGCGTCTGCTGGAAGAACTCCTCCGGTCTGTAGGTGGACCAGCTCGCGAACCCGTTGAGCGGGTCGTACAGGCCATTCATGCAGACACATTGTAATTACACTGTTCAATCGAGCTTTCTCTGCTATTGAAACCGTTAAACGCTAGGAGGAACGTGTGCCAGGGAGATCTAAAAAATCAGCCTTAGATGTAGGTTACCTCAGGACAGCAACCGCCAATGGCCTTGCTTCAAGCATTTTTACTTCCAAGGTTCAGGAAGAAGAGCAGCGCTTGCTTCACGAAAAGCAGCCCCAACAAATCGATATCGATTTGTTGTTTGATAATCCTTTTCAGCCGCGTGTAGCCATGGAGGAAGAGAGCCTGCAGCAGCTTTCAGAGACTATTGCTAGCCACGGCTTCCAGGGCGTGTTGGTTGCGCGCCCTCACCCTCAACGTCCTGGCACTTATCAATTAACTGCTGGCCATCGACGGCGCGAAGCCGCTAAGCGAGCGGGCCTCAAGAAACTGCCGGTTATTGTTCATTCATGGTCTGATCAAGATATGGCTACTCTGGCCGCGACAGAGAATATTCAGCGCGAAGATCTCTCACCTTTGGAAGAGGGCAAGCTTTTCTTGATTATGATTGACCAGATGGGACTGACTCAGGTAGAGGTTGCAAGCGCGATTAAGAAAGATCGTGGTTATGTACGCAACCGTCTGCGCCTGGCAAAAGCACCGGCAGATATCCAGGCTTTTGTCGAGATGAAGACAGATAGTATGCGTGCTGTCATCTACCTGCTTGATATTGAAGATGTCACAGAGCGTGCTCAGATTATTGCGCAGCTGCTTAATAGAAAGCTGACGACTGAAGACCTTCCCGGATATATTGAAGAACTCAAGCGTCGAAAACGTGAAGGTCTGCTGGCTGAGGATGAGAGTGCTACAAGTGCCAATGTAAATGCTGTACTGGCAAGTGAAATAAGCGTCTCTGCTGAACAGAGTTCAGTATCGGCTTCTGCCAGAGAGCGCCTCAGTGAAAGTGATCAAGGTGAACCTTCTAAGGTTACCAACATGTCTCAAGAGCGTGTGCGTAAGACAAAGCTTAAGACGATTCTGCGCTACCTGAGCGACTACCAGAGGTTAATGTCCGCCAGAAGTGATGATGAAGAAATCTTTGAAGAAGAGCACGATCTCTTGCTACAAATTCAGGATATGGTGCAGCAAATAGTCAGCTCTGTGAAGTAACTTTTCTTGAAGCAACTTAAAAAGGAGCAGACATACGCATTCCGCGTATGTCTGCTCCTTTTTAAGTTGCTTCAAGCAAGCATTTCTGATGCTGAGTAGTGGGGAGGAGAGAAGACGTTGGCGACCCCCATATCATGGGTGAAACTAATGCCGCCAGAATGCTCAGTGAAGTCATCTGGAAAATATATAGTATCCTCATAGCTATAACGTATCGCATAGAAATCAAGCACATTCTTTACTGTCCATGGGCTAAAGCGTATTTCTTAAAAAAGTTGATCAACCGTCAGATCAAAGGTATTTATGATGTGATATTCACCCTCATTGACTACCCATAGTGGTTGTTCCTGGTAATCCAGCAGTTGCATACTACCATAGTAGCTATGAATCGCATGGGCTAGTACTACAGTGACAGTTAAAGGTTCAAGCTGACGAGGAAACGGGGACCTCGTGGGCCTGCAAGACGTGCAAGATTTGCGTCCAGAGGCCCGCTTTACACCAACGTTGATAGCGACTCGCCATAGTGGACCAGGGTCCAAAGCGTTCGGGCAACTCACGCCAGGACGAGCCAGTGCGCACGACCCACAGCATGCCCTCTATCACCAGACGATGATCAGTGGCTGGTCGGCCTGTGGGAGGCTTCTGCCCGCGCAGAAGCGGACGAAGTTGCTCCCTTTGGGCATCCGTGAGAGTTGGCAAATCGGGCAATCGGATCGCCTCGGGAAGCAGGGAAGGAGCCAGAGGCGCCTGACACGCGCGGCGTTGTATATGGTACGCTCTGGCTTTGGCCTGATGTCCCCGACGGAAGCGTGACCACCAAAGTCGCCGTCCGCGTCGCACCTCTGGCTCCCGCAGAATGTGGATCAACCGGCGTAGTACAGAAACACTTAGCCGGAGAGCTGCCCAGTCTGTTCCACTTTTTTTTCCTGCTCATTGGCTTGAGCCCGCACCACCAGGATGGCGTGAGCCAAGAGCGCGAGGGTGACAAAACGATACCAGGCCCGAAAACAGCGCACTTTATACTGATCCAATCCGACTTCTCCCTTGGCTTCTTCCAAGCCTCTTCGATTTTCCAGCGACTGCCAGCCACCCGCACGAGATCAGGAAGCGTTGTGGGAGCGGGGCCGCCACGCGATAGTATGCTCGCTTACTCGGGTCTGCCAAACTGCGGCGGATCAAGATCCAGCGCCTGCGCTCGTTGCCTCTCTCAGTTTGCTCTGGCAACTGCAGCCAAGCCCTCTCATAGAGGCGCGGGCCCTTGCTTTCCTCTCCCGCCGAGAGCACTACCCATGCCTCCTGTGGTAACAGTAAGGCCAGTAGCCCGATGGGTTGTTGGCGTCCAGCCACCCACACGACATACGTTTCTGGGACTGCCATCACGTAGTTCTTCTGCTGGCAGTCCAGCCAGAGACACAATTCATCATATCCGTAGACGGTATCTCCCACCACCCACTCGGCTGGCACACCTGCAGCAAACGCCCGCGAGAGCATCTGTCTGGCGAGCGCTCCTTTCGTGGCAAAGCTGACCTCGTCGGGAATATCCGCTTCTCGGCAACGGACGCGATCGCTCGTCCATTCTTCTGGCAAATAGAGGGCTCGATCTACAAACGCCGCGCCTTTGGCGCTGGCATAGAGCAGAAAGACGCCGATCTGGCTGTTCTCCCGCCGCCCGGTAGTCCCACTGTACTGCCGAGAGACCCTGCGGATTTCTTTCCTTTTTTGAGAAAGCCCGTTTTATCGACAACCAGAATCCCTCCGTTGTCTCCCACGTGCTCGATCACATACGCTCGCAGATCATCGCAGACCACCTCCTCATCCCAGTCCGCCTCTCCTAATAGCCGCTGTACCGCACGCGGACCTTGCTCGCCCAGTTCTTCAGCCATCTGCCACCCATTCTTACTTTCCACCGGGGCCAGTAGAGCCTGGAGGAAGCGACCTGCCCGTAGGCGTGCCTCAGCATGACGAAAGCGCGGTCCGATGCGTGCCTGGACCTGATCCAATTCTGCTGCTGCCCACTGCAACAGTTCTTCTTCCGTGTTTTCTCCGTTACCTTGTTCTTCCATGGTTCTCTGCTTCTCCTCTTGGAAGCAGTCTATAACGGTTTCCCACTAACTGTCACTGTAGTACTAGTATCCGGTGCAAAACAGGCTGTTGAGACGACTCAGGATCAGGAATGTGAAGTGAAATTGGTGGTAAAATACATAAATGAGGTGGAAAACAAGCTCTAGAGGAGGGAAAGGGTATGCTCATTACACGTGCTCCCTTCGATGAGGAGCTCGCTCAGGCACCTGAGGAGGTCACGAGGAGCGACGTTCTGTTCAAACGATTGGATGGGTTGCTCGACGATGAGGACCTGCTGGACACGTCCGAGCGGACCTGGCACGACGCTATCGGTTGACCAGCCAGCACGGACGTCACTCCACGCCTGTGGAAGTGATCCTGAGATTGTTTGTCCTCAAACAGTTCTTCAATTGGGGCTTTGAGCAAACGGAAAAGCAGGTTCGCGAGAGCCCACTGTTGCAGTGGTTTTGTCGGATTCCAGACTCGCGAGTCCCAGACAATACCACCCTTCTTCGTTGGGTACAACTCATCCAGCCTGAAACAAGGCAGGAGATCACTGAACGTGTGGTCAGAGTCTTCACGCAATCCAAGGGAGGCCGCAAGACGCAGACGAAGAGGAAGACTCCCAAGGAAGGATAAGTACAGGAGGTAGGCACGATGCTGATTGAGAGGTATGCCGAAGAAGATGTGTTTGCTCGGGTTCCTCAGGTGGCAGCTCAGACCGATCCCGTGCTCAGACAGCTGGATAGACTCCTCGACGACGATAGGCTCTTCAGCCAAGTAAAAGCGGATCTGGCGCGGCGGCATCCCCGAACGCTCGGGTGTGGTCGTCACTCGACGCCGGTGGAAGTCATCGTGCGCCTGCTCATCGTCAAACACCTCTATCAATGGAGCTTCCAGGAAACCGAGGACCGGGTCAATGATAGCTTGGTGCTATGCTGGTTCTCTCGCGTCTACTTTGAGCATGTTCCCGATGATACCACCTTGATTCGTTGGGCACACTTCATCCGTCCTGACACCATGCATGCGCTCAACGATCGAGTGGTTGAGCTTGCCGCTCAAGCAAAGGTGATCAAAGGGAGGAAACTGCGTCTGGATGGCACCTGTGTGCAGACCAACATCCATCATCCAACTGATAGCGGCCTCCTGGTCGATAGCGTCCGGGTGCTTTCCCGCTTCGTCGCGCGAGCTAAACCCCTGGTGGAAGGCACACTCGCTAAAACGGCAGAGGTCTGCCGCTCGCGAGTACGAAGTGCGCGTCAGGTAGCCCAAAAGCTCCATCGACTCGTGCGAAGAGCAGAGGCGGGGAAACAGCAGCAGGAACGGCAAGCTGACCAACTGAGAACCCTCTATCAGCAGTTGATCACCACAACGGAGCAGATGGTGCGGCAAGCCAAGCAGGTGAGAACGCACTTGATCCACCAGGCTGAGAAGCAGGCAGAGCGCCTGCTGGCTGAGGTTCAGCCCCTTCTCCCTCTGGTCGAACGTGTCATCATCCAGGCACGCACCAGGGTCTTGGAAGGCAAGCAGGCGGCCTCTCACGACAAAGTGCTCAGCCTGTTCGAACCTCACACGCGTCTCATTCCGCGCCACAAAGGTGCTGCACCTGTAGAGTTTGGCCGACAGGTCGTGCTCGACGAGGTGGAGGGAGGAATCGTGACCCGGTTCCAGATCCTGGAGTCACCGCATGAGCATGGACAAGGGCTCCAGGCGTTGGATCACCATCATCGTCTCTTTGATCATCCCCCAAGGATGCTCACTGGAGATCGTGGGGTTCATTCCGCGAACACCGAGATACAAGCTCTCACGGCAGGAGTCGAGGTGGTGGCCATCCCAGCAGTAGGGAAGGTTTCACCTCTGCGGCAAGCGGTAGAACGGACGCGGCGCTGGAAGCGAGCCTATCGATGGCGTGCGGGCATCGAGGGCAGAATTGCCAGCTTGCGACGCGATTATGGATTGTGTACATGTGCCTATCACGGGCAGGAAGGGATGCAACGGTGGATTGGCTTCGCAATCATTGCCAGTAATCTGCGCCATATTGCCCAAGCGCAAGTCACCAAAGCCGCGAAGAAGCAGGCAGCCCTAAGGAGAGCATGATCCATCCATGAGACAGAAAAGCAACCTATCACTTCAAAAACCGATAGGTTGCTACTAAGCTGCTTTTCAAGCCAACTTGTGCGTTTCGCACCGGATACTAGTACTAGAGCGTGTTTGCAAACTCATAACCAAAGGGGAATGTGCAGATGTGCCAAACAATGAACCGCATCCTTTATCATCATCACGAACCACAGGATCCATGGACGTTGCGGTCAAAATGCATCGTGTTTTCGCCGATTATGCTCCCAGATGAAGAAAATCACGTTGCTCTGGTGGATGCTCTGGCAGAATGAGCTCATGATGCGTCATCACCTGCGCAACCTTTTCTGTATCGTGAAGGATAGTTTCGTAGATCTTTTTGTAGTAGTCTTTGCGCTCGATTACCTGGCTCGCGGCCTCGCTTCCAAAGAGTTCGATCAGGCCCATATATTCCAGATAGTTCACCTCAATATGCAGATAATTCGACTGCCCATCCCTGCACCCATCTGGAAAACCGACCGGCAAATCAGGATGCATCTGACGAAATATCCCCATTGCTTTATATGCGTCTTCCGCTTTTTCAACAAGCAGGACAAACCAGTGGATCTGCTCATGAATATACTTCGCAAGCAATGCCTGAGGATCGTCAGGAGGATAGGGTGTATTGAGTGTGAGCACGGGATGGCTGTGCGGGATAGCCCTTTCATCAATCTGTATGTGCTCGGTATACAAACATTTATCCAGAGCATACTGCTCAAACAATCGCGCTAACTGGTCCTTCGTCTGCTGTTCGCGTTGGTTCATGATACCCGACGCGATTTCCGGGATACGGGATTGCATCTCATTTCTTCTCCTTAGTACTCAAGGCCAATCCATTTCTGTCCCAAGTATATTCAGAAGAGACACAGCAATGCAAGCAAAAGCGCAGAGCCAGTCTGTTCGACGATTCGTGTCAAGTTGTTCGAGGATTGGTGTTTACCGCCAAGTAATAAAGATTACAGCCGGGTTGTCAATTTTGCCCGCAATGGTTTCACGAAACCATTGCGGGCAAAATTGACAACCCGGCTGGCTTATCTCCGGCGAAAATGTATGTTTAAAGCGTGTTTATCTTGCCTGGCGCTTCATAATGTAGTTGTATTTGAAGTAACCTATGGGAGATAATATAAATATCATCTCCCGGTTATCAGACTGGCCTATACAGTCGGTGCAACACAAGAGACGTTACTTTTTCCATTTACTTATACGTGAGGAAAAAGTCGAGATGCTGTTTTTCTAGCAGAAAAACATCTCTTGATTGTGTCTTAGTTAAGAAGGAGAATCTATAAATGTGTTATGACGATAATGCGCGTCCACCTATTCCTGATGGCGAACGTGGGGCTGCTCATGGTGATGATGTAGTTTTAAACTCTGCGGATGGCACCCGTTTTATGGCCTACTTTGCGCGTCCCGAGAAGCCAGGCAAGGGCCAGGTTATCATCTATCCTGACGTGCGAGGCCTACATCAGTTTTACAAAGAGCTGGCGCTACGTTTCGCGGAGGTTGGCATTTCGGCCATCGTTATCGACTATTTCGGTCGTACTGCTGGCATATCTTCACGCGACGAGTCGTTCGAGTTTATGCCTCATGTGCAGCAGGTAAAATTGGATACCTTTTTCCAGGATGTGCAGGCTGGATTAAACTATCTGCGCGAGAATGCTGATGCGCAGGGCGCAACCTTCCCAGTTGGCTTTTGCATGGGTGGAGCGCTCTCGCTGCAGTCTGCCACTCGTTCCGAATTCGGTTTTAAGGGCGTTATCGCCTTTTACGCAGGCCTTAAGAGGGCCTTTGGTGGCGGCGCTACCGCCCTGGAGCAGGCCGATAAAATTGTGTATCCAGTGCTAGGTCTCTTTGGTGGGGCTGATCAGGGGATTCCCGTTAGCGATGTGCGCGAGCTGGAGGCGAAGCTACAGCAGAAGGGCATCGAGGAAAAGATTCTGGTGTACGAGGGCGCTCCCCATAGCTTCTTTGATCGCCGTGCCAGCGATTACGCCGAGGCTTCATCAGATGCCTGGAGACAGATGTTAAACTTTATCGCCAGCTATAGCTAAATTGCGTTATAGCTAACCTACAAAGCAAAAGGAGCGTCTAACTCATCTTATTTGAGTTAGACGCTCCTTTTGCTTTAGCGTTACGAATAATTAGGCTGCAAGTGAGATGTGCACCACAACTGCGGTGATATTATCAGGTCCGCCTTGCTCATTTGCTCGCGCGATCAGACGTTGTGTGCTCTCCTCGGGGCTATACTGTTGCACAATACTGCGCAGGTCATCTTCGCCGATAAGAGCGTGTAGCCCGTCGGTACAGAGAATCAGGATATCACCATCCTGGGCGGGCTCGGATGTTGTGTAAACCTCTACATCGGCTTGAGTACCCAGGCAGCGCGTGATGACATTGCGCTTATCATGATTTTTTGCCTCTTCGGGCGTTAATTTTCCCAGGAGTACCTGTTCCGCGACCCAGGAATGATCTTGCGCAAGTTGGAGCAAGCTATTACCACGGACAATGTAAGCCAGGCTGTCGCCAACGTTGGCAATGTAGATGAAGTTGTCTTTGAGGACCGCCGCCACACAGGTCGTTCCCATTCCGTTCTTCCGAGCTTCTTGCTCTTCATTACCCAACTGCTCATCGTTGTGACGACATATCTCATGATTGGCGACTTCAATTGCATGACACAACGCTACCTGTGGATCCTCACTGGTATCCTGATAATATATCTCATGTATATACTTCACTGCGAGGTTGCTGGCAACCTCTCCCTTCATATGTCCACCCATACCATCGGCGACAACGAAAAGTGCTCCTTTATGAGCCATAATATTCGGATCTTCTGGCACAATAGAGATCATCGTATCTTCATTTACTGCACGTTTGCGTCCAATATCGGTAAGTGAGCCAACATTGAGGCTGATGGATGCGGACGCTAGCGCGTGGCGTTGTTCCAGACCAAGCAGGCGTTTGCAACGCACTATCAGAGAATGCATATGTTCTGATCCAGCACTCGCTATAGTGTCGTAAAAAATGGAACTCCAGAAGCGCGCTAGACTACCCTTGTAGCGTAGCTCATCCCTATAACAGTCGAGAAAGACCTGGCACATATGCCGACCATACTCTTGTCTGAACTGGCGTGGGTAGAGGTAGAGGAGCGCACTGTAGAGGCTCTCTCCGATGCGAGAAGGAGGTCTGGCTGGCGTTATGTTCATAAGATTCCTCCTGCTATACCTGGATTTGGAAGTAGCTGTTTGATGTGTGCTACACGAACAAGCTGCTCAAGTCGATATGCCTCAGCCTGGGCAGCACGACGCCCCATATCCGTTAGCCGATAATAACGTCGACGCTCATCATCCATATCTGGATCGGGCCGCTCTCCCGACTCTACAATCAACCCGTCTGCGAGCATGCGCTTGATCGAGCCATAAAGGGTACCAGGACCCATACGCATTTGCCCATCGGTTCGTGTCGCGACCTCTTGCATGATACTATAGCCGTGGCGTTCTTTGTCCGCCAGCGCCAGCAGAATGTGAAAGACGGCTGGCGTGAGAGGTAACATTTCCTCTGGACTTTTTTGCGAGTGTTTCATGAAACCATCCATCCGCTTCTATCTGACCGCTTATAAACCCACTACTAATATGCCTACTTTTACTATATCATTCTTTGATGTATCTGTAATGGATATATAACATGGTTTTATGAACATGTCAAGGGGGTATTTACTTCTCTGCTGAAAATAATTTTTTAAGCAGCAGAGAAACATCAGTGGGTCGCATGCGATTTTACTAGTGCGTTTTCTCAATTACATAACAAAATAACGTGAGTGTTCAAATACTCACGTTATCAACTCGAAAAGGTCCTTTGGCAAAACGTATTACATTAGGAGATCGATGGTTCAAACAGGTTTGATGCGATCAGTCTCAAATTCCTCTTCAATTTGAAATCCGAGTTTCTGGTAGATATGCTGGGCTGCATCATTGCCAACGGTTACAAAGAGCACGAGCTCTTTCTCACCTTGAGCTAATAACGCGTTGATACTCTTTTTGAGCAGAAAGGTTGCTATCCCTTTCCCTTTGGCATCGGGTTGAGTCATGAGAAAAGATAGCAGTGGCTGTTTCTTTCCTGTCCGGTCATTTGTCCAATCTGTCAGCACTGACGCAGCCAGTATACGTTCCTGCTCCTCAATGAGAAAAGAGCATGTTGTCAGTACAGGGCCATATTTCCCTGCAAATGTCCCCTCTATTTCTTTCTGGGCTTCGTTCGATGTCTCGCCTTCATCATCGATGGTGTTGCGATAGGCTTCATACAATAACTTCCCAAGAAGTTGAGCATCGTGCTGTGAAATAGGACGAGCACTCAAGGTTGAAGCCTCTTGTTGCTCTGTGAGTGCCAGGCGCATCATCCAACGTTTCAGCCTTTGCGACATACTTTCTTTGTTTCTCCGTTTCTCGATAGATACATGAAATTATCAATGGCTCTTAAGTATATCTTGGAATAGGATGTCTTTCCAATGAGATGGAAAATAGGCAGGAGTTGCGATGCGCGTCAAATGGGCGAAAGGATGATAATCTAGGCGAGGTGTGGCGGGCCCTGTTGGATGCGCGTGCGTATCTCTTCAATGTTTGATGCGGACCAGCGTGATTCTAGCCACCAGGTCGCGCCAGCCTCGGCCCAGGGACGCACAATAGTTGCCGCCTGCTCTGTGTCATCTCCAGGTGTCTCTCCTTCCCAGATAATATCAAAAGGGGTTGTCTGCTTTCGCTGACTGATGATATGCTCACACATAGCGCGTATATCTTCTGGTGTTACTGGACCATCTTGCTCCATTTTCGTTGGGAGCAGGCCATCATAACGCATGGCGCGATTTATTGATTTTGCGCGCGGCCATGCCCCGACAACCCAGATGGGAATGCGTGGCTGCTGAACTGGCCCTGGACGGAAAGTCATCTCTTCGAGGTGATAATGTTTACCTTGGTAGCTGAAAGGCTGAGCACTCCATAGGCCAGTGATAATATCCAGGCTTTCGTCAAGCAGTTCTGCGCGCCCCTTGCGATCTGTTACTTCCCCAACCTTGCCGAATCCTTTGTCGTCGATTGCTCCCAAGCCGATTGGTAAAACAAGACGTCCCTGTGAGAGGTGATCAAGGGTAACCGTTTCGCGTGCGACTTTCCAGGGACGACGACGCGAGAGGGGAGTAATAATGGCTCCCAGGCGCACACTCTTTGTACGCATGGCCATTGCTGCCATCACAATCCAGGGATCATACATCTCTGCCATTGACTCGATACAGATACCGTCCCAGTAAAACATGCCGTCCCAACCAGCCTCTTCTCCTAATTGAGCCAGTTCCGCGATGGTCTGTACATCTCCAATGGGAATGACGAAGCCGTAATGCATAGGGTATACTCCTTTACTGATATCTTTCTGATTCTTCGAAGAGTATACCGGGCCATTGATGTCATCTCCTGTCATATTCCCGAGAGATACTGTCCTTCAGCTTCACTGTCTCTGTATTTCCTATAGACGTACTTTGCCCTATATGTCTGGGGATATGGTTCTCTAAGGGCAGTAGCTTAGGGCCTGTAAAGAAGCCTTTTGAGATTCGTAGTGTGTGGTAGGCTTATAGTTATGGCAAACCAAAGTGGAGAAACAAGGAGGCGATTTCAAACGAGAGCGAGGCTATCATTACGGAGGACGACATGTACACTATGCAAACAATCTGGAATCGTATCGAAGGGTGGCTTAAAATCTATGCTCCGGAAGCTCTAGACAATTTACTTCCGGGAGTTGATGACGATGATATCCAAGAAATTGAAGTGGAACTAGGATACCAGTTTCCTGAAGACGTCCGGGCCTCTCTGCGTATTCACAATGGCACTATTGACCGTTTCGCTGATATCTGGGGACTTCTCAACGTTGATGACATCTTAAGGCAACAACAGGTGCAGCTTAAAGTGTTGCGCTCGCTGCAGGAAGGCGTGGTCTGGTGGTGGTATCCACATTTGCTTCCCCTGGCTTCTGATGGTGCAGGGGATCTTTTATGCGTCGATGTCGCTCCAGAGCTAAAAGAACGAGTAGGGCAGATTATTCAATTCGACCATGAAACAGGAAGCCACTGGGTTGCTCCTAGTTTTCAAGCCTTGTTATCCGCTTTTGTTGACCATCTTGAGTCCGGGAAATATGCCCTAGACGCATTTGGCAACTTAAAAAGCAAGGAGTTTCTATTTGATCGGCCCCAACTTCCGCCTGGCTCGAAGTCAAAGTACTATTGATTGAGGGAGAAGTTAATCCCAGTCAGGCGAGAGAACAATCTTGCCGGAGAGCGATTGTGTTTCATATATCCTGTGTGCGGCGGCTGCCTGTGAGAGCGGGAGTTTGAGCGCGGTTCTGCCCTTGAGTACGCCCCTACCTAGCCAATAGTCAATCTGTGAGGCACAGGTGTGCAACTCATCAATTGTGGCGTCTGTCACGGTAAAACCATAGAGCGTACAGTTTTTCATATAGAACGGACCCACCATGAGGGTGGTCTGGTGCAGGGGGCCAGACATAAAGATGATGCGTCCACGCTGTGCAATAGCGTTGAGCGCGCATTCTATATCCGGCTGGGGCGTAGCATCCCAGTATACATTGACGCCTTGAGGCGCGAAACGTTTGAGCGCCAGGTTCACATTTTGCGTCTTGTAGTTGATAACCAGGTCAGCTCCCAACTCTTCGCACCAGCGTGCCTTCTGTTCATTACCTGATGTGACAATTATTTGCGCCCCCATGGCACGGGCCAGTTGAATAATCGCGGTTCCTACCGAGCCATCTCCGCCATTGACGAAGATGCACTCTTTATCACGTATCTGGGCTTTGTTAAAGAGGCCAATGATGGCGGTAAGTCCTGAGTGTAGCACTGTAACGGATTCATGGAGGTCAACATTAGGTGGTAGGTGATAGAGCAGGCATTCATGGATACTGACGTACTCGGCAAAGGTTCCCTGGCGACCATCATAGCCCTGGTTATTGGCCCAGACGCGCTCGCCGGGATGAAAGAGCGAGACCTCTTCTCCCACTTCCACAACTATACCTGTCACGTCACGCCCGATAATAAAGGGCTGTGGGAGTGGTGTCTGAAAAACTCCTCCTCGAATATAAATATCGACTGTGTTGACCGTTACGGCGGCGACTTTGACAAGAATGTCGCGCGGCCCTGGTGTAGGGATAGGGAGATCACCATAAATGATCTTATCAGCACCTCCAGGTCGGTCAATATATGCCGCCTTCATTGTCTTCTGGCTTGCCATGCGCTATTCCTTCCCATTCACTCTATTAGTTGCTGTACAGATAGTCACTCTCTTTTTTTTATTGTACACGGATCGATTTTACTTTATTTCTTGTTGCATTGAACCTACCTCATCTATATGCTCTTCAGTTGATATGATTTGTGGCCCTTCTATCTCTGTCTGTGAAGAGGCTTCTATCTGGATAATGTCCAATACCTGTGAACTCCCTGGCTGTATTTGTGTGTATGCGCCTCGCTTACGGAAGTCTTCCATTTGTTCACTGGTGATGCCTCGCACGTCGATGAGCTGCGTTTTCACAAGGATTGCTTCGCTGAGGTTTGCATTCTCGAGATTAGCACCTTTAAGATTGGCGCCTGTGAGATCTGCGCCTAGAAGGGTGGCCCCTGACAGATTGGCCTCTATCAGGTTGCCCCAGCGTAATCTTGCATAGTCAAGGCGCGCCTTGTTGAGCTGTGTGCGCCATAGGTTCGCTCCCGTTAAATCGGCTTCAAGGAGGCTTGCGCGGTAGAGGTTGGCCTCGACGAGATTGACCCAGTGGAGGTTGGCTTCGTCCAGGCGGGCCCGGCTCAAGTCTGCACGCCATAGGTTAGTATCTTCCAGATTAGCCTTGCCCAGGTTTGCCGACCTCATCCAGGCTTTCTCCAGATTGGCTTCAGACAAATCGGCACGCTTAAGGTTGGCCTCGATGAGGTTTACCAGGATCAGCATGACCTGCTTTAAATGTGCCGAAGAGAGATCAGTACCACTGAGGTCAAGACCACGCATATCGCGATTCAAAATTCGGCTTGCGAGATTTACATCTCCCAGAAAACGCAAGACGCTCGCTCTCCGGGCTGGATCAAGCATGCGTAACACTGTGACTGTACGTGCATGAGCAATGGCCATGGCCTGGGAATTCGTTTTTAATTGTTTATCTAGCAATAGCTCTGACATGCGATCAAAATAGGTCTGTAGCGCCGCTTCACGCTGATTGTCCAATGCGAGTTCGTGTTCCTGAGCCTCTTTCTGGCGCGCCTCCTCACGCTCACTCTGATTGTGTACGTGAGTGTATATTGTCCCGGCCAGCGCGACCACGAAAGGAACAATTAAGATACTAAGCCAGTCCCAGAGCTTCTTATCCGCTACGCCAATCCAATCCCAGCGATAGATGTATCCCATGATTATGCAGAGGGTGGTTGCTAGCAATACCAGAATAAACACAGCTCCATACCACGTGCTCTGGTGACTAAACATTGCTTTTATCCGGTTACTAAGTTCTTCAACCCATAAACGCATTATTGGAGTAAGCCCCCGTATTTGTTATTTTGCAATTCTTATCTTTGCTCTCTACTAAAAAGACGCTAGTTGCATAAAGCTCCTAAAAATGGATATAACTGCCGAGATAATAGTCATGTTAAGCACTCTTGAGGGAAATGGCATGACCGACTTCTCTTCTCGATTCTGGAAGATGAATGGCAGCAGATACAGATTGTAAAATAAGATGGGCTATAAGGCTAAATCAATCTGTAGTTACGACATTTTCCAGTGCTCAGAGGAAAATGCCGTAATTTTTCCTGTTGTTAGAAGTGACAAATTGAGAAGATGAGAAGGAACTTTCATCTTTGCTCTGAATCTGCTTGTCAGCGCAGTTCATCAGGTACTAGTATCTGGCCGAGAACAGGACTGACAAACTCTGTGGACAGGCATTCCATATAAACTATGTCCCAGAACTTGCCGTTCATGAACTTGGCTTGATGGCGACGGCCGATTTCTTGGAAGCCAGCCTTTTTATAAGCTCCCTGCCCGGCGCGATTATATTCCCAGGTTTCAAGCATAATATTGTGTAGACCCAGGCCAGTGAAAGCGTAATCAAGCATCAAGCGAACGGTCTCAGTACCATAGCCACGCCCGCGATACGCGGTCTCACCAATCTCGACGCCGAAATCGGCAGTGCGGTCGCGATAATTGATGTTACATAAGTCTGTTCTACCGATAGGTTGCAATGTGTCACGGTCATAAATGGTGAAGTAGGCGACTTTACGCTGGCGTTCTGCCGCGACGTCAGCCTCATAGGTGGCCTGAATTTCTTCAAATGTGGAGGGACGAGGAATGTGCAGCGTGCGCAACACCTCGAAATCGTTGATCCAGCGCTGGTAAAGTGGGATGAGCTCACGACGGATGGGTCCGAGCGCAACTTTTTCTCCGACAATGCTGAAAATTGGCTTCTCCTGCATGTGAGTCTGGTATTCTTTCGTATTTTCCATGCTATTGTTCCTAAAGACCTCACTTTCATAACTGTATGTAGAGGTGATTAAATAGAGGCGGAACACTATATTAGTAGCACATATAAGCAAACAGGCGCAAATATAAGAGCACTGAACCTGAGGGGAACAGATCAAGTACAAGACTAAAGAATAAAAAGTATCAAGGTCCCTTTTATGATGTTGCTAGGTTTCTTATAGTACTGGTAAGTGGATTTTTGCCTACAGGCGTGTAATATTATGGCTGAAAGGATGGATAAAGAGAATGTCGCAGACGGCGCGGAGAACTTCTATTTACCTTACAGCTTTATGAAGCGGCCTACAAAGGGCTATGGACCAGGTATGATACGCTACTTCTAGCACGATATCTATTTGCCCAATGGGATGAGAAGCGTTATACTGCTCTAGCGGGATAGAAGTGTGGATAGCAAGTATATGCGTATCCAGGTTGCCTGATCGTATATGGGTTACCTGTGGGGAATTATGCCAGTTGTATAGAAGTGGAGATCGTTTGTGGAGCTTACATTTTTAGGTGGTGCCTCGGAGGTTGGCGCGTCCTGCACGCTTCTTCAGGTAGCGGGCCGTACGCTGTTGATTGATGGAGGGATGCGCCCCGCGGCTCGCGAAGGACAATCTCGCCTTCCTGATCTCTCCTTGTTAGATAAGCAGTCGCCTGAAGCGCTTATTATCACACACGCCCACATCGATCACACTGGTGCTCTGCCCCTTATTGCCTCGCTCTTGCCGCATATCCCCATTTATGCCACTGAAAGTACACGTGTCCTGACCGAGGTGCTGCTTCGCGACTCTGTGCGTATTATGGAGCAGGAGCACCTACGCCCAGATGGTGAAACTCCACTCTACAATGCCGAGCAGGTTGATGCCTTTCTGGGGCGTATTCAGGTAATGGGTTTTCGCCAACCTTTCGCGCCTCTTGCAGATTCTCCTGGCATCACAGTACAGTTTATTCCAGCTGGCCATATTCTGGGCGCAGCCATGCTTTTCTTTGAGACCCCTGAGGGCACCCTCTTTCATACCGGTGATATCTCGTTGACCGATCAGCGTACCATCAAGGGTCTGGATATCAATGCGCTGCCCAGGGCCGATGTGATGATTACCGAGGGGACCTATGGCAATCGTTCTCACTCCAGTCGCAAGGAGGAGGAGCAGAAGTTGGCGGCAACTGTGCAGGCTGTGCTGGCGCGAGGAGGCCGCATTCTCTGTCCCGCCTTCGCCGTGGGGCGCGCGCAAGAGATCATTTTGATTCTGAAGGCCTATCGTGCCAGTGGCAAGATATCGCCTGTTCCCATTTATCTGGATGGCATGGTGCGCTCGGTCTGTGACGTGTACCAGCAGCAGTCTCATGACCTGCAACCAACCCTCCAGCGCCACCTGATCAATGGGCGGCGCCCGCTCTTCGCGGATCCTCAATTGCATGTCTTTTCCGTGCGTTCATTTGAGCGCCAGGACCTCGTACAGCATACTAAACCCAAGATGGTTATCAGTAGTTCGGGTATGCTTTCTGGCGGTGCCTCCCCGTTATATGCGCTGGACATTGCCGCGCGCGAGCAAGATTGCTTGCTCTTTACCGGTTACCAGGATGAGGAGAGTCCTGGCTACGCGCTACTCAACGCGAAGCAGGGCGACCGTATTCGTATTGGTGAGCAGTTTGTGACGCTTAATTGCCAGGTCGCGCGCTACAATCTCTCTGGTCACGCGGACGCCAACCAGATTCAGGTTGTCGTCAGTAAAATACAGCCTGCGCGTCTCATATTAGTCCACGGCGACAGCGAGGCGCTAGAGGCACTTTCACAGCGTTTCAAGCATCTCTCCGTCGCTATTCCTCATGTTGGCACTACCCTTTCTATTGCACCCACTGCGAAGGTGCTGGCATCTTCTGACACCTCGCAAAGAGCCATGTATGCAGACGCCTTGTTGCCAGATGCCACACCTCTTCTCGCGGAAGGTGATCCTGTCCAGGACATACCTTCCCCAACGCTACAGGCGCTATGGGAGAAGGCTCATACTCATGGACCGCTCCGCCCCTGGACCTCCGTGGAGCTAGGCCAGCACTATTATGGCCCAGACTATCGCCCAGCGCTTCGCCCTCTCATTGAGCAGGTGTTACGTGATGCCACCACACATTTCAAACTGGGTCGCCTGGGCGCGCAGACAACCTATCAGCCCCGCGCCTCTGAAGCCATACAGCGCCTCACGCCTCTTGTCGATCTTGTTCCAGGTGAAGTTGTACTTGTCCAGGGACAGAACGCCAGCCCACAAATCGCGCTTGTGTTGAGCGCGCCCCAGGACGGCACGCTTTCGCTCGTTGCGGACCAGTGGAAGCAGGCCCAGAGACCCCTCAACGTCATCCAACTGTTACCAGGCGTAAGCCGCCCAGAATGGCTCACCCTGGCGCCAGGCGAGATAAAGCAGCAGCTTCAGGCCTGGCGTAAGCAGCTCGAAACCTGCTGGGTCGATTTGTTCACCTGCTGGGAGCGTGCTCAGGGCCAGCCCTTTACCTATGCTCAGCTCTGTACACAGGTCGCAGATGAAGACGAGCGGCTAGCCTGGGGCCTGGAGCTATTGGCGCATGGCCGCGAACTATTCAACCGCGAAGGAGAGAGCTGGCTTCCTCTGGAGAGCGAGCAAATAGAGAAGAATCCTGGCTTTTCTCAGCATCTCGCGCTCATTCGCGCCGGTGTGGGCGCTGTGGTCATGGTCAACGATCAGCCAGCTATCTTGACTGGCAAAAGCTCATGGCGCCTCTTCGAGATCCAGTGGCAGGCCGGGCCCACAGCGGGCCAACACCATAAAGTACGTTCAGCAAATATCCGATTCAAATAATAATTGCATAAATAGAGTATATGCGTACGTAGAGTAGCACTTTCTCTAAAGCACCTTTACCATCGTATAGTAATTTGTGCCCGGAGGATAATCCTCTACCACGCCGACGACTTTGTAGCCATGACGCTCATAGAAGGTGCGGCCCTGGAACTCGAAGGTAGTTAATAAGACTTTGCTCGCCCCATGTTCCCTGCCTAAGTTTTCAACCTGCGCCAGGATTGAACTGCCGAGGCCCTGGCCGCGAAGCGTATCCGGCAGCCAGAAATCACTAAGCTCCAGCCAGTTCCAGTAGATTTCGGCTGTAATGCCGCCTTGCCATTGACCATCTTTATCTACAACCATGATGTGCACTGGTTTTACTGCTCCTTCAGCCCTGGCCTGTTTATGCGCCGGCGATTGCTGGTTATTAAATTCTCTGATCTGTTCATGTAGGTAGGCTGCAAATGCTGGATTTGGCTCAGACAAGACCTTAATCTGATGGTCCATTGTGTACTTCCCTTCGAAATTGATGCGCATCTCTTTGAAAGAGAGGAGAGCTGAGTTGTATTATACAAGCATTAAGGTGAAGTGGAAATTGTGTATGGTGGAAGGGATCGGAATATGGGAAGACACACCAGGATGCAGCCAAATGAGCTACTGCTGCGTGAGCGTCAGCGCAGAGGATGGACGCGTGAATATGTGGCGGGCCAGATCGGCATCGCTGACGCCAAGACAATTGGGCGCTGGGAGCGCGGAGTCGCCTTCCCCAGCGCCTTTTTCTTACAAAAGTTATGCGAGCTATATGCCAGGCTCCCCCAGGAGCTAGGACTTTTTCGTGACGACCCGCCTTTATATCCGTATCCCGCTTGTACGCATAGCTGCATGCATGCGTTCCCACAGATAATCTATGATCCGGCGCTCCCTCTACCGCAGAAGAATGTGCTTGAGCGCCAGGCCCTATTACGCTCTCTAAAAACCTGTCTCTGTGACCAGGAGTTGCCCGTCTGCGCGGCACTGTATGGCCTTCCAGGCATAGGCAAGACCTCGCTGGCGGTAACCCTGGCTCGCGACCAGGAGATAACGGCCCACTTCTGTGATGGAACGCTGTGGGCATCTTTAGGACCTTCACCCGATCTCGTGGCCTTGCTACGCCATTGGGGGCGTGTCCTGGGGATCAATGAGATTTTTCTAGAGCGCGCGGAAAGCTCGGAGACCCTGGCCATGCTGCTACGCGCCACTATTGGCCCGCGACGCCTTCTCCTTCTCCTTGATGATGCCTGGACGTTAGAAAATGCACAAACGTTACAGGTTGGTGGCCCCCATTGCGCCTACCTGCTCACGACGCGTATACCCGCACTGGCTTATCACTTCGCCAATACTGCTTCCCTCCAGATACCAGAGCTATCCCTGGAGGAGAGCCTGGACCTGTTGGCAAGCTTTATTCCCGATATCCGCGAGGAGCGCTATCAACCGTTGCGCTCGCTTGTCTCTGCGACAGGTGGTTTACCCTTAGCGCTGTGCCTGCTTGGTAAATACCTGCAAGCCCAGGCTAATGGCCGCCAGCCTCGCCGTCTCCAGCATGCTCTGGAATACCTGAGTCATGCCTCTGCGCGCCTGCAATTGCGTATGCCTTCGGCCTTTGATGAACCAGGCGCGACCTGGTCTTTGCACGAGTGTATTGAGCGGACGACGTCGCGCCTGGATGTTTGTGCATTGCGCACCCTGGCTATGCTTGCCATCCTACCCACGAAGCCATTGAGCTTCTCTGAGGGGGCGGCCCTGGCAGCCTGTGCTGGCGTCGGCGATGGGGCGACGCTCGATCTACTGGTAGATGCTGGCCTGCTTGAGGTAAATGACCAGGGGCGCTACCTGCTCCATCCGGTGATCGCGGATTACGCCAGAACCTATCACAAATCTTACGGTGGGTGATGTGGTGTGCTGTGGCAGCCTGCGGCTGCCACAGCACACCACATCACCCACCCAAAAAACATCAAGCAGATTTGTCGTCCTTCCTGCGTTGCTCTGCCCGGTGCAGGGTGGTGGCGCTATTGATGAGTGCGATATGCGTAAGGGCCTGGGGGTAGTTCCCGAGTGAGAGTTTATTCACAGGGGATACCTCTTCGGAGAAGAGCCCCAGGGGACCCGCGCATGCCAGGACGCGTTCGAAGAGTTGGCGGGCTTCTTCGACACGCCCCTGGAGCGCGAGATTCTCAATCAACCAGAAGGTACACATGGTGAAGGTTCCCTCGTCTCCGTTCAGACCGTCTTCGTTGCGATAGCGATAGGCAAAGCCCTGCTGGTCAGTAAGGCGTTCAAGTGTACGCTGGACAGTGCTGACCATGCGTGGATCATCGGGGGCGATAAAGCCTACCAGGGGCATGATTAGGTTTGAGGCATCGAGGGCGGTATCGCTGTAGCGCTGGGTGAAGCTCTGGAGGACCGGGTTATAGCCATGCACCATGATATCTTCATGGATGTTCTGGCGTACCTTCTTCCAGCGTTCCAGGTCGGCCGCCAGGTGGTATCGCTGGGCCATGCGTATGCCCCGGTCGAGCGCGACCCAGCACATTACCTTGGAGTGAACGAAGTGCGTGGGATCGCCGCGTACCTCCCAGATGCCATTATCTGTGTCTTGCCAGTGCTGGCAGACATACTCGACCAGGATGCTCAAGAGCTGCCAGAGAGAACCATTGGGCTGCTCGCCATAACGCTCATAGTTGCCCGTGCTCCAGTAGAGGCAGATGCAATCCAGAACCTCGCCAAAGACATCAAGCTGTTTTTGCTTGACCGCCGCATTCCCAACACGTACCGGTTGTGAGCCGCGATAACCACTGAGGTGCGTGAGGAGCTTTTCTGGTAGTTCGCGCTCGCCACGAATGCCGTACATGATCTGGAGGTCCTCACCGTCTGTATAGGAGAGATGGAGCAGCCAGCGTGTGAAGGCGCGTGTCTCTTCGGTAAAGCCAAGCATGTTGAGGGCATAGAGAGTGAAAGAGGAGTCGCGTAGCCAGGTGTAGCGGTAATCCCAGTTGCGTACACCGCCTATCTCTTCTGGCAGGGAGGTCGTGGGCGAGGCTACAAGCGCGCCTGTAGGTGCATAGCAGAGCATCTTTAGCGTGAGGGCGCTGCGCTTCACCCATTCGGCATAGGGGCCGCCATACTCGCACGCCGCGATCCATTTGCGCCAGCACGAGAGGGTGTGTGATAGCTCCCAATCGAAATTGCGCTGGAGAAGGTCCCAGGACACGAGACGGTGTACCGCGCGCTGGCTACGCCCTACACCAAGCGCGAAGGTCAGGCGCTCGCCTTCATAGAGTGTGAAGTGCGCGATAATGGTCGCATGCCGTGCTTGTGGTCCATGCTCCATATGCATACTAAACGCATGAATGTCATGTATCCCAAGGATGGCCAGGCCGACATGTTGCTCGTGGCTGGTGCAGATGACACCGCTTTTCTCCTCAATGAGCTGGACGGTCGCTGGCGATATAGCATAGTTAGGCGTCGCTTTGAAGCGCATTGTGAGCTCCATATGCCCATCCTGGCAGCTAATAATGCGTACCAGGGAGTGACAGGAGCCGTTTTCGTGCAACCAGGTATTGTTATTGAGGGTCCGATATGACCAGGCGCTCAGGTCCTCAACAGGCATAAAATCCGTAAGCATGACGCGTCCCTGCTTGCCAGTAAAGGTTGTTTGCAAGACATTACTGTTAGGCAGGTAACGCTGTTTTCCTTCTCGCTTCCTGTCCGTAGGCGCAATCTGGAAGTACCCTCCCTGCTCGGCATCGAGCAGGCGGCAGAAGACAGCGGGACTATCAAAATCTGGGAAGCAGCCCCAATCAATTGAGCCATCGGGGGCGACCAATGCCGCTGAGTGGCAGTCGCCGATGACGCCATAGGAATTGATCGGGTGATACCGGTGGTCTGGTTGTGTCATATAACCCACATCCCCTCTATGCAATGGCCCTCGTATGCACAGCCATGATGGCAATGACGCTGCAACTTCGCAGCGCATCTTCATGAGATAAAAAAAGTATGGAATATTGTCAGACAAGACGAAAGGGCTTTTAGGGGGCTAATTGTAGGCTAATGAGCGTTGTAGATAACCCTACATGTGCATCGTGTTGACGATGCATTTGATCTGCTTGACGTGCGGCCGTTCGTGGCTCACCAGCCACTGCGCATAGAACTGCACAGTCCGTTCCAGGACCTTGCCCGCCCCCGTCACCGTTGCCGAGCGTGACCAGCCTTCGTGCGGCAATGGGGAGAGGACGGTCGGGAGGTCAGCGCGCTGCGTGGTAAAGGAGCACAACGAGGGGGGTATTGGTATGAAATGGTGCAAATAACCTCCTTGAATTTTGCCCTGCTTGAGAAATTGAGAAAAAATTCCCTGATACCCCTTGACCTGGAGTTCACTTCAGGTTGTATAGTTCTTGCATGGAAACAGAATTCTCGATCCAACAGGTTGCGGAAAGAACAGGACTCTCCATCGATACCCTGCGCTATTATGAGCGTATTGGACTGCTTGAGCCGGTGAGACGTGCATCAAGCGGCCATCGTCGCTACATGCAAAAGGACATCGACTGGATTGGCCTGGTCATCAATTTACGCGAAACAGGGATGCCTCTCGCGCAGATTCACCACTTTGCCGAGCTTCGCCGCCAGGGAGAAACCACGGCAACTGAGCGCCTGCGTATCCTTGAACAACACCAGTACGCTCTCTCGCAGCAAATGCAGAGGCTGGAGCAGCACATGACAGCATTGCAACACAAGATCGCTCATAAAAAAGCGTTCCTGGCTCAACGTGACGCTCTACCTCATTCCGCTTCTGCTTCTGAGCTGAGTGAATAGGAAATAACGACATCCCTTCAGGGATAAGAGAACAAACAGCAGAAACGAGGAAAGAGGGATTTTCATGTTTCAAGCTACCAAGACGCATGTGATCACGACGGGATATGTTGACATCATGGTAAATGAGGAATCTGGCTCATCCATGATGGGAGCCTATATGGCACGTCCCCAAGCTCCGGGCAGCTATTCTGGGGTGATCGTTGGCTTTGAACTTTTTGGAGTGACCAGTTATATCCGAAATGTTGTAGATCGGATTGCCCAACTTGGTTATGTAGTGCTGGCACCTGATTTTTATCACCGTTCTTTACCTGGCATAGAGCTGGAAGCGACTGTCGAGGGCCGCACTCGCGGTTTTGAATTGTTGCATCAGTTCACCCGCCAGCAAGCGATCAATGATGTGCGCGCCTCAATGATCTACCTGCGCAATGAGGGGAAAAGCTCGAAGATCGGCATGGTGGGTTTAAGCGTTGGCGGGCATATTGCCTACCTTGTTGCCACCCAATTCGATCTCAAGGCAACGGTGGCCTTTTATCCAAGCTGGCTCACCGCTCAGGATATTCCACTAAGCAGACCGACCTCCACGCTGTCTCTAACACCTGGAATAGCTGAACATGATGGATACCTGTTATTGCTTGTTGGTGAACAAGATAGCCTCATCCCGGCTTCGCAACGTGAAGCCATTGCCAGAGAATTGCGGGCAGCCAATGTCAGGCATGAGCTAGTAACCTACCCCGATACACCACACCGCTTCTTTTATGAAGACGGAGAGAGCTATCGCCAGGGTGCGGCAGGTGATGCCTGGCGCCGCATTTGCGAAGTGCTCGCCATTGAACTGGCTTGAGCCGAGAGCTGAGTAAGATTCCCCAGCATAGGGGAATCTTACTCACCCATCAAACAAATACCGACCTATGGACTTACTTCTCAGGTGTCTGTAGTGGCGAGTCCTCGATTGGGAACAGGATCGGGCTGAGAAGGTGCTGCCTGCGGCCCGGCGCGGGTTCGTTTTTCAATTGTGGTACGATTGCCTTGCGCATCTCACTGATCAGTTCGTCACGCTCGTTTGGGCTGAGCCAAAGCGAATGTTGCCGGAATCCTACAGAGTCGGCTGTCGGGTCAGCGTGGCCCCGGTCGAGGTAGGCGTTGAACTCGCCAAGCAAGGCGGTCATCGCCGTGGCGAATGCGCGGCGATAGTCTTCCAGTGATACCGACGCGGCCGCGTCGGCACTGATCACCGCACTCGGTCCTCGTAGCCGGTACCGCCGTTCGACGGTGCCACCCACCTTCTGTTCACCTTCCACCTCGAGGATGCCTCCATCGACAAGTAGGCCGACCTGCCGGTACATGGTGGCCTTCGAGACATCGGGCATCCGAGCGCGCAGTTGGAAAGTCGTGAGAGCTCGCCCACCAGACATGGCGTGCACGATGCGAAGCCTCACTGGATGTAAGAGTAGTTCGATTGTATCCATGATCCTATTGTCTCACTTGTGAGACTATTCTCAATTTTGAGAATATGTGATATCATTCTCAATATTGAGACTACGATATGAAGCCAATATTGAAGAAATACCTAATTATGAGCTAACGTTCGCAAAAATGAGAGAGGAGATTACTAAGTTGACTACAATCGATGCAGCAGTGATCGCCATTACAGTCGTCGAGATGGCTCGGGACGGGCGCTTCGTAGATATTGAGGAGTTGTTCGCGCCGCCGCTGCGGGCGGCAGTATCTGCAGAGACGGTGCGTGTTGCCTGGTTAGCCGAGATAGGCAAAAGTGGCCCAGTTTCCACCATCGGGGAGCCCCTACTCGATCAAATGGGAGAAGGGCTGGTCCGCGTGAGTGTCCCAGTCACGTGTGAGCATGGTGCGCTCACAATGGTTATGTCGGTCGACAGCAAGGGTCTCCTGAACGGTTTTCGACTTGCGCCCCCAGCCACGTCGTGGACCCAGCCAACCTACGCGGACCCGGATAGCTTCGACGAGCGTGATGTCACGGTCGGCGACGACCCGCTTGCTGTATCAGGCACGCTGAGCCTGCCCCATGGACGCGGCCCACGACCAGGCGTTGTGCTGCTCAGCGGAGGAGGGCCATTCGACCGCGACGAAACCAGCGGGTCGAACAAGCCTCTCAAAGACCTCGCGTGGGGGCTGGCCAGTCGTGGCGTGGCGGTATTACGCTTCGACAAGGTGACCTACACCCATAGCCGCCAAGTGGCGAACACGCGCGATTTCACTATGACTGACGAGTATGTGCCGCATGCTGTTGCCGCCGTCCACTTGCTTCAGCAACAGCCGACCGTGGACCCCGCACGGGTCTTCATCCTTGGTTACAGCATGGGCGGTAAGGTTGCCCCGCGCGTTGCCACCACTGAGGTGTCCGTTGCCGGTTTGGTCATCCTGGCTGGTGACGCGCAACCAATGCAACATGCAGCCATCCGCGTAACTCGCTATCTCGCCCAACTTTATCCCGGCCCAGATATGGAAGCTATGATCGAGACGATTACGCGACAGGCCGCGATGGTTGACAGCCCTCACCTGTCCCCGTCGACGCCGACCAGGGAATTACCCTTCGATCTGTCGGCATCGTACTGGTTAGACCTGCGCGGCTACGATCCGGTCATGACTGCGGCAACGCTGGACAAACCAATGCTCATTCTCCAGGGTGGTCGTGACTATCAAGTGACTGTCGAGGATGATCTCTCACGGTGGAAGGCAGGCCTCGGTCATCGGCCTGATGTCACCATCCGAGTCTACGACGCTGATAACCATCTCTTCTTCTCCGGCACAGGTCCATCCACGCCTGCGGAATACGAGCCGGCGCAACACATCGATCCAGCCGTCGTTGCCGACATCGCCGAGTGGCTGATGCCGACACACTGATCCGGGTGTGATTCACATTTTTGCGCTTCTATCTCATAGACGCCACGTTGACGTCGCGGCGATTCATCATCCTGGGGCAACCAAGCAGACGATGACGCATCAATGCCCCCAAGCAACACGCTCTTTTTGCCTTTTTTACGTGATGAGAAGGGAACATTGACGCACGAAAGAAGCGCCTCGACTCCAGATGATGAATCTGCCCGACGTCAACGATTCCACTGACAAATTTTGTCCGGACAAGTTTTGAGCTTGGAAAGCCCTCCATTGCGTGAGGCGGCTTCCCAGGCCGGTAGGGACCAGCTTTAGCGCGTCCGAAGGCGATTCATCGCCTGTGGGCGCAGCCCGAAAGATGCTGAAAAAGACCTTTCATGTCACCATGCGCTTGCCACATCGCAAAAACACGGCTGCGCCGACAGGCCATACATGGCGCTTGGACGCGATAAATCGGGTCCCTACCAACAATTCGGGCGTTTCTCACAAGCCTGTTCGGACAACTTGACAAAATTTCCCAGCGGAATCGTCAACGTGGGGCCTATGGGTTCGCGTGCAAAAAAATGAATCGCACCCCACTGACCCCCAATAGTTGATGGAACTGCCTCAATATGGTGTATTTGCTTCTGATATTTCTAAAAGAGAGAGTAGAAACACATGTCATCCCTTAACCCGCAGCACAACAACGTCAACAAGGTGAAGAAGCACACCCTCTAAGAGAAAACACACGCCGAGCGCTACCTGTCTGGTTTCGATGCCCCGGTCCTTTCACGCTACCAACGGCTTTGGGAGCGTCATGGGCTGGCAACGCTTCGCTTTGAAGTACGCAAGCGTTTGTAGGAACCGATGGTATCGTTTCAGATAGTTCGATGAATTCTTTGTAGGCATCCGATTGATCGACACAGGATGCCTACAAGGCTTTTATATACTCTTGGCGATATGCGCTCTTCTCTCAAAGAGCAAAAGATCTGGGCCTGAGCTTGAAAACAATCTACCACTCTATAAATGTGTCTTGTGCCGCCAGATGTTGCAATACTTCGAGAAAGAAGCCTGGCTCCCGCTCTTTGACGCGTTGACTCAGGCTCTCCACGGTGTCTCCTGACAGGACGGGCACTCTGCATTGAGCAAGGATCTCGCCGTGGTCATAGTGCTCGTCTATAAGGTGGACCGTAATACCAGTCTCGTGCTCGCCTGCCGCCAGCACGGCTTGATGAACATGATCTCCATACATGCCCTGACCTCCATAGTTGGGCAGGAGGGCGGGATGAATATTGAAGATCTGCTGGTGGTAAGTCGCGAGCGTCTGTGGCCCCAGCTTTTTCATATATCCGCTGAGGACCACAAACTGGACCCCGTGCGCCTGGAGGGTGCGCTTGATCTCCTCATCCAACAGTTCGGAAGTAGATTCCGTCTGGAGGCTGAGGTGATAAGCTGGCACGCCAGCCGTCCTGGCAAAGGTCAGTGCCGCAGACTTGCTATTATTGCTTATAACAACGCAAGCCTCGGCGTCCAAGTGGCCAGCCCGTATGGCCCGGTAAATGGTTTGAAAGCTACTTCCGCCATGAGATGCGAGAAAACCCAATTTTAGCTTCATGCCTTGATCCCGACCACTTTGTGTACCTCAATCCAGGCGTCGTAGGTGGCCTGGCCGCCAGGAATGCCCGCAACCGCGTCGTTGGCTGCCAGGGGAACGACTGGCGCGCCGCTGGTAAGCCGGTTCACGCCCGCCCAGCCATCTCGCATCCAGACTACGCCCGGCAGGACATCCTCGGTTATGTGCGCCCTAGCCTCGAAGCTGCCACGCTCATTGTTCATAACAATCAGGCTACCAGTCTCGATCTCGCGCGCCTGCGCATCCTGGGGGTGGATCCATAGCTCTGGTCCTGGATTGACCCTGGCCAGGGTTGGCAAGGCCTGTCCCTCATCGAAGAAGGCGTGGAAGGCGGTCAGCGTGCGGCCCTGGCAGAAGCGCAGGGGATAGGCCTCTCTCTGGGGCATTGTATAAGTTGGCAGTGGCGGAAGGCCCGCTTCCTGTGCGCGCTCGCTCCAGAACTCGACTTTCTTCGATGGCGTATGGTACTGGTGATCCAGGTAGGCGATATGCTCAAGCCCACTTTTCTGCCAGTAGCCGCCGCTCGCTCGTAGATCGTCTACTGTGAGCTTATTGCCAGATGGTGTTTGCTGCTTCGCCAGGAGGGCATTGATATACACCTCTTCGTTGGCCCAGGGAAAGAAGTTTTCTAGCTCTAGCCTGTCTGCGAGCTGGCGCAAGACGGTGATCAGGGAGCGGCACTCGCCCTCTGGCTCCAGGGCGCGTTCCATCAGGTACATATGTGTCGCCGTCTGCTTGAGGCCTATATCCTCCAGCCAGGCCGTGCCGGGAAGAATCAAGTCGGCATAGCGCCGGGCCGTCTCGTTCATAAAGAGGTCAAACGAAACGATACACTTGATCTGTTCTAACCCACGTGCTAACGCATTATTGTCTGCGAAGGTGGAGAGCATATTGCTGCCAAGTACGAGCAGAACGTCGATCTTGCCATCCTGGAACGCCGCGCTAATCGTTGGCATATGACTGGGAATGGGTGCGGGGTTTGGTCTGGCAACGATATCTTGCATGACATTCGCATTGCCATCGCTACGAGGAGAGGCGCCGTGGCGAGGTCCCAGACCGCCGCCCGCGTGACCCAGTTGACCCGTGAGGGCGGGGAGACAGGCAATGGCCCGGCTGGCCTCCCAGCCATGCTGATGCTTGTACATGGAACTGCCACCCAGCACGATCATCGCTGGCGTCGCCGTGGCATAGCGCCGGGCTAACTGGCGAATGCGCTCTGGCTCAATTCCGGTCATCTCCGCCGCCCATTCTGGTGTGTATTGCTGGACGTGCGCGGCGAATTCCGCGAAGCCTAGGGTATGCTGATCGATAAAGGCCTGGTCGCTCAGGCCCTCTTGTAGGATAACATGGGCCATGGCGAGTGCCAGCGCGGCATCACTGCCCGGTTGTAGCAGAATTACTTCGTCGGCGTGGCGCGAGATCTCTGTGCGTCGTGTATCGATATGGACGACATATGCGCCGCGCTTGCGTGCCTCGATCAGGTGCGGCGCCGTGCCTGGCTGGCTGGAGAGGGTCGAACCCCAGAAGAGGATGGTGCGCGAGTTCGCCGCCATATCCTCTTTGGTATGGGTCTCCAGTGTGCCGGTTAGGCCCAGGCCATAGCCGCCCATGTTCCAGCAGACGATTCCCGTGTTCCAGTTCTGGTAACCAGCAAGGATTCCCAGGCGGCTGATCAGCGATGAGGCTATCCCGGTTGTGCCCACGCCATGTCCGCGCCAGAGGCCAACGCGCTCAGGCTGCGTCTGTTGTATGTTCTCAACGATCAGGTTGTATGCCTCGTCCCACGAGCACTCTTCCCACCTGTTCTCGCCTCGTGCTCCAACGCGCCGCAGAGGGTGTAGCAAGCGTTTGGGATTGTCAAAAATCTCGCCCGCCGCTCTGCCACGAATGCAGAGGAAGCCCCGGCTATCCGGGTTATGGACATCGCCCTTGAGCGACACGAGCTTATTCTCTTCAACCTCGACGGTCATACCGCACTGCGTAGGTAGACAGTTCATTGGGCACATAGTTGTGACCTGGCGCCTGGCTGGCATTGGTTTCCCTCCATCTTGCTAGAGCTGATAGTACTCTTCCATACTATCAGATGCTTTGATGAATTGCCAGGTTACCAGACTCACAATTGTCACGAACGTTTTATGTAGCATAGTCTTAAACAGTAGCGGAAGGTGGTATAGTCATTGGTAACTGTGGATGCTATTTGCAAGGAGGGTCTTTATGAAGAAGGTAACTATTGCGTTGATTGGCGCGGGTTCGCGAGGAATGGAGAGCTATGGTAGCTATGCCTTACAGAACCCCTATGAGCTTGAATTTGTCGCTGTGGCCGAGATCAATTCTGGCCGTAGAGCGAAGTTTCAGCAACTGCATAATCTCCCCGCTGAGCGTGTCTTCGCCGATTGGCGTGAGCTGTTGAGCCAGCCAAAGCTTGCCGATGCCGTCTTGATCTGCACGCAGGACCGTATGCACTTTGAGCCAGCCATGGCGGCTCTCCAGGCGGGCTACCATGTCCTGTTGGAGAAACCCATGTCGCCGGACCCGGCGGAGTGCGTGAAGATGGGGGCATACGCGGCTGAGGTCGGGCGCGTCTTTTCCATCTGCCATGTGTTGCGCTTTACCAGCTTCTTCAGTACCCTCAAGCGCCTGCTGGATGAAGGAGCGATTGGTAGCTTGGTATCGATTGAGCATAGCGAGAATGTTGCCTACTGGCACTATGCTCATAGCTATGTGCGCGGCAACTGGCGCAATACCGCGCTCTCCAGCCCCATGATCCTCGCCAAGTCCTGTCACGACATGGATATCCTGCTCTGGCTCGCGGACGCCAACTGTACGCGGCTCTCCTCCTTCGGCGCCCTGACCCACTTTAAGTCGGAGAACGCACCTCCAGGAGCGCCTATGCGCTGTACCGATGGCTGCCCGGCGGCACATACCTGCGCCTATTATGCGCCAAAGTTCTATCTGACAGGCAAGGACGGCTGGCCTGCCTCGGTCGTCAGTGTCGATACCAGCCGCGAGCCCCTGATGAAAGCCCTGGAGGAGGGACCATATGGCCGCTGTGTCTATCACTGTGATAACGATGTCGTAGATCACCAGGTCGTGAGCCTCCAATTTGACAACGATGTCACCGCCGCTTTCACCATGTGCGCCTTCACCGATGACGTGACACGCAAGATCAAGCTCATGGGCACAAAGGGCGAGATGTGGGGAACCATGGCGCGCGACACCAACCAGATCGAAGTCAACGAGTTCGGCACGGGCACACATAAGGTCTATACCCTCTCCAATGAGGGAGGCCCGCAGGGGCATGGTGGCGGCGACTTTGGTATCATACGCGACTTCCTGCGCCTGGTCCGTAGCGAGGGGCGAGAGACTGGCCTGACGGCTGCCGCGACCTCCGTCCAGAGCCACTTGCTGGCCTTCGCTGCCGAGGAGGCCCGTCTCAAGCACAGCGTCATTGAGATGGACGAGTACGGCCGCCGTTGGGGCTTCGAGCGCCTGGTAGCAAATGAAATTTAGCGTTCAGTGGCTAGTGGTTCACAAAATGAATGGAGCGTCCTGGAATGCCTGTGGTTTGGGTGCGCTTCCGGGGCGCTGGCGCGTGGTAGGCAGATATAACATGGCTGCTGAAGATGGCGCATAGCAAGCGGGTATTGATACATGCAGGCGTATAATGAAACAAGGTTCTCAGTTGCTTTGTCTTGTTGGCATAAGAAAGGGGAACAGGTTTTATGCGTCTTCCTGCCTTTATCGATGACCTGAGTATCGAGCCTAGAGTCTATCATGAGCAGTTGCGTGAATGGTGCCGCTCGATGCGCGCATCTCACCCGGTTGTGTTTGATGATGAGAGCAAGAGCTGGCTCGTCTTCCGCTATGAGGACGTGGTGCGTGTGCAGAGCGACTATGCTACCTTCTCCTCTGAGCGGAGCCTCAATCGCGATCGCAGGCCGGGACCCAGAAGAGACCAGCCCAGCATTATCGAACTGGACCCGCCGCGCCATCGCCAGATGCGCTCCCTACTGACGGCAAGCTTCTCGGCCCGTACTATTGCCGAGATGGCGCCCCAGATCGAGCATATAGTCGATGAACTGCTCGACGAGGCGCTTGCCCGTAAGCGCGTGGACTGGATGGATAGCTTCGCCAATCCGCTCCCCGTGATGGTCATTTCCGATATGCTGGGCATGCCGCGCGAGAAGTGGCGCCAGTTTAAGGCCTGGAATGACGCGCTCACCAGCGACGATGAAGAGGCCGAGCAGGCCAACAAGCTCTTCACTGAATACTTTGAGCGCTCGATTGAGGAGCGGAGACGCGAGCCATGCCAGGATATTCTCAGCCTTTTGATCAACTCGGAGGTCGATGGCGAGCACCTCAGCCATGACGAGTTGATCGGCTTCTGTTTTACTCTCTTTATCGCGGGCAATATTACGACGACGAATATCCTGGGCAATGCCTTTCTCTGTTTTGACGCGCATCCCGAGACCTTCCAGCGTCTGCGCGGGCAACCCGAGCTGATTCCCAGTGCCGTAGAAGAGATTCTGCGCTATATGCCGCCATTTCGCGCTGGCCCCAATGACCTTGTGCTTGGGCGCGTGGCAAAGCGAGATGTCGAGATCGGTGGTGAGCAGATCCACGCAGGCGAGTATGTGCAGATCAACCGCCTCTCGGCCAACTTCGATGAACAGGTCTTTCCTGATCCCGAGCGCTTCGACATCGAGCGCAACCCCAATCGCCATCAATCCTTCGGCCATGGCATTCACTTCTGTATTGGAGCGCCCCTGGCCCGTCTGGAGACCAAAATAGCTCTTACAAAGCTTGCCCAGCGCATCAGAGCTATCCACATCGCCGAAGACAAACTCCCTGAGCAGGTGCGTAACAGCCTCCTTTTCGGCATGAAGCGCCTGTTCGTGGAGTTGAGTTAGCGCAAATTGCGAGCGCCGGGCAAATCAAGGGAGGTGTACATGATGCTAAATGTTGAGCATGCACTGGTAGACTTTTTTGTCACCTATGCCTACCACATCTACCTCTTACTGATCCTGCTTGGTGCGCTGGTCTGGGCGATGCGTAGTTGGCGACATCATGCCTGAAGGCTTAGAGGCGAAATTCTAGTGGTGAATTCACGTAGTATGTAAGGTCCATGCTGGCATGGACCTTACATACTACGTGAATTCACCAGTTACTATCGTTTCCTCTCATAATTTGATTTCTAAAAATGGAGTGACCCTGTATACATGAAGTAGAGAAGCAAGGCAACAAGCACGGCAACCAGGAGAAAAATGAGGCTCCCATCATTCGCTGACCCTACTGATCTTTGAGGCCGCTTCGCAAAATAAAAGCCTTCAACTCCAGTCGGTTCTTTATATGCTCCATCATATCTCATATGTGCTCGTGATTGATAATATTCATCATCGGCATATTTTTTCTCTTCCATGTAGAGATCTTCTTGCTTGTGTTGATCCTCTTCCTGAAGCAGCTCTTCTTGCTTGCGCAGCTCTTCCTCTACACGTAGCTCTTCTTGCTTATGCTGCTCTTCCCAACGTAATTCTTGCCGCCTGCGTTGCTCCTCCCTGCGCCACTCTTCTTCCATGCGTAGCTCTTCTTGCTTGCGCAGCTCTTCCCAACGTAGTTCCTCCTGCTTTTTCCATGCTTCCTGTCGGCGCCAATATTCCCGTCGTTGCCACTCCTCCTCCTGTCTATAAAAATCATCATCATAACTATACGGACTCATGAGCAATAACCTTTCTGAGAGATCTCTGACGTCTTTTTCCTCTCTATGTAGTAAGCAAACTGTGAAGCTTGATATCTCTTAATTATGAGGTAAAACGGGCGATAAATAAAGGGCCCATTTGGTGTCTTGCTGGATATCTTCGTCGCTTGCAGGGATGTCCGGTTTGGAGCATTTGAACGGTCCAGACGAAACACGAGGCGTCGTGGAGCGGCCTGCGCAAGCGACTGCATAGGACATGGAAAGGGTCAGCCTATCCAATCTTGCTCCTGTAGCTGGGTTTCCACTGGCTTAGCGGTGTGAGCTGGATCTGCTTCGCCAGCCCATAGGCCGTGGCCAGGTCGCTGTCGCTTTCCACGAGCGTGCGTCCGATCAGCAACACCATGTTGTTCGGCGAGGCGATCTGTCTCACCCCAACCGGCACCTTTCCCTGCCAGCCCGGTCCGCTAATGAGATAGTCGCCAGCCTGCGTCCCGGTGGTGCGCCGGCCCACATAGGCGAAGTCCGTTCCCCACGGGTCCGTCAACTGGACGCTGTAATAGCGGCCAGCCATGTCCGGCACGTGCAACACCTCCGGCCCTGTGCTCAGATCGAGCCAGCCCCCAGTGTAGAGCGTGTCGTGGTTCCCGGTGCTCCCCAGGGCGTTGGACTGCGAGGGGGAAGCAAGGGTGGGCATCGTATAGAGCGTATTGATGGGAATGCCAGAGGAACTGCCTGGGCTTATGCCGTGCTGGACGACCGCGTTCTCCAACCCGTTGTAGATGAGACGCGTATAGAGGTAGGGGTAAGCGAAGGCGCCGACTCCCCACACGACCAGGGCGGTCACGGCGAAGGTGAGCAGGGGGACCTTCCACCAGCTTCTCGTCCGAGTCTGCGAGGTCTGCGAGAAGCTGGACGCAGCCGCGCTCTCCTGGTTGTTCGGTTCCTGGTTTTCCATGTTCGCCATTAGTGCACCTCCACGATAGGCGGCACGTGGTACGCGCCACTGAGGATAGCCGCGCCGGGCTGATAGACCCGGAGCCAGAGCTTGAAGTACCCGCCGGGGGCCGGAAGCCAGTTTGCTTCGTGCCCCGCCGGGGCGGCCTGCTGGATGTAGATGTCAATGGAGCCGTCGGTGTTGGGCACCAGGCCCGACCGGTCACCGACGCTGTAGCGGTTGCTCGGATTGGCCACCATCTGGCCCTGCGTGTTGGTCATGGTCAGCGACCAGAAGGCCTGGTTGGGCGGCAGCCCTCCCGGTGGGAAGTGCAGGCGGTAGTCATGGCCTCCAGTGAGCGTCTGACCCGCCCCATCCACCGTCGCCGTCCAGTACACCGCCTCTTGCGGCAGGTTGACCATGGGGAGGGTCTGGGCGCAGGCGGCTTGCAGAAAGATGCCATTGCTGGCCTTGCCACATTGCAAGCTGATATTCCAGCCATTGGTCGTCGTTTGCATGGCATTGGCCTGGGCGTTAATGAGAAGACCGGCCGTGAGAATTGCCAGCACCGCTCCCGCGAGAATCCCCAGCACCGCGAACGCGAGGTTCAGGAGGGAAGCCCAGGCTCGATGTCTGGCCGGTGAACGAGGCAAGGGAGGGGACGGTGGGGTCCATCCCGGATCGACAACGGGGGTGGATGTGGCTGGCCTGGCAAGACGCCGTCCAACCAGACCTCCCAGAGCGCCGAGGCCCACTCCCAGACCGAGCTCTAAGGCGAGGGTCACGATCAGGCTGAGAGCGATGAGAACGACGACGATCGTGTATAATACACCTGGCGAGAGACTCCCGCCACGCTGCCCGGCTCGATTGAGGGCCTGCGTGACCTGCCCATTGGTCGCGATTTGCACAATGGCAAAGATCACCGCGATCAGGCCACCGATCAGACCCGCGACCAGTCCGACCAGCGCGCCGGTCGTAACCCTGCCGGTCTGGCGAGCGGCGAACAGGCCGATCACGAAAAATGCGACCAGCCACACCAGAACGTCAATGATTGTCTTGAGCGATCCAGGGGAGAGCAGCGAGATGATGATCTGGATCGCGCCCAGCACGGCCCCACAGATCGCTCCCCATTTCCAGATGAACGCAGCGCCTCCCCGGCGCGCCATACCTTGTTCTTGCATAGGAATTCCTTTCCCCCATGTCTATTGCTGGTTGAAACAGGAGATATAACATATTGTTATGTTCTTTCTATTGCAGAATCTACCGCAAAACAGCCAGGCTGTCTTCCCTCGAAAGAGGTATTTCGTGGGGATCATGTCCTCCTCACGAGGAAGGGAGGATGTGCAAGGCACGTGCCCGGGCCACGGCCTGGGTGCGATTTGTGGCGCCCAGTTTCGCCAGGAGATGCTTGACATGGAGTTTGACAGTATACAGGCTGAGTACCAGGTGCTCGGCGATCTGCTGGTTGGAGAGGCCCTCGGCCACCAGTTGCAAGACGTCCCACTCCCGTGCACTCAGCGGCTCATAGAGCGTCGAGCGTGGTGCTGGTTGTGTCGCGGCATCGGGCTGGGCCTGCCAGACGGGCACGATCGCCGCCTGGATGCGCTGAAGGTAGTCAGGCGAGGCGGTGGTAAAGGGGGCCATCAGCGCGAGCATGTGCCCCATCACCTCGCCTTCATCGGCAAACAGGCGCAGATACCCTTCTGGCTCGGCTTGAGCGAGGATGGGTCCCAGGGTGGCTAGCGCCTGCCTGGCCTTGCCCTGGGCGTGCAGCGCTAGCGCGCGCAGCATCTGGATCTCGATGAGCCGACCATGAGCACCTGTCCCAACGGCGATCTCCAGCAGATGGTCCAAAAGAATCTGTGCTTGAGAGAGCGCCAGGGCATTCGGGTGGCCTCGTCCACGTGCGATCAAAACCCGCGCCAACGTGACATAGCCCGCGTAGCGACCCTTCCCCAGGGGGCTCGTGAGCGGATCATCAGAGTGTAACCCGCAGGTCGAGGCCCACTGCAAGGCAGGATCAAGCTGCCCGCAACGCAGGGCAAGGCGGACCGGAATCAGGATCAACACGTCTTTGCTCCCCTGGGGAACTGGAAACTGCGCCACGTCAAACGCTTCGCTCTCCAGGAGCTGCCTGGCTCGCTTAATGTTGCCTTGCGCCAGGGCCACACGCGCCAGGACTCCGAGCCCGAGCAGTGCCAGCCAGGGGCTGGGACGAGCAAGATCCAGGTGTGGAACCAGTTCGAGGGATTGCTGTGCAGAGGACTCCGCTTCTTGCAGGCGATTCCACTCATACAACAGGACTCCATAGCGCTGATGCGCCATGGCGAGAGCCAGGGACGGGAGATGGTGGTGCCAGGCGAGCGCGCGGAACAAGTCCTCATAGAGCCGTCCCAGTTCGCGTAATTGCCCCAGTTCCTCGTACAGCTCATCGAGACTGGCGATGACCACGAAATTGGGGCTGGGTCCGCCAGCAGGCAAGGCTTGCCGCAAGGTCTGCTCCGAGGCCAGGAGATCCCCACTGACATGATAGGCAGCTCCAAGGAGCACGCGCTGGCGCCAGAGGGTGAACCGACTCCAGGTTGTTTCGGGGCCCGTGAGCGAACGCGTCATCTCCGCAGCGCGGGAAAGCGCTTGCGGGATATCCCCTCGGGCCAGCGCCAGCGTTGCCTGTTGCAACGCCAGCTCTCGTTGCAGTTCTGCCTGTGCCTCGGGATCGTCCTTTTCATGCGTCTTGAGCAGCCCTGTGAGGTGCTTGATGACCCCTTCAGGGTCAGGCGGCTGCGACGTGCGTAGGGGCTGGGTCCAGATCAAGGCAAGGGAGAGATACACCGAGGCCGCGATGACCTCCTGCGGAAGCCGATCCAGCCAGTGTCTCAGGCGCACAAGCTTTCCCTGTTCCACGAAAGATGGCACCAACTCCGCCAGCAAGTGTGCTGCGTGAGGCAGGTCGGAAGCTCGATACGCATACTCACAGGCGTCCTCTGCCCACCCATGCTGTTCATACCAGCAACTGGCTCGACGATACAGTTCCGGCACCAGCGCTGGCTCCTGTTGCTGGAGCAGGGTGCGCAGCGTTTCGGCGAAGAGCGGATGGTAGCGATACCAGGTAGCTGTGTCATCCAACGCACTGACGAAGAGGTTTTCCTGGAGCAGGGTTGCGAGCTTCCGCTGGCCACCAGACTCTTCAGTAACGCTCTCGCAGAGCGGCCCGGTGAGTCGCTCCAGAATGCTGGTCCGGAGCAAAAAGCGCTGCATCTCCGGTGGTTGCCGCAGCAGGATTTCTTCACACACATAATCCAGGAGAAAGCGATGAGTTACCCTCGTCGTCCGGAGCACTTCTGCAGCATCGATGTGCCCGCGTAGGGCCAGCGTCAGCAATTGGATGCCAGCAATCCAGCCCTCAGTCCGCTCTTCCAGCAGACGGATCGCCTCAGAGCTGAGCGGGAGCCCCATCGCATGCGCAAATGCCTCAACTTCGGCGGATAGAAACCCCAGAGCCTCTCTGGGCAGTTCATAGATCTGCTGACCTGCTTGCAAACGTGCAAGCCTCGGCGGGTCCATTCGTGTACCGAGCAGCAGATGCAGGCGCGAGGGAAGATGGGTCAACATAAAGAGCAGCAGGGCCTGACTCGCCTCGGTCGTGAGATGGTGGATGTCATCCAAGACCAAGACCGTGTCGCGCTGGAGCAGGCGCTCAAGGTCGTTGAGGAGACGAGTTAGCACCTGTTCGTGCTCGTGGGGATGCCAGGGCCGATCCGTCTGAGCCGCGCTGTCCAGGCGCGCATCGACACGCGCCAGAGCAGCGATGAGCGAGGAAAGGAAGCGCGCCGGGTCGTTCTCTGCCTCCTCGCAGGAAAGCCAAGCCACCGGCTTCGTAGCCGTGGCAGCCCATTCGGCCAGCAGTGTGGTTTTGCCAGAGCCAGCAGGAGCCGAGACCAGCGTCACTGGTCCTCGCAGACCCTGCTCCAAGAGCGTGAGCAGGCGGGGGCGCGCCACATGCTGCATTGGCAGACGCGGGGGAGTGATGGTGCTCTGGAGGATCACCGTCGATGTTCGTCCTCGAGGTGAGATGGGAACCGGCACAAGAGGTGGCGTATCCTCAGCCTCTCCTGCCAAGCGGCGGGCCGCCTCCCGTAGTTTAGTGAACGTGAGATTGCTGGAGACGCCCAGGTAACAGCGCGCGAGTCGTCCGCGCTTGCGACGATAGGCTCGCCAGTACCACCCACCCCGCCGATTGCCAGCCCGCGCCTTGTGCGCGGTAAAGGTTCCCTCTTCACAGGTAAAGGTGAAAGTGGTGGCTATTTCCAGCCAGGCATACCAGGATGGGGTATCGAGTAGTACGACCAGGTGCTGGCCCTGCTGCTCGTATACCAAACAGCCGTTGCAAACCGTTCCAATGGGTGGCGATACCTTCTCCATGTGACAACCCTCCGCGAGAAAGGTAGGAGATGTTAGGGATGCTCTGAGCAGTTCCCTAACATCAAGTATAGCAGGGTGGGGATGAAACCTCAAGACCCACGACGCCATCGGTATGTTCCACCATCCTCCGCGCAGGCCACCTGGAAACTCCTTTTCACCTCCTCGGCGCGATCACGCACCATGTGGAGACTGGGGCAGTTCGCGCAGCATCTGGCAGAACGATCGCGTGTTCACTATCGGCCTGGTCGTCCTGCGTGAGCAGGTGAACGAGGCGATGCCTCGTTTGCTCGGTGAACACCTTCTCTTTGAGGGCTTAGCGTTGTAAATTTCTCCGGCGGGCCTAAGAGGCCCAGTTGAAGGCCAAAGAATGCCTGCGTGTATTTCATATAGTTTTGTTCTCTATAGTTATTCAGAAGATACGCTTTAGGGTGAGCTATAGTTTGAGGAAGAAAACAGGGGCACAGGCAGCAAGAGCGGCGACAATTTGGAGTGCTAGAACTAGCAACGCTTGCCTGGGCTGTCGCGGGAAATATTTGATGGCGAAGAATGCTATGATTGGTACCTGTAGAACCATGAGTAATTGCCAGATATGGGCGGCTGCCCCCTCATCGGCCTCATGGGTAACGCCGAATATGGCAACGTAACCTAGCACCAGGGCCAGGGCCACTAATGACATGGCTACCGGCAAATAAGCACTGGGCTGCCTTAGGGTTGGATTCATGCTGGTCATGATGTCTTCCTTGCTTTTCATAACGACGTTTGCGTTGGAATAACTGCACTCATCCTAGTGGTAAGAGCATACCATAAGCATCACCTGGAGGCGACCCTCCGTGTGTATTTTGAGGAGCACTCAAGTGCTGTGAGTTGTAGTCTTCTTTGATGGTCCACTAATCTGATCAGTGGACCACCCAACCTTATAGTCGGCCAATGTTGTCCAGTAATTGGCCAGAGCAAGTTATCTAATACTGATTACGCGCCCTCCTCGTACTTGAAGGAGAGTTCCATCTTGACCCGGTAGGTTAGAGATTTCCCGGGTTCGATATGGATATCCTGCTCAACAATGCGCGCGACGCGTAAATCTCGTAAGGTTTGTGAGGCTTGTTCAATAGTGGCTGCGGCAGCTTTCTCCCATGATTCGTTGCTGGTGCCTACCAGTTGAATCACCTTATATACACTTTCTGCCATTACTGTCTCCTTTCTTTGAGAGGGTCAATTACTCTTACCCAATCACGTTACAAAAAACAGGAAGGAAACAGCCATTCTCTAGAGCGAGCATAGTTGGAAATAGCCAAAGGGCCTGACAAGAATCATGATTGAGCACTCTTTGAAGTGGAATTTTTATCTTTTGCTACTCATCTTTTGCTACAAGGTAGAGGTTTTCTCATTTTTATGCACCAAAAAAAAGTTGAGCTTGCTTTGATATATCGAATAGGAAACGCTATTGAATGAAAAGAGTTTTTGCTGATAAGGAGACGGAAAAATCCCTATGTATGATGCAATTATCATTGGTGCCCGTTGTGCTGGAGCACCAGTTGCTATGTTGCTGGCTCGTCAAGGCTATCGCGTATTACTCGTCGATAAAGCTCGTTTTCCGGCTGACATTATGTCCGGTCTATTCATCCACCCACGAGGCACGGCTTTGTTGAAGCGTTGGGGTGTGTTAGATGACGTATTGGCAACCGGTTGTCCGAAATTACATTCAGCGACGTTCGATCTGGGTCCAATAGAACTGAAGGCCGGCTTTCATCCGGTTGATGGAGTCGATTTTACATGTGCCCCACGGCGGTATTTGCTGGACCCCATTCTAGTAGCCGCAGCGGTGGAGGCTGGGGCAGAGTTCCGTGATAACACCACAGTTCAAGAATTGCTCACGGACGAAGATGGTTGTATTACTGGCATTCGCGCCCGTACAGCACAGGGAACAACCGTGACTGAGAAGGCGCGTATCGTGATTGGTGCCGATGGTGTGCACTCATTTGTTGCCCGCACTGTCAAGCCAGAAGCATATCATGTGAATCCAATGCTGACCTGCAGCTACTATGGTTTCTTCAGTGACGTCACTGTTCCAGGACCGAAAGTCTATATCCGTCCCTATCGTTTCGCTGTATGCATTCCCACGAATGATAATCTGATGCTGGTTGGCGCTCAGTGGCCGATTGAAGACTTTGCGCGTATCCGCACCGATGTACCCACCCATTTCTACGAACTCATGGGCCAGATACCGGAACTAGCTACACAGGTGCGTCAAGAAAAGCAAGTGGGTCGTTTCATCGGTACCGGGCACGCTCCCAATTTCTTCCATAAGCCATACGGCCCTGGCTGGGCACTGGTGGGTGACGCTGGCTATCATAAAGATCCCATTCTGGGCCAGGGCATTGCTGATTCCCTTGAAGATGCTGCGATGTTGGCAAAAGCACTTACGCGTGGCCTGTCCGGAGAGACAATAATGGAGGAGGCACTGGCAGAGTATGAGCGGGAGCGCAATGAAATTTGCCTGCCACAGTATCAGCTCGCAATGCAGTTTGCCACTCTGGCACCACCACCACCTGATATGCAAAGGCTATTGAGCATTATTGCCGCTGACCCGGAAGAGTCAACTCGCTATCTCGGTGTCCTGGAGCGTTCAGTACCAGTTGCTGAGTTCTTCGCCCCTGAGCATATTGCCAGTTTGATGGCGCGAGCTGCGGTATCGCTAACTGCGTAAGCTCTTCTTTTAATATGAAGGCCGAAGTTCTCCTCCTGGCTGCCTTGTTTCAGAAGGGGAACTTTTCGTTGTTTTTATCCACTTTCCAAAGGAACGGCGCTTTCATTTCTTCCCCTCAAGCGGGGAAGGATGAAAGCGCCGGACGTTAAAGAGAGCGGTAGAGACTACTCCCTAAGATTTAGGACCAGTTGGTCAGGCGGTTGGTGGTGGGAGTCGTCCAGTTCTCAGGATACATAACATACACAGTGCCATAGGAGTACTTGAGCCAGACAGCCTGTAGTGAAGAGCGGCTGTAGGTGATTTGCACTCCGGCATCGGTAGAGGCGGCGGGATCATTGGTGATGACGTCTCCGGTCGAGGAAAAGCCGCGGACTACCAGCAGGTGCCCACTGGAACTGGGTATGGGCGTGCCGGGCAGCTCGCCTTTTTTGTAGGCGATACTGATCGCGATAGGCACACCGGCCTTGATCCATTGCTCGATCTGGCTCATGGAGTACATGCGTGTGACATAGGCATGCAGGCCATGCGAGCCGGCATAGGCGGTATTAAAGGGCCAGTTGCCCGTACCCTGGTAGGTGTAGTCATAGGTATCGCGAGCGGTGTCCGGCACGGTCTGATTGAGGTCCGGCTGATTGAGGACAGTGGACCAGTAGGCCAGGATCATGCTGGTTGAGGTTGGGCTACACCAGACCTCACCACCGCCACCATATCCCAGGCCCTGGTATTCGGGCAGCATCTGTGAGCGCTGAGGCACATTCAGGTTGGTTCCCCACACGCTCTGGTCGGGGTTGACAGTGGGCGCAGTCGTGGAGTTATAGGAGACCATAGCGGTGACACGGCGCAAGCTCAAGGTCGTCGATGGTGAGGTCGTAAAGAGTGTGAGGGAGAGCTGGTAAGCGCTAGCGGGCTGCGAACCGGTTTGGAAGGTATCGGTTGCCACATTCCCGGTAGTGTCGGATTGCCCATTGATGCTGTGGCGTTTAATGGTGCTGAAGTCGCTGGCCCAGACGGGGAGCTTGTACCAGTGCGTCCAGGTGCCATTCTCGAGGACGCGCACATGGGTCTCAACCCAGGTTCCTGTGGGCGTTGTGGCGTTCCAGGAGGCGACGAGATCGGTAAAGGTTTGCGCGGTCGTGTGTATTGGCGAGGTGATAGTGCCGTAGTAGAACGAACCACCGTTGTAGTAGTTGTTGCCGTTGTAGGCTCCAGCTGCATATGGGTCCTGGCCCTGGCAGAGCTGAGATGTTGCATCAAAGCTGGTGCTACCCCCATCTGTCGCGTCTGTGGTGCAGCTTAAGCCTGCGTGCGGCGAGAGGATGACTGTCCCACTGGAGGAGACGGCGACGCCATTGAGGGTCCAGGTAGAGAAGTCACTAGAACTGCTCTGCTGCCAGAACTCATCGTACTGGCTCTGCCCTTTACTTGATTTGGCTGTGGCTGCATGGGTGCTTTGCCCCAGGGCGAGCGTCAGACAAAAGAGCGCGAGCAACGTTGCGATACCCAGACGACGCAAATAGGAGGATAGGCGATGGGATGTCTGAGGTAGAGGCATAGAAATCCCTTTCTGTGAAATAGAGGACGCACAACCTGGTCAAGTATAGATATGATCCAAGCTGTTTGCCAGGCTACAAATATGAGAGCGGTAAGTAGATGGGTATGGATAAAGTGTAGAAAGAAAAAGGGATAAAGTCAAGATGACGCGCGCTTATGCTCTTTTAAGAAATAACCCGAGCATGTCTGGAGGCGGCGCTGTCCCGCAGCGTGATTCTCAGCCTCGGACTCAATTTCTTCGCAAATATTGTAATTCACGGTAAATTGTGGTAATTAAATGTATAAGGCTGTTTTACTATTTATTTGGAGGAGGTGCTATCTATTCCCTAAAACTCGCTACCGACAAATCCCAAAGGACATCTCCCGCACATACGTTTTGAGCATTATTTCTCTGCTTGAGGCAATCCTTGCCTGCTTTATTTAGGAAGCGCGCAAGGATAAGTGAAAGGATTCTGCCTTGAACAAACGTATTTTATGGGCTTCGCTGAAGACGCTCATGGGCCTCTCCCTTCTTCTTACCCTCACCAGTCTGAGTTTCTCCCACTCTTATGCAGCCAGCAGTCCTTCGATTAACCAGGCTTTTCTGCAAGCTTCTCATGAAACGGATGTCCCTGTCCCGCTTTTACAGGCCCTCTGTTATATGGAAGGGCGTTTAAGCATGCATGGCGGCACACCCAGCATTGATCAGGGCTATGGATGCATGCACCTTGTAAAAAGCAAGAAGCAGGATACCCTGGACCAGGCCGCGCAAGATCTGCATGTCAGCAGCGCGCAGCTACGAAGTGACCTGGCCACAAACATTCGCGGTGGCGCCGATATTCTGCGGCAGGATGCCTTAAAGCTGTCAGCGACGCATACGCTCCCCGGGACGCTGTCTGGCTGGGCCGATGCCATCGCCCTTTATAGTAACGCGACGACCCACTCGACTGCGCAGATGTACGTTGATGAGACCTATCGTATTTTACGCCAGGGCTTTCAGGCACGGGCCGACAACCAAGAACTGGTAACGCTCGCGCCCCAAAACGTAACGTTTACGCATCTGGGGACAAACTCCCTTGCGACCGCCACGATTCCCGCTGGCTGTAGTAGCGACACCAATGTCGAATATCCTGGTGCCATCGATTGTATCGTCAGTCCCACGACCTTTGATTGTAACGTGGTCTCTAATGGCAGCCCCTGTACCTATGAATCCGCCAGTCGCCCCAGCTCCTATAGCATCTCCGATATCGTGATTCACGACATTGAGGGGACCGCGCAGGACGGATTGAATGTCTTCCAGGACCCCAATAGCGGCGTCAGTATTCACTATGTTGTGGGAGGCGATGGTACCGTCTATCAATTATTGCATGAGAAGGATATCGCCTATCAAGCTGGCAACTACTGGTATAACCAGCATACAATCGGTATTGAACACGCAGGCTTTGATGCCACAGGTTATCAATGGTATAACGCGACCGAGTACCTGGCCTCGGCCAAACTGGTCGCCTACTTGCTGAATAAGTATCATATTCCTCTGGAGCACGATCATATCGTTTCGCATGGGACCATTCCCGCGCCAACTCTGGGGACGACCCCTAACCATGAAGATCCAGGCCCCTACTGGCTCTGGCCCTATTACTTTAATTTGATTCAGCAGCAAGGCGTTGCCGCCGCACCCACCAGCAACAAGGCGAACGTTGTCACTGTCGATCCCGCGACCGGTCAGGCGCCATATGGCACAAATGGGACTGAGACAAGCGCCAACTTTAACTTCTTCACGCTCTACACAAGTGGCAGTACCGCCTCAAGCATCATTCCCAATCCTGATAATGGCTCTGCCATAGGCGTGACCAGCAATGTTGAGGCCAGGATCAGCTATGTCTATACCAGCAAGGTAACGGACCCCGCGGGCACGGGTGATACACTGTACCAGATCTGGTATGGCGAGCAAGACCCAAGCTTCACGCCAGCTCACACCGCGCACGCCAAACAGGTCTGGCTCGCCGTTCCAGCCGGGTCTGCGGTTGAGAGCACGATCTCCGGTGCCAACGCGCATGTCATCAAGCTGACGGGCAAAGGTAGCAAAGCGATCCAGGTCTCTGGCCGACCAACCACTAGCAACTCCTACTATATCGGGGATGCGCCAATTGGCGCGACCTTTGTCTCCGCGTATAGCATCGTTGAAGATGGCACCAGCAAGCTCTGGTATGAAATTAACTATAACCATCGCCAGGCCTTTGTGCCTGCCAGTGCCGTCACTATCGTCAGCTAACGCGAGGTGCCGCTCTGCTAGAGCACGCGCTTACATATGTCTTATGTGTAAGCGCGTGCTTCACTATGTTTGTCACATGTTCCAGGCCTGGGCATAAATGCTCACCTTGCCCGTGTTCTTATTCATATGCCAGTGCGTGTGTATATAATGGAAACAGGTTTTTAAGGCTCATCTATACGCGGCAAAACGGTTGACAGAGGCAAAATAAATATCGTCTACTGCCAGTAGGCACTTGCTTGCTAGAAGGAGAAATATATCGATGAGTACTTCTCGTTTGAAGTTTGGCTATAAAGCATCCGCGGAGCAGTTTGGTCCACGCGAACTGCTCGATTTCACGGTTGAGGCGGAGGACCTGGGATTTGATAGCGTCTGGACCAGTGATCACTTCCAGCCCTGGCGCCATACCAATGGGCACGCGCCCTTCGCGCTCTCCTGGCTCGGCTCGGCGGCTGAGCGTACTAAAAAGATCGTCCTGGGCACCAGTGTCCTGACGCCTACCTTCCGCTATCAGCCCGCGGTTGTCGCCCAGGCCTTTGGTACACTGGGCCTGATGTATCCTGGACGCTTCATTCTGGGTGTTGGTTCCGGTGAGTCGCTAAACGAGGTCGCGGTTACAGGTATGCAGTGGCCCGAGGCCAAAGAGCGCCTGGCACGCCTGCGTGAGTCGGTACGCTTGATCAAGCAGCTCTGGCAGGAAGATATGGTAACCTTTAACGGAGAATATTACCATACGCTGAACGCGACTATCTATGATAAGCCCAAGCAGCCAGTTCCCATCTATATCGGCGCGGGTGGCCCGGTGGCTGCCAAGTTCGCGGGCCGTGAGGGTGACGGCTTTATCTGCACCTCTGGCAAGGGCGATGAGCTCTATCGCGACAAGTTATTGCCAGCCATGGAGGAGGGCGCGCGAGCCGCGGGCAAAGATCCGCAGAGTGTCGAGCGCACCATTGAGGTCAAGGTCTCCTTCGATACCGACAAGGATCGCGCCCTGAAGGATACGCGTATCTGGGCTGCCCTGGCGCTTCCTGCCGAGGATAAGGTCAGCATTCACGATGCCCGTGAGATGGAGGAGAAGGCTAAAGGCGTTGAGGACCAGGCCCATCGCCGCTGGCTCGTCTCCAGCGATCCCGATGAGCATATTGAGCAGATTCGCCCCTACATCGAACTGGGCTTCACGCACCTGATCTTCCACGCCCCCGGCGACGATCAGTCGCGCTTCCTACAGCTCTACGCCAAAGAGATTCTTCCCCGCCTGCGCCAGCGCTGGGGATAAAAGATGAAAAAAGCAGCGGTTGGCAAGCCACAGGCTTGCCAACCGCTGCTTTTTTATGACCTGGTGGAAATGTAGGCCTGGGCGGGTCCGCCGGAGCCATAGTCTGCATAGTCGTCGTACTCGCTGGAGAGGTCGAGCAGGATCGTGTCCGCATCCTGGCGGCACAGGCGTTTGATGGTTTCCATCTCAAGATGTGTGTGGTTAATGTGCTCTACATCATATGCATATGCAGGCGTGCTGCCATACTCAGAATGGTTATAGTTGTTTGTGTAGTGAGTCATGGCGTTGTTCCTCCCTATAATGTTTTATTTCGCCGTGTCCATTTCGGTTACATATGCAATATAGCGAGCTTTTATGAGAATATGATGAAGCCTCTTGTTCTGTTTTTGAAGCAGATGCCTCTTCCTTCTACACAGTGAGCAAACACACAGACTTCAAGCAGGGACCTATTCGTGGGCCGCACGACGAGAAGCGCGAGTGCCTCTATTTACGATCAGGACATCAGTCACAATCGCAAAGGCCAGTGCGACATTCCTTAGTAATTTAATTATAGTGAGAGGACGAAGATGGGAAAAATACGCTGGAGATCAAAGAGGAAGAGGCTGAAGTGAAATAACATCACTTCAGCCTCTATTCATTCCAAGCCTCAGTATCTCATAAGAGAGTATAAGCTAGTTTAACGCATGCTTTTGAGGCGCCCACGTGTTCTTCAAGATATTTAGCAGTGTTGCCTTCTCCCTCGCTTGCCTCAGACTGCCTGGCGAGGGGGAGGCTGATGCTGAAGAGGGAGCCTTGTTCGGGCTGGCTCTGGACGTCTATGGTGCCTCCGTGCGTGTGGATGATCCATTCGACGATGGAGAGGCCCAGGCCAGTTCCACCGGCGGCACGGGAGCGGGCTTTGTCGGTGCGGTAGAAGCGTTCGAAGACGTGGGGGAGGTGCTCGGGCGCGATGCCGATCCCCGTGTCGCGCACGCGGAGTATGGCTCGCTCCTGCTCTATGCCTGTCTCGACCGTGACGTTGCCGCCCGGGTTGGTGTAGACAAGGGCGTTCTCGACCAGGTTGAGAACGACCTGGATCAGGCGTGCCTCGTCGCCCATAACCTGGATCTGTTCTCTTGACTGGACACTGAGATGCACGGCCCGCTCCTGTGCCAGGTGCTCCATGGTTGCGACCGCGCCCTGCGCCAGGAGATCCAGGCGTACAGGCTCGTGCTCAAAGCTTGCCTGACCTTCGTCGGCTCGCGCCAGGACCAGCAGGTCGCGAATCAGTTCGCCCAGGCGTTCGGATTCACTGGTGATGTTTTGCAGGACATGCATGTACATTTCGGGTTCACTGCGCTCAGAGAGGGCGACCTCCGCCAGGCTGCGGATGGCGGCGACAGGGGTACGCAACTCATGTGCGGCATCTGCCGTGAAGCGGCGCTGGCGTGCGAACATGGCATCAAGCGAGGCCAGCATCTCGTTGAAGGTCAGGGCCAGGCGCTGTACCTCGTCCTGGGCGCGTGGGACGGGAACGCGTTGCGTGAGGTCGCCCACGGCGATGGTACGCGCGGCACTGGTCAGGCGCCCAATAGGCTGGAAGGCCTTGCAGGCTAGCAGGTAGCTGCCGAATCCCCCAGGAGCAGCACCAGGGGACCAAGCAGTACGAGTTCGTATATGACATTATTGAGGGTGGCGTCCAGCGCGGCCAGCGAGGTGCCCACCTGTACCAGGCCATAGACGCTGCCATGGTCAATTAGCGGCAGACTATAGAGGCGCACCTCCTGTCCATCGCGTGCGCTCACCGTCCCAATCCAGGCCTTGCCTTTACTGGTGTTTTGCTCAATGGCTTTCGGCAATTTTAGCACCTGGAAGGTTGGCGAGCTGTAGATCTCAGTGTTGTCCGGTCCAATGATGCGCACGGGTCCCTCCATATCCACGGCGAGGTTGGGTTGAAGGCGCATCATCTCGATAGCCTCGTTCTTGTGTTCCTGCCATTGCTCATAGATCGGGCTCTGCCCATTGGCCTGCTGTTCCATCTTTTTCTTATAGTTTAGCCCACTGGTAATATGTTGTGCGCGCACGAGCAGGGAGGTGTCTATGTTGTGATTCAGGGTTGCACGTAATTGCATGTAGAAGAGCGTGCCAAAGAGCAGCAGGAGGAGCACAAAGACCATGCTTGTCCAGAGGGCTACCTGGGCGCGTATGCCTAGTGGCCATGCATGCCTGCGCTTGCTATGGCTCTTTAAGCTGGTAACCGAAGCCTCTGATGGTGTGAATAACATCGGATTCTCCTTGTTCACATAATTTGCGCCGCACGTAGCGTACGTAGACATCGATAACGTTGGAGAGGTTTTCCGCGTCGCTCTCCCAAATATGTTCCGCGATCATGGTCCGGCTAATGACCTGCCTGGGATTGTGCATCAAGAACTCTAGCAGGAGATACTCCTTGCGTGTCAGATTGACCTTGCGCTCTCCCCTCCACACTTGATGGTTGATAGTATCAAGGGTGATGTCCAGAAATTTGAGTTGTGACGTCTTGCTGGGTCCCTCGCGCCTTAGCAGCGCCCGCACGCGCGCCTCCAACTCGCGAAAGGCAAAGGGCTTGGTCAGATAGTCATCCCCGCCGATATCCAGGCCGTTCACGCGATAGTCGATACCGTCGAGCGCTGTGAGAAAGAGGATGGGCATGGTCTGCCCCTGCTCGCGCAAGGTCCGGCAAATGTCAAAACCGTCCATGTCAGGGAGTAAGACATCCAGAATGACCAGGTCATAAGGCTCTAAGCCTCCCAGCGCCAGGGCCTGTTTGCCGTTGTCCACCAGGTCGATAACATAGCGCTGGCGCTCCAGCCCCGTCTTCATACTTTCTCCGACGAAGAGATCATCCTCGGCGATCAGTATCCGCATCTTGCAGCTCCTTCCTCTTTCTCTATACACCGCTTTCTCCTATTTCAGGTGTAACCGAGTTATTAATTCGCATATGCGCTGAAATGATTGTATGGGTAATGATGGACTGGCACAGCTAGCCCATCATTACCCATACAACTAACCAATCTTACAGCCATATACTCCTATTTGTGGATGCAAAGCTTGACCCACGAATAGCATCTTCTGTAGAGTTATCTCTAAAGAGAAAAATCTAGCATTAACGGCTATACACATATTTGCTTTTCAAGAGCCTTTAAAGGATGTATTTGCATGTCTGCGATGGATCGAGAATCGACGGATCTAAAACCTATTTATGGTCCGGGCCCTTATGGGGGAACCAGTGTGTTTACTGGTGATCAGCAAGCCTTTTATAATGCCCACAATGCCGGGGGTGGCGCGCCTACTCCTATAGCGCCTACTCCAGAGTATGGGCAGACGGGACCGCTCGGGTCGCCCAACACGACCAGGGCATTACTGATGCCCAATCCTACCACGCCGCTTCCGTATCATGCCCAAAACAAGGCCCAAACCGGGATGCTGGGCAAGAGCAAGACGACAGCTCTACGCGAGCCCCTGCTTATCAAGGGCGAAGGGAAACGCGAAACAAGTATTCGCCCCCCACAAGGGAGGCGTGTAGTTATCCAGATCTCGGTCGCGGTCCTGATGCTCTTTATTATGGTTGGAAGCCTGCTCGCGGTAAATACACTGGGAGGTCCCGCCAGCGGTAGTGTCGCCACGAATCCCGCCAACCTGGGTCTCAACAATTCCAATAATCTCTCTGATTCGCAAGATCCCAATCAGAGTTCGATTCTCTCGCAGGCAGCGACGGCAACAGCAGTCTCGATTTACGGTAATAATGATGTTAGCTATTCGGATAACGGTTCGGCTGGCGCGGTGGCTGGTGGTTCCTCTAATCATGGAGCTTATGGGCAATGTACCTACTGGGCTGCAATGCGTTTTCATGCTGTGACTGGCGTCTGGGTGCCCTGGTATGGCAATGCCTGGGAATGGGCCTCTGGAGCGCTTCAGTATGGCTGGCATGTCTCGTCTAAGCCAAGCGTGGGCGCGATCATCGTTCTCCAGCCGGGAGTGCAGGGAGCTGGCGGTGTTGGACACGTGGCGTATGTCGAGAGCATCAATGCCGACGGCTCTGTTTATACCAGCAACTACAACTGGTATAACAATGGCGGTGGCTTCGCCACGCTCTCCTACTGGACCTTCTATCCCGGCTCAGGCGTCTCCTTCATCACCCTTCCATAAGGGTTTGAAATATCCTCCATGCATAAAGGGGCGAGGGGCGGCAATGCCACCCCTCGCCCCTTTATGCATGGAGGATATTTTATTTGCTTGCTACCAGGGCGAACATGTGGCGGATGTCATCGTATGCGCAGTCGGCGACCGGGATAAAGCGCTCTATGCGACCGGCTTGCAGGTGTTGGGCCGCCTCGGGGTCCAGGTGCATTGAGAGCAATGCCGCGCGTATCTCTTGCCTGAGTTGTGGCTTCAGGCGGGTTGAGATAATTAGTGGCGGTACGCCCGAGGGGCCGAACGCGTCGATGATGCGGAACTGCGCCACATACTCTGGCCGTTGCAGGCGCAGAACGTCGAGCACATGCGAATCGATGGCCGTAATGTCGGCGCGTCCATCGTGTACCGCCTGGAGCGATTGCAGGTGTGAGCCAGTCGCGAGGGCGCTGCGAAAGAAACTGGGGTCCAGTCCGCGCTGGTAGAGGTTATAGCGCACCAGGTTATAGCCCGAGTGGGATGAAAACTCGTTATAGGCCCAGTTCGACCCATAGAGATCGGTGAACGTGGTGTAGGGACTCTCCTGGCGAACCACGATATCGGAGAAATAAATGGCCCTACCCTGGTAACGCTCGCCGTGGAGCGTGGGCGCGGCCAGTAACTCGACCTCCGAGGACGGCTCGTCCCTAAGACGTACATAGAGGAGACCACAGAGGAAGGCGATATCGTGCTTGCCTGCTATCAGCTCTTCCAGGGTCTCGCCGGTACGTAGAGTGGCGACCTTGCCCAGGCGCTCGCCGAGGTAGCGCGTAATATAGGCGTAGGTCTCATAGAGCAGCGGCGAAAGATAGGTGGCGACGCGTAGCTCCTGATGGTCAGTCATATCCCTCACTGCTCCTTCCCGCTCAGTGTAGCCAGTTCCACCACCGATTTTTGTATGCCTTTGAAGAGATAATAGCGGCTGGCGTGTAGTTGTAAGGCATCTTGTGAAGCAGGCGTAAGCATGCCTTGATGCAGGCGAATCCAGTCATAGTAAGCGGGTGCCAGCTCATATGCCGCATAGGTATGCCCGGCCATTCCCTTAAGGTGTGTACCCAGGCCCGAACCTTGAAAGAGCACCAGGTTATACCAGAGACGAGGACGTAGCGCGAACGAGGAGTAGCTCACCAGGCTCGGTACATTAGCCACGTTTACCAGTAGCTCCTGATCTATGCGGCTGATCTCGTCAACCAGGCAGGGCGGAAGTTGTGAACGCCGCTGGCTCACAAAGCCAACGAAGGAGAGCTGAGGGGCGCTTTTCAAGACATCTGGTCGATAGATGGCGATCCGATGCGCACGGTTATTTGGCTCTACAAGTGTGTGCAGCCAGGGTTGTCTCTCACCTTCCTCGGGTATGGGTTGCTCTAGCAGGCAGCGCAAACGCGTGTGCATAAAGTTGAGGACGAAGAGGTCGGTCCGGTCTTTCTTAATAATGTTTTCTGATCTGGTGGAGAATGCTGGCTGTGCATAGTTGAGGGTAGTGCTCATTGCTTTACCTCCTCTTAAAAAAAGGCATATGCCTCTAGCCATCATGCCATCAGCATGATAGTACAAATGTACGTCAGGTATTTTCTCGTTTACGCGTTTCTTTCAGGCAAGACCAAAGGGAATATTAGCGAGGGCAACAACAGAGACGGCGCATAGAAGAACAGCAGAAGAGTGGTAGAGGGGTTGAGGAACGCGGGCTAGTAATTGCGTTTTGTCTTATCCACATACAAAATTCCATCCTCGCAAAGAATAAATAGGGCAGCACTCTCAGATAAAGTGAAGCTATTCGTATTGTAAAAGGCTGGCCTTCCTTTTGTCAAGATAATATTGAGTTAATTTATCAACATAGTCATAAATAGGTGTAGCTTAGCTTGATTGATGGCGAGATAATAATGTAGAAGGATACTTTTACTAAATTGAGTGCCTAGAGAGAGGCTATAGCAGGCTAGTAAACCTATAAAGAGCATGTCATGGAGGAAACAACCTTTTTAGAAATTAATAAATCCCTTCTGGAGTTTGTCACCAGGCTTCCTGGTCTGCCTGTGTGCCAAATTTCGGCCTTCCCACAGGAAGCGTGGAGCTCGCTCACGCAAATGACAGATATTGGCCAACACCTGGTAGAACTTGTCAAGCAACAGATGAGATGTGACCAGGTGTTGTTGTATACCCATACTTTTCCCGAAGGCTATACCTTTTTACTTAGTGGGTGTGGTCTCTCAGAGGAACAACTTCACAAGCGCTGCGCAGCCTCTGGTACATACAGGCTGAGTGATTATTTTGACCAGGACGTTATTAAGCGCCTCCAGAACCAGGAAGTTATCATCCTACTGCGCTCCCAGGTTCACCTACCTCCCGCGTACGCTGACGACTTTGGCGAGCAAGTCATACTTATCGCTCCTCTTTGTACCAGGCAGCACCTGATTGGTCGCCTGGTCGTTGGCCGGGCAGATAAAGAAAGGTCTTTTTCTGAGCGAGATATTGAACTGGTGAAGGCTATCACGACCCTAATTGTGCTGATTCTCGAACGCCTGTTGGCGATGCGAAAATGGATGGAGGCCAGTGCTAGCGAAAAGGCGCTGGCAGAAACCAATCAGCGTATGAATGACTTCATCAATCTGACAAGCCATGAACTTAATACGCCGCTTACCGCCGAGATTGGAAGCATTCAACTGGCGCAGCATCGCTTGCAGCGCTTACGGAAAAGTCAGCAGAATCAGCCCGGAGTCCAGAGGCAGTTAGAACGCGTTGAAAGTGCTCTCCATAGTGCCTTGGAGAGTGCGCATCAACAGAAGCACATAATCAATTATATAATTGATGACTCGCTGTTACAGAGCAATAGCCTTACTCTTAATAAACATCTCTATAACCTGGCTGATATTGTGCATGATGTGGTAGAAACGATGCAATCCGCCTATCCTCAGCGTCTTATTCGCGTCTTTTTTGCTAATCCGGAGGCCGACTACCCGGTCTGCGTGGATAGGGACCGCATCAAAGAGGTGCTGCATTGTTTTCTTGAGAATGCCCTGGCCTATTCCTCGCGAGAGAGCGCGGTTGATGTATGTGTGAGCAAGAGGGGGAGTGAGGTGCGGGTACAGATCCAGGATCGAGGCTCTGGCTTATCGCTTGAGGACCAGAAGCATATATGGGAGCGCTTCTACCGCTCCCAGGGCCTCAGTGTGCAGCATCGGCTCGATCTGAGCATGGGCCTGGCCCTCTACCTTTGCAAACGCCTGATCAAGCTTCATGGAGGCGAGGTTGGCCTGGAGAGTACCCCTGGCATCGGCTCCATCTTCTGGTTTTCTCTCCTCCTCTCCAAATAGGCGTCCCCATGCCGAAGGCTGTCTTCAAGGAAACGTCCGAGCGGGCGTTTGATCTGGTATACTAAGAAGGCCAAAAGGTCCCTCTTTTCTCCCAAGCCTAGCATAACTTCGTGTTGAAAGAGGTATCATTGTTGGTGTGATGGTGGTATGTGCCTGGTCGTGGTATTCACCACGACCAGGCACATACCACCATCACAACGAGCAATTGCGGATAATGAGAAGCTCTGTCACTGATTATAATTATTGATATATTAGCGGGAAGATATTTTATGCAAAATTTTACTGATTTCGCGCATCTCCATGTCCATACCGAGTACTCCCTGCTCGATGGTTTTAGCCGTATCAAGACGCTGGTGAAACAGGCCAAAGAGTTGGGTATGAAGCACCTGGCGATCACCGATCATGGTGCGATGTATGGCGCGCTGGAGTTCTACAAGGCGTGCAAGGCCAACGATATCCGTCCTGTGCTGGGTGTCGAGGCGTATCTGACCGAGGATATGAACGTCAAGGCCAAGAAGCGTGGTCAGCGTGACTATACTCACCTGCTCCTGCTGGCGAAGAATAACACTGGCTACCGCAATCTGATGAAGATGATGACCATCGCCAATACCGAGGGCATGTACGCCAACCACGCCAGGATCGATAAGAACATCTTCTCTCAATATGCCGAGGGCATCATTGCTACCTCCTCGTGCCTGGGCGGCGAGGTTCCCCAACTGTTGCTGGAGGGGAAGGAAGACGAGGCCAAGAACATTATTCGCTGGTACCAGGATGTGCTGGGGCGAGGGAACTACTATCTAGAGATTCAGGAACACCATGGCCACGAGAAGGACGGCACGCCCTCTCCCCAGGACAAGCTGAATAAGATGCTCTATGGCTTGCACAACGAGCTGGACGTGCCTATGATCGTCACCAATGACCTGCACTATGTCCAGGATACGGACGCGCACGCGCACGAGGTCCTGCTCTGTGTGCAGACGGGTAGCACCCTCAGCGACCCCAACCGCTTCGCCTTCGATAGCGATGAATACTTCCTGCGTAGCCCGCAGCAGATGCTCGCTCTCTTCCCAGAGCTACATGATGGTCTGCTCAACACGGTGCGCCTGGCGGAGCAGTGCGAGGTCGATCCCCTGGCCTACAAGGCGCAATTGCCCAAAGTCGATATTCCACCCCAGTACAGCACGCCCGACGAGTTCCTCTATGCTCAGTGCCTTGAAGGCATTCGCTATCGCTTTGGCGATCTGACCGAGCCGTTGAAGCGCCAGCTTGACTATGAGTTGAGCATCATCGTGCAAAAAGGCTTTGTGCCCTACTTCCTGGTCGTGGCGGACTATGTGCGCTGGGCGCGTGAGCAGGGTATTCGCTGCCTGGCTAGAGGTTCGGCGGCTGGTAGCCTGGTCGCCTTTACACTGGGTATCACCAACGTTGATCCTCTGCGTTACCAGTTGCTCTTCGAGCGCTTCCTCAATCCTGAGCGCGACGACATGCCTGATATCGATATGGACTTCCCCGATGACCGGCGTGAAGAGGTCATCCGCTACCTGGGCGAGAAGTATGGGCACGAGTGCGTGGCGCAGATGGTGACCTTCAACAGTATGGCCGCCAAGCAGTCGGTGAAGGACGTGGCGCGCTCGATGGGACGCCAGGACCTCGGCGATAAGATTTCGCGCCTGATTCCTACAGGCCCCAAGATTACATTGCAAGGTTCCCTCAACGATGTGCGCGACCTGAACGACCTCTACCAGCGTGATGGCGAGGCCAAGGATCTGCTGGATATGGCGCTCAAGCTGGAGGGCTCGGTGCGCTCGACGGGCGTGCATGCCGCGGGCGTGCTGGTCGCCAATGAGCCACTGGTCAATTTTGTGCCGCTCCAGAAACGTGAGGGTCGTATCTCGACCCAGTACGAGCACGCCCACCTGGAAGAGATTGGTCTGATCAAATATGATATCCTGGGCCTCTCCAACCTGACCATCCTCGATAATGCCGTGAAGTTTATTAAAGAGTCACGGGGCGAGGACATCAATCTGGAGAAGTTGCCGCTGGACCCCACCGGCGATCCCGAGCTTGATCGCAAGCGCCAGAAGGCTTATGAACTCCTGGCGGCAGGCGAGACCACCGGCGTCTTCCAGTTGGAAAGCGCGAAGATGCGCGAGTATATCAAGATGCTCAAACCAACCTGCATCGAGGATATCACCGCCATGGTCGCGCTCTATCGTCCGGGTCCGATGGATAGTATTCCCGAGTTCGTTGATGCCAAACATGGACGCAAGAAGGTAACCTATCTCGATCCGCGCCTCTCCCAGTGGCTGGAGGAGTCGTACGGTGTCATCGTATACCAGGACCAGGTGCTTCTCATTGCTGTCAATCTGGCGGGCTTTTCCTGGGGCAAGGTCAACAAGTTCCGTAAGGCGCTCAGTAAGAAGATCATGCACGAGGTCGAGGGCTACAAGGGCGACTTCTTGAAGGGCTGCGTCAAAAATGGCGTGAAACAAGAGGTCGCGGAGACGCTCTTTGAGCAGATCCTCCCCTTCGGTGGTTACGGCTTTAACAAGGCCCACGCCGCGAGCTACGCCGTCGTGGCCTTCTACACCGCCTACCTCAAGGCCAACTATACCGCCGAGTTCATGGCCGCGACCATGACCGCTGAGGCCGCGGACGCCAAGAAGATCGCCAACGCCATCGCCGAGTGTAAGCGTATGGGTGTCGAGGTGCTTGGCCCCGACGTGAATAAGAGCCAGAAGGGTTTCGCCATTGAGAACGGCGGCATTCGCTTTGGCCTGCTCGCCATCAAGGGCATCGGCGATGGCCCAATCGACGGTATCATCCAGGCCCGTGCCGAGGGCGGCCCCTTCAAATCCCTGGGTGACTTCTGTACCCGCGTCGATGCTCACGCAGTTGGTAAAGGCGCCATCGAGACGCTGATCAAGGTGGGCGCGATGGACTCGCTCATGTCCGGTGAGAACCAGCGCCATATCCTGTTGGCCTCGGTTGAGCGCGCGGTCCAGTATGGCAAGAGCGAGCGTTCAGCCAAGGAGCGTGGCCTGGTAAGCCTCTTTGGCGATCTGGAGGAGGTCGGCGGCTCGCTGGAGTTTAGTCTCTCGACCAATGCCCAGGAGATTCCGCGCAAGCAACTGCTGGAGTGGGAGCGCGAGCTGATCGGCGTCTATATTGCCAAGCATCCCCTGGCCTACCTGAGCGATATCTTTGTGGAGCGTGGAGCGACGCACACCATCGACCAGGTGACTGAGGAACTGGACACCAAGAAGGTCACTGTGGGTGGCATGATAAAGGAGGCGCGGCGCATCACGACCAAGAAGGGCGATGATATGTGTGTCGTGCAGCTTGAGGACATGTATGGCACCCTGGGCATCACCATCTTTCCCCGCACCTATGAGCAGACCAAAGAGCTGTGGCAGGAGGGAAGCATCGTGCTCGTCAAGGGAACCGTCCAGGTGCGCCGCGACGAGCCCGGCATCCTCTGTGACAGCGTGGAGCCGCTCAAGAAGGCCGAGGAGGAGATGAACCGCAAGCGCTACCAGGTCTGGTTCACTGTCAATATCAGCGGTGATGACGACATCTCCGTCTCCAACGACATCATGAAGGTGCAGGACCTCCATCGCTGCCTGAGCGAGAAGCCAGGTCGCGACTACTACGAGATCTGCGTCTGTAATGGCGAATGGATGGTGCGCCTGACGCCGCACAACAACACCATGAACTACAACGACGTCCTGCACAGCCAGGTCGCCCGTATGCTCGGCAGCGACTCCATCCAGGTCACTGTCATGGATTAAATATAAGAGAAAACAACAGTGCACCAGGTCGCGGAACGTGACCTGGTGCACTGTTGTTTTCTCTTATGCCTATCTACAAGCACTTGCTGAGGGTTGCCACGAGGACGGCCTTGGTGGTGTGCAGGCGGTTCTCGGCCTGGTCGAAGACAATGGATGCTTTGGACTCGAAGACCTCATCGACGACCTCGGCCCCATCCAGCCCATATTCTTTGTAGAGCTTCTGACCCAGCACTGTTTCCTTGTTGGCGATGGCGGGGAGGCAGTGCATAAATTTGGCGTCGGGATTGCCGGTCAGGGCCATGGCGCGGCTATTGACCTGGTAGGGGAGGAGTTGCTGGATGCGCTCGCCCCACTGGCTGGTGTCCTCGCCCATGGAGAGCCAGACATCAGTGTGGATAAAGTCGCAGCCCTTGACCGCGCTCTCCAGGTCTTCGGTTACCGTGATGCGCGCACCTGTCTCCAGGGCCAGAGTCCGCACATAATCCAGGCTCCTCTCATCCGGCCAATAGGCCTTGGGGCCGCCCAGGCGGATATCCATGCCCAGTTTGGCTGCGCCCAGCAGGAGCGAGCGTCCCATGTTGAAACCAACGTGTCCCAGGAAGGCAAAGGCGACCTCGCTGAGCGGCTTTAATGTATGCTCGCGCATCGTAAGCAGGTCGGCCAGGACCTGGAGGGGATGCTCCTCATCGGTCATACCATTCCAGACCGGGACGCCAGCGTAGCGGGCCAGGGCCTCAATATTCTGCTGGCTGGCGCCACGATACTCGATGCCGCTATACATGCGTCCAAGCACGCGCGCGGTATCCTGGATTGTCTCTTTATAGCCAATGTGTGAGCCGCTGGGACCGATATAGGTGACCTGAGCGCCCTGCTCAAAGGCCGCGACCTCGAATGAGGTGCGTGTACGTGTGGAATCTCTCTCGAATATCAGTACGATATTCTTGCCGCGCAAACGTTGGGTCTCGCGTCCCTCCGCCCTGGCGGCCTTCAGCTCGGCTGACAGGTCGAGCAAATAATGAATTTCTTCTGCCGAGAAATCCTTCAGCGTGAGTAGGCTCTTGTTAAACAAGTTAAAAGGCATACGGTCTCTTCCTCCTGCTGTGATGTGTCCAGTGGATATCAGGCCAGTGTTACCGGATCGATCCAATGGTCGCCAGTGCTTGTGTCTACGCCATTGTAAGAGGTACAGGTGATATGGAACGTTCGCACAGTCGGGAGAGAAAAGATAAAGGCTCTCATTTCCTGCTTAGTTCTTATGCGGAAACCAACGTCACTCACGTGACTAGTGCTTCGTCCCCATTTTGGGACGAAGCACTCAGGTTTCCGAAAGGCAGTCGCCTTTTTGCCTGATGCACCACATGGCCGCCCTGCGCGTAGAGGACGGCTCTTAACTAGAGCACTGGATTAAACACAATTATATCTCATGATTTTCTCAAGATGCCAGGGGAATTTATGTTCTAGTCCCATAAGCACCCTTTGCTCTTTTGACAAGCATATTTACATATTGATATGTTATACTTACAAGTAATTGAGCAGTTTATAAAGATTCTTCGGGGGAACAGTATCTTATAAATGCTCATGCACCCTCAGGCCGATAGAGAGATAGATCGGCTTCTTTCTTTCCTTCCTTCTAATGTTCTACTGAAAACATGATTGGGGGTATGTTGTACTATGCGACGCCAAAAATCTCTCGCGTCCTTCGCCCTCCCTATGCTTATGGCACTTTTGAGTGCCCTGATCCTGACTGGTTTTAGTGGGGGAGCAGCCAGAGCCAATATCTCTACTACCACTAGTCTGAACACGGCTTTTACGCAAGCTTCTCAGGAGAGTGGAGTTCCCGTCTCGATTCTTAAGGCGCTCTGTTATATGGAGGGGCGTCTAAGTAATCATGGAGGCCATCCTAGCCTTGATGGAGGCTATGGATGTATGCACTTGATTCAAAACGAGCGCGGTGATACGCTTACCCAGGCAGCTAAAGCGCTACATGTAGATCCACAGCAGTTGAAAAGCGATATCGCGACCAATATTCGTGGTGGCGCAGCTGTGCTGCATGATGAGGCAATTCAGCTCTCGCCCAGCCACACGCTACCAGGGAACCTAGGTGACTGGTATGGCACGCTTGTGGCATACAGCCATGCCACAACTCACTCCACTGCATTGATGTATGCAGATGCGCTATTTAAAATTGTGCAGAACGGCTTTAGTGCTCCTAATGAAACTGGAGAGGTCGTCACACTTGCTCCTGAGAGTGTGAAGGTCAACAAGGCAACCGCGATGAATGTCAAGGCTGCGACTACGATACCTTCGGGTTGCCAGGTCGATGCCAATGTTGACTATCCAGGCGCTGTCGATTGTATTTTGGACCCTAACGCCTATGATTGTACTCCCCCACCGGCGGTTTATCCCTATTGTACATATGAGAGCGCGAATCGTCCTACCGATCTAAGCGTGAACTACGTGGTTATTCACGATACCGAAACAAGTCTGCAGGGGGCACTCAACGTCTTCCAATCTCATACGTCGGGCGTCAGTATCCACTATATTGTAGATACTGATGGAACGGTATATGAACTTTTGCATGACAAGGATTTCGCGTATCATGTAGGCAACTACTGGTATAACCAGCATTCCGTTGGTATCGAGCATATTGGTTATGATTCGACAGGTTTCCTCTGGTATAACGCCGCGCAGTATCTCGCTTCGGCGAAGCTGACTGCCTACCTGGTTAATAAGTACAATATTCCTTTGGACCATGATCACATCGTTTCGCATGGAACGGTCCCATCTCCAGGCCTCTCCACCAACCATGTCGATCCGGGTCCCTACTGGCTCTGGACCTACTACCTCAACCTGGTACAACAGCAATCGGGTGCTCCGTTTACGGCCAAGAGTAAGGATACACATATCATTACGCTCAAGCCTTCAACGGATAAGAAGCCGCTTGGTAAGAATGGGACAGAGACGCCCGCCAACTTTAACTTTTTCTATCTCTACACCGGGCCGAGTACTCAATCGGCGCGCATCCCCCAACTGGGCGACCCAACTGATGTAACGGACGAGACCAACAACGTCGAGACGAACATCAGTTACTACTACCTGGCGAAAGTTAAAGACCCGGCGGGAACAGGGGATACACTCTATGAGATCTGGTATGGTGAATCCGACCAGGCGCATAGCACGCCCTCCAGCCTCGTGCAGTCGGCGCACCTGGCCTGGCTCGCCGTACCTCCTGGTGCCGCGGTAGAGGGACAGGGGACGGCGGTGACGCTGAACGATCCTAGTGGCACAGTTTCCATCTATGGCAAGCCCCAGACGGGGGCCACGGTCATTGCGACGGCTCCTAGCAACGCTGTCTTTGTCTCAGGCTATACCTATGTTGAAGATGGCACCACCAACCTCTGGTACGAGATTAACTATAATCATCGCCAGGCCTGGGTGCCAGCCAGCGCTATTACCCCAGTCCAATCAATCAAGACTGGGGAATAGAGCCCAATACTAGCTACTATAAAGTGCGACCAGACCGACGCTACTAAAGTACGCGTCTACATATCCAGGTACGGGACATCTCGTCCTTGATATGTAGACGCGTACTTTAGTAGCGTCGTGCCCCCTCAATGCATCTGCACACTAGCTTTTTAAGTTACGCAGGCGCAAAATAGAGCAATATAGAAAAAGCGTATTCAGTCACGTTATTTATAAAGAGACGCGATGCACACTAATTGTTTAATCGATCAGTTTGTGTTACACAAATTTCTATGATATATTCAACATGAAAGTAACTGTGCCTTTTTTACGCGGAGACAGGAGTTAGTAGGGATGCTTACTCATCGTCTACTATGGAGGAGTACATATATATGTTCCCGCGCCCAAAGCTGCAAAAACAAGTTGTGATAACGCAAACGCAAGAAGATTATCTGCATACTATTTTGCGCCATGTACGAGGTTATCTTGTTGTTCTAGATGTTGAAGGTGTGATTATAGATGTAATCGAGACCTGGTTGCCTATTACAGCTATCCCCAAAGAGAAGCAGATCGGAGTACCCTTATGGCAGGTGGGCTGGTGGGATGGACTTCCCCGTGAACAGGAGCAAATAAAAGGCGAAATTGCCAGGGCCGCGAAAGGGCATTCCATACGCGGGAGCACGCGCTACCACACAGTGGAAGGCGAGGAGCGTTGTAATAGCTACATCTTTAATCCTATTATCGATGAACAGGGAATGGTGACACAGATTGTTCACCAGGCCTTTGATATTACAGAGCATAAGCGTAAAGAAGAAGAGCTACGCCACATCTTTGAGATGTCGCTGGATATCATCAGTGTGATTGATATGGAGGGGCGCTATATCCAGGTCAACCCTGCCTTTGAGAAACTGCTTGGCTATAAACCAGAGGACGTTATTGGGCGCGATTCGCTAGATTATGTGCATCCTGATGATATAAAGATCAAACGTACTGAGATAAAACGCTTGCGGTGTGGAGAAGCCATACATGCAGCAGAAAATCGTTACCGCACGAAAGACGGAACCTATCGCTGGATCGCCTGGTCGGCACGCCCCAATCTGGATGAAGGTGTGATTTATATCGTGGCGCGCAATATTGATGAGCAGAAGGCCCAGGAGCAGCTTCGCGATACCTTTCTGAGCATGGCCAGTCATGAACTGCGCACCCCGCTGACTGGTATCAGCACAAGCTTGCAGATGATGCGTAAGCGCTTAAAATTACTAACCCCCGAAGAACCAGAGAAGCTTATTGAGACCACAGACCGCTTGCAAAAAAATCTGGAGCGCGCCGAACAGCAGGTGACCGCTGAATGTCGTATTATCAACGATATCGTAGATGCCAACCGTATCGCCAGGGGGCAACTGGCCATTAATCCCTTGCCTCTCGATCTCATCTGTATTGTGCGCCAGGTCATAGGGGATGCACAGATCACCAATCCTGAACGCTGTTTCGAGCTGACGTTTCCCGCAGAGCCATATATCCCGGTTATTGTGGATGCCATGCGTATCAGCCAGGTTCTCGATAACATCCTGGCAAACGCCATCAAATATTCGCCCGATGATCAACCTGTCAAAATCAATGTCGAAGTGAATGCCAAACACGTCAAGGTTGCCGTACATGACGAAGGCCCCGGCCTTACTCCGGAGGAGCAGAAACGCATCTGGGAGCGCTTCTACCAGGTGCCTGGCAGGCGTATCCAGGGTGGCCCAGGCGGCTCTATGGGCCTGGGCCTGGGGCTCTATATCTGCCAGACAATCATCTCACTTCACAGTGGCGAGATCGGCGTTAAAAGCGAACCTGGCCAGGGTTCCACCTTCTACTTCATTCTCCCCCTAAATCAAATGTGATTTTCAGAGCTTCTCAAAAAGAGCATTTGAGAAGCCCTGAAGTGTTTTTATCTTCTCCTTGTATAAAGAGAGAAAACTACGTATAATTAATTTGAATATCAAAACGTTTGATCCTCAAATGCGGAAGGATACAGTACATACGTATATGGAGACAGAGCACCTCGCGGAAGAGCTGTTGACCCTGACACGTATAATCAGACCACTGCGTACCGCCGAAATGACGCCGCAGCAGTACTGGTTGATGCGCTACCTGGACAAGCACGGACCCGCAAGTCTGGGCGAACTGGCACATGGACTGGGTATCAGTCCAGGTTCTGCGACTACAGCGTGTAAGCGCCTGGAGAAGGCTGAGCTTATCACGCGCCAGCGCCGCACAGACGATGAGCGGGTAGTGCATATCGCGCTTACGGAGCAGGGGGAGGCCCTTATTGAAGCGGGGCGCAAACGTAGGCGTACGGTGCTAATGAGCCTGCTAGGCGAGCTTAGCGCTGAAGAACAGGAGCAGCTCCAGCACCTGATAGGTCGGTTGCTGGAGGTCGCGGAAGCCCAGGGATTTGGAGAATAGGATACGCATGACAGCAATCATTCAGGTCCGACAACTGGTGAAGCGCTTTGGCGATCACGAGGCGGTCAAGGGCATTAGCTTTGAGGTTGAACAAGGCGAGGTCTTTGGTCTGCTTGGACCCAACGGCGCGGGTAAGAGCACGACCATTAAGATGCTGACCACCTTGCTCTCGCCCACAGCGGGAGGCGCGACAGTCAACGGCTTCGATATTATCCACCAGACTAACGCGGTACGCAGTAGTATCGGCTATGTTCCCCAGGCCCTCTCAGCCGATGGTAACCTGACAGGTTTTGAGAATCTGCTCATCTTCGCGAAGTTATATAGCCTTCCTCGCGCTCGGCGCAAGGAGCGTATTGAAGAGGTGCTCTCCTTCGTGGGCCTTACTGACGCCAGTGGCCAACTGGTGCGCAACTACTCTGGTGGTATGATTCGCCGGTTGGAGGTGGCACAATCTCTGTTGCACCAGCCACGCGTGCTCTTCCTGGATGAGCCGACAGTGGGCCTCGATCCCGTGGCGCGCCAGGCCATCTGGGACCACCTGATGCAACTTCGGCAGGAAAATGATATGACCATCTTTCTGACCACGCATTCGATGGAAGAGGCCGATAGCCTCTGCTCGCGCATCGGCATCATGCACCGGGGCGAGATCACCGCTATCGGTACGCCGGACGAGCTCAAGGCGACGGTGGATGGCGAGGACCCTGACCTTAACGATGTGTTTGTCTACTACGCGGGCGATGCCCTGGAATCAGGAGGGAGTTACCGTGAGACTTCACGAGCAAGACGCACGGCCCGAAGGCTTGGCTAGCGAACAGCTATCGTTGGCGCAACAACCCGCGACCACCATCGCGCTTCAACATTCACCTGTAGCGGTCACGTCCAACTTCTTCCGCAAGACCTTTACCATCGCCGAGTGGGAGGTGCGCAAGATCCGCCACGATTTCACTGACCTGATAATGCGCGCGGTCCAGCCAGCTCTCTGGCTGCTCGTCTTTGGTGAAGTCTTTACTCGCATTCGCGCTATCCCAACGGGCAAGATTAGTTACCTGGAGTTTATGTCTCCCGGTATTCTCTCACAGAGCGTGCTCTTCATCTCGATCTTTGCTGGCATCGCCATCATCTGGGAGCGCGACCTGGGGGTGATCCATAAGTTTCTCGCTAGCCCGACGCCACGTGGCGCGCTTGTACTGGGCAAAGCCCTCTCTACTGGCATTCGCTCGCTTCCCCAGGCCGTTGTCATCTACCTGCTGGCGCTGTTGCTAGGCGTGCATATGTATGCCAATCCGCTGGCGATCCTGGGCGTCCTGGTCCTGGTCATGATGGGCGCTGCCTGCTTCTCAACTCTCTCGCTGATCATCGCCTGTCTGCTGAAGACGCGTGATCGTGTCATGGGCATTGGCCAGGTAATTACCATGCCCATGTTCTTCGCCAGTAATGCCATTTATCCTATCGCTATTATGCCCTCGTGGCTTCAGGTTATCGCGCACATCAATCCGCTGACCTATCTCGTCGATGGTGTCCGCATGCTCATGATTGGTGACGGCATTAGTGCTCCTGCCCTGCTAGCCGATTTCGGCATCCTCTTTGTGGTCACAACCATCCTGATCATTATCGGCGCGCAGCTCTATCCACGCATCGTTCAGTAGCACGCTTGCGGCACTCAAGAAGTATACGTATGGGCGGGTGGCGCGGGCATTCTGTCCGCGCCACCCGCCCATACACTTACAATACTGCTTGCTTCCATGCTTTGTCTTTGCTATACTCAGCTTGTGTTGGGGGAGTTGGGGATGAAATACACTTTGTGAAAGGAATTCATGCCAAAATCACCCACTCATGCCCTTACCTGGTCCTCCGAGAACAACACCTATATCCTTCATACGCCTGATAATCCACCACAGCTATTAGGGCCAGGCGAGGAAAAGCGCTGGCTTGACTGGCTTTCAACGCACACTTCTTTCACCTTTCAAGGTCAGTATGGCCACCTGAGCATGCTGAAAGAGGGCCGGTCACGAGGGTCAGGGTACTGGTATGCCTATCACACTGTTGCTAATCATACACGTAAGCGCTATATCGGACGAGAAGCCAACCTGACGTTCGCGCGCCTGGAAGAGGTAGCCAGAGCTCTCAATAGCGAGCAGGTGCCCGCCACCCCTACGCCAATCCCGCCACCGCCTGAGACGGGACAAATGCTGCAACTGGTAGAGACCAGGCTCTCTCATCCCCGCTTGCCAGCTCTACTGGTAACACGCGAACGCCTGCTGGACCAACTTGATACTGCTCTCTCCTATCCTCTGACGCTGATCTCCGCCTCGGCTGGCTGGGGCAAGACGACACTCCTCTCCGCGTGGGCGGCACGCTCTACCTGCTCTATTGCCTGGTTGTCGCTGGATGAACTGGACAATGATCCAGCGCGCTTCTGGATCTCCATACTCGCGGCGTTGCGTACCAGTTTGCCCAGGTTGGGCAAGACGGTCCTGGCGATGCTGCGTGCAGCGCAACCTCCTCCACTTACCACCATTCTGATGACACTGCTCAATGAGTTGAGCGCCCTGGCCGAACCAATCGTGCTTGTGCTGGATGACTATCATGTGATCGGTGAGCAATCCGTGCAAGATACGTTCCTCTACCTGCTTGAGCACCTGCCAGCAGATGTGCATCTTGTGATTGCCAGCCGAGTCGACCCACCGTTCCCGCTCGCGCGCCTGCGTGTTCGCAATCAGCTCTTAGAATTGAGGGACGTGGATCTGCGCTTTCAGACCGAAGAGGCTGCGCACTTCTTGACGCACACAATGGCGCTCTCGCTGGAGGAGGCAGCGATAGCGACGCTGGCGAGTCGCACTGAGGGCTGGGTCGCGGGCTTACAGTTGGCGGCGCTTTCTATGCGTCACCATGTGGACCCTTCTACCTTTGTGCGGACCTTTTCCGGCGGCCATCGCCACCTGTTGCATTATATACAGGAGGAAATCCTGGTTGGCCAGCCACAGGCTTTGCAGGAGTTTTTGCTCCACACCTCCATCCTCAATCAGATGACGGCCTCTCTCTGCCAGGCTGTTACCGCTCAGGCCAATAGCTGGGAGCTTCTAGAGGCAGGGGTGCGCGCTAACCTCTTCCTGGTGCCTCTAGATGAGGAGCTGCGCTGGTATCGTGTGCATGCTCTCTTTCGTGAGGCGTTGCTCGTCCGTTTACGGACCACACAACCAGAGATGATACCGCTGCTCCAGCAACGCGCGGCTCGCTGGCATGAGCAGCATGGGGATGTGCGAGAGGCCATTGCCTATGCCTTGCAGGCAGAAGACTACAGCTATGCCGCGTCTCTCATGGAGCGCGTCGCTGACCAGATGTGGCTGCGAGGAGAAGCACAAACCTTACATACCTGGATCATGGGCCTACCCGAGGCGGTGCTACAGGTGCATGCCGCGCTCGCGCTCTCCTCCGCTCTGCATCTTTTGCATAATACGCTCTATATGGCAGATAACCACCGCGCGAAAATGCGCCTCCAGGTAGAGCAGACAATTTCCGCTGTAGAGCAGATGCTCCAGCGCAGCCAGCAAGACCTGCTCACAGAGAGAGAACGAATTCGGCTCTCCAATCGCATTCGTCTGTTGCGCGGGTGGCAAGCCATGAGAGATGTGTATCAAGAAGGCGATGGCGAGCGATTGCACGCGCTCAGCCAGGAGATGCAAGAACTGGTGAAAGATGACGAAGTGGCCTGGAAACTACCACCAACGGTCAGCATGGTCCTGAGTCACCATTTGCTTGGCGACTTCGCGCCGCTTGTGCCCTCTCTGCGCAAAACGAAGGCATTGGCGCAGCAGGCTCAGGATAGCTATATGCTTATTAAGATGATGCAGTGGCTGGCGAATGCCTACATGGTGACAGGTTATATGCATCTGTCTCACCAGGAGTGTTTGAACGCCCTTGAGTTGCTGGATCAGATGGAGGGGCAGATGACGACACGCGGCTACCTGCACCTCACTCTGATTGAATTGCACCTGGTGTGGAATAACCTGGCGGAGGCACAAGCACATCTACACCACCTGTTGCAGAACGCCCGCTCCTGGCAGAATCTAGACCTCTTCATGTTGGGATATTACTCTCAGGTTATGGTTTCTATCGCGATGGGAGACCTGGCGGAGGCGGAACAGGCGCTTCAGGAGTCCGAGGCATTGCTTGGACGCAATAAACTTGAAATTCATCGCGTCAAAGTAACGGCTGCACGCGTGGATCTCTGGTTAGCGCAGGGGAATCTTACGGCAACCAGGGCCTGGACATCCGCGTATGTCTTTGAACCAGGAGCGCTAGAAAACAACGATGAATGGGAGCACATGGCGCTGGTTCGAGCCTATATTGCCCAGAAGCAATACGCAGAGGCACAACACGTCCTGGCGCACCTCCTGGCAAACGCGGAACAGGGCCAGCGAGCATGGGATATTATACCCCTGCTGGCACTCCAGGTCGCGGCGCTCCATGGCTCTGGCGACCTCTCTCAGGCCAGGCAGATCGCGGCCCACTTGCTAATGCTAACAGAGACAGAGGGGCATATTCGCCCATATCTCGATGCCGGAGAAGCGATGGAGCAGGTGCTTCAGAGCTTCCTCGACGACACGCCTGGTATGGAAGATACAGCCAACGCATTTCCCACTCTCTCGATCTCACATATCTCGCTATTGCTCCAGTCCTTCAAAGAAGAGAAGGCCCGGAGAGCGCGCAAGAAGATGGAGCAAGCGTCTCAGGTAGAGCCAACACATATGCTCACACCGGGTGACAAGCCGCTCTCCCAGGTCCTTCTTGAACCGCTCACAACCCAGGAGCAACGAGTGTTACGTCTGCTGATGGGTGGACAGACCTATGCGGAAATGGCAGAGACGCTGATCGTCTCGCGCAACACAATTAAAACACACGTTACGAGTATCTATCGCAAGCTGGGTGTCAATCGACGCCTGGATGCCATCGCCCTGGTCCAGCGCCTTCCTTTACGCTAGGGTGGGACGACGCTGGGGACCCCCATTCGGGGGCAAGCGCACGCGTTTACATATGATGGGTACGGTTGGGTTCCGCGTTCTGCTGAAATTTTCGCAATTGTGAAATGAATCACCAACAAGGGTGATGTTTTCTGTTATATTCTCAACTATACTACTTTTCGTCTATGTACTCTTATCTGCTTAGTAGCGAATTTACCAAGTTTGTAGGATCCATGCTTGCATGGACTCTCCCGGGTGAGCAGAGGCCATGCAACAAGCATGGACCCTACACCCACTTTCTTTGTGAACAAACCAATAGACACTTAAGGGCTACATATGACTGCGGGTAGAGAATGTAATGGTGTGTAAAGTGTGGACGTCCCCCCATACTTTGCACTCCAGTGCACTCTTATCCTCGGGTCCAGGGGACTTCTGTCCTCTTGCCGCGGATTCATAAGCATCTGTGACACTTTATATATACTATGAAATTAAGGAGCAAATGAACCTATGCAAGGATGTTATAGTGGCGCGAGGAAACGTTTCTCTACCACGATTTCGGTCTTGAGTCTGCTGGCCGTCTTGCTCATGGCATGTAGTTCCGGCGACAAGACGACAGCGAACCCTACCCCTACCCCAACCAATGTGCAATATGTAGACTATGATTTGCATATTCCGCCCGACGGGCTTAACTCTCCAACCATTGGCCCGTTGCCACCCGATACAAAGCTGCACGTTATAATCACTTTCAAGGCCAATCAAGATGAATTGAAGAAGTTGAAAGCACTCAAGGACAAGGCTGACTCGGGTGTTGATCTTAAGCAGGAAGCGAATAAAATTGGTATTACTGATGAGCAGTATGCAAAGATTAAGCAGTATCTTGGCGTCGATGGCGTGAGCCTGAGCCTGGATACACTGCATACTAACCTCACCGTCGATGCCAAGGCCAGCCTCCTCGAGCGTCTCTTGCAGACCCGCTTTGTGCAGCATAAGCTCAAAAATGGCCGCGTCTTCTACGCGCCGGAGACGGCCCCCAAGATTCCTGACTTTATGAAGGATCGCATCGTTGGAATCAATGGCCTGGATAACTACAGCCAGGCGCCAACCGGGCACGCGGGCCTCCAGAAGGCCAGCCCCTTAACTAGCGCTAGCAAGCAGACGGCACATGCCGACAATTGTTTCCTTGATAACCAGACCCTGGATAACCAGCAGGTCGCGCACGCCTATGGCTATGATAGCTTCTGGAAAGAGGGCTTCTCGGGCAAAGGCATGACTGTCAACCTGGTGGAACTAGAGAGCTTTGACCAGAGTGACGCGCAGGGCTATTTCGATTGCGTCGGCTATAAAGGCAACTTTAATGTTGTCAATGTCGGTCAGGAGCCACCAGCCGGTAAGGGCATAGGCGAGTCGACCCTCGATATCGACATGGTGGCGGGTCTGGCCCCCTACGCAAACATCAATGTTTACCAGGGCGTTGACGAGCAGGGAGTTGGCTCCTGGAACGTCTTCAATGACATCCTGGCCAAAATCGCGAACGACAATGCAAATTCAAAGAAGTCGAGCGTGGTGAGCATCAGTTGGGGTGGGGCGGAGGCAGACATGACTCCAGAAGTCTATAACGCCATGAGCACCAACCTGCAACTGTTGACCGATGCCGAGCATATGACTGTCTTTATCGCTAGCATGGACTGTGGCGCCTTCTCTAATCGTGAGTGGAATCAGCTAGGTGTGAGTTATCCCGCCTCCGATCCCTATGCGACAGCGGTAGGTGGAACACAATTAAGCGTGGATGGGCAGGGCAATCGCAGCAGCGAGGTCGTCTGGCAGGATGGCTCAGATAAAAGCAAGTGTGAAAACCAGTGGGGCAGTGGTGGCGGCCTGAGCAGTGCATTCGATCAGCCGCAGTATGCCGATGCCACAGGTCTGAAGAACAGCTACTCCAATGGTCATCGCCAGGTGCCTGATATTGCTGCCGCCGCCAAGAACCTGGCCGTATTCTACAAGGGCGAGTGGTACAATTTCGCGGGAACCAGCGCGGCCACGCCGATCTGGGCCGCGGGCATGGCACTGCTGAACCAGAAGCTGATCGTCAAACACAAGATGTATGTCTTTAGTACCGATCTCTTCTATGAAGTAGCGCACGCGAATCAGAGCAAGGGGCATCCCTTCTACGACATCACAAAGGGGGATAACCTGTATTATCCCGCGACCAAAGGCTGGGACTATGCCACCGGCCTGGGCGCACCCAACCTGACAGATTTCTACGCAACCGTAGAGGGCCTGTTGTAACCCGCTACTGGCGTACGCGGCTACTGAGGCTGTAATACCTTTCTCCGGCAAGGCAGGAGAGCCAACCCTTCTGCCCAAATGACTTGTAGGGTCCATGCTGGCATGGACTCCGAGGCTCGCAGGCCGACACCCCGACGTCGGGATGGTCGCTGCGCTCGGAGTCCATGCTAGCTTGGACCCTACAATATTACATCGTGAACGAACCGCTCACCTATCTCTCAATAGCTTACATGGGGTATGATGTATGTGGCGGGCAGGCGCAGCCTGCCCGCCACATACATCATACCCCATGTAGAGCCACATAGTGGCGAGAAGTCAACGACAAGAAAGACAGAAAAGATGGAGAAATTCACGCTGTCACCGGAGACCCATACCGGCCTGGTGACCATCGCGGTCTCGTCACTAGACCGCTCCCTGGAGTACTACCAGCAGAGCCTGGGCTTCCAGGTTCTTGAACAGAGCGCGCAGTCGGCGCTATTGGGCGCGGGCGATACTGCTCTGCTGGCACTTGTAGAGCAAGAGCAGGCTCAGCCACAACCACCCCATACCACCGGCCTCTATCACTTCGCGATCCTGGTGCCCTCACGCGAAGACCTGGCCTATGTCGTGCTGCACCTGGCCCAGTCTCGTACCCCCGTTGACGGCATGGCCGATCACCTTGTCAGCGAGGCCTTCTATCTTTCTGATCCCGATGGCAACGGCATTGAGATCTACCGTGACCGCCCACGCTCAGAATGGCCGATGAAGGAGAACGAGGTCCAGATGGCCAACGCTCCTATCGATGTCGATGCGCTCCTGGCCGAGGCTCAGAGTCAGAACCGCCCCTGGAATGGCCTGCCCGCTGGCACGCGCCTGGGCCATATGCACCTGCGTATCGCAGATATCCAGAAGGCCGAGGAGTTTTATCACGACCTGCTAGGCTTTGATATCATGCAGAGCTGGCGTGGAGCGCTCTTCGTCTCCGCTGGCGGCTATCACCACCATATCGGCCTCAACACCTGGGAGAGCCAGGGCGCGCCACCCCCTCCCTCCAACGCTGTCGGCCTGCGCTTCTACACGCTGCAACTTCCCAATGACACAGAGCTTGAGCGTATCTACGAGCGCCTCCAGACCACCAGCTACCTCGTAGAGCGCAGCGACGCCCACACGCTCGCCCTGCGTGACCCCTTCGGCAATGGTCTGCTCGTCACCAGCGTGCCCATCACCACCCTGGCAGCTGTGCAGACTGGTCTACAATAATAAGGTAGAGGGTATGGTGATGAACTAGCACAGCCAGTTCATCACCATACCCTCTATATGCGAGCCACGCAGTGGCGAGAAGTCGCTTCCTTAGCAGGACTGGGGTTTTCTCGCCAGGGCTAAGGAGCCTGTTGGCTGGCAATCGGGCTGGTGATGGAAACGCGCGAACAATTTTCCAAACACCTGGCGCCATTCTAGCTTTGGTGCTGTATGCCCCGCGTCAGGGCGATGGCGCTCCAGAGCTTCTTGAATCCGCTGATCATGAACGATTTTGAGGCTGCTATAAGGCTGAAACTGCATGTGTAAAACTCTTTTCTGTTTTGCTGAATGATATGAACTGGCTTATCAGATGTCCGTTTTATTTGTGAGCACTACTTTGTTGATTGGTGATGTTTGAAGTATAGGCGATAAGTGGTGGTAGTGAGATCTACCAAAAGTGGTAATTGACCGTGTCGGCGGTGGTATTTCTAGCGGAAGTTCTGGGGATGGGGCTGTGGGGACTACGCTGCTAATATTCTCTTAAAAACATAATCTTGGAATACCAGGCGAACTATTTTCACGTATCATAGGCACCCGATTTATGATTCCGCCGGCAAATTTTGTCAAGTTGTCCGAACAGGCTTGTGCGAAACGCCCGAATTATTGGTAGGGACCCGATTTATCGCGTCCAAACGCCATTTATGGCCTGTGGGCGCAGCCGTGTTTTTGCGCTGTGGCAAGCGCATGGTGATGTGAAAGGTCTTTTTCAGCATCTTTCGGGCTGCGCCCACAGGCGATGAATCGCTTTCGGACGCGGTAAACCGGGTCCCTACCGAGATCTGCGCGTTTCAAATTTGCCGGCGGAATCATTATCAGGCACCTATGGTACCTGGGGACGACGCTGCTGGGGCCGCGCTGCTAAATACCCTAGAGGAGATTGAGCCTGGTGGCCTGGGCGAGGGCCTGGGTGCGGCTGCCTACGCCCAGCTTGCCGTAGATGTTGCGGGTATGGACTTTGACGGTGCCTACCGAAAGCACCAGGCGGCGGGCAATCTCGTTGTTGGAAAAGCCCTCGGCAATCAAACCCAGGACCTCTACTTCACGCCCGCTCAGCGGTTCGAGGAGCGCCTGTTTAGCGGTCTCGCGGGGTGCGTCATCTTCTTCGCCCAGGATCGACTGGATCGTCGTTTCCAGGTCGTAGGAGCGGCCGTGTTCACAGGCTGCTTGATATGCCTCCTCGCCCAGTCGCTGTCTCAGGTCGGCACGCAGGCGTTTGAGTAGAGGCCAGCGATGGAGCCAGCCGTTCGCCCAGGCGGGCTGATGAAAAGCCAGTCCCAGCAGTTCAACCGCTTTTTCTGGTATGCCCTCATTGGCGAGTGCGACGGTTTCGAGCGCCAGGCAGATGCTTGCGGGACCGGGATCGTCATGGCGTCCCCAGAATAAAGAGGCATAGCGCTGCCTGGCGGATGCATATTGGCCCCGCTCGCAGTCCACTATCGTTTGCCCCCAGCATATATCCAGATCGCCGTGACTGTTGAAGAATAGCTCCTGCGATGTCGTCTGACTTGCAGGAACTAGCACCGAGGTTTCTGTATATGTTTCATTCATTACACAGTACAGAAAGGCCAGGATGTCCGCTGCCGAGATTGAACCATCCTGGCTGTTGGTTTTCTCGGCCAGGTCACGCATATCCTCTGCGAGTGCTAAGGCTTCCTCCAGGTCGCCCTTCAAGAGGCTTGCCAGGGCTAGCTTGAACATCGCTTGCAGGATGCCTTTGACGCTGCCGATCTCACGCATCAACGCAAGGGCCTCACGCGCATAATGCTCATAGGCGATGTAATCTAGTTTTGCAAGCGCGACCTCGGTCAGGTTGAGGGAAATCCAGGCTATGCCATTGGAATCCCCGATCTCCCGCCTCAGCTTGAGGCTTTGCTTGAGGAGTTCCTGGCTCGAAAGTTGCTCTTTATTATAGATCTCTAGCGTATTACATGCTAACCAGGCCAGCGCCTCTGCCCGGTAAAAAGTATCGCCAAGTGCCTCAAATACAGTGGCAGATTCCCGAAAGAGCGCCGCAGCTCTGGGATAGGCATAGGTTTCTTCATTCTGTACTTCAGAAACGATATGAATACCCGAGACCAGTAAGCAGAAGCCAATTTCCGCCTGGTTCTGTCGCGCACGTGCCGTTGCCAGGCAGTTGTCGATCTGGGCGCGTAAACCTTCATATATGCGCAGGTGACTCAGTAAGATCAGGCGTGCCAGTCGCGCCTGGACGCGGCAGCGCATGGCTAGCTGCTCTTGTGAGGGGGAAGATGGGAACTGCTCGACTGCTGTCCGTAGCAGTGCCATAATTTCGTGATATCGCCCGCGCATATCGGCGAACAAATGCAGGCTTTCGGCGGCCCGGGAAAGGACTACAAGCTGCTTTTGCTGTATGGCCAGGTGCCAGGCGTGACGCATATTCTCAAAGTCTGTGGCGATGGTGTCGAGCGCGGTGATTTGCTGTTGGGCTTTAATGTCGCGCTCAAGCCTGTGAAGTTGTCCGAGATAATAATCGATGTGCGCTTGCTGTATAGCCTCTGTCTGGCCCGCGGCCTCCAGTTGTTCCGCGCCGTACTGCCGCAGCAATTCATGGACATCATAGCGCCCCGCTGCATTCAAACGAATCATCGATTGATCAATCAGACTGGCCAGCGTATCGAGGGAGGCTCCGGTCACAATCTGTGCAGCCTCGCGTGTGAAGCCGCCGCGAAAGATGGATATCCTCTGGAAGACATCACGCTCGTGTTCCGTCATAAGCTGCCAGGAATGACTGAACACAATGCGGATACTACGGTGCCGTTCTGGCAGATTGCGCGAACGGGTCGCGAGCAAATTTAGATTGTGTTGGATTTCCTGGGCGATATCGGCAGGTTGGAGTGTCTTCAACCAGCCAGCCGCTAGCTCGATAGCCAGCGGCATCCCTTCGACGAGGCGGCAGATGTCCACCACGCTCTTGCGGTCTTCAGCCAGGTCGAAGTCACCGCGTATGCGTCGCGCCCGGTCTAGAAACAACTGTATCGCGCTATACTCCCTAAGCGGATCGCCCTCTGCTCGCCCAGGATAGGTCAGGCCCCCAATCTGCCGGACCCATTCTTCCTGCAAGTTAAGTGTCTCGCGAGAGGTAACGAGAATTTTTAGGTTGGTCGTAGCTGCCAGGATGTCGGAAATGAGGTCCATGCCGTCCAGGAGCCGCTCAACATCATCCAGCACCAGGAGGAGACGCTGCGCCTGCTTCTCGCGCAAATAGGCAAAAAACTGCTCGCGCGGGCTGCGCTGGTCCTGCTGAAAACGAAACGGCATAGCTTCGGCGATTGCCGTGAGCAGTTCATCGGCCTGGTTCAGCGCAGCGAGCGGCACAAAATAGACGCCATCGGAGAACAAAGCGCGTTTATGGGTGGCAACTTCCATTGCCAGGCGCGTCTTACCAATCCCACCCGGGCCGACGAGTGTCAATAAACGGCAGGATGGATTGTCCAACAGCGCGCTAATCTCGGCGATTTCCTGCTCGCGTCCGAGAAAAAGGGTGGGGGGAATTGCGAATGTGTACATGCTTGTTCTCCTGCTCTGGTCACAGATTGTCTTCCCCCTATTCTACCCTGCTTTCTTACTAAGCTCAAGCGAGGGCCATTTAATTCTCGAAAATATGGAGTCTTCTCTTGTCGATATAAATACGAAGTGTGGTGTGAGATGCCAGGTTACCGCAGGCAACCTGGCATCTCACACCACACTTCGTATTTTCTAAAAAAAGAGATGGCCGGTATACGGGTTTGCACGTATACAGACCATCCCTCAAGCGGAGGAGGAAGAGATCCATCGACATCATTGGCGATTTAAACGCTCTCCGCTTCTCACAGAAAAGATAAGTGTTTGCCAGGTGAGTCGAGAAAAATGTCTCTGATGTCTCTATAAAAGTTAGCCAGGAAAGCAAGCAACCCATCTTGTCTCTACAGTATAAGAGCTCTTCCAACAAGAAGACACAGGCGAAAGATAAGAAATTTACGACACATATTTGTACACAATGCCCAATAAATACACATATTGGTAAAATTTGGTTGCTTATAAAAAGCAGAGAAGGACCGAAACGGGCGAAGCTCGTTTCGGTCCTTCTCTGCTTTTTATAAGCAACTTATTGTTTAGAGCGCTCTTCGTCCTGTCACGGCGTGCAAGATCGCGACAAGGATACAGGCACCAATCAGAGCAACGAGCAGACTTCCCCAGAAACCAAAGGTTGCATCGGGTGCCAGCAGGCCAACAATGAAGCCACCGAGCAAAGCGCCTACTAGACCCAGGACGAGGTCACCGATAAGGCCATAGCCTTTGCCTGGCATAACCACGCCAGCCAACCAGCCAGCCACCAGACCAATAACGATCCACGCAATAATACCGCCAGGGTTGAGTGCTGCAGCAAGAATCAAGTGCATACTTTTCACCTCTCGATATGGAAAATCTTAACAATATCTGATAGATGTATGTAAATGTTCATCTATCAATTAGTACACGATCCAGAAATAAAATCAGATGAGGACAAAAGGGAGAGATGAACACCTTGATTGATATACTTAAAAGAGTGCGCTTAATTATGATCCATTGAGAGTAAAAAACCTTGACTGAGAATGCTGAGGTTGGAAACGCTTCTCTTTTTGGTTCTCAAACTCAACACTTCCTCTATACAGCCTATGATAGACTAGATAGAGGAAGATAAGACTCCGAAAGAATTGAACAACAGCATGTCCATTGCAACTGCGTATGGTTTTCGCTAGAAAAAGAAGGGAAGTCCTTTTCATGGCAAACAAAGAACAGAAGAAAGTGCAGAAAGCTGCACCCAAATCAAATAAGCAAAAAAAAGAAGCCCAGCGCGAGAAGAAAGCTGCCAGCCGTACTCAAGCCTAGATGCTTCAACAAAGAAGGTTCGCAAGCGGGGGCAACCCCGCTTGCGAACCTTCTTTCTTCTCTTCAGGTACTCTTCTAAAGTAGGCCAACCATAAGTTGCTCTCTACCTACGCAAGTTGCAAGCGCAACACGGTCAACGAATGCGCCGGAAATGTATAGCTCAGCGTTCGCACGGACCCAGGAGCCTCCAGTACACGCTCCTGCGCGGCAACCACCGCCTGTTCCGTGAACGAGTTCAGGCTATCGACCTCAGGCCCGTTCACTTCATATGCTGTGAACTCAGTGATGGTGGTCTCTTCGGCCAGTTTGATTGTTGTCTCATGTGCCCGCTCGCTATCGCGATTGACCACAGCCAGGGTGAGCACTTTGCCAGCTTCATCACGTGTCGCGGTCACATCCAGTAGTTGAAAAGGCCCTATATCGGCAAATTGCTGCCCCCAGGGCGATTGCTGCTGCTCAGCGGCCAAGGCCATCTGCTCGCTATCGACATACACATCCAGTGCAATCTCCTGCGTCTGTTCAGCATACAGGCGTAGAGGATGATAAATTGTTTGCAAGAAGAGGCCTTCGGGGCTGGTAAAAATAGGCGCAATCACATTCACAAGCTGAGCCAGGTTCGCCATCTTGACCACATTGCTATGTCGAATGAAGGTATTGAGATAGACGCCAATAGCCAGGGCATCGGAGAGCGTGTATTGCTCCTCCAGCCGACTCTCGGCTGTCCTCTGGCGATACCAGACATTCCATTCATCGTATGCGATATAAATAGGATGCTCAATCTTCTGCGTGAAGCGTGCGGCTTCGATGAGAGCCTGGCTGCTCTTAATTGCCAAATCGGCGAGCGCAGGCGCAAATACATTGCTATAGTGGTTGGCGCTGCCGGTATACAGATGAATGCTATAGTAATCTATCCAGGGAGCCAATCCCTCGATCACAACGCGATCCCACGCGTTCCATCCCTGTTCGCCACAACCCACCAGTTGAATACTCGGGTCGGTCCATTTCATGACCTTGGCAAACTCAATGGCCTTTTTGACATAATCCTCTGGGCTGAGATGACCTATCTGCCAGGCGCCATACACCTCGTTTCCCAGTCCCCAGTATTTAACGTTGTACGGCTCCTCATGTCCATTTTGCCGCCGCAGGTTCGCCCAATAGGTATCACCGGTACCGTTACAGTACTCGACCCAGGCCCGCGCCTCGTCCATCGTCCCCGAGCCCATATTGACGCACAGATAGGGTTCAACCCCCAGTACCCGACAGTACTCCATAAATTCATCGGTACCGAAGCGATTAGACTCCACCGAATGCCAGGCTAGCTCCAATTGGCGCGGCCGCTTCTCAACGGGCCCAATACCATCAGCCCAATGATATCCGCTCACAAAGTTGCCACCGGGCCAGCGTAAGACGGGAGTCTGGAGACCACGTACCGCCGCCATGACATCTTTGCGGAACCCCTGCTCATCACTCAATGGAGAGCCTTCCTCATAGATGCCCCCATATATACAGCGCCCTAAATGCTCAACGAAACCTCCAAAGATCTTACGATCGACAGTACCAAGGCTGCGAGCCATATCAACATGTATCTTTGCCAAGAACTAGCTCCTTCTAGCGCTATACAGTCACTACTGCTTTGCAATCGTCTTTGCAACGTTGCAAATAACGTACCCTATCCATTTGCCTTTTGTCAATAGCTGTGCCATCGTAAGATGTATTTCTGTTGACAATTGCACAGTTAAGGTGCTACTATTTGCGGCAGGGTTCTTCAATCTTATTCCGAAACCCAACGTCACTCTCGTGACTAGCGCTCCCCCCATTCGGGGACAAGCGCGCTCAGGGTTTTCGGAGAAGAAGTTCGCTGAAATTCGCTGAAATTAAAGAATGGGATGCTCCTTGGTTGCCACATTAAAGGATGTTGCCCTCAAAGCTGGGGTTTCAATCCGCACTGTCTCAAATGTCGTCAATGATTACCCCTACGTCACTGCTGAAGTGCGTGAGCGCGTCAAGGCAGCCATCGAAGAACTGCAATATCAGCCAAACCTCTCCGCCCGCTACTTACGTAAAGGCCATTCGCAACTACTGGCCTTTGCTATTCCTGACATCAGTAATGTCTATTTCTCCGAGATCGCCAATGCGATTATTAGCGCAGCCGCGACACGCTCTTATACCGTGCTTATCGATCATACACAGGGGAAACGCGACAACGAGCGAGCCGTGCTCAAGGGCTTAACTCCTCATTTGATTGATGGGGTTATTCTGAGCCCCCTGGCCCTGGAGCCAGAAGATCTCCAGCCGCGCGTAGGCTCGGTCCCCGTGGTGCTGCTGGGTGATCGTATCTATGATGTGCCTTATGATCACGTCACCTACGATAATGTCTCTGCTGCTCGTACGGCAACCCAGCATCTCATTGCCACAGGTAGGCGACGCATTGCGGCTCTTGGGATGCAGGAGACAAACGCACATGAGACCGAAACCTCTCGCCTACGCCTGCGTGGCTATACTGAAGCACTCACACAGGCAGGCTTGCCCATAGATCCTCACCTGATTATTCGTGGTCTGCCTGTATATAGCCGCAGCACTGGCGCGCGCGCCATGCGTTATTTGCTGTCGCTGGATGAGCCCCCCGACGCAATTTTCTGCTTTAACGATCACCTGGCACTAGGCGTTTTGCGCGTGGTGTATGAGGCAGGCTATCGCGTGCCTGAAGATATCGCCGTTGTTGGCTTTGATGATATCGAAGATAGTCGCTATGCCGTCCCTGCGCTTACGACTATCGCGCCTGACAAAGAAAGGATTGGTGACCTGGCGGTTGCCTTCCTACTTGGTCGTATCCATGGCACACGCAATGGGCCGCCTGAGCGCGTTGAAGTGCCTTGCCACCTGGTCATCCGCGAGAGCTCTGACGGACGCTACTAAAGTACGCGTCTACATATCAAGGACGAGATGCCCCATACCTTGATATGTAGACGCGTACTTTAGTAGCGTCGGCCCCTCACTTTTAGCTTGCCATCCATCATTTTCCCTCATCACTGTAAATGTGCGCGCAAACTATTGACAAGCATAAATTTTATATGTTATGTTTGCAACGTTGCAAATAAATTAACAAAGGTGTTGATCCTGATGCATCTCTTCCTAGTTTCATTCACTGGCTTGATATATAACCAGATATTGCAGACGATAAAACTAGAAAGGCCACACTGCTGTGAAATTATCTTTTCCTCGCCATCCTTTCTATGGATATGTATCTGCCTTTTCCCACTACCAGCCTGGCGCGCACGCACATTCTAGCTCTCTTGCATGGGTTACATATATTGCTCGGCTAACGTTAACGCCTATCCTCCTGGTGCTCTAGCGCCGTGTAAGCATTTTGCACGGCGTATGGAAGCCAGGCTTTTTTATATTCCATCAGTATCGTTTTATCATCGTCTGATGTAGGATCACATGTACGTCGTTGTGCAAGACCTCAGGAGGGAAATAGTTATGTTCTCAGAGCAGGATGGGCGGTTGCCGAGTGCGACAATGCCTACACCCGCGCAAGGCATGACTCGTCGCCACTTTTTGGAGCGCGCGGTCGCGCTAGGTATCGGAGGGAGTGCCGCACTTGCGGCGCTTAATGCCTGCGCGACTCCAGGCAGCGCAGGCGCCAGTCTCACCTTTTGGAACCTGTTCGGCGGTGGTGATGGTGTGCGTATGGAGCAGATGGAAGATAACTTCCGCAAGTCCCGTCCAGATGTCCAGTTGGAGGCGGTCACGCTTTCATGGGGTGCGCCATACTATACCAAACTGGCGATGGCCGCGGCGGGGGGGCGTCCTCCCGATGTGGGCGTCTCGCATATGACGCGGGTACCACTCTATGCCGCAAACAATCTGCTCGATCCTTTTGATCTGGACGAGTTAGCGAAGGTAGGCATTACCGAAGATCGTTTCCTCCCCGATATCTGGAAGCGGGCGCAGTATAACGGCAAGCTGTACGCGATTCCACTGGATACCCATCCCTTTGTGATGTATTACAACGTGGATATTTGCGCAAAAGCTGGCTTGCTGAACGCTGATGGTACGCTCAAGCCGCTGGAAGGGGCGGAGGCCGTCATGGATGCCTTTAAGCGTACCAGGCAAATCACCAATTATTTAGGCCTGGCGGTTGATACGCAGGATGTTACCCCCTGGCGTGTCTTCTATTCGCTCTATTCACAGCTCGGAGGCGAGGTACTATCAGCGGATGGACGTCAATTAACGATAGACAATGCTAAGGCCATCCAGGCGCTCCAATTCATGTCCGATCTCACGCAAAAAGAGAAGGTGGCATCCTCCACGCTAGATTATGCTGGCGCGGTTGCGGCCTTTAGTAGCGGGAAGGCCGCTTTTCACTGGAATGGCGAGTGGGAGGTCTCCACGTTCTTACCCCAGAAAGATCTGAAGTTTAACATGGTACCTCTCCCTAAAGTCTTTGATCTGAATCGCGCCCAGGCTGACTCACACGCGTTCATCCTTCCACACCAGATACAGGTTGATCCGGCGCAGCGCAAGGCCGCGCTAGAGTTTATCGCCTTTATGCTGAAAGACAGCCTGACCTGGGCTCAGGGAGGCCATATTCCCGCCTATCTGCCCATCACCGATAGCACAGAGTATAAACAGCTCCAACCACAGTCGAACTATGCCGACGCAGCCGCTCACGCGGTCGTTGATCCCATTGCCTGGTTCAGCGGCTCAGCCTCTGAATTGGAGACTCAGGCCGGGTCTGCCTTCCAGTCTCTTCTGGCTGGACAATTCACACCACAACAAGCTCTGGACCAGTTTACGGGCGCAATCAATAAGCTACTGAAAATTACGCCGCCATTTTAACCGTACACGCACAGCTATCTCACGCGGAAGGAATCCCGCTGACACTGTAGTCAATGAGAGGAGAAACGATGTCGGACGTATCAATACAAAGAGACGTGAGCGTAGGAACGCCGAGCCAGCAGCAGATTGAGAGCAAAAAGGCTCAGCGCCGCCGTATCGACCTGGTGGGCTTTGGCTTTGTGCTTCCATTTCTACTCATCTATGTCGTTTTCTTAGTCTGGCCGGTCATTCTCGGCTTTCGGATGAGCTTCTTTAACTGGACCATCGGCGGCAAGGGGATCTCCAATTTTCTGGGCCTGGCAAACTACCAGGAACTCATAGGCGATCCGGCCTTCTGGTCCTCGCTGTGGACAACCATTGTTTTTACCGTCATCAGCACACCAGTCCTGGTGATTATCGCCTTGTTCCTGGCGTTACTGGTGAATCGCGCTATTCCGGCCCAATCGTTGTTCCGTACCATCTTCTTCGCGCCCTTCATTCTGCCGGTCTCGGTGGTCACACTGATCTGGGGTTGGCTCTACCAACCCGGCTTCGGCCTGATCAATGGAACCCTGACCTCCCTTGGACTAAAAGAGGTCCCATGGCTGACAGATACCCACGTGGCGATGATCGCTGTCGTCATTCTTACCACCTGGTGGACCGTCGGCTTTAACTTTGTGCTCTATCTCGCGGGCATGCAACAGATTCCCCAGGAGCTCTTGGAGGCCGCTAATATCGATGGAGCAGGCTCCTGGTCACGTATTCGCTGGATCACTATTCCGCTCCTCAATAGGTCGACCGTCTTGATCATTATCTTGCAGGTGATCGCCTCGTTACAGCTCTTTACGCAGACCTATCTGCTGACGGGCGGTGGCCCTAACTTTGCCACCCGCTCGATCATTCAATACATTTATGAAAACGGCTTCACCTCGTTTCGCATGGGCCTCGCCTCCGCGATGTCCTATGTCTTCTTTATTCTAGTATTACTGGTCTCGTTGGGACAGTTTGCTCTGCTCAACCGTCAAAGGAGGGATGCCTGATGGCCATACAGAGTGTACAATCAGCTGCTAGCAAGGAAAATAGCACGACGAGGCAGCCCTATGATTATCGCCGCGCCAATAAGCTTGCCTACTGGGCATCTTTTGGACTCCTCGTTCTCTTAGCGCTTCTCTGGATTCTACCTCTGCTCTGGGCCATTGATACCTCCCTGAAACCAGAGACCGAAACGACAACGATCCCAATCACCTGGCTCTCTTCACATTTCACATTGGATGCCTTTACCAGTACGCTGGCAAACAGCCAGATGTGGCGCTGGTATTTCAATAGCACCTTGACCTCTGGCTTGATCAGTCTGCTGACGATCTTCCTGGCGAGCCTGGCGGCCTTTGCCTTTTCGCGCATCCCCTTCCGTGGAAATCGCATCGTGTTCTGGGTGATCCTGGCGGGTATTATGGTTCCGGGTCAGATCTTGATTGTGCCGCTATTTACCGAAATGCAGTCATTCGGACTGGTCGATACCTATTGGGGAATTATCCTGCCCCAGATCGCTTCGCCCGTGGCGGTCTTCATCCTTAAACAATACTTCGATGGCATTCCTGCTGAGTTCGAGGAGGCGGCTCTCCTCGATGGCGCCAGCCGCCTGAACATCTACTGGCGCATCTGGATGCCGCTCGCCAGGCCTGCCCTCGCTGCCGTTGCCATCTTTACCTTTGTGATCTCGTGGAACAACTTCCTCTGGCCGTTCATCATTATCTCCAACAACAATATGATGACCCTACCGGTGGGGTTAGCGACCGTTCAGACCTCGTTTGGCATTCGCTACGCGCAGATTATGGCTACTGCTCTCCTGGGCGGTATCCCGGTCTTGATCGTTTTCCTCTGTTTCCAGAAACAGATTGTACAGGGCATTGCCGGTACCACTGGCTTGAAGGGTTAACATATCCTCACCCACTAGAGGCCGCTTGTTCGCAGGCGGCCTCTTCTTCGTTGAGAAGCTTATTTCGTGGGCGAGATGCGCAGCGCAAAGATGGGAAAATTACTGTTGACATGGACCGGTCCATTTATGTATACTACACATATGGACCGGTCCACACAAGGATTTCAAAGGGCTGAAACCGATAAACGCCGTTCAAAGATGAAGAGGGTTATGGTAACGATTTACGACATTGCCAGAGCTACTGGACTCGCCAAGAGTACGGTGGCAAATGCGCTCTCGGGCAAGGGAACCGTTAGTGAGGCGACCCGCCGCCGCATTTTACAGTGCGCGGAGGAGATGGGCTATCGACCAAATATGGTCGCACGCAGCCTCTCTAATCATAAGACCTCGACCATCGCCGTCATTCTGCCTACCATCAGCAATCCCTTCTATCCAGAAATCGTTGAGGCTATCGAACAAACGGCGCTTGAGCATGGTTACCAGACCCTCATCTGCAATACCCACTATAACTTTGAACATGGGCGCCTACGTATGGAGCGCCTACGTAGCGGTTGGGTTGATGGCTATATCATTATGGGTTCCAGTATGGATATCACCGATATCACAGGTCACTTTCAGCAAGACATACCCATCGTTCTCTGCGATTGGCAGGAGAACGAAGCCCCTCAGGGTATTCCCCAGGTCAGTGTTGATTTCTTCCGCGCTGGGCAACTGGCGGCTCAACACTTGCTTGAACTGGGGCACCGCGACCTGGCTGTTATCGTTGATGACCCACAACAATCCTTGCGCCAGGCAGGCTTTCTCTCAATCTTGCAAGCCAGGGGCCTCTCTCTACCTGGTAAAAGGATCCTACCGGGCAATTCTACCCTGGAGAGCGGTTACAACGTAGCAAAGAGCCTCTTTAAAGAAGAGCAACCACCCACGGCCATCTTCGCCGCCACCGATCTTATGGCGATTGGTGCGATAGAAGCAGCCCTGGATGCTGGATTGCGCGTGCCCGAAGATGTCTCTATTATCGGCCTGGATGATATATTTGTATCCGCGCATATTCGGCCGCCACTCACAACGGTTGCCGTACCCAAACTCCAACTCGCGCAGGCAGCAACACACTTGCTCTTCGCACAGATCAATGGCGAGGCGCAAGTTTCCGACGCCCAACTCGTGGAACCCCACCTGGTTCTACGACGTTCAACGGCCACCTATCCAATCACCTAAACAAAGCTTTTCTTACTATCAAGACTCACCGCCGAGTCTACTTTCAATGCCGTAAGGAGGTCAAGAGAAAAGTAAGGCTTACCCTTCACTAACACCTATCTATACGTTCTTTCTTGTTCGCATCAGCGCTATGCCCTAAGGCATAGTATCAGATATCCCTATGTGCAAATATCAGCAAGTATGCACAACAGGACGTAATTTCTATACACTCAATGCCATGATGTCCATGGCTTTCACTAGCAAGGAGCTAGCACGTGACCATTGATCAGCGCGTTTCGCCACGCGGCAAGCATGTACTCAACCTGACCTGCGAGATACCCGGGGTAAGCGAGGGAACATTCGGGCTAGGAGGTATCAGTCCCCAGGGTGAAGCCTTTGCCTTTACCAACTACTACCTGACCCGCAATGGGCGTCCTCATATTCCCATTATGGGTGAGTTCCATTTTTCGCGTTTTCCGCGCCAGTACTGGGAGCAGGAGCTGCGCAAAATGCAGGCCGGTGGGGTAACGATTGTCGCGACCTATATCTTCTGGATTCATGTCGAGGAGGATGAGGGCATCTTTGACTGGTCTGGAGATCGTGATGTACGCTTGTTCGTTGAAATCTGCCAGAAGGTAGGACTCTCACTCGTGCTCAGGGTTGGCCCCTTTGCGCATGGCGAGTGCCGCAATGGTGGCTTGCCCGATTGGCTGTATGGCAGGGCCATTCAGGTGCGCTCTAATGATGAGCAGTACCTCGCCTATGTCAAACGCTACTACGACCAGGTTGGGGAACAGGTACGTGGACTCCTCTTTGAGGATGGTGGGCCAATCATCGGCTTTCAGCTTGAGAATGAATACATGCACTGTGGCGCGCCCTGGGAGGTTACCCCCAGGCAGGGTAGCGAGTGGGTTCCAGCGGGCGAAGATGGTAGCGCACACCTGCAAACGCTCCAACGCCTCGCCATAGAGGCCGGATTGCGTGCGCCTATTTATACTGCAACCGCCTGGGTCGGTTCGCCGATACCGAAACAGGGTCTGCTGCCGATGCATGGCGGCTATGCCTTCACTCCCTGGATTCCCGATCCCGATTTTCGCCAGGGGCCAACGCATGAGTTCCTCTTCCGCGACCGCCACCAGCAGCCGCTGGCAAACGCCGAGGTCACGTATGAAGCAACCCGTTATCCCTACGTCAGTTGCGAGCTTGGGAGTGGTATCCAGATTACCTATCATCATCGCCCGATTGTGCCGCCAGAGTGCTCGCAGGCGATGGCGGTTGTGGCCCTGGGCAGCGGATCAAACTGGATTGGGTACTACATGTATCACGGTGGCTCCAATCCTGTGGGGAAACATAGCTATCTCAATGAATATACCGTGCCACGCATCTCCTATGATTTCCAGGCACCCGTGCGTGAATATGGACAACTCAACGCCTCCTACCATCGTCTGAAGGCGCTCCACTATTTCTTGCATGACTTTGATGCCCTGCTCGCTCCCATGAGGGTCGCGCTTCCCCAGGGAAGCCAGGAGATCACACCAGAGGACACACAGACGCTACGCTATTCGGCGCGGCACGACAGCACATCTGGTTTCCTCTTCCTGAATAATTATCAGGATCACGCGGAGCTACAAGATCACGAGGGGGTACAGATTCAGGTCGATCTGCCGAATGAAACGCTCACAATTCCTCACAGCCAGGAAGGGTTTACCCTGCGCCAGGGCGTTAGCGCGATTCTGCCCTTTAATCTGCGCCTTGCTGGCAATGTCCTGCTCAAATATGCGACCGCGCAGCTACTTATGAAGCTTGAGAACGCGGGCCAGACGACCTACATCTTCTTCGCACCCACCGGGATGGCCCCAGAACTGGCCTTTGAAAAGACCACCTATCGACAGCTTGAGGTAGCCGCAGGGACGAAACGCGAGGAAGAGGCCTGGAGCTATGTCAGCGCCAGCGGTGGCCTGGAGTTCCAGGCACGAATTACCAGCCACGATGGTCGCGAGGTTCAGGTGCTTGTCCTGACCCAGGAACAGGCCATGACGGCCTGGAAGCTGCCTCTGTGGGGCGAAGAGCGCCTTGTCCTCGCCGACGCCTTTATTTTCAATCAGGAAGACGAGCTGCACTGTAATTGGCAGGGAGAAGAGGCGCTTCACCTCGCCTTCTATCCACCTTTACAGCAGGAGCCAGCCTCGCCTGAAGGCAGCTTTACGACGACAGAAAGGAGTGTCTTTACGCAGGCGACGTTGCACGTCCCTGAGCAGCATTTTGAATTACAGGTTGAGCAAGTCAACGCGCAAACGCTCAAGCTGGCACTCCCGGCACTGGCATTGGAGCCGGTGCAGGATGTCTTCCTGCACATCGATTATCTTGGAGATACCGGGCAGGCGTTCCTGGATGGTCGCCTGGTCGCCGATCACTTCGCGAATGGCACGCCCTGGGAAATCGGGCTCAAGCGCTTCCTTTGCCAGGATGAGGTCCAAGAGTTGGTTCTGCGCCTCAACCCGATCCGCCAGAATGCGCAAACCTTGAGCTATTTCCCAACCGGGATGGCCTTTCGCCCGAGCACTGATGGGTTTATGCCCATTGAGATACGTTCCATTACATCGCGGCTAGAGTATCATGCCCGCCTGGCTTCCACCAGGTAGCATAGATCGCTCTCTCATTGTCTCTTCATTGCCTGTTTTTTAACGACATCGTTATCCTTCTTCAGCGAAGGAAGGGAAAGAGCAAGATGCAACCTATGAAGAATTTCTCCATCAATCGCCGTCGCTTTATTAAGAACTCCGCGTTGACCCTTGGGACAGTGGCCGGAGCCAGTGCCCTGCTTGAAGCATGTAATGCCAACGCCAGCAGTGGTGGCGGCGTGGCGTCACCACCCTGACCGTTATGTACGCGAGCAGTGAGTTTACCAAGGCGTATATCAGCGAGTTCGAAAAACTCAATTCAACCATTAAGATTAAGTTTATCGAGTATGATGATACGCGCTTGAGTGCCATGCTGGCCTCTGGCACGCCTCCTGACTTTGTGCGTGGCGCGGCGGTCGGCAGCGCCAACAACAACGCGCGCGGCCTGGCCCTTAACCTGGACGCCTATCTTGAGAAGAGCAGCGTGCTGAAAAAGAGCGATCTACAAGCCATCAATAATGGTTTTCGCTGGGATGGCAAGCAGTCAGGTCAGGGACCCTATTATGGTATTGTGAAAGACTGGAGCCAGGATGCCACGCTCTGGTACAACAAGGCCCTCTTCGAGCAGGCAGGCGTCACACCCCTGAGCGAGACCGAGCCTGTCAGCTATGACGATCTGCTCGAACTCGCGAAAAAGCTGACCGTCGCGGTACTGGTCACGCTATCAAGCGCGCTGGTTGGCTTTGGCTTCGCGCGCCTCAGGGGCCGGGGCAAGCGCCCCCTGTTTCTGGTAATGCTCTCCACTATGATGCTTCCCAACATTGTGACCCTTATTCCAACATACATGATCTTTGCGCGCCTGGGCATCGTCGATACCTACTGGCCCTGGGTACTCTGGGGTCTGGCCTCGACCCCTTACCTCACCTTCCTGTTTCGCCAGTTCTTTAGCGCCATTCCCTCAGAACTGGAGGAGGCCGCCATCCTCGATGGTTGTGGCTATGGGCGCATCTTCTGGCGGATCTTTCTCCCGCTCTCGGCCCCGGTCCTGGTGACGGCCTTCCTGATCTCGTTTACAGGTGTGTGGGGCGACTATATCACGCCCTCACTCCTCCTGAGCCTGGACAATACCACCCTGGCCGTGGCCATCAGTACATCCTACCTGGACCCGCATGGCAATGGCATTCCAACCTTACAGGCCGCTGGCGCCTTGATCTACATCATACCCGAGATCCTGATCTTTTTCTTTGCTCAGCGCTACTTTGTGCGCGGTATCATGACCTCTGGCATGAAGGGCTAGCACTCTCATCCTCTTAGCGAAGTCAGTAAAAAGGCGATACAGGAGAATTTCTTCCTGTATCGCCTTTTTATTAGCTTCGCTACTATTGCCCATTCGTCCAAAGGCTCTTGACTTTTTGTGGGAAGCATCGCTATGATGGGCTTGGAACGTTTTTGCCCAGAGGATGCTTGCAGGCATTCTTTTGCCAATGGAAACACATAGCGCGTGCCTCGGGCGCGCCAGTATGAAGAGGAGAAAAAAAGTCCGTATGGACGGTGACCCTAGCAAACCTCCGCAAGCTATGGAGGTTATCATCTGTTCCATGGCAGACGCCTATCTGACCTGGTAGCCACGATCTATCACCCTCCCGATATTTCCCCGCTATCACCTCACTATCGCGCTTGCCGTGGCCAATAATCCGGTAAGAAGCGAGAAGCGTGAGGTGGTACAGTCCTCAAGGAATGTGCCTCTACCCCTCCGCAAGTAAGCGTGCGCTACTTACGTACGCGCCTACGCGTTGCCCCTATGCATACGCGCCAGAGGTGTGTATGCGTTGCCCTATGCGAACCCAAACGTGTGGGCGCGTACCTTGTGCCCTTTAGGGTAGTAAGTGAGCGCATCCAGGAGGTGAAGACAATGGATATCCAGAAAGATTTGGTAGTGGTTTCCCAGCCGAAGGAAGCAGGTAGAAAGACACTGAGGCGAGGGCGGGTGCGCAGGCCTTTCCGCTGGTTGCGCTACCTGGGCATGCTGGGGCCGGGGCTGGTCGCCGCGAGCGCGGGCAATGACGCGGGCGGCATCTATACTTATAGCAGCATGGGTGCTCAGTTCGGCTATTCTATGCTCTGGGTCATGGTGGTCCTGACCCTGGGCATGGCTGTCGTGCAGGAGATGTGCACGCGCATGGGCGCGGTCACCGGCAAGGGCCTCTCGGACCTCATTCGCGAGAACTTTCCCTTGCGCCTGACGGCGTTGATCATGCTGGCCTTTCTGCTCGCCAACAGTGGCGTGATCGTCTCTGAATTTATTGGCATCGCCGCTGCGCTCAATCTCTTTCATATCCCGGCCTGGATAAGCGCGCCCTGCGCGGGCCTGCTCCTGTGGCTGCTGGTCGTCAAGGGGTCATATGCCCGGGTAGAGAAGGTCTTTCTAGCCCTGACCCTGGTCTTTCTAGCCTACTTCGTAGCCGCGTTTATGGCGCATCCCAATTTGGGACAGGTGCTCCACGGGACCCTGGTTCCCACGGTGCAGTTGAATAGCGGCTATCTCTTAATGCTGGTAACGGCGGTGGGAACCACGATCAGCCCCTATATGCAAATCTACGTCCAGAGCGCGGTAGTGGAGCGCGAGGTCAGTATGCGTGAGTATAACCATGAGCGCGTCGATGTTTACAGTTCTGCCATCTTCTCCAATGTCGTCGCCTCCGTGATCATTATCGCCACTGCCGCGACCCTCTTTGTCAATAGCAAGGGTAAGGGCATCATTCTTATGGATGCCGCCCAGGCCGCCACCGCGCTGGCACCCTTTCTGGGCAACTTCGCGACCAATATCTTCGCCCTGGGTCTGCTGGGCGCTTCTTTTCTCGCGGCAGGCGTGATACCGCTCTCCACCTGCTACTCTATTACGGAGGCGCTGGGCCTGGAGAATGGGGTCAGCAAGCGCTGGCGCGAGGCGCCTGTCTTCTGGGGACTCTTTACGGCTTTGATTCTCATCAGCGTCGTAATCGCGATGCTTCCCAATTTGCCTGTGGTGCAGATCCTGCTCAACCTCTACCTGCTCAACGGCATGCTGCTGCCGATCATCCTCTTCTCGATCTTGCGCCTGGTTAACGATAAGCGCCTGATGGGGAGGCACACCAATGGCTGGTTCTTCAATATCCTGGCCTATGGCCTGACGATTACCGTTAGCCTGCTGAGCATTGCCTATCTCACTGTCCGGGTGCTGAGCCTCTTTGGCATCACCCTGTTTTAAAAGTCATAAACCTGGGTAAGGTTGTGCTGGCCTCAGGCCAGCACAACCTTACCCAGGTTTAGTATTTATGCTTGACCCTTTAACAAATGGTTACGGAAACAAAGACGCGCCTTGATGGTGAATTCCGTCATCATATTCAGCCTTTTTCCTCTTGACTTCAAGTTCACTTGAACCAATATACTCCTTTGGAACCGAGAGAAACGTCATCGGCCAGTTTCTGAGCATCACCTCGCGGTTCGAGGAGAGAGCTTGAAAGATCTCATCGAACGATGGCAATGCACGACCGCAATTGTCATCGTTCGATGCATGAGAGGAGAATGATATGGCAGAACCGAACTTTAACGATTGGAATCGGCAGATTATCGAGGAATTTCGCACGCATGGGGGCAAGGTCGGAGGACCGTTTGAGGGTGTGACCTTGCTTTTGCTGACCACCACAGGCGCGAAAAGCGGGCAAAAGCGTATCAACCCACTTACATACCTTCTTGATGGCGAGCGCTTGTTTATCTTCGCCGCCAAAGGTGGCTCGCCGACGAACCCTGACTGGTACCACAACCTGGTCGCCCATCCACAGGTGACCGTCGAGCTTGGCACAGAGCGATTCGAGGCCACGGCAGTGCTTATTGAAGGTGAGGAGCGCGACCAGCTCTATGCCAAGGAGACGCAAGTCCATCCAGGCGCTGCCGAGTACGAGAAGAAGACGACCAGGAAGATCCCGGTCGTGGAGCTTGTTCGCCGCAATAGCTCATCGTAATGCAGTCTGTTCATGCACGTTCCAGGTGAAATCCTTGAGCAATCTCTTCTGAGGTGTGTTGAGAACAGCATTTCCCTCTTGACTTTCCAGTTAAGGGGAAAGTGTATGATTGTAACGAAGAGATCGGCACAGACATGGAAGGAGAAGCAGTGTTCAAGATTAGCGAGTTTTCCAGGCTCAGTCAGGTTTCGATGAAAACCCTGCGTTACTATGATCAGATTGGTCTGTTGAAACCAGCCTCTATTGATCCTTTTAACGGCTATCGCTACTACACGACCGAACAGTTATTTCGGCTCAATCGTATTCTTGCCTACAAGGATCTGGGGTTAACATTAGAGCAGATTGCGCAGGCACTTGATGTACAGATTCCACTTGCGGAGGTTCGTGGAATGCTCCGGCTCAAACAGGCTGAAATTCATGCCTTGATCGAGCAAGAATCCACACGCCTTGCTCGTATTGAGGCGCGCCTGCATCTGATTGAGCGCGAGGGAGAGACCCAGACTGGACACGATGTGGCGCTCAAAAGTATCAAAGCACTGCGAGTGGCTTCATTACCAACGTGTGCGAACCTGTCCTCTTCCCACTTGCCTTTCTTCTTTGAGGAATTGAATCGTTCCTTGTCACGTTCTGGTCTCTCCGAACCAGCGACGCTTCCCCATATGGTGTTGTGGCAGGATACCGGAGCATGTCGGGATGATCAGGACGACACCTTTGATGTGGAGGTCGCCTGTCCTCTTCCAGAGCAAGTATCGGTGGATGCGCATCTAACCATTCGCACGTTACCAGCTCTTCCACTGGTCGCAAGTCTCATGCATGAATGTCAGCCGCATGGGACGTGTACAGCGCTTCTTGATCTTGGAAGATGGATGGAGCAAAACGGCTATACCATCTCACTTTCGCAGCCGTGCCGTGAGGTGTATTTTGCCAAAGGCGAGAATCAGTTTTATGTTACCGAAGCACAGATCCCTGTTGAGAAAGGATAAATGCCAAATATGGTCTGGACACTCGATACTACTCACTCAGAAGTCACATTTTCGGTCAGGCACATGATGTTCAGCAAAGTTAGCGGAAGCTTCAATCGATTTCGAGCGACACTCGAAATCGATGAAATCCATCCAGAGAAGTCCTGGGTAGAGGCCGAGGCTGAAACTGCCAGCATCGACACACGTGACGAGAAGCGTGATGCACACCTACGTTCACCTGATTTCTTTGATACTGAGCAGTATCCACTCCTCACATTCAAGAGCAAACAAGTTGAGTCCAGGGGCGATCGCCGTTACTCTATCCTGGGAGATCTCACGCTGCATGGGGTGACGAAAGAAGTGACGTTTGACGCCGAGTATGGCGGACAGATTCCCAAAGAACACAATCCCTTTGGGGACCGGCGTGCAGGCCTCACAGCCGTCACGACCATCAACCGTAAGGATTTTGGTCTCACCTGGAATTTAGCGTTGGAGACTGGCGGGATTATGGTTGGCGAAGATGTCAGGATCGAGATCAACTTGGAAGCAGTCGCAGAGGACTAAGCGGCTCCCGTCTTCTCACCTGGCGGCGATATGCCGATTGATATCAAATCCGTTTAGGTAGTATCCAAAGAAGGCCACCAATGGAAGGAGGTTCGACCCTGTATTGCTTCAGGGTGAGCTTATAACCAACAACAGCGCTCGGCCTGGAGCTGTTCCTGCTCGTCAAGCGAAGTCAAGCCCCGGTTGGCGAGCAGTTTATTTGAGAGGGGCCGCAAGCGTTCGCCTGATTGCAGTTCTGGCGAATGAGATAGCAAGAATAGCAGGTTAGGACGGGAGCCGGGCGACAAATCGATCAAGCTGCTCCATATCGTAGAGCGCAGGCCCATGACCGAAGCACACGAGAGCTGGGCGTAATTGCGCCAGCTTACGAATGGAGCGGCGGTTCTCTTCACGATCCAGCGTAAAGACGGCTGGTGGCTCATACAGGCCAATTTTGCCCGTGATAGGATGGTTATTGCGCAACACGTCTCCTACAATCGCTACCCGGTCGGACTCGCGAAAGTACATCACATGACCAGGAGTATGTCCGGGCGTATGAATGACGCGAAATCCAGCTATTTCGTCACCATCATGCAAGCTCCGTTGGACGGAATACGCTGGCCCGGCGAACCCCAGTTGCATTATTTTTATGGCGGCAGTCCTTGGGAGCATAGGGGTACGTCCCTCTATGCTCGCGATGTCCGCTTCAGGACAGGCAAGGGGGATGTCTCTGGTTGCGCAGATCTGCTTGACGGCTCCCTGATGATCGGGGTGGCAATGGGTCAGTGCCACCTGTGAAAGGGGAATGTTTGCCAGTTGTTTGAGCAGATTGGAAGCATCCCAGCGTGTGGCTGCGTCAATGAGCACATCCTCAACGAGATAGACATTGAAGAGGTTGGCTGGGAAACGGTTGCTCAACTGCCAGACATGATGAGCGATCATCTTCATTCCCAGCTCTATTGTAGAAGCGGTGACTGAATCCTTCTGTCGTAGTGAATGGTTGGATAGGTTCATGGTGCTTTTGCATCTCCTTCGAAAAGAAGCCGAAGCTCTTCCACCACCTGTTCTAAGGGGTGTGTGCTGCGCTCGGCTTGACAGAGTAAGAGCGCCCCTTCAATTACAGAGAGCGCAAAGAGCGCTCTCGCAGAAGCCCGCGCTGGTTCGCAACCCGAGGCAATCAGCAAGCGTTCGAGACGTACTTGCCAGTCATGGTAGACGGCACGACAAGCATGCTGCATAGGATCGCTGGTGGCCGCCATCTCTAATGTGACGGTAGCCAGTGGACAGCCTTTTTGAAAATTAGATGTTTGGAGGCGTTCGCGAAAGAAGGAGGTGAGAAGAGAGAGCGCCATGCCCAAATCCGTGCCTTCCACAATGATGGCATCGAGCTCGTGAGTAAGAGCTTGCCCGGCTGCCGAAACCGCTTCTGCCGCCAACTCTTCCTTTCCCCCAGGAAAGTGATGATAGAGCGAGCCTTTCGGCGTACTGCTCTGATGGAGGATTTGGTTCAAGCCTGTCGCATGATAGCCTTGTGCCTCCATCAGTTCAACAGTAGTAGCAATGATGCGTGCCCGTGTTCCTTCTGTCTCCAAGAGATCCTCCTGTACCGACTGGTCTAGCTATTCCTTCTATTGTACCGACCGGTCTAGCAGATGTCAAGCCCCGGATGGTGAAGCGAACCAGCCCTGTTTTTCTTTATCCATCAATTTTTCTCTCGACCACTTGGCCGATATTCTAGGCATGGTGGGAAAGCGACGAGAAGTCGTCCAGGTACCCACGAAGCAAGGAAACCAGATCTCCCTGCGCTTCTTGCTCCAGCCATTCCTCAAGAGCCACACGCAACGCCGCCATGTAGATGGCTACCAGGAGGCGGATCTCCTGGCGGTTTGTAGCCGCTTCCAGCCGGGAGTACAGCGCGTCACAGAGGGCTGGCTCTGCTTTCATCAGGGCGTAGATATAGATGGACGCGAGCGAGGGGATCTGCATAACCACGTGATAGAGGGTCAGAAAACTGGCCCGCTGCTGCTGATGGAGGAGTGCCAGGTACTCAAAGGTTGCTCGCAGGGCTGCGTGGGGTGATTCCGTTGGCGCAGTGTGCTGTAGAAAGCGGAGACCTTCGCTCTGGATCGCGTGCATGGGCTCCAAGAGCACCTCCTCTTTAGACGCGAAATAGCGAAAAAAGGTGCGCGGTGACATCATCACCACATCAGCAATGTCCTGGATGGAGGTGCGCTCGTAGCCCTTTTGCTGAAAGAGTCGGAGCGCTGCCTCCTCAATGGTGGCTTGAGCCAGACGTTTCTTGCGTTCTCGCAAACTCATTGGTTGCGATTCGTCGCGTGGCGAAGATATCATGACATTCACTCCCTTTTTTCTCCTATTGACTTTTGTCATTGAGTGACATTATAATCCAAAAGGACACAGGTGACAACTGGAGACAGTATACATGTTGTGTCGGTGCCTTGAGATGACGATTTTTGAGGGATGTGCCTCAGCGGTTTTCTCACCCCTGAAGCCATGTTCAGATAAGGAGCAAGAAGGTATGCGTTTTGAGCAACAGGTCGCCCTGGTGACTGGTGCCGCTTCTGGCATTGGTCGCGCGCTTGTCCAGCGCCTGGTGACTGAGGGAGCAGCCGTGGTCGCGGTTGACATCGTGGAAGCACCACTGCAAGCCCTGGTCACGGAACTGCGGGACCAGGGAGCAACAATTACCGGATGTACCGCCAATGTGGCGTCAGAGAGTGACGTGGAAGCTATGCTGAACACCGCCACGTCCACCTTTGGGCGGCTCGATATCCTTTGCAATAATGCCGGGATTATGGATCTCATGACCCCTGCTGCCGAGGTCTCTCTGGACCTATGGGAGCGGGTTCTGGCCGTCAACCTGAATGGTCCCTTTCTGGCCTGCCGGCGGGCGATCCCTCTATTTCTCGAACAGGGTGGAGGCAGTATCGTCAATACCGCATCGGAAGCAGGATTACGTGGCGGGGCTGCTGGCACCTCCTATACCGTTGCCAAGCACGGAGTGGTGGGACTGACCAGGAGTATTGCCTTCCACTATGGAGAACGCGGTATTCGCTGCAATGCAGTTTGTCCTGGTGCCGTGGCGACCGCCATCGGTATCGGAAATGGTGTCCCAAGTGAAGCCGGTCTTGGCAGAGTGATGCCGTTTCTCAATGCCAGCTCTCCCTCGCGGGTTTCTACCCCCGAAGAGCTCGCTGCCGCTATTGCCTTTCTGGCATCCAAAGATGCCAGTTTTATCAATGGCGCAATTCTCCCCGTTGATGGCGGCTGGTTCGCCGCCTGACCTCCCCATTTCTTGATCGCAGCCCGTTTGCTGTTCTTTCCACTGAAGGAAATCTTTCTGTGAAAGAAGCGCAATAGCAAAGGAAACAGGAAATGAGGAATCTCAACAGGATCGTGATTATCGGTGCGGGCGCCGCCGGGCTCACCACCGCAGAAATGTTACGGCGGCTTGGATTTCAGGGAACGATCATGATGGTGCATGCCGAGCACACTCTTCCGTACGATCGTCCCCCTTTATCCAAACAGGTGCTTGCTGGCACCTGGGCACCCGAGAAGGTGCATTTACGTTCACCAGTCGCGCTGGAGAAACTGGCGCTTGATTGGTTTCATGGCGTTGAGGCAACCCATCTGGATGTCGCAGGGCACTGCGTTGCCCTCTCTGATGGTCAGCGCCTGGAGTTTGATGCAGCGGTCATCGCAACGGGTCTGACGCCACGTTTCCTCTCCTCAGGGCATGATCTGCAAGGTGTCTTTGTCCTGAGGACCCTGGAGCAGACGCTCGCCTTGCGCCAGGCGCTCGTAGCAGGGACACGTCTCGTTGTTGTTGGTGGCGGCTTTCTGGGATTAGAAGCTGCGGCGACGGCACACCAATTGGGCCTGGTGGTCGATGTGGTCGAGCCATTGCCGGTCTGCCTGGAGGGACCTCTCGGGAGAGCGATTGGTGAGCGGGTGATGCACTTACAAACAGCCCATGGGGTGCGTTTGCATAATGGTATTGGGGTGCGTCGCCTGATCGGCGACCAGGAGCAAGGGCGTGGAGGCGCAGTCAGAGAGGTTGTGTTGGAGGGTGGCTCGACGCTGCCAGCGGACGTAGTGTTGGTCGCGGTCGGGGCACAGCCCAATGTGAGCTGGCTTGAGGGAAGCGGCCTGACGCTGCAGAACGGCATTGCGTGCGACGCCTTCTGTCAAGCTGCTCCAGACATTTATGCCGCCGGAGATGTGGCCAACTGGTATCATCCGCATGTCAAGCGGCAGGTGCGCCTGGAACATCGGATGAATGCCACCGAACAGGGCCAGGCCGTCGCGAGAAACATCCTTGGCGAGCGGCAACCCTTCGCGCCCGTGCCTTTCTTCTGGAGTGACCAATTTGACGTGAAGATCCAGATGTATGGAATCGCCTCCCGTGGGGCAGAACTGCGGATAGTTGAAGGGGCGCTGCACGAGGATCGTTTTGTCGCGGCCTATTATGAAGAAGGCGAACGCCTCGTCGCGGTTCTGGGCTGGAATAGCCCGAAGCAACTCCTGTCCTATCGACAACAGTTGTTGGCGGCATATACGCCGTCCCAGGAAATCAAGACTTCTGGCGTTCTCTAGTGTAAGGAAAAGTAAGGAAATACAAAGATGAAAGTAACAGCATTGACCAATCGATGTATTGCCAGTGGGGCCTGTGTCCTGGCCGCGAGCCAGGTATTTACCCAGCGTGAGAGCGATGGCGTCGTGGAGCTGCTCCAGGAACGTCCTTCCCTGGACGTCTTGAAGAAGGTGCAGCAGGCGGTCGCGGCATGCCCTTCCCAGGTCTTTGTCGTGGAGGAGGAAGAGGATCTCTCCGAACTCACCCTGACCACAAACGATGAGGATATGTAGTACCGAATGAGCGGAACACGTTTGTTCTCGCACGCTTTCTTTTCTTGTTGAGAACACCCGAAACGTCAACCTGCGAGCTGTCTGCGGCCGCTAGTAACTTCTGATCCGAACACCCTGAGCGCGCCTGTCCCCGAATGGGGGAAGCGCTAGGCACGCCAGTGACGTTGGGTTTCGGAAGAAGATCTTAGTATAGATTGGAAGAAATAGATGAGCAAAGAGCAATTGACACCCACCACTGAAGCCAGTCAAGAAGAGCTTCCCACATATCCGTTTCCATTTGCCGATCATAGCCTACAACTTTCCGAGGAGTATGATCGGCAGCGGCAAAAGTGTCCAGTCGCCCGGGTTCATATGCCCTATGGGGGCGATGCGTTTATGCCCACCCGCTACGAGGAAATTGCGCAAGCCTTCGCCGACCCGAAATGTGGCGCGATCCGGATTTCAGATGGAGAGGTTCCCCGGCTGGAAGCAGGCCACGTCACCGGGGTGGAGGATTCAGCGGCAGCGTCGATTTTTGCTGTCTCCGATGCGCGTCATAACAAGCTGCGCCGCGTGATTGGCCCGGCCTTTACGGTCGCGGCGGCCAATAAGCTGCGTTCACGGGTAATCGAGGTCACTCATGCGCTGGTGGATGCCATGGAGCGTTCCGGCCCGCCTGCGGACCTGTTTGAGGACTATGCGATCCAGGTCCCGATGACGGTGTTGTGTGAAATGCTGGGGATTCCTCGGGAAGAGGAACACCTCTACCGCGAATCAGCACGGATGCTGGTTTCGACGACGGCAAGCGCGCAAGAAAAACAGGCGCAGGGCATGAAACTGATGCACTATCTCACACCCATTCTCAAAGAGGCGCAAACGAATCCGCGAGACAATATCCTTGGTCTGCTCGTTCGGGCCCGAGAGAAAGGGGACGAGGTGATGACCGAGACCGAAATGTATGGGTTTGCCATGGCCGTGATTGGGGCGGGCTTTGAAACAGTCAGCACGACCTTCACGAATTCCGCCTTCATTCTCCTGCAACGACCTGAACTGGTGGCGCAGCTACGGACCCGCCTTGAGCAGCCAGATCAGTTGGCGAATACAATCGAAGAGATCTTGCGTGTCACCCCGATCGGACATGGCAGGCCGAGAATCACCCGCGAGCCCGTCCAACTGGGTGAGACCACGATCCCTGCCGGGGAAGTGGTCTTCCTTGCGCCGCACGCCGCCAACTATGATTCATCTGTGTTTCCCGATGCCCGTGAGATTCGCTTTGATCGCGACCTCCAGCCCATCCTGAGCTTTGGGCGCGGGATTCATGCTTGCCTGGGACAGCAGATCGCCCGCATGGAGTTGCAGGTCCTCTGGCAGACGCTACTCACCCGGCTCCCAAGCGTCCGCCTGGCCGTTGCCCCCTCGGAGGTTCCCTGGCGCGCGGATGAGGCGCTGACATTTGGCCCTGCGCATCTGCCCGTAACCTGGTAAATCTCACGGACCCTTCCTGCCATGCAGAAACATCGTGTTGCTGCGTGGCAGGAGGCGTTGAGAAAGAAGCGTACGAACGAAAGGAAGGAAGGTCCTTATGAATATTCCGGATCAGACCACACCAGGGGAAGCCGCATTCAATCCATTTAGCGGTGATAGCGCTGCACTGGTTGAGAACCCCTTTGCGTTGTTCGAGCTGCTGCGGTCAATGGGCGCCGTTGTACCTATACCGTTCCCTCTCCCGGGAATGGACCGCCAAGCCTGGGCGATCACGCGCATGGAAGAGGTGGTACAGGTCCTCAAAGATCATGCACACTTTACCGTGGACCCCAGCTCCATCGGGGTTAACAGTCTTTTGGGGCACAACGCCGCCGAGACCTCCGACACGCCTACCTTCTTCACCTCCAAAACGATGCTCTCGGTCGATGAGCCCGATCATCGACGCTTACGCCTGCTGGTGTCCAAAGCCTTCACGCCCAGATATATAGAAAGCTTACGCCCCCGCGTGCAGGAGATAGCCGACGAATTGCTCGACCGCGTGCAAGATCAGGGCGAGATGGATCTCATCAAGGACTACGCCTACCCCTTGCCTATCAATGTCATTTCTGAGATGCTCGGAGTTCCTCACGCCGATCGGGCCCAGATCCGTGTCTGGTCAGAGGCGCTGGCGCGAGGTTTGGGTATTGGAAAGCGCGATCCGGAAGTCACAACTCACATGCGCGCATTTGGGGAATACGTCACGCGCCTGGTGGCCGACAAACGCCTGCAACCAGCGGATGACTTGATCAGCCATTTGATCGCCATCGAAGAGGAAGGGGATCGGCTCAGCGAGACGGAAATGATCTCGATGCTTACGCTGCTGATCTTTGCCGGCCATGAGACGACCTCGAACCTGATCGGCACCGGCACCTTGATGTTGCTAGATCATCCCGATCAGCTTGAGAGGCTCAAAACCGACCTCAGCCTGGTTCCTGCGGCGGTCGAAGAGCTGCTGCGCTTTAGCGGGCCAGCTAACATCGCAGGACCGCGCTTTGCCACCGAAGATATTGAGCTCGGCGGGCAGCAGATCAAGAAAGGCGATCTCATCATTCCCTTCCTGGGTTCGGCGAATCACGATGAGAGCCAGTTTACGCAGCCAGACGAGCTGGACATTGCGCGCACGATCAGTCGGCATCTCGCCTTTGGACAGGGCATCCATACCTGTTTGGGGGCACCGCTGGCCCGTATAGAAGGAGACATTGCCTTTACCACCTTGCTCAAGCGCATGCCCAACCTGCGGTTCAGCGTCCCCCGTGAGAGTGTCACCTGGCACTACGCTCTGGTCTCACGGAGTGTGGCCTCCCTGCCCGTCGCTTTTTAGCGCTCTGACCGACGCTACTAAAGTACGCGTCTACATATCCAGGTATGGGGCATCTCGTTCTTGATATGTAGACGCGTACTTATGCTCGTTAAAAAAATAACCTGACAATGTCTGCGTGCTATGTTGCTAAATGGTGAAATCACAACATCTGTCAGGTATGGGGCATCTCGTCCTTGATATGTAGACGCGTGCGTTTAGCAGCGTCGTGCCTCCGCAAAGCTCAATGCATCTGCACACTACTTTAGGAGAACTTGTGAGCATGCTTCTCCTCAAATTCCTCTACCGTTAGCCCATAATTGAGTACGTCAAAGTATTGACCCTTGGTAAAACCAGCCCTGCGAATGCGTCCCTCCCATTGGAAACCAAGATGTTCATGCAGGCCTATCGAATCTTGCAGGCTCATGGCTACGCAATCGCACCCGCTTGCCCTGCCAGATTGACGCTGATGTATCTAAGTCCATTCCAAGCCTTCCTTTCCTCGTTGAGCGTGCGAACGATGATAGCATACGAGAAGGGGGATTGCAAGGGACCTGCCCGCAATCAATCCCCCTTTCCTGTCCCCTGTTGATAGGCAGGAAAGGGAGGGCCTGTGATTCTACTTTCGAGAGAAATATTTTGGTAGGGACGTGCCTGGAGAGCAGCTTGCAGTCGATGCGCCTTTTAGGGCGGGGCAGGATTAGCGTCTATTCTAGTGTAGGTGTTTTATTGGCGTGTATATCTCTGAGGAGCTAGTAAGATGTTTTATGTTGTGCTTTTACTTTGTGTGCTCTGCCTGGGTGGCTTGCTCATTTCGCGCCGCGCCAGCAGTAGGCGGTCAGTCCAACGCAATACCGTACCCCGTAGCAATAGCCGAGACAGGCCGGTTTCTTATCCCGCGCGGCGCGTAACCTCTTCGTATGATAGGCCAAGAGACGCAGGCTCTCAGAGGGCGGCGCTTCCTGGGCTGGTGCGTGCCCTTGAGAAGCCGCACGCGCGTGTAGTTGCTCAGCTTACGCTGCCACCGCTCTGGCTGATCTCGCTGGTGCGCCAGCGCGCTATACAGCGCTACCAGGAGGAGATTGGCGTATCACCAGGAGAGGCCGAATGGGCAATACGAGAACTCGAAAGCAGTATTGAACGTTATATGGAAAGCAATATGCGCGCCAGTAATTCTCAAGGCGCATTCGGCGATGATATCGCGCTCTCCGAGGTCGATCCTGTGGTTACACTTCTGTTGCTCCAGGCGGGATCTATTGGCGACGCCGTTGCCTACTTTAGTGCTGGCAGCGGCGCGTCACATGTGGAGGCGCTGGAGGCCATTGCCCGCCTGCGCAAAGAAGTAGCAGGCGAGCAGGTAGACTGGCTCTATCAGCCACGCACGCCCGACACGGCGGTGATGCGCTTCCTCTTGAGCCGCGGGCAAATGCTCGTCGCGGCGCGCTACTACAATGACTGCATTGGCGCCTGGTACCCCATCTCATAGTTGCTCTGAGGTTGCTCGTCCCAGGACGCGGTCTCCTTGGGATGAGGGAGGTCATCTCGCGAAGGCTTGCCCCTGCTGGTTCCACGCTGCTGCTCCAGTTGCAATTGCAGGTGCAGCTCCTCATTGCGCAACTCCTGCATGCGTTGGCGTGCTCGCAGATTAACTTTGTACACTTCCAATAAAATACCGAACACAATACTTACCATTGTGATCATAAAAATCATGAGCGCAACCGATAAAAACAGATTTTGCGCCATGATGGTCATAAAATTCATATGCATCCTCCCGAAGATGATGAGCTTCCACCAGAAAAAAAACTTGCCAGCTCAGCTTTTATTACGTAGGAGGGGCGGCAAAGTTGCATCTTTATTGGATGAGGGGGAGGGGAGTGTGAACCAGAAGGTGGAGCCCTTCCTCTTGAGCTTGCCAGAGGCTACGTTATCCTGCGCATAACTTACCAGTGAAGGAATTTCCCTCTTGCCTAAAGAGGCATTGAGTGGCAGTATGGTAGACATGATCGCGCCGCGCTGCCAGGTCTCGCGGATCTTGCCTGCTGCGTTTACCCTACAGATCGCTTGAAAGGATGTGTATGACCACCTCGCTTGACGTTTAGACAAAAGAAAACAAAAGGCACCCCAACCTTGCGGAGGGCTGCCTCAAAGAAGTAAAGTTCTTGTAATTACAAAACCCAAAAAGGACTTTGCTTCCATGGACAGTTGTACCACATTGAAAGGATTTCGTCACGAGGCCTATGCCTGTTTTCTGCGATCTGCGGACGCGTTGTGGAATGCGGTGGATGCTCTCATAAGCACCCCACAAGCCACCTCCTTTCCTGAACTCTCGCAATCGTTGTGGTTTGAGCGCAAATGGCCCAGCCTCTACAAAGCGTTTGTCAGGGGACGCATTGATGAAGGGCGCTTGCGAAGCATCTTCGTACGCTACCTCAAGCCACCAAAGCCAGGGAACTGGGTATGGATCGGGATTGATGCCAGTAGCATTGCCCGTGCTGAGGCAGGAACCTCAGCAGATCGGACGGCTCAACACGTGCCGAATCTGCCTGAGTGTAAGAAGCCCGTGACCTTTGGCTGGCAGTTCTCGACCGTGGTCGCCTTGCCAAGCGTTCCCAGTAGCTGGACCTACATCTTGGATCAACGACGAGTGGATTCGCAGACCACAGCCATTGAAGTCGCTTACGAGCAACTGGCGAGCCTGGTTCCCCAATTGGGAGCCAAGGCCATTGTCTTGCTGGATCGAGGCTACGATGCGACCTGGTTGTGGTGTCGCTGTAGCGGCTTGCAGGCTGGCGTGCTGGGTCGGCTCAAAAGCAACCGCTGCTTGTATCGGGAGGCTCCCCCACCAACGGGGAAAAGAGGAGCCCCACGCAAAGATGGAGACAAGCTCCAACCCAAAGACACGAGTACGCATAGACATCCCGATGGGGTCTTTAGCGGTACCGATGCCAAGGGGCGCCCGGTGCAAGTCACCTTCTGGAAGCACATGCATGTGAAAGCCGCTCGCTGGCTGCAACTGACCGTGATCCGTGTGGTGCGGCCTCATGCCAGCAACAAGGAACGCGATCCCCGTAGCAGTTGGTTTGTCTGGATCGGGGATCAAGAAGCCGATGTGGTGCAGATTGCCTTGGGCTATGTGCTGCGCTTTGGCCAGGAGCATGGCTATCGCTTTGACAAACAGGCGCTCTTGTGGGAGCAAGCTCGTTTGCGCACTCCTGAGCAATTCGAGCGCTGGAGCCAGGTGGTTGCCATTGCCCACAATCAGCTGGTCTTGGCACGTGGCTTGGTGCAACCCCAGTTGCGTCCCTGGGAAAACCGAGAGCGGCAGCCGACGCCTCAGCAGATCAGACGCGGCATGGACAAATTGTTGCGCACCCTGGGGACTCCTGCTTGTGCCCCTCAACCACGCGGAAAATCGAAAGGCCGTCAAAAAGGGGAGCGGGTGAAGAAGGCCGAGCGCTTTGCCGTCATTCGCAAAAGGCCAAAGCTGCCTCACCTTGTTCCATCGTAATCGCATAACCAGCCTTTCAATCAGAATGCTTGGTGTTCAACTGAACTTTGTGGAAGTTCTGTCATGGTCTTTTTGTCTAAACGACAAACCTCGCATGTCTCTCATATTTTGGAATTGCCGCTCTTCCTCGACCATAACGCTAATGAACCTTTGCACCACCAGCTGGTGACACAATTGCGCGAGGCCATCCTTCAAGGCAGCATCTCTGCGGGTACGCGCCTGCCCTCTACGCGTTCGCTGGCCTTGCTGTTACATGTCTCACGTACCGTTACTATCGCGGCCTATGATGAGTTGTTTGCCGAAGGGTATATCGAGGGACGGCATGGCTCGGGCACCTATGTCGTCGAAGACCTCTCGTTGCTTAAGCGCTCGCCTTTTCCCAGTCCTTCCGGCCCGCCGCGCTGGCTGCGTAGCGTGGAGCCGCTGCTTATACCACGTCCCGTTGTGCCGCGAGAGGTGATAAATTTTCGTCCAGGTACGCCTGATATGCAGTTTTTTCCTGAGCGAACCTGGCGCGAGCTCTGGCGCCAGGTTGGACACGCCGTGCCGCCCAATACCTATGGCGAGCCTGCGGGCCTCCTCGAACTACGGACAGAGGTCGCCGCTTATTTGGGGCGCGCCCGTGGCATTGCCTGTCAGGCCGAGGATATCATTATTACCTCGGGAGCCACACAGGCCGTGAACCTCATTGTTCAGGCGACCCTGGTGCCGGGCGATACCGTCGCCCTGGAGGAACCCGGCTATCCGCTGGCACGTTTTGCTTTTCGTGCCAGCGGTCTACATATTGTTCCTATACCCGTAGATGACGATGGCGTGGACGTCAGCCAGCTGGCCAATGGAGAGTCCGCGCCCTACCTGGTTTATGTCACGCCCTCGCATCAGTATCCGCTTGGTTCGCGCCTGTCTTCGGTGAGGCGGGTCGCGCTCTTGCAGTGGGCCGAGGCCAATGATAGCCTGGTGATTGAGGATGATTATGATGGCGAGTTCCGCTTTCACGCGCCTCCCCTGCCGGCGCTGGCGAGCATGGACCGCGCCGGAAGGGTAGTCTATATTGGCACCTTCTCCAAGGTTCTGATGCCTGGGCTGAGGGTGGGCTACCTGGTTGCGACGGCTCCACTACGCGAGCGAATCGCCCGTTTGAAGCGCATGTTCGATTATCATGTCACCTGGCCCACACAGTATATGCTGGCCGCGATGCTGCGCGATGGGCACCTGGAGCGCCATATTCGGCGTATGCGCCTGCATTACGCCGAGAAGCGCAGGCAGTTGGCGGAGATCTTTGCTCCCGTTGCATCCTGGGCGCGCCTCTGCGGCCTGGAAGCTGGAATGCATGTCTCCCTGGAACTCCATCCCGCCCTGGATGCATACGAGATAGCCCGCGAAGCCTCGGCAAGAGATGTTTACGTCCCCACCCTCGATGAGTACTATACAGGAACGCCCGACCGCAACGGCCTGCTCCTGGGCTATGGCGGCCTCGACGCGCAGCAAATCTATATCGGCGCGCAAACCCTCGTCGAGCTTATTAAAGATCGAGCATAGACGCCCGATTTATCGTCTGAGTATAGGGCACGATCAGCTATATTGTCTGGCGCCGCTTGATATGGGGCAACGAAATGTTGTGTTTCATAACTGCTGCTCTGTTTTTGCGCGATAAATCGCCCTATGCATGATAAATGATTCCACTGGCAAATTTTGTCAGGTTGTCTGAATAAGCACCTGTGAAAGGCACGAAATGTCGGTAGGGACCCGATTTATCGCGTCCCATTGGCGTCAAGATAAGAGTTGCCGATTCTGTCGGAAGGCTTTTTGAGCGTCATTTTGCAGGCCGCCGCTCATGCAGGTGCGAAAGGTATTGCTTGTAAACGGCACACCTACCTTTCGCACCTGCTGAACGGCGGCGTTCGGTGGTCAGTGCGTCCCACGTCCGGCCGGAGAAAAAGGGTAGGCGCGCCGTTTACAAGCACTACCTTTTTCTCCAGCATGGGCGTGGGAATCAAGCAATTGCTCCCTAACTTGACGCCGATGGGACCCGATTTATCGCGTCCACAGGCGATTCATCGCCTGTGGACGCGGTAAATCGGGTCCCTACCAGTCTCTGGAGTCGCATGGCTACCTTTTTACTCTCTGCAACATGTCCTACAAAATTTGTCAGCGGAATCATAAATCGGGTACCTATGAAGATTGTTTATGCTCCTCTCATACAGGAGGGCAAGCATCTGCCTTACTTGCCCTCCTGCATAGGTGTTATTTTAAATCGGAGGTGACCGCGTACCAGCTGTAGATGCCGTTGCCGGTTACCTGGCCGGGATGGGTGTCGCTGATGTAGGTGTAGAGGAGGTGCCCGTTGTAGGCAACCTGGTTGCCAGCGGAGATCTTCTGTATGCTAAACTGGCCTGGCAGGGTGGTCATGCTAATTTGTTTCTGCTGGCTATCTACCAGGAGGGGAGGCCACGCCTTCAGGCAACCACCTGTGCAGGCCGGTTTGTTGAGTGTGTCGGGTGTGTAATAGTAGAGCACGAAGCCGCGTGCATCGGTGAGGACTGTGCTGGACTTACCAGTCAGGGTGAGCTGGGTCGTTTTGATGGGTAAGAGTGGATTGGCCGCAGGAAAGGATGTATTGTTGTTTGAAACACTGCTTTTCGCGGTATTGCTATTGCTGGTCACATCCTCGCGCGTGCCTACTTTACACCCTGTAAACAGGAAGGGCAGCAGCAATAGTAGTGCCATAGTGAGTTGGAAGCCGAGACGATAAGCGCTTCTAGACATCAAAAAACCTCCTTTGCCATCCAGTAAGTAGTGCATTCGCCCCGTTGTAGGGTCCAAGCTAGCTTGGACTCCGAGCGAAGCGATCTATCCACGTCAGGGTATTCTCCCATTCGGGGACGCGGCGGCCTGCGGGCCTCGCGAGTCCATGCCAGCATGAACCCTACAATTGAACGATTGCTCCATTGGATAACTGCGAAGCGGCGTTCACGATTGTTTTTTATGGTATGCAGTCAGTTCCGATATCAATGCATGGGTATCTACCTCTAGCATACACAGGGCATAAGATGTGTGAGGAAGAGAAGAGGCGAAAACTTTACTAATATATAGAAATTAGTATGCTCTTCCATATATACTTATGTGTAAATACGTGGACAATGGCGAGTTTGAATGTTAAACTGATGAGGAATTAGGATTTTTTGGTGGTACACTGTAATCACTATTTGGCAAGCAGGCAAGTTTATTAAGCCGCTTCTGAAGCCATGGCAAATGCCTGATAGTCGTGCATTGTTGATTACGAAAAAGGTGTATCATTAGGTTTGAATAGCTTTCTATATATATGTACGTGTGTAGCAAATTGAATTTATTCTCATATATCCGCATGTAGGGAAACATATGGTTAATTGTGAAGCGGATGTTGAAAAGGACTACTTCGCTATGGGTGTCAGCCAGCCTTCTATAAGTACGCGAGATCGCCGCAGGCATGCTCAAGGGCCGAGCAAAAGGGTGCGCTTCTCGCTTCTCTTCCTTCTCTGTATGGGTATGCTGTCGGGGCTGCTTACGGCATGTGGAGGTGACGCTCATCTGCAACAGGATGCGCAGCAGCAACAGAAGTCTTTTGAGCAGGCATTGAGTCATGCTCAGAGCGTGGGCGTGCCCAACACACTATTGCAGCCGATTGAGAAACAGCAGCAGGACCTCCAGTCTTCCTCTGCGCCCTGGAACTTTTTTGATACCAGTATTGTCGATGACTACTATCGCAACCTCTCCCAGCGCTACGGTGCACTCTCGATTCAGACCGAGGGCTTGATAGACTCCTCGACCGATCGCTATCGCCAGCAGGCTGTAAGCGACCTCGATCATCTTCAGAGCAGCCTCGCCAACAAGCAAAAAGAGAACTTCCCTCTGGATACGCTGACAAAATTTTATCAGCAGAATATGAGCCAGGAGCAGAAGGCACAGTATCCCAAGGATTATCTCGCGATCAGCGCCAATGCGAAAGAGGCGCTGGCGACGCTGAACCAGATGCCTACCACGCTTCAGAAACTTCAGACGCTCAAGGATATCATTGATCTGATGAAGGAGAGTAAGCAGGACTCAAGCACCCTCCAGAAGCAGTATGATGGCAATTACAACGAGATCTCGAAAGCGCTGAAGTCGCAGGAACTGACCCAGGTCGAGAAGAATATTGATAAGCAGACTGAGCAGGCGGCGGGAAGTTTCCAGAAATTGATCCCGCAACTGGTCAAAAACAAGGTTGACCAGTATGATACCCAGGTGCAGCAGCTTAAGACCTATGGCGTTGATAACACACAGTACCAGAAGGTCTCCGGTGATCTGCATACAAAAGGGGATAGCGTCAAAAATCTTCAGGACTACCTGGCCTTTGCCAAGGTCTATAACAGCGATCTACAGGGTATGCAGAAAGACCTGACGATGGGCAAGGCCTCCTATGAGATCAAGCAGTTCCACCAGGAGGTCGCGAACTGGGGTGGCGCGCATGTCTATCACAATCCATATGATGGCAAGGATTACTGGCCGGATATGGGGTATATGACCAAGGGTATCGGCGAGGACCTGGATCGCGAGTTGAGCGCCGCCTCAAAGCTGGCGGATTACCAGCAGGTCCTGACAGATGTCGAGAATGAGGCCTTCCACCTGCAAATGTACGAGACCGACTTCAACGACAAGACGCCCTATACCCAGTCGCATGCCACAGATATCCAGCTACTCCAGCACTATAAACTAATGGGAACACAGGTGATCGTCGTCTCGTTCGCTGAGCAGGCTCTGCGCCTGTATGAGAACGGCGTCGTGGTCAGGTCCTTCCAGATTACGGCGGGTCGCCCAGAACTGCCTGCCGTACCAGGACTCTGGTCGGTGATGTGGCGCAAGACCAAGACCGTCTTTAAGTCACCTTATCCTAAGGGGTCGCCCTACTACTACGCGGATACGCCCATCAACTACGCGATCATGTATCACGAGGGTGGGTACTTCCTGCATGACTCCTGGTGGCGCAACGACTACGGCCCGGGGACGCAGTACTTCCACCGTGACTCCAGCGGCAATACCAGCGCCAACTATGGGACGCATGGTTGTGTCAATATGCCAACCGACCAGGCTGCCTGGATCTATGATCACACCAGTTATAACACCTCAATTTTGATGTATTAGGCCATCTGAGAAAAATACTGGACCCGCCGCATTCGCGGCGGGTCCAGTATTTTTCTCAGATGATGTTATCAGGTCATATGGCTCAGGCTGGTATGAGGTGCTGGCTGGTCCATTTGGCGCGGGTGATTTCGTAGACATGCCAGGTCTCGCCATGTTCTCGCTGATGCATCCCTAGTTTTGTAAGTATTTGTGCCAGGGTCTGCTCCAGCGTCGGATTCTCCTCATGGGTGTGGGCGATGATACGTTCAATCCCCAGAACGCGGAAACCATAAGCCAGGCAGGCGGTCGTGGCCTCGGTGGCGAAGTCGTGCTCCCAATACTCTGAGGTGAGCGAATATGTCAGCTCTATCTCGTCCTGGGTATGGGTCAGACCACAGAGCCCCGCTGGTTGGTGTTTACCGCGCTCGAAGACGCTCCAGCAGCCGAAGCCGTACTGGTCCCAATGGCGTAGTACGTTAGCGATGCACTGATGCGTCTCCTCCTGTGTAAGCGTGTCTCCCGATGGCTGGTGAAGCTCATCCGCAAGCCAGCGTTGAAATAGCACCTCGCCATCCTGCTGCGTGGGGCGGCGCAGTACCAGGTGTTCGGTCTCAAGTTCAGTGGTCAGCGTGTACTGACTATGGTATGAGGCCTGCTTTCCTTGCTTATGCACGTCTTCCTTCTGCCTTTCTGCTAATCGATACACTGCTTCTGCAAAACCAGTTTGTAGCTTCCCTTGTGGTATATAACGAACGAATGAACGAAGATTATTGATGAATTGAACCTTTTGCGAGATTTGGAGATGAAAGAAAGAGGCTAAGCGGGCTTTTCAGGCTGATCAAGCAGGCAAACAGGTGCACAAAAATACATGATGAGACATTTGGGTATATGCATGCGATATGGGATTGCCCGACGCTACTAAAGTACGCGTCTACATATGCAGGCGCGGTACGCCCCGTACCTTGATATGTAGACGCGTACTTTAGTAGCGTCGCCCCAATTCGCTGGCCGTGCGCACGTTTTCTGAGAGCCATTTCTCCGCCAGGTGTTGCACGCGTTGAGGAACTATATCGCCTAGTTGCGCTACAATATCGGCGATGGTTTGTGCGCGTAGTTCGTTGCGCCAGAGCTTTTCGGCCCGTGCCATGGCGACATGGATGGTGCAGGGGAGGCGATAGGCGGATGATTCGATGGCGCAGGAACCCTGCTGGCGAATCTCTGTACAGCGGAAGGCCGGCTCTGGCCCGTCGATGGCTTCGACGACATCCAGCAGGGTAATCTCGGTGGCTGGGCGCGCCAGGCGGTAGCCTCCTCTGGGACCCGGCACTGATTCGATAATGCCTCCCCTGGTAAGGGCCTGAAGATGCTTGGAGAGGTAGGTCTCCGAGACCCCGTGATATTCGGCCAGGGCCTTCGTTGGTAGGGTAGCCTTTGTTGGCAGGCTTGCCAGCACGCTGGTGCAGTGCAGTCCCCACTCAACTCCTTCGCTTAGCTTCATAGATGCATCCTTTTTTATATAATGGTTATAATCAGACATTATATATCCTGGATGCAATTTGTCCAGATCTGTAAGCAGACTTTTCGCGCCTACGGCGCTCACAGGGTCAGGGGATTGGGGTGAAGATGATGGACCTCTGTCCATAAGCATGAAGTGAAGAGTGGCTGCTCGATTCCACGCCCATGCCGGAAGAAAAAGGTTGTGCTTCTAAAGGGCGCACCTACCTTTTTCTTCCGACCGGGCGTGGGGTGCACCAGGGAAGCGTAGTTGCCCAGCAGGAGGGGCCTGGTAGGTTGTGCTCCTGTATTGCCGAATGGGAGTTTAGAAGCACTTCCAGCCCCCTCCTGCATGGGTGGCGGTATCGTTGCGCAAGATGCCAACTTCCTTCTGTATGGGTGATGATGGATCTGTCTACCTATGGTTGCGGCGTTTTGTTGCTAGATGATGTATGGATTGGCACAATGGTTGCTGCAACGTTGATACAGGTATAGGTTTGTCTGGAGGCTACTGGATTAGGGGAGGATGTTTTCCAGGTTCCATCTGTGGAGTTGAAAGTCAGTCCCTGACATATGACAGTATCTTGTGTGTATAATTCGGTAGAATTTAGATGTGGCGTAGATGCTTCTGAGCTTGTGGAGGCTGAACTGGGCAGGAGAAAGAAGGCCAGCAGACTCAGGGTAAGTAGGATTATAGCTGGCCTGTTCCTGATATGGGTCGCGCCAGACAGTTTTTCCACAAGGTAGAATAAGCGAGCGCGGAAGCCTTCATTGGGCGCTTCAAGATCTTCTATGCGGACTTCGTTCTCTTCCAAGAGTTCTGGCTCGTTGAAATCATCCATGATATTTTTGTACCTATGTATTATAAAATACTACTATGTATTTCTAAGAAGCATATGAGATTTTATGCTTTAATTATACCATAGTCTCGGTACAAGTGTTTTTCAGGATTTTCTTCTGCCCGACGGTGTGGAGCCATCGCAGCCAGAACAATCACCCCGCACTCCTTCCGTTTGAGCCAAACTACGTTTCTCTGTAATCGCGCTCACCGGTTGCGGGATTGTAGAACACTTCCATAAGTCGCTTGCTGGCTGGATCAATGAAACGCTCGCCAGTGGGCTGCCAATACCCCTGCGTTCGATCCACCCGAGTGCGGTATCTTTGGCGTTCCAGGAGCATGGCGCCGATTAGAATGAAGCCGTTCACTGCGAGATACAAAACCAGCCAGAGCGTCGCATGGACAATGAACAGCAATACAGCGGCACCAACCAAGTAGAGCAAACCATATACAATGATTCCTCTCCGCAGCATGCTGCCCCTACCTCTCTGGCTCGATTACCACTGCCGTGCCATAGGCCACGATTTCACTCATCGTGCTGCCAATCTCCGCGGAATCAAACTGCATCCGCACAACCGCGTTCGCACCCATAGCGGTGGCATTTTGGACCATGCGGTCAATCGCGTGCCGGCGCGCATCCTCCAGGAGTGCGGTGTATTCCTTGATCTCGCCGCCTCCAAGGGAGCGCAGGCCCGCCATGATGTTTCCCCCCAGGCCCCGGCTGCGCACCACCACGCCAAAGACCTGTCCTTTGGTTTCCACAATCCGATGCTGGGCGATCCCTTCTGTCGTGACAATGAGCATGACTTTCTCCTTCAGTTATGGATGTGTGCAGGTGTCCTGCACACAAAGATAAAAACAGCGTGTAAAAACCTTGAAGTGAACTCGCGTATTCACCTGGGAATGTTCTTTTACGCCTGAGCTTCGCTTCTTCGATCCGCAACCTCTACTCAAGCGTGAGCAGCCAGCCACTCTTGAATGCTGGCCAGCGCCTGCGGATCCAGGCGGGTATCGGGGCCATTATAGCTCTCCGTTATCTCGGCAGGTACCAACTCCGACCGAGGCCGCAGTTCTTGCTTGAGGACGTGATTGGCGTTCTCCGGGAAGAGAAAGGTCACTTCCTTCCATCCCGCAGCAGCCTGCACAAGCTTCTCACCATCAGCTTGCCAGTCGATCTGGAGGTCCTTCTTCCCAATGATGACCAGCACCGGAACATTCACCTGCCTGAGCAGGGGAGTTGCATCTGCCGTCCAGAGTTCACGGGCAAAGGGCAGGTTGGCTGGGGTTTCCAGACTCTTCAGCAGCATTTGGACACCCTCCGGTAGTGCCGGATCTGGGACGATGGGCTCTCCTGCCAGGAAGCGGGCGATGGCGGCATCGTAGAGCGCCAGCATCGCATCTCCATTTGGGATGCGAGCAGCCTGCGCGGCCAATTGGGCGTGCGCAACCGTGCCAACGGGCTGTCCAGGAGGGCCGGTGAGTACGAGTCCCGCGAACGGAGTCTCGGGGTTGTGCAGCTGGTAGTTCAGGGCGTGAAGAGTTCCTTCGCTGTTGGCGAGCGCAAAGATCCGGTCGTGACGCACGTACGCCTGACCTGCCATGACGCGTACCGCTCCGGCGAGTTCGTCGACATGGCTTTGCATGCTCACTTTGCCGATCAGTAGTGGCATGTTCTCACGAACATGGGGACCGGAAGCACGCTTGTCGTAGCGCAGTGAGGCGATCCCTGCCCGTGCTAACTCCTCTGCAAGCAGGCGTGCGCTGCCATTGGTTCCTGGCAGGAGTGGGGAATTCCAATCGCGGTCAGTTGGGCCACTGCCGGCCACCATCACCACCGCAGGAAACGGTCCGAGGCCAGATGGCCTGACCAGGGTGCCATACATGGTCGTCTCGCCCATCGGCCAGGTGACTTCCGAACTCTCTCCATACAAATCCTGATCAGTCATTCTGCATATCCTTTCATGATCTCTTTTTCTTTCCGGGGTTTGCCCACAGATGGACTATGATCCTCTTCCTGAGTGACTGACGCAAAACCCTGCTAATATGCTTGCTTGCGAAACAGGGGAATCGCTAGTGCCACCGGCACAATAGCCGCAACGAGGCAGATAAGCAACGCTTTCAGCGGGAACATCGTCCCCTGATAGGCCGCAAAATTGGACCAGTAGAAAGTCAGGCTCCAGTCATTGAGCGTGGCATTTGGAATGAGACCCGGAATACTCAGCAGCAGCGTGAACAAGAGTGAAAAAATCAGGGGCCGGAGCACATCATGAAACAGCACCGAGAAAAGCAGTGCCAGGCCCAGGACAAAGAGCATCCCCAGCCAGAGCAGAACCGTCGAGATCAGCACTCCGCCCACATTTTGCGGATGGCCCACAATTGCCGCCGCGACGAGAATTGTGACGCCGCTCAGCAGCGACACCCCTAGCAGAATAAGCACACTGACCAGATATTTCGTCAGGAGCACACGATCACGACTCACTGGCTTGCTCAACAGAAAGAAAATCGTTCCTTTGTTGACTTCACTGGCAATCAGGCTTGCTCCCAGCACAGCCGCCAGAATCGCCAGGATCTCTGGCCCATTCTTCGAGAACCACTGCGACCAGACATACCCATCATAGCTGCCGGTAAGCTGTTGAACCTGCCCCTGCAATTGCGGCGGAATTTGCTGGGCAGCCTTGCCAGTCAACGGACCCGCCAGCATATTTTTGATCAAATTGTACGTACTCGCCAGGGCAGCAGCGGCCAGGACCGCTACCACGCCGCCGATGATGGCCTTCCAGCGCGCCTCAATGAACTCCTTAACGACCATTGCGTTCCTCTTTCATGTAGGTCAGGAAGAGATCTTCCAGATCGAGATCAACGATGTCCACATCGCGCAGCGCGTGGGGCCGCGCCTGAATCGTCTGCGAGAGGGACTCTACATTGCCATGTGTCAGCAACCTCACACTACGCCCCTCCTGTTCCAGGCTCATCACGCCTGGCAGGTCGCGCAGCGCGGTGACTTCCGCTGCCGGTGGGAGTTCAACGTAGGTCAGCTTCAAGACCTTCTGTGTTTGCTTCAAATGGTCTAATTCATCGCACACAATCAGTTTCCCATCGCGGATAATGCCCACCCAGTCGGCTACCGCTTCTACCTCGGAGAGAATATGCGAAGAGAAAAAGATTGTCTTGCCCTGGGCGGCAATCTCTGCCACCAGTCGGTTCAAAACCTGGTGGCGTGCTACCGGGTCCAGCCCCGCTGTTGGCTCGTCCAGAATCAGCAGATCAGGATTGCTGCCCATCAGCAGGCTGAGCGCCAGTTGCGATTTCATCCCCTTGGAAAAGGTGCCAACTTTGCTGTTCGTTGGCAGCCCGAACAGGCTCACATAGTGGTCCACCATCCCTTGATCCCACTGCGTGCTGACTGAGTGGCAGAAGGCGCAATGCTGCGGGATCGTCAGGAAATCGTACAGGCTGTTGACTTCGCTCATATAGCCCACGCGACCCCGCACCTCCAGGCTTTGCGTGACGGCATCATAGCCCAACACGCGCACGCTGCCGCCATCCGGCTTGCGTAGTCCCAGCATGGTTTTGATCGTCGTCGTTTTGCCTGCACCATTGGGACCGAGAAAACCAAAGATCGCCCCTGCTGGCACGGTCAAGCTCAACCCATTCACTGCTGGGCGCTTGCCATATTTCACCTCCAGATTCTGGAGTTCAATAGCTGCCGATGTCGTGCTTTTTGTTTCCAGCTGATTCATTGCTCCCACAGACATGCTACTCCTTTCCAAAGAACTGCTGCTGACCAGGAGGGGGGCCTGCATGTTTTCCATCAGTGTTCTCCCCTTACCTGTCCTGCTGCCCATGATAGAAGCGGGCGAGTTCTCTCTCAAACTGTTCGCACAACTCTTGCTCACTGATTCCGAGATTTGCAGCATCACGCACCAGCACACTTAGCTGCTTAAAGAGCGCATCAAGCTGGTGCTGGCGCAGCGCGCCATTCAATTTCGCGGTTACAAGCGTTCCTACCCCCTGGCGACTCTCAATCAACCCTAGCCTTGCCAACTCATCATAAGCCTTGACAATGGTATTTGGAGCAATAGTAAGCTCGCTTGCCAGTTGGCGCACCGTGGGCAATTGATCGCCGGTCTGCAGGATGCCGATCTCTAGCGCATGCGTGATTTGTTGCACCAGTTGCACATAGATCGGCACACCGCTGCGAGGATTGACATCGAGCCAATTTGGCATCCTTCATCTCCTCTGCTAAATTGTGTCATAGATATGATACATTGAAACATTGGTACAGTCAAGGACAATGGCAGGGTTGGTAGCTGTGTACATAAGTCGCGAGCAAGTAGCGGGGCCAGTGGTATATACTGTATAGCAAGCTGGAGCTAGAGGATGAGCTAGGCCGCGATAGCTGGCGCGTTTAAGGGAAGGATATTTTATGGCGAGAACGATTCAGGAAGTGCTTGACCTGATTATTGCGGCGGTGCCGGGGGCGCCGCAGGCTGGCTCGGTCGATGTATTGAAGAGTGGCGATCCAGCGTGGGAGGTAACAGGAATCGTAACGACCTTTACGGCCTCGATGGATGTGTTGCGCCAGGCGGTCGAGTTGGGCGCGAACCTGGTGATTACACATGAACCTACCTACTACAATCACTATGATAGTGACTGGCTGGCTGGCGATCCCGTGGTGCAGGCTAAGCGTGCCTTTATTGAGGAGCATAAGCTGGCGATCTTCCGCTTTCACGATTACTGGCATATGCATACGCCTGATGGCATTGTTACCGGCATGGTCAAGGTCCTGGGCTGGGAGGCCTATAAACAGGAGGATGAATGGATGGTGGTGGTGATCCCTGGGATGACGGTCGGGAAACTGGCGGCCAGCCTGAAGGAGAAACTGGCGTTGCCAATTGCGCGCGTCGTGGGCGAGCCGGAACAGTCCTGTGAACGCATCGGACTGATTGTGGGCGCGATAGGAGGCGAGTTCCAGATCAAGGCCTTCGAGCGCTGGCAGCTGGACGCGATTATTTGTGGCGAGACCGTTGAGTGGCAGACGTGCGAGTATGTGCGCGATGCCAACGCGCTGGGCTTCAACAAGGCTCTGCTTATCGCCGGACACGCCAAGAGCGAGGAAGAGGGCATGCACTATCTCGTCGAATGGCTCCAGCCCAAAGTTCCTGAGCTTTCGATCACCTATATTGCCGTGGGCGACCCGGTCTCTCTCCTCTGACCTCTCGCGTCCTCTCGTGTATAGGCGCTACGTTTATGACTTTGCCGGAAAATTTCGTCCAGACTAGTTCTGAGCTTGGGAAAGTGCCCATAACGCGAGGCGGCTCCCCAGGCCGGTAGGGACCAGATTTAGCGCGTCCCATTAGCGTCAAGATAAGAGATGCCTGCTTGGTCCCCCGGCCATGCAGGGACGGAAGGTAGGTGCGCCCTTGAGAAGCACTACCTTCCGTCCCTGCTGGCCGTGGGGCATGGCAGGGAGAGGGAGCCACTCAGGAAAGAGAAACGCCCCCGCCCATGCAGAGAGAAAAAGGAAGTGCTTCTAAAGGGCGCACCTACCTTTCGCACCTGCATGAGCGGTGGTCCTGCCAAATGGCGCTCAAAAGGCCTTCCGATAGAATCGGGAACTCTTCACTTGACGCCAATGGGACCCGCTTTAGCGCGCCCCTACCGACAGCCGACCTTTCGTGCCTTTCGCAGATGTGTATTGCACGCCGTAAACGTGGTGCCTATGGAATGGAAGGTGTCACCACCACGCCACCTTTGGGGGGGCCGCAAAATATGAAGAATACCCGCAAAAAAGGGAAAGTGAGCTGTATGAGAGTAACTGTCTGTGAGTTGCCCGATGAGCGGAGGGCCTTTGCTCCCGCCTGGGAAGCGCTTGTAGCCTATGTCAAAGAGCAGAAGAGCGAACTGGTGCTGTTGCCGGAGTTGCCCTTCTCGGCCTGGTTTGGGCGCACACCTGAGTTTAAGGCTGATGTCTGGCAGCGGGCCGAGGCGGAGCATGAGGTGATGATGAGACGCCTGCCGGAGTTGGCGCCTGCGACCGTCCTGGGGACGCATCTGCTGACTGCGGAAGGGCGACATCTCAATCGCGGTTTCTCCTGGTCGTCTGCTGAGGGCTACAGGGGCATTCATGATAAATACTATTTTCCCGACGAAGAGGATTTCTATGAGCGGCGCTGGTTTGACCGCAGCCCGCGTGATTTCACGGTGGCGCATGTGCAACAGGACCTGGCGCTTGGTTTCCTGATCTGTACCGAGGTTATGTTCAGTGAGTGGGCCAGGCACTATGGACGGCAGGGCGCGAATATCATCGTCGTGCCACGCGCCGCGACCAGGCATGAGCGCTGGGTGATTGCGCCACAGATGGCCGCGATTGCCTCCGGCGCCTTTGTGCTCTCATCCAACCGCGTGGATGAACACCTGTTTAGTGGGCGCGGCCTGGTGATCGATCCCGATGGCAAGCTGCTGGCCGAGACATCACGTGAAAAGCCATTTGTCACAGTCGACATCGACCTGGAGCAGAGCACCCAGGCGAAGCGAACCTACCCACGCGACGTCGTGGAGTAGCCGCATGTGGCTCGACGCTGCTAAAGCACGCGTCTACATATCAAGGTACGGGGCCTCTCGCGCGCCTTCATATGTAGACGCGTGCTTTAGCAGCGTCGGTCGGAGCTCCAATCCTTCGCATTTTGTGGTAATATACTCCACAATATCGATATATATCATTCCAGGTACGAGGCCTGCATGTCCCCGAATGGGGGTTTAAGGAGATGCTCATGCCCGAAGAGCGCAAACTGGTTACCATTCTTTTCGCCGATGTTACTGGTTCGACCGCCCTGGCCGACTCCCTTGATCCCGAGGATGTGCGTGCCCTGATGAGCCGCTATTATGATCATGCGCGCCGTGTGATTACTCCGCGTGGCGGCACGCTAGAGAAGTTTATTGGCGACGCGGTGATGGCGATCTTTGGGCTGTACCAGGCGCATGAGGATGATCCTGAACGCGCCCTGGCCTCTGCCCTGGCGCTACGCGAGGCCGTCGCCAGCGATGAAATTCTCAGCCCCATCTTCCGCCTGCGTATCGGGGTGAATACCGGCGAGGTAATTGCCACCAATAATCCCGACCGCCTGGATTTCCTTGTCACGGGCGATGCCGTGAACATCTCGGCGCGCTTGCAGCAGGGTGCCAATCCAGGCGAGATTATTGTGAGCGAGCGTACGGCTAACGCGACACGCAAGGCCTTTTTCTTTGAAGAGCCGCGCCTGCTCCAGGCTAAGGGGAAGCCACAGCCGTTGCAGATTTTTCCCCTGAAGTGCCAGCGGGCCACGCGCCTGGTCGAGCGCCACCCCTTCGTGGGGCGTGTCCAGGATCTACGCCAACTAGAGATTTTAAAAGAGCGTGTACTGCAAGAGCGTAGCTCGCGAGTGGTCTCCATCGTTGGCCAGGCGGGCACGGGTAAGTCGCGCCTCCTGGAGGAATTTCTCGCGCAGATCAAGCCTGAAGAGGGTCTGCGCGTCGCTTCTGCGCAGTGTCTCCCCTATGGCGAGACGCTGACCTACTGGCCCCTGCGCGGCCTGCTGACCCAGTTGCTAGGCCAATCCCCCACTCCGGAGCAGGTACAGGCCATCTATCAGCAAGGGGGCTATGAAAGCATAGACGCGGCCCGCCTGGCCGACTTGATCATGACCACCCTGGGTATGGAAGAGGATGACGAGAAGAGAGTCAGCTGGGTTCCTTCTGCAATGCCAGAAGGTTTACCTTCAATGCCAGAAGGCCTGAGGCTGAATTTGAGTGGCGCTGAGGCCAGAGATGTATTTGCGAGCTTTAATAAGAGGCTTATAGGCAACTTCAAGCAGTCTAACGCCTTGAAGCGCCTGGGCGACCTTAGAAACGGGACAAAATCTGGCAAGCAAGCTAAAGATGCTTCCGCTAAAAAAATCTTTAATCTGGACTCCTTGCTGGAGTTAGATGGGCTGGATGAACTGGTTAGTTTGACTAGTTCTTCCCCTGGGCCAAAGGATGGCGAGCGCCTGGGAGCGCTTGGGGAGAAACTGCGGGTGAGTGGCGAGGCTCTCAGGGATGCGATCAATGAGAGCGTCTATAGTACGCTACGCGAGGTTGTGCCCTCGCGCTTCCTGGCGACGGACCGTGAGAGTCTCTTTGCTGCCTGGCGCCTGCTTATTGAGCTGCTGGCGCGCCAGGCTCCCCGTGTCGTTGTCTTTGAAGATCTGCACTGGGTTAGCGACGCCCTCTTCGACCTGGTAGAGCATATAGTACAGCTCGGGACCTCCGCCCCCATCTTGTTTGTGATTCTCAGTCGTCCAGAACTGCTAGAGCGCCGGGTAAGCTGGCGTGATAATCGCTGGCAGATGACCGTCCTGACGCTGGAGCCATTGGCAGAGGCGGAGACGCAAGAACTGCTAGAGCGGGTACAGGCTGATGTTCCGGATAGGATCAGGCGCCAGATTGCCGAGCGCTCAGGTGGCAACCCCTTCTTCACGCTTGAACTGTTGCGTGGGTATGCTGAGCGTGCGCAACGCGGCGAGGTGGACGCTAACCTGGACTTACCCGATACCGTGCACGCGGCCATCCTGGCGCGTATCGACCTGCTGTCCCGCCAGGAGCGCTCCTTACTGCAAGCGGCCTCCGTCTCCAAGCGCGCTTTCAGCCGCCAGTTGCTCATGGCTCTTATGGATGAGCAGGAGCTGGACGTGGCCCTGGATGGCTTGAAGAGCCGCAATATGCTTATGGCCCTCGACGAGGAGCGGTATACCTTCCAGCATGTGCTTATTCGTGATGTTGCCTATGGAACTCTGGCGCGTCCTGAACGCATTCGCCTGCACGGCAAGACCGCGCTCTGGCTCGAAGATCTTAGCGCCCAGCAACCCGGCGGGCGCGACGACTACATTGAACTAAGCGCCTATCATTACCGGAAGGCCGTGGAACTGGCGCGCCAGTCGGCGGTGCCACTGGCTCTGCCCTTCAAAACGGAGCGCGCGGCTAAAGCTTTCGAGCGTGCGGGCCTCTACGCGGGGCGCTCCGGCGTCTTCTCCGAAGCCAGTTGTTACCTGCAACTGGCCATCGATCTCGCGCCTCCCTCCGAACATGCACGCCTGTACGAGCTATTAGGCGAGAATGTCTCGTATGGTGATATCTCGTTTGAGGCCTATCAGAAAGCGCTTGCAAGTTGGCGTGCGCATGCAGCGCGTCAGCCACAGGTGGGTGCGCGGCTCATGCGCAAGTTGCTTATGGAGGGCACGCGTAACTCGTTAGTAGCCAGGTTTTCCTCAGAGGAGGTAGAGACGTTGCAGCGAGAGGCCCTGGCTTTGCTTGAAGGCACAAATGACGAGGATGAACGCTGGCGTATTCGCCTGACAGAATGTTTCAGCCCGCAGGTATGTTATGGCGAGAATAACCCCGGTGGGAATGACCCCGCCAGGCTGAGCTTGATTGCGCAGAAGAGGAGCCTGGCCGAGCAGGCGGCAAGCTATTTCGAGCGGCGTCACTACTGGGAGGCATTCAGCGAGGCGCTGGACGCCTATGGCGTGCTCTCAATCTCCTCGTATGCTCTGCCGGAGGCTCTGGCTGCGATGGAGCGCCGGCTCACCATTCCAGATCTCCCAATCACCGAATGGGCGGACGCGGTCGGCTCTGTCATCCGCTGTCTCTTCCTCATGGGCGACTATGCCTGCTGCATTACCAGCGTGCATGAGACATTCGCGAATCTGAAGCCGGGCCAGCCTGTCGCACGCCTGGGCAAAGTCGTGAGCTATGGTCTGCTGGCGGCCTATCTCTCTGGCCGCTGGGAGGAGATGGAGAAACTGCTGCCCAGGCTGGACGAGATCCACGAGCTGGTGCTCTATGATCCCTCCGCATCGGCGCAACTCGCGCGCGGCTATCATGCCATGCTGTTGATGGCGCTCGCCCGCGAGGATCAATCTCTAATCGATGCGCTAACCCAAAAATTACGCAAAGACATTCTATCGCTTGGATCAGCCTTTCTGAGCGTAATCGATGCCATCGTGGAGGATGATGTGCGCAAACTATCCGAGGAGAGGCTCGATCACGTGGGCGATATGCTCAGTGTGGCCCTGCTGCTCTTCGTGAACGAGCATGGATTCTCGCTCTCGGAGGAGATGCTGGGGCATGTCAGGGATATTGGCGATGGAGATCGCCGCCTCCGCGAAATCGCTCTCGCTCTCACCTCGAATGACCTGTCCCGCCTGGTGCATGCGATTGATGAGGCCGAGGCCCACAAGTTAGTCCACCACGCGGCGCGCATGCGCATCATCCTGGCTGAGCGCAGCCATGATCCCAAGCCCTTAGCCCTTGCCCGCCCCGTGCTAGAGCGCCTGGGCGACCGCCAATCCCTGCGCCGCCTCGAAGAGGTTATAAAATAGGATCGTTAATGTTATATGGGTTGGCAGCCTGAGGCTGCCAACCCATATAACATTAACGATCCTATTAACTACTCTATCAGGGGAAGGTGATGTAGAAGGTGGAACCCTGGCCCTCCTCGGAGTCGAAGCAGATGGAGCCGCCCATTAGTTCGATGAGTTCGTGGCAGAGGTAGAGTCCCAGGCCGATCCCTGGGATCTGGCGGGCGCGGGCGTTATCGGCGCGCATAAAGCGTCCAAAGACACGTCCGTGCTGCTGTTTGGGGATGCCAATGCCTTGATCCTGCACTTTGCCGAGGATGCGTTGCCGCTCAGGTTCCTCTTTGAATGCGACCAGGATGGGGCCTCCCTCGGGGCTGTATTTGATAGCGTTATCGATGATGTTGCGCATGATCTGCTCCAGGCGTGAGGGGTCGACGTGCGCAAGCATAGTTTCGCTGCTGGCCTGAAATTCGATCTGGTGCCTGCTGGTTGTAGCCTGGAGGCGTGCAGTCACCTGTTGGATGAGTGGCACAATGTTGACTGACTGGACATTGAGAACGAGTCGCCCGGCTTGTAGACGTGTAACATCGAGTAGGTCTTCGGTCAGTGATGAGAGGCCGTTTGTTGTCTCTGTTATAGCAGCTATGGCCTTTTGTTGGTGTGGTGTGAAGGTAGGTAAGTTCTCTGCTTTGGCGTCTCTTTGTAAGAGATCCGCATAGCTGGCAAGGGTGCTCAGGGGTTTTTGTAGTTCGTGAGCGACGATTTCCACAAACTCATCTTTGAGATATTCGGCCTCCTTGATAGCGGTAATGTCTTGATACATGAGTAGTACGGCACGCTCAGAGGCTGGTAACCCCATGTTGGCGGGAAGCTCGAATGGTTCCGCGTAGATCAGGATGGGAAGCCGTTTTCCGTCGTGGCGGCTCACTATCGATTGTAGACCACGTACATACTCCCCCTTCTTGAATGCCCGAAAAGTGGCCATCTCATCTGGGGCAAATGGTTGTCCCTGGGCATTCAGGATGGTGATATCGTGTGTGCGAAGGAACTCAAGCAATGGTTGGAGAAATGGCCACTGAGTACCCCATACCTGATGGGCGGAACGATTCGCAAAAAGGAGGCGTGCATCTGCCCCCGCCAGCAGGAAGACGCCGCAGGATAAGCTGTCAAGAATGCGGAGGAAGAAAGAATGACTGCCGGGTGTTCCTACCTGGGGGTGCTGTTCCTGGCGCTGGTGCTCGGTAATGTCACGGTTGACCTCCAGGATGGCCTGGGGCTTGCCCTGATCATCACGTATAAGCGCCTGGCGGCTCTCCACCACGACCGTGCGCCCATCACGGCTGGTATGCGTCAATTCACCTTCCCACGCTCCCTTTTGCTCAAGGGCCTCGTCGGTCGCGGCCTGGCTCTGGGGAAAGTGTGTTTCCAGCAGGCTATGCGTGACTCGGCCCAGGGCTTCCTGTTCACTCCAGCCATAGAGCCGCTCTGCTCCGCGATTCCAGAAGAGGATACGGCTGACTGGATCGCGTATAAGAATGGCATCGGCAGCTAGATTGACGAGATTGATCAAGAGGCTCAGGTGTAAGGCCTGCGTCGCATGTTCCCGTTCCTCGGCCTTGTGGTCGGTCATATCATGAATGACGCCCAGGGCATGGAGCTTATCATCAAGCATAAGCTGATGCAGGTCGATTTCTACCGGAAACTCAGTACCATCCTTCTTTTGTCCATACAACTCCAGACCCTCTGCTTTGGGATAATTTTGTGGAATGGCGAAGTACTGCTCTCGCTCATAAAGTGAGGCCTCGTGAAGGTGGGATGGAAAGAGAAACTCAAATGATGCTCCATACAGCTCTTTCTCTGCATATCCAAAAAGCTCCTCTGTATGTTTATTCGCCATAACAATCTTCCCTGCCTCGTCGAGTAACAGCAGGGCATCCGAAGAAATATCTAGAAGTACATGAAGATGGGCGCATGGAATCTGCCTGGGCGGAGATGAGGCAGAGAACTGCTGGTTAAAATCCTCTGTATCAGACATTGCAAAGCTTCTCTTTCTTAAGCCACATACTTCATATCCGAAAACCCTGAGCGCGAAGCGCTAGTCACGCCAGTGACGTTGGGTTCCGGAATAAGATCATATTGTGTATGGAATATCCTCTCTCTTCTATTTTAGTGGATAGGCAATGCGTATCTCGAAGCGCGTGATAAAGGTAAAATAGAAAAGTGACACATGCATCTCAGGTGATTTGCACTTTTTATTATCCTATAGGTAGATGGTTGATTTGATCATTTTATAGAGAGGAAACTGATATGAAGAGAGTCATCCTATTTGTGGCCCTTTGCATGTTCGCAGGCGTTCTAGCCTTTTCCCATATTTCTCATGCCTCTGCGCATGAGAATCGTTATGCCGTCAAAATGGGAGGTGGATTTGCTACTGGCGATGGGAACACCGTTGATCCGCAACAGTATGGAATCAGCACTGACCCGCAAAACGCCGATCAGCAGCAAGGCGCGACCAGCACTGATCAGCAGCAGGGTGCGACCAATGCTGACCAGCAGCAAGGCGCGACCAGCACTGATCAGCAGCAGGGTGCGACCACTAGTGACCAACAGCAGGGCGCGACCACTAGTGACCAACAGCAGGGCGCGACCAATGCTGACCAGCAGCAGGGTGCGACCAACGCTGACCAGCAGCAAGGCGCGACTAGCACCGATCAGCAGCAGAACGCGACGAATACCGATCAGCAGCAGAACGCGACGAATACCGATCAGCAGCAGAACGCGACGAATACTGATCAGCAGCAGAATGCGACTAGCGACACGGATACCCAGAATCAGTAATTTGGGTAGATAGCCCTGGCGAAACAGCGTCGCAAGTGAGTCCATGCTTGCATGGGTCCTACAGGTAAATTGAGACGCAGGAAAAAAAGAGCTTTCCGGCAAAACTTTGCCGGAAAGCTCTTTTTTCCTGGACAAATTGTATCTAATCATGGTATATTTAAGACATGGAATATCCAGGATAAAAAATATCCAAGATGAACAGTGACATGAATTTGAAGGAGGATTATATGACCCAGCGAATAGAATATACTAAAGCCGCGCCCGGAGCAGTGAGAGCGATGTACCAGCTTGAGCATTATGTGCGCAATTGTGGCATAGAGCATTCCCTTCTGGAACTGGTCAAGTTCCGCGCCTCGCAGATCAATGGATGCGCCTATTGTATGGATATGCACACGAAGGATGCGCGCGCGGCGGGGGAGAGCGAGCAGCGTCTCTATTTGCTCTCGGTCTGGCGTGAGACTTCATTCTATAGCGAGCGTGAGCAGGCGGCCCTGGAGTGGACCGAGGCCCTGACACTGCTGCCGAGCAATGATGTCCCCGATGAGCTTTATGAGCGCGTGCATGCCCAATTTAATGATGAGGAGCTGACCAACCTGACGCTGGCTATTGTCGCCATCAATGGCTGGAACCGCTTCGGAGTTGGCTTCCGCTCCGAGCCAGGAACTTACCAGCCCGCGCAGCAGCGCTAACGGTTTTGTGACATAAAGAGAGTATCCAGGCTCGCAGGTCTTCCACCCGCGAGCCTGGATACTCTCTTTTTTTACAGTTTTTATGAGGACGTGGCCTGGTGCTGGTCCTGTTCGGTTTCTTGCTTGATGCCCAGGCGGCGGCGGACCTCAAGCGCGCGAAGGACGGCATCGCGGCTCAAAATGCCCAGCAGGCGGCCATTTTCGACCACGGGGAGCTGGTTGATGTCGCGGTCATTGAGCAGGGTGATGACATCGCGCAGATTCTGCCCTGGTGCGACAACGTGTAACTGGGAGACTGGCTTCATAACGAAGCCAACAGGGGTAGTGGCCCATTGTTCGCGTGGGATATGGCGAATATCGCTGAGCGTGATCAGGCCCGCGAACTGCTCGCCCTGTGTTATCAACGCCGAGCGCAGACCCTGCGGGAGGATATACTCATCGATGAGGCGCTGGAGCGAGATATTGGCGGGAATGAGGATTACATTATGGCTCATGACCTCCTGAACGGTAATATTGTGGAAGGTATCCTCGAAGGTGCTCTGGGCACGTGCCGCTTGAGAGGCGCTAAGCATAAACCAGCCGATAAAGGCGATCCAGATACCGCCAAAGCTGTTTCCGCCGAAGAAGAGGAAGATGCCCCAGATGATAAAACTGATCGCGACCACCTGCCCGATAGCGGCGGCGATATTCGTGGCACGATTGATATTGCCCGTAAACTTCCAGACAATGGCGCGCAGGATGCGCCCGCCATCCAACGGGTAGCCGGGAATCAGATTAAAGAGGCCGAGCAATAGGTTGGCTGCCCCAAGGTAGAGTAAGATGGCCGCGATAGGGTTATCCGCGCCCCTGGTCAAGAGGGCCCAGAGCGCGTAACAGATCCCGCTTATGAGCAGGCTGGCCAGAGGGCCAACGATTGCGACCTGGAAATCAGCCCCCGCGCTCCGTGGCTCGCGCTCGATGTTAGAGACACCGCCAAAGATGAAGAGCGTAATATTTTTCACAGGCAGGCCACGCGCTCGCGCGACAAACGAATGCGCCAGCTCATGCAGGAGCACGGAGACAAAGAGGAGCAGCGCCGAGACCAGGCCGAGCAGAAAATAAGTACTACTCGTAAAGCCCGGAAAAGATCGAGGAAACAGGCCGGTCGAGAGTGAGACGGTCAGGAGCAAGAGGATAATAATCCAGCTAAGATTGATATGGATATCAATGCCCGCGATAGTAGCGATGCGAAATGAGCCAGGCATGACAGTACTCCTTGTGATATCACCAGGTACAGGTACTCTTACTCTGATCACGGAGAAAGCCAGAAGTTGGTTACCATTCCCTTGCTTTTGCAAGTAGTGAGCAATTGAAAGGGGGGTTGAAGAAAGCATACTGGGGACGTAAGGGGTAGGGTGTGGAGCGTCCTGACCCAGGACGCTCCACACTACCATATCACCCTTAAGCTGTTTGCTGGTCGCTACATTCGATGATGTGTGAGGGCGGAAAGTCCTTTCCCGGCCTGGCAACTGATTGCAGGCGCAATTGGAGCGCAGAGGTGCCATAGGTGCCGGGGAAATGCAAGAGGAACTCCTGCTCATCTTTATAGCCAGAGGGAACGAGCTTGAGGATATCATCGCGGGAGGAATCGGAGGAGGTTAGCAGGACTGTGGCGCCGAAATATTGCCATAAGCGGTAGGCAAGCACGCGTGCCTGGCGTTCGTTGGTGCCTTCGACATCCAGGATGATGAGCGATGGCGGATCCTGCATGTCCTTGATCTCTTCTACGAGCTGTTCACTGGCCACAAGATAGTTCTCTTCAGAGAGAGCCTCTAGCTCAAAGAAGGAGATGGGAGTGTGCTGGACGGGGAGATCGATGTCCGCCTGGTAGGTTGTGTACCAGGCGCGTGCCCGTTGTCCAAGGTCCTGCAATTTCTCGGTGGAGCAGAAAGCTACTGAACCAGGATGAACCAGATGCCCAAACCAGGATTTGCCAGTGGCGGAGCAGAGCGCCCAATCGAGCAGGAGCAGCGATCTACCAACGTGGAGCGGGCCTTGCATAACGGTAAGTTCTCCCCGAGGGAGGATGTGCTCAATCAGCCAGGTGAGACCAGGAGTCGCGTTTTTCATATGTGCCCTCGATCTTGCCAGGGGTGGAGACCACCCAGTGAGTACGCCTTGTACGGGATTGCCAATGAGAGCGTTGGGAAGATCGCCCTCTTGTCTCCTTATTATTCATTATTTATGTCTATATGTCAAAGGTTTGAATAAAGAATTGACACAATGTATACAAAATATGTAAATCCTGCCTTTTGCCTTTAGGGACGCGCTTGAAATTGGGATGCCCTATTGTATAGTTCTGCTTGCAGGCAGGGAAGGCTGTTGAGGCATACGGGGAAAGAATATTTCATCTGGCGAATGCACCGTATCTGACGAAAAAAGTCCAGGGTCCAGGCATGCCTGGACCCTGGAACATAGCAAATGTATCTTACTACTTCTCCGAAAACCCTGAGCGCGAAGCGCTAGACACGCAAGTGGCGCTGCGCCCCCGAATGGGGGTTGGGTTTCGGAATAAGATCTTAGTGGGTGAGAGTGTCAGTAACTTCGTCATCTAGTTGCAGGGGAGTTAAGACGCTATAGCGTTGTTGGTTGTCTTTGTAATCCTGTGGCGAGAGGCAACCCTGGCGCTGCCACTGGTTGTTTCCATCCTCGAAGGCCTGTATTTCAATAGTATGCAGGCGGACAAGCGAGATGTTCTTGCCTGCGGCGAGATCACGGAGTTTCTTCCCTGCGCGTACCTGTTGCTTGACCTGGTCGAGGTTCATTTGAAGCTGGTTAGCTATCTCTTGTAAGATGCTATCCATAGGGAGACGAGGACCACAGGCAGTGTTTTTACCCTGCGAGTTGCTTGAAGATGCTTCATCTTGAGTCACATGGTTTGCAGGCTGTCGTGTCGTTACCTGCCAGAGAATTATGCCTCCACCTAGCAGGATAATAGCGGTCAGTCCGACGACAAGCAGCAGCTTGCCCCATGTACTGGACCTGGCTTGAGGTTTTTTATTGAGATCAATTTGTGGTGCTGGCATGGCGAAGTTGTTCCCTTCTTTATTCATAGCGCAGAGCTTCCGCTGGCGAGAGGTGTGCAGCCTGGCGAGCCGGGAAAATGGTCGCGAGAGATGCTACCAGGTAACAGGCCAGGAGTATCAACAGCAAGGGTAAGATGGGCAAGGGAAAGTTCTCGGAGTAGGCAGTAAAGACCTGGTAAGCGAGGCCACAGGCTAGCAGCGTCCCAAGCAGCAGACCCAGAGTGACAATGATGCTCGCTTCTAGCAAGAAGGAGCGTAGGATTAATCCACGCGAGAAGCCTAACGCACGCAACATACCAATCTGTTGTCGTCGCTCAACTACTGCCCGGCTGATGATGATGGCGATTGCCAGGATGCCAAAGATCAGTCCCAGGCCGAGATATCCTGTGATAGTTAGCGTTAATATAGCTGTGGCCGTATTGCCCTCGCTGGGATCGAGTACCTGAAAGGCCAGGCGTCGATTGCCCGGACTGAAGATGTGGTTCAGCACGCCTATGGCCTGGCTGTTCTGTGCCCCATTCCGTTCCTGGAAGAGGTAGGTGTAGTACGTGATGTTGTCCTTCCCTTTACCTGACTGTCCAACCACAAGATCACGTGCTGTGCGCTGAGATACGAAGAGGGAGGGATAATAGGTGTCGGGCGCGAGGATGCCAATAATGGTCACAGGATGATAATGCACGCCTTGAGGGACTGTGCGATCAGGAATATCAACCGTAAAGGGCTTAAAACCATTGCCTGTAGGTAGCCCTGGCGCATCGGTGTCATAGCGCAACACCGCATATCCAGCCTGATTTTGTAGCGTGTCCCAGACCTGGCGGTCAGAGGTATAGGACTGGGCACGTGCCAGAAAGGGAAGCTGGGTGCTAGCAAGGAAGGCGTCACTGGCCTCAGTTGGCATCAGACTCTTAAGAGTGGTGTCGCCGTTGGGCAGATGCAGGTGTAGTGGCACGTTGAGGGCTACCTGATTGCCTTTGATAATGCCGAGCAGTGCGTGTAGGGATGCTATACGCTGAAACTGTTGCTGTAGTTCGGGCGTAGACTGAAATTGTTGCTCCAGTCCTGGCCTGGAATCTGTCATGCCAAGTTGGTAACCGCCTGTGATGGTGTCTAGCTGATTGTGCTGAATGTCTACCAGATTGATGGTGGTAAAGAAAGTTACAAGCAACATGACCAGGCTCAGCAAGAAGATGGTCGCGCCAGTGCGGAAGCGGAATGTTAGCGGATAGGCCAGGCTTGTACGACTGATAGGCGCCAGGCCACGTACACGTCGTATAAGTGCTGAAAGAGCGTGAAGTAGGAGATCAACATTGGACATCGCCAGGATGACTGCTCCACTCACGAGCGTGAGTGTGCTCAACAGCGTATCCAGCGTCAGAAATGGCTCATTGTCACCTGGAACGTCGATAAAGAAGCCCAGGAGAATGTTTTTATAGAGGCCGAAAGCCAGCCAGCTTAACCCCAGGAGCGTAAAGCCCAGGCGGCGCGCGAAGCTAGAAGGTATCTTGATACATTGAAGGAGCCAGGCAATGAACAGACAGGCTCCGGCACAGGCGAGGGTAATGCCAAGGTGTTGTAACCAGATCTGCTCCTGGAACATGCCTTGCTGAAGCAGGTAAAGTCCTAGCGGAAGGCTAAGTACGCCGCGAGCAAAGAGTCCCCAGAGCAGTCTCCCTATGGCCTCGACTCGTCGCCCTATCTGGCGCGCCAGGGTTTCAGGGATTACCAAACCAGCTTCGTCGCGAGGTGGTAGCCATAGCGCGAGCACAAGTTGTGATAAACGAGCTGTAAGGGTAGGTGGCTCATCGAGATTGCGGATAGCCGCGACAATATTTGTGCTACTGATCCAGATAGCGCTAAGGAATATGGCAAGTAGCGCCACCAGTGTACCCAGACAATAGGCCGTTCCAAGGTTCTGCCAGCTCACCCAGACGTGTAGCGCTATGGATGCGCCCCCTAATTGCGGAACCGAGGAGAGAAGTGCTAACAGAGCGGCGATAATACCCAGCCCCAACAGAATGCCGAGTAAGCCTCCTACCAGGGTATAGATACAGCCCTCAAGTAATAATAGCTGGATGAGGTGTCCACGCTGAAGCCCAAGCGCGCGACTGATACCCAGTTCAGAGCGTCGCTCAGCGGCCAGTAAGAGGAAGAGGAGCACCAGGAGAAGCAGCGCCGCGCCAACCAGGAGATCGCTGAGGAGGGGGATGGAGAAGCGGAGCTGCTGCGCGGCGCTTGTCTGGCGTAAGGCGAAGCTTAAAGGTACGCCGTAACGCTGCACCATATCCGGCTTGAGCGGATGAATTAGCACATCATTAAATTGTGTATCGAGGTCAAGGCCGCCGTTTACATCGAGAACGGGTACGCCGACGATATGGCTGAGAGCGCTCTGTACGGCCTGGCTACGTTCTCCGGCGGGCCCAATATCATCCATGCCCCCGCTGCCTACATTTTTCACGCAAATGGTATTCACAATAAAATCCTGGTGAAGCTGTTGGGCTGCCAATCGCTGCAAGGTAGCGAGCGGTAAGATGATCTCTCCTGCGGGATTGTTGCTAGCCAGTTCACCGGAAGTAAAGGCCAAGTCGTTAGGCAGCAGGGCGCGTACACGAGCGCTTGTCGATATGAATTTTCCCACGCCACTAAAGAAGAATTGGATTTGTAAGGTATCTCCTGGTTGTACATCAAAACTGCTAACCAGGGTCTTGCTCAGGTAGACCTCGTCTGGACGCAGGTCGGCGAAGTGGATACGCTGCCCATGGCTGTCGGTAAGTGGACCATAGACAGTGTCGAAGTCCGGGGGAATAGCGTAGGTGGATAGACTCCCCAGGGAGGTACCTGTACGGCTTGACCAGACATTTGAGCCACCAGCCCCATGCACATAGAAAAGCGCTGAGATCGCCTGCACGTCGTGTTGCTGCCGTATCTGCGCCTGATAAGTAGCGATCTGCTGTTGCGTGAAGGTTCCAGTGATCGATTCATCAACGTTGCCCATCTGTGCCAGGCGATAGGGAGCCATTGAGGCGTTAAAACTATCCTGGATGCCAAGCGCGGCCACGATGATGCCAGTTGCCAGTGCCAGACCGAATACCAGGAGCAGGGCTTGCCGGGGGCGGCGCACGGCATTACGCGCGCCCATCTTTAGCAAAAATGGTTTCAGGCTTCCTGATAACAGGATGCCGAGAAGACATGTACCGGTAATGAGTCCGAGCCAGGCGACGAGGATCGTAGGAGAGAGGTCATTGATAATATTATGCATGGCTTTCTCCACTCTGCTGAATTGCGGTTAAGGGGGACCCGGTTGCTAAAAGTGGCTGATCTTCCACAATAGAACCATCGCGCATCATAATCAGGCGCTGAGCCTGGCGAGCAACCTCAGGTGCATGCGTTACCCAGACAAAGGTCAGGTTGTAATCGCGATTGAGTGAGAGCATCAGATCGATAATCTCCTGGCTGGTCTGGCTGTCGAGCGCACCTGTTGGCTCATCGGCCCAGATGATAGAGGGGGCTGTGGCGAGGGCACGAGCGATGGAGAAGCGTTGACGTTGACCTCCGCTCATCTCGGCCGGACGATGGGAGCGCCAGTCGCTCAGGCCAACCTGTTCAATGCTGAGTAGGGCTCGTTCACGAGCCTCTTTCGCCCGCACTCCGCTGGCGAGAAGAGGTAACTCAACATTCTCCAATCCGGTGAGAATCGGTAGCAGGTTATAAGTTTGAAAGATGAAACCCATTTCACGAGCGCGGAAGGCGGTAAGCTCGCGGTCTGAGAAACTGCGAATATCCTTGCTCGCGATTTTGATGATGCCGGAAGAGACATTATCGAGCCCACTCAGGCAGTTGAGAAGTGTGGTTTTTCCGCATCCGCTCGGACCCATGATTGCCACAACCTCGCCTTGCCGAATGTGAAGGTTGATACCTTTCAAGGCCTGAACATGTAATTTTCCTGTAGCGTAATTTTTGCGCACATCAATGGCCTCAATAATATCTGATTTTTGCGCCTGTATTTCTAGTACAAACATAATTACTGCTCCTATTACGTATAGCGCTTAATAGAGACTTTACACGGTACTGGACCTGTTTAAACTGTACGCAACATTGAGGCGGAAGACATCGTATATCCATGCAAACCTCATTGATCAAACCTGTATTGCACAACTCTGCAATCAAGAATGCATGCTTTGACAGCTTGGCTTTCTAGTGAGCGATGCTATACTTGGGTAATATCACTCGTCTGGGTATAAGCTGTGGCATTTGCACATCGCAGCCTATACCCAGATGAAGCGACGTAGGCGCCGAGAACGCCCTATAAAATGGAGCAATACGTAAGATGCAGCAGCGGAATATAGTTGTCAGTCAGAAACATCCTTTGCGCTGGCTTCTCCTGGTATGGGTAGGAGTTGTGTATGCTCAGAGTGTGTTGATGTACCTGTCGGCTATGCAAGATTCTATGGGCGTGATGGGGAAAAATGGAGCGGCGGGACTCTACTCAGTCCTTGGAGACCTGGTGTTTGTCTCTTGCGGATTATTGTTCCATGGTGCGCTGCATTGGATCGCGCTCTACGGGCATCTCAAGCAGCGTTACCTCTGGGTCTATTTTCTTGTCCAGGCGTTACTCGTAGAGAGTATGTTGGTAGTTACTGGCTCGCAGTTTGCGATCTCAACGCTCTTTCTCGCATTAACGCTTGAGGCGGTGAGCTTGCTTAAGTGGACGCGCCCGACGATTATCATCTCTGGTAGCTACCTTGTTTTATATACGCTTGCGACTCTTCCACAACAAGGTCTATTTACAACCAATTTCCAGAATGCCCTCGTCAAGTCCGCCAACTTCCTGGTCATTCTGATGTTTATCGTTGCCTGCCTTCTCCTCTACCGCCAACGCGCACAGGCTCACCAGCGTGATCAGGAGTTGCTCAGTGAGGTTGAACAGGCGCACCACGAACTGGAACATACACATGCGCAGTTGGAGGAGGCGCATATACAGCTTGAGGATTACGCAGCCCAGGTACAAGACCTGACGCTGATTACGGAACGTCAGCGGCTGGCACGTGAGTTGCATGACACGCTCTCTCAAGGCCTGGTCGCCATTACTATGCAGTTGGAGACGACGAATGGTTTGCTCGCACGCGAGCAAGTTAGACAGGCACGCGATATTGTGCAGCAAGCGATGGCGCGTGCGCGTGCAACCCTTACAGAGGCTCGCAACGTCATTGACGATCTGCGCGCCGAAACCCCTGGTTCCCTCGACCTGCAAGAGGCTATCCAGCAGGAGGTCAAACGCTTTACTGAGTACACAAGCATTCCCTGTGAGTGTGATATCGAAGCCCTGACCATGGCACCTCCTGCCTCGTATGAGCATATCCAGCGAATGATTAGCGAGGGACTTAGCAATATTGTGCGGCATGCCCAGGCGCATAACGTTTTTTTGAGTGCCGTGTGTGAGCGACAACAGCTAATCATTATGTTACGCGATGACGGGGTTGGTTTTGCTCCTGCCCAGGCGCAGCAGCTACCTGGCCATTTCGGTTTGCTCGGACTACGTGAGCGCGCGCGCCTGATCGGGGCTCGCTTTGAGGTATGCAGTGATCCGGGTAAGGGAACGACCCTGCGTTTCTTTTGCCTGCTCTCCTCGGAGCAGCATCCGCAAGAACAGCGTGAAATGGCCTGGGAAGAGGTGCGTCATGAGTGAAGAATATACGCGTATGAAAGCGAATCAGCATGAGCAGGGGCTAATCCGTGTCGTCGTTGTAGACGATCATCAGGTCGTGCGTGAAGGCTTGCGTATGATGCTAGAGATATTGGGTGAGGGCTTTGTCATGGTGGGGGAGGCGGCAGATGGAGCAAGCGCTCTTCGTGTCGTCAAAGAGGCGCAACCCGATGTAGTGTTGATGGATTTGCGTATGCCAGGAATGGATGGGCTGGAGGCGATCACTCATTTGCGAGCGCAATGGCCGCATATCGCGATCGTTATTTTGACTACCTATAACGAGGACGATCTTATGTTACGCGGTCTGCGTGCCGGCGCTTGCGGCTATTTGCTGAAAGACACCAGTAGTGAAACAATGTTTCAGGCCATACGGAGCGCGGCGCGTGGAGAAACGCTGCTACAGCCGGGAATTGTGGCGCGTCTGCTCTCTCATGCTTCTCAGGAGCAGCGTCCCTCTCCAAGGGCCAGGAGGAGTGGCGAGGGTGAGCTAAGCGAGAGAGAGCTAGAAGTTTTGCGTAGAGTGGCGAGCGGCGAGCGCAGCAAAGAGATTGCGGCCCAACTTGGTATCAGCCTGCGCACGGTGGGGGCGCATCTCACCAGTATTTATACCAAGCTTGGGGTCGACTCACGTACCTCAGCCGTTGCGGTCGCGCTTGAACGAGGACTCCTGTCTCGTTAGCTTGCACCTGCGGTGCTTCGCATAACATAGGGGTGATAGCGTGATGATGGGCTGGTTTCGCCAGCCCATCATCACGCTATCACCCCTATGTTATATCGCTAATCAGTCCAGGTCCAGTCGCGGATCTCGGGCATGTCTTCGAGGTGAGCGCGGACGTAGGTATGGTGCTTGGCAAGCAGGTCGTTACATTCGGCGATCAGGGCCGGAGTGAGTCCACGAACGCGCTGGGCGCGGCGCAACACCTCAATGCAGAGGTGGTAGCGGCTCATGCCGTTGAGCACCACCATGTCGAAGGGAGTCGTGGTTGTGCCCTCTTCGTTGAAGCCGCGTACGTGGAAGCGTTCCTCGTTAGCGCGACCGTGCACGATTTCGTGAACGGCGCGTGGATAGCCGTGAAAGGCGAAGACGACCGGTTTGTCCTCGGTAAAATGCTCGACGAATTTGGCCTCCTCCATGCCGTGAGGATGGAGGTAGGGGGGATAGAGCGTCATCAGGTCGACCACGTTGACCACGCGTACTTTTAGCTCTGGGATGTGCTGGTGTAGCCACCAGGCCGCCGCGACGGTCTCCAGGGTGGGAATATCGCCCGCGCAGGCCATGACCACGTCCGGCTCAACATCCTGGTCGTTGCTGGCCCACTGCCAGGTCGAGAGGCCGCGTGTACAGTGGTCAATGGCATCTTGCATATTGAGCCATTGGAGTTGGGGCTGTTTATCGATCACAATCAGGTTGACATAGTTGCGGCTGCGCAGGCAGTGATCAGCCACCGAAAGGAGGCAGTTGGCATCGGGTGGCAGGTAGATACGCGCCACGGTTCCTTTCTTGGAGAGCACGGTATCGATCAGGCCGGGTCCCTGGTGGCTGAACCCGTTGTGGTCATTGCGCCAGCAGGTTGAGGTCAGCAGGATATTGAGCGAGGAGATATCTGCGCGCCAGGGGAGCTTGATGCCCTCCTCCATCCACTTAGAGTGCTGGATGGTCATGGAGGCCGAGACCATGGCGAAGGCCTCATAGGTGGCGAAGATGCCATGGCGTCCGGTGAGGAGATAGCCCTCTAGCCAGCCCTGGCAGAGATGCTCGCTTAAGACCTCCATCACACGCCCATCGGGCGAGAGATTGTCATCATCGCTGATAATTGGCTCGACGAAGCAGCGATTCTCGACCTCAAACACATTGCTCAGGCGGTTGGAGTTGGTCTCGTCGGGACAGAAGAGGCGGAAGTTCTGCTGCTCTTTATTGGCGGAGAAGATGTCGCGCATCCACATGCCGAGCTGGCGCGTGGACTCATGCTGCTCCGTGGCGGGCTTCTTGACACCCAGGGCGTAATCGGTAAAGAGTGGGAGATGTAGATCCTGAAGCAGGAGACCACCATTGGCGTGAGGATTGGCGCCCATGCGGCGCGCGCCCTGTGGTGCTAGCTTCGCCAGTTCGGAGATAAGCTTTCCGTTCTCGTCAAAGAGCTCGCCTGGCTGGTAGCTGCGCATCCACTCTTCGAGCATATGCAGATGCTCTGGATTGTTTTTGACTCCGTCGATGGGAACCTGGTGCGCGCGGTAGGTCCCCTCGATGCGTTTGCCATCGACCTCCTTTGGCCCGGTCCACCCTTTGGGAGTACGCAGAATGATCGCGGGCCAGGGGGGCACGCCCTGGACGCCGTGTGAGCGGGCATGCTCCTGGCAGGCGTGAATCTTCTCATAGCAGGTATCAAGTAACTCGGCGAAGGCGCGGTGCATCTGCATGGGATCGTCGCCCTCCAGGAAATGCACATCGTAGCCATAGCCAGAGATTAATCTGCGAATGCGCTCATCAGAGGCGCGCCCCAGCACCGTGGGACTGGAGATTTTATAGCCATTGAGGTGGAGGATGGGGAGGACCGCGCCATCGCGGATGGGATTGAGATAGCTCAGGCTCTTCCAGGCTCCCTCAAGCGGCGCGGTCTCCGCCTCGCCATCGCCGATCACCGCCGCCACAATTAGATCAGGATTATCGAAGGCCGCGCCAAAGGCATGCGAGAGCACATAGCCCAGCTCACCGCCCTCGTGAATGGAGCCAGGGGTAGGAACGCTGACGTGGCTGGGAATGCCGCCTGGAGTGGAAAACTGGCGGAAGAGCCTATGCATCCCATCGTGATCCTGTGTGATATGGGGATAGACCTCGCTATAGGTGCCCTCCAGATAGACATTGGCCACGATAGCGGGTCCACCGTGGCCGGGTCCCGCCAGGTAGATCATATTCGCGTCGCGCTCCTTGATGAGCCTATTAAGATGGACATAGATAAAGCTCAGACCAGGCGAGGTCCCCCAATGACCCAGCAGGCGGGGTTTGATATGTTCGGGGCAAAGTGGCTCTCGTAAGAGAGGATTAGCCTGCAAATAGATCTGACCGACAGTCAGATAGTTGGCCGCGTTCCAGTAACGATGCATGCGCTCAAGCTGAGGCTGGTCGAGTTGCGCCATGACACTCTCCTTGATACAGAGAATTATGCTTTCTACTTTTATGAGAGCTATATCCTTACAAAGGGCTATTGCACAGTTTATGTAGGGTCCATGCTGGCATGGACTCCGAGCGTAGCGAATTGCTGTATGGGGTATCGGCCTGCGGGCCTCGGAGTCCATGCCAGCATGGACCCTACAGCCTCTTGGTGCCTGCGCGAGCCACTTCTAACACGTGTGGTTGCATGTATGCGTTACGCTTGGCATAAGCAAACTATGTGCTATGTATATTATTCTATGACAATTTTTCAACGCTTGTACAGCAAATATACATGCCTAAATGCTAAATAATCATAAGTTTGTTTGCTACATTTATAAATTTTTAATACTCATGTGAGTAAAATGTGAGACTGTCAGTACCCTACGGCGAAAGCCGAGGGCTTGGAGTTGTGTCTGAACTCCACCGCAATTCAGCATACCTTTTCAGGCGTGCTGCTTTGGCTTCATCGTCCGACACATCAGGGCGTACTGACAAGAGGCCCGTTCCTATCCAGTCTTGCCGGATAAGAAGCGTTCGCATCGCAATGTTTCTTGCACCAACCAGATCGGCATGGAGCGTGTACTGACAATTCTGACAGAGAAAGAGCAAGCCCTTGTGTGGACGATTCTCTTTGCAGGTATGCCCACATTTGGGGCAGGCCTGCGAGGTGTAGTTGGCATCCACCTTGATCGCCATACTTTGATGCAAGAGCGCTTTATAAGCGATCATACTGTGCAACTCTGCAAAGGACCATTTGGAAAAGGCACGATTGGCTTTGCGCTGTTTTGCACTGGCTCGCTTGCCTTTCCGTCGTTTGGTCTGCTCGCGAATATCTGTCAGATGCTCCAGTCCAATCAAGCTTTGAGGATATTGCTTCACAATCCGTTTACTCACGACATGATTGGCGTTTGCTTTCAACCGTCTCTCTCGTCCACTGATGGCAACGAGCCTTCTCGTCGCGGAACGAGTGCCTTTCTTTTGCAGACGCTTTCTCAGTCGTGCAGAGTGATGGGATCTAGCAACAATGGAGGTGTCAGCATGGAAGGTGCAATTGCCTTGCATTGTCGCCGTGACGGCAAGGTATCGCATCCCCACATCCACGCCAACGACCTGCTTGTGTGTTTCTGGGGTAGGATCAGCCGTCTCCACTTCCAGGGAGACAAGGAGGTAAAACTGCTTCTTGGCTTTGTCATACCAGAGTTTCGATGCACCAATCTCCGTACCACGCTGGATCAATGCCACATGCTTATTGTAGCCAGTATAGGGCACAACGATACGTCCATCGAGCGTGAGAAGACTCACGTGCTGCTCTTTCTTGAACGTGTAGTCTTTCTTATACTGGTAGGTCAACGTGGGAGAGAGAAACGTAGGAGCCTGATCAAGCCCTTTATACCGTTTCTTGGTGAGACCTGCCTTACGATGAGCAGCATTGTTCTTCACCTTTGTCCATAAGCCTTTATAGGTGGCACCAACTTGGCGAGGAACAGAACAGGCCATTTGCGAAGGCAGATGAAAACGGAGACGGATCTCTTCGTAGGTGGCATCTTGCAAACGAAGAGCATTACTCAATTTGCCATTCGCAAAGGCGTACTGGCTCACATAGTTGTAGTGAATCACGATACGCCAGTTGCGTTGTGCGTAATGCCTTGAATTGCTCGGGCGTTGTATTCAATTTAAGTTTCGCTGTTAATACCGTTTTCATACTCTGAATTATACCATTGTTTTCATCTGACTGTCAACAATACATGAGCAGATGAAAGCATGTCTACGGCATATTCCACCCAAGCCACCTCCAAAGGAACGCCGCATTCCTCCCCATGCCTGAAAGGGCAGAGGCATCCTGCGGCGTTTTCGGTGATAAATTTGTGATACGAAATGCTTAATATAGGTACGGTGCATAAAATTATTCGCGAGGTAAGGTTTCCAAAGCAAGTGTCTACATATGATGATACCGTCATAGGGGAGACAGCAGGGTGGGACGACGCTGCTGAAGCACGCGTCTACATATGATGGTAGGAGAGACAGCAGACACCTCTCACTCTCTTGCCCGCTATAGCAGTCCCGTTACCCGACCTGGATGGGTAGCGGGACTGTTTTTTTGTGGTTTAAGGCGCACTGCCCATGCAGGAGGGCGAAGTTGTGCTTCAGGTAGCAGACTGCTCCAGTAGCCGCGTACGCAAGTAGCGGGCCTAGGGGGAGGCGAGGAGGTAGCCGATGCCGACCTTGGTGAGCAGGTAGCGTGGATGCGAGGGATCGGGCTCCAGCTTGCGGCGCAGGCGGTTGATATTGACCTGGAGCATATGGCTCTCGCCTATGTACTCGCTCCCCCAGACGTGTTCGAGTAGCTGGTCATGAGTGACGATGCGCCCCATGTTCTGTGCCATGTAGGCAAGCAGGCGGTATTCGATAGGCGTGAGGGAGAGCTCTTTTGTGCCCTTGATGATAAGATGCTGTGAATAGTCAATGGTCAATTCGCCGATGCTGGCTTGCATGCGTGTAGCCTGGCCTGGCTCGCTGGCGCTGAAGCGTGAGCGGCGTAGGACCGCGCGCACGCGTGCCAGGAGTTCCTCAATACTAAAAGGTTTGGTCAGATAGTCATCGGCACCCAGGTCCAGCCCCTTGACCTTGTCGCGATCCTGGCCACGGGCCGTAATGATGATAATGGGTACCATTGAGAACTCACGAATATGCTTGCAGACTGTAAAGCCATCCACCCTGGGCATCATAACATCAAGTAAAATAAGGTCGGGAAGCTGTTTCTCTACGATGGCCAGGGCCTGTTCCCCGTCGCTGGCTGTGAGTACCTCATAGTCTTCTAGCTCCAGGTTGCGCGAGACGAGCCGTAAAAGCTGTGAGTCGTCGTCAGCGGTGAGAATGACAGTTTTTTTGGCAGGCATATGTTTATGCATCCTCTTCTCGTGGAGATATGTAGTGGTAGCCAGACAGAACACACGTATCTCTATCATGTGTGTATCTGCATGTATTGTGCCGGAAACGCCTCTATTTGTAAAGTGTTTATCTCAACAAAAAAGTGGAGCGAGAATTCTTTCACGAGGTTTTAATACCTTTTATCTTGTTATCCACCTTAAATTCTATTATTATAGACTCATGAAAGTAAGCTCTTATTTGAAAAACAATTTATGGTTGCAACGTTTGGGGGGACGGTTTGCGGTCAAACGACGCCAGAGTGCGGAACAGAGCGCCCGCAAGTTTGCCGCTCTCTATAAAGTGGGAACCGCGCTCTCTAGCGAGCTAGACGAGAAGAAGTTGCTGCACCTGATCGCTGAGACGGCCTGCCAGTTGACGGGAGCGGAGTTCGCGGCCTTTACCTTGCGCCCCCTGAATGAGTTTGGTCAGCCGATAACCCCTGTTGGCGGGAATGCGTTTTACCTGGCGGCGGTCGTGGGGGTTTCGCCTCAGCAAGAGCATTTTTTCCAGCATATGTCTTTCAAGGGCGAGGGGCTGCTCGCGCCCATTTTCTGGGAGGGGGTGCCGGTGCGCATAGCGGATGTTCTGGTGCATGGGCGTACGGCTGGTGTGCATCACCACGATATGTCGCCTGAGTGGATTAAAGCGGGACGGCAGGCTGCTGTGGACTATGCGCAAGGGCGCGTTTCGAAGGAGAAACTGCTCAGCGTAGGGGTGCCTAAGAACCATCCCGTGGTGCGGAGCTTTCTGGGTGTGCCTTTGCTAGATCGCTCATCTGTCGTGCGCGGAGGCTTGCTGCTGGGTCATGGTGCGCCGGATCATTTTACGGAGGAGGATGAGGCCCTGTTGCTTGGTCTGGGCACACAGGCGGCCATTGCCCTGGATAACGCGCGGCTCTATCACTCAGCCCATATTCATGTGCTGGAGACGGATGCCATCTTTGAGCATATCGCCGACGGGGTTATGTTGATGGATGTGCATGGGTGTATACTGCGCGAGAACCTGGCCGCGCGCCATATTCGCGAACTACTTCAAGATGAGCAGAATCACAGACAAGAGATTACGGCTATGCTCGCGGGGCCGATTCAGAGCGCGACGACGGAGAGATGTGACCTGAACTTTACGGTCATGGTCAATACCTCCAATAACGAGGTGCGCGAGTATATGGTCAATGTCTCGCCACTACATCTGCCCAAGGCCTCGATTGTTCCCATGCATCCCCGGCACCGTACGACGAAGGAGGAGCAGTCGTTAAAGGCCTCGGGCGCCGTGATTGTCTGGAATGATGTGACCGAGACACGCCGCTTGATGGCCTATGCCGAGGCTGAGCGGTTAAAGGATGAGTTTATCGCTATCGCGGCCCATGAATTGCGTACGCCCCTGGCGGTCCTGAAGGGCTTTGCTCAAACCTTGCTGGTGCAGACCGCGCGCGGCAAGGGGGCCGAACTAGCCGAATGGCAGGTGGAGGCGCTCCAGAACATTGACCAGGCCACATCGCGCATGGTAGACCTGGCTTCGGACCTGTTGGATGTTGCACGTCTCCAGACCGGCAGCTTGCAACTACATTTTGAGCCTGTGGACTTGATCGCGTTGCTGAAGCGCGTTGTCATGCGTCTGCAAGTCACCACCGAGTGCCATACGCTGGCGCTACATATATTTACCGACCACTTTGTCGTCGATATCGACCAGCAGCGTATTGAGCAGGTGCTGACGAATATTATTGGCAATGCGATCAAGTATAGCCCCCTGGGCGGGGCCATCCAGATCGACGTGGATGCGCACCAGCAGAATACGGTGCTGGTAAGCGTCAAAGATACAGGCATTGGTATTCCTGAGCAGCAGCAGGGGCAGATCTTTGGTCGCTTTATGCGCGCGGACAATGCGCTTAACGAGGGGATTGCCGGCACGGGTCTGGGCCTCTACCTCTGCCGAGAACTGGTGGAGCGCCATGGCGGGCATACCTGGTTTGAGTCGATGGAGGGAGAGGGTTCAACCTTCTACCTCTCTTTCCCCGTCTCCTCCTCGCAAAAGGTACTGGCGGACGGTGCGGGGGATGGCGCTGCTAACCCCCATTCGGGGGCAAGCGCACGCGCCTACATATAATGATACGAGATGCCCCATGTCATCATATTTAGGCGCGTGCTTATGCTCTTTTAAAAAAATCCGAGGATGCCTGTATCCCTTCACCCCCGGTAACCATAGGCGCGCGATAAATGAAACGTCATGCGCCACTGGGGCGGCGCACCACTCCACATGAAACGCGAATACTAGAGCTTTTCGGGGCGTTTCAGAATACTCTGCTGGGAAATTTTGTTCGAACAAGTTGCCGAGCTTGCCGAGCTGTATACAGTGCGAGGGAGAGCTCAAAATTCGGTAGGGACCCGGTTTAGCGCGTCCAAAGGCGATGAATCGCCTTTGGACGCGCTAAACCGGGTCCCTATCAACAATTCGGGCGTTTCCCACAAGCCTGTTCGGATCACCTTTACGCTGTAGAGGGATAGGTTGTTTGAAGTGCCTCTTCAATTGATCCTGTGCTCTGGTAAGCTTGAATGAGCGCGTGGGCAGGCGTCTTCTTCTCGCGCAGGAGGGCATAGAGGGGGCGCAGGTAGGCGTGATCGGAATCATCACATAGTGCCTTGCTCGCGGCCTCAAGGAGATGCCACGCTCCCTCTTCAATGCGCGCATCCGCGAAGCCTTTGCGGGCCGTCACCTGGTGTAGAGCCGTATCTGGTACTAGCAGTCGTTCTGGCAGGGTCTCATCCAGTAGCAGGCCCTTGAGGAGCGCCAGCAGTGCAGAGTAGAGTGTGAAGTCCGCGCAGCTATCGCAGGCCTTGAACTCGATACGCCCCACCTCAGCTGGGAGGCGCGCAGGCTTGGTCAGCGAGGGCGAGCTTGCAATCAGGTCCTCAGGGCGTTCGAGAAAAACCATGGTGGCGGGCCGGATACCTGTACGAATAAAGGTGCGCACCGAAAGCCCTTCCCAGGCCTTTCCCTCGTAAAAGGGTGAGCTTGCGCTAAAAGGCACTATAAAGGGGCTATAGTAGGTCAGCTTCTTCCCCGCGTCAATGATCTCGGCGTTACTCATCCCCTGTAATGACAGGTTGAGATCAGGACCATAGGTCACCATGGGGAGAAAGGCTGTGCGTTTCTCAGGCGAGAGCACGCGGCGCTGCTGCTCGTAGGCATTCAGGGGTGGATTGGGTGTGAAGGCGCGCTGATAGGGGTGATAACTCACAAGCACCGGGGTAAAGCCCTCTGCGTGTGCGACCTGCCTCAGAAGGTCAAAGCTCTCCGTCAATTCCTGCACCGCGCCCGCGATGGATGAATGGATGGTTGTACGTATCTCGATGCCCTTGGGGGGACAGGCAGTGACCCTTCCCTCCAGGCTATAGCGCTCGAAGCCCTCGATATACCAGCGCTTGACCTTGATACCAGCATCCCCGATACGTAGCTGCGGATAATCCGCTTCATAACGTGGTAACTGCGCTACAATCCGATCAAACTCTTCAAAGGTGGTATTGGTATAATCGGCGAAAACTCCTTGCCGGTTGAGAAAGGCGACCTCATGCTCGATGCCAAATGCAAACATCTCGGCTCCTCAGACTGAAGCTAGTATAAGTTATTTCTAGTGGTGTGGTGCAGGGTGGCAGCCTTTGGCTGCCACCCTGCACCACACCACTAGAAATAACTTAATGGAGTTAAACAAGCGTAGGCATCATTATGAACAAAAATATATTTATCGGTAAAATAGTACACGGCATAGAGCAATCAGTCAAGGGTATCGATCTCTCTCTCTATCCTACAGCCATACGACAAAGTCCTCTCAAAGAGAAAAGCGGCATCTAGCGCGAGTGTGATTCAAATCCTGAACCTATTATGAGGGAACCGCTTCGCATTATGCGAAGCGGTTCCCTATGTGGCTGCTTTGTGGGCTAAGCAAGTGCAGCCGTTATGTCTCAGTTGCTTATTTTACGCGACCAAGCCTCATCGTAAGTGCTCCGTTTAAACCCACAATGACGCCAATCTCTTGTTTATTATTGTCAACCTGGTAAATGGCGGGCCAGGTGCAGCATCCAGTATACCAGGCCGGTTGATCGTTTTTGTACCACGTGGCTCCATTGTCATCACTGATCGAGATTTGGTTGGAGCCAGCCGAGGTGAGCACAACGCGACCACCTGGCAAGACGGTCACATAGGGACCATTGTATTGATCTGGAACCTTTGTACCCAGGTCATTTGACCAAGTCACGCCATCGCTCGAAGTTTTGTAATGAGCATTACAATTATCTGTCCCGCAGAGTTCGAAGACGAGAATATATTGCCCGTTCGCCATTCTCGCCATTACAGGCATACCAGGTCGTGCCGCTCCAGGCTGGGCTGCTGCAAATATCTCCGGTCCCCACGTTGTCCCTCCATCACAGGAGACACGCTCCGATACAACCTGGTTGTAAGATGGATTGTCGTCAGCATGCTTCTCACTAGAGTAAAAACCAGCGACACAGCCATTGGGTAACACATATAGAAACGGCTCCCACAGGCCACGGTTGAAGCGCCCGGCAGAATTTGGATTGGTATCTAACTGGCTCAGTAGTACCCAGGTATGGCCTCCATCAGTGCTCTTGAAAACTGGAAGACCGAACCAATTAAGGTCTGTCGTGCGGCTACGTGTTGCCATCAAGATTGTGCCGTCGGGTAGTTGCGCCATTTGCGACTGCTCTTGTACATAACCAGCAGGCGAAGGTATAGAGGAAATGATGTCGTAATGTTCTGCTGTTTTGTCGACAGTAGCTACTTTGATTACGAAAGGGCCGCTGCTTGGATACTCTGTGTAGGTAATCAAGTTTTCACCGTGTTTATTCCAGGGCAGCATACGCCCCCAGGCAGGATTGCGTGTATTGCTGATTGTCACGGTAGTAGACCAGTTGATAGGGCCACTACTGGAAGATGCATAGGCTGCAGGTGGAGCAATCAATAAGCTGGCAACAAGGCTCATAAACAAAATCATGGGTAGCTTCCATCGTGAAATGAGCATCTTCATCAAGTATTTTTTCCTCCTTGATATGAATACTGAAGCAATATGCGTTTTTGTTCCGATGCATGCTCATACAGAAAATAATCTATGAACTCGCGTTCTCTTCCTGTAAAGCTGCTATGAAGCTAGTCTTTTGCATTTTTTGGTTCAACGTTGAACCAAACTAAATGTAACATTATTTTTTATAATTTGTCAAGGAATTGAGGAAAACGCGGGGCTAGCAAGTCCACAGGGTAGCCAGAGAAAGGCGGCCATGTGTCCGAGCGTACACCCGGACACATGGCCGCCTTTCTCTTTTCTTTTATTCTCCAGCGGGTGGCTCTAGCGGGTTTTTCACGCTGACGGGGGTGCCAAAATTTGGTGTTCCGTCCGCGTTCCAGGTGAATGGTTGCGCGCGCGTTTCGCGGCCAGCATAGGTAAAATCGGCGCTGGTTTTGGCATGGTAGACCATCCAGGACTGCTTGCCATCTGGCGAGGTCGTGAAGTGTGCTCTGCCAGGACCAAAGACGCCATTATCGCTACTATACTGGAAAACCGGCCCCTTCTTCTCCCAGGATTTTGCCTCTAAGGGATTTCCGCCTTTATAGATCATAAGCCCCAGGCAATAGTTGTAGTTACCCGTGTCGCTACCCGAGTAGACAATAAAGGTCTTGCCATCGTGATAGAGGGCCTCGGGTCCCTCAGCGACTGGATAGTGCGAGTATGCCTGGTCCCCTTGCTCCCAGGGCTGGTCTGGATCGATGACTAAACGCGGCTCACCACTGACCGTCAAGGCGTCGCTCATTGGTGCGAGATAGACGGCGTTTGAGCCTTTTTCCAGCACATACATTAGGTAGAGCTTATTGTCTAGCTCTAGCAAGGAGGCGTCGATAGCGGTGGTGTCATCGGTCCCCGCCAATTGCCCCTTATAGGTGTATGGTCCGAGTGGATCGCTGCCCTCGCTCTGCAAGACATAAATACGGTGATCTTCGTTTTTATCGTGCATGGCTGCCGTAAAGTAAACAAACCAGTGCTTGCTTCCATGGTAGTCTAGCAGGAACATCGAGGGGGACCAGACCTGGAAAGCTGGCTCGCCCTGTTGCGGCGTCCAGATCGTCTGCGAGGTCTTGCCCACATCCTCCAGGCGCGGCGCGTGCCATATCTCAAGCGAGTTCCCGGTTCGCGTGCCAATGAGATAATAGCTTCCTGCGTGCCTGACAATAAATGGGTCCGCGATTGGCGCTATTGGATTGCGCAGAGATACATCTGATTTTAGCATAGATGAATTGGACGACGTGCAACCCACTACCAGCAACCAGAGCGAGAGCAGTGTAGCTACCCAGGGGAGAAGCTTATTTCGAGTAGAGGCCATGCCGTCTCTCTTCCTTTCCTAATTGATCAGTAGTTGCCAAAGTTAATCTTGATCGCATTGTCAATGTTCACAATGACACCTACCTCGTTTGAGTGGTTGTAGCCAGTTTGATAGATGGCGGGCCAGGTCGAGCAACCAGTGTTCCAGGCTGGTGGATCATTCTGATACCATGTGCTGCCATTATCATCGCTGATGGAGATCTGGTTGGTACAGGCCGAGGTGACCAGGATGCGTCCACTGGAAAGCACGGTTACATATGGCCCACTCTGCTGATTGGGGATCGTACTTCCCAGGTCATTGGACCAGCTCGTGCCATCGTTAGAAAACTTGTAATGGATATTGCAGTTATCGGTGCCACAGACCTCGAACACCAGGATATACTGACCATTTGCCATGCGCGCGAAACCCGGCATACCTGGACGGGCCGAGCCGGGCTGAGCGGCGGCATAGATCTCCGGTCCCCATGTCTGCCCCTCGTCACAGGAGACACGCTCCGAGACAACCTGGCTGTAGGATGGGTTGTCTTCAGCATGCTTCTCATTGGCATAGAAGCCCGCGACGCAGCCGTTTGGTAGCACATACAGGAATGGCTCCCACAGGCCTCGGTCAAAGCGCCCATTCGAATTGGGATTCGTGTCTAGCTGGCTCACAAAGTTCCAGCTATAGCCGCCATCGGTGCTCTTGACAATGGGCAGGCCGTACCAGTTGAGATCCGTCTGACGGTTGCGCATGGCCATGAGAATGTCGCCATTGGATATCTGCACCATCTGCGACTGCTCCTGAATGTGCCCAGCCGGCGAAGGGATGCTCGCGATATCGACATAGCCTGGGTTAGCAGGATTACTCCGCGCGACCTTAATTACCGGGTTGCTGCCCGAGGGATAGGCGGTGTAGGTTACCAGGTTGTCTCCCTGCTGATCCCAGGGTAGCATGCGTCCCCAGGCGGGTCCATCCGTCGAGCTGACGGTACTGATCACGAACCAGTTGATAGGTCCAGCCGCGTAGACGGTGGATGTAAGCATAAAGACGCTGAGTATGGCACCTGCCAGGGACAAGACAAGCCAGCGCCATCGCTGTACAAACTTTTGCATAGAAATCCTTTTCTCCTTTTGTCCGTATCAACTCCGATACTTCTCGCCACTCCGTGGCTCGCCAGGTTATGGTGTGGTTGCCGGGCTGGCCTGGCCAGCCCGGCAACCACACCATAACCCAATGATTTTATCCGTTGGCCACCTGGGAGATACCCTTTTCGGAGAAGGCCAGGCCCTCTCCAGGCTCGTGGGTGGCCTCAAGATTCGCTTCTTGCGCCTGAGCAACATCCAGGAAGGCATAAGCACGCACGCGATTTTGCTCATCCAGCAGCTGTAGATGCAGCGTTCCACGCTTATCATCCACGGGCATTGTCGCGTGCAAAACAAATGGTTCCGTTATGGTAAAGGGTTCAATACGCAAAGCCTGGTTCTGCTTCTGCTCTGAAGCCTCTCCCCACCACCAGGTAAGCTGGCCAGCTAGCGCCTGCGCGCCCTGGTGCGAGAGTTGTAGCCCAAACTCCAGTTCACCACCATCGGCAATGTAATCCAGTCCGGGACGCTGGGGCAGGAAATCAAAGATAAAGGTGGTTTCTGCGTTTACCCACGCGGGATCGCAACCGAGGGGCTTGAGGCGTCTTTCGGCATCGTAGAGGCCACAGAGTTCATATTCGACGTCGTAGAGTTCGGTATAGATGTATCCGCTTATCGCGGTGTGGCGGCGCAGCTCCTGCGTCTGCCAGCGGAAATACCAGCCCCGCTCCTCCGCGTTTCTTCCCGCTCCATACTCACCATTCAGTAGTGGCAGGCCGTTGTGATCCTGGTTTGCCACGCTGAGCTGGGTCTCGTACCAGTGATCAACGCCTAGCTGATGGCCGAACCAGGTCGTGTTGTCGCTTGCCAGGGCCGCTGTGATATCGCGCCAGCGCTGGTTATCTTCGTCATAATAGTGCCAGTCCAGGACATCGGTCTTTACATGATTCCAGCCTGAATCATCGATAATGGGACGGCTATGGTCACAAGCGGCCAGCAGATCATAGGCGCGAATGATGGCTTCCTGTTTCTCGTGATCCTCGGCGCTCCGCCAGTCCAGGCCCCATTCTTCGTTATAAATACCCCAGAGAATGATGCTGGGATGATTGTAGTCGCGCTCAACCATGAGAGGGAGCTGGGCCTCAAAGATTGCCGCGGCCTCCTCTGAGAAGCGCCCATAGCAGGGAGGCTCGGCCCAGACCAGCAAGCCCAGGCGGTCTGCCCAGTAGAGCCAGAGGGGATCTTCCAGCTTGATGTGTTTACGCATCAGGTTGAAGCCAGCTTTTAGCGCTATCTCAACATCCTGGCGCAAGGCCTGGTCGCTGGGCGCGGTATAGCCGCTCTCAGGCCAGTATCCCTGTTCGAGGGCGCCACGCAGGTAGAGCTGCTCACCATTGAGAAAGAGGTATTTTCCTTGTACCTCAATTTTGCGTAACCCGGTATAAGCTCGTACCCGGTCGCTGCCAGCAGGACTCTCAAGCCGGAATGTGACGTAATAAAGGAAGGGATCGGCTGGTGTCCAGAGCCTTGGCTGTGTAATTGGCAAATTGTGGGTTAGCGAGGCGTTCCCTTCAACGGGAATACACTCTTCCTCCATGCCTTCGAGCTGTATATACAGCAGTGTTTGCGCTGGTAATGCGCCCTCTAGCTCAATATGGGCTTGAATGCTATCGAGCGAAGCGGATGCTGAGAGCTGAATGCGCTTAATATAGGTCGCGGGGCGCCCCTCCAGCCAGACCGTCTGCCAGATGCCGCTGCTGGCGGTAAACTGGCACTCATAGTAGTCATCATGGGGCTGGCTACGCTGTTTGCCGTGAGGAATGGCCCGTTTATCCAGAGGGGCCTCAACGCGCACTATAAGCTCACCCTGACCATCCTGGAGCGCATCGGTGATATCAAATGCGAAGGGGGTGTAGCCTCCCGTATGCTCGCCAACGAACTGCCCATTCACCCATGCCCGGCAGTGATAGTGGACGGCCCCAAAATGCAGAATGGTGCGCTCGCCTTCCCATGCCTGGGAACGAGCGATATGGCGATGATACCAGCCAAGCGAGAGCCATTCGCGTTCCACGCCGGAGGCTTTGCTCTCCCAAGCGAATGGGACCTGGATCTGTTGGGGCCACTGCGCCGCTCCTGGCTGCTCCCAATGCGCTTTATCTCCCTCTCCCTCGGGATCGGGCCGAAATTCCCAGCCTCCATTGAGACAGAGCCAACTATGCGAACGATCAAAATCTGGGCGTGGATAAGCCTCACGCCTGCTATTAGTAACCATAGTGTTTTGTAACCTTTACCAGAATGTAGGGTCCATGCTTGCATGGACTAACTCCCCTCCCAATTCGCACCCTCTGCATTTTAGAGTCCAAGCCAGCTTGGACCCTACACATTGCCGAAATTGATTAGCCTTTCACGCTGCCCGCCAGGATACCGCTGATAAACTGGCGCTGGAGCGCAATAAACAATACCAGTACAGGCACAGTTGCTATTGTGCTCGCGGCCATAATCATGCCCCAGGCGTCGTGTCCTGTCGTTCCAGGACTGGTGTTATTGATCTGGGTCGCCAGGTTTGAGAGCATAACCTGCAAGGTCTGCATGGTATCCGATTGGGTAATAATTACCGGCCAGACAAAGTCATTGTAGATGCCCAGGAAGGTCATGATTGCCAGGGCCGCGAGCGCGGGCCGCATCAAGGGAACCACAATCCGCCAGTACATCCCAAAAGGTGTGCATCCATCTACTTTGGCTGCTTCCAGCAATTCATCTGGAATTTCCGCGATCTGTTGCCGCATCCAGAAGATCGCGAAGGCATTCACGAGGCCTGGGGCAATCAGGCCCTGATAGCTATCCACCCAGTTCAAGGCCCCCATTTCAAGTAAGAGCGGCAGAATCATGGCGATGACGGGGAGCATCATTGTGGAGAGCACAAAGTTAAAGAAAAAGCGTTTGCCGCGAAACTCAAACTTGGCAAAGGCAAAGCCTGCCAGGGGGCAGAGCAGCAAAGTTGCTCCACCCTGAATAAACAGGACGATTAGTGTATTCTGAAAGCCCACCCATATTGGCACAGCCGATAACAGAGCCATGTAATTGTTGAAGGATAGTGTATGAATATCCAGCCCCAGGGGAGTCGCGGCTATTTCGTTGCCCGGCTTCAAGGATGAGATAAACATCCATGCCAGGGGGAAGATCGTTATCAGGGCCGCGAGGCACAAAACAAGATAGGCCAGAATGCTACTTATGCGGAAGGTCCTACGCCGCTTGGAGGCTGAATCTGTCCTCGCTAGCGAAATGTTTGATGCAAGTGTTGCCATAGCGTTTACCTCTCATCTCCAGCACGTAAAAAGCGCAGCATTACCAGGGACAATATCACTAGAATAATCATCAGCAGGAACGAGTTCGCGGCGCCCGTGCCAAAATCTGAGTTAGTTATGTAGGAGTTTAGAAAGAAGCCCGCCGTGGTAGTCGAGTTATACGGTCCGCCATTCGTCAATATTTTTGGCTCGGCAAACATCTGCACTACGCCCAAGGTACTGAACACCACCAGGAACCCGACTGTGCGGCGCAAGAGGGGCAGCGTAATCGTAAAGAACTGGTGGATGGGGCCTGCCCCGTCAATCGCGGCGGCCTCATAATATTCGGCGGGGATAGCCTGAATGGCAGCCAGCATCGACAAAACCGCGAAGGCGCTTCCACACCACAGCACTAGCATAGCCAGGGTTGGTTTTGACCACATGCTGGTAGTTAGCCAACCAATGGTGGGCAGGTGCAGCCATACAAGCAAGGTATTGATCGCGCCGAAGTCCTGGTCAAAGAGCACCAGCCAGACCTGGACAATAGCCACCAGGGGTACCACGTAGGAGAGTAGCATCGAGGTACGAAAGAAACCACGGAAGCGCAATTTTGGCAGCGAGAGCAAGGCCGCGACCACGACCGCGCTCAGCACACGCACCGGGATGATGAGCAGCCACAGGAGCGCGGAGTTAACCAGCGAACCCCAGAAGTCACTATCTGTGAGCAGAAACAGGTAATTTGCCAGGCCAATAAAGCGCGGGTCCGCGTCCCCATGCCAGTGGGTAAAGCTGAGGACAAACGCGTAGAGCAACGGGAACAACGAGAACGCGAAAAAGAAGATGAAGAACGGCGCGATAAACAGATATGGTGAGAAGCTACCCCCTAGCCAACGGCGAATGCGCTGAATAGGCGAGCGTGAAGGCACAGATTCGGGGATAACTGTACGTGGCGGGGGCGTGACGACAGCCATAGCAACGACTCCTCTCTGAGGATGGAGAGAGCGCATAACGCTACGCACCCTCCCCTGACAAGTAATACACGCGGAATATGTCGGAACTACTGGCGGTCAACCAGCTTCGTCTGAATATCGGACGAAGACTTTTGGAGCACCTGTTGCGGGGTCATCTGCCCATCCAGCATACGCTGCACATTTGTGCCGAAGTAGGGTACCGCCTGGTTATACCAGGGAGCGATGTAGTAATTACCTGGGATATCTTTGACGGTTCCCGTGGCTACATCCCAGAGGTTCTGCCCACCCAGGCCATCCGAGTTCTTATACAACTGCGTCTGTAAGGCAGGCAGGTATGATGGCAGCGAGGTATTGATGCCACCAGGGTATATTTTGTTTGGCCCGTAAACCGCTGAGTAGCCTTCTTTGCTGAAGACCAGGTGTTCGTAGAATAGCCATGCCAGGTGCGGATTCTTGGCCTTCTTCGGAATAATGAAGGAGCTACCACCCATGACCGCTCCACGTGCGCCACCCTTTGTCCAGGCTGGCAGAGGCATCGCGCGCCACTTGCCTTTACTCTTCTTGAAGAGGAGGTCCGCGCCATAGACCGCCCAGACCGCCCAGGGATAAAAGGCTACCTGGTCGGCATCGATCGCGGCAAGATCGCCCGGGCTAAAATACGCAGCCCGTGTGCCGAGATTCTCCGTACGCACGCGATTGAGGAAGTTCATGATATTGAGGTAGGCCTGAGAGTTGAGCTGCAACTTGCCGCTCGCGTCTACCATGCTGGCACCCTGTTGATTGGCAAACATCTCGACCCAGAGCTGGGTAAGTCCCGGATCCTGCTCCAGGTGGATAGGTTTACATTTAGGCCCGAACTTATCCTGTACCTTGTGCGCGGCCTCCAGCAGATCATCATAGGTCTGGATAGAATCCGGGCTGATACCCGCTGCCTGTAGCATGTCCTCTCGATAATACAACAGGCCTGGATCGAGATCCCAGGGAATGCCCACCACGCGATCATTGTGCGTATTCACACGTAGTTTGAACGGCACGATATCTTTTGTATAGGGTTGAATCCAATCCGTGATGTCGTAGTAGTGCGAGGCCAACACGGGTAAATTGGTATCCTCATAGAACGAACCATCAGGCACATTCACCCCGGTATTCAGGGTTGTGGGCAACTTGGAATCGACATCGACCGATACGTGCTTGACCTTGATCTTGGGATACTTCTTGTTGAAGGTAGCGATAGTGGCGTCAAAGACCTGGAACAGATCGCCAGAGCGGTCCCAGATGGTGATTGTGCCTTCGGTTGCAGTCGCGTTGCCAGTCGCGGTCCCACTGGCAGAGGGTGAATTACAGGCAGCCAGGCCGAAGCTTCCAGCGGCAGCCAGGGCTCCCATAGTCGCTGAGGTTTTGAGAAATGAGCGGCGAGAAATAGCTTGCATATCTGAGAGAGGGGCATCAGGGGTCAGAGAATCAAACTGTCTTGACATCCGTGTACTTTCCTTTCCTCTTCAAAAGAAGACCTGGAAAACGTTATGCAACGGCGCATAAACCAACAACCATGCGTGTAGCAGGGACAATAACACATACAACAGCATCTGTAGTCATCATGACGACAACGAAGAAAGCTGCCATGCATAAAATAGAGTATGCTCGGAACTGGCAACCGGTAAATCCCTCTAGTTCTGCCAGTTCAACGTTGAACGAAGTATAACATACAAAAATTTTCCCTGTCAAGGAGGAAAGGGTGTGATTTATGGGCAGGGTCTGTGACGGGAGCATTCGCTCCCGTCACAGACCCTGCCCATAAATCACACCTTACTCTGAGTTATACGTTGACACTGTTGAGAAAAGCGGGTACTATCTCCAATAGCCGACTATAAAAATAGTAAATTGATTATTTTAAAGGATTTCTCTCTTCGCAATGACGGTACATTTAAAGGATATCGCGGCCTATACTGGTGTCTCGATTAAGACGGTCTCGAATGTCGTCAATGGTAATTTTGAACATGTTGGACCAGAGACACGAGCGCTCGTGCTTGAAGCGATTAAAAAACTGAATTATAAGCCCAACGTGGCCGCGCGGCGCCTGCGCAACGCCCAGGTAAGTGTTCTGGCCTATGCCTTCCCAGATCTCTCCAACCCATATTTCGCGGACGTGGCGCGCGCGATAACTGTGACCGCGTCCGAAATGAATTACACTGTCCTGCTTGACTACACATTTGCCCAGCGCGATAAAGAACTGGCGGTCCTTACCGGGATGAGTCCTCACATGCTTGACGGCGTCATTCTAGACTCGCACACGCTGGACGTGGAGAGTATCGCCCAGAATCAGTCTCAAGGCCCCATTGTATTGCTAGGTGAGAGATTATTTGGTGCGCCCTTCGACCACGTGCTTATCGACAATACGGAGGCCGCGTATGTTGCTACCAGGCACCTCATTGATCTAGGCAAGCGCCGCATCGCGGCAATCGGTGTCCAGCAGGCTCTTAACGAGGCGCCATCCCTGCGCTTACAAGGCTACAAAAAGGCGCTGGAAGAGGCCAGTATCCCCCTGGATACCTCTCTCCTGGTTACGGGAGGTTCCTGGCATCGCGCCGATGGCGCCCAGGCCATGCGCGACCTGCTCAACCGGGAGCGAGCCAGTCTACCCGACGCCGTGTTCTGCTTTAATGACCTTATGGCCCTGGGCGCGATGTCTGCCATTCACGAGGCTGGTTATCGCATCCCCGAAGATATCGCGGTCATTGGCATTGACGACATAGAAGATGGGCGCTATGCGACGCCCGCCCTCAGCACTATCGAACCAGATAAGCAGGAGATAGCCCGCCTGGCCGTGACCCTGCTCATCGAGAGAATCAAGGGCCAGCGCACCCAACCACCAGAATCCATTATGGTCCCCTTCCGCCTCCATGCGCGCGCCAGCACTTTGGGAAGATAAGGTAAGTGTAACGGCATCCTGGCATTGCCAGGATGCCGTTACACTTACCCACTTTTTGCCTCCCTTGTATCATAAAACAGATGGATGAGCAGAATAAGCGTCTCCAGTGAGTTCTGAGCTCTTGCAAGCAGCGCTAGTGCTGCAAGTACTTAGCCACGTTCTTTTGATGGTCCGCGTAAGTCTTTGCGCCGATCAGGTTGCCAGTAGCTGGATCGGTAAGGAAATAGTAGTAATCAGTCTTGGCGGGCGAGGCCGCGGCCTTCAATGCGTCGAGGTTGGGGCTGCTGATGGGTGTGGGTGTCCAGCCCTTGTGCATATAGGTGTTGAAGGGATTATCCAACTCCACCGTCTTGCCCGAGCCGTAGTTATTGAGGTCGTTCCAGTACTTCCCATTGGCCGGCGGGTGGTCTGTATCGTAGGCGTACTCCACAGTCGGGTCAGAGCTTAAGAATCCTACAGTTTCATCGGTCGGATTCTTATCCAGGTTCCAGTAGATACCGGCGATGGTTGGCATCTGTTTCGCGTTACTGGCCTCGCGTTGCACAATCGAGGCCAGAATAATCATCTGGTACTCGCTCAACTGATGTTGTTGCGCCTGGGCTACCAGGTTATTGTCCTTCTCAACTTTGATAAATTGATCCAGTATCATATCGATCATTTGCACCGTGTTATAGGTCACGGGCACGATATATGTCTCTGGGAAAAGCAGGCCCTCCATGCTGGAGAGATTATTCAAAATAGGATATTTTGCCTTGTCGGGGAACTTGTCGGGATGCTTGGTATAATTGAGAAAATCATCCTTGCTAAAATGTGGCAGTCCTACCGCCGCGGCGCTATTGGCTATTTGCTCCAGGCGATAGCCATCATGCACCAGGAAGCGTTTGCCGTCGGGTTGGCCATTCAGCAGTTTGGCGATAATCTGATCCGTATTCATGCCGGGTGTGAGGGTATACGCGCCAGCCTGTAGCTTGACATCCAGGCCCTTGATTCGTGCCAGGAGGCGAAAGGCCAGGGCATTGCGTACCAGTCCCCGCGCCTGCAACTCATCGGCGATCTGCTGCGTGCTCTCGCCATCATTGATCACCAGAGAAATTTTGTCAGTCTTTGTTGCCTCTGGAGGGGTGAGGAGCGTGTTAAGGGCCGACCAGCTTTCCCAAAGCGCCCCGAACATGATCAAGGTCACTAAAAATACGGCAATAAGAGGGCCATACCCGCGCTTTTTCATAAAATACAATCCTCATTTGTGGTTCATCTACATTCATGTTTTTGAATATAAATCATATTTAACACAACTGTTGTCAATACACAAGAGGATAAGAAAAAAGAGCGCCCCCATCCTGTACAGGATGGGGGCGCTCTTTTTTCTTTTATTCTCTATTCGTCGAGGCGCTCGCGGCGCTCCTCGCGGTCGAGGGTGTGGTCAACCTTCTGCTCGGCGTTGCCAGCAGTGGAACGAAGCGTGCCACCCGCCTCCTTGGCTTTGCCCTTGGCTTCCATCTCAGTGTTGCCAGTGGCCTCGCCGACCTTGCTCTGAATCTTACCTGCGGTCTTGTCAAGCTTGCCTTTCAAGGTATCTTCTTTCCCCTTGGTGCCAAGATCTTTATCCTTCTCTTCCATGGTGAAATTACTCCTTTTCAAGACTATCGTATACCGACCGGCGAGAAAATCCTGGGTCGGGCTAAAACGTGCAAGTAGCAAAAGCACTTACCAAAAGTACTTACCATATACACCCCTTAGCTTACCAAAAGGTTACACAGCAATTCTTCCTGGCAGTATTGCCTATCCACGCATCCGCTCTTAAAAGTCATCCGTATCAGTAAATAGTAGGGATGTGTGGTGAGTGTTGCAGGCATGAGAATTAAAAAAGGCAGGATGTATTATGGCCTATAGAGCAGTTCGCATTCAACAAGATCCATTGAACTTCTTTCTTGATGAGCGTAATGGCGGGCCCTTTCTTCGCGTCTCCGATGTTATTCTGCGCGAGAATAAGAATCCACGCGAGATCTTTGCCCACCTGATTCGGATGGCGACGGCCAGCAAGTGGAGTCACTCTTCTATCGTGTATCTCGTCCGTGAGCCTGACATGGGCTATCACAATACCTTTTTGATCGAGGCCAAAACTAAGGGGGTGCATATCGCGAGCTGGCGCAACGAGGTCGTGCCATATGACGAGTTCACCGTCGGTATCAAGCGTCCCAACCTGGATTGGTATATGGAGAACCCTTTGGAGCGGGCGTGGCACGATTCCCATAGCCCGGAAGATACCCATGGTATCGAGTATCTACGCCATGTGCGTGGCATCGCCTTCGACCAGATCAATGGTCTCTACGATAAGACAACCGTCTATGAGCTGAGCGCGCTCTACGCCGCCCGCGCCGCCCGCCGCCATCTCTCAGTCCTACCACAGGCCGCCGATGGCGCGCAGAAGGTCGCAGATTTCTTCAAGCATGAGGACGAGGATGAGACCTCTCGGACATCTGTGTTACGCTTTATCTGTAGCGGCCTGGTGCAATACAGCTTCTTTGAGGCCCTGCGCCTTCGTATCGCGCGCGATATAGACATTCCCGCGCACCGCGAGACCGCCGAGCACAATCTGCGCAATATGCACAGAGTGATCTTCCGCGAGGATCCCGAGGGCATTGTTTCAGATTATATCCACAAAGTCCAATCTGGGCGGCTTGATATTCACCAGACCGCGCCAGGAGATGTGCTGGACCTGTTAAAGACCGCCACTCCCGCGGATTTCAATAATAGCTCCAACCTGGATTGGCGCTTCGTGACCCTTAAAGGGGTAGTCTGGAAGATTGAGCCTGCCACCGATGACTACCTTCCCACCAATAAGGATGAGCAGGAGGTTCTGGACATGCTTAGCCCTGAGCACTTCTCCTCCTAGAGGTTGAAGGGGACGACCGTGCTCGGCGACATTTCCCTTCAGCCAGGAAGAGACACCACTCCGCTCATGGGTCGTCAGCGCGATCGATGGCGTTTGGGAATGGTGGTTTCCGGTAGCGGTCTTGCTGACCGCAGGCCCGCCAGGAGCATTCGTTGGTGAATGGATCATAAATCGACGCGTGAGAACACAGAAGGCTCTGATCCGCGATGCTGTCTCAGACAAGACAGCCGTTGTAGCGGCTGAAAGGGAGACCGGCACGTCCAGTGTACCTTTCCCATCAACAAAAGAGCACGTGCGGGATGAACGAAAGGAGCCGGTATGACAACAATCGTCTCATGGCTGATACGTTACGGACATGTCTTAAGCGCGGCAATATGGGTGGGCGGCTACGCACTCCTGGCCTTTTTCATCATACCGCTTCTAGGAAAAGAGCCGAACGAGACACTCAAACAGCTGGCTCTGACGACCGCACGAGTTCTTACCTATACAGGAACACTCACAATGGGCTTTGGTCTCATTCTCATCACGAGAACGCGTGGCTTTGCCAATCTCTTTGGAAGTGCATGGGGAAGCCTAATCATCGCGGGCTTTGTGATCGCGATTATACTTCTCGGTATCGGCGATGGCGCGTTACGTCCTGCGATCCAATTGATTAACAAAACGGGAAATGTCCCGGCCCGCCGCTGGGCTCTTGCAGGATTTATCTTGACCGTACTGGCTGTCGGAGTGATGACTGGCGCGACGTTTGTCGGGTAAGAGAGAGGAAGAAGGTGGCAGTGAACGACCTGGCTGCTGCCGCCTTCACCTTACCCTTGTCGCTGGAGTGCAAAAAGGGAAGGTTCGATGGCTATGAAGCGGATCGCCATGCCAAAGGGGCACGAAACATCATGTGCCGAGCTAGCGGCACATGATGTTTCGTGCCCCACACACTGTACTAGAGGGCCAGGGCCTCGTGGTGGGCTGTGAGCGACTCGGAGACCTGGGAGTCGGGTTGAGCGTGGACGGAGATGCTTGCCAGGCGTGGCTGGGCGTGGAACAAGTTGTGGCGCACATTCTCGACCACCTGGTTGCTTTCACGCAACGAGAGATTTTCGTTGACGAGGATCTGCATCTCGGCGGAGAGCTTATGTCCAAGCCAGCGTGCGCGAATATGCCGGACCTGCTGGACACCAGGCGTCTCACGAGTCACGCGTTCAAGTTTGTCAACGATGGCGGGATCGACCGCGTCCATCAGGCGGTGCCACATGGTGCGCGCCGTGTCTTTGACGATAAAGAGGATGGCGACGGTGATGAGCAGGCCGATAATGGGGTCCGCCAGGGGGAGACCGAGGAGGCTACCAAGCGCGCCAAAGAGCACAGCCAGGGAGGTCAGACCATCGACGCGAGCGTGCTGACCATCGGCCACCAGCGCGGCAGAGCCGATCTCTTTCCCGACGCGGATGCGAAAGATCGCTACCCCCTCATTGCCCAGGAAACCAATGATGGAGGCCACCATGACCCACCAGACGTTGCGCAGTGGTTCTGGGTGGAGCAGCTTGATGATGCTCTCATAACCCGCCACAAGGGAGCTTAAGAAGATCATCAGCACAATGACGACGCCTGCCAGGTCTTCCGCGCGCCCAAAGCCATAGGTATAGCGCCGGGTCGCCAGCTTTTTTCCCAGCACGAAGGCGATACCCAGGGGGATGGCAGTCAGGGCATCCGAGAAGTTATGGATGGTGTCCGCCAGGAGGCCCGCGCTACCGCTAATGAGGACGATAATGAGCTGGAAGAGCGCGGTCGCCCCCAGGCCCAGCAGAGAGATTTTCAGTGCCCAGAGGCCACGGTCGCTGGTTTCAAGAGCGGTATCGACATTGACCTCGCCATGGCTATGTCCATGGAGGAAGGGAATTGCGTCAACAAGCCAGCCCAGCGGACCATGACTATGTCCATGGTCATGATGGTCGTGGTCATGGTGAGCATGTGTATGGTCGTGCTGATGATCATGCTTATGACTATGATTGTCATGGTCATGCTCATGTGACTCATGTGCATGGTCGTGCTGGTCGTGATCGTGCGTATGCTCTGGGGAATGGGAGTGCTCATGATGCTCATGGGCGGCGCTGGAATGTGCCATAGGTATTGTTCCTCCTGATAAGAAGTTAGTCCTCGTGTGAATGAATGACGTAGGGATGATCGGGGAGACCGCGTCGGACATGATCGACGTGATAGTTGGCCTCCTGGAAGAGCGCGGCCACATGCTGGTCATCCACTGAATAATAGATCGTTGTGCCATCGCGTCGGGATTTGACCAGGCGGCGATCACGCAGAAAGCGCAGGTGATGTGAGACACCCGATTCCGAGACGCCTACGACGATAGCCAGGTCACGCACACACAGCGTCTGGCGCGTCAGGGCATAGAGGATGCGCGCCCGCGTCGGATCGGCCAGGGCCTGAAACGTCTCCACGATCAAGAGGAGATTGGTCTCGGGCAGGGCCTGCTGCTGTGCGGCCACGACGGCCTCGGCGTCAATAGGTGAACGTCCAGTCTCTTTTGCCATGGGTCTCTCGCTTCTCTCCCTTATCCCTTATCTGCTTATCTGAGTAACTACTCAGATAATAAAATATTATGCATCATCTGTCAAGAGAAAAAATCAAATAGAACGCTGAAGGGCCTGGGCAGTTGCCCAGGCCCTTCAGCGTTCTATTTGATTGGGAAAGAGGGCTTAGGCGCCAATGGGTACAGGAGTGCTTTCGGCCTGTTTCGGTGCAGGTGGTTGGGGTTGGGTACGCCTCCTGGGGCGGAGGGCGACGAAGAGCCATATGAGGGCTGTCAGGAGGCCGATGAGCGAGAGGGTCGCGCCGACGCGTAGGGAGAGCGGCTCATAGGTATAGCGCACGCGATGAGTGCCTGGGCCTACTTTGAGCGCGGGCAGTATACCATCGATCTGCTGGATGGGCACGGACTGACCATCGAGCGAGGCGACCCAGCCAGGATAGGTGGGGGTGCCAATCACGAAGTAAGCAGGCTTATCCGTAGAGAAGGTAAAGGTGTCTGGTTCAGGCGATGCGTTCACAATATGGATGGGCGTTTTAAGCGGCTGAAGTGAGTTCAGCGTTGGTAAGCGACCGGCTGAGTCGGGGTTGACGAGATAGGCGTAGCCCGCGTCGGCTGTATTTTTGTAGAGGAAGGTATCATCAACCTTCCCGACCTGCACCAGGCGTGGATCGGAGAGCGGTCGGCGCGAGATTACAATGCTTACGTTCATCAACCCAAGGAGCCTGGGGTCTGGTTTGACGCTGGGAGAATCGGCGGGTGGAAAGTGAAGCTGGTAACCATCTGCTTGATAGTCACCGGCACGCTGCATATAGGAGACATAGGACTCGATCAGAAGCGGATTCCAGCCATCGGCAAAGCGAGTCTGGGTCTGGACTGCATTCACCTGCGGCAGGTTCTCCTGGACGCCGTAGATGCGTCCACCTCCCGCGAGATGCGCCGCGGTATATGCCAGTGTGGAGGGAGTGGTTACTGTGCGTACATCGCCGAGCTGGGTAGAGGCATTATCTATGATAATAAGCGTCGTCGAGATGGCGAGAACGATAAGAAGGCCAGCCGGAACAGCGCTATACACAGAAATACGGCGTAGATAATGCAGGAGAGCGTCTGTCCCTAATCCGGCCAGGATGGCAAAGAGGAAAAGTCCCACAAACCAGATACGCGCCTGCCCACGGAAGCGATCAAAACTGGGCAATATGTGTGAGACAAGCAGATACAGGGGCGAGGAATTACCCATCGCGAGTCCAGCTATGAGTATGATGCCCAGGAGCAGTGGCCAGGCTTTACGCCAGCGCGTCACCAGCGCGAGTAGGGTCAGGGCGAGGACAATATATCCAGGTGTGATTAAGCCCTCCCAGGGGAACTGGGACCTGGGTTGCTGATTGAGTAGTTCATGGAGAAAGTCTTGCAGAGGATATGTATCACTGGAGCTTAGGGTGAGTTGGCGCGTTGAATATGCTGTAAATTCCATCAGCGGCAAGAGGTGGATGGAGGCGATAAGCGCGCCAATGATGCCAGCCACGGCTAAACCAGCCAGGGAGGCGAAGAATGCCTGATGTCCCTCCAGGCGCCAGCGCTTGACCAGGAGCCAGGTGGCCTGACCCGTGAGCATCAACATACCATAGTAAGCCATCTGGGGATGTCCGGCCAGCAGAGTCATGGCGATGCAGATGCCAAGCAGCGCGCCCCAGCGGCGTGGCTCGCGCACAGTCGCCCAGCAGGAGAGGGCCAGCCAGGGGAACCAGGTCACAGTCTGAAAGATCGTCAGGTGGCCCGCACCCAGGTGACTGATCAGTCGTGGCGTCGCCATGTAGCCAATCGCGGCCACCAGCGCGGCGAGATGCGACAGGCCAAACGCGCGACGTGCGAGCAGTAGAGTACCCAGGCCAGCGAATAGCAGATGGCCCAGGATAAGCACGAGATAGTAGTCACGCAGAGGGAGAAAGTGGACCAGGTGGGTGGGGGGATAGAAGAGCGCCGCCAGCGGATCAGCGATCAATGGCTGCCCACCCCCAAAGTAGGGGTTCCAGAGGGGGAGCTGGTGATACTGCGCGAAGGTGCGCTGAATCAAGAGCGCCGTGGGCCAGTGGCTGATGATCAAATCGCTCTTCTCCCAGGCGGCGGGCAACTGATTAGAGGTAAAGGGAGCAGGCAAGAGGAGCGCGACCGCGACGATACCGAGCATTACTAGCTGACCGACCATGCGCAGCCAGGATATCAACTTTGCTTTGGAGTATTGGAGTCTTAAGGGTGGATTCTTAAACATCTATTCGCCTTATCTCATCTACAACAGTATAAGTTTTAGACGATTTTAACTACATGCGGTAACGATATGTACGCCCAGACCTCCTATGCTCTTGACTTCTTTTGCCCGGCTTATTATACTTGACTTATTAGATCAAGTAAGTTTTATTTGAATGCCAGTGTAGAAATCGGGATTGTTGTTGGAAGGAAAGAAGTATGCCTACCCCATTGAAGTTGATGTGCGTGCTGGCGCACCCGGATGATGAGTCAATTGCCCTGGGGGGCACGTTAGCGAAGTATGCCGCGGAGGGTGTGGAGATCTCCCTGGTGGTTGCCACGCGCGGTGAGCGTGGCTGGTTCAGGGATTGGAGCGAGTATCCAGGCCAGGAGGGCCTGGGGCGTATACGTGAGGAGGAACTGCGAGCTGCTTGCCGCGCACTAGGGATAGCGCGCCTGAACTTTCTAAACTATATCGACGGCGACCTGGACCAGGCAGGTGGGGATGAAGCCGTAGCGAAAATCACGGCGCTCATACGCCAGGTGCGACCCGACGTGGTTGTGACCTTTGGCCCGGATGGACTGTATGGGCATCCCGATCATATCGCCATCTCGCAGTTTACAACGGCCGCCGTGCTGTGCGCCGCCGACCAGGGCTATGGACAGAACTGGGACCTGGGTCCTCATCGTGTGGCGAAGCTCTACTATCGCGTCTCGACCCAGGATTGGTTCGCGCACTACACCCCTATATTTGGTGACATGATCATGCACATCGACGGGCAGGAGCGCACCTGCCTCTCCTGGATGAAGTGGGCCGTAACGACACGCCTGGATACCAGCGCCTACTGGCGCCAGGCCTGGAAAGCCGTCCGCAGTCATGTCACGCAGATTCCGCCCCTGGAGAAACTGCCCAGACTTTCGCCCGAGGACCATAAGCGGCTATGGGGTCCGCAGGAGTTCTACCGCGCCTTCAGCCTGGTCAATAGCGGGCGGAGCGTGGAGCAGGATCTCTTTGAGGGGGTTCGGCCTTCTACCATCATAAACCTGACCACAAATCAAGTGCTTCAAGTAAATAGTATATAAAGCTTTCTGAGCAGCCTGCAGGCTGCTCAGAAAGCTTTATATACTATTTACTTGAGAACTTCTTCTTTTTCGTTGTCGCTGTGGCGTACCTCGCGCAAGTCTTCGGGACTGTCGAGCAGGTCGATGAAGAGCACACCATTCAGGTGATCAATCTCATGTTGGAGCGCCCAGGCGTAGTAGCCTTCGGCCAGGACCTTCATCGGCTTGCCATTCAGGTCCTGGCCTTTGACGATGACCTTATTGGCGCGGCGCACATTCACGCCGTAGTAGCCTGAAATGCTCAGACAGCCATCAAGACCGATTTGCTCGCCCTCGGTCTTGATAATCTCCGGGTTCGCCATGGCGACCTTGTAGTATTTCTCAGTCTTGGGATCTTCAAGTTCCACGACAAAGAGGCGCAGCGAGAGGCCAATCTGGGGCGCGGCGAGACCCGCGCCGTCATTGGCATGCATCGTCTCAAACATATCCTTAACGAGCTTGCGCAGCGAGGCATCAAAGCGGTGGATGCGTTTGGCCTTCTGGCGCAGAATAGGGTCGCCCAGCATAACGATATTGCGTAGTGGCATGATTTTATTTTTTCCTCAATTTAGAATGTGTTTAACCAACGGCTATGTGCGCCTCTTCTTCGCTGGCGCTTTCCCAGGTGAGCAGGTCATTGATTGTGACCGGGAAGAAGCGGTTGAAGTAGGTAAGTAGGCGATCCAGCGTCGCGTAGTCCACCCTCTGGCTACGCCCGGTATGAAGCGCCACTAGGACGCTGAGCGAGACGCCGCTCTCTTCCGCCATGCGGCGCAGGCTGATTGGACTCGCGTTCTGCATGGCGCGCTCAACGTTCAGGCGCGCGAGTAGGACTCGCAATTGACATGATATTGGCACGCGTCATCCTCCCTATTTTTCTATCGCTACCGTTTATACAGGCATAAGTATCAAACAGGGTTTGTATTACTATCTCTACTATAGACCATGCGTGTTGACATGTCAATGCATTGCGGTGGCTTCTCGTTATATTCTCGCTCGATAGAAGGGCATCCCACGCCCATGCAGGAGAAAAAGGTAGGTGCTTCTAAAGGGCGCACCTACCTTTTTCTCCTGCATGGGCGTGGGGCATTCCCAGAGAAGTGAGAGTAGGTGCGCCGTTTACAAGCACTAGCCGATCTGAATTAGAACAAAAATTCTAAAAATGTCTGGATATTAGAAAATTTGGTCTAAAAAAGTATAGACAGCCCATCTTTTTCTTGCTACAATCTCTACCAGGATTACGGTTTTATTGGCCTTCGCGTTAGACACACGTTTATTGGAGTAGCGCGCTTTTTTATCGCTGTTAATGTTGAAGCATAGAATAAGTTATGCTGTCAGGTAAGGGGCCACTCTGCGGTCGGGTACCACGGCGTGGTTGCATGAAAGGAGCAGTTGATGTCGATGCCGATAACTGGCGCCGAGGAGCAGGAGGCGGAGATGCGCCATACCCCCAGGAGTCTGGTGCGGTATCGCTCGTCCGATAAACAGGGCGCCTCTCATGCGAACGTGAAGAATGGGGCGCGTAAGGGTATGCAAGCTCCGATCCAGCGGGCCTCGCGTGTGCGCACAACCGAAGATTATCCACCCCAGGTCACGGCTAAGCTGCCTGAGTCCGAGATAATGGATGCGCCGCGTGGGAGACGGGGGCCGGTCGCGCACCCTTTGGTCTATCTTGGCCTGGGTATGCTGGGTATGCTTGTGCTCTGGATATGTCTGAGTCTGCTTCTCGGCTGGGGCCAGGGCATACTTGATGATATGCATTATGGGCGACCTCGCACCTTCCAGATGGATATGCGCGTGGGGCACAATGAGCAGGCGGGCCAGCCCAGCCACTTTATTGCTCTTAATTTGAATCGACGTATCCAGGTTATTGAAATTTCGGGCGGAGATCCCGCGCACACCCATGTTTATACCGGTCCGCAGTTATATGGCGCGCAAGATGACCTCGTGCCCGTAACGCTGCGCTTTGTAGACGTCAATGGAGATCATCGCCCAGATATGATCGTGTCTTTTCAGGGGACGCAAATCGCCTACATCAACGAGCAAGACCAGTTCCGCCCCGCGACCCCTGCCGAGCAGCCCCAGATAGAGCACTTCTTGCAGAGCCATTGATAACGTGCATCCTGTAGGGTCCATGCTGGCATGGACTCCGAGGCCCGCAGGCCGACACCCAGACGCGGGAAGGTCGCTTCGCTCGCAGTCCATGCCAGCATGGACCCTACAGGATTTATGTGGTTTGTCAGGTCACAATTTATTGTGGTTTGTCAGGCCAGATGGAGGCGGATGCGGTGCCAGGCATTGTTGGCGTATCCTTTGAAGTTCCAGAGCTGGCGGGCATCGGCGGGCTGGGTATGCCCGGTAGCGTCCCAGGCGCGGGCGAATAGTTGATATGGGCCGGGTGGAAGGTCAAGTGTTGTTTCCCAGAAGCACCAGGCCCAGGGATCGTTTCGCTCCGTAATCGTGGCGATGGTCCAGGTCGTGCCCTTGTCAGCCGAGACCTCGACCCGTTGGATGGGCGATCCCTCGCCTGTAAAGGCATATCCCAGGATGCGTACTGGTCCCGCCTCTAGCATCTGCCTATCCTGAGGTATGCAGATGACCGCGTTCAGGGGAAGCGTCTCCAGCATCCTACCCTGGCTGGTATCTGTCGGTGTCTGGGTGACGTTGGGTGGAAAGAGCTTATAGGCGCGGGCCTGGAAATAGTTATGCGAAGGCTCGTCTTGCAGGGTAATCGTCCCGAGCCATTTGACGCTACGCGCGCCGATATAGCCAGGAATGATGACGCGTACAGGGAAGCCATGCATAGGCGTGAGTGGCTCTCCATTCATCTCAAAGGCCAGGAGGACCTCGGGCACCTGGGCCTTCTCAAGCGCGATAGAGCTGCCAAAGCCAACGGCCTTGCCCTCTTCCCACACCTCGTCGAGACCACTGAAGGAGACGTAACGCGCCTCGTGTGCAATTCCGGCCGCCTGAAGCACATCGCGTAGGGCGACACCACGCCAGTTGGCATTACTGATAGGCTCGGCGCCCCAGGGAATCTCGTTGGGGATTGTATGCAAGGCCATAAGCTCGTTGCGCCGGCTTCCCGTGCATTGCAGGGTGGCCATGATTATCCGAGAGGGAAAGCGGGATTGCAGCTCTTCCAGGCTGAGTTCCAGAGGAGACCGGACCATGCCTGTAACGTGAAGGCGGTAGGTTGCGGGATCGATAGTGGGTATAGATCCGTGGTTGCGGGCGAAGAAGAGCGTCTGAGGCGTCACAAAGGAGCGGCGCAAAATGGGTAGGGGAGTGCCTGCATTCAAGGGCTGCTCCTGATAGACAATAGTAAGCGCGTGCGCGGAAGAATTACTCATACTGCCACCTCCGATCATAAACGTTTTGTGCCAGAGATAGCAAGCGTAGCTCGCTTGCTATCTCTGGCACGTCTGATGGGTATGGTGAGGTGACGCAGTTGATTTTACTCTCTACTGGATAGATATTCTAGGCGTGGGCGCCCTGGATCATCTGGTTGCTGATCAGCTCGAAGGCCTGGCTCCAGGCTTCCTGCATCTCGGGGGTAAAGCTATTGCCAAGATATTCGTGAAAGGTTTCAAGCAGTACGCCGCCGACGAGAGGATAATGCTCAGGGGCAGCCCCATAGCTATCATGGCGCTTCCCAAGTCCATTCAGGACTGGCACTAAATTATCACCACGTTCCACGCCCGAAATAACAGTCGCAAGTGTGGCCATCAGTGAGCTTTCCTGGCGCCGCATATCGGTGTTAGCAAACAGGGTTTTGGTCTCAGGATAGTAAGTAAATAGACGGTTATAGAAGCTCTGTGCGAACTCTTCTTTGCGCGGAGCAACCATTTTAAAGCTTTCTTTCAGTAACTCAATATTCATGACAAATACTTTCCCTTCAGTTTGTGTACTAAGATAGCCATTCACGGTAAGCTCTTCAACGATGCGAGCGACTTCCTCATCTGGCTTATGCAGGAGTAATGCTATACGCTCGGTTGTTCTCTGTCCATCTGACAACCAGAAAACCTGGCGATAGAGCCTTTCCCAGGAAGAGGCCCAGGGGGAGACATAAACTGTCGCACTGAGTGCGTATGATGTGCGTCGAGGTATAAATTTCAACTTACTCAGAAATACTTCACTCCCTTCAATGGACAATTAACAAATACACAAGGCAAATATAACATATCTTGCGTATATTTTGTTTTTTTATACCTAAAAGGGTTATTTATGTGGAAATAATAGAAATGTAAATATAATAATACGATTAGTAGATTTGTTTGATAAATCATTATGCTTTTGCTAAACAAATGTTAAAAAAAGGGTAAAAATGAGGCTAGATTTATATTTAGGTAGCAAGAGTTGAATTACGCGAGAATTAGAATTACTCTTGTAAGAGAAGCGGTATCATTGTATTTTTTGTGCTTAATCATTCTCTGGCTGAATTAGATTTGATCATTTGTTTGAGGGGGAGCGAGACGGTGAAGGTTGAACCTTTGCCCACAGTACTCTCGACCGAGATGTGGCCCTGGTGGGCGCGCACGATCCAATCGACGATGGCGAGGCCCAGGCCACTGCCGCGCTTGTGGGCGGCGTCGCGACTGCGGGCGGCATCGGCGCGGTAGAAGCGCTCGAAGATATGCGGGAGGTGTTCAGGTGCGATGCCCTGGCCTGTATCGCGCACGACGAGCAGCCCTTGAGCGCCCTCTTGCTTGACGGTCACGCTAACGCAGCCGTGGGGTGATGTATAGGCTATGGCGTTATCGACCAGGTTCATGACAACCTGGATCAGGCGGGCCTCGTCGCCCTGGACTTCGACGGGCGCCAGGTCCTGGGCGACGAGGATGATGTCGCGCTCCTGGGCTAATTCGGTGGCGGTGGAGATGACTGCGTCGACAACCTGGTTCAGGTGGACGGACTCATAGATGAGATGAGCCTCTTCCTCGTCGGAACGTGCCAGGGCCAGGAGATTTCTAATCAGGTCGCCCAGGCGCAGGGCCTCTGTATTGACCTGCTGGATGACCTCCACATACTCCTGTGTGCTGAGTGGTTGGAGCAGGGCGACGTCGGTTTTGCTTTGAATGGCAGCGATAGGCGTGCGTAGCTCATGTGAGGCGTCGGCGACGAAGCGCTTCTGGCGCGTAAAGGCATCTTCCAGGCGAGCGATCATGGCGTTGAGGGTGGCTCCCAGGAAATAGACCTCGTCGCGCGCGCGCGGAAGAGGGACACGCTGGCTAAGATCACCGGAATTGATGGCGCGGGCCGTCGAGGTCAATTGGTGGATAGGCGCGAAGGCGCGCGCGGCCAGCCAGTAGCTACCCAGGCCGCTGATAGCCAGCAAGAAGGGTGTGAGTAGTAGCAGGACATAGGCGGTGTTGCGCAGTACGCTGTGCAACTGGTTCAGAGACTCGCCAACCTGGATAATGGCGTAGGGGCGGCCATGATCTGTGATGACCTGGCTATACAGGCGCAGCTCAACCTTGTCGCCTTTCTGCTCTCTTAGCTTCAGCGTCTGCTGCATGATCTGCTGGGTACCAAATTGAGTGGGGGTGAGGGTGGGCAGGGCGTAGAGGCGAAAGCCCGGCGACTCACGTACGACGCGCCCATTACTATCAAGGATGCGGACCAGTAAGCCATTAGTGATGTCGGCGGGAATGCTGCGGGGATCGGAGTGTGTGGCCTCCAGGCTCGGGATATTGCCAGTACGGTCGCTAATGGTCAGGTGGTTATTCTGCTCGCTGATTTCGCTGGTGAGCAGGCCGGCCTGGAGTGAGAGTGTGGTGTCGAAGCTGCCCTCAAGCGAACTTTCCAGGTATTTGTAGACGATAGCTCCCGCGCAGAGGATAATCAGGGCGAGCACGGCGGTATACCAGAAGGTGAGTTGGAGCCGCGTCCCCATGGGCCAGAGGTGGGAGCGCAGGCGCTGCAAGGTTTTCATATAGTTTTTCCTTTGAGCTGGTAGCCGACGCCACGAATGGCCTGAATGACATCGGGTTCGCCCGATGCGCAGAGTTTGTTGCGGAGATAGCGGATATACACGTCGATGATATTCGATTGGTAGGGGGCCTCGCCATCCCAGACGTGGTCCGCGATGGTTTCCCGGCTGAGCACCTGGCGTGGGTGATGAAGGAGAAACTCTAGCAGGGCATATTCGCGGCTGGAGAGGGTAAGCTGGCGTGAGCCACGCCAGGCCTCGCGTGTCTGGGTGTCCAGAGTTATGTCCTCGAACTGGAGCGTTGCCGAGGTAGCGCTCTTTTCGCGGCGCAACAGCGCGCGTACACGGGCCTCCAACTCGCGGAAGACAAAGGGCTTGACGAGATAATCATCGCCGCCCAGGTCGAGTCCATGCACGCGGTCATCGATCTCGCCACGAGCGGTAAGAAAGAGAATGGGGAGGGTACGATGAGCGCTGCGCAGGCGACGGCACACCTCAAAGCCATCCAGCGATGGGAGCATCACATCGAGGATCAGCAGATCATAAGGCGTTGCCAGTGCGGACGCCAGCGCGTCCTCGCCATCAGTCGCCAGGTCGGTGACATAGTGAAAGCGCTCCAGGCCACGCTGGATGTCTGGCCCTAAGCTAGGATGATCTTCCGCGATAAGAATGCGCATTTTGTTCTCCCTCCTGTTTTACTTTCTCGCGCCTGCGGCGCTCGCTTGAGTAGGTGGTGTTATGCAGGTTGGCAGCCTCCGGCTGCCAACCTGCATAACACCACCTACCGAAGATAAATTGCTCGCGAGGTCGTTTAGTCCCTCTGAATATATCTATGCATCCCTCAATACCAAAAGCGGAAGGGAAATAGCCCCACTTCCATACGTAATTGTGTGTGGTGGCAGGTTGGCGAAGCCAACCTGCCACCACACACAATTACTTACTTGCGAGCCACGCAGTGGCGAGAAGTCTATTTGATAACCAGGGTGAAGAGGACCAGGGAGACCGCGCCTACCGCGATACAGTAGTAGCCGAAGGGATCGAGGCGCCCGGTCTGGAAGTAGCGCATCAGGAATTTGGTGCTCAGGAAGGCCATAATACCGGAGAGGACCATGCCCAGGAGGATCATGCCCATTGTCGCGGCTGGCACATGGAAGAGCTGTGGCACTTCGAGCAGGGCGGCGGCGCCGATGAGAGGCGTGCCCAGCAGGAAGGAGAAGTGCGCCGCATCCTCGTGGCTTAGTTTCGCGCCGAGGGCCGCAACCATGGTCGCGCCCGAGCGTGAGATGCCGGGGATCAGGGCCAGCGACTGAGCGAAGCCGATCAGGATGGCTTCCCACCATTTGAGCGATTTGAGCGGGCGGGAGAGAATTTCCTGCTCTTTGGCTGGCATGTCCTGGAGCTTCTTCAGATTACGACGACGCCACCACTCACCGATGAAGAGCAGGACGCCATTCACGATGAGGAAGGTTGCCGCGATGATAGGCGAGGCAAAGAGCGATTTGAGCGGTTTCTCTAGAAAAACGCCCAGTAGGGCAGCGGGGATACAGCCAATAATAATGAGCCAGCTTACCCAGCCTTCAGTTCCTACCTGTACGTTTGCCTCTTTAATACTGGTAAAGAGGGTTTTGCAGACCTGGAGCCAGTCGCGCCAGAAATAGATAACCAGCGCGATACTGGTCCCCAGGTGGAGCGCGGTGATAAAGGGAAGAAAACGCTCATCATGGACCAGGTCTCCCCAGTTGAGCAGGCCAGGGACAATCACGGTGTGACCCAGGCTACTAATGGGAAAGAGTTCTGTAAATCCTTGTAGAAGCGCCAGGAGAATGGCCTGCCAGAGCGTCAGGTTCATACCTTACAAATCCTTTCTTAAAAGACGTTAAAGCTGTTTCTATGCCTGCTCCGGATTTACGCCTTTTTTGGGACGCGAGACGAGGGCGACGAGCGCGCCGACAATAGCCAGGCCCAGGAAGGCCACAAAATGCGTGGGGTGCGAGGCGGTCGAGTCATGAGTGACCAGGATGTGATTGTAACCAGGAATGATATAGTAGATACTGCACAGGAGCGCAACGATGGCAACGATGATGCCGCCGATGAAGAGGAGCTTGCGATTATTCATTGGGATCTGCCTTCTTTCTTTGTAGAGATTATATATAAATTGTATATGTTGCTGTGCTATCGCGCCTGCGGCGCTCGTTCTGGGTGTGGTGCAGTAGCCGCGCACGCCAGTAGCCGCTACTGCACCACACTATGTTACCTGAAATCTCTACTTATTGCGAGTGTACGAAGTAAAAATGAGAAAATGATGAGAAGGAAGAGGAGCTTCCTAAAAGTACCACTGCAAGTGCTGAGTGGGCGTGGTCGCTGAAACGCGGCTGGCTTGCCTGGCGTGTGAGAGAAGGCAGCTTGACTGTATTTACTTTTTTTGAAAATGAGGAGCATATTATAGTATGGAGAAGCGTAAACTGGGCCGTTCATCGCTTGAAGTTGTGCCGCTCTGCCTGGGTGGCAATGTCTTTGGCTGGACGGCAGATGAAGCCGTCTCTTTCAAAGTACTGGATGCCTATGTCGCCGCGGGCGGCAATTTTATTGATAGCGCCGACGTCTACTCGCGCTGGGTGCCTGGTAATCAGGGTGGAGAGTCTGAAACCATTCTGGGCAAGTGGATGAAGCAGCGCGGTAACCGCGAGCAGGTGATCATCGCGACCAAGGTGGGCTCTGAAATGGGGCCGGAGCAGAAGGGACTCTCGCGCAAGTATATAATGCAGGCGGTTGAGGCCTCGCTCAAGCGTTTGCAGACAGACTATATCGATCTCTACCAGTCACACAGGGATGATTCCAAGACTGATCCTGAAGAGACGATGGCGGCCTATGCCGAACTGGTGCAGCAAGGAAAGGTTCGGGTGCTGGGGGCCTCAAACTTCACGGCTGAGCGCCTGCGGCTCTCGCTCCAGGCGAGTCAGAAGCATGGCTATCCACGTTATGAGAGCTTGCAACCGCTCTACAACCTCTATGATCGTGCCGATTTTGAGCGTGACCTGGAGCCTCTCTGCCTTCAGGAGCAGATTGGTGTCATTCCCTACTATGGCCTGGCGAGCGGCTTCCTGACGGGTAAATATCGCTCAGATAAGGATCTGCCTCAGAGTTCAAGGGCGCAGGGAGTCAAGCAGCGCTACATGAATGAGCGCGGTGAGCGCATCCTGGCAGCTCTCGACAAGGTTGCGGAGGCGCACCACGCTACACAGGCCCAGGTCGCACTGGCCTGGCTGATCGCTCGCCCCAGCATGACGGCCCCCATTGCCAGCGCCACCTCAGTGGAGCAGGTCAACGACCTTATGAAGGCGATTGATCTCAAGCTCGACGAGGCCGCGATTAAGACCCTGGAGCAGGCAAGCTCCTGGCAGTAAACGCACAATAAATGTAGGATCCATGCAAGCTTGGAGAGTAACCTCTGGCGCGAGATGGCTTCCCAAGTCGGTAGGGGCCAGCTTCAGCGCGTCCGAAGGCGATTAATCGCACTTCGGACGCGCCCCTACCAGTAATTGCGGCTAATTGCGGCCTTTTTTGCAGCAGTTTCAGAGGAATGAATCACACCCTTGGGCTGCATAGGGATTGTACGTAGCAATAAAATAGGACATGCTTAACCCCTTCAAGACGGTCGATACATTGGCGCATACTCAAAGGGCCATTGATAAAGGCGATGTCCCGATGCCCCTGCTCCAGAAGATGCTGATAATGTCTGTTTGTTTACTGCTGAAGAGAAGCATAGCACCAGCTATAGTATGCCATTATGCAAAGCTGACAGCCAGGATTGTAGAGTCTATAGTTGATGTGAAAAACGATAAAACGCAATTTATGCCAGCTTTACCCTTGACAAAACTATTGTGTGTTGATTATACTTGTTTTATTGAAACGTTTCAATACAATGTTTGTCGGGACATTTTTCTTTCACCTTATTTGCAAAACATACACTTCGAACTTCTAATTGGCTGAGGCTACTTACAAAGGGGAGGTTGTATGAAACCTTCTGAGCTCATTGTTGAACTCATAGGCGTAGCCAGGCAGTTTGGAGCGATTCAGGCTCTCAAAGGCGTTGACCTGGCGCTCTATCCAGGGGAGGTGCATGCCCTGGTCGGAGAGAACGGAGCAGGCAAGAGTACACTCGTAAAGATGCTTGCTGGCGTTTACCGGCCCGACATGGGTATGCTCAAGATGGATGGAGAAGTTATCGAGCTACGGAACCCCGCCCAGGCGCAGGCCCTGGGTATCGCTGTTATCCACCAGGAACCAAGCCTCTTTCCCGATCTCGACGTGGCTGAGAATATCTTTATGGGCCGCCACCCGCGTGACCGCTTTGGACGCGTGGACTGGCGACGCATGTACGTTGAGGTTGACCAGCTGCTAAATAGGCTTAATGTCCAGTTGAGCGTACGAACTCTCGTACAAGGCCTCTCGGTCGCGGATCAGCAACTTGTGGAGATCGCCAAGGCGCTCTCACTGGATACACGCGTCCTGGTGATGGATGAGCCTACAGCGGCGCTTTCACCCCACGAGGTGCAGGAGCTTTTCAAGATCGTGCGACAGTTGCGCGAGCAGGGGGTGGCGATTCTCTTTGTCAGTCATCGCCTGGAAGAGATCGCAGAACTGGCGGATCGTGTGACGGTTCTGCGGGATGGCGAGCATGTCGTTACCGCGCCCGCCAGAGAATTGAGCACAGAAGACCTGATCCGGCATATGGTGGGTCGCGAACTGGGGGCGCTCTTTCCCAAAAGCGAGGCTGTGATTGGCGAGGTCGTACTCGAAGTACGTAATCTCACGCGTGCCGGTGTCTTCCGCGATGTAAGCTTTACCCTCAGGCGTGGCGAGATTCTGGGCTTTGCGGGTCTGGTGGGTGCGGGCCGTACCGAGGTCGCACGCGTCCTCTTTGGCATTGACCGAGCTGATAGCGGCACGATCCTGCTCCGAGGTCGCGTGATTAAGATCTCCTCCTCCAAGGCGGCCATGCGTCATGGGATTGCCTATGTACCCGAGGATCGGCATCAGCATGGGTTGGTACTGGATTTCAGCATCGCCAGGAATGTGGCGTTGCCGCTACTCGATCGGCTCTCCAGGCTGGGCCTGGTTGATCAACGCCGAGAGATGGAGCTGGCGAAGAGCTATGCCGAGCAACTGCATGTGCGTGCCGCGGGCCTCAATCAACTGGCCAAAGCTCTCTCGGGCGGCAATCAGCAGAAGGTGGTCCTTGGCAAGTGGCTGGCGACCGAGCCAGAGATTCTGATTCTTGATGAGCCGACGCGTGGCATTGATATCGGCGCTAAGGCCGAGGTGCATCGCATCATTTCGGAACTTGCGGGACGCGGATTGGCGATTATTTTGATCTCTAGTGAGCTGCCAGAGGTTTTGGCGATGTCTGATCGCGTGCTGGTTATGCACGAGGGGCATGTCAGCCAGGTCTTCACACGTGCCGAGGCGAATCAGGAGAAGGTTATGTTTGCTGCAACGGGGCAGGTGGCTGTATGAGCACAACAAGTACCAAACTGGAGAAGCCGCGCGCGCCAGTGCGGGCCAGTAGTAGCCGTTTTGTGAACCTGGTGAGCCGGATGCGCGAGCTTGGCCTGCTGGCGGTTCTGCTGCTGATCGTGATTGTAGTAAGTGTCCAGGTGCCGCGCTTTCTAGGGTTGGACAACCTGGAGCAGATCCTGCTTTCAATCGCGATCCTGGCTATTGTAGCTGTTGGCGAAACCATGGTCGTGCTCACGCGTAACGTAGACCTTTCGGTTGGCTCCATTGTTGGTCTGACGGCTTATATCGCCGCGAACATACTCAAGAATAGTCCGAGCACCAATATCGTACTCATAGTCTTATTGGGCTGTATCGTTGGCCTGGCGCTGGGAGCAGTGAACGGCCTGATAGTGGGCTGGGGGCGTGTACCAGCTATTGTCGCTACCCTGGGCACGCTCTACGTCTTTCGCGGCCTTGACTTCATGATGGCAGGTGGCAACGAGGTCACAGCCTACCAGGTGCCGGATAGCTATCTCGCCCTGGCAACGACAAAGATTCTGGGTGTGCCAGCGCTAATCATCTTTGCCGTGGTCGTGGCTCTGATCTTCACCTTCCTCCTACGCTACAGCCGCTCTGGTCGCCAGCTTTACGCCATTGGGAGCAATCCCGAGGCTGCCTCGCTGATCGGCATTCGCAGTAACTGGCTGATCTTCGGCACTTTTGTGCTCTCGGGTTTGCTGTGTGGCCTGGCGGGCGTGCTCTGGGGAGCGCGTTTTGCCACGGTCGATGCGCGTGCCGCTTCGGGGCTGGAGTTACAGGTGGTCGCGGCGGTCGTGGTAGGAGGCGTGAATATCTTTGGTGGCTCGGGCACGATCCTGGGCGTCATTCTGGGCGCCATTATTCTGGGAACCATCGATAACTCCCTGACGCTGCTCAAGCTCTCTCAGTTCTGGCTCCAGGCTATCGACGGGGCCGCGATCCTGGCGGCGGTTACCCTGGACGCCTTTATCACGCGTTGGATACGGCGCAGATTGCTTGCACGGAGGCAGAGATGAACTGGCTACGGAAAAATGTTGGCTCATGGGAGGCCCTGTTGCTAGTCCTGTTAGTGCTGGTAATGATCCTTGGTAGCTCGCTTTCACCATACTTCCTGAGCTTCTCTAACTTTTCGCTGATGGCCAGCGACGTGATGGAGAAGGCCATCATGGCCCTGGCTATGACGCTCATCATCGTAGCGGGCGAGATTGATCTCTCTGTGGCCTCGATTCTGGGCCTGGCAAGCGTGGTCCTGGGTGTCTGCGTACGCGCAGGATTGCCCATTGGCCTGGGCATGCTGCTGGTGCTGGTGCTGGGGGCGTGCGCGGGCCTGCTCAATGGAGCGGCGGTGACACGCCTGGGTCTGCCCTCGCTGGTGGTGACTCTGGGTACACTGGGGCTGTATCGCGGCCTGGCCTATGTAGTGCTTGGCGATCAGGCCGTAAGTGATTTTCCCGTGGCCTTTACCAACTTCGGCTTTGGCGTGGTTCCAGGTACCTTGATTCCCTGGACGGTGCTGGTCTTTATCGTGCTCGCGTTGGTCTTTGTGGTCATCCTGCATTGGAGCAGCTTTGGGCGCCGCATTTATGCGGTTGGCAATAATAAGGAGGCAGCACGCTTCTCAGGCATTCGCGTGGACCGCCTGAAACTGACGCTCTTTGTCATCTCAGGAGCCATCGCGGCGCTGGCTGGCATCCTCTTCACCGCGCGTTTCGCGAGCGCGCGGGCCGATAACGCGGTCGGCTTTGAGTTGGATGTAGTGACAATTGTGCTCCTGGGCGGTGTGAATATCTTCGGTGGTCGCGGGAGTCTGGTGGGCGTAATCCTCTCGCTCATCATTATAGCGATGCTACACAACGCCCTGGGACTCGCCAATATCAGTGGCGATATCCAGAACACTGTGATCGGCGTGTTATTGATCTTCTCAGTGCTTGGGCCAAATTTGGCACAACGCATCCAGGCTACCATAACCCGCAGGCGTCTCAAAGGTGCTACTGGCGCACGTGCGCCAGTAGCACCGAGCCACTAACTTTTTTACGCTTAACGTGTGTCACGAAGGAGGACAGTCAATGAAGCTGTTTCGCACACTTGGCCTCGGATTCATGGTTGGTATTTTGTTGCTTCTAGCGGCCTGTGGCGGTTCGTCGGATGGCAACGCGGGCGCTACTGGCGGGAACGGGACTTCACTAAACGTCGCGTTCTTACCGAAAGCCATCAACAATCCCTATTTCGACACCGCTGCCAATGGTGGCAAAGACGCGGCGGGTGAACTGAAAGGAACGTTCAAGCAGGTCGGCCCATCGAATGCCAGTGCTTCGGAGCAGGTGACGTACATTAACACGTTGACACAGCAGCATGTGAGCGCTATTGTTGTCTCCGCGAACGATCCAAACGCCCTGGCTCCCTCGCTCAAGCGGGCCATTCAGCAGGGCATCAAGGTCGTTAGCTATGACTCGGACGTTGCGCCCGATGCGCGCCAGGTCTTTATTAATCAGGCGAACTCTGAGGATATCGGGCGCATCGAGGTGCAGACGTTGGCCAAGCAGCTCAACTACACCGGCGATATCGCGATTCTCTCAGCAGCCAGTACCGCGACCAATCAGAATACCTGGATTCAGTTTATGAAGGACGAGCTGAGCAAGCCGGATTATAAGAATATGAAGCTTGTAAAGGTAGCGTACGGAAACGATGATGACCAGAAGAGCTTCAACGAGACCCTGGGCCTGCTGCAAGCCTATCCCAATCTCAAGGGTATTATCTCACCGACGACTGTTGGTATCGCCGCCGCTGCGCGTGCCGTCGAATCCGTAAATAAGGGTGGAAAGGTCCTGATCACAGGTCTGGGGACGCCTAACCAGATGCGTAAATATGTTAAGGATGGCACCTGTCCCTCCTTCGCCCTGTGGGATCCCGGTCAGCTTGGCTACCTGGCTTACTACGCAGCAAGTGCCCTGGTACAGGGTAAGATCAAGGGCCAGCAAGGCGAGAGCTTTGACGCTGGCAAGCTTGGGAAGAAGACTATTGGCGCGAACAACGTAGTCCTGCTTGGCCCGCCAACCGTCTTCGACAAGGACAACATCGACAAGTTTAATTTCTAGTAAAAGCGCTACTTACGTACGCGCCTACGCTGGGCGCTCGCACTCTGCCTGGGCAGCGTAGGCGCGTACGTAGCGCGGCTCGTAATCTGCGCGAGAAGCTGGAAGATGCCGCGATGGTGCAGATATTGATTACTCTCAAGACAATTTCTTCATCCGTTAGACTTTTGGGATTTGCAGCAAAGTTGGAATCAGGTGATCTTCGAGTATGGCGAATACGTCTATGTTCTTGAGGGTGATATTGACGATTATATAGATGGATACCACTGCTGGTTTAGAGTGAGAATAGAACGCTATATAGATGCGTGAGAGGCTGCTCTTAAGGCTGCCCGTCACATAATAAAGCAGAAGTACTCTGACCGACGCTGCTAAAGCACGCGTCTACATATAAGCACATGATATGTAGACGCGTGCTTTAGCAGCGTCGTGCCACCATACACTGCCCGGAATAATTAGCGCGATGAATCGACTCTCGATGTCGTTGGTAAAAGTGTAAGCAAAATTTGCTACATAGTGGCGTTGATATATAAATACTTTGATATAGATGAGGATATAGCGCATTGACAATTTTTGAGCATATAGATGAAATGGATCGGCGCAAATTTCTCGCGCTAGGTGCGGGCGGTTTATCCGCGTTGCTGGCGGCCTGCCAGAGTGAAGGCTCGGGTATTGTGAGCGCCGCTACGGCAACGCCTAAGGCGACGGCGAGCCCGACGAAGCCTCCGAGGCTGACTGATGCCGATTGGGTGAACCTGGGGAAGCGCCTCAAGGGAGAGCTGGTGCGGCCTGGAGACGGCAAATATGATGTCGCGCACCAGTTGTTTAATCCGCGCTTTGATAATATCAAGCCAGCCGGCATCGCGTATTGTGCCTCGCCCGAGGACGTGAAGGCCTGCCTGAACTTTGCCAGACGCTTTAACCTGCCCTTCACGCCTCGCTCGGGCGGGCATTCCTATGCGGGCTACTCCACAACCACTGGTTTGGTTGTGGATATGACGAAGCTGGGCGATGTCAATGTGGATACGGGCGCGGGGACCGCGACTATTGGCGGAGGCGCACGTCTGATCGATGTCTATTCCGCGCTTACCGATCAGGGGGTGATCATTCCCGCCGGCTCCTGCCCCTCAGTGGGCATCGCGGGTTTAACTATGGGCGGGGGTATTGGTGTTCTGGGTCGGAAGTATGGTTTGACCTCTGATAACCTCCTGGGGGCGCAGGTAGTGCTGGCCAATGGGCGGGTCGTTATCTGCAATGAGAGCCAGGAGCCAGACCTCTTCTGGGCCTTGCGTGGCGGTGGCGGCGGCAACTTTGGTGTTGTGACCTCCTTTACCTTCAAAGTACACCAGCTCTCCTCTGTGACGCTCTTTACGCTGGGTTGGTCGTGGGACAATGCCGGAGATGTCGTGAACGCCTGGCAGAACTGGGCACCCCAGGCTCCCGACGAACTCTGGTCTAACTGTCTGCTGCTAGCGACTAAAGATGGCCCGCTGGTGCGCGTAAATGGCGTGTATGTGGGAGACCAGGGCGCGGCCAACGCGCAGCTCCAGCAACTGATTGATCGCCTGGGGATCGGGCCGACGAGCCGCTATGTATGGCAATCTGGCGTGCGCGATGCCATGCTCTACGAGGCTGGTTGCTATGGCAAGAGCGTGGAGCAGTGTCGCCTGCCCAGCATGGGGCCTCAGGGCCAGGTACAGCGCGAGATCGATCTCTCCAAGGCCGACTACTTCACCAACGCGCTTCCGCGAGCGGGCATTAATGCCCTGGTCAACGCGATTAATACTCGCCAGGCCAACGGGAACTTCACGGGCGGAGGCATTGGCATTGATGCGCATGGCGGAGCGATCAACCGCGTCGCCGGCGATGCCACGGCCTTCTCGCATCGCAATGCTCTCTTCTCGGCTCAATATACCGCGACTTGGGAGCCAGGCGACTCGGACAGCCTGGTCGCGGCCAACCGCTCCTGGCTTAGCTCCACCTGGCAGGCCATGCGTTCCTATGCCACTGGCACCTCGTACCAGAACTATATCGATCCCGACCTGCCCAACTGGCAGCAGGCCTACTATGGCTCCAACCTGGCGCGTCTCAAACGCGTCAAGGCCACCTATGATCCCGGCAACTTCTTCCACTTCGCCCAGAGTATTCCACTGGCGTAATAAATTATTATGTAGGGAGCATGAACATGTGGCCTGGGCATTGCCCAGGCCACATGTTCATGCTCCCTACATAATATAGCAAGCCGCTTGCTTTCTATATCAGGGTTTGCTACAATGAAAAACAAGAACGCATATATACGTTTCTGTTTTGGTAGTCGAAAAGATGTAGGCACTATGTATGGGTCAGAGAGTTCCACGGCAGGCGAGAAGCCGGGCCAAATATAACGCAATACTTCAGGCCGCGCTTGAATTGTTTGGTGAGCGTGGCTATACCGAGACGACTATAGACGCAATTGTGGAGCGGAGTGGTGTAAGCGTGGGCGTGTTTTATAGTTACTTCGCCTCAAAGCAACAGTTGATCCTGGACCTGTTTCGTCAGGAGATGGAGGCAGATGATGACGGCCTTTTTGTGCTTCCCCAGCGCTTGCTAACCCTGCCCGAGACCGAGGCTTATATCTGGAAAATTCTCTACCAGAGAAGTGGTTTGCTGCGTGCGCGCCAGGAACTTTTACTGTTGGATCCTGAGTTCGCGCAGCATGAGCGCGCCTATCAGCAGCGCCGGCACGAGCGTTTGACGTGGGACCTGGAGCAGTTGCGCCAGGCGGGCTACATTCGCGAGGATATTCGCTGCTCGACCTGCGCCTGGATGCTGCTGGCGATTGTTTCGCGCCTAACGGATATGCTCGACGAGAAGAGCGAGCAGGAGATGGCGGTCGAGGTGCAGGCCGCCGCCCTTATGATCTATCACATGCTCCATCCCGATATAAAGGAGGAAATATAGATGCGAATCGTTGTTGATCTTAATCGTTGCCAGGGATATGCCCAATGCTGCTTCCTCGCGCCAGAGGCCTTCAAGCTTATTGGTGAAGAGGCACTTATGTATGATGCCAATCCCGACGAGGCCCTGCGTGAGAAGATTCTGCTGGCTGCCGCTGCTTGTCCCGTCCAGGCCATTTTAATAGAGAGAGTAGAGCGGTCAAAAGGTCATCATGAGGACAAGCAGAAAGAGCAGGCGCTCGTTAGGGAGGGAGCGTAGTATGACGCAGGTTGAAGAGAGTTTTAAGAAGAATGGCCATATTGTGATTGTGGGCGCCTCTCTAGCGGGTCTGCGAGCCGCCGAGACCTTGCGTAAAGAGGGCTTCATTGGCAAGCTGACGATGATTGGCGATGAGCCGTATGAGCCATATGACCGTCCGCCGCTTTCCAAACAGGTCTTGAGTGGCTGGATACCGGCAGACCACACGACCCTCCCGCGTTTGCAGCCCCTTGATGATGTGGAGTGGCGGTTGGGTGTGGCCGCGACCGGGCTGGATATAGCAAATAAGCAGGTACAGCTTGCCAATGGTGAAACAGTTGCGTTTGATCGCCTGCTGATCGCGACGGGGACGCGTGCTCGCCCCTGGTTCAAGGCCAACGAGGCAGCGTTGAAGGGCGTGGCAGTCCTGCGCACACGTGATGACGCTCAGTACTTACGCCAGCTCCTGGGCCAGAAGCCGCGCCGTGTGCTGATCATCGGTGCGGGCTTCACCGGCTCCGAGATCGCCTCGGTCTGCATGGACCTGGGTTTATCTGTCACGGTCGCAGAGCGGGGAGAGTCGCCGTTGTTCGGCGCGCTGGGCGGTGAGATTGGTTCTGTAGCGGCCCAACTGCAACGTCAGCGCGGAGTAGACCTGCGCTGCAATACGATGGTTTCCTCACTGGAGGGAGACGCGAGTGGACGCCTGCGCGAGGCGCATTTCTCCGATGGTAGTTCGCTGGATGTAGATGTGGCGATAGTCGCCCTGGGCGCGGTCCGCAATACCGAGTGGCTGCAAGATTCAGGGCTGGCTGTGGGGAAGATGGGCGTAACCTGTGATGCCGGTTGCCGGGCTTTCAACATCAATGGTATCGTTACTGACGATATCTTTGTGGCGGGCGATGTCGCGCGTTTCCCTCATCCCTGGTATGGCTATCAGCTTGTCGCGCTGGAGCACTGGGGGAATGCCGTAGCCCAGGCTGAGGTTGCCGCGCATAATATGCTCAGCTCCCAGGCCGAGTGTCGTCCCTACCTGACCATTCCCGCCTTCTGGTCCCTGCAATTCGGCGTCAATATCAAGTGCGTGGGTCTGCCATCATTCGCCGACGAAGTAGTAATCATGCAGGGGTCAGTAGAGAAGCGCCAGTTCGTGGCTGTCTACGGTTACCAGGGCCGGGCGGTGGCGGCGGTCAGCTTTGATCATGGAAGATGGCTCCCATTTTATGAGAAGCAGATCGCGGCCGCCGCGCCCTTCCCGCCAGAGTCGCCCTCCTTCGACATACCTACCACGCTCCAGCCGGTACCTGCCCGCTTTCCGCATGTGCTTGTATAGAATTCTGGGGTATGAGGGTGTGATATGTGCTGGCAGCCACAGGCTGCCAGCACATATCACACCCTCATACCCCAGGCGAGCGCCGCAGGCGCGAGAAGTCATGTGATTAGGTAAATAGAAAGACAGAGAAAAGATGATAACAGAAGCAAGCTTGTTTCAGCAGATAAATGACTATGCCAATCGTGCTAATCCCTATCCACTCTATGCTGAATTGCGTAAGACGCCTGTCCTACGCGAACCGGATGGGAGCTATCTCGTCAGTAGCTATCGTTTGATCACCGCGCTGCTGCATGATCCACGCCTGAGTTCGGATGTGCGCAAGCGTTCACCGGAAGATCCCAAGGCCAAGACGGCGCTGGCCAATCCCTATCCCGTTCCCTTCCTGCGCTTGGACCCACCCGATCATGATCGCCTGCGCCGTATGGTATCGCGCCAGTTTGGTCCGCCGCATACGCCAGATATGATCGATAACATGAAAGGTGAGCTAGTGCAGATCGTAAATGGCCTGATTGATGGCTTTGAGGGCAAAACGCGCATCGATATCGTCGATGACTTCGCCTATCCCTTCCCCGTGACGGTAATCTGCAAGCTGCTTGGCGTACCCCAGGAGGACGAGGCCCGCTTCCATGTTTGGGCGGAAGCTATCGTGGCCTCGCTTGATCCGCAGCCCAAGGCGAGCGGGCATGATGGGCCTATGAATGTCCAGGAGGCTTTAAAAGAGATCGGCCAGTACATGAGCGAGCTGATAGATGCCCGGCGCAAGCAGCCAGGCGAGGACATGCTCTCCCGGCTTATCAACGATGACGGACCTGAGGGTCAGCTCACACCCATGGATCTCGTAACAACCTCGGTTCTGCTACTGATCGCTGGTCATGAGACCACCGTCAACTTGTTGACTAACGGTGTGCTGACCCTCTTGCGCTACCCCGATGTGCTTGAGCGCCTGCGCAAAGAGCCTGAGCTGGCTGTGTCGCTAGTGGAAGAGCTGCTGCGCTATGAGCCACCCGTGCAGTTTAACTCGCAGCGTACTGCTATTGCTGACATAACAGTCGATGGGGTAACGATTCCTAAAGGCTCGCCCGTCTATCTCATGCTGGCCGCTGGCAGCCGCGATCCCGAGCGCTTCCCTGACCCCGAGCGCTTCGTTCCTGACCGCGAAGATAACCAGCACCTGGGCTTTGGCAGTGGCATCCACTACTGCTTTGGTGCACCCCTGGCGCGCCTCGAGGTCCAGATCGCGCTCAATATCCTGTTCGGACGCGTCATCAATCCCCGCCTCGTGCTTGATCCGCCTCCCTATCGCCAGAATGCCGTCCTGCGTGGCCCCCGCCACCTACCGATTGACATCGATGGTGTGAAGACATAATTCTGATAAAAAATGTGGTATGAAAACGCCAGAGGCGTTTTCATACCACATTTTTTATCAGAATGACTATGGTATGCTATAAAGAATGTGTTTCTTTTAACATGTGAGGACGCGATGGAAACAACCTTGAAGGAGGCGAAGAGCATCCTGACGCCGCAGCGCAAGGGCTTCCTGGCGGGCGGACCATACCCCTTCACGCATGCCCTCTCGGCCTATGTGGGGTGTGGCTTCGGCCGAACCACCTGTGGCATGTACTGCTATGCCCAATTCCTGCCCAACTGGTCTTTTGGTAGCAACGGAGCGGCATGGGGCGACGCGGTACAGGTAAAGACGAACGCCGCCACCTTGCTGGAGCGAGAACTCAAGCGTATGTCGCCCGATGCGCGCAGGCGCCTGCGCATCTTTATGAGCAGCACCACCGATCCCTACCAGCCACTTGAGCGGACATATGAGGTAACGCGCCAATGCCTGGAGGTCTTCGCGGACTTCCCCGACCTGGACCTGCTGGTAATTCAGACGCGTTCGCCCCTGGCGGAGCGTGACCTGCCCCTGCTAACGCGTATCCCCTATGCCTGGCTCTCCGTCACCATCGAGACAGACGACCAGGCGTATTTAAAGCAGCTAAGAGGAGGTCCCGCGCTGGAGAAGCGTTGGGAGCTTGTGTGGGAGGCGAGTCAGCATGGTGTGCCTACCCAGATCACCGTCAGCCCCTGCCTCCCCTATTCCAGTGTAGAACAGTTTGGTGAGCGCCTGCTCACCAGCGAAGCGCGGCGCGTCATCGTAGATACCGTCGTAGATGGAGACGGCTCTGGAGGCAGGCGTACCGCGCATAGCCCCTTTGCCCATGTGGAGTCCAGCTGGTCTGAGACGAGCGCGGCCCACCAGCTCTACACATATCTAAGTGAGCGAGCAGGGGAGCGTGAGATAGAGCTCGGCTGGAGCAACGCTGGCTTCTGCGGTATCGCGCCGTGGGAGCTGCGCAGTTTCTACCTTGACAGGTGAGATTGTAAACAGCTATAAAAATTATAGCAGATAGTTATTATTGGTTATGGACCCAGAAGCGAGTATTTTTGGAGGTACCCATCGATGGCGAATGATTCGCTGACCCCTTCCTTGAGTTCTACCCGGCAGTATGCTGCGTTGATCCGCGAGAACATTGCGCGTGTTATTGTTGGTAAATCAGAGATCGTTGATCTTTTGCTTGTCGCGCTGCTCAGCAATGGACATGTGCTCCTTGAAGATGTACCCGGCATGGGGAAAACGGTCCTGGCAAAATCGCTGGCGCGTTCGCTCAATGCGGCTTTCCAGCGTATCCAGGGAACACCTGATTTGCTCCCAACTGACATTATTGGTGTCAGCTATTTTGACCAGAAGCAGAACGAGTTTACTTTTCGTGCGGGACCACTCTTCTCACAAATCCTCCTGGTAGACGAAATTAACCGTACGACCCCACGCACCCAGGCGGCTCTCCTTGAGGCGATGGCCGAACGCCAGGTCACAGTTGAGCGCGAGAGCAGACGTCTCCCCCAGCCATTTTTGGTCATTGCGACGCAGAATCCGGTCGAGCTTGAGGGAACCTTTCCGCTGCCAGAAGCGCAGCTTGACCGCTTCTTCCTGTGGGTTCAGATGGGCTATCCCAGTGAGGAGGAAGAACAGGCCATTCTCCATCGCTTTAAGCAGGAGGAGCCACTGGACACGTTACAGGCCGTGGTGAGCGGGGAGGAGTTTCTTGCTTTGCAACAGGCCATTCGCCAGGTGCAGTGGCAACCCGTCGTTGAGCGCTATCTCCTGGCGCTGGTCCGTAGTACGCGCTCGCACAAGGACATCCAGTTGGGCGTGAGTCCACGCGGCACGCTGGCGCTCTATCGTGCCTGCGAAGCCTATGCCGCGATCCAGGGGCGCGATTTTGTCGTGCCGGACGATGTTAAGTACCTGGCTCCCTTTGTCCTGGGCCACCGTCTCATGACCACGCATCGTAACCGTATGCGTGGCAGGCGCAACGCGGAAATTATTGCTGAGATCATCCAGACAACACCTGTTCCCACCGAGGAAATTCCTTCGGTGCTTGCCCCGAGGTAGCCAGGCAATGAACATACAGGACGCTTACGAAGCTAATTTCTATCGGGAGATCCTTAAACAGCGCCGCTCCTGGTATCTTGTGGCCTGCATTCTTTTTGTTGTGAGCGGGCTCAGCCGTCAGCCGCTTCCACTGCAAGCGGGCGTTTTCACGCTCGTGATCGCGATTGTCCCGGATCTCTACTTTCGCTACGCGCTGAGGCACCTGCTTGTCCGCCAGCGTGTAGACCGGAAGAAGCTTTTCCTGGGGGAACAAGTCACGCTGACGATGAGCATCGAGAATCGCAAGTGGTTGCCCCTCCCCTGGGTGCAGATGGATAATACTATTTCTCCCCCACTTGTGGTCTTGAAGCAGGCAGAGACAAGGCTCCAGGTAGCCCCGCGCGAAACGTTCACCAGTTCATGGCTGCTATGGTCCTACCAACGTGTGACGCAGCGTTTTACGATGAGCGCTTATGTGCGCGGTTGCCATATTTTTGGGCCGCTCAAGCTGCGCTGCAGTGATCCCCTGGGTTGGCTGGAACGCGAGCTTCTTCTGCCTGCCAGCGAAGAAGTAGTGGTCTATCCGCTGATCGCCCCGCTGGAGAGCCTGGGCCTCCCTTCAAAGTTCCTGATGGGCGACTATATCGGGCCACGTCAACTGCTTGAAGATCCGCTCTGGTTTGCCGGTATTCGCGCCTATCAGCCGGGCGACGATTTGCGCCGCATCGATTGGAAAGCGACCGCGCGCATAGGTGAGCTATGCAGCAGAATCTACGAGTCGACTACCCGGCGCCAGCTCTTACTCTTGCTGGATACCCGCGCCTATTCGCCTCAACTCCAGGGACCCGATAGCGCTCTTCAGGAGTTTTGTATCTCAATGGCCGCCTCATTGGCGATGTGGGGACTTGAAGAGGGGTATAAGGTAGGCCTGCTCGCCAACTGTGCGCTGGCAACGCCCAGCCATGCACTCAGCTCTGTAGTCAATACTGACCAGGAAGGAGATGCAGGGACGGCAGGTATGTCCAACGCGGTAGACTACTCTGTGCCAGGGGTGAGCGTTCCCTTTGGCCTGAACTATGAGCAAGCTGAGGATCTCTTGACTATGCTTGCATGTTTGATCCCTGATCAGCACATGCCTATGGAGTATGTGCTTGAAAATGGGTATGAAATGTTTGCGCGGGGTACCACTATCCTGCTGATCAGCGCTACCCAAACGCTCAGTGAAGACACGCTTGAACTGCTTCAGGAACAGCAGAGGCATGAGTGCGCGGTCCATCTCGTGTTGGTCGGGGAACCAGAGGAACGACGAGAGCTTCCAGGAATTGAGGATTTTTCCTGCTACTATCCTGGGGGAAAGGAGAAATGGCATGAAGTTACCCACGCGATCAACGATGCGCAGGGAACGCTCGTCGGTAGGAGCGCAGTTCACCTCCAATTGGATTGAGGTTCTTGCAATCCCTGTTGCTTCAGCCATCATGGAGGCGCTGCCCATCGCCCTGGCGTTCCAGGTCCTGGTCGAGAAGATTTTCTTTGCTTCCAACGCTCAACTTGAGCTTAACGTTGCCAGTGTGGCACTCGTATTGCTTGGTCTGCACTGGTGGATGCTGTGGCGACGTACAAAAGCTGCAGCAGCCAATGCATCAAGAATACGTATTCAGCTCATGCATATACTGAGCGTACTGGTCGTCTTTGCGTTTTTGCTGTGGACGAATCCCGCTTTTGCCGAAGACTCGGGCGGTTGGACGATCATGCTGTTCCTGACCGCCGTGGTCTGGTACCGCAGTTATTCCCGTACGCGGCCCGACGAGGAGACGAATCAGCTTGTGTGTGGCTTAAAGTTTGGCTTCCTGCTCCTGCTCGGTGTAATGGTTTTTGCGCTCGCCGAACAGTCCATGGGCTCTCCGGACCTGAACCGCACTTTGATGACCGATCTCCCCATTTTCTTCCTCTCAGGCCTGCTGGCTCTCTCATTTAAACGTCTCAGCATCCTTAAGCAAGAGCAAGCACGGCAGAGCAAGGGTCCAGGCAGTTTTAAGACAGGAAGGTGGATTACGGGTCTGGCGCTCACCTGGGTGGCCGTGATTATTGGCGGTATTGCCTTTGAAGCCCTTCCGCCCGAGGTGTTAGCCAGCGTGGTCAATGTAATTCTGGGCCTGTTTATCTCGCTTCTGAGCCTACTGGCTTATCTCTTTAGCCTGCTCAATTTTGGGAAGGCTTCACAGGGGCCATCTCTACCAGACCTATCCAAACGCCAACTTCAGCCACCATCTTCCATCCCGGTATTGCATACCCCTCCGCCAACTACTCTTGCCTTGCCTCTTACCCTGATCGGATTTGTCTGTGGCATTCTCCTGGTTGTCATACTTATGCTGGTCATACTCAAAAGGAGGGTGCACGAGACAAATGCAGGGGAAGGAAACGAGGTGCGCGAAAATCTCGATAAGGAGAAAATTCAAAAAGAGCGGCGGAAGGAGCGCAATCAGCGGACCAAGCTTGAGGCGCTAGATCCCTCATCCGCGCGTGCGCGCTACCGTGAACTCCTCACAGCCATGGCGACGCAAGGGCTGCCACGCCGTGCTGACGAGACGCCCGCTGAATATCAGGCCCGCCTGTTGACTCTCACTCAGGTCTTGCCTGAAGCGGAGGAGCAGCAAACGCCAGCGGATCAGGAGATTCTTGCGGCCTTAACCCAGGACTATACCCGCGAGCGCTATGGCGCGAAGCCGCTAACCCCTGAACGCCGGGACTACCTACGCCAATGGCTGCCATCATTGCTGCGACGCCTGGTAAAGTAGCGGAGAATAGAGCGAGCAAGGGCGGCCAGATACGCATAATGGTACCTGGCCGCCCTTGCTCGTGCTTGTCTCTTTAGTTCAAGAAGTCCTTGAGCTGACGGCTGCTGTAGGATTGGCGTAGCTTGCGGAGCGCTTTGGCTTCGATCTGGCGTACGCGTTCGCGGGAGAGATGCAGGTTCTCGCCGATCTCGGCCAGGGTGTGCTCTTTGCCATCCAGAAAGCCAAAGTGGTACTGGATGATGTGGCGCTCGCGCTCGTTCAGCTCGTCGAGCACATGCGCGATCTGCTCCCTGAGGATGTTGCGCGTAGTGATGTCGGCTGGCGAGGCTGTGACCTGGTCCTCGACGAAGTCGCCCAGGGAGCTATCTCCATCGTCACCAACAGGCGACTCCAGGCTGATGGGCTGCTTGCCTGCCTCCAGGATATCGTAGACGGTATCTATGCTGATATGCATGCGCTCCGCGATCTCCTCGGCACTTGGCTCGCGTCCCAGTTCCTGAAAGAGCTGAGAGCTGGTGCGGTGCAGGCGGTTGACGGCCTCGTGAAAGTGGACCGGCAGGCGGATGGTGCGGGCCTGGTTCGCGATGGCGCGATTGATGGCCTGGCGAATCCACCAGGTGGCGTAAGTGCTGAACTTATAGCCCCGGGTGTAGTCGAACTTCTCGACGGCGAGCATCAGGCCCGCGTTCCCCTCTTGAATGAGGTCTGCCAGGGCCATGCCACGTCCCATGTACTTGCGCGCAATGCTTACGACCAGGCGCAAGTTGGCTTCAGTCAGGCGGTCGCGCGCATTCTGGGCCGCGTCCATGATCGCGTGCTCTGGTGGGACCTTGAGTAGGCGTGCGCGCTCCTGCTCCAGCTTGCCGCGCTCGATCTGCTGTGCCAGCTGCACCTCTTGTTCGCCGGTCAGCAGGGGAACGCGACCCATCTCGCGCAGGTAAGTCTCAAGGGTATCTCCAGGTTCGCCCGCGGCCTCTATAAGGGCGGCGGGATGACTGGACTTCGCTGTATATGTAGGAACAGGCTCTTCCTCTTGCAGAGGCTCCTCTGTTGTGTCTTCAGCCTCTTCCTGTTCTTCGTCCTCATCCAAAGCGTCCTCCTCGTGAAGGAGTTCGGCCTCGTCCAGGTCGAAATCGTGCTCCTCCTCACCTGGTTTCGTCGTAAAAGGAGACTCCTGAAGAGGGAGTAAACGTGTCATATTCTTCTCATGATCTTGAAGTAACATTGCCATAGGCGGGTCTCCATATTGATAAACGCACAATAAAATAAGGCAATGTGTGCGCGTGCTTTTCGCTCAATGTATTACGGTTTAGCTATTGATTATAGGTTGGTCGGTCTTCATCTAAATATCGGCAGGAATAGCGGAGTCCTTAAGTACATATCGTTCGTAAGTGCACCCCCGTACCAGGAAGACAGGTCGGGCGCGATACAATTTCGACACAATTTCTAAATGTCTGTAGCATAAGCAGGTGGAAGGATAGGTGCTTTTAGCATTTGCATAGTAGAAAACACCTGTGGGGTTAAATTTATTCCACCTCTAGACAACAATGACGCCCTCTCTCCGCCGATGGGTAAGTTTTCTCCTATATATTATACTATGAACTTCAATTTTTATTCCTTTAGCGTTACCTTAGTACTTATTTTTCCATGTGTTTATGCTTTATTAGAGATAGATGTTTGCTTGGTTAGAGAATGGTAAGTTGGGGGAATGTGTGGGGACACCCCACGCCCCGGCAGGAGGGAGACCCTCCTGCACCTCCCCTGGATGTGGTGAACACACCTGTTTGAAAGAAGTGGAGGATTGATGATACAAGGTAAGCGCTGGCTTTCTTCAGGAAAGGCCCTGGTTGTGCTCTGCCTGGCCCTTTTGCTGGGGGCACTCTCCTTCGGTGGGTATACGCCTCTTGCCAGGGCGGTAGCGCGTGTTGAGCCGACACTCGTGACCTACTTTTATCCCTCCTCAACAGTACAGGCCACCGCCTCGGGTTATTGTTGGATTGGATCGCTGGCTGCCTCGCGCAGTGATGCCTGGCGGTGTGCTACCGGCAATATCATCTATGATCCATGCTTTGAACCAGTCGCGTCCAAGTCTGGAAGCCTGGTCATTTGCAATCCCAATCCCGCTACGGGGCAGAAAGGCATTCGGGTAAACCTGAATCAGCCTCCGCCTCGGGCGGAAGCCTATAAGGGACAAGGCACTCAGGCCTGGCTGCTTGTGCTTGCCAATGGCTCATTCTGCTCCTTCCTCACCGGTGCCACTGGCCTGGTAAATAATCAGCGCATCGATTATGGCTGCTCCGATGGCTCAGTCGTGATTGGTCTTCCGCAAACAGGAAAGGTCTGGATGGCAAAAGTGCAGGCTCCTGGGAGCAACACGCTAAAAGATGTGCCTGTAAAAGAGGCATGGCTATGAAAGGATGTGATCTATGTCAGGCACCTGGCAGGCGCCTCGTCGCCCATCGCGTAGCTGGCTTCAGGTCTTTTTTCTCGGTTTTCTACTATTCGTTTTAACCGTGGTAGTTATGGCCTTGACGAGTAACTCAAACCTTTATCCCACCGTGATCGTGATCGGTAACTTTCTCATTCCGGTCGTCTTTGTCGCTTTCCTGTACGATCATCAGCACATCACATCGCTTTCGCCAGAGCAAATTGCCAAAAGCTTCTGCCTGGGTGGCGTGCTTGGGGTGCTGGGCGCGTCGATACTTGAGGCGCTATTGCTTCCACCACAGACCAGCCCTGACCAGGAGCTCTCATTTCGTAGTGGCTTATTGATTGGCCTCATTGAAGAGGGATGTAAAATCCTGGCTGTGATCTTCCTCGCGCGTAAGATGCGCCACGACTCACCCATTGACGGCTTGCTGCTCGGCGCGGCTGTGGGCATGGGCTTCGCGGCCCTGGAGAGCACGGGCTATGCCTTCAATGCCTTTATCTACAGTAAGGGCCATTTTAGCGCGTCTATCGTAGAGACGATCCTGCGTGGCCTGATCGCTCCCTTTGGGCATGGCACATGGACCGCCATCCTGAGCGCCGTCCTCTTCCACGAGAGCGCGCCCCATCGTTTTCGTATCACAATTCCCGTCATCCTGGTCTTTGCCTTCGTCGTGGTGCTGCATGGAGCCTGGGATGGCCTGCCCCATTCGCTCTACTTCGTGGTTCCCCCAGGTTTCCCCATCTCGGTCGCGACCCTCATTATCAGCATCCTCGGCATCGGCGCACTCGTAGTCGTCTACAAGCACGCCGAGAAAGAACGCCTGCCCGAGCAGAAGTAAAGAAGATGATATGAGGTGAGGATGTGGTTTGCGATCCGCAAACCACATCCTCACCTCATATCTCAATGGAAGAGCGGTGTTTGTTGCCATGCTGTGTATAATAGGAAACTGTAGTGTAATGACTTGCTGGCCTGATCATTAACCAAAATTTTTAAGCGATAGGCCAGGTGGACTTTGTATATTTTGTATATTTATCTATTAAAAGCTATGAGAACGTGACTCTGCCGAAGCTGTGTGTGCGCTGTGGTAGGGACCCGCTTTAGCGCGTCCAAATGCCATTCATGGCAGTGCGGCGCAAGCCAAAGCCTTGTAGCGGGCAACAGACATTCCAGCGACCGCCATAGTGCAATGGGACGTTTTGGGCTGCGCCCACAGGCGATCAATCGCCTTCGGACGCGCTAACGCTGGTCCCTACCGAGGGGGGGCACGTTTCCAGCGGAGTTATATATTGAAAGGATTCATTGCGTATGCAGCAAGCTATAGAGCAGAATTCGCAGCAGGAACCGCAGGCATCTTCTAGCATGGGTAAGAGCGGTTGGGCGAGGCGTAGAGAGGAACGCGAGGCGGCCAGACTTGCCAGGCAGCTAGCTAAGACAGCCAGGAAAGACCAGGCGGCATCCCTCAACGCGTTTGATGTGACACGGACGGAGCCTGGAAGCTTCTATGAGCAGGCCATTGAATGGACGCATCGTGCCGACAAAATTATCAACCTGGTGCTCGGGTATCTGCTGGCAATCGCTTCGGTCCTGGGCTTTATGGATGTGCTCTCAAATGGTGAGGTCCTGGGCCATGTACCTTTCCTCTTCTATATCTGGCTTCTCATCATGGGCCTGGGCGTTGACTTCCAGATCCTGTTGGTGATCGGGCGCGTTCCCGACCTGGCGCGTATGGTTGGGCACCCGGTGGGCAAATGGGTGCTTGTGACCTTTAATATTGTTTTCCTGGCCTTCCTCGCTTATGTCTCAATTGTCATTGGGGCTGTCTTTACACAACATCGCGATGTGCCGGGAACCATAGCGCAAGCCATGCAAATGCTGGGCATCAACTCAACCAGTTTTGTCTATGAACGCGCGGCCCTGGCGACCTGCCTGCTGATCCTGATGGCTATTGATCGCACGATGGAGCGCTGGCGGATGCAGATCGCGGTGGGAAATCGGCAGCAGCAGCTTGAGAAGCAGCAGGCGCAGATCAGCGAGGTGGAGACACAGGTAGAGAGCGTCCAGCCAGCGCAAAACGTGCAGACTGGCGAGCTCACACAGGTGGTTCAGGCCATGCAGGAGATGAACGCGCAGAACCTGGCGGCCATGCAGGCCATGAACAACGAGATGCTCAATCGCTTCTCCCAGGTCACCGTTGAACTGGTGCGCGAGACAATTGAGCGGACCGTCGCCACTGTTGCCCTCCCCTCTGCGGAGTTGCCTGCCCTGCCCGCTGGCAAGGCCGAAGACGAGGCCGCAAGCGAGTCGCACCCCTCCCTAAACGAGCAGAACCTCTTTGAAGATGAGCCAGGGCGCACAACAGAGGCTTTGAGCGCAATTGATTTCAAGTTTCGTGGCGCTCAACCATTTACGCCAGATTACGGCAAGCTTATCGCGGACATGTACCAGGAGAATCCTGATCTGAAAGTGACGGATATCGTTGATGAGCTGAGGTGCGCTCGCAGCACTGCCACCAAATGGCTCAAACGCGTCAAGGAAGAGGCATAGGGTCAAGGGAAGAGGCATAGATGAATACAAAAATGCGGCGCTACCTGATGGTTGGAGGAGTACGCCTCTGTTGTGTGGATTTTGGCGGGGATGGTCCGCCGGTACTGCTTCTGCATGGTCTCGCGGGACGGGGGCTGGAATGGCGGGAGAGCGCGAGCTGGCTACGAGAGCACTATCACGTCTACGCTCTGGATCAGCGCGGGCATGGCATGAGCGACAAGGGCTTAAGCGACTACTCACGTGATGCCTATGTCGATGATGTGATAAACGTTATTGAACAGCTCCAGATTCAGCCAGTATTGCTCATCGGGCAATCTATGGGCGGGCAGAATGCCTATCTCGTGGCCTCGCGTCGACCAGATCTTGTGCGTGGCTTGATTGTAGTTGAAGCCACGGTCAGCCCCAATCCCGATAATCCTGATGTGCAAGAGGTAATCCGTAAGTGGCTGCATAGGTGGCCCCTCCCCTTCCCCTCCCTTGCCGATGCCAGGGCATACTTTGGAGGTGACACTCTCTATGCTCAGACCTTGCTGGAGATCCTTGAGGAGCGCAGTGATGGCTTCTGGCCCCAGTTCCACTTCGAGGATATGATCAGTTCAGTGGCCGACCAGGGGGTACACGATTATACGGATGAGTGGCTGCGCATCCAATGCCCGACTCTGCTTGTGGGTGGTGAAAAGAGCTTCCTTCCGCAAGAGAAGCTACGCGCCATGGCTCAACAACTCCCTCATGCACGCTATGTCCAGATCGCGGGCGCGGACCATGATCTTCACCTGAGTCAACCTCAGATCTGGCGGCAGGAAGCCGAAGCGTTTCTGCGCAACCTGGACCATATCCGCTAGCCAATTCGTGTACCAGTATAGTGATGTGATTCACAACCTGTAGGGTCCATGCTTGCATGGACTTCTCTCGCCGAGAACAAACTTGGCTGGTGAGCAAGAGTCCATGCAAGCATGGACTCTACAATATGCCAGATGTACTGCATCGGGAGGCTTTGTAAGATAGAGATAGAAGCAACTATTTCTTGTTGAAAATGAGGAGCGAAAGCGATGGCTGAGATACAAACCTATGACGCGATTGTGATTGGCGCGGGCCAGGGAGGCGGTCCGCTGGCCTCGGCCCTGGAGCAGAGCGGGAAGAAGGTCGCTATGGTCGAGCGCGAGCATGTGGGCGGAACATGCGTCAATGAAGGCTGTACGCCGACGAAGACGATGGTTGCCAGCGCCCGTGTGGCCTACCTGGCACGTCGAGGCGCCGACTATGGCGTCTCAACGGGTCCCATAAGCATCGATATGGAGGTCGTGCGGAAGCGCAAGCGCGATATCGTAGATAGCTTTCGCTCAGGCAGCGAGAAGCGCCTAGTCTCCTCCGGCGTGGATCTGCTCATGGGCGAGGGCGAGTTCACCGGGCCGAAGCGCCTGCGCGTCAGCCTCAACGATGGCGGTGTGCGCGAGATCGAGGCCGAGACCATTATCATCAATACCGGCCTGCGGCCAGCGACTCCGCCCCTGGAGGGCATAGAGACCATTCCCACGCTCAACTCGACCAGCATCATGGAGCTGGATACTGTGCCTGAGCATTTGCTGGTCATTGGTGGTGGCTATATTGGCCTGGAGTTTGGGCAGATGTTCCGCCGCTTTGGCAGCCAGGTCACGCTGATACAGCGCGGCGCGCGGCTTCTCTCGCGAGAAGATAAGGATGTCGCCGATGAGGTGGCAAAGATCTTGCGCGAGGACGGCGTCGAGGTCCTCTTACAGACGAAGCTCAAGCGTGTCGCGAAGGACGCCAGCGGCAAGATTCATCTCACAGTCGAGACGCCCGAGGGCGAGCGCACCCTGGTAGGCTCGCACCTCCTGCTGGCCCCTGGCCGCGTTCCCAACACAGATAAGCTCAATCTCGCGGCCACGGACGTCAAGGCTAACAAGCATGGCCTGATCCAGGTCAATGACAAACTGGAGACCAATGTCTCGGGCATCTACGCCATTGGCGATGTCAATGGCGGTCCGGCCTTTACCCACATCTCCTATGACGACTTCCGCATCCTGCGCACCAACCTGATCGAGAATGGTAACGCCAGCATCAAGGATCGCCTGCTGCCCTACACCGTCTTTATTGACCCACAACTGGGGCGTGTCGGTCTGAGCGAGGAGGAGGCACGCAAGCAGGGGCTTGATATTCGCGTGGCGAAGATGCCCATGAGCTACGTCGCCCGCGCATTGGAGACTGACGAATCGCGTGGCTTTATGAAGGCCATCGTCGACCCCCAGACGAAGCAAATCCTGGGCGCGGCCGTGTTGGGCCTTGAGGGCGGCGAGGTCATGGCCATGCTGCAAATCGCCATGATGGGCAAACTGCCCTATACGGCCCTGCGCGACGGCGTCTTCTCCCACCCCAACCTCTCTGAGGCTCTCAACAACCTCTTTTCCATACTTGATCAATAGAACCAGCTACTAGTAAGATCAGGCAAGGCCACCGTCCATGCAGGAGGGGCCTGAGAGTGCTTCTAAAGGGTGCACCTACTCAGGCCCCTCCTGCTGGGCGGCTACATTTTTAAAGGGAGATGCCCTAGAGCATCTCCCTTTTCCTACAGGCCTTCAAGTTTCCTCACCCCCTTGAAATTATGCCCATTCTTGGGCCTCCTTCGAAAATCTTCTCCGTACCCAAATAAAAGCGGGCCAGATAGACCCTGATAGCCCCAAAACTCCCCGGCACGGCGAGATTGAAAGGCGAAAAATGCAGAAGGCGTCCGAAAACACCCTCACTTTTGGCACAAAAAACGCTTTTCGAAATCACACTAGATATGGTATATTAGGTGCGGTACATCGAACAAAATCAAAGCCCTGAGATCGCCAGGAAACGGCCCCAAACGCCCAAAACGTCTAAACACACTACCCACCCCCATTTTCACACGTTCGGTAGCAGAGAGATCGATCCGCTGGAGGATCCTGCAAGTCGACTGGGCACGCACGACATTCCTGACCTCTTTGGCGTAGCAGAGAGATCGATCCGCTGGAGGATCCTGCAAGAGGAAGCAGAGATAAAACGTCTACAGAAGACCTATAGTAGCAGAGAGATCGATCCGCTGGAGGATCCTGCAAGGGGAGATGATATTCAGCATCTTCATGCAACCGATTAGTAGCAGAGAGATCGATCCGCTGGAGGATCCTGCAAGCAGTATATGATATGGGGGATGTTAAGAGGTCCCTTGCGTAGCAGAGAGATCGATCCGCTGGAGGATCCTGCAAGGAACAGAGTCCGCAGACACTCTGGTCCGTCAAGGAGTAGCCGAGCCACGCCAAGGCCTCGCACGCCATTTTGCATTTTATACCCATCAGCGCCCGCATCAGGCTCTGGACTACCAGACGCCAGCCGCTGTGTACTTTCACAAAGCAAGTACATAGATAGCACGATGAAACATATGTCGGAACTTTGAAAGATGAAAAGGAGAAAGTAGCTCTTATTTCTGGCGACCTTTTGTTCTTTTCAGCCTATTTGGTCCGACGAAACTACGCTATAATTACTAAAATATTAAAAGATTCAGAGGTACCACAAGTGAAGTCATTATCTAAAACATTATTAGCCTTATACCTACTAATCCTGCTATGGTTAGTTTTGTTCAAATTTTCATTTAATTTATCCTCGGTATTAGATTATCAAACTAGAAGTCTTAACTTGATTCCATTTGCAGATTCTTCGCTGGGAGAGATGATCGATAATTTTGTCGTTTTTATTCCTTTTGGTTTGCTTTTAAGTGTCAATCTCAAACGGGCTAACATTTGGCGAAGGCTCGCTTTTATATGCATCTTTAGCCTTGCCGCCGAGATAATTCAATTTGTATTCGCGATCGGAGCAACAGATATAACAGACGTGATCACGAATACTGCTGGTGGGTTTCTTGGGCTGATACTCTATGATTTAAGCAATAAGTATGTTGATAATGAAAAACGAGACCGATTTATTGTTGTGGCTGGTACAATTTTACTCATATTGTTTATCTTACTTCGTTTCCTATTCTTCAAGGTAAGGTATCAATCGGCGCACTAGGCTGGAAAGCAGAAATCGCGAACATAAATGCTCGCGATTTCTGCTTGGCTAAAGACTTGCCCAACGTTGGTAGCCGAGAGATCAATCTGTCAGAGGAGTCGCATCGATGCCCCCAGGGAAACGCAGTCCCCTCCTGCATGGGCGGCGTGCCAGCCGGGTGATGATCTCGGTCCCCTCCTGCATGGGGGCGTGGCATCTATGGAAGACGGGCTTCCTCCTGATTCTTCTACCATATATGATGGGAAGAAGCCCGATATTCCGTATTAATGCGATAAATCGCCTTGCACGCGCTAAAGCGGGTGCCTATGGAAGTGAGGGGTGATTGTTTGGTGTTTTGGTGAGCCATTCGTAGGCCAGGCTGATGATGGCGATGAGCAGGATGGAGCAGGAGCAGAGCGCGATTCCGCTGGCTAGATACTGGTGGCTGGCGAAGAGGGGCGTGGCAAGCGCGGAACCAAGCATCAGGCCAGTTCCGGCGATGAGCCGGCGCAGGCTGTACATCTTTCCTACGTCTGTGGAGGGAAAGTCTGTCTGGATGATGCTCACCAGAATCAGGTCACCCATTGGGCTGCCGAAGGCCGCGATGGCGGCGCCTAGCATGGCCAGGATGGGAGTCGTCGCCACGCCGATAAGCAGGAAGCCCAGTCCTAGAATGATCTGCCCAATGTACATCCAGCGCAGGTCGCGTGTGCGCGAGAGGTGGTTTGTGAGGAAGAGGCTCAGCACATTGCCGACGCCGTATGCTCCCACGACCAGGCCATAGGTGCCAGCGTTGGCGCTCGGCATGCGGGCAACCAGCAGAGGCACCCCTATGAGAAAGATAGCCGCCCAGGAAATATTGCTCAGGCCAAGGCTACCAAGCGCCCAGGCCAGCGGGCGATGGGCGCGTAACTGGACTAGCCCGCTACGCATATTGCTAAAGATATGTCCCCTGGCTTCTGGCTTCTGCTCGTTCGTTTTCGTTTTCCTGGTAGGGAAGTGCCTGGCAAGCAGGAGGATACTGAAGGCTGAGAGGGTAAAACTGATGGCGTCCAGGGTAAAGAAATGGGCCAGCGGGATGAGCAGAAGTAGCAGGCCAGTGAGACCCGGACCCAGGACGCGCGCCATCCTCTGCGTGCCATCCATCAGGGTATTGGTGGCGTAAAGCTGTTTGCCATCACTCGTCAGGAGGGGCAGGCTGGCGATAAGCGCGGGATCAAAGAGTGTGCCCAGCGCCTCAAGGCCGATACTCAGCAGGATGAGCTGCCAGATTTGGGGCGTGCCGCTGACCGCCAGGAGCGCCAGCGTGCCTGCCAACAGCGCTCGGAGCAGGTCGGTATAGACCATAGTCTCGCGGCGTGGCCAGCGGTCCGCCAGGGTCCCACTGGGCAGACTAAACAGGAGGACCGTCAACGATCCCAGCGCGCTCACGACTCCGGCTGTGCTGCCCAGGAGGCGGGTCGTAATCCAGATAAGCGCCACGCTAAAGCACTGGTCGCCAATCGCCGAAAGCATCTGCCCACCCCAGAGAATAGCCAGGTGCGGCGTACGTAAAACCTTTAAAAAATCCATCGTGTCCGTTCTCTTTCCATTGCTGTTGCTGTTGTCCCTGGCCAGGGTTGCATCGCTGGATGCATCGTATATGCATAAGAGTAATCGATAGTGGCCTATGAGGCAATATAATAGCTGATATAATCATTATTGAATTTTTTTATGGGAAGAGGGCAATGGAGATTAATCAGTTGCAGGCGTTTGACATGGTGACACGCCACGGAAGCTTTAGCAAGGCCGCGCGGGCGCTCGATATCTCGCAGCCGACGATTAGCCTGCGTATTCGGGCATTGGAGGAGGCTGTGGGAGGCGTACTCTTTGTGCGTGGTGGTACCCGCCTGGAACTGACGGAACTGGGAACAAGCTTTCTCCCCTATGCAAGGCAGGCCCTGAGTGCTCTGGCGACAGGAACCGAGATTGTGCGCCAGACAAAGCAAGGTGCCAGGGGAAGAGTCTCGCTGGCGACCTTGCCCGCCATGACCACGGGTTTTGTCTCCTCCGCCATAGCCCGCTTTAACGCCAGCTATCCGCAGGTCGACCTCAATATTCACACGAACCACAGCGATCAAATTCTGGAGATGCTATATGATGACCTGGTCAAGCTTGGCTTGTTGAACTGGCCCCTCTTTAGTCCGATCAGCCTGACGCCTCTCCTGCACTTTCGCGAGCCTTTAGTTGTCGTTGCCCATCCCGCCCATCCGCTGGCGCAACGAGAGAGCCTCACGTCGCTGGACGTAGTACGTGAGGGGAACCCTTACTGGCAGGTCGATTGGGAGACGGAGACGCGAAGCTGGCATACACATCTGATAGGCGCGGAGCAGGCTTTGACCTCGCTGCCTATTCATACTGCCCATGACCTGGTTGTGCGTGGCATTGGCGTAGCGCTCCTGGCGCGCCCCCTCGTCACGGATGACCTGGCTGCCGGGCGCCTCGTAGTGCTTCCCGTGCAGGACCTTCCCGCCTTCGCGCGCGAGAGTGCCCTGGTGTGTCTGAGTCGCGAGAGGCTGCACCTCTCAAACGCGGCCCGGAATTTCATTGACGTTTTGCGCGAAGAGGGACGCATGTTTATATACCCTGAATGACCTTGGCGAAACACCATAGGAGATGAGCATGTTTGTAATTCTTACTCCACCTGCTTTTGAGCGTGTGAAGCCACTCTTTGCCGATATGGCGTATCACCTCGCCATTGTGACTGTCCTGGCAGGGAAGACGCCGGGACAGGTGTATGTTGATGACCCCGAGGCGCCCCAAACCGCGCTACTTCTGCCTACTAATCCGCATCGTATCTATCTCGCGGGCCGAGCAGGGCATCCAGACCTGCAACAGACCATACAAGCTATTTTAGCGCAAAAATATCACGAATTATCCCCAGGTGCAGATGGCTATGGGGCTTTGTTGTACTATCCTACTGGAGACGAGAACTGGCAGGCTCTTCTCGATACTGTTTTCCAGGGGCAGGAGACCTTTATGGGCGAGCGAGAGTTCCACCGCTTGAAGTTGCCACATACTACTATAAGTTCTCCCCTTCCCGAGGGCTTTGTGCTGCGCCGCCTCCATGAGAAGCTTCTGCAAGAACTGGAGCCAACAAATAGAGCGCATGTCCTTGAAGAGATCTGTTCAGAAAGCCCCTCACTTGAACACTTTCTTACATATAACTTTGGCCTCTGCGCACAGCATGAACATACGCTCGCTGGCTGGTGCCTGGCCGAGTATCGTGACCAGGAGCGCTGCGAACTGGGCATTGAGACGCAGGAGGACTATCAGCGCCAGGGGATCGCGACCGCCCTGGCCCAGGCCGTCATTGAGCAAGCTTTTGTAGAGGGCGCGACCGAGATTGGCTGGCATTGTTGGGCCGGAAACACGGCCTCGGTCGCCACTGCCAGAAAACTGGGTTTCGAGAAGGCCCTCGATTACCCTGTGTACTATTGCCAGTACCGCCAGGAGGCATAGTGGAAGCAAATACCTGTAATTTCCGTTTTTGAGTGGTACAAAAAGAATAGTTTGAACATAGGTAGAATCTGTATGGGGTTGAAGAGGAGGATGGAAGAGGATGGTACGCACGCTCACCACCACACTTACCACAGCAGTAGGCGATACCACGCGCGTCCCTGTTATCTCAGCGACATGCGAGGATCATATCGCGCGCTACAACCAGCTCGTAGCCGCCAACACGGCGCAGTCGCAAAGCTTTTTTAGCGCCTGCATTGCCAGTGATGGCTCGATTATTCGTGTGTGGGTGGTAGCGGGCAGCTCTCCGGCGACCTTCCAGTATCAGCGCATCACCAATCCAGCGACATCAAGCCAGTGGACAACCTGGACAACCTTTGGCGGGGCAAGCGCGACCATCGCGCTTAATGGTGCCTGCTGCGTCTCCAACAATGGTGGCACGCTGCGCGCCTTTGCCCAGCAAAGCGCTAGCCCGAATGCACTATGGACATGGAGTTCGACAGATAACGGCGTGACGTGGAGCGCCAGCCCCAGTGTGGTCTATACACCTGCGTCAACTGGCGCGCTGATGAGGGGCCTGGGCAGTGGGGGCAATAACGACATCTTTTTGCAGTACGATGTCGTTGGCGGCAAGTCAATGGGCATGACGACATTTAACGGTACGTCCTGGTCAGCTCTTGCGGTTTGGCCTGGTGGCATCGTCTCAGGCCTGGCCGGAGTGGCTGTATATTGGGATTCCTCAGCATCGCTCTATCGCCTGGTCTATTCGACGGGCGCCGAGATCTACAGCTTCAATGTGAATAGCACAGGTACAACCTGGAGCGGACAAAACTACCTCGTTGCCGCGAGCGCTAACGGCCTCATCCATCAATCGCCCTTTCTGCTCAGGGAGCCAAATGGGACGTATACCGTGACCTATGTTGACTATGATCCAGGCACGATCACGGGCGCCAGCTTCTTCTATCCCCGTGTGCGCCAGAGCATAGACTTTGTGCATTGGAGCAATGGCTACATCTTCCAGGATGCCAACCTGGCGGCCAATCTGGGCATCGTGCCTCTGTATCGCCCTACGGATACCACCGTCTATATGGTGGCACAGAATCGAACCTATACGCGTAGCGATTATAGCCAGGCCAACACAGCGCGCTACCTCGACATCTCGGCGGCGATCCTCTCCTACAAGCGCACCGAGCATGAGAGCAAGCCTGCCACGATTGAGCTAGAACTGGACAATACAGGCGGCGTGTTCAACACCAAAGTCGGCAGCTTGACGACGTTTGCCCCCATCAATATCGGCTCTAGCCTGGTATTGAGCGAGGGGTATAAGACCGGCGTGGCTCACACGACGCCCGAGACGGTGAAGACCGCGACTTTCAGGATGAAGAAGGTGACGTTCGAGCGTGGGCCGAGCACACACCGCATCAAGATTGTGGGAGTCGATACCTCCTACTTGCTCGATACGATCAATCATTTTCAGATCCAGTATGCAGCTCAGACGGTGGCCTATCTCATTACGGAGATCTGTGCGAGGGCCGGGCTGTTTACGGTTGTGGTGCCGGGTAGCTCGACTTTTACTCAGACGGTTCCCATCTTCATCTTGCAGGCCAACCGCACGCTACGTGCCACGCTGAACGAGGTGTGTCAGACCTATAACCTGCGCTACTTCATAGACCAGGACGAGAAGGTCCAATTCCGCGAGTTCAATGTGGGCGATGCCTCAGTGTGGACATACCAGCCAGAGGTTGAGGTGTTGAGTTTGGGCACCGACGACGAGCCAGCGAACCACGTCATAGTAACCGGAGCCGCGACCACAAATACCACGACGGCCAAGGTGAGTACAGGCGAGGCCTACGATATGACGGCCGAGAAGCTGATCGGGTTCGAGCGTATCAAGCATGTCGTTGATTTGAAGCTGACCACGCCTGCGCAGTGTGCCCTACGCGCGTCATCCCTGCTCTACCAGGAGCAACGCGCCACCGCATCGCACCACATCAATGTGCCGCTCAACCCAGCGCTACAGTTACACGATCCCCTGACGCTGACAGACTACGCCGCGCCCAAAGGTACCGGCCAGAGCGGCAAGTTTCGCATCAACGCCATGCAGGCCGAGTTCATCGCCCAGACCGCGAAGTTTGAGCATGTCATCAACCTGGAAGGCGCGTAAATGCTCACACTGCCTGCATGTTTTCGGTAGGGACCCGGTAAACCGGGTCCCTACCGAAAACATGCAGGCAGTGTTGCTTAGCCTACGTAAAATGATGAATAGCGCCATAAGGAGGTAGCCCTATGCTATTAAGCGATGTTGAGAATGCTTGCCGCCTGGACCTCTTTGATCCGGCGGGTGCGAGTCAGCGCTGGAGCAATGCGGACCTGGACCGAGCCATTGATAAGGCTGTGGAGCGCTATACTCAGTATTATCCCAATATCGCCATGGTCGATATGCAGACGCAGCCCTTTCAACGTACCTATCCCTATCCGGCCTCCTGGAATCCTGCCTATCCCGTGCTCTGGCTGGAGCGTATCCTCTATCCCTTGCAGGTCTATGGTAGCGCCTTCGCATCTCCTACGGCTGGACCAGGCCTCTCCCTCACTTCAGGTACCAACCTGGGCCTGGGTGTCTACAAGTATGCAGTTAGCCTGCTCACTCAGGGGGGCGAGACGACGCCCGGTCCCCTGGTTCAGATTACGACTACGAGCAGCTACCAGGCTGTCAACCTGGCCAGTATTCCCCTGGGACCACTCGCCCAGGTCCTCCCCGCCGTGGGCACCAATACCGTCATCGGGCGCAACATCTACCGCACGCTCGTGGGCGGTTCTACACTCTACCTGCTCGCCACGCTCGCCGATAACACCACCACAAGCTACCTCGACACTGCCAGCGATGCCAGCCTGGCGAACATGCCCCAACCACCTCTCGTCAATACCTCGGGTATCATGCTCTGGCCGCCCATGGAGCGCGCCTTCGCCGAGTATAGCAATCTCTATGATAGCTCGACGGCCCTGGCGGCGGGTGGCAACCTGGGAAGCATGGGCGCGGTCGGCAGTGGCCAGGGCGCTACAGGTACCAGCACGCCTACCTTTACTCTCAAGCTCGATAATAGCGAGCTACCAAAGGATAACACCCTGACCATGCGCGTCTTCTATGCCACCCGCCACCAATTGGATAGCCAGGGGAGCACTATTCCCGAGATTCACCGCGACATCATCGTGCTAGGCGCCTGTGCCTATGCCCTGGAGGCCTACCAGACACCGACCAACGATAACTTCGCGTTCCAGGATGGCAGCGTCCGCGATCACCTGGATGATACAGCTATTCCCGGCGCCTGGCTGCGGGCCTCCCAGAACAAGATGACACAATTCCAGCAACGCCTGGAGGTGATCAAGCGCCAGCGTGACTACGCCTCCTCCGCCATCGCCCAATGGGGCCAGGTCCAGCGCTACTGGTGGAGGATATAGTTATGTGTGACAATAAACCGTATGTGCACGACGCTACTAAAGTACGCGTCTACATATGCTCGTTCTATATGTAGACGCGTACTTTAGTAGCGTCGTGCAATTGCACTATAGGAGGACATATGCCACAAATCGGCCTGGATTGCGAGATTATTCTTGATAATACCGGTTACTTCGTTAAGCCGGGGAGCTATATTATGCGCCAGCCGCGTAATCGCAAGATTACTGTGCGCGCCGATGGCGCCAATGCCTATGTTGATATTGGGCTAGGCAAGCGCCTATGGGAGCTGACTATCCTCTGCCTCAACGAGCTCAAGCGCTACGATGGCGCGAATGTATCCTTGACGGGGCAACAGTATCGCGACGCCCTGCGCGCCAGCTTTCTCGCCAGCATCGGCACAACCATCAATTTTAGCGAGCCAATCGGCTCCAGCAGCATCGCGGTCCACTTCGACGCCTATCAGGAGCGTATCCTCAATCTCCACAACCAGGTCATCGCCCCAGCTACAGGCGGCTCGCCCGGCGCTTCCTACGAAGTCTCGATAACCCTGGTCGAGGCATAAACAAAAATGTGAGATAGCTCACAGACTTCCTGACAAGCGTTCACTATTATGCTGGTGTGGCAGGCAATCAAGCATAATAATGAGCCACCTTGATATACCGAGTATATTGTAATTTAGAATAACACAGTAATACTTATGAATCTGGAGAAAACTCTATTATGCGTCTAAAGAAGTCTATCCTCAGTATGTTCTTACTGCTTCTGCTGGCGGCAATGCTGACGGCGTGTGGCTCTACATCCGCGTCAGCATCAGCCGGAAACACTCCGACTGTGACCGCCACCAGTGCTAGCACTCCGACTGCGACCGCAACTAGCGCCACTCCGACTACCACGACAGCGACCAGTGATAGCACGCCTGCCGCGACCCCTACTAGTACATCTAGTACTTCTTCACCTAATGTCGTTATCGCGGTGAGAGATATCCCCAGCACTCAGGCCGTCGGCTCTACCTTTACTGTGCTGACCACCACGCAGGGTATGACCGTCTATGCGCACCTGATGCAAGGGGCAGGTGGTTTTAGCTGTGATGGTACATGCGCGCAAACCTGGAAGCCGCTCCTCTTCAAGGGTACGGGGACGCCAACTAGCACTACCAAGCTTCCAGGCAAGCTGAGTGTAGGTACCGACGCTAATGGAAACCGTGTTGTACTCTACCAGGGATACTATCTCTTCACCAACGTGAACGATAAGGCTCCCGGCGATGCCAAAGGCATAGGTGCCGATAACTCCCCCTGGCAGCCCGCCATCCCCAACATGCCCACTGGCCTATAAGCATATCCATATACCTGTAATATCCATGCCAGCGTATTCTCGCCACTGCGTGGCTCGCCTGGGTGAGGGTATGTGATGGTGGCGCGGCACAGCCGCGCCACCATCACATACCCTCACCCAGGCGCTTCTATGGTCGGGTTATACTGGAGGTATAGAAGAGTATGCGAGGAGTGTGCCTATGGATGTTACGGATTACCTGCGTCGTTTCACCCCCAGAGAACTGGCGGCCTCTGACGGATGGCAGCCGACGTTGGAGACGTTGAAGGCGTTACACGAGGCGCATCTCATCGCGATCCCATTTGAGAATCTAGATATCCACTGCGGTCAATCCCTGTGCCTGGACGAGGCAGCGATCTTTAAGAAGATTGTACTCATGCGGCGCGGGGGCATCTGTTATGAGCTGAATGGCCTCTTTGCCGCCCTACTACGCAGGTTGGGCTTTCGCGTTTCGCTGATCTCCGCTGGCGTCGCGCGGGATCATGTACACTTTGGTCCCGAGTTCGATCACCTGGCTTTACTGGTGCATCTCGCGGATGGCGATTGGCTGGCGGATGTCGGCTTTAGCAGTTCTTTCAGGCATCCCTTAAAGTTTGAGGCTGAAGTTGTCCAGGCCTTTCACGATCATAGCTATCGCCTGCACCGCGAGGGCGCGTACTGGATCGTGCAGCGAGCCAGGAACAGCGCCTGGGAGTCGCTCTACCGTTTCCAGCTTAAGCCACACGAGATGCATCATTTTGCTGAGAGGTGCCGCTATCAAGAGACCTCGCCAGAGTCTTACTTCACGCAGAATCTCCTCTTCACGCGGGCGACAGAGACCGGGCGCATCACGCTCTGCGACCGCAAACTCGTCATCTCCTCAAGCGCTGAACGTTCCCTTTGCGAGATCCAGACGGAGGAGGAGTACCGGGCCGTGCTAACCCGCCATTTCGGCATCACGCTTCTGCCAGAGACACGCCTCCGTTTTTACATCTCTGCCTGACCCCCCCTGGTGCGTTCGGCATAGCCCATGAGCGTGAGTGCGTACTGGCGCACCATCTCGCGTAATTCAGACGGGTGATGAATGACGAAGGGAAGGCCCATGCCAGCAAGCAAGCGCGCCATCCAGGGCAGATCTCCCACCTCGCTGCGCACAAGAACCCCCTGGTTGACCTCTGTAAAATGCCCCTTTGAAAGCCGGCTTTGGCGTTGTGCCTCCTCCAATGTTGCCTCCAGCCAGACCTCAACCTGCCATACGCGAGGGACGGAGGCCAGGGCGCGCTGAACGGCGGGGAGCGTCTCAAAGTTCTCTGGGCGCCGAAACGGCTCACTCGTCATCTCAATCTTAACGATACGGTCCAGGCGGAAGAGGCGCTGAGCCTGGCGTAGGTGGCAGTAGCCAATGGTATACCAGAAGCCTTCATGCGCGACCACGCCATAAGGATCAAATAGACGCTCAGTCACCTCTGAGCCTGGGGTGTGATAGCTCAGACGAACGCTGCGCTCACTCTGGACAGCGGTACTCAGCATCATCACAGCCACGATTGAAGGCGCGGCATGTGCCGAACTGTTCTCGATGACCACGGTCTCTCCAACCGCCTGGATGCGCTCACGTGTCGACACAGGCAGGACACGCTCGATCTTTGCCAGCGTCCCTTCAAACGCGGGCGAGGTCTGCGCAAGGCCGTTCTCGCGAGCCATCATCAGGCTCAGTGTCAGGGCCAGGGCCTCATCCTCGGTGAAAATAAGTGGAGGGAGCTTGTAGCCGGGCCTGAGCCGGTAGGCTCCATAGCGACCCCGCTCAGCCTCCACAGGAATACCCAGATCGCTTAGCGTCTCAATATAATCTCGAACCGTGCGGATATTGACCTCCAGCCTGTGCGCCAACTCGTTCCCGGTCATGCGCCCATGCGCTTGTAGTAATTCCAGGACCGTCAAGACCCGCGCCGTTGGACGATAGACCACTTTCTTCTCTCCTATCTAAAATCAACTTTAATTAGGGTCAATATTACCACCTTTAAGCTCTATACTGCAAAAAAGTAGAGGAAGACCTCGCTATGTGAAACATCAAAATGTGAAACGTCAATATGTAGGGTCCATGCTTGCATGGACTAAGAATCTCGCGATGTGAAATGTAACGGGGAAGGGAGATGTCTCGCATGGGCTGCAAGTCCATGCAAGCATGGACCCTACAGATACAGGCCGCGTCCGCTAGTAAGCCGTGGTACGCCAGGGCATAGCCCAAGTAGCCGTGTACGCAAGTAGCGGGCCCGAACAGAAAGCGAGTAGATGCATGACACACGAGCATACGCAGAATTTTGGACACGATTTCGATGCGCTTATTGGCACGTGGAAAGTGGCGAACAGGCGCAAGGCGGGAAACTACTTTCTTGCGAATCAAGCTCTTGGAGAAGAGGCGGTATGGGAGGAATTCCAGGGCCGTGATCGCTTCGAGAAGCAGCTTGATGGGCGGGCGGTTGTTGAGCATTGGGAAGCCACACTTCCCTCGGGCGAACGTGCTCTAGGATTGAGCATCAAGGCCTTTGAACCTACAACCCAACAATGGTCAATTATCTGGATCGATAATCGTAATCCTCTTGACTACAGGCCATTGTATGGCACCTTTGAGAATGGGATCGGCACCTTCTTCCAGGTCATCGAGACCCCCGATGGCCAGCCACTCCACGTACGCTACATCTGGGACGAATTTACGGCGGCCACCGCGCGCTGGCAGCAGGCCTTCTCCTTCGATGGAGGCGAACACTGGGAAACAAACTGGATCATGAATTTCACCAGGGAGGCGTAGGCTCTCTATATGCATGAAAAGCGAGGCGACTACCTCGGTAGGGACCCGGTTTACCGCGTCCGAATGCCATTCATGGCAGTGCGGCGCAAGCCGGTTTTTGTTTTGAAACGCAACATTCTCAAGAGGAAACGTTTTGGGCTGCGCCTACAGGCGATTAATCGCCTCTGGACGCGATAAATCGGGTCCCTACCCGATTTTGGAGCAGTTTCGTGCGATGGGTTGCCTTCCCATAGTTATTCGTCAAAGAGCATAAGCAGAAGGGATTAAGAGGAATGTCAGATGTAAATATCCAGGCGGGCTTAGACCTGGCACCGAAGCAGGCCGGAGAGGCATATAGCAGCATCATCGAGCTACGGCAATATACGCTCAAGCCTGGCCGGCGCGATGATCTGATTGCCTTGTTTGAGAAGCATTTTATCGAGGGACAGGAGCAGGCTGGCGCGCACGTTCTGGGTCAGTTTCGCCGGCGCAACAGGCCAGATCAATTCGTCTGGCTGCGCGGCTTTACCGATATGGAGGCACGTCGCCAGGCTCTCCAGAACTTCTATTATGGTCCGATCTGGCGAGAGCATCGAGATGCCGCCAACGATACAATGATCGACTCAGATAACGTTTTGTTGTTCAAACCAGTCAGCCGTGCAGGAGAATTCCGTCTTGACCTGGGTAACCGTCCAGGCCAGGATGCCTCAGGGGCGGCGGGAGGAATTATTATCGCGACTCTCTACACATTCACCACCCCGGTTGAAGCGAAATTCGTCGAGTTCTTCGAAAAAGAGGTAGTGTCCGTGTTGCGTGCGGCTGGAGCAGCTATTTCAGGGTATTTCGTTACTGAAACAAGCGAGAATACCTTCCCAGCGCTGCCGGTACGCGAAGGTGAGCACATCTTTGCCTGGTTCGCCTCATTTGCCGACGAAGCGGCATATGAGAGCTATCTCTCCGCGCTCTCCGAAAGCGATACCTGGACCGCGACCCTTACTCCTACCCTGCAAGGATGGCTGGCAAGGCCGCAAGAAGTACTGGAACTATTACCCGCCCGGCGCTCCCTCATGCACCATCACTTTGCATAGATGAGTATGATGTATACAAGAGCTATTCCTATTTTGTGATTTGCTGTGGATGTGTGGTATGAGCATTCGATCATGCCACACATCCACAGCAAATCACTGCTTTCTTGACAGCTTTGTTTCATATATTATACAATTGTCTCATGTAAGAAACGAAAAGAGTAGGAGAAAGCAATCATGGGAAGCATGTTAGATACACAGCAACTGGCGATCCTTTTGAAGGAGAGGCGTGGTGATCGGGGGCTACGCGATATCGCGCAGGAGATTGGCAATGTCAGCCCGGCGACCCTCTCGCGCATCGAGAACGGCAAGATGCTGGATGTAGAGACCTTTCTGCGGCTCTGCGACTGGCTTGAGGTTAATCCCCAGCACTTCATCAAAGAGGCCCAGCAGGACATGCTGAACAGCCAGGCGCTACGCTATCGCATCGAGGGTGGACAGAGGCTAGAGGGTTCTGTCGTGGTGCAGGGCGCGAAGAACGCCGCGCTCCCCATTATTGCCGCCTCGCTCCTGGTCTCCAAGGGCCAGACCATCCTGCGCAATGTACCCCTGATTCGCGATGTCTACGCTGCCATTGAGCTGGCGCGCTCCCTGGGCGTCAAAATGACCCTCCACGAGGAGGACCAGGTACTGGTAGTCGATGCCTCCAACTTGAATGCGAGCACTCTCGCCGAGCGCCTGACGAGTAGTTTCCGTGCCTCCGTGCTCTTCCTGGCGCCCGTGCTCCAGCGCGTGGGGAATGTTGCGATTGAGACCGTGGGTGGTTGTAGCCTGGGCAAGCGCAGCCTGGACTTCCACTATCGCGGCTTCGCACGCCTGGGGGCCACTGTAAGCGAGCAAGGCGAGAATATCGACGTGAGCCGCGAGGGACCCTTGCAGGGCAACTATCTCTACCTGGATACTCCCAGCCATACTGGAACCGAGAACCTGATGGTCGCGGCCTGTATGGCGCAGGGAACCACCATCATCGAGAATGCCGCGCTCGAACCCGAGATCGCCGACGTTGCCAAATTCCTCAACCTGATGGGCGCGCGCATCTCCGGCATTGGCACGGGCGTGCTCCAGATCGAAGGCGTCTCCGAGCTCTCCGGCGTAGAATACACCATCATGCCGGACCGCATCGACGCTGGCACCTTCGCCATGCTGGCGGCGGCCACTCAGGGCGATATCGAGCTAATTGGTGCGCAACTGCGCCACTTCGGCGTGGCCCGCGCCAAGCTAGAGCAGATGGGCGTCGAGTTACAGCAGGAAGGTCCCGTTATTCGCGTGCGCCGCCCCTCCACCCTGCGCCCGATCAACATTACCACCTGGCCCTATCCCGGCTTTGCCACCGACCTGCAACCACAGATGATGGCCCTTGCTTGCTGCGCCTCGGGCACCTCCTACATTCGCGAGACCGTCTTCAACAAGCGCTTCGCCGCCGCCCAGGAGCTCAACCGCATGGGCGCGCAGATCGGCCTGGACGGCGAGGCGGCGGTCGTCAAGGGCCCCACCGCCTTCGTAGGCGCGACCGTTGAGGCCCTCGACCTGCGGGCAGGTATGGCCCTGGTCCTCGCCGGAGCCGTCGCCGAGGGCGAGACCATCATCGAGAACGCCAGCATGATTGAGCGCGGCTGTAGCGCCGTCATCCGCCGCTTTACCCAGCTCGGCCTTACCATCTCCGAAGAGCGCGAAAAGACCGGCGTGTTTCTATAATCCCGATAATATAATAGGCGCGACACATACACCTGAAGGGTGTATGTGTCGCGCCTATTATATTATCGGGATTTAATAATTCTAATAATCCACCATATCGGATGCAAACTGGCGTAGAATGGCTCGATGCTCCTGGTGAGGAGCCTGATGTAATGCGGCAACCAGCTCGCGTAACCGTGGTGTCATGATGATGAGATACCGGGTCGGACCCGCAGCCTCATAATAGGTATGAGCCACGCCCGCTGGCACAAACACGGTTGTCCCGGCAGAGGCCTCAACGGTTTTGTCAGCGAAGCGGAACGTCAGGGTTCCCTCCAGGATATGCCAGGCCTCGTCGTCGGAGTAATGGACGTGCAAATAGTCCGGGCCGCTTCCGCTCCATTCGTGGACATCGAAGGATTGCCCGTTGGCGCTGATGGGAAGTTGGCCCTCTGTTCGCGCTTGTTTTCCTGGAACGTTAATGGGTTGAGCCATAGTATTAATGTTCCTCCTCTTGTCCTGTCTCTTCTCTTTTATACCATGAAAAGCTCATTTATGATACACATTTAATATCTTGATGACTGTATTCGCTGATCAAAGAAACCGATCAACGAGCATTTGAAATTTCAAGCAGGTTGCCATCAGGATCACGAAAATAGAGAGATATGAGGGACTTTGTGGCACCAGTTCGCTCTACTGGCCCTAGAAGGAGAGGAACATTCCATGCTTCAAGGTGCGCGATCACTTGCTCTAATGGTATCGATGTCAGGAAACAAAGGTCGGCAGAACCAGGCGTTGGAAATTGAGCCTTCGGATCGATTTCTTTCCCCTTTGGGTGAAGGTTGATTTTCTGACTCCCGAATTGAAGCGCCTTTCGTCCTTCGGCAAAAGTGATCACGCGCATTCCCAGGACGTTCGAGTAGAATTGACACGTTGCCTCAATATCCTGTACGGTGAGGACGAGATGATCTAAAGAATCAACCTGCATAGCTACCTCCTATTCTCTTCATTTTACAACTTTTTGAACAGCGAGGCTGACACTGTGGGTAAAATTGTCTCGATGTGGCAAATGCTCTATCCAGTGCAGGCAGGCGGATTGTCCTATAATACACGGGTTATAGGTTATAAATGAGCATGAGCTAGAGAGGCGCCCAAGAAGTTGATGCCTACAAATAGCGTTTTGGGGACTTAGCTAGGTATCCACTGGCAGATACCCGCCCTACTGCTGCGTGCGTTACGCATTCTAATGTGTGATATAATCCCTTCTGCGAGGGGGCGGCGCTGCTGAAGCACGCGCCTATATATAATGGTACGAATAATGGTACGAAAATTTCCGTATCATCATATGTAGACGCGTGCGCTTGCCCCCGGATGGGGGTTAGCAGCGTTGGTCTACTAAATACTATGAGGAGGGAACCTGTATGCCCAGGCGCGCGTCTTACCATGTGCTCTGGTCGCCGGAGGAAGGGGCGTATGTGTTGCGCGATGCTGGGGGGCAGCAGGTGCCGCTGGCGGGTGAGGAGTCCTGGTCAAAGGGATTGGCTGAACTCGCTTCGTTCGCCTTTACCAGTCGCCTGGGGCCGCACTGCACGGTGCGCAGGGAGAAGATGCAGCGGGGTGATAGCTATTGGTACGCTTATCGCTCGCTTAATGGGCGCACAAGCAAGCGCTATATTGGTCGCCACGCGGAGTTAACGCCCGCCATGCTGGAGCAGGTCGCGGAGTTTTCTCCCCAGGTAGCAATGCCCAGGGCAGGTGTGGAGAATAGCCCTCAGATTAATGTACCTGTCAGCCAGGTGTCCTCGGGTTCGGTATCCACGGTCTCCTCGCTGCTGGATAGCAGGTTGCAGCCTCCGCGCCTCCCCACCTTTCCCGTTGAGCGCTCGCGTCTATTTGCGCTTCTCGATGCGGGTTGGGGAGAGAAGGTAACGCTGGTATGTGCCCCGGCGGGCTTTGGCAAATCGATCCTGGTGCGACAATGGCTGAATGCGCGTCACGCGCAGACGCCCGTAGCCTGGCTCTCGCTAGAAGGTGGTGATAACGACCCGGTGCGCTTCTGGCGCTATATGATTATGGCCTGCCAGCGCCTTGCGCCGGGCCTGGGAACAGAGGTCCTGGCGCTGCTCTCGGCTGTGCCTCCATCGCCCTTCGCGACTCCCTCTTTTGAGACTATCGTGACCACGCTGTTGAATGAGCTGGTTCAATTGGCTGAAGAGAGTTTGCTGGTGCTCGATGACTATCATGTGATCACGGAGGCGCGCGTCCATACGACGTTGGCCTCTTTTATTGAGCATCTCCCTCCTATGGTGCATGTCCTGCTGCTGTCACGGAGCGCGCCACCTTTGCCGCTTACACGCTGGCGCGCCAGGGGTGAACTCTCTGACCTCTACACAAACGATCTGCGTTTCTCGCGGGAGGAGATGGCGGATTTTCTGCGCCAGGCCCTGCCATATGCCTGCTCGGTTGAGGCCCTGCACCACCTGGAAAAGCACCTGGAGGGGTGGGTCGCCGGGCTGCGTCTGCTTTCGCTGGCCGTGCGTGGCAAGCGGACGCCGCAGGAGGTCGAGCAATATATTTTGCATCTTACGGGCGAGCAGCGCTCTTTTCAAGACTATTTTGTGCAAGAAATTTTGGCTTCACAGCCAGTGCCGCTCCAGTCTCTACTCCTGCGCACGAGCATTCTGAGCCGCGTGAGTGGCTCGCTCTGCGCGGCGCTGACTGAGCGCGAGGAGAGCGCCGAACTGCTGGATGCCCTGGCGCGTGCGGGCCTCTTTCTGGAAGAACTTGAGGGAGAGGAGGACGAGCGCTGGTACCGCTATTATCCTCTTTTCGCCGAGGCGATGCAGGCCGAGGCACGCACCCGCCTGGGCGAGGAGGCGCTACGGGGCCTGGCGCGGAAAGCCAGTCTCTGGTTTGAGCAGCACCAGATGCCTATCGAGGCGGTCGAGGCCGCGCTCCGCGCACATGACATCACGCGCTCCGCTGATCTTATTGAGCAACTGGTCGAGAGTATCCATCCCCAGCGACCGGGGGAACATTTTATTATCAACGAGTTCCACACCCTTTGTCGCTGGTTGGCTCGGCTTCCTGAAGATATGCTGCGCGAGCATCCCATGCTCTGTTTTAGTTATGCCAATGCTCTGCTCTACACCTTTGTGCTGGATGAGATACCGTTGACGGAGGAGAAGGGCAGGCTCCTTATGAAGAGCCTGGACATGGCCCAGGAGGGTTGGCAGCGCGAAGGGAACATGCCGCGCCTGGGAGAGGTTCTGAGCTATCGCGCGATACTTGCCAGGCAGTATGGTGCGATTAACGAGGCTATAGAACTGGCGCAAGAGGCGCTCACCTATCTTCCTGAAGATTCCCCTATGTGGCGCCCCATCAGCTTGAGCGTCATTGGCACACACCTGTACCTCTCGGGGCAACTCAATGTTGCGCGAGACTTCTTTCAGCCTCGTCCTACGCAAGCTGTGCCGCCGCCAAGGCGTTCCTTTACGCGACCAGGCATTATTATCTATAGCCGCATCTGCCGCGAGCAGATCGCGCTGCACCAGGCGGGGGCGCACCTGCGGCCCCTCCTGGCACAGGCGCGTGAAGATGAGGATCGCGACGATATCTCTGATGCCTTGCTGGAGCTAGCGCGCCTCTCCTATGCCTGGAACAGGCTCGACGAGGCGGAGCAACAGGCGCGGGAGGCCCTGGTCCTGGCAATGCAGCTTCACGTTGAAGAGACAATTGTCTATGCCTCGCTCCTGCTAGTAGATATCCGGCAGGCACGTGGCGACAACGGGGGCGCGTTGCAGCTATTGAGCGAGCTTCAGGCCGGGATACAGCCTGGCCTTACGCCTCTGCATACCCAACTCTATCGCCAGGTCCAGGCGGTCCAGGCCCATTTGCATCTCGTAGTTGGCGACCTGGTAGCGGTTGAGCGCTGGCTGAAGGATCGGGAACAGAATGAAGAGCCTTTCCCACCCCTCTTTGCAGAGAAAGAAGAGCTACTTATTACTCGCTACGAGCTTGTGCAGGGCCAGTATGAGGAAGTTCTATCGCGCCTGGTTGCTCTCTCGCTGCAAGCCCAGGGCGCGGGGCGTATCGACAGAGCATTAAAGATGAAGCTGCTTATGGCGCGGGCGCATGCAGGATTGCGCCAGGTGCGTGAAGCCAGGAGACTCGTGCAGGAGGTAGTACTCCAGGCCGCCCCCGAAAACTACCTCCGCCTCTTCCTGGACGAAGGTGAAGAGCTGGTCCCGCTCCTGCGCTCCTTGCTGCCAGAGCTTCAGGACGAGACCCCACTCCGTTTCGCGCGCGAACTCCTGCAAATTCTGACCCGGGGCAACTCTGCCGCAACCAGCCTGGAGCTAAGCGAGGCGTTAAGCTCACAGGAGGCGCGTGTGCTGCGCCTGCTCGTGGCTGGCCGCTCCAACCCGGAGATTGCCAACGAGCTTGTCGTCTCCATCAACACCGTCAAGACTCATCTCCAGAGTATCTACCGCAAGCTCAACGTCAGCAACCGTGTCGAGGCCAGTGAGGCTGCTCGGCAATTGAAGCTGGTTTAAATATGTGGAATAACGAGTAGCCGCGTACGCCAGTAGCGGGTTCGCCCGCTACTGGCGTACGCGGCTACTCGTTATTCCCTAACATGCAAGCCCTCCCGCCATAATCATCCTCCCGCTCACCCACCCGGGCGATGCCCCCTTGCCCCCTAACGACCTATACTTGCAACATCAACGAAGCGCAAACACAAAGCCTCTCATAGAAAGCGAGCAAAACCATGAATAACAATAATACAACCCTCCGGGTCCCAGTCTTGATCGTTGGCGGTGGCATCGTGGGACTCTCCGCGTCTCTGTTCCTGTTGCAGCAGGATATTCCCTTCCTCCTGGTGGAGCGCCATAGCGGCACCTCGATCCATCCTCGCGCACGTGGCGTCAATAACCGCACGATGGAACTGTATCGAACCCTGGGATTGGAGGAGGCAGTACGCGAGGCGGGCGCCTCACTGGCTCCTGCCATGGGAATATTGAATGGTTCAACCCTGGTCGAGGCCCTGGACGGCTTTCAGGCGCCCAAGGCCCGAGTTGCTTTTGGTGGCATGCTTGGCTCACTGGGCGAGGTCAGCCCTACCGCAGGCACACGCGTAACCCAGGACGAGCTTGAGCCGGTTCTGCTGGCAAGTGCTCGCCAGCGCGGGGGCGACCTGCGCTTCTTCACTGAGCTAACTTCCTTTACGCAGAATGAGGAGGGGGTCACGGCCACGATCCGCGACCGCTCGACCGGGCAGGAGAGCACTGTGCAGGCCGATTATATGATCGCTGCGGATGGGGCCAACAGCCCAATTCGTCAGAAGCTTGGTTGTTCTGTAAGCGGGAAAGGCTCACTGGGACACCTGATCAACGTTCTATTCAAGGCAGACCTGCGCGAGCTGGTGCATGAGCGCGAGTTTAGTCTCTGCACCATCAATAATCCCCTGGTGCATGGCCTCTTCACCTCGATCAATCTGTCGGACACCTGGGTCTTCCACATTGGCTATGATCCAGGCCAGGGCATGAGTGCCGAACAGTTTAAGCCCGAGCGCTGCAAGGAGCTGGTGCGTATTGCCCTGGGGCTACCAGATATCGAGATTGAGGTCAAGAGCATCATGCCCTGGGAATCGGCCATGCGCGTAGTGGACAATTTTCAGCATGGGCGTGTCTTCTTCGCCGGGGATGCCGCGCACCAGATGCCTCCCTGGGGTGGGCAAGGCGCCAATAGCGGCATCGCCGATGTCAACAACCTGGTCTGGAAGCTGGGACTTGTTCTCAAAAGGGTGGCTGGTCCCAGCCTGCTCGTGAGCTATAACGCTGAGCGCCACCCGGTCGACTACCTCGCGGCGGCGGAGTCGGCTGCGGCGGCTGATGGCTCCGGCATGATGGCCATGAATAAGCAGGGGGGGCCCGGTGATATCGCCAATCGCTTCACCCGTATCCTGGGCTACTACAGCTATGGCGAGCCTTCTCAGGCCATTATTCCCGACCAGGCACCCATCAGCAGCGACCTGGACCTGGATGGGCGCCCCGGCACGCGTGTTCCTCACCTCTGGGGAGAGCGCCAGGGCCAGGCCATCTCGACGCTTGACTTCTGTGGCACAGGCTTTGTGCTCCTGGCCGGCCCCGAGGGTCACAAATGGCACGAGGCTGCCCAGCAGGTCGCGCAAGACCTGCACCTCGATATCCAGGCCTACCGTATAGGCGCGGATGGCGATCTCCTCGATCCCGAGAATCGCTGGCCCGCCCTGGCTGGCATCTCGCCCAGCGGAGCGCTCCTGGTCCGCCCCGATGGCTACATCGCCTGGCGCGCCCAGGAGGAGAGCAGCGAGCTTGAGCAGGTGTGCAGGGCGCTACTTGCCGGGCGCGATGGCGAGGACGCGTAAGGGGCTGCCGGAGCCGTTGACGATCTTGAGAGGGGCGGCGAGCACGATGGCGCCCGTGGGTGGGAGCTGGTCCAGGTTGATGAGGCTAGTCAGGCCGAACCTGCCCGCGCCATGCAGGAAGGTGTGTGAGGGGAAGGGGGGATCGAAGCCTCCCGCCTGGCCCGCGTCGGTGCCGACCGTCTCCACGCCCAGGCCGAGGATGCCGCGCTCCTGAATGAGGAACTGGATACAGTCCTTGTGAACCCCAGGCGAGTGCGCGCCGTCCTCGCGCTCGTTGAGGAAGGCCTCACGCCCGTGGCGCTGACTCCAGCCGGTGTGGTAGAGGAGCCAGGAGCCCGTGGGGATGCGCCCATGTTGCTCTTCCCAACGCTGTACATCTTCAATGTTGAGCAAGAAATCGGGGCTCTGGCTGACCTGCCTGGTAGCATCGATGACGCAGGCGGGCGCGACAAAGTTGCGTGGCTCAATGGTATCGGTCGTGTTATTGGGGAGATCCTTGCCTGTGATCCAGTGGACCGGGGCATCGAAGTGCGTTCCAGTGTGCTCGCCCAGATTGAGGATGTTCCAGTACCAGGCGGGGCCGCGCTCGTCATAGCGCGAGATCTCGGCGAGAGTTAGCCCTGGCGAAGGCGCGAACAGGGGTGGAAGATCAATGACGGGGGTATCGGGTCCCAGTGGCGTGGTGAGATCAATGACGCGCAGGCGACCACTGGCCAGTTCCTGTACCAGTTGCAGCAAAATAGCGTTGTCGGGAGTTGCCATAATTGTAACCTCCATCTGTGTGAATGTTTGAACGGAACGGATCCAGAAGCCCGTAGGGACCAGCTTCAGCGCGTCCCATTGGCGTCAAGTTAAGAGTTCCCGATTCTGTCGGAAGGCTTTTTGAGCGTCATTTTGCAGGCCCGCCGCTCATGCAGGTGCGAAAGGTAGTGCTTGTAAACGGCGCACCTACCTTTCGCACCTGCTGAACGGCGGCGTTCGGTGGTCAGTGCGTCCCACGTCCGGCTGGAGAAAAAGGGTAGGTGCGCCGTTTACAAGCACTACCTTTTTCTCCAGCATGGGCGTGGGAATCAAGCAATTGCTCCCTAACTTGACGCCGATGGGACCAGCTTCAGCGCGTCCGAAGGCGATTCATCGCACTTCGGCGTTAGCCCAAAACGTTTTTGCTTCGACCTGTCTTGGGATAGTTTACCTTGTGATCTGGCAACAATCAGGCTAGCGCCGCACTGCCATAAATGGCGTTCGGACGCGCTAAAGCTGGTCCCTATCGACCTCTGGAGTCATTTAGCGCCTGGCTGGCGCAAGGTCTCCAGGTAGCGCTTGAACTGGAAGCGGTTTTCCAGCAGGGGCAGGTCCATGGCGAAGGTTTTGGGGCCGATGGCCTCAACTTTAGAGACGCAGGTAGTAAGGGTGTGGCTGGCCAGGGCCGCGTGCACACAGGCTTGAAGTTCCTCGGGCGTGTTGGCGCGTGCGACCCTGGGAATGTTGGAGGCCTGCGCGATACCCGCGAGGTCGGTATGGACCGCCGTCGCTGTGGGGAAGCCGCCGACCGATAGCAGGCTCTCGTTATCGAAGACGATGTGGAGCAGGTTGCCTGGTTGATAGCGGGCCATTGTGCTGAGGGTCCCCAGGTTCATCAGGAGCGAGCCATCACCATCCAGTACCACCACCGGGTGTTCTGGCAGGGAGAGCGCGATGCCCAGGCCCATCGAGGAGGCCAGCCCCATAGCGTGCTCCAGGTAGAAGAAGTTATGGCGATGACCAAGCGAGTAGAGCTCGGCGGCGACGGCGCCCATGATCGTGACGACGATGCAGTGCTCCAACTCGGGATAGATCGCTTTAAGCGCGTCAATGCGTAGCATGGCTAATCCTCCCACATAAGCTCGCGTGAGAGCAGGACAGCGACCGGGTGCTGCGAGGCCAGGGCGAGGGTCTGGGCCTCTTTGATACAGCGCGGGACATCCTCGGGATGACGCAGTTGGGTAGTGGGGATATTCAGGGCGCGCAAGAGCGGCTCGGTAGCCAGCCCACCCTGGGTCTGCCAGGGATCACGCTCACCGAAGGACCCTCTGTAACTGATAAGCATCAAAAGTGGGATCTTATACAACTGAGCGAGGGAGACGATGGGATTGATGGCGGCGAAGAAGCCATGATTCTGCATCAGGAGTGCCGAATTGACGCCCGCCAGGTGAGCCCCGGCGGAGATGCCAATCGCCTCCTCCTCCTTGGCGACGCGTACCAGCGTCACCTCGGGGTCATCGTCGGCCATCCGAATGAGGTGGATGAGCCAGGTTTCGGGCAGGGCCGAAATAATTTTGACATCGCAGGCTTTAAGCGCGTCATAGATCAGCCTGGAATGAGTCACCGAGACAGGCATACCTTCCCTCCAGGATGAGGCACATAGGCGAGAAATAACAATACTTCCCCTAATTATACACGACCTTGAATAGCAAGGGCGGGGCGGCACATGGGTGAAATCGTATATCATCCATGCGTCGCCCCCGCGCCTTTCGTGCCAGGTGGCCGCCTGGCTCAAACAGTATCCTTCAATTGAAATTGTCAGCCGTGTATGAATGAATCCAGGATAATAAAAAGCGCCTTCCTAGGCACAAGAAAAACGCTCACATCATCCTGATTGCCTCAGATCTAGAGACCCGTGACAGTCGTCAGCGAAGTATTAGCAGTGGTAGAGAGCATGCCAGGTCGTTGGTCCAACAATGCCATCGACAGAACCAGCAGCAGGATAATCCCATTCTTGGAAAGCCATTATAGCGTCTTTTGTACGTTGACCGAAAATTCCATCTTCCGCAATAGGAAGAATACCCTTACCACGGACTAAGCTTCTAAGGTTCGTATGGTTATAGAACCAATTCACGGATTGTTGCGCGAGCTTCACAGCTGATCCTCTATCACCTTTTTGGACTGTTCTTGGACAATTTGGTCCATCAGGCGGAATGCTTGCATAAGATACAACATGCGCCGTTGCCCCTGCTGGCGTGGTATGAGGATTCATGCCCAGGGCCGCTGCATGTGCTGAAGGTGCCGAGGTAAAGGCACTCAATGAGAACAGTGCTGCCAGAAGAAGTGCACCGCACACCACCATTTTCAATGCTTTTCGCATGGTATTTTCTCCTTGACTGTGAAACATCAGATTGGTTAAACGATCTCTTACAATCGAAAGTATAGAAGAAAAGATGACCATTTCCCAGGACAGGCACCGGACACTTTCCGGTCAGTTTATCCTCTATGATCATCTTGACGTGTTTACTTTATTTGTATTGTTATGTGTGAAGTGAAGAGCAATAGCGCGAGAGAAGTTTTTTATTTTGTAACAAGCCAGACTGCGATTGAAATAGAGGTGTAAATGCCAATATTGTTTCCCAGGATATCGGCCAGGCCAAACTCCTCGTAGACCTCTCTGAGCAGGCTGTCATCCACGCGGCGTTTGCCTATGCGCGCTCCTTCGCAGCTCAGCCGAGCGCTTCGTAAATGCAAAGAAAGAGTCGGATCATGTCTCTTGTGGCTTAATAGTCCATAAGCGCGCCGCAGGAGATATTCACGGTGGAGGCAGTCATGGTGCGAGCTTGATCTGAAGCTACGAAGCTGCCACGTTGCCCACATCTGCGAGTTGTGCCGTTCTCTTTAGCAAGGCCGCCTGCTCTAGCCCGGAGATGATCTCGTCCCGCCCAGGGGCTGTGTTGGGGAGGGACTCGGGTACGCCTCCCGTTTTCAAATTTTTTTGCTTTGCATATGTATCAAGCTTACTCACTCACATCGGGAAAAACTTCTCCTATCTTGCTCTTATTCGAGGAGGCGAGGTTGTGCCAGAGGTAGTGGGTGGCGTAGGCGCGCCAGGGGCGCCAGGCCTCGGCGTGGGCCGCGATATGCTTGGGGCTGGCGGGCAGGTTATGTTGCTCGAAGGCGCGGCGCAGGCCCAGGTCGGTGACGGGGAAGGCGTCGGGATCGCCCAGGGCGCGCATGGCAATATAGCTGGCGGTCCAGGGGCCAACGCCGGGGAGGCCCTGGAGGCGGGTGACAGTCTCCGCGCGGTCGGCGCCACGGTCGAGGACGACCTCGCCTGCGTCTACGCTACGCGCCAACTCTTTGATGGCCTTGATGCGTGAGGTGGTGATGCCCAGGCCGTCCAGGCTGCCTTCTATAAGCTGGGCGGGCGTCGGGAAGTAATGAGTGAGTGTGCCATCAGGCTGGGCGAGCGGCTCACCGGTGGCGCGAGCGACGCGGGCCGCTAGAGTACGCGCACCCGCGACCGAGACTTGCTGACCAAGGATGGCGCGTACCGCCAGCTCAAAACCATCGAAGGCGCCGGGAATTCTCAGGCCGGGCAGGGCGGTGACGAGCGGCGCGAGCAGGGGATCTGCTTCTAGCATGTGCATGATGGCGTTGGGATCGGCATCCAGGTCGAAGAGGTTGCGACAGCGCTGGACAATGGCGCTTACATCATTGAGGTTATCCAGCGAGAGGCGTACCGCGACCGCGTGTATGGCGGGCTGAGGCTCCAGTTCGAGGAGGCCCTGAGAGCGTGCAAGGCGGATGGTGCGGCGGTAGACACCATTGACGACCTCTTCGACACCTGGTAGGGCGCGTTTCTCCAGATAGGCCAGCAGCGGGCCAAAGGCGTAGGGCGGGCGATATTGCAGGCGGAGTGTCAACTTGCCCGCGCCATTTCCTTCTGCGATCTGGCGGCGGCGAAACTCCGAGGGCGCGCAGGCAAAAAGCTGCTGCATAGTTTCATTAAACTGGCGGATGCTGGCGAACCCCGAGCTAAAGGCGATCTCGGTCAGGGGCAGGTCGGTCTGGTCTATGAGCAGGCGCGCGACCTGGGCGCGGCGACTGCGCGCCAGGGCCAGTGGACCCACGCCGACCTCGGCGGTCAGCTCGCGATGAATATGGCGCTCGCTAACGGCCAGGCGCTGCGCCAGCCCGGATACGCCCTCGCTATCTACCAGCCCTGCGGCGATCAAGCGCAATGCCCGTGCCACGAGGTCGGCGCGGACATTCCAGTCCGAGGAGCCGGGGCTGGACTCTGGATGACAGCGGCGGCAGGCGCGAAAGCCCGCCGCCTCCGCTGCCGCTGCGGAGGAGAAGAAGCGTATGTTGCGAGCCTGAGGTGTACGCGCCGGGCAGATGGGACGGCAATAGATGCCCGTCGAGGTTACCGCCGAGTAGAAGCGCCCGTCGAAGCGGGGATCGCGGCTACAGACCGCGCGATAACAGAGATCGAAGTCGGTATGCAGACTGGTGGAGGCTTCCATGGCATATTTTCCTTTGGCATAATGAGACGACGACACACGCGGAACACCCAGGCCTGGTTCCTTTGTGTGACTATCATACGCCACCAGGGAGGTTCTGACTAGCGGTTTTCGGACATGAACATTAGAGGTATGTGATGAGCAAAGTTGGCGGGCATCTGCCCGCCAACTTTGCTCATCACATACCGGGTGTGCCAGATCTGCTCTCATCTCAATTGGTATGTTCAATATATCTCGAAGTGGCCCTTGTAAGCAGACCATCTTCTGACTAAGATAGCTGGACAAATTGTAAGAGCGTAATTGCTCGATGCCATTTACCATCAACTGTCAGTTCCGCAATTAGCATTGGAAAGGCCAGAGAGACAAGTTATGAATACGCGCAAATCTACCTTTGAGATTACCAGGGCAACGATAGAACATGTAGCACTCATTGCACCGCTCTTCGACGCATATCGCCAGTTCTATCAGCAAGCAACAGACTTAGTAGCCGCGCAAAACTTTCTCACCGCGCGACTGCAGGAAAACAGTTCAGTGATCTTCCTCGCCCTGTCACTCAAAAGTGACGAAAATGGAGTACGGCAGGCGTATGGATTTACGCAATTGTACCCCTCCTTCTCCTCGGTCTCACTGAAACCTCTGTGGATATTAAACGATCTTTTTGTCATACCGGAAGCAAGACGTTCTGGTGTTGGCAAGGCCCTCTTAGACCGTGCAAGAGAATTTGCCGTAGAAACCCAGGCCAGAGGCTTAACCTTAACAACTGCCATCAATAATAGCAGTGCGCAAACTCTCTACGAGGTTGCAGGATGGCAGAGAGACGGAGAGTTCTATTCATATAATCTGTATTTATAGCGAAGAAAAAGAAGGGCAATCTGCTACTATGCATAGAAGAAAAAGAATATGCAACCATTCGGAGAAAAGGCATGGATAAGGATATCGTCATTCCACCAGGGCAAGAGCTTCCGTCTCAGGCATCATAGGATGAGATGGTACGAGCGGCGGAATCCTGAGTGTGTGCTACACTGGGAAGGAAAAAGGAGCGATTTATGAGTAACATTGATGTTCAAGCATTCCTGGAAGAACTGTATGCGCAGGGGCAGGCGAACGATGCCCACGTGCAAGAGCGCGGCCAGAAGATGCTCAATCTGGAGCCAGAGACGGCTCAGTTTCTCCATATCTTATTGCGTAGCACGCGGCGCAAGCATATCCTGGAAATTGGCACCTCGAATGGCTATAGTACGACCTGGCTGGCCTGGGCGGCCTCAGAGCATGGCGGTCGCGTGGTGAGCATTGATCGCGATCCGCATAAGCATGAGCTGGCAGATGCCAATCTGCGCCGAGCTGGCCTGCGCGAGCTTGTCGACCTCAAGTGTGGCGATGCCACAGAGATTATCGCCAACCTATCCGGACCACTGGATTGTGTCTTCTTCGATGCCGACCGCTATAGCGCGCCCGCGCAGGTCAGGCTGCTGCTCCCCAAACTGGCTACCGATGTCTTCCTCCTGGCCGATAATGTCATTTCGCATCCCGACGAGATTACTGGTTACTTGAAGACTCTCGATGAACTCCCACAGTTTGAGAAGCTGGTTATTCCCATTGGCAAGGGCCTGAGCGTCGCATATCGCTCTGCCTGAAGATGCTGAGGCACGTTCATGTCCGAAAACCGCCAGCGAGGGTCCAGGATATGCGCTATTATAGGCGTAGAGCTAGGGCCCGACGCTGCTAAAGCACGCGTCTACATATGATGGCGCGAGATGCCCGTATCTTTATATGTAGACGCGTGCTTTAGCAGCGTCGGGCAAGAAAGGATGGGAGCATAACCTATGAAGCGCTTACATATGGATAGTTTGGAATCGCCGATTGGCACGATTGTGCTGGTGGAGGACGAGGGGCGGCTCTGTTCGCTGGACTACACGGACTATGAGCAACGCATGATGATGTTGTTGGAGCGGAGGTATGGTCCGGTGAGCCTGGAGCCACAGGCGGACCCCTGCGGCTTTAGCAGCCGGGTGCGCCGCTACCTGGAGGGCGATTATCAGAGTCTGGACGAGATACCTGTAAATACGGGTGGAACGCCTTTCCAGCAGGAGGTCTGGCAGGCGCTGCGCTCTATCCCGCCAGGGCAGACGCTGAGCTATGGTGCGCTGGCGAGCAAGCTAGGGAGGCCAACGGCATCCCGGGCGGTGGGACGCACCAATGGGTTGAACCCGGTGGCAATCGTCTTGCCATGTCATCGCGTCGTCGGAGCCGACGCCTCTCTCACCGGGTACGCGGGTGGGCTGGAACGGAAACGCTGGCTATTAAGCCACGAGCGTATCGGTTTGTAAATTGCTCTTATAGCGGGAGAAGTCCAAGCCAGCTTGGACCCTACAATTGCATAAATCAATTGTCAGGCGCCCTGGACATCTTGCTCGGAGGGTTTCTGGACGAGGATGGGAAGCTGGTAGAAAGCGGCCCCAGCCAGGGAGCGCTCGCTCATATCAAAGGTCTCAAAGCTGAGTTTATGCGCGCCATCAAAGGCGAACTCGCCCACAAAGTGGAAGCCGGCTTTGCTAATGCCGCGCCTGGAGGCTTCATTACCAGGGGCATAGCCAATCCAGAAGCGTTCCACCTGGGCGGGTTCCTGGCGCATAATGCCCTGTAAGAGATGGGGATAGATGCCGCGTCCACGCCATTCGGGAAGTGTCCTGAAGTCCCACAGGTAGCGCTCATTGGCGTGAATAGGGAAGAAGAGTTGAAATTCGAGAATGTAGCCTTCACGTGTCGCGACCCAGCCATAGGAGGTGGGTGTCTCTTCCATGTAGGCGATGTAGAAGAGATTCTCCTCGCCGAGGCGCTTTTCAACCTCCTGCGTAGAAAGCTCAGCTATCTCAGTGATGAGAGAGATATCTGTGCTGGTGCGCGCAGAAAAGGATGGTAAAGGGGGGAGTTGTGGAAGGTTATCTCCACGCCACCAGGTTCCCAAAGGCATAGTGAATCACTCCTTGAGAGTATAATCTCTACTTTATTTAGAATTGTAAAGATCACTGAACTATTAATTACATATACTATACATGTGTTAGGATACAACAAAAAGTTGTTCTGAGCAAAGAGAATAGTAATGAGAGTGAGTATGTGGCCCGACGCTACTAAATGGTGAATTCACGTAGTTCGTCGATGTAGGGTCCATGCTGGCATGGACTGCGAGCGAAGCGATGTTCAGGGCACAAGTCCATGCCAGCATGGACCCTACAGATTATGTGAATTCATCACTAAAGCACGCGTCTACATATTACGTGCATATGTAGACGCGTGCTTTAGCAGCGTCGGGCCTACACCGCTCAGCCGTTTTCCGCGCACTCTCTCTCATTCTTTTTATATTGAAGTGGGGCGATACTTGCGCATGACGCGGGTGACCTCGTCGAGGGGGAGGCCATAGACGGTGCGGCCCTTATAGCCGACCATGGTGTCGGCGGCGGTGAGGGCGTTAAGGATGGATTCCTCGGTGGCCTCGGCAACGGCCTCGATGATGGGGTCCATGTGGTCATGGGGCAGCATCTGGAGGTCGATGGGAGTTTGCGAGCCGACCGGGAGGTGGTTGCCAGTGGCGAAGGCGATGAAGATATCGCCGCTGCCATTGCTACCCACTCCACCTACACGCGCCAGTCCCACGGTTGCGCGGCGTGCCAGGCGCTGGCACTGTACCGGGATGAGCGGGGCATCGGTGGCGACAACGACGATAATAGACCCTCCCTTGGGCGGCTCGATCCAGGGACTGGCGATCTGTGAGAAGTCGAGTTCGCGGCCCACGGGAACGCCGCCGATGGAGAGCAGGTTGCGACTGCCATAGTTGGCCTGCACCAGGACGCCCACGGTGTAATTGGCATGAGCATATTTGATGATGCGCGAGGAGGTGCCAATGCCGCCCTTGAACTCGTGGCAGATCATGCCCGTGCCGCCGCCGACGTTCCCCTCGGCGACCGCGCCTGTACGGGCGGCCTTGAGCGCGCGGAAGGTATGCTCACGCGTCACATGAAAGGCCTCGATATCATTGAGCCAGCCATCCCAGGTTTCGCCTACCACGGGCAGGCTCCCTGACCAGGATGAGGCGATGGAGGGCGGAACCTCAAAGCTAGAGGCTATCTCAAGCGGGTAGGCGCAGAGGGCGTCGCGCACCACGCCGACCGAGTTGGTATTGGTGATCGCGATAGGCGTATGGATTAGCCCGGACTCGGCGACCCAGGGCAGGCCCGTCATCTCGCCGCAGCCATTGAAGCTGAAGTAGCCCGCGAAGGCGTGGTCGCTCCAGATGGCTCCCTCGCGTGGCACAATCGTGGTCACACCCGTACGGGCAGTGCGGCCCTCGTCGGAAATAATGGTCTCATGCCCCACCAGAACGCCCGGTACATCGGTAATGGCGTTATAGGTGCCCGTGGGATAGTTGCCAATCGTAATGCCCAGGTCACGCAGACGCGCTTGTGTCATATATGTATACTCCTGTATTGGGATGGTAAGGGTATATGCTGGCAGAGCTGATGGAGCCTGCCCTGCTAGCACACAAAGGTACCCAAAGGATATCACACAAAGGTACCCAAAAGACATATAGGGTGTGAGAGCGAGCAGGCTCGGCCTGCTCGCTCTCACACCCTATATGTCTTTTAAATTTCCGTGGCGCCCGTGGCCTGAGGCGAAGCGTTGGGCGCCACGCAGGGCCTCGCCCGAGTTGAGCACCTCCTGGCCCCGGCTGGCCTCGTTATGCAGGGCGGCAGGCATCTCCATGCCCCATTGTTCATAGGCTGAGAGGCGGTCGGAGCGTAGGCAATGTTGTGGCAAGCGGGCCAGTTCACGCGCGAGTTCGAGCGCGTGCGCAAGAGCCTGCCCGTTGGGGACGAGGCGATTTACCAGGCCCATGGCCAGGGCTTCCTGCGCGGGGACGCTGCGCCCGGTCAGGATCAGGTCGAGCGCGCGGCCATGGCCGATCAGGCGGGGCAGGCGAATGGTGCCGCCATCGATGAGCGGGATGCCCCAGCGGCGATTATAGACGCCAAAGGTCGCGTTCTCGGCGGCCACGCGCAGGTCGCACCAGAGGGCGATTTCCAGCCCACCCGCCACGGCATAGCCCTCAACGGCTGCGATCACTGGCTTACTGAGCTGCATATGCGTCACCCCCAGGGGCGCGTCGCCGCCTTGCAGCAGATCCGGCATGTCGCCCTGCTGTGAGACGGTGGCCAGGTCGAAGCCAGAGCAGAAGGTCCCCTGCGCGCCCGTCAGGACCGCGACGGACAGCGTATCATCCTCGTCAAAGGCGCGAAAGATCTCGGCCAGGCGGCGCGCCGTAGCGGGATTGATGGCGTTGCGGACCTGGGGACGGTTCAGTGTCACGACCAGGACATTCTCCTGGCGCTCGCTGAGCACAAGCTCTGACGGCGGTGTCGATGACATAATGTACTCCTCCGAGATAGAAAAATATGGTGGCCCTACTCATTCATGGTCTAAGAGTATCTTAAAGGTAGAGGGTAATGCAAAGATAAGTGGTTTATTTATGAGGGGGAATGGTTATGATCGAGCGCATGCTTGCCCCGCTTGATGGGTCGGCTAGATCAGAAGAGGCGTTGACTATCGCCGGGCGCCTGGCACGAGCTACGGGCGCCTCGCTACTCCTGATGCGCGTCATCACGCCGGAGCAGTTCCATATGCATCTGCATACGGACGTCTCGGAGTATGTGCTGGAGGAGGCGCGCAAGATGTATCTTGAGGAGGCCGAGACATATCTGAAGCAGGTCATGGCGTCCTCGCGCCTCCAGGGCGTAAGGGCGAGCAGCAAAGTCGTGGTTGGGCTGCCAGGCGATTGCATTTTGCGCCAGACTCAGGAGTATGATGCTCAGTTGATTGTCATGTGTAGTCATGGGGAGAGAGCGGAGGGCGTGCGCTGGCTTATGGGCAGCGTGGCGCAGTATGTCGAGCGGCAGAGTCCAGTCCCCGTGCTGATTGTGCGGGATGAGCGATTTTTCACGGGCCTGAGGCAGGGAGAGGCACCAGGAATTCTGTGTGCCCTCGATGGCTCGCCCTATGCAGAGACCGTGCTTCAGCCCGCCGCTGAACTTGCGCAGGCCCTTGCCCAGCCTGAGCCTGGACGTATACATCTCATGTACGCGGTCAAGGTTCCCTCAGCTACAGAAGAGCCTGGAGAGGCACAAGAGGAGGCGGCGACCTACCTGAAAGCCTGTCAGGAGCGCTTCCAGACTGGCGATCTCAAGCAATATGAGTTGAAGATCGTCTCCTCCATTGTCACCTACAGGCCCGGTGAGCCGCTCTGGCAGAAAATCCTCGCCACCTCCTGTTATGACACTCAACGTGAGATTATCGCCATGGCGACGCATGGACGCGAGGGCCTGCCCCGCCTACGCCAGGGGAGCGTCACCGAGGATGTACTGCAAGCCTCAAGCCAACCCCTATTGATTGTGCATCCCCAGCCCGCCGACATGGAGCATGTCACTCAGGCAAGCAAAGCAAAGCACCAGCAGGAGGCACCATAAAAGTTAAGGTAACCCTGCCGGGCGGGTGCGTTTCTCTTGCCTGGAGGCGTAGCTGCCCAGCAGGAGGGGCCTGGTAGGTGCGCCCTTTAGAAGCACATCCAGGCCCCTCCTGCTGGGCAGCGGGCTTCACGCGCCTCGCTATCTCCACACACGTTCTTCTAACGCGCTTTTAGCTCCATTGTGGCCGTGCTACGCAAGCGGTGAACAGCGCCTTCTAGCCAGCTGTGCTCGGCCTCTAACAAGGTATATGTGTGATCTTGAATGAGCAGGTTTAGCAATTCTCCATCATCATTCCGCTTGTGTATGCTTAGCCACTCCTGAGAGCGCTCAATGAGATTCTGGCGCTCCTGAAGGACCGTCAGGGCCTCGGCGGGCGTGAGATGCGAGAGAAACGCCAGCCCCAGGTCTACCTCGTTAAACTCCTGGTGTGGGTGGACAAATTGTCCAAAGAGGTTAAGAAAACGTAGTCGCTCACTCTCAGGCATTGTAGGGGGGCAAAGGCAGATGGTTTGCCACATACAGCTATCCTTTCTCGGAAGAGAGAGACGCCTTCAGGGTCGGGTTGCGCTTAAGGGCTTGATAGCGTGTGCCAATAAGGCCGATGAGCACGAGGGCGCCGATGCCAACGAGCATATGCGCGACGCGAATAAGCCAGTGAAGATCGCCGATAAGCAGCCTGTCCTGAGTCATGCCAAAGATCGGCAGGATCGGTGCATAGATGATACTGATTATGCCTAGCAGGCGTAGACCTCGGGAGAAGAGCATGGCGATGCCCAGACCCAGCAGCGAGAGTGTCACGATAAATCCAAACAGCATGTGTACATTAAGCAGATCGATATGGAAGAGCCAGAAGGCCAGGCCCAGTAAGAGCGCCCCCAGGCCAATGATACTGGCTACCCAGCGTGTGATTTGTACCGCAATCATTTAAGAAGACTCCTTTCATATACCGTCTTTAGTGGTAGCCATAGTGTACTCAGCCTGAATGACAGCGGCGTGAACTTTCGCGCCTTTTTTTGTCATCGTTTTGTCATCTATCCATGCGATAATTAGGGGGTAAGATATGTTGGCGTGGCAGATGCTGAAAACACCTCTTGAAGAGAGGAGTGAAATTTTCCGATGCGTATTCTTGTGATAGAAGATAATTACCGCCTCAGCGAATCATTGAAGACAAATCTCGTCAATGAGAGATATAGTGTGGATGCAGCCTATGATGGTCAGGAGGGGCAGGACCTTGCCGAGCTAGCTCCCTATGATCTGATCATCCTGGATATCCTTTTGCCCAAGAAGGATGGCCTGGAGGTATGTCGTGAGCTGCGCCGGCGCCGCGTGCAAACGCCCATTTTGCTCCTGACCGCGCGTGATAGCATCGATGACCGCGTGCGGGGTTTGGATTGTGGCGCCGATGATTACCTGGTCAAGCCCTTCGCCATGAATGAATTGCTGGCGCGTTTGCGAGCTTTGTTGAGACGCCAGCAGCCCTACAAAAGCGCGCGCCTGGAGATAGGAAGTCTTGTTGTTGACCCGGCTACGCATACCGTGGAACGCGAAGGGCAGGCCATCGAACTTACACCCAGGGAGTATGCATTACTGGAATACTTCATGTATCATCCCGGCCAGGTGGTGACGCGAGATATGATTGAACAGCATATCTGGAACTATGATTTTGAGTGCAGCTCGAATGTCATTGATGTCTATGTGCGCAGGCTACGCCGCAAGATCGATGCCCCCTTTACTACGAAGCTCCTGACAACTATTCGCGGCGTGGGCTACTGCCTCTCGTCGCCGGGCGACAAGCAGGAGGCGCAATGAAAAAACGCCAACCTGCCCGCGTGTCCTTTCTCTCCAGTGTGCGTGTGCGCCTGACGCTGTGGTACCTGGCCATCATTGCCTTCATCCTCTTCCTTTTCGGCGGCAGCTTGTATGCGACTCAGACATTTCTGAGTCCTGACGTGGCTGAAAGTAAATTGGAGACACAGCTGTACCAGGATACGCAGCACCTGCGCGATACCTATAAGCAGGCCCTCTTGCAGAAATCCGCTCTTTCTTCACTGCGATTCTCTCTCTCCCAAAACGAGGTCGTGCTCCTGCTACGACCGGATCACACAGTTCTGGACGTACGAGGCACGCTCCCGGCTGACAGTATACAGCAGCTCCAGGAACGTGCTGATAGTAACCAGGCATTATTTGATATAACCATATCTCAGTCGCAGCACTCGGCGAACTGGCGAGGCGGAGGCAGCACCTATCGCTTCCTGGCCACGCCTCTTCTGGAGCACGATGCGCGGGTCGCGACGCTCATGGTGGGCCAGGCGAAAGCATATCCTGTGCAGTTATTATCCATCTGGCTCTTCCATGCCGCCATGGGGCTGCTGGTCGCGGCCATAGGAGGGTATTGGCTGGCTGGCAAGGCTCTCCAGCCAGTCAAGATGATCACGCGTACCGCCAACGAGATCAATGCGACCGACCTGCGCCGACGCCTGCATCTCCGACGCAAAGATGAATTTGGTGAGTTGGCCGCGACCTTTGACCAGATGTTAGCGCGCCTGGAGGCTGCGTTCAAACGCCAGAACCAGTTTGCCGCCGACGCCAGCCATGAACTGCGCACGCCGCTCACCATTATCAATCTGGAGATCAACCAGGCATTAACGCAATCGACGCACTTACAAAATCCCGAGAACTACCGCGACACACTGGAGCGTATCCAGGCCGAGAATGAGCAGATGACGACCATCGTCAACAGCCTGCTCCTCCTGGCGCGGGCGGACACGGGCCAGTTTACTCTGCACAAGGAAGAGGTCGATTTGAGTGATATTGCTCTTGCCAGCGTTGAGCGCCTGCTGTCCCTGGCGCAGCAGCATCACGTAAGCCTGGCCACAGGTGAATTACCCGAACTTCTGATCGAGGGAGACGCCCAGCATTTGAGCCGGATGCTCATGAACCTGGTGGAGAACGCTATCAAGTATACTAGTGGCGTAGGGAAACATGTCTGCGTAGAGCTAACGGCTGAAAAATCCTGGGGTATTATTCGCATCCAGGACGATGGTCCCGGCATAGCGGACAACCACCTCCCCTACCTGTTTGATCGCTTTTACCGGGTGGATAAAGCGCGTACACGCAGGCAGGGAGAGGCCCAACCCGAGGATATCCAACCCGGTGGCACGGGCCTCGGCCTCTCTATTGCCCAGTGGATCGCCCACAGCCATGGAGGGGAGATACGCGTCCAGAGCACGATTGGGGCAGGCTCACTCTTTGAAGTTCGCCTGCCGTTGAAGGAGACGGGGGAGTCGGGCCGCTTCCCGTGTGTATGCTAGCCCAGGCGCAGGCCGCCATCGCATTCAATGATGGAGCCAGTTGTGAAGCCGTTGCTGAGCAGGAAGGTGATAGCATGGGCCACGTCCTCGGGTTGGCCTACGCGCCCAACAGCCGACGTGGTGGCTGATTGGTCGAAGAGCGCCTGGCGCTGGTTCTCGGGCAGGTTATCCCACCAGGGGGTAGCGATGACGCCGGGGGAGACCGCGTTGACGCGCAAGGGTTTAAGCTCGGCGGCGAGCGGCGCGATCATGGCCTCCAGGGCGCCATTGATCGCCGCGAGGCCCGCGACCCCAGGCATGGACGAGCGAGCAGAAATGGCCGTGACAAAGGTGAGCGAGCCATCTCTGCGCAGCGTCTCCAGCCCAAGCTGGGCCGCCTGGATCTGTGGCCAGAACTTGGCCGCGAAACCCTCGCGAAGCTCGTTCAAGTCAAGTGAGGCGAAGGCGCCGCCGCCCTTGCCACCGCTTAGCGTGAGTACCAGGTGATCAAACGTGCCCACACGCTTGAAGAAGGTTCGAAGCTGCTCCGCATCTGTGGCATCGATTGCCTCTCCAGTCACATTACTGCCAGCGACCGCCATGGCTTGTTGTACCTTCTCCGCCTGGCGTCCACCAATGATAACCTGCGCGCCCGCCTGCGCGAGCATCTGCGCTGTTGCCAGTCCAACCCCCGAGGTGCCACCAAGAATAATAATCCGCTGCTGATCGAGGTTCATATGTGATCCCTTCTATATTCGAAATGCCAATATTATGAGCTTGCTTTCCCATTTACAATTTACTACAATGGAACGAGACGTTTCGTCTTGTCAGTATTATATAGCGAGACGTTGCGTCTCGTCAAGGGGATTTGTCGCAAATTGAAAAGAAGGGATAAACATATGGAAGAGCCAGGAAAAGAATCGAAAGCGTCTGCGCGTCGGCGAAATAAGGAGTCACACGAAGCAATTTTGCAGGCGGCGCTCGACTTATTGGAGCGTGACGGATATAAAGCCTTGACGGTCGAGGCTATCGCGGCCCTGGCGGGAGTGGGGAAGCAGACCATCTATCGCTGGTGGCCCTCGAAAGGGGCAGTGGTTTTCGAGGCCTTCGCCGCCCGGGCTGCGTTAGATGTTCCGCTTCCCGATCTCGGCACTGTGCGTGAAGATGTGCTAGCTTTTATCGAGAATACCTTTCGCAGCCTGAACGAGGGGATGGAGAAGACGGTTCGCAGCCTGATGGCCGAGGCACAGTTCGACGCTGAGTTTGGGAAGGAGTTTCGTCAGACCTTCATAGAGGCTCGCCGCAAGGCCCTCAAGACCCTCCTGGAGCGAGGCATACAGCGAGGAGAACTGCCGCTCGATACCGACCTGGATTTCCTCCTGGATATGATCTACGGCCCAATGTGGTATCGCTTGCTCAACCAACACGCGCCCCTCGATGCTTATTTCGCGCGCCAGCTCATGGATTTCGTTTTGAAGTAATGGTGTAAGGGTATGTGTGGCCGGGCTAGCAAAGCTAGCCCGGCCACACATACCCTTACACCATGATGTTATGCGCGGTGCTGGGCGGCGAGTTCGTATTTGTTGGCGAACATACGGTTGCCGCAGTAGATGTTGCGGCGGGTGAACTCGCTGGGGGTGCGCTGGCGCAGGCGTTCACGCACGCTCTCCTTGTGTGTGCCAGGGGCGTAGTACCAGGGCTCATCAAGGGTATAGGCGGGATTGAGCACCCAGGTGGGGCAAGCGAGCGCGTATTGCTGGCAGAGATACTCGACCGAGGCGGCGCAGAAGACCGCCCAGCGCCACTGCTCAGGGGTTGCATCCGCAGGGAGCTGAATGGGGTCTTGCACGAGCTCTGAGCGCTGCTCGGTGAAATTGCCAAAGAAGTCATTCATGAAGTTCCCCAGCGCGATCCAGGGATCTTCACCCGCGCAGATCTCTTGATAGGATATGCTCATCGTCTGCAATTCGTGCAGCAGTTTCACCCGCTCACCTCATATAGGATTGTTACAATATTTCGCCCTCGCAAACATTGTAACATATTACAATTTTTGGTAACGAGTCAGGCCCGCGCACTGCGTTGATTTAGCAGCGCGGTAGGCGCGAAGGGTTAGGAGAGCGCCTCTATCAAGCCCGACGCTACTAAATGGTGAATTTACATAATCTGTAGGGTCCACGCTGGCATGGACTGCGAGCGAAGCGATCTGCTTTGCGCTCGGGTATCGGCCTGCGGGCCTCGGCAGTCCATGCCAGCATGGACCCTACATCGACGAACTACGTGAATTCACCACTAAAGTACGCGTCTACATATTACGAGCATATGTAGACGCGTACTTTAGTAGCGTCGTCCCACTATCAAAATAGTGCCTCTAGGGTCTCCTCGAGGAGGTATTCTTCCTGCCAGCGGGGATCGGGGATGAAGCGGTCAACGATGGCCTGGGCCTGTTCGCGGGTCGTGACCTTGAGTTCTGTGAGCAGGGCCTGGACATCGTTCATATCTTTCTGGCGGAAGACCATCAGTTTGAGTGCCAGGATGTATTCCCTGGGTGGTAGATAGACATGCAGCATGTTGTATTTGCGCCAGAGCGTGGGCTGGGGATCGGGCGCCATATCCTTGATAAAATAGGCCACGTCGTCGTTCATCCATTTGCGCTTGAGATGGTGCTTGCTCGCCACGGCGCGGACAGCCGTTTGAAAGGCCTTTGCCTGGGGCGTGACATTGGTTGTATCGGGCATATCGAGCAGCACGACATCCACATCATCGGTGGCCTTGCGGTTCTTGACCGTCAGCAGCATAAACGCGCCCCCGACGAGGAAGATGCGCAGTGGCTCCTTGAAGCGGCGCCGCTCCAACTCATCGCCCAGGTCCTGCAAATACAGCTCGATCTCCTGACTCTCCATGTCCGATCCTTTCCGCTGACTTCGTTTGGTTCATTGTAAGATAGGGATGCATGAGGCGTCAGCGCGGCTGACGCCTCATGCATCCCTATCTTACAATAGATTATAGCGGACTGAGAAGCAGGCGCCCAACGGCCAGGAAGATGGTGAGAGCGAAAAGGACGACATTGACGGGGATATTGGAGAATTCCTTACGCGTAAAGTGAAAGATACCAGCGTAGATCATCACAAGCGCCAGGCCGAAGGCCGCGACAATCGTCAGGTCAGATATGGAATGGATAAAAGCGGGCAGGATCAGCCCCAGGCCCCCGAGAAGTTCGCATGTGCCGATGTAGCGTACCGTAATCGAGGTCACGTCGCCTACCCAGGGCAGGCTCTTTTGCAGGCCCGCGATTGGCATAAAAAGTTTCATGATGCCAACCATAATAAATAGCAGCGCGAGAATAACTTGTATAATCCAGAGCGCGATGTTCATCTTCTTTTCCTTAATAATACTAACTAAGCGAGTGTTGTCTAAACAACAGGTGTCGTTTATAATAGTACCATGCTCAATCAAGGGACAAATAAAAGAATGTGTTGTCTAAACAACAAATATGGAAATGTGTTGTGATGTTGTAGCTCAGTGCATGGAAAAATGGGTTCTGGCTTGAAAGGATAGGCGCATGAGTAATCTAACCAAAGGTCTTGATCCGCGTGTAAAGCGTACGCGTACTCTTTTACAGCAGGCATTTCTTGATCTCATGCGCGAAAAGAGCTACTCCACGATCACGGTGCAGGATATTACCGAGCGCGCCACGGTGAACCGGGCGACCTTCTATGCCCACTTCGAGGATAAATACGCCTTGCTCAATGCCCTGGTACATAGCCGCTTTCAGCAGATGTTAAGTGAGAGGTTGCCGGGAGACTTTAAATGGGAGCGGCATTCGCTCCAGGTCCTTATCCATATTATCTTTGAGTTCCTGGGAGAGGTACAACGGCGCTGGGAGGAGGGGAACCGCCCCTTTGAACCCCTGGTCGCGCGCGCGGCCCAGCAGGAATTATATGAACTGCTGCTGCGAGGTATCAAGCAGCGCAAGGCCAGTGGCGACCCGCATAATGATCCCGAGACGGCGGCCACCGTGGCAAGCTGGGCCATCTTCGGCGCCGCCGTCGAGTGGAGCCGCGGCGAGCGCCACCTACCAATCGAGCAGGTATGCGAGCACGTCCTGACCGTTATCACCCTGGGCATTGCCCTGTAGGGTCCATGCTGGCATGGACTGGAGGTCCGCAGGCCGATACCCAGGCGTGGGGGACGTTGCGGGGGCTGCGCTGCTAAAAGCACGCGTTTATATATAATGGGACGCCAAAGAGCCATATATTGGTATTGTATACTGTCTGCACCAACCTGGGGAGCGTGACCTCAAGTGGACCTGAGAAACCAGATGGATATAATAAGCACGAAAGAGCTACGGCATGTTTGACTTTCGCCCGGCGGACCAGGTGTGCGCCACGGTCTTGCAAATGTTTCGGGACTTCTGCAATCGCTCTAATGCAGACTCAAGCCCTCCAAATTTTCATGATGATAGGGCTGAGTGGCTCTATGAGACATCCTTTATGCAGATTTATGGTTTTCAGCAGACAGAGCTCTCACAGCAGACCAGCAGTATTGCGATGATTGACGGGTTCTTTGCGCACCTTACCACTGACACAGACCTTCATCGAGAGATCAGATCGTATTTCCTGTCAGAGGCAAAGCGCAACCAGTATGCTCGGCCCGGCGCTCTCCCTTTATGGCGCGAAGTCGAGATGCCTGAGGCCCGCAACGCTGTAGCGACCTTCCTTACAGGGCATGTCTTACTTGAGCCATGGGATAGAGAGAGGACCAGACCATATATCATTCGTAAGGATGTCCTTCACCTGGCCGAGGCATTTATAGACCTCTTTGAGCCAGGTGGAGAATACTATATAAGCCAGATCCCTATTAAAAAGGGCGTCTGGTCTTTTCTCCCTGTTACTCACGCAGACTTGCATGCCTGCATCATAAGTGTACAGAGAAAGCATCAACGCATGGGTCTTGTACTCGCGCAAGACTGGAGTGGTTGAGGTCACTCCTGGTTTGCTCTGCTTCTAAAGGATAAACGCTTGACATGGCCCCCCTTCACCCTGGTAAAATAGAAGAGCAAATGCATTGCTTCTAGTGTCGTCATAGACAAGGACGTATTTAAAGTGATTGATCGTACCGTTTCTTATTCCCATCCTTTTTGCTCCCCTCCTCCCTTCTCCACCCGTTAGGGCAGGGAGAACGGTTTTATCCACCTCTTTAACACATTCTCTGAAGAGTTTGTGCCTTTTTCTTGTGATCTCACCCTGCCCTCCATGCATTCTTGTTTTTTGATTCTCCGTGTGCATCAAGAGGAAGGGATACCTCATGTTCTCGCAACCTTCATCTCGTCGTGATTTCTTGCTCGTCGTCTGCGCCTCGATCTCCTGGGGTACGGTTGGCATCGCGAACCAGGCTATGTATACCTATGGCGCGACCAATGCTCTCTCATTGACTTTTTTGCGCCTGGCGATTGCCGCTCCTCTGTTTTTTCTCGTAGGCTGGATACGCCTTGGTCGTCGCCTCTTTCACATCAAGCCTCGTGACCTGTGTGTAATGATGCTTATGGGAAGCTTGATCGCTCTCTCCCAGGCCTGTTATATTGCGGCCATTGCTTCTGCGGGCGTAGGTGTCTCAACACTGATTGCCATTTGTGCGGCTCCCGTGATTATCGCTGTCTGCTCTACCCTTATAACACGAGAGCGCCTGACCCTGATGACCCTCATCGCCCTGGTAGCTGCTTTAAGCGGAACTATTCTTCTCATCGGGACACGTTCTCACGCAGGCAAAGAAGCGGTCTCACTCGTGGGAATTGGGTTGGCGTTTCTCTCGGCTTGCGGCTATGCTGGTTTCATTCTGTGTGGACGCTTGCTGACCAACAAGTATCACCCGGTCCAGATCAGTGCTGTAGCGTTTGGGACTGGTGCGCTCATGTTGCTCGTCTGTGCTTCGGCAACGGATCTGGTGCTGGTGTATCCAGCGTGGGGATGGTTGATATTGCTCTACCTGGGGAGTATTCCAACCGCACTTGGCTATGGACTCTTTCAAATGGGCATTCGGTCTCTATCGGCAACGGTGGCAAGTATTGTGACAATGTGCGAACCGCTAACCGCTGCGCTCCTCGCATGGCTCCTTTTCCGAGAGGAGCTAGGGTCTCTCGGCCTCCTTGGTGCAGGTTTCTTATTGGGAGCAATGGCGCTGATTTTGCTCGTTCCAACAAAATCTTTCACGAAGGAAGGATAAAGACTTGCAAGTTCCCTCGGACTTTGCGCGAAGAATGAGCAGGTGCTGTTTTAGTTATGCAAAGTCCGGGGAAGTTACCTTCATACTACAAAAGAGAAATGAGGGTAGCCTAATACATAGGCTACCCTCATTATGTTATAAGACATGGCGCAGGCGTTCGCAGAGGGCAGCAATCTCAGCTTCGCCGCCGTGTGGGGCCTGGGGCCAGTCTTCGACGCTTCTTATGCGCGTCCGGCATGGATGACATGTTTGTTGACGGACGTCAGGATCGCCAGGAGCAATGCGCAGGCTGATAGAAACAGAATTGCTGGAACTACTTGAAACCATTGGATCAACAGGCCAGTCAAGGCAAAGCCGAACGGCTGGAAGCCAAAGGCCAGCAGGCGAAAAACACTGTTAACGCGTCCCTGGAGTTCGTCGGGAATTAGCGAGATCCGATAGCTAAACTGGACCACGTTATAGATGGGGCCTGCTACAAAGAGGCACGCGGAGATTACTCCCAGCAGGAGTGGATTAGGAGCTATGGCGTAGAGCGGAAAGCACAAAGCCTCAAACCAGATGAAGCAAATAATGACCGTACCAAAGCGGTAGCGCTTCTGAATTGGCGCGCCCAGCAAAGAGCCAATAATCGCCCCGACTCCACCAATAGTCAAGATCGTTCCATAGGCCAGCGAAGAGCCGTGCTGCTGTTTGACCAGAACCAGGAGAACTGGGAGTAAACCTGCGCCGATAAAGTTGCAGCCGCCTGTGAGAAAGGCGATATAGCGAATGAGTGGCTGATGCCAGAGCCAGGCCAGGCCCTCACGAATCTCGGCCAGCAGTTTGCGCTGCTGACCCTCCTGGCGTTTCCCCTGAAAAGGCACTCTGATAAAGCTCAGGGTGATTACAGAGATCACATAGGAGATCGCGTCAGCCAGAAATGGCACAGATTGGCTCAGTGTATAGAGGGCGCCGCCGAGTGCCGGACCGACGAGTACTGTGGTACCCGTCGTCGCCTCATTTTGTGACGTGGCCAATGGGATCTGTTCTTTACTGACAACCTGGGGCAGACAGGAGACTTCAGCCAGGTTAAAGAAGACGTAGAATGTCCCTTCAATCAGCGTATTGGCGCAGATCTGGGCGACGGTCAGGCGTCCCAGCCACATCACGACAAGCACACTTGCCAGGTTGATGGCCCGACCAGTATCACAGACGACCATCAGGCGTTTGCGATCCCAACGATCAATCAACGCGCCAACGATCAGGCTGAGAAAGATATAGGGCAATGTCCCAAGGCCACCCACCAGGCCAACTAACGCCGCTGAATGCGATAGGTCCCAGACCAGGAGCGGGTAGGCGGTCTGGGTAACCGTCGTGCCAAGGGACGAGAATGCCTGGCCGCTCCACAGCAGCATAAAATCACGGTTGCGCCAGAGGGCCATGCGGCCTCCCCTGTTCATCTCTTCCCTGGTGACAGTTGACTTCATGCATCCTCTCCAAATTATGTAGTCAGAGCGGCATTCATGCCATCTTCGGCTCTGATGTGTTTCCACAAGCCTGGAACAAGAGTTTGAGGATGAGTATATAGAAGCACTTTATGCCTGTCAAGTCATTCTGTTTTAAGGGGCGCAATTCATTTTTTACAGAGGTGCCTCTCGTTATCATAGGCCCCACGTTTACGGTGGGCTGATGTATCTCCCCGGGCGAGATGCTTCCTTGAATGCTCCAACGCCCCCATCACTACTGCAAAAAAAGGCAACAAGGGCGTGTTGCTTGGGGGGCATTGGTGTGTGGTGGCTTGCTTGGTCGCGCCTGAATGATACATCAGCGCGTCGTAAACGACTTTGCTGGCAAATTTTGTCCGGACAAGTTTCCGAGCGCGGAAAGGTATCCAGAGGCTTTAAAGATCGGTAGGGACCCGGTTTACCGCGTCCCTACCAATAGTTCGGGCGTTTCTCATGAGCCTGTTCGGATAACTTGACAAAATTTCCCAGCAAAGTCGTAAACGTGGCGTCTATGGGATGGAAACACAAAAATATGAATCACATCCTGTTTTAGGTCTGCTGTGCAAAGGGGAAGTAAACAGTAAAGGTGGAGCCCTTGCCCTCCTCGCTCTCGACGGTAATCGAGCCGTGGTAGTGGGTGACGATCTCGTAGGTGATGTAGAGGCCCATGCCCAGGCCGGGGAAGGCCTTCTCGCTTGTTCCATACGCGCCACGGTTGAAGCGCTCAAAGATCTTCTCGCGTTGGGGGGCTGGTATACCCACGCCATGATCGCATACTTTAATACAAACCCATCGCTCGCTTTCTGACAGAAAGATATCCACCTCATGGGCCTCGGGGGAGTATTTTACCGCATTCGTTACCAGGTTGGTCACGACCTGAGTGAAGCGTTGCTGGTCGCACACCAGGACGTGGTGTAGGTGTCCATGCAGGATGAGCATATGGTCGGAAAGCATAGGTTGAAGTATCTCAATGGTTTCGTGAAGCACTTTGTCTGGGTCGAGAATTTCGTCTTCATAACTGAACAAGCCCATCTGGATTTTTGAGACGTTCAGCAGGTCGTCAATGAGACGCTTTAAGGCATCAACCTGCAACTCCATACGTATAAGATCATAGTTTGTGCGTTTATCGCCCTCTCTCTGGACTCTGCGGCGCAGAAATTGGATCAGCATTTTGAGCGAGGTAATAGGTGTCTTTAACTCATGGCTGGCGAGGCTGATAAACTCATCTTTGCGTTTCTCAAGCTCTTTCCGTGCGGTGATATCCACAATAAAGCTGATGGTTTTCCCACTCTCTTTATCAAACAACGCTGTCCCTACTACCACAGGGACACGCTTCCCATCGGGACGTTGATACTCCTTTTCATAGGGATGGCAGGTACCACTCTCCCGCAATTCCTGGATCGCTTTCTCATCTCGCTCAAGATACTCTGGTGGTGTCAATTGGTCCCACCGCACCTCGCCTCTATTCATATCTTCGCGTGTGCTCCCCAACATTTGTAAATACGCGTCATTCGCCTCCCACACATGCCCATAAATATCGGTGATACCGATGCCAATGATGTTGGCATCAAAGAGGGTGCGAAATTGCAGTTCTCTCACACGTAGCGCGACCTCAGTCATCTTTTTGTCATGGTTATCTGTGCAGGTGCCACACCAGCCCGCAATATTGCCCTCCGTATCACGTATGGGTATAGTGTAAACCAGAAACCAGCGATATTCACCGGTAATCCCATTCCGTAAACGATACTCATTCTCGCCCGGTTCTCCCGTATGAACCATACGGTACCAATTTGCCAGCGCCTTCTGGCGATCATCGGGATGCACACACTCGCTCCAGCCATCCCCACGCGATTGTTCAATCGATGTCAGGGTATAATTACTCCACTGTTTATTCAAGTAATCGACAAAACCATCGGGTCGAGCGGTCCAGATGATGGTTGGAATGGCGTCAATCAAAAAATGCTTTTCATCCTCTAAGCGTTTGCGCTCGGTCACGTCAAACCCGGTCCAGATAAGATACTCACCCTGCCTTGTGCTATCAAGAAATGGCATGATCGTTACATCGACATCGCGGTAAAAATCGGGGCGAGGGAACACGCGTATATCAAAACGTACTGTCTCGCCTCTCATAGCCCGTTCCATGACCTCGCGGATCTGGTGGTGCGTTTCGAGGGAGTGCGACCACCAGGGCATCTCCACAACATACTTATCTACAAGATCATCCAGGCTCATGCCGGTATCTTCTAAAATGGTGTGATTCACTTCCAGGAAGCGGCCATCGCGTGTCATGACAATAAGGCCAAACCGGGAGCCGTAATTGACAACTTCGCGATATTTTACAATATGTTTCACTCTCGCCGAGATATTATCAATTTGTGGCTCCTGACTCATAATGCCTGCCCCTTTTAACCTGCAAAGCCAGGGCTATCCTTTCCCTACAGCAAGAGCAAAGATCCTTTTTGTTCGTTCCTGGTCACATTTCTACTTTTACTCTTCAACAAATTTGTTCTGCTTTAAAATAACTCAACACTTATAATGCTCTCTACAATGCCACACATATATCATAGACAAAAACACAAGGCAAGCAATTTGTCGCAGTAGGGGGGCGCCTTGCTGGGGGAAGGCCGCGTTGAGCGCGGTGCCCGAATAATAAGCCTTGCCGGATATGGCCAGGATAGAAAGAATAGATGAGTAGAAACGCATAATTGGGTAGGTCCGGGTACTTCTTAATTGGTGCTGTAACATTAGAGAGATGAGGAGCAGAGGCTTGAGCATTGCTTGCGTTACCATATGCATGTTCTTACACAACGATAATTACAGCTAGAGAAATATGAAAGGAAATAGATATGGGAAAGGTCTCCACAGGATTCTCAATGTCACTGGATGGTTTTGTTGCGGGACCAAACGAAGACTTCCAACACCTCTTTGCCTGGATGATGGGCGGCGACACCGATTACACGGTCAAAATTGGCGATAGAGAGCAAACGCTCAAGCTCTCGGCGGCAAGCATCGAGATGTATGATAATGCCATCAACACCGCAGGGGCTCTAGTGGCTGGGCGCAGATTGTACGAACTTACTCATGGATGGGGAGGACACCATCCCATAACAGCCCCGGTCGTCGTCGTGACACATCGGCTCGCACCAGAATGGGTTCAGGAGGAATGGCCAGTAACCTTCGTCACAGATGGCATCGAGAGCGCCATTGAGCAGGCCCAGAAGATCGCAGGCGACAAAAACGTTGTCATCGCCTCCACAACCATCGTGCAGCAGTGCCTCGACGCTGGCTTGCTCGACGAAATTCACATCGACCTGGTTCCCGTCCTGTTGGGCGAGGGCGTGCGTCTCTTTGAGCACCTCAAGGTTGCTCCCGTCCAACTCGATGGCCCTCACGTAAGCATCGGCAAAGGGGTCACGCACCTCACATATAACGTCAAGAAGTAGGAGGAGCGCTACTGGCGTACGCGCCTACCCGCTTCGCGGCGTTGGGTGGAGTCAACGAAGTGAAAGGATATGGGTGTTAAACTATCCGTTCACCAAGCAACAACCGCGTAGGCGCGTACGTAAGTAGCGCTCGTTCACTTGACGATGCGGAACCAGAGATCAGTTCTCGTAGGAGACTCGAAGACTCTTATTTTCTCCAGTTGTAGCTGCTCATTGACGAGAGGCGCGAAAAATCGTAGACCTTCACCAAAGAGAACAGGAACGATGCCCATATGGATCTCATCGGCCAGTCCGGCTCGTAGGCATTGTTGAGCTGTATTCGCGCCTCCTACTACCGTGACCTGTTTCTCGCCCGCGGCGGCCTTAGCCTGCTCAAAAGCACTTTCGATGCCATCTGTGACGAAGGTCACTGTCAACTTATCATTTTGCCCCTTAATTTCCCCTTCTGGAATGGCATGAGTCAGGACGAAGATTGGCACTTGATATTCGTAACCCGTCAAATCACCCTCTCCCATGTCGTAGGAACGCCGACCCATCACCACCGCGCCTGTCGTCCGTATTTCTTCCTGTAACATCTCTGTGCTTCGTAACGCTTCAAAATCAGGATACAAGCGGCTGATATCACCATGACGGTCATTCATAAACCCATCCAGTGAGATGGTCGCGCCGATAATAACTTTTCCCATAGTACCTCCAGAGCATAAGTAAATGTTTTCTTTGCTACCACATTACTCGCTACCAGCGAAAAAAACTTCTCCGATCTTGCTGAAAGTCTTGGTAAGTAGCGCTACTTATTTTTCAGAGTTGTTCGAAGATTTCGTCCAGGGTGAGGACTTTCGCGAAGCCTTTACGCAAGACCTGCAATTCAGCTTCTTGCATGGTGGGATCGTCTGTTGCGGGGAAAAGTCGTTACCTTATCTACAATTTTAGGACTACACTCACCAGACAAGGCACCAAGTAGTAGATGCAAGACAAGCTATTGTCTTGTTCGCTTGCATAGTATACAATTATTCAAGTTAATGTGTTTTGCAAGTGAAAGAAACACTTATGACCTTGTTACCTCTGGACTTATCAGGCACAGAAAAACCTCGCCAGATACAGGAAAACTTGATAGCTTATATGCGCTTGTTTGCTGGACTGCCCAGTATAACTATGTATGACGCGGAGTCGTTCTGGTTCGTAAGCAACAAACCGGCCCCTGGTAACTACATTTTGCGCACAAGCTTCGAAGATTCTCGTACAGAGGAGCGAATAAATGACATGCTCGAACAGGTTGGCCAATGTATTGAGCATATTGATTGGTTTGTGTTTCCTGACGATCAGCCAGGGGACCTTGGCAAGCGTTTGGAAGCACGCGGGATGCCAGGCGGACCAGGTGGCAACTGGTTATTAGCCGATCTAACATCTCTTGGCGCTGCCCCCACTGTGACGGATAACTTTCGTATCGAACAGGTTCACAACGATCAGATGCTCTCAGAGTGGGTTTACGTCTCAGAGGCAGGTTTTGGCTCAGATCTATCAATATTCTACGATGCCTATAAGCGGCATGGGTATGGGTTGGACACCTTCTCACTGCACTATATTGGGTATCTGAACAACATGCCAGTAACTGCTGGTACCCTGTTGGATGCTGGGGGCTGTGCCACAATCTATGATATATCGACACCACCAGCCTTTCGCCATAGAGGGTTTGGAGGCGCGATCACGCATGCTTTGATGCAGGAGATTCGTAACCGGGGCTATGCTGATACCTGGATATGGGCTTCAAATATGGGCAAAAGCGTCTATCAGAAGCTCGGTTATATCGATGTTGATTTTGGTCTGCGCGAACATGCGTGGCACAGACCTTCACGATAAGGTATGAAGCAAGCAGAAGCTAGACAGGCTTAGATGCGGGCCATAAGTGACACGCTTTACCGGTGCAAATGGGTTGAGCGGTTCTACTATCATCCGTGAGTCCACGTATTTCCGTCGAGGACTTCGTCAAGGGTCTGGGATCATCGCCAACACCCGAAGATGTTGCCGATGCGGTCGTCGAGCTGGCATCCTACTCCGGAAGCAGAGAAGGAAAGGCCTTTTTGCTTTCCAGGAAAGGTTTGGAGATGCTGGCATAGACTGGGTAGAACGATTGACTCCCCGTTTGCTGGTTTTTCTGCGTTGGGAAATGTCCTCAAACTCTGTCTGAAAATGTTACTTCATATTCTCATGAGACGTCTCAAATGAGAGAGCAATAGGTATAGATGTCTATACCTATGAGCGCAACTAAGCTTTATGGAGGTCAGAAGGTATGCATATAGTGACTCAGAAAAAACCAGAGGTTGTGATCGCAGAAAGCGACAGGGCTATTGCACGCATGGGAGCGGCAGAAATTGCCAACTTGATTCAGATGCGCAATGCCGCAGATTTACCTACCGTGCTTGGGTTAGCTACGGGAAAAACACCGATCTTACTCTATCGTGAGTTTATTCGCATCGCTCGCGAGAAAGCATTGGATTTTTCACGGGTCATTACCTTCAATCTTGATGAATACTATCCTATGAACACTCATTCTCCCCAGAGTTACCATCACTTTATGCGCGCAAATCTCTTCGATCACATTGACATACATCCTGCTCATATCCACATTCCCGATGGCACACTCTCCCGAAAGGACATAGCAAACTATTGCGCTGAATATGAGGAAAAAATTCAGCAGGCAGGAGGGATAAACTTGCAGCTTCTGGGGATAGGTGAGAATGGCCATATTGGGTTTAACGAGCCTGGATCAGACGTGGATACACGCACGCGATTGGTAACGCTCGATCCGATTACTCGGCAGAACGCTGCCGCTGAATTTGGTGGAGAAACGAACACTCCAAGTGAAGCTATTACGATGGGCATTGCGACCATTTTGGAGGCCCAGAGAATTATCTTAATTGCTTCGGGGAGCAAGAAGGCGCATGCTGTCCAACAAGCAATCAATGGCCCCGTCAATGCGAATGTTCCCGCAACATATCTCCGCTCGCATAGCAATGTAACGATATATCTGGACCCTGCTGCGGCAAAACATATCAAATCTGCGTAAGGTTTTTCAGTCTTCTGCCCCATAAGCGTCAAGATAAGAGATACCTGCTTGGTTCCCACGCTCATGCAGGGACGGAAGGTAGTGCTTCTGAAGGGCGCACCTACCTTCCGTCCCTGCTGGGCGTGGGGCGTGCTAGGGACACGCAGCCGCCCAGTCGGTGGGGCCTGGTAGGTGTGCCCTTTAGAAGCACTACCAGGCCCCACCAGCTGGGCGGCGGACCTTGCGTAACCCATCCTGCAGAAGCGTAGGCTCCTTCACTTGACGCCAATGGGTTTTTCAGTCTTCTGCCCCTGGCTCGTGCTCGCTCTCGAACGTCCGAGAGCGAGCACGAGCCAGGCCTGAAGAAGACGGTGCAGTAATTGGCCCTGCCAGGTACTCATGGTCGCCGCCTACAGGCACGCGGAGCTATACTTTATTGGCTCAGTATACTCCCGGCGCTCATAGCGGAAAACTCGGTGACTTTTTCTGGTAGGAAATGCAGAGCCACAGGAGCTCGCTGGAGTAAGGTCGTCACTACTTGCGGCCGCATGCCTGCCTCTTTCACATAGTGTTCGACTAGTTGCTCGATATCCTGCCGGACGAGTGCCTGATCTTCGCTGATGGAAACGCGTCCATAGAGGCTGACAGAGCGACCCGCACCTCCCACACAAAGCGCTATGCGAGGATCACGACGCAGATTCTTGATTTTTTGGCTGCGGCCCGGGGTCGTTATGATCAGTGTCCCATCATCTGCCAGCAGATACCAGATTGAGGTTACGTGGGAACTCCCATCTTTGTTTAAAGTACTGACCACTGCCACACGGTCTTCACGGAGAAACTCCCTGGCCTCATTGGAAAGCATGTTTGTCATAGATCTATCTCTCTCCTTTTCCTCTTTCAACAGTGCTCATTGAATACGCAACATTGTTGTATAAGCAACAGTTTAGTGTATACTACACTGTTGTACTGTTGGAAGTGTAAGAGAAATCACGGTTTTTCGGCAATCAGCAAATAGACCAGATTGTTGTGTAGACAACATCAAAGGGAAAGTGTTGGTTTCTACGACGTGTGAATGAGAACGCGCAGATCGCGAGGCGAAAAGATGCCTGGAGTAGTGAATAGAAACGACCCACGAGTGCAGCGCACCCGTCAGTTGCTGCTGCAAGCGTTCATGGCGTTACTGGAAGAAAGGCACAACATTCACTCCATCTCGGTGCAAGAGATTACAAAGTTGGCCACGGTGAATCGGGCCACGTTTTATGCCCATTTTGAAGACAAATATGCCCTTTTGGAGAGCTGGATGCGCGAGAAGTTTCACCGGGCGCTTTTGAGTGAGCTCCCTGCTTCATCCACTTTGCAGATTGACACGCTCCGCTTGCTTATTTTGGCCGTGTTTCATTTTCTTGCTCGCTTTCGTGATCAGCTCAAGCCTGCCGATAGGCAGTTTGAGCCGCTTTTCGAGATTGCTTTGCAACAAGAACTCTATCAAGTTCTCCTGACCTGGCTCACGCCTGTTGTCTCAAGAGATCCTAACCAAAGGGAAATCGTAGAAACAACAGCATTGGTCATCAGTTGGGCGATCTTTGGTCCAGCCGCTCAATGGAGCCGGGGAGAACGCATCATCCTGGCAGAGGAGATGGTCCATCACGTCTTGACAGTCGTGGTCGCTGGCTTGTCCCCTCTCATCACTGTTATGTGACCGATGTTCTAGATGCGCGCCATGAGCGATATGCTTAGCCGTTTGAGGAACTCGGCTCCTTTGAGGGGATTGCTGTGACCTTCAACAAAGATCTCAAAGCCTGGTTCCTTGATGAAGGATGCGAGCATGGACCAGTTGGTCTTCTGCTTGTCGCTCTGCTGATAAGCGGGCGGGGGATAATAGCAATCGCCCAGGAACATCACACCACGCTCTTTGATACGTACGACGATTGAGTCAGCGGCGTGGGCGCCCCCAACATGTTCCAGCTCTAAGGTCAGTCCATCCAGCGGCAAAGTCATAGTTCGCGCAAAGGTGGTAGTGGGGAGGATATAGCGGAATATGCTCTCTCGCTCGATGGCCTGGGCCAGAGGGTTATGCTGCGCCGACTCTTGCTGCTTGCTCAATTGTTCTGCTGAGCGTGTGAGCAGTTCCTGGCAGAGATCGTGTGCGATAACCGGCGCGCCAAAGACGCAGGCGCCAAAGGTGTGGTCCCAATGGTGATGTGTGTAGATGATATGGCTGAGCGGGGGCGCCTGAATCTTCTCCAGCGCGGCCTGGATACGCCGCGCGTGTGAGGGACTATTGCCGCTATCTATGAGTACCGTCTGCGTCGCTGTGCAGATAATACCAACGTTTGGCTGTACTTTGTTGGCATCTCGATCCCGAGGAAAGATCCAGATATTCTCGGCCAGTTGTTGTAAGCTTTCAGACATCACCATTTCCCTGCTTTCTATTCCCATGTGGATGCCTCTGATTGTACCATCATCACAAAAATTGGTACAGCTAGTTTCCCCTCCAAAGCTTTAAATCCACCTTGACGTATGGCCCTGTGGGTGTTACGCTATCCATAACAGATATATCTGTAACGGATATAATGATGTGCAGAGAATTCTACTAAAAAAGGAATGGACAAATGGCTATTCGTGCTGTAGTTTTTGATATTGGGGGTGTGCTGGAACTGGATGTGATTGAACTGGTGGATATTGGCCTCGACGCTCGATGGGAGCAACGCCTGGGCCTGCAATCTGGGGAGTTGAATCAACGCATGCAACCGATATGGTTGGCTGGCTCTCTGGGTGAGTGTACTGAGGAGCATGTGCATCAGGAGATGGGTAAACGCCTGGGCATGGATCAGGAGCAGGTAGAGGAGTATATGCGTGAGATGTGGGACTGGTATTGTGGCCGGTTGAATGTGCCCATGGCTGACTTCTTTCGCAGCCTGCGCCCACGCTATCAGACGGCCATCCTGAGCAATAGCTTTGTAGGTGCTCGGCGCGAAGAGCAGCAACGCTACCATTTTGAGGAGATGTGCGATCTGATCATCTATACTCACGAGGAGGGCATCGCCAAGCCCGACCCACGCATCTATGAATTGACATGTAAGCGTCTAGGCGTGCAACCCGAGGAGATGCTGTTTCTGGATGATAACCAGAAGAATATTGCAGCGGCGCAGGCGCTGGGCATCCACGCCATCCACTGTGGGGAGACTGAGCAGGCCATCGCCGATGTACAGGCATGCCTGCAGGCAAATATGTGAACCTGGCACGACGCTACTGAAGCACGCGTCTACATATAGAGGTACGGGGCGTGTCGTGCCATGATATATAGGTGCGTGTTTCAGTAGTGCGGCTCTCACCCTCTTGGTGACGTCAATTTTTTGCAGGGCTGCCTCACATAGGCCCCACGTTTACGATTCCTTACGGCTCCAGAGGCTGGTAGGGACCCGGTTTACCGCGTCCAATACGCATCAAGTTTAGGCCAGCACCGCACTTGCATCACAGATCGGGAAGTGCTTCTAAAGGGCGCACCTACCCTCACTTCTCTGGGAATGGAAATGCCCACGCCCGGCAGGAGAAAAAAGGTAGGTGCGCCCTTTAGAAGCACTTCCTTTTTTCTCCTGCATGGGCGTGGGAGGTAAGCAATACTCCTAAACTTGATGCGTATTGCCCCACGTTTACGGCGGGCCGATGTATCCCCTGGGTTGGAATGCTCCCCCAGCGCCTTCATACCTGTCTACATAGCTGCAAAAAAGGCAGCAAGGGCGTATGACGTGGGTCGCATTGACGCGTCAGTGAGGCATCCGAGTGCCCAGATGATGAATCGACGCGCCGTGAACGTGGCGTCTATGTGATGCAACGCGCAAAAATATGACGGACACCCCTCCCCCTTGATCGTTTGACAGGTGCCTGGAATTCTTATAAAATCGATCTGCTTCTATTTCATTTAAAGAGTGCAGAGAGGCTACCGTCATATGCCGCTTTTAGAGATACTGATGCTTGACGTTGGAGGCGCGATTGCCAAGGGACTGCTGACGCGCTGGCTCAGTAGCAATGCCCTGGTCTCAGATGTCGCTTCGAGCCTGACGGATGTGTTGAAGACACAGATCAGTGATCGCCTGGCACAACAGCGTGCGCGCCAGCAGCTCGAGACCATTGGGGAGAAGGTGGGCGAGAGCCTGGTCCCCATCTTCGAGATAGAGGGAGCCGCCCTGGATGAGAGCTCACGCGCAGCCATCGCCAACGCCGTAGCCGATACACTGAACACGGCTAATAGTGCCCTCCTGGCGCGGCATAACCTGGAGCCAGTCGAGATCGCGCGCGAGTTGCTGAAGGAGCATCCAGCAAGCTCCTATCATTTCTCGCAGAGCGAGGGATATCTCTATGAGCGGATCGTCAATGAATCCTGCCAGTATATTGTGGATATCGCCTCGCAGCTTCCCCAATTTACCGAGCGCACGCTCTCCGAGGTGCTTCTACGCGAGCGCCAGCTCGTGAAGACCGCCGAGCGTATTGTGGACGAGGTCACGCGTCTGCGCCAGCAGCTCAATCCCCAGGTAGAGGCGAAGCGCTTTGAGCTGGACTATTGCCGGACGGTGATTCGCAAGCTGGATGAGCTAGAACTCTTTGGTTCCGGGATGTCGGTCACGGCCCGCAAATACTCCTTGAGCCTATCCTATGTCGCGCCCTCGCTTGAGTACGAGGTACTCAGGCCGCCCCAGGAACATGAAAAGTTTCGTCACCGCGATCCCAATCTGGCGCCCAAATCGCAACTGGTGCGTACGGTGGTGGAGGCTCCTAAGCTGCTAGCGGAGTCTTCCTACCTCTTGCTGCGTGGGGATGCCGGATCGGGGAAAACTACCTTGATGCGCTGGATTGCTGTGCAGGCGGCCTCGCAATGCTTCCCGCCAGAACTGGCTTCCTGGAATGGGCTGGTACCATTTTTCATTCGCTTGCGCCGTCATGTGCGCCTTGAAGATGGGGGTGTGCCGTACTGGCCGGCGCCTGAAGACTTTCCAGGTCTGGTCGCGCCGGCCATCGCGGGCGCGATGCCCCAGGGATGGGTCCACAGGCAATTGCAGGATGGCCGCGCCATTGTGCTGATTGATGGTATCGACGAGGTGCCAGGGGCCATGCGTGAAAGTGTCTATACCTGGCTGGCGGATCTGCTTGAAAGCTATCCCGCGTCTCGCTTTATCGTCACCTCGCGTCCATATGCGGCGAGCAAGGATGATCTCCCGCCATCGGAGCAGCTCAAAGAAGCGCAGGTACTTCCTAGGAGTCCGGCGGCCATCGAGGACTTTATTACCCACTGGCACGATGCTATTGCGGCCAATCTCCAGGATGCGCAGGAGAAGCAAGACTTACGTGCATCCGCGACGCGCCTCGTCGCCGAGATCCGGGACAACCACGCCCTTCAGCAGCTAGCCAACAGTCCCATACTCTGCGCCATGCTCTGCGCGCTCAATCGCGAGTGGCGCCAGCAGCTTCCCTCCAACCGGGTCGCGCTCTACGAGGCTTGCTGTGAGCTGCTCATCGAGCGACGCGACCGGGTCAGACGTATCTCGCTGGTGGACTATCCCGCCGCCGTGCTCTCCTACGAGCAAAAGAGCCTGCTGCTCTCCGACCTGGCCTACTGGCTCGTGCGCAACGGGCAGACCGAAGCCTCCATCGAGACTGTAGATGAGAGACTGACGCGCCGCCTTGGCCGTATGCTTGGCGTGCCGGACAATCTGCAAGGAGCGGATGCGCGTCAGCTCTTTATTGAGCGCTCAGGCATCCTACGCGAGCCAGTCAAGGACGCGCTCGACTTTACGCACCGTACCTTCCAGGAGTATCTCGCCGCCAAAGCTGTGGTTGATGAGAACGACATCCCCCTGCTCGTCGAGCATGCCCACGATGACCAGTGGCGCGAGGTCGTCCTGCTCACTGTCGGTCTTGCCCCGCGCACCGTCCGCGAAAACCTCGTTGAGCGTCTCCTGAAGCGAGCCGAAACCAGAAAACGCGTCCGCGAGAAGCTCTACCTCCTGGCCGCAGCCTGCACCCAGGTTGCACACGAAGAGATGAAGCCAGAGATCCAGGCTCGGATCTCGCAGGGCCTCGCCACCCTCGTCCCCTTCCAGAGCGTCGAAGAGGTTGAGTCCATGAGCGCTGCCGGAACGCTTGGCATCCCCCACCTGGCCCCTCGCTTTGAGTATAGCTCATATATAGTCGCGGCCTGCGTTCGCGTCCTTCTCCAGATAGGGACTGAAGCGGCATATGAGGCACTTATGGCCTACACTAAAGACGATACTAATAGGGTTATAGGAGCGCTGGTCTTGGGACTTAAAGGCGTTATCGATAAGCCTGCCTACGCCCAACGCTTCCTCGCTCATGTCAAGAGTGCTGTCGCCTCATCAGAAACATTTGAACTCTTGCCCTGGCTTCCTCATCTTACCTCTTTGGAGTTGTTATGGGACTTAACCGTACTGGAGAGTTTGCCGGGATTGACCTCCCTGGAATTGTTTGACCTGGACGAGGTAAGGGACCTGACCGTGCTGGAGCGATTGCCAGGACTGACCTCCCTGAAGTTGTCATCCTTGCCTGGGTTAAGGGACCTGACCGTGCTGGAGCGATTGCCAGGACTGACCTCCCTGGAGTTGTTTGATCTGCGTGAGGTAAGCAACCTAACAGTGCTGGAGAGGTTACCAGGACTGACCTCTCTGAAGTTGTCAGTCTTGCACGAGGTAAGAGAAATAACCGTGTTGGAGAGGTTACCAGGCCTGACTTCTCTGGAGTTGTCAGGTCTGCCCCAGGTAAGGGACCTAACCGTGCTGGAGAGGCTGCCAGGCCTGACTTCTCTGGAGTTGTCAGCCCTGCCCCAGGTAAGGGACCTAACCGTGGTGGAGCAGTTTTCGGAATTGACATCCTTGAAGTTGTCATATCTGGACAAGGTAGGGGACTTAACAGTGCTAGAGAGGTTACCAGAACTGACCTCTCTGGAATTGTCATATCTGGACAAGGTAAGGGACTTAACAGTGCTAGAGAGGTTACCGGAACTGACCTCTCTGGAATTGTCAGGTCTGGGAGAGATAAGAGATCTGACAATACTGGAGAAGTTGCCACTTCTGACCTCACTCTCATTGTCTGATTTTCCTGAACTGGCAGATCTTTCTGGGTTGGAGAGGTTGCCCAGACTCACATCCCTAGATTTGTACAACCTACCCAAGGTGAACGATTTTACAGTGCTGGAGCGGCTTGAAAAGCTGGAGTCTATTACTATTGGCTTGCTGGATAGTAGGAGTGTTTTTCCGCAAGGGGTGTTGAAGCGGGTACGCATTAAAAGATTGAGATAGAAGAGTTGGTTATCCATAGGGCGTCACCCATACAGGAGGGAAAAGGTATTTCAGGGGGGACGCCCGCCCATGCAGGAGGGGAAAGTAGTGCTTGTAAACGGCGCACCTACCTTTCCCCTCCTGCTGGGCGGGCTGACGAAGAGGAGAGCGTGCGCCTGCCTTGTTCTCTTACCAGGAAGACAATCCGCAGTCGCTCAGCAGGAGGACTGAGGTAGGTGCGCCGTTTACAAGCACATCCTCAGTCCTCATGCATGGGCGGCGTGCTATGTCTTTTGAATAGAAAGATAATGTTATGAGCGATCTCTTGCTGACGGCCGGGAGGAGGGTCGAGAGCATTCTCTCAGAGAGATTTGGTGGGCGGGTAAAGTTGGGTGAGGGGGAGGAATTGCAGGGGAATGCGCGCTCGCGCGTGTTGCGCTTCCCAGTGCAGGAGGGGCCGGGATCGGCGCCTGAGAGCGTGATAGTGAAGCATACCAATAGCGAGACGTTCGCCCCCGAGGCGGGGAATGGCGCGGCCTGGCGTCTGTTTAATGATTGGGCTAGCTTACAATTTCTAAGCCAAGTGGAGGCACCAGAGCCGTTTGCTCCTGCCTTCTATGGTGGAGATCCACAGGTGGGGCTGTATGTGATGGAGGATCTCAAGGCGGGGACGCGCCTGGATCACCTGCTGCTGGGAAGCAATCCAGAGGCTGCCGAGGCCGGGCTGATGGCCTATGCCAGTCTACATGGACGCCTGCATGCTTTGACAGCCGGGCGCGAGGCGGAGTATGTGAGCATACGCGAGCGCCTGGGGCCAGTCGCGAGCAGTGATAGCTACTATAACTACGAATGGCTCTCCTCAGCCCTGTATGAGATCACTGGCTTGTTGGATGTGCTGGTTAAGCCGGGCGCGGATGAGGAACTACAAGACCTGCGCGCTAGCCTGCTTGCTCCCGGTCCCTTCAATGTCTTCGTGCAGTCAGATGCCGCGCCGGATAACTTCCTCTTCGATGGTACGCACTGGTGCTTGCTGGACTTTGAGGGCGCTCGCTATACGCACGCGTTGCTTGAAACTGCCTATTGCCGCATGCCCTTCCCAACGTGCTGGTGCGTCTATCGCATGCCGGAGCCGCTGATAGAGCGTATGGAGACTGCCTACCGGGCCGAGCTGGTAAAGGGCTGTTCTGCCGCTGGAGATGACGCGCTCTTCTACCGTGGGCTGGTTGGAGCCTGCGTCACCTGGGCACTGAGCTTTCACGCCATGATACGCCCCCTGGAAAAGATGTTGGAGCAGGATCGCCTGCTGATCGCGCTTACCGACCGCCAGCGCTTCCTGCTCTATCTCAACTCCGCTGTCCAGGCCTGCGCATCCTTTGGCTACCTTCAGGCTGTGGGCGATACCCTGCACGCTTGCGCCAAACAGCTCACCCAACGCTGGCCCGAGGCCGCCAGCCCGCCCTACTATCCCGCATTTAATGTAATATAGACGCTATTTTAATAGAGCGAATAATAAGGGAGGTGCATTCATTTCCGGTAGGGACCAGCTTTAGCGCGTCCGAAGGCGATTAATCGCACTTCGGCGCTAGCTCAAACGCTCCTGTTTTTCCATCGTTGCGGACACGTTTCCAAGGCAAAAACGGCTTACGCCGCACTGCCATGAATGGCATTCGGACGCGCTAAAGCTGGTCCCTACCGGCCTGGAAAGCCACCCCGCGCCGTAACCCCCCATTCGGGGGCGAGCCGTGGCGCCTATGTTTTGACTTTTAACTCAATTGCTTCTCGTACAAAATTACTTCAATGCCCTGGTAGTTGTCGCGGCCTACCTCGCGGAAGCCGTTCTTCTCGTAGAGCCTCTGGGCGGGAAGCTGGAGGATGGAGGTGTCGAGGTGCAGGGTCCGATAGCCGAGGGCGTGGGCGCGGGCTTCGAGTTCGGTCAGAATGAGCTGGCCGTAGCCGTGCCCCTGGTGATCGGGGTGGACACGCATGCGTTTGATCTCAGCGCGTTCCGGACCTGTGCGCTTGAAGGCGCCCATCGCCACGAACTGGCCATCGCATTCACCAATCAGAAACTCTCCACCATTCTGGAGATACACCTCCTCGATGGCATAGACATCATCATCCCAGGGACCACGTCCCAGATAGGCCCCGGTCTGCTGAATGGCATGCACATGCAAGTGTTCGACTGCTTCTCGATCAGCAGGCTCATAACGGCGCAAGGTGAACATGGAATGTATCCTCACAATTTCTCGCGGATAGCGCCGCTCGCCAGCGGCGCTATTGGTTGCTTGTTACTGTTAAGGATCATATGTGCTGGGGCAAGCCACTGTCAAGCCAATTATTATTTCTCGCCAATCAAGGCCATGTTGTTGTATTGGCGGGAGAAGGGGCCGCGCTCCAGGCGCGCCACTTTGAAGCCGTTGCGCAGCATGTCTGGCACGACTTGTTCCTCAAGGGTGGCCTGGAGGGGCCATAGTTCTTCCACTCCCTGGGCGTTGAGCATGCCCGTCGCCAGCGTGACAATCATTTTGCCACCGGGTCTGAGAACACGCCTTAGTTCCTGGACTATCTGTGAAGGTTCGGGCCAGAAATAAAAGGTGTGGATGGTCATGATCTTGTCGAATTGCTGATCCTCGAAGGGGAGGGTTGCGATGTCTCCCTGCTTTAAGACGACGCGTCCGGCCCGGATGGCCTGTGCGTTGCGCTTTGCCGCTACCTGCACCATAGTTTCGGAGAGGTCAATACCCATGACGTGCCCTGCCGAGGCCTTCGCTGCAGCTAGCATGATGCCCCGGCCCGCACCAAAGCCTACCTCTAAAACTGTATCCGTTGGCTGAATGTCCAGCAATTCAAGCGTCCAGTCAGTTTCTGGCTGGTGCTGTTGTATCATCCTCTCGCCAACCACGCGGCCAAGTTGGCCCCTTGGCCGCTGGTGCTGCTCATGCCACTTGCCTGCGAGGCGTTGCTTTACCTTCATCAGGTCCCTCCATGAAAATATGTTCTATTTAGCGTATTATACCATTATAGCGTTCTAGAAGCCATGCCCACCGCTGCCTTGGCTCGCAAGCTCTCCTCGGGGTAAGGGTTGTGGGTGGAAAAACGGCTTTGCCGTTTTTCCACCCACAACCCTTACCCTTGAGCGCCGCAGGTGCGATGATTCTCTTGAGAAGGGGAAATATGGGCTAGCAGTTTAAGGCGGAGCTTTTCATGCATATGAACATACTATTTTGGCTGTGAGGTATTACCACAAAATCGTGCTTAGAACATTTGGATAAAGGCTGTACAATAGATGGGTTTATGTGATATGATTGGAAGTAAGAACAAATGCACCAATATACAAGATATGCGAGAGGGTAGCTTCATCTTCTTTGCATGTGTATGCGGCGGTTGATAGGTGGAAGGGACAGCAACACTATGACCACGAGTCAAACACGCAGATATGCCCATGGCACTTGTCCACACTTCTCACTGCTACGCAGGTGTATACCGTAATTCTATAGAAAGGAAAACGGAACCACCTTTTGTATGAGAAGTACCGATTAGCCGTCAGTAGCTTTCTCAGGTGATTCCGCCCCATATGTGTATGGGTATAATACAGCCATTTCTTGAGCTTGTCAACGAATTAAATATCAATATAAGTGCCTCTTGTAGCGTAGTACCACAGTCTGGAAAGGTCTCTATGCCGCACCTAAAGCCGGTGCAGGGAAGCCACCAGGGCGAGGATACGCCAGCAGTAGCATCAATAACCTCAAAAAAAATCTCTAAAAATACCCCACTTGAAAGTACTACTACCTTCCAGTTTGGCTATCGTGAGTTTGAAGGGGAGAATGGAAAACATCTCCTTCGCGAGCTGATAAAACACATTCTTTCTAGCGCGGAATGTAACCTCTGGGAAGCAATCATCGAGTTTCAGAAGAAATTTCCCAAGGCCTATGTCGGGGCCAAAGCCCTGGCGAAGTTTATGAACCGCTGTGACCGCACGGTGAGTAATGGCCTTAAGGCGCTACATGAGCGAGGCCTGCTGATATTGCAACAGGACTGGATCTTCCGTCAGAATGAGGATGAGAGTTACCAGTGTCGCCTCGTCACGCTAAAGCTCTTTCAACCACTCTATGACCTGGCGTATCGTTTTCTGCAATGGAGGCGCTCGCCAGGATATGTACCACCCACCTGGGAATACGCCGAGTTTATTCTTAACCACGAGGGAATTCTCGACCAGGTGCGCGACTTCGCCTGTTACCAGCGCCTCTTTAAGAAGAAGCCTGGGCCTAAGCGTCACCAGTCTCAGGGTCATGAACTACGACCCGCTGTCCGCTGCTCTAACCATCAGTGCAGCTATTGCTATCAGCACACCGGTGCGCTCGAATCCGAGATCCATGTGCTTGCGCTCAAGCTTGTAAATGCAGAAGATGTACTAAAGTGCGATAAAGACAAAATAAGCGCACTTTGGAATAAATATCTCCAAGAATATTCCCTCTATAGTATAGATACTATAGTTTATAATAGTTTAACTTCGAATTCGAATTCGAAGCTGGATTTTTTGCAAAAATGGCTAGAGATTTTTCTGCGAGAAGAAGAGGATCTACGCCAGAAGTATAGCTGCGAGCATTGCAGGCGGATAACTCCCACTCAGGGAGACTCCTGTGGGCAGCATTCTCGGGACGAGCAGCCTTCTAGCACCCCCGCTTTTGGAGAAATTGGCCCCGAGCAGGTGAGCAAGCATGAAGCAAGCGTAGAAGCTGAGGTACAGCAGACAGAAGCAAGCGGACAGGAGGCGCAGATGACGTGTGCCGTCAGCGAGGAGCCACAGGAACCGCCTTATGCGAGTGAGAAGCCACAGGAGCTAATGTACTGGTCGATCTCACCCGAGGAGGTGATGCCTGAACCTGCGTACTGGCCTGACTCGCTTATTGAAGCGCTGCCTGAGCCCGTTAAACTGAGTGAGAGACCACGTGTCCGCCAGGCACAGAACACACCTCCGCCGGGTCCCAATCCGCGAGAGTGGGAATACCGGCCCAATCCGCCCATGTGGTATCCTCGCCCGGTTGACGCGGTCAAGCAGGCAGCAGTGAAGGTCCAGGAGCCAGCCAGGCAGCTTGTGGCCCAGGTCGCCGTGCAGCCAGGAGGTGGCAACTGGCAGGAGCACTATCGGCCCCTGGCGCAGGGACCGCTCACACACGAGGAGCTAGCCCGGCGCAAGGCTGGAGGCGGGAAAACCAGGCCAACAGGCAAGAAAGACGTGGCACAACAGTATCGCCCGCAGCGCCTGCCTAGCATCAAGGAGCAGCAGCGTATGCAGCCTCGCCGGCCCCTGACGCGCCGCCTGATGCTGCTGGGCTACAGCGTCTCGGAGAAGTTCCGTGATGCCAATCCCTACTCGACGCAGAGCAACCTGGTGAACCACATGCAGCGCCTCCTGCACTTCGCCTTCGAAGCGGGGCTGGAGGACCACGCTAGCACCGTCGAAGACTGGTTCTACCAGACCATAGAGTATTACCGGGATGCTGCCTATGCTCTGCCTGGCGTGCGCAGCCACACCGACCAGGGGCAGATCAAGCGTATGCCCTGGTTTATTACAGCCCTGAAAAACGCCGTCGTCGATGCCTGCAAGGCACTCTCACGCGGCGAGCCTCTGCCAGAACCTGCCAATCAGGCGAGGGATGAAGAAGTGGATAAAGAGGCCATCACACCAATGTTGGAGCCTTGTGAGGAGGATTCTATGCAGCCAGCCGAGCCAGCTGAAATCAACGCGCGAACATCTGATGAGCAGCCAGGCGTATTACCTGAATTCAGTATGCAAGGTGCTAACAAACAACCGAACGTCATTCAGCCAGATGAGCCAGGCGAGGCAATAAATCCCCTGGCGAAAGACGAGGAGCATGCCCAGGATCCCACTCCTACCATTGCCTGCCCCTCTCCACAAGGAAATTCCTATAGCCATGAAGCCTCCGTAGGATCCATGCTGGTATGGACTCCGAGCGAAGCGATTCCGCCAGTGGTTGAGCTTCAGCCAGGGGGGGCAGGAGTCCATGCCAGCATGGATCCTACACGTTGGGCAAATATGCCATGTGATGAAGGGCAGCAAGCGAGTGTTGCCCTGGAGCCGCAGCAGCCGGAGGTAGATCCTTTCCCCTATCTGGCGCGTCAAAAGGTCAGACGCTTGCTGGAGCGCCTGGGAGTGCAGGAACAGCTTGAGTTGAAAAATACCTGTCCAGCATGCAACTGCCGCTTTGCGTATATCGAACCGCGAGGCGATGGCGGGAACGACTATTACTGCTGCCGCTGTGAGCCCTCGCTGACCTGGTCCGATGAGCTCTATGAGCGCGTCTTAGAGGTGTTGAGCCTTCCTGTTGAAGAGGTCAAGAACTGGAGCTGGCGATGAATGTAAGAGTTTCCTGCTCGCTTGTTATAGTAGAGGTGTGATGATAAGATATGCGCGTGCTGTTTCGGCGGTATGGTGGTCCTGGCAGGCGCAGCCTGCCAGGACCACCATACCACCGAAACAAGAAAAAATCTTAAGCAACAAGGATTTGTAACGCGTGTCGACAATTTTTGTGATTATACTCGCAATTCTCGGTATTGTTCTGCTGGTGTTGCTGACCACACCGCTGTACTTTTACCGCCTGGGGATCGTGCGGCAAGCGAGCAAGGAGATGCTGGCGACGAGTCCCGACCTGCCTAATTACCAGGAGGGGGATGTTCCGGTCGAGGAGACGCCCTGGATCGAGCGGCAGCCCTTTGAGGACATCGACATGATGTCTATGGATGGGCTGAAATTGCGCGGCTATTACCTGCCCGCGCCGGCTCCCACGGCGAAGACTGCCATCCTGGCGCATGGCTATGCCGGTCACGCCAAGAAAGATATGGCTTTGCTGGCTCAGCTCTATCATGAAGAGTTTGGCTATAATGTGTTTATGCCCGATGATCGTGGGCACGGCGCCAGCGATGGCGGCTATATTGGCTTTGGCTGGCCCGACCGCCTGGACTACATCAAGTGGATTCACTCTATTATTCAGCGCGTTGGCCCAGAGAGCGAAATTGTCCTGCATGGCATCTCGATGGGGGGCGCGACGGTCCTGATGACGGGCGGAGAGCGCTTGCCGGAGCAGGTAAAGTGCGTGATTGCCGATTGTGCCTATACCTCAGTGAAGGACATTCTCTCTTACCAACTGGGGCGCATGTTTAAGCTACCACCCTTCCCCCTGGTCTACCTGACGAGCCTGGTCTGCAAGCTGCACGCCGGCTACTTCTTTGGTGAGGCCTCGGCCCTCAAGCAGGTGCGCAAGACCCGGCTCCCAACCCTCTTCATCCATGGCGCGGACGACACCTTCGTCCCCACTTCGATGGTCTACCCTCTCTACGAGGCTTGCCCTGTAGATAAAGAACTCCTGATCATTCCTGAGGCGACCCATGGCATGGCCTACTCGACCGACCCTCAAGTATATGCCGCCAAAACGCGAGCCTTTTTGAAGCGCTACATGAAATAATTTTTAAAGGTCCTGGCTAGGCGTTTGACGATCTTTCTCAAAAGCTGATACTATAAAAAAACGCATAGAAACATGTAAATGCTTTGTTTTACCCATGGAAGGAGATTTCTGTCATGGAATTGACACCTACACAGAAGCAAGCGCTTTACGAACAAGGGTATGTGGCACTGCCTGGTATTGTGCCGCAGGAGCTGGTTGAGAAGGCCTTGCATGCGATAAACGCCTCTTTGGGTTCTGAGGGGATGGATCCCCAGCGCTTACCTATCTTACGGGCACAAACATACTGCCCAGAAATTACGGCATCGCCAGAAATTACCGGTTTACTCACTGAATCGCCGCTCTGGAGCCTGAGCGAGTCGGTTATTGGACAGGGGAGTATTCGTCCTGTAAAAAGTGGCCAGATTGCTCTGCGCTTTCCCGCGCCCGGTCCCACCCGCCCACCTCGTCCTCACCTGGATGGAATGTATTCGGCAAACAATGGGGTCAAAGAGGGAACGATAGACAATTTTACGGCGCTTATCGGCGTCTTCCTGAGCGCTATTCCTCATGATTTTATGGGTAACCTGGCGGTCTGGCCCGGAACGCATCGGTTATATGAGGACTATTTTCGCAAGCACACGCCACAGTCCCTCCTCAAGGGTCTGCCCGAGGTAAATTTGCCTGAGCTACAGCAGATTACCGCCCAGCCCGGCGATGCCGTCCTCTGCCATTATCAATTGGGGCATGGAATCACCATAAATACTTCGCCTTATATCCGCTACGCTATCTTCTTCCGCCTGCGCCACGTCAACCACGAACAGTGGCAATGGGAATGTATGACCAATATCTGGCGCGAATGGGCAGGCATGCACGATTTTGTAAATAGCAGGGTGAGTTAAGAGGGCCAATTCTATCCTGTAAATGTGCTACAGTAGCGGTGTGAGAGCAAATAGTGCTCTGTGCGCATGAGAAAGGATAGGGTGAGTACGTATGGACCCAAGAATTGTCCACTTGTTTGTGTGTGATGGCCTCTCCGATTGGGAGATAGGCTATGTGCTGCCCATGCTGAATAATCCAGTTGTAGGCTATAGTGTGCGAACTGTTGGGGTGAGCTGGGAGCCAATCAGAACGGCTGGCGGCCTGGCCATCCTGCCTGACCTCCAGCTTGCTGAACTAGAACCAGCGCAGAGCGCGATGTTGATTTTGCCTGGTAGTGGTGCCTGGGAGCAGGGCGGTTATCCTGAAGCGATCGATAAAGCCAGGAAGTTTTTAGCGGCAGATGTGCCTGTAGCGGCTATCTGCGGCGCGACCGCAGGCCTGGCGCAGGCAGGCCTACTGGATGATAGACCCCATACGAGCAATGCTCGCGAGTACCTGCAAGCGCTGGACTATCGTGGCGAGGCTTTCTATCAAGACCAGCCAGCGGTGACCGATGACAACCTGATTACGGCGAGCGCGACCGCCTCCATTGCCTTCGCATACCATATTTTGCAGAAGTTACAGGCCTATAGTCCACGTGTGCTTGAAGCCTGGTATGGTCTCTTTACCACCGGAGACCAGGCATATTTCTACGCCTGGCAACAGGCAGCCGCTGAGGAGAGCGCAGGCGTGTAGTTTGCGCCATAGAGCGTTCCATCTTTTCGCCCTTCGCTTGTAGGAGTTTACCATTGGCTTGGTTCTACGCTGGCTGATAGTGATGTGTGGGCCAGGTCAGTTACTCAACGTCGCGCCGGGAGCCGCTGTCGGGGTCGGTGGAATCAAAGTAGATGATGCGCGTTGGTTTTAGACGTATGACCTCGGAGCTAAACTGAGGCATTACCACCTGTCCACCTTCTCCGAGCGCTTCGGCGCGTCCGCGAATCTCCAGGCAGCGTGGTTTCCAGGGTGGCAGAACATCATCAATGACGAGCGAGGCCAGGCCATTGCGCGCGATATTGCGGAACTTCTGCGACTGCCCCATATTATGGCCACCAATATCGATAGTATCAAGCTCTGGATTGTAGCGGAAGGATACAGGAGCCACCTGCGGCTCCCCTTTCGCGTTCACCGTCGCCAGCCTGCCCAGGCGCTGAGACTGCATGTATTTCAACTCTGCTTCCGTAAAGACACTCATGTTCATCATTCCTTACAATTAGCTTTGAGCTTTCTTCTAAATAGATACTTACATTTTGTTTGTTGAAAAATAATAGCATTCTTCTTATGGAAGCACACTGTCCTTTAGGGTAGTTCCTGCCTGTTCCAAAGGTCAGAAGGACAATCATCTCCCACACATCTCTAGAAGGTTTTGCTGGCGGAGATGACGATGTAGCCTGGAACGTGCCAATACCTCTCCGCGTTGTGCTGGCGGGCGATGGCCTCGTCGAGCTGAGGTTCGATGACGTTCTGGTACCTTCTCCTTTTATGTTCTTTATCCGCATGTACAAACGGAGTTTAGTATAGCATACAGGCGTGGGAGTCGCGACCCTGACAGGATCTTACGCGAAGATTTACATGTTGGGAATGAGAGCACCTGAAGATCAGGCGGTAGAGTGCTTCAAAGGCCTGCAACGTGTGCAATGATTTCCCTCAGGACCGTCATGCCGTGAAGAATCTCAGGGATCTCCAGGCTTGCATAGCCCAAAAGCAGACCAGAACGGTCAGGGGGACCAAGATAGTAGGAGTCAAGAGGGGTGACGATGACATTGCGCTGCCGAGCCAGATGCGCGACGCGCGTGGCCGAAATTGAGGATTCCAGTTCAAGATAAACATGCAGGCCAGCTTCCAGCCCACGTAAGCGCGCGAGATGCGCGATGGGTGCAAGAGTTTGCGCCACGATGCGTCGCTTTTGCGCATACTGATACCGCATGCGTCGAATATGTCGATCCAGATGCCCCGAGCGATGAAGTCAGCGAGCATCTGTTGCAGCGGCCAGGAAACCTGCTCATCCGTCAGATACGTGAGTTGCCTGATCCGTTCACACAGTTGGGGAGGAGCTACCAGATAGCCAACGCGCAAGGCAGGGGTCAGCACTTTGGAGAATGTTCCGATGTAGGCGACGCGCCCGACCTCATCAAGGCTGGCCAGGGCCGGGAGCGGGAGGGCATCGAAACGGAACTCGCTATCGTAATCATCCTCGATAATCAGGCTATCGTTGGCCTGAGCCCAGGTCAGCAACGCCAGACGTCGGTCAACGGCGAGCCGGGTTCCAAGTGGATACTGGTGCGATGGGGTGGTATAGACCAGTAGTGGAGCGGCAGGTCCATGTGGGAGCCGTTCGACTTGCATCCCATTCTCGTCAACCGGCACCAGCAAGAGGCGTCCTCCCCGGGCCAACACGGTCTGCTGGGCAGAAGGATAGCCCGGCTCCTCCATTCCGACGCAATCACCGACGGAGAGCGTTGCGCGCACGACGAGGTCAAGCGCGTGCGTGGCTCCCGCTGTGATAAGAATGTTCTCTGGGGTACAGGCCAGGCCGCGAGATCGCCCAAGGTAGGCGGCAAGCTCTGCTCGCAGCGTCGGGTCTCCATCGGTGGGACCGTGGCTGTTCGGTGGCAAGCGAGCAGTGACCGTTCCCCAGGTCTCGCGCCAGACACGGAGAGGGAGAGATGAGAGGGAAGGTATCCCCAGGCGAAAGGCGATAGCCTGCGGGGGAATGGTTGCTTCGTACACCAGCGGAGGAGCTTTCTCAAGCCAGCGCGGAAGAGTATTCGGCAGCGAAGGAGTCTGACGTGGCAGCGGAGGAAGATCCGTTCTGACATAGGTCCCCGATCCGTGCCGCCCTTCCAGATACCCTTCGGCAAAAAGCTCATCATAGGCGGAGCTCGTGACCGTCCGTGAGACGCCAAGAGCCTGTGCTAAGGTGCGCGTCGAGGGGAGGCGCGTCCCTCCTGAGACGCGCCCATCGAGAATAGCTCGCCGTAATTGCTCACAGAGTTGTCGATAGATCGATGTTGATGCGGTACGATCAAGCGTAATGGGCAGATCGAGGCCGGGTGCGAATTTTTTTCCAGGCATCATTGCTCCTTCAAGTGGCATCTGCCATGCTGCAAAATGTGGCCCTTTTGGGAATGCCATCCTCAGACTATAGTATTGTACGTGAGGCACGCAAAGAGAAGCAAGCAGCAACTCACTACCAAAACAAGGAAAGAGCATGAACAACACTTTTGTTCTCCTTTGGATACCTGGGTCGGCCTGGATGAAGGGCAAAACGGTGCGCGAACAGCCATATTGGGCGCAACATGCCGACTTCATGGACCAGCTTTTTGAAAGCGGGATGGTGGTTCTTGGTGGCCCCTTCGCCGATGCCACAGGATCACTGGTCGTCATTGAGGCTGAAAGCGAGCAAGCAGTCGTTGACTTGTTTGCGCGCGATCCGTTTGTGGTGCATGACATTTTTGCCCTGAGCCTGCTTAAACAATGGCAGCTTTTTCTGGATGCGCGAAGCACTGCATAAAGGCATGTTTGAACAGAGCGCCACTCGCATGCAGGAGAGCGCGCTCGCGTTGCGTCGCGAGCCATTTCAGTTTTACAAAGGAGACCGTCGTGTATGGATTACACGACCCAACGTGAAAATGGTCGTTTGATAGAGGAGAAATACAATGACCGCGTCACATGGAGCGTCCCAGGATGGACGAACTGATTTTGATTTCATCATTGGACGGTGGAATATCCACCATCGACGGCTACGGGAGTGGCTCAAGGGTTCCGCATCCTGGGAAGATTTTGAGGGGACAGCGGTGGATCACAAGATCCTGGCGGGGTGGGGCAGTGTCAGCGAGGTCAACATGTATCGAGCAACGGGTACGGTGGAAGCTTTTTCGACGCGCCTCTTTGACCCCGAGTCAGGGGAGTGGAGCATCTATTACGCAGGAGGAACGGCAGAAGGAGCCCAGGGGACCTATACTCTCCCGATGATTGGCGGGTTTCACCAAGGGCGTGGAGCATTCTATGCGCACGAAACCTTTGGGAGCAAGCACATCTTGTGTCGGTGGCTCTGGTCGGACATTACCCCTACGTCGTGCCATTGGGAGCAGGCGTTTTCCGTGGATGGAGGAAACACCTGGGAGACAAACTGGGTAATGGATCTCAGCAGGCAGGAGAAGTAGGCCCTCTTCTTGTTACGCGACGTCCTTTTGAAAAAAGAAGCTGCCCTGCTGTCACAATCTGGGCATCTGTTCTGTCTTCTGTTTGAGGGATCTAGAAAGAGAGGTTCGCGTTAGCCCTCCTGGCGGAATCCTGCGAGAATGATATGTATCTCAGGAGTATCGCCAAAAACAGATCGTTTTGAGCGTGAGAATTGAGTCCTGGAAGAGACGCCTGTTTCTCGTTCTCATCTGAACTGTCAACGCCTTGTGGTTTCAACCCCGTTCAGACACGGAATTCGAGGGCCAATCACCACGAGAACTTGCGGTTCATACCAGGCGTCTTCTCAGGAGGAAACTATGGCAGTCGAAGAAACAAGAAAAACGAGGAAACTATGGCAGTCGAAGAAAACAAGAAAAACGAGGAAGCAGCAATCCAAGGACTCCTAGACGATTGCATCAGATCGCTTCATGACAAGAACATCGAAGGCCTCATGTCTATCTACGCGCAGGAGGTCGTGTCGTTCGACATCGTGCCCCCGCTGCAATACATAGGAGCAGATGCATTCAGGAAAGTTTGGGAAGAGGTGTTCTCGTCGTTCCAGGGGCCGATAGACTATGAATTTCACGACCTCAACATCACTGTGGGCGGTGACGTTGCATTCACCTACAGCCTCAACCGGATAAGCGGAACCAGGACCAATGGGCAGAAGACTGCTCTCTGGCTGCGTTGGACCGCCTGCTTCCGTAAGATCAACGGCAAGTGGCTGATCGTGCACCATCAGAACTCGGTGCCTGTCGATTTGGAGCATGGCAAAGCGGTGCTCTCCCTCAAGCCATAGCCATGCGCATGGGATGTTTCGGCAACAGCCTGGTACGAGAGTACACAGGAGGCTGAGCAGTTTCCGATGGCTTCACCACGCGTGAGCTAAAATCGGTAAACAAGTATATGGTCCAACCTGCGCAGCGCAGGGCTGACCTCCATCGCTCGATAAAGCACACGCATCCAGAACGGGAAGCGGGAAAACCCGACCAGTTCACGCGTTCTGAATTCCTTGACCACATCAAGCTGCTTGAGCCGCAGCTTGATGTCCTGGGGGTCATCCAGTGCCCACTTGAAGGATGCGCCCGTATCTCCAACAATCGATCAGGTCGTAGTGACCAAAGCGCGTGGGCAAACCGCACCTGGCCCTGGATCTTCTTCAAGAGTCTTGTATGGGTCAACACCTGAGCAAAGGCGGTCACTTCTGCCAACCAGGAAGGAGTCGAGGGCCTGGATTCTGGCGTAATCTGGATGGTGACTTCTGATTGCGTCATACTGGTGGGATATGCTCCTTGCCTGCCGTGCCAAAACCATGCTTCACGCGCCGCTCAAGGACGGGTCAGCCACAGCAACAAGAGAAGCAAGAACGTCGTAATGACCGCAGGAAGAACACTTTTGACCTCGACATGATGCCAGGGATGAATGGAGACGCAGAGAATCAGCAGGAGCTGCAAAAGCGCGGCGGCGAATCTCAAAGGGGGTAAGATGAGCCCGATTCCGGAAACGACCTCCACGACCGCAGAAACGTAATAGACCCAAAGCGGGTGATGTTTGAGATAACTGTTTTTCGCCCATTCCCACCCATACAGTTTCCTTGCCCCAGCAAACAGGAAGAAGATGCCAAGGACAATGCCGAGCAGGTTGACTACGAGCGATGTTGTTTCAAAAGACATATTTTCTCCTCAAAACCAGATGGAGGGTAAGCAGTAGAGGCAACATGGTGTCGCAAAATACGATATACTGTCGCTGAATGGAGTATAGGGCGACAGCCGAGCACAAGCAAGCATCAAAGATGGAACGCTGTCGCATTTGACGACACAAAGGGAAAATTGATGCGCAAACACCAGGATATCCGAGCCAGGTTTACACGCAAACTCCTTCAGGAGACGTTGATTGCTTTACTGGCCGAAAAACGTTTTGAGATGATTACCGTGGGGGAAATTGCCGAGCGGGCGATGGTGAATCGGGCCACCTTCTATCGCCATTATCAGGATAAATATGCGTTAGGCAACAGCCTGTTTCAAGAAGCGATTGATCAACTTACCTGCGATCTGCGCTCTCCACTTAAGTCCCCCTCCGCCTCCGAAGTCGAGGGGGCGACCCTCCTCCTGGCTGCCTCTTTCACACACATTGCTGAGTATTCGAGTTTGTATCGGGTGATGGTGAGGAATGTATGGTTCACCGCAAAGATGTATGACACCCTGGCGGAACTGCTGGGCAAGCGTCTCCATCTGCCCCCTAGAAGTTCGCAGAACGCTCTCGAACGAATGCCAGAAGAGCTAGCCGTTGCTTCTCTGACGAACTGGTTAATCAGTATGATCCGTTGGTGGCTCGAAAATGGAATGCCCTATCCCCCCCAGCAAATGGCGCTTTGGTGCACCACCTTTGTTTCCTCTGGGCTTTTTCAAGCTATAGGCATTCTAAACTGATGAAGCAGGACGCTGGACTCTCGTTGCGCATCCCGTGGGCATTGGGAGGACACACTTCAAAGGTTCCTCTTCTATAAAGGGTTACGTCTCATAAGGTGACAAACAGCGGAAGGTCCTGGCATCATGCCAGGGCCTTCCGCTGTTTACTTATCTCCTTCGTCTTCATGGTCTAGCGCAAATTCATCTACACAGTAGTGCAATTCTTGCTGCTTCTTATCCTGGCGATTGTATGACTGGAGGATCTTTCAGGAAGCAGGCCGCTAGCAGAGCGATAGCGCAGAAGACCAATACAGCTAGGAAGCCATGCTGGAGAGCAATCATGAATGTCGCAGTTGTTTGCTTGCCAGAACTGATGAGAGACTGGTTGACTACAGCGCCTATTAGAGCTACTCCTAGCGTTGAACCAACTTGACCGAGATAGCGTATGACCGCGCTGCCCACGCCCAGTTGTGTCAATGGCAACACGTTCTGGGCCGCGAGATAGAGTACGGAGAAAATCGAGCCAATGCCAAGCCCGGCCAAAACCATACAGATGATCATCGCCAGGAGGTTAGTTGGAGGCGCTATGCGTGTCAGAAAAAAGACCCCACAGGCCATAATGCTTATGCCCACAATAAGTATTGCCTGGTAACGTTTGCGTATAGCAATTAACCAGCCAGCGAGGGTTGCTCCCCCGGTGATGGAGAGGAGAAAGGGCGTGATGCTTATGCCCGCGCTAGTGGCTGATAGACCCCATATTACTTGCAGGGAGAGTGGTAGATAGATCGCCAGGCCAAGAAGGATCATATATACCAGCAGAGCCAGGGCTGCGTCTGCTGCAAAGACCTGGTTGTGGAAAAGATGCAGGGGCAGAATTGGTTCTGACGCGTGATGTTCAGCGTACAGGAAGAACAATAAAAGCATGGCAGCGGCAACTAGCATGCCATCCACTTGCGGCAAAGTCCAGGCCGAGGGCTGGCTGCTCCCCCAGGTAAGTCCCAGCAGCAGGCATGTGGTGGCGCTCATACATAGGAGTGAGCCAGTAATATCGATGCGCTTGAATATTGAGCGCCCATCGGGATTGGGACTGCGTTCCGAGATGCCTGAAGGCAATAACAGGAGCAAGGTAGTCAGGGCAATAATGCCGAGTGGGAGATTTAAGTAGAAGATCCAACGCCACCGTGTCATATTTGTGACGAACGGAGTAAGCAAGGGGCCGTGATCGGTAAACCAGCCGCCCAGTCCTGGTCCGAGCAGGTTGGCAAGCGCATAGACGATGTTGACGCTCATCTGCCACTTGGCCCGTTCTTCAGGCGGAAAGATGTCGCCGATGAGTGTCGCCACCAGGGTAATCCCCATACCAGCTCCCAGGCCCTGCAAGGCGCGAAAAGCAATGAGTTGATCCATCGTTTGCGAAATTCCGCAGAGGAGCGACCCCAGGAGGAAGAGACAGGCTCCACCAAGCAAAAGCCACTTGCGCCCAAACTGATCTGAGAATTTCCCAACAACAGGAATTACGATAGTAGAGGAGAGGAGATAGGCCGTTGCAACCCAGCTATATCGATCAGCGCCTTGAAACTGATGAATGACCTGTGGTAGCGCGGGGCCAACCATTGTGTTATCGAGTGCTTCAAGAAAGAGAGTTGAGAGTAGAGCCGCGAGTATGCTAAACAGCATCAAGCCCTGCAAGCGACGCTTAGGCAGTGTAGATGGAGTGCTATCCATGAAAGATGCTTCCTCTTGCTTAAATGTGTATCGAAATCCATTGCGATAATTTCAAGGTTTTTTAGAGCATAGCATGGCGGAAATCGGCTGTCAAGGAGAGTGCCCTGATTACTAAGGTCAAATAGGATACGTTTGACAGTCCTGGAGGTAGTGCGTTACACTGTCAAATATACTGTCGAAATGGTTATCGAAAAGGTGTGAGATGGCGAAATCTCCAGAAGAGCCGCCGCTGACAATGGCACAGATTGCTGCTGTGGCTGGCGTTTCGGTTGCGACGGTCTCGAAAGTGATTAATCAACGCACGGACGTGGCTCCAACTACCCGTGAACGCGTGGAGCGGGTGATGGCGGAACGAGGCTACATGCTTAATAAAGCAGCCCGCTCGCTAAGAAAAGGAAACAGCGGGCAGATCGATTTTCTCGTTGGGCAAGAACTGAACAGTTACTATGCGTTCGAGATCTTGCGCGGCGTCGAAGAGGCCCTCCTGCCTACAGAGGTACGCATGGTGCTTGCCTCAACCCACGCCCTTAGAGAACGAGAGCAGCAGTGGCGGCAGAGACTATCCGAAGGGGCGATCGATGGAGCAGTCCTGGTTCTCGCTGACAAGCGGTCTCTCTACCTACAAGAACTAACCCGTCGTGGTATTCCCTTTGTTGTGGTGGATCCCTTTGGAGAATTGGGACCAGAAGATCTTTCGGTGAGCGCGACGAACTGGTCTGGTGGAAAACTAGCGACCGAGTATTTGTTATCTCTGGGCCATCGTCGTATTGCGGCCCTGATGGGTCTGCCTGATCATCCTTGCACACAAGATCGGATTGCTGGATATCGTCACGCCCTACAAGAGGCAGGCGTCCCTGTTGATCCAGCGCTGATCCATTTTGCTGATTTTCATGCCGAGCAGGCATATCAAGAGATGATGCAGATTCTTGCGTTGCCAGAAATGCCTACAGCCATCTTTGTAGGGAGTGATGAGCAGTGTCTCGGCGTGTACAGAGCATTATTTGAGCGTGGCATAGCGGTCCCAGGAGCGATGAGCGTGATTGGATTTGACAATATGCCTTACGCGGAATGGGTGACGCCTGCTTTGACGACTATCCACCAGCCCCTCTTAGAGATGGGGCGTGTCGCGACCAAGTTGTTGTTGCGTTTGATAGCTGGTGAGCCGGTCGAGAGCGTTCGTATTGAACTTGCCACCCCCCTCATCAAACGCGCGTCCTGCGCGCCACCGCGGGGAAACCTCATCTCCAATCCAGCAAGCATTCCTTGATTGGAGGTGAGTAGATCTGTCCCCTCTCTTAATAATCTTTGTTTACCTCGGCTTTGTTCACGTATCAACCTTGCTGCATGCGCTTTAGCCGATCTTCGAGTGCTTGCATATCGGGCAGAAACCATACGTCGTTGCCACGATTCGTTTCGTAGACATAATCGTTGAATGCGCGGCTCTGAGCTGCGTATTTAGCTATATCGCCCAGGATTACAAGGTGGCGCCTGTAGGTGACGAATTTCTGAATGAAGTGACCTGCAAGTCGGGTCTTGAGCTGGAAAAAATCATCTTCAAGGCGCTCTACTGGTACAATGATCCATTCTACCCCTTGCTGAAAGGTCTCACCAATCAATTCCACAGCATCCTGTTCGCTTCGCAGCTTGGCCCCCTCTGGCGCGCAGACGAGAACCTGAACGCCGTGAATTGTCGTAAGTGTATCGGACATCGTACCTCCAATGTTTTATTGTTTATTGTAGCAGTCATTGGGTTGTAGGGTCCAAGCTAGCTTGGACTTACTCTCGGAGAACGATGCGCGTTGCTCTAGCGAGAAGAGTCCAAGCTAGCTTGGACCCTACAACTCTGTCATCCATTTGCCCTGGCGGTAGACAATGTGGCCCTGGGAGAAGCCAACCGACTCGTAGGCCTTGCGGGCGGCGGTGCGCTCAAGGTTTGTCTCAACGAGGCCCTTTTCTGCTCCATGCGCCTGGAAACGGTGCAGCATTTCCAGCAGGAGGACGCGCCCAAGGCCCAGGTGCTGATAGCGTGGATGGACGCCCAGTGGCTCGATCTGGGCCACGCCGCGCTCAGGCGCCAGCCAGCCAACACAGAAGCCCGCCAGCTCGCCACTGGGGGCGCTCACGACTATGTCGAGTTCGGGCCGGTACGGGGGCATCTGGAGCGTGCGCGCTCGCCATTCTGGCGTCATGGAGGTGCTCTCGAAGGCCGCCCGGTGAAGCTCGGCATAGGCCGCGACCTCCTGCTCGCCCGCGAGTGGTCGCAGGGTAAAGCCCTCGGGTAGGGCTGGAACTGGTGGGAGATCTGTCAGCGGATGCTCAAGCGCCACATAGTGATCCCCTTCGTCCAGCAGATAGCCACGCGCCTCGACCAGCTCGCGCCGTGCCAGGTCGTCATCGCGAAACTCGACCCAGTAGGGGAGAGGTCGTCCGCGCTCCGCGTCCAATTTTTGAAAGCACTCCTCAGCCCAGGCGAAGATATCTTGCTCAACCTGCTGTGCCGTGGGTCCCGGCAAGATAAAGAAGTCGAGCGCGGCCCAGTAATACTGCCAGGCCGCGAAGCCTACAATTTGTCCCAGGGTGTCCTCCCACAGAACAGCGTCACGCCCCTCTTGCATACGCGGCGCACTCAAGCGCCAGGGCAAGTCAACCACGTGGCGAGAGGAGAGTGGCATAGCGGCGACCAGGGGCAGGATGCGCGGCACATCAACCATGCCCCGAAAGGGAGAGCGTGTAATAGACACGAAATGGCTCCTTATTAGTGGCAAGAAATACGAACTAAACATTATTATAATATCCCTACGCGTGATAAAGTTAGCAACATATGGTACTATCATATACAGGACTTTGTATTTTGTAACGGCAGATCGATATCTCTTTAACGGCTGTGAAGGAGCAACTTATGAATTCTACTCCTCCAATGCTTCCTGGTTCGCCTGTGGTTGGCAACTTGCTTGAGTTTATGAAAGATCGTCACGGTCTCTTGCAGAGAGGATTTGATAGCCTGGGTCCTGTGTTTGGCATTCGCCTGCTCGGTCAGCCGGTGGCCTTTCTGATAGGTCCAGAGTATCAGCAGATTTTCTTTACTGAGACAGACAAAAAACTGAGCATGCATAAATCTTATGCCTATCTCAAGGCGGCCCTGGGCGAGGTCGGGTTTACTGCACCGCCAGAGGTATATTTCGCGCAGCGCCCCATTCTGCTCAAACCTTTTAAGAGCGAAAGAATGATCAAGTATCTTGGTATTATGCAATTGGAGGTCCAGCAGTGGCTTGATACCCTTGGGGAGCAGGGAGAGCTGGAATTGAGGGCCGCCGTGACGCAGGTTGTGCAGAATGTGGCCGCGCATGCCTTGATGGGTAAAGACTTTCGCGATAGTCTGGGGCCAGAGTTCTGGAAGTTGTACTTGATACTGGGCAAAGCCATTGACCCTGCTCTCCCACCTTACTTGCCCTTGCCAAAATTCATTCGCCGTGATCGGGCCAAGAAGAAGCTACGCGAAATGATCTGGCCCTTTGTCGTCGAGCGGCGTGCCCATCCCGAGCAGTATGATGATTTCCTGCTGGACTTCGCTACAGCCACGTATAAAGATGGTACGCCAATGGAGGATGACGCGGTTATCGCAACCATTATGGGACTGATGTTTGCTGGGCATGAAACAACCGCTGGCCAGGCTGCCTGGACTATTATTCAGCTCTTACAGACGCCCTCGTATTTGCAACTGCTCCAGCAAGAGATTGCCGACCGCTTTCCTCCTGGTGAAGCCCTCACGGCCAAAAACCTCAGTTCCATGAAACATACCTTCTGGGCCGTTCAGGAGACAACCAGGATGCATCCCTCTGCCGATGTGCTTGCGCGTAGAGCCGAAGAAGACATTCAGGTTGGCGAGTATCGGATTCCCAAGGGATGGAATTTGATGGTCGCGGCAGACATTGCCCAGCGGCTGCCAGATCTCTTCCAGAACCCTGCTACCTATGATCCACTGCGTTATGCTCCCGGCCGGGAAGAGGATCGTCAGCATCGCTTCTCTCTAATTGGCTTTGGCGGTGGAACGCATAAATGCGCAGGCATGAACTTTGCCAACAACGAGATGATGATTATTACCGCGCTTTTGTTCCAGCAGTTTGACCTTGAGCTGATCACAAAAGATCCTCGTGTGGATTACGGCCTGGGTGCCGCCCGGCCCGAAAAGACCTATATTCGCTATAAGCGCAAAAGCACCAACCATGCTTCCCAAGCGTCGACGACAGAAGCAACGGCAGAGCAGAAGTGTCCTTACGCGACATCAAAGACCGAGGATTAGCGCTAGAGCCTTGTAGGATACCGACCCATTTCGGAGGAAGAGCATCTAGTAGGCGCGTGCTTTAGCAGCGCCATAGCCATTGTATTATCATATCATATGTTATACTTGATGCAGTATTGTGTATGAGGAGGAGGATAGTATGGCGATAAACCCCGAGAGGCAAGCGTTGCCCCGATATGGCTCGCCTATCAGCGAGCAAGAGTATGAAGCGCTGGAGCGCGCTTACCCTGAGCTTCGCCTGGAGCTCATCGGCGGCAGGTTGTATTATAATCTGGCTGGTGGCTCACGCGCACACGCAACGATCTGCTTGAATATATCGGCAGAGTTACGAAGCCAGCTCAAAAGAGGCTCAGGCCCTTGCTTTGTCGTTGGCTCAGATATGCAGGTGCTTGCTAATGGTGAAAAAGTCTATCCAGATGTCACTATCTCATGCGATGTGGCAGACCACAAACAAGACATTAAGATCATACAATCGCCGCATATAGTGGTAGAAGTCCATTCCCCATCAACTGAGTACAAGGATAAGAACCATAAGCTCCAGGCCTATATGGCATGTAGCACTATCGAAGAGATCATGTTTGTGAACCAATTCGCTCCCGAAGTCCGGGTCTACTCTAGATCAGGAGGCGAATGGCGCTACCAGGACTACCAGCGCGGGCAGCTTCTGCATTTGGCGAGCCTGGACCTGCAGCTAAGCATGGATGAGATTTACTACGACATTGAATTTGAGGAGCCGCTAGAAGAATCGTAAACTGACTCGCGGTGGGCTGGTGCGCGTCCCGCCGGCTGTTTGGGTGGTGCCCCAGCCTTGATGGGTGGGATGGCCCGGGTTGTGGCTTCTTTGGTAGAGAGCGTTATCTTCTGGCCGTGATGCCAGGTTTGCAGGGGGTCGCCATCCAGCAGGCGGTAGCTGGCCTCGCCCGGCTTGATTTCGACGAGCAGGCAGCGGCCCTTGAAGAGGATGCGGAAGACCAGGCGTGTAATCCCCTCAGACAGGCGGGGCGCGAAGGTGAGCGAGCCATCCTGACAGCGCAGGCCTCCCAGGCCCGCGACGAGGGCGGTCCAGCTTCCAGCCAGTGAAGCCATGTGCAGCCCATCCTGGGTGTTATGCTCCAGGTTATACAGGTCCATAAGCGCGGCCTCGCTCAGGTAGTCATAGGCGAGCTGAAGATGACCAACCTCGGCGGCGAGCACGGCCTGGGTGCTTGCTGAGAGCGAGGAATCGCGCACGGTGAGCGGCTCATAGTAGGCGAAGTTGCGCGCCTTGAGTTCGGCAGAAAAGGCACTGCTGAAGAGCTGCATGGCGAGCACGAGATCGGCCTGCTTCACGACCTGCTTACGGTATAGATGGACATAGTGGTAGTGGAGAAAGAGAGGATACTCATCTTTTTTCGTCTGCGAGAAGTCCCATACCTCGTGTTCCGTAAAGTTCTCGTCCTGTGGCGTCACCTTGAGGCGCTTATCGTATGGCAAAAGCATGTTTTCAGCGGCACTAAGCCAGCTCTTGACCTCCTCATCCTTGACGTTGAGCTTATGCGCTGACTTCGGGTGGCGTTCGACCGCCTCGGCGGCGGCGCGCAAGTTGAGCTGTGCCATGAGATTCGTATAGACATTATTGTCGGCCAGGGCGCTATACTCGTCGGGTCCGGTCACGCCATCTATGCGAAACTTGCCTTCAGCATCTTCGCAACCAAGCGAGCGCCAGAGCCGGGCGGTCTCCACGAGCAGGGGCAGGCCAACCTCTTGCTCAAATTTGAGGTCATTGGTGGCTCCTACATAGTGCACGACCGCGTAGGCGATATCGGCGTTGATATGGAAGGCGGCGACGCTCGCGGGCCAGTAGCCTGAGCACTCTTCGCCCGCGATGGTGCGCCAGGGGAAGGTTGCACCCTTCAGGCCAAGGAGTCGCGCGCGCTCACGTGCCTGGTCCAGAATAGAGTAGCGCCAGTAGAGGGCATCGGCTACCACGGAAGGTTGGGTGAGCGTCAAGACTGGCAGGACGAAGATCTCGGTATCCCAGAAAGTATGCCCATCATAGCCGGGGCCGGTCAGACCCTTGGCCGGGATAGGTCGGTGCTCGCCCCTGGCCCCAGCTTGTAGGATGTGGAAGAGCGCGAAGCGTACCGCCTGCTGAATCTGGGGATCGCCCTCGATCTCGACATCGGACCGGCCCCAGAAGGCATCCAGGTAGGCGCGTTGTTCCGCCAGCAATCCCTCCCAGCCCGTTAAGCGCGCCGCCGAGAGCGCGGCAATGACCTGGTCGTGGATGGCAGGCCGAGAACGCAGGCTCGACCAGCCGTAGGCGATAAATTTGACGATGCGGATCTTCTCGCCTGGCTTCACCTGTGCCGTCACAGTTAAACGCGCGATATCGGGTGAGCTATCGACATCAACGGCCATTTTCTCTGGCCCCTCAATCACATGGTCCATCGCCGCCCCGATGCGCAGGCCACTCTCCTGGGTGTGGTGTACTAGCAGCCCAAGCATCCCTTTGGCGTGGTTCTCCTCACTCACCAGCTGCTTGGTAATCGTGCTTGCCGCGCGTGGGTCACCCTGTTTTGTGGATATTTCTTCGTTGGCGACCAGCTCGGACTGGAGCACGAGGCGCATGGGCGTATCTATTGGCTCGACCTCATAGTTGATCGCCGCTATGGCGCGTTGGGTAAAGGAGACCAGCCGGGTGGAGGTCACCTTTACCGTTTGCCCGGCGGGCGAGGTCCAGCATACGCTGCGGCGCAGGACGCCATTTCTTAAGTCTAGTTCGCGCTCATGGCTATGGATGGTACCATAGCGGATGTCGAATGGCTCATCCTCTACACTCAAGCGGATCAGTTTGCCATTGGTAACATTGATGATCGTCTGCCCGGACTCAGGGTTGCCGTAAGCGCTCTCCGCGTAGGGGAGGGGATGCAGCTCGTAGACAGAGTTTAGATAGCTGCCGGGTAGTCCGTGAGGCTCGCCCTCATCCAGGTTGCCGCGTAGCCCGATATGTCCATTTGAGAGCGCGAAAATAGACTCCGTCTGTGCCAGGACATCAAAATGCAGCTTTGTCTCGCGTACGCTCCACTCCTCCACTTTGAAGGCAGGATGCTGAATCATCTCCTCTTCCTCTCTTGTTTCTGAGTCCCATGCAAGCATGGACCCAACAATGTTATGTGCAAACACTCAAGTACATCACGAGTGAGGAGTAGAAAACGATGAGAGTAGTAAAGATAATAGGTTGTGTGAGTGGGCTGGCAGAGCCAGCCCACTCACACAACCTATTATCTTATTCTGTACAAGCAAACAGATATATGGCATAATCATGCGGATGAGTTTTCATTACGCATGTATTTATTTGTGAAGGAACAGAACATCTATGCAATGTCAGAATTGCCATAGTGAATTGCCTGAGGGAGCCAGGTTTTGCTCGGAGTGTGGAACCTCGATTGCACCTGCTCCCCAGGCGGCACCTACGCCATCTGAGGTATTTCAAAGTTCTCCTTTCGACCAGGAGCAGGGAGCATCCCATGCGGCATCCGAGCCGACTGAGGTCTATCAGGCACCCGCGTCTTATCAAGAGTACGGAGCGCCAGCGCCCTATCAGGAGTATGCAGCTCCGTCTCAGCTAGCTCCTGCCCCTACGGCGTATGCGTCTGCGCCGGGAACGCCTGCCCCTGGCGCTCCCTATGCGGGCTATCCCGCGCCGGGCTTTCCATCCAATGCCAATGATCCATATGCCACACAGAGCGCATACGCTCCATATTTCGCCGGGACGGCGCCAAATCAGCCTCGCCGTCGTAAGAAGACTGCTCTCATCGTCACGCTGGTGACAGTGATCGCGCTGGTTGTGCTTCTAGGTGGTGGCATAACTTATTTTGTCGCCCAGAATAACCAGAGGAGCCAAGCTGTTCAAGGCCTGCAATGGGACAATCCGAACGCGCTTTACTCCGGAGTGCAAGCCTTACCTCCTACAACGACCTCTAAGCTCGATAGCGCGAGTGGAAATTCCTGGACAGAGACTGTGTCCGCTTCTAATAGTCATCCCTATGCCTGTGAGTATAAGGATGCGGCATACCATGTAACGCTGACGAAAGTGAAGACTATTTATACATGCAAAGAGAAGACAAGCTATAGCGACTTCGCAATGCAGATTGATGCTACAATCGCACAGGGAGACGAGGGAGGGATCTCCTTCCGCTATCCCAGCCAGGGCAATCACTATACCCTGCTCTACAGCACGCAAGGTGCCTACAGGGTGCTTGTCTACAGTGGTGGACTGTATAAGTACTCGCTGCTTTCAGGCGCGCACTCCGATGAGTTTAAAACGGGCTCGCAGCAGGTGAACACACTTATGCTCATTGCGCACAAATCGACCTTCCATTTTTACGTCAACGGCAAATTTGTAAATAGCTTTATTGATAACACTTATGCCAATGGCGCCCTTGGCCTGACCACCTACGCCAGGAATAGCACCTCCGAGATGAGCTTCTCCAACCTCAAAATCTGGCGCTTGTAGGGTCCATGCTAGCATGGACTCCGAGCGAAGCGATATCCATGTGGGAGGGGAAGGAAGCCAGCATCCCACACTCGTGCAGGAGAAAAAGGATGTGCTTGTAAACGGCGCACCTACCTTTTTTCTCCTGCCGAGTGTGGGGAGTATCAACCGTGTGCAGCTGCCCAGTAGGAGGACTGAGGTAGGTGCGCCGTTTACAAGCACATCCTCAGTCCTCCTGCATGGGCGGTGGGCTTCCTTACACTTTAATACGTGTGCAGGATGTGCAGCATGTAATCCTTGCGGTTCAAGGGGTTGAAGTCGGCGCGCTTTCTGGTGGGGAAGGCGTCCTCTATTTTGCGAAACCCGGAGGGCTTCGTCAGAAAAATGCCTTCGCCCTCGGTAAACGAATGCAGGCTTCTTTTAAACTCCTCCGTCGTCGCCACGGGTAGCGTACCCGCCAAGAGAAAGGTTTCGCCGCGCAGGATTGGTCTCTCAACACTTGCCTTTAGTGCTGACAACCTGAACATAGCCTGGCTGATAACATGGGCGGGGGCGCTCAACTCGAACTGGTTCAGGGGCTCATAGACCCCGGTACCCGCCTGAGAGAGTGCCTCCATCACCACAAGTGGCACCAGGTTACGGAAGTCAGCCGCCGTTGAGACAGGGCTGCTGTAGCCGGTATGCGTCACGATTACGACAATGTCGGTGACCTCCCAGCCGTAGAGTCCTTGTTGTAAGGTCTCGTAGACTGTCTCTTCAATCGCCCGGTGAAAGGCGAGGGGAAGCGCGCCCAGCTTTACCTCTAGCCTATAGCTGATGCCGCTGCCAGGGGGCGCTGGTTCGACTCTAAAGCCAACGGTTGCATAGAAGGGATTTCCTCCTTTTCCCATCTCCTCCAGGGCCTGCCCGGTCCCGGCGGGCTTTTCGATGCAGACGACCCTTGTCTCTGAGAATTGGACGTCCAGGCCATAGTTTTCCTGAAGCATCGTTTCGATGACTTCTTTCTGTACCTCGCCAAAGAGTCGCAGGTAGATCTCATGATGAAAGGTATCTTGCAGTACTTTGACCAGCGGATCTTCTTCCGATAGCTCCAGCAGGGCTTGATAGAGCCGGTGACTCTGCTCCTGGTGCCGGGCTTCGATACGTGCCTCCATTTGCGGGGCCACAAAATGCAGATCCTTGATGCTGTCGGACCACTCTCCCACGACATCGCCAATTTTAATGTCCTTCAGGCCCCAGACCTTGCAGAACTCGCCCGCCTCGACGCTGGAAGACTGAAGCATTTTCCCTTCCCAGAAGACATGCAGCTTTTTCACCTTGTCTGTGTGGGTTTCGACCTCGCTCTCGCTGATTTTTCGGCTCACAGGCACATACTCTCTGACATGCAAGCTGCCCGAAAAGATCCTCACATAGGCGATCTTCTCGCCCGATGCCTCCTTCTCAATCTTGAAGACGACCCCAGATAAAGGGCCATCCTCTGACCTGGGATTTTCTGAGAAGAAGGTTGCGACGCCAGCGAGCAGTTCAGCAACGCCGATCCCGGTCATAGCTGAGCCAAAGAAGATGGGGTACAGTCTGGCATCTCGAACCTGGCGCTTCAGTGCCTCTTTGACCTGCTTTTCTGCCACTTGCTCTTCGTTGACGTAAGCCTCAAGGAAGGCCTCGTCGTTGAGCGCGAGCAGCCCAATGCACTCCTCCATGAAGGCTGGATTTTTGGCGTAGCTAAAGCTATTTTCGACAATAAAGGCCTGCTTTGTGCCGAGATCTTCAGGGGTATAGAGGGGAAGCACTGATTCCGCGAGCTTCTCCTTGATATGCTTGATGAGGGTGTGGGATTGTGCTCCGCTTCGATCAATCTTGTTGATAAAAATGATCGTGGGAATACCAAGCCTGGTGAGGAGGGACATGAGGAACTTGGTTTGCGCTTGAATCCCCTCCACGGCGGATATCACCAGAATCGCCGCATCTAGCACGCTGAAAGAACGCTCAACCTCGGCGATAAAGTCTGCGTGCCCGGGGGTATCAATCAGGTTGATTTTAAGGGTTTTATCTAGCGTTTTATCTTGTATAAAGAAGGAAACGACCGAGGCTTTAATCGTGATGCCTCGTCTCTTCTCCAGGTCTAGTGAATCGGTCTGGGTATTGCCCTGGTCAACGCGACCAGTGGCGTCGATGACATGGGTTTCAAACAGTATGCGCTCCGTCAGGCTGGTCTTTCCCGCGTCTACGTGCGCGACGATCCCAATGTTCACTGTTGTCATTCAGTACAATCCTCTGTATGTGCTCTTTTCTCATTTTCATCTCCTTGTTTGTATTGTTGAATTGGCGCATGTAATTCTCCATTCTTTTGTGGTAATGCTACATAGTAGCGATATTTAATAGCTGTACCATATACGACGAGAGGCCCTTTTGTCAAGATAGTTTAGGGGTTTAATTATTAATCTACTTGCGTGCCAGAATGCTTAAGCAAAACGGCTTATCAGCATATGTGCGTCGCATCTCTTCTGGAAGATAGCCCTCTGGTATTTCACCGACGAGGCTCTCGGCTGTATCGAGGATCGTCAAACCACAGGCCTGGATTGCCTCCAGGTAATCATCTTTGGTACGCTCTACGGTGGGAAGATGATAGAGTACTCCCGCGCTCCGGAAGGCCGTCCTCCAACCGTAGAGGGTATGGTTGGGATGAAAATCGGTAATGAGCAGGGAACCACCATCCTGCAACACACGCGCAAACTCCTGAAGCGTATGGGCCAGGTCAGGAACGTGGCACAGCGTGAGAGCACAGATCAGCAGGTCAAACTGGCCTGCCGCGAAAGGCAGACCGCTATCTAGCGAGAGGAGGTGAAAATCAATCGGCAGGGCTTCGCGCTGTGCCGCAAGGCTCGCCACGGCGAGCATCTCGGGGGACTGATCAATTGCGGTGACATATGCTCCGCGCCGGGCGAGTTTTAAGGCATGCCTGCCGGTCCCGGTGCCCACATCGAGTACCTTGCTGAACGAGAGCGGAGCCAGCAGCCGATCTACCTGCCGTTCTTCAAGAAAGATCAAGCCATTTTTTTCCTGATCATACGAGGCAGACCAGAGGGCATATCCCTCTTGTACACTGACTTCTTGAATAGGAATTTTGCTCATACTTCCTCTTTCATGCAAAAGAGACAAATAATTCAGAAAACTTGTAGCAGCCTGCTCTATTGTACAAGCTCTTTTCTCTTTTTTACAAGAAAATCCCTCTCGAAGAATCGAAGCCTATTTCTCAAATTCTGCTTTCAAGGGCTATAATTTGTTTTCGAGAGTATAGACAAAGAAGGACAAGCATGGATGTCTCTTTCCTTGCACCAGCAGCAACGGTGTGGTATATTTGTTCCACATTCACCCTAATGGAAGAAGAGTAGAAGATGATACGTGGCTATCGGGTAGAACTTGACCTCAATAACGAGCAACAGACGCTTTGCCGCAAACATGCTGGGGCCTCTCGCTGGGCCTACAATTATGGCCTACGCCGCAAACGAGAGGCATACAAGGCAGGGGAGAAAACGCCCACCGCTATCGATTTGCATCGGGAAATCAACGCCCTCAAAGCGTCCATGCCCTGGATGTATGAGATCAGCAAGTGTGCCTTTCAAGAGGGGTTGCGTGACCTGGACAATGCCTTCAAGCATTTCTTTCGCAAGTGCCGTCTCAAAAAAGAGGGCAAGTGGAAGGGGAAATGTGGCTATCCTCGCTTCAAAAGCCGTAAGAAGGCTATTGGCAGTGCTCGCTTTACCGGCTTCATCCATGTCTATCCTGATACCATCCAGTTGCCCCGTCTTGGCTTGCTTCGACTGAAAGAGCACAACTACGTGCCGATGAACGTCAAGATCAGTTCTGCGACCCTTTCTGAGCATGGTGGCCGCTGGTATGTCTCCATGTGCGTGCACGAGGAGCAAGCCGAGCCAACGCCTGCAACCGGAGAGGTGATCGGGGTTGACCTGGGCATCAAGACGTTAGCCGTCGTCTCTGATGGAAGGACATTTGACAATCCCAAGGCACTGAGGAAAAAGATCACGAAATTAAAACGGGTGTGCAGGCGGCATTCACGCAAGAAGAAAGGCAGCAACAATCGCAAGAAAGCGCAACGCAGACTCGCGCGCATGCATGCGCGCATTGCTCATGTGCGTCAAGATACTCTGCATAAGGCGACGAGTGCTCTGGTGGCGAGAACCAAGCCCAATCATGAGCGCCCGGCTGCTCTTGTGTTGGAAGACCTCAACATTTCAGGCATGCTCAAAAATCGCAAGTTGAGTAGAGCGATAGCCGACGTGGGCATGTACGAGTTCAGACGGCAGATTGAGTACAAGGCGGCTTCGGCTGGAGTGCGGGTCGTCATCGTATCCCGCTGGGAGCCGTCGTCGAAGACCTGTAGCTGCTGTGGCACGGTGCGCGAGAAGCTTGGACTCAATGAACGGGTGTTTGTGTGCGAGGACTGTGGCTATGTCACTGACAGAGATTATAATGCCGCGAAGAACCTCGCACGATTAGCAGAACATGAGAACTACCGTGAGTTACACGGAAAGTAATACGCCTGTGGACATCATGTCAGACTTGAGACATCAAGCAATGGTGGTTGAAGCAGGAACCAGACATCGTTTAGGCATGTCCTAAATGTCTAAGTTCTGGATAACGGTTTAATGATCTCCTCATCGAGGCGGTGAACGATACCTTCTGGATAGGGCGCGCGCAAACTCAGAATGAGATGGGTCGCGCCTGCCTGGGCATAGCTGCGTACCTGGTTGCGAGTTTCCTCTAGGTCTTCGGGATAGACCAATACTTGGATTGAGCGCTGAATTGTTTGTGGATCTCGTCCAATGGCGGCACAATGGCTATCGAGGACGGCGCTCTTCTGCTGAAAAATCTCAGCGCCGCCTCCCACGAAGTTCCAGATAGAGGCATACTGAGCAACGATGCGCAGGGTCAGTTTCTCACCCGCTCCGCCAATAACAAAGGGCGGATGAGGCTTCTGTATGGGTTTGGGTTCACAGTAAGCGTCTTTTATTTGATAGTATTTGCCTTCATAGCCTGGCGCGGTTTCGGTCCACATCCGTTTAATGATCTCGCATGCCTCGCCAAGGCGCCGTATACGTTCTCCAGTAGAGTAAAGGGGGATACCATAGGAGCTGTGCTCACGCTCATTCCAGCCCGCGCCGATGCCGAAATCCAGACGACCCCCTGAAATAATATCTACAGTGGCTGCCATATTGGCCAACACTGCCGGATGCCGATATGTATTACCTGTCACCATCAGGCCCAGGCGTACGCGTTTGGTTACAGCCGCGTAGGCTGCCAGCAGCGTCCAACCCTCCAGGCAGGGACCTGTGAAATCCTTCCCCAGGGGCATAAAGTGGTCGAAAAGCCAGGCGTGTTCAATGGATGGGATACTATCGGCCTCCTGCCAGACGCGGAGCATATCCTCATATGTCGTATGCTGTGGTACCGTTTTGATGCCAAAGCTCAGCTTTTTACCTGCCGTCATTATGACTCCTCTTGCTCATAAATAGAGTACGTATACAATTTGCTCGCGAAGCGTTTTAATCTGGAGAGGACAACGGGCCCCCATCGTTTCCTTCCTCAGCCTCAACTAGAGTATACGGCGAAAAGCAGCAGAAAAAACGTTCAAAGGAACGATGTGCATAGGGGGAACAGTATGGTAATATAAGGATGCAAAGAATGCAAATGTTATTTGTCAAATTTCGGGCTTCATAATTTCGGACTATGCTTGCATGGAGTTGTGCAAGGCTGGTTCTGTTTTGCGTGGGAGGCCGTAGAAGGCGGGCTCCAGGCGGGAGGGGTGGATTTTGCCGCTGAGACCGAAGAACTCGCAGAAGTTCATGATAAGAGGGCTCCATTTCTCGGGATCGATATAGTTGCTTGTGCCGGGGACGAGGAGGTCTTCCGCGATGTGGACGCGGAGAATGCGCATCTCGATAGCCTTGATGCTTCCATTCTGCTCGTCAAAGGCGTGTACCTGCTCGACCTGCGCCTCCAGTTGGACCGGGCATTCGGCTACGAGTGGCGCGTTGACGAGGTCCGCAGGGATGGGGGTTAGGCCTGAGATATCGAACTTGTCCGGCTCATAGCGATAACCGATCTCTGCCTTGGATTCAGGGACGGGATTGCTCCCTGTGGTGAGGGCCAGCCGGTCGACCGCGCCGACAAGCTCGGTCGAGGGGAGGTTGAGCACGCCCTGGCCCTCGCGCAGCAGATTCTCCACCGTTTTTGATCTCCCACTCATTCCCAACATGCATGATTGGTTTAGCCACCAGGCTGAGGACATCGGGGCGAGATTGAACGATCCATCTGGATTGCGTGTGCTGATGAGGACGACGGGCGTGCCAAAGTAGAGAATTTTCGGTTCGATGACTCTATGCATTAGGATAGCTCCATTCTTTGTGCTTATGCGAGGATAGGCCATGCCAGCATGGCCCCTACATGTTTCAGGTGTGGTATAAGGCCATGCCAGCATGGCCTCTACATGTGCCAAGCATACGGCATAAATGAATGGGAGACTATCTGATTCTTGCGCTTCAAACTTCCAGGCGGAGAATAAACTCCTCGGTCTCCGCGCCACGGGCGTTGGCATAACCCTTGCCCTCGCCGCAGATGGTGTAGCCGCACTTCTCCAAAACGCGGCGTGAGGCGAGGTTATCCTTCGCCACGCGGGCAAAGATGGGGCGTACCTGCATAATCTTCAGAAAGGCCGCCAGGGCCTGGGTGGCGATGCCCTGGCCCCAGTAGGACTTGCCAAGCCAGTAGGTGACCTCTGGCCCCTCCATCTCTTCATCTCGATAGCTCGAGACGCTTCCTGCCACCTGTTCCCCAGAAATAATAGTCTTATTCGTGGTGCTCTCATCCTTGAGAATCTTCTGCCAATGGTGCATAAAGGCTTCGCGGTCAGTTGGGTCTTTGGTCGTGAAGGCCGCCATATAGTTGGCCTCGGGATCTAGCTGCTGCTCGTAAAAAATGGGGAGGTCGCTTGCGATCACGTCGCGCAGGAGAATTTGATTGGTCGTGGAATCTGGTGTGGGTTGGCTCATTTTGTCTCTGCCTTCCTGACTGCTATTCTATCCTGATGAACATTTTTTCTATGTTCGCTTTATTCTATCACATACAGGAGAGGCCTTGCTCATTCTTGTAGCATAGCATAAGCGTCAATCTGGGCGCATCGGGCGAAATGCCGGTGTTTTCCTCTGGCATTTGACATATACTTTCTCTACCTATGTCTCTCGATGATATAGTGCGTCGAGGAAGGTTGAAAAGAGGTTGATCCAGGTCTTGAAGTTGATACTTTTTTAAGAGGAAGGTGAGGATTTATATGGGCAAGCCGTTACTGGTAATTGTAAATGGTCTCCCTGGGGCTGGAAAGACAACCCTGGCCAGGCGCCTGGGAGCGGATACGCACCTTCCAGTCTTCTCCAGAGATGGGATATTTGAGGCGCTTCATGATGGCCTTGGAGGCGCGAGCAATAAGCTACCCTCACAGCTTGGCTCCGCCTCTTTCGCCCTGCTCTATTACATTGCCGGTCGTTTGTTAGCAGCAGGGCAATCCCTTTTGATCGAGGGCTTCTTTGGGCGCCCAGAATTGAGGGGCGCCGAGTTCCTGCAACTGCAAAGCACTTATGACTTTGAGCCACTGCAGATTCTCTGTAAGGCCGATGGCCAGGTCCTGCTGGAACGCTTCCTGGCACGGGTGGAGAGCGTAGAACGCCACGCAGGCCACAGTGACCTGGAATGGCTTGAAGACAACAAAGAGCGGCTCTTACAGGGAGAGCTTGCGCCCATGTCGCTTGGTGGCCAGGTAATTGCAATCGACACCACAACACCGCAAAGCATTGAGTATGCCGAGCTCCTCCAGCAAGTGCGGCAGGCCCTTGCAAACGACCGCGTCCGCTGATATTGCATCATTACACGGCCTCTGCACGATGTGATAGGATGAAAAGGCCTATTAACTACATCGGCGCCTATGTTATCAGAGAATAAAGCGATTTTCTCTTTCTAAGGAGGATAGATGACCTACGCTTTTACGCACACTGATCGTGCCAGACAGCGACTAGAAGTGCTCGCGGAAGTATATTCTGCGTCAACAAGCCTCTTTTTGCGCGAGTGCCTTGAGGAGACGCCCTCTCTTGTGATAGATCTGGGATGTGGACCAGGCTGCACAACACACCTGCTTGCAGACACTCTTCAAGCAAAACAAGTGATTGGCCTGGATCTCTCTCCAAGCTTTATCGCCTCTGCACAAAAGACTGCAACGCCTCATATCTCGTTTGCTTGTCATGATATCACTGTTGTACCCTTTCCCTACAGCCCGGCGGACCTGATCTACTGCCGCTTCCTGCTGACTCACCTCCAACAGCCCCAATCTATCATTGAGCGTTGGGCGACACAATTGCAACCAGGCGGTTTCTTGTTGATAGAAGAGACGGAATGGATTCATACACAGCATAAATTGCTTGCCCAGTATCTAGAGATCGTTGCGACCATGCTAGCTCATCAAGCAAATAATCTGTACATAGGACCATCCTTAGAGGCGCTAACACAAAGCAATTCCCTTCAAATACATAGAAATCGGGTGCAGGCCGTCAAAGTGACGACGGCACAAGCCGCGATGATGTTTTGGATGAATATTCAATCCTGGAAACACCAGCCATTCATCCAACAACACTACTCCCCTGACCTGATCAATAGCATAGAGGAGGATTTACGGGTCCTCACACAAGTCGCCGAGAGAGACGACGAAATTGAATGGGGGATACGACAACTAGCACTTGTGCATATATAACTGGTCCGTTGATACTTTTTTGTGTGTTATACTTGAGTATATAGATTGAAAGGCTGGAACTTTACTGTGCTGCTTTAGTCATTGCATGCCTCTTGAGAGGCGATAGGGGATAATTACTTGCGGATCGTTTGGGAGAAGAGTCCATGCCAGCATGGACCCTACAGATGAGGCATGTCCGCGAGCTATTACTTTTCCTTTTGGCAGGAGGGTTGTTGTGTTGCGCCCTCTCTGTGTCACGCAATGACTGGAGTTTGATGCATGTTTGATTTTGATGCCGAGTTGGCCGAGCGCTATGGCGCCTTTACTAGCTATACGTCTGCTGTCTCCCCTGCTCTCGTCGAGTATTATGGCGAGAATCCCACTGCTGAAGTTGATCGCTTGCTGGACCTGTATGCCACCTCGGAGCGTAATGTGCTGGACCTGGGGTGTGGTGCGGGACAGACCCTCTGCCGCCTGGCGCCAAAGGTGAAGCATATCTGGGGCCTGGACCAAAATCAAGAGCTGCTGGCGGCCACACGCTTGCGCACTGAGCGCCTGGGCCTGGAGAACGTAACTACCGTGTATGGTAGTATTTACGATGCTGAAGCCATTGCCAGTCTGCCAGACGATACCTTTGACCTGGCCTATAGCCGCCGGGGGCCGAATTTCAGCGAGCAACTTATACCTAAGTTGCGCCAGGAAGCCATGGTGGTGCAGGAGTTTGTCAGTGGTTTCGATGGCTATCCGCTGGGCGAGATCTTTGGCCGCAGGCACTATACACCCTACTACTACACCGATCACGAGTTGATTATAAGCACATACGCGGAGTTGGGACTCTTCCCAGTAAGCTCCAAGGTGTACTTCTACGAGGAGTACTTCCGCGATGGAGAGCACTTTGAGGCCTACCTGAAGCAGATGTGGGCCATGCTCAGCAACTGGCGCCTGCCGCCATGTCCATATGAGGCCGCTCGCGACTGGGCAGCGCTCGACCTCTACGTACGCTATAACACGACGCCAAAGGGCGTGCGCCTCCTGCGCCAGCGCAAGGTTTACGTCCTGCGCCGCGTCCCCGTGGCCTTCTATCCCTGCCAATAATTTTATGTAAGGGAATGCGCTACTTACGTACGCGCCTACGCTGGGTTGCCTGGTAAAGGCAAAGGTTGCATATTGCTTAGCAACCGGGGGGATGCCCACCTGCGTAGGCGCGTACGTAAGTAGCGCTTGTTCGCTTACTGTGTCACTACAGGCATGGTCACGCTTTGCTGACCAGTAGCGGTTTGCAGCGTTTGTGTCTGCTGTACAACGTTGTCGTAGGTGGTAAGCGTTAAGGGACCCAGGGGCCTGGTGACAGGCATGCTGGTATTGGTCTGTACCTGGAAGGTCAGTGCGGTTGGCATAGGATCTGTTGTAGAAATGGCTTGCTGGGTGAAGATCTGATCTCCCTGGTTGAGAGCGGTGAGCTGACAGGTGGGATTGTCTTTGGCCGAGCCAGCGGGATCAAAGAGAAACTGTGTATTGTAGAAGGTGCGTGCCGCTGCTGGTCGGGTCTGCTGAACCTGCCAGCGGGTTGAGAGCCACTGAAGCTGGTTATCAGGCGTGTGCAGGACCTGCGCGGAGGAGCTTAACGCCTTGAGGTTGCTGCTGAATGTGCCTGTTACGGGCGCGGGCTCAGCCTGGGCGGTCAGCAGATACATATTGTAGGGTTGCTGGCCCAGGCGGGGTGGGCGGGCGACAAGCGTGGCGTGGGTATACTGCTGGATAAGCTGGTTCTGAATAGCATTCCTCGGGTCAGCGATATAGAGGACTGAGCCAGCCTGTGAGCCGGGCAGGACGGTACACGTGGTCGAGTCATAGAGTGTGGCCGGGGTGTGCAGTTGCTCCGCCAGGTAGCGCAGCGATTGTCCATCGGCAAACGTGGTCGAGATATAGATGCGCTGAATATGGTGGACCTGGGCAAACTGATCTGCTTCATTTAAGGCCGGTTGCATAGACGAGAGATTCTCATAGCCCGGGTAGGCGGCATGCGCATCAAAGCGGCCCTGAGCCGTATCGATCAACATTACAGACATGCCCAGGGTTTGGGCGAAGAGGATGAGAGCAACGAGCGTAAGCAGGCCAAAGCGTGCGATAGCCGTATATGTGGAGCGATATTGTTGCAGGAACTTCACAGCCCTGGTCACAAAGATGGCAATCAAAATAAACTGACCTGGCAGGTACATGATGTAGTAATGTGGATAGAGAGGAATCGAGCGACGTAGGAGTGTCAAGGGTAGAATGATTTGCCAGATGAGAAGGAGCAAGAGGCCCTGGCGAGCAGGTGATGCCCAGAAATTCTTCAGCCAGCTCCAAACCTGCCCCTTGATACCCTGTGATGCCTGTGTCGCCTGCTCTTTCCTGGGGGACCAGATGACGGTAATCAATGCGCTTACGGCGCTGACCACGAAGAGCAGCGGCATCACCTGCTCGCTCTCAAAGCGGAGGGGACGCTGCAAATAGTGCAGTGGTGTGCTGACAAGTACCGAGGTTGGATAGTTTGGCAGATGATTCACGCGCAATGCTGGACTCATAAAGTAGGCGGAGAACAAGTATTGATAATAGTCGATGGTTTGTGTATCGAATTGAATGGTTCTCTTGGATGCATTGAGCAGGATCTGAATGTCCTGGAAATTGTTCTGAAATTCCCAGTAGATAAAGGGCGTGATGACGAGCAAGATGACCAGCGCAGCCAGCACAATTTCGTGCCAGCGAATGGTCTTATACGCCAGAACGCAGGCTACTAGCAAGGGAATGACGAGCAGCAGAGAACTGCCATGAAGCTGATAGAGCAGGCCCAGCAGGACGAGTGCCGGGAAGAGCCAGTTGCCTCTCCTGGTTACGACACCACGAAACAGGCAGAAGAAGAAGAGCATGATCAGGGGGGGCATCAAGTTTTGCTGCCAGATATTCTGACTGTATGCCCGGGCCATGACGGAGGTGACATAGAGCAACGCGACAAGGATCGCGGCGAGCCGTCCATAATACTTCCGAGTGAAGAAATAGGAAAGAAAGATTGCCACGACATTGAAGAGCGCGACTAGCATCTCGCCTCCCAGCGGGTCCGCGCTAAAGGCGGCGGGTAGCATAAAGATATACTCAACGAGGGGAAAATTAAGATTTCCCAGCGAGGCCCGATTGCTGGTAACGGGGAAGAGCCCATGCGCAAAGGCGTCATGGGCCATACGAAAAACAATCGCCTCGTCATCCATAAATGAGGTTGTGTTAAGCAGATAAAAGCGAAAGAGAATCGCTAACAGGAGAATGACATAGAGCTCCCAGCTTTTCAGCCAGGTTAATAGAGAACGAGCCCTTTTGGCCGGGGGAGCTTGCTCATCGCTCTCCTGGAGCTTTAGGGATGCCAGGGACATGAAATAACCTCCGATTATTGTCATATTTACTCGCTTACTGCATCTTTACAGGCATGGTCACGCTCTGCTGACCAGTAGCGGTTTGCAGCGTTTGTGTCTGCTGTACAACGTTGTCATAGGTGGTAAGCGTTAAGGGACCCAGGGGCCGGGTGACAGGCACGCTGGTACTGGTCTGTACCTGGAAGGTCAATGCGGTTGGCATTGGATCTGTTGTAGAAATGGCTTGCTGGGTGAAGATCTGATCTCCCTGGTTGAGAGCGGTGAGCTGACAAGTGGGATTGTCTTTGGCCGAGCCAGCAGGATTAAAGAGAAACTGGGTATTGTAGAAGGTGCGTGCCGCTGCTGGTCGGGTCTGCTGAACCTGCCAGCGGGTTGAGAGCCACTGAAGCTGGTTATCAGGCGTGTGCAGGACCTGCGCGGAGGAGCTTAACGCCTTGAGGTTGCTGCTGAATGTGCCTGTTACGGGCGCGGGCTCAGCCTGGGCGGTCAGCAGATACATATTGTAGGGTTGCTGGCCCAGGCGGGGTGGGCGGGCGACAAGCGTGGCGTGGGTATACTGCTGGATAAGCTGGTTCTGAATGGCATTCCCCGGGTCAGCGATATAGAGGACTGAGCCAGCCTGTGAGCCGGGCAGGACGGTACACATGGTCGAGTCATAGAGTGTGGTCGGGGTGTGCAGTTGCTCCGCCAGGTAGCGCAGTGCCTGCCCGTCGGGAATCGCGGTCGAGATATAGATGCGCTGAATATGATGAGCCTGGGCAAACTGATCCGCATCGTTTAAGGCTGACTGCATAGATCCGAGATCGTCAAAGCTGTGCCTGGTAATATTCGCATCGAAGCGGCTCTGAGCCGTATCAATCATCATGATCGATATACCCAGGGTTTGGGCGAAGAGGATGAGCGCAACGAGCGTGAGCAGGCCAAAGCGTGCGATTGTTGTGCCAAGGGAGCGATGCTGTTGCAGGAACTTCACAGCCCTGGTCACAAAGATGGCAATCAGAATAAACTGACCTGGCAGGTACATGATGTAGTAATGTGGATAGAGTAGAATCGAGTGCCGCAGGAGTGTCAAGGGTAGAATAACCTGCCAGATGAGGAGGAGCAAGAGGCCCTGGCGAGCAGGCGATGCCCAGAAGTCCTTCAGCCAGTTCCAAACCTGTCCCTTGATACCTTTTGCCGCCTGTGATGCCTGCTCACGTCTTGACGGCCAGATGACAGTAAGCAACGCGCTTACGGCGCTGACCACGAAGAGTAGTGGCATCACAACCTCGCTCTCAAGGCGAAGGGGACGTTGCAAATGGCGCAGCGGCGTGGTGAGGAGTATCGAGGTTGGGTAATTTGGCAACTGGTTCACGTGAAGGGTTGGACTTATGTCCACACGAAATGCTGGACTCATAAAGTAGGCAGAGAGAAAGTATTTGTAATAGTCGATAGATACTGTGTCAAAATAAACAGTTCTTTTTGATGCGTTGAGCATGATCTGAATATCTTGAAAATTGGTCTGAAATTCCCAATAAATAAAGGGGGTGATGATGAGCAAGATAACCAGGGCCGCCAGGACGATTTCATGCCAACGAATAGTCTTATATGCCAGGACACATGCTACTAGTAAGGGAATGACGAGCAGCAGAGAACTGCCATGTAGTTGATAGAGTAGCCCCAGCAGAACGAGCGCCGGAAAGAGCCAGTTGCCGCGCCTGGCTACGACACCACGAAACAGGCAGAAGAAGAAGAGTATCACCAGGGGCGGCAGTAAGTTTTGCTGCCAGATATCTTGACTGTATGTTCGGGCTGCAACGGAGGTGACATAGAGCAGCGCGACAATGATTGCGGCGAGCCGTCCATAATACTTATGGGTAAAGAAATATGCGAGGAAGATCGCCACGACATTGAAGAGCGCAACCAGGATATGCCCCCCAATGGGTCGCCACTAAAGGCGGCGGGTAGCATAAAGATATACTCAACGAGGGGAAAATTAAGATTTCCCAGCGAGGCCCGATTGCTGGTAATAGGGAAGAGTCCGTGTGCGAAGGCGTCATGGGCCATGCGAAAGACAATCGCCTCGTCATCCATAAATCCGCCTGTTTTAAGCAGATAAAAGCGGAAGAGAATCGCTAATAGGAGAATGGCATAGAGCTCCCAGCTTTTCAGCCAGGTTAATAGGGAACGAGCCCCTTTGGCCGAGGGAGCTTGTTCATCGCACACCTGGGGCTTTAGGGATGTCAGGGACATGAAATAACCTCCGGTTACTATGAAAAAATTGAGAAGGGTCTGGTTTCTGCGGCAATGAGCGGTGTTCTGTAGCCTTATAGTGGCATTTATCTATTCAGTTCGTAGAACGGTTGAGGATATTTTGTAGTAACCAGCCTTAGACCTTTGGAATTAGTAAGAGCATCTCCAAGAAATAAGGTTCTCATGTTTGTATGCGTAACAGATGGCATTTCTCCCACGCTGCTTGGCCTGGTACATTGCCTGGTCCGCGTACTCCAGTAACCCCTCAAGTGTTGTGCTATGAAGTGGTGCAAGCGCAATACCAATACTGGCGGTAACGGAAATAAGGGCTATGTTGTTCTCGCTCTGGGAGATAGGTAACTGAAAGGTGAGAAGCGCTTGGATTCGCCTGGCGAGTACGAGCGCCTCCTCTAGCGTTTTATCAGCACTTATCAGGGTAAACTCCTCACCGCCATAACGCCCCACGAACTCCTGAGGTGTCAGAGCCGAGCGGAAGCGCTGACCAATCTGCACAAGTACGGTATCGCCCGCGATATGTCCCCAACGATCATTGATCTGCTTGAAACGATCCAGGTCAACAAAGAGGATCGCACAGGTACGCTGCTCAGAGAGGCAGGTCGTAAGTATCTCCTCCATCTTATCCATAATGGCACGGTGATTTGGTAAGCCAGTTACCGGGTCCGTAAGCGCGGCCTGAGCCTGCTGCTGGTAGAGCCTTCCTAGCTCTTCAAGCAGTTGGTGGCGGTAATGATATGCCTGATCGAGTTCTTGCCTCATCTGTCGTTCCCGTTCCATCAACAACTTTTGCTCACGGAGAAATGTTCTCAGACGAGGAGACTCGCTCCCAATGTAGCTAATGCCAAGCGTGCTGAATACGACCAGCAGAATGAGAATGCTCCAATGCGCACCCGAAATGTAATTGGCTATCCAGGAGACGGTCAATACGCTCCAGCTACCTGCCAGGGTCGCGCTTATGCCCACGAACGAAATAAGCGAGACCGCAATGCGCTCTCGTCGGAGACGGTGCGTAGAACGGTGTGGACGAAAAAGCAGTATTATCGGCAGTAGAAACATAACGATCATAGAACCTGACCAGAGCACGCTTGAGCTTGCCAGGAAGACCTGTGAAATAATCTGTGCCGTCTCTCCTAGCTGATTAGGATTTTCAAAAAGTAGTGGCAGTATAAAGAAGGAGAGGAACATGAGACAGGCCGTCGCGATGGTCTGTACGCTAGTACTGTAGATTGGAACACCAAAGCGATTGAAGCGAGCGAGCAAGGCAGGGAGACGGCGATGCTGGGCAAGCAAGAAGAGGGCACGCGAATAGAAAAAGATCGAGGTTGTCAGCATAATCCCATAATTACAGAGCTGTATCCAGCGGAAAAGGACTCCGGGCCCGCTACCCAGCTTGAGCGAGATCACCTGTCCCGCGGTAAGCAGGGTGCTCTTCTCCGTAGGAGGGACCAGGATGAGCAGGGAAGCGGAGATAAGAAGATAGCAGAGCCCGATGATGATCGCGCCCCACCAGGCATAGCTTGAGGGATGCGGGCGCCCGGAGTGTGCCTGGCGGACCTCAGACCAGAGGAAGATGGGGAAGGGAAGGCCTGATAGGGCAAAGATTATCTCGCCATAGAGAGGCGATGTTGTGTTATTGAGGTGCCAGCTAGAGATGAGCAAGAGAGGCGAGGAGGCCTGGCTATGCCAGAGAAACCAGAGTGAGATGCCCCCAAGCCAGAAGCAGGCTACAATCGTAAAGAGGCAGGCGACAAGGAGAAAACGGAGCAGGAGGCGCGTGGGAAAGCAGGCCATAAATCCCGCCAGAAAGAGCATGCCTAGTAAGAAGATGCTATTGCCCGCAGGGGTTTGTAGCCAGTAAGGCAGGCTATCCTGAACGGAGCCCGCCAGGCCGATTAAGATCCCTCCAAGCGTTTGAATACTGGGGAACCAGACATTAAAAATAACAATAAAGGTATAACGCCCAAATAGGTGCTCGACCCAATCATAATAGCTCCCCCAGTGTGAGAGGCGGCTGGTGAGCCACTGTATGATAAAGGCGGACGGAAGGAGAAAGCATACGATGCCGACAAGTAAAGGAAGTAAGGCGCTACCTCCGGCAAACTGGGCATATGCAATAGTGTCGATGAGCAGTACAAAGTTTACTACAAGTACAATCAGGTCGCGTGTGCTGAGTATAGCTGGCAAGGATGGTAGGGGTGAGGGCTTCTGTGAAGATGTAAGCATAGTTCAAACCTGCTCATCTCTAGTTGACGCGATACAGATACAATTTCGCCCAGCTTGCTTTGCCTGATACATGGCGAGATCTGCCAGTTCCAGGAGAGTCGCTTGTGTTGTCGTGTGTAGTGGGTAGAGGGCTATACCTATACTTATTGTAACGACAATGTTATGCGTCTGCCCTTCTGTGTGCCAGGAACAGGGATGGCGCGCCAGGGTGAGTTGAAGCTGTTGTGCCATCTCGCTGGCCTGCGCAAGCGTCACATTGTGGCATAGTACGGCGAACTCTTCGCCACCATAGCGACCAATAAAATCTCCTGCGCGTATCCCCGCGCGTAAGCGCTGTCCAACCTCGTGTAAGATTGCATCTCCTGCCCGGTGTCCCCAGCGGTCATTGATGTTTTTAAAATGATCCAGGTCCATAAAGATGATGGCAAAGGGGGTTGTAGCTGCCTTGAAAGCTGCCTCAAGGGCGTTCATCACAGCCCGATGATTAGGGAGGCCCGTCACGGGGTCGGTGAGCGCGGCGAGTGCCTGTTCGCGATAGAGGCGGTCCAGCTCTGAGAGTAATACCTCCTGTTGTTGATACGCCTCCTGTAGTTGTTCACGCAAGGTTTGCTCTTTTGTCGTCTCATCCTGTTGATAGTGCGCCAGCGTGCGCAGGCGTGGCGACTCGCCGCATAACCAGCTTAAGAGCAAGATGACGAGCACAACGATAAGCACAATGCTGCTCCAACGTTTGTTGGAGAGCGTTGTGATCCAGGAAGCAGAAAGCGTGGTCCAGATACCCAGAAGTGATGCGCTGACCCCCATAAGCGCGACCAGGAGCAGGAAAATATGTTTGGGCCGCACACGTAGAGACAACTCATGCTGTAAGGGCCTATGATAGACGATCAGGACGGGCAGTAGAAAAATTAGGACCATCGAACCTAAAAGAATCACACTGGCTCCCGCCAGCAGGATCTGGTAAGCATTGCGTGTCATCTCCACAAAAACAGCGTTCTCGCCAAACAGAGAGGGGAGCAGAATAAAACCAAGCGAGAGCACGATACCAATCACCAGTGCCTGTAGGAGCAGGCTGAGGAGGGGGACGCCTGGAAGATAGGCGCGCGCGAAGGAAGAAGGGGCACGCTGGTGCTGAGCCAGGGTTACCAGTAAACGAGCGAAAAGGAACATGAAGACCACGGCCTGGAAGATAGCCGCGCCAGCGAGTACAACTACAGCCAGAGGGGCCAGGCGTGAGCCTAGTTCCTTGAAGGAGAGTTCGAACCCCGCTTGTAGTTCATTAGTAGGGTGAGAGAAGAGGAAGACAGACGCACTCATTGTCGCGAGTAGATGGAGGAGAAGCGTGATGACGCTTCCCCACCAGACATAGCTGGAGGCCCGGTGTAGCCCTGCCTCTCCTCCGCGCACCTCATTCCCAAGAAAGAGAGGGTGATTAACGCCAAGGAATGAGAGCATAACCACACTATAGTTATGCTGCACATTGCTGTTCATCAGGAGCCAGTTTTCAGGTTGAGTCCAATGCTGGGCCGAGTGGTGGCCATGAAGCAACCATAAGAGGGCATCTACGCCTAAGATAATGTAGAGAGCACAGTAACAGATGCAGGCATAAAATAAAAGTTTTTTTAAGTGAATAAGAGGTATACAACTGATACCCGTGACAAGCAAGAGCACTATCATCATCGCTATGCCTTGCTGAACAGGCATCGCAAGCCATCCTGGTTTGAGAATGCGCAGATAACCCACTGTATTTTCAATGGACGCGGCGGTAAGGATCATGCCTGTAATCCACACGCTAAAGGTAGCGATAAAACCAGGCACTGTACCAAAGACAAGACTGGTCCAGGCATAAAAGCTTCCCTGTCCCGGCAAGCGCTTTATTAGCCATTGGAGGACCAGGGCGGCAGGGAATAAGAAGATACATGCGCCAAGTATCCAGTAGAGCAGAGCCGAGGGCTCTTCTATTTGCATCAGCATCACGTCTGAAAAGACCACCACATCAAAGAGCAAGAAGACCACAAGGTCCCTTGCTCCCAGTACTGGAGGGAGTTGCTGGATTTCCCTGGAAGTAGGATGATAAAAGTTAGAAATATATCTTCGCATAATTAATTATGTCGTCGTGGGACAATAGATATCCTTATCACTGCTGTTTATAGGAGCTGACCAGGGGAATTTAGGGAACCAGGGCTACAATGTAGGTTTGAACCAGGATAATGCCGCGAATGCTGGCAACCAGGTCAATAACGCGGGGACATCTTCCGGGAAATCTCCCCCTAAGGGCCAGGGAAATAAAGACCAGATAAATAATCTAGTCAATCAGGGCTCTGACAACAACAATGCCACCAACTATTATACCGGAACCAATCAGGGGAACACAGGGAACCAGGGCAATAACCAGGATAATGCAGGCAATAGCGGAAACCAGGTAAACAATCAGGGAAGCACGGTTGAGTATCAAGTCAACCATAATAGTTATCACTTATTACCCAACCTGGACCTCGATTTAAAGCTCAAAACACACTAGCGCTTGAGCACCAGGGATTGAAAGCGCCAATCTGAATTTGTGATTGAGATAGATTTGAAGGAGACAATCTCAAAAAAGGGTGAGACGGCCTCGCGCATGAACTCGTCGGTGTGATGGGCAAAGAAACGGGATGGTTTATGCGAGTCTTCCTCATGTATACCCTCCTGCTCGTTGCCGCCGTAGACGCCAAGGAAGAAGAGCCCGCCTGGGCGGAGGAGGTCGCGCAGCTTCTCCAGCACACTGGGGAGATCCTTTGTTGGCACATGGAGCAGGCAGTTGAGCGCGTAGATCGCGTCGAAGGAGGCGGGGGGGAAGTCCAGGCTCAGGAAATCCATGACGTGAGCCTCCAGGCCCTTCTCGCGGCATAGTTCGACCATAGCAGGCGAGAGATCGGTGCAGACGACGCGCAGGCCCTGCTGCTGAAAGAAGAGGCCATCCGTGCCGGTTCCTGCTCCCACCTCTAGCAGTGTTTGCTTCCCCTCACGTTGTAAGAGGTCGAGAAAATCCTGCCGCTCGGCAACCTTCCAATCCTCTTTTTTGGCCTGGTTGCGCTTGCTGGCACTCTCGCGATTGTAGGCTTCTTGCAAAAGGGTCGTGACCTGTTGGTAGTCCATAGATACTTGCATCCATTCTTTCTCACTGTTTGTCATCGGCTTCTTGCGCGTTACAGCTCAATTATTGTAACACATACCCACTGAATAGTCTGATACGATTGAATATGATTTTGTCGCGCGTTTTTGAGCTATGCGCTTTCCGAACTTGTTGGAAGAGGCAAGGCGACAAAGAAGGTCGTGCCCTTTTCTGCCGAAGACTCTACCCAGATGCGTCCGTTGTGCGATACAACAATTTCTTTACAAATGGCAAGTCCCAGCCCCCATCCGGATGTCGCGGAGGATCGGGCTTCAGGACTCCGATAGAATGGCTCAAAAAGGGTTTTCTGTTGTTCTTTGGTAAGCACAGGGCTTTCATTGTGAACTGCAAGGATGGCCTCTCCTGGTCTCTGGCTCACCTCCACGAGTATGGACGTATTCTTAGGTGAATATTTGAAAGCATTGCTGACCAGATTGGTCACGACCTGAGAGAATCGTCTGTCGTCGACTTGCACGGTCACAGGATCGGCAGGAAGTCGCAGATCGATTGAACGACCTACCAAAGCCTGTTGTTCTTCGACAACCCTCCGGCACAGGCAACCTAGCTCACAGGATGCCAGGTGCACCGGCATCTTCCCTGAACGCAACGTATTGATATCGAGCAAATCATTCACTAGCTCCGTTAACCGCCGGGTCTGTTCATCCACTTTACCCAGAGCGTCGTACATGGGAAGCCATTCCGGATTCTGTATGCATTGCTTCTTCGATCGGTGCAGGAGCAATTGTACATACCCTTGAATACCCGTCACCGGTGTTTTCAGTTCGTGGGAGGCCATTGAGAGAAACTGATCTTTGACCCGATCCGCTTGTTCGAGTTGAGCATTGCTCTCCGCCAATTCCTCAGCATGTTGAGAGATCGCCTGGTTAGCATGGAGAAGCTGTTGCCGGTAGTTTTTCTGAACGACGATCAGACCCAGGACAATGAGCTGGATGAGAATAAACGGCGCGAATGAAACAATATCGGGCCAGAGGAAAAAATCAATACCTCCTAAAGGAGGGACAATCCAATAATCGAGAGCAAGGATTTCGAGAAGCAAAGCCAGCAGTGCTGGACCGATACCCCAGAGCCATCCAACCAGAAGCATAGCGATGACAAACGGCGGCTCAATAAAACGATCCTCAATACCCAAAGATTTCTCAGACAGGGGAATCAAAAACGCGCCGGCGGTAAAGAGAACAGCAAGAGGATAGCCAAGGAGAGGAGAATGCCGCCACGAGTGACGGTGGTCAGCTTGTCGATGCTTTCGTTGCTTCTCATTGACTTTCATTGCCTACCTCAAAAATAGAGGCCTCATGCCAGTTGCTGATGACGGTATGCGAGACCTCGTACTCACGACTGAGTTGGCCCAGGTACTTTTCGCCGCTTATCAGGTGTCGAACAATATGCAGTTTTTCTTCTGGGCTTAATGGTCGTTGAGTCATGATGTTTGCTCCTAGCTTGCTCACAGTATATCTCTCAAGGGAGGAATTTGAAATCTGAGCCGGAGTGGCTTTTGAGGAGCAGCCCACCCTGCCGCGTCACCAGCGAAGGAGGTGCGCTACTGACTACCCTAAATGGTGAATTCACAACATCTGTAGGGTCCATGCTGGCATGCACTGCGAGCGAAGCGATCTGCTTGCGCTCGGGTCTCGGCCTGCGGGCCTCGGCAGTCCATGCCAGCATGGACCCTACATCGACGAACTACGTGAATCTACCACTAAAGGGCACAAGGTACGCGCCTACGCAAGTCCTTCATCCAGCACACTTGCGTAGGCGCGTACGTCAGTAGCGCACGTTTATGTATGTATGAGACGCGATTACGTATTTTCGGGCATGATGTCTTCCTCCTCAGTTTTTGTTGTCGTAATTGATTGCTTCCCGCGAAGGGTTCGAGCGTAGAGGTAGAGGGCGGGAAGCAGTAGCAGCCCGGAGAACAGGAGAGCGGGCCGGGTTGTCAGGGCTGTAGCCAGCGCGCCAATGAGCAGCCCACCTGCTATCGCCGCCAGCGCGCCCACCAGGGAGTTAAACGAGAGAATGGTGGCGCGAACGCTGGAGGGCGTATGCTGATTAATCCAGGCTTGCCGGAGAGGAATGCGAGGTCCATTGGCGGTCGTGAGGAGCCAGAGACCCGCCAGGGCCAGGACAAATTGTCCGGAGAGGGCAAAGAGCACAATACCCAGTAGGGTGGCGCCCTCAATGAGCCAGAGGCCCCAGGCCACGGCTCGCTGGTTGTTGGTATCAAGGCGGCGTTTAGCGATCTCTATCCCGACGATATTTGTCAGGGCAATGACGATCTCGATAACACCAAACCAGGTGATTGAGGGCAGATTGCTTATAGTTGGAAAGGCAAAATTGTGCAGCAGGTGATATTGCCATAGGCGCCCAAAGGCCTCTCCCACAACCCCCGAGAAAACACCTGTTCCCAGGATAACCAACAATGTGGGGTGGAAGCGGACCAGGCGGAAGCCCTTCACCAGTGTCTGCTGCATCTGGCGCCAGGATGAGCCGGATTCCCTGGTGGCGGGCTTGAAGCGACGCTCCGGCATGATCACGGCCAGTAGCAGGCCGAGGGCCAGGTAGCCGCCTCCACCTACAAGCATAGGTAGATTCAGGTGGATGCTGCCCAGACCTGCGCCAAGCGCTATGCCCGGCAAGGTACAGAGCCAGCCAATCTGGGTCGCGCGCAGATAGAGCGAGCCTACCTGCTCGCTTCCCAGTTCATCGGCGATCCAGGCTGCGTCAGCGCCATCCATCAGCGAGGACCCCAGGCCCCAGAACGCCTGGGCGGCGAGCACAGCTGCGAACGACGGAATCCCGCCCTCGATCAAGAAGCCTAGTCCAATGATAAGCAGTCCACTCACCACCGCCCAGCGGCGGCTATACATATCTGCCAGCACGCCCGTTGGGGCCTGGCACACAAAGACCACCAGTTGATTAACCATACCAGCCAGGACGAGTTGGAAAGGATTAAGCCCAATACTTTGAGCCTGGTAGATCAACTCAACCGTATAGACAACGGCCACAAACAGCGAGGAGATACCCCTCAAGAGCAGGTATATAGTGGCAACACTATTGCGTGTTTGCATCTCAAAGCCTCTGATTCTTATAGTCATGAAATCCCAAAAACATCTTTAAAAGGCAAGAGGAGAGAGGTTAAAGGGATACAATGAGGCCAGGTGAGCAAACACGAAGGGGATGACGCTACTGAAGTACGCGTCTACATATAAAGGCGCGAGATGCTTCTCTCGTCATATGCAATGCGAGCGGGGCTCTGGTATGTAATCTCTGCCGTGTTTGTTTGACCTCAAAGTAGCCCAAAGCGAAAAACAACAACATGCAGAAGATACCTACCTTTCTTGCGAGCAGCCACCCAGGCCGCTTCTGTCTAAGCGATACTATAATGCTTTGATTGTACCCAACTTCGCGCCCTTTTGCAAGGTAAAATAGATGCTCATGGATAAAGAAAGACTCCCCTCTCCCTTTTTGCCTCAGTCCACGCTCTATGTGCGCGCCTCGTATGGCGGCACGGGTCTGGCTCAGCATCTGATGTGCCAGGCCCAGCGTTGGGCAGCCACGAGTGGAGCAGCGTGCATACAGTTGTATGTCACGACCAGCAATGAGCATGCCCGTGCCTTTTACCGCAAGTGCGGATGGCAACCAGAGCAGGAGATCTGGCGTCTGGAGATGCAAGGACAGGGGCCGATGGAACCGCTCGGCGATCTATCATTCAACCGTAAATGTGTTTTCTGAGATATACTATCCTTATGCAATCGAATAGTTGCAAGTTAAAAAGAATGGAAAAGTGGAGTAATTCACAAGGAGGAAACACCTTAGCTGCGTGTGTACCTTGAGAGCACCATTTCAGCAACATAGCACAAGCAGCATCCACCGTTTGCGTTTTCTCCTGTGTATGGCGTTTTCAGGGTCGCAAACAGGAGAGGGGAACATGCGATGACAGATTCACAGACGCACCTGGTCTTAGTGGCCCTCGCAGATCCAACGCGCCGTTTGTTGTTCGAACAGCTCTGCCAAGAAGGGTCTGGGACAGCAACGAGCTTTGCTGCACGTTTACCAATCACACGCCAGGCAGTGACCAAGCACCTGACGATTCTGGCGGAGGCCGGCCTCGTGGTAGTCCACGAGGCCGGTCGAGAACGGCGGTATACGCCACATCCAGAGGCCTTGCAGTCCGTCACAACCTGGATTGCGGCCATCGAAGCACGCTGGGATCATCGTTTGGCTGCTTTGCGGAGCTATTTACTTGATGAGCCACGCACACCATCCACCCCGGAAGAAGAGAATGCCACCATGGCATCACAGAAGGAAAGGATTGATGAGCATGACCCAAATGATTGAAAAACAACGTGTTATCTATGCCACACCGATCAACAGGTGGAAATCCCAACATTAAACGGCTGATGTCCACTGCATGGGCGAAGCACTAGCTGCTCTGTGAATGGCCATTCTGCCAGAGTGATGCCTATATAACCCTGGGGATATTTATCCGTAATTGAGGAGGATAAATGTCTCTGTTTATTGATTCTATGGGAAAAGGAGGCACTGGTATGAAGCCGAAACCTGGTCATCTCGGCCTGAAGTATGCCGAACAATTTAAGGATAGCAGCATTGCTGAGGCGTATCACCACCGACCGCCTTATGCTGATGAGGCCATTCACAAGCTCGTTGAGCTTATCTCCGACGAGCCACGGACGGTCCTCGATGTGGGCTGCGGCACTGGGGACCTGGCGCGTCGGCTTGTAGGCCTGGTGGCGCGCGTTGATGCCGTCGACTTTTCGCAGGCTATGCTAAACGAGGGGCGAGCGCTCCCCGGCGGCGATCATCCTCACCTGCGCTGGATCTATGGGCGTGTGGAGGAGGTCGAGCTACAGCTTCCCTATGGGCTTGTCACAGCTGGAGAAAGCCTGCATTGGATGGAATGGGATGTGGTCATGTCCCTGTTTCACCGCATCTTGACCCCACATGGCTACCTGGCGATTGTTGAGCGCGGACACGAGCCTGCACCCTGGAATGAGGGACTCGGGGCACTCATTCAGCACTTCTCCACGAATAAAGAGTACCGCCCATACGACCTCATTGAGGAACTGGAAGAGCGTCACCTCTTCCAGAAACAGGGAAGCTTTCGTACACATTCGAGCGTCTTTGTACAATCTATAGAAGACTATATTTACTCCCTCCACTCGCGCAATGGCCTCTCACGAGAACGCATGGACAAGGCCGCGGCACAGACCTTTGATGCAGAAGTTAGAAAACTGCTCACACCCTTCCTCCAGGATGACAATCTGACGCTGACTGTGTTCGACGAAGTTGTATGGGGAATCCCTCTGGCGGAGAAGCGAGTGCTTGTTGTTTAGAAAGAGTAGGAAGAAGGTCGTGAATGAAGCTGGATGGATACGGACCCAGAGTAGATGCGCCGTTTACAAGCGCCGTCCGCTCTGCATATAATGGCGTAGATATGCAAAGACGAGGAGAGACAAGGCATGGATTATATTTCGCGCCCATTTGGTGGCGCAGAGGATCTGGAGCGCTTGCGACACTTGTACGAAGGTATGCGGCGTCTACAAGCTCTAGGAGCCACGCGCGTCGGCGTTAACACCGGCTATGGTAATGACCCTGCCAGCCGTCTCTATGAGTCCGTCGGCTTCCAGCGCGTCGCGCTCGACTACAGCTACGTGAAGAAGGTTTGAGCCTGCTACTGACGTATGCGGCTACTTGAGGCCGGCCTCAAGTAGCCGCATACGTCAGTAACGGGCTACAGGTCGGGAGCCTGCAGGCCGTGCATGCCCAGGGTCAGGGAGACCTCGCCGCCGTGATGGATATCGTGCTCGATGAGGTGCCAGATGATCCACTGGCGGGTGAAGGTCTCTGGCTCGTCGCCAGGATCGTTCTGATAGGTAATATGCCAGTCCTCCTCCGTCCATCTGGAGATTGCTTCATACATGACGCTCCAGGTTTTCTCCAGTCCGTGGACCAGTTCGGCGGCGCTGCGTTCAGGCGCATCCCGCCTGTCCCAACCTCCCATACTAATAAACTCTTCGTCTCCTATCCCCATCATCTGGTGGAACCAGCGCGCACGCGCGCCAATGACGTGACGCAGGATGATATCGATTGAGCGCAGGCGGGGATCGGCGCGCTGCGTCAGCTGCTCAGAGGTCAGTGGTGCGATGGCTTTAATGATTAAATTCTGATAGTTCAGCCAGTTTTCGTAGAAGACCGCGAGGGTCGAGCCATTCTCGGGCATGGATTCGAATCCTTTCAATGAGGCTTATGGTATTGTTCCTACATCTTTCCCTTATTGTACCAGAGAAAGCGGACACTATCGCTCCTGTTAGCGCTTAACCTGGTTATGATTGTGAAGGACTGGCTGCCTGGCACCTGCCAGGCAGCCAGTCCTTCACAATTTTATCTTCCCTTGACAGAAACCGGTTTCTAACTTATACTTTTCACAACAACACAGTTGTTTACTAGGAGTGTATCGCGAAGAAGCGGGAGCGTGGGCATGCAGAAAAAGCTGACCATTCAGGATATTGCGCGCCTGGCAGGCGTATCGAAGGCCACGGCTTCGCGTGTGCTGAACGGCAATCCATCCGTGAATGGCGAGTTGCGCGCGCGTGTTATGCGCGTGGTTGAGGAACATGGTTTTGTGCCTAATGCTACCGCGGTTAGCCTGGCGGGCGGAAATACGCACCTGATAGGGGTACTGGCTCCTCCCCTGGTCTGGCCCGCTCTACCCGAGATTATACGTGGCGTCGCCGAATATATCGAAGATAGCGCGTATGAAATCGTCCTCTACAGCATCAACTTCGCCAATGCCGAGTGCAATCACTCTGAAGTGGTCAAGCGTATTTTGAATCTGCACCTGGTCTCCGGTCTGCTCGCTATCTTCACAGATGAACTCATGCCTCAGATTACCCGCCTCGCGCAAGATGGTTTGCCCATTGTCCTGATCGATGACCAGGAGGAGCCTGGACACATCCCCTGGGTGGGTATTGATAACAGGGAGAGTGCTCGCACTGCGGTCCGCTATCTATTGGAACTTGGCCACACACGCATTGCGCATATTAGTGGCCCACAGCATTACTACTGGGCGAATGAGCGCTATAGGGGCTACTGCCAGGCATTGCAGGAGGCAGGGATCGCGCCTGAGCCTGAACTGCTCCTTCAGGGCGGTTTTGAGCCGCTGCATGGTCGCCAGTGTGCCGAGCAATTGTTCGCACGTGAGCGGGCGAGCTGGCCCAGCGCCATTTTTGTCGCCAATGATCAGATGGCCTATGGCGTGCTGGAGTACGCGGAGCAGCAGGGAATCCGCGTCCCAGAAGATGTGACGATTGTGGGCTTCGATGATAATCTGCTCTCTGCCTATACGCGCCCTCCTTTAACCACTGTACACCAGCCCTTCTCTGAAATGGGTCGCAGAGCCACCGAGCTGCTCTTGAACATGATCGACCCCCAATACCTCGCTGGCCCAAAAGCATCGCAGCAAGTCCAGGCGCCAACAGATTTCCAGCTCTCCGAGTGGGATCAACCTGTGCACCTGCAACTACCAACCAGCATGGTGATTAGAGCATCCAGCACTCAGGCATCCCTGTCCGTCAAGACTTAGAAGATAGCCGGGGTAAAGGGGTGTGGTGGTGGCTGGCGGGCTACGCCCGCCAGCCACCACCACACCCCTTTACCCCGGCGAGCCACACAGTGGCGAGAAGTCCATGCAAGCATAAACCCTACAATAGCTTGTCGCGTAGTCATCATGTTGTCGTGTTTTTTCGTTGTAATGTTTTACCCGGAAAGGGGGTGGTTGCAACCACAAACAAGCTGTATCTAGCAGCGATCTCGCGTATGACCCATCTCCGCAATAGCAGAGCTGAAGGCACAGGAGCTGTGCCAGTAGCTCAAATACAAGGATGTTGATTTGCTATAGCCGATAATGTCATCGGAGAAGGAGCAATCCATGCAAAGCAATTTTGTTTCCTCGCGACCGCCAGGACGGCGGCGCACCTTCCACATCGCGGCACTCCTACTTATTGCCGCTCTGGTTTTCGCCGCTGTAAGTTTTTTCCCCTATGGTAAGACGTCAAGCGCCCAGGCTGCTACCTGGAACCAGGTCTTCAACGAGGATTTCAATGGGGCCGCTGGTACCGGTGTAAATACAAGTACCTGGAAGTATGATACTGGCACGGGCTGGGGTACGGGCGAGATTGAGAACATGACCAACAGTACGTCTAACGTCTCCCTGGATGGAAGTGGACATCTCGCGATCACCCCAAGGCGCGACGGGAGCGGAAACTGGACCTCCGGGCGTATCGAAACGGTACAGGATAACTTTGCCGCGCCCGCTGGCGGTCAGTTGAAGATTACCGCCTCGCTGCAACAGCCCAATGTCTCTGGCTCGGCGGCTCTGGGCTACTGGCCTGCCTTCTGGACCCTGGGAACTCCCTATCGCACAGACCATAACTGGCCTCATGATGGCGAGATTGACATTATGGAGGATGTCAACGGCCTGAGTTCGGTGTATGGCACGCTGCACTGCGGCGTCTCGCCCGGCGGTCCCTGCAATGAAACCACGGGTATTGGCAGCGGTCAGCGGGCGTGCTCAGGCTGTCAGACTGGCTACCATACCTATACTGAGATCATTGATCGCAGTGTCTCCCCAGAGCAGATTCACTGGTACCTGGATGGCGTCAACTACTTTACGGTCAGTGCCTCGCAGGTGGACGCGACGACCTGGTCCAGTGCCGTCGATCATGGCTTCTTTATCATCTTCGATCTCGCCATCGGCGGTGGCTTCCCCAACGGTGTCTCCGGCACCAATACGCCCACCTCCGCGACCCAGCCCAATGTGCCGATGCTCGTTGACAACGTTCAGGTCTATACCTCGAATGGGACGGCTCCCACGCCCACACCGACGCCCGTCGGATCTACACCCACACCCACGCCCACACCCAGTGGTGGCTGTACGGGAAGCACTTTCACCCAGGGTGCACAGAGCGTCAACTCCAGCACGGGCCTCCTCTGGTTCCAGCCTTGTAGCTGGACGGCGGGCTATGTGATCGTGCACTATATCGTGGGCAGCAACACCCAGCAGAACGTCTATATGAGCTATAACAGTGGAACCGGGCACTGGGAGTATAGCGTTGGCGGCTTTAGCGCAGGCCAAACTGTCAAATACTCCTTCACCTACCAGAAGAGTGGTCTCCAGTATGATACTGGCTGGTACACCTGGACGCATCCATAACCAGGTTACCGAAAGTTCTTAACAAAAAGGGAGCCGGGAGAGATCCCGGCTCGCCTTATCTCTGTAGCTCCTGTAATTAGGGTGACTCAGTAGATAGGTGAGGGAAATAACTGACTCTTACAGGACCTACATTTATTATACTCTAGCTTCGTTGGTTCACACGCCAGCTGTGTGGTGGCGTGTGACTAACTGTTTGGCTTAGGGACATGAGAATTCGGCATCTACGCCTGAGCCTATGATAAGAAAGCGGGACGGTGGACCGCTTGAGGTTCACCGTCCCGCTTTCTTATGTTCCTTGCTTTTGATGAAGGATGGGCTTACTCACCAGGTATAGAAACTTGCCAGACCATATGTTCCCAATGCCAGGGAAAGCTCGCCTCCATGATGGATCTCATGTTCAAGGACATGCCAGACAATCCACTGTCGGGTGTGCTCAGGCTCTTCTTCTAGCCCTTGATTTTGTAGCCATGCCTGATGAGAGGCCGGAGGTGAAATAAGCTGTTCCAAATCAGCGGAAGTCCAGCGGGTCATGGCAGAAGACATTACGTGCCAGGTCTTCTCGAATATGGCGACCAGTTCTGCGGCCTCATACACAGCTTGCTCGTTTCTGCTCCGTACCTCATGCCAGTGAGCCATATCGGCATTTTCTTCTCCCAGCCACCTGGAGAACCAGGAGACGCGTGCATCGATCATATGGGCGAGAAGTTCTCCGATTGACAAGTAATGTGGTGCAATAGGGAGGGCAAGTTGTTCGGATGAAAGCGATGCGATGGTTGCGATGAGGGCTTGCTGGTAGTTCTCCCAACCTTGTTGGTAAAATGTGACGAGGGGAGATGCCTGTTCTGTCATGGATGCCTGCTCCTTGCTTCCGATGATGTGCTCCCATGAGCGGGAGTGTGAGTATCGTAACATAGAGGAGAGGCCAAAACTTCTTCGATCTTGCTCTTGCCGAACCTATAGTCCCTTTGCCTAAATGGATATATAATACTTTTTCACTCTCGGCTTAAGCCGAGCTGGCGGGCTTTGATGATGGCCTGGGAGCGGTTACGGGCGCCCAGTTTGGAGAAGATATGGTTGATGTGGGTCTTGACGGTAGCTTCACTGACGAAGAGCGTGGCGGCGATCTCAGTGTTGCTCTGTCCTAGCGTGACCAGGCGCACGACCTCCAGTTCGCGCGTGGTCAGCCCCAGTTGCTCCGCCACGCTTAAGGGAGTGGCTTCCAGGGCCGCTGGTCGAGTTTGCAGGCTGGCAAGGAGCTGTGCGGCGCTTGATGCCTGCAAAAGTACCTGGCCACGCGCCACGGCCCGGATGGCGGTACACAACTCCTCCGCGCTGCAATCCTTGAGCAGGTAGCCGGAGGCGCCCGCTCGCATGCCCTCAATCACCAGCTCCGGTGTATCGAAGGTGGTCAGGAGTAGGATGCGTGGCCTCTTGAGCGCCTGTTGGAGAACGCGCTCGGTTGCGGCAATGCCATCGAGCACGGGCATGCGAATATCCATCAGGATGACATCAGGTTCCTGGCTCTCGGCGATCTGGAGCGCGCTCAGCCCGTTCTCGGCCTCGCCAACAAGCTCGATGTCGGGTGCTCCCTCCAGGATGATGCGCAGCCCCTCGCGCATCAGGCGCTGATCATCAACGATGAGAACGCGAATTTTTTCCTCGCTCACGCTGTTCTCTCTTTCTGCATAGCGCTTGCAACAGGCGGTTGTAGTGGTAGGTGGAGCGTGACTGTGAAGCCACCTTCGACGGCGGATCCGGCTACGACCTCGCCGTCCAGGGCTATGGCACGCTCGCGCATGCCCTCGATTCCATGATGCCCACCTACGTTAATACTCTCCGTTTGTGGTGCTGGTTGAGCGCTTCCTTGTCCATTATCGTGTACTGCCAGGCTGAGACTGGTGGCTTGCCAGCGGAGGGTGATCTCGGCTGTCTCGGCCGCTCCATGGCGGTGGGCATTGGTCAGCATCTCGCGCAGGGCCTGGTGCAACGTTTCCCACTGCTGGGCACTTACCTGCTGGGGCGCCCCGCTTTCGCTAAAGTGACAGTGGATGCCGGTTCGCTCATTAAAGGTATTGGCGAGCCGGGAGAGGCTTTCGCCCAGGTTCTCGCTCCTGGCATGTGCCGCTAGCTGTGCTCTGAGCAGGCCAACTGCCTGGCGACTCTCGGTGATGCTCTCGCGCAGGAGCGCCGCCATATCATCTAGCTTGCTCGCCAGGCGCTCGGGATTATGCGTGAGCAGGTGCCGCGCCGCCTGGAGCTGGATCGAGAGCACCGCCAGGGAATGCGAGAGGACATCGTGAATGTCGCGTGCGATTCGCGTCCGCTCATGCTCGGCCGCCAGCTCCGCATTGCGTGCCATCTGCTCCTGTAGCTGCATCTGAACTTCATGCAGGCGCACGACGAGCCGGTATTGCGCACGCAGGTTTAAGCCAAACCAGCATAGCGCCCCCAGGAGGATGAGATTAAAGACGGAGACGCCTGCATAGGCTGGCTGTGGCAGGGGGAGAAAGCTCAGCATCCCATTGGTGTAGGCAAACGCCAGAATGCTTAGGCTCACCAGGGGCAGAGAGCAGCGACGCGGCAGGCGAAAGCAGGTGATCACGCAGAGCGAGTAGAAGCCTACATTTCCCCAGGCGCCCGGAAAGGCGAGATTCAAGATACTGCCCAGACCAAGCACGGTCAGGTAGGCACAGACGACTAGCAGACTATGTTTAAGCAGCCTGGTAACAAGCATCAGCGCCAGAATGCCCGCGAAGAGCAGCTCCATCAATATAACTGTTGTCGCGGGTGTGCGTGTGCCGAGGCCAATAACGACCAGGACACTTACAAGGATCATATCTGAGGTCAGCGCGATCCCTCGCCCAAAGGCAAAGGGGACGCCTGGCCCCAGCCGGACATCGCGCCACCAGCGGCAGGCTTGCCGCTCTTCTCCGGATGCCACCTCAAATATTGCACTCTCCGGTAACAGGTTCATAGCCGCCTTCTCCTATTGAAGCGATAGAAACGCCTTTCTCTATTGTATCGTATTGTAGCGTACCTCATCCGTATTAACATCCACCTCAGGGTTGAGATTATCCACGCGCAAATCTCAACCCTAAGTCATCCCTGGCGCGGATGGATATTCACCCATTTTCTTCTACACTTATCAGCAGAAACAACAAACCTGAGTAATGGATTTACAAAATTGAGGGGAGGTGCAGGAGGGAGACCCTCCTGCCGGGGTGTGGGGTGTCCCCACATTCTTTTCCCCCTTGCCGCCGTAGGCGGCAGAAACAACTTGTATATGTTGGCAGATAATTTAAGAGCAATAAAGAAAGGATTCTAACAATGGAAGAGACATTCGAGTATGGAGAAGAGCAAGCGAGTCATTCTGATGCAACACCTCAACTTAACAGGCCAGTTCCTACGCCTTTACTGGTATGGCTTACCTGTGGAACGCTTGGATCATTGCTTTTCGCGACCACCTACCTGGTTGAGGGGGCCACACGTCCCGATTACAATGCCTTACAGCAGTCGATTAGCTCGCTGAGCCTGGGACCTGGCGGCTGGGTGCAGCAAGTCAATTTTATCGCTTTCGGCTTGAGCGCCATCCTGACCGCTATTGGCTGGCGCGTATTCCTCAAAGGCGGCGTGGGAGCGACCTGGTATCCGATTTTTCGCGCCCTGCAAGGCGTGGCCCTGATTGCCGACGGCATCTTCTCACAGGACCCGGCGTATGGCTATCCCAAGGGCGCGGTCCTCGTGCCTCCCACGCTTCACGGGACGCTACATGTCATCTTTGCCTTCATCTCCCTTATATCTATCGCTTCAGGTTTCTTCGTCCTTGCCCGGCGCTTTACCCGGGAACCCGAATGGCGTGGCTGGGCCACATGGTCGGTAATCACAGGAATCTTAACGATTGTCTTCATTGCCACATTTGGGATGCTCAATGGGCAGCATAGCGAGATCGCTGGCCTCTTTGAACGCCTGTCTACAGCCGCCGCCACCATCTGGGGTATCATCTTCTTCATTCGCCTATGGACTGGCACTGGCTTTGGAGCGTTCCGCCGAGATTAGATTCTCTTCTCTCGTTCTCTACACTTGATCTCACCTGGCGCGTAACATGCCAGGAGCCATCCCCTCTGTGATGATGAGCAAGACATCCTGGGCCATTTGCTCTGAGGTCTTTGTGGTCGTTCCCCGGCTCCACTGGACCGCCGCGCCGAAGATAGCCCAGCTCGCGACCTGCGCGGTCGTTTCCAGCGATACTTGCCTGTGCGTCGTCCCTTGCCTCGCCTGTTTCAACCACGCCAGGAGGAGGGCTGCCAGTTCCTCCTGTATAACCCTTTCGAGCAAGGCGTCCCTGACTGGCGATGGATAGCAAGCGTGAAGCAGCTTCTCGAATCCCTCCAGCACAGTCTGAATGAGCAAGCACAACGTGTCCTTGTCCCAGCGCGACACGGGGGGAAGTCCGTCTAGTATGAGATGCTGAACCTCCTCGCGGAGCAGCGCCTCCAGCAAGTCGTACTTGTCCGCGAAGTGCGCGTAAAAGGTTCCTCGATTGACGTTGGCACGCTCGGCAATATCCCGAATGCTCGTGGCACTGAAGCCCTTCTCTTTCATCACATCAATGGATGCCTGCCGCAACAACTGGCGCGTTCGCTGGACGCTCCGGTCCATGCGCTTCGTAGGGGTCGTCATGACGCTTGCTCCTGTTCCTTTACTGCCGGGTAGCGACCCGACAGATTGACTCTTTTGTTCACTTTCCAACACACATCCGCGATTGCTTATTGATCGCGCGTTCTCTTTCCCCTAGTATGAAAGGCAGCAGTTGAGAAGTCAAGCAGCCGCGATTGGACAAAAGATAATCTTAACAAGCATACAAGGAGGAGATATGAACGCTGAAACTATGAAGGCCATACGCATATATAAGGAAGGAGGGCCTGAAGTCTTAGTGTATGAGGACGTGCCACGTCCCACGGCGGGACCGGGCGAGGTCCTGCTGCGCATTCATGCCGCGAGCATTAATCCCGCTGACTGGCGCGGGCAGAGGGGCTTTCCCGACATTCCGGAGAAGTTCCGGCCTCGCGTCGCCCGTCCGAGTATTCCGGGTTTCGATGCCTCTGGCATTGTCGAGGCGGCGGGACCGGGCGTGAGCGAGTTCCGCGAGGGCGACGCCGTCTTCGGCATGATCCGCTTCCCCGAACGGGCCTCGACCTACGCCGAGTATACCACGGCCCCTGTGACGCAACTGGCCCGCAAGCCAGCGACCATCGACCATCTCCAGGCGGCGGCAATCCCGATGGCTGGATTGACAGCCTGGCAGGAACTCTTTGACCAGGCAAATCTACAAGCCGGGCAAACGGTCCTGATCAACGGCGCGGCGGGCGGCGTCGGTCACTTCGCGGTCCAACTGGCAAAGGTCAGGGGAGCGCGGGTCATCGGAGTAGCGTCAGGCCGTCACGCCGACTTCCTGCGCGACCTGGGCGTCGATCAATTCATCGACTACACAACTACACCTGTAGAACAGGCGGCGCGCGATGTCGACCTGCTCATCGATATGGTGGGAGGCGCGAACAGCGACAGGCTGCTCGCTACGCTCAGGCGCGGTGGAACGCTGATCCCGGTGAACTTCAACTACTACACGCCCGAACGGGTCGCCGAGGCTGGCGTGCTCGTCAAGGGCAAGCGAGTACAGGTCGATGTGGGCCAGCTAGCCGAAATCGCCAGGCTGGTTGGTGAGGGACGCGTGCGTGTCGCCTTCGAGACGATTTTGCCGCTCGCGGAGGCGCGCAAGGCACACGAGATCGCCGAGGCGGGCCATGTGCGCGGCAAAATAGTCCTCCGCGTCATCGAGTAAGCTATGTATGAGGAAGCGTGCGGCAGAGGATGTTCACGCTCCCTCATATGATCGGTACAAAACACCGGTGGAGAGCTGTTGTAATACGCGCTGGTTAGGAATATTCCCATAGGATATGCTGGCCCAATTAAAGATCTTCCCCTGCTTTTTCACCACTATGACCGTCCTCCCGAATTGTATCTCCTCGACCTCGTTCCAGGGCAGAAACTTCGTGTTGTAGGTAAGGCCAGATAGATCGAGGGTCAATGGCCCAAAGTAAAGTGGTTGCCCCTGCTGATAGGAGGCCCGCGCTTGCGGAAAGAGCAGGCGCGCGGTCTCCTCCTCGATCATACTTCCCAGTTTTTGATTTGTGCGGAAGAAGAAACCAAGCTTAAACTCGCTGCCATCTTTCCGCTGAAGAGTGTAGGAGTGCGTAATACTATTTTTGTTCCGCGTCACCTTATGCCAGACAATGGCTATCTCCTCCCAACGAACGGCCTCGACGCCATTGGTACGCACCGCAAGCAGCCCGTGCTCATAGACATATATGCGCCTGTTGCGCCCTCTATAGAGGACAATTATGACCGTAAGGCAGCCCAGGATGACCAGTCCACAGATAGAGAGCCACGTGGTGGCGAATGACGCATCGTTGATAGGATAGCGATAAAAGTTTATAAACAGCATTACAATAGGAAACGAGCTCCAAATGAATATATACATCCAGATATTGGGCGTGAATTCTTTACGCAGTTCCCCTAGTTGATAGGTCTCTGCCAGCCCTTGAGACTCATAGAAGCGGGAATCTAATGGTATAGGTTTCATTCTTTCCTCATCTGCACAGAAAAGGGCAGGATAGGTATATGCTTGCACGCCTTTTCTTTCTATTACTTTCTAATAGACGCAGATCCTATGCGAAACTCAAACAGTGTAGGACAAGCCTCGGCGCTAATAAATTACGCGCCTACATATCAAGGACGAGATGCCCCGTACCTTGATATGTAGACGCGTGCTTTAGCAGCGTCGGTCGAGAGCACGCTACTTCTCCTTAAAGCGTCATCCACCCGGAGCGCATCTCCCAGTGCTTGCCAGCCTGTAGATGCTCGACGACGGCCCGTTCCAGCGTTGTGCGCGTCGGTAATTGATCGACCGACGTCCCATCTTGTCTGAAGACGAACCAGATCACGTCCTCATCGCCGATTTCGCCGCCGGGAACAAGGTTGAAGTGTCGCTGGAAGCGCACGATGTTGGCTGTGGGTGGGAGATAGTCCGCAAGTTGGGGATCAAGCAGCCATGAGTTACAGCGCGCAAAGAGATATTGTTTCTCGGGAAAGTGGCGGGCGAAGAACTCGCGGGCCCAGGCAAGCGAGGCGTCGCAGGCTGCCGGGTCTATTGATCCTCCTGATTCGGGAATATGGATGGAGAGCGCGGGCGCCTCAGGGAAGGGCTTTGGTTCGGGCAGATTATCGCCGTTCGCCTCATCATAGATTGGCCATTTGGGGGAGAAGCGCCACAGCTCAAACTGGAGGCGGCCCAGCCGGTAGATGATCCCGCGAAAGTGTAGCGTCAGCCATATGTGGCTGTATAGGCCCGCGTTACCATACACACGTCGGTGGATGGCGATATGTTCACCTAGATCGGCAAGGGTCGCCCAGGAGACCGCGTCCTCAATGCCCCGCTCCTGGTGCCATTGGCGCACAGCAGGCACGGTTGCCAGGTAGACATAGATAAAGAAGAGCCTGCCCAAGGCTCCCAGGTGAGATGGGAGGCGGTGCCACTGACCATAAAGGGAGATATCCGATCTCCCCATGAGCGTCACCAGCTGCCTATGACAGTGTTGCAACAGCCACCACAGCTCTGGATTGCGCTCAGGTGAGGGCCAGTTGGCGCGCAGCTCCTCCCCAGCCTCCGGCGCGATGCCCAGGTGCGCGAATAGCTCATCAATCTCATGCTCATCAGGTAAACTTGAGGGCAGCGTAGGCGCCCCAATACGCTCCAACTCCGCCAGCCAGGGCGCGAACTCTTCGCCCAGCCCCAGCCCGGTGCTTACAGCCTCCGCGTTAAGATCCAACCAGTTCATAACCAACTCCTTCTGCTCATCATTTTCCTCTGCATATGATACTATTAAGGAGCACATTGAAGAAAGAGGCAGAAAAGATGCTCGATCACATGACGAAGCTAATTGCTGAACGCATCGCCCCCTGGGGCAAGGTCCCGCTCCTGCAAGAGATCTTTCAGAGCGAAGAGCCAGCGACGGTAGCACGCCATATCTATGAGTTCTGTGACGCGGAGCTGGGCCAGCAGCCAGCCGAGGCGCTCTTCTTCTTCTGTAGTATCGGCGTCGTCTTTGGGCTAGAGATGCCTGGCGGGCAGCGTATCGTCATCAAGGCCCATAAGCCTGAGCGCCCCCTTACGTTCTTGACCCAGATGGGAAACGTGCAGCGCTATTTAGTTGAGCGGGGCTATCCCTGTCCACGGCCTATCTTAGGACCGCGTCCACTGGGGAGGGGGCTGGCAACCATTGATGAACTGATCGATGAGGGCGTATTCAGGGACGCGCATGAGCCGGTGATTCGTAAGGCCATTGCCACAGCTCTTCATGAATTGATCCAGCTCCTGCGCCATGTAGAGCAGGCTGGCATTGATCCAACGCCCTTTGACCTGCGTCTCCCGTCCGATGTTCTCTGGCCCAAACCGCATAATGCCATCTTTGACTTTGAGGCCACGCGCGAGGGCGCGGAGTGGATTGACGAACTGGCCTGGAAGGTCAAAAGAATCATCGAAGCCGACGAGCAAGCACCTGTCCTGGCTCACGGCGACTTCTCGGCTAACCAGATGCGCTTCATGAACGATCACCTGCGCATGGTCTACGACTGGGATAGCCTCACCCTGCGCTCGGAGCTGGTCAGCGTCGGCGCCACCGCCTCCACCTTCACCTATAGCGAGCAGCCAGGCATAACCAACGTCGAGACTACCCACGCGGACGCCGCAGCCTTTATCGCCGACTACGAAGCGGCGCGCCAGCAGCCATTCACCCCGGAGGAGCAGCGCATCATTCAAGCGGCCACACTCTTGGGACAGCTCTACAGCGCCCGTTGCCAGCACGCCCTGCACCCCCACGAGCACAAATACTCCCGCACCTGGTACGAACAGATGTGTGCCGAGTATGGGACCATCCTTTAATACTTTGGGTACATAATTCGATGTAGATGTGTACAGAATGTGGGCAGATGCCCACATTCTGTACACATCTACATCGAATTATATTTTTACATTGCAGAGGGCAAACGCCTGCTTGAGTGCTGTGAGTGGGTCCCCAAGGGGTACGAACTCCTGGCCGAGGTAGCCCTCGTAGCCGGTGGCGAGAATTGTGCGTACAATGGGTGGATAGTTGAGTTCCTGGGTTTCGTCAAGCTCGTGGCGGCCAGGATTGCCCGCCGTATGGTAGTGAGCGAAATACGTGTGGTGGTCCTGAATGGTGCGTATAATGTCGCCTTCCATGATCTGCATGTGGTAAATATCATACAGCAGCTTGACGCGTGGCGAATTGACCATGCGGCAGACCTCGATTCCCCAGGCAGACTTATCACACTGGTAATCGGGGTGGTCGACCTTGCTATTTAGCAGCTCCATAACCAGGGTGACGCCAGCGTCCTCGGCGATCCTGGCGACACGGCTCAGGCCCTCTGCCGTGATTTCGGCCCCGGTTCTGTCGTCAAGCCCCTGGCGGTTCCCACTGAAGACGATTACATTGGGGATGCTCCATTTTTCCGCCTGCTCGATGGTGGCGCGGATATCCCGCTCCAACTGTGCATGATGCTCGCGCCGGTTGAGCCCCCGCTCAATGGAGAGACCGCCATTGGTCGAGGCGATAGTTAGGCCGAACTCCTTGACCAGGGGCCAGTATTCTGGCTCGATCAGCTCAACAGCTTGATAGCCAATGTCGGCGCTGGCCTGTAGTAACTCGCGGGGCGTCATGCCCCTGTTGGCGAAACACCACCAGGAAACCGCTTGCTTGATGCTGCCCATATGAGATTCATTCTCCTTCTCTTGCTGGCTATGTGTAGGTTCATGCTGGCATGGACTGCGAGCTGGCTATGTGTAGGGTCCATGCTGGCATGGACTGCGAGCGAAGCGATATGCTCCAGCGTCGGGATGTCGGCCTGCGGGCCTCGCGAGTCTATGCCAGCATGGACCCTACAGATTATGTGAATTCACCATTTAGCGCCCGGCGACGGGGATTTTTTCCACGGCCGGGAGTAGCTCAGTAGCGAGGAGATCAAAGGTCGCGGGATCGGCGGGGGCGCCAATCATGACTTCATCGATGCCAAGCTCGGCCAGGGCCCTGAATGTGTTGAGTACTGCCGGGTCCAGGTGCCCATTATGCGCTGTAGGCGCTAGCATGAGCGTGGTCTTCTGGATCTGCTCGTAGGGGCGATTCAAGTCCTCGCAATGCTTATGCAGAGCCTCCAGCTTGGCGCGCATGTCGTCAAGATTTTGTGCAAAGCCAATACTGACCACGTCAGCGTACCTGGCCATCAGGCGTAGCATCCTGTTGCCCTGGCCCGCGATCAAGATGGGGGGATGGGGCCGCTGGATATAGAAGGGGTCGCCCAGGGTGCTTGCGAGCTGATAATATTTCCCCTCAAAGGGCTTATCCTCGCCTGACCAGAGCTGCAGAGCCATCTGGAGCACCTCTTCTAAACGTGTCACGCGCTCGCCTGCCGGGGGAAAGGGCAGACCCATGCGCTGGTGCTCATCGGCGCCAAAACCAGGACTCGCGCCCAGGCCCAGGTATGCCCGGCCATTTGAGAGCGCGTCCAGGGTATCCGCCGTCTTCACCAGGACTGCCGGGTAGCGCATGGTGATGCCAGAGACCATGGTGCTAAGTTTAATGTGGCTGGTGCGAGCCGCGATAAAGGCCAGCACGCTCCAGGCCTCATAAAAATCGGTCACGGCCGGTACCGAACTACTCTCATCTCTTCTGAGCCAGGGCGTACTCTCTGGCCGTAGCGAGAAGTGGTCCGGCACTGTCAGCGTTGAGAAGCCTGCCAGGTCCGCCTGTTCGGCCAGGCCAATAAGATAATCGCTAAGAGAGCGATTTTGAGTTTTCGTTATGCCTACTTGCAATCCTAAACGCATAGTTTCCTCCTAAGAAAAGCAGGCGCTCCGCATAAGCGTGTGCCTGCCACACTCCTTGCATTATCGCACAAACATGGGTGTCACCTGGAGTACTAGTGAGGAGTGCCAAAAGATTGCGCATTCACTTAGCTGAGGTCTGGTCATACATCATCAGACTGCTTTGGGAAGACGGTGAATGTTCAGATTCGCAGGCGCGTCGGCGCAGCAGCGGCTCGCGAATCGCCGTTGCATCCAGCTTGCTCGCGCCGAGAAACCTCACGAATCGCGCAAACCCACAAGCCAATGCCTCCGCAAAGTCCTCATCGTTGCCGAGAGCCTCATCCTCCAGCCACAAGCCCAGGATGACAAACGTGTTGGTCGTCCGGTCGAGTTTGCTGTCGAACCGCGCGACGAGCCGGTCACCCCACAAAATCGGCAACGTGTAGTAGCCGAACTTGCGCTGGTGCTCAGGCTTGTAGACCTCCCACACGTAGTCGAAGCCGAACAACACTTTGGCTCGCCCTCGTGCACTGACGTGATCGAGCGGCGCGAGGAAGACGACCTCTTGAGTCGTGGTTGTCTCCAAAGGCGTCCAGGCCTTCGGCACGCGCCCAGCGCTCACATCGCCCAGCACCGCGGCGTCGCTCCCGAGCGCGTAGTGCACCCTTTTCCAGCCTTCAACCTGCACCTCGATGAGGTCGCCGTCGGCCAACATCGCCTCGAGCAGCTTCTTCGCTGCACGATCCGACTCGCCGTGCCCGCGAAACGACTCGGCCACACGGCTCGGTTGCGACAGGCCTGAGAAGCTGACATCCTTCTTGATCAAGAAGCGGTCAGCCTCGGCCTCGTCGCTTTCGCACATGAGATGCGCAGGCGCGACCGTTTCCGTGAGTGCGTACACGCGCTCGAAGTTCTTGCGGTGGTGCGTCATCACTTCGCCGGTGCGCCAGAGATAATACAAGGCCAACGCGCTGTCCTTGCGGCCGCGATAACTCTGTGTTCGTGTTCGCGTCGCCATCTTGAAGTCGCGGTTGCTCACAGTGCCGCGCTCGCGCAAGATGGCCCGCATTTCGACGATGGCATCGGCGTGTTCGCGCGCCATGCGGCGAATGCGCGAGTCGCCATAGTCGCCATCGCGCTCGCGGCGCATGACCACGCGCCAATGCGGCAGCTCGTCCATCGGCCGGACGGCCAGCCAGCCACCCCAGTCAAAGAACTTGCGCTGCTGATAGGCCAGGTCTTCCCACATGCCAGGCGTGTAATCGAGGACGCGGCTGTGCAGCTTAATGTCCTGGCTGCGAGCGATGATGTGCAGCGGGTCGAGTTGCAGGTATTCCATCGCATGCATGGCCTGCTCGGTGCCCTCGATGCCTCGCCAGCGCCGTCCGGGCCACAAGCCCTGTTTGCCGAGAATGAAGCGACGGGCTGTCTCGATGTTGATGGTTAGCATAATGACCTCTTGGAAAGTCTCGCAACCAGACCTGTCTGATAGTGTTCGCTAGAGAGAGTATGTTGTGGTAGATTGAAGCTGTAAGGGGTCTGATCACTCATGAAAAAGAAACCTTCTTTTTGTGAAGATGAGTAATAGGGAGAGGAATGCTCAAGAAATATGGTATGGTGCTTGCTTGACACTCTCAAAATGTTTGAGATATGAAGCGTGAAATAAAAGCATATTCCTCTGCAGGAATGTAACAGAACTCTTGAAGAATGTAAAGCGTTTAGAGAAGTGTGTAGGGAGGCTGATCCCTGACTGTTGACGGACGCCGCTGATGCTCTTTAGTTGACGGTACTTGGGGCGCGTGGACATCGTAAATTTCCAGGCTAATTGCAGCGTTGGTCAGATAGCACAATGAAAGGAAGCTCGTCTATGTCCTTGAGGACAGCGGTAGTGCAACTCAATTCACAGGATGATCCCGAGGCGAATATGGCAGCGGTCGCGCGGCTTTTAGATAGGGCCGCAGAACTGGGGGCTCAGTTTGCCGCCTTACCTGAACTCTGGACCTACCTGGGGCCTTACGCGGGGTATGAGCACGCGGCGCAAACGCTTTCTGGCCCCGCGATCCAGCTCTTGCAGGAGAAGGCGCGCAAACATAAGATGATCATCCATGGCGGGAGCATCGTGGAGCCGCATCCATCCTTAGAGGGAAAGTTCTATAATACGTCTGTGCTTATCAACCGGGATGGTGAGATTGTCGCAACCTATCGCAAGATCCACCTCTTCGATGTTGACCTCGCCGATGGTGAGAAACACCATGAGTCTGATCGCATAGTAGCAGGCGATCAGGTTACAACGGCAGAGATAGATGGTATTACCTTTGGCCTGAGTGTCTGCTATGACCTGCGCTTCCCTGAACTCTATCGCTCATTGGCGCTTCAGGGGGCACAGATCTTGCTGGTCCCCGCTGCCTTTACGTTGCATACAGGACGCGACCATTGGGAGATATTGTTGCGTGCGCGGGCCATTGAGAATCTCTGCTACGTGGTCGCGCCCGCCCAGGTTGGCAAGCATCCATATGATAAGCAGTGCTACGGACGCGCTATGGTCGTTGATCCCTGGGGAATCGTGCTTGCCCAGGCGCAGGATAGGCCTACTGTCGTTGTTGCCGACATCGACCTCTCCCAGATCGAGCGTACGCGTGCACAGATTCCTTGCCTGGAGCATCGCAAACCCCAGATATATCGCTTGTAAAGGACAAATCACGTATGGCAAAATTTCATCATCGCCCGCCCCCCTCTTTCTCGACGCTCCTGGCAGGTCCACGGTCCCGCGACGAATCTGGCTTTCTCTCTGATCGTTTCCAGATTAACTATTTCAATCCACCAGGACATCTTCGGGTTGCTCAATCTGGATTGAACTGAAGGCAATCGAATCGTACTTTGCCAAAAACGGCAGGAAATCAAAAGCATTGAGTGGAGATATATATATGCAGCAAGAAAGAAAGAGGCAGGAGTCTATTTCATCACGTATGTCTCTTAGTACAAATTAACGCCATTCTCGCGTAGCCGCTTGAAGGCGCGTAGCTCGCCAGCCGCGTACTCAGGTTCGCCGGGGAGTCCGCTGGCCACGGCGGCATAGTGACGGCGCATCTCCTCGCGTAGGCGCCAGCGAATAAAAGGAATAAAGTGGCTCACGTCAAAGTGCTGCTTTAACGCGTTATTAATGTTTGTATAAAGAATATACGTTATACTTATGCAGAGAACCATAAAAATTCTCTCTTCTATTTTGCCTCTGGTGTCATTCCTCTCTTAACCAAAGAGGGTACGCTTTTCATTCAGAAAGGGAGTTTTGTATGAAAAGATTGTTCCTACTCATCCGAGATTTTGGCGTCAAAAGGCGCTTCTTGCTCGCCCTCGTCCTTGTATTTCTGCTTGTGGTTGTAGGCGTGGGGTATTCGTACAACTCGCTTGTCAGCGCGAAGCTCGCACAGCCACAGGACCTGCAAGATGCTGAAGCAGACCATGAGAGCCTTAGATCTCAACCATTGAGCAGCACGGGAAGCTGTGGTGTGGAGCGCTGGGCGGTCAAAACAGGTACGGATGCCGATATTGGCCTGGTCAATCTCCAGTCAATCACCCCAACCACGATTGCCACCTTAACTGCCTTGTCCGCGCCAGGCACTCTGCCAGCCAATAACCGTATCCAGCCAACCGAAACCACCGTCTACCAGGTCCAGGGAACACTGACACAATACAAGTTGGAGAGCGACTCCGACTATCACCTGATCCTCAGCGATACATCGGGCAAGACCATGATTGTCGAGATTCCAGATCCAGCCTGCGTCGGCTCCTCCAGCCCGTTGATGTCGGATATTCAGAAGGCCCGCACGGCCTTTGATGCCCGCTATAACGTTACGAGTAGCTTCCAGACTGCCAATGTCCCTGTGACCGTTACTGGTGTCGGCTTCTTTGACTTCCTGCATGGTCAGACGGGCGTTGCCCCCAACGGTATTGAACTGCATGCCATCCTTGATATTCAGTTTGGCAGCGGTAGCGGCGGAACGCCAACCCCCACTCCAACGCATACGCCATCTACTACACCTACGCCCTCTCCAACTGGGACGCCGACGGGCAGCAACCTGATTCAAAATGGTGGTTTTGAGGCGAGCGGCAACTGGACCTACTCGGGTTCGCCTAATCCGGTACGCTCGACCACTCAGAAACACAGTGGAAGCTACTCGTTGCGTGTCGGTGCCACCAGTGGTCAGCAAGGGGATTCAATCGCCTACCAGATGGTGACTATTCCCAGTACCTCTACCAGCGCGTCGCTCAGCTTCTACTACTGGCCAACTACCAATGACTCTAGCACGTATGCCTGGCAGGAGGTAGACGTCATTAACAGCAGCGGACAGGTCGTGCAGCAGCTCTTTAAGAAGACTGCTAATGACCGCGCCTGGGTGCAGGCAACCTTCAATCTCTCCAGCTATGCGGGCCAGACGATTGGCATCCGCTTCCTGGACCACGAGAACTCTAACAGCCAGTCCTACTATGGATATATGTATGTCGATGACGTGTCTCTGACCGCGAACTAAAATCACGCCGGGCGTCAAAGCAGTCGAAGCACAACAAAGAGAGAGGCATTCTTAACTCACTGAGAATGCCTCTCTACTTTTCTTCATTGAGCTTTACACGCTCTGCCAGTGCTTGAGGCCAGGCATAGCTATGCTGCGTGGCCATGTTGCTACATACTTCATAGGCCAGGTTGGCAGCATTTTTAAGGGCATCGGCTCTATGCCAGTGCGAGGTAGCGCCAGCTTCCAGTCTGAGAAGCCTGATGAGTGGAGGCACAATGGTGACATGAAAGAGCTGACGCGCTCCCCACTTAACTCTATGCCACGGCGTACCGCTCTAATGGGCAGGGGAATAACTGGCCTTTCAGACAAGGCGGGATGCTCATTTGTGCCTTAAACTCTTTTGTAACGAGGCCAAGCTTTCCTTAAAGGCTATAAAGAGTATGCAACTGTTTCCCAAAAAGTGGGAAACAGGGATCAATCATGGGCAAGACGCCACGCTTTCGGGCTTCTTGACAGGTGAGAACATTTGTCCTATACTGAAGAAAATATGAGGTAAGAGAAAGAGCAGAACCGCATGATTCGTGCCCATAAGATCAGACTGCATCCCACACCTGAGCAGGCCAACTCCTTTGCTCGTGCCGCAGGCGTTGCTCGCTTTGTGTGGAATTGGGCGCTGGCTGAATGGAACCGCCAATATGAGGCCGGAGAAAAAACCACCGCCTTGAAACTCAAGAAGCAATTCAACGAGATTCGGCGGGTGCAATTCCCCTGGACATGGGAGGTGACGAAGAACGCCTCAGATCAGCCCTTTCTCGATCTGGGAAAAGCCTTCACCGCGTTTTTTGAAGGGAAAGCCAAACGCCCCACGTTCAAGCGCAAGAAAACAAGCAAACCCTCCTTTTACCTTGCCAACGATCAATTCCAGTTGGGGGATCATCGCATGTGGATCCCCAAGCTCGGATGGGTCAATCTGGCTGAGAAGCTGCGGTTTGTGGGCCGCGTGAAAGGGGCGCGCATCACCAAAACAGCGGATTGGTGGTTTGTTTCCATCCAGGTCGAGATCCCTGATCCCATCGCGGTGAAGAAACCAGCCGCCGTGGGTATCGATGTGGGGCTCAACCGCCTGGCCACCTTGAGTACAGGAGAGGAAGTCGAAAACCAAGCCTTCCTCAAAACCGCCCTCAAGAAATTGCGTCAGGCCAACAAACGCCTGCATCGCCGAAAACTGGGATCCGCGAATCGGGAGAAAGCGCGCCGACAGGTCGCCCGTCTGCATTATCGCATCACGTGCTTGCGCCAGGATGTCCTTCAGAAGCTCACAACCAAGCTGGCAGACAGTTACGGGATCATCGGAGTGGAAGATCTCCACCTCAAGGGACTGCTCAAGAATCGCCGTCTCGCTCGCTCGTTCGCCGATGCCTCGCTGGGCACCCTCAGACGTCTGCTCGAGGCAAAAGCGGTGCAACGTGGGGGACAGGTGATCAAGGTGGACCGTTTCTTTCCTTCCAGCAAGACCTGTCATTGCTGCGGTTGGACGTGGGAAGTGATGAGGCTCAAGGATCGCATCTTTGTGTGCCAGAATCCTGCTTGCCCGTATGATCAGTTTGCGCAGGATCGAGATCACAACGCTGGTCAGAATGTGTTACGGGAAGCCCTTCGCTTGATCGGGCTCATTGATCAAGCCGTCTCCGGTACTGGCTCGGACGAAGACGCAAACTTGCCTGCGGACGCGGGGTAAGGCCAAAGGGCTTCGGCCCGGAGGCACCTACGGATGAAACAGGAACAACGAAATTCGGTGCAAACGTGTGCTTGCATACGTTTGCATAGGAAAATCGGAGCAGGAGTGTGTAAGATGAGCATAAATGAAAATGGATTTTCAGAGAGAAAAACTATTCTGGTTACAGGAGCGACTGGTAATGTGGGCCGGCACGTGGTATCTCAGTTGCTGGACATGGCCGTTCCTGTCCGGGCCGTGGTTCGTAATCCCGGTTCTGTTGATCTGCCGGACGGGGTTGAAATTGTGCGCGGGGACCTGGCTGAGCCCAGCATGTTAGGTGAGGCTTTAGCCGGAGTTGAGGCTGTGTTCCTGGTCTGGCCTGGCTTACCTACGAGCCTGGCACCCGCGGTTCTGGATGAGCTGAAAAGGCACGCCCGGCGCGTGGTTTATCTTTCATCAATGAGCATACGTGAAGGACGCGCGCAACAGGCTGAGCCGATTACCGACTTTCACGCCACTATCGAGAAATTGATCGAAGGATCTGACCTTAACTGGACATTCCTGCGTATCAGTGGACTCGCGACGAACACGCTCGGTTGGGCACAACAAACGCGCTCTGGCGATGTTGTACGCTGGCCTTATGCGGCGGCTGCCAGGACGCTGATTCATGAGAAGGATGTGGCTGCGGTGGCGGTTCGAGCCTTGACCAGCGACAGGCATAATGGGGCAAAGTATATCCTGACCGGTCCTCAAGTGCTCACCCAGGCTGAACAGGTGCAGGCCATTGGTGAGGCTATCGGACGTCCATTGCGCTATGAAGAGATTTCGCCCGAGGTTATCCGCCAACAGATGCTGACCCAATTGCCGCCCGCGATGGTAGATGGCATGCTCAACGCCTGGGCAGGGTTCGTCAGGGAGCCAGAACCAATCTCGTCCATAGTTGAAGAAATCACCGGCACCCCGGCACATACCTACAAAGAATGGGCAATTGATCACGCCAGAGACTTTTCCTAAGAGCATATGGGTGTTAAAGAGTCAACTGCTATGGCTAGCCGAAGAAGGTATGACATAACCAGAGAACCATGCTTGAAAATGAAATAAAGGCGAGAAGGCCAAAAAACCAGTAGCGCCTGAATCCCTTTGGATTGTCCGGTGGTAATTTGAGTATGTGGCGGATAGTACCTTCGGGGATGGCGGCTACAAAGAGCCATAAAAATCCGCTCCAATCCCTTAAACCAGCAGGCAGAATAGGCTTTAATAAGCTTAGGATGCTAAAAGCACATCCATATACCATACCCATGATAAAAATCATGATGGGGCGTGCAGCGATATTCTCCAGGCGCAACCTTACCTGCTCCATGTCCTTAGGGCGGTGCGCGGCCTCGGTGGAGAGCATTTTATCCAGGAATTTGCCGAGGTTAGGTGAGATTGGCCTGGGATTGCGCGAGGGTTCGCCCTCTCCTAGCTCCAGGGGATCTCGACCGGTAAGTAGGGTTTGCAGGGTCGCGCCCAGGCTGTAGATATCGGAGCGCGGGCTGGTCTGGGCGCGGCCGTACTGCTCTGGCGGAGCGTAGCCGGGGGAGCCGAGTGGTACGGTATCCCTTGCCTTATCACGGGTAAAGGTGCGTGCAATACCAAAGTCGATCAAAAATAGCTTGTTATCGGGCGTGAGCATAATGTTCGAGGGCTTGAGGTCGCGAAAAATAACTGGTGGCGCCGTGATATGCAGAGTGTGCAGAAGGCCCGCAAGCTGGATGCCCAGCGCGATGACCTCTTTCTCCTCAAGATAACCGCCTGGAGCTTTCTGCAAATACTCTTCCAGGGTCTGGCCCTCAATATATTGTGTGACCAAATACCAGTTTTCTGCGTCGGTCAGGTGCTCGTAATAGGTGGGGATGCCGCTCAGATTTTTCACGCGCGCTAGCATGGCAATCTCGCGGTTAAAGGTCTCGGTGGCATCGATGATCTGGCGTGCGGAGAGCTGCTTCAATTGAATGCGTTTGATTGCAACCAGGCGTTGGTCGGGGCCAGCTTTCAAGTCGAGGGCGCGATAGACAGTAGAGAAGCCGCCGCGTCCGATCTCTTCCTGAACCTGGTAGCGCCCGGCCAAGATGCTGCCGGGTTGAAAATCGCAGGCTAAGGTGTTGGATGGTGTTACAAACGACTCCTGGTCCTCCTGGTCCAGAGCAGCCCCGGCGCACACTTCGAGTACAGGCTTTGGGGTAAAAGTGATAGGTGCAATTGGTGGAGCGTCGTGTTCATGATCCTGGTGGACAAGTGAATGCTGGCAGGAGGCGCAATGGCTGGCGGTGGCTTCATTGGCCAGCCCGCACTCATCGCAGAAGAGCACCATCGACGATTGTTGCATACATTTTTCTCTATCTTGCAAAGTAGTTTTTCTCAAGAAGTATAACACGCGAATGTGCAAATGATGAGGGTGGTATTATTAGGCGCCCACCCATGGTTTTAAGGGTCTTTATGGCAACCGGTGCATAACGACCTGGGATGGGAAGGCGCGGAAACCCTGGGTTTCATAAAAGGGAAGAAGCCTCTCCTTGCAGAAGAGCGTGATGGTCTTGATAGTGGAGAGCGCCTTTAGCAAGCGAGCTATTAAGAGTTGTCCAATGCCTTGTCGCTGGTAGGCGGGATGGATCATCACATCCTCGATATAGGCATGGAAGATATGATCGGAAACGACGCGCGCAAAGCCAACCAGGCGCTCGCCATCCCAGGCCCCGACCGCGATATCGCTGGCAAGGACCTGGGCGATCTGCTCTTCGGTCCGTTCAGGCCACCACTCGACGCTAGTGTAAAGCTCGCGCACTGCGTGAGGATCAATTGGTTGCTCCTGGTGAAGAAATATCTCAATCGTGGACATGTTGCTCTTCCTTCTCTATTTATACTGCTTGATGCCTGCCTATTATACCCCACCCCTGGCGTGCTGGATCAGCTCAACACAGAGTTGCGCCAGGGGAATCTTCCCCGGCAACCTTTCCCACTCGTTGCCAATTTTCAATGCGATCCGCTGTCCCTCGATGCGCGCATCGGCGACCTCGTGCCAGGTATTGGTATAGCCATTGCGTTTTATTCCATGAGTGTCGAGAAGGAGGTCGCCGAAATTAAGCGTCTCGCCGCGCTCATAGCGCTCAAGCATACTCGGACGTAAGCGTTCTTCTAACCTATTCTCGATAACTTTCCAGCGCTCACTATTTATGAGGCCACTTTCGATAGGAAACGTGCTCTCATCGGCCCGTTTGAGTGTGCAACTCGCTGTATCACTGGTTACCTCTTCGACTTCATCCCAGCGGATAGACTTTGTTTGCTTGCCATTGGTAAAGAGCAGCCCTTCGCTGCACAAATATAGACGCTTTTTGCGCTCGGGCCAGTAGAGAAGGAAGATGGCAAGCGAGACAAGCAATGGGAGACAGGATAGCCAGATCTCGCTCTGCTTGTTTTGTAATCTAGAGTCAGCAATATTTTGTATGCTCTCTTTATCGCTCTCAGTACAGGTTGGACATACCTTAAAAAAGTTATTGGTACTCTGGGCTCGGCTTTGCCATTGATGGTAGTCATAAATAGAGTAGATGAGGCTATATGTGGATATGACAAACAAGGCCAGCGCAAGAATTAAAAGAGCAAGTTCCTTTTTATTGCGATAAGACTTGAGCGGTTTACCAACATGGTGCTCGCTTGCCTCTCTGTAAATAGTTTCGGGCGGAGTGTTAAGCATAGATACGCTCCTGGGAAAAATAATATATCGAGAATAGGTTTTTACTTGCTATCTGGTTTAAGATTATCTGGTTTGGTCGCATACATCGCTGTGTATCCACATACAAGACAGGTAAGGGCGACTGTATCAGAGTATCTATTTTTCTTACTGAAGAGTGGAGTTGAACGCAGGGGCTGTTTGAGCATAAGGAGATTAAATCCTCCATGAACGGGTGTTAAAGCCTCGACAAATACACGCCGCCCTCCACATTCAGGACATGGCTTAATATCGGGTTGTCTCATTAAGGGTGCCTCTTTTTGTGTTTTCTATAGTTTTAGACGTGTATGGATTATAGCTATCAAACAACACAGCAAACAACCCTGTTATGCTATACTGGAGAACCTGAAGTATATTTAGCATGGTTGTTTTCTAGTGGAAGGAACCAGAATGCGACGTGTGGCGCTCTTGCAGGCATTGTCTCATCGTTCGTTTCGTCTCTTATTTCTCGGCCAGGCCATCTCTAACCTGGGCGATTGGTTAAACTACCTGGCGATTATCAGTATTATTGTCTACCGCTGGCACCTGGGGGCTAATGCCCTGGCGGCCTTTTCGATTGTGATGTTCCTGCCCATGGTCCTGCTTGGGCCGGTGGCGGGGGTGTGGGTGGATCGCTGGCCGCGTAAGGCTACGATGATTGTGTGTGATCTCGTGCGCGCTGGCCTGGTGTTGTGTCTGGTCTGGGCCTCGAATATTTATATTATGCTGGTGCTGGTGGTCCTGGCGAGCGCCGTGAGCACCTTCTTTGATCCGGCCAAGCAGGCGCTCATTCGTGGGGCGGTCCCGGAAGAGGATCTGCTCTCCGCCAACTCACTTAGCCAGACGATGTTCCAGGTAGCGAAGATCCTGGGTCCGGCCCTTGGCGGCATTATTGTTTTGTTGGGTGGCGCGTATGCCGCCTTTGTGTGCGACTCGGTCAGCTTTCTAGCCTCGGCCCTCTTCTTAAGTTTTCTGCCGCGCCTGGTACTTCCCGCTGCCACAAATGCCGAGGAGAAGGAGGCGCCAGCCAGGGGCAAATTCTGGCTGGAGTTTCGCGCTGGTTTTGCCTTTATCCTTCAACGCCGCCTGCTACTGGCTGCTGTGTTGAGCACGTCCGTAGCTCTTTTTATTATTGGCACATTCGACTCTATGTCGGCGCTGGCGCTTCAAGCCCTGGGCTTTGATTCCTCCCTCTTTGGCTTCGCTGTGGGCTCTATTGGCCTGGGAACCGTGCTCGGTGGTCTGATCGTTGGTCAGTGGGGAAAGCGCTTTTCACCTCTGCGCTTAATGGCCTCGGGCGATATCGGGGTAGGCGTGATGATTGGCCTGATTGGCCTGGGCATTATTATCCAGTTGCATATATGGCCCCCGTTCTGGACCATTCTCTGGTTGTTGGGTGGCCTGGCCGTGGCGGCGATGATTGTCCCTTATGGCTATCTCTTACAGAAGGAGACGCCGCCCGAGATGATGGGGCGTGTCTCCGGCATGGCCAACGGCATCCAGACGGCCTTCCAATTCCTCGCGCCTCTGCTAGGAGCCATCATCGCCGACCTCTTCGGCGTGGGCAATGTTTTCACCGTGGCAGGCGTCGCGCTGCTGCTGGTAGGCGCCTGCGTCTGGCTGGTATGCATGTCGTCCAGCGTAGCCGAGCCTGAGCAGGCGGCATCTGGCGTGCTTGGCGAGTAAGGTGCTTCATATGGAGAAGGGTGTGGTGATGGCCTGGCTCTGCCAGGCCATCACCACACCCTTCTCCATATGTTCTCCCCCATTTGGATTGCCTGAAAAGCTATTGTAACAAAAATTGTACCTATACGATGTGTTCTGCGAGATCTCAAAAATACATAAAGTAGGGGAATATATGCGGAAAGAGCACACTCCCTCGCTGAATGATAAGGCCTATCTGACCGCGGTCTATCGACAGTACTCGCCAGCGCTCCTGGCTTATCTGTATCGGCATCTGCGCTCGCTGGAGGACGCGGAGGACCTGCTCCTCGACGTTTTTCTGGCGGCCCTGGAACGCTCAGGCTTTGAAGGCCTGGGCACGAAGGAGCAGGAGGCCTGGCTCTGGTGCGTGGCGCGCAACAAGGTGACGGATTATCATCGCAAGCTCAAGCGCCGGCAGGGCATCTCCCTGGAGTTCGTGCCAGAGGAGGAATATGAGCAGGACTATGTGACGCCTGAAGTCGTGCTGCTTCGTAAAGAGGAGGCGACACGCCTACAGGAACACATTAAGCGTTTGCCCGCTCTGCAACAGGAGCTGGTACGCCTACGTTTTGCTCATGGCCTGCGCAGCGCTGAAATTGCGACTATTGTGCAGAAGAGTGAGGGCGCGGTCCGTGTCATGCTCTCACGTGCAGTCAAATTATTACGCAAAGTCTACGAAAATGAGTAGGAGGAAACACATAGCATGAATGAATACAATGAGCCTTTCTCCCCTCAGCGCGTAGATGAGTCAATTGAAGAGATGTTGACCGCCGGTCAACCTCATCTGCCTGGACAGCGGTCTGAGGACGTGAATATACGCCTGGTGCAGGACCTACAGCGTGTATATGATCCAGAGTTTACGCGCTATCAGCAGGTGTTGCGGCGGGTGGAAGAGCGCCTGGTGGAGCAGCGCGGATTGATAGAAAAGATCGGCGCCACGCCGCGTCCGCCTCTCAGGCCTCTGCCAGCTCCGCAGGAGCAAGCGCTGTTCCAGGCACAACGCATACAGCGAGGTAATAGAAAAAACATCATGGACGATAAAAAAACTGGTCTTAGACGCTACGAGCGCTCTCTGAGCCTCCTGGTCGCCGTTATTATCCTGGCCGTCCTGGTCGGCGGCTTCTTTGTCGCGCAGAGCCGTTTCGCGCAATTGGGTGCCTCCGGCTCAAACAATCCCAAAGCGGTAGCTAGCGCCACGCCAAAGCCGTCGCCTACCCCGCAGCCTACTGGCAACAATGCTGTAACCATTCCAGGTGACCAGATGGGCTTTCAGAATATGGCCTGGTCCTCTGATAGCCAGCGGATTGCCTCTACCACTAATAGTGGTGTACGGATCTGGGACGCGACAACTGGTAAGACGCTCCAGACAGCCAAGCTTCCTGGAGCGAATGAGTGGGCTTATGGATTATCCTGGTCGCCAGATAGCCAGTTGATCGCGATTTCTACCAATCAGGCACTTCGTATAGTCGATAGCCGGTCGGGGTCGGTTGTGCGCTCGTACACGACATCACTGGCGCATGCGACTACTCCAGGAGCCATGAGTTCGCTGGTTGGCGGCTCACATCTCTCGACCCTGTTCCCCGCCAGTGGTGGCCTGGGCTTTAGGGCCGCTGCCTGGTCGCCTGATGGTAAATCCATCGCGTTAAACGTGAGCGCGGGGCCTTACGGCTACATTCAGGTTGTGAACTCGCAGACCGCCACGCTTGACTACACGCTAAAATGGGATGGTGACTACAATGGAACTGGCCTGGCCTGGTCCTCTGATGGTCAGTATCTAGCCAGTACCGTTTTCGATACGCAGGGTGGTGGTCTAGACTCAAATTTTGTATGGGTCTGGAAGGTCTCTAGCCGTGCGCTTGTCTTCAAACAGAATGGCGGTGGTAACTCTGGTTCGCTTGTCTTCCAGCCACAGACGCACAACCTCGCTTTTGACAAAATCGAAATGAATGCTCCTGAAGTTATCCAGGTCTGGAATGTGGAGACCCATAAAATGGTTACCAGTTACCCTGGAGCCAACTTGGTAACGTGGTCGCCTGATGGTCAGCAGGTAGCCTATAATGGTTCTACACAACTGGGCAAGAATAGTTATGAAAGCAATATCACGATTGTAGCTGCTAATAGCGGCAAGGTCGTGCATGTTTACAAAGAGGGTGCTGTGCAAATTTCTCAGCTGTCCTGGTCGCCCAATGGCAAGTATATGCTCGCTATTGAGACGAAATCCATAATGAGCAAAGGCCAGGTCACACCTTCAACAACGCCCAGTACACAGCCCACCACAATCCCCAATATGCAGACTGTTGTTCGGGTGTTTCCGGTAGCCTGATTTACCTGAGTGCTTTGCGATAAAGCAAGAGGGAGTGGGAGGCGGGGCAGATAGCCCCGCCTCCCACTCGTTGCAAAACGACCTATCTTCCTCCGTATCCTCCCTTTTTCGCTATGCCGTAAAAGTTTGCCCAATCCAGAAAAACCGGGTAAGATACGGAAAAAGTTCCCACCTGCATCCGGTGGACAATCTGGGATAGAGGAATAGTAGACGTGAAGAGACCGAACATAGTCAAGATTTATTCAGAGAATAACCAATTTCAATATATCGAAACGCTTCGCAGAAAACGAGAGAAACGGCTCCGCCACAAAGAGTTCTTTATCGAGGGCGTGCGACCTATCAACCAGGCGCTTGCGCACCATTGGACGATCAATGCCTTCGTGTATTCGCGCGAAAAGCAGCTCTCGGACTGGGCGAAGGGTATTCTAGCGCGCTCCCAGGCGCAGACGCATTTTGAAGTTCCCCTGCACTTGCTAGAGAAATTGAGCAATAAAGCCGAGAGTTCAGAGCTGCTGGCGCTGGTTGCCATGCCCGAGGACGACCTAGCACGTATTCCCCTGACTCAGAATCTACTTGTGGTGGTCTTTGACCGGCCAGCTAGCCCGGGCAACCTGGGAACGATCATTCGCTCATGTGACGCGCTTGAGGCCCATGGCTTGATTATTACCGGTCATGCCGTCGACCTCTATGATCCTGAAACGATTAGCGCGAGCACCGGCTCCTTCTTTGCCCTGCCGACGGTCAGGCTGCCCTCGCAGAGAGATATTGAACCCTGGCTGCAAAGCGCGAAAAAGAAGCTTGGCGCCTTACAGGTTATTGGTACCGACGAGAAAGCCGAACAGGAAATCTCGCAGCATGATTTTACTGTTCCAACGGTCCTCGTCGTCGGAAACGAAACCTGGGGCATGAGCGCGGCCTATAAAGAATTGTGCGACGCGGTTGTGCAAATCCCCCTTGTAGGATCGGCCTCCTCCTTGAACGTGGCCTGCGCCACCTCCATCTGCCTCTACGAAGTGAGCCGCCAGAGGCGCCTAGCCTCACGAGCTAGCTCAACAAGCCAACCTAACAAGACGGTAGGGACCCGCTAGGGTTCCTACCAATAATTGGGCATTTATAGTATTGATATTTATATATGCTCTAATGTGTTTCGGATTATAAATTTTTATATAGTCAAGAGATGCCGGGTGGGTGGGATAGCGAGCTGGGTGCCTCTGGCAATCAGGCTTGTAGGGCTTGGGCCTGGTTGTGGTGCAGAAATTTGAGAAAGCGGTGCAGCGTGAAGGGGAGAAGCAGACAGGAGATGTCGTGCTCGCTGCACCAGTCGGCCACCTCATCGTAGGCGGTGGTAACAATGGTTGGGATGGGGCTGCCCAGGAGTATCTCCAGGGGCAGCCCCACTTTTATAATACTATCGCTACTTACTACAAGCATCTCGTAGCCTTGTGAACGCTGAAGGTTAAAATGAAGCATGCTAGGGAAACTGGTGGCGTCTATGTGCTCCATTTCGAGAAACTTTTCGAGCACATAGGCCAGATCGTTATTGTCTTGTACGAGGGCAATCATTGCTACGCTCCTACTCCGAATACCACACTACCAAAACCTTTGAAGCATGCCCCATGTTAACATGCATCAGAATATGCGTAAATCAATGAGTACTATAGTAATAGGCTTTTTCATTCTTCTTGTTCATCTTCGAATGTTTTGTCGCGATGTGAGGGTGGTGTACGCATCCATTCCGCCAAATCGATGATCTTCTGCTGGACATAGGTCTCGTCGTCTGAGTTCTGGGCCTGCTCTTGCTCCTGCTCTATGAGGTAGTAGCGCTGGAGCAGACCGATGTACTTGATTGCCAGTTCCAGGCGTTGTTTGGCGTTAAGCTCGCCCAGGTCGATGCCATCAAGCAGAGCGTTGACCTGTTGCTCTATCCGCTCGATCCAGTAGCGCAGGGTGAATTGTGGAGTATTTTTCTTGGCGTTGCGGCCCGATTTCTGCTCTGGCATGGTGTTGTGTCCTTTCTTTTATTTTGTTTCGGCTGATTACATGATGTAGCCATAAATGTAGACTGTGGCGTAACTGGCGATGCTGGCGTTCAACACGAACTGTCCGCCGCTGAGGGGCACGGTACAGCTCATGTCGATCTCCTTATTTGTCGCCTGGACGTTCATAGTACAGGTGGGCGCGCCCGTGGGGCCAATGCTCAGGGTCGCGCTGGCGCTACTGGAACAGATGTAGGCAATATTACAGAGCACGGCGTTGGCCGCGCCGGGAATATTGCTGACGCCCGCCGCCGTGACGGTTGTCGCGCCGACGGGGAGGCTGGCGTCGTAGATTTTGTATTTAGGGATGAAGGCGACGCGTCCCGGTTTATAGGCCGGGATGCTACCACTGGTGGGACTGGCATAGGTCGCGATGACGGCGGCGTCATTGAGATTATGCTCATCGAAGAAGAGGACGGCGCAGTAAGCCCCGGTCAGCATACTCGTGTTGTCCACGTGGAGCGCGACCGGGACATTATCAAGCGTGACGGTCTGCGCCTCCAAGAGGTAGATCGAGCAGGTATAGGTTGCCGGGTTAAAACTGGCGATGAAGCCACGCTTGATGATCTGCGCCATGCTGTCCTCCTATCAGCGTGATTGTCGCGTCGTCACAGATCGGGTAGTGCTTCTAAAGGGCGCACCTACCCTCACTGGTCAGTGTTCCCGCGTCCGGTGTCGAGGCCCTACGCGTCGTTACAGGCCTGGCCGAGCTGGCTGGCGGGGAGGGCATCGCTGCCTGCACTATAGCTATGGAAGTTGCCAGCGGTATAGGTTGTTCCCAGGACAGTGTTGATGGTGCTGGCGATGACCGTGGCGGTGAGGGTAGCGTTTGTGCTGACCAGGTGCCACGTGCCCGCCAGGGGGAGTGTCCCATCACTGGCCTGCTGGTAATAGGCGAAGGTACGCATGTTGACATAGGTGCCGATGGGGCAGGTCTGCGTGCCGCTATAGCGACCAAAGTTGATTTCCATAATGTTCATCATGGTGCTTGCTCCTTCTTATGTTCTTTAACACATTGACTTTGCCTCATTACGTGGCTCACCAGGTCAGGTGTATTGGCGGACAGGCGCAGCCCGTCCACCAATACACTTATATTTCAAGCCATTTATAGGTGATCTTCCAGTCTCCGGCGGCGGCGAGGTCCAGGTAGAGCGTGAGGCTGTTGCTGGCGCTGGCTGGCAGCAGGAGCAGGGAGCCGTTGCCCAGGACCTCGATGAGCTGGCCGGCGGGAGCGCTAAAGGCGTCGAGCGCCGTGCCACTGATGGTCTGATTGCTATTGGCGTAGGTTACGTTGCCAGCGGGCAGGAGCGAGCTGTTCCCGCCCAGGCTGGCATTGCTGACGAGCGCGTTACTGCCCAGGGCCAGGTTGCTCGTGCCGCGCGTGAGCTGGTGCGTGCGTATGCTGCCCGAGAGGCAGGTAATCGAGTAGAGCAGGATGTTGGCGCTGGTATTGTTGTAGAGCGAGCAGGCCACGACCGCCGCGCTGCTGGCAGTTTGCTTGCCCGTAGTGGCGCTAAAGCTCTTGCCACTGAGCAGGGCGTTCTGGAGTGTCCCGCCCGTGACAAGCAGGTTCCCGCCCGTGTCGACGCGCAGGGTCTGCCCGATCCCCTGCGGATTGAGCGCGCCGACCAGGCCAGAGCCGTCATTATTGGTGAATCCACTCATGTCTAAGGCTCCTTTGGAAATTGGTGAGCGTGCGCTACTTTACGTACGCGCCTACGCAGGCGGGCATGGTGAACGCGAAGGGTGCGTATTGTCCGGAAAGCATATCTAGCCTTCCTCCCAAAAAGCTCACCCCTGTAGGCGCGTACGTAAAGTAGCGCACATCCAACTCTAGACACCCCTATAGAGGCCACGGAAGTCTGTAACGCATGAGCCGTATTCGTGGCGCACCTTAAAAGTTAAAACATCCTGTGTAAAGTTGAGGCCGAGCATGGGCTGGTCCTGGATGAAGAGGGCGGGGTTGACCTGCCCACCGACGAAGCCGACCTCGATGGTGTCGATCTCGCGCGGGTCGGCCGCCAGGAACCACTGCGTGGCGCTGGTCAGCTGGGGCGAGACGATGGGCTGGACGTAGCCGAGCATGGGGTTGATGTCGTTATTGGGTGAGCCAGGGACGCCAGCCGACTTGGTCACGACCATCGAGGTCCACTCCAACTCGGGTGGTACGATCAGGTAGCGTGGGCGCAGGCCGATGCGCTTGCCCGCAAAGTTGGTCTGCTCACGCATGGCGGTGACGCCCTGTTGCAGCGCGAGCGTTGAGAGGGCTTGCGCTCCCAGGTTGTTGTGGGGCGCACCCGTGGTAAAGAGGGGTTGCCCATCGTAGATGCTCGGATTATTGGCAAGAAAGCCGTAGACGAACTCGGCCAGGGTATAGGCGGCGGCCACGGCCAGCTTGCCCGGAATCTGCTTGATGGCATGCAGGTCGTCGTTGATGATGGCCTCACGCGAGATGGGCACGAGATTGCCGCGCTTCTGTGCTACGTAGGTGGCGGCACTATCGCCTAGCGTGATGCTCTGGTAGGGGATATCCTCGGGCACGATGGCGAGGCTACCAAAGGCACTCATGCGCACGCGGCTCTGCTGCTTAAAGTCGCGAATGGGGACGATAGAAACGAACTTCATCCACTCGGCGGGCCAGGCCTGGTAGTCCTTGAGCAGGCGCTTGTTCATGCTTGATCCCAGCAGGTAGGAGAAGCTGGCCGTGGTGACATCAGCCTCGCTAATGAAGCCCGTGGGACCGAAAGGAGACATTGGAAGCTGCCCAAGCAGACTGGAGCCACTGATGCCGCCCTGGAGGCTGGAATCGCCCGTTACGCGGGCGTAGGCCTCGCGGATGCTGGTGAAGCCGTGCACATTGCCCAGGCGACCTGTGTCGATCTCCAGGTCAAACATGGCGTCGAAGCAGGCCTGAACCTTTTCGGCCTCGCTCACCATACCCGTAATGCTGGCCTTCTCATAGCCGTGACCGCGTACGAGACCGTCGCGCGTCAACTGGGCCATCATCGTGAGTGCGGAGGAGAGCTCATGCTCCAGTTCTTGCTCCTCGAAGAGGCGTTGCTGGAAGCGACCTCGCACCTGAGTCTTGACTGGCTCGGGCAGGATGCTCTCGCTCAGGCGGCGTTCCAACAGCAGTTCGCAACGCTGGCATTGCAGTTCCTCTCGCAGGCGGTCGATCTCCTGGGTGGCGACAGAGGGGGTGCTGGTAATGGGCGCATCTATCGGAGTAATAGAGGTTGAGGAGGTGATTTCGGAGGTCTGTGTGTTGTGCTGCTCTGCCATAAGATGTTCTCCTTCTGATAGTGACGACTCGGCATGGAGGATGCGGCGGAAGGCGCCGCCCGCGCTGGGTCGGGTAACGACATCACAGGAGTTGAGGGTGTGAATGGCGCTGATCTCTTTCGCGCCCGTGGCTTCGTTGACCTGCCAGGCACCGAAGAGGTCGACCGAGAGACCGATCAGCTCAGGGCGACCCAGGGTACAGGCCTCGTTGATCAGTGTCCAGAGCCAGTTGGCGGCCTCGAAGATGTGCAGAGTGGCATCGACATGTCCTGGCTGCCCAGCCGGGCCCGCAATATACTCCGCGTCGTGGTAGAAGCCCACGACATCGCGGACACTGCGCGTCTGGAGATCGGCCTCCGAGCGCGAGTGATCGGCATAGGCATGCGTGTCTTCCAGCAGCGCCGCGATCTGCCGCAGCGCTGCCTGATCATAGACGAAGCCATTTTTGGAGCGCCCGCCCTGGATGACGGTCACGCGCACGGCATGCCCGGCGCCTACGCTTGCATCAGCCAGGCGCTCAATGATACGCGCCTCTGTGATCGTGATCGGTTGTTGAGAGGCGTTTGTGAGCGGCTCCTCTGCCTGATGTGGGTGCTGGTTCATGAGTTCGGCTCCTGCTCGCCGTCCCCCCATTGTTCTTCTTGCCAGAGCTGGTCGTCTGCGAGTCCCTGGGCCTGGAGGGTCAGGTCACGACTGCGGTGGCTATTGATGTTGGATTGATCCATGAATACCTCGGGATATATCTTCTCCCCAATGTCCTCATTGTGTAGCTGCTCATCTAGCATCTCCTGGGCCTGGGGCGCCAGGTCGCCTGGGCGCTCATCCTTCGCTAGCGGGGGAGGCGTCGCTGGCAGTGGTGGGGTAATCTCCAGGCCCAGCCAGAGTTCCATTTCCAACTGGTCGGCAAAACCCAGGTCCTGGTGCGTGGGAAGCTCGCTGTCGAACTGAGGTTGAATGGGGTCATGGGCCAGAGAGGACATATTGCGAACACTATAGGGATTGCCGGGGTAGGCATCAGGCTCCAGTGTGGGGCGCGTACTTGTGGGTGGAATCGCGTCCGCCTCGTGAAAGGAGTTGTGCATATGTATATCAAGCTGTTGTTTATTTTTCATAGCATTGATCCTTTCTTTATATACATTCAGGTCGCGTAGACTTCTCGCCACTGCGTGGCTCGCCGGGGGGGTAAGGTGTGCTGGTTGGTGATGCCTGGCCTCTGGCCAGGCATCACCAACCAGCACACCTTACTCGATGAGGGTGGCTTGCCGAACGATATTAGTGGCGGGCGATGTCCCATCAACACACCTTACCCGGTAGAAGGTTTGGGCGTCGAGCGTGTTGTAGGGTCCATGCTTGCATGGACTCACACTACAGCTATCTGAAGCGGCGCAAGTAGACGCGTAGGTGCGTGCCGCCTGGGATGATGCCGGCGGGAACGCTGGTGATGATCTCGTACTTGGGCGCGGCCTGTACGGCTGCTGTGGTCGCGGTCGGTGTGTCGGCGATGAAGACGACGCCGGCCAGATTGGTGCCCAGGGGCGCGATCAGCACGAGTTCCGCTTGCGCATGAGGTGGCATCCCGCTTTGGTCAGGTATTTGTGGATCGATGGCCAGGTCGGGTCGGAAGACGACTGCCATCGCGCTATAGCTGTAGCTGCCAGCAGTATTGGTGACCAGCACAACATTACGCTGGCGCCCGGTGAAGCTTTTATTCACCATCTGCTGGATGTGAGCCGCCTTCCGGTTATCGAGCGGCATGGACTGCACCCACGAGGAAGATTGGGCTGCTTAGTAATAGTGATTGTGGCAAACGTAGTAGTTGTCTCATTGTGGAAACCCCTCTCCATCCCATCCTTACCAACCTTCTCCCGTCCCACGTGCCCTGCCAGTGAACGGGCAAACCCTCTAGCATGTGGATAGGAGAATATGTTATACGACTATGGAAGTACCAGAAACTATCCTGGATATATAGGAGTCAACTACAAACAAAACATTCTTATTACAGTAACCTTAGAAACTATAACATATGTTTATAAAAAATGCAAATAGAAGAGCAGAAATATTAGTATAAATGCGATATCTTTTTGAAAATGTGGTAATAAGTGCGACCAGTTGACAGATGTTTCGTACCCACGTGAGAGGAGGATGTGCCCGGTTTACACTGTTTTGGTTATAGCTCATAACGTTCAAGAGAAACACTGAAAGGTCTTGACCTCAAGCACTTGAGGTTTTTTATACTACGGACATGAAGAGGGCTTCATCTCTTGAGCATCAAGAGTACGAGAGCATTGTGAAGAATTTAAGATAACTAATAAAGGTGGAAGCAAATGGCAGAATTAATCACCACACCATTCGGTGCGACAACAGCCGCGATGGAAGTCATTGAAAGGATCGATTTACGTGGGAAACGAGCTCTTGTCACAGGTGGCTCAAGCGGTATCGGAGTGGAAACGGCTCGCGCTCTGGCGCAAGCTGGTGCTGAAGTGATGCTCGCCGTTCGTAATACCCATGCAGGTGAACAGGCAGCCAAAGACATCAGGCAGACGACAGGCAATCAGCATATTCGTGTCGGGCAGCTCGACTTGTCAGACCTGAATTCGGTACGCGCGTTTGTGAGAGGCTGGGAGGGCTCACTTGATATCCTCGTGAACAACGCCGGCGTCATGGCCATTCCAGAGCGGGAGCTCAGTGCACAAGGGCACGAGATGCAATTCGCCACGAACCATCTCGGCCACTTTGCGCTGGCGCTTGGTTTGCATGACGCGATGGCCGCGACGGGACACGCTCGTATTGTGTCAGTCAGTTCGGTGGGTCATATCAATGGCGAGGTGGATTTTGATGACATCGACTTTCACGCTCGTCCCTATGATACATGGGTTGCTTATGGACAATCCAAGACGGCCAACATCCTGTTTGCAGTAGAAGCGGCCAGGCGTTGGGCAAGTGATGGTATCGTTGCCAATGCACTAAACCCTGGTCGAATCGCCAATACCAATCTTGGACGCCACATGAAAGATGCACCAGTGAACCCCGCACAGTCAGGCCCAGCAAGCACAGGGGTATCGATTAAAAATATTGAGCAAGGCGCGACGACCTCTGTTTTGTTGGCCGCCTCACCGTTAGTCGAGGGCGTCAGCGGTCGCTACTTTGAAGACTGTAACGAAGCTGGGCCACATCAGCCCGGTATTCGTCGAGGGGTAGCGGCATATGCCATCGACCCTGAGAACGCTGTAAGGTTGTGGAACACCTCACAGGACATGCTCAACGAAGCACAATGACACAGATTGCCTCCCTCCTGCGATAGGGAACCCAGGAGGGGTGGCGTCGATTGTGTCAGGATCTGCCGGACCACGCCAGGAGCAATGGGAAGCTTTGAGTCAGCAAACGGGGATTACCCAGGTTGCACTTACTACCGCAAAATGCTCACGAATCTCCAAATATGATCTCATATAACGATGCTGTGGGCGCTGTGCTGTGGGGGCTGCGTGTGCTTTAGCAGTCCCCACAATGCTCGGCTTTCTTAAAAGAGCATATGCAGATGCCGTCAGAATGACGTTTCTGCTGGTAGAGGCCTCTTTGCGAACACCAGTGTCAGCCACCAGAGCATACCTCCTGCGAGCAAAACTAGTAGTGGCTCAATAGGAGCACGAAAACGCATATCACTATAAAAGGCAATATTTTGCATTATTGTTGTTGCTAGAAAAAGATAAACTGTAAGCAGTTGTTGCTTTTTTAGTCTCCAGGTCACGAAAAAACCGCTAACTGCTAAACCGATCATAAGAAAGGTTGTAATAGTGATAGCATATATCATAACCTGTGCTGCTGGCTGATTGAGGTAGGCTTCAAAAGGGAGACCATGTGCGTAGGTATAGGGTATCCACATATTGATAAAGTGGATGGTGAGAATATATGGGATTACGTTTAAATGTGTATGTATCCATGACAACGCTCGCATCGTGTCCACTTTATCATCATCGGGGGTATAGCCGAATGTGTCATGATTGCGAGCATCGGCCGGCGGTCTCCATCTGCCACGAACTCCTGGATCTCCATCAACGATGGTATTGTTATACGCACCTAAAAGAACTTCTCCCATACCAGTAGAGATAAGCACGAATTTGTGGGTCACTGTATAGTTGCGATAAGTCCAGGGGATCGCTATAATAGCTGCAATACAAGCAATGACCAGTACATATTTGAGTACAGTATGCCAGGGAAGTATCTTTGCAACAGAGACAAAAATGCCCCAGATGCCGACCAGGCCAAGCAAAAGCACGCCATTTGGGCGAGTAAGCGTTATAAATCCTAATAGTAGGCCACACAAAAAAAGATGTCGTTGCTTCACCATTTTATAGCTTAATTTGTTTAGCCACTGCTGCTCTGAAGGGCTTTGAACTGCCAGAGAAGATCTTTGAAGTCGAAAAAGGGTATAAATAAAACTGGTTGTAAGAAAGGTATAGAGAGACTCAGAATATAGCCATCCATCATAAATAAACAGGCCCGGATAGAGAGCCGCAATTATACCACTATATAAGCCAATCCTCCGACCAAAGAGATCTCGTGCAAAGAAATAAATGACTACACAAGTCCCAGAGCCAAGAAAACAGTAAAAGAGGCGTGCATAAAATTCATTTTCACCAAAAAAATAATATATAGCACTTATGACAAATGGCCAGAAAGGCGGGCGGCTCACTGTTTGATGACTACTGTGTAAACAATAGCAATGATGTGAAACGATATTACGCGCAATCATATCATAGAGAGCGGCATCAAATGTAGGCTGATAACTGTGCGCAATCGTTACATTGTAAATTAAGCGTAAAGTTATAGATAAAGTGAAAATGGCAATTGGATATACATAAATTTTAAATACTTTTATAGCCATGTTTAGGAATTTTATAGTCAAATGCTTTATCTACCTACTATGTAGCGAGCTTCTATAGTCGTTTTTATAACCCACTTTTAAAAGTTAAATAGCATTATCTAAACGTCAATACGGTCTTTTTATCAGCTTTTCTTTCCTTCCTAAGATAAGGTTGGTTAGATTAATTGCTGTGATAACATTAACCATACTCTATTTGAACAAGAAAAGCAAATACTTGAAATTAACTTCTGTTACCTGTAGAATGGCTAGGCTTTTGTTCATCGAGAGGTACCTGATTTTACAGAGAGGAAGGATCTATGGCCGCATTACAAGTTTTAAAGGACTATCCTGGCCCATATGCTTTCGGGGCGAGATTTGACCTCAATCCAGATAGCGCCTTCTGGGCTGAGGGACTCCAGGCAAAATACATGTTGCTTTCATGGGGATAATCGGGGTCAGGCGCTCGTGAATATCTACCTCGCGCTGATCAAGTGTCGATAAGGGCCAGCTATCGAAGAGGCTTATGCGTGTTAGGGCAGTGGTTACGCTGAGTATATCATCGATTTTGCTTATTCTGGTAACCATCACAACGAAATGCAGTAAGGTGGCCCCGAGAATTGCGCTCTAGAAGCGTGACAAATTCCCTATATATATCTATATTCTAAAAAGAGAATAATGTATATGCTGCAGAAAGAGAAAACAATGGAGACATTCTCGACGCGTCCCGCAACGGAAGCGGATATTCCTCAGCTTTGTCCCCTGTACTGGGATTTTCACCTCTATCATGTCGTGGGCCTTCCCGATTGGCTGCGTATGCCCGATAGAGTGGAGGTGCGCGAGCAGCAAACTGGCGAACTAGCAAAGGGCCTGCGCGACATCATCCAGCGGGAGGATGCCGCGATCCTGATGGCTGAGCAAGCCGACGGCATCATCGGCTTTGTAGAAGTATACCTACGCGAAGACGAGGTACATCCGCTCAGGGTGGCCCATCGCTATGGCTACGTACAGAGCCTTTTTGTAACCGAGGCCTGCCGGAAAACGGGCTGTGGTCGAGCCCTCATGCAGGCGGCTCATGACTGGGCCAGGGCGCGGGGCGCGATCGAGCTCCAGCTTGAGTCCTGGGACTTTGCCGCCGGACCGCTGCGCTTCTACGAAAAGCTCGGCTACCGCACAGTGAAGCGCCAGATGGTGGTCACTTTATCCTGAATATGGACATATCCATATTTTTGAGAAGCGCGTGTAATTAGCGTCCATCTCTTTAAGAATTACTGTCTATCATGTATCTATCACATATAAGGAATGGGCGCTATGCATATCAACCTTGGGAGAAGAAGAAATAAAGCTTTCTCCCTCGTATTGGCCCTGCTCTTTGCACTTATATGCCTGCTAATGATGCCTTTGAGCGGGCTCGCCAAAACCGTGACTATTCATGACCAGGCTCAGGTGCTCAATGTCGCTTCAGTTCAAGAAGCGGGCGCGAAGCTTCCCAATGACCTCATCGTTTATACGACTAATACATTTCAAGGAGACCTGGATGCACTCAACACGGAGGCGCGTAGTCTCCTTCCCGATCAGCAATCAATTGTGATCGATATTGATACTGTGCATCGCAACGTCTCTATCCAGAGCGGCACCAGTGTCTCGCTCTCCAATCAGCAGGCCCAGAACGCCGTCTCTGCCTTCGGCGATGCCTTTCACAAGGATAACAAGAGCGATTATACCAGCGCGACCATCGCGGCCATCGCCTCGCTCCAGGGGACACTGAATCATGAGCAATCTTCACTTACTCCGGTTGGCATCGTGGTCGCGATTGTGCTGGGTTTTGTTTTGCTTGGCGCGCTTATTATTATCGCGGTTGCCCTCGGGCGGCGGAGAGGCTCAGGAAGAGGTCCCTGGACCCCAGGTGGTCGTGATCACGGTTACAGGGCCCACAATACCTACACGCATACGCATACATATATACCGTCAAGTACCTCCTCTGGCGGCGGAAGTTTTGGTGGCGGGAGCACTGGTGGTGGCGCGGGCGGTCACTTCTAGATCTGGCTTACCATGTAGATGGTGATGGGCATTACTCATCACCATCTCTCTATTCATCGGGAGATACTCCCGTAAAGATGTAATATGGCGAGAGACCGTTCAGCCGGCAAAGATTTGTGCATAAAACTGGTCTCTTCCTAAACGGTCAAGGTAGCCGATTTTGCGTCGCTCGTAAAAGTCTTCACCTTCCCAGCGCTCGAAATACCAGATACAGTCGAAGAGGATACTCAATTTATACACATCAAAGAGGTGCCGCTTTTCGTCCATGCTCAAAGCCCGATGCCTGGTGTATTCCTGCAAGATGGTCCTTGTCTCGTTGAAATCAAATACATTCTCTTCCTTCTGAAAACGATGCCAGGTGTTCCAGTCGAAAGAAGCCTGGAAAGGGTTGATCAAGGCAGCGAGATCATAGAGAAGGAAGGTGTAGTTGGCATCATCAAAGTCAATTAAAGCGCTAAACTTCCCATCTGTGAAGAGTAGGTTGGAGAAATGGAAATCACAGTGACAGACTCCCCTGGGAAGGGATGGCGGTAGATGGAGCCCTGCGAGCGTGTGCTCAAGCCACGCCAGCTTTTCTCTGGCTTGAGCAGTGTTGATCCTTTGAGTGGCCTCTTGAGCTAGTTCCCAGCAAGTCTCTACATTATAGTTCAACCTATATGGTGTATGCAGTGGTTTATAGTCCCTGGTGATGGTGTTTAGCTCGGCAACTTGCTGGACAAGCTGCCTCTTCTGTGCCTCGTTAGGATGCTCTAGATGCTGACCTGTGGCAAATTCAAAGATGGCATACGGTTTTTCGTTATAGATGCCAGCATGTTCCCCGTTTCTGTCTTGTAATACAGCCGGGCAGGGATAATTGCAGCGTGTCAGGTAGCGAATGAGCTCGCTTTCAAACAAGACGGACTCCAGGGAGCGATTCTGATAGTAGCGGAAAACAAATCTACCCTGTGTCGTCTGAAGAAAGTAATTTGTCTGTACCGTTCCCGTGGTAACTGACTCAAACGCGAGAAGCTCTCCCAATGTGTAACGGGAGAGAATATCTTTCAATGCTTGTTCTGAGAAATGTGTTTTTGCAGCCATACAGGCTATTTTAGCAAACGCTAACCGAAGTTACCATGTTTTATCTATCTGTCTATCTCTATGTCTGTTTTACAAACAAAGTTGTCCCTGCGCTTGATTGTTCTCAGCCATGCTGGCGGTTAGACTATGGCTATAGTTTGATCGTTGTAATGAGTGCCATGCGGCAAGGAGATTTGGCATGCTTACACAGGAACAACTGGCGTTCTACCATGAAAACGGCTATATTTTGGTAAAGGGATTGCTCTCCAGAGAGGAAGCGGCGGCATATCGCCAGGAGTGTCATGAACTGGCGGATCGACTGGCAGCCCAGCGCAATATCGATGCGACCTGGGGCAGTGCGCGCGACGCGATCATGGCGACCGATACAAAAATCCTACACTGTCATGATGTGCAGTTTTACGCGGCCTCGTTTGGTCGTCTGATCCTCGATGAACGGATTACGGGTGTTGCGGCTGATGTTATTGGCAGCCAGAATGTGCAGTTGCATCATACAAAGATGTTTATCAAGCCGCCCGAGAAGGGATCGCCCTTCCCGCTGCACCAGGATCATCCCTTTTTCCCGCATGCCAACCATAGCATGATCGCGGCGATTGTGCATTTCGATGACGCGCCGCTGGAGAAGGGCTGTGTCCGCGTGGTGCCGGGCAGCCATAAACTGGGTCCGGTTCCGCATAATCCCGAGGGAAGCTGGCACCTCTCGTTTGATGAGTATCCCCTTGAGGCGTCGCAGCCCTGCCCCGCCGAGGCTGGTGATGTGCTCTTCTTTAGCTACCTGACCATTCATGGCTCGGGCGTGAATGTAAGCAGTGAGGCGCGCACAACCGTCCTGATTCAGATGCGTGATCCCGCCGATCCGCCTACCGTCGATACACATAAGTCACGTGGGCAGGGGATGATCCTGCGGGGTATTGATCCGCTAAACCAAATTCCATAGGCACCTGATTGATGACTTTGCTGGCAAATTTTGTCCGGACACGTTTCCGAGCGCGGAAAGGTATCCAGAGGCTTTCAAGACCGGTAGGGACCCGGTTTACCGCGTCCACAGGCGATTAATCGCCCGTGGGCGCAGCCTGAAAGACGCTGAAAAAGACCTTTCACGTCACTATGTGCTTGTAACAGCGCAAAAACACGGCTGCGCCCACAGGCCATAAATGGCGTTTGGACGCGATAAATCGGGTCCCTACCAACAATTCAGGCGTTTCTCACAAGCCTGTTCGGACAACTTGACAAAATTTGCCAGCAGCGTCATCAATCGGGCGCCTATGATATCTTATCTCTAAAGAGAGGAGGCCTACTCTGGATAGTCTCGCGCCGCGCCAGCGCTTTACCGATCTCAGCCATCTCACGCTCTCGTTACGCCTGGGTAGCTTTCAGAGTGAGATTGTGGGTTGGGGCTTTATTGGGCCGCGCTGGTGGCGGAATTACCTGCATACTCATTCCTTCTTTGAGGTTTGCTATGCCTTCCAGGGTCAGGGCCTCTTCCGCTTCGCTGGAGTGGACTATGCTGTTCATGTGGGCGATGTCTTTATCGCGAAACCCGGTGTGGCGCATGAGATTATCTCATCCGAGAAAGATCCGCTGGGCATCTATTTCTGGTCGTATACGCTCTATGAGCGAGCTGATGCATACAATGCGCCTGCTTCGGGCGTGGACGAGCTCCTCCGGGCCTATCTCGCCTCGCCATCCGTGGTTAGTGCGCGTACCACGGCGATGCTGCGCACGCTCGAACTCTTGACTGAGGAGGGCACACGTCGTGAGCCGGGCTATCTCCAGGTTGTTGAGGGCCTGGTCATCAAGCTCCTGCTGGATACTGCGCGCTCCGTCGTGGATACGAGTGACTTGTGTGAGCCGCTTCCCACGCCAGTTCGTAGTCCAGAGGAGGCTGTGACGCAGACAATCAAGCGCTACCTGCGTGATAACTATGCGCGCCCGATTACCATGCGCGACCTGGCGGCCCAGGTGCATCTCAGCGAGCGCCACACTGCGCGTCTCTTTCGCAAGGTCACTGGCGACTCGATTATGGACTATCTTACCAGGTTGCGGCTGGAGATGGCGGCGCAGCTTCTCCTGGACCGGCAGGCCCACATGCCGATCAAAGAGATCGCCCAGGCCTGCGGCTACCCCGACGTCCGCTACTTTACCACACTCTTTCGCCAGCGCACTGGCCTGACTCCAGCCCTCTTTCGCCAGCAGGGTGGCACACGTTTCTTCACTTCTTCCCCCTCTTTGTCTTGAAACGAAAGAGGCCTCAAGGATAACGAACTCTTCCAATTGACAAAGTCAGCGGTGGGTGTTTTTAATTGATAGATAGACACTCATGATTATTTGCATGGAAGGGAAAACCGCTCTCTATGAACGACCTCAAAGACCTTTATTTCCTGCCCGCGCCGCGCTCAGTGCGCCGAGACGAGGATCTTTGCATCCTCCCGGCCCGCGCCTCTATTATTTTGCACGCCAGCGAGGCCGGGGCTATCTTCCTCATCGCGCAACGCTTGCAGCATGCCCTGCTCGACCAGGCGGCTGTAACGGCCGAGATCCGTGCCTCTGGAGCAGGTATGGCGAGTGATGAATTTGGCATACAGCTCGTCCTTGATCCGCAGCAGGAGGGCCACGAGCAGGGTTACCAGCTCCAGGTGACATCTAAGGCCATCACGCTTACGGCGCGGACGCCCGTGGGCCTCTTCTACGCCATCTGTACGCTGATCCAATTGCTCCAGCAGTGTGGGCGTGTCCTGCCCTGCCTGGAGATCCTCGATTGGCCCGATGTCCCGGCACGTGGCGTGATGCTTGATATCAGCCGCGATAAAGTGCCGACCATGGAGACGCTGTTCCAGCTCATCGATCTCCTGGCCTCCTGGAAGATCAACCAGTTTCAACTCTACACTGAGCATACCTTCGCCTATCGCGCGCACCAGGAGGTGTGGGGCAAGTCCTCACCCATGACAGGCGAAGAGATTCTGGAGCTGGATGCCTATTGCCGTGAGCGCTTTGTAGAGCTGGTCCCCAACCAGAACACCTTTGGACATATGAAGCGCTGGCTGATTCATCCAACCTACGCGCACCTGGCCGAGACGAGCGGGAGCTTCCCCGTTCCCTGGGGAACGCTAGAGGGACCATTCAGCCTCGCCCCCGTTCAGCCTGGCAGCGTGGCCCTGGTGGAAGAACTCCTTAGTGAGCTGCTTCCGCACTTTGCGAGCCGCGTAGTCAATATCGGCTGCGACGAGACCTTTGATGTGGGACACGGCCAGAGCCAGGAGGCCTGCCAGGAGCGCGGACTGGACCAGGTCTACCTGGAGTATGTGCTCAAGATTCGCGATATCGCGCAACGTCAGGGGCGCACTGTGCAGTTCTGGAGCGATATCCTGAATGATTACCCCGAGCTCTTTAAAGAGTTACCACGTGATATGGTTGCTCTCGAATGGGGCTATGAGGATAACCATCCCTTCGCCGAGCGCAGCGAGCACCTGGCGGCGTCTGGTATGTCCTTCTATGTCTGCCCAGGCACCTCCTCATGGAACTCGCTGGGGGGCGCGTCGATAACGCCCTGGGGAACCTGCGTAGCGCGGCTGAGGCGGCTCGAACCTATGGTGCCAGCGGTTATCTCAACACCGATTGGGGTGATAACGGACACTGGCAGCCCTTGCCGATAAGCTATCCTGGCTACGCGGCGGGTGCCGCCTACTCCTGGTGCCTGGCGAGCAACACCGACAGCGATATCCCAGCTCTGACGGGTCGCTATGCCTTTCAGGATGAGCAGGGGGAGATGGGCCAGCTTATCGCGCGCCTGGGTAATGTCTACCAGCTCTTCGAGATCATTCATAATAGCACGCCTCACTTCTGGGCTCTGCACCGCCCGCTCGCGCAGGTGAAAGATGATCCGCTCTTCCCGCTCCAAACCTTCATCCAGGCCGACGAGCAACTTCTGGAGATCGAGCGTGAGCTCGTGAGCATCCGCCTGCAAGCTCCCGACGCCGCGCTGATTGTGCAGGAGTATGAACTGGTGTGCCGCTTGATGCACCATGCCAGCCTGCGCGTCCAACTAGCGCATGATCCCACCAACGCCAATCTATTAGAGCGCGCGCGCAAGGATGTCCAGAGCCTTCTCGGCGACTTCCGCCAGGTCTGGCTGGCCCGTAATCGCGAAGGTGGCCTGGCCGACAGCATCGTGCCCCTGGAGAAGATGCTCACCGAGGAGTATCGCTAACTTGTAGGCAGATCGGGTAGTGCTTCTAAAGGGCGCACCTACCCTCACTTCACTACGCGAATGTCCGCGAATGTCCCCACGCCCGGCAGGGTGGAGAAGGTAGGTGCGCCCTTTAGAAGCACTATCTTCTCCACCCTGCATGGGCGTGGGATGCCCGCTACTAGCATACATGGTTATTGTGGACAACCCTGCATGGGCGTGGGATGCCCGCTACTAGCATACATGGTTATTGTGGACAACCCTGCATGGGCATGGGACAACGGAAAACATAGAAAGGACTATGAGTCATGATGATGGACCCGATTGTTGCAACTGCCTCGGGCCAGGTCCGAGGCGCCACAAAGAACTCCATTTATGTTTTTAAAGGTATTCCTTATGGAGCCTCAACCGCCGGGCGTGGACGCTTTCTTCCTCCACAGAAACCCGAACCCTGGAGCGGCGTGCGCGATGCTTTGCGCTATGGCGCTAGCAGTCCCCAGCCAGAGGGCGGCCTGGGAGTGATGCTCTCATTGAGTGGCGGCGCGGAGCCCGAGCCTCTAAGCGAGGACTGCCTCTATTTGAACGTGTGGACCCCCGCGCTCAATGACGGTGGCAAACGACCGGTAATGTTCTGGTGCCATGGTGGCGGCTTTACCATGGGCTCGGGCTCGGCGGGCTTCTACGAAGGGACCAACCTGGCACGCCGGGGCGATGCCGTGATCGTGACGGTCAACCATCGCCTTGGTCCGCTGGGTTACTGCTACCTGGGCGAGCTGGCGGGCGGGGAGTACGCAGCCTCTGGCAATGTCGGCATGCTCGACCTCGTGGCGGCCCTGGAGTGGGTGCGCGACAATATCGCGGCCTTTGGTGGCGATCCCAGTAATGTCACGATCTTTGGTGAATCGGGCGGCGGGGCCAAGGTCAGCATCCTCATGGCCATGCCTGCCGCGCAGGGTCTCTTCCATCGCGCCATCATCCAGAGCGGTCCCGCCTTGCGTGTGAGTCCACGAGCGAAGGCTACTCATCGCGCCGAGAAGCTCCTGCGTGAGCTTGAGATCGCCCCAGGCGATGTCGAGCGTCTGCGTGATATCCCTATTGAGCGGCTCTTTGAGGCCAACGCCAGGATTAACCCGAACGCACTGGCAGGCTGGGGACCAGTCATGGATGGCGTGGTCATCCTCCAGCAACCCTTTGATCCGTTCGCACCTGCTATCTCCGCCAATGTGCCGCTGCTAATCGGCACAAACAAGGACGAGATCACCCTCTTTACGCTGGCCGATACTGGACTGGCGACGCTCGACGAGGCGGGTCTGCGCGCTCGCGTGAGCCAATTCGCGGGCGCCAGAGCGGACGAGTTGATTGCAGCCTATCGTGACGCGCAGCCCCAGGGAACCCCTGCCGACATCTACACGGCCATCGGCAGCGACCGCATGATGCGCATCAACTCGATCACCCTGGCCGAGCGCAAATACGCCCAGGGCGCGGCCCCGGTCTACATGTACCTCTTTACCTGGGAGACGCCGATCCTGAATGGGCGCCTGAAGTCGACGCACGCCCTGGAGATTCCCTTCGTCTTCGATAATCTGACCTATGCCGTAGGCTTTACTGGTGGTGGCGGCCCCGAACGCCAGGGTATTGCCGACGCTATGAGCGAGGCCTGGCTCGCCTTTGCCCGCACAGGCGCTCCCGGCCCCAACTGGCCCGCCTATAATCCCAAGGAGCGCGCGACCATGATCTTCGACCGCGAGAGTCGCGTCGAGCACGACCCCGCCGGGCCCCAGCGCCAGGCCTGGGGCGACATGCTGATCAATGGCTTCAGTGAATAGCGCGCTCCTGGCGTACACGGCTCCTAGAGAGGATCTCTAGGAGCCGTGTACGCCAGGAGCGCGCTATTCGCAGTCCACTCCCACACCTCCACCGCCAGCGCCAGTTCCTCTACCCAGTCCTCATCTATGTATGTGTAAAATCCCTCTTCCAGCATCTGCCCGGTTGCATCCTCGCGTAGCCAGGCCTGGACCTGGCTGCTTTTGGCTAATCGGCTGTCCCAGGCATGATTGCTGATCACCTCGGCGAGCTGGCGCAGCGACGAAGGCATGCACATATCTCGCCAGGCGTTCAGAAAAGGCGCCAAATCATCGATACCATAGAGCATCGCCTCCAGGTATTCACTGGCGAGCAGGCTATCCTCCTCGCGCCCCGGATGGCCCGCCAGTATCCAGCGCCAGAGCGCTAGCAGATAGTTGGTGACCGCTTCACGCTCTTGCTCTGTCCACTCTTTGCAGTAGCCCAGCTTCCCAAAGATGACGAAGAGATACGGTAGGTCTCTCCGCTCCTGGGCGTCACTCACCAATTCCAGGATACGCGGCAGAAAATGTTTGAAGTCGTCCTCATCTCCCCAGGTGCTCATAGCCTTCCATGTAAACCGCTCCAGGTCGTAGCCGTCCAACTGGCGCAGAACTTTGGAGGCAATTCGCTCCTGATCTGCCCTGGAAACGCAGCAAGGACAGCCTATAACGGGATGACGCAATGGATAACTGGCGAAAGTCCCGTACAATGTCTCGATTGCTTCGTGTAAATATGCTAGTGGGTCAACTCGCAATTGGTTTGCAAAAGAGGAAAGAAAGGGGTAAACTGCAGGAAAAAGAAGCAGGAAGGAGCCAGCGATGGGAAGACCAAGAAAAGAAGAACTCCGAGATCTGAAGAAAGAAGAGCAGAAAGAGCTGACACGAGTAGTGAAAGCGACGAGTGAGCGTCTGGATGCCGTGAAACGAGCCAAAGCCCTGCTGGCAGTGGCAGCGGGAGCGACGCTGACAGTGGCGGGGCAGGAAGCGGGTCTGAGCCGGGAGGCAGTGGCTCAAATAGTTCACCGCTTTAACCAGTGTGGGCTTGCGGTTCTGGAAACAGCAACCGGGCGTGGTCGCAAACCAACGTATACGAGCGCGCAGCGGGCGCTTATCCTCGCAGAAGTCCAGCGCGAACCGGATCGTAAAAAGGATCAGACGGCCACCTGGTCGCTGATGCTGCTACGCGATGCCCTGCGCAAGACGGACCTGCCCCAGGTCGCCGCCGAAACGATTCGGGAGGTGCTCCACGAAGCAGGCTACAGCTACCAGCGCACGCGGACCTGGTGCCATACCGGCTACGCGCTGCGCAAGCGCAAAAGCGGGACAGTGACGGTGTATGACCTGGAGACGCCGGAAAAAAAAGACTGATCGAACTGGCCTGCGAGCAAGCCGAAGCAGACGGAATTGTGCAGTTGAACGAAGACGAAGCCGGACCCTATCAGGCCATTCCCCAGCCAGGGGCTTCGTGGGAACCAGAAGGCCATCCTGCTACGCAACCACATGAGTACGAGCGCGGGGGCACCGCCAAACTGCTGACTCTGTTCCGTCCAGCCACGGGCCACCTGCGCGCCAAAGGCGTGCTGTCTGCTCCTAACGCGGTGTTGCATCCCTGGCTGATCGAGCAACTCACCGAGATCTTAGCTGACATCGAAAAGAAGCATCCAGCAGCAAGCCAGCTGCCGGAGGAGGAGCGCCCTGTCTGCGCACGCTGGGAGACCTGGCTGGGCCATCCCCCACGCAATCCTGAGCCGCCCTTACGCATTGTACTGGTGCTGGATAATCTGGCGGGACACCTCTCATATGATCTGGTGCGTTGGTTCTTTGATCACGGAGTCATGCCGCTCTACACGCCCATTGGTGGTTCCTGGCTCAACATGGCGGAGTCGGTGCAGCGCATCATTGTGAGCCGCGCCCTCTGCGGGCAGCATCCCAAAGATGCGCAACAAGTCATTGAGTGGTTAGAGCAGACGGTGGCAGGCTGGAATGCTGATCCGACACCCTTTGTCTGGAATGGCAACCGACGCAGGCGTCGTGAACGCGCTCGCCTGCGCCGGTTAGCTGGCTCTGGGGCGGCCATGCGGGTTTGCCAGCCATTTGTCAGTTGACCCACTAGTTCATTCATGAGCTGATTGTATATCGGACCTGTAACTTATTTGGGTAGAACCCCACTAAGATGTGGTTGGCGAAATCAAAAATTGGGCTCGTGAAGGAGAACAACAAATCTCTGGTTTGAGCTCAGGAAACCAATTCGCCAACAATATCACTAACTGGTGCTAAATTGCAAGATATAGAAACGTAAAGTATAAAAGTTGGTTTCGCTACTAGGCGTGAGGATATGCACTTGGTAGTGGACTACTATCGTGAAAGCTCTTTTTTTGGCCGAGATATTTATAGTGTCAGCAATAATAAAGACATAGGTGGTATATCATGGCTTTGTCTTTATCTCACTTTCTTATGCTTATCTTATGGAACAAGTAAAGAGAGATACACGTCTTCTCTAAGAGAGATAGATGTATTTGACGTAAAAGCCTTCATGTATTAAGGAGGGATTATGAAGTGTAACAGCCGGGTAATAATAGCTCTCTGTTTGAGCATGTTCCTTGTGCTTGTGTTTGCTAGCTGTGACAATATATCAGCACAGGGGCCATCCAATCAACCGAAAGTTAAGGAAACTAAGATTAGTCAGCCTGATCGCTTGCATGTTGACCTTATCAACGCTCCTCCTCAGATCGATGTTCCTGTCTTTATTGATATTAAGACCTACTTTACCCAAACCGTTCAAGATCCACAACGGGTACAAACGCTTTATACCGCTATTTTTCGTTTGCCACGCATCACGCATTACTCCGTTTCTTGCCCAAGGGATTCAGGTTATCGTTATCGCCTGACCTTTTCCGAGAGGAATATCACACTGCCAGGGATGGTTGTCGCTCCTACTGGCTGTCGCTTGGTCGTGGTGTCAAAAGGTGAAAGGTATCTGCCAGATGAAGCCTTCTGGTCTCTCTTTGCTAGTACGCTTGGGGTGCCTACCAAAGATGTGATGGCTCCGCCATGTCTCCAACAGTCTTCTGTCTTCGAACCAGGACCAAAAAATTGTAAGGAGATGTAGTGAAAGTGGCTGGTAAATAAAATGAGTATTGCATTCAATGACCTGGTAGCGCGTTTTGATGCACCAGAGGTGTGCGCGCTTGTCTTGATGGGGAGCCATGCGCGAGGAGAGGCTGGACCCTATAGCGATATCGACCTGGTACGCTTTACATATAAAGCAGAGCCCTCTGAGCCGGAGAGCTTTCTCTTTCAGGAGCGCTTGCTGGTTGTGAGTACGGTTGGGCCGGATGAAGTCGAGCGCTGGTTTCATGAGCCACAGGCGGCGACTGATACGATTGCTGGTGTGCGCTGTGCTCGGGCGTTGCTGGATCGCGAGGGCTATTTTGCTCAGATCCAGGCCCGGGCCAAAGTCTTTGTATGGGATGATGCTATGCAGCAGCGAGCCAACCGCTGGGCGAGCGAGATGCTGGTGGGCAATGCCGAGGAGGCTCGCAAGGGATTGGAAGGTCTACGCCGCAATGACGTCGGGCGCCTGTTGAATGCTCGCTTTGGCCTGTCCTGGAGCATGAGTCGTGTAATGAAAGTGCAGCATGGTATCTTACTCTCTGGTGATAATGCTATCTATGACGAGGTGGCGCAGGCTATGGATGATCAGCCAGAATGGGTGCGCCTGCGCCGCGCCGCCTTTGGTATTGAGGATGAACGCGGACATGCCCTCACTCTGCACGAACAGGTGCGGGCCGGTCTCCAGCTCTATGCTCTAACAGCAAGGTTGCTCTCTCCCATATTGCTGCTAGAGCATAGGCCGCTCATCGAGCATACCGTCTCATTGATTCAAAGAGCCCTTCCGACCGCGCCTGAATTCATTAGGGAGACATAACGCAGATTCTCATTTGTGTTCGTGGGGTAGGCGCGAGAGTAGCTGGCGTATGGTCACAAAGCGGTAGCCGCGCCCAAGGAGGGTTTCTATTATTTTTGGTAGGGCGGCAAGCGTCTGGGAGCGGTCGCCCCCCCCATCGTGCATCAGGATGATTGAGCCATTTTTCACATAGTCGAGCACATTATGTAGAATTGTATCCGTGCCGGGGCGCGACCAGTCGTGTGCATCAACATCCCAGGCCACCGCGACCAGTCGGAGGCTGGTTGCGAGTTGAAGTGAAGATGCGTTATATGCCCCATAGGGGGGACGCATCGCAAGAGGTCGCTGGTGGGTTACCCGTTCGATCGTGTTGCTGGTATGTTGCAACTGCCAGTACTGGCCCTTCAGGCTTAAACCGGTCATGTCGGGATGACTCCAGCTATGATTTTCAATCTCATACCCGGCCTTATAGGCGCGCAACGTCAGATCAGGAAAGGCCTGAACCTGGCGTCCGATGCAGAAGAAGGTGGCTTTAATTTGATACGCTTCAAGAGCGTCCAGTACCTTCGCTGTAAAATTGGGGAAGGGTCCATCATCAAAGGTCAGGGCAACTTCGCGTAGGTTCTTGTTTCCGTGGGTGATCAAATGATTCGTTCAGTTCTTGCATTTTCATGCAACGATGCAAAGGTAGCATGGGACCGCGCTAATCTTTCAGCCAACGCTGAGCTTACATTCCCCACTATACGTAACATTTCCCACTATACATAATATTTTCCTACCACACAAGCTTCTAAGTGCTTTAGCTAGCGTAAACAAACTTTTAATATAATTATACCATCTACACAAAATAATGTACCTTTCTAACCTGGTGTATGCGGCTACTCCTCTGATGCAGGAGTAACCGCGTATGCTAGTAACGGGCTCTATCCTGAGCTTGACATCACAGGGTTTTCCTTGGTACGAAGTTTGGTTTTTGTATTCTACAAGGAAAACTCTTCTTTTTTGCCTCCCGTTTTGAGAATTGGAAGCCCTGTGTCCAGATCCGTTTCCTTGACGAGCTATCCCCAGGGATTATACACTGGAACTGTTCAGGTAATGATGTATCTCTGTGTGCTCTATACATGGAAGGATCTTCTTTTGCTATCGCCTCTAAATCGATTCAAAACATTTTTTACAAATCTCCAATTCTCGCGCCCCTTCTGGTTCCTTATCACAGGTTCTTTTATTAATCGTGCTGGAAACTTTGTCATGCCCTTTTTCGCGCTCTATCTTACCTCTTTCCGGCATTTCTCCATTAGCGAGGCCGCGCTGGTCGTCTCGCTCATGGGATTAGGTTCGCTGGCGGCGGGTGCATGTGGTGGAATGCTGGCCGATATGCTTGGTCGCCGGGTCACGATCCTGATTAGTTTGCTGGCTGCGGCGGTGATGATGCTGGCCTTGAGCTTCGCGGGGAACGTCTGGCTGATTGTGGTCCTGGCGATCATCTATATGCTGTTTAATGACCTCGCGCGTCCCGCGACCTCAGCGGCGATTGCCGATATGACGCCGCGTGATAAGCTGGCGCAGGCGTATAGTCTGCGTTACTGGGCGAACAATATTGGTTCAGCCATTGGCCCGATCATCGCGGGCCTGCTGGCTCCCGTCTCGTATCTGCTACTCTTCCTGGGCGACGCGCTCACCACGTTCTGCTTTGGCGTCCTGATCTGGTTTGGTGTTCCTGAGACGCGTCTGCTTCGCACAGTCAAGAGTGAGGAGCGCACCGAGCGACCTGGGTTGCTGCGCATAGCCCTGGCCGATCCCTGGCTCTGGAGTTACGCACTATTAGGGCTGCTCTTCGATATGGTCTATTTTCAGCATGTGACCGCCATGCCGCTTGATATGCAGGCGCACGGCCTGAGTCCGCTTATCTATGGCTCGGTCATGGCCATCAACGCCGTCCAGGTGGTCCTCATCAGCCTGCCACTCACCGCGTTTTTCAATCGACGCTCACCAAACACCTCGCTGGCGATTGCTGCCCTCTTCCTGGGGGCTGGCATGAGCGTGTTTAGCTGGTGGCATTCCTATCCTGGCTATCTCGTGGGCGTCATGATCTGGACAGTAGGTGAGATCCTGAATTATCCCATTTCGACTGCCATCATTGTCGACATCTCGCCAAAGCACCTGCGTGGTACCTATCAAGGTGTTTTCCAGACTGTACGCGCCCTGTCAACTGTAATCGCGCCCGCGCTAGGCGGTTTCGCTTTGCAATACCTGGGTGCAACGTTCTTCTGGCAATGCTGTCTCGTCACGGGCTTGCTGATTGCGCTTGGTTACTTTATCCTGGGCAACGCGCGCCGCGTCCGCGAGGCCCGTCTCGCCCTGCACGTTGTCGAGCCGCTTCCCGCCGCGTCCCCTGTGGGGAGTGAAATCTCGGTTAGTGAGTGAGTCCGCTACTAGCGTACGCGGCTACAAAGGAGAAAAATGCAAGTACTCTGTTCAACTGGTGCCTTCACCCGCAATTCTGACCCTCACTGCCACGAGGTCATCTTGAAGTATAGCCAGGAGTTTGTGGCGGATGGCCTGGAAATTATGTTTTATCCTCGCTGGTATCAAGAGCCCGAACCCATTATCCGTGCCTTACGCACCTGCAAGCTGCCTTTCCCGGTAATGCATATGGAGAAAAGCATCGGCGAATACTTCGGCAGCAGTGATACAAGCGGGCGAGAGCAGGGAGTCCTGCGCTTTGAGCAGAATTGCATCTTCGCCCAACAGCTAGGGGTAAAGATCGCAGTACTCCATTTGTGGGGGATGCCATCGTCTGACTTCCATCTGGAGTATAACTTGCAACCCTTAGCGCGTTGCCTGGATCTCGCTGAGCATTATGGGCTCACGCTGGCTATCGAGACCATTCCCTGTAATCGTGCTGACCCCCTCTCCAACGTCAAGCAAGCCTTTGAGCATGATCCTCGTGCGCGCGTGACCTTAGATACTGAATTCCTGGCGTGGCATGATCAGCTTGAAGCCGTCTTCACAGCCTCCTGGCTCTGGCAGGCAAAGCTGGTACGCCATGTGCATCTGAAAGACCACCATGGCCTGCTCGCCTCAAGCGAGGGGCGCTACTACCTGCATCCGGGCGAGGGGCATATTGATTTTCATCGCTTTGTGCGGCAACTGAAAGCAGCTGAATTTGATGGAGCTCTGAGCCTGGAGGCGCGAGCTGTCGACTCCGAGGGCGAGATCGATGTCGCGCGCATTCAGACGAGCCTGCAATTCATCAGGGACTTGATCACCGAACGTCAAGATGATCAAAGTGAACAATGAATGGAAAGTCGAGGATGTACCAGTTTATCAAACCGCGCCAGAAGACCCCTGTTTTTGAAACACTGTCTTTTACCCACATTTAACAATTGATCGCATGTGTGAGCTTGGAAACGCTGCTGATGGGTTTTCATTTTCAATGGAAACGGTCTGTGCTCAAGCTCGCTTTGTTAAATGTGGGTAAGAGTCAGGTTTTTGAAACATGGGGATGAATGGCGCGTTCCTTTTATGAGGTGGATAAGGTGGTGCACATTGTTGTATCTTTACATCTTATATGCTATAATGTAATGCATGAAATAGAAACGCGCGTTCAAGTACCGGGTGTACCCCACAGCACAACAACAGCAGATCCTTGCTCAGACCTTTGGGTGCTGTCGCTTCATCTATAACTGGGCATTGCGCAAGAAAACTGATGCCTATTACAACGAGCAGCGACGCCTCTATTACAAAGATCTGAGCCTCTTGCTGACTGAGCTGAAACAGCAAGAAGAGACCCACTGGTTGAATGAGGTTTCTAGTGTGCCCTTGCAGCAGGCTCTTCGTCACCTGGACAAAGCGTTTCTCAATTTCTTTGAAGGGCGTGCCAAATATCCTGCCTTCCACAAGAAACGGAACACCCAATCCGCGACCTATACCGCCAATGCCTTCACCTGGCGCAAGGGCTGTCTCACCCTTGCCAAGATGAGTGAGCCCCTTGATATACGCTGGTCGCGCCCTCTGCCAAAAGACGCCCCCCCTTCGAGTGTCACCATCTCCAAAGACTGTGCTGGCCGCTACGCGCATCAGCATCCTGGTGGAAGACGAGATTGCCCAATTGCCTGCCAATGAGCAGGCAATTGGTGCTGACCTTGGCTTGAAGTCCTTTGTCGTCCTCTCCACGGGCGAAGTGGTGGGCAATCCCAGATTCTTTCACAAGGATGAGAAGAAGTTGGCGAAAGCCCAACGCCGCCATGCCAGGAAGAAAAAGGGGTCGAAGAATCGAGACAAAGCACGTCTCAAGGTCGCACGTCTTCACGCCCGTATCGCTGATCGTCGCCGTGACTTTCTGCACAAGCTCTCGACTCGCCTGATCCGTGAGAACCAAACGATCTGCGTAGAGAGCTTGCAGGTCAAGAACATGCTCAAGCACCCGACCCTCAGCAAAGCCATCAGTGATGTGGGGTGGTCCGAGTTTGTGTCCCAATTGGAATACAAAGCCGACTGGTACGGTCGCAACGTGGTCAAGATCGACAAGTGGTATCCCTCCAGTAAACGGTGTTTCGCGTGTGGGCATATTCTCACCTCCTTACCGCTTGATGTTCGTCAATGGGACTGTCCAGGGTGTGGTGTCCACCATGACCGCGACATCAATGCTGCCAAGAATATTGTGACCGTGGGGCTCACGGTCCTCAACGCCTGTGGAGAGTCCGTAAGACCTGGACGGGTTTTGGCTCGTTTGGGCAAGACTCCGCGAAGCAGGAAACCCTCGAGGTGACTCGAGGAATCCCCTGGCTTTAGCCATGGGGAGGATGTCAATGTAAGTAAGGTGGTGTAAACCGTGGGTCTGGCCCCAAAAAGCATATAATGAAGTAACTACATTTGAACTTGGAGGGACCCTTGACACGAAATCCGCTTTTCAACTGGCCCACACGTGAATGGGCAACTGCTCAGCCTGAAATGCTAGGGGTGAATGGCGATATATTATGCCAGCTAGAGGCTGAGGCGCAGAACATCGAGAGGCTACTTAGCCTCCTGGTTATACGCTCTGGTGCTATCGTCTTTGAGAGTTACTATCACGGAGGGCAGCGCGACCTATATCATAACGTGAATTCAGTCACCAAGTCTGTGCTTGCTACACTCATTGGTATCGCTTTGGAAAAGGGATATTTTCACAGCCTGGATCAGCCCTTGCTCAGCTTCTTTCCCGAATACGCTCCCGCCAATCTCGATGAGCGCAAGCAGCGTGTCACGCTCCGCCATCTGCTGACCATGACCAGCGGACTCCAGACGCCCGGTGAAGACACAATTGATCACTTTCTTGAAGATAGCGCGACGATCCAGAGGCTCTTAGATTTGCCCATGCGTGATGAGCCGGGAGAAGTCTACTACTATAACAGTGTTGACCCGCACTTGCTCACTATTTTGCTTACACGTGTCACAGGCATGACAACAGCGCAATTTGCGCGCACGTACCTCTTCGATACCCTAGGTATCTGGCGCGATAGCCAAGGTAATCCCGATCCCTGGCTTCGGCATCCCTCCCTGGCAGGACCCATGCATCCCTTTGGTTTATCAGATGGGCATCTTCCCTGGGCAGTAGATGCACAGGGCTATTATATTGGAGCCTTTGGCTTGCGCCTGACAACGCGTGAAATGGCGAAGCTTGGCTATCTCTATCTCATGCGTGGCCGCTGGGATGAACAACAGGTACTCTCCAGCGCCTTCATTGAAGAGGCTACCAGCGAGCACACCAGGACTCCTCGCAACGAGGGCTATGGCTATTATTGGTATCGATCAGGCTTCGCTGGCTACTCTGCTGAATGCGCTATTGGCTTTGGGGGCCAGATCATCGCTGTGCTACCGCAGCTCGACCTCGTTGTCGCTACCACATGTGAACCTGTACCAGGTTCGTCAGTCAGGCGCCTACTGGAGGACTTTATCGTGCCAGCTTGTAAGCCTGAAGCAGGGTGATGGTGTGGAAACTACCCGACCCAGGAGGGTTTGGCATAAATATTACATATGTTTCAATAAGATGCAGTGCCGCCTCCGCTCAGGAGGCGGCACTGCATCTTATTGAGCTAATCTATGTTGCGCACGCCGGGATGCAGTAGCCCCAGGCCGACGATAAGCACGCTGAGGAGGCCGCCAACCAGGAAGGTCATGGAGGGTCCGATGTGGTCGGCGGCTATGCCCGCCAGGGCGTAGCCGATGGGCAGAAGCGAGTAGGAGCCAAGTGCGTCGATGCTGGAGACGCGCCCCAGGAGTTCGTCCGGCACCAGCTCTTGCAGACTATTGGCCCAGACCAGGTTGAGCGTGCTCGTACCTGCTCCCAATATGAACATCACGAGGCACATCACCACAAGCACCAGGGGCAGGCCTATGACAAAGAGCATCAGTGACGCGACCATCCAGGGAAGGTAGACCAGGTAGCCCCGGTGGCGCAGGCGTTTCATGCATCCCAGCCAGATCGCCGCCAGAATCGAGCCCGTGGCCTCGAAGGCCAGGATAAAGCCATAGAGCTGAGCGTTCGCGCCAAAGCGCAGCTTGACGAGCAGGGGCATCGCCGCGTCCAGGGGGCCGCTCAGGGTCAGGTTGCTGAGGCCCGCGACGGCGATGGTCACCCACAGCCAGGGCGAGGCGAGCACCGTTCCGATCCCCTCGCGTAGATCCTTCAGCACGCTCGATTCAGCTTCCATCGTGCGTACCAGGGCGCCCTTGCGCGGCATGGAGAGCAGACAGATAGCCGAGACGATAAAAGACAGGGCATCAAAGCCGAAGGCCAGGGCTGTGCCGCCCTGGGCGATCACCAGGCCCGCCAGCAGGGGGCCAATGATGCCAGCCAGGCGGGCGCTAATGCTGCGTAGTGAGTTCGCGCTGGGCAGGGCCTCGGACGGCACGACCTCCGGCACGATGGCGGTATAGGCGGGATAAAAGAAGGCATCTACCACGCCGAAGAGCGCGCTGATGACTAGCACATGCCAGACCTCCAGCAGTTGCATGGCGGCCAGGAGCGCGGCCACGCCTACAATAGCAGCACGTGCGAAGTCTGAGCCCAGCATCATATGCAGGCGCGAGAAGCGATCTACAACCACGCCTCCCAGCAGGAGTAGCAGGAGCGTCGGCGCATTAGCAAAGATCAGCACCAGGCCCATCGTGGTCGCCGAACCCGTTTTCTCCAGCCCCCACCAGGCCAGCGCCACCGTATAGAAGCTATCACCCAGGCGCGAGATAGTCTGCCCGCTCCACAGCAGGGCAAAAGCACGGTGACTAAGCGACTTAAAGAAATCCATAAAACAGATACTTCCTTCTGTCGAAACAATCTCAAAGCCCTTGCCTGTCTGATCATATTTATATAACGTGATGCGCAAGTGAGTGAGGGTTCAGAGGCGCAGTGTCCTAGTGAGGTTGAGATGCCTCAAACCTCTTAGCGTGTGAATGGGGTCCAGGGGCAGCGCCTCTGGCGGGGTTTGGGGTGTCCCCAATCTCCTCACCCTCTTGCCGCCGCAGGCGGCAGAAGTAACTTGCACATTGGGGTAAAGCAGGAAGAAGGAGTTTCCAGAAGGAGAGCGTCTCAGAGGATGAAAAGAGACAAGCAAGCAGAAGGCTTTTTGCCACGAGACAACGCCTGCCAAAAGCAAACCAGGGATATGCAAAAGAGAGGCACACAGCGCCTCACAAAGAAAGCAGCGGGAAAAGTCAGCTTCGGGCAAACCTTATCAGGAAACTCGCGTACCTGGCGTTGCTCGTTTACTCACTAATCGTTCCTCCAAAATAATCTTATACCATCAATATACGCTAATCGCCCAGTAAAAGCAAGAGGCGCGGCTACTACACTTTTTTCGAGAGCCAGTGGTAGGCGTAGAGCCTGTGGAAGCCAGCGGTGGTGCCCAGGCCGAGCATGGAGGCATTATCGCTGCTGGTCATGAAGGAGGCCGTGTCGACGTCCCGCGCCTTGAGGTAATGCAGACCGCCCAGGAGCACGGCACGGCCCAGTCCCCGGCGCTGGTAGTCAGGGTGGACACCTATAGGGTCGGTATAGCCCCAGTTGCGTCCACTCTGCGCGTTCTCCTCAGGGTGTACTTGGCATATACAGTACGCGATGAGTGCTCCACCTGGCGCCTCGATCACCAGGTCCCCGCGAGGATCATAATCCGGTTCGCGCATGATCGAGAGGCGCTGCTCAACCGTCATATTCTGTGTGCCGAAAGCGGCGCGATGCAGTGCAACACATGCCTCGGCCTCCGCTTCTCCCGCCACATGTCGCAGCCTGTAGCCCACTGGTAGCTTCGGTTCAGGAAGCTCCTCGGCAAGTGTCCGCACCATTACTGGTACCTCGCCCTCTTCAAGCACAAATCCTGCCTGGAGAAGGTAGTGCAGCCGCTGCTCATCGCTATCGCGGCAATTGGTTCCCAACCCTCGCTCTTCTTCGCCCACTCCACTGGCGGCGCGCATCGCCGTCGCATAGGCGATAATCTCTGTGGGAATGCTCGTCTCCCACGCCAGTGGATGTATCAAGAATGAGAAGAAGCCAGACGGAAGCGCCACATTCGCATAAGCCAGGAGCTGGCCCTCGCCATCCTCCCACAGCCGAATATGTGTGTGTTGCCCACTCCGCACCGGATTAAGAAACTCATGCAGATCCGTCAGCGAGGGATAATCGGCCACGTTCTCCGGCGTCGTACACGTCCGCCGTAGTGCCAGCACCGCCTCCCTATCCACCTCCTCTACATACGTCCGCGTAATGAATGCCATATGGCGTCCTGCCTTTCCATGATAAGTAAATGAGCAATTACAGATCGAGTAGTGCTTGTAAACCGCGCACCTACTCTCACCTTCTAGGGAATGCCCCACGCTCAGCAGGAGGTGCGCGATTTACAAGCACTTCCTTTTTCTCCTGCATGGGCGTGGGAGGTTGCGGGAGATGCTTCACACCCCGTACCGCTCCAGCAGAGGCCTGGCATACTGCTCAAAGAACGCCGGATTATCCTCCCGCAACCAATAGAGCGGCCTCAGCAACACCGGCGGCAAATTATGTGCCAGCGCCTGCTCAATTGCCTCCACAGCCAGGTGCGGCCTCCCCCGATAATAGTAGGCGCATAACATCCCCTTCCAGAAAAGCTCCCCTTCCGCTTCAGGTTCTTCTCGAAGCATCTCCTCTAATTTCTCTAACCCTTCTTCGAGCTTTCCCCGCAGCCCAAGCGCAACTCCTAGACAAAGTTGAGCCGTAGATTCTTACGGGTTAATTGCTGCAATCTGCTCCAAACGTTCCGCCAAATCCAGCCCAGGTCTTGTATTGGTTAAAGATGCGAAAGTGTGCATCCATTTAGTCATCACATATTCGGGGCCTTTGTCTGTTGCTATTGCAAAGTCTTGTTGCGCCTTTTCTATATCTTTAACATGTAAGTACAAATATCCTCGACCTAAGTAGGCAATAGCGTAGCTGGGATTGAGGCGAATGGCAGTGTTAAAGTTGTTAATGGCCTTGTCAAACTGTTGCAGTCCGGCATAGGTAATGCCTTGTACAATGAATGCATGTATATGCTTCGGTTCTAACTCAATGGCCTGATTCAAAAAGTGGATGCTCTCATTGTATCTTTTTTCACCGTGAAGTTTGTAGCCAAGGTCATAATAAGCTTCAGCAAGTGCTTCTTTCAGCTCTTCTTCTTGAGGTAGTTGTTCAAACGCTTTCTCATACCATTCCACTGCCTTCGCTTCATTCTGCCAGCGATTTGCATCTCCAAGGCGCCAGTAGAGGGCCGCCTCAAGTTCTTGAGGGTAATTCAATAGCGCTGGAAGCCTTCCTGGTGACTGAGAATAGTGTCTATGGAGTTCTTCAAGGGCCAATGCTTCTGAGGATGACTTCCGACTATAGAAGTAAATAAGCCCATTGGTTGCCCAATTCCACCTGCTTTTTTCTCGCATAGGAAGTGAATTAGCGAAGAAGGCTCCTATTTGCCTTGCCTCACGATTGATCCTACGGTTATAGATAGTTGCCACAATCATAAACGGCAGGAGGTATCGCAGACCCTCAGTGAGGTCGAGCCAGTAGAGTTGCTCGCAGAGGTCGAGGTAGAGGGCGGTCCAGTCTTCGTCTAGCAGGCGCTCTTTAAGGGTGCTATATGCTCGCCGCTGCTCTAGCTCTTGCAGGGCGGTCTCTATGCTCTCTTTCAGCGAGCTGTTGATGGCCTGGATCTCTGGCTCTTTGCGGCGCTCCAGGAGGAAGAGGCGCAGGAAGTGGCGTACCTCCTGGTGGAGCGAGGGCTCGCCCTTCTCGGTGAAGATGAAGCTGTAGCGGCGGTGCAGGTGACTGAGCGTCTCTTTGTAGCGTGTCTTTGCCTCTTCGGGCGTCAGGCCGAGCGCCCGTGCCAGGATCACAGACTCATCGGTGCGCCGGAGCAGGGCCAGGGCGTAGAGCTTGCCGCGCTCGCTCTCGTCGATGCGTGTGTGCTGAAGATAGCGGTAGACCATCTTGTCGATGATCTCTTTGCGCCCCTCGACCTCCTCGGTGACCTTGTTGATATCCACGGTCTCGCTGTAGAGCGTGGCGGCAATGTTGACGGTCAGGGGGATGCCCTTTGTGACATCCCAGACGCGTGTGATCTCGTCCTGTGCCAGCATTGGCAGGGGGGGTTCGCAGGGGAAGTGCTGGCAGAGCAGCTCGAAGTACTCTCGGATATTATCGGGCGTGAAGGCGCCGACGTCTTCGGAGTTGAAGTTGATCGAGAGGCCGCGTTCGAAGGGGACTAGGTCTTTGTAGCCATACTCGGGTGTGGTGCTGCGCTCGCGCTGGCCCACGCCCGACCAGAGGTTGTCGCGCCCGGCGATGATCCAGCCCACGCGCGGACCCGCCGCGGCCATGACCAGGCGTAGGAGCTGATCGCCCTCGTCGACCTCCTCATAGGTATCGAAGAAGATCAGGAGGGGATAGTTCGCGGCGCAATGGGCCAGGTCCCGCCCCAACGCGAAGCCCAGCCTCCGCGCCGGGTCCAGATACTCCTCCAATCGCTCGCCCAGGCGACGCTGGAAGCGCTGGTATAGGTAGCTGATCTGTTCGCCCGTCAGCTGGAGCAGCGTGTCCGCCCCCTTCTTGACCTTCTCGTTCTGGACAATTCCCTTGCTTCCCGGTACATACGTGCTCAGGGCGCTGGCCACGATGTCAATAGTCGCCCCGCGCAGGGCTGAGCCGAGATCATCCTGCTCGCGCCTGACCTCCTCCAGGATCTTGCCGCTCTCGTGTCTGACCTTCTCCACTTCGCCGACCGCCTGCTGATAGGCGCGAAAATCTCCAGGCTGTCTGTCGAGCCTGGAGGCGAGCTGCACACAGAGATCCTTGTAGTATGCCAGCGGGTCGAGGGCCTGCCCCTGGGAGGGCTGAGAGGGATTATAGATCGTGCGCCGCCCCTCGACGGCGAACTCCCAATCCACAGGGCTGCAGAGCGTGAGACGTCCACCCAATCCCTGCTCGTTCGCCTGAGCCGCGATGCCATAATAACGGTTGAGCAGCGTGCTCTTGCCAAAGCCGCCGCGCCCATAGAGCAGCACGACCAGCCCTGGCAGCTTGTTGCGAGGTGAGGGAAACTCTGGTGTGCCGGGCGCGTCGGCCTCCTCCTGGGCTAGCATATACTTCCACTCACGCAGCAAGCGGCAAAACTCGGCCATCTGCTGCTCGCGCCCAATAAAGATCTGGTTAAAGTCGAACGGTTCCTGCGCACCCTGCGCGCCCGGCTGAAGCGAGTGTGCCATCTACCCACATCCTTGCACAATCTACAATTTTTATACCTCTCTATAATAACGCCTTTCCAGCCTTTATTATACCCCTAACCTATTAACAATGGCGTCCCCTTCGCCCGGTGGTTCCCCAGCCCGATAGGGACCCGCTTTAGCGCGTCCGAATGCCATTCATGGCAGTGCGACGCAAGCCATTCTTTTGCAGGGCTACATCACAACCCAGAAATGGTTTGAGCTGCGCCTACAGGCGATGAATCGCCTTTGGACGCGCTAAAGCGGGTCCCTACCGGCATCAAAAGCCGTCTCGTGTTAATTGGCTAGCTCCTCCAGCTCCTGGCGCCAGAGGGCGCTGCTGGCGTCGCTGGGCATACGCCAGTCGCCGCGGGGCGAGAGGGCCACTGAGCCTACTTTGGGGCCGTCGGGCATGGCCGAGCGCTTGAACTGGGCGGCGAAGAAGCGCTGGTAGAAGGTTTTCAGCCACTCCAGGACCTCGGCGGGCTGGTGGTGCTTGGCGAAGACCTGGCAGGCTAGCCAGTAGACCTTGCGCGGCGTGAAGCCGTGGCGCACCACCTGGAAGAGGAAGAAGTCGTGCAGAAGGTAGGGGCCGATGGTGGCCTCTGTCTCCTGTACAAGCGCGTCGTTCTCGCCCAGGGGCAGCAGCTCGGGACTGATGGGTGTGGCATTGATGTCGTGCAGCACCTCGGAGGTGACGCCGTTATAGACGCTCTCGGCGCACCACTCGATCAGGTAGCGCACAAGCGTCTTAGGCACGCCCGCGTTGACGTGGTACATCGACATGTGGTCGGCGTTATAGGTGCACCAGCCCAGGGCCAACTCGGAGAGGTCGCCAGTACCCACCGCCAGGCCGCCAACCTGATTGCCGATATCCATCAAGATCTGTGTGCGCTCGCGAGCCTGGGCGTTCTCATAAGTTACATTGTGCAGGTTGGGATCGTGTCCGATATCTTTGAAGTGCTGGAGAACCGCGTCGTGAATGGGGATCTGGCGCAGGGAGATGCCCAGAGATTCCGCTAGCCGCTCCGCGTTGGAACGTGTGCGGTTCGTGGTACCAAAGCCAGGCATGGTGATTGCTACAATCCCTTCGCGTGGCAATCCCAGCATCTCAAATGCCTGCTGGACGACCAGCAGGGCTAGCGTCGAGTCCAGGCCACCAGAGAGGGCAATCGTAATATTTTTGATGCCTGTATGCTTGAGCCGCTTAGCCAGGCCCACTGACTGGAGGTGGAAGATCTCCTGACAGTGTTTGGCCCGCTGCGAGGGATCGGCGGGGACAAAAGGCGTTGGCGTGAGATCATTGCGCAGGAGTTCTGCCTGTTCTCTTGATCCAACTCCCTCGGGCAGGTTGAAAGCCAGCGTGCGATAGGCCCTATCGGGAAGGGCCGAGGAGAAACTGCTATTGCGCAGGCGCTCGTGGTTCATACTCTGCACATCCACGTCGGCCACGGCCATCTGAGTGGAGAAGAGGAAGCGCTCCGTCTCGGCCAGCATACGCCCGTTCTCGTTAATGTAGGCGCCCCCGGAGAAGACCACGTCGGTCGTGGACTCGCCCGGTCCCGCCCCCGCGTAGAGGTAGATCGCCAGGCAGCGTGCTGCCTGCTGCTGGATCAGCGCGCGTCGATACTCGGCCTTGCCCAGGATCTCATCGCTGGCCGAGGGATTCAGGATCACGGTCGCCCCCGCCAGAGCCATGCTGCCGCTGGGTGGCTGGACCGCCCACAGATCCTCGCAGATCTCAATACCAAACATACAGCCAGGGAAATTGTTGGCGGAGAAGAGCAGGTCGGTCCCAAAGGGAATGCTTTCGCCTGCGAGCTGAATCTCGCTCAGTGGGGCATCCTTGGCAGAGCTAAACCAGCGCTCCTCATAATACTCGTTCGTGCTCGGTAGATAGGTTTTGGGAACGATGCCCAGGACTTTGCCATCGCTGACGAAGGCGGCGCAGTTGTAGAGCTTTCCTCCCAGGTGCATGGGCAGGCCCACAACGGCAGCTATCTGTGCCTCTGCCGCTGCTTGGGCGATTGCGAGCAGGGCCTTGCTCGCCTGATCGAGCAACACGGATTGATAGAAAAGATCGGCGCAGGTATAGCCAGTGATGCATAGCTCAGGAAAGAGGGCCAGGCGGGACCCGCGTGCTGCCGCCTCCTGCAAGGCATCAATAATAATTTGTGTATTATAGCGAATATCCGCCACGCGCAATTCTGGTACCACGACCGCGACACGCAGAAAACCTAGCGAGGTCGGTGAGAATAGATCTTGCTTCACGTTATTCCCTCTCTTCTTATCCGAAACTCTGAGCGCGAAGCGCTAGTCACGTGAGTGACGTTGGGTTTCGGAATAAGATCCTTCTCTCCTCTGATGAAGTACCTTTGAGTATAGCACATCTGAGGTTACCTGGCTGGCGCCTTCTCATTGACAAAACACTCTTTTCTCGCGTACTCTTATCTTCGAGGAGGGAGATTCAGAACATGAAACGCTATGGACAGATTATCAGGGTAAAATCAGGGCAGATCGAAGCCTATGAGCGCATCCATGAGGAGGTCTGGCCGGAGGTTCTAGCCACAATCGAGGCCTGCAATATCCGTAACTATACTATTTTTCGCCACGGCACCCTGCTCTTTGCCTATTTTGAATATATTGGCGACGACTTCGCCGCCGATATGGCGCGCATGGCCGCCGATCCCAAGACGCAGGAATGGTGGCAGCACACCGACCCCATGCAAGAGCCGCTCGCCGACCGGGCCGAGGGCGAGTGGTGGTCCGTCATGCGCGAGGTCTTTCACACCGATTAAGAAGAGTGCCTCTATATTGATATTTGGAATTAATTGTGTGATGCCGGGTTGCCTGTGGCAACCCGGCATCACACAATTAATCCTCACCTTACCTTGGGGCGTAGCTCCTGCCAGCTCTGGCGCATGGCTGCTATCTCGCCTTCGCTTGGTTGGGTGCCGCTATAGCGCGTCATAGTGTACACATTGGTTAGCCGGGTTAGTTCTCCTTCTCCAGCGGGCATGGATTCAAGCAGGCGCTGGCGAAACTCGGCCGGAGTCTCGTCAATATGGCGCGCATAACCTGCTTTGAAGGCGTGGCGGAGAAATGCGCGATAGATCTCGCGCACGGTGCGCGTGGCGGGCTCGCCCGTAAGCTCCTCGCTCCAGGCTATGTCCTGCTGCTTACGCATACGTGTATGCAGAGTGCTCAGGCCCCTGAAGATGCCTTGCCAGAGGCTCTTGAAGAAGGCCTTGAGTTGCTCTTTAAAGAGCTCCCAGGACCAGGCGCTGGTATATATCTCTACAATGATCTGCTGTGTATGGCGCCTCCTCGCGGCCCGCGCTATCATCCACCTTGTGCTTAAGATGAGCACTAGTACGACTGCCAGGATGCCAGCCGCCAGGCGTAGCAAAATGTTCCACTCTGGATCGGCCTGCCCTGGTCCGGGTTGTTTAGCTACTTTATGCTTGTCACCAATGATTCCGTGAGGGGGAACCTGATTTGTAGGCAAAGACTTTAGCCAGTGGAAGAAGGGATCAGTCAACTGAGCCAGCCAGTTGGGCGAGAGTATAAGGGTAATCAATAGCGTCACCAGGAGTAGCACTAGGCTAAAGAGGAGGATGTTGAGCAAGAGCTTTCCCTCCTGTGCCCGGACACTCCCCAACAATCCTTGAGCGTGATAATGCTCATTGCGCTTCTCCGCCGCCTTCGCCAGGGTATGTGCTAGCAGGCCCAGAAAGAGGAAGCCCGGAATGACCAGCAAGAGCGCACTGTCCGTGGTGTTTACTCCCCCAATCGTGCGCACCAGCAGTACGCCCAGGAGAAAGCCAATCCCACTCTTGAATACCTGTACGATGTCTTGCGCCTCGATCTCCTTCCTCGACAGGGTGAGACCCCGGACGCCGAAAAAGCCTATAAGCATGGCGATGAAGAGCGCCTGGACGATATAGAGGGGATTGTTGGTAATATCATCGAATGCGAAGGCCAGCCAGCGCGGATCAAGCAGGAAGGCTTGCTGAGTATACCACTGGACCCAGATCACGACCAGGAGCAGCACCAGAAGCGACCCCAAGTACCAGCGCGTGGTAAGCTGCCTCAGTCGTTTTAATGTAACACCCTCACTTTGTGAATGCCGCGCCAGCCAGAAACCAACCAGCCGCTGCATAGTTTGTGCCAGCCAGAGCAAGCCACAGGCCATAAGAAAGAGCCACCAGGCCGGAACAACCTGGTCAACTTCTCTAAAAGGTGGAGCGTTCACCATGCCCTTTAACACTACCAGGACGATACAGGCATCGATAGACGCCAATAAATAGGGTAGGAGGCGTTCCCCCATGCTGCCAGACGTATTTGCGTGACGATATTTTTTATGTTCCAGAGCCGTATGGCTATCCTGTGACGTGGCGGCTAACGGCGAGGATAGTGGCATGTGGTATCTCTTTCTTAGAAAGGGCAATTCAAACAGAAAGCTTTAAAGCTTGCTAGCATGCTATAAACGCAAAAGCGTATATGTGGTTAATACGCATTTTGCTAGCCTGATATCACAGAAGAGTAACGGACGACTCTACTAAATGGTAGATTTACGTAATTTATAGATGTAGGGTCCATGCTGGCATGGACTGCGAGCGAAGCGACCTCCGCAACGGCGGGATATCGGCCTGCGGGCCTCGGCAGTCCATGCCAGCATGGACCCTACAGATGTTGTGAATTCGCTACTAAAGTACACGTCTACATATAAAAATATGATACGCCCGTATCTTTATATGTAGACGCGTACTTTAGTAGCGTCGTGCCATTCTAGACGCAGGAGTTAGAGTTGTTTGACCACTCTTTTTGGATAGTATAGTTCCCCTCCTGACGGGTCTGCCAGGCGCAGATGTCGCCAATCTCGCCATTGGCCTGATCGTACCAGCCCTGCCCGGGGACCGGGTCCGTGATCGCCTCGCACAGTTCATGCGAACTGGTCGATGTGAGCGAATCGAACGCACTGAGGTTATTGGTACAGCCTGCGCAGTCGGGGTAGGGCATGACGGCATAATAGACCTTGTTGTTGATGGCATTGTGATAGCCGCAGAACGAAGAGCAGGAGCTATCACCACTCATCGTGACCGTTGTCCCGCTCGGCAGGTATACAAAGTAGAGCGTATTGGCTGTGGGTTGTGGTAGCGTAGAGTTAGCAATCGCATCGGTTATGAATTGCTGGATCTGGTCGTCTGTGACATTAGAGCCGGGCTCTGAAGTGGTAAGGGTTGTCGTGCCAGAGCGGCTCCCGCGCCCAATCTTCTGCTCGGCGGTGCTATACTCCGCCATCTGGTCCAGCAGAGGACTGGTCAGGATATAGTCAAAGAAGGAGTTCAGCTTCTGCACGAGGTCGCTCTCGGGTGCCTGCTGCCACTGCGAGCCCCAGAAGACGGTGTAGACCTCCACAGTGGTAAGCAGGGGACCATTGTTATAGACAAGCTGCGCCGTAGGAGCAGCTGTTTCTAGAGAGGGCGAATGTACAGGAACAATGCGAATGGGTTCGTCGTATGAGGGGAGGCCGGTTTCGGATGAGGTGAAGTTGCTCGCCATAAAATCCATTCTCCTTGCGTTAAAGACGACGGTGTGCGCGTTTTGCACTCTCCCATTCTATCTCACGAGGTCAAACTCATCAGGTCTAGCTGATCGCGAGAAGCGTAATCCCCGCCAGGATAAGCGCGGCCGAGACTATGCGCCGCGCGCCCTGTTTCTCCGCCAGGAGGCGTGTCCCCATCAGGGTACCGATCAAAACACTGCTCTCGCGCAGTGGCGCGACCTGGCTGACTGGATTCGAGATCAGGACAAATAGAATGAGCAGGTAGGCCAGGGGAGAGAGAATCGCAACTCCCAATACCTCCAGGCGCTGCGATCTCCAGGTTTCCTTGACCTGCCCCCAATGCTTTAGCGAAGCTGGCAGCAGCAAAACAGCCATCACAATGCTTGGAAACTCCATCATCAGTAGCGGCGAGGTATGCAGCGTACTCACGGCCTCTTTATCCCATAGCGTATAGATAGCGATAAACACGCCGGTGATGAGGGCGTACAGGATAGCGCGGCGCTTTCCCTCAGCAAAGATGCGCAGGGGATTCCCCACCAGGAAGACGATCCCCACGATAAGCAGCGCTATGCCCACCAGCGCGCCCACCGCTGGCCTCTCGTTAAAAATCGCGATGGCGAAGAGGGTTGAGAGCAGCGGACCCGTGCCGCGCGCCAGCGGATAGGAGAGCGAGAGGTCCCCGGTCTCATACCCTCGCTGCAAGAAGAGAAAGTAGGCCAGGTGCAGGCAGGAACTCCCCAGCGCAAAACCCACCTGGACCCAACTGAACGACGTATGCCCGGCGAAGAGCACATACGATAACACAGGCACGTAAATAATACTCGCCAGCACATTAAATAACCAGACAAAACCCTTGCTATTCCCCGCCCTCTTCGCCAGAAAATTCCAGCTCGCATGCAAAAACGCCGCCACAAGCACCAGCAGAAACACAAAAGGACTCATAATCACCCAGCCTCCTGCTCTAAAAAGAAATATTGTTTCCTAAAACAAAGATAAAATAAAGTTTCATTTCTGTCAAGGTGAGTGATAGCTTACCACCTTCTTTTTAAGGGGGAGTATGTGTATTGGCATGACTGGTGGGCATTCGCCCACCAGTCATGCCAATACACATACTCCCCTTGAGCGCCGTAGGCGCGAAAGCTTAACCCTCTTGACAGAAACTTTATTTCTCTATACACTAAAAAGAAATAAAATTTCATTCGTTAATGAGGTAAGGAGAAAAAAGGCATGGCTTTCTCTTTTGTGCAGATTACCGACCACCACCTGGGGGAGACCGAGTCTCAATTGATGCGCGGATATGCAACCGCCTATGCTGTACGCAAGGTGCTACGCCATATCGCGGAAAATGTCGGCGAGCGTATCGATTTCTTGATCACGACCGGCGACCTGGTCAATGATGCGTCGGAGGTATCTTATAGCAATTTCTGCCAGATGTTTCAGTTGCAGGCTGTCTCCGCTGCGCCGGGACCAGCGTTAGTCACACTAGAGGGCTTGCAGGCCTTCCCTATGTATTTTCTGCCTGGCAATCACGATGACCGCGAGCTGTTTTTCCGCTATCTCTTTGCCGATACGCCTCCCATGCCTCTGATGAATGTCAGCTTCCAGCACAAAGGCGTGCAATTTATCTGCCTGGATTTTGGCGCGGGCGATGATGCCGTTGCTTATCCTGAGACTCTGGACTACCTTGAGCGCTCATTACAGGCCGGATTCCCATCAGTGATCTTGACCCACCATCACATGGTTCCCATGGGCAATCGTTGGCAGGATGATTATTTTCTGGATAAAGAGAAGAGTGAAATATTCTGGAATATTGCAACCCAGTATCAAGCACAGATCCTGGGTGTGCTTAGTGGACATGTGCATACGACCTATGAGAAGGTGAAGCGCGGCATTCCCGTCTTTGGGCTGCGCTCGACGGCTCCCCAGGTAGTGTTTCTGGATGAGCCGTTCTTTTGTCTTCAACCGTTGCACTATCGCCTGGTAACCATCCAAGACGGCATCCTGACGACGCGGATTTTTGAGGTCCCGCTATAAATGGGGTGTTTTCCACACCCCACGTGCAAGTTATTCTGGGTAGAAGGTGTGATGCGGGCGCAAGAAGTCATGCCAACAAGTTGCCTCGCGCAGAAAAGCGGGATATACTTTTGCTGACAGCAAGCAGCAGATGTGATGGAGAGGAAGGTCATACTCATGTCGCAATCACAGGAGCGTCCCCTCATTTCAGAAGGCGTCCAGGCGCGTTTACGTGCCGCCTCGCAGACCTTGACTGAGGCCGAGGGACGCGTGGCACAGTTCTTTGAACAGCACCCCGAGGAGGCGATTCATCTCTCGGTCCAGGCCCTGGCACAGCGTATTCAGGTCAGCGAGGCGACCATCGTACGTTGTTGCCGCTCGCTCGGCTACCAGGGATTACGCGACCTCAAACTCGCCCTGGCGGCGGAGAGTATGACCCCGCTCCATCAGATTCACGAAGACATTCTACCGGATGACAGTGTAGGCGTGGTAGCGCGCAAGGTGCTCCAATCGGATATCCAGGCTATCGCCGACACCCTGGCCGTGCTTGATGAGCAGCTCTTAGAGCGCGCGGTCGAAGCCCTGGCAGGCGCCACGCGCATTGAGTTCTATGGCATTGGCCCCTCCCTGCCTGTCGCCCTGGACGCCTATTACCGCTTCCTGCGCATTGGTCTGCCCGTGACCGTAACTCACGATGCCGTCATGCAGGCGGTCTCGGCCGCGAACCTGCCCCCAGGCTCCGTCGCCTTCGCCATCTCACACTCTGGTCGCACGCGCGAGACACTGAACGCACTCCGCTCAGCCCGCGCCGCTGGCGCGTTCTGCATTCTCCTGAGCAGCCATGTACACACGCCGCTCAGCGAGTACGCCGATATCGCCCTGATCACCGCCTCGCGCGAGACCGCCTTCCGTACCGCGGCCCTTACCAGCCGCATCGCCCATCTCAGCGTAATTGACGCCCTCTACGTCGCCGTCGCCTCGCGCCGCTCCGAATCATCTCTCATCGCCCTCGAACGCTTCTCCGAAGCCATCGACGAGCACCTCTTGTAAGAGATCTCTGAGATTGTGTTGTAGGGTCCATGCTTGCATGGACTAACAACGCTCAATCTTCTCAAAAAGCGTAATCCAGAGTCCCGGTATGACCTCTCTCTCCCCTCTCTCGCTAAAGCCCAGACCTTCGTATAGCCTTTTAGCAGGCAAGTTCCTGGCTCCCGTTGAAACGATAATCCTCTCTCTCCCTTCCTCGACACCCTCCACAAAGCTTACAAGCGCTTTGCCGATCCCACGTCGGAAATAACTGGGATGAACCACCAGGCGATAAATATCCAGGAGGCCACCCTCTTTCTTATACGAGATGGCGCCCGCCAATCTGTCATCTATCCAGTAGCCATAGAAGATCTCGTCACTGTTTTGAAGCGTCTCCAAATCCTCCTGCAAGGCTGGAATGGCGAACGAGCCAATCAGCTCCGCCTCAATCAGGTAGGCCGCTCGCTGTATCTCCAACAGCTCTTTGGCTTGCTCCATGTCTTGTAGATATATTCTTCCTATAGACACATGACTCTCCTTCACAGCTTAACTCCAGGGATAGCAAATTGAAATCAAGAATCTCGTTGTACCTGGAAAATCTGGCAATCTGGAAGCCGGATCGCCGTCAGCTTTCCTCTGCGGAAGGCTCCCGTATCGATGCAAATCTTGTTGGCTTGTACGAGTGGCTCCGGCAGGTTCCAATGACCAAACACGACCGGCTTTCCCCAATCGTACTCACTCTCAAGAAAGCCTTTCACCCCCCACATTTTGTAGAAAGCCGATGTCTGCGAAATAGGTTTGCCCGGTAGTAGCCCGGCATGGATATAGTAGGCGTGTTTATCTTCATATTCGATACATGTCTCTTCTAACCAGTCTCCCACCGCAAATGGGAGCGATCCGTCACAGTCCTCCCAGACCTGGAGCGCTCCTTCAATATCGGGGACATGAGTGAAGTGGGCGCCGTTCCAACAAGCCAGCCATGCATCTTCATGGTTGCCTCGTAAGAAAATGCACGCTGCATGGGTTCGTTTGAGTTCTCGCAAAGCGAGGATGGTTGCCACCGAGTCTTCTCCGCGATCCAAACAATCTCCTAAGAAAACAAGCGTGTCCTCATCATGTATGGGCAGAAGCGCTAATAATCGACGGAGGAGGGTCACCTCCCCGTGGAGGTCTCCAATCGCATACGTCATCGGTTGATCTTCCATTGTTAACGGTCCTTCTTCTGGAACAGAGACGAGGCATTTGTTCTTTACGATTGCTCAGTTGCTATTCTATCACACTCTTCTATTTGCTCTTGTTAACCATTGCGCACTTTTGCATCCAGGCGATCCAGCAGCACTTTGAGGTTAAGGGGGATGCCGTGCTGCATCTCCCACCTGTCCTTCATCTGCGGGATGACAAGTGTGGCGTAGAGCATAGACAGGTGCAGGGGTGCCAGTCGTTGCGCCAGCTCGAAGGCATCTACCAGTTGCTCACGCGTGGCATAGCGCTCCCAGGGCTGAAGGTAAGCTTCGCGCAGGCGAGTCCGGGCCTCGGGCCAGCGGGCCTCAATGTCGAGCAGGAAAGGGTACAGGCTAAAGAAGGGGTGGGCGATACAACTATCAGTCCAATCGTAATATAGGTAGTCGCCCTCGCTCAGAACAATATTCTGCGCGTGCAGGTCGCCATGCTCAAGAGTCTCTGGGAGCGCATAGCCAGCCAATTCCTGGCAGAGCGAGCGTGTAAGCGGCAGTGCGTCATGCAGTCGCCGTACCTGCTCTAGCGAGAGGGCCGTAGGCGTGTCAAATAACAACGACTGCTCACTTGTGAGCAAGTGCCCAAGCTGCTCTGGCAGGGTCGCCAGTGGGAGGCGTGGACATCCCAGCTCCTCTAATTGCTCCACCTGTGCGCTGTGATCAATCTGTAATATGGCATAGCGGCGCAGCGCCTCCTGCCAATCCGCCAGGTCCAGGCTCTGGTCCAGGTGTCTATCGCCAAAGTCATGCATCAAGAGCCAGCGTTCACGCTCATCCACGGCCACAAGCGCTGGCACACACCCTACCTGGTATCGTGCCAGGTGTTGTAGCAGCGTAAGCTCATGTTGGAAGAACGCAGGCAGGGCCTTAAAATAAAAAGTGTTTTTTGCTGTCTGCACTCGCAGCAGGCTGCCGCGTTCCGCCACGCCTATCTGCTCTATTGAGACTATGGGCTGGACCTCCAGCTTCGCCAATGCTTGCTCAATCCAGGCCTCAGCCCTCGACAACCAGCCAGGATGATACCAGGGAGTGCGCTCCTCTTCGTCCCGCTTCGCCAACCATTCTTCCAGCCATACAAGATGCTCCGGCGGCGTGATCATAATCTCTTTCAAGGCTTCAACATCCATCCAGCATGCATCAGCCGGAAGATTATCGTGGGACGAGTGTAACTCCATGACATAGACCCGGCTAAAGCGCATTGTCGCGCGCTCAAAGTCCTCGCCCAGGCAGCGCACCGTCGACAAACCCACGTCAAGCAAGCTCTGCATCTCACGATTAAAGCGGGCGACCTCTTTCCACGAAACATATTCGTCTGCCTGCCACTCCACCTGGGGCAGCATCCAGCCGCCCTGCACAGCCCGCAAGAGGACCCGCTCCTCTCCAGGATGCATGATGATACCCGCCATATTGAACGTATAACGTGCCGCTTCTACCATATACCTATCCATGCCTCAAATCTACACGGTATGGGTAATTATATACTCCAGAACCAACGTAATCCATAAGTGATTGCACAGCACATAGAGTGGCTGTACTGGTAGTTGGGTTTGCAGGGTACGATTTTTATAAATTTGCAGGTACCTGTATTGGCGACTATCACCCCTCACACGTTAGCGGCGGCCCTGGGGGCAAAGTGGCCAACCTACCTGACCTTTATGTTCAGTTTTGCGACGGTGCTTATCACCTGGGTCTACCATCATCGTCTGCTCCAATGGGCGAGACACGCGGAAACAGGGCTACTCTTTATCAATGGGATACTCTTACTCATCGTTTCGGCGGTTCCCTTCCCTACGGCCCTGCTTGGAGCCTATTTGACAACGCTAGCGGCCTCAGTTGCGTGTGCTATTTATGCTGGCTATATAGCGGTTCTTAATTTTTCCTACAATCTGCTCTGGTGGGTGGTGACGCGGCAGCAGCGCAGAAACGATCCGTCTGGCTGGCGCCCCCCCACGAGCATGGTCCTTTCTTTTCTCGATTTCCCTTGCTATCTGGTCGCTTTGGGGATCGCCTTCTGGAGCCCCGTCACGACTCTCGTCATCTGCGGGACGTTGTGGGTCGTGTGGACCATTAAGGCCCCTAGCATGGACGCATTTTCATCAAAAGGAGCATAACCATGACCACCGTCTCTTACCGAAATATTTCTATGTAGCTTGGCAAGTTCTGTGCCGAACTCTTCCGCGCCAATCTCTTGTCGCTACCTTCTTTTCCCCTTGACATCTCCCTGCATTTCCGTGTACTATTGTCACTAGTTAGTGACGTCACTAATTGGTGACATTTTTACGAGGAGAGATCTAGCATGACTGAAGCTGGAAAGAGACGGGGAGAGGCCAGCCGCGAGGCTATTCTGGCGGCGGCGGAGAGCGTCTTCGCGGAACATGGCTTTGATGGTGCGCGCGTTGACGTAATTGCCCATGCCTCGGGCTATGATAAGAAGCTGATCTTTCGCTACTTTGGCGATAAGCTTGGCCTCTATACCGAGGTGCTTAAGCGGGCCGACCAGGAATCGAATATCCTCCTGGCTCGCGTCTTCGCGCCTTTGCTGGTGGACGAAACCCTCGCTCTCCAGGCTCAGCAGTTCAAGTCCTTCCTTGAATCGATGCTCTACACTCTTTTCGATTACCTGCTTGAGCATCCACGCTTTGTGCGTATCATGACCTGGGAGATGGCTGAGGGCTGGCAGATCTATACCCAGATTGCCTCACAATTCCCTAATGAAGATCTTGACCAGTTTGAGCGCCTCTTTCATAAGGCGCGCAGCGCGGGACTGCTCAGGTCAGACTATCTGCCCGCGATCCAGTTGTCGACAATCACGCAGCTATGCCTGACCTATCTCGCCTCCCTACCTTTATATAAGACGCTGTTACCAGGAGAGGACCTCTCATCTCGCGCGGGCCTGGAACGCGCTCGCGAGTATATCGTAGCTTTTGTGGTCGCTGGTATGATGGCCGATCCCACAGAGTCGCGGCCCGAGAAAGGAATGGAATCAAGATGACAGAAATCACATTACAGGACGTTTTCGCGCAAAAACATAATCCCTATCCGGCCTATGCGCGTCTACGCGAGCAGGGACCCCTCGCCCGCTGGAACTGGATGGGGCAGGATATGTGGCTGGCGACTACCTATGAGGACATCATCACGCTTTTGAAAGATCCGCGCCTGACCATAGACATGCAGAAGCTTCTACCCCCAGGGTATGAGCAGAGTCCCGGTGGAGGAAGCGCTGAGCGCTATGTGCCTCTCGCTGGCATGCGGCACCTGCTCAACACGGACCTTCCAGACCATAGCCGCCTGCGCACCCTGGTCTCCAAAGCCTTTACCCCGCGCATGATCGAGCAGTTGCGCCCACGTATCCAGCAGATCGCGGATGACCTGCTCGACGCCGTTCAGGAGCAGGGAGAGATGGACCTGGTCGCCAACTTTGCCTTTCCACTGCCCATTATCGTTATCTCGGAAATGCTGGGCGTCCCATCGGAAGACCGCCAGCAGTTTCGGACCTGGACCCAGACCATCGTGCAGAGCCAGGGTGCCGCGCTTTCGTCCGAGAAACAGGCCGCAGGCCGGGCCGCCGAGGCAGAATTCATCAACTATGTCAAAGCACTGATAGCTACAAAGCGAAAACATCCAGACAACAGTTTGACAAGCGATCTGGTGCGCGTCGAAGAGCAGGGCGATAAGCTGAGCGAGAATGAGCTTATCTCCATGATCTTTCTGCTGCTTACGGCTGGACACGAGACAACGGTGAACCTGCTTGGCAATGGTACGCTGGCCCTCTTAGAGCATACGGACCAGCTAGAGCTTCTGCGAAGCGATCCTGGCTTGCTTCCCTCAGCCATCGAGGAGCTTTTACGCTATACCACTCCCGTAAGTCTTACCGCTCCGCGCTGGGCCTTAGAAGACATCGTGTTGCATGACCAGGTAATCCGTCGAGGCGAGATGGTGCGCTGCGCCCTGCTGGGGGCCAACATCGATCCCCAGGAATTCGCGGACCCCGAAGTCTTGAATATCCTGCGCCAGGAGAACCAGCACCTGGCCTTTGGCAAAGGCCTTCACTTCTGCCTGGGCGCACCCCTCGCCCGCCTGGAGGGCCAGGTCGCCCTTGGAACCCTGCTCCGTCGCCTACCCAACCTGCGCCTGGCAGTGTCCCCAGAGCAGGTCGCCTACAAGGATGCTGGTTCTCTGCGCGCCCTCGCGGCCCTGCCAGTCACGTTCTAGGACGGAGGGAGCCTGAGCGACGCTGCATAAGCACGCGTCTACATATCATGGCGCGATATGCTCGTACCATGATATGTAGACGCGTGCTTATGCAGCGTTGTGCCTACCCAACCCGCAACGGCCCACGTAATACACCCTCGCGCATCGTCTCCAGGTCGCCAGCGGGTATGTACTCTACCCACCAGGTGACTCCCGCCTCAGCCAGCGACTTCATCAGGGTGCGATCCTGTTCCCAGTCTGCTGAACGACTGCGTCCTCCCAGCTTGATTTCATAGGGCTTGCCTCTCTGCTCTTCGCTGCGATGGCTCTCGATAAACTCCTTGAGTGTACGCACCTCATCGGGCGCCCAATCGCTGTCATCTCCCGGCTCATGTTGTTTGTAGAGGCAGCATCCCTCATAGCGTGCCGCCCGGAGCGATGGCCCCTTTAGTGGCCAGCCTCCTCCGACCAGGATGGGGATGCGTGGTTTCTGCACCGAAGTTGGCAGGAAGGTCATCTCCCGCACCTGGTAATATTGCCCCTCATAGCTGAATGGTTTGCCGCTCCACAACCCTACGATGACATCCAGCGCCTCGTCCAGCATCTTCGCGCGCTCTTTTGCATTGCTCACTTCATTGACCCGAGTAAAACCGGCCTCCCCCGCGTCGCCTGAACCTACCCCTAGAATAAAGCGTCCATTTGACAGTTGATCCAGTGCCAGCGCCTCGCGTGCCACCTTCCATGGCCGCCTCCTGCTTAATGGCGTCACTGACGTTCCCAGGCGTATATGTTTCGTGCCGATGGCCATCGCTGCCATCGCGATCCAGGGATCACAAGTTGGCACCGCTCCATCGCTCTGATGCACAATATAATCCTCGACGAACACTCCATCCCAGCCTGCCTCTTCCGCCAAGCATCCCAACTCTGCCAGCACCCGTGCATCCCCGCATACGCCACCATTTGGGAGCGAAAGACCATACCGCATAAACCGACTCCTTTCAGACTAATCCGTTCCAAGGTCGTAATAAGCAGTATAGCCTGCCAAAATGACACCTTCTGTCTTATTTGCCAAAAAGAGGCGGAAATTCACCGTCCAACCACACCATAGTCAGGAGCATTTTCGTATATTACAGGTAGGATTCTATCTTCTAGTCTCGCATTTGTGTCTTCTTGTGTTACGTGGAATTCTCTTGTGTTCTGTGTCGTTGGTGTCAAATTTGGTGTCACTATATCACCTTGTCACAGCTCGAAAATCGGATCGCAACATAATGCCGCTTGTCTCTTGTAAACTCGAGTACAATTGTAAATGTGCATGCTCGAATTCGCTTTTGTTTTTTCAGGGATAAGGAGAGAGAAGAGGAATGGACCCACTAAACAACCCGAACGCCTTTGCAGTATCGACCTTGCCCATACTCCTGGTTATCCTGTTGGTTGTGTTGGTATTTAATCTGCTCGACAAAGGCTGGTGGAAGTGCAGTGCCCCAGGATGCGACTTCCGAACAAGAAGCGAAGAGGAAGCGCTTGGACACCAGGCAAAACACGCGCAGCACAAGGCGGTGCTTGAAGACTAGCGTGAAGAAAAGCCCCTGGCCATCGAATCCTAAACTCACCAGCAGCAAAAAACAAAAAGCATCGAGGTTGGTGCTGGTCAACCTCGATGCTTTTTGCTCCACATCGACAAATATCACTTAAGCGCATGTTTTTAAGGCCTGAGCCAGCTGGTAAATAAGGCTCACCCGCCATTTTGATGTTGAGGGGAATATCTGAGCGGCAAAGCGTATTAAAACATACCGCATGAACCTCACTGTGGCTGACCTCTGCTTCGTTGAACGCAGCTTTTCGGGGTTTGTTTGCCCGGTTGCTCATACTTTCCAGTCTTATCATCAAGATGGCGGGTGAGCCCAAGATTTTTCCATATGTCTGATGGTTCAGAGCATGATGAGGTAGCTCATGATTGTAAAAACTTGAAATAGCGTTGGATCAGATGGCGAACATCTCTTAGTGAAGCGTAATCAAGAAATGCTCGATGTCGAAACGGTATTAACGACGCTATAGCTGGTTAAGCCCAGCTGATATAAGTACTTGATATGTCGTATCCATCAGAGGTTCTTGTGGCACAAAAACAATAAAACCATCCCGTCCTCGGGATAATAAAACTCTATAACTATTGATTCGAAGTTGATGTGGATCCCTCGCTTGTGATCGAGTTTGGGGAGGACTCACCCACTTGCTATTTTTCCACAATAAGAGCGTGTTTTGGAATGCGCAAAAGGGCTATCTGAATATGAAGAAGAAAAACCTCCTCGAGGAGCCTGTGAGATCGTGAACCTTTTGCCGACCTGATGAGAGATGGGAAAAGCAGATCCGTATCGACTTCCGTTTGTTTGTTGACTTGAGGAGACGCGCCTGATGGGGAGGGCCTCTTGAGAGCGATCTTCGTGTGAATCTCTGTATGTATGGGTTTTAAATGAGTCCCCCCACTCGTGTGTTGACAAGCGGGGGCTCACGGTATTCCTTTGAGATGCACGGCAAAGGGCGTGACACACCTTCCTATTTGGCCAGCCATGTTCGGACGCCCGAGCGTAGGTAGCGACCCACAGGAATCTAGAGGATATAAGGTGCTTCGAGCCGTCGTATTTCTTCGTCGCTCAGTTTGAGATCGACTGCCGCGACAGCGTCCGTTAGATGTTGTGGTTTGGTCGCGCCAACAATAGGCGCAGTCACCGCCTCCTTATGCAGCAGCCATGCCAGAGCGATTTGCGCCATGGGAACCTGGCGTTCTTGGGCAATAGTTCTCACGGTCTCGACGATCTGCTGGTTGGCTTCCTCCGTCTTGGAGTAAAGGGCTTTCGTAAACTGGTCGGTTGCACTACGTTTGGTTTGCGCATTCCATTCGTGAGTTAATAGGCCTCGCGCTAACGGACTCCACGGAACCACCCCAATCCCCTGGTTGAGACAGAACGGCAACATTTCCCGTTCTTCTTCGCGCATGAGCAAGTTGTAATGGTCTTGCATCGAGACAAAGCGGGTCCAGCCATGCAAATCAGCCACATACTGTGCTTGAACAAACTGCCAGGCAGGCATGCTGCTGGCACCGATATAGCGCACTTTGCCGCTCTTCACCAGATCGTGCAAGGCTTCCAACGTTTCTTCTATCGGAGTATCGGGGTCGTAGCGATGAATCTGATACAGGTCGATATAGTCCGTCTTGAGCCGCTTCAAACTCTGCTCGACTTGCGCAAAGAGAGCGGCCCGGGAGAGTCCAGTATCTTTGGGACCCGGCCCCATCGGGAAAAAGACCTTGGTCGCAAGAATCACGTCGTCGCGTCTGGCCAGTTCAAAGAGGACTTTGCCAATAATCTCCTCACTGGCACCGAGCGAATAAGAATTAGCCGTATCAAACGTCGTAATCCCCGCTTCCAGAGCTTGCTTAAGAATGGGCCGAGCCTCGTCGATCCCGAGCGCCCACTTATTCGCGTTATACGTGTCAAGTGATGAGTCCCCAAAACCCATACAGCCCAAAATGATCCGTGAAACTTTCAACCCTGAATTGCCTAGCCGTTTGTATTCCATATCTCTCTCCTTTGGATTGTTGGATAGCCAGCGTAGAACGCTGAGAATGGAAGAGCCTCTTTCAATTCCATATCTCTCAGTCCTTCTCCATCGCTCTTCGGAGACTGTCCAGAGCTGTTCGGTGTCGCCTCCTGCTCCCCTGGTAGTCATTATAGACGCACCTTCGCACCAGGTGATAGAATGATTCTCGCCAATGATTGTCTGATTCTGCACGTCTTCCAGACCTGCCAGCGATAAACCAGAGGAGAGGTTTCGATGAGTGTCATGATCCACAAGCCAGCAGAGCGCGAAACGAAGAGGCTCGCAGCCAATCGTGAAGAACTGAGCGAGCGAATTGGGCAGGCCATGAGTTTCGATGGGACCAGCCAGCCGCTCCAGGGGTTGCATCTGTCCCGCTCCTCAGCCCCTTTCAAGTCGCATCACAGTGTCCTTGAGCCATCCTTGTGTGTCACTGCTCAGGGAAACAAAGAAGTGCTTTTTGGTGAGAGCCGCTACCAGTACAATCCCATGCATTACCTGCTTATCACCGTCGAGATGCCCAATGTCTCTCAGGTTCTGGAAGCCTCAAAGGAGCGGCCCTACCTCGGTCTTCGCCTGAAACTGGACCCCGCCCTTGTCAGTGCAGTGATGCTTGAGGCGAGTTACACCTTGCCTCCCGGCACTGCCCATACGAGGGCCATTGATGTCAACCTATTGGATGTCCATCTGCTGGATGCCATCGTTCGGCTTGTCAGGCTCCTGGATACCCCTGACGAAGCGCCAGTTCTTCAGCCACTGATCACACGGGAAATTATGTATCGGCTTCTAAAGGGAGAACAGGGGAGCAGGCTCCGGCACCTGGCGATCCAGGAGGGCCATACCACCCATATTAGCAGAGCAGTTGCGCTCCTCCATCAAAACTTCGACCAGCCACTGCGTATTGAGACTCTCGCGCACGAACTGGGTATGAGCGTCTCAGCGTTCCACCACCACTTCAAAGCCGTCACAACGTTGAGCCCTCTGCAATTCCAGAAACAGTTGCGACTCCAGGAAGCACGACGTCTGATGCTGAGTGAAGACCTCGACGCGGCCAGCGCAGCCTATCGTGTGGGCTACCAGGACGCCTCCCACTTCAATCGTGAGTACAAAAACCTCTTCGGTGCCCCCCCGATGCGCGACGTTCAACGGTTGCGGGAAGAGGTCCTCACACGCTCTGACCGCTGAGCCACCATGCCTGTCCGATATGGCATCGTCTGCCTCACACAACAGGCAACGTTCCCTGGTAAGGGTACCGGTCTAAAAGTGAATAGAACAAATTGCTTTATGATCGAGTTATTCTGGCGAAAATACAACAATTATCCCAGTGGGCAAGATCTCAATAAGTAGCTTGCCTACCAGGATAATTGTTGTGAAAGCCACCAGTTTCATCCTGGGATTTACAGGGAAGGATTGAGGAAAGGAGTGGCTTTCGCTGTATGTCTTTAGAAACAGGTCAGCTGCTTCGCCTCAGACGAGCAAGCAGCAGTCGAATCATCGCCACCTGGATCAGCGTTTCACTGGTCTGCACTTTTCGTTCGTAATCCTTACTCATTCTTCTATTACGGGAGATCCAACTCAGTGATCGCTCCACTACCCACCGTCTGGGGAGAACACTGAAGCCACGCGTGCCTGGCTGTCGCTCGACTACTTCGAGATCCCAGCCACCCTCCGCTTGGCACCAGACAGCCAATTCCTGCCCACGGTACGCCGCATCGGCCCAGATTTTTTTGAGGCGTGGGAGGAGTGGGGCGAGTCCGACGAGCAGACATCGGGCACCTTTCCCATCGTGCAAATCGGCAGGAGTGACGTACACGGCCAGGAGAAGGCCAAGTGCATCCACGAGAATATGGCGCTTGCGTCCTTTCACACACTTATGCCCATCGAAGCCACAGATCCCGGCGGATTCCTCGACGGTCTTGACACTTTGAGCATCTATGATTGCAGCACTGGGCTGTGCGTTCCTGCCCACTCGCTCGCGTTCGGCTTCTCGCAGGGCCGTGAGCAGCCGAAACCAAATGCCTTTGAGGCGCAAACGGCGAAAATGATAGAACACCGTTTGCCATGGCGGAAAGTTCGTTGGCAGATAGCGCCACGGACAACCGGTGCGCAGGACATAGAAAATCGCGTCAAAAATGGCTCGCAACGAATGCATTGGTGGTCTGCCACGTTTGGGGAAAGGAGGCAGGTGGCGTTGCAGGCATGCCCACTCCGCATCCGAAAGACTGCTGGGATAACTTGTACTCATCCTTCCAGTCTATCACAGTGCTTCTCCCTTACCATTTCCAAAACACGGTCTAAATCACTCCCCCATCCTATGATAGGAAAGTCTAGTTCAAGCCCTTGGCAAGCAAACTCAGTAGCTACATCGTGAAGTTGACAGCAAGAAAAGTTAGAATTTGGAGAGTCGTTATACCAAGGGCCTTCACGTAAGTTCTTGGTGTAGTTGTAATCGTTGTGTATGCCATAGGCACTCAAATTCTTTGCTTTTGATGATGCTAGCAGCCCATAGCGCTTCTCTTCTTGGCCCTGGTACCGTTCTCGTAATTCCATTGTTCAATACCAGCTTCTTCTCCCAAATGGATTTCCTGTCCTTCACCAATTAACCCTATCATGAGTGTCCAGGAATTCATTTTTTCAGCTAAGCGGAGAAAGTCTTCAGGCTCTGAGGCTCTGTGTCCTCGTTTTTCTTGAACCCTCTTTGCGTCCCATGCGCGCTGAGCTTCGTCGTATACCCAGATATGCTCTTCTGGCAACCATTTTTGCGTGCCACCATATCGTTTTAGAAAGCCGTGGACATCCTGAACGAAAACGCTGCTTTTGAGAGCATGCTGAAGTACTTTGACCAGCGGCCCATTCCCAGATAAAAATACCGCTGTTCTTTTACTTTCGCTATCGCCAAAGTGATTTTCGTAGACGAATTGCAACCCAACCAGCGTTTTCCCAGCACCTGGAACGCCTGTGACAAGCGCTAAGTGATGCTCGTTGTTCATTTGTGCTTGCCGACTAATCTGCAATAGCTTCGCTATGGTCTCTGGGATACCAGCACTTTGTGCTCGCCGGATCTGAGGCAGCGGCTCGTGGCGGAAGATTGTACGAGCTGCACTTACCAACGATGGGAGCGGAGTATAATCTGCAGCCAACCATTTATAAGGATCGATTGAGGGCTTGTTTTCAGTTGTTACCAAAGATTGGAGTAAGTCTACCAGGTTAGTTGGTGAGGTGACATAAACATCATCATCTTTAACAGTATGTGTGTTTGAGCGGGTTAAAACGAGGAGGGGATAGACGCGATAATTGTGTGAATACGCATGGTAATGCTGCAAATCTCGTGCATAAGCAGAAGATTGATCAATGTGAGCTCGTTGAATTGTACTAAAATCTTTGAATTCGAGAACAAGAATTGTGGTACGGGCTAGAATGACAACATCAATGCGCCGGCCACGTTCTCGTGGCAACTCATATTCAAAAACAATATTCCAGTCAGCCGTATCCCTACGAAGGTTTACGAGAGCGGCCAGCTGCGTTTGAAGAACTTTGAAGCAATTCTGCCATGCTCTCACTTGTGATGCATTGGCTTGCTCGTTCATACAAGCGAGATGGTGGTGTTGAAGACTGCGTAGCCAGTCATGTTCAGAGGTTTGTAGAAAGGCATTGATAGTGCTGTGCCAACCGCATGTAGATCCATCTACATATGACATAAGCGCGTCCTCTCTCCTATCAAGAACAATTAGAAGATATCTGCCAGAAAACAGAACTAGGCAAAGTTAACGGAGATTGTATTCGTATAGTTTTTGCGCAATAGGTATATCTGCTTCAGAAAAATTGAACTTCATGAGCTCTTTATTCGTAACCCACTGTATCTCTGCATGAGCATTAAGTTGGAATTCACCTTGTACATACACGGCACGGTAGGCTAAAAGCTCAATCTCGATATGCTGATAGCGGAAAATGCTCGAGCAGAAAAAATCTTTTACTTCGATCTCAACACCGAATTCTTCCATCATTTCGCGCTTGAGACATTGTTCCGGTGATTCGCCAGGTTCAATTTTTCCCCCAGGAAATTCCCATTTATCCTCCAGAATATCCCCTTTTTTTCTTCTCGCGATAAGGATTTTGTCATTCAATATGAGGATAGCTGCTGTAACGGTTTTCATAGCTGCTTGTTTTTCTTTCTATGTTTTTACAGGCACCACGACCTACCTGGAAACAAAGTGCTCTAAATCTAAGCGTATTAGGTGCCATTGTAAGCGAGAATAAGAAACGGGACAATCTGATAAAGCCATCTTTCCCATGTGATGCATATACGCAAATTCCTTTATTAACATCGCGGCCAGCATGAGTTGCTTGCGTGGGACTCCAGCCCTAAGAGTTGCGCCTCCAGAAGTATGGGACGTCTTGACGAAGAGATCGAGTAGCTTTTCTAGCGGTCCAACTTACCCTTGACTCAACCCTCCTTTAGTCGGTGAAATATAAAATATGATTTCATCCAAGGGCTAGGAATGGTGGTGCGTTTACGAAGTGATCAGGGTGAAGCAGTTGTTCTCGCAATCCATTTGGATACTCATATGTAAGAGTTTTGCGATTGAATTGAGCGTTTGTGGAATGAATAATTCGATGATGGTTTGGACAGAGTACCGCAATGTTACCACTGACATCCAGACCACCTTGAGCCAGATACTGGATATGATGCGCCTCAGAAAAAGCAACACCATAGTCTGGTAAAAAATCTTTGCCGCATACCTGGCAGCGGTTCCCATAATATGATTTGAGGTTGTCTGCAAGGAACTGATTGCGTGTAAATTGCTCAATTGTCACCATTCTCTTTGGGACTTTGTGCAAGACAGCAATGCGATCGTGGTTATAGATGGCCGCAAGTGTACGCTTTTGACCGAATGTTTGCACGACCTCAGAAGCAGATACAAGTTGCAAAGCTGGCTCTGGAACTTCGGCGAGCGTCCACTGAATGTAAGGTCTAATAAGTTGCTCATCACGCGGCTCGATGTACCGCGGGTTAGTTTGCCCGTCATAATCCACAGATAGGCCTAGATCTTCCAGACTGAAAGGGATGGTCGGGACCGTCGCTGAGCCATAAACAATCCATGGCCATACTCGGTTCTCTTTCGGCCAATGTAGGCGGCTAATCGCCCCATCATGGTCTGGCTCGATGTGGTCAAATACGAGCGCGAAATCGATGCGACTGTGCAATTTCCCTAACCGGACTGCTTCTGTTTTTACCAGTTGAAGCAGAAGAAGCTCGCCTGGCTGCAATTCCGGATTCTGTGGCTTAAAGCTAAACGCAAACATAGACTTTTGAATACACTCGTCAATCTGGGCTGGGCGCACATTGAGTCGTCGCATTCGTAAACTCTCCTTTAATGATTATGATATAAATATTTTCATTGATAGCGTTTTCGGCTGTTTCCCGCATTTTGAGCTCTCAAGCTGTACATTAAGTCCTTCACCATCACTAGGATTGAGTCGATCTAATCTTAATGAAATTATTGTGGAATGGAGCATTAAGTGTATTTAGTACAGATAGATTGTATCCATAAATATAACATCATGCAGTTATATTTGGGAAGATTCAAACTGGGCAATTATTGCAGCGTGTAAAAAGCCTATCAGGCGATAAATACCGTTCGCTGTTTCAATCCTCAGCGACGCCAACGCGCCGCTGCAACCTGAACATTCCATCTCTTCCAGCAATACCTTGAAGAGTTTCAATCCTCAGCGACGCCAACGCGCCGCTGCAACTATTCAGACTTTGATGTGCGCGGTGTGCACCCACTACAGTGGCACTTGAGAAAAGAACCAAATTCCCCGGAATTTTCCTCATTTCTTCCCCTTTGTTTCCCCGGCGAGACATCCCATCTTGAGAAGAGAACCAAATTCCCCGGAATTTCCCCTGAGTAACATGAGTTCTGGATACGTGCATCGATGGAGCGCACGTATCCAGAACTCATGTTACTTACACAACCTGATAAAAAGAGCCGTCTCCAGAACTGGGCTCGACATATTTGAACACGACCCCATCGGGATTTTGCACACGCATTTCCCAACCGGTTGCCGCATAATGAGGCTCTTCGAGAAAGACGATTCCCTGTTGCTGGCTCAGGAAATCGTACCACTCTTTAACTGAATCAACCAGGACGTTCACGTGCGTGCCTTTGATGGCAGCCAGCGCTTGTTCTGGGCCAGCGAAGAGGAGCAACGGTCCCACCTGTACTGCCTCCAAACCAACTTCAGGAAAAGTGACACGCATGCTGCTTTTCACCTGAAACTGTGTTTCATACAACTTCACGCTGGTGGCAAGGTGTTCCCTGCGAATATAAAGCCTGGTAAGGGTCTGTAAAATCTTCATCTGTCTTAGGACCTTTTCTAGTTGAGCTTTGAAGCTGACAAAGGAGTCTCTTGATGAGAGCATCTGAATGCTGGAGAAACAATATTGGTAATGGTCGATTTATCCAGAACTCACGTCGATTAGCAAAAAATTCATGCCATTCGCGTGTCGATGTGACATGCTAGAAGTATTTACAGTTATTATTCGAGCTGTCTCATAGATCAGGAGAAAGGCATGAAGCAACGTCAGTGTACCATATTAGAGCAAGCCGGGCCAAACCTGGGTGAGATGGGCAGTTGGCTCCAGAGCTTACTGCACCTGCATCAGCGTCTCTCTCCCCGCTTTGCGCGCCCCGAAGTCCACCTGCACGCCTTACTCTACCTCCAAGCTGTCCTGAGTGACATCCCCAGAAAAAATGGCTGGCACATCGCTGAACACGCCCGACAAGCACGGCCCTACGGCATGCAACGCTTGCTCTCGCAGGCGGTCTGGAACGAGGATGGGGTGCGTGATGATCTGCGTGCGTTGGTCTGCCAAACCCTGCTTCTGCACCCTTTGACACAAACCGGCATCCCGCTCTTCCCGGTGCTCGTCATTGACGAAAGCGGCTTTCCCAAACGCGGGCACCACTCCGCTGGCGTCGCCCCCCAGTATTGTGGACGTACCGGGCGCGTCGAAAATTGTCAAGTAGGTGTCTTTCTCTCGTACGTCACCGCCCGGGGCCATGCCCTCATCGACCGCGAGTTGTATCTGCCCGAAGAGTGGTGCGCTGATCTGCTTCGCAGGCGAGCCGCTCATATCCCCGATCAGGTTCCCTTTGCCACCAAACCTGAACTGGCTAAACGTATGGTCCAGCGTGCTCAGGCGGCAGGCTTGTCCATCTGCTGGGTGGTAGCCGATACCGTGTACGGCCACAGTCCCGACCTACGGCTCTTCCTCGAAGAGCAAGGCTACGCCTACGCGATGGCCGTTCCCTCCATTGAAGTCATGTGTGTACAAACCCCAACCGGATGCCTGCTCAGTGATGTAGCGAGTATTGCCAAGCAAGCGCTGCGTGCTCGGGATTGGCTGCGCCTCTCTGCCAGTCAGGGCACCAAAGGGGAGCGCCTTTTTGATTGGGCTTGCTTGCCGATCGTACAGGCAGGCACCCCCGACGGTCGCCATTGGCTCGTTTTTCGCCGCTGTCTGGACAACCCAAACGAGGTGGCCTACTTCCTGGTCTGGGCTCTCTCCAACACCTCCTTGCCCACCATGGTGCAGGCCATTGGCTGCCGTTGGCACATCGAAGAGGACCTGCAAGCGTGCAAAGCGCTGGGACTTGACCAGTATGAGGTACGCAGCTATCTCGGCTGGTATCGCCACATCACCCTGGTGATACTGGCCTACGCCTTCCTGGTCAACATCTGTCTCAAGCAACTTGCTCCCCCAGGTTCCCAGGAGGAACCTCCACCCAGTTTACCGCTGCTCCCGCTGACCCCCTCCGAAGTGCACCATCTCTTGGCTCGCCTGTTCTTTCCTGCTCCCACTTCGGCACCTCTCATCTCTGCCTGGTCCCTCTTTCGGCGCACCCATCAGTATTGGGCGGGCTACTATCATCGTCGCCGTCGCCAAAAAGCCCGTTCAGCCTAAGCTGGCTGCTGCTCTTGTCAGGAGTTTTCTGGGGAATGCTCCTCGTACCTATCCCTTACCTTTTGTCAGCACACCTGCCTTTGAAAACTCCCAGGACTTTTCCGGGGAATTTTCCTCGTCATCATCCCTTGCCTTTTGTCGGCGAAACTCCCAGGACTTTTCCCAACACGTCAAAAGGTTCGTTTGTCGTTCTTGTGAGGCACTCTATCCGAAAGGAGTAATCCCATGATCTTTGTGTCTGTGGCCGAGGCGGCTCATCACCTCGGCATTGATGTCAAAACGCTGCACCGCTGGCTGGCTGATGCGCAGCTTCCCCTCCAAAGCCATCCCTGCGATGGCCGTAAAAAAGGGGTGAGATCGGAACACCTCCAGATGCTGGCTCGCTTGCATCAGCGCAGCCTGGTTAATCTTCCCGAGGTTCCACTGGCCCCTGTGAAGAGCGAGGTCCCTCCGTTGCCTGCTGCGCTCCTTGAGCTGCCTGAGCAGCTTTCCTGTTTACAGACCCAGATCACCGCCTTGCAACAGCAGGTGGCTGATCTCACCCTCCTGCTCCAGCAGCACGAGCAAGCCTCAACCACCCCAACTGTTCCAACAAGGCCAGCCAGGGCAACCAGTCGTCCATCCAAGCCTGCACCACAGGCTCCCCGCTCTCATCCTCCTGCCAAAACGCCTCGCAAGCCGGTTCATGTCATCCCGCGCGTCGAGTATGGCGAAGAGGGGTATTATGTAGTGATCTGTCCGAAGCATGGCGTGCTCCCCTTTGAGCCTGATACAGGGGAGTGGTTTGCCTGGGTAACAAAGCAGGACTCGTTTCGGTTTGTGGGAAAATCGGGCCACTTCACGGCTCATCACGAGTGGCGCGTCCCTAAAGGGGCCTGGCGGGCGCATCGGCATATCCGCAACCACAACTACATCCAGCGTCTGGCACCCAACCACGAGTTGACCATTGCGGTCTTAGAACAGGCAGCTAAGGCTCTGCAAGCTCACCTGGCATAGCTGATCGCTTGGTTGGACTTCACTTCCTCCGAACTGCTGAGCTTCCGAGGCTCGCTCAGCCCATCCTTCTCCAAAAGAAGTGCCACTGTAGTGTGTGTAGTTGTTTCAAGCCTCAGCGACCCTTTCGAGCCGCTGCTACAACCCAGGGAGCTGCATAGCGTAGCTGTTCTTCTGTGTTTCAAGCCTCAGCGACCCGCAAGGGACGCTGCTACCGTGCTCGCGCAAGGTCATAAGGCTCTGCGTTGATATTTCAATCCTCAGCAACCCATTCGGGGCCATTGCTACTTTAGATTGCGGTACTCCGGCAAAGTTTGCACCCTTGTTTCAATCCTTAGCGACCCGCAAGGGACGCTGCTATCTGGTGGCTTGGTACATGGTTTCAGGCCGTGAGGTGTTTCAATCCTCAGCGTCCCGCAAGGGACGCTGCTATGCCAGCACCAGCATGGATAAAATGGCCACCAGCTTGTTTCAATCCTCAGCGACCCGCAAGGGACGCTGCTATCGCTGCCCAGTCACCCAACCTGGACAGACCGTTCCTTCTTCATGCTGCGCGAACCTCTTCTATCATACGCTTTTTCTCTCCAAATCGCGACCTTTTTTCACATCCGTATGCCGAAAAAAAACACTCATACCACTTCTCAAGCCATGTTCTGGCAAAGGCCATCGGTTGCGCGAACCTCGTGCTCGATAGGTCAGCACTTCTGGTCCGCGCAATTATTCAAGGCTAGCATCTTTCATGCATAACCTACCCCTCTCCTTCTTCTCCCACACTTGTTCGCACCTCATATTGGAAATCTTCCTGCCACAATCTCTCAATCTGATGAAGTAACGTTTGTTGTAGTGGCCCTTGTTCGAGAGCCGCAAGATTACATGTCACCTGAGCCTCAGAACGCACTCCAGGAATGACAGAAGTCACAGCTGGATGGCTTAAACAAAAGCGTATAGCAACTTGGGCAAGGTTTGTTCCAGGCTCTACTAGATCCTTTATTGCCGAGATACGTCGAAGTGTCCGTTGCAGCACCTTTTCCCTGAAAACTCGCCTGCGCCAATCGGTGCGGTGGAATTTCATTTCGTCGTACCATTTGCCAGTCAAAGCCCCAGAAGCTAAAGGACTACGAGCAATGATGCTTACATTGTGCTTCACTGCGAGTGGGAAAAGATGGTGGGCTGCACGCTGATCGAGGATATTGTATGGCGTTTCAATTATGTCCACTAATCCGGATTTGATGATCTCATTAGCTTCGTAAGCACGATGATCGCTTACCGAAATGCCGAAGGAGCGAATTTTACCTTGTTCTCGCAATTTTACCATAGTTTCATACCACTCTGTTTCCTTGGCCCAGGAGGGACACCACGTTTGAAACAGAAGACAATCAAGGCAATCTGTTTCTAAGCGTCGTAGACTTGCCTCTGCTTGTTCAAAGATGTGTTTAGCAGGAAAAGTGGTCTGAATAGGAGTACCGGGAGCTGGCGCCCAGTGGTATTGAAGGGGATATATTTTTGTTAAAGTAGTGACTTTCTCCCCCTGGGAGCGGAAAGCCTGGGCTATTAATCGTTCCGCATGGCCATTCCCATAGAGTGGGGCAGTATCAATTACTGCGCTGCCAAGTTCCAAAGCTTTACCAAGAGCGTTTAATGATTGATTATCAGGCTGTGGCCCCCATCCTCCTCCGATAGCCCAAGTTCCTACACCTATGCGGCTCGCTGAGATTTGTGCATGCCCCAGATAAACAGAGGCTCCCTCATATCTCAACATATAACATTCCCCTTCAACTAAGCGTCAATAGCAGCTTTTAGCTCGCTTACCACTCCCTCATTTTTCCATTTTGAGGTTCGTAGCTTCATGTAGACTTCACGAGACCAATTGATGTTGCTGGTGCTTTCAATCATACGAGCAATTTGTAATCCTTGGAGGGCATACTGTACGCACAGGTCTGGCTGCTCTGCTACGAGAAATGCTTCTGCCTGTTGCATAAGCAATCTACAATAGTTGCGACTGATCTTCTGATCAAGACTTTCTGCGGCCGTTTGGAGATATTCTAAGCCCTTTAATGGCTCCCCAAGAAGCACATAGCACTCGCCTCGCGAGTCTTCCAGCGACTGGAGGGATAGACGCACATATGAAAAGTCTTCCTCCAGGGGAACGCCCTGAGCGCGCTCGAAGAGAAGTTCTGCTTGGTCTAAGGTTCGGTAACATTCATCCCGAAGCCCATTTCGTGCAAGAGCCTCCGCCAGCCCTGAAGTTACATATGCTTTTGTAAGAGGATCTGCTTTAACAGCAATTTGGCAGGCATTACGATACAAGGCTAAAGCTTTTTCTACATTCTCTTGTCGGAGGAGCGCTAGTCCTTGTCGAGCGACGGCTGTAGCTACCATGTCGAATGACTGCGACTCTTCAGCAGCTATGTGGGCTTTGTGGAATTGATCCAGAGCCATTGTGTAGTGGAATTTGTCGCGAGCTAAGCTTCCTGCTAACTGATAGTTTTGCGCTAACACCCTGCAAATTTTAGCATGTGCTGGTCCACCCTCATCGGCCAGTTGCTCTAGCTTTATGATCTGATTGCGTAATCCATCCTCAGTAAGTGTATTCCCGCTCGTATAGTAGAGTTGCCAACGTAGTCGTGTTCCATCTTCCAAACCCTCAAGAACCCATTCCTGAAGACGTGCTAGTTTTCGACTAAAGAGTGTCTCCAACTCGTCCAAGTCTATTGTTGCAGAGGAAGTACTTATTATAAGTGAGGAGCCTGTTATACCCAGTAGTTGTAAAGCCTTGCGTCTGTGCATATCATTATCCTCTGGGTTTAATGAACCTGTGATATCTTCCAGAGGTATACCTGTCTTTAATAATCCGAGTTCTTCGGGAGACTTGTTAAGGCAAGAACATATTCTCTGGATGCTATCAACTCTGATTGGTTCGCCTCGTTCCGCTCGTTCGATGGTCGATAGCGATACTTCCGCAAAATCCGCTAATTGCTGCTGTGTCCAGCTCTTACGCATCCGCTCCAGGCGAAGTAATGTGTTTTTCATCGAGGTACCTCCATGCACACTCTCATTGGCCATTAGCTACTTCGCACTACTCTAGAACAGCATCCACGAACTCTTATAACTACTTATAACGTCTTACTTCCAGCGTCTTCCGATGAAGATAAAGAATTATCTTTCCGGATAGCTTTTTTCTTTATAGGGCCCTTGGGGCCAGGCTTGCGTGGTTTTGCCAGATATTTTTCTAGTGAGTCAGTATAGACAAGCCAATCATTCCCAAGCTTTTTGCCCTCCAACGTCCCATTCCTCAGTAGACGAGCCAGATGTGTGGTACTCAAGCCAGACCTCATCGAGGCATCAGGCGTTGTAATGCACTCCCGGCCAGCATCAATGTCTCTTAGCATGCAAGCCTCCCTCATGAAATTATGTTCATTGGACAACATTATACCATACCCCCTTGACAAATAGGTTCGCCAGGAGACATAATTATTATGTTCGCCAGAGAACATAATGCTATCATGATGGTATTAAGATCTCTTACGAACCTTGAATGCTCTGATGGGTATTTCAAGGGTGAATGATGGGCCTTTGAAGGCTCAGTAACGCAAAAATGCACTATTCTTGAAACAGGAAACGCCCGCAGGCGCTGACAACACCTACGGGCGTTCCGGAACCCAACTCACATCTGGACTGGCTAAAGCCTGGAAAACTTCCCAGTCCAGATGCCCTAACATCGGGCCTGCTCTTACCTTATCGCAACTCAGGCCTGGTGTCAATCACGAGTCGGCTTTAGTATGAAAAGGAGCCAACTATGACAACGACACCGCAAACTTTCGCGCAACGCATTGGTCTCTTCAACCCGTGTGTTGCACCAGCAACGATCCTTTCTGACGATCCTCTTCAGATGGAGGAAGACGGTCTCACGCCACTTACTCTACGCCAGGAGGCTTCGCATGACGGTCTCTGCCACCTCCGTGTCCTTCGTTGCCTCTCCTGTGGCGATCTCTATCAAGCCGAAGTTGCGGCTACCCCCCAGTTGCTTCATACCCACCCTATCAAGGTCTTCATCGCAGAAGAACAGCTACGCTATGCAGCGCCCTGGGACAAACGGCTAGACGGCGCAGATCCCGACTCTATCCTCGCACGGCTTGAGGCACGCGCAGCCGCGAATCAGCCAACTATTCGCATCGAGCCAGAGGAACAGAAAAAGCCATTCACTCCTGAGCCAGCCGTCGCCCTTCAGCGTCTGGATCTGCCTGTGGAAGTCACACAGGAACGCTTACAAGAGGCTTTTAAAGCCGTCATGGCCGGAACACCTACCGAGGCACATACTCTCCAGAAACTGCGCGAAGTCTCGACCCGTTCCATCGGTGCATTTCATATGCAGCAGGCCTTCCTCTGCGCGGCCATCGATACCCTCATGGATAGGCTTTATCGCTCCACGGAGCAGGTCAATCACCTCGCGGTGAAGACAAACTGTGCTCTGATCGCCCAGGTACAACGCTGGCATCGCGATGCCAGGCAACGCGTGGTAAATGCGATCCCATACTTCAACAAGCGCGAACAGCGGCACTCCTGGCGGCTGCTCATCGGAGTGCCTGAACACCTCCTTCAGGCTGCCTAGCGCTCTTCTCTCTGCTCACCTGTACTTTGTCTATCATGCATGTAGTCGCTCCTCGCGAGCCGACTGAGGAGACGTTATGCGTCAAAATATTGCCATGCTCTTAAGAGAGCCGGTCCGCACGACCGAGCATCGCGAGAGTACCCAGGGTACCGCCATTGATGTTGATGGGACGCCTCCTGCCGAAATTGATGTGTCCATGCGCGATATGGTGATCCTGTCTCTGCAACCGCAATTGCGCGCCATGGCATACCGATTTGCACGCCAGATGTGCCTGACAGAGGCTGTAATCGACGGGCTGGATCTCGTCCAGGAGGCGAATCTCGTCTTGCTCGAAGTCTATACAGAAGCACTCTGCAAGCCCAATCCATATGCGTACTTGATGGGGGCTGCACGCCTGGCCATGATCAAAAGTGCCTCTTCTCATACACGCACACATGGATTACGAATGCTGAGTCTGGATGCACCTCTCTCACGTGAAAGTGATCGCGCGACATGTCTAGCTGATGTGATCGCAGCCCCTTTCCAGCAAGAAGCCCCCCTTCCTCATAGGTCTCAAAGCCTTATTCAGCAGCTTCAGGCAGCTATCGCGAAACTGACGCCAGCACAGCAAACTGTCATTCTCCATCATTTCTATGGTGTTGACGGTCCTCCTGAGTCGCTCGCAACCATTAGTCGCCGCTTTACCTGGAGTAGGCAAAACGTCCAACAGCACAAGCAGCGTGCGCTTGCAAACCTTCATAAGCATCTGAGTCGGTGCCTGACAGATGGCGAGGCCGTCTCCTAACATTCCTGGTCCTCTCTTAGCGCGTCCTTGTAGTACCCCTCTTTTTCTTCGACCTTTGCTACAAAGGGCATTGGATGCCCTGGAAAGAGAGTCTATTGATGAGGCCTCAAACCCTTCCTCCTGGGTACGCAATTGTTCACTTTGGCGATGAGTGGTATCCCCTCGAAGCCACTGTCTCTCACCCACTAGGTACGCCTATTGCATATGGAATCCTCGACGATGAGTGCGAATACATGCATTTCTCTCGACCGCAAGATGCCGTGCAGGCCTGTCAGGTCCATTGGGAGCAGGAACAAGCGCGAGACTGCCAGCGCTGGGAACGTATGGCAGCTCACAGAGAATCTCATCCTGATCGATGTGTGCATTATCATGACGAGATTGTTGCTATTACCGGCAAAGAGCCGCTTATCAGCCCCTATTCCACTGCGAAAGCGCTTGTAGGAGGCTATTGGTGCCGTTTCTGTGGCTATCACTCTTTGTATACCGCAGAAGGGCAAACGGAAGAAGAAGCGCTAGCCAAAGCGGCTGAGCATGCCTATGCAACACGGTGCAGGTGTGCTGAGTCTGTAGAGGCTCCCGAGCATACGCTTCACGCTATTACATTGCACCCATAAATGAGAGGTGACATGCAGCTTCAGCAATGCAACGATGTGATTCACGGGACGCAGTTGACTACCCACGCCAATCAAAGCGAGCTCGCGTCTCTAACAGCCAGGAAAGATCTGTCCCTGGGGTGATCTCCTGTGGTTCTGCGTTCCGGGTAAAGAGACGTGCCCCAGTGATGCCACCCAGAATGAGCGCGGAAGCACTCCGACGTAGCCAGCAACCTTCACGCATCCCCAGCACGGGGACATCATTCTCTTCCAGAAACTGCTCAATGCGATCAGCACGCGTCTCTCCCTGATGATGGGAATGGGGATCGGGATCGAGATAGTGTGGGTTGATCTGGAATGGGATTAAGCCGAATGCGCCAAAGGAGGATGGCTGGACGATGGGCATATCGTTGGTCGTCCGCAGGCTGGGGCAGGCCATATTTGTGCCTGCACTCGATCCCATGTAGCGCAACTCGCCAGCCTCGACACGTTCGCGCACAATGGCAAGGAGGTCGTGTTCTTGCAACGCTTTGAGAAGGCGGAAACTGTTGCCGCCTCCAACGAAGAGCACGCGGGCCGTCTCTACGACCTGACGAGGGTTGACCGCCGTGTGTATTCCTTCGACAGCGACGCCGAGTGGGGCCAGCATGTTCTGCACCCTCATGGTGTAGCTATCGTAATTGGCAAGGGCATAGGGGACAAAGAGAAGATTGCTTTCGCCATTCAGAAATTCTTTCACCACATCCAGCGCGTATTCCAACGGTTTCATGCCAAAAACGGCTGAACTGCTCAACAAAAGAAGCTCATTCTGCATGAGATAAATTTTCCCTCTGTTTCTTTTCAGTATTCTGAGTCTAGGTTTGCGGGAGCGAGATCTCGGAGAGGCTGGAGGATCACGCATGGAATGGGTTGCATGGTATTGTCCTCTGCTCTCTTGAATGAAGTACTCGTCTCGATCTTAACGTAGACAGATTGCTCTTGTCAAATGTGTGGTTGCGCTGTTTTAAAAAGTGTGAGCGTTGAACGAGCCTGCGAGGCGGATTCAGACGAATGCACATCTTGTTGCGCATCCCGTGAGTATACAGGCACCACTACGACAACAGTACCGCCCCCTGTCGATGATGCTGGCGATTGAGTTCCCTGGATCTACGCGTAAACTTCACCTGTCCTTGATCACCTTCGTTCAAGGGCTTTTTTATGCCTACAAATCAGCAACTACAGTTTTAACACCTCACAAAGAGGGGGAAAAACATGTCTTCTCCAGACCAGGAATTCGAAGAGCTGGACCAGGATCAAGACGAGGGCGAAAAGCTCCGTACCGGCGGTGCGCAACATCACCGTTCTGGTGGCTGTTGGATCATTGTACTCATTGTAGGCCTTGTCGTGGCGGCCCTGTTGTATAGCGGCGCTCTCATTGGCAGTGGCGGGCTTAAAGGTGTGCCAGGAGGCGGATTTGATGCCGGGGCAAAAGCCTATGCATTGGCTCAGGAAGCCGAGGCCTATCGGAGAGTCAATCGCAGTAATGCCAACTATTGCGATTTCACCGTTGTCCTTGAAGATGCACAGGGTAACCTGGCAACGCTTCCCGGGTTGATCTATGAGGGGTACGGCAGGGAGAACAATAAGAATCACTGTGAGCAGAAATCACTGAGATACGTACAATTCAACCTGTTTCCCGACCAGGTTTACTCCAAACTCAAAAACCTTCACGTCATTCATATTGTGGTGTTTTCGCAGGTACGAGTCTGTGATACCTGCGATGAGGGGTTTCCTGCCTGGCAGACAACGTTGCAACAACTCATCAAGCAGAAGCCAGGTAGAGAGAACGTTTCAGTTGATCTTTCTGTTTGGGAGATTCAGGCCGGTTCTCCTAGCGGGTTTGCTCCTGCTGACTACCCCTACGGCCCCTATACACCTGGCGATCCCAAGCCCAACACGACGAAACCAATAAACGTGAGGGCTCAGGATGTCATCCCGGTGTATCCTTGAAAGACTTGACAAGATTGTTTCTCTTATGGTACATGTACCTCTAAAGAAACAAGTGCCATAGGAGAATGGGTTGTGAAAAGCGTTTTTGATGCGCAGAGAATGGCCGCCATGGTCCAAACGAAGCGCGGGAAGCAGAGTTTGCGCGATGCCGCTTCTGAGATTGGCGTCAGCGCTGCAACCTTGCAACGGATTGAGCGGGCCGAAATCTCGGATATTGCGATTGCATTGCTGGTCTCAGACTGGCTGGCCCTCCCTTTGCAGGATTTTGTGGAGCAACAACAGATGAATATCACACCTACGACCGAACAACTTATCGAGCAAATTCGGTTAAAGGCTCAAGTGACGGGATATGGACCAACGGGTTTGCGCCCGAGAAACACAACGTTAGCGGTTTTTTGGTGTCTTCCAGCGACGTCCGAACAAATTCGGGTCACAGAAGACCTCCTTGGCTTCCCTTTGCCAAAAGAGTTGACCGACCTTTATCTCTCCCTCGCCAACGGCGGCTTCGGACCTGCTGCGGGACTGAGAGGAACGATTGGAGGGTACGGAACGCGCTATACCGCGCTTCCGAATGGGGGGATGTTCTACAACGAGGAGTCCATGGTGAAAAATCATAGTGATTCTGCATCCCTGGTAGACCTTGAGGCTTATTCGCCTGACCAGTGGCAACAGAAAGCATTTGGCTCCAAAGTTCTTCTTCTCCCTGCTGAGGTCTGGCCGCGCCAGATTATCCCCCTCTGTGATTGGGGCGATTGCGTGGAGATCTGCTGTGATCAGCGTGGTTTTTTGTGTTACTGGTATGCCTCAGAACGCCCGGGATACTATGAACTGGAGAAGACAGTGAAGCCCTTCAATTCCTGGCTGCAGGAATGGGCTGTGAAAAAGGTCTAGATTCTCGAACGCCCAGAGAACAATATCCTTAGATAGACAGCCCTCTCAGGTTTATGGCAATGGGGTCATCATCCCGGTGAGCAACGGTTTTGCTAGGTCTTCCTCATCCAGGCGAATCCCCAGAGCCTCAAGGAGGGCAGACATGAGTTGGATGGCATTCCGATTCTCGCTATTCGGATCGATTCTTGCCTGGCGAAGCACTGTCTGGAGACGATCTGGAATCGGATCTGATGCTTCAAACTGTTCCAAGAGCACTCCATTCTCCGCATAACTCAAGAGTGTGAGAGCATTAACGTCACGGTACACCGAGACTGCTACGGTTCCGGCTGCAAGGGCGCAAAGCACTTCCGGACGAATGCTTTGATCCTCATGCATCAATTCAATGGCAAAAACCCAGTTTCCGCACTGTCCTACCTGAAGAATAGGTCCGTGGAGATCTTGCCAGATATCGAGATCCTCATAGGCTTCAAGATCTTGGAACGTATCAAGATCTCCACAGGGGATCGGCCAGGCATGGGACGGGTCTCCTCCGAAGCGGGTGAGCATCTCGGGCCCATCTATCCCTCAAGCGAAGGTCACACAGAACGGCGAAAATCTCTGGTTCAGATGCGAAAGACTATCAAACATACAGCAATCCTCCTCATGTTTTCCATTCATTGCTCGGATATTCTTTGTCACACCCATTTTTCTGGTGAGCCAGTCTTCGGTTTCTTCAGATCTTGCAGTTGTCCTTTAGCCGCTTAGCCATCGCGGAAGGAGCTGGTCGGGGCTACTATACTGAACCGGACAAGCTTCCAAATGAATATGCTAGCCCTCCAGGGCATTACTGCGATGGCTGGCCATGATTCACCCTTACCTTACTGAGCTGATCCTTAGAGACACGCAATGCCTGCTGGATGTTTGTATCGAGAAGCACTACTCCGTTGAGAATAGCACCATTGAGATCCGCCCCACGTAGGTTGGCACCACTCAGGTCTGCATTGCTGAGGTCTGCATTGCTGAGATCCGCCCCGCTCAGATTGGCTCCACTGAGATTCGCTCCATTGAGACACGCTCCGCTCAGATCCGCATTGCTGAGATCTGCGAAGCTAAGATCTGCATCGCTCAGGTCGGTTTTGTTCAGGTAAGAGTCTCTGAGATTCGCTCGGCAGAAAGAGGCTCCTTCAAGCTTGGCAGATCTCAAATCAGCGTTACTGAGGTCTGCTCCATCGAAGTGGGTTTTGTGCAATCTTGCCCCGCTGAGATCCGCTCGGCAGAGATCTGCTCCTATAAGGTCAGTCATGCTGAGATCGGCTCCGACAAGTATTGCCCTGTTGAGGCGAGCTTTAAAGAGGTGAGATCCTCTGATACTCGATCTACTGAGTCTGGCCATGTTCAGGTTCGCTTCATTGAGGCGAGCCCCGCTCAAATCGGCTTGCTCAAGATTGGCGCCGCTCAGGTTCGCTTCACTGAGATCCGCTTCGCTCAGATCTAGATTATGGGCATCAAATCCTTTCAAATCCATACGATTCATATCTGCTTGATGTAAAGAGACAATACTGGCGCCTCGCTCACTGGTCACGAGCTTGGCTTCTCGTAAGAATGCAAGCAGATAATTTATTCGAGGTGTATCTAGTTGCTTCAATGCAGTCAGTGTTCTTACCCTGGCAACATTCCTGACTTCAGCATCGGCTGCCGATTGGCGCAAATTCTTTTCTAATAAAAGATCGGACATTCGATCTAAATAAGTTTGGAGTAAATCTTCCAGTTGTTTATCCTTCGCGATCGCCTGGTCGTTCAAATATCGTTCTTTGGCTATTTCCTGGTCATTTACGTATCGTTTTTCGGTGTTTTCTTGTTCAGTTTTGCTTGTCGTGTGATTGAGCAAGAAACCACCCACTGCCAGGACAAGAGGTACGACAAGGAGTTGCATCCATTCCCAAAGAGACTTGGGCGTTTGATATTGTGAAAGTGCAACTAACCCCACGCACACTGTGATTCCCAAAATCGTAGCGATGCTCATTTTTCGCTTTCCCCACCAATGTGCCAATTTTTGCTTCACCGTACTTTTCCTCTTCTCTTACATCTAGAGCAATGTAGCCATCACAGATATTTAACTCGTAAAGGGGCGACAAATCAAGTAAGTAAACGCAATAAAAGCGAGAGAACAAAAGTAGACGTTGAGAAGCGTAATGAGCCCTCCTGATAGGTGCAGGAGGGCTTTTTCTAGGAAGGACCCCTTGCCTATGCTTTCAGCACCGTCACCACCACTGGCGCTCACGCTTCGGCCCTACCAGGAGGAATGTGTACAACGCGTCCTGAATACGTACCAGGAACAGCCCGAAGGTGGAAAAGCACTGGTGGTGCTTCCCACCGGGTGCGGCAAAACCGTCGTCTTTACCGAAGTAGCGCGACGGCTCGGTCTCACGACCCTGGTGATCGCTCACCGTCAGGAGCTGCTCCAACAGGCGGCGGATAAGTTTCGCCTCGCTGACCCGACTGCAGTCGTTGGGCAGGTGGGAACTGGACGACATGAGTGGGGCGCATCCACCACAGTGGCTTCGATCCAAACGATCAGCAGGCCTGAGCACCTCAAGAACCTCTCCCAGTTTAGGTACCAGCTGGTTGTGATCGATGAGGGCCACCACGCGACCTCTGATGGCTACAAGGCGGTGCTTGCAGCCCTCTCCAACGCGTTCGTGCTCGCAGTGACCGCAACCCCTGACCGGCTCGATAAGCAGCGCATTGAGTCCATCTTTGGGGAGCCGGTGTTTTCCACCACCATCCTTGAGATGGTCGAGCAAGGCTACCTCTGCGACCTGCGCGCCATTGCAGTCCGAACCACAACATCCCTGGATGGTGTACACACACAAGGAGGCGACTTTAAAACCAGAGAGCTGGAGGAGGCTGTCGATACCCCCGAGCGTAACCTACGCATCATGCGTGCCTACCAGGCGCATGCTAAGGATCGGCAGGCCATCTGCTTTGCGGTTACCGTCGAGCACGCCCACCACCTGGCCGAAGCCTTCCAGAAGGCGGGATTTCGGGCCGCTGTGGTCAGCGGCGACACGCCTCAAGAAGAGCGCAAGCATATCCTCCAGGCGTATGCACGAGGAGAGCTTGAGGTGCTCTGCAATGTCAGCGTGCTCACTGAAGGGTATGACCATCCCGCAACCTCTTGTATTATCATGGCCCGTCCAACTAAGTCCCGTGCGCTCTATACTCAAGCGATAGGCAGAGGGACGCGACTGGCTCCAGGCAAGCGCGACTGTGTGATCCTCGATGTCACCGACAACTGCCTCAAGCATCGACTACAACCGCAACTGCTTCAGCAGGCGCTGGGTGTAGACATGCGCAATGGGGAGAGTATCACTGAGGCACGCCATCGCCTTCACACCGAAGCGGCTGAGGCTCCAGCTCCATCGGAGCCAGGGAAGGAGGGCAATGAACGAACCACCAAAGTGCTGGCGCGCACGAGCGATCTCCTCGTCAATATCCTGGCACCCATGGACTGGAAGCGCCTCTCAAGTGGGGCGTATGTCCTCGAAGTCGGCGAGCACAGGCACCGGATCGCGCTCGTCCCTTCCGCGTTGAGGGAGGGGTACTATGCGGTTTGGGCAAAACTCGCACCAACCTTCAAGCCACAGCTCTGGCTCAAAGAATCCCCGCTGGAATGGGCCCAGACCCATGCCGAGATGAAAGCGCGGCTTTTGCAGACCGACGAGAAAAAGCGGGTGCTGGTCGATAGCCATGCGCCTTGGCGCTCGTACCCAGCATCTCTCAAACAACTCTCCACGCTGCGCTACTATGGTCTCGACTTTCAGCCAGAGATTACCAGCGGCGAGGCCTCGGATCTGATCGGACAAGAAAAGGCGAGACGTGAGCAAGCAAAAGCCAAACAGCGCGTCGCCAGACAGGCCCCCAGATCCAGGCAAAAGACATCATGAGGCAAATTCCCCATATGAGTAGTCCCGCATGGCCTGCTCTCCTTCTTTTGCTCCTTCAATCGCTCATCGAGTCTGAAAGGAAGGTCTCGAATGCTTCTCACTTCATCGCGTCCCTCAGCCCCGGCCTGGGCTGAGATGGTCCCATCCCAGATTGCTCGTGATGCATTAGAGCAGCGTGGGTGGTCCGTCTTTCCGCTCGATGCTGGCAAGCGCCCCTTTCCCTTAGGAACCTATTATCCTGATGGAACGCCCAAGCGGCTGGGGTGGAAAATACATCAAACGCGGTGCGCCTCGCTCAAAGAGATCCAGTATTGGGAGCGGCGATACGCACCGCAATTGTGGGCGGTCATCACTGGCAAAATCAACCGTCTGGTTGTGCTCGACTTCGATGGGGAAGCAGGGCAGGAAACACGCGATAGGCTGGGACTCAGCCCACACGTTCAAACAGGCTCAGGCGGCGCGCATGTCTACCTTGAGCATCCCGGTTGGCCTGTTCCCACTCTCAACAGTAAGAGCAAGCGTGAACTTGGTGCGCGCTGGCCGGGGTTGGATATCCGAGCAGATGGAGGCTATGCGGCCTTCTGCGGGGAGAGCGAGAGCGGACCCTACCTTTGGCTCCGTGATCCTCAGCTTGACCCTCTCGACTGTTTGCCCGAGGAACTGAGGGCCTTTCTGAACCTGCTTCAGCCTCCGGTCTCAGCCAGCACCGCCAGAGGGCAGGAAGTGACCAGCGCGGCATCGACGACGCGCATTGCAGCCTCGACCCTTCTTGAGCGTGCGCTCAAACATATCCATGAGCAGGGGAATGGGCGCAACGATACTGGCTTCTGGCTCGTGTGCCAGCTGCGCGACAACGGTTATACTGCCAACGAGGCGGAGGGGGTCATGAGCCAGTATGTCGAGCACACCCCAAAGACAAATACCAAAGGCATCGTGGAGCCCTATACCATCGATGAAGCACTAGCAAGCCTGGGAAGTGCCTATGGCTCAGAAGCCCGTGAACCCTGGACCCCTCTTGAAGGTGCGCAGTCTGCTTCAAGTGGTCAGCGAGGCGGTGGAAGAGGGAACGGATCGGGAACGACGGTCACGGGGACCGCAACCCCTGAGGAGCCAGAGGAGCCGAAGCCACTGCCAGAGATCCTGATCAACAACTCGCAACTACGTGAGCGCACTGACCAGGCGATTGACGCAATTATGCGGCAGGAACGGCGCAATCCCTCCTTGTTCATGCAGTCTTCGCGCATGGTTCGTGTCAGTCGTGACGAGATGCGACGTCCGATCATTGCCCAGATGGGCGTCACTGAAGTCAAGGAGGTGCTCACCCAGACTGCCAACTACTACCGGCTAAGAAAAGTTGCTGGAGAAGAAGGCGCATATGAGAAGGTGCCGATCTCTCCGCCCAGGGAGCTTGCTGAACAGGCGCTTGCTCGACAAACACAGGCTCCTTTCCTCCCTTTTCCCCCGTTGGCCGCCATCGTGGAAACACCTGTGATTCGCCCGGATGGATCTATCCTTGATACACCAGGATATGACCAAGTAACCAAACTTTACTATGCACCAGTCCCTGGCATGGGAGACTGCACAGTCTCGCTCCATCCCACACAACAGGAACGCGAGGAGGCCCTGGCCTTGCTCTGGGATACCATCGGGGAATTTCCGTACGTGAGCGAAGCAGACAAAGCGAATGCCCTGGGTCTGCTTCTCACTCCGATCCTGCGCCCGGCAATCGCTCGCCACGTACCACTTGCTCTCATTGATGCTCCCAAACAGGGAACCGGGAAGGGCTTACTCAGTGATGTGGTGTCGGTGATCGCAACCGGCACCAGTGCCGCCATTCTCACGATGTCAGACAGCGAGGAGGAATTGCAGAAGGCGATTACCTCTCTCCTGCTTGAGGGTTCTACCATTATCACCATCGACAATATCACGGGGCGCCTCCAATCCAAGCATCTGGACGGTGTACTCACTTCCACGACATGGAAAGGCCGTATTCTCGGCCAATCAAAGATGACGAAGGTCCCCCATCGGGCAACCTGGCTCGCTACAGGCAATAATATCAGACTAGGCGGCGACCTTGCTCGCCGCTGCTACCGTATTCGTTTGGACGCCAAAGTATCACGCCCCTTTATGCGTAAAGGATTTAAACATGAGGACCTTCTTTCCTGGGTTACTGAGCACCGGGGCAAGCTGGTGAAAGCATTGCTCACACTCGCAAGAGCCTGGTTTGCGGCCGGGAAGCCGAAGTATGCTCATTTGCCTGCTCTGGGAACATTTACCGGATGGGTGAATACCGTCGGAGGCATTCTCGAATATGCTGGTGTCTCTGGTTTTCTCTCCAATCTGGGGAAGCTCTATGAGGAGGCGGATGAAGTTTCTGCGCAGTGGGAACTATTCCTACGCACCTGGCATTCACTCCTTGGGGAAGATGGGGTCACGATTAAGGAAGTGATCGCCCATCTCTCAGAGAACGAGAATGAGCTATCTCACGAAGACGAATCTTCTGCGGAAGTTGCGGGAAGTTGTGAGAATATTCCCCTCTTTGAGGCGCTCCCTGAAACCCTGCAAATCGCCCTGAAAGAGAAGCCCCGTAGCTTTAGCATACGCCTCGGCAGGGCGCTTGAGAAGTGGGTTGATGCATGCTTTGGCGAGGAGAATTTTCGTCTGGAGAAGCATGTTGACTCGCATCGAAAACTCGGTGTTTGGAAAGTCGTGCGGGAAGTTGCGGAAGTTCTACCCGTTACGTATAAAGAAAATTCTGAGGGAGAAAGTACATATATATAGCACGGGCTACAACTTCCGCAACTTCCCGCACAAGTAGGTCTCGCTCCTGATAGCCAAACCCATAAAGCGCCTCTGCAAGCCACGCCAACCCCTCATTGTAAAGAAACCGCCTCACAAAAATTGCGGGAAGTTCATGTGAACTTCCCGCAAGTCGGATCTCGGAGAGATACACCCATGAAAACACAGACACCATCTCCTGCTATATTGCTTCAAGGGCTTCAAGACCAGGGCATTGCCGTGACATTGGCAGGAGATCGCCTCAAAATTGAGGCGCCCAGAAAAGGGATGATCACACCGGAACTGTGCGAGCAGCTGGCGCAGAGGAAGGCCGAACTGATCGCACATCTTTCGGCTCCCCCGATCACTGATCTCCCTGCCACGCCAAATGGCAGCATATGTCAGTGCCAGCGATCCGCAACCTGCTACAGCGACCAGGGAGACCCCTTCTGTGAAGACTGTCGCAACCAGGCTTTGCGTACCCAGCGCGCGGTCTCCCCAGCGCTCGTACGTGTGACTTCGGCCCCGTTCTTCCTGCAAGATGTCGCAGGTATTATCGAATGGACGCAGACCTATCAGAGCCTCGTCGTCGACCTGGAGACGACGGGTATGCACGAACACCTCGACCGTGTGGTTGCGATCACCCTGGGCAGGCCTGGCAAAGTTGCCGTCATTGATATGAGACCCTACTACAACCTTCCTCTCGAAGAGCAGGCCCTCTGGCGCGAAGTCCTTCACTACCTCTTTCACCTGGACGGCATCACCTGGATTGGGCATAACCTCAAATTTGATTGGAAGTTTCTGGCTGCCCATTTTCAGGTGCATCTTCCTCGCGTCTATGACACCATGCTGGCCGAGCAACTTATCCATGGCGTTGGCCTCAACCGAGCAGGAATGCGCGAGTCAGCGGCTCGCTACCGCCTGCCAGTCTCCAAAGAGGCACGCGCATGGTTCCCAGGACTCCACACTCGCCCAACGGAATGGGTGGCCCCCTTCCCTGCTGAGCAACTGGTCTACATGGTGCAGGACATTGAAATCCCCTATGCCATTGCGCAGCACCAACGACCCCGTATCAAGGAGCTGAAACTAGCGAGGGTCGTCCACCTCGAAAACGAGGCCGTTCCAGCGCTGGCAGCGATGGAGATGCGCGGTGTTTGCATTGATGTCGAGCGCTGGCGTTCCATCCTCGCACGCAAACAGGCGCGTCAGCAGGCACTGGAGCCTGAGCTGAGAGAGACGCTAGGCATTGCGTTACAGCGTGCGTGTGATGACTACCAGGCCGCACTGACCCAGGAGGAGAAACGCCTGGTCGAAGCCTACCGCGCCAACCCTGCACAGAGCAGCTGGGAACCCTTCCGACGCAAGGGCCTTGCCCAGTGGCAGGCCACCCATAAAAAGCCGCCACAGCCCAAAGAAAGGGGAACCATCAATCTGGCCTCGCCGCCGCAACTGCTAGCTGCGCTCCGAGCCCTTGGCGTTCCCGTCACTGCGACCGATGAGGAAACGCTCGAACCCTATACCAAGGAGCATACGGCAGTTGCGTCACTCCTGCAATGGAAGGAGTTGCACAAGTTTGCCAGTTCCTTTGGGGAAAACCTGCTTGCCATGATCGATACCGACGGTCGATTGCGTACCGATTACGCTCAGATTGGGGCCGTCTCCGGGCGCATCATCTGTAGCAAGCCCAACCTCCAGCAAATCCCGGCCGAAGAAGAGGAAGAAGGCCAGGAAGAACCGGTGCGTCGCTGCTTTGTGGCATCACCTGGGTACCGCATCCTCAAGGCGGATCTCAGTAACATCGAGCTGCGTATTCTCGCGGAAGTCTCGCGTGATCAGACCATGCTCCGCCTCTTCGCCGAAGGCAAGGACCTGCACGCTGAGACCGCGAAGCTGATGTTTCATCTCTCGCCTGAGACCGACACAAAAAAGCATCTCTACAAAGGCGTACCGGTGCGCAAAATCGCCAAGACCATTAACTTTGGCCTCGCGTACGGGATGGGAGCGAACGGTCTTGCGAACCGCGCAGGCGTCGACCTCCCGACGGCAAAATCCTTGATCCGCACCTACTTTGAAACCTACCGGGGAATTGCGCGCTGGCTCCCACTTACCGCGAAGCAGGCACTAGAGCAAGGCTATGCAGTGACGCTAGCTGGGCGACGGCGCACATTCGGATCGATACCGACTTCGGTGGACTGGAGCAGAGAGGTACGCGCCAGCGCAGAACGTTCCGCGAAAAACCACCCCATTCAGGGGACGAATGCGGACATTCTCAAGCGCGCCCTGGCACTCCTGCATGCATCGCTTCCACCTGGCGCGCACCTGATTTTAGCGGTACATGACGAGATCGTAGTGGAGTGTCCAGAGTCATGTATGGCGGAAGCTGAGCAGGCCATGAAGGAGGTGATGGTGCAGGCCTGCCGGGATTTTCTCAAGGTGGTTCATATCCCCGCGCCAGAGGTACTCATTGATACCTACTGGCGTAAAGAGTAGCCCTATAGGAGGGCTACTGTTAGTTTTGTACTATAGCGGGCCGAGCCGTCCAAACACGTCCCGCTACAGGTTGTAGCATGCCGGGGCATGTACATGTGTAGTATAGCATGACGTGCAGGCCCGGCGGGAGGGTAAACGCATGAAGCGTTTCTTTGGTATTGTCTTCCTTTGCCTCGTCGCTGGCCTCGTGATTGCGAACCTCAGAACGAATGTCAAACCCGTTTCGGCAGCCCTCACCTCTTCCAGCGCGACATCGTACCAGAATATGGCCCGCCAGGAAGCAGCGGCCGCAGGTATCCCCCCTGACCTGTTTGTGAACCAGATTAACCAGGAATCCGGCTTTAACCCAAACGCCCGTGGAGGATCGGGCGAGATTGGTATTGCCCAGTTTATGCCGGAGACAGCCAAGGGGCTGGGGATTGACCCAGCAGACCCACGCCAGGCCCTGCATGCAGCGGCTCAACTGATGGCGAGATATTATCAGGCCAACGGGAAGGACTACGCCAAAGCCCTGGCTGGCTATAACTGCGGCGGTGGATGCTTGGCCCACGCGCTCAGTGTTGGTGGAGAGCAATGGGGATGCCAGATCCCGCAATCGACGCAACGCTACATCTGGCTCATCATGAGCAGGCGTGTATGCTAAGGAGGCTCACGGTTCCGTGGACTCGTCTCAATCATCAAAACAGTGAATAGACGGAATATAGGCGTACACTCACCTCAACAGGAAAAATACCAAAATTTAGTAAAACTGAGCGAAAATAGTGTAAAAGGGTAAATTTCCCTAAAAGCGTGAGGTGGCGAGCAACCTCACGCTTTTAGCGCATGTGCTCATAACGTGCGTAGCGCGCTTTCTACAGTCAGGCATCCCTCTTCTTGGTTCAAGTTTGCAACCTTATGGAGGGAAACGTTCTCTGATGAGAGTCTTTCCATTGGCTAGTCTACCCTTGGTGTCTACTCGTCAAGCATCTCACTCTGTTTCATCCGTGTTGGTGCCCGCCAGGGAATCACGCTTCTTAGGAAGGGTGACCGTAAAGGTGGAGCCTTTCCCAACTTCACTGTCCACGGTGATGGTACCTCCATGGTGCTTGATAATCTCGGCCACAATGTAGAGCCCCATGCCCAGGCCGGGAATCGCTCGCTGCCTGGGACCAGTGACCCGATAGAACCGGTCAAAAATTTTGCCGCGCTGTTCTCGCGGGATACCCAGGCCATGATCGCGGACCCGAATGGTAGTGGTCTCAGGGGAGACGCTCAGGTCCATCTCGACCGTCTCTGCGCCGGGAGAATACTTGATGGCATTGCTGATCAGGTTGATGAAAACCTGTCCGAGTCGGTCTTTATCCCCTTCCAGAGAGCAAAGAGTCTCGCCACGCACGACAATGGTATGAGTAGTGGAGATCTGCTGCATGGTATCTGCCACCTCCCGCAGCAAGGCGTCGAGATCCACCATCTCCAGCCGATACTCCAATCTGCCTGCCTGGATCTTGGAGACATCCAGCAATTCTTCCACCAGCCGGGTGAGTTTGTTGATCTGAGTCTCCATGCTCGAAAGTGCCGGAGTCTGGAGGCCTTGCTTGGCCAGTTGCCGGTGCAGCAAGGTGGTCTGCAGTTTCAAGGCGGTAAGTGGGTTCCTCAGTTCATGGCTGGCCATGCTGATAAAGTCATCCTTGCGTTGTTCCAGTTCCTTGCGCGCTGAGTTATCCAGCACAAAGGTGATAGCTTGGGACGAGTGATGCTCTAAGAGGACCGCGCCGACGAGCACGGGAAGGCGACTGCCATCTTTACACACATACTCTTTCTCATAGGGCGTTATCGACTGCTGGGCGTCAAGTTCCTGCCGGGCCTCTAAGCTCCGAGCCAGATAGTCTGGAGGAGTCATGTGCGACCAGTTCATGCGCCCGGCACGCAGGTCTTCTCGTGTATAGCCGGTCATGTACAGAAAGGTGTCGTTGGCATCCACAATCTGGTCGCCTTTGCCGACATAGATCCCGATAATGTTGGAGTTCATCAGGACGCTCGCTCGTTCCTGACTTTGGCGCAAGGCTTCCTCCGTCCGCTTCTGGTCCTCGATGTCGGTGCAAGTTCCAAACCATTTCAGGATGTGTCCTTGCTCATCTCTGAAAGGGATGCTTCGTACCAGAAACCAGCGGTAGTTCCCCGTCTTGCCCTCGCGCAGGCGATATTCGACATCATGAGATTGGCCGGTGCGGAGCTCCGTCTGCCAGACAGTCCACGTCTTTTGTCGATCATCAGGATGGACGAAATGCAACCACTGGTCTCCATTGACCCGTTCAAGGGGAACGTTCAGATAGGTAAGGATGTGCTGATTGCCATATTCCAGAAAGCCATCCGGTCGAGTAGCCCACACAAGCTGAGGCATCGTCTCCAGCAAAACGCGAAGCTCTTCCCGGCTTTCTTTGAGCTGCTGCTCCGTCCGTTTCTGCTCCTCAATGTCGGTGCTGGTGCCAAACCACTTGACGATCTGACCCGCTTCATCGCGCACGGGCATGGCGCGGGCTAAGAACCAGCGATAGGCTCCCGTTTGACCATTTCTGAGACGATGTTCGCTCTCAAAGGGTTCACCTGTTTGGAGTGTGTGCTGCCGAAGAGCCAGCATACGTTCAGCATCCTCAGGATGCAAGAATTGACGCCATCCGTAGCCGTGGAGTTGCTCAAAATCGGCCTGCGTATACTCATAATAGCGCTGATTACAGTAGTCAAGACGGCCATCTGGTCGCGTGGTCCATGCCAACTGTGGCACCGTTTCGGCCAGCACATGCAAGTTCTCCCGGCTTTCTTTGAGCTGCTGCTCCGCTCGTTTCTGGTCCTCAATGTCAGTGCAGGTGCCAAACCATTTAGTAATCAGGCCGGCATTATCACGCACGGGCATGGCGCGGGCTAAGAACCAGCGATAGCTCCCCGTTTGGCCGTCCTTGAAACGATATTCGATCTCATAGGGCTCACCCGTTTCGAGCGCATGACGCCAGACCGTCTGGGTGTGCTGATAATCGTCAGGGTGCAAGAACTGACTCCATCTCTGGCCCAATGCGTGCTCGGGGGAGGAGCCGGTATAGTCATACCACCGTTGATTCCAGTACTCCAAAGATCCATCAGGTTGTGCCGTCCAGACGAGCTGTGGCACCGTTTCGGCCAGCACCCGCCAGTTTTCCTCGTTTTCTTTGAGCTGCTGCTCGGCCTGTTTCTGGTCCTCGATGTCGGTGCAGGTGCCAATATATTTGAGGATCGTGCCCTGCGCATCTTTGAACGGCACAGCTTGCATCAGGAACCAGCGATAGGCTCCGGTCGTGCCAGAGCACAGGCGATGTTCCGTTTCATATGGCGTGCCGGTCTGGACGGCGTTCTGCCACACGGAGAGCACGCGTTGCCGGTCATCGGGATGCGTACACTGCATCCATCCATCCCCCTGGGCCTCTTCAGTGCTCAGACCAGTATAGTCGCGCCAGCGTTGATTATAAAAATCGACATACCCATCCGGTCGCCCGGTCCAGACCTGCTGGGGGATGGCATCGATGAGGGCATGGATTTCCACTTCGGCGCGCTTGCGCTCGGTGATGTCGATCCCAACATAGACGAGGTATTCGATGTGGTGCTCCGCATCCCTGTGGGGGGTGATTGCGACGTCCAGGTGACGGTCCATCCCTTCTCTGGGGTGAACCACCGCCTCGAACCGCACGGTTTCCCCCCTGCTGGCTCGCGCGATGGCGGCGCGCAGCTGTGCTTGACTGGTCGGATAAAAGGACCACCACCGAGTTTCGGCGAGAGGCTGGCCAATGACCTCCTCGCGTCGGATCTGTGCATGCACTAAGAGGTCCTCATTGATCTCCAGGACGATCCCTTCGGGGGTCAGAACGCCGATCCTGCTCAACACGCCATCCAGGTCATCGAGGCCGAGGCGCTCGCCCTGGGGAACCGTCTCCTGGCGTTGGGCTGCTGTGCTTGCGGCTCTCCCCTGGTGGACCTGCATCATCAGCCCGTCAACCGTGGGAGCGAGCTGCACATGCAGCCAGGTCCCCGTCACGGGAGAACGATACTCCACTTCGCCTGGTGCTCGGGTCTGTGTGGCCTTCTGGATGGCCTGGTAGAGCGCGGTGCTCACCAGGTGGGAAGCGCCGCGCCACAAGGGCTTGCCTAATAATTCCTCTCGTGTGGCACCGGTGAGCGTCTGCGCGCTCGCATTGGCATAGACAATCGTCGCGGCGTCATCGACGACAAACAAGGCACCAGGAAGCGTCTCAAGAAGCGTGAGGAGCGTCTCGCTCAACGCGGGAGTAAGACGCTCGGTCGGCTTTGGATTCGGCATAGTGCGGTCACTGTCCCTTTCACATGTCCCCATCCCTGGTAGCGAAGATGCGTACTTGCTCTCACCTCAAGAACTCTCTTCAAATGATGTAATATCTTCGAGCCACAAGCAAACTGTACAATGGGAAACCGGTGAAGTCGCTTGTCCTCTTCATAGGACTATCGGCTTCTGCACATCAATGAGATGTATAAACCTCAGGGGTACTTGTGAAAAAATATGCTCAACATCTCTATGAGGCCCCTACCATTTTTCCCACCGAGCGGCACGCTGACCATCCAAAGACGTCATGCGTCGCAGTCGCACCACCCGGCAGAGAACCTTAGGAAAGGCGCCTTGTCCTCTTGGTAAATAGCGCGAATGTTCGGCGATTTTTGAGGTGAATGGTAGGAAATCGGCGCGAAACAGGGGAATCGACCTCGCAGAACTCCGTAAAATGGCTTGAGAAGCGGGCTGTTGCATGCGCATGTTGTAAATTCGTAGGAGAACGACTTCCGTCAGCACTCATGCTAGGGGTAGAATGAAGGTTACTGTTACCAGGGGCAGGACATCGGGCATAACAGGCAAGTTTCCTCCTCATGTGCAAGTTATGCCTCGTTGTCCCCTTTGTACAGTGGCAAGCAGGTTTGCTCCCATGCCTTACCCGAGAAAGTGCAGATGGGTTGCGACTTGCCAACAAAACCAGATTCCGTGGAGCAGGAACGTGCCCATTGTGAGGAGCATACTGAAGGCTGCGAGCCCTCGACCTTTCCATTGTGGCCGAAACACAACGACCAAAGTATCCAATGTCAGGAGAAGAGAGAGGGCATAGATCCCAAAAAACCACCCATCGCCAGATGAATACGGGAAAAGCGAACTGAGAATACTTATCCTTGTCAGGCACACGATGGCTAGGAAGACAGAGAAACCGCAACTGACTTGCGCTCTCCAATACAGACGAGGGACGACAGGAACGTGCTTGTTCATCACCTACCTCCTATGTGCGTTTAAGCAGTGACTAAGAGAAAGTATATCCAATGCTTCTCTCTGATCCATGAGTCAAATGACCCATTTCTCTCTTCGCTTTTGCGTCCTTTGCCTGATGTCCTGCCCCTGATGACAGTAACCTTCACTCCACCCCTGATAGGCTTTGGTCAAGGAAGGCGCAGGCGCGTCGGCTGATCTTTCCCAGATGAGAGCCGGGCCGAGGATTGAAGCAACATCCGAATAGCCGTTTTTTTCTCGGCTCGCAGAATAGATACACATGCACATTGCAAGAAAATCGACACTCTCCATCAGTCATGCCGAATGCAAGAGGGAGAGAAAAGAAAGGAAACACCGATGAACACACGTGATCAGCACCAAAGGTCGCCAGATGTTGGAGGAACTCGGTCATGAGAAAAGTTATTGTACTCGAATTCGTCTCCCTTGATGGTGTCATACAAGCCCCCGGCGGGCCAGAGGAAGATACCAGTGGTGGCTTCGCGTATGGCGGGTGGACAGCTCCATATGCCGACGATGTTACTGGAACAGTCATGAACAGGCAGATGAACATGCCGTTTGATCTGTTGTTGGGGCGCAAAACCTTTGAAATTTGGGCACCGTACTGGCCGCAACATGCGGACATATGGCCGGGCGTCAATGCAGCGACCAAGTACGTCGCCTCGAATACCCTGACTTCTCACGAATGGCAGCCCTCCGTGTTTTTAGGCGGAGACATTGCGGAAAAAGTCAGCAACATCAAGCAACAGCAAGGGCCGGATTTGCACGTGTACGGAAGTGGAAATCTCGTTCAGACGCTCCTCAAGCATGATTTGGTCGATGCGTTCTGGCTCAAGATATTTCCGCTGACGTTGGGCGGTGGAAAACGGTTGTTTGCCGATGGCACCATCCCGGCGGCGTTCAAGGTGACGGAGAGCACAGTTTCCCCAAGTGGTGTCATTATCGTGAATTACGAGCGTGCAGGCGCGATTACAACCAACACGGTGTCAGGAAGCAGACATCCCTGAGGTCGCGAGGAGTATTCCCAAACCCACACTTGCTTCGACCACGCATCACGTGCAAACGGTGGAAAATCAGCGGATTGGTGAACAGCAATTCGAGGAGGCGCGCCTGTGCCGATTTTCCACGTCGCTTTTTCGATAGGTAGATGCCGGTCAAGCCTCAGATACTCTTTTTGCTGATTGCCTGAATTACCAGAAATGGCGTACTGTCACTCGCTTCTGGAGCCATTTTATGGAGGCCTGCAAGGTCGATTCCCCTGTTTCGCGCCGATTTCCTACCATTCACCTCAAAAATCGCCGAACATTCGTGCTATTTACCACCTCTTGCTCTGAGGTCGTTCTCGATGAATGTACCCCTCTGCACACACCATTCGCATCTGGAGCGGTTTTTCAGCTCGTCAATGGGTGAGCCGCCACTTTCCGGGACATTTATCAGTATAACACGGGAGAGGGTTATGCATCTCCCCAAAAGTAGTGTGTGCCCGCATACATATATAGGTGTAGGTTTTGTTCTTGGTGCTGCAATAAGCATCTTGTCTCGTGGGAATAGCCGCGCCTTTTGCGCTCAGGGACGCGGTCCACTCTTAAAGATAGTGTTTGCACTGAGCGCGGGGAGGAAAAGCCACATGCTTACAGAAACCGAAGTGAAACACTTGGAGGAACTCCCCGAGGAAATGATCAAGGAGATCGAAAACACCGCTACATCCGCCGAGGCCGCCGTAGTGTACGGCAAGGTCGGCCGCGCTTGCTCCAGGGCGCTGGCTCAGGAAGCGGGACGTAACGCCTTGCGTACCGCTCGTACCAGCAATACCACCAAGTTCCAGAGCGCCCGTCAGACCCGCCTTCAGGCCCGTAAAGGTGGAAATGGTTCCGCAGCGAGCCAGCCACAGCCGCAGGTGTCCCCCCTGATCTATTCGTGAACCAGATCAATCAAGAGTCAGGATTCAACCTGAATGCTCACGGAGGATCGGGCGAGATTGGCATCACGCAGTTTATGCCTGAAATAGCTAAGGGGTTGGGAATTGACCCAGTAGACCCTCATCAGGCCCTGCATGCAGCGGCTCAACTGATGGCGAGATATTATCAGGCCAATGAGAAAGACTATGCCAAAGCCCTGGCTGGCTATAACTGTGGTGGTGGGTGCCTGGCACATGCGCTCAGGGTCGGGGGTGGGCAATGGGGGTGCCAGGTCCCCCAATCGACGCAACGTTACATCTGGCTCATCATGAGCAGACACGTGTGCTAAGCCAGCGCACAGGTTTCACAATACTCGTATCAATCTGTACATACCAACATGAAACTGGTGAAATTGACTCAGTTATCCTGGTGGATCTCATCATCTTTCTTTGCACAACAAACGCCTTCACCAGAAGGTTTGTTGGGAAATGACCAGTTTTATGTTGGTATGTACATTTCCAGTACCTCTCTCCTGTCGGACTTCATTTTTCTTGCTCCACGCGCCTTGGATACGGATAGTGTGAGGGAGGGAGGACATGCTTGTTCACTCTCCAGGCTGCGAAGGAAACACCTCGCTCACCCCTCGTCGCCGAGGTTAGCTTCTTTCTTTGGACAGAGCTTATGAAAGAAGGTCCGAAGGTCGTTGATGAGCAGGTCGGGAGCGGTCTGAGTGGAAAAATGGTTGCCCCGGTCATAGACATTCCAGGAGACGATGTTCTGGTGATCGCGTTGGGCAAAGCGTCGGATTGACTGATAAACATCGGCAAAATTGCACAATCCGAGCGGGACAGTGGTCGGTTCAGTGGGGACCTGCTCGGCATGAGCGTCCTCGTAGTACAAGCGAGCCGAAGATGCCGCCGTATTCGTCAACCAGTAGATCATGACGTTCGTGAGGATGTAGTTGTCACTCAGCTCGTCTCCGTACATCTGGTAGTTCCAGACCAGCTGGCCCACTGGTGAGTCGGCCAGGGCGTGGGCAAGGGTCTGGGGAACAGTGGACTGCACCGTCGCGTACGCTCCTTTCTTTTTCACCCACTCTTGAAAGGCTTGCCACTGGTCTTGTTCCTTCGAAGACAAGGCTGCCATCTCAGCCGGATCGCCAGAGGGAAATGAGAAAATCTCGGTGACGTGCACGCCAACGACATGCTCAGGATCGCAGCGACCCACCTCCGGGGAGATCGTCGAGCCCCAATCCATGCCGTGTGCGCCGTAGCGGTCATAACCCAGGCGGCGCATCAGCTCAGCCCAGGCGCGGGCGACGCGGTAGCGATCCCAGCCCTTCTCGGTAGTGGGTCCAGAGAACCCAAAGCCGGGAAGCGATGGGATGACCAGGTGGAAGGCTTGGCCCGCCTCGCCACCGTGAGAGCGGGGATCGGTGAGCGGACCTATCAGATCGAGGTAGTCCACCACCGAGGTGGGCCAGCCATGGGTGAGTATCAGTGGCAACGCGTTGTCTTCCCCAGAGAGAACATGCAGGAAATGGATGTTCTGTCCATCGATGGTGGTGGTGAACTGCGGATAGGCATTGAGTTTCGCTTCCCAGATGCGCCAATCATAGCCGCTCTGCCAGTACTCGACCAGCCTCTTGACGGAGGGAAGGTCCACTCCGTAGTCTCCGCCTACTCCAGCCAGCTCATTGGTCCAGCGAACACGCGTCAACCGCTCCTGCAGATCGTCTAAGTCTGCCTGCAGGATAGCGATGGTATATGGGGTCATCGACATCATTTCCTCATTTCTACTGTTTAATTCCAATCAACCCAAAAAACGGTCCCAGCTCACTATTGCTGGCTAGTCCACGATTTCGCCGCAGGTCACATTGGCAACCGCTCCAGTGATCGCACTGGCTTGATCCGAGGCCATCAGGACGGCCACATTCGCTACTTCGGCGAGTCTGGGCAGTCGCTTCAGCAGCGTTTTCTCCGCGATACCAGCCTCGAATGCCTCACGGGAAATGCCAGCATTCTCGGCGTGACGGCTGAAGACTTCATCTACGCCGGGTGTGTCTGGAGAGCCGGCTGATCGCAAGCAGACGACACGGATGCCCTGCGGGCCTACCTCAGCCGCTAGCTGCCGGCAAAATCCCTCAATTGCGGCTCCAGCAACTCCGAAGCCGCCGACATTGGGATATGGCTTACGAGCGGCCTGGGCGGTGAGGGCAAGGATAACACCCGACCCGTTCTTGCGCATATGACGTGCTGCAGCGGTCGCCGTGAGGAAATGTGTCGCCATCGCGTTTACGATCGGTAACGCGAAGTGCTCATGCTGCATTTCAACGAGCGGCACCCCCTGGATATCGCCGAGTCCGATAACGTTGAGAGAAACGTCGATGCTCCCGGCTTTTGTTACCACTTCGCTGAGGTAACTCTCTATTGCCTGCTCGTCGAGCGCATCGACTTGAGCTGCCTCAGCCACTCCCCCTGTGTTGGAGATATCCTGGGCCACTGTGTCGAGCGAAGAGAGAGTGCGACCAGCAAGGAAGACCTTCGCCCCCTCACGGGCGAAAGCGCGGGCAACCTCACCACCAATGGCCCCTCCTGCTCCGTAAATCACGGCGTTTTTGTTCTTCAGTAACATTTTCATCCTCCTATTTGTCTCGTTTTGTTCTGGGTTGTTGGGGAAAGCCATTATCGAAAAATCCACGTTCTGTCTTGTGACCATGTGTCCATCGACAAGTTATGCGAGGAACCCCGTCATGCTTGTTCATGCTCATCCGATGAACGCTTTTGTCACCATCGAGTCGTGCAGACGCTCGTGTGTCTCTTCCTTTTTCTTTTTCTAACTTCCAACGCCTCTAGCTTACCCACTCATATCGAAAGAAAACTTCTCCTATCTTGCTCTTTCACGCGCTGTCCATCACACCATTCCAATGGCGGAAGCAGAAATGACGAGGGATGAGGGCAACGCAATTGCCAAATACGCACTTTCTCCAAAAGTAGTTGACGCTTTTGTACATATATAGGTGTAGGTTTTGTTCTTGGTGCTGCAATAGGCATCCTGTCTCGTGGGTTAGCCGCGCCTTTTGCGCTCAGAGGTGCTGCTCCTGCACTCCCATATGAATAGTGTTTGTATTGAGCGTAGGGAGGTAGATACACATGCTCTCAGAAACCGAAGTGAACCGCCTGGAGACCCTCTCAGAGGAAATGATCAGGGAGATTGAAAACACGGCCACATCTGCCGAGGCCGCCGTGGTGTACGGCAAGATCGGACGCGCCTGCTCCAGGGCGCTGGCCCAGGAAGCTGCGCGCAACGCGCTTCGTACCACACGAACGCAGCATACTACGAAGTTCCAGAGCGCCCGTCAAACTCGCCTCCAGGCTCGTAAAGGTGGGAGTAATTCCTCGACGAGCCAGTCACAGCAGCAGCCCGCGCAGCCACAGCAGCGTCGAGCCTAAGTGAACCATGAGGAATCACCGGGCCTCATCCTCTTTGGAACCGCCATTCCGAACGTGTGCGGAAGGTATGAAAGCTCGGTGATGTTCTCCTCTTTTTTTCGGGGTATGTCACCGGAAGTATTGCGAGACCAGAATTTGGCCCGTCCTTTTGCGCATCATTTGGTGAGACATCCATGAGATGGCATGAGACACCCATGGGACTCCGGTGAGAATGGAGGCGAGCTTAACGGTACATCTCCGGTACATTTTCCAGCCAAACCGGTACCTTTACCATTTTTGCCTCTCCTTTTTTGTGTTAAAAATGAGAGGGAGTTTTTCATCTATGCCACGTCTCGACTTTTTCAAACAGAAATACGATGAGAGCACCGTCCTTGAACGGGCCAAGAAGAAAGCGAAGCAAGACATTGCGCTCCAGCGCGTGATCGAGATCGTGTACTTCGATCCCCAGGTCGATGATGCTGATCTCACACAGGCGCTTTCTAATGGCTCCGGCGATGATATCAACCCAAACGATGTCAAGTTACGTTTGCGCCCCCAGGCTCAACGCTTGATTGAGCAGGAACGCTCAAAGAACACATCTAAAGCTCTTGCACCTCAGGACACACAGACGCCAGCACCCCAGGGGCAGCAAGCATCGGAAGATGAGACGATCACCATCAATGCCAACGTGACGGAACTTCCTGGCACCTCTATTGATAGTTTGGAGGCCGAGGCCGTACGCATTGTGCTTAAAGCCCATACAGGGGTTTCACTCAATGCGCGGATGAAGAAGTGGATTATCTTCGTCTTCAAAACCTTTGCCCCCTTTGCCGTCCTGTGCCTGACGATTCCAGAGAGTATCTGGGTCTTTAGCCACATCTATTCCAAGACCGACCAGACGCTGGAAGTTCTGACAGGCATCTTTGCTGTCCTGGTTGATTTCGGTTATCTCTACCTCACGGTCCTGCTCGAACTCAACAAAGAAGCCATTTTTAAACGACGGCGGGCTGGCCTGGAGGTCGAGGACCATGAGTTGAAAGCCGTCCGCCTTCAGGAAAAGCTCTGGTGGATGGTTGCGGTCATGGATATTAGCGCTCAGGTGGTCTTCCTCTACGGCGCCACTAAAGATTCCACGTTTTTTACACATCAGGTGGTCTGGGCGCTGGTCGGCATTCGTATTCTCTCCTTGTTCATCACCATGTTTGTAGTGTCTTTCGCCGGGACGGAACTGATGACGGATGTCGATACCGTCGCCAATGAGCAGGTTGAGCGCGCTGCAAAGCTGCAACGGGTCATGACGACGCTTGGCGAAGCGAGAGCCAAGCAGAAAGAAGCCCGCATGAAGCTGGAACAGATGGAAGAGGATCGGAACCTTCGGCGAGAGGGAGAGCGATTCTTAACGGAATTGTATGCAGACGCACGCGAGGAAGCGAAACGCCAGCGTGAAGCGGTCAGGCGTATGCGCAACCAGGGCCTCGATGATCAGGAGAATGGCACGCTCCGTTAGTTTGATGAAGGGGGGACATGGGTATGCTCTTACGTACGCGTCACCAGATCCTCTCTGTCTTAGAATCCAGGGCGTACACGACGGGCGTACGCCAGATGAATGATGGTCCCGGTCATCGCATTCGCGTTCACTTCAAACGAGGGACGGTTGACCGGGAATTTGAATGTGTGGTGCTGGTGCGCAGCTCGCTCTGGTACGAGCACCGACTGAACTTGTATGGCATGGGACTCATTGAAATGGTGGTATGTGCCAGGCATGATAGCTGTCTTCCTATTCCGGTGTGGTCTGTGGAAGAGGGGAAAGTCTACAACCCTGGTGAGACAGCCCACCCCCTTTCAGCGCTAGAGAGCAAAACGTTTCGAGGGTCTCGCTCAGGGCATGCGCTTTTTGTCGCAGCTATTCTTACCCAGAAACAGGAAGCCCTCACATTGCTCGAAGATGAAAGGCATATTCCACGCTCGACACGCTACCGCTTGAAGGCCAAAGTCCGGGCCTATGCAAACTTGAAGCGTGGGAAACGCCTCAGGATTGAATAGCCACGAAGGAGAAACACATGGAATGGATTCTCGGGTTTCTTACAGTCATCACCTTGTTCTATGTTCTTGCCGTGGCGAGCCTGGCATGGTGGCTCAAAAACCAGCCACGCCCCTATCACCAGCTCTGGAGTGAGAGCTATCGGCGCTCTGTCGCGAAGATGCAGTCCTCGCTCTGGATTGTCTGGGTGATGCTTGGCGGCCATGCCGCTGCCTTTTTCCTTCCCTCGATGATAGGAGGAACGCCAGAATTGCGCTGGAGCGCATCAGCGTTTGCGCTTTTTGACCTGCTTGGGGCAATCGTGCTCTACGGGCTCTGGCAATGGACCAAAGCCCTTCAGCATCAAGTCATGGCAGGGACACGAAAAGACCGCTATCAGGAACGATACGACTTCTAATAACAAGCGCAACATGGCACGTCAGCAGTGATTGCCATGCCCATCATCAAAGCCTTTGCTTACTGGTAAAAAGCACGAAGAGCGAGCAGGTTTTAAGGTGGAGCGTGAGCAATCGGTGCGAAGAGTGAGCAGGTCAACCATTGACCACTTGAAAAACCGCTCCCCATGTGGGGCACTGGCATGGAATGCTGTGAGCAACCCAGCGAAGGCGCCCCACTTGGTAAAGAGGCCGATGGTTCGGATGAAGGTGGTCCAATGATGGGAAATCAGGCCGGAGCTTCGGCCTAGCAAGAAACTGCTGCATACCTCTTACTTCTCCTTTTCCTGATGAGCAATGGCAGTTGAGCGGCCTAAGAAGAAACGTAACAGAAGCAAGTAGCCGCACGAGACAAGAGTGAAACCAATAAAGCCAGCCACACTTGCGAACGCAGCTGGACCACCCACTCTATCAGGAAAAAGAGCACCATAAATGCACGCCATCAAGAAAAGCAAGCAGAGGGCGTAAAAAGGGAGACCGCTCAAGAGAGCCATATGTCTCTGGACACGCTCCTCTTCTAACCCAGAGGAACGACGAAGAAAGCGGGCGACAAAGTAGATAAAGGCTGCTCCAAGAAGGATGTAGAAGATGAGAAGCAACAGCCACGCTGTTCCGATGAGAAGGTTCAGCCACGAAGGAGGAGCGATTTGATCTATCAGGAGCAAAACGGAGTCAAAAGCCACGAAAATGCCTATACACAATCCAAAAAACACGTGTGCAGCCAACCAAAGACGGAAAAACAGAAGTATATCTAAGGAGAGAGGTCCGATCTTTATTTTCATAGCAGAATCCTTTCTGGAGACTTTCAATCTCTCATTCATCTAACGGGCAAAAGCGGGGAAATTCGCGTGCGAATTGACAGAAACGATCCAGAACGATCCGCCTCTCAAGCAGTTTCTCTCATTGTCAATAGTTGAACTGCTCACTCTTCGCACCGATTGCTCACGCTCCACCTTAAAATCTGCTCACTCTTCGTGCTTTTTACCACTTACCCCACATTTGCTTTCCACGCATGTGTGGGGGTTTCTTTTTGAAGGGAACCCATTATGCGAGACCTTACAAAAAACGTGCTGCTGCTTCTTCTGCTTGTCTGTGTCCTCTTTGTCTTCTGGAGCTATGTCCGCGCGACACCTACAGCCCAGACGCATGCGCAATCGTCCTCAGTCACAGCGACCCCAGCGGACACACACTCGGCAGAGGAATCACACCACCTCGTACGCGTTAACCAGTGGGATATGAGCCAGTACGCCAACCAGCAAGAATACGACGACTGGCACCTCTCGACCTGCTCCTCTGCCGCACTGACGGTGATCATCAACTACTACACAGGGCAGGCCTACCGTCTCACAGACATCCTGCACGCGCAATTGGCCGTCAATGCCATCTCCGTGGAGCTGGGCCTGCTCGACGACGAGGGCATCACGCGCACGGCCGCACGCTTTGGGCTAGGCACAGCCATCAGCCATATGCGTACCCTCGATGAGCTGATCGCGCTGGCACAGCGAGGGGAACCAAGCATCGTCAGCTTTCCCCCACCGGCCTTTGGTGGAGGCCATATCGTCGTCCTGGCCGGGGGAGACGCGCAAACCGTCCGCCTCATCGACTCCTCGCGCCTCAATATGCAAGTCATGGACAGGGTCACATTCTTGAAAGACTGGCGAGGGTTTAGCGCTCTCCTTCAGAGAGGCGCCTGAAGAACACCTGAACCCCTATCAGTAGGGCTACAAGGTGGTATAACCAGCCCTTATAGCATCTGCGATAAGGGCCTTTTCAATGAAAATATATCAGAACTTCTAATCAGGCATAAAAGTCTACCTATAACCTATAGACCAAGAGGGAGCCTTTTGTTCTGTAAAAGTGAAGGACCTGCATCTCGCAGCCTTTGTTTATGGAACCGGCTTTGTTTTTAAAGGGAAAGGAGTTGCATAGACTTGAGAAAGAGGTATCCCTATCGTTTGTGCAAACAGCGTATCAAAAGTATAGGTATCGGGACGTACGTCATCTTTACTTATGGAGACACCCCCGCATACTCCAGGTTGTAAATCCAATTGCTGAATGAGCGTGCTTGCATGCAAAAAACGGAGGTGATAAATCAATCCATGATCAGCTGGACAACTTCTATTTCTTGTATCCGTGAACGTTGGCAGAGCCGAGGCCGCGTTATACAGCTTTTGAACAGCATCTCCTCTGGTAATCGTACGAGAGAGAGGCGCAAAGTGATTGAGGGGGATCAAACTATCCCGCTCTACGTGGAGTACCGTTGGTTCAGATAGTGTTGACGTGCTGGCTACTGATCCACAACCAGCCAGTGAAAGAAAAAGAATAGATAGGAGGAAGCACAATTTCCATCTCATTAAGAGACACCTCATTTCTCAATCCTGTACAAATGATGGGAGAGCATAGCTGTGCATCTATCTTCCATTGTTTCCTCTATTAAAGACGTAGCACTTACTGTTTTTGTTACATTTGTACGAAGAGATAGAACCAGCCCTTATAGCATTTGGTGTTAAGGGCTGGTTGCATTTCTAGATCATTCTCAATTCTTCTGAAAGTAGCCAATAATCCCAACAACTGTCCCCAGGAAAATAAGAAGAAGGGAGAAGAGTGGGTAATAGAAAATTACAGCTTGTGACGGTGTACCGAAAGTTTGCACAGCCAGCTCATTGTTCGCTGGTTGTGCAAGACCCACACCTAGCAAGGCAATCACGATACCTAGAAGCATCGTCCTTGTTGACTTCATGTCTTTTGAAATCCCCTTCCATGCGTTGAATACACTGTTCGCACTTCATGCTTAGATTAACGCAAAAGCAAAGGTAAAGTAAAGTGCATCAATGTTAGGAATGGATAGTCAAACCAGCCCTTATAGCACCAGCTATAGGGGCTTTTCTTTTGAGGAGAAACAATGAGTCCCTCTCTTCTGGATGAATATCTTGCTGGCCAGCGCCAACTAACACGGGTCGTGGTCTCCGTGAGTGGCGGGAAGGACAGCATCGCCATGTTGCTCCAGGTACTAGAAATAGTACCCCACGACCTGGTAATCGCTCACCATCAAATTGTGCTGGAAGATTGGCCTGGAACGGTGGGGTATTGTGAAACGGTTTGCCGACGGTTAGGCGTTCCGCTCTACTGCACACAGGCAAGCTACAGCGGCTATGAATGTTTGGAATGCCACCATCGCTACCTTATCTCATGTGCGACGCTTTCAATCCCCTGGTGTCGGGCCTGTGGCTCTCGTCAGGCGAAGTACCTACGCCAAGTAGAAAGCGTGCTTGACCTGGTGGAGTGGCGGTAAGCATGGCCCTCTCTTTCGGTTCGCTTCTGTACATCCTACTTTAAGCGCGATAACTTCAACTCCTGGGCCAGGGCCAATGCTTACCTGCTGGGTGATCATCCAGTGACCTGTCTGGGTGAGCGGGCCTTAGAGTCTCGTGGACGGGCAAAGTTGCCTGTCTGGCGTGAACGTTCTGGCCTGAAGCAGCGGTGGATGTATGAATGGCGTCCTGTGCTTTCCTGGCGACGGATTGAGGTCTTTCAAAAGATGCGAGCCTGTCAGGTCGAGCCTCACTACTGTTATGAGCTCCAGGGCATGACCAAGCAGGACATGTATGAAACAGACGTGGAGGGCGGCCCCCGGATGTCATGTGTGATGTGCTTTCTCAAGAGTCCTGAGCAGCTGCGCACTGGCTACTACACCCAGGAGGGCCGGGCAGTTATGGAACGAGCGTTAGCCATTGAAGCGAAGACAGGACACACGATCCAGCATGGACTCGCCCTTGCTGAGATGTTGGCGTAAAGATATATCCAGCCCTTATAGATGGTGCTATAAGGGCTTTGGAGGCAAGATCAATCTACAGCAGCGCTCAGAAAGTTTGAGGTCTGCAAAGAGATGAATTGTCCCTCTTCTACCCCTAAAAGCACTATTCGCTTCTGCTATCATAAGAGCATGTCTTGAGATGAGAAAATTGTAAATTTCACTGGAGCATATGGAAGATGAGATGCTTGCGAGTGCTGTGAGCAGAAGAAATATATTACTTTGTTGCATACTGCATATTTTGCTTACACAAATCTCTCCCATGAAATCCAGCTTAAGGCACCCTCTAAGAGAAACAGAGAAAAAGGAGCAGAAATGGATACATGGCCTTTTTTAGAAGATGCGAGTGAAGAGCCGAAAATGGGTTCACTCTTCGAGAATCCTTTCCATATCGAAGATATTATGGTCTTTGATGACTCCACCTTACACCGCTTGCTGGCAAGTAGAGGAACGGAACTAGAAGTGACGCGCCTTGCTCAAAGTCTCCACGGCGTATCAGATGTCATAATCAAGCGTATCGAATACTCTCTTCCAACTGAGCAACAAGCCTACTTTCGAACAATATTGCTCCTCCCGATATCAGACGATCAGATCCGTCAAGCCCGTGAATATGTGCTCAATGTGCTCTTCTGGGATTTGACCTACTGGAAAACCCCTCAATGGTACCACGAGTTAACAGAAGGTGAGTTATTGCATCCAAGCATCTTCGAGCAGTTGGAGCCTGATATACATCATCACATCGTCCTTGATGCTGCAGCAGGGAGTGGGCGTGCTACCTTTGAGTGTTTACGCCATGGAGCAAGGCTGGTCTACGCGGTAGATCCTGCTCCAGAGTTATTGCGTATTCTGGAACACAGGCTGTTCGACGAAGGAGAATCTGAGCGTGTGATCTTACGTCAGGGGAGTTTTGATCACTTGCCGCTGGAAAATGATAGCGTCGATCTGGCCCTATCTTGCTCAGCGTTCCAGCCAAAGGAAGCCCAGGGAGGCGAGTCTGGATTGGCCGAATTGTGGCGTGTGACGAAAGCGGGTGGCAAAATTGTGATGATTTGGCCACTACCACAGGATTATCATTGGTTTGCCAGTCATGGCTTTCAGTACCAATCATTCCCCCCACTTCAAGAGCCAATGGTACGTTTCCGATCCAGGGAAAGCGCATTGCGTTGTGTAAAACGCTTCTATGCTAAGCGCCCTGAGAGTCTGCGCTATCTTCTAGAACACGAGCAACCAGAAATCCCTTACTCCATATTAGGCTTCAAACAGCTGAGCGACTATTGCTGGCTTGTCGTAGAGAAGGGAGGGAGTCTTTAACCATCACGCTTTGTCTGCAATCACGAGTAGCCGCGTGATTGGTTACTCTCGTTTCGATCCACACCCCACTACAAGTCGCTACCACCCTTACAACTCAAAATGATGTTTGTCTAGATTTCAAGCTCTTATAGCTGGTGTTATAAGAGCTTTTCTTATGGAGGCTGATATGGAGAAAGAAATAATCCAGTTAGAATAGCAGTCATTGTGTGCTCTGGTTGCATGGATAGTCGATGGTATAGGTTTTCTCCCCTTTAGTGAAGAGTCAAAACCTGCTGTTGATGCACCGCTTCGTACTCGACCAGATCAGGACCAGCATATTGAAATTGTTAACAAGCGACACTGTTGGGGCGCGGTCTAGTAACACGCGCTCCTCCGGTTTCGATTTGGCGTTATTCCCTGCTCTTTAAGCGAATAGTTCAGAAGGAGAAACACCTATGTCGCGTGCTTTGATACCTGTAGCACCTGTTTCCTCTAGCACCTCAGAGAAAACCCGACGTGGTCGCAAGAAGAAAGAGAGCGCTACTGATGTTACGCCCCAACAACCACCCTTCGATATTGGCCAGGAGCGTGCGCTTACCATTGAGCAGACAGCGCAATATCTGGGCGTTGGGCGTCCTAAAGTCTATGACTACCTCCGAGACGGCCTTCCCTCGGTCAAACTGAGTGATGGCGTGCGTCGCGTCATGCTCTCTTCACTCATTGCCTGGCTCAAAGAGCTAGAGACGCGCGGTGTTGTGTAGGCCCTTCCCCTCTGTAAAGGCGAGACGAGACGAGGTATGCCTCATCTGGTCTCGCCTGTTTCTTTATAAGTTTTGTGGTCTCAGACCAGAAAGGAACCTCTCTATGTCTAAAAGTCTGGATTCTATTGTTGTCACTCTGGGTACTGGTGTCGCCGATGAACGCGCCAAAGGACCTGTACAAAGCTATCAGGACTTGCAAGAGCGTGTGCAGTTACGAGCGAGCTTGTACGAGGGGTTGCAATACATGGAGAGTGAGTTGCAAAGACTTCAGCGAATCGTTCGGTCTCTGCCAGCTCTCCCGCCAGAGCGAGAAGTCCTCTGGGCAAATGCGGTGCTTGCCCTGCCGAACCTGGCCTTCCTGGAGATTGATACCACGGGTCTCTCCGAAGACGCCGAGATCGTACGCGTGACGCTTCTAGATCGCACGGGCACCCTCATTGAGGACATCCTGATCAAGCCCAAGCATCCTCTCACGCCACATCTTAGCGAGATCAACGGGTTGCGCAATGAGGATCTGGAGCACGCCCCCTCGATTCACGAGGCCTGGCCACGGATCGAGCAGTATCTTCAGGGTCGCTATATCGTGAGCTTCGCGCAGGATTTTGACCGGGAGAAGCTCAACGAGACAGCCCTCCGTGAGCAGCTCCCTCGCATGAATTTTATTGGTGAGGATCTCCGCCCGCACCTGGGGCATTTTCTGAATGATAACTACATCAAGCTGGCAGATGCCTGCACACATATCGGACATCCACTTCCTGAACGCCCTTATCAGACAGGGATTGACCGAGCCAGGGGACAGCTACACACCCTGCAAGCCATGGCGAATGCGGTCACCTCGTGCAGCACGGTGACGCAAGCACTTGGCTCGGAAAATAGCGAGGATCACCCTTTCGAGACTGGCGACCATCCTTTTTAAAAGCAACATGAATGCCGTCTACCATTGAAAAAAGAAGCTGAGAGCCACGTACAAGATCATTCTGTACGTGGCTCTCAGCTTCAGAAAGAACAAGAGGAACAAGAGAATGACAGAACCGAAGAAGAGAGCACGTGGCCCACAAACGAGAAACTTGGTGAGGGTGTTTACAAGAAACGAGCTTTATTCTTTGCAGGAGGCCGCGGAAAAGGAGGGGATCGGCCTATTGTTTCTGGTAGCACTCAGCACAGGCCTACGACGGGGAGAACTGCTCGGCCTGCACTGGCAAGACCTGGAGATGGAAACGCGAGCCCTCTCCATTCATCGGAGCGTATCGCTCTTCCCGAAAAGTGACTTCTTAGAACGGGAGTGCGCGCCTCTTCACCAGCGAGCAATCAAACTTCCCGCTTTGCTCGTACAACACCTCCAACGCCATCAGCAAGTGCAACACGAGGTACGCCAGCAGGCCGGTGAGGAGTGGGAAGAAAGGGGCCTCGTCTTTCCCAACGAGAGGGGAAACTATCTCTCACCTTATCGCCTCAGCCAGTGTTTTCAGCAGGCCCTGGAAGAGGCGAACCTTCCTTCCACCCCGTTTCACGCTGTGCGTAATACGACCATCTCTTTGCTGCTGATGCTTGGAGCCGAGCCCAGAGTGGTACAGAGCATGTTAGGAGTCAGTTGGCGCGATACCTCCACGATATCCATAGCACCTATCACGCTCGACCACTATGAGAATGCGATACAAAGAATTCTTGATTTTCTCCACAATGAAGGCGAAAAAGAGTAAGCAAAAAACGCGCACACAACGCCCAGGGAAGCCTCTTTGCTATCTTATAGCCTAACCTCAAACAGAGGCTTCTTGAGGTTTTCAGCAGGATTTAGCAACAAAGACCCCATCAAAGGTGAAAGCGAGGTCGTTATGGCAAGCAGGAAGAAAGACGGTAAGGGTTCTAAACGGCGCAGGAAGGTTCTGCCCGGCAACTGGTCCGTTTACCAACGGGCAGGTGATGGTCGGTGGGTCGCAAAGTTTAAGGTCGAGGAGACCGGGCGCTATAAGGAACTGTATGCCCAAAGCGAAGATGAGGCCTACGAAAAGCTTCAGCAGGCTCTATTTGAGCAGAAACAGGGCGTGCTCGCGACAGGCCCGAAACAAACAGTGGGCAAGTACTTAACACAGTGGCTGGAAGAGGTACATAAGCCAACCCTTCGACCGAGTAGCTATGCTCGCTACCACGGGCTTCTTAAGAACCATATTCTTCCCGCGTTGGGGCACATCCAGCTTCAGAAGCTAACGGCGCAGCAGATCCAGACCTTCTACACGCGCAAACTGGAGGAGGGCCAGTCTGCGAGCTCTGTCACGTCCATGCACAAGGTTATCCATAATGCGCTCGCCAACGCTGTGCGCTGGCGGCTTGTTACGCACAATGTCTCCGAGCACGTTACGGTCCCCAAAGAATCCGCGCGTCGCGTACAGCCTCTCTCGATAGAGCAAATACAGAAGTTTTTGCAGGCTATCCAGGGGGATCGCCTCGAAGCTTTTTTTATTCTGGCCCTCACAACGGGAATGCGTCACGGGGAATTACTGGCCCTGCACTGGAGCGACTTCAATTTTCAGGAGATGAGCGTCTCCGTGCAGAGGAATGTGAACTACCTCGCTGATGCGAATGGCGTTTGCCATTTCGTCGAAGGAGAGCCGAAAACAAAACGGAGCAAGCGCAAAATCTTGCTAACGCGTTTCGCCGTCGACGCTCTGAAGGAACAGAGAACCCGGCAACTCCAGGAGAGGCTCAGGGCTGGCGATACGTGGGAAGAGCGCGATCTGGTTTTCTGCACGCGCGTAGGCGGGTATCTCTTGAAACCAACTGTTATTGCCCATTTCTACTCGCTGCTGAAAAAGGCCGAGCTCCCAAAGGTGCACATCCACGACCTGCGGCATGGGGTCGCGACACTACTCTTAAGCCTGGGTATTCACCCAAGGCTGGTACAGGAAATCCTCGGTCACGAGAATATCGACACCACTATGAGCACCTATTCTCATATTCTCCCCACCATGCAAGCGGAGGTTGCGGAAAAACTCAATACCCTGTTTGAAGGGCTAATTTGAGCGTTTTTCGGGGCGTTTTGGTGTCATTATTGGTGTCAACTCTTTAAAACTTCGAGAGTCGACACCAGCAAAATGAGGTGAGGAGCCGCTTTAAATGGTAGGGAAAGAGTGAAAATAGATGACACCTTCTGTTTTATTTGCACAAAAGAGGGAGGAATTGCCTCTGACCAAATTTTGGCGAATGATAAGCGTACCTGAGGGTTGCCCTCCTTGCGAGATTGGTAGGCGATTGAACATGCATAGGTGCGCCTGCATTGTTTGAGCCTGGCGGGCAACGATAACTTTCGCCTCTGCTGGCTTGGCAATCCCCAGACAGACGAGCTATTTCACCGGGATAACTGGAGCAGTATTGTAGTACAGTACTGCTTGCTTGTTTTTCGCATCTATCGCATAATTTTACTGGGTTTTTTGAGGTGAGAGCAGGGACACATCTTCACTACCAGGGATAGGGGCGTGTGAAAAGGATAGGGGACCTCTATATGTCGAATGCCAAGCAGACCGAGCGTGCCACTCCTGGGTCGTGTGAGACGCTCCTCCACATTCTTGAAGCGCTTCCTGGTGCCTTATTTGTCATCGATGGCACCGAGAAGATCGTGTATGCCAATGCGAGCGCGCAGGCCATGCCAGGCGCCACACCAGAGGCACTTGTCGGGAACAGCTTCTGGCGTGGTGCTCCTCACCTGGTGAACACCACGCTCTATCAAGCAGTGCGCAAGGCCAGACAGGCCCGGGAACCAACCGAAGTGGAGTATATTTCTCCCGTCACCCAGAACTGGTTGCATGTGCAACTCGTTCCGACCGCTGGGGGGCTGGTGTTGCATGTCCACGAGAAAAGAGCACCAACACGACGCCAAGAGACGTCTTCCCCAGACGAACACCTCGCCGCTGATGTCCTGGAGAACATGTATGTCGGAGTCGGATTTCTCACGCCCGAGGGGATCTTGTTGGACATCAATGAGGCTCCGTTAGCAGATGCGCAGATCCGACGCGAGGAGGTGATTGGCCAGCCGTTTGCCCAAACCCCCTGGTGGACCTTTTATCCCGCGAGTCAAGATCAATTACGCGCAGCCATCACACGTGCCAGCAGGGGAGAAACGGTGCGTTTCGAGACGCTGGTTCATCCTAGGGAGGGGATGGACCTTCACCTTGAGGCAACGATCACGCCCCATAGGGACGTGGATCACCACGTCGAGTACCTCGTCTATGTCGGGACCGACATCACCGCGCGCAAGCGAGCCGAAGCAGAAATCCATGCCCTCATCGATGCCATTCCCCAGTTGGTCTGGACCGGGCGACCAGACGGCTCTGTCGATTTTTATAATCAACGCTGGCGCGACTATACCGGCCTGAGCGCCGAGGAGGTCGAGGGGGATGGATGGATGCAGTGTACGTATCCTGAGGACCGGCAACGCGTCCTGGAGACATGGCAGCGCGCCGTCCAGACCGGCAGGCCCTATGAAGCGGAACAGCGCCTGCGCCATGGCACGACCGGGGAGTATCGCTGGTTCCTGATGCAAGCTACGCCCTACACAGATGCCCAGGGCACGATCCTCAAATATGTTGGCACCTGCACCGATATACATGACAAAAAGCAGGCCGAAGACGAAATCCGTGTTCTGGCCGATGCCATCCCCCAAATCGTCTGGATGATGCGCCCCGATGGTTCTGCTGAATATTGTAACCAACGCTGGTACGACTATACCAATATGACTTCTGAACAATCTCAAGGGGATGACTGGCTCCAGGCCATCCACCCCGATGACCAACAGCGCGTCCTGGAGAGGTGGCAGCGTGCCGTCCAGACCGGCAGGCCCTATGAAGCGGAACAGCGCCTGCGCCATGGCACGACCGGGGAGTATCGCTGGTTCCTTGTCAGAGGAGTGCCACACAGAGATGATCAGGGGATGATCCTGAAATGGTTTGGGACTGCTACCGACATCGAGGAGCAGAAACTGACGGAGGAAGCCTTACGCCAGAGTCAGGAGCGCGTGAGCGTCTTGATGAACTCCAACATTATCGGGATCTTTGTCGACGAAGGCGATCGGATTGTGGACGCTAATGACACCTTTCTGCGCATGACCGGCTATACCCAGGAAGACCTACGGGAAGGGCGCATGAACTGGTTGCACATGACCCCTCCAGACTATCTAGCTCGGACCTTAGAGGCCCATCAGGAGCTTGCCGCGCAGCAGTCGATAACGCCCTATGAGAAAGAGTACGTGTGTAAAGATGGTAGTCGCCTTCCAGTGCTCGTGGGTGGGGTGATCTTACAGCATCACCCATGCCAAGCGATCGGCTTTGTGCTGGATAACACCGCGCGCAAGGAACTCGAGCAACGCAAGGATGACTTTATCAGCATGGCCAGCCATGAACTGAGGAATCCCCTGGCTACTTTGAAACTACAGACCATCTTGCTGCACAGGCAACTGGCCAGGCAAGGCACCTCGGCTTCGGCTCTTTCCAGCATGCAGACCCAGATCAACACACTCACAAGGCTGGTAGAAGAGTTGCTGGATGTCTCCAAGATCCAGGCAGGCAGACTGGAGTATGTCCAGGAAACGGTGGATCTCGACGCGTTGCTGCGAGAAATTGTCGATACCATGCAGCAGACCCATCCCAGTCATCGCATCCTGATGCGTGGCGCGGTGCAGACCAACCTGCTTGGAGATCGAGACCGGCTGGAACAGGTCTTCACCAACCTGATCAGCAATGCCATTAAGTATTCTCCAGATGCCCAGACCGTCGAGATGGATCTCTTCACCTCCCCTGAGTCAGCGACCATTCGGGTCCGCGATCATGGCCTGGGTATCCCGCGAGAGCAGCGCGACAAGATTTTTGACCGCTTCTATCGGGTCACTGATCCGAAGCAGAAGGCGATCCACGGCCTGGGTATGGGGTTGTACATTGTGTCGGAGATCGTCAAGGGTCATGGGGGAACCATCACGGTGGACAGCGACGTCGGGAAAGGCTCGACCTTTACGGTGGCCTTTCCCCTCAAGAGAGATGCCTGAGCGTGGAAAGCACGCCACGCAAGTGCATCACACACGTTATCTCTCGCCTTGATGGTGGCGGAAGGCGCTTGTTTAAATAGCGAGAAAAGAGTAAAAATAGATAACACCTTCTGTCTTATTTGGGGAAGCTGGTGTATTTGAAGGAGATTACATTTGACCTTCATGCAGACAGGTAAGCACCCGTTGTACCTCAGGGCTATCAGAGACGGCCTCAACTGGGAACCATGCCACATCCTCTAGCATTTTGTGCTCCGCCTCTGCATCTTCTGGATCATATCCCAGCGTAACTTCCGCCTGAGCATCAATTTCAACGAGAAAGACCTCCGACGTGCCTAAATCGTAGGGGAGCGTGAAAAGGAAACGGAGAACTCTTCCTTTCAAGCCCGTCTCCTCTTCCAACTCACGTAACGCAGCCTCTTCAGGCTTCTCTTGTGGCAAGAGTCCACCCCCTGGTAAGATCCATGAAGAGCTTCCGTCACGCCACCGATGCTTTACTAGCAGAATTTCCTGGTTTTGATTGCGGAGAACCGCGGCAGCAGCCCGCGGTCTGGTAGATGTCGATGTCATATCGATGCCTTTCAACTTTTGTGTCCCCTATTGTATCATGAAGAAGCCGCTTGTATATCACAAGTTGCTCTCTCACCTCCGCTATTTTTTTAACAAGAAAGCGAGAGCCATGCGTACTGAATATGAGGCCACATTTCCTGATGTCGATTTGGAGGAGATACGCCAGCGCCTTAAACAATGTCGGGCCCGGCTGGAGCGCGAAGAATTTCTCCAGAAGCGTTACGTGTTTGACCTGCCAGAGGGACAGGATATTCCTGGCGCATGGTTGCGTCTACGACACGAGGGAGATCGGATTACCCTGACGCTGAAAGCTATCACAGGTCAGGCCATCGAACTACAGCAAGAGCTCGAAATCGAAGTCAACGATTTTGAGCAAACATCAGTGTTACTGAGTATGTTGGGATGTCGCAGACGTGCCTACCAGGAGAGCAAGCGTGAGTTATGGGACCTGGATGGCGTGCAAATTACCCTTGATACCTGGCCGTTCTTAGAGCCCTTTGTTGAGGTCGAGGGACCATCTGAGCAGACCGTACGAGATGCCTGCGCCCACCTCCAGCTGCCCTACGAGGAGGCCATCTTTGGCTCCATCGACCAGCTCTATGCCCGGCGATATAATATCTCGCGAGAGGTCATCACCCGGCAAATCTCTAACCTGGCCTTCACCGAAGACTCATGCCATGAATTCAACCACTACATAAACCAGTAGCCGCGTACAGTAGCCGCGTACGCAAGTAGCGGGATGGAGTATCCGATGACAGAAGCAGACGCGCTGCGAGAGCGCGCATACCAGGATCGTATGAGCCTGCAAGAGGCGCTTGAATTGTGCGACGCCCTGCCAGGTGTCGAGATCGAGACCATGCTGGGCAGGTGGCGTGGGAGCGAGGTCTCCACCCATCACCCTATGGATGGGATGCTGGAGGCCTTTGGCTGGTACGGCAAAGAGTTTATTGATCGCGACCATGTTCACCCTCTCTTATTTTCTGATAACCATAACCAGATCTTCGCCATCGATCCCAAGCGCCTGCCCCTTTCTCTTGTGCTCAAATTGCCCTTTCCACGCAACAAACTAACGCGCCAGTTGATAATTATGACGCGCTTCCTCTTGCAGACCCGCCAGGCGAAGGCGCGTGTGCGCATGGTGGAGTATCGCGGCAAAGTCAGCGCCTCCATGCTCTATGACAACCTGCCGATCTGCGACACCTTCCGCCTCATTGATCAAGACACGCTTCTGGGCATCATGGACTTCAAAGGCATGGAGCAACCCTTCTTTTTTAAACTGCACCGCGACAAATAGCCGTTTATAGTATAGGCCCGATGCTACTTATGTACGCGTCGGACCTATATTGGTTCTTCTTGTTCATACTGTTTAATAGTGTGTCTCGGTGTATATGTCCGAAAACCGCCAGCAAGCATGCAGATTTTCGCGTAGAATGATGTCATCAAAGCAACAATAAACTTACAATATATTAATTGCGGAGGGATAGAAGCTAATATGACACAACGTGAAAAAGCGGAATTACTTCTACGCTTACAGCAGCGTGGCTCCTCGTTACTACTGCCTAATGCCTGGGACGCGGCGAGCGCGCGCCTCTTTGAAGAGGCAGGGTTTTCCGCCATAGGCACCACAAGCGCGGGTATTGCCTTTAGCTATGGTTATCCCGATGGGGAGCGGATGAAGCGTGAGGAGATGCTCCAGGTTATCGCACGTATGGTCTCAGTTGTTCAGGTTCCGGTGAGCGCGGATATTGAGGCTGGCTATGGGCCAGCGCCCAGGGACGTGGCGGACACCGTTCAAGGTGTTATTGAAGCCGGGGCAGTCGGCATTAATCTTGAGGACAATACTGGCAATTCCACACATCCACTCTTCCCGTTAGAGGCGCAGGTGGAGCGCATCGCAGCCGCACGTGAAGTGGCGGATCATGCTGGTCTCCCCCTGGTTATCAATGCGCGTACCGATACTTACCTGGCGCAGGTAGGTGAGGGAGAGGCGCGCCTGGAGGAAACTATCCAGCGTGCCAGGGCTTATATTAAGGCAGGTGCCGATAGCATCTTTGTTCCCCTGCTCCTCGACCCGGAAATTATCCAGATCCTGGTGCGCGAAATTCCCGTCCCGCTCAACCTTCTCTCGCTTCCTGGCGGACCATCCGCACCCGAACTCTTTCAACTGGGCGTAGCGCGTATCAGTATTGGCCACAACGCCATGCTTTCGACCATGGGCCTGGTGCGCACTATTGCCAACGAGCTCCACGAACAGGGCACCTACGAAACCATGAACCGCTATTTTTATGGCTTTGCCGAGTCCGCGGCCCTGTTTTCAGTTTCTTAATAGTGTGCTGAACAAAAAGAGGCGCAGAAGGATTCCCCTTCTGCGCCTCTTTTTGTTCAGCACCCCTTAAATTCTACCCCTCAAATAGTACTACGCTCCCTTGTTTTATATACAAATATATAGCAAAATAGGTGAGGTGTAGAAAAAGCGCTTTTTCTGTAAATTAATAGGCATAGACATAGCCTTGTGGCGTAGGAGCTTCGCTCGCATGGATAGCAAAAATTTGTCTCCTTTTGAAGACAAGAACAACGATGTATGGAAAACTGTTTCTTCTCAACCGGCCCAGCCGACCGGCTCTATGAAACCATTAAACTGGTGGTACCAGGTTGCCACTCCCACTGATCCAGAGGCCAAAACCTCTTTTGCCGTGCAGGATAAGCTTCGCCGATCTCGTCTCGCCAGCCTTATCCTTCTCCTTATGCTTGTTGTCCTTGTCTCTTTTATCCGACTCGCACTCCTCGCTAAAAATCCCCTGTTATTTCCCATTATTCTGACCGCTATTGGGATTTGCTTACTGGTTCTCTTCCTCAATCGCCTGGGACATGTGACCCTGGTAGGAATACTAAGCGTGATTACGGTGAATGCGGCCATTATGCTCAACCTGATTACCTCGCCAAGTGGCATGTTGGACATGAATGGCTTTCTTACGTTTGACCTGCTCGTCTTCTCAGAACTGGTGGCGGTCTCGCTGCTCCCGCCGAGCAGCGTCTTTTTTGTGGCTGCCCTCAATATTGGCTGCATTTGGGGAGATATCCTCCTGCAACCGCACGCCCCCGATCTCGAACATTTCTGGCTTATAATGTCGTATACCCTGCTTGTGCGCCCCATCGCTTTGCAGATTGTCGTTGCGGTCGTGACCTACTTATGGGTGCGCGGCGCCCTACGAGCCTTTAAGCGCGTAGACCGTATCGAGGAGGTTGAGCGTTTGCAGCTCGCGCTAGCCGAGCAGAAGCGTGACCTGGAGGTTGGCATTCAGCAGATTCAGCGGGCACTGGTGGAGGCGGCAAACGGCAATTTTGCCACGCGCGCACCGCTTGCCCAGGAGAATGTGCTCTGGACGGTTGCCGTCTCGCTGAATACGCTACTCTCACGCTTGCAACGCTCTAGCCAGTCAGAGCAAGAGTTACAGCGCATCCGGGGCGAGGTGTTGCGCCTGGTGAATATCGTCAGTGAGTCGGAGGCGAGACGCGTCCCGCTGCGCCTTGCCCCCACCGGTACGTTGCTCGATCCACTTTTGAAGAACCTGGCTGGTCGCTATCTTCTGCAATCCGCCTCGGGCGACCGCCCCTCGCGCCCTTAAGTCCATGTCAGCATGGACCCTACAAAAATAGGGTAAGGAGTGTGGGAAGTGGCACAACAACAGCCGCTTCCCACACTCTTTTACCCTTCTTGGCCCGTGTAACGAACCAAACATATATATATCTGCTTGCCTCTGTCATGTCTGTATCTCTTTTTTCTCTGTAGTTAGAATGTACATGCTTAGTGTTAAGTACTTTTTAAGAAAGATGTATATCTGGTAATTTTACTGTGAACAATATATTAAGAAATTTATTATGGATAAAATGTATGTATGTTGTAGGAAAAATGTAGACAAATAGCTATTGTATTCTTGAAAGCTCAACACTACACTGTCTTCTAGGTATCAAAGAAGATCTTTTCTCTGCCTTCGATGATATCGAGTTTCTTTGCCCTGTCAATCTGTATCTACCAGATAACTCTCTGTTTGCTGTCTTGTATACCTTACCCGCAACTGCGCAACAGTCAGAATGTCTTGGACGCCTGACTGAACGCCTGGCTGCTTAAGTATGCATTACAATTTTTCAGACCAGGAGCTATGCATTATGGTAGATATGAATGAGCGTTATGCTCGCCGTTTATTTTTCAAACAGGCGGGCGCATTAGGCCTCTCCGCCGCCTCTCTCTCCGCCTTTTTAGCGGCATGTGGTAGCGCCACTTCAACCACCACTGCCTCCTCCGTTGACCTTGCCGGGCCAATCGCTATCGAGACGCTTCTTGAGAAAGCGAAAAAAGAGGGAAAGCTTGAAGCAATTGGCATTCCACCCGAATGGGCCGACTATAAAGACATCCTGGATACCTATACCTCGAAGTATGTAAAGGTGCAGTACCAGGCCGAGGCTGAGTTCTCATCCGCCCAGGAGCTGGAGGTCTTTAAAAAATCAAAGCTTCATCCCCATGGCGATATCGGCGATGTCGGCTTTAAATTCGGTCCACAGGCTGTTCAGCAGGGACTGGTGACTCCATATAAACATTCCAAATGGGATGATATCCCCGCTGAATTGAAGGATCCTAAGGGCAACTGGTGTACCGAGTATTGGGGCGCCCAGGCCTTCATCATTAATACAGACCTGGTAAAAAATGAGCCGACCTCTTTCAAGGATCTGCTCAATGGCGATTATAAGAATATGGTTGGTATCGATGGCGATCCACGTGAAGCCAATGATGCCTTTATCTCTGTCTACAGCGCCGCGTTGGCGACGAGCGGTAGCCTTGATAGCATTCAGCCAGGCATTGATTTCTTCGCTCAGCTCAAGAGAAAGGGTAATTTTACCGTTGCTCGTTCGAGCCTGGCCAATGTCACCAAGGGCGAGGTCGCTATCGCGATCATGTGGGACTACCTGGGCTTAGGCTTCCGCGATCAACTCAAGGGTAAGCCCAATCTAAAGGTTATTATCCCCTCGGATGGCTCTATTGCCGGTCCCTATGTCTCCATTATCAACAAAACGGCCCCAGATCCCTACGCAGCGCGTCTGTGGATGGAGTATATCTTCTCAGATGAGGGCCAGTTGAACTACCTGAAGGGCTATGCGCACCCTGCTCGCTATCAGTCCCTGGTCAAGGCTGGCAAGGTTCCAACTGAACTGGCGGCCAAACTTCCACCAGCCGAACAGTATGCTAATGTGAAGTTCGTGACAGACCTCAGCAAGCTTGATGCTGCCGCGACCGCGCTCTCCAATAACTGGCAGTCCCAGGTGCTTGGGCAGTAATTGCTTTTCATGCTTCTCTTCGATTGAGAAGCGTTCATACTCGTGTGAGGGCGCAGGATGTATGCTTGCCCCTCACATGTTCTTGTAGAAGGTGGTGTGATGGACGTTCCTGTTATTCCAGGCACAGATACAACTCAGGTCACGCTTAGCCGCTCTGTCAAGCGCCGCTCAGGCATACGTTGGGGATATTCGATGGTAAGCTGGTTGGGCCTGGCTCCGTTCCTTGTGTTTTGCCTACTGTTTGAAATTCTACCGACCCTTGTCATCCTCCAGAGCAGTTTTACGGATGATCAGGGAGCCGCTACGCTGGACAATTATCAGCGAATTCTCACGCAACCCAGCACGTTACGTGCCTTCCAGACAAGCATCTCGCTCTCGCTGGTCTCCGCGCTGATTAGTGTTGTTATCGGCTTTATTGCGGCTTATGGTGTCTATACCATGCGCACCAGCTGGTTGCGCAATCTGCTTATAGGTTTTTCCAGCCTGGCCGCTAACTTCTCGGGCGTTCCCCTGGCCTTTGCCTTTGTTTCGACGTTGGGGGTTACGGGCTTTGTGACGGTGCTCTTTAAGACGTGGTTCCATGTCAATCTCTATGATCTGGGTTTCAATCTGTATAACTTCTGGGGCCTGGCTCTTACCTACGTCTATTTTGAACTGCCGCTCATGTTGCTGATCACTGTTCCCGCGTTAAGCGCTTTACGGAATGTGTGGCGCGAGGCGGCGACTAATCTGGGCGCATCGACTTTTACCTACTGGCGTAAGGTGGCGTTCCCGATCCTCCTCCCATCGCTTATCGCGGCACTGATGTTGCTCTTCGCTAACGCCTTTGGCGCCTTTGCCACGGCTTATGCACTGGCGCAAGGCAATATTAACCTGGTTACGATCCTGATTAGCTTCGCGGTTGCAGGCAATGTGAGTGTCGATGTAGGCCTGGGAAATGCCCTGGCCGTAGGGATGATTCTTGTCCTTGTGATCTCTGTCTCTCTCTATGTGTTTATGTTGCGTCGCGCCAGCACCTGGCAGGGAAGGTAGGGGAAGTGATATGAAACAACAACAGGCGAAACGTTTCTCCCTGGCATTAGATAAAATTATCCTGTTTCTAGTGATGCTCTACCTTATTATTCCGCTTGGGGCGACCCTGGTTTTTGGCCTTAACGATGGTTCCCGTTTCAACCTCGGTGTCCTGACGCAGGTATTCAGTGATGGCGATTTTGCGAAAACGCTGCTCCTTTCGCTGGGATTAGCCATTGCATCGACGCTTATCGCGGTTATATTGATTACGCCTACTGTTTACTGGATGCAGCTCCGCCTACCCCAGGCCCGTCCCCTGCTGGAGTTTCTCTCCCTCCTGCCTTTTGCGGTGCCTCCAATCGTTCTTTCGCTGGGCTACCTGGAAGTTTTTGGCGATTCCCATACCTGGATTGACGTGCTTTCACTCGGGCTGGTTCCTATGCTGAGTAATGAGCCATTCACTATCGCTAATACGCCACAGCTATTGATCTTCGCCTACGTGGTGATTGCTCTCCCCTTTATCTATCGTCCTATCGATAACAGTCTGCGCGCGCTCAATACACGGGTGCTCTCTGAAGCGGCCTCAAACCTGGGATGTGGCTGGTGGCGCACCTTTCTCACTATCATCTTGCCAAATATCTGGCCGGGTGTCATCAGCGCAGCCTTGCTGACCTTTTCGACCGCTATGGGTGAGTTCACTATCGCCGTGCTCTCGGGCATCTATACCTTCCCTGTGTATCTGAATCAGATTGGACAGGGCAACGCTCACCAGGCTGCCTTACTCACCATTATGAGCTTTCTCATCACGCTGCTCTGTGTCCTCGGCATCCTTGTACTGGTGCGCAGCAGGGCTCAAGGCAAAGGACAGACCGTTGAAATTGGCGGGGGGAGATAAACGAGGATTGTGTCTTTTGGATTTATGGATTTGCAGATAAGGAATAAGATATGGCTTTTCTCGAACTACTAGATATATCCAAGCACTTTGGACATACCGCTGCTGTCGATAACATCGACCTGTCGATTAAGCAGGGCGAGTTCTTGACCCTGCTTGGGCCGAGTGGTTGTGGTAAAACCACGCTCCTGCGTATGATCGCGGGCTTTGAAACGCCTACAACTGGTAGCATCTTGCTTGATGGCGAAGATATCACCAACCGCCCGGCCAATAAACGCCTGATGGGAATGGTCTTTCAATCCTATGCTCTCTTCCCGCATATGAGCGCTCAGGATAATATCGGTTTTGGCATGACTATTAAACGCCAGCCTAAGCATGTTATCCAGAAACGCGCAGCCGAATTACTTGAACTCGTTGGACTGGCCGAGATGGGGCAGCGCTACCCTCATCAACTCTCGGGTGGGCAGCAACAACGTATCGCACTCGCGCGTGCCCTGGCCGTCGAGCCAAAAGTCTTGTTGCTTGATGAGCCGCTCTCGGCGCTTGACGCCAAGGTCAGAATCTCGCTGCGTAACGAGATCCGTCGTATTCAGCAAGAGCTGAAGATAACGGCTATTTATGTCACTCATGACCAGGAAGAGGCCCTCTCGCTCTCCGACCGCATTGCGGTGATGGCAAAAGGCAAAATTGAACAATTGGATGCTCCCGAAAACATCTATAATCAGCCACAGACAGCCTTTGCCGCAACCTTTGTCGGCAACAGTAACCAGTTCAACGGGATCATCGAGTCGGCGGCCAAGGGTCTATGCCAGGTTGGCACACGGACCTTGAAGGTCTCTTCCCTCTCTCAATTCCGCGATGGCGAGAGCGTATTGATCATGGTTCGCCCTGAAGATATTGCTATCCAGGTTGATGAGGACACTCACGATGGCCTGAACGTTCTGGCGGGAAGAATTGACCTCCGTACCTTTCTAGGGCCGTTTACGCGCCTGCATGTAAGCATCGATGAAACCACAACGCTCCTGGTTGATATTCCCACGCGCCAGGCTGCAAGCTATACACCAGGCAGCCAGGTGCGCCTTGTCTTCCCTCCCCAGGCCTGCAAAGTCTTAGCCCTCGATGCCAAAGATGCAGAGTTAGTGCATCTCGCGGCCGCAGAGGCCGTTTAGGGTTCGTGGGAGGACGACGCTACTAAAGTACGCCTCTACATATCATGGCGTGATATGCTGATTCCGCTGGCAAATTTTGTCTGGACAAGTTCTGAGCGTGGAAAGATATCCAGAGGCTTTAGAGACCGGTAGGGACGCGGTTTACCGCGTCCCTACCACTAATTCGGGCCTTCACCTTGCGCGCGATGACATCCGTGAAGTGCTCGCATGCAAAATAACTCGTTTCCAGCTTACTGTCTCTGGTGGTCCATAATCCAGTTCGTATCCCAGGTCTGACCACCATCAAAGGAGAAGGCTTGCTGCCAGCGAGCACTCTTCTCGGTGATCTGGTCCCAGATAAAGCGAATATGTACTGGCTTTCCATCAAGCGGAGATTCAATGACTTGATAAAAAAGCCCCACGCCGTGCTCGAAATGTCCCAATAGCGGTCTGAAATCTGGTGAATTGCGATTATCGAGCCAGACAATCGACCATTGCTGTGTCTCCTGATCGAAGGCGCGAATGGTCATTCCTTGCACAAGTTCTCCATTGGGCAGGGTTGCCTCATACTGCTCGACCCGCACTCGGCCATCAAGCTGTTTGGCACTTGTGGAAAAAGCTGGAAACTCTTCCCATACGCCTTCTTTCTCAGGTGCGAAGGGATTTGTCCGCCGCAGGTTGCGAATATTCCAGGAGCCAAGAAGAAAATCGAAATCGGTCACTCCAGACATAAGTGTTGTTCCTCCAACGAATGATGTTATGGCCCCAGTATATATGCTTATGCGGCGAGAATTGACCCTAATTAAGAGATGTTGTAGGGTCCATGCTGGCATGGACTACGAACGAAGCGATCTCTCCAGCGGCAGGGCATTCCCCATTCGGGGACGCAGCGGCCTACGGGCCGAAGAGTCCATGCCAGCATGGACCCTACAACTTTGCAATTGCTCTACTTAGCGGGGGGTCAAGACCGCGCTGAAGGTCTGCCACATGCCGAGGAACATGGCGCGTGACATGCTGTGGAAATTGGTGGGGGCGGAATCGGCGATATAGACGTTCTGGGCATCGCCGCCGCGCACCACGAAGATATGCCCATAGGGATAGTATGTTGGGTGGCGCACGCTCACAATCACAGGCTTGCCGCTGTTGGCGGTATCGATGACCTGCTGGAGCGTCATGGTGTGGCCCCAGCTCGTGTTGAAGCCGAAGTAGTTGGCTGTCATGGAGATGCCCTCTTCACGTAAGAGGCCCTGATCGACGCTCCAGACGCCCAGGTTAAGCTCCTCTTGCAGCACATCGGAGGCGATCAGGTGGCGTCCATAGGCATCCATGACCATCACCATAGCGAAGCCCGAGCAGGAGGAATAGACCCACGTCTGGCGCTCATAGAGCGTGGAGTACTGGCTGGAATCAGCGGAGTCGAGGCGTACCAGGCGCGCGCTCGCGTCGAGAAATACCGGATCGTTAGTACCTGGATTGCCCGGGTTGGTCTTCGCGGGCTGCTCCAGGACATGCCCAGAGGGCGAATAGCTTATGCTATTGCTGTACTGTCCATCCAGGGTACCCTGCGAAAACTTCGCGAGCGTCCCACCCGCCAGGCCTACCTGGAGAAAGAGGGTTAAGCCAAAGAGCACGAGCACTCCTACAGAGACCAGCGAGCGCCTATGCGTCGACCAGGGAGAGCGCGTCGCGACTGATGGCAGCGAGGCCGTTGGACTCTCGATAGAGACGATCTGGCCCTCGTTGAGGTGCAAAATAGCGGTCACATGTCGGTCGAGCGGATGGGCTGGGAGGCGATTCTGCGTGGCAAGTATCTGCCTGTTATGCCTATGCTCTCGCCAGGCGCTTACCCCCACAACGGCGGTGATAAGCAACATCAACATGGCCAGAAAAGACGTCATCGTAGCTGCCGACATAAATATCCCTCTAAATATCCCTATATATCTGGCGCCGCACGCCCCGGCGTTTCCTCTCGCCGGAGATGACGCCGCGCTTAGCATTTCTCCAGTATGTATCGTTATCTATCAATAAGTATATGCGATAATGCCGGACATACACCAGTTTCTCCCCAAAAACGGCCATATGCCCCAGGGGAAAACCAAGAATGTTAACCACCATACCTCCCAAATTGGAGAATGGCCCGACTATTGCGTCCGCATAACTAGTAGTAGCCGCGTACGCCGGACGCAGCCTCAGTAGCCGCGTACGCAAGTAGCGAGCTTAAATCCAAATGCCAGGGACATGTTATTCTCACCTGGCAAGGCTTTGGCAGCGGCTGGCAGGCGACATCGAGCGATTCTACCTGCAATTCGCCAACCGCCCACTCTCAATCTCGGCGGGCGGTTGGCCTATAACGCGAACCGGCGTTGGGAGCTGGTTCACGTTATAGGATGGCTGATTCACACTGAGCGATAAAGCGGTGTGCTGTAAACGTGACGCCTATGAATTGGAGGGGCGGCTCTGCTCTTGATACCAGCGAATGGTTGCTCGAAGTGCCTCTTCCCAGGGCGTCGCATGTAAGCCGAAGGCCTGCTCAATGGCGCTGCTTTCGACAATCTGGGGCTCGGTATATTGATAGAACAACTCGGTATACTCATGTGCAAAGGTTTCGTCGAAGATACCAGCAGCCCTGGCTTGTTCTATGGTTGGCACATTAAAGATCTGGGGAATTTGCCCAAGCTCCTGGCCAATGATCTGGAGTACCTGGCGTGTCGTAATGGTTGGAGCCACGGGTAAGAGCCATTCACGTCCCAGCGCATCATCCTGCTCTCCAAGAGTGGCCAGGCCTTTGGAGATATCGGGCATATAGCTGTAGCTGTGAGGCAGATCGATGTTGCCAAGCGTCAAAACTGGCTGACCGGAGAGCGCTGCCGGAAAGACATACTGGCCTAAAGATGAATTGAGGACGCGTGGTCCATAGAAGTCAGCCGCTCGCCCGATAGTCACACGAGCCTTGCCCACACGATGGGCTTGCAAATATCCCCAGGCCAGTTGTGCTCGCATACGCCCTTTGCGTGAAGTGGCTGTATGGGCCATGGCCTCTGTCATTGGCTTCCCGTGTGTCTCGCCATAAAGGTACAGCGTATCGATCACCACTAATTTTGCTCCAGTAGCGGCTGCGCTCTCGATCATGTTTTCTTGTAGGCGGGGAAGCACCTCTGGCCACTGCTCATAGGGGGCGTGAGTGGCATTATAGATGACGGCCGCTCCTTGACTGAGTTCCTGCGCATTTGCGAGCTGGGACGCATCGCCTGCCATCAATTCAGCACCTGCGGGAATCTGCCCCTTCCCGCTGCGGTTGACGAGGCGCACGCGTTTCCCCCGAGTGAGCAATTCCTCAGCCAGTGAGAGACCAACCGGGCCGATTCCAAAGATGACATGAAGTTCGTTCTGCGTATTCACTGAATTTTACCTTTTTTGTTTACTATGTAAAAAAAACTAACAATGTTCGATGGATTGAAAGACTATGCTTTCATGGCGTGCGTTTTTCGTGTCTGCATCTGTATTTGTAAATGTCTCCCTACCAGCACCTGAATGGTATCTTCAAGCGTGCTTGCTGGTCCAAACTCCTGACATAAGGTTTGAACCAGGCTCGTAACAGAGGCCAGTGTAGCGGAGCATGCGCATCGCGGCAGAAGCATCTGTAATACTTGTAGTTCCTGAATGTGGTTTTCCAACTGCTCAAGAGAGATGGTTGGCATCGCAGTGATCCCTTTCGATTCGACAGGCTTCCCTGCTGGCTCGTCCCTCAATATGTCTAACTATGGATAAAAATTTAACAAAGTTAGATGCAGAGAAAACAACTAGTGGACCGACTTAGAGATGCTCCAAGCGGCCAGGAGACTTTGGAGCGTTTGTTGCGCCAGGCGCTCGGCTCGCAAGACCTCTTCCTGGGAGCGATCAATGATGTACAGGCTGACCAATCCATGCAGAAGTGCCCAGAGAATCTCTACGGTCTCATCAGGATTGGCTAGTGTGACTCCATTGCTCTGTGTCCAGGCTGTTAACGCCTCTAAGGTAATCCGGCATACCTCCCTGGCGGCAAGCATGCGTTCTTGTGCCTCTAAGGGAACGCCTCCCAGGCCATTCATCACCTGGTATAACTCTGGATATGCGCGGGCAAACTGACAATAGGCGTTTCCAATGCTGAGTAGCCGCTGCTCGCTATCCTCGGTTGCGTGAGAGGTATGCTGCATCGTTGTAGCCAGGTCGCGGTATCCCTCGCGTAAGAGTTCCAGCAGCAGGTCATCTTTACTGGCAAAGTACTCATAGACCATCGGAGGACTGTATTCGATCTGCTCCGCTATCTTGCGAATCGTGACCGCCGACCATCCTTCCGTACGGGCCAGCTGGCGGGCCGCCTCAAGGATGCCCTGGCGCATCGCCTGCTTTTCCCGTTCTCGTCGTTGTTTCAAACTCATTATCTAACCTCGTTTGAAAATTTAACGTTGTTAGAAAACAGCATACTCCTGAAAAAACCAAAAGTCAAGCCTTTTTGCTATGGGATGGTTTGTTTTTCTCGACGCCATCTCGCTATGGCAAAAAGACCGTAATGCCCAGGACTTCAAGGCGTCGTGTCAACTGTTCATTGAATATACACTCTGCCTGCGAAAAGAGAGGAGCCGCGAAATAACCAGCTTGCAGGCTGAGACGAGCGCATCAAGGGCCTCCTAGAACGCTGTTGATGACATACAAGTGCTCCTGAAATATTTCGTGGAAATGATGCAAGGTTCCTTCCCTCTGCATGAGTATACAACCAGTTTATCACCAGCGCGGGAGCTTGAGCAGCCATTGAGCGCCGAATGGAGCGATTATCTGGCTTTTCTCTCAACTTGTTCTCGGCTTGTTGCGCATCGCGTGGGTTTTATGAGGATCGTGAGTAACACAAAGTGGCATTACATGCACAAATGTGTATATATTATATGTATATAGGTTTCTCAAGGAGTAACGATAGTATGCAACCAGCAAAACCTTCACCACAAACAAATCTCCGTTGCGGCCTCGTGGCCATACTTATCTGTTTCTGTCTTACCGCGGCTCTGATCGGGCTGGCCGCTCTCCTGGATGCGCATGAAAAAGCTGCTGATTATCAACCAATTCCGACAGTCACAGCAACTGATCCAAACCCCAATGCTCCCGTTACCTGCAACAATAGCCCAATGTCTCCCACTGACCAGTGTGACCATCTGCTCAGCGGAGCCAAAGTCGGCACTTATTCTTATGATGAACAGAAAGTCTACCAGAAACAGCAGCGTATAGAAAACGCTCAAAATGCCATTAATCGAAAGAACGAGGATCTTGCTCAGCAGCAGGGCCAAAAATATAAAAACAGCTTTGCTGGCAATTTCGCTGCCATACTCTCGTTTATTGGTGGTATCATTGGGCTTGTAGGATTAGTTCTCATCGCACTCACCATCAAAGAAGCCGTTGCCGCTGTACAGCGTAAGAGAAGGCGGTAAAAGCTGAGAAATCTCAGGACATAGCCAGATCTCCATGACGCTGGGCGTGTATTCTCATATATTACCAGCAATGCAAGAGAACGTTACAAAGGGTAAATGTTGTGGTACAGCAAATCGTACCTCTTCTGAGTTACTCTTCAATGTAGAATAAAATACCACTCTCCGCAAAACTTTGAACCGCATCCAGGAGAGTGGGCGCGCTTGCTTTGGCCTTGACCCGCATGGGAGGCACTCGTTACCACGTTAGGAACAAGAGGAAGAGCATGCAAGACAAAATACACCTCCGCCAAAAGTTCGATTTGACACTTATTGTTTCTGCAGAAGAGTAAGCAGTTCTGCCCTTGTAGCCAGAGCCTTCACGTTTTCCAGGTCCAGTTGGAGCAGATCATCCAGGGTCTCCAGCGCCTCGTGATATCGTTTCATCCCTTTGAGCAGAAGAGCTTTCTGATAGGAAGCATCAACTATGAGTTGTTTCTGGTTGGGAAGCAGAGATGTTGCAAGTGTCGCGTCTAATGCCTTTAACGCTTCTTGTTGCTGATGGAGATGGAGCAGGACGTAGGCACAACGAGAATGAGCAGAAGCATCCCACGGCTTTTCTTTCACGGCCTGGCGAAAAGCCCCAAGCGCATCCGCGTAGCGATGCGCTTGGGGCTTTTTCTCTCCCAGCGTCATCAGTTCCTCGAAAGAAAGGCTCTGTGTCTTCTGATGAGAAGTAGGAGGAACCGAAGTACGTCTCTGCCGTTTTGAGGAAACAAGCACATACCCGCACCCTGCTGCCAGCAGTCCCCCCAGAACGAGGGATACTATCCCGATCGCTTGCTGCCCTCTTTGCTGGCCACTATAATTGCTTGTTACAATAGAACCATTACTACTCATGGACACACAGGTATCCCCTGAACTCATCGTCTGCCCACCACAGCCTACATTCGGCGAAAGCAAGAGATAGAGACCTCCCACAAGCATCACTAGCCCCATAATTATCCCAAAGATCATCGCGGTCGTCTCTTTCATCCGTATCCGCATTGTACGCTCCTTGAGAAAATTTCGTGAACGAGTGCATGTGCTCCAGAAAACGAGAACAAGTGTGCAAGAAGAAGCGTTCCTGCTGACGAGATCGGCCCCTCTTAGGTGTTCTCGGTAGCAACGCCTTTCGCTTCTTTTTCCGAAGTATCTTCAATTATACACATCTTCCGTTGAAAAGACTAGTCTTTGTCTTCGCAAGGGGGTCACCAGCCGTTTTCGGAGGTCAGCCTGCCCTTTATCGTCTTTGTTTGCCCTGAGAAAAGGACATTTCCAAGCTCATTGAGTGATGAGCTACATCTCGTTGCGCATCCCGTGGGATATGCTATGATAATTTACCTGGATAACGTGGAGGTCGAACGAGCAGAGAAGGCAGGCTCATAGGTTCTCGCTTTCCAATAGATCGCGTAACGCAACCAGTTCAGGGTCGCTCTTTGCGCGCTCTTTGAGACGAGGAGCGAGTGTCAACGCTTCCTGTAAGAGCGCGGCAGCTTTCTCCAACTGGTTCTGTTGCGCGTAGAAGCAGGCCAGATTATAGAGGAAACTCCCTTTCACCCATTCTGGCACTTCAGCCTCAATGATTCTGCTGACGCACTTCTCACGGATCTCAATTGCCCGTGGGAGATCGTGACGGTCGGAATAGTACTGCGCGAGATGCTCCTGGTCGTGCTCGTAGCAACCGCCCAGGAAGACTGTATACAATGGCCTTTCCCCGGAAATCGAGGGGAAGCGACCCGGGGCTGTCAAATCTTCTTCGCTGAGTTGCTCAATTAACGTGATGAGTTCGGTGTGGACTCGTTCAGATTCGGTGTGTATCTCTGAGAAGGGGCGAAGTTTGTGCTCCTCAAAATTCCTCGCGTTGAGCTGGTCCTCGTCTTCTTCGCTCTCCGGGATCTCCTGATGCTGCTGGATGGCAGTCAACCTGCGTACAAAGTCCCGATGCCAGAAGGTCCTATGAGCCACGTGATCTTTGGCAGACCAGAGTTCCGGCGTCCCAATGGCAGTCCGTTCGGTCTCGCTTAGTGCAAGATTACGAAACCATTTCGGAAAGAGTTAAATGTGGTTCATACGAGCACCCATAGTAAGCGCAGACCCGGCTGGCTAATTGATGGGCCGAAAGCAAGCCATCAAGTTCGACCACATTGCGCTTGCCATGGACCCACTTTGGTTCAATCGGATTGAGCCAGGGGCTTTTGGTGGGCAGTTGAAAAGGCAAAATCCGAACGCCTTGATGGGATTGCTTAACGGTGAGGTTGTGTTCCCGGATCCAGGTACGTACCATCTTGCTCACATGCCAGGAGGCATTGTCCCAAATGAGGAGCCAATGCCGTTTGCCTTGTGCTGCCAAGTGCTGGCAACACCAATCCAGAAACTGAATGGTGATATCGCTGACTGGGCGTCCCGTGACAAAACGGAGCCACATCTCCTCTCGTAGAGGATCATCATGGCTCCCTTGTTGCCAGAGGACGCCATAACAAGCCAGTGCTTTGGGGTCAGGATCATCCTTTAGCCAGGATTGCTCAACCAGACGGACGGGGTGCTCTGCGTCTTGCCAGGCGTGGAGGCGAGGAAGAGCAAAGCGACTCCACCAGACCTCGTCAAGGAAGCCAATGGCCCAGTCGGACTGAAGGCTCGCGTAGGCAATCAACCGTTGCCGAGCGTTTTTTTTACTTGGTATTGTGGGTCGGGACTAGTAATCCAGTGCTTGGCGCGTTTCCAACTGGTTCCCAAGCGTTTGAGCGCACGGCACACGCTCGTGACGCTGGTCGCAGTCGGAATGATTCCTTGTTCGAAGCTGATCTTGGCAACCAGAGGCAAGCTCCACAGGCTGCGGTTGAGCCCAAAGTCGCGAGGGCTGCGGTGCAAGAGGTCTTGCAACGCCTCTAACGCGTCGTCGGGAATGCTTGTGCGAAGGTGATGTGGGCGGCAGGACTCGCGCTTGAGCACGGCGAGTCCGCGCTCGTTGAAGCCTTTGATGACATTGCGAACGGTCTGGTCGTCGCAACCCAGTTGCTTGGCTATGGCTCTGGCATGTTCGTGACGAGCACTTGCCAAGAGAATCTGGCAGCGACGCAACACAAAGGCTGAGGAGGAACGTAATCTTGCCTGGATCTCGTTTTGTTCGTTTTCGGTGAGTGGCCGGATGAAGATGGGTGCTTTCATACCTATTCATATCGGTTCACTTTCCTACTTTCTTTCGTTCTACTGCATTAGCTCCTGCAAAAAAGCTTCTTTATCGCGATGCCCCTGCTGCAAGAGGTCGAGGACGATGGTCTTAAAAGGCTGTACAGTCATGGAAGTACCCTTTCATAGTTCGCAACGACAAATTTTCTAGTGAGAGTATCTCACGAAAAGCGGTCAAATTTGGCCCGCATTTGTGTGTACTTCCATAGCGAGGGGTGCGCTACTGGCGTACGCGGCTACTTTGGAGAGTAGCCGCGTACGCCAGTAGCGGGTTCGCATTACTCGCGCAGCGTGGTCAGGCGGCGGATGTCGGGAAAGGCGCCCGCGACGACGAGCACGACTAACAGGGTGCCAATGCCACCGGCCACGACCGCGGCTACGGGGCCCAGCAGTTGGGCCGTGAGTCCCGATTCAAAGCCTCCTAGCTGGTTGGAGGTGCCAATGAAGAGCGAGTTGACCGCGCTCACCCTGCCGCGCATCTCGTCTGGAGTGCGCACCAGCGCGAGGGTCGAGCGGATCACGACGCTGATGTTATCAAAGGCGCCAATGAAGATCAGTGCCAGGAATGAGAGCCAGAACCAGTGCGAGAGGCCAAAGACAATCGTTGCCAGGCCAAAGCCGGCTACCCCCAGCAACAGCACCGGGCCAGCCCTCTTGAAGGGAGGACGGCGTGCCAGGAAGAGCGCCATCGCGATGCCCCCAATAGAGTCTGCGGCCTGGAGCCATCCCAGTCCTACAGGTCCGACATGCAGGATGCCCGTCGCGTAGATAGGCAGGAGCGCGACGGACCCGCCAAACAGGACCGCGAAGAGGTCGAGCGTAATCGCCGCTAGCATGACCTTGGTCTGTCCAAGGAAGCGCACACCACTCACGAGTGAGCTGAGCTTGCGCCCCTCTCCCAGGGCTTTCTTTTGTGGCTGAACATGGATAAAGATAAGCAAGATAGCAAAGGTCAGGAAGAAACCGCTGCTCAGGAGATAGACGGGAGTCGCGCCCTGAAAGAAGCCGATCAGAAAGCCGCCCGCCGCAGGTCCGATCACGGCTGATAACTGCGAGATGCTGCTGCGCCACGTCATGGCGTTCTCATAGGCCGTCTCTGGAATGACCTGCGAGACCAGCGCCGAGTTGGCTGGCTGACTGAAGCTCTGCGCTCCACCTATCGCTGCCAGGCAGCAATAGATTAGCACCAGGGGACCATGCAGATAGGAGAGAAGCGCCAGGCTTAGAGCGGCCAGCACGTTAACAAACTGTGCCACAAGCACAATGTATTTGCGATTGACGCGGTCGGCGATATAGCCAGCGGGTAGGAAGAGGAGAATAAGCGGAATCACCTGGGCCAGCCCGACTCCTCCAAGCACAAGCGCGGACTTCGTCTGGATATATAATTCCCAACCAATGGCGACCGCCAGCATCTGTTGCCCAAAACCCGCCAGGCCCACGCCAGTAAAAAGCAGGCGAAAGTCGAGGAACTGTAAGGCACTGGTGGAAGTATTTGGTGTCTCTACAGGAGGTGAAATATCTCTGGCTTGATCCTCTGATAATGCCGTTTCATCAGCGATAGGTTCCATGTGTTTTCCTTGATCTAGAAATTGTCTCCCGCGATAACCCACTTAAAAATGCATGCCGTATGGCAAAATTTAAGGCTTTAGAGGCGTTGGGATAGTGGAAGGGAACAAAAAAGCGCCAACCTTCACATCCTACAGCCCTCTATGTTATCGCAGGCTGTGCCGATGTGCGTTGGTTGACGTTAAACGCTTACGTTTATTCGGTTTTATGAATATAGTGTAGCTTCTATAGCCCCTTTCTGTCAAGAAATCTTGTTTCGCTGAGGGTTTTTCTTTTACATCGAGACCAATCTACAGGCGAGAGGATGAAGAGGGGAATTCGCGGGTTGTATAATAAAGAGCGCCGGGAGAGTGAGTTGAGTAGTTTATGCGGATTTGCCCGCACATAAGAATGCCAATGATGAACAGAAAAGGATATATATGCGACAGAGAACGATACAGCAGACAAGCAAAATGACCGATGAGGATTGGAAATATCCCCAGCAGTCTTACAGAAAGAACGGTTGGTTACAGGTAGACGATAACCCTCCCCTGAAATCTCCGCATAAGATTTATTACGAGGAATATGGCAATCCTGACGGGGGACCCGTTATGTTTCTTCATGGAGGGCCGGGCGGCACGTGTACCCCTAATTTCTCCCGTTTTTTGATCCCGAACGTTACCGTATCATTCTCTTTGATCAGCGCGGGTGTGGCAAAAGTGTGCCTAACGTAGCAAAGGATGGCGCACAGGCGGGGCTGGCGAATAATGAAACGCCGTATCTGGTGGACGATATTGCCAAGCTGCGTGACCATCTGGAGATTAAAAGCAAAATGCATGTATTTGGCGGCAGTTGGGGAAGTATTTTGGCCCAAGCTTATGCAATCAAATACCCGAAAACCGTGCAAACTCTAATTTTGCGGGGTATCTGGCAGGCTACCAAGCAGGATCTGGATTACATGTATCAGGGCAATGCGGAAACGTATCATAAAGGCCCCTATAACGTGACAGCGCCCGGCTCTTATCTATTCTACCCTGAAGAGTGGAAAGAGTACGTTGAAATTATTCCCCAGAATAGACGCAAGGATATGGTAAAGGCCTATAAAGAAATTTTTGATATGGTTCCGAAGACTCCCGAGCAGCAGGAAACAAAAAGGAAAGCGCTGGTGGCGTGGTCGAAGTGGGAAGAGGTAATAAGCAATATAGTTCCTAATACTAAAAATGTCGGTAAATACGACAGGGATGAATTCGCCACCAGTTTTGCCCAGATTGAAAACCATTATTTTACGAATAATATGTTCATGGAAAATAATTATTTGATTAATAATGTGGAAAGAATTAAAGATATTCCTATATATATTGTACACGGCCGTTTTGATCAGGTATGTCCTATGTACCAGGCGGATATTCTGGTGGCTGCGCTCAGGGATGTAGGGACGGAACCGGCGAGTTATGTAAGAACTACGGCGGGACACAGTGCTTTGGAGTTGGAAAATGCCGTGGTATTGACCAATATCATGGATAACCTTCCCAAAATGGATCACAGTAAATCGCCGGGGACGAAAGTAACCGGAGCGGATGCCACGCAATCCTATTAAAGGTGCATGTGTAGCCTCTCTGTGTCTTCTCTCGATGCGCTCATCCATAAGAAGATCAAGCCTGCCTTCAGCACTTGGGAGGTTGTGTTAGATTTCCTGTTCAGGCCAGAGTTGGCGAAGAATCTGGTCAACTGTTTCGTCGGGTGTTTGCTCAGATGTATCAATCCAGTGGCCAATGCCCTCCATTGTTGTCCTCAGAACCTGATCGAGATAGAGCGCCCACGCTTCGCCAAGGGGCCGCTTGGCACGACTCTTGTCGCGAATCTGCGCAACCACCTCGACGCGCGGAGCGAGGACAATCAAGGAGTAAGAGGTTCCTTGTAAATACATCTGCACCTCGGGCCAATCTTCACCAGTGATAATATCGTCGAGTACCACGGTGAAGCCTGCCTCCGAGAACGATTTTCCAAGGAGACACATATGTTTGAGGCGCAGCCGATACTGTCGAGCTTCTTCTCCTGTGAGCGGGCCCGGTTCTCGGGCTCCCTGGCTTCCTGAGACAATCATGTGCTGCAAAATATCGGCTTCGACATGGACGCCTCGTACAAAACGCTGGGCAAGTAAGTGTGAGATGGTTGATTTCCCGGCAGCCTGGATGCCAGTGACGACGATGATCCTCTTCTGTGTGGGAATCAGAGCGCGAGTCGTCCCGCCGACGACATCTCTCTGGGAGAGCCCTGGTTGATGGTGGGGCTGGATTGTTGATTCCATGTTTCTCTCTGCATTTTCGTTCGTCTTTAGCCAAGAGACGCGCAAAAATGGGTGATCTCATGTTGATGAGTATACCACATTCCCGATCATCTCTCTTGAGTCTGCCAGGTAGTGCTCTGGTAGGCCCGCGCCAACTGCGATCATAAGCTTCAAGGCCCGTCCATCCCCTTTGGCGTCATTGGCGTTTTTTCCCCCATGGCATCCAGTGTGGCTTCAACGGCACAACGGTAGTGATACAATTTCTTGCAGCATTTGAGCGGCTTCTTCGACAACGGCTTCCCATAATCTCTTGCCCAGCTCAGCACTCGCGTACGTCGGATCGCCGATCACACCGGTAGAGGAATAACGAGCAAAATCCAGGTTTGGATCATTCCAGTCAACCTCTGTGGAATGGGGATTGGTGATCCACTCTTGTCGAACTGTTTCCGGTCGGAGATAGAGCGAAATCGATGTGGTAAAGCTATCCGCGTGCCCGACAGGAATCATGGGGTCAGCTAATCGGCACCAGATCTCATGAAAGGGATGAGGTGGTAAGAATGCTTGCGCCTTGCCCTGGTACATCTGATTGAAGCGCTCAACGACCCCGTTTAGAGCATGACCGCCACAGCCTCGCCAGATGACCATTCTCTTAAACCCCTGTGTCACCAACGAGGTCAAGGTCGCTTCGATCAATGCATCATGCAAGCTGACGGGGACATCAATAAATCCACTGCCAAAGTTGCGATGTTCCGGCGTTGGCCCAAAGGGCATCGCCGGTAACACGACAGCCTGGACTGCAGCATCTTGCGCCGCTTTTTCAGCGGCTGCAACCATGAGCGTTTCAGCAAACCAGGTATCAAAGTCGACCGGAAGGTGAGGGCCTTGCTGCTCGGTACAACCAGTAGGAATGATCGCTAACCAGCCCTGTTGAGCACGTTTGCCAATCTCCTGGTAGGTCAAATCACCGAAGCGCTTGCTCTTTTCCTCTATTGGGGGCATATTTTCTTCCTCTCAGATTTCTCATTGCTTCTGAAGAGAGAATATCTCTAATCCATTATGGATATGGTATCACCCCTTCTAACCAACGATCAAATTAGGGCCGCCACCAGTCAGTGTCTGCACGATATCGAAGACGTTCAGGCTGCCCAGGATCGCCAGGAACAGGATCACCAGACAGACCTACGCCGCGTAATATCGGGACGGAGAACTGTCGCCGCCATCGCAGGCGACGTCACCCACGTCATTTGGAGGCTTCTATCTGTCTACAATATGTCTAGTAGATGCTATTGGATGCTAGATAAGGATTCGTTACAATACAGACAGAATCGGCTCTTTCAGGCTCTTATCGTTGCTTACGTTTGATCGTAAACATTCACGGTAACGCTTACGATCTCTCCTGCTGTGTTAGAGCAGGGGGAATGAAAGTCCCGCACGCGGGACTCTTGGTAAACAAGCTCCTCATAAGCATTCTCTCTCTGTCTGAGAGAATGCCAGTATTTATGAAGAGAAAGAGAGTTCGTTATGACAAGGATGTCGGGTAGTTTGAGTTTGCCCTATGGGAGGGTAAAATGGATGATCGGGGTGGGGATGTGCTGCATACTGATGCTGTCCATCCTGGTTGTAAGCCCGTTGAGTCACGCGGCTGCCGCGACCAGTGCCCAGGTCACGATTAACGCTAGCCAACCTCTAGGTGTTCTTCCCAACACAAGCGAAGGGATCAATACCGCCGTCTGGAATGGGAATATGCTTGACAGCGCGGCGACCACCGCGCTTGGAAACGCGCATGTCAATGTCGTGCGCTATCCTGGCGGCTCGACCTCAGATGTCTATCATTGGCAATCGAATACGACAGTGTCAGGCCAGAGCTATGCCAACCCCAGCAATACCTTTGATGCCTTCATGGGCGTCGTCCAGAACATCGGCGCGCAGCCGATCATTACAGTCAATTATGGCTCGGGCACGCCGCAAGAGGCCGCTGGCTGGGTACAGTACGCGAACAAAGGCGGCTCTGGCTATAGCGGTCCGGTACCGACCTACACGGGAGGCAGTAGCACTGGCCATACCTATGGCATCAAGTATTGGGAGATTGGCAATGAGCTGTACGGCAATGGCAGCTATACCGCCAACTGGGAATACGATACTCACTCTAAGAAAGGCGCCACCGCCTACGCTCAGAATGCCGTGCAGATGATCCAGGCCATGAAAGCCGTGGACCCGACGATCAAGGTCGGCGTGGTGCTGACTACCCCTGGTGATTGGCCCGATGGCAGTGTCGATACGACCGATGGCGATACGATGGATTGGAACCATACCGTGCTCTCCATTGCCGGTCCCTACATGGACTTCGGGGTTATTCACTGGTACACGGATTATGCCTCGGGTGGCAACTACACCGATGCCGGGTTACTGGGTAGCCCTGCCGAAATCGCCGGGAAGGTCGCCACGCTGCGCTCCCTCTATACGCAATATCTGGGGTCGAGGGCAAGCCAGACTGGCATCGCCGTGACCGAAATGAACTCCAATGGCGGTGGCTATGCTCCTGGTAAGCAAACGGTCAGCCTGGTCAATGGCTTATTCCTGGCCGATGCGTATATGACCTGGCTAGAAAACGGTGTCTTCAATGTCGACTGGTGGGCTGAGCATAATGGCATCTCGACCAGTGGGGACAATAGTTCCAGCCTGTACGGTACGGCCAATTATGGCGATATGGGTGTGTTGTCTAATGGCAGCTCATCGGGAGGCGTCAGCGAGCCACCGGCGGACACACCATTCCCGCCATATTACGGCCTGGAAATGCTCGGTCACGTGTTCAGCCCGGGGGATACGCAGGTCTCGTCCTCGTCCAATCAGAGCCTGGTGGCTGTCCACGCGGTCAAACAGGCCAATGGGAATCTCGCCGTGCTGCTGATCAACAAGGATCCCAACACGACCTATAACGTTTCGCTCTCGCTTAACGGCTACAGCGCGGGCGCGAACGCGACGCTCTACACCTATGGCGAGAATAGCAGTGCCATCACCTCGACGCAGGGATCATCCTCAAGCGTGAGCATAGCGCCTTACTCGCTCACGACCGTGGTTTTACAACCTGGCACAGGAGGGACACCTACACCTACGCCTACAACGCCCACTCCTACCCCAACGAATACACCCACGCCTACCCCGACGAATACACCCACCCCAACTCCACCGCCATCTGGCACGTGCAAGGTGGTGTACACAGTAACCAATCAGTGGCCTGGCGGCTTTGGGGCAAATATCGCGATCACCAATACCGGGAGCACAGCAATTAACGGCTGGACGCTGAAATTCACCTTCCCTAATGGGCAGACGGTCACCCAGGTATGGAACGGCACCTTCTCGCAGCAGGGCAGTAATGTGACGATCACCAACCTGTCCTATAATGGCTCGATTGCTCCGGGTGCTACGCTGAGCTCCCCTCCGGGCTTCAATGGCTCGTGGAGTGGTAGCAACCAGGCTCCGACCTCGTTTACCCTCAACGGAGCGACGTGTAGTACTTCCTGAGTGGAGGGGATTTCTTCCATCTCACCTCTGGCATCTGAGGTGATTCACATGGGGTAAGGGGTTGTGGTGCTGGATACCGCAGGTATCCAGCACCACAACCCTCAAGAGCTATGTTTTTCATAATCAGATTTCGAGTTCTAAGCCATTGAAAATCATCGGGAAGCAGAGCATCATCATTGCCGAGTGGCTTCTCAAACAGGATGTGATAGAAACGTTCGTCTTGTCTGCAGTTTCTCTTCTATGATATACTCATCCTTGTTGGGATGTTGGGAAGAACCTATTTGTGGAACAAGGACGTATGCCAAAAACACCTGCAGCGACTCTCACCTGGTCCCCTGAGAGCAACGCCTATAACCTCCATATCTCTGACCAACGACCGATGTGGATTGAGTTGGGAACCGAGGGGCCGTGGTTTGCCTGGTTAACAACCCATACTTCATTCTCTTTCCAGGGACAACACGGGCATCTTAACGTCTATAAAGAGCAGCGAGCACGAGGCGCAGGCTACTGGTATGCCTACCATACAGCCGCTGGCCAGACCCACAAGCGCTATCTCGGACGAAGTGCCACTGTGACGCTTACCCGTCTAGAGGAGGTAGCCCGAGTCTTTCGGGAGTCGCCACCTGGCGAATTGCAGACTGCCCATATTGGCAGAGAGGCCACTTCCACCACGACACAGCAAGGCAGCGAACCCGGTGAGCTGAGAACGACGATCGTGATGACCAGGCTCTCTCCCCCACATTTGCCTGCCACGCTGGTCGTACGAGAAAGGTTGCTCGCGGCGTTGGATACCGCCCTCACTCGTCCGCTCACCCTCCTTTCCGCTTCCGCTGGATGGGGCAAGACCACCTTGCTTGCGAGCTGGGCACACAGGCATCCCCAGTCGGTGGCCTGGTTCCCTCTGGAAGAGATGGACAATGATCCGACGCGCTTCTGGACCTTGCTGATTGAGGCTCTGCGCAGATGCTGGCCTGGGGTCGGGGAACGCGCGCTCACGCTGCTACAGGCGTCTGCTCCTCTCGCGACCAGTTTGGCAGCCTTGCTCAATGAACTGGCTGGCCAGCACGCGGAGACCTCGCCCATCCTGCTGATCCTGGATGATTATCACGTCATCAATGAATCAACGATTCACTCCTCGCTGACTTTCTGGCTGGAGCATCTGCCACCGCATGTGCATCTGCTGCTGGCCAGTCGCACTGATCCAGAGCTTCCTCTCGCCCGCCTCCGGGTGCGCGGGCACCTGGGAGAGGTCCGCAATAGCGAGTTGCGCTTTACGCAGGAAGAAACGCAGGATTTTCTCACTCAGCGCATGGGGCTCGCCCTCTCGGAGACGGATGTCGCGCTGCTACAAGCTCGCACCGAAGGGTGGATTGCCAGCTTGCAACTGGCGGCCCTCGTGCTGCAGAAACACGCCGACCCGTCCGCTTATGTGCAAATACTGCGAGGCAACCAACGCTTCTTGCTCGATTACCTGCGCGAAGAGGTCCTCGCAAGCCTGCCTGAAGCGTTGCAAGACTTCTTGTTGCAGACCAGCGGGCTCGACCGTTTAAGTGCCTTGCTCTGCGATGCTCTGACAGGCAGAGAGGATAGTGATCACCTGCTTGAACAGGTGGAACGGGCCAATCTCTTTCTCCAACCCCTCGACGAGAGTCGGCAGTGGTATCGCTATCACGCCCTGTGGGCGCAGGCGATGCAGCACGAAGCTCGCCTGCGCCTGGGAGCAGCCGCAGTGCGTGAACTTCACCGCAAAGCGAGCCAGTGGTATGAGCAGCAGCGGTTGCTGCCGGAAGCGATTGAAGCAGCTCTCAGGGGCGAGCATTTTTCCCGTGCAACGGCGTTGATTGGGCGTTTTGTGGCTCCTAATAGCTTTCGCAATGAGTATCACCTGGTCTGCTCCTGGCTTAGACGCATACCGGATGAGGTGCTGCAAGCCCAACCGGAACTCTGTTTCCAGGCAGCAGATGCTTTGATGATTACGACCGATCGGCGTTCATCTGATACCTGGACACGTTCCGAGCAGCTCCTCCAGTGGGCAGAGCAGGGCTTTGAAGCCAGAGAACAGTGGGAACGGCGAGGGGATGCTCTGCAACTTCACGCGGTCCTGGCCTTTTTTCAAGAAGACCTGATGCATCTGTTTGCGTTGACCCACCAGGCTCAACCACTCCTTACCGAGCGTAGTCTCATGTATTCTAATAATCTTTTGACCAGGGGTTATGAAGCCTTACTCGCGGGTGAGGTGCAGGTGGCCTGGCAGTATCTTCTCAAGGGGTACGAGCAGATAAAAAACCTCGGCGATTATGCCGGCGCCTTCGGGGCAGCCCTCTTCCTGGGTGAGGTGTGCCTGGAAAAAGGCGAGCTGCGCAGGGCCTCGCACTACTTCCATCAAGCACTGGGCCACATCGATGAAGATCAAAGTCTTGGTCAGCAGCAATTTCTCCTGGAAACAGGGGGCACCGAGCCGTTCTTCGTCTCCTGGGCCTACCATTGTCTTGCTCGGCTCGCGTATGAACACAATGAAGTAGCAGACGCTCAACGTTATCTGTTGCAAGCACTGGCGTTGAGAGCAAAGCCGGAGGACGAAATCCACGTTCATGCTTCGGGGGGGCTCATCCAGGCTCGCCTCCTCCATGCTTGTGGAAAAACCTCCCAGGCTCAGGAATTGCTCTTGAAATGGGAGAGGCATGCCCGCTTTCCCTGGTCTTTGTGTTCGATACGTGTCTTGTTGGCACGGCTTCGTCTGGCACAGGGAGATCTTCACACGGTTGAACAATGGGCTCAGGCAAAGGAGCATGTATGGAGTTCCCAAACGCCTGAGCAAGGTTTGTCACACTTGAAAAAGCAGGAGGAAGCGCTGCTTCTCGCACGTTTGCACATAGCGCAACAGAGAGGGGAAACCGCATTGAAGGAATTAGCTCCCTGGAAAGAGAAGGCCCAGGCTCAGGGACGCAAGCGGAGCGTGCTGGAAGTGCAGATTCTAGAGGCCCTGGCCCACGCTACTTGCCAGGAGCACAGCCAGGCCAGATCTTCTCTTCTCCAGGCATTGAGGCTAGCTCACCCTGAAAACTACCAACGCGTCTTTCTGGACGAAGGCTCGGCAATGGAGGCGTTGTTGAAAACGCTGTTGCCGGAACTGCGCGAGACTGCGCTAATCTCCTACACGCGGATCCTTCTGCGCGCATTTGCCCAGGAATCAGGTGCTCAGCCAACCCGGGAGGCGCAGCCTCGCGGGGAGAATTCACTGCTCCTGGACCCGCTCAGCGAGCAAGAGCAGCGGGTTCTCCGCCTGCTGGCCGCCGGGCGCTCCAATCCAGAGATAGCAAACACCCTGGTGCTTTCGCTCAATACCGTAAAAACTCACGTCCAAAGCCTCTACCGCAAGCTAGATGTTCACAGTCGTGTTGAAGCCAGCGAGGCGGCACGGCGCTTCTCCTTGCTCTAATCTTTCCTCCTCCCCTCACCCGCTCACAACCACCCCATCGGGCGATCACAACTCACCCGATGGGGCTTTATACTTCAACCATCCTGAACGAAAGGAGGAAGGCGTTGCAGATGCGATGCTCTATCTCTATCGAAGGACATCTGGACACGTCCTGGCAAGAATGGTTTGAGGGACTCGATATTCTTCACGAGGCATCCGGCAAAACGGTGCTGCGCGGGTTACTGGTCGATCAAGCGGCACTCTACCGGGTTCTCTTGAAAATTCAAAGTCTCGGGCTCGTTCTGCTTTCCCTTGAGACGAATGAGCAAGCCCTGGACTAGGATGTACAAAACGACGACACGGAAGCTTGTCATGCACCCCAGGGATGCCAAAGAAAGCACCGAGCGCTGGTTTATCGGGCAAAGTATTGTAATCTGAATACTACATTGACAATCATAGTACTATGCCGTATAATCAGCATACGAGGTATCCCAACAAACGCAACTGGGAGTACGCCAAGCGCGTGCTGGAGAACTTCTTGTAAAGGAAAGGTAGTGTTATGAATGAGAAATTGACCAACTATGTACACGGCGTGTTTGCTCCCTACGAGGAGGTCAAAAGCGTCGCCGAATTACAGGCTGATCTGCTCTCTGATTTGCAGGAGCGCTTCCGTGAGCTCAAAGCCGAGGGCAAGGATGATGAAACCGCCTTGACCATGACCATTGAGAGTATCGGCGACATTGAGCAAACCGTCCGGGAGGTCGCCAACCTCTCCCACGCGCTGGAGCGGCAGGTAGCCATCAACTTGAGTGCGAGCCATCTGCCACAGAGCGACTTTGCGGGCGTGATCGCGCAGAAAGGAAATTTTCGAGGGAGCGCGTTGCGCGGCTCTGACTTTACAGGCGCAGACCTCACCGGGAGCTCATTTCGAGGCAGTGATGTCCGTGAAGCCAATTTTGCAGGCGCCAATCTGACCGATTGCGATTTCTCCACCCTTGACCTGACAGATGCGAACTTCCGTGAAGCCATCCTTGTGCGCACCAACTTCAGCACGTCGGGGCTGGTCGGAGCACAATTCATCGGCGTCACGCTGACGGATGTCACCTTGACGAAGACCGACCTGAGAAAAACAACTTTTGAACGCTGTCGCTTTCTCGGCGTGGACTTCAAACATTCCGACCTGAGCGGACAGCGACTTGATGGGCAGACCTTTCTCAGCGTCACGTTTGACCTGCCGGCACTCAAGGATGTGTCGTTTCAGGGCGCGACCCTCAAAAATGTGTCTTTCCGCCAGGTGGGGATCTGGTCTCTGAAGCGTGCCATACAATCCATTCACTTTGACGGCGCGATGATGGATAAGCTCACGTATGCCGCGCTCAAAGGCTTGGGAGCTGATGTCTCGAAGGTAACGGTTCTATCATAAGGAGAAAAAATGTGTCAAATACTGCAATTCAGGTACAAGATATACAAAAATCCTACAAAAAGCTTGATGTCTTAAAAGGCGTGCATTTCAGCGTGGAGCAGGGCAGCATTTTTGCCCTGCTCGGCTCCAACGGCGCGGGCAAGACCACGCTGGTCAAAATCCTCACCACGCTGCTCAAACAGGACGGCGGAACGGCTATCGTCAACGGCTTTGATGTGGCGTCACAGCCAGCCCACGTGCGGCAAGCAATCAGTCTGACCGGGCAATTTGCCGCCGTGGATGAGATATTGACCGGGAAAGAAAATCTGATCATGATCGCCAGGCTCCGACACCTCAAGAATCCGCGCCAGGTAGCCGACGATCTGCTGACCCGCTTCGGTTTAACCGATGCCGCCAACCGCCGTGCGTCGACGTATTCAGGCGGGATGCGCCGCAGACTTGATATCGCCATGAGCCTGGTGGGAACACCGCCGATCCTGTTCCTTGACGAGCCGACCACCGGGCTGGACCCCGAGGCCCGCATCGAGATGTGGAAGGTGGTGAAGGAGCTGGCTGATGGTGGCATCACCGTCTTCTTGACCACGCAGTACCTGGACGAGGCGGAACAGCTTGCTGATCGCATTGCCATTCTCCATGAGGGCACGATCATTGCCAGCGGCACGCTCGCAGAGCTCAAACAGCTCTTTCCCCCTGCTCAAAAGGAGTATGTGGAAAAACAACCGACCCTGGAGGAGATCTTTCTGGCCATCATTGGCAAAAAGGAGGCACTGTAAATGCAAGCGATACAGAAACAGGAAACCATACAGCGTAACTACTCAGGAACCCGGATCCAGAAGCACTTTTTCAGCGATATGAGCGTGATGCTTGGTCGTTCCATGCGCCATATCTTCCGCAGTGTGGACACCATCTTCACGGTCACGATCACGCCGATTGCGATGATGTTGCTGTTCGTGTATGTGTTCGGTGGCGCCATTCAAACCGGGACAGGCAATTATGTCAATTACTTATTACCTGGGATTTTACTGATTGCGATTGCGAGCGGGATAGCCTATACGGCGTACCGGTTGTTTAACGATGTGCAAAAGGGGATCATTGAGCGCTTCCGCTCTATGCCGATTGCCCCTTCCACCCTGCTGTGGGGACACGTGCTGACCTCACTGGTCTCCAACGCGCTTTCGTTGGCGGTTATCATCCTCGTTGCACTGATTATGGGCTTTCGCTCGTCGGCGGGCATTCTGCCATGGCTGGCCGTCGTCGGTATTCTCGCGTTGTTTACGCTGGCGTTAACCTGGCTAGCGGTGATTGCCGGATTGAGCGCCAAATCGATGGAAGGCGCCACCGCCTTTTCGTATCCGCTGATCTTCCTGCCCTTTATCAGCTCGGCGTTTGTGCCCACCAAATCGATGCCACTGGTCGTCAGGGTCTTTGCCGAAAACCAGCCCGTGACGGCGATCGTGAACACCATCCGTGCGTTGCTGTATGGACAGCCCGTGTCTCAGGAGATCTGGGTGGCGCTTGCCTGGTGCGTCGGCATTCTGGTGGTGGCCTACATCTTTGCGATGAGAGCCTATCAAAAGCGCGTGTAAAAAGAGGGCCGTATCCGAGGAAAGGCGCTCACACCATCTCTGCTCTTGATCGATACGTCCACATGACAGAGAGCCGACAGAATGTACGCTCGTCTGTAAAGCATGCCCCACGTCTGAGGGCCAGATCTGCTCACGTGTGTGGGGCATGTACCACCAATGAAGTAAAAGATCATAAAAAGAGAAAGAAGAAGAATGATGCAAACAAATTCCAAGAGAGAACAGCTCGCAGCCTCGTATGACTGGTATCGTCAGATGCGTGAGACACAACCCGTTTTCTTCGACCCGAATATACAGGCATGGCACATCTTCCGCTACGAGGATGTGGTACGTGTGCTCACTGATCACGCGACGTTTTCTTCCGATGAGAGCAGCTTCCTGCCACCCGAGTACCGCAATGCCACTCCGATCAGTTCGAGCATGCTCCGTATGGACCCGCCGCGTCATCACAAGTTGCGCTATCTCGTGTCGCAAGCCTTCACGCCGCGCATGGTGGCTCACATGGAGTCGCGCATCAAGGAGATCACCAATGGCTTGCTCGACCAGGTGCAGGCGGTGGGTGAGATGGATGTGATCAGGGATCTGGCCTATCCGCTGCCTGTCACGGTCATTGCAGAGTTGTTGGGGGTTCCAGCAGAGCGGCGTGAGGATTTTAAGCAGTGGTCTGATGCTTTCGTCTCGGGAGATGAGGAAGCGACGGAAGAGGCCAGGCAGGTGGTCATGCAGGCCACAGACAGCATGAGTGCCTACTTCACCCAGATCTTTGAGGAGCGGCGTGCGCATCCCCAGAATGACCTGGTGAGCGCGCTGCTGCTGGCTGAAGTGGATGGGGAGCGCCTGAGCAACGAGGAATTGCTGGGGTTCTGCGTGCTGCTCCTGGTCGCAGGCAACGAGACCACGACCAATCTGCTTGGCAATGCCATCCTGTGCCTGGATGAGCATCCTGAAGCGGTGGAACGTCTGCGTGCCAATCGCGACCTGGTGCCGAGCGCTCTTGAAGAGGCCCTGCGCTACTACTCGCCGCTCAAACTTACGATACGCGGGACCACGACCGAGACGACGATTGGCGATCAGCGCATCGAAGCTGGCAAGTTACTCTTTGCCTGGATTGCCTCGGCGAATCGTGATGAGGCCCAGTTCCCCGATGCCAATCAGTTCATGATCGAGCGCGAGCCGAATCGGCACCTGGGCTTCGGGCGTGGCATCCACTTCTGCCTGGGCGCTCCCCTGGCGCGTTTGGAGGCGAAGATTGTGCTGAGCGCGATGCTCGACCGCCTGCCTGGCTCCTGGCACGTGTCCGATGCGCCGCTGTCTCTGATTCAGAGCATGTCCGTTTTGGGGGTGAAGCAGTTGCCCTTGACATGGGAGAAGTAACAGAACGTGAGTTCTGACTAGCAGCCCCCCCTCTCCGATGAGCGATGATAAGAAAGATAGAAGAATGAATCGACATTTTCTGCAACCAAATAACAACCATACTCCTGTTGAACATGCCTTTCCGCAACCCCCTCTATCCAATAAGGAGGAACCTATTCCGGCACTTCAACTCACTGCACTCTCTAAAACGTTCAGCGAGACAATTGCAGTGGATTCTCTTGATTTAAGCGTGCCTGCTGGCTCGTTCTTCGGACTTGTCGGCCCCAATGGTGCTGGTAAGACGACTGCATTGTCAATGGCCGTTGGCTTGTTACGACCAGATACAGGGACGGCCAGGATCTTCGGCATCGATATCTGGAAAGAGCCAACCCAGGCAAAAAAACTGATCGGGGTATTGCCTGATGGACTTTCCATGCCCGAACGCTTGACGGGACGGGAAATCCTCACCTACTTTGGTTTACTGCGAGGACTGTCGGCGAGTGCGGTTGCCCAGCGTGCTGAAGAACTCCTCTCGGTCCTCGAACTGACCAACGCTGAACAAACATTGGTGATCGACTACTCGACCGGGATGCGCAAGAAGATTGGCCTGGCTACAGCCTTGCTGCATAACCCGAGATTACTCATCCTTGACGAGCCGCTAGAGGCAGTAGATCCTCTCTCGGCATCTACTATTAAATCACTTCTGAAACGGTTCGTGGCATCTGGTGGTTCTGTCATCTTCTCCAGCCATGTGATGGCCCTGGTTGAGCAACTCTGTGATCAGGTTGCGGTGATCGCTTCAGGGCGCGTGATTGCCTCTGGTTCCCTGGAGCAGGTACGTGATGGGATGACGCTGGAAGATCGTTTCATCCAGTTAGTTGGTACGCGTCACAAAGGTGATGAGGAGTTATCATGGTTGGCATTTTGATCCGCATGAAATGGTCAGTGTTACGACACTCCATGAGTTCACAACGAGCGAACAATCTGGTCAGTGGTATCTCCCTCGGTCTGCTCGTTGCAGTAGGGACCATCTGGCTTGCTACGCGTTCTTTCAGCCTCGAAAGCCTCTCAATAGATGTGCTTGCAGCGACATTCTCCCTCTGGTTGCTTGGATGGATCATGGGACCGATTTTCTTCGGAGGTGGGGATCAAACCCTGCGCCCAGAGCACTTTACGTTGCTCCCTATCCCCCCACGTCGCTTAACTCTGGGGTTGCTGAGTACAGCTTTTGTAGGACCTGGAGCACTCGTTACCCTGGTCGCCTTCACCAGCCTGATTGTCTATGGTGCCAGAGGAGGCATTGGACCTCTTCTTGTCGCCATACCAGCCGCTTTCCTCCAACTGGTTCTCATTATTCTGCTCTCTCGCTTGACAACCGAAGTATTTAACCAGGCGATGAGTTCGCAGATCGGTGCCGCTCTTGGCGCTCTCATCAGTGCCACGATCATGGCTCTTTTAGGTTCAGGATGGGCACTGGTTCCAACCATCAGCCAGGCGCTCACCCTGGGGTTCCCGCCATTGCTTTCTGGGGCAGTACGTGCGCTCCCCTCTGGTTGGGGGCTTGTTGCGATAGATGCAGCCAGTAGATCGAATTGGTTGCTCTCTACTGCTCTAATCTTTTGTCAGGTGGCACTCATTGGTCTCTTACTGATGACATGGAGCGCATTGCTTGTGCGGCGCACGACAACGAAAAAAGCAACTCATCCGTCGAAGTGGAGGATGGGAGCAGTATACCAACATCATCTGTTCTCGACCACCCCCATAGGCGCAGTGCTTGGCAAAGAGCTTGTGAGCTGGTTGCGTGATCCGATGCGCATGCATTACTTCTATTTCGCACTCTTCTATGCCCTTCTCTTCTGCTTCCTCCCTCTGGCGCTAGGCCTCACAGTCTTCATCCCTTTCGTGAGTGCAATCTTCATCGTCATGGCTGCCATGATCACCAACTTCTACGGGACAGATGGGAGCGCGCTCTGGCTCACCCTGGTGGTTCCCCATGCAGAGCGTTATGATGTGCGTGGCAGACAAGCAGCATGGGTACTGGTCGTTGCCCCGACAGCAATGGTACTCACCATTGTTTGCACTGCTGTGAGTGGGCAAAGTTGGGCCTGGCCCTGGGTGCTGGCCCTGCTTCCAGCATTGCTGGGTGGAGCAGCAGGACTTCTTCTGTTGACCTCAGTCTTCTATCTTGTTCCCAGAACCGAGCCTCATCTGCGAAAAAAGGATCTATTGCAGGCAAGTAGCGATATGGGGCAGGCCGTCCTTATGCTTGTACTGGTTCCCATAACAGCCATACCTGCGGCCTCTGTAGTGCTGGTTGGTATGACACAGAACAATGCCCTTCTCCAATGGGTGGGCGTTGGTGTGGGCATTGCTACTGGTGCTCTTTTCTCCTGGTTGCTTGGTCGTATTGCTTACCGACGACTTGAAGCTCGGGGATCTGAACTGCTGCATCTGATGCGTTCGGGATCGAGTAGCCCCTCCAGGCACCAAGGCGCGAATGGCTTGCTCTCTGGTCTTTCTCGCGCAAAACGGCAAGTAGTTCTTCTTTGCTTATCAGCGTGTTGGATTCCACTCATCCCTCAAGGGATAGTGCCGATGGTGATGAAACTGAGTGGTACGAGGGTGCTTTCCTGGTTTCTCGCGCTGTATCTGCCGGAGCCGTATCAGTGGCCCATCATTATCATCATGATAACAGTTGGCCTCCTTCTCTTCTGTACTGGACTGTTCATCATTATTCAGAACAAGAGAGCGCAACCCTCACATTCATAATGAAAATTTATTGCGATGCGGCTATGATGATACCACCGGGATTTTCAACGCCGGTTGGCCCAAGAGAGAAAATGGCATAGGTAATCCCCTTGGTTAAGTTGACATCGTGTATGGCTTCCGCTGAATCGTCGATATACGAGGTATTCTTTACCGTAGCCAGTAATTGAAACTGCTGATCATGATCAGAGATCAGGCGATACACGTTGTACGCCGTAGCATTCTGCCCTGCGGACCAGGAGAGGGCAACCCCACCGTTACTCGTGCGCTGATATTGCCCATGCCCAGGCGCGGCTGGTATCTGCTTTGCTTCTATCCACCTTACCTGCGTTGTGAAGGCAACTACTACCGCGCTCTCGCTTGCGTTAATCAGGATGGAAGGGGCGTATTGCTGTTGATAGGTGGCCGTCATCTGGTCCTTGAGCAATACGCCATTAAACGTGATAGTGACGGAGCCCGCCTCGGAGTTCACTACCTGGGTATAGTCGATAGCCGTGCCGCCATCTGTATGTAGCGCAACCTGGGCCGTTATGGGCGATGCTCCTGGACTGTAGACTTTGACGAGATCGCTGTTGTCAACCACAAAGAGGAGGCGTTTCAGTTCGCCGGTAATCTCTGTTTTGATGGCATTCGCAGCCAGGGGTGTGATTGCTCCATTGTTATCCTTTGTCGCCCCATCAGCGCTGGAAAAGTTGAGGGGCGTAGCGAGCAGGAAGTTTGTCGGCCCATGCAGGGCTGATGGCTGTAACGTTGAAGTTGGTACTGGTGGCGCAGAGGTTGGCACGGGTTGAGTCTGTGAGGCCGTTGGAGCAGAGGGCAGAGAGGTCGTATGAGCATCGGTGCTACAGCTGGCAAATGCTTGTAAAAGCAAGAGCATCGTTAGCGGCAGAAAAAAACAATGCATGACGCAACGACCGTCACCCACGTTTCGTGTAAGCAAGGCGCGACTCCTTTCGCAGCAGACTAAGATGGTTCAGGCCAGTTGGCTTATTGCCCGGTGAATCTCTTAAAGCCCATAACTGGCCGGAAGCGGCTCAGGAGGTACTACATGTCGTGCCATTGAGAGTGAAGGAAGTGGGAGGCGAATTGGTGCCACTCCACGAGCCATTGAAGCCAGGGGCGGAACTCAGTGAGGCGCCCGGAGCAATTGAGCCGTTATACGAGAGGTTGGTAATGGTCACCGCACTGCCCTGCTGTGAGAAGGTGCCGCTCCATCCCTGTGTGACCGTCTGGCCATTGGGGAAGGTGAATTTCAGCGTCCAGCCGTTGATCGCCGTGCTCCCGGTATTGGTGATCGCGATATTCGCGCCAAAGCCGCCAGCCCACTGATTGGTCACCGTATACTGTACCTTGCAGCTCGTCCCGGGTGTGGGAGTTGGCGTAGTGCCAGGTGTGGGTATGGGAGTAGGTGTAGTGCCAGGTGTGGGTGTGGGAGTTGGCGTAGTGCCAGGCGTCGGTATGGGAGTTGGCGTAGTGCCAGGTGTGGGTGTGGGCGTTGGTATGCCCCCGTTGGGGGTATTGCCCCATACCTGCGTACTGCCATCAAACACCGGAATATTGGTGACCTTGACTGGAGTGGTACCGGCAGGCGTAGCGACCCCCTGGTAGGACCAGTCGTTGGTAGGATCCCACGCTCCCGAACTGGTGATGCGGAACTGCACCTGTTTCTGGTAATTGCTCTGCCCGCCAGGGTAGATCGAAGTGCCCGCGCAACTTACCGTTATATAGTAAATGTTGCCGGAGTATTGGATTGGCCCTGAGAGGTGGCTTCCACACTCGGTATAATTTGTGTTCAATGAAAGCATGCTCGGGGTCACTCCTGGCTCCAGCGTGAAGTAGTAGCGCAGGGAGAGATTGCTGGTTACGCGCGCGGGCCAACCGGTCTTATTGACGAAGATGGCTTTGATCTCGGTAAAATTTGTACCCGAGGCATTAACGGCGGCCGTCGCGTAGATCTCGTCGTCATCTTTGGCCTTGTCGGGCAGTGAAGCCGCCGGACTGCCGCCATACTCATTGTACAGACGCGCCAGCGCGCCGGTGAGGGCCGCGTTATAGTCGTCAGCAGGTTCATTGGTCTGATAATCCTGGCGATTATCGGTGAAGGAGTCGTTGGCTGAACTGGGACCACCAACCACAGCACCGTAGAGGATATGGCGCTGGTAGGAGGGGTCCGTGATGTTATCGTCCCATGAGCCATGCGAGGTACGATGATGCGGCGTCTGGGGAGAGCATGAGCCGAAGCCGACCATATAGCTACAGTTGCGCGGGTTCGCGCCCAGGATGTAATTGACCTGCTGAACGGCGAAATCATGGTAGCGCGAGTACAGTGAATTGCTTGTTCCCAGGTAGTCGGCATAGACAAGGGCTAAGAACGCTGTATTGGCCGCGTAGCGCAGCGATCCCCATTGACTGAGAAATGCCTCGCCACCAGGAGAATATGTAACCTTCTGCCCGTTTACCCCGACCGTCCACCAATCGAGGAAACGCTGGGCGTCGTCCTTGTACTGCTGTTGGCCCGTGATCTGTGCCAGCAGGATGTAACAGCCATAGGAGACATCATCCCAGCTAATCGTCCACTGATAAGAGTGGATGGTGGTCTGTGACTGGTAGCTGAGGTTGCTGTAATAGTTCTCGGCTTTAGTGAGATAGCTGGAGTCGTTCGTGGCGAGATAGAGCCAGAGGGCTCCCCAAACCAGTTCGTCATTATAGCCGCTATATGAGGTGTAGAAGCTGCTGGCGGCAGTAATACAGGCGTCGTATTTGCCCCGGAAATTGTCGGCAAATGAATAGAGCTGCTTGGCGTGGGTGAGGAGTGTACTGGCGTAGGTTGGATCGGTCGCTTGAAAAACAATTGAGGCCGAGGCCATCGCGGCGGCTGTCTCGCCTGCTAGATCTGAGCCTGGGCAGCTCTCACTGATCTTGTATGCGGGGCGAGTCATCTGCATAACCTCTGCTGGTCCCCAGAAGGAGTGATCCGCATTAGGGTCACCAACCTGGCCATATAATACGTCAGGCGAAGGATGCGCCTTGATAAAGTAGTCGGTGGCCCACTTGATATTGTTCAAACTATACTGCAACTGACCATCCTGGACATAGGCATTGCGGTTCGCGATGATGCCCCAGTCGAGCATGGTCACACTATAGGCCATCGGCAAACCAAATTTGACATGGTCGCCGGCATCATACCAGCCGCCAGTCAGATCAAGACCAACGTCTGAACCATCGTTCAGAGCGGAGTCTCCAATCCAGGGTACACGGTTCCAGGACGGTTTAGGGCCAGAACTCTGCTCTTCGTAAAAGTAAATACTCTTTTGTAAGGCTTCCCCATAGTTAATGGCTGGAGCAGCATGTACGGTTGGGGTATGCAATGGACCTATGAGAAAAACCACCAGGAGAAACACGCAGAGCAGGGGTAGGATCATCGTAAATGGTCGTTTCAACCTGCGTGTGCCGAGCGTCTTGAGCAACATCATATAACTCTGCATCCTTTCAGAGTGTACCCAGCTACGCCGGGTAGCATAGAGTACGTCAGCACAAATACTCGTATTTTGTGAACAGCGAGAACGACAGAGTAGCACGACGCTACTAAACCCAGGTATGATGTTACTGTATCTAATCCCTGACCTGGGCACAAGAGCATATACTAGACAGTTACTAAGCACCTGGCCGAGAATCCCATATATTGTTGCTTCTACCTGTCTACAGGGTGTCTAGCGCATGTCATTGTGTGCCAGAGAAGGATTAGCTACAATACAAATAAAACCAGTCATTTTAGTATATTAACATTACTTACACTCGCCCGTAAACGCTCACGTGAACGTTTACACGCACAAATTCACTATATATGCGATACATGACTCCGCTGGTAAATTTTATCCGGACATGTGCCCGAGCGTGAAAAGGTAGCCAGACGGCTCCAGAGGCCGGTAGGGACCCGGTTTACCGCGTCCGAAGGCGATTGATCGCCTGCGGGCGCAGCCCCAAAGACGCTGGAAACCCCTTTCACGTCACCATGTGCTTGCCATATCGCAAAAACACGGCTGCGCCGACAGGCCATTTATGGCCTTCGGACGCGATAAATCGGGTCCCTACCACTATTTTGGGCGTTCCACACAAGCCTGTTCGAACAACCTACTAAAATTCGCCAGAGGAATCATACATCAGACATCTATGGAAGGAGGTGATGAATCGATAGGTGAACTGCCCGCGATTTTTATGATGGAACATCAATGTCACGAGCAGGCGGGCAATATTAGGATGACCTGCATCCTCTGGGTTAACATCTTTCATAACAAGGAGGTTAGAATGACCAGGAAGAGGATCTCTCAATCCATATCGCTGGTGATCATAGCGATCGCGCTTGTGATTTCTGGCGTTTTAGGCGTCCAACGTATTCCGGTCGCGCATGCCAGTCCAGGCGCTACGCAAGCCACATCTACTTATACCCAGCGTTTCTTGACTTTGTATGGTGAGATCAAGAATCCGGCAAACGGGTACTTCAGCCCACTGGGCATCCCCTATCACTCGGTGGAGACGCTCATCGTTGAAGCGCCAGACTATGGGCATGAAACGACCTCGGAAGCCTTCAGTTTCTGGCTCTGGCTGGAGGCGACGTATGGTGAAGTGACGGGAAACTGGCAACCCTTCACTAGCGCCTGGGCGACGATGGACAAATATATGATTCCATCGCATGCCGACCAGTCGACCAATAGTGGCTACAATGCTAGCAGCCCCGCGCAATATGCGCCCGAGTCCCCCAACATCACCGATTATCCAACTCAATTGTCTACCAGTGTATCTGTGGGACAGGACCCACTGGCGAGCGAACTCCAGCAGACCTACGGCACCGCCGACATCTATGGTATGCCCTGGCTGCTGGACACCGACAACTGGTATGGCTACGGCCATTGTGGGGATGGCACAACCAAGCCGTCCTTTGTGAACTCGTACCAGCGCGGTGCCTCGGAGTCAGTCTGGAAGACGGTCGTCCATCCAGAATGTGAGACGTTCACCTGGGGCAGAAACGATGGTACCGGCTTCTTGAGCCTCTTCAACACACCGGCTTCGGGTGGCAGCTACTCGCAGCAGTGGCGCTATACCGATGCTCCTGACGCCGACGCGCGTACCGTCCAGGCGGCCTTCTGGGCCTACACGTGGGCGAATGCCCAGGGGCAGGGGAGCGCCGTTGCCAGTCAAGTTGCCGAAGCCGCGAAGATGGGTGACTATCTGCGTTATGGTACGTATGACAAGTACTTTAAGACGTTAGGTTGTACGAGCACGAGCTGTGCTGCTGGTAGTGGCAAGAACAGCTCGACCTACCTGCTAGACTGGTACTACGCCTGGGGCGGGGCGGTCCCCTCTTCCGGTAGCTGGGCATGGCGCATTGGCTCCAGCGCGGCCCACCAGGGTTATCAGAACCTTCTGGCCGCGTGGGCGCTGAGCAGCGTGCCCGCGCTCGAACCCAAATCTCCAAGCGCGCCCGGTGACTGGGCAACCAGCTTACAACGCCAGTTGCAGTTCTATACGTGGTTACAGTCGTCTGAAGGCGCGATTGCCGGTGGTGCGACCAATAGCTGGAATGGCAGCTACAGCGCTCCTCCTGCCGGTACTCCGACCTTCTACGGCATGGCATATGACTGGCAGCCAGTATACCACGATCCACCCAGCAACAACTGGTTCGGCTTCCAGGCCTGGTCCATGGAGCGCGTCGCCGAGTACTATTATGAGACTGGTAATGCGACGGCCAAGTCGATCCTGGATAAATGGGTTGCCTGGACCAAGTCGGCGACGACGGTCAACTCCAATGGAACCTATGCCATCCCCTCGACCCTGAACTGGAGCGGCCAGCCGGGTGGTAACTGGACTTCCAGCACGACCTCGGTGAACAATTCGGGCCTGCATGTGACCGTGGTGGACACCACAACAGATGTAGGTGTAGCGGCTGCCCTGGCCAAGACGTTGCTCTACTACTCCGCCAAGTCCGGCGATGCTGCGTCACGCACCCTGGCCCAGACGCTGCTGGACGACATGTGGACCAACTACTCAGACAGCATTGGTGTTTCCAACCCCGAAACCCGCAAGGACTACAACCAGTTTAACGACTCCGTCTCTATTCCTTCTGGCTGGACGGGCAAGAACGCTCAGGGCGCGACGCTGGATTCGTCAACGACCTTCCTCAGCGAGCGCCCCAAGTATCCATCGGATCCCGCCTGGTCGAAGGTACAGACGTACCTGAATGGTGGTTCCGCGCCTACATTCAACTACCACCGCTTCTGGGCACAGTCCGATATCGCTATGGCCATGGCCGATGTCGATATCCTGTTCCCAAGTTCGTCAGGAGGGACACCCACGCCCACACCGACGCAAACCCAAACTGCTACGCCCACACCGACCCAGACCACGACACCCACGCCCACGCCGACCCAAACCATGACCCCCACGCCCACGCCAAGCTCAACACCAAGCCCGACACCCACCCCCGGCACTGCCTGTAAGGTGCAGTATACGGTGACCAACCAGTGGCCTGGCGGCTTTGGCGCGAACATCGCGATCACCAATACCGGGAGCACGGCGATTAACGGCTGGACGCTGAAATTCACCTTCCCCAATGGCCAGACGATCACACAGGTATGGAACGGGAACTACACGCAGAGCGGGGCCAATGTGACGATCACCAACCTGTCCTATAATGGCTCGATTGCTCCGGGGGCTACGCTGAGCTCCCCTCCAGGCTTCAACGGTTCCTGGAGTAGCGCCAATTCGCCTCCCACTTCCTTCACCCTCAATGGCACGACATGTAGTACCTCCTGAGCCGCTTGCATCCTCGCGCTGTGGCGCTCATAGTAATAGAGAGTGTTGGTGTGTTCGTCCAGAACACACCAACACTCTCTCTTGTACACCTGGTCGAATGTCTACCTGGTCTGGTCCAATTTGCTCACAATGGTGAGGCTGTCATACATGAGGAGTCATCACGATAATGTGCGTGCGACATCGAGCTACTTTGGCTGTGAACAGACTGATCTTCTCACTCAGCAGATCTCTTCCTGGGAAGAGAGCGAGTTCGATAGGGGGTGCTGCCTGTCCTTGGCCTCATCTTTGCCACGTTTTCCACCAAAGAGAAGAGTGAGAAACAGCAAGACCACTCTTTGCACTGGGCATGGATTTAACGTATCAGAGGATGAAAAGTTCATATCCATGCAGATTTCCAGGGAACACACGCTATGCACCCCGTGCTTTTTTTACAGCAACCCGAGTTCTCTGGCTTTGAGTGCCGCCTGCGTCCGGTCGCGTACCCCTAGCTTGCCCAGGATGTTGCTGAGGTGATTCTTGACGGTGCCGCTCGCGATGTAGAGGGTCTCGCTGATCTCACGATTGGAGGCACCACGCGTAAGCAAGGTCAGAATCTCCCGCTCACGCTCGGTTAACTGCTCTACGTCGCACACGCCATCGAACGTAGGGGGAGCAGGAGCGGTCACGGCGGGCAAGCTTTGTGCAGAAGAAAGGGAAGTCAGGACTTTATGTGCAACATCGGGATGCAGAAGAACCTGTCCCTGTGCGACCACCCGAATAGCTGCCGCGAGCTGCTCTGCGGTAATGTCCTTGAGCACATAGCCCAGAGCCCCTGCTTGCAGACCAGTCTGGATCAGCTCTCGATCGTCAAAGGTTGTCAGGATGATGACGCGGATTTCAGGCCAGCGCTCTTTGAGGGCATGCGTCGCGGCAATTCCATCCAGACGTGGCATGCGTACATCCATCAGCACCACATCAGGAAGCATGTGTTCAGCCTGGAGGCGTTCGACGATCGCCAACGCTTCCTTGCCATCTCCTGCTATGCCGATCACCTCCAAGTCCGATTCCAGCTCAATCAGCTTGCGAAAGCCCTCGCACAGCAGGCGCTGGTCATCCACAATCATGACACGAATCCGTTCTGCCATAGCTAGACGTTCTCCTTCTTTTGGCGTGCGCATGTCGAGCTCTGCTCCGCTTGCCCTTGTTGTGTGAGCGGGATGATCACTTCAACGCGCCAACCGTGCCGTGGTTCCGGACCAGCCCGCAGTGTCCCACAAAGACTCGTGACACGCTCGCGCATGCCCCGTAGGCCGAAGCCAGATGCGCTGTGCTCGTGCTTCGGTAGATACCCCTGGCCGTTGTCCAGCACCGTCAGTTCTACCTGCGCATCGTTTGTGGAGAGGCGCAGCAGCACTTTCGTCGCGTGTGCATGCTTGCGAATATTGGTCAGCGCCTCCTGTGCACAGCGGTAAAGCGTCAGGCACACGTCTGGATGCAATGGGGGGGGCACCTCTTCCAGATCAAGCGTGATCCGAGGCTCTCGGCTGGTGGCTTCGCAGGCCGCCACCAGACTGCGCAACTGCTCCTGCAACGAACCGCTGGTGACTTCGTCGGGCCGGAGCGCCTCGACGGAATGACGAACGTCCGTCAGGCAGGATTTCGCCACCTGGCGCGCTTCCAGGAGCTCCTCGCGTAAACAGGGATCGCCGCGCATTTCGTGCTGCGTGGCCGTTTCCAGTTGGACCGCGAGCAGCGTCAGCGAGTGGCCAAGCGTGTCGTGGATCTCGCGGGCAATCCGGTTGCGCTCGCGGATGATGGAGAGTTCCTCCACCTGGGCGCTATACTCCCGTAGTTGTGCGTGGGCCGCCGCGAGTTCGCTGATGGTCGCCGTGCATCCACAGGTAGAGCTAAACGAGATCAGGAGAATCATCTGACCGCCAGCATCCCACTGCCGGGTGAGGAGGCCAAGCGCGAGGCTGGTACTCAGCCAGAGGACACCTGCCGCGAGCAGACCGAGAACGCGTGGCTTGGTCACCATCATCAGGCAAGCAGTCATGGTTGGGAGGATCGGGAGCCAATAGACGTTCGTACGCGGCAAAGGGAGAAAGAGAGAGGCGCAAGCCAGACAGAACAAAGCAAGCAACCAACCGGGATGGGCGCGTCGTCTTCCGAGATGATAGATCAAGAGCCAGGCACCATAGATCCCCGTAAGCAGAAGAACGCTGACCAGGGTGCGCTGCACCAGAAAGAGACCGAAGAGATAGCCGATGCCAGCGACGCAAGAGGCAGCCGAGCGTTGGAACCAGCCGAATGGGATGGGATGTGTAAGGATGATCTGTTCTCGCTTGCCTATCATGGATCCGTCCAGCTTCCTGTGAGAGATATGTTGTGTTTGTTTTCCTCAGTATACCCGACGTTTCTTCTCGCTCGCTAGTGTCTGCGGTCATAGGTCCGCCCGATTGACCTATGACGCAGGTCATACCAGAGAGGCGCAGAAATAGGCCTGTGATTCGTGACCGATGGGACGGGCATCAATGAGCTGATGCCGGCTATACTCGACCCATCGAGTTCACTGAATGGTCGAACCGAAGACAGAGAAACAACAGGCATGAAGAAAGGATTATATCATGACTGCCCGCATCATCACCGAAGAACACCTGAATCATCCGCAGAGTCAGACGGCATTCCGTAACGTAAAGCTGCTCGTTGGCTGCTACCTTGGCCTCAGCATGCTTACCCTCGTAGCCATCGTCTTGCTGCGCGACAACACAGCAATCGTGACCCCGGCGGTCTGGGTCCGTGGGACCATTGTCGTGGCCTCTGCCTTGCTCACGACCTTCTTCGCCGCCCAGATGGCCCGCGGCTCCCGTGGCGGGTACCTCCGACTCCGGCTCGTCTCCGCCATCATGTTGGTAGCTATCGTGGTCATCATCGCGCTCCCCGGCACCTTCCCGCTGTGGATGAAGATCGAACAGGGCGTCTGCGGACTGCTCCTGCTCGGCGTCGTGGGGGTCGTCAACAGCAAGCACCTGCGATCAACTTTCACCACCAAGTAGAGCAAGCGCCCCCCGCGTCGTCGCTGTTTGAACACAGCGGCCCTTTACGGCGGTAATCCCTAAGGGCCGTTTTTGTTCGTTCCCATTGGCGTCAAGTGAAGGAGTCTATGCTTCTGCAGGATGGGTTACGCGAGGTCCGCCGTCCATGCAGGAGGAGCCTTGGTAGTGCCCCTGCGCCCCCGTATGGGGGTTTAGAAGCACATCCTTTTTTCTCCTGCATGGGCGTGGGACCAAGCAGGCATCTCTTATCTTGACACTTATGGGGCCGTTTTTGTTCGTTCCCGGCTTTAGGTATTGCTACCTGCCTCACAGGCAGCAGCTTGAAATTCGGCTTTTTAATTCCGTTGGTAAGGTATCAATGAATTACCTGGTCGGCGTCCCATTCAGGGTAAACGAGGTTGGGGCAGGATTGCTCCCGTTCCAACTCCCATTGAAGCCCAACGAGACAGAGCTTCCCGGAGCAATCGTCGCGTTATAGCTGGCATTAGTAATCGTTACCTGGTTCCCGGATTGCGTCACCTGACCATTCCAGAGATTGGTAATCTGTTGCGTTCCAGGAAACGAGAACTTTAATGTCCATCCATTAATGGCTGTCGAAGTATTGTTGGTAATTGTGACATTTGTCGTAAAGCCGCCCGGCCACTGGTCCACCACCTGATAGGCCACATGGACACTTCCAGCAACAGGCGATGGGGTTGGTGTTGGGGACGGTGTATTTATTGGGGTCGGCGTGGGAGTCTGGCCGATTGGCGTGGGCGTGACGCTTATCCCGCCACCAAGAGCTTGAATAACAGCAGTGTATGCTGGCTTCGGGTTGTAGTTATTATCAAAAAGCAGTGCTGCCCCTTGACCAGAGAAGGTGCTTGGTATCCATGAGTCTGGATCTCCCACCCCCCATGTTGTAATATCGTTGCAACGGGTAACTGCCAGGCAGGCAGATACGACCTTACTGTAGTCGGTCGCTTGCTGCTGAAGGTTCGCGCTACTGGCAGGAGTTGGCATACGAATATCCAGCTCCGTAATCTGCACATCAAGGCCGAGATCGGCGAAGCGCTGCAAGTTGGCCTGGAAGTCTGATGGCACCTGACCCACGATCAGGTGGGACTGGAAACCGACGCAGTCGATGGGGATACCACGTGCCTTGAAGTCCTTGACCATGTTGTAGACGGCTGTGCTCTTTGCATTAACGCCTTCGATGTTATAGTCGTTGTAGCACAGCTTGACATTGGGATCAGCCGCGTGAGCAGACACAAAGGCGTCTTCGATATAGGCGTTCCCGATTTCATTCTGGAAGATGTCACTCCGGCGTGTCCCATCATCGTTGAATGCCTCATTGACGACATCCCAGTACCAGATCTCGCCCTTATAATGGCTCACTTCACCGGTAATGTGATTCTGCATAGCACTCAGGAGCGCCGTACCCGAGGTGATATTGCTGACCCAGCTTGCAAGCTGGTTATGCCAGACCAGGGCATGACCACGCACCTTCATATTATGAGCCTGGGCATGAGCGACAATGGCGTCACCAGGTCCGAAATTGAACGTACCTTGCGAAGGCTCGGTCGTCTGCCATTTCATTTCGTTGCCGGGAGTGGTGCCTGTGAACTCACGATCAAAAACGGTCGTGTATGGCGTCGTGCCAAGGAGATTGCCTGTGACTGCAGCCCCAAAGACACGGCCCTTTGCCGCTGCTGCTGAACCGAGCGTATCGGCGGCCGATGCCTTGAGCAAAGGCATGCTGCACACAAACGCTAAGAGGAGAAACACCAATGTTACTGTGAAAAATCCTTTTCGGGTGAGACGATGAAACATCATTATTTTCCTTTTCCTTCCTTGGATCAAGATCTTATTCCGAAACCCAACGTCACTCGCGTGCCTAGCGCTTCCCCCATTCGGGGACCACCTAAAGGTGGCACGGCAAGCGCGCTCAGATTTTCGGATAAGTAGTAAGGAAACATCCAGGACTAGCTAGTGGAATATCATCCTGTTGTCTCTCATGGTGGAACGGATACTGGAAATTATTTGTGTTCAGTGAGTCGAGCGGAAAATTGGGCGTGAGACGAGGGCGAGACGAAGCAGGTGGCTGACCGGTCGCCTGCTTCGTTTACGATGTTTATCCGACGCTACAATGAGAACCATTGAGAGTAAAGGAGGTCGGCGGATTATTAGCGCTGCTCCAGGACCCATTAAAGCCAGGTTCCGAGCTTACCGTGCCTCCCGCGGGAATGCTTCCGTTATAGGAGAGGTTGGTGATCGTCACGTTGGCCCCGCTCTGTGTGTAGTTCCCGTTCCACAGCTGGGTGATTGTCTGCCCATTAGGGAAGGCAAATTGCAGGCTCCAGCCGTTGATTGGCGTTGACCCGGTATTGGTAATCGTAAAGGTCGCGCCAAAGCCACCCGTCCACTGATTTGTCACCGTGTAGGTTACCTTACAACTCCCGGAGGTCGGAGTAGGCGTGGGTGTACTCGTGGTGGTTGGAGTAGGTGTAGGCGTACTCGTGGTGGTTGGAGTAGGCGTAGGGGTATTGGTTGAAGTCGCGGTTGGCGTGGGAGTAGGCGTGCCACCCAGTGAGAGCAAGTGCGCTTTGTATCCAGCACCATAGTTCGTCGGCGTACCGTTCCAGTCGCTGATCAGCGCTGGTGTGCCGCCGCAGTTGCCGCTGGCTGTCCAGGTCCAGGCCAGATACCCGGTATTATGTGAATCGAACCAGCTCGTCAATGTATTGACAAAACCAGAGGCGCAATCATTCTCGCCGATCTCACCAGCGATCACCGGTACCTGCGCGATGACTGGCGCGATCTGCGAATCCCAGCAACTACTGTTGGAGCACGCGTTAAAATTGTAGATATGCACTGAGGCGGCCAGATTGTTCTGCGGATCGCTGGGCTTATTCGCCAGCCATTGCGAGAGATCATTTGACCATGCCAGGCCGCCCAATAGCAGGATATTGGTCGCCCCTGTGGCACGCACGGTGTTGATCAGCGTCTGCATTCCAGCCACGGCAAATCCCACACTGGAGCAGTTCCCCGATTGGGGGGCCGTACTACCGCTAAGCCAGCAGGTCCAGCTAATGTCGTGGGGTTCGTTATATAGATCGAAGATTACCGATGAATTGCTCTTGAACGTATTTGCCACCGAGGTCCAGAAAGCTGGGGCGTGATCCAGGTCCGTCATTGGTTGCTGACCTGTCGACTGATTGCTTCCGGAATTGTTCCAGTGCAGATCAAGAATGACCACCAGGCCATTCGCGTTCAGCAAATTCACCCAACTGACAATGTCTGCCTGGTATTGCGCGGCCGATCTCCCATTGGCGGGAAAGCCATTGATGCCCAGCCAGCAGTCCTCATTCAGAGGTACACGCACGCTGTTGATGCCCCAGGCCAGCATATTGTTGACTGTCGCCTGGTCGACTGGCCCGTCGAAGTCGGTGGGCGCGTTTGTCGCACTCTTGGTACACTGGTATTCTGTGCCCATACGGTTTACCCCATGGGACACAAAGACATGTCCACTGCCATCTACAATCTGATTTCCTACCACATGCAGGCCCGTTGGTACGCTGGCTGCTCTGGCAGCACCAGGCGACTGCAGCGTGACCATTGCCGCGACGGAACAGAGTAGCAGCGCTACAATGGCAAATGATAGTAGTCGAAAGTGTCTCTTCCTTGACATACTTTCCTCCTAGATATATGAGCATGAAGCATTGAGCTTTGCGGGGGCACGACGCTACTGAAGTACGTATTTACATATCAAGGTACGGGGCATCTCGTCCTGGATATGTAGACGCGTACTTCAGTAGCGTCGGTCGGATGCTGCTCTCAATGGGGTCCACCCATCCCGCTCATAGTGATACAGAAGAAAAGTATACTGTTTCTCTCCAGCAAAGCCACAGCATGTACGAAGCATCCAATCGACAGATAAGAGGCAGGTCCCTTAAAAACATGTTGTGGCATTGATGATCAAGTGTCTTCTATCTGTTCTGGTGCATTCTTCGGAGCTCACGCGACGACAAGTTGTTGAGAACCCCAGGCAACTGCCCCGGGAGAAGAGCCTCCCAGAATCTCAACGGCATATCCTGTCTCCTGCGCGTACAGTGCAGCAATGTGTTCAATTTGCGCCTGTGAGCCGCGTCGGGCAAGGACTGCGACGGTTCCACCACTGCCACCGCCAGTAATCTTTGCTCCATAGAGATTGGCTCTAGGTCCGGCCTGACGCACCAGTTCTACCAGACGGTCGGTTCCGTTTGAGCCAAGGCCACAAGCGCTATAGCTGGCATGTGATTGATACATCAGCTCGCCGAGCAGGCAACAGTCTTCGTCAGTGAGCACTGGGCGCGCGAGTAGAGCACGGAAGAGGCGTACGCGATGGTGCTCGTAAATCGGGTGGGCCGTTGGCTGACGAACGGCGTATGTACATGTTGGGTCGATATGTGTCACGCTATCCGTCGAGCCCTGGTACTGACGCAAAAAGGCTGCGCCATGGATCTGATGTGGAAGACGCTCGCGATACGCTCTCTCCCAGAGCGAGGGGGAAATATTTGCCAGATAGCCCTGCCATCTACTGTCCTCGATGGAAACGCTTTGCTCCCCCTGGGTCTGGACTGGCAGGCCAGCCAGGTCAGCAATGATGCGGTAGCCCATAAAAGCTCCGATACGTACTGAGCCATAATCTGCGCCGGTCACGGCATGACGAATCCCTGAATCAATTCCCCAGACTTCTAGCTCGTTTGGAAGCGTGATGCTCTCCTGCAATTCGGCTGGCTGGCAGAGCAGGGCCAGCAAACTATCCTGCTCGCCACAGGCCGAGGTCATCTGGTCCATAATACCGCATGGCGCCCCGACAACGAGATTTTCTACTTTCTGGCAGAGAAGTGCCAGCTCACGACCAGCGATATGCATATCATAGAGCGTAGATAACGCCTGCATGGTCGCAACCTCAAGCGCGGCCGACGAACTGACGCCCTTGCCTGCCGGAACATTTGAGTGGAGAAAGAGACGCAGGCCACGCTCCACTAGCAACCCACACTCACGTTGTAAAACAATCAGACACCCGGCGACATAGGCTGCCCAGGAACGCTCGGGATCACGGGTGAGGAGGGTGTGTGCCGCGGTATAATCCAGCCTGGCGAGTTCGGCGAGTTCTATCGTCACCTGCGGTGTATCCTCAACCCCTGTACTCCGCAGCGTAATTGCTGGCTCATCGCTAAACTGGACTGCGGCCCAGGTGGCGGCGGCAAGCGGCAACTCCAGGACGAGCGCGCCCGAATAATCGGCGATCCCGCCCATCAGATCCAGGCGACCAGGCGCGCGCGCCACCACGACTGATTGCTGGGGAGAGAAAAAATCAGCCTGCTTGTTCAGGTTCGACAGAAAGCGTTCGGCGTCCGCCCGTGTCGACTCTGGCACGTGTGTAAATCGCCACATTAGGTATATTCCTTTGTTGTTTGAGAGGTGAAAAGCCCTCGCTGGCGCAGCGCGTCGTGTAACACTGGAGCGACCTGCTGCTGAATAGCCTGGTTGGCATAGCCGATCCAGGTGACGTTGGAGGTCACATCGAGCGGTGCTGCAAGCAGTTCTCCATGCTCGTCGGTCACGATGATCCCCGCCTCACGCGCAATCAATTCGGTGCAGAGATCATACGGATGGCCGCATAAGCCAAAAATCTGCCCCCGAGCGCGCATCTGGGCATCAATGCCGGGGCGCAGGTCCGCGATCCAGCGATCGTGCCCCACCAATAATTCGTAGAGCTGGCCACCCGATGAAATGTACTGATCTTCAAAGGTGCGCGCCCTCCCCTCGCTTCCTGGACCAAGGATACGATCAATCACCGTATCCTCGATCTCTGCCAGTTCGGCGCGGCCACCTGGGAAGAAACGCGCGATGCTACCATACCCATTGGCGATCGTTGTCGCCTGTGACGGCTGGATCTGCAGCGGAGAGTGCTCGCCTGTTATGCGGTTCACGCGTTCGCCTTGCGCGCCCTGGCCCGCCATAGCCCAGAGCGTATCGCTCAGGTGCTGCTTGACCAGCGGAATCTCTGTCTGAAGCGCGATCTCGATATCGTGGAGACCGGTCAGGGGACCACGATTAGGAGCCACCCCTGTTAAAATCCAGGCCGCGCGTTTCTGATACATCAACCCTCGTGTCCCATCAATGGGGTCGATAATGATACGTAACTCTGCCTCATCAGGCGCAGTTCCCGCAGGAAAGGTCATAATTCCATCCTCACCCAGGCCTTCTGCGATTAACACAAATGAGCGTTCCTGGGACAGGACGCTGAAATGTTCGATCAAGACCTCTTCAGAGATGCGATCAATGGCGAAAATGGTATCACCGGCCTGTTCTGCCACCACCAGCGAGAGCTGCTCAATGGCCTGTTGCTCGCAAACAGTCACCACCGCGTCACGAATGGCTGCTTGGATAGTGCGTAACTGGGCCAGGAGCCTGGCTGCATTTGCGATCATTTCACACCTCACAACTCTCGATAATGCGTTGTTGGTAGAGCCAACAGTTCAGCGGCTTTCGCCTCCGGGGACGTGTCGCTGATGAAATTTCCACCCCCGATTTCGGGGCCAGCCAGATATTTGAGCACATTTGGGCGCCGCAAGGGTGGGTGAAAGGCAATGAAGAAGTGATAGGCGCGATAATCTCCACCATCACAGGGGGCCTGGTGCAACGGCATCACGTAGGGAAAGGGCATCTGCCAGAGGTTATCAAAACGCACCGTCACCTGCTTGAGCGCCTGTGCCAAAGAAGCCGTTTCCGCGTCGGTCAAGGCGTGAATATGTGGAACGCCTCTCTTTGGTGCGAGGTACACTTCATACGCGTAACGCGCAAAATAGGGGATAAACGCAATGCTATACTCATCCTCAAAAAGAATACGCCGGCCATCGGTCTGCTCAGCGGCAATGATATCGGCAAAGAGGCTACGCCCGGCCTCATTCAAGTAGCGTTGCGAGGCTTGCAATTCTTGCTCAATCGTCTTAAACACAAAGTTGGTTGCATAGATCTGGCCATGTGGATGTGGATTGGAGACTCCAACCACCTCGCCCTTATTCTCAAAGCAGAGCACGTGCTTTACAGCATCGCGCTTGCCCAGATCCAGCGTTTGTTGTTGCCAGACCTGGACCACTTCAGTGATATGAGCAAGGGGCATCTCGGCAAGCGTCAAATTATGCAATGGACTATAACAGATGACCCGTGCATGTCCCTGGGCGCGGCGTACGCGGTTAGGGGGTGCAGGAATAGCCAGTTCGGCGGGCGCATCCTGACCAACGCAGGGATGATCATTATCAAATACAAACGTCCGTTCATACTGCGGATTACTCTGACCACTGATACGCTGGTTGCCGGGACAGAGATAGCAATCTGCAAGATAGGATGGGACAGAGGCGGCCGTGTTGTCGACCGTTGCGCCAATCCAGGGACGATTTTGCCGATGGGCGGCGATAACCACCCATTCCTCACGTAGTGGATGCCAGCGCTCTTCCCAGATAGCTTCTGCCTGGTGCGCTGTTGGGGGTAGTGTCATAGCATACTCCATACCTGATGAGAAGGAATGCTTGAACAAGTTTGTGGAAAGGTGGCATGTGCTCAGTTAGGAAAACCCTGCACATGCGTGCTGTGCCACCTCCAGGCCGTTTGCAGAATGACTTCCAGATCATACTGGGCTTTCCAGTCCAGCTCACGTTCTGCTTTGCGGCAATCAGCCCAGACTGCCGCAGGATCGCCAGGGCGGCGTGGAGCATATTCTACCTTGAAGTCAACACCACTGATACGCTTGGCTGCGTTGATCACCTCCTGGACCGAATTGCCTACGCCCGTTCCCAGATTATAGGCCTCGCTGGTATTGGTCCGCTGGATATACTCAAGCGCTTTCACATGCGCAATCGCCAGGTCCACTACGTGGATATAGTCACGCACAGCCGTCCCATCCGCGGTGGGATAATCAGTGCCAAACACCTTGATCGAGGGGGTAACACCCAGCGCCGCCTTCATGACCAGCGGAATCAGATTCTGTGTGCGGTCCCAGTCTTCGCCGATCACATTGTCGAGCGAGGCGCCTGATGCATTAAAATAGCGCAGCGCCGCATAGCGAATGTCGCGCGTTTTCTCAAACCACCTGAGCAAGGTCTCGCCCATCAGCTTCGTCTCGCCATACACACTCTCCGGGCTGAACGGGGCATTCTCCGTGACGGGCAGTTGCGTAGGGGTACCAAAGACAGAACAACTGGACGAAAACACAACGAAGCGTACCTGATGGCGAGCCATTGTTTCGAGCAGCGAGATGGTCCCGCCAACGTTGGTACGAAAATATTTTTCTGGCTCGAGCATCGACTCACCCGGCGCTTTGTAGGCGGCAAAGTGAATAACTGCGTCGGGCTTCTCCTGTGCAAAGACGCGCTCAAGAAACGCATCATCGGTAATACTTCCTTGATAGAAGGGAAGTGAACCAATCGTCTGCCTGCTACTTCTCTCCAGCGTATCAAGCACCACCACATCATAGCCACGAGCTGTTACTTCTCGCACTGTGTGTGAGCCAATATAGCCAGTACCACCAGTGACTAACACTTTCATAGAAGATCTAAGCTCCATTTTCTACTATAAAGACGTGATCATATCGTTCTGTTCCCAGTATAATGCCTCAATTCGTCGCTGTCAATGCACATTCGTGCAAAAATATTGCGCGTTTTTAGAAGAATCCTACAAGATATGCGTAATTCTTGACTTATGGTCAAGGGAGACCTATAATGGCCCCACTGAAAATGTGCATGAGAGGGAACATGGCCAACGGAGCAAAGCGAGCCGAATTTATCTTACAGGAATTACGTCGTCTTGGACGCGTTGATGCAGAAGAGTTGAGTTGTCAACTAGAGGTAAACACCTCTACGATCCGGCGTGATTTAGAGCGCCTGGAAAAGCAGAACCTGCTTCGCCGCGTTCATGGAGGTGCTGTTCTCATCGACATGTTGTCCTATAGCGCTTATGGCCATGAGCTGACGTTTCAAACGAATATGAGTAGGCAGGTCGAAGAGAAGACGCAAATCGCGCAAGCAGCCCTAGGTTTAATTCAATCAGGTGATGCCATTGCGCTTTCTCCAGGCACGACAACGACCTACCTGGCACGCGCTATCCGTCACGCCCAGATCCGACCATTGACGGTAGTGACGAATGCTGTCAATATTGCCATGGAACTGGCGGGCACAAAGGGGATTACGCTCACATTGACCGGCGGTTTACAGCTGGACGAATTCTTTGCTCTGGTTGGCCCTCTTGCTGAGCAGAGCTTGAGTCAGATCTATGTGGAGAAGGCCTTTCTCGGTGTTACTGGCCTGCACCCCGTTTATGGGCTGACGGGCCCCAATCAACTGGAAACCCTGACCCACCGCCTGACGATGGAGCGCGCGCAACAAACCATTATCCTCGCAGACCACACGAAAATTGGCAAAGTAGCACTCCATTCGATCACGCCAATAACAACTATGCAGACGCTGGTCACTGATCGCGACGCTCCCACTGATGTGGTGATGCAGTTACAAGAAATGGGAATCACTGTTTGCATGGCTTGAGAGTAGGATTCTAAACATGTAGCTGTCCCCTGCCTCCCGCGAAGGAGAAGCAGGGGACAAGTCTTTGTGGTTGTGCTCATGAGGCAACGCTGTTTAGCTCGGTCAGCTCGTCCTCGGAAAGGGTCAGCGCAGCACCGGTGACATTGTCGCGCAGATGCGCGACGGATGAGGTACCTGGGATAAGCAGAATGTTTGGTGAGCGCTGTAGCAGCCACGCCAGCGCGACGGCCATCGGTGTGGTGTTGAGGCGGGCGGCGACTGATCTCAGCTTGTCAGACTGAAGAGGGGAGAAGCCACCGAGCGGGAAGTAGGGCACGTAGGCGATACTCTGTGCGGCGAGGGAGTCGATCAGCTCATCGTCGGCCCGGTTGGCGATATTGTAGAAGTTCTGCACGCACACAATCGGCGCGATGGATTGTGCCTCGGCGATCTGCTCGGCGGTCACGGTGCTGAGACCGAGGTGCTTGATCAGTCCTTCTTGCTGCAGTTGCGCGAGCACCGTGAACGGTTCGGCGATCGAGCCAGGAATGGGGCTGTCTAACCCCCCGACGCGCAGGTTGACGACGTCGAGCGCATCGAGCCCGAGGTTCCGCAGGTTATCGTACACGGCCTGGCGCAGCTGCTCGGGAGCTACCGCCTGCGGCCAGTTCCCCTCGGCGTCTCGCAACGCTCCGACCTTGGTGACGATGTGCAACGAGTCGGGATAGGGGTGCAGGGCTTCCTTGATGATCTGGTTGGTGACATGCGGTCCGTAGAAGTCGGCCGTGTCGATGTGCGTGATACCCAGCGCCAGCGCCTCGCGCAGTACGGCCACGGCAGCGCCGCGGTCGGCGGGTGGCCCGAACACGTGCGGGCCAGCTAACTGCATCGCGCCATACCCCATGCGGGTGACTGTCAGACCCTCGGCCATGGTGAACGTTCCTGCGGCTGTGGCTGGCAAATTGCTATATTCATTGGCTGAATGCGATACCATAAAAATTTTTCTCTTTCTCTCGTTGAAACGACGACAATCACGATGTGTGATACACTGAGGAGTATGCCATAATGGCTATCGTATAACCAGAGCCGCTTTATCATATGATTGAGACTAGCAGGATAAGGAGCAAAGAGGATGGTGAGCGACGAACAACGCAGACAGGACCTGGCGGATTTTCTACGCACTCGGCGTATGCGCCTCTCGCCTGAACAGGTCGGGTTAATACGTGGTGGGAGGCGGCGCACCCCAGGATTGCGGCGCGAAGAGGTGGCGCAGCTAGCGAATGTGGGCGTTTCCTGGTATACCCTATTGGAGCAAGGGCGCGATATTCACCCTTCAAGCGAGGTGCTCCATAGCATTGCAGATGCGTTACAACTCACGCCCGACGAACGGCAACATCTTTTCTTGCTTGCTGGTCAGCAACACCTCGTCGATACACACGCAGCTCATGAACAGGTAAGCCCTGCGTTACGCCGTGTGCTTGACTCGCTCAGTCCTACTCCAGCTTTCGTTGTTGGTCGTCGTTGGAATTATCTCGCATGGAACACCACTGCTGAGCATGTCTTTTTGCTGTCGAGGTCGGTGCCGCCATATGAATATAATGCTGTCTGGCGTATTTTTGCTGATCCGATGAGTCTTCATATATACAGCCCCAAGTGGGAGCAGGTAGCGCAGAAAGTGCTAGCGGAATTCCGTGCTGATAGTGTGTATTATGCCGATGAAGAATGGTTCAAACGCTTGATCGCCGACTTACAGCGCGTAAGCCCTGAGTTTCGCGCATGGTGGCCCCGTCACGATGTACGCGGTAGAGCCGATGCACGGAAAGGCATAGAGCATCCGCTTGTAGGACGCCTGATGTTTGAGCATACAACCTTACAGGTGCCTACCGCGCCCGAACTCAAAATCATGATCTATACACCGCTGCCCGAAACGGATACGCTAGCGAAGTTACAGCAGTTGATGGATATGAAGGTAGCTGAGAATGTTATGTATTGATGTCGACTCTATTCTCGTGGCTTACGCGAGGCCAGCCAGCGTCCATACCTTGTCCAGGCTTTGTTTGACCGCGTCCACCCTCTCATCGGCAGGCAGCTTCGCCAATTCAGCATTAAATGGCTCAACGACGACTGGACCGTCATAGTGCATACGCTTCAACACTTGAAGAAAATCAGTGATATTGATCTTCCCACTTGTGCCTGGTAGAAGGCGCTGATTATCTATCTGTTCATCAACGCTCCTGTGAACAGGGGCATCATTCAAGTGAACAGAGACCACCTGATCAACGCTTAAATATGTGAGATCTTCAGATGAACCATGCGAGGTATACCAATGGAAGCTGTCAAGCAGTAGTCCTACATTCCCTGTGGCGATGCGTTCGCCAAGGTCTAAAATCCCCTGAAGTGTAGAGATAAATTCATAGCGATGACCAGCCCGAAACGTCTTCGCCCCAACAAATTCCAATCCGAAGCGACAGCCAGAATCAGCAAGAATGCGCGCAATTGGCCGCAAGCGCTGTATATGGAATTCCAGGTTGGCTTCATACTCTAGTGTATCCGAAAAAGGCTTAACCCAGGTACAGCACCGGGGACTCCCCAGTGCCTGAGCGAACTTCGCGTATGCTGGGAGTAACTCCAATCCAGCCCGATACGACGCTTCGTCCCCATAATAATCAACCGGTGGTGCCCAACTCCCAGCACGCACTCCTGTCGAATGAAAGAGATCCTTTACCTCTTGCACAGATGATGCTTCCGCGAGTCGAAACAATTCACCGATAGGAAGATCCAGGCCCGCGAAACCATGACGAGACGCTAGCCCTAGTGCTTCCTCAACATGCACAGATAATGACAATGCACCCGTATTGAGGCAACGAAACATCTTCAACCTCCTGCAAAATTCTCTACTAAAATTGCCATCAATTGTATTCGTTAAGGCAAATTGTACGCTCCAATCCTGCGCTTTTTCAATGCGGCGAAGCGACACTATGGTAAGAAAATACGACCTCTTTTTGTCATGCATATCCTTCTTTTGTGACATACCCGCTGTCAGTGAGAAACCGTGCGGCTTCTTGTTGGTGTTGAGCCACCAGGTTAGGCTTCTGCCTGGTGCAATACCCTGCGCAGGGTGGCAGCCCATTCCTGCGGCATATCCTCATACGAGCCGTGATGGCCAGGAAACGTCACCAGTTCGCAGCCAAGCTGTTCTGCCAGGATATGAGCCACCTGGAGGTGCCAGGTCTTTCTTGAGCGAGCCCATTCTCCCACGGCCATGAAGACCTTGACGCCATTGTGTTTGATCCGTTCAACATCTGGCAGGTAATTCGTCATGGGCAGCAATTCCCCTTTCACCAGGAACTCGACGCCGACCTTGACGCTGAGGCGGTGTTCCCCACTCTGTTCTCTACGGCTTCTGGTGTACTCGTTTGACCTTCTTTGAGCCCGGGCTATTTTGAGCATGGGGATGCGAACGCCAAGCATAAACTGGGTGGCAGCCACATACGAGCCAAAGCGAAAGGCCGTCAGATAGGCGCTCGCAAAGCGACGTTGCCATTTTCTAGCCTGCGGGAGTGGCAACACCCGCGGAACCGGTGGCTCATGCACAATGACCGCCCTCACCGCCTGCGGTTGGGTTTTTGCCATGTCCAGGGCAATGACCGCGCCGCTGCTGTTGCCAAACACGAAGGCGGAGGTCTCACCGACTGCGTGGAGGACGGCCACGGCGTCCCGGCTCTGCTGGCTGATCTCAAAATTCTGCGGCGCATGCATGGTACTGCGGGCATTGGCACGCCGGTCGTAGGTGATGACTTTGTATTCGTTACAGAGCAGATCCGCCACCGCCGCATAATAATCTCCATCCCCGCCGGCGGCTGGGATCATCAAGAATGGCTGTCCCTGGCCACGTACTTCATAGTACAGGTCGTCGCCCTCTGTAGTGACGCGCCCCGACTGGACAAGATTCTGGTTGGTGTTCATCGTGTCCATATTTCTCACGTTATCCTTCCATGCTGTTGAACTGCTCTAGCCACTCGCCGAGAGCCTGTTTGCCGGCTTCCGTATTGCTAGGGAGTTGTTCTGGCTCCAACCAGCGGCGTAACAGGTCGCTGAGTGCCACGGCGAGTTGCTCCAGAGATGGCATGTTTTTCTGACCGACAAGCTCAGGCGCGGAGATCAGCCCCATTTTCAGGGAGGCGAGCAGATACGTAATGACCGGAACTGGCAGATCTGTGCGAATCAGTCCAGCCTGTTGCAGTTGAGCCACGTAGGTGTCGGCATGCCCCACCAGTTGCTCGCGGGACGCGGGATCAAACGTGTCGATGAGTCCGGCAAAGAGGTCTGGCTGACCCCGGATTTGCGCCGCGACAAGGGGATTGGTGAGGGCAGCAAGCATACTATGCATCCACAGCCGATGCGGTAACCCCCCCTCTGGATCGGCGGCAATCCGCTGCTTGAGGTCTTCGCTGACCTGGTGGTTGGCGCGCCAGATGGCCGCACGAAACAGATCCTTTTTGTCCTTCCAGTGCAAATAGATCGTGCCTTTGCCCACACCTGCCTCGCGAGCCACATCGTCAAGGGTGGTCCTCCGGTAGCCCCAGCGCACTAGCAGGGCGCTCGCAACATCAAGCAGGCGCTGTTCGCGAATCATACGCTCGTCAGGCTGAGCAGGTCCCCCTTTGTCGTTTGACGTTCCATCAGTGATCTTGCTTCTGGTTTCCATGATCTCCCTTAAGTTCGTCTCGTCACACAAGAGTGACGAGACAAGAAAATGACTTATTGACTCAAAAAATTATTCTGGTCAAATAGTAAATCAACAGACAGCAAAAATCAAGGGCGCCAGCTCTCAAGCTCGCCTTGGTATCCTCCCCAGTGATCAGCTCGCTCTCAGAGGGGCGGAGAGCTGGACCAGGCTGATGTAAGGCTTGCTGGATCTCACGGCTGATCCTTTCATTGTGTCGTCAACTATGGTAAAAAGAGTCGTGAGAAGTGTTGCTTTCTCAAGCATCGGTAGTACGCTCCTTGTTTGTTTTCTTTCGTAACAGAAGCGTACTACACCTCTCACTTTCTATCCGTTAATCGCACAAAGCGTACATGTTTATGAGGAGGGTAACGCGACCTATGAACGGCGTGATACGCGATCCAGACTTTCTGGCATTGGGTCTGGGCGGTACGAACATGATGGCCATGTTGTGGACTGTGGCACTGGGGCGGACCGCGGTAGGTGTTGAGATGCGTGGTGATCCCTTCCTTGGCGTACATTGGAATATCCGTGCAGACTTTTATCACCAACTTGGCCTGATCGATCAGATGATGCTTGAACGATATGGCGAGGCCAGGTTGCCTCGTCGGGGGGATGGACGATTATTTCGCCTCGCTGAGTGCTTCTACAGCCCCATACTTCCGCTGGAGATATCGTCGCCGATGAGATCATCGATGGCTTTGACGCGGACCAGCATATTGTGGGAACCATTCACAATGTCGAATTTATTGATGACCGCTGGCGCGATGGCCTGCCCAACCGCGTCATTACGGTGTTAGAGCCACCCAAGCCGCCAGAGCAGCCTGACCCTCGCAAGATTCGCACTTCGATGATGGAGGTGCTCGATGGCCCGTCGACATTCCAGGCGGAGGCTGCCTCCATTCAGAAGTTGCTGCGTCGCTATCTGGAGATGATCGAACAGAAGGATCGAGAGACGAACAGCAAGCCTCGGGTCCAACTGTTTACGCATCACCGCGTGGTTCCGAAGGAGGGTGAGGGTTTCATTGATGGTCCCGATGGTCGGAAGCGGATTCGCATTGAGAGTCTCAAGGAATTTGACTTCAAGGGGCAGTTCGTTCGTGTGAGGGAGCCGAATAGTGAGATCATTGACCTGGGTATTCCCGAACTGTTCATGATCGCCCAGGGATTTAAGAGTACTGACGCGAACCGCCTGGGATTTGAGCAACATGATGTCGAGGTTGACCATGGAGACGGGTATGGGCCAGTGGTGGCGCAGGCGGATTTCCTGGCGGGCCTGGTCGAGGTGCTTGTAGGTGGTCGCCTACGGCGGAGAATCTCTTCAGCGTTCGACCAGAATGGCAAGGAATACTGGGTGCGGCAGATCGCTGTGGGCCATGAGAATGATCCAGAGGTCGGCTGGGTTCTGGTTCAGGTTCCAGACTTTACAACCTTCGATCCCATCGAGGCGGGACTCCTTCCAGTGGGAACGGACCCTGGTTCGCCCGAGTTCTTCGCTTCCTACCAACAACTGATCTATGACTACTATATCAAGCAAGCCGCAGAGATTCTCGACATTCCCAGGCAGGAGTTGATGAAGGTCCAGATGATCTATGGACCCACGTTATTCAGCCTTGTCGAGCGGGTTGGCGATGATCCATTGATTGCGGTCAACGGCGTGGTCGCTGGCGATTCCTTTGGCAATGGTCACTTTCTGACCAGTGGTGGAGCGATGACCGGGATGATTGGGCACAGCGCCCGCGTTCTTGAGTACTGGCAGGCTCGGGATGCGGGTACCTTACCAACTGATGCCCTTCGCCGGCTCGCTGATCGCATTAAGGAGGACACCTACGCCTGGCTTCAGGTGAGCGCGCAGGAATACAGCCAGGCGGCCCCGATCAACTTCGGCGCCGAACGTATCGAACAGATCAGTAAAGCGAGTGGTATCGACACGAGCGCGCGCGCCAGCGCAATCGGCGCCGCGCGACGCCGGCGCCATGCCCTCATTCCCCTCGATCCATCCAACTGGAGAAGGTTATTCGTGCGCAACGGGAGGGTGCTCTCGGTCCTGCCGGAACTTGAGGCCGAACACCCCCTCCAGCGTCCTGAGCATGTGGCGAGCCTGCTTGCGGTCATGAAGTCTTTTCCAGCCATGGCGAACCAGGCGAGCGCGAAGCTCAAAATAGATGAGGAATTGGCAGAAGGGGAGCAGACCCTTCTCCGGCCCCGATCCAGCAAACATCAGGAATTGGCAGAAGGGGAGCAGACGATCATCAGGTCGAAACTCAGCATCGGGCCAGTAGCGCCGGAGAGCGCAAAAATTTACGCATTTCTGGATATTCAGCAGAACGGACAGATCGTGCAACGCATCGCCATCAAAGAGGATCGTGTCGTTGTCGGACGGGCCGATCCCAAACGTAATATCACGCCAGGGATTGACCTGACGCCGTTCGATACATCGAGCAGCGTCTCGCGTCGGCATGCGCAGATACACATCGAGCAAACGTGCTTCTCTCTCGAAGATCTGAATAGCCGAAATAAGACACGCCTGGGAGAGTTGGTTCTAAACCCGCACAAGCCAGAAGTCCTCCAGGACGGAGATGTGGTCAGCTTTGGTTCGGTCAAGGTTATCTTCCGCCTGCTTGGAGCAAGCGAACTGCCCGAACCCTGGTCACCATCATAGGAGTCCAGTAGCCGTGTACTCAAGTAACGGCTACTTCACCCGCAGCCTGTTTAAGGCACGCACATTTGAAGATGACGGCCCTGAACTGACCCAAACCCGATGGCAACTGTTTGGTATCAGAATATTAATCTTTGCTCCACGAATTGACTAACCACTCCGTATGCGGCATTCCACGTTGTGAAAGGAGTGCGAGGAACCCTTATTGCCCATTACAGTAGGACAGCCGATTTCTCGTAGGCGAGCGAGCGCCTCACGTGGTTGAGGACCAGAGGTAACAACGTCTCCCAGACACAGGATATGCTCAACCTTACGCCGACGAATATCCTCTAAAACCGCATCAAAGGCGAAAAGATTTCCATGAATATCAGAAATTAAAGCCAGTTTCATCCGCTATCCTTTCTCCTGTTCTTACTACTTCTCCGAAAACCCTGAGCGCGAAGCGCTAGACACGCCAGTGGCGTTGGGTTTCGGAATAAGATCTTAGAGAAGAATCTTACCTCATCCGCAGTACGATCTTTGTTGCTCTGGCCGTGCCCTTGACCAGTTCGGCAAAGGCAGCCGGTCCCTCAGCCAGCGGGCGTTCTTCCAGCCAGTCAGCCTCTGACCGCAGCTTGCCTGCTTTCAACATGGCCACGGCGCTGCCGAAATCATGGTGGGTATAGGCAAAACTGCCGGTAATGGTCACTTCTTGCCGAATAAGATAATTCGCGGCGAGCGGCGATTCCTCATCATGGAGGCCAATAAAAACGACGCGGCCACCAGGGACCACGGCCTGAATGGCCTGCGCTCGTGTGGCGGTTGCGCCGACAGCGTCAATCACCGCCATTGCGCCGCCGCGATAGATCTGCTGGACGCTTTGCACGACATCGCTTGTGCGCGCATTCAGGGTTGCGCTTGCTCCCCATTGCTGCGCAATCTCTAGGCGCGCGGGAAGCATATCGCTCACAAGGATTTCTGTAATACCTAGTGAACGGGCATAGGCCAGGCAAAAGAGGCCGATGGGGCCGGCTCCGATGATGAGCAGGCTGTCTCCCGGAGAGATATGAGCGAGTGTGACGGCACGGATGGCGCAGGCCAGCGGTTCTGCCAGAGAAGCAGCAGTATCCGAGAGATTCTCTGGCACAGGCCAGCATTGGGTGGCAGGCACGGCTACGTAGGAGGCAAAAGCGCCTGGGCGGTGCGCGCCAACGAGCTGGCGTTGGCGACAGAGGTTGGTATAACCTGCACGACACCGATCACAGGCACCACAGACGATCAGAGGGTTGAAGGTCACACGCGTCCCCACCTGGCCTGTGGTGCCATCGGCGAAGGTCGTTTGCTCGCCTGCTTGTAGGATACGACCAGAAGCTTCATGCCCCATAATCAACGGTGGACGGCGCAGGCTGTTCTGGCCGAGATATCCGCTTAGTTCAGAGCCGCAGATGCCGATAGCGCTTGTCTCAATCAGCACTTCACCGGGAGCAGGTTCGGGGAGCGAGACAGTGCGAAGCTGCATATCCTCCGGTCCCAGCCAGACTAGTGCTTTCATCTCTGAATCGGTCAACATTCCATTGTCTCCTCTCATGATTCAGCCGTTGTAGTCGGCTGGGGCGCGGTCGTGGTGGCACTGGCCGCGAGATCATCGAGCAGTCGCTGCTCGATATGGGTAAGGTGTTGATACATGGCCTGGCGCGCAGCCTTGGAATCACGCTGCTTGAGTGCCTGGATAATGGCACGGTGATCTTCAATAACCTGGTAAGCGATCCCCGGCAACACAGCGGTGCGTTTACGACTGGCGAGGCTCAGATGATGGATGCTGGCCATGATCCTGCTGAGAATAGGGCTTGCGGCTGCTTCGGTAATGATTTCGTGTAATTCCACATCAGCCTGAAAATACAGTTCCGCATCGGTCAATCCAAGCAGCGACTTTTCCAGGCAGCGTTCCAGGCGAGTGACCTCTTCATTGGTGATGCGCTGCGCCGCCAAACCACAGATGCCGACCTCCACCACCTTGCGCGCCTCAAAAAGCGAGAGGTAGGTTGAATCAGCCAGAGCAAAGACAAAATCAAGATGCTCGACCAGACTTTGGGGTTCGAGAGAAGAAATGTATGTGCCAGAACCCTGCCGTATTTCCACTACATGCATGATCGAGAGCGCTCGCAAGGCCTCCCGCAGCGAAGGACGGCTCACCTGGAGTTGTTCCGCCAGATCCCGCTCGGAGGGCAGACGATCGCCTGGTTGGAGTTTCTTTTCCTTGAGGAGAGCGAGCAACTTGTTCACGATGTCTTCGGAAAGGGCATTTTTGGGAGGCATTTCAAACACTGGCTTCTCCTGCCTTTCTCAATCGTCTTTCGAGGTTGACAAACTGAGTGGTTATTGGCTACAGTAATTGGTAAAGTTATATTACCAATTACTGTAGCCAATAACCACTCAGTTTGTCAACCTGTTTTCAGGGAAGGAGCAATGCCATGCGAGAATCGCGGGTTGGAGTAGGCGTGATTGGTCTGGGGGGTATCAGTAACAGCGTCCACTTGCCCGGGTTGAAGCGCTGCGAGCAGGCGGAAATCATCGCTCTGTGTGATGATAACGCCGAGCGGCTCAAGCGGGTTGCGCAGGAGTATCATGTTTCGAATACCTTCACTGAGTACGAGCGCTTGCTCCAGCATCCTGCTGTGGACGCGGTGGTTATAGCGACACCCACGCTGCTGCACGCGCCGATCGCGCACGCGGCTATCGCGGCGGGGAAGCATGTGCTGGTTGAGAAACAGCTTGGCATGACCTACGCTGAGACAGTAGAAATGTATGAAGCAGCGGTCGCCGGCGGGGTGCGCCATATGACCGCGTTTACCTATCGCTTTGTGCCCGCTATGCGCTATCTCAAACACCTGGTGGGCCAGGGACTGGTCGGTCTGCCGCGTCAGTTGCGCGTGGCACGTTTGCAGGATTTTCCAGAGACCTCGCTTGGCTGGCGCCAGCAGCGTCACCTGGCAGGCTCTGGTGAGGTGGGAGATATGGGCGCGCACCGCATCGATTTCTGTCATGACGTAATTGGCCCGATCGCCCGTGTGGTCGGCCTGACACGCACGTTCGCGCCTGTGCGCCCGACTCCTGACGGAGAACCGTTCCCCGCCGATGTTGAGGATGCCTCTGTTTTTCTGGCCGAGTTTGCCGCTGGTGTGGGTGTTGAGCAGGGCACAATGGCCTCGTTCGATCTGAGCAAGGTCGCCAAAGGACGCGGAAAGGGCGGATATGGCCTCGATGAGTTTGAAGTGTACGGAACAGAAGGCACGCTCATCTATCATCTGCATCGCCCTCATGAGGTTCTCGTCGGTCACCCTGACGGCACGCTGGAGGTGCGGGAGGTGCCACGTGAGTTCCTGGTCTATCCCGATTCGCCACGCAATCCCTCTCTCGGCGAACCAACCGTGACTTTCCGCTATGATCAGGATTTTGCTTTTATTCAGGCTATTCTCACGGGAGGCAATGACATTCCAACCTTTTACGATGGGATGCGCTGCCAGGCGGTGATCGACGCTGTTTTGCAATCCGCGCGGGAGCGGCGCTGGGTCGATGTGCCAGATGTGCCGCCCGTCACACGGCCAATCGCCGCCGCCAGGCCGTAGTTGTCACAAAGGAGTAGTGTCTATGGCGCTTGACATGTTTAAGCTGGATGGCCGGCTCGCGCTGGTCACAGGGGGAACGCGAGGACTGGGCCTGGTCATGGCTCGGGCTCTGGCGGAGGCTGGAGCTGATGTCGTAGTCACAAGCAGGGATCAAGAGAAAGCGCAGCGTGGCGCGGAGGCTCTGGCTGCCGCGACTGGACGCCGTATCCTTGGCTTGGCGGTCGATGTCACCGACGCCCGGCAGATCGAGCAAATGGTTGAGGCCGTTATCGCAGCCTTCGGGCGCATCGATATCCTGGTCAACAACGCCGGCATCAATATTCGTAAGCCAGCCGAGGCTTTTGACGAAGCCAGTTGGGATCTGGTGCAACAGACCAATCTCAAGGCACCATTTCTCTGCGCGCGGGCTGTGGCTCCCCATATGAAGAGACAGGGCGCGGGCAGAGTCATCAATCTCGCCTCAATGCTCGCGCAGGTCGCTCTGCCTGAGCGCAGCGCCTATGCCTCCAGCAAAGGTGGTGTGCTTCAACTGACCAAAGTTCTGGCGCTGGAATGGGCCAGGCATGGAATTACTGTCAATGCCCTCTGTCCTGGTCCCATGGCGACTGAACTCAATGCGCCGGTTATCAATGATCCGCAGGCCAACCAGTTCTTTCTCAACCACATTCCGCTGGGGCGTTGGGGCAAACCGGAGGAACTGGCGGGGGCGATCGTCTTCCTGGCGTCGGACGCCTCTAGCTTCATGACTGGCGCAGCCCTGACCATTGACGGCGGATGGACAGCCGAGTAAGAAAGGAAAGATTCTATGCGGCTTGGCCTTACAGCATATGGCACCGTTTTTAGCATGGGCCTGGCTCCCCAGTCCGGGCGCCCCCGGATCAAGCCGATCCAGCTTTTAGAGCGCGCGCGGATCTGTGGACTGATGGGAGCTGAACTGCCGGCAGTGCTTCTGGAGGGGGAGGACATTGATGCTGTGGCGCGGTACGCTCGGGAGCATCAGCTCTTCCTGAATCTGGCAACAGGAGGATATGCCCCTGAAAAGCTGGCGGAAACGCTTGAACTGGGAGCGCGGCTAGGCGTGGAAACAGTGCGTACCGTGGTAGGAGGCGCGCAAATCGGCGGGGATCGCAGGCTCATTGCAAACCGTTGGAAGGCGTTTTTAGAAGAAGTGCTGGAGGGATTGCGCGCGGTCACACAGGTTGCCGAACGTGTCGGAGTGAATCTCGCCGTCGAAAATCATCAAGACCTGGCTTCGGAAGAGCTTCTCTGGCTATGCAACGCTATCGACTCATCCCGCTTTGGAATTACGCTGGACACTGGTAATCCGCTGGCTACGGCTGAAGAACCCCTGGACTTTGTCAGGCGCATCGGACCACATCTCAAAAACGTCCATCTCAAAGACTACTGGATCTTTCCTACAGACGAAGGCTATCGCCTGGCACGCAGTCCCATAGGTCAGGGAGTCATCGACTTCCCGCACCTTTTTGCCATTGTGGCAGAATTTTGCCCAGATATTACCATGTCCTTGGAAATGGGAGCCTTAGAGGCGCGTCATATCCGAGTGCTAGCTGACGATTACTGGCCAGCGTATCCACCGCGCTCAGCGTCACAGCTTGCGCGTGTGCTGCGCTTCGTTTATACGAACGCAAGACAATCCGAGAAATGGCAAACGCCTTTTGAACGCCATGAGCCAGCCGAGGTCATCGTGGCCTATGAAGAGCAACAGCTGATGGAAAGCCTGACCTATCTCAAGCAGTTTACACATGCGTAAAAAGCGCAGGCCCAATCATCAAGCGGATCAGATCAAAGACCAGTAGTCGCTTTCAAGAAATCAAGGCAGAGAATGAGCACGCAACGTATTTATCTTGTTGGGGCGGGAGTCATCGCGCGTTCCCACGCCGCCGCTATCCAACGCCTGCCTGACCCGGAACAGGTTATGCTGGCGGTCACAGACCCCAATCCTCAAGCGCTGGCAGCTTTTGTCAGGGAATATCCTCAGGCGCGGGCCTTTGAGGACGCGCAAACCATGCTGGCTGAAGCAGCAGATGAGAATGACATCGTCATCATCTCAGCTCCACCGTTCGCGCATGAAGAACTGACCTGTGCCGCGCTGGCTACAGGCCGGCATGTGCTGTGTGAGAAGCCCCTCGCGCTCAATCAGGAGCAGGCGCGGCATATGCTGGCGGTAGCCCACGCTTATCACCGTTTGCTTGGCTGCTGTAGTGTCAGGTGTCTCAACTGGCCGCCAGCCGAGGAGGCACGCCGTCTCCTGCAGAAGCAAGCACTGGGCCAGCTTTATCATGTGCGCTTTCTCAATCTAGAGCAGCGTAATCGCCCAGGGATCGAGTTTCAGCCTCAGACACACTGGTTTCTCGACCAGGCCAGAAGCGGTGGTGGAACCTTAATGGATCGTGCTCCCTACGAATTTACCGTGCTCAATGATCTCTTACAACCCAGGCGCGTGGAAGTGCTCAACGCCTGGCTGGCCAATCCCGCCACCGCCCTGCACCTTCTTCCGCAAACCATCGTTGACGTCGAACAGCACGCCGGAGCTACGCTCCGCTATACGCTCGTCGATGGCAGCAACGTGATCATGAATTACGAACGCGCCTCCGGCACTCATAGCGAGGAGCAGTCCATGATCGAATTTACCGGCGTCAACGGTTCCTTACGCTGGAGTTGGCCATTGTCCAGAGGTCGTGCCACCCTGACGCACACCTATGACCGCGATGGGGCAAGCGAGAGCCGAATCATCGCTTTCCCCCCACCGGCAGCAGAGGCCCTGCGCTTCGGAGAGAAACCGCTCGTGTATTTCTATCAACGCATACACAATCAACCATCAGCAGCAGTAGTAAATGAGCAAGCACTCTTCAATTTTTCCTGTATCCGTGCCATCTACGACTGCGCAACATCGGGACTGCCCCAGGTTGTGGAGAAGCAATCTCTTTCGTAGAAGATGTAATTCTCATCAAACTGGAGTGGTGGGTGATGGTTACTCGCTAACTGCCTATACTGCTGGCTTGTATTGGTCGAGCAGCACATCATGGAGGCAGGTAGCCACCACTAGAGACACAAGGGTGTTTACCCCGCTTTGTTTTGGAGTATGTGGGAAGATAAGAGTGTGTCTTGCTACGGACACACTTTAAAAATGGGGCAAGCTCAATTTTTCAATGATTAGATATATTTATATCTTGCAATTGCCAAGCGTTGGATGTATATTACAGAGGTAGCAAGCGAAATAGCTGCGGTGGATTGAAACGCTTAGACCGTGTGTCTTTCCGGGCGAGGTGCCAGGATAGGAGCGGTAGAATCGTAAGAGCGTCGTGACCGTGACTTGGCGCGGGACCTGTGAAGCCCTGCACCGGAATCAAGAGAGGGGAGCTAGCTGATGGCCATCTTCGGCGATCGTATCTTGCGCTGCACCGATGGGCACCTGTTCGTGGCGAGCCAGACGTCCCGCCTATTCGGCTCCGTGCATCTGGGCCCATTCCGGAGGATGCAGTGCCCGGTAGACGGGAAGATCGTGACCGTGAGTAACGTGAGGGCGGACACACTGACCCCGGAGGAACTGGAGGAAGCCCGGAAGTACAGGACATAAGCGGCCAGCAGCGTTGCGGTCTCGTACCTGATCAGGCACACTGCTAGCAGTGTGCAAGCCGTGCTGCAACAAATCGGCAATCCAATCCGCGTCCTGAACGCCCGTTTCACGACCGGGCACAGCCTTCATATAGTGAGTGATTGGATCAACGAAAGACCTGAAAGGGAAGAGTGGTGGATGGTGGTCCGCTACAACTTGAAGAGATATTTCTCAGGCTCATCTGGCTGGATATAGACATTGACTTTGCTCTTGTTGGGATAGAGGACGCGCGGGAGATTATGTACCCAACGACTTTCATAGTCATAGGAGAGATCTGTTAGGGGATCCTTCCAATGTGCATAGACCTTATACTTTGTATAAATGCGGCGGTTGTAGACTCGTTCGCGTTCTTCAATATCAACAACTGTGGCAATGACTTCTTTCCCATGGGTCTTATACCAGCGGCTTCGATAGACCTGGATACCAATGTAGATCAAGAAACCGAGTAAAACTATGCCTGCCAGAACAAGAAGAATCAAGAGATCTTGTGACATATCAAATCCTTTGAAGATGCTTTGCGTGCATTCTAATAGGTAAATATGGCACTGTCAAGAGCGGGAATCCCAAAGAGAAATGGCTAGATGTCCGCCCTCGTCTTGTTTGCTGTACACATAAGGTGAAATGTATGAGGCAGGCCCGATGTGGAGAAGGCCCCGGAAGCGCAGATCCTGATCCTGATCCTGTGCCTCTGGGGCCTTTTTCAGGCGTCCTATGGAGGAGGTGCCTGGCATGAGGTTTGCTCGCCGCGTATTCTGGCCAGCTCGTCGTGGACGCTGATATCTTCGCCAGCGAATTTGAAGAGCAGGCGCATGGCGGTCTCATCGCTGAGCCAGCCCTGGGCCTTGGCGGCGGTGAGGGCCTGCGTGAGGGCGTTAGCGGCCCCGGCAAGCTGCTTATTATCGTCGAGGTCGATCTCGGGAAAGATCAGGTCATAGCTGAGATTGACGTTTTCGCCGAGGCGACCGGCGCTCTGAGCCTCGGCAAGCACGCGGTCGAGGATACAGCGCAGGATATATTTCATATAGCGCTGGCGACGCTGAAACTTGAGTAGGGTGGGCATGCCCATCTCGGCGGCGGTGGCGCGATTGCCGTTGCTTGAGTCTGCCAGGTAGTGTTCTGGTAGGCCCGCGCCAACTGCGATCATAAGCTTCAAGGCCCGTCCATCCTCTTTGGCGTCATTGGCGTTGATGGCGGGCTGGACGGCCTGCCAGCTCTCTGCCTCGTTATGCAGCAGGACGGAGCCAGGCTGGGGAGGCGTCGAATACTCCATGCGCTTGGTATCGATGGTCTTGCGATCGGCCCCGCGCAGGGTCACATCCCAGATGAAGGCCCCTTTATATTTATTGATGCGTACACGGTCGGTCAGCCAATCTTTATAGCGGCGGAGCCAGGGGAGCATGGTTGCCAGGTCGGAGTTGCCACGCTTGGCGTTGGAGACCTTGTTGATGGCGAATTGCTGCATCTGGCTGTCGGCCTCAAACCACTCGCCCTCCGTCTCGCGCTCTCCCGGCCTGAAGACCAGCTTTAAGCCGCCAGTCGTCGAGGATGGAGCGCTGGCACTCTCGCCCACCGGGCGGCGATGAAAGCGGAGTGGTGTCTCGATATCCTCGGGATCGGTCTCGATCTGGTCGATAAGCGAGGGGTCGGTCAGGCGCACCTTGACGCTGCCATCGAAGCGATTGACGAAGTAGCGCACAAAGATCTCGCCATACAGGGCCAGCTCATTGCAGATGGTGTAGACACGCTCATCCATACTATTGGCCTGCCAGAACTCGTCGAAGACCTTCTTGACACGTTTATTGCTGGCATCCAGCTTGACACCGCGCCCCAGGACAAAGCTGGTCGTCATCTCAATGATGGCGAAGGCCAGGGGATTGGCGTGATAGGCCTCGTAGACTTGGTTGTGCATCTCCAGGTAGGCTGAGGGCACAAGATCCTTCAGGTAGAAGTTGTCCGAGAGGCGCCGCCAGTAGTAGTCCTCCTCGGTGCCGCTGGCATAGCCCCAGCGCCGCTCCTCCTCCACACCCGCTGTCGAGGAGAAAAAACCGGGATTCATCTGCTCACTGATACGCGCACCCCGCGCGCCGCCACTCACTGCCTGGCGTATACGTCCAAACCACGATACCTGCTGCTTCTGTTCCACACGTCACCCATCCCTTCCAACACGCGCACGTATAGAGAACACTTTACGAGGATATACTGGAGAGGTTTGTTTTGAGGAAAAACTATGCAACTGTAATTATAACATAAACATGTAAAAAAAGCAAATAAGTAGTAATCGATGGCAGGGCAATCGCATCTAATTTGGGGAATTGGCTCTACAAGCCATGCCCTAACAAGCCCATTTTTAAATCTCTGCTGTATAGATGCTCTCTACAGGCCGCTTGAAAATTTAGATGCGATTGCCCTGTAATCGATGGAAGATGACGACGTTCCATCTTTCTCCGCCTGGAACTGGCTTGTTGGTCTGTGAAGGTGTCATCGCGTCATCCCTTGAGTGCGCCCTGGAGGAAGGCGAGCAAGGTGTCGATTTCGCTCACGTAACTCGTGGATGTGCTGTCTTTACGTTCCATTATCAGGAGTGATACGTAGAGGGTTCCCACATAACGACCAAGTTTGTCGTCTGAGATATCAGTACGGATCTCGCCCCGTTGCTGCCCTTGTTGAACAATCGTGACAAGTGTCTTGAAAAAGCCATGACCGTGGCTGAGCTTCATCATTGCAGGCTGTGGCTGAAAGAGTTCGGCTCGCAGACCTCGCTCCATCTCAGGGAGTGTGAGTACTTGCTCGTAGATGCTCATGAACAGAAACCGTAACACATCACGTGTGGCTGGTTGCTCCTTCAGATAGGAAAGTATCTGTGGCTGAATATTCTTCTCGTAGAGGTCATTTGCGAAAGGAAGCAGCAGGGCTCGTTTGGTGGAGAAATAATTAAATAATGTGGCCCGGCTAACCTCGGCCTTATCTGCGATGTTGTCCATCGTCGTCTGGTCGTAGCCAGCGGTTGAGAATAATTCGATCGCTGCCTCAATAATACGCCGCATCGTACGTTGCCGATTTCGTTCACGCAGGGGTAAACGGTCAATCTCTTGCTTCACGCATGTCCACTCCCTTTCAAGAAAATTGGCGCGTTCACTCTCCATAGTGGAGATGACTGATTGATTGTAATGCGCCCGCACTGCAATCAATCAGTATCTGACGCTTTCGACTAAAATGCGACGGGAAGGCTGGTCAGACCACGCAGATTGAAGGAGCCTCGCCAGGTAACCGATTCGCGTGGTACATTGAGTCTCAGGTCGGGCATACGCCGTAGCAGTGTCGTGAAGGCAATGTCTCCTTCCAGACGAGCGAGAGGGGCACCCAGGCAGATATGAATGCCCTGCCCAAAGGCGATATGCCGATTCAAGTCACGTGCAATATCCAGTTCATCGGACTGTGAGAACTGTGTTTCATCACGATTCGCAGACGCCAGTGCCGTAATAATGATATCACCTTTGCCAATGTGCTGCCCGCCTAGCTCTGTGTCTTCTGTGGCAAAGCGTGGCGCGGGCATGAGCACCGGTCCGTTAATGCGCAAAAGCTCTTCTACTGCTGAGGGAATAAGGCTCATGTCGGCCTTCAACTTTGCCAACTGTTCTGGATTATCAAGCAAGACGAGCGTCCCGATGCCAATCAGGTTGGATGTCGTCTCATGGCCCGCGAAGATGAGCAGGCCCACCATCGAGAGGAGTTCTGGTTCACTGAGATAGTCGCCTTCGGTTTCGGCCTGGATAAGCTGGCTGATCAAATCGTCCTGTGGGTTCTTGCGCTTCTCGGCGACCAGTTCCACAATGTAGTTGGAGAAGGCTTGAATGCGTTTGCGACGTTGCTCATCGCCGGGCCCTCCAGTGGCAAGAGCCTCTGACCACTGGCGAATTTGCTCCCGGTTCTTCTTAGGTACCCCGAGCATATCGGAGATGACATTGATGGGGAGCGGATAGGCATAGTCATGCACAAGGTCCATATGCCCCTGGTCCTGTACACGATCAAGCAATTCATCGGCAATATGTTGAATGGAAGGTCGCAAGCTCTGGATATATTTGGGCGTAAAGGCTTTGGAAACCAGGCCTCGAAGACGACGATGGTCTGGCTCGTCGACCGAAATCATGGATTGCCCGAGTAGACCAGGAGCGTCAGCGAACTCACGTTCCCGTTGCCGAAAGAAACCTTTCGAGTCGGCTGCCCTTCTATCAACAGTGAAGCGTTTGCTGTCCTTGAGGACCTGTACTGCTTCCTCCATTCGTGTAATCATCCAGGCTTTCTGTCCGTCACTGTATGGAAGAGGAACCGGGAGAACGGCCCCCATTGAGCGTGCCATGGCAAGCAATGGAAACGGATTCTCAGAAGACTGGTTGCTGAAGAAGTTGAATGCAACTCCTCCACCGTTCATATCAGGTTGCTTATTCACACAGCTTCTCCTCTCATCTGTTTGCTATATTGAATATAAGCATACATCGGGAACAAACTTATACTGAGTATAAGATTTTGGAGGCGCAGGTGTCAATGGAAAAGTGGGGAGTGCAGAGGGGCGTCAGCCCCTCTGCGTCCCTTTCCCTACCGCCGCAGGCGGTATGAATCCCTTTCAAACGAAATTGAACAGCGTACTAGCCCTCAACAGGGGCCAGAGAGAAACAGAAGAAGGAGAGAGATATAATGAGTGAACGAGATCCCAACACGCGCATGCGTGCGCGCGAGGCGGGGATTATCCTTGGGACACTGCCTCCGGGAACAACCAATAGCATCGCCGATGTCGCAGGCGTACGTGTTGGCCATACGACGCTCATACGCGGAAATGGCGCACTGGTCCGCGGAGTGGGACCGGTACGCACGGGTGTCACTGCAATCCTGCCGCACGACGACGATCTCTTCCGCTTGAAGGTGCCGGCTGCAGCTTCGGTGTTCAATGGTTTCGGCAAAACCATCGGCCTGGTACAGCTTGCTGAGCTTGGGCAACTCGAAACGCCCATTCTGTTGACAAACACGCTCAACGTGGGTCGGGTCGCTGACGCGCTCGTGGCCTTTATGGTCGAGCGAAACCCGGCGATCGGCGTCACGACGGGCACGGTCAATCCCGTCGTGTGTGAATGCAACGATGGCTTTCTTAACGATATCGGGGGTCGGCATGTCGGGGAGCAAGAGGTACGCGCTGCGCTCACTGTTGCTCCTGGCACGCCGGTCTTGGAGGGCAACGTTGGAGCAGGAACAGGGATGACGACTTATTGCTTTGCTGGCGGGATTGGAACAGCTTCCCGGTGTCTCTCGCCCGCTCAGGGCGGATACACGCTCGGTGCGCTAGTACAGTCGAATTTTGGGCGCTGCGGCGATTTGATTATCGGTGGGGTTCCGGTCGGTCGTGAACTGGAGGAGCAGCGCCAGAAGCGTGTGGCGCAACACGTGGGACAGGAGCCGGGACGGGAGCAGGGGTCAATTATTGTGGTATTAGCAACCGATGCGCCCCTTGATGCGCGCCAGCTTGGTCGCCTTGCTCGGCGGGTGCCGCTTGGTCTCGCACGCACCGGGACCTCTGGCGGACATGGCAGTGGCGACCTGGCTATCGCCTTTTCGACGGCTGACCGCATTCCACATGATGCAGGCCCTCTCGTCCGCAGCGTGCAGGTGCTCAACGAACAGAACCCAGCCATAGATGGGCTCTTCGCAGCGGTGGTCGAGACAACTGAAGAAGCCGTGATCAATGCGTTGTGTACCGCGCACTCCATGGATGGGCGAGATAACCATTGGGCACAAGCCCTTTCACTCGTCGAGACCCTGGCCATTTTGAAGCGGTATGGACGTATCCAGTGAAAAATTCCTGTTGCGATTATTGTAGGAGTTTTGGGGCAAATTTGGGTTCAACCAACTGCTGTGCGATTTGAATCATAGTATGCCCCTCTCTCTCGCTCTGGCAATCACCTGGATGCGGTTCTGGGCGTCTAGTTTCTGGCACAGGTGCCTGATATGGACTTTGATCGTGCTCACCGCGACGATCAGCGTGTCAGCAATTTCTTGATTCGACATGCCTGCAGCGACAAGTTGGAGGACTTCATGCTCCCGCTCGCTCAAACCGCCAGAGGGTTCCAGTGGATCGAGGCTTTTGCCGAAGGCATCGAGCAACTGGCGTGCATATCCCTTTGCGCTCCCTGCTTTCTCAATTCTCTGCAAGAGTTTTTGCACTGGCTTCCCCAGGTCAAGAAAGGTGCGCAAGTATCCCTCTGGCCCCGCCAGTTTGAGCGTCTCGCCAAGCAGATGCACGGCCTGCTGTTGTTCTCGCAATCCGCTCAGGGCGATCGCTTGCAACGCCTGGACCGCGAAGGCGTTTTTCAGATGTTTTCTCTGCCGTGCGATAGTTCCGACCGGCTCAAGCAGGTGGATCACTGCGCTGTACTTCCCTTCGGCCAGCCAGACCCTGGCTAACATCAGCCGCTCGTCTTCCTGCTCGTCGCCTGGCGCGTACTCAGCCTCTTGCTCGGAGTTGATCCCCTGTTTGCGGAGCGCCCACTTCGCCTTTCCCAGATCCCCCTCCAGGAGGGCCAGGTGGACGGCAATCGCGGCCATGCGTTCGCTCAGCCAGGTGACTTTTCCCATCAGGGCAATCTTTTCCGCTTGCCACACGTGCTGCCACCCTTGCTCGATCTCTCCCTGAGCTGCGGAGATGAGGGCCAGGAGACAGTAGCCATATAAGAGCGATTTGATCTCCCCACAGCGTTCGCCCAATTCGATCCCCTGGAGGGCATGGCGGCGGGCTGCAACGAGCTCATTGCGTTCGTAGCAGAGCTCAGCCAGCCCGATATGGATAAAGCTCGCGACTGGCACACGCACCTGCTCTCCCTCTCCCACAAGATACAGAGCCTGCTGGAGAATGGCTTCTGCCTCGGTTAACTTGCCTTGATCCACACAGGTCGCAGCCAGGTAGCGGCTGGCGAACATGGCAGTGCGCAAGCTGCCCAGAGCAAGGCTGAGGTGTCGCGCTTCTGCAAGCAGGCGGTAGGACTCGTCGAGATTCCTGGATGTCCCGCTCAAGCCAAAGGCGACATCGGCACGCAGGAGCGCTCGCTCTTTCGGCAGAGCTTGCAGGGCCTGTTGGGAAAACACGATCACCTGGGGAATATCATCGCGAAAGGCGGCCAGTCTGGCGCGCAGGGCCGCGATATCTCCGCGTAGCGCACCGCTCACCGCTTCTTCGTGGCGCCTCTCGATGGCACAAAGCCTTGTTTCCACTTCCTCCAGATCACTGTGCCCACTCAAAAGCAAAGCCCAGGCGTGCAGGATCTCCAGATGTGGGTGTTCTTCGCGCGATTGATCGGGAAGCTTCTGCATCCAGGCCAGCAGTCTCCTAGCCTCACCCTTCTTCCACAACCATTCCTCACCCATGTGCGCAAGCAGACGGCTAGCCATCTCTGTATCCTGCGCAGCAAGGGCGTATTCCAGCGCCTCTTCTTTCATCCCCTGCTGCTCAGAGAAGTCAGCGGCCCGTCGGTATAATGGCGAGACAAGACCAGGCTGACTGCGCCGCAATTTCTCGCAGAGGAATTCGCGGAAAAGGGCATGATACCGATATCGCTGGCGCTCTTCGTCCAGCGGGACCAGAAAGAGATTGGCACGCTCGATGCTGCCGAGCAGGCTCCGGGCATACTCTTCTCTTCCCTGGAGTCCAGGGCTGTCACCCATAGCCGCACAAAGTGATGGAGTGAGTTCTGTCAGCAGGGCCGTCGACAGGAGAAAGCGTTGCACGGCCTCCGTCTGCTGGGCGAAGATCTCTTCGGCGAAATAGTCAAAGAAGGAGCGCTGGCTCCCGGTGAAACGTGACAGGACTTCACCTGGAGGCTCGTGTCCTCGCAGAGCCAGGCTCGCCAGGTGGAGACCTGCGACCCATCCCTCGGTCCGCTGTTCCAGGATAGCCTGTTCCTCATCCGAGAGTGTCACACCGGTGATGGTATGCAGAAAACGCCTGGTTTCGTTTTGCGTCAAGCGGAGATCGCTGGCCCTTAACTCGACGAGTTCCCCATACATGCGGGCTCGTCCCAGGGCCAACGGCGGCTCACTCCGGCTGGCAAGAATAAGATGAATATGGGCTGGCAGATAGGTCAGGAGAGCGTTCATGCCCTCATGGATCTGGGAATGCGTAATCACATGATAGTCATCCAGAATGAGGACACCAACTGGTTTCTTCCTCAAAGCACTCACCAGGGCAGCCAGGACAGCTTCCAGAGGCATCTGGGGCGTCGAGAAGAGCGGTACAGCAACATCAAAGTCAGCACTTTCCAGCCCGCCTCGCAGCGCACTCCAGATCGCGTTCCAGAAGCGGGCGGGTTCGTTGTCTCGTTCATTCAGGGTGAGCCAGGCGATGGTGCTTTCGTTTCCCTGTTGTTGCCTGAAGCGTTCATACCATCTGCTCAAGAGGGTTGTCTTCCCGAAGCCCGCCGGGGCGGTTACAAGCATGAGCTTGACACTCAGGCTTTGATCGAGACGCTCCAGCAACGTTGTGCGTTCAATCAATCTGTTTGCGGGGATGGAAAGCAGCGGAGGAAGAAATTTGGTTGGGACCAACGGCAGGTTTGGACGAAGCAAGGCCATATTCGGCTGTATGGCCGAATGTCCAGCCAGCATGGAGGTCACCTCATGAAGCCGTTCCAGGGTCAGGTCTTCGCAGCGCCCAAGATAGGTCTTGGCAAGTTTCCCACCCCGGCTCCGGTAGGCGATCCAGTACCACCCACCTCGTTTCCGGCGCTCCTTGCGCGCCGTAAATGAACCGGTTTCGTTCACAAAGAAAAAGGAACCGTTCTTCTCATCAGCCAGCCAGGAATACCATTGCTGTGACCCAACCGTCACCAAGGCTTTTTTGCCGTCCGGCAACACTAAGACTTCTTGCTCAACGCGTGGGGTTGTTCGTGCCATCCATCGTCTCTCTCATTCTGTCGATCATCATCACCTTCTGTGCCTACAGCATAGACGTCGAAGGCTCCTATTGTCAACAGAAGTCTGCTCACACGGCGGAGCTTTTTGAGCGGCTAGTTTCCTCTACTCATGTTCACGAGTGGAGGAAACTGGCCCGGTCTCTCGGAAATCAAAGACCAGCATCTATCCCAAATACTGGCTCGTCAGCGAATGCCTGGCGCCGAGTAGTTCTCGCGGTGTCCCCTCGAAGATGACCATGCCGCCCTTATTGCCGCCTTCTGGACCCATATCAATGATCCAGTCTGCGTTGCGAATCACATCGAGATGGTGCTCAATCACAATCACGGTGTTCCCGCCATCGACCAGCCGGTTCATGATGGTGAGCAGGCGACCAATATCTGACAGGTGCAGGCCAGTTGTCGGCTCATCCATGACATAGATACTGCCCTGTTTATGGAGTTCGCTGGCTAGCTTGAGCCTCTGGCACTCGCCGCCGGAGAGCGTACTTAAAGGTTGACCAAGTGTCAGGTAGTCAAGACCCACATCACTCATGGCCTGGAGTTTTTGCTGCACACCTTTGACTGTAAAAAACTCCAGCGCCTGGTGGATGGTCATGCCCAGGACATCGGCAATGGATTTCCCATCTAAGGTATACGTCAGCACCTCGTCCTTAAAACGCTTCCCACCACACACTTCACAAGGAAGCTTGACACCCTCAAGGAAGCCCAGGTCGGTGTAGGTAACGCCCAGACCCTGACAATTGGAGCAGGCCCCCTTTGAGTTAAAGCTAAATAGACCGGCATCGACGTGGTTCACCGCTGCAAAAGCTTTACGTACATCATCCATGATACCAGTATAGGTGGCGGGATTGGAACGGCTGGACGTACCCATAGCTGACTGGTCAATCACCACCGCGTCCCGGTGCTGGCCCAGGAAAGCCTCATTGATCAATGAACTCTTGCCCGAGCCAGCCACACCCGTGATTACCGTCAAGACACCGGCAGGAATATTTACGCTGACATCCTTCAGGTTATTGACCGTCGCATGAACAATCGGGAAGGTACCGCTGGCCTGCCGAAATTCATCCTTAAGCGGCCTTGCAGACTGCAAATGGTTGCCGGTGAGCGTGTCAGCTTTGAGCAGGCCAGCAAAGCTACCCTCGTAAACGACCTGGCCGCCTTCATTCCCTGCATATGGCCCCATATCCACAACGTAGTCCGCGACTTTTATGACATCGGGATCATGCTCCACCACAATCACCGTGTTCCCTTTATCACGCAATTTTTCGAGCAGCTCGTTCAAACGGTGGACGTCGCGCGGGTGTAATCCGACACTCGGTTCGTCGAAGACATACATCACATCCACGAGGCTCCCATTGAGATGCTTGACCATCTTCACTCGCTGTGACTCACCCCCGGACAGCGTATCGGTGGGTCGATCCAGGCTGAGATACTCCAGGCCAATCTCCACCAGATGTTGCAGCCGTTCGGTTAACGTGCGAACGATTGGTGCCGCCGCTGGTTCTGTGATACCCTTGACTACCTCTAAAAGCTCATCAACCTCCATCGCTGCCATGTCGGCAATAGTGTACCCCTTGACCTTACAGCTTAAGGCGGCCTGGTTGAGCCGGGCCCCCTTGCAGAGCGGACAGGGGCCGAGCTTCAATAAAGGCTCGACCTTTTGCCGGATGCGAGGCGAGAGCGTCTGGATGTCCCGCGCAACGAACTTGCGATTGAACTTGTACACCAGACCCTCATAGGTGTTGTACGCCAGACCCGTATGTTTGTGCGGTTCGCTGTAGAGAAGCAGGTCCAGTTCCTCTGTTGTATAATCGGCTATCTTCTTGTCGTTGTCGAAGTAGCCAGAATTCGCATAAAGATCGCTTTCCCATCCGGCCAGTCCTGGGGCGATGACAGCTCCCTCGTTCAGCGATTTTGTTGTATCAATCAGATCTTGCGGGGTAATGCCGACTTTGCGGCCAAGCCCATTACACTCCAGACACATGCCCTGGGGATCGTTGAAGGAAAACGCATTTGCAGAGCCCACGTAGGGTTGACCGATGCGCGAAAAGAGCAGGCGCAACACAGACGCGATGTCAGTAACCGTGCCCACCGTCGATTGCGATCCCCCACCCAGACGTTTCTGATCAACAATCACCGCCATGCTCAGGTTCTCAATCGTATCGGCGTCTGGTTGAGGATAGCGTGGCAGGAAGCTGCGAATGAACATGCTAAAATTCTCGAACAACAGCCGTTGTGCTTCGTTTGCTATGGTATCAAATACCACCGATGACTTCCCCGAACCTGACACACCGGTAAAAATGGTGATTTTGCGCTTGGGCAGCCTCAGTGAGACATCCTTGAGGTTGTTCTCGCGGGCGCCACGAATCTCGATATATTCTTGAACCATGCTGATCTATGTTCCCTCTTGATCTTTTCACCAGGCTTTCGCCTTTATTCCGCTGTCGGAACGCCTTTGTTCAGGCCTTCCGCGTCTCCGCTCCTAGCTGTACAAAGCAGCAGTATAACACAGAAGGATTGGCAAAACTTCTTCTCTTTTGCTCTCGGGTGCGACTCACCTTTGGGAAACATGCAAGCATGTCGGAAGCCAGATCTGCCGTCAGCCAGAAGTGATGGTGACTCTGTTGGCGTAGCTGGTGATTTCGATGTCGTAGCATGGGGCAGTCGGATCAAAACCAGGACTTTGCAGTTGCGAGATGTTGCCCGCAACGCTGAAGGTTTGATCGTCGAAGGCCAGCTCGGAGGCCCAGCCCTTGAAGTTGATGCGGGTGGCGACTCCTGCGGGGCGGCGCACGATAATCTCTGACGCTCCTCCTGCGAGCCGTATAGGAACCATGCTAGAGGGCGTGGGGAGATCCAGACGGATCGTGTTAAATCCTCCTTTGACTTCCAGCCCCGCGAGATTGAGCCCGCCCAGTTCGGCGACGGCCTCTGCTGCTCCGCCCTGGATCGCGATCCGCCACGGGATGGCGATGCTGAGCGCGACCACCGCCTGGCCCTGCTTCTCGCCCAGGCCCAGTAGGCGCCTCGGATAGCGGATGGTGACCACCCCATCTTTCGCTTTCACGCCCGGTACCGGTCCCTCGAAGCGGGCCTGGTAAAGTTCCGCCATTTCCTCGTCCGCGCGCACAGTCAGCCGGGAGATTCCGCAGGAGACGACGAGCCGGCCACTCTCCTGGCCTTCTAGCGGCGCGGAGAAGATCTCTCCTTCGCCTGCTGGCGCCTCATGTTGCAACTGAGCAAGTTCTTTCCTGGATCGCGTGTTGCTATATTTGAGAAACTCCAGGAGGAAAGCGATCTGCTCATCGTCATAGCGCGACGCCACCTCACCCCACGTCTTCTCAACGGAATCCAGAATCGAGCGAACCTTGCTCATTTCATCCTTGCCCCTTTCGAGGCGGACGATGACCTTGCGGCCATCGTTGGGATCGCGCTCCCGGCGCACAAGTCCGGCTTTCTCCAATCGGTCGAGTATTCTGGTGATCGCCCCAGTCGTCAGTCCCGTGAGATCGGCGAGCTGCCCAGCAGTCGCCGGACCGATGAGATCAAGGATATCGAGCACCTGCATATCCGTAACGGCTATCCCGATTCGAGTTGCCGCCACCCGAAAGAAAGAGGCGTTGATTTCAGTGAATTGCCGGATCTCCCGCGAAAACTCCTCACGGGTGTTCGCGCGTTCATCCTGAGAAAAGCTTGACAAGGCTCGTCCCTCCATCCTACAATATATTTATCTTACATCATCAGATAAATATGATGAATCTGTCTGATAATGTAAGGATAGATTCTAAATATTCGCTGCTCATATCAGCGAATATAGTATAGCATGGCGAGGGTCAGGTGTCACGATGAGGCGAAGCAGGGCGAGCGTGCCTGCTCCTTCAGCGACATGTCGTGCCCGGCGACATCAGACTATTCCACTTTTTATTATTAAAATTTGAGGAGGACAAAGGATGCACGTAATGGCTGTTTCCACGATCGCTGACAACGACAAGTTCTGGGGTTCCCTGAAGAAGGCGTACGGCCAACTGCCCAAGGGGGCCAGGTGGACCCTGGCAGTGGGAAGCACCGACGGGACTAAGGCGGTGAACGTTATCGTTCATGACTCGATCGACAGCGTCAAGAGCTTCTTCGAGGAGCACGCCGGCCCCTTTGGCACGACGGAGTACTTCGAGGCTGACGCCACTAACGCGGTCGGCCTCCCGAAGAAGTAGCTGCCGACACCAGCACAATACTGAGATAAAGAGAGGCCCTCAATGACAAAAGGGATAGATGCAACGCAGATTCAAGCTCGGGTTTCCGAGCTCCTTTCGGAATACGGGATCCCGAGTGCTGCGATCGGTGTTCTTTATGACGGAGAGATCACCGACTTCGCCGTCGGTGTCAAGAACCTGTCAACGGAGGAACCCGCGACGACCGACACCATCTACCAGTGCGGCTCCATGACCAAGACATGGACTGCCCTCGCCTTCATGCAACTCGTCGACGAAGGGAAAGTCGGCCTGGACGAGCCGGTGCGGACCTACCTCCCCGGTTTCAAGGTCGCCGACCCCGAGGTCAGCGCCAAAGTTACGCCCAGGCATCTCCTGAACCACACGAACGGTATCGAGGAGGACTACGGCTATCCCGGCGAAGACGACGATGTCTATGAGTGTATGGTCGACAACATCGCCAGTGCATCGCAAGTTCAGCCTTTGGGCTACACCCATGGTTACAGCGCAGCCCTGGGTTACGCGATCCTCGCACGTATCATGGAGGTGATTGACGGCAAGCGGTGGGACGACATTATGAAGGATCGTCTCTTCGACCCCCTGGGATTGACCAGCACGAGCAGCTGGCGTGAGCAAGTGGACCAGGATCGGGCTGCGACGGGGCATTTGATCCGGTCCCTTGAAGAGGGACCCATTGTTTCGCCACTGGCTTACCTGCCACGCGCTTTCGGGCCGGGGGGCAACATCACCTCGACAATTCGGGAAGTGCTCGCGATGGCACACGTCTTCCTCAACGGAGGCAAAGCGCCAAACGGGACACAAATTGTCTCGGCCAAGATCATGCGCGAGATGATGGAGTCGCGGGTTCCCATTCCCGATCCATACATGTTCGGGCCGTACTGGGCGCTGGGCCTCATTGTGTGTAATTGGCACGGCGAGACGGTCTACGCGACCGACGGCAGCACTGTTGGTCAGAACGCGCGTCTGCGAATTCTGCCGGATTCGAACATCGCGATCTCGATGCTGACCAATGGAGGACCGCGAGAGTGCTTCTACAAAAAGGTGTTCAATGAAATCCTGGCCGACCTTGGAGCAGTCACGATCCCAGACTTGCCGAGACCCGATCCGACGCTTTCGCTCGACTTGTCCAGGTATGAAGGTGCTTACGAGCGGCCAGGTGCCCGTTACGAAGTAGAAGCCGAAGACGGGAAGCTCTACCTGACATTCGTTCTCAATTCTCTGCAGGCACAAATTCTCGATAAACCAGAACGCATCAAATACGAGCTGCTTCCGATAAGCGAGACGCACTTCTTAATGCCTTCGGACGATCCGCTTGAGGACACACAGACCGTCGCGATCTACGACTTCAAGAACGGAGTCGCGCAGTACCTTCACACCAATTGTCGTGTCAATCCAAGAGCCGTAAAAGACGTATGAGCCTACCTTCTTGACACATACCTGACCTACCCATTGGGCTAAAAATCCTTGTCAGGACAACATGAACCGAGTAAGATGTTTATAGGGGAATATCCAAGTTTCGCATCGAAATCCGGTAAGTTGCCCTGACAGGGGGAGCTATGCCCAAACGGAGATTTGCACCATTGAAGGTGTGCCTGAATCGCAATTATTATTGACTTGTTTTTGTAGTTTCTCTTGAGCATAGATGTACTGTCTATGCACCTCTAATATGACTGCTATACTTGAGCAACAAGTGTAATAAAAAGTTCGTAAATTGAATTATAAACTTGTATAATATGTTTGTGGATGTAGAGCCTTGCTAATAACAGTTATTTCTTGCTTTCCCGTTACTCGCTTAACCGCATCATTCACCTTATTTATATATTATTTCAGCTAATAGCGCCTGAGCTTTTGAAGTATGAACGTCTTGTTTGCATGTGCTTTTGTATTGTGAGGATTGAGCTGTAGTGCCTGCTCGCAGGCATGAAGAGCTTCCTGGTATCTCCCCATCTTCATGAGAGCCACGCTTGCATTGTTGTGTGCCCATGCATCCTGAGCATCATGTTGAAGTGCCTGATTACAAGCAACCAGGGCTTCCTGGTATCGTCCCAATTCAATGAGAGCCCAACCTTTGGTAACATAGGGCAGGCTTGAAGAGGAATCAAGCCGGATGGCTTGCTCACAAGCTTCAAGAGCTTGCTGGTATCTGCCCAAATTCATGAGAGCCACACCTGCATTGTTGTGTACCAGGGCGTTATGAGAGTCATATACAAGCCCTTGATTGCAGGTATCAAGGGCTTGTTGGTATCTGCCCAATTCAATGAGAACTCGACTTTTATTGATATAGGTTTTGGGGAAGGAAGGGTCAAACTGAAGTGCCCGTTCGCAGGCTTCAAGGGCTTGCTGGTGCCTGCCTAATTGCATGAGGGCTTCGCTTGCATTATAGTGAGCCAGGGAAATACGAGAATCGCGCTGAAGTGCTTGATCGCAGGCTTCAAGGGCCTCCTGATATCTTTTCAATCCACAGAGAGCACTGGCTCGGTTCACATAAAGCAAAGCAGAGGAGGGGTCAAATCGCAACGCCTGCTCACACATAGCCAATGCTTCCTGATACTGCTTCACTTCAATGAGAGCCTTGCTTTTGTTAAGATAATAATCCGTGGTTTGCTGAAGTGGCTGTGATACTATTGGTGTTATGAGATCGCTGCTTTTCACAGAAGTGTAAGCTCTTCCAGGAAGTGTGTTTGAAATTTCTTGATTCGCAAGCTGCGTTCCTGGCTGTTCCACATTTTTTATCGCTTTTTCGCACATATATGCGAATTCCTGGACCTGCCCGTAGCGGTCTTTGGGATCTTTCGCTAGGGCTTTCAAGACAACCTGTTCCAGTTCGACTGGCAGGTCGGATACTTTGTTGCGCAGGGGAGGCGCTGGTATTGCCAGGTGTTGCGCGATCATTTCCATGGAAGAGCCCTGGAAGGGGAGTTCTCCCGTTAGCCATTGATAGATTGTTACAGCTAAGGCATACTGATCGCTCTCTATGCGTGGCTTCCCTTTGATCTGCTCTGGTGGCATGTAGGCCAGGGTGCCCATTAATGTTTGCGTATTCATAGAGGAGGTGGAGTGGGCAATCGTGGCAATGCCAAAATCACTGAGCAGAATATCTCCCCAACTCCCAATGAGCATATTCTCTGGCTTGATGTCGCGATGGATGATCTTACGATCATGGGCAAATTGCAGTGCGCTGGCGATCTGAGTTATATAATCAACAGCCAGCGATGGAGCCAATCGGGTACCTCTGGGATGCTTGTGTCTCAGTGTACCGTTGGGGGCGTAATCCAGCACGAGAAATGGGATACCCGCTTGTACCTCAAAATCCAATACCCGGATGATATGTGGATGCGAGAGAGCAGCAATGGTCTGTGCCTCCTGCTGGAAGGCGCGAGTCTCATCTTCCGAAAGGCTGGTATGTAAGATCTTTACAGCCGCTTTCATTCCTAACCGCACATGCTCTCCCAAATATACTTCGGCAAAGCCTCCTTTTCCAAGCAACTGCGTTAATCGATAGTTGCCTAATTGCTGTCCAATGTAGTCCGCCATCCGTCAATGTCCTACTTTCTCTTGGCGCCCTCAGATTTAGCACCCTAATTGCAGTTGGATATGCTGATTATCAACTACTGGCAAACAATGCAAGTTGTCGGAAGAAGACAATCTGCATAGGGAAAACAGAACAGGCGAGGGGGGGGGTCGTGGATGGACACTTGGCCAGGGGAGCCAGGGATTGGCCTTTGTTGTATCAATCACCATTTTATCCTTGCTGTATGCATGAGTGTTACAGGTCCGAGAAACGGATTATGTCGTTTTGGCGTAGTGGAGCCTTTAACCACTTGTTAATCCTAACAGGAATAGGGGTTGAAACTTTTGCCTTTATACATGAGCGGCGAGAAAACCACGAGGTCTTCAGCCTCGTGGATGAATCGCCGGACCGCCCCTTGTTCTTTTGAGCAAGAGACGATCCATTGACTCAAAAAACTCTGCCCGAAGGCAGGTGATGCGTATCCCTTCGCTGTGACCACCAAGGGAATCCGGCTTCATCTCGACAATGTTCAAAAGGCTTTTTGCACCTGGATCACCGGACCTTTCCTCAGTCCTACTTAAACCCAAGCGACAGAGCAGCGGTCTGATGCGTCAACCGCAGGTGTCCTGACCTCTTCGAACGTAGCGCCCATTTCTGGGGCTGAGTCTGGTGAACTCAGGCTTCTTGCGAAGCTACTGAACTGGGTCTTCAGTGACTCCCGAAGAAGCCGCTGTGTCTTCAGCTCAGTGGTAGTTCACAACAATTGCCAGGTTTATTAAATTTTTAAATAAAGAGTGAGCCAGAAACATGAATAGTCTGAATACCGAATTTTTAATCTATTGACAGCTTGATTGCCCTTCAACATAATACTACATTATGTCAAGGAAGCATTGGCTGATTGCTTTCTTGTATTCTATTGCAGTATATGAAACAGACAAGGAGCCACCGGAAAGGATACACATGAGATTGCATCATGTAGGTATTGTTGTCGATAATATCGATCTCTGTGCGTAATGAAAGGCAATATATATTACCTGAAGATGTAAAATCGGAAGTCAGAGAAAAGGTGGAAGAGCTATGTTCGTTATTTGCCATACCCGGATATGAAGAATGAATACATGGAAACTTCACACCTGGATGTGAAGTTTCCACCGCGACTTCTTATTCCGCCCACACGCGAAATTCAGCAATCGCCATATCAAAATAGGGATTAGCCTCTGTCGTCAGTTTGACAACGCGAATGTATTGCGCAGAGACAGGGGTATCAAACGCGAGGGTCAGGGTCCCTGCTATAGGGAGGCTGTGGACGCTATCAACCCTTCCAAGTACGCGATAATGACTCATATTCTGCCTATCTTCAGAAGCCTGGATTTCGAAGTTGTAGCGGCTCAGCGGATAGTCGCGATCACTGAGCGTAGTGAGGTCGAGTTCCCAGATCCGATGGAGACGACCAAGGTCCACTTGCCACCACGTCAGTTCATCTGCTGGTAACACATTGCGATTTTTGGGAGCCCAGGCATGTCCATCTCCTCCCTCACGGTGTCCATCAAGAGCGAACTCCGCTTTCCATGCTTCGCTCCACTCGGAGGAGGCGGTTGCGGTCTTCTTGAAAGCAACATTGGTGAGTTGCGTGCGTACGGGTCGCTGTAACGTAGTAGTCATGCGTTTTCCCTTTCTGGCTCGGCGGTCACGATGGTTCGCTAACGTACCACCGGTAAACTTTGATTGAAAAGCAAACAGCGATGCTCATACACCACTGTTTTTTTAGTATAAATACAACCACAACTTTCTTCTCAACTTCTTAGAGGAAGATTAAGGGGGAGGATTAAATAGCCCTGGCTCTATTCTACGAAGCGGTAGCCAACGCTCCAGACGGTGACAATTTTTTCTCCTACGCCGCCGAGTTTCTTGCGCAGGCGTGTGACGTGTGTATCGACGGTGCGATCAAAGCCATCGTAGTCGTATCCCCAGAGCTGCTGCAACAGGAACTCGCGGCTAAAGGCGCGCCCAGGATGTGAAGCCAGTAAAATCAGCAGTTCGTATTCCTTAGGCGTGAGCATGATACCTTCGCCATGAAGTTTAGCAATGCGGGCATTGGGGTCGATCTCCAATTGTCCGCGTATGATAGGGGGGTGGCCTGGTGTGGGTGTTATCGCGGGTGATACTTGCGCCACTGGGGGTTCTGTTCGAGCCTGCTGGAGGGTCTGGGCCAGGCGCTGGTCCAGGTCGACGCGGCGTAGCATGGCGCGCACCCGGGCCATAAGCTCACGCATACTGAAAGGCTTGCTAATATAATCGTCGGCCCCCACCTCCAGACCTAGAATCCGGTCGATCTCTTCATTGCGCGCGGTGAGCATAAGAATAGGCATGAGGTAGTTCAGGCGCAAACGGCGACAAACGGAGAGGCCATCCAGGCCGGGCAACATCCAGTCGAGGATGATAAGCTGTGGCTGGTGCTGCTCAACCAGGGTCAGCGCTTGCAGGCCGTCATTGGCCTGGTAGACAGTATGCCCCTCGGCGCTCAGTTCAGCGCAAATCAGGTTACAAATAGCGACTTCATCCTCAACAACAAGCACGCGAGCCATGTGGCAACTTCTCCTTCGCAACAACATGTGAAAATACATACATGGGAATTGGTCCCAAGCCCATGCTTAGTGTACACGCCGCTTGTGCTGGCGTCCAGGCCTTATTGCTGCGGTATTGTTTGTTTTGTTATCGCTAATTTGTCATCACCAGTTTGTTGCCCCCTGGGCGAGCCGCAAATGAATGTGGAAGCAGCTTCCCTCGCCCTCCTGGCTCTCAACCGTTATCTTCCCTCCCATGGCGTCTACCAGGTCTTTGACAATCGAGAGGCCCAGGCCAAAGCCGCCGGAGGAGCGTGAGCGTGATTTATCCGTACGGTAGAAACGCTCGAAAATCTGCGTTAGTTGATCGGCTGGAATGCCCATCCCCGTATCCGCGACCGCGATAACCAGGTAATCGCTGTGCTTCTGGTGTGTCGAGATAGAGATAATGCCCCCATCAGGTGTATAGGTGATGGCATTGCGTACCAGGTTCATCAGGACCTGGGTGAGACGCTGGTGATCGGCCTGTACGCGTGGCAAGCTCTCAGACAGCGAGCGGACCAGCGTAATCATACGCTCCTTGCGCGCCAGGGGGAGCAGCGCCTGGTAGACCTCTTCAATTACTTCGCCGGGTGGAACCGAGGCCATATTCAGGCGCAACTTATCGGCTTCCGTACGCGAGAGCGAGAGCAGGTCCTCAACCAGAGAGCCGAGGCGTACAGTTTCTCGATGCGCGATGCCCAGGTAATTACTCAACTCCTGGGGCTGGAGCACGAGGCCGTTCTCTTGCGCGCAGGCTTTAAGCAACACCTCCAGATGGGCGCGTATGCTGGCGACCGGCGTACGTAGCTCATGCGAGACATTGACGATAAGTTGTTGGCGGCTCAACTCGGCACGCTCGACTTTGGCCTGTTCACGTCTCACCTGTTCTTCTGCCTCGGCGACACGGAGATCCTGGTTGTTCATGCCCAGCAAGGCGCGCCCCAATTGCTGCCATATCCAGGCCATTCCCAGAAGAATGTACCTGGGCAGCAGCACCAGGCCAAAGCCCGTAAACACATAACGTACAAGATCCTTCATGCTGTGAAGGTAGATTGGTCTCTGTCCAGGCCAGCGTATCACAAGCGGCGCGTTGCGGGCCACGAGTATCAGATAGAGTATGGGCGTGCAGACGAAACCCAGGATGAACGTGATCAAGGCCAGTACCAGCATCAAGATCGGAACCTGGATGGCGAAGACAAAGCTGAGTATCCCCAGGGGAAATTTGAGCAACAGAAATGCCAGCGTCTTCCAGGTCATCTTATTGGTGAGATGCGCGCGGAGATACTGAAGCCAGCTCTCTCTAGGAGGCCGGGAGAGGGCAAGCGGCGTGATGTAGCAATTGAGCCAGCGCATAGTGAGGTAGCGCTCGAAGATGGCGAATTGCCAGCTCAGATACATCCCCAGAATGAGCATGGGAATGCCAATCCAGACAATGAGTAAGCCCACGCTCAGGGCCACGAAGACGATCAGGACAACGAAATACAGTATTCCTGACGGAAATGAGAGTAAAAGATAGGCAGCGGCGGGCCATAATTTTGCCTGGCCTCTATTGCTGCTTGAAAGGGGCTCCTGCGCTTGCATTGGATGACCTCGCTATAACAGTGTGAAATTACGAGAATGTGTATAGCATAAGGCAAAGATGTTACAGAAGTATGTCTACTGCCCCTTCTTACCCCATACATAATTGACACACTTTGGCCACAAATTTACTCCAGTTTGGCGATAACCCGTTCACATTTAACCTCTATTATTCCTCTCAACGCACACATTTCCAAAGTGGGGAGTGCAGAGGGCGTCAGCCCCTCTGCTTTAACCCCTCTCAACGCACATCTCCAAAGTGGGGAGTGCAGAGGGGGGTTAACCCCTCTGCTTTAACCCCTCTCAACGCACATCTCCAAAGTGGGGAGTGCAGAGGGGCGTCAGCCCCTCTGCGACCCTTTTCCCTGCCGCCGCAGGCGGCATGAATACCTTTCAATGAGACCGAACAGAGCAGTAGTTGCAACGAAAGATGTAATAGTATGAATGCTGTACATAAAGAAGCACAGAAAACACAAAGACTATACTATTTTGACTGGCTGAGAACGCTTGCATTCGTGTTCGTCGTCTTGATCCATTGTGTAGAGATGTTTCATGATCTCTACCAGGCCCGCAACGCGCCAGGTTTACAGAGCGACGCGCTCGCGGCCTTCCTGCCCGCGCTCACGCAATGGTGTATGGCCCTCTACTTTCTCCTGGCAGGGGCCAGTACCTGGTTCGCGCTAAAACGCAAATCGCCAGCCGAGTTTGTCAGGGAGCGCTTCTCCCGCCTCTTTACGCCACTTGCGTTGGGCTTCGTCCTGCTCTTCCCATTACAGGCCTATGTGACGATGGCAAGCAATAATAGTTATCAAGGTTCTCTCTTTGCCTTCTATCCCTACTTCTTAGGCGAGATCCTGCTCAGGGGAAAGCTCTACCTGATTATGCTCTATATTCACCATCTCTGGTTCCTGGCGTACCTCCTCGGCTTCTCGCTACTGACGCTTCCCCTGTGCCTCTTGCTACGGAGTGCTAGAGGGCAGACGTGGACCGCGTGCCTGGGCAACTGTCCCGGCGGCCTGTTAACTCTGGCCTTCCCTCTCCTGCTTCTGCGGCTGACTCTGCTTCCAGCCTTCCCTGAGTATTGTAGCCTCGCGGACGCCTCCTGCTGGCTGCTCATCTATATGTATGGTTATATGCTCTTTGCCAACTCCTCTATCCAGAAGATGCTGCGCCAGCAGGGACGCCAGGCGCTCGCACTGAGCATGCTCTGCTTCGGCACGCTCCTGGCCCTCTGGTGTATGGGACTCCTACGCGGCGAACTGCTGATACCTCGCTATACCCTGAACTCCATGCTTTACCAGGCGACCCAATGTATCGCACTCTGGTCCAGCCTCATCGCTATGCTGGCGCTGGGAGGCACATATATGAACCGCACATGCCCTCTGCTCAAATATAGCAGCAGCGCCTCATTCCACTGGTACCTGCTGCATTTCCCCATCGTTGTGATCAGCGCCTACTATATCCTACGCCTCCCTCTGCCAGCCTGGTGCGCCTTCAGCCTCATTGGAGCCAGCTCCTTCCTCGTTACCTTTCTCCTGGCGGACTTCATGGCGCTCCACAGGCAGGGTCTGCGGCAGGTATACAGCTCTTTGATCTCGTTCCAGCTCGCAATCTCGCTCTCTGAGTAGAAGGGAAAAGGGATGTGTGTGGGAAACGGCTTTGCCGTCTCCCACACACATCCCTTTTCCAGCGTGCCATGACCGAACCAGTCCAACCACATCTACTAGAGACCAGAGACGAAGAATGAGAAGAGAAGGGCAAAAAGAAAAGGACCACAGAGATGTGGCCCTTCGCAAAATCAAATTTATTAAGTACAATCAAGTATACCTGGAAATGTGCGGAAAGTCAAGGCTAATTACGAACCAAAAATCACGCCAGATTACAGCAGCGAGTTCTTGAACTGGTGCCAGAGGCGGTTCGCAAGCTCGGTAGAATCCCGGTGCAGGCCATAGCGTCCGATGTATTTGCAAATGTTATCGATATCGCGTAGTAGCAGGTTGTAGGCGTGTGAGTTGAAGCGGGGATCGACCGCCTGGGGAAAGTCGATGATGGTTACCTTGCCTTGCCAGTACAGGATGTTATAGGCCGAGAGGTCGCCATGCACGACATTATGCTTGAGCCAGAGCTGGATGTTGTCCATCAGGTTGGCGAAGGTGGGATAGACCTCGTCGGGGGCCAGTTGTACACCCTGGAGAGCGGGCGCGGGCAGCTGCGGCTCTCCCAGGTATTCCATTAGGATCGCGTTGCTGTTATGGGCGATGGGCCTGGGAATCGTGGCTCCGGCTTTATATAGCCCGGTGAGCATCGTGAACTCGTGCGCGATCCACATGCTGAACTGGGCCTCGCGTCCTGCGTCCGACTTATTCTTCATGGCGCGCTTGATACGCTGGTCGCCGACGTAGCGTCCCTCCTGGTAGACCGAATCATTCTTAAAGCCGCGATTATTGCGTGAGCGGTAGACCTTGGCCGCGACATAGGGGACATCCTGAGAGGGATGGGCGCGGCAGCAATAGACGGTCGCCTCCTTGCCACTTTTCACAACGTGCAGGATCTCGCTAATCAGGCCGTCCGCGAAGAAAGAGTCGAGCGATGCCTGAATGGGGTCCGCCTCATCCTGGGCTTGCTCTTGTAAGGCCTCTAGTTCTTCCTGCTCTTCGAGTGCGCGTAACAATTTTCGCTTAGACAATGGTTGCTCCTTATATATGTAGACAGATGTTGTTTGTGGTTGTTGTGATTGTTTAGAAAGTTGTGCATGTGTCACCTCTTATTTCAGAGCGGATATGTGCTCCAGAACAACGAAAAGAGGCCATGAGCATCACGCTCATGGCCTCTTTTCACACAATAAAAAAGACCAACCTTCACGAGGTGGCCTGTCAGTTTATGGTCTTATCTTTGCCCTGGCTTATGGATGCCAGCTAGCAGCAATGGCCCTCTCGGAGACGTGATGCAGTTGATACGGCATGATTTCTTTGCGCATCATGGCACGCTCCTTTCAATGTTTGAGCCACCTGGGCTCAGGGCCTTTTTCCTATCTACTAGAGCCTAGGATACCAGATACTCAGCCTTCTTGTCAAGCGAAATTTCGCGCCACCAGGGTGTGCTTCACATTTTTCGGCTTAATTATTGGAACAGTATTAGCAGCCCCGTCGGATTTTTTGTTGCCTGAGCCATATTTGTGCTATGCTAAAAGCCAGAAGGTCGTTAGAGGGAAAGCGAGGAACAACCTATGAGCGAGGAGCACGGACGCGTAGGCTTTGCCACGCTGAATGGCACACGTTTCTCCTATGAGATCGCAGGCACGGGTCAGCCAGTCGTCTTCCTGCACGCTGGCATCACTGATAAAAGCATGTGGAACGAGCAGTTTGCTAGCTTTGCCGCCACCTACCAGGCCGTGCGCTATGACCTGCGCGGCTTTGGCGAGACCCCACTGGTGGAAGGCACGTATGCACACTACCAGGACCTCCATGCCTTGTTGGACTACCTGCACATTGAGTCCGCGCACCTGGTAGGCTGCTCCATGGGAGGGTGCACCATCCTGGATTTTGCCCTGGCCTATCCCCAGCGTGTGCGCTCCCTGACCGTGGTAGCCAGTACTCCCAATGGCTATGAATATCACATAGAGGATGCCTCCGCGCAAACCCTATTGGAGGAGCACGTGGCCGCGGTACGCGCCGGAAATATCAAGCGGGCCGCCGATCTTGAGACGCGCTACTGGCTGGTTGGTGTGCAGCGCCGAGTCGATCATCTTCCGCCTGCCCTCATCCAGCGCGTCGAAGCCATGAACCGTGTCGCCATGGCTAATAAAGTCGCCTTCTTCAACCGAGTATCCGAACAGGAGCTACAGCCGCCCGCCGTGGAACGCCTGGAAGAGATCCATGTCCCAACCCTGATTATTGTAGGAGATCTCGATGACCGCAACATCCTCGCCGGCTCCCACTATATGACGACCCATATCCAGCGTGCGCGCAAAGCCACGATCAGCGGCACCGCTCACTTCCCCAACCTGGAACAACCCGCCGAGTTCAACCGTCTCGTCCTGGCCTTCCTCCGCGCCCAGGTCTGACAACGGATACATCCCTTTTCTAAGTTCCTTAATGTAACCGGTCGAGCGTAAGCCATCGTGCTAAAGCCGGTCAATAATGAAAAATTTGAGCTTCTCAAGAGGCTATACAGGCATTGTTGTATACTATTGCTATGTATAAATATCTCTAGAATAAAGTCTCAAGTGTGAAGGAGTCATACATGTACCACCTGGCCCAGGTCAATGTTGCGCGTATGCGTGCCCCCCTGAGCGATCCCCTGATGGCAGAATTCGTTGCCCAGCTTGATCCGATTAATGCCCTGGCAGATCGTAGCCCTGGTTTTATCTGGCGTTTGCAGTCTGAGGAGGGCGACGCCACCGCCATTCGCCCCTTTGATGATAATGCAATCCTGGTCAATCTCTCGGTCTGGGCGTCGCTTCCGGCGCTTGCGGATTATGTTTATAACAGCGCGCATCGCCAGGTCTTGCAGCAGCGCCGGCAGTGGTTTGAGCGCTTCGAAGGCGTATACACCACGCTCTGGTGGGTGCCAGAAGGACATGTGCCAACGGTGCCAGAGGCGAAGGCGCGCCTGGAGCACCTGCAAGCTCACGGCCCCTCAGCCTTTGCCTTTACCTTCAAACAGCCCTTTCCCGCCCCCGAAGGAACGCAGGTTACTCCAGATCCCGTCCTCGATGAGTGTCCTGCTTAGAAGTTTGCTTTTTTAAGCAGTAAGAGCGCAGGTGATGCTTTCTGCGTCACCCGCGCTCTGCCAGTGAAAGTGAGAAGCGATTTTGAGCGAAGCTATCAGGAAGGCTAGCGCTGACGATGTGTCACGTATGCTTGACCTGGCGGAGCAAAGGCGCCAGGAGTATGCACACTATCAGCCTGTCTTTTGGAAACCTGCCACGGATGCGCGCGAGAAGCAGAGCGCCTGGTTCGCGCAGCTAGTCCAGCGTGAAAATATCGTTACGCTGGTTTATGAGCGAGACGGAGAGGTCATCGGCTTCGTAATCGCAAATTTTGTACCCTCGCCGCCTGTCTATGACGTACCCGGCCTGACGTGTAGTGTCGATGATTTTTGTGTCGCAACGCACGAAGACTGGCTGCATTACGGGCGAAAATTACTGGAGGCCGTTATGGGGGAGGCAAAGCAGCGAGGCGCGGCCCAGATCGTCGTTGTCTGCGCCCACCTTGACCACGCCAAACGCTCCATGCTAAGCGACGCGGGCCTGACCATCGCCTCCGAGTGGTATACCACCCCTCTGTAGGATCCATGCTAGCATGGACTCAATCGCCTTGCTGAATGATGGGCAGTGTGAACCAGAAGGTCGAGCCTGTGCCACGCTGGCTTGTGACTCCAATCTCCCCATTATGCTTGCTGATGATGGTCTGGCAGATGTAGAGGCCCAGGCCCAGGCCGGGGCGTTGCCCATGCTGGACCTTCTTGCCTGGAGTCTGATAGAAGCGCTCCCAGATACGCTGCTGCTCATAGGGTGTCAGGCCTGGTCCCTCGTCCTGAACCGAGATACGCACAAACTCACGCTCTATCTCCAGGCGCACCTCGATAGGTTTATTATCATCTGAGTATTTGTGTGCGTTAGTGAGATAGTTATTGAGCACCTGCCCTATTCGGTCCGCGTCGGCAATGACTGGCAGCGTGTCGACCTCTGGTAGCGTAAGATTAAAGGGCCGCTCGGTGTTGACAGCTCGTTGATCGGCGACTACCTCTCGTACGACCTTGACCAGGTCGCAGACATCGAAATGCAGCTCTAAATTATTGGCAGTGATGCGTGAGACATCGAGCAGGTCGCTTATCAGGCGCGTCTGAATCTGTACCTGGTGCTCTATCCGCTCAAGCAGGTCATCGATTCGGGTTATCTTCTCCGCTTCGCTAATGCTTGGATTGGCCAGGCGTTGCAAGCCGCGCCGCGCAAGCTGTACATATGCTTTGACCGAGGTAAGAGGCGTCCGTAACTCATGGCCCGCCATGCCAATGAAATCATCTTTCTGCTGCTCGGCCTCTTTACGCTGGGTGATATCCTGGACTGCGCCGTAGACGCGCACGACCTCACCCGTTTCCGGATCGAGTATAGGACGGCAGTAGTCACGTAGCCAGAGTATCTCACCCTGCCTGGTTGTGATGCGCCACTCGCGCACATCGGATAGGCCCGCAAGCACGGTTCGCAGGCGCTCCTCAACCTGTTCTTTATCATCTGGATGGATGAACTGCTCCCAGCCGCGTTCGTCGAACTCCTCGGGTTCAAAACCCGTCAAAGCCTTAAAGGCGCTGGTCGTCCACTCTCGCTCAATCGTCCCATCGGGGCGGAAGTGGTAGGCATAGGCGTAGTCTGAAGTCAGTTCGGCAGTTGTACGAGCCTGTGCCTCGCGCTCGCGCAACATATCCTGCTCGATAACCAGTTTTTTTACAAAATCTTGTAATTGCAAGCGTGCTTCTTCTGTCTGTATCTGCTGCATTTGTGCTAGCACATCCCCCCTTTCTTGTAGCCTGGTTTCTCGCTCTCGCTCAGCCTGTTTCTGCTCAGTAATGTCGCGCAATGTAGCGACAATGGCTGCCAGGTCTGGTACATTGAGCCTGTTGACGTAGGTTTCTTCTAGCCAGCGCGTGGTTCCATCGGCCTGAGTGATGCTATACTGCGCCTTTGCCGATAGGCCTGGAGCAGTAGTAACCCGTTCAAAAGCCTTAGCTACTGCTTGCTTATCAGCATGAGAGAGGACATCATAGAGGCTAATAGATAGCGTGTTGGAGGAGGGCAGGTTGAGTAGTTGTGCGGCGGTAGCATTCGTGTAGAGGACCTGCCCATGGAGATCGAGAAGCCTGATGCCCTCTGAACTAAATTCGACAAGCGTACGAAAGCGTTGTTCTACGCTACGCATTTTTTCAGAGTGCGCTTCCCTGCTTTTCCCCGTAAATGTGCGGCGAATGAACATCTGACTTTTCCTTTCTCCTTTCTGATGGATATGCCCGACGCATCCCTTTAAAAGCACAGCTTTTTATTTATAATACTGTATTTTGCTCTGCTATGGCTAGCACAATATCCATATTTCCCGGGCTTTTTAATTCTAGATAGAAGATGGCGGGTGGGCATCTGCCCACCCGCCATCTTCTATCTCATTTTACCAGCCCTCGTGCTATACTACAAATGCAAAGAGAGCCTCACCAGAAAAACATCCAGAGGACAAGATGAGAGAGACGTTGCTAGTCCTCCTCCTCATGAAGAGAAACAGATGAATATGCAATACTTCACGCGGAGTTTTTCTGATCAGATGGGCAGACATCAAGGAGTTATCTGCTCCGACGAGAGGGCATCCTCACCATTTAAGAATCGTGCTAAGGGATTTAAGAGAAGTGAACTCACGAGCAAATATATACTCAAGACCCTTTCTTCTTGCAGGAATCGATGAGAAGACCTTGCCGATTTCCATCGATGAATTGCTGGCCACGATCCAGGAGCATTTTGCCACAGAACTGCGCGAGCATTCCATTACGATTTCGGGATGGGAGCATCGAGCCACGAATGGTTCTTAGGTCCCAGATCAATATCGAGAACATCGTTCACCTCGTGGAAACTACGTTACCTTCTCCGCCATTTATAGCTTCTGGCGAGATCCGTCCTTTCTTTGGCAGAATTTGCCTCTAGCGAAGACCCCAGATACGACATATACTCTGTCCATACCTTCCAATGGGAGACTGATGTAGACATGTTTTCCTCGTGGTTTTTCTACATCGAAGGGAGATATGGAGAAGATGCACCTTCAGAATCAAAGCCCAATGGAGTCAACCGACAGCAGGGCGCAACGCATTGTGTTTTTCGTACCCCCTCATGTGCATTTGCTTGACTTAGCAGGTCCTGCGCAGGTGTTTGATACTGCTCTCCGAGCGGGAGCGCCTTATACGTTGCACTATTGTTCCCCGCAAGCGATACAGGAAAGTGCACAGGGGATGGTTGTTGCCCAACTTACCCCTCTTGCTTCTGTCACGAGGGACGATTTGATCATCGTGCCAGGAATGGAGTGGGAACACTTTTCCTTAGAAGCGACTCTGCTTGATCAGGAGACGCGCGATTGGCTTCGTTCCGCCTCTCAGGCAGGAGCGCATATCGCATCCGTCTGCACAGGTGCTTTTGCTCTGGGAGAAGCGGGGCTTCTTGATGGTCGACGATGTACGACACATTGGGCGAAGTTGGAATTGCTGCAAGCGCGCTTCCCTCGCGCTAGAGTACTCGATAATGTGTTGTTCGTCCATGATGGGACGATTACCACCAGTGCTGGAATTGCCTCCGGTATTGATCTGGCGCTGGCATTTCTGGAACATGCTCAGGGGCCGATGTTTGCAGCCCAGGTTGCGCGCCATCTGGTTGTGTATATGCGGCGCAATGGGTCCGAGCCACAAAGGAGCATCTACCTGGAATATCGTACACATCTCCATTCTAGCGTTCACTGTGCGCAAGATTACCTGATCAGTCATGTTGCAGAGCATGTTTCGCTCGATGAGTTGGCCGACATTGCAAAGGTCAGTTCTCGGGGATTGAATCGTGCTTTTAAGGAGGCGACGGGACTGACCCCAGTTCAATACCATCAGCGTTTGCGCCTTGAACTGGCGGCAACATTGCTCGCTAATCCCACCCTCCGTGTTGAGGATGTCGCAATACAATGTGGGTTTGAGGATGTGCGGCACTTTCGCCGACTCTGGCAAAGGCAATTTGGTATGCCTCCCTCGTTGAGCCGTACCTTGCACCACATGGCGTAGGGGCATTCTCCGTGCACAGTGGGGAAAAGAAGCATAGCTCTGGCAAGCCACATTCCCGTTCTGTTTGCCGGAGATGGAATCCGTTGGGGTTCCCCTCTTGACGCTATTTCCCGTTATCTGGATACAACCAGCGCAGATAGAAGCACCTGACTGCTGACACTTTCTGTGAGACCTGCATTCTCCAGGTGACCTGGGGGAAAGAGCAAGCCGCTCAGGATGTCTTTCTTATACGTTTTCGTATCCTCACTCTCATAAGCGTTGTTTTCTACATCAATGACCATGCCTCGCCACAATGGCTCTGATGGAGAGAATGTTGAAGCGCACCATTTGAGAGTCAGGGCAAGAACGCTTCATTCGCGCAAGGGATTGGGCATGTGAAAGGGGGCAAGACCACGCTATGTTTGATGATACATCTCCAGTGAGCGCCTCGCTCGTACCACCTCTTGACCTTTCGACGCTCTTGAGGGCCATTCCAGAACTGGTATGGACAGCACAGCCAGATGGTCGGGTTGATTACGTCAATGTTCGGTATTGCCGTTTGGTGCGGGCCAGCTTTGAGCAGATACAGGATTCTGGGTGGCGTCAGTTCGTGCATCCTGAGGATCTTGAACGGACGCTGGCTCTGCGACAACATTCGTTTGAAACAGGTGAGCCTTATGAGACTGAATATCGGCTGAGGGATGGTCAGACAGGAACCTATTGCTGGTTTCTGGCTCGCGCGCTCCCGGTGCGTGATACCGCAGGACAGATCACCCATTGGTTCGGCATCAGTACCGATATCGAAAAGCAGAAACGGAGAGAGGAAGCCTTACTCCAGAGTCAGGAGCGAACGCATGCACTGATGGCTTCAAATATTATCGGGATCATCGTCGCCGAAGGGGAAGAGATCCTGGAAGCTAATGATACCTTTTTGCGTATGACCGGCTATAGCCGAGAAGATCTGCTCCAGCGGAAGATGAACTGGGTACATATGACCTCTGCAGAGGATCTTGATCGTACCCGGCAAGCACACCTGGAACTCGCACGATATCAGTCGATGAAGCCCTATGAGAAAGAGTACGTGTGTAAGGATGGCAGCTACCTGCCTGTGCTCGTGGGAGGTGCCATCTTACCACATTATCCAGCACAAAGTATCTACTTTGTGCTGGATAATTCCGCCCGCAAAGAGCTAGAGCAGCGCAAAGAGAGCTTTCTGAGCATGGCAAGCCATGAACTTAAGACACCGCTGACCACCGTGAAAATATGTATCCAACTGGCAAAAACACGCCTGGTGAAACAAGGGCATCATGAAGTGGCCGCGGTGCTCTCAATGACGGAGGGATCAGTGAAGCTCCTTGAACGCCTGGTTAAAGAGTTGCTTGATGGGTCCAAGATCCAGGCGGGGAAGCTTGAATACGTTCAGGAGCCAGTGGATCTGGAGGCATTGCTCTCTGAAGTTGCGGAATCTGTGCAGCAAGTGAGTGCGACCCATACCATCGTGGTGCGTGGGACTGCCCCATGCACGCTCATCGGAGATAAAGGGCGGCTCGAACAGGTCTTCGCCAATCTGATCTGCAATGCGATCACGTATTCTCCTAGTGCCACAACGATTGAGATTGACCGCCGTGTTTCCAGTGAGACCGTGACGGTCAGTGTGCGTGATCACGGCATTGGCATTTCACAGGAACTGCACGAGAAGATCTTTGAACGCTTCTATCGTATCTCTGATCTGAGCCAGCGGGCCGCCCCAGGGCTGGGGATGGGGCTCTACATTGTGGCTGAGATTGTCAGGCATCATGGAGGCACGATACGGGTGGAGAGTGAGGTCGGGAAAGGATCAACCTTTCATGTGACGCTTCCCCTCAAGAGACTCACAAGTGGCGTCACTTTCAGCCCAGAGGTGGAGAGGGAGAGAAAGCGTTGAGCGTGTTGTGCTGATTTGAAGCGCCGCAATTTCCTCTCGCTCAGTCGCGTCGGCTGATGCGATTTCTCTGCTCGACTGCTCAACCATTTGCGCTGACGATGCTCCACCCCAGGCAAGATAGTTTCACGTTTGGCCGCCCCATAACTCTTCAGCGGATCAGCGGTGGTCACGCGTAGCGCACAGTGCAAATCTTTAAGCAGTTTGCGAAAAAATCGCTTTGCCTTCTTTCTTATCGCGGTGGCTCTGGGCCAGAAGATGACAACAAGAAAGAAGGCAAAATTCCAAAGGATTTCCATATATCCAACTCCAGACCAGCTGAAAGTAGCTGACCTGGAGTTGGATTAAATTATGATACCCGGCAAAGGCAACGCATTGTTATTCATTCCACGGGGACTGAAGGACGTAGTCACAAAAGTTCGGACGTTTGTAGCCGGGAAGGTAGCGCTCACAGACGTCGGAATTGATATTGCCATACGTTGTCTCCGGTTTGTGTCGAAAGCCATCGAGAAATGCATGCAGAATCTTGTTCTTGAAACCCTCACGAGGGAAGGCTGACACGACTTGAGAGCGTGTCTCCTCGGAAAGTTCTTCAAAGTGATCCCCTATTACATCGAAAACCACACCACGATAGACAAGTGCTACCACCGGCTCCTTGTATTGAGCTACTCCTCTAGTAGTATGGAGCGCAATCGCATCCCACACAAGCTGGGTAGACTCGTTGGAAATGCCATGTTGTTCAAGGAAATTCCGTGCTGCATTGGCCCCATCAACCTCAAAGCGTTTGTCTGGGCTACGGTACTTCTCTGTCAGTCCGAGATCATGGAAGAGCGCGCTAATGTAGAGCAATTCAGGATCATAGCGCAACCCTGCCTGGTGCCCCTGCAGGGCTCCGAAGAGGTAGACGCGATGTGAATGGTTCCAAAGCAGTGGGGTTCCATGTTCGCGCAGGAGTTCTGCGGCTTCGTTGGCCAGGGAACTATCAGGAATGGCAATACCAGCAATATTTTTCGGCATCATATTAGACTCCTTATTCAATTCGGAAACACTCTGCGACAGGGCGCCCCCTTATTTCAGTTACTTGACATCTGCTCAGGGGGCAACTTAGATAAGGAGCAATGACCACAGATCCTTTTGCAAAGGTGCCAACAGCCTGTGTTGTAGCGGTAGACTGCGTAGCTGTCGTCCTTTCGCTGTTACATCAGAACCACATGTGGTTTTGCCCTGGTTGTCCTTTGTCGTAACTCTTTCAAGGGAAACATGGTCACAGTATAATTATCTTCTTAGGCCCTCACCAGGGGCAAATCATGCGTATATGAGGACGAATCTCGCCAGGACCCAGGAAACTGTTTCCAGCTCTGATGGTGGAAAGGACTCTCGATCTGGTATTGTCAACTTATTTGTAGGAGCGGAGGTTATTACTGAGTTATAAAGGGGAGAGATACTGGAACAGTGAAATATTGGGGAGGTTGGCTGTTATGTGATGAGTTTTCCTGCGTTATCTTGTTCCACTGATCATATAATTAAGCATTTTCAAGAAGATTTTTCTATTCGTATATGGTATTATTATAAATAGCACTTTGTATACATAATTATGACATGAGTATTTTCTGAGAGAATACTCTATGTTTACAAACCTTGATCCTGGAACAATCGGGCTGAAATTATCCGTTCGTGGGGCATTATAACATACAAGTATCAATGACTTTGCCGGGCCTTGATTTTTCCATAAAAATTATAAATAGAACCTAGCAAATGTGAAAACATTGGTTCAGCTTCAAGGAGTCCTTTGTATACATGGATACGTTACAAATGTCAGTTCTGCTGCTTTTCAAGCAACAAGTGCTATTTCGGCCAGATGCTATTGCCGTTACATTCGAGGATATTTCATTAACATATGTAGGATTAAATAAACAAGCCAACCGATTAGCGCACTACCTACAACGGCAAGGGATTGGTCCTGAGTCGCTGGTTGGCATTGCTATCGAGCGCTCTCCAGATATGCTCATTGCGCTCCTCGCTGTCCTCAAAACGGGCGCAGCCTATGTTCCTCTTGATCCTACTTATCCTTCAGAGCGACTCTCTTTGATGTTGCATGATGCTCACATTTCTCTCTTGCTCACGCATCAATACCTCACAGCTCAACTTCCTGCCTCATCTTTGCCTCTGCTTTCACTGGACCTCACCCGGCCTGCTATCGCCGATGAGCCTTCAGAGGATCTCTCTTTGATGATCTCTCCACACAATCTGGCCTATATAATCTATACGTCTGGCTCAACTGGCCAGCCCAAAGGGGTGCAAATCACACATGGAGGCCTCTATGCTCTCGCCTCTACGCAGCAGGAGATTTTTGCTATCCAGCCCCAGGACCGCATTCTACAATTTGCCTCTCTGAGCTTCGATGCCTCAGTCTTCGAGATATGTCTGGCCTTGATGGCTGGCGCGACCCTCGCACTGGCGACGCGTGAGGCTTTGCTACCGGGCAAGAATCTCCAATGCGTTCTTGAGCAGTACGCGATCACGCATGCAACGCTTCCTCCGTCAGTTCTAGCCTCCCTCACCAGCGATCAGCTCCCTTGCCTGCACACAGTCATTTCGGCTGGGGAATTGCTCTCCAGGGGACTGGCAAACCAGTTGGTGAAAACACATCGTCTCTATAATGCCTATGGCCCTACGGAGGCGACCGTCTGGGCTACGGGGGCATATTATACATCCTACACATCCGCTCAGGACCAGCCACCACTCATTGGGCCGGCGATCAACCATGTTCAGACGCATGTGCTCAATGAGCAACTTCAACCGGTTCCTATCGGAGCTTCCGGTGAACTCTATCTGGGGGGACCCGGTATCGCTCGTGGCTATCGCAACCAGGCGGCATTAACGGCCGAACGCTTCATCCCCGATCCGTTCAGCAAGGAAGCTGGGACCCGGCTCTACAAAACGGGCGATCTGGTACGCGTTCACGCAGATGGGGCACTGGAGTTTCTGGGTCGCCTCGATCATCAGGTGAAGATTCGCGGCTTCCGCATTGAACCAGATGAGATTCAGCTGCTTCTCAATACCCATCCCTCTGTTCAGCAAAGCCTTGTGGTTGCGCAAAAAGATGCATCTGGCTACCAGTCCTTAACCGCCTATGTTATTCCTCATCCTGAGAACGCTTCAGATAAAGATGCGCTACGAGCGTATCTTCAACAACGGTTACCAGACTATATGCTTCCTTCTCGCTTTACCTTTCTACAAGCCTTCCCTCTCACACCAAATGGGAAAATTGATCGACATATGCTCATACAGCCTACTGCCTTGGATCAATTACCCGAAACAGACCTGGAAGGATCATGTACTTCTATTGAAAAAAATTTACTGGCGCTATGGACACAGTTATTGGGTGTTGTACACATTGGAGTACATGATTCGTTTTTTACTATCGGCGGCCACTCATTAATCGCGGCACAAATGACAGCCAGAATATACGATCTTTTCCAGATCGAAGTGCCCTTGCAAATATTCTTTGCGCTGCCAACCATTGCAAAAATGGCAAGATATATCGAGGAAACGCTGCATAACAAAACACAAGTATCACTGCCGCCTATTACAAAACGCCCGCACACACACACAGCCCCACTATCCTTTACGCAGCAACGTTTATGGTTTCTGGATCAATTAGAAGTTGCCAGGCCAGCATATATCGTCCCGGTTGCACTCCATTTGCGTGGCTCACTACAGCTCGCAGTGCTCAATAAGAGCATCAATCACATCATGCAACGACATGAGATCTTACGAACGGCTTTTCCTGATGACCGAGGGCAAGCGTTCCAGTCCATAGCACCTTATCGACCAATCATACCTCTCATGATTGAGCTTAGCACCCAGGATGGTACAGAAAAAAAGCAGCAGGTGCAACAGATCATTACTCAGGAAATTCACAGACCCTTTGATCTAGCACATGGCCCATTATTACGCGTCATGCTCCTCCGGCTGGATGACCACGAGCACATACTTCTCCTGACAATGCACCATATCATCACTGATGATTGGTCGATAGATATTTTCCTTCACGAGTTTACTTCTTTCTATAGTAGTTTTGTTCTAAACAAAGAACCACATTTGCCGGAGCTTTCCGTACAGTATGCAGACGTCGCGCACTGGCAACAAGCATACCATCAACAGGAGAAATTCACAGAACAAAGCTCCTATTGGAAACAACAACTCCAGGGACTCCCCCCAGTCCTGACACTTCCAGGTGAGCGTTCACGCCCTCCGATCCCGTCCTTTCAGGGCGCCAGTCTACCATTTCTTCTTTCTCCACAGACCTCACAGCGTGTGCGCGCGCTCGCACAACGTGAACAGGTCACCGTATTTATGGTCTTACTGGCAGCATTTCAGACCCTACTCTATCGCTACAGTGACCAGCGTGATATTGCGGTAGGAACGCCAATTGCTCATCGTTTTAGAACTGAACTTGAACCTTTACTAGGCTTCTTCGCTAACACACTGGTAATACGTACCCATCCGGCAGCCGATATGCCTTTTCTGGATTTTTTACACCATGTCCGCAATATCATCCTGGAGGCCTATGCTCATCAAGATCTGCCCTTTGAACAGCTTGTAGAATTGCTGCAACCTCAACGTAGTTTAAGTCACAACCCACTTTTTCAGATCATGTTCCTTTTCCAGAATCAGACCCTTCACCTCGATAAGCCAACCATACCAGAGCTTGAAGTGCGGCAACTGGAAGTTCACACTGAAACTATACAATGTGATCTCCAATTAGAGATGATAGAAACACCCCATGGAATTTCTGGCGTGTTCCGCTATGCGGTTGATCTATTTGAGGCATCAACCATCACCTATATGGTGGCTCATTTTCAACGTCTTCTGAACACAATCGTGGTACACCCAACCAATCCTCTTGCGATGCTCTCTTTTTTAACGGATGAAGAAAATCAGGCATTCTCCACATGGCAGACAACACAAATCTCCTCCCCTCCCAATAATCAATGCCTTCATCAGATTATAGAAGCACAGGTGGAACTGACACCCGACGCAATTGCAGTTCAGTTTGAGCATACGACTCTGACCTATCGTGCCCTCAATGAGCGTGCAAATCAAATCGCACATTACTTACAATCATTCGGAGTCGGCCCCGATGCCCTTGTAGGTATATGTATGACACGTTCTCTCGATATGATTCTTGGCTTACTGGGAATTATGAAGGCTGGCGGTGCCTATGTTCCGCTGGACCCGGACTATCCCGCTGCACGCTTGCAATGGATGATGCAGGAGATCCACGCACCGGTACTGCTCTTACAAAAGAATGTACAGCTATCTCTGCCTGACACAACAATCACAGCAATCTACCTGGAGGATGCCTGGGAGACAATCTCTACCTATGCGACTACCAATCCAGATGTGATGACTCATCCTGATAATCTCCTCTATACGATCTACACGTCCGGGTCTACGGGACAGCCAAAAGGTGTGATGAATACGCATCGTGGCCTGTGTAACCGCCTGAACTGGATGCAAGAGACCTATGCCCTTACCTCAACAGATCGGGTTTTACAGAAAACGCCTTTTAGTTTTGATGTGTCTGTCTGGGAACTCTTCTGGCCCTTACTCTCTGGGGCATGTCTGGTTATCGCACCACCCGGCACACAACGTGATTGCCTGGCTCTTTTTCATCTCATCACCCAGCAATGCATTACCATAGTCCATTTCGTGCCTTCTATGCTACAGGCCTGCCTGGACACGCCGGGTATGGACCGCTGCGTATCATTACGGCACGTCTTTTGTAGCGGTGAAGCTTTATCAACACATCATCAACTGCGTTTTTTCCACTGCCTCCCGTCGACAAAGCTTCACAATCTTTATGGCCCCACCGAAGCTGCTATAGACGTGACCTTCTGGGAATGCAGCCAGACATCCGAGCTTGACTATATTCCGATTGGCCATCCCATTGCTAACACACACCTATATATACTCGATACCCAGGGGCAAATCGCTCCAGTAGGCAAACCAGGGGAAATCGCTATTGCAGGTGTCGGACTCGCTCGTGGCTATCTCAATCGCCCAGACCTCACGGCCGAGCGGTTCTTGCCTGATCCTTTTAGTGATCATCCCAACGCTCGTCTGTATTACACTGGTGATCTAGCATGTTATCAAGCCAATGGAAGTATCAAATTTCTTGGCCGAATTGACCATCAAATCAAACTCCGTGGTTTTCGCATCGAGCCAGCAGAGATTGAAGCCACACTCTTAACGCATTCCCTGGTCCGGGAATGTCTCGTTCTGGCGAAAGAAGATAACGACAACATGCCTGCCTTAGTGGCATATGTGGTAACAACCAGCACCCCACCAGATTGGATAGAGACACTGCGTCAGGCACTCAAGCACCAACTCCCTGCCTATATGGTTCCGGCTCATTTCGTTTCGCTACCTGCCTTCCCACTCACAATAAGCGGTAAGATAGATCGTCTGGCACTCCCAGATCCATCATTCACGATTACAAGTCCTCCCGCGACGCAGGCACTCTCGTTGACGACCCTTGAGCAAAAACTCATACACCTTTGGCAAGAAGTATTGCACCGAGAGCAAGTCGGGCCTCATGATAACTTTTTCGATCTTGGTGGTCATTCCCTGCTGATTATACGCGTTCAAAGAGAACTGCAGCAGCGCTTCAAGCTTGACGTTTCGGTGCTCGACCTTTTCGCATATCCAACCATCAATGCTCTGGCTGCGTTTCTTTCTTCATCGCAACAAACGGCACCTCAACAATTCTCTTCCTTGAGAGAGACGCCTGAAACACTGGAAATGCGAGAAACACAGGATACCAGCAATGAGCCAATTGCGATTATCGGCCTCGCCGGTCGCTTCCCGGGCGCTAAAAATATTGCTGAGTTCTGGCAAAATCTGCGCAACGGGGTTGAAAGCATTTCCTTTTTTACCGCTGAAGAACTGAAAAGCGCTGGCATTGATGCTCAGACACTGCAATCTCCCCAGTATGTCAAAGCGAACGCGTTCATAGACGACATTGATCTTTTTGATGCTTCTTTCTTTGGCTACAGCCCCAGGGAGGCCGAGACGATAGATCCACAGCAGCGTCTTTTTCTGGAATGCGCCTGGGAGGCTCTTGAGCATGCGGGCTACGGGAACACAGACTATCGGGGATCGGTTGGACTTTTCGCTGGCGTCAGTTCAAGTAGCTATCTTCCGTTCTACCCTGAAACTCACGCGCAGTCGGAACATTTCGCCGATAGCTTCCAGATTCAATTAGGCAATGAAAAGGATTTTCTGGCTACCCGTACATCCTATAAGCTCAACCTTCGCGGGCCAGCGATCACGATTCAAACTGCCTGCTCAACGTCATTGGTGGCGGTCCACCTGGCGTGTCAGAGCCTACGCAATAACGAGAGTTCACTGGCTCTGGCCGGTGGGTGTTCTATTCGTATTCCACAAACCACAGGATACTGGTATCAAGAAGGGGGGATTGCTTCCCCCGATGGACATTGCCGGGCATTTGATGCTCAGGCACAGGGAAGTGTCGGTGGCGATGGACTGGGTGTCGTTGTGCTCAAACGGCTATCTGCTGCTCTCCAGGATGGTGACACAATTCATGCAGTCATCCGAGGCTCTGCGATCAACAACGATGGAGCCGCCAAGGTGAGTTATACAGCTCCTGGCTTGCAAGGACAGGTGCACGTGATTACGAAGGCACTACAGCAAGCGGCAATAGACCCTGATACCATCGGCTATATTGAGGCACATGGTACTGGGACACCGCTGGGCGACTCCATAGAATTTGCGGCATTAAAACAGGCGTATGGCTCTGCTATGACAAAAAAGAACGGATGCGCGCTTGGCTCGGTGAAGACGAACATCGGGCACCTGGATGCTGCTGCAGGTATTGCGGGATTCATCAAAACCATTCTGATACTCAAACACAGAGAGATTCCGGCCAGTCTGCACTTTGAAACCCCCAATCCACTGATTGATTTTGCAGAGAGCCCTTTTTACGTCAATACCCTATTGACCCCCTGGCAATCAACCACACATCAGCGCAGAGCTGCGGTGAGTTCGTTCGGCATCGGAGGCACAAATGCTCATGTCATTCTGGAAAATGCCCCCCGGAACAGGAGCCATTAGCGCCTACAAAAACACCTTCAGACAATTCCTGGCAAGTATTGACGCTTTCGGCTAGAAGCATAGCTGCGCTGGAGTCAATGACAACACGTCTTCTGACCTACATCCAGGAACATCCACTCTTGTCGCTCAATGATATCGCCTACACACTACACGTAGGTCGACAGGCTTTCGCCCACCGACGTATACTGCTCTGTCAACAGCGCAATGATACACTCCAGACCCTCTCAATACACACTCCAGAGCGCGTCTACACCGATCATTGGAACGAGAGCACACCATCACTGGTCTGGCTCTTTCCCGGTCAGGGTTCACAATATGTCTCTATGACAGCTCAGTTGTATCAGCACGAACCTGTATTTCGCGTCTCGATTGATCAATGTGCGGAGATCCTTCGCCCTCGATTAGGATTGGACATACGATCACTTCTGTATCCTGCTGAATATCCAGACACGGAAACGCCCAGAAACCTTGATGAAACATGGCTTACGCAACCCATACTCTTTACGGTCGAGTATTCCCTGGCACAACTCTGGTATTCTCATGGCATTACACCACAGGCAATGCTTGGTCATAGCCTTGGCGAATATGTGGCAGCTTGCCTTGCTCAGGTTCTCTCACTTGAGGATGCCTTGTTGCTCGTAGCCGATCGTGGTCAGCTCATGCAACAATTACCACCAGGAGCAATGGTCTCTATCGCTCTTTCTGCCGAAGAGGCTCAAGCATTTTTGGATGAGCATATTTCACTGGCCGCGATTAATGCTCCCCAAAAATGTGTCCTCGCTGGTCCAAGCGCCAGGATCGACACCCTCATACGACGTCTGTCCCAACAAGGCATTGCCTATCAACGCCTGAAAAACTCCCATGCTTTTCATTCGCCAATGATGGAACCGATGCTCGATGCATTCGCCTCACGGCTACGCCAGGTTCAATTGCAGTCACCAGAGATACCGTATATTTCTAATCTTACCGGCACCTGGATTACGCCAGAACAAGCGACGGATCCAATGTACTGGGTACAACACACCCGGCAGTGTGTCCAATTTGCTCAGGGTGTCCAAACGCTCTTCCAGGAACCCTTACCGCTCCTGCTGGAAGTCGGTCCAGGACATACACTCAGTTCATTGGTCAGGCAGCATAACTTGATGAGTCACGCGCAGGTATTGCCTTCACTTCCGGCAGCGCAAACGACGGAATCTGAACTGCTTACCCATTACACAACGCTGGGTCGATTATGGCTCCGTGGCGTTTCTATCGATTGGGCGATCTTCCACACCCACCAGCACCAGCGACGAGTTCCGCTACCAATGTATCCTTTTGAACGTCAGCGCTATTGGATTGAGTCTGCGCCACGAGAAAAGGAGCAACCAAGTACGCACAGCGCGAGTACTCAAAAAGCAGCGCTGTCCGATTGGTTCTACATTCCCACCTGGAAACGTGCCCCGCTCTACCTGGACTATGGGCATAAGCAAACGAGCATATCTTCAACATGCTGGCTGGTATTTAGCGATCCGGAAACAAGCACGCAGAGCATGGTGCAAGCCCTACGGGAGAACCAACAACAGATCATAGAAATTCGTGTAGGAGAGCGCTTTACCAGACAAGGCGATGCCCTGTATCTGCTGGACCCTCGTTCACGCTCCGATTACGATGCACTATTCCACGACCTCCAGTTGACTGATCGCTGGCCGCACAATATTGTGCATGCCTGGTCTATGACCTATGCCTTCGAGGCCGAACCGCTTGATCCACATGATATGCGCATACATAGTACTCAGGAGCGTGGATTCTTGAGCCTGCTCTACACCATTCAAGCCATTGACCAGGCACAACAAACAACGCCGATACAGATCACGGTCATTTCAAATGCAACGCAAACTGTCACAGGCTCCGAGTCTATTGTGCCAGAGAAGGCGACACTTGGTGGCATCTGTAAAGTTATACCACAAGAGTATCCTTTCCTCACCTGCACGTATATCGACCTTGATCAACCGGCACCCCAGAGCAGACAGCTACAAAGGCAACAGGCGCAACTCCATGCAGAGCTGCTAGCGCCGACGACTGATTCTATTGTGGCCTATCGAGGAGATCAGCGCTGGGTTCAGTTATACGAGCCAACGCACCTTGATACTGCAATAACAGACCATGTATGCCTACGCGAGAAAGGCACCTATCTCATTATCGGCGGCCTGGGTCAGATTGGACTGGCGATGGCAGAATATCTTGTCCGGCAAAAGCGCGCCAGAATTGTTCTGATTGGACGCAGTCCCCTCCCCGAAAGAGCTCAATGGGAGTCCTGCCTCTCCAATCATGATATGGTTGAGAGCGAGATACGAAAAATCCAGACGTTACGACGCCTGGAAAGCTATGGGGCAGAGATACTTACACTCTCGGCGGACGCAGCCAATGAAGAGCAGATGCGTTCGGCTCTGGCGCAGGCTGAAGACCAATTTGGTACGATACATGGTGTCATCTATGCAGCCGGAGCACGTCCAGAGCAAATCTTCTATACTATTCACGATACAAACACCCATATCTATGATGCACAGATGGAAGCAAAAATTCATGGAGTACTGGTGCTAGAACGTCTACTGCGTGACAGAAATGTGGACTTCTGTCTCCTCAACTCATCGCTTTCGTCCATCTTAGGAGGCCTGGGCTTTGCAGCCTATACCGCGGTCAATCTCTTCCTCGATGCATTCGTATGGCAGCAGACAGCTCAGACCTCGACCCGTTGGATTAGTATCAACTGGGATGGATGGCAATTTGAGCAGGAATCTACCGATAAAACGCTGCTTGACACACGCCTGGCACATCTGGCCTTGACTCCTGATGAAGGGATCGATGCATGGCTACGCATCCTTTCGACTGACTTCCTGACTCAAGTGATTGTCTCAACAGGAAACCTCGAGGAACGTGTCACGCAATGGATCAGGCAGAAGCGCCAACCCTTACTTCCGCAGCCAGCGCCCAGGTCAATTGACACATCCCATACGAGACCAGAGCTACAGACGGCCTACGTGGCACCTCGCAATGAGATAGAACAAACCATTGTAGAAATCTGGCAGGCATTGCTGGGTATCGAGCCTATTGGCGTCTACGATAACTTTTTAGATCTAGGCGGCCATTCGCTGCTGGCGACTCGCGTACTGACCCGGATACAAGAATTGCTTCATGCAGAACTTTCTTTGCGCTCACTCCTGGAAACACCAACTGTCGCCGGAGTGGCAGAACACGTGATCCAATCCCTCACAGCACACATTGACGATAGCGAGACTGAACAGCTTCTAGCTGAACTTGATGCCCTCACCGATGAAGAGGTCGAGGCATTTCTCGCCCAGGAGTAGAAAAAGATCCAAAGGAGCCTGACATATCGTGAATGATTCAACAGCACGTATTCTCAACCTCTCTCCTCAAAAACGAGCATTGCTACTCCAGAGGTTGCAAAAAGGAAAAACGAACCTGTCTGAGCAAATTCCTGTCCGTAAGGATCGCTCTGCGCTCACTGCTGCCTCCTTTGCGCAGCAGCGCTTATGGTTCCTCAATCAACTCGCAGCCGATCCCGCCTCTTACAATATTGTTGAAGGTGTGCAACTTACCGGACCACTGAATCTGGAAGCGCTCAATATCAGTCTTTATCAGATCGTGCAACGTCACGAGGTGCTACGAACTACCTTTCAGCAACACGAAAATGAGCTTCTACAACAGATTCACGCGACGCTACCTCTTCCTTTCCTGCTCATTGATCTTCAGTCTCTCTCTACGCAGGACTGTGAACAGGCCATCGCGCAGCTTACACAACAAGAAAGCCACGACCCTTTCGATTTATCTCATGGGCCGCTTTTACGAGTACACATTTTACGCCTGGCACCGCAAAAGCATCAGCTATTATTTGCCATGCACCATATCGCCTCCGACGGCTGGTCGATGGATATTTTTATGCATGAGCTTGGGCAACTCTATAATGCTCAGGTAAATGAACATGCTGCGTCCCTGCCTGCCCTCCCTGTGCAGTACGCTGATTACGCTCTCTGGCAACGCCAATGGCTCCAGGGTCCCGCCTTGCAGCAGCAGCTCGACTACTGGAAACAACAGCTCGCCGACGCTCCTGCCCTCCTGGAACTTCCCTACGACCACCCTCTTCCATCTCAACAGCAGGGACAGGGAGCCCTCCACCAGTTCTCTATTCCTCTCCATCGAGTCCAGGCCCTTCAACGCTTCGCTCGTCAGCACGGCTGTACACCCTTTATGCTCTTTTTAGCGGCCTTCCAGGTGCTCCTGCATCGCTATAGCAGGCAGCATGACTTGGTCATCGGCACTCCTGTTGCCAATCGCAATCGCCCGGAAGTCGCTCACTTGATCGGCTTCTTCGTCAATACCCTGGCTCTGCGTGTCGACCTCTCGGCAGATCCATCATTTCAAGCGCTCCTCCAGCAGGTCAAAACGATCACGCTGGAAGCCTATGAACATCAAGACCTGCCCTTTGATCAGCTCGTCGAAACGCTGCAACCGCAACGCATGCTCAATCACTCCCCGCTCTTTCAAGTGATGTTCGTTCTCCAGACACAGCCCACGACCACCATCGCGCTCACCGATATCAGGTCACAGCGCATGCAAATCAATACGAATACTGCCAAGTTCGATCTGAGTCTAATTATCGTGGAAGAGCCTGATGCTTTTCAGGCATTTCTGGAATACCGCACCGACCTCTTTGAAGCAGCAACAATGCAACGCCTGGGATCCTATTACCAGATCTTGCTAGACGATATCGTTGCCCACCCAGATCGACCCATCAGCCAGCTCAATATCTTGCCAGAACAGGAACAGTTCCAACTTCTGCATGAATGGAATGTTACGACGCTCCAGTCTCCCCCGGCTTCCTGTCTCCATGAACTCATTGAACAGCAGGTCGCACGGACGCCCGAGGCGATAGCTCTGGTGTTTGAGGGAGAACGCAAAACGTATCGAGAACTCAATAATGCAGCCAACCTCCTGGCCCACTCTTTGCGTGCCATGGGTATCGGGCCAGGAGCGCTGGTCGGGGTCAGCATGGAACGGTCACTGGAACTGGCAGTATCAATGCTCGCTATTCTCAAAGCGGGAGCAGCCTATGTTCCTCTGGATGCGGCCTATCCAGAGGAGCGTTTAACGTATATGATAGAAGACGCGCAGCTCCAACTACTCCTGACGCAATCTTCGCTTCGGCACCGCTTGCCTGTAACTACGACGCCAATACTTGTACCAGATATAGATTGGCAAACATCTCATGATAATCTGATCAATCTGAGCCGTCCTGAGCATCCGATCTATATGATCTATACCTCAGGCTCCACGGGTAAACCAAAAGGAGCGGTCATCGCACATCAGAACTTTATCAATATGCTCCAATGGTTTGTCAGCGCTATGCATATTTCATCCCGTGACCATATCCTGATTGTCACCTCTTTTAGCTTTGACCTGACCCAGAAAAATTTGTTTGCCCCCTTACTCACCGGAGGAACGGTCCATCTCTTACCGTCTCACTATTATGATCCAGCCATCATTCGACACACGATTGCAGAGCAAGCCATTACGCTTCTCAATTGCACTCCCAGTATGTTCTATCCATTGCTTGAGGAGACCCCATTGACATCACTGTCGTCTCTACGGACAGTCGTTCTAGGTGGTGAGCCTATCCATATCTCACGGCTACAACCTCTTATCCAGGGACCTTTACAACAGACGGCTCTGGTGAATTACTACGGTCCGACTGAATGCAGTGACGCAGTCGCATTTACCTATGTTAACAATGCGCAACTTGTTGATCCCCCCATTGGACGGCCGATCAACAATACGCAGCTCTATATCCTTGATGACTGGCTCAGACCTGTTCCCATCGGTGCCGTCGGAGAGTTGTATGTGGGGGGAAATGGACTGGGTTATGGCTACCTCAATCGTCCTGAACTGACAGCTGAACGCTTTATCCCCCATCCTTTCAGTCAAAAGCCAGGCGCACGTCTCTATCGTACGGGAGATCTTGTACACTATCGATCTGATGGGGCTATTGTATTCCTGGGACGCAAAGATCAGCAGGTAAAATTACGCGGCTTCCGTATCGAACTCGGCGAGATTGAGGCGATATTACAGCAATTACCCTCAATTCGTCAGGCAGTGGTCGTGCTACGCGAGGATGTACCCGATCAGCAACAACTGGTTGCCTATCTGGTAGGAGAAAATACAGATTCCAGTGTGATGCGCCGCGTACTGAGTACACAGCTCCCAGAATATATGGTCCCATCAGCATTTGTGTTCCTGGATCACCTCCCCCTCTCTCCCAATGGCAAGCTCGATCGTCGTCACCTCCCGGCTCCCGATCTGAGCACCCAGACCCACGATGCTTCATTTGTTGCTCCTCGTTCTCCCATCGAGCTGACGCTTGCCTCCATCTGGGCCGAGGTCCTGGCTCTCCCCCAGCAACAGATCAGCGTTACTGCCAACTTCTTTTCCCTGGGCGGCCACTCGCTGCTCGTGACCAGGGTGATCTCTCGCATCCGAGCACTCTTCTCTATCGACCTCTCTCTGCGTCACTTCTTTGCCGCTCCTACCATCACGGCACTCGCCCAATTGCTTTCCCAGACCCAGCACCACGAGCAGGCTCCGTTCCTGCCCACGTTCGCTCCCGCTTCCCGCGATCACCCCTTGCCTCTCTCCTTTGGTCAACAACGCCTCTGGTTCCTCGATCAGTTCAGCCCCCTTGATGCCAGCTACAATATGAGCCTGGCCTTCAGCTGTCAGGGACCCTTGCACCTCTCTGCACTGGCTCACGGTCTCCAGGACCTGATCCTGCGCCACGAGGTCTTGCGCACGACCTTCGCTTCCCTCGATGGAGATCCCATTCAGGTCATTACTCCCCTCGCTTCCCTGCCAGAGCATCTGCTCTCCTGCATTGATCTCTCTGCTCTCCCTTCGCCACTGCGCGAGGCCACCGCCCACGCGCTTCGCCAGCAGGATGCCCACGCTCCCTTCCTGCTCGCAGAGCAGTTCCCCATCCGCCTGCAGGTCCTGCGCCTCTCCCCACACGAGCATCACCTGCTTCTCACCATGCACCATATCGCCTCTGACGGCTGGTCGATGGACCTGCTGCTACATGAGCTTGGGCTGCTCTATAATGCCCACCTGACCGGCACCACGGCGCTCCTACCGACCCTCTCTGTGCAGTATGCCGATTATGCGCTCTGGCAACGCCAATGGCTCCAGACTCCTATCTTCCAGCAGCAGCTCGCCTACTGGAAACAGCAACTCGCCGATGCGCCTGCTCTGCTGGAACTGCCCACTGATCATCCTCGCCCTCCCGTTCAGCAGACGGCAGGCGCTCAATACGCGTTTACGTTGCCCACGCAGCTGCATCCTTCCCTTGCCGAGCTCTGCCGCCAGTGTGATTGCACGCCCTTCATGTTCTTCCTGAGCACCTTCCTGGTCCTGCTGCAGCGCTATAGTGGACAGCACGATCTGGTCATCGGCACCCCCATTGCCAACCGCACCCGGCCAGAAGTCGCGCACCTGATCGGCTTCTTCGTCAATACCCTGGCGCTGCGCCTTGATCTCGCGGCGGATCCATCATTTCAGACTCTGCTCCAGCAGGTCAAAAGCGTCACCCTACAAGCCTATGAGCACCAGGATCTCCCCTTCGAGCAAGTAGTTGAGGCGCTCCATCCTCAACGCCTGCTCAGTCACTCGCCGCTCTTTCAGGTGATGTTTCTCTTCCAGCCCCAGGCTGCCGCCCCAATCTCGCTCGCTGAGATCAGCACCCAGCGACTTCCCATCGAGATCCATGCCACCAAATTTGATCTCAGCCTGATCATTGAAGAGGAAGCAGGCATGTTCCATGCTACCCTGGAATATCGGATCGATCTCTTTGAAGCAGCCACGATACGGCGCCTGGCCGGCTCCTATGAGGTGCTGGTCGCCGATAGTCTTGCGCACCCGGCCTGTCCCATTAGCCGTCTGGAGATCTTACCTGAACAGGAGCGACGCCAACTTATCCAGGGCTGGCAGTCTCCGCAATTGCCCGCGCCTACGCCCTCCACCCTGCACGTCCTCTTTGAGCAACGCGCTGAACAGACACCTGATGCCATAGCCGCAATCTGCAATGAAGAGCAGATCAGCTACCAAACACTGAACAGGTATGCTGATCTGCTTGCCGGTTATCTCCGAGCAAGAAAGATTGGGCCAGAGAGCTTAGTCGGTGTATGTCTACAACGATCCGCGACCATGCTGGTCGCATTATTAGGCATCCTCAAAGCAGGAGGGGCGTATGTTCCGATTGATCCGACGCATCCTTCCGAGCGGATTGCCTTTATGCTCGCCGATAGCCAGGTAACGCTTGTCCTGACCCAGAGCACGTTACGTACACTCCTACCATCGCAAGGGCCTACTATTATTGCGCTCGATCAGCAATGGGAACAGATTACACAGACAGAGCCAGGCTCCCCCTCTCTGACCCTCAGTGATGCGAATCTGGCCTATGTCATTTACACGTCGGGATCAACTGGGAAGCCTAAAGGTGTCCTGGGTACTCATGGCGCAATAGTCAATCGCTTACAATGGATGTGGCGAACCATACCTTTCACTGCACAGGAGATCTGTTGCCAGAAAACGAACCTGAGTTTCGTTGATGCGGTGTCAGAGATCTTTGGACCCCTTCTACAAGGAGTGCCGCTTGTCATCCTAACCGATGAAGTTGTCAAGGATCCACCTCGTTTACGAGAACAATTAGCGCAGTATGCCGTCAGCCGGATTGTCCTGGTGCCTTCGCTCTTACGCGTTTTACTCCAGGAGGAGGATGCCGTTCTTCAGACACAGCTCTACCGGCTTACGCATTGGACAAGTAGTGGCGAAGCGCTTCCTGTGGATCTCATACAACGCTTTCGCCAGTGCTTACCAGCTGCTCACTTATTCAATCTGTATGGCTCCTCAGAGGTTGCAGCAGATGCCACAAGTTATCAGATCGGGAATGAGCCTTCAGACCAAGCGAACGCTATCGGATATCCAATCGATCAGATGCAAGTCTATATCCTCGATACCTTTCTACAACCAGTGCCTATCGGCGTAACCGGCGAGATATATATTGGTGGTGCCGGTCTCGCACGTGGCTACTGGCAACGTCCGGAATTGACCGCTGAGCGTTTTGTGCCGGACATGGTCAGTGGACGCGCTGGGTCACGATTGTATCGCACTGGCGACCTGGGACGCCGCAGATCCGATGGAGCGCTGATATATCTTGGACGCACAGATCACCAGATCAAGCTGCGCGGCTTCCGTATCGAGCTCGGCGAGATTGAAGCGGTCATCAGGCAATATCCTGCCATACGAGAAGTAGTTGCCATCGTACATGAGGATCGTACAGATGACAAACGCCTGATCGCGTATATGACGACGGCAGGAGAAGAGACAATAAAAGCGGAAAGCATGCGTCAATTCCTGCAACAATATCTCCCAGAATATATGGTCCCATCAGCATTTGTGTTCCTGGATCACCTCCCCCTCTCTCCCAATGGCAAGCTCGATCGTCGTCACCTCCCGGCTCCCGATCTGAGCGCCCAGATCCACGATGCTTCATTTGTCGCACCTCGTTCTCCCATCGAGCTGACGCTTGCCTCCATCTGGGCCGAGGTCCTGGCTCTCCCCCAGCAACAGATCAGCGTTACTGCCAACTTCTTTTCCCTGGGCGGCCACTCGCTGCTCGTGACCAGGGTGATCTCTCGCATCCGAGCACTCTTCTCTATCGACCTCTCTCTGCGTCACTTCTTTGCCGCTCCTACCATCACGGCACTCGCCCAATTGCTTTCCCAGACCCAGCACCACGAGCAGGCTCCGTTCCTGCCCACGTTCGCTCCCGCTTCCCGCGATCACCCCTTGCCTCTCTCCTTTGGCCAACAACGCCTCTGGTTCCTCGATCAGTTCAGCCCCCTTGATGCCAGCTACAATATGAGCCTGGCCTTCAGCTGTCAGGGACCCTTGCACCTCTCTGCACTGGCTCACGGTCTCCAGGACCTGATCCTGCGCCACGAGGTCTTGCGCACGACCTTTGCTTCCCTGGATGGAGATCCTATTCAGGTCATCGCTCCCCTCGCTTCCCTGCCAGAGCATCTGCTCTCCTGCATTGATCTCTCTGCTCTCCCTTCGCCACTGCGCGAGGCCACCGCCCACGCGCTTCGCCAGCAGGATGCCCACGCTCCCTTCCTGCTCGCAGAGCAGTTCCCCATCCGCCTGCATGTTCTGCGCCTCTCCCCACACGAGCATCACCTGATCCTCACCATGCACCATATCGCCTCTGACGGCTGGTCGATGGACCTGCTGCTACATGAGCTTGGGCTGCTCTATAATGCTCACCTGACCGGCACCACGGCGCTCCTACTGACCCTCTCTGTGCAGTATGCCGATTATGCGCTCTGGCAACGCCAATGGCTCCAGACTCCTATCTTCCAGCAGCAGCTCGCCTACTGGAAACAGCAACTCGCCGATGCGCCTGCTCTGCTGGAACTGCCCACTGATCATCCTCGCCCTCCCGTTCAGCAGACGGCAGGCGCTCAATACGCGTTTACGTTGCCCACGCAGCTGCATCCTTCCCTTGCCGAGCTCTGCCGCCGGTGTGATTGCACACCCTTCATGTTCTTTCTGAGCACCTTCCTGGTCCTGCTGCAGCGCTATAGTGGACAGCAGGACCTGGTCATCGGCACCCCCATTGCCAACCGCACCCGGCCAGAAGTCGCGCACCTGATCGGCTTCTTCGTCAATACTCTGGCACTGCGCCTTGATCTCTCGGCGGACCCATCATTCCAGGCCCTGCTCCAGCAGGTCAAAAGCGTCGTTCTGCAAGCCTATGAGCATCAGGATCTCCCCTTCGAGCAGGTGGTCGAAGCGCTCCATCCCCAACGCCTGCTCAGCCACTCGCCACTCTTTCAGGTGATGTTTCTCTTCCGGCCCCAGGCTACCGCCCCGCTCTCGCTTGCTGAGATCAGCACCCAATGGCTTCCCATCGAGTCCCACGCCACCAAATTTGACCTCAGCCTGATCATTGAAGAGGAAGCAGGCATGTTCCACGCTACCCTGGAATATCGGACCGATCTCTTTGAAGCAGCCACGATACAGCGCCTGGCCCGCTCCTATGAGGTGCTGGTCACCGATATTCTCGCGCACCCGGCCTGTCCCATCAGTCGTCTGGAGATCTTACCTGAACAGGAGCGACGCCAACTCATCCAGGGCTGGCAGTCTCCCCAATTGCCCGCGCCAGCGCCCTCCACCCTGCACGTCCTCTTTGAGCAACGCGCTGAGCAAACACCTGATGCCATAGCTCTCATCTTTGGTGATCAACAGCTTACGTATCAACACCTCAACGCACAAGCCAATCAACTTGCCCACTATGTGCGAAGGCAGGGAGGGGGTCCAGAAACACTGGTCGGGATCGCTGTCGAACGTTCTCCAGACATGCTCATCGCGCTCCTTGCCGTCCTCAAATCCGGTGGTGCCTACCTGCCACTCGACCCATCCTACCCATCGGACCGCCTCTCTTTCATGTTGCATGATGCTCAGATCTCTCTTCTGCTCACCCAACAACATCTTCTCCCTCGCCTCCCAGCATCCTCCTGTGCATACATTGCGCTTGATGGAATCTGGCCTGAACTCAGCAATGGAGCGCCAGAGAATCTCTCACTGACCATCCCAGCCCACTCGCTGGCATATATGATCTATACGTCCGGTTCGACTGGTCAACCCAAAGGAGTACAAATTGAACACCAGGGGCTCTTCTATCTGGCTCAGACGCAGCAGGAAATCTTTGCCATCCAGCCCCAGGACCGTATCTTGCAATTTGCCTCTCTGAGCTTCGATGCCTCGGTCTTTGAGATTTCACTGGCCTTAACGGCTGGTGCTACTCTGGTTCTAGGGGCACGTGAGGCCTTGCTGCCGGGTAGCGACCTCCAACATTTCCTCACCCAGTACGCCATCACCCAAGCAACGCTGCCGCCATCAGTGCTAGCAACCCTGGACTGCAATGCACTCTCTGGCCTGCATATGTTTATCTCAGCAGGAGAGGCCCTGCCCAAAGAATTGGCTGACCAGGTAGCTAAAACACACAGACTCTATAATGGCTATGGACCCACTGAAGCCACGATCTGGGCGACTGGAGCGCACTATACACCAGGTCAAAATCAGCCACCACTCATCGGGCCGGCGATCAACCACGCTCAGACATATGTGCTCAATGCACAACTCCAACCGGTTCCCATCGGGGTGGCGGGTGAACTCTATCTGGGGGGAGCCGGCATCGCTCGTGGCTATCATAACCAGGCAATGCTAACAGCCGAACGCTTCATTCCTCATCCATTTTCTGACAAAGCCGGGGCACGGCTCTACAAAACGGGTGATCTGGTACGCTATCGCGAAAATGGCGCATTGGAGTTTCTGGGTCGTCTCGACCATCAGGTGAAGATTCGTGGCTTCCGTATCGAACTTGGTGAGATCGAGGCAGTACTGCACCGTCATCCAGCTATCCATGAGTGTGTTGTCATCTCACACAAGCAGCCCGATGATGAAGCGCTGCTGCTCGCGTATTTCACGACACAGATAAACCAGGTTCCCTCATCAATGGAATTACGACAATTTCTATACCAACAGTTGCCTCAATATATGCTCCCATCGGCATTTATACACTTACCCGCATTTCCTCACACACCAAATGATAAATTAGATCTAGCGGCCCTCCCGCTCCCTACCCATGCTCCACATGGGCCCCAGCAAAACTATACTCCGCCACGCGATGCTATCGAGTTACAACTAGTCCGTATCTGGGAAGAACTCCTCCCACACCAGACCATTGGTATCACCGACAATTTTTTTGAGATAGGAGGGCATTCGCTCCTCGCGATACGCCTGATGGCACACATTCAGCATGCATTCCAACAGCAATTTCCACTCTCCACGCTTTTTCAACATGCGACGATTGAACATTTGGCCAGCCTTATTCGTCAACAAGATACGCAGCAGCCTCGCTCTATCCTGGTTCCCATGCGCACATCTGGAGAAAAATATCCATTCTTTTGCGTCCATCCAATTGGAGGTGAAGTTTTCTGCTATCTTGATATCGCCCGTGATGGAGATCAAGATAGACCATTCTATGCACTCCAATCACCCGACCCGGATTCCTGGCAAACAACACAGCCTCGCCTGCAAGATCTTGCCGCGCGGTATATTGAAGCAATGTACGCGGTACAGCCAACCGGCCCTTATCACCTGGGAGGATGGTCACTAGGTGGCGTCATCGCCTTTGAGATGGCCCAGCAGCTTCAACAACAGGGACACACAGTATGTACATTGACGCTCTTCGATAGTTACGCACCAGGACATCTCTCCGATGAGCAGAGTATTGTGAGCGAGTTCTTGCACGATCTAGAGGGTCTCTCGGGAAAACATATATCAGCAGCCCATCTCAATCATCATCACACCCATCCACAAGAACTGGTGCGCTCGATACTCGAGCAGGCACAACGTGCTGGGATCTTCCCTCCCGAGTTAGATACGGCTTCTCTGCTACGACTCTTCTCTACATTTCGGCAAAACAAAGGAGCTTTTCAGCACTATACACCACGTCCCTATTTCGGCAAGCTTCTCTTCTTTCAGGCACGCGATCTTCCTGAAGGAACACCGAGTACAGCAGCCTCAAGTTGGCAACAGCTAACGCTACCAGAATTCTCTCTCTCTACTGTTCAGGGGACGCATTATACGATGATGCAGCACCCAAACAGCCGGACACTTGCTCAGCTATTGAGCACAAGCCTGGATCATGCAGATGCATAACGCAGCATTGACGGAACATCTATCAACACTCATCACAATAAAAAAGGAGTCATGACTATGAAAGAACGTGTTCGTGAAATACTGAGCTGGTATGCCAATGAAAACCCTGGTGTTCGTACCAATCTTGCTCGCATCCTGAACCACGGCAAACTTGGAGGGACAGGGAAACTTCTTATTCTCCCGGTTGATCAGGGTTTTGAAATAGGACCAGTACGCAGTTTTGCCCCCAATCCAGAGGCCTATGACCCACGATATCATTTCCAATTTGCAATAGACGCCGGATTCAGCGCGTATGCTGCCCCAATCGGCTTTTTAGAAGCAGGCGTCTCTGACTACTGTGGGGAGATCCCCTTGATTTTGAAGTGTAATAGTATGGATTCTCTCCAGAGCGGGAACGAATTTAAGAGCACGATTACCTCGACAGTTGAAAGCGCACTTCGGCTGGGCTGTGTCGGTATTGGTTTTACAATCTACACTGGCTCAACCCTGCGCTCAGAGATGTATGAGCAGCTCAGTGAATTCGCCGCCCAGGCCAAAGCGGCTGGTCTGGCTGTTGTCGTCTGGTCTTATCCCTTTGGCATTAACCTTGAACGAGAAGAGTGGAGATCAGTTGACACCACGGCCTATACCACCCATATCGCTGCCCAGATCGGAGCTCATATCATCAAAGTTCTCTTTCCAACCTCACGGGTCGAACAAACTGCCGCCAAAGAGACGTATCAGCAGTATCAGATCCCGGTTGAGGATCCCGCCGATCGCATTCGACATATCGTCCAGGCCGCCTTCAATGGACGTCGCCTGGTTATCTTCTCCGGTGGGCCGTTTAACGACGAAGAGCAATTGCTGGCACAGGCACGGGCGATTCGCGCAGGCGGTGGGTTCGGCTCCATCATTGGCCGCAACTCGTTCCAGCGCAAAAAAGAGGATGCACAAAAGCTGATAAACCGGCTTATCGACATTTATGCAGATGAAGAAAAACATGAGCACCCTCTATGAGACAGATAAAACCATTCCAATGGAAAAACTGGTCTGGCACTGTGCAATGTACACCACAGGTCATAGCCAGCCCTGACAATATTGATGCGCTGACAAAATTGGTGAAAGCGCATAATCATCAGGGGCACCATATACGCGTTGCCGGGTCCGGCCATTCTATGGTCCCGCTGGTGCCCACCAGCGATGTCATCATTTCGTTACAGCGCATCCAGGGGATCAGTGCCATTGATGCCGAACAGAGCACAGCGACCGTCATGGGTGGCACCATTCTGGCACGCCTGGGAGAGGAACTGCTTCACTATCAACTGGCACAGGAGAACCTTGGAGATATTGTGGTGCAAAGCATTGCGGGCGCAATCAGCACGGGAACACACGGTACAGGTATCCGCTTCGGCAATCTCTCAACGCAAGTAGTAGAACTCACGCTGATAACAGCTACAGGAGAGCAGTTAGTCTGCTCTCCTGACCAACAGCCTGAAATATTTCAGGCAGCATTGGTCTCATTGGGTACGTTAGGTATCATTATCAAAGTAAAGCTGCGCGTGGTTCCAGCCCACTATCTCCACTATCAGGGCCGTCGTATGCGCCTGGATGATTGTCTTGACAATCTAGAGCAGTACCAGCAGGAATATAAACACTTTGGTTTCTACTGGTATCCTCATACGCCATGGGTTCATGCAAAATTTTTTCAGGATACCACGGCAACCGCACCTCAGATGATACAAATGTCGAACCGGCATTTGCGTAATCCCACCTTTAGACGTCTACTCTACTGGTCGTTCTCAGAAACCTGCCGACACATACCAGCACTCTGTACGCCTATCTGCGGGCTACTCGAAAAAGCGCTTATCGACGTCGAAAAAATCGACTATAGCCATAGCGTTCTCACTTTTACGCCGGGATCTCCACTCCACGAGATGGAATACGCCTTACCAGCTCAATGTGCCAGGCAAACCATGCGGGACATTGCACAATGTATCGAGCGCAACCAATTCAAAGTCCATGGCCCAGTGCAATGTCGTTTTGGGCGAGCAGACGATATCTGGCTCAGCCCGGCGTATCAACGTGAAACCGCGTATATCGCAGTTCATATGTATCACGCTATGCCCTATCGCCCTTTCTTTGCGGCCGTCGAAGACATTTTTAAACACTACCAGGGACGACCACATTGGGGTAAATTCCATACGCAGCAAGCAGAACAATTGGCTCAGCTCTATCCTCGCTGGCAGGACTTTCAACGCATCCGCACTAACCTGGATCCGAATGGCATATTTCTCAATAGCTATCTCAAACAGCTTTTAGCACAATAGCAGTACCTGTTTTTTGCAGGTATCTCTATAAAAAAAGGAGCTGCGGTCATATAAAGGAGATTATTTGGTGAAGATTCTCTTTGCCGGTCTTGGAAACTTGAGTTCACAAGTGTTTGACTTGTTTGTGCTACGTGCCAAACCTGGCGATCAATTTTTAGTAGCAGGACGCAATCAAGCTTATATTCAGGAGCGCTGCCGTTGGACGCACAGTGCCGCTCTCCATCTCGGCAAATCAATCCATGTCGATACTACCTCCATGGATGTCTGGAATATTGATCAAATGAGTCATATCATTTCTGCATTCCAGCCTGATGTAATCTTTTCATCAATGGCAATGCTTTCTGCAACGAGCGTTTCTAGACAGATCCCCGATGCTCTTAGCCAGCAGTTACAGAAAGCGCAGGGAGCCTGGATGCCAATAACGCTTGCCCCCCTCTATAAACTTATGCAGGCAGTACAACAAACAAGAAGAAAAATAATCGTGCTCAATGCGGCTGCTCCGGATAATTTACACCCGGTCCTCGCTAAGGTTGGACTGGCACCAACGAGCGGAATTGGGAATCTTGCCAATACCATCTCACCACTACGGCAAGCGATCGCTACTCAGCTCCACCAATCAGTAGAGTACATACAGATCTTTTTCTTTGCACACGCTGACGTATCGCAAATGCTCCGATCAGGGACAGCAGGAGGGGTTCCATTCCATCTCACAGCATTCTCCAGAGGCGAGGATATTACGCCACAGCTCGATATCCCGGCACTATTTCGCACATTACCACTGACACTAAAGCATGAATATACCCAATTGCTTACAGCCGCCACAGCAGCAACGATCCTTGAGACGCTTACTACTGAAAATTCGGCCATTACACATGCACCTGGGCCCGATGGCCTTCCAGGAACGTATCCCATACAGAGAAAAGCCCAGGGAATCGAAGTCATTTTGCCACCAGGACTCACACGTGAAGAGGCCATTCGCATCAATCAAGATGGACTCAGGATGAATGGTATTGAATCCATAGCAGATGATGGTACTGTCCATTTTTCGGAAAAACATGCCGCAGTCCTGCAAAACATGCTTGGGTATGATTGTAAACGTTTGCCTCTATCTGAGGTAGAAGACCGAGCCCATGAATTGCTGACAAAATATAACGCATTTATCAGTCGACACTAACGCCTGGTAATTTCTGATGTGTCTTATTTCCATCTGGAGCAAACGTCGCATGAAAGATATTGCAACATCTATAACCCTCTCTCAGGAGAACCAACAAAGACTTCGTCAGGCAAGAATTGCGGTCATTGTACTTTTCTTTATTAATGGGACGCTCCTGGCTACCTGGGCAACGCGTATTCCCGATATCCAGGCCCGCATCACCTTATCGGCGGGACGATTAGGGATCGCGTTGTTGGGGGCTTCACTGGGAGGACTGATTGCTATGAATATAGCTGGCCGAGTCTCAGCTTCTATTGGTAGTAAAACCATCACGGTGCTGGCAGCACTCTGCCTATGCATAGTTCTACCTCTTCTTGCCTTAGAACCAAGCCTCCCGCTTTTAATGCTCAACCTTGTATTTTGCGGAGCAAGTAATGGCGCCATGGATGTCACAATGAATATGCAAGGAGCCAGTGTAGAGCAGGCATATGGAAAACCTATTTTCAACTCATTCCATGCCTGTTACAGTGCGGGAAGCCTATTTGGCGCCTTTGTTGGAGGCTTTGTTGCTTCACAGGGACTGAGCCCTTTACTCCATTTCCTCATCGTAGCTACTATTGGGGCAATCAGTGTCCTTGCAATTACCCGCTGGCTCTTATCTACACCACCAGTCCAGGAAAACAGGCAGCCCGAGGCAGTCACACGCCGTGAAAAATCTGTCTGGAAATTTAGATTGACTCTCCCATCCCACATCTTACTGTTGCTGGGTATCCTTGCCTTCTGTGCCTTACTCAGCGAAGGTGCAATGGGAAACTGGAGCGTTGTCTATCTCACCGAAATCGTGCATTCAGGTGCTGGATTAGCGGCCACAGGTTATGCGGTATTTTCCTTATTCATGGCATTTGGACGCTTTACTGGTGATTATATGGCTATGCGTCTAGGTCCTGGTGTCTTAGTGCGAATCGCTGCTCTCTTTGCAGGCATCGGACTCGGCTTAGGAGTCATCGTACCGTGGACCCCGACAGTTCTGCTAGGCTTCGCATTCATTGGGCTGGGGCTCTCCATCATCTTCCCGCTTATTTTAAGCGCAGCTAGCCGTGTTTCTCAGCAATCAACTGGAGCTACGCTTGCCGCTGTCACAACCTGTGGCTATTGCGGTCTGCTTATCGGTCCACCAATCATTGGCTTTGTATCTGATAGATTTGGCCTACAAATTGGATTGGCAATGGTCGTTTTTCTCTGTTTTGTGATTGCTCTATTCGCTCCTGTCACCAATGTTCCCCAACAACCAACCTGAACACAGGCGATAGATGCCAGGACACACCAAACAGCCAGATCTGGCCAAAGAAGACCGACCAGATCTGGAACCGCACTCAGCATCCTGCTGTATATTTTTCTTTGACCAATGAGCATGCATCCCCAAAGGAGTGTAATAAAGGATAGCCAGTCATATCAGGATAATACGAAGGCCACTCATCCGGCCATAAATCACAGAACCAGGCCGCACGATAGGCACATATGCCCAACCGGGCTGCACCCTCTAGTTCGCCACTTCCACCATCGCCGATGAAGATAGCCTGCCCCGGTTCTATCGCCATACGCTTACAGGCAAGGCGATAGATGTGAGGATCCGGCTTGGCATATCCAACCTGATACGAAAATACATAGTCATCAAAGAACGGCGCCAGCGGTGAAGTACTCCATCCCATAGCTTCCTCAGGAGCACAATTGCTGATTACTCCTAGCATTACTCCCGTTTTCCGTATTTCACGGAGCCCCTCTAAGAGAGCATGGTCAATATGTTTAAAGGGCAGAGCTTTCGTAGCCTGTCTCTCCTGTTCGAGAGCACAAATCACGCGCTCATCAATCGTATGGCCCAGTGCATGGCAAATCTCACGCAAGACACTGGCAACATCAGGATAGTGCCCAACCATACGTGAATGATGGCGTGCTCGCCATTCCCGATCCAGAGATTGGGTGTCCACACCCAGTAGAGCGGCTGTCGAAGCGAGAGATTGCCTGGGAGAAGTATATTCGGTAATTAATGTTTCATATAAATCAAAAAAGACAACTTGTAGCGACACGTTTTTTCCTAGTGCGTTTGATGGGCAGCCGCTAACAGCAACAGGCCCCCTCCCCCCTCCTGCCACTGGGCTTGAGGGGAGACTTCTTCTCCTCCCGTTTCTTTCCTGCCTGGAGCCCGCAGCAGGATTGCTCAGACCGAGAGCCGCTTGCGTACGGTTGATCTGACTGATACTCACGCTCAAAGCAAAACGCTCTCACAGCTTCACTTGGAGGGTGGAGCTCGGCGTGGAAGGAGCTTGTCGGCACTGTTCTTCCAGAAAGACTCGTGCCTCTCCACGGAGTTTCGACGGATGGCCGTGTCGCCCGCCTGCTAACGTTCCATCCCCTCTTGTGCGTACCGCCTGTACTAAGCGATAGGCCATCACTCGTTTCAATGGCACGGTCTCCGTTGGGGCGATGTCTTGCCAGGATTGACCTGCGAGCATCGCGGCAACGAGACGCTGCCGGGCTGATCGTCGGTCGTCTTGCTCCCTCTTTCCCTCTTTCCACTCCTACGTGTGCCGATGAGAGAAGTGGGCACGCAGATAGCAGCGCAATGGCTCTGCTGCAATCGGACGACTGCGGAAGCTCATATAGCCATCTGGGCGGATCAAAACAAGCCCCGAATCCTCGACGCCGTAGCGCTCAGCGAGCAAGCCATCGGGATCGTACCAGGTGTGTCCACCTGACTCTTCCAACTCATGCCTTCGGATAGGATAGACCTCCAAAAGATCTTGCCAGGGAGCCACCGCAGCTTGCAACTCGCGCTGCACTTCATCCTCCCGGTGATGCTGGAAGACGAGAAGTGCGTGGCCTTTTCCCGTGAGGAGATCATAGAGCTGACAGGGAACTGCCTGCTTTCTTGAAAAGAGGAGGCCGTTGGGGGCGCGGTCACCCACGTGAACTCGAGGGGAAGCCGGTTTTTCTCCCTTTCCACGATAGTCGGAGACCAGCGGCCCGTACTGATAGGAGATGGACAGTTCTGCCGCCGTCCTGGTGATGGCCTGTTGCACCTCGGAGTGCTGCGTCAGGTAGGGCGCAGCGCAGTCACGGGCCGGAGTTGCGAGAGGATGGTGCAGAAACGCCTGGCGCACCATCCCCTCATCATCCTGCAAGAGTCGCCTGCCAACTTCTTCGCGTTCGATCTGGTAGCTTTCCAGCAACCGAGCCGGTGCCCGGTCCTGTACTACCAGCCCCAGTTTCCAAGCGAGGTTCATGGCATCTTGCATACCGGTATTCATCCCCTGCGCTCCGAGCGGAGAATGCAGGTGCGCGGCATCCCCAGCGAGCATAACTCGCTGATGCACATACTGAGTCACCTTACGCTGATGGACGTGGTAGCGAGCGAGAAAGCTTGGATTGCTTGCACGGCTTCCTTTCGGCCCACAGATCTCTATCGCCTGCTGAATTTCCTCTAACGTGACGTCTCCCGTAGGCGCACATCTTCGGGGAGAGGCAAGGATGAAACGATGCTGGCCGTCCGGTAAAGGAAAATAGGTGATGAGGTGACCACGATGGAGGTAGGCTAGAGCCTGGTCGCGAGGGAAGTCTCCGTGCATGCGCACATTCCCAGTCGCAAAACTGTGCTCGACCGTCTTTCCGACAAAGGGCACTCCGAGAAGCTTGCGAACGCTGCTATGAGCACCATCACAGCCGATCAGAAAGCGGCAAGAGCTTCGCTTCTCTTTCCCGCTGGCCGAACGCAGGACGACCTCAACGCGATCATCTCTCTGGGTAAGACCGACCAGCTCAACACCGCGTTCAACGGTGCCGCCGAGGCGAACCAGATGCCTGGTCAAAATGGCCTCGGTCGTATGCTGTGGGATCATAAGGATAAACGGGTACGGACTGTCAATGCCGGTAGCGAAGTCAAAGCGTGCCAGGTGCCGCCCCAAACTCCAGACCTGCAAGGTTGGAACCTTCACCCCCTGTGCCAGCATCTCTTTGGTAATACCCGATGAGGCCAGGAGTTCGAGGGTGCGCGCCATCACTCCCAGCGCTTTGCTATTGGGAGAAGCGGAAGGGGTTTTCTCGATGAGACGTGGCGTGATCCCGCGACGAAGTAGTTCATGTGCTAGGGTGAGCCCAGTTGGCCCAGCACCGATGATGAGCACATCTGATGGTGGCGGAGTCTGAGACATCGTGTCTCCTTTCAAAAGACACCAGAAAAGGAATGGCTCTTGCGCGCTTCTCAGTATTGTTGAGGGAGCGATGCAGTTCCTGCCGATGAAACAGGGTCTCTTCAAGAAGAGTAGCATATTGACGAGTCTATGTCTATATGCGCACGTGGCTTTGTGGAGCAAGACCCTGGAGTCCCAGTTCTCGACCCCTGCCTGGTTTGGAGAGGTCGTGTGGCGAAAAAAAAGCGTCAGGGCAAAGAGGCCGACTGGATAGCCTCACTCCAGCGTGATTCGAGCAAGGCCAGCACGGACGAACGCTTGTGACGGAAGCGGAACCGCGTGAGCTGCTCCTGTTGTGCACTGGTGGTCTGCTGGCGCAGTTCTCTCCACCGACCCCGGTCCATCTGGGTGACGTGGCGCTGCAATAATTGACAATGAGCTTCGTCCTGCTCCCACCAGGCGGCATAGGCCACACAGCGTCCATAGCGCAGCAAGTACGCGTTCCAATTCTTGCGGCCACTCACGCGGCGATACTGCGTTTTGAGCGCGCGAATATTGCGCTCCAGGTCGTTGTTGGTGCGGGGAAAGTCTTCCCGCTCATAGCACTGTACCAGGGAGGGGCGCAGGTTGGAGAGTACTTGCAAGAGTTGCCGCAGCCCTTCCTGCTCCAGTTCGGAGAGCGTGGACGCCTCCAGCAGCCCGACCATGTCCTCTCGCCAGGCATCCAGCCGCCGCCCCACCGTCTCATTGTTCACGGGTTCTCCAGGTAAGGGCGTCGCTTCTTTCGCGAGAATCGCTTCGACCTCGCAGAGCCAGCCATGAAGGTGTTTGATCTGCACCAGCTGCTCCGTCCAGGCTGCCCGTTCTGCCACAATCGCCCGCAGCCGGACCAGTTTCTGCTCACACCGCCGACTCACGGCGCCCCTTTTTTCACCAGCCGCTGGAGACTGGCTTCGATCTCCTCCAACATCTGGCTCGCCTGGACCGTGGCAAAGGTGAGCGGTTGCACCCCATCGGTATTGAGCGCAGTCAAGATCCCAGTGGCGTACGTATCCAGCACACGGAGCTGCTCGGTTTCCTGAGGCGAGGCGGTCGAGAGGGCCTTCTGGATCTGTTTGCGTACCTCACGAACCTTCGGCTGCAAGCGTTTGCGGATCGCCGTTTTCGCCGCTTTGTCTGCTTCAAAGGCGGTCTTGGAGGCATCGCGCAACGCATGGAACTGACACACCTGATGTGGCACCTCTGGCCAGAGCTCCTGGAGTGCCAGCAATTCACTTTCCTGGGCATCGCTGATCGTCCCCAGCACCTGTACTCCGAGCTCGACGACTGGAGTGAGCAGCGCTTTCATCACGGCAGTCGCTGAGGAGAGCACATTCTCGGCCACCAGGACTCGCCCGGTGAGCGCATCGCGCACCAGGTACACCGTTTCATTGCCTTTATCGGGTTGGATCCCGTCGATGGCCACAATGATGCCCCCGTTCTTCTCCACCTGGGCTAACCATTCCTTGTCCTCGTTGGCCGCGCTTGCTGCCCGTAGCAGCGTGCAATACGCATCAAACAAATACAAGACTTCCCGGCGCGCGATCTTCACTCCTAACGGATCCAGACGAGCGAGCAGCTCGCGATGCATTTCATCGACGGTTCGGTGCTCGACCAGCCGCAGCCGTCCCACCAGGAGCACCACATCCAACCCATAGGTGAAGTGAGGCAGCCCCAGCGCATCCGCTCGCGCACTTCGGTAGGTCCGCTGATGTCCCACACACTGTTCATCTGGGCAACGGTAGCCCGCATGCACCAGTTTGATGACTTCCTGCAACGTGATCACTGTGCGTTCCGACAAGGTCACGGCCCGCCGCAGCCGTTTCTGGCAGTTGGGGCAGTGATACACTTCGGGACGGTAAAAACGTCGGCTGACGTGAGGATAGGTCCTGGCTGGCTTCATGCACGTCTCTCCTTGCTGGTTCTGAGTTTCTTTCCTGTTGGAGAGTGTATCACATCGGCTCAGTCGGCTTCTCTGCCCCTACGGAAAAAAATATGGGCCTGATCTACGTGGGCAACATCCAGCAGGCGCAGCAGGAACTGGATGCCATCATTCAGGCTCGTTCTGGCAAGCAGAACCGCTGCTCCTTTCTGGGCCCTGGCGAGGCGGCGTTGGGCTTTGGCCAGAGCGTTCTCTTCCTCACGAAAAAACCTGGGGTTGTCAATGTGGGAACCATCGGAGAGAAAGGCAAAGGTCTTGAGGGGCTCATACATAGATTGGTGAAACCTCTTCAATAACCCTGTAAGTAATATGCTCATGTCAAATCGTCTTATGGTTTTGTTGCTTAATTCTACACAAAAAGCTTGACAAATCAATCTAGAAAACGTTATCTTTTCTGTAAGCCTTATCTGTTTGCCTGTTACCACGTTGTTCATGCTATGCAACATGGAAGTTAGCATTTAGTAACAGATGAGCTGTTGTCTACTCATGCGTATAGATGGATATATGGACGAAGGAGTACGTATATGCAGATGCATCGACGATCCTTTCTCAAGGCCGTGGGAAGTGCGACTGCGGGAGCCAGTTTATTGCTGAGTGGTTGCGCACCGGCTATCAATACTGGAGCCAAGAAGACGCTCAACTTCTGGGCATTCTCCAACACTCGTATCCAATGGCAACAACAAGCCTGGGAACGCTACAAGAAGGAGAAGAAGCCCGACTTCGAGATCAACTGGATGATCTTTCCTTTTCAGCAAATGCACGACAAGGTCCTGATTACGGCCCTGGCTGGCTCAGGCGGTCCCGATATCGCTGACATCGAGATTGGCCAGTTCGCGCGCTTCATTAAAGGCGACGTCATTTTTGTGGATATCGCTCCTAAGCTTCAGCAAATGGGAGTCATGGACAAGTTTTATCATCCTTCGGCTACCGATCCCTGGTCCTGGAAAGGCAAGATCTATGGTATTGGCAATGAATTGAACACCTGTCTGCTCAGTTACCGTTGGGATCTCTGGGAAAAGGCCGGTATTAAGGCCCCCATTAATACTTGGGATGAGTTCGCGGAAGCAGGTCGGCGTTATCAAAAAGCTACAGGCAAATATTTCATCGATTTCCCCTTCAACGACTCCGGTTACTGGTGGATACAGACACTTCAACACAAAGGCGGCTTCTTTGATGCCAATGGCAAACCTATCTTCAACTCCTCTGAAGGTTTAAACACGCTTCGCTATCAAAAGCAGGCCATCAACGAAAAGTGGGCAGGGATACGCCCCATTGGTCAGGCATACTGGGCCAAGGTTTCTGATGGTACATTTTCCTCTCTGATCGGCCCCTCTTGGAACTTTAGCGGTTTCGTACAACAGAACGCGGCAGATACTGCTGGCAAGTGGCATCTGCAACCACTTCCGCAATGGGAGGCGGGAGGTTCACGGACCGCCACGCAGGGCGGTACTGGCGTTACTGTGCTTAAGACCTCTTCCAGTATTGAGGAAGCACTCGACTTTGTGCTCTATGAGCACACAAGCATCGAAGCGTTACTTGGCGACTATGGGATACGCCAGACCTGGCCAACCTATAAGCCAGCGCTGGAACAGGCCAAATTAAGCGAGCCGTTGAAGTTCTTTGATAATCAGAGGGCGGGTGAGATCATCAAAGAGGTTTCGCCAGAGATAAACCAGTGGTATAACTCCCCCTACTGGCCTGAGACAACAGATGCTTTTACACGTCTCGCACTCACCCCCTGTTTACAGCAGCCGGGCGTCATGCCAGAGTCGGCGCTACAAACTGCTTATAACCAGGCTTTAAGCATCATCAATTTCGAAACTGCTTAGCACATGGCTCCACTTAGCTCCTGAGAATATTCGCGTATGCCATTCCCAAAGGAGAGATGCACATGACTCAGATACATACCAGCATGACAGCCCAACCTCGCCAGAGTAGCAGTTGGTGGCATCGCAATCAACGCAAGCTCGCTCCTTACATCTTCATCTCACCCTTCTTTATTCTCTTCCTGGTATTTGGGATCTATCCCATCCTCTACTCCTTGTGGCTCAGCTTCTTCAAAGGCTTTGGCTTTGATAAGAAGACGTTTTTTGGCTTTGGCAACTACATCCATCTCTTCCAGGACCCCCGCTACTATACTGCTGTGCTCAATACGACGAAGTATGCTCTCGGTAGTTTGTTTGTCCTCACTCCCCTGGCCCTGATCATGGCCCTGGCTATCAATTCCCTCTTCGTGCGCTGGAAAGGGCTTTACCGCGTAGGGCTCTTCTTTCCAGTCATTACCTCAACCGTGGTCATTACGGTTATCTTCGCGCGCGTCCTTGATACGCAATATGGCTTGCTCAATGTCGCGCTTGGCTGGTTTGGTATTCCCCAGATTGGCTGGCTTACAGATCAGCCAGTTGTCATGCCAGCCTTTATCCTCATTGGTATCTGGACCTATCTGGGCATCAATACCCTCTTCTGGATGGCGGGTCTCAATGCCATTAATAAAGAGTACTATGAGGCGGCTATGATCGACGGCGCTAATCGCTGGCAGGCTTTCTGGACCATTACGCTTCCGCTACTTAAGCCAGTGACGCTCTTTATCGTCATCCAGGCCATTATCGGTTCTTATAACCTCTTCGCTGAGCCTTTGCTACTCACCAGTGGAGGTCCTTCAGATGCCTCGCTCACCATTACGCTCTATGTCTACACCCAGGGCTTCCAGAACTTTAACGTTGGCTATGCGAGTGCTATTGCCTATTCGATGACGCTCCTGCTGCTCATCCTCTCCGTACTGAATATTAAACTCTTCGGGGGGTATGGAACTGCAGCCTCTTCAGATGTAGCGTGATAGCCGGGTAGTTTGCGCTATGTACCTTGCCTGTGCCTCACGCACAGGGTTCTTTAGAGAGGATCTCATCATGGCAAGCATTGATACAATGCTTCAGGAACCGAAGACAAAAATGCAGCTTTCTCCTGCCGCCCGTAAACGTCGTTATTCTTTTATTACCGGATCAGTGCTGGTCAACCTTCTGCTCCTTTTGCTGTTGCTTCTGACAGTTATACCTTTCCTTTACATGGTCTTTAGTGCCTTCAAGCCCAACACGGAGATCTTTGGTACGCCAATTACGCTCTTGCCTCGCAACCCAACCCTGGCAAATATGGGGGCCTTGCTTACGCAATTTCCCTTCGCACGCTGGATGTTAAACACGGCAATTGTAGCCATTGGCGGCACAATTACCTCTCTGCTGCTCAGTTCGCTGGCGGGCTTTGCTTTCGCGAAGTATGACTTCCGTTTCAAGAATGTCCTCTTCACCCTTATGCTGGTAACACTTCTCATCCCGCCTCAGGTCTTGCAAATTCCTCAATTTGAGGTGATCCGCGAACTTCACTGGTTCAATACCTACCAGTCTTTGATTATCCCTCGCGCAGTTGGAGCATTTGGGATCTTCCTGATGCGTCAGTACACATCAACCGTTCCCAACGAGATTCTCGATTCTGCCCGCGTTGATGGGGCATCTGAGTTCGCGATCTGGTGGCGCATCGTCCTTCCCCTGGTTCGTCCGGGGCTGGCCGTGCTAGGCATCCTCTCATTCACTGGCTTATGGAATGACTTCTACTGGCCACTCGTCGTGACTACCGATCCATCCATGTTTGTCGCTAACCTGGGAATCGCGTCCCTTGTTGGTCCATATGACTATCAATATGGGATTCTACTCTCGGGCGCTGTGCTGGCTTCGCTACCCATTATCCTTATGTTCCTTGTATTCCAGCGCCAGTTTATTGCGGGTCTTACCCAGGGCGCTGTAAAGTAAAGCCAGAGGCATACCTCTGCTGTTCAATGATTGTGGCACGAAACGACATGAGCGGGAGTATAGGGATTACAGGTAACAACCTTCACTCCCGCTCACCGGCAAACCTACCCCACAACCGAGTTCCAGCACCTTTGCAGCAGGAGGTAGCCGCTCTAACACCAGGGCGCATATCGCTGGCGTTCCTTGGCCCGCGTCCGGCTTGCCCACTGACTGTGATACGTTGACAGTAGCGTTTCGCGGCCTCTTCCCCAAAGAACCCTGCAAGGATTGCCTGAGCGTCAAAATGCTGGCCAAAACAAGGCACACCATCTGGTGCAAACGAGAGCACAGCCAGGGCCTGCGTAACCTGATTGAAGACGTCAGCTGTTTCACCTGGAACCTCGCTTCGAAAAAGAAGTCGATCCCCTTTTGATGCAAGCAGCGTTCCTATCAATCACAGAGGCGACACAGGCTGATGGAGTCCTAGAGGGCAAGCGGGGCAGAACTGTTTTTGTGGAGATGCAAAGTTAAGACTTCCTCAAGAATCTTTAAAGTGCAGACGAATTCCGAAAAGCTGCATTCAACGAAGCCGAGGTTATCCCTAAGTGGGGTCATGTCGCCAGAATCTCACAGCGGCTGACCTCTGCTTCATCATCAAAATAGCGAGATGTGTCAGAACTGAGAATCTAGCAGACGATATGGCACGTTGAATCCGTTCAACCGATGCTTTTAGGCTACCAGATCCATCGTTTTCAAAGCTTTCAATTGTGCGCGCCTTTCAGAAAGAGCATCTTCTTGTTTCTGTTCAGTGTGCGCTTTGTATTCATGCCGCCAACGAGACGAGGATCTTCGAGAGGTTGCCTGTCCCGAGGGAGATGAGGCCTCATTTTTCGCTCTCAGGGGTGAGGGGTAGGGTAAACCAGAACGTGGAACCTTCCCCAGGGGTGCTCTCTACCCCAACGTTTCCCTGGTGTTGCTCAATGAGTGTCTGGCAGATATACAGGCCCAGGCCCAACCCTTTCCCCGAGCCACTGAGCACAGGCACTCCTTTGACTTGATGAAAGCGCTTCCAAATGTCCTGCCGAGCATCTTCGGAGAGCCCGGGTCCGTGATCTCGCACCCAAACACAAGCACGGCCCTCCTGGAGGGTCAGGCCAATCTGAACCGGCTGATCGGGGCTTGAATATCGCAGCGCGTTGTTGACATAGTTAGTAATGACCTGACTGATGCGATCCTGATCCGCTAACACCGAGACCTTGGTTTGTTCTGGGATATCAAGCAAGAGGACGCGCTCAGGAGCCATCGCTCGCAGGTCATCAACGGTTTGATGGACGATACTGGTCAGATCGCAGCGGCGCAGCGAGAGTTGCAAGGTGTTGGCGGTGATGCGCGAAACATCCAGCAGATCATTGATCAACCGCGTTTGCACATCTATCAGGCGCATGGAAGCCCCCATGCTCTTCGCCACGTTCTCAAAGAATGCATTCACCTCTGGAGACAGATGGTCTGCCGTCGTGACCACGCGTTTCATCCGTCGCTGAACCAATTGGAGTAGACCTTGCAGTGCCGCCAGTGGCGTTTTCAGTTCATGACTGGTCATCCCTAAGAAGAGATCTTTTTGCCGCTCAATCTCTTTGCGTGCAGTGAGATCGACGACGAACGTGATCGCCAGAGGTTCCGCCCCTTCCCGCCTGAAGAGGGTGCTGCCAACCAGAACCGGGACGTGCTTGTCATCTTTCGCTTGATACTCTTTTTCAATGGGCTGGGCCCTCCCCGTCGTGAACAGTTCCTTCAGGATCTGCCAATATTGCGCCTGATATTCTGGCGGGGTCAGCATGCTCCACTGGATACGCCCCGCTCCCAGATCTTCCTGGGTATACCCTACCAGATTGAGAAAGGCGTCATTGGCCTCGTGAATCGTTCCCTCCAGATCAGAGACCGCGATCCCGATGAGATTGGAGTCCACGAGTCCGCGAAACCGCGCCTCGCTCTCGCGCAAGGCTTCCTCTGCTTGTTTGCGCTGCGTGATATCTTGCAAATCAAAGGAAATCCCATCCGGAGTCGGATAGACGTGGATATTCAACCAGCGCCGGAAGCTCGGATGAAAACCTTCAATATGCCTGGTCTGCCGTGTCTCCATGACTTCGCGGTACACGCGCTCGAATGGAGTCCCAACAATCTCAGGAAGCATGTCCCAAAAGGACCGACCCACCACCTCTTCCCGCTTTTTTCCGATCAACTTTTCCAGCCCGCGATTGATATAGGTGTAGCGCCACTGCTTGTTCACATAGGAAAACGCATCCGTAATGCTTTCGAGAATCGCGACAACCTGTTCCTCCGCCTGCTTCACCTCCGTAATATCGACCGTCGCCCCCACCAGGCGTACCAGATTGCCCTGTGCATCCGCGATGCTTCGTGCACGGTCGGAGAGCCAATGTACACTGCCATCTGGCCAGATCACGCGGTAATCAGTGAAATATTCCCGCGGTTCAGCCAGTGCCTGAGCAATCATGCGATCGACGCGCTCGCGATCATCGGGATGGAGTGCCGCCAGGAAGCGCTCATGGGTTGCGGGCGCCTCGGTTGACCAGCCAAAGAGGGCTTTCTCTTGATCTGTCCAGAGCAGGTGATGGGTGAGACAATCCCACTCCCACATGCCCACCCCAGATGCGGCCAAGGCTAACTGGAGGGACGCGTCACTCATGCGTCCGGGCCATTCCTGCCGGGTGAGGTCGGTGCCGCAGATGAGCACTTCGTGCAGCGTGCCAGCAGGCTCGTAGACCGGAATCGCGCGCAGGCGAAGCAGACGATAGCTCCCATCATTCCGACGAAGGTGACACTCGATCTCCCGAAGAGAGCCAGTGGTGACCAATTGGTGAAGCATTGCTTCGACCTGCGGTTGATCAAGAGGGTGCAAGGCATCAAGCCAGCCATATCCAAGACACGCACGCTTGCCTTGCCCGGTAAAAGTATACCAGCTGAAGCCTGCTTCCGGCATGGAGCCCTCGGGGGTTAGCAGCCAAAAGACATCAGCACACCCGTGGGCGAGAGCCAGAAAACGCGCTTCAGTTATGCTCCTCCTTTGATGTGGCTGGCCTCTCTTTCCATGACGAGGAGAAGAAAATACCGGCATGAGATGGGAAGACCTCCTCGTCTTTGGCTAGAACGTCAGAAGACCGTGCTCTCCCACGTTTGGATGGGATCAAAGGACGTGCCACAGCGCTCCTGGCGATATGCAATACTACCTCACCGATCGCTCGAACCAGAATCATTTACAAATGAAATGTCCCTGCTTATTGTATCGCGGACATCAAACTCACGCACGCTCCTCTTCTTATCCCGCTGAAATGGCTGAGCACGAGAAGTGCGGATGAGCTAACTTGCAACCTGGATCACAGAGGTGAGCCGCCGTAAAGGCATTGATCCTACCATGGCCCGCCGTACTCATAAGACGAGTACGATAGCTACAAAAGTTACTCCTATACCTTATCTTGTAAATTGGTGGGAAAGAAGGTGACAAGAGAGCCATCAACGCGAAGAGTGCATAGCACAACCACTCACCATGTGAGAAGCCGCTCCCCAGTCTTCGATAGAAGTCAGAATGGTGTACATACACCACGCGCGATCTTGCCAACCGTGTTCAAAGCGCTCGATCAGGTCCGATCCCATGCGAGAGTCGCAAACTTCTCGTGAGTATAGGATGAAATGGCTGTTCTTGCAACAAAAGAATGAGGCTCATTCTTTCCCTGGCGTAGGAGCCTCATACCCGCGTGCAGAGAGATAGCCATAAAACGCAAAGCGGTAAAACCAGGTTGCCATTTGTCTGGGCGTGTAGCGCTTTTCGCTCTCCAACCACCAGACGATAGTGCCAACCAGAACATGTGAAAGTTGCATGATAGGCAGCTCAGGGGGCGTGGCTGGATAAATCGGTTGACTGGGTTCCACCTGGTGTTTCCACCGTCTCTCCTTCTCAAGCATGAGCTTGATGGTGTGCTCACGCATCCTGGCTGCAAACCACGGACTGCCGTTTTTCCCCAACATCGCTCGGTACAGCCTGGCATGTTCAGCGACATGCTCAAATAACTGGCTCCAGAGCCCTACTAGATTCTCCTCCTTCTCACCAGGATCAATGTCTTTGTGGAAGGGTTTCATATCCTCCACCAGGTGATTGGCTGCTTCTTCAAAGATCTTGACTACCAGATCGTATTTATCCTGATAATGGCGGTAGAACGTAGCTCGATTGATCATGGCCCGTTCAGCAATGTCGCCCACCGTGATGGCATCAAACCCTTTCTCGGTAATCAGTTCAATCATCGCTTCTTGCAAGAATTTATGGGTGCGCTGGATACGTAAGTCTGTCTGTTCTTCGTGCGACATTTTTCCCTCCGTGTTGCATATGTAACAAAAGACAAGCATTGATGCTTGCCCCGTGGCACTGTCCAGACTACACTGTCTATTGTAACAAGTTGTTGCGAAGGCATCAACTTGTCGCCATGAAAGATCAGAACATGGGGGTGGCTACACCATCGAACCCCCTACTCTACATTTACTGGAGGCATTTCTCATGAAAGTTTTCGTTACCGGTGCGTCAGGATTCATCGGCTCCGCCGTCGTCCGCGAGTTGATCGAGTCAGGGCACCAGGTCCTCGGCCTGGCTCGTTCCGATGCTGCCGCTGCAAAAATCGCCTCTGCAGGTGCGGAGGTGCATCGCGGTTCCCTCGATGATCTTGACAGCCTGCGCAGCGGGGCGGCCTCGTCCGACGGCGTCATCCACCTCGCGTTTGTCCACGACTTCTCGGACTACGAGGGCTCCGCGCGAACAGATCTACGCGCCGTCCAGACAATCGGAGCAGCGCTCGAAGGCTCCGGCAAGCCGTTCGTGATCACCTCGGGAACATTGATGCTCGCATTCTTCCTCCCGCAGGGGCATCTCGGGACAGAGAAGGATGTGGCCGACGCCGGGTCGGTCGCGTCCAGGCCAAGGGTCGCGTCGGAGAATGCGGTGCTCGCGCTGGCTGAGCGCGGCGTGCGTTCATCGGTCGTGCGACTGTCTCCGTCGGTTCACGACAAAAGAAGAGGCGGCTTCGCGGAGGTCCTGGTCTCTATCGCCCGAGAGAAGGGCGTCTCCGGCTACGTCGGCGACGGGTCTAACCGCTGGCCCGCTGTACACCAGCTTGATGCCGCTCGCCTGTTCCGCCTGGCTTTGGAGAAGGCCCCGGCGGGATCAGTGCTGCACGGGGTCGCGGAGGAGGGCGTGCCGATTCGCACCATCGCCGAGGTGATCGGTCGGCATCTCGATGTCCCGGTGGTCTCCATCTCTCCTGAGGATGCGGGCAAGCACTTCAGCTGGCTCGGACTCTTCTCCTCAACGGACAACGTAACGTCGAGCGCGCTGACCCGCGAGCTGCTGGGGTGGCAGCCAGTACACCCCACGCTGATCCAGGACCTCGAAGAAGGGCACTACTTCCATCATGAGAGATGATGTCCAGGCTGGTTGGGTGTGATCACCTCATGTTTTGTCTACCATAACAACTTGTTATGGTAGACAAAACATGAGGTGATCATACCATCGAACTCCCTACTCTACATCTACTGGAGGAATTTTCTTATGAGTACTTTCAGTGTCGCTGACATTCCTGACATGACCGGCAAAACGGTGATCGTGACCGGCGCCAGCAGCGGCATCGGGCTGGCTACGGCACGTGCGCTGGCAGAGGCCGGAGCACGCGTCGTGTTTGCGGTGCGCAATATCGAAAAAGGCAAGGCGGCTGCGGCTATCACAACTGGCGTGACCGAGGTCCGCGAACTCGACCTCGCCAGCCTGGACTCCGTGCGGGCGTTCGCCGCCGGTTGGGATGGCGGGATCGACTTGCTAATCAACAACGCGGGCGTGGGGGGACCGGAGCTTTCCCACACCGCCGATGGATTCGAGATGCAGTTCGGCACCAACCATCTCGGTCACTTCGCCCTGACGAACCTGCTCCTTGAGCACATCACCGGACGGGTCGTGACCGTTGCCTCGCAGGCTGAGCGGTCTGGTCGCATCGACTTTGACGACCTCAACTGGGAGCGCAAACCTTACCGATCATTTGGCGCTTACGCGCAATCGAAACTGGCGAACCTGCTGTTCACTGCGGAGCTGCAGCGTCGGCTGAACGCCGCAGGGTCGGGAGTACTGGCGATCGCGGCGCATCCCGGCTTCGTCGCAACGAACATCTACAACCATGCTGGCCGCCGCCCGTCCGGTCTGACCGCGATCATGATCCAGTTGCTGGCGCAGAACGCCGATATGGGCGCACTGCCTACCCTGTATGCCGCTGTCGCCGACATCCCTGGCAACAGCTTCGCCGGGCCCCGCCATTTCGCACACATGCGCGGCGCTCCGCAGCTCATCGGACGCTCTGCCACCGCGCAGGACGCCAATCTGGCACATCGCCTCTGGGCTGTTTCCGAGCAACTCACTGGGACTCGCTACCCGCTCCAGCCTGTCCCTGAGCGGATCTGACCCTGTAGCGGGCCGATGCCGAAAACACGAGTCAAAAGACTGGTATATTCACCTCTCATAAGGGAGGCCCAGGATACGTATACAATGCTATCGCAAGGAGGATGCGCATGACTGAGATACATGACTTGAATGACTGGGATCGCCAGATCATCGAAAAGTTCCGTGCCAGCGGGGGCAACGTTGGTGGTCAATTCACTAACGCTCCCTTACTGCTGCTGACGACGACGGGGGCAAAAAGTGGCGAACCTCGTACCCGCCCACTGGTATACTTGTCCGAAGGCGGTCGCATCTACGTGTTCGCCGGAAACAGGGGCGCGCCAACCAATCCCGCCTGGTATCACAATCTGGTCGCACACCCCGATGTGACTGTCGAGCTTGGCACTGAGAAGTTCGAGGCCAGAGCCATCGTCGTCGATAGCGAGGAGGGGGAGCGACTCGGGCGTATCCAGGTACAGAAGATACCGGCTCTCGCTGAACTTGCCGCGACGATCACACGCCAGGTCCCCGTTGTTCTGCTGGAACGCAAAAAGTAAAGAGAGCGCATAACAGAGAAAGGAAAGGCCCTTCCCCACGCTGACCATAATCGTTGGTCAGGAGTTGCTCAATCGCGGCTTCTAAGCGGGCCAGATTCGCCTGGGTATGGTCCAGTTGGTCGCAGAGAATCCGCAGACTGACCGACCGTCCGCCCGCTGCTCACACTCTGCTTCGCAAGAGCCACCAGTTTTTGGGCAGTCGGGCGACCATACCGCGCGGGCTTCTGTGCCTGCAACACCTGGATGAGGGGTTCAACACCTGCTTCCGCCACGGCTTGGGCATTGGGAAAGGTAGTGTTGCAAAAAATTTTGAGATGAGAACGTGGAGCAAGTAATTACGGCAGCAGAATCATTGCCGCAGAGAAAAGGTGAGTTTTCTGGATCTTTTCCTTGTGAAATATGCTCATATGTATTTCGACTTGCTGAGTTTTAATTTTTTTGCAACACTACCCTCGCCGATTTCTGCTCACTTTTCCTTGAGCATGGCCCACACGCCGGGTAGCGCCAGTTGTTGGAAGATGCTTTCTATCTGTTCTGGTGGGTAGGGCATATCAGCAGCAATCCACCATTTGAGCAAGGTGAGCAAGGCCCCGGCCAGGTACTGTGAGACTACTGGCAGAGGGATCGACGGAGATCGTTTTTTTGCACAGAGGGTGCAGAGCGCCGGTTCAATCGCTTGGCAGAGGGCCGTGTGCAAGGCTTCCCACAAGGGTTCGCCCGCACGACTTCGCATCAGGGCCAGAAACGGCTGATTCTGAGAGTGGTACACATGCTCAAACAGCTCTAGACTCGGCACGACCCGTTGCCTTGCTGCTGCATGGGTGATCTGGCGAGTGAGCCGCTCCAGCTCCTGCTCTACAATACTGTTGAGGACATCCTCTTTATCGAAATAATGGGCATAGAAGGTGGTACGACCAATGTCCGCCCGATCCAAAATATCCTGCACCAGAATCTCATCGTAGGGTTTTTCTACCATGAGTTCAGCAAAGGCAGAACTCACCAGGCGATAGGTACGTTGGGAACGACGATCGGCTTTCTGTTGTTTCACTCCTGCCCCTCCTTCTTTGACGAACAATCAGAGCCAGTTGTTCGGTAGAGAACGGTTTCCCTGGCGTGTGCTTGCCAGGGAGAACCCTCCCTTGTATTCTCTCCTCAGAATACCATATTCGGTAGAAAACATGCCATTCTGAAAACTGGAACAGAGAAGGCGAAAGAAGGAAAATAGAAAATGAAAAGCAAACACCACACACTTGATGTTGAACTCTTCGAGCGCTGGGGATCGACGTACGAACGTTCCTGGATGCAGCGACGCCTGTTTGATCCGGTTCACTCTGCCGTATTACATCAAGCCGCCAGCCGCTTCAAACCGGTGAGTGTGCTGGATATCGGCTGTGGGAGCGGGAGACTCTTGCGGAAAGTGCATGGCTATTGGCCGGAGGCGCACCTTTCTGGGGTTGATCCAGCGCACAAAATGCTGGAAGTCGCACGCCAGCTCACACCAGAGGCTCACTTCTCCATGGGCTCCGGTGAGGCATTGCCCCTCTCGGATGCCTCGGTCGATCTAGCGCTCTCGACCATCTCTTTTCATCACTGGCGGGATCAGGCTGCCGGTGTGCGTGAGGTCGCCCGAGTGTTGCGACCTGGTGGCTCCTTTCTGCTCGCTGATTTCACCTTACCCACCTGGCTTGCATGGCTGCTTCCACGTGTTCACAGTGCAGCACAGATGCGTGCGCTTTTTGAACAGGCGGGTCTGGATGTACAGGCGCAGCCAGGTCCTGTTGCGCGCTTTGTGCGTATCACCATCGGTACGAAGATAGCAGATGATTGACGCCGATTTCTTCCATGACTCTTCGGCACTGCAAGTGGTTGGTGGAGGAGTGCTGGTCTTTGCTGCTGCCTGCATTTTCGGAAATGCTTGACGCATGTTGAGCTTTCTCACACGCAGCGTGGACGCGTATGGAACCAACGTGTGGTTACGTCTTGTGCCCACCTCTTTCGGAAGTCGGCCTGGCTTTCCCCTGATCACGACTTTCACAGGAGGAGCCTGTTCACCAAAGCAATCATGAAAGGAACACACGATCATGATTCCCTCATCTTACGTCAAAGGAGAAAAACACATGGAAACCTCAGCACAAAGCGCTGGAGAGCAGTCAGCGGCGATGAGACTGCTGCTGGCTTGCGGTGTCATTGCTCCGCTGCTCAACAGTGTTGTCATTCTCATCCTTGGGGCCATACGCCCTGGCTACAACGCCTGGATAGTCCCTGACAGCAACCTCGAACTGGGGGATGGTGGGTGGATACAAATCACCAACTACATCGTCACCGGAGCGCTCCTGCTCGCTTTTGCCATCGGGATGAGGCTGCTCCTGCGCACCGGACGTGGTTCCACCTGGGGACCCATACTGCTCGGCATCTATGGCCTCACCTTCATCGTCACCGGGCCTATCCTTCCCGACCCGGCGCTAGGTTACCCACCAGGAGCGTCGAGCGCGCTAACCATTCACGGAGCCATTCATATCCTCTTTGGTCAGCTTCAGTTCACTTCGCTGATTGCGGCTTGCTTCGTGCTGGCACGGCGCGATGCGGCGCTCGAGAGGCGCGGCTGGTCCTGGTATTCGGTTGCCACTGGTCTGCTGGTCGCCGCCTCTGATGTCGCCTTCGTCCTCACCGCCAAATTGTTAGACGGGGGACCAACAGGACTCATTGAACGGATTGGCATCATTGGCGGCGGCATTTGGATCGCTCTGCTGGCGATTCGCCTGATGAGCAGATCAGTCCCACGCGTGTCTGTCGAATAAATGGGTCTGTCAGAACTCAGGGAGAGGCTTGTCCTGGGGTTCTGTCAGAATTGGCCCATGAGTATGAACGGACCGGAAAACAACGCGAAGGCCCGTTCATACTCATGAGCCTGAACTGACTCTCGTCGAGGAACAAACAGATCAGGCCTATTGTCGGCTCCTGCAACAGGAAAGACAGGAATGATGGAAACGAGAGAAGCGAAGGCGATGTCACTTGTGACCACAGAAAAGACTAAGGACATCGATGCCATCGAGCTTGCCCAGACTTACATTCATCGCTGGCCTGCTCAGGAAAATGTCATCAAAGATTATCTTTTGCCTCTGGATTGGACACCAACTACAGGTTTGCCAAAGTGGCGGTGGAAAATTCGGAGGTGGCGAAACGACGAACCCGCTTGGAGCAACGGCTCGCCAGGCTCAAGCAATGGGCACAGAGTGCGGGCAAACGCGAGGCCCAAGCCAGCCGACGAGCGTTCCTCTTTGCGAATCTGGGGGGATCGGTTCGCGATGTCTTTGTGCTCTTGCACGAGGCAGGGCATGCCTTTCACGAGTTCGAGATGCGTCAACTTCCTTATCTTCATCAACGCAAGGAGGGCTTTCTTCCGCTCGAATTTATGGAGGTGGCATCAACCAGTATGGAATTCATAGGACTTATGCATCTGCACGAGGCAGGGCTGTGCAGTCAGAGGGAGGAAGACCATCTCTGTGTGCGGCGACTGGAAAGAACCGCGATGCACTGGCTCCCAAATAGTGCCCGGATTGATGCATTTCAACACTGGGTGTACGACCATCCCTCCCAGGCAATGGACCCACGGGTATGTGATCAGATATGGACCGAGGTATCAAAGCGCTATCTTCCCTGGATCGATTGGAGCGGCTTGGATGATGCCCTCCGAGCAGAATGGCAGCAGGTTGAGCATATCTACTGCTTTCCTTTCTACTTTATCGAGTACGCCATCGCAGCACTTGGGGCACTGCAAGTCTGGAGCAACTATCGACGAGATCCACACGCAGCCATGCAGCAGTATCGCTCTGCGCTTGCGCTCGGAGCCACAAAAATCGTTCCAGAGTTGTTTGCAGCAGTTGGGGCAACCTTCGCTTTTGACAGCGCAATGCTTCAGTCAACCATGCATGTTCTCATGCAAGCTATTGAGGAACGAGAAACAAAGAGATGAGCACCTGATACTCGATGAGAGGTCACAATCGCCAGATGCAGCGGTTCCGGCCGACGCTCGCTTTTGCAACAGTGCAGAGAGCGACAGAATGCTGGCCAAAATGACATATATACTAACCTCCGGTTCGCAGTTTCCGAAGAGGGTTTCCCAGGATCAGGCAATAAAGGAGCACAAAGAACTCGTGGCCAGGATATGGGTCTCTGAACAATGGAAGCACAATAATGGCGATCAAGGCTAGACCTAACTTGAAGTACATAGGCGAACATTATCTGGGTGACCAATTTGGCCAGGAATTACTTCGAGGTACAGTATTTTTCTCCAGCTCATTGCTCATCAGGAGATGTCACTTTCCTCAGATGATCTGCCCAGGATCATGGCAGAAAGCCGCTGAAAGATGTGCAGATTGGGAATAGCCTCATAACTAACGTCGGCCCAGGCGAAGAAGCGACCCTGCTTTTTGATCAAGAGAGAACCATTGGCGAACTGGAACATTGCAACCTCGTTCCAGGGCAGCGATTTTCTTTTGCGAGTGAGGCCTGACTGGTCGAGAGTGAATGGGCCAAAGGAAAGCTGATGCCCTTGTTGGTAAGTGACCAGTGCTTCTGGAAAGAGTAGGCGTGCTGTCTCCTGCTCAATCCTGTGTTTCAGCTCTTGATTTGTCGAGATGCTACCGAGCTGAAATCGGCTGCCGTCTCCCCGCTGGAGAATGTAAGGGTGAGCACCTCTATACTGCCTGTGCCTACTTGTTCTCACTCTGTACCAGACAACGACAATCTCCTCCCAGCGAATGGCCGAAGATGCATCAATCGTACCCAGATTCTTTGCCATTTTCAAGTCTCAGGGCTTTTTTGCCCAATTCGACTGCGCACCCCTTTCAAGCATCATATGACGAGTGCGATCCTGTTAGTCCGAAACATGCGAATGCATGAGGATGGACTGGTTGCAGATGAACTGCAACACAACTGATCTGTTGGTGTGAGGTGCAAAGCCTCACCTGGTGTATGGGCACCAGAAAGTGACATCCCCGTGGTAGCGACTGGACATCAATCCACGAAGCGGGATGTGAGGCGAGAAAGCTGCAAGTCCGAGGCAGTAGAAGCCTGTAACGTGCTGTCATGGTGAAATGCTCTCTCACCAGGGAGTGAATTGAAGGTATGACTGACCCATCGTCATGATGAACAAGCCTACGCGGAATGACAGGCTTGACCAAAATGGTACTTGTGCCTTCTCCATGAACCCCATGGAACGTCGTAGGACGATTTCGTCATCGTCCTACCCCATGATGAACGGCACACGGTGGATAGTACCCACCTACAACAGCGGACAACAACAGATCTGAACGGAGTAACCCTGTGTTGTACTCTTGACGATGGTCGATACGTCAAGTAGGTTCCAACCAATGTCACACAGGGAGAGATGGTCTAAGAAGCGAATGCCTCTCTGTAATGGGGAGGATAGGCTGACGTAGACCCTGCTGTATGGAGGATAGAGAGATGAGTAGAATGAGAGAGAGGAAAACGTCATCAACTCAGGAAACTGATGAGATGAGCGTGGCTTGGAGCAAGATCCCCTGGCGTAAGCTAGAACAGTATTGTTTCCGCATTCAAAAGCGCATGTGCGCCATGAGGCGCACTGAGATATCCTTGGCATAGCCAGGTGGCACCTCAAGGGATGTGCCGAAGGTCAACGAGCTTACCTGAAACCGAAAGGCCGAGGGGAAAATAGCATACTCGTAAAGCGGTGGGCAACCGAGACGCTGCGGTTGTGGTACTGCAAGACCTGTGCAATATGGTGAAGGCTAAACTGCTTAAAGCCCAGTTTCCAGAGAGCTTTTGACTCTGCCGCTAGAGCGTCTAAGAACGGTATCTCGCTCTGCAATACATTAGATGCGTGTGTGTTGCACCCTTGAGAGCAGAGAACGATGGCAAATGATGTCATTGAAGGAAACGAACAGGCCACCTACGTTGCACTACCACGTATCTCAGTGACGTACCATGGGATCACCTACAAAGCGAGAGCTTCACGGTGACGGAGTGACCATAGTAGTCGTGGAAGTCACGCTCCATCAGGGCGCGTGAGAAAGTCACGCACAGGGCGAAGGGTCACAGGTGATTTGATATTCAGAAAGGGAAGCAAGCGAGATGCGGGATGCTGAAACAGTCCTGAATATCATCCATGAACGAGGCAAGCGCGGACTTCCTTTAGAGGACGTGTATCGACTCTTGTACAATCCAACGCTTTACCTGCGCGCCTACGCCCGCCTGTATGCCAACGACGGCGCCATGACACCAGGAAGCAACGGAGAAACCGTAGACGGAATGAAACTGGAGAAAATCAAGCATCTCATCGACGATCTTCGCCACGAACGCTATCGATGGACTCCAGTCCGGCGAACCTACATCGCCAAGAAGAACGGGAAATTAAGGCCGCTCGGTATCCCTTCATGGACGGACAAATTGCTTCAGGAAGCCATTCGGCAAATTCTTGAGGCATACTACGAGCCACAGTTCAGTCCATGTTCCCATGGGTTTCGACCACAACGCGGATGCCATACGGCACTCAGCGAAGTCAAGAACACGTGGACAGGCACGAAATGGCTGGTGGAGGGAGACATAGCTCAATGTTTTGACCAGCTCGACCACGAGGTCATGTTGGCAATTCTGCGAGAAAAGATGCACGACAACCGGTTTCTCCGACTCATACGGAATTTGCTCCAAGCTGGATATTTAGAGGATTGGCGCTATCACGAAACCCTGAGCGGAAGCCCACAAGGCGGCGTGGTGTCACCAATACTCAGCAATATCTATTTGGACAAATTGGACAAATATGTCGAGCAAGCCCTCATTCCAGCTTACACCAAAGGGGACATGAGGAAAACCAATCCTTCCTACGACGCGCTCCAAACGCGCTCGTATCGGGTAAGGAAAAAGGGAAACAAACAGCAGGCGAAAACACTGTTCAAACAGATGCAAAAACTGCCACGTCGTGATCCCTACGACCCCGATTACAGGCGACTCCGCTATGTGCGATATGCGGATGACACATTGCTTGGATTTGCTGGACCAAGGGAAGAAGCAGAAGACATCAAGCGCCAACTCGGAGAGTTCCTACGCGATCATCTCAAATTGGAACTGTCCCAGGAAAAGACCCTCATTACCCATGCACATACAGAGGTAGCGCGTTTTCTTGGGTATGAGATTGCAACGCAGCATGAAAATACCAAACATGATCGACTCGGACACCGCTCGGTGAACGGACGTATTGTGTTACGCGCTCCCACAACGGTCATCGAGAAGAAATGCAGCATCTACATGAAACACGGGAAGCCTACTCATCGTCCCGAGCTCAGAAATGATGATGATTTCACAATCATGAGCCGATACCAGTTGGAATATCGCGGAATTGTGCAGTACTACCTGCTGGCCCAGAACATTCCCCAATTCTGGAAACTTCACTGGATCATGAAGGAATCGCTGCTCAAAACATTGGCGAGCAAGCACAAAGAGAAAGTGATCGACGTGGTGAGGAAATACCAAACCACGACGAAAACTCCACATGGAACCATGAAATGCCTAGAAGTCATTGTTCCGCGAGAAGGGAAAAAGCCGCTTGTAGCGCGCTTTGGTGGGATACCATTGCGATGGCAAAACGCAGCCATTCTCATCGATCAGCCCTTCCTGGTGTTTAGAAATCAACGCAATGAAGTACTGAAACGACTTCTTGCGGAGAAATGCGAACTTTGCGGATCAAGAGAGAACATCGAAGTTCATCACATTCGCAAGCTCGCCGACCTGAACATGAAAGGAAAAGCCGAAAAGCCAACCTGGGCAAAGCGTATGGCAGCGAGGCATAGAAAGACGCTTGTCGTCTGCCAAGACTGTCACAGGGCTATCCATGCCGGAAGACCTGTCGGACAGAATATCAGGACATAAATCACTGGCGAGCCGGATGATGCAAAAGTATCAAGTCCGGTTCTGAGGGAGGCCGAGGGAAAAGGATTGGTTAACAATACCTCGCCAGCGGCCTACCCTACCTATCGAGCCAAACAGAGTGGGAATACGCGAAAAGTAGAAAAACTGCAAAAGCTCTTGATGAAATCGGAAGCTGCCCGATTGTTGGCAGTACGACGGGTGACACAGGACAACCAGGGCAAGAAAACGGCAGGAGTGGATGGAGTCAAATCGGTCCCTCCTCAAGAACGCTTCGCCCTGGCCCAACAAATCCACCCCAAGCACTGGAAACACAACAAAAGACCATTACCTGTGCGGCGCGTCTGGATACCTAAGCCAGGCAAACCAAACGAGCGGAGGCCATTAGGCATTCCCGTCATGATGGAGCGCTCGAAACAAGCACTGGTCAAGCTGGCATTGGAGCCAGCCTGGGAAGCAGTGTTTGAATCGAATAGTTACGGCTTCCGACCAGGGCGATCATGCCATGATGCCATCGGAGCAATCTTCCTGGCTATCAAAGGCAAACCGAAATTTGTCCTTGATGCCGACATAAAGGGCTGTTTCGACAACATCTCCCACGACGCGTTACTAGAGAAACTCCATGCATTTCCTCAACTGAATCATCTGATCAAAGGATGGCTCGAGGCAGGAGTCATGGAAGGATTGGATTTCAGTCCAACCGAGAGCGGAACGCCGCAGGGTGGCGTCATATCGCCCTTACTCATGAATGTAGCTTTACATGGAATGGAGACGGCAACCAGAGAGGCAAAGTATCAAGGTGGTAAACCCATCATGATACGATATGCTGATGATTTTGTGGTGCTTCATCCCATCAAAGAGGAGCTACAAAAAGCAGCAACGCTCGTGACTGAATGGCTCAAAGGTATGGGACTCTGGTTAAGCCCAAAGAAAACGAAAATCACCCATACACTTACTCCTCACGAAGGAAGTGTAGGCTTTGATTTTCTTGGCTACACCATCAGACAATTTGCGGTGGGCAAAACCCACACTGGAAAAAGTACTCATGGAAAGCCATTGGGCTTCAAAACGGTCATCAAACCCAGTAAGGAATCCATCAAACGCCATACGCAACAGATTGGGCAAGTGTTGAGGAAACAAAGAAACGCTCCACAAGAGCGAGTCATCCGTGACCTCAATCCCATCATTCGAGGGTGGTGTCTCTACCACCATTGGGTGATATGCACGGAGGCATTCAATACCTGCGATCATATCACCTTTCTTCAACTCAAGCGATGGGGAAACACACGACACCCGAAGAAAAGCAAGCAATGGGTCAGAGAAAAGTACTTCATCAGAGTTGAAGAACGAAACCGCTTCGGAACGTACTTCAGGGATGAGGAAGGAAACCGCAAACCAATGTATGTGGTGAGCCATGTGGACACCCACCATCAAAACTATGTCTTGGTAAAAGGAACCTCAAGCCCATATGACGGCAACCTGCTTTACTGGGTCAAACGGCTCAAACAGCATCCACTCGTGAACAACGAAAAGGCAAAGCTCCTCCAAATACAAAAGGGGCAATGCCCACGATGTGGACTCTACTTTCGCGATGGTGATCTGCTCGAAGTCGATCACATTGTCCCCACCGTTCTTGGAGGAAAGGACAATAGGGGCAACAAATGGGTCTATCACCGTCATTGCCACGATGAAAAAACCGCTGAAGATTTGGCGATCATTGCCAAACAGAAAGCGGCTGGTATCCATCACAAGTGACCATACACTGAGGAGCCGGGTGATGGGAAACGATCATGCCCGGTTCTGGATTGGCGGCGGAAGGAGCAATCCTTTCGCCGACCATACTGGTGTCTTTATAGAGCTGTTCGAGTTTCTTGGCAGTTTCCTCATTTGCTGGAAGATAGATCACCATTTTCAACCCTGGAGAGCCATCGATCTGAAAAGTACTATGGTCGAGTTCAAGCAAACCTGCTTGAGGATGAAGAAGTTTCTTCTGTCCAGCTTGTCTCCCTTGCACCTCATGACGCGGCCACCAGCACGCAAATTCTGGACTGCAATGCTGCAGATCTGTAATCAGTGCACCCAACTGTTCATCATCGCGATAGTGGCTGCTACTCGCGCGGAACTGTGCCAGAATCCGTTGCGCCATTGCTTCCCAATCCACGAAACGATGGCGAGATTCCTCATAGGTGAAGATGAAACGCATGATATTGCGCTCCTCTACTGGCAGTGCTGCAAAGTTTGTGATAACCTGGCACGCCGCACGATTCCAGGCCAGCACATCCCATCTCCGGCCCATAATATAGGCTGGGCTACTTCTCTGGTGCTCAAGCAACTTCTGCAAGAAAGGACTGACCTGTTCCTGCTGAGGTGCAGGATGCTGAAGTGGTACTTGACCTGCCAGAAGAAACAGATGTGCTTTCTCCTCCGCAGAAAGCCGTAAGGTTTGTGCCAGACTATCGAGGACCTGGACGGAGACGTTGATCTCTCTCCCCTGTTCCAGCCAGGTATACCAGGTGACCCCGACACCGGCAAGTTGTGCTACTTCTTCTCGTCTCAATCCCACCGTCTTGCGGCGTGCCGTGCGTGGCAATCCCACGTCTGTTGGTGACAGCCTGGCCCTGCGCGTGCGTAAGAAGGTTGCCAGTTCTCCACGTTGCTCGTTGTTCTTTGTCATCTTGCGCTCCCTTCCCTGGTGGTAACAATACCAGTATCAGTACGCTCTGGTAGCGCCTCAGGACCTGTGGCATGCTACTACCAGAATTAGCATGCCCGCATAAGGGCAGCAATGTCAAGTTTGCAAATCCAGAAAGGACATGTTATATGAAAGCCGCAATTCTCAAAACCATCGGTCAACCTCTTACCATTGAAGATATTCCTGAACCGGTGCCGGGTGCAGGCGAAGTCCTTGTTCGCGTACTGGCTGCTCCAGTCCTGGCCTATGCACAGGAAGTCTTTACCGGACAAAGGCACTATCCCTTATTGCTGCCACTCGCTCCCGGTTGTGGCGCTGTTGGTCTCGTAGAAAAAATCGGTCCCGACGCTACTCGACTCAAACCCGGCCAGCTCGTTTTCTGCGATCCCACCGTGCGGTCACGCGATGATGCGCTTTCCCCGGATATTATGTTGCAGGGGTGGGTCGCTTCTGGCGAGGGGCCACAGAAACTCCAGGCACACTTCAGGAATGGTTCTTTTGCCGAAAAAATGCTTTTGCCCCTTGAGAATGCTTTTTCTCTCGACCATGTGCGTTCCATTGATCCCGCTAAGCTTACCTGGATGAATACACTGCTGGTTCCTTACAGTGGATTCTTAGCTGCGGGCCTCCAGCCTGGACAGGTTGTTATGGTGAATGGCGCCACCGGTCACTTTGGCAGTGCTGCAGTAGCTATCGCTGTGGCTATGGGCGCGGCTCGTGTCGTTGCACCTGGGCGCAATGAGCAAGCTCTTAACACACTCGTACGCCAATTCGGTTCGCGCGTCCGTCCTGTGCTACTTTCTGCAGATGAAACGACTGGTAGTAATCGCTTGAGAGAAGGTACTGAAAGTTCTTCCATCACGTATTCGGCCTATTCTTTATCTGAAGATGAAGCGATGAACCGCAAACGCTTTATGGAAGCGGCTGAAGGTCCTATCGATTGCCTGCTGGATATCCTGGGACCCATCCATGATTCCGCACCAACCCGCCGTGGCATTATGGCTGTGCGCCCTGGAGGAACAGCTGTCTTGATGGGGGGCGTGCAAGCCAATCTGGATATCCCTTATAACTACGTGATGCGCAACAACCTGGTAATTCGCGGCCAATGGATGTGTCCAAGGCATGCGCCCTCGCTGCTCGTTGAGTTGATTCACAGTGGCCTGCTCACCCTTGAACCATTCTCCGTCTCTACATTTTCGCTTGAACAAGTCAATCAAGCCGTCCAACATGCCCACGACCACGGAGGCGCTTTCCAACTCACGGTGCTCAAACCATCCAGCCTTTAATCGGAACACACCACCCTCTCTGTCGGGCCAGGAAAATGGGGAGCAAAGGTCATTTCTGAAGTGACGAACCCGCTCCTCGTTGCCCTGCCCACCTTTCTTCTTGTCGCTCTCGCAACGGCACCGGATGTTCTCCACGCGCTCCTCTGGTGGAGTATTGCTGTGCTCGGTATTTCTCTCGCTCCGCTCCTCTTTATCTGGCAGGGAGTACGTCGAGGACGTTATAGCGATCACCATGTCAGCAAACGCGAGCAACGCCGGGTTCCCCTGCTCTTTGGCCTGGCGTGTATGGTGCTTGCTTTCGTCTTGCTGCTGTTCGTGCATACATCGTCACGCCTTCTCGCAACGGTGACGGCTACACTGGCCGCCGTCGCCGTTGCTGCGGTCATCACCCAGTACTGGAAAATTAGCCTGCATCTGGTCGGGATAGCAGGCGCGGTGACGGTCTGCTGCCTGCTCTGGGGACCGCTCTGTTTGTTCCTGTCACCGCTGGTAGTGCTTGTTGGCTGGGCACGCTGGCGGCTGCATGCGCATACATGGTTCCAGGCACTGGCTGGAACAGTCCTGGCCGTCAGCGTGACGATCCTCATGTACCACCTCTTTGGGCTGGTGTGACTGGGTTCACCTTGACTCTGATCGCTCATCAAGAGGGCGCGTGCAACGAGATAGTGCTTGGTTGGTGTTCTGCTGGTCTGCACCATCGTTTCCAGAAACCTTCGCTGCTCTTCACTCAATCTGACCGGATACGTGTAGTGAAAGATACTCATGTCTGTACTCTTGCTCTCTGCTGCTTTATTTCTGCCCAACAGTGACAAGCACATTGCGCCATATGACTGCCTGCTGCGTCTGGACATGGAAGCCTGCTTGGGTGAAGAGTGTGCGCAGCCCGGCGCGGCTATGAAAGCGCCGCATATGAGCCACTCGCACCACCCAGCCTGGGAAGGAGCCATCCACCAGGAGAAAGTATCCTCCAGGACGCAGCACACGTGCGATCTCGCGGAGACCTGTTGCCTGATCCTGCCAATGGTGGAAAGACATGGTACTCAGCGCCAAGTCAACCGAGGCATCCTGGAGCGGCAATGCTTCCGCTGCGCAAGGAAAGAATGTGGCGTTGGGAGTGAGGCGTTGTGCCATCTCGATCATACCAGAGGCTGGGTCTGAGCCGATCAATTGTGCCTGCGGCCAAGAGGAAGCAGCGAGGCGCAGCAGTTTTCCCGTTCCACAACCGACGTCAAGGATGTTCCCAGGCTGGTGGACAATCCCTGCTGCTAGAGCAAGTATGGCTTGATGTACTCGATCAAGCAAGGCTCGTTGCAGCCAGGAATGTTCGTAGGTGCTGGCCCAGTGATCGAAGCGCTCGATATCTTTTTCGCGATGGGGGGTGGTCATCTCTCTCCTCCTTTTTCAACTGACTAGTCAATCAAAAACAGAGTCAAAAAAATTAATGGTTCAGGAACAGATGAAGCAACGTCTCTGGCTCGATACTGTACTGATTGAGGGAGAGCGTTGTATTTGAGCAGATGCCCTGGATACAGGCGAAACACAGCAAGGCCAGTTGGTCTGGGTTGCCAGCGACAATCTCGCCGTGGAGCTGGCCTTCATGCAAAAGGTTGCTCAACAGTTCAAGCGGGATTTGTGACCCATGAAGGACGAGTTCACGAATATCAGGCGGTACCGCTTCACTGATCACAGCCTGTTGCACGATGAGCAGGTCATCAGCGGACTCTTTGGCACCCTCGATCATTTCAGTGAGGAGCCAACGGAGCCGTTCGGTGACCGTCCCTTCGCGGGCGTGAGCTTCGCGCAGGAGCCGTTCGCTGCCGTGCATTGCGCGCGTGACCAGTTGTTTAAAGATCTCTTCCTTACTTGTAAAGTAGTGATAGGTAAGCCCATGGCTCACCTGTGCCGCCGCCGCGATATCCGAGATGGTGGCCGCCATCAGTCCCTTGCGGGCAAATACACGTGCAGCAGCGCGCAAAATATGTTTCTGGCGCTCGTCGCGGATGCGCTGATTCTCGGTCGATGGGCGTGGCATGTTTCTCTCTCCGTCGTTTTTTGATCGACTCATCATTCAATGTACATACTACCAGAGGGCCATGGAGGTGTCAAGGTTTGGCATTTCTGTATGGCGGGTGTGTCCATCAAACTCAAACGCCTCTATCCCGTGCAACAACCTGATACTCAGTCTCCTGACCAGTTGTGTGACAATCTTACATAGTTGAAGCAGTGACGGCTTCAACTACCTCAAGCTGTCACAGAAGATGAATGCATCCTGACAGAAGATGTCAGGATAGTGGTGGTAGACTAGCCAAAGACAAGCTGAGAGAAACACATAACGGAGGGAAGGTTTCTGCGGCCATACGAGCGAGTATCAGTATTCCAAATAACTTGTACACGGCCTGATATGCTCGAAGCAGTCAAGCCTTTGTGCAAAGGGTTCGCTCTGTTGACGATGGTGTTTTTCTGTGGACAACGTTTCCTTCTACATACACATCTTTTGCAGTTTTTCTCTGATTTTTTTGGACTGTCATGAATAGAAGCGTATTCTCGAAAAGGAGAGGTCCTCTTCCATGTACGATGTGATTGTTGTCGGCGCTCGCTGTGCCGGGGCACCAACCGCCATGTTGTTGGCACGCAAAGGCTACCGGGTGCTGCTCGTCGATAAAGCGACCTTCCCCAGCGATACCATGTCCAGTCATTTCCTCCAAGCATGGGGAGCAGCTCATCTCAAGCGCTGGGGAATTTTAGAGCGCATCGTTGCGACCGGGTGCCCGGAGATCAGGAGCAGAACCATTGATGTTGGTCCTACCTCGTTCACTGAAGCAGTCGAGCCTACAGATGGAGTTGCCGCTTGCTATGCTCCACGACGGATCATACTTGATCAGATCCTTGTCAACGCGGCTGTCGAGGCGGGAGTTGATCTGCGGGAAGGTTTCCATGTGCAAGAATTGCTCTGGGAGGAAGAACAGGTAACCGGAATACGCGGTTTCCAGGTTGGCGGCAAAGAGATCAGCGAGAAGGCGACGCTCGTAATAGGGGCCGATGGGAAGCGTTCGGTGGTGGCACGCCTCGTCCAGGCTCCCACTTACTCGGTTGCACCCACCTTCACCTGTGGCTATTATAGCTACTGGAGCGGTGTTTCACTGGAAGGGCAAGAAATCTATCAGCGCGATCAGCGCGCCATCATTACCTTTCCCACTAATGATAAGAAAGTAGTGGTTGCTGTGCAATGGCCGAGCGTTCAGTTCGATGAAGTTCGGCGCGATATCAAAGGTCACTTTCTGGAGACGCTTGAGCAGTATACTCCACATCTTGCCACACGGCTACGAGAGGGCGAGCAAGCGGAACGCTTCGTTGGAACGGGGGATCTTCCCAACTTTTTCCGTCGTTCCTATGGGCCAAGCTGGGCACTGGCTGGAGATGCGGGTCATTGCAAAGATCCTATTCTGGCGCATGGGATGAGTGACGCCTTCCGGGATGCTCAACTGCTTGCCGACGCAGTCGAGAACGGGATCTCCAATACATGTTCTCTGCAAGAGGCGCTGGCCGATTATGAACAACGACGCAATGAGGATGCAGCACCTCTCTACGAGTTTAACTGCCAGATGGCAAGGCTCGAAGCCCCTTCTCACGATGGGTAACCCCAGGTTCGCGTGTCCTGCAGAGCAATCCCGTGGAGGCCAGAGAGCGACTGGCTTCCAGAACAAGAACGCTCTCGTACTCCTCGTTCTTCGTGCCTGAAAATCTGGCATGGATTCTGAGCGATCTGTAGCAATCTGGCAAATTGCGTTCCGAGCTATTTTTGCAGTGATTCCAGTCTTACCTCTAGGAGATGCAGTAGAAGGAGTACTGTCATGAGAACCTCTCACTACACCTACCCCGTAAGATTGCATGAGGAGCAGTGTCGATGGTTGGAGACGATGATACATCTGAGTAGTACTCCAGCCAAACACTACTTAGTGGCGCGTGTGTTGCTGATGAGCGATCAGCGCCAGGGTGAACCCAGTTCCACCAATGGGCAGATTGCCGAGGCGCTTTCCATCAGTCGCCGCACCGTGATCCGCATGAAGCAGCGCTTTGTACAAGAGAATCTGGAAGTGGCTCTCACAGGCAATTTTCCGCGCGAACGGGAAGGGTCGGAACATGCAGCGGTGGTGCCACAAAGGTCAGGGGCAACAGAAAGAGGCTGGCCCCGAACTGGCTGCATGTGGCGACCGCCAGGGGGCTTGTCCCACTGGTATACCGCTTGATATAGATGCTCGAAAAACCATAGCAGGCAGCCGCGACCAGAGCAGCAGCGAGCGAGAACAGCACCAGTTCATTTTTGACCGGAAATTGCTGGTTTAGTGGTTAATATAGCATCAAGAGCACAGATGAGTGTAGCAGGCTTACCAGGCGTCAAGGCCAAGCCCTACGGCTTGCTCTACTCTGCTTCGCGCCTCGCAAGCCTTGACTCAGCTCGCGCTCCTGTGGTGAGGGGAGTTTGTACTTGATGAATGGCAAAAACAGGGAGTCCCGTTTTTCTTCCTCCACTTGACAAGGGTACTTCATCGGTACGTGTAAAAATCGTAACTGTTCAGATGGGTCATGAAAAAGCGGGAAGAACGGGATTGCCCGCCAGCGTCTGCTCCAGTGCCGAAAACAGCGGAATGCGTTGCTTGCGGAGCGTTGAGAGATAACTGCGAATGCGGCAAAAGCCCTTCACCCCTTCCTCGGTACGAAAACAGCCTGAGACCTTCTGCTGTACTTTCATTATGCGCAGATCACGCTCAGCCTGGTTGTTATCGAAGGGCACGGTAAAATCCAGCAGGAAGCGAAGCACATCTCACTTTCGCTGGACAAAGCGGTCCAGGAGATTACGCGCCAGGCTTTGCCTGGGCCGCCCCGGCAGCCGCTTGTACTGGCCCGACTTCTTCGGTTTCATCACGAGCGGATTGATCTGGTACCCAGCCTGGACAATCTGATCGTAGCGCGTGAGCAAAACAGCAAGGGCTGCTGTCTCCAGCTCCGGCTGGCCTTGGGCGCAAGCTTGCGAGACGGCCTCTTTCATCTCCAACAGCAGGCTTTTCATGTCTTTTGCCCAATCCTGCTTGAGTTCCTCCTCAATAAAAGTGAGATCCCGCAAGTGATGCACGTTGCACAACGCTTCGGTAAAGCGGTAGCCCTGATAACTGGGGAGGCCATCATGCACCGAGATGCCCTCAAACTGCGGGGCAATCCCAATCGCATCCATGCCCTCGCGCCCTCTGCTCTTGTTCGCCCCGTAGTGGGTCAGGTGCTCGGTCGCGCACACATGGACCCACCAGCCGCTTGTGCCTACGCGCATTCCGGTCTCATCCTGCGCCATGTTTCACCGTTATCCGTATTACTTGGGTTGAGGGGCTCAATGGAGGCCATCTCGCGAATTTTGTGTAAATAGTATGCTGAACTGGCTTCCCAGCGTTAGGTTAAACAGAAAACGAGATGGAGTCATCAATGAGCAGACCGAGAGGCTTGAGCGGACCGACCGGAATGTACTCGAACGTAAGGTAGCCGTTGGCCCCGAGCGGCAAAGCTTCGATAATCGACCTGGCTCCTTCAACAGATGCGGCGTTCACAAGGAAGACCACGCCGGGCTTATCCTCGCGGAACCAGAATTGGTCGATCTTGCCGTCGAGATACAGCTTCAAGGTGTCGGAGACTTCCTTCCGCATGATCTGCTTCAGCTGCTCGTTCGTGATCGTCTTGGCAAACGAACCTAAAGCCAAAACCTTCATGATTATTCTCCTTGTGCAAATGTTATTGCGAAACTTCATAACGTAACGTGTGTCGATACCCGAGCACAATCACGCCTTCGCCGGGCCGAAAGTCGGTTTCGGGAGTGCGTACATAGCCCAGACGCTCATACATGCGTATCGCGTCCTGCATGACCTCTGCCGTGTGCAGCCCGATGCCCTGTGCTCCCGCCTCCCGAGCACGTCGTTCGCACTCCTTCATGAGAGCGGTTCCAATGCCCTGCCCACGCATCTGTGGGAGAACCGCGAGCAACCGGACCTCTGGATAGGAGGTGCCGATAGCTGCACTCGCATAGGGATCAGACTCTGGCGGGTAGAACAAAACACTGCCAATGATCGATCCATTCTGCTCAGCGACAATCCGTTCGAAGTTCCCTTCCCCATCCAGGGCGGTGATAAGATTGTGTTGATAGCGTGTCCAGAAAGCTGGAGGCATCACGTCTTGATACTGCGCATACGCAGCGACGGTGAGGTCTCGGATGATCCCCCGCTCGTTATCCCAGGCATTCCGAAGAGAAAAATGCTTCTCCACCATCAATGTTCCTTTCTCTCGTCGTTGGGCCATCAGTCGTTGTAAGCAGAGCAACGTGCTTGGCCCATGAGCATCATGGAGCAGCCCCTATTCGGTCTCAAGAACAGGAGTAGCGCTCCCATGAGCCTATTATTTCTTCCTTTCTTGAGAAACGGCACGATGCCGTCAACAGCACCATCTCACGTTTTCCGGGACGAGATGCATGCTCTACCGCTTGACGAATGTTGGCCAAAGCAGAGTCAGCCGCCACCTCAAAGCGTTCCGGCTTCGTACGGGCAAGCCGTATCCCCGTTGCGATAGAGGCATCTTGCGTCCATATCCTTCTCGCTACTGATCCCGGCGTGTCTCCCCTCTGTTGACGAGAACAGAGAGGAGACACGCTTTCAATGATCATGGAGACAACTCATTCAAATGCCTCTCGGTGCTTTGTGATAAATTCCTCAAGGCCCATTGGCGGTTGGCCTGTGATTTGCTCGATCACTTCATCTGTGCCAGAGAAAACACCATTGCCGTGATCTTTCGCCACTTCCACGATATGCTGTGCAAAGAAAGGACTCCTGATCTTGAGCAATTGCTCGTGAAACGCTTCATACGATATTCTTTCATACCTGATTGGATGTCCCAAGATCTGCGAAATTTTCTCAAATGCCTCGGCGTAGGTGTACTCTTTGGGGCCAAACAGTCGGTATATTTGCCCTGCATGTGCTGATGGGTGCTCTAAAACGCTTACAATGAAACGTGCTTGATCCTCCGCCGCGATGGGGGCATGTTTGCCCTCAAACGGCCATCGCACCAAACCGTCTTTAATCTGTTGGGCAAATGCTGGATAGAGAAACCATTCGGCAAAAAAGGTCGGGCGCAGATGGGTGACGGCAAGACCTGACCAATCAAAGACGCGTTCTGCCGTCCAGTGATTGAACGCGGCGTGACTCTTCGCTTCGCGCCTTGCTGAGATTTGCGACATATTCACGATGGCTGGGACCCTGGTCTCTTTGGCGGCTTGCGCAAAGTAGGCGGTGGCCTCGATAAGGCCGGGAGCAATGGGATACACAAAGTAGGCACCTGAAACGTCTTCGAGAGCTGGCCGAATCGTGGTGAAATCGAGCAAATCCCCCACAACGACCTCAACGCCTCGTTTTTCTAATTGGGTACTTTGTTCGTCGCGCTTATGAACGAATGCCCTCACCTGGTAGCCTCGTTCAAGAAGCAATTCGAGGGTGTTTCCACCCGTTGCTCCTGTTGCTCCTGTAATCAAAAACCGTTTTGAACTCATCATGTTTCTCCAGACTGATTCTCTTTGCTATGTTCTTTGCTTTGCCATCTTGTTCAGCGCCCAACGAGAACCGATGACCAGCGCATCCTCAGTGAGGCTGAGATCAAGCTCAAGGGGTCAGCAATACTCACCTTCATGGCTGACCCCCCTTTTGTCCAATGCGGGTATATACCCGCATTGGACAAAAAATTAGATACGTATCTCTTCCAATTGAGAAAGGAGCGTCCTCAGCGTTTTCAGTTGATCCTCTCCGAGTGTCTCTTCAACAGCTGTCTGAGACTTTTCCCACAAGGGAGTGGCAAGAGAAAAAGTTTCACGTCCTTTCTGGGTGACGTGGACGGTATGCTCCCGTCGATCGCTCCCTCTCCTGAGAGAAACCAACCCATCGCGTGCGAGAATACGCACATTTCGCCCAATGGTCGAACGATCGCTTCCCAGCCTTTGGGCAAGCTCGGTAAGGCTTTGCTCAGCTTCTTCATGAAGAATGCTTCTCAGAAGCACATATTGGGTCACCCTGAGACCACTGGGCGCAAGAACTCGATCATAGCCCTCGGTGAGTGTCTGTGCTGCGTAGCGCAGCGTTGTGCAATGACAGGGAAATGTGCTTTTCATAATGCAAGTATATACCCGCATTTAGCAGATGTCAAGGGCCTGTCAGGACTGAGCACACAAAAAGATATCGAGCCAGGACGCATTACTTGTACAGGAGATCGCGTTGTGTTGCAGTAACAAGCACTTCTCACTATTACTGCTAACGATGCTCATGGGTGGTTTCGCCACTGCGGCTATCTGCCTTAAAACGGGTGCGAACAGCTCATGGTATCATGAGTGGCTGCTCCGACACGACTTGTGATCACACGACTGATCTTGCAGACAAGGGAGGGAGAAAGGCCCTTTCTCCCTCCCTTGTGCGTGTCCGTTGATTGCCATCTGATCTGACTACCGCAAAGAACGGTAGAAAGCCCGCAGGTCTTCTACCAGCAGTTCTGGTTCCTCTAGAGCAGGGAAATGCCCACCTCGTGGCATCTCTGTCCAACGCTCGATACGCAGGGTGCGCTCCGCAAGGGCGCGAGGAGCAGGAGTATCTTTGGGGAAGAGGGCTATTGCCACTGGAACCTCGACGCGCTGCCCCGTTTTGAGGGATGGCGCGTGGCTTTCCTCATAGTAGAAGCGAATCGAGGAATTGATCGTTTGAGTCACCCAATAGATCATGATGTTGGTAAGCAGTTCATCTTTCGTATACTTACGCTCAAGAGCACCATCGACGTCGCTCCACCCATAGAATTTTTCGATGATCCAGGCAGCGAGCCCGACAGGCGAATCGGAGAGGCCATAGGCCAGCGTTTGTGGCTTGGTTGACTGGATCATGACATATCCACCCTCTTGAAAGAATCTCTGCTGCCTCGCTCTCAGGTACTCTTGCTCGACAGGCGTCAGGCTCGATGGGTCCAGGTTCATGGTGGCCTGAAAGCCAATGTCGGTCAGATGGATGCCGATGACCGATGTGGGATTATTGAGCGCCAGGAGTTGGGAGATGGGGCTGCCCCAATCCCCACCAGCCGCGGCATAGCGTTGGTAGCCGAGCACGTCTCGCATCAAACTGGCCCACAACTCCGCCGTCTGTTTCACCGCCCAGCCTGGCTTTCGCACTGGATCGGAGAAACCAAAACCAGGAATGGAGGGAACAATCACATCAAAAGAGTCAGCCGCATTGCCTCCGAAGCTTTCCGGGTCGGTGAGCATGGGGATGATCTTGTGCATGCGGTAGAACGAATCGGGCCAGCCATGGGTGAGGATGATCGGCAGTGGATTCGGTCCTTTGCCCCGCTCATGGATAAAATGAATGCTCAAGCCATCGAGGTCTGTGCGAAACTACGTGTACCTGTTGAGTGTCGCCTCTTGCTTGCGCCAATCGTATTCGTGCTGCCAGTTGAAAGGGGCTCAATCTTGCCGCATACCGCTGTAGCGGTACTTTGTTGCTTTGGGATGATGCGTGATTGGTGCCCTTTGCCATCATACCAATCTGCGGAAAATCCTCTTCTCCTCTTACCTTTTGCGCTCATCGATGCGGCTACCGCCCTCTTCCCAAATTTGCTGATCATTCGCGATGAGTTTGGGATCAATTGAGTGTCCTAGAGGTGAAAGGGGATTGATCCCTCTCGCACATCGAATTTGAAGAGGAAAGGACACCATCTTATGCGTAAAATTATCGCACATACCGTCGTCTCGTTAGACGGCGTTTTCGAAGGAGCAGCCATCTCAGAAGAGAATAGGGATCGACACATTTCCAGATTTTCTCCCTACCGCGACGAGGCGTATCTGCTGTACGAGTTGGACCAAGCGCTCTCCTGCGGCGCGCTGTTGATGGGCCGCACGACGTATGAGGACTTTACCAAGATTTGGCCGGGACGTCCTGACCCGTGGTCTGACAGGGTCAATGCCATGCCAAAGTATGTGTTCTCGTCAATGCTGGAAAAAGTCGAATGGAACAACTCGACGCTTGTTCGAGGCGATGTGATCGCTGAAGTGACCAAGCTCAAGCAGCAAGAAGGACGCGATCTTCTCATCTATGGGCATGGTCTTCTCGCAGAGACGTTGCTCAAGCACCACTTGCTCGACGTCCTCGATCTCTCGATCCATCCGCTTGTTCTCGGGCAGGGCAAACAGCTCTTCCGGCAGGGCGAAACCGCCGCCTTGAAGCTTGTTGCGACAAAGAGCTTCTCTAAAGGCATTGTCAATCTCACCTATGAACCACAGTACTGATGGGGAGCAGAGCTCCGCGCATCTCCATCATGCGTGGAACGTTTCCCGAGCTCCGCCAGTACTGTGGTGAACGGGGGATGTCACGAGCCTTGCTCATCCATCGATCTGCGTACGTGTGGCAGGTTGGGCGGCAGAGCAAAGAATGAGAGGCTGGACACCTCTAGGAACGCGACCATGCTGACAATCTGGGTGCCCTCCACATCCAGAACCACCAGGCCAAAAAGCTGAGAGTCGTCTGCCCCAGCCTCCCGCCGATAGAGGCCGAACGCTGGACAGCTATTGGCGCGCGTTGGAAGCAGATGCCATTGTTGGCCGGGAGTAAACAGACTCGTCTGGAACAGTGTAGCGATAGCTGCTCTTCCCTGGACCCATGCGGGAAGCGGCGGCATGGTGAACCAGGCATCCTCTCGCAGTAACGCCACGAGACCGGGGATGTCTGCTTGCTCCCAGAGGGTCACATAGCGGTCAAGAAGCTCTTGTAACTGAGGGCGAGGCAGGACCATCTCCGCCTCGCTTCCAACGTTGCGCTGGCGCAAAGCACGTCGAGCACGCTGCAAGGCGGAATTGACAGCGGGAACGGAGAGGTTGAGCCATTCGGCTACTTCGGAGGCCTCCCACTCCAGCACTTCACGCAAGAGCAAAATAGCCCGTTGCACTGGCGTTAAGTGCTGCAGCGCCATCAGAAAGGCCAGGGTGATTCGTTCGCTCCTCTCCGCACGATCTTCGGGATCGGCCCCGGGATCTGCGAGCAGATCATCAGGAAACGGCTCCAGCCAGATCGGCTCCCGCAGCCGTGGTGGTGCAGGGCTGCTGGGATCGCTCGGTGGATGGGTTTCTGATGGCAAGAGCCGTCGAGGAGCGCGCGCGAGCCGATTGAGGCAGAGATTGGTGGCGATGCGGTACAACCAGGCACGGTAGGATTGCGGGCTGGTGAGCGTCGCACGTTTCTCCCATGCTCGCAGCAGGGTCTCTTGCACCAGATCTTCGGCGTCGGAGAGCGAGCCCAGCATCCGATAACAATGTACGAGCAGTTCACGCCGATATACGCCCACCAGGGTCTCGAACGCCTTCTGATCGCCCGCTTGAGCAGCGAGCACCAGAGTGATTTGGGTTGGTGTCTCCATGACAATACCTCTTCCTCCCGGGAGATCCGCGTTATCTCGTTCAGGATGCCCGACCGGCGATTGGGGCATCGATGCTGGAGAGAGCAAGTATAGTTCCGTCGCGACTAGCGAATCCTGACAGGAGCCAGGATTTTCTCGCGAGCGGGTTTGTGAGGGAATGACTTCCTCACCGGATGGACTACCGGCAGATGGACCCTGCACTCCCCATCCTCTACTCCCTTGCGCTCGAAAGCTCCAGGAGCTACTTTGCGGATAATATTCCCTGCGCCATTGACATCAGCATGGATGACTCGCCCATCGGCTGCTCGATACAGTCCCCGCTCGATGCGCTTGCCGCTAAACTGGTAGGCCACCTGCTCGCCTTTGCGATACACGGGCAGGGGGTCGAGATCAAGCAAGCTGGCTTTGCTCGTGTACGACTCTTCGGTGAGGATCACGCCAATGCCGACCAGTTCCGCTTTATACTGCAGCATCTCAATGAAGCGCGCATGCGGGATCTGCACAAAGTGCTGATTGGTGCGCTTCCCTAGGCGGATCGCTTGTTTTTGCAACGGATTCTTGCCGATGATCAACGTCCCGATCCCCTCGGCGACCAAAAGATCAATCAGGAAGCGGCTGGCCGTATGCAGGTCGTGCTCGATCCGCCGGTTGCGTCGAGTCGTCAACTGTTCCACGCGCCGACTTCGGCCAGGATGTCCCAGGGATTTCTGGAACACTGCTCGTTGTTTGTTATAATACTGGTTACAGGATTTGATGCCACGCCCGTTAACAATCACCGGAACAAAGCCTGGTTTGTTTGAAGTTAGCGTGGCCAGATTATCCATACCCGGATCGAGTCCGGCGAGCAGATCAGGATCAACCGCCGTGACGGTGGGTTCGTGTTCAGAGATGACCTCGACCACGACATAGCCCACTTTGGGAACCACGCGCACCTGCGCGATGGCTTTGGGGTCTTGCCGGGTTTTCACCTGGATGCCCAGTTGCGAGGGCTGGATGATCCCCCGATCCAGGGTCCGTTTGCCCCGGCTCACCGCTTGCATGGTATAGACGAGCAGGTTACGCCCCTTCGCCTTGGGCAAGTACGTTGGGAGGTGAGGACGCCCCACGAACGTTGCCGGGGCTTCTCGATACACCAGAAGCGCCGCCCAGAAACTCGACCAGGCGGTGCAGACCTGCTTGAGCACCTGTTGCGCGACTTTGGCAGGCAACGCCCGGTATGCCTCGTGCTCTTGCATCCGCTTATCCAGCGCAGGATAGGAGAGGCTGGTGTTGGTCAAAAAGAACGTTTGACGCAACGCATAGAGGGCGGCATTGTAGAGATTCTTGGAGGCAAAACAGGCTGCATCCACGCAGGCAAAGCGCGGATCGGTCTGCGCAATCACATGCTTTTCAACCAGGTGCATCTTGCGCCTCCAATTCCTGGACAATGCGCTCGGTCTTTCGTTTCGCTCGACGCTGCCCATAGAGTCTGGCACAGAAGCTATAAATGATGCTCGTCAGGTCGGTGAGCAGATCTTCGGTCTCATTTTCGGCCTGATTGACCACCTCGATTTCCCGCCCGCAAGCGGTGAGGAGCGTCTCAATATAGCGAAAGCCAAAGCGCGTCCCCCGGTCTTTGTGTTCAATGACAATCCGCCCGACGTTGGGATCAGCCAGGAGCGCCAGAAACTTGGGCCGATTGTCGTTGACCCCCGAACCAATTTCTTTGACCACCTTGCTCACCTGATAGCCACGAGCCGCACAGTACGCCACGAGCCGCTCCGCCTGACTGTCCAGGTTCGCCTTGTTCTCGGCTGAGGAGACGCGGGTGTACACCACCGTCACAGCTTTCACCGGGCTGGCGGATCTTGCAGGTTCATCGATCAGGATCGTGTGCGCTCCCACGCGTCGACCCTGAATCTTGCCGTCTCGGAACCAGCGCCAGGCCGTCTCATAGCGGACCCCTTGTTGTTTTGCGTAATCACTGAGTTTCATAGGAAAAGTGTACCATGATTCTCAGTGATTGTCAAGGATTCGCTATATCATCAATGATCTGTTTCAATACCTGAAATGGGCCAAAAGTGCGACCATTTTCACGCATTTTCAGGCGTGATTCTCAGATATCTTGGCAAAAATGCTGTCTTGTCAGACAAAGGAGGGACAGCATTGAAAAAACAGACACCTTGCCATATGATGCCGAGACTCAGGGGTGTGCAGTCGAATGAGGCAAAAAACGTCACGCTGGAAGATGAAGCCGTCGATATCAGGGTCGGTTCTGACCGCTTTTGATGGTACCATGTTGAGAAAAGAAGCAGAAAGGCAAAGGGGCAAAAACGTAACCTCTTGACTGGAAGGAGAGCAGAGATGGCTCATCAACTTCGAGTGACGCTCGAAATCGGACCCAAAGGCAAGAAGGTGGCGGCAGTGGCGCCGGATTGGCCCGGTCTCGAGCGTGGTGCGAAGACCGGCGAGGCCGCAGTTGAAAGGTTGCAAGCCTATCTTCCACGCTATGCCCAGGTGGCGAAGCTGGCTGGGATGGATGCAGCGTTTGCAGTTCTCACTACGGTTGACGTAGTCGAGCACTATCCGGGCATGGGCTCAACCGACTTCTGGGGCATCTCGTTCGCGTTCTCAAGCATCGATAGGCAAGACCTCTCAAGCGGAGAATTGGAACGGGAACTGGCCTTGATGCAGGCGTGTTGGGCGTTTTTCGATGACGTGCGTTTGCGCGTGTCGGCTCAGATGCGGAAGGGTCCGCGAGGGGGAGGGCGTGATCGGGATCACATCGTCAATCATACGATTGCCGTGGAGCAAAAGTGGGCACAGAAGGTCGGCGTGCTCACTCCCCAAGGGGCGATGCTGATCGACGAGAGTCTGCAAGCGCACCACAACGCCTATCGCAACGCCATTCGGGCGTTCCATGCTGAAGGCAAAATGGCGCGAACCTGGCCGCTGCGGTATCTGATTCGGCACACCGCATACCACACGCTAGATCACGCCTGGGAAATGGAAGACAAAGACCTGACCGTCGGCGTCAGGTAGGGTGTCAGCGTCTCACGCCACGTTCCCGCATCTCGCGCATCCCGACAAGGATGTATTTTCATCCTACGCTCAGGGTGCCGCGCCGCTCGACATTGTGCGCGAACCCGAACGCAAAGAACGTCTTGTTTGCACAAGACCAGATACTGGACAGACTTGGGCGGATGCCAAATTGCTACGGCGAGACGAAATAGGTATCATACGAGTGAAGCCATCAACAGCGTCTTTTCACCAAAGGAAGGAGCATTAGCAGATGTCGACACATTCACCCAAATGGCAGGCCCCGAAGCCAAAGAGTTCGGTCATACGGTGGCTGCTTGATTCTGACCCTTCGATCCGTTGGCAGGTGATGCGAGACCTGACCGATGCGCCCGACGAAGAGGTTGCGGCCGAGCGCGCAAGGGTCGCAACCGAGGGCGCCGGCGCGCGGTTGCTCGCCCTTCAGGCGCCCGACGGGCGGTGGGGCGGCGCGGCGTGGAGTCGCGGGTGGGACTCCACGATGCACGTCCTGTCGCTCCTGCGGGAGATGGGACTCGATCCCGAAAGCTCCGAGGCACGACGGGCGGTGGGCCTCGTTCGTGATCGCGTGACGTGGCAAGGATGCGGTCCACAGGAAGCGGACGACAACCCCTTCTTTGCCGGCGAGGTCGAGCCCTGCATCAACGGACAGGTGGCGGCAAGCGGTGCCTACTTCGGCCAGGATGTCCGGGGCATCATCGACCGACTGCTCGGCGAACAACTGGCCGATGGCGGCTGGAACTGCGAGGCGCCCAATGGCTCGATGCGATCGTCGTTCAACACCACGATCTGCGTGCTCGAAGCCCTGCTCGAATACGAACGAGCGGGCGGGGGCAGCCCGGCGCTGACCGCGGCCCGTCTCCGCGGGCAGGAGTACCTCCTGGAGCGCCACCTCTTCCGTCGGCGGTCAACCGGCGAGGTGATCGAGCGAGATCGCAAAGGCGACGCTGTGTGGACGCGTTTCGCCTTCCCGACCTGGTGGCACTACGACGTGCTGCGGGGGCTCGAATACCTGCGCCGCGCCGGTGTCACGCCCGATGAGCGCGTAGCCGAGGCGATCGACCTGGTCGTGTCGAAGCGCGACGGCGATGGCCGGTGGCCGCTCGAGACCCAGTACCCTGGTAAGATGCTGGTCGAGACGGACGAAAGGGAGGGCCAGCCGAGCCGGTGGATCACCCTGCGCGCCTTACGAGTGCTGGATTGGTATTTAGCACGAGACTAACGCAGATGCCACTGGGAGGAGGCTGGCAACGAGCTGGAATGGCTTGTTCATAGGGGTAGCGCTCATATAATAATTGGCAGAAGAATGCACGATGGCAACTCATTCAAGGAGTAGAATGATGGAGGTAGCGGGAGAGCCAGGGTTAGCGCTTGAAGCCCGTGTGGCACGGTGACCTCCTTACGTAGACGGCTCCCCACCCATCCGGGCTTCAAGGGTCTATGAAGCTTGTTGCAACAGCCAGGCAAGATTGCCGATCCAGTGTGAGCTGACGCTCGCCCCAATTGGTTGGGTTTCTCGCTGGTGAATTGGCCGAAGTTTGTACCAGGTAGCCTTCCTGGTTATGATCTGGGCGTACTTGACAGGCTATGCCTTTGCGTAAAAACTCTACAGCGGTTTGCACAAAGGTTGGACCTTGATCTACGTTTCACCAAGGATCGCCGCAAGCTCGCAGAATCAGAGGAGCAACGGGATGAGACCTGGGGAACGTTCGATCTGCGCACGCTGTTGATGGTTGATCCGCCCGACCACACTCGGTTGCGCCATCTCGTCTCCAAAGCCTTTACCCCGCGCATGATTGAGCACCAACGCCCGCATATCCAACAGATTACCGATGACCTGCTGGATGCCATCCAAGCGCAGGGAGCGATGGATCTCATCGCGGATTTTGTCTATCCACTGCCGCTCACCGTGATCTCTGATCTGCTGGGCATTCCCGTAGCAGACCGCCAGCAGTTCCGTGCATGGACGCGGGCCATGGTGGATCTCACAACAGAGAAAGAGCAGCGCACAAACGTGATTCAGCAGTTTCTTCTGAAAACGCCATAGCGTCGAGCCGTGCCATCATATGTAATATCAAATCCGTTTAAGCCGTGTCTCAAAGAGGGCCACCAATGAAATCCACGTTTCTGGGTTAAGACCACAATGTACACTATGCTATAGACCAAATTGATAAGACTCCCTCATGATCGCTAGATGCGAGAGTAGTGCTATCAGGAAACCAGACAAACGACCGAATCCACCAATGGCCGTGATGCCCATTAAACGTCACTACATGTTTTCCTGATTGTGCATCAATAATTTGCACAGTACAATCATCGCCAGATGAGGCAAGATATTTCGCATTAGGAGACCAGGCTACAGACCAGACATTTCCTAGAGGACTTGCGGCATGTCCACGATAAGTATAAACAGGTATGCCAGTGAACGCATTCCACACTTGCACTGTCTTGTCAGCAGATCCAGATGCAAGGTACCGACCATCAGGTGACCAAGCCACAGACCGAATCTCACTGCCGTGTCCTGAATAGGTAATGATGGTTTCTAGAGTATCCCACTTCCAAACATACACAACATCGTCGTATGAGCCTCCACTTGCTATATGTGTTCCATCAGATGACCAAGAGACTGCAAACACGGCATCCATATGCTCTTCATAAATTCCTCTTACTTGTCCAGTTTGAATATCCCAAATGTGTACAGTATGATCATAGCTTGCAGAGGCAATTCGTTCTCCATCAGGAGAACAAGCTAAACTTGAGATGGTCTCTCTATGCCCGTGATAAGAGAAAATAATCTTTTGTGCCAAAGTATCCAAAATATCTATCTGCCCACTCTCATATCCAACAACCAATCTTGTTCCATCAAGGGTCCAAATCAATGCGCAAATACTACTCTCATGTTCTTGATAGGTGGAAACTATTGCTCTATTCCCTCTATCCCAAATGTGTACCTCACATCCATCACCTCCGAAGGCAATATATCGCCCATCAGGAGAGCAAGCCAGTGCATAAATGGGCTGTCTATTAGGATCCAAAACTTGGTGTAGAAGACCGACCATTAAAGCCTCCTTGTAAATTGCAGGTTATCTAGGTCCACAATGGAATGTCGACCTTAGATAACCTGGTCTCTCATGAATCATGAGCGAAGAATGATGTCAAATCTGTTTAAGTAGTGTTTAGAGAAGCAGGCCACCAATGAAAGGAGGCGCGCCCGCGAATGCACTCAGGATGAGCTTGGAGCCAGCGACAGCGCTCGGCCTGAACCCGTTCCAGTTCGTCAAGCGAAGTGAAGACCCGATTGGCAAGTGGTTCATTGGAGAGAGGCCACAAGCGTTCTGCTGGTTGCAACTCTGGCGAATGCGCTGGCAAGAAGAGCAAGTGCAGACCTTCAGGAAGCACCAGATCGGCACTCTTGTGCCAGCCTGCCTGATCCAGGACCAGGAGCAGGTGCTTGTTCGGTCCCACTGCTTGTTCTTGGGCAAAAGCGGAGAGAACCAGGGAAAAGACCGTTGTGTTGACGGTAGGCATGAGTAACCAACTGGTCTTACCGCTCTCTGGCTCTACAAATCCGTAGAGGTACATCCACTGATAGCGAGGTCGCACCATTGCTCGCACTCTGGTCCCCTTTCGGGCCCAGACACGGCGTAGGATCGGTTTGAGACCGATGCGGTGTTCATCCTGACTCCACAGTTCAACTCTCGCCTCTGGATACGCTTGTTGGAGCTTTTCGACCTCCTCTGGGAGTTTTTTTAAAAGCTTGCTGTGTCGCTTCGTCGCTCTCGCGCATGCTGTGGGCGTGGCACGCGCGTGCTTCTGCCCAGCCGCTGCAAGTAATCCCAGCCGCGACGAGGGTCCACTTCGCGACCCAGGCGCTCTGCCATCCAAGCTGCGACTTTGGGGCCACTCCAGAGCCCCCCATCAGCAGGAGGCTGATCTAAAGCTTGATCCAGTTCTTTCTGCTGTTCGACGGTGAGCAAGCAGGGGGCACCTGGAAGGGTGAGCCTCTGATCTCGGATAGCGGCTTCGCCTCCATAATTGTAGCGTCCGACGACCGTCCGAATCCATCGAGCCGTGTAGCCAAGCATGGTCGCAATCTCGTTTGGGGTGTGGCCCTCCGTCATCAACCACAGAATATGCCAATGCGTCCGCTCAACAGCATCAGTAGTGCTTCGGTAACGCTCATGAAGCTCCTCGCTTGTCAGTTCCGTCTTCACTGTCACTCTTTTTGCCATGCCCACATTATACACGGCCTAAACGGATTTGATATAATACCAAATCCGACTGAAGAATGATCAAAAGCACTGTTGACCTTCCCCAAAAACGAAGTGCTAGAAGAACCTTATCTTGAAGAGGTTTCACTTTGAGAGGAGAAGAAGCCAGTGCCCAAATATGTCTGCATTGCTGCGCACATCAGTATTGATGAACTGGAGAATCGTTACCGAAAGGCAGCCTGCCCTGTCGAACGCAGTCACTTTCAGATCATCTGGCTGCTGGCTCAGGGGAAACGCGTCAGGGAGGTGACAGAGAGCACCGGCTACTGTGCTAACTGGATTCGGATACTTGCTCGTCGCTACAACCAAGGTGGGCCGCAGGTACTTGCCGATCAGCGGAAACAGAACGCAGGCGCTCCAGCTCTTCTTTCCAGCGGACAAAAGCATCAGTTACGCCAATTGCTTGAGCAAATCTCTCCTGATGGTGGATTGTGGACTGGCCCTGATCGGCGCATCATCCAGGGTCAGGGATGGTGCCGGCTGGCATAGCAGTCAGACGCTGGTGATTCCTGACGGCATCCATCTGGTGTTTCTGCCACCTTACTCACCAGAGTTGCAGCCCTGCGAGCGCCTTTGGCCACTCTCCAATGAGGCTATCGCCAATCGTCACTTCAAGATGCTGGATGAACTGCAAGAAGTGCAAGCTGCGCGCTGTGTCACCCTTCAAAACGATCCAGCATATCTACGTCGCGCTACACTTTTCCACTGGTGGCCTACTACGTTCGCGATGCTGAGGTGACTTCCTTACCCTCCGAGCGAGGTGCCTGGTGGAGCAATGCGTGCCTGGTATGTATGTGCAAGAAGGGCAAGATGGGAGAAGTTTTCTTCTTTCCAAGGCGGTAGAATAGGTGCGTGGCATCTTGTAAGCACGCCTGTCATTACACAAAAATCGAGGAGTTTTTGCTCATGACAACGCCATCCAATATGAACCATCCAGCAGGAAAATACGCTCCTGTCAACGGGATCAATCTTTACTATGAGCTTCATGGCACGGGCTCGCCGTTAATCATGCTGCATGGTGGTTTTGGAACCTTTGATATGTTCGCCGCTCTTTCTCCCGCGCTCACTCAGAACCACCAGGTCATCGGAGTCGATTTGTACGGGCACGGGCGTACAGCCCTCACCGATCGCCCTTTCCTATTTGAGCATATGGCCGATGACATCGTGGGTCTGATAGAGCATCTCGGACTCGCAACAGCCGATCTTCTTGGCTACTCTCTTGGGGGCATCGTGGCGCTCCAGACCGCCATTCGCCATCCAGAACGCGTCAACAAACTCGTCGTGATCTCTATTCCCTTCAAACGAACCGGCTGGTATCCCGAAATTCTAGCAGGCATGGCAGCCATCGATCCCGAATCCCTCGTTGGGACTCCCATGTACGAAGCCTATATGCGTGTCGCACCAAAGCCAGAAGATTTTTTCCGCTTTGTCGCCACCATGAGGGAAGCCATGAGTCGGGATTATGATTGGAGAGACAGTGTTTCCGCCTTGAAAACTCCAACCTTAATTATCGCTGGCGACTCGGATTCATTTCCTCCCTCGCACGCCGCCGAGTTTTTCCACCTCCTTGGCGGTGGCTTGAAGGATGCCGGTTGGAGTGGTGAAAACCTCATCCCCTCACAACTCGCCATCTTGCCTGGCGCTACCCATTACAACATTGTCGACCAACCTGATCTGCTGCTCCCAGTTCTTTCTCCTTTTCTTGGCGGAAGGCAAGCACAGGAATAGTTGAGCAGCCGCACCTCTCCTCTCATAAGAAATTGAGAAACCATCGGGCGAGGATTTTGACGCAACTCCTCGCCATTTGATCTGTACTGACCCCAAAACCTTGATAGCCGTGATTTACAAAAGAGATGGGACGGTGCGCTGGGAACAGCCTCCACTCCCTTTTTTGATCACCCATTACCCGGAGATGGTATAAGCGCGTGCTTTAGCAGCGCAGCTCCCACAGTACCACACTGCTATGAAATATTGACTTGTGCAGTGGGCTCAGTACCTCCATTTCGCGACGCATACTATCAGCACGAGATGCCCCGTACGTTATTCTACCTGACGTATCTATCTTTCACATGCTGAGAAAATTACAGTTGTTTCACAGATGTGAAACGCTTTGCGCACGAATACACTCAGAAGAGGAAGAGCTTTCTCAAAAGCAAGCACAGAAGAGACGTGTGAGAGTCGTTGACTCAGCCAAATTTCGCGTCTCGACGACGGTCGCGGCCGCATTAGTGGAGGTTGAGCCTGATTGGGTATTGCGGCTAAACCTTCGTTTGTTGCATCCCACATTCAAACTTCTTGTATGCCTGTCCCATTATCAAGCAAGCAAAGGCTTCCTCGACAATGGGATAGCCGCATACTCATGCATGTGCGCCTGCAATGACTGGACCAAGAGTCAATCGAGGTTGAGTATTGAGAAACGCTCCCATACGCTCTACCTGCCCATCGAGTTCGTGGCGTTGAATTGCGGTGAGTTGGTCAAATGGTTCTACGGTAATATCAAGCCAGCGGCCAGAGCGCCGTTGATGCCAGACCCCTGCGACAATTCCATTGATGAGGAGCACCGGGTAGTTTCCCGCCTGTCCACTCGGAGTCAAAGCACGTTGGGCGGCTTGTCCGGGAAAGAGCAGCTCCCGCGATTGGCTGCCGACAATATAGGCGTCGAAGTAGGGAAGGAGCCGGACGCTTTGAAGCGAACTGGACGGGAAGGCGGTATCTCCAGCCACCACCCATGCCAGACTGCCGTTGACTGAAACTTCCTCAAGTTCATCAGAAAGAGCGTTGAATAGCTCCCTTGCCCAACTCCGTGGGGCGTTCAGCCACTGTGCGAAGTGCTGAGGTGTGGCTGGCCCATAGGCAGAGAGATAGCTCTTGAGCAGCCAAACGAGCGCTCTTCGTTCTTCCAGGGGAGCAAATGCTGGGAGAAACCTTCGCGGACTGGTGTAGGTGACTTTGGTACCTCGATTGGGGCCAAAGCACAGCGCGCCGCGAAAGCCAGCCTGAGCTAGAGCCATGCGCCAGCGAGGCCACATATCGTTGAAAGCAGGCATGACCCGCTCGCCAGCCCAGGGGCCGGTGGCAGCAATCACCGCATCGCTCAGTTCGTCAATGGTTAACTCGGTATCGACAAGCGCGGCAGCAATGGCCTTGATGACCTCATCGGTTTGCTCGGGAGTAAGTCGTACCTCTTTGCGATGACCGTTGTGGGACGGAGGTATCGCTGAAAGCGCACCAGCCCATAGAGGCAGATCTTGTGTCGCGAGCAGGTGAACCGTGCCGCGTGGGCCGAATGTTTTGACCAAGCTATGTTCGGTCCACAGGGCATCTTTGACCTCTGTCGAGGTGAGAGAGGTACCTCGTAGCCCGATGGACCAGAAGGCCGCAGATACTACCTGAGCGTGCGCTCCACAGAGCGCTCTCACGATATCTGCTGGTCGAGCGCTCTGTGAGGGGATGTCGAGCCCTTGGCGAACTAGTCTACGAGCAGTCACCTGGCTCCATGAGAGGGAGAGTTCCCCTGTTGTTGATCGCATCATCGAGAGGCACCCATGTGGCTTTCGGCTTCGCTTCGGTGCTTCATCTCCTGATCAAGAGATGCTTGAAAAGAGCGCATCGCTTCGCGATACTGCGGCTCTGCGGCACGTTTTGCCATTTCCTCAAGGGTGAGGTTTTCCAGGCGGGTCTGAATCCACCACAAATGACCAAAGGGGTCGCGGACGCGTCCCACGCGGTCGCCAAAGGCCAGGGTAGTCATCTCGGAGACCGCGGTCGCTCCAGCAGCAAGCGCTTGCTGATACACGGCATCCCCATCGGGGACGTAGAGGCGCAGGAAGCAAGGAGTAACAGGCCATCCCTCTTGCGCATCAAAGGCCATAACGATGCTGTCGCCAATTTTGGCTTCGGCATGACCGATGGTGCCATCCTCGTTGTAGACCCGTCCCAATTCCTGCGCGCCAAATGCTTTGCTTATGAAATCAAGGAGCTGAGCCGTGTCTCGTGAAATGATCCACGGCGTCACGCTATGATAGCCATCAGGGATTGGTTGCACGTTCTTTGGTAGTGTCGTCATATTGTACTCCTTCTATATTGTCTCGATAGAGACAGTATATCCTCAAAGGAGGTCAGAATCGACCCTTCTTTGGGGATATCTATTAAAAGGCTGGTGGCGAAGGAAAAGCGCGCAACCACTGAGGGATAGCCCAATCGTCGTTGAGCAGATCCGTTTGCAGGGTGACCTTGGCGGCGGCATTCGACTGACACCAGTTCATAGCTCATTTCTGCGCACGAAGACTGACAAGTTGCAAAATCGACCGCAGCCTGTTGAAAAAGTCCGAATTAGCTCATCATTTTACAGGTGGCGTGTAAAATCTGAGCGTGAATAGTAGTGTAATTGTCAGGTATACTCATCCATCGGAGGGTTTTTCAACAGGCTGGTCCGTTTGTTGAGATCGTCAAGCGCTCGAAACGTTCAGGATCTTACTCCCAATTTCATGCACCTTATAACCTGTTGCATTGGCAGGAATGTGCACCTCGCATCGATACGCGGAGAGGCCTCCTTTCAGCAGCGAACTGACAGGGCAAGCTAACTTCGACATGATGCGAGCCCTCTGCTGATGAGAGCAAAACAGAAGAAGTTTTTCGGTTTTTCCTGCCCTATACTAGGGTTATCTGTGCAATAGCTGTCCCCTCTGAAAGGAAAAGGAGAAAACCGGATGACAGATGAATTTACTCATGCACAAGAGAAGACACCTCCGTCTCAGCCAAACCCTGCACTCAAATCTCTTGAAGGATTGGTTGGCGATTGGACAATGGAACTTTCCAATGCATCTTTTCTTCCTCACCCATCCGATACAGCAAAAGGATCAATCTCTTTCGAATGGGTGCAGAACGGAGCTTTTTTGCTGATGCGCATGGGCGACAAACCACCAAGCGCGCCCGCTGCCCTTTGGCTCATCGGTCGAGATGAATCGGCTCCAAACTATACCGTGCTCTACTATGACTCGCGAAGCGTTTCGAGGATCTATGGGATGAGCTTCTCGGAAGGTGTGTGGAAGATGTGGAGAGAAGCCCCAGGATTCTGGCAGCGCTATGAGGGCACAGTAAACCAGAACGGCAAAACGATCACTGCCTGCTGGGAGAAATCACGTGATGGTTCCACGTGGGAGCACGACTTCGATGTCACGTATACGAAGCTCAGCTAGACAATTTTCTGTGTGATTCGCCTTCCTCATCTTGTGAGAAATGATAGGATGAGGGAGGCTGATGCGTCAATCGTACTCAGGTTGATGGAATCTTGCACGGTTTTGCCCATTGGGACTGAATTCTCCTTTTCAACAATCCTCTGCCCATAGGCCTTCTGGGCGCGCAAAAAAACTTGCCGCACCCGATGAGCCAGTGAATGGAAATGTATATGAACAGGAACCTTGTCGTTCCTGGAATGGTATCGTGATTAACGCAGGTAGTAGGTCAGGACCACATCTCGTCGGTTATGCCCAATCGCTCGTGAGACGGCCAGGATGGCCTGCTCGTCGAGAATGCCGCGTGGAAGCCGACCAGCGGAAGGTGGAAGGGGCAGTCCCGAGAGTTCTCGATAGAGTGTCTGCGCATACTGCCGCCGGTAGGCATGGATATCGAGGTGACTGGAGATATGGGGAAAGACCTTTTCTTCCTCGTTCCTGCCTTGCACCAGGCTGAGCACGGTTGCTTCTTGCCCTAATATGACCGGGACCTGGCGCACTTTTCCGCCCTTCCCCTGCACATGAATTACGACATGTCCATCTGGCTGCTCCTGAATGTGTGCAACGTGCAGCATTCTCACTTCGTGCCGCCGTAATCCGGTTACGCGAAGGAAGGCCAGGAGGGGCTACCAGTGCTCAGGTTGAAAGTGGGGTGAGGGCTACTCCTCATGTACGGGAGACTGACGAGAACGATGAATCTCTTCCCGGTGGCGTGGTGGGAGTGGAACTTCCCAGTCACACGACCTGAAACACCTGAAGAGCAAAATGAAGGAAATCGACGTGTATTCCCCTATGCCCATAGTCTTGAGGGTTGTAAGTTGCAAGGAAATGACTATCGGGAGACCAGGCCAATCGCTCGGAAGCCCTGGGTGCCTGATAAGAGAAAAGCGCTTTTCCGTTTTGAGCATCCCAGAATTGGATGGTCGAGCCTTCTCCCAAGGTTTCGTCTGCAGAAGAGCCACCAGCAATATTCCCCGCAGCCAGATAGCGCCCATTCGGCGACCAGGAGCAGCCAGTCAACCGCCCCTCAAAGTGCTGGCAGGTAAAAAGACGTTGACCTGTGCGGGCATCACAGACCTGCACCACAGAGGTGCTTTGCTCGTCGATCAACATGGCCAGGCGTGTGCCATCGCTAGACCAGACCAGAGACTCACTGATTTGAGTAATACCACGACTCAGCCCATCTACATCATGTTGGGAGAAATTCAGCGCAGCGGTTTGGAAAAGGCGCTTGCCGGTATGCGCATCCAGCATCTCCATCTGCTCGTTAAATGTCCACAAGGCCAACGTGGTTCCATCAGGAGACCATTGTACGGAGACTCCTCGTCCATTAGAAATGGGAGATGTCCACAGGCGGGAACCCTCTGTCACATCCCAGACCTGAACAAACCCGCCAGTGCAGATCACGGCAAGGCGTGTGTTATCTGGTGACCAGGCGAGAGTCGTGACGGCAAAATCTCCTGTCTGCCCTGGCCCAGGGGAAGAACCTTGAACATTCCAGTCCTTGATCAGGCGGTTCTTCTGAATATCCCAGATCTGCACGATGGTATTCGTACTGCTATCGTAGTGCAAACTCTCGCCGATGTCCTGGCAGAGAGCAAAAGAGGCCCCACTGGGGGCAAGGGCACTAGGATAAGAGGTGTTGCCAAGGTGTCCAACTGGCGGAGACTTCCAGATTTGCTTCCGACTCGGGAGATCCCAGACTACTGCTCGAAACTGATCAAGCGAGCCACCACTGTTACTCTTTCCAACCTCAGCAACATACCTTTACCCATGGCTTCTCTGGTTCCGCCTTTACTCTGCAACCAGACGGGACGCTGCGGTGCCTTGCCAACCATCCGCTCTATCCCCAGGAGCGGCGCCCCGAGCGCGCGGTCTCTCCAGATGCGTGCAACAGGCGAGCCTGGATAAGCCCCCCCGAGGTAAATATATGGACTGCCTCCTCCGGCATTGTCCTCAAAGCCAGCTCATTGCGTTCATAGGAAAGCTGAGCAAGGCTATGATAGACCCATGAGGTGAAGAAAGGGTCCATGTTCCCGGTGGCCAGAAATTGTTGCCGGGATAACTCCTGGTCATGCTCAATGAAGGACAGGGCCTGATGATAGTAGTGGGAGGCCTGCTGGAGTTCGCCTTTTTCCAGGCAGATACCTCCCAGGTAGAGGAACGTCGAAAACACGTTCACAACAGAATTGATGCGCTTTGAGAGTTCGAGGCTTTCCACGAGCGATGGCCAGGCTCCATCAACCTCACCTGCAAGAAAGGCCTCTAACGCGTTCGCCAACAGATTGTCGGGATAGAGGACACTTTCCCTGGAAAGATGGGGCCGCGCCTGGTACGCTAACGTGAGTGCCCGCGGGAAATCCTCTTGATAGAAGGCCAACTCGGCGTGGAGTTCTAACGCATCCCCCAATTGCTCCCATTGCCCTTGTACCTCAAAGCCCTGCTCTGCCCACTGGAGAAGCTGCTCAGAACGTTCCTGGACGGCTGGTGAACGTCGATCAACCGTAAACATGGTCGCGAGCACAAAGAGGGAACACAGCTCTGGTTGGGTTCGCACTACCTCCCTGGCAATTGTTCCAACCAGGAGCGCAGCAGATGATACTCATTCCGAAAGCTGTTGGGAGCCACAAAGCGCTTGATCAATGTCGTTGTATGGGAAAAATCTTCGCTCCGGAGAGCCGCTTCAATCGCTTCTGGCAGCATCTGTTGTTGCTCATACCACTGACTGGCTTTGCGGTGAAGCCCTTGCACAGCAGCAGTCCCTCCGAGGCGACGAGGTGCCTCGTGTTGCATGGCCTGCGCCCAGAGCGCGTGATAGCGGTACCACTGCCGACTCTCGTTGAGGGGTTGGAGGAAGAGATTGGCTCGTTCTACCTGGTCCAGCAAGCGATCACTATCCTCTCTGCCCCGAATGGCATTGCAAAGAGAGGCGTTCAATTGGGTGAGCACGCTGGTTTGCAACAAAAAATGTTGCATGTCTTCCGGCAGACCAGAGAGCACCTCTTCGCGCAGATAATCGAGCAGGAAACGCTGGCTGCCACTGAGCAGGTGCACTGAAGCCGAGAGGTCCGTCTGTTTCTGGAGGAAGAGGGCGGCCAGTTGAAGGCTGGCAATCCAGCCCTCGGTGCGCGCTTCCAACAGCGTGATGTCGGCCTCCGAGAGGGCCAGTCCCATGCGCTGCGTGAGAAAGCGCTGCGTTTCTTCCCGCGTAAAGCGCAGATCGGTATCGCGGATCTCGACCAGGTGCCCGCGCACCCGCAAGCGAGAGAGAGGCAGAGAGCAGGGTCAGTGGGCGAGACAGCGCGGTCTCCAGAGCCGAGAGCAGACGCTCCCGTCCCACGAGAGCGGCAGGAAGAGGGGGAGGAACCAGCCTGGTCAGCACCATCAGCATGTCGGGATCATCGAAGGAGTCACCAGGCTCAACGAGGCGAGAAGGGGTCTCGTTACCAGCAGGGAAGAGCTGCAAGGAAACAGGCCTCGCCTCCAGCACGCGCGAGGGGAACGACGACGGCTTCTGCTGGTCCTCGTGGAGATCCTGTGCCATCTCCTCTAAACGAACCAGGATCACGGTCGCATCGGTTCCCAGATAGCGCTTCCGGGTCTGGCCGGAATGGGTGTGATAGGCATACCAGTAGCCATTCCCACGAGACCGACCCTCTTTGAGGACATTCAAATGACTATGTTGGCCCTGAAAGGAAAAGGAGGCATGCGTCGCCAACCAGGCCCTCCACACGCTTCCTTGTCTTCTGGAAGCATGGGCAGTGGTGGCTGGTTGAGGGTATGCAAAAAATAGCACTGGTTCTCGGGAGACCAGAGCAGAGCATGAGCGGCTGGCTTTGGCATGGCGTCCTTTCTTCTCCACAACTCCACAATGAACGTCTTCCTCAACTCCCCAACAGGGTGAGTATAGCAAAGGGGAGACGAGCCTGCAAGCGTGCGCCATCCGCTCCAGCTTCGTCTGTCCAGACGGTTCAATGACGCGTCAAGCGAATGGTTCAAAATCGATCGTTTTTGACATGCCTTCTTTCCTTCTCGAAACCATACGGCTCTCTGCTCATTGCACAGTGCCAAAACGTATGGCAGAGTCAACGTGTCAATTGATCGGTATTTTCATGAGTTCTGACACGAAAGTGAGGGAATGATGTATATCGGTTATGTCCGGGTTTCCAAATAGGAACAGAATGAGGCGCTTCAGATCGATGCCTTGAAGAAAGCGGGATGCAAGAAATGGTTCCTTGATAAAATCACTGGCTCTAAATTTGAGCGTAAGGGATTAGATGAGGCGCTGGCCTATCTGCGACCAGGTGATATGCTGGTCGTCTAGAGATTGGACCGAGTAGGTCGCTCACTCAAGCATCTGATCGAATTCCTCAACACGCTCAAGGAGCGGGAAATCGACTTTGTGAGCATCACGGAGAAGATCGATACCACCACTCCAGGCGGGAAACTGATTTTTCACATGATGGGCGCGCTCGCTGAGTTCGAGCGGGATCTGATCCGGGAACGCACCAAGGCCGGATTAGACCGTGTTTTGGAATGCGCGGCGGTAATGCTGCATGGCCAAAAGAGCAAGATAGGAGAAGTTTTTGCTTTGTAAGATGGTAGGATATCTTGCATGCAATTGGGGAGCGGAAGACCTTTGTGTGCAAGACTGATAGCGAGAGCAGACGACCCATGTTGGCAGAAACACAGTCGTTCCGTTCTGGGGGAGTTCTGCTTCAGTCTCAAAGAGAGGGACTGGAGGAGCCTTTCGGCTCCCATGAAATTGGCAAGGAGAACCATTTATGAAATTTCTTCTCACCTCGGGTGGCATCACCAACACCAGTATCCATGACGCGCTGGTAGCGCTCCTGGGCAAACCGATCGCTGAGTCCAGCGCCCTGTACATTCCCACCGCGCTGCACGCCAACACCAATGGTTCGTCCATGGTCGCCCGCCTGATCCGCGGAGAGACCAACACCGCTCCATTCCCTGACGGATACACCTCCATGTGCGAATTGGGGTGGAAGTCGTTGGGCTTGCTGGAGCTCACCGCGTTGCCCAGTATCGGTGAAGAGCGTTGGCTCCCGCTGGTCCAGGAGACGGATGTCCTGCTGGTGGAAGGCGGCGATCCCATGTATCTGTGCTACTGGATGCGGCAATCCGGACTGGCCGATCTCTTGCCGGAGCTGCCGCGCGAGATGGTCTATGTGGGACTGAGCGCCGGGAGCATGGTGATGGCCCCCAGCATCGGGGAGGACTTCGTCCGCTGGAAGCCGCCCACCGGTGGCGATAGAACGCTGGGACTGGTTGATTTTGCGATCTTTCCGCATCTGGATTACCCTTCTATGCCAGACAATTCCATGGCCAACGCTGAAAAATGGGCCGCCAGCATGCCGGTGCCGACATACTTGATTGACGATCAAACCGCTATACAAGTGGTTGATGGCGTCGTCAACGTCATCTCCGAGGGTCATTGGAAGCAGTCGGCGCCCTAATACTACTCTGTTAGTTTGTAACTGACGAGCTATATCGAGAGCCAATATGAGCACGAAATATCTCGGCAGTGCTCAGCTTCGATTGTTTGCTACAAGCTCACAGACACGAAACTACCAAAGTAGTACTAGAGTATCGGTCAAGTAACAGTAACAACAGGTGACAAGCCAGCAATCACGACGGCCAAAACGTGCTGGGCCATCACGTCTTTCGTGATGGTCTGGTCTCCACGGCTCCATTGCACTGCGGGACCGAAGATGGCCCAACTGATGATCAGCGCCGTGGTTTCTACTATTTCCTGGTAGACGGGCACCGACGATGGGACCTGGTTCAGCCAGTGCAGAAGGACCTCCTGGAGTTCTTGCTGCAAAGCGACCTCGAAGAACGGCACAAACTGCCTATCGGCTGGCTTGAGGTGATACTGCCAGAGGGCAAGAAAATCGAACACGGCGAGAATAAGCAGGCGCAAGGTGCTCATCTGCAAGGTGGATGTGGCGGGAAGCTGGCTCTCCAACGCATGGTGAAACTTCTCGCGCATCCAGACCTCTAAGAGAGCATATTTGTCTTCAAAGTGAGCATAAAAGGTGGCCCGGTTGACCGTTGCGTGTTCTGTGATATCTTGCACTGAGATAGAGTGAATGTTGTGTCGTTCTTCAAGCAATGAGATGAACGCTTGCAGCAACAACTGACGGGTCCTTTTGACCCGTGGATCATTCTCATGAGCCGGTGTGGTCATGTTCCCTCCTTACCCTGGTAAAGGTCCTCGTAATCCCCCTCTGAAATGCAACAGTTGCCCTCTGGTGTTGTCTAAACAACGATCCGGTCTGTTTGCTGATTGCTTTCAGTTCAGAGACAGCTTACTATTCCTCCTGTGTAGTATACACGAATGTGTTGCTTAGATAACAGCGTTGTCTATCCGACATACTTCTGTTCACTCGAGAAATGCGGCAGCCATCAGATGCAGGGGTACCTGTTCCGGCAGGGCGTGTTCGCCGCAGCGAGAGCACACAAAGATGGAGGAAGGACTATCTCAATGCAAGCAATAGTCATCACACGATCTCTCTCCTGGAGGTGGTTTTCATGATCGTCATTACAACTCCCACTGGCCTGATCGGCCATCAAGTTCTTCACAACCTGCTCAATAGCGACGAGCCGATCCGCGTGATCGTGCGCGATCCCTCCCGTCTGTCCCCGCGCGAGCGCGAGCGCGTCGAAGTCGTGCAGGGATCGCACGGCGACCTCGATGTCGTCAGCAGGGCGTTCGCAGGCGCAGACAGCGTGTTCTGGCTTGTGCCCCCGGACCCCCACGCCGAGAGCGTCGAGGCCGCCTATGTGGGCTTCAGCCGACCGGCGTGTGACGCCTTCAAGAGCCAGGGTATCAAGCGGGTGGTCGGCGTCTCGGCCTTCGGTCGTGGGGCAGCAGTGTCCGGGAAAGCTGGCAATGTCACCGCATCGCTGGCTATGGACGACCTGATCGCAAGCACGGGGGTCAGTTACCGTGCGCTGGCAATGCCTCCTTTCATGGATAACCTGCTCCGTCAAGTCGAGTCGATCAAGAACCAGGGCATGTTCTTCGACATGATATCCGGGGACCTCAAACAGCCAACCTGTGCTACCCGAGACATCGCCAGCGTTGCCGCCAGGCTGCTGCTCGATCACACCTGGAGCGGAGTCGCAAGTGTCCCGGTGCTCGGCCCTGAGGACCTCTCCTACAACGACATGGCGCAGATCATGTCCGAGGTATTGGGCAGGCCAGTGCGCTTCCAGCAGATCCCTGGTGAAGCCCTGAAGGCCACGCTGACCAGATATGGGAGGTCCGAGGCTATGGCGCAAGCCCTGGTCGATATGATGGCGGCCTACGATCAGGGACTCGCCACCGCCGAGCCGCGCACCCCCGAGTCCACCACTCCTACGAGCTTCCGCCAATGGTGCGAGGAAGTGCTTAAGCCAGCCGTCCGGTTCTGTCAGATCTGAGATCACAGAAAAGCGTACCGGACTCATGAGAATTGTTTATCACTGCATCACTGGCTTATGAGGTTGCTTATAGCAGCGTCTGGAGGGCTCCCAGACGCTGGAGGAAAACCTGTCGTTGTTTCAGGAGAGAGACCACCTCTCCGGTAGTGCGGCGAGGACGAAGATAGTTGCGCAACTCATCGAAAGCACAACAAAAGCGTGCCGCCGCTTCAACGGTTCCAAAGCCGCGCATAGGATAATACCGTTGTTTGATACCACGGTGATCTTGCTCCAGACGGTTATGAAGATACTTATTGGTCCGATGCAACACATCATGACCCATCGTCTCGTGGATGGCTCGCGGGTAGGACGTGTGACCATCAGTCGTCACTTGATCAGGGACAAAGCCAACCACTGCAACTGCTTGCTGGAAAAACCGTTTGGCTGCCGCCATATTCCGTTTCTCGCTCAACATGGAATCCACCAAATTGCCATCGTGACCAATTGCCCGATACACATAACACCATTTGCCATGCGCTTTCAAGTAGGTCTCATCTACATACCAGGAGGTTCCTGCTTGTCCCCGGCGTTTTGCCCGCAGTTGTTTGGTAATGAGAGGAGCAAATCGTGCTTCCCACTCTCTGACCGTTTCATGTGTGAATGTAAAACCTCGCGCCAAAAACATTTCAGCCACGTCACACAGGCTCAGTTTGTAGCGTAGCCGCCACAAGACCGCAAGCAGGACAACGTCGGTAGGAAATTCAAGAGAGTTAAAAGGCGTGCCAGTTCGTTCGTTGAAAATGTGCTGACAGTTTGGACAGAAGAACGTTGCATAACCAAGTTTCGTTTTCTTTGTTCGTTCCCTGGTGCTCGTTGCGGCGCAGTGGGGGCAGTTCATGAGTCACGTTCCTCGTTCTGTCAGAATGGTAAGATCAGCATACCAGAAATATGAGCTCTGTGCCAAAATCTGGTTTGAGTTCTGGCAGAACCGGAGAGCAACGCAACATCTCCATCCAGAGATGCTTTCTTTCCATTTCTGCCCCGAGGAGGAGGAAGAGTTGAGTAGTTCGGTTTTCTTCAGAAGTTATCTGGTTATTTGGAAAACTCAGCATATCTACTGGAAAGCGAGAAAAAAGCATGCCCCCATACGATTTTGATGCCTTGTGGGACTACCAGCATCCCGACCAGACAGAGGCAACGTTTCGCCAGTTGCTTGCCCAAGCAGAGCACACCCGCGACCGCTCCTATCATCTGCAACTGCTCACGCAAGTTGCACGCACGCAAGGACTTCAGAGAAAATTTACAGAGGCACACACTACCCTGGACTGCGTGAAGGATCAGTTGCATCCAGAACTGGTGGTGCCAACCATTCGCTATCTTCTGGAGCGAGGGCGAGTCTTCAACTCTTCAGGTTACCCCGGCGAGGCGCAGATCTGGTTTCAGCAAGCCTGGGAACTTGCCCGAGTCCACAAACAAGCCACTTTTTTTGCAGTGGATGCCGCCCACATGCTGGCCATCGTGGCTAGTTCCTTCGAGGATAAAACCACCTGGAACCAGGCCGCCCTCCATTCTGCTCTCGCCTCGTCCGACGAGCAAGCACGTGGGTGGTGCGGTTCCTTGTATAACAACCTGGGGTGGGCCTATCACGACCAGGGAGCATATCAACGCGCTCTGGAATTCTTTCAGCAGGCTCTGGCCTGGCAGCGGGAGCATGGGACGGCACGCAAGAGACGGATTGCCCGGTGGTGTGTGGGCCGAGCGCTGCGTTCCTTGCAACGCACAGCAGAAGCACTTGCTTTGCAACAGGAACTGCTTGCCGAATGGGAAAAGAGCGAAGAGGAACAGGATGGATATGTCTCTGAGGAGATCGCGGAATGTCTGCTCATCTTAGGCCGGGCAGCAGAGAGCCGAGCGTACTTCGCCCGGGCCTATACGTTGCTGAGTCAGGATATCTGGTTGGTAGCCCAGGAGAACGAACGATTACAACGGTTAAAGCAATTGAGTCAGGCATCAGAAGAAACTAGCAGTTCCCAATAACCAGAGCCTTCCATCATTGACACACAAGGCCACACAAAAGCTCTGATACGCTTCTGGAAGCAAGGCGTGCGTGGCCTTGTTTCCCATTTCCCGGTGAGAACTGCTCATGGCCAATCTTTTAGTAGGAAGCGGCCAAGCTTTTCAGTAATTCGCAACGCACTTACGTTCACGGTCCTGGTGGATGTAACCCACCATTAGGAGAAAGAATACGATTGCATGGTTTCGCGCACTCGATCCAGCCACTCGCCTATCAAGGCATTGAAGAGCTGAGGCTGCTCAATTGGTAAATTATGACCGGCGCGGTCCAAGACCGCGAATGTTGCGTGGGGATAGTTTTCCAGAATGCGCCAGGCATCGCGGTACCCTGCAACATGATCTTGCCTCCCTGTAAGAAGCACGACTGGTCTAGGAAAAGGGCGTGGAAGCTTCCCAACATCAAATGAGCAACTATACCGCTGACTGATTTCCTGAAGGAACGCTTCATCGGCAATTTTCGCCCCCTTGAGAATCTCATCTCGAAAACGTTCCCAATGATATTGATCCTGCACCACAGCCATCGAAGTAAATTCTTCTGCATCGGCAGGATCGAGCTGAGCCAAAAGAACTGGGTCTTCAACCATCACCGTGCGCGGTGGAAGATCGCGTCGGGATCGTTCCATAATAACGCCAGAGCAAATGAGCGCCATCCCTGCAACCTGCTCAAACTTGTGGTGGACTACTCCCTGGCTCAGATATCCCCCATAGGATTCGCCCACGAGAAGAAACGGTTGCCCAGGAATGACAGCGTCGATAAAATTGACGACAACATCGAGCATGTCATCCGTACTCTTGAGAGACTCCTTGCCGGGCGTTTGCCCCATACCAGGTAGATCCAGATAGAGACGTTGCCATCCTTGCAGCTGGGAAAAAAGCGGTTCCAGGCAGCCCTTCATCTGTCGATGATCACAAGAGAATCCGTGAAGCAAAATGATAGGAGTACCTGTTCCATAGACTTCATAAAAGAGAGGAACACCTCGAACGATGCATTCCATAAGCGAACACTTCCTTTTTCTTGTTGCTGACGACGAATATCTTGCGGCTGAAGTTAGCTTCTCTTCAAGCGAAGCCCCTCTCAGTATATATTGCCGGTTTGCCGCACGCATTTCATTATTGTTTGCACTCCTCTACGAAGAGCTAGCTTGCATGATATACAAAATAGCCCTTACAACAAGAGCGATAAGGGCTATTTTGCTTTTCTAGAGCGTGTAAATCCTAGCTATAATCTGACTCAGGCAGCGCAACGGACCAGTAGACTACGTGGTTTAGCGCATCAGGCTCGCCTTTGATCAGGTGCAGGGCACTTTCATCAATTGGGTGCCAACCCGGTAGGAAAGGGCCTTGTCCAGCTGCCAGGTCATCTGGCAAGGCAGTGTAGGGGCCTGACAAAGTCCCATTTTCGTCTTCGCTGGTCGAGCCTGCCTTGAAATCCCGGGCGAGCAATGACACCAGGATCTGGCTGTGCTGATAATACGCGTACCAGGCATGCAATAAGGCCACCCACTGTAAAGTGCCTTCGTCCTGAGCAGAGATGCTCTTCCTTCCCCCTTCACTTCAGGTATTCTTCCCAATCGGGTCAATTACAGATGAGCGAGAGAATAGGTAGGCGGCTCTGCCTCTCAGCCACGCCTTTGCTTAGTGATATATACTATAGCCAAAGCTTTTTGTCCACAGAGCACTTTTTCTTGAACGAGCCTACATTGGCATGCCACATAGATGTGGAGGAGTAACAAGATGAAACCCAGCATTGATCAGACTATCTTTGGCTCAATTACCATCGAAGGAACCGTCTTCGCGCACGATGTGATGATCAGGCAGAGTGGCCAGGTAAAAAAGCGGAAGAAAAAATTATCTAAGGCCCTCTATGGGACATCGCACATACTTTCTCAAGACGAGGCGAAATACATCTATGAAAAAGGGACGAAACGGCTCATCATTGGCACGGGACAGTTTGGCAATGTCAGACTTTCTGATGAGGCAACTGAGTATTTCCAGCAAAAACAATGCCAGGTGGATTTGTTGCCCACACCCCAGGCAATCCAAACCTGGAATGAGGCCACCGGCACAGTCATCGGTCTGTTCCATGTCACCTGTTAAGTACAAAGCGCTTTTTTCAATAATAGCTGTGTGTAAGGAAGCTCCCGTAGGCAACGTTCGACTCGTTGTCGGCCTAGTCCTACAGTTGTAGATGACGAGCGAGGGTGTATTGACGCTTGTAATGGTGCTGCCAGTTCGATATGTGCCCATACGAAGAGGCGTGGGCCTTTGCTGCCTGCGCCTGCACTCAATACCTGCCAATCTCCTCTCGCGAGAGCCTGGACGAGCTGATCCACTCGTTGGCGAACGCCTTGCACTTCCACCTGCTCTTTGCAGGTTACCGCCAAGGCCTATGCCTGTCGGCGCTCCTCTAGAGCCATCCGCAGGGACCGGGCGCTGCCATAGACGGTATCGCCTGTGACCCAGGCGACGGGAAGACCTGAATCCAGGGTTCGTTCGAGCATGCGTTGCGCTAGCTCCGGTTCGGTCGCAAACGTCACTGAATCTGGCACATGAGCTTCTTGACGGCGTTTCTGATCATCTGCCCAGTTTTTCGGCACATACAATTCCCGGTCCAATAAGGCATGTCCACGTGCGCTCGTGTAGGAAAGAAACACGCCGATCTGACAACTCTCGATCCGTCCCGCCGTGCCACTGTACTGCCGTTGCACTCCGACCGATTTGCTCCTCTTTTTGAGAAAGCCCGTCTCGTCGATGACCACGACTGCTTTAGGCGTCGAAAGTTTCTCCGAGACATGGGCACACAACGCATCTCGAACCCCATCGCAATCCCACTTTGCTCGATCCAAAAGATGCTGGATAGCATAGGGAGTGGCTTCTCCCACCGCTTCCGCTACTTGCCATCCATTTTTACGTTCCATCATCCCCATCAATCCCTGTACATAGACAATCGCCCGCTGATGCGATTCTGGCCGCGCAAAAGCATGTCTGATCTTGCTGCCCCAGTTCATTGAATGCAGTGGCCCAAATCTCTTCAGGTAAGGCAGAGGCACGGGCTGAAGGAGCATGAAGAGGCATGAAGGCATCTCCTACCGAGACAGAAATCATGGTGGACATACACTTCAAGGCTGGGAAAGCTGGGCGAGAATCTCATCAAGAGAGAGGACTTTTGCAAAGCCTTTTCTGAGCACCTGTAATTCGGGCTCCTGCATCGCAGGATCATCGGTGGCGGTGATATCGCTGCCGATGATGACCTTGAAACCACGCTCATACGCTTGCCGAGCAGTGGTCCCACAACAGAAATTGGTGAGCGTGCCACAGATAATTACCGTGTCCTTGTGGAGGTTCTTGAGGATAGTCTCCAGGGGTGTATCATAAAAAGCGCCATACGACGGCTTGCTGAGCACGATCTCGTCTTCTAAGGGAGCCAGTTCGTGCCAGATGACGCCATCGCGAAACCAGGCTGCATCCTCTTCGGCATAGCGATTGGGCATGAGCGGCCCAGCGAGGGGACGATCCAGGTAATGATGGGTCCTGGCAAAGGCCGTATAAATGACCGGAATACTGACTGTGCGGCACATCTCAATCAGTCGCTTGATGCGCGGAACCTGTCGCGTTGCTTCTGGAACCCAGAAGGGCGTGAAGTGTGGTTTGACAAACTCCTCCTGCATATCGATCACGAGCAATGCACAGTGGTCTCGTTCCACTCCAAAGGCGGCGTTCCCTTCTTGATAGGCAAGACGCGCAAAGGTGAGAACTTCTTGTTCCGAAAAGGTTTTGGTCATGGGATCTCCTTGAAAGGTCTGCTTGTCTGTGCAGAGTATAACAGGAAAGCAGCGTTGAGTACATGCATTTACCAAAGAGATATGCTATACTTCTTTCAAAGTCGAAAGGAAATGGTGTAATGACTTTCAAAGATGATCGCCTCCTGGATGATACGGGGTGGAGCATTCTGCGGGAACTGCAAAAAGATGCCCGGCTTTCTTTTCCTGAACTAGGCCGCCGGGTGGGACTTTCTACCCCAGCGATCGCTGAACGGGTGCGCAAACTGGAAGATGCTGGGGTGATTACTGGCTATGGAGCGCGCGTCGATGCAGCAAAGGTTGGTTTGCCCATGATGGCCTTTGTCCGCATTACCACGACTCCCCAGACGGAGGCTGGCCTGCGTGCCCTTATGGCGGAACTCCCGGAACTGTTGGAATGTCACCGTGTCACGGGAAATGAGAGCTTTCTCTTGAAGTTGGTCGTCACATCGATCACCCATTTGGAACAGGTCCTCAATCAACTCATGAGTGCTGGACCTGTCACCACATCCATTGTCCTATCCACGCCACTCTCTGGAGAATCGATCAAGCAAGAGGCGTTAAGAAGAGAGCACGATCCTCTTGCTCATACGAACCGGGAACGCTGATCAGGCTTCTCCGGAGAGACTACTCTTTCATCTACAACTGTAGGACTAGATACGATACAGTCAAAGAAAAGTTTCTAAGGATGGAACGAGGTAAGGTATACCCCTACAGTCCAATGGCGGAAAACTCCTTATGCCTGTTGAAACCGAGGCTGATGTTCGCGCATTATTTGAAAAAGTTCTCGCGCTTTCTCAGACGTCTGGTTTCCTCACAAGGGATCGCTTCATTGCTCTCCCTGCCGGCAGTGACAACACAGGCATACCCATATATGACCAGGGCACATTCATCGCTGTATCGCCGGTTCTCGTAATACCTTCTGGAGCAGGCCCAATGGCCGCTGGACATACCCAGAGATCAATCCCTTCTTGCCTCATGAACGTCTCTAGCTCGGCTCGAAGGGTATCACGTTCGGCACGAGCCTGTACTATTTGCTCTGTGCTCACTGATCGTCCAGCACGAATTTTCTCTGCTGTGCGTGGGCGATAGAGCGACTCATAGGCTGCGAACCAACTCGCATGTATCTGTGCCATTTCCGCACTGGTTATATGCCGGTGCTTCATGTGAATAGCCTGAATATCTTGGAGGGCCGCCACGCGCTTGATCGTATACCCAGCTTTTTCAAGTCGCAACAGATGCTGCTCGAAGCGCATCAGCGCCTCTGGCGACGCCTGAGTAAGATAGGGACCGTTTGGGACAGCCAGCACCGGAGTTTTCGTCAAAAAGCTGCCGGACGAATGACGGAGCCACCGGCCTGTGTACCCAACGCCAACGAGCAGAAGCCTGCCGCGACGGCTGCCGCAGATCCACTACTCGATCCTCTTTGTCTCGCTTCCACACCTCACATGAATGAACAGATGACTGCTGGCAGCCACCTGTGACTCGTCAGTCGGGCAGGACCGCAAGGCGCAACTGGTGCAGGTGTGCAGGATCGACGACCGCATCGACGGCGACGATCTTGCCATCCCTGATGGTGAGACGCAGGAGGAGCAGGAGCCGCCCACGCGGGGCAAGAACGATTCCCACTGCTCCGTCCACGAGCACCGGTTGCGCGAACGGGATGCGTTCCAGGAGTTGCCTGGCTCCCCTGGCGACGTCCTGTGCGCCACAAACCTCCCTTACCGCGCCTCGGGAGACGGCTACGTGGTCGGCTCGGAACACAATATCTGGGTCGAGCACTGCCAGGAGTGCGTCGAAGGAACCTTCGCGCGAGGCGGCGAGGAAGGCATTAACGACTTCTCGTTGGGAGGCTAGATCAGCGCCTTTCACCAGTGCCGACCCTCGCACGCGGCGACGGGCACGGCTGGCAAGCTGCCTGGTCGTCACCGGCGAACGTTCCACAATAGGAGCAATCTCATCAAAGGGCACGGCGAAGATGTCGTGCAGGACGAAGGCGAGGCGCTCAGCGGGAGCAAGCGTGTCCAGGACTACCAGCAGCGCCAGACCCACCGCATCGGCAAGCTCAGCTTCTTCCTCAGGATCAATTCCGCCCTCGCGGCTGGTGATAGGCATAGACACAGACGCTTCCAGAGACTCCTCGCGCCGCGACTTGCGCGCATGCAGCATGTTGAGGCAGACGCGCGCCACCACCGTCGTCAGCCACCCGCCCAGGTTCGAGACGGTACTTGTATCGGCACGGAAGAGATGTAGCCAGGTCTCCTGGACGGCATCCTCCGCCTCGGCGAGGGAGCCAAGCATGCGGTAGGCCATCGCTTGCAGGCGAGGACGCTCCGCCTCAAATTGCGCAGCCAGCCAGTTGTGTGTCTCTATCATTGGTCACATTTCCTCGTTTCGGTTTGTCATAGGTATAACGAAGGGAATCTGGCCGATGCAATCGGAACGGAAGAGATGCAGCCAGTTGTGGGCCTCTCGCATCGGTCACATTTCCTCGTTTTGTTTTGTCATTCTTATGACAAAGGAAACCCTACGGATGTGACACTATAGAAAAGACAAGAAAGTGAAAACAATCTCAATGGCTACTAATCTATCACATTCTGAATTCACGCAACTGGCATCAGAGAAGCAGATCGAGAAGACCGTCCAGGCACTACAAGCGCACGGTATACGAGTGGTTGTCTTTGAGACCGGCGAAGAAGCAAGAACGTATGTGCTTGACCTGATCCCCAATGGCGCGCAGGTCTATGATTCGCCCTCGCGTACCCTTGAGGTGATTGGCCTGGCAGAGCAGATCGAACACGCAAACCGCTTTCAAGCGGTGCGCGCTCGGTTATCGACGCTTGATCGGGCGACACAGCACCGCGAGATGCGCACACTGGTCGCTGCTCCCGATGTCCTGGTGGGAAGTGTCCAGGCAATCACTGAACAGGGCGAGGTGCTCATTGCATCAGCATCTGGCAGCCAGTTAGGGGCCGCCGTTTTTGGCGCGAGCACGGTGATCTGGGTGGTTGGCACGCAAAAGCTCGTGCAGACGCTAGAAGATGGACTTCGCCGCATCCACGAATATAGCCTTCCCCTAGAAAATGAACGTGCCCAGCAAGTCTACGGACAGCCCAGCGCCATCAATAAACTGCTGACCATCAATGCAGAGCACGAGTCTGATCGTATCACGATGGTCCTGGTCAAGCAGCAACTTGGCTTTTAGGAGATCTGGGAAAGCGAGCGGCATTCCAGAAGGTATGCATGTTTATTGAAAGAGTTTCGTAGTTAGGAGGCTATGATGAAAGTGCTGATTGCTGGAGCGAGTGGGGCTCTGGGCACCCCTTTGACCCGTGCCCTCATCGCAAAAGGACATGAAGTTCTTGGGTTGGCCCGTTCCCCTGAGAGTATGGATCACCTCTCTCACCTTGGCGCTCACCCAATCCAGGCAAATGTGATGGATCGCGACGACCTGCTCAGAGCGGTCAAAGGGATGCAAGCCGACGCAGTCATTCATGCGCTGACCGCGCTCAAGAAGTCACCTCTGCGTCATCAGGATATGTATGCCACCAACGCGCTGCGCGATGCTGGGACCACGAATCTGCTCGCTGCCGCCAGGCAGGTAGGAGCACGCAGGTTCGTTGCGGAGTCGATGACGCTGGGCTATGGCTATGGGGACTGGGACGAAAAGGTCATCACTGAAGACGGTCCGTTCGCACCTGCTGGAAGCTCTTCCCAACTTGAACGGCACGTAGCCGGGTTCCGCTCATTGGAGCGGCAGATCTGGGAGGCGACCCAAGCAGGCTGGATCGAGGGGATATCGCTGCGCTATGGATACTTCTATGGGGCAGCATCTCTCGCCCCTCTCCTGGAGGCCCTGCGCCGCCGAAGCCTTCCTCTGCCTGATGGGGGCCGCGCGATCACGTCCTGGATTTATCTGGAAGATGCGGCAGCCGCCACGGTCGCAGCCCTCGAACAGGGCAAGGCAGGAGAAGCGTATAACATCGTCGATGACGAACCGGTACCCAATAAAGACTTCTTCGCGTTTCTGTGCCAGCAGGCGCACCTCCCCAGGCCCTTTTCCCTCCCAAGCTGGATGATGCGTCCACTAGCCCCCCTGGCGACCGACTTCTTCGCGACCTCCATGCGCGTCTCCAACGCGAAGGCGGCGCGTGAACTCGGTTGGAAACCAGTGCTTGCCCCGACCTATCGGCAGGGCATCCAACAGGCGCTTCTTGTACTCGACCAGCGACAGAGTATGAGCAAAGCGGAAGAAAGGCCATAAACTACCCTAATCACCGTTTCCGGGAGTTGGAGGGTTAGAAACCGGTCGTTCCCAATGCAATTGAGGGGATTCTCAAACTCCGCGAGAAAAATCGAGAAACAAGGGCTACACGTTCGTGGTGAGTAGCACAAACGACTGCAGCTCGTCTGGTCGTTCCGAAGGCCAAATGGTGTGTTTTGCGACAAAACACAAACGTAAAGCTGGGCGAGAGCATGGTGGTACGACCACTAGAAAGAAGAACAGTGCGAGCAACGGTCGTGATGATTGTACGCTGTCGTCCATATCAAACCAGAATGATAGCAGAAAAGAAATAGAAGAACAAGAGAGGTCCTCTAGTATGCAGGATGAAACAACAGGAACGCGAGAAAAGCAACGGCAGGCAGTAGTGATTGGTGCAGGCATCGCTGGCTTGCTGGCAACACGAGTTCTTGCGGAGTATTATGAGCAGGTGCTGGTGGTAGAACGAGACGCGTTGCCCGTAGAGCCCCAACCACGTGCAGGCACGCCTCAATCACATCATCTCCATCGGTTGTTGCCACGTGGCAAGATGATCCTGGAACGCCTGTTTCCTGGTTTTCTTGATGGTTTGCTTGAGCACGGAGCCTTCTCTCTGGAGCAGTCCAAAAGTCTTCTGATTGCCAAGGATGGGCGCACGGCCCTCAGCACTCCAAACCCCACGGGCAAAGATGCATCGTGTAGTCGGGGCCTGCTGGAGTGGGAAATACGCAAGCGCGTGCAGGCGTGTGCAGGCGTGCGTTTTCTGACCCATCAGGACGTGATTAGCCTCGTCGCATCATCTGATCGGAGACGCATCACAGGGATCTGCGTACGCAAGCGTGAACAACTTGTCGAGCAGACAACCATCGCAGCAGACCTGATCGTTGACGCCAGTGGACGTTCCTCCAAACTCCCCCACTGGCTCCAGGAACTGGGCTATACTCTGCCTGAGAATGAGCAGGTCCATTCCGCAATTGGCTATAGCACCCGCTATTACCAATTCCCGACGGACGCACATCACGAGTGGAGTAACGCGCTCAAACCATTCTCTCAGAGCGATGGGGTCGCGTTCTCGCTCCTTGAGAACCACACCTGCGCCGTGATCATCGGCAATATCGGAGGCCATTATCCTCCTACCGATGCTGCGGCGTTTGAGCAACGACTCGCCGTCGCCATTGGGTCATGCCTTCCCAAATTGTTGCAAGACGCTCAGCCGCTGGACAATCCGCGCGGCTACCGCATCCCGGTGTGTGTTCGCCATCACTTTGAGCAGATGGAGGATTGGCCCACTGGTCTGCTGGTCATGGGAGACGCCCTGTGCAATTTTGACCCCATCTACGGACAAGGCATGAGCGTGGCCGCGATTGAAGCAGAGACTCTGGCGCGTTGTTTGCACGAGCAGCAGAGCCGTCCCCAACCCACATTTGAACGACACGTGCTCCAGCGTATGCAGGAAGCCATCGCCCCGGCCTGGTGGCTCAGTAGTGTCTCTGATCTCAGCGTGCCAGGCGTCACCTATATGGGTCCTTCGCCATTGCGCGGCGTCAGGCTAATCCAATTGTATCTCGACCTGTATCTCAGATATGCCCCGGTGCATGATCGACAATTGCTGCAAGAAGGAAAGCAGGGGCAAACGTACATACTCAAAAACTTCTTGATGAATGGACTGCTGATCTCACCGCGCGAAGTGATTAATGCACGCATACTTTCCACCTTACTCGCTGTGGGAGAAGCTTCAGAGGAGCGGCAACTACTGGCAGAGCTTCTCCAGGGCTATCCTCAACGTTTCGAGGCGATCCTCGATGAGATCATTCCTGACTTCTCCTTGTCATTTGAGGATCTGCAAGCGTTCGCGCCTGGGAAAGAAGTTTCGATGCCTCAAGAGTCTCAACCTGTGTGAAATGAGACTCCTTGCAAGGGGATTCTCAGAAGCATGATACGTTCAATGGTCATTTCTCTCATCCACACGTTTGAGATCGTGGATGAAATGTGTTTCAGTTTCCAAGATCGGAGAGATATCTATCATGGCAACAATAAACATGCAAGGAAAAGTGTGTCTGGTGACAGGGAGCAGTTCGGGGATTGGGAAGGCAACGGCCAGAGAACTGGCCAGGATGGGCGCGACGGTGGTGATGCTCTGCCGCAATCGCGCGAAAGGTGAAGCCGCACAGGCAGAGATCAAAGCGGCGAGCGGAAATGCGCAGGTGGACCTGATTGTCGCCGACCTCTCTGAGCTTTCCCAGGTGCGCCGCGCCGCAAGCTCGTTTACACAAAAATACACGCAGCTTCACGTGTTGATCAATAACGCAGGGGGATTGAAGAGTGAACGGGAAATGACCCCTGACGGATTGGAGTACGCCTTTGCCACTAATTACCTGGCTCCATTCCTGCTCACCCAATTGCTGCTGGATACACTCAAGGCCAGCGTCCCTGCGCGCATCATCAATGTCAGCTCCGCTGGGCATACCCTCGGGCAAATTGATTTTGCAAATTTGCAAGGCGAACGACGATATAGCCCCTCAAGAGCCTATGCTGATTCCAAGCTGGCGCAACTCTATTACACCTACGAACTGGCCGACCGACTCAAAGGGACGGGCATCACCGTGAATGCGCTCCATCCAGGAGCGGTCGCCACCAACTTCAATGATAACCTGAGAGGCTTGGTGCGTCTCATTGGAACGTTCAACAATTTGGTGGGAACAAGTGCGGAAAAAGGAGCGCAGACGACACTCTACCTGGCAACCTCGCCCGAGGTGGAGGGAGTAAGTGGGAAGTACTTCTCCAAGTGCAAGCAAACACCATCCTCCAAGCGTTCCTATGACGTGGCAGTGCGCAAACGTCTCTGGCACGTGTCAGAGGAGTTGATTCGGCCATATGCTTCTCTTACACACACAAAGAGCTCCTGAGAAAGATATTTGCGACAAATGGTTTCCCATCAAAAAAGATCCTTTAATGGATCGCCAGTGCAGGTACACAGAGCGTGGGCCGCGTATGCTGCGTTTCTCTGGGTTGTCATCTTTATTGCATTTCACATTTATTGGGCCTATGGTGGGCGTTTGGGCTTTGAAGGTGCGTCTCATCCGCTTCCTCCTGCGCCGGCAAATAGAGTTGAGCGGCTCCTCCCATCTATCCCAGCGATCATTACCCTGTGCTAACCGAAATCGCACTCATCTCATAACAAGGGCGAATTTTTTCTCCCAGCAGAAACATTGAAGTATATTCATTTATCATCAAATCCAGCTTCGTTTTCACGGAAAGGAAGACCGATATGATCAAGATAACAAAGCATCAAGCAGGCGCTTCATCCTCTCGGATCGCGCGCTGGAACGTATGGATAGGATATGCTGCCTGCGCCTGGGGGCTGTGGTTTGTCGCCATCCATCTCTATTTCTTCATGAGTGGGGAATCTATCAATGGTGAAAGCCAGTTTGTCCACGAACCCTGGTTGTATGTACTCAGTTGGACCCTTTCGCTTCTCTTGTTTACCGCAGCAGCGCTGTTCCCGCTGGCGTTAATTTGGCGATTTCGCTGGATGAGTCAAGGCTACATGCAGATGGTTACCCTCATATTGGCGTACATGGGAATGATCGGGTTTACGATATATGAATGGGTCATTGCCCAGGAGCTTGGAGTTGCTCTGTTTGGTGCTGGCATCTGTATCCTGGGAGTGGTTGTCGCCCTCGTGCGGCCAAAAACACAGCGCCCCGTGCATTGGATGCTCCTGATTGCTACCTGGGCAGTGGGTGTTGGCATGATGCTCTATGGAGCCGCCTATGTGTATTCATCCTTTTTTCAGCCCACTTTCGAAAAAGGGCTTAGCTACTTCTTGCTTGGAGGAATGAACTTTACGATTGAGGGTATCCTCTTTGTGGCAACAGCATGGCACGTGAGTCGTCGCCAGACTGGCCGCTTTCTCCGATAGTAGTCAAACCACTACGATAACTATGCCCTACTTCGACAAAGAAACTCCTTATAGGCTTTGCACCTACTGATCTCGACATAGGCAAGTAAACTGTGATACCATGAGAAGATGGGAGTACCGAGAAAAGCCGATTGGCGAGAAGAACGGCGTAAACGCGCCTGGGAACTGAAACAACACGGATGGCGACAAAAGGACATTGCTTACGCTTTAGGAGTAAACGAGAGCACTATGAGTCAGTGGATGAAACGGGGCAGAGAAGGGGGAGAAGAAGCGTTGAAAGCGCATCATTCCAAAGGCGCATCCCCTCGCTTAACGGTGGACGAGCTTGCTCAGATCCCAGAGTTGCTAGCGAAAGGAGCGCCAGCCTACAGGTTTCGCGGTGATGTGTGGACCGCAAAACGGGTGGCAAAAGTAATTGAGAAAACGTTTGGTGTGCATTACAGTCGCGATCCAGAGAGCGCCTCCGACACAAGCGAGAGATCATTCGCAGTTGCTCACGGCAGTGTGGGTATCTCGAATGATATCCGCACTCTGAAGAGAAGGATGATACGAACAAAGAGGTTTCCTTATGAGTACGACCAAGACGCCCCCACGCTGGGACATGAGTGTGGTCTACCCGGGCCTGGACTCGCCCGAATTTCACCAGGGCTTTGCCCATTTCGCGCAGCAAGTAGCCGACCTTGTTCAGCTTTTCGATGCACATAGCATCCAGGCTCGGGAAGCCTCAGAACTCGATGACGCGACAGCGCAAACGTTTGAGGAAGTGACGACGCGTTATAACGATGTGCTGGAGGAAACGACCACCCTGGGTACCTACCTGGGCTGCTTCGTCACCACCAACACGCAGGACACGCTCGCTCGGGCCCGTTACAGTGAATTTCAGCAGCAGGCGGTCAACCTCTCGCAACTTGTCACGCGCTACACCGCCTGGATCGGCTCGCTCGATGTGCAAGGCTTGATTGCCTGCTCACAACTAGCTCGTGAGCACGCCTACATGCTCCACAAAGCCGGCGAGCAAGCGCGGCACCTTATGTCGCCCGTCGAAGAGAATCTGGCCGCTGAACTCAAATTGAGCAGCGGTGCGGGCTGGGAGAAATTGCATGGCGACATCACCTCACAAATGCTCGTGCCCATCGAGGTGCAGGGTGAGCGTCAGGAATTGCCCATGAGCGTCGTGCGCACCTTGGCCTTTGATCCCAACCGCGAAACACGCCGCGTGGCTTATGAAGCCGAACTGGCTAGCTGGAAGAAAGCCGCCGTACCCTTGGCCGCCGCGCTCAATGGCATCAAAGGCCACGTCAATACGCTCTCGCGCCGCCGGGGCTGGAACTCGCCGCTCGACGCATCGCTCTTTGACTCCAGCATCGATCAGGCCACACTCGAAGCTATGCTGACTGCCACGTGCGAGTCCTTCCCCGATTTTCATCGCTATCTGCGCGCCAAGGCTCGTGTGCTCGGTCTGGAAAAGCTTGCCTGGTACGACCTTGGCGCGCCCGTAAGCAAGGAAAAGCAGACCTGGAATTTTGACGAGGCCCGTGACTTTATTGTTGAAAAGTTCGGCACCTACTCGCAGCGTCTCTCGGACTTCGCAGTCCGCGCGTTTCGCGAGAACTGGATCGACGCTGAACCACGGCCCGGCAAAGTTGATCGCGCTTACTGCGTGCCCCTGCGCCGGGACGAATCGCGCGTCTTCCTGAACTTTCAGACCTCGTTCAACAGCGTCAGCACGCTGGCCCACGAACTTGGTCACGGCTATCACGAGCTTCATCTGGCCACGCGCACCGCGCTCCAGAAAGAGACACCCTTGACGCTGGCTGAGACCGCCAGCATCTTCTGCGAAACCATTATTACCCACGCCGCCCTGGCCAGGGCCGACAGAGAGGAGCAGATCGCCATTCTGGAGTCCTCGCTCCATCGCTCGTGCCAAGCCGTCGTGGACATCACCAGCCGCTTCCTCTTTGAGAGCCGTGTCTTCGAGCGTCGCAAGCAGCGCGAACTTTCCGAGAATGAATTCAACGAACTGATGGTAGAAGCGCAGAAGGAGACCTATGGCGACGGGCTGGACGAGAACCTGTTACACCCCTACATGTGGGCCATGAAGCCGCACTATTACTGGTTACACCTCTCGTTCTACAACTACCCGTATATGTTCGGCTTGCTCTTTGGTCTCGGTCTTTATGCTCGTTACCAGCAAGATTCAGAAAGCTTCAAGATCGGTTATGATGACCTGCTCTCCTCGACGGGACTGGGAGATGCTGCCACGCTGGCCGCACGCTTCGGCATTGATGTGCGCTCCGCCGCCTTCTGGCGCTCCAGCCTGGACATTGTGCGCAAGGATATTGATCTATTTGAGGAATTGACGCGCGCATAGAGGGGAGCCGGAAGCGCAGCCTGTGCACGCCAGACTAGGCCGAATTGCTCCCAGCAGAGCAGGTAAAAGGAGAAGATAGATGAAGATCATTACGCTAGAAGAGCATTTTGAAATAAACGCTGAAAAGCTTCTCAAACTGATCTGACTGATCTGAATGCAGGTTTTCTCTCTCCGATTTATTCGGAGAGGGGTTGACAGCACTCCCTCTCACCTATTATTATTATTAATTAGACGGCATAATAATAACAGGGGTTGTCTATGAAAGAACCAATCGCAACGTATCTGCAAGGGAGTATCAGTATGTCCCTGGTCCGGCTTGCTAAGGGACACCGCCAGCAGTCGGGCGTACGTTGTCAGCGGATCGGCCTGTACACGGGTCAGGAGCATGTCATTTTCCGCCTATTGGAGGACGATGGCCTTTCGCAGTCGCAGCTCGCAGCGCGGCTCAAGGTCGAGATTGGTACGGTGGCTAAGATGGTGCAGCGTATGGAGAAAGAGGGGCTGCTGATCCGTCGTGAGGATGCTGAGGATGCACGCATCTCGCGGGTGTATCTGACGGAAAAGGGGCGCACTCTTGGGGAACCAGCTGCGCAGATCTTGCAAGATCTCGATGCTTGTATGGTGCAGGGGATGAGTCAGGCTGAACAGTTGCTCTTTCAGCGCCTGCTCGATCAGGCGGCAGCCAATGTCGCGCGCTGCTCGCTTTCGCCAGCAGATGAACACGCATAGCCTCTTTTTTTCTGTTATTATTATGCCGTCATAGTATTATGTAGAAGGCTATTTCGCCCAGGCGCTGTCTGAAACCAGGCGGAATGGTCTGTAAACGAAAGGGAAGCGTTCCATGAGTTCTATACGTGCGATCGTTGTTGATCCTGATGTTGCGGGGCGGCTGGCCATCAGGGAGGTCGCAGCGCCCGAGCCGGGTCCCGGGCAGGCGCTTATTCAGGTTGAGGCCGTTTCTTTGAATCGCGGTGAAGTGATGCGCGCTATGACGGCTGAAGCGGGCTGGCGGCCCGGTTGGGATCTGGCTGGAACGGTGATCCAGCAGGCGGCCGATGGGACAGGACCACAGGTCGGCAGCCGGGTTGTGGGCATGCCTATGCCTGTTTCAGGCGCCTGGGCTGAGCAGGTCGCGGTTCCTACGCACGCGCTGGCTGTGCTTCCTGATGGCGTGACGTTTGCTCAGGCCGCGACCCTGCCTGTTGCTGGCCTCACGGCGCTGCGTGCCCTTGAGAAAGGTGGACTTTTACTGAATAAGCGCGTGCTGATTACCGGTTCCACCGGTGGTGTGGGGCTCTTCGCGCACCAGCTAGCCCGGCAAAGCGGTGCTTATGTTGTCGGAACTTCTCGTCAGGCGCGCAACGCGGGGCTCGTTCGCGAGGCGGGAGCCGATGAGGTGGTCGTGGGGGAAGATCTTGAGCCGGCGCGTGCTTATGGCCCGTACCACCTGGTTATCGAGTCGCTGGGTGGACAGGCTCTGGCGAGCGCACTCACATTGATAGCACCGGGGGGAACCTGTGTCTCGCTGGGCTGGTCGGTATCGCCAGAGGTGACCATTGATCTCAGCAAAGCCAATGCTACCGGGGGCGTGAACCTCTACGGGCTGAGAATGTATATAGAATTACGCCAGCGTGCAGCCGCTGAAGATCTGGCCTGGCTGGCGCAGCAGGTGGCAGCGCAAAAGCTGCGTACGCCCATTGAGGTTGAGGCTTCCTGGCACGATGTTGCTGATATCGCGCAACGCTTGCTGCAACGACAGTTCACCGGCAAGGCGGTTCTGCACCTGGGGTAGTGCGTGCCTGCTGTGCAGCGGGCACGCACTACCCCAGGCAACAGCGGTCCGCACTGGCGCGCCTGACGCCGCGCATAAGATTTAAAGAGATGTGAAAAAGTCTGAGGCCATGAAATCCAAGATGGCCTGCTCCAAATGGTCAGTGCTGAGAAAATGGTTCGGTTGCAGGAGTTTGCTGTGCCTCGAAGTAATACCTGGCCATATCACTGACCAATATAGTGACCCCACACACTCTTAAAGTGGCTTCTTGCCTTGATTGTTTCCTTCTATTTCCATGAGAGCCGAGACACCTATCCTGACCGTAAGTGCTGTTGCCCTTGGCAATCCGCTTGCCGACGTGTGCTTCTCGCCTCAAGCGGACTGAGAGGTCAGGATAGGTGTCATTTTGTCCATGGAAGATGTCGCAAGCAGGACAAGACGGCTGGAAGAGTCGCAGTTTTCCTTAAGGGTTATATGGCGGTGCCCCTGTTGGCCGATACTCTAGAAGCAGGACGCGCCCATCAAGAACCCTGGACGAGAGTAAGTCGAAGCCGGTGTCTGGCAGCCCTTCAAAGGTCGGTTCCATGCCCGTTTGCGGCAGAACCAGGGGGCAGACGACGAGTTTGAGGCGATCCACCAGGCCAGACGCGAGCAGTTGCCGGACCAGCGACATGCTACCCAGGGTCCGCAACTCGGGGCCGTCTGTGCGTTTCAGTTCGCGCACAAAGCCCACCAAGTCATCGCGGACGATTTTCAGCCCCGGCCAGTCTGTCACCTCCAGGGAGCGCGAGAACAGCCAGCCCGGCGTTGTTGCCATCCTTTGCCATCCTTCGTCCCGCACTTCGGCGGGTATTCCCTCCATAGCCTCGTAGGTCCGACGTCCGATGAGCATCCGATGCGGAAGCGCCGTGTTGGTCTTGATCCAGTCGGCAAAATCGGGACCCAAATAGCCATAATAAGCAGGTGAACGCTGACCTCGGGCAAAGCCGTCGAGACTGATGATGAGTTCACACACAAGATCGGACATGTATTCCCTCCATAGCAGTGCAATCATGCACGAGACGAACAGTGACCCTGGCATTCGACAGTGCAGGGCGGAGCCATTCATCCGCCACCTGATCGCGTTTCGATTGAGTGCGATCTGCCAGAAAAACTCTGGCTCCTTCGCGAGTATATCCGCGTGTGATGACGCAGACCTTGGATTCCAACGACACAGACATTTCCCTCTTTCATTTGCTGAAATCGAGTGTTGTCAGCAACATCTGCATCTTACGCCAGGGTAGGTACTCACGTCTTGAAAAAAACGGCAAACTATCCTGGCAGGACATGAGAAGCCACTATCTCACCAGGGGTAGAGCCCAGGAAGCGCTTCAGTGAGTGGGTCAGGTGAGATTGATCGGCGTAACCCAGTTCATGGGCAGTGTCTAGAATGGGATTCCCCTGGCGGAGGAGTTCCACCGCACGTTGAGCGCGTTTTATCTGGCGGATGTGATGTTGTCCTAGCCCGGTGCTGTGTTGGAAGCGGTATCGCAGGGTACGAGCCGAAGTGGGAGCCAGTTCGTCACGGAGCGCCGCTTCTATGAGTGGATCACAGGTCACCGCGCCTGTTCGCACCAGATGTTTCACGAAGGTCTCTGCGTTTTCAAAGGTTGGGATTTCCCAAACTTTACTCTCCAACCAGAAATTGTCCCCACTGCCTTCTGACAGGGTTATCTCCCGATTGAGGGTATCTGTTGCAGGCAGATGGGGCAGAAACGTCCCGACCTTGAATCGTATCCACAGGGTCTCTGCCCCTGCCACATAGCTGAGCGGCCTTGCCGCCTCCAATGCGCCCACGACTAAGGTTCGCAGGACACCTTCGTGTCGCGTAAAGATGAGATGCCAGTTATATCCTGCCGGACGCATTGTAAGACCATCCGCAACCGTATATCCATGGGCGACCCACTCGATATAGGGCGACTCCACAAAGCGTTCTTCAGGGATAATGATCATACCAATCCCTCCATCTCCTTGAAACAGTTATTCTCGTTCACGATTGGCTTCACCACAAGGTGATATCAAGTGAGCTTTGAGTTTGTTCAGCCACACTTCATCTTCGCGAGCGTAACAGAAAAATATATTGATAGGCATAGGGCGAGGCTCGTTGTGCTGCATTGGATATGGTCTCCTTCCTGGTTAGTCAGAGATGTGACTTTTTTCATTTTGCGCGAACTGAACGATTCATTCATACTTATTACCTCTTGTGCTGTGTATACCAGTCTTTCGTATGAGACAATCATGCCATCACCCATCGTTTGGGCAGCACGTTGTGTCCGTGAGATTACGTCTGTTGTGGGTTGGCTGATGCCGCCTCAAATTCCTAATCGCATCTGTTTTTTGCACGTAAGAGATCGAGATCAAATAGTGTCAGAGGCATTATTCGATCTCGGTCTCTTGAACTGGTAATGTCTTGAGCCATTGAGCGACTTTCGTACGTGTGCGATTTCCGATAACGTCAAGAATAGCAAGGCTCTCCTGGCCCAGTTTACAAGCGTCATAGACATTTCCCTGAAGCAAGGCCACACGTCCCAGACCAAAGAGCGCCTCGGCCTTATACTCCTGCAAGCCAACCGACGCGAGTTCATAGACCTCCCGAAATGCAGCCTCTGCGACGCTGATATCCAGGTCCGGGCATCGAAGATGCAGTTCACCCCAATAATTCAGTACCCCACAAAGCAACCAGGTATTCTTTGTCTGACGCGTCAGATCCAGCGCTTCCTGAAGATAGCGATGTGCCTGGCTATAATCTTCCTGTTCCAGAAACAGGGCACCTAAATTCCCCAGATCAGAGCAGGCAAACTCTCGATTTTCCATCTGGCGTGAGTTCGCCAGAGCTTCTCGTAAATAGGCTTCCGCCTGCGCATATCGTCCCTGCTCCATACCTGTCGCGCCTAAATTCCCTAACAAGATCGATAGTGCATGCCGATACCCAATCTTACGAGCAAGCACAAGCGCCTCTTGCCAGTAGGCTTCTGCCTGCGCGTAGTCTCCCTGATAGCTTGCATTCTGCCCCATACCCGACAACAATTCAATCAGCAACGCAACATCCTGCCCCTGACGAACCAGGTCCAGGCTCTCTTTGAAGTAGGTTGTGGCCAACGCATATTGGCCCTGCTCATTTGCCCCGGCCCCTAGCGATCTCAATGCAGCACCAAGTCGTTGCGTATCGCCATGCTGACGCGCAAGTAATACTCCTTGCTGCAAATACGCATCGGCTGACTGGTACTGACATTGAAAGAGAGCCGTGCGCCCCAGGAGTATCTGCACATCACAGGTCAACTCCCAATCCTCGTCTCCCTGCATCAATACGAGTCCCTGTTGCAGTTGCTGAGAGGCCTGATCATACTTCCCTTGCTTCAATGCGACATTTCCCAGGTGAAGGAGCGTACGTAGAAGTGTCGGTGTATCCTGTTCAAGTTCGGCAAACTCCCTGGCTTTTTCCAGGTACGTCATGGCAAGCGCGTACAATCCGCGTTCAACCCAGAAGCGCATACTCGCGTGTGTAAGTGTAATAAAGTCCGCGTGCAAGCCCAAAGTGGCCGCAGCCTCCAGCGCCGCCAGGATGTTGTTGCTCTCCAATTCCATAAGTTCATAGTCGGTCTCCTGGACGGTCACAAACTGAATAAAGTAGGCAACCAGGCGATAGTATGGAACCTGTGTCCGCTGATGGACACGCGCGTAATCCGCTATGACCTGGTGCAATGTATAGCGCCCGATACCGACACTCTCTATCAACCCCATATCGCTCAAGACATCGAGCGTGCCGGTTGAAGTGTGACTCACCTCAAGCGCAGCCTCCTCTGAAAAGGTATCGGGTTTAGCCGGAAAGACGGCGAGGGCGCGCAGAGCCTCTTGCGCCTTGGCAGGCAAAAGTTGATCGCTCACCGCGAGAATGGACTGCAAGGTAATGGGTTCATTGCGAGATAATGATGGAGAACGTTCGTAGAGCGCCTGGGGAGCACTTAAGCGCAGCCGCTCCTCGGCTGTGTGCAAACGCGCCAGCGCGGTAAAGAGGCGACGTGGCTGACCACTATGCATTTCTACTTGCAAATATTTACCCACCAGTGTTAGGGCAAGTGGTAACCCACCCACTGAACGTATAAGATTGTGTGCAGCCTGCGGTTCGCAGGCTACCAGGCCCGGAACCAGGCGCTCCAACAATGACAGGCTCACCGACTCCGGCAACTCCGGCACTGCCACCGCACCCGTTCCTGCTATCTGGATCGCGACCGTTGAGAAGCGCGTGGTAAACACATATGCACAATGCGCTCCAGCGATTTTGAAGACCAGCGCGCCTTCGCTTCGCCAAACATCATCAATAACAATCAGCATACGACGGCTCCCAATCGCCAGATGTAACGTCTGTGACCATGCTTCAATACTTGTTAACCTTGCAGCCTCGGCGTCAGAGATGCCCAGAAGACGCCCCCAGCGGCTAAAGACAGCAAGAGGGTTGGGCTGTGTCCCCACGCTTGCCCATAGGAAGCCATCGCTAAAATGATCGAGAATCCTGCTTTGCGTGAATAGTGCCGCCGCCAACGTCGTTTTACCGACACCAGGCAGTCCATAAAGTGCCACCATTCGCTGGGCGGGTTCCAAACAGAGTTGTGCTGTCAGCGAAGCAAGGATTTCATCCCGGCCAAGAGGCTCACCCGTAGCAGGCAGTACGAAGGAATACAGCATATCTTCCGTTCGTGTGGGTTGAAGCGTTCCAGACTCGACTGCCCCTTCGAACTCCTCTTCAACAGATTTCTCTTGCAGGAATCCCAATTCATAGGCATTTTTCCCGAAAAGTTCGCAGAGTTTCTGCCGGTAGTAAGGGCTTGGCGAAGTGGTGCCACGCTCCCAGCGACTCAGGTAGTAGTAGTCAGCACCAATCTGGTCAGCTACATATTGCTGGGACCAACCACGCATCTGGCGTGCCTCCTTTAACTGTTGATTTGGCATCGCTTTCTCGGAACGCTTTTTCGTGGATTTGACCCTCGCTTTTGCATCTTCCATGCGCATAGTCCTTCCTCTTCCGGCATCTTTGCACCAACATGTCTTTTCTACACTCTTGCCTTATAAACGCCAAACAGTTGCTATACTTGTTGAGCAAATTTCTATGCCATACTTGCTCTTGTAAAGATTTTCTCGCTCTCTTCCATTCATCAGAAGTGATCAAGCGCAAGCAGCCAAAACGACAGACATACTTTGAAAGGATATGGGTCATGATTCAAACGTCTGGGCGCGTATGTGCCAACTGTGGAACTGCCCTGGCTCCAAACGCGACCTTCTGCTCTAATTGTGGTAAACCATACTATCCTACACCAATACCCCACAATGGCTCTGGTGTCGCGTCACAAGCATACGCAGGATACAACACCGTACCATCGACAAATACACCTGGAGTATTACGCAAGCGCTCACGAACGGGTCTCATTATCACGATCATCTGCATGTTTCTCCTCCTGGCAATCATCGGAGGGGGTCTCGTTGTTTTCGTTATACCGCGTTTCCAGCATAGCAATAGCACTACATCGAAGAGCAATATGCCTGCGGTTCCCCAACTTACCATCAAACCGTATACCTACACCGGGCATACCTCAGTCGTCTGGCAGGTTGCCTGGTCTCCTAATGGGAAACTCATCGCCTCTTCTGGTGGCCTCAATGATGATAGTGTGCAAATCTGGAACGCGGAAACAGGGAAGAAACAGGCAAGTTTTCAGGACTATGCTATTGTTAATGCCGTTGCCTGGTCGCCTGACAGTAAGTATGTAGCCAGCGGAGGGAACAGTTACACTGTTGACGTTATCAACGCGACAAGTGGAGATAGGGTCATTTCATATAAAGGCCATAAAGATGCGATCCTCTCCATTGCCTGGTCACCTGATGGAAAATACATCGCCTCAGCAGGCTATGACAAAACCGTCCAGATCTGGAACGCATTAACAGGCGACCCCATTCGCACCTACCAGGGACACACCAACTACGTCACCAGTATTGCCTGGTCGCCCGATGGTAAGCTTATTGCCTCCGCCAGTTATGACGGCACCGTTCAGATCTGGAATGCTTCAAACGGCAGCCTCGCACAGACCTATAAAGGGCACAATGGTCGCGTATACGCACTCGCCTGGTCTCCTGATGGTAAGCAGATCGCCTCGGGCGGTGATGACCAGACTGTTCGCATCTGGAACGCGCAGACAGGTCAGACAAGCACCGTTTTTAGTCAACATAAAGGGAGTGTCAGTAGCATTGCCTGGTCTCCTGACGGCAAACGCATCGCCTCGGCCAGTTACGACAAAACTGTCCAGGTCTGGGACCCAAACAAGACCCATGTCTACGCCTACACTGCCCATACAGATTATGTTTACTCGGTCGTCTGGTCTCCTGATAGTCAATATATCGCCTCTGCCAGCGCCGACCACACGGTCCACGTCTGGAAACCCGAATAAGATTCATTCCTCGAAGCATTTACTGGACATAGATAACTGCCTCCAGACCCGTAAAGATCTGGAGGCAACAACTGAAAGATCTGGAGGCAGCTACGTTGTGTGCTAATCCCAATCCTACCATTTGGCTTGTACACTGTTCAGCGTTTTTTTCACAGAGAAAAGCCCTCTATTTGTCAATCGGGTCTTAAATGAAAATTATGAACTTAAAGGAGAGACACAAAATGGTTCAAACTGATTCCTCAGCATTGGTCCCACAAAAAGTCTATAAGCAGAACAGCATATTGCTAGTTGCGCACCTGTTTATTCTTGCCCTTGGTCTTGGTTTTGGCGCGGTATTCCTTGTGCTGTCTTTGCGCATGGCTATCGATATAGGATCACGTATCGTGTTCCTTTTTGGGGCGGGCATTATGGCAGTGCTTGGCGTTCTGGTCTTTCTTGGCTTTCGGCGCATGCGCCTGATAACCTCCCCACAGGGTGTGATACTGAATGGCCTTGGTTATAAGGTCTACACTCCCTGGGACAATATCAAAGAGCTAAAGACAGACTGGTATGGTGGAAACAGCGCGTACTTTACGCGTTTTTATCAGCCCGCTAAGCTGGTTGAGGGTTTCATTTTTTATCGGCCTGCTGTTTTCGGGCTTTCCGTTGAGGACGGTCTTAGACAACATGTCCCTGTTATTCAAGGGTGGGCCTTGCTGGCTGCCCAGATGAGCCGTTTTTCCCATATGCTGCCGCTAGCGGGTTTTTTGAATGAGCAAACGCGCCAGGAATTGATCGAGGATGCCAAAAAGTATGCACCTCAAACGTTTCAGGTTACAAAGACCTTGTCAAAAAGACCATAACTTGATTCTTACGCAACCTTGCTGATCGCAGTTGTGGTATGCTGGGAAATTACGCCATTTTTCATACTCTTCGGTTTCTTCAAATGAGCCACTTGTTGTTTTTGCTTCCTTTTTCTCTCCTGACTCTTTTTGCTGTGATGGAGCACACGAAGCTTGAGCAGATCGATTTCGGCGCGACCATACATACTTCTTTTGATGAGCTTAAGCCGATTCACATTTCCTTCCAAAGGACCATTGCTCCAAGGTAACGTCAATCCCGCAAGAACGGCATCTTTGTCTTGTTGCACACCCGTCACAAAGGACTCAAACGCTTCAAGATGGCTGGCTTTCACCGCTGCCAGCCAGGCGTCAAGCTGTTCTCCTGTACGCTCACGGACCATGTGAAGAAACATCTCTACCAGTTGGTAGGCGGTCTCAAGGTGTGGGCTCATCTGCCTTAACTGTTGAAGGGTCTCCCGTTCTTCTTCCTTCAAATCCTCATGTTTGCGGAAAAAGAGCCAGGTGGCCTGTGGTGCCGAGAGAGTCAAGAGGGGATTGAGTGGTTTCGTCGCTAATTGGGAACCGCTTTTGCGGGCAGAAAAGCTCAACGCATCTACCGTCTCCAGGTAGCGATAGATGGCTCGTGGTGATCCTTTATACCCTTTTGCTCTCAGTTCTCTTTCCAGTTGTACTCCCTGGCGGCACCCTTGTTGCCAGCGTTCCAGGAGATAGGTCTTGTAGGGATCGATGAGACGTGTTCGAGGCTTGCGAGAACCGGAATAAGGAATATCTCCGCGATCAAGCCACTCCCGAACGGTTCGTGGTGCCATACCCATGTGAGCCGCAATCTCAATGCTTTTCATCCCTTGCTGTTGCAGTGCCATCATCTGCTCGTAACGAGTTGTTCGCTCCGCTTGACGAGCGTGTTGTGCTCGTTTCTCAGCGCGTGTCCTGGGATGACTTTGACGTTCAGGTGAGGGTTGCTGCCCGTCGAGGGTCTTGGCTTCTGTCTGCTCAGCACGACGCAGTTGCGTCAGGCTTTGGGTCAATTGCACTGAGACACATGCAGCTAGATTCTTCACCAAATGCCAGCGGTCACTTACCTGTACAGCTTGGGGGCCCCTTTTTGAATAGCTGACGCATATTCCGAGGACCCATCGCGGCTAACCACCTTGATGGAGGGATGCTTGAGCAGCCAGGTGGAGACCGTTTTGACCGAGCGGTCGGGAAGCAGGTCAATGGGCAGGCCCAATTCCAGATCACAGATCAGGGTTCCATAGCGCAGCCTGCGCCTGCGTGCCCAGTCGTCCAGCCCAATAACGTGTGGGGCTGATTGAGCTGACGGGTGTGATTGGCGAACCAGACGCAAGATGGTATCGCGACTTCCGCTGATGCCCAACTCACTTCCCACATCCGCTCCGGCTTGGCCCCCGATTTTGAGTCCGAGCTCACAGAGGGCCTTTTGGAGCCGTTTGGTGCGCTGAGCGTGAGGGTGACAAAGCTCTGGAAGCCGTTCAACGAAGATCTTTTGCGCACAGGTATTCTTTTTGCAAAAGAAACGACGCACATGCAGAATGAGACGAAGCGGACGTCCAACCGAAGGAAGATCACGGAGTGCACGTGAATAGAGACTTTGGATGCGCGAAGATACGGTCCCACATGAGGGGCAAGGAGCAGTTGGGGAGGTCGTCCGTAAGGTCAGGGTGATCTCCTCAGCTATTTCTACTCCTTCTACTTCGACGTGAGGAAGGTCTGGAAAAATGATCATAGAATGGTTTTTGAATCCTCAAAAAAGCTCTAAAAAAGCGAAAAAATGTTCAACTTTTTAGTATACCACATTACTCATCAGCAAGGTTGCGTAAGATTCATAACTTCGCCACTCCTGACTTATAACCTCGCCTTTTCGTAACTATTCAGGTTCTCTAAAAAGACTTGCATTGTGCACAAGAAATCAGGTACGCTCTGCATATGGACCGAGATGCTCAAATCGACTGGCTGATCCAAGAACTCACCACGGTGCGTCGTGCATTGGATGAAGCCCTCCAAGAAAATACGCGCTTGAAAGAACGCATTCACGAGTTGGAGTGCCAGCAGAAGAAAGACAGCCATAACAGTGGCCTGCCTCCTTCTTCTGACCGCTTTGCGCGTCGTCCTCGCTCTGGACGTGAGCGCAGCGGCAAGCGTCCTGGTGGGCAGTCTGGTCATCAAGGCCGTTCGTTGCTGCAACGGCACGACCCAGACCAGATCGTGGTTCATCGCCCAATGCAGTGTGAGCATTGTTCCTGTGACCTGCGTCTGACGCCAGCCCGGCCCACCGCACGCCGACAAGTGCTCGATCTGCCATCTCACCCCCTTCAGGTGACCGAGCATCAGGTGCAGCAGGTAGCCTGCCCTGAGTGTGGAGCGCTTTGCAGAGCCGACTTTCCAGTCGGAGTCAGAGCACCCGTGCAATATGGACCTTCTCTGCAAGCCTTGGCTGTGTATCTGAGCCAGGTCCAATTGTTGCCCTATGCTCGGGTGAGCCAGGTTCTTGAAGATCTCTTTGGGCATCGGCTTTCCGTTGCAAGCATTGAGGGCTTTGTCATCCGTGCTCACCAGAGCCTTGAACCCGTTGAAGAGGCCCTCAAAGAAGCGCTCATCACCCAGGACGTTGTCAATCAAGATGAAACCGGCCTCTACGTCCAAGGCAAACGCCACTGGGTTCATGTCGTCTCAACCCCTCAGCTCACCCATTATGCGCATCATCCTAAGCGTGGGCGAGAGGCCCTGCAAGCCATTGGCATCGCTTCGCGCTTGCAAGGGCTGAGCGTGCATGATGGCTGGAGCAGCTACTGGGCGTACGGCAAGGGCCATGCCCTCTGCAATGTGCATCACTTGCGAGAACTAACCTTCTTCGCCGAAGAAGAGCATCAGCTCTGGGCGAGTGAGATGAAGGTGCTGCTGCTGTTGATGCGTGAACTTGTTGCTCAGGCCAAAGCTCGAGGATGGAACGCCTTTGCTGAGCCCATGCAAGTGGTTCTCATGGAGCACTATCAGCAGATTCTTGAGCAAGGCTATCAATCAGTTCCGGCCCCGCCTCTCGCTCGATCAGGCAAACGAGGCAAATCCAAGCAACACCCAGCACGCAACCTTTTAGATCGGCTTCGCATCCATGCTGATGCTGTGCTGGCCTTCGTGCGTGATTTTCGTGTGCCTTTTGATAACAATCTGGCCGAACGGGACCTACGGATGCTCAAGGTGCAACAAAAAATCTCTGGCTGTTTCCGCTCCGTCCAAGGGGCTGATGCCTTTTGCCGTCTGCGCAGTTACGTTTCCACCATGCGCAAACAAGGCCACCGCCTGCTCACTGCTCTTGAAACGGTGCTCGCTGGTGCTCCTCTCTTTCCCTCCTTCTCGTGAACCTGAATAGTTACGCCTTTTTTAGGTGAACTCAGAAAATGATCGATTTCCCGAGAAAATTTTGTTTGAGTACCATTTTTAGGCGAATAATTACGTCAAAGTGGCGAAGTTTGGATCTTATACTGTAAATTTGCAAATGCAACTGGCTGGAACTCGATCGCAAGAGTCGCCCTGGATGTTCCCCGCACCTGCCTTTTTCGTCATACCTAAGCCCGTGAGAAAGAACGGAACGACCAACAACGAGAAGCCGCTACTGACTTTTGCAAGAACGGTTTCCCATAAGAAAAGAAGCAAAAGAAGCAGCGTTCTCGGCACTGTTTCCCACATTTCGAGGATGCTCTGCTTCTAGAGCGTTCTGCGAGGCTGTTTGAGCATCTCTCGTTGGTGCTCGTTCTCCTGTTTCTTCGAGACCTGGTACGGGAGTCCAGTCCAGCTTGCTTGTTTCTCACAGATATCACATCATTTCACTAGACGTGCTTTCGGTTCGAGCAGGAATGCATCTTCGTTCTCAGGGATGGGGTATGGGAAAGAGAGAGTTACCGTCGTATGTCCACTCCAAAGCGAACAGAGCGTGTCACTCCTGCGTCGAGTGAGACCCTCCTCACCATGCTTGAGACGCTTCCTGGCGCCTTGTTTGTCGTCGATGACACCGAGACCATTGTGTATGCCAATGCGAGTGCGCAGGCCATGCTCGGCGCCACACCCGAGGCATACCTTGGGAGCAGCTTCTGGCGCTGCGCGACGCCTCTGGTGAGCATCGCGCTCTACCAGGCCGTGCGCAAGACCAGACAGACCCGAACATTGACCGAAGTGCAGTATGTTTCGCCTGTCACCCAGAGTTGGCTGCACGTACACCTCGCTTCCACCGTCGGGGGACTCATGTTGCAGTTCCACCAGATGAGAGCACCAGCACCACGCCAGGAGACGTTTCCCCAGGGCGAGCGCCTCTGTATCAATGACCTGGATGGCTTGCAGACCGGGATCGGGCTCCTGACACCCGAGGGAATTGTGTTGGATATCAATGCGGTCCCCTTAGACGACGCGCAGGTCCGACGCGAGGAGGTGATTGGCAAACCGCTGGCCGAGACCTCCTGGTGGTCCTTTGCTCCTGCCAGCCAAGAGCGGCTCCGCGCAGCCATCGCGCGAGCCAGCAGGGGAGAAACGGTGCGCTTCGAGGCCCTGGTTCGCCCGAGGGAAGGGATGCTCCTTTCCTTTGAGAGCGTGATCACCCCCCACATGGATGCGAATTACCACGTCGAGTACCTCGTCATCGCCGGCATCGACATCACCACGCGCAAGCGAGCCGAAAGAGACATCCATGCCCTCATCGATGCCATTCCCCAGTTGGTCTGGACGGGGCGACCGGACGGGTACGTCGACTCGTATAATCAACGCTGGCGCGATTATACGGGCCTGAGCACCGAAGAGGCCCAGGGGGAGGGATGGATGCAGTGTACGCATCCGCAGGACCGGCAACGCGTCCTGGAGACATGGCAGCGCGCCGTCCAGAACGGCGAGCCCTATGAAACGGAACAGCGCCTGCGCCATGGCACGACCGGGGAGTATCGCTGGTTCCTGATGCAAGCCACACCCTACACCGATGCCCAGGGTACGATCCTCAAATATATTGGTACCTGCACCGATATTCATGACAAAAAGCGGGCCGAAGCAGAACTGCGTTCCCTGATCGATGCCATCCCCCAATTTGTCTGGATCATGCGTCCCGATGGTTCTGCTGAATACGCGAACTCACGCTGGTGCGATTATACCGACATGACCTCCCAACAATACCAGGGGGACGGCTGGCTCCAGGCCATCCACCCCGATGACCGGCAACGCGTCCTGGCGGGGTGGCAGAGCGCCGTCCAGGCAGGCAGGCCCTATGAAGCGGAACAGCGCCTGCGCAATGGTATCACCGGAGACTATCGTTGGTTTCTTGCCAGAGGAGCACCGTTCAAAGATGCGCAGGGCACGATCCTGAAATATTTTGGCACCAGCACTGACATCGATGAGCAGAAACAGGCTGAACAGAAAATCAAAGCCAGCGAGGAAAACCTGCGGGTGCTGGCCGAAATGGTGCCACAACTGGTGTGGACGAAACGCCCCGATGGCCAGTTCGCGTACACGAACCAGCGGTGGCGTGACTACACCGGATCGACGCTTGAGCAACTACAAAGCGACCAATGGGCTCACCTCCAGTTTCTCCATCCAGATGATCATAAAGGCAACCGAGCGCACTGGCTGCATGCCCTGGACACAGGAGACATGTTTGAGTACGAACAGCGTCTAAGAAATGCTCACACTGGGGAATATCGCTGGTTTTTAGTCCGCGCCATGCCCGTGCGTGATGAAGTGGGTCAGATCGTCAAATGGTTTGGCACCAGCACCGATATCGACGAGCAGAAGCGCATCGAGGAAGCCTTGCGCCAGAGTCAGGAGCGCGCAAGCGTCCTGATGAACTCCAACATTATCGGCATCTTTGCCGACGAAAGGGAGCAGATTGTGGACGCCAACGACACCTTTCTGCGCATGACCGGCTATACTCGCGAAGATCTGTGCGAAGGACGCATCAACTGGATGCAGATGACGCCTCCAGAGTATCTGGCTTCTACCCAGCAGGCCCATCAGGAACTGGCCGCCCAGCGGTCGGTAACATATGAGAAAGAGTACATCTGTAAAGATGGCAGTCGCCTTCCTGTGCTCGCGGGTGGGGTCGCCTTACCGCATTCCCCATGCAAAAGGATCGTCTTTGTGCTGGATAATTCGGCCCGCAAGGAGTTAGAGCAGCGCAAGGATGACTTTATCAGCATGGCCAGCCATGAACTGAGGAACCCGCTCACGGCCTTCAAGATGCAGACTCAACTGGCACGAAAACGACTGGAAAGGCAATCCCATCACGAGGCTGCCACAGCGCTTTCCAGGGTAGAGGGGCCCGTCAAGCAACTTGAACGCCTGATTGGAGAGTTACTGGATGTCTCCAAGATCCAGGCGGGCAGACTGGAGTATGTCTGGGAGACAGTCGATCTGGATGCCTTGCTACAGGACATTACCGACACCATGCAACAAACTCATCCGAGCCATACCATCATGGTGCGTGGCACCGTGGGGACCAGCCTGATCGGAGATCGAGACCGACTCGGACAGGTCTTTATCAATCTGATCAGTAATGCCATCAAGTATTCTCCGGATGCCGAGACGGTCGAGGTGGACCTGAGCGCCTCCGAAGATGCGGTCACGGTCCATGTCCGCGATCATGGCCTGGGCATCCCGCGAGAGCAGTGCGACAAGATTTTTGAGCGGTTCTATCGGGCCACCGATCCCAGGCAGAGAGCGATCCCCGGCTTGGGAATGGGATTGTACATTGTGGCAGAGATCGTCAAGGGCCACGGAGGAACGATCACGGTGGACAGTGAAGCCGGGAAAGGATCGACCTTTACGGTGACCCTGCCCCGCAAGAGGGATACCTAGCAGTTGACGCGCACACGACGTGTGTCATCGGGGTTGTGGTGCAGCGGAAGAAGAACGTGGTTGAAGGCCAATTCGAGCGCGAGAGAGCCTCGGAGAAGCGGTAATGCATGCAAAAAGAGCAGAGAGAGGGCGAGATTAGCGATCCAACGCTTTTTTCTCTGTGTTGTTCACCCGCTCTGTAAGCCAGCCCAGAGTTTCGACCACGTTCTTCTTCCGCTGCACCACCTACCCCGTTCCCTCCTTTGAGGAATGCAGCACGAGTTGCACGCGACGTCCTCAATTTACAAGGCGTCGTTAGTGACAACGTGCTTTCCCAAAAGGCTTTGGTCTATGGTACCAGATGTGTATACATTAGGGGTAGTAAATAAGAAAAAGAGGATCTAAAGTGGGTTACCTATGATATGCATAAATTTGCGCTCGTTTCCAGTGAAAAAATTGCAGTTGCCTCCTCCATTTCGTGTCCCAAACAACCTGTTTTCACAAACGACGCCGAAATAAGACGCGATCCACGCCAGATCCATCATAGTTCGTGGTAACTGCAATTCCATCGGTTTCTGCATCCCCGGGGAGGATCTCAAAGCCCATCCTTGTATGAAAGGCAATCGATCCCTTGTTGACTGGGGAAGTGATGGAAAGCACTTCAGTACATCCCAGATTGCTAACCACTCCAAAGAAGTGCTGATAGAGGCGGCGACCAATTCCCTGCCCTCGGTAATGTGGGTCGGTTCCAACAAAGTGAATGTACGCTTGGGTAGGAGTAGTTTGAGAACGAAAACCGACAAGAAACCCTTGTATAACCCCATCCTGCTCCATCACAAAGCTGGTCGGCTGAAAGTGCTCAAAGAAGAGTTTGGGAAGAAGGCTGGCCATAGGGCGTCCACCCCACCATTCATCCACTACTTGAATAATTGGATGATAATCTTTCACTTCTAAATGACGTAAGATGCCCATCGCTCCTTCTTTCTCTTAAAATAATGCCCAGAAAATGGCAGCACCAGCCACTACCTAGTGCAGCATACCAAAAAAAACATAGAAACACAAGAAAACCACCACCCTCATCACCTCCTTGGAAGCGAAGTCTGGGCCAACTGAATAGCAACGTGTGAGGGAGCGACAAGCGCCCGCAAAGGGATGAGTAAAACAAGCGCTAAAGGAGCCTCCTGATTGAGGATAATCTGACGGATGCGGCCCAAAGTATCTATGAGGAGAAAGCCGCTGATCTGAAAGACATCACGCACCATGCGCACTGGCCCATAGTGCTGCAAGGGGGAGGCTGGCGTTGTGTGCCAATGCTGTATCCAGATTACGACATTGTGAGCCAAACTTACCAGGCTTTTTGGTATGGCAACAGCCATCACCGTATGCCTTTCTCATGTGTTTTCGGGTCTTCACCCGCTTGTGAGACTACATAGCATAGCAGGCAAGCCAATTATATTTGGATTTGCTGTTTCTGCTGCTCACACTTCTCCCACATAACAATATAGTCATTGGCAGAGCGGAACAGCGGTATCAGGTCAGTATCGGTAAGGCCGACATTTTTGAGGTCCTGAAGCATATCTGGCAGCATACCGTAGTGCGCTACCCCATCAATATTAATATCGAAGTCGCGTTGACCAGCATAACTGCGCGTTAATGGCGTGTTGTTGCCCTGCATGGACTGCCAGCGCTGCCAGATGGCCAGCACTTTGGGATAGAGATCTCGCACCTGTCGCGCATCAGAAGATGAGGGTTGCTGCCCTGTTTTCACCAGGAAGGCCGTCTTCTCCTCAAAGGGAGAATTCAGGTCGAGTGGATCGGGTAAGATATCTAACTGGCTCTTCCTGGTAGCAAAAAATCCTTTAGCGAAATTGAGGGCTGGCCTGGTAGCGTCAGGAATAGTGTCATTCGTCCAGGGATTTAAGCCAGCGTTATAGAGACCCATGGCCTGCCAGATGTCCTGATCGGTCGTGTTGTACACATCGCCCAGGAGGACACCCTCAAAGCGATAGTGACGAGGCGAGATGATTGGCGCATCGTAGCGCACGCCGTTGCTTTGCGCAGCGACCTGTTGCGCTCGTAAGGGGTTACGGATAGTATCGGGTCCGTAGCCACTGATATTATAATCGAGGTTGTAACCGGCGTTCATGCCAAAACGCGGGGCTGGGAAGCGCGCAAAACCGTTGACATCCGTTCCAATGGCTACCCCCTGACCACCCATGTGGGTGATGGCGTAGAGGTAGGATTGCGCCCAGGTCTTGGTTGAACCGGCACAATCGTTGTTGACCTTAGCTGTCAGCGAGGGGATGACGTCACTCACCGGGCGAATATCGTCCTGGTTGGTGATCGGGGCGATGACACCTCCCAGGTTCCGAATGCGCTGGATAGTGGCCGCTGTCTTTAACCCTTCGTGCGCGTATTTATGGCTATTATTTGTCTCTGTTCCACGTTGCCAGGACAGTTCGCGGAAGCCCGTATGCCCCAGAACTACCGGATAATTGTAGAGCTCAGCCAGGCCCAGGACTCCATCGACGCTCTTTTGCGACATGTGGTCCACATCAATGATTATGCCCAGGCTCATCATGGCCTGAATCATGTAGTTTCCGTGGATGGTCAGGCCAGCTCTATTGACGTGTCCGCCAGGAATTTTGGAGTAGTCCGGTGGATTATACACACCCAGGTCTCTCTCGATAGTTACTGCCGCCTCTGTGTCCTCGCCCAGGCGAAACTGTACGCCTGTGGCTGAACCATCTTCCACCTCATAATACTTTCCACGCAGATAATGATTGTCTACATTAAAGAGCTCCATGTACATCTGCGTTCCGCCAAAGGCATTGTTTGCCACATGGATGGGGAAGAGATGACGCACACCTAGATCATGGTACACATGCTGAAGGTAGGCCAGCACATCCGCGTCCACACACGTGTTGGAATCTCCAAAGCCGCCCAGTGTGTCTACTTCGATGCCGAGCACGATAACGAGCTTGTTTTCCCCAATAATTCGACGCGCATCAGCGGGAGTGTAGGCAATCTCCATCCAATCACTATGGCGGGAGGCCAGAGCTTTGAGCGCGGCGATCTGTACCTCTACCATGGTGATGTCGTCATATGCCATGGGTGCGTTAAATGCATTCGCCAGCGCCTCGTTATTGACGGCGTGCGCAACAATCAGGCGGAGTCCGCCCTGATAGGAACGCTTGAGCCAATCAATGTACATCTGCTGATGAATGATCGTGGTGAATTTTGGCCACCCGTCGAAGAGCGGGAAACCACCAACTCCATGCCCAATATCTATGCCGTAGCCTTTCTGCTCAGCCGCAGCCATCAATGGGCCAGTGTTAGAGACAATGCCTGTTCCATCTGCCCCATGCAGCGGTGAACACCAGGCCAGGGCCTGATCGATAGGACCATCTGGCTGACCCCAGAAAATGGCGCTCCCAAAGGCCAGGTTTGCGGCTGGATGGGTATGGATATCCGCCCACCCCCACAGGGGAGTGTTCACTGCTCCCCCATTGACTGCCACCTGGGGAGCCTCGGCGAGAAAATGGATATCAGAGATGTTGATATGACCCAGGGTAGAGTTATCAATGATGCGCACACGTGCTGGTTCACCAGCGAGCCAGCCCACATTCAGCACTTCCTGGCGCATGATCTCTGTTCCATGACCGGTAGCCTGATAAATACAGTAGAATTTGCCCTGACCAGGTATGCTCACCAACGGATATGAGCTGGTTTGCGTTGCGAAGGTACCCACATTGGTTGCCGTTACCCTGACTAGTAGTTCAAGACGATGGGTCTTCAGGTCTGTATGACCACTTATTTGGAAACTGAACCATGGATAGTTCGCATCAATAGCGAACTCATGCGATGTGAGGCTGCCAGTATGCTCATTCTCGGTGCTCAGCCAGTAGTTGCTGAGGTTCCCCACAGGATAGGGACCATCCCAATAATCCCCTCCTAGAGGGACCAGGCCGGGCTTCACCTGGCTGGCGCTAAACTTATCGCCGAAAATGGGTTGCTGGTCAAAAGCTCGTCCTTCTGCTTCCCAGAAAGAGAGGTCTCGTGACGCAATAGATACGTGTGTATGAGATCCCAGGGGACGAGCGCGCACAGTGTTCCAGGGTGCGGTAACCAGGCCTAGCAGGACTGCTCCTACGCCTGCCAGAAAAGTACGGCGCGAGAACCATTGTTGAAAAGAGGAACGAGCATTTGAAGGACCTTGGGATTCTGCCAGGCATTGCGAGCAAGCAAGCTCGCCATGAGAGATGTCTTTTCCACAGGTTGCGCATCTTTCTTCTTGCATTGTTCTATTCCTTCGCAAAGAACTGTGCTACTGTGTACCGCATTACAGAAAACACGCAGCAAAATACATCGACATTGTTTGATATATTCGAAGTGAAGAGCAAGCGTACTTATAGTTCCTCTATCTCCTCAGCTGCATATGCTGTTTTTGTCGTCCTGTCAGCGCAAACTGAAGCAGGAATGGCTCCAGTACTAAAAGCACCTGTTGAATTCGTTCCTCTGACACGCCGAGTGCGCGAAGATCCCACTAGACGAGAAACCTGGCAATAGTATCTTCGTCCGCTACGGTAACGCCCATAATCACGCTTTCTAGTATCTGGAAGGTTGTGCCTTGCAAGGCCAGTGTGACCAGCTCTAAAGAAGTATTTTCATTAGCCAGATGGCCCGCTTGTAGAAAAAGAGACAGGCGTAAAAGAAAGTAGTGCAGAACAGTGAATCGTAGCTCAGGGAGCCGGGTTTCGACAAGTAAAACACGGGCGAGATCGGCTTGGGATAGCGTAGCCCAGACGGCTCTGGGCAGCCCAACGGCGAGTTGCTCAGGACCAGGAGGAAGAGGAGCAATGGCGATATCGATAGCCTGACCGATAGAAGTGGTAAAATCTTCAACAACTGCCCTCAGTAGTGCTTCTCTGGTGGAAAAATAGAAATAACGGTTGCCTATCGAGGTACCAGCTTCTCGCACTATCTGTTGCATCGTCGTGGCGTTATACCCCTGAGGCACACAAAGATCACGCGTGGCAGTAATCAGAGCTTGCCGCATTTGTTGACGCCGCTGCTCACTACGCTCGGTGCTACGGTAAGGCATTTCTCGTTCCAACTACCATAGAATACTCTACTATGTTTCATACAGGAAGTATAGAATAGTGTCCTATGATAGTCAAGAGAAATGTATTTCTTAATGTGGTTTATTTAAACACTTTTCAAACACAGAATACCATTGAAAAATATTATTTGCTCGTTAGATAAGAATTATCTCTCAGGCTGAACTGCTTCGAGCAGGCCGCGCATATAGCTAGTGGCGTAGAGCCGACCCTGTGTAGTGTGTAGCCAGATGGATCATTGGTATCGCCCCCTAACGTGGGGACATGGGGATTTCTTCTGTAGAAGAATTGTCTCATCTTAACGACCTTGCAGCTATTGTAGTGCCTCCATTCGCCCCTCTACACGTCCCACCGCGGTTTGTTAGAGGGGTGCCTCGTTCCGTTGCAGACCAGGCCGGGCTTTCCGTCGTATGTGTTACAGTCTTTGCAAACCAGCGCCGATCCGAAATGCGTGTGTGCATTACCACATTCATACACTTCCCAAGTTCCACACCACTTGCACTTATATGGTGGTACCGTTTGTCTAGACAGAAATTGACCAATTTTGAGAGTAGACTCAGCAGTACGGAAAAGTCATGACGAATGCTCAGAGCGATACATCGCAAAAGGTGTTTTGTAGCCTAGCGACTGGTGATATCGCTCATGATGGTAAAAATGGAAGTAGTGAGTGAGTCCACTCCTCGCCTCTGAAACCGTTTGGTAGTCTTTGAGGTAGACTTCTTCATACTTCACACTGCGCCACAAACGCTCTACAAACACGTTATCTAGGGCTCGCCCTCGCCCATCCCAGCTGATGCGAATGTTTGAGCGAAGCAGACGAGCGGTAAACTCGTGACTGGTAAACTGAACTCCCTGGTCCGTATTGAAAATGGTAGGTTGCCCAGCCCCCAAAGCCCGGTCAAGCGCATCCAAACAGAAACTGGTATCCAGAGTGGTTGAGAGTTCCCAAGCCAGGACATAGCGGCTGAACCAATCAATGATGGCCACCAGGTAGACAAACCCTCGGGCCAGGCGAATGTAGGTAATATCGCTACTCCAGACGTGATCTTGGCTGGTGATACTTACTCCTCTCAAGAGATACGGATAACGCACACTTGGTTCGCCAGGTCGGCTCAGCCGTGGCTTGGGATAAATCGTCTCCAGCCCCATCCGTTGCATGAGCCGCCTGACGCGTTTGCGATCCAGCATATACCCTTGCTCTGCCAGGAAGGCGACCATCTTGCGCTTCCCATAAAATGGTGTCCTGGTATACTGTTCGTCAAGCAGGCGCATTAAGAGTAGATCTTCCTCACTCTCAGGGACCGGCTGATAATAGTAACTCGAACAGGCTAATCCCAACAACTCACACTGACGGACAATCGACAAGTGAGGATGCTCAGGCTCGATGAGGAGCCGCTTCTGCTCAACGGGAAAGACCAGATTTTTTTCAGGAAATCCAGCTCGACTTTGAGCTGACCGATTTCTTGATATAAGGTAGCGATGAGGGCTTCTTCGCTCTTGGCTCGCTCATTGCCGTTACGTGCGAAGATCTGTGGCAGTTCGATCCGCGCATTTGCTTTTTCCATTGCGTGATTTGAGTGGTGTGAACTCCATACTCTGATGAGATCTCGTTGAGGGTTTTCTGTCCCTTGATGGCTTCTAAGGCCACTTTCACTTTAAAATCACTGCTGTACTTCTTCGGTGAACTTGCCACGATCTTCCTCCTTGTGAATGTGCTCTCCCTCCTGCTATTTTATCTCATCCCCCTGTCCAGTTTTCCGCCCCCATTATACTTTTATTGTTTTGATTTGCGAGGGAGTGTAAGATTGTGGCACGCACAAGAAATACCGTGAGTATGTTGAGGGGCAGGAAGAGCCACCCGCCGAAATGGTGGCCTGGGCAGAGTGGATGTTGAATGGTGGATTAACCTATAACTACCTGGAGTGGGTGCTTGAAGTCGCCGCGCACAGTGGAAGGATCACGCCAGGTGAGGGGAAGCGCCCTCTTCCTCATGAGGTGATCATTGACGCTGAATTTATTGCCATGTATCTGGTGACGCGCAGGAAGATAATACCAGCCTGGAGCAGCAGGAGAAGGATTGCAGAGTACATGCGGCACAGCTCGACTTGATTGTGGTAGACGTAGTGCAAGAGATCTTCACAGGCACCGTCTGGAAGGAGCGCAAGAAGTTCATGGAGATGCGCGAGCGCTACCTGAACGGCGAGGTTGATAGCATTATGGTGCGCACTTATGACCGCCTCACTCGCATTGCTGCACACTTCTACATCATCTGTGAGGAGCTAGATGAGCTCGGCATGGTATCCTCGCTATCGCCAAGTACCTCGTAGACAACAAGATTCCAAGCCCCAATGGCAAATCAGACTGGACTTCCCGCACAGTACGCGCCGTGATCGAGCGCTCGCAGACACGCTACCGTGGCATCGCCTATGCCTATAAGTTTGAGAACACCAAAGAGTTCCGAGAGGACCGATGGGTGGCCGCTCGCAAGAGAGCACCACTGGAGCAGCAGCCACCTTTGCCGGAGGGCACTGTGGAGCGCATGATCTCCGATGAGTTGGCAGCAAAGATTGCAGAGGTGAATGAGATCATGGTGCAGGAGGCGAGCCGCAATAATAAGCACGAGGTGACTGCACTCCTGTAGGCGTGCTTCTTCTGTCTGTATCTGCTGCATTTACGCTAGCACATCCCCCCTTTCTTGTAGCCTGGTTTCTCGCTCTCGCTCAGCCTGTTTCTACAGCCTTAGCTACTGCTTGCTTATCTGAATGATATGCCCGACTCATTCCTTTAAAAGCACAGCTTTTTATCTAAAATACTGTATTTTGCTTTGCTGTGGCTAACACAATATCCATATTTCCCGGGCTTTTTAATTCTAGATAGAAGATGGCGGGTGGGCATCTGCCCACCCGCCATCTTCTATCTCAGTTTACCAGCCCTCGTGATGAATGAAATCCGTGGTCGCCTTGCGACCGCGTTTGAGTGAGGGTGAGAGGCGGTCCTGTGCTGGGTGGCCAACGGGAATCACGCCAACTGGAGTGACCTCAGACGGAATACCCAGTAACTCGCGGAAGTGCGCGAAGTTATGCGCGGGCACGCCCGCGAAGGCCGCTGCCAGCCCCTCATCAACAACTGCTAGCAGCAGTAGCATGACCGAGCAGCCAATATCCATGTGCCAATATGGAACTCTCAAACAGAACATTGGTGGTGCTCTACTACCCCTTCTCCATGCTGCCTTTACTGAGAAGCCGATCACAGAGGCGACACAGGCTGATGGAGTCCTAGTGGGCAAGTGGGGCAGAACTGTTTTTGTGGAGATGCAAAGTTAAGACTTCCTCAAGAATCTTGAAAGTGAAGGCGAATTCACTTGACAGAGGAGTGTCTAGAATAGGCCTGTGAGAGTGTCGTCCTCATAGGCTCACTCGCCATTTTGATGATGAGACTGGAAAGCATGAGCAACCGGACAAGCGAACCCCGAAACGCAGCCTCAATGCGTCTGTGAAAGGTCTACCTTTTGCCGAAGAGTCTACCATTCCAGTGCGCATGAAGGGTCTACCACTGCTGAAAGATCTCCTATCATCTCGAAACGTCTCTCTTCTTCAGAAAAGTCTACCTTTGCAATATCAAAGGTAGACTTTTCTGAAGAAGAGAGACCCTTTGCAGAAAATAAATGAGAAAACAAGAGTCTCGTTCGTCTTCTCCTTTTCTTTCGTCGACTACACCAAACTGGGCCAACTCCACCCTGGAGCACTCGCTGGACTTCTATTGCAATAAGCTGGGTCTGCGTGAGACCTTCCGCCTGGATCGCGAGGGGACGCCCTCGCCCTGGATTGTCTATCTCCAGATCGCCCCAGGACACTTCATTGAACTCTTCCCAGGCACAACTGGCGAGAACAAGTCCTCCTAGGTCGGCGACAACCATTTCTGCCTTCTTGTCGAGGACATTGCAACGACACTCAAAGAGCTGGAGACGCGTGGCCTCCCCATCAGCGGCGAGCCTACCCGTGGCCTGGACAACAACTGGCAGTACTGGCTGACCGATCCCGATGGCAACCGCATCGAGATCATGCAGATTGCCCCGGACTCGCCCCACGCTGCAGCCGACAATAGCTGGTCAACGCCCGCTCACTAAGCAATATAAGCTAAACAACGCGCCTGCCCTCGTTATGAGGATAGGCGCGCCATTTATAAGCACTTCCGAATCTGTGTCGCTAATATCTACTGGATTTCCTTCACCTTTATTGAAGCAGGCATGAACTTCAAGCGGCCAATCCTCTCCAGGGGGCGTTTTTTGCCAAAGAAGCCCGCTTTGACGGGTGGTCGATAGTATTGATTAAAGCGGACAATGGTATCCTGACCGCTCTCATAACCTTCCAGGAGTAGCAAGCGATGCCTTTCGCCGGTAGGAAGTGTCACACGGCCATTATAGATCAGCACACCACGCTCAATCGTCCCAGATTGAATGACCTTCTGGACTGTTGCGCGGGCTTCCTCGATTGTTTTCGTGTCAAGAACAATTATGCTGATGGGATTATTAAATATCGGGGTCATATCCTCGTCACCCTCAATCGAGGCCAAACCCATCTCTACAGAGGCGCGAATAAGGGTGAGAAGCTCTTCGCTTATGTTTTCTAACGCTTTTGACTGCTCTGTCATGTGTCGTTGTATTCCCTCTACATCAATTTCTTTCAGGTGCCCGTTGCTCTACATCAATGCGTCTTTTCGATAATATCCCAAATACGCATGATTGTCTATACAGCCGCAGGTGCTGAATTGGCGTTGCTTTATTGCTGTAGTGGTAATTTGCGCGCTTGTTGATGAGCTTAAACACTGAAAGTGAGCAAGAGCCTAATTTCTGCATGATTATCTGATTAGACTGAAATTGCTTCTAGCGTAAATAGCGGGCTTGAAGAATCTCGATATAGGAGATCATCATTCACCAAAAGTAACGGTGAACCGATTTCTCGTGATGCAATGCGGGGCTCTTCTCTCACATTGCTCAGCTCAGGCATCAACTTGACAATACGAGAACTTCAGAGTGCTGGTTTCTCTCCTTACGCCTCTTGCCACGTTTCTTTCCGCTGGCATACAATAGAAGAGCATGCCAGTCAGCCAGGTACGAGAAAGCGTGAGAGAAGCCAACCTGGTCAGGCGCGACCAGGCAAAAAACGGACCAGGGAAAAGTGCCCTCCCAGGCTCTCTCGCTCATTTCCTAAAAGCCTGGAGAACCTTGAAACAAGCCAGGGAGAAATCCGATAGCAGATCAGGAATGTATTGATCAACTCATGCAGGGGATCGGAGCGTGGAACCAGTGGAGAGAGCAACAGAATGTGCGACGGCCTGACTTCAGCGGAGTCGACCTGCGCGGGACCGACCTGCGCGGAGCCTGTCTGCGCAGGTCTGATCTGCGCTTCGCACAGCTAAACGGCGCCAATCTGAGTGAGGCCGATCTGTCCGCAGCCAGCTTGCACAAGGCGGACCTCAGAGAAGCCAACCTGGTCAAAGGGAATCTGAATGTTTCCCGGCTCTATGATGCCGATTTGAGAGGAGCCAATCTCTCCGAGGCTCAATTGAAAGGAGCTGGCTTGAAGCATGCAGATCTCACCAATGCTACCCTGCGCAGAGCCAATCTGACGAATGCCGTTCTCGATGATACCAACCTGACCAATGCCGATCTACGCGAAGCCAACCTGTGCCAGGCTCAACTGATCCGCATCAACCTGCACGAGGCAAATTTGAGTGAAGCCAATCTCTACGAAGCCGAGCTGATCTCAGTCAATCTGTCTGCGGCGAAGTTAAACAAGAGTGATCTGCGCAAAGCCGATCTCAGAGCTTGTACGCTCAGCAAAGTTGATCTGCGCGGGAGTGATTTGCGTGGAGCCCGTCTGGAAAATGCGCGGCTAGATAGTGCCAACCTGAGCGAAACCGATCTGCGTGGAGTTAATCTGTCTAGAGTCAACCTGCAAGGTGCCAACCTGTGCGGAGTCAATCTGCACGCAATGAGCCAGCATGGAGCCAATCTGCAAGAAGCCAATTTGAGCTATGCGGACCTCAGCTATGCGGACCTCAGCGGGGCGCGGCTCATGAACGCCATCTTGCAGGGAGCAAAGCTGAACAAGGCAAGGTTGGAAGGAGCAAGGCTGAGTAATGCTGACCTCAGAAATGCTCGCTTACGGCAAGCTGAGTTAACAGACGCCATAGTGAATGGGGCGAATTTCCAGGGGACCGACCTGCGAGGTATTCCTTGGCTGATTCTCATGAACCTCGTGCTCCAACCAGGGGTGAATTTCGCTGACATCCAATGGGATCGTTCCACTGACGAAGAAACCGGGTTTTAAGCCCCATTGGCAAACGTGTCTCAGGGTTTCGCAAAAGGGCTGTGTTGCAGAAGTAAAGAGGAATGCAAAGGGTGGAAGCCCTCCCTGCTCCTGTTCTGTTGAGATGACGACTCCACACCATCTCACGAGGAACGCCGCCTGCCCTGGGCTGTCTCCTCGGCTTCCTCTTTGGACTGGTCCTTTTCGAAGGGGTTCTGTCAGAACTCAGAACAAGGTCAAATGAGAGTCGAAAGTGGTAGTAAGTGCGAAGATTGGTTCTTACACACTCTCGGTGAAGGATGAGTTTATCTTTCTGGCTTCTCTCACGTTTCAAGCTCAGAGTTCGGGATACCCATCACTTTATTGAAGAGCTTATCACCGAGAGTGTGTAAGAACCGAAGATTGATCAGGTTTTAGGGTGACGAGTGATCAATCGGCGCGAAGAGCGAGCAGCTCAACTATTGCTGTTTGGAAACATGGCTCTGGAAGCACGTTCATCACTTTCGGCGGTGTAAATTCATGAGCAAAATTTGCTTGAATTGTGAGCAGAAGCTCCTCTCCTTCGGCCCAGTTTTTGGGTTGAAAGGAGCGAGTCTCGCCAGGTCAGACTACTACTGAAGCCTGCATATAACGGGCAAATTCGCACGCGAATTTACAAAATGATCCAGAACAATCCGCCTCTCAAATCTTTGGAGATAAAAACGCAGGAGAAAAAACGGAAAGAACATCAACGTTTAACGTTAAAACGTGACGTTGTTTCTGTGTTTTTTGAGAAGACGTTTACGTTCCGTTTCTGTTCTCAAGCCAGCTCCTCCATATTCTCGTTTCGCTCTTTCATCTATGAAAGGACGTTCGCACAAGTATAGAAGCGGCTTCTACGTTCTTTACTCTAAAGATGTCTCAAGCGGTTTCTCCTCCCATCAATAGTTGAGCTGCTCACCCTTCGCGCCGATTGATCATGCTTCGTGCTGAAACCTGCTCACTCTTGGCCCAAATTACCATCACGGCCTTTGAACAGCTTGTTACCGAAGGGTATCTCGAAGCACGTGTTGGAGCAGGAACGTTTGTGGCATCGACGTTACCAGAAGAGATGCTGCAGGTGCATGCCCAACAAGCTCCTCTTCAGGAGAGGAAGAAGCTTCCTCGATTGTCGCAACGCGTCCAACAGGTGATGCATTCCCCATTGCTTCCCCCCGTCCAAGCACTATCAGCCAGAGCTTTTCAGCCGGGATTGCCCGCTCTGGATGCATTTCCGTTCGACGTATGGTCTAGGCTGGCAGCACGACGTTACCACCATCCACCGCTTGAACTGCTAACCTATGGCGATCCAGCAGGCTACCGTCCCTTACGGAATGCACTTGCTCAGTATCTGACAGCTTCGCGAGCAGTGAGCTGTCAGCCTGAGCAGGTGCTGATTGTCTCAGGAGCTCAACAAGCCATCGATCTTACGGCTCGGATCCTCCTCGACGAGGAGGATATGGTCTGGGTAGAAGATCCCGGCTATCCCCGAGCACGCGCAAATCTTCTGGGGGCTGGTGCCAGGGTTATCTCCATCCCACTCGATCAAGAAGGACTCAATGTAGAGGCTGGCAAACGGCTGTGCGAGAGAGCACACCTGGCCTACGTTACTCCATCGCATCAGTATCCCCTTGGAGTCACCATGAGCCTGGCACGGCGATTTGCACTGCTCGATTGGGCGCAACGTGTAGGAGCGTGGATACTGGAGGATGATTACGACAGCGAGTTTCGCTATTGTGGGCGCCCACTTGCTTCTCTGCAAGGTCTGGATACGCATGGACGAGTCATTTACATGGGATCGTTTAGCAAGGTGCTCTTTCCGGCGCTGCGATTGGGCTACATCGTATTGCCACTTGAGTTAGTGGAACCCTTTCTTGCTATGCGAGCATTACTTGGACACTCCTCTCCCACGTTAGAACAGGCCATTGTGACTGATTTTATCATGGAAGGCCATTTTCTCCGGCATATCCGGCGGATGCGGACGTTGTATGCCCATCGCCAGCAGATACTGATTGAGGCAATACGGCAAGAATTGCCTGGAGTGATTGAATTGGCGGAACATGAAGCAGGAATGTACTTGATCGGCTGGCTTCCGCAAGGTCTGGACGACCGCCTGGTTTCACAACTGGCAGCACGGCAAGGAGTAGATGTTCGTGCGCTCTCAGCATGTAACAAGCAAGAACTCAAGCGTCCAGGGCTACTCTTGGGGTATGCAGGAGTCAATGAACAGGAAATACGCGAGGGGATCAAGCATTTATCGAGAGTAGTAGAGGCAATAGTGTAGCCTTAGCGTTGTTTACTCGTCTCTCTCATAGAGTGCCCTGGTAGCTTGCCGTTGTAAATTTCGACGACGGGCCTAAAGGTCCTTGATGAAATTTGTGATTACTTCATCTTCTCTCAAGGAGCTTTCTTTTGTCAGTTTCTCTAAACTTAATGCCCATGGGGGGGCAAGCTCAGGCCCCCTTTTCCGGAATAGCATGAGTCAGGACAAAGATCAGCACTTGATATTCGTAATCCATGAGATCTCCCTCTCCCATGTCGTAGGCACGTCGGCCCATCACTACCACGCCTGTCATCCGTATTTCTTCCTGGAAATCCCATGAGAATCAGGCGTAGGGAGCCATCACAGTATCTCTTCAGTTGCACGGGTGAGAGCGGCCGCAGTGTAGCGTTTTGAGGAGGGTGCCCGCTCCACCGCTCAGGGCAGCAGGGTATCCAGAAAGGCATTAGCGAAGATGCGGTGGGGGTCGTAGGTGTCCAGCGCCCCGATCGCCGCATCCCAATCGTCACCCGCCACCTGTCCCACCCGGTAGGCGTTGGGAATTGTGCTGGTCAACACCGTGGGGTCGGCCCAGGCGGCGCTGTTAGTGTACGCCCAGCCTTTCGACCACTCGGGTCGGACCGCGGCATAAGAACCGGAGTAGTTCCCGAAGATCCACGTCTCGAGGTCACAGTAGAACTGGTCAGCCTGTGGGGTACCTGGGATAGTGAGGACGTCAAGCCACACCGCCACATCCCACTCCGGGTGATCGGGACGTGGGCGCAGCGCCGAGAGCTGCGGCGAGCCAGCTGACGGGACCCCGAGATCACCTGGAACGTCCAACCCGGTCACGCGGATCTCCATTGCCCCATTTACGGGATAGCTGCCCTGTGCCTGGTAGGCAGCGAGTCGCGACTGATAGTAGGCAGCGAATTCACTGACAACACGCTGGATGTTGCCGCGGTTCGTCAATACCGCATAGCCATTCGCCGTCACGCGCAGCGTCGTGGGCCGTATGTATAGCAGCAGGTTCTTTGACCACCCCCAGATGTCCATCGTGTCGGTACTGATAAGACCTGCACTCACGATGGAATACTGGGTCTGCCCGAAAGTGGGCGTCACGGCTACGTCACCAGCCTCGATCTCTGAGATGAGATTGGAGGCGACCTTGGGGATAGTGTCAGAGAATACATAGTTGTATGGGCTATCGACCTCCCTCGACGAGAGCGGCTTGGTGGGCGAGACCGTCCATACCTTCAGCCAGGGATTGTTCGTGAAGGGAAACCAGATGGTCTCGACCCGGCCGGCGCTCTCAACAAAGCTGGCGAAGGTCTGTGATCCACCGGAACCCGGTGCCGCGAAGAGCGTCGCCGCAGAGATGTCAACCCGGCTCTGGCACCGGAGGCGAGTATTGGTGCCCACCTGCAACGTCACCTCAGTGACGAAAGCCCGGCCGATGTGGACCAGAAGCGCTCTGGTGGCGGAATCCGAGCGAGCGAAGGTTCGCAGAATGTACTGTCCGCTGCTCGGGTCCCACACTACGGCTGTAAGCGACACAATGAGGTTACTGACGGACCCATACGTGTGCCCTGGAGCCGGTGTCTCGCCTTGTGCGGGGATGGCAGTACCGTGCCCGTCGATCGCCAACACACCGCCAATCGTCAGGTCCCCTGGAGCTGGCGTGGCTGTCAGGCCGTACCCAGCTTCCTCCAGCGTGGCGAGCAGCACGTCCATTGTGACTCCGGCCTGGGCTACGACTGTGGCAGGCGATCCCGGGCCGTTAACAGTCACGGTCGTGAGGTGCTGCGTGGTGTCAACAAGCACGACATTGGTTGAGCTCGATCCGGCCGGGACGGTTAGCGGTGTCCAGGTGTGACCCATGCCCCGTGGTCGAATGCGATAGCCGTTGGCCAGAGCCCAGTTGGCAACAGTCACCACATCGCCGGGCGTCTGGGGAATGCAGGTCCAAACGTCGTCGACCATGATCTCGCCGGACCAGTTTTGGAACGCTTGTTTATACAGTGCGATTGAAGTCGGGAAGTTGGGCGGGATCTGGGAGGCGGAGGCGTATGTGACGCCGAAGACTGGAGTCCAGCCAATCGCACCAAGGGCTGCGGCCCCGGCCAGGAACTGCCTTCGTGACAAGCTGTTGGTTCGCGCAGAGGAGCTATCCGGATCCTGGCTTCCTTGATGACGCGTCATGGGTCCCTCCTCTAAATAAAACCATGTTATGCGATAAATATATTAATAGCTTCTACTGTAATATTACACCCTAAAGATACACTCACTAATATATCATATCAAGGAGTGGCTAGTAAATTGGGTGCGCATCAGCACAACTTTTGAGGTGAAACTGACAAAATCAGCGCGAAGAGTCGAAATTGACCATCCAGAACCTGGAGAAATCGCTCCTCATCTGGTTTCTTCTCTCATCATTCTGTTAATCAAGATATCGTTGAGGAGTCGGCCCTGTAAATTTTCAAGGATGGAGCGGAATGGTACAGGTAACATTGTCGCTATTTCCATATTTACCTGCATCAGCAGTACAGAACGTTTTGCCAGACATGATTGAACCCATCAATATGAGGATGGCTATTCCAAACAGAAGCATTGCCCACACGATCGGCTTTTTTCCTATTTTCCTGCGTTGATAAGCAATAAAGGTGAATACAAAAGCACATAAACCCAAGATGCTTATGAGAACGGATCCGAAGAAAGCAACTTCAAAACCCGCTCCATTGAGGTAAAGAACGCCTTCGTGGCGTACACCTTCCGAGATGGTTAACCACCACTGGGATATCCCGCCATATGTATAGAAAGCCCCTAAAGCAGCACAAAGGGAACAGAGCGCAAAAAGTATGCCTAGACCGAGAACGATACGAAGTAGATATACAGATGGATGAGTCGATTTATCGACGTTCATAATGTCTCCTACTTTGTGTCCCATGATAGCTAACGTAGCGCTAAGCCATGTTCGCTGATAGGACTGGGTAAATTTCCTCTCAGAGTAGCGTGTTTCTGCTCTGCTTTCAAGAGCACGAGAGGGACAATTTACCCGCTTTGGATTGTCAATTTTGAGAATCGGTGGGCGAAATGTTGACCTGCTATGGGTGGGGAAACGAACAGGAGAGGGCTACTTCCCGATCACATCCCAGTCAGTTTCCACTTTGGCCCAACGTGGTCCGGTATTGGGCGTGCTGGTTTTGCGTTTGTCGTGAGCTTTGAGCTGCAAGACCTCGCCCTGAGGGTTGAGAGTGCGCGTGCATGCACAGTCGGCGCAACCATTGGTACCCCTCCTGTCCGAGCGATAAATGAGGCGCGCCTTACGTCTCTTATTTACAACTCTGAGAGAAATATACCAGATGAGGAGCGGTTTCTCCAGGTTCTGGATGGTCAATTTCGACTCTTCGCGCTGATTTTGTCAGTTTCACCTCAAAAGTTGTGCTGATGCGCACCCAATTTACTATCTGGTAAATGACCTGAAAAGTGGGTTTGGCCCCCAAACGTGAGAATTTGCCCTCAATCGTGAGCACTAGCACAAACTTATCAGGAAAAACCGCTCCTCATCTCGCTTCGTATGGTCGGCGGCGGGATCACTCCCGCCACCGCCAATCCAGAACCGTGCATGCGAATTTCCCCGCACACGGCTCCTCAGTGTATGGTCAACTGTGATTGACACCAGCCGCCTTGTGTTGCGCGATTCTCGCTACATCCTCGGCGGTTTTCTCATCATGGCAGTGGCGATGGTAAACCCATTTGTTGCTGATATCATCTTTTCCACCAAGTGCGGTTGGGGTGATATGATCCGTTTCTAGGACATCGCCGTCTCGAAAGTAGAGTCCGCATCTGGGACATTGTCCTTTTTGAAGGGCGAGGAGTTTTGCTCTTTCGCTTTTCATAAGCGGGTGTTGCTTGAGTCGCTGTGACCAGTAGATGTGGTTCCCATCATACGGACTCGCCGATCCTCTGACTTTTGCGTAGTCTTGGCTATGCGTTTCTGTATGATATCGGACGTATACAGCTTTGGGGTTCCCATCTTTATCTCGGATGTAGGTGCCGAACCGTTGGGATCCGTCAATGGGAATGCTGTATTTGTCTTTGACCCATCTTTTGCTCTTCCCTAAATGCCTTGCTTGTTCCCATCGTGCGAGTTGGCGAAAGGTGTTGTGGTCGCAGGCATGAAATGCCTTGCTGCACACTACCCACTTGTAGTAGTTCGCCCAGCCTCGGATGACGGGATTGATCGCGCTAATGACCGCCTTTTGAGGGGCAGATTTTCGTTTTCGTATCAGCAGTTTCATTTGGAGCGTGTGGCGTTTGATGGCTTCTCTACTCGGGGTGATGAAGGTTTTGAACCCAAGGGGTTTTCCTTGCGTGTTTTTTCCGGTATGGGTTTTTCCCATTGGAAATTGACGTACGGAGAAGCCTAAAAAGTCAAAACCTACGTTCCCCTCATATGAAGTTAACGTATGGGTGACTCTTGTTTTCTTCGGGCTCAACCAGAGTCCCATGCCTTTTAAGTGTTTCATTACTGCTTTTGTTGCTCTCTCTAATATTTCTTTGTCGGCGTGTAAAATGACGAAATCATCTGCATATCGAATTAAGATTGGTTGCCCTTTCTGCTTCGAACAGACATTTGCTGCCACTTTTTCCATGCCGTGCAAAGCGATATTAGCTAGTAGCGGCGACAGCACGCCACCCCCAATGTTGCAAAACTGGTTCTGGGGTTCGTGTATCAAGTAGCGATCCCGCGTAACCACCTTCAGGCGAGCTATGGAGATGGTTTTCACGGAGCCCCACTGCATGGGAGTGGGCGTTGGGCTGAAGGTGTACAGACGCGAGATCAAGGAGGATGCCATGACCAAGCGATCTCACAAAACTGCCATCGTATTGGAGGTGCAGGTCATGTTTGAGCCAAACCGCCTTGAGCACACTGTTCTGCACCACGCCTATCGCTGTCTTGTGCCTCTCGTTCGACGGCACCTTCCTGCTCAGCGAGCCATCACTGAACAGGTTTTCCAGAGCCGACGAGTGTCGGAGAAAGGAAGCTGTCATGGATGAAGTGCAAGTGGGCATCTACGCCCGTGTCTCTTCAGAACAACAGAGTGATGCCAAGACGATTGAGAGCCAGGTGCGCGAACTGCGCGCTCGCGTGGCCGAGTTAGGTCTGCCACTTCCTCCTGAGCATGAGTTCATCGACGATGGCTACAGCGGAGCGACGCTCATTCGCCCCGCGTTAGAGCGACTGCGTGATGTGGCGGCTGCGGGAGGTCTCGACCGTATCTTTGTTCATTGTCCTGATCGGCTCGCCCGCAACTACGCTCATCAAGTCCTTCTGCTTGAAGAATTGTTGCGCGCCGGCGTCGAGGTGGTCTTTCTCAATCGAGAAGTGGGGCAAACGCCTGAAGATCAGCTCTTACTGCAAGTCCAGGGCATGATTTCCGAATATGAACGCGCGAAAATCATGGAACGCAGCCGTCGGGGGAAACGGCATGCAGCGCACGTGGGAACCGTGAGTGTCTTGAGTGGGGCTCCTTACGGCTATCGCTATGTCAGCAAACACGATGGGGCGGGAGAGGCACGCTTTGACATCCTCCTGGAGGAGGCCCGCGTGGTTCGTCAGGTCTTCACCTGGGTGGGACGCGATCGCTGCTCCATCGGGGAGGTCTGCCGGCGGCTCACAGCGGCCAAAGAGCGCACCCGAACGGGCAAAACGGTCTGGGATCGGGCCACGGTCCGCGATATGCTGCACAACCCGGCGTACAAAGGGGTAGCCGCCTTCGGCAAAACGCGCTTGGAACCACTGCGGCCACGACTCCGTGCGCAACGAGGACGTCCTCTGCAGCCGCGGCGAGCCGTTTCCACCCAGGATGTCCCTCGCGAAGACTGGATGAGCATTCCTGTTCCAGCCCTCGTTGATGAAGCACTCTTCGAGGCTGTGCAAGAACAACTGGGCGAAAATCAACAGCGGGCACGTCTCGGGAAACGAGGCGCACGCTATCTGCTGCAGGGCTTGCTGGTCTGCGGTCAGTGTGGGTATGCTTTCTATGGCAAAGCGATCAGTCCCAGTGCCAGAAAAGGTCATCCACGGGCCTATGCCTACTACCGCTGCATTGGAGCCGATGCCTATCGCTTCGGCGGCGTCCGGCTCTGCTGGAACAAGCAAGTCCGGACGGATCTGCTCGAAGAGGCCGTCTGGAATGAGGTGTGTGCCTTGCTAGAGGATCCAACGCGCTTAGAGCAGGAGTATCGGCAGCGGCTGCAGACTTCGGAGCAGGAGCCATCCCCAGAACTGAGAGGGTTCCTGGCAAGTCAGGGAAGGCTGCGGCAGGGGATTGCTCGCTTGATTGACAGTTATGCGGAGGGCACCATCGAGAAGGCAGAGTTTGAACCGCGGATCAAACGGATGCGAGAACGGCTCGCGCAGGTGCAAGAGCATATTCGACAGATCCAAGATGAGGCCAGCCTGGAGCAGGAGCTTCGGCTCATCCTTGGACGGCTGGAAACCTTTGCTGCGAAGGTGAGAGAGGGACTGCATGACGCTGATTGGCTAACACGTCGGGAGCTTATTCGAACGCTTGTCAAACGGGTGGAGATTGATGAGGAGCAGGTCCACGTGATCTTTCGCGTTGGACCTCAGACTCCTCCTTCTCCCTCGGACCACCACTCGCCATGTTTGCACTATTGCGGGAGGAGTGTGTGGGCCGCCCTGCGGCGTTCCTGTTTCCGTTGGGGTGAAGTCCACCCCTTCTAGTACTCCTGCCTTCAGCCATCCTCTCATGAGGTGCCAAAGCTGCGGATATATTTTGAGCTTTTGGAGTAACGCTTTTTGGTCGATGTTGTCGAAACAACCTTTGATATCGGCGTCCAGCACAAATTTGGATTTGAAGCGGATACCGTTAAAGATTGCTCCTATGGCATCGTGACATGAGCGCCCTGGTCGGAAACCGTAGCTGTTTCCCTCAAACACCGCTTCCCAAGCCGGTTCTAGGGCCAGTTTTACCAGAGTTTGCTGTGCCCTCTCGACCAGGATGGGAATACCTAGCGGCCTGCGTTCGTCTTTCTTCCCTGGTTTGGGTATCCAGATGCGGCGTACCGGTTTGGCTTTTTGACGGTGCTGGTTTTTCGGGTGAATGGCTTGAGCCATGAGAAGTCTTTGTTTGGGATTGACAGATTTTCTCCCGTCAATGCCCGCTGTTTTCTTCCCCTGGTTGTCTTGTGTCACCCGTCGTACCGCAAGGAGTCGTGCGGCTTCCGATTTCATCAGCAACTTTTGCAACTTCTCTACTTTTCTCGTTTCGCCACGCTGACTGGCTCGATAGATGCGCTTCTGAAGACGGAAGACGTGCTGCTCTAGTTTCTTCCAGGGCAGGTTCTTCCAAGTCCCGCTCGCTTCATCAATTTCTTGATGAGGCCGCATATTCCTATCTGTTCTTCTACTCACTCTCTATCCTCCATACAGCAGGGTCTACGTTAGCCTATCCTGGGGCTTTCCCCCAGGCATTTGCTTTTTAGACCATCGTTCTCCGTCAAGCATTGGATGGATTCCTACTTGTCCGATCGACCACGGGCAAGAGCTATTGACGGGGTTCCCCCGTTCCGATCCATTGTCGTTGGGCTGTTGTAGATGGGTACTATCCACCGTGCGTATTTCGGGGAAGTGTCAGAACGCAGGATAAAGCCGGATGACTGAAGGAATGGCTCCCCACTTTCGCTCCAAAAAGGCCAGAAAAAGAGTTCATTGTCCCCACCCTTCGCTCATTTTAAAAGAGCATTTCCCCACTTTGGACGAGATTTCCCAATCATGTTCTGAGTTCTGACACTTCCTTGAATCGGCCTCATTTCTGGCCTTCCAGCAGGCTATTGAGGAGCATGGTGGTGTTTGGGAACATGTTATGAGTGGTGGATTTCTCATTCATCTTCCCCCAGATACTAACTTTGATCCTGATTCTGCGTTTAAACAGATGGTCGTGCAGAAGAAGCTTGACGGGAAAAATGCTTCTTACTAGAATATGGAAAGGGAAATTATGTATATAGATAAAGCAAAAGAGGTAACTGCTCAGCCTGGTAGGTGGTTGGGTGGTCTGTCGGGCAGCAGTTGGGACCACTGCGCTTGGGACCACCCCGCTCGGAACAACTGCGATGTGCGTGGCATGAACAGTCGAAGGGGAAGCGGTGGCTGCCGCTGTGTGATGGCCATTGGCCCAGAATCCCAAGCCACCGAGAAGGGTTGCCCCACACAGGGCAAGCGCTACAAGCTTGTTCATGAAAACCTCTCTTTCACACGATAGAAATGCAACAGGCCTTTTTCAAAGTATAGCGGCCGCGATCTGCGCGAGCGAGGAAAATTATTGCTCATTTCCCACAATGATCCTGTCTGGAATGCGCAACGAGCCGAGAAGGGAGGAATTGCAGGGAGGAATGTGGAAGGAGCAGGGAGACGGAGGTCTGGCCGGACGCATGATGGAGGCCTGGTTGGAGCAAAGGAAGAGACGGGCGGGCTTATGAAGAGAGGTCGAGGGAGGAAGTGTCAGAACTCAGAACATGATTGGGAAATCTCGTCCAAAGTGGGGAAATGCTCTTTTAAAATGAGCGAAGGGTGGGGACAATGAACTCTTTTTCTGGCCTTTTTGGAGCGAAAGTGGGGAGCCATTCCTTCAGTCATCCGGCTTTATCCTGCGTTCTGACACTTCCATTTCTGCCAACCTGCTGCTGGATGGGAGAAAGGTGGGGTCGAGGCAGCGGTTGGGTTTAGTCGCAGAAATTTTCTCGTGCCCATCCCCGATGTGGCCTCCTTCGAGGAGTTGAATCTGCACTTACTCAAAGCCTGCCTCAAGGATGATCAACGCCGGGTCAGTCGGCAGCGCTCCACCATTGGGCAAATGTGGGAGCACGAACGTCCGCAGCTGCGTAGCCTGCCACCTTTTGCCTACGATTGTTGCGCGACGACCAGTGCCCGGCTCAACGGATACAGCATGATCGTCTACGAAACCAACCGCTACTCAGCGCGGGTCAATAAAGACAACGCCGGTGTCATCTGTGGTAAAGGACATCTGCCGGGACATTCCTTCCTCCTTTTGAAAAGCGAACTCAGAACAACTGCTGAGGCAATGTTCACTAAAAAACGGATGGTACGTGGAGCGTGTCGGTCTTTGGATACACCGCAAAGGACAATTCAGAGTCCCCCTCTCCGAACCAGTACATGCCGTTTATAGCGGCATACGGCTCTCCCCTTCGCCTGAGTACTTGCTTCTGAGTTATCGGGACAGCATCATATCCCGCCTCGCTCCACGCTGAATTGATAGGTGTCGCCTTGCAGGAGGTAGTGCATGCTCGTGGTGAGGGATGCCTTCGTTGCCGCTGCCTGAAAATCGTCCAACCCTGAGAGAAAAACGGAGAAATCGTTAAAGTGGATCGGGATAGCCACACGAGGGTGGACGATCTTCACTGCCTGCACACCCTGCTCCCCGTTCATAGTGACCAGTATGCCCAGGAGCATTGTGCCTCCGACGTGGAAGAGCCCCAGGTCAATGTCGGGGTAGCGTTTGGGAATGTCGTAAAGGAGATCATGGATGAGTGTATCCCCCGTAATATAGAGGCGGAACAGATGTTTTCCTCCTTGGCTGAACTCTAACATACTGCCTATCACTGGCGGTAGGAGCTCGACAACTTCGTCAGGAGCGTGCTTGGCAGGCATAGCTGTTACAAGGAGTTCGGCATCGCCCTTTCTGACTGGTTGCGCTTCCCAGGTGTCAATCGTGTGGAGGTTCGTAAATCCCAGCTGAGCGAGCTGTTCCGCCGCGTACCCGTTTGTGACAATGGGAATCTGCTTGTCTAGCTCCCTCGCTGCCACTTCATCAAAGTGATCGCCGTGATAGTGCGAGAGGACGATCAGGTCGAGTGGCGGCAGGTCCTGGGGAGAGCAAGCCGGTTCGACCTCGCGCCGGGTATAGATGCCGTGACCAAGTGGAGTGTAGTCTCCTTTGTGCAAAAAGGCGGGATCGGTGAGAAGCGTGAACCCCGCGTACGTGATGAGGGTGGTGGCGTTCCCAATAAAGTAGACTTCCCCTGCCCCGGTGCTAACCCCTCCTGAAGCTGGTAGTTCGATGGGCGTGATCTGAGCCATGGTTGGTTCTCCTCTGCTGTTGACGCGTGATTCCATCCAGGTCTCAATAAGAGATGCTGGAACAAACAGTAGAGCTGACGTGTCGTTCCCTTCCAATGCATCCCAGCATGGCACGTTTCAAGATCCGAGAAAGATACTCATCGCTTCACCGTTTGACACCAGCCCAAGTGGTAAATTCCAACAGGAAGCGGCTCTTGTCCACTTTGAGAGCAAAGGATAATTGAAAGGTTTATTCAATTGACGCTCCGAGCACGTTTTTGGAAACGGAGACCATAGATAAGCTTATCGTCCCCCGAAGTGGCCATGAGCCGAATAATGTTGGAATTTACAACCTTTCTTTCGGAATTTGTTGGAGTAGGTGACTCCAGACATTTGCCAATACCCCTCTCTTCCTCCTTCTCATGGGAACAGCCTTGGCCATGGTGCTCAATTCCAGTACCGCTACCATCGGGCTGGTGCTTGCCCTGACATCACGTCACGTTCTGCCTCTCGTGCCGGCACTGGCAGTCATCCTGGGGGCAAATATTGGGACGACCCTTCCCTCGCTGCTGGCGGCCGGTTCTCGCAATGCCTACATGGGACAACGCCTGGCACTAATTCATACAGGGACGAAGTGCATTGGCGCGTGCCTTCTCTTCTTTTTTCTGCATCCCCTTGCAGCCTTCCTCATGTATTACTGGCCCAGCTCTGGAATGCAAGTAGCCATGGCGCATTTGGGATTTAATGTCTTTTTGACCTGTATCTATGTTCCTCTCACCGATCCGCTGGCCAGGCTTCTCGCGCATCTGATGCCATCAGGGGAAAATGCGTCTGTATGTCAGGCCCCGGAACCGGTCAGATAGGCATGATTATTGCCAGCGTTGAGTGAATGAGTATGAGGCACTGCCGTTCACATGCCTGATAACGGTTTTCCACATGTTCTCCACATCGAAAGGGGAGCAATGCGGAAAACTAGAGCAGGGTAGAAAACACAAGCAGGCCAAAGGGACCCTTTGGCCTGCTTGTGTTTTCGTGTGGGAAGTTGCCACGTAGTAGTTTCTCTGAACCATCGAACCAGCCATTCAGGCCTGCTCACTGTCTTATGTGAGACGCCTTCATATATTCGTTATCACGTCGAGCGTAAGACCCCGCCATTTATGGCTGTCTTTTACCCACATTTTACAATCAGATTTTGTGGAACAGCATAGGAGGCCAACTCCCCCTGTTGAGTGTTTCACAAACACATGGAGAGCGAGGGGCTTGTGAAGTTCCTCCAAAAAGATGTGGGGAAAAGACAGGCCTCAAGGCAGGGGTTTTACGCTCGGTCCGATAACTCTACCTATTGACATATGTACTTACTTTTTGTAATATGACAACAAATAGTTCGTTGGTGAGTTAATAAAGTGGTTGGATGTAAAGTAAGAGGAAGGGCAGATTCTCACCCAACCTGGAGAAAATGGGTACATTGACCCATGCCTCCGGCAAAATATTGATATATGCTCATATTGTCTGGCAAGGTAGAGGATGTGCCTGAGCGATGATAATTTGTTTATGTCCATTCCGCATCTCATGCCGGTACATATTGTCTGTATCGCCAAGGAAAAGTCTCCTTGATGGAGAGGAATTTTAAGTGACAGCGAGGGAGAGATCATGACTATAGAACAATTACAAACAATTATTTCCTATCTAGAACTGATCAATCTTGGAGATGCTATCAGCTACTTTGACGAAGAGGGATTGATTGAAGCCGCATTACCAGTCAAGGAAAAAGTCTCCCAGGTTGCTTCTACGGATTCATTACTTCTTTGTGCCTGCTGACCCGCACGCGGAAGAAGTATTTGGGTCTGGAAGGTCTTAGGTCTTCTAGGCCCCAAACGCCTTCCCTCCTCGCAGTGCCGACGCAAAGACATACTATATCAGAGTGCAGACCCTTTCCAGTATATGAAACGGGCTTGACCCTTGGGTCAGAGATAGAGCAAGACCTCGCTTTGCCCACATCTTTCATTTGAACCAGATCGGCCAAACACTCATTCCCCCTCTTGACTTTCACCCTACCTGAAGGTTGTATGCTTGTGACAAGAACTGTTCACCTATCTGCAAACGGACAGGAAGAGATAAAATGAGATGTTAAAGATTCGCGATTTTGCCAGGCTCGCCGAGGTGCCGATGACCAGCTTGCGCTACTACGATGAGATCGGACTCCTCAAGCCGATCCATGTCGACCCTGAGACTGACTATAGATTCTACACGGTCAGAGACCCCATGCATACATGCAGGGGCTTGTCCCTAGGCCGAAGCCTGAGACGAGAGGCCGTCTGACAGCGGCCCACTCAGAACAGGTCTACCATTCTGAGCAAGACAATATTTGTCTCGAATATTGATCGCCGCATTGAGATCGGCGTTGAGCTGATATCCACAGAAGCGACAGTGAAAGAGCGACTGCGAGCGACGATTGTTGCGCTCCTGATGCCCACAACGCGAACAGGTTTGCGAGGTATGGCGCGGATCGACTCGCTCGACTACGATCCCTCGCTCCTGAGCTTTGTAGGCAATGAAGCCGTACAATTGCGCAAAGGACCAGGTATGCAGCCTGCGCTGTCCCTCTCCTTTGCGGTGACGAACCCCTTCTCGCAGGTTGGTCAGGTTCTCAAGCACCATCGTACTGCCAGGGGCAGCCTGCTGCACCAGGTGTTTGGAGAGCACATGATCGCAGTCCCGGTGGAAGCGCATCTGCTTGCGTGCCAGCTTCTTGAGGTGGCGTTTGGCCGATTTGGATCCGTTGGACTGCAGCTTGCGTTTAAGGCGAAAGGTGCGACGATCGATCTCTTTCCAGCGGCGGGTGCCAAGGAAGTGACGCGTGGAGGTGACTGCAGGGCGATTGAGGCCCAGGTCCACCCCGATGACCTCGGGATGAGGCGGCACCACGGGCTCGGGGACGTTCACCACCACATGCAACCACCAACGTCCGTTGCAGCAGAGCAGATCGGCCGTGGCAATCTTGCAGCCTCGATAGCGCTCGCTGAAATGAGGAACGGTAAAGGCAAGGCTCATCTTGCCCTGGGTCGTAGAGAGGCGAACGGTTTGACTCGCCCAGTCGAGGGTGTAGGTATGGATATTGTAGCGAACCGCACAGTGCTGCGAACAAGGACAGCGAACTGGCTTGAAGGGTGGGGCAGGCTTGCCTTGTTGTTGCGCCCTGGCGGCTTTTTTGGAGGAAGCCGCTTCCTTTTTGGCTTTCCAGGTGAAGGCGCTCCTGAGCGTTTCGGTGGCCTTGACGCGAGCCTGAATGAGCAAGTCGCTCACCAGTCCAGGGCAGAGGGCTTTGGTCTGGTAATAGGTGGCGTGGTGCAGTCGCACGCCATTCTTCTCGCCCTGGTGCCAGCCGTAGGCGCACACATGATTGTAGGCCAGGGTAAATTGAGCCAGCGTCTCCTGCAAGGCTCTGGCCTGTTCTCCCGTCGTTTGGAGCTGAATCCGCACGGTTCTTTCCATGCACAAAGTGTACCATATATGAGTACTATTCGTCAATTGCATGCAATGAGAAACGGAGTGTTCCATGCTCCTCTCCATGGCTCAAGCCTGAGGTCCCCGCATGGCGCTATTCTTATGATGGATCAGTTGTCGTACCTGCATCGCATTCTGGCGTTTAAGGAGCTTGGACTGGGGCTCACACAGATTGTCGAGATTCTGGACAAAGGCATTTCTCCTGAGGCATTGCAAGGGATGCTACGGCTCAGACAGGCCCAACTCCAGCAGCATATTCAGGCTGAAAAGGCAGTGGTTATTGCAACGGGATAAATTTGCTTTTCACCTGTCCGGCTCAGGAGGCCCGCGTCTCTAGAGACGCGGGCCTCCTGAGCCGGACAGGTGAAACGTGGCAGAGGACGCGAAGTCGCAGGTACAAAGGTTCTCCGAATCCATACCTCAAACGCTTGCAATAGAGTGTTTTGCATGTTACTCTTGAAATAGATCTGCTCGAGTGCGCTCAGAGGTGAGCGTAGTGGCAAATACCACATAGGATGTATTGGTGTTTCCCTGAATCGGCTCGAGTAAAGAGAGGAAGGAACCATGCGACACTCCCCTCATGTTTCGGTGAGAGGCCAAAAGCTCCCATTATTTTCACGCTTCTGGCTCATGCTCTTCGTTCCTGCTATCGTGGCGATGGCGGGAACTATTTTTTTCCCTGGCGGCGCTCTGGCAGAGGCGGTGACACCGGGCAAGCCAACGTCTCTCAATGGCACGCCTGGCAACCAGCAGGTATCACTCAGTTGGGGCGCGGCAACGAACGCGACGGGGTACCTGATCAATGAAACGGACCTGGTGAGCGGGCAAACGACGCAGCTTCCAACGGTTGTGACTGGTACCTCGTATTCGCTAACCGGCTTACAGGTAGGACGCTGGTATCGCTTTAGTATCACGCCTGTAGCGGAAACAACTCAGGGGCCGTCGTCCGATCCTATTGAAGTTCGGACAAAAGGCTTTTCTGGGAGCTATGACAACTATTATGCTCTTGGTGACTCTTACACGGCTGGCGACGGCGCGCCGCCCTATAATGGCGCGAAGAATTGCTATCGCTCCACCAAGAGCTATCCGTATCTGCTTGCTTCTGGCGCACCAACACCCATTTTGATTGCCTGCTCAGGAGCCGTGGCGGATAACATTGACAAGACCGTTCAGTATTCCTGGTTACCTGGCACACAACTTGGTGAACTCCAAAGCTACCCACGCGGGAAGACGCTCATTACGCTCACGATTGGTGGCAATGATATTGGTTTCTCGTCTGAGCTAACTAATTGCATCACGAGCTTTACTTCCTGTAAATCCAGACGCGACGCGATCTCGCAACGAATTACGAACCTGGAGCCACGCCTGGTTCAGGTCTATAAGGAACTAAGGACAGCGGCACCGGGAGCAGATATCATTATCCTTGGTTACCCTTTACTCGTCGCGGACCCAACTATCGCGGACTGTCATAACCCTATCGTCTACACGGGTCTGGGCGCGGGCGAAATGCAGATGATTCGGGACCTGGCTGCGCAATTGAACGACACCATCGCGCAAGCAGCGAGTCAGGCTGGAGTCTCCGCTGCCACGCAGGAGGTTGAGCAGGCTTTCGCCGGTCACGAAGCCTGTACCGCTGACGAAAGCCAGGAGTGGATTAACGAAATCGCGGGCCTGAATGACGCGCTTCATGATTCTTTCCATCCAAACAGTGCGGGCTATCAAGCGCTAGCTGGTGCTGTCAACAGCGCCCGCAATCTCCTGTATCAGAATAGCATGGTGCGTAAGTAGCATCCTTGCTGACTGCGAACATTCACGCTTATGGCGCTCAGGATGAAGGGTGTGTCTGTGAGACTGGCAAGTACGCCAGTCTCACAGACACACCCTTCATAGTCAGGCTCGCACTCGTAATGTGAGCCGGGAGAGCCTTCAGATACGTTCGATAGGTAAGGTTGGGGAAGGAACAGGTTGAGGCGAGGCTTGTATTTCTTGTTGCAAAGCAGCCTCTTCTCGGGAAGGTCCCTCATCAACAGGTGCTGAAGTCTGCGTCACTTGTGCCTTCGGGCGGCGAATACGGACTCGTTTCTCGCTCGATGAGCGTGCCTGCTCGGCCTGAACTGTGGTCGTTTGTGCTTCCTGCGTAATGGTGATTCTCTGCTCCAATTAATGTAGTAAAACGTATGCAAGCATAGCTCTACTACACCTTTTGTTGTTCCTGTTTCATCCGTAGGAGCCTCAAGGCCGAAGCCTTTTTGGTCTTACCCCGCGTCCGCAGGCAAGTTTACGTCCTCGTCTGAGCCAATACCGGTGACGACTTGGTCAATGAGCCCGATCAAGTGAAGGGCTTCCCGCAGGATATTCTGGCTCGCATTCTGATCGCGATCTTGCGGGAACTGAAAATAGGGGCATGATGGATTCTGGCAGACAAAGGTGCGATCTTTGAGCGTCATCGCTTCCCACTTCCAGCCGCAGCAGTGGCAGGTCTTACTCGAAGGAAAGAAGCGTCCCACCTTGATCACCTGTCCACCCCGCTGCTCTACCTTCGCCCCGAGCAGGGAGAGCAGCTTGCCCAATGCTGCGTCAGAGAACGAACGAGACAGCCGCCGATTCTTGAGCAGTCCCTTGAGGTTGAGGTCTTCGATGCCAATGCTTCCATAGCAATTGGCAAGCTTGGTTGTGAGCTTGTGGAGCACATCATCTCTCAGAGAGGTAATACGATAATGGAGTCGTGCCACCTGTCTACGCGCTTTCTCGCGTTTTTTTGATCCCGGTTTGCGGCGATGCAGTCGCTTATTGGCCTGACGCAATTTTTTGAGCGCCGTTTTGAGGAAGGCTTGGTTCTCGACTCCCTCTCCTGTACTCAAGGTGGCCAATCGGTTCAGTCCGACATCGATACCAACAGCGGCTGGTTTCTTCGTCGGGATCGCATCTGGGAGTTCGACCTGGAGAGACACAAACCACCAGTCTGCTGTTTTCGTGATGCGTGCTCCGGTCACGCGACCTTTGAAGCGTAGATTTTCCGCCATGTTGACCCATCCGAGCTTAGGAACCCACAGGCGGTGATCCCCCACCTCGAATTGATCGTTGGCAAGGTAAAAGGAGGCTTTGTTTTGTTTCTTGCTCTTGAACGTGGGGCATTTGGCTTTGCCTTCAAAAAACGCGGTGAAGGCTTTTCCTAGATCGAGAAAGGGCTGATCTGAGGCGTTCTTCGTCACCTCCCATGTCCAGGGGAATTGCACCCGCCGGATCGCGTTGAATTGCTTCTTGAGTTTCAAGGCAGTGGGTTTCTCCCCGGCTTCGTATTGGCGGTTCCATTCGGCCAGCGCCCAATTCCACACAAAGCGAGCAACGCCTGCGGCACGAGCAAGGGCGTTGGCCTGTTCAGGTGCGGGATGCAGTCTGATCTTATGGGCGCGAATCATGCAGTTCTGCTCTTTCTCTTGCCTACTATTTTTTCAAGTATAGGACAAATGTTCTCATATGTCAAGAAGCTCGAAAGTGTGGCGTCTTGCCCATGGTTGATCCCTTTTTCCCACTTTTTGGGGAACAGTTGCATTCTCTTTCTCCTCCATCCGAGAGAGGGAAGATATGGGCGTGGTGTTAGGTGGGGGGAATGATGGTGCCACATCTGAGTTGTGTGCTTCCCGAGCAGGGAGGGCTGGCTCTGATTGTGGTGATGGGGAAGCTGTCTGTTCATGAGTTGGAGTACTCTCTTTCTTGCGTGGACGCGCTCCATGACGCGCATTGAGCAGATCAAGAACGGTATCGACCTCATCGACTGGGCGACCATACCGCAATGTGCATTGCTCGCGCAGGTGCTCTGCTACTTTCGTATTTCCGGAAGGTGGCAGATCAAGGGTGAGGGAAAAGAACGGTAACCGTTGCCCGTTGAGCGACCAGCGCGCGTAGCAGGTATAGTCGGGGAGATTGGTCATGTCTTCGGGGCTGAGCAGGTGCCCTAGTTCGTGCCGTAGCAAGTAGGCATCTTCTCCGGCGAGCGTAAAGACAAAGAGATGGTCTGCGTTGGCAAACACGGTTGGACGCAAGGCCCGGTCCACCACATCGAGTTGGGCCAGTGATTGCGTTGCCAGGACCAGGAAGGTGCCCGCTTTACGTAATTCGCTCAAGATTGAGCCGTAATTGACCGGGTAATTCTTCAATTCGTCGACCAGGAGTAAAAAGACGTTGCGCTCTGCTGGCGGGAGGGAGAGTTGCCGTGAGAGCGCCGCTGAAAAGAGACCCAGGATGGACGCTCCAATGAGCGAGGAGACATCCTGGCCTATGTATCCGCTTGCGGTATTGACGAGCAGGATCTGGCTCTGCTCCACCACGCGGCGGAAATCAATGGTTGAGATGGGTTGCCCAAGCAGACGCCGCGAGATCGGCGCGCTGGCATAGGCCGAGATTTTGGTCAGGACGGGCGTCGTGATCTCATCCTGCATTCTGGCATCCAGACGTTCATAATACTGATACCACCAGTCAAGCACATGTACATCCTCCACCAGGTCGAGCACGCGCGCCCGGAAACTCTGTTTGTTGAGTAAGACCGTGAGATCAAGCAGAGTGTATTGTTGCTCCGGACCCTGGTGGGGGTCCGTATGTACGAGTGTCCGGTTGGCCTCTAAAAGCGTCTTCAACGAAAAGCGCATGACATTCTCCACACGTGGTCCCCAGGCCGTGCTCCAGATGCCTTTGAAGGTCGTCAAAAGATGACTGACAATGAGGTCAGCTTCTTCCAGGGAGGCAACCTGCGTGGCATCAAGGGGATTGATCCCAGGAGGAAATCCCTGTTGATGCAGGTCGATAAGAACGACCTCCTCTTCTCGTTCTGGTGGCAGCAACCCCAGAAGATCCTCGATCAAGTCACCGTGCGGCTCGATGACGCAGAGGCCAGGCTGCGGTCGTGGGCAGGTAGAGAGATGCGCCAGTGCCAGGTGATGAAAAAGGGTGCTCTTGCCTTTGCCGGTCCGCCCGATCACGAATTTATGCTTGAGCAGTTCCGAGGGAGGAAAGCGCACCGGCACGCTTCTGCCAGCGTGTGTTGACGTGCCAAGCTGCCACCCGTTCCCGGTCGTGAGCACGTGGGGGGCGAGCAGCGAGCGCTCTTGCCGTTGTTCCACATTGGTCCCTTCACTCAAGTGGTCTCCAGGTGGCAGATGCCAGAGGGTGGCCACTTCTTCTCCGGTCAGAAAGAGCGAGCCCCGTTGGAGACCTTGCCACCAGGTGTCTTCCCGCGTCAGGCGCTGCGCGTGACGTGCGGAGAGCCCGTGGGTGGTGAAGTAGGCTGTTGCGGTGTGAGCATGCCTGTAGGCGGCAACGAGGGTGGCATGCATCTGTTGATGGCGCCGTTGCTGTGCTCGCTTGCGCTGCAACGCTTGCCAGGAGGACGCGAGCCGCGCTCTGATGGTGAGGTTTGCCAGTTGTGCTTGTGGTGCCTGTGCAAGCGATTGCCCTTGATTTGTATCCATCTGGTCCGCCTCTTCGATGAGATAGACACGCAGACGCGCCCGGTAGGCACTTTTGCTGATTTTCTCTGCCACCCGTTTCATATCGTAGTAGCGCGTTTCACCAAACAGACGCTCTCCCAGCCAGTGTATTCCTCTGATGGTTCCCGCGATGAGCGTGATTCCCACCACGAGCCCTATCCCAAGGATGGCTTGCTGGGAAGAGGAGAGATGGGGGAGGGAGCCATGCAGGAGACTGAGCATATCCTCCTGGAGCCACGAGGGGACGAGGTGATGCGCCTGACCATAATTCCAGACGAGCAGGAGCCCTACCACGATGCCCAGGAGTACGAGTTGTTCCCAGCCTGGTGCGTCCCGGCGCAGGCGTGATTGTGCCTCTCGACGTTGCTCTCGCTCTTCTTCAAGTGGGTGTTCGACGGAGAGGCGTTGATACTTGCGCGCCCAGGTCGGCGGCAGCGGAGTGAGCGCCAGTTGGGTAATGGCGCGTATCCCGGCGGGAAGATGCTCAAGCGTGGTGAGCACCCCGAGCAATGGATCGATCCCTTGCTCAGGGGACTTCCCGGGAGACCAGGATCGCAGCGTCTCGTAGGCTTCTCCCCCCGCTCGCAGTTCCATCGCACTTATTGTCTCATGTTCTTGTACGTGGAACGGGTCTTCTTCAGGGGGTACGTGGCGCACGATAGCCTGGGGATAGCGCACCTGGATCTGCCGTGTCGCGGCACGTAAAGCGTCTTCAGATGGGGCGCGTAGCAGAAATTGCACGCTGCGTGCCTGGTGTGCGTTGGCAGGTGTGCTTGCGATTTCCAGAGCGAGCGCGCTTCCTTGCAGCACCAGGGATTGCATGGTGCCTTCCAGGCCGCTGTGTTCTACCAGTGTCATCCCGCGAGCAGGGGTGATGCGGGCGACAAAGGAGAGAGACTTTTGCTGTGTTAATGGCCAGAGGCTCTTCATGCTGTCTTTCCTTCCTTCTGTGTCTGCTGGCGTTGAACTGCCAGTTCTTGTGGATCGGTGGTGATGAGAGCATGCTCTTCGGGTGAGGCATTCATTTCAACCAGCATGCGTTTGGAGCCAACAGAGAGCAAGGCCCGGTTTTGTGGCATGGAGAGGAGCAACTGCTCTTCTTCCTGTGTGAGTCCGAATGCCTCACTGGCTGCCTGAGCGCCAACGCTATCCAGGCGTTTTAAGACTTTGATGAGCGCGTTCTGCGCGATGATGTTGCCGTAGGGGTTGAGAATGAATTGTTCCGGATTCTGGGTGATGGTGACCAGGCTCAGGTAGTGTTTGCGTGCCTCACGTGCCAGGCGTTCCAGAAAGCGCCCCCCTTCCTCATGGGCGATGAGGGACCAGGCCTCATCAATGTAGCACCGCCTGGGGCGTGGATGAAAGAGAGCCTGCGACCAGATGAGTTCCGCGATCAAAAACATGCCGATGGGACGCAGTTCTCGACTGCCCCGTAACTCGCTCACATCAAAGCTGATGAGCGAAGTATCCAAGGAGACACTGGTCTGGCGATTGAAGAGACCAGAGAGGCTACCATGGACGTAGCGCTCCAGCCGATCAGCGAGCCCATAGTCATCCTGGCCAACTACTCCGCTTTTGAGCACATCGTAGAGATCGCGCAAGAAGGGCGCCTGCCGATCATGGGTGCGTGGGTCTGTCGTGATGCCTACCCGCCGGTAGCACTCGTAGAAGGCCCGATCCAGGAAGGCCTTCTCCCGCGCAGAGAGGGTGGTAGGATGAGGGATGTACTCAGCAAGCAGTAGGTCCAGGAAAGCGTGCAACTGCGTCATCTTTTCTGCGAGCCGGTCTCCTCGCCGCTGGGTGGTGACATACCAGTCCATGTCGACGCCACGCGGGAGCACATCAAAGGGATTGATGGCGTGCTCTGACCCTGGTGAGAGACGAAGGACCGTTCCTCCAAACACGTCGACCAGGCGCTCATATTCGCGGGACGGGTCAAGAATGAGGACCTGGGTGTCGGGATGGCGGAAGCGTTGATGTAGCAGCCACAGCTTGACGGCATAGGACTTGCCACTTCCGGTGACTCCTCCCCAAAACTCATGGGGACTTTCCAGCGCCCAGGGATTGAGCAGGACGGGTTCACCACTCGTAGTTACCCCTACAAAGGTGCCATCCTGCATGGCGAACGACTCACTCATGAAGGGGAAGGTACAGGCGGCGACGGTACTGGTCGTTGTGAAGGTACGTCCCAACGTATCCATACAGGTGGGTTGGCATGCGCGGAAAGCCTCAGCATGTTCCAGGGTGGTTGGGTGGGCCACAAAGAGATGCTGATGCAGGATCTGGTGTAGACGGTCGGTTCGCGCGTTAAGAGTGGCGAGGTTGGGCGCACGAACTAACAGGTAGAACCCTATCTCCAGCATGCTTTCTTCTCCAGCTGCCAGCGGCCCAATGAGCGCCGTTACATCGGCCTCAGCGACCTGGAGGGTGGGGTCCTGCTGCCTGCCTCGATGCAGGTTCATGCGCTGGGTGGAGGCGTACTGCTCTTTGCGGAAGAGGAGTCGCTTGACGAATTCGGCATTGTTTTGTGGCGAGAAATGAAAACACAGATCAAAGATCTCATCACAGGCGAGCAGCGGTGAGAGACACCCCTCCACAATCTCGCGTGGAAACCCAACGACGGCGAGCCCTCGCACATATTCCGCGCCAACCTGCAGATAGCGCGAGGTAACACGAACACTTTCTGGGGCCAGCAGGTCTTTGAGGGCCATGAGATCAGCAGGTGCCAGCAAGCGGTCACGGGCTGAGGGCAGGAGCAAGGCCTCTTCCATCTCGACGGTATACGGATCGAACGAGGTCTCTTCCTCCTGGGACGAGGGCGAGAGCGCATCAAGGGCTGGACGCGCGAAGGGTTTGTCGGAGAGGGCAAAGATGCGTTCAGGTAGCGGAAAGCGCAGCGCCTGCTCTCCCTGGAGCGCACCATGCGTCAGATCGGCCAGTTCTTTGCCTGCCAGGCGATGGCTGAGTAACCCCATCGCGGCCAGTTGATGTTGTATGGCCTGAACGCGGGTGGCAAGGATCTGTTGGGCTTCGTCCAGGCGTGCCTGTCGCGCACGCGTTCTGGCTCGACGGCTGAGCAGGCGCCAGAGGGAGCTGTTCCAGGTGCTCTGCGCGTTTTCTTGATCAGCGGTGAGCAGGAGGTAAAAGCGGCGATCAATGAGGGTACGCTCAGCTCCAAGTAGACGCATCGCGCGTTCATGCGAGATGGCGATTTCGGAGGCTTCTCCTTGCCAGAGGGCCTCGTGAGCATGAAGCTCTTCCACATAGGTGGAGAGATCCATACGCTGAGAACGAATGAGGATTTGGATGGGAAAGCGCAGCGAACGCAAGAGCGAACGAAAGGCCAGCATCATCGTCGAGCGCTCCTGGGGGGACTTGAGCGTGTAGTTGGTGGCTCGAATCTCAAGGGCTGCCAGATAGTCACGTTCCCGCGGTCCCTCTGAGAGGGGAGCCCGATTGACCTGTACATCCTGAACAATGTGATCGAGCAAGACAAATTGCTGCTGCACGCTCCCATGTTTCCGCTTCCGTCGATGCCGGCGACGAGTACGAGGTGGACGTTGCGCGCGCGCGCGTTCTGAGCGAATCGTTCCCATCTGGGAACGCTCCTGCTGTGCTGTGAGGTACGATGTTTCGTTGGTGAGCTGCTCATCCTGCACGGTCATGACCATCCCTCCTGTTCGTGCTCACGCTGTCCCTGTGCCTGCTGCCGTGTGTGGGCTCTTTTTCGTGCGTGAAGACGACGCTGCTCGGTCTCATCCCATTTGGCGCTGCGCCAGACAGAGGTCACCGGAGCCAGGCGCGCGCATCCAGACCACGACCCAGAGTTCAAGCGAGCGATCGGCAATCTGGAGGAAGGTGAAGGCGAGTGTCACCAGAATGAGTGGAAGCACGACCAGCAACGCGAGCATCTGGCTCCAGAGCAGATCCTGCCCCCAGGCCATGGCCCAGGTCAGCACCTGGAGCCAGGTGGCATAGGCCACGCTTGCGCCCGTGATGAGGAGAAGAAGCTGACGTGCGGTGAGCCCAAAGAGCAGCTTATCAGGCTCGTTTATGTGCGTGGGCACGGTGTAGGTCTGGCGTCTAGTGGATACCTCTGTCGTGTGGGTCGATGTCATCGCAAAAAACTCCTTTCATTTGGAAAGAGCTGGGCGTGTCTCTTCACCCAATCAGGGGGCGGCGTTATTGATGATGGACGAGATGGCCGTTGCAAGCAACACGAGGGCCAGCCCTCCCAGCGCGCGGTAGAGCGCGGCCTTCGCGTGATCCTGGGATCGCTCATGAGGAAACATCAGGCCAATGGCTCCCCACGCAAAGAAGAAGAGGGCGACAGCATAGGCCACGGGTTTGATGCCGTTGTCATAGAGATTTTTGAAAAACTGTGTGATAGTCGAGGCGTCCCCTCCTCCTCCCCCAGCGGCTGCTATGGCGAGTGGGAAGAGGGGATGGGGAATGGGATGGTCAGCGAGCCAGCCCACAAGGTGAAGCGCAGGCAGTCCTTCCAGGACCCGCACCACGGTGGCAGCGAGCGCCGGGTGCCAGTAAATCATGGTAATCATTGTTATTCTCTCCTTTTCGTTCTTTCTTTAGGAAAGGGTCAGGGGGTGGAGGTAGCCCACCACCTCAAAGGCATTCCAGTACCCGTTCTGAGTATTGACTGATCCATCCGGGTTGAGCGGAAGCGTTTGAACCGGGAACTCGCCATTGGCCTGGGCAAAGGTGATGGCGGTATGGTGAGGGGCAACGCCAAGGACAATGCTCACATGGCCATAGACCCCTCCATTCCAGGCCATGATATCGCCAGGTTGTGGGAGGTTCCCACGCGCAGGGAGGCGCTGCCAGCCAGGTTGGGAGGCAAAGTGCTCCCAGTACTGATTGGCATTCTGCTCCTGGACGGGGAGTGGCTGGACATAGGCATAGGCGGCGATGACGAACACCACGCACTGAAAGTTATCCGAACTCCAGGAGGCACACCCGGGACAGTGCGCGTTGGCCCACACGACGATCTCAGGCGGGAAACCCGCGTCATAGTAGTGGTCAGCGCCACTGCCCTGGCAATCGGTAGGAAGGCGAGCGGGCGTGCAGTGCAGGTGAGCCGCCATCTTGAGCGCCCATTGCACCACGTCGCCACGTTTGCCCGAGTCCGAGGTATCGATGGTTGAGAGACCTGGATATGCTGTCTGAGGGGCTCCCTGAGCTTGTGCGTCCATTGCCACGGTCATGCTTGTGCCAAACATTCCAAACACAACAAGGACCAGGCCGCCAAGAAGAAGGAACTTGAGCATCCTTTCTCTCCTACCTTTCCCTTCGCTTAGAGGGCCGCGATAGCTCGAATGGCCATCGACTCGACCTGGGTCGTGACCTGTGATTGGACGGAGTCGGCTTGCTGTTGCGCCTGCAAGATCGGACGCAGGGCATAGTTCTGGATCATGGAGGGCAGACGTGGGACCAGGTAGAACACGGCTCCACTCAGAAGAAGCGCCACAATTTGCTGGATGATGGTGTCGAGTCCTGCGACGGGGCCTGTGCTGATCTGGATGCTGGTGCTATAGCTGACCAGGAGCACTCCCAGGCTGAGTGCGGTGATCTGGAGAAATTGGATCATGACGGTGGAGACAAAGGCGGAGAGCCAGATCTGGCCCCAGCGCTGGGTTTGCGGCAGCGCCAGGCAGAGCAGGCCCAGTGGAGAGAGGGCAGTGAGCAAGGCGACCACGGCAAGACGGACCAGCATTTGCCAGGCGAGCCAGACCATGTGCCAGAAGAGGAAGATCACAAACCAGACGCGCAAGAGGAAGCCGATGGCGACCTGGTCGGGTGTTTGCCCCACGAAGTTAATCATCAGGGAAAGGGTGTCCTTGAGAAAAGAGTGAAGAAATAGCTCGTCGACACCCAGGCAGAGGGCATTATTGAAGTCAATAATGAGCCGACACACATACAGGCTGATGTGAGCGGCAAGAAAGGCCACGCAGAGCCGGGGAAGGGCTTCGTGCAGGGAGGGCATGGGAACGCCGATACTTCGCCCAATGAGCACATTGTAGGCCAGGAAGCCGACAAGGACCACCACGGCGGTATCCAGAAAGCCCAACTCCCAGCTCACCATCTGCTGAATCTGGCTGTTGTCATAGGTAGCGAGCGCGGGTGTCTGGGACAGGAAATTGAAGGGATTCTGCATAAAGAGTTCGATGATGGGGCGCACGATATTCCAGATCTGCTCGGTCAGGTTGGCCAGAAACTCATTGCTGTAGCAGGCCACATCCCCGATGCCACAGGCAAAGGTTTGTTGCTGAGAGGATGGGCTGAAAGGCATGTCCGTGTTTTCGCCTCCACCTGCCTGGGTGACGGGAGGAGCAGAAAGCGAGGTCCCCTGAACGGCGGGAGATGCCCCATAGGGAGCAGGAGGATGAACAGTGAGCAGTATCCCCGCTATCACAAGCAGAACAATCCCTCCCCATCTTGTGAGTATGACATACGGTCTTCTTGTCATGAGTGAGAGTAAGGCGCGAGTAAACAGGTGAGACATCGAGTAGCTCCTTCTTCGGTATTGATCTCTCTGTGTCAGGGGTAAGTGTACTCAACGAGGATATGAAATGGGAAGAGGAAAACCACCCAATGTTGGGCGAAGTCCTTCCCAGTTTCGGGCGAAGTGAGGAAGCAGCAGTATCGAGCAACACCATACTTTGAGATAGACGGCTACTGTTTGGGGTGTAGTCCTACTTCCTGTGCAATTGCTCAGGGAAGCAATGCTCTTCTCTTGATACTTCAGTAACGACACTTCAACCAATCACCTGAGTACAGCCTAGAAGGTCTCGGGTGTTGCAATACTATTGCATCTCTTTCACACGAGTACCGTTGATCTGGTGTCTAACCACTCGCGTTTTCTCCGCGTGAGCTCTACACTTCTTTTAGTTCTGCCTGCGGTTCTCAACAGAGTCATGCATCACATCCTCATCATCGTGTAGCAAAAAATAAAGGAGATAGCATCCATTGAAAATCGTGCATTTTCTTTTTCACTTCACTACACAAGAAGCGCTCTCATGTATGTTTCCTGCTGTCATCTTCCTCTCACTGGCGCTCTCAAAACACTTTGCGTTACCACATCGTTATGATATTCTCTTGGGCGTTTGTCTGGGAACGCAATGGATCATGTACCGTAGCGGGCTGGAGACGAAAGACGAGATCAAAGTGATCGCCGTCTTTCACCTCGTGGGACTCCTCCTGGAACTCTACAAAGTTCATATGGGTTCGTGGGCATATCCAGAGGACGCATGGACAAAGGTGGGCGGTGTTCCACTCTATAGCGGCTTTATGTATGCCAGTGTTGCAAGCTATATCTGTCAGGCCTGGCATCGTCTGCATCTGGAGATGGTGCGCTGGCCATCGCTATACTGGATCGTTCCGTTGGGAGTGCTGATCTACCTGAACTTTTTTACGCACCACTTCATTCCTGACCTGCGCTGGCCGCTAGTTGTTCTCCTGGCGTGCGTTTTCTGGCGGACAGGCGTTCTCTATTCAGTCGATCACCAGTCCTATCGCATGCCGCTTATCGCGGCATTTTTTTTGATAGGCTTTTTTATCTGGATTGCAGAGAACATTGCAACCTTCTTCGGCGCATGGGCTTATCCTGACCAGGTACAGATGTGGCGTATTGTCTCGCCTGAGAAGATTAGCTCATGGTTTCTGCTCGTCATCATAAGCATCTTGATTGTGGCACAACTCAAAGGAGGGAGAAAGGGCAAACAGAAACGCGTGCGAAATGCAAGAGTCTAGGGGTTCGCAACGAGATGTACCTCTGATTGAAGTGGCACTTGAACGTCCTTCATTGTCGTTGTGCTTCCTGTGAAGAAGTGACATTCCCCTCTATCGTCAACAAGCAAGTGCTGTAAGCCACCGCAAAGCGGAGAGTTTGCCTATTTCCGCTGGCAATATACTCATTTGATTTCTGCCCAGCCAAAGTATGTGTAGAGCGGAGAGTTTGCCCACTTCCATTGGCAGAACGCTAAGTTGGTGGTGATTTGGAGTAAGCGATTGTAGAGCAAAGAGGTTATTCACTTCCGCTGGCAACATAATAAGCTGACCGGTAGATAAACAAAGCTGTCACAGCGACGAAAATTGCCATACTTCCGAGGGAACCTGTGCGAGTTCTAATCCACAAAGATGTAGCCCGATCAGCCGCCCCTACTTGTCATAGTCACATTGCTTTAGAGCTGCTTCTTATCTATACTTACCATAGATAAATACGAAGGAAATACGAAGGAAAGAAAAAGATGCAACCGTCGGATACCCCAAGCTTTCAAAATGAGACTTTCGTCGCAACATTTTGTGGACCCCTTTGTCAAGACACAAACAGAAGGGATTCGAAGGTGTCTCTGTGTTGGGTTCCAGAGGAACATGGCCTTGTGTTTTTCAGTCATGTTCCTCATGTTTTACTTGAAGTACAGCTCTGCTGGAGTACGATACTCCAACGATTGATGAAGACGACGCTCGTTATAGAATTGCAAGTATTCCGTTAAACTGCGACGTGCCTCCCGAGGGCTCCTGTAATCTTTGATATAGACCTCTTCGTACTTAATAGTTCTCCACAAGCGTTCTGTGAATATATTGTCAAGTGCTCTTCCTCTTCCGTCCATACTGATGCGCACATCATGAGCCTTGAGCAAGTCAAGATAGGGTGTGCTCGTAAATTGGCTTCCCTGGTCACTGTTGCAAATGACGGGTTTGGCATGAGCGAGTGCCCGTTGCATGGCCTCGAGCACAAAGGCTACCTGCATGCTCTGATCAAGTTCCCAGGCGAGCACATATCGCGAATACCAATCCAAAATTGCGACGAGATAGAGCCAGCCTTGCCTTAGCCGAATGTACGTAATGTCTAACCCCCAGATATGGTTGGGGTAACTTGCAGTGATATTGGCAAGCAAGTACGGATAGATTGCAGCCTGATGAGCACGTTTTGAGAGATTGGGACCAGGATAGACCGCGACCAACCCCATCTCATGCATATGCCGGATGACTGCTTTGCGATTGACCTGCATTCCTTCTCGCTTGAGTTGCTCCGTGATTCGGCGTGATCCATAGTAGGGATGGTCAGTATACATCTGATCAATCCGATGCTTGAGCGCAATTTCTTCGGCTGAAGGCAGAACTGGCTGATAATACAGGCTGCTTCGATTGAGTCCCAATAATTGAGCTTGTACGCTTAAGGAAAGGTTCGCCTTGCTCCAGTCTATCAGCCTGACTCGCTCATCGCGAGTCAAGCAGGTGGCCACATTTTTTTTTGATCCAGGCCAGTTGTGTACTCAACGCGCCCAATCTCGGCATATAATTCCTCACGTTCTTTTTCCCAGGCCGCTTCTTTGGCGGCCTGATCTGTTGCTGCCTGGTCATTGAAGGATCCTGGCAGAGCTGCGAGCGCTTGATCTCGCCATCGGGAAATGACATTGGCATGCGTTCCATATTCCGAAGCGATTTGTGAGAGTGTTTTCTCCTCTCGCAAAATCTCCCTCACCACTTTCATTTTGAACTCAGTTGTGTACGTTTTTCTTATGACCGACATGGTTCCTCCTTCCACCTTCAGCCACCTCAACATTTTGTCTTAATTATGGGATCCATTATACTGTTCACGCTTCGACACTTATCCAATCCCTCCAACGAGGAGGACGGCCAACAACGCTTGCACGTGCCATTTCGGAAGTTGGTCGGATTGCCAAGACGCTCTATTTACTCAACTATATTGATGACGAAGGCTATCGCCGACGTATTCAAAACCAATTAAATCGCGGAGAGGGACGGCACAGTGTGGCTCGACATGTGTTTCATGGACAGCGAGGGGAGCTTCGTCAACGGTATCGCCAGGGCCAGGAAGATCAGTTGGGTGCGCTTGGGCTTGTGGTCAACATGATCGTTCTCTGGAACACCTGGTATATCCAGGACGTGTTGGACGAGCTACGCAACAGCGGACAAGAGGTTCGATCAGAGGATGTGGAACGACTTGCTCCGCTTCGCTTTCAGCATATCAATGTTCATGGTACCTATCATTTCGTGCTTCCTGAGAGTGTTGCTCAAGGTCACCGTCGCCCTCTTCGTCCCCTGACGTCTTCTTCTGAAGAGCTTTTCTAAAATTCTTTGTGAGAAGTATGGATCTTTTGGGCTATTTTCCTATTCCAACTTTCTGTTCCAACTGTAGGCAAACCCCTATATTCGCCAAGGCGCGCCTCTCTTGAATACAGAAGCACGGGATCAGGACATTCTTGCGCGCATGTCGAACCATGCTTCTCTTGACTTTCTGGCAGCTCCCTTTGAAGCTCTCGTTGAGGCTGAGTTCTTTCGTCCTCATTCTATCGAGGCCTTTATCCACAAATGGTATTCTTGACATCTCCATTCTCGCCCCATTAGTACCCGGATAGCATCTGTCCGGGTACCTTTTTGTCCCGCGCCTATTTTCTCGCTTGCCAGGTCCCCACTTGTGCCCATACGGGCTCCATCGGGTCCCAATAGGGGGTCATAACATTTTTACCCAGCAAAATTCCCGCTAAGCATAGAGAGAAATAGCAGACAATAGCGCTATTTTCATGGAGAAGCTGCATTCGATCGAGGCCCGTGAGCAGCCAGCAAAGCAGAAAGACGACTCTTCATCCTACCATCTGAGATGAGAGCCAACTTTCACGGCTGATTGAGAGGTCATGATGCGTATTTTACCCCTGCTGTACTAAATGTCATCTGCTTAGCGGGAATTTTGCTGGGTAAAAATGTTATGACCCCAAATTCCGGCACCTGTCGTAACCCCTTCACCCCTGCTTTAGGCGGTGGTGCAACGTCGTTTGGATGTGCTGATCATGATATGCTGCCCACTTTCTGCCACGTCTTACCTCCATCGATTGTATGGTAGAATTCTCGGCCCCCCGCTCTGCTTGGATCATGACAAATCCCCTCTGGGTGGAGAGGAAGCTAAAGCCCTGTATGATGCTTAAAGTCGTCGTATTATGTCTCTGAAAAGTGGCTTGAGTTTGCTGCCAGCGACCATTGATCAGTGAGAAGATGGTGATAGCTTCTATCTGAGACGGAATTTGGCTTACCTGGTATTGGACAATATGTTGGCTATCAGGGAGGACTTGTTGTTGGGGGATCTCTACAGGAGGGATGATTAAGCCCTTGTAGGGAAGTGCATTCCCGCTTCTCTGCCAGGATGTGCCCCCATCGTGGGTCACATATAAGTAATAGTGTAAGTTCACGTCCACATCACTATATTCCGCATAGAGATACCCTTCTTGCGTGTTGAAAAACGTGAGATTGAGAAAGGCATTTGGTTTGATACCTGCCAGCGTGGCACTGAGTAATTGTCGTTGCCACGTACGTCCACCATCATGAGTCACATAGAGGTACCCAGTATGTTGCGAGAGAGACGCACCTTTTTTCAATGTAACTGTCTCACTTGTGATCCACCCCGTGTGTTCATCCAAGAACTGCACCTGCTCAATCCTTCCTGCAATTGGAAGTGGACCGATCTTTTGCCAGGATTTTCCTCCATCATTGGTATGGAGCAAAAATTGCTGGAGCCCTTTATCAGCATCGCTATTATATGCTCCTGTTCTGACATCACCGAGATTGATGACGAAAGGGGATTCCACAAGTAGGAGCCACCCATGGTTCTGATCGGTAAACGTCATAAAATCCAGGGGTACTGATGCATAAGGCCAATTGAAACGTTGCCATGTTCTTCCCCCATCAAGCGTACGGTAGAGTGCTGCGTATCTTTCTCCATCATATCTCGTGATGAGCCAAGCCGTTAGCTTGTCGCGTACATAGAGTGACCATGAGTATTCTTTCTGAGGAGAGAGGTTCGGCGTGACTTGTTGCCAGTGTTTCCCTCCATCAGTTGTACGCTCCACTGATGCATACCCTTCTTTTGTCTGGAGATGGTGATCCATCATCCATCCCACCTGCTCATCAAGCATAGTGAATGTTTGGCTAAAACCAAGCCATATCCCGGATGTTCCTTTTGCTTGTGAGACCGTTGTCATCGTTCTCTGCTTGAGGAAAGAAATGGTGACGAGAAATGTCCCGGTTAAGAGGCAGACGATGAGAATGGCTGCAATCGCATTTAGTGGGCGTAGCCAGGTCTTCCCTTTGGTGGAGAGGGCTGTTGACCGTTTGTGCAAGTCTCTGCGTACTGGTGTCTTTTCGGGTTTGGGTGAAAGGGTGCTGGACCCCGAGAACGCTTCTTGGCGCATTGTGTACCAGCGCGTTCGGAGGCGATCCAGTGCCTGCTCATCTTGAGGCATCGTGCGATGAATGTCCTGTACGTGTGCAATAAGTTCTACATTATCTGCTTCTTCTGGAAGAAAATCTTGATACTCGTGCTTGTTCATGACCTCTCTTCTTTCTCCACTAGGGAATGAGCATACATTATTCTCAGAGAGCAAATGGTGCGCGAAAGCAGTTTGCGGATCGCCTGGTCACTTTTCTGGAGGAGGGTCGCGATCTCCAAGGTCGGTAATCCATACCCATAGCGTAGAAGCAAGAGTCGCTGTTGCAAAAGGGGCAATCGCTGAATATAGAGCCATAATTGCGCCTGCTCTTCGTTACGTAAAACTATCTGCTCGGGATGAGGGCTATCTGGAATGATATCAGTGAGGTGGTCAAGTGCGAGAATAGGATGGCGCTGGAGATGGCGATAGCGTTCCATCAATTTGTTATGAGCCACTCGCCTCAGCCAAGCAAGCTGCCTTGGTCCCTCCCACGTGATAATATCAATACTCTCTAACGCCGTGATAAATGTTTCCAGGGTGAGATCTTCAGCATCCTCGAGTGAAATGGTATACGAACGCAAGTATGCAAAGATGAGCGAGTTATATCGATCAAAGAGTTGGTCATGATCTATCGGAGAAGTATTTTTATCTTGGTGCGGCATACAACTCTCCTTATAGCAGCAGGCGCTTTTCGTCACAGAGAGCGCTGCTCTGTGCAAGTTCATCTATATAGAGATGCCGAAACGCGAAAAATGTGACATCCAAGAAAGACATACTGGGGGGCCCGGCATTTTTCCCCTATGTTTTCGGCTCTCCCGCACTTTGCGTGATAATCTCGGGGTCATAACATTTTTACCCAGCAAAATTCCCGCTAAGCATAGAGAGAAATAGCAGACAATAGCGCTATTTTCATGGAGAAGCTGCATTCGATCGAGGCCCGTGAGCAGCCAGCGAAGCAGAAAGACGACTCTTCATCCTACCATCTGAGATGAGAGCCAACCTTCACGACTGATTGAGAGGTCATGATGCGTATTTTACCCCTATTGTACTAAATGTCATCTGCTTAGCGGGAATTTTGCTGGGTAAAAATGTTATGACCCCAATAGGGCTCCGCTTAGTGAGTAGGGATAGGTAGGACCTTGCGGCCTTTCCCCCCCTCCAAACGCAGCATGCGACTTTTACCGCACTGCGCTTTCCAGTTGGGTCCAAGTACTCGCGAAGAGCAGATTCATGGAAATCCATGGGAAGGCGCACCAAGAGGTCAAGCCTCTCGTCATCTGCATTCCTTCCTTTATCCGTTTATTTCGTTTTCTCAGGACTTACCCTGGCGGACCTTCACCGTGTCCATCCCATTACAGGAAGGCATTTGGCTACTACGCCGCCTCCGTCCGCTCTTCCACCCGCTAGCATTCTCGCGGCTCTTACGAGCAACTGGTGGTATGAGCGTTCCCTGATGCGCCCATCGAGGAGTGATAGCAATCCGTAGCTGCCTGCTTTACGCCGGGCGGGCAATGGAGTAGTGCCCATCGGACTAGGAAGCCAATGAGCCAGCCGCCTTGCCATTTTGGCTAGAGGGTAACAGCCATTTTCCCTCGACGGCGCGTAACGACATTTACGCAGGTTCCTTACGTCAGCATAGATTACAGGGGTAGCCCGATGGCTCCTTTGGCTAGACCCATCTGGTACATTGTCAGCGGGCTTCCTACCCTCAGCAGTGCCACTGCTGAACGCAGGCCGCTTACCCCTCGTACCACTACTTAAGTACGGCTCTTATGAGCAACTCCTCGATAAGCGAACAGGCGCACTCCTAGCCCTACCTCTGCTAATGCACATTTTCGTCAAGATCCTAGTCCTGTCTCAGTGTGATCCCCACGCCTGGCGAGAGATGGAAAAGCGCATAAAGCAAATGTAGAGTATACTAGAGGCATTCACACAGAAGCACCAGGAACGAGCAATGGTAGCACAAGCCCGCCCTGGTGTGAGATCGGAAAAGAGCAAAGCTCTTGCTTACATGATAACAGAAGGGAGGCAAGATGGAAGATTTGACGTTGATGCTTCGCTCGGCTATACCTGTGGATGATGTAGATATACTGATGCTTAGTCCTGGCGATGGTATCGCTGTTATATGGCTGAATCTTTCCGAGAGGCCAGATGTTAAAACGCTCTTGGATCGCCACTCAGAAGAGGGCGGCTATGCCATATGCACATGGTTTTATGGGAATCTTGGCAAGCATAACATGCTGGTAGGGTTACGTGTAGAGATGCGTGAGCCTACTAGGAGCGTGTTTCACCTGGCATTTAAAGTTAAAGACCACCAGGAGCCACTATCACTCATCGCGCAAGCTGGTAAGCTCTGGTGTGTGTCTGGTCCCCCACCGGCACACTTGGTGGGAACTATGGAAATGACCGTACATGATTTTGTTCAGAAGGTTGTCAACTACTCTGGCCAGGGCATGATGATTGAGTTACAGCCTCATCTCATTGCTGAATTACAGCAGCACCTTGACGAATGGAAACGGATTAAGTAAGCAAACACCAGAGCGCCCCTCCATCTGGAGGGGCGCATCTTTTTGTCGCATAGCATGACCTGCCCGGCTTTTTACGGAGTGAGGGGACAATCTCTGTTCACGCTAGCACAGACCAAAGGTCTAGCATTCCACTCCTAAGCCGGGTAAGCCTTCTCCATGCATAACATGGACAAACATACTCGCATTCTATGCTTGAGTGTCAAGGTGAACAAAACACGTTAAAGATGCCCTAAATACCCGCTACCTTGCGGCTCATGACAGCTAACGTAGCGTGATTTTTTCGTTCCATTAATCCCACGTGAGCTCAAATTCACCATCACACTGCCCCTGGTGACACGAATGGTAAATGCCCGACGAAGTGAGCAGATCTGGCCCGCAAACGTGAAACGTTGCCCTCAATCTTGAGCACTGGGACAAACTTTCCTGGACAAAGCCGCTCCCCATCTGGTTTCTTTCACTGAAATTTTGTAAAACAGTGGAACGAAAATGTACGCTAAGCTACAAGGGGAATAACTACACCCACACCACACAAAGAGCCTAGTCAAACGCCAGGCTCTTTACTTTTTGCCATAGAGGGCATCTGGTTCACAATCTCACGCAAACGCTTTTGCTCCTCTGGAGATTTGGGAGCGAGCAAGCTTGCAATACCCATCACAATCACACGTAACACATATATGCTTCCCAAGAAAAATGCAGCCACAAACAAAAGAGCCGCAACCACAATCGAGATGATAATGATAATTGGATTAGGGATATAGATATCGGTAAAGTGCAGGGTAAAGCCAAAGGTCTGGGCAATACCCAGAACACTTGATACAAAAACGATCACGCTTATACCAATAGCCACAATACGCTTGATTAACTCTTTCACGGACCTCTCCTTGTCACCCTAAAACATTGTTTAACAAGTTAAACGCACCATCACATGGCTTATCAAGCAAAACAACGCTTTGGCTTAGTGTACACTTTAGTTCTATTGTTCCTCAGAGGCCAAAACTAGATCTTCAGAAGCTTATCCAGGCATGCATCGATTGTTGTGCTTATGATATGCACTGCTTCTTCAGTTTCAGCAAACTGACTATCAAAAGATAATTCGAGAGCGCTTTTTATCGGTGTCCAATATGGTGCAATAATATCTCGATAAAATGTACTACTTTCTGGGGTATTATTAGGTACACGAAGAGGATAAGCAGGAGGAATTGGAGCTAAGAAGCCAGCATGACGAGTAAGTGGTTCAAAAATGAAACGGTAGGCAATAGAAAGCATATCACTCTTACGTACAGAAAGTGGAGCGTGGGAAACACCACGAATCTGTAATTGTCCCAGAGCTTGGTCGAGAAGCTCCGCTAATAAGGAACCATATTCAATAAAAAAAGGAATAGTTTGTCCTTGCTCGTCGTGCAAGCTGATTCGCTCTCCGAAAAATATATTTTTCTGTCGCGCAACTGCATACTCATCATGTACTTGTCCGCTTACTGTAAACAGATCGTGGGAGTAGGGGTCGGTAGAACGGGAATTAATGTACCCACGACGCTGCCAGGTTTGATGATAAAGCCGGCAATGATAAAGTTCTTCAAAGAGGGTAGATAACTGTTCGAGCTGCCCCTCTAGAGTCTCTGACCTACCAAAGAAGACTTTGCGAATAAAAACCTTGCTTGCAACAGCGTTTCCTTGCTCAACCGGAACTGCAACACCGGTTGGGAGATGAGGTCCGGGTTGATAGGGTTTTCCCACCCATAATTGGACCTCTAAGGGTAGAACATTATCAGCAATAATGCGAACTTCTCTCAAACTATCTCCAGGATCAATTATTACGGCAAGTTTATGTAATAGCTCTGCAAAATATGCCTTTTGATCAGCAGATACTTCAACACCCCAATGAATAGGTATATTTATCATTTCCAACACTCTTTACGTTATCACATTGTCGTTTGACACATAAATTGATTCTTACGCAACCTTGCTGATCGCAGTTGTGGTATGCTGGGAAATTACGCCATTTTTCATACTCTTCGGTTTCTTCAAATGAGCCACTTGTTGTTTTTGCTTCCTTTTTCTCTCCTGACTCTTTTTGCTGTGATGGAGCACACGAAGCTTGAGCAGATCGATTTCGGCGCGACCATACATACTTCTTTTGATGAGCTTAAGCCGATTCACATTTCCTTCCAAAGGACCATTGCTCCAAGGTAACGTCAATCCCGCAAGAACGGCATCTTTGTCTTGTTGCACACCCGTCACAAAGGACTCAAACGCTTCAAGATGGCTGGCTTTCACCGCTGCCAGCCAGGCGTCAAGCTGTTCTCCTGTACGCTCACGGACCATGTGAAGAAACATCTCTACCAGTTGGTAGGCGGTCTCAAGGTGTGGGCTCATCTGCCTTAACTGTTGAAGGGTCTCCCGTTCTTCTTCCTTCAAATCCTCATGTTTGCGGAAAAAGAGCCAGGTGGCCTGTGGTGCCGAGAGAGTCAAGAGGGGATTGAGTGGTTTCGTCGCTAATTGGGAACCGCTTTTGCGGGCAGAAAAGCTCAACGCATCTACCGTCTCCAGGTAGCGATAGATGGCTCGTGGTGATCCTTTATACCCTTTTGCTCTCAGTTCTCTTTCCAGTTGTACTCCCTGGCGGCACCCTTGTTGCCAGCGTTCCAGGAGATAGGTCTTGTAGGGATCGATGAGACGTGTTCGAGGCTTGCGAGAACCGGAATAAGGAATATCTCCGCGATCAAGCCACTCCCGAACGGTTCGTGGTGCCATACCCATGTGAGCCGCAATCTCAATGCTTTTCATCCCTTGCTGTTGCAGTGCCATCATCTGCTCGTAACGAGTTGTTCGCTCCGCTTGACGAGCGTGTTGTGCTCGTTTCTCAGCGCGTGTCCTGGGATGACTTTGACGTTCAGGTGAGGGTTGCTGCCCGTCGAGGGTCTTGGCTTCTGTCTGCTCAGCACGACGCAGTTGCGTCAGGCTTTGGGTCAATTGCACTGAGACACATGCAGCTAGATTCTTCACCAAATGCCAGCGGTCACTTACCTGTACAGCTTGGGGGGCCCCTTTTTGAATAGCTGACGCATATTCCGAGGACCCATCGCGGCTAACCACCTTGATGGAGGGATGCTTGAGCAGCCAGGTGGAGACCGTTTTGACCGAGCGGTCGGGAAGCAGGTCAATGGGCAGGCCCAATTCCAGATCACAGATCAGGGTTCCATAGCGCAGCCTGCGCCTGCGTGCCCAGTCGTCCAGCCCAATAACGTGTGGGGCTGATTGAGCTGACGGGTGTGATTGGCGAACCAGACGCAAGATGGTATCGCGACTTCCGCTGATGCCCAACTCACTTCCCACATCCGCTCCGGCTTGGCCCCCGATTTTGAGTCCGAGCTCACAGAGGGCCTTTTGGAGCCGTTTGGTGCGCTGAGCGTGAGGGTGACAAAGCTCTGGAAGCCGTTCAACGAAGATCTTTTGCGCACAGGTATTCTTTTTGCAAAAGAAACGACGCACATGCAGAATGAGACGAAGCGGACGTCCAACCGAAGGAAGATCACGGAGTGCACGTGAATAGAGACTTTGGATGCGCGAAGATACGGTCCCACATGAGGGGCAAGGAGCAGTTGGGGAGGTCGTCCGTAAGGTCAGGGTGATCTCCTCAGCTATTTCTACTCCTTCTACTTCGACGTGAGGAAGGTCTGGAAAAATGATCATAGAATGGTTTTTGAATCCTCAAAAAAGCTCTAAAAAAGCGAAAAAATGTTCAACTTTTTAGTATACCACATTACTCATCAGCAAGGTTGCGTAAGATTCATAAATTCGCCAAAAGGGGGAGATATGCGTCAGAGGGAGAAAATAGCGAAGATATGCGTCAAGTCTGGGCTAAGACGGCTCTAGTGCAAGTCCACTCTTGGGGTTTACCATTCGCTTGCTTTGCGACATATCGGTGAAAGGTGATAGCGTCTCATCGAAACATGTATTTTCTCGCAAGAGGGAGTTCATGATGGAAGAGATATCTCTGCTTTCTCTACCGGAAGTGATGCGCGTCGAACATATCCAGATCACTGGAGAGGGTCTGGCGATTGCAATCGATGCTTCAGGCTTCTTTCCCCATTTACTGCTGGATTGTCGCGGCAGCAATCGGATCAAGGATATCTTGTCGCGCAGCCGCCGGACTACGACGACAGTTCAGCCCGACGCGACCACCAGGTCTCGGCGGCGCTCATTGCGCTCTCCGCCTCCTCGACGCCGTCTCCTGCGAGTCCGGCGGTGGCAGCCCAGTGCAAGGGTACAAGGGCCAGAGCCCCGGGAAGCCAACGGTGCTCGTCGGGAGTCAGGGGTTCCGGAGCGGTGCGCTCATAGGCGTCGAGCAGTAGTCGCGGCTCGATCCATTCGCCGCTCTGTGCACCCGGGTTCAGGCTGGTGGCGATGCCGGGAAGGTCGCGCATCAGGCTCAGAGCGCCCGCGATGTCGTACAGCCGCTCCCTGACCCTCGCAAAATCCAGGTCCAGGGTGACCCATGAGCCGTCTGACAGTTCAACCGCGTTGCCCAAGCGGTAGTCACCGTGAATCGGCGCGAATGGCAGTTCGACACCCTTGCGGAGCTTGGACAGCTCGCCAATCAGTTGGCGCATCCGACGCACGACCGGCTCGCTACGGGGTCCGAGCCGGCAGCGAGTGAAGCCGACCGAGTAACGCAGTTGGCCGAATGTCCTGTGGTCGTCGAGAGGTTCGGGCGGACTGGGCTCCCAGACTGCTTTGAGCGCCGCGTGAAGACGTCCGAGCTCCTCGAATAGGCGGACGTAGGAATCCTGGGTCGCCGGTGGCTGCACGTGATCGATGAACTCCTCAAGCTCAGCCCAACGATCAGCGACCCTCACAAAGTCGGAGCCGAACATCCGAATCGGCCGAGCGACTCGGACTTGGGTGCGCTGGAGCCGCTCGCGCAGGCGTCGCAATCCAGCCACTCGGCCGCGCGTTACCCACGGCCTATGAACCCGGAGGACAACCGGCGTCTCAGCGTCTATTCGCACGTTGAGGTTGAACGAACCGCCGATGTCTGCCCACCCGGCCCCGCGCGCGACGCGGTCGATCAGGGCCGAGACGGCCGGATCATCTGGGCTGGCTCTAGGTCCGAACCAGCGCGGCAAGGGAGGGAGAGAGGTCGAAGCTTCGATTCCGGTCATGGCGATGGCCCACCTTCATTCATGTGTAAATATGATTACTAAATGGCGACAAAATTTGATAATTGTTTGACGTAATTTCGGTGTTGCTTTTTCCCTCCCTTAACGAGGGAAAGGGCTTTGTAAGCGGGTTCAAGAGCTTTCTCTTTGGGAAGGCTATCTGCGATAAGCATCATATACTTATCAAAAAACTACGCCATTCAGTAATCACATTTACAACCATTTCCGCATGGCGTGCTGGATACCTCTGCTGAGAGCATACCCAACTTTGGAATCAAAAACAAGGTAGTGACGCATTTTCTCGCCGCATTGACGTAATTCTCCACCAGATTGAGGCGTGAAACGTGGGTTCGTGAATGAAAATCCGAGCTATCTGGGAGAAGAAAACTTTGGGCAGGTTTATGGGTCAAATTCCATTTCGGGCGAAGATATACGTCAGAGAAAACCAGAACAACATTCTGGCCTATTAGGCCCGCCGGAGAAATTTACAACGTTAGCGGCCAGTGCATCTTTGGTAAATAGCGCGAATGATCGACGGTTTTTAAGGTGAATGTTAGGAAATCGGCGCGAAACATGGGAATCGACCATTCAGCGTCTGAGAAAAGCCACTCTACAAGCGGACGTTTGCACACCGTTTTTGTAAATTCACAGCAACGTGGTTCGCCTCATGTTCGCTTCTTTGAGTTTCAGTGACGTGACGGCTCGTCATGCCAGTGTGCTGAAGGTGCGTTCGGTGACGGTGCCGTAGACGAGATGCGCGGCCAGATCTGGAGCCAGCTCTGTGAAGCTGTACTTCCATATTGGCTTGTAGAGCCCCAGCAGCGGCAAGGTGACGTAGCTGCTCACCCACACGCAGGCTCCGAACGTTGGGCCCGCCGCCAGGGGCAGGCGGCGCAACGTTCCACCGACAACCCCGAAGGTGCAGCCCCAGCCGATGCCGTACCCCCAATGCGCGAGGTTATTCGTCAGGCGAGCCCAACGGTCGGCGAGTGGACGTTGCAGCAAGCCCTCATACAGGCGACGGCCCACTTGTGCGGGGGCCGAGACGCTCTCCCAATCGCTCTTGCCGCCGAATTCCCAGGCCAGGAATCGGTCGCTACCGCCGCTGGCACGGTGGCGCGCGTACAGTGCGAGGTCCATCGCCGTGGTCCCTACAGCGCCGGCAATGGCACCCAGGATGATTGCGCCAAGTGGCGTCATGCATCGCATCACGTTGTTCCCTCCGTTTTTATGACAATGATGTTCTGCTGCAGAAACGAAGAGTGGCACTGAAATGTGACAGAAATCACGCTCAACAAAAACAAGAAAACGCTGCCATGAATTTCCACCGTGTGCATGCAACAAGCTGCTTCTAGAGCGGATTCACTTTCAGTGAGCCAGTCGCTTCCCAACATTCGCGCCGAATTCCCATCATTGAGCTTAAAAACCGTCGAACATTCACGCTATTTACTAATCTTATCGGCACTGTCTTTTCTGATCGATCATCCTCAAAATCTGCATCTTATCAGCAGCATAGAGGCGATTTGATGGTACAATCACAAACGACAAATTCTGTCTGAGCCGGATCAGCTCTCTCCATTTCAGTTGGTGGAGATTGCCATTACGCAGGCGCCTTTCGGCAACTCCACAAACAAGGTATCCTAATGAGGCACATGAATGGGCATGTGATTCTCAGGAGGATACGTATGAAGACACGTCAGTGGAGCGTCCGGCGTTCCGTCGTCCCAACAGCCGACGCGCAACAACGATGGGATCAAGCGTATCAGAATCTGGTCCGATGGAGCTTGGATGCGCCACCAGGCCGTTTGCAGGAAGCGCCACATCAGGAGGAAAGGGATGAACGTAGCGATGTATGTGCGCGTGTCTACCCAACGCCAGGCGCAAGCGCAAACTATTGAACAGCAATTAGAACAACTTCGGAAGCATAGCCAAACACATGGATGGGTGTGGTGTGATGAGCACATTTTTCGTGACGACGGCTATAGCGGGGCCAATCTGCGGCGACCAGGATTGGATCGTTTACGCGATCAAGTTCGTTTAGCCAAGTTTGACCGCGTCGTGATCACTGCGCCCGACCGATTAGCCCGCAAGTATATCCATCAGGTGCTCTTGACAGAAGAACTTGAACGAGGAGGGTGCCAAGTCGAATTTACCGATCGTCCCATGAGTCAGGACCCTCACGATCAACTGGTGTTACAGATCCGGGGAGCCGTGGCGGAGTACGAACGCAGTCTGATCGCGGAGCGGATGCGGCGTGGCCGTCTCCAGAAGTATCAAGCTGGTGGACTGTTGCCCTGGACGCGTCCTCCCTATGGGTATCGCGTTGATCCTGCACGGCCACGCGATCCAACAGGAGTCCGTGTGGAGCCAGCAGAAGCGGCCACAGTTACAGAGATGTTTGTCCATTACGCACAAGGTGGGCAGACGCTGCTCGGGATGGCGAAACACCTCACGGAGCATCAGGTGCCCACCTCTAGTGGCAAGTCCCGCTGGAATCCAGGGTCAGTGCGTAGTATTCTCACCAACCCGGTCTATACGGGAACAGTGTATATCGGTCGGACACACGCAACCCCTGCCCAGAGGCGACAGTCCCCTGTCATGCCCATCGGCCGAGGGCGTACGGGGCATGTTCAAACCCCTGCAGAAGAGTGGACCGCCATCGCTCAGATCCCTGCCATTATCAGCCAGGAGCAATTCGAGCAAGTGCAAGCCAGATTAGCTCAGAACCAGCAATTTGCCCGCCGTAACAACACGGCGCATTCGTACCTCTTGCGTGCGCTGGTGAGTTGCGGGATCTGCCATCTCGCGTGCATCGGTCACACCAGTCATCCAGGGTATGCCTACTATACCTGCCGAGGGAAGAACCAGCCTCTGGTCTCCTGCCGTCAGGAAAAGTGTCCTTCGCGTTTCATCCCGACTGGCCAGCTCGATGATCTCGTCTGGCAAGATGTTTGCCAGGTTCTCACACATCCTGACATGATCACAGCGGCCCTCCAGCGAGCGCGGGGTGGGCAGTGGCTCCCGCAAGAACTCCACGCGCGACGAGAGAATCTCCGCAAAGCTCGCGTGAGCATCGAGCATCAGTTGGAACGGCTTACCGACGCCTATCTGGCTCAGGTGTTCGACCTCTCGGAGTACGCACGGCGGCGGAAAGAACTGGAGCAGCGTCTCCAAGTTCTGGCTGAGCAAGTTCGTCAGTTAGAAGCCAACGTTGGACAGCGCGACGAACTAGCGGCCATGGTTCAGTCCATTGAAGCGTTTTGTCAGCATGTTCAGCACGGTCTGGCTGAGGCTACCTTTGAAGAAAAACGGATGCTGATCGAGTTGTTGATCGACCGCGTCGTTGTAACGAATGAGGAGGTGGAGATCCGCTATGTGATCCCCACCTCGCCCCAAAGTGAACGAGTCCGTTTTTGTCAGTTGCGATTGGACTATCTTGAGCGATGGACAGTGCCGATAACGGCACCTATCGGTGATGTTCGATCACGCGAACCCTACAATGTACTGCTTGGTTTGAAGCTCTCTCACGCCTTAGTGTTGTAAACTTCGCGCCTGGGCCTAACAGGCCACTATGGAGAGCAGAATAAGGTGTGTAGTGGCGCGCTGGCAGAGCCAGCACGCCACTACACACCTTATTCAACTTTATATTTCTTCTGACGTAAACAAGTAAAAGGCAGTTTTTACTTGTTTACCTGGTGAGGGAATTTATGTCCAGTATTCTAGATCTCTTCCACACGCTTTTTACGTATCCCATCTTTAACGCCCTACTTCAGTTATATGCCTGGCTTGGGGATTTTAGCCTGGCACTGGTCATGCTGACGGTCAGCATCTCAGTGCTCCTCCTGCCCCTGACGCTGCGACAGGTGCGCCAGGGCAAAGTGATGAGGCGGCTCCAGCCCGAGATTCAGGCGCTTCGTAGGCGTTATACCTCTGATCGCCTGGCTCAGACACGCGCTTTGCAAGAACTGTATAAGGCGAATGGTATTCGTACCAGTTCGACCTTCCTCTTACTACTTATTCAGGCTCCCATTTATTCTGGGCTATACTTCGCCCTTAATATGATCCTGCAAGCGCCTTCGGTTGCTGACATCAATCGCTATCTCTATCCCTTTGTTGCTCACGTTACCTCTCTCCCCAATCTGCACCTCACGTGGTTCACGGTGCTCAACGCCACCTGGCACATCTCGCTTGGCGCACCCGATCCCACGGCGATTCTACCGCTACTGACCGGGCTACTCACCCTCCTCCAGACCTGGCTGACCCAACCACTGGCCGCAGTCGAGACACGCGACACCATGCAACATATCTCACAGAATATGCAATGGTTGCTACTCCTTCTTCCTGCCGCCATGACCGTTCTCATTGCCTGGCACTTCGCGGCAGGCCTGGCGCTCTACCGCGTCGTCTCCCTCCTTATGAATATCGGCCAGCAATACATTGTTTCCGTCTGGGGAGGAGTTCCCCTCAAACCCGCAATGGCTCAAGAAGCTAACTCGCCCATCCAACAAAGCGCTCTCAAGGCTCGATCCCTGACGCCACAACGCAAACGGCGCAACAGGAGGCGCGGCAACTCACCCTCTTCGCGACGACGCAAATAGCTGAGCGAAGCGAACTGTGTATAGGCCTAATAGGCCAGTATGCTCTCTCAGAATAGGTGGAGAGACCTCGCGAGGTGAGCGTGTCTTTGCTGGCATGGGAACTCGTAGGTGACAGTTCCTGTCATCGCGCATGTTCGTTCCGCTGCACCAAGTGGTGATCAATGCTTTCGCTCCTTTGCCCTTTGGGAACATGCTACGTAGTGCTCGTCACGCCCGATGGCCTGCCCCTGATCGCAGTAACCTTCATTTCACCCCTATCTCTATTGCTTCGGGCTGTCCTCTCAAACGCGCTAGAAAGAATGCTAGGGCCTGGGCACAACTCCATGCCGCATCACCAGCACGGTGTCCTTCCTGAGGTGGGAGTCCAAGCATCTGAAGCGTGCGAGCCAGGCTGGGGGCCTGGGTAAGCTGGAGGTGGAAGGTGGTCAGCAATCGCACGTTCAAATGGAGAGCATTTAAGGGATAGGGGGCTTGGCGGGCGAGGCATTCGCGCTCGACGAGAAGTCGATGATCTTCTCCAAAGCTAGCCCAGGCATACTTGTGCATTTTCTGATGCTTCAATTGCAAGCAGAGTTGCGGAAAGGCAATTCCCTCAGCCTCGACTTGTTCTTGCGTCAAGGTGGTCAGCTCGGTACAAAAGGCGCTGATCTTCGAGCGCTGTGGTCGCAGAATGACGCTCTGCTTTTGAGCAATCGAGAGGGTGGGAATATCCAGGATACACGTCCCGATCTCGATGATCTCATGCTCATCATCTTCTGGTCGTGCTCCTTTTTCCCAGCAAGTGGTGCGAACATCCACTACCACCACGTGCTCAAATTGTTTGTGCATTACCGTTGCCTCTTGTTGCTTCTTTTTACTCAAGCGACAGCCAGTGTAACCATCCGTATCCTTCCGACAAGAGTGGTCTAAAGGACGCAATTTACAGTTTTCAAAAGAAGAATACCAGATGAGAGGCGGTTTTTCCAGGGACATCTATACGATTGTTCACTCTTCGCACCGGTTGTTCACTCTTCACCCAAAAATCTGTCAACTCGTCGCACTTACTACCAGCACCCAGGTACGCGAACCGGAGCCTACTGTCGCAATCCTTCCTTTTCGCGTATCACGTTCTTCACCCGTTGTGTTTTGCTATACAGCCGTTCTATACGCAGCTTTAGCCTGAAGGCACTGTGAACGTTATTTCAACAGCGGCGAAGAGATCCGCGTCTACCTCAACCTCCCAGACCTCTAACAGTTGCCAACTTCGCGTATGTCTGTGCTCAACAGTCCCCCCAGGATGCAGTACCCAGTAGGCACACACCCAGGCTAAACGGACGATCTGACTCTTCTGCGCTCTCGTTAACGGATAGAGGTATATGGCAAGGATTCCTTCCTGGGACAGCCATATGAGCCGCTCAAACTGCAGAAGCTGCTTTTACACCTTATCTCTGCCATTACCTACTGGCATTCTTGCGGCTCTTACGAGCACTGGCGGTGTGAGCGTTCCCTGATTCCCTATCGAGAAGTGATAGCGATCCGTAGCTGTCTGCTTTACGCCAGGCGGTCAATGAAGTAGCGCTCATCAGACCAGGAATCCAATGAGCCAGCCGCCATGCCATTTTGGCTAAGGGGTAACAGCCATTTCCCCTTTCGGTAGTAACGACACTTGTGCGAGTTCCTTCGCGGGGCAGTGCCCCATTCGTCGACATAGATCACAGGGGTAGCCAGATGGTCCCTTTCGGCTAGGCCCATCCGATACATTGTCAGCGGGCTTCCCACCTCCAGCAGTGCCACTGCTGAACGCAGGCCGCTCACCCCTCGTACTACTACTCAAGTACGGCTCTTCAAGCAACTCCTCGATAAGCAAACAGACGCACTCCTGGGCCTACCTCTGTATCACCCAATAAACCTCAGATGTGGCGTCTATAAAGTGTCTGGCGTTTGCTTCGCTGCACCAGTATTTGAAACGGTGAAAAACCATGAATCATCTGGACTTAGTCAAGCTTCCGCCGTTAATGGAACTCACCAGCGGCAGGTCCGAGGTTGTGGTCGGCCTATTAGGCCATACGCGGAAAAACTGGCGGAGGCACTCAGAGACCAATACAGTTTGACGCCATTTATTGTTGCCATCTAATTGTCGTCCATCACAATACTAGCAACATAGGCTGCAAGGAGGGAAACTATGGTTCTTTCTCAACTATTCCCGGGGGGCATGGTAAGCGGAGTGAATGAGTTTGAGCAACCGCCCAGCACCATACCCGCAGGATTTGATTCCGTCCTGCAGTTCAGCAGTTTTTTGCTGCGCCGAGCGTTGACTTTCAACCTGGAACAGCGCGGCCTCAATCAATTGAGCGTTCGTGTGCCGTACCAATCGGAGCTTGTGCCTCCCGGTCTACGGGCGGCAATCCAGCCGCATATCAGGCCGATCGACTTTGCTCGGGGTGGGCTGTTTGTCGAAGTCCAGATGATCGATCCGTCACCCCAAACCTTCCACTGGCCGCCGCTGTCTGATATCACCACGGGGACCACCGCGGGATCGAGGGCGACCGCACGCTCGCGCATTCGACCTGGACGGATGGTCGACCTCAGTTGGGCGGTACAGCTCAACTTGTTCAAGCCCAGCATGGATCTGATTGCAACCAGTGGCACAGAGGGAACCGCTCCCGGCGGCTCCCGTGGAAACCGAGTATCATCAGTCAGAGGCATCACCGAGGGAACTATTTCAATCGGCGGCATCACCCAAGGGTCGGGTCCCGGCGCCCTGCCAAAGGGAGACCGGATACCATTAACCGTAGGCACGGCGCTGATGCATGTGCCCGCCGAACTGGTAATCTTCTCTCCTGCGCTCCAATTCTGGCTGGCGCTCAATTTCGAAGGCGTACAGCCCGCCTACGAGTCGAACGACCCCATCCTGGTCGAATTCTTCAAGACCGATTATGCCGCCTCGTTGCTGGCCCAGACCATCGCCCCGCTGCTGAACCAAGCCGACGTGGGTCTATCGCCCACGGTAGCGCTCGCTGGCAGCCTCACGCCCAATCAGCTTGCGCGCCTGCAACTCCCGGCGCTGCATGTCCAGGATCTCCTCGTGCAAGATGACAAGGGTCAGGTCCTGACATTCTGCGTCAGCCTCGGCGATGATTCCGGCGGTGTCTTTAACATGGTGCGCTCATTCCTCTCCGGGCGAGACTTTGCCTATTACGTCTCGGATAAGGTCTTTTCGGCGGTCCTGGCGGGACTGTGGCATGCGAATGCCATCTATACTCCCATCGTTGGGGATGTACCGGTGGAAATGCCCATAGACTCGAACTCGGATGAGACGGGAACGGGCAAGGCACGGGTTCAGGTGAACTTGAGCGACACGCTCAAAGAGAGCAGCATCAAGGCCTCCACTAACAACACACTTGGAGACCCGCTGCGACTCGTGTCCGAGCAGACTGTTCAACTCCTGGCATTATGGGATCCCAATGGCAAGCAGGTGACCGATTTGGGGGACCTTGCCGCACCGGCGGTCGAGCCTTTCGTGCTCAGTTTACAAATGTTCGATCAGCCAGTGGGCACCCAACCGCAGTTGCAGCCAGCTCTCCAGAATCTGCTCGTGGCGCAGCTCCTGCCTATGTATGTTCCCTTAATCGAACAGTTCACCATCGCAGATATCGGAGGTTTTACCTCTAGCACGTTGCACGCTCTCGTGGTGAGATGGAATCTGGCGTCGCCGCTCGATGTAATAAAAGCACCAATTACCGGAGTATTAAGTAACTCCTAAAGAGGGAGTGAGGAACAATTGGGAGAGTAATATAATGTCTAACGAAAACATCCTTTCCAAATTCTACGCGGCGATGACGCAGTCGCCCCAGTTGTCTTCTCAAGGTCCGATCAACTCCAGCGCCATACGCCAGGACAAGAAGTTGGCGTTGGAGAAAGCGTCCAGCCTGCTCAGCTATCAGAACTATCTGACACAGGCCCGGAGTTGGAAGGCGGCTCAGAAGGGCGTCCCGCTGACTTTTGAACATGAGGTGCAAGCGCAGGCGAGCCAGGCCCTGTCCGATGGGCAGACTCTCGCGGCGGCCACACTGCGAGCCACAAAACACCTCAAACAAGCGGGCAGGTTAGATCACATGCTCAACAGCTGGATTGACGGCGTCAAAGCCGCTGGCTCTGTTCAGATCAATGACCTGTGGAATGACCTCACGAACGACCCGCAGGCGCGGCAGCTTCTGAAAGACGAGGGACTGACAGAGGATCTCTGGACCACCCTGGACGAGAATATGAAGAAATTGGGCGGTCTCCTTGTGCTTCAGGACGGGAAGCTGGTCAGCGAGGTCAAGCTGGCGGGGCAAGAGCAGGTACAGCGCGCCGTCCTGATACATTCTGCCTCCGGTGCTCCGCAAAGCCTCGATGGTTTGTTGAGACGCGGGCAATTCGAGCGCATGGTGGAACAATTTGACCAGAGCAATGGGGCTTCCCTGGGCCTCGTGGCAAGCGAGCCACACGATCTGGAAATAGCGGATGTGATCCTGAGCGGAGCCTTCCAGAGTGTTCAGTTGCTTGCTCAGCATAAGCGCAAACTCGAGGATACAGGCTTGTCCACCTATGCCGGGAATGACCCGTTTATCATCGTGTTCGCTGCTGGGTTGCTATCGGTTCTTATCGGGGGTTACCTTGACACATATTACTGTAACGATGGTAATGATGGGTGGGTCTGCAAGTTGGGAAAGGTTTTGCTCTTCTTAGGCATTTTGGCAATGATAGTTGGCACCGTGGGCTTAGGCGTCAAATTTATAATTTCTCTAAATTCACTAAACGTTCTCAATCTTGGACTCCACTAACTGGTGGACGAAAGTCCAGGGGAGTAGAAAAAAGACAGAAAGATGGAAATACTAGCTGAGCACTGCCTTCAACTACACTATGCCTTTGAAGCCGCTTACCCACGCGAGTGCTGCGGGGTCCTGCTCGGCAGCCGCGTCGGCACACGCTTGATTGTGCACAGGGTGGTGAGCACGCTGAACGCCGTCAGTACGGTTGGTGGCTTTGCTATCCCCGATCACGAAATGCGCCGGGTGCGCCTGCTTGCAGCAGAAGCAGACTTGTCTATCGTAGCCGTGTTTCACAGTCACCCGAGCGGTTCCACTGAACTGAGCAGAAATGACCAGGCTGCACTGGAATACTCAGAGTGGCCGTGGGTAGTCGTAACCGAGAACCACACGACGCAAGAGCTCCTGCTCACATGGTACGTGGCAGATACTCGCGAAGCTTCAGCACAGACCTATTAGGGGGTTTTTGCATACCCCCCCATACGCACCAACTTAAGGACTCAAAGCCCAGTTGGTCGATCTCCGCTGGAGGAGTTGGGCGGAATTGGGATGCTTTTTGCGCTTGTTCATTTGGCACCCTAAACGCATGCGACGTTGGATGGCTTGTAGGGCAGAGAGAAACGAGCGCTCCCCTGCAAAAGCTTCCAGCAGCGAACTGGCGGTATCGCGGACCACCTGTGCCAGTTTGCGGCATTCTGCGCTGCTCATCTTGCCAGGCGAACAGGAGAATGAGCCAGTGTTGCAGGAGCAGTCCAATGAGCTTGGCATACAGTTCACAGAGCACGCGCCAGGGATTCGTGGTGCGCCATTCATCAATCCGCCCGTATTGCTTCCATAACTTGTAAAGCATTTCCATTTGCCATCGTTCCCGCACCAGGACGAGAGCCTCCTGCAAGTTCAGAAGATTCGCAGGGACATCGGTGAGCAAGATGGTCCAGTCGGCCAGTTTCCAGGCTTGCTCCCGCACGGGTTGAGCGCGTCGCTTGGCATCAGCCTCCAAGTTGGCGCGTCGTCGCGAAGCTCCGTCTTGGGGAACTCGCAAGATGAGCAGACGCATCAGATGCCGATGCTCTTTGCCCACACGAACCCAGCGTTCGTGGGTCTGTCCGACCTGCTGTGGGAGCAGCGCATCCAGTTCCAGCGGTTTGCCTTCCGGCGTCCAGTAGTTGGTTCTGGCCTGGGCACGAGTGAGCGTGTAACTGCCAGCCGCTCGTCGAGCAGCAATCGCTCCCCAATCCAGATACCCCAGATCGGCGATATACAGACTTCCCACCGGCAAGCCATCATCTTTGAACGGACTGGATCGATCAATGATCCGTCCGTGCGTGAGCCTTGGGCCTTGCACCTGTCCCCGTTTGAGTTCCCAACGAACATGCAATTTCACCGCAGCTTGCCCCTTTCCAGGAGATCCCCCACATCCCTGCCACTGCTCTGCCAATTCCTCTGGGAGGGCGATACTGCTCCTATCCTCCAGCACGACTGACTGAAAGCGACACAGGAGCTCCAACGGGACATCCTGGCTGGCTTCAACGACCACACTGGCCATCTCCTCAAACACCGCATGCAAGAAGTGGGCACAGGGCTCCGTGAAGCGTTTGTGCAGCGCGGTATCTGTCACTTCCACCTTGCGGATGGTCGCCATGGATGCGAGCCGCTCCAGACTAGCATCCGGATGGCTCAGCCAGCCAAAAACCAGCGTTTGCAGCAGGTCGGCTCCACTGAATTTTCTCTGCCGTTCAATACAGCCCGTTTCGCGGGCCAGGACATTCGCTCGTTCTTCCAGGATGTGCTTCAAAGACTGCTCGACGTGTGCTCCATTTGCCCTGTCTGTGCTCCTTCTGCTCTCGATATCAGGTTTCTCTTTCTGATATCATCGCAGATGGAGCCTCTTTTTGCCTCTGCCTTGCTTAAGTTGGTGCGTATGGGGGGTTATGTAAAAATCCCCATGATACGAAATACAGGGTGCTTCTCCGCTCGCCGACTTTTTCAACATCAGGCTGGTGCAGGTGACGTTGAAAAAGGGCAGCTGGTCCAACGTTTTTCCTTGCTGCTGGCTTCCCAGGGCTCTTCAGAAGCTCTTTTCGCTGGAGGAGAGGCTCAGAGCACTTGTTAGCCAAAGAAAAAAATGTACAAAGTCGAGCTTAGAGGACACCGTATTCATCTTCGTAATTCGGCAGAAGAACGCCTTTGGCCAGGCCGTATTCTGTCGTAGCCGTAAGCGAAATACGCTCTAGGTCATAGATAAGATCCTGAGGATAGCCGAGGAGGAGGCTATTTGTCTGAACATCCAGGTACCTAATAGGATACCAGGACAGAAGCCTAATAACCTGCTTATGCCCACCAGGAAGATGAAGAAGGACGCGACCACGCGCAGCCCGAGCGCAGGCCCCATAAGTAGCCCAGAACTGGGTGGTGAGATCAATAAGCGCGCCTACATCTCGAGATCGTGTATACATTGTTTGCTGCGGAGTAAAGTTCATATTCTTCGTATTATAGGGTCGTAGAACCTACCTGCCAAGGCCCCCTTAGTGGGAATGACATTTGATATTATGGGTTGTCTCACCGTACAAAGCGATAGAGCCTGGAACTGAGCCGATTCGCCCGCTTGATCTAGTATGCACGTAGGCACAAGCACAAGCTGATAGAATGGAAGCAAGATGAACATGAAGGAAGGAGATCCTACATGAGGCCAACCTATGAGGTGCGCCTGTTTGGAGCCATAACCGATGAGCAAGCCTTTGCCACGATCCCCATGGTGGCAAAAATGCCGCTAGGCGCTTTGGCCTTCGCGATGGTTGCGATTGGGCAGACCCGCGCAGGCTGTGCAGAAGTGAGGCTGGGTGACGAGTATTACACATACTACAATGTGCGGATTGAGGGGACCACATTCCAGTATGACCGCGAGGTGCAGTAACCTGGTGGTGTGGTCCCTGCTCGCATCGCACTACCGAAACGGCGCATAGCTCGTTCCTGTATTGTGAAACATCACTTGCAGCCCATTGACTATAACTACCAGGTCAGGATGCTGTGCATCACCTGTGAAGGTGAGCATGACCGGTGCCAGGTCAGCGCCAGGGCCAACAAGGCGAGGGCCTTGCAGGAGTCGCGCATGTTCTGGATAGCCGCCAGGAACCTCAAAAATCAACACCTGGCCTTTCAGATTAATAGCGGTAAAGTGCGTTGCTATTCGTGGATCGCGTTCGTGTCCGACGATGTGGTCCACCTGGGTCGTTCGCGGGTAGCCATAGTGAATTTGGTCGATGAAGGTGTTACTCCAGGTCAGCGCCATGGACTCAGCGAGGGCAAGCAGCAGAGCGCACAACATTCCCAACCCAAGTGGCAGGAGCCAGCTCCCTCCTTGACGCGCTGACCTCGGTGGAGCTGACGGCCGCGAAAATTTCTGTACCTCCTCGGTTGTGGTGGTGCGCTGCGCTCGTGGTTTTGCGAACTGAGAGGCACGCACCGTCTGGACCGCTGGCGCTTTCCCTGGCGCTGGCCTCGGCCGGCGACGGACAACAAGACTGCGCGGAGCGAGATGCTGCTCCTCTTCCTCGATGGCTGCAGGCATGATGGTTCCCTTCTTTGATAAGAAAAAGCACAATAAGATCGGAGAAGAAATAGAGGGGCCACCGTCGGGCGTAAGAGAGGAAAGAACGCTCGTTCCTAAGAAGCATACCTGAACCATAGACTCTGGCACAACCCATTTATCCACGAACTTATCCACGCCGGTGTGGAGGAATTGTGGAGAAAAGATATGAGCATTCAGCTATCGCGCGAGCATGTCATGGTGATATCCCTATTTGAGGTAGGACTAAGAGTGCGCCTGTTCGCTTATCGAGGAGTTGCTCAAAGAGTCGTACTTAAGTAGTGGTACGAGGGGTAAGCGGCCTGCGTTCAGCAGTGGCACTGCTGAGGGTAGGAAGCCCGCTGACAATGTACCAGATGGGTCTAGCCAAAGGAGCCATCGGGCTACCCCTGCGATCTATGCTGACGTAAGGAACCTGCGTAAATGTCGTTACGCGCCGTCGAGGGAAAATGGCTGTTACCCTCTAGCCAAAATGGCAAGGCGGCTGGCTCATTGGCTTCTTGGTCCGATGGGCACTACTCCATTGCCCGCCCGGCGTAAAGCAGGCAGCTACGGATTGCTATCACTCCTCGATGGGAAATCAGGGAACGCTCATACCACCAGTTGCTCGTAAGAGCCGCGAGAATGCTAGCGGGTGGAAGAGCGGACGGAGGCGGCGTAGTAGTGCGCCTTTGTGCCACAAATGTCTCTCTTACCCGTCGGGGTAAGCTCACTAGAGCAAGGTGAGTAACACAGCGACTTACTCGCTCTCGTACGAGAGCGGGGACACCTTCACCCGAAAGGCGTGAGGGGAAAATAGCATGTCGTGCAAAATGCTGGTGAAGCTCCAGTCCCAGGAGCCAGAGGTCAGTAAGTGACGCTGTATATGGTGAAGTCTTGATTGGCTTAATCCAAGTCATGGCGGAAAACCGCCAGCCCACAGGAACGGGATTATCGCCTGTGTCCAATGTGCAGGAGAATGGTACTATTTCTGCTGCAAGCTCTCATTGGAGCCAGCCCTCACGGAGAGGGAAATGACGAAATGGGCACCTACGTACAGACGGAGACATTTGGGGGAACTGAGGATTGACCTAACCCGCGAGAGCGGTAAGGTTAGAGAGTCGTTACAGTAGTCGTGGAAGTCACGCTCCACCAAGGCGTGTGGGAAATTCACATACAGGGCGAAGGACGACAGGAGATCACACGTAAAAGGAAGGGTTGACATGGATGTGTCAAGAGATCTTTCTTAAAAGTGGTGCTGAAAAGGCACAGATCTCTGGAGAGCGATGATGCGTCGAAAGGCGCCCGTCACGTTCGGGAAGGGGCCGTTGGAAAAGGGCCGAGCTTATGATACCACCTGGTTTCCAGGTAGGTCTAAGCAAATATCGGTACCTCGCTGGCGGTCTACTTCATGCCAAATGCCTTCCTGTAATGGGATGGACACGGTGAAGGTCCGCCAGGGTAAGTCCTGAGAAAACGAAATAAACGGATAAAGGAAGGAATGCAGATGACGAGAGGCTCGACCTCTTGGTGCGCCTTCCCATGGATTTCCATGAATCTGCTCTTCGCGAGTACTTGGACCCAACTGGAAAGCGCAGTGCGGTAAAAGTCGCATGCTGCGTTTGGAGGGGGGGAAAGGCCGCAAGGCCCTACCTATCCCTACTCCTGGCAATTTTGTGCATTAGCGTAACTTTGTTCTAAAAACGAGTGGATGGCAAATCTTTTCAGTTCACAGTTTTCCTCTCTCATTTCCCTGATCGAGCGTAAAATCTGAGCGGAGCAACCAACCGTGAATAGGCTGTTGACTTCACTGAAAGTACATTCAGTTCACAGTCTGAGCTTCATCCAGGCTTCCTGCACATTTTCGCTAACATCTTAGGCCACCCTCTGATATCTCAATCGCTTTTGATATCATCGCAGATGGAGCTTCTTTTTGCCTCATCCTTGCTTAAGTTGGTGCGTATGAGGGAAAAAATGTCGGGACCCCTATCGGTCCTCCATTCTATTTCCACTCGATTTCCATGCTGTGACCGTAGTCATAGTTTCACATCATAAAGTAATGTATAACAAGAGAAAGAAAGTGAAACCTTCAAGAGAAGAGAGATCTCCATTTGCCTTTTCTTGTGTGCTTCAGGCCCAGTATAGGGCGATCGTTTCAGGCAACAAAGGAGGACCAGCATGAACCACCAGAACTGGCGGACAGGGGATGTCATTCTGGAGCAGTATGAGGTAAAGGATAAACTGGGTGAGGGCGGTATGGGTAGTGTGTATCGGGTGCATCACCGGGGTTGGGATCTTGATCTGGCTGTCAAACGTCCCCAGCCAGCCATCTTCGCCAGGGTGGGAGGCAAAGAAAACTTTATCCGCGAGGCGGAGACCTGGGTTAACCTGGCGCTGCATCCGCATATTGTCAGTTGCTATTATGTGCGCACCATGGATGAACTACCAGTAATCTTCGCTGAATATGTGCCAGGAGGCAATCTGGCGGACTGGATCCGCAGTCGGCGTCTGTATGAAGAAGGGCCTCAGCAAGCCCTGGAGCGCATGCTTGACATCGCCATCCAGTTTGCCTGGGGGTTGCACGCTGCCCACGAGCAAGGATTGGTCCACCAGGATATCAAGCCCGCCAATGTGATGATGACCCCTGAAGGGATGCCCAAAGTGACCGATTTCGGCCTGGCTAGGGCACGCGCGATGGCAGGCGATCCGGACAGAGGCCAGCAAAGCATCCTGGTCAGCTGGCAAGGGATGACCCCGGCCTATTGCTCGCCCGAACAGGCGGCACAACAGGCATTGAGTCACAAAACCGATATCTGGAGTTGGGCTGCGTCAATCTTGCATATGTTTGCCGGAGGAGTGACATGGCTCGCCGGGCCAGCAGCGGGTGAAGCGCTTGCTGAGTATCTCCGCCGTGATCCAGTAGAGCCGCATCTCCCTGCTGTGCCCGCCAAACTGGTTGTCCTCTTGCGCCACTGTTTCCAACTTCGACCAGGGGATCGCCCTGCCACGATGCAAGAGGTTGTGGAAGCTTTGCAGGAAATCTATGCCCATCAGATCGGGCAAACGTATGCGCGAGAGATGCCACAACCGGCGACGATGCTGGCCGATACCCTCAACAATCGTGCACTCTCGCTTTATGACCTGAACAAGGTTCAGGAGGCGATACAGGTCTGGGAACAAGCACTACACGTCAATCCGCATCATCTGGAAACGACGTATAATCGAGGAGTGGTGCTCTGGCGACAAGGTGCCATAACGGATGACATGCTGCTTCATCAACTTGAGATGGCAAAAGCAGCCCACACCTCCCCTGGACGAGCATCGTATCTGCTGGCACAGGTTCATCTGGAACAGGGGATGCCGGGCAAAGCACTGCCATTGCTCAAAAAGGCCTCAAACATGGTGGCTAGTGAGGAAGAGGCGCAAAAACTCTACCAGCAGGCACAGGCGGCAGCTCACGACCATCGTCTCAAACCGTCTATCTTCCAGGTGCCCGGCGGCTTTTTCCAGGTGGCTGACGGCTTTATAGAAGGATGCGTAAGCCTGAGTGCTGATGGACGTTTCCTCGCTGCCTCCAGTAGTGGGTATAAGACGGCCCTGTTTTGGGAAGTGAGCACCCGCCGCCACCGCCAGTTCGCCCAGAACCGCCATACTGGCGCTGTGACGTCAGTGAGCCTGAGCGCCGATGGAAGCCTGCTTGCCTCCAGCAGTAGCGATAGGACGGTACGCCTGTGGGAGACTAGCACTGGTCACTGCCGGCGTCTCTTTCGGGGACATACTGGATCAGCTATTTCTGTGAGTCTGAGCACTGATGCTCGCTGGCTCGCCTCTGGAGGACACGATTCGAACGTCTATGTGTGGGATGTGAACGTTCATGAACGTCACTGGCCGTATCGTACCTTCCAGGGGCATACTGAGGCTGTGATGTCTGTGAGCCTGGGTGCTGATGGAAGCCTGCTTGCCTCCGGCAGTCACGATAGCACGATACGACTGTGGGACGTGAGTACTGGTCGCTGCCTGCATGTCCTTGCTTGTCTGGTGTCATCAGTGAGCCTGAGCGCTGATGGAAGCCTGCTTGCCTCTGGCAGTCACGATAGCACGATACGACTGTGGGAGACCAGCACCGGCCGCTGTGTGCGTATATTTCAGGGGCATACGGAGTCTGTGATCTCGGTGAGTCTGAGCGCCGATGGCCATTGGATCGCCTCCGGTAGTCACGATAAGACGGTACGCTTGTGGGAGACCAGCACCGGCCGCTGTGTGCGTACGTTTCAGAATTGTCCAACAAGTACAGTAAGCTTGAGTGCTGATGGCCAATGGCTTGCCTCCGAGAGCAACGAGGGGAAGATTTCCCTGTGGAAGTGCCATAACTCTGGTTTCAGGTATGCTCTCTCTCCATCACGCATCCACTCCCATGCCGCCGTGATGCGGACTGAGCAATATGCCATGGGTCAGATCAAACAAGCTGAGCAAGCTTATCGAGAAAACCACGTTGCTGATGCATTAGGTCTCTTACATCAACTCCGAACGGTACCTGGGTGGGAGCACCACCCGCAGAGTTTAGAGGCGTGGAAGACACTCTCACGTGTCTGTGCCCGAGTGACATTGCGTACAGGCTGGCCTGCCAGCGTCTTTGATCAATCTCTCGGAATAATTGGTCTGAGTGCCGATGGAAACCTGCTCGCCTCCGGTGATGAGGATAGGATGGTACGACTGTGGGAGACTAGCACCAGCCGCTGTGTGCAGACGTTTCAGGGCCATACTGCTACAGTGAGTTCGGTGAGTCTGAGTGCCGATGGAAGCCTACTCGCCTCTGGTAGCAGAGATAGCACGCTACGCCTGTGGGAGACCAGCACCGGTCGCTGCCTCCATATCATTCAGGACCATATTGGTGTGGAGGATTCAGTGAGCCTGAGTGCTGATGGCCGTTGGCTTGCCTCGGTAAGTTCTGGGATGCTACGGTTGTGGAAGACCAGCACCGGCCGTTGTGTGCGTACTTTCTATGGGCTCCTTCGTTCGGTGTCAGTGAGCCTGAGTGCCGATGGAAGCCTGCTCGCCTCCACTCTTGATGATAAGGATAAAGTACGGTTGTGGGAGACTCATACCAGCCGCTGTGTGCAGACGTTTCAGGGCCATACTGACGCGGTGAGATTGGTGCGTTTGAGCGCTGATGGGCGTTGGCTCGTCTACATCTGTGGAGATAGAACCATATATGTGCGCGAGACCAGCACCGGCCGCTGTGTGCAGACGTTTCAGGGGCATATTGCTCCAGTGACGTCCGTGAGCCTGAGCACTGATGGACGCTGGCTCGCCTCTGGTAGCAGAGATAGCACGCTACGCCTGTGGGAAGTGAGTACCGGCCACTGCCTGCATATCTTCCAGGGCCATACTGACTGGATACGTTCGGTGAGTCTGAGTGCTGATGGATGTTTTCTCGCCTCAGGGAGTTCCGACCACAGTGCGCGTTTATGGGCACTGGATTGGTCGCTTGAAGCCTGTGAGCTGGCTGACTGGGATGAACGTGTTCGCCCGTATCTGGAGGTTTTTCTGGCTCAGCACACACCACATACTGGCAGACTTCCACGTGCTTGCCAGCCTGCAACGTGGAAGATCCCACGCATCCTGATGCGCCAGAGCCTTCCGGCCTGGAATGAGGAAGATTTTCAGGGGCTTATTCGCCAGTTGCAAGATGCGGGCTATGGTTGGCTACGCCCAGAAGGGGTACGTGAGCAGCTTGAGCAGATGGTACGCGAATGGTAAGGTGGTTGTTGTGCATCCACCTCTTCTGTATCCACATTTTCTGGTTGCGCAAGGAAAGCGAGAAGGACCGGCCGAGCTATTTTCTCCTGGCCGAGCAGGATAGCATGATCGTGGGGTCCGGCCTGTCAGGCCCTGCGTTAAGGAAGACGCCTTGGAGCCGCAAAGTAGATAAGTGCGGCACAGTTTTCGTTTAGAGTGCTTCAGAGGTGCCCATGGGGGTCAAGTATTAACCGTACGGAAAACCACGCTAAGAGCTTGGATGGTGATAACGAACGTTATCACCTATCCAGTTTGGAATGCCATATGTGCCGTAAGGCCGCTACAAACTGTCTAGTCTTGCGAGGATTTAGACGTTAAGAGGATACATAGCCGGCAAAAGTTAGAACTAAAGTGCTCTAATGCACATTTTTACCAGGATCTTAGCCCTTCCTCACCTTGAGTTGGTCTATCAAAAAGACCAGGTCTGGAGCATCTGATGGTAAATGGCACGAAGAGTGAGCACTTTTCTTTTCAGCGCGAAGGGTGGGATTTTGGTGCGAAGGGTGAGCAACTCATCTATCTAGTAAATTGGATGAAACTCCGACCGATTTTTGGGTGAAACCGAGGAAATCAGCGCGAAACCCAGGAATCATCCACAATGCAAGTTGAACTATGGCTCTGGAGGCGGCTCATGGCACTCATTGTCTGTAAATTCACAGGTCTGGTGATCGGGGAATTCCCGTCTTTTCTAGCCGAAAGAGAAAGCATGTGTGCCAAATGTCGAACCTTCAGACTCCTTTCATGCATGGGCTGATACAGGTAAAGCACGAGATACTTGTGGTGCTGACTATCCGAATTGACAAAAATGGAGTCCAACAATCTGCTTCTGGAGCAGTTTTACCAAGTTCTAATGGTCAATTCCTTAGTTTCATGCCGATTTCCTTGGTTTCACCCAAAAAGCCGCATGAGTTTGACCCAATTTACTACTATCTCTATTCGATAAAATGGCTTCAAAAGTCCGTTCGTCATTTTCATTTTTGTAAATTCACTGGCAGCAATTGCTTGAATTGTAGACAGAAAACCGGATCTTTCAGCCCGTAACGGGACCCCAAACGGGCAGCCTCGCCGGATATGGCTCAACTCTTTGCATGTAGAGAACGCGCAAAGGCAGCAAAACGAAAACTGAATTTACAGAAACGATAGAGAACGATCTGCTGCTGAAGCGGTTTCTCCCTTAGTCAATTGATGAGCTGCTCACCCTTCGCACCGATTGATCATGCTTTGTGATGAAACCTGATCACTCTTGGCCCAAATTACCATCTGAATCTCAAGCTTACCGGAACGCGTGTAGAGATCATCACCAGATGTACCTGCCCTTAGCGGTATTGAGAGGGGAAAACATATCGGGACCCCGATAAAACATCGAAGCATGCCATCTACATAGCAGTTTACGAACCTAAAGTGAATTTGCCAGAGATATCATAGTTGGGTGAACACGAGTATCCTGCAGCATTCCAAACTGCGTCAAAAATTGGTCGCATTGCTTTAGCTAGGTCATCATCGAAATTCTCTATCATAACTTCGGGAAGAAGGAGATTCACTCTATCAAATTCGTTACTAGCTGGTTGTCTCCTTTCGCCAAATTTCGGATGATAGATTCTGTAGCCTTTTACTCCAAGAAAACTCACCATAATAAATAAAGGTGGATCGATCTTCAAGAGCTTTTGCAAATCAATATATCAGGGTTTCAGGCCACGCACTGTTTTTGCATATTTAGAATGGGACGAGGAACATTTTCAGCGAAAAAATGCAGACGGCGACCATCTGGCAAATGCGGACATGCAGCATTCACCCGCTCACAGAGAAGAGTAAGATCACGGTTGTACTGTCGATCATTGAAGGAGCAAAATGCAATCGTCACCGTCTCATCACTCTGGACAATCAATCCTGGAAGGTGGAAAAAGGGGGCGAGTCGTTTCCAAGTCGCTTGAGCAAAGGAAGTTGGGAAATAGTGATCTCGCGTCCACATGACCAGGTTCGTGAGAGCAACCTTAAAGACGGTCATTACCTGATCCTTCCGATTATCCAACTCATACATCGTTCGCTTACTGACCGTTAGATCTTCTAATGCACGTAAGATTTCACGTTGTTCGCGGCAGTACTTCTCACACTTCGCAAACTCCTGATTGCTCGTATGATAGGCTTTCCATTGTCGCTGCTGGTACTTCTCAATCTCAGCATCGGCGAGAGCCTTTTGCTCTTTCATGGTTTTCCGCAGGAGCCAGTGCTCCATTCCCTGCTGCTCTAACTCGATCTGATGATCATTGAGCGCGCGGTAGAGTTCTGTTGCCTGCTCCTTGGTAAGCTTGCAGCGTTTTCGGTACAGCTTGCTCGCATTGTGGGAGCGCTTACGTGCTCCTTCTGCCCACCTCTGGACATTCGCCAGCCGTTTTTCCAGGGTTATTCGTTTCTTTACCACCTCAGAATTCTCTACAGGCTTTTTGCTGTAGCCATGATTCGTGTCCAATCCTAACGGGAGCAAGAAATCACGGATGATGTTTTCTTGCAACGGCCAGCGCTCTATGTACATTTGAGCCAGTTCTACAGCATCAACGGTTGAAGCGGTTGTCACAATGGGGATAAGTTTCGGAGTGGTGGCTGGCCGAGAGGCTGGTGTAGCCTGCCATCCCTCATCCCACCACCTGCGATCCTCCCAGTTCAAGTCCGCATCCCAGCGCTTAGGATATTCCCGTTCGTCTTCTGTAGGAGGTAGTGGAACCTGATGGCATAAATTGCGGATCAGAGCGACACGAAGCTGGAGAGATTGCCCTTTCTGTTCTGGTAAAGGAAGGGTAATGGATGCAGGTGCCACCTCACGCAGAATCTTTCCCTGTTTTGAGACACGCAGCGGGACAAAGTCTCCAACATCAGTAAATGAGTCGAGTCCAGCATATTGATCGGCTCGCAGGACAGAGATGATGCTTCGCCCTTCACTTCCTAGTAGGGCAAGAAATTCAACTGCCATCCCCTCACGATCTACAACGATTTGCTGAACAGCACCAGGACCGGTTTCCTGCTCATAACGCTTCACAATAGCTGGCAACCCAAGCGTCAAGTGGTGATCTCCACGATGGGTAGTTGCCAGCAGAGGATGACCACGAGCATCATGCAGCAACACGAGCGCTCGGCATCCCAAGATAGCGCTCAACCGCCCTACTAGCCCACGAGGAATGAGCATATCTGTGTAGACCGGCTTGCGATGCCCGTCCACGTAAAAGCAGGCTGATGGGTTTGTACATGGGCCAGACTGAGTGGAAGGATACCACAGGCCAGTTGTCCATCTCGCCAGCGCATTTGTTAGCATCTCGGCACCATTGGACTCGGCAACTTCTGCGAGGAATCGCTCCGTGTGAAAATAGCCATAGGCACGCGGACGTCCAGTAAGTAAAGCGAGGGCATCGCCCGTGTAGCTGCGCAAGTCCCAGGTCCGATGCAAACCCACAGCCCCAAGAAACAACAAGGTGAGTGAAAGCCGGAAGCGCGAGGAACTGGAAAGGCTGGCTAATCGTGATGGTTTTCGTGAAGCTAAACCAGAGAGAGCTTCTTCTAGTATGGTTAACAAGCCCGTTTGCTGTGCTGAGGCGAGTAAAAGGAGCCCTCCAGCTCCCTCTTGCCAGTGGGCTTCTTGAGATGGGCTGGAAGCAAAACGTTTGTTTTTGCTCCGAGCAGCCCGGCTACTCAAGCCCAGTTGTCGACGCACATGATTGAGGTGCCCAATGCTGACTGAGATCCCAAATTGTTTTTGCAAGGCCGCTTGCGCCTCTCTGCTAGGTGTTTCTGGAGCAGGTGTCAACAGCATTTCGAGAAACGTCCTCACTGGTTCACGGAGTTTGGCAAGATGTCCGTGTCTACCATCTTGAAAAGCGGTTTCTCCACAGGCACGCCACGCATGAAGCCAACGATACGCGGTGGATCGACTCACTGGGATTCCTACAGTGGCAGTTGCTTCTTTCCAAGAAGACCCTTCTTGCATCAAGAACGCCACTTGCTCTTTTGCTGTGCGTCGCTGCTCCTTGACCATCAGATTACGCTCCTCACCGCGACGCTTAGACCTCATAGAACTCATAAAACAAAGCAATGGGACTTTGAGGGGAGAGCACCTGATAGGGAAAACAGCTCGCGAGGCCTTCGATGGTCTTAGACTTTTGCAGACAAGAGAGGAAAGCGTCGGCAAGATGTCTATGAACTCGACCATCACGCTGCAAGAATTGTCCCCACAGAGACATGTACTGGAACTCACCATCTACCACCTTCATAGCCTGGGTATACTGGACCGGGAACAACCGCCTGTAGGCATCGATATTGTAGAGCCATGAGTTGCCTCGAACGGTGGGAATATCGCCGTACTGTTTTTTGATCTTGGCAAACATCATTTTGAGTTCCTGCAACCGAACTGGCATCCTTTCCTTGCTGAGTGGTCCAGAACCGGACATATCTGCGTTCGCAAAGTGATAGCGGATCGTGTTCTCTTCAGGAAGATAACTGTAATGAAAGCATCCATAAGGGTATGGCGAATGGAGCTCTCTCTTGTGTTGATAAAAGGTGTAGGTCCACATGGCTCTCTCCGGCGCCTGGCGTAGGCCTGTGAGATAAGCTTGCCAGACTGGATGAGTCGGGTCAAATGATCGATCGATTGGAAACTGCATATACAGATTGGTGAAGTCGAGCAAGGCCTCCTCAAAGTTAAGGTGGCTTACCCGAACAATAGACTCGGCAAAGAGGAACTGGAGTTCAAAGAAGGTTGGTGACAGGTCCATTGATGTGATGGTTCCTTCCTTTTATCATGGAGGTGAAGATACAGAACATGAGCTGTTGATGAGGCTTCAAATGAGAACCTTAGGATAACAGACAGGGATGTCTCTGTCTAGATATGCAAATGCTTTGAGTGGCCTGAAACCCTGTCGATTCATTGGGTATAGGTTCTTTACAAGGGTGATTCTGCACGAATACTTAGTATTTAAGCTCAAAGTGATATGATTTATATCAATGTATCTGTAACGTCTAAACATATGAATTTATCTTTCCACTTGAAGTTGGTTTTATCGTCTCTATAGTAGGCAAGAGGACGTCTCTCTGAAAGCAGCGTCCAAACCAGTATGGAAGCAGGTGAGGAAGATGGACCCAGTATCAACTGCCTTGATTGCGACCAGCACAGTAGTTGCAACAACAGGCCTGACCGAAGTAGGCAAGACAGCCCTTCTTGATGCATATACCGCCTTGAAAACCAGGATTACCCAGCGCTTTGGACACAAACATCCCGTTGTGGATGCCATCGAGGCTGTGGAAGCCAAACCCACATCCCAGGGACGGCAGGCAACACTGGTAGAGGAAATTACTGAAGCGCATATCGATCAGAATGCAGAATTATGCCAGCTGGCCGAGCGTGTACAAAAGATCCTTGGAGAGCAGGCCCGGGGAAATCCTTCTATCCAACAGATAATCAGCGGTAGTTACAATGCTATCTCGATGTATGGCGATCCCAGTGTGAATGTTCACTTTCCAAAGGACGCATAAATGGTGGACGAACACCAGCCTTCAGTGAAGCAAGAGATTTCTGGGGATTTTAATGCCACCTCAATATACGGCAATCCCAGTGTTCATTATTATCAAGCGCCTATTTCCTCTGAGCTGCCAGAGCACGTGTGGATGGTTCCTTATCGTCGTAACCCCCTTTTTACAGGGCGTGAGCAAATTCTTCAGCAGTTGTACAATAGCTTTCTTACTGACCGAGCAGCAGTACTCACCCAGGGACAGGCCATCAGTGGCCTAGGAGGCATTGGCAAGACGCAGATTGTCGTGGAGTATGCCTACCGGCACAGGGAGGACTACCGCTTTGTGCTTTGGGTGAATGCAGCATCACTGTCAACACTCACCGCTGACTTTCTCTCTATTGCACAGCATTTACAGTTACCTCAGCGTGTAGAGCAAGAGGAAGAGCTGATTGTTGCAGCTGTACGGCACTGGTTAGCGACCCATGAGGATTGGCTCCTTATTGTCGATAACGCTGATGATCTGCCCCTGGTGTGGCCTCTCTTGCCTGCTGGCAGTACTGGTCATGTGCTACTGACCACGCGGAATCAGCATGTGGGAAGGATGCAGGGATTCTGGATAGGCTCGTTACCCCTCTCTGAGGGAGCCGTGCGAAGGAAACGCTACCCGAAGATCCCACACTGGCCGAGGCCATGATAACGCTGAAGATGAGCTTTGCACAGAAGGAACGTGAGACGATTGTTACACGTGTGCAGCTAGGGAAGCGCGCACGTGTGACCGAGCAGAAGCGCTATCTGGGCGGGTACAAGCCACCCTTTGGCTATCGTTTCGATGATCCTGTGAAGAAGAACAAGCTTGTTATTTATGAGCCAGAAGCAAAGATCGTGCGCAAGATCCTTGAGATGCGTGCAGCTCGGCATGGTATCCTTGCTATCACCAAGTACCTCGTAGACAACAAGATTCCAAGCCCCAATGGCAAATCAGACTGGAGTTCCCGCACAGTACGCACCGTCATCGAGCGCTCGCAGACACTCTACCGTGGCATCGCCTATGCCTATAAGTTTGAGAATACTAAAGAGTTCCGAGAGGACCGATGGGTGGCCGTTCGCAAGAGAGTACCACTGGAGCAGCAGCTACCTTTGCCGGAGGGCACTGTGGAGCGCATGATCTCTGATGAGTTGGCAGCAAAGATTACAGAGGTGAACGATGTCATGGTGCAGGAGGCGAGCCGCAATAATAAGCACGAGGTGACTGCACTCCTGCGAGCTGGCTTCGTCTACTGCGGTATCTGTGGCAACGCTATGACGGTTTACCACGACCATCGGCGCGAAGAAAAAGCACGCTATCGCTGCAATAGCCACAACCGTCCTGGCGTCAAGTGCCCTGGTGTGGAGATGCTTGCCAGTACCCTGGATGCTGCTGTGTGGGCTTACGTCTGTAAGAAGCTACACGACATGCAGGATGTGGAGAAGCGCCTGTCGAAGTTGCTGAGCCGTGGTGGGCTTAATTCTGCTGTCAAGTCTACTCTCCAAGCGATAGAGGACCAGAAGCTTCTTCTCGATCAATACCGCAATGATCTCAGGAATCCCAGGCTGGCTCCTGGCACACGCGCCATCGTTCTTGAGGACTTAAACACCCAGACAAAAGTGATGGAGAAGTTGCAGGAAGAGCTGGACGAGATCAGGACCATGCAGGCGTCCCAGGATCGTGTGATGCAGGACTACAAAACGTTTCGGGAGTGGGCCAGGGACTTTGTGCTCTCTGGTGATGCGAATCCCGATGCATCGTACCAGAGGAAGCGTGACTGCTTGCGGTTTATGGGTGTGCAGGTGCTCGTCTATAAGCACGGCAGTGAGCGGCGTTTTGATGTGACGGTCAACCCAAAGAGCATTATGAAGTATCTTGAGATTCTCCACGAGGAGGACGAGGAGGCTCAGGAAGCGGAGGGAGATGGCGCAATTGAGAGTCCCTTATGCCAGTAGGGGACGGGCCAGGCGATCTCCGCGCCATCCTCGTCGACCTTGTCGTTCTCCTGGTAACGACTATGATAGGCCGCCTCGCTCGTGCAAGGAATGACCAGCACGGGTGCCTCGGAAATAAAAGAATGGAAGCCAGAGGAGACATATTCCTGCTCGTCGCACAACTCGGCGATGGCATTCTTCATCTCCTCGCGCGTCACGACGATAAAGGACTGCCCCTGAGTAAAGCCCGCGCTGGGAGCACGTTGAGCCAGGGCCAGCAGGCGCTCAACAGTTTCGGGCGCGACTGGCTCAGAGGTAAAGTGGCGTACCATGCGGCGTTTGCGTACGACATCGGAAAATTCCATAAAATATAAGTTCCTTTCGTGGCACTAAGCTAGCGGGCAATAATGTAGAAGTGTATAGCGGCTATAGCGGGGGTGAGAATGGTAATAACGCATCCAGATATTTAAATTATAGCAATGTATGTCAATCAAGAAGCCTATCCTCGGCGTCCAATATGCATCAGGTGGAAGTGTCGTACACTCTTTCTCCGCGTTTGAGCCAACTTTGTGCATTTTGCACTGATATATAATGTATAATCTATACATTATCAAAAGATTTATATATGCCTTGAGTATTCTATGCTGGCCGCCAGGCGTAATTTCTGAAGCATATTCTGAAGCGTATAGAGAAGAGAAGGAACTCATATGCACATTGGAAAATTCTATTTACCGAAAAAGATCCTCTTCTGGCTTGTTCTATTAAGCATCTTTGCCACATCCGCCACGGTTGTGGCGGCCTCACCCGCGCAGGAGCGCGTCGCGAGCATCAGGTCAAATGGGGTCGAGCTAGCTTTACATGTCCCCAATGAACCGATCTTCTTAAGTGAATTACTACCTGTCGATGTGTCCCTCACTAATGAGAACTCACAACCTGTCACATTCATGGGTGACATCAACTCCACATTGTTCTGTAAGGCAGCTCTAAAACTTTCTATAAAAGGTGGTGGCGAGCCACACTTTCAGCTTCCCCATGAACAAAATGGCGTTACTCATGGCTGTGGTGCCTTTGGTGAGGTCACGGTTCAGCCTCATCAGACTGTGACGGCCCATTATTTTCTGCCCATGACCGCGAGCGGCGCTGTAACGCTCCAGGCGAGCGCATCGTTAGCTAGTAGAAGTGGGGATATTGTAAGCACAAACGATGCCTTTATCCATCATACTCCCACCCTGGCACTTAACGTCAGCCCGCAGATACCTGCTGAGCGGAGGTTATCCTTACGGCTCTCTGGCTCGCACATCTTTGTTAGCGCACCCTCCCCGGCGCGAGCACACCTGTATTATCAAGCGTTTGGCGAATGCCAGTATGGCGATGGTAGCTCGATCCATCGAATCCTTGAATGGATAACTCTCCCTGACCCCGCTTTGAACGTGCCAGACTGCGCTCGCGATACCTCTAGAACTGTTACTGGCCTGGACTGGGGTGTATCAGTTGGCTCTCCTGGCTATGCCATTGCCACCCTGAACAAATAAACAAAATCCTACGACATACAAAAAGAGGCCTTAGGCAAATGCCCGGACCTTTTTGTATGTCGTATTGCTGCTATGGTACTCTCTTTTAGGCGGGATAGTAGGAGAGAATTGTGACACCGGAGCTAAACGTCTTGACCTCACCCAGGCGCAGCGTCTTCTTGTCGATACCCTCCTGGAAGAGGCGCTTACCTTTGCCCACTACGACAGGGTAGAGCATGATCCGGTACTCATCAATGAGGTTATGGTGCGCGAGCGCGTTGACAAGGTCGGCGCTGCCTGAGAGCAGGATGTCCTGGCTCGTCTGCTCTTTGATTTTGGCTACCTCTTCGGCAATGTTCTCGCTGATCACGGTTGAATTATTCCAGGTGGCCTCCTTGAGGGTTGTGGAGATAACATACTTGGGGAGGCTGTTCATGCGGTCGGCGAAGCCTGCATCATCCTTCATGGTGGGCCATGCTGCGGCGAAACCCTCGTAGGTCACACGGCCCAGGAGTAGCGCGTCGCTGGCAAATAATTCATCGAGCTTAAACTTCGCTGCCTCATCACTCCAGAACTGGAAGGACCACTCATTGGGCGCCTCCATGACGCCATCCAGGGTTACATACTCTGTCGCAACGATCTTTCCCATTGAATTTCCTCTTTCTATTATGACCCCTACACGGGATTTTCTCGGGTTGTGCTAATCTCTTCTCCCTCCACATGGAAAAAGCGGAAATCTTGTTGCCTTATGACCATTCTATCAGGCAAAAAGGGAGGGTAGGAGTTGCGGATGTACAATCCGCAACTCCTACCCTCCCTTAATCCAGGACCGTCAGACGATGGTTGTATGAGCGATCAGGGCCAGATGGAGGAGGCCTTGATGAAGTCGCTGACGGGCGCGAGCTGGCCATTCTTGATCTGCAAGAACATAAAGTCACTGACGCCGCTGTGGTGATCGGCGCTCCAGGTCAGCGAGGGACCAAAGCCGGTGTCATAGCCGCTGAACTGGCTATCGAGTGCCTTGCGCAGGCTATCGCGGGTCAGGTCTTTGCCGGCCTTTTGTAGCGCGTCTACAAAGATCTTGGCGTTGATGTAGCCGTAGAACTTGTAGGCGCTGAAGACACTATCCCCGCTGGTGGCCTGCAAGTATTCCTGCCCAATCGGGGTGTTTGTGCTGGTGTACCCGCTGACGTAGATGCCTTCACCCGCCTTGCCCAGCACCTTCGCCCAGGAGTTATCGGCCATGGGATAGTTGGCGAGATAGCCCAGGGGTGGGCGGTAGCCCTGCTGCGCGGCGGCGGCAACAAACTTGGCGGTAGGCCCTGGCAGGCCGTTTAGTACGATGATATCAGGGTTGGCGGACTTCAGGGTCTGGATCGCCGCTGAGAAGTCGGTGTCGGTCGCCTTGTAGCCGGTGGAGGCCACGAGCTGACCACCATACTTCTGCAAGGATTCGCCCAGGGTTGTCTTCTGTTGTAGACCCAGCACATCATCTTCGTAGAGCAGGGCCACCTTCTGGGCCTTAAGCGTCTTGGTGAGGTAGTAGCCCAGGACATGACCCTCGTCGCCGTAGTTGGGTTGCGTCATCCACATCCAGGGCAGCGTCTTGCCCTGAGCATCGGTAAACTTGGAACCGCCGCCAACCGGGTCCACCATGGGAATGCCCTTGGGGCCAAGATAGGCCGAGGCGACATTGGCGGCACCTGAGCCGCAGACCTGGAAGACGCCAAAGACATTGTCCTGCTCAACCAGTTGGCGTACCGCATCGCGTGTTTTTGTCGTGTCGCCGTTATCGCTGACCTGCACGAACTTGATCTTGCGCCCATTGATGCCGCCAGCCTTATTGATCTTGTCGAAATAGAGCTGGTCGCCCTGCAAAATAGGTTGACAGATGACCTTAATAGCGCCCGTGGTATCGAGTACTCCGCCAATCGTAATCGTGTCGTTCGTCACTCCGGGAACGTTGCTGCTATCACCTGCCGCCGCGCTACTACCGCCGCACGCGGACAAAATCAATAGAAGCATGCTCGCCAGCCCCAGAGTGGCATGCCATCTGCGCCTACCCAGGTATGATGCTCTTTTTAAAAATAATTTGCCCATGTCGCCTGGTTCCTCCTCTTTGATCTCCCCCACACTCTTTGTGGGATGCGCCTCAATACACTTGACGTCAGCCAGAGAAAAAGATACATTACTATAAACATGACACTTGAGTCATGTATCATATAACAGATAAATGATAATTGTGTCAAGGGATGAAGTGGGTATAAAGGGATTGATTTGAGATTACCGTAAAAGGAGAACACCATCCATGCTTGCGTTGGTCCAGGTTCTCATCTCCGGGCTGGTCACGGGCTGTCTGTATGGTCTGCTGGCCCTGGGCATCGTGCTTATTTATCGCACAACGGGCGTGCTCAACTTCGCCTATGGAGCCATCGCCTCGTTCTGCACCTGCTTTATGTATGCGCTTATGTCACTGGCGCACCTGAACTTCTGGCTGGCGGCCCTGCTGACCCTATTCGGCTCGCTGCTCTTTGGCGCGCTTCTGGAGCGAGGTTTTGCCCGTCCTGTGTTGCGCGCTCCCATTTTTACCAAGGCCATCGCGACGCTGGCCCTGGCCCTGGTGCTGGAGACCGTGGCGCAGCTTATCTGGCCTCAGCTTACCTCTCCGGTGCGCTTCTCTACGCCTTTCGAGGGCCTGGCACTCCATCCGGGTGGCCTCTACCTCTCGCTCATCGATCTGCTTGTGGTGGGGGTAACTGTTGTGCTCGTGCTCGCGCTAAACCTCTTTCTTACCCGCACCAGCCTGGGCATTGCTATGCGCGCGACCTCAGATAATCTCCCTACGGCGCGCCTGATGGGCATCCCCGTGGGCCTGATCTTCTTGTTGGTCTGGTCGCTCGCGGCGCTTATCGCGGCCCTGGCTGGCATATTACTGGCCAGCCGCCAGCAGTTGATCGAGGTACGTTTTATGGACCCCATCCTGTTGCTGGCCTTTGTGGGCGCGGTCCTGGGAGGCCTGGAAAGCCTGCCGGGCGCCCTGCTGGGTGGTATCCTGGTGGGCGTCGTCGATAACCTGCTAACGCTACTGCTCGCGGGCCACACGCTGGGCGCGCTGAATATTGGCGACCGGAGTATCGTTGAGATGCTCATTTTCGTGGCTTTTGTGCTGGTTCTCTTGCTACGGCCTCAAGGGCTACTTGGGCGCGCATTGTTGCGCAGGGTATAGCCGTTCCAATCAAGGAAGATTTTGCTATGGCAATGAAAAAGCGTGCTGAGGGTCGGTCTCCCGTGCTCTCACCCGTCCCGACAGAGACAGCCGGGCGCTTCTCGGGGCGCATGCGCGGCTGGATAGCCAGCGCCTGTCTCTTGCTAATTCTCCTGCTGCTCCCCACACTCTATGATGGGCTCTTCGGCGGCAGTGCCAACTTTGAGCTGCATCGCGTGAGTCTGATTGGTATCTTCGTCATTGCGGCCCTGGCCCAGAATGTGCTGACAGGCTATGCCGCCCAGCCCTCGCTGGGTAACGCGGCCTTCTTTGGTGTTGGCGCCTACATGCTGGCTTGGACGACGAACGATCTCAACTGGCCCTTCTGGCTGGGAATTCTTATAGCCATGGCCGCGTCGGCTATTCTGGGGGTAATCATTGGGGGGCCCGCACTGCGTATCTCGGGTGCGCACCTCGCCGTGGCGACCCTGGGACTGGTGCTAATCACAGGCTCACTCCTCGATCTATGGGACAAGGCCGCGGGCCGCCAGAACTACGATCTCAATACGATCCCTCTCTGGCTAAGCGATGACCGCGCACTCTATTTCCTGATTATGGCCGTGGTTGCGCTACTGCTCTTCCTGAGTTTCTACCTGTTGCGCTCGCGGGTGGGGCGGGCCTGGATCGCCATTCGCGACGACGAGGCCGCCGCCGAGGCCTTTGGCGTTAATATCACGCGCTATAAACTCCTGGCCTTTGTCGTGAGCGCCGTACTGACCGGGCTGGCGGGCGCACTCTATGCCACCTGGGCCACGACCGCCAGTTCTTCGATGTCCAGTTCTGATCAGACGATTGCCTTCCTGGCGATGATTGTAGTAGGCGGTCTGGGCTCGATTGTTGGTTCGGTACTGGGCGCGCTCTTCGTGGGCTTCCTACCCCTGCTCCTGGGCCAGTTGCCCAATCCCCTGGTCATGGGCAGTATGCAGATCCAGGTTGCGACCTTGACGACGGGCATCTACGGCTTGCTCCTGCTACTGGCCCTGATCTTCTTCCCCCACGGCTTGAGCGGCCTGGTAGAGCGTTTCCAGGGGAAACGTGATACGAGAGGAGGGCAGGCATGACGACTGCGCAGAACACGCCTCTACTGGAGATTCGCGACCTGAGCGTGCGCTTTGGCGGCCTGCTCGCCCTCTCCGAGTTTTCGCTAACGGTCGAGCAGGGAGAGATCTATGCCCTGGTCGGACCCAATGGCGCGGGCAAGACGACCGTGCTGAATTGTATCAGCGGCTTTGTCCGCCCCGTGGCTGGCTCGATCACCTTCGCGGGCACCTCGCTCTTGCCGCTGGGACGAGACCGCCGCATCCGCCTGGGCATCGGACGCACCTTTCAGCAGCTACAACTCTTCGCCAGCATGACGGTTCTGGAGAACTTGCTGGTCGCGCAGCACTCCGCCATGCGCTCTGGTCTTTTTGAGGGAATACTGCCCTTTGGTCGCGCTCCGCGTGAGGATCGCAAGGCCCGTACGCGTGCTCGTGATACTCTGATTCTGCTCGGGCTGGAGGAATACGCCGACACCAGGGTAAGCGTTCTTCCACATGGCATTCAGAAGCTTGTAGGGGTAGCGCGGGCGCTGGTGCTCCGTCCACGCCTGGTCTTGCTCGACGAGCCAGCCGCAGGCATCACGCATCAGGATGTTGAGGCCATGGCGCAAAATCTGCGTACCTGGCGCAAAGAGCTTGGCACTACCCTGCTCCTGATCGAGCATAACATGAGCCTGGTGCAGGCCGTGGCTGATCGCGTCTGCGTTCTTGATTATGGGCGCAAGCTGGCTGAGGGCGCGGCGCGCACAGTCCTCTCCGATCCTGCCGTGCTGGAGGCCTACCTGGGCCGCGAGGCGCTTGAGGAGCCAGAAGTTGTGCGCAGCGCTGTGCATGAAGCAACCAGTATCTCTGAGGAGCAAGAGGCGCGAAGGGAGGATTCAACGTGTTAAAAGTAGAGCATGTAAGCGCTGGCTATGGCGCGGTGGATGTCCTACATGACGTCTCTTTCGTGGTTCCCGAGCGCGAGATTGTGACCATCCTCGGCGCCAATGGCGCGGGCAAGACCACGCTCATGCGTGCGCTCACTGGGCTGATCAAGACGCGCCAGGGGTCAATTACATTGCAGGGACAGCAGATCGAAAGCTGGAGTCCTGAGCGACGTGTGAAAAAAGGCCTGGCCCTTGTTCCCGAGGGACGTGAGCTCTTCCCCTCGCTTACCGTGTACGAGAATCTTTTGATGGGAGCCTTCACACGTGCATCGCGCCAGGAGCGCGAGGAGACCCTGGAGCGCGTGCTCAAGTACTTTCCGCGCCTGAAAGAGCGCCTGCATGCCTATGCCGCCAGCCTCAGTGGCGGCGAGGGTCAGATGGTCGCCATCGGACGTGCTCTCATGGCCCATCCGCGTGTGCTCCTGCTCGACGAGCCTTCGCTTGGTCTGGCCCCAGTCGTCGTGGATACCGTCTTCGACGTCATCGCCCGCTTGAATGTCGACGAAGGATTGACTATCATACTGGTAGAGCAGAACGCTCGCCGCGCCCTGCGTATCGCCTGCAAGGCCTACGTCCTTCGCGGAGGGACCATCGCCATGGAAGGCACAACGCGAGAACTAGTCTCCAGTGCCGCCATCCAGCAACTCTATCTTGGAGGCTAAATAGATTGTAGGGTCCATGCTAGCATGGACTCCCGAGCGAAGCGACGCCCCAGCGGTTGGGTATTCCCCATTCGAGGACGCGGCGGCCTGTGGGCCTCGGAGTCCAAGCCAGCTGGGACCCTACACATTAATTTTCAAAGGAGAATCATGCTATGACAGGCTTAGAAGGAAAGGTTGCCCTGGTTACCGGTGCCGCATCAGGGATCGGCCTGGCAATTGCCCGTGCGTTCGCCGAACAGGGCGCGCGTGTTACATTGACTGATATTGATATAGAGCGTGGCGAGGCCGCAGCCGCGGAAATTTCCGGCGCTCGTTTCCTGGCCGCTGATATGTCGAAGGGCATCGAGATTGAGCGCCTCGTCGACGAGATTTTGAAGACCGAGGAGCACATCGATATCCTGGTCAATAACGCGGGCATTCAGCATGTCTCGCCCATCACCGAGTTCTCGGAGGAGAAGTGGCGCCTGATCATCGATATCATGCTCACCTCGCCCTTCCTCCTCACCAAGGCCGTGCTGCCCTCCATGTATGAGCACAAATGGGGCCGTATCCTCAATATTGGCTCCGTGCATTCGCTCAGGGCTTCTGCATACAAGTCTGCCTATGTAAGCGCCAAGCACGGCCTTCTGGGCCTGACGCGCGTCACCGCCCTGGAGGCGGCTGAGCATGGTGTGACTTGCAACGCCATCTGTCCCTCCTATGTGCGCACGCCCCTCGTCGAGAAGCAGATCGCCGACCAGGCCCGCATCCACAACATCCCCGAAGAGGAGGTCGTCGAGAAGGTCATGGCCGCTGAGGGCGCGATCAAACGCCTGCTCGAACCCAGCGAGGTCGCCCAGCTCGCTCTCTTCCTCTGTAGCGACGCCGCCAGCGGCATCACCGGTAGCGCCCAGACCATCGACTGCGGCTGGACCGCCCACTAGAGCGGCATAGATATAGGACGACGCTACTAAAGTACGCGTCTACATATTACGCGCATATGTAGACGCGTACTTTAGTAGCGTCATCCCTTTGTATTCACCCTCTATTCATAGAGCCTTAGTAACCGCTCGTGTTCTATACCTTCGATATCTGTGCTATCGCTCCACTGGCTCAGGCTTCCTATCAAGCGTCGCCCGGCGATACGCTGCACATCGGGCTCGGTAATCTCTTCTCGTAGTGCCTGGGCGAATAGCTCGCCGTGGATGACCCGGAAGGGGCGATCATAGAAGCTGGAGGCGACTTCGGGCAGGATCTTGCTTACACCGAGCGCGTTCTGCATGCGTGCCAGGACCTCATAGGCGTCGGCGAGGGCGTCCATGCGTTCCTGCCAGCTCGCGGCCTGTTGCGCCCGCCAGAGCAGAGGGTAGATCTCTCCGGCACAGCGCAGCCGTTGAAAGCCTGTGCCAAACCACTTGGCATAGGGGGCGTACTGCCTCTCCATCAAGAAGCACAGGTTCATCACATCGCGGACGAGGCGCGAGGCGATGAGCGCCGAACCCAGCTCGTCACCCATAAATCCGGCGCGGGGCATCAGGTGCTCCTCCTGTCCAATACGCTGCCAACCGCAGGCCAGGAGATAGAGCCACACATCGTGAGGATACCAGGCAAACTGCTCGCGCAGGGCGGTAAGCTCGCCTATGTCATCGTGATACACCGCTCCAGCGACGATTTCTCCCAGGGAGTGCGCCGGAAAAGTTAGCCAGTCGGCGGCCTGCAAGGGTTGCGCGAGATCATAACCAAGCTGAACACGTCCAAAATCGCGTAGCGTCATCGTGAGCACGCGGTGCTGAATTGGGCCTGCCAGGGGGCGCTTCATGCCACGCAGGGGCGATCCGCTGGCATCCAGCGGTAACGCGACCGGGAAACCCGCAAAGGTGGCTGGCAGCCGCTGGCTTAGCATATCGTCAATGGCTTCGCTCAGCCCGGCATCTTCCTCGCGTACAAAGAGAAGGAGGCGCGGCCCCCAATCGTGATCCATAGACATCTCGCTATCAAAACCCAGCACCTCACTCCCCGGCCCAATCAGGGCGGCGGCATACGCCAGCTCGGGATAAACCTCTACGAGCAAGGGTCGCACGATCTCCTCATAGAAGCGACGGCTCAACTCAACTCCTGGGATAAATATGGGCATGCGAACTCCTTACTTGCCTCAAGATGTCGTTGCTATTATCTCTGCTTACACTTCATACTATACAGATCCCCTTTGCGGAAATTTCCCGCCCATTCTGAGGAACAACAGTTCGGTTGCTCCTCAGAACACACTGCTTTCCTCCTTTTCGCCGTGCGGGTTAAAGTTCCTCGAACGATCCTGTGGTCTGCGGCGTCGTCCTGATGCTGATCGCGAACTTCCGCACGAGGTTGAGCAGGCGTCCAGGCTGCTCGATCTGCGGCAGGTGGCCAGCTTCGGGGATCGGTTCGAAGCGAGCGTTGGGGAACGATTGGGCATAGACATGACCATATTCAAGGTCTGCCACGCGATCACTCTCTCCCCAGGCAACGAGAACGGGGATTTTCACATGCCTGAGGCGACGCTGTAGCTTTGGATCACCGCCCAGCCTCTCGCTATCATACACATAGAGCGTCTCCGTATTCGCTTTCCTGGCTGCAATCTGCTCAGGTGTTATGGTCGACGGGTCGATACGGAAGGCTGCTGGATTGTGGAAGCTGAGGGCCGCTAGCTTATCGGGAGTCAAAGTGGATACATCAGGAACTGGATGCCCATCAACCTGAATACCCACGCCATTGACTAGAACGAGACCGCTTATCAGTTGCGTGGTATCGCGCAAGGCCATCGTAGACGCGATCCAGCCACCTACCGAGGACCCAATGACCAGGACATCACGCAGGTTGAGCCGTTCCAGCAGTTCAAGATAGGCAAAGGCGAGATCATCAATGCTATTGAACCACTCAGGACGTGGCTCACCTGCAAAGCCAGGGTGAGTTGGCATCAGGACGTGCGCCTTGGACAGCCCTGCAGCAATGCTTAGTACGGTCTGCGGGCCACCACCACCATGCAAGATGAGAATGGGACGACCGCTGTTCTCTCGCTCATCAAAGCGCACGGTCAAGCCATCAGCGAAAGACTCTCTTCGTGTTGTGAAAGATGGTACAGTGCTCATGTAATTCGTCCTTTCAGGATATCATAATTATTGTTTTTATCTGCAATATCGCCATGATTAGTGAATTGCTCAAGCAAGCAATTTATTTCAAAAAACGGTTAAGAAACAACCTCGGTGTCGTAGCGTGCCATCAATGCGGCCAGTTGTTGCGGCGTAGGAGCAACATCTGCCTGCATGGGTTTGCTCATTTCTTCAAAGTAGCTAACATACAGCGGAGGCGTAAACGTGTTGAGAAAACGTGCCGTCTTATCAGTCGGGTTGCTAAATGTATGCACGGCTCCTATCGGCACCATCACAAACGTGCCCTGACAAGCCCGCACTCTCTCCGTACCTGTCAGAAACTCCAATTCACCTTCGAGGACATAAAAGACCTCTTCATGTGCATGATGAATATGTGGTGGTGGTGTGGGAGCATGAGGAGGTACTTCAAATTCAGCAACCCCCAGCGTTCCTCGCGTATGTGTTCCATCCTCTTGCACCACCATCTGAATAGGGCCGAGAGAAAGCTTGCGCCCTTCTCCCGCCTTCAGTATTACAACATCCATAAAAATCCTTTCTCGCTTTACGACTTGCTCAAGCAAGCAACAGTGCAAAAACATTTCCAGAACCTGGCGAATTGGTCAAAGCCGTCATCGTGATGAGGTCTCTCATGCGACACGGGAGAAGCATACTCCTGATGGAACAAAAAACGCTTCTTCTTCGCGAAAGGGTTATCATTCATGACCAGAGAACAAACAACGCAACATGCGCTCGAGTAATTGATACGAAGCATCAAGATCGAACGTCGGGTCGAGAATCTTTTGCAATGCCAATCCATCGAAAAGAGAGAGCAGAAGAGCCGCCAGGATCTTTGGATCGACCGATGGCCCCTTTATACCTTCTGTTCTCTCCGTGTTCTCCATTACCTTTGCCATGACTGAGCCAATTTCCTCCCGTCGCTGTGCAAGCCGTTCTCGCACCGCAGGTGCAATGACGGGGTTGTGTAAGCCAAGCGAGAATGATTCGTAGCGCAGGCGATACACCTCAGCTTCCTGCCCGACCCGTTCAGAGAGTTGCGTCAAAAACGTTTCGAGAGACTGATCTGCAGGGACCTGTTGGATAAGGTGCTCCATTCTTTGATGGAATTGCTGACCAGCAGCTTGCAGTACCTCAACGAGCAATGCATCCTTGCCACCGAAGTAATAATGCACCAGTCCTGGTCCAGCCTGGGCTTCGCGTGAGATTTCCCTCAGCGTTGTCGCATCATATCCCTTCTCTGCCAGCACCTTAGAGGCTGCGGCGATGATGCGTTCTCTCGTCTTGTGCTGTTCCTCTGACGGTTCAGAGGAGGTATATTGTTTGCTCATGCAAGCAATATACCTCCTCTGAACAGAAATTGCAAGACTTTGCCTCTCAAATTCCCGCCCTTATCATTGTTACCCCAAGAGATCTAATCGCCAATCATTGCAGCGCATGAAGTGGCCCTTTGGGTACTCAAACTCACATTCCTCGACCAGGGTAAAGCCCAGCTTGCGGCAGACCGCGTTCGATGGCGGGTTTTCCACAGAGGGGAAGGCGTGCAGAAAGCGGTGCTTGCCGTCCGATCTCGCCATGGCGATGGCTAGAGTAGTTGCCATGCTCGCGATGCCCATTCCCTGGAAAGCAGGGATCACAAACCACCCGGTCTCATAGATCTCTTTGCCATTATGAGTGCTATCCCAGTAACCAACCGAGCCGACCGCCTCGCCCGTGTCCACGTGAATAATCTTGAACATTCGGCCCTTGCCCTCCTCCGCGAGCCGCTCGAAGAGGGTCTGGCGCTTGACCAACTGCTCATCACTCTCGGGGCCACCGAGATGTCTCGTCATCGCCGGGTCACCCAGCGTCTTCTTCAGCAGCGGCAGGTCACCCTCTCCCCATGCCTCGATGCGTACGCTGCTCTTATTGCCCATATCACTCCCTGACTTGCTATTTACAGACATTCCGTTCTTCTCCTTGTACAAACGGTGCAACTAGAAAATTGTAAGGTCCAAGCTAACTTGGACTTTCTCTCGCTTGCTACGTTGTTTAATATATCATTGAAACCTGTCAATACCTGTCAGGAATAATATAGTTCGCGCAACAAACCAAGGCAGAAAGGAAAAACCGTGGATAACCAGCCCACAAACATTCGCTTCATTCAACCCTCAACGCTCCCGCCGACGCCAGGCTACACCCAGATTGTCGAGGTCACGCGTGGAAGGACTGTCTTTATTTCGGGCCAGATTGCCCTTAACCCATCCGGCGAGATCGTGGGCCTGAATGACTTTCATGCCCAGGCGCAGCAGGTCTTTGAAAACCTTAAGGCCGCGCTTGCTGCCGTTGATGCCGACTTCACCAGCGTCGTCAAACTGAACATGTACGTTGTGGACATGTCTCAAATTCTCACTCTCCGCGAAGTACGCGACCGCTACATCAATACCCAGAACCCGCCCGCCATGACCCTGGTCGAGGTTCGCAGGCTGGCCCGCGAGGAATTCCTGCTCGAAATCGAAGCCATCGCCCACCTACCGGAGTAGCACAAACATTTCCTTCTATGAGGAAATGTGCGATTGCAAGATGATCCACGCACATCTCACCTTACGCTCAGGTGAGATGTGTGCACGAACGAGTTGATAAAGGTATTCGACTTCTTCTGCTGCCATATTGTATGAGCAACCTGGGCATGGTATATGTATCGCCTCCCAAATCACCTGAAATCCTTCTTCGATGCGCTATCAAATTTGGTCCACTCGTAACCCAAAAGTCCATATTTCTCTGCTCCGTAACACATTGCCTCCCTTCGTTGAAATAACAAGCAGCAAATCTATTTTACATTAATTGAGAGGAGGCAGGTCTTTGAACTTAGGACACTTTGCAAGGCAAAAGACCGGCCCAATAGACCAGGTAGAAACTCCTGCCGGCGCTCAGAAGCTCCTGCGCGATTACCTTCAGGAAAACACGGCCTCGTTACTTGGAACGTTGCGGGGCTATGTCTTGCGCATGGGTTTGGCAGTGGGAGCGGAGGTTCAGGAGGTCGCGTTAGAAATTTTCCAGGAGTGTGTCGCCGAGGCTCTGGCTTCTGCTGAACGCTTTGATCTGCAGGCACCGCCAAGGGCGTGGCTTCTGGGCATTGCCGTGAACATTATGAAGCGTCGGAAAGTGGTACAGGCCAAACGTTTCCAGCGCGAAGAATTACTGAGCAATCTCGCTCGCCGCCACCCTAATCTGCCTGATGAAAATGCCGTACTCGATTATCTGATGCCCTCAGTGACGACTGACCCATCTCAGATTGTCGAGGCCGACGAGCAGGCCGCTGCCCTACTTGCGCTGGTCTCGCCGGAGGATCAGCATATCTTGCGCCTGGCTGTACTAGAAGGTCACCAGCATACATCCCTGGCACAAGAACTGGGCACCACGCCAGGCGCAGCCCGTGTGCGCCTACACCGCACCCTGAGCCGCCTGCGCGTCGCGTGGCAGGAACAGCAGGAGAAAAGACAAAAGGGGGATCGCAATGTCTGAGCACTGCAAACCATCTGGGCAACGTTTTCCAGCTCTCTATCGCTATATCAGCGCACTGGAGCAGGGCGATCTCGATACCCTGGTTGCCATCTTAAATGAAGCAAGCCATGATTCTGCCTTAAGCGCGTTGCTGGAGGAAGTAGATGCCGTCTATCAAGCAATCGACGGCACCACCGTCTCTGAACTGGAAGCGCGACGAGCCTTACATAGTGTCCTCACACTCGACCAGAATGGTTACCTGGCACGGGATCAGCAAGCAACATTCTTACAGCATATTCAGTATGGCAATAAGGGAACACTCATGGAAGAACAAGCAACATTACCGCCTCCCAGAACACAAAATCATCTCCAACCGCCAAAGCGCAAACGCGGTCACGGGCTACAATTATTCGCAGCCCTTCTGGTAGCCTGCGTCCTGCTCGGCGTGGGTGCGCTATTCATCAATACACGTGTGCAGACAGGGCAGGCAGGACATACGTCCACAGCTACATCAGTGAGCGGGCAACCGCTTCATGGTATCGTCGTTGCTATGGCCGGAGAAATGGCCCAGCCCCCCACCACTAGTCCCCATATATATGGCTTACGCTCTGATAACGGCAAGCAGGTCTGGGATTTTGTGGTGCCAAAGGTTGCGGAAGGGCAAAGCAATGGCAAGAATCTGATTGTACAGGAGCAAAGTGTTTACGTGCTGTATAAGAGCCAGGTCTACGCGCTACAAGCTACCAATGGCAAATTGCTCTGGCACGCAAACCTTTTTAATGCGAATAGCCCACAGGAGAACTATAAGCTCCTATCTGATGGTAAGATGCTCTATATCGGTGCAGGATCCGGCGGCAATCTGCCATTTGTCAACCGCCTGGTTGCCCTGCGCCCCACAGATGGCTCAATCGCCTGGCAGCGCACATATCAGAGCGGAGACGCAACCTTGCTCGCTACTCACAATGGTATTGTGTACCTGGCAACTGGCTTTAATAGCGTGAATAGCAACCAGTTACGCGCGTTGCGCGGTAGCGATGGCACACAGCTTTGGGCATATCCTGGTGGGGAAGCATTCTCTGTCATAGCTGACGATACAAGCGTGTATCTTTTTGCGATGGCTTCCACCATTCGGCAAGACCTCAAGGGTATGCACAAAGATGAGAAAGTCATTACTGCTTTGAACGTGCAAAATGGACAACCTCGCTGGACCACTCCGGTCAGTTCGAATGGAATCGATCAGATCCAGATTGATCAGGGCAAACTTTTCCTCCTTGAATACCATAACAATGGGCAGCAAATCTGCTCCTGGCGCGTAGAGGATGGACAGCAGGTATGGTGTCACTCATTTACATTGAATACGACTGAGTCTTTTTCTTGTTCTGCTTCTTACATGGTTGCCAACGGCGCTTTACATGTCTGCTCTACCCAGACCACTCCGGTAGGCACAGCTACCCAGATTGTGCAAGGAAAGGTCAAGAGTATACCGCTATTGCACCAGAAAACGATCATCCAGGTTTATGACGCCAGCGATGGTCAGATCAGGCGATGGAGCACTACTTTAGATGACTGGAGCACAGGCAACATCATGTTAGGTGGCAAGCAGCTTTTCGTCGCTACCGCAAAACATGTCTGGGCAGTCGATCAAAGTGGGAATGTCGTCTGGAACTATCAGAATCCGAACAGCAGTTCTACTAACTCCTTATCCAATGGTTTCTCCATAGTGGCCGACAGTTCCTGGTAAAAAGATCCCGTTCTCGAATAGTTGGCGTTTAGAAGTAGAGTATTGGTATATCCCTGACGCTACGCCGCCTGGAAACCAAAACACTTCTCCCCAACCTGAAGTAGCCGCGTACGCCAGTAGCGGGTTATTACGGCCCGCTACTGGCGTACGCGGCTACTTAGCATTAATGCGCATCCATAAACTCAGTACAGAACTTGAGTACCTCGTCTTGCTTCTCGATGTGGGGCGAGTGGCCGCACTCGGGTAGTACGTGCTCCTGGTAGCTGCCGCCGTTGGCCTGGTAGCTCTCTAGCAGTGTGCGGATCTGCGTCTTCATTGGCTGGGGCGGATAGACCTGCGCGCCGGGCCAGCCAGGAATCACGCCCAGTTGTCCCAGAAAGCCGATATCAAACATTGAGGTATCGGAGACGATCTGGTCATCCGCGCCATGAAACCAGAGGATAGGCGGTTTGTCTGCGATATCGACCAGGGCGCTCTGATTCAGGTATTTGGGCGCCAGGGCGTTGTTGACACCCAGTTTGCCGGGGGCGAGGCCGGGCCAGTTCTCGGAGGGGAGCGTGTCGCCGGGATAGTTGACGGGCGTGACTTTCGTTGAGAGGATCGCGCTTACATAGATCTCCTCGCGCTCGGGTGGCACCTGGAAGGGTGGCTTAAAATAGAAGGCGTTCATCGTCGAGCGCGGCGAGGTGGGGCCGTTGCCACGATCGCCACTCTGCAGGCTCTTGACGAAATCGGCGTTGACGGTCCCTCCGCCGCTGCCCGCACTATCCAGCCAGGTTGGCGTGCCTGCAGCATCTTTAGTGCCTCCAAAGCCATAGGGCGAGCCGCTGGACTCCAGTAGGAGCGTGCGCGCCGTGCCTGGGTAGTCGATGGCGTACTGCATGATGATATTTCCGCCCAGCGACCAGCCCAGGAGATGGAAGGGCGGCAGGTTGAGCGCCTGGACAAAGGCGGCGAGGTCATCGGAGTAGTCGCGTACTCCACGCGTGGCGTCGACGGGTAGCGTCTCGCTCTCACCATAGCCGCGCATATCTGGCGCGTAGACTGTGTAGCTTCCGGTGGCCGCCAGGGCCAGCATGAAGTCCTGAAAGAAGAGTGAGGATGAACAGTTACCATGCACCAGGACCACGGGCGTCGTCCCCTGCCCTGTGGCCAAGTATGCCGTTGTGAGCCGACTTGTTTGAAGCGTGTGCTGGCTAATTCCGTCCAGCAAAAGCGATGTCGTCATGTGGTTATCCCTCCGTTACGAATTGTGTACGCAACTGTGCCTTCATGACCTTGCCCATGGCGTTGCGTGGTAAAGCATCAGTAAACATAAATGTGCGCGGAATCTTATAGCGTGCCAGTTTGTCGGCGCAGTAGGCTATGATCTCTTCTGGCGTAAGCTCCGCCTGCTCGCGGGGTACGATCACGGCCAGGCCAACCTCGCCCCACTTGAGATCTGGTCGGGGAATGACCGCGACCTCGTAGATAGCGGGATGCCGCGCCAGGACCTGTTCGACCTCGGCTAAATACACGTTTTCGCCGCCCGAGATAAGCATATCCTTCTTGCGCCCCACGATGTAGTAATAGCCCTCCTCGTCCCGGCGTACGAGGTCTCCGGTGCGCCACCACTCGCCTAAACGCGCCTCCGCCGTGGCCTCGGAACGCCGCCAATAGCCTGAGCAGACATGAGGACCCGCCAGTAGCAGTTCGCCCTCGCGCCCCGTGGGAACATCGTGTCCCTCTTCATCCACGATGCGTGCTCGTGAGTGAAAAACAGGCTGCCCTACCGAGCCCGCCTTGCGCAGAGCATCCTTGGGTGCCAGGCTAAAGCAATTGACACCGACCTCTGTCAGGCCATAGCCCTGGCGAAAAACCAGGCCCCGCGCGGCATAGCCCTCAATCACTGGGAGTGGACACGAGGAGCCACCCGTGACGCAGAAGCGGAGCGAAGAGAGATCACTTGTGGCGAAGGCCTTGTGATGTTGCATCATCTGGAAGACGGTCGGCACGGCAAAGACAATCGTGCAGCGCTCCCGCTCAATGGTTTCCAGAATGGCTTCAGGCGTTGAGTTGCGCAGGAGCACGACCGTGCCGCCGCAGTGGTAAAGTGGCGTGGTTAGCACGTTCAGACCGCCCGCGTGAAAGAAGGGGGCGAAGGTTGGCGTAATGTCGTTCTCACGTACGCCCCAGCTAATCTGCGTGTTGATCGCGTTCCAGGTCAGCATGCGGTGCGAGAGCATGGCCCCCTTGGGTGTACCCGTGGTCCCCGAGGTATAGAGAATCAGGGCTATCTCCTCACCATCCTGGCTCTGGAAGGGCCTGGCACGCTCCGCGAGTTGGGCATCAGCACCGGGAAAGCTTGCGAGTGCGCGTAACTGGGGTGTGTGTGAGTTCTGCTGTCCCAGGACTGTCGCGATAGTCTGGGACTGCTGCTGAAAGGTCGCGTCATGTAGCAGCAAGCGTGGCTCGCAGTCTATGAGGATCGTTGTCAGTTCGTTAATTGTCAGGCGTACGTTTAGGGGAACGAGGATCGCGCCGATGAGGGCGCACGCGAAAAAGGCATCCAGGTATTCTGGCGCGTTCTGCGCCAGGATCGCTACGCGTTCGCCCTGCTGCACGGCGTATTCTTCCTGAAACACAGCCGCCAGGGCGCGTGCGCGCTGGTTGAGCATACGATATGTCAGTTGCCTATGTTTGGAGGTCGTCTCGCCATCTACCAGACCAACTTTGTCTGGCGTCAGTTGTTCACGGCGCTCAAGCCATTCGCCAACGTTGATGAATGTCATGTTGCACATCGCCTCTCTGCGTTCTCTGCTAACAAGTATGCATGAAAATCGATTGAAACACAACCAGAATGAAAGAGTGTGATTGACGCTGCTAAAGTACGGTTTACATATTATGTTACGAGGCGTGTCGCGCTATTATATGTAAACGCGTGCTTTAGCAGCGTTGTGCCACCTACTTTCTGTGCTCAGGTTAGCCCCAACGCAACGCCGTCGCGCCCCAGGTAAAGCCCAGGCCCGCGCTTGCCAGGACGACCAGTTGCCCTGGGCGAAGCATATCGCGTTGTTGTGCCAGTTCCAGGGCCAAAACCTGGTCGGGCGCGCCAATATGGCCATAATCCGAGAGATAGATTGACTGCTCTTCACTGAGATGAAGCATGGAGAGGATGCGGCGATGCATCGAGGGCTTCATGTGATTGATCGCGAGCAGATCAATATCCTCCACGTGGTACCCACTGCGCTCTACAGCGTCGCTTACCACCTGCACAAAACGCTGTTCTGAAATAAGGTCCAGCCCCTGGCGCAGGTGCTCAGTATCTGGAACATGAAAGGTATGCAGTCCCTGCTCCAATGTCTCGCGCGAGGTTGGGTGCCTCGTCCCGCCCGCAGGAATAATCACATCCTCTGCCAGCGAGCCATCCGTGATAAAGGCCGAGCCCAGCACCTGGTTCAGCGCGTAATCGCGCTTCAGCAGCATCGCGCTCCCTCCATCTGAGAGATTGAAGAGGAAGCGACTGGAGGCCTCGCGAAAATCAATCAGGTCCGCCGTCCGATGCCCACCACAGATCAAGACCGTGCGCAGCCGCGTATCCGAACGCATCAAGTCGCGCGCGACCTTGAGCGCCAGCACATTTGTTGTGCAGAGAGCCGCCAACTCAAAGGCGTAGGCGTTTTTGGCCCCCAGCAGGTGCTGAATGCGATTTGCCGCCGACCAGACATAGAAATCCTTGTGCATGCTTCCCGAGTAGAGCACTAGGTCAATCTCTCCCGGCTCAAGCTCCGCCAGTTCCAACACCCTCTGCGCCGCCCTTACCGCCATAACCGAGGTCTGATCTTCATAGCTCGCCCGCCGCTTCTGCTCAATCCCAAGCTTCCCGCGCACGATCTCCTCGGGAATCCCACTCTGTTCAGCAATATAGGCCGCATCCTGTACCTGCTCCGGTAAATAGGTCGCGAATGCCACCAGCCCAATCGGCGCCGCCAGCCCTCCATCCTCGCCCTCTATCGCTCTGAAGCCGCTCTGCTCCTGTGACGCATTCTGTTCCAGGCTCACGCCATTACCCCCTTGTGTTATAATATGACAGTTGAGTCACCTTTCATATATGGTACTCAACCATCTCCAGGAAAGTCAAGCGGGCAAATAAAAAATAGACAGCCGATAATGAATATGCGATTATGGACAGTGACGAGTTCTAGATCATAAAGGGGAGTTGGATAGATGCAAGAACACACCTCAACGACTTCGCAGCCGGAGGAAGGCGCGGAGAAGCAGGCCAAAGGAAACACCCCACTCACCGCCAGGGGCGAGGCCACGCGTCGCCGTATCCTGGATGTAGCCGAGGAAGTCTTTGGCGAAATAGGTTACTACGAGGCCAGTGTCTCAGAGATCACGCGGCGTGCGAAGGTGGCGCAGGGCACGTTCTATATTTATTTCCCAACTAAACGTGACATCTTCGCCGAGCTGGTGCGTGACCTTAGCCAGCAATTGCGTGGAGCACTGCGCCAGGCCACGGCTGGTTCCTCAGGTCGCCTGGAGACGGAAAGGCGTGGCTTTAAGGCCTTCTTTAGCTTTGTCGCCTCGCACCGGGGTCTCTATCGCATCGTCCAGGAGGCGGAGCGTGTAGCCCCTGAGGCCGCGCAGGAGTATTACCAGGGCATCAGCCAGGGCTACATTCGCGGTCTCCGCTCGGCTATGTCTGAGGGAACGGTAAGAGACATGGAACCCGAACCCCTGGCATATGCCCTGATGGGAATAGGTCATTTCGTCGCCCTGCGCTATCTCATCTGGCCTGCGGATAGCCAGGAGGAGTCTGCCCAGATCCATGACCTACCACCCGAAGTCTTCGAACCCCTCATGAGCTTTATCGAGCAAGGCCTGGCCCAGCCAGCCCACAAAGACACTCCGAAATAAAAAACGCAACCAAACCGTACTAGCTTATTTTCATAAGGAGATCTGTATATGACCGCAGAGCTTGAGCCCAACCTGCCATCCGTCGGAGCCAGGGTCACCCGCACCCGCACCATTACTGACCAGGACATTGTGCGCTTCGCCGAGGTGAGTGGCGACACGAATCCCGTTCACTTAAATGAGGCCTACGCCGCCCAATCGCGCTTTGGTCGCCGCATCGCGCACGGCTTCCTCACAGGCTCCATGATCTCCGCGCTTATCGGTACTGAACTGCCGGGACCAGGCAGCATCTACCTGGGGCAAACCCTGAAGTTCTCCGCCCCCGTCTACATCGGCGATACCATAACCGTGAGCGTCGAGGTCACCAAAGTCCGTGCTGACAAAGGCCTGGTCTTCCTCCAAACTGACTGCATCAACCAGGATGGAGCCAGGGTCCTGACCGGCGAGGCCACAGTCAAATACGAACCCGACCCCACAGCCGCTCCATAACTCACTATTCCTTCAATTTCAAGTGCCAGGCACGTAAAAGCTGTTGCTCACGTTCAGGCGCGAGGCCAGCATGCAATACGTTGTTTGCTGGGCGGGTAGCGTCCCAATCAAGAGTATCCTGGATTGTTTCGGTAAGCGGATGAAAGCGCAGGCCCGCAGCAATTGCCTTGCTACAATCAACCCGTGCAAAGCCGACCATCTCACTGGGTACCCAGAGGGGTAATTGAAGATAGGGCGTGACCTCTTGCTCCAGGAGAAACTGCTCATCTACCCACTCAAATTGTGCGTTGCCGCCACTCACCTGGCGGCAACATTCCAAGAGTTGACGCATCGTTAATGGACTACCAGGTCCCTTCGCGTTATAAATACCAGTTTGGCGCGCTTCGGCCATAGCAATGCACCACGCCGCCAGGTCACGCACATCGATAAACTGAACTGGCTGCTCTGGATTACCGGGTGCTAAAACCTGGCCACCTTGAGCGATACGATGAGGCCAGTAGATAAAGCGATCAGTGGGGTCATGTGGTCCCACGATGAGGCCTGGGCGAATAACCAGCACGCGGTTGGGTAGCGCCTGCTCCGCATAGTGCTCACAGAGTGCTTTACGTGCTCCGTAAGTCTCCCGTGTTTGGGTCTCAATGGCGGTGTCTTCGAGTTTTGAGAGTGGTGAGAGCTCATTGATTGGCGCAACGCTAAAGTCTGCGTAGACCGAAGTAGTAGAGATAAAGGTATAATGGTCAGTGCTCTCTGCTAACAAGCTAGCACTTTCGTGTACCTGGCGCGGAATTTGTCCGTTGGAATCAATCACTGCATCCCAGATGCGCCCATGAAGCAACTGGAGATCGCTCTCGCGGTCACCATGGATCTGCTCCACCTGCGGAAACAATTCGGGATGCGAGAGTCCACGATTAAAGAGTGTTACTGTATGCTGGCGCTCTAACGCTGCCTGAACAAGATGGCGACCCAGAAAACCAGTCCCGCCAAAAATAAGAATTCTCATGTTTTTCTTTTTCCTTCCCCGGAATGCACTGAACAAAATGATACACGAGATTCTTTCTGAGTGAAAAGAGCAAATGCATGCTGATAGCATATGTTTGCAAGGTTACAATGCTATCAGCATACGTACTTCATCTAACGTTGTCGTATTTTCGAAATTATGATATGTATGCTTTAAATATCTATGGAAGGATGCTTTATGGAAATTACTGATACCGCGCTTATCATTGTTGATGTCCAGGTCAACATGTTCTCGCCTGAGAACCCGGTGTATCAGGGTGAACAACTGCTTACAACGATTGTGCGCCTCATCGCGAGGGCGCGCTCAGCCCAGATACCCATTATCTACATCCAGCATGGTAGTCAGCGCCAGGGACATCCTATGGAAGTGGGGAGCGCAGGCTGGCAGATCCATCCCGCTCTTGCGCCTTATTCACAAGACGCCATTATCCAGAAGCATATGTCCTCCTCTTTTTATCAGACTTCACTTGAAGAGTATCTGGTCAACCACCAGATCCAAAAGCTCGTTATCACTGGCATTCAAACGGAACTATGTGTTGACACAATTTGCCGGGAGGCTTGTAGCCGGGATTATGATGTCACCCTGGTCAAAGACGGCCATAGTACCTGGCAAAGAGGCGAACTTACAGCTCCTCAAATTATTGCCCACCATAACTCACTGCTCAATGACTGGTTTGTCACCGTGAAAGAGGAACAAGCTATCCCTTTTTGAAAAGAGTGGCATGCATTGATGATGGCACGCGAACAAACCCCATGTAGGGTCCATGCTTGCATGGACTAACGCCCCCAGCCCAGTAGCCGCGTACGCAAGTAGCGGCTACTGGGCTGGGGGCATTACCCATATGGGTGGGTCTATTTGCACAGCTTGACAGTGTCGGAAGGCTGTGGGATAATGCCCTCACTCCAAACACACGGTAAACAGCGACAATCACCGGCCTGATCGGTGCTCCTGTCCGATTTACCCGGCGTCTGTACCTCGCTTTTGAAGCGCAGGATCGCAGATGCCCAGGCGCCACGCTAAGGTGGCTCGCCACGGGTACTTCCCCCGCTGCATGACACGTTCTCTCCAGAGAAGAGTGGACGTGACTTTGTGCTGTCTCTGACAGGATGCAGAGAGGGTTCCTGACCAGATTTTGCACGACTGAAAACGAGTTTTCCGCGATCGCAAAAAGAAGTCAGAAAAGTACTTGACAAAGCGCAAAGAGTATGCGATACTGACACAGTCAACGGCGAACACGAACACCGCGAACGCCGGAGCGACACACAAGCGCAAGCTCATGGGCTTGCCGGGTTGCGGTTCATCACGCAAAAGAAGAACGAACCAGAGCACCCTGAACAACTGAAGAGTGGAATGCAGAAGTACAACGGAACTTCGTTGATTGAGCATCTTTCAATCGCGAAGAACACCGTTCCTGTCAATTCTGCGAACAAAGCAATGAAGTAACGACAACGTGCTTCTAGCCTGGACGCAAACTACATGATCATTACAGATGCCTGTTGGTATCTGTGAGATACATTCATCACTTGAATGGCGAGTTTGATCCTGGCTCAGGATAAACGCTGGCGGCGTGCCTAACACATGCAAGTCGAACGCCCTCTCGCAAGAGAGGGAGTGGCGGACGGGTGAGTAACACATGGGTACCTGCCCCGAGGTGAGGAATACCGGCGAGAAATCGCCGACAATACCGCATATGTTCCTCCGGGAACAAAGCTCGTAAGGGCGCCTTGGGATGGGCCTGTGGCCGATTAGCTTGTTGGTGAGGTAAGAGCTCACCAAGGCCACGATCGGTAGCTGGTCTGAGAGGATGGTCAGCCACACTGGGATTGAGAACGGCCCAGACTCCTACGGGGGGCAGCAGTGAGGAATTTTCGTCAATGGGGGCAACCCTGAACGAGCAACGCCGCGTGCAGGAGGACGCTTTTCGGAGTGTAAACTGCTTTTCTTGGGGACGAGAACGGACGGTACCCAAGGAATAAGCCCCGGCTAACTACGTGCCAGCAGCCGCGGTAATACGTAGGGGGCGAGCGTTGTCCGGAGTTACTGGGCGTAAAGCGCACGCAGGCGGTTTCGTACGTCTGGAGTGACAGTTCCCGGCTCAACTGGGAAAGGTCTTCGGAAACGGCGAGACTTGAGGGCTTCAGAGGGACACGGAATTCCGGGTGGAGTGGTGAAATGCGTAGAGATCCGGAGGAACACCAATGGCGAAGGCAGTGTCCTGGGAAGCATCTGACGCTCAGGTGCGAAAGCTAGGGGAGCGAACAGGATTAGATACCCTGGTAGTCCTAGCCGTAAACGATGACCACTAGGTGTGGGAGGTATCGACCCCTTCCGTGCCGTCGCAAACGCAATAAGTGGTCCGCCTGGGGAGTACGGTCGCAAGATTAAAACTCAAAGGAATTGACGGGGACCCGCACAAGCAGCGGAGCGTGTGGTTTAATTCGATGCAACGCGAAGAACCTTACCAAGTCTTGACATGCAGATGCACCAGCGGTAATGCGCTGTCCCTTCGGGGCGTTTGCACAGGTGCTGCATGGCTGTCGTCAGCTCGTGTCGTGAGATGTTGGGTTAAGTCCCGCAACGAGCGCAACCCCTACTGCCTATTACATCTTCTAGGCGGAACTGCCCTCACGGGAGGAAGGCGGGGATGACGTCAAGTCAGCACGGCCCTTACGACTTGGGCGACACACACGCTACAATGGCCAGAAACAAAGGGATGCCAACCCGCGAGGGGGAGCCAAGCTCAAAAACCTGGTCTCAGTTCAGATTGCAGGCTGAAACTCGCCTGCATGAAGGTGGAGTTGCTAGTAACCGTAGGTCAGCACACTACGGTGAATACGTTCCCGGGTCTTGTACACACCGCCCGTCACACCACGAAAGTCGGCAACACCTGAAGCCGCCAGGCTAACTCTTCGGAGAGGCAGGCGTCGAGGGTGGGGTCGGTGATTGGGGTGAAGTCGTAACAAGGTAGCTGTACCGGAAGGTGCGGCTGGATCACCTCCTTTCTAGGGAGTCATCAGTATCCTCGTGATACTGCACTCTCAGGTCGAACAGGAACGACCTGTCCGTTGCTACCCTGCTTCCACTCTTGAGCGGTTCGGCCGCTGGTTTTTTCCAGATCCGAAGCCCGCATTGTACCTGAACAACCAAAGAAGTATCCTTCAATTTTGCTGAGCGAGCACGTTGGCATGCGAATGCCCAACCGTGACGTGAGTCATGTCACGCTCGTGACAGTGAAGAAAGAAGACCGAGATCCCATACAACAAGGGTAACTAACCAACAAGAAGAAGCAGACAAGGCAGAACAAGCGAAACAGAGTACGAGGTGGATGCCTTGGCGCTGAAGACCGATGAAGGACGCGGAGACCGGCGAAACATTCAGGGGGAGCTGCATCCAAGCGATGAGCCCTGAGAGTCCGAATGGGGCAACCCCTCCAGAGTCATGTCTGGAGACCTATCGCTGAACACATAGGCGATATGGAGGATCGTGGGTGAACTGAAACATCTCAGTAGCCTGCGTAAGAGAAATCAACCGAGATTCCCGTAGTAGTGGCGAGCGAACCGGGAAGAGCCCAAACCATCTATTCCTTGGAATAGGCGGGGTTGTAGGACTTCCATCAGCACACTTTTCCTTACTCGAAGGCATTGGAACGTGCCACCAGAGGGGGTGAGAGTCCCGTAGAGGACGAGGAGAAGGGTGTGGGGAGGATCCTGAGTACCACGAGACACGTGCAATCTTGTGGGAAGCTGGGGGGACCACCCTCCAAGGCTAAAGAACTTCAGCGACCGATAGCGAACAAGTACCGTGAGGGAAAGGTGAAAAGTACCCCGAGAGGGGGATGAAAGAGTCCCTGAAACCACGTACTCACAAGCAGTCAGAGGCCACTGTCTCATGAGAGACTAAGGGCTGATGGCGTGCCTTTTGTAGAATGATCCGGCGAGTGCATCGCACGTTGCAGGTTAACCAGCGCTAAAGCTGGGGAGCCAGAGGGCAACCGAGTCTCAAACAGGCGTGTATGTAGCGGCGATGCGACCCGAAACCGTGTGAGCTACCCATGAGCAGAGTGAAGCGGATGTAACAGTCCGTCGAGGCTCGAACCCACCAGTGTTGCAAAACTGGGGGATGACTTGTGGGTAGGGGTGAAATGCTAATCGAACACGGAGATAGCTGGTTCTCCCCGAAATGTATTGAGGTACAGCCGCGACCAAGAGCGTGGTGGAGGTAGAGCACTGGATAGGCTAGGGGCCCTGTGCGGGTTACCAACCCTACTCAAACTCCGAATGCCACTACGTGTTTATCGCGAGTGAGACGGCGGGGGCTAAGCTTCGTCGTCAAAAGGGAAACAGCCCAGACCATCGGCTAAGGTCTCCAAATCGATGCTCAGTGTCAAAGGGGGTCAATGCGCCCAAACAGCCAGGATGTTGGCTTAGAAGCAGCCATCATTTAAAGAGTGCGTAATAGCTCACTGGTCGAGTGCAATGGCACCGACAACGTATCGAGGCTTAAGCATCGTACCGAAGCCGTGGAATACAGCTTTTCGCTGTATTGGTAGGGGAGCGTTCTCGACGCCTGAGAAGCCAGACCGCAAGGACTGGTGGAGGTAAGAGAAGTGAGAATGCCGGAATGAGTAGCGCAATGTCTGCGAGAACCAGACACACCGAATGCCTGAGGGTTCCTGGGCAACGTCAATCGTCCCAGGGTGAGTCGGGCCCTAAGCCGAGGGCGTCATGCCGTAGGCGATGGAAAGCAGGTCAGAGAATCCTGCACCGGAACATTTCGTTATGAGCAATGGGGGGACGCGGTAGGGAAGGTGAGCCGATCGAATGGACAGGATCGGTGCCTCTGTTGAAGCGCGTGACCGAGGAAAATCCCGGTTGCATTATGCGTAACACTGAGGCCGAGCGCCCGCGAGGGTGCGGAAGTCATTGGTCCCCAGGCCGTCAAGAAAAGCCTCTCGCCAGAAATTGTTCCGCCCGTACCGCAAACCGACACTGGTAGGCAGGGGGAAATCTCCCCAGGTGATCGAGCGACCCTCTGTTAAGGAACTCGGCAAATTAACCCCGTACCTTTGGAAGAAGGGGTGCCTGCGTAGCTGTCGCTCTTCGGAGCGGTGGTGAGAAGGTTGCAAGAAATCGGCTCAAGCGACTGTTTACCAAAAACACAGGTCTCTGCGAACGCGAAAGCGGAAGTATAGGGGCTGACTCCTGCCCAGTGCCGGAAGGTTACGAGGAGTGGTGTGCGTAGCCACGAATCTAAGCCCCGGTGAACGGCGGCCGTAACTATAACGGTCCTAAGGTAGCGAAATTCCTTGTCGGGTAAGTTCCGACCCGCACGAAAGGAGTAACGACTTGAGCGCTGTCTCGACAGAGGACTCGGCGAAATTGAAGTACCCGTGAAGATACGGGTTACCCACGACAGGACAAAAAGACCCCGTGGAGCTTTACTACAGTTTGGCCTGGAAACGAAGTATGGTGTGCGTAGCATAGGTGGGAGCTTAAGAACTCATCCTTGTGGGGGTGAGGGAGGCAGCAGTGAAATACCACTCTCACCATGGTTTGTGTCTCACACGTCACCGTGATCCGGGACGTGAACAGGGCCAGATGGGTAGTTTGACTGGGGCGGTCGCCTCCCAAAGAGTAACGGAGGCGCCCAAAGGTTCCCTCAGGGTGGATGGACATCACCCTCTGTAGAGTGTAAAGGCACAAGGGAGCTTGACTGTAAGGCAGACAAGCCGAGCAGGGACGAAAGTCGGGCTTAGTGATCCCACATTCCCGTGTGGAAGGAGTGTGGCTCAACGGATAAAAGCTACCCCGGGGATAACAGGCTTATCTTGCCCAAGAGTTCACATCGACGGCAAGGTTTGGCACCTCGATGTCGGCTCGTCGCATCCTGGGGCTGGAGTAGGTCCCAAGGGTTGGGCTGTTCGCCCATGAAAGCGGCACGCGAGCTGGGTTCAGAACGTCGCGAGACAGTTCGGTCTCTATCCGTCGTGGGCGTCGGAAAAGTGAGGGGAGTCATCTTCAGTACGAGAGGACCGAGATGGCTTGACCGCTAGTGCGCCAGTTGGGGGGCCTCCTCCAGAGCTGGGTAGCTACGTCAAGAAGGGATAAGCGCTGAAAGCATCTAAGCGCGAAGCCGACCCGAAGATAACTTTTCCCACTCTCTTGGAAGAGTCAAGATCCCAGGAAGAAGACCTGGTGGATAGGCTGCGCGTGGACGCCTGGTAACAGGTGGAGCGGAGCAGTACTAATGATCGTACGGCTTGTTTCCCAAGTGTTTCTTCGCATGTGTGGTGAGTCCTTGTGGTGTGAGTGATCGGTCTGTGATCGGACCTGAGCACGAGCAAGAGGGCGAGCGGCACGGGGAGCAGGAGCAGGCCAGCGTGGCTCAGCAAAATTGAGGGAATACTTCTTTGGCAGGTGACATCAGAACGAAAAAGGGTTCGCAGTGGAAGAATGATGCTGCGAACCCTTTTTTTGTTGCCATTCTAAAACTGTACCTTGCCCGCAACCTCATAATAAATACGTATGCCATTCACATCAGCGAAGCCCGAGTAGCCTTGCTTCGTACTGGTCATATCTTCTTCTCCTTAAATCTTCTCGCTCCAACGCACAATCCTTGCTTCTTTTATCGAAATAGCTCCCTTTACCAGAACATGTGGCACACCCACAAAGTATGCCCCATTTCTCCCCACGCTTTTCAAATGGTCGTACCACGCCAGCGTCTCCTCCGGAACCCGCTCTAGTTCCTGGTAGCTCTCAGGCTTGAGCCATGCTACCGCCTCCTCGGGTAGCGCCTCAGCAACTCCATGAGCATTTGAATCATAATATATGGCGGTAGGCAGACCGCGAATGGCCTCAATAGGTATTTGGAAGAAGGTCTTGTCCGGCGAGAGCGTGAATCCTCGGGCCTGGAGCTCCTTATAGATAAGATAGGGATGGATCGGTGAGCAGAAAACCACATCGCTCCAGCGACAATTCAGCTTAGGCACAAAGAGTTGCGGCAAATCATAGCGACTGGGATGATCCCGGTACTTAGCGATCTCGCGCTGATAAAGCTCTGGATAAAGCGCTTTAAGCCCATTCAGCGGATATAACATGTTCTCCTGCATCTCCACTGGACATGCATGATAGATCGCAGGCATCAGCATTCTCCCTCTCTAGAGCACGAAAATATTCCAGCATGCGCATTCTACCACGAAGCCGAACGCACCGCTGTACGCTCTATAACAGAAATTTGCAATATTCTATGTTATACTTGCAGTCATTCTGCTACCTTTCTCATACTCAAAGGTGAGCGAACCCACCCTTAAGCGGTCAGTTGTTCCTGCTTCATCGTCAGTTGCCAGCGCACGGGAACCTTTGGATCAGCCCTCCCGTTTCGGTCTCACATTGACTCCACAGGCGCTTTTACGTCATCGGTCGTAGCCACTACCCAGGACGGCCAGCTTTAGGCGTGAAGCTGGCGAAGCATGTCGGTGGCGAACCACGCGAGATTCAACGCGGCATTCAGGTCGCGGTCCAGGATGCGTTTACAAATCAGGCATTGATAGGTACGATGTTTGAGTGGCATGCGCTTTTTGACATGCCCACAACACGAACACCGTTTGGTGGAAGGAAACCAGCGCGAGGCAATGAACACGTCTCCTCCTGCGGTGGCGACCTTGGTCTTGAGGAACTGCAAGAGTTGTCCCATCGCCGCATCAGCCACAGCTCTCGCCAGTTTGCGATTGGCCATCATCCCCAACAGATGGAGGTCTTCGATGCCGATCACTCCAGCGGTCCGTGCCAGTTCGCTGGTAAACTTGTGCTGGACATCCCGGCGAATATTGGCGATCTTCTGGTGCTCGCGGGCCACCTTCACCCGTTGTTTCTCATAATTTTTGCCGAAAACGGTTCGGCCCGTCTCCGGGTCTTTCGTTTTCTGCTTCCGTGCAAGGGTTCGTTGCAGCTTGCCGAGCTTCCCCAGATGGTGTTCGAGCGGCTTTTGGTTCTCAAGTCGTCGCCCATCGGAAACCACAGCAGCCTGCTTGATGCCTACATCCACCCCCACGACAGCCGTGGGAGTGGGAGAGCGCTGTTTCTTGATCTCGACCTGAATACTCACATACCAATGACCTGCTTCACAGGAGACCGTTGCCCCCAACATTTTGGCCGACTCACAGATGACCTGCTTGCGCTGGTTGCGCTTCTTCGTCGGCTGTGGCGCTTTTCCCTCCTCCACAAAGCGCAGCTTTTCGGCGAGATTGACGGTCCCAAGTTTGCGAAGCAGTTTCCCTCGTCCTTTCCCGATCTTGCGCTGATCCAGAAGGAAGCGGCCAAGTCCTGGGATTGACATCCAATGACTGCCGAGGGTGAATTTGTCATTGGAAAGGTAAAAGGATTCGTGCGATTTTCCTTTTTTCTTGTACCTGGGATACTCGGCTCGGCCTGCGAAGAAGTTATCGTAGGCTTTCTTCAGGTCATCAAAAGCTCCTTCCACCACACATTTCGTCACGTCGTAGGTCCACGGATACTCCTGCTCCCGGATCTTGTTGAACTGCTTTTTCAGGGACATCGCGTTGGGGGACGTGAGCGTGCGCTCGGCCTCGGGGACCGTTTCTCGTTCCACTTTGTACGCTTGATACTGTTTCTCCCACTGTTCTCTCCCCCAGTTGTACATGAACCTTCTCGTACCACAGGCACGTTTGAGATACTCCACCTGTTCAGGCGTCGGGTTGATCCGTATTTTGTGCGCGGTTTTCATCCTTGAGCGCTTTCTCTAAGGCTTTGCGGTAATTCCTGAGACCGTACAAGCGTGAACTAAAATCGTGGACAATACTCATCAAGTCCTGCACGACCTCTTGTTCGGGCGAAAGTGTCTCCGTGTTCATCACAACCAATTCCGTGTGATGAGTCTCGCACAGATGCTTGATCAGGGCAAAGCCACAGCGAGCCAGCCGATCCTCATGGGCAATGAGCAGGCGCGAAACCTGCCCTTCGATAATGGCATCGACGAGCCGAAGAAACCGCTTGCGCTCAAAATTGAGGCCGCCCCCGATTTCCATGATCCACTCATCCACCACCAGTGACTTGGAGGCTGCGTAGCTTTCTAAGGCGGCCCGTTGGTTGTGTAAATCCGGTCGTTGAGCGGGGCTTGACACCCGGCAATAGGCCACCGTTCGGCGTATGGCTGGCCGTTGAGGAAGGTTAAGCGCCGTAGCCAGATCGGCCTCATCATAGTAGCGACGCCCGGAAATGGTTCGTTTCGCTTTGAGGCGGCCTTCCCGATCCCAGCGCTGCAAGGTTTTTACACTGACACCTATTTGCTTGGCAAACTGTGCAACTGAGTACATGTAATGATTTTAGCTCACTTTTGCACACTTTGTCAATATCTGGTATTCATCTCCTTCTTGGCTGAGAAGAGTATGCTGTCAGAGAGACCAACTCAAGCGTACAGTTTATTTGTGTAAGCTGGTCAATCTATTATTGGCAGCATAAGCATTTTCAGCGTGGCCCGTAGTGTGTGGAGAAGGGCCTTGAGGAGTGGCGCCTTATGAGCAGCACAGAGCTTATACCCTATCGTATAGATGTGCATCATCATGTTATTCCGCCCTTTTATGTCGAGGTTTTGCGCCAGGAGGGTATTACTGAGGCGGTGCCGGGTGTGTCCTTCCCCAACTGGAATATCGACGACATGATCACCATGCTGGACCAGCAGGGCATTGCAGCTGCCATTGTCTCGATCTCGGAGCCAGGCATCTACTTTGGGGAGAAGGTCAAAGCTCAGGCCCTGGCGCACCGCGCCAATACATTCCTGGCTGAGCTAGTGCAGAGCCATCACACACGCCTGGGCGCCTTCGCCATTCTTCCCTTGCCCGACACTGATGCAGCGCTCAAAGAGATAGAGTACGCGCTCGATACGCTCAAGCTAGATGGTATTGGCTTGCTCACCAACTATCGCGGAACCTATCTTGGCTCTCCAATCTTTGACCCACTCTTCGCCGAGCTGAACCGCAGACGAATCCCAGTCTTTATCCATCCCTCCACTCCTCCATCCAAGGATCAGCCGCATTTCGGGCTTCCTGCGCCACTCTACGAATTCCCCTTCGATACCACGCGCGCGGTCGCGAATCTATTATACAGCGGCACCATGGAGCGCTATCCCATGCTGCGCCTGATTCTCTCCCACGCAGGAGGTACAGTCCCCTTTCTGGCCAAGCGCCTGATGACTGGTGCAATGCTTGCCAAGCTCAGTGATCGTACTCCCGAGCATATGCTAGCCCTGCTCAAGCGTTTCTATTATGATGTCGCCATGTCAATCTCGCCCTACTCGCTCCCCTCGCTCCAGGCCCTGGCCGACCCCTCTCACATTCTCTATGGCAGTGACTATCCCTTCGTTCCAGTCGACGCCATCGCCCGCGACATCAAAGAACTGCGCAACTACGATGGCTTCGACCGCCAGGAGATCCACCTGGTCGAGCGCGAGAATGCCCTGCTCCTCTTTCCTCGTTTGCGCTCATGAAGGGCAACAAAGGCGAGTTGCAGCGAATAAAATCGCGTGAAGCTTGATGGCGACACATGATAATGATCGTCGCTCTCATCATGGATATAGCCACTTGCTCCAATAGCAACCCCAGGCCTCTTCTAAAATGCTCTTTTCACATGCAGCAAGCAAGAGGTAAAATAACCGTTGAGATAAAGATGTCCAACAAAGATATTTGAGGAGCAATAACGGGGTATGTCACATGAACACCTTGATCCACATGCTATTCTTGAAACACTTGGTTTGCTTGATGTTACTGCCGTAGCCCCTGTGCATGGAGGAACAGATACTGCTATCTGGCGTGTTGAAAAAGCTGGAACGGTCTACGCCTTACGTGTTTTCCAGAAGGGAGAGGATGATGACTGCCAACGCGAGCAAGTGGTAATGCAGGCCGCACTGGCGGCAAGTTTGCCTGTGCCGCAGGTTCATGCAATGGGGAAATGGCACGATTATCCTGCACTTCTTTTATCCTGGCTCCCAGGAAGGCCTATTGCTGAGGAACTGCTTGCGCATCCCTGGCGAGCCTGGTCTCAGGGGTTGCTGTTTGGTCAGATGCAGGCCACTATTCATACCCTTGCTGCACCTGAAGTGCTCTGCCAGCAACCCGAGGCGTGGATCAAATGGTCTGGCCCGGACGAGAAGCCACTGCAAGAGTGCCTGCACCGAGCGAAGCAGCAAGCTCTTACGCTGCTTCACCTGGATTATCACCCTCTCAATGTGCTGACTGACGGAAACAAGATAACTGCAGTGCTTGATTGGAGGAATGCTCTCTCTGGCGACCCTCGCGCTGATGCGGCCCGCACAGTCTCTATCCTTCGTTATGCTAGTCTTGGAAGACGATCTATTTTAGAATTGCTCGTGCTGAGGATCTTTGAAGCTGGCTGGCGTAGGGGCTATGAACAAAAGAGAGGAGCCTTAGGAGACATGAATCTCTTTTACGCCTGGGCTAGTGTTGTGATGGAGAGAGACCTGGCAACAAAGCTCACACAGAAGGAACTCTCTCTTATTCACCAGTGGACGTTAAAATGGAAAAAGCGCATAGGGTGCCTCTAGAAGCCATCTCTACAAGTCCTCAGTCTACTGGATTGTTTTTATATTGAAGGCCAGTTATAGTTCCGTCGCGACTAGCGAATCCTGACAGGAGCCAGGATTTTCTCGCGAGCGGGTTTGTGAGGGAATGACTTCCTCACCGGATGGACTACCGGCAGATGGACCCTGCACTCCCCATCCTCTACTCCCTTGCGCTCGAAAGCTCCAGGAGCTACTTTGCGGATAATATTCCCTGCGCCATTGACATCAGCATGGATGACTCGCCCATCGGCTGCTCGATACAGTCCCCGCTCGATGCGCTTGCCGCTAAACTGGTAGGCCACCTGCTCGCCTTTGCGATACACGGGCAGGGGGTCGAGATCAAGCAAGCTGGCTTTGCTCGTGTACGACTCTTCGGTGAGGATCACGCGAACGCCGACCAATTCCGCTTTATACTGCAGCATCTGAATGAAGCGCGCATGCGGGATCTGCACAAAGTGCTGATTGGTGCGCTTCCCTAAGCGGATCGCTTGTTTTTGCAACGGATTCTTGCCGATGATCAACGTCCCGATCCCCTCGGCGACCAAAAGATCAATCAGGAAGCGGCTGGCCGTATGCAGGTCGTGCTCGATCCGCCGGTTGCGTCGAGTCGTCAACTGTTCCACGCGCCGACTTCGGCCAAGATGTCCGAGGGATTTCTGGAGCACTGCTCGTTGTTTGTTATAATACTGGTTACAGGACTTGATGCCGCGCCCGTTAACAATCACCGGTACAAAGCCTGGTTTGTTTGAAGTTAGCGTGGCCAGATTATCCATACCCGGATCGAGTCCGGCGAGCAGATCAGGATCAACCGCCGTGACGGTGGGTTCGTGTTCAGAGATGACGCGCGACCACGACATAGCCCACTTTGGGAACCATGCGCACCTGCGCGATGGCTTTGGGGTCTTGCCGGGTTTTCACCTGGATGCCCAGTTGCGAGGGCTGGATGATCCCCCGATCCAGGGTCCGTTTGCCTCGGCTCACCGCTTGCATGGTATAGACGAGCAGGTTACGCCCCTTCGCCTTGGGCAAGTACTTTGGGAGTTGAGGACGCCCCACGAACTTTGCCGGGATCTCTCGATACACCAGAAGCGCCGCCCAGAAACTCGACCAGGCGGTGCTGACCTGCTTGAGCACCTGTTGCGCGACTTTGGCAGGCAACGCCCGGTATGCTTCGTGCTCTTGCATCCGCTTATCCAGCGCAGGATAGGAGAGGCTGGTGTTGGTCAAAAAGAACGTTTGACGCAACTCATAGAGGGCGGCATTGTAGAGATTCTTGGAGGCAAAACAGGCTGCATCCACGCAGGCAAAGCGCGGATCGGTCTGCGCAATCACATGCTTTTCAACCAGGTGCATCTTGCGCCTCCAATTCCTGGACAATGCGCTCGGTCTTTCGTTTCGCTCGACGCTGCCCATAGCGTCTGGCACAGAAGCTATAAATGATGCTCGTCAGGTCGGTGAGCAGATCTTCGGTCTCATTTTCGGCCTGATTGACCACCTCGATTTCCCGCCCGCAAGCGGTGAGGAGCGTCTCAATATAGCGAAAGCCAAAGCGCGTCCCCCGGTCTTTGTGTTCAATGACAATCCGCCCGACGTTGGGATCAGCCAGGAGCGCCAGAAACTTGGGCCGATTGTCGTTGACCCCCGAACCAATTTCTTTGACCACCTTGCTCACCTGATAGCCACGAGCCGCACAGTACGCCACGAGCCGCTCCGCCTGACTGTCCAGGTTCGCCTTGTTCTCGGCTGAGGAGACGCGGGTGTACACCACCGTCACAGCTTTCACCGGGCTGGCGGATCTTGCAGGTTCATCGATCAGGATAGTGTGCGCTCCCACGCGTCGACCCTGAATCTTGCCGTCTCGGAACCAGCGCCAGGCCGTCTCATAGCGGACCCCTTGTTGTTTTGCGTAATCACTGAGTTTCATAGGAAAAGTGTACCATGATTCTCAGTGATTGTCAAGGATTCGCTATATCTTCAATGATCGGTTTCAATGCTCTTTTTGCATGAGCCAACCTAAGTAAGCAGGCTGATTGTGTCTTGCGCATAACCTGGAAATAGTAAGAACCAGCCAAAGCCTTATGGAGAGAAAATTTATTTTTGATAGTCTTCCACGTGAAATTTAGTATCAGCATCATCATTGTTACCCTTGGTACAGGAGCCTTGAATGCCCTCGATGTCTTCTTTGTCACGCAAAATCTCCATACCGATCCCAACCTATATGGAGTTATTGGCATGGGCCTTGGTGTGGGTTCAATTCTGGGCGCGCTGCTCTCTGCCTTCTTCACTCAGCGCCTGGGCGTTGTGCGTACCTATTGGGGTTGCCTGGTCTTGGCTGGTTTGCTAATGTTGTTGTACTCGCGCATGAATAGCTTCGTACCCGCGTTCATTGTGATTAGCTTTGTTGGCATTCCAATTGCCGCTTTGAATGCCGCCATGTTTCCTCTCTTATTGCATGCCGCGCCGAGAGAACTGCTGGGCCGGGTCGTTGCCGTGCTTACTCCGTCTCTGACCCTGGCCTCGCTGCTCTCAACCGTTCTGGCGGGTTTTCTGGCCAGTAACCTGCTCCTGGGTTTCCATGCAACTGCATTTGGCGTCACCTTTGGCACCATCGATACCATCTTCAGCGTCTCAGCCATTCTTATCATCCTGGGCGGCCTCTACGCCCTGATCAACCTGCACCACATCCGTCTCGACGAGAAACCATCCTCACCACAAGAAGAGATTGCAATCGCTGAGTAAATGAAGTTTAAGAGCGTGGGAGAGCGCTTTTGACCAATATGGCGTTCTCTCACGCTCTTTATTTTTGCTTCTAGCCCGCCAACTGTATTCCTGTGTAATGGTTTGTGTGGTAACGTGTAAGGAGCACCATCTATTTCAACTTTGTGCAGGAGGGCATGTATGAAGCTCAAACGGCTGGGTAATACTGGTTTGCAGGTGAGCGAGGTCGCGCTAGGGACAATGACCTTTGGCCACCAGGCGAACCAGGAGGTGGCCTTTCAGATGATGGATATTGCGGAGAGGGCGGGCGTCAACTTCTTTGATACAGCCAATATTTATCCTGATACCGAGGCCGGCTTGCAGGGACGTACCGAGGAGATTGTGGGAAACTGGCTGCGGGTACGTAAGGCGCGCGAGCGTATTGTGTTGGCGACGAAGTGCGGCGGCCCGATGGGCGAGGGGCCAAATCAGTCGGGCCTGAGCCGTAAGCATATCCTGGCAGCCTTCGAGGCCAGCCTGCATCGTCTGCAAACTGACTATCTCGATCTCTACCAGGTGCATTGGCCCGATCCCCAGACGCCCATAGAGGAGACGCTGAGCGCCCTGGATCAGCTTGTACGTGAGGGTAAGGTACGCTATATTGGCTGTTCAAATTTCCCTGCCTGGCAATTGGCAGATGCGCTCTGGACCAGCAAAATGCATGGTTTGTCCAGCTTTGTGAGCGATCAGCCGCGTTATAACATGCTGTTTCGCATGATTGAAGACGAGATTCTGCCTCTCTGTCGCGCGCATGGCCTGGGCGTCATCGTTTACAATCCCCTCGCCGCTGGTGTCCTGACGGGTCGTTACCGGCAAACCCCAGAGGTGCAGCAAGGGACACGCTTCAGTCTTAGAGGTAGTGGTCAGCTCTATCAGCGTCGCTATTGGAAGGAGGCTATGTTCGAGGCTGTCGAACAACTCCATGATTTCTTCACGCCACGTAATAAGAGCCTTACCCATGTTGCCCTGGCCTGGGTGCTTCAGCAGCCTGGAATTACCAGCGCCATACTGGGGGCAAGCAGGCCTGAGCAACTCACCGATAGCCTAAAAGGCGTCGAGCTGATACTGGATGAAGAGGAACTCAATGTGTGCAACGAGACCTGGTTCCAGTTGCCACGCGAACAGGATCAGGGAGTTGCGCGCAGATAAGTTTGCATTCAGGAGGTGTTAGTATGAGTGAGGTCGTACGGCGAGAGGACCTGCTGCGCCACCTGCGCGACCTCAGTACCGGAACCTATGAAGGCCAGGTAAGTCGTGCGGAGAAAGAAGAGATCTATCGTAAGGCCGTCGAGCTATTAACTCCAGTGGTACAGTCGATCCTGGAGGAGGCCAACTGTCTATTTCTAGATGGTACAGGCCAGGTGCGTGTTATTGGACCAAAGAATGATGGTCAGGGTGGCCTGGAGACACGCTTTGAGCTGACCTGGCCGAAACAGCGGACGGCCCAGGTCATGCGTGGCCCTCGCGCTCCACTGCGACCTATAATCATCAAGGCGCACTATGGGCGCGGCTTTCTGCATCCACATCTCTCTGGCTCTAGTGGCGGCAACTGGCCCTTACAGATTCTCAACGCTGAGGACGCTGAGCGCCAACGCACTATCCTGGCCGCTATCGTCGAGATGGAGTTACATGAGCGTATCTTCGAGACCGATTGGCACATCCTGCCTATCAGTCGACAATGGCAGCAGGATAAAAACTAGCTGCTTCTTATGGACAAGAGGGGGCTTGCACTGACCACAGGGCAGCGCTCTCTTGCCTTTTCGTCTTTTGCTGGTAAGCAATTGATCAACAATAATATCGTCTTACATAAGGCGTATGGAGAGGCGTACTACTGGCTGGCGATCGCCAGCCAGTAGTACGCCTCTACCTATATACTTTTAAACCTATGGGTGCCAAAGGCGCGAAAGCTTACATAGTAAGCAGATTAGTGAACTTTACAAGACTTTCTCTTTGGCATGATAATGTAAGGGAAAAGAATGAAGGAGTAACAAAAAAATTATGGCTAAATTGCGCTTCACCATATTCATTCAACGCCCACCGGAGACAGTGTACAAGGTGCTTGCCGACCTGCGCGGCTATAAGTCCTGGCTACCGGCGTCGAACCTGTTTAGGGAGACTACTATTACGACTGATGGCCCGGTACAGGTAGGCACGGCCTATGTGGATAAGGGTCCCTCTTCGGAGATGCAGGGCGAGGTCACAGCGCTTGAGCCACATTCACGTATTGCTTTTCATCAGGCGGCGCGCACGGGTGTGCTCGATATACATGTACGCTATACGCTTCAGCCAAAGGAGGGCGGTACTCAGGTTGTCAGGGAGCTAAAGTTGCGTACTAAGGGTCTGGTGACCCTTTTGCAGCCGGTTCTTGTACGCGCCATTCGTAAGGAGAACGAACGCATTCTTCAACGCTTGAAGTGGTACCTGGAGGCGCGGTAGCCTGAAAACACTTCCTTCTTTGAGAGGTCACATGCCATAACGGTAATAACAGTGTATGTGGCCTCTTTTTATTTTTGGCGTAACACTTTTCATTGCTCATGCGACGGAACAAATGAGATCTCAAAACTAGAAAAATTGCTGAGGACATGGATGCAGTTGTTTAAGCAGCAAACAAACCCGGACCATAAGACCCTGGTGGCCGAATTATATACACGTTATGCGCCGGCCATAATGATGTATATACGTCGGCAAGTACTTTCTCAGGAGGATGCGGAAGATATCTTATTAGAGGTGTTTACAGTCGCGCTAGAGAGCAAAGTGCTTGGTCAGTTGAATGAATATAAGCGAAAAGGCTGGCTCTGGAGTGTGGCGCACAACAAGGTGATGGATTATCATCGGCGCGCCAAACATCGCACTCACACGAATCTGGAGGATGTGGTAGAGGATCTGCTGGAGGATGAGATGGATGCGCCAGAGTTTATCGCTTTACGCAATGAGGCGCATGCCCAGGTACGCGAGCGTTTGCTCTCGCTTTCAGAGGTGCAGCAGGAAGTGGTGCGCTTACGCTTCGCCCACGGCCTGCGTAGCCCTGAAATCGCAACATTGGTCAATAAGAGCGAGGCGGCGGTGCGTGTCATGCTCTCCCGCGCGCTCAACAGTTTGCGGGGAATCTACAACATGGATGGTGAGGAGACACATGATGGACGATAAAGAGTACTTTAACCCGGGGATTGTAGATGAGCAGATCGATGCGTTACTGCAAACTGGGAGCCATCCCAATGAAGAGACGCGCACTGTACATGATCTACAAAGCCTCTACAGGAGCGATCTGCGCTCGCTGGAACGAGTGTGGGAGCGCCTGGACCTGGGTACAGACACAGGCTTTAGGAAAAATCCCTGGACAAAGAGAATTTCTCACAACAACAAACCATTAGAATCTGAAAGGTTTCGATATATGCAAGGACAGCATACTCAACGAGATAAAGCCAAATCATCTTCGACGTTTATGCGCCGCTTTGGCCTGATCGCTGCGGTGCTCTTCGCGGCGCTTTTGGTGGGGAGCCTGGTCGCCCTTCTGAATGTTGCCCGCGGGCAACACAATGGCCCAGCCTCTTCAGGGAATGCACACATTACGAATGTGCCCAACCTCCAGGTGAAAACGCCTTTTGGCGTGTATATTGGCGGTGATGGCGGTGTGACCAAACTCGACCCTAAGACGGGAAAGGCGATCTGGAGTTATACTGTAACATTTAAAAAGCCTTCGCGGGATATGGTCGGTATCGGCATCAATCGTATCATACTGAGCGGAAATACCCTCTTCGCGCTGGTTGGTAATTCTCTGAGCATTAGTACAGATGGGCAACAGGGCGTCATTGCGCTCAATGCCCAGGATGGCTCGATCTTCTGGAACAAGAGTATAGACCAGGGGAGAGTAACAGATATGGCGGTCGGCGATGGCCTGCTCTACGTCGATACGGTTGCCTATGCTGATAAAGCCTCTCCTAAAACCGATATCCACGTTTTTAGCGCGAGCACAGGCGTTGAGAAGCGCAGCTACTCTTTCCAGATGGCTATTACTTCTATGACATGGAACGCGGGCAAACTCTACCTGGGCACCGATCACGGTCTGTATGTTACCAAAGCAACGGATGGTACCGTCGTTTGGAAGCAGGAAGTATCACATGAGCAGTTCTATGTGACGCGCCCATATGTCGTGAATGGCGTTGTCTATGCCTCCTTTGACTACACGAGCGAGGTGGGTGGCAGCCATTCAGACATCGAGGCATACGATACGCTGAGTGGCAAGCAGCTATGGCATACTCAAGACATCCCTGGTCAGGTCTTTGATATCGCTCTGGATAAGAAGGCTGTGTACCTGGGTATCCTGCGGCATAGCTCAAGCGGTTTGAATGTATTCCTGGGGACGGTCTACTCCTACAATCTCCAGAATGGGCAGAGAAACTGGGAGACCTCCGTGGCTGGCGCGGTAGAGAGTGCGCCTGTGGTCGTCAATGGTGTCGTCTACGCGCCAACCTATGGAGGCACGGATGGTAATGGGCATACGACGACCGCTTTGGATGCCAGCACCGGGACGATCAAATGGCAGAAGCCGATCACCCTGGGTCTCGCGCTCAATCCAGTCGCGGCTAATGGCCTGGTTTACGTCGCCGATTGCAACGCCTTCGATTCCAAGCAGCCATTGGGAACCAGGGTGTATGGCTACAAGGCCGACGGCACATTGGCATGGCAGTTTAGCACTGATCGTAGTGTAATGTCTCTGGTGGTTGCCGAATAAGCAGATTTTCAAAGATTTGATGAGAAATGATAAGGGCGTGGGTGGCGGGTACGTACCCGCCACCCACGCCGTCATCTCTTACCCTAAATTCGAGCTAGCGATCACCTCTTATCTGGCTGAGCAAATTTTTGGCCTGTTCGGCGTGTCTATTGGCAGCCTGCTGCTCATCATTAAAGAATTGAGCAATCTCTTGCTGCCCCTGGCTCTGGGCGTCTTGCTTGTAGCACTCACAGGTCTGTGCTTCCCGTAAGGAGTGGTATAGCACGCTAACTACATTGTATACATCGTTTTGTGTAGAGGTGCTTTGCGGCTCTTGCATCTTGTTCTATCCTTTCCGTGTTGTTGTTCATGGCTTTCTATCGTTGAGTAGCAGCCAGGTGAGAGTTACTCACGCAGGCTGCACGATAAGCGAGCGCCAAACGTTTCGGCATGAGTTTGCGCGCTGACACCTTGCCTCCATGTATATGCCATTCAGGAATTATTTTTGGGCAATATTGGGTGTCAGTAGACCAATTTATCTTCTTATGCGCAAAAATGTACCAGCTTCGACCTCTCGTTTCTCGTACGCCATCTGAGTTGGCCGCTCGATGGGCGCTACGCCATCGCGCGCACTTTTACTTACAGCTTGCTCAAATAGTCACACATGCGATACCAGATGCTGGGGGGATCGCCAGGCGCGGGAGCTGGCGCGTTGGCGTAGTGGAGGTACAGCTCATGGAGCAGTTGGGATTCATGGGAGGGATGGCCCTCGATGATCCATTGCAGGGCCTCCAGGTCTTGCAAGAGTTGCTCAACTGAGATGGTAAGCTCTGCCGGCACCACCGGAGGTGTCTCGCAGGCTTCCTCGACCGCCTCTGCGATGAAGGTGGCAACCTGGTCATCTAGTAACAGGCTTGTTGTGAGTGTGCCTCTCGGTTCAGGAGGAGTGTTACTACTGTTATTTCCCAATTGGAGATCAATGATGGGATATACTTCGTTGAGAGGATCAACAAAAATCTCAAAGAGGGCATTGTGGATGGCCTCAGAGAAGACGATAGGATCGTCGAGGGCGTCCGCCAGCGCAAATCCCTGAATGTTTTCGTAATGCTGAAGAGGCAAAGGGAGGCGCGTGCGGACGAGTTGTTGGAGTTCACGTGTAATCTCGCCGCGTAACTCGCTGATCGAGGCTCCGGGCCGCCAGGGACCAGGACCCAGGCAGTAAAAGGACCAGCATTTGATGGTTCGCCACTCAGCGGGCCAGGAACATCGCCGGTTGACGAGATAGATGCATTGGCGCTGGCTGGCACTAATGTTTTCTGCAAGCACAGGTGCAGACTGGTCGAGGAGCGTTATCGCGATTAGATCAAAAGGCTGGACGTTCGAGGCATCCGCGACGCAGCATTGCCCACCGCACTGACGGCAGTAATGGAAGCCGTTCCAGAGGATATGGTTATACTCTTGAAATAAGGCGGAGAGCTCGCGCACAAACTCCCGTGCTGATTCGTAGGTCCAGGTAAGCCCATAGGCTGGCACTGAAATAGCATCATTTCGTTCTTGCCATTGCGCCATGGCATTTTGACAGCGGTGAAAGGCTTCCTCATTGGCTATATAGACCCGCTGATACTCGGGATGCTGAGTTAATTTCATCTCGCCCTCCCTGAAGAGATGCACCATCGCATTCTGCAATAGTGGTTTGTCGGAGCACGCTAATGCTCTATCTTCACCGAACTCACACTGTATTATGGCATATATCTATGCTGTGCTCTATTCAAGATGAGAAAGTCGGAGAGTGCAATAAGCATTCTCCGGCTATGTGGCGCGAAATAAAAGTGAGGATCTGGGATGCTGCTCTACATCTCGCCTTGAACGATGGTCGCGATATTAAAGGCGTGGGATAGCACGCGGCTCATGGCGTTGAGCAGGTCGAGGTGAATGGCGCTGGAAGAGAGGCTAGGCGCGACCCTCTGTTGCAGGCGGCGTACATGACGCAGGTGGAGTGTGCGCTTGGTTTGGGCGAGAATTGCTTTGCGAGTGAGGCATTCCGTGGCAAGGGTTGGATCTTGCGACGCCAGCGCTGCCAGCACCTGCTGTACCGCGAGCTGCACTTCCTGATAATAGGTAATAAGATCCTGCCAGCCCTCCTCTGAGAAGACGACCTGTTCATGCTGTTTGCGTTGTGCGAGCCGGACGATCTGTTTATCAATAATATCGCCAATCGCCTCTAGATCTGTTACAATATATAGTAGAGCTAGTTCACGCCGCGACTGTTGCTCTGTCATCTGTTCTTCATCAAGCCGGGTCAGGTAGCTTTTCACAGCTTCTTCTAAATCATCGAGCTGGTCATCAAGCTGGTCGATATGCCTGGGAACGTTATCACTTTCTTCATCAAAGGCCAGAATACCACGTTTAAGCATAACTGTGACCAGGTCAGTCATGCGCACAATCTCGCGCATAGCCTGGCCGAGGGCAACGGCTGGTGTTGCCAGGGCTTCTGGATCAAGATGGCGTGGTCCATCTACGCTCTGACTCTCCTGATCGGGTACCAGGGCCGTTACCAGGCGTACCAGTGGTGTTGCCAGGGGAGCGAAGACCAGTGCCAGGGCGATATTCAGCCCCATATGCGCGATTGCGACCTGCGTCCCACCATTCCCCAGATGGGAGAGTAACTGAGCTAGCGGCTGAAGCAGGAGGAACGCCACGGTCACACCTATGAGTTTGGTCCCGGTATGCAGGTAGGCCAGGCGACGCCCGACGCGTGATGAGCCACTCAGGGCAGATAAAAGTGCTGTAAAGGTATTGCCAACGTTTGTACCCAGCATGATTGCCAGGGCTGCGATAGGCGGTAGCGCTCCATTGCCTGCCAGAACGATGACCAGGCCGATAGAGGCTGCGCTTGAGGTAAAGGCGATTGAGAGGATGGCGCCAATAAGAGCCAGAACAATAGGAGCGTTGACCATAGCTTGTAGCACATCTGCCGTGAGAGGACTGGCCGCGACGGGACGGCTCCCAGCTTCGAGTGCCGCTAATCCAACCGTGATCAAGCCAAAGGCAAAAAAAGCCTTCCCAAGCGGATGTAGCTTAGAACGGCGGGTGAAGAATGCTATGGCGGTGCCCAGGCCCAGGATTTCCAGGGCGTGATCCGTAATATGTAAGGCTAGCAACTGGACAACCAGGGTAGAGCCAATGTTGGCTCCCAGCAACATAAAAAAAGCCGTCGTCAGGGTAATAAATTGCGTATTGACGAGACCAACAAGCAGGCTGGATGTGGCGCTAGAACTCTGTGTAATCGCAGTGGTGATCAGTCCGAGCAGTAGCGCCATCCAGGGGCGACGTGACAATGTCGCCAGGGCGCTACGCAAACGGGCGCTCATTGTCTTCTGAAAGATATCAGAAATTTGCTGTACTCCATAGAGGAGCAGCAGGACGCCTGCAATTAGAAAACTCACCACTGTGGTGGGCGATGTTGGCAAATGCATAAAGGGGCCTCCTCTCATCCTTGTCGGGAAATGCCTCTACCTCTTCTGCTAGTGGGTTTCCTTTCTCGCTGGTAGCTCTCAATCGAGAGATTCCGACTTTGTGTATAACCCGGCAACCGGCAGCTTGGGCGTGAAAATCAAACCTTTAATGTTAAGAGAATATTAATGGATTGTTAAGAGAATGTTAAATACTATAACACCTTCTGTCCGGAGGCGCAAGCAGAAAAGAGGGAAAAATTTTAAATACTATAGGTGTGCGGTGGATTGGGAGCGAAATAGTATAGTGCCAGCCAAATTTATAACCTGGCTGGCATCTCTTATCAAATGTGGAATGGCGGCTAAACGGAGGAACTCTCCGCTTTCATTTCGTGCCCAAGCAATGTGGCAAGGTTGCTTACGCTGTCTACCAGGTGTGTAGGTTGCTGGTCCTGGAGTTCCTCGTAGGAGCCATAGCCATAGGTGACGGCGATGGAGGGAAGGCCATTTTTCTGGGCGCCGATGATGTCGTGTTTGCGGTCACCAATCATGATCGCATTCTGGTAAGCTGGAGCTGGAAGCGATGCTAGAGCGTAAGCAATGACCTCGGCCTTGGCAATGCGCGTGCCATCCAGTTCGCTGCCTGCGATAAGCTCAAAATAGTGTGCTAGATCGAAATGGGCCAGAATGCGCTCGGCGAAAACCGTAGGCTTGGAGGTCGCGACCAGCAAGCGCTTATGGCTGACACGCAGATCGGCGAGCAGAGCATGAATGCCGGGGTAGACCGAGTTTTCGTATAGTCCAGTTTCAGCGAAATACTCGCGGTAGTAAGCAATGGCCTGTTGGGCCTGCTCCGACGTAAAGCCATAGTAATGGTGGAAAGACTCGGCCAGGGGCGGGCCAATAAAGGGGGCGAGTATATCAAGATCAGGAACATCTATGTTAAAGTGTGCCAGGGCGTATTGCACGGACTTCGTAATGCCTGGCTTGGGATCGGTCAGCGTGCCATCGAGATCGAAGAGCAAAGTATCATAGGTTAGCATAAGTCTTTTTGTAGTTCGCTTTCTTGCATATTGATTAGCTTTATCATAACACAAGAAATTTATTTGGAGATGGCTAATACGCCCAGTGCCGTAAGCAGTGGCGAAATCAATGAGCGGAATGGATGTGGTTGAGTGTATGTGTGTAATGTCAATGCGCATATCAGAGGCTGATCCACATATACATGTTTTTTGTCTCGGCGTGGGCGCGGACGGCGAGCTGGCAGAGCAGTTGGAGAAATTGTGTGGCCGCCTCGGTAGGGGGCAGGCCTTTCTTGCTTTGCCATTCCTTGGTCGCTCCCCACTGCGCTCCATAGCGGCTGATCTCAGTGTCTTGTAGCGTAGCTAATCTGTCAACCAGGGGATCGGGGAACTGGTAGATCCATTGCTCGGTGGATTCGGCCTCGCCGAGCATGCGCTCATCAAGGCTGGACAAGATAGCTGGTAGGCTATTCTTTTCCAGATTCGTCACGATGAGTTCCAACTGAGCCAGCATGAGAGGGTCGATATTCTTGCCCTGTATGGTTGGAAAGAACTGGCCCGGATTGCCCTGACTCATGAATTGTGTCTCTTCTAGCTCAGTTTTAGTCGCAATAAAGGCATCGCTTATGAGGCCCATAGTGTTATCTCCATTATTTTAGCGCTTCTCGTCACAAATAGAAGCTTAGTTTGTATTTCATGTATAAATCTATATCTGAAGTTTAAGGTTGTTGTGCAACAAAAGCATCTTCAGTATACCATTAACAGACCATGTCTGCCGTATGTAAAATCCATGAAGCTTTCATATCTGTTTCTTTGTGGAAGAGAGCCAGGGTAGACGTCTCCCTTCGCCAAGAATGATACGTGATATAGCTGAAGGATGCATGGTTGCGTGCTACGGCGCAACCATATTTTCTGCCTGAATTAATGTTAGCGAAGGGGAACAAGAGAGATGGCAAAGCGCTTAGAGGGTAAGGTTGCGTTGATTACGGGCGCATCGTCTGGAATTGGAGAGGCGACGGCGCTGGCACTGGCGGCTGAGGGGGCGCAGGTAGCGGTAGTGGCGCGTCGGGCCGACCGTTTGCAGGAGCTGGTCAAGCGCATTCATGAGCAGGATGGCACGGCGGTGCCCGTGGTGGCGGATGTGGCCGACGAGAAACAGGTGCAGAACGTGGTCAACCATGTGAAGGGGAAACTGGGGCGCATCGATATCCTGGTCAATAACGCTGGCCTGATGCTGCTGGGCATGATCGATGGTGCGAATACCGAGGACTGGCGGCGCATGGTAGATGTCAATATTATGGGTTTGCTCTACACGACGCATAGTGTGCTACCAATCATGAAGGAGCAGAAGAGCGGGCATATTATCAATATCTCTTCGGTGGCGGGCCGTACGGCGCGTGCGGGGAGCGGCGTCTATAATGTCACCAAGTGGGGCGTTGTGGCGCTTTCAGAGGCGCTACGGCAGGAAGTCTATAAAGACCATATTCGCGTCTCCGTCATCGAGCCTGGCGCGGTCGCGACCGAGTTGACCGAGCATATTACCGATGAAGAGGCTAAGAAAAAGCAGGCCGAATGGTTGCAAGGCATCACCCCCTTGGAGAGCGAAGACATTGCCAACGCCATCGTCTACGTGGTGACCCAACCAGAGCGCGTCAACGTCAATGAGATCCTGATCCGTCCAACCGAGCAGGAACGCTAAGCTGCGTGTGGGACGACGCTGCTAAATGGTAGATTTATGTAATTTGTAGATGTAGGGTCCATGCTGGCATGGACTGCGAGCGAAGCGACCTCCGCAACGGCGGGATATCGGCCTGCGGGCCTCGGCAGTCCATGCCAGCATGGACCCTACAGATGTTGTGAATTCACCATTTAGCAGCGTCGGTCAGGAACTCTAGCGATTTGTAGCCAGTTGCTCAAAGAATTCGGCTGCTTCTGTAGCTGTGGGTATTTTGAGAATGTTTTCGTTGGCGAAGTCCTGGGCCTGGGGATAGCCGCTCTCGCGTACTAGTTGGGCGGCGGCCTCCAGGTCGTATTCTGTCCGGCGGAACTCGTGGCCTTCGGGGGTGAGAAGCAGCCAGTATGCGCCTGGGCGCTCGGCGTAGGGCATGCCCACACTACCTGCATTAATGATGCGCGTGTTGCCTGTCTGGCGCTCGAATTGTATGTGGGTATGGCCGCAAATGACGATGGGGTGAGCGGTATTGGCGAAGAGCGTGTCGAGACGCTCCTGGGGCGTCAGGGGAGTGAACATATCCTCGTCGTTGTGGGGCGTGGCATGGCAGAAGAAAATTTCGCCCTGTTCTTCGAGAGGGAGGGTCAGGCTCTCGGGTAGGCTGGCCAGGTAATCGCGCTGAATCTGCTCCAGTTGTCGCCCAACCCAGTTGGTTGCCGCCTGAGCCTCTTCTGACATGTGTGAGGGCAGGGGAAGGCCGTCGAAGGCCAGGACGGCCTCGCGGTCTCCATTACCACGAATGGCGCGCATGCGCAGATCGAGCTGTTGCAGGCGTTCCAGCGTCTGACGCGGGAAGGGACCCGAAACAATATCGCCGCCCAGCACCACCAGGTCGGGCTCTATCTCCTCAAGCTCATTGAGGACCGCCTCTAGAGCGGGCAGGTTTCCATGAATATCATAGAGGGCCGCTATCTTCATATGTTCACTCCTCTTTCATTTCTATGTCTCTATGCAAAGCATAGCAAAGACAGGCCATATGGGGAAGAAGATGTATATGCTTGTAGCATATATACCCGGTCTACAGGCGTATATTCATAAAGAAGCCAGGCGACTGGGGAAGAGTTGCTATTGTGTCTTACAGTTCATCTAAACAATGACAAGCATTGCTCAGTATGTGGGGGTCCCACTGGACGGACTGCCACGCCCTCGATCCCTTGCTCGAAGGATTCAGGGATTGCTTTTCGAATAATGTTCAAACTGCCGTTGACATCGGCATTGATACGCCTGCCAGTACTGGTACGAAACAAGCCACGTTTGATGCGTTTGCCCAGGTAGTGCTCATGATGGCAAATTGGCTCAAGATCAAGAAAGCTGCATTTGCTGGTGTAGCTTTCCTCTTGCAGAACGATGCGTATCCCGACCAGCTCGGCTTTGTAGGTGAGCATCTCAATGAAGCGAGCAAAGGGAATTTGCACAAACTGTTGATTGTTGCGATTCCCTATGTTGATTTCTTGCTTCCAGCCGTCGTTCTTCCCGATCACCACTGTTCCTATGCCTTCCTCCCTCAGATGCTCGATGATGCGATGGCTGTGGGTGTGCAAGTAATGATCAATTTTGCGTGTGCGCTTATTGGTAAGGCGTTCTAAACGAGCGGAGGTATGACGCTTGTGCTTACTGAGATGGCTCTGCAACCTTGCACGTTCTTTGTTATACCATTGGTTGATGTGCTTAAGCGGACGCCCGTTAACCAGCCAAGGCGTAAAGCCTGCTTTGTTTGATGTTAGCGTTGCTAAGTTGTTCAATCCAATGTCGATACCAGCGACGAGCAAGGGATCTCCTGCTGCCTGTTTGGGTTCTTGCTCATAGACCACTTCTACCACATAGAACCCGCTGCGAGGGATGATACGGGCTTGTTTGATGTGAGTCTGCTTCGTAGGTATCTCGATTCCTAGGAGGGATGGAGCAATCATTCCTCGCTTCTTGAGGGCTTTTTTCGAGATGGCTTGGATATCGTATATGAGGATATTCCGCCCTTTTTGCTTGTCTTTGTATTTAGGCACCTTGGGACGATCTTCAAACTTGGAGGGGTCTTCAAACCATGCTGCAAGCCCTTTACGAAATGCCTTCCAGTTCTTTTCAAGAAGTCGAAGGACATCATTGCTCACTTTACGCGGTAAGGCTTTGTAAGCATCAGTGTCCTTCACCAGATGATAGACATCGGCAGAGCTCAGGTACTTTCCCATATGGATGAAGGATTGGCGCATGTGATAGTTCGCGAGGTTATAGAGGTTTTTGGATGCGAAGGAGGCTGCATCTATGGCAGTATACCGAGAATCACCTTTGCAGATGATATGCCGCTCGACGAGTTGCACCTCTAGCACCTCTTTCACATTTATTTTACTGTATTGTACTATAAATGCCAGTACATGTCAATCTTTGACATCATTTCTTAGAAGCTGAAGTTATGATTGAGCACGCACGAAAATCCTTGATATAATTAATAAGGAGGCGCGAGCTATGAGCCATTTCACTGAGACTGAGATCACATATATGCAGGAGCAGAAGCTGGGGCGGCTGGCGACGGTGGATGCCAAGGGTAATCCGCACGTGGTGCCAGTAGGCTTCCGCTATAATAGCGAGTTGGATACCATCGACGTGGGTGGTTACAATATGGGTAAGAGCAAGAAGTTCCGCGACGCGGGCCGTCAAGGGCGCGCAGCCTTTGTTATCGATGATGTCTTGCCGCCCTGGCAGCCACGTGGCATAGAGATCCGTGGGCGTGCTGAAGCCATCCAGCAAGGTGGAAAAGAGATCTTGCAGAATGAGAATGTGGATGCCGAGTTTATTCGTATCACGCCCACACATATTATCTCGTGGGGCATCGATACTCATCCCTATTATCCCAACAGCCGGAAGGTCTCTTCATAGCCTCGTTGAAACAGGTGCGCCGGGTATCTGTGCGCAATAAACAAAAAATTTGGAAAAGGGTGAGCAAGGATATATGGCTAAGTTTCTTTTTTGTAACGTGCCACGCTATGGACAGGTCAATCCCACGCTGGCGGTGGTGCAGGAGCTAGTTGTGCGGGGAGAGCAGGTGGTGTACTGCTTAACCGAGGATTTCCGGCGCGCGGTGGAGGCTACCGGCGCGCGCTTACAGCCCTATAGATCGACGATGTTTGGCTTCAGCTCGCCGAGCGCGCCGAGGGGCCCCTATTCCTCAAGCACGCCCGCGCGTTTAGTGGAGGAGAGCCGCTATGTCCTCTCGCAACTGCGCGATGTAGTGCGTATGGAGAAGCCGGACTGCGTGATTTATGACCCGGCCAGCCTCTGGGGCTATGTGCTGGCTCAAATGCTGGGTGTACCAGCGATCCAGTTCCGGCCTGGCTATGTCTTCAACGAACATTTTCAGTTCGCGAGCGAGCTGTGGGAGGGGGCCGCGGAATCGATTCATCCCCACCCTTTCGAGCAGGCGAACAAGGATTTTGAGGCGCTCTGCCGCGTCTATAGCGTGAATGGGTTTCCCTTACAGGAGTTGTATGCCCAAGCGGAAGCGCTAAACGTTATTTCTATTCCCAAGGCCTTCCAGCCAGCGGGCGAGACCTTCGATGAGCGCTTTCGCTTTGTCGGACCCTCCATTGTCTCGCGGCTCACGACCTCGGAGTTTCCCCTGGAGCGCATCAATAGCCAGCCTGCGCTCTATATTTCCCTGGGAACAGTCTTTAATAACCGCGTTGACTTTTTCAACACCTGTTTTGAGGCCTTTGGTGGGAGCGCATGGCAGGTCGTGCAGGCCATTGGCCAGCGCATCAACCGCGCACAACTGAAAGAGATTCCCGGCAACTTTATGGTCTATCCCTTTGTGCCGCAGTTGGAGGTCTTGCAGTATACCGACATCTTTATTACGCATGGCGAGCTGGGTAGCATCATGGAGTCGCTGTATTATGGTGTGCCGCTTATCGTAGTACCTCAGACCTCCGAGGAGGCGATCACCGCGCGCCGCGTCGAGGCGCTGGGCCTGGGCCTTTCGCTGGACACAGGCGAACTGCATGCTGATGTTCTCAAGCAAACAGTGAATCGCATCGCCAGCGACTCTAGCTTCCGTGTCAACACCAAGCGCATGCAGCGCGCTCTGCGCGAGGGCGGTGGCTACCACGCCGCTGCCGATGCCATAGTGGAGTTTAATCAGCGTAAGTAACCTGCTACTAGCGTACGCGGCTACTGCTCCAGGTCGCAGCCGTTCAGTAGGTACCAAAGGTAGATTGTGCGGTTGCGTCCCAGAATGGAGATTTACAAGCATTTTCCTTGCGCTCATGCATGAACGGCAGGGCTGCCACATGGCGCTCAAAAGGCTTTCCGACACAATCGAAAACTCTTCACTTAATGCGTATGGGAGAAAGACCGAGAGATCCTATCTATCGTTACAATCATGAAGTAATGAATAGAGGCATAGAAGTAATGAATAGAGCCATAACAGCACGCCTAAGACAGTGCGAAAAGAAATGGCAGCTAACGCTTGGCCCGAAGTTAGCTGGTGGCTTCCGGTCTGAAGTCTTTGATTGTACCATGGCGGATGATAGTCCTGTTGTACTCAAATTGATGTCTACTCGTAAAGAGGCTGAAATGGAAGCGCTGGCATTAACGGCCTGGGCTGATACCAGCGTAACCATAGGAGTTGTAGATACAGATTTAGATAATGCCGCACTACTATTAGAGCGCGTGCATCCTGCAACACACCTTTCTTCAGAAAATGAATCCTTTGCGGTTACTGTAGCGGCCAATATCCTAAAATCTATTCATGCAATCCCAGCTCCCAAAGAAAAATTTGTATCAATTGAAGATAATTACGAGCTTTTTGAGCAACAAGTTAAAATTGATGCGTATTATGAGCAAGAATCTCGGGGTGAGCCTAACAGGGGAAAGCCAGCGCTAGATCGTTTGCCAGCAGCTTATAGGCTGTTTGAGCATTTGTGTAATTCTGCTGGCAAGAAAGTCCTCCTTCATGGAGACTTCCTCGACAAAAATTTACTGCTGAAAGGGTCAACATACGTTGCCATAGACCCTATACCCATGATTGGTGATCCCTGCTCTGATATTGGAGTATTTGCAGCCTGTCATCTACCAGCAGGCAACATGTTGAAACGAGCAGAAGCCATAGCTAGACGCAATGGTGAAAATGTTCTTCGAGCTCACCAGTGGACGGTGATATGGGCTATCCATCAAGCGGGTCAAGCGTGGCGCGATGATCAACCGGAGCTTGAACGATTCGTGGTTAGCGAAGACTTAGAACGACTTTTGCGAACAAGGAACCCTTGATCATTGCGAAAGATTTTTCTTGTGTCACAAACAGGTCGCCTCTTGCTTCACTCCTGAAACATAAGTGAAGCAAGAGGGCACAGTGATGCCGAAGAGGATGGGAGCAATGGTTCTCTGCCGCTCTCACCCAGGTTCCCATGAAACAAGCGCCTATCCCTATGGAAAGAAAGAAAACAACGAGAAAAGGACATGTGCTCACGCAGTGCCAGGCCTACAAATCAGGGCTATTCAATCTGCGCATGTGTTCTTCTGTCAGATGAACGTGCAATGCCCCGAGGTTCTCGTCCAGTTGTGCCGTATTGCTGGCGGCAATCACGGGGATGACAGCGGGCTTACTTTGGAGAAGCCAGGCTAAGACGACCTGATTAGGCGTGGCACCGGTTTCGGCTGCCACGGTTGCCAGTGCGCCCAGACGGGCCTCAGTTTCACTTGAGTGATATTGTGGTATCAAAGCGACATCCTGGCGAGTGTATGCGCCAGAGAGGAGTGGGGAGTAGGCAAGCAGCGAAAAATCCTCATGCTCCTGGCAGTAATCCAGCAATTCCTGGGAGGCTGCGATCTGGACCCCAAAGGTCGCTCCCGCTCTGGGCTGTAGGTAGCTATAGCGCTGTTGCACACAACAATACGCGGCCCAGCCATGCTGGTGGCTGATGCTGCGGGCCTGCTCAATGCGCCAGGCCATCAGATTGCTACAGCCAATGGCACGAACTTTTCCGGCAGTGACGAGACGGTCAAAGGCGGCGAGCGTTTCCTCCAAAGGGGCCTGCCGATCATCGATGTGAGCGTAATAGAGATCGAGGTAGTCAGTCCCCAGGCGCGTTAAACTACCTTCGACGGCTCGCTCAATGGCGCGAGCAGAAAGTCCTTCCCAACTTTCGAAACCTCCGCCAGGCCGGGTAGGCCGGGCTCCGACTTTGCTTGCCAGAATGATCTGGTCACGGTTCTTACGACTCTTGAGCCAGCGCCCCAGGATCGTTTCGCCTTCATCACCAGTCGCACCGTCGATCCAGAAGGCATAATTGTTCGCGGTATCGAAAAAGCGTCCTCCAGCCTCAAAATAGCGGTCTGCCAGTTGATAGGCCATTTCCTGGGTAGTCAATGTGCCAAAGAACATACAGCCCAGGCAGAAGGCACTGACATCCATGCTGGTTTGTCCGAGAGAGAACTGTTTCATGGGTACACTCCTGATAGGAAGAAGTTGTGCCTGGGTAGGCTCCAGGCGCGTAGAGATAGTATAATCTCATGAAACGTTTGCCCACATCCACCGGAAGAAGTATACGTGCGCTGGATTGTGTTGCCAGCGGTTTTACCAAACATCCCAAACGGGGGGACCCCTATCTTGGGGGTCCCTCTATCATCCCTCCATTATCCTGATGAGTTCGACGCAAAAAAACTTGCTGCACCCCATCGCAGATAGTTCTGATGAATGAACTGGAGAGCGTATGCTGGAGTTTCAAAAGCGTTTGTTTCTTGCAACTTCTTTCGGTCGGACGTACACTGCCTGTCCTGGCAAGTACAACTCAAGCCGGACCATGACGAAGCCAGCGATCAGCGTCGGCCCGATGAGGGCGACCCAGGGCCAGGCGGGGCCGAGGGCGTAGAGCAGCGTAAACATGGTGGGAGCGAGGGCCGAGGCGATCCCCCAGGAGAACTGATAGATGGCTAGATAGCGCCCTTGCAGATGAGCAGGACTGCTCGCTGCTGCCAGCGCGATCACCGTCGGAGCAGTGATCAGAGAAGCCAGAGTGTTGAGCGCTACCACGCCAAACAAATAGGGAACAAGGAGAACGTGAGGAAGAAGCAGAGCTAATGCTAACAAGGCATATCCCAGAGCACGAAGCAGGCTGGCAAGTGCCAGAGCGCGCGTGCGGCGATACGGTTCGAGAAGTCGCATTACCAGGGTCTGGGTTCCGATCAACAGTCCAGCACCAAAGGCAGACAAGATCCCCAGCATCACCGTCGAGAGATTCAAGGTCTCCGTGACGTAGAGAGGCAAGCCAGTAGACAGCAGAGATAGGGCCAGGGTAAACAGAACGTTGCATGCTATAAGCACGAGAAAGGGACGGTTGGCGAGAACTGCACGGGAGCCCAGAGAGGCGGAAGCCTCACGCGCAGGGCGAACGGGTTCGGGCGCTGTGCGCCACAACAGCAGAAGCGCCGCTAATCCGAAGCTCAGGACATTGGCCACAATGAGTGTTTGATAGCCGTTGGTCCCACCCCATGCCACGATGAAGCCAGCCACGAGGCTACCCATCCCAATGCCGAGATTCTGTGTCGCCCCGCTCAAGCCATACCAGCGGTCACGCTCGTCTGGACTGGCGATTTGAGCGATCAGGACACTGAAGGACACGTAGAAGAGGCGTGCCCCGGCCATCACGAGCAAGGCCGAAACGCCCAGCACGACAAGAGAGTGGACGAAGAGATAGCCCAGGAACCCTAGTGCCTGGAGTACCTGAGCAACCACCACCATAGGCCTGGCCCCAAAGCGATCAACCAGAACGCCCATGAACGGGATCATCGGTAAGATCAGAGCCGTCGCAAGGGAGAGTCCTCCCCCAATGACCGGGAGAGCCAAACCAGCCACCCGCTGAAAATACAACAGCGAGAAGGGTAGGTACAGCCCGGTCCCGAGCGCGTCGATCAAGGTGGCTACCACAAGCGCCCCCTGCCCACGCATGCTCGGCAGGCCAAGCCGCTGTGTCAGTGTGAGAGACATATTCATTACTCCTTCTCATGACTACCTGGATGTCTGCGGGAGCGCTGCTTGCTGTGGAGCAAGTCGTGCGAGGGAACGGCCTTTTCCACCGGGAATTGCAGTTCCATCACGGAGGACGCCTCGTCGTGAGGGATGGGAAGGGTGGTATGCAAGAAGATTTCTCGTGCTGGCCCGACGATCTGGTAGCCATTAGTCTCGACCCAGGTGAGGATGGCCTGCTGGGCTTCCAGGTGCGTTGTCTTATTCCCCTGCTGAACCGTGGTTGCCATCAGAGCAGCAGGTACCTCGTGGACGCACACCCGTCCGCTCTCTGGAATCCGCTGGCGCAACGTCACCGCAGCAGCCCCATCAATGTCCTGGTCTTTGTACTCTTCGTCGTACCAGATGACGAAAGGGTACCCGATACAGGTCTCGCGCCCCTCAAGCGCGGTGTACACTTCTCCATACAGCGAACGGATTGCGTCGTGGGTGGGAAGCGTTGCCCGAACGGAGGCGACGAGTTGCGATTCGACATGCTTGAGGATGACATCATAGGGAGATACTGTTTCCTCCTGTTCGATCTGTTGCAAACGTCCCTCCACCTCGACAAGGCGGCTTTGCAGTTCATCGAGCTGTTGTCTGAGCTGGGCGTGTCGTAAACGCAGCATGCCACGCATCTGCTCTGCCGTGACTCCTTCCATCAACATCACCCCAATTTGCGCAAGCTCGAAGCCAAGGCTCTTGAGCGCCAGGATGCGATTCAAGTGAGTAACTTGACTGGCAGAGTAATAGCGATAGCCAGTCACTTCATCGACCTCAACTGGTTTGAGCAGACCGACTTGATCATAATAGCGCAAGGTGGGAACGGGAACCTGCACGAATTTGGAGAATTCCCCGATTTTGAGCATGCTTGCCTCCTTTGCTCCACACAGCATCCATTTCCCCAGATACGATTTGGGGAAAGCCTGCACACGATGCCCCTTGTTGGGGCGTGATCGAGAGAACAAAACTGACGATCCGATTCTCTCATTCGCCAACAGGCCGTTTTCTAGCCTTGAGGGCTCCCAGCAGGGGGCTTCATGATCGCCACCTTTCCTCTCTTCATAAGGCAAGGGAATTTGCTGCCGTCCAGCCCTTTGATCAAAGGATACACCCTCAAGCGGCTTGAGAGTCAATCCGCCCCTTGCTTGAATGAGAAAGGTGTTTGTTGAGTGTGACTGATCATGTGCATAATAGACAGTAACATTGAATAATAGCGATGGCGCTGAGTAACTGGTGATAACAGTTACTGATTAGAGAGGAAAGAAGTGCCAGAACTTACATCTCTGCAAACGCTGGTGCGTTGTGATGAGCATTCTTTTTCATCTGTCACTGGGAAGGTGGCGCAGACACTGGGAAGGATGGGTGTTCTGGATGATGCCGTGGAAAAGTGGCTATTGAGCGCCAAGTGGCCCTCTTCGTTTGATCCAGACTTCCCTTACGCGTTCCTTGAGCCAGAATCTCCCGTTACTACAAAGTCAGGAGATCAAGTGTACCAGGCGCGGGTGCATTTTTCCTTTGATGCTGCACCAGAAAAACCGGGGGAGTACGATCACCTGGTAGAGCTGTCTTTGCTTTTTCCAACTGAGCCAATGCAGCTAAAAGGTGATATCGTTTTTTCCCGGAATGCGGGACGACTGTGTTGGCAAATCTTGCGCGAGTTTACCATCACCTTTCCTGAGTTTGGCATGTATGTCACTAATGAGGCGCAGGATGTGGAGCAGGCAGAGGCACTTAAAAAACGTGGTCCGAGCAGCAAGTTCTGGTCTTTTGAGATGGCGCTCATTCCCCATCCTGTACTCAAAGAGTTTTTGCCCTTTCCCCAAGATCGTGAGCGTTTTGTTGGTGTCGAGTGGAGCGGGTTCGCCTATAAGGATTGCTGGGAGGTGTTACCCTGGAGCGAGAGGTATTGAGCATGAATGATCGGATGTATCCGCCGAATAACACTTTGCCGTTTGTGTGTGCTTTGATGCGGCAGTTGGAGGGGGCGGGCTTACGGACCTGGCTCTTTGGCGGCTGGGCCGAGGAGGTCTGGCAGTTGTGTGCGCCACGAGCGCATCGTGATATTGATTTGTTGTATGTCGCGTCAGATTTTCAGCGGCTGGATGGGTGGACGAGCCAGCAGGGAGAGATTGAACCTGTTGTGGGCAAGCGCTTTCATCACAAGCGAGCCTTTATTTACCAGGGGGTGCTGGTCGAGGTTTTCTTGCTTGAGCACAGCGATAAGTGTTATATCACAAAGTATTTTGGCGATAAGTATGTGCTGACGTGGCCGAAAGGGACGCTCTCGGGGGGCAACTAGCCGATGAGACAAGAATAACACTTGCCAGCCCAGAAGCGCTGCTTTATTATCGCACCCAGCATGAGCGAGTAAGTGGCGCGTATGAAGCGTATATAAAGGAACAAGAAATCGTTCATATAAATGATATACTACCAGATAAGCGTGACTCCCATTGAGGCGCCATATCTTATTTAAGGACAATTAATTTATGGAACAACAAGGCCATTTTCCTCTATCCGCGCAAACTACGTCTTTAGTACATGCGCTCCTTGACACTCCTCGGCTGATACACCGTCGTCTCTCAACGGAAGATGCGAATTTTATTCTTGAGCTTTTAAATGACCCATCGTGGCTGCAATTCATCGGTGATTTTGGGGTAAGGACGCTTGAAGAGGCACATAACTATATATTGCAAGGGCCAGTTGAAATGTATGGCCGCCTGGGCTTTGGTCTATACCTGACGGTGTTAAAGGAGGGGAATGTTCCGATCGGGATCTGTGGCCTGATAAAAAGAGATGCATTAGAGGATGTGGATATTGGCTTTGCCTTTCTTCCAGGATTTGGGGGTAAGGGATATGCCTATGAATCGGCCTCGGCTGTCATGCAATATGGGAAACAGGTTTTGGGCCTTAAACGGATTGTGGCTATAACCTCTCCTGACAATCTGCGATCAGCCAAACTTCTTGAAAAGCTGGGTCTGCGCTTTGAGCGTATGATCAAGTTCTCTCCTGAGGCTCAAGAGTTGAGGTTGTTTGGGGCTGACCTCTAGATTTCTAACTTGAGTGTTCTCACGCCGTTTCGTCGACATCATCCCTTCAGGAATTGTAGAGGTCTTCGGGGTATGGTACAATCTTGCCTAAGATCCACCACTGAAGGAGACATTTATGGAGTCTGCTCAACCTCTTGTCATCCTGAATCCTGCCGCTCGACATGGCAAAGTAGACCTCTATCGTGCACTTGTACGCAGCCGCGCGGAACAGGAAAAGGCCGAATATATCGAAACAAACGCACCAGGAGAAGCGCGGGAGCGTGCCCGGCAGGCTGCTATGCAGAAGCGTCCCGTGATTATTGTTGGCGGGGATGGCTCGGTAAATGAAGTCGTCAATGGCCTGTTGAGCGTGAGCCAGCGTGTTCCGCTGGGCATTGTGCCAGCAGGTTCAGGCTGTGATTTCGCCTGGAATACCCTCCACTTGCCTCATGATCCTCAAGCCGCTGTCGAGCGCGCTTTCAGTGGTAGATTGATTGATGTGGATGCTGGCCGGGTAAATGAACACTATTTCGCCAATTCGTTTAGCGTGGGGCTTGATGCTGATATCGCTGTGGCAGCAGGGAGCCTGAAAAAATATTTGCGCCTGGCTGGTATGCCTCTCTATTACACCTCAACCCTGCGCCAGTTGCTGTTCGGCTACCACCGTTGTCCCTGGCTAAAGTTCAGTCTGGATGATAATGGAGAGAGGCGCGAGCAGGAACAGCGCTTTATCCTTATGGCGATTACCACGGGGCCAACCTATGGTGCCGGCTTTCGTATCAATCCTCAAGCCGATCATACAGATGGCCGCTTCGATATCTGTACCATTCGTTACACTCCCTTGTTGCGTGCCCTGCGCTTGTTACCAAGCGTCCAGAAAGGTGAACACAGCGATTTGCCAGAAGTAACCTTCTACCGTGCTAGAACCGTACAGATTGAGAGTCGCGAGCCTGTGCATATGCAGATGGATGGCGAAACTATGTCCGCGAGCAGCTTCAATGTCACCATTTTGCCGAAGGCCCTGTGGGTACGTGTATGAAAAAGGCCGCAACATATGGAAGTAGCCGGCCAGGCAGCATCATTTACACTCTGTTGCGTCCAGTGGCTCGGTTGTTGATATTGCTGGTCTGCCGTGTCTCGGTGCGTGGTTCGGAGCATGTGTCCGTGACTGGCCCCCTTTTGCTCGTCTCTAATCATCTGAGCTGGTTCGATCCCATCCTGGTAGCGGGTCTTCTCCCTCGCCGTACCTGGTTCTTTGCCAAGAAAGAGATTTTTTCCTGGCCCATTGTGGGCTGGCTGGTGCGCTGTACCGGGCAAATTCCTGTGCATCGTGGCGAGAGCGATCGCGCGGCTCTGGAACAGGCGCTTGCCTACTTACAGGAGCAACGACCCTTGCTCATCTTTCCTGAGGGGACTGTTGCCCGCCAGGAGCAGATGCTTCAGGCCCACACGGGGGTTGCGATGCTTGTCGTGCGTACCGGAGCGACAGTTCTCCCCGTGGCGTTGAATGGCTCACGACGTATTCTCCGCCCTGGAGGTGGGTGGCGCCCTCATGTCTCTGTTCAGTTTGGTGAGCCCTTTGTTCCCGTTCTGCCCGCAGGACTGACGCGTAAAGAGGGGTTACGCAGTATCACACAGGAAATGATGCTGCATATCGCTACCCTGTTGCCGCCAGAGCAGCGGGGAGCCTATCGCGACTTGCCACCGGAGAAGATGTAGAAGGTATGCCGATTAGTAATTCTGCTGGTAAATTGGGAAATGCGCCACAAGTGGGAGCCCTGTTGTATTTGAACGTTATTGTGGCGCTTTTGTCACCAGATTTATAACTTATCCCTGAGGGGTTAGATGCAGATTCTGGCGAGAATTGGCCATTTCTGCCTTCTTCGGATGCCGGGCCCGATGCCCGCGCCCAGTAACTATATACACCACCCCTGTATAGTTCACAAGATAGGCATAACTGCAAGCAAACCCAATCAGCGCGATCAGGGAGATGAGGCGTATCCATCCTATCCAATCGGGAATAGGAGAGGGCTGAAAGGCGTCACTGAGTAGGATTTCCAGACCCAGGAAGAAGAGGAAGCCAATACTCGATATAAGGGTCGCACGCAGCCGTCTCTTCTTGCGCTCTTCCACGCTGTCTACCCTAAATTTGACCTCCTGCTGACAAACCGCACATTTTACCAGCACCACTCGGTTCCCACTGAGAGGCGGGCTGAACAAGACGGGTTGGCTCGTGTACTGGGTGGTTGTTTCGCGTGCTCCCAGCAATGCGCGGTCGCGTGTCTCTACGCTCAGAATATGGTCTAATTGCAGCAAAACCTGGTTATTCGGGAGCGGATCCATCAGCCCCTGCTGCCGCCACGCTACATACTTAAATGCCGCGCCAATTACTACCAACAGCGCATAGCCATAAAAGATGATCGAGAGAGGATTGAGAAAGCCGGATGGTCCCAAGCCGACAACACCACAACTCGTGCCCAGCGCGAATGCTACGATACAGTGTAATAGTAGCCTTTGCGGTGTACCATTAATTAAGTTGATGAGTCCTCGAATCAGCGTATAAAACATGGATAGCGGTGATCCTCCTTCCGGGGTGTAATCTCAATTATAAATACATGGATTATTTGGCAGGCGCGTTTTTTCCTTTATAAAGTGACGCGATCCCTTGCAGAAAGAGCGAGAGTGCCAGGAGGGCCAGGAAAATCCAGATACTAGTACTGATTTCTGGAAAACCATCAGTGGGAAGCTGTGGGTCCCCTTCAATGGTTCCAAAGATAACCAGGCCGGCGACAAGGACAGGAACAACTACCATGGCGACTAAGAGGTTTCTATTCCCCTTGTCTAATTTTGCTTCTGTCTGTTTGCTTTTCTGTCGCCGGGAATGTCGCCAAACCCAGAGATTAGTGACAAGCCATCCAATCAGCAGCAAATAGGTGAGAGCGGTAAACCCGTACCAGAGCGCGCGTCCACCAGACCAGAAATAGCTTTCCTGTGGCAGCAGGTGGATCTGGACAGGAATAGTGAGATCCTCCGAACTATTTCCAATGGGGCCATTTGTGAGGATAGTCCCCGTAATCCGCCCGGAAAGCTGACGATCCATGGGGCCACTTAGCGATGTGGGAAGAGTCACAACTCCTCGCACTTCGACCTTTTTAGGTTGATTGCTGATGGTATATGTATCGCCCCAGTCGGGCTGGCTTGATCCAACAATCTGCAAGGGGGTGCTTAATCCAGCCAGTATCAACCTCACGCCTGTGGGACTCGCCCACGATCCGTCGGCTGAACCTGAAAACCCGAGATCGATAACAATGGAGAGAGCTTCCCCGCGTGTTGTAGTAATGTGTAGGTCCTGGTGATTCTGTGTGATAGCAGTATGCTTCTCTACAAATTGACGCGCCGACAAAATATATCCTGGGATAGCCACAACGATGAGAAGAACCAGAAACAACCACAAGGACTTGTTCAGAGAGCGCTTGCTACTTTTAGTTGTCTGAATTGGCATTTTTGCCATCAATACACCTCCTTTCTTCCTTCGCTTTTCTTGCCACGGCAGCTTTGCGCCTTCCAACAGTATCAGAAGAAACGAGATTTGACCATGCCATTGACCTGCCATTACCCTGACACTTTGCTTCAAATGCTTTACACAGCCGATTTATTTCCTTTATACTGTTCTTACTACTTATCCGAAAACCTGAGCGCGCGTGTCCCCGAATGGGGGAAGCGCTAGGCACGCGAGTGACGTTGGGTTTCGGAATAAGATCTTACTATGATGTGTCGAGAGAACCCCCTCTCTGAGAAAGGGCAGGAAGATATCATGCAATTTGGTGCACGTTTGCGTCAGGAACGGATACAGCGTCATCTCTCTCAGGAAGCTTTGGCGGAAGCGCTGGGCGTCTCTCCCCGCAGTATCGCTCGCTGGGAGCAAGACCAGGCCCTTCCCCAGGCGTCTGTCCGGCTACAACTCAGTCGTTTCTTTAATCTCCATCCCAAAGAGTTTTTTGGAGACCATGAGGCACCGATACCCCTCAAATCCCTCTGGGGTGTGCCATATCCGCGTAACCCCTTCTTTACTGGTCGTGAGGAGATCTTGCATCACCTGCATGAGCTACTCAATCGAGAACATACCACGGCCCTTACGCAGTCCTGGGCCATCAGTGGACTCGGAGGCATCGGCAAGACCCAGATCGCGCTCGAATATGCCTATCAGTATCGTCAGGACTATCGCTACATCTTCTGGGTAAGCGCAGCGACACGGGAGAGCCTGTTCGCTGACATTGTGACCATTGTGGACCAATTGCAGTTACCTGAGCGAAACGAACAGGATCAGAAGAAAGTTGTTACAGCCATCAAACAGTGGTTTGCCTCTCATCAGGAATGGCTGCTGATTCTGGATAATGCGGATGACATTACGATTGTGTCTGATTTTGTACCGACGAAACGTTCTGGACATATGCTGCTCACCACCCGTGCACAAGCATTGGGGGCACTGGCACAACGGATCGACGTTGCAACTATGGGGATGGCAGAAGGTACACTATTTTTGTTACGCCGTGCCAAAATTGTGCCTCCCGATATGTTACTCGATCAGGTTGAGGAAGAAACACTCGCTGCGGCAGAAACTATTGTCACGGAAATGGATTTTCTCCCGCTCGCACTGGATCAAGCAGGAGCATACATTGAAGAAGTAGGATGTAATCTTTCGACCTATCTGGAACTCTACCGAACACATCGAAAGGAACTTCTGCAACGCCGGGGGCACATTCCAACCGACCATCCTGAACCAGTAGCAACAACATGGTCTCTCAACTTTCTGAAAGTTGAGCAGGCTAATCCCGGGGCTGCAGACCTATTGTGTCTCTGTGCCTTTCTGGAATCAGATACCATCTCGGAGGAATTGATCAGTGGAGGAGGGGCGCAATTCGGCTCGACATTACAGGGGATCGCGACCAATGCTTTTCGGTTAAACGAAGCCATCGAGGAGCTACGCAAGTTCTCCCTCATACAACGCAATTCCGAGACACAAATGTTGCGTATTCATCGTTTGGTACAAGTTGTCCTCAAGGATGCCATGGCGGTGGATGCTCAGCGCCAATGGGGAGAGCAAGTAGTACGAGCGACTAATACTGTGTTTCCAGAACGCATTGAGATTGATACCTGGCCCCTTTGTCGACGTTATCTGTCTCAGGCGCAGGTATGCAGCGGGTTGATCCAGGACTACGCGTTCACCTTCGCGGAGGCAGCAGCGCTTCTCTATCGTACAGCAATCTATTTACAGATGTATGCGCTCTATGAGCAGGCCGAGCCATCGTATCAGCAGGCATTGAATATCTACAAACAGATATTAGAACCAGATAGTCTTGAAATAGCCGCCATACTCAATAGCCTGGCCAACCTCTATCAAGTACAGGGAAAGTATAAGCAGGCCGAGCCGTTATACCAACAAGCCTTACACATCCGAGAGCAAGCGTTGGGGCCGGAGCATCCTGATGTAGCTAACTCGCTCAACGGATTGGCCCTACTCTATCGCGAGTGGGGGGAATATGAGCAAGCGGAATTGCTGAATCAGCGAGCCTTTCGTATCCAAGAGCAAGCGCTGGGGCCGGAGCATCCCGATGTAGCTCGCTCACTCAACAATCTGGCCATGCTCTTTTATGATCAGGGGAAGTTTGAGCAGGCGATGCCGTTGTATCAGCGAGCCTTACACATCCGAGAGCAAGCGCTGGGGCCGGAGCATCCCGACACCGCCCGTGCTCTTAGCAATCTGGCCCTTATCTATCACGAACAGGGAGAGTATGAGCAAGCAGAAACGCTCTACCAGCGAGCGCTGCGCATCCGGGAACAAGTATTGGGAATGGAACATCCGGATATCGCTCGTGCCCTCAACAATCTGGCTGTCCTCTATTTTGAGCAGAAGAAGTATGAGCAGGCCGAACTGTTTTTTCAACGAGCCTTGCACATCCGAGAGCAAGCGCTGGGAGCAAACCATCCCGATACTACTGGCCCACTCAATAACCTGGCCAGTCTTTATGTAGAGCAAGGGAAATATACACAAGCAGAGATGATGTACCAGCAAGCTCTGCGCATCTTTGAGCAAACGCTGGGGCCAAACTCTGCTGGCATTGCTCACCCGCTCCACGGATTAGCCAACATCTATCGTGAGCGGAAGAAATATGAGCAGGCCGAGCTGTTGTATCAACGAGTCTTACACATCCGAGAACAAACGCTGGGGTTAGATCATCCTGATACAGCAGAAATGTTGCGCGACCTGGCAACCCTTAGGGAAACTCAGGGGAACAACGTCGAGGCTGTGTCTTTGTACCAACGTGTGCTGGACATCCAAAAGCAGGTTCTGGGGCAACAGCATCCGAAAACGGTGGAAACCCATGAGCACCTACGTGTTCTACTGCAAAGAATGAACGGGTAAGATGCTGCATTTATATCCCCTGAGTAAAATATAGGCCTGCGGCGGTCTTAATCAGGCTGAGATGGGACCGCTGGTGTGCAGGTGCTCACTGATTGACGAATGATGAGTTGACTGGTTATTTCGACGCGGATGGGAGCGGCCTCGGGTTGAAGGGCGCGGTAGATCATGCGCTGTACAGCCAGTCTCCCCATCTCCTCGCTGTTGGCGTGCAGGGTGGTAAGCGCGGGGATCAGAAGTGAGGCCGCGGGAACATCATCATAACCAATCACAGAGATATCTTCGGGTATACGCTTCCCGGCCTCTTGTAGAGCACGCATGACACCAATCGCGCTCGCGTCATTGGCACAGAAGACTGCGCTGAAGGGAGGATGCAGCCTGGAGAGCCAGGTTTGCATCATGTGGTGCGCGTCATCTACCTTGAGTTGGCTTTCAAGCAGGAAAGCGGGATCATAGGGAATATGGGCCTCCTCCAGGGCTGCACGATAGCCAGCCAGGCGGCGTTGCAAGGTGCTCCTCCGCTTACTCTCAGGCTCGGTCATGTGTAGGATGCATCGATGTCCATGCTGGAGCAGGTGGCGTGTGGCCTGGAGACCTCCGATGAAATTGTTGGGAAGAAATGTATCAACCGCCAGGTCGCGCTGCTCGGCATTAATTAGAACCACTGATGTTTTAAGGTTAAGGAGCTCCTCAATGAGCTCACGATCATCAATACTCACCAGTAAGATGCCAACCTCTGGACGTCCTCGGGCCTGGGCCAGTATACTGGCTCTATCGGCTGCGCTCTGCTCAACCACGGAATAGTTCAGTAAAATGCCATGCTGACGGCACTCCGCCGCGACACCGTCCAGGATATTGACGTGGAATGTGTGAGGGGCTTTCATCGTAGCGTAGGACGGTGTAAAAAGATGTAGTTGCTGCAACTTGCCGGGCGTTGCCGTGTCCTGGTGTCCAAGCTCCGCCGCACTTTTTAAGACATGGTCTCGAAGCTCCTCACTAATGCCTTCCACGTTATTGAGCACCCGAGAGACGGTACTGGGAGAGACACCCGCATGTTTGGCAATAGCCCGTTGTGAGACACGACGCATTGCCAGGAGGTGAGGGGAAGCGTTGTTCTTCATATGTCCTCTCTTTACTACTTATCCGAAAATCTGAGCGCGCTTGCCGTGCCACCGCTTGCCCCCGAATGGGGGAAGCGCCAGGCACGTGAGTGACGTTGGGTTTCGGCATAAGATCTTAGAGTTTGAGGAATTTCCAAATCAGATTTATGTATGTGTATATAGCTTACGCTATTGTGAAATTATGTGCAATAGTGTTTCTGGATTTTACGCTAAATCCGCCTGAAATGCGTACTAAGGAAATGAATTGTGGTTAAATCGAGGAAAGAAACAGGAAATTTCGCAACGTTTTCGCAACGTAATGGCTTGAAAAGGTGCGAAGTCCCTCGGTATACTTGAAGTCATAGATTGCTTTGTGTTGCAAAGTTGCAGCACACTAGATCAAAGGAGAGGTTATCCCGTTACTCTACAGTATCTCATACTTACTTTTATCAGTTTGCCTCCTGTGATGTATTTCAGCGAAAGGATTCTTCTCTATGCCGCGTCTCAAAGGCATATTTATCTTACACTCTAGCGCATACGAAGAGATATATGGGCCTGAGGTGCGCAAAGCGATTGACGAAATGATCGATGTGGTTGCGCCGCCCCAGACGGCTGAGGAGATACTCGCCCATCCCGAGCTCTTGCGCGAGGTGGAGGTAATTCTCTCTGGCTGGGGAGCGCCCCTCATAGACGAAGCCTTTCTGGCGCATGCCCCTTGCCTGCGGGCCGTTTTCTATGGCGCGGGCTCCATTCGCGGCTTTGTCACTGATGCCCTGTGGAAGCGTGGCATCCTTGTAACGAGCGCCCAGGAGGTAAATGCTATCCCGGTGGCGGAATACACACTTAGCGCGATTCTCTTCTCACTCAAACATGGGTGGCGCCTAGCCGGGCAGGCACGCCAGCAGCAGCGTTTCCCTCCACGCGATGGGGTACCTGGCGTGTATGGGGCCACGGTGGGGATTATCTCTCTGGGCATGGTTGGGCGACAGGTCCGCGAGTTCTTGCGCCCATTTCACCTGCATGTGCTCGTGTATGATCCCTATGTTTCTCCTGCTGAGGCAGCTGAGCTAAATGTCTCCCTCTGTTCTCTGGAGGAGCTCTTCCGTGAGGCTCAGGTCGTGTCTCTGCACACGCCACTGCTGTCCGAAACCACAGGCCTGATACGTGGTACTCACCTCTCCTCTATGCGGAAAGGATCTACGTTTATCAATACATCGCGTGGAGGATTGGTGCGGCATGAAGAGTTGATCGCGGTGCTCGAGCAGAGAAGTGACCTGCATGCGATTCTGGATGTGACCGATCCAGAGCCGCCGCAGCCGGACTCTCCGCTCTACACACTACCCAACGTTACGCTCACGCCACATATTTCTGGTTCGCTTGGCTCAGAGCGTCGCCGCCTGGGCCAGGTGATGATGGAGGAATTGCAACACTTTGTTGCGGGAGAACCACTGCGCTATGCGATCACGCGGGAACGGCTCTCGCTGATGGCAACTCCATAGCTCTGCCCAACGCAACGTAACCCATGTACAATGTCGTTTTATTTCGTTCAGCAAACTGATCGTGTTTGGTACTCATACGCAAGTATCCATCTACAGCGTCGTTTGGTTCAGTTCAACAGGAAGGGTTCTTCATATGCGTCAATGGCGCCGTCTGGCATTTGTTACCCTGATGTTGCTGAGTATGCTACTTACCGCCTGTGGCGGGAGCAATGCTCAAGCAACTACTGTCTTAAAGATCGCCGATTACTCTCCTGAACAGAAAGCGTTTCATGAAGCGGTTGCTGCCGAGTATCATCGACTGCATCCCGACGTGACCATTCAGTGGCAATCGACGGCGCAGGCCCAGTACCTGCAATCGTTGCCGCTCTCGTTCCAGAGCCACCAGGCTCCAGATATTTTCTTCTACAAGTCGCAGCTTTCTCCCGAGCTCTCCATGTCTTTCCTGCTCAAGCAGGGGTGGATTCGCCAGCTCGATCCCACGGGTAATCCAGATCAGAGTTTCTTGAGCCGCTGGTCCTCTGACATGTTCCAGGAAGGGATCAACAAGCACAACGGCCAGGTCTACGGCTTTCCCTTCACCGACAACGTGATCTGGGGTCCGGGCTTTATGTTCTACAATAAGTCGCTCTTTCAGCAGGCCGGCCTCGATCCCGCCAATCCGCCCACAACCTGGAGTCAGTTTACCTCTGCCTGTCAGGCAATTAAAGCCAAGACCGGGAAATATTGCCTGGGTGTATCGCTCAAGGGGACCGATTTCCAGCGCATGTGGTATCCCATAGCTGGTTCAATCATGACCGACCAGTTCTTTGACTACAAAACCGGGACCTTCGATCTTAACAATCCACAGTTGCTTCAGGCCTTCAGCTTTATTCAGAGCCTCTACCAGAAGGGGCTAGTGGCTCCTGGTGTGAACGACAAGACCTTCTCGCGCCAGCAGCTAGCCAGTGGGCAGGTGGCCATTTACTTTGATGGTACCTGGCTGCCCAGCACCTTAACGCAGCTTGGTTTCTCCGAGAGCCAGTATGGTATCGCGGCGCCTCCTTCTCCTGACAATGGTCCTCGCGGTGCCGAGGCGATCTTGAATACGCAGAATGTCTACTGGGTCAGCAGTCAGACGCAGCATGCCAACCAGGCCTGGCAGTTTCTCCAGTGGATGACTGACCCGACTGGCTTTTTCGCCAAGAACTATCTGAAGGATGGCTTTGGCACCCTGGCCTTCGCGGATAATAAATCGCTGATCACCGATCCGGCCATGAAGACCATGGAGCAGATTGCAGCCAGCGGCCTGCGTGTGAACTATCCTGAGCCGCTGCTCAAATGCCCCGACCTGGCGAAGTCGCAGGCCTATTCCAAGGCCGCAGGGACCAAGCCCAACGGCGAATGGCAGACCATGGTTGACGCCATTGTCAAGAATACGCCGCTGAAGCCAGGCGCCGATCAACTGGTGGCGCAGCGCCAGAAGACCTTCCTCGATACGTTGCAGCAGGAGGCGGCCTCGGGCCTGAAAGTCTCGCAGTCCTGCTTCGCGTTCTCCAATTGGAACTATAACGAGAATTACACAGGCGGGTACTAGCCTGTAGCAGGGTCCTACCTGCGGCTGCTCGGGTGATTGCCCGAGCAACCGCAGGCAAGACCAAATCACCGCAACGTTGTTAGCATCGCCTACTCGCGATCTGAAGAGAAGGTACACAATGGGTAAAGTTATAGAATCCTCTCGCTCACTTGCTGCATCCGCCTCGGCAGGTGGAGGAAAACGTGTTCAGACGCGTGTTCGTGGCAAGGGTACAACGGGCTTCTGGATCTTCCTTTTTCTACTGCCATTTCTCCTGTTCTTTGGCGCCTTTACGCTCTGGCCGCTGCTGGCTACCGTAGTCTACTCGTTCTTTGATTGGAATGGCATTGATGCTCTCTCCGCGCAAAACTTTGTCGGCCTGAGCAATTACCTGGAACTCTGGCATGATCCCTTGTTCTGGCAGTCTTTCTGGAATACCCTGCTCTTTGCTCTGGCCAATACTGCCATTAAGCTCCCACTTTCGCTCTTTCTTGCCATTATCCTGACACGCAAGTGGCTCTGGTTTAAACGCTTTTTCCGCACGCTCTTCTTTGTGCCGATCATTCTGCCTGTTGCGCTTGCCGGACAGATATTTACCTTCCTGCTTAATCCCTCCAATGGGGCGTTGGATAGCTTTCTGCTAGGGACCGGGCTGATCAAGCAGCCTATCGACCTGCTGGGAAATGGGAACACGGCCTTATGGACCGTTATTCTGATCTCCGTCTGGCAGATTTTTGGTCAATATATGCTCTACTGGATGGCCGCGTTACAAAATGTGCCGGAGGAGCTCTATGAGTCCGCACAGATCGACCGGGCTAACGCGTGGCAGCAATTTGTGCATATTACGCTGCCCACTATCGCGCCCATGGCGATTGTGATTACGCTGCTCGGTCTCGTTAATTCGCTGCATGTCTTTGGCATTGTCGTGACCATGACCAGCGGCGGCCCTGGTACCAGCAGCTACGTACTCTCCTATTATATCTACGAGGCGGCCTTCCAGAACCTGCCTTTCCGCTATGGCTATGCCTCGGCGACGGCCGTCCTGTTTATCCTGCTGGCGGCGATCTTTGTTATTATTCAGTGGTGGCTGGGGCGTGATAACACGCAGACCACGCGCCAGCTTGCTGGAGGCCGCGCATGAAATTGCTCTCACAACGGAGTGGAGGCCGCTTCCTCCGCTATAACCTGATTACGGTTACCCTGCTATTGCTGGTGGGCTTTTTCTGGGTCTACCCCTTTCTCTGGGCGATCGCGGGTGCGTTTAAGACGCAGAGCGGCCTGTTTGCTTCAGGTGTCAGCCTGTGGCCCAACCAGTGGGATTTCTCTAATTTCCAGCGTGCCTGGGTGACGGCTGGCTTTGGTCAGTACTTCTTCAATACGTTGCTCTACTCTACCGCCTCTACGGTGATTGAGCTGTTCAAATCGGCGCTCTGTGGCTATGTCCTGGCGCGCTATCGTTTCCCTGGACGCAACCTGCTCTATGCGCTAATTGTCGCCACGCTCTTTGTGCCGCTGGCCTCGATTGTCCTGCCGCAATTCCTGGTGGTGGAGTTGCTGGGCCTGCTCAATACCCAGTCCGGGGTAATCCTAGCCTTCTCTGGAGCCACGGGCGCCCTCTATGTGCTGCTCTTCGTTAACTTCTTCAAGGCCATTCCTGAAGAGTTGTTCGACGCGGCAAAGGTCGATGGCGCGGGCTTTGTGCGGCTCTTCCGCCTTGTCTTCCCGCTGGCGCGCCCGGTGATCGCAACGGTGGTAATTTTCAACTTTATCGCCACATGGAACGATTTCAATATCCCGCTGATCTATACCTTGAGCGCGCCGGATCTGCGCAACCTTGCAGTGGGAATGTTCGCCTTCCAGGGCGAGAACTCGTTCGACTGGACCGGCTTTGCCGCTGGTACCGTCATCTCATTTGTGCCTGTGCTGCTGGTCTTCCTGGCCTTCCAGGGATACTTTGTACGTGGCCTCTCTGGCGCGGTGAAAGAGTGATTTAGAGAGTAATTGCTAGAAAGAAAGATAGGCGTATGCGCCATCAAGCTGCTAGATGTATAAATGAAGCGTGGCGTTTTCACCTGGGGGATCTTCCGCCCTCGGACGTGATGCGAGCTGAGGGGCAGACCTGGAGCGGGGTCACGCTGCCTCATAGCTGGAACGCTCTGGACGCCATGGCGCTAGAGGAAGAGCACCACTATACCCGCGAGGTGGGCTGGTATGTGCGCGAGTTTGAGCCGCCTGCCGCTGGACAGCGCCTCTGGGTGGAGTTTGAGGCCGCCTCGCAGCACACCAGTACCTGGTGCGATGGCGTGTGCCTGGGAGAGCATGCCGGGGGCTATACGGCTTTTACGGTGGAGCTTCCCAGGCAGCCGCAAGAGAGCATGCCGGGAGAGTCACTGACGCTGGCGCTGCGCGTGGATAACCTTCCCGATCCCGATCTCATTCCCTCTGACATGTCGGACTTCTTCCTCTATGGCGGTCTGACGCGCAACGCCTGGTGCTATACCACCGGCTTGCGCCGCCTGGCGAGCCTGCGCTGTGAGACGGAGGTGAGTGTGGAGTCAGCCACGCTCACTATCCGTGGCGAGCTGGATGCACCGCCTCCGCGAGCGCTGCGCTTAAGCGCCCGGCTCCTCTCACCCCAGGGCGAACTGCTCAGTACCATCGAGAGGAGTGTTACGGAAGCAGGCTTTGAACTGCCTGCTCATCGCATTGTACAGCCGCAGCTCTGGTCCCCAGCTCAACCTGTCCTCTATACCGTAGAGGTGACGCTGCTGGATGGTGAGGAGGCCTGGGACGTGGTTACGGAGCGGATTGGCTTGCGCTTCTTCGACTTTCCCGAGAGCGGTCCCTTTCTCCTGAACGGGGAGCCGCTCAGGCTGCATGGTACGCACCGGCATGAGGATTGGGCGGGCTATGCCAGCGCCGTCCCTGATACCCTGTCGCGCCAGGAGTTACGATTGATCAAGGAGGCGGGCTTTAACTTCGTGCGCCTGGGACACTATCCGCAGGCGCGGGCGGTACTGGAAGCCTGTGACGAATTGGGCTTGCTGGTCTGGGATGAGCTGCCCTGGTGCCGGGGTGGTATTGGCGGCGAACACTTCCGCGCTCAGACTCAGGCGATGCTTGAGGAGATGATTGAGCAGCACTATAACCACCCCTCCATCGTCATGTGGGGCCTGGGCAACGAACTGGATTGGGAGAGCGAGCATCCAGATTCCAGCGATGAGAAGGTCTGTGCCTTTTTGCAGACCCTGCACGACTTTGCCCATGCCCGCGATCCTCAACGCCTGACCGCCCTGCGGCGCTTTGAGCCAGGGGCGAGCATCGTGGATGTCTATTCGCCCTCGATCTGGTCCGGCTGGTATCGTGGGCGCTATGAAGACTATGAGGTGGCGCTCAATGAGGCCCTGGCGCGCTATCCGCGCATGCTGCATATCGAGTGGGGTGGCGATAGTCATTACGGCCGCTATAGTGCTGGCGAACATATCAGCGCGGAAATCAATCAGGAGAGCGACCACGCCGAGCGGCCAGGCATCGCGACCGGTGTAGGTGGTCCAGCGCGTGGTAGCCGCGATAGCGACTGGAGCGAGAGCTATATCCTCGACCTGATGGAGTGGCACCTGCAAGTCCAGCTCCGTACCCCGCGCCTTGTAGGCAACGCGCAGTGGGCGTTTAAGGACTTTGGCACGCCGCTGCGGCCCGAGAATCCCATCCCCTATGTCAACCAGAAGGGACTGCTGGACCGGGCCGGTCGACCCAAAGCGCTCTACTACCTCTTCCAGAGCTACCTGGCGACCACGCCCATGTGCTTTATTGAAGCGCCAACATGGAGCATACGTACAGGCCAGCGCGACGCGTTGCAGCGTGTGCGCATCTATTCCAACTGCCCCCAGGTCACGCTCTTTGTGAATGGTCGGGATTGTGGCGAGCGGTGGCGTGACGGCACCGCCTTTCCCGCCGCGGGCCTGGTCTGGCATGTCCCTCTGCGCCTGGGAGCAAACGAGCTGCGCGCCGTGGGCCTCGCTGCCGATGGACAGCGCGTAGAGCATACGATTAACGTGGAGTATCACGAGGCCGCAACGGGTCCCGGATCCGCCTTTCAGTGGCAGATTCAGCCAGTAAAGACGGGTGGTGGCGAGGAGGGGCAACAGGTCACCATCCAGCTTGTAGACGCGGATGGGCATCCTTTTATCGAGGATCGCCGGCGTGTCTCCTTCGAACTAAGTGGTGCTGGAAGGTTGCTCGCCTGCCTGGGGATCGCCGGTGGAAGCAGCGTGATTGAGCTCGCCAATGGGCGCGCCAGTATTACCGTGCTGGCTAAGGAAGCGACTACGCTGCTGGTCAGGTCCGACCGACTTCCAGAGATACTTATTCCCATCGAGCCAGGAGATAGATAAATATGAAACTTGCATATTCTTCCCTTGCCTGTCCAGGCTGGACGATTGAGGAGGCCGCTGAGGCGGCTGCACGCTATGGCTACCAGGCCATTGAATGGCGCCTGGCGGATGGCGAGACGCTTGAGCCCGATGCCTCGCTCGTGGTACGGCGTCGCCTGCGCCAGGCCTCCAGCGCCTATGGGATCGAGATTGCCTGCCTGGATAGCTCGTGTCGGGTGACGCAAGGCACACCTGAGGAGCGGGCGGCGGTGATCGAGGCCGGTCAGCGTATGCTCGATATGGCCGCTGAACTGGGCGCGCCCTTTCTGCGCGTCTTTGGCGGCGCTCTCCCTACAGGTACGACGCGCGCCGATATGCTTGCGCCCACTGCCCAGGTGCTACACACGCTTGGCGCCTATGGAGCTGAGCGCGATGTTACCGTCCTACTAGAAACTCACGATGCCTGGACCAAAAGCGAAGATGTTCTAAACCTCACCCGGGCCGTGGCCCTGCCCACGGTCAAGGTTTTATGGGATGCCCATCACACCTATCGCGCGGGCGAGACTCCCGCACAGAGCCTGGCGCTACTCGGAGATGAGATCGCCTATGTCCATCTCAAGGATAGCCGTTTGCTTAATGGCAAGCCGGGAGCCTGGACATATTGCCTGCTCAACGAGGGTGATATGCCGCTGCGCACGATATGTACTCTCCTCAAGCAAGGGGGCTATGATGGCTATCTCTCGCTGGAATGGGAGAAGAAGTGGCATCCCGAGATTGAAGAGCCAGAGGTCGCCCTGCCCCAGGCGTTGCCCTACCTGCGCGACCTCTGGCGGCAGGTCTGAAAGGAGGTGAGGCTTATCCACTAACAGCTGTTTGAATGTCTCTTTTCGGTTGTGTGTTTGTGCTAACAAAAGAAGGGATTCTATGGAACGCATCTCTCGTTATCTTGGATTGGGAGCGGTCTGTCTCCTGGTCATTATGATGGGCATTTTGTCACAGTTGCCAAAGACCAGTCATGCCGCATCTTCTCCGCTGAAGGTGCAGTACATACCAGATAACACCAGCACGACGACGAATAAGCTTCAGGCGGGGCTGCAAATTGTCAATACTGGAAGCAGTAGCGTCGCGCTCAGTGGGCTTACCATGCGCTACTGGTTTACACGCGATACCAATCAGGCCATCTCGGTGTTCTGTGATTATGCAGCCGTTGGTTGTAGCAACGTGACGGGGACGGCGGTAGCGGTATCCCAACCCGTAGCGACGGCCGATTACTACATCCAGGTCGGCTTTACATCTGGTACACTGAATGCCAACGCCAACACAGGCAAGATCAAGATTCGCGCCAGTAAGGCCGACTTCAGCAACTTTACCCAGACCAACGACTACTCGTTCAACGCCTCATTCACAACCTTTACTGACTGGCAGAACGTCACGCTCTACCAGAACGGCATTCTAGTCTGGGGAGTCGAGCCGACCGGCTCTTCTGCGACGCCCACACCGACACCGACCCAGACCCAAACGACAACGCCCACACCAACCCAGACTACGACACCTACCCCAACGCCCACGCCTCCACCCACGAGCTTCGACCAGAGCCAGATCGATGCCGCGGTAGCCACGCCTCTCCTGGCCTTCCCGGCGCCTACGACGGCCAATAGTGGCAGGCCTGGCGACTCGCCAACGGCGGTTTATAACGCGAAGGCCTTCTACTTCCTGGCCCTGGTGAACTGGTATAATCCCAATGCTACCGCGACGAATGGTACCTCGGTAGCTAGTCGCCTGGTGGCCTCTATCGGCCAGTTAGTCGCGGGCGGCAACGAGCCTGATGCCAATGGTGGGCTGGAGGGCTGGGGCCATAATGATACCGCGCAGGGACTGCTGCTTGCGCGTAATGAGCCAGCGGTCTGGAACCAGTTATCCTCCACTCAGCAGGCGAAGGTCAATTTGCTGATGCAGGCGCTGGCTATCGCGGCCAACTTCGATTTCAACGACACCAACAACTTCAACCAGGACATTGACTACTACCTTGAAGGGAATCAATGTAAGTTCAACAAGTCCTACAACCCGAACTATCGCGAGGGCTATCTCAATATCATGATTGCGGCCAGCCTCTACTTTGGTCCCAGTACACTAAATACCTTCTTCACCTCGTTTGACTACACCAGCTTTAATCAGCAGTTGCAGTCCGCTGGCTTTACCAACATCCAGGCTGCCTGGGCCAATGCCCAGACGCCCTTCATGAGCGGTGGCAGCGACAATTGTAGTGGTACTGGTTCGGGCGTGCGTACCGCCTTTACCTACAACAACATTCCACTCTCCAATCCCGCCGGTATCTTTGACCAGCTGGCTATCTTCACCTACCAGGATACGGTGACCAGCACGGGTGCAGGTGGCAATGCGTATATCGCCGATAACACCACCAGCCCCTACCAGGGCCAGCAGGGCATGGAGCATGAGTTTAACTCGACCGACTCCGGTGGCGCGCGCAGTGATGCCCTTTACGCCTACGAGGGCTGGATGAACAGCATCTCTTCGCGCACGGATATCACCCTCTTGAATGCCTGGGGTTGTGGCACAACCCAGACGCAGGATATACGGTTGGAGAGCGTCGGCTCTGGCGATCTCCTCTACAAGCTACAGCATGGCTATGAAGGCTACTATCTTGCCCAGAGCCGCCTGGTCAACGAGACAACGCCCTCTAGTGATGGGCCCTCTGCCAAGGGCTTCTACTTCGACCAGCAGGTCTGGAACGTCGTTCTCTCAAAGGTCCAGCCCTGCTAAAAAAGTATCCACCTGAATCCGCCAATAGCCTGTTCAGATCAAAGCGCCGCCTTCATATGCAAGTTATATGAAGGCGGCGCTTCCATGATAGTAGTGAGCCAGACTTACTGCCAATGGGGCCCAGAAAATGGACCCCATGGTTATGCACTTTTCTGGCTTTTATTTACTGGTTGGCGTCGTTGTACTCTTGTAGTGAGTCATTCGACTTCTGAACGGCACTATCCAATGCAGACTTAGCACTACTGGTTTGACCAGTGAGATAGGCATCCATTGCGGTCTGAACATTGTTACGCATCGTAAGCATGTTTCCGGTAGCCGCGCCAGCATTGTAGTAGTTAGTCTGGCTGGAGCGAATCTGGTCAAGACCTACCTGGAACTGAGGGTACTTTGCCAGGGTATCCTTCATCGTCTGCTGATTATAGGCGGAGAGACGGGTCGGGATGTAGCCAGTGTTGGAGGACCAGTACGCCTGAGTGTCTGGCTGAGACAGGAACTTGGTGAAGTCCCAGGCTCCTTCCTGCTGTTCTTTTGTACCCTTGTTCGTGATCCAGAGAGAAGCGCCACCGATGGCGGTGCGGCCCTGGGCAGGGAGGGTCGGGCGAGGGATATAAGCGACGCCGATATCCAGCTTATTACCGTTTTTTGCCGCCGTATTGACGAAGTTGCGCATTGAAGCGACAGACTCAAAGGTCATCGCGGACTGGCCTTTGAGGAAGGCTGACGAGGAAGAGCTTGAGCCGCTCGCACCAAAGTATTTTGCTGAACCGTCAGAAATCAACTGTTTCTCGAACTCCAGCCATTTGACGCCGGCATCGTTGTTGAAGCTGTACTGCGTCGCGCGACCCGAACGACCATTGTTGGGGGTCGCCAGGAACTGGTTGCTTGAGGCCAATGCCTGCTCAAAGAACCAGCTATAGTCATAGAAGCTAATGCCTGCACGAGTGACCTTGCCGCTGGAGTCCTTCTGAGTTAGCTTCTTCGCGGCAGCAATCACCTGATCATAGCTCCAGAGTTTCTGATTGGGGTCCAGGCCTGCTGCTTTGAAGACGTTCTTATCATAGTACATCACCATCGTCGAGGAGTTGAAAGGCATGGAGTAGAGTGTCCCGTTAATGGTGTAGTAGTTGCGGATCGCTGGCTCCAGGTCATTAACGACGCTCTGCAGATGATCACGGTTGATCAGATCCTGCACTGGAATAATTTGCTTGGTATCGATCATGCGCTGGGTGCCGATATCATAGACCTGCACGACATTGGGAAGCTGGTTTCCGCTCAACGAGGCATTGAACTTGCTGAGGGTGTCATCATAGGATGACTGGAAGATGCCATCAATATAGTATTTATTCTGGCTCTCATTGTATTTGTTGATCAGTGTGCGCAGAACGTCACCGTTCACGCCACTCAGACCATACCAGAAGGAAATTTTGAGCGTTCCTGGTTTCTGTGGATCGAGTTTAACCGCCGGGGTCGCCGGGGGCGCGGCGGGTGTGGACGCGGTATTGGCAGTGCTTGTGTTACCCCCACCACAACCAACCAGCAGGATGGTTGCGAGGAGCACCAATATGATTTGTTTTGCGTAACGCATGGGAAATATGATCCTCCAATAAAAGTATTAGCATCTACACAGGACTTCAATTGTTATTTAATAATGCCAGCTGTTAACCCGCGCACGAGTTGACGATGGCCAAATATTAAAGGTAGAAGCGTTGGAATCACAACGATGAGCGTAGCCGCCATCTGGGTGTTCAGAAAATTAACTTCACTAGAGTGAAAGATTGCAATACCAATCTGCGTAGTACGCCACGTCGACTCGTTAGTGACAAGAAGGGGCCAGTAAAACTGGTTCCAGGTCGTAATAAAGGTATAGAGACCCAACGTCGCCAGGGCTGGGCGCGCCAGCGGAAGCAGGAAACTCCAAAGGAAGCGGAAGTGGCCGCATCCGTCTAACTTCGCCGCCTCTTGCAGTTCGGGCGGAATGGTCATGAAGTACTGGCGTAGCAGGAAAATGCCAAAGCCTCCCGCAAGAAATGGCAGAACCAGTCCCTGATAACTATCTGTCCAGTTCAGGTGTAAGATCAACAGGAAATTCGGCACCAGCGTCGCTTCAAAGGGGATCATCATTGTGCCCATGACAATAGCAAAGAAGATCGGTTTACCCCAGAAATTGAGGAACGCAAACGCGTAAGCGGCCAGCGATGATGTCACCAATATGCCGACGGTGACCAGAAACGAGACAACAAAAGAATTGAGAATCCAGCGTGGCAAATCCGGCTGCTGAGCCAGAACCCGCACAAAGACTCCCCAGTCAAGTTGGGCCAGATCCGGAAGGAGTTGTGGCGTCAGAGTCTGCCCCTGCAATGCGATAGAGAACGCGAAAAGCAAGGGGAAGAGAATAATCAGCGAAACCAGTACCAATAAGATATAGGTGACGATTGTCCCCAGGTGTTTCCCAATACTGATCTTTCCCTGGGGCATTGTATTGACAACGGCACTCATCGGTAATGTACCCTCCTGCCCAGGAAGAGAAATTGCATCGCACTAAGAATGAGCAAAATGATGAACAGAATAATTGACATTGCCGACGCGAAGCCATAGCGATGATCAGCCCAGAACGATTGATAGATCGCATAGACAAAGACATCGGTAGAGCTTTCCGGTCCTGGTCCATTCACCAATACATTGAACTGTGTAAATGCTTGAAAGCACGAAAGGGTGTTAATAATCAACAGAAAGAGCAGGATAGGCGTTAACATTGGCAGCGTGATGTGGAGGAAACGCTTCCAGCGACCCGCGCCGTCCAGAGAGGCGCTCTCGTAGAGGTCCTCAGGTATAGCCTGCATACCAGCGAGCGTGATAACAAAATTGAAGCCCAGACCCGACCAAACCGACATCACGGCTATGGAGATGAGCGCAGTTGAGGCATTATTAAGTAATCCCGGCTGTGGCAAGTTCAATAAGTTGACCAACCAGGTAGTGATGTTCGTCGTTGGATCAAAGATCAGCGCCCAGATGACGCTGGAGCTTGCTAGCGAAATAGCAATACTGACGGTAAATATCAAACGGAAGACGCCAATGCCGCGCACCTTCGCCATCGCTAACGAGGCAAGACCCAGCCCACAGACGATTTGTAGTGAGACTACAAGCAATGCGTACTCAAAGCTTATCAACAGGCTGTTCAGGTAATCATTTTCCGGGTTGCTAAAATTCAGGATTTGTTGATAGTAGCGCAAGCCGACGAACTTTACAGGATCACCCAGCTCATTGGTGATGTTGAGACTGAGCCAGATGGCACGGAAGAAGGGGAAATATGTAAAAATGGCGAATACCGCAAGTACAGGAGCCAGGAAGAGCAATCCCAGGCTAAATTCGCGTACCCGCCCGCCCAGATTTCTATATACCTGAACATTTATTCTTTTTCCCCCCGGTTGCTCAGATTTCGCAGGTAGCTTCTCTGCTTGTAACGGGGCATCTACATCCAGGTGTTGTATAGAGGATTGTTTCAACTTACCACAGATACTCCTTCTATTAGGATAATAGCCACTTTCTTGATTAGCAAGCTTCCTTAGAATAAACCTCTTGCGTTAATTTGATATTAAGTATATATAAAGTTCATGCTAAATTTGAGTTAAATGATGCCATCGAAACTATATATACCCTTTTCAAAAATATACTTTAATTCAAAAAACAAGCGGTTTAAGTAGATCTTTTATCGTTTCTTCTCCTATCTTCAAAAGACGAGACTATCCCAGGAGCTGTAAGCGGGAGTCGACATCGTGATTGTGAGCATGGGGAGGTGAGTATCTCAATAAATATTCCTGCGTGTACGGCGCAAGATTCTATTCAAACTGCGCAAGAACATAGGCGATTGTACATTCCCTCTGAGGTACTCTTAGAGTAAGAGAAAGGTGTAGAGGAGCCATTTGAAAGGCCCGGCTAGCTCCTTTCTCTGTACATGATCTCTCTCCATGGATCTATGGAAACAGGTGTGAGTAAGACATACCGCTTTCCATGGACAGCCATCGCGATATAGCTTGAAAGAAGGAAACTACAGTGTCTGAGAAAAAAACTGCTCTTGTGACTGGAGCTTCATCGGGGATTGGGCTTGAACTTACGAAGACCTTACTTGCTCAGGGATATCAGGTCGTCGCCAACTCGCGCACTATTACCCGTGCGGGAACGCTGACCGCTTCTGATCACCTTGCCCTCATTGACGGGGATATTGCCGATCAGGAAACCGCAAAAAAAGTGGTAGAAACAGCCGTTCAACGGTTTGGCGGGGTGGATCTGCTCGTGAATAACGCCGGGATCTTTATCGCGAAGCCCTTTACTGACTATACCATTGAGGATATTGATCGCCTGGTCAAGACAAACCTGCTAGGCTTCTTCTTTGTGACACAGTATGCCGTGGAGCAGATGCGAAAACAACATGTTGGGCATATTGTAAACATTACCACCACGCTAGCAGATCAGCCTGTTGCAGGTGTTTCGGCATCCATTGCTCTTTTAATCAAAGGTGGATTAAACGCGGTGACCAAAGCACTGGCCATTGAGTATGCAAGTGAAGGTATTCGCGTCAATGCTGTTGCGCCAGGCAACATTGCAACCCCTCTGCACAAAAATGATGATCATGGGTTCCTCAGCCGTATGCATCCAATTGCACGTATGGGTCAGGCATCTGAGATTGTTGATGCGATCATGTACTTAAACGCAGCAACCTTTGTCACTGGTGAGATCATTCATGTGGATGGAGGAGCACATGCAGGCAAATGGTGATCGAAACGGTCCGCGAAAGCATAGTGAGAGGCTGGATGTGCTTGGCATCCAGCTTCCAACGCCTCCGACACCACTTGGGAACTATGTGGAAACATCATTGGTTGGGGCCCTGCTTTTTACCAGTGGCATCCTACCCTTTGTCGATGGCAAGCTCCTGTTCACAGGCCGTTTGGGGGCTGATCTGACGGTGGAACAGGGGCAAGAAGCGGCCAGATATGCAGCATTGAATGCTCTGGCAGCGGCGAGTCATTTCCTGGGCGATGTGGATCGTATTCAGAAAGTAGTACGAGTAGGAATTGCTCTGGCGACGACCGAGGCATTTACGCAGCATGCAGCAGTTGCAGACGGTGCCTCAGATCTGTTTGCACAGATCTTTGGGAAGGAACAGGGGCATACTCGGCTGGTCTCTGGGGTTTACAGCTTGCCCGTTCGAACCCCGGTAGTCCTGGATGTAGTCTTTGAAGTTGTTGTGTAGTAATGTGCACCTTCGTGTGGTGAATACTTTGATAGAGGAGGAAGAACAAGTGATGCAAAGCACAACGCATTATTATATCTTGAACCTGATCTATACTCGCCCATTGGCTGAGGTCGAGCTCTTAATTGATGAGCATTCACATTATCTCCAGTCTGCATTTGATCGAGGTGATTTTCTGCTTTCTGGCCGCAAGGATCCATGGACAGGAGGAATCATTCTCGCGAAAGCGAGTAGCCAGGAAGCTATCCAGGCTATCATTGCGCAAGACCCACTGCTTAAAGCAAACGTTATCAAGTATGAGGTAATTGAGTTCCATCCCACCAGAGCAAATACAGATTTTTCATCTATACTTGCCACTGAGAAAAAGTGATATCCCTCTATCCTTATTACAGGAACGGGTATGCTCAGGCAGACGACCGCAGGTCGTCTGCCTGAGCATACCCGTTCGATTATGGAAGGGTTTTGCTGGCTGGTTTTCAAGCATATGGTGTGTTCATTATCGAGCGTTTGCCTGCTCGTTGGGTTGGTAGTGGAGTTCGACGATGCCAGATGGACGAGTTATGGTGTTGACAAGTTTCAGCTTTGTGTAGTCCTTGAAGAGGGGTTTTCCCTTGCCAAGGGCGATAGGGTAGAGAAGAAGCTGATATCGGTCGATCAGGTTGTAACTGGCGAGGGCCTGAACCAGGCTGGCGCTCCCGTAGATAATGATGTTACGCCCTGGCTCCTGCTTCAGTTGCGTAATCTCGTCAGGGATGATTTCCCGGCGCACAGCGGAGTTGTTCCACTCGGCGTTCTCCAGCGTTTTGGAAAAGACAATTTTGCGCATCTCGTTCAATTTGCGGGCATATGCTTTCAGACCCTCTGGAGCATCCGGGGAGTTGGGGATATGTGGCCAGGAACCGGCAAAGCTCTCGTACGTGGTGCGTCCTAGCAAGAGCGTATCAGCAGCAGAGACAAATTGGTCCTGATATGGTCCGTTGTCCTCATCGTTGATCTCACCCATCCAATTCATTTCCCCATCGGGTCCAGCGACAAAACCATCAAGTGTCACCCACATGGTCATATTGACATCCTCCCCATGGCTAAAGCCAGGGGATTCCTCGAGTCACCTCGAGGGGTTCCTGCTTCGCGGAGTCTTGCCCAAACGAGCCAACACTCGTCCAGGTCTTACGGACTCTCCACAGGCGTTGAGGACCGTGAGCCCCACGGCCACAATGTTCTTTGCCGCGTTGAGATCGCGGTCATGGTGGGCACCACACCCTGGGCAGTCCCACTGACGGACATCAAGCGCTAAGGCGTCGAGGAGATGGCCACACGCGAAACAGCGCTTACTGGAGGGATACCACTTGTCGATCTTGACCAGGGTTCGACCGTACCAGTCGGCTTTGTATTCGAGTTGGGACACGAACGTGCTCCATCCCACATCGCTGATGGCTTTGCTGAGGGTCGGGTGCTTGACCATGTTCTTGACCTGCAAGCTCTCCACGCAAATCGTTTGGTTTTCACGGATCAGACGGGTCGAGAGCTTGTGCAAGAAGTCACGGCGACGATCAGCGATACGGGCGTGAAGGCGCGCCACCTTCAGACGCGCCTTGTCCCGATTCTTGGACCCTTTTTTCTTCCTGGCATGGCGGCGTTGGGCTTTCGCCAACGTCTTCTCGTCCTTGTGGAAGAACCTGGGATTACCCACCACTTCACCTGTCGAGAGGACGACAAAGGACGTCAAGCCAAGGTCAGCGCCGATCGCCTGCTCATTGGAGGGCAAATGGGCAATCTCTTCTTCCACCAGGATGGAGAGGAAGTAGCGACCAGCGCCATCTTTGGAGATGGTGACACTCGAAGGAGTTGCCCTATCAGGCAGAGGACGCGACCAGCGAATATCGAGAGGCTCACTCATCTTGGCAAGGGTGAGACAGCCCTTGCGCCAGGTGAAGGCATTGGCGGTATAGGTCGCGGATTGTGTGTTCCGTTTCTTGTGGAAGGCAGGATATTTGGCACGCCCTTCAAAGAAATTGAGAAACGCTTTGTCCAGGTGACGAAGAGCTTGCTGCAAGGGTACACTGGAAACCTCATTCAACCAGTGGGTCTCTTCTTGCTGTTTCAGCTCAGTCAGCAAGAGGCTCAGATCTTTGTAATAGAGGCGTCGCTGCTCGTTGTAATAGGCATCGGTTTTCTTGCGCAATGCCCAGTTATAGATGAAGCGACAGCACCCAAAGGTCTGAGCAAGGATCTGCTGTTGTTGTGCTGTGGGGTACACCCGGTACTTGAACGCGCGTTTCTGTTTCATGCATTACATTATAGCATATAAGATGTAAAGATGCAACAATGTGCACCACCCTATCCACCTCATAAAAGGAACGCGCCATTCATCCCCATGTTTCAAAAACAGGGGTCTTCTGGCGCGGTTTGATAATGTTTCGCATGGTATGCAACCTTTCTTTTTGTACACTATTACGCTGTCAATCTTCATTGAAAAGGTTTCAAGCCGCCTACGGCGGGAGGGGATTTAGACGCAGAGGGCTGACGCCCCTCTGCACTCCCCACCTTTCCAACACCTGAAATTACTTTTTCTTTCCGGGTAGAGCGCTCGTGATTGCGTCATGGTTCATGTATATGAACGTATGACGACCCCATATGGACTGCGAAAAAGAACCTATCCTGTGCGCTCACTCTGGCGACGACCATAAGCAATGCAGACCGCCAGAACGAAGCCGTCTCAATTAATTTACTTGTATTTTGCAAGTGCAGACACTCTACTATTCTGCATGGGGAACAAAAAAGTGGAAAGAATAAGTCTTTTTTGCTCGTTCGTCGTGAGCTAAGTGATTGAGATCAGCACGCTGCCCAGCAGGAACAGTAACGCGACAAGCAGCAGCGCGATATGCATGCCAGCAAGAAATGCGCTCCTCTCACTTAACGAACCGAGTATCGAGCCTAAAATCGCAACGCCAAGCACACCACCCAGTTGACGGCTCGCATTCAGCAGTGCTGAAGCGACACCCACTTGACTCTTGGGAACAGTATTAAGGATAGCCGTCGTCATGGCAGGGACCGTCATACCACAGCCAAGACCAATGAGGATTTCTCCGGCTGTCAGCAAAAGGATGGAAGCGCCAATTTCGCCTAACAGGAGCAAGAGTGTGCCAAGACAGCTTGCTGCCAGCCCTCCGATCATTGGTCGGCGCGTGCCCAAACGTGCAGTGATCCTCCCTGAGATCAGAGCTGTGCTTCCTGTCGCAACCGTGATTGGCAGTAGCGCAACACCCGCCAGAGCCGCTGGGTAATGATAGATATCCTGAAAGAATAGAGAAAGGACAAACAAGATACCATACAGACCAAAGTTGAGGATGCATCCTACCAGTATTGGCATACTAAAGGCTGTCGATGAGAAGAATTGTAGGGGAAGCATAGGCGTACTGTGCCTCGTTTCGATGAGCAAGAAGCCGCAAGACGCTCCTATGCACAGCAGAAACATGCCAACGATCTGAGGAGAAATCCATCCCTGGCTTCGCCCTTCGATAAGTGCGTAGGTCAGCGTGGCAAGGGCAACGATCACGCATGCCTGTCCCCACAGGTCACGTTTCTGCGTTGTTGTACGTGGCGTCTCGCTGACAAAACGCACGGTGAGAGCGAGCGCGAGTAGACCAAAAGGCACGTTCAGTAGAAAGATGCTGCGCCACCCCAGCGTTTCAATAAGCAATCCACCTACAACAGGACCTCCTGCCAACCCTATGCCCGAACTACCTGCCCAGAAGCCGACTGCCCTTGCCCGTTTCTCAGGGGCTTGAAAGCCGTGAGTGATCAAAGAGAGAGAACTTGGAACCAGGAGTGCGGGTCCCACTCCTTGAAGTACCCGCGCCGCTATCAAGATATTGAGCGAGGGAGCAAGGCTACAGAGGAGCGATGCTCCTGTAAACAGCACGTATCCCGTAAGAAATGTGCGCTTATGCCCGAGTCGATCCCCGAGCGTGCCCGCGCTGAGCAGCAAGCTCGCAAAGATCAAAGTATAGCCGTTGATTACCCATTGCAATCCCTCAAGCGAGCCATGCAGATCGCGCTGCATAGCCGGAAGGGCCACATTGACAACGGATGTATCGAGAATAACCATGAAGAACCCGAAGCAGATGGCAGTCAACCCAAGGGCATGAAGCGACTCTTTCTCTGAAGGGATAGATGGAATCTGGAGTTCTCTTGACATATCTTATCGCGTCTCCTGTACAGATTCTGCAAAATACGAGTGCCACAATGTGGTCACATACCCAGGAAGCAGACAGCACTCTTTGCTGCAACCTCCTGGTCGTTCTCGTGAAGGATTTGTTCTCTCCTTACTCTAATATGAAGCGACGAGGGATGCGCCCATATTCTTGCGTCAGCACAACATATTCTTGCGCGGTTAATGATAGGGACTGGGGATGAGTCCAGTGAGACGCTTGAACCACAGCGCCAGGTGGCCCTTAGAGGGGATTGTGCTGGGGAAAAATGTTGGGACCCCAAAACTATGAGGAATTTCATAGCTTTAGGGCCCCACTTCTTGCTATACTAGTTTCGGAATCCTAGTCAATAAGCTAAAATAGCTGTATTTAGAAGGTGAATGTCAATACTCTGTTAAAATTGAATTAATTGTAAACGACGGCCTACTACTTCACTACAGATCAAAGCGAGAAAGAAAAGGATGTACGACGCGTATGGAAACGATGCTACAATTGGGGGAGGGCTTGGATGGGTCCTTCTGGTTTATTATCTTGCTAGCATTGATATTACTTGCTCTGGCTTTACTCTTCGAGGGAGTCCTACGTGGAAACAAGACGACTGATTCTTATGGATCGGCAAAGTTCGCGCAACTCCGCGACATTCAACCGTTACTTTCCTCAAAAAAGAACTTCGATGATCCTGAGCAAGCAGAAGGAGAGCCTGCTCCCAGCAGTTTGTTGTTAGGCCGATACAAGGGGAAGACAATCGCTTTGAATGAGGAGGTGTTGGAGAATCATGTTTTGATGGTTGCACCAACAGGAGCAGGCAAAACAAGCCGTGTCATTCTACCTGGCCTGCTCAGGGAGGCGGGCCACCGGAGCCTATTTGTGATCGATCCCAAGCAAGAGCTTGTGAAAAAGAGTGCGGGGTACATTGCTAAACATCACGAAGTCTGGATCTTTGCGCCCAATGACGCGGCCAGGAGCCATAGCTATAACCCCCTTGCCTACATTACAAACCTCGACGATGCCCGTGACTTTGCCATGAGTTGGATCCAAAATACGGGTGAGTCAAAGGAACCGTTTTGGGATCGTGCGGCCGAACTGTTAATCACAGCAGCCGTACTCCACTTGCGCACTTGTGAACCAGATGCACCGTTCTCCCGGCTTGCTGATATTTTTAGTATGCCATTTGAAGATCTCAAGGCCCTGCTAACAAAGAGCGATAACCAGGCAACGCGAAAGATAACAACTTCATTTCTGTCCAATATGGAAAAAAATGGGAAGCTGATAGGTAGTGTCATGACGGACATTGCTAATCGCTTTTTTATGTTGTTCTCACCAGAGGTCCAGGCTGCAACCGCGGAGAATGACATTGACTTTAACGCCATGTGTGACCGGTCTATTGCTCTCTACCTCTCCATCCCGTTCGGCGACGCCGAACGGTTACGCCCTCTCTCCGCAACCTTGATAATGCAAATGATGCGTACCTGGATCCGGCGTGCCGATCATAGCCCTAACGGGCAACTTCCCCGGGCTATCGGATGCTACCTCGATGAGTTTGCCAATGCGGGGCGTATACCTCACTTCGAGAGCTATATTTCTACTCTCAGAAGTAAGCGTGTTGCACTGCTGATGGCAATCCAGGCGTTTTCTCAGCTTGAAGAAGTGTACGAACCGGCAGGCAAGGAAACGATCATTAGCAACTCACGTACTAAATTGCTGCTACCAGGCGCTGGTCTGGAAGAGTGCGAGTACTTTAGCAAATTGACCGGGCAGACAACTACTGTAACGAAGAGCCAGAGCAAGAGTATACGTGGGATCAGCATCTATGCGATACTCTTTGCTGATAGCCAGAGTTTTAACAAGGCAGAAACTAAGAGAGATCTTATGACACCCGATGAGATGAGAACTATGCGCGAAGGTTCGATTCTCATGATATCGGGTAGTTTTCCTGTAGTGCTTGTGCAGAGTATCCCATATTATCAGAATCAGGTTTTGGTCGAGCGGTCTCAGCTTCATTTCCAGCTGCCAGAGCGTGCTACAGTAATTGAGGCTAAGGAGGATGTATCTTCCGGACAGGGACGGAAGCGGAAACGGGGACGAAGGGGTGGTCGGTCACAAAATCAAACGAGTGTCACCGTAAAGGAAGAGGCAATGGTTCAAAGCGAGGATGATGCATATATAGAGCATGCGGAGGGCATCATTTACTTGTAAAAATAGGTTGAGGCAATTTCACCGTCTTTGATGGATGAAAAGGGTGCGACAAGAATTTTGCAAATGATGAGCGCACGAGCATGGCAAGCACACAGTCAGCTAAAAGCTACTCCTCACCTCTTTGATGTTTTGCACAAATTCTTGCCACCCCCGCACCTTAAAGATAGACACTTGCTCTTTGAGATTGATCGCCGTGAAGCGCGTGAGAATCGATGTATCCCGTTCATGCACGATGAAGTGATCGACCTTGGTTGTGCGTGCCCGCCCGTATTGTATGTCATCCTTGATCGTCATTCCCACTCCATCAGGAATTGCCTGCCTATGGCGAGGAGCAATGCACAGAGCATTCCTACCCCTATCGGTAGCAGCCAGGAGCCGCGCTGCTTTCGTGCTCTCGCGTGCTACGGGGATGGAGTTCGGCGATCCTCCTGGATCGCATCGGTTGCTTGGGTTGGTCGCGGTCTGGGGCCCCGCTCTTACTGTATATTTTCGTGCGTATCCTAGCTCGTTAAGAAAGCGGATGGGGCTAGAATGAGAATGAGTGCGTGACCATGTGTGGTCACGCACTCATTCTTGAGAACTCCTTCCTCTAGATCGATGTTACCTGGCTGGGAGGTCGCGTGCTAGCGACGGCAGCACCAGCAGAGGCGGCAGTGGTTGCCCCTCTTGCACTCGCGGCACCTGGTGAAAATCGCCAGCACCGCCTCACGGACCAGACTCATCGTGTCTACACCTCCTTCCGAAGGCTCGAGGCGGGAGTCGCTTTGAAATTCTGTCAATCGCTCCAGGACAACCTAAAAGAAGCGCTGCATTCGTTCCGGATTGAGATTTCTCTCGGGACCGGTAAGAAGCGCTGCATTCACTTTAGGTTGAGAAATTCATCTCTAGGACCTGAAGTGATGAGAAAATCGTAGCAACAGGTGCCCGTATTGTAACATGCAAATCATTGTATGTCAATTAGTATAAATTGCTTTATCTTCTTTCTTGCATTCAGCCCCCATTACCTCTTGCCTTTCCTTCTATTTAACAGTTAACAGGCGGCACTCTTTAAGGAACTGTTCTCTCCTTACTCCAACACGAAGCAACGAGAGATGAGCCCATATTCTTGCGCGGTTAACGATAAGAACTGGGGATGATTCCAGTGAGACGCTTGAAGTGTAGCGCCAGGTGGCTTTCATTCGCAAATCCTACTGCGTGCGCAACGGTGGTGAGGGACCAGTTAGTTGTGGAGAGTAACAGTTTGGCTCGCTCAATTCGACGCTGGATGACATACTGATGAGGAGAAAAGCCGGTTGACGCTTTGAAGAGACGCGTGAAGTGGTAGGGGCTGAGAGACGCGACAGCCGCGATTTCTGAAAGCGAGAGACCCTCGGCGAGATGTTCTTCAATGTACATGCTGACGCGTCTGAGCGTCACCTTGTCAAGACCAACGGATCTTGGGAGGGAGGGCTGCTTTACTGACGAGTGTTGTCTGAGCAGGTGGATGCCCAGAATGTTCGCTAATGACTCTACATAGAGCTTCCCACCCAGACCATCTGAGCGAAGCTCCGAGAACAACGAGAGCGCGATGGACTCGATCTGTGGATCGAAAATGCCGAGGGTACCAATGAACTCAACCGTATCAGGATAAATGTCTGCCGAGGCGGCGATCTCCTGGATGAAGGTGGGTGAGAGATACAGATGCAGGTGGCGTACCTCTCCCTCGCGTTCCAGGTGCCAGTTGGTCGGCGCTCCCGCAGGCAAAATGACCAGGTTGCCGGTTCCAAGTTGTCCTTGACGTCCAGCGAGCCGTTCTTGAATAGTAGAAGGAGCACTGAGATTGAGGATAAGGATATGGCGAGGAAGAGCAGGCAAGGCAAAATCATCGAGTGGGTGGATGACCTCCGCAATATCAAGCCCATTCCAGCCCTTTCCGCTGCTCGACTGCACAATATGTTCAGGCGGAACATCGAAAACAGTGCCGTGTCTGTCGCCTTCTAAAGGAACCTGCTCCACTCCTTGCCTCCTTTTCTACCCACGAAAAAATGATGCCGGGTACATGTTCTACTCACTCATCATATAGGCGTCAGTGACTTCATGCGATTATACATCAGACCTGCACCTCTGGATACCCCTGTCTTGAGGCATGGAGAGGAAAGAGGGGTTTCCTTCTGTCGCGCCCGACACGATACACATGTAAAAACGGATATTCATTTTCCTGAGCAGAGGCGCAGGGAAAAAGAGAAGATCCCTGCGCTCCATATGCCATACGCTAGTTTAGGGACGAAGCACGATTTTGCCATACGAGGCCCGCGACTCCAGCAAGCGGTGCGCTTCCGCAACTTCTTCAAGCGCGAAGGTGCGCATGATACGTGGACGAACGTTTCCTTGCTCGACGTAGCGTCTAAAGGCCTGCCTCCCCTGTGCAATGAGATCAGGATGCTGCTGCATGAGGGTGAAGGACGAAAAACCTTCGATCCGTTTCATCCCCATCATGAGCTGGGAGACGCTCTCCGATGGCAAGGCGGGAATGCGCCCACTAGCTGCACCGGAGACAATGAGACGGCCAAATGGAGCTAGGAGTGGAAGGCTTTCAAGCAGGATCTGACCGCCCACGACATCAAGGATGACATCAACGCCTTTCCCTCCGGTTGCCTGCATAACCTGCTCGGCCCAACCCGGCTCGGTGTAGTTGATCAGCGTGTCAGCTCCCAGGGTCTGCGCCACGTCGAGTTTAGTCGCGGAACTGGCGGTGGCGATGATCTGCCCTGCCCCCATTGCGCGCGCCAATTGCACCGCAAAATGTCCAATGCCTCCGGCAGCTGCGTGAATCAGCACCCGTTCACCAGGGCGCAACTGCGCCGAGGTCGCCAGAAGATGATACGCCGTCTCGCCCGCAACGGGGAGGGTCACCAGCTCCTCTGGCGAGAGCGAAGCCTCTGGCAAGGGCTGAAAACGGAGCGCGAGAGGCACCAGCGCGTATTCGGCATAAGCTCCCACTGGAGCAAAACCGAGGATACGCTCTCCCACCTGAACCTCGCCCACCTCTGGCCCCACCTGGGCCACCGTGCCGTACACATAGTCGCCTGGTGCCACCGGGAACGTGGGTGTTCCCCACGGCGAGTCCACGTTGCGTATCTGCGTATCAACGTACCCAATATCAATGGCTTCGACTTTGACCAGGACCTGACCGGCCTCAGGCTGAGGAATAGCCGCATTCTCGACTTGTAAGACTTCTGGTGCTCCAGAGGTGTAATATCGTACCAGCTTCATTTCTTTCTTCTTTCCATCCAATTTCAACGTGTTCCTATATTCGTGTTATTCTATCAGCGAAAACGGAACATCAGACAGGCATCAGGATCATTCCTGGCCTGAAGTCGTGGCGCGTCTCAGACCCGAACATCGTTTGTAGCGCGTGTCAGAACAATCACTTTGTCTGTCTGGCGATAGTATGGAACGCTTCCTCTGCATTAACCAGGAGTGTGTTGTATCATATGTCTAGAAAGACACAGCCTCCGGAGAACGTGCAGAGAGGTCATGAGGAACCTATGAGAGAAAGAATCAAGAGTCGTGCGGGACTGGCCGATTTTTTACAAAGCCGTCGTGCTCGTCTGCATCCAGAACAGTTTGATTTCCCAGCATTTCAGAGGAGACGAACGCCTGGCCTCAGACGAGAAGAGCTTGCTCAACTGGTTGGCGTGGGTGTTTCCTGGTATACCTGGCTTGAGCAAGGTCGGAATATTCAGGTTTCCGATCAGGTGCTGGAACGTCTCGCATCCATTTTGCAACTCAATGAGGAGGAGCGCCGCCATTTGTTTCTCCTGGCGCAAGGTCCAGGCCCATTCCTGGGTGAACAGAAGGATCAAAAGTATGCGCCCAATGCCGCCGCACAAACCATTCTTGATGGCTTCATGTACCCGGCCAGGCTCTTCGATCCACGTTTAAATGTCGTCGGATGGAATGAAAGTGCCAATCGGGTCTTTGGGGATTATCCCAGTCGAACTGACCGAGAGCGCAATGCCCCCTGGTTTCATTTCATGCATCCATCGTCACGAATTTTTGAGGTTCATTGGGAAAGGGCGGCGTGGCGCTGCCTCGCCGCCTTGCATGCCAGGTATGACCAATACCCCGATGATCAATGGTTGAGCGAGTTGATTGCGGAGTTGCAGCAAGCCAGTCCAGAGTTTCGCGCCTGGTGGCCTGAGCATGAGATTGTGCTGGACTGTGGCAGCCTCTACGAAATTAATCATCCGCTCGTTGGCCGTCTTGCCTTGCATCCCACAGTTTTCCCTATGCCTGAACAGCCTGACTTGCAGATGATTATCTATACTCCACTGGCTCAGGAAGACACTGCGGCAAAACTGAGCGCGTTAATGACCGAAGAGGACCAATATCATCTTATGATATCGTAATGCTTGGATGGGCTATGTGCTTGAAATGGCACACGCGTTGTTGCTTCCGACTGAACATATTGTTCAGCCGGGTTTCTCATAACTTACAGCGGTATGCAGAAAGGTTGATCTTGTGCTCCGACCGACGCTACTAAAGTACGCGTCTACATATCCAGGTACGGAGCATCTCGTCCTTGATATGTAGACGCGTACTTTAGTAGCGTCGTGCCTCGCTCAATGCATCTGCACACTACTTATGCAGTTTTAATAATTAATCAGAGAATGTTGAGTGTCTCTGTTCTCAGGTTAATTATTAAAAGATCATTAGTCCTGCGCGAGCAACTGGCGCAAGATCATGTGGAGCACACCGCCATGGCGCAGGTACTCAATTTCGGCTGCGTTGTCCACGCGAGCCAGCACAGTAAAGCGTTGCAGGCGCTCACCATCTCTGGCCTCTACTTCGAGCAACCGACCCGGTACCAGACCATCTGCGATGCCCCGAATCGTAAACTCTTCCTGCCCTGTGAGTCCCAGCGACTGGCGGTTCTCGCCCGGCTGATATTGCAAAGGCAGAATTCCCATGCTCACCAGATTTGAGCGATGGATGCGCTCGTAGCTCTCCGCAATGACCGCTTTGACCCCCAGTAAAGATGGTCCCTTCGCGGCAGTATCGCGCGAAGAGCCGTTTCCGTACTCCTTGCCAGCCAGAGCGATCAGCGGTACACCCTCTTTCCGATAGCGCATGGCGGCATCAAAGATCGTCATCAACTCCCCGCTCGGCTGATGAGTAGTCCAACTGCCCTCTTTGCCGGAAGCCAGTTCGTTGCGTAGGCGAATATTCGCCCAGGTGCTGCGCATCACGATCTCATAGTTGCCTCGCCGCGTCCCATAGGTGTTAAAGTCCGGTTTGCGCACGCCATGCTCAAGTAAAAAATGACCAGCCGGGCTCTCGGCGGCAATGCTTCCGGCGGGAGTAATATGATCGGTCGTGACGGCATTGCCGAGTGCGACCAGGACGCGCGCGCCCTCGATATCACGTAATGGAGACGGATCAGGTGTGAGATCTGCGAAAAAGGGCGGCTCCTGGACATAGGTTGAGTTTGGCTCCCAGGCATACGTTGAGCCAGCAGGCGCCTGTACCTGTTGCCATTGCTCATCTCCCTGGTAGATCCGGCCATATTCTTGCGCGAACTGATCTTTGCGCAGCGCAGTCTGCACAATATGCGCCACCTCTTCTGAAGAGGGCCAGAGATCGCTGAGGAAAATTGGCTGGCCCGCGTCCGTGTGGCCCAGCGGCTCACTCGTCAGATTCTTGCGCACCGTTCCAGCCAGGGCGTAGGCGACAACCAGTGGAGGTGAGGCCAGATAGGCGGCCTTCACTAACGGGTGGATTCGCGCCTCAAAGTTGCGATTGCCCGAAAGCACCGCGGCCACATTGAGTTGCTCGCGCTGAACCTGCTCCTCTATCGCCGGGCTGACCAGCGGACCAGAGTTCCCGATGCAGGTGGTGCAGCCATAGCCGACGAGATAGAAGCCGAGCGCTTCCAGATAGCTCAGCAGTCCGGCCTCGCGCAGATACTCGGTGACAACGCGCGAACCAGGAGCCAGGCTTGTCTTGACGTGAGCAGGAACGCGCAAGCCAACCTCAACAGCGCGCTTTGCCAGCAGGCCCGCGGCGATCATTACAGAGGGATTTGAGGTGTTTGTGCAACTGGTCAGGGCCGCAATAACGACCGAGCCATCACTCAACTGTTCGTCCGAGTGGGCTGGTGTGGGCACAGCGGAAACCAGGTCAACAGGGCGCGTCTCTTGCTCCTTTGAAGGGAATGCGGCGGAGAAATTTTCCCGCACTCCGGAGAGCGGCACACGACCCTCAGGGCGCTTTGGCCCCGCCAGGCTCGGCTCGATCGTCGCGAGATCGAGTTCGAGCAGTTCACTGAAGATGGGCAGTGGCGCGCCATCGACGCGGAAGAGCCCCTGCTCTTTGCAATAGCGCTCAACTAGTTGAATAAGCTCGATCTCGCGATTGCTGGTCTCCAAATAACGTAACGTTTGCGCATCAACCGGGAAAAAGGCGGCGGTCGCGCCATACTCCGGGCACATATTGGCGAGTGTGGCCCGGTCCGCGACACTCAGACTGGAGAGTCCATCTCCACAAAACTCAACGAAGGTATTGACAACACCGTGCTTGCGCAGCAACTGGGTGAGTGTCAGCACCAGGTCGGTAGCAGTCGTGCCAGGCGGCAGCGCGTTGGAGAAACGTACCCCGATAACCACTGGGAACGGTAGATACATCGGCTGCCCCAGCATACACGCCTCCGCCTCAATACCACCCACGCCCCAGCCCAGGACGCCGAGTCCATTGACCATTGGCGTATGGGAATCTGTGCCAACCAGGGTGTCAGGAATGACAACCTGGCGTCCGCCTATCGACTGGACCTGAACACAGCGACTCAAGTGTTCCAGGTTAATCTGGTGGCAGATACCCATGCCAGGAGGCACCAGCGCAAAATTGTCAAAGTTTTGCTGAGCCCAGCGCAAAAGGGCAAAGCGCTCACTGTTCTGCTCATATTCGCGCTCGCTATTGGCCTGATATGCTCGTTGAGAGCCAGACTGGCTGACCTGAACGCTATGATCAATCACTAAATGGGCCGGCACAAACGGATTGACGCGGCGCGGATCTTTGCCAGCTCGCGCCATAGCTGCGCGCATTGCGGCCAGGTCGACCACTGCCGGTATGCCGGTATAATCGTGTAAAAGCACGCGAGCGGGCCTGAAAGGAACTTCAAACTTCTCCGAGGGCGGCTCTCCTGTCCACTGCGCAAGGCCTCTGATGGTCTCAGGCGCCGCGTGTTCATCACGCAACTGCATTTCCAACAAGATTTTCACCGTCATTGGCAGACGGCCTGGATCTCCCAGACCCTGATCCTGGAGAGCTGGGAGCGAATAATACTCCAGATCAGTGCCAGGTAAATGGGCACGCAAAGCAAGCATAGGTTTCCTCCTGATAAGCGCTGTCTTCTTGCTATAGCCAACTCTTCCTGAAGCTTTTTATTTTTGCCACTTATTGTCATCCGAAGAAGAGTCGACACTTTGTTTTGCAAATCAATAATAACATGCTAAAATAGCACTAGTCAACCCGATTTTAAGGAAAAGTGTAGACACTTATAAAAGCCGGGCAGAATAGTATATAATTCTCTCTCAGAGAATACACAAAGAGGGGGATAGTCGTGGAAGTCTCAATGCACAGCATCTTCGCCAACGCACTGGAACGTTCGGCAAACCTCGATTCGCTGGTCGGCTCAATCGCTGAGTGGGTCGGACTCGCCATCATCGATGGGCGCCTGCGGCCAGGTGACGACCTGAACTCGGTCGCGCTTTCCAGGCAATTTAAGACCAGCCGTACACCGGTGCGCGAGGCCTTGATGCTCCTGGAAAAAGAGGGCCTGGTAACGATTCCGCCGCGCCGGCGGCCCTATGTGACGCCCATCAGTCTACGCGAAGTGCGCGAAATCTACCAGGTGCGAGCGCATCTCTACATCCTGGTCGCGGAACTCATCGTCACCCAGGCCTCAGACGAAGCAATTCACACACTCTGGGAGCACCAGGCGCGCTTAGAAGAAGCGGTCAAAAACAATGACCTGGATGCTTATTTCTGGAGCAATCTCTCATTTCGCGCCACTGAAGCCGAAATCTGCGGCAACCTCTATCTGCAACAAATGCTCAGTTCCCTTGGCCTGCGCACGCTTCACTTGCGTCATCACACGCTGTCCTATCCAGGGCGCATGGAACGCTCACTCAAAGATCACGCTCGCCTGATCCAGGCTTACGAAGAGCGAGACTCCTCGCTGGCTCAGTCCCTCACCCGCTCGCTCGTTCTGCGTGGACTGGCCTCAATCGAGCAAGCAGAGTGGGGCAACGGGCAGGGCGAGCGCGGCACACCTGCAGAACGAGAAGAGGAAAGCGAAGAATTTTAATTCTTCAAGCCTTTTGATCTACTTCTTCTCCGAAAACCCTGAGCGCGCCTGTCCCCGAATGGGGAAAGCGCTAGACACGCAAGTGACGTTGGGTTTCGGAATAAGACCCTAGTGGTTGAGCAGGTCGCGTAGCACAACAGCGTTGTTGTGCTCGCTATCATGCGCGGAATACACGAGCGTTAGCGGCCCCTGCAATGCCATGTCGTTGAGGCGTTTGAGGGCGGCCTGCCTCTCTGGCGCTTTTAACTCCTCTTCATAACGGTGTCGGAATTCGTCAAATTTGGCTGGCTCGTGATTGAACCAGTGGCGAAGATCATTGCTGGGCGCGATCTCCTTGAGCCAGAGATCAATATGAGCGCGTTCTTTCGTGAAACCGCGAGGCCAGAGACGCTCAACTAAAACGCGCGTGCCGTCATCTTTTTCGGGTGTCTCATAAATGCGTTTGATCGCGATCTGGTGACGTGCCATAAAATCTTGTTAGTCTCCATGAACTCTGCTATAGGGTCTCATTCTCACAGTTACTAGTGTAACTGTTTAGCAGAGAGTCACGCTTTTTTGTGATGCCTCTGCGCAGGAAGAATGCAACAGGGCCTTTGAATGCAGATGGACCGGACGACGCTTAGTGAACGTACCTCCCCATAGAATGGAGAGGCTTCTACGCAGTTGCCCGCGTTGGCCGCGTCCCGACCGAAAGCTGTTTTCGTCCGATACCGAGGATGACCTTCGCTGAGGCCGTATCCCGATCCAGTTCACACCCACACGTACAAGAATGCCACCGCTCTTCTAACGTCTTCTTGCGTACATTCCCGCAATTCGGGCAAATCTGGCTGGTGTACTTAGGATCAACTTGTACGAGAGTACGCCCGGCCCATGCTGCCTTGTACGTACACATTCCCACAAATTGACTCCAACCAGCGTCGGCTATTGATTTGTTTAATCCCGCTTTGGCTGCCGCCCCATTAGGCAAATACTGTCCTGTCTCTTCGTCCTGCTTCGGCTTGGGCTGTTTCACCAGATTGGCCATGGTGAGATCCTCAAGCACGATCACTTGATAGCGATTGACGAGCTTTCTTGAGGCTTTGTGAGCGAAGTCGGCACGCTGATTGCGGACCTTACGATGGGCCTTTGCCACGCGCTTCACTGCCTTCGCTCTGCGATGACTGCCGCGCTTCTTGCGAGACAAGGACTCTTGTAGCTTCTTGAGCTTGTTCTCTGCTCTCCGATAATGGCGCGGGTTCTCAAGGAATTCACCATTGGACAAGGCGGCAAAGTGAGTCACACCCAGGTCTATCCCTACATCCTCATAGCTGCTAGGCAAGGCTTCCGGCTTGTCCACTTCGCAGCTAAAACAGGCATACCAATGCTCTCCCTCGCGCTTGATGGTCAAGGTTTTGACTTTGCCTATCATGTCTCGATGCAGGTGCAGTTTCACTGTTCCAATCTTCGTCAATTTCAGATTGACTCTGACCATGCCCTTCTTATCAGGCGGGCGTGTTTGTTGATCCAATTTCCAGCCAGCGCCGTCCGGGTAGGTAAACGAGTTATAGCGGTTACGACCCTGAAAACGCGGGTATCCTGGTTTCTGGCCTTTGGCACAGCGATCAAAAAACCGTTGAAATGCCTTGTCCAGTCGTTTTAACACATCTTGCAGGACATGAGCAGCGATATCCTGATACTCTTCTCTGATCTTTGCCTTGATCTCTGGAAGGACATTTTGTTGATCATAGTAGGTGATCGATTTGCCCACCATACGGTAAGCATCCTTCCTCTCGGAAAGACCCGCATTGTAGAGTTCTCGACAACGTGCCAGAACCCAATGGAGTTTGTTCTCCACCGTCTTATTGGGAGCTAAACGGTACTTGTACGTTTTTCTCATGTCCCTTGTCCCAACTCGATATATTTTTTGACGGTTTCCTCGGTCATGTCTCCGACGATGCCAACGTAGTAACTGCGAGACCAGAAATTCCCACCCCACAGTTGTTTTTTGACTTCGGGATGCTGCTTAAAGACTTGTCTCGCAGTAATCCCTTTGAGGGTATTAACAATGAGAGAGGGCGCAATAGCGGGTGGCGCACTCAAAAAGAGGTGAACGTGGTCTTCCTGTACATTGAGTGCGCCGATCTCCCAAGTATTCGCCTCACATAATCGCCTGATTTCTTCCTCAATAAACGTGGCGATATTCCCCACCAGAATAGTCTTGCGATACTTGGGACACCATACAAAATGGTATGCTATTTTATATGTGGCATGCTTCGTATGTTGTTCTCTCATACGCTCTATTCTAGCATGGTATGCCATACCATGCTAGAATAGAGCGAGAGGGGCCGCCTAACCCCTGCCTGAAGGCGAGGGGAATGCGGCGGCCCGGCCTTCAAAAATGACAACATCAGTCACATCCTGAAGCTGCCCAGGATAACTCAAAGTCGTTATGCCACTGCTGGACCATACCTTGACCTTTTGCCCAACTTTCAGATCACTCAATGACCTTCGTTGGGCTGTATGACATGCTGTTCCTTGCTGCATATACACATGGACAAAAGAATTCACGAAGATAAGTGTATCTACCGTTGCAAAAACAGGATACTATGCGATGTTCACGCACTCGAGAGCACGTCCTTCCTCAGCTGAGACGTCGAAAGGATGGCGAGCACCCCTCTGGGCTGAGAGGTGCGCAGTGCGATGGCGTAGGACCATCCGGCATAGTAAACATGTTTGCCCTCAGGCGAGCGGGGTGTGATCCCCTGCGACGGCAACAGCAGCGTCGCCTCCTGCCCGCTATACAAGCAGGAGTTGACCTCCGGAGAGGTCATGCGGTACGACTCGTACCGCCGGGTTTGCTGAGAGGTGAGGAGAAAGGCCATGCCCAGCCGAGCAATGTTGAGCGACGCCGCGTAATCCCTCGCCCCGTTCCACAGGCACTCGGCGTTCGAGCAGCAGAGCATCGGCCCCCACGCCACGGCCTTCTTCCGGTCCTCTGGTGCAGCAGAGGCGTACGTCCTGGCCGGCTCACCACAGCGAGGACAGGTGTGGGTCGTGCCACGCGCTTCCACCTGCCGCGCCCGGATGCCCAACAGGTGGCACTTGTACTTGAGGACACGCCAGAGCTCGCCTCGCACAGTGCTATTGTTGCGCCAGTTGCGGAAGCGTCCCCGCACCCCACGGCCACGCCCCTGCGTCTTGAGCGTCCTGAGGTCTTCTCCGCAGATGAGCCGGCAGTCGGAGAGCAGCGCCAGTAGGATCAACAGGTTGGAGGCCAGGTGCGCCAGTTCGCGGTTTCTCCGCTCGTAGCTCTTCCAGCACTGGCTGATGCGCGCATCGTACTCCCGGACGCGCTGCTGCCAGCCCGCAAGATGCGCGGGGAGCGGGGCTCCATGCTCCTGCTGGGCGGCCTGGGCCTCCTTGACGAGCTGCCCGTAGCGATCGCGGCAGGCCTTGAGCCGATCAATCTCCCTTCGCAAGCGCGCCTGCCTGCCATCGATGCCGCCCGTATCCAGGAACAGTGGACGGCTCACCTGCCGATACCGCTCCTCGTCGCCCTCCTCCGGCGGTTGCAGGATCGAGACCGTGATCAGCGAGCGCACCCCCCAGTCCCAGCCCAGCACGCGCGTCTCCTGCTCGAGCGGAGAGACGTACCTGGCCGATACCTCCAGGGTGAGATCGAGCACGGCCACACGGCTGCCATCGTCGCCCCGGATCTCTCTCAAGGTCGGCGCCTGGGAGAGAGCCCCTTGCGCGAGGAGCGCGCAGACGGCAGGGGGCAGCGCGATGGCCTGGCTCCAGGCACCCCAGCTCCATTTCCCCTGGTCATCGGGGGTGCGCAGTCGCAGCGAGAGCGATGCGAGTTGTCGCTCTTGCCGGCTCTCGAGATCGCAGCCCGGGGCCAGCTCGATGCGTGCCCGATAGGTCTGACCGGCCTTCATGCCGTCGTCTCCGGCAAAGGTCAGGTGACCAACCGACAGGACGGGCACGGGTTGAAGGGCTTCATAGGTGCGAGGGAACGCTCCGGTGTGCAGGTACCAGTTGCAGGCCTGTGCCATGAGATTGGTCATGGCCACAAACGCCTCAGCATCCTCCCCGGCATCCTGCAGCTGTGCGCGCAGGGTGCTGACCTGCTCGGTGATCTGCCGGTGATCTTTTCTGGCGGGCCGCTTGCCTTGGGCGGGGATGATCAAGCCCTCGGAGAGCAGGGGCACGATCGCCTCGAAGACGCGCTTGCGGCTGGCCTGCGCGCGCAGGATGCGGCCCGCCTGCTCCATCTCGCAGCGCTCTTGCCGGCTGCCGTGACCAGAGCGGGTGAGCAGGTGGCGCTCGACCTGCTTCCAGGCAGGACCAGCCCTCTCGCCAGCAAAGGCATCGAGTTGGGGCCAGAGCGTGGTGATGATCTGGTTGATGGCGAGGCGGCTGGCATCGAGGAGCCGCAGGGCCTGAGCTTGCATGCCATCGGGCACGCGGATGGGGAACGAGAGCGTGTGCGTTTTGACCACCTGCGTCCTCCTGGCTTCCTCCTGGGTTCTGACCCCGCGAGACAATTCGCTGCCGGGCCATCGATGCGTTGACCTCGATACCTGAAGTATACGAAAAATCAACATGTGTTGCAACTGTCAGCAACCCTGCCTTGAGTATTGCCTCGAGTGATAAGGCCAATCGTTGTTGAGCCAGTTTCTGATGCCGGGGAAATGGTTTGGACTATTCCTGTCAGGTTTTCCTTGCTACATGGTACTTGCATGCTGGCCATGAGCCGAGGAAGGAAGAGAGCGGTCAGTGAACCGATAAGGACGAAAGTAATCAAAAGTGGGATCCAGATTTTGGGTAATGAGAAACGTCGCAACAGCAATGGACTTCTAAAAATAGCTGTATTCCTCCTAAAATGCTCTTTTCTCTGAAGGAGATGTACACCAGAGCTCTGAAGTTCCCATAGAGGAGAGGCCTGCATGGACAGGGGAGAACGTGTCTATCAGACAAACAAGGAGCAGCCTCAGTGACCTGCTCATGACGGAACACTCGATCGCGATTGAACGTGCATCGTCGTTGCATTCCAGATGCACAGATATTTTTTTCTTTACCGTAGTAAGGCCCTGATCAAACGCCGTTTCTCTTGCCTACTATGTGGGTTTGTCCCTCCGAGAAGAAGTGTACCTGAGAGTATTAAAAAAATACAAGTTTCTGCCGCATATCTTGGCTCTTGTCCACTTTGGATACTGGTGGCGAAGTCGAGGTTCACGCTTGGGATTCAATGAATTCAAGCTGACATGAGCATCATTTTTGACTTCGCCACCAGTATCCAAAGTGGACAAGAGCCGTTTTAATGTTGGGATTTGCATTTTAGGAATAAGGCATGCTGATAAAGATTGTGAGGGTTACATCAGGATAAGCTTGTAGATGAGACCTGAAGTTCCCTGTGCGAGTGAAAACGAGTGTCGTGGTGGTGTAAGGCGCCATTGTGAATGGTGCAAAACCATCTGGTGTATCGCTTACGAGCGTCTGGGGATTGGCTGAATCGTTCTGAATAAACACCTGTCCTCTTGCCCGAGGAGGTACAGAGAGGTATGGCTGGGTAATGTAGGCAACCGGGCGATCAACAGCAGAGTGAATGGTTGTGCTATTACCATACTCCTGCTCTTGCACCTGTGTTATTGCACCTCCACTATGACTCACAAATGCCGCAAAATCTCCCTGGCTAACGGTAGGAGTTGGCATTGTTGTCGGCATAGTGGTAGGAGTGGCTGTGGTAGGAGCTGCTGTTCCCGTCTGGGTACCAGCAGGAGGCAGGTATCCCTGACCTGCTGTCCCGCAAGCAGATAAAAAGAGAAGAAAACATACAAGACCGAAGAATGACATACTCAAGAATAATTTTTTAGGCATTGGCATAAAATCCTTTCAAAAACATAGAGAAAATGTTATGGTTGATAATTAAACGCACAATACCAGGATATGCTGTGTATCAGATTACTTTCTTGTAAATACAAATATTTCAGGGTCAAGGAGCCCAAGGAGATCTTCAGTGGCGGCAAGGTCCACGCAGGTCTGCTTCCCGTCTCTGGCTAAGAAACGGTTGCCAGGCTGTTCCTCACATTGATGCGCAAAGTGCCAGCAAGCCATACCCTTTTCATCGAGGAGGTGAATGGTACGCCTGCGCTTCTGTCCTGGAGCGCTTCACAGCTCAACTGGGTATTGACACTCGATATCCTCGATAATGTCATTGTGGGATTGTACAGCATTTTGAATCCTGATAAGCTGGCCTTTCTGCAACGCCAACTGGAAGAACGGCGAGGCCAACAAGAGCACAACACATAGTAATCTTTTTCTCTATTCCATGTTAATATGTAAATGCATAAATGTATATGATGGTGAAATTGAGCTAAGCGATATGAAAAAGCATAAAGGAGATTCAGTTCATGAGCCATATTCCCCGACGCATTGGGAAATATGAATTGCAGGAGCTTTTGGGAAGTGGTGGGATGGCAGAGGTATGGAAAGCTCTTGATACTCAATTGCATCGCTATGTCGCTATAAAATTACTGCATGCAAATTTACATGCAGACCCGGATTTTATCTCTCGTTTTACTCAGGAAGCGCAGATGGTTGCAGCCCTGCGTCACCCAAACATTGTACAAATCTATGACTTTCATATATCGGAATCAACTGAGACTGAAGATACACCAGCCTATATGGTTATGGAGTATATCCAGGGTCAGACCCTGGCTCATTATATCCGCACTACGTCACAGCAGAAGAATTTTCCTTCTGCTAACGATATTATTCAGCTCTTTACCCCTATTAGCCTGGCTTTAGATTATGCACATCGGCAAGGCACAATCCACCGTGATATTAAACCGGCGAATATTTTGCTTGACCAAAAGAATCGGACGCATAATCCAATGGGTGAGCCGATTCTCTCAGATTTTGGTCTGGCCAAGGTGATGGATGCTCCTTCCCGAACAGTAGCCGGAATGGTATTTGGCACTCCCCTCTATATTTCTCCTGAGCAGGTGCAGAATGGATTAATAAGCAACCGCACCGACCTTTATTCTCTGGGCATTGTTCTCTATGAACTGTTTACCTCGCAGCCACCTTTTTCGGGTGGGAGTTCGAGTCATATTATGCTCCAGCACGTTCTTGAAGAGCCCACTGATCCACGCAGCATTAATCCCGACCTCTCCTCTGCGTTATCAGAAGTTCTCCTTAAAAGCATCGCCAGAGATCCACAGGATCGTTTCTCCAGCGCTGCTGCTATGACCGCCGCGGTGGCGGAGGCACTCGATCTCCCAGTGCCAGAAGCTGTGCGGCTGGCACTTGCCTCGACACATCAAGCGCAAGGATCAACGAATGATGCACAACCAGTTGATCAAGAAGCCGCGACGGTAATTACTTCGCCCCCTGCGGCTATGCTGGGCCAGCAAAAGCTGAATGCGGTTGTTGATGAAGATGCAGCGAAAGTCGATCTGCTCTCAGCAGAAAGGGTGGAGGGCACTAGTGGCCCCCTGAATTTGCCAGATTCTGAACCGCCATTGGCAGGAGTCGCAACCAGTGACAAAATAGCGACTGCTGATATCCTTGACTCCGGAGCAACTCTTCTCTCCAAACCGGGCCAACAAGTGCCTGATGATGATGAGCAATCCGAAGCAGCTGCTCAAAGTGATGCCAGGAGGGCAGACGGTTGCAATACCAGTAAGGCCCACATTCTCATCTCCTTCAAAGATGCCACCGGTAGCCCCCCTACCGTCACATGCACCAGGAGCGCAAAAGCACCAGAGGATGCGTATAGTGATCGCGGCCCTATTCATTAGTATCTTGATTGTGCGGGGTCAGGCGTGTTCTTTCTCCTGCAAACGCCGCATAAGGCCACCACGACCACCAGCACAAATAGCACTGTTGGGCAGGCTTTCTTTCTCAGTAGCGTAAATATGGACCAGGATACGGCCAGGGGAAACAACAGTAAATTAGAACTAGATCTCAAATCCATTCCAGCCGCTCAAAATGGGAAGAGCTATTATGCCTGGTTACTGCCTGATAAAAATCAGCCTGAAGGGGCGCCTATCCTCCTGGGACAACTTATAGCGAAGGATGGAACTATTCATTATATCTACCCAGGCAATAGTGATACCTCAGATTTGCTTGCGATGACCAGTCGTTTTCTCATCACCGAAGAAAGTTCCACCATCACACCGGATATCCCTTCTCCTGATCTTAATGCCTGGCGCTATTATGCAGAGATTCCTCAAATGGTGCCCGCCGGTCA
>NZ_BNJI01000001.1:0-905000 GCF_016587415.1 Ktedonobacter sp. SOSP1-85 | reverse complement strand
ACAACGTATCGAGGCTTAAGCATCGTACCGAAGCCGTGGAATACAGGTCAAACTGTATTGGTAGGGGAGCGTTCTCGACGCCTGAGAAGCCAGACCGCAAGGACTGGTGGAGGTAAGAGAAGTGAGAATGCCGGAATGAGTAGCGTAATGTCTGCGAGAACCAGACACACCGAATGCCTGAGGGTTCCTGGGCAACGTCAATCGTCCCAGGGTGAGTCGGGCCCTAAGCCGAGGGCGTCATGCCGTAGGCGATGGAAAGCAGGTCAGAGAATCCTGCACCGGAACATTTCGTTATGAGCAATGGGGGGACGCGGTAGGGAAGGTGAGCCGATCGAATGGACAGGATCGGTGCCTCTGTTGAAGCGCGTGACCGAGGAAAATCCCGGACACATTATGCGTAACACTGAGGCCGAGCGCCCGCAAGGGTGCGGAAGTCATTGGTCCCCAGGCCGTCAAGAAAAGCCTCTCGCCAGAAATTGTTCCGCCCGTACCGCAAACCGACACTGGTAGGCAGGGGGAAATCTCCCCAGGTGATCGAGCGACCCTCTGTTAAGGAACTCGGCAAATTAACCCCGTACCTTTGGAAGAAGGGGTGCCTGCGTAGCTGTCGCTCTTCGGAGCGGTGGTGAGAAGGTTGCAAGAAATCGGCTCAAGCGACTGTTTACCAAAAACACAGGTCTCTGCGAACGCGAAAGCGGAAGTATAGGGGCTGACTCCTGCCCAGTGCCGGAAGGTTACGAGGAGTGGTGTGCGTAGCCACGAATCTAAGCCCCGGTGAACGGCGGCCGTAACTATAACGGTCCTAAGGTAGCGAAATTCCTTGTCGGGTAAGTTCCGACCCGCACGAAAGGAGTAACGACTTGAGCGCTGTCTCGACAGAGGACTCGGCGAAATTGAAGTACCCGTGAAGATACGGGTTACCCACGACAGGACAAAAAGACCCCGTGGAGCTTTACTACAGTTTGGCCTGGAAACGAAGTATGGTGTGCGTAGCATAGGTGGGAGCCGGAGAACTCATCCTTGTGGGGGTGAGGGAGGCAGCAGTGAAATACCACTCTCACCATGGTTTGTGTCTCACACGTCACCGTGATCCGGGACGTGAACAGGGCCAGATGGGTAGTTTGACTGGGGCGGTCGCCTCCCAAAGAGTAACGGAGGCGCCCAAAGGTTCCCTCAGGGTGGATGGACATCACCCTCTGTAGAGTGTAAAGGCACAAGGGAGCTTGACTGTAAGGCAGACAAGCCGAGCAGGGACGAAAGTCGGGCTTAGTGATCCCACATTCCCGTGTGGAAGGAGTGTGGCTCAACGGATAAAAGCTACCCCGGGGATAACAGGCTTATCTTGCCCAAGAGTTCACATCGACGGCAAGGTTTGGCACCTCGATGTCGGCTCGTCGCATCCTGGGGCTGGAGTAGGTCCCAAGGGTTGGGCTGTTCGCCCATGAAAGCGGCACGCGAGCTGGGTTCAGAACGTCGCGAGACAGTTCGGTCTCTATCCGTCGTGGGCGTCGGAAAAGTGAGGGGAGTCATCTTCAGTACGAGAGGACCGAGATGGCTTGACCGCTAGTGCGCCAGTTGGGGGGCCTCCTCCAGAGCTGGGTAGCTACGTCAAGAAGGGATAAGCGCTGAAAGCATCTAAGCGCGAAGCCGACCCGAAGATAACTTTTCCCACTCTCTTGGAAGAGTCAAGATCCCAGGAAGAAGACCTGGTGGATAGGCTGCGCGTGGACGCCTGGTAACAGGTGGAGCGGAGCAGTACTAATGATCGTACGGCTTGTTTCCCATTCTGTTTCTTCGCGAAGTGTGGTGAGTCCTTGTGGTGTGAGTGAGAGCGGTCTGTGATCGGACCTGAGCACGAGCAAGAGGGCGAGCGGCACGGGGAGCAGGAGCAGGCCAGCGTGGCTCAGCAAAATTGAGGGAATACTTCTTTGGACAGGTATCGACAAGAGCGTGATTTCATCAGCAGACACTTGATGGAGTCACGCTCTTTCTATTTTTTGATCTTGATTTCTCCGTGATATACTGGAGCTACCATCTTACATCCCCAAAGGAGAGCTCTCCATGACTGATGTGGCTTTGCAACGTGAGAAGATAAATCAGGCAATACAAATTCTTGATGAGCTTCAGCTTGATTGCTGGCTGACTTTTGTACGTGAGACAGGTGAGCAGCCTGATCCTGCGCTCAAACTTATTTTTGACCAGGAGCTGACCTGGCATTGCGCTTTTATTTTGACGCGCACTGGTGAAAAGATCGCGATAGTTGCGCGCTATGACGATGACCTGGTTAAGCAGGGAAACCTGTACGATACCGTGATTACCTATACCGATAGCTTTGCCTCTGTCCTGGTTGAAACATTGACGCGGCTCAATCCTTCCTCCATTGCATTGAACTATTCTATCGATGATGTGGCGGCCGATGGCTTGACGCATGGCATGTACCTCCAATTAGTGGAAGCATTGAAAGCCACTCCTTTCCCAGGGCGTTTTACCTCCTCTTCTCCCCTTATCTCTCGCCTGCGTAGCCGTAAGACTTCCCAGGAATTGGTGCGTATGCGCCAGGCCATCGAGGAGACGTATGGCCTCTTTGACTTGATTACACGCTCCCTTAAAGCTGGAGTGACTGAGCGGGAGATTAGCGATCTTGTCCACGCTGAGATGGCGAGACGTTCCCTGGGGAGTGCCTGGTCTTATGATAGCTGTCCAGGCGTTAAATTTGGCCCCAATACGCTCTTTGGGCATGGAGTACCTGGAGGGATAGAAATCGAGCCAGGATTTGTGGCTAGCGTCGATTTAGGGGTATCATACGCTGACTACTGCTCTGATCTCCAACGTATTTGGTATCTGCGCAAACCTGGAGAGCAGAATGTGCCCGAGGTTGTCTCCCAAGCCTTTGCTGCTGTTAAGGGGGCTATCGAGGCTGGCAAGGCTGTGCTTAAGCCAGGCGTTCAGGGGTGGCAGGTAGATGCCGCGGCACGCGAGTATCTCGTGCAGGCTGGTTATCCTGAGTACCAGCATGCGCTGGGACACGGCGTTGGTCGCTACGCTCATGATGGTGGACCCATTCTAGGGCCGCGTTGGGCCCGTTATGGCGAAACACCCTATTATACGATTGAAGAGGGACTTGTATTTACTCTAGAACTGGGTGTTATGACCGAGCGTGGATATGTGAGCCAGGAAGACGAGGTTATTGTCACAGCACAGGGCTGTGAGTGGTTCTCACAACCTCAAGATGCGATTTACGTGGTTTAAGCGCTTGTTATAAAAGGATGCGGCTCTGAGCTGGAAGGCTTAGAGTCGCACCCTTTGGCGTTTGAATAGGTCATGTGGCGGTTTATACGGGGAGCGGCGAGAAAACCACGAGGTCTTCAGCCTCGTGGTTTTCTCGCCGCTCCTTCCTCCTATCCCTGGCTTTCAATGTACTGGCGAATAGTCTCCTGGCTTGCATCCCCGATGGTGCAGCAGAGGTACCCATCACTCTAGAATTGTCATTTATCAGATAAAATTGGTGGTTTCTCAGAAAACGTGCTACGCTGCCAAGCGCTTTAGGAGGATGGGTTTTCTCACATAATTTGGCACTGCATCATTTCTTGTTCTCGTGGTGCCTTCCACTCCTCTTGTTTCTGAGATCCTCTGACATCTTTGCCACGATATCTGAGAAAGACGCCAGGAAATGGGTTGGCACCACTGTATTCGCTCAGCCTTGCAAAAAGCTTTCCTTTCTTTTATAATGAGTATGTACTCAGTCATTATTCGATTGGTGAGAGTGTATGGCAAGACCCAAAAGTCCAGAGAAACGCGACGCTCTCCTTGCGGCAGCAGTTCAGGTGATCGCCGAGCAAGGTTTGAGTGTCCCTACCTCCAAAATCGCCAAAGTAGCCGGAGTCTCAGAAGGATCACTATTCACCTACTTTGAGACCAAGGAGACACTGCTCAATGAATTGTATTTGGAATTGAAGGCCGAAGTGCGAGCAAACATGCTCGACACGTATCCCGCCCATGCAAGTTTAGAGGTCCGTGCTCGTTACATTTGGGACATGTATGTTAGGTTCGGCATTGCCCATCCTGATAAATACAAAGTCATAACCCAATTGAGCGTTTCGGATTCCATCTGGGAACAGACCAAATGCCTGAGTATGGAAGGATACGAAGCTCTTCATGCAATGGTTCAAGAGATGTTTGCCTATGGTGCTCTCAAGGATCAGCCCTATGCATTTGGCACAGCCTTACTCCTCTCTCTCATGAATATGACGATTGAGTTCATTGCACTCCATCCTTCAGAGGCCGATCGTTTTTGGGATGCTGGCTTTACCGCTTTCTGGAATGCGGTAACAGGGCCCTAAAAATTTTCCTGTTAAATGAGTATGTAAGCGCTTATTTAACAGGAAACAAATGACTGCCAGACGTTGTCTGACTATCGGTTCTGAGTTTGAGAAAGGAAGTTATAGTATGGCACTCATTGCCACACGGTTTGGTCTACTGATCTGACTCCAACTATCATGATCATGCCATTCGCCTGTTCGGGTATGATCCCCTGACTTTTTGGTTCTCTTCGTCACGTGTAGATTAGATCGTGCCAGGGAAAATGGGACGTGTGCGTCATCAATCACGGCTCTCCACACTTCCGGTACAATCACAAACACTCATGCTTCTTTCAAGAGGTTTTCATGACAGCACCCAATTCACTCATCACAACCCGATTCAACGCCACAAGCACCACTGAGGACGTCGTGGCTGGTCTCGACCTCTCCAGTGTCCGTGCCATCGTCACCGGAGCCTCGTCTGGCATCGGTCTTGAGACCGCTCGCGCACTCGCCGGTGCTGGCGCGGAAGTCACCCTCGCAGTCCGCAATACCGACGCTGGCGCGAAGGCCGCTGAGGACATTGCGAAGTCAACCAGGAATGAGCGTGTGCGCGTCACCGCTCTGGACCTCGCCAATCAAGCCTCAGTAGCCAACTTTGTCCAGAACTGGAACGGCCCGCTGCATCTGCTGATCAACAATGCAGGGGTCATTCCGAGCACTCTGTCCCGAACCGCGGAAGGCTGGGAACTGCAGTTCGCCACCAATTACCTTGGCCACTTCACCCTGAGCCTCGGATTGCATGACGCCCTCGCCGTTGGCGCCCGCGAACGGGGCGAAGCACGCATCGTCTCAGTCAGCTCCACGGCACATATGAGATCACCGGTCGTGTTCGACGACATCCACTTTGAACGACGCGAGTACGACCCGCAGGCGGCCTACGCGCAGTCCAAGACCGCCGACTCGTTATTCGCGGTCGAAGCCACGCGCCGCTGGGCCGCTGACGGCATCGTCGCCAACGCTGTCAACCCCGGCGGCGTCGCCACCGGGCTGCAAAGAGACTTCACACAGAAACAAAAAGATTACTTGGCCGACGCCGAGGCCGCCGGGGTCTTCGCCTACAAGACTGTCGAGCAAGGCGCCGCAACTACCCTCGTCGCGGCAGTTGCCCCCGAATTCGCCCAAACCGGCGGGCACTATCTTACCGACGGCCAGGAGGCCCACACGGTGCCCAACGACGCCGACTTGTTCAAAAATGGCGACGGCGTCAAGCAGTGGGCGATTGACCCGGACACCGCACAGAAACTGTGGGCGGTCTCGCTCGAACTCATCGGCCAACCCGCCGCGTAAGGCGAATCGAATCCGCGTTGCGGGGGGATGCGTGTCCCTATCGGAGGGAGGCCCAGGATACGTGAAAAAATCTATCACTTTGAGTAGTTTTCACACGTATCCTGGGCCTCCCTCCGATTTGCTTCTCGTCACCGTTTGCAACAGCCCGAAAAGGACGCCATTTTATGCTTACAAAATGAGCCGTTGCATTTTTCCGAAAAGCATCAAAGAGATGAGATGAAATTGCACCGCCATATTATGAGAGAGAAGTTTTTCTCAAAAATCGTCTCAATGCATTCTTCAAGCCAATCGTCGGCAAATTATCTGAGAGAAACGCGCCAATTTACCGGCTCATACACAACTTTGGTGAAGTATGGGCTTATTTTTGAAATCTCCTCGCGGTTTTGAGCGGAAAGAATTGCTTCTCAGCATTCTATTGATGTGCTTATCACCAAAGTTGTGTATGAACCAATTTACCTGAGAAATGACAAGAATGCCCTCTCTTTCCAAAATTGCCTTTTTAAGGCATTGCGCATGCCTTTGCCACAGGCGCATGGTCGAGATGTGTTTCAGTCTGCGGACGATGGCCAGCGGTGCGCATCCGAGGTTCGCTTTTCACCAAAGAGTGAATGGGATCTTGATCCACTTCAAGTGCCTCAAAAGAATAATCTGAGTGAGCTGCAATTTCCTCGAATCCTTGTTTCACCTCATTTCCAGAGAAGATAAGCAGCTTTTTCCGGTATTTGCACACGAATTTCAGATGAGGGAGAATGAGGAACTTGGCATGCTTCTTTGACTGATCATCCAGGAAGATCGAGCACTCACTTTCCGCATCCTGGCAAACTTGGGAATTGGTTTCAAATCCGCTTTTTTGCCGGGAAAATCCACAAGGATCGCATATCCTGTAGACATACGCCCCTTGACGATGTAGTTCTGACCCTGGTAGCGCACTTGATCGAATTTGCGCAATCCCCCGATTTTTCCTGTCGTGAGACGTTGCTCGCTTCGCTTTCCTTTGGTTTGCTGATAATCTCCATCTGGAATGCATTTCTTGACAAGCACCGTTTGTATCTGGAAAACAGGCTGATTTCCGCGTGTCGCAATCATGGCCGCGTCAAAACAATGTTCTTTGGGCAAACCCGCAAGCAATCGATGTTCTTTGGTCACGAATCCCCAGGTTTCTTCCGCCTCAACCAGTTTCAACAATTGCACGCGGATGCTATTCATCTGGGTCGCGTGTAGCAAATTCCCTTTTTTCTTCCCGGTGTGTTTGAGCGCCATCATTCCCGCGTGAAGGGTATCATGACAGGTCTTGCAGAGCGTCAAGAGATTGCTTTCCTCATCGCTTCCGTGTTGACTACGAAAGATGATGTGATGGACTTCGAGCCGTTGATCCTTTGCTTTCCCCTTGCAGTGTTGACAGGTGTAGCCATCCCGTGTGAGCACATAGGCTTTGGTATTGGCAAAGCCGTAATTGATGCCCTTCTGATAGAGCCACTTCTTTCGCAAGACCTCCGGGTTTTTGAGTGCATGCGGGTCAAAGGTCGCTGTTTCCAGCACCATGGACGTGATCGGCAACAAGGATTGCACAAAGTGGATTTCTCGTAGATGAGCGTCGATCTTGCTTCTCATTGTCGGGGAGAAGCGTCCAGTCTTGATGGAATTCCTTCGATGTAACCAGCGCGCAGGCCGATACCTGGTTTTGCGTTGACGACGATTGCGACGATGGGTGGCTCGCTCTTTCATCGTCGTGGCAATATCATTGCGGACTTCTATTTCAGAAAGATAGCAGATGTTGCCCTGTTCATCTGCGACAGCCAAACCAATCACCGTACTGCCTGTATCCACACCCAGCGTCAAGGGTTGGGTGTAGGTCCTCTCCGGCTGTGCGTACAACTTGATCGTAAACGGCGTTCTGTGGACGACTTTGGCCTTTCCCTCTTTGAGCAACAAACGGGCAATCGCGGCAGAGCAGGGCATCAATGGTATCTTCTCTGGTGAGAAGACATAGACCATGTTCAGACGATTCCTTTCGGAAAAATGCTCCGGCAAGCGCCGGGTGATGCGTATCCCTGCACTGTGACCATGCAGGGAATCCGACCTCATCTCGACAGTGTTCAAAAGGCTTTTTGTACCTGGATCACCGGGCCTTTCCTCAGCCCTACTTAAATCCAGGCGACAGAGCAGCGGTCTGATGCGTCAACCGCAGGTGTCATGACCTTTCAAACGGTCTCATCATTTCTGATGAGGAGTCTGGTGAACTTGAGCTTCCGAAAAAGCGACCAAACCGCAGACCCGACTACTTCCGAAGAAGCCGCTGCGTCTTCAGCTCAGTGGTAGTTCACTTCTTACGCCTCCCTAGCAGGAATAGCCCCAGCAGAAAACCCAGCCCAATGCCTATGAGCAACGTCTGTCGCTGCTTCTGGCGCTGCCTTCCTGATGAGCGATGCTCCAAATCCGCTTGCTGGGCTTGATCATAGAGACCACCTTGTTGATATGCCTCGTCGAGAAGCTGAATAGGATGGACAACTTTCATGGCGAGGCCGCGCTGGCGTACTCCCATGTCGATCTGCATCATACATCCCGGGTTGCCTGTGGCGATGATCTCCGCGTCAGTCGCGGCAACATTATTCATCTTTCGCTCGAGCAGCTCATTGCCCATCTCCTGATTGACGATGTTGTAGATGCCGGCGCTGCCGCAGCACCAATCGGCCTCTTTGAGTTCAGTCAGCCGTAAGCCGGGAATGGATTTGAGCAGTTGGCGTGGTTGCTGCCTGATTTTTTGCCCGTGTGCCAGGTGGCAGGCATCATGATAGGCGACGGTCCGTGAAATCTCGCCCATTTGTGGATTGAGCGTGAGCCCAGCTAGAAACTCGCTGATGTCTTTTACCTTGTGGCTAAAGGTCTTTGCTCGCTCGGCATAGGCGGGATCATCGCGTAGCATGTAATCGTACTCTTTGAGGGTTGAGCCACAGCCAGCAGAATTGATGATAATGAAATCACAATTATACTGCTCAAAGGTGTCGATGTTGCGCTTGGCCAATTCGCGTCCGCGTGCAGCCTCGCCTCCATGTACATGCAACGCTCCGCAGCAATTCTGTTGAGGTGGCGTAATCACCTCGCAGCCATTGGCGGCCAGTACACGGATGCTTGCTTCATTGATATCGCGAAAAACCTGGTCCATAATACAGCCGCTGACGAAACCAACGCGATAACGCCTTACTCCGATTGCGGATGTTATCTCGGGGAGGAGATCAGGAAATAGGTCTCCAGAGGCCGAGTTCATGAGCTGTTCAGGAAGTTTCAGCTTGCCTTGAAATGGTGTGGGAAGCTCATTGGCCACATCTATGAGGCCTGTGCTGCGCGCGAGCTTCTGTAGCCCACTCCTTTGGTAGATCTTTAGCCCTGAGAAGACAAGCGTCGTTATCGGACGCGAAGGGAGCATGTAGTCAAAGAAGAAGCGATGAAGCAGTTTCCCAGCCACTGATCCCTGTGCATTGGGGCGCTCCTCTTCTGGCTCGGTTGCTGGAACAGTCTGGGTACGCGCCTCGGGCTGCTTGTCGGCTAGCTGAATCTGCTCGCGAGCCGCTTCAATTAGCTTGCCAAATTGCACGCCTGATGGACAAGCGGTTTCACAGGCGCGGCATCCCACACAGCAATTCATATGCTCGATGAAATCATCAGAGATGTCCAGGCGCCCTTCCGCCACTGCCTGCATCTGATAGATGCGCCCACGAGGCGAGTCCATCTCTACGCCCAATACTGCGTAGGTAGGGCAGGTAGGCAGGCAGAAGCCACAATGGATGCATTGACGCATCAGGTCATACGTGTGCGTATCGCGGCGCAATGGCCCCTCTGTGGGGGGAGTGATCTCTGGATATGTCTCATGCCTAATGATCGGCTCTGATACCATGAGGGGACCTCCATATGATGAAAAAAGGCGTGCATGCCTTTATCTACGCGTAGGAAGCGGCTGCGCCGCCGCAACGGTGATCTCTTGCCTGTTATGAAACAACTGGTGTGCTCGCACTATATTGAAATGTTTACGCATCGTTTTCAAGGCTTCGTTCACTGTTTTGAGTGGGTTAATGGTCTCGGTTGCGTGAGGCAACTTAAACACACTGATAATAAAACCCTCTGGTCGTAACTGTGCCGAGGCTCGCACCAGGAGTCTCGCGGCTTCCCGTGCATCCATTTTCATATCATTGACGATCAGGTCAAAGCGGGTGAAGTGCTTCAATTGAGCCTGGGCGTCGAGATAGCGTTCGGTATATCCTTGATAATGTTCGAGTCCTCTATAGGCGCGTAGGCGTGGATCCAGATTTGCTGGGTCGACAGCGACGACATCCAGTCCTGCGTTGAGCAGCAGGCGTGTCCAGCCACCTGGGGCGGCCCCTAGGTCTAGCGCCTTGCCTTGCTCGGGAAGCGTAATATGAAACACCTCCAGCGCTTCAAGTAGCTTAAACTCGGCCCGACTGATTTGCTCTTCTGTCTGGGCGTAGTGGCGCGCTCCTCCAGGCCAACTACTCAGGTTATCTTCGACGTTTGAGATGCCGACGTAGCACTGGTGGGAAGCGCAGAGCAGAGAGACCACCACTTCGGGTTTTTTTATATCTTCGATGGCGCCTGTCTCTTCCGCGAACGCCATGGCTAATTCACGATTGAGCATGCCACTACTGTAGGGGCGTTTGCTCTGTTGTTTGTCCGTCTGAATAAAGCGTGTTTGTACGGCGAAATGAATCCCACGCTCGATGCGTACAAAGCCTGGTAGCTCTGCTATCGCGGTGGCAATGTTGCCTAGATCCTGTTCACTATTGTGTAGCGCAACTATGTCCTGTACAGGCGCCAGGTGGCGTACAAAGATAAGCTGGGCCTGGCTGGCGCGTCGCATAAGTACTGCGCTATCAGGCACGCTACAGTGCAGGATGCCTGGCACAAGCTCTTCCAGAACTTCGATCTGTTTCTCTAATATGCGCAACTCATCTATGGCAGCCTGGGTAAACTCAGGCTGAGTTGTAATAAGCAAAGTATTCTGACTACTCACAATCCTCCCAAAAACCGTCCTTTAATAAATGTTTCCTGTGGATCAAACTGACTTTTGAGGCGCTGCATCATCGTGAAGGCGGCTCCAGGCTCGCCCCAGACATCAATATGTTGTTTCAACCGAGTTGGACAGTGCTCTATTACTAGACTACCACGTAGGGCTTGAACAGCGCTACGTAGCGCTGTCAGGGTGCCAACCAGGCGCGGTGTAGCATCGACAGGTTGGAGTTCTGTATAAACGATGCCGTTGCCAGCGTGCGCAATGTTGGTGGCCTCAAGATCATATTGGTGACAGGTTGAGGACAGTATACGCAGATAATGGGGTATTTGTGAAGGGAGGAGATTTATTTTGCAGGTAAGCGTTCCCTGTGTTTGTTGACGAATAGTCTGCCAGAAGTGCTCTTGCGCGTGATTAGTAAGATCTTCTCCCAGCAGGGCATGTTGTCTACGCGCCAGGAGACGGGTCTCATTGATCTGCCGTTCTATGGTCGAGAGACTGCCCTCAAAATTTACGGCCAGAGTATAGCCATTCACAGGCAGGTTGATGCCGTGAAAGTCGCTCATGACGCTGGCTGCACCGCTATCAATTAACTCAAGAGCTGTAGGTGTGATTACTGAGCCAAGTAGCTGGGTAACAGTCTGCATAGCATCTTCTACATTGGTATAGGTCAACAGGAGTGTATGCTCCGCTGGTGGCAGGGGTTGGAGCTTAAAGTTCGCCTCAACAATAATTCCCAGCGTGCTTAGGGAGCCGATGAAGAGTTTATTCAGGTCATAGCCCGCGACATTCTTCACGACCCGTCCGCCGCTCCTGGCGATCTCTCCATTGGCTTGGATGACACGTAAGCCAATGACGAGATCACGGGCTGTTCCATAAAGAAGGCGTTTAGGTCCGCTGGCATTGGCCGCGAGAAGCCCTCCAATAGTTGCCTGCTCAGCATGGGGTGGGTCAAGGGGTAATCTCTGCCCCTTACGTGCCAGCAATGCCTGAAGGGTTGCTAGTGGCATGCCAGCCTCAACCCGGCAAGTCAAATCGCCCGCTTCATGCTCAAGGAGATGATTAAGCCTGGTTGTAAGCAAGACGGTATCAAAGGGGCTGGGAATGCCGCCGAGATGTATGTAAGTGCCGTTTCCACGTGCTTGTAAGGTTCCCCCATATTGGTGAATAAGCGCGACCGCCTGGGCTGTCTCTTCAATCGTATCTGGTATGAGGATGAATTTTGGCGCAACGTCATCGACTGCATAGGTGTGTCGCTGCTCGGCCTCTTGTAATAGCGTTAAGCTGGGTAGATGTGTTTGCAGGCGCTGCGCAAGCAAGATGCTCTCTCCCATTAGTTTTTCAGCTCCTCATCAAATAAGTAAGTGCAGGGCGTAGCGTTTGGTATGCGAGAATAAGGCATACCAGAGTAGTTATGGCTGGCGCTAGCGCTGTTAGAGTTGTTTCATGTCGGCGCAACGTCCTGGTAGGGGAAAGAGTTTTCCTGGATTGAAGAGCTGATCGGGATTGCAGGCCTGGCGAACCTGTTGCATGACGCGTAAGTCTGTGTCACTGAAGATAAGCGCCATTTCGGCCTGCTTTTCAATTCCTACCCCATGCTCACCGGTAATGGACCCGCCAACGTCAGCGCATACCTGGAGAATCTCGTGTCCGGCCTGGCGCACGCGTTCAATCTCGCCAGGGATATGGGAGTCGAAGAGGATGAGTGGATGCAGGTTTCCATCGCCAGCGTGAAAGACGTTTCCGACTCGTAAGCCATAGTGTTGACAGATCTCATTCACGCGCCGTAGGACATAGGGGAGCTGTGTTCGAGGTACCACGCCATCCTGCACATAAAACTCCGGGCTAATGCGTCCCACCGCGCCGAAGGCATTTTTGCGCCCAGCCCAGAAGCGCTGGCGCTCTATTTCGTCGGCAGCAATGCGTACCTGGCGGGCGTGATGCTTTTCGCAGATGGCGACGATCTGTTGCAACTGCTCCTCAACACTTTCGTATAGTCCTTCTGTTTCTATCAGGAGGACAGCCGCGGCGTCCAGGGGATAGCCTGCGGGAGTATCGGCTTCAACTGCCTGCAAAATCACCCGGTCCATCATTTCAATGGCGGCTGGAATCACTCCGTGCGCAATGATCTCTGTGACCGTATTAGATGCATCCTGCATGGAGTCGAAGATCGCAACCATCATCTTCACAGCCTCGGGCAGGTGAACGATGCGTACAATAATTTTGGTAATGATGCAGAGCGTGCCCTCAGAGCCGATGAGTAGGCCAGTCAGATCATAACCAGAAGCATCATATGTCCAGCTGCCAACCTCGACGATTTCGCCCTCGGCAGTGACCAGTTCAACGCCCAGGACGTGATTTGTGGTGACGCCGTAGAGGAGGGTGTGTGGCCCACCTGCATTCTCGCCCACGTTTCCACCAATCGTGCAGGACCGCTGGCTACTCGGATCAGGGACATAGTAGAAGCCATGTGGATTGAGAGCATGGCTCAAATGCAGATTGACCAGCCCGGGTTGCACGACTGCGCGCAGGTTTTCGTAATCGACCTCTAGGATCTGATTCATACGCGTGAAAACTATTACGATTCCTCCATAGCGTGGAATAGCCCCACCACTCAGGCCCGTCCCTGCACCGCGTGGCACAACGGGTATGTGATAACGGCGCGCACATTTAACGATGGCAGCTACGTCTTCGGTGCTGGCTGGAAAGACAACAACATCTGGCCGACCTCGTTCGATGGAGGCGTCATACTCATAGAGCGCGAGATCATAGGGGGAGTGGAGAACATGTCGCACACCAAGAAGCTGTGTAAGCTCTCTTACCAGCGCTTCTTTGGTTTCCGGGGTCACCCGTTCATAGACTGAAGCGGTGGTCCCGGCTGTTGATCGTTCTGCGATACTCATAATCCCCTCCTTGCGGTGATGCTGCATTGCAGGCAATAGAAGCGCTACACATGCACCCTCCTGCCATTTTCTAGCGTTACTCTGCTACTGTTTGTCTTCTTCGACTACATCCCTTGGATAGATGATACCATGCGCTCTCTAGCTTGTGAAGCTGAACAGTTGTAAGACAAGAAAATGGTAGTAGAGATGTGCTATCGCTTATGAAGCGTGAACATGCAATGTTTGTTGTGCTATGCCGATAGCTGCTTCTTTCTTTCTTTCTTTCTTTCTTTCTTTCTTTGCGTCGGTTATATCACCATGCTTATGGTTGGTTTTTTGGTTGGGGATCAGATGTAGGTTGCTTCGCTGGACGTCGTAGCCAGCGTCGTGCGCCCCAATATATGCCAGCCGCCAGGATAACGGTTAGCCCGCTAAGGAGAAGTTTGCGCGGCGTTGTATCAGGTGTCGTGGATGACATTGACATCTTCCCCACGGCTTGAGCCGGGGGATTCCTCGAGTCACCTCGAGGGTTTCCTGCTTCGCGGAGTCTTGCCAGAACGAGACAAAACTCGTCCAGGTCTTACAGCCTCTCCACAGGCATTGAGGACCGTGAGCCCCACGGACCTAATATTCTTGGCTGCGTTGATATCGCGGTCGTGCTGCACAGCACACGCTGGACACGTCCACTGACGGACATCAAGCGCTAAGGAGTCGAGGAGGTGACCACACTCGAAACAGCGCTTACTGGAGGGATACCACTTGTCAATTTTGACAAGATCTCGACCGTACCAGTCGGCTTTGTATTCCAGTTGGGCCACAAACTCACTCCATCCCACATCGCTGATGGCTTTGCTGAGGGTGGGATGCTTGACCATGTTCTTGACCTGCAAACTCTCCACGCACATCGTTTGGTTCTCACGGATCAAGCGTGTAGAAAGTTTGTGCAGAAAATCACGGCGGCGATCAGCGATACGGGCATGAATGCGAGCTACCTTGAGACGCGCTTTGTCTCGGTTCTTCGAGCCTTTTTTCTTCCTGGCGTGACGGCGTTGGGCTTTGGCCAGGTTCTTTTCATCCTTGTGAAAGAATTTGGGGTTGCCTACCACTTCACCGGTCGAGAGCACCACAAAGGACTTCAAGCCAAGGTCAGCACCTATCGAGGTCTCGATGCAGGGCAAGTGTTCAATCTCATCCTCAACCAGGATGCTGATGAAGTAGCGATTGGCAGCGTCTTTGGAGATGGTCACACTCGAAGGGGTTGCCCCATCTGGCAGGGGACGCGACCATCTGATCTCGAGGGGTTCACTCATCTTGGCGAGGGTCAGGTGCCCATCCTTCCACGTGAAGGCACTGGAGGTGTACGTGGCAGATTGCTTGTTCCGCTTTTTGTGGTACGTTGGATACTTTGCACGTCCCTCAAAGAAATTCAGAAACGCTTTCTCAAGATGACGAAGAGCTTGTTGCAGAGGCACGCTCGAAACGTCATTGAGCCAGGTCATTCCCTCTTGCTTTTTCAGCTCGGTCAGCATCGTGCTCAGGTCTTTATAGTAGAGGCGTTGCTGTTCGTTGTAGTAGGCATCAGTCTTTTTACGCAATGCCCAATTGTAGACGAAACGGCAACATCCAAAGGTATGAGCAAGCATATGCTGTTGTTCTAGTGTCGGGTATATCCGATACTTGAAAGCGCGTTTCTGTTTCATGCTTGCATGATAGCAGAAAAGATGTAAAAAATCAAGCATTCCCCATCCCCTCAAACAAGGAACGCGCCATTTATCCCCATGTCTCAAGAACAGGGGCCTTCTGGCGCGCATATGATGATGCGTAGGAGTTGAGTAGGAGAAATAGGTGTGAAAAAAGAAAAATCCATTAGTTATGTCCAATGCCATAACTAATGGATTCAAGTTCTGCTTATCGCTGGAGGGTTCCTCGGACCAGGATAGACGCTTGAGAAACCCCAAAAATTGAGAAAGAGCAGAGAAACTATTGGGAGAGGTATTTAAACGGCACCTTGTTTCTGTTGGGGAGGCGCGTATCAATGGCGCGGCGAAGTGCCCCTACACTGCTTTCACCAAGTGTGAAGGCAATGATAGAGCCGATGATAAGCCCACAAATGCCGCCGAGGGCAATTCCTTCAAGAAACATGCGGTTGCGAAAAAATGTCATCGTCGTCACCTTTTCTAATTTTTATTGGAGATACACAACTGTTTTGGCATCGCTCCAAAGTCGCTCCAATCGGTAATATTCGCGTTCTTTAGGTGCGAAGATGTGTACAACGACGTCGCCAAAGTCCAGGAGAATCCACCCTGTGTCTGCTGTCCCTTCGCGGTGCAGCAACCTGGCTCCTTGTTTTCCCAACTCCTCGTCAATTGTGCTGGCGATTGTCTGGATCAACCTGGGGTTGCTACCGCTACAGATGACAAAGTAGTCGGCAAAGACAGTAACCTCTCGAATATCGAGGAGTAAAATGTCTGATGCTTTTTTATCAGACGCAATATCGACTGCGGCTTTCGCTAACTGTGCTGGATCTAGCAGAACTCCCTCCACAAGTACTCCCTTGCTTACTTCTAAATGACCCGACACGACGTAGGTCACACATGGTTTTCGCCTAATATAATTTCTATACGTATCTACCAGCCCTTGAGTTCACAACCAGGAAAAATAGGCGGTTCCTTTGGGTTATGGTAAAGACCAGTGACACTGTATTCGTGTATGGGTCCTTAAAGACCTACATGCCCTGGTACGAGTATATTCACATTGTATTTTGTATCCGCATTATAGCATGCTGGGCAAGGCTTGTTAAGTAGTGGGAGATCCTGGTGAGATCGAGACTGGTTGGTCGATGCGAAGAATGCCCTGCTGTGAAACCACCTCAAGTAATTCACGCATGTTCTTGCCAAGAGCAGGGTGCCTGAGGTCTGGGGCGATCTCGGCCAGGGGAGCCAGGACGAAGGCTCGCTCAGCGAGTCGCGGATGTGGAAGCGTAAGCCCTTCTTGCTGCCACTGCTCCTGGTCATAGAGGAGAATATCGATGTCAATGAGTCGTGGCCCGTTGCGAAATGTAGCCTGGCGACCTAGTGTCTGTTCTATGCCCTGGGTGGCCTGTAGGAGCTCTGGTGCGCTTAATACAGTCGTTCCGCTACAGGCCATGTTCAGGAATTTCGGCTGGTTGGCGTAGCCTACTGGCTCGGTTTCATAGACTGAGGAGATACGCTCTAGTTGGAGGTGTTCGCGCAGGAGGCGCAAGGCATACTCCAGGTTGTGGATGCGCTCGCCCAGATTCGTACCAAGCGCCAGGTAGACGCGATGCCTGGCAGGGAGGGCTGTACTTGCTGGCTGCTCTGAAAAATGTGAATGGGGCATGCCTGAAGAAACCTCGCGAACTCTTTCTATCTCCAATGTCGCATGTGTGGAGAACATGCTACTTCTCAAATATCCATAGATTGCGGAAGACGGCTTCGCTATCACCCTCCTGGTCGCTACCGGTCAGGAAGCCAACCATCCCCGAAGTATAGGCGTTATCCACAACATTGGAAAAAATAAGCTGCTTATTGATGTATAACGTAAACTGCGTCCCCTGCATAATTGCGAGCAGGGTATTAAGTTGCCCATACCCATTTATAATAGCACCTGAATGCGTCCAGTCAATAAGAGGTAGCCAGGCGGCCGGGTCGCTACCCTGGGCGCGAACAAAGCGGTATGAGCCTGTATTATTGAGTTCGAGCACATAAAATGACTGGCTCTCTGGTTGCAGGCGGAAGATAAGCCCATAGATGGTGCCACGTGACAGGCGAGCCTGGACCGTAATAGCCATGTTCGTAAAGGAGGGTGCATTCGTATAGCACCAGGCCAGCGCTCGGCTGGCGGCGTAGACATGATATCCTTGAGGCGTGAAATAGCACTGTTGGCCATCATTGAGCCAGCCACCACCTGGCGAGGTGAGGTCATGCGTATAGAGGACGGGACCAGCCCCAATCTCTGAGGTAATACCGGCTGTCGCCTGGACACGTGCGCGTGCTGCCAGCGTTGCCTGAGCCGGATTGCCTGGCAGGAGTCCCTGTGAGGATTGGCTGGCGAGAGAGAACAGGGAATTTGGCGCTGCCTGCCAGCGGATACTGTACCAGAACATAAGCAGGGGCAAGGCCAGGAGCAGGAGCAAGAGGCTAATGAGTGTGAAGAGGAGGGGGCGGCTAGGGCGATGTGCCTGGCGCAATTGGTTCGGTGAAGGCCAGCTAGCCATCGGCATTTGCAGGGGGAAGAGCGGTGTTGGGACCTCTGAGAGCACGAAATCTGGGTCCACTGGTGGCTGGAGCTTCGTTGTCTTCTTGATTAGTGGCGAGGCGTCCTCATCAGGCTCTGTTGGCTCGGAAATAGTGAGCATGAGATCTGTTTGGGTGAGTGCCAGGGCATTCTCAAGCGAGCAGGTGGGTATCGCTTTTTGCAGGGCTTGCAGATAGGCGTTGGAAAAGGCTCGTGCGCTCTGGTAGCGTTGCTCGGGATCCTTGGCGAGAGCCTGGAGCATGACGCTTTCGACGATGGTGGGGATGGCATCATTGAACTGGCTTGGAGGGGAGGCGGGGCCTGGATATGTTTTAAGGTGATGCCGACCGGTGTCTCTGCGCTAAAGGGAACGCGGCCAGTAAGCATTTGATAGAGAATGATACCCAGGGCGTAAATATCGCTGCGATAGTCGCTGATGCCATTAGACTGTTCGGGTGCCATATATTCAGGCGTGCCAACCGTCGCGCTGGAGTGGTTATAGGCGTCCGCCTCAATTTTGGCTTTCGCCAGGCCGAAATCGGCAAGATACGCGTACCCATCGGGACGCAGGAGAATATTGGATGGTTTGACATCACGATGCAGGATATCATGATCATGCGCATATTGCAGCGCGGATGCGATCTGATAGAGATAGCTGCCAGCTTCGTCAAGAGGGAGACGTTCACGATGATAGAGATAGTCGCGTAATGTGCCGCCTTCGATGAAAGGCATCACGAGATAATACCAGGGGCTTTGCTCGCCGAAATCGTACAGAGGGAGAATATGGTTATGGGAGAGCGCGCCAATTGCCAGGGCTTCGCGTTCAAAGCGACGGACGAATGGTTCATTACTCCCGTAGAGGACCTTGATGGCGACGCGCCGTTTGACGCGACGATCAAAGCCTAAGTAGACCTCAGAGGTTGATCCTTGTGCTACACGCCGATGTAGCTCATATCTGCCGAGGGTTGTTCCTTCTATGCCCTTCATCTATCCACACTCCTGCTGTTCCCTCTTGTTCAAGTTGCGCTGCGCTGCGCGGTGCCAGATCGAGCATTTGGTATTCGCCGTTGTGAGGAAATCTTGCTGGCGATTGGCGGTGAACACGCCCGACTGGACGTTTTTCCTGTCACTCTTCAGGATACCACGCAATGCCATGACAGGCGTTAGAAAACGCCTGTCAATAGCACAGATGAGTAAGTTTAGCGGCGGTAGGTCCAGTAGCGTTCCAGGTAAATGGTTTCTACGGGACGAATATTGTGCGTGTAGTGTGTCATGGCCTGGCGCATCTGCTCGGAGCCGCCAAAGTTCTGCTGGGTCTGTGTCGCGTATGCCTCAGCCGCCTCAATGCGCAGCTCAAGCATTTCTGACATCTCAACCAGGGTGGGCTCAAGCGGGAGGTCCAGTTCTTTCAAACGCGCGTCCAGGGCGCCGCTCTGTGTCACATAGGGGAAATCCTCGTAGAAGTAGACCTTTGCCCCGTGCTGTGCCAGGCTATCGGCCACGGATGCCACAATCTGGTGATCGACATGGCGTCCAACGCCAAGTGGCGCGTACCACACTGTATCGGGAAGGCGATTGTGCAGTGTGAGCAGGCCATTGAGCAACTGACGCTCGATCTCGGCGTCGGCGGGATGTACATCACCACCCATCAATTGCGAATCGCTGTTGTAATAGGTTGGGGTGCCGCGATAAATGGCATCTTGGTAGTCGAGCCAGAGATAGTCGGTTGGGAAGAGATCAAGCGCCTTGGCATCCTCTTTACGGCGTATCTCAATAATGTCCTGGGCCGTGGTTGTGCCACCAAAGCCGCGCTGGCGATGCACCTGTTGGGCGAAGGGGCTGAGGGTACCTGTGGTTGGGGCGCCCCCAAAAACGGTGATGACCAGGGGACGCAATCCGCTGCTCAACTGTACACCCAGTGTGCCTCCACAGGAGTAGACCACGTCATCATAGTGTGGTGAGAGAAAGATGTGGCGATGATGTGTTTGTATATCGTTCAAGCTTGTTAGTCGCAACTGCTCGTTCCTCCAAGTAAAATATAGTGCCTCTCAGAAAACCTGAGCGCGCGAGCGGCGTTAGTTTTCGTATAGGGAGACCGGCTCCAGGTAATGAATAAAACAGGTTTCTTTGGTCACCTACAGGTGGGTTAGGGTAAGCGGACTCCATCCTCTGCATCGTCGACCAGGCCGTCTTTTGCCAGACCACTCACCAGACGTTGTAGCCAGGGTTGGTCCGCATCGCTATACTCAGGCTTGATTTTGGGTCCGAGAAGAGTGAGAGTGATGCGCTCTCCCGCTGGCAACGAACGAAGCAGATCAACGATCCGCCCACGAAAGTAGCGATTGGTGCTTGTGAAGGGTTGGCTCTGATAGCTGGTTTTCTTTTCCCCCACCTTGCGCATCTGTCGTAGAACCACCCCGGACGGGAAGAGGCTATGCTGGCTCATCTCCTGATAAGCTTTGCAGGGCTCTTGTAGTGGGCATGCCATACAGCGCGGATTGTTACTTGTACAGGTCGTTGCTCCCATATCCATCAGGGCCTGATTCCAGTTGTAGGCCTCGCCAGGTGGCAAGACCTGTTCCGCAAGCGCCAGCATAGCCGCGTCGTTCAATGCTGTCTCTGGCTGCTCAACACCAATGAAAATGCGATGGAGCACGCGGCGAATGTTGGTATCAACGGTGGCTACTTGCTTATGATAAGCGAAACAGGCAATGGCACCAGCCGTATAGCGGCCAATCCCTTTGAGAGAGAGCAATCCCTCGACAGTATCGGGAATACGTCCATCATACTGAGCCATAACCTGTTGCGCAATGGCTTGTAGGCGCACCGCACGCATGTTGTATCCCAGGGGAACCCATACGTTGATGACATCGGCGGTAGGAGCCACGGCCAGGTCTGCAAGCGTCGGGAACGCGCTCAGAAATTGTTGATATTTGGGCAACACGCGATCAACCTGGGTCTGTTGGAGCATTATCTCTGACACCAGAATCGCATAGGGATCGCTGGTGCGACGCCAGGGTAGATCACGTTGCTCTGCTGCATACCAACGCAGTAAGTCACTCTGAGCGCGTGTAATATGGTCAGGCGCGAGCTGAGAAGAAATAGATGAGGGCTGTGAATCCATGCTCATGCAGATCTAAACTTTGCTCTTCTGCGCGCTTGCTTCTGGTGACGATGCCTGGTCAGCACTGCGCTTGCGCGGCGTAATGTTGAAGAGCGTTTTGCCGCCCTCTTTCCAGCATTGCGCGTCGGGAGCAGGCAGATTTTCGCACAAGACCCAGTCCTGGGCATCTTTGAGAACATGGCCCTTGACGCACTTGGCATACATAATGTGCTCGTTCAGGTCGGGGTCGCCCGGCTTGATGTTTGCTGAGGCAATTTTAGGAATGAAAAATCTACACCACGGCACGGCTAGGTACCTTCCTTAATTTTGATTGATAAAGACACTTGAAACACCACCGCTCTATTCCTTCATTTGACTATGGTGGCACTGCCAATTATAACGCATTATGTTTGATAGCGTCTAGAGCACTCGTTATTGCGATGGTGTGGGTTTCTGGCTGACGATGACGAGCCGGCTATCGAGTGTCAGGGCGTTGCCATCCAGGTCGCCATAATAGCCTGTGACCTGTAACCCTGCTTGATTGATCAGGCTGATGAGTTCGGTAAGTGTATAGATGCGTATGGATTGGCGATGTTCGATGCGCTCGCCATTGGGATGAAGCAGGGTGATGCGGACGTTATTGCGGCTCTTGAGCAGATCGATCTCACGCTCTTCCATGACGATTAAGCCATTGTCGTAGCGAATCATACTTTGAGGGGTAAAGGCACGTACGACTCGTGGTTGGTAGACGGTTTCTAGTAGAAAGATGCCTCCGGGCGCGAGTGCTTTGTGAATCTCTTTGAGCACCAGAAGATCATCTTCTTCCTGCTCAAAATAGCCAAAGGAGGTAAAGATATTGATGGCTGCATCAAAGGTGTCTTCATAGGGGATGGAGCGCATATCTTGCTGTAACCAGTCGATGTTGAGGTGTAGCCTGGCGGTCTCCTGGCGTGCTCGATCAAGGAGGGCCGCGCTAAGGTCTAGCCCGGTAACAGCATATCCGCGTTGCGCTAATGGGAGGGCATGGCGTCCATCTCCACAACACACATCTAAGATCCGCATGCCTGGCGTGAGGTGAAGTAGCGCTTCAATGGCACTGACCTCATGTTGGGTGCGAGATGCAGGTAGGAATGGGGAGTAGATCTGTAGATAGTCTTCGCCAAAAAACGTTTGGTACCAGGGCTGGCTACTCATGCTCAACTCCTTTGACCTGTGCTGGGTATGTCTGTTTGAAGGTGTCTTATACTAAATCTTCTACTAAGAATAAACGATCTTATACCCTCTTTTTGTGGGAACCACGTATCTACCTCTTTACAAGATGTTCTCAGCGTCTGCGATGCTTAGCAGGGGCAGCGCTTACGGCAAAAGTGTCAGGCGGACCCACCAGGTGCAGGCTTTGAAGGCAAGGAGGCCGTAGAGTACACCCCACACTTCGTGCAGCAAGGCGTAGCTGGCGGCCATCGTGAGGAGGAAGAGCAGGGCCAGGCCAGCGGTTTGTTTCATGTATAGGGCGCGCTGGTAGCGGCGAAAGCCGCTCGGTGGCGAGTCGCGGAAGTGCCAGGTAATAATCCATACTCGGGAAAGTAGTACTATAATCCCAGTCGGCCCTATAATATGCAGGCAGAGAGAGAGCACTGAAAGATAGGACATCTGCGTCTCCTGGTTAGACCATGTGACGACTAATAGTATAGTAGAACGCGCAAACACGGCTGGAATGTATTATAATTGAGACGGCCTGAGAACCGGAAATGGGCCTGATTGATCTCTTATTTCGAAAGGCAGTTGTACGTGTGTTTGCAGAAGAATTAGTGGTGATAGATACTGATTCGGCATTATGGGAGGCGGTCAGGCCTTTGGTAGCCGCTGCGCTACGACTTGATCAACAGCAGGAGCCATCCTGGCATGGGTGGAATAAGGAGCAGATAACCACGTTCTTACGCACGCTCCCAGAGCACTGTACCCTTGTCTGCGGGGTATGGGATACGCTGACTGATGAAGAGGGCGATGAGCGCGAGGTGCTGGTGTTGGGATGCGTGTGCGAAGTACAAAGGGGAGAGGTGCTGACAGTGAGGACGTTTGAGGCGCTACAGGACGAAAAGCTTCCCCCACTACAGGAGTTGGAGCCGGGTTTTGAGCATGCACGCGAAATTATCCGCACCATAAAAGCCCAGATTGCTCCCGTGGCCTGGGCTTTGTTTACCGATAAGACGACCTGGGATGAATGGTTGCTGGCTGAGGGTAATGAGGGGGGCGTAGCCGATAAAAAAGCGCTACTTTCGCTCTTTGCCCAGCAGGGGCGCTGTGTACTTATGGGCAGCCAGGCCGCGCATCACTCTCATCATCCATAAATAGAGACTTGCTCTTCTGATAGGTGGTATGGTGGGTCATGGCGGCCTGTGGCTGTTACGATCCACCATACCACCCATTCAGAGATATGTTGCACACAAGATTCATAGAATATAAAGCAAAGAATTTGGGAATAATATGGAACAGAAGACGCCTTTAATTTGGAATCCAATTCTACGGCAATATTTGGTGAATGCACCTCATCGTATGAGCCGCCGCGAAGGAACAACGCAATGCCCGTTTTGTGCTGACATTACCGAAGGGCGTGTAAGTGAGGATACGCAGGTATGGCTCCATCCGAATGATTTCCCTCCCTTGCAACCTCCAGTTGGTGAGGCGGTTGTAGTTATTTATAATCGCGACCACGAGAAGACCTTCACCCAGCTGACCGTGGATGAAGTGTTCGCGGTGACGAAGCTCTGGCGCGAACTATATAATGATCTCTCCTCGCGCTACCCGGCGGTAATGATCTTTGAGAATAGCGGTGAAGCTATCGGCCAGACGCAGCACCATCCTCATGGACAGGCCTATGGCGTCTCTGTCTTACCTCCTGTTCTGGAGCGTAAGTTGGAGACAACGGTACTCGAACACGAGGCTGGCCGCGGGTGTCCCTTCTGCCGCGTGCGCGATGAATTGACGGATACCGATTTTGAGGTAGCCCACAATGAGACCTGGCAGGCGTTTTTGCCCCCCTATGTGCGCTATCCCTATGAGACGCATCTCTATTTGAAGCGGCATGTGCCTAGCCTGGCACAAGCAACCGATGAGGAACTGCGCGACCTCGCCGCCATGCTCCTGAAGGTCATTCGTGGCTATAACAATCTCTTTGATGGCGCGATTGCTCCGATGCCCTACCTGCTAGGTCTGCATCAATTGCAGGATGAGCGGTTCCACTTCCACGTTGAGATTCTTGCTATTGGACGTGCGCCGGGTAAGCTTAAATTTGCCGCCTCCTCAGAGTCTATCTGGGGCATGTGGACTAACGACTCCGCTCCGCAGCAGAAGGCGCTGGAGCTGCGACAGGCTATTGAGAAAGAGATGGAGTAGTAGCATGGAGAGAAAGCAGTATCCACAACCCGCCCTTGAGGCGGCCCAGAAGTTCGCCACGGTTTTCCAGGACGATGGCGTGTACGCGGGTCCGCTCAGTGCAGCCTGGGCGCCGGGTCGTGTCAATATTATTGGCGAGCATACTGACTATAATGACGGCTTTGTCTTGCCATTGGCGGTCGACCGTGTCTCGGCCTTTGCGGGCCGTACGCGCCAGGATCAGGAGGTGCGCCTCTGGTCAGCGCATTTTGAGGAGTATGCGCAGTTTTCGCTTGAGCAACTGCCCGGCTCATTTGAGCAGCAGCGCCAGGGACTTCCCGGCTGGGCGCGCTATGTTCTGGGTGTGGTGACCGAACTGGTACGCGCGGGCTTTGCGCTCAAGGGCTTTGACGCGGTTGTGGCTGGCGATGTACCCCTGGGTGGTGGCATGAGTTCTTCAGCGGCCCTTGAGGTGGCGACGGTCTATGCCTGTGCCCAGTTCTCGGGTGGGCAGCTCAAGATTGGTGATGGCGAGGAGAGCCAGCCGCGCCCCCAGTGGGGGTTACAGAAGATGGAGGTCGCGGCGCTCTGCCAGCGTGCTGAACACATTGCCTCTGGCCTGCGCTCGGGTATTCTGGACCAGGCGGCCTCATGCCTGGGGCAGCCCGGACAGGCGGTCTTGCTGGATTGCCGCTCGTTTGCGTACCAGTATTTCCCCTTCTCTGACCCAGAGGTCGCGGTTGTAGTCATTGATACTAGCGTGCGTCGTGAACTGGCGAGTACGGCTTATAACGAGCGTCGCCAGCAGTGCGAGGAGGCGGCGAGCCTGTTGCGCGAGGCGATCTTGCGCGATGAGCCGGAGAACGCCCAGGCGCGCGAGATCAAGGCTCTCCGCGATATTACGCCTGAGCAGTTCGCGCGCTACAAAGATCAGCTTCCTGAACTGCTACGTAAGCGCGCGGGCTATGTTATCGCCGAGGACGAGCGTGTGATGCAGGTTGTGGAGCTGTTAAAGCGCAATGATTTTGAAGCTGTTGGTCAGGTGCTCTGGCAGGGCCACGCGGGTTTGCGTGATGAGTACGAAGTAAGCTGTTCAGAACTGGATGCCCTGGTGGATATCGCACATAGCGTTCCCGGTGTGCTCGGGGCGCGTATGCTGGGTGGTGGCTTTGGTGGTTGCACAATCAACCTGGTGCGCCAGGAGGCGGTCACCGCGCTGACACAGGCCGTCGAAGAGCAGTATCCCGAGCGCACAGGACGCCAGGCCAGCATCGACATCTGTCGCGCGGCAGGCGGTCCCGGCATGGCGGTCCTGGAGTAAGCTACCTGCCTGGCTGTATCCTGTCGAACGACGTCTACAGGTGCTCCGTGTTCCTCATGTTGCACGATGTGTGTGGAGAGGTGCGCGGAGCACCTGGCTTTAGTAAGGGAGTTGCTATGAAGCTTTTTCTTTCGACCGATTTTGAGGGAACAAGTGGGATCGTGGCCTGGGAGCAGATCATCGAGGGCAATCCTGAGTACGCCCAGGGACGAAAATTGCTGACCGACGAAGTCAACGCTGTAATCGCTGGCGCTCAGGAGGCTGGCGCGCACGAGTTTGTCGTCAATGATGCCCATCATGCGATGCGCAACCTCCATCCCCAGGACTTGCTGGGGCGAGCGACCCTCATCACTGGTCGACATAAGCCGTTGTATATGATGCAGGGATTGGATGCCTCCTTTGATGGCGTCTGTTTCGTCAGCTATCACGGTTCGATTGGGGCCGAGCGCGCGATTCTCTCGCATACCTATAATCCTGGAGCGATCTGGGAGGTGCGCATCAATGGCGAGGTCGTGGGCGAGTCTGGTTTGAATGCCCTGGTCGCGGCGCATTATGGTGTACCTATTATTCTGGTGAGCGGTGATGCGGCAACCGCCCAGGAGGTGCAAACCTTTGCTCCCCAGGCTGAAACGGTCGTGGTGAAAGACTCCATTGGACGTTTTGCCGCGGTCAACCTGCATCCAGAAGTAGCCTGTGAGATGCTGCATGCAGGGGCAAAACGAGCTGTTGAGCAGCTCGCACAGGCACAACCTCCCCATTTCAAACTACCCGTCATGCTGGAGATAACCTTTCTGGTGGCGGATATGGCGGATATGGCGCTCTGGATTCGCGGGGTGGAGCGCGTCGGACCCCGCACCGTGAAGGTCGTGAGCGAGCAACTGTTAGACCTCTACCGCATCTTTGTGACGATTGTCACTCTAACGCGCTCGCTAGTGGATCGCTAACGTTGAATTGTAGGGTCCAAGCTAGCTTGGACCCTACAACAACTCTCTAGGCGTGTTCGATTTCGACAAGAGGAGCTGTCTGGGGTGTGGTGACGCCAGCTTGCTGGAAGAGCAGGCTGTATCGGCCAATCTGGATATTATCTCCGTGATGCAGGGGATAGCCAATGCCGCTGGTAAGCTTGCGTCCATTGATGAACACTCCTTTGGCGCTGCGCTGGTCGAAGAGCACAAACTGGTCATTGACACATTTGAGTAGCGCGTGGTGGCGCGAGGTAAGGTTATCTTGCTCCAGAAGAATATCGCTGGAGCCAGCGCGTCCCAGGGTGATGGTCTCGGCTGGCTCTAGCTTGATCTCTATAGGGGTTGCAGTGTAGGGCGAGGTGATGGTAAAGCGCGCTTGCGTTATTACAACCTCTTCTTGTACATCTAATTCAGTGATAGGCTCTTGCTGGGCCTCGGGTTGAGGCTCATCCACTGGCTGGATACCGGGTGGTGGCGTGAGCGGTGGCGTAGGAAGCGGTTGTGGAATATCTGGTTCCGGCTGTGGTAGCGTTACTGGTTCCTCGGGAGCAAGTGGCTCTGTGCGTGGCTCCTTTGGTTCAGGCACCTCGTTTGGCTCTGTAGGCAGTGATGGCTGCTGCGGTTGGGGATGCGTTGGCACCGGCTCGCTAGGCGTTGGCTGCTCAGGCTGTGGTTGAGGACGAACGGGCTCTGTCGGCTTCTCAGGTGCGGGCTGCGTAGGTTGAGGCTCAGCGGGAATAGATGGCTCCTGTGGCTGAGGGTGAGTGGGTTCAGGCTCAACTGGTGGCTGGACTGGCTCTGGCGCGGCAGGAGGGATGGGCTGCGCGATATCTGGCTCGATGCGTGGTTGTGGTTCAGGCTGCTGCTGTTGCTCTATGGCCGGAGTAGCGCCTGGAGTGTGAGAAGACGCCAGCATCTCCAGGAGCGAAAGCGTATTTGATGTCTCAGCCTGTCTCATTGGTTCCAGTGGGGTGGTATGACTGGTTGGTGTGGTCTCCGATGTAGGTGTAACCGGGAGGGAAGGGGTGAGCAGCGAGGCCAGCAATCGCTCGAATTGAGAGAGTTCTGGCGCCGCAGGAACGATCTCTTCAGGTTGCTGTTCCTTGTCTTGCTGAGCGGCCTGTGCCTTAGCCTTCTCTGAAGCCGCGAAGATCTCTTTGAGCAGGTCGAGTGAAAGCACGGTTGTCTCAGGCATTTCAGCAGCGCCTTGCTCTGCATTGCCGAATTCGTTTGGTAAGAAAAGGGTGCCTTCTAGAGCCTGGACGAAGGCTAGCATAGTGGAATAGCGTCGCTCGGGGTTGGGATCGAGGGCACGGTGGAGAATCGTCTCTTGCTGTCTCGTAACGTGGGGATTGAGAGGGAGGAGCGAAGGTGGAATTTCAAACTGTTTCTGGCGCAGGACCTCCTGGGGGCGACCAATAAATGGGAGGCGGCCAGCTAGCCAGAAATAGAGCAGAATAGCTAAGGCATACTGATCGCAAGCGGGGCTATAGTGACGGTGCCACTGTTCTGGTGCCGCGGTTGCGGGTAGTAGAAGAGGCTGTAGACCTCCCACATGTTGCGCGAAGTAGGTAAAGCCTGCGTCCGCGACCTGGAGCGATGTGGTTTCCGTAGGGGTGGGGATTTCTTCATTGAGAAGGACATTGGAGAATGTGAGGGCACCATGGATATACCCATGCGTATGCAGGTTATGGAGGGCCTGTGCCAGTGGCACAAGCTGCTTGATCGCGACCTGTGGCAGCATTGGTGCTTGAAAGTGTGCTCGCCCTGCATCACCAAGCAGGGAGCCAGCCGCAAAGTAGGTACGTGTGGCATACAGGCGCCCCTCGAAGTCGCCATAGTCGAGGAGGGCTGTGAGTTGTGGGTGAACAATCAAGCTGATATCTTGCATCTCGTGGAAGAATTGATAGCGAGCAGAATTGGGGAGCGCAGGCCATGGGTGCATGACTTTAAGCGTCACTATACATCCGAGATGGGAATCTTCTGCGGCATAGCTCTGGCTGATCAAGCTACCCCCCAGGGCGCGCACAATACGATAGCGCGCAAACATCTGACCTTCTGCCAATTCTTGCATACTTTCACCTCACAATGCGTATTCCAGTGCTATGAAGCATGGGGATATCGGTGCTCGGACTTATGCTTCGCGTCGTTATTGTAGCATACCATGCTTCCCAAGAATAGAGAGAGATCTGGAATATCCAGGATAGCCCAATGGTGGGAGTGCCTTGTCTTCAGGGATGGACACTACTATGCTGCCAGTGTGACCCGTCGATGATTGGAACGTCGTAGAAAGAAAAGATAGAGAAATATTCGATGGATACTGATATCTCACAAGAGAACGATGCTCAGCATGACTCTTCAAGCATACAGACTTCTTCTAATGCTCGGCGGGGGCGCCTGCTCGCTGATCCATGCGTTATTGCCCTGGGGGTAGCTGTAATCTTTTATGCTGCCTCGCTTACGCATCTTTTGCCGGGCGTGGGTATCTGGCATGCCGTGCTGGATATGGCTTTACTCATCTGTATAGGGACCTTGTTGCTCTATAAAGCCTACCAGGTTGCGCGTGCGCATGTATGGCCTGCCGGGAGGCGCCAACGCGTGGTACTGGATGCCTGCCTCTTGCTCTTGATGGGTTCTCTTCTCTTCTACGGCGCCTCCTGGCAGATGTTCAAGGCCTATACCGATGCCGCGAAATACAATTGCTATGCTCTAGCTTTCTGGCAGGGCCTGGACGCGGTCAAGACCTTACCTCCAGCGCAATGTGAGTTTATCTTTCGCCCGGTTACTTTTGACCAGGTGGCCGCGCCTCAGACACAGCAACATGTGCAGCAACCTCCATCTCTGTTAGACCAGGCGGAGCAGTATGGCGTTCCTGCCTCCTGGATGCATCAACTGCGCGCCTGGCAGCCTACCTCGCAGCCCCTGCATACGCTGCCGAATGAGTATCCATTGCCCGTATTGCTGCCATTCTCGCTGGGGCTTTTAGCACCGCAGGGTTGGTACCAGGTTAGTTTTGCCATCTGGATGGCGTTGCTAGCAGGCCTGCTGTGTTATCTGCTGGCGCGCTATCGCTCACGGGAGGCGGCCCTCTCATGTGCCTTTTATCTCATTACCGGTTGCTGGGCGACGGCGGTGGGCCGTTTTGACCTGTTGCCAGCGCTGTTTACGTTGCTGGCGGTCGTCTACGCGGCCCGCTCGCGTTGGGGCTGGGCATTTGCCTACCTGGCCCTGGCCACGCTCTGTAAATTTTACCCAGTATTGCTCTTGCTTCCCTTCCTGCTCCAGCAGCAGCGCCTGGTGCAGGGGAACTGGCGTGCCTGGCAACGCTGGCTTCCCCTGGTGGTCTTTGGGCTTGTGTGCGCGGGCATTGTTGTGGTTTCACTGCTCTTCAGTGTGGAGGGAACCTTGAAGCCCCTGACCTACTTTGGTGACCGCCCAATCCAGGTAGAGTCGCTGCCCGCCTCGCTAATGTGGCTCACGAGCCTGGTCACGGGATTGCCCTTGACCTTCAAGTTTACGTATGGTTCCTTGAACATGTTTGGCTCGCCCGCGCAAATCATTGGTAGTCTGAGTACGCCCCTGTTGTTGGTAGGCCTGGCGTATACCTACTGGCTGCAATGGCGAGGCAAGATCGATCTGGCGACCAGCTCGCTCTTGACGCTCCTCCTGGTGATTGGTACCAGCAAAGTGTTCAGTCCCCAATACTTGATCTGGGTGGCGCCGCTGGTGGCCTACGTTGGCCAGGCAAACTGGCGCTGGATGGTGTCCTGGGGACTTTTGGGTGTGCTGACAACCTTGATCTATCCCTACATCTATATCTCCGTCTCGTTGCAAGCGGTTCCCCAGCAGCCAATCTTCTTTCCCATTGTCACCATACGCAATTTTATTCTGGCCGGTTTTATTATTGCACTCCTGATAGCAGGTCAACGCGGGCGGCTCTCTGCGCGTTCGCAGGAGCATTCACCAGCCGCGCTTTCATGATGTGGTGAGGTTGGATAGGTAGCAAGAAGGCCCGCGTCATATGCGACGCGGGCCTTCTTGTCTCTCAGGTGGAGAATAGTGCTTTACTAGGCCTGGTGTACGTGCTCTTCCTGAGTGAGCATTGCTGCCTGGGAGTGGCGGGGCCGCCAGTAGTAGAGAACCAGGAAGGTAGCTATAGGGGGGAGCAGGGTCGTCAAGAAGTCCCAGCCATTCCAGCGCCCAAAAGGCGAGATAGGAAAGAAGAAGAGGTAGAGGAAATGGATGGTCAGCGTAAATTGCAGGGTTGTACCCACCAGGGCGCGCGGCAGGCGACCACGCGCGGGTAGGCAGATGCAGGCCAAGCCTATGACCCAGGTAATATACCAGGGGAAGAGCCAGGTGATGACGAGGTAGAGCAGCGATAGGAAGGCGATACAGGCCAGTGCCCATACTTGAATACTGGGTTTACGCCAGAGCGCGACCAGGCCTGCTAGCATCGAGGTGCCTATGACAATCACATTGATGATCCGCCAGACAACGGGAGTTGCCAGCACGGTAAAGATTGTGTAATTGACGCCCTCCTGCTGACTCTTGTTCCAGTCGAGCCAGCGGCCAGCGGCTTGCTGAATGGAGTTGTAAGATAGGTAGGAGGATGGTGGGGACGAGAAGCTCTTGATAATATCGGGAACGCTATGTCCCAGGCAGAAAGGCAGGTAGAAACCGATCACCAGCACCGCGCAGAAGGCGCCGCCAATGAGGATATCCCTGCCTGCCTCTAAGAGCTGACCCCGAAGCGCTTTCCCTTGTTGAGCCGCGGCCAGCATAGCACGCCGCCCCATGAGCACGAAGAAGAGCAAGACCAGGGGGGCGCAGGAATACTTGATCAGGATCGCGATAGAGAAGCAGGCCAGCGCGGGCAGGTAGTCGCGTACCCTCAAGCGCTCTGTGAAGGCGCGTAGTTCGTGTTGTAGCCAGCAGTAGGTCCCCAGAAGGAGGAAGGTGACCATAACCGTATCGTTATGGCCGCCCAGGCCGTTCTCTTGTAGCATCAAGGGATTCCAGGCATAGAGAAGCATGCCCAGGGTAACTGTACGCTCAGGGCGTCCCAGTTTGCGGAGAATCAAACCCACCAGGAGAATATTACAGAGATTGGAAGCCAGTGCCAGGAGGCGATAGGTCAGCAGGTAAGACAAGATATTTGTGCCTGCCAGGGTTGAGACCAGTGTACAGATGAGTACCCAGAAAGGTCCATAGGCGCATGTGGCACCCCGCCAATCGTCATACAGATTGAGTTTATCAGGGTAGTTTGTGAGTAGATCAAAGTAGGGACTGGCATGATAGGCTGAGACCAGTCGTCCGTAGCCAGCGTACACAAAGACATCATTGGAGAGCATGGCCGGCGTGAAGACGAAGCAGAGGCCAGCCAGGAGCGCAATTGCCATAATCCAGCGTTGAGTGACGCGGTAATTTGCCTGAGCGGGCTGGCGTGCAAGCCACCAGGCGCTTATGCCATAGACAAGAAACGCGAGAAGGGTCGCGCCGATAAAGAACACCAGGCTGGTATTTTTCACTGATCTGGCAGGAGTGCCCACGAGATGGAGATCTGTTGGGAGCCAGGCACTCAAGCTGAGAAGTGCATTGATGAAGGGCGCGATCCCATTCATATGCTGTACCCCAACCAATCGTGAGAGGGGTGAGAGCATCAATACTGTGCAGAGCAGGAGCGCCAGAGCACAGAGGCCGAGTCCTCTCAGGGAGGGACTCGGCGCCTTTACTTTTATACTGGTATTCGCTGTGGCCGGGAAACGTTCTGATATGGTTGAATGCATACGGTAAACAAACTCCTGGCTACATGCTCAAACGCAGATCGCTTTCTGAGTCGCTAGAGAGGCGACCTGGGGACGGTTAGCGCGAGAGAATGTAGCAGTAAATGGTATTGCCACCGGTGACGGTATGCACAATATGCGAGCGCCAGGGTTCGGGTATTGTATACCCGCGCTGCTGCAGGTGCATTGGCCAGACAAGGTAGTCGCTTTTGTAGGTGCGATCGGACGGGGTCACCGTCGAGAGGCTGAGCTGTTTGGGTAAATCCTGATTGTAATAGTACCAGCTCTGCTCATCCTGAGGGCCGCTCCCTAGAGTCGCTGAGGAGATCGCCACGAGACCAACCCTGGCAGGCCCTTTATCGTTGTCAGCCAGCCAGAGGACAGCATCGCGATAACCTGGATAGGCCACTTGCAGTGAGGCATTTTCGTTTGGGAAAAGTTCACTGGTATAGCCCTCAGCATCCGGAATAGTCACGAGGCCGATCAGGTGTGGAATTGTGAGGATGAGTACCATCAGCGCAATGGTGATTCCTGCACGGGCGTTCAAGGGTGTATAAGGGCGTACGAGCGAAATTTTCTGCTCATCGAGAGGTGTCCCATCTATCGCGACTGCCTGACTGCTTTGCTGCTTCCACGGTAGGGAACGGCGGTAGCGTAACAGGACTGCCAGGCCAAAGGCTCCACTTAGAGCGATAGGTGGCACCACTGGCAGATAGTAGTGTGTCCCTACAACAATATTTAGCAGGCCATACATCGCTATGGCGCTAACGAGCCAGATCGAGAGGAAGACCACGCTAGCTGCCTCCATCGGGGTAACGGTGTTTGGCGTGCGGTGATAGCGAACGAGTTTGACTACAGCATACACGATAAAGCCGAGCGCTGGCAGCGTCAGGAATACACTGAGCTTGGCTCCCAACATGTAGAAAATGGTCCAGCGTGGCATATGCTCGTAGGCGGCTCCGGCCATAAAGGTGAGATGCCCATTTGAGGAGTGATTCCACTCAAAAAAGAAGCTTTGAAAGAGCTTCACAGGTGGATTGGTCCAGATGGCGGGATCGACGAGCAGGAAAACGAGTGGCGAGAGCAGCATGGCGCCAAGCCACCATTTCCACGGTAGTTTGCTAGCTTCGCCCAGGCGAGGGTGGATGAAGAAGGTATAGTAGAGCGCATAGAGCACCATACCTGGCACCAGGAAGACGGCGGGATATTTGCTATCAGCCGCCAGCCCCAGGAAGACGCCCACCAGCAGATACATCCAGGGACGCTGGACCGCGTACCACAGCAGCAGGAAGGCGATGGTCGCGAGCGCGGTCATCGTCATATCCAGGTAGGCCAGGGCGCTAAAATAGGCCAACCAGGGGCTGACCGCCAGGCAGAGCGCTGCCAGCGTCGCCACAGTACGCCCAAAGGGGCGGCGACCAAGCCAATAGATAGCTGCGATCAGGAGCACGCCCATAACAATGCTGGGAACGCGCCCGGCCTGTAGCGTGGTGAGAGGATGTCCCAGGCGCGAGTTACACGCCAGAGTGAAGCCAATTAAGAGCTTTACCAGCGGCGGATGCTCGTAGTTGTAGTGCCAGGCTGGCGAGGTGAATTGGAGGTGGGTGAGGAGGGGGAAATAGACTTTTCCGCCCCAGATATAGACAATCTCGTCGGTAACCATGTCAAGCTGGTTCGCGAGCTGGATGCGTGGAATAAGCGCCACGATGAGCAGAACGAGGACCACACAAATATCGATAATAGCAGGGCGTGTAAGCCTGAAACGCGAGGTGGTGCCGCTCTGGATCGTGCTCTCTTTCTGGCGTTCAGTGAGTTGTTTGATCATGCTTGGAAAGCCTCTCCGCCAAGATGTTAAGTGTCAAACGAAGCGTGTTGATGTGCCAATGAGCTATTAAGAAGCTGTAGCCGTAGTATATATAGCATACTCTGGTAGAGTTGTCGAGCAAATAGCACGAAATGCATAAGACTGTAGGATGCGCAAGAGGGCGTCTGCACATGCAGACGCCCTCTTATCCTGTTTTATACTATGACGGGTTAAACGCAGTCGTGAAGCGCTTGCGCGTTGGTGACACTGCGGAGCTTCATGAGCGCCACAACTTCGAGCTGGCGTACACGTTCTCTGGAGATACCGAGCTCTTTGCCCACCTCCAGCAATGTACGGCTGCGACCATCACCTATGCCATAGCGCAGCATCACGACTGAGCGCTCTCGCGGCGTGAGCACGGCCAGGGCACGGTGGAGTTCTTCTCCAAGCAGGTGGCGCGAGGCTGTCTCGGCTGGCGCGGGAGTGGTATCGTCTTCGAGCGTATCGCCCAGCGAGTAACGTGTCTCATCGTCAACGGGTGTATCGAGGGAGACTGGCTGTTCGATAACTCCGAGCAAATTTTTGACCTCGTCGACCTCAAAATGACAGGCTTCCGCGATCTGCTCAGGCATAGGATCAAGCCCGTTTTCCTGGGAGAGCTGAGCGGAGATGCGGCGAATCTTGCGCAGGCGCGTTGAGACGTGTTCAGGGAGATGGATCATGCGCGATTGCTCGCCAGCGGCGCGGCTGACGGCCTGGCGAATCCACCAGGTGGCATACGTGCCGAAATGGCAGCCACGCTGGTAATCAAACTTCTCAGCGGCGCGCATTAAACCCAGGTTACCCTCCTGGATAAGATCGATCAAGGGGACACCTGTGCTGGTGTAGCGGCGTGCAATGGAGATGACCAGGCGCAGGTTGGATTCGACGAGTTTACGGCGAGCTATGGTGTCGCCTGCCGCCGCTCTTTGTGCCAGGTCGATCTCTTCCGCGTGTGTGAGGAGTCCATACCCGCGAATGTCACGCAGGTAGCTCTGGAAGGCATCTTCAGAACCATTGGCCTTGGTACTGGTTACCCCACCGCGATGGGTATGTGCTGATGAAGTGCTATCCTCATCGCCCTCTTCGTCGTCGTCGTCATCATCATCACTCAGTAGGGCTGCGATCTCGTCTTCCAGTACCACAAAATGGGGAAGAGATTCGGTTGTACGTTGCGCTGTAAGCGCCTCGTCAATCTCAATGCCCAGGGAAGTGGTGAATTCTGCTAGCACATCCTCGTGGCTAGAAAGCCTGGATCGGCGCTCATCACTAATAGGATTGGCAATTGCCATGCTTCCACGCTCCCTTCTGGAAATCTACCGACAAATCAGCGTCGGCTCCATGGCCCGGTCTACAAAATAAGCATTCAGCTTATTGTGGCAATCTTTGGCTTCTGTCTGTTTATCTATACGTCCTAAGTGTAGTCAATGCCGCTTGTTATTACATCAGGTAATTACCTTAAATCGAGTAAGGTTCTAACCGTATCTTGTAGGGAGATAACAGTAGGCAGTTTTGTGCCAGGTCCAGGAACCCACGGTTGCTTCCGTCGAGGCTACAGCATAGCCAGAAAAACGGGATTTTGAGGTTCTATGCCTTAAGGTGATTTTCCTGAAAGCAGGTTGCCTGATTGTGGTAGAGCGGGTAGAGAGATATGCCTCTTTTCGGGAAAGTGCAAAAAAAACACCGGTCTGGCTGCTTGCTATACCGGACCGATGCTCTTACTGCATGTAGTATGCGGATTCAAAGAAATTATGCGCGATGGGTATTTAACGGATTATCGAGGTCAGTGCCGTGATCGTAGAACGTTTGCAGGGTGTCACCTGTATGCTCGTTGGGGCGCTGATCCCAGCGCATCTCTCTGGCCTCGGCCTTACTGACCATAAGATGGACGTTTTCCTCATCAATCGTTGAGATCACACTATAGGGAATGTAGCGATCCTTGTGGAAGAGGAGCCCTTTCTGCACCAGGAAGGAATCATCATAGACATCTTCGACATGCCCCAGATCCTCATTCTCTGCGGAGTATACTTCCATGCCTTTATGTATATTATTTGATGTCCACTGTGTCATGTGGCTTTGCCTTCCTTTCTACTGTATGTAAATGTCACAATGCAAAAGTTGACCTTATTATCTGGCTATCTTGCCATATTCACGCGTTACGCACCAGAAAAGTTTCATTTCTCTTCGCTCCTGCTACTTGACTCAACCGTGTAAGAGCGGTATGATAACCCTTGTAAACAAAATCTATAAAGTGACTGCGAACGAGCGGAGTAAGGGAAACGCGGATTGCCAGAGAAGAGAGGCCACCGGGTGAGAGCCTCTTTCAATTTAGTCCCCTGAACGTGGCTCGGAAGTCGAAGAACTGAGATGCACAAAACGTGTAGTAAGTTCTTCCGGGTGTGGCCCGTTATTGCTGCGCATAAGGATAGTCTGACCCTTGTCATGGTTGGGCGGGTCGACTATCGAATCAAGGTGGTACCGCGAGCGCTGCCCTCGTCCTTGTTTGACGGCAGCGGAATGTCTTCATCTGAAGGAGTACCACAATGAGCTTGCCCGACCGCTACAATTTTCGCTCCGCTGAGCCGCGCCTGGCGCAGTTTTGGCATGATGCCCAGACCTATGCCTTTCAGCCTGATGGCTCTGCGCCTGTCTACACGATTGATACCCCACCCCCTACTGTCTCTGGTGAACTCCATATTGGACACTGCTATTCCTATACGCAGGCCGATGTTATCGCGCGCTTTCACCGTATGCTTGGCGAACGCGTTCTCTATCCTATGGGCTTCGATGACAATGGTTTGCCTACGGAGCGCTTTGTTGAGAAGACCATCAAGCGCAAGGCTCTGGAGATGGAACTGCCCGAGTTCCTGGAGCAGTGTCATACCCTGATACACCAGACCGAGGAGCGCTTCGAAACGTTCTGGCGGCGCTTAAGCCTGAGCATCGACTGGCGCTATCGCTATTCCACCATTTCGCCGCAGGCGCAACGTACCTCGCAGTGGTCGTTTATTCAGCTCTACCAGGCAAAGCGTGTCTATGCGCTCCCGGCCCCCACCCTCTGGTGTCCCGAGTGTCAGACCGCAATAGCCCAGGCGGAAGTTGATGATACGACACTGTCAACGCGCTTCTCTACCCTGGCTTTTACGCTGGAGAATGGCACGACACTCCCTATTGCGACCACGCGCCCAGAACTGCTGTCAGCCTGTGTCGCCGTCTTTGTTCACCCTTCGGATGCGCGCTATGCTGGCCTGGTTGGGACACATGCCTCGCTCGCGAGCGCGTCTTTCGCCTCCAGAGAGCGTATTGAGGTTCCTATCCTGGCGGATGAGGCGGTTGATCCCGCCAAGGGGAGCGGCGCGGTTATGTGCTGTACCTTTGGCGATTCCACCGATGTTCGCTGGTGGCGCACCCATCAATTGCCGCTGCTGGCGGCTATTGGTCGCGATGGACGCATGACGGAACTGGCAGGACCACTGGCCGGTCTCTCTGTTCCACAGGCACGAAAGCGTATCCTGGAAATCCTGGCGGAGCAGGGATTGATCTTGCAGCAAGAGACGATTGAGCATAACGTCGGCGTTCATGAACGCTGTGGTACGCCCGTCGAATACCTGCACACGCGCCAGTGGTTTATTCGTGTCCTGGATCAGAAGGAGCGTTTCCTTGAGGCCGGGCGCCAGACTCGCTGGACGCCTGCCTTTATGCAGGCGCGCTATGAGCACTGGGTCGAGAATTTGCAATGGGACTGGTGTATCTCGCGCCAGCGCTTCCTGGGCGTTCCCATTCCTGCCTGGACGTGCCGAGCCTGTGGCCAATTGTTGCTGGCCTCGCGGGAGCAGTTGCCAATTGACCCGCGTACGACCGCACCCGAGCAGCCATGCTCCTGTGGCTCGACGGAGTTTGAGCCTGAACGCGATGTTATGGATACCTGGGCGACCTCGTCGTGCTCACCTCTGATCATCGCGAACTGGGTTGATGATCCAGAGCGCTTTGCGCGTCATTTCCCGGCCAGCCTGCGTCCTCAGGCGCATGACATCATTCGAACCTGGGCCTTCTATACCATTGTTAAGGCTCTGTATCATACTGGCGAGATTCCCTGGCGCGAGGTCCTGGTCTCGGGCCATGCCCTCTCGGCGGAGCGCTCGAAGATCTCGAAGTCCAAGGGGAATAGCCACACGGGTGGACCACTGGAACTAGTTGAGCGCGAGTCGGCGGACGCGTTGCGCTACTGGGCGACCTCGATTAAGCCTGGCCTGGATACGCCCTTTAATCCCGAGCTGATCGCCAATGGTCGTCGCCTGGTCACTAAGCTCTGGAACGCGGCCCGCTTTGCCGCGCGTCACTTGCGGGAACTCTCGCCTGAGGAGATAGCTTCTACGCAAGAGCCGGCTGGACTCCTGCCAACGGATCGTTGGCTGCTGGCTCGCCTGGCGCAGACCATGGAGCACGCCACCAGGGAACTTATGGAGAACGACTATGCCGCTGCGCGTGCGGAGGTCGAACGCTTCTTCTGGTCGGATTTCTGTGATAACTACCTGGAACTAGTCAAGGCGCGGTTGTATAACGATGAGGGCGAGCACACGCAGGCGGCCCGGTGGACACTTTATCAGGCCTTGCTGGCGGTTATAAAGCTGCTGGCTCCATATATGCCCTTTATCACGGAGGAGATCTACCAGGGCCTCTTTCAAGAGAGGGATGGTGCATCTTCGCTGCATCTCGCGTCCTGGCCCCAGGCGCCCATGTGGTGGCAGAATGCGCGAGCCGAGGCCGATGGGCAGGCGTTGCTGGACCTGATAAAACAGGTTCGGCGCTATAAAGCGGAGCAAGGACTCTCGGTTGGGGCAGAACTGGAGCGATTGGAGTTGAATGTTCGTCCAGAACTCAAGGATATGCTTGAGGCCGCCCTGGTCGACCTCAAAAGCGCCACGCGTGCGCGGGAATTGACCTTCACCTGGCAAGAGGCATAGTGGCGGCATACCGTGCGCTACGTACGTACGTGCCTACGCTCTTCGAGATCGCGAAGGAAGGGCAGGCATTTCGTAGGAGTAACGTCGACCCGGCATGAGTTGCGTTGGCGCGTACGTACGTAGCGCACGGTCCCTTCCTACAGGACAGAAGCGATCATGGCTAGTACGCCAAAGACCACTAATGTTCCTCCCAGGTAGATATCTTCAACCTGACCAGGGTTTGCTGCTGGCACTACAGTGCTCAAGCCTTCAGCAATAATGAGAACGATAAAACCAATGATCGTGATACCTAGAAAGGCCAGTAAACGTACCCACCACTTTAAACGTGGTTTTTTGTGCTTGATCATAATAAAGACAAGCGCCACTATAGCAACCAGGAAGAAAACTAAAAGAGCAACAATAGATATATCATTGCTAGTGAAGCCGGTTAGAAAGCCAAATACTCCTAGACTAGCCCAACATAAATTGAAGAGGTAGAGCATAATACTCAAAATAATTCCACCAGTGGAACGTCCCTGTTCGATTGGAACTTGAGGATATATCGGGGTTGCGTAGTAAGGCGTTTGCATTCCCGCAGATTGTTGTGCGTAGGGAGGAGGTGCATAGGCTTCCCCTGAGCCATAAGGACTGTAGGAGGCTGGAGTTGTATAGACAGGTGTGTCCTGGTAATTAGGGGTAGTAGATATCGCATCTTGCGACCGCCTGGTGACCCCATACATCTCTTCTCGCTGATTGACTGTATAGAGATCATTATTGGCGGGTTTCTCAACGATTTGCCCACAGGCCTCACAATAAAAGGCGCTGAGATCGTTGGCTTTACCACAATGAGGACAGTTTTTCATATAGTGCGGCATATTTCCACGCGCTAACGCGGAAGGGGAGCCATCCTCCTGTTTGCGTGTTTTTATGTATCAAAACATCTTCAGATGATATTTCTTATATGCCTAGTTGGTGCTAGAAATACTGGGTTATAAAAGCGTTCCCGGCATAATGATACACTGTTTAGTTCTCAATGTACAGCAAGAAACTGGTAATGGTTGCTTTTGAGGTATGATAAACAGGAACCGTTGTCTTTGCAGTGAACTAATTTGCATTTATCACAACCATGAATTTACAGAATCTACGTATCTTTTTGAAAGTCGCAGAGCTTGAACATGTGACGCGCGCGGCGGAGGAGCTTCACCTGAGCCAGCCTGCTGTAACCAAGATGATTCATAGTCTGGAGCAGGAGGTGCATCTGAAGCTCATTGAGCGCCAGGGGCGGCGCATCGCCTTGACTAATGCCGGGCGTGTGCTCAAGGAATACGCGCAACAACTCTTCTCGCTGGAGCGCGAAATGGAGGATGCCCTAAAGGAGTTGCGCGATGTCGAGGGCGGCGAGGTGCGCCTGGCCTTCAATCGCACGGCAGGTGTCTACCTGTTGCCGCTCGTTGTCTCGCGCTTTCGTGCCCGCTATCCGCAGGTGACGCTGCATATTTCTATCCTGAATTCACCTGAGATTGTGCAAGCCCTGCTCAACTGGCAGCTGGATTTTGGTCTTGTCGAGAGCGATACCTCGATCTGCCCGCCAGAGTTGCAGGTCGAGATGTCGACGAGTGATGAGCTGATCCTGGTGGTGGCACCCACTCATAAATGGAGCAAGCTTCAGGTCTTGCCGGTTACAGCGCTAAATCAGGGCGAATTGATCCTGCGCGAGGAGGAGAGCGTTATTCGAGTGATGATCGAGCAAGAGTTGGAGCGACACGAAGTTCAAATTCACTCCCTTTTTACCCTGACCGACAACGAGGCGGTAAAACAGATGGTCATGAGTGGCGTGGGCGCGGCGATTATCTCTGCCTTCTCGGTGCAGCGTGAGCTCATGCGTGGAGAACTGGTGCATGTTCCTGTGAGCAACCTTAATCTGCATCCACAGCTCTGCCTGATGCGGCGTGCGGATCGACGGCTCTCGCCAGCGGCCCAGGCCTTCTGCGCCGTGCTCTCGCCCATCTTAGAGCATGGCTTAGAGACCATACGCACCGCGACCCTCGAAGGCAGCCGGTAATGTCGTGTATGTAGTGTTGACGGGGCAATGCCACAGGCATTGCCCCGTCAACACTACATACACTTTTTGCTTAGAATAAAGTTGGCATATTTACGGCTGGTGGGGCTTTGGGTGGTTGCTCGCGTGGATCACCATCGCGTGTCATCAGGTAGGGGTTGAGGATGCCGTCTTCGTCGGTGGGCTTGAGCCCGGCCTCGTAGATGAAGCGGGAGGCCTGGGCATCGCTACCGCGATAGCGCAGGAGAGAGGTCAGGAAGAGCAACTGTTGTGCGCGTGTGTAGGCAACGTAGGCCAGGCGGCGCTCCTCGGCAATGCCCGAGGTTTCAATCGGGCCATCCTCCGTCATGGTAAAAGAGCGCTTGTGCGGGAAGATGCTCTCCGTCATGCCCACGACAAAGACTACTGGCGCCTCCAGTCCCTTAGATTTATGCACCGTCATCAGGCTGACGCAGTCGCGCTTGTTCTTGCTGCTATCCTCGGCCTGTTCTTTAAGCTGGGCCATGGCCTGCAAGAAGTGGCGAATGGTGTGGTGACGCTGGGCAATCTCGGTGAGCTCTTCCAGTTCGTCGTAGCGCCCCTCAAGCTTGACCTCTTCGCGTGGTTTGGGTGTTTCCTCGTCCTCATCCGCGTTCTCTTTGTGACGGCTATCATAGTGCAATAGATGGGTGTCGTAGGCGTATTCGCGCAGGAGCTTGATAGCCTCGGCTGGCCGATTGCGACACTTATTGCTGATCCGCTGAATCAAGCCAACGAAGTCTTTGACGCCCAGCTGGAACTCAGAGGCGATGGTATAGGCCTGCTCTTCACAGAACTGTAACAGAGGCTGTCCCCCTGCAAATGAGGAGAGCGTGCCATAGAAGGTAGGCGTAAAGCGATGCGAGATCTTTCCTGTGCGTGTGAAGTACTCCCGAGAGGGGATATTTGCCACCACGCGGAAGGCCGCGTTCTGCTCGCCGCAGTGTACGGGCGTCAAAACGTCTTCGCGTCTGCGCGGATTGGGTGTCTGGCGCGATGCGAGAAAGTCCTGGTAGATGCGCGTGCCATCGACCAGGGTCAGGAAGGCCAGAATGTCACGCGTGGTCTTGCGCTTAAAGAACGAGGAGCCGCCTACCGTGCGGTAGGGGACGCGGTGCCGGGCCAGGGCGATCTCCAGGTTGGCCAGGTGATGATTGGTACGCGCTAGCACGAAGATATCGCGATAACTGAGCTTATCCTGCTGGGTGCGCCAGGTGCGGGCCAGCTCCTCAATGCGCGTCGCGACCCCGTCTGCCTCGCTCTCCTGGTCCGGGTAGGCTGTGACTAGTACTGGTGCGCCACTGGGCAGTGTTGGGCGCAAGACCTTTTCGAAGCCGGGCGTGATATCATTTTTGCTGATCAGGGTGTTTGCGGCTTCGAGGATCTGTGGCGTCGAGCGATAGTTGTGCTCGATGCGATAGATCTGCCCCTTGGGATACATGCTTTTAAACGAGAGGATCGAGGCCTCGGGGCTGGCGCCACGGAATTGATAAATGGCCTGGTCCGGGTCACCAACGACGACCACGTTATGCCTGGGCGCCGCCAGGTACTGTATCAGCTTATACTGTGAGGGGCTGGTATCCTGCGTCTCGTCGATCTGGAGATACTGATAGCGATTCTGCCAGGTCTTGCGGAATTTGGGGCTGCTCTCAAGCAGCAACAGCGGAATATAGATCAGGTCTGAGAGGTCGTAGAGCTTCTCCTTCTGCTTGGTCTGCTCATAGCGCTCAAAAAACTCCTGATAGCGGGCCGCCAGTTCGGGCATGAGTCCCAGGTGGCGGCGGAAGAATTCCTGTGATTGATCGGGCTGGATAAGCTCTTCCTTGGCCCGGTCGACTGCTGCCAGCACGTCGGTAATATTGACTTCCCAGTTCATGCCGCGTGAGCGGTCGCTGCGCCAAGGGCGTACAATATCTTCGGCCAGCCATTGGCGTGGATCGCCGCTGATGAGGCGCTGGTTGAGTTCCTGTGGTTTAAGCTGGAGCTTCTCGCGCAGCATGACGTGTCCCAGGCCGTGAAAGGTCACGACGCGGAGGGCCTTGAGATCTTTGATGAGTAGACCCCTGGCTTTCAGGCTTTTGAGGGCGCGCTTCTCCATCTCCTCTGCGGCGGCGCGGGTAAAGGTGACACAGAGAATGGCCTCGGGGGCAACCCCGACATCGGCGATCAAGCGCACAAGGCGTTGCACGAGGATCGCGGTTTTGCCTGTGCCTGCCGCCGCGATAAAGGCCGCGGGACCATCTGTATGGGCGATGGCGGCCGCCTGTTGCGGATTGGCGACAAACTCTATCTTTGAAGCTGTTGTTTTCGAAGCTGTTGTTTTCGCTCTGGATTGTGCTCGCTGCGTTGCCATCCTACAAATTTCTCTTCCTATACTTACTATCCAAGTTATCTCGGTCACGGTTTTGTACTATAGCATGCCCCGCCAGTGATGGCAACGACGCATAGTACCGGGCGTCCCAGCAGGAAGCAGGCTCTCCGGGCCGTTTTTCGGGCCCTTTTTGTAGCTCTGCGGTACGCTAACAAAAAGGGCATCGCTTGAGAAAGCGTGTTTTTGGCGGGGATGTGAGCTTTATCACTGCCCTCTTCTCTGCCTTTGACATATACTGGCTTCTAATGTCGCGTGTGCGTACTGCGTTGGTCGTACGGCCTTGTGTTCTGGCAAAAAAAGGCTACAATCAGAGAAAAGCAGTTTAATTAGGTATGTAAATTCTATGTTTCGAAATTTAAAAGCTATTGAAATCGCTGAGGGTGCCCTGCTGGCTGATGTCGCGGTTATCGCGCAACTGGCTGTGACTTATCTGCCCCTGGTGGGAGAGGTCTTTCGCAGCCTGATCTTTCTGGTCTTCGCTGTTCTGGTCTTGCGCCGTGGACTCTATACGGCCTGTTTTGGCCTGGGGGTCGCACTCTTCCTGATTCTGGTGTTGATGGGACCAGCGGCAATGCCGCTCATCTTCCTGGAATGTGTGGGCGGGCTTTTTTTGGGTTTTACCATGCGCCTGCGTCTCCCACACTGGCTCCTCCTCTTCATTGGCATTACTTGTGGAGCTATGGCGTTTTATGGGTTGGTCCTGCTGGTGTTTGTGCTCTCGGGTCGTCCATTGGGGACGATTACCCAGACCATTGACCAGCTTAACGCTAGCATGAGTCAGCTTGTCACGCTCTTCACAAAGCGATTGGGATGGTATGTCTGGTGGCAGCATACCTGGGCCACGCGTGCACAGGCGCTTGGACTCTGGTTAAAGTCGTACTGGTGGCTGACACTCTATCTTGTAATGTGCGCGATCATGCTCCCATTTGTGACGATTGTCTATACCTCTATCAACTTGTTTGTACGCCTGCTTGGCTATGATGTGCGCCCGTTCCCTGGACCACGGATTGAGCGTTTCGTGCGCAGGCTCCTTATAGGGACCTTTAAGCTTGTGCGTGAGATGCTCTTACGTTTGCACAGCTGGAGAGGGAAAGAAAAGAGAGGAGAGGCCGCGTGAGAGAACAGGCACCATTTATTGACTTGCAGGGTATTTGCTATGCTTATCCAGTTTCTGGTCAGGCAGAAACTACAGCCTCCCTCGCGCTCAATGAGGTCTCGTTGCAGATTAACCGTGGCGAATACGTCGTGCTCCTGGGTCATAATGGGAGCGGCAAGTCAACCCTGGCACGCCATTGTAACGCCCTGCTCTTGCCTGATGCCGGGCGTGTGCTGGTGAATGGTATTGATACGCGTGATGAGGGGAAGCGGCGCTATGTGCGCGATAGTGTGGGCATGATCTTTCAGCATCCCGATAATCAGATCATCGCCACTATTGTGGAGGATGATGTGGCCTGGTCTCTCTCTGTGCGTGGTTTCTCGCGCCAGGAGATTCGAGAGCGCGTCTCTCAGGCACTTGAGGCCGTTGGCATCGCGCATTTGCGCCATTCACCTCCGCATAAGCTCTCCGGAGGGCAGCGTCAGCGCCTGGCAATCGCTGGAGTGCTGGCGCTCCGCCCACAGTGTATCATTGCCGACGAGGCGACATCCATGCTTGATCCGCTCTCCCGTCGCGAGATTACCCGCCTGTTGCATCAGCTTCAGCAAGCGTATGGTCTCGCTGTGATCCAGGTGACACACCTGTTGGAGGAGGCTGTACTGGCTGAGCGCGTGGTGGTAATGGAACAGGGCCGTATCGTGCATGAGGGGCAGCCCACTGAGATCTTTCGTGACCTGGAGCATTTGCGGCGTTTGAAGCTGGCTATTCCTGAGCCGCTAGAACTGGCGCAGCGCCTGCGGTTGAGTGGTTTCTCTATCGCGCCCGAGGCCTTGACGCTGGAGGCCATTGCGCGGGAGGTGGCACGTGCCTGAGCCGATTATTCGCGTACATCAGTTGAAGCATATCTATCAAGCTGGCTCCCAGCCAAAGGTGGCGCTTAACGAGGTGAGCCTGGAGATTGCTCGTGGGAGCTGCACCGCCATCATTGGCGTCACGGGCTCTGGGAAGAGCACGCTTATCCAGCACTTTAATGGTCTGCTCTTTCCCTCTGCGGGCGAGGTCATCGTGGATGGCGTGAAGGTGATTGCGCGGGGCGTCGACCTGCGTTTACTGCGACAGCGGGTGGGGATGCTCTTTCAGTTTCCAGAAATGCAGCTTTTTGAGAAAACCCTCTTCGACGATGTAGCCTTTGGCCCAAGGCGGATGAAATTGCCATCCGCTGAGATAGAGGTGCGGGTGAACACGGCGCTTGAGAGCGTCGGACTCGCGCCCGAGCGCTACGCGAAACGTTCGCCTTTTGAACTGAGTGGTGGTCAGCGGCGGCGTGCTGCCCTGGCTGGCGTCCTCGCGATGCAGCCCACGGTCTTGATTCTGGATGAGCCAACAGTAGGCCTGGACGCTGAAGCTCGTACCGAGTTCTATACCTATCTGCGCGAGGCTTCGTTGGAGCGAGGCATAACCATTATTCTGGTTTCACATGATATGACTGAGGTCGCGGCCCTGGCGGATAATCTGCTGGTCCTCCACCAGGGAAGACTGGTCGCCCAGGGAACTCCGCGTACAATCTTTGCCCAGGCGGATCAACTTATAGGTTGGGGGCTGGCACCACCGCCGCTACACGAGCTCTTTGTCTTGCTGCGGCAGCAGGGGGTTCCGCTTCCCGTTGATGTCTATTCGCTCGAAGAGGCTTTTGCCTGGCTAGCTACACATAGCAAGCTCTCCCGCTCATCGTCGTAGTTACCTCCAGGTAGGAGGTCCATGAGAGAAGAAAGAGATAATGCTACAAAATTTGCCGATTGGCGTCTATTATCCTGGTCAAAGCTTCCTCCATCGTTTGCGAGGGCGTACCAAGCTAGTGCTGCTCTTCTGGTGTGCGATCTGGCTGTATATCGCGGAGACGCGTACATGGCGTTTTGCGCCTTATATCGTGGGTATCATCCTGCTAGCTGCGACCATTTCCGCTTCAGGCATCGTGCCGCGCGTGCTCTGGTTGCGCATGCGCTTTCTCCTGCTATTGTCTTTGCTCGGCTCGCTTACGCTGCCCTTTGCCACCGTTGTGCCCAAGGATGATCAAGCACTCTCCACGTTGGGTCCCTGGCCTGTTTCTTATAGTATTGCCCTGAACGGACTACTGACCATCCTTGGCGTTTCTCTAGTCGTGGTGGCCTCTCAGTTTCTCCGCCTGTCTGCGGTACAGGCCTTCTGGCGGCGTCCATGGGTGAGGCGACTCCGTTTTCTCGCCTGGGTTCTGTTGTTTGGCTCTTTGGTGGGTATCTGGCTGCTTACTGGTAGCGCCGGAACCCAGATGTTGGCGCTTGGGCCTGTGTTTGTGACGCGTCTGGGCGTCTGGTATGTCTTTGAGGTGGAGGGGCTATTGTTGCTCTATGCCTTTTCGCTGCTGATTATGCTCACGACCTCGCCGGTCATACTCGTTGAGAGCGTTACTAGCTTGATGGCCCCCTTGCGCCTGGTACGCTTCCCCGTTGATGATTTTGCCTTGATGCTGCTGATCGCGTTGCGTTTTATCCCAACACTCTTGGAGGAGATTGAGCAACTTAGTAAGGCACAGCAGGCTCGTGGAGCATCACTGGCTGATGGAACCCTGGCCGAGCGCTTTCAGGGCTTTACCATGCTGGTCATTCCCCTGATGCGAGGTATATTTCAGCGCGCCAATGACCTCTCGACCGCGCTTGAGGCGCGAGGACATGCCGTCGATGGCAAGCCGACCATGCTCCACGAGACCGGGCTGCGGGGAATAGATTATGTGACGCTTGTCGCTGTCCTAACCCTAACCATTAGCTCGCTGCTGTTGTAGGTAGAGAGTGCAGAGAAAGAGGTATACTCTCTGTTCGTTCAAGACAGCCATTGTCTACAGTTCTCCTGTCGGATTTGTGTATGTCGTTTTCTCAACCCGAAGCATTATATTCCAATGAATCTCAATCGTATCTTAACAAGTCGATAACCCGTTCTTCTGCTCCATCGGCTACTATATGCTCTGGGGAACGAAATCGACTACATGCTCTATATATGCGTTATATGTAGTGCTTGTAGAAACGAAAGATTGTCCGAGTTAAGTACCGCTTATCTGTGCATCCTGCGTATAGGACCATCCATAAGCGATTGCTCCTCACTTTCATATGCCGGGATGAAAACGTCAAATAGGGTTGTAATTCTATTTGCGTTTGAGTGAATGGTACTGGTGAGCTGTCTTGGGGGAGAACGCTCACCAATGACTCGGCATCTGGGTCCCTGTTGGGGGCAATAGGAGAGAGTTGCGAAACGACTCTCTCCTATTGTGTTTTTGGAGAAAAATTTCCTCTTGCATTCGCTTGAGAGCCTGTTTCTCTCGTTAGATTTGAGGCGAGATCAGACCATAGTGTAGGGCAAAGCGCACCAGTTGGGTAATATCATGCAACCCCAGTTTCTCCATCATATTTGAGCGGTGGGCCTGTACTGTTTTGATGCTAATGACCAGCTTATCCGCGATCTCTTGATTGGTAGAGCCCTCGGCAACCAGCTTCAAGACCTCCATCTCACGCGCAGTGAGCGTTTGTAAGGCTTTGTCAAGCTCGGCCCTTTGGGGAGGGAGTGAGCCAGGCTGCTCTGGCGAACTCTGTGGTGCGACATAGGCACGAATCAGAGCTTTGGCCAGACCCGGGTAGAGGAAGGCCCCACCTTGCGCGATAGTACGTACCGCGTTGCACAGTTCCGTGGGCGCCGCTTTCTTGACAATGTAGCCTGCGGCCCCTTTTTTGAGCGATTGGAGAAAATATTCTTCGCTCTCGTGCATAGTGAGCATAAGCACCTGCGTGCCAGGGGCCAGGGCGCGAATACGCTCGCAGGCCTCCAGCCCGTCGAGCTGTGCCATACTAATATCCATGACAACGATATCGGGCCGTTGCTCCTGAACGAGTTTGATTGCCTCCAGCCCGTTACGGGCCTCGCCCACGACTCGCATATCAGCCTGGGCTTGTAGGAGGAGCGTTAAGCCCTGGCGTAAGATGTCATGGTCATCGGCTAGGACAATGCGCGTGATCCGTGCTGGATTGTTCTGGGTCATAGCTTTTTCCTTCCTCCAGAATCTGTAGGGATGTCGCCTGTGTCGGCAGGGGGAGGCAGACATCGATATGAGTGCCCTGTTCTGGCTGTGAGCGCAGGGTCAGTGTTCCCTGGAGTAACGAGGCCCGTTCACGCATGCCAACGACTCCCGAACCTGCATGCGCTCTGGCGGGATCATAGCCGCAGCCTTGATCGCTAATTTGGAGCAAGAGATGTTGCTCGGTCTGGCGCAGTGTTATCCTGGCCTTCTGTACCTGGGCATGGCGTGCTACATTGGTCAGGCTCTCCTGGGCGATGCGAAAGAGCGTCGTCTCGTAAAGCGGTGGCAGCGCATGAACCTCTTCGCTTATGCCCTCAAGCGTCAACCCAACCTCCAATTGGAGCCGTTGCGCGCTATCTTCAACTAGCCAGCGAAAGGCGGCTGCCAGCCCCAGGTCGTCCAGGACGCTGGGGCGGAGCTGTTGTGCCAGGATGCGTACTCCCTCAAGGGTCTGTTGCGTGAGCTGGTTCAGATGCTGTAGGCCTTGCTCAAGCTGCTGCCGGGTCGCGGAGCGCATCTCCTGTTCGGGTAGGAGCTGAAGCTGCTGGCGCAGTAGCTCATTATGAATTAGGAGCGCAGTAAGATTCTGCCCCGCCTCATCGTGCAGCTCCAGGGCGATGCGCCGGCGCTCATTCTCTTGAGTCTGGAGAATAAGGCGCGTTTGCTCTTGTCGTGTATGTTCCAGGCGATCAAGCATGGTATTAAAAGAGCTCGCTAGCTCGCCAATTTCGATGTCTACATGTCTATCGAGTGGCGCGCGTAGCTGAGTCTCTCCTGTACTGATCTGGCGTATGGTCGCGAGCAGGCTAAAGAGGGGGCGGAAACTGAGGCGGAGGAGGATGAAGTTGATCACCACAGTTGTCAGGGTCGCCACGACGATAAAAACAGTGTCTAGCAGATAATGCGCGGATTCAAGGTTATGGCTGGTAACCCAGAATCCGACCTGGGCCTCGCCCAGGAGCATGAGGGTGTTGGCGAGAATGACCTTCTCAAAAAGTGAGAGTCGCCAACGTCGAACCTGCCGCACGAGAAAATGAATCACTGTCTGCTCGCTTCACATAGTATATTTTGGTGTTTGATGCTATATCTTGCCATAGTCTAGCATAGTTTGATAGACTCGACTATGTTCTAACCTGTTGAGGAGGGGGATAGAGAGAGCTTATTGATGAGGTCTGCGTGTCTTTTGTGACTTTGACATGCAGTACATAGGTAAGGGGGGAGAACCCATCGGCCTGTGTCTGAAAGGTGATCTCCCAGGTCCCCGCCATCGTCAGGTACATATGTATCGCATACTGGCCCGAACCCAACGGAGCGACGCGTGAACTGACGGGTTCCATCTGCATATCGGGCATCTGGGCGCTGGGTGTTACCTGCGCCTGGTTAATTGGCAGCCCTTGAGTATCTGTGAGATGAAGATGAATAAGTGCTGCATGGTTAGCGACCAGGCTCTCCTCACTAATCTGTACCTGGAGTTTGGCTGGAATAATCGCGGGTCGAAGTAGCGCCACACTCAAGACGCCCACACAGGCGAGAGCCAGGCAAAGCCAGAAGAATGGTCGTACACGCATCTGCTAGAGATCCTTATCACTGTAGAGAAAATGAACGTTTGCCGTCTTCACCGAAAACGCCGCAGGATGCCCCTGCCCTTTCAGGCATGGGGAGGAATACGCCGTAGACATGCTTTCATCTGCTCATGTATCATTGACAGGCAGATGAAAACTATGGTATAATTCAGATTATGAAAACGGTATTAACAGCGAAACTCAAATTGAATACAACGCCCGAGCAATTCAAGGCATTACGTACAACGCAACTGGCATATCGTGATGCTCTCAACTATGTGAGCCAGTACGCCTTTGCGAATGGCAAAGTGAGTAATGCCCTTCGTTTGCAAGATGCCACCTACGATGAGATCCGCCTCCGTTTTCATCTGCCTTCGCAAATGGCCTGTTCTGTTCCTCGCCAAGTTGGTGCCTCGTATAAAGCCCTCTGGACAAAGGTGAAGAACAATGCTGCTCATCGTAAGGCAGGTCTCACCAAGAAACGGTACAAAGGGCTTGATAAGGCTCCCACGTTTCTCTCCCCCACGTTGACCTACCAGTATAAGAAAGACTACACGTTCAAGAAAGAGCAGCACGTGAGTCTTCTCACTCTCGATGGACGTATCGTTGTGCCCTATACTGGCTACAATAAGCACGTGACATTGATCCAGCGTGGTACGGAGATAGGTGCATCGAAACTCTGGTATGACAAAGCCAAGAAGCAATTTTACCTCCTTGTCTCCCTGGAAGTGGAGATGGCTGATCCTACCCCCGAAACGCACAAGCAAGTCGTTGGCGTGGATGTGGGGATGCGATACCTTGCTGTCACGGCGACAATGCAAGGCGATTGCACCTTCCATGCTGACATCTCTACGGTTGCCAAATCACACCACTCTGCACGACTGAGAAAGCGTCTGCAAAAAAAAGGCACTCGTTCCGCGACGAGAAGGCTCGTTGCCATCAGTGGGCGAGAGAGACGGTTGAAAGCAAACGCCAACCATGTCGTGAGTAAACGGATTGTGAAGCAATATTCGCAAAGCTTGATTGGACTGGAGCATCTGACAGATATTCGCGAGCAGACCAAACGACGGAAAGGCAAGCAAGCCAGTGCCAAACAGCGCAAAGCCAATCGTGTCTTTTCCAAATGGTCCTTTGCAGAGTTGCACAGTATGATCGCTTATAAAGCGCTCTTGCATCGAAGTATGGCGATCAAGGTGGATGCCAACTACACCTCGCAGGCCTGCCCCAAATGTGGGCATACCTGCAAAGAGAATCGTCCTCACAAGGGCCTGCTCTTCGTCTGTCAGAATTGTCAGTACACGCTCCATGCCGATCTGGTTGGTGCAAGAAACATTGCGATGCGAACGCTTCTTATCCGGCAAGACTGGATAGGAACGGGCCTCTTGTCAGTACGCCCTGATGTGTCGGACAATGAAGCCAAAGCAGCACGCCTGAAAAGGTATGCTGAGTTGCGGTGGAGTTCAGACACAACTCCAAGCCCTCGGCTTTCGCCGTAGGGTACTGACTATCTATAACATAGAGAACTGTCCCTGTCTATTGGAGCAAGTCCCTATTTTTGCTTTGTTCCACCCTACATTGTAGCGCCGCAGGCGCGAATTTGTGAGTCCCCAATGAGCGCAAGGCTAGACTATTGCAGCTAATATACAGTGCAATAGTCTAGCCTTTATCCACCTAACGCTCGATTGGTGAAACGGAAATAGAAGAGTAGTAGGGGCAGAAGTCGAGGATGGGCGAGAAAGTTGCCTCTTGTGCAGTATTTACACCTTAGAAAAATAGATGAGGTAAGATTTGCCCAATACTGATTGTTTGTTGAGATCACCCTGCTCAAGAGTATTCAATCAAGTTTCCGCTTTTATGCATCTATATCTTTCTCTGATCTTAGTCCTAAACTATAAATAGATGATATAGCTAAATATTATATCGTTTAGTGATGTTCTTAATGCAGCAATAAGGTTTTGCTTATTTTTCATTTTTGTTATATAATAAAAATAAATATGCATGCATCCTTTTATAAGTGTGTAACAGTTCTGCGTGACACACCGTGTTAGAGATGATAAAGAGAGATCAATGGTTCTCTCCTGTCCTCTTACTACTGGCGCTTGAGGAGGCAAGCATATTGTGTACACCTCGTCTGCCGGTTTTTACCGCTCCTCCTGTTCATGGATGTTCTGAGGTGGTTGGCTCAACTTTGTAGTGCGTTGAACTGCCTGGAGAAATTATCATATGAACATCGTACATATTGCTCCCGCCTGGATTTCTATTCCACCCAAAAACTATGGGGAACTGAAGTTGTCATTTATAACTTAATCGAGGAGCAGGTCGCTCAGGGACATTCTGTCACCCTTCTTGCTCCTGGTAATACCAAAACATCGGCACGCCTGGTCTCATTTTTACCTAAAGCGCTTGTGGAGGATGACGTACCCTGGTACGCTCATCTGAAGGCGTTTTATCATCTCCAAAAATCCGTTGAGTATATTCGTGAGCATACCTTCGATATTGTGCATATGCATCTCTCTTCTGCCTCTGATATGTACCTCCTGCCGCTCACCGCGAGCCTCTTGGTTCCCAGGGTTATGACGCTCCATAGCTGTTTCCCCTTTGACCGGGCGGGTTCCTATATTGGTGACGCGGACAGCTATTATATGGACTGGCTTGCCGACGTGCCACTGGTCGCCATTAGCGAGCAGGCGCGTAAAGAGGTTCCTTATGACCTCAAGTTCCTGGGTGTGATTCCTCATGGTCTGCCTATGCAGGTGTTTACGCCGACGACCAGCGAGCCAGAGCCATACCTGGCCTGGTTAGGACGTTTCGTTCCTGAGAAGGGGGCGCACCTGGCGATCGCCGCGGCGAAGGAGGTGGGGGTGCCACTGGTACTGGCGGGCATTGTGGATCGTCACCTGCCAGAGGCTGTTCGCTACTTTGAGGAAGAGATTGAGCCTGAGCTTGATGGAGAAAGGATCAAATATATTGGTCCTGTCAATATGGAGCAGAAGCTCGACTTCCTCAGTCGCGCGAAGGCGCTGCTCAATCCCATTACCTGGGAGGAGCCCTTTGGTATGGTCATGCTTGAGGCAATGGCGCTAGGTTGTCCTGTCATCTCCTTTAGGCGTGGGGCCGCTCCTGAGGTGGTGCATCATGCCAGGAGTGGTTTCCTGGTCTCCAATCTTGAGGAGATGGTGCAATCTATAGCACATATTGAGGAGCTTGACCGTGCTCAGGTGCGCGCTCATGTGGGGCAGCATTTCTCGGTCAAGGTCATGGCTGAGCGCTATACGCAAGCCTATCGCCGTGCCATCGCGACCCATGTGCGCAACCATTGGACGCATCCAGCCCTTGTGACCCCTCCCATTGTTCATCTGCCTGTCTCTCCTACCTTGATGACTAAAAGAGACGACCTTGCGTCGGCTGGGTTTCCGTCGCTGACGACTCAGTTTCCCATGGCAGAGACGGAAGCGGGACGTATGTCTTAATGCGGGTATAGAGCTCACGACAGATAGCTGGTGAGTGTTCTTCAAATGGGCAGTGGCAGAAAGCATAGACGGTTGTTCCCTGCTTGAGCCATGTGCCCATTTGTTGTGCCCATTCATCGAGGAAGGGGGTATTGACCTCCATGCGTGGATGCCCGATATAACGCACAAAGACAAAGTCTGTAGTGTGAGCTAGATGCACTGGTAGATTGGGTTTACGTTCGCGGGCCTGGAGCATCTGCTGTTCGCTGCTCGACCCTGTGCGTATTGGGCGTGTATCCATAATCACACGTGCTACCGCGTAGCGCTGGAGCAACTCGTCCAGGGGCTGGGCATGGGGTGCTTTAAAGAAGTCGGGATGGCGCACCTCGACGGCGAGGCGCGCGTCTTGCGGCCAGAAGTCAAGGAAGTGTTCGAGTTGGGTCAGTTGCCCTGGGCCAAAGGAAGGGGGCAGCTGTAAGAAGATGGGTCCCAGGCGCTCGCCCAGTCCGCGTATGCGCTCAAGAAAGTGGAGCGCGGCGCTCTTTTGCGCGTCGAGTGGCGCGCTATGGCTGATATCACGTGAGATTTTTGGGCAGAAGCGGAAGGTGGCCGGGGTTTCCTGGTACCAGCGCGCTACAGTCTCCTCGGAGGGTAATGCGTAAAAAGTCGTATTTCCCTCGACACAGGTCAGTCTTCTACTGTAGAGGTGTAGAAAATCGCTCGCGGGTGTCTTTGCCGGAAAAAAATCTGTTCCCACCCATGCTTTGTAGCCCCACATGGGACAGCCCAGGTAGAAGTGTGGCTCCATGGTGTGTTGGTCCTCCTCCCTTGCTTATGCTCAGCGTGTGTGTATGCTCTGGATGCTTGCGCATGCTTTGCCGGATCAGTATAGCATATTTGCTTTATATTCTCTCGTTGGCTTATGTAAAAATGTCGGATTATTGTCGATTTCGCCTTGTACTCTCGCATCCTGGCTGGTAATGTTGTGTTTTGGTATTATTCGAGTATTTTGCTCTTTAACACGCTTGCTTTTGCGAAAGGTCCGGGTGCGCTTCCGATGAAATTGCAGACAATTCTTGATCCCGTTGAGGCCTCTCCTCCTGAGACCCAGACACAACCTCTGCGCCGCTCTGGCGGCTGGATACCTTTTGCGCTTCCTCGTATTGGTCTCCATCTCCATAGCGACGGTGAACAGTTGCTCCTGGCGAACAGGACTGCCATCTCCTGGGTGATCTACCACAAATTTCACCAGCTTGGCGTTATCGATGCCGATGAGACGCTCTTGCTCTCCCTCCCCAAATATGGCTCCTTGAGTGTACGCCCCCATGGGACCAATGATAACGCGGAGTTTCTGGTCCTGCCCTTGCACCATACCATTCAGCAGGTGGTCATTTACAGACATACGATGGGTGCAAATATAGAAATCTATGATATGAAGGGCATGGCAATCTAAGGCGTATTCCTCCACCGACAATACGAAAAGTTGCTATCGTTGCGTTCTTTCCTCAAGAGAAGGACTTGCTGTTTCTCTGAATATGGGAAAGACTCCCATCATATGGCCGTTTTGGGGGATGGGTTAGTTGTGTGGCGAGTACCTGGGCTATACTTATGGATGGCTAATTATGAATGTAAAGATTCAGGGAAAGCGTAACGGCGCATCTTTCCATGCGCAAGCAAGGATTCTTGCGCTCCAGAGATTCTTACAATATTAATGGGGTTTTTGTATATGTCGGCTGCTGCCATCACATCATTTCTGACTGTCGTTATGCTGTCTATTGTTGCTTTTGTTGCCGTGAGTGCCTGGCGTGACCATCAACGTAATAAGCAGATGTTTGCCGCGCAAAATCGCCTCCCGGCTCACCCCCTGGATCGCCACGTGACCGCTATTTTACACCTGCATGATGGGCAGATTGTCTCCGTTGAGAAGCCTACAGGCGCGCTCATGCCTGTTTCGAGACCGTCGTCCTGGTATCAGCATCGTCGCTCACTGGTTTCGCTGGGCGTGCTTGTGCTCTTTGTGTTGACACTCTTCGTGCAGACCGGGATCGCCGGCGGAAGCGTCAAGAGCTTCTCGCAGGGTCTGAGCCTGGGCCTGTTTAATACCTCCGCCAATGGCGATAAAGCGTATGAACCCACGAGCCATGGTATGCCTACCAGTGCTAGCTCGCTCCTGGTGCGAGTCGATTCGGCTGACCCTCATCAGTATGCCAACCTGTATCAGCTCCAGGTCTGGAGCTACTCTTCCTGTTCAGGGATTGCCTTAGAGATGGTGATGAATGCTTACGGGCGCCATCTTATCGCCTCTGATGTGTTGACGCAGGAGCTAAAACTGGGGGTGTGGGACGTCAATCTTGGCCTTTTGCGCGAAGAGGGAATCGCGATGACTGCTGATAGCTATGGCTTTAATGCCAGTGCCGGTCGGACGCGCACCCTGCAACAGGTCATTGATAGCGCAAATAGCGGTTCTCCAGTCATTGTCAGCGTGCGCGATTCCTTCTATTTTCCAGGTGGCCACTTCTTTGTCATTCGCGGTGGCGATAGTCAGAATGTCTATATTGCTGACTCTGCCCCCTCAAACTTCCAGCGTATGCCCCGTGCAATGTTTGTCGGAATGTGGCAGACCTTTAGCGCCGTGCTTACTCCACGCGAGTAGATATGCGCAGTGTATATCCCTCCCTTGCAGGGAATGCCTCTTACAGAGAAGCGCCCTGGCAGCCTTCAGGCTGCCAGGGCGCTTCTCTTTACTTGTATATTGGTAGGTTAGTAGATGAAGACGCCGGTATATAACTGGACGAAGTCATAGACCTGGCTGGCGTTCTCCTTGGAGAGGTTGACGCAGCCGTGGGAGCCTTGCGAGGAGAAGGAGTCACCGCTATCGTCGGCGTGGGGGAAGTTCGTTCCCGGGCCATAGTTGACACGCCACCAGCTATCGTGGATGAAGTAGCCTTCGCTATGGTACTGCATTGCGTAGTTGATGGGTGTATCAGGATAGTAGTCGGGATTTCCTGGTTTGACCCCCGATTTAAAAACGGTCGGCGCTTTTTTGCCCTCTACCCACCAGGTTCCTGGCGGGGTTGGCTTATTGGGACGCCCGGTCGTGACCAGGAAGGCCTTGACCAGCTTCCCATGGTCGTAGAGGCGCATAGCCTCTTCACTCAGTGAGACAACCACGACTTTGCTGTCCATCTTGTTATAATGTTTGAGCATGTCCATGTCGCTCTGGTGGACCTGATTGTAGGGTGTTTTGTCGGCGCTGGCTTTTTTCATTTCCTGAAAATTGTACAGGTACATCTGCTCATTCTCGATGGCCTGCTGGTAGTCAGCAACGTTCTTCGCAGCGTCCAGGTCATCTTGAATCCACCCACCAATACCCTTGGAGCCATATTCAAAGCCCAGTGGGTAGCTTGTGTTGTCGTAGGTGTCATGATAGCTATGCCCGTTGCCCCAGTCACTGACTTGTTTGGCCAGGTTCTGTTGCAGATTCTTACTCTCGGCTTTGAGCGCGTTGAGCTGAATGGAGGCAATCTGGCCGTTAAGGGTATTCAGGGCAGTCTGGTAAGCAGACGCCGATTTGGCACTGTCGAGTGCCTGCTTTGATGCACTAAATTGTTGGTCATATGTGGTGGTATCGCCACCCGATTGCTTCATCAGGGTGATCCATTGTTGAAAGGTTTGCAGCTTGGTATCGCCTTGATTCTTGAGCGAGGTATCAACCGTTGGCGTGGAAACGCTCGTCCCCGTGGTCTGATTCGCGGAGTTGGGCAGGCTGCTACACGCGCTCAAAAAGAGTAGGCCAAGAACGATCACACCTGGAAGTAGCCTGGTGAGCCGCCTGGATCTCTTGTCTTGATGATGGCGTTCTCTATTGTACATGGCCCCCTCTATCTCTCTAGCCAGCCTATCTGGCTCTCGCATAGAAACATATGTATATATATGAATATTCGTCAATGGGAGCGTATCTGACACATCTCTATATATACAAGCGTACCTTTATCCTGCGGGGAAGAACAATGAACCACTTCACAATAATTTTGTGAGAATGGCCTCATGTAACTCTTTTGTTCCGGCGACGACCAGTGAATAGCCCTCGGTCAGGTTCTGGATTGGACGCAAAGGGTTTCCCTGATGATCGCTGACAACTCCCCCTGCCTCTAACACGATGCTGGCGGAGGCAAGGAATGATTCCCCCGTGACGACATCTCCCACATCTATATAGGCGTCGTATGTGCCGCTGGCGACATAGACGCAATCAATGGCTGTGCTTCCCGTACGGCGAATCTGACTGGTCGTAGGCGGCTTTGTCAGAAGATTGCGTACCACGCGTTCATCGCGCTTATCCAGGTTTAAACCCACCAGGCTATGTTTAAGACTGGTAGCATGACTGGTCTGGCAGCGCAGGCCATTGCGGAACGCTCCCTTTCCACGCTCAGCCTGGTAGACGCTCCCATTAAAGAGATCTCCCACAAGTGCCCATTGGACGTGCTCGGGCACAACTGGGGCGTCAATAGGGAGGACTGCCATGGCTACGGCTGCGATCATAATGCCGCGCGCCACGTTGGTAGAGCCGTCAATGGGATCAATAATGATCCGATACTGGACGTTGTCGCTGGTGGAAAGGGTTTCGCGTTCTTCCGTGACGATTTCAAAGCCATGCCCACTCTGGATCAGACCTTCGATAATAATATCTTCCGCGTCCCGATCGAATTGCATGGTTGTGTGCTTTGAGGATTGGTGATAGACTCTGGCTCTATCCCGGTCAAAGCGTTCGGTTTGCGAGTAGTGTCGCACCTGGCGAAAAAGTTGCTCTAGCAATTCAAGCATGGCTATTTTTGTTATTCCAATTTCTGACTACGTACATAGAAACTGCCTATGTATGCTCATTATAGCATACGACCAGGATTAGCCTCTCTCTATGTAGTATCAAGCCATTGAAGATTTTAGCCGAAGTTGCTCTCTTTTGCTTGTAGCGTATATAGCCTTTTATAGGGGTAGTGCAGCGTGTGTTGCTGGAGTCGCTGGCTGGTGGTGGTAATGGCCAGCTCACTCTTGTCGCAGGCAATCCATCTCCGTTTCAGGTGTTCCGCCACGATTGGCGTGACCCCACTGCCACAGAAGCAGTCCATGACCAGGTCGTCATCCTCGGATGAAGCCAGGAGAATGCGTTCCAGGAGCGCGGTGGGCTTCTGCGTGGCGTAGCCTGTACGCTCGGGATCGCGCTGGTGCAGATGGCTGATATCGCTCCAGACATCGCTGGGAGGAATGAGCGTATCTTCGCTATAGGTATAGAGCTTTCCCGCTGACTTGATTGTCCAGCTAATCTGTCCATTTGGCCCCACGACCTGGCGCATATGATTGCGTTTCTGCGCTCCACGTCGTTCACCGATGCGCTCTTTATGGAAGCAATAGTTCCCAGACTTGGTGTAGAACAGGATGGTGTCATGTTTGCGCGTATAGTAGCGCCTGGTCTGTCCCCCGCTCTGGTAGTGCCAGATGATCTCATTTTTAAAGCCTCCCCCATTGCCCTGAACGTTGAAGCCAAAAATTTCATCCAGCATTACTTTAACGTAATGGCTGGTGCGCCAGTCGAGATGAAGGTACATGCTGCCAGTTGGGGCAAGGAGTTGATGGAGGGTCTGGAGAATGGGATAGAGCCATTGCAAGTAGGCATCGATGTCATTGTTCCAGGTATCGCTATAGGCCAGTTGCTCTTTGCGACCAAAGGTGCGCCCGGTCATAAAGGGTGGGTCAATGTAGATGAGATTGACCTGGTCACGAAAGAGTGGGAGGAGAGCTGGCAAGATATCCTGGTTATCACCCCAGATGAGCCGGTTAGACCATCCAGGCTCATTATTGACTTCTGATGTTTCTTCCATGGTAATCAACTCAATGGGCGGGCGTGAGGCCGCTAAATTGCTCCCCTCCGTGCCACCCATTTGCTGCTGTTTCTTTTTCCATACCAGTTCGGCCATCTGCTCTTGCTCCTGCTCACTATGCTGTTCTTTTTTTGCCTTCAAACTGTACCATATGTCGCCTGGCTTGAAAAGGATGAGAGAGGGGCTGCCTATAGCCTCTTTGGGCTATGTCTCTGCATAGATAGGCTGCGATATAGTGGCATACTCTGATATAGTTTGTATCGATGTGTTTATTGTTATGAGCTCCAACCGCTGAACTCTCTAAATGTAGATATTGAGGTTATTTGCTATGCGGCGATCTCTCTCTCTGACGATGCTTATTTTGGCTGTGGGCCTGGTGTTGCTTCTAGCCGCCTGTAGCCCAAAGAGTGGCTCTGTGCCTTCAGGTATCCCCGATACTGGCAATGGTACTCCGGCCGTGCTTGTTTCGCCCACCCCCACGCTACAGGCGGCTTCTGCTGGCTCAAAGGTTGGCTTCTATACCTTTGTGCGTCAGAATCAGCTCTGGATGGCGCTCAATAGCGAAAATGCGACTCAGGTAACCCATTTCGACTTCTCGCAGGCGCCGGAGGTGTTCTGGCAGTCTCCTGCCTGGTCGCCTGACCATAAACACCTTTCTTATCTCTTTAATGCTCTGCCCGCGGGAGTTGGTGGTGGTGGCTGCCCCGAGCCAGACTATACTGCTACAAGTAGCCTGTATGTGCTTGATACCAGTACCCAGCAATTGACGTCCATCACCCTGCCCCAGGTCGCGACAGATGCCAGAGCGGAGGGAAAACCTCGTAGCGATTCCTGGCAGTACGCCTTCTGGGAGGATGCGCAACATCTCCTGGCATGGTACAATGGCGTTACAGGAAAAACAAGCAATGATGCAGGCCTCTACCGCTATGATTTGCAGACGCATAGCCTGATTAAGGTCGCTTCGAGCGAGCAGCTTGGCGCAACCTCGCCTATCAATGCTCAGCAGGGGCAATCGATGCTGCTCTCATTGCGCTATCGCCAGGGACAGCTCTATTATGAGACGGTAGAACAGCCTGGGCAGCAAGATAGCCGCCTGGCGATTTATCGTCTGTCGGTCAATGACCCAGGCGCGCCGCGCCAGCAGGTCGTGGAATTAGGCAAGGAGACCTGGTGTGCTGGAGGACAAAGCAGTGCGCTAACTCAGCCTGGTTGGGATATCTCGCCCGATGGGACGAAGCTCGTTGTGCAGAAGATTGAGAACGGAACGCCGGGTCAGGAGGCCAGCTCGCTCGATATTGTGCCAGTTGATGGAAGCGCCACGCAAAAGGTATTTTTGCAAGCGCCTGCGACTTTTCTGGCCCAGAATGCGTTGCTGCGTTGGAGTCCTCAAGGTAACGCTGTTGTGGCCTCTGAGCGGCATCATATTACTGGTCAGGGGCCTTACCTGGTATCCCTCGATCACCCGCAAGATACCCAGGCGTATGCGCCTTTCGTCTCAGGAGCTGTCTCCTGGCGCAGCGATGGGCAGGCCTTCGCGCTACAGAGCAGTGAGGCCGTCGAAGGTATGGCGCCCTCTGACGTCTACTTGTTTGCTCCTGGCGAAAAGAACGCGCGTCTCTTAGAGAAAGATGCTCGCGTGTTCTCCTGGGGATAAAAGTTTTCTTGGGCTAAAAAATTTCGGGGATACGTTCGCATGCAATTAGTAATTCTGTCTTTGCTCAGTATTATTGCATATATTGGTGGTTTAGTACTCATCTTGCGCATCTCTCCCAGGCTGTTGGGCGCGGCCTTTGATGAGCCGCGCTTTATGGGGCTGGCCATTCTTGAAATCCTGGGTGCTATTCTGATGTTTGGCGCGGTGGTGATCACCTTCGCGGTCTTTAATGGCGCCTTTCCTATACGCGTCCTGGACTTTGTCTTCCTGGTAGGTATCTTTATTGTCTCGGCCAGGGTGGCTCTGTATAGTTTTCAGCCACCGGCCCATATGTTGCGTCGCACGCACCGGGTCTCGCGCATTATTACAGCCGCCTTTGGTATATTCCTGGCGCTAGCGGCCATCTTCTACGTCGTCCAACTCTTTACCGCCAGTTAATTAGTAGTAGAGAAACATAAAACGCCCGGCAGCCAGAGGCTGCCGGGCGTTTTATGTTTCTCCTACTTTTACCCTACAAAAAATGCTCGAACCAGGCGATGGTGCGGCGCAGGCGATCTAGTCGCAGCCTGGGTGTACCCACGGCTGGCCAATCCATCAGATGACCGGTGTTGGGATAGCGCACCAGTTGCACCATCTGCTTGCGCTTGCGCAACTGCACAAACATCTGGATCGATTCGCTGGTGGGACAACGCAGGTCGTTCTCGGCATGTAAGAGCAAGAGCGGTGTCGTGATACGCTCGACATAGGTCAGTGGCGAGCGCTCGCGCTGTACCTCTGGGCTTGTGAGCGAGAGGTTGAACCAGAGTGTCTGATCCGAGAGCATGCCGGCGTGTGTAATATCGCTGATGCCGTTGCGGCTGACTGCAGCCTTAAAACGCCCAGTTTGCGTAATGGCCCAGTTTGTCATATAGCCGCCATAGCTGATGCCGCCGATACCCAGGCGCTCACCATCAATGGGTTCGTTCGCAATCATGGCATCAATCCCCGCCATGAGGTCCGCGAAGTCGGCGCCTCCCCAATCGTTGAGGACGGCGCGACAAAAATCTTCGCCATAGCCAGCGCTGCCTCGCGGATTGGGGGCCAGGACGGCATAGCCGCGCCCCGCCAGGACCTGAAATTCATGGACATAGCTATCTCCCCAGGCCAGGGAGGGACCACCATGTGGTGCCAGGATGAGTGGCACACGTCTCCCCTGTTCAAGCGTTGGTAGGTAGAGCCAGCCCTCGATCTCCGTCGTGCCATCGCCCCCTTTCCAGGTCACCTTTTTCGGACGAAGTAACTGGCGCTGACGTAGCAGTGTGTCGTTGACGCTGGTGAGCTTGCGTAAATTTTCGCCATTCCCGTCCATGCCCCAGACGTCGCCGGGGGTAAACCAGTCCGCACGCACCAGGGCGATGGTCTGCCCGTCGCGTGAGAGTTGGGGCGAGAGGTAGCGTCCATTACCGCGCGTGAGCTGTTCAATCGTATTCTTTGTGGGGTTAATGCGGTAGAGATGAATCTGTCCATGTGTTTGTCCTGGAACCAGGAGCCATTGCCCATCCGGAGACCACTGAGGCGCTACGAGGTAGTCGGTGCGTAGCTCATCGATAATCCACATCTGAGAGTTGATGTCTTCGGCTCCAGTGGCGGCGGGACGTGGCGTCTCCTGCCCATTGGCTGCGACGATCCAGGGGGAGATATTGCTCGCCTCTGTCTGGTCGGGTGAGCGCAAGTAGGCAATAGACCTGCCATCAGGTGACCAGGAAGGCATCTGAGCCAGTTCTTCCTCAGGCGTCAAACGGCGCAGTTGTCCCGTAGCCAGGGTCAGCACCCAGAGAGCCGCGCTCACGCTCAGATCGGGATCCGCCCGGCGATTGGCGCTAAAGACGATCTCGCTGCCATCAGGCGACCAGCAAGCCTGGGTGAGATCGACTGGTTCGGAGGTGAGGCGGGTCGCCGTGCCGTCCAGCCCCAGCAGCCAGAGCTGTTCATGTCGACCATGCTTATAGCCTGAACCATCCCAATGGCTGGCCAGGCGCATCACGACATAGGAGGTCTCTTCTCCTTGTCCCGATCCTTGCTCGTCAGCAGCCTTCCAGGCGCTATGGGCGAGAAGTATCGCGCCATCGGGTCGCCAGCTATACTCGGAGACACCCAGGGGAAGATTACTCAGCTGGCGGGCCTCGCCGCCCCGCAAGGGGAGGAGATAGATCTGTGGTGTGCCCTCTCTATCGCTTAAGAAGGAGAGATAGCGTCCATCGGGCGACCAGCGAGGCGCGTAATCATGCTGTGTGCCACTGCTGACCTGCCAGGGAGACTGGGTCTTGCCACCTCTGCTCTCTACGATCCAGATGGCGCTGCTCGTGCTATTGGTCTCCGTATCGCATTGGAGCATACTAAACGCGATGCGTTTGCCATCGGGTGAGATCTGTGGCTCCCCCACTACACGTAATTGCGCCAGGTCCTCAATACTCATAAAGGGAAGGGCTGGCGTCGTGGGGGCCGGCTGCTCTTTGGGGGCAGGTGTAAAGGCTTCAACGGGAACGCTCACCGTTGCCGGGGTCTCTTCGGAAGCGCGCAGTGTGGGTGACACGGTCTCCTCGCCCTCGCGATCCTCCTCCGGGGGGATCGTAGGTGGAATAGTGGCTGTTCCCGGCTGGGCTTGTTTCTCCTCTAGTTCTAGTGGTAGGTCGACATCGGTTGTAGGTTCTGTTGGATTCTCTATCGTGCTTGCTGCTGCTGTCACATCATCCCTGGTGGCAGATGCTGCGTTCTCGTTTGCTGGGCGTTCGGGAACGGTGCTATCGCCCAGGGGATGGATGGCAACCTCGTCGACGTTGGGCTCGCCTGAAATGGAGTGCTCTTGTTCCACGTTGCGTGTTTGCCCTCCTGGAATTGTTGGATCATCGGATGCTTGTATAGGACGTGGCGTTGTATGTTCAGTATTTTCGGCCATCGGCTATTCCTCATCTCTTTAAAAATTTGCATCTCTATCTTCAGGATAGACGCGTGTAGATGGCTGCGTATGTAGCCTGGCGTGATAAAGTGTGATGTTCTTTCTCTACGCATATTTACGGTGGGTACACGAAGAAGTTGTGAAGAGTGGCTGGTTAATATGCTATGATACAAACTGTTTCCACCGGAGGTCGCTTTTCTCTATTTGGTTGCGTCTCTGTACTGTTGCCTCTCTCCGACTAAGGAGAGACTGCGTCGCCTCCGCTCTGGCGCGTAGGGAGGAAATAAATGATCGTTCGCGATATTATGTCTACCAATCTAACGACAGTCGCTCCAGATGCTACGCTTGCCCATGCTGTCAATTTGTTGCGCCAACATGGCTTCCACCATCTGCCCGTAGCGCGTGTACGTCATGTGGCCGACCCAGAGTCAAAGAGCAAGAAGAAGCATAAGACGCTGCTCTTGCTTGAAGGCATGCTGACCTCTCACGATATCGATATACAAGCGGCCCTCGCGCGCCAGGAAGCCTCCAGTAGCGCGCTGCAACGCTCCTGGCTTGAGCGCCGCGTCGTGGAGGTAATGCATCGCGCCTTGATTCGCGTGACGCCAACCACGAGCGTCCCCTCTGCTGCGCAGATCCTGGTCGAGCGAAACTTGAACTATCTGCCCGTGGTCTCCTATGAGCAGCTGGATGGTGAGAGTAAGGCGGTCCTGGTAGGCCTGGTAACGCGTAGCGATCTCCTGGTGGCTCTCTCGCGTGCCATGGGAGCCTTTGAGCCAGGAATGCAGTTGACTTTGACGCTGCCGCTGGGGGATATTACGCCCCTGGCGCGTTTCCTGGATATTGCCTCGCAGATGCATGTGCATATTCGCAGCGTGCTCGCGGCCCCCTCCGAAGGTGGAGTGCCCTCCCTTGCCGTTGTGCGCCTGGGTACAATTAATCCAGCTCCCCTGCTGATGCGTTTGCAGCAGGAGGGTATTCAATATGTATTTGGTGCTTCGCCAGCTGAAGGGGACACGATTCATGCCGAATGAGATCACGCCATCGACCAGCACGCAGGCAGACAACAACTCCACTCTGGCTCGCTTACTCTTCGATACAGAGGAGTTACGTTACAATTTTGGCCCTCAGCATCCCTTGCAGCCGGCACGCTTAAGTGCCTTGATGGATCTGCTGGAGTGCTCTGGTCTCTGGGATCCCAAGGACGAGCATACCTGTTTGCCCCTGCGCCAGGCTACTTATGAAGAATTGAGCCTGGTGCATGAGCCTGAGTATATCCAGGCCGTGCAACGCCTGAGCCAGCCGCTGGGGGACGAGAGCAACGCGAGCCAGCGTGAGGAGCGTCAGCGCCTGGAGCTGCGCTTCGGCTTTGGCGGCGATGACACACCCGCCTTGCCAGGGATGCACGAGGTTGCCGCGCGCATTGCTGGGGGAACGCTGGTTGCGCTATCGACGGTGATGGGCCTGCCAGAGGGAGAGCGCTTGCCGGAGCAGGAGCGCCCCCTGCGCGTCTTTCATCCCTCGGGGGGCCTGCATCACGCCTGGCAGGACCGGGCCTCAGGCTTTTGTGTCTATAATGACGTGGCGGTTGCCATTGCGCACGTCTTGCAGGCCAGCGAGGCCAAGGTGCTCTACATCGATTTTGATGCCCATCATGGCGATGGTGTACAGCGCGCCTTCTATGATGACCCTCGCGTGATGACGATTTCGCTGCATGAGACGGGGCGCTATCTCTTTCCAGGGACTGGAGATGTCCTGGAGACCGGGAGTGGCAGTGGGCGTGGCTTCGCGGTCAATGTGCCGCTGGAACCCTTCACCGAGGACGACTCCTATATTGAGATGATGGAATCGCTACTCTTGCCGCTGGTAGCCTCGTTCTCGCCTGATGTGATTGTGACGCAACATGGTTGTGATACCCATGCCTGGGACCCGCTGACACACCTGAGCCTGACGATGCGTGGCATTCGTGCCCAGACCAAGATGGCTCGCCGCCTGGCAGATGCATATAGCCAGGGGCGCTGGGTGGCCGTCGGTGGTGGTGGCTATGCGCTCTATCGCGTGGTTCCGCGTGCTTGGAGCATGGTTTGGGCCGAGATGACGGGGCAGGAGCTGCCAGAGATGTTGCCCGAGCCGTGGGTTGAGCGTTGGCGTCCTATCTGGCTCGCGATCAGGGAGGATGACGAGGCGGCGCAGTCGGTAATGGGGAAATCCTCCATGCCACACGACTTTCCGCTCACCTTTATGGACAGCGTGGAGCATTTTCCCGCCCAGCCACGCCGGATGTCGATCAGCAGCACCAATCGCCACACGGCGGCCCTGGTGCGTCACCTGGTGATTCCCCCCTCGGTGCGCCAGGCCTTCCCTGCTGGACGCCATCGCTCGCCCCTGGCGGGCCTCTTCGACCTCCTCCATCTCAAGCGAGATTCCACGACCTCGCCCTCGCGTAGTCGCTCGTTGGAGACCCTTAGGGGCCCTTTACTCTTGCGTGACTTCTGTCCGGTCTCGCTGGTGGAGCGTTTGCGGCCCGACCCCGGCTTGCGTACCTTTGCGCGTCTGCCCGAGCGTGAGCATCAATTACTGCTCGATATTGCGCGTAGTCCCGATTGCGCGCTAACCCTGGCTCATACTCCCCTTGGAGCCATTGTAGGTCAGGTGACCATTGCCCCCGCCGATGAATGGTGGGAGGGCATTGAGAATCTCTACGAGGTCGCGATTGAAGTCAGTTCTGATTGGCGCGGCGCGGGTATTGCGCGCAATATGCTGGCTTTTGCTCTGGAACTAGACGCCCTTGAAGATATGATTCTCTTCGCCATTGGCCTCTCCTGGCACTGGGATACGGAGAGCCTGGGCATTTCTGTCTATCGCTATCGCGAGCTGATCTCGCGCCTCTTCGGCTCGCAAGGCTTTATCGAGTATCCCACCACCGAACCCAATGTCAGCATGGAGCCAAGCAACGTCCTGCTGGCGCGCATCGGCAAGCGAGTGGACAAGCGCACCGCGAACCAGTTCCTGAGCCGTTTACTAAGCTCTCCCAACCTCGCACGCATTTAACTTTTTCAGAAAACACAGCACAAAGCTTAAGCCCAGCTAGCAATGCTTAAGAATTGCTTGGGCAGAGGCCTCTTCACACCGCTGAAGGGGCCTTTTTCTATCCTCCCTGCTTGCGAATAAACGTCTCTGTGTAACGGTGTAGCTAAATGTTCTAAGATGTGTTATTTGGCTGTCTTAGCACATCCGAAGTCTCGCAATAGTTAACGATTTGTATCTCTTTGGGATTGGCGCTTCGTACTATATGTAGTTATCTTGCAGTTCCAACCTCACCCCGCCCCTGGGAAAGCTTAGAGATCGCTTAAAGAACGATTAGAGGAAGATTAGGAATCGATTAAAATCTCTCTAAGCTTAAGCTTATGTGGTCTTAATGTTGTTAGTTTACGCTTAAAGTCGTTTATAGCAGAGTTTATAACCCCCCCAAATACTTGAATTCCCAACCTGAAGAGGCTACTCTATAGGGGACAAAGAGAAAGTGAGGTTGGAACAAGAATGCAAGTACGTGAACGCTCTAAATCCCAGGCGAAGAATGAAGCCGCTCAAATTACCGATGGTATGCTCGTCCAGCGCACAATGGCTGGCGATCAGACTGGTTTTGAAATGCTGGTCAGCCGCTATAACGTGGCGCTGTTTAACTTTATCTGCCATTGCCTTGGCGACTATGACCTGGCAAACGATATTCTTCAGCAAGTATTCTTGCAGCTATATATTTCCATGCCAAAGCTGCGCACTGGCGAGCCTTTGAAGGCATGGTTATTCCAGGTCGCGCGTAATCGCTGTCTCGATGAGCTGCGTCGCAAGCGTGCGATTCACTTCTCCGAGTTGGAGTCTTCCAGTGACGATGATGATCTTTCTCCGCTGGATATCATGCCCGACAATAGCCCACTGCCTGATGAGACTGCTGAACATAATGATTTGCAGCGCGCTTTGCGCCAGGCTATCGATAATCTCCCTCCCAAGTTTCGTTCGGTTGTCTTACTGCGTTATGCTGGTCAGTTGAGCTTCTCAGAGATTGGCCGTACCTTGAAAATGCCTGAGGCGACCGCGAAGACCTACTTCCAGCGTGCACGCCCATTGCTGCGCCAGGCACTTGCGCTCCAGTGGCAGACATTGAAGGCTACTATCTAAGCTCACAAAGGGATTTTTTAAAATTAGATAAGAATGCTTGGAAATCTGAAACTTCTTTCTTATGTTGTTCGTGATATGCTTAGAAGCAATACATACGAACAAAGAGGGAGCAGATATGGACAAGCAATCATTTGATAAAGATTTTTTCAATGCAGATATTGTAAATAATGTCGAGAACGCTGATGATTTCATGGCGGATGATGAGGTTGACAGGCTCTTTAGCCAGCTTGGGCAGATGGAGCCCCCAGTGGGGGTTATTGAGAATATTCTAAATACTGTCTCGCGTTTGCCTCTGCCTCAGTATCTCTCGGATGAGGACATCGAAGAGGCGATGAAGGCGCTACGCTCGTCAGAGCAGGAGCCTGAGGACTCGCTCCTGGCTTTGCTCAATGGCTTGGTGGCGCCTACTCCTCACCTGCAGCACTCATAGGTGCTGGCTAGAAGTAGGTGAGGTATGGGAAAAAGACCCGGACTCGTGCTGATTCGTTCGGGACCATGGATGCTGGCACATGCAGAAATTTCTTGCGGCATCCATGGTTTCTTTATTATGTTTTTGTGGTGTTTTTTTATCAATAACCAAAACAACCGGTTTCTAAGCCATTTCTAAGCTTTCTGCTCGAAGCTTGTCTATCTAGCTTTCTAGAAACCGGTTGTGTATCTGTTCCAGGCGAAAGCACTGGTATATTTCCTCATCAAGCGATCTGATCGCTCAACTTCCCAGTGACGACGAGCCAGCGAATAAACTCCAGACGACGCTTCGTAGCTGCGGCCTGTTGCTTCTCTTTCTCCGCGTGGAAGGCACGCAGTTTACTCAACTCTACTACTTCATTCTCAGCGAAACCACCCTTGCGCAGGATATCTCGATCTTCCTTGCGATCCATATGAACCTCCTTAGTGAGAATCAATGGCTTACGAATTGGGTGCGACCATCAGCATGCGCTGCACCTGTTTGAGGAGTGAAGGCATGGTGTACGGTTTTGCCAGGTGGTCGAGCGTCGCTCGGCTTTCTGCATGGTCTCGTAACTGTTTGCGTACCCCCACAATCGCGCTTGTCGTCAGCAAAACCGGGACGTTGGCGCGGTGTCGCAGGAAGTGTAACACCTGCCAGCCGTCTAAGCTGCCAGCCAGTTCGATGTCGAGTACGACCATATCAGGGAGACTGCCCTGCAAGAAAGCTATGGCATCCTCTCCATTGTGTACGGTGATAACAGTAAAGCCATGAGTTGCCAGGAAATTCGCTTCGAGGCTCGCAAGATCAAGATCGTCCTCAACCACTAAGAGATGCTTGAGAGGCTTTTGCATTGCCAGTACTTCTTTTGTCGGTTGGGCCAATACTTGTTGCAGTGCCTGTGCTCCTTTTGACAAGCTCACATGGTCGTCACGACCAGTTTGATCACTCGCCGCTTGTATGTTGTGCATATCACTTGCATCCCGCTGAGGTGATGATGTACCGCTAGGCGGTGCGTCGACTGGCGCGACGCGGAGGCGCGAGTTCTTCTGCCTCCGTTTTTATAGTGTACCCGAAAAGGAGTGAGAAAGACGTAAAGATCAGGCGCGTTCTGTGAAAATGGTGTGAAAAAATATTGAAATGTATGCGGTTGCGCCTGATCTTGGTTTACGGCTGTGAGGGGGTACCCTGGGCCTCTGTTTCCAGGTTGCTTTCGGCATCGGGCGCAGGCACATAGTAGCCTACCCCCAGTTCATTGTGCAGGAAGCGTGGATTGGCTGGATCTGGCTCCAACTTTCGGCGCAGGTGACGGATGAAGGTACGCAGGTAGGTGTTCTCTCCGCTATAGTCTGATCCCCACACGCGCTGTAGCAGTTCGCGGTGTGTGAGTACCTTACCGGGATGGCGTGTAAGCTCGCAGAGCAGGTCATACTCAGTTGGGGTGAGATGTACCTCCTGTCCATTGGCGATGACCTGTCTGCGGGCAAAGTTGACCTGGAGTCCATTCTGTCCACCATAGCTATACCCTGGACGCTGCTGCTCTGCTACGGCATTGTTGCGCAGTCGGTCCGTCTCCTCGCTCCGCCTGAGCGCGACGCGTATGCGCGCCAGTAGCTCGTTTAAGCTAAATGGCTTGGTGAGATAGTCGTCGGCGCCCATGTCCAGCGCCTTGATCTTGATTGGCTCCTCATCATGGGCCGAGAGGACGATCACGGGCGCCTTGCTCCATTCGCGCAATCGTCGCAGAAAGGTCAGACCATCCAGGGAAGGTAGCGACAGATCGAGCAACACGAGCTGGGGCTGGAAGATGGCGGCTACATCGATGGCTTGTGCTCCATCGCGTACGGCTTGCGTTTGAAAACCACGTGCCTTGAGCTGCGCAGTCAGAAAGGTACGCATCTGGGCATCATCTTCAATACAGAGTATACGCGTCTTTTTTTCGCTGGCTGCCATGTTGTGCTGTCCCTTCCCAGATCGGTATAACCTTGGTAGGGACCAGCTTTAGCGCGTCCGAATGCCATTTATGGCAGTGCGGCGCAAGCCGTTCTTTGTCTGGGAAACGCGTCCACCCTACGATGGCGAAACAGAAGCGTTTTTGGCTAGCGCCGAAGTGCGATGAATCGCCTTCGGACGCGCTAAAGCTGGTCCCTACCGAAAAAAACACCTATCGCTTGCATTGCAGATCGATTGAATTTATTAGGGTTCTTTCCACATTATTTTGTCAAACTCCATGAGCAGCGTCGGGTCACCTCTAATGTTTCCCTGCTGGCTGTGTCACGTAGAGCGGAAGCGTAAACGCGAAGCTGGCTCCCTGACCCGGGCTGGTGCGGAGTGTCAGCTTGCTGCCATGGGCCTCGATGATGCCCCGGCTGATGTAGAGCCCTAAGCCCGTGCCAGGACTCCAGCGCGCGGCGCCACGTTTGCGTGTTGGGGGAGGCTGCTCCTGGGAACGATTGCGCATTGCAGCGAAGGTGTTAAAGCGCTTGAAAATGGCTCTCTGTAGCTCCTCGCTCATACCCGGACCGTGATCGGTGACGCGTAGGGTGACCCCTGTCGCGCCTCGCTGCTTCCCACCCCTGACAATTTCCGCCTCTAGCTGAATTATATCGCCATCCGGGGCGTAATTAAAGGCATTACTCAACAGGTTTGTGAGTACACTCATAATCAGCTCATAATCGCCTTCTACTGCTGGTACCTCTGGGGGGACCGTGATCTGTAACTGGCGGCTGGAACCCAGGATCAGGGCCTCCAGGCGTTCTTGCAGGTCTTCAAAAAGCTCTGGGATGATGATTGGCTCCTGGTCAAGCCGCAACGCTCCTGCCTCCACCCGTGAGGCATCCAGAAAATGGTTGACCATACCTACCAGGCGCTCTACTTGCTCGTCTGAGGTTTGCAGATAGCCTGATTGTTCCTCCTGGGTGAGCTTGAGATCGGGTGTCAGGAGTGCGCTCAGATGGGCTCGAATGTTTGCTAGAGGCGTCTTCAATTCATGGGCCATGGTATTGAAGAGATCTTCGCGTGCACGCTCCAGGGCCTTGGTCCGGCTAATATCGTGCATTACAACAACGGCGCTGGTGATGGCCCCCTCTGGTGAGAGCATTGGCGCCGCATTGACGAGCATACACGTGATCGAGCCATCTTCACGCGTCATATTCAACTCGGCCTCGCTGGCCTGCCCTTTGTGTAGTGCCAGGTACATAGGCTGTTCTTCATACGGCACCACTTGCCCGGTTGAGTTATACATGGTGACGCTACGTAGCAAGGTGTCGTAGCAGAGGCCAATGGCGTTCTGAGCTGCCTGGTCTGGATCATCAAGAGGCTCCAGGGACAGGCCCATCTTTTGTAAGAGCTGGATGCCACGCTGATTGATGAGATTGATGTGCGTGTCCGGGGCATTGACGAGGAGCACGCCTGAGGGCATGCGGGTGAGCAGGAGTTGTAGGCGGGCATTGGTAAGCTCCTGGTGGGCCTTGGTTTGCTGAAGGGCTGTGTTGCGCTGGGCCAGTTCAGCGGTCCGTTTAATGACTTCGGCCTCGATGCGCTCCATGGCCGCAGCCTCTTCGCTGATGTCGTGGTAGACAATGATAAAGGCGAAGATATCGCCCGAGTCATCACGAATAGGCGTATAGGAGCAGCGCAGGGTGTAGCTCTCCCCACCAGGACTGATGAGCTTCATCTCATCGATGACGCGGTTGAGCGCGCGCTCCTCCAGGACGGCAATAAAGTCCAGGCTGGCCGTGACTTCGTGTGGCAGCAGTGGCACGCTGCGTGCCACCAGTTCCTGGATAGAGAGGCCCTGGATCTCCTCGCCCCAGCCAAAGAGCTGACAGGCCGCGGGATTGGCATCGGCCACGCGCCAGCGGGGGTCAAAGATGACGATACCATCGGGAATCGCGCGCATCATATTCTGCTGCTGGTGTGCCTGGCGGTTCGCGGTCCTGGCCCAGTTCTCGATACCACGGAAGAGGCGCGCGTTATGAATGGCCAGCCCGGCCTGTTGCGCGAAGCGCTCCAGGAGCTGGACCTCCTCAGCGGGGAAGCCCCGGGCTCGCTTATGGTAGACCTCAATGGTGCCCAGGATGCTGCGCATATCAGGTGTTGTAGCAGGCTGAGCCGGTGCGACGGTATCACCCTCGTAGGGAACATGAATGGGCACACACAGGGCGGAACCAGGGCGGCAAGGCGTGCCATGATCATCGATCAACGGCAGCTCCAGCTCGGGCTGGGTACTGGTATTGGGGATGATCAGGGCGTGACGGCTCGCGGTTACCTGGGCCAGCAGGGTGTGCTGACTCTCCTCGGGACTCCACTCATAGGACATGGGGTGGATGCCCTTGCGGGCGGCGATGCGTATAAAGCGTAAAGGCCGGGCTTGCGCTTCAGGCGTTTGGGCCTGGCTGCGCTCTTCCTCTGTCGTGGCCTGCTCGGTGAGCAGGATCGCGCAGCGCTTGGCGCCGATCATCTCGTTCAAGGCTTGCAGGATGCCATCGAGCACCTGGGGGAGGCCCGTGGGACCGGCGATGACCGCCGAGATACTATGAATCGCGTTCAAATGCAGGCGAGAGCGTACCTGCTCCGTCACATCCTCGAGCGTGATCAGGAGCATTGGCAGCGCCTCCTGCCCATCATAGGACACGTGCACATACTCTAAACCCACCTGCCAGTAGGTCCGTCCACGCGTCTCTAGCAAGCCCTCATAAGGGACCTCGGTGTAGCGCAGAGCGTGATGGGTATTGGCGACCTCTTGCAGACGTGGTAGGGCCGCCGCAAAGACTTCCGCGGGGAGAATCTCGCGTATATGTCGTCCACGCACCTCCTGATAGCTGCTCCATGGCTCGCTCATCAGCGTACGCAGGTAGGAATTGGCATAGCGAATATTCAGGGTATGGGCATCAAGCAGTGCGACCCCACTGGAGAGATGCTCCAGGATCGGCTCTAGTTGCATAGTTGGTACTAGTTCCATCGATTGGTGCTTCCCTGCTGCTTGTACTCCAGAGGCATACAATTGACTGTTGGTTTTCGGATCCACACGCACCCTACCTTCCCCATCCACAACATGCTTGCTAAGAAGTTATACGAGCGTTCTACGAAATGTATAGGAAACAACAGTACAAAAGATGTCGCTATTTTCCCTTTCGTTGCCACCTAAAAAATGGCATAAGCTAACCTGGAACTGTCGCATCTTCTATTGTACCATGAATACTCATGCCTTTGCATGGCATACTATGTACCTCTTGCTGCCAGCGAGCCATTCAGCTCCTCCTCTCCCAGCATCTGCTGCCTGACTGGATCGCCAGGGAGGCGCGTTACGACAACAATTTCGCGATTCGAGAGCTGATTTTGAAGTATTAGAACACGTTTGCTGGCGTAACCCCCCTTTGTGAATCTAAAAATAAATGCGAATCGATCGATTTGGTAGGTATAACCATACTTTTCTTGTAAGCGACTTATGGATGCCTAGTCGCGGAACTTAGCGCAGGGAACCTTTGAGCGAACTAACAGGTACTTACAAACTCCAAGTAGGAAGGAAAACAAACTATGAAACCAACTAATAACGATAGTTAGGCGCGAGAGAGAAAGCTTTCCGCAGGGAACCTTTGAGCGAACTAACGGGCACTTACAAGCTCCAAGCAGGAAGGAAAACAAACTATGAAACCGACTAATAACAACAGTCTGGCGAGTGAGAAAAAGCTTTCCGAACAGCTTGTGGATTTTGTAGATCTGACAGATGAAAATCTGGAAGAGGTTGAGGTTCCTGGAATTGGTCGTATTCAGGGAGGTTGGGGTGGAAGTTGTGGTGGTTGGGGTGGAAGTTGTGGAAGTTGTGGTGGTTGGGGTGGTGGTGGTGGAAGTTGGTGGGATAGGGGTGGAAGCTGGGGTGGTGGGGGTGGAAGCTGCTGGGGTGGAAGTTGCTGGGGTGGAAGTTGCCACGGCCACGACCATGACTGGGGTGGAAGTTGCGGAAGCTGTGGCAGCTGTGGCTGGAGTTGTGGCAGCTGTGGCAGCTGTGGCTGGAGTTGTGGCAGCTGTGGCAGCTGTGGCAGCTGTGGCTGGAGTTGTGGCAGCTGCGGAGGTTGGAGTTGCGGAAGCTGTGGAGGCTGGGGCTAAGCTTGCCTGCCCACAACAGGGAAAGTTAGCTGGCTCTGTATATATCAGGTAGCAGAGCATTGTTGAGATAACTTTCTCTCTAGAAATGGGATGCTTTTCAGTCCTTGTTCAGGATCTTAACGATCCTGAACAAGGACACCCACAAAGGGGAATGAAATCTATGCCAATGCGAAATATGCAGCCAACCTGGAAGGCAGATACTTACTGTGTCCCTCTGCCCGATGGCGTCTATTTACGTGGAAACAATAACCGCCTCATTCTGAAAGGAAAAAGCTTATATCTGCTCTTACAACAACTCATTCCCCATCTCGATAGCAAGGTGACGCTTGGAGAGATAACAGAAGGTCTGGATGCAGATAGAAAACGAATGGTGACGAATCTGATCGAGAAATTGTTCGCCCATCATTTTCTTACTGATAGCAGCCAGGATCAACCGCATACGCTTCCCCTGCTAGAGCAAGAAAGCTACGCCTCCAACATTGCTTTCATTGAGTCGTTTCAAACGTCAGCCGCCCACCGTTTTGAAGCGTTTCGTGATAAGCATTTTCTGCTTGTCGGTGATGGACTTGCCTGCGTTTCGCTCATCCAGGCAAGCCGCCAATGTGGCATAAAGAACATCAGCGTAATCACAACGTCAGAGGAAGAGCATTTCCGCCAGGAGATGCTAAATTTGTTTGTGCGTGATGCTTCGGCAGAAGATGTGCATGTGATCGATCCTTTCTCATGGGCTAACGAGACGGAGGTGCGCCATACTATCCAGGCTTATGATGCCATTCTTCACATTGCACAAAGCCCCATGCTAGCACGCGCGCAGCTCTTAAACAGGTTGTGCATTGAGGAGGGGAAAACGCTGCTCCAGGCCATCACGGTTGATGATCATGCCTGGATTGGCCCGCTGGTATGTCCAGAGACTGATGCCTGTTGGGAATGCGCATGGCGACGCCTGCAAGCTAATCTGGCTGATGCAGACCAGCCTGCACACTATGAATTTCGCGATCTGCCACCGCCCTCTAGTAGCCAACCTGCCGTCGCGCAGGGATCCAGCATACTTGCCAATCGACTGCTCTTTGACGTATTTCGGCATTTTACGCAAGCTGGCTCTCCAGAAACTGGCGGAAAGATAAGCGCACTTCACACCCAAACATTCCTGAGCGAGAGCCACACCTTTCTGCCGCACCCTCATTGTCAGGCCTGTCGACATACTACTGCCCAAACCGCATCGCAGTTCCTGGAGCAGATGCATAGCGTGCAGCATCAAGAGCCAGTTGACCCGGACCACTTCCTGGAAAAATTTGCTCATTGTGTTGATGCGCGCATGGGACTCTTTACAGCGGTTGAGAACAGTCACTTTGTGAGGCTGCCTCTCGCGGTGTATAAGGTCAATGTGTCCCATCCCCTATCCAGGGAAGATCACCCGGAAACCCTCAGCGTTATTGCTGCAAGCATTGATACAAGAGGCGCGAGAACGCGTGTAGCGCAAAAAGCCTGTGAGCGCTATGCGGCCAATTGTGTGGACCAACGACGATTGCTTTCTTTTGAAGCGGTACAACAAGCGGCTTTGCCTACCATAGCATCCGAGCAATTGCTTGCTCTAAAAGCGTCCTCTTCAGAAAGTGAGATGTGGACCTGGGCGCTGAATTTGCAGACGCAACAGGTCGCGCTTGTGCCAGCGATCTCTGTTTTCTCTTCTTCCTGCGAGCATGAGCGAGGGATTGGGTCCGGAATGACCTGGGAGGAAGCGATCTGCCAGGCACTGTTGGATTGGTGTTGCTACCTCACTGTTGCCCGATTGAAGACCGCACAGCAGCCATATCCCCAGATTGATCTTGAGAGGGCATGCTCAACTCCAGCAGGAGCCTACCTCTATCGCCAGCTCAAAGCAGCAGGTGAGCAGATCACCGCTTACGATATCACTGGCCCGTTAGGTGTTCCAACCTTTGCTGTGTGTGCCGGTGAGAAGGCCGTTGCATACAGCACACATTGCGATAGCGCTCTGGCCTTGAACAGGGGACTGGAACGGGCATTGCAGCAGTATCAGGCCACCTACTTTCAACAGCCTGCATACGCGCTAAGTCCTGTCCCCGATTTTGCGGTCAATCTGCGCGGTGACCAGGTGCTTGTGCCAGATTACGCATTGCCAGGTGCATGGCCAGCCAGGAATGAGTGGTTATTACAGCAATTGCAGAAGAATGGTTTACAAGCGTTTGTCGTGCCCTTGGATCATGATTCGACCCTGACCCAGATATTGCCATATATTGTGCGTGTGCTTTTAAGCGGAAAAGTGTCGCAGGAGGGGAGATAATCTCATGAGCGAGAAGCAGAACTACTCGATTGGGCTTATTGGGCAGGGACTCATCCACCAGCAGGTGAAACGTCATCTTGAGAACACATATCAAATCATGCCTTTGACGACAGAGAGTTCTTCCCAGCAATTGGCAGCGTGTAGCATCATTGTGTATTGCAGCAATACCTGGGCGCCTAGAATACTTCGGGCGCTCAATCGGCGTTGTCTGCAAGCTGATGTAGCGCTGCTTCCTGTGTACACGCAATTTGATGAAGGTGTGCTTGGACCCTGTGTTGTTCCCCGCAAGCAGGGATGCGTAAGCTGTGCCGAGCTACGTAAATTAGGGGCCGCGTCCTTTGAGGGTGATCGTGAGCTTCTGCACCAGTATCTCTCTCATGAGCGAGAACCAGTCGCCTCACAGCCCTGGCTCTCATCCTTCAGTCTGGAGGCATTGGCAGCGCTTGCCAGCAGGGAGGTTGCCATGTATTTGCAGCGATCAGGCCAGCTCCAGACGGAGAGTGCTCTGTTCACTCTCTCTCTGGCAACGCTAGAGTGCTGCAGTCACGCGTTCCTTCCATTTCCTGCCTGCCCTGACTGTGGACAGCTTCCCAGAGATGAAGCTGATCAGGCAGTCATTGAACTTCAATCGCGGCCTAAAGCGGATGTGTTTTCCTACCGTATCAGTCAGCCAGTAGCCACCCCCGAGCAGATCCTCTCAACGTACGTTGAACCGCAGACGGGGCTGATCTCTACGCTTGTCGTAGAGAATGCAAATCTTTTGCCGACAGCCTCATCGCATCTCTTCTCGGCTGGGGAGACAATGACTGGTACTGGCTGTACGCTGCGTCCCGAACAAAGTAAGGTGGTCTCTGTGCTGGAGGCCATTGAGCGTTATGCTGGCTCGCGTCCCAGAGGGAAACGCACCACAGTGCAAGCGAGCTATAACCAGCTCGTCCGAGACGGGCAACCGGTGCTTGATCCCACTATCCTGGGACTGCATACTTCGGAACAATACGAGCAGCACAGGCAGAGTCACGCCTGTCGTCAATTGATCCCATATCATCATGATCTGTTATGCCGCTGGGTGTGGGGGTATTCCTTCCAGAGGCAAGCTCCACTCCTCATCCCAGAACACTGCGCCTATTATAGTGTTCCCGCAAGCAAAGACAATCCAGTTTTTGCCTTCGAAATATCCAATGGTTGTGCGCTTGGGAATTGCCAGGAAGAGGCGATCTTCCATGGCATGCTCGAAGTAGCTGAGCGCGATGCTTTCTTACTCACGTGGTATGCTCGGCTCCAGGTGCCGCGCCTGGATCTGCGCTCGCTTGATGATCCTACGATTCGTTTGCTTATTGAACACCTTGAGTATCATTCAGGGTATACAATCCGCGCTTTTAATATCACCCTGGATCACGCGGTTCCCTGCGTCTGCTTGTTATGCGTTGATGAACAAAATCGATACGAGATGCCAAAGGCCTTTGTCGCGGCTGGTTCACACCCTCATCCTGAGCAAGCCGTGTTGAAAGCACTGCGCGAGTTTGCCATGTTCCTGGCTTTTCCGCGCCGGTTGAATCAACATAACAGAGCCGAGGCCCTGAAGCTGCTCGCGGATTCGAACCTGGTGCGTAACATGGATCAGCACCCACTGGTATACTACCTCCCGGAGGCCTTTGAGCGGCTAGACTTTCTCTATCACACGCCACGCCGGCAAACTTTCCAGGAGGGATTTCGTGATTTTTATGCGCAACCGTCAGAGTGTCTGGATTTGCGCGAAGACCTGGAAGCACTCACTAGCTACTATCTCAAGCGTGGTATTGATATTATGGTCGTCGACCAGACCGCGCCAGAACACAGTGCTTGTGGCCTACACTGTGTGAAAGTGCTCATGCCTGGGATGCTTCCCATGACCTTTGGGCAGTCTAATCGCCGCGTTACCGGGTTCGAGCGCTTGCAGCAAATCCCATATACGTTGGGCTATCAGAGTCAACCTCTAACAGAGGCCGAGATAAATCCATATCCGCACCCATTTTTCTAGCGCCTGTTCTACCATGTGACACTCCGCATGGGCTAAAGCCCAGCAGCTTCTGACACGGCTCCGTACGCGCCTCCGTGAGACCAGTCCCGTAGGGACTACTCAAAATGGAGGCGTAGTGTGGTAGCCATATCTGAGGGGCGCGCACCCATCCGGCGCAATCCCCCCTGGGCGGTGCCAGGCCCGTTGGCGTGATCCCCTTGCCTTGCTTGAGCAATAGATGGTTGCCCTTCGCCTTCGGCATCCTGGGAGATCCCAACACCTGGGTCTTTCGACCCCCTCGTCGCACGTCGCGAACGAGCATGAGGCTTTTCCTTCAACGGTTCTTGGTCGCGCTCTCTCAAGCGCTGCTCGATTCTCAGACTGGCATTGCGGTCGGCATGGGTGCGCATCTGGCATTGTGGGCACAGGCAAAGCGCCGCGCCGGGCGTGTATCCCTCAACCGGCTCGCCCTCATTGTAGCGAATGACGAGCGCATGACAGCGATGGCATTCCCGGCTCGTATTGCGCGGATTGACGCGGCACGTGATGAGACCACTTGCATTCCACGCCTTGTACTTTGCGTACGTGAAGATGCGCCCTTTCATCCAGTATGCGCGTTTCAGGTTGCTGCGGCGCGAATACGTGCCTTTTTCCGGGCGCAGGTTGCCCAGATGCTCGAAGACCAGGATGCTTGCTTGCTGCTCGATGGCGAACTGGACAATGCGGGCGCTCACCTGGTGCGCGATGTGCTCATCGACGTGCCTGATCTTGCGCCACAGATCAGCATTGTCCTGTTCCCCTTCGGCAATGATGCCAGTCTGAGATCGGTTGTGTGCAATGCGTCCGAGCAGTCGCTTCCTAAAGCCCGATACCGCTGTGCCATTTCCAATGAAGGAAGTAGCCAGGATGGTGCCTTCGACGGTCTGGACGGTACACACGGCTACATGCTGGTCGAGGTTCACATCGACCGCGCAGAGACGTGTCTCTTTGGATGCTATCTGTTCAACAACCTTGGCGGGGGCCTCCAACGTTTTCTCGATAGGAGTATGCAACCACCAGCGGTTGCCCTTGCGAACCAGTTGCGGGCTCCCGAGTGCGTACCCCTCGGGAATATCGCGAGGAAGCGCACCAACTTTGAGCCAGGACCAGCACGAGCCAGTCCACACTCTGAGCATGATGGAGTGCGTAGAGCGTTCTTTCCACAAGCCGGCGTAGAAGGAGGCCGATTTGTTCCAGGTGCGCGGCGGGACCGGTGGCCGCTCCCTGAACGGCTGCTGCTTCTTGCCCTTTTTGCATGGTTTGGCCTCGTGCTTCTCTTTGCGTGCTCGCCACGTTTTGAGCGAGGAGAAAAAGGCGCGAGCAGAGCCAAGGGCCGCATTGATGGCGGCGCGGCGGAACATCGCGGGAATATCCGGGGCGATGTCGGAGAGAGGCAGAATGGGATGGGGGCTCTTCTCCGTCGCATGGGTGAGTTTCTCCAGGGCGGTGAGGGCCTCCTTGTTCTTGAGAGAGAGGATGCCCTCATGGGCCTGGATGACCTCAAAGTAGAAGGCCACGACACGATTGTAGAGCGCCTGATGCTCCGCGAAGGAGTGGGCTGACTGTGGCGGATACTGCAACGCGTGTCTGATTGTTTTCGTGGCTTTTGCCATGTTTCGTACTTTTCTCTCAAGAAAATACATCGTGTCTCTTGTAGAGTATACTCCAACGTCTTGGAGTTGTCAAACATACGTTCTATATTGTGCGATGCAAGGGCGAAAGCCGGGACACGCCTCACTGCCGCCGTTGAAACGGCACAGCTTGCGGCGGGCTAAAGCCCGTTATGTCAAAGCGAAGAGGGCTGAATAAGTATCGGCCCTCTTCGCTTTGTGTTTTGGGTTAATGATATTCCTTCTTAAAGAGACAATGTATGCAGTTGCTTGGCATACAGGTAACGGCTATTGCTGTTTGGTGGAGAACGTTGGCCCTTCGCCTGACGTGCTCCTATGTTATATGCTATGGGTAAGATTTGCGGTGCTCTAACCACCTGCTAAGGAGTTTGCATACATGACACACTTGCTGGTCGGAGTTGATACTGGGGGGACATTTACCGACATTGTGCTGTTGCGTGATGGCGGCTTCAAAGTTCATAAAGTGCTTTCGACGCCTGAGGATCCCTCGCGAGCCATTCTTCAGGGATTGCGCGAACTGGGTATTCTAGAGGATATCGAGGCCCTGGTGCATGGGTCGACTGTGGCGACAAATGCCGTTCTAGAGCAGAAAGGTGTCCCCACGGGCTTGATCACGACGGCAGGCTTTCGCGATATCCTGGAGATCGGCAGGCAGACGCGCCCCAGGCTGTATAGTCTGCGCCCGCAAAAGGTCCCTCCCCTGGTGTCTCGTGAACGACGCGTAGAAGTCAAAGAACGCTTAAATGAGCGAGGGGAGGTGCTTATCGCGCTGGATGAAGCCTCGTTGGAGCGCGCACTGGACGCCTTACAATCTGCTGGCGTGGAGGCTGTGGCGATCTCTCTCCTCTTTAGCTTCGCCAATCCTGAGCATGAGCGGCGTGTGGCGGCGCGGGCGCGTGAGGCAGGATTCTATGTGTCAGCCTCCTCAAGCGTTCTGCCCGAGTTTCGCGAATATGAGCGCACGAGTACCACCGTTTTGAACGCCTACATCGGCCCCTTGATCGCACGCTACCTGGAGCGCCTGGAGCAGGAACTGCCCTCGCGTACCACATTGCGCATTATGCAATCTAATGGTGGCTCGATTTCAAGCGCTATGGCGCGGAGCGAAGCAGCCAGAACTCTGCTTTCGGGACCCGCTGCCGGTGTCGTTGGGGCCGCCTTTGTGGCGCAGGCCTCGGGATTCACGCAGACTATTTCCTTCGATATTGGCGGGACCTCGACCGACGTGGCCCTGATCAATGGGACCGCGACCGAGACGACCAATGGCATGATTGGAGGCTATCCGACCCGCCTGCCGATGATCGATATTCACACTGTGGGTGCGGGCGGCGGCAGCATTGGTTGGTTTGATACGGGTGGGGCGTTGCGTGTAGGTCCAATCTCAGCGGGGGCGAATCCCGGACCTGCCGCCTATGGGCGCGGAGGGAGTGCCGCCACGGTCACTGATGCTCATGTCGTGCTTGGGCGCTTGATACCCGAGGCCTTTCTCGGAGGAACAATGAAACTGGATGCACAGGCTGCTCAGCAGGCAATGCAGGCCATTGCGGAGCGGCTGGGGGGATCAGTTGAAGAGGCCGCTCTGGGTATCATCCGTGTTGTGAATGCCAATATGGAGGCGGCCATACGCGTTATTTCAGTGGAGCGTGGGTGTGATCCACGCGATTTTGTCCTGGTGGCCTTTGGTGGCGCGGGACCGCTCCATGCCTGTGAACTGGCGAGTGCCCTGCGTATTCCACGCGTGCTGATTCCTACTGTCCCCGGCGTGCTCTCGGCGCTTGGAACCCTGGTCGCGGATACATTAAAGGACTATGTACGCACAATCATGCTTCCCGCTGAAGAGGCTCAGGAGGTTGCGACCACAGTCCTGGGTGAGTTGGAACAACAGGGACGCGAGGATTTAGCGCATGAGGGTATCGCCCCTGAAGATATACGAATCGAGCGCTACCTGGACCTGCGTTATGTTGGGCAGGCTTATGAACTGCTCATCCCCTATGGGTATGATGTGGCGCAGGCAGTGCTGGACTTCCATCGCATGCACGAGCAGCGCTTTGGGTATAGCGATAGTCATGAGCGAGTGCAGGTTGTAAACGTACGCCTCAAGGCGCGTGGGGTAGGTGATAAGCCTGCCTATGAGTGCAGAGAGGCTGAGGAACAGGTGGATGTGCGTCCGTTTGCCCGGCGCAAGGCTCTTTTCACAGGTGCGATGGGCGAGGCGCTCGCGTACGAGGTGCCGGTATACGAGCGCGCTTCACTGCCGGTGGGAGGCGTGTTGCAAGGCCCGGCGATTATTGTGCAATATGATACAACTACCGTGCTACCGCCTAACTGGCGCGGCTCTGTTGATGCCGTCAACAACCTGGTGCTTGAGCACATAGAGGAGGGTGAATCCGCATGATTGAGTCACGCAAGGTAACACCCATCAGCCTGGAGATCTTTCGCAGCGCTCTGACCGCCATCGCGGAGGAGATGGGAACCGTCTTGATGCTTAGCAGTTATTCACCCAATATTAAGGAGCGTCGCGACTTCTCCTGCGCGCTTTTCGATGTGCAGGGGCGTTTGATCGCCCAAGCGGCTCACATCCCCGTGCATCTTGGCGCCATGCCCGACTCGGTTGCGACCGCGCTCACGACCTTCGACCATTTCGCCCCAGGCGACATTATTGCGCTCAACGATCCCTTCCTGGGTGGTTCCCACCTGCCCGATATTACCCTGATCACACCCATTTATGCCGAAATTCAGAACGCGCCATGTTTAATTGGCTTCGCTGCCAACCGGGCGCATCACTCAGACGTAGGCGGTATCTCCGCAGGCTCCATGCCACTTGCTAGCGAGATCTACCAGGAGGGGATCATTATTCCCCCAGTCAAGTTGTGGGATGCAGGACAGCCCAATCAGCCTCTGCTCTCGTTGCTCTTGCGCAATGTGCGTACGCCTGCTGAGCGCAGGGGCGACCTGGCGGCTCAGGTGGCGGCCAATCGCACCGCCGTCCGCCGCATGGAGGAAATGGTCGCGCGTTGGAGTCTGCCCACGCTGCAAGCGCATATCGAGGAGCTAATCGCCTATGCCCAGCGCATCACCTGTGCGACCATCGCGAATATGCCCGATGGCACCTATTGCTTCGAGGATTATCTCGATGATGACGGCATCGGCGAGGAGCCAGTGAGAATCGCGGTGAGCGTGACCGTTAGCGGCGAAGCTATGACGGTCGATTTCTCAGAGAGTAGCTCGCAGGTGCGCGGGAATATCAATACCGTGGCGGCGGTGGCGAAGTCGGCGGCCTACTATACCGTGCGCTGCCTGATGCCCGATGATACCCCCATGAATCACGGGACATTTGCCCCAGTGACGGTCATCGCGCCCGCTGGAACGGTGGTCAATGCGCGTCCTCCGGCAGGGGTAGCCCAGGGAAACGTTGAGACCTCGCAGCGTATTACCGATACCATCTTTGGTGCGCTGGCCCAGGCGCTACCGGAGGTTATTCCTGCCGCCGGGCAGGGCACAATGAACAATATTACCGCCGGAGGGATTGATCCACGAACAGGTCAGCCCTTTGCCTACTATGAGACCATGGGCGGAGGTATGGGGGCACATCCTGAGCAGGATGGTCTCTCGGGCGCGCATGTGCATATGAGCAACACGCTCAATACACCGGTCGAGGCCTTTGAATACGCCTATCCCATGCGTATCAGCCGCTATGAGCTGCGCGCATGCTCGGGTGGCCAGGGTAAGCATCATGGTGGTGACGGCCTTGTGCGTGAGATCACCTTTGAGGTACCCACCGATGTCACGCTACTCACTGAGCGGCGGCGCTTCGCCCCCTATGGCCTGCAAGGTGGAGAGCCAGGTCAGCGTGGCGAGAATCGCCTTGTTCACGAGGGGCAAGAGAAGCTTTTGCCGGGGAAGGTCCATTTCCGTGCGTCCCCAGGGGATCGTCTGGCCATTGCCTCACCAGGTGGTGGAGGTTGGGGAAAAGCTAGCCCAGGAGGAGAGGAAGATTCCCTGGGTGCTATCGTGATCGAAGTTTCTACAGAGGAATAACGTATAATAGGGCAAGACTGGTATATAAGAGCGTATAGTAGGCAGGAAGCGAGGAGACTTCACAATGAGGTTTGGTATCTGTGCATCCATGCGCGAGGTTGCCGCACTCAAAACGATTCCCTTTGATTATCTTGAGGAGAGTGTGCAGCGTTTTCTAGTGCCAGAGGCGCCCAGAGATGTTTTTCTGGAGCGGTTGCAGTTTGCGCGCACCTTGCCTGTTCCTGTTGAGACAGCCAATGTTTTCCTGCCCGGGGACCTGGCGTTGATCGCTACCCCCGCGCGACCTGTAGATCGCTCACGCATTGAGCGCTATGTGCAAACAGCCCTCCAACGAGCGGCGGAGGCCGGTATTCGTTTGATTGTCTTTGGCAGTGGCGTGGCGCGTGCCTGTCCAGAAGGTTATGCGCATAATGAGGCTCTGTCACAACTCGGAGAGTACCTGGAGCACTGGAATGTCTGGGCCAGCAGGTATGGTGTCGAGCTTGTGCTGGAGCCTCTGCGCTATGAGGAGAGCAATATCTTCAATACAGTCAGTGAAACGGGGGCTTTTGTCGCAAGTCTGAACGCATCGCATGTACGCTTGCTGGCAGATACGTATCATATGGCCTGTAATGGTGAGGCTCCTGAGACCCTTATCCCCGTTGCTCGGAATCTCGCACATGTGCATGTGGCAGAACATGCGGGGCGCTCGGCCCCGGGGCGCCATGGCGAGGACCTGCGTCCCTATTTTCGGGCGCTTCACCAGGTTGGCTATGATCATCGTATCTCGATAGAGTGCAACTGGGATGATTTCGCGGTGCAGGTTGCTCCAGCCTTTGAGGCATTGCGTGAGCAATGGGAGGGTAGTGTACACCGCTAGCGCAGCTTGATGCCCGAGACATCATGTGCTGCGTTAGTAGCACATGACGTTTCGGGCCCTGGAACTTTTCTGGCTCTGCTTCGTTGTATCTGCGAAGGAGGTGCTACTTATGCGTCGTACATTTGTTTTCTTCTCTTTGTGTTTGCTTTGCGTGTTGCCATTAGGTATGGCTGCTTGCGGGAGTGGCGCTCAGCCAGGTTTTGGTTCAAGCGCCACTCCAGGGGAGACTCCAACTCCCAGCGAAAAAACTGCTACCCCTGGTGCCCCAACGCCGGTGCCTTCGCAGAAGACGCCTGGCACGTCCACCTCTGTGGAGGTCGTTGTCAGTAAGACATCCTATGCGAGACAGGAGGCGATAACGGTAACGATCTCTAATCGTTCTGCGCAAAGCATCTTTGCCGCGATTAATCCCTCCAGTTGCACGATTATCCAACTTGAGCGCCAGACCAGTGCGGGCTGGCAGGTTCAACGTCTCTGTGGTTCTTTCTCCGCAACAAGTATGGTCGCGATCACAGCCCAGTCGAGCAAGATCATCATGCTTAAACCCAGATTGCCAGGCATGCAGCCCGCAACAACGCCGGGTATGTGGACTGTGGGAACATATCGTGTCGTTCTGGCCTATCATCCAGCTCCAGATCCAGATACGATTGGTGGCGGAACGCAGGTTTATTCACAGAACTTTGCAATCGCTTGAAAACATGTTCTTGCATATATATTGACATTGTTCAAACTTAACGGTATGCTTATAAACGTGTAAGCAACAAAAGCATTTGTGCCATCTTTGCTGTTATTGATGTGCTTGCATGACATTTCCCTGTTCCCTTCACGCTGCATAAGATGCAGTTCATCACACGCACGGCTCTGGGGGAGAGCCTGGTTCCCTTGTACTATACGCACAACTTAACAAAAGCATATACGGACATGCACATGCTTTTTGAGACAGCTATGTGCCAGGACTGCGTATGCCTGGAGGGTGCATGGGGTAGTAGGGTATGGCCTGCGATATATCCAGTTGGTAAGACTATGTTCCTATCGTGCTGAGATACTTGACTGATTTCTGACTAAATAATCTGTACTATCAGTCGTGTCCTCGCAAAAGCAAGGAGGTTTTTCGCGTATGTCTCGCTCCCACGCATGGCGGCGCTATGTCATCGCGAGCATTTGTGCCGCACTTATGCTTTTTGGCTCATCTGCCGCGTATGCCAGACCAGTGCAGCCACATTACAATCACTTCCTCTATAACAATCCCGATGGCGATGCCCTGTATGCTGATGGCCCCGAGGGGCAAGCGGAGGCGGCGGCACAACAGTATGATGATCGTGCCTATCCACAAACGTACATCGATTATACGCGTGTCAACACTGCCTATAATGCACATCTTGCTGTTACCCAGCAGGTGATGCCAGCCAACATCAAGTCAAACAGTAACGGTGACTGGCAGCTTGTGGGTCCTAGCACTCCCCAGGTTGCACCTCAGGCTACCTACACTGGGCGTGCTACCGTTACATCTGGCCGCATGAATGTTATTTTAGTAGCCAACGACTGTAATGCTACGCTCTGTCGTGTCTGGGTTGGCGCGGCTGGTGGCGGCATCTGGTCGACTGAGAATGGCCTGGCTGCGGAACCAACCTGGACCAACTCTTCGGATGGCCTCTCCTCCAATGCGATTGGATCGATTGTGCTTGATCCCAATGATCACTCGGGACGGACGCTGTATGCTGGCACTGGCGAGCAGAACGGCTCAAGCGACTCCGAGGCAGGCGTTGGTCTCTTCAAGTCAACCGACTATGGCAAGCATTGGAAACTGGTTGAGGGCAGCGTCCCAGCAGCCAAGGATCGCGCAATTAGCTCGGTCGCCGTCGATCCCACGAACGCCAAACATATCTACATTGGTACGGCGGTTGCGCGCCACGGCTCATCCGCGGTCAATGGTGGACGTTTTACACCTCCCCACGCGCCAGTCGTTGGCCTGTACGAGTCGCTCGATGGTGGTAAGACCTTTAAATTGGTCTTTAGCAAAGAGAGCGATACCGTCGACCCCTCTTCCCCCAATGGCAGCGACTTCTTCCGTGGTGGCGTAAGCAAGGTACGCTTCTATCACCAGGGGGCAACGACGCAGGTCTACTTCTCTGTCTTTGACTATGGCCTGTATCGCAGCAACAACGGTTCGTTTGAGCAGGTCTTTGCCTCCGCTGGTCAGGGCACAGTTGCCAATAGCTCACTCTCACGTACCGAGTTCGCGTTGGCCCCCAATGGGAATAAACTGCGCATCTATGTTGGCGATAGCGGCAGCTCTGCTGCACAGCTATACCGCGTCGATGATGCAAATGTGCCGGCCAGCACTTTGACGAATGGTAAGGCCAATCCTGGCTGGCTCGACCTGTCAAACCAGAATGCTGGCACACCTGGTTTCTCGTCGTACAACTATTGTGGTGGGCAGTGTACCTATGACATGCCAGTAGAATCTCCCGCCGGACATCCAGATACCGTCTGGATTGGTGGGCAGATGCAGTATGACGAGATCTTTACCACAACCCCGCCCTCCAATGGTCGCGCGGTTCAGCGCTCTACCGATGCTGGAGCTAGCTTTACCGACATGACCAATGATACCCAGAATCCTCCCCTGGGTATGCATCCCGACCAGCACGTCATCGCCTTCGCACCCAGCAATCCTGATATTGCCTTCCTGGGTTCGGATGGTGGCATCGTGCGTACAAGTGGGCAGTTCGCGGATACCTCCAGCGATTGCGCGAATCGCGGCATCTCGGGGACTGATCTGACGGATTGCCAGGCATGGCTGAAGGCGATTCCAACGCGCATTTACAGTCTCAACGATGGTCTCTCGACCCTTCAGTTCCAGAGCTTGTCGGTCAACCCGAAGGATCCCAAGCATGACCTGATTGGTGGTACTCAGGATAACGGCACCTTTGCCAGCACGCCATCAAACCTCTCCGTCTGGACACAGACCGTGGGCGGCGATGGTGGCAACTCGGTTATTGACGCTGGTAACCCCACTATTCGTATGCACACCTATTATGGTCCAAATGGCGACGTCAACTTCCGTGGCAATGATCCCAATGGTTGGGATTACTGGGCGGACCCGCTCTTCGCGAGTGGAGAGGCGGCTTCGTTCTATGTGCCTCTGATCGGCGATCCCAAGGTGAGCCAGACGATGTTTGTCGGCCTGGAGCACGTGTGGCGCACGCAGGATAGTGGTGGTCCCCAGGCATACCTGGATCAGCACTGCAACGAGATCACAGGCGACTTCACGGTACAGTGTGGCGACTGGGTCCCACTGGGTCCCAATCTGGTGGACTCTACTTTTGGCACAGATAAGGGTGGCAGCTACGTGGTAGCCCTCAAGCGCGCACCGAGTGATACGGGTACGCTCTGGGCGGCGACACGCCGTGGCCGTCTCTTCATCTCGACCAACGCCAATGCTCCCGCCGCTAACGTGACCTATACACGTATCGATACCTCGGCACAGCCCAATCGCTTCATCAGCGGTATCGCGGTTGATCCGAAGGATAAGTATCACGCCTATATCTCGTTCTCGGGGTATGACGCGTATACTCCCAATACGACAGGCCATGTGTTCGATGTCCATTACGATCCCGCGACGGGCAAAGCGTCGTGGAAGGATATTAGCGCTAACCTGGGCGATCAGCCTATCACGAACGTTGCCTATGACAGCGTGACCGGCAACCTTTATGCCGCGACCGACTTTGGTGTCGATGTCCTGCGTAAGGGTAGCTCGCACTGGCGCACCGCCGCTAAGGGTTTGCCGATGGTGGCTGTGTATAGCCTGACCATCTCTGAGTCCGGACGCGTGCTCTATGCGGCCACACATGGGCGCAGCGCCTGGCGGCTCAATCTCTCCAACGACTAAGTGACTGCCCTGTCAGTCAGTACCAGGGACCCCGCGCTCAATTGAGCGCGGGGTCCCTTTTTTATGGCCTGGGCTTCCTATTGGTTGGCACTGTGTTCTATTTATTGGCTGTTGTATCGCAGCCAGACATACTATAGGCTTTCTGTAGGTATATGTGATGGAGTGAGGAAAATGCAGGAGGCATTTTCCTCACTCCATCACATATACTCAAACGAGCCACAAGGTGGCGAGAAGTCCTGAGTAGAATACATAGAAGAATGGATACTACATGCGGCATATCTTCTGGCGCTCCCTCTTTTCATGGAAGTATTTTTTGCGTTTGCTGGTGGTTATCACTGGCTTATTCCTCTACGCGCTTGGTATCGTACTAACCTATCGCTCTGGTGTAGGACTAGACCCCTGGGATGTCTTTCACCAAGGCATTAGCCGGCATACTCCGCTCTCCTTTGGGATGGCCAATATCGTGGTTGGCGCGGCTTTGATTGTGTTGACGTTGGCGCTCAAGGTCTACCCCGGCGTAGGGACCATTTTGAATATGTTCCTTATCGGAACCTTCGTGGACCTGCTCTTGCGCTTCAATGTTATTCCAGATATAGGGCACCTGGCGCTGTTCTGGCGTCTGCTCTGCAACGCACTTGGTGTAGGCGTCATTGGCCTGGGAACGGCCTTCTACATTACACCCCGTCTGGGCACGGGACCTCGCGATGGCTTAATGATGCGCCTGCACACCCTGACTGGGCTGCGCGTGGCGATTGTGCGTACCTCTATCGAGGTGTGTGTACTGGTGATAGGGTTCCTGCTGGGCGGCACCATTGGTATTGGCACACTCATCTTTGCCCTGGGCATCGGACCCGCGGTTGAGGGAAGTTTTTACCTGCTAAAGAAGGTTATGGCGTGGATGCATCTGGTTTCCCATACCAGGCCCGTGGCGCAGGTCCATATAGATGCTGTCGGAGAAAACGCGACCCTCTCGGGCGAAAAATAGGGCATTTGACCCATCCCTCTTGTTCTGCCAGGCTGTATGCTAAGAGGCGTAGAGTGGTAAGTATTGATAAGGCGAGGCCATAGGTTGATGCATCTAACTATTAATCTAGATATAGCCTCGTTTGCAATAATCTTTGGACAGGAGGGCTCGTAATGGCTCGAAGCCTCTATCGTTTCTACTTATATGCGGTTGCCACGGCATTATTGATTTTTGCGATTACCGCCTTTGGCTCGCTGCTCTCGACAGGCCTCGCGTTTACATCCCTGCGTGGCACATATCAGAGTATACCGACACAGGCGCAGTTCGTGCAGGCTGTGAGCTATGCCTGTGTGGCATTTCTCATTGCAGGCCTCTTAGGTGGCCTGCACTACTGGCTCATACGCCGTGATCTCCGGCAAGAACCTCAGGCAGCACATAGCGCTATCCGTTCCTTCTTCTTGAACACAACCGAAGGGATAAGCGTTGCCTTTGGTGTGCCATTGCTGGGCGCGGCACTCTCGTCGTTGGCGTCGACTTACTATAGCGGTGTCATCTTCATCTGGTCGTCAGCTCTCTCCTTCTTGCTTCTAGCCTGCCTGGTACATCTTGAGCGTCGACGCACTGGTGAGCCTACGGGACTCGCGCTCGTCTTTCAACGCATCCACATCTTCGGCGTGCAACTCGTTTTATTGTTTACTGTGACGGCCTTCTTCGTGTTTGTGCCTGCGATCAGAGAGGCGATCGATACGTTTTTCTTTGGTGGTGCTGCCCAGTGTGATATGAATTCCTCCTGCAATCCTGCCAACCCCTTCTGGCTACTGATCTCCTTGCTCTGGGTCGCGGGAAGCTGGATTTTTTACAGTTGGATGGCACGTCAGGATCGATCCCTGGCGACACGTTTGATCTTTCATGGCCTGGGCCTGGCCTATGGTGTGGCCTTCCTGCTGCGAGGATGTTTTCTGGCGATTGTTGTGCTGCTTCACCTGGGGTATAGAGACGCTGTCCACCTGGCGCAGATTCTGGGGTATCAGGGAACATATGATTTCTTCTCGCCCTTGGTGTTGGGGGTGCTTCTCATTGGCATCTATGCCTGGTCATTGAACAGTAGCATACGCCAGGAATTGATGCGTTTGGAAGTATTGCGCCTGACCATGCTGGCAATTGTAGGGGCCGTCCTGGCGGGCGCGTTCTGGTGGGGGCTAGGGAGATTACTCTTTAATGCGCTGGAGATAGTGTTTCCAACCAATGGAATGCTGGTAGATCACCAGGCGTGGTTTGAGTCCTGGGCATTGGTGCTCTGCGGGGCCTGCTATATGTTGGTAGACTGGTACGTGCGCAGAGTATATAAACGGGATGGCGAACTGGTAGCGGGACCGCGTCGTGGGTATGTGCTCACCCTTCTGGGAGCAGGCGTCCTGGCGGGTGCGATTGGCCTGGCAGTGGTATTATATACCGGTGTTACCACACTGCTTGGTTCAGCTGTGTCGAACTGGCAGCTGGCGGCGCAGGGAGGACTTAGTGCCTTCCTGGTTGGCGGCGTCCTGGTGGGTATCTATCTGCCAACCGCGCTTCGTGAGCATCTCTTCAAAGGGAACGAGGTGCCACATGAGGAGAAGCCCTCTTCTGTGGCAGTTCAGCAACCCACAGGTGTGGTACCGGAAGAAGGTCATGAGGAACAGCCTGCTTTGTCGCAAGACGCGGCGATTGAAGCGATCCTGGATGCCTTGCTGGCCAACAATCTCTCGCGTGATCAAGCTGCAGCGCGTCTGCATGAGCTTATACACGTGGGCAAGTAGTATACGCTGGAGCAAGACAAAGCCCTGATAGTGCGTCTGGCCTATCAGGGCTTTGTCTTGTTAAGTTATGTTTCGGGTGAGCGGCCCAAGGAGCCTTAGGCGTGCGAATAGTGGAGCGTCTCCACCTCAAGGGGTGTCGCTGTATGCGCATGTGATGTGGCCTGCGTTTTAGGTGAGCAGTGTGAGCAATAGGAGAACAGAACTGAGCTATGTGGACGGCGCATTTTGCATGCGTGACGGTTGCAAATGGTATGCCCGCACTTGATGCAGGACTGAGTGTTCCACCAACCTAGCGATGCATTGCACAGGGTACAAGACTTTTCATTATGCATGAGCTTCATGCCTCTGGCTCCTTTGACCGATTCTCAATCGGGATGATACGTCTGGTCAAACCAAACTCTGATCTATTCCTGGTAAATGATCATATTTCCGACTGCTCTAATAAGATATTAGCACACCCTAACAAAGACGTCAATATAGTGGTAATGATGAGTGGCTACTGTTTCTTCCAGGTCTGCTGGCCGTATTATTTCATATAGGCGAGGAGAGCGAGCCAACCAAGCGTTAGTAGGAGAAGAGCCTTAAGACTTTCGACGAGAATAAAAGCCTTGTGATGATAGGTGGTGGGGAGCGGATTACCTGCTATCGCCTGCTCTGCGCGGCGATTAAGGGCTGGACGCAGGCTCATTGATTGGTAGAGCACAAGGATAATGATGAGAGCAAGAAGGAGCGCCAGGAGAAGGCTGGGGAAGTGCAGAGCATAGCTGCCAATCAGGAGGACTGCCAGGAGAATTTCTATTCTATTGAGAGCGGTAAAGACCAGGCGCCCGATCCCCAGCCCCAAGGCCTGAGTAATGCCGGGTGCGCGGAATTTAAGTGGTGTCTCCAAAAAAGAGATGCCCAGCAGCAATCCCAGCCAGAGAAAGGGTAGCGCAACCTGTAATGCTTGAGCTATGTAAGCCATGAAAATATTTCCTTCGCGACTTTCTAATCGATATCTGTGCTTGTTACTCCTCTATAGATTGTAGAGCAACAGCCAGCGGAACACAAAGGCAAATAAGACATAGGGTGTCATATAGGGAGCGCTATACTTTGTGGAGGAAAAAGGCAGGTTGTGTTTAAGGAAGGAATGTTATGGCACGTATGAAGTATGGCTTTGTCTTACTGGGAAACGACAAGCAGGTCGTGGAACTGGCGCAGGAGGCAGAGGCGGCGGGCTGGGATGCTATCTTTTTACCTGATGACTATGGGAGTGCCTGGCTTAGATTGGCAGCTATTGCGATGAAGACTGAGCGCATACGCCTGGGGACCATGCTTACTCCCTTGCCTCAGCATCATCCCTGGACTGTCGCGGCGCAGGTGGCAACGCTGGATCATCTCTCCAATGGACGTGTGATTCTGACCGCTGGCTTAGGTGTGCTGGAACTGGATAAGGTTGGCTTGCAGGAGAATCGTAAGAGGGCACAGATGCTAGATGAAGGTCTGGATCTATTGTCGTTGTGGTGGCAGGGAACCTCTATGCGCGAACTGACCTACCAAGGACGACATTATCAACTGACAGAAATGGCGGCGGATGTTCTCTGGCCGACCCATAAGCCGCTCCAGCAGCCGCGTATCCCTATCTGGGTCGTAGGCGGAGAGAAGGCGAGCCAGGTACGAAGGGCGGCGCGCTGGGACGGCGCGCTTATGCATGGCAGCCCCGAGGAGATTCGTCAGCGTTGGGCCATGATTGAGGCACAGCGCATTGATAGCGTCCCTCTGGAGTATATCGTCGAAGGGGAGACGCCAGGTAATGATCCAGAGCAGGCTCGCGCGATGGTCCAGACCTACGCCGAAGCGGGAGCTACCTGGTGGATCGAGAGCATGTGGGAGGAGAAGGATCGTGGCTACGACATGTTGGGGCGCATCAGAATGGGACCTCCTGAAGGTATTGAAAATATACAGGGCAGGCGATAGCGTGGTATGCCCCCGACACATGCTTTAGTAGCGCTGGTCGGGGGCATGTGCGAATATTAAAAAAACTTCAGGGGGCTTGCGACTCCCTGAAGTTTAGCTGTGATTCCGAATTGGAAGTTAATCTTCGCCTACACTGACAGCCTCTGCCAGTTCATGTTCCTCTGATGCTGGCACATGGCCATTGGAACCTACCAGGGAAGGTGTCAGCCCCGCGAGGGCATACTCAGGATAGGCGACCGCGCCGTGCTCGTGCAGGTCCAGGCCCTCAATCTCACCCGCTTTAGAGACGCGCAGCACGCCCATATATTTCAGCGCAAACATGAGGACAAGGGAGACAACCATGGTTGCCGCCACTACCGCGCCAGAGCCGATAGCCTGGTCGAGCAGTTGCGTGGCCCCGCCACCGTAGAAGAGACCTGTGACAACCGAACTGGTGTCGGCACCTGTGGGTGTCGGCAAACCGTATGCACCCGATGCGAAGAGACCGAGAGAGAGCGTACCCCAGATACCCGCTGCCAGGTGGACAGGGACAGCGCCAATAGGATCATCGATACGCAGGTACTCCAGGGCATCAATGCTCCAGGCTACGACCAGAGCGGCAATCGCTCCAATGAAGAACGCGCCAATAGGATCGACCCAGTAGCAGGGGCAGGTGATGGCGACCAGTCCTCCTAAGAAGCCGTTGACAGTGAGACCGAGATCCCATTTTTTCGTGCGAGCGTAGGAGTAGAAGAGAGCGACCAGGCCACCGCTACAAGCCGCGAGCGTGGTGTTGAAGGCGACACGACCAATGCCAACCGCATCGAGCGCAGAGAGTGTGCTACCAGGATTAAAGCCATACCAGCCAAACCAGAGGATCAAGCCACCGACTGCGCCAATGATCAGGTCGTGTGGCGCAGGTGGGCCACCGCCATCGCGCTTGAAGATGCGACCCAGGCGAGGACCAAGAGCGATAGCACCCGCTAATGAGATGGCACCGCCAATGCTGTGAACGACCGTCGAGCCAGCGAAATCGTGGAAGTTGAGGCCGACGAGCCAGCCATCAGGACCCCAGGCCCAGTGACCAATGATCGGATAAATGAAACCGGTAACGCCAATGCTATAGAGGATGTCGCCCCAGAAGCCGCAGCGGCCGATCATCGCACCCGAGGTGATGGTCGAAGCCGTATCAGCGAAGGCGAACTGGAAGACCCAGAAGGCGAGCAGTGGCACACCCGTCGAAAGATAGGTGGAAGGGAGACCCATAAGGAAGAAGCCCTGGGTGCCGATAAAGGGCGTGCCAGGCTCGAACATAAAGGCAAAGCCCCAGGCCCAGAAGAGAATGCCACAGATGCAGGTGTCAGCGATACCTTCGACCAGGATGTTGACCGATTCGCGAGAGCGTGCGAAGCCCGCCTCAAGCATAACAAAGCCAACCTGCATACCAAAGACCAGGAACGCAGCAACCAATACCCATACCGTATTCACGGCATTTATTTCTGGTGTCATAGTTGGGGCGCCATGGACTGTTGCATGTACCACTGTTGGCAGGATCACCCACATTGCGGTGAGGACAAGAGCCAGGCCTAACAACTTTCCAGTCATGAGGAGTGCGACGTTCTTACGAACGATTGGATTGCTCGCGTTTGTGCGCAAGCGCTCCCAGGTAGTGCGGAGAAGTTTCGTCATCTTGCAATAAGTCCTTTCGTGCGAAAGACAACTTGAGTAAGAAATGTGCTCAATGCGAGCAGATGGCGAACGTACTCGGCGCTGAGTAATTGTGGGCAGGCCTGTGGGGGGCGCTGCCACCAGGGAGGGAGTCTGTAAATATCATCATTGATGTGCATCGGTTCTATGGATTAGTATAGAGTCTTTTGATTTATATTCTTAGATACAACTTGTCACAAATCGCTTGCCTGTTTTTGTGCAAATTTTACAAAAATAGACACTTTGGTGAGCTTTTCTTGAGAAAAAACACCTTTTTATTGAGCTTATATTTAGTATAAAGGCCTTTTTATTGAGAATTCCTTTATAAAGTAGCCGCGGCAATTTGTTTAAAATGCCCATATTTATATGCCTCCCATCCGAGTTGAAGAGGTTTCTATCTCAGATAGAGGCAGCTGCAGATCCAATGTATGGTGTTGAGTCGTAAGGTGGGAGAGAGCAGAGGAATGGCCTCAGGAGGAGTGCGTGTTCCCTTTGCGGTTCCACCAGCGGCGAAAGGCGACTATGGCCCAGATGCCCTCCACCACACCAAAAGGCCAGGTGCCAGCCAGCCAGCCATAGAGCGAGGAGGCCGCGCAGGCACAGGCAAAGATCAGAACCCAGTAAGCAGAACGATGTTCGAGGGCATAAGAAAGTAGCATGACGCCCACGGCGCATGCTCCAAAGATCGTTAGCGCATCCATAAATTTTTGGTTCTCGTTTCTAGAGGGGTAGTGAAGTGGCTTGCCAGGATGAGTAATCCAACGCTAGCGCTCGATGATATGTCCAGCTTGTTCTAGCACCTGCAAGGCGCGTTCCACGTTCTCTTCTTTGACTAGCAGGTAATCAGTCGCGTACGTTGCGATGGCCAGGACACTGATGTAGGCCTCTGCCAGGGGAATTGCTAGCGAGGCATTGACGCCCGCGATTGAGAAATCAAAGGCCCCACGCACCTGAACGCAGCGCCACCCGCGCTCCGCTTCAATATCGCCAGGAACATTATCCTCCTGGCAGACGATAGAGAGTTCTTCGGGTGTACGTGTCAGGGAGACAAAATTGCCGAGCAGAGCCCAGTAAGGGATATGTTTATCAGGGTGGAACTGACACACAGCATATTTATCTGGGAGTAGTGAGAGATTGAGTTGTTTCATCGTTAACTGCGCTTGCTCCTTTATTGCTTGCATTTTAGCCTTTAACTGCATCAAGTTGCCGATTACAAGCGTATTAGTCTTTTTGTTTCTGCCAGAGCGTCCACAGCGATAGCAGGCGGGGACGCAATTCTCGACGGTTGTTCCTCCTCCTTGTGGTAGTGGAATAATGTGACTCATGACCTGGAAGGGCCGCTCCTGGCAGTAGGCGCAATGCCAGTTGAAATAGTGCAGGGTCGTAAGCCATTCAAGTAGCGTTAGCGTGGCCTGTGCCTGGAGCGAGCGTGTTTTGCATAATTGTCCCTCAAGGCGATCTATTTCACGGATGATCAAGAGATAGTATTCTTCTGTACCAGCGAGTTGGCGAATCGTCTGTACATGTTTACGCTTGCTCGTCATGACTCGTTCTGCGATGCAGAATAAGGCTCGCTGATGTTTTGGTCCCATTGATGTTTCCTTACATCTCTAGGCGCGTCCTTACCTGTATATTGTGACCCCTACCCCTTCGATCCCTCTATACACAAGGGGATCGAAGGGGTATTACTAATGGTATTGAATGCCGTTAGTCGCCGCTTGTTAGCGCGCCATCACTACCAGTTTCGAGTACAACATCACTGTTGCTACCAAGGCTCGCTTTGTGATCCTCTGGATAGAGGATGGGAATACCTTTGACGAGCTTGCGAATGTAGAGATAGGCGAAGCCAACAACCAGCCAGAGGAGTGAGAAGACACCTGCGATAATCGTGTCTGTCTGCGTAGTACCACCACCAGCGATGGCGAAGTAAAGCACGCCGATCAGCATAGCGATATTGAGCAAGGCTCCCAGCCCTGGGAAGATAAACGTTGTAAGGAAATTCCGTCCCACGACACCGGCAAAAGCGACGATGCAGATGAGGCAGGTCAGGCCATAAAGTATGAACGTGCCGATATTTGAAATGAGTGTTACCTGAGTAAGATTATCGATGTTGAGCACACCATAGCCGCCGATGACCGCTGAGATCACGGAGAGCACAATGACACCGACATGTGGTGTGCGATATTTGCCGTGCAGAAAGCCGAAGACCAGGGGAAGCTCTGTATCTTTCCCCATCGCATAGGTTACGCGAACGCCTGTGTTGAGACAGGAGAGCGCGGTACCAATGAGCGCGATAACAACTGTAGCGGCCAGGATCACCGCGAAAGCCAGGCCATTGCCACCAAGCATCTGGTCGCCAATGATTTTCGCCATGTCCCCAATGGGCGCCCCAGAGGCGAACGCGGCATCAAAACCAGTCTTGCCAGCAGCATGGTAGCCCGTGTTGATAAAGTAGTTCGCGGCAAAGTACTCCAGGAAGTAGAAGACAACCGCCTGAATAACCAGGGAGAGCAGAACGCCACGTGGAATATCGCGTCCAGGATTCTTGGACTCAGCTGCCAGGGCCGTCGCCGATTCAAAGCCAACAACTAGCAAGATGGCGATAGTGGATTGCTGAATAAGACCTGAGAGGTCATGTGGCATAATCACGCTCAGCGCGCTGGTATGCAGATAATGTACCGCGGGATGCTGAGCACGATAGATAATGGCAAGTACAGAGAAGGTGACAAGGGCGACGATCTGAATCACGTTGATGACGATATTGGCCAGTGTCGAGCCAGTCACGCCAACATAGGCGATGGCGCCGACGATTCCTGCGAAGACCACACACACCAGTACCTCTTGCCAGGGTGCGCCAAAATCAGGATAGAACGTCTGGATAATGTAGGTGATGAGCAGGCCCATGAAGGCCACCATCACGCCCGGGTAGATCCAGTAATACAGGTGAGAGGCCCAGCCAACCAGGAACTTGCTCAGGCGCGCGAACTTGAAGTGTCGATGCTCTTCTTTATGTAGCACCGAAGCTTCAGCGAAATAATACGAGCTACCAGCACCTGCTTCAGGGTAACGGTTCGCCAGCGCTGAGTAAGCGACGGCTGTGAGCAAGGCAATCGCGGTTGCGATAAAGACCGAGGCCCACATGTTCATTGCGGAGGAGGGATTGGCTTGCAACTGATAGGTGGTCCAGAGGAAGGCTCCAGGCGCGATAAGCGCCATGGCATTGATCGTGACACCGGTGAGACCAAGGGTAGGTACCATTTTGACTTCGCTTGGGTTTTGAGCTGCCATGTCAGACTCCCTTCTTAAACTGGTTTGAACCGTGCATATGGCGTCATCACCATGGAGAGGGGCCGTCTTTGCTCACCTGGAGACAGAGGTTCGCGTCCGTTGCGTACCTGTTCCAAATCTTCTGCTCCGAACACCCCGAGTGCGTGGCCGCTGTGCCCCCGCATGGGGTTGGGGTTCAGAATAAAATCACATCTCTTAGAGCAAAGTATATGAATTTTCTGGCAGAGATGCTATGTGTAAAACAGAAAAATTTAAGCGTGATTTTTGTGCATCTTACACAAAGACCACGCTTTCCTTGAGTGCCCTTTGAGGAGAGCCAGTCCTTTTTTGCGCGAGCTTTGAGCCTTTCAGCATAGCAAATAGTCAATTTGTACAGAGGGGCAATAAGTCAGGAAAAGAGGGGATTGGCCCGCTTCTATGGCTGGCGCGGGCCACAAGATATTGGGGTCTATTAGAGTTGGTGTACAAAGCCTCGCCCACCAAAATAGAGGCCACCATCAACATTAATGCAGCAGCCACTTGCATAGATCCAGGGATGCTCAACTTTTTTAGGAGAGCAGCCAAGCATGAGGTGAATCGGCGTATGACCATGGAGGAGTTGCTTGCCACCATAGATGCCTAAGAGGCGGCGCGCGAACTCCTCGCCGTGCTGTGCATGGAGAAAGGCGCCACGCCTGGCGAAATCTTCCAGCATCTCCTCCCAGGCCAGGGCATCGCTGTGGCTTAGCAGCTTACGAAAGGTGGTGTTGACCTCGTCGATGGTGCGCCCACATTTAAGATAGAGGGGGGCGTCGGCGTGCAGCAGAAGGCTCTCATCTACGATGGCCATGGCGGGCAGGTGTGCCATCCAGTCGAGGTGGTGCAAGGTTAAGCTGGCGATATCTTTCTGATTGCCCCCATTGCGTTTCCAGCGCGTGAGGAAGGTGCTTCCTAGCCCGGTTGAGCGTCTGCCGAAGCGGTAGGCTGCCAGCAAGAGCATCTCATGATTGCCCAGCAAGGAGGCCACGGTGCCGCCTACGGCAGCGGCCTCGCCCTGGAGACGTATCACGAGGTCCAGAACTTCAATGCCCTGGGGGCCTCGATCCACAAAATCGCCCATAAACCAGAGGGTCGCATTCCCTCCGCACCAGGAGTGATGGTCATCAATTAGTTGGGCCGCCTGTAGCAGTTTAAGCAGCGACTTGAATTGTCCATGAATGTCGCCTATAACATAGACTGGCGCTGAAGCAATATTCGTTGTCATAGAATTTCTTGAAATAGTCAATCCTTGTGTAAATTATGTGGGGCAGTGGGTATGGTAAGTGCTGGCGACCATTGGTCGCCAGCACTTACCATACCCACTGCCCAGGCGAGCGCCGCAGGCGCGAGCAGTCAATGCTGGGCATTATGTACAAATTGTACAAGGAAACCAAGCGCGATGATCACCACAAAGATGGCGAGAATGATCAGTGTCGCGGTAAGCGCAGTCCGGCTGGACTGATTGAGTTTGGGCGCCTCTGGCTCATAGGGGACCGGTTGAACCTCTTCAAAATTGCGCAGGTCGTGATAGAAATCGCGTATCGATTTGTAGCGCTTCTCCGGATCACGGCGAATAGCGCGCATGACCACCGTTGCCAGAGCGGGTGAAAGGTCCGGGTTCGCGAGAAGCAGTGAGGGAGGATCCTGCGAGACATGCTGATTGATGATAGCGAAGACATTTTCTCCCTCGAAGGGGGTATGGCCGCAAAGCATTTCGTAGAGCATGATGCCAACCGCGTAAATATCAGAGCTGGCGGTGCCACGCTCGCCTTTGAGTTGTTCGGGTGACATGTAATCGGGTGTGCCTACGGTTCCGGAGAGTCCGCGCCAGGTCACACGGCGCGCCCCTTCGAGTAGGGCAATGCCAAAATCAATAATTTTGATGTCTCCATCATCTGTGACCATGACATTTTCAGGCTTTATATCCCGGTGAAAGACACCCTGCTCATGGCAGTAGGCAAGCGCATCGCAGAGTTGAAGCGTGATGTGAAGCGCCTGGCTGGTTGGCATTGGTTTGCCCTCTTGATCCTCCAGTAGCAAGCGCAGCGTCTGCCCTTTGATATACTCCACAACGAGATACTCTTGTGAACGTTTCTCATCTGTATTGAGCAGTTCCTGTACCGAGGGATGATGTAGCCGGTTCCCGATCTCTGCCTCGCGTCGATAGCGTTCAAAGACCGCGACATTGCCAATGAGATCTTCGCTAGGAAATTTAAGAACCACGTCGCGCTGATCGGAGAGATCACGCGCGAGATAGACCCGGTTCATCCCACCATGACCCAGCATGCGAATAATTTTATAATGATCAATACGCGTGCCGGGTTTATAGGCTGTGGTCATGCGTGCCATCGGCCTTTCTTCAATACGATCACGATCAATTTGGGACCTGCGACGCTAGTATAGCATATCCCTAATTTAAAGGAATAGAGTGAGACCAGGGAATATGCCTAAAAATTTCTTGAGCGTATTTTACCTTTTTTCTGACGCGAAGGCGAGACCACCAGGTGGAGAAACCGGCTCTTGTAGGACTTCTCGCGCAACGTTGAGGAAGGATTGAATGGCGGGCGAGAGCCATTTCTCTTTATGCCAGAGCATCTGTGTTAGCACCTGAAAGTGCTGCTTACCCCACTGGAGGACGACGAGCTTCCCCTGGGCGATTTCTGTCTCGACCACGAGCGACGGCAGGAAGGCGATGCCCATGCCCGCCATTGCACATTGCTTGATAGCCTCGACGCTGATAAACTCCAGATCAGTCACGGCATCGACGCCAGCAGCATGGAGTGCGCGCTCAAAGACATTGCGGTAGGTGCATCCTTTCTCGGTGAGGAGAAATTGTTCGCCTCGGATATCCTCGGTCTCTACATAGTGTTTGGCTGCCAGGGGATGATCGGGTGAGACCAGCATTAGCAGGGCTTCCTCTGCGAGCGGCTCGCTTTCAAGCGCGCTGGAGCGAACCTGGTCCTCGAGGACAAAGGCAACATCGATGCTTCCCTCGTGAATGCTCTGGCGTTGGTCCAATGTTGGACGAAAGATCAGGCGCGAACGAGGAAACCTGGCACGAAACTGCTGAAGCACTCCGGGTAAGCGATAGGTGCAGAGCGATTCAGGCGCGCTGATCGTCACGGATCCAACTGGATCTCCATCCTCCATAACCGCGCTTCGCGCCTCATCCACCAACCCCAGAATTTTTTCACTATAGAGGAGCAGCTTCTTCCCTGCCTCAGTAAGCGCCACGCGTTTCCCCAAACGATCAAAGAGCTTGACCCCCAGTTCCTCTTCCAGGGCTTGAATCTGTGTTGTGACACTTGATTGCACATAGTTAAGAGCGATGGCGGTGCGGCTGAAGCTGAGCGTATGCGCCACCATGCGGAATGTGGTGAGTTGGCGTACATCCATGTTGGTTTCCTATCGTTTTTATCGATGGTAGATATCAAAAACGTTTCCTTGACTTGATACTACCACTATATTACACTTATGACAAGGGTAAATTCTTATATGCGCATGGAGACATGCAGAAGGATGAGAACATTATGGATGCCGCTTTTGTCTTCTTCTTTTTCTTGCTTTTAGGAATTGCTGCCTATCGCTGGGGCATAGATAGCCAAGAAGGACTGAATGGCCTGGAGTGGGAGCGACGCGCGCGCTACTGGGCCACGCACCTGAGATGCAGCCATGAATAGCCTGGGTATACGATGTCGCTTGCCATGGTCGTAGTGACGGTAACACATCAGGTTGTGTATAGAAGAGGGGACAAAGCATCATCAAACCGATGTTTGTCTCTTCTTTTATGCACAACCTGACTTGCATTTCTCTCTGGATACATAGGTGACCACTCGTGATGTGCTTGTCTCTGACACCGCTCCTTCCTCTATCTCTATTGTATAATGAGTTCCCTTATGCTGTACTATTGCGAGAGAAGAATGCTTGGTATTGTGTTCCTATGGTCTGCTACGCAACGTTTCCCTGCGGTCGACCGTGTCAAGGCATAGAGAACGGAAATCATGCTGCCTGGTATGCGCATACCCTCTAGAGCAGAAAGAAGGATAAAAGCTATGAGTAAGGATCTCTTGTGGAAGGTCAAAGAAGGCGATCATGTCAAACTCAAGGACTATGACCCCGACCACATTGCAAGCCAGATTGATCGTGATGCAGCCGAGAAGCAGTTGCAGAAACTGAGCCAGGAACTAGGAGAGCTCCAGGAACTGATGACGGCGGCGCAGAAGCATAGCTTTTTGATGATTCTACAGGGGATGGATACCAGTGGTAAGGACGGCACCATTCGTCATGTGTTGAGCTCCTTGAACCCCCAGGGGTGCCAGGTGCATTCATTTAAAGCTCCTTCCCAGGATGAATTGCAGCATGATTTTCTCTGGCGTGTCCATCAACATGTACCACCCAGGGGCATCTTCGGAGTTTTTAATCGCTCACACTACGAGGATGTGTTGATCGTGCGCGTACATAATCTTGTGCCAGAAGATACCTGGCACAAACGCTATCATATCATTAATGCCTTTGAAGAAATGTTGGCTGAGAGCGGTACTATCGTGGTCAAGTTTTTCTTGCATATCAGCAAAGATGAGCAGGCCAGGCGTTTAAAGGCGCGCGAGGACGAGCCAGAGAAGTCCTGGAAGCTTAATGTTGATGATTGGAAGGAGCGGCAGTTCTGGGGCGATTACCAGGAGGCGTATGAGGACGCCTTGAGCAAATGTAGCACGAAGCAGGCACCCTGGTATATTGTGCCCGCCAATCATAAGTGGTATCGTAACCTGGCTATTGCCCAAACGCTGGCAGATACGCTGAAGCCATTTAAGGACGAATGGCAAAAAGATTTGCTTGCGCGTGGTCAGCGTGAGTTGGAAGCTCTGAAGCAGATGCATGTCCAGGCTGAGAAGTAAGGCCTGCCAGGCACGAGAAAATAAAGCAATGAGAGGGTATCCATGTATCTTGATTTGTATGATTATCGTTTGCGCGTCCAGGCTATGTACCGTGAGCGGAACCAGGCTATACTGGCTGGAGAGGATGCAGAGATGGTGTGGCAGCGTTTTCGCCAGAGCCGCGACGCACTCTTTGCCCAGCACTCGCAGTCGGCGCTTGATGCTGAACAGCGTCGTGTCTTCTCCGGCTTGCGGTACTTCCCATACAATCCTGCGCTCCGCTTTGCGGTCACGATTGAGACTGATGTTGAGCCACAGCGACAGATCATTACGATGAGCAGTACTGAGCAAATGACCATGCTTACTATAGGGCGTGTGCGTTTCACCGTTGAGCAGGAGCTAGTAATGCTGCATATCTACTGGCTCGATATCTATGGTGGCGGCCTTTTTCTTCCCTTCCGAGACTTGACCAGCCCTGAAGAGGCGTATGGCGGTGGACGCTATCTCTTTGATACCATCAAAGGGAGCGACTGGCTGCCTGTGCCAGGGAAGACGCACCAGCAACAAATCATGCTCGACTTTAATTATGCATATAATCCATCCTGCGCTTACAATGACGCCTGGATGTGTCCTCTCGCGCCCCGAGAGAATCAATTGCGCGTGCCTCTACGCGCAGGCGAGCTGCGTTATAAGTAAAAGAGCATCTGCGCGCAGGTCCTAGGCGCTTATACGCGTCAGGCTAGCTGGGACCGCAGAAATTTTGTGTAACTCAACACAGGATTGCTGGACAATGATGAGCCTGGCCTCACCATCGATGATAATGGAGAGTTCATAGAGCGCGGGGGACTGAGCAGTCTCGTTGATAGTGTGTAGTATTTGCACATTGGGATAGATTTCAGCCACAGAAAAATAGGTGCTATGGCCGTAGATATCGCTGAAGGTCATGGAACGACGAAATGCAAGCGCATAAGTATCCTTGGTAGATGGCATGAGTTGAGTCCTCCTTTGGCGAAAAATAGACAGTTAAGAAATGTATCTGCCTTAAACATCGGAAGCGCGTAGATATCCTGGTCTAGCTATCTTGTTGGCTCGGTACAGAGTCGCCGGGTAACTGGTAGACACCTTTGCTGTAGGCCTGGGGATTATGTTGTCGTAACCAAAGTTCAACGTAGCCAATGGGGAGCGGTTCAGTAGCGAATTCCGCGATAAATGTGTAGAGTTGGGCGCGTGCCTGACGCGTATCCGCCTCCTCTGAACACTCGATCTCGGCTTCAAGAAAGTCGCCCAGGCCCGAGACATGATCCACACAGAGTTGGACCGAGTCCAGGCTATACTGCCGGCGCGTATTCTCGATTCGTGCCAGTTCCACCAGATTGTTTTCCAGCCGGGCGGCCTCCCAGGTGGGCATAGGGTTCCAGGTGGGAAGAAAATGGTTAAAGAGTTCGTTCATCGCTGCCGCTTGATCGGGCTGTGGTTGGAGTGCAAAAGCATGCTCAGTACTCTGAATATGGGCTTTCTCCGCCTGTTCATTGAACTTAAACTCAAGCTTTTGCTGGTTGCGTACTCGCAGGAAAACCGCCCTCTGGAGCAGGTCCCAATCAGGTGTATCGTAGTAGACATCGACATTGTGGATGTGCCGCTCGAAGCGGGCCTCGCGTAACCTGGCTTCAAGCAAGGGCCACGCTTGAGGCGCGACAGCGCTTTTTACTTCAACTTCAATCATGCCACTGCCCTCCTCTGGCTCAGGCCCGCCATGGCATCAGCCGATGAAGTGTACACCGTTCCCTCTTTCTTCTCAATGAAGGTTGCCAGCCTTTGGAGGCGTGCCTCGTCTTCATAACGGGTCCATTCCGGAGCGTGCGCGGACCAGGAGACGGTTGCTCTCCGGCTGGGTACCTGTGTCAGTACCTCGGGCGGAATGAAACGCGCGAATTGTCCACGGTCATCGACGTAGAGCGGCCCAAGCACAAAGCCATCACAGCCTGCTAGCAGAGCCTCGGCTACCAGGCGCTCGTATTCAAGGTCTGGAATATGGGGAAGGATAGGGCGTACAGCGATAAAGACAGGAATGCCAAGGCGTTTCAAGCTAGCAACAGTCTGCATTCGCTTGGCAGGTGAGGGAGTATGAGGCTCGACAAGCGGGGCAGAGTCCCAGCAACTGACAGATACCAGCGCGCTTAAGGTTGTATCATACGCTTCCATCTGGCTTTGAATAGCGGCTAATCCCTCTAGTGTGGTGGCGTTCATCGCGCCCTTTGTGCTGAAATTAACATGTTTACCGTAGGTGGCCAGTCGCCCTAGCATGGCTATTCCTCGCTCGGGACGTGCGAAAGGGTCGCCATCATAGCCAAATTGGATCGTATCAAAGGCAGCTTCGTGCGCGAAAGCTTCAAACTGGGTAAGAACTTCCTCTGGATCCACGCGCGAAAGTCCAACTTCGCCACCACGCGTATAGCAGTAGCGACAGCCAAAGGGGCAGGGTTCCCCAACCGGGACAAGAACGCGATTCTTTTCAACTTTGAACATGATGCGCTTCTTCATATATAACCCCTTTCAAACTCACCCCTACTCGCGACTTTTGGGCACATCATACTATGGACCTGACAAGCGTAAGTGCGCTTGTAGACGTATGACATTCTGGATATTTCTTTAACTCTCCCAGTAAGAGTATAACATAGAATTGTTAATTAGAATACAATTTATGCTAAATTGTAAATTTCGTAGCATTTGCGCAAATGATAGGATGATTCCGAGGATAGTCTTAAACCGGTTTTTTTAAGGCAGTTGCTATAGGTGCAGGAAATCAGCATTTGCTGTTTAATATATGTTTTCACGAAGACATATGTAAGCTATTGCCTGTGCAGAAAATACTTGTAAACGAAGTAGTCGATTTGAGGCTATTGTTTACGCCTGCTCGGGAAAAGAGCGACTGTTGTGTTTTTGTAAAAGATAGTTGCTATGTTCTTTATAATGATGCATAGTAGCAATATGTAGCCTTATGTAGAAAAGAGTGCCCTTGTCATGCAAAATTGCTAAAGAAAACATTTTGAGAATACATATGTTAAATACTTGCATTGCCTATGAATATAGAGTATGCTCTTCTTGTAATATAAAAGCTAGATGTTTGTATGCTTCGCTATATCCACCCCATAGTCTGGCCATGTTGCCCTGAGATATCAAAACCCGGTTCATATGGAAAGGAATTGAGATGCTATGCCAGTAGATGGGCCACAAGTAGGCGGTTCCGAGGTGAAGTTACTCGGTGACGAGCGCTTTCTTCGTAGAGTTGCATATCTCTACTATGAAGAGGGAAATTCTCAAGAGGTAATCGCTGAGAGGGAGTATTGCTCCAGGCAGACCGTAAGTAAGGCACTCCAGAAGGCTAAAGAGCGAGGCATTGTGCGTATTTCGATTGTGCCCGATCTGCGCGCAGGCTTTTTGCGGAACCTGGCGCGTGATGTGCGCATAGAACTGGGACTGGAAGACCTGGTTCTTGTTCCGGGTCGCAGCTTTGATCATCTGAAAGAGTGCCAGTCGTCCTTTGACGAGGTTGTGATTGAAATTACAACCGCGGCGGCTGATTACCTTGATCAGCTTTTGAAAGATGGAGATAAGCTGGCTATCTGTGGTGGTAAGACATTTATGCGCAACGTGGAGCGATACCTTAAACCAACGAAGCTATTACCCAATCTCGATGTTGTCGCAACGATTGGTTTCGTCCAAGCTCACACTACCTATGGCGATGCGAACTTGATCGCGCATGATATTGCGGTTGCTTATGGAGGAAGACATACCTGGTTTTGTGCAGGGGCATTTTTCCCCAATGCCACACCTGATTTTAACTTAGATGGATTTAAGGCCCTGATTCGACAGTATCCTATGCTAGATGACGCCTATTCGCTGTATGAGGAGGTCTCGATTTTTATGTTGAGTGTCTGGCCTCCTCACACGAATGATGATGTTGTCACGCACGGTATTATCTCTCCGGAACAGATGCAGGCTATGGATAATCTCCATCCAGTGGCTGATATTAACCACTGGGTGTTTGATGCCAAGGGACGCTGTATCAATGAGCTTATGGACTCGCCTCCCTATTACCTTACAGGGTTTGAGATTCCTCGCTTAAAGGAGGTATTACAGGGCAGCGGCAAGAAGTCGATTCTTGTCGCTGGCGGCGGTCCAGACTATATTCCCGCCATTCGTGCCGCTTTGAGAGCTGGTGTGGCTAACATCTTAATCACTGACCATGTGACCGCCCAGCTTTTGTTGGAAATCTGAGTACGACATACCCACCCAGGCTATATAAAGGATGCGGCAAGCTGCTGTATTGAAGAGCATACCTTGCCGCAATATAAGCTGATGGAACATATACATATACCCCCACTTTATTGTCCCTTTGAGCCGCGTGTCAGCCCGCATGTCCAGATTGTCCAGGACCATACACAGGGCTGGGTGCAGCATTTCCGTCTGCTGAAGGATGAGGCTACGCGCCATTTCGCAGCAGCACGGATGGGTTGGCTCGTCGCGCGTTGCTATCCCACGGCGACAGTGGGTGAGCTCTCGTTGCTTGCTGATTGGCTCACCTGGTTGTTTCTTGTGGATGATCTTTTTAGTGAAGGGGCGATGAGCCAGCACCCAAAACAAATACAGTTTATTATGGATGAGTTTATTGTCACTCTTTACGGCATATCCGCGAATTTTAAGAAACCATTAACGGAAGCGCTGCATGATCTCTGGTCGCGAACAGCACAGGAGGCGACTACATCCTGGCAAGCGCGCTTTAAACGCCACCTGGTTGCCAATTACTTCGCCGGTACATGTTGGGAGGCGGATAATCGAGCGCAGGGGCGCATGCCGGACGTGGACACATATATTGAAAATCGTCGGAGCTCTAGCGGTATGCTCATGGGGATCGACTTTATTGATTTTGTGGAGCGTATCTCCTTTCCAAGTACTTTGCGCTTGAGTGATGCTTTTCAAACGATCCTGCGCATGACAAACAATATTGTGTGCTGGGCTAATGATATCGTTTCTCTGAGGAAGGAGATAGAGCATCATGATGTCAATAACCTGGTGCTCGTGTTGCAACATACCTATCAATTGCCTTTGCAGGATGCCGTAAATATAACATCTGAAATGATAGAGAGAGAGACGAAGGATTTCCTCCTGGCTGAACAGCGCCTGATTACGCATTTCCCCCTCTTTGAGGAGCAATTGCAGCGCTATACCGCAGCACTGCGCGCATTGATACGAGGGAATCTAGACTGGTCGCTTGAAACTGCACGTTACTTACAAAAAGAGTCTTCAGCAGTATTGAAAAAGTAGGGAAATCATGTTAGAATGTATGTATGGAGCATACATATTCACCAAAACAATTTGGAAAACTGATTGGAAAATCGGTCAATACCTTGCAAAAATGGGATCGCAAGGGGATTTTACCCGCGTTTCGGAGTCCGACAAATCGGCGCTACTACACACATGAACAATACTTGCAGTATCGTGGGCTGATTTCCTCCGAGCAGGGATTGGTGATCGCGTATGCTCGTGTGTCTTCCCCCTCACAGAAAAAAGACCTGGCTCTCCAAAAAGAAGCTCTGCGCGCCTACTGCCTGGAACATGGGATCAACGTGGACCAGTGGATCGAAGACATTGGCTCTGCACTCAACTACAAACGCAAAGGCTTCAATCAGGTGATCGAGCACATTGAATTAGGACAGGTAGCTCGGCTCATTATCGGCTATGAGGATCGGTTCGTGCGCTTTGGTTATGACTGGTTTGAGCAGTTTTGTGAACGGCATGGAACCCAGATCACGGTGGTGAACGGCGAACCCTTCTCCCCCGAAGAAGAACTGGTGCGGGACTTGATGGCCATTGTGACCGTCTTCAGCTCCCAGCTCCCCGGCCTGCGTTCGCACAGAAACCTGATTCGAGCAGCAGCTCTGGGAAAGGATATCAAGGATGATCAAGACCCACAAGATCAGACTGCATCCCACACCTGAGCAAGCCCATTACTTTGCAAGAGCCGCAGGAACGAGCCGGTTCGTGTGGAATTGGGCGCTGGCCGAGTGGAATCGGCAGTATGAGGCCGGAGAAAAACCCACTGCCTTGAAACTCAAGAAGCAATTCAACGAGATCCGGCGCTCTCAATTTCCCTGGACATGGGAGGTGACGAAGAACGCCTCAGATCAGCCCTTTCTCGATCTGGGAAAAGCCTTCACCGCGTTTTTTGAAGGCAAAGCCAAACGCCCCACGTTCAAGAGCAAGAAAACAAGCAAACCCTCCTTTTACCTTGCCAACGATCAATTCGCGTTGGGGGATCATCGCATGTGGATCCCCAAGCTCGGATGGGTCAATCTGGCTGAGAAGCTGCGGTTTGTGGGCCGCGTGAAAGGGGCACGCATCACCAAAACAGCGGATTGGTGGTTTGTTTCCATCCAGGTCGAGATCCCTGATCCCATCCCAGTGAACAAACCAGCCGCCGTGGGAATTGATGTGGGGCTCAACCGCCTGGCCACCTTGAGTACAGGAGAGGAAGTCGAAAACCAAGCCTTCCTCAAAACCGCTCTCAAGAAATTGCGTCAGGCCAACAAACGGCTGCATCGCCGAAAACTGGGATCAAAGAATCGGGAGAAAGCGCGCCAACAGGTCGCCCGTCTGCATTATCGCATCACCTGCCTGCGCCAGGATGTCCTTCAGAAGCTCACCACCAGGCTGGCCGACAGTTACGGGATCATCGGAGTGGAAGATCTCCACCTCAAGGGACTTCTCAAGAATCGCCGTCTCGCTCGCTCGTTGGCCGATGCCTCGCTGGGCACCCTCAGGCGTCTGCTCGAGGCAAAAGTGGCGCAACGTGGGGGACTGGTGATCAAGGTGGGCCGTTTCTTTCCTTCCAGTAAGACCTGTCATTGCTGCGGTTGGACGTGGGAAGTGATGACGCTCAAGGATCGCATCTTTGTGTGTCAGAATCCTGCTTGCCCATATGACCAGTTTTCGCAGGATCGAGATTACAACGCAGGTCAGAATGTGTTACGGGAAGCCCTTCGCTTGATCGGGCTCATTGATCAAGCCGTCTCCGGTACTGGCTCGGACGAAGACGCAAACTTGCCTGCGGACGCGGGGTAAGACCAAAAGGCTTCGGCCCGGAGGCACCTGCGGATGAAACAGGAACAACGAAATTCGGTGTGAACGTATGCTTGCATACGTTTGCATAGGAAAATCGGAGCAGTCTACCGTCGGGAAATGAGGGATAAGGTGGCGAGAAAAAAGTCCTCCGGTGGTACCCGAGGTTTGGGTATGTGAGCAATAACAGGCTGAAGCGTTATACTGAGTAGACAGGGCTAGATTCGTCTGTCTGGCAGATGTGCTTGAGAGTCTGAACGCAGGTACGTTTCGTAATAATCTTAAGGAACGGGTTTTCTGTGTTTTGTTCTGTCCGCGATATTTAGAGTGGTAGCAGGCTGATTGAGTTCCAAGGAGGAGACATCGTATGAGTAATCAACCTTATGGGTCGGATCCACGATATCCGCAGCAAGGTTATCAACAGGCTCAAGAACCAACGGAACCCGTTTATAATGAGCGGGTCTACCGAAGAAATGAAGGCGATGGCTATGTCCAGAGCCAGCAGGAGCGCTATGTCGGACCCAATCAGGTGGAGCGGCGCGAGGAGGTCTATGTTAATCCTGATGTGCAGCGGGCCAAGATGCGCTATTGGGTGGCGGCAACCATCTACTTTATCCTCAGCGTGCTAGAAATTATCCTGCTTTTGCGCTTTATCTTCCGCCTGTTGGGCGCCAATGAATCTAACGGCTTCGTCAAGGGGCTGTATGATCTAAGCTATGTCTTTATGGGACCTTTCAAAGGCATCTTTAGTGACCCATCCTTTGGCCAGGCAAGCATGTTCGAGATCTCAACGCTGATTGCGATGCTCATCTATGCCCTGATTGCCTGGGGCCTGGTGGCGTTGAGCCGGGTCGCGTTGGGTCCCACAGTACGCGCTTAAAGAACTTCTCGCCACTATGTGGCTTGCAGATTATGAGATGGGAGTGGAAATGCCTGCTGCATTTCCACTCCCATCTCATCACGCTGCTCAGCGTTGCAGACGCCGAGAACATCTCTTTTTACAGAGATAGTGGCGAGAAAGCCCCGGTCATTGATGCCTGACACTTACACACAAATCATGAAGGATGGAGACGAGCGGCGAGATGAACGCCCTCCAAGACGTCCATGACCCGCATCCATCCTTTCCATAAGGTCTGCCATCCTGGTGGTCCATCACTCTTCCGGTCGAGGTAACCTCCCAGACGGGCAATCGCGCGCCACAAGTGCTCGGCCGTCACAATGTTGCGGTGACGGTGATCCAACAAGATCACGGCCTGGATAGCCTCTTGAGAAACCACATTCCCCGCAGGGATCTCGGTGGCTTGCTGTGCCGCTTGTCGTATCAGCAACAGGCGCAAGGCAATGGGAGTGAGGATGGCTAACAGGTTCCATTGGGCCTGCATGCTTTGCAGATTGTGCTGCTCCATCCGACAGCCAGTTTTGAGTGCCTTGTGGAAGTCCTCCAGTAGCCAACGCCAGCCATACCATTGCACCACCTCCCATGCCTCGCTTGGGCAAGTGATCGGCAGCGTGGTCAACACGATCCATTCTAACGGTTCTTGCCCTTCGGGTGGGGACGGTTCCCAAACCCGGACGACCCAGGCGACAATCTCCGTTTTGCGCAAACAGGCTCCGTTCACAGGTGGCTGGACTCGCACCTTTTGAAAATTCATCTGTAAGAGTGCTTCTCGCTTGGGCTGAGCATGCTGGGCAGGAATGTGCACCAGATGGGCATCTACGCCAGGGAGGGCACGAGCCAGGGCCTTGAGATGCCCTTCGTCGAGCCTTGCTTGCGCATCCCCTTGGGAAATCTCCACGTTACGATCCTGGGCCACTCGCAACACAAAATCATACTCTAGATCCTCACACGTCTGCCAAAACGTGTAGACATCGCTGCCGCTATCGCTTACATAGACCCATTGATGATGCTCAGGCACTCGCCCGATCTGCCGCACGCTCTCTTCCCAGACGTGGGATTCTCGCTCTCTCTTTTTGCGCTCCGCCTTGGTTTCCCCAACGGGAGCAAGCTGACGAATGAAGGGTGAGAGCGTCATACATCCTAAGATCTGCTGGTTGTGCGGATTCATTGCAAGCACGGTGTGTAAACTGAAGCCAATATCTTTTTTGCTGTTGCCCATCGGCCCTCGTCCTTTGAGTGCATGATGGGTCGAAAAGTCAAACTCGGTCGTGTCTGCCAGCAGCAGGGTGCAAAAGTGTTGGGTTGCCTCGCCGTAGACCTGGCTCCAGTGGGGAGCCAGGATATCCTGATAGGTGATGGCGTCCAGATTCAGCAGGCGATAGGCCCCCTGCGTTTCGCCCCAGGTCTGCAACGCATGAGGCAAGGAACCCGATGGGGTTGTTGCCAACGCGCTGGAGACCTTGAGCAAACGATCTGTGCGTCGTGGATCCCCCAATTCTGCTGCTCCGAAGGTCTGGGCGGCCCATTCGTCGGCATGCTGCAAAGGTTCTTGTTCCATGAGCCTTCCTCCTTGGCTTTTTCACGCTTTTCTTTTCAGCACGCCAAAACTTGTGTGTAAGTGTCAGTCATTGATGCCGGGGATGAATCGCCACCTCCTCGCGTGCGAGAAGAAAACCGGGAGAACGCATACATCTAGAACTTGCGTTCTCCCAGTTTTTCTGGTAAAATAGACGCACAATGATTGGTCGCAGGTGTGAGCTTGAAGGAGGAGCGCAAGTGCCGAAGAAAGGCCAGGGACCGCGCACGCAGAAAGAACAGCAGGAGAAGCGACCCGCGACCCCCACCTTTCTGCTCGAACTGCCTCTGGTGGTCGATCCAGGACAAGCCGCACGCCTGTGCGCCCACCTGGAAGCGGCTCGCCAACTCTACAACGCCATCCTCTCCCAAGGACAGAAGCGCCTGCGACGCATGTGGGCTGACCCCGCCTGGCAAGAGGCCCGTGCCATTCCTCGCACGCACAAGACCGAACGAGCGGCCGCCTTCTCCACCTTGCGCCGCGCGCATGGCTTCACCGAAGCCGCCCTGCACGAAGCGGTCAAGGGGCTACGCGTGGGCTGGATTGCCGAGCATATCGAGGCGGTGCTGGCGCAAACCCTGGCCACCCGCGCCTATCGTGCCCTCAATCGCATCTGTCTGGGCAAAGGAAAACGCGTGCGTTTCAAGAGCCGAGGACGCGGCTTCTCCAGCATCGAGAACAAGCGCAATGATACCAGCCTTCGCTTTGTCCTGCAACCGCCCGAAGCCGGGAATGCGGGATATCTGCTCTGGAACGGAGACCGGTTGCCCGCCCTTATCGACTGGAAGAATGAGGTGGTGACCCACGGCTTGAAGCACCGCATCAAGTATGCTCGCCTCATCCAACGCCCCGCCAGCAGCCCCAGAGCCGCCGGAGCCGATGCGCATGGAGATCGGTATTTCGTCCAACTGGCGCTGGAAGGCAAGCCCCACCACAAACCGAAGCACAAGGTTGGCACAGGCATCGTTGGAGGCGATCTCGGGCCCTCCACTCTGGCCATTGTTCCCCAGGAAGGGGAGGCGAGCCTGAACGTGTTCTGTGCTGAGCTGGCTCCTGATGCCAAAGCCATTCGTCGCTTGCAGCGGCAGATGGATCGGCAGAGGCGAGCGGGTAATCCTGAGCACTATGACGAGAAGGGGCGCATCAAAAAGCAGGGCAAAAAGACGCCGCGATGGAAGCACAGTAAGCGCTACCAGACCACACGACGGCGCAAAGCCACCAAAGAGCGCACGCTGGCAGCTCACCGCAAGAGCCTGCATGGCCGTAAGGTGCATGAGGTCGTGGCGCTGGGCAACACCATCATTCTCGAAAAGGTGTCCTACAAGGCCTGGCAAAAAACGTTTGGCAAGAGCGTGGGGCTGCGAGCACCGGGGATGTTTGTAGAATTCTTGAGACGCACCGTTGCAAGCACGGGCGGCACCCTGGTGGAAGTTCCCACACGCAAAACGGCGCTGAGCCAATGGTGCCATGGCTGTGGCAAGCGGGTCAAGAAGCCGCTCTCCCAGCGCTGGCATCAGTGCTCCTGTGGCATTGGTCCCGTCCAACGCGACCTCTACTCGGCGTTTCTTGCCGCCTACCTTGATCCAGCAGATCCCACTCCCTCGTGTGCCCGATACCAGGGGTATTGGGAAGGTGCGGAAGCGCGCCTGATGGCAGCACATGAGCGTACAACACAACGCGCGAAAGAGGGGCAGACCATGCCCCAAAGCTTGGGCCTGGCCCGAGCCGGAGCGCGTCTGCCCGAAAGTCCAGGGGAACCACCACAAGAGCGAGCAAGCCTCCTCACCAAAGGAGGTCAGTTCGAAGCGTGGGCAGAACCTCTGGAACCCCCGTTGCTTTAGCACGGGGAGCTCTCAGTTGACTTCGATTGTGTCTAGATATTTGGGCGTGCGACGGGCATGCGTACCCTGCTCAAAGGCGTAGGCGAGGCGGATAAGGGTTGCTTCGCTGTAAGCGCGGCCCATAAAGGTCAGCCCTACGGGAAGCTCAAAGACAAAGCCTGCCGGGACGGTGATCGCGGGGTAGCCCGCCAGGGCTGCGGGCTGAGAGCTTCCTCCGAGTGGATGGTCTCCATCGATGACATCAATGCACCAGGCGGGGGCGCTTGTGGGCATGATCAGGGCGTCCAGGTTATACTGCTCCATAATGGCATCAATCCCCTCCTGGCGCGAGAAGCGGCGATTCTCCTCCAGGGCGTGCAGGTAGGTAGAATCATCCAATCCCACTGTCTCCTGGGCGCGCAGGAGTAGTTCCTGTCCAAAATAGGGTAATTCCTCGGTGGCATGAGCCTTGTTAAAGGCGATGATCTCCTCCAAGCTGCGCACGGGACTACTTTCGAGATCTGCCAGGTAGCTATTAAGGTCGGCCTTAAACTCATGCAGCAAGACGATCATCTCGCTTTGGGACTCGCTCATCTGCTTGGCTGTGGGAATATTGGCGGGATCAATAATCTCAGCTCCCAGGCTCCGCAATTGCTCGATAGCCTCTTCAATAATGGCGTCCGCCCTGGCGCTATAGCCAAAATAGACATCGCGTGCCACCCCAATGCGCGCTCCCTTTAACCCATTGCCATCGAGAAATTTCGTGTAGTCAATTGTCTCTGGATGAGGATTCTCGTGACTTGTCGGGTCGAGTTCATCGGGGCCGGTAATGGCGCTTAGAAGGGCGGCGGCGTCTGCGACCGTGCGCGCCATTGGACCAACAGTATCCTGGCTATGCGCGATAGGTACCACACCCGCGCGGCTGGTCAGACCGACCGTTGGTTTGATGCCGACAAGACAGGAGACGGCTGAGGGACAGAGGATAGAACCATCGGTCTCAGTTCCCAGAGCTGCGGTGGCCAGGTTTGCAGCGATGGCCGTGCCTGAGCCGGAACTGGAGCCACAGGGTGTGCGATTGAGCACATAGGGGTTGCGGGTCTGACCTCCTCGGCCACTCCAACCACTGGAGGAGGCGTCTGAGCGAAAGTTGGCCCATTCGCTGAGGTTGGTTTTCCCCAGGAGAATGGCTCCCGCTTCGCGGAGTTTGCGCGCCACCGTTGCGTCGCGACGTGGGCGTGATCCAAGCAGCGCCAGGGATCCCGCGGTGGTCTCCATCTGGTCAGCGGTAGCGATGTTATCTTTGAGCAGGATGGGAATGCCGTGGAGTGGACCTCGTGGCCCCGTGTTTCGGCGCTCCTCGTCAAGCGTATCGGCGATCTCAAGGGCCTCGGGATTGATCTCAAGGACAGATCGCAGGTGTGGCCCCTGCTGGTCAAACTGCTGGATGCGTTCGATATAGTCTTCGGTTAACTGGCGCGCGGTGAGGCGCCCGGAGTCCATGGCGGCTTGTAGCTCGGCAATGCTTGCCTCTTCCAATCGCATATATACCCTTTCTGCACGGAGGAAGTTTGATCTCTTTGTGTATATATGCTCTGGAAAGCGTGTTCCTCACATTGGCTAACATACGAGTAAGCTTAGTACTTTGAAGGTGGTAACCAAAATGGCTAAGCAAGGACCTTAATCATTGTCCTATGAATAAAAAATGTCGAGAAAGCTTTATAACATAGTAGTTGACCTTGCATCAGTAGTGTGTTGCCCTTCTGTTGATTCGAGTGCATAAAAGCCCTTTGCTTGTATGTCTGATCTTTTTGATGAGAGTACGCATATATGCTTCAGTGTTAGCTCATTATTCCAGGGAGTGAACCGCCCATGTCTACCCAGATTAAGCAGGAGAGAATGCCAGATTTTCGTCAAGAGATACCACCTGAAACCGATAAATTGTTGGTATGCTCCGCCTCGCCTGCTCCCAAAGAGCGTGTGCCCTGGACTGTGCGCCTCAAAAATTTTCTCCAGTCTTCTTCATTCTCACCCGAATGGCTTCCTCCTTCCTTACAATCTCCTTTTGTTGGGTATCTTCTTGCGGTGCTGCTCCCTATCTTGATGGTTGGGTGTGTGTACCTGATTACATGTTTTTTGCCTTCGTTTCGCTTTGCGAGCGCTCCCATTATCCTGGCCGTTGTTCTCATCTCATTGGGTTGGGGAACGCTATCCGGCTTGCTTGCTACCCTGGTGGGGACGCTTGCATTGACAATCTTAGTCGTTCCCTCGCTGATGCCATTGACCTTTGATCATGATGAGTATGTCTATAGCGCGATTATGTTTACAATTATTGGCATCAGCTTGAGCCTACTTACCAGCCAGACTCAGCATGCCCGTCGGCAGTCTACAAGAGCGCAAGTTTCCGCTGAATCTACCAGGGGCTTTCTCTACCATATCCTCATGCATGCACCGACTCCTATTGCGGTTGTGAGCGTGCCTGAATATCGTTTTGAGTTGATCAATTCCCATGCCTCTCGTTGCTTTGGCATGTGCGCCTCAATGATTCTTGGGAGATCGGTAGGTGAGGTCATTACGCACGATGATATTCACCAGGTTATCCCGGCTCTCGATTGGGTTCAGAAGACTGGGAATGAATTATCCCTTCAGGAGCGCCCTTTCTTTGTTGATCTACGTTGTGATGGCGGGCGTGTGAAGCAGTACTTTAATATCTACTATCAGCCGATGTTTAGCCTGCAAGGCATCCTGGATGGCATTATCATCTTTGGCGTGGATATAACTGAACAGGTAGAAGCGCGGCAGAAGATTGAACAGCTACTCTCTCAACTCGATAGCTTTATCGGGGTGGTTGCCCATGAATTGCGTACGCCTTTAACTGCTACCAAGACCAGTCTGCAAATCGCGCAGCGCAAATTGAAGCGCACGTTCACAACGCAACCGCTGCTGGGCGTCTCTCTACAGAAAAATGAGGTATTGGGCGCGTTAAGTAAGAATCTCATGCGGGCGGAGCAACAGGTGGACCTGCAAAATCGTCTGGTAGGAGATTTATTGGACGCATCCCGTATGCGTTCTGATCGCCTGGAACTGCATTCCAGGCACTGCGACATCACACGTATCGTTCAGGAGTGTGTCGATGTACAACGTGAGCAACACCCCCAACGTGTGCTGACATTGAAGATGCCCTCAACTCAGAATATCTCGATCATGGCCGATCCTGACCGCGTTGGACAGGTGGTGACGAATTATCTCACCAATGCGCTTAAATATTCCGATGCGGAATACCCCGTCGCGGTTGAGGTCACGCTGAAAGGGGCACATGTGCGTGTCTCTGTGCGTGATCAGGGACCGGGTCTCCAGCTGGAGCAGCAGGAACATCTCTGGGACCGCTTTTACCGCGTGCCGGGTATTCACGTGCGCAGTGGTTCTGGCGTTGGTCTGGGCCTGGGTCTGTATATCTGTCGCTCTATCATGGAGCGCCTGGGAGGAACAACAGGCGTGCAAAGCCGGCCAGGTGAGGGTTCGACCTTCTGGTTCACCCTGCCTGTGAGTGCGTAGTAGGCAGGGTAGCAGGAAATATGATACGCTGCTAGCATGGCCATTCGACATATTAAATGTATCATTGATATTGTGAGGGGGGAAGTATGTCAACTGTTCTTGAACATATCCTACGGAGTCGCCTGGTCGCTATCGTGCGCCTGGAGCATTATGAAAATGCCTTAGATATTGCCCGCGCGCTCCTGGCAGGTGGCGTCACAGCGATAGAATTTACGTTGACTGGTAAGGGTGCCAATCAGGCGATTACTGAGGTGGGCTCGGCTCTGGGTGAGCAGATGAGTATTGGGGTTGGCTCCGTGCTGGAGGCGCGTGCGGCTGAAGAGGCGATTGCTGCGGGTGCTCAATTTGTGGTTACTCCTGTCGTTGTACCTGATGTCATTGTAGCCTGTAAAGCAGTTGGAGTTCCTATTTTGTGTGGAGCATTGACCCCAACCGAGGCTTTAAACGCGTATCGTGCGGGAGCCGATCTTATCAAAATTTTTCCAGCGCGTGTGGGAGGGCCACAATACATTAAGGATATCCTGGCTCCATTGCCGCAGTTGCGTGTCGTCCCGACAGGCGGCGTCAGCCCGGAGAACGCGCGCACCTACCTGGATGCAGGAGCTGTGGCCGTTGCTATGGGTGGCAACCTTGTCTCAGCGAAGGCGGTTGCGGCCGGCGATTGGGAATATATCACGGCTCAGGCGCGTGCCGCCGTTGAGGCGGTGCGCTAAGGTGGAGCACTGTTTGATGTTAAAGGGAGCGTCTCATGTATGATGTGGTAACGCTTGGCGAGTGCATGGCCGTGCTCTATCCCACCGAACCAGTCCCAATGGATCGCGTCTCCACGTTAACGCTTGATATCGCGGGGGCTGAATCGAATACAGCCATTGGTTTGAGTCAGTTGGGACATCATGTGCGTTTTGTGAGCCAGGTGGGCAATGATTCGCTTGGCCAGCGCATTCGAACCACGCTGGCGCAGGAGGGCGTGGATACCACGTATCTCTTGACTGATTCGGACGCCCAGACAGGCGTCTTCTTCCGCGAGTGGCTGCCAGATGGGGCCAGGCGTGTGCAGTATTATCGACGTGCCTCCGCTGCTAGCAGGCTCAGCCCCGAGCACCTGAAGTCGGAGATGTTCGCGGGGGCGCACATCGTGCATATGACAGGTATCACTCCCGCGCTGAGCGAGACGTGCGCGGCGAGCGTGGCACGCGCCATTGAACTGGCACATGAGGCGGGCGCGCTGGTCTCCTTTGATCCAAATTATCGCGCACCCCTATGGAGCGTGGAGGCTGCACGTGTGGCTCTTCTTCCGCTCATGGCCCAGGCTGATATCCTGCTACTGGGCCACGAAGACGCGCATGCCATCCTGGGAACGCATAACGAGGAAGAGGTGCTTGCCCCTATGCCAGGTTTTCGCGCCCAGGTAGTCGTATTGAAGCAAGCCGAAAAAGGGGCCTGCGCCAGGGCTGGGGAGGCGCGTGTCACGGTTCCCGCGACGCCAGTGTCCGAGGTTATTGACCCGGTAGGCGCGGGCGATGGCTTTAATGCCGGTTTCCTCTCGGGTTGGCTACGTGGTTATGCGCTGGCCGATGCCTTGCGCCTGGGGGCACGGGTAGGCGCGCGGATCGTCTCCCAGACGGGCGACTATGTACACAGTCGCGATAAGGCCTAGTCAGGTATTGTCAGATATTTAAAAAGAGCCCTCGAAGCAGGTCTGCTTCGAGGGTTCTTTTATGTTTCATTTAGCGAATGGCTGCTACCTCAGGTGAAGTAGGTGTTTCGTCGATGATCGGGGCTGGGGGAGGCGTGGGGGAGCCGGAGCGACCACGCGCACTCTCCGCGATGACATAGAGCGTCGGAACCACGATCAGGGTCAGGATGGTTGAGGTCGTCAGGCCACCGATGACCACAATGGCCAGCGGGCGAGAGATGAATCCACCCGAGCCTGCACCACCAATACCCAGTACCATTGGCATCAGAGCCAGGATGGTCGCGATAGCCGTCATCAGAATGGGGCGCAGGCGATGGCGCCCACCCTCGACAATCGCTTCGCGGGCCGTCATCCCCTGCTCGCGATACTGGCGTACCAGGTCAAGCAAGACGATGGCGTTAGTGACTACGATACCGACCAGCATCAGGAAGCCGATGAGTGCCGCGGCACCCAGCGGGGTGTCGGTCGCCAGCAGCAGGATCAGCGAACCCGTCGCGGCGAAAGGAATCGAGATCAGTAGAATGACGGGCTGCAAGAGGCTGCGGAAGGTCACAACCATGATGATATAGACCAGCATGATCGCAACGAGTACCGCGAGCCCCAACTGACGGAATGTATCAGCCTGGTCGGAGCTGATACCACCCAGGGAGACCTTGGCGCCAGAAGGCAGGCTCAGCTTGTTCAGGGCCTGCTGCACGTTGGTGCTGACCGCGCCGACATTGCTATCGGTCACAGTCGCGTTGACCGTGGCTGTGCGGTTGCCGTCGATATGCGTGATCTGTGTTGGCCCATTGACCTGGGTCACCGTCGCGATATCCCCAATCTTGACACTGCCAGTTGTCGTGGGAATGCTTAGTGCTTTGATCGCGTCGATATTCGAGGCTGGATTACCCACGAAGAGATCGACATCCTGCTGGCTGCCATTCACGGTGATATGCGTCACCGTCGAGCCGGAGTAGACCTGGCGGATGTTCTGTGCGACCTGTATGGGGGTCATGCCGATCTGCCCAGCCTTAGTCGAATCGACCACAATATTGTACTGTGGAGAGGCTGAGGTCAGGCTGCTGGTGATATCGGCCAGGCCAGAGATGTTTGAGATGCTGTCCTGTACCTGCTTGGTTGTATCATTGAGCGTCTGATCATCATTGGCCTGGATGTTGATGGCAATATTGGAGTTCGATGGACCCGAGTTACCAGCGGAGACCGTCAGTGTCCCCAGGCTTTTATCCGTCTCCAGGCGATCACGAAGATTTTTCTCAAAGGCCGTCTGATCAACACTGTCTTTGGTTACTATGGTGAAGCTAATGGCGTTAGAGCCGCCACCACCAGAGAGCGATGAGAAGCTACCCGCGGAGCCAACGGTTACCTGGTAGGTTTTGATGTCAGAGAGATCGGAGATGGATTGCTCGATCTGCTTGGCGACCTCGTCGCTCTTATCCAGGCTGGTCGCAGATGGAAGCGTCAGGCTGACGCTATAGGTACCCTGGTTAGAAGAACCGAAGAGGTTCGTTTTCAAGCCGCCAGCAAAGGCGAATGAGACGACCAGGAGTGCGATGGCGGCCACAACCAGGACTGTGCGCTGCCACCAGGCACCCGTGACCCAGCGTACAATCGCCACATAGCCGCGCTCAAGCCAGGAGCCAGAATGCTTCTTTGCCTCCTGTCTTTTGGCAAGTACCTCGGCTTTAGGAGCCTTGAGGAACCAGTAGGCCAGCACTGGAATAATGGTCAGGGCCACGAAGAGGGAAGCCAGCAGGGCGACAGTTACTGCCACCGAGAAGGAGCGGAAGAGCTCGCCGACCAGTTGCCCTGTAAAGGCAATGGGGAGGAAGACCGCCACGGTCGTCAAGGTCGAGGCTGTGACCGCGCCCGCGACCTCGCGCACACCATTGAGGACGGCGCTTTTCTTCTCCTCACCCTCTTGCAGGTGACGATAAATGTTCTCCAGAACGACAATCGAGTCATCCACGACGCGGCCCACAGCGATGGTTAGACCACCGAGAGTCAGGATATTGAGGGTAAAGTTGCCGATGTAGAGGCCGATCAAAGCGATAACGATGGAGAGCGGAATGGAGACCGCGGTCACCAGCGTCGAGCGCAATGAGAAGAGGAAGAGTAGGATCACCACGATGGCGAAGAAGGCGCCGATCAGGCCCTCTCTCGTCAGATCATTGACCGACTGGGTGATAGTGGGAGCCTGGTCAGAGATGACCGAGATCTTCGCACCATGCCCCAGTTTGTTCTGGAGTGCGGTGATGTCCTGATTGACGGCCTGTGAAATCGAGACTGTATTGCCGCTCGTGGTCTTGACCAGTGAGATGCCCAGGCTGGGCTGCCCATTGGTACGCGTAAGCGAGGTCGAAGGCGAGAGATCCTCCTTCACCGTCGCGACATCTTGTAACTTGACTGGTTTTGCGGGCGCGAAAGTCTGTGTCGTGTTCGCACCGGGGAAGCCCGCGCCGGCGCTAGTGCCAGGGAAGCCGGAGCCTGTAGAGGCCGACTGGCTACCCACAACCAGGTTTTTCAGGTCGTCTAGCGACGTAAAGGTGTTGCCCGCTGTCACGGGATGTTATTTATGGTGACTTCACTGGAGAGAAGCTAGAGCGCCTTATCACGCTCCTAGAGCGCATAGCGGTGTAGTAAGCCGGGGGACGAGCGTAGGGCACGACCAGGGCGTATGCAGTGTGTACGCCCTCTCTTTTTGCCCACTTTATAGGCCCCTTATTCCCCCCTATCGTAGTGATACATAGTATTAGTAGGGGGTTTATGGGCCTTTATTGTTGGCTTCCTGCTATCAGCAACCCACTAATGAAGCCCCTGGTGTGTTGTTATCGTTAGTACATGTCAGACGGGCCTCTACCATAGCCCCCACCTACGGTTGCGTTACGTCGTGATTGTAGCTTCTCCCACTCGTCAATAAGAGGCTTAACGATAGCATCAAAGATATGCGTTAAGTTAGCATACGACCTCATGAAACTGATATAGCTCTCCAGGCTGTCGATACGCACATAATGCTTCGTACCTTGCCCCGACTCAAAGAGCACTACATAGTCATTGCCATCAGCCGTCGAATAGCTTGGCTTTTGGGCTACGTAGGTCGTGATACCATTCTGTACATACTGTTCTGTGGCCCTTGCAATAACATCAGAGCACGCATTATCATGTGAGTATGCTAGCCCCCCGCTATATGTCCAGTATCGCTCTACTGCCTCTCTTTTCTTCGTCACTGTATGCCCTCTCTTCCCTTCATAGCTTCACTTACCAGACGATCAAGTGTCTCTACCATGCTTAAGCCTAGCAAGGCAGCAAGCACCCGTAGTCTTTGGTGTGTCTTAGACCATACTTTGATTGTGGTCTGTGGCTCCCTATGTCTTCGTGTTTCCATAGTAGTTATTTTACTACACTTCAGGCCGATAGAGAGCATTTTTAGGGGTAGGGCGTGTAGATGTGGGAGCGGCTTTATAAGTCGTTGGAAGTCGTTTTTTTAACGCCCTAGGCGTTAGGGTGGACAGAAGTAGGTACTACCATGCTACAATGGTGGTACATTGTAATGACATTGTAGTAGCATTGTTAAAAAAACGGGGGAACTTATGACAACGACAGTAGAGAAGACGACCACAACCAGGGCGATAGATAGAGATCGTTACTACTCTCTAGCACAGGTAGGGGCCTTCATTGGAAGGTCGCGCTATACCATACACCGTCGCGTAGGGGCTGGCGTGATACCAGCTAGCAAGGCTGGTCGCGCCTTCATTGTGAAGGGTAGTGACGTATTGGAGATCATTGCACAAAGAGCCTAAGGTGTGGATAGAAAAATAGCCCTTTACCTATTGGCGTAGGTGTGGGCTAGTGGAATGGGAGGTTTGTTCAGTTGATAAGTACAATTATAAGCGATTTAGAGGCAGAACACAAGAGGAGTGACGACAGCCATAGAGTAAAGAGATTAACGGTAGGAGATAGTCTGTACAAAGAGATTATACGAACCTACCCACCGCTAAGAGATAACCCAACGTATAGGCGCTTATTCCGCTACATCGTCCTTCAGTATCACTCTGATAGGTACATACCTATCCCACACAAGCTACTAGCTGATATCGCAAGAATACACCCTCGTAAGTTTAATGGAGAGCGGCTGTTAGAAGACTTTAGAAGGAACGTGCTACCAGGCATGGCCTGGTCTAGTTACTCACCAGACAACCATAAATGCCGTGTCATTCTTAAGACTGGTATAGATGAATTTTTACAGCGTCGACTAGACGAAGACAACGAACCAAAGAGGCGCGATATGGAGAGCGGAAAAGTCTATAACCGTGTTTCTCAGAAAGAAGTACACGCTCGTATGCTAGAGGCAAATAACGCCCTGGTAGAAGCTAGCCTCTGCGAGAATGAGGCCATGAGGGAGGTACACCGGGCAATGCTAAACGACCTCAATAACCTGCCTCTTACCCTCTTTCAAGGACTGGCAGACAAACACTACAACGAAGCGTGGTCTGTAGCCTCTCACCTCCCCTATGAGGATGAAAGCGACAGGCGAAAGCTTCAGCTAGAGCTACAGGAAGTGCGCGATATGCCTAAGCCCTTCTATCATCCTTCAGGACAACAGGCCAGGGTATACAGCAGTGGAGGGCTAGCGAATATCAAGAAAGAAGTACGCAGGGCCTTCTTCCTCAAAGAAGAGGGCCATGTAGAGCTAGATATAGCCTGTTGTAATCTCAGTATCGTGGCTCGTCTATGGAATATTGAGAGCATACAGGAGATACAACAGCAAAGGGGTTCTGTCTGGTCGGAATTGTTAGATTATATGGAAACATCAGACGAGCTAAGGGCCATAACCAAGCCGATATTAAAACAGGGCGTCTGTTCCTCGATATACGGTATGAAAGCCAGCAACGTAGAGGGGCAAGTAACCTTGGAGTTTGGTGGAAAGACGCTGAAGGGCAAGGGCGAGAACAGGTACGCTAAGCCGGTAAAAGGACGCCCTGTTCTTCTCAAAGAGAAGCGCTTTACTGATAATCCCCTTATTGCAGATTTACTACAGGCTATCAATCTGGCTAAACAGGAGATCAGAGACGACGGGGGCTACAATGGGGCCTATGGTTTTATTGAATACGACGGTGTAGAGGATATCGATAGTTATCTATGTAGGGTTATAGGCTCGTACGAGCTGGCAATAGTAGCCAGTTGCTTTGAACTAGCCAGGGAGAGAGGCGACTTCCAAGTAGTGCTGTATCAATACGACGGGGTAACGATCAAAGTAGCCAAGAATGATAGGCCCGATAGGGTAGCGTCTGTACTGACAGCGATACAGCACAGAGCCAGTCAAGTAGCGCAAAGCTTTGGAATTTACACGACGCTAGAGCCTTGTTAATCGCGCCCCTGTATTGGCGCAGTAGCGCCTTTAGGTAGCGCGGATATATAGGGGGTAAGTAGCGCTTATATGGGGAGATCAGAAGGAGCGAGAGGAGAGGAACACTCACAGCACACAGCGTCTAAGGGTCTAGCGTCTAGCGTCTCTCTAGTCTCTTTCTCTCTTCTCCTTCATGTATGTCCACTCCCTAAAGTGGGATAAACCCAGATGTAGAGCCACTTTAGACGATTTTGATTTTTTCAGATTTTTCCCAAAGATGTTGAAACGGCTTAGGAAGGTGCTGTAACACCCCCTAAGCCCTACCCTGAACTGTTAGCTACAGGGCAACGTTTATTATAAGCCCTGTAGATAGAGGGAGCAACAAAACATGGTCGTCAATCAGTCGTACTTATCAAAGGGTATCCAGTGGTTTGAAGAGAGGCTTGTAGAGCTATCCTATCTGTTCCTCATTGTGGGCTTCTGTCTTGGAACAATAGACCTCTTCACACAGGGTACACTTATGAGCAATGGTCTAATGGTGTACATCTGGGCCACCACCCAGGCTATAGCTATTGATGGGTCGTTGCTTGTCAAGTGGAAGCGGTTCGCCTTGGCCCTATATACCAAATCATGGGGCGCGGCCTTGGCCTATCTCCCTATCTGCATACTCTTCTCTGTCGTGGCATGGGCTGTCAATGATATTCAGTCTATGGCTGAAGTGTTGAAGATAACCCCTATCGAGTCGGTACAAAGGCTTGGGTTAGACCTTCCAACCTTGACCCATATTAGGGGTGCATTGGTCGTCCTGGTGGCTATATCCATAGCCGTAGAGAACGCGATAAGTAAGGCTGTCGAAGACAAGAAGGTACAAACGAAGAGCTCGGAGCTTGTACCAAACCAGGGTACACGCTCGGTACAAATCGCTGTAGAGGAGCTTGACCCTATGGAGTTAGAAGGGGCCAAGGATGTAGCCCTGCTAGGTACAAGCAAAGACCAGGGTACAAGCCAAAAAGACCAAGGGCCAAACGCAGAGGTACAAGGGTCAAAGGAGCAAGGTACAAGCGGACTTGACGATCTTGTACCAGGGGCTAAGGTACAAAGCAGTGAGGTACAAGGGGATAAGCAACGACGCGCACCATTAACCCCTGAAGCCCTGAAGGTATACGACGCTTATACCGCCCTGATAGCTAAAGGGCTTAAGCCTACAGCCTCACTTCTTCAGGTAGAGGCGGCTGTATCGTTAGGGACTGCGAAGAAATATCTGCGGGAGATACGACAGAAAGAAGCCGTCTAAACCGAAGATGTACGCTCTTTGCCTCTCCTATGGGTGGTATGTGGCTGTGTGGAGTGAGAGAGGGCCTATTAGGCCTATACGACGAATCGTATATGACGTTTTTCGCGTCATATATTGAAGAGGCAGAAACCATGGTGAGAAAAGAACGTGTACAAACAGGTGTGTCACTAGAGAGAAGCAGGGAGATACCTGTGTTCTGTCAGCTAGTGATATTGACCAGTTTTCCGCCACACAAATAAGAATGAGTTGCTAGACAGTGGATTTAGGTTTATATGTGCTGATGCATGAATGGCATGGATTTACTCTCTTCTTGTGGCAGAAAAGGATCTAAGCTCGAGGTATGCGACGTGAATGCACTGTTGGTACGGAAGGTGTCTCACTATCAACAGCAGCATGTGAAAGCCGCTTGTTTTGGAGAGGAGTACGTATCCCTACGAGCACCAACTGGAATAGTTGCACCCGTGTATTGATGAGTTTTTCTAGCGAATGTGAACCAGAGCCCTAAAAAGGGTCTCCCCTTCGCGTACATGACCAGGTATGTCTGCTGCTTTCCGCCTGGTGATCGCTGGTGCGATAGTCAGTCCCGGCGGAATATAGGAGCAGGTCACACAACAGAAAGAGGAAGCAATGAACTCCCATGTTCGTTTGCGCCATTGGTTGCTATTACTGATGGTCAGCAGTGTTTTACTCATGAGTTGCAGTGAGAACACCGACCGAAAAGCGGCCGAATCCCCGACGACGACCTCTGTCTCAACCGAGCTACCACTGCAATCAGCGGTCGATTTTTCTGGCTATATCACTGGAACGATGCAAATTGATCAGACTACGTGCAGTATAAACGGAGATGTTGATAAAAACGGCAATGTGCCGAGAGGAGTCTATAGCATTTCGCTCACCGGCGCCGTGAACGGGAATCTTGTGAATATATACATTATGATGACATTCTATAAGGGCCCGGGAGTCTATACTGACCTCGGGGGAAATACTATTACCATGGATCTGTCTGCAGAGAATTGGGTGCGAGCCTCTCCAGAAACACTGACGAGCCTCAAAGTGTTCCCTGATCCGAAAACTGGCCAGTTCTCCTTTTCAGTACAAGGTCAAAATGGCCCCAGCCACATAGACCCTCCTTCTCTTCCTACTCTTGTCACTATTCAGGTTTCTGGAGTATGGGGATGTACGGAGCTCGAGTAGGCCTATTAGGCCCGTCAGCGCAAAATACAACGTTAAGCTAAGATCGAGCTACTTTCAGATAAACCATGCAAGTTATCGGCAGCGTCTTTTTTGATAGGTGGCGCTCAAAATGAGCACCTTATCGGCAGCGTAGGAGCTATGTGTGCGGCTCACAGTGCCGATAAGGGAGATTCTCAGCGCCGTGGGTCGCTTAACGTTGTAAATTTCGTCGCCGGGCCTAACTGGCTGAGAGGGAGAGGGAGAGCGTTTTATATAGAGTCTTTGTTATCCCTTACAAACACCCTTCGCCTTCGTGGCGAGGGGTGTATTTCTTTGGTGACCAGTAGAGGTAAGCTTCTCCAGTAATAAGCCTTTTACGTATGGGCAATGAAAACGTTCATATTGATGAATATACTTCTATAAGGAGAGAAAAGAGCAATGAAGCTAAACATCATCAGGAGCGTTCTTAGTAGCCTAGTGCCCACACGGAAGCGACCACAAATACAAGCTAGCACTGTTCAGGCTGATACACAACACCCTCCTGATAGTGATGAAGAGGCTTGGCGTAAGTATTGGGAAGAGCGGGGCCAGCCTTGGAGAAGAGAACCGGAGATTAACGTAGAGCGCAAGAAGGAACTTACAAACCTCTATATCATTCAGTGTGATAGGGATAACCCTATGTTCCCTTTTAAAAGCGTTATGTTAACTCGTGCTGACATTGAGTGGTTAATCGAAGCCTCTAAAGGTGAGTTTTTAAACTTGCACAAAGCTAACCTTCATGGTATTGACCTTAGTTATGCCGAGTTAGAAGGTGCAGATCTTAGTTATGCCAGATTAGAAGGTGCAGATCTTAGTTATGCCAGATTAGAAGGTGCAGACCTTAGGAGCGCTAACCTCTTAGACGCTCAGCTAAAAGGCGCTCACCTTCAGAAAGCAAAACTGGATGGGGCTTATCTTATGGGTGCCAAACTAGAGGGTGCTCGTCTCTTCATTACCCAGTTAGAGGGTGCTTATCTCATGAAGGCTTATCTAGACGGGGCTTATCTCTTCGGAGCTCAATTAGAGAGTGCTAATCTCATGGAAGCCCAGCTAAATAGAGCCAACTTCCTAAAAGCCAATCTGAAGGGAGCTAACCTTAGAGATGCAAAGCTAAATAGAGCTAGCCTTTTAGCTGCTCAGCTAGAGGAAGCAGATCTTAGGGGCGCTCAGCTAGAAAGTGCTGATCTTACACAAGCCTGGCTGAATGGAGCTAGCCTTATACAAGCTCAGCTAAAAGGAGCCAAACTTACACAAGCCCAGCTAACAAGAACCGACTTTAGACTGGCTCAGCTAGAGGGAGTTTCTCTTGGGGGGGTTAAGCTAGCTGATAGCAAAAAGATAGGGCCTGCCCTGGTCGATGCCCAATGGGGAAATACAAACCTTACTATTGCAGATTGGTCACAGATAGAGCTTCTAGGTGATGAATGGCAAGCAAGACAAAAGAAGGATAAACAAGGCAAGACAAAGGGCAAAGCCGAGAGGCTAGAAGAGTTCAAAGATGCTGTAAGGGCTAATCGCCAACTTGCTGTAGCCCTGAAAAACCAAGGTATTGATGAAGACGCTGCACGTTTTGCTTATCGTGCTCAGGTGCTACAGGAGCGTGTTTTGTGGTATCGAATGATTCAGCCAAGTACTGATGAGGAGAAGGTTACTTTAGAACGACGTGTATCATGCTTCTTTGCCTGGCTCTACTCCCTGCTTCTCTTCCTACTCTCTGGCTATGGATACAGAATACATCGCAGCTTCTTGACTTACTTGGCTGTGATTGGCCTCTTTACTGTACTCTACCACTTCCTTGTCCCTGGCCTTGCGTGGCAAGTAGCGCTAGAGGTAAGCCTGAATGCCTGCTTATCAAGGGGCATTCCCCCTAGTGCCTTCCAAGCTGGTGATATGGCGTCCCTGGTTTCGGATGTAGAGGCGTTTATTGGGCTGGTGATAGAGGTAGTGTTTATCGCAACCCTGACACAGCGCTTCTTTAATAAGTAGGCTTGTAGCATCGAGGGAGGTTACTTATATGTGATTGTCTTGCCATTAACGCGATACTTGCCAAGATTAGTAACGCCTATATAGCCCTTCTCATAAGTTCCAACCACTTTGATAAAGACGCCAGCTATTTTGATCGTGCCATATTCCAGGCTCTCTCTCGTTCCATCATCATGCAATACCTCGCATTGTCCCAGCACGTCTACATTCCTGGTGTGGTGGTCTATCCCTTTGTCACCTTCATTTAAATACAGGTAGCGAGGTAAACGCACTTGCATATGGGCGCGTGTGATCTTGCGTTCGTTTTTGATCTCTCTGATTATCTGCATTTGGTATCCTTCCTTCAGATAAGCTGACTTGTGGCATATGCAAGCTTGGTGCCCTCTGCCAACATGGTAGATGTAATTTTCCCTGCCTAAAAGGGAAAACCGTTTTTTGCACTCTTCGTTATTCTCCTGTGAAGACGTAGCTCGTAGATTTCTTTCGAACGTCCTTGCACATTGAGGTCAATTTCCCTGCGAGTTTCCTCATCTGGTGCCTTTCCCAAAGCCATCTTCAATGCGCTCTCTGCTTCCTGCTTACGTAGTTTACAGGAACAGACCAAGTCAAGCGCTCTTTCTCGAAGTTCAGGGTCTTGGGTGAGAAGATCTGAAATATAGAGGTCAAGCCCGGCTTCCATGAACTGTCGGCATACTTGCATCAAGGGTTCAGTATGCCCATCAGGGAATGTGAACATTTCTTTGTAGGAAGCTTCTCCATTTCCAATTTCATAAAGCAGATCATACGTTAACACTTTGTCAAACAACTGCCCATTTCGTAACCTTCGTAGTACCTCCGACGCGGCAAAGGGTGCATCTTCTCCGAGATTCCCTTGAATGACCACGACGTTATCTATCTGCCAATAGGCTTCTTCTCGTGCCTGTGAGTCAATAGAATTTAACTGATCGAGCGCTGTAAGTATATACTGAGGTATCGGGAGGGAGACCGCCTCTACTCTTTTCCAATCAATGTCGTTCATCTTTCCTCCTTTATATTCTCTTCTCTCTTTTCTCTATTCTATCATGCAAATATGGTTCCCCATCATTTAATTGGTATAGCAATGTCAAAGCCAGAGTAGAACATCATGTTGTACTCTTGTCATTCCTAAAAGAGAGTGTTATAATCTCTGCTATGAAGTACTGATTATTAAGGTAAATCAGTACTTGAGAACGTAAAACAGAGAGGGAAGGATACCTATGGAGATGCTACCAGCCACACTACACAATGCAGAGATCATAGAGGTTAATGGCCCCCAAAGCATAGGAGAGCTAGCCAACCTGATAGCGGGGAAGACAGCGCATACCAACTATAGCGCTACCAAAGCAGAGAATACCTTGAGACGACAGAAGGCAGATTTAAAGCTGTTCTTTCAATTCTTAGAGGTAGCGCATTATGAACAGCCTATACACACCTTCCTGGTTACTGGTGAGTGGGCGTTGTGGAGTGGTATTACACATGGGCTGGTAGAGGCGTTTGTACACTGGCAAGAGCAGCAAGGCTATTCTATTGGCAGCATTAATGTAAGGCTAGCGACGGTCAAGACGTATTGTACTCTAGCTCACAAAGCAGGAGTAATAGAACAGACAGCCTATGCTTCTATCAGGCTGGTAAAGGGCTTCTCTCACAAAGAGGGTGTACACCTCAATAAAAAGCGTGAGGTAACCAGAGTGGGAGAGAAGAAGGAGAGCGCTACCTCTGTCAGTGTCGCACATGCCGCTATGCTAAAGAGCCAACCAGACGATAAGCAAGGGCGTCGTGATCGTGCTATGATGTGCCTCTTACTAGATCATGGCTTGCGTTGTGGAGAGCTTACAGGGCTGTTAGTCGAGAATATCGACCTACAGGCAGGTACAGTTACCTTCTATCGTGAGAAGGTAGATATGGTACAGACACATAACCTCACTCCAGACACCCTGAAGGCGCTTATGGCCTACCTGCCTGATGTACAAGGGCCTTATCTCTTTGGTGGCTACAAGGGGAAGGCTATCACGACCAGAGCCATAAATAAGCGTGTGGGAGAGCTAGGTAAGGCCATAGGGCTAGAGACGCTTAGTCCCCATGATCTTAGACATTACTGGGCAACTGTCGCCATGAGGAACGGTACAGACGTGAAAAGCCTACAGGTGGCAGGTGGTTGGAAGTCTCCATACATGCCCCTACGCTATGCAGAAGCTACCAGTATTGCCAACCAGGGCGTAAAGCTGTCATAGCCTAGCCCTTGCCCCCCTCCTCTGCCTTTCCCCTGGTGATATGCCGGGGGATATTTTTATGCTTCGTTGCGTAGCATCTCATCACGCACATATGCCATTTAATGGCCCTGAGAGGCCAAATAGAGCCTTTTCAATGGGGCTGTAATGCCGACTATTACACACGCTACCACAGGGGCCTAGAATCGCACTACAGCGACAAATAGCAATGTATATGCGATATGTAAGGCAGAAAGAAGGCAGAAAGAAGCCCCTGGAAGAAGGAGAGAACCAGGGGCCGTAGCAAAGGACAAAAAGGAGCTGCCCCTACCAAAGGGCTTTTCTTCTTAGCAATGTCGTATACCCTATTCTACCATAGAACAATGCAAATATACGCTATTTTACAGCCTCCTCTCAAAGAAACGCGCTACAGTGGGCTAGAGAGGGGCTTGTATATCTGGTTGGTATCTTCTATGGTTGTGATAGCGTAAAGCCCTCAGATTTGCGTCTCAGAGCCAAGAAATAGCACTGTAGGGCATTCAACGACAGCCGTACAATGCCCTACTCCTCTGGTGTGTTTGGTACGTCTTCGATGAGATCAGTAGAGGGGACATTAAGCGCTTGTGCCAATTTGGCAATAACAAGCGTAGACACCTCTTTCGTAGGGTCTTGATAAATACGGCGTAGTGTTCTGATGTCTATGTCTGCTTTTCTGGCTAACTGCGCCATTTTGAAGCCTTGCTTTACGGCTTCTTCTTTTACTCTCAGTCTAATCATTGATAAATCCTCTTTACATGTCGTGTTATTCACATTCTAGCATATTGGCCCTCTTGACGGGTAGTGCGTTAACTGGCTATCATTGTACTAGGTGTTGTCATTGTAGCACGTTAAAAGAGGGCCTTTAACAGAGAGCCTTAGTATGCCAGAAAGGAGCGCATAATAAAGCCCCCTTGTGTCTGATACACACAAGAGGGCCATTGTCGAGAAACCTTTTAACCACGGCTAAGCAGTCTTTAGGGCCTCTCTATGTCTATTCTTGCATAGGGAGCGCCCACCGTCAAGAAAAAGGCATAACAGCACATGTATAAACCTGTTAGAGATCTTCAAGGGCAAGAAGAGCCAACGACCAGCAAGGGCAAAGGCAAGAAGCTAGAAGCCCGCTCCCTCTCTCGCCATAACTGGTATGAGGGTGATGAGGTCGTACTTGTTCCCCGCGTAAAGGGCCATGGTATCAAGGGTAAGCATAAGTCAGTCAAGACACGGCCTATCTATGAGGCTGAAGAGGCAGAAGCAGAGGCACGCCCCCGTCAAAGTAACGCTCTCCTCATCATAGGGGCTGGTATGGCAGGCGCATTACTTCTCATCTGGCTCATGGTCATGGTCGTAATCCCCCTTTGGAACGGCCTACAAACGCAGTGGCACTATGGAGATGCCCACGTATCGCACTACGATTTAGGAGAGCATCACCTTGTAGGAGAGGTCTATAGGGGCTTCGTAACCGTCTACGACATTCCACAGGGCCACCCTGATAAGGCGCACGTGTTTCTACTCCAGAGTGCGACAGATAACGCTGTCGTGCAGTTTGAAACCAGGGACGCCAATAGCGACGGTATACCAGATATCACGGTTGGTACAGAGGGCAGTAGCATAGGTATCACCCTCTATGGCTACAAAGACGGTAGCTTTAGCCAGCAACCCCCACAGGAGGGCAAATAGGCCATGATCGTCTTACATCTCCCCTTTGATATAGAGCACCCCGCTTTGAGGGCTGGCTATGAGAGTGCTAGGCGTCCAGCATTCCAGGCTGATAAACCGACTAACGATATAGACTTTGTGCGATTAGTCAGGGACATACAGGAAGACGACCCCGCTACACTTGCCTTCCATGTGGGCTTCTTGGTTGGCTTATTTGCCGTTCCCTACGAAGAACAGCAACCATAGGCTAACCAGCTTCTAGCCTCTCTCAAAGATTAGAAATTCTCCAGAGAGGCTAGAATTGCCCTTCCAATAGGAATATTCTTCCCTTCTCTATGTATCCAAGTAATTAGAGGGATTGATACATAGATACAGGAGGTAGGAAGGCATGAGCCAGGAAGAAAAATTAAACAGGATAATGGTTATCCTATGCCAAGTGTGTTTGAGATTAGAGGCTGAAGACGAAGCCAAAGAACTAGAGGAGATGAGCAATGCCACGAAGCTACGCGAAGAAAGCAAAGACAGCGCTTAACCCTAATGCGTATGTAGACGAGCATTTAAATTTCCCCCTCCAACAGGGGATTATTATTACCTATGCAAGACAAAGCAAAGAGGAATACTACGGTAACATCAGCACAGAAATACAAACAAAGCATATGCTAGAGCACGCTAGAGGGCTATGTGTTACCCCTGATGAGCAAGTAGTATTTATTGATGAGAACCTACAGGAAGACGGTTCTATCAAGTCTATTAGTGGGACGTGGGGGGCCGACAAGCGTAAAGGCTTAGCCTCACTGTATGAAGCCATAGCCAACGGGGTAAATGGTCAGCGTGTCGCCCTGGTGCTTGCCTTTGCTGAAGATCGTATGTTCAGGGATGATAGCGCTATTGAGTATAACAACTACATCCAGATAGCACAGAAATACAAAGTACAAACGAAGATCTTTCAATCAGGCAAGATTTACAACTTTGCTAACCAGTGGGATAAAAAGCAGTTTCGTGATAAATGTGAGTGGGCGGCTGATGAGCTGACTACAAAGATCTTAGGGCGTATGCTAGGTGCTAGGGAGTACATGACCACTATGGGGCAATATAGTGGCCTCGGTAGCTTGCCTCTTGGCCTCGTGAGGGAAGAGGGTAAGTTGGATAGTGAAGGCAAGCCTAATAAGTATTATCGCAAGCCTGTACCCCTAGAGCCTCATGCCAGCAAGATTAAAGAGCTATTTGAAGCCTACTACGAGAGTGGAAGCCCACGCGCCGTATACAACGAACTGGTGAAAGATCGTTACGTATTTACCCCGCTTCCTGAAGGCACACCTGACTTCTATTCTTCAACCTTCACAGAGAAGGGAGGTAGACTCTCCTATACTGGTCTAATCTCCATTCTGACCAACCCTATGTACATAGGCTGGTGGTACGATAGCGTCAATGGTCGCTGGTTAAAAGACAACCACCCGGCTATAGTGGAGTCGCGTGTATTCTGGTATGCCTTCAATAGACTCTCAGCCACTAAACTAGACGGCACTCCCAACCCTGAGCGTGTACGGGTGCAGGCACAGCGAGAGGGCAAGATAGAGGCGAAAGGGGGCATACTGGAGGGGCACATATACCACCGGGATAGTACAGTGAAGGTGTATTGTACTGTGCGTAAGGGAATAAAGCATTACGACCTTGTAGATAGCAAGGGGTATGGAGAGAAAAAAGCCTTTATGTCCATTCGCTGTGCTGAGATTGATGGGGTAGTGTTGAAGCTGCTTAAGCAAAAGTTAGCTCAGGATGGAAGGCTACAAGAGTTTAAGAAACACGAAGAAGAACTTGCAAAGAAAAAACAGGAGAAGGTTACAGCACGCGCTGTTACCCTGGCAGCTCTTGACGCTCAAATGACAGACCTTAAGGGGCGCATTAAACGAGTCAAGACTCTTGACTTGATCGAGTCGCTAGACGCTGACTATGCAGAGTTGGCTGCTGAGAAGAAGCGGCTACTAGAAGAGCCTGAAGAGACGAATGGCAAAGGGAAGAATGGTAAAGGGAAAGGCAGGCGCTACGACTACTTCACCTTATTGGAGAGGCTAGGCCCCCAACTAGGCGCACTCAAGGATGATGAGCACAAGATATTCATAAAGGCCACTTGTGATATTTACCTAGAAGTCCTGTCGCCACGGTTTTACTTGCTTTCTATCCACTGGCAAGTGTGGGGGCAAGATGTGTACATAATGGAGAGGAAAAATAGAGGGGCTGTCAAGTTTACCACGGAAGAAGACGATCTTATCAGACAGCTATACACTACTGTCTACTCTCCAGACGACCTTACGAAGCGCCTCCCTACTCGCATATGGGGTGCTATCAAGAATAGGGCCTTTGCTTTGGGGGTAGCCAGCAGACCGCGATTAGGGGATGTGATCGACAAGAGAATATGGAAGTTTTCACAAGAGGAGATAGCAATACTAGACCAGTATGGGGTGAAAGAGCTAAACGGGTACGCAGAAGTCACAGAAAAACATGTCCAGTCGTGATGGGAATGGTTTTGCCATCACTGGTTGTCGAGCCAGCGGGGAGCGTGATGTTATTGGCCTGCAGGGCGCCCTGCAACTGGCTAAAGCTCACACCATGATCTTTCAACTTCTGGAGATCAACTGTGATCGTTACGATCTGTGTGCGTACGCCAGTGACATTGACGGTACCAACGCCATCGATGCGCTGCAAATCTGGTACCACATCATGCTTAAGCGCGTCAGCCAGCACCTGCTGATCCTCATCCGCACTGACTGCAAGCTGGATGATAGGGAGGTCTGTGAAGCTAAAGCTCTGCACCTGCGGCGTCACATTGCTCGGGAGGCTGGACTGCACTTTGTTAATGCGCTGTGTGACGGTCTGGGTAGCGCTGTCGATGTCCGTGCCATAGTCGAAGGAAACGACAAGGATCGCAGTTCCCTGATTAGAGTAGGATGTGACTGTTTTTACACCCTTGATGCCCTGAATATTTTGTTCCAGGAGATTGGTGACATCATGCTCGACGACGGAGGGCGATGCCCCTGGATAGGGCGCGATAACCGTGAGTGCCGGGAAAGTAATGGAAGGGAAGAGTTCCTGTTTAAGGGATGGAATAATGTAACCCCCCACCAGGAGGATCGCGATGGTCAACAGCGCGACCGCACTTCTATTAGCGAGGCTGAGCCTCGAGAGGTATGACATACCTCGTGATCTCCTTTCATAATGGCCGCGAGGCACATTATTGAAACAGTGATGGCTGTAGAGATGAAAAAAGTTCGCAGGCTCTGGTAACGGCAAGATGTTTACACATAATGGCCTGTTCAGAGCATGCTCTGGATTGGTATGCGCGTAGAAACGCTAGCTTCTGTCAGGCATCTCAGGGCTATTCCTGCGCGTGAGGATGGTCCGGCACGTAGGTTTGCAGGACTTTGCGAACCTCTGCCTCCATCTGCTCAGGCGGTGTCTTCACCTCAAGGAAGACATAGCCAAAGATGAGGCCCAGGCCCAGACAATGCAGCAGATCCGCCGTTGCCTGGGAACCTTGGAGTTGCACCTCTTCCTGATGGGCCTCTTCCTGGCAACGATCTCTGTCGCGCTGGCGTAAAGAGGCAAAAAAATCTCGTAGACGCTCGCCAATGTCGGGTCGATGGATGGAAGAAGAGGCAAAATGGAGTAACAGCAGGTAGAGTGAGCGGTCAGCATCAACTGATTGGCAAAGAGCTTGAAAGAAACGATTCAGAGAGCGCGGTGTTCCCTCTTCCGTCTGTGTTTCTTGAAAGCGCGCATGCAGACGCTGAATGACATCTTCCAGAACGGCAAATAAGATCTCGTCTTTATCTTTGAAGTGATGTGTCAGGCCGCCAACCGATATATCAGCCTTTTTGCATATATCGGCGATAGTTGTCTCGGCCCATCCTCGCTGCGCTGCGAGTTCTTCAGCGGCTTGAATGATTTGCCTGCGCCGGATGGAGCGGATGTCGATCCTGCTCATAGGCTCTCCTGTGCTCTCCTTCTCGTCTTGTTGCTATCACCTTACAGAATTATCGTTCGATAAACAGAATATACATTCTGTCCAGGTAATCGTCAAGCCCATAGGAGTAAGGGATAAGAGGAAGGTGATGTGATACGCCCTGGCAGCCGCAGGCCGCCAGGGCGTATCACATCACCTTCCTCTTATTCTGGCTTATGAGCAGGCGCGATGCTAGGCGTGCTGCGGCGCTGCTATTGCGTCGCGTGTCCATGCGCCGTCGATGACACGCCAGGCATGGGTGGGATTCTCATCCTGGAGTTCACGCGGCAGGCGCGAGGGGCGGACATTGTCATAGCTTTGCAAGACTGTGAAGCGACTGATAGAGGCTGGGATGCCGACGGAGGTAAAGCCCGCGTGCCCCGTGGAGGGGAAGGGTCCGCCATGCTGCATAGCCGGGCTGACCTCGACGCCCGTAGGCATTTTGTCATTGAGCAGGCGTCCCACGCGCTGACGCAGGACCGGTTCCAGGCTCTGGTACAGGGTCTCGTCGACGCTTCCGGTGTGACTGTAGATGGCGCCGGTCAGGTTGCCCTCCAGGTGACGCGCAATCTCCACCATTTGCTGCTCATTCTCGACGACAACAAAGAGGCTGACGGGGCCAAAGGCTTCGGTTTGCAAGGCCTCGCTCTCGCGCAGGAACTGTTCTCCGGAGACGCGAAGCAGGGTATTGTTGAAGCGGAAGCCCTGCCCCTCTACAGGCGCTCCACCTGTGAGTAGTTCGGCACCATGCGCGGTAAGTGCCTTGAGACTTTCCTGTAGCCCACTAGAGGTGCGCTCGTTGAGCAGGACGCCTGGAGCTTTCTCCTGAAAGAGTGCGGCCACGCGCTGGACAAACGTCTCGCTCTGGGGTCCATCAGGGAGGACCACGAGTCCGGGATTGGTACAGAACTGGCCCGTACCCATCAGGCATGAGGTGGCGAATTCGTTTGCCAGAGTCTCCAGGCGCTCTTCAAGCGCTCCCGGAAGGATAAAGATTGGATTGACGCTTGAGAGTTCGAGATAAATGGGCTTGCCTGCGCGGTCCGCAGCCGCTTTCAAAGCCAGTCCCGCGGGGCGTGACCCCGTGAAGCCCGTGGCACCAATCAGGGGATGGGAGACAAGCTCCAATGCGAGCTCGTTGGGGAAATGATAGAGCAATTGAAATGTGCCTGCTGGCAGGCCAACGCTTTGTAGCGCCTGCGAGGCCAGTTCCGCTAGCAGACGTGTCGTTCCTGGATGGCCAGGATTGGCCTTGGCGATGACGGGATTACGCGCCACGAGCGCTGCGGTAAAGTCGCCTCCGGCCACGGCATTGAAGGCGAAGGGGAAGTTATTGGGGCCAAAGACGACGACTGGCGCTCCTAGGGGGGCATGATATGAACGAATGTTACGTTTGGTATCGATGACGGGATTGGTCCAGGACCCTTCGCGAGCGGCCTGCGCCCCCAGGCGGAGCTGGTTAGAGGTGCGGGGTAGCTCGTTTGAGTTCAGGCGTGGCTCTTTCGGTAGACCGGTCTCACGATGAGCGCTCTCGACCAGGGCCACGCGGTTGACTTCAATCAGCTCCGCGAACTGTTCGAGAAAGGCTGCGATCTGCTCAGGCGAGGTCGATGAGAGCACCTCTGCCGCCTGGTGCGCGGCCATGATTGCCTCATAGACATCCTCTTTGCCAGAGATGGGGTAGCTGCCTTCCAGGGCCTGCCCCGTGCTTGGATCAACTGCCTGAAAGTTTCCTACCGGGTTGCGCGCCTCGCGCCATTGCCCTGCGATAAAGACTGGTTGGGTGCTACTCATCGTCTCGCCTCCTTGTGGCTTCTCGTAATCTATGCGAGTGAGCGAAGCCAGTTCTACATCGCTCACTCGCTTTTTTGGCATTGCTTAATTTAGGACTGGCCTGTGCTTCAGAGCCTCCTCGATGATCTGCCTGGCGCTGGCAAGCTCCTCTCCTTCCAGTTCGAGGCGTGGTCCTCGCACCTGGGCGCTGCCCATGCCGACCATCTCCTGGGCCAGTTTAATAAGCTGGACAAACTTGGGAACCGTGTCCAGGCGTAGCAGCGGCAGGAACCAGTTATAGAGCGCTTCGAGCTGCGCGTGGTCTCCCTGTCCCAGGCGGGCCTGCTGTGCAAGCTGGAAGAGCGCGACCGATTCGTGGGGGAAGGCATTGACCAGGCCAGCGATCCAGCCCATGGCGCCTGCTTGCACTGCCTCGACAAGGCAATCATCAACGCCCACAAGCAGCTCTAGACGCTCGCCAATCAGGGCGCGAATGGCCGCGATGCGTCGCACATCGGCGCTGGATTCTTTGACAGCCTGCAGGTGGCTATGTTCACGCGCCAGTTCCGCAATCTGTTCGGGCAGAAAGTCGGTCTTATAGGCCAGTGGATTGTTATAGAGCATAGCTGGCAGCGAGGTCGCGCGTAAAACCGCGTCGACGTGTGCCTTCATCTCGCGCCAGTCTGTCGAGTAGACATAGGGTGGGAGGACCATGAGACCACTGCAACCTATGCGTTCCGCGGCTTGTGCCAGCCGCACCGCCTCCGTAGTCGAGAGCGACGCGATACCAGGAATAACCGGGACACGGTCTCCGACTGCCTCAAGGGCCGTTTTGAGCAGGGCAATCTTCTCTTCAAAGCTTAGAGTTGCCCCTTCCCCAAGCGAGCCGAGTGGTACAAGCCCTATACATCCCGCATCGACCAGCCAACGACAATGGTTGGCAAAGAACGTATAGTCAATTGTATCATCTCTATTGAATTTTGTGGTAATAGCCGGAATAACGCCTTGCCAGTTGACTTTCATCGAGAAATCTCCTTTGAGTGTGTGTCTTGCATGGATGCGAGACTTGCTATGCGTGTGGAAGCGAGAGGGGGACGGATGGAATCCTGGGTCCAGCCAAAGAGAAAATCGGTCGCGGCGCCACAGACGCGTCCCTGGCAGGGACCCATCCCACAGCGTGTCTGTAGCTTGGCACCACGCCAGCTTGTATGTTGTTCAAGCTCGCCATAAGTAACGTCTTCACAGCGGCAGACAATGGTTCTGGCATCGGCCAGGGTGCGCAGCTCCGGCCGGAGCGCGAAATATTTGGTTTGCAGGGTGGCGAAAGCGCGTGCGCGTACGCGTCGAGTGAAGAGCTGGCGCGCTTCCTCGAAGTGTTCAGTCGCAGCCAGGCCCGCAATCTGCCCCTCAAGCAGAGAGAGCTCCAGTCCACCGATACCAGTAACCTCGCCCGCGCAGTAGATGCCAGGCTGGTTCGTTTCCTGCCACTCATTGACGTGGACTAACCCTTCCTGACGCTCACAGTTAAGCGCGGCTGCCAGCTCCACGTTGGGCGCGAGCCCAAAGCCACAGGCCAGGTAGTCACAATCCAGGGCCAGGCTTCGCTTGCCATACTGGAGAATGACCGCCTCAAGTCGCTGGTCGCCCAGGGCTCGCGTAACCCAACAACTGGTTTTTAATGACACTCCTGCCAGCTCGCGAGCAAAGCCAGCAGCTTGCCAGAGGTACGAGGTGTGGCGTGGCAGGTGGAGCGCGAAGCGCGCCAGGTTGCTCCGTGAGGCCTGCTCTGCGATCAGGCTCACTCGGGCACCCTGGTGCTTGAGGTAGACCGCCACCGCCAGGAGGAGCGGCCCACTACCAGCGATGACAACTCTTTTTCCTGCGATTGGAAGACCTCCCTTGACTAGGGCCTGGAGACCACCAACTCCCATGATACCAGGCAGCGTCCAACCAGGGAAAGGGAGAAAGCGCTCGCGCGCCCCCGTCGCCAGAATAAGCTGCTTATAGCACAGCTCCAGCGAGCCATCAGGAGTTTCTACAAGCAGTTTTCCAGGCTCAAAGGACCCGATGACACGGGAGCGCATATAGTGAGTGATGCGCTCATTTTTGCTCTTTAAGAGCCAGGAGTGAGCCTGGATCCCTGGCTGCTTTGTATGGTCTGCGCGCCAGATTTGCCCACCGGGGGCGGGATTATCGTCCACGAGGGCTACGCTAGCCCCACCTCGGGAGGCGCTACTGGCTGCGGCCAGTCCTGCTGGACCCGCGCCAATGACCAGGACATCAAAAGAGGTGTGTTTCATGTTGTCGTCACCACCATTCCTTCCTCGCAAAGTGTCTGACAACTCAGGGTGTGCTCTCGCTGGTTGATTGTGACCCGGCACTCGTAGCAGATGCCCATGCCACAAAGAGGAGCGCGAGCTTCTCCCTGTACCGAATGGCGATAGGCCTCCACGGGGAGCCGGGCGATGGCCGCAGCCACCGTACTACCCACGGGAACGCGAATGGCCTGTCCATTGATTGTAAGCTGGACGTGATGATGCATGAGTTGTGTATCAGTCATGTGTCGCCTCCTCCAGCTTGCGGGTTGGGAGATAAGGTCCCCAGGGAATAGCTGAGGGTCGACCAAGCATCTGAGACGCGAGCAGGTGTGCCGTGCTTAGAGAGGTGGTGATGCCCAGCCCCTCATGCCCGGTCGCCAGCCAGATATTTTCGCGCTCTGGATAGGGGCCAATGAGAGGGAGCCCATCGGGTGTGGCTGCACGCAGCCCGGTCCAGGCGCGAATGCAGGCGCAGTTCCCTAAGTCTGGCAGGTACTCAAGCGCTCCGGCGAGCACCTTTGCCAGGATGGACTGCTCTATCTCGCGGGAGGCGACGCCTGGCTGGCGCGAGGAGCCGATGAGGATCTGCCCAGTTGCGCGTGGCTGGACGTTGAAAGAGACAGTGTCGCCGCTGGCTGCATGGGCGTTTTTGACGTAGCCTAGCTCTACCAGTTGGTGGCGTAGAAAACCTGGATAGCGGTCTGTGATCAGGAGATGGCCTTTCTTCGGCTCGATGGGGAGTCCTGGTACGAGTGCGGCCGCTCGGACGCCATTAGCGAGAACGACCTTTGAGCCACTGATCACCTGACCATCCTCCAGACGGACGCCATCATTCAGGACATGGGTTACCTGCCCATAGAGTAGCCTGGCGCCATGTTTCTGTGCTTGCTGGAGCAGCCAGTTCGCGCTACGCGGGGGATAGACGACGCTATCGCCGGGGACCAGGAGCCCTCCCGCCAGACCCGGGCGTAGACGTGGCTCCAGTTCATAGAGCTGTGTCGCGTCGAGAATAGAGCTGGGAATCGTATGTGCCGCATATAGGCTGTGCTTGCGCTCTACCTCCTGCATCTCCTCAGCATTGGAGGCTACCCAGATTGTGCCACAGCGTGTGTACTCGTGCTGGTCGGGCGCCTCCTGGACCAGCTCGTCCCAGAGCAATTGCGAATGGCGCGTGAGCGTAAGCTGGGCGGGACTGTCATCCATGACAACGATATGGCCCATGCCTGCCGCCGTCGCGCCGCTACCCACCGTATCGCCTTCGAGGATGCCTACGCTGCAACCCGCTTTAGCAAGCTCCAGAGCGCATGCCGTACCCACGATTCCCGCGCCTACGATGAGCACATCAAAGGTCTTACCCATAGCGAATCCCCTTCCAAAAAGGATCGTGCTCGTCAAGGATCAGTCTCCCTTGCAGGGTGATGAAGGCTTCCCCGGTAATCTGGGGGGAGATCCGCCCATTCTCTACCTGGTAGCTGGCTATAAAACGGCTGCCGATAATGCTCTCATGTATCCAGGACTCTCCAGGAGCCAGTTTGCCATCGGCTGCCAGGCAAGCCACTTTGGCGCTGGTCCCAGTCCCACAGGGGGAGCGGTCATAGGCTTTGCCCGGGCAGAGCACGAAGTTTTTGCTTTGTGTGCCGGGGGAACCCGGACCAAAGAGTTCAATATGATCGATGAGTGCGCCCTGTGCTCCGGTGATCCCAGCCTCTTCCAGAGCCTCGCGAATGCGCCAGCAGAAGGCGGTGAGTTGCTCGACACGCTCAAAACTGAGTTCTTGCCCATGCTCCTCTACCAGGAAGAACCAGTTGCCACCCCAGGCGATATCACCCTTAAGAGGGCCATAGCCCGCTAAGTCAATGGTGACCTGGCTGGCATAGCGATAGCTGGGCACGTTGTGAACGGTAACGCGTCCATTCTCATGCAACTCAGTTGTGACGATTCCAACCGGGGTTTCGATCAAGTGCCGCCCGGGCTGAATACGTCCCAGGTGCGCCAGGGTTGCGACCAGGCCAATGGTTCCATGTCCGCACATGCCCAGGTAAGAAACGTTATTGAAATAAATGACGCCAGCGCTACAGCGCGGATCGACTGGCTGACAGAGGAGTGCTCCCACCAAAACATCTGAGCCGCGTGGCTCATTGATAACGGCGCTGCGGAACCAGTCAAACTGCTCGCGAAAGATACGTAATCTCTCAGAGAGGCTCGTCCCCATTCCCAGGTCCGGTCCACCCTCAAGCACGACGCGTGTTGGCTCACCCGCAGTGTGTGAGTCAATCACATCGACATAGCGCATGTCTTTACCACCTTCTCTTTGTCTCATACAAGTCGGAGCTTAAAATTCTTGTATGCCTTTATCTTATGTGCTAGGAAGGCATAGTTTCTTGTACAATTAAGGGAAGATATATGCGGATTTTGGCATAAGTGAGGTGCGAGAATGTCTTCGTTCCAAACAGAGGCGCGCTCAAGGCAGTCGGCGGAGTGGTTAATGTCTGCTCGCCAGCAGCTCGCGCACGCACTCATTGACCCCTTTTTCGTCGAGGTGCTTTTTGATCAATTGTCCGATGTCGTTTTCTTTATCAAAGACCTGCATGGTAGATACCTGGTGGTCAATGATACATTGAGGCGGCGCTGTGGGTATAAGCAGAAGAGTGAGCTTTTAGGCTGTTCATCCCTGGAGGTCTTCCCCGCCGAACTGGGGGCGATCTACCTGGCTCAGGACCTCGAAATAATCAGGCAGGGACGAGCGATCTCGAATCGCCTTGAGCTTCACCTGTATAACGATGGTGCCCGTGGCTGGTGTCTGACACATAAGATTCCCTTGCTCGACCAGAACTCTCAGGTCGCTGGGCTGGCCGGTATTTCGCGCGACCTGCATATGCCCGATGAATCTCACCCTGTCTATCAACGCCTCTCCGATGTCGTAGCTCATATCCAGCGCTTCTATGCTCAGCCGCTCAGGCTCGAGGACCTGGCTGCGATCTCACACCTCTCTGTATCGCAACTTGAGCGACACATGCAGCGTATTTTTGAACTAACCCCCAAGCAATTTATTATTAAAACGCGTCTCGAAGCGGCAACACGCCTGCTGGAAGGCGATGCCTCCATCACGACCATTGCCCACGCCTGTGGTTATACCGATCACAGCGCATTTTCAAGGCAGTTCAGGCAGGTCGTTGGTATCGCCCCCGCGAAATATAGGGAGCTTTTTCGCAGCCATAGGACGTGAAGTATCGCATGGCTGCATCCAGTCTCGGTCTGCTCACGTAAATAGAATAGAGTGAATACAAAGTGGAAAATATGTTGAAGAACGGTTTAAAAAACATCACATACTTGTAAAAAAGAGGATTGGTATTATGCAAAGCGAAAAAGCATTATTGGCGATCAATCCCCGGGCAGGGCAGAATGTTACCAAGATTCCTGATGTCGTCTCAGTGCTCTCTGCGGCTGGCTGGGAGACCGAGGTGGCCCTGAAGCAGTACGGCGGCCAGTCGATTGAGATGGCGCGTGAGGCCAGTGAGGATGGCCACGATCTCGTAATTGGCTACGGTGGTGATGGAACAGTCAACCAGGTGGTAAATGGTATCATGCGCGCGAAGAAGCCTGGCAAGAGCGTGGTGGGCGTCATTCCAGGCGGTACAGCAAACCTGTGGGCTGGTGATATTGGTGTGCCAACTGAACCTGTCAAGGCTGCCCTGGCATTGGTGAATAGCGAGGTTCGCCGTGTCGATGTGGGCCGTGTGGAAGTTTCTTCAGTCTCTTTCCCGGAGAATATAGAGTCTCAACGAACGCCACAGAACGGGAAGAAAGCGAAGAAGCGCGCGCGCAAGCAGGTTGGTTCACGTGTGCGCAACCATTTCTTGCTCATGGCGGGTTTGGGTTTTGATGCCGAGGTCATGCGTCACGCCCCCAAGCCGCTGAAGTATCGACTCGGTCCGCTTGCCGTTGGTCTGACAGTCGCGCAGAAGTTGCCTGACCATCAGACCTTTCCCATTGAGATTCGTGGCGTTGGTGAGAGTGGGGAGAGCGATATGATCTGGCAGGGCGAGGCGCTCCAGGTCATTATCGGTAACACCCGCCGCTATGCCATGGTGCTGGAGACCACACCTGAAGCTTATATTGACGATGGTGTGCTTGATGTCTGTATCATCGTGGGTGGCGATCCTGTCTCAACCATGCAGCAGGTAGGTTCGCTGTTACTGCGCCATAAGCCCCATAACACAACGAGTCAATACTTCCATGGCTCACACCTGGAGATCAAGGTTCCAGCCTCCGTGCCTATGGAACTGGATGGAAGCGCGGTCAAGCTCAAAGACTACGTAAGCAAGGAAGATTACGAGCTCATTGGCCAAGTGGAAGACTCCAGCCAGGTGATGGTCTCCTATCGTTTTGACGCGCTCCACAAGGCGCTTCCTATGGCCTTCCCCTGTACCTACAATGAGGAATTGTTCCAGCATCCCCGGCGACACAAGAAGCTGGATCTGGAGCAAGAAGAGGAACATAAGGCCAGTAACATTGGTGATAAGAAGAAAGATGATCCCGCACAGACTGAACTGCAAGAGGCAACCGAGCGAGCCATTTCGCAGCCAGAGCATTCTGTAGATGTGGAGAAAGAGAAGCGCCAGGAAGAGATTCGTGCTGAACTGCCGAGTCTTGTTACTTCGCTCTTCGAGAATGGGCGCAAGGTGACTGTGATAGGGAAGGCGCAACACCCGGAGAAACCCGGTACCTATATCGTGGCGGGTACAACGCTAAACACCTTGACCAGCGAGCAGAAGCCTACCGCGGTCATTATTGGTAACAATACCGAGGTCTTCGACCAGAACGGCCAGCATATCCTCAGCTCTGCCGTCGCGGATATTCAGGAGGGTGGCACGATGATAGTTGAGGGCAAACGCAGCAAGCTTGGCGTGATCAAGGCTACGCGCGTGGTCCTTTAAGGGTAAGGTAGGAGGTGTGAGATGGCCCCTGGTTGCCTGCGGCAACCAGGGGCCATCTCACACCTCCTGTTAATCCAAAAAACTGATGCCATATTGGCGGGCGAGCTTCTTCAGGCCCTCTGGCGTCAGTTCATTCTGACGAATGCGTTGCCCCATGGTGATAAAAAAGTCTTCCAGCCCGGCTGGAGTGACCATGATCAGGACATGCCAATGCCCAGATCCTGTGGTGTGAAAGGTGTGGGGGATGTTGCGTGGCCCGAAGATGGTCATCCCTGGACTGGCGGAGACGAGATTATCGCCAATGCGAAACTCGTAGTCGCCTTCGAGGATATACCACGTCTCATCCTCACGCGTATGGACATGTAGCGGTGGCCCGACATTGGGAACCGAAGAGTAGGCATCGATCAGGAAGAAGGCTCCCCCTGTCTCCTTCCCGGTCAGGGTAATTGCAGTCGGGTCCTCGGGAGAGCCCGCGATGCTGATCCCCTCTCCCGGCTGCCTGATAAGCGGCTGGAGAGCAGGGAGTGTCTGGACCTGGGTATGTGTCTGTTGGCCCTTGTTGCGCTTCCTTGCCTCATAACCTATTTTGTTATCTGGCATGCAGTCACCCTTTCTGCTTGAAGAACGGGGAACAGGGAGACATTAGCTTCTTGAATGCAACAGAGAGATGCCAGCTATACTGGCGCTTCTCTGACCAAAATTACGTCCCAACTTTGCCCTTTTTACAATTTCATTTTGTTAGGAGGTGCAAGGCTATGCCTTTCCCCAGCATAAAAAAATCGACCAGGCTATTCTATATGGCCTTGAATTAGCATCCAGCATTTCTATTGTACTACTGTCTATTGGTGTGGTGGCTTCAATGTCGAACACGCTGACCAATGCAGCCGTCGGCTGAGGGGCTTTTCTATACCTCGGCAGAAGAAGGTATAATAGTGGAAAATTTCTGGCATAGCTTGTAGGACGCCGACAGGCAGTCGCCCAACCGCACCGTTAGATCGAGCGTCTGGGCATAGCCCACCGTTTTGAACGTTCTACTCATGTTCTCCCGTATACCATCGCAGAGCCTTTCTTGTCTGCTACGATGTTAACGATCCAAGAAAATCCAACACGATCTGGTTGAACTCGGCTGGCTTCTCCAGAAAAGGATGATGCGCTGTCTCTGCCATGACCACCTTTTTCGCTCCCGGGATCTCTGCTGCCAGGTGCTCCAGCGGATTTGGCCCGTCCCACTCTCCTAAAATGACGAGCGCAGGCACTCCAATCTTCGCCAGACGTCCAACGGCAGGCGGCTCTAATGGTACTGGCTGCGTCTCAGCCTGCGCTTCATCGTCTGGGCGCTCCCAGTTGCGCGTCGTCATCTTGCGTACCCGCTCGCGAACCTCGGGAGCCGCCTGCTCCGGGAGCCGACCCGGCCCATCCGTCCATAATTCGAGCGAGATCTCAACTGCTCGCGCAATGTCGTGCTTCTCAAAGGCTTCATTCAGGCTCGTATACAGACGCACCACATCTGGATGCTGTTTCATCACTTCTTCTGAGGGGCGAAATCCGCTGACGCCTGCGGTGACCGGGATTAGCGCATCGACCATCTCAGGATGCTCAAGCGTAAAATCGAGAGCCAGCGCGCCTCCTCCAGAGACTCCCATCAGGTAGGCGCTCTCGATGCCCAAGAATGTCATCAATGTGTAGAGATCCTGGCGATCAGAATAAGGCTCCCCTTTCGTGATCAGCCCTGAATCGCCAAAGCCTCGCTGATCATAGCGGATAACCCGGTATCGTTGGGCGAAGACGGCGAACTGCTCGTCCCACGATCTTCTATCCAGAAGATGTCCATGGATAAGAACAAATGGATGCCCTGCACCTGCAACCTCATAATACAGTGTTGTACCGTTTACCTCTGCAAAACCAGTCTGTACGCGTTCTGTGTGTGACATAGTGCTGCTCCTCTCTTTTTAGGTACCTCTCTCGTTATGATAGCATCGAAAGCGGTTAGGAACGGCCCTGTATTGGGGTCCCAGAGCTTTTCCATTCTCAAACACCGAACAGTGCAAAGTCGAGGAGGAACCCAATAGCTCGGGCGCGTAGCGAGCTTGTCGTGCCACATTACGAACCCTCAGACGATCTACGAGATACAGGAAATCACACCAGAGAAAGGGGTTGTCTACGGATGGGATATTCTGAAGGGCGAATGGGCCTACCATGACAGGCGGGCGGATATCTGCTTCTCTCCGACAAGCTGCTAGGCAAAGCGATCTACGGGGCACGCAAATGTATTGTCGAACCAGTGATTGGGATTATCAAAGAGGTACTCGGCTTCCGCCAGTTCTCCTTTGATCTACCGCAACCTGCGCGTTGTAATCCTGCTCAAAGCCGGCATGCGTCGAGCTTTTCATTTTGAATCTTCTCTTCATGCTCGCAAGTATGCCACCACAAGCGACGATAAGATGGCACAAAAAAGAACTCGCTCCAGCGAGTTCTTTTTTGTGCCTATGGGCAGATCGTTTGCTGTTGTTACTGCCCTTCCATCACTGAGGAGACCACCTCACTGACGTCCGTCAGCACAGATGCCTCATCAGGTTTCTCAGCAAACACCGATAGGTCGACTCTATCCAAGTGATGCCTATCATTGTAGCGTTCGAGCAGCCAGTGGGGCGGCCAACCTTCACGCGTAAGCAACTGCCAGTGAGTGATGGCGGTAAAGTCGGTATCGACGCTAGCGCGGTGAAGATTGTGGATATTCATGCCAAAGAAGTAGGTGAAGCTGGCCTCGACAATCCCGCCATGGCAGACCAGCACAATCGTCTTTCCCGCGTACTCTTGCGCCAGGCGATTGAGTGCTGACATGGCACGCAGATTGAATTCCACCCAGTTCTCGCCATCGGGTATCCAACGAAAATACGGACGCTGATCGCGCGGCACGTCTTTCCACATGCTGAGAAACTGCTCCCCACTCAAACTGCCATCCTCGTTGCGCCACTCTTCAAAATCAGGATCTTGCACTACAGGCAGCTTGAGCGCTGGCGCGATCACTTGGGCAGTGTGCCGTGCACGCTGCATGGTGCTGGTTATCAACACATCCGCTTTGATCTCGTCGGTCGCAATCAACCGATCGCGCAATAGCTCGGCTTGCTTCACACCGAGCGGCGAGAGGCCGTGGTCAACCAGTTTACCATCGATTTCACTGAGGAGATAGCGCCGACGTATATCATGGAAGTACTGAAGGAATCTGGTTTTGTCCAGACTCCCACCTCAAAGGGCGAAGTTGCGACGCCCGTTTCACCAGTATAGCCCCATTAACAAAGCTTGCTATGAGCAAGGATAGCAAGCTTTGTCAATTTATTGATGGAACTTTAGCTTATCTACGATCTTGTCAATTACTTTTCTCTCTGCTCTGATGGCGAGCCCCACTAGATTCAGGTTCTCTCGTTCGACACCGCGAACAGCATCACGATTGGCGGCATCATGAGTGGTCGAAAACATCTCTTCTGTATAGAGGGCAGGCTGTACTCCTCGAGTGAGGGCGCGATCAAGCGCTCGTGCTAGCGCGGCATGATCCGCTCCATAAATCAATATAGGTTGACCAATGAGTCGCAGATATCCATTTCCGGATGCGTCTTCGTATGGTTCTCCAATACTTTGTGGGTAGGATGCAGCAATCCCGCTTGCCAGGAACGCAGCCACATTCATTTTTTGCCACGAGGCCAAATCATCTCGAATGATCAATGCAATTTTTGTATCAAAGAGCATAAAAATAATCCTCACTTTACAATTTCTGTGTGAGTCTCCGGGAGCGTGCTGCTCTTATAGTGTTCTCGCTTCTCTCAAACCACTCTATCAAGTAGTAGGTGGAGACTCCGGCTGCTTCCATCTGGCGAGGGTTGTGAGCAGATTCCGTAAAACTTTCCTCTCTTCAGAAGAGAATTCGCCGAGAAAATCCTGATTCATTTGATCCATCTCGCGATCAAGCGGAGCCTGGAGATCGCGTCCGCGAGTAGTGAGCGCAACTCTATTCACACGACGGTCGGTCGCATGTGCCTTGCGCTCAATTAGTCCCGCATATTCTAGGCGATCAAGGAGTCCGGTCATCGTCGCGCTGTCTAGCAAGAGGCGCTCACCTAGTTCGGCTCCACTCTGCTGATCGTGTTCCCAGAGGACCTTGAGCAATGCGTATTGCACGGGCGTAACACCATACGGGGCTAGACGCTGTTTGGCTGACTGCGTGACCCGTTGATATGCCTTGCCGAGATAAAAGCTTAAACAATCCTCAATCTGATCCATGAGCACCTCCTGTCGAGAGAGGAAGGGATACGTTCTTGTATTAATCTATATGTATGCAAGTATAACGTAGACATAATACTTTTACAATAGTTACTTGTATACAAGGTAAATTTTGCGCAAGAATGCAGTTACTAATTCTTGCACAAAACATTTTCAAAACGTAGGTGCAGGTGCGCGGCGGAGAGAGAGATTTTCCAGGCTCTTGTGGACGTAGCGGGGGAGGAATAAGCCCGCTAGAAAGGCGATACCAGCTGCGACAATAGGTAGATAGGGGGTTGCAAACGTGTGGGCTAGCCAGACGCTTAGGAGTAGAAAGAGTCCTGTGAGTAGGCCACCTACCAGGCTGACAATTATTCCTTTGAGCAGAGAGCCAAAGATGGTATCGCCAAGCTCGCGATGAAAAACCTGTGCCCCTATCTGCTTGAGCAAAGCGCTTCTCTCTTGTGGCTCAAGCGCCTCGATGGCACTGACCAAACGAGCGCGCTCCTCTTTGGAGAGCTTGCGTGTGAAAAGCGAGCGTAGCATGTGCAGAAAATCGAGCAGGGCAAAGAGCAGGAAGCCAAGGAAGAAGGCTACCAGGGTGGCGAGCGTGGTTAAGAAGGCTGAGCCTGGGGCTTGTAACAGCGCCAGCAGGAAGACACAGGCGACCGCCGCTACGATATAGATGGCTGACCAGAGAATGCCTTTGACATAGTGCTCGATAAGCAGTTTGAGCGCCAGGTGCGGTACCTGGTGTTTGAGAAACTGGATGCCAGCCGCCCCCAGCACCTCACTCTTCTCTTTTGTACCCAGCGGTCGCGTGGCTTTAAAGAGAATCTCAATCTTCTCCCGTGTCGTAAGGAGAGGGAGCCTGCTCTGAATAAGCTGGTGCGAACTTACACGCTCTGGCGGCTGGTTCATCGTCTTATGTGCCTTCCTCAGAGATAAGAGTCAATGTTCTATATGCTGAATTGAAGCAGAAAAACATTGGCCCTTTCTCTCTTATACGCGGCTAAGCTCACGTTCCGCTTCATTGCGTGATTTGGGGTGCACAAGAGGATAGAAGTTGATGGTCCAGCCTACGCCAAAGATATGAGGCGTGAAAATGCTTGAGGTGTTGGGGTTCCACATTCGCTCACGGATACGCTCAGGCGTGGGGGCACGGAAGTCATAGGGCACGCCCAGGATCTGCCCTTCCCAGGTGCGCTCCTCTTGCGGTTTGCGCAGTTGCTCACGCAGGGCGGCCCCGGTCAGTGCGATTACGGCCACGCCAAGCGCGACGTTCTTGACGTCGAACTTTTTCCGTCGTCGACTCATGATTTGTATGTCTCCTTGTTTTTCATCCTGGTAAGGAGTATGGTACACCCTGGCACGCACCGGCGTGCCAGGGTGTACCATACTCCTTACCAGGGCGAGCGCCATAGGCGCGAGAGGTCAAGAGTAAAACTTACACATGGCATTCTTAATCATTTACGCGTATTTGCGCTCCTGGTTGCAATGGATATGCTCCCTCTGCTATTTCTAACAGATGCGCGGCAGGGGATCACCCACCAGCATGTCCAGGACGCGCAGGCCGCCGATATCAGTATGCAGGAAGACCATGCCGGGCGGCTCTGCTTGCACGGTGCCGATCAAGGCCGCCTCGCGCCCCAGTGGGTGTGCGTGGAGCACATCAAGGGCGTGCTCAGCTTGCTCTGGCGCTATGACTGCCAGTAGCTTGCCTTCATTGGCGATGGTCAGGGGATCGAGGCCGAGAATCTCGCAGGCTCCACGCACTCCGGCATGAACCGGGATGGCGTGTTCTTCGAGGCCAATTGAGACCTCTGAACTCATGGCCATCTCATTGAGCGAGGTCGAGACGCCTCCGCGCGTAGGATCCTTCAGACAGTGCACGCCCTCGCCCACGGCTGAGAGCAGCGCCTCAGTCAGGGAGTGTAGCGGCGCTGTATCGCTCTCGACGTCGGTCTCGATATCGAGAGCCTCGCGCGCCATCATGATTGCGATGCCATGATCCCCTACAGGCCCGTTGAGTAGGATCTTATCCCCCGCTCGCAAGAAGTTCTGTCCCATGTTCCAGGTGGCCTGAATGTGCCCGACACCGGCAGTATTGATAAAGAGGCCATCGGCCTTGCCGCGCTGAACGACCTTGGTATCTCCCGTCACAATTGCGATTCCCGCTTCGCGGGCGGCGTTTGCCATCGAGTCGACGATGCGGCGTAGCTCGCTGATGGGAAACCCCTCCTCCAGGATAAAGCCTGCCGAGAGGTAGAGCGGCCTGGCACCTGCCATGGCCAGGTCATTGACTGTGCCATGGACCGCGAGCTTGCCGATATCGCCGCCGGGAAAGAAGAGCGGACTCACCACATAGGTATCGGTAGTGAACGCCAGTCTTGGCTGTTCGCCAGTGACGGTGAAGATCGCTGAATCATCCATGATATCTAGCATAGGATTAGAAAAGGCCGGTGCGAAGACGCCCTCAATGAGGTTATGCGTGGCCTTGCCGCCGCTGCCATGGCTCAAGGTAATGCGTTCATCTCGCAGGTAGAACTTGTGCTTGCGCGCCTGCCGCGTGCGCTCAATCTTTTGTAAAACGCTCTCAACCATGTCCGGGCTGCCTGGGATATGTGCTTGCATCGCGACCCCTCCTCTTTATGAACGGGTGGGAATAGTAGCGTTCGATTCTATATGCAGGCGGGAGCGCTCAGCCGCCATCGAGAAGCGTCCATAGTTAAAGTAGGCTGCGCAGGCCCCCTCCGGCGAGACCATGCAAGTGCCAATGGGTGTTTCAGGGGTGCAGGCCGTGCCAAAGACCTTACACTCCCATGGCTTGATCACGCCCTTGAGCACTTCGCCACACTGGCAGGCCTTGGGATCGGCCACGCGGAGCCCCGGCACGTCGAAGCGTAGCTCGGCATCCCACTCCGCGAACTCCGGGCGGAGCTTCAAGGCGCTATGCGTGATAAAGCCCAGTCCGCGCCACTCGAAGAAGGGGCGTAGCTCCATCGTGCGTGCCATGGCCTCCAGGGCTTTGATGTTCCCCTCCGGGCGGACGACACGTGTATACTGGTTCTCGACCTCTGAGCGCCCCTCGCTGATCTGCTTGACGATCATATAGACAGATTGAATAATGTCGAGCGGCTCAAAGCCTGCGATTACGACTGGCTTGCGATGCTGCTGCGCGATAAAGTTATAGGGCCGCATGCCGATGACCATGCTCACATGTCCAGGTCCGACAAAGCCGTCCAGGCGCAGATCGGGCGAGTCGAGGATAGCCTTGATGGCGGGAATGATGGTCACGTGGTTACAGAAGACCGAGAAGTTGTGCACACCTTCGGCCTTGGCGCGCAGGAGTGTGACCGCTGTTGAGGGCGCTGTCGTCTCAAAGCCGATGGCGAAGAAGACCACCTGGCGGTCGGGATATTGACGGGCCAGCTTAAAGGCGTCCAGGGGTGAGTAGACGAAGCGCACATCGGCTCCCTCTGCTTTGGCATCCAGCAAACTCCCCTTAGAACCCGGGACGCGCATCATATCGCCAAAGGTGGTGAAGATGACGTCCTCCATGCGCGCGATCGCCAGGGCATCGTCGATGCGGCCCATGGGCAGCACACAGACGGGGCAGCCTGGGCCATGCACCAGGTCGATATTGTGTGGTAGGACGTCCTCAATCCCATGTTTATAGATGGTGTGGGTATGCCCGCCACAGACCTCCATAAGCTTGAGCGACTGACCCTGGCTCAGGCGATCTACTTCCGTGGAGATGCGCTTCGCAAGTTCGGCGTCGCGGTATTCATCGATGTATTTCATGCCCATTCGCTTGCTCTTTCTGTTGCTGCTCGCTGAGCAGGAAGTGTATTATTTCAAGGAGCGTGTGATAGACGGTGGCCTGCGCCTCCTGAATGCGTGGAATATGATCGCTTGGTGAGTTGATGCAGTAGTCAAGGGCTTTCGAGCGCAGCATTTTCCCGCCCTCATAGCCTGTCAGGCCGATGGTCAGCATCTGTTGCTTTTTTGCCTGCTCCAGAGCCAGAAGGACATTCGCTGAGTTGCCACTGGTCGAGACGCCCAGCGCGATGTCGCCGGGATGGCCAAAGGCGATGACCTGGCGTAGGAAGACGTTTTCATAGCCTACGTCATTGCCTACTGCCGTGACGACGGCGATGTCATTGGTGAGGGAGATGGCTGGCAGAGGCCTCCCACCTGGAAAGGGTGGGTCTAGCAGCTCGGCCACGATATCCTGGGCGTCGGTCGCGCTGCCGCCGTTGCCAAAGGCCAGGAGCAGCGCTCCATTGGCGAAGGCGTGCGTCATGGCCTCGCCCGCGGCGACGATCTGTTCTTCAAACTCCGCGAGCGTGGCCCGCCTGAGCGCCACGACCTCGTGGCATTTCTCCAGTGTGGAGTGTCGTACCTCCGCCAGCACCTCTGCTACATCAGCTTTTCCCCCTTCAAAGAGGAAGGGGTAGAAGAGCTTGTCGTATTCCGAACCTTGTGCTTCACTCATCGCTTTCCTCCTCCTACTCTCTCTTTAAGGCGAATTCACGAAATGTAGGGTCCATGCTTGCATGGGCTTTTTCGGGCGAGCAGAGTCCATGCAAGCATGGACCCTACATTTGCTTCTGCTTTCCCTCAAGGCTGTCTGCATAGAGTGATATGCCTGTGCCTCCATGTACCAGGATCATGTCGCCTGGTTCCAGGTGATCGAGCAGCGTGACATCGACCTCGGTCTGCTCATCTGCAATCTCTACCACCGCCATCCCACATGCCTCGTCAACGCTCAGAATGCGTGCGGGTAGCGCCTCGTCCGAGCAGGTGATACAGTGCCCATCTATACCTGTAGTGCAGTTGCTGTATGTATCCTGCATCCGCTGCAAGAGCGTCTCTTCCTGATTGTGTGCTTCATGTTTCTTCATTGCGAAAGTAAGCCCTCATGCTCGAAGAAGACGTGAACCAGTTCCCAGAGGACGTGGTAGAGCGTCTCATGCGTCTCTTGAATGACCAGTGGATCCTCGGCCTGGACGACGAAGCAGAAGTCAAGATCACTTCGCGCGATCTCTCCGCCATCACGCCCCAGCAGGGCCAGGGTCAGCAGCCCCCGTTGCCGGGCGAGCGCCAGTCCAGCAAGCACATTGGCGTCCTGCCCATCAACGGAATAGCCAACGGCGATATCCTGGGGGCGTGCCAGGGCTTGCAGTTGACGCGCGAAGGGCATAGTTGGCGCGCCACCAGCCATTAAACCGCTAATGGTGGCGCTATCATTGGTCAGGGCCATGGCCGGAAGGGCGCGTTTCCCCACAATGACCGGGTGGACAAACTCCACCGAGATATGCTGGGCATCGGTGGCCCAGGCCCCATTGCCAAAGGCAATCAGCCGACCTTGCTGGTGAAAGCGGCGTGCCATGGCCCAGCAAGCCTCCGCGATATGCGGGGCCTGAGCGGCGAAAAACGTTTCGGGGACCGAGGTGCTCTGGGCGAAACGGGCCTCGACGAGTGTGCGCAGGTCGACATGTTTTTGTGGCATTGCTTGCGTCATGCTGTCCCCCTCAATCTAGCGTAATAATAGCCATGGCTGGCTGGATAGATCTATTCAATTTGGCTTGAGCGCAGCATCTTCAATTCATCGGTATAGACATCGCCCATCTGGTGGAGGGCAGTCATCGTCTCCTGGGCCTCGTGCTCATCGATCTTGCTCATGGCGAAGCCGACATGAATCAGCACCCAGTCGCCAGGACCAATGCCCTCGGGGCGTACCAGCGCTACATTCACGTTGCGCTTGACGCCCGAGACATCGACTTTGGCAATCGAGTTGGCGTCATCAACAATATCTACTACCTTGCCAGGGATGCCAAGACACATAGCGTTTCTCCTTTTTTCTTATCTAGTGCTTCTTTTAACATCTCTTAGGGAGAGAAGGAAAAGTATCGGGGGACACCCCCGAAGCCCCCGGCAGGGGAGATCCCTGCACCAGGCGCGCCGCCGCTGTGGCGAGCTGTCCCAGGCAGAGCCCGCCATCATTAGGCGGGACCTGCCGATTGACGTAGACATGAAACCCGGAGGCCCCCAGGCGCCGCAGCACTTCTTCAAGCAGGAAGCGATTCTGGAAGACGCCCCCGCTCAGCGCGACGCGCCGCAGCCCGCTGCTCGCCCCCAACTCGCAACAGGCTGTGACCAGCATCTCCGCAATAGTGCGATGAAAACGGGCGGCGATATTGGCTGAGACTTCACCGCGCTTCATGTCCTCGACTATAGCTTGTATGGCAGGCGCGACATTCAGGAGCCTGGGGTGTTGCTCGCCTTGCCCCTGGATGGCGAAGGGATAGCAGTCGTCTTCGATGCTCGGGCCTGCCTTGTGCGCCAGGATTTCAAGTTCAATCGCGGCCTGTCCCTCGTAGAGTACCTCCTGGCGTAGCCCCAGGAGCGCGGCCACGGCGTCAAAGAGTCGCCCCAGGCTGGAGGTAGCTGGACTATTAAGCTGGCGCTCGATCATCTGCGAGATGGGGCGCCAGGCGCGGCGATCAAGCATATGCGTGAAAGGGATGGGTAGCTCAGGGAAGCTCGCGCCAAAGGCCTGGTCCAGGTAGACCGCCGCCATGCGCCAGGGCTGACGGATAGCTTGCTCGCCCCCTGGGAGTGGTATGTAGTCAAGGTGCGCCAGGCGCGTGAAGTCGCCAAGCGTGGCCTGCATAATCTCGCAGCCCCAGATGGCGCCATCCGTCCCATATCCCGTGCCATCGGCGGCGATGCCGAGTACGCTCCCCTCAAGCTGGTGCTCTGCCATGACGCTGGTAATGTGCGCGTGGTGGTGTTGGACACCAATCTTCTGAGGTATGTCCGTCTCAAGGGCATATTTGGTCGCCAGGTACTCGGGATGCAGATCGTATGCGATGGCCTGTGGCTCGATATCGAAGAGGCGCTGAAAGTGTGTGATGCCTTCGCGGAACGAGGTCAAGGTCTCCAGGTTCTCCAGGTCGCCAATGTGGTGGCTGAGGAAGGCGCGGCGCTGCTTGCCAACGCAGAAGGTGTTTTTCAGATGTCCACCACAGGCCAGCAGGGGGACAGGCAGGTCAAAGCCCAGCGCGATAGGCTCGGGCACATAGCCGCGTGCGCGGCGCAGAAACTGTATCCCTCCGCCAGTAACGCGGGCGACCGAGTCGTCGGTGCGCATATGAATCTCGCGGTTATGGCTGAGCATTCCCTCCGTGATGGGGGTGAGGCGGGTCCGCGCATCCGCGTCACGATAGGCAATGGGTTCCTCGCTCAGGTTCCCGCTCGTCATCACGAGGACTGGCACGCCATCCGCCCCGACGTATTCACGAAAATGCCGGAGCAGGAGATGGTGGAGTGGGGTATAAGGCAGCATCAGCCCTAGAGTGTCATAGCCTGGCGCGACACCGGAAGCCACCAGGTTCTCGGGTAGTTGGTCAAGCAGAACAATCGGGCGGCGATGAGACTGGAGCAGGGTCGCCTCGTTCTCGTGGATATGGCAGAGCTGTTGTGCTATCTCAATATCCGGAACCATCAGGGCGAAAGGCTTGGCCTCGCGTCGCTTGCGCTGTCGCAGGCGCTGCACAGCTTCGGCGTTGCAGGCATCACAGGCCAGGTGATAGCCACCCAGTCCCTTGATGGCGAGGATGGCTCCTTGCCCAAGCTGTTCAGCCGCGAGCGCGATCTGATTTCTATGCGGGTCGAGATCAACTTGTGTTTCTTGCCATGCCTGGAACTGCACATGGGGTCCGCACACAGGGCAGGCGTTGGGCTGGGCGTGGAAGCGCCGATTGGCCGGGTCCTCGTATTCCGCCTGGCAGGCGGGACACATGGTGAAGGCGCGCATAGTGGTCTTCTCCCGGTCATAGGGGACATCCTGGATGATGGTGAAGCGTGGACCACAGTTGGTGCAGTTGATAAAGGGATAGGCGAAACGCCGGTCGCCTGGCGTGAAGAGTTCGCGCTGGCAGTCAGGGCAGGTCGCGCAGTCTGGCGAGATGAGAGCCTGCCGCTCGTCTCCTGCCTCGCTGTGAGCAATGCGAAAGTCTTGCTCATGGCACAGGGGAATGGACTTGACTTCCATGGTATCGACGTGTGCCAGGGGAGGTGTGTCATGGCGCATAGTGTGCTGAAAGCGCTCAAGTTGTGCAAGGGTGCCTTCGACCTCGATGGTGACTCCCAGGCTGTTGTTGAGCACAAAGCCTGTCAGCCCGCACCGGAGGGCCTGGGTGTAGACGAATGGGCGGAAACCTACCCCCTGGACGATGCCCCGGATTGTGAGGCGTCTACGCTCAATTGTCATGCCACTGACCGTTGCCATGACTGCTCCTTCGCAGGGCTAAGCGCGTCACTGCGACATCACACCTGATCCTTCCCTGACTCTATACAAAAACGCTAGAAAACGCCCTACCAGATGGGAAATGGACGCGGTCAACCGGGTCCCCTACCGAGGGGGGAGCGACTTGAGCCAGCCGCACCAGGCTGGTAGGCCGGTACCTGTTCGGCAGCTCACTTCGAAGACCGTCAGATCTGGATTGATAGCCTGCGCCTGCCGTTTGACCTTTTCCCGGTCATAGTCGACATAGGGTAGGAGATCCAGTTTGTTGATGATCAGGGCCTGCGCGCTAGCGAACATCTCGGGATACTTGGCTGGTTTATCGTCCCCCTCGCTGGTGCTGACCATCACGACGCGCAGGTCTTCGCCCAGGTCCCAGGCGGAGGGACAGACCAGGTTGCCGATGTTCTCAATGAAGAGCAGGCGCAGAGGAGCCAGGTCCATCTGCGTGAGTGCGTCACGCACCATATGGGCCTCCAGGTGGCAGGCCCCACGCGTATTGATCTGGACGGAGATGCCACCTGCCGCCTCAATGCGCTCGGCGTCCGCGCTGGTCTCGATATCGCCCTCGATGACGCCGATGCCGATGCGTGTATGCAGGCGCGCAATAGTCTGCTCCAGCAGCGTGGTCTTCCCGGCGCCCGGTCCGCTCATGAGGTTGATCGTGCGGATGCCGTGTGCTCGTAGCTGCTGGCGTATCTCCTGGGCGATATCCTCGTTGACCGCCAGGATCTTTTGCGCGATAGTAACCTTGGGCATGCTCACTACTCCTCTGCCTGCATGGGGGCTTCAATCTCTATGTCGACGATCTGCATCTCGGTGCCAGAAACAACCTCTGTCTCCCAGCCCTGACAAGTTGGACACTGGCGAATAAAGTTTATGACGGTGAACTCGCTGGCGCAGTGCTGGCAGCGCGCGCGGTATGGGATGAACTCAATTGAGAGCCGCGACCCCTCTAGCAGCGGGTAGAGGCTGGCCACCATCTCAAAGCAGAAGGTGAGCGAGTCATTCACCACGCCCTGGGCCTCCCCAATCTGGAGGTGGATCTCGCGTACATGCGTGGCCTGGTGGCTCTGCGCCTGGGCGTCGACGGCTTCGGCTATACCCTGCGCGATAGCGAGTTCATGCATAGTGGCCCCTTATTACATATTACATATGGCGTATGCGCATATAGCGCTGATAGTCGGGATAAAGTTGCCTGAGGATGAGCGCTATCAGACCAAGCACGGCGAGTAAGGTAAATGGTTTCATAACATTACCAGACCTTTCCTTGCTAAAAGGATGACTCCTTTGTCCTGGATGAAACGGTTGCCTGCTGAGTATCTACGAGGGTCTCTGCTACAAGTGTGTCAATAAGTTGAATGGCCTCACTAATCGCGGCCTCGACTGGCTGACTTAACCCTGGATGAATGTCGAAGTCGTCTGCCTGGGTGTCGAGTGGCGAGGGTTCGCAGCCAACCAGCAGGGTGCGCCCGGGCTGGGCGCCGAGTGTGCGGGCGAAGGCCAGCATCTTGACCGGGTCCATGCTGTGTGCATCCAGGGCGATGCGACCCGCCTCTGTTCCTTGCTCAGGCGTCGGTTGTGCCTGGTCTATTTCGAGCAGGTAGAGGGTGCCGGGCGCTCCTCCCCGTGCCACCGTGTCGATCAGGATCAGGTTATCGTAGCCATCGAGCAGGGTATAGGCGAGTTCCACGCCTCGGATGCCGAAATCAACTATCTCTACACCTGCGGGATATGGTTTGGTCTCGCGACGCAGGAGGCGCTGAGCTACCTCGCAGCCGAATCCATCATCGCCCAGAAAGATGTTGCCAATCCCGGCGATCAGAATGGATGGTTGGCTTTGTGCCCTGGATGCAGACTGACTCATAGCGTTCCCTCCACCAATGGTTCAACCTCCTCGGGCGCGAAGAAGAAGCGATGCCCGGGCAGGACGCGCTCATCCCATTGCTCGCGCCCGGGATCATCATCCAGCGTCACGACGAGGAAGAGCCGGTTTTCAAAATCCTGCTGGATGCCTTCGACGCGTGCCACCTTGCCATTGAGCAAGAGATCAAAGGCATCTGCCCGCAGTTTGGGATGCAGACGCACGCGGTCGCCAGCGCTTACCTCGCGGTTAGCGATGCGTATCGCCCGTGGCGGCGGATAGTCCTCGCCAGGAAAGGTCTGCTCATAGGTCTTGCTCGCCGGTTGCGGCTTGCTGGTCTGCCACTCGCGAATGGTGCCGTGAAGCGCCATCAATTGTTCTGGCGCCAGAGTCTCGATTCGTTCGAGGAGCTGGCGCGCCTGCTCGCTCCCGTGACGCATGGCCTCTTTCTCCTCATCGCTGAGCGTCAAAATGCGCAGTGAGAGCAATTCGTCGATCTCGGTACCGTCGAAGAAGGTGCCGGGACTCTCGGGTGCGATCTGAGGATAATCATAGAGAATGATGGGCGCTGAGAGCATGGTGTCATGCGCACCCTGTTCTCCAACCAGCACCGGCCATGTGTGGACATTCTGGCAGCTCTGTACCGCCTGGCTCAGCTCGTCGGGGTATTCCAACAGCGAGATAAAGCTACCGTGCTCTACCTGCAAGATTGTGTGAGTGGAGATGAAGGCATGCAAGAGAATGGCATCATGGCGATTGCTGATCTGCTCCGTGCCGGGCGTCGTGTTTTCGATCTCCACCTTGAGCTTGAAGAGTTGCGACTCAAGCCGTGTCGCGCTAATATGTAACCTGCCCTGAAGTGGCTGCTGTACCCGTGTGACAGCGGTTCCGCCAGGCGAGGCGGACGCATCTGTCTGTTGCATGCCCTCGAAGCTAATCTCTATTGTCTTGGGCTGCGCAAGCAGGTCGCCAAGCACCATCTCAGGGGCCAGGACCTCGCGTTCCATGCCCTCTTGCCAGCTCTCTTGCTCGCTTGCCTCACTTTGTGGTGTGTCTGGAGTGCAGGCAAGCAGGTGGAGGAAGCGGGCCAGGACCGCCAGGCGGGTGGTGGGCGAACCCTGTATTAGGCATTCGGTGCGCATGTGCCAGGGTTCAATATTGCCCTGCGCCTCGCTATAGGGGCGAGGATAGACTACGCCGATGGTCCAGCGCAGGCGATTTTTGAGCGCATCGTGACGATAGGGATAGAGCAGGTAGCCCTCGTAGAGCACCGCATCGGCGATGGCTTTGATATGCTCTGATATCATGGCTCTACCTCCTTGCTGGCTGTATAGAGCAGGCGTTGCAGGGTATCATCCCAGGTCAGCAATTTATGTCCCATCTTATAGGCATAGAGAAGATCAAAGACGTCTTTATGCATGCGAATCCAGGCGCTATTGGGATAGTAATGATTCATCATGTCATGCCAGTGGCTGACCGGCAGGCGATAGAAGGCCTCCTTCGACCAGGGGATCTGTCCGATTTGCAACTGTCCCTGCTCTCCACTGTAGAAGACTGTCCCACTAAAGAGAAAATTGAGAGGGATCTCGCCATCCTCGAGGGCGTCAAAGTATTTTGCTCCGATGACATCAAAGTCGTAGGTACAGGGAACAGGCAGATCTACAAGTGTGCTGCCGCGAAACTGTGGTACAACGACCCCCACATGCGTCCAGTGCAGGCTGCGCAGGGTCTCGCCCCAGCGCTGGGGTTCGCCAAAGACTTCAAGAAGGCGAGCCTGGGCGCGGGGGCTGTAGTGGCGCTGCGTGACCGCGATCTGGATCTGGCAGCGGAGCGCGATGCTGTGAATGGTCTCTTCTGCGTCTTCATTGCTCACACGTAACTGAAAGAGCAGCATGGGCGTCGCGGCATATGTTGGAACCTCGGCCTGGACAATTTCGAAGTTCAGCTCTGGCATGACTGCTCTCCTCCATCTGAGGGCGAATTTGTCGGCCTGGTATAGATCGTTGCCTGCGCCCGCAGGTGCTCGAAGAAGGCTCTGATTTCCTCCCATGCCTCCTGCCCGCCACTAAGGCCACGCCAGTGCAGACGAATCTTGCCGACAAGCTGATAACAGACATCGATAGGTGCCAGATAGTATTCGCGCTGCTCGCGCACCCGGTTAATCAGCAAGGCCTCTACATCCTCCTCCATCTCCTCCGATACTGGATTGGCCGCGAGGATGCTCTGCCACTGCTCCAGGCCTAGCAGCGACTCCATAGCGCCAGCCGGACTGGGATAGAAGGCGCGTGCCCCTTGAGCCGTGCGAAAGATGTAGACCATGTTGACCGGGAGCATAAGCGCCTCCCACTGGGCCTCGTCGAGCTGAAAGTCTGAGAGGAGCAGGACGCGCCGGGGAATAGCCCGATAGCGTGCCTGCTGGCGCTCACCCGCAAAGAGGAGCGTACAGGCGTTACAGGAACAGAGGCAGGCGCGGCTGGAGAGGTCCAGGAGGTGGCGATGCTCTGACGCGAGGACCTCGCCACACAGCTCACAGTGTTCCGCAGAGGCCTGTTCGATAGGTTGCGTGCGCGCGAACCTCCTCAGCGCCCGCAGGGGAGGCGGCGCGATATGCCCATCATCTGGATAATTCGCTGTCATAGCGCTTCCCCCGTGCTCTTCTTCTGGCGCTGCCTGGGAACAAAGGTCACAGGCAGCGTTGCCTTATGTTGATTGTTCTGCTCGATCAGGATCTCTTCCAACTCAGGAGCCACCTCATGCACAGTCTGTTCAATTTTTGCCGTCAGGGAGGCGTTTGAGGAGGGACAACTGGAGTGGTTCCCATTGAGGACGAGGTAGGCTCTGGCCTGTTCAATCTTGAGCAGGTCGAGTGTGCCTCCGCGCGGTCCAAGCGTGGTTTGCAGTTTGCCCAGAGCCTGGCGCACGCGCGTCTCCAGGTCGAGGGGGTGAAGTCCATGTAGCAGCAAGAGCGAGGCCAGAAGCTCATCCTGAGCAAAGCGCTCCACGAGCGCGTCTCCTGTGGTTTGAGCGCGTTGGGCGATATCGAGCAGGCGTGCCAGGCCCTCGCCATAGAGGTCGAGCAGCAATTGTACAAGCTCTTCGGTGGTCTCGCGAGCCTGCTGGTCGCGAAAATGGGCTACTTCCTGAAGTAGCGCCTCGATGCGTTCTGCTCGCTGCTGGTGCTCCTGTAGATGTTGCTGCATGGAACCCTTCTCCCTCGCTACTAGGATGCTGGCATGGCCTTCTCCCCCGTGACTTCCACCACGTCAGCGGGAGGAGTCCAAGCCAGCTTGGACCCTACAATGTACTGACTGCTTCTGGGTAGATGCGCTTCTAGAGAAGCATCTACCCATGCTATCTACTGTTTAGGGTGGTGGTAGATACGGACTACTGGGGTCAATTGGTTCTTCCTGGCGGGGATTGATACCTGTAGAGAAGCGCCCTGAGGCCTTTCCCGCACGGCGTTGAGCTCCTCTGATTCCAGTATCGTGGCGTCCTGCCTCTTTGCCGGTCTCTCTGACCGCCTCTTCACCCTTGCCTACCCCGCTCTGGTGCACGGGTTCAGAGGTTTTCTTGCCCTCTGCCATAGTCGTACCTCTTTCTATAGCGGAACCGCGCTACAACGGCTGTCCAAAGGTGGGTGAATGCACAACCTGTAACTCTTTCCCCTTGCCCAGGTACATGTGCACACCGCAGGGTAAGCAGGGATCAAAGCTGCGTACCGTGCGCATGATATCAATGCCCTTGAAGTTGTCTGGCCCATTCTCCTCGAAGATGGGCGTATTTTGTACGGCATCTTCGTATGGTCCAGGAGTGCCATAGATGTCGCGCACGCTGGCATTCCAGGGCGTGGGTGGATAGGGATGATAGTTGGCGATCTTCCCGTTCTCGATCACCATATGGTGCGAGAGCACGCCGCGAACAGCTTCATGGAAGCCGCAGCCAATGGCCTCCTTCGGCACCGAGAAGTCGCTCCAGGTCTTGGTATGCCCGGCGCGGATTTCGGCCAGGGCTTTATCCATACAGTAGAGAGCCACCGCAGCCGCATAGGCCTGGAAGTAGGTACGCGCGCGGTCGCGCTCGAGAGCGTTGCTCCACTGGGGAATCTTCCACTCAAACTCAACCTCGGGCTTCATAGCCGTCTTGGGCAGGCGGATCTTCACGCTATGGCCTGTGGCCTCGATATAGCCATCCAGGTTGACCAGGCCAGCCAGGGCCGTGGTCCATAGGCGCGCGATGGGGCCGCCGCCGGTATCCAGGGCCAGGTGTTTGCCACTACGCTGATCGTACCAGCGGGGCGACATGACCCAGCTATACTTCTCATTGAAGTCGCGCTTCTGCGGCTTTGGAATCGTCGTCTGGTTCCAGGGATGATGCTTATCGACCGGGTTCCCCAGGGGATCGCGATCAACAAAGGTGCGCTCGTTCTGCCAGTCATCATAGTATGAGCTGCCCAGCAGAATGCGAATGCCCAGGTTGATGTCTACGAGGTTCGTGGTGATCAGTTCATTGTCGACGATCACGCCTGGCGTCACAAACATGGCCTTGCCCCACTCATTCATCGTGCGATAGTCATAATCGCAGACGTCCGGGTCCTGGAATGAGCCCCAGCAGCCGAGAAGTGTCTGACGATGCCCGACTTTCTCATAGCCGGGGAGGGCCTGGTAGAAGAAGTCGAAGAGATCATCATGCAAAGGGACGACCTTTTTCATGAACTCGACGTACTTCATCAAGCGGACCAGGTAGTCGGTGAAGAGCTGGACAGTCGCGACGGTACCTACACCACCGGGATAGAGGGTCGAAGGATGAACGTGGCGTCCTTCCATGAGGCAAAACTTCTCACGTGTCAGCCTGCTCATTTGCAGTGCTTCACGATAGAACTCGCCACTGAAGGGATTGAGCGCACGCATAATGTCGGCAATGGTGCGATAACCATGATCTTTAGCGTGCGGAGCCTCGGTCTTTTCCGCCAGGTCGAGTACGCCAGGGTTGGTCTCGCGTACCATCTGTTCGCAGAAGTCGACCCCCGCCAGGTTCTCCTGGTAGAGGTTATGGTCGAACATGTACTCCGCGGCCTCGCCCAGGTTCAGAATCCACTCGCCGAGCGCGGGTGGTTTGACTCCATAGGCCATGTTCTGGGTATAGACCGAACAGGTGGCGTGGTTATCGCCACAGATGCCACAGATGCGGCTGGTAATAAAGTGCGCGTCGCGTGGATCCTTGCCCTGCATAAAGAGGCTATAACCACGGAAGATTGATGAGGTACTGTAACATTCAGCGACCTTGCGCTGCTGGAAATCGATCTTGGTATAGATGCCCAGGCTCCCTACGATACGAGTAATGGGATCCCATGCCATTTCTACGAGCTGGGTTGGTGGCGCTGGAGCTGCTCCTCTCTTGATTTGAGTCGCCATAAATCTCTCTCTTTCTGTCGAGATGTTTCATTGCGCTAGCATCTCGTGGTGGCGTTTACCATTTCGGGTGATAGCTCGTCGCCAGCTCCCGGCCCTTGTGCCGCCAGGATGGCTCTTTGTTGAGTGTTGTGTTAGTGATACTGCGCAGCTTGCGCATGACCGGGCCATAGAGCTCAATCAGGTTAGTAGAAGCCTTGGCGCCGGGTGGCTCATCCATGAAGGGCATGAACTTGTCGGGGAAGCCGGGCATGGTGCAGCCGATGCAGATGCCGCCGACATTGGGGCAGCCGCCCAGACCCGCCATCCAGCCACGCTTGGGCACGTTGCATTGCACGACCGGTCCCCAGCAGCCCAGTTTGACCAGGCACTTGGGCGAACCATACTCGGTCGCGAAGTCACTCTCCTCGTAATAGCTGCCTCGGTCGCAGCCCTCATGGACGGTTTTGCCGAAGAGCCAGGTGGGTCGCAAGGCCTCATCGAGGGGGATCATAGGAGCCATGCCTGCTGCCTGATAGAGCAGGTAGAGCAGGGTCTCCATGAAGTTATCGGGTTGTACTGGGCAACCTGGCACATTCACGATTGGGATGCCGGCCCATGAGCGCCAGTTCTTGCCCAGGTAGTCTGCCAGTCCCATAGCGCCAGTAGCATTGCCCTGCATGGCATGAATGCCGCCATACGTGGCACAGGTTCCTGCGGCAACGACGGCCCAGGCCTTGGGAGCCAGGCGATCTATCCATGTGGCTGTGGGAATGGGCTGGTTGGTTACCGGGTCATTGCCCTGAGCAGCCCAGTAGCCCTCTGCTTTGATGTTTTCATTGGGAATGGAGCCCTCAACAACGAGGACAAAGGGGTCGATCTCTCCGCGCTCGGCCTTATACCACCACGTCATAAAGCCTTCTCCAACCTCGTAGGCCAGTACCGGATTGTGTAGATGCACCTGAGGAAGCCCAGGGATGGCGCCCATTACCACGTCTTCGACGCTTGGTTGGCTGGCTGCGGTAATCGAGATGGTATCTCCATCGCAGCCCAATCCCCCTGTCATCCAGATAATATGAACTTCCTCTACGCGTGCTCGCGTTGCCATACTATCCTTCCTTGAGCATCTCTGCTCCTGGTTGGTAGCTCTGCCCAGGCTGCTCATGTGCTGAGCTGAGGGCAGAAGCGGAGGCTATACAAAACAGATCGCGAAACTCTGGAGAACAGGCCAGATAGCCGCCTGGCGTTTTCTTTTTTTATGCTATGAAGAGGTTATAGAAGCATACCTTCAGGTTGTGTTTTGCTAGCAAGGAAGAGAAACAGGCAGCACTCCGAGCAGAAATTAGCCCGCCGCAGCACATACTTGTTGCTATCCATAGGGCATATGCAGCGAAGACGGTGCGACTTCTCCTCTGCCCTATCCTTACAAGCGAGCAAAATGTATCATAAAAAAAGTAGATTAGCAAGCTAAGCTATATATAGAATAATAGCTGTGTCTGTGTGTAAATAGACGATACCGCTACATTGCTGCTGTCACATTGCCTAAATTATGGTACCACTAGGTACTTTGTCCTATATATCGACGTGTATCATTGCATATCTGGCAATTTCAAGATAATATATCCTTAATCTCAGAAACACCGCTTGCTTGTTGAAGCGATGGTAAGAGATGCGCGTAAGGTTAAGGCAAAGGATTGTCTGCGCGTACAAATGGTAGTCGTTATATTGGTTTTTCTCAATGTATGCTTTGTGACCTGTGATCGCACAAGAAATCACAGAGCAGCAGGTGAGAACGCGAGCAAGGATTATAACCCTAGCCCTGGCCGTGCCAGGACGCAGAAGAGTGTCAATGGGATGGGTGGACTGCTCGTATGAGGAACACACAACCTGACGTTACGAAGAAGGGTTGACTGTTTTAGTTCCTGGCCAATGAGCTATGTTCTTATTCCGAAACCCAACGTCACTGGCGTGACTAGCGCTTCCCCCATTCGGGGACCACCTAACCCCCATTCGGGGGCAAGCGGTGGCACGGCAAGCGCACTCAGGGTTTTCGGAGAAGAAGATGTAGAAAGTCGAGAGGTCCTAATTGAAGGATTTTAAGCAGATCCGTAATGCCTTACGTTTGAACAACATTCAGCGCTTCGGCCTGGTGCGCTTCGCGCTTGTGCTTACCGTGCTCTGTCTGAGCATTCTCTGGGGAGCCAACACGGTGGGCGCTCATGCCCAGACCCGTTGTAGCGGAAAGTCCTATGACGTGGTGAGTGGTGATACGTTGAGTGCTATTGCAGCACAATTTGGCCTGAAATGGCAAGATCTGGCGAAGCAGAACGAACTGACAAATCCCAATCTTATTTTTGTCGGTCAGCAAATCTGTCTTTCGAATGCGGAGAAGAGTAATCCCGCCCCGGCTCCCGCACCTGTGCAGAAGCAGCCCGTCACGACTGCGCCTGCCGCGCCTGCACAGACCACAAGCACGAGCATTGATGGGATGATTGACCAGGTATTTGGCGCTTATGCTCCTGGGGCCAAGCATGTCGCGATGTGTGAATCATCGATGAATCCCAATGCGACTAATCCCTATGCCATTGGTGGTAGCCATGCCGCCGGCCTGTTCCAGATTCTCTATCCAAGCACCTGGAATACGACGTCGCAGGCCAGCCAGTCGCCTTACAACGCTCAGGCGAATATCAAGGCCGCCTATGAAATCTTCCAGCGCGACGGCTATAGCTGGCGCGAGTGGGTCTGCCAGCCCTAATCCTGGCAAATGGATTTACTACCAGCCCAAAGTATGGACCCGGCTAGAGCATATCGCTAGCCGGGTCCATACTTTGGGCTGGTACTCGACCATGTGTAGACGCGTGCTTATGGAGTTTTAATAATTAATCAGATAACGTTGAGCATTATCGTTCCCAGATTAATTATTAAAAGAGCATTAGCAGCGTCAGTAGAGTACTCTGCCAATAAGACATTTATGTTACCTGCTACCTTTCTCATACTCAAACGTGTGCAAGACACGCCCGAGCGGTCAGTTCTTCCTGCTTCATCGTCGATAGCCAGCGCACGGGAACCTTTGGATCAGCCCTCCCGTTTCGGTCTCACATCAACTCCCCAGGCATTTTACGTCCGGCGGTAGCCACTCTCCAGGACGGCCAGCGTTACGCGTGAAGCTGGCGAAGCTGTTGTGTTGCGAACCACAGCACATTCAAGGCGGCATTGAGGTCCCGATCGATGACCAGCCCACAGGCCAAGCACTCATAGGTGCGGTGTTTGAGCGGCATCCTCTTCTTGACCTGCCCACAGCACGAACAGCGTTTGGTCGAGGGAAACCAGCGCGAGGCGATGAAGAGATCGCCCCCGGCGTTGGCCACTTTGGTCTTGAGGAACTGCAACAGCTGCCCCATCGCGGCATCGGCTACGGCACGCGAGAGCTTCCGGTTGGCCATCATCCCCAGGATGTTGAGGTCTTCGATGCCGATGGCCCCGCAGGTTCGCGCCAGTTCGGTCGTGAACTTGTGCTGGACATCCCGCCGGATGTTGGCGATCTGCTGATGCTTGCGCGCGACCTTGAGCCGTTGCTTCTCATACTGCTTGCTGAAGACGGTTCGCTTGGTTTGAAGGTCTTTCGTCTTCTGTTTCTTTGACAGCTTCCGTTGCAGCTTGCCGAGCTTCTTGAGATGGAGCGCGAACGGCCTTTGGTTCTCAAGCCGTCGTCCATCGCTCACCACAGCAGCTTGCTTCAAGCCCACATCCACCCCCACCACAGCTTCGGGGGTTTTGAGGCGCTCCCGTGTGATCTCTACCTGGATGGAGATGTACCAGTGGCCCGCTTCGCAGCTGACGGTCCCCCCAGGATCTTGACGCGTTCGCACGCGACGTGCTTGCGCCTGTTGCGTTTCTTCGTGGGAGTGGTGGCTGCCCCCTTTTCGACGAAGCGCAGTTTTTCTGCCAGGTTCACCGTCCCCAGTTTGCGTAGGAGCTTGCCCCGGTCCTTCTTCGTTTGGCGTTGATCGAGGATGAAACGGCCAAGCCCGGGGATCGAGATCCAATGGCTTCCCAAGGTGAATTTATCGTTGGAGAGATAGAACGATTCGTGCGACTTCCCCTTTTTCTTGTACTGGGGGTAGTTCGCTCTGCCTGCAAAGAAGTTGTCATACGCTTTCTTGAGGTCGTCGAAGGCTCCCTCCACCACACATTTCGTGACGTCATAGGTCCAGGGGTACTCGTGTTCTCGAATCCGGTTGAATTGCTTCTTGAGTGCGAGGGCATGCGGCAGTTTGAGCACGCGCTGCTCCTCGGGAACGGTTTCCTGCTCAGCTTTATACGCCTGATACTGCTTTTCCCACTGCTCGCGCCCCCAGTTGTAGAGAAAGCGCCTCGTGCCACAGGCTCGTTTGAGATACTCCACCTGTTCAGGCGTGGGGTTCATCCGGATCTTGTGCGCGGTTTTCATCCTTGAGCGCCTTTTCTCACGCGTTGCGGGAATGCCGCAGGCCATACAATCTCGATGAAAAACAGTGGAGCATGCTCATCACATCCTGGACAAGCTCTTGTTGTGGAGAGAGCGTCTCGGTGTTCATCACGACCAATTCCGTGTGGTGGGTCTCGCACAGGTGTTTGATCAGAGCAAAGCCAAAGCGCGCCAGCCGATCCTGGTGCGCAATGAGCACACGCTCCACTTCCCCTGCCACAATGGCATCCACCAGAGTCAGAAACCGTTTGCGCTCAACATTGAGACCCCCACCAATCTCCAGAATCCAGTCGTCCACCACCAGCTGCTTGGAGGCCGCGTAGTTCGAGAGCGCTCCTCGTTGGTTCTGCAAGTCCGGTCGTTGAGCAGGACTCGACACCCGGCAAGAGGCGATCGTTCGGCGAGCGGCTGGCCGCTGAGGAAGGTTGAGTGCCGTGGCCAGATCGGCCTCATTGTAGTAGCGGCGCCCGGAAAGCGTTCGTTTGGCTTTGAGCCTGCCTTCTCGGTCCCAGCGCTGCAACGTTTTCACGCTGACACCCACCTGCTTGGCAAATTGTGCGACTAAGTACATATAATGATTTTAGTTCACTTTCGTGCACTTTGTCAATACCTAGTACATTCCTCCCTCTTTGGGGAAACATTCCCCGCCGATCTATGCTACAAATAGCCATACTTTCCCCCTATTGACAAAACAATGACGTTCTGTTAAATTTATGACTACAAAGTCAAAGATTTAAATGTTAAGTCAAACTGAACGAAGAGAAGTCACGCTTTGGCTTTGTAAGTCAAGTATTGGGAGGCATGGAACGGATCGTATGGCTCAATCCCTCTCTCTGAAGGAGCGACAACGCAAGGAGCGCGAGGACCTGATTCTACAGGTCACCCAGGACATACTGTTTGAACAGGGCTATCACCAGATGTCTATGGACGAAATTGCGTCTCGCGTGGGAATTGCCAAAGGTACGCTCTATCTGCATTTTCAACACAAAGGAGATCTTGTAACTGAACTCTTTGCGCGTCGCCTGCATTCTTTTCAGGAGATGGTTGAGCAAGCCATGGCGACTCCGGGCTCTCCTCGCGAACGCCTGGTCTGCGTGCTTGATTCAATGCTGCTGTACCTTTCCGATAAGTACGCACACTTTATGTATGCGTACCATAATAATCTGGAACTGGCATCTTTGCTCCAGGCGAAGCTTTCACAACCTTTTACCTGTATTCGGCAGGGCATTGCCACGTTGCTGGAGGAGGGGAAGCAGGTTGGTGAGTTTGAAGCCTCTCTGCCTACCTTTGTGATGGTGCAGACGTTTTTTAGTGTACTCTCGCCCCTGGCCTATACCCATGTGCTACGGGAGAATCCTCAGCTCACACCTGAAGAACTGTCGGGCTACCTGAAGCGCATTTACTTTCAAGGCATCACTGCTCATCGATGAGCTGAATACATCGCCGTTATTTCCTATCGTGCTGTTATAAACTATTGTTAACCTGATGATCAGACGTACATATTACCCGTCACCGGTAACTGGATATGGTGTCTTATTCTTCTATCCGCTACCAATGTATGTATGTTTGCTTAAATCTTTCTCGTTTGCCTTGTGTGTTTTTTTAGATTGATGTATTGAAATTTTTGTATACATACTAGGAGGTGCTTGCGTGCAAGTTTCCGTCCCCGCTGCAAAGCGAGAGGGAGGCCTCCCGTATAAGTGGATTGTGGCTGGCGTGGTGATTTTTGGTATCTTCATGTCTATTCTGGATGGTACCATCGTCAATATCGCTGTCCCCCGATTAGAGACGGCCTTTGGTTCTGATCTTAATAGCGTACAGTGGGTGCTTACCGCTTATACGCTGGCTCAGGGCGTCGCTACTCCGCTTACGGCTTTCCTTGCCGATCGTATCGGTACTAGACGTTTATACATTCTGGCTCTGGCAGGCTTTACCCTTGGCTCGGTCTTGTGTGGCCTCTCCTGGAGCTTGCCCATGCTCATCCTCTTCCGTATCATGCAGGGTGTGGCCGGTGCCTTTCTCTCGCCTCTAGCCATTACCTTGCTCTACCGCGAGTTTCCTCCCCAGGAGCGTGGTACTGTGATGGGTGCGCTGGGTATTCCTATCTTGCTTGGCCCGGCTCTGGGACCAACTATTGGTGGCTACATCGTGACCTATATGGACTGGCAGTTGATTTTCTATATTAATCTGCCAATCGGTATTCTGGGCGTCTTGCTGGCCTTCTTCTTCCTGCGCGAGGGCGAGATCGTTCCGGATAAAAAGTTTGATATTCCTGGTTTCTTATGCTCAAGCATTGGGCTGGCTCTCCTGCTGTATGGCCTCTCTGATGCCAGTACAGATGGTTGGACCTCACCTATCGTCATGGGCTCGTTGATCGTGGGTATTGTTCTGCTGATAGCTTTCGTTGTCGTGGAACTGAGACTCTCGCGTCGTAATGAGCAACCATTGCTAGACCTGACGGTGTTCGCGGATCGCTCGTTCTCTACCAGTAGCATTGCCAGTATTCTGGTGACCTTTGCGCTCTATGGTGGTCTATTCTTGATCCCCATCTATCTGCAAAACCTGCGTGGTCTGAGCGCGTATCAGGCTGGCCTGGTGCTGCTGCCGCAGGCGCTGGCTTCGATGGTGGCTGTACTTATTGGTGGTCGCTTGGTGGATAGGATTGGTGTGCGAGCCGTGGTTATTCCAGGCTTGATTATTCTGGCGATTGCCATGTGGCTTTATACCTCGCTGAACACCTCAATTCCCATTGGTGATTTCCAGTGGCTCTTGATCTTACGCAGCTTTGGCATTGGCCTTTGCATGCAGCCATTAAGTGTCTCGGCGCTGGCCAATATTCAGCCTCGCCGCCTCTCACAAGCTTCTTCCGTGAGTACGACGCTGCGTTTCGTTGGTAGCTCTCTAGCTGTAGCGATTATCGCGACGCTGGTGCAATCACAGAACAAGGTTCACTACGCTCACCTGGCTGAGCAGGTGACTCCTACGTCTTCGTTTGGTCACATGGTAATGATGATTCAGGCGGGACTGATGGGGAATGGCGCTTCCGCGATGGCGGCGTATGCCTACGCGCTGAAGACTATTGGTGGACTTCTGCAACGCCAATCATATATGCTGGCTATTCAAGATGCCTTCCGCGTCAGCCTCTTCCTGGCCATTGTAGCCATCATTGCGACGCTTTTTGTGACTGGCAGCAAGAAAAAGGCTGTCGTGGTTGACGAGGCGTCGATGACCGCTGAAGAGCGTGCGGAGGCGGAAAAAGCCCGTGAGGAAGCGTCGATGGCGCTCTAATCCGGCACACTCTCGATTCGTAATTTATTAGCTTGCGTAAGCACTTTTGATATTCTTCGTTCTTCTCATTTTACTACTTCATATCCGAAAACCCTGAGCGCGAAGCGCTAGTCACGCAAGTGACGTTGGGGTTCGGAATAAGATCCTTAGGAGGAAACGCATCGTGCGTCGTCTCATTCTTGTTCCAGTTCTCGTCTTTGTGGCCCTGCTGGCTATCGCGGGTGCCGGTGTCTATTGGTTCTACAATAGCTATAACTTCTACTCCACCGATGATGCTCAGATTTCCGGGCAGATTCTCAGTATCAGCAGTCCCCAGGCGGGTCAGTTAACGCAACTGAATGTCAAACAGGGCGATAAAGTTCAGGCCGGACAGGTCATTGGTAGCGTGGCAGCTGTCGCGCAGACCGGCCAGAAGGTGAACGTCAATCTGACCAGTCCTATTGATGGCACTATCGTGCAGGAGACCGGTGTTGAGGGACAGCTTGTCAGCGCTGGCCTCTCCCTGGCTCAGGTCGTTGACCTCTCGAAGCTCAATGTGACCGCGTATGTTGACGAGGCTCAGCTCAACAATATCAAAAATGGTCAGGACGTGGATGTCAGTGTCGATGCCTACTCCGGCGATTCCTTCACTGGTCATATCGATCACATCGTGCAGGCGACTGCTGGCCAGTTCTCGCTGCTGCCTTCTTCCGATAACTCAAGCGGCAACTTCACCAAGGTTGGTCAGCGCGTTCCCGTGGTTGTGAGCCTGGATGGCAACGGTGGTCATACCCTGGTTCCTGGCTTGAGTGCTACTGTAAAGATCCACCTGCACTAATTTGTAGGGATTTACCGTACCACTCACTAGAAAGGAATGTCGCATGTTTATCGTCGGAGGTTTGATCGCGGTCGCGATCCTGGCGATTATTGGAGCCTTCCTCCTGGCGCGCGGTGGCGGAGCCACCAGAGAAGCGAAAAAAGCGGCGCCCGCCGCGCCAGTTCAGGCTCAGGAGGCCATCCAGCAACAGCCGGCTGTGCCTGCCGAGGAGGGTGTGCATACACGCCCACTCGCGTCTGAGTCTACCGCGCAGACGCCTGTCGCTATCGCTGACGCGCCCACAGCTGCTATCCCGGTTCAGGTCTCTCAGCCTCTCGCTGCGATGCCATCTCTGGACCATTTTGAGCAAGAGATTCACATGCTGCAGGATAATGTCTATCAACTGACCGAGCAGCTTCAGATTCTCAATCATCACTCCCGTGAGATCGAGCAGCGCCTGGGACGCATCTATGCCTCCCTCTCCCAACGCGAGCACAGTGCTCCGGCCCCAAAGGAAGAGCGCACTTACTAAAAAGAGAGAAGAGGGAGTGCTGGCCGGGCGACCGCCCGGCCAGCACTCCCTCTTCTCTCTTCCTTATTTGTCTCTACTTGGGGATTCTGGTATGATGGAAGGACGAAAAAAGGGAAGCGAGGGTTTGAAGATATGAACCTGCGGGGAAAGCGCGTGCTGGTCATGGGCCTGGGGCTACAGGGCTCGGGCATGGCTTCAGCTCGCTACGCTGCTCAGCAAGGCGCGGTCGTACGTGTGACCGATATGAAATCGCCTGAGGTCCTGGCCCCCAGCGTGCGTGCGCTGGCTGGCCTTCCCATCGAGTTTATCCTGGGCGAGCATCGCGACGAGGATTTTATCTGGGCCGACGTGGTGATCCGCAATCCTGGAGTGCCGCGTACCTCGCGCTACCTCCTGCTGGCACAGGAGCACGGGGCGCAGATCGAGATGGAGATTGGCCTCTTCTTTCTGGCCTGCCCCGGACGCATTATTGGTATCACTGGGACGCGTGGCAAGACGACCACTACCAGCCTGATCTATGAGATACTGCGTGCTCACGGGCAGGCGCCAGTCGTGATCGGTGGCAACGTCGCGGGCGTGGAGACGCTCTCGCTCTTACCACAGATTACCCCTGAGACACTGGTGGTGCTGGAGTTGTCGAGTTGGCAGCTTGAAGGGTTAGCTCCACACAGCATCAGCCCCTCGGTCGCGGTCATGACCAATATTTATCCCGACCACCTCAATACCTACAATGGCATGGAGGACTATGCCGAGGCCAAGGCTAATATCTTCCGCTTCCAGACGGAGCATGGCATGGCCGTCTTCAACTATGACAATCCCTGGACGCGCCGCTTTGGCCTGGAGGCCCCAGGCGAGACCTGGTTTACCAGCGTTGAGCATGGTGGAAGCTTTCCCCGTTCGGCCCTGGTCGACGGCGCACCCACACAGGTTGAGCCCCTCGCCTTCGCCGAGACGCCCTTGAAGGGGAGGCATAACCTGGAGAATATCTTGCTGGCGACGACGACTGCGCGCCTCCTCGGGATACCCGAAGGTGTGATCGCTGAGACTGTGCGTCGCTTCAAAGGCGTCTCGCATCGCCTCGAAGAGGTCTGCGAGTGGCATGGCGTACGCATTGTAAACGACAGCACCAGTACCTCACCTATCGCAGGCCAGGTGGCTTTGGAGGCTTTTGAGCAACCCATCGTACTCGTCGCGGGCGGCAATACCAAACACCTTCCATTGGAGCAATGGCCCGAAACGATCATCAAGCGCTGTCGCAATGTGATCCTGTTGCCCGGCAGTGGCACCGATGAACTTCTGCCTGAACTACGTCAGGAGATAGAGCGGCAAGGTGTGATTGATCCCGTTCGCGGTACCTTTGATGATTTCCACCAGGCTATCGATGCCGCCCTGGCCCTGACACGCCCTGGCGATGTTCTGCTCTTCTCGCCCGGATTTACCAGCTTTGGCATGTTCCTAAACGAATTTGATCGAGGCGATAAGTTCGTCGCTTACATTCGCGAGAAGACAAAAGGCCAATAATCTGGCATCGCCTCAATGCATGCCCCACAAATTTATTATCGATCACACCGTCGCTTCTCTAAGAGAGGCAACAGTGTGATCGATTGCTTTTTCTGCCTATGCCGGATCACCCTCTCTTCTATCGCGCTTGTGGTTGGGGAATTTGTCTTTGTGTACGTATGTGTGAATATGTGGAATTGTTATGGGACAATTGTGAAGTAGTTGATAGTGCTATTCTGTGTCATCGTTTATGATATCTAGCAGTTAGACGCGGTGAAGAGTGAAAGAGGATGCAACTGTTTCCCAAAAAGTGGGAAACAGAGATCAATCGTGGGCAAGACGCCACGCTTTCGGGCTTCTTGACAGATGAGAACATTTGTCCTATACTGAAGAAAATATGAGGTAAGAGAAAGAGCAGAACCGCATGATTCGCGCCCATAAGATCAGACTGCATCCCACACCTGAGCAGGCCAACTATTTTGCTCGTGCCGCAGGCGTTGCTCGCTTTGTGTGGAATTGGGCGCTGGCCGAATGGAACCGCCAATATGAGGCCGGAGACAAACCCACCGCCTTGAAACTCAAGAAGCAATTCAACGAGATTCGGCGGGTGCAATTCCCCTGGACATGGGAGGTGACGAAGAACGCCTCAGATCAGCCCTTTCTCGATCTGGGAAAAGCCTTCACCGCGTTTTTTGAAGGCAAAGCCAAACGCCCCACGTTCAAGAGCAAGAAAACAAGCAAACCCTCCTTTTACCTTGCCAACGATCAATTCGAGTTGGGGGATCATCGCATGTGGATCCCCAAGCTCGGATGGGTCAATCTGGCTGAGAAGCTGCGGTTTGTGGGCCGCGTGAAAGGGGCACGCATCACCAAAACAGCGGATTGGTGGTTTGTTTCCATCCAGGTCGAGATCCCTGAAACCATCCCGGTGAACAAACCAGCCGCCGTGGGTATCGATGTGGGGCTCAACCGCCTGGCCACCTTGAGTACAGGAGAGGAAGTCGAAAACCAAGCCTTCCTCAAAACCGCTCTCAAGAAATTGCGTCAGGCCAACAAACGGCTGCATCGCCGAAAACTGGGATCCGCGAATCGGGAGAAAGCGCGCCGACAGGTCGCCCGTCTGCATTATCGCATCACCTGCCTGCGCCAGGATGCCCTTCAGAAGCTCACCACCAGGCTGGTCGACAGCTACGGGATCATCGGAGTGGAAGATCTCCACCTCAAGGGACTGCTCAGGAATCGCCGTCTCGCTCGCTCGTTCGCCGATGCCTCACTGGGCACCCTCAGACGTCTGCTCGAGGCAAAAGCGGCGCAACGTGGGGGACAAATAATCAAGGTGGGCCGTTTCTTTCCTTCCAGTAAGACCTGTCATTGCTGCGGTTGGACGTGGGAAGCGATGAGGCTCAAGGATCGCATCTTTGTGTGTCAGAATCCTGCTTGCCCATATGATCAGTTTCCGCAGGATCGAGATTACAACGCAGGTCAGAATGTGTTACGGGAAGCCCTTCGCTTGATCGGGCTCATTGATCAAGCCGTCTCCGGTACTGGCTCGGACGAAGACGCAAACTTGCCTGCGGACGCGGGGTAAGACCAAAGGGCTTCGGCCCGGAGGCACCTACGGATGAAACAGGAACAACGAAATTCGGTGTGAGCGTGTGCTTGCATACGTTTGTATAGGAAAATCGGAGCAGGATAAATAAGAGCATGAATAGATGGATGAGACCTATAAATATATATCTGGGTTTGAGTTGTCTTCTGCTATTGTGCGGCGCTGTAACTGGAGCCTATCTCTCTGAGCCCTCTCAGGAGGAGAGTATTAAGCATGAGATCAGAAATGCGTCGATGCTGGTGGTGCGAGCAGTTCACCCTGCATTGCCAGGCATGAGCTTCGCGCAGGGAAAGGGCGTGGATGCTATTTTGACGAGCCAGGGGCGCCCATGTACATGCAGACACACTACTACTTACCACTATCACAGTTCATATCATAGCTCATCTGGCTCATCTGGCTCATCTATGCCCGCCTGGATGGTTTGGCCTCTTCTTGGCGTTATCGTCCTGATCGGGATCGTCTCCTGGATTGTGAAGTATAGGCGAGGCGGTGATATGGATGACGACTGTGAGGACTATACCTGGAGACGCGAGAATCATGCAAGTAGTAGCCTCTTTACCTCGAGTTCCGACAATAGCTGGCCGAGTAGCAGCAGTAGTAGTAGTGATAGTGGTAATACGAACGAGGGCAGTGGCTTCTTCGGTTCGGATACCTCAATCAACTGGAGCGATGGCGATACGTCCAGCAGCAATGGCGGAGGCGGCAGCTTCTAAGCCGCAAAAAGATGGATTCTACAACTTGCTGGATGAACCAATTAGCATCATTGGGCGAAGGGAAGATATCTAAAGAGGCCTGGAGTAGTATCTCCAGGTCTCTTTTATATTTTGTGCAAGGAGAGAGATAGGTGGCTGTGAAACCAGGCAGGGGTGCCAGTCGTTTGTAAGGTGAATCACACTTATGTGTAAGGTGAATATGTATTTACTTTTTTATTGGGTTATTATTAACATTTATTGCTAGATCTGGCTATTCAGACTGAAAATGGGTTGCTTTATAGCCATGAATTGTATTAAACTAACGGTGGTTAGGTTGGGGCCGGACGCGTTGTAATGGTACTCGGTGGATGAGTGCCAACACCATTGTAGTTGTGAAGCGCGCAAACCAAGAGAGGACCTGGCCCCGAAGGAGATTAAACAGTATGACAATGATGATGAGCAGGAAGGCTCTTGAAGATTACGGTTTAACAAATCTAGGCTCTATTAATTGGAATTTAGATCCTGCTGTGTTGATTGAGCAAGCGCTGTCTCGTAAAGAGGGCGTTCTGGCGTCGAATGGTGCTTTTCGTGCGACGACAGGAAGCCACACTGGCCGCTCCCCCAAGGATAAATTTATCGTTTCAAACGAGGAGATCGCATCGAAGATCTGGTGGGGCGAGAATAATCATCCCATGTCTCCCGAGACATTTGCTCTTATTCGCCAGAGCTTGTCGGACTATCTTCAGGGGCGCGATGTCTATGTCTTAGACGCGGCGGCTGGTGCTGATCCCAACTATCGTATGCCGATCCAGGTTATTACCGAGCTGGCCTGGCATAATCTCTTCGCACGCCAGCTTTTCTTACGCGCGAACGAGAGCGATCAGACGAGCGAGAATCCTGGCTTTACGATTCTCTGCGTTCCTCATTTCCGCATGAATCCACGCGCTCATGGTACACGTTCCGAAACCGCTATTATTATTGATTTTGAAGAGCGCCTGGTCTTGATCGCGGGTACAGAGTACGCGGGCGAGATGAAGAAGTCGATCTTTACTGTGCTTAACTTTATTCTTCCGGCCCAGGGAGTGCTGCCGATGCACTGCTCCGCCAATATTGGCGAAGATGGTGATGTGGCGCTCTTCTTCGGCCTCTCTGGCACGGGTAAGACCAGCCTCTCCGCCGACCCCGAGCGCCGACTGATCGGTGACGACGAGCACGGCTGGGGTGATAATGGCGTCTTCAACTTTGAGGGCGGCTGTTATGCCAAGTGCATCAACCTCTCCGAGAAGTACGAGCCTCAGATCTGGAACGCGATCCGCTTTGGCTCGGTCTACGAGAATGTTGTTCTCGATGAGAAGACTCGTAATCCCAAATACGAAGATAGCTCGCTGACCGAGAACACACGCGTGGCCTACCCGATCGACTTCATCGACAATGTTGTGGAATCTGGCATGGGCGGCCAGCCCCAGGCGGTGATCTTCTTGACGGCTGACTCCTTTGGTGTCTTGCCTCCCATCTCGAAGCTGACGACTAAGCAGGCTATGTACTACTTCCTCTCGGGCTATACCAGCAAGCTGGCGGGTACCGAGCGGGGCGTGACCTCGCCCCAGGCGACCTTTAGCTCCTGCTTTGGTGCGGCCTTCTTGCCCTTGCGCCCAGGTGAGTATGCGAACCTGCTGCGTGAGCGCATCGAGAAGCACAATGTGCGCTGCTACCTGATCAACACCGGCTGGACGGGTGGTGCCTATGGCATTGGCTCGCGTATCAACATCAACTACACGCGCCAGATGGTCAAGGCCGCGATTAATGGCGATATTGAGCAGGCGGAGATCATGACCGATCCCATCTTTGGCCTGCAAATTCCAACGACCTGTCCAGGCGTCCCGGCTGAGGTCTTGCAGCCGCGCAACACCTGGATCGACCAGGACGGCTATGATCAGCAGGCCACCTACCTGGCCGAACTGTTCAAAAAGAATTTTGAGCAGTTCACCCTCGTTAGCGAGGATATACGCGCCGCTGGCCCACGCTAAGCTAATAACCTCATCAAGAGAAAAGCCCGGACCATTCACCGAAGGTGAATGGTCCGGGCTTTTCTCTTGATGAGATTGTGAGTTGAGACAAGAGAACCTCAAGAAATTTTGAGAAACTCGGATAATGATGAACATTTTTATTGACAGCGATCCATGTATGAGCTTATACTATGAATAATAAACCGAGAGTATGTTTGTTAATTGGGAGAGGGAGGATATGGCACGAGTCGTTAACGAGGCAGCCCATGCAGCCAGGCGTAACGCTATTCTTGACGCGGCCCAGCGGGCTATTGCGACCAAAGGTTATGAGCAGATGGCAATTGCCGACTTGCTGGGTGAGCTGGGCATTTCTTCTGGGGCGTTCTATCACTACTTTGATTCCAAGCCAGCATTGCTCGCGGCACTTGTCGAACGCATGGGGAGCGCGGTTGAAGCCCAAATACTCCCCATCGTTCATGATCGAGAATTGGGCGCGATTGAAAAGTTTCAGCGCTTCTTTGCTACAGCTGACCGCTGGAAGCTGGCGCATAGAGACCTGTTGCTTGCGTACACTCGTATCTGGTATGCCGATGACAACGCCATTGTGCGCCATAAGCTGCATTCCACCAGGATCAAGCGCCTGACTCCCTGGCTGGAGGAGATGATCCTGCAAGGATCTCGGGAAGGCGTCTTCCAGATCGCCTATCCCGACCAGGCAGCGCGCTTGATCATCTCCATGCTTGAGGATTTTGGCTATGCATTTGCCGAGCTGTTTCTCTCAGAGGAATGTTCGCAAGACGACCTGCCACGCCTTGAGAGGATCGCTGTCGCGACCTCTGACGCCATGGAGCGTGTGCTCGGCGCGCCCGCCAACAGCCTGTGGCTCGCTACACGCGACGACCTTGCCCAATGGCTGCCACCTTATTCCAGACTGGTAGGGACCTCCACGATGAATCGGGAGGCTAGCGTGTCCGAAGGCGATTAATCGTGGAGATCCCCACCGGAAAAAATACCATGTGTTTTATGCTTTTTGTGAATTTTTAGCCTCTCAATAAGAGGAAAAGGACGCTAACATGACAGCGATTATTGAAGTGGACCACCTGACCAAGCGCTATGGTAGCAAGCGCGGCATTACCGATGTCTCCTTCCAGGTGGAAGAGGGCGAGGTCTTTGGCTTTCTTGGCCCCAATGGCGCGGGCAAAACCACGACGATTCGCCTGCTGATGGCGCTGTTACGCGCCGACGCGGGCACGGCACACATCGCTGGACTGGATATCTGGCAGCAGTCCGTAGAGATCAAGCGCCTGGTCGGCTACCTGCCGGGCGAACTCTCGCTTGATCCCAACCTGACCGGGGGCCAGATTCTCCAATACTTTGGCCATCTACGCGGCGGCATCGATCAGAGCTATCTCAAGCAACTGATCGCCCAGCTGGATTTCGATCCCACCCGTAAGATCCGCCAGTATTCCACTGGCAATAAGCGTAAACTTGGCATCATTCAGGCCTTTATGCATCGCCCGCGTCTGTTAATTCTAGATGAGCCGACCAGTGGCCTGGACCCGCTGAACCAGCAAGAGTTTGATCGCATGGTTACAGAGGTGCGCGATGATGGGCGCACGGTTTTTCTCTCTTCGCACATCCTGACCGAGGTTGAGCAGACGTGTAATCGCGTCGCCATTATTCGCGGTGGTCAACTCGTGCGCGTAGGTCTTATTAATGATTTGAAGGATATCAAGCGTCATGAGCTGACCATCACCTTTGCCAGCCCGGTTCCTGCTGAGGCCTTCAAAGGGCTTGCGGGTGTGGAACAGGTGGAATCGCTGGTCGACGGGCATACCTTGCGCCTGTTTGTACAGGGCCAGGCGGATGCTGTGATCAAAGAGGCAGCTCAGTTTTCAGTTATAGGCTTGACGAGCCACGAGCCGAGCCTGGAAGACATCTTCATGCGCTATTATGAGAGCGACGGTCAGGCCGTTAAGGAGGCCAGCCATGTGGTTCACTAGCGTCTACCTCAAGACCCTGCGCGAGGCCCGCATTGCCATTTTAGGCTGGGGCCTGGGCCTGGGCCTGCTCATGTATGTCGTGCTCTCCGCCGTTCCCTCGCTGGTGAATACGCCACAGGCGCGGGCCGCGCTCGTCAGCCTGTCTAGTTCGTACGCCTGGCTGGCCGAGCCGATCGCTGTAGATACCCCCGGAGGCTATGCAACCTTTAAGTATGGCTTTACTATCTTGATTATCGCCATCTGGCCGCTCCTGATATGTAGCCGCCTGCTGCGTGGCGAGGAGGAGCGCGGCTCCATGGATGTCCTTCTCTCGCTGCCGCGTGGACGCGTGCGCATCGCGCTGGAGAAGCTGGCCGCTGTATGGACCGCTCTGCTGGGTATGGGCCTGCTTATTGGACTCCTGACCTTCGCGGGTGGCCAGTCTGTAAAAGGATCTTTTGGCCTGGGCGATGCCCTGCTCTATGGCTTGAATATATCGCTTATAAGCGCTGTGTTTGGATCTATCGCGCTGCTGCTCTCCCAATTCTTGCCCGAGCGCGGCAAAGCGGCTGGCGTGACTGGTGGCCTGCTGGTACTCTTTATCATGCTGGATATGGTACACCGGGTGACACCCAATACCGAATGGATCAGCCGTTTGTCTCCCATCTACTACTATAATCTGAGCAAGCCCATCGTGCCGGGTCACAGTGCCGACGCTCTTGGGCTACTTGTCCTGCTGGGCCTGAGCGTTCTGCTGAGTGTCGCGGCGCTGGTTTTCTTTGCGCGGCGCGATATTGGCAGTGTGGTGCAGCTGCCACGCTGGCTGCGCCTGCCAGAGCGAACTATGTCCCTGGAGCGAGCGCTCCCGGTAAATTCCTGGTCGCTGAAGTCGGTCTATACACGCAGCCTGGGGATGGTTATAGCTCCCGCCTGCTGGTGGACGCTGGGTATCGCTGGCTTCGCCGGGTGGGTAGTTGTGATTGTTAAGCAGTCTGAGGCGCAACTCTCCTCCATGTACCAGGACTCGCCCTTGCTCAAAGGGTTTATCACAAAAGTTGGTGGGAGTGATGTCAATACCAATGCCACCCTGCTCAGCGCGCTCTTCTCCTTCCTGCCGCTGCTCCTGATGGCCTTCGCCATTACCCAGGCCAGCCGCTGGTCGTCTGATGAAGAGGATGGTTTGCATGAAATGGTGCTGGCAACGCCGCAGTCGCGCCTGACCGTCATTCTGGCACGCTTTGGTGCGCTCACCACGGCCACGGTGCTTATCGGCCTGGTAACCCTGGGCGCCACGGCGCTGGCCTCGGTCGCCAGTGGCCTGAAGCTCGACGGAGGTAACCTGGCTGCCGCGACGCTCTCGCTTATTCCCCTGGGGCTGCTGATGGCCGCCATTGGCTACCTGCTCTCCGGCTGGCTGCGTGCGGCGGTGGATACTGGTCTCCTGAGCTTCTTGCTGGTAATCTGGTTTTTTATCAGCTATGTCGGTCCAGAGCTGAGCTGGCCGGAGACGACGCTGCGCCTCTCCGCCTTTTACTACTATGGAACGCCACTGATTCATGGTCTATCGCTGGGCAATATGCTAGGGGTGCTGGCGGTTGCCATCGTAGCCCTGGTGCTGGCTGCGGCGCGCTTTGTCCGAAAAGATATTGGGCGCTAAGCGGTGAATTCACGAAGAAAGTCAGTGTAGTAGGGTCCATGCTTGCATGGACTCTCTTACACGTGGAACGTCTCTACGCTCGCAAGTCCATGCAAGCATGGACCCTACTTTTAAAATATCAACAGGTGAAAGCCATTTTTGAGTGTAATCGGTTGGTTTTTGTAGAAGGATTTCCAGGCGTACTTGCTCATATGGGCCTGGGTACGAATGTGATCTAGTAGTTCATCGCAAAAGTGTTCCGAGGCAAATAAGATAGCGCGATGAAGTTCTGTGCGTTGGCGTGTGATATCATTGGCCAGGAGGTCTAGCTGGCGTTCATTGTAGGGAAGGTGCTGAATGGCGAGCCGTGCCAGGTAGGCCCATTGCTGGTAGGGGAGACGCAGCGCCGCGTAGCGCTGGCTGATATACGCCGCCAGGGTTGGGAAATCCGGCTTATCGTGGTAATCAATCATGACGTGCATTCATTCCTCCTTCCTGGATACTGGGATGAGAAAAGCATACCACGGGCAGATATGAAAAACAATAGATATAAATAGAGAGAAGAGGATCATGATATGTAGGCGCGTGCTTTAGCGCGCGCCTACATATCATGATCCTCTTCTCTATAACTTAATCAGGCAGCCTTCGTGGGCGCGGAGCTGGAGGTGCGCCAGGTCGACGTCCTCTTCGCGGTCCAGGTAGGTGGAGAGGATGATGTGCCCCTGACCAGTTGGCAAGGGTTTCACTACCTGCTCGGTCTCTGCGAAGTTGAGGACGACCAGGTAGCGCGTGTCCTCGTGTTCGCGCAGAAAGGCGAAGCAGTTGGCATTATCCTGGTCCAGGGTCTGATAGGTACCCTGGGAGAGTGCCGGAAGTGCGCGGCGCAGCGTCAGGAGTGTGCGCGTCAGAGTCAGGAAGGAGCGTGGGTCCTGCTGTTCCGCGGCGACGTTATTGTTCTGATAGTCTAAGGCGATAGGAAGCCAGGTCTGGATACCCGCCGGGCTGAAGCCCGCGTTCGGCGTGTCGTCCCACTGCATGGGTGTGCGATTTGGATCGCGGCCATTGGCGGGATTATCCTTGCCCTGGGGATCATGCATCATCTCAAGCGGGATCGCTACGTCTTGCATGCCCAGTTCATCGCCATAGTAGCATGTGGGGGTGCCGCGTAGGGTCAGCAGGAGCATCTGCGCGGCGCGTGCCTGCTCGCGACCCAGGCGTGAGGCCACGCGTGGGCGGTCGTGATTCCCCAGCACCCAGTTGGGCCAGGCCCCCTCGGGTAGGGCCTCCTCGTACTCATGGACCATGCTCTGGATGGTGCGTGCCTCCCAGGTTGGCGTGGTCACAAACTGGAAGTTGAAGGGGAGATGGGCCTCGTCCAGCATCTCGCCGTAGTAATGCATCAAGCGGTGGATGGGGAGGTAGATCTCGCCGATGAAGACTCGCTCGCCAAACTCGTCGAGGGTCTTGCGCATCTCGCGTACAATCTCGTGTATGCCGGGCTGGTCTTCAGTATAGCGGCCTTCCTGGCGCAAATAAGGGGGATCGCCGGGCTTCCAATCTGGATGCTGTGGGTTGTCGCGCAGTTGTTCATCTTTAAGCAGCATCCAGAGTACATCGACACGGAAGCCATCGATGCCGCGCTCCAGCCAGAAGCGCAGGACATTATACATCGCTTCGCGCATATCGGGATTGCGCCAGTTCAGGTCAGGCTGCTTAACATCAAACATGTGCAGATAGTATTGTCCCGTCTGCTCATCGAATTGCCAGGCCGAACCACCAAAGAAACTGGTCCAGTTATTGGGAGGGCCACCATCGGACGCGGGATCATGCCACATATACCAATCGCGGCGTGGGTTGTCGCGGCTAGAGCGTGACTCCTGGAACCAGGGATGCTCGTCCGAGGTGTGGTTGGGCACGAAGTCGAGGATGACCTTGAGGTCACGCTTATGAGCCTCCACGATGAGTTGCTCCATATCGGAGAGCTTGCCGAAGATCGGATGGACATCGGTATAATCTGCGATATCATAGCCGAAGTCGGCCATAGGTGAGGGATAGATTGGCGAGAGCCAGATCGCATCGACGTCAAGCCAGCGGAGATAATCGAGTTTGCTAATAATGCCGGGGATGTCACCGATGCCATCCCCATTGCCATCCATAAAGCTACGTGGATAGATCTGATATATGGTCCCGGTCTGCCACCAGGAGGGAGTCTGCGTCATAAATTAAAAATTACCTCTCTGTAAAGGATTCTGTTTCGTATAGTAGAGCATGAATATGAAGGATGCAAGAGGGCAATCCCACGCCCATGCAGGAGGAAAAAAGGTAGGTGCGCCGTTTACAAGCACCTACCTTTTTTCTTCCTGCCGGGCGTGGGTCGCACCAGAGAAACGCAGCCGTCCAGCAGGAGGGGCCTTGGTAGGTTGTGCCGCTGCGCCCCCGAATGGGGGTTTACAAGCACTACAGGCCCTTCCTGCATGGGCGGCGGGACTACTACAGGCGGAGTGGTTTCTCGTAGAGGCGCGTGACCCTGGGATACTTCGACTGGTGGTATATGCATTTGTTGGTGCTATCTCACATGCGATGTACGACAAAATAATTGTCCTGGTCGGCGTTCTCAATCAGTTCGCCCAGGCGATCCATATGCATGTGAATCTCTGCGGGCGGTTCGCTTGCCAGTAGATCTTCCACGCTGGCCCAGAAGCTCATGACGATCAGGCGATTGGGATCACTATCGCTATGCTGAATCTGAGCACCTTTAAAGCCCTTCTGCTCCTGTGCGCTGGGGAGAATAATGTCGCGAAAGAGGGCAATGGCCTCCTCATATGTGCCCGGGACGAGACGGATGATCGAGGTGCGTACGTGCATGATCTTCTCCTCTCCGTGGTCTGCAACGCGGAATATATGCGTCTATTCTGCTCATATAATATCACACTGGCATGTGTGCCCATATCCAAAAACAACTCGGGTTAGTTGTGGAGTGGAATGTGCGCTGGTGGCCTGCAGGCCACCAGCGCACATTCCACTCCACAACTATTTTTTTCTCACTCCAAAGGGTCAGGGGAGAATCACTCCTTCGTGGGATGTAGCAAGAAGTAGGGGTGGCATATACTGATTCGTACGTGTTGTGTAGCGGTTTGCATGGTATGTGTTAGCCGGTTAATTTGGTTTGGAGGTTTGGCAGATATGGAGAACGAATATCAGCGTGACCAGAATCTCGATGGTGAGCTGGGAGGTGGGTCTCAGCGCGACCAGAATCTCGATGATGAGCTGGGAGGTGGGTCTCAGCGCGACTTAGGTACTGAACAGGGGACAGAAAAGAAGGGGCTGTTTGAGCGCGCGAAGGAAGTGTTTCAGAAACCGAGTGAGCGGCACGACCAGGATGTAACACAGAGTGATGTTCCGCAACGCGATGAGGACCTGGCAGGACGTTCTTGGCAGGGTGATACGGGTGCCTATGAGCAGGATCAGGGGGTGACGCAGAGGCCGTCCCAGGGCGACGTCACCCAGCAGCAGAACATCAACCAGGAGCCGCTTCAAAGTGGCATCCCTCAGCAGGGCCAGGATGTTTCAGGGATGGGCCAGCGAGACGTCTATCAACGTGACCAGGATGTGGGCCAGACGCCTCTCACAGGCGGGACCCAGCGCGACCAGGATGTGAACCAGTCTCCCCTCTCCGGTGGAGTGCAGCGGGATCAAGATGTAATACAGATGCCGCCCGCAGGCGGGATGCAGCGCGACCAGGATGTGACGCAGACACCAGGTGTACAGTCAGGGCCAGATATCACTTCTGGCTCGGCCCAGCGAGATGTATACGAGCGTGATCAGGGTCTCAATCAGGGACAGGGGCCGCTGACAGGCAGGGATAGGGACGTGACCCAGAACCGCGATGTAAGCCAGGCCCCGTGGAGTGGGCAGCAATTTGATAACCAGCCAGAGGAGAATTACTCTGCGGGAACGACCCCACAGACAGAATCAGGCTTCGACCTCATACGCGAGCGTGACGATGAGCCGCGAGACACCGGATCAGCGGGCGCGGCAGGCATGGCGGGGAATGAGCCCTATACGCAAAGGGGCGCCCAGGGAGATATTACAGAGAATCGCCCCCCTGAAGCCGAAAGACATCCCAATGATTGGATTGACCGGGCGAAGGACAAACTTGAGGGCCTCTTCGGGAATCCCGATGACCCCAGCCCCGAACGCTAAGAAAGTAAGTAAGTAAAGAAAGCAAAACAGCGATCATACCGGACATGTCCGGTATGATCGCTGTTTTGCTTTCTTTACCCTTATTATTGGCCAGTGCTGATGATGATGATTTTGATCTGGTCGGTCTCAGTGGGGAAGTGGTCGCTGTTGAAGGGGAGGCGGAGCTCGACGCGTGCCACGCCAGGTTGCTGATTCAGATAGGCGAGGGCGGTAGTGCTGGTCGAGCCTTTGAGATTAGTGGGCCAGCTTGCGATCTGGCTCTGACTGAAGTTGTAGATCCACTGGCCGTGTACCTGGATATTGAGATAGAGGGCATTGTTCTGCCCGGCCTTGACACTGGTTGTCCCAACCTGGCTTACCTGGTCGTGGAGGGTATAGTTCGCTCCCAGGGAGTGCTGTGCCTCGGTGGTAAGTAGTTGCGCTGCGATATGCGTGGCCAGTTCTTTGTTATAGGCCAGGGTGTCGCCAGTAATGGTGACATCAATTTTTACCTGGTTGGTGGCGGTTCCAACAGGCTGCTCAGGCGTGATATTCATGTCGTAGTGAGGCTGGGCGCCCAGAACCTCGCCGGAGGAGAGGTTCTTTTGGAATTGTTGCTCAAGCTGCTGGCGCAGGCGCGGGATGAGATCGGTTTTGACGCTATCGACGTCGCTCTGCTGGATGGTGTGGATGGTCTGCCCGTTGCTGCCGCCGGTAAAGGGGCTGGGATTGGCGACGCTGACACCTGTGGCATTATAGTTGCCGTCCAGGACATGCGCACCCAGGTTGCCTGCGTCTCCTGGTGTGGTGACGAGCGCCGGGACAACGGCGGTGGCGGGTTTATTGCTACGCTGTCCTTCGAGCTGTACAGGCTGGGTGGTGCGTATTGTCAGGCCGTTGCGGGTCAGGGTTACGACGCCCAGGTTTACGGGTAAGAAGCCGCTATTGCTAAAAATAAGGGTGCCTGTGGCCTGGGTCGGGTTGCTGGTCTTGGTGCCCGTGGCTTTGACGGTGCTATTGCCCTTCACTGTATATTTGAGCTGGCGCGCGGGAAGGCGGTGCGTGGTGGGGTCGGCGGTCTGCACCAAGGGTGAGGCAGTCAGGACATAAGTATTCTGGAGGGTCTTGCTCTCCGCCGTCACATAGACGGTGGCGACCGATGAGCCGCCGAAGAGGTTAAAGCCGAAGACGCGCGGCACGATGAGTAAGAGCAGCGCAAGTGCCGTAAGAAACATAGATATGATGATCAAGGGGAGGGCGACGCGCCTCTGCTTGCGGCGTCGTTTGATCTTTCCCGGACGCATGACCCTGAAATCGGTGGGCTCCTCTGTCACGCGGTGCTGTTGAGTGCGGGCCATCGAGGGGCGAATATCGCCTGTTGTGCGCGCTCGGCGCTCCTGCATGATAATGGGCTGGGGCTGTGCGATCTCAGTATCCAGCGTCGTGTCCTGGTGAGGTGCTCCGGCAACCTCGCGCTTAAGCTCCTGGCTGGCGGTGGCTTCGCGTGGGAAGGGACGAGGCGAACGCCCCGTATTGGGCAACGTGGCCTGGCTGTGGAGGTCCGCGGAGGTCTGACGCCTCTCCTCGTCGAGATCGGGGGCGAGGAATTGATCTATATGCTCGCCGGGTTGCTCATCACTATCGGTAAAGATTTCGACGCGCGGGCCGGAGGTGGCCTTGAGAAATGCCTCACGCAGCTCGGCAACGTTCTGGAAGCGCTGGGCTGGATCTTTGGCCATGGCTTTACGCACAACCTCGCCTAATTCTATCGGAATGGAGGCGTCGCGGTCGCATGGTGAGGGGATGGGATTATAGAGCTGCATCTCGATAACGCGTACATCATCGGGATCATCATAGGGTAGTTCGCCGGTAAGCACCTGGTAAAGCAGGACGCCGAGCGCGTAAATATCAGTTAAAGGTGTGATGATGCCTCGTGTCTGCTCGGGGGCCATATAGTGTGGCGTTCCCGGCACCTGGTCGAGGGGAATGGGTTTCCCAGCCTGCGCGGGATCACCGGGCCAACTCGCGCCGGAGCGTCGTCTGCCACGGCCCGCAATGCTTTTACTCGGCCGAACGAGGCCAAAATCAGCCAGGTAGAGGTGCGGAACCTTGCCGCGTCGCATCTCCAGCAGAACATTCGAGGATTTAATGTCGCGATGGATCAGGTCCTCGTCGTGCGCATACTCGACGGCATCAAGAATCTGCTGATAAAGCGCGGTGACCTCCGCCAGGTCTGGGAGACTACGCCTGAGATAGCTGGTAAGGGTGCCGCCATCGATAAAGGGCATAACCAGGAAGAGGACGCCGCGCTCCTCACCAAACTCAATTAAGGGGAGAATGTTTGGATGGTGCAGACGAGCGACGGTACGCGCCTCGCGCATGAAGCGGCGGCGCATGTCCTGGTCAGTGGCATAGTCGCCCAGGATGACCTTGATGGCGACGCGCCTGCCAAAGGCACTGCGTTGCCGCCCCTCATAGACGGCCCCCATGCCACCTACACGGATGCGACGTATAACGTCATAATTTCCAAGTTGCTTGCCTTCCAACGACAGCATTGGCAGCAATGTTCCTTTCCAAATAAATTACTGGAGGTGTGGAGTGTTGTCCCTGGCGGCCACTGGCCGCCAGGGACAACACTCCACACCTCCTACCCCTTCCCCCCCTGGGGAGTTGCGCTGGGTGCGGTAACGGTGGGTGTGCCCTGGCCTGGGGGAACGTCGCCCAGGCCCTCGATGTTCTGAATGGTAAAGGTGATCTGGTTAGGATCGCCAGGCAGAGTATCGCCATCGACCTGGATATTATTGACCTTGCCGACGCCCTTGGTACTGCTCAGGATGGTCTGGGCCTCGTTGACGTGTTTCCCCGCGATATGCCGGGCCAGCTCCTGCTCAATGCTGGTCGTGATCTGATAGACCCAGAGGCCCCGCGCCTCCATGACCCAGGAGATGCCTTTGTCATTCTGGCGCTGCTGAACGGCGCGTGTCTGGATCTTGCCAACCAGCTTGTAGCCGCTACCCAGGTCGGTATTGGCCTTATCCTGGAGCTTGCTCGCGACCAGACTCTGGAGCTGTTGTCTGTTATAGACCTGGGCCGTACAGGTCACGCTGACACTGACGCTGGTCGAAGGTACATTGGCCCCGGTATCGCCGATGGGTTGGCTATACTTGGGTGACGATGGTTGGCACTGCGGATTGCTTGCCATCTCCTCGCCGTTCTGTATCTGCCCACGTAGCTTGGTCAGGGCGCTCTGCGTAGTCTGGGTTTGCAGATCATTCGCCACTTTGCCAGCCTCGTCATTCGTGACGAAGGTATAGTTCTGTGGGTCCTGCCCACCGCTAAAGCCATTTGTATTCTTTACAAGAATCGAATTTCCGCCTGTGCAGCAGTTTTTATTGATTTTCAGAGATCCGATATTGCCATTCGCGCCAGGATCGGCGGCGTGCGCGTTGACGGTAGCTGTTCCTACAACGCCCGCGCTTAGATTGGCGGGAGGAATAATCACCAGCGAATCGGTAACGACGGTGACCCCGCCTCCGTTGGTGGTAATAGGCGTTCCGCCAGCCAGCGAGAATGAGTTGGATGATCCATTAACAAAGGTAAGCACACCAGAAGCACGGATGCCTGGCGTTTGCTTGTGACCGCTGCCGTTGACGGTCCGGGTGTTGGATTGCACGGTCGCGGAGATCTGGCGGGCCGAGACCTCCAGCTTGGCCGGGTCGGGATTAGTCGTCACGCCATTGACGATGTAATCGTTCTTGACGAGCTGGCTATCAGGTGTGATCGTTACCGTCGCCGGGGATTGGCCCGTGATGGCATGCAGGACCTGGGTGCGCAGGGCGGGCTGGGCGTAGGCCGTCATGCCGCAGGCCGCCAGGAGGACGAGCACTACTATAGCCACGATGACCCAGGGCAGGCCACGGCGCTTCTGACGCTGGTTGGGCTGGAAGCGCCCGCCGCCACTGCCACGACCACCGCCGCCTCCGCCACGTGTGGGCGGCAGACCACCGCCACCACCATTATTAGGTAGAGTCGCGGCCCCGGTGCCCGCGCCAACGGCGGCGGTCTTGCCAGTGCTGCGAGAACCGCTGGCGAGGGCCTCGCCCGCTGCAAGGCCAGCGGCGCCAGCCGCGACTATCTTACCACTATCACGCTTAGAGGTGCGGGTTGCCGGATCGTCGTTCACATTCTTCTTGTCAATTTTTCCGCTGGGGCGTCGCTTGTTCGCGAGGGCGGCGGCGGTTGCCGCACCCTCGGGATTGGCACTCTTGAGATTGACGGTGGTGCGCCTGCGCGGGGCTACTGTCAGGTCGATGGGTTCTGGCTCTGGCGCGCCCGATCTGGAGTTGGACGCGGCCTTCGCGCCCAGCGCGCCACCCACGGCGGCCGCGGCGCCCAGTCCTGCCAGGCCCGCGCCTCTCCCTGTGCCTTCCTCGTTTTCATCACGCGGCGAGATACGTCCCCGGCCAGTCTTGCCAGTGGTCCGGCGCCTGGGGCCGGCTTCTTGCAGCTCACGCGATGGGCGTGGCGCTGGTGGAGACTCACGTCGTAGGCTGAAGGGGCGAGGGGTCGCCTCGTCGTCCTCCAGTTGCATATCGACGGTCTCATAGTCCTCTGCGCGCATCATGCCAGCACGCTGGAGGCCAGGTCCTTTATCGCCGAACTGCTCATCCATCTGCTCAGGCGTGGGAGGGGCCAGCAGGTCACCCTCATCGTCAAAGGCTGGATCGAAGTCGAGTGGCTGTGGCCTCCCCTTCATGGGACCGATAGGCTCGGCATCCTCGTCCAGGTTTGGCGTGTTTGCCACCTCGTCAAAGTCGGAATCATCCAGTGGCCCATTATTGTTAGGTGTGGCCCTGGTAGGGGCAGCCTTGCCTGGGCTAACAGGCTCGGCGTCGACGATGCGTGGAAGCTGCTGCGCGTCCCGCTGTGGAGGACGCGAGGCCATAGCGGCACCTACCGCAGCGGCGGCTCCGCCCAGCACAACTGGATTGACTTCTTGCGATTTACGGCGACCGCTTCCCGATGGTGGCTCGCTGGCGTCCTGGCCCGCGGATGGTGCAGCCTGAGGAGTATTCTTCTTAGCAGGCGTGGCGCTCTTCTTCTCGCCGCGCTTAAAGATGCCGCCCAGGAAGCCAGTGGGTTTGGGTTCTGCCTCGGCGGCTGGCGTCTCCTCAAGGGATTGCGTAAAGCCCTCAAGCGATGAGAAAACCGTGAAGTTGCGATGGCGAGCGAAATTGGCGGGAGGCGAACCGCTGGGAGCTACAAATACAACCTGGGCATGCAGCTTCTTGCGGAGCGACTTGAGGCCATCAAAATCCGCCGGGCGCTGAAAAGCTTTATTCTGAGCTGGTAAAACAACCGCAATTCTCTCGCGGCCAACCTTTTCCTGGGTAAGGATCGCTGTGAGCACATTTTTATGCTCATCATTGGCCGTTACATAGATCATGCCTATCTTCTGGCTGCGGGGATCATTAGGCCCCAACACATCCGAGCCATTTCCTTGTCTCATCTTACAAACCTCTGAATCCTTCAAAGTCTGTTTCTTCTCGCTCCGCAGATATTGTACTATATCGAGCCCCTCCCGTACATACCCACGTACCCGAAGGCGACGCGCATGGGCGCGCGAAGCGATGTATTTCCGTACATAAAAATTGGCGTATAAGTGCTTCTTTATTAAAAATCATGGGTCCACTAACTATTGTTGTTATCACGCATCGTCCAGTTGCCGGGCTTCAAGAACGGACCCAATTTTCCGATAACCATAGGCGCCCAATTTATCGCGCGCCTATGTGATTCCCGAAAGGGAAATGGGTGCGCTGTGAATAGGGCATAAACATAGGTTCCCCCATAGGGTTAAACGCTTGTGGAGCTGGTTTTGGCTGGTTAGTGATGGTAAAGGTGATCTGGTTGGGATCGCCGGGCAGGGTTGCGCCGTTGAATTGGATGTTGGCGTGGGCGACGCCATGGGTGTTCTGGAGTAGGGTCTGGGCCTCGGTGGGGCTCTTGCCGGCGATGAGGCGGGCCAGGGCTTGCTGAGCGGTGGCGTCGAATTGGTAGGCCCAGGTACCCTGCGCCTCTATGCTCCAGGTGGCGTTGGCGCCATCGAGTTGCTGCTGGAGCACGCGCAACTGGAGTGGGCTGGCGAGCTTGCTGCCACTACCCAGGTCGCTATCGGCCTGGGGTTGCAGCTTGCCGATGAGGAGCGTTTGCATCTGCTGCCGAGAATAGGCGAAGGCGTTACAGCTAACGGTCACACTGATGGTGGTGCTGGCGACATTGGCCCCGGTGTCCCCGATGGGGTTAGTGTGATTGGTCGTGTTTTTGCACTGTGGATTACCCGCCATCTCCTCTCCGGCCTGAAGCATCCCATGTAGTTGCTGAAGAGCCTGCACCTGGGCACTATTCTGAAGCCCCCCGCTCACACCGCCCACATCCTGTTGCGTGACAAAGGTATAGTTCTGTGCGTCCTGCCCACCAGTGAAAGGGACCAAGTTTCTTACAAAGATTGTATTGTTGGCAGCGCAGCAGGTTTTATTTATATTCATGGTTGGTATGTTACCCCTGGTACCAGGAGTATCTGCATGAGCAGTTACTTCTGCTTGGCTTACTTTCCCTGTTGCAGAGTTCGCGGCAGGTATGACAAGCGCCGTATCTGTGTTTACTTGAATACCGCTTGCACTTGTGATAGTAGTTCCCGCACCTACTGTAAAGCTATTAAAGGACCCATTGAAAAATGTGAGCATTCCGGTTGCTTTTGTTCCTGCTGTTTGTTTTTTGCCGGTACCCTGGATGGTCTGGGGGGTGGATTGGGCGCTGGCGGTGAGTGGGTGGGCCTGGACCTGGGATTGGGCGGCGTCGGGATTGGTGGGGACGCCGGTTACCTGGTAGGTGTGCTGCTCCAGGTGGCTGGAGGTGGTCAGGACGATGGTAGCACGATTGCCGTTCAGGAGGGTCGCGATGGGGCTTGGCACGCCACGCAGGACGGGAAGGGCAATGATCACACCTGCAATGAGGATGAGGGCCAGGGGCGCTGCCAGTAGCCACGTGCGCCAGGAGTGCCGTGGGGGGACGACGCTACTAAAGTACGCATCTACGTATGATGGTACGGCATGTTTCGTGCCATTATATGTAGACGCGTGCTTTAGCAGCGTTGGTTGGGGCTTTGGATGCAAGCGGGGAGCAGGTGTGACCGGTGAGTTTTCCATGCCGGAACGCGAGCGGCGGGCGGAGGATGGTAGCACGACCGGTCGGGGCTTTGGACGCAATTTGGGAGCAGGTGTGATCGATAGATTTTCACCGCTGCTCTCTAGATCACTCTCCTCCAGGATATCAATATCGCTCTCCTCGCCCTCCTCTATAAATGAGTGGCTCACAGGTGTGATCGATCCCCTATCCAGGTCCTGCTCCATTGCGTAGGTGTGTATCATATGCCCTTTAGGGTAGTAAGTAGCGCTCCTCCCTTGCTCAGCAGCCCTGCTAAAATCATCCCAGAGTGCCTTCGCATCCTGATAGCGCTGTGTGGGATCGTGGGCGAGGGCGCGCAGGATGACGGCATCCAGGTCGGGCGAGAGGAGGGGGTGAAGGCTACTGGGCCTGGGCGGAGGCGTGAGCTGTTGCTGGCGCGCCAGGTCGCGTCCAACCTCGAAGAGGGTGCGGCGGAAGGGGAGGCGCCCGGTACAGAGCTGGTAGAGAATCACGCCCAGGGCGAAGATATCGCTTTGAGGGAGGGCGCCGCCTCGGAACTGCTCCGGAGCCATATAGGGGAGCGTGCCCCCTGCGGGAAAGGTGTGATGGGTCGCGCTGATCTCGACCGCCAGGCCAAAGTCGCTCAGCACGGCCTGCTCTGAACCATTGGGGAGGACGCGAAAGAGAATGTTCAGCGGCTTGAGATCGCGATGGATCACACCATGGGTGTGGGCATAGGCCACAGCGCTACAGAGCTGGGGCGCGAGGGTTAGAATTTTATTGAGCGGGTAGGGCTGGCCTGGACGGAGGCGTTTATGCAGGTCGCCCCCGGCGGCATATTCCATTACTATATAAGGAATCATTGAGCCGCGAGTGGGATCAACCAGCTCAAGTTTGAGGTCGCTATAGATATGTAGGATGTTGGGATGGTTCCACTGCGCGACCTTGGCGGCCTCCTTCACAAAGCGATCCAGTGTGCGCTGATCAAGCTCGTCAGGCTTGATGACCTTGATGGCAACCTCGCGCTGGTCGTGCTCATCCCATGCCAAGCAGACATCGGCCATGCCGCCGCTACCCAGAGAGCCCAGGAGTTGATAGCGCTGTCCAAGTGTCTCAAATGCGCGATTATAGCGCCACAATTTCACAATAGATGCCTCCCGCTACTGGCGTACGCGGCTACTGATAGCCTTTTATGTTGAGGGAGTATACCCGATTAAAAGCATTATTGCATGTGAATAGACAAAAAGGCAACGTATTTGCAGGGACAGTGAAAAAGAGCTGCATAACGCCACAAAATTGGACGTGAATCGTCGGGGTATGGGAGGCGAAGACGCGCCTACACTCAATGTGTAGGCGCGTCCTGTGAGCGTGTATATGGATGTGGATATGAGCGTTATTGATTAGGAGTGACGCTGGTGATTGCGGGAGCGTTCATCTCCGGGCTGTAGGTGGTGCTGGGCGCGTTAGACGCGATATTGGGCGTGCTAGGAGCGTTAGACGCGATATTGGGCGTGCTAGGAGCCGTAGGAGCACTGGCTTCGGTGGCCTGGTTGGCGTCAGACATCGAGCTGCTCTGCTCGCTCATGTCGGAGGGATCGCTCTTCATCCAGCCACCACGCATCATCATACCGTGACGATAGTAGTGGTGGCGATGATAGCCTTTACCACTGATCTTGAGGATGCAGTTGGCATTCTTCTCAAGCTCAATCTCGAAGTCACGATTGACATTGACGGTCATGTTGGTACTATTCTTGCCATCGACGGCGAGAATGATAAAGGTGGAGCAGATTGAGAGGGCGCGTGGTGACCCTTTATAACCCATAGGATAGTCCTGGTGGCTCTGAGGCAGATTGGCTCGTCCAGGTGTAAGGCTGGAGGCGTGAGCGGATGCCGTATGCCCAAAGGCCATGTAGAGGAGGAAGAGGCTGGTGATAGCGAATATGCATGTGCTTTTCTGGATGCACGAACGCGACATTCTCTGTTCCTTTCCACTGTGTCATCTCTGATGGTGAGGATGACAATTTGCTTTTCTTATAGTGATGGGTGCAGATGCGCTGATGCGCGCTACAATGTTCGCTCTACAAAACCATCCCAGGAGCCATAGCTGTTATCCGTAGATGAGTCTGCGCTATGTCTGCTCTCTATTGTTATAGAGGGTCAACCAAGCTCAAGCGTTATGTATACAGAGAAAAACCAGAGCTACCACGATGACGGTACGCCGTCATCGTGGTAGCTCTGGTTTTTCTCTGTATGACAAATTTTATGACGACAAATTTTATGACAAAAATTTAAGAGGGGCATAAAAATTGGGAGGGAGCGTCTGAGACGCTCGCCTCCCTCGTTGTGCTTATGGATCTGGCAGGCGCTTACCAGTAGTGGCAGCCGTACCAGCAGGTGCGATAGAAACTGTGGTTGACGCTATAGCTGTAACTAACGCTATAGCTGTAACTAACGCTATGGCTGCTGCCAATGCTGCTGCCAATGCTACCGCAGCCGTTGCCACAACCGCCACCCCATTGTGCGGTGGCATGAGTTTGTGCTTTCGTGGGGGTCAGGCTGGCCGCGGAAGCGGTATGAATGTTTCCAAACAATAGCGCTGCTGCTACAACACCGCTAAGCATAACGAGACAGACAGCCTTGCGGAGAGTTGAAAGTGCCACTGTTTGCTCCTTTTCCTTTGCTTGGGAAAATGGCTGGAGCCGGACTGCTGGAAGGGGTGCGCTTATACCGTTTCCTTCTTATGCGGAAACCAACGTCGCTCTCGCGACTAGCGCTTCCCCCTTCGGGGACCACCTAACCCCCATTCGGGGGCAAGCGGTGGCACGGCAAGCGCGCTCAGATTTCCGAATAGCACTTCGCTTACCAGCTGGCGTGGCCTCTAGGGCCACGCCAGCATTGGTTTTGCATGTGTAATTGTCTGTTCTGGTCTTAAGAGCTGACCTCTGCTGGCTAGCGGAAACCACGACCGCCGAAGCCACGACCGCCGAAGCCACGACCGAAGCCAAAGCCACGACCGCCGAAGCCGCCGCCAAAGCCACGACCGAAGCCAAAGCCACGACCGAAGCCAAAGCCACGACCGTAGAAGCCACGACCGAAGCCAAAGCCACGACCGTAGAAGCCACGACCGTAGAAGCCACGACCGAAGCCAAAGCCACGACCGTAGAAGCCACCTCCATAGAAGCCGCGACCGAAGCCGAAGCCGCGTCCGTAGCCATAGCCGCCCCAGCCGCCGCCCCAGCCAAAGCCGCGTCCGTAGCCATAGCCACCGCCCCAACCGGGGCCACCCCATGTAGTGGTTACGTGAGTTTGTGCTTGTGTGGGGGTAAGGCTTGCTGCGGAGGCGTTAGCTGTCGTTCCCATGACCAAGGCAACGGCGACGATCGCGCTGAGCATGACCAGACATAGGGTTTTCCGTATGGCGGAAAGTTGCATGTCTTTTTTTCTCCTTAGTGCCTGAGCCTAGATTGCTCCTGTCATGTATATCGTTTTGAGGTTGCTACTACAAGTGATGCCTTCCAGGGGATGCACTACAGGTTTCAGCTTTTTCTGGTTTTAGTATACAGGCATGTATAAACTCATGTATGCTTGTAGCTGTGCTCTGGCCTACGTGATTACTGGGTTCAGTGAGTACACTTTGAAGATACGTCGTAGGTTACAGAGAGGCTTGAGGCGCGATGTTATGGGAATGAGTGTGGATTACCCCACACTTATGCATGCCTGACGGGTAGGTGTGCCATTGAGAAGCACTGCCCAATTTGTATCTTCCCGATCTGGCATAGAGAGAGCAGGACCTATGTTGGTCCTGCTCTCAGAAGGTTTGGATGCTGTAGTGGTTAGAGGCTAGGGGTTATTTGCAGCCGCACTTAAAGCCTTTGCCGCCGAAGCCGCCGAAGCCAGTACCGTAGCCGCCACCATAACCGAAGTTGCCGAAGCCAGTACCGTAGCCGCCACCATAACCGAAGTTGCCGAAGCCAGTACCGTAGCCGCCACCATAACCGAAGTTGCCGAAGCCAGTACCATAGCCGAGGCCATAACCGAAGTTGCCGAAGCCTGTACCGAAGCCGAGGTTGCCAAAGCCTTTGTTGCCTTTGAAGCCTTTACCGCCACCGAAGCCACCACCGAAGCCATAGTTACCGAAGCCAGCGCCATAGCCACCACCGTAACTGAGGCCATAGCCATAATTGCCGAAGCCACCACCATAGCCAGCGCCATAGCCGAAGCCGAGGCCATTACCACAGCCGCAGGAGTGGGCCGAAGCATGGCTGGTAGGCCCTACCATCAGCATCAGGGCGAAGATGGCGGTAAATATGACCGTACAAACGGTCTTCTTAGCAAGTGACATGTTTGTTCCTTTCCTTGCTTAGGTTTATGCTAATTACTCCCTTTTCCTGTGCAGGAGCGGGTTTTTTGGGCATAAACCAGTAACATTCTGGAAACTGTTTGTCTTCTCTTATGGCTCGAGAAGGCGATGTAGCGCGCTCTGTATGTTGCAGAGTTTGGCTACCAGTGCCATTATACGTAGGCTTATAAACTTATACATGTGTACATATGGAAGGGAAGGAACAGCATTGAATAGTGTGCGGCCCGACGTGTGCTTTTGCACACGTCGGGCCGCACACTATTCAATGCTACGTATTGTTCTAGAGGATGGTCAAAAGTTCGGGGGCGCCATCGGTCACGGCTAGCGTATGCTCGAACTGCGCGGAACGCTTGCCATCGGCGGTACAGACGGTCCACTGGTCCGCGAGCACGCGGGTCTTGGCGGTTCCCACATTGATCATAGGCTCGACGGTGAAGACCATGCCCTGGCGGATACGCAGGCCGGTGCCATGCTTGCCAAAGTGCGAGACGTGGGGATCTTCGTGCAGGGAGCGTCCAACGCCATGACCTCCCAATTCACGCACAGTGGAGAAGCCATTGGACTCGGCGTATTCCTGGATGGCCGCGCCCACATCGCCGAGACGTTTGTTGTGGCGAGCTTCGGCGATACCCAGTTCAGTGCAGCGTTTTGCGACCTCCATGAGCTTTTGCGCTTCCTCATCAATCTCGCCAACGGCATAGGTCACGCAGGAGTCGCCGACCCAGCCATTGAGCAGGACGCCGATATCTACGCCGACGATATCGCCCTCCTTCAACTTGACCTCTGCGCTGGGAATGCCGTGGCAGACCACCTCATTGATAGAGATACAGATGGTGCCCGGGAAGGCAGGAATTGCGGGATGCCCGTTATAGGCGGGGCGAGCACCATAGCCTTTATAGATGGGGAGCGCGCCCTTGCCGCGAATATAGTCCTCGGCGATCTGGTCCAACTCAAGGGTCGTCACGCCTGGTTTAACATATGGGCGCATAACCTCAAAGGTCTGGGCCACCAGTCGCCCGGCCTCGCGTAGTTTGGCGATCTCCTGGCGAGATTTCATCATCACTGCCATCGTATATAATCCTCGTTTCTTCAATTTGTAGGGTCCATGCTGGCATGGACTTAGAACCTCGCCAAGCGAGAACTTGCCCGATCCACAACCGCCTTGCTTGGCGGCGTTTGAGTCCATGCCAGCATGGACCCTACAGGCTTTTTGTCAGGTGGCGCGTCCTCGGCTCGCATCAAGGGTGAGAGGAACCTCATCCTGAAGGGCGTGTTCCCAGGTGAGGAGATCATTGACCGTCACACCGAAATAGCGGTTAAAGTAGTTGAGTAACTGATCGATGGTGGTATAGTCAACGCGCCGGCTCTGGCCACGATGAAGCGCGGCCAGGACACTCAACGAGACGCCGCTTTCCTGAGCCAGGCGGCGCAGGCTCAAGGGGGCTGGCCCTCTTTTGCTCGCTCTACATTTGCCCTTGCCAATAGCAAGCGTAGTCTGCACGAGATGGTCAATGTATTCTCGCCTCCCATAAAGCTTATGGAAACGTGTGCCGTTTTGGTAGCACTCGTCCCCATGACCCGCGACATATGTCCTGATTTCAAGAATGTTTGTGTTCCTAAAATAGCAGAAGTGTAGTGGAATGTCAATACAATTGTGAGTAATTTCAGGTACAAAGGGGCGATGGTCAGGTATGGTATCAGTAAATATCGATTTTATGATACAATCGCATCGGTATGATCCCTGGCGCTAGAAATGGCGGGTGGTGGCGATTGAGGAGAGGGATAGCGTTGAATATGCAGGTAGATGCGCATGAGTAAGCAGACAAAAATGTGCAAAGGAAGCGAGAGCAATGGTCAAATTCTGGGGCATAATTGTGCTTGGCATTCTTGTGTATGCTATAGCTTTATTTGGAGCCGTCTTATTTAGCAGGCTGGACCCGCTGAACAAGTATCGCTGGCAGCGTGAGAAGTTGTTCAGGTTCAAACTGGCACGCTTCATGCTCGACTATGGGCAGGGCCTATTGATCGGCCTCTTCTTTGTGCTCGCGACGGTGGCGACAGGCGCGCTCAGTTTGTATACCACAAATACGACGAAAGCACTCCCTAAGGATTGGTATGCCCTGGTCAGCGAGAACCTGGCCTGGCTGAGCAATGGTTTCCTGGTGATCGCAGGCTTGACGGCTGTTATCTGGATCCTGGCGGCGCTTGGAACGACCATTATAGGGAACAAGGGCGCGCGTGGGCGTGGCCTGGGGCTGATGACCAGCCTGGTGGCGATTGTATTCGAGTTTCTCTATGGAGCACAATGGTATCACATGTTTGTGCATATAAAGTAAAAAATGCCAGATTTCCCGATTCAACTGAGCCGAACCGGGAAATCTGGCATTTTTTTGTATTTTAAAAGAAGAGTCAGAGCGCGTTCTTTAAGAGAGGGCTTTATTGGTATTGTTTCTGCTGAGAGGAAGAGAACTATGATGAACGAACTGGCAAAAACATTTTTTGATAATATCTGGCTAATTATGATTTTTTTGTTTATTTTCGGCGGGTCGATTACGAGCATTGTGCGAGGGATATTCAAAGCTTCTTTCGAGCAGCAGTTGAAGATGCAGGAGAAGAAGAACGAAGAGCTGCGCTTGCGGTTGGAATTGGAGCGCTTGCAGAAAGGGCCGGGTAGAGGGTCCAGCATGCCCCAGCCGAAGGAGTCGGCCTGGGACGAGCAGCCGCTGGCGGGCTACGATGATGGATACGAGGGGCAGGACCTGGACCGGAGCACAAAGGAACGTGAGCAGCAGCCTGTAGAGCCATATGTATCAGAAGGACAGGAATTGCCGCCGCAGGTCCAGGGGTAGAGGGCAACCCACATATAGGCGCCCCGCCGCGCCCCCGAATGGTGGTTTACGGCGCGCCAGGCGATTTATCGCAGTGATACCGTGTGCGACCAGTCCCATGGCGAGGCGGTGTTTGTCACGAGATGTTATATCGTTATGGTGAAATAACTGCAATTATGTGTCACTGCGATAAATCGCCTGGCGCGCGATAAATCGGGCGCCTATGGGAGTGAGAGGGCGCTTAGAGGTAGAGAGGTGTGGTGTAGTCGCGGGAAAGTTTGTGTTATACTGTGTTCACCAATATATCGGCTAGTTTGACGCTCGAAGGCACGGGTCCACTCCACGGCTTTAGGAAGTGTAGCGTCTGTCAAATAGTAGCACAGGAAAAGCCTCCGCCCTGGTGGGTACGTTCCCCAGGATTGAGTCTCGAAAGAGGCGGGTGATGCTTCTCTCCAGGAGGCCAAAAACGGGAGTTGTGGGCCATCTCTCCCTTTTCGTAAGGCATGAGAGCAGCACCGCGCATGGCACCGCGCAAGAGAGAACACGCATGGATGGATGCGTCCTCTCAGCTTTTCCTCCTCCACTACGAGAGGCAACGAGTCGGAGTTCTGCTCCATTTCTCTGCCACTCGCGTACAGAGGAGAGGCGAAAGAATCCGTGGGGCTTTAGCCCCTGGCGGAGTGTCACATATGCTGTAATGTCTTATCAGCTTTAACGACATTACATCTGTATGCTTGTTTTGACGCTGACACAGGGAGATTGTAAGGGCCAGGGTTGGCTAAGCTGCGGGGCCTCGAAGTGGCATCAACGTTGATCTCACGCGCTTTATCCCGCCATGTCCTCGTGTCGTCCGCGTTTCGCTGTGTCGTCATTTGTACATCGACGAGGTCGAAATGATAGAAACCAATAAGGATAAGGCTCCCTTGAGGGAGGGGAATATGCGTTATTACGATTCGCTATTAGAGGGGATCGGGAATACGCCGCTGGTGCAGTTGAAGCGCATCGCAAGCGATGTGCCGCCGATGGTGCTGGCGAAGGTGGAGTTTTTTAATCCGGGTGGGAGCGTGAAGGATCGCATTGGCCCGGCGATGATCGAGTACTGCGAGCAGCAGGGCCTGCTGCGTCCAGGTGGGACAATTGTCGAGCCAACGAGCGGTAACACCGGGCATGGCCTGGCAATCGCGGCGGCGATCAAAGGCTATCACTGCATCTTCGTCATGACCGACAAGGCCAGCGAGGAGAAGCGGAGCCTGTTGCGCGCGTATGGCGCGGAGGTTGTGATCTGCCCGAGCAGCGTTACCCATGACTCGCCGGAGTACTACAAAAATGTCGCCTATCGCCTGGCGAAGGAGATTCCGGGCGCGTGCTGCCCCGACCAGTATTCGAATCCGGCCAATCCGGCGGCGCACTATAGCTCCACGGGCCCAGAGATTTGGCGCGATACGGCGGGCAAGATCACGGCTTTCGTCGCGGGCATCGGCACAGGTGGAACTATTTCTGGGACCAGCCGCTATCTCAAAGAGCAGAATCCACAGATCAAAATCATTGGCGCGGATCCTCCAGGCTCGGTCTACTCGGGTGATACCCCCAAGCCCTACAAGGTCGAGGGTATCGGCATGGACATGTTCCCGCGCAACTATGATACCGCTGTTGTCGACGACGTGATTCGTGTTGATGATCGTACCTCGTTCTACTGGGCCAGGCGCCTGGCACGCGAGGAGGGTATTCTGGTTGGTGGCTCGGGGGGCACGGCCCTGGCAGCGGCTATGACCTATGCCAAGCGTCTTACTCCTCAGGATGTGCTGGTTGTGTTGCTCCCCGACACGGGTCGCGGCTACCTGACCAAGCAGTTTAACGATACCTGGATGCGCGAGAACAACTTGCTGGTCCAGGCCGAGAGTGAGCAGCCAGTCATGCAGGATGTGCTAGCGTATCGCCGCTCGCACTCACAGAGCATGCCCCTGGTGGTCAGTATCACTCCCAACGACTCGGTCGCCGATGCCGTTGAGTTGCTGCGGCGCTATGGTATCAGCCAGACGCCCGTCATGGAGGGTGGCAAGATGGTGGGCAGCCTGACCGAAGACCTGCTGCTACGTCGCCTGGCGAGTGGAGAGCCCCTGGAATCGACCACGGTCGGCCAGTTGCAAGGACCAGCCTTCCCCGTACTGGACGCGGTCTCTGAGGCCCGCGAGGCCTATACGCTCTTCAACATGGGGCACTCGGCAGTCGCCGTCGTTCACAATGGCCTGCTTGAGGGCATCGTTACCAAAAGCGACCTGCTTGAATTCTGGGCTCACGCTAGATAAAAAAGAACGAAAAGCAAATGGACCGATCACCCGCGGGTGATCGGTCCATTTGCTTTTCGTTCTTGCTTGATTTTTATTGGATTTCTTCAATTTGGTGGCAAAATGTATTGACAAATCACAATGTCGTGGGTACTATTAAAGCATCTACTACTAATACTTCATAGGAAAAGGAGGGCAGTCATATGTATCGCAGTAATAGCTTTGCCTCTGCATATATCCCCTGTCTGAGACTGTCCTGGAAAGGTTGGCGCTTGTGAAGAACTTTGCGCGCCCCTATGAAGTGTTTGAGCATACTGCGGATGTCGGGCTACATGCCTATGGTCGGGATCTACCAGAACTCTTTTCTCATGCCGCACAGGGTATGGAGAGTCTGATGGTCGCACCGGAGCAGATAAAGCCAGCGACAACGCGGGAAGTCACAGTCGAAGCCCATGATCACATCTCATTATTGATCGGCTGGCTCGATGAACTGATCTTCCTGTTTGATACGCAGTTTCTCCTCGTACGCGATGTCGAGATCCTGGATTTGAGCGAGACGCGTTTAAAAGCCCGAGTGACGGGTGAGGCATATGATGCCCAACGTCATGAACTGGCAAGCGCGATCAAGGCCGTCACCTGGCACGAGGCCGCCATCACCCGTGATGAGGTCAGTGGCTCTTACCAGGCAAGGATCATTTTCGACATTTAGGGATTCGCGGAGTCGCTCGCCCATCTTCCAGTTCATCTCCCGCACTTTTGGGTAGGGACCAGCCGTGTCCCCGAATGGGGGCTTTAGCGCGTCCGAATGCCATTTATGGCAGTGCGGCGCAAGCCGGTTTTTTGCTGAGGAATAGGCAAACCCATCAAGCGAAGTAGCTCCCCAGGAACGTTTTGGGCTACGCCTATGGGCGATTAATCGCCTTTGGACGCGCTGAAGCGGGTCCCTACCGAGAGAGAGGGGTATCCCCAGCAGATCCGTAAATGTGCCATTTATGATGCGCGAGTTCGGCCATATGACAGGTGCTGTTTTTGTACTGTTGTAAGGTTGTATTGTTTGCCTTTTTATAGATGAGATTATAAAGAGGGCAAGTGATATGGATTTAGTAAGCGAGCGAGTGTGAGAAATCTCATAGACGCTTGCTTCTAGATAAAGCAGAATTGGCTCTGTAAGCGAGTTGATGATGCAAGGCTTAATGTGTTGTTACAGTTCCGGAGGAACGGCAAAGATGATGCAGAATGTAAAGACGAGAACCAGGACTACCGGGTCGTATGTGACCAGGCGGTGGGACATTGGTAATGAGCAGCCCCAGCTCCGCCGCGCCGTGACCGTTTCCGCCCCGGTGACTGGCGAGACAATACGCCTGACGAGGCGCCCAACGTATGTCTACACGCGTATTGGACGCTCGATGTTGAAGCGGGGTGGACGCGCGGAGTAAGCGCCTCAAATCACGGAATTGTAGGGTTCAGGCTGGCATGGACTTGAGTGTACAGGTTGCATTGTGCTTGGGCGGGAGTAAGTCCATGCCAGCCTGAACCCTACAGGATGCCAGATGGATTGATTAGGAAGGAGCCAGCCAATGAGTAGTTTGATTGTGCCAGTGGCGACCATTGATAAGATTGGGCCACATAGCAATGCTGACGCGCTGGAACTGGCGCAGGTGCTCGGGTGGCAGATTGTGGTTCCCAAGGGGCAGTACACGGTAGGCGACAAAATTGTGTACTTCCCACCGGATACTGTGCTGCCACTGGAGTTATCGGAGCGCTTTGGCGTGACGAAATACCTTAGCAAGCAGCGTATCAGATGCGCGAAGCTGCGTGGTGAGCCATCCTTTGGCCTGATCGTGAAGCCCGAGGATGCAGCCTGGGAGCCGGGGCAGAACGTTGCTGATTTTTACGGCGTGAAGAAGTATGAGCCACCTTTACGCTCCAGCGCCGGAGATGCTGAGGTAGACCACTCACTCTTCTGGGAGTATACCGAGATTGAGAACATGCGGAATTTTCCAGACATCTTTACTGAGGGCGAAACGGTCCTGGTCAGCGAGAAGATTCATGGCACCTCTTCGCGCGTGGGCATGATTGAGGGCGAGTTGATGGCTGGCTCCAAGGCCCTGCGGCGCAAGCGGCCAGATGACGATAGGTTCGTGGTGAGCACCTACTGGTTTCCCCTGACGCTAGAGTCAGTGCGGAGGCTGGTTGAAGACCTGGGCCAGGAGCACCGGCAGGTCATCCTCTTTGGCGAGGTCTATGGGAGCCGCATCCAATCCTTTGCCTATGGCTTGAGCAATGGGCGCATCGGCTTTCGCGCCTTTGATTTGCTCGTGGATGGTGCTTACCTGGATTGGCCTGAGTTCCTGGCGTATTGTGAGCGCTATGGCATTGAGACCGTGCCCGTCATGGCCAGCATACCGTTTAGCCTGGACGAGATCAAGCGTTTGAGCGAGGGGTCAACTCTGCTGGCTGAGAACGCGCATATCCGAGAAGGCGTCGTCGTGCGCCCGATACAAGAGCGTACCTCGCCCAAGACCGGGCGCGTCATCCTGAAGTATGTCAGCGACTCATACCTCTTTGGCTCAAAGACTGATTACACTGATAAGTAACGCAGCGCGATGGAGGGGAGGGGCAGGAGGGTCTCCCTCCTGCCGAGGTGTGGGGCTTCCTTTCCGCTCACTTGAGCCGTTTAGGCTAGGTGCGAAAGTGCCGCTGCGCCCCGAATGGAGGTGAGTGAGCGGAATAAAAACCAGCTCCCACAAAATCCTTTCCTCCTAATGCGTTGATGTAACAGATAAATTGAGGGGAACAGAGACATGGGCAATGCGAATATCCCATTGGAACGGATCGATTCTAACCGCTGGCAGATACCCAAGCGGTACAATGACGCGATGAACGTGCCGGGCATTGTATATGCCGACGATGAGCTAATTCAGCAGATATTGTCCGACAACGCCCTGACACAGGTGGCCAACGTAGCCACGCTTCCAGGTATCGTCGGGCATTCGCTGGGTATGCCTGACATTCACTGGGGCTATGGCTTCCCCGTGGGCGGGGTTGCCGCGACCGATGCCGAGCACGGTGTCGTCTCCCCAGGTGGGATTGGCTTTGACATCAACTGTGGCGTGCGCCTGCTCGCGACTGACCTTGTGCGCGACCAGATCAAGGGCAAGGCAGATAGGCTCGCGGACGCTCTCTTCAATACCCTGCCCTCGGGCGTGGGTGGCTATGGCATGCGGCGCCTGACCGAGCGCGAGATGCGCGAGGTCATGAAGCGTGGCTCGGCCTGGGCCGTTGAAGAGGGATATGGTGTCGAGGAGGACCTGGAGGTCACCGAAGAGAATGGCTGCTTGAAGGGGGCCAGGCCTGAGGCCGTGAGCCGCAAGGCCCTGGAGCGTGGCATTGGCCAGCTTGGGAGCCTGGGTTCGGGGAACCATTTCGCCGAGGTACAATACGTAGACCATATCTATGACCAGGAGGCCGCTGAGGCTCTGGGCATCGGGCAACTGGGCCAGGTTGTCACCACCATCCACTGCGGGAGCCGGGGCTTTGGGCACCAGATCGCAGAGGATTATATCAAAATCGCCGAGGCGAAGCAGAAGGCGTACGGCTATCACCTGGCGGACAGACAACTGGCGTGTATGCCTATCCATTCCCAGGAGGGGCAGGACTATCTCGGCGCCATGGCCTGCGCGGCGAACTTCGCCTGGGCCAACCGGCAGTTGCTGATGCATGGTGTACGTGAGGCCTTCTCCAGCGTCTTTGGACGCAAGGCGCGGGCTAAGGACCTGCCGATGGTCTACGACGTGTGCCATAACATCGCCAAAATGGAGGAGTACGAGATCGACGGCGAGAAGAAGCGCGTTTGCGTTCACCGCAAGGGGGCGACGCGAGCCTTCCCTCCAGGGCACCCCGCCATGCCAGAGAAGTATCGTGCTGTGGGGCAGCCGGTGCTCATCCCAGGCGACATGGGACGTTACTCATTCGTCCTGGTTGGCGCGCAAGGCTCGATGGAACAGAGCTTCGGCTCATGCTGCCATGGTGCGGGTCGCCGCCAGAGCCGTACCGCGGCCAAAAAGTCCATCTCCGGCAAGGATCTCTTGTCGCAGCTTGAAGCGAAGGGCATCACCGTCCGCGTTCATAGCAAGAACCTGCTGGCGGAGGAAGCTCCCACTGCTTATAAGGATGCACAGCAAGTCGTCAACGTTGTCCACAACGCCGGCCTGGCGAAGCTTGTTGTACGCTTGAAGCCAATCATTGTTGTGAAGGGGTAAGCAGGCCGGGCGCTGCGGGTCCGACGCTACTAAAGTACGCGTCTACATATGCGCGTTATATGTAGACGCGTACTTTAGTAGCGTCGGACCCCTTCCTACCTCGCTCTTTCTTTTTATTTACCTTAGCCAGGAGCGGCGGCGGACCTCCTGGGGGCCGTAGCCGAGTTCCTGGCGCACGCGGCGCGAGAAGTGGTGGCGGGTCTGGAAGCCGTATTGGTCGGCGATGGCCTGGACGGAGAGGCCGGTCTGCTGGAGAAGCGAGATGCCGTGTGTCACGCGGAGCTGCCAGAGATAGGCCATAGGTGTCGTCTGAAGTTGGGCCTGGAAGAGGCGGATAAGGTATGAGGGGCTAATCGAGACTGCCTGGGCGACCTGTTCCAATGTCAGTGGTTCATGCAGGTGCTCATAGACGTAGACACGGGCCTGCTCGATGGTGGCGTGAGTGGGAGCCAGGTTGTGTTGCACGTGGAGTTCTCCCTCACCGATGTAGAGCCAGAGCATCTGTGTGCCCAGGGATTGCAGGAGTTCGCTTGTTGTGGAGAGGCGTGCAGGCTGAAGTGTGAGCGCGGTATGAATAAGCTGTTGCATCAGGGGCGTTAACGGCAGAGGGCGCGGGAGGGCCAGGAGGCGGGTGTGTAGCTCAGGGGAGAGTTCAGGAACATCCAGGTGTAGCCAGGAGTGATGCGTCTCCTCGCTTTCGGCAAAGGCAAAGCGCTCCTGGTGTCCGGGGAAGAGCAGGAAAACGGTATTGGCCTCTGCCTGGTGCGCGACATTGTCGATCCAGACTGTCATACGACCAGTATGGAGAAAAACGAGTTGTAGACATGGCTGATAGCGGGGACCGAAGTGACTACCAGGTGGGTAGTGAATGGTGCCCACATTAGCGTCGGTGGGCCAGAGGAGCGGGTGTTCCATAGTCATAGATATCCTGGATGATGTGCATTACAGACACCTTCTGGTCAATTCTAGCTCTCTCTATTTTGCGTGGAGGTGGGTAAACTGTCAAGAGTGGTGAATGTCAATCTTGTGAAGAAAGAATTGTCAAAGGAGCACGGTCCTGTCCAGGACCGTGCTCCTTTTTGTTATGTTTATTACGCGAAGGCCGGAATGGCTGGCAGCTCGCGTGTAGCCACCTCATGCATGGGCGTTGAGACGGGTTCCACCTGCACGTTGCCGCGGCGATGGACCACTACCTGGCGCTCGCTGCGATTAGCCAGGCTAAAAGGAACCGCTACACAGAGGCAGAGCAGAGCTGGGATAATCATTCCACCACGTGTACCCAGGAAGGGGATCAGCATCCCGATTGAGAGCGGAATCGTCATACCCGCCAGGCCCGCGCTCATCAGAACCATGCTCGAAACGAGCGTTGGCGAGTGCGAGAAACGGCGTGTCGCCATCGATTGTAGACTCGGGAAGATGGGTCCGATACAGATGCCCTCAAGCAGACTGCCGATAAAGCAGATGTAGGGCAGGTTTAGCGAGGCTGTGACCAGGATGCCACTCAGGCCGCCACCGAGAATGCAGGCATAGAGCAGGCGCACATCAGAGATCAGGCCACGCTTAATCAGCTGCGCGACGATAACACGACCAAGGGCCATACCAATCCAGAAGAAGGTCGCGGCAGGTGTCGCCACCGCCACAGCTACATTCGCGCTCTGACTAATTGAGGTCACCAGCCAGTTGCTAAAGCCAGCTTCCGCGCCCACATAGAAACAGATTTGCAGCGCCATAAACCAGAGTAACGTATGCTTAAAGATGCGTGACATGCTGGCTTTCTCCGAAACCTGGACGTTGCCGCCAGCGCTTGTAGTCGCAGGAGCCTCCTTCGAGACGAAGCGCAGCATATTGAACGCAAGCAGACAGGTAAGGCTGACCAGGGCCACAATAACAAAGGAGACCAGCAGACTACCAGTGAGCGACATCGTAAATGAGAGCAGGAGCGGGGCCAGCAGAGAGCCAACACCTGCGAAGCTATAGAGCATGTTGAGCTTTTCGCCCAGGTTCTGGCGAAAGTTCAGCGTCATCGTAATTGAGAGGCCAATGCTAATAAAGCTACCACTCATGCCCTGGAGAACCTGAGCAGCCAGCCAGAATGTGAAGATAGGCGTCGTAGGAATAATCAGGCTGGCGATGGTCAGACCAGCCAGGCCAAGCATAATCACGGGCTTGGCGCCAATTTTTTTGATAAAGAGACTACTGAGCAGAACCGCGATAATGGAGCCAAAGGCGCTGCCGGTAAAGGCCAACCCGGCGGTACCAAGCGCGACATGGGTATGTTGGGCTAGCAGAGTCAGTCCTGCACTGGGGAGCACGCCCAGCAGACCACTGGCGATATAGGCCAGACAACAAATGGCAAAAAGAACGGTTGGATTGTGGCGTATGGTTCCAAGTGACATATGCGTAACAAAATCCTTCAGTTACAATTTCAATTGGGACGAAAGTTTTCTTCTTCTAACGACGTGCTTTTGAACAAATTGTGGTCGTAGTATTTATGTATCCTGCGAAGACGTTAATGCTCAGGGCTACGACTTGTTGAATTCTATCTGTCTCTGACTGATGGCATTATCGATTCTGGAACCACCAAGAGGAGGCTATCTACCGTAGATAAGCGCGAAGATAAAAAGCTGGCTATGCCTCAGATAGAATGTTTGATGTGGAATCAGGAACGTGTCTTTGTGTTGTTACCTCGTTGTTGTTTACCATCGACGAGAGAGTAACATACTTGAATAGCGGCTGCTAGACTGCACGCTGGGCGGTGAGAAAATTCAGTACTTTTTTGGGGGTGAATAGATTTATACTAGAGTTTTGTCGGGGTATCTTGCTCGACCGTGAAAAGTTCGAGCATTCTGCCCAATTCCTCGTGATGTTGATCCGCGTCATGCACATGGCTTAAGCAGACGACCAGGAGGGTGCGGATATGGGCGTCGTCGAGACTATAGAAGACCTGTTTGCCCCGGCGCTGGTTTTTGACTAGGCGGAGCTGGCGCAGGATGCGTAGATGCTGAGAGACGGAGGACTCTGAGCTACCGATAATGGCGGCGAGGTCACAGGTGCATAGCTCCTGTTTGAGCAGGCTATAGACAATCTTAATGCGGCTGGAGTCGCCAAGCGCGCGAAAGATCTCAGCCACCTCAATAGCGGTATCATCGGAGAAGAGGTTGGCGCGCCCACTTTCTACCCGCTCACGGTTAGCACCTGGAATCTGGCAGCGCTCGTCGCCTGATTTCTGCTTTGCCAAATGGGACTGCATGACTTTCCTCCCCGGATAAAGAACCTGATGTATGCACAATTGGTATTTTAACTGGAGTTCCTCTATGCATTATAGCCTTACTTTTTGGCTCCCACAAGTGGAGGATAGAGCTGATAGGTGCTTGCGAAGAAGCATTTTTTTGAGTACAATTTAGTAAATGCTAAATTGTTTAATTGACAGGGAGTCGCGTGCAGGGGAGTGTGTGAGATAAGAGGGCTGCGACCTTGTTGAGCGCATAAAGCATGTTTCGTAATCCGTAAGAAAAAGGGGAAGACGTATGGCGTTGCACACCACAACCTTAAAACTCGCTCCCAATAATGGGAATGCGTGTGGGTCCTGTTTACAGCAGGAGTTGCTCAAGGCCGAGGGCATTAAGGCGGTGGATGAGGGGAAGGGTAACTTGCTTGTAGTGACCTATGAGGATCTACCTGATCCAGCCTTCGATGTCGAGCGCCTGATCGCGCAGACGCAAACGTCGTTGGAGCAGAGGCTGCGCCATGAAACGCTCATCCTGAGCGGACTCGATTGCGCCGATTGCGCGGCCACCCTGGAGAAGGGGCTGCGTAGGATGCAGGGGCTGGTACACGTCAGCGTCAACTTCGCGACCTCAAAGATGGCGGTTGGCTATGAAGCGAGAGGTGTGAGTCACGCCAGGCTGGTGAAGCGGGTGCGGGAACTGGGCTATAGCGTCGTCTCCCCTTTGCAAGTATCAGTGCTGAATGAACAGGTTGCCGAAAAGCAGGAGGCTGGCGCAAGCTGTGGCTGTGGCTCGTGTGGTGACGAACACGCGGATGAGTATGCGCATGCAGAAGAGGTCCCTGTTGCCAGGCAGAATGCGCTCCAGCAGTACTGGCAGAGTGCTCGGGCCTGGCTGCCGACCCTTGTGGCAGCGCTCCTATGGGGCATAGCCTTTCTGTTGAGCCATATTCCTGGCGTGGGCTGGTTGTCGGCCCTGTTTTATGCGCTCGCCATCTGTGTTGGTGGGTATCGCGTGGCCTTGAGCGGTTTTTTTGCCCTGGTGCGTGGGCGCACACTAGGTATTAACCTCCTGATGACGATTGCCGTTGTGGGTGCGGTCGCGCTGGGTCAGTGGTCGGAGGGAGCCGCGGTAGTTGTTCTCTTCGCTCTGGGCGAGTTCCTGGAAGGCTTTACCATGGAACGGGTGCGCGACTCACTGCGCAGCCTGGTGGCTCTCTCACCCAAGAGCGCGCGCATCAAGGTCGAAGGCGAAGAGCGCCAGGTTCTCGTAGACGCGCTACGCGCCGGAGATATCGTCCTGGTACGTCCTGGCGAGCGTATCGCCGCCGATGGCAAGATCTTGAGCGGCACCACAACTGTCAACCAGGCACCCATCACTGGTGAGAGCATCCCGGTTGAGAAGCAGGTTGGCGACGAAGTCTTTGCTGGAACACTGAATGAGCATGGCTTTATCGAAGTGCAGGCCAGCAAGCGTGCCCAGGACTCTATGCTGGCAAAGATCATTGCCCTGGTGCAAGAGGCGCAGGGATCACGCGCGCCTGTACAGCGTTTTGTCGATCGCTTCGCCCAGATCTATACGCCCACGATCATGGTCTTAGCTTTGCTGGTCGCCATCGTTCCGCCGCTGGCGTTCCACGGAGTATGGACGACGTGGATCTACAAGGCGCTGGTGCTGCTCGTCATTGCCTGCCCATGTGCGCTGGTGATCTCAACACCGGTCTCGATTGTAGCCGCGATTGGGCGTGCCTCACGGAGTGGTGTCTTAATCAAGGGCGGAGCGTACCTGGAGGCGCTGGCGCGTGTCAAGGTGCTGGCCTTTGACAAGACGGGAACCCTCACCCAGGGGCGGCCTGTTGTCATGGATGTTTTGCCGCTAGGAACGCTCACGGAAGATGAACTATTGAGCCTGGCGGCAGGGGTGGAGAGTCGTTCGGAGCATCCCCTGGCGCGAGCTATTCTCCGGGAGGCCGAGCGGCGTCGGCTAGCGTGGAACGAGCCAGAGAACTTCCTGGCCTTGCCGGGCCGGGGCGCGCAGGCCACAATAGGCGCGGATACCGTGCTCGTGGGGAGCGCGAAGCTCTTTCCCGCGTGTGACACACATACCCTCAAGAGCATCGAGACCCTTCAGCGAGCAGGGAAAACGATTTTAATTGTGGGACGCAATGAGGAGCCACTGGGCCTTATCGCCGTCGCGGACCAGGTACGCCCCGAGGCAGCGCAGGCTATCGCTCAGCTTAAGCAAGCAGGTGTTGAGCAGATAGTCATGCTGACCGGGGATAATGAGCAGACGGCAAAGGCCGTGGCGCAGCATACAGGTGTTGACCAGGTGTATGCTGGCTTGCTTCCTGACCAAAAAGTAAGAGAGATCAAAAAACTCTTGACGGCGCATACGTCAGTGGCTATGCTTGGAGATGGAATAAATGATGCTCCAGCTATCGCGCTTTCGAGTGTGGGTATCGCCATGGGTGCCGCAGGCAGCGATACCGCGATCGAGACGGCGGACGTTGCGCTGATGAAAGATGACCTGGCGCAGCTCCCGTTTGTGATCAGGCTCAGTCGCGCGGCGTTACGAACCATCCAGACCAATATTGTATTCTCTCTCTTCATCAAAGCGCTTTTCCTGCTTTTAACCCTGTTAGGGGTAACCAATCTCTGGCTCGCCATCTTTGCCGACACCGGGGCCGCGCTGCTCGTCATTGCATACAGCATGCGCTTATTACGCTTTGAGAAGAGCAAGTAATAGCTAGAAGTAAGCACGCGAAAGAGAAAATATGATAGACCTGCTTGCAATGATCGTGCTGGCGGAGGTGCTGGGCCTGTTCTGCCTACCCCTCACGTTCAGCGTATTTCGCCATCTCCCAGATCGTGGCTGGGCCTTTAGCAAGGGCCTGGCCATCGCCCTCCTGACGTTCTGTGCCTGGTTCCCCCTCATGGTCGTGCGCGCTCTCCCCTATACCCAGATGTTTCTTATAGTTGAAGTGCTGGTACTGACGATATGCAGTATCCCCGGACTGCTTAAGATGCGGGGAGAGATTGGTCGGTTTGTGAAGACGCAGTGGCCGTATGTCGTGGCGAGCGAGGTCGTTTTTATCGGCATGGTCCTGGGGTTGGGGTGGATTCGCGGCTATGGGCCGGATATCCGTTCATATGAGATGTTTATGGATGGGGGCTTCCTGGCATCGATTATGCGCAGCGAGCACCTGCCGCCGAGCGATATGTGGTACTCGGGTTCAAGCATCAACTACTACTACTATGGGCATTTTATAGTCGCCACGCTGGCCAAATTGCTAGGACAGGTGCCAGCGGTCGCCTTTAATACGGGTTTCTGCCTCTTATTTGGCGTCTGTGCCGCGAACCTTTTTGGCGTTGCCAGTAATATCGTCGCCTGGTCAAAGGGATTGCGCGCCAGGAGAGATGCGGCCCTGGTCGCGGACGGCGGAGAGCAGAGCGAGCAAGTCTATCCCTTAAGCCAGGCTATCCTCTATGGTGGAGCAAGCGTCGCGTCGGGCCTGGTCCTGGGCAACCTGGCGGCCTTTGTGCAGTGGTGGTTTGACTCGCATGCTGGGCGCGTCTATGACTGGTTCTCGCCCTCACGCGTCATTGGCAAGACCATCAACGAGTTTCCGGCCTTTAGCTATCTACTTGATGACTTCCATGCCCACGTCCTCACGTACTCCTTTACCTTTATGGCCATTGGCCTGGCTTTCTCGCTCTTGCTCGCGCCAGCGGGGAAGGGCCTGGATCTCTTTGGGCAGGGGATCGCGCGTATCGCGACCATTGGCGTGACTGCGCTGGTAGTAGGCAGCCTGTTTGTTATGAATGGCTGGGATTATCCAACCTATATGGGCCTGGTCATTATCTGTATCGCCTGGCAGCAGTGGCGAGTCTATGAGCATCGCTGGCGGTGGCTGTTGCTCCTGGACATCTTCGCCGCTGCGGGCACGCTGGTCGCGCTCTCCTTCTTGCTCTTCCTGCCTTTTTATATGGGCTTTATCTCGCCCTCGCAGGGGATTGGCATCGTGTCACCTGGACAACGCTCGCCACTATGGGATGAAGTGCTTATCTTTGGCTTGCAGGCTTTTATCTTCCTCTCATTACTCATCTGCGGCTACTACCGGCTCATTGGCGCTCGCCTACGCTCGGCGCGCGAGGCCCGAGCAGAAGGCGTCGTGGCAGCGGATTGGAACCCCGCCTGGATTGTGCTGGGCGCGGTTGTTGTACTGGGGATCATTGCCGCAATCATCACGCCGGAGTGGCGGACGTTTTTGATCTCCCTGGCGCTGACGGCGCTTGCGATCTACCTGGCCTTTAAAGTGAGCGATGACCTGGGGCATATGTTTGCGCTCTGGCTGGGGGCGCTGGCCCTGTTGCTGATCGCCGGGTGCGAAGTGGTCTTCTTGCGTGATGTATTCGCGGACTCCTATCCACGTATGAACAGTGTCTTCAAGTTCTACTTTCAGTCCTGGGGCTTGCTGGCGCTGGCTTCGGGCACGGGTCTCTTTTATATTCGCGAGACGCTGGCGTACTGGTCTAAGCATGTGCGGCAGCCAGCCTGGCTCAAGAGTAGCGCGCAGGGAGTCTGGTATCTTGGACTAGTGGTGCTGGTGGTCATGGCCATGGCCTATCCGCTTGTGGCTCCATACGCGCGCTATGTCCAGAGCAAGCCTCTTACGGGCGCACTGTATCTGCAACATACTCTCAACCTGGATGGCATGGAGTATCTGAAAACCTCCTCACCAGGCGATAAAGGGGATTATGAGGCTATTCACTGGCTTAACGCGCATGTAAGCGGCACGCCAGTCATCGTCGAGGCGCTGGGCGATGACTACTCTAAGTTCGCTCGCGTCTCCGCATTGACGGGTCTGCCCACCCTGATGGGTTGGGTTGGACACGAGTACCAGTGGCGCGTCAACTGGCTGCGTAATCCGGTGAATGCGGAGGACTTCCAGCAGCGGCAGACAGATATTAAGACTATCTACACCAGTAGCGATAATGCCCAGGTGCAGTCCCTGCTCAAGCACTACCAGGTCACCTATCTCTATGTGGGTGAGATGGAGCGCGAGGCCTATGCCCCCAGCGACCTCCAGCGCTTTAGCAGCTTCATGGATATCGCCTATCAGGCCGATGGCGTCACCATCTACAAGGTCAGGTAGGGAGTAGTTATAGTCATGCCCAGGTTCAGATCGGAGCGTGCGCGGACGCTCTTTGCATTGCTTGCCACCAGCTTAACTGTAGGCACGCTTATATTGAGCGTGCTCGCGCTGGTGGTTCTGCTCAGGGTACAACAAGATCCCGAGGCCTTTTTTCAAGCCTCGCATGCCAGTCCAGCCACACTCGATCAGCCAACGCCACCCGGAATCTACCTGGAGAATGGTGGGTTGGTCATGCGCATAGATCCCACCACGGGCCGGGTACGCTGGCTTTATCAGCTTGACCTGATGAAGCAACCTGACACACAACTCACGCAGGCCGATAGCATTGTCAGCGTCAGCCATAACACAGTCTTTGTCGAAACACGTACGGAAGGCGTCTATGCCCTGGAAGCGAGCACGGGCGCGCTGCGCTGGCAGAGTGATGTCGCTGGGCAACTGGACATCACACGTACTAGCAGAGCAGTGACTCGAGGCGACGAACTGTATGTAGCGGGAGAGAACGCCATCTATGCGTTGCGCCTTAGCGATGGGAGCCTGGCGCGGACTATCATAACCCGAGGTATCCGCGAGTTCACCCTTGATGGAGATATGCTATACGTCGCTGGTAGCGGAACGCTCGCGGCCTATAGCCTGCCCGCGGGTGCCCTACGCTGGCAGGCACAGGTGCAGGGCGCGCAGCCTTTGACCCAACCTCACCGAGCAGAGGATACGCTCTTCAGTATTGTTCCGGACAAAGAGACGAGCACGCTCTACGCGTTTGATGCCAGTACGGGAAGGGTTAAGTGGCAGGTAGGGCAGGCAGGCGAGGTGCGCGATGTCAGCGTAGCTGGTAGCGTTGTCTATGCTGGCGCGATGGGCAAAGGGATCACGGCCTACGCCGCAAGTGATGGGAAACTGCTCTGGCAGAGCGGGGATATAGGTTTCGCAGGGAAGGCCCCTCAGGTAGAGGGCGCTCAGGTGTATGCCACCGGTAATGTTGCGCCTGACGAAACAGGAACACCGCGAGCGTATAGCGTGTTCTCCCTCGCTACAGAGACTGGACATATCAACTGGGTGTACACACCCCAGACCAGGGTCGCGATAGACTCAGTAAGCGTACAGCACGGCAAGATATATGTAGATCGAGAGAACGGCATTGATGTGCTTGATACGCAGGGAAAGCTCCTCCTGAGTGCGCGTTCGCGTGGAGGCGCGCAGTATACCGCCATTGTCGTGGTGGCGTGAGCTTGAGTCCTGACAATCGTTTTTTCAGATTTAGAACGCGGGACAGAGATAAGGGAAATAGAGATGCGGCGTGGACATTTGTCCATGCCGCATCTCTATTTCCCTTACCCCATAAGAGTATGCTGATTAGGTAGCATAACTATGAATATGAGGAGGGAGTGTAGTGCATGTTTCAGCAGATTCTTGTGCCACTGGATGGCTCAGCGTGTTCTGAACAGGCGCTGGTACTGGCGGCCAGGCTCGCCCGGGCTGTGGATGGAACACTCTACCTTTTGCGTATAGCCAACCAGGAATATACATACGCGTCGACCTCTGTCGCGGGCGTTTTCGTACCCGCCGACCTGGCGGAAATGACGGATCTGGAGATGAAGGGGGATCATGCCTATCTGGACAAAATCGCGAGCTCTTCTCTCCTGGCAGGCCTCAATGTAGTGAAAGAGGTGCGGGCCGAACTAGCGATTCCAGACGCCATCCTGAATTTTATCACCAGTCACCATATGGAAATTGTCGTGATGGGAAGCCATGGGCGAGGTGGCCTGGCGCGCCTGGTCCTGGGGAGCGTGGCGCAGAAGATTGCCTGGAATTCTCCGATACCAGTCCTGGTCCACCGTGTGCAGAAGCCGGAACAGGACGAACAGGTTTCAGAATTGGCGACACCGATTTATGCCCTGGTGCCGTTGGATGGTTCACCGCAGGCCGAGGAGGCTATTGTTCCCGCGGGCTTGCTTGTAGCAGCGCTCAGCGGCGCGGGCGTCGGTTCACTCCACCTGGTCCAAATCATAAAGCCATCAGCCCACCATACAGACGAGCAGCGTGGGCAAGCGCACGAGGAGGCGGAGCGGTATCTGCAAGACCTGGCTGGACGTTTGCGAGGTGGCCTGGCATCAACCTTCCAGCTTGAGATCAAATCCTCAGTATACAGTGATGAGCAGGTCGCACCGACCCTGGTCCATATCGCCGCGTCAGGCGACGGAGCCGCGGCCCCGCATAACCTGATCGCGATGACGACTTCGGGGCGCGGAGGGAAGCGGCGTTTTATTATGGGCAGCGTCGCGGAACATATCCTGCAAAAGACGCCTCTCCCCGTCTTGTTGATCAAACCTGAGGAAACATCAGAGCAGCGCAAGGATAGTTGATGATGGAGGAAAACAAGAGGCCGGAGTTTTTGCGTAATAAACGGAGGTAAGCATGTTAAGGCGAAGTATTATGCGTCCAGGAAGGGCACACGCTGAACCCATGACCTGGCAGAGGCGTTTATGGCTGGTGTTCCGTGCGATAATGATTGTTGTCTTTGGCATTGTGCTCGCGCTTTTGCCACGAATATCCTTCTTCCTGTTTCTTGCCGCCTTTGCCACGCTGGGCATCATCGATGGGATCGCCGCACTGGCAATTGGCTTTAGTAAGAGAAGGCAGAATCCTCGCTGGTGGCTGATCGCCTTGAGTGGTGTCGCGGGCTTGGTTATCGCGGGTCTGATCATTTTTGCGCCTGGACTCACCAAGATAACGCTCATCTACGCCTTTGCCATCTGGGCTATTATCGTCGGTGTCACGCAAATGCTCGCCTTCTTCCGTACGCGTAGCCTCCGTACTGACTGGCTTTCGCTGCTCCCGGCGGTGTTTTCCTTGATCATAGGCGGCTATCTGCTGCTGAAGAGTTCGCCAAATGTGGTTACAGATGTGCGCTTCATTGGTCTCTACGCGATTGTGTATGGCATCTTGACGTTTTTCCAGGCCTTGCAGCCAGCGAGGACACGTGTGGCGATGCCTCAGGAGGCACCACCACGCCATGGCTATGACTAGCGGCCAAGCGCCGCGAGCACGATGGAGGGAACCTTCCAGGGCGAGGGCTGGGCCTCAAAGTCCGCGAGCAGTGGAAAGGTTTTGGTAAGGACCTGGCCCCTGGTCGCGAACCAGGGAGGCGTGGGTGTGCTTTTGAAGGGAGCGCGCACCACGCTTTTCTGTGGGTGCGAGAACATGTACGTGTTATGTACAACGCCAACGCCAGACTGGATATCATCGATGGTGTGGCCAGGATAGGCGCCCCAGGTCGTGCTGCCCAGCGTAAAACTGGTGCCAGCCCAGTAGTTCAGGCTGACGGTTCCATAGCGCAGATCGGCGATGGCCTGCTCCATAGCCGTGGAGATGGCGGGATCTTTGCGTGATTTGGGATGAACGAGCAACGTGACGTTGAGCGTCCCCCAGAGATCCTCATTGGCGAAATTGACGGCCTTCTGAATGTAGTCAACCACACCGTCAGCCTCCAGAGCTGTCTCCGCGAAGAGGCTACAGAAGGCCTCCGTCGTAAAGCAGATATCATCTTTAGCTTTAGGATCGACATCGGTAATCAGTGTCCAGGGGAGATTGTCGTTGTCGCTTCCGCCAAAGCGCTCGGCCTGGGGATGGGCCTCGACAAAGCTCTGCATACGCTGCTGCGCGCCTGGGTAGTAGGCCTGGCGTGCAGGTTGGGCCGCCATAAGGTCGCGCAGCTTGTTTAAGAGAGCCTCGCGCTGGTCCCAGCCCTTGTGTGTAATAATTACACGCGTTGCATTACAGTTAAAGCCAGCATTGGTGGTGAGCATCGAGAAGATGTGCTCGGCCTGGTAGCGCAGATCAGCCTCGCTCCAGGGACCAGGGACGACGATGACGGGGCTGACATTGCCCAACTCGCCTGTGACACGTTTGGTGCGCAAAGGCTGCTTCTCCGCCTTGCGCCGCGCTCCCTCGCTGCCAGGGCCAAAGACGATGGCATCAAAGGTCTTATCGGAACCGGTGACGTGAATTTCTTCAATGCCGGGATGATCGCAGAGATATGAACCCTCCTCGGCTCCGCCATAGGTTACGCGCAAGAAACCCTGCTCGACGAGGGGCTGAAAGCCCTCTTCAATCGATGGTCCCAGATAGGCGTTGACCGGATTCATCTTCAGCAGGACCACCTGGTTCTCCACAAAAAGCTTATAGAGCACATCGGTAGGCGCGATAGAGGAGACATTGCCCGCGCCCAGTACAAGGGCCACCATGCCTGGCTGCTGGGCCTGGCCTTCCTGGTAAATAAGAGCCTGTGTCTGCGGGAGGGTTTCGGCGCTCACGCCCGGCTCCATCCAGATCTCGGCGGTCATGTTTGTAAAGAAGATGCGATCATAATTATTTGTGGGGAAGACCTGGGCCACCACCTGCCCGTTATCGCGAGTTGTGACGGGGCCGGGGATGCGTGGGCGGCCAAAGGCCTCGATATCCAGCAAGGATTGGCGTAGCAGGCGGAGATTGCGCAGAATGGGCCAGGGACCCATGCTCCACTCCTCGCCTGTCAACTGAGGGGAGAGATGCTTGGCCTGGCTACAGGTCTCAACCCAGCGTGGTGCGAGAGAAGCCATGTTCTGAATCAATTCTGTGAGGAGGGAGACACGCTGCTGGAGCGTAGTCGCGATCCAGGTGTCCTTGTGCTCCTGTAGCGCGTGAATGGCCTGATCCATCTCCTCATGGGTTGAGACCTTGTCGGCGATGGTGGGAAATTGTGGCGAACCCGCTGGTGTGAGTGTGGACATGAGTGTCCCCTCCTTCTCTTCTGTGCGAAGCACATACGACTGCGTATATCTACGTGCGATTGCCTGGCGTGTGAATAGCGACGTTCTATTATATGCCACGCCATAGCCTGGAGCAAATCATCCACATGTAGATGATGTATGGAGCAGGCAAAGGGTGATAAAAAAGTTCGAGTTATGCGTTAGAAGAGATGTAGAGCGACATATATGGGTGGAAAGGGAAAATAATGGTCAAGGTATTAGTGACGGGTGGTTCTGGTTTTCTGGGAGGGCACCTGGTGGAGATGCTGCTGGAGCGTGGAAATGAGGTGCGCGCCCTGGTACGGCCCACAGAAGATAGCGCGCACCTGCGCTCCCTCAAGCAGGTGGAAATATGCTCCGGCGATGTGTGTGATCCCCTCTCATTGAGACGCGCCGTACATGGCGTGCGCTATGTCTATCATACCGCGGCTCGGACGGGACCCTGGGGCATGGAGAAAGAGTATCATGAGGTCAATGTACAGGGGACGATCAACCTGGTGAAAACGGCACTGGAGGCTGGGGTCAGGCGGATTGTCCATACGAGCTCGATTACTGTCTACGGGCATCACCTGTTTGGAAAGATCAGCGAGGAGCATCCCTTGCACGCGGAGAATAACCCCTATAGTCGCAGCAAGGTCGTCGCAGAGTTGGCCTTGCTGCGCTTGGCAAGGGAGAGAAAGGCGCCGATTGTAATTGTGCGTCCTGGCTGGATCTATGGTCCACGCGATTGGGCCAGCTTTGGTCGCCTGGCAGGGTTGATTCAGGCGGGGCGGAGCGTCATCTTCGGGACGGGGCAGAACATTCTGCCCGCGATATATGTACGCGACGTGGCCCAGGGTATGATCCAGGCTGCCGAAGCTGGGAAGCAGGTGCTTGGGGAGGCCTATACCCTGGTCGATGACCGACGCGTCACGCAAGAGGAGGTTTTTCAGTTGATTGCCAGCTACCTGGGAGCAAGGCCTATTCGCTGGCATCTTCCCTACTGGCCAACATATGGCGCGGCGTGGGTAGCGGAAAAGCTCTGGGGCCTGCCTGGACCGGGTCGTGTGGGGCCGCCGCCCCTGACGACTTATGGCGTCACGCTCTTTGGCCGTGATCAGTATTTTGCTTTAGAAAAGGCACGTGCGCAACTGGATTTTGTACCCGCGTATGACATTACCCGCGGGATCGAGGAGAGTGTGCGCTGGTACTTGCGGGAGCAGAAGTTACGTCAGGGCATGCGTGAGCTATGAGCGCACGACCTGGGCCTCCGTTATGTGCTGTGTCTCGCGTATCCTGAACCAGTTGGCAAGGTAGGCCAGGGTTAACAGGACGAAGAGCAGATTGCGCAGCGCGACCCACTCAAAAAAGCCCGGCACCTGCATAATATCAGGCGAGCGAGAATAGAGGTAGGCATAAATGAAGGTCGTCAGAGCTGAAATGGCACCCCAGCAGAAGAGCCAGAGTCCCTCCGCAGAGTAGACATAGGCCAGCAGTGGCAGGAGCCAGATCAAGTACTGGGGGCTGAATACCTTTCCAGTCGTGATAAAGACCAGGTGTAACGCGATCAGCGTTTGCCCCAGGCTGAGTTTGCCGCGCCATTGCAGGTAGAGCGTATATGCGTAGCCAAGAACCAGGCCCAACGTGCTCAACTTGGAGACGATATCCCCCAGCGCGCTATCCATATTGAGCGAACCAAAGTCATAGACAACCCTGAACGAAACGCCAAAGCGGCTGGCAAGCCAGAGGAGAGAACTGCCGCTTGCCTCTACCTGGAGGGGGCGCTTGAAGAAGTAGCTTAGCTGGCTGAGAACGGCCCCATCAAAATTTAACAGCGCAAAGCCACTGGTGAGAACGACCAGGCAAGCCAGGAAGAGCAGACAGTTGCGCCACGACCAGCGGCGAAATTCGCGTAGGGTCAACCAGAGCTGGCGCGGGATATCACGCGGTTTGAGACCAGTTGTAGGTTGGTGGAAGCGTCCCAGGGCGCGTTGTTCAGCGATAAAGAAGGCTGGAAGTAAGAGTAGAGGATAGAGTTTCAGGAGCGTTCCGATGGCCAGGGCGAAATAGGCCATGGTCCAATGTTTGCGCTCAGCGGCGATCAAGGCCACCAGGGTAAGCGCCGCGGGCAGGATGTCGAAGCGCACTTGAGTCGTCGCGATAGCTCCAATGAGCAGATAGAAAGCGCAGGTAAGCGCGGAATTGCGAGGCCCGTAGCGTAGCAGGAGCCAGTAGATAAGGAAGGCCACGAGTGACATCAAGAAGGCAAAGACAAATTGATAGTAGGAGAGGGGAGCCAGGAGCGCCAGCGAGAAGGGGATGAGGGTAAGCGGTGGGTACTCAAGGGGCAGCATGTGAAAAGGCGCCTGCAGGATGCTCCCTTGTAGAAAGGCGCACTGCTCAACTGGCAGGCGTTTGAGCGCATCACCACCGAACCAGAACGACAGGGCATAGCACTGGTAGCGCGCGGGATCGCTTTTGGGGAGAAAGAGCTGCCAGGATGTGCCCACAAACATGGCGATGGTAACAAAGATAATCGGGGTATAGGAAACAAGATCGCGCGGATTATGCATATACGCAAGCAAAGATGAGAAAATGCCGCGCTGTTTGTGGGTATAGTCGAGATGTAGCTCTTTCTGTGACACGATAACCAGCCCCTCTCCGTCAATGGTGCAATGTGTATTGGTAAGTAGAAACATGCATAGTCAGTCTATAGGTTAGTATAAAAGTCTGCCTTAACCATGTTTGTTGATGTATGCGAACTTACTTGTTGTACTCTTATAGGACTGCATAAAGGGCGTTTTGAGCTCTGGCAGGCAGCCAATTATGAGTCACGAGCAGGATAGGCCCTGACGCTACACCAGCACACAGATCTTGATTGGTGGTATACTTCAACATGGTTTCGCGCACCATACAAGACGAGCCATGTGCATGTCAGGTAACCAGAACGCGGACACGATCTCGCTATTCGTTGCCTGGGAGAGTATAGTGGGTAGTATCAGTCTGATGATATCATCCACTCTATTTGTGTTAGAAGAGGGAAGGTTAACACAAAGCCAATGGATACTAGAAATCGCACCGAGACAAAGACTTTGAAGGTGGGCGACGTCGCCCCCGATTTTACATTGAAGACTGAAGGGAAAGAAGATTGGCGCCTCAGCGATTTTCGCGGTAAAAAGAACGTCGTTCTCGCTTTTGTGCCTTTCGCGTTCAGCAGCGTCTGCTCCGCCCAGTTGCCCTCATACGAGGCCGACCTGGAGCGTTTCAAGGATTATGACACTGAGGTAGTTAGTATCAGCATGGATAGCCACTTTGCCCTTGAGGCCTGGCAGAAGTCCATGCAGACATCTTTCCACCATCTCTCAGACTTCTATCCTCAGGGGAAGGTTGTAGACCTGTATGGGATACGGCACCCCGCGGGTATGTCCGAGCGCGCCCTCTTTGTCGTCGACAAAGAAGGCATCATCCGTTATATTGAGATCCAGCATGCGCCGGGTGAGATGCCCGACAACGAAGACCTCTTTGAGGCGTTGCGCAAACTCTAAGATCTTATTCCGAAACCCAACGTCACTCTCGTGACTAGCGCTTTGCCCCCATTCGGGGATAAACGCTCAGGGTTTTCGGATCAGAAGTAAGCAGCAAAAAAGCGGCCTGGGCGAATGTACGTTCGCCCAGGCCGCTTTTTTGCTGCTTAGAAAATTCCCCTTGCGTATTGGTGGTGTCTGTGGCATACTAAGGAAAAGTAAGACCTTCGGGGCAGGGTGTAATTCCCGACCGGCGGTATTGCCAATGTGGTTCGCAAGGAACCAGTGGCAGAGCCCGCGAGTCCTCAGGCATGGAAATGCCTGGCGTGATTGATTCGGTGCGAATCCGAAGCCGACGGTATAGTCCGGATGGGAGAAGGTTTCTATAAGGACCAGTTTCTACTTATCCAACCATTATGAAAGGTTGGTGAGTGGCGTAGTTACGCATACTTATCACGCATATCTGTGATGCATGCGGGCTATGTTCTATATGGTCGTTACTGCTCTCCCCCAATGCCTCCCCGAATCAGTTGAATTGACGGATCTCTATGCCTTGTTCTGGCTGAAGCCTGTCAGTAGAGCTATCGAGGGATGTTCATGAGCATGACAACTTCTACACACCAGCACGCTGTGCTGCCTGAGTACGAGGCAGCGGCTGTGCGGAGTGAGGCGCAAGCGCGACGAAGTGCTAGCCGCGCCTCCCAGGCGCCCAGGCGCAATTTTACCTGGAGCCTATCGGTTATTCCCCCCCTGATCCTGGCTGTGGCCCTGCTAATTGGCTGGTTTTTGAGCAGCGCCTACGGGCATGTCAACGCCCTGTTCTTGCCTGCGCCAGCCGATGTATTGGATAGCTTGAGCAGCGGCTTTAGCTCGGGAATATATCTCAGCAATCTTTTGGTCACAGTACAGGAGAGCCTGGTAGGCTTTCTTCTGGCGCTGGCGCTGGCCTTGCCGCTAGGGTATGCCCTGACCAGGTCGCGTGTGCTTGCCGCGGCCATCCATCCTTACCTGGCTGCGGGCCAGGCCATTCCAGTAGTCGTGATCGCGCCATTGCTGGTGTTATGGCTGGGCTATGGCTGGGTTCCCAACATGTATGTCTGCGCGCTCGTGGTTGTCTTTCCCATGGTGGTAAATACCATGCTGGGCGTGCAGACGATAGATCGCGCCTTGACAGACGCGGCGCGTGTGGAGGGGGCTGCTGGCTGGGCAATGTTCGCGCATATCGAGTTTCCCCTGGCGCTGCCCTCGATTATCGCGGGCGTGCGTACGGGATTGACACTCTCCGTCATGGGGGCGCTCGTGGGTGAATTTGTCCAGGGGGGCGACCAGGGTTTGGGGTCGCTGCTCCTGGTGGCAAAGAATCAATATAATACACCGCTCATGTTCGCCACGCTTGTGGTGCTGGCGGTACTGGCGGTCTTGTTCTATAGTAGTACCTGGTTGCTTGGTAAGCTGGCTCAGGTGGTTTACTAGCTTCTTAAACGAAAACCAACGCCACTGTCGTGGCTAGCGCTCCGCGCTCAGGTTTTCGAAAGGCAGTAGGCTAGCTGTAACCAGACTATAAAAGATTTTTAGGGAGAATGGAGTAGTCCGCGATGTCTGCACGTCATCGTTCTTCAACTGTGGCAACGTTCGGCATTCTTTCGCTGCTATTTATGCTGTTGATAACGGCATGCGGGGGAACGTCCACGACAAATACAAGTTCTAATTCGTCTTCGCAGGGAAAACAGGCGATCTCGATTGGCCTGGGCTATGTCCCTGATATTCAGTTCGCGCCGTTTTATGTGGCAAAGTCAAAGGGCTATTATAGCCAGGCGGGGCTGGATGTCACCTTCCACCATGGGATTGTGCCTGACCTGATCGGCTCAATGGTCGCCGGAAAAAATACATTTGTCTTCGCCGGTGGCGATGAGCTTTTGACCGCGCGTAATAGCAACAAGCAGATCAAAGCGCTGGATGTCGCCACGATCTTCCAGAAATATCCAGTAAGCTTGATCGTACCCGCGGACTCCTCGATTAAGAGCCTGAGTGATCTGAAGGGGCATACCATTGGCGTTCCTGGAGCCTATGGCTCGACTTATACAGCGCTGCTGGCCTTCCTCTACAAAGCGCATCTCTCAACCTCGGATGTCAAGATCCAATCGATTGGCTTTACCCAGGTGCCCGCGCTGTTGGCGCATCGTGTGGATGCCGTGATGGGTTACTCGAACAACGAGCCCCTGCAACTGGAGCAGCATGGTCTCAAGGTGCGTACCTTTCCGATCTCCGATTACCAGGCCATTGTCTCAAACGGCATTATCGCGCCCGAGGGGACCTATCAGCAACAGCCAGCCATGGTGCGCAGCTTTGTGCAGGCCACACTCAAGGGGCTGCGTGATGTGATCGCCAATCCCGACGAGGCCTTGCAGGTGAGTCAGAGCTATATTCCCGGCATGAATACCACGCAGGCGCGCGCGGTGTTAAAGGCCACGATTCCTATCTACCAGGGGGATGGCAAACTGGGCAATAATGATGATGCCACCTGGCAGTCTATGGAACAATTCATGGTCGCGGAGAAATTGATCGCGCCCGTTGATAATCTCACATCTGTATACACAAATAAAACGGTCGCCTAAGCTAGTTGTAGTTAGCAAGCCGTTTTATAACGCAAACATGCTCCCTCTCATTAACGATGAGAGGGAGCATGTTTATATGAAAAACCTACGTTTCGGGCTAGGAGCTAGTGAGATAAAAGGACCGTTAACACATATGCACATTGCATACTAGATGCTTTGTGGTGTATAAAGGCGGTAGGATAGTCTTTTTCCTGGGCTATCTGACCAACCAGGCGATGATTTTTAAGCGATTGCGAGGCAACTTTATGAATCATACAACTGATCGCTGTAGCCGGCTCCGTACGCTTCACGATCACCTGACCAATGAAGTAAAAAATATGCGTGAGAGTCTTCAGAGGGCGCAGCAGGAGGGCATCAGCACCTCAGCAGAGTCGCTCAATACGCTCCGAAGCCTTCAGGCTGCTTTAAATAACATTTCGCGCGAACTGCAAAAATGCCCTCCCGAAAAGAGCGAGGAGAGCGCGACCGAGGGGAGAAGTCAACCTTACTACGCCAGGTGAAAGCGGTCTTGCCGGAGCAGCGAGTGCGTAACTGGTTCCCTGACTCCGTGCAGCGCGACGATGAAGAGAGTATCGTGGACGCCATGGAGCCGCGATAGGCTTGAAGTCATAGAAGGGAGCGCTACTGGCGTACGCGCCTACACGTTCGGGGCAGGTATTCGCACCCCAGTGTAGGCGCGTACGCCAGTAGCGCTCCCTCTTATTAGGCGGCGAAGACCTGCAAGTTTTTCAGGGTAACGTGCGAGCCGGGAGTGACAAGAATGCCAATTGCGGCATTCGTACTCGTTCCGTTGTTGGCATACCCCCAATTCGTTCCGTCCACGGTATAGGTATAGCTCGTCCCCTGCACCTGGATATCCACGGTATGCGACTTTGTGGGGTCACCCTGGTTTGCGCCAGAGGCGAGCTGCCCCTGATTGTTCCAGGAGTGATCGTAGTTGTCGCTATGCCAGTTCTCTGCTGAGAGAACAAAGACATTATACGTTTTGGTATCGGGCAGGTCACGGTAGAGAATGCCGTAGTCACCGCTGGCGCTCTCGATTTGAACCTGGATAATATAACTGCTCGGGAACGTCTGACCTTGTGGCAGATCTTTCAGGAGGAGGACGCCTGTGCCACCATTGCTGCTGAGTTCAACATTAGTGTCATGACAGGTCACGGTGAGATTGATTTCGTTCCAGGTGCCTCCACGTTTATCGCATGACTTTCCAGGTAGATCGGTCCCATAGACACGGTTTCCAGCGGAGATCTTTGCTCCTGGTAACGAAAGTGGTCTGGGGGTCGCGGTCGCGGTAGGCGTCGACTTGTTTGTCAACGTCACGTCATGCGTGGGTTGGGCGGTTGGAGCCTTGGAGCCTGTTTGGCTGCCAGCAAAATGCTGATAGGAGGCAACCGAGCCAATGATGATCAAAAGCACCAGGAGTGCTCCTCCAAGTGCGACTGCCAGTGGCTGGCGACGCGCACGAGGACCCTGGGGTCCAGGCTGAGGTGAGGGCTGGGGCATGGGCGAGAATGGTGGCGGACTCAGCGGCGCATTTGTACGCGGCTCTCTCATCTGGGGAGAGGCCGGAACCTGCTCAATGACGGGCTGGGGCCTGGGTGCCACCTCCACTTTGGCTGGCATAAGAGGCGCTGGTTCGTCGTGTTTGCTTTCAACCTGGGCAACAACGCGTGGCGCGGCCTCTGTCGAGGCGTTGTAAATTGTCGTTGGCGTATTTTCTAGCTGAGTAACCGCATCATGCTCAATTACGGGCTGGGGGTGTTTGCCCTCAAGGCGCTCTTTGGTGTTGGGTGTGCCCTGATCGGGTAGCGCGACAAAGACGGTCTGTGCCTCAGTGATGAGTGGCGTACGCTGTGACAGCATTCCTGCTTGCGAGGGAGTAGTAAGCGTGGCCTTGAGAATCCGGGCTAACTCGCTCGCGCTATTGTAGCGTTCGGCAGGATTTTTTGCTAGCGCCTTCATGACGATACCCTCGATCTCAGGGGTGACCTGGGGATTGAGGGCGGAGAGAGAAGGAGGGATCTCCAGCGTGTGCTTGATGGCAATCGCGACTGGGGACGTGCCAGTGAAGGGGACCTGTCCTCCCAGCATCTGGTAGATCATCACGCCAAGGGAGTAGATGTCGGTACGGTGATCGACATCTTTGCCGGTGCCTTGTTCGGGCGAGAGGTATTCAGGGGTGCCAACGATTGTGCCGGCGCTGGTCAAGCCCTCCTGGCTGGAGCGTCCTTTTACGCCGCTTTCATGCAGGTCGCGTACAACTTTGGCCAGGCCAAAATCGGCCAGGAGTACCCGGCCATCGGCATGGAAGAGAATATTGGCTGGTTTGAGGTCACGATGGATAATACCTTGCTTATGAGCGGCCTCAAGTGCGTCGGCAGCCTGCTCGATAATGCGCGCGACCCCATCAAAGGGAAGGATGCCTCGTTCTTCGAGCAGGTCGCGCAGGGTCCCTCCTGTGACGTGAGGCATAACCAGGTAGGCCATATCCTCCTGCTCGCCATATTCGTAGAGCGGTAAAATATTAATATGGTCGAGGGCCGCGATGGAATCGGCCTCTCGCCGGAAGCGTGCGAGGAATTCTTCTCGGGGTCGCTTGTCCATAAGCGTATTGGGCAGGAGTACCTTCACGGCGACAGTGCGTCGTGGACGGCTCTGTTGTGCTAGATAGACTGCGCCCATGCCACCTCGTCCAATAAGGCGTCGGATTGTGCATGTTCCGAGCGTTTTGCCTATCAGATCATTTGTATCTAAGATCACGCTCGTAATGTCCTCTCAGAAAATAAGCTTAGGTCCTCTCGGAAACCTGAGCGCGAAGCGCTAGCCACCCCCATTCGGGGCACGGCGACCTGGCGTTGGTTTCCGCATAAGAAGTTGCTGCTGCTGATATGTAAATGCATTTAAATGTATTTTGTGTCTGGGTAAGGTAAATGTGTTTTTAAATCATGTACTTTGTACTATTGTTTGCTGTTGACCCCACTACCACTGAGTCTACTCGTACTTATGCTCATCATCCAACCTGGCTAGCCTGTGCGTACACACATGTACCCTACTACTATAACCACTTCTGCTGAGAAAAGCCAGGAAAGTAGCGAAGAAGTACGGAAATATGTAAGAAAAGCTGATACCTGCGACGTATCCGGCACTCATTATAGTATATGTCCAGCAATAAGGAAAGTTTTCCAGGCCTTTTTCTGTAAATAGGTAGGTGGAGACCTCCTCTATCGTGCATGTATAGGTGAATGCTAGCCTTGTAGAGTGATACATGAAGATTGGCCAATACGGGCTATCTATCCGGCTCAGGTATGTTTCTTGTTATCAAAAGGCGTAAGGATGATTAGACCTGGTAGAGGGTAAAGCTCTGTACGGTGATGCTTGCACCTTTATCGACTGCGATGCCAGCGGTTCCCTGAGCATAGGTGGTATCTGTTATCTCTCCCAATTTGTGCCCATTGGCGTAGAAAGCGAATGACTGACTATTGGCGATAACCGCGAGGAGGATGGTGGCATGGGCATTGCCAAGGTTGCCACCCGCTAGCTTCGTCGGTGCGCCCGTGTTGTTGTCGTACACATAGGTATTCCAGGTGCCATCAGGGTGGATAAGAAGCGTGTAGACGCCTTGTTGTTGTTGTCCAGGTTGATTGCGGAAGTAGAGGCCAAAGTCGCTGCTGGAGGTGTTCGCTTGTTGTAATTGGGCCTCGACAACGTAGTTGGATGTATAGGCCTGCCCCTGTATCTTGCTGAGAAAGGTGCCTTGAAGCTGTGCCGTTGAGGCTGTGTTGCGGATCACCGTCTGGTTGCTGAAACAGGTGATGCCTACGCCATTGTAATCACTCCAGGTCCCCCCATTATGATCACAGCTCTGACCCACACCCGTTGCTTGATAGAGGCGTGCTCCATGTGGAACCTGAGATGTATCTGGTGTCTTTGTGGCAGGCGCGGAGGTGCTTGTCGTGGAAGGTGTATATTGTGCTCCCCTGGAGGTTGTTGCCGTTGTATGTCCAGAAACAGATGTTGCTGTCGGCGAGGACGCAGGGTTGTTTCTGGTGAGGAGTTGCTGGGCAAAGACAACACTACCCCCAAGGAGAAGGAGAATGAATATCATAGTGAGCGCGATGGTCCAGGGGGAGCGTCTCCGCGTTGCCTGTGGTGCATAATATGCAGGTGTATAAGGATGCGGTTGTGGTTGTGTCTGACGGTTCCCTACCGCGTAGGGAGCATAGGTGGCGGGCGTATCCTGCCTGTTGTTAGGCCAGTGAGAAGCTGATTCTGGCTGGGGTTGCCACTGCGCCTGCACTGGTGGTTGCTGGACTTCGGGCGCGGCAAAGGGCGGAGGTACTGGCTGCGCTGAGGCGTTAGGGAATGCAGGTGCCTTAGTATTGTGTGCAGAAATCTCAGTAGGAGGTTCTGCCAGCTTGAATGTGCCTGGGGAGATCGCGGCCTGGTGCAGGTCACGCATGAGAGCTTGTGCCGATTGATAGCGCTCCTCGCGCTGCTTAGCGCATGCCTTTTGCAGAATTTCATCGTAAACCTGGGGGAGCTCGGGACGCAACTGGTGTAGTGAGGGGAGTGGTTGCTGAACATGACTCATCGCCAGGGCATAGAGCGTTGTGCCAGGGTAAGGGAGACGCCCACTCAAGAGCTGAAAGAGCACGATCCCAAATTCGTAGATATCGGCCAGGTGATTTATCTCTTCTCCCAGCATCATTTCGGGCGCCATATATTCAGGCGTCCCTGGTAGCATACCTGTGGTTGTCAGAGTGGGCATTGTGCCCGGTTGATCCTGGAGGATGCGGGCAATGCCAAAGTCAGCCAGTACCAGGCGGCCATCGGCGTGCAGCAAGAGATTGGATGGCTTGAGATCGCGATGCAGAATACCTTGAGAATGAGCGTAGTCAAGGGCTGAGGCTGCCTGGTTGCCATAGGTGAGTACAGTATTGAGCGGCAGGCGCCCCTCACGTGCCAGGAGATCGCGCAGACTTCCACCGCTGAAGTAGGGCATGACGAGATAGGCAAAATGCTCTTGCTCACCGTATTCATAGATAGGGGTGATATTAACGTGCTCCAGGCGCGCGACAATGTTAGCCTCGCGGCGAAAGCGCTGGAGAAATTGTATGTAGTGTTCGGAATGTGTTGAGCCAGGTGGCTGAAGAATCTTGACCGCGACTTTGCGAGCGGGGAGTTGTTGTTGCGCGAGGTAGACCGCTCCCATGCCTCCCCTGCCCAGGAGACGCTCTAGAGTGTAATTTCCAAGTTTTGTACCGATGAAATGATCTGTCTTCTCAGCCATAATCTTCCCTGCCATATTGGTTTTTAGTTTTTTTATGCGAAGTATGTGGAGTGATATGGTTGCTGAAATAGGACTTTTGCAATGTTCTGCCAAGAGAAGAGTGGAATGCCAATAAAGCTGTTTTTATTGTATGCTATGCTAAGCATAAGAGCAAGAAGAGAGCCCTTTGGATAGCATAAACACTACCGAGAGCACATATGTGTGTATTTCGGCCACTTTTTCGGCTTTTGGCGCACCAGAGTTCCTGGTGGGGGTAAAGTTGGTTGACATTGCCACCCCTGGCTGTTATTCTTGGTCATAATAGAACATAAACTGAAGATCCTCGTATTCTCTCAGTAGTATAGTGTTTTCTGCCCGTGATGACCGGAAGAAGTATGAGGTGCGGAGCCAGACAGCGATCCGACGTCCAGTGCAAGGTCGGAATGGAGTAGCCCTCAGAACGCGTCCGCGAGCGGCTGGCGGAAGAAAATCGTCTCGAGACGATAAGTACGCCGGGTGTGCGGCTCACACGTAAGTTTTTTGAGTCGAAATGAGTGGTCTTTGCTCTCAATTGAGGAAAGGCAAACTGGGTGGCACCGCGGGAGCCAGGCTGTAGCTCTCGTCCCTGTATCAAATGATAGGGATGAGGGTTTTTTTTGTTCCAATATCTTAACTCTTGGGGGCCAGATAATGATTTCTACCGCTATTATTAACGTTACTAGTTATACCGGCCTGGAACTCTTGCGCCTGCTTGCGCAGCATCCTCAATTAAAGGTTACCTCCGTCACCGCACGCAGCCTGGCGGGCAAGACGCTGGTAGATGTCTTCCCACAACTACAGGCCCTTGCAGCCACGACCGCGATTGATCCAACGATGGTGATCGCGGAGGAACCAGCACAGACAGACCTGGCGTTTGTCTGCTTGCCCCATGCCGCCGCCGCAGAGGCGGTCGTACGCCTGCTTGAGCGCGGCACAAAGGTCGTCGATCTCTCAGCGGACTTCCGCCTGCATGATGTGGCGGTGTATGAAGAATGGTATAAGCATACCCATCCTGCTCCAGCCTTGCTCGAAAGCGCGGTCTTTGGTCTCTGTGAGCGCTATCGTGAGCGGATCGCAGGGGCTAGCCTCGTCGCCAGTCCCGGTTGCCACTCAACCACCGCCATTCTTGCCCTTCTACCCGCTTTTGCCCGGGGCATTGTAGAGCCAGACGTCATCGTGGACTCGAAAACGGGCATTAGTGGCGCGGGCCGTGGCTTGACGCTGGGGACACATTTTGCCGAGGCGAACGAAGATATGAGTCCCTATAGTGTAGGCGGTCATCGACATATGCCCGAGATCAAGCAAGAGTTGCTCGCTGCTGCCAGGGATGGCGGACATGCACTCTCCGATATCCGCATGACATTCTTGCCGCACCTGGTACCCATGACGCGGGGCATCCTGGCGACTTGCTATGCCACGCTTGCGCCAAGCGCTGTAGAGAGCCTCTCGTCAGAGGCTATCGTGGAGTTGTATCGCGAGTATTATGCAGGCGAGCCTTTTGTGCATGTAGTGGATCAGCCACCTCATACCAAGTGGGCCTATGGTAGCAATCATTGTTTTATCTATCCAACACTTGATGCCCGAACGGGACGCCTGATTATAATGTCCTGCACCGATAACCTGGTTAAAGGCGCGGTGGGTCAGGCCATTCAGAACGCGAACTGTATGCTTGGTTGGCCCGAGAGTCTGGGCCTGGCAGGGGCTGGCGTCAATCCCTAGTCTGAAAAAATGTATGCAATGTGATCCCTCTACTGTTGTGTGTAACCCGCGAGTCTCGGAGCACATGATGTAGAGTGAGGAGGAACATAGAAACGATGACAATAGCGTTTGAACGCACACCAGACGGCGAAATTATCAATGATCAACATCTTATAGCCAGAGTGTTAAGCGAAGCAATTAATTATATTAACTATCTTAAAGACAAGATCCTGGTGTTTAAACTTGGTGGCAGTATGCTGGAGCACCAGCAGGAGGTGTTGCAGGATATTGTCTGGCTACATCAACTGGGTGCGCTTCCTGTACTGGTGCATGGTGGTGGACCCTATATTAATGACTGGTTGACGAAGCTTAGTATTCCGACGCGTTTCCTGGATGGTATGCGTGTCACCGACGCGGAGACCTTAGAGGTAGTACGCATGGTGTTGCGTGGGCAGGTCAATCAGCGCCTGGTATTGATGCTCTCGCAGTTGGGAGCTAATGCGGTGGGTCTGTGTGGGACAGATGGCAATATGGTACAGGCGCGTATGTTAGATGAGCGCCTGGGCTTTGTGGGTGAGGTGGAGTCGATTGATCCATCCTCTGTGCATACCTTGCTGGAGCAGGGCTTTATTCCGGTGATCGCGCCACTGGGCCAGGGACCGGATGGCACCTGCCTCAATATTAACGCGGACCTGGTCGCCGCGCACCTGGCGGGCGCATTAAACGCGGAGAAGCTGATCTTTTTGAGTAACGTGGTCGGCATCTGCCGCGCCGATGGAACCTTGATTTCCGAATTGAGCGATGCCGAGGCTCGCCGCTTGATCGACGAGGGCGTGATCAGCGGTGGCATGATCCCCAAGGTTTCGGCCTGCCTGGATGCGCTGGCGGCAGTGCCGCGTGTGCATATCGTGGATGGTCGCGAGCCGCATGTGCTCCTACGCGAACTCTGCACAGACCAGGGCGCGGGTACGATGATTATCCGCTAATGCTTGTGATTTGCGTGTGCGGTGATGCGCGTTGAGAAGTTGAGAAGTACTTTAGGTGAAGCGATGCATAGCCTCACCGCAATCCAGCAAATATGTTTTATACTACATAGCAGAGAACAAGAGAGTTGTCCCCGTCAGCGTTGACATCTGGAAAGGGCAGAGTCTTTCCAAACGCTAACGGGGACATGCGTTTATTGCCGCCTGCATTACACAGGAAATGTGACTGTAACAGTGGAGAGGACGTTCCATGAAGAAGCGCGTTGAGCGATTGCGAGGTATGTACGACCTTTTACCAGAGGTCTATCAGCAACAGCAGTGGGTAAGCGAGAAGGTAAGCAAGCTGTTAGAGCACGCGGGCTATGCCCATGTCGATTCCCCCGTGCTAGAGCATAGCGACCTCTTTCATGCCAGCTTTGGCCAGGAGCTATGGCAGAACCTCTACGCCTTTCGTATCCATCAACGCGACCTCTGCCTGCGCCCAGAATATACCGCCTCCATCTGCCGTTTGTACCTGGACCATTATCAGCAGCAGGGACTACCGCAGCGTTTTCAGTACGCTGGCCCGATTTTTCGCTATGAGGCCCCAGGACGCAGCCGTTATCGGCAGCATACGCAGCTCGGCATTGAAATCTTTGGTGGTCAGCCAGCGGCCGCGGATGCTGAGATGATCCAGTTGGCATGCGAGGTTCTCCACGATCTAGGGATCTCACGTTATCGTCTGGAGCTGGGGCATGTGGGCGTCGCGAGCGGCTTCATCAACCGCCTGCACCTCGATGACCACGCGGCCCGCCTCTTGCTTGGCCTGATGGAACAGATCAGCCGGTCGGAGGAGGGGGAGCGCCTGGCGCAGGAGCGGCTGGAGCGCCTCTATCCCGCGGACCAGGCCTTGAACAAGATGGCGTCAGAAGTTTCGCCGCCAGCCACGGTCTTGAGCGGAGTAGATGCACGCTATATCTCGTCGCTCCTGAGCGGTATCAGCATCTCCTTTGGCGATGACGACGTACGGCGCGAGGTCGTGGAGCGCTTCTTGTGGAAAATGGGACGCAATGAGCAGCGGCGGCAGATCTTGAACGCGCTGGAGTTTTTGCGTGAGCTGCATGCCGTCTCGGGTCCTCCTCCAGCCGTCTTTGAGGCAGTGGCAGAACTGCTAGAACGCTATGGTCTCGACACCTCCCCCCTCAACGAGTTGCGCCAACTGGTGGCCGTTGTTGAGCAGTGTGGTGTGCCGAGTGAGCAGATCTTGCTGAACCTCTCGCTTGGGCGTGGCGTGAGTTATTATACGGGCCTGGTCTTCGAGATTCACGCGCAGGAGGCAGACGGCTTCGATGCTCAGCTCTGTGGCGGAGGGCGCTATGATCGCCTCATGCGAGCCGTAGGCAGTTCGCGCGATATCGCGGCCTGTGGCTTCGCCATTGGCCTTGAGCGCTTACTCGCGCACATTCCCCAGGCCACGCTACCAGTGTTAAATCAGACACAGGCTCTGGTGATTCCAGTCAGCGCGAATGAGTTTCCCTATGCCCTTCGCGTGGCACGAGCCGCACGCGAGGCGGGTCAGCCCGTAGAGGTGGATATTAGCGGGCACGGTGTCGGCGCGGGATTGAAGCAAGCTGTTAAGAAGCAGATCCTTCTGGCGCTGATTGTGGGCGAGGATGAAGCCAGGCAGAACGAGGTAACGGTACGCAACCTAGAGACAAGCGTCGAGTGGCGTCTTCCATTTGGCGAGCTTGCCAATGGCCTGGTAGCAGATTTTGGTGAAGAGCAGAAGGAGCAGTTGGTATGAGTGCCCAGGAACGAGTGCGTTTAGCCCTGCCAGGGAAGGGAGCCCTGGAGGGCGCGACTATGTCATTTCTTGCCGAGTGCGGCCTGAAGGTCAGCCGCAGTAATCCGCGTCAATACCTGGCGCGCATCAAAAGCATGCCTGACCTGGAGGTTGTCTTCCAGCGGGCCGCCGATATACCGGCCCTGGTCCAGAGTGGCGACGCGACCCTGGGGGTCTCGGGCTATGATATCCTGGCGGAACATCGAGGCTACGGCGATGACCTGGACGAAGAGGATCACCTGGATGAAGACCTGCTGGTGCTTATGCGTGACCTGGGGTATGGGAGTTGCCGCCTCGTCCTGGCTGTGCCGGAGACCTGGATTGATGTCAGCTCCTGCGCGGATCTCTGGCACCTATCAGGGTATTATCGCACACATCGAGGGCGGGGACTGCGTATCGCCACCAAGTATCCCCTGCTGACCTCGCAGTTCCTACGGCGGCATAACATTACGCACTGCAAGATATTTTCGCCGCATGGCGCGCTAGAGGCTGCTCCGCTGACCGACACCGCCGACCTGATCGCGGATCTGACCGAGACGGGCACGACCCTACGCGAGAACCATCTCAAGCTGCTGGACGATGGCGTGATCCTACGCTCTCAGGCCTGCTTGATGGGCAATGCGCGTCTCCTCAAGCAGCATCCACTCGCGCTCAAGCTGACCGAGACCGTCCTGGAGCTGATTGATGCGCGCAACCAGGCACGCAACCGCTCACTGCTAACCGCCTATATGCGCGCAGAGAGCTTTGAGGGGATGCGCGATGCCTGTGGACGGCTCAACCAGCGCCTGAAGGCCATGGGGGCCGGCATCGAGTTCCGTATGGTCAATTCAGAACTGGATGGTGAGTCGGCCCCTGACCAGTACACGCTCTCGGGTGTGGCCAAAGTCGGTGAGGCCGCGCCTCAACTGCTGGAAACGGTGGCGGTACTGCGCCAGGCCGGAGCCACGCATATCAACGTGACGCCGCTGACCTATCGCTTCGCGCAGGAATCCGTGAATGCGCGTGCACTCAGGGAAAGGCTGAAGAGGTTATCTTGAAAAAAACAGTGATTTTTGATCTGGATGGCGTGATTACCAGCGAGGAGATGTACTGGACGACGGCGGGCCTGGTCTTGCATGAACTGCTCTATAGCCCGCGCTACTGGAATGTGGATGGACGTTCGGAGTACACACCACCCCAGACAGTCGAGGAGTACCGCGCCTGGAGCGAGGCGGTCTTTCCTGAGGCCTTGATTCAGGGCTTAAAGGCACGAGCTGTCAACTCAAACTGGGATACCTGCTATGCCGCTTTCTGCCTCTACCTGATCGATGTGCTTGCCCAGGTGAGCGACCACGCCGCCCTCTGGCCACCGCGTGTCGAAGATGCCGCCTGGAATGCGCGCTTACGCGGGCAACTGGCTCAGGCCCGTCCCCAGGTAGACCCTGAGCGCCTGCGACCGCTCACCGATCCCACGCTCGCTGGTTATACAGGCTTTGATCTGCTGGCACGCCTGGATATCCTGGCTCGCCAGGTTTTGAATGTCGAGAGTGAGGGAGGACTTGGGCATTATAGCCCCTCCTGGAAGTTCTGCCGCGACCTCTTCCAGGAATGGTACCTGGGCGATGCGCTCTTCACGCAGGATTATGGGCGAGCGCCCTGGCAGACAGGCAAGATTGGTTGCATCAACTTTGAGCAGCCTCTTCTACCAATTGAACAGTTGCGCTCAACGCTTGAGGATTTGCAGGCCCAGGGATATACCCTGGGCATCTGCACCGGGCGTGGCAGCTTCGAGGCTCTCACCCCCCTACGTAACTATGGCCTGCTCACTTTCTTTAGTGCTGAGCATATCGTGACGCATACCGAAGTGGCGGAGGCGGAGCGGCGCCTGCGGGAAGAGGGACAACCCCTGACCCTGGCCAAGCCGCATCCCTTCCCCTTCTTGCGCGCCGCCTTCCCGGAGTATATGCCGGGTGATCCCCTGCCGCCGCGCGGCAGCTTTCTCGTGGTTGGAGATACGACCAGCGACGTGCGAGGGGCGCACGCGGGAGATGCCTTCTGTCTCGCGGTCCGAACCGGGGCCAGAACTGAGGAGGCACGGACACTGCTTGCGCAGAGCACTCCCGACTTTCTGTTAGAGGATGTGACGCATGTCCCTGCCCTGGTGCGCCAGATCGATGACCTGGGCACGATCCAGCGGCTCCAATTTCACGAGCGTGAAAAAGCAGAGCAACTCCTACAACGCTGGTTCGCGGTTCAGATGGATCTGCGTATCGACAGCATTCAGCTTACGCCCAAAGCCGTCTCGCTCAATTCATTTAATGGTTTCTATCGGGTTGGTGGAGAGGAGTACTTCTTTAAGACGCATGTAGAGGACCAGGGGGTTCTGGCGGAGTACTATAACGCCACGCTCCTGCACGAGGCGGGCTATAACGTGGTCTTGCCTGTGCGCACATTGCGCAGGAGCGGCCAGCAGATGGTCATCTACCCAGTTATTCGCTGGCCGGTCATGTTCGACATGATGCGTGCGCTGGAGACCGAGCAGCCAGCCCCGGCCTCCCTCGAGCAACTGGTCGCCGCTGAGCGACTGGAGTGCGAGCGCCTCTTGCGTATTTACCAGGAGACAGAGGCCCCGGTGAGCGCCGAGGAGCACGAGGCGGCCCCCATTCACCAGCTGTTCTGGCATCGCCTGACTGGGGGACGCCTGGCCAGCTTCTACGAGGGGAAGAGCCTTCTGCTTCCTACGCAGCCCGAGCGTGAAATTACCTTTGCGCAGCTCTGCACCTATCGCTGGCGTATTAATGGGCAGGTGCAGCGCCTGACGCTGGGTGAGTTGATTGAGCGCGCCAAAAGCGTGCTCCAGCCAGCCCAGGCCGGGCTGACCGTGGTAGGGCATGGCGATGCCCACTTTGGCAACGTCTTTCTGGAGGAGGGGCGCGAATACCTTTACTTCGATCCCGCCTTCGCTGGTCGACACTCGCCATTGCTGGATGTTATTAAGCCGCTCTTTCATAATATCTTCGCAAGCTGGATGTACTTCCCGCGGGAGATCGCGCCGGACTGCTCCTTGCAGGTGAAAGTCGATGAGCAGGAAGGCTGTATCGAGATCGCATATGATTTCACGCTCCCACCCATACGCGAGGCCATCCTCCAGACCAAGCGCGAGCATTTGTTGAGACCATTGCTCGCCTGGCTCTCTTCACAGGGGGCCTTGCCGGAGAATTGGGAAGAGATTATGCACTCTGCGCTGCTCTGCTGCCCCTTGCTAACAATCAACCTCTTTGATGGGCAGCGCCTACCGCCGCTCATTGGCTGGCTGGGATTGACCTATGCTGTGTCGCTGGGACAGGAAACGGAGATACTCTCGCCGCGTCTGTTGGTGGAGACGGTTGAGCAGGAATGCTAGAAGGGAGAGGTGTTATTCATGATTGCCATTGTTGACTATGGAGCGGGCAATATTCACAGTATCGCCAAGGCCTTAGAGCACGTTGGGGGCGAGGTATGTGTCACCGACGATGCGGCGGTGGTCTCGCGGGCGCGTGCCGTTGTCCTGCCTGGTGTTGGCTCGGGAGGCTCGGCCATGAAGTGTATGCGCGAGCGCGGTCTGGATGACGCCATTCGCGAAGCCACGCGGGTGGGCAAGCCATTTTTAGGCATTTGCCTGGGAATGCAACTTCTCTCCGAGCACCATGACGAAGGGGAGACGGCGGGCTTAGGCCTCTTCCCAGGCGAGGTACGGCGTATTCCTCATGGTCCGAAGATTCCGCATATGGGCTGGAACCAGGTCCAACCACTGCGCGAGGACCTGCCCATCTTCGCGGGCATCCCCAACGAGGCATATTTCTATTTCGCGCATTCGTATTATGTGGAACCACGTGACCAGGCAGGTGTCGCAGGCGTGACCGAATATGGCTCGCCCTATTGTTCCGTCATCGTCACTGAGCAGGTTTGGGGCACGCAGTTTCACCCAGAGAAGAGTGGCGCGATTGGTCTGCGTATGTTGCAAAACTTTGTGGATTGGACGAGGCGAGCATGATTATTCTTCCCGCGATTGATATCAAAGATGGCCTGTGTGTACGCCTCTACCAGGGCGACTACGCGCAGGTGACGACCTATGACCGTGATCCCGTGCAGGTCGCACAGCGCTGGCAAGAGGCGGGTGCGAGCTGGTTGCATGTCGTCGATCTGGATGGCGCGGCCCAGGGTCGCCCCGTTAATACCGATCTCATCCAGCGGATGCGGCGAGAGACAACGCTGCAGATCGAGGTTGGGGGGGGCATGCGCAGCCTGGAGCAGATTGAGCAGGTACTGGCCCTGGGCGTGGAGCGTGTTATTCTGGGCACGGTCGCGCTGCGTGATCGTGCGCTGCTGGAGGCGGCGCTTGCGCGCTGGGGAGAGCGAATCGTGGTTGGCCTGGATGCGCGTGATGGCTTTGTCGCCGTCTCGGGCTGGTACGAGACCTCGCAGGTGCGCGCCACAGAGTTGGCTAGCGTACTGTCCAGGTTGGGCGTGCGGCGCTTTGTGTACACCGATATCGCGCGCGATGGCGCGCTGAGCGGTCCCAATTTGCCCGCCTTGCGCGAGATGCAACAGGCGTCCGAGAGCGCGCTGATCGCCTCGGGCGGAGTCAGCTCACTTGAGGACCTGCGCGAACTGGCACAGTCAGGCGTAGAGGGCGCGATTGTTGGCAAGGCTATTTATACCGGCGCGGTCGACCTGGCGCAGGCGGTACGCGAGTTAGAGAAGGGAGCGTGATCAAAGGCTATGTTGACCAAGCGTATTATTCCCTGCCTCGACGTCGCCAATGGTCGTGTCGTCAAAGGCGTGAACTTTGTCAACCTGCGTGACGCGGGCGATCCCGTAGCCCTGGCGACCTTCTATAACGACGAGGGTGCCGACGAGGTAGTCTTCCTCGATATCACCGCCTCCTATGAGCAACGCGCGACCATGCTCGATGTGGTGCGGCGTACCGCCGAGCAGGTTTTTATTCCGGTCACAGTGGGTGGAGGTATCCGCACGGTGGAAGATATCCGCGCCACGCTGGGTGCCGGCGCCGACAAGACCTCGCTGAACACTGCCGCGGTCCAGAAGCCTGAGCTTTTGCGCGCGGGGGCGGAGCAGTTTGGCGCGCAGTGTATTGTGCTGGCGATTGATGCGCGGGCCAATTCCGCCATGCCCAGCGGCTACGAGGTCTTTGTACATGGTGGGCGCACGCCGACCGGGAAGGATGCTCTGGAGTGGGCGCAGTATGGCGTTGAGCTTGGCGCGGGCGAGATCCTGCTGACAAGTATGGATCGTGATGGCACCAAGCAGGGGTATGACCTGGCATTGACGCGTAAGATCGCGAGCGCGGTGAGCGTTCCGGTAATCGCCTCGGGCGGCGTAGGCACGCTAGAGCACCTCTATGCTGGTTTAACGGAAGGGGAGGCCGATGCCGTCCTGGCTGCCTCTATCTTCCACTTTGGCGAGTATCGCGTACGCGACGCCAAGGCATATCTGCATGCGCGTAATGTGATTGTGCGCCCAGCATAAAATTTATAAATCTAAAGAATGTGGAGCATGCTGGCAGCATGCTCCACATTCTTTAGATTGGCATTGGGTGTTAGGCGAGCTGATTTTTGGCGTGGAGGTCGTCGAGGACGAGTTGGAGCACGGTAGAGCAGCGTGCGCGGTCGGTGTATGCCACAAAGGCAATTTCCTCGATCTCGCTACTGGCCTGGGGTTCTCCCTGGATCTTCGCGCTATAGCAGGTTGTGCGCACGAGGGTCCCGGCGGCTTTCCCGTGTGCCTGCGCCTCAAAGGTGCCGAAGTAGTGTTCTGTCCCAGGCTCAAGCGAGACATTCAACTCTTCCAGTACCTCGCGGCTGAGCGCGGCATAATCGCTCTCTCCAGCCTCGAGCTTGCCGCCAGGCAGATAGTACATATCTTTCCCCTGTGAGCGTGTCACCAGGAGCTTACCGTCCTGTAGATAGATAAGCGCTAATTTATCGATGAAATGTGTCTCTTGCATAGTGATATGATGCCTCCCAAATTCCTGAACAAGGAACCAGGCAGTATCATAGCAGAGGTATATGCGGGCTGTCCAATAACCCATGACCCGCTCCTGGCGTACGCGGCTACTGTGGGCCTGGAGGAGTAGCCGCGTACGCCAGGAGCAGGTTCCAATTAACGTGTGGGTGTGGCATGGGCGATGAACTTGCGCACCCCTGGATCGCGGGGGAAGGCCTCGATGAGCACATGTTGGTATTCGAGGAGGCGGTTCATCAGCATTTTGGAGGAGAGCGTATGTATCTCTGAGGCTGCTTCCTGGGCTATCACCAGGCTGGCCTCTTTCTCGCGCTTTTTGGCATAGGCCTCCGCCAGGGGAATAAGGGTCAGGGCGCGTCGTGAGCGCCAGTGTTCTGGAAACTGAGCGAGAGATTGTTCGAAATGGGTAATGGCCTCGTTGTAGCGTCCATTCATCAATGTGCAGTTGCCCGCTATTTGATGCCAGGTCGCGGTGTCAAATTCATCATTAGGTGTCAGAGCTTTGAGCAGTTCTCCCGAGGTCTCAAGCTTCTCCTGGACGATGGCATAGTCCTGAAGGGTAGCCGCGTTGTAGGCCCAGTTCGCCAGTAAGTGTGCTTTGGAACAGAGAAACTCTTCACCCTCCTGCTCTTCAATCAGGCGATAGGCCTCCTCGATATACTGAATAGCGCGACTGTAGCGACCCGCAAAGTTGGCGGCAATCGCCTGCCAGTTCCGGCTCTGAGCCTGGTGCCAGGGATCTTGGGCCTCGGAGGCCGCGGCGTAGGCCCGGGCATACATTTGTTCCTCGGCCTCGCTGGCATCCAGGTGATGGAGGGCCGAACCAATCAGGTTGTAGATTGAGGCCGAGAAGATGGCCTGGACGCGTGCAGGGAGCAAGGTATGAATATAGTCCAGGAGCATACGCAGGGCATGACCAACGGCAAGAACCTGTTCGGGCCGGCTGGCGTGAGAGAATTGCCAGGCCTGGTTGACGCTATGTGTAAAGGATTCCTGCAATTGGAAACACTCGCTGGCAGACATATGCTCCTTGAGATGCAAGGAACCGATACCATAGTGTTGCAGCGCCAGGCGCACGGATGTGGGCATACCGCGTAGGCTTTGGGAGACGATGTGTAGTGATTCAAAGAGCGTTTCGGGCGTCCATTGCTGTTCGAAGGCTGAGGAGAGCTGACTCGCGCCAAGAATGAGCCAGAGTCCTGTCTGTTCCTGGAAGGGCGTCGTCGCGATGGGCGTGGCCGTTGTGTGAGTGGCGTGCCCCTCGTGTCGGGGGGAGGTGTTAGTAGGGTCTAGCTCATGCAAATGTGCAGGGGCTAGTGTCGGCGACGATGAAGTGGCTCGGGTCGTCAGTAATTTTTTTGGTCCACGCTCAGGGGGTATGGTCAATCCCAATTCTTGCGAGGTCAAGCCAAAATAAGTGCATAGACGCCGGCGTGATTCCGCGTTGATGGAATAATTATGTTCCGCGCGCCAAATAGTGGCTGTACTCATACTCGTCTCCTGAGCCAGTTGTTCAATCGTCAGGTTGTAGCGAGTACGCGCGGCACGCAGGGGATGGGTAGCTGCTTTCCTCATTTTCGACCTCTATGTCGTTAGCGATGCAAAGCACTGAAGATACGCTTATCTTTTACAGTATGTTATTTGTTCATAGCTGTCAAGTAAGCTACCCTACCTTCTTTAGTCTGTTCTTAGACTTTTTTACATTCTATAGGTATATCTCTCCTCTTCTAATGGGCTGTGATGTAGAGTGAAGATATATCTCCTGCTGATTTCTATTCAGTTTTTTATCAATCACGTCGCCGAAATTGACTCGTTCCCAAATAAAAAGGTATATCAAGAAGAGAGTTAACTATTTTGCATCTCCAAAGCAGGGAAGCAAGCTATGAAAGCGAGGAGGTCTATGTCTGCGCAAATGCTCCAACGTCGCAGTTGGTGGCAACAGGGACGTTTCACTCTCCCAATAGTTGTGTTATTAGTGCTCATATCGTGTCTCACTATGCAATTTACGACTCACACCACGGCCCAGGCTGCCGGCACGGGCTACTGGCATACCAGCGGATCACAGATCCTAGATGCAAATAATCAGCCGGTGCGTATCGCGGGCATTAACTGGTTTGGCATGGAAACGGCCAACTATGCGCCCCACGGACTCTGGACGCGTAGCTACAAGGATATGCTGGATCAGGTCAAGAGCCTGGGGTATAATACCCTGCGTCTGCCCTATTCAAACCAGCTCTTTGACGCGGGGAGTACCCCCAACGGGATAGATTACAATAAAAATCCCGACTTACAGGGCTTAAGTGGTATCCAGATCATGGACAAGGTGATTGCCTATGCTAGCCAGATTGGCTTACGGACCATTCTGGACCGGCATCGCCCAGATTCTGGCGCGCAATCGGCCCTCTGGTATACCTCCGCGTATCCTGAATCACGCTGGATCTCTGACTGGCAGATGCTGGCCCAGCGTTACAAGGGGAATCCCATGGTCATAGGTGCGGATCTGCACAACGAGCCGCATTCGCCTGCCTGCTGGGGCTGTGGCGACCAGACCGTGGATTGGCGTCTCGCAGCCGAGCGGGCAGGTAACGCGATCCTCTCGGTCAACTCCAACTGGTTGATCTTTGTAGAGGGTGTCGACTGCTTTGGACCGGGTGGTCAAGCCAGTGGCGACTGCTACTGGTGGGGAGGCAATCTCGAGGGAGCGGCGCAGTATCCTGTGACCTTGAATGTTGCTAATCGCCTCGTCTACTCCGCGCATGACTATCCCGCAAGTGTCTACAATCAGACCTGGTTTAGCGCTCCAAACTATCCCAACAATCTGCCTGGCGTCTGGGATACGCATTGGGGCTATCTCATCAAGCAGAACATTGCTCCCGTCTGGCTGGGTGAGTTTGGTACGAGGCTGGCGACTACCTCGGATCAGCAGTGGCTCACAGCATTGACCAACTACCTGGGCAAAGGTGCGAGCGGCATTAACTGGACGTTCTGGTGCTTGAATCCAAATTCCGGTGATACAGGCGGCATCTTAAATGATGACTGGACAACCGTCAACCAGACGAAGCAGGCCTATCTTACGCCGATTGAGTTCCCGCTTGATACAAGCTCTGGTGGGGGCGGTACACCGACACCCACTCCGACCACTACCAATACGCCGACGCCCACACCAACGACAACTACTACGCCCACACCCACACCGCCTCCTGGCTCGGCCTCTGTAAAGGTGTACTACAAAAATAATGACTCTAATCCCACCGACAACCAGATCAGGCCGGGACTGGAGGTCGCCAACACGGGGAGCAACACCATTAATCTGAGCGATATTACTGTTCGCTACTGGTATACCAGCGATAGCAATGTCTCCCAGGCGTACTCGTGTGACTATGCCCAGATTGGTTGCTCCAATATCAGCGCTAGATTCGCAACCGTCTCCCCAGCGCGTACAAACGCCGACTATTACCTGGAAATTAGCTTTACCTCGGGCGCGGGAACGCTTGCCCCTGGCGCTAACACTGGTGATATTCAGAACCGCTTCAACAAGACTGATTGGAGTAATTATAACGAGAATAATGATTACTCGTACAGCCAGAGCACGACAAGTTATACGGCCTGGACGAAGGTGACCGCCTACTATAAAGGCCAGCTCATCTGGGGAACGGAGCCATAGACGAAGGGACTTCCCTAACCCTTCTAGCGCCCCTGCCCTGTCTCAAGACAGGGCAGGGGCTTTTTGTGTGGTCGAGGTTAGCTATCAACATGGATAAAGTTTATCGTGTGCCGGGTCGATAGAAGAGAGCGGTAGATCGTGCTAGCTTTGTTCGTGGTGTGCCCCCTTGACAAATCGACGGGGAACCGATTATAGTAGTAGTGGTTACTACTACTAAAGATGAAAGGGAGAGCGAACTGCGGTGGGTGCGATGATTGAAGAGCTAAAGCATCTGGGTTTTACCGGAGCGGAGGCGCAGGTCTACATCTATCTTTTGCAATATCCCAATGCAACGGGCTATGAAGTAAGTAAGGGGACCGGGCTGCCGCGCGCCAATACCTACCAGGCGTTGGAGACACTGGTTACCAAAGAGGGCGTGATTGCTGTTACACCTGACCCGGTGCGTTACGCTTCGGTGCCGCCTGCGCAGTTGCTCAAGCGCATTCAGCAGGAGACGGCGCAGCGTTGTCACGACCTGGAGCAGCAGCTCTCAGCCCTGGAACAGCCTGACAGCATTGGACACTTCTGGGAGTTGCGGGAGCGCCAGCGTATAGAGACGCGCCTCACCGAATTGATCGCAAGCGCGCAGCATCGGATCGCGGCCAGCCTCTGGGCAGAGGATGTTGAGCTCCTCTCGGGTGTCTTGCGTGCGGCGCGTGATCGTGGCTGTGTCATTATTTTGAATCTCTTCGGTGAAGTGGACGCGGATTTTGCGACCATCTACCGGCACGAGGTTCCTGAAAAGGTCGTAGGCGGCCATGTAGTCGCGCTGGCAATCGATTTTCAAGAGGCCCTGGTAGCCTCCCTGGATGCTCCGGCAAGCGGAGTGGTAACACAGAATCGCACCATGGTACGCGTGGTGGAGAAGTTGATCCGAGATGAAGCCTATCTGGCCGCGATCTATGAGCAGTTCTCACAAGAGCTGGAGACGGCCTTTGGCACGCATCTGGTTCATTTACGTCGCCGCCTCCTGCCGCAGGCGGACGCCGAGCGGCTGGTTGCTGTCACCAGGTTGGACGCGCAAACCCTGCATCTCTCATCCGAACTCGGGCGAGAAGTCAACACGGAAATGCTTTAATTGATAAGGAGCACGAATAGATTATGACTGCATCGGTAACTGTTGTAGTTGGTACACAATGGGGGGATGAGGGGAAGGGAAAGATTGTTGATCTCCTGAGCACAGAAGCAAACATGTGCGTTCGCTTCCAGGGCGGCGGCAATGCTGGCCATACCGTGATCAACGAGTACGGAACATTCAAGTTGCACCTAGTGCCCTCGGGCGTCTTTAATCCCCAGTGTCTCTCCATCCTGGGTACCGGCACCGTCATCGATCCGCCCGCGATGCTTGAGGAGTTGCAGGAGATCGCCTCCCAGGGTGTGAATATCGATAATGTGAAGATCTCTGATCGCGCACACGTCGTTATGCCTTATCATAAAGTGCTGGACAAAGTTGAGGACCAGGCGCGTGGAGCGTATCGTGTAGATACAACCGGGCGTGGTATTGGCCCTGCGTACACCGATAAAGTAGGTCGCATCGGTATCCGCATCAGCGATTTGCAGCATGAGCAGGTGTTGCGCGACAAGCTGGCGATTATCCTGCGCCGGCATAATGCAGTGTTGACAAATGTATATGGCGAGCAGCCGTTTGACCTGGAGCAACTGGTGGCTGAGGCCCTGACCTGGGGCGAGCAGCTCAAAGCGCGCATCGTAGACACGGTTCCTTTGATGCGAGCCGCCTTGCGTGATGGGAAGCGTATCATGCTCGAAGGCCAGTTGAGCGTCATGAAAGACATCGACTGGGGCTCCTATCCCTTTGTCACCAGTTCATCGCCCTCGGCTGGCGGAGCCGCGGTGGGCGCGGGCATCCCTCCACGCTATATTAATCGTGTGATTGGTGTTGCCAAGGCCTATAGCTCTCAGGTTGGCACAGGTCCCATGCCAACGGAGCTCCTGGACGAACTGGGCGCGCACCTGCGTGAACTGGGCGGAGAGTTTGGCGCGACCACGGGCCGCTCCCGGCGTATTGGCTGGTTTGACTCGGTCGTCACACGCTATGTCACCGAGCTTAATGGGTGCACAGGTCTGGCTATTACCAAGCTAGATGTACTGGATACCTTTGCCGAAATTCCCGTCTGCACTGGCTATCGTTATCGCGGTGAGCTGATTACCGACCTTCCTGATCCATTAATTCATGAGGCATGTGAGCCTGTCTACGAGGTACTTCCTGGCTGGCAGCAGCAGACCAGCAGCATTCAGTCTTTGACGGGCCTACCCTACAATGCGCGTGCTTACCTGGATCGCCTGGCCGAATTGACTGGTGTTCCCCTGCATAGCGTGGGCGTCGGTCCGCATCGTAACCAGACGTTACTGGCGTAAGGCTAGAGCTGATGAAGAGGGGCGTTGCCTGGAGCCTGTGGGCTACAGGCAGCGTCCCTTCTGCTATCAAGAGCGTCTTCGCGCCTGCGAGCCGCGAAGAATATATTATAATATCTCTGGAATTTAAGCATAGAGATAGTTAGATTCAAAGGAATTTGTAACATAATGAGTGAGCAAATACTCAATAAAGTGGCGCTATGTGTTGTGGCGCATGCCGACGATACCGAATTTGGCATTGCAGGAACGGTCGCGAACTGGGTGCGCGACGGCTGGGATGTCTATTATGTTATTTGTACTGATTGTAGTGGTGGTGGTCCCGATGACGCTGAGGATCTCAGCCCGGCTGCCCGCCAGCGTACAGTGGAGACACGCAAACTGGAACAGCGTGCGGCGGCCCAGATTCTAGGTGTGAAGGATGTTATCTTCCTGGATTATCCTGATGGCCTGTTGCAGCCAACACTGGAGCTACGTCGCGAGATTGTGCGCTTGATCAGGCAGTATCGCCCCTCGCGCCTCGTCTGCCAGTCGCCAGAGCGCTCCTGGGCGCCTACCATGATTATCCCCCGCTACCATCCCGACCACCTTGCGGCGGGTGAGGCCGCTCTGGCGGCGGCCTATCCTGCCGCGCAGAATCCCTGGGACTTCCCCGAATTATTTGAGGAGGGGCTAAAGCCACATAAGGTCTCAGAGATCTATATTACCGCCGCGCCGATCTTAAATCACTATGTCGATATTACTGAGACCATGGATACGAAACTGGAGGCCCTGCGCGCACATGAGAGCCAGGTAGGCCATAACCTGGAGTTCCTGGAGCGAATGCTGCGTGATGGCGCGGGCGCCCTGGGCGAGCCACACGGCTATACCTACGCCGAAGCCTTCCACCTGACTCGTAACGGCTAAATCTCTCGTAGAGAGCCTGTAAACATAAAAAGTAAGTAGAAGAGGAGCGTCGGGGGCGCTGCCATGGCAGCGCCCCCGACGCTCCTCTTCTACTTGCGACATTACCTTAGCTGGTGCCCCAGATGTCGACCAGGTAGCGGTTCTGGGCACTCACTTCTTGTAGCCATTGATCAGCTTCCTGGCTGCTTTTGCCGGTTTTGGCCTGGTATATCTGTTTATAGCTCTCGGCAACTGCGGGAACCATACGGGTAGTATCGCCACACACATATGTGACGGCCCCCTGTTGTAGCAGAATCCAGATGGCATCCTGCTGTTCCAGCACCTTATCCTGGACGTAGACCCTGGGTTGTGACGCTACACGTGAGTAGCCCGCGAATACCTTGACAATACCATTGTCTTCGCCGCGTTTGATCTCCTCTGGATAGAGCAGGTGCTGCGGATCGCGACAACCAAAGAAGAGCAGGGCCGGTCCAACCTCTTTTCCGGCTTGCTTTTGCCGTCCTCGCTCCTGCAAGAAGCCACGGAAGGGCGATACCCCAGTGCCTGCCGCGATCATAATAATGGGCGTGCGTGGGTCCTCTGGGAGGTGGAAGGGACCATTAGTGTTCTGCACAAAGGCATAGACGATATCACCAGCGTGCTGATTGCGCAGGTAGCTGGTGCAGACGCCCTCGAAAGTGCCATGTCCTGACCAGGCTGGCCCCTGTACAATTCCCACGGAGAGGCTGCATTCGTCGGGCTTGAGGAGAGGCGACGAGGAGATGGAGTAATACCTGGGGCGTAGAGGTGTCAGGCAGTCCAGGAACACATTGAAGGGCATCGTACACGAGGGATATTCTTCGATCAGGTCAATGAGCGATTTGTGTTGCTCAAGTACCTCTTTTTTGTAGGCCGCCTCGCTTTCTGGACCTGAGCCAACCAGCATTTCCAGGCGCGCTCGCTCACTATCATCACTGGTATATTCAAGCATACGCTCGATATGAGTACGTGTGGCGACGTCCTGGAGTTCGATATAATTGGCAAGCAGATCATAGACAGAAATGGGCTCCTCAATTGGGGCGGCGGGCTTGCGTTCATCATTGGCGTGCAGCTGGATGATTGTCTGGCGATCAAACTGGAAATGGTCCGCGATGCGTGTTACCTGCTCTTCAGGATTGCTGGCCAGCACGCCCAGGTGGTCGCCTGTGCGATAGGGCATGTTTGGAGGCAGCGAGATCTGGAGATGGCGTGTAGAGTCGCCATTGAGTGCATCCGGTTGCTGTTGAACCAACTCCCTGTTTTCCAGGATCGTCATTGGTTGCGCCCCGAAGGAGTTAATGAAGGGATAGGGATGCGGGCGGCGAATGATCTCGATATCATAGCGCGGCCTATACTGGTGTTTGACCTCTTCCTGTGGTGTGAGCGATAGGGCCTGGACGACCGAGTTCCATAGCCCATTATACCAGGAGCGGAACTGCCCATCGAAATCGCCTGCGGCATCGCCCTCGCCCCGTTGATAGACACGCCTGGCCCCTGCCTGTTCAAGCGCGCTATCCAGCAACTTGGGAATGGCCTGGTAGGTGCCCGCCCACTCATGGTTGCCGCATCCAAAAATGGTATAGTTGACACCTTTGAGCGCATCTGGCGCGAGACCGCTCTGTAGCCAATGGCAAAATGCACTGGCATTATCGGGAGGCATACCATTGTAGGACGAGGTAACAAGCACAACGAGACCCTCTTTAGGCAGCTTATCGACATAGTTGTCTAGCTCGCCCACGGTGGCCTCAAAGCCACGGGCGGTGCCAGCCTCCGCGATACGATGCGCAATCTCCTCGGCTGTGCCAGTGTTTGAGCCATAGAGCGCGAGTAGGGTCGTCCTCTGGGCTATTTTTTGCGGTGTCTCTGGCTCAGGGTGCGTGGCCTCGACCATGACTGGCTCTGCATCACTGACGGTATCCTCGTCTAGAGGCGTAATAATGATGTGATCGATATCGGTACGCGGCCTGACGCGCATATAGAAATCGGCGGGCTTAATGGTTAGCGCCTCGCGAATCTTCAGCTGATAGATGCCGGTTGTGTAAGGATAGAAGCGCTGGAGCATCATACCCAGAACGAGAGTCGCCTCCTGGAGGGCGAACTCGCGTCCGATGCAGGCGCGTTGCCCGGTGCCAAAGGGCTTGTAGGCATTGGCTGGACGCTGCTTTTCTGCCTCTGGATTGAAATGGTGGTCGGGATTAAAGATCTCCGCGTCGTCGCCCCAGATGCTGCGATCACGGTGGAGCATAGGTGTGAGCACGGTAATGGTGTCGCTGGGCTGAAGCTGATATTTACCTGCCAGAAGGCGCTCCTCGTAGGGGCAGCGATTGAATATTGGCGCGGTTGGGCAGAGGCGAAGCGTCTCTTTGAGGATCTGCTTGATATACACAAGTTGATGAATCTGTTCGTATGTGGGAGCCTTGCTGGTATCCCGACTCAGGACGTGGTCTACCTCTTCATAGGCTCGATTGAGTATATCGGGATGGTGTAAGAGGAAGTAGGTCGCGAAAGAGAGAAGCCCACTCGTCGTCTCATGCCCCGCGATCAGGAAGGTAATGATCTGATTGCGGATATTGACGTCGTCGATCTTCTCACCTGTTTGTTTGTCTACACCGTTCAGCATGGCGTTGAGCAAATCATTGTACTTCTGTCCCTCTGCCCCCATCATCTTGCGCTCCCTTACGAGTTGGTCGGCGGTCGACAAGAGGAGATCTGTGTCGGCCTGGAGCTGTCTGCGCTGGCGGAAGCGCAGCTTTTCTTCAATAGGTGGACGTGCCGCTCTTGCTGCGGTCGTGCTAAGGATATGCACCATCGCCTCGACGAATGGATGCATTTGCTCGCGAGTGATGGCGTGAAAATGGTAGCTGAAGCCACAGAGGCCAATCGTCTCCAGAGTAACCCTGGTCATATCGTCGGGAACATTAATGAGATCCTCAGGATTAAGGTGCTCCCATTTGGCCATCAGTTGTTCTGCGGCATCGAGCATCATAGGTACGTAGTTGCGCATGGCCTGAAGGCTGAAACTAGGCATAAGGATGGTGTGAGCCTTGCGCCAATTGGGGTCACTGGTATCCGCGGAAAAGAGGCCGCTACCAATAGCGCTACGCAGGTTGCGAACATTGACAGAGACGCGTTTATCAAAAAACTGGTCGTTGCAGACCTCGTCAACGAGGGCAAAGCTAGAGAGAACGATACGCCTTGTGCCATCGGGCAGGGGGAGCTGGAAGATGGGACCATGCCGCTGGGCTTGCTTGATAAGATCGCGCACAGCCGACTCAGGATGCACATCTTTCATATCGCCCATGGGGATGGTGTCTAGCTGGGATCGTAACATGACAAAAAGGCTCCTTCACGAGAGCGCTTCCCTGCGTTAACGACGCCGCAAAGTGAGAGACTGTTTCTAAAGATCGCTGTATGTGCATGGTTTGTTCTCTCTATTTATGATACCTGGACCACCATGACGTATGCTTTTTTACGAGATTTGGGGCAATTTGCTACGCTACAGATAGATGCTGTGAGGCTGTGGACTTGGGTGGCAGACTCTGATTATGTTTTCTGTTCGCAGAAAGGAAAGAGTGCTTTGGAGCATACAGACAGAGGGCGCCAGGCAACTTCTCTAGATCCGCGCTCCCTACAGGATCAACTTCTCTATCCGCATGCGTGTTTTACAGCCTTGCGCGAGAAGCATGGCCCGTTAATGTATAATAATGCGGCACGTTTCTGGGAAGCCTTTGACTATGAACTTGTGCATTTGATTGCGAACCAGCATGAATTATTCTCATCTGATAGCGTGAAATATGCCGCAGAACGTAGTGTTGATGAGTTCCAGAGCATGCTCAATACCGACCCACCGCGTCATCGCCAGTTGCGCTCGCTTATCTCTCAGGCCTTCACGCCGCGTACGCTTGCTCAGCTTGCTCCACGTATTGCCGAGATTACCCAGAGTTTGCTTGATGATGTGATCGAACGTGGCAGAATGGATGTGATCGCTGACCTCTCCTTCCCCTTGCCAGTGATCGTCATCGCGGAGCTACTAGGGGTTCCATCTGAGGATCGTGTGCAATTTAAGCAGTGGTCAGATGAACTAGTGATGGGCGAGTATGGCGAGTTTGCCAGCGAAGAGCGCGAGGAGTATGAGCGTCGTACGCGTGAGCGCTTCCGTAAGACGCTGGATACCATTTATGATTACTTTCGCGTGGTCATCGCCCAACGGAGGCGTGAGCCGCGTCATGACCTTATTAGCGAGCTGATCGCCGCTCAGATCGAAGGTGAGTATCTAACAGAACAGGAGCTGCTTAGCTTCTGTGCGCTCCTGCTGGTCGCGGGCAATATTACGACGACCAACTTGATAGGCAATGCCATCCTCTGTTTTGATGAGCATCCCGAGGTTATGGATCGGTTACGACGGGAGCCTGACTTCATGCCTGCCGCAATTGAGGAAGTCCTACGCTATCGCTCGCCAGTGACAGGGATTGGACGCTTCGCGACCCAGGATATTATCCTGCGTGATCGGCATATTCGCCCGGGCGATTTCATTATTGGCTGGGTCGCGTGCGCCAATCACGATCCTGAACAGTTTCCTGAGCCTGGAACATTTGACATTACGCGTACACCCAATCGCCATGTCTCCTTTGGCCACGGCATTCACTTCTGTCTTGGGGCGCCGCTGGCACGCCTGGAAACAAAGATTGCCCTGAATATTATGCTTGAGCGTATGCATGCTCTGCGGCGTAATCACGATCTGGCGCTCCCGCCGGTGCATAGCTCCTTCATCTATGGCGCAAAGTCGCTGCCCATTCTCTTTGAGGAACGCTAAACAGGGCATCAATAGGAGATATCGAGAAGGGGAGATGTAGAGGCGTGAGGTGCCGGGCGGTCGCCCGGCACCTCACGCCTCCCCTGAGCGTCGCAGGCGTGAAATTCTGGTTGGTGGCTCAATCGCCCAGTGTTTAGCTAAAGGTGGGTATATAGTGAAGTGTCCCACTATAGCTCTGTCCAGGAGCGACCTCAAGCAGATGCGCCATCTGATGCTCGCGCTCGTCCTGGTTGTGCAGGTTAATGGCATCAGTTGAGCAGGTCTGATGCTCGACACAGAGGTAAGAGGCACCTGGAGGCGCGTAGATGACGATATGCGTAAAATCGTCACTGGCGGTAATCCGGAGTTGCAAACCACGCTTCTTATAGTCTATAATTGCTGCTTCGCCTGGATGGGTTCGGGTGTAGACATGGTCCAGGTTCAGACACGAGACTGGACGACCCTGGCGTAGATCATACATGGCGTACATCAGCTTTCCCACCTCAAAGATGCGGCCCGTTGGCAGCAGAGCATCGTCAGCCTCCATCACTGCGTCCGCTGGTAGCGTAACGTAGGTCTCTTGTGCGCCGTCAAGGACTGGAAAGTAGGGGTGGAGCGCAAAGCCAAAGGGGAGATCGTGCGTGTCTTTGTTCTCTACTTTATAAGTAATGTCGATGCCCTGGTGGGTGAGAGTATAGGTCAGTGAGAGACGGCTGCGGAAGGGATAGGCCGCAAAGTGGGGACTCTCAGGCGTCTGCTCAATGTAGGTGGTGACGCTAACGCTATCGGCTTTAATGATGGGCTGCTCATATTGCCAGATCTGGTCAAGGACCAGGCCATGCACCAGGGCTTTATCTGTCTCGACTCGTTTTACATCCTGTAGCGAGTAGTTTTTTCCCTGATAACTATAGTGCTTGTCTCGTACACGATTGGGGAGAGGCCAGAGCACAAAGTTGCCAATAAACTGTTTTTGTTTGAGGAGCTCACTCTCATGGTAGATAAGATCAAGTGCTCCAACGCGAAAGCGAAACAAATTGCTACCCAGTTCAGGCGCAATGCCTACCTCCATGCTGTGGGTAGCGTCGTCTTTATCTGTGTAGGTAAGTGAAATAACTGTTGTGTCAATTTCGGCATCAACGCCTATTCGTGCCCCAAAGGGACTCTTCACTCCTTGTTTCATGGTATCACTTGCTCGCTGCTGGTTTGTCATAAGGACCCTTTCTAAACATGTTTCATGTATTTTTGTGACGACTCCCCACGGCTCAAGCCGGGGGCTTCTCAGGAGGCTTGCGCTTCCTGAAGGCTCTGTCCGAGCCAAAGAGCTTTGATGTTGAGTGCGGCATTGTGGTCACGATCCAACTCAGTGCCGCATTCACAGGAATGCCAACGTTCTGAGAGCGTTTTCTTGACCACCGTCCCGCAACCCGAGCACACTTGACTGGTGTACTTGGGGTCAACCTTCACCACCTGCACCCTACCAGCGTTCGCAGCTTTGTACTCGCAGAAGGCGATGAATTGACTCCAACCAGCATCCATGATGGATTTGTTCAGGCCAGATTTCGCACCGGCCCCGTTAGGAAGATAGTGTCCTGTCTCCTCATCCTGCTTCGGCTTTGCTCGTTTGGACAAGTTCGCAGGCGCAATATCCTCAAAGACAATGGTTTCGTAGGTGTCAACAAGCCTTCTGCTCCACTGATGCAAGTAGTCGTTGCGCTGATTACGCACCTTGCGATGCAGGCGAGCCACGCGCTGTATTGCCTTCTTGCGACGCTTGGAACCACGTTTCTTTCTTGACAAGGCTTGTTGTGCTTTAGTGAGCTTCTTCTCAGCACGTCGGTAGTGTTTGGGATTCTCGATCACGTCACCAGTGGAGAGCGTGGCAAGCTTAGACACTCCTAAGTCAATGCCCACAACCTTATCTGTGTAGGGCGTGCGTGGCATCGCCTCCACTTCGCAGGAGAAACAGGCATACCAGTGCTTGCCCTCTCGCTTGATGATACATGTCTTGATCGTTCCCAGCACTTTTCGATGGAGCTTGATTTTGACATGACCGACCTTCGACAACTCCAGACGCCCGTTCTTCAGGGAGAAGCCAACTTGTGGAAAACAGAAGCTATCATAGTGGGTGCGGCTCTGAAACCTGGGGTATCCCGGCTTCTTCCCAGCTTTGACCCGCTTGAAGAAGTCTTTGAAGGTTTTCTCCACCCGTCTAAGCACATCCTGCAACACCTGAGAATGAATGTCCTTGTACTCCTCTCTGATCTCCTTGATTTCAGGCAGTTGCATGGCTTGAGCATTGTAGTTGGTTCCTTTGCCAGTGTATGTGTACATCTCCCGACGCTCTTGAAGCGCGGCGTTGTACAACTCGCAACATCTAGCAAGCGTCCATTCAAGCTTCTCGCATTGCTTCTTGGTGGGGTACAAGCGAAACTTAAAGGTCTTCATGCTCATGTGACTTCCTACCTTTTTTGTGTCGAGCAATCCGCTCTCGTATCGCCTGTACAATCTCCCAATTAATGGATCGTTCCTCATCGTGTGCCATGCTCTCTAACTCATCCCACACCGATTGAGGAATACGAGCCTTAAAAGGATGTTCTTGTTTCTCTTTCATGATGTTATTTTAACATCATAGTGATATCATGTCAAGCATATCCACCACCGCCCTATCCACCCAGAAAAGGAACGGCCCTTATATCCCCATGTCTAAAGACAGGGGTTTTACGGGCCGCCTCGATAACATGGAAAGCTCTGCTGTTAGCATACCAATCGTGAAAAAGCGCGTGTGCTCCTGTTGTTTCAGCCTCAGCTCGCTGCGCGAACCTTCGGGGTAACGGGGGTGTGCCATAAACATGCGTTTGCAAGTAGTATATGCTATGCCCTCTCTCCTGTTCAAATCGCTGTTCGCCAGATGGGGAAGCCTGTTATCGGGAGAGTGTCACGCCAGGCTCAACTGTTTCGTGCCAATAGCAGCCACTGTGACGCATCGCAAGCGCGCCACGTATCGTTGTACAAGTAAAAGATATCCCTATGTTTCCCCGTGAGAAGAGAGAGCAAGAGGACGCAGGTATGGAACAGCAGAAGCAGACACAACAGCTCGGGCCGCTCCTGTGTTGGGCGGTCGTCTTTGCCGATATTGGCACCTCTATCTACTATGTGCCAGGTATTCTCTATGCAACTGTTGGGAAACTGGCGGGCTTTTTTGTCTTCTTAACGATGTCGGTCTTTCTCCTGTTGACCTTTAAATATGTAGAGGTGACCTATCGCTTCCCCCAGGGTGGTGGTGTAGTAACGGTGGCGAGCCAGGCGCTTAATCGCTGGTTTGGAGCTCTGGGTGGCATGTTTATCCTGGTTGACTACTTTCTTACTGCAGCTATCAGTAGTCTCTCGGGTATCTTGTATCTCAGCATCGTCTTTCCTATGTTGGGTACAGGCACGAGCGTACTTGGCTTTAGCCTCGCACTCTGGCTGACGCTGCTTGTGCTAGTGGGTCACCCGGCAATTAGCTTGCCATCAAGAAGGAAAGGGGGTACACTGAAGATCAAGGGGGGAACTGAGCATGAGACGAGTAGATCCACTGCGAGCCTTCACTGCAGAAGAGGAACGAGTCTTGCAGCGAACCGCGAAAGCCACGAGTGAACGGGTGGATGTGGTAAAGCGGGCCAAAGCATTATTGGCAGTCAGAGCAGGCAGGCCGTATACCAAGGCAGCCCAGGAGGTTGGATACAAGAGTGGAGATAGCATCAGCCAATTGGTCAAGCGTTTCAATCAGCAGGGGTTGGCTGCCCTGCTGATTGCGCCAGGGCGAGGCCGCAAACAGACGTATACCAGTGAACAACGCGCACGCATCATGGCCGAGGTCCAACGAAAGCCTGATCGGGAGAAAGACGGAACGGCGACCTGGTCGTTGGAAACCTTAGAGCGGGCCTTGCGCAAAGACGCCCTGCCACAGATCAGTGCCACCACCATTGGGGAAGTGCTCCATGAGTCAGGCTATGCCTTTGGCAAGACACGCACATGGTGTCCGACGGGGACGGCGTTGCGGGTACGCAAAACGGGAACCGTGAAGGTTGAAGACCCCAAGGCGCAAGAAAAAAAACCTTGATCGAACTGGCCTACGAGCACGCGGAAGCCGCCGGCTTGCCCCTGTGGTGTCAAGATGAAGCAGGACCGTATCAAGCGATTCCGCAGCCAGGAGAGAACTGGTATCCAGAGGGCAAGCCACTCTTGCAGCCCCACGAATACGTGCGCGGAGGCACAGCCAAACTGCTCACCCTCTTTCGTCCTCACACCGGCGAAGTGCAGGCCACAGGTGTCCTCTCAGCTCCCAATGCCGTGCTGCATCCCTGGCTCAAAAAACATCTCCAGCCGCTGCTTGACCACTTGGAGGCGAACCCGCCTGTGGTGCGTCATCCCTTGCCCGATGATCACCTGCTGATGCAGACCTGGCAGCATTGGTGGTGGTCCTACGAACGTCCCAAACCGGCTCCGGCCTTGCGTCTCATCTTGATCTGGGACAATCTCAAGGGACATCTGAGCTATGACATGGTGCGCTGGCTGCTGCAACACGGTATTCTGCCGCTTTACACGCCGATCTCTGGTTCCTGGCTCAACATGGCGGAGTCGCTGCAACGCATCATCGTGCGCCGGGCCCTGGCTGGGCAGCATCCCCAGACGGCCCAGCACATCATTGAGTGGTTGGAGCAAACCGTCGTTGGCTGGAATGAGCATCCAACTCCCTTTGTGTGGAATGGCAAGCGCCGCCGACGACGTGAGCGTGCACGACTACGCCGACTCGGCGGCTCTGGGGCAACTGTCGTTCATGGCTACTCAATTGCCGAGTGACCCACTAGTGGGTCAGCTAGCGATGAAGTAACAGTTAGGAACGCGGGAGTGGTAGAATAGGGGAGAGAAAGAAGGAACACGTCCATGGCCCAACTCCAGAAACATCCTCTGCGTGCTTTCAACACACAGGAAGAGCGTGAATTGCGTCGCATCGTCAAAGCGAGTAGTGAACGGATCGACGTGGCGCGACGAGCCAAAGCATTGCTGGCCGTAGCGGCCAAGCAGTCCTTTGCGCAGGCGGCAGGTGTGGCCGGTTTCAAGGAGGCGCGCAGCGTAGGGAAGCTGGTCAGACGCTTCAATGAGCACGGCCTGGCAGCGCTCTCGATTGCGGCAGGTCGAGGCGGCAAGCCGACCTACACGTGTGAGCAGCAGGCACGCATCCTGGCTGAGGTGCAGCGGGTGCCGGATCGGAAAGCCGACCAGACAGCGACGTGGTCGCTCTCACTGCTGCGCAAAGCGCTACGAGCCACCGATCTGCCCCACATTGCCAACGAAACCATTCGCCAGGTGCTTCATAATTCCGGCTACAGCTATCAACGCACGCGCACCTGGTGCCGCACCGGCTACGCGCTGCGCAAGCGCAAAAGCGGGACGGTGACCGTCTATGATATGGAAACGCCGGAAAAAAAAGACTGATTGACCTCGCCTACGAGCACGCTGAAGCGGCAGGGATTGCCCAGCTCAATGAAGATGAGGCCGGCCCGTATCAGGCGATCCCCCAGCCTGGGGCGTCGTGGCAACCGGAAGGCCACCCGGCCTTGCACCCCCATGAATACGAGCGTGGGGGCACCGCCAAACTGCTCACGCTCTTTCGGCCCGCTACTGGTCTTCTGCGCGCCAAAGGCGTCCTGTCAGCGCCCAATGCCGTGTTGCATCCCTGGCTGAAAGGGGAATTGACCGAAGTGCTCGCCGAGATTGAAAAGAAACAGCCCGCTGAGAGCCTGCCCCCCGAAGCGGAGCGCCCGCTGTATGCGCAGTGGGAAACGTGGCTGGGTCATCCTTCCCGCAACCCCTCCCTGCCACCATTACGCATCGTGCTGGTCCTGGATAATCTGGCAGGGCACCTGTCCTGTGATCTGGTGCAGTGGTTCTTTGAGCATGGCGTGATGCCGCTCTACACACCCATCGGCGGCTCCTGGTTGAACATGGCGGAATCGGTGCAACGCATCATTGTCCCGCGCGCTCTGGCCGGGCAGCACCCCAAGAATGCACAAGAAGTGATCGGCTGGTTAGAACAGACGGTGGCAGGCTGGAATGCCGATCCCACTCCCTTTGTCTGGAATGGCAAGCGTCGCAGACGGCGCGAACGCGCTCGTCTGCGACGGTTAGCTGGATCGGGAGCTGCAGTAGCAAAAGGGTATTCAATTGGCAGTTGACCCACTAGTGTTACTGGGCATTCTGAACTGGGTGGGCATCAGCGAGAGCGCACGGGTGAGTATGGTGGGTGCCTGCATTGCCTTCGTAAGTGACCTGGCAATCCTGGTAACTGTCTTTACTCATCTCTCATTTCAGCAATTCTTGAGCCTCTTTCCCGAGATGTTTAGCGGACGAGCAATTACGCCAACCTCCATCTTGATTGGGTACGCGGGATCGTTCCTGGCCTTTTCGGGACTGGAGAGCATCTCGCAGCTTGCCCCCAACATGAAGTTACCACGTCGTGTGGTTGGCAAAATTGCCCTCTTCCTTGTGGTACTTACAGTAGGCCTGACCAGTCCCTTGCTGACAATGCTTTCGACCTTACTCTTACCCAATGATGCCGCCAATGCTGAGCGCTCGGCGCAGATCATCTCGCTCCTGGCTGGCCATTGGGGCGGGCCTATCCTACAGACTGAGGTCGCTATCAGCGCGGGCGCGCTCCTCATTTTCGCCAGTAATACGGCGATCATTGGCTCATATCATGTCTTCCTGGCGCTCTCACGCATGGAGTTTTTTTCCGAGGCGCTTTTGCAGCGCAACAAACTGCGTGACACGCCCCATTATGCCATTATCCTGGCGACGGGAATCCCAATGGTGGTGCTTCTCCTGGTACACGGCAATATCAATATCCTTGGCGATATGTATGCCTTTGGCTTGCTGGGGGCGTTTACGCTGACCTGCCTGGGGATGGATATTGTGCGCTACCGGCAGAACAAGGTCTACCACTTGAAGAAGCTGCTGGAGAAGCAGAGCACGATTGTTGGAGTCGATGGGCAGAGCCAAGCTAAGCTGGAGGGGCACCAGGGAGATCAGCTAGAGGTCTCGGTGGATGGGCAGGTCGAGAGCCGACACGCGGTCGAGGAGCAGGCTGGTCCCGCCGAAGTTCCCGAGTCACCTAGCCGTTGGGCAAGCTCTCCCGTCAATTTCTGGCTTGGTATTCTTACGACGCTTCTTGTGATGATTGCCTGGTGCACAAATCTAATTGCCAAGCCGCTGGCAACGGCCTTTGGTGGCTCGGTCGCGGTTGTAGGCATGCTTATTGCCTTCGCCAGCTACCTCTACCATCGGCGCCGCGGTCGTGTCTCGGTAGTCGCGACTGGCGTTACAAAGCATGTGCCGGGTACGGTCCTCGCGATTTTGAGTTCGAACGATCCGAATAACGAGAAAGTCATACAAGTAGCGATCAACAATAAGGAACACAGGCCAGTCGTCTTTCTCTACCTGGGGCAAGGTGAGACTGAGCGCCGGGAGATTTTTCGCATGACGGAACCTCATATTAACGATGTGGAGGCCAAAGATATCCTTGGACGCGCGAATCACCTGGCCCTGGAGAAGCACATAGAGTGCTACTTCCTCTATCGTCAATATGCCCCCGACACGGTGCAGAGCGTATGGCGAACACTTCATCCGGGTGAGATCATTCTTGAGCAGAGGCAGCGCAATCTGTTGGGAAACCTGTCGCTTGTGTCCGAGAGCGAAGAGGATGATGTACTCCGCCTGCGCAAGGCGCATCACGTAACCGCACTCTAAGAGGAGGTCGCTTTGTGTCAGATGTGGTCTGGTAATGTCATAGGCATTACCAGACCACATCTTTTTACCCCTACGAGTCGCGTAATGGTGAGAAAGTCTGTCACAAAAAGCAAGCTGCAACGATTATTATATATGGCTTTTAATCTATGGGTCATTTGACACATGCTTTTCTATCATCAGTGCCCTATACTACACCGACTCCTGGTGTAGCATATTTCTGGAAAGCTAAATATATGAATTCGCGAAAAATACTTTTGAGTGTGCTTCTGATTGCAATGGTTCTTTTTCTCGTTGCTATGGGAACGTTTGTGTATTTCTCGTTGAACGCTGCGCCTACGATTGCTGCGGCTCAGGAGACGCCAACGCCGGAGCCAACACCCTCCCCGACGCCATCTCCAACCCCTTCACCGACGCCATCTCCAACCCCAACCCCTATCATGAATGGGAGCAGTGCATACATAATAGATAATGCCAACAATCGTGTCCTCTTCGACAGCGATAGTCAGAGAAGCGTCCCGATTGCCAGCACCACCAAGATTATGACCGCGGTCGTGACGATCGAGAATAGCAACCTGGATCAGATTGTCACGGTGCAACAGGCGGACCTGGACCAGTTACCCCCCGAGGCGAGCGTGGCTCAACTGCATGTTGGCGACTATTTGCGCATTCGCCACTTGCTCTATGGGCTACTACTCCCTTCAGGCAGTGATGCTTCTTTGACCCTGGCGCGTTGGGTGGGTGGTTCGACCGATAGCTTTGTTGCCATGATGAACGCCAAGGCCCAGGCGCTCGGCCTGGCACATACCCATTTCTCCAGCCCGCATGGTGTCATTCCTGATGGGAACTATTCAAGCGCACAGGACCTGGTGAAGCTCGCACGCTATGCCATGCGATACCAGATCTTTGCCGAGATTGTGCGGCAGACCGAGTATCATATTCCTCCCACACAATATAATCGGCGCTACGACTGGTATAACACCAATCAACTGCTCACGAGCTATTCAGGTGTGATTGGAATCAAGACCGGCTCGGGGAGCGGCGCTGGCTACTGCGTCGTTTTTGCCGCTGTACGTAATAACCGCCTACTCTATGGCGCCGAACTGGGCGCACCTGGTAGTTTTGATGTTCTCAACAGCGATGTCACGCGCCTGCTTGATAAAGCCTTTGCAAGCTAAGTAAAAAGCCGTCATGAGTAAGGGGTCAAGCAAACTTGGCTCCTTACTCATGATGGCTACACTCTTGTCACCAGGCTTCGAGGAGGGTGGCCTCCAGGTGAATCTCAGTGCCAGCTAGCGCCTTGGAGACGGGGCAGGAGCGCTCGGCCCTTGTCGCGATCTCCTGGAAGGTGGCGGCGTCGATGCCAGGGACGACGGCCTCTGTTTTGAGGTCAATGCGTGGGATGATAAACTCGCCACCGCGCTGGGAGAGGCGCACCTGGGCTGTGGTATGAATGCGCGTAGGCTCATGACCCGCCGCGCCCAGTGCCATGGAGAACGCCATGGTGAAGCAGCCCGCGTGAGCCGAAGCCAGCAGTTCTTCAGGGTTGGTCTCAGCTCCAGCATCCATACGGGTGCGCAACGAATAATCGCCCTCAAACGCACCACTCGCGAGCTTAATATGCCCATGTCCACTCTGGACGCTGCCCTGCCATTCAACATCTGCACTGCGAAATGCCATGATCAAATCCTCCTGTGAGCTTGACTACCTACTAGAAGGTAGATGTATATCAAAAAAATTTGTGCCTTGTCTACTTTTGCAAATCTGAAGACACCTGGAGTGCGATGGCGCGGAAACGCTCGGGATCCTGGTAGGTTCGAGCAGCAATCATCGCTCCCTGCATAGCGGCCACGACGCTCTGAGCCTCGATCTCGGGGTCACCTCCAAAAGTAAAGATACCCTTTGTTCGCCCATCAGTCAGCAGCGCAGAAAACCAGGTCACCTGGTCGCGGAAGTAACCCTGAACCTCGTCTCGTACATTCTCAGGTAAGGTCGGAAGTTCAGCGGCAAAGAGCGTACAGAGACAGAAGAAGTTATCCTCCTTCAGTTGCTTGTGTACCTGCTCAATGTACATAGCGAGTTGGCGCCTGGGATCGTCGCTTGCCTGCTCAATCTGGTTGAGACTCTGTTGCACCAGCGCGCGATAATAAACCACGACTGCGCGCCCAAGGTCGCTTTTATTGGGAAAGTGATAGTGGATACTAGCCTTCCGGATCTCTAGCCGATCCGTAATGTTGGCGTAGCTGAAGGCGTTGTATCCGCGCTCGATCATGAGCGTCAGCGAAATCTCGATAATTTGTTGTGCGGTATTTACCTGTGTCTTCATTAGCTTGAGTCTACCATCTAGTAGGTAGAATGTCAAGAGGGAGAGGTTTGACAGAACAAATGCGTCCAGTTATGATGCTTCCGAGGCCGCTAATCGATGGTGTCTAAAGAATGAATATCTGAGCCATACAATGTGTTATTGCTATAGTAACTAGGCAGTGGAGAAGTATTTTATGAGAACTAGTCAGTGGAGGAATATACTATGAAGCGTGTTGTAGTGACAGGTATGGGGATGGTGACATCCCTGGGGCATACGCTTGAAGAGACCTGGGAGGCGCTCTGTCAGGGGCGCTCGGGTATTGGCCCTATTAGCAGCTTTGATGCCAGCGAGTACCTGGTACGCTTTGCAGGCGAGGTGAGGGACTTTGATGCCAGCCAGTATATGGAGCGTAAGGAGATCCGCCGCAATGATCCCTTCACGCACCTGGCGGTCGCGGCATCTCGCCAGGCGCTTGCCCAGGCCGGTTTAACAATTACTGATCAGCTCGCACCTGATGCGGGCGTCTGTATTGGTAGTGGTGTGGGCGGCTTTATCAGCCTTCATGAACAGTTCGCTGTCCTGCACGAGAAGGGACCCTCTCGCGTCAGTCCATTTCTGATCCCCATGATGATGCTCAACGCGGCCCCCGCCATGGTCTCGCTGCTGACCGGGGCGCGTGGACCCGTATGGGCCGCGGTTTCCGCCTGCGCGACCAGTGGTAACGCGCTTGGAGAGGCCTGGGAGACTATCCGTCGCGGAACGGCGAAAGTCATGCTGGCGGGTGGCTCCGAAAAAGCTGTCACTCCTCTCGGGATGGCCTCCTTCGCCAATATGCATGCCTTGTCGCGCCGCAACGACGATCCTCAGCGGGCCAGTCGCCCGTTCGACGCCGAACGAGATGGCTTTGTGATGGGTGAGGGTGCAGGCATGCTGGTGCTGGAGGACCTGGACTTCGCCCTGGAGCGTGGTGCGCCCATCATCGCGGAACTGGTTGGCTATGGCTCAACGGCGGATGCCTATCATATTACTGAACCCGCTCCGGGAGGAGAGGGATTAATACGTGCCATGCAGCGTGCTTTGCAGAGCGCGGATCTGCGTCCTGAACAGGTCGATTATATCAATGCGCATGGCACCTCGACGCGTTTCAATGACTCTACTGAGACGCAGGCCATCAAAACCTGTTTCGGTGAGCATGCCTACAAGTTGGCGGTAAGCTCGACAAAATCCATGCTGGGGCACACCTTTGGCGCGGCTGGCGCCATTGAAGCCGTCATCTCTATCCTCAGTATCGTGCATGGCATTATGCCGCCAACCATCAATCTGGAGCATCCCGATCCCGAGTGTGACCTGGATTATATCCCCAACGAGGCCAGGCACGGAGAGGTCAACGTCGCGCTCTCTAATTCTATGGGCTTTGGTGGGCATAATACATCCCTGATTTTTCAGCGTTATCAATAGGTTGTGATGGTAGACTGAAGCTCTGGTAGTTGTATCGGCTATACTCGTATCTGCAACACAACCTGGCGAATAGCCTCTACAACGAGATCGGGCACATCGCGATTGAGCATGTGCCCACTCTTCTCCGCTCGCATATGCTGGCTCTTTGAGGAGAGGCGAGCAAGCTCTCTCTGCATTTGCAGCCATGTCAGTTCGATCTCTTCCACGACTCCAGGTGGAAACTTGGCCGGGTCGCGGTCGGAGCGCCCACGACTGATGACCATGAGTGGGAGGTCATCGAGGGAGTGGCAGTGGCGCATAAGTGCGCTATTGGCGCGGTGGTCGAATTTCTCCTCGTTTTTGTTTGGATCATTCCAGCGCGTGCTGAGTATGTGACGTAGATGTGCCAGGTGGCTCAATTCATCCTCTTGCTCAGGTGGCAGTACCGCCAGCAAGCGCTCGCGTTGTTCCTCGTGTGAGGCATCGAGGAGGACCATACCCGCGACCTCTTCTGGATAGTGTTCCCGGTAAAAGCGTACCGTCAAGCCTCCCATAGAATGTCCCACCAGCACATATGGTCCTGGGATAGAGGCATGAAGTAGTAATGCATGCAGGTCTCGTGCGATATCTTGTATCGTTCGTGGCGTGGGTGCCGGATCACTGTAGCCCAGGCCTGCTCGATCATACCAGACCACGTGAGTCAGGGCCGCAAGGCGTTCAGCAATCTCATTAAAGACGCTACCTGCGGCACCTAGCCCCATTTCTAGCACTACTGTTGGTTGTCCCCGCCCTTTATTGCTTACTGCCAATCGGCGCTCGCCAATATTGATCAGCCTTGGCATAAACTGCCCCCATAATTGCTTCCGCGAAATTCTTTCTATGCTTAGTATAGAAGACTACTGTGTTCCTGGCTTCAGGTATTGTCGTAGAAGCGTGTGTTTGGGTATTGATCCGTTTGGCTAACTTTGGTTAGTTTGTTCACATGTGCTCTGTTTCTTCGTCTTAATGATTGAGTAGGCAAGAATATCCGTTGTGTCCGCACTGCGGGCGGATGCTTAGCATGTGGAGCTGTATGGTGTATGCCTATGACGTATTTTTGATGGGAGAGGCTATGTTATGGCGTATTTTCTAGCGAAAACCGATCCAGAGACCTATGCTATTGAGCAGTTGGAGCAGGAGCAGCGTACAACCTGGGATGGTGTGCGCAATGCCCAGGCGGTACGCGTTATTCAAATGATGAAGCCCGGCGATACCATGTTGATTTATCATAGTATGGGAGGGGCGGCGCTTGTCGGAGAGGCGCGTGTGGTCTCAGAGCCGAGACCTGATGAGCATGATAGCAAGAGCTGGGTAGTTGATGTTGAGTTTGTGCGGCGTTTCGCTACACCCGTGACCTTGCGCGAGATTAAAGAGACTCACCTGTTTGACGATTGGAGTCTGATTCGGCAGAGCCGCCTTTCGACCATGAGTGTTCCCGAAAATTTTGTGGAATGGCTGCGGGCAAAACACATTCTAGAAGTACGCTGATAAGGAGTTCCGAACGATGGATACCGAAGCCCTCTGGTATGTCGATGGACGCTGGGTGCATCCGCACGAGGCCACGCTTTCAATCAATGATGTCGCAGTCCTACGGAGCTACTGCGTTTTTGAAAGCCTGCGTACCTACAACCGCCGCCCCTTTCATCTCGATGAGCATATGCGCCGGCTCTATCGCTCGGCAGAGCTTATCGAGCTAGACATTTCCTATACCGCTGAGGAAATTGCCAACGTGGTGCGGGAAGCCATTGAGCGCAACCGCTACATACACGCCTCGCTGCGCCTGCTGGTGACCGGCGGCACAAGTGAGGATGGTGTCTTTCCCAGTGGCAAACCAGTCCTGGCAGTGCTGGTCACGCCCTTGCCCGAGCGAGATATGCGACGCTTCGAGCGTGGCATCAAGGTCATTACCACGCGCATGGAGCGTGAGATGCCCGAAGCCAAAACCTCAAGCTATCTGGCGGCGATGCGCGCCCTGAAAGAGGCCCAGCGACGTGGAGCAAGCGATGCTTTGTATGTAAATGCCGCGGGCCATGTGCTGGAGGGGACGCGGAGCAACTTCTTTGTTTTCCGTGGAGATACGCTGATTACGCCACGCTCTGAGATCCTGATGGGAATTACGCGCCAGGTCATTGTAGAACTGGCGCAAGGACGTTTCCCTATTGAAGAGCGCCCCATCCTTCTCAGTGAGCTTGCTGAGGTCGACGAGGCCTTTATCTCATCTTCCTCGCGTGAGATCACGCCCGTAACCCATATTGACGATGTCCCGATTGGGGAGGGCAAGGCGGGAGCGCGAACCTATGAATTAGAGCAACGCTTTATCGCTATGATCGAGCGCGGCAATTTTTGATGTCGAAACAAACTTGCTTAACATATTATTGGGAGCTATATGTCAGTTCAAGCTATTATCTTTGATCTAGATGAAACCCTCATTGAGGATCGTCAGGCCACGCAGTGCGCCCTGAGTAAGGCCTGTCTCTATGCACAAGCACGTGTTCCGCTTGATAGCACGCGATTGCGTATAGATGCTTACAGACACGCAAAACTACTCTGGGCAGAGGCCCCCACCTACGCTTATTGCCATGCCATCGGTATTAGCGCCTCAGAGGGGATGTGGGGCCGCTTCGAGGGAGAGACTTCGGATCTCCATGCGCTCTTCCAATGGGCGCCTATCTTCCAGCAACTCCTATGGAAACGCGCTCTGGCGGAGCAGGATATCATCAATGATGAGCTGGCCGAAGAGTTGGCTGCCTGTTTCCGTGAGGAGCGCCGGAGCTGTTATCGGGTTTTCTCTGATGTAGAAGCGGCGCTAAGCACGCTAAAGCAGCGGTATGCGCTGGCCCTTTTGACGAATGGCACGCCCGATCTACAGCGAGAGAAGATCCGAGCCTCTGGCCTGGAGCAATATTTTGATACAATTGCCGTATCAGGAGAGGTTGGTATTGGTAAGCCTGAGCCAGAGATATTTGTTCATGTCTTGCAGGAGTTAGGCGTTGCGCCTGAGCAGGCGGTCATGGTCGGCGATAGCCTGCCCAGGGATATCGCCGGCTCCTATCACTCTGGCATGCGTGGTATGTGGATCAATCGCTATGATGATGCCTGTCAGGAGGCGTACCGTCCAATGATTGCCTCACAGATCTCTGTGCTGGACGAATTGGAAGCTGTACTCTAGCAGGCATACAACGTCTACTGTTGATCTTACATTTAGAAATGTAAAAAGAACAGGCAGATGGCTTGCAGATATCATCGCAAGCCATCTGCCTGTTCTCATTCATGAGCACAGCAGGGACGAGGTATAGCTAGCTCAGGCGGCGCCGCCGAGCGGTTGATGAGAAGTCTTCTTGCCTAGTAGATGCAGGGCTGCCTCCTTCAGGCGCTCCTCACTGCGCGCACCAAAGCCTGCTAGCTGGCGAATGCGTTGCTGCTGCGCGGCGCGGAAGAGCTTCTCGGGCGAGTCGATGCTTAATTCCTCATAGAGACGGATCGCCGTGTAAGGACCGACATGCTCGATATTCATTAAGGCCCGTACCCCTGCGGGTAGCGCTGGCATGCAGAGCCCATTCTGGAAGGTCATGGTTCCGCTCTGGGCCAGCTCGCGGATGCGTGTACGCAGCCGTTCTCCCACGCCGGGAATCGTTGGCTCTTCGTTGCGTGCCAGAATATCGGCCACGGGCTCGGACAACTCAAGAACGCCTCGCGCGGCATTGCGATAAGCCTGGACGCGATAAGGGTTGCCATTTTGCGCTTCGATCAGGTCCGCAATACCTGAGAGAACTTCCGCAATCTGGCGATTAGAAATTTTTGGCTTTACTTCGATCTCCGGCTCCAGCCCGGGCAGCATAGGCTGTGAAGGACGCCTGCTTGAACGGGTAGGGAGCGACGGCATGATCTGGATGGTTTGTGTTAATTGAAAAATGCTCATGTGTACACTAACCTCCGGCCCTGCAGGGGCACATTTATGATAGAGAAAAAGAATAAGCAAACGTGGTGGTAAATAAGTGTGTAATGACCCGTTAGTGTACGATGCACATTGAAATCTTGTTCTAATTATAGCATGAAACGAGCTCAGTTTCAAGTCTTTTGACCTTCTCTTCGCTCTACAAGCCAGACGGCATTACAAGCGGTTGCAATTGACAGCAGTGTTGACAGCAGTGTTGTTAAAAAGCGCGTCAATTTGGGGTATTTTTGGGCAATGTGTTCTAAGTTTTTTGCTTTGGATAGAGGCAAAGATGCTTGCCTTATCTAACCGCGCCAGAAGACCCCTGTTGCGCAAACATGGGGATGAATGGCGCGCTCCTTTCTTGGGGTGGATAGGGCAGTGCAAATTGTTGCCTTTTTACACCGTAACTGCTATAATGTATCCTATGAAACAGAAACGCGCTTTCAAGTACCGCGTGTATCCCACGCCAGAACAACAGCAGATCCTTGCTCAAACCTTTGGGTGCTGTCGCGCGCGTCTATAACTGGGCATTGCGCAAGAAAACCGATGCCTATTACAACGACCATCAGCGACTCTATTACAAAGAGTTGAGTCTCCTGTTGACTGACGTGAAAAAGCAAGAAGAGACACACTGGTTGAATGTCGTTTCTAGCGTGCCCTTGCAGCAAGCTCTTCGTCACCTGGACAAAGCGTTTCTCAACTTCTTTGAAGGGCGTGCCAAGTACCCCACCTTCCACAAAAAACGCAACAAGCAATCCGCCACCTATACCGCCAACGCTTTTACCTGGCACAATGGAGCTATCACACTCGCCAAGATGAACGAACCCCTTGATATACGCTGGTCGCGCCCTCTGCCAAAAGATGTAACCCCTTCGAGTGTGACCATCTCCAAAGACTGTGCTGCCCGCTACGCGCATCAGCATCCTTGTGGAAGACGAGATTGAGCATGTGCCTGCCAATGAGCAGGCGATTGGTGCTGACCTTGGCTTGAAGTCCTTTGTGGTCCTCTCGACAGGCGAAGTGGTGGGCAATCCCAGGTTCTTCCACAAGGATGAAAAGAAACTGGGCAAAGCCCAACGTTGTCATGCCAGGAAGAAAAAGGGCTCGAAAAACCGAGACAAGGCACGTCTCAAAGTAGCACGCATTCATGCCCGTATCGCTGATCGCCGCCGTGACGCGCCTGCACAAACTTTCGACCCGACTCATACGCGAGAACCAAGTGGTGTGTGTCGAGTCGTTGGCAGTCAAGAACATGGTCAAGCACCCAACCCTCAGCAAAGCGATCAGCGATGTGGGATGGAGCGAGTTTGTGTCCCAACTCGAATACAAGGCCAACTGGTATGGTCGAAACGTGGTCAAGATTGACAAATGGTATCCTTCCAGTAAGCGCTGTTTCGATTGCGGTCATCTCCTCGACTCCTTAGCGCTTGATGTCCGTCAATGGGACTGCCCTGAATGTGGGGTCCATCATGACCGCGATATCAACGCTGCAAAGAACATTGTGACCGTGGGGCTCACGGTCCTTAACGCCTGTGGAGAGTCTGTAAGACCTGGACGGGCTTTGTCTCGTTCAGGCAAGACTCAGCGAAGCAGGAAACCCTAGAGGCGACTCTAGGAATCCCCTGGCTTTAGCCATGGGGAGGATGTCAATCCCTGCTATTCTATTCTTTTTCTGCCATAAAAAAGGGGTCAGGAAAATACTGACCAGGGTTTCAGACCACTTGCTCTCTTTGCTCATGTAAAGTGGGATTCTCAGGGTCTTTGGCATCTCTCGCCTCTGCCTCTCACGGATGAGATCCATCCGCGTCACTCCCGCTTCCAGAAAAGAGAGGGGGGTCGTATTTCAGCTATCCATGCTACGATGTGCGAAAAGCCCTGCTTGCTCGCCAGACAACGTGGGATGCCAGCACTTCTTTGCTCCACTGCTTGATTGACAAGCAATGATGCGCTTGACTTTGACCGCCTATTCTACAATGTAGGGGAAGAGAGAAATTGCCACAGATATCCATCTCACAGGGCCGCTGCATGTGGAAAAGCGCTCACAGCCCAACGCGCCGTGAGCTGTGCTCTCATGCGCGTGCAGGGCGAGGACAGACGCGTTTTCTGTGATCCTAGGACACGTGGGGAGGGAGAACAATCCTATGTCTTTGTCTCATTCCCATCAGCAAGAAGAGAGGAATCAACCACCTCAGGGGCACGAGGCATTTGCGTATCGTTTTCAGGCCCTCGCGCAAGAGAACGCCGATGTCTTTTGGTGGCTTTCTCCCGATGGCTCGATGCAAGAGGTCTGCCCGAGTTGGCAAACCTTTACTGGACAACAGAAGTGCAAGTGCCTTGGGCGAGGCTGGCTGGATGCGTTGCATCCTGCCGATCAGCCGCAGATCGAAGAAACCGTGCGCCAGGCGGTCACGTCCGCGCGTCCTGCGGAGATGGAGTGTCACATCCGCAGAGGTGGTGGCGCCTACCGCCTGGTCTGCGTGCGCGCTATTCCGGTGCGCACTCCTGAGGGGGAGCTTCGCGAGGTCCTCGCCTGTGGCACCGATATCACCAGACAGGAACTGGCTGGGCAGATGAGTGAAGCAGAGGTGCAACTTGCCCTCAAATTTTCCGGTGTGGGCATGTGGGATTGGGATCTGGTCACGAATCAGATCAATTGGACGGATCAGGGGAAAGCGCTTTTGGGATTGTCGCCAGATATTCCCATCAACTATGAAGGCTTCCTGGCGACGTTGTATCCTGAGGATCGTGAGCCAGTCGACCAGTTCCTGGCATGTGTGGTGGCTGAGCACACGGACTATCAGACCGAGTACCGCATCCTCTGGCCTGACGGGAGCATTCATTGGCTCTCAGATAGGGGTCACGTCATCGCTGACGCGCAAGGTCACCCGGTGCACATGCTCGGAGTCGTCATCGATATCACGGACCTGAAGCAGGCCGAGGAGCAGGTCGCGATCATTCTCGAAAGTATTACGGATGCTTTTTCCCACGTCGATACGCAATGGCGCTATACCCATGTGAATCGCGGGCTGGAAAAGATGCTGGGGAAAAAGCGGGAAGAGGTGGTAGGCCAATCCTTTTGGGACCTGCTTCCTGAGCTTCTTAACACTCCATTCGAGCACGCGTATCGCGAAGCAATGGCGACGCAGCAGGCGACGCACATAGAAGGCTTTCATCCGAGTTTCCAGCGCTGGTTGGAGATCTACCTCTATCCGACTCCGGATGGGCTCTCCTTTTATTTGCACGATGTCACCGAGCGCAAGCAAGCGGAGGAAGCCTTGCGGGAGAGCGAGGCGCGGTTTCGTGGGCTCGTGGAGTCCAATATCATTGGGATCGTCGTGACTGACCCGGAGGGAACCATTTATGAAGCCAACGATGCCTTTCTCTCGCTTTTGGACTATACCCGCGAGGACCTGGCAGCAGGGGGGATGAACTGGGGAACGATGACGGCCCCAGAAGATCGGGTGCAATCCGTTCAGGCCGCAGAGGAACTGCTCGCAACCGGTCGTGTGCAGCCCTTTGAAAAAGACTATGTGGCGAAAGATGGCAAACGCGTGCCCGTTCTGATTGGAGGCACGCTCTTCCGCCGGGAAGGCGCCTCTCCGTTAGTGATCGCTTTCGTTTTAGATCTGACTGCCCGCAAAGAGATCGAACGGCAAAAAGACCTCATGCTCAGCATGACCAGCCACGAGTTGAAAACCCCGCTGGCCGCGCTCAAAGGCACGTTCCAATTGCTGCAGCGGCGAGTAAAACGCCTGGACACCCAGACCGACCACCTGACTCCAGAGGTGAGCGCCTTCTTCAATGACCTTATGGAGCGTCTGGCAGCCAGTGCCCGACAAGTAGATGTCCAAACGCATTTGATCAATGATCTGCTGGATGTCTCGCGAATCACGGCCAATACGCTGGAACTATCATTGGACCACTGTGATCTGGCCTCGATCGTGCGCGAAACCGTCGAGGATCTGCGCGTTACGGCGCCTTCGCGCTCGCTCCTGCTCGAATTGCCGGAGCACACCACGGTCATGGTGCTTGCCGACCGGGCTCGGATCAGCCAGGTGGTGACGAACTATCTGACCAACGCGATCCGCTATTCGAGCGCAGATCAGCCGATCCACATTGGACTGACCATCCGGGAGGGCGTAGCTCGTGTTTGGGTGCGAGACCACGGACCAGGTCTCACCGAAGAGGCTCAAAAGGAACTGTGGCAACGCTTTCACCAGGTCAAGGGAGTACCAGTCCAGAGTGGTTCAGGGAAAGGGTTGGGCCTGGGTTTATATATCTGTCAGACACTCATCACCCAACATCACGGAGAGGTGGGTGTAGAGAGCATGCCTGGGGAGGGTTCTACCTTCTGGTTTACCTTACCCATAGTCAAATGAGCGCGAATACAGACTGCTGGTCCCACTCCAGATGTGTAAAGCGTCGAGTGGCCTCAATCCCTGCTGACCCCTTTGGAACATACTATTCTATGTTTGCTTTTAGCCGCCAAAGATCTGGTCGATGTCGTCGGCCGCGCTCTGTTTCATTTCAGGGCTCACGTGTCCGTAGAGGTCCATCGTCGTCGCAATCTTCGTGTGGCCAAGAAGTGCTTGAACGGTTTTCATTGGGGTTCCAGCTGCGATCAGCGCTGTGGAAACATTGTGGCGGAGATCATGAGGTTTGATATCAGGTAGTCTAAAGTGCCCAAGGAAAGATTTTAGCTGGGTACGAACCAGGCTATCCCAGGTGTGTCCTCCCTTCTTATTTGTGAAGACCAGGTCATGGTCTTCCCATTCTGGTGCCTCTAGTCGTGCTTCTATCTGGTTGATACGATGGGCGGAGAGGGCTTTGATGGCAAGTTGAGAAAGCGCTATTTCTCGCTCGCTGCTCTGCGATTTTGGATCTGCTTCAAAGCGCACATGGTTTTCTGTGTCGTAGCTGAGCGTTGTATCAACGAGAAGAATCTTCTTGTCAAAGTCAATGTCACTCCAATGGAGCGAGAGAGCCTCACCGATACGAATACCAGTCGTGATGAGCAAAAGAACGATAGCTCCAATCTGCCTCTGACTATGAAACACAAACCTATCGTCCAGTCGATGCTCACTTTGCTCTATAATCAAATGTGCCTGCCCTTTAGTTAAAAGTGGATATTCACGCTTCTTCACTTTTGGCAATTTCACGTTATCGCAGGGGTTTTTGGCGATCTTCCCCAGTCGTACTGCATACTCCAGTGCCCCATTCAAAGGGATATGAATTGATTGAAGCGTTGAAGCTTTGAGTCCTTTTTTGGCTTTGATTCCTTCCTTCGCCAGCGCGTCATACATGTGCTGTATATCTTGGGTTGTCAACTTCTGAAGAGGGACATGACCAAATGCTGGTTTGAAGTACAGGCGAATATACGATTTGTAGCGTTGCCAACTGACCAGCTCAATGGTAGGACCATGTACGCTTTCCCAGTAGTCAAGGTACTCAGCTGTCTTCATCTTGCTTACATCAACATACTCACCACGTGCGAGTTGCTTGAGAGCTTCGTCCCGCTTCTTCCTGGCCTCTGTCTTTGTTTTCCCATAGAAGCTCTTGCGCTTTCCAGTTCCACCGAAATTAGGGACAACTGCTTCATAGCGTCCATCTTTACGCTCGAAAACACTGCCCTCGCCATAGTGTGGTTTTCTTCCCATCATCATGCTCCATACAAAGTGTCCCGCCCATGACCACAGTTCACAGGCGGGAGGGTATTCTTACACTACTACTGCTCTACAGGAACGCGAGACTGGACGAGCCATTCATCGATCTCTTCAGGTTTAAACCTGATCGCGCCCCCTATCTTATAGTGAGGGATGGACCGTTCCGTGACCATGGCATAGATTTGGCTCCGCGAGAACCCAAGTTTTACCGCAACCTGGTTTGCCGTCAAATACGGCTGTGAGGGCTGCTCCTGTAGTACTTTCCTGGTTGTTCCCGGCATGACTGGCAACCTCCTCGTGGGTTTCAAAGGCACACTTCCAGTGGTTGATGGCAATCTGGTGGTATCTAGATTTTTAGCCATAATGGCCCAACTTTCTATTGTGAAGGGGTCTATACTGCTAAATCTCACTGAGAGAAGCAAGAGATCCCCTAATTGACACGCAACTAGTTAAGGTACTATCAGACGCTATGTGAGGGCTTTTTTGAGCATCCTAGAAGCACGTTCTTTCTCTGCTTGTGATTAATAGCCTCCTTTGTCGAGAAAATCAAGTATTTTTCGTACTGCCTTCTCCGACCCATTCAGGATGCTGGGAGATATTGTCACTGTGGGTAGCCACTTCACCCCGAGCATTGCCTGGGCCACTTCTGGTTCTACTCCTAACACAGGAAGCAGGGAGATCGTCGTATTGCGCACAGTATGAAAAGAGGTAGGAGGAATATTGACATCTTCCAAGGCCTTCTGAAAATGACGGTCAAGGCTAAAAGGCGAAAGATAGTTCCCCCTCTCATCAGAAAAGATGAGGTCTTTTCCTTCCCATTTCTCACCGGCCAGCTGGCGTGCCTCCTGTTGCTCTTGTTGGTGGAGTTCCATGTCTTGCAAGAGTAAGGAGGGGAGTTTGATAGATCGTTGGCGAAGAGCCTGGATCTCTTTTTCTACGAAGTTGCTTTTCGGGAAAAGCGAGAGACTACGATGAATAGAGAGAACTCGTGTTCCCATATCCAGATCTTGCCAGTGTAGGCTGAGTAACTCTCCTTTTCGTAGGCCTGTACTGAGTGCAAACCGGAACAATACACCGATACCCTTACCTTCCGCGGCAAGCTGTAAAAGCTGAATCTGGTCTTCTGTAAACACTCGCACCTGTGGCCTTTGCAAGGAGATAGCCTTCTTCTCAGGGGTTGTCATAGTCTTTCCCTTCTTTCTCAAGACAGAAGCCGCGAATATCCTACTCGCGGCTTCTGTCTTCTTTTTTCAATGGTGGGTAGCTTTCATGTACCCTTAGAAAGGGTGGTCATTAAGATCAAAGGACAAATCTTCACTATTTTCCACACCAGGCTTGGGAAGAGACGTGGTACACGAGGTGACCGCATTTGCCATGGCTTGCAAGACGTGCAATTGTCCCTTAGCTCGATCAACTCCCGTCTGGTGTGGACGCTCAGGGAGTGGGTGCCCTACACGCGCACAAGCGTCCGCCAGTTTGATATAACTGTTTCCCAGAAAATGACCCAGGTGCATCTGAAGATCCTCGCCGATGAAGTTGATGCGGGGGAGTTGGTCACGATGAGCCGCCTCACTGAGCTTATCTCGGTCAAAGTTCTGGGCAAAGCTGACAATATAGCGACCCTGAAGACACTGCTCTATCCGAGACCAGGCCTCGCGAATAGAAGGGGCATGCTCCAGGTCCTCATTGCGTATCCCGTTGATCTCGCTCAAGCGTGGTGTGAGGGGGTCTTTCGGCTTGATCAGAATGTCATCGATGATGGTTCCAGTACGATCCAGCAGCGTCACACGGACAATTTCAGCGTCCTCGGAGAGGCCCGTCGTATCGATCTCCAGCAGCGTCAGGTTCGGCAGTGCAAGGACTGCATTTGCCCAGAGGACTTCTGGCTCCGGTGGGAGCGATGGCATTGAATGCAGCATGCGCTGAAGCATTTGCACTTGCTCCTCGATATATTGTACATCCTCGTACATCTGCGCTCGATGCTGCACGCGCTCTTGTAAGTCCTGAAAACTGCGCACAGGACCTTTCACGCGTTCCTCAGCAACATGTGCACCTAGTGAGGCCATAATTGTATCGAGACTTTTAGGCATAGACAGGTTCCTTTCTGGTCGAAGACCATAGGTAAGTGAAGAATCAATGGATATTGAGAAGATGCGGTTTATGAACGGATCAACGGGTCGTCACGAGGGCGGCCTGCACGGGAGCCTCTGGCGTTTCAAGAGGGAGTGCCCACAGAGGCGTTTGCTGGCGATAGTTCATCAAGAGTAATTCTTGTGACTGCTCTCGATGATCCTTGGTGCGCTGTGAGTGTTTGCGAGACGACAGAAGCACTTTCTGCCAGCGCTCCTCAGGGTAGAGTTCTGCAAGAAGGGGGTGTTGGTAGTAACTCAAGGTGACACAGGAGGGCGTTGCGTTCAAGAGGGCTGCCAGGCGCTTGTGATCGTCAAGTGTGAACGCATCTCGGTAGTAGCCTTCTGCCTCGATATACGGCGGATCGACATAGAGCAGGGTTTGTGGTGACTGGTGCTGCTTGATCACCTGGGCAAAGTCTCGGTTATCAATCAGCACATGTTGTAAACGTTGTTGTATCAGGGAGAAGAAGGCAAGCGCAGAGCGGAAGGCGTGCGCGTCACACCGCCCTTTGTCTTTGACTCCTCCTTTCCATCCAGGTGCTGAGGAACCACGATCCCACCCGGTAAAACTACTGCGCATAACGTAGAACCAGCGTACGGCGCGTTCTGTCGACTCCAGAGGCATCCCGTCCTGAAGACTCTTATGGTAGGTGTAGTACAGGGACCGAGCATAGGGGAGCGTCTCAAGCCGTTCTTGCATCACCTCGTTGTGATCTCTCATGCAGAGCCAGAAGTTGACCAGATCCCCGTGGATGTCGTTATAGACCTCCACATGGTGATAGGGCGGTTTCTGGATAAGCGTATGAGCAGCTCCGCCAAAGGGCTCGACATAGCGATCATAGCTCTTTGGTGGGGGAAAAGCGGCGAGAATATGGGGAGCCAGATGGAACTTACCCCCGATCCAGGGGAGTGGTGAGTAGATGGGTAGTGACATGAACAACCGTCCTTATCTAACTGACGAGACTATCCGCAGCCAACGCTGAGAATGGCCTCGCCTTTCCAGAAAGGGAAGGACCTACACGACGCCACGCGTCTCCAGTTCTTTGAGCCAGGCAATGAGTGACGAGAGCATCACACGCCGTACGCCATCGCTTAACTTGACTGAGGGAAGACCGTCGCGGAGGTAGTCATACACCTTGGGGCGTCCAACTCCCAGGTATTGTGCCGTCTGCTCAATGGTAAGCGCTCGTTCCTGAGCAAGATCGAACGGTGGTTGAATGGGAGTGACATCGGGAACTCTCTCTTTCCTCTTGCGGCCTCGTCGGGGTTTCTCTGAGGCGCTAGAGGAAACAGGTACAACAGGAACCAGGGTGCGTGGCATAGATGTTTCTCCTTCTAGACTATTCGCACAAGAGTAGTGAATCATGCTGAATCGGCACCGAAGGAGCGCGTGTTACTAGACCGCGCCCCAAGACTGAATCACACAAAATGATGATATTGCAAAGGAAGTAGTGGTAGGAGGCACTACAAAGATCGTGGCAAAACTCTTTGCTCTCCACGGTTCCCTTCCGGGCAAACCAGCAGGATCAGCTTTTTTTTCGCGTCTATGATGGAATAGAGGAAAAGACAAGGAGAGACAAGGTGCATCAACGTTTCCCGCAATTACTACACAGCAATTGGATATCTCCACAGCAACTGGATGCTTGGTGGACGTCTCTTCCCGTTGCCTCTATAATCTGGGACCAGACGGGGAAGATCCTCTCACTCAACCCCGTCGCATGTACGCTCTTTGAGGTCTCGGTTCCTCATACAGTGGTGGGATCGTCGATTCAAGCGTTTTTTCAGCGTTACGCCTGGAGTGATGAACAGCATCTCTCATTCTTATTTGTTCCCTGGTTACTTGATCTGACGACTCACCGAGACAGCGCGATATCCCAATTCTCTACACAATCCCTGCGGCTTGGTCTTCCATCTGGTCGCACGGTGCTCCTTGAACTGCAATGCGCACCTGTGCTGGATGCTCAGGGACAGCTTGGTGGTGTGCTCGCTGTCTTTCAGGAGGTGCCCCCTCGCTACCAGAGAGCGTTACACCTCCAACGAACCTACGAAGCCGTGGTCGCCTTCAATGAAGTGATCGCCCACCTCCCTGAGCAGCTTGCGATGCCATTCTCTGAGGCACATCTCCTCCTTTCTCCTCTCGCACATCTCGTAGGTCAGCCCTTGGTGGATGTCATCCACGCGACTCTGGCTTGCTGGCGTGTGGCTTTGATTGCCTTAAGACTTCCAAGCATAGAGCTGGCCTATGCTGTGGGCAGTGGGTTTACTGAAGAGCAAGAACGTCGTCGCCGAGAAATTGGCAACTACCTGAATTTTCCCGCTGTTGTCGGTGACACGGGGTTGGCAGGTCTTTACGCGAACCAAGAAGTGATTTTTGGCTCCGATCGCATTCCTTTTTCGGTGAGATCGATGTTGGGTATAGAGGCGACAACTATACTCGCTGTTCCTCTTACTCTCGAGCAGCAACTGGCGGGAGTGTTGATCATTCACAAGCAGGGATGGGATTGTGGATATACACAGGAAGAAGTTGATCTCGTGCACACAGTCGTAGCTCAGGCTTCGCTGCTCATCGAGTGGTTGGGAACGTTATACAAAAAGGCGGAAGCGCAGGTGAGGGAGGTGGTGCTCTCCGAAGTCAGTCAGTTGAGTAACAATTTCCTGACCCTAGCCAGCCATGAACTGCGTACTCCCCTCACTGGGATCAAAGGCAACTTGCAGATAGCACAGCGCCGCTTAATACAACTCAAGCAGACGCTAGCTGAGCAGTCCGTGCACCTGGAGGAACATCTGGAACGGGCCCAGCGCGCCCTGGTTTCTGCGGAGCAGAGTGCCCAGTTACAAGAGCGAATGATCCAGGATATGATTGATGATGCACAAATCCAGACGAATCAACTTCATCTGACTTTGCAGCCTTGTGACTTGCTTACGGTGATCAAGACGACCGTGAGGCAACAACAGGAAGCATTGCCCACACACGTGATTATGATCGACAACCGTACCCTCAAATCCACCATCCCAGTGCTGGCCGATGTGTCACGCATCAGCAAGGTCTTGACCATCTATCTTGCCAATGCCCTCACCTCCCCCCCAGCAGAAAAGCCTGTGACCGTCCAGATTCAAGAAATGGAGAATGTTGTACGTGTCTCCGTGCAAGACGAGGGGCCAGGTATTCCTCTTGAAGAGCAAAGCCGCATCTGGGAGCGTTTTTATCGAGGGAAAGGGACGGCAGTTCAACATGAACTGGATCTGAGTTTAGGACTCAGTTTCTATCTCTGCCGAGAGATTATAGAACACCATCAGGGGCATACTGGGGTAGAGAGTGAGCCAGGTCGTGGTGCAACCTTCTGGTTTATCTTACCAAAAGCCATCTCCACAAGTGCTTATTGACCTGAGCATGAGGATCTAAAGTGAAGAACGATGCGAGCCGATGAACGGAGGTATGAGTAAGAAAGAAGCCTTTCCCAAAGATTGGCGCGAAGGCCGACGACTGCGTGCCTGGCAACTCTATCAGCAAGGCTGGAAACAGAAAGACATCGCCGAGGCCTTGGGAGTCACTGAAGGCGCGGTGAGTCAATGGATGCGTCGAGCGAAGAAAGATGGTCCTGATGGGCTGCGCCACCAACCGCCTCCAGGTCCCCAACCCAAACTGATGCCAGGAACAACGCGTCCAGTTGCCTGACCTGCTGGCCAAAGGATCCGAACACTATGGATTTCGCGGCGAGGTCTGGACCACAGCTCGGGTGGCAGTGTTGATCAAGCAGCAATTTGGTGTCAGCTATCATCCAGCCCATTGTAGTCGCCTCCTTCGCGCATCCCGCGTACAGTGTGCAAAAACCGGTCGAACTGGCCACCCAAAGGAATGAAGAGGCCATCAAGGCATGGAAAGAAGAGTGCTGGCCTGCCCTCAAAAAAAAGCCGAGCAGGAACAGCGACAGATCGTTTTTGTAGACGAGTCGGGCTTTTATTTGTTGCCGATGGCGGTGTGCACCTATGCTCCTGTGGGCCAAACGCCGGTCCTGCGCGTGCCACTGACGTATGACCACATCTCGGCTATTGGGGCGCTGACTCCTGAGGGGCGCCTCGCGCATGCAGACCCAACAACGCTCTTACAAGGGACCAGATGTGGTGTGTTTTCTGCGACTGCTTTTGCGCGAGATCCCAGGCAAGTTGCTCGTCATTTGGGACGGTTCCACCATCCATCGCTGCCAGGCCGTCAAAGATTTCCTGGCGCAAGGCGCTGCTGCACGCATTCACCTGGAGCGTTTGCCTGCCTATGCACCCGAGTTCAATCCTCAGGAAGGGGTCTGGAATCTGCTCAAACGCCGTGAGCTCAAGAATCGCTGTTGCAAGGATCTGGCTGAGCTTGAGCAGGAACTGCTGCTTGCCCGTGCAAGGCTCAGGCATCGCAAGCAGGCTCTGCGTCACTGTTTTGTTCATGCCGGCTACGCTCTTTAGGTTCTTATGCTCAGATCAATAGTATACTACAAAGCAGAAGCCTCCTCCACCGTGACGCAGGGCGGCGGCCAGTAGCCTATCAGCGCCCAATCGCAGCTCTCGGACTGCGCAAGGACGAGAGGATGCAAGGAACGCTCTTTTGCAGCAGACACATTGTAGATGTGGAAAATCGCCTGGGTGAGCACTTGGATTTCACCCTGAGCCCGCACCCCGCTGTGAGGTCGTGATTAAAGAGCCAAAAAAGCCTTCCAAGCCGAGCGGGTGAGTCCACCTGGGTCATCATACTGCATGTTTGTCCTTTTCGATGGAACGGCTTTGACCTGTTCAGAAGGATCCTGTTCGTCTACACGTCAAATACTCATTATGACAGAGAGGGTAACTCTATGCCAATGATCGATATTTACGCAGCTGCTGGCACTTTTGCCGATACGAAGCAACTGGTAATTGATGCGGTATTCCATCATGACTCAGTACGCACCAGGACAAGACTGGATTTCAATCGTCAGAAAAAATGGCACCGCCGAATTCGGCAAGGCTTTTGCTCCGAATCCAACTCTTGACGCTTCGGTACTCAACGGCCCATGTGTCGGCGTCGAAGCCATCGCGGCTTTCTTCGCAGCTACGTCCGGCGGCATGTATGAAACCATAGAGTTCACATACGAAACCACCAATGGCATGAAAACTTATCTCGAATGGCAAGGAAAAGCCTTTGGGAAAAACGTCGGTGGAACCACGATTCTTACGTGCAACAGGGAGGAAATGATGAATGTCGTCACAGAAGAGTTTCTGAACACTTTGTAGTAATCGGACAGCCTCACGGCTACCCGATCTAAGAGGCAGCTTTCTGGACGAGGTGCGCAACTTTTTGATCCAGGTCCGCTGCGGTCTGCACAAACTCTTCCTCCGTCACCGCGCCTACGTGCAGCAAAGAGGATGGCCGATCATAACTGAGACAGGTGTTTCCCCGGGTATTTTCATACACCTGCACCCGAATCGGAACATAGAGTCCTGCCTCAGCCGAGTACTTCAAAATGTGCTGCGCAATTAGTGGATTGCCAATAACATAGAGTTTTGCCTTGAGAGGATGGAGAAGGTGAGAGAACCACGCCCCGTGATCAATGGCAAAAAACTCCATGAAGCCGCTTGATCCCAAAAGCTGCTCGATGCCTTGTGTGAACTCTTCTGGTGTGCGACTGGAGGTGACGACGTTCTGATACGCTTCATATCCCTTGCGCCCGATTTGCTCCTCAAATGCTTCAATGACATGATCGAATGCTTGTGTGGTCTCGACGACCACGTGGTCAACAAGGACTTGCTGTTCTGAAGGAGACATGCTTTTGGCCCTTTCTTTTAAAAGAGGAAGATGGGAGAGATCGGGTCGTGCTGAAAAGGGGAAACATGATTGCTTCTCTCTCAACATCTCTCATCAATCATCTTTCTAGATTATGCGAATACATCCTTAATGTAGCGTTGAGATGAAACACAGCGCTACATTGACCCATAATCTGGCTCTCCGTTTTTGGTTGATCTTTGTTCCTGTTTTGGTTGATCTTTGTTCCTGGGTTCATACTATGAAGGAGCCTCTCTCATCCACGGAGGTGGATCAGAAATAGTATAGTATGAAGGAGCATTGACATGAGGGTTGTGATGGATCTGACACGCTGTCAGAGTTCTGGGCGGAGTGTTTCTGGCGCCAAAAGTCTTTCGCTTTCATGGGGAAGAAGCCCTCGCATATGACTCTCCCCTCAATTCGTCCCTTCCTGGAGTCAAAGGGAGAAACGACCGATGATCACACAACCGGCTTTCGCCGTCGAAGCGTGGACCATTCGCGAGAGGGAACTCAACCTTGACGTGCTGGCACAGACCGAATCGATATTTGCCCTTTCCAACGGACACATCGGGCTGCGTGGCAACCTGGATGAAGGAGAGCCGTGTGGCCTTCCCGGCACCTATCTCAATTCCTTCTATGAGCTCCGGCCCCTGCCGTATCCAGAGGGAGGCTATGGGTATCCTGAATCGGGGCAAACGATCGTCAACGTGACCAATGGCAAAATCATCCGCCTGCTGGTCGATGGTGCCCCGTTTGATATCCGATATGGCCAGTTGCAACGTCATGAGCGGGAACTCGACCTGCGCGCAGGAGTCTTACGCCGGACCGCCATGTGGAGCTCGCCGACCGGCCGCACGATCAAGGTATCGTCGATCCGCCTGGTTTCCTTTACCCAACGGGCGATCGCGGCGATCAGCTATGAGGTGGAGCCACTTGACGCTCCTGTGCGCATCGTGGTGCAATCGGAGCTCGTGGCAAATGAGGCGCTACCCGATGTCGGCAAAGATCCGCGAGCAAGCGCGGCTTCCCTGCTCCCCCTCGAAAGCGAGGAGCACGAAGTTCAGAACATGCGTGGACTCTTGATTCATCACACCCAGGCCAGCCACCTGCGCATCGGCGCGGCAATGGATCATCTGGTCGAGGGGCCGGAGGGGATGACGATGGAAGCAGAGAGCACTCCGGACATCGCACGCGTCTCCTTCAGTGCCTGGTTGCAACCTGGCGAGCGACTGCGAATCATCAAGTTTCTGGCCTATGGCTGGTCGAGCCAGCGCTCGCGATCAGCGATCCACGACCAGCTCATCGCTGCGCTCACTGCTGCCCGGTCCACGGGCTGGGAGGGCCTGCTCGCGGAGCAGCGTGACTTTTTGCAGGCGTTCTGGAAGCATGCAGGGATCGAGATGGAAGGGGATGCACAGCTGCAACAGGCAGTACGCTTCGCGCAGTTCCATGCGCTCCAGGCATGCCGCCGAGGAGAGCAGCACCCGATCCCGGCCAAGGGATTGACCGGACCCGGCTATGATGGGCACACCTTTTGGGACACCGAGATCTTTGTTCTGCCCGTGCTGACCCTGATCTTCCCTCACGCTGCCGCCGAAGCCCTGCGCTGGCGTCACTCGACCCTCCCGCTGGCCAGGGAACGGGCTCGCCAACTTGGACTGCGCGGAGCTGCCTTTCCCTGGCGAACCATTCATGGTGAGGAGTGTTCGGGCTACTGGCCGGCTGGTACGGCTGCGTTTCATATCAACGCGGATATCGCGTATGCGGTGACCTTTTACATCGCATGCACCGATGATCACATATTTGAGCAGGAGGTGGGGCTGGAATTGCTTGTCGAGACTGCACGGTTGTGGCGCTCGCTCGGTTTCCTTGATACTCATGGGCAGTTCCGCATCAATGGTGTCACCGGACCCGACGAGTATAGCGCCCTGGCCAACAACAATGTCTATACCAATCTGCTGGCTCAGCAGAACTTGCGCGCAGCGGCAGAGGCTTCCAGGCGTCATCCGCAGGTGGCCTGCTCCCTCGGCGTAGACACGGACGAGATAGCTAGTTGGAACGAGGCAGCCGAGAAGATGTTCATCCCCTATGACCAGGACCTCAACGTCACCCCCCAGGATGACGCCTTTACCTCCTATGAACGGTGGAACTTTGCGGGCACCACACCAGATCAGTACCCCTTGTTCCTGCACGTTCCGTATTTTGATCTCTATCGCAAGCAGGTGGTCAAACAGGCTGATCTGGTTCTGGCCATGCACCTGCGGGGCGATGCCTTTTCGCCAGAGCAGAAGGCGCGCAACTTCGCCTACTATGAGCCGCTGACCGTCCGCGACTCCTCGCTCTCAGCAGCGACGCAGGCCATCATTGCGGCTGAGGTGGGGCAGCTTCAGCTCGCGTATGACTATTTCGCCGAGGTGGCGTTTCTGGATCTGTATGATCTGGCGCAGAACACGCGCGACGGCCTGCATCTCGCGTCGTTGGTGGGAATCTGGACGGCCCTGGTCGCTGGCTTCGGAGGACTGCGTCTGCGCGGCAGTTCACTCGCGTTTACTCCCAAGCTACCAGAGAGGATCACCCGGCTCACGTTCCGCGTGGTGTTCCGCAACCGCTGTATCGGGGTGGAAATCACGCCGACAGAGGTACGGTATGTGCTTCTGAAAGGCTCGCCGCTGGCGGTCTGGCATGAGGACGAGACTATCACGCTTTCCACCCAGGAAGCCGTCATCCGGCCCACATCGCAGATCCAGGCAGGCCCACGACCGGATCAGCCACCTGGGCGTGTCCCTCTGAAACGTGCTGCCCGCCCCCTCTCCGACGGACCAGTGGAGCTATTCCATCATAACAGGTAGGGGTGTCATGCTGTTGACGCACTCGCCGGTTTGATCATGGGTAAGGTCAATCAGAATGTCGTTCCCTGCCCAGGGGTGCTTTCAACCCCAACGGTGCCGTGATGATGTTCGAGGAGTGTCCGGCACAGGTAGAAGCGTAACCCCCCACTCAAATCCAGTTCCTGCTGAACGGAGCTGCCTTTTCCCCGATAGAAGCGATCCCAGAGGCGAACCTGCTCTTCAAGTGGGATGCCTGGTCCTTCGTCATGGACCGAGACGCGGGCCATCTGCTCCTCTTCTTGCACTTGAAGGGTCACGGGCTGCTCCACTGGGGAAGAGGCGAGGGACGTGGTCAGGTAGATGGTGAGCACCTGGGTGATTCGCCCAGCATCGGCCAAGACAGGGATGGTGAGTTCGGGAGTCAGGATTTCGAGCTTGATCGCTCGTTCGGGTATAGACTCCTGCTGCTTTGCCACCGTCTGTTTGACCAGCACGAGCAGATCACAGGGCGCAAGCGTAAGATCTAGCTGACCAGCCTGGATACGCGCGTCATCGATCATATCCTGCACCATGCGCTCTTGCAGCCGGACGCTCTGCTCGGCAGATTCCAGCGACTGCCGGGTCCGTTCAAGCTGCACACTCGTGCGCTCAGCCTGTTGGGCGAGCTCGCTCTGTAATCGCTCTAAGCGGCGCTGTGCTAACTGCAGATTGCCCTTGATCCCTGTCAGCGGGGTGCGCAGTTCATGGCTGGCAAGCCGCAGGAAGTCGTTGAGCAGCCGATTCACTTCGGGCATGACCAATTCCCTGGCCTGTTTCCCCAAGTACGTTTGCAAGGAGCCCAAACATTCAATGAACAGCCGGACGTGCTCGGCGACCGTTCTGATGAGATCAATCTCCTCCTGGGTATATCCACCCTCCCACTCGTGTTTGTGGATCACCAGCACCCCAACCAGCCTCTGCTTCCAGAATATTATGGGAAGCACCAGGAGGTTCGCGTTCCCCAGCTCCTCAGGATACCCGGTCGGAATGCGGAAGCAACCTGATGCGAGAACCACTTCCTGATTGGCCTGGAGGCGAGCGAGCACGGTTTCGTCAAAAAAGTCGGTGGGGTAAAAGTGTTCATTCAATGCACGTAAGAGGTATTCTCGCTCGGCGGTGAAGCCGCTGCCCACCACGTACCCCACATGAGGGGATGGAGGGCGAAAGGCCATTATACTCACGCACCAGCACGCCAGGATCTGACGAATGAAGTCCACGAGCTGTTGGCCGACAAAGAGTACTGGAGGAGAGAGGAGAAGGTTTTCCTCAGAGGGCGCTCCCTGGAATTGCTCAGGAATCCGCGCGATGGCTTCGTTCAAGGTCATCAACGCTTCGTAGACCCGCTGGATGTGAAGGGCCTTTTGATAGCGGGAAGCCACCACATGAAAGGACGCTAGCACGCCTGTTGGCTGTTGCTGTCCGTCAAACACCAGTGAACAGCGCAGTTCGAGGCACACCTGGTGCTGGGAAGGATGAGCAAGGACAAGGATCTGCTCGTAGGGAAAGGACGCGGTTTCTTCCTTGAGAGTGGTCAGGTACAGCAACCACGGGGGAAAAGAGAACGGTCGTTGCTGTTCGTCGTACCACGCATAGCGCTGGAGGAACTGCTGAGCGGAGGTGCCCAACCAGGGAGCTGAAGGCTGGGCATCAAAGAGCGTCAGCGCCGCAGCATTCAGGAAGAGGAGCTTGCCTGCCCGGTCCCACACCATGATGGCATCGGGAAGAGAGGCAAAATACGTTTCGAGGTGCCATAACGACATCGATTTTTGAAACGCTGATGGTACTGGTTGCGGCGCGTTCTGACCCATCTCGTCCCTCCTTTGTGGACGTGAGTGCATAGGCGACGAGTAAGAAAAAGACGCGAGAGGGGAGACAGACGATCATCCTCCGCCGCAATGGAAGAGATAGCCTGCTCATCAAGTTCAAACAGCCCTTCCCTGACTCTCTTCATAATAGCACCGGCGAAAAAATCGGCTGATCCGATCTATTGGCGTATGTATAGAATATTACTGAAGGGACTCTTCCTGAAGTTGTTGTCAAGGTGAAACACTATGATCACCTGGTCGATCACGTCGGTCAGGAATGGAGGTAGTCTCATATGATCGCATCGCAAGCTCTCCTGGATCTACCACTTGATGCCAGGATAGACCCCCAGGAGTTTCTTCATACCGCCATGGAGTGGCATTTCAATCCAGAGACCGGCTCGCCATACTGGCTGAAGCGGGCGAAGTCGTTGCCCTTCGATCCGCGCAAAGACGTCAAACGCATCGAGGACCTGGCGCTTTTTCCCAATATCGTCGACGAACTGCGCGATGTCCGAGCGGAGGATCTCATCCCCAGAGGATACGGGGCGCACCCCGATGTCTTTGGCGTTCCCGAAAGCGGTGGCACTACTGGTATCCCCAAGCGAGTGGTCTTCCTGCGTGACTGGGCGGACAAAGTGGGAACATGGCTGGACGCCCGGCTCGACGCCCACGGGTTTCCACGAAACGTGAACTGGCTTGCCCTCCTCCCGAGAGGACCTCATATGGTCGGCGAGTTTGCCAGATTGCACGCTACTACACGCGGTGGTCTCGCGTTCATGATCGACATGGATCCGCGCTGGGTCAAGAAACTCATCGCCGCCGGCAAAAGCGAGGAGGCCCGCGCGTACGTCGAGCACCTCGTCGAGCAGGCTTCGTTCCTACTGCACAGCCAGGACATCGGCGTCCTCATGACCACGCCACCTCTGTTGGAGCGCATCGCCCAACACGACGATCTGGTGGAACTGATCAACCAGAAGGTGAAGGGGATTCTGTGGGCCGGAGCGCACATGGATACCGACACCCGCCATTTGTTTCAGACCGAGGTCTTCCCCAACGTGAAGCTCGTCGGAGCGTTTGGAAGCACGATGATCCTCTGTGGTATTCCCGAGCGCGTGGGTCTCACCGAAGACGATCCCCGCATTTTCGATCCCCCCTCGCCCTTCATCACCTTTTCCGTGATCGACCCTGCCAGTGGCCACACGGTGGACTACGGCAAACGAGGCCAGGTCGTGATGAACCACGTCAGCAAGAACATGCTGCTCCCCAACAACCTGGAGCGCGACCTGGCCACCCGGATCGCACTCCCGGCGGGTCAGGTAGGCGACTCGGTGGCCGACGTGGCTCCCGTCGCGCAGTTTGGCAACGAAGCTGTTATCGAGGGGGTGTACTGATGAGTGTACTCAGTCAACTGCTCTGCATAGATGCGCTGGGACCCAAAGGGGCGTACCGGACACATAACCGTCTGACCGTTACGGATGTTGCGGGCCACCCGCTGGCCGAACTGAGCTTGGTGCCCAGATTGTTCGTCACGCGGGCCATGGCCGCGCTGCATAAAGCGAAGACGCTCCCCCTGGAGGACCGCCTGACCGCCCTCCGCAGGGCTGGGGAACTGTTCGCAACGGGAGAGGTCGATGGCATGTCCTCTGCAGAGTACCAGCATACGGTGTGTCGCATGTCCGGAACACCACTATCCATCGTACGCGGAGCCGTGGAGGCCGTTGCCCAATACGCGGCGAAGGCTTACTGGAGCGCGCAGCAAGCCCGGCCAATCGGAGCGGTGAACGACTGGCGTGACCCACAGGCCCGTGAGGGGACGGGAGTCTGGATCCGGCGTGGAAACGTCTTTGCCGTGCATGCACCTGGCAACGAACCTGGCGTGCACAGTCTCTGGCTGGAGCCTCTGGCCCTGGGCTACCGTGTGGCCGTCCGGCCCTCGCGGCGGGAACCGCTCACCCCATATCGATTGATGAACGCGCTGCGGGCCTGCGGGTTCGGCGATGATCAGGTGGTCCTGCTACCTACCGATTATGACGCTGCCGACGAGATCTTGCGCCAGGCCGATCTGAGTATGGTCTACGGGGGGCAGGAGGTCATCGAGAAGTACGCCGCAAACCCCACCGTCTTGCCCAATGGGCCTGGTCGGTCGAAGATCCTGGTCACTGCAGACTCGGACTGGCACTCCTCCCTCGACATGATTGTTGACTCGATCAGCAATATGGGCGGGACGGCCTGCATCAACACCACGGCAGTGTTTGTAGAGGGCGACCCGGCGCCGGTCGCACAGGCCATTGCCGAGCGGCTCGCGGCGATTCCAAGCCTGCCGCCCGAAAACGAGCAGGCGGTCCTGCCCGCCTATCCCCTGGAGGCCGCGAAGAAAATCGAGCGCTACCTGCTGGACAAAGCCGCCGGGACCCGGGCTCATCTGGGCGGCAACGGAGTCGTGGATGAACTGGGAGATGGCAGCGCGGTGCTGCGGCCAGCCGTTCACCAACTGGACAATCCGTTCGCCGAGCAGGCAAATATCGAACTGGCCTTTCCGTGCGTATGGGTTGCGCCGTGGACGCAGGAGGCCGGGATCGCTCCCCTCAAAAACACCCTGGTGCTTACGGCGGTCACCCGGTACGAGAAGTTGCTGGACGAACTGCTCACGGATCCGACGATCAAGAACCTCTATATCGGCAACCACCCGACGTACTGGATAGCACCAGGCGTCCCACATGATAGCTATCTCGGCGAGTTCTTGATGCGCACCAAAGCCGTCATCCGCGACTGACATACACGGAGTGGGAGGCCGCGTCCACGATCCAGAGAACAATGGATGGGAGAGAAGAGAAAGACACATGGATGATCGTGTGGCTGGTCGTGTGGCCGTCCAAGTAGCGACATCGCCCACCTGGCGGTGGAAATCAACGATGCTCAGTTCGAACAGCTCACGTTGGTGCAGGTTCTTCAGCCCTACCTCGTGCTTCCATCTGATTGCGTGCGCGTGTTCGCTTCCTCTTCACGTGAGGACCTGGATGAGCAGTGAGAGCGAGAAATGACAGAGTGACAGTGGGTCACCTTTCTCCCCCAAGGAATATAGTTAAGCATAAATCAGACGAAGTCAAGCACCCTCCCCTTGAATAAGGGGAAAGGTGCTTGACTTCGTGGTGCGAGACCCGATATGGTTATAGAATCAAAAGTTTACTTCCCCTTGGCTTTCCTGCGAACGAGTCAGAGGAAACAATGGCATGTCACGACTTTCTCGTCGGCGAAGCCGTGGCAAAGTCAACGCTTTCGTTTCATTTTAAGATGTTGCGTGAAGCTGGGTTGGTACGAATGGTGCCACAGGGAAGACGGATGCAGGTTACGCTACGTCGAGAGGATTTGGAGATGCGCTTCCCTGGGCTACTGGAGAAGATACTTTTGACCTACCAGCAGAAGTAATAGTTTCGCTGTCGTTTTGTGTCACCTACCTCTCCCCTAAAGGGGAAAGGCTTGCCCTCAACTCCGAGGAGAGCCAGGGCTTCAGGGTCGGGTGACCTGATGAGCCTGTTGGGCAACGGACTGCTTTCGAGTCCGACCCACTGCGCACACATCACCTTGGGATTGGGCTGATCATCAGCCCAGGATGTATTTACAGAAGCGCTCTTTGCGGGAGCCGATCAGCGTACAAGCCGTTTCTCTTCAAGGGAAGAGTGCCTTCCCATACTCCTGGACCACATGGCAGAAGGAGGATTCTACCAGGCTATTCTCATTGGGGCTCAGGAAATCGGAACCCCGGTACCCAAGTCCCAGAAAAGGACTCTCCATTTCCCATCGCCCCCTCAAAAGGGACGAGCGCTCTGGTTTGAGGGTAGACTAAGATCCTAGCGAAAATGTGCAGCAAGACCAAATCAAGCTGAAATAGGGCCGCGCTACGGAGCTGTTACTAGCCGCAAGAGAGCGGGAAGAAGATGCGCATATGCATGTCAGCCTCGAGAAATTTCGGCTAAACGTTTTTAGTCATGGTGCATAAGAGGTAAAAAAAAGTATTTATTCACTGGATGTTAGAACAGAAGTGCGCTAATGTACATTTTTGCTAGGACCTTAGCCCATCCTCATGTTTTGTCGCATTCGCAGTTATCTTTCCACGTTGCGTAAGCAAGGGATAAAGCTGCTTGCTGCATTGGAATAAACATTGGCGGAGAATCCTGTTCTTCCCGCTTTTGCTTGATCCATCTGAATAGTTACCATTTCCGCTAGGATCTTAGCCTTCCCTCTGGCTTGGGTATTGTGGCATACAACTCTTCAGGTGATCTCGGTGGCTCATGTGCCATGAATGATAAGAACCTAAAGAGCGTAGCCGGCATGAACAAAACAGTGACGCAGAGCCTGCTTGCGATGCCTGAGCCTTGCACGGGCAAGCAGCAGTTCCTGCTCAAGCTCAGCCAGATCCTTGCAACAGCGATTCTTGAGCTCACGGCGTTTGAGCAGATTCCAGACCCCTTCCTGAGGATTGAACTCGGGTGCATAGGCAGGCAAACGCTCCAGGTGAATGCGTGCAGCAGCGCCTTGCGCCAGGAAATCTTTGACGGCCTGGCAGCGATGGATGGTGGAACCGTCCCAAATGACGAGCAACTTGCCTGGGATCTCGCGCAAAAGCAGTCGCAGAAAACACACCACATCTGGTCCCTTGTAAGAGCGTTGTTGGGTCTGCATGCGCGAGGCGCCCCTCAGGAGTCAGCGCCCCAATAGCCGAGATGTGGTCATACGTCAGTGGCACGCGCAGGACCGGCGTTTGGCCCACAGGAGCATAGGTGCGCACCGCCATCGGCAACAAATAAAAGCCCGACTCGTCTACAAAAACGATCTGTCGCTGTTCCTGCTCGGCTTTTTTTTGAGGGCAGGCCAGCACTCTTCTTTCCATGCCTTGATGGCCTCTTCATTCCTTTGGGTGGCCAGTTCGACCGGTTTTTGCACACTGTACGCGGGATGCGCGAAGGAGGCGACTACAATGGGCTGGATGATAGCTGACACCAAATTGCTGCTTGATCAACACTGCCACCCGAGCTGTGGTCCAGACCTCGCCGCGAAATCCATAGTGTTCGGATCCTTTGGCCAGCAGGTCAGGCAACTGGACGCGTTGTTCCTGGCATCAGTTTGGGTTGGGGACCTGGAGGCGGTTGGTGGCGCAGCCCATCAGGACCATCTTTCTTCGCTCGACGCATCCATTGACTCACCGCGCCTTCAGTGACTCCCAAGGCCTCGGCGATGTCTTTCTGTTTCCAGCCTTGCTGATAGAGTTGCCAGGCACGCAGTCGTCGGCCTTCGCGCCAATCTTTGGGAAGGGCTTCTTTCTTACTCATACCTCCGTTCATCGGCTCGCATCGTTCTTCACTTTAGATCCTCATGCTCAGGTCAATAAAGAGGAAAACCCTAGTCGGCTCATTCGTGCGCTGGCTAGGGCGATCTCTCACAAGGAGGAGATATGCCTACCTACCTGTTTTGCTTCCTCCAGTATCTAGCGTGGCCAGAGGAATACTGCTTTGACAAGCTGCGTGGCTTGCCTACCGATCACCAGGAGATTTACCGCCTCTATGATCCACGCACACAGGCTACACACTACATTGGCCGCGCCAAAGACAGCCAGGAACGCCTACGTTATCACATCAAAGAAAGCGTGAAGTACGCCCGCCGAGGCTGGCTTTCACCGACAACAACAGGGAAAACCTACGTGAGCAATCCCTTGAAAAGAATCTGGATCCTCGAACTTATCTCACAAGGGCTGCGACCGCAAGCGGAAGAACTAGAAGTCGTTGACCCACCCTCGTATGCCCCCCTGCGCGAGCTGCGCTGGTTGCTCCACTACTGCCAAGAGGGGGCCAGGCTTTACAACTATGAGACAGTGCAGCCTGACTCCAGGGTACTACCCTTGGTACGGCACTATGCTGGCGATCTTCTGCATGAAGCACCTGGCGTTCCCATCTGGGATACCCTGGCCAGGGCTGCCCGCGGCGAGTCAATATGACGTAGTCCTGCAGCGTCAATTAGCGTCATGAACCTCACAGCGGCTGATCTCTACTTTTTTGACACGCAGCTTTTTGGGGCTCGCTTGTCGGTTGCGGATGCTGTCCAGTCTCATCAGCAAAAGCGTGTTTGAGCGAACAATGCGGCTCAAATGCAGTTTTGATGACTAATGGTAGGCAAATCACTCTAAATAACAAAATATGGATTAAATACCCTTTTGATGATGAGGCCGGGTATGAATAAACCACACAATTATTTAAAGGAGAGCCAAAGAGCAATTGCGCGTTATGATGTATCTAATTTAGTAGATGTGCATTCTTGGAAGTTTGAAAATGGATGCGATGTCCGAATTCATCGTTCAAATCAGTCAACATGGTTTTTGAAAAGGTATGATACATGCTGAAAACACAGCTCATCTTAGTCGAAGGGATTCCAGGTTCTGGAAAATCGACACTGGCACAGTTTCTTGCGCATACACTCACATGCTCTGGTATTGCCTGTCGGTGGTGGTACGAAGAAGAAAAAGGGCATCCGCTCTATGTCTTTCATGATCTTGTCTCCCTACAGCATACGATTGATGAGTTATCTGCCGGACACTATCAGGTGGTTGTTGAGGCAGCCCTGGAGAAGTGGAGGGAGTTTGCTCAAAACCTCCAGATCTCGGAAAGCATCATGATTCTCGATGGGTGTCTTTATAGCTATCTGACCTGGAGCCTGTTCCCGTTGGATATTCCAGACGTGGAGACTCAACGTTATCTCCGCCAGGTCGAGCATATCCTCCAGCCTCTCCATCCTTGCCTCATTTATCTGTATCAGCAGGATCTGGCTCATGCTTTAGAAAGAATTTGTGGACGTAGAGGCAGTGAAACACGGGAGCGACTGATCACTTGGGCAACCGAGTCACCGTATGGGAAACGACGAGGTCTTCAGGGATTTGATGGGATGGTCACCTATTGGCAGAACTATCGGGCACTTATTGATGCTGAATTTGCTCGTTTCAATGGTTCCAAACTGGGTGTGGAGAATGCGGCAGGAGAGTGGAAAACGTATGAGCAAAACGTTTTAGACTTTCTTGATCTGCTAAGAGAGGAGAACGTAGCTGGAGAGCCGTCCTTCTCCCAAGCCAAATTTGTCGGTACATACTCATTTGAGGAAGGAAACTGCCACGTTCTGCTGGAAAAGAATCAGCTTCTCATCGATGGTATCCCACTTATCTGGCAACGAACGAAACTCATTCCACGAGCCCGGAATATATTCGCCGTTGAATCGTTGCCATTCCAGATCGTTTTTGAAGAAGATAGCCATAGAAGCATCACAGGGATGAGGGTAACAGGACCAGAACTTTTGCAGGGGAAGGTAGATCGCCTGTTTCTGCGAAAAAAGTGAGGGTAATTCCAAATTGTTCAGATATCTCCCTCGTCATCAAAAATGCGTTTGAGCCAACAATGCACCGTACAGCACACAGGGGAGACGCTATAAACCCGCTTGAAGAGACAGTATAGACGGTATAAACAATGTAGAAAAATGACAGCAGTGTTGACGGCAAATAACACCATACTCTGTGTGAAGGTGTGTAAAACATGCACAATTGTAAATAAATGCAATCGTGTGTGAGCGACGGTGAAAAGAGGGTGGAATCGTTTCAAGCCGGGCCATAAAATCGGGGAAAAATGCTATTTGAAACGAGCTCAAAGTCAAATGTAACGCCGCTCGAAACGTGGTTAAAGTGAAGGCACGGATTAGTCTGTAAGCGCTTGTATATATGTAAAAAAAGAGAGGCACATACACTATGCGCCTCTCTCCTGCTCTGTTTTTGGGGCATGCGCCCGCATTTACTATGAGTATTAGTATTGGTTGTCCGCTGGTGGCGGCGTGTTCTCCTTGCGTATCTCCTCGGGTCGGGGTTCACGGCGTCGCTGAGGATTGTTGGTGGTATCAGAGCGCTCCTCGTAAGGATTGTTCTCGCGTGGCGCTATATTGGGATCTGCGTTGGGATTATTATACGTATCTGTCGTGTCCGTCACGCGATAGGGATCATTACCTGGAGCCGCATTGGTACCGTATTCTGCCTGATCCTGGGTATACGGTGACTGCGTCTCTGATTGTTCCATCCCCTGATTGTAGCGCTGCTGAGCCGACTGATCGTAGGCGGGATCATTCTGGCTGTAGGGCTGGGCCTGCATATTACGCTGCTCATAGGGCGTCTGGGCAGTGGTATTGTCATATCCAGGTCTGTTCAGATTACCCTGCTGTATTGAAGGCGCATGTGTGGTGTAATCATCGGGCCGTCTATACTGTGAGGCATCATCTTCCTGCATAGGAGGCATGTCCTTCCGATACATACCGGCGTTATTGCCCTGGAAATCTTCGCCCTCTTGCGGATTGTTTGTGCGATAGTTTTCCGCGCCAGCCCCCACGGGAGAGCCAGTATATGATGTGCCAATGGCGTCGGCAGGCTGTTTTACATTTGTGACAGGATAGTTTTCACGGTTGTAGATGCGCTGTTCGTTTGTGGTATAGCGTGGGTCTGTGTTTTGTGTATCATAGGCGCCAGCGATAGGCTGCTGAGAACCAGGCTGCGCATGCACATCATAAGCGCCCTGTCCGCGCAGGATGGTTACTGCCTCATCATAGCGGTCGCCCGCGTTGACCGTGACCAGGGTACGACCCGCTTCAAGCTCCTGCTGGTAGTAACGCGCCTCATCTTCGGGAACACCCATATTCGTAAGCGCGCCAATCAGGCCGCCTGCTACAGCTCCAATGGCGGCGCCACCCAGCGTTGTAATCAAAATGCCGCCAGCGATGGCCGGGCCAATACCAGGAATGACCAGGGCCGCTGCCGCGCCGAGCAATCCACCCAGAATGCCGCCTCCCACTGCTCCTGTCGCTGCTGCCCCTGTCTTATCCTCGGCAGTCGCGGGCATCTCAGTCGCATCTGTAGCGGCGCGACCAGTATCAGCATTACGCAGGTCACGCTGGATAAAACCGATCATATCATCGGTAAAGCCCGCATTATGCAAAGCCTCCAGGGCACGATCTGCCTGAGCACGCTCTGTAAAAACACCTACTGCGGTTGTATGTTGATGCGTAGTCATAAGCGTTTCCTCCTAACATGCAAGCCAGGTGGCATAAGTATGCTTACCTGACAATGCGGCATTCTTTGTAGGACACCGCTCTACTGCTTACGTCAATTTTGTCACTGATAGAGTATCTATAGGTAAATACACGTATGCCAATGTATAAAAGTTGCAACTGGTGGGTTGCTGAATAGTTGAGTTGTGCTGTTAGCTGTGCAGTATTAATGTAAAAACTGAACAAGGATATGCTTCTGTCCACACGTAGAGGCTCGATTGTGTGTTTGTGCGCGTCTAGCCTATAATAGTGATATGACTGGAGAGCTTCTACATGCATCATCTTGGGCTATCTCAAATGATTTCCGACAATGAACCTATCGTTGCGTTTACCTTGATTCGTTACCAGGAGCCGAGTCTACGCACGTTGGTATATCTGGGGCTGGATCGCTGGACGATGGCGCGTACGCCAGGATTGCGCTTCTGGCGCTTGTTAGGTGTAGGCCAGGGCAAGGCTTTTGATTCACATGCCGATTTGCGGCGTTCCGCCATTTTCTCCGTATGGCACTCTTATGCCGCTTTGCACCAATTTGAAGTTCAGTCTGCATTGATGAAGCGTGTGCAAAGCCAGGCTGAGGAGGTCTGGACGGTGTATATGCAGCCTGTGCGCTGGCAAGGTGTCTGGGGAGGCCAGGACCCTTTTCGCGAGATGATGCCAGCCTCACCACCCCAGCCAGGCCCCTGGGTTATCTTAACGCGCGCTACCATTCGCCCCAGTCGAGTTAGAGCCTTTCTGGGCGCGGTGCCAGCCGTGGCTGAGCAATTGTTGGAGCAGCCAGCGTTACTCAATTCGGTGGGGATTGGCGAGGCCCCTCTGTTCTATCAGGCCACGCTCAGTCTCTGGCAAAGCCTGCCAGATGTAACCGCGTTTGCCTATGGTCAGCAGGCTCATCGCGAGGTCATACGGCGTACCAGGCAAGAGGGTTGGTATAGCGAGGAATTATTTGCGCGTTTCCGACCTCTGGGGGCAAGTGGAACGTGGGATGGTACTAATCCCCTGCCTCAACTAATGGCCCCCGCATCCTAGTCGGAGGCCTTTATCCAGGTTGCATAGTATAGACAGTAATAGATCCGTGGTCTATACTATGCCTCAAATAGAGCCAGGAAAAGTGATCTGGTTTTCGCTGAAACTATATCAGAAATGGCTCATACTGTTCCTATTTCAAATCACCCCTTTCTTATACGAAAACCGACCTCCCACTCGGGGGCAAGCGGTGGCACGGCAGTGTCACAACCGTGGCTAGCGCTCCCGTGCCCAGGTTTTCGCATAGGTAGTCTCCGAAGTTTGTAGAAGGAATCTCATGCCAGACGAGTATCAAGTACTTATTGTAGGCGGCGGCCCCGCTGGTCTGGCCGCGGCTGAGGCTGCGGCTGCCAAAGGGATGCGTACCCTGGTTCTGGAGCGACAGAACGAAATTGGTTATCCCATCCATACCAGCGGCGGAAGCTGGATCAGCGATATGAAGGCATTGAAAGTGCCTCATCACCTCTATCACCCGGTCACTAAGATTGTCTTTGTCTCCCCCAAACGCGAGTTCGAAGTAAACTATAATCCCGCGGTTGCCTGTGTGATTGATATTCGTGGCTTATACCAGCACCTGGCGGGCCGCGCGGTGAGTGCCGGGGCTGAGATACGCGTACGCCACACGGTTGACAAGGTGTTGACTAATGGTGAGCGTGTAGCAGGTGTGACCTATAAAAATCACGTAAGTGAGCGTAGCGAAGTACACGCTGACGTGACGATCGATGCCAGCGGCTTCTCGCGCCATATCGGGGTACGCACAGATATGGGTGAGGCCTTTCACCGCTATGGTTTTGGCGCTGAGTATGACCTTTATGCCCCCCATTATCCCCAGGATACCGTCTATCTCATTATGGGAAGCGAGTATGCTCCACAGGGCTATGCCTGGGTCTTTCCACGTGGAAATGGGCGCGTGCGCCTCGGAACAGGTGTGATTCATCCCGATTGCGATAACGACGCGCGTGTTTATTTGGATCGTATCCTGCACATGCCACAGCTGAAAGAGAAACTGCGCGGTGCAAGCCCGGTTGAATATCATACTGGTCTCTTCCCAGCTGTAAGGCCGGTGGAGCGTTTCTGCCGTGATGGACTGGTGCTGGCAGGCGATGCTGGTGCTCAGGGGTCGACTCTGGTAGGTGAGGGCATTCGTTTTGCGATGTACTCAGGCCAGATGGCGGGCGAGGTCGCCGCCGAGGCCGTTCAGCAGCGTGATGTATCGGGCGCCTTCTTGAGCCGTTTCGATAAGAAATGGCGTGCGCGCTTTGGTCGCGATATGGAGCTTTCCTACCTGATTAATAAGCATATCGCTGCTTATACAGATCAACAGTGGGATGATGCCTTTGATCTGTTAAAACGTCTGACCCCCGCGCAAATGGCCCAGGCCTTGCATTGTGACTATAGTGCCAGTCTCTTTATGGGAATTATGGCGCGTAATCCCATGCTTGTTGCTACGGGTGGCAAGAAGTTTTTAAATGTACTTCTTGAACGCATCAATAAACCATCTGTAGCTGTCGCAGAAGGCTAGAAGCCGCACGAAGCTTATCGAGGGAACGGGAGAAAAGAAAAGATTTTCCACCGTCCCCTCTTTTGGGTAGGGCTATAATGAGATTGAAGTCAGGGTAAAGCCTTGACATGGAGATAAGGTCTATGGCATAATGCCTTCACTCCAAGCACACGGTAAACAGCGACAATCACCGGCCTGATCGGTGCTCCTGTCCGATTTACCCGGCGTCTGTACCTCGCTTTTGAAGCGCAGGATCGCAGATGCCCAGGTGCCACGCTAAGGTGGCTCGCCACGGGTACTTTCCCCGCTGCATGACACGTTCTCTCCAAGAAGAGTGAGCGTGCTTTTTGTGCTGTCTCTGACAGGATGCAGAGAGGGTCCCTGACCAGGTTTTGAGCGACTGGAAACGAGTTTTCCGCGGTCGTAAAAAGAAGTCAGGAAAGTACTTGACAAAGCGCAAAGTGTATGCGATACTGACGAAGTCAACGGCGAGCACGAACACCGCGAACGCCGGAGCGACACACACGAGGCAAGCTCATGGGCTTGCCGGGTTGCGGTTCATCACGCAAAAGAAGAACGAACCAGAGCACCCTGAACAACTGAAGAGTGGAATGCAGAAGTACAACGGAACTTCGTTGATTGAGCACCGCTCAATCGCGGAGAACACCGTTCCTGTCAATTCTGCGAACAAAGCAATGAAGTAACGACAACGTGCTTCTAGCCTGGACGCAAACTACATGATCATTACAGATACCTGTTGGTATCTGTGAGATACATTCATCACTTGAATGGCGAGTTTGATCCTGGCTCAGGATAAACGCTGGCGGCGTGCCTAACACATGCAAGTCGAACGCCCTCTCGCAAGAGAGGGAGTGGCGGACGGGTGAGTAACACATGGGTACCTGCCCCGAGGTGAGGAATACCGGCGAGAAATCGCCGACAATACCGCATACGTTCCTCCGGGAACAAAGCTCGCAAGGGCGCCTTGGGATGGGCCTGTGGCCGATTAGCTTGTTGGTGAGGTAAGAGCTCACCAAGGCCACGATCGGTAGCTGGTCTGAGAGGATGGTCAGCCACACTGGGATTGAGAACGGCCCAGACTCCTACGGGGGGCAGCAGTGAGGAATTTTCGTCAATGGGGGCAACCCTGAACGAGCAACGCCGCGTGCAGGAGGACGCTTTTCGGAGTGTAAACTGCTTTTCTTGGGGACGAGAACGGACGGTACCCAAGGAACAAGCCCCGGCTAACTACGTGCCAGCAGCCGCGGTAATACGTAGGGGGCGAGCGTTGTCCGGAGTTACTGGGCGTAAAGCGCACGCAGGCGGTTTCGTACGTCTGGAGTGACAGTTCCCGGCTCAACTGGGAAAGGTCTTTGGAAACGGCGAGACTTGAGGGCTTCAGAGGGACACGGAATTCCGGGTGGAGTGGTGAAATGCGTAGAGATCCGGAGGAACACCAATGGCGAAGGCAGTGTCCTGGGAAGCATCTGACGCTCAGGTGCGAAAGCTAGGGGAGCGAACAGGATTAGATACCCTGGTAGTCCTAGCCGTAAACGATGACCACTAGGTGTGGGAGGTATCGACCCCTTCCGTGCCGTCGCAAACGCAATAAGTGGTCCGCCTGGGGAGTACGGTCGCAAGATTAAAACTCAAAGGAATTGACGGGGACCCGCACAAGCAGCGGAGCGTGTGGTTTAATTCGATGCAACGCGAAGAACCTTACCAAGTCTTGACATGCAGATGCACCAGCGGTAATGCGCTGTCCCTTCGGGGCGTTTGCACAGGTGCTGCATGGCTGTCGTCAGCTCGTGTCGTGAGATGTTGGGTTAAGTCCCGCAACGAGCGCAACCCCTACTGCCTATTACAACTTCTAGGCGGAACTGCCCTCACGGGAGGAAGGCGGGGATGACGTCAAGTCAGCACGGCCCTTACGACTTGGGCGACACACACGCTACAATGGCCAGAAACAAAGGGATGCCAACCCGCGAGGGGGAGCCAAGCTCAAAAACCTGGTCTCAGTTCAGATTGCAGGCTGAAACTCGCCTGCATGAAGGTGGAGTTGCTAGTAACCGTAGGTCAGCACACTACGGTGAATACGTTCCCGGGTCTTGTACACACCGCCCGTCACACCACGAAAGTCGGCAACACCTGAAGCCGCCAGGCTAACTCTTCGGAGAGGCAGGCGTCGAGGGTGGGGTCGGTGATTGGGGTGAAGTCGTAACAAGGTAGCTGTACCGGAAGGTGCGGCTGGATCACCTCCTTTCTAGGGAGTCATCACTCTCCTCGTGAGAGTGCACTCTCAGGTCGAACAGGAACGACCTGTCCGTTGATACCCTGCTTCCACTCTTGAGCGGTTCGGCCGCTGGTTTTTTCCAGTTCCGAAGCCCGCATTGTACCTGAACAACCAAAGAAGTATCCTTCAATTTTGCTGAGCGAGCACGTTGGCATGCAAGTGTTCAACCGTGACGTGAGTCATTTCAACGCTCGTGACAGTGAAGAGAGAAGACCGAGATCCCATACAACAAGGGTAACTAACAAGCAAGAAGCAGACAAGGCAGAACAAGCGAAACAGAGTACGAGGTGGATGCCTTGGCGCTGAAGACCGATGAAGGACGCGGAGACCGGCGAAACATTCAGGGGGAGCTGCATCCAAGCGATGAGCCCTGAGATTCCGAATGGGGCAACCCCTCCAGAGTTATGTCTGGAGACCTATCGCTGAACACATAGGCGATATGGAGGATCGTGGGTGAACTGAAACATCTCAGTAGCCTGCGTAAGAGAAATCAACCGAGATTCCCGTAGTAGTGGCGAGCGAACCGGGAAGAGCCCAAACCATCTATTCCTCGTGAATAGGCGGGGTTGTAGGACTTCCATCAGCACACTTTTCCTTACTCGAAGGCATTGGAACGTGCCACCAGAGGGGGTGAGAGTCCCGTAGAGGACGAGGAGAAGGGTGTGGGGAGGATCCTGAGTACCACGAGACACGTGCAATCTTGTGGGAAGCTGGGGGGACCACCCTCCAAGGCTAAAGAACTTCAGCGACCGATAGCGAACAAGTACCGTGAGGGAAAGGTGAAAAGTACCCCGAGAGGGGGATGAAAGAGTCCCTGAAACCACGTACTCACAAGCAGTCAGAGGCCACTGTTCCATGAGGAACCAAGGGCTGATGGCGTGCCTTTTGTAGAATGATCCGGCGAGTGCATCGCACGTTGCAGGTTAACCAGCGCTAAAGCTGGGGAGCCAGAGGGCAACCGAGTCTCAAACAGGCGTGTATGTAGCGGCGATGCGACCCGAAACCGTGTGAGCTACCCATGAGCAGAGTGAAGCGGATGTAACAGTCCGTCGAGGCTCGAACCCACCAGTGTTGCAAAACTGGGGGATGACTTGTGGGTAGGGGTGAAATGCTAATCGAACACGGAGATAGCTGGTTCTCCCCGAAATGTATTGAGGTACAGCCGCGACCAAGAGCGTGGTGGAGGTAGAGCACTGGATAGGCTAGGGGCCCTGTGCGGGTTACCAACCCTACTCAAACTCCGAATGCCACTACGTGTTTATCGCGAGTGAGACGGCGGGGGCTAAGCTTCGTCGTCAAAAGGGAAACAGCCCAGACCATCGGCTAAGGTCTCCAAATCGATGCTCAGTGTCAAAGGGGGTCAATGCGCCCAAACAGCCAGGATGTTGGCTTAGAAGCAGCCATCATTTAAAGAGTGCGTAATAGCTCACTGGTCGAGTGCAATGGCACCGACAACGTATCGAGGCTTAAGCATCGTACCGAAGCCGTGGAATACAGCTTTTCGCTGTATTGGTAGGGGAGCGTTCTCGACGCCTGAGAAGCCAGACCGCAAGGACTGGTGGAGGTAAGAGAAGTGAGAATGCCGGAATGAGTAGCGTAATGTCTGCGAGAACCAGACACACCGAATGCCTGAGGGTTCCTGGGCAACGTCAATCGTCCCAGGGTGAGTCGGGCCCTAAGCCGAGGGCGTCATGCCGTAGGCGATGGAAAGCAGGTCAGAGAATCCTGCACCGGAACGTTTCGTTATGAGCAATGGGGGACGCGGTAGGGAAGGTGAGCCGATCGAATGGACAGGATCGGTGCCTCTGTTGAAGCGCGTGACCGAGGAAAATCCCGGTTGCATTATGCGTAACACTGAGGCCGAGCGCCCGCGAGGGTGCGGAAGTCATTGGTCCCCAGGCCGTCAAGAAAAGCCTCTCGCCAGAAACTGTTCCGCCCGTACCGCAAACCGACACTGGTAGGCAGGGGGAAATCTCCCCAGGTGATCGAGCGACCCTCTGTTAAGGAACTCGGCAAATTAACCCCGTACCTTTGGAAGAAGGGGTGCCTGCGTAGCTGTCGCTCTTCGGAGCGGTGGTGAGAAGGTTGCAAGAAATCGGCTCAAGCGACTGTTTACCAAAAACACAGGTCTCTGCGAACGCGAAAGCGGAAGTATAGGGGCTGACTCCTGCCCAGTGCCGGAAGGTTACGAGGAGTGGTGTGCGTAGCCACGAATCTAAGCCCCGGTGAACGGCGGCCGTAACTATAACGGTCCTAAGGTAGCGAAATTCCTTGTCGGGTAAGTTCCGACCCGCACGAAAGGAGTAACGACTTGAGCGCTGTCTCGACAGAGGACTCGGCGAAATTGAAGTACCCGTGAAGATACGGGTTACCCACGACAGGACAAAAAGACCCCGTGGAGCTTTACTACAGTTTGGCCTGGAAACGAAGTATGGTGTGCGTAGCATAGGTGGGAGCTTAAGAACTCATCCTTGTGGGGGTGAGGGAGGCAGCAGTGAAATACCACTCTCACCATGGTTTGTGTCTCACACGTCACCGTGATCCGGGACGTGAACAGGGCCAGATGGGTAGTTTGACTGGGGCGGTCGCCTCCCAAAGAGTAACGGAGGCGCCCAAAGGTTCCCTCAGGGTGGATGGACATCACCCTCTGTAGAGTGTAAAGGCACAAGGGAGCTTGACTGTAAGGCAGACAAGCCGAGCAGGGACGAAAGTCGGGCTTAGTGATCCCACATTCCCGTGTGGAAGGAGTGTGGCTCAACGGATAAAAGCTACCCCGGGGATAACAGGCTTATCTTGCCCAAGAGTTCACATCGACGGCAAGGTTTGGCACCTCGATGTCGGCTCGTCGCATCCTGGGGCTGGAGTAGGTCCCAAGGGTTGGGCTGTTCGCCCATGAAAGCGGCACGCGAGCTGGGTTCAGAACGTCGCGAGACAGTTCGGTCTCTATCCGTCGTGGGCGTCGGAAAAGTGAGGGGAGTCATCTTCAGTACGAGAGGACCGAGATGGCTTGACCGCTAGTGCGCCAGTTGGGGGGCCTCCTCCAGAGCTGGGTAGCTACGTCAAGAAGGGATAAGCGCTGAAAGCATCTAAGCGCGAAGCCGACCCGAAGATAACTTTTCCCACTCTCTTGGAAGAGTCAAGATCCCAGGAAGAAGACCTGGTGGATAGGCTGCGCGTGGACGCCTGGTAACAGGTGGAGCGGAGCAGTACTAATGATCGTACGGCTTGTTTCCCATTCTGTTTCTTCGCGAAGTGTGGTGAGTCCTTGTGGTGTGAGTGAGAGCGGTCTGTGATCGGACCTGAGCACGAGCAAGAGGGCGAGCGGCACGGGGAGCAGGAGCAGGCCAGCGTGGCTCAGCAAAATTGAGGGAGTACTTCTTTGGCAGGTATCGACAAGAGCGTTGACAACAAGAGACCTTGTGTTGTCAACGCTCTTTGTGTTTTTGGCCTCAATTTATACAACACCCCTTCATAGGAAGATATGAGCATGAAAAACCGGGCATTGCCCGGTTTTTCATGCTCATATCTTTACTCTGTGAGCGCCGCAGGCGAGAAGAGTCCTGGTTGCGCCAGGAGAAGATTTCCATTATGCTAATAGTTGAGTTCGAGGCGCTATAATGGGAATAGATCAGCGCCAAGGCTTGTTTTTAGAAGCGAGACCCAAAACCTCGTCGATAAATTACTTTCTCACTAAGGAGCTATCAGTGTCGGATACAACAACCTCTAATACAACCATTAAGATGTACAGCACTACCTGGTGTGGTGATTGCCGTATGGCGAAACGCTGGTTTGATTCGCATAGCATCGCCTATGAGGATATAAACATTGAAGAGGATGAGCAGGCCGCAGAATTTGTGGTCAAGGTCAACGGCGGTAAGCGTACTGTCCCAACCATTATCTTCCCTGATGGCTCGATCCTGGTTGAGCCGAGTGCTCGCGAGCTAGCGGCGAAGTTTGCTCAGTAGTAAGTATCCTGGCTCACATACGACCCTCATACGCATGTGTATGAGGGTTTTCTCTAAAAAAGTCATCCCTTTCGCATCGAGAGTATGGTCCTCCTCCTGAGAAACATCTTATACCAAACAGTTGCACATCGGGTTTGGGTCAGTTCAGGGTCGCTATCCTCAAATGTGCGTGCCTTACACAGGCTGTGCCCCGGGCGGTTGTAGCGGTGTCTGTCGCGGACGCGAAGCAAAGGCTCGAATAGCTGCAAGACCTCCGCCAATCACCGCAATAATACCCAGAACAATCGGCAGAAGAAAAACGCCAATGAGGGGGTTCAACAGCAAAATGATGGCAAAGATGGCATTCATGATGCCCAGGATAGCGAGGCTGGAACCGCCACCTCTGAACGCATGAATGTTCTGTGTCACCCCCATAACAAACGCATCTATTGCCAGAAAGATCACCAGCAATTTTGGCACGAAGATCGCGCTCAATAATGGATTCCGTAAGACGAGCAGACCTGCAACAACGCCTAAAACACCAGAGACAAGCTTCCACCCCCACAACGTTCTATCAATGCAGAGGTTGGCAAAAGCAAGAACACCAGTTACCAACCAATAGACTCCTAAGAGTTGTACGAGCACAAGAAGCGTCGTTCCTGGCGAGATAAGAAGCAACAATCCCACAACAATCGCTGCAATCCCTGTGATCATGACAAACCACCAGGCACTATTGTTTGATGCTGTTGTTTCCATTATGGATGAAAAACGTGAACGCATGTTTACCTCCTCATTTCCGTTTCTCCCTCCAGTATAAGGTAGCGGAAAAAGCCCTGGAATGGAGCACGCGAAGCGCTGAAGCACGGTGGGTGGAATTCCTCTCGTGTGTGACCCGTTTCTTTGGACCACAAACCGGTAGTGTCAGAGTTCAGAAGAAAACTTGATCTGGAAATCGCTGGAGAGGTATGCTGAGAACAATAACCCATCTGATGAGGAGTGATGTATGAACTGCTCCCACTGCGACTCAGCTACCACAGAAGAACAAAAGCAGAAGACAGCGCTCGGTTATCGGACGTTCCGCTGCTCAACTTGTCAGCAACGCTTCAACGAACGGACAGGAACGCCGTTCACCTTTCTGGAATATGCCACCGATGTTGTTCTTTTGGTCCTATCGGGTCCCGTTCAGAAGAGCGAGAGCAGAAGAACAGCGTGATCACAACCATCCCTTTTGTTCGGCCAGGCATGCAGCCTCCATCCGATTGTGTGCTCCCAATTTCTGCATGGCTGCGGAAAGGTGATTGCGCACCGTTCCTTCGGATAAAGAAAGGCGTGCAGCGATCTCTGCATGACTGAGGCCAGGAAGGGCAGCGGCGAGCACCTCCCGCTCTCGACGGGTCAAGGGATTGTTTCCCTCCGAAAGCGCCAGCAAGGCCAGTTCGGGATCAACGACTCGTTCCCCCTGCATCACCCGCCGCAGGGCGGAAGCGAGTTCGGAGGCTGGGGCATCTTTGAGCAGAAATCCGACTGCCCCGCTCTCCATCGCCCGGCGCAGATAGCCGCTACGCCCAAAGGTAGTCAGGATCACTACGCGGCAGGATGGCAACGCCGTGCGCAACGCGTGGGAAGCTTCGAGTCCGTTTTTTTCAGGCATTTCAATATCCAGCAGCGCTACATCTGGGAGAGCCGTCAGAGCTGCTTCGACGACCGTATCCCCCCGCGCCACTTCCGCGACGACCTCAATATCTGGTTCTCGACTCAGTAACGCTGCCAGTGCCCCGCGCACCATCGCCTGATCTTCTGCCAATAACACACGGATCATGATCGTTCCTCCGGTATCGCTGTCACTTCCACCTGGGGCTGCATCGGTAGTTCCACATGTAAGCGAAAATGTGGCTTGCCTTCCAGCAGAAGTGGGCCAGCTTCCATCGTTCCTCCCAGTCTACTCACCCGTTCCCGCAGGCCAAGTAGCCCACTCCCCTGGCCGATGCGTTGCATGTCAGCATCTGCTGTCCCTTCCCTATCATTGAGCATCTCCGCCCCAATCCACCCCTGAACCCGCGTGAACCGCAGCAGACAGTGTCGTGCCCGGCTGTGACGGATGACGTTGGTGACCCCTTCCCTCACCGTCCACGCCAGGACCGCATCGAGTGGCTGGGGAAGCTCTCCATGAAGCTGCTCGACGGAATACTCGATCCCCGCTGCTTCGAGCAGTTGTTGTGCCCCGTCTAATTCGCTCACAAGTCGCGGTTGCCGGTAGCCCGCGACGGTCTTGCGAACTTCGCGCAGCGTCATCCGCCCGACCTGTTCAATCTCAGCGAGTTCCTGGGCACAGCGGGCGGGATCTTCCATGATCAGGCCACGGGCTAGTTCACTCTTCAGGGTGATCACCGAGAGCCTTTGTCCCAGCAGATCATGCAAATCCCGCGCCAGGCGCAGGCGCTCTTCCTCCACTTTCAGGCGCGCAAGTGCTCGGCGCGCCGTATGCAGTTCTCGAAGGGCGCTGCCCAGGCGGGATACGCCAATCATATCCAGGCCCAGTCCTCGCACCAGCAGCATCAGCGCGATGAGCCACCACCAATTGATCCCTGCCACGTCTCTATGGGTGAAAATAGTGATGAGGAGCGGCAAGAGCGTCAAGAGTACGACGACCACCCCCGCCTGGCGCATGGGGAGCACCACTCCAGCCATGGCACTCACCCCCAGAAAGGGCCAGAGCCAGGCAGGATCATCAAGGAGGCTGAACACGGTGACCTGGAGGCCGAGCGTAACCAACAGGAGTACCGACAGATGGGATCGGCCACGGGTTCGCACTCCCCGGCTCGCGGGATGCGGCCACATGATCCAGGTATAACTGATCGCAAAAAAGAGCAGGGCCGTGCCGCCCACAGCGAGACGAAGCCAGGCATCTGGTTTGCGTACCAAAGAAATCAGAGGAAAGGACAGACAAATCAGCAGCCAGAAGTGCTGGTAGAGCCGCCAGATGGGGATGGTAACGCCACTCTCCCTCATCACTTCATCGTTGGTCTCTACTTCCTCCTGGCTTATATTTCCCTTTGCTCGCCACGGATTCTCGTCTCGTACTCGCATAACAGGACCCCTTCTTTTCGGCGCCACAAATGATGTCACTGGGCATCCGCTCCCATTTTACCACCGCCGTTTTGCCCGGCCCACCCTCCATCGACTCGATACGTGTGGGAGCAGGAAAGGGCACACACGCTCTTGCCACCCGGCGGTTGCCGCTCAGGCAATCAACTGTCTCTGTGCTCAAAGAGAGAGATGACTTCGTAGAGGTGTGGATCTACCCGCTCGGCGAGCGGGCGATGGGCCTCCATTTGCTCGCGGTACTTCTTCACAAAGCTTTCAAAGTCCTCCTTCGATCTCCACTGGGCATAGTTGACGACGCGGGTCCCGTCTATGCTTCTATGCAGTGCCGTCCCAATCAGGCCTGGCTCTTCCTTGACGGACTCGACGAAGCGCACCCACGCATCGATCAGTTCCTGTTGCAGCTCGGGTTTCGTCTCAAAGACATTGATCAACGTTACTAGCTGACCCTCTCGGGATATACGCATCTGTTTCCTCCTCTCGTAGAGTTCTTCTCGCGTTTTGATTCCGGCTCTCACCCAGTCAGCCCGACCCTCGCTTGTTTCTCAGCTAGCTTGAGTCTGCTGCGAGAGAGAAACAAGTCTCCAAGAATTCCAGGATACGGACTTACTTCTTCTCCGAAAACCCTGAGCGCGAAGCGCTAGTCACGCCAGTGACGTTGGGTTTCGGAATAAGATCTTAGTGGTGCTGGAGCCATGCTTCCCAGCTGATTGTACCAGTCGCCTGTTGGGGGCAGGTATTGCCACCCTGGCGCAGGCCGCGGGCGGTTTTGCCAGGCAGGAAGATCGGGATAATGACACGGTGCATCCCATGCTGCTTGAGCCAGATCCGCGCCAGCTCTCCCGAGGTGTAGACCTGCGGGCCACCCATATCTGGCAGGCGACCGGAGGGGCCAGCCTGGACGATCTCATAGAGGCGTCCGGCCACTTCCTCCTCGGCCACTGGTTGCAGCAACAGGTCATCCGGCACAAGCGCCACCAGGGGAAGCCTGGTTAGCGTGTGCAGCACGAGCTCGATGAGGTAATAAAACTGGGTCGCTCGCAGGATGGACCAGGAGATACCGCTGTGCTCGATGAGATCTTCGCAGGCGAGCTTGACTTTGCCATAGTTATATGGGACCCGATCAATGCCCACAATCGAAATGTAGACCACATGCGAGACACCCACCTGGCGGGCAGCATCCAGCAGGCGGCGCGTGCCTTCGAAATCGACCTGCCAGGTCCCTTGGCCGGCGGTATGGACCACCACATCTATGCCCTGGACGGCGCGAGAGAGGCCCTCGCCGGTTACCAGATCAGCCTGCTTCCACTCAGCGCCCGGCCAATCCTCTCCAGGGCTGGCCCGGCGACTCATCCCAAGCACTCGATAGCCTGCGGCGCTCAAGTGCTTTACCACCAGGCGGCCCAGCCTTCCCGCCCCGCCGGTCACCAGAATATGTTGCATCGTTTTTCCTTTCGTGCTTCTGTGTACTTTGCATGCTGCGCATACATGTATCGGGCCTCCTGCGGCGTGTGACGACCTTTCAACAAACATAAACTCAGAGCCGCGACACTTGAGATGCAGCCTCGGGCTTCGCCTCGCCGCGCTTGAGCGTCCTGTAGCGCGCGCCGAATGCGCCCGTCAGCACGATAGCGCCGATGCCGACCAGCAGATGCAGCACCTGGATCAGCCAGTGCAGATTCCCGACGAGTAGGTTGAATTGCAACCCGCCAAAGATTAGCAGGATGATGGCGTAGACGATCCCGACCATGCCCCAGATGCGCAGTCCCCTGGCGGTGAGTGCGATGATGCTCATCACCAGCAGCCCCAGGGTGACAAACAGGCCGAAGAGCATATGGATGTCAGTGAGGTCAATGTTTGCGATCCAGATGAGCAGGCCAAGCACCAGGGTGCATAGCCCGGCAATACCAACGATGATCTGTAGAATACGTGCAGTCATAACGACCATAAAACCTCCTCTTCATCTCTGTAACTTGATTGTTTTGGCTGCCTTTCCCCTGCAAGCGGGAGCGATGTTCGGTCCATCTTCTCCAGAGGGACCACGAGCGTGCCGGAACCAGGCTGGTTCTCATCGTTCGACGGCAATTTCTGGTTCTGCTTCCTCTGACTCCTGTCGTGAGTCCCGCAAGGATATGTACAACGAGTGGCAGGAAGAAGGAGAGCGAAAATAATCGATCATGCTTCACGCCTCCTTTGCCTTGCTCCATTTCGCTGCTTGCATCAATTCCTACACAGGAGTGTACCCGCATCCGAAGAGGAGGGGAAGTGAAATTCATCCAGATTTGACCATGACAAAGATCACGGGTTGGGGAGCGAGGACGTGTCGCGCGATGAGCACACGTCCTTGGGGGATGAGGCACAGGAGCGTTTCCTGCGATAACTCCTGTCCTGTAAAAAAACGGGGACGAGAGGCAAGTTTCTATTCCTGCACAAGAAGAAAAATACCAATTGAAAAGGTAATCTCTTGATCTCCCGCTTCACAGTTTCCATCAAAACGGATTAATCTCATATTGCTTCCTTAATAGAATAAAATAGAAAGGATGTTTCTTTGTACATACGACATAATAGGATCAATGCACATTATGCATGAGATGGAACTGTGCCAGGGGGCTGATATCTCACCTTGATCAGGTACACGATCAGATGGGCCGCCTCCCGCCTCTCCAACACTATGTGGCTTGTGGAATAGGAGCAAGACCTATGGCTCATAGCGGTGATTTTTTTGACCAGCATGCATCTGCCTCATCTTCATTCCGGCAGATCTCGCCCACGCATCTCCGCTCATTTTTAGATATTTCACCGGATGCACTCTTGTTGGTTAATCAGTCCGGAACGATTGTTATGTTCAATGAGCAAACGGCCGCGCTCTTCGGGTATGCAGAGAAAGAGCTCTTTGGCGCGCCGCTTGAAATACTCCTCCCACCGCGCATTCGTGAAGCTTATCTCCGTCATCAACAGCAGTATTTCGCCGCTCCGTATGCTCGTTCCATGGGTGCTGGATTGGAACTCTGTGGCCAGCGTAAAAATGGCGCGGAATTTCCGGTTGATGTCAGCCTGCGTCCGCTCCTATTGGATGGAGAGCTTCATATTCTGGGAGCCATTCGTGATGTGACCGCACAACGGGTAACCGAACGCAAATATGCGGTACAAGCACAGCGCCTCAGCCTCTTGACGGATCTGATGAACCTTGCTGTCGATGCAATCCTCATGAGTGACCCCATGAACCGGATTATCTTCTGGAATCATGGAGCCGAGCGACTCTATGGTTGGAGTGAACAAGAAGCCTTAGGGAGAATCTCCCATACTTTGCTCGAGACACGCTACCCTCAGAGTCGTGCCGTCACTGGTACCATACTCGAGCAACAAGGACAGTGGGAAGGAGAACTGACCCATACGTGTCATGATGGGTCTAAGGTCCTGGTTGAGAGCCGCCAAGCATTAATACGCGATAACCAGGGAGAGCCCCTGGCCATTTTGGAGGTAAATCGCGATATTACCGAGCGTCACACACGAGAGCAAATGGAGCGAGCCTACTGTGAGGAAACTGTTGGACGAGAAACGCTCTTTCATCAGATACTTGATAGTTTGCCATGTGTCGTTTTTCTGGTCGCGGGTGCTGATGCCCGCATGCTCTTTGCCAATCGTGCTGCCTATCAGGTGTGGGGCGTACCATGGATGTTCCAGCAGCCCTTGGGTGAGTTTTTCAACACCAATGGCATTACGCTCCTGAATGCTCAGGGACGTCCCCTCTCAGTGGAACACTATGCCACTTTGCGCGCAATCAGAACTGGCGAGCCCGTGCGCGACTTTCAGACGATGATTCTCCCTGATGAAAGGACGCTTCCCATCCAGGTCTATGCAGAACCTTTCTCGCCCCCTCAGAGCGCGGGCATACCTGCTTCCGAGCCAGTCGTGCTGGTCACGTATGAGGATGTCACCGTGCTCAAAGAGGCTGAGAAACTCAAGGACGAGTTTGTGGGCATTGCAGCACACGAACTACGAACCCCTCTTACGGTCCTATCGGGCTATGTGGATATACTGCTGAGGCAGACGTCGCGAGAAGGGACATCACCGCTCTCAGAACGGCAGCAGAAAGTGGTTACAGCAATTAAAGAGGCAACCTTGCGACTCTCCACGCTGACCGGAGATTTACTCGATGTCACGCGCCTGCAAGCAGGACGGCTGGTCTTGAAGTGCTGTTCGACCAACATCGTTCCGCTCGTGCGGCGGGTTGCCTCGTATTGCCAGCATACCACGGAGAAACATAGCATCGAGGTTTCCACAGCAAGGGAAAGAGCGATAGTAATCGTTGATGAGTCTCGCTTGGAACAAATCCTGACCAATCTTATTGACAATGCGATCAAATATAGCCCCCAGGGGGGGCCAGTTCTTATTTCTATCGAGGAGGATCTTCTGCATCGGCAGATCCAGATTAAGGTGCAGGATCGAGGAATTGGTATTCCGCAACACCAGCATGGGCGGATCTTTGGGCGTTTTATGCGCGCGGAGAATGCCCTGGCCTGGGAGATCTCGGGGACCGGACTGGGCCTCTACCTCTGCTATGAGCTTGTCGAATTGATGGGGGGGCATATCTGGTTTGACTCACAGGAAGGAGTAGGCTCTACCTTTTTTGTGTCTTTTCCTATGAGTGAAGGATCAGAGGAGTGGCCTTAGAGACATCAAACTGGGGCAGGATTATTACTGGGCTCAAACCACTTTGTTGATGTTTATTCATCCCGCTCTGCAAGCTGTGTGATACACAGCTTATTTGACAGCTTATAGGGCTGAATTAGTGGATAAAATGGATGTATCAGGATAGAATGGACAGGGGGGTTGAGCGTAGCGAGGGACGTGAGCGACGTTGGTAGCAAGGAGTATCCTTGTAGGAGAGCAGCAAAGGGAGATGCCTGCTTGATTATCTACTCATGATAGAGCCTTGTTGGTTCTACCAGAAGCATGTTCCGATTCTTGCTAAGTGACGCAACATCCCGCAAAAAGCCTGGTGAACCGTAGCATCTCTTTACCTGGGAGCGCCAGGCAAAAACTGAGATCGAGAATTTGACCCAAGAGCTACAACGGAATAAAAGTGTCTGGATCTCATGCAACATGCGGCACATATAGGTATATTTGAGTGGGATATCTTAACGAATGCCATTGTCTGGACGTAAGATGAGTTCATGGGCATTGTGAGGCATGAGTTACGAACACCAGTGACCAACCTGAAGGTATTTGGTCAGGTGTTGCAAAACAGATTTCAAAAAGCCGGTGACCAGAAATCTATAGATCTCTTGAAGAAGTACGATTCCTGGTATCGGGCTGGGGTTATATATCTTCGCTGAAATCATTAAGCGCCATGGGGGCATATGTGGCTGGAGAGCGAGCCTGAGCAGGGACCAACATTCTATTTCAGCTTGCCCTTGGTAAGAGAGCAGGAGCAAGCGAGCGATTTTTCTACGGAGAAGGAGCCTCAGCATGATTGAGCCGAAACGAATTGTCATTGCAGATGATGATCGGTTTATTCTTGAAGCGATGACTATGATCCTGGAGGACGAGGGGTATATCGTGGAGACGGTGCGCAATGGTGCGGAGGTTGAGAAGCACCTGGATGCAGGGGTGGGCGTTCTGCTACTAGACGTTAGAATGTCGGGCATGGATGGAAGTGAGTTGTGTAAACATTTCAAGAGCCAACCAGCAACCAGGCATATTCCGGTTATCCTCTTTTCGGCCAATAGAGAAACGCAACATATCGCCCAGGAGGCGGGGGCGGATGATTTTCTCGTCAAGCCATTTGAGTTGAGCTTATTGCTGGAAAAGTTGCAGCAATATATGTAGACGATGCAGCGAGTGGTTTTGTGTTTGACTTCTCGTGCCTGTGGCGCTCGCCTGGTGAGGAGTGCACATTAACAGGCTGCGGCTGTCAATGTGCACCACACCACCTATGAGCTTAGAGAGTGCTCCAGTAATCGGCGGCCTCATCAGCATTTTGTTCTACGTTAGGCGAAGCCGCGATAATGTTTTCGCCTCCCTGTTGCAGGGCACGCATTCTACCGGTGACCTGGTTTTGTGAGGCGAAGGAGCCGTTGGTGGGCATCTGCTGTGGATAGCGTGGCGCTGTCCCAGCCCCAGGCATGGACGTAGGGTTCGATGCTGGTGTGAATATCGCAGGCGATGCTGGTGCTGGCGGCGTGGCACGCGGTGCTGTGGGTGTGGTCTGGGGCGCCACTTCCCGGGCAGGGCTATTCTCAACCTCCGCGGGAAGCGCGATGGCTGGAACACGAACTACCGGTTGAACGATGCCTTTGTTCATCATCTCGTAATATTCAGTCAGACGCAAGGCGATCAATTGACCTGGCTGGTCAATCATATGATGTTTTAAGGCATCCTGCCTCAGTGCCTCTAATGCAGTCGAATCCTTGAGCAGGCTCACTGTGAAGTGAATAAACTTGTCTGACGAATTCTGTGTCATAGCAAAAACCCTCTCTCCCTAAGTGCGTTTGTGAGCTATCCTTACTTTCCTCTAGACCGCGCTGCTGCTTGGGCTGGCTTGCGTTTTGCGCATCAGCAGGCGGCCAGCAAGATTGCAGTAGCCGAGTGGGTTCGCGTGGACAGGATCCTCAGGGCGCGAGAGGTGTGGAATGCGCTGCTTCAAGAAGCTATAGAAGTAGTACACGCCTCCGCCGATATTGAGTACTGGTTTGAAGCTGGCGGCGACGGCATCGCGGTCGCTCTGGCCCCAGGCCGCGGCGACGAAGGAAGCGATTTCGCTCCCAACCTGCGACACCCCTTCTTTGACCAGGCGCTCAAGCTCAAATTTGCTGATGGCTGTGCCATACGAGGACACCTCTGGATAGGGCTTCTCTCCCTGTGCGGCGTAGGCATGCATGAGTTCACGCGCTTCAAGCAGCGAGAGCGGGCGATCATATTTGTTTTCAAAGGCATCCATGACCATCTGCGTGGCGCGCTCGACTCCCAGGGGTTTACCTTTGCAGTACTCGGTGACAGGCACCTGGCCACGAGCGACGTAGAGATCGGTTGTGCGACCGCCGATGTCGATAACGGCGCTCTCTGTACGATTGCTTCCTTTGTCGCCATAGGCAATAAGGGCGCCTGCACCCTCCATAACCACGGTTGCGACTTCGACGGTGACCCGGCGCATCGTCTGGCTGCCATTGAGGGTAAATATGTAGGTGCCGTCAAGGGCGGCTTTAATGGCGCTGCGCAGAGCCGAGTTTTTGATATAGGTTTCGGCGGGCAGGCCCGTGACAACGTAGATACCGAATTCGGTATCTGGAATCAGCGTTGCCGCGATGGTCAGCAGGCCACGCAGGCTATATTTTCCGGAGTAGCGCTGGATATCGCCGCGTCCATGATAGACGTCAATTGATTGTTCGAGCGCGAGGTCGCCCAGCGCGTAGGCGCTTTCCTCTTCATAGAATTGAATGATATGGACGTTGGATTGATCGAGTTTAATACCAAGGTTGCGCATCGCGGTTGTATCAACCTTGGAGAATGCGGTAGGAAGGCTAAGTGATTGGATTTTTCCGTTAATAACGGTCACTCCACCTATCTCTGCGTTGCCGAAATCATGACCATAGGGATACCATTTCATCGAAATAGAGTCCTTCTTTACTTGGTTAATATCAGTATGTGCAAATTATTGAGTCCAGTCCTCAATACTTAAACGGTTTAGCCTCAAGTTAGTATCGTCACCTGAGGTAATCGGCCGAAAGAGGTTTCTCTTTAATGAGGCAATTGAAGCAAGACGAGAACGCTTCTTATCGCCGTCGCCTCTCCTCATTGTACTGGTCTAATCTATTGACGGGCAATCGTTTACTATAAACTCAAATGAGGGTAATTTTTGCGTCGAATGTGAGTGTGGGGCGTCTATGATGTAAGCATGGCAGCCCACTACAGCCTATTCGTTTGCCTGAGTACTATGATAGAAGAAGATTAGAGCGATAAATTGAAACGCGTTTAGTATGACCCATTTGGGGGGGTGTGATGGCTAAGGATCATTTGCAAGAGACATGTCTGACCTCAAAGAGCTATCTGCCTATCGAAGATTATGGCATGATTGGGGATCTGCATACTGTGGCTCTTATTGGTAAAAATGGCTCGATCGATTGGTGTTGCCTGCCTCGCTTCGATTCGCCAAGTGTCTTTGGGCGGTTGCTTGATGTCAATAAGGGCGGCTTCTTTCGTATAGCACCGCCAGAATCCATTATTGCGGGCCATCGGCAGCTCTATTGGCCAGAGACAAATATCCTGATTACGCGTTTCCTCACAAACGATGGCGTCGGCCAAATTACGGATTTTATGCCAGTGTATCCCGCTCAACGCCTTGGGTATCAGCACCAGATCATCCGTATAGTAAAGGTTGTGCGCGGTTCGCTGGCCTTTTGCATGGAGTGCCGACCAGCCTTCAATTACGCGCGCGAGGCTCACGAGTTGCAGCTCTCTGAAAGCGGAGCGTTGTTTCAGAGCAGTGAACTGGCCCTGGCACTTGACGCGAGTATGCCCCTTGAGGCGGATGATTATGGTGGCGTTCATGCCTCGTTTACACTCCAGGAAGGCGAATCGGCCTACTTCTCCATGGAGTGTGTGACCGAGGGGGAGCTGGTTATTCACTACTACCCCCAGTATTACGAAGATGCGTTTTTGAAGACACGCGCGTACTGGCAGAACTGGTTGTCACAGTGTCAGTACCTGGGGCGCTGGCGCGAGATGGTACAGCGTTCAGCGCTTGTGCTCAAACTCCTGACCTATGCGCCAACGGGGGCCATTGTCGCCGCGCCCACCACCAGCCTGCCCGAGACGATTTGTGGCGCACGCAATTGGGATTACCGTTTTACCTGGTTGCGCGACGCGGCGTTTACGCTTTATAGCCTGCTTCTATTGGGCTTCTCCCAGGAGGCAGAGGCCTTTATGGGATGGCTGAACGCTCGTTGTCATGAGATAGAGGAGGATGGTGGACTTCAACCTATATACGGCATTGATGGCAGTCATGACCTCTCTGAACATACTCTTGACCACCTGGAAGGATACCTGGGGAGCCGTCCCGTGCGTATCGGCAATGGTGCGTACAACCAGAAGCAGCTTGACATCTATGGCGAGCTGATGGACGCTATCTACATCTATAATCGCTACGAGGACATTTCCTATGATCTCTGGCAGAACTTGCGTCGCCTGCTTGGCTGGTTGACTCTGCACTGGCATGAGCCTGATGAGGGGATCTGGGAGGTGCGAGGTGGCCCCAAGCCCTTTGTCCATTCGCGCCTGATGAGCTGGGTGGCCTTTGACCGTGCTATTCGCCTGACGCGCCATCGCGGTTGGTATGCTCCTCTCGATGAATGGTTACGTACGAGCGGCATCATCTATGAAGAGATTATGCGCAAAGGCTGGAGCGACAAGAAAGAGAGCTTTGTACAGTACTATGGGAGCGAGGCTGTGGATGCCAGTGTCCTGCTCATCTCGATTACTAAGTTTCTGGGAGCGACCGATCCGCGTATGTTAAGCACGATGGAGTGTATCAAACGCGAATTGAGCCGTGACTCTCTCGTGTATCGCTATCATCCCGAGCAGGCTGCTGATGACGGCTTGCGCAGTCAAGAGGGTGTGTTTAGCCCCTGTAGCTTCTGGCTGGCTGAGGCGCTGGCAAACGCGGGCCAGTTGGAAGAGGCGCGCCTGATCCTGGAGAATGTGTTTACCTATGCCAATCATCTGGGATTGTACGCAGAAGAGATTGGCCCCACGGGCGAGGCGCTGGGAAATTATCCGCAAGCCTTTACCCACCTCTCACTGATTACCGCTTGCCACACGGTTGATCAGGCGCTCAATAATCCGATGATGCGTTATCGCAGTCGCGAATTTAACCTGTTCTCACCAGGCAGGGGCTAAAAAGCTCTTGCAGTAGCATTGAGTTGTGCGTAGCCCGACGCTGCTAAAGCACGCGTCTACATATGGTCCATATGTAGACGCGTGCTTTAGCAGCGTCGGGCGCTCTGTATGCCGCTATACTTCTGCCGCGAGCCTACCTGCCCGCCGGAAGCTGTGCTCTTGCGTCGAAAATCATCTTTGATGCGTGTGGAACTGGAGGGATTGTAGTGGGGGGTCCTACAATCGTTACTTTTGTAGGTGTAAAGGTGTGAAGATTGTATAATAGAGCAGAAGGGTTCCTCTCCTGGCAGGAAGAGATAATCGCTGGCCGAGTGTGCTTTTAGCTGTATCTGCGAAAGGAATCATTGTTTGCTTGCTCCCTGCCTTTCTTGTCTTCTACGAAAAGAGTAGAGGGCACTTCATGCGCTTTCGCTTTTTCATAGTTTTTAGTGTCAGATGAGAGCGGCTTCATTTTTAGACCTCATGAGGAGGAAAATCGATGTATTGTCCCAAGTGTCGTGTTGACAGCATGACTGAGGATACATTTTGTCGTCAGTGTGGGAATGAGCTGGTAGAAACATCCAGAAGTATGGTCACAACACATCAGGTGAGTCTGCCCGCGGTATTATATAATCCGCAGGTCTCTAAAAGTGTTGCTGCTGGTGTGGGGGCTATCGCGCTTGGTGTAGGTATTGAGTTGTTGCGCCGTAATCTTCTGGCACGCCTGGCGCCTTCGCCCCGCATGGTTGCGAGTACTTTACCCTCAGTAAAGAATATTAAAGATGTGTTGATGCCCCAGAACGAGAAAACGACGAAGCTCCCCAAGGGCTATGAAGTCCAGGAGACCGTCGTATACATGCAACGGGTCATTCGGCGGGCGCGCTAGCCTGGAATCATATATGGCCTTCTCGGCTGGTATACTCACCAGGAGTAGGGCGTGTTGGTGTGCGGTGCGAGCATTCGCTCGCACCGCACACCAACACGCCCTACTCCTGAGCGTCGCAGGCGCGAAAGGGGCAAGAAGCTTGCCTTTCTTCCCTGAGCACTGTATGTTATAGTTGCATCATGTTTTGAGGGAGAAAATTCGTGCAGGCACAACGATCACGTTCTGAGCGTGTTTTTTTATTTTGGCGCCGGTTAGCTGCTTGTGTGATAGGGAGCGTCGTCTTGCTCTCCCTGCTTGCGGCCTGTGGCTCTGGCGCGGGCGCTCTGGGAGGAGGCGACTGGCAGCAGAGCAGCCTGCGCCAGCCTGAGATACGGGCACTGGTGGCGCAACCAGACGACCCTAATACCCTGTATGCTGGCAATAGCCAGGGGCAGATATTTTATAGTACCGATGGTGGTAATAAGTGGAGCAGCACCAGCCCGGAAGTGCTCCAGAGAAGCGCAATTCAGGCGCTTACCTTTGACAGCGCGGGGAAGAAATTGTACGCGGCAACAGAGCATGGCCTCTTTGTTAGCTCGGCACCTACGCAACAGTGGCAGACGCTTGTGAATGCATCAACACACCTGCCCTCGACCAGTTATACTACCATCGCTGTCGACGAGGTACACTCTAATCATCTCTATGCTGGCACAGTTGACCAGGGAGTCTTCATAAGTAGCGATAATGGCACTACCTGGAAGCAGGCGAACTCGGGCCTGCCAGGTCACGTGGCGATCAAGCAACTGGTGTATGATCCTGCGACGCATCGACTCTGGGCCGTGAGTGCTGAGGGCCTCTATCGCTCCGATGACCGGGGCGAGAACTGGCAGGCGGTGTCGACGAGCCTACCAGCGACGACCGAGCTAAATGTAGTCATGCCCGCCTCCGTTGGCGGGGGACGCCAGGGATTGATCTACCTGGGAACCTCGAAGGGAACCTTTCTCTCACAAGATAATGGCCTGCATTGGATAAGTGGAAAATCGCCTCTGCCAGGGCTACAGATTTACAGTATCCTGGTTGATTTTCGCCAGCAAACGAATACGGTCCCGGTCTATGTTGGTAGCAGTATCGGGCCGCTACGCAGCGATGACGAGGGGCAAAGCTGGCGCAGCATTGCCAGCGGCTGGCCCCGGAAGATCCCTGCCTATACTATGATCCTGGGAGCTAGCGACTATGCTCGTTTATATGTCGCTGGTCGCGATGCCCTTTATCAGTATCCTGGTACAAGCACAGGCTTCTCGGCTGATCGGTTGCTCCCATTTGTAATCGTAATTGCGTTCTTTGGCCTGCTCTACTGGCTCCTTCAACGTGGACGAAGGCGTGGTTTGCGGAGCAGGGAATCGGAGCGCGAGAGCGGGGCGACACAGAAGGATTAAGTATATCATCCAGCAAAGAAGATGAGATGTGAGAGGGCGTTGAGCCCTCTACGGATGATGTGTGCCCAGGAAGGCAACGGCGAGATAGAGGAGATAGAGGAGGACGCAGATCAGGACAATCGAGCCATAGCAGGTGAGTGACCAGGCACGCTTGGTATTGAGGGCCTGGCGCAACTGCTCACCCATGTCAGGTGGATCTAGCTCCAGGTCGGGATGTAGCTCTTGCAGATGAGGGAGGAATGCGCGAAAATCCTTGGCATTACTCATACCCTCCGCTAAAATAATGGTCTCTCCATCCGTCAGATCGGCCATAAGAACCAGCTTGGAAGGGGTTGGATCACCGGGCGTCAGAATCAGGCGCTTGAGCTCCTCCAGGGGTAGGCGTATTTCATGGCCTTCCTCTAGCGAGGTAACGACCAGTTCATCCTTATAGAGCTGTATTTCTTTGCCCATGCCATAGCGTACGGCACTGATGGGGTACTTTTTGACTACTTCATTATCGCTCATGCGTACTTCTTCTCTCTGAGATAAGAGTGGTCTATCGACTAAGATTGTACAGCATATTGATGTGAGCGTCGAGAGTGGAGGACCTGCTACTGATAGGGGAGCCTGATAAGGCTTTGCGAGGGGAAGCGGGTTTTCTTGACAGAAAGCGCATTTGAATTTACAATCAAGAGAGAATATCAGAGCAAGCAGCCAGACGCTTTTGCCCCTTGAGGTAAGAGGCGTGTGAGCTGTATAGACGACAGCGTCTCACCTCTAGGCGCGTTCCTGCCATCCCGTGAACGGAGATGGGCCTCCAGAACGGAGTTTCGGTGAAAGTTGCGGTGTTATGGCCCAAGTAGGTTTGCTGGAAGATAATGTACGCATAGCACGCCTGTGTGCAACCATGCTGCAATATGCAGGTCATCAGGTGACGATCTATGACCATGCTCTCGAATGTCTGCAAGCGTTACTCCCCCCAACAGAGATCTCTTCTCAAGCCACTTCCTTGCAGCCTCCCATTTTGCCGGTCGATGTACTGATTCTTGATCTGCATCTGCCAGATGTTGATGGTTTAGATGTGCTACGCCGCTTACAGGCGCATCCCCTCACACAACGCCTCCCGTTGATCTTTTGCACTGCGGCTGCGCTCTCCGAAGTTGAACTGGCTTTGTCGATTGCTCCCCACGCCAGTGTGATTGAGAAGCCTTTCACCTTTAAGGATCTAACTTCGGCAGTCATTAATGTGTTGCCCTCCGCTACCAAGTAGGGGCATAAAAGCGTCTTCCCGCCTGCGGCGCTCATTGGATAAAGGGTGTGCATACATAATGGGCTTTTGCCCATTATGTATGCACACCCTTTATCCAATGTCTTCCGCCCCGTTTGCTAGTGGGCTGGCAGCATAAATCTACGCACGAGATTCCAGGTAGGCATGCACCGCCTGGGCGTTAGGCAGGCCGAGGGCGTGAAGCGCGATGGCGCGAGCCTGCTCTGTATCTAACTGGCGTAGACGTTGTTTGACGAGCGGGACAAAGCTGGCGGTCATGCTAAACTCGTCCAGTCCCAGGCCAAGGAGAACCACTGCCGCCAGGGGATTTCCCGCCAGTTCGCCACAGAGGCCAACCCATTTCCCATGCGTATGGGCAGCGTCGATAACCATGCGGATGAAGCGCAAGACCGCTGGATGGAGGGCATCAGCGAGGTAAGCCACGGCGGAGTTGGTGCGGTCGGCTGCCATCACATATTGAGTGAGATCGTTGGTGCCAATGCTAAAGAAATCGACATGTGGTGCAATGACATCAGCCATCACGGCGGCCGCAGGTACTTCAACCATGATGCCGATTTCAACCTGTTGCGCGTACCGGGTGTTTTGCGCACTGAGAGTGGCCTGAGCCTGCTGGACCTGTGCTCGCAGGGCCTCGACCTCTTCCAGGCTGCTTACCATGGGGAACATGATTTTGAGATTGTGGCCCTCACCAGCTCTGAGCAGTGCGCGGAGTTGCGCTTGCAGGAGGTCGTTATGTTCCAGGGCCAGGCGTGCACCACGGATACCTAGAAATGGGTTCATCTCGTTGCTCATGTGCAGGTATGAGGCGGGTTTGTCGCCGCCGATATCAAATGTACGCACGACAACGGGGCGCTGGTCCATAGCCTGGAGAATGGAGCGATAGATGGCGTATTGCTCGTCCTCGTCGGGAGCGGCCTCACGTTCCATGAAGAGAAATTCTGTGCGCAGAAGACCGACACCATCGGCTCCCTGGCGCAGGGCTTCGGCAACCTGCTCCGGTGTGCCAATGTTCGCGACGACCTCTATCGTGTGCCCATCGCGTGTCGTTGCGGGCTGGTGCGCATCCTGGAATGCATCCTGGCGCGCCTGGGTCAGGGCCTGGATTTCTTGCTGGTAGGTTGCAAGGGTGGCTTTATCTGGATCCAGGATAATTTCTCCACTTGCCCCATTCACAATGGCCCGTTGCCCATCATGGAGGTTTTCAATGGCCTTTCCAAGCCCGGTGATGGCTGGAATGCCAAGCGCTTTCGCCAGAATGGCCACATGGGAGGTTGGACCACCTTCAGCGATACAGAAGGCGCGTATTTTCTCGTTTTCAAATTGAATAGTCTGGGAGGGCGTGAGATCCTGAGCGACAATGATCGCGGGCTCGGAGAGCGCCAGTTTCTGCTCCTCGACACCTTGTAAGATCCGCAAGACACGTTGGGCAACATCTTGCAAGTCCGTAGCGCGGGCGGCGAGATATTCATCATCAATGGCCCGTAATTCGGCGACGGCCTGTTGCGTGCTCTCTTGCCAGGCGTAGGCAGCGCTTACCTGTTGTTGCTGTAGCATACTGTCTACCCGGTCAAGTAGTTCTGGATCGTCGAGAAACATTTCGTGGGCTTCAAAAATAGCGGCCTCGCCTGCGCCAACGTTGTGCTGCGCCTGCGTTGCGAGCGCCTGAATTTCTTGCCTGGCCTGAGCAATGGCCTCCTCCAGGCGCGCTTTTTCTCTCGCGGGATCGGTGCTTGTGCTGTGGGCGACATTCAGGGTCGTCTCCGCATAGTGATGAAGGTGTCCGATGGCGATACCAGGAGAGGCTCCGACGCCTCGCAAGGTGGTGGTGGGCATGCCTATCTACTCCATCTCCTGAAAGTTTTGCATGATCAGTTCGCAAAGCGCTTTGACGGCGGCCTGTTCATCATCGCCCTCAGCGGTAATCCGCAACTGGTCATTCATCTGAATGCTGGCCGAAAGAAGGCGGAGCATGCTCTTCGCATTGACCGGCTGACTCCCCTTGGTTATATTCTCAATAGAGATGGCCGAGGCGTATTGCGCGGCCCTTTTGGCAAAGAGGGCCGCTGGGCGTGCATGCAGCCCAACTTCATGTTGAATGATAACTTCCTGTGATGTAGCCAAAGGTATCTCCCTTTCCGGTATGCTCTACTCTCAAAGATGGGGGTAACGTTTGGGTTGCTCCTGTTACCTTTCTGAAGAACGGTTGTGAAGGTGGGCTTATTCGTCTTCGTCAGCAGGCTGACCACTGAGGCGAATGACCCCTTCGCGTGCGGTTTGAACCGCGAGGCTGGCTAACTCTTGCAGCGTCGAATTCTCGCGCTGGGTAAGCATCTCCAGGAGCATAGGTAGATTGGTGCCACAAATGACCTCTGTGTCGCTCTTGGCCAGGTGCAGTCCGATATTGGCCGGACTCCCGCCGAGAATATCTACAAGGACGAGTGCTCCTCCCTGGTCTCCAACTTGCAGGAGCGCGGCCTCTATTTCATGACGCAACGTGGCAAGATCCGCCTGAGGAGGCATGCCAATCGCGATCAGCCGCTCCTGAGGACCAATAATCATCTCCGCTGCATTTTTGAGACCTTCCGCCAGTGTGCCATGCGACACAAGGACAATCCCAATCAAGTGTTTCCCTCTCTTTGGTGCAAGCAAGGAGACACCAGGTGTGGTCGTGCAGGTGTCTCAAGGTACTGCCTCTTCGGAAACCTGAGCGCGTGAACGCTAGCCACGAGAGTGGCGCCGCGCCCCCGAGTGGGGGTTGGTTTCCGTCTAAGAAGGTAGTGAACGTTGAACGAATAGCCAGGAATAGAATACTAATCTAGACTTCCAGGACAAAAAGCACATCTCGCCCAGCTTTAACAGGCCCCTGGGCATGCTGTGTGACTGTTCCCGCACCCGAAGAGACGACGGGGCTGATGACGGATTTACCCAGGCGTTCGATGGTAGCCCGATTGAAGCGTACAATCGGCGTTCCAGCCTCAACGTGCTGGCCCTCGGTGGCGATATTCTCAAAGCCCTCACCGCCCAATTCAATTGTGTCCAGGCCAATATGGACGATCAGTTCCACACCTTCGGGAGTGGCGATACCAAAGGCGTGACCGCCAGGGAAGAGCTTGATGAGGTCGCCGCTCACGGGTGCGACCGCGACCGCACCTTCTGGCGCGATGGCGACGCCGTCTCCGGCCATCTTCTGCGCGAAGACTTCATCGGGAACGGTTTCCAGGGCGACGGCTGTGCCATCAATGGGTGCTAAAATGGGAATACGTGCCATTATGTTCCTTCCATCCAGGTAAAATGTAAAAACCAGGTATGCTAGCCGTATGAGTAGCCAGTCTATACAATGACTGGCTACTCATACGGCATCAGGCGTTAAGCGTTTTCTTCGACAGTGGTCTTCTCTTTAATAATGCGGCCCATACGAGCAGCGATGCGATCCGACTGGGTTCCCATCACTACCTGTACAACTTTACCGCGTTTGACAACCCCAGAGGCGCCAAGACTCTTCAAGCGAGGCTCGTCAATCGAATCAGGCTCGTTGATGAAGAGGCGCAGGCGCGTGATGCAGCCTTCAACGCTCTGGATGTTCTCTTTGCCACCCAGGGCATCAACGACGTTGCGCGCCAGGACTGTATCTTTGTCTTCATCAGCCGTGGTCGCCGTTGCGGTGGCAACAGTGCCTGGTTTGGGGCCGCGCTGGCTCTCGGGGAGAATCCAGTCCGCGCTCAGACCGGTGGATTCTTCGCCGCGTCCAGGTGTCCCCAGGTTGAAGCGCTTGATGCAGAAGCTAAAGACAAAGTAGTAGACGACGCCGTAGATGAGACCGATGAGCAAGAGTAACAGCGGGTTGGTCGTATTCGACTTGTTAAAGTTCAGGGCATAGTCGATAAAGCCAGCTGAGAAACCGAAGCCGATTTTAATGTTGAGCAGGGTACAGATGGCTAGCGCGGTTCCTGTGAGCAAGGCATGGATGACGAAGAGAACTGGCGCGACAAACAGGAACGCGAACTCGATAGGCTCTGTGATACCGGTCAGGAACGAGGCGAAAGCGGCGGAGAGCAGGATACCAGCCGCGACCTTCGGGTATTTCGCCTGGCGAATCATGGCCAGACAGGCGCCTGGTAGACCGAACATCATCATGGGGAAGAAGCCAGCCATGAAGTTGCCGGCGGTGGGATCGCCCGCGAAGTAGCGGTTCAGATCTCCATGAACCACGCCAGTCGCACCATTGTATGTGCCGAGCTGGAACCAGACATACGAGTTCAGCACGTGATGCAGACCAACGGGAATCAGCAAACGGTTCAAAAAGCCATAAATACCAGTGCCGATAGGACCAAGGGAGACGATGCCCAGGCCCACACTATTGATGCCCTGCTGGATAGGGGGCCAGATATAGCCCAGGACAATACCCAGAATAAGCATTGTGAAGGCGGTAATGATGGGGACAAAGCGGCGTCCGCCGAAGAAGGCCAGGTAATCAGGGAGGCGAATATCATGGAAACGTTTATACAGCCCGGCTGTGATGAGTCCAACCATAATACCAGAGAGGACGCCCATATTAATGCTGGGATCGGGCTTACCATCGACCTGAGGGATAACGGTATTGAAGACTGCCGTAAAGACCAGGAAGCCTACCAGGCCTGCGAGAGCGGCTGCGCCCTCACCACCAGCAAGACCGATGGCGATGCCGATAGCAAAAATTATTGGTAGGTTGCTGAAGACCGCATTGCCTGCTGCCGCCAGCCAGGGACCAAAGACATGGCTCCCGATAGCCACCATCCAGGGTAATTGTACGAAGTCGTCCTGTCCAAAGCGCAGCAGCAGGGCGGCGGCTGGCAGAACGGCGATAGGTAGCATAAGCGAGCGGCCAATACTTTGCGCGCCGCCTAAAATACGGTCCCATCCGCTCGATTGAGAGGATGTGGAGACAGCTGAATTGCCAATACTCATGTGTTGTGCTCCTCTTTCCTTGCGAGTCTGGCGTAATGAAAAGTCGCTTGTATGAAGGGGACCTTTCTCTACGCATTCCATTGCGCGTGAACCTCTGATCCGAACACCCTGAGCGCGACGCGCTAGACACGTATGTGGCGTTGGGTTTCGGAATAAGATCGAAGTCGAAAAATGAGAAAACGAGTGCTGTTTTGATACAAACATTGTATCGAAAGGACGAACGTTGTCTTTGTGGATTCACCTCCTTTTGCGTCTATGGTGCTCCATTGACATAGACTTTTCTTATTGGCCACATGCGCGTGAAAAACGAACAAAATGTGCTATCAGAACCTCTTGCTCGGGTTGAGCGACAGGGAAAGAGCAAGCGGACTCAACCCTTGGGTGTACCAACTCCATGGCCCTGGCGTGTCTGTTGACCGAAAAAGAAGGACGATTTGCTGGTATTGCTACTATCGCGCTTCTCAACGGGAAATTGAATCTCAGTGATATAAGACTCAAAATCCCCTTCGCGTTGCAGACAGACCTTGCGGCAATGGCCGGTAATAGTGTAGTCATTGACCTGGAGCCACATGCCCAATGCCTGGTAGGCCTCCATCATGGTATCGGGACTGCCGTGATGGAGGAGTGTTGCCATGGTATTGACTCCCGGAAGCTCGCGTACCGTGATTTTTCCACCGCTCTGCTCCACAATGTTGCCAACGGAGGAGCTATGCACGGGAACAGCGATCTCAATGCCACTGGTATCATCTTCGTGATAGCCACCATCTTGTTCGATATAGAGAAGATGATCGACCTGCTTTACGCCCTGGCGTTGAAGAAAGTCAAGCATCTCGTTCGCAAGTTGATGTCGTTGTGTGCTATTTGCCACAACCTTTCGGCTTGAAGCGACGATTTGAGGTTTAATCTTTTTGATGGCCACTTCGTGAGTAGGTTTCGCATCATCCATCTCAATCTGTTTGAGACGAGATTCGACACGTGCCAGCCGTTCTTGTTCTGCCTGGACACGTTGCTGGAGTTCGATTTGTTTGAGTCGGAGCATGCCACGTATTTGCGCAGGAGGAACCTCTTCGTCCAGGAGCTGGACGATTTGCGAGAGCTCAAATCCCAGGTCTTTAAAGGCCAAAATACGGTTCAGACGGGGTAACTGGTCAATCGAGTAGTAGCGATACCCCGTTGTGGGATCGACCTGTACTGGTTTGAGCAGCCCAATTTCATCATAGTAGCGAAGTGTGCGCATGGACACCTGACTCAACTTTGAGAAATCGCTAATTTTGAACAAGGCTTGCGTTCCTCTTTCTCTTGCAGAATCTCCAGGGATAGGTAGAACTCGTCATCGCGTTCTTGCTGAAGTTATTACTAAGCATAAACTTTGCCGTGACGTGAAAGTCAAGTCTTCTTCAGACGAATTTTTCTCTTGAGAGAAATGTAGCAGAAAAATAGTAAGCAAGCTATTGTGTAGAGAGAAATGTAGCAGAAAAATAGCAAGCAAACTATTGTGTAGAGAGAAATGTAGCAGAAAAATAGCAAGCAAACTATTGTGTAGTAGGTAGTGTGGCATGCTCTCGTAGCCTCAGGCTACGAGAGCATGCCACACTACCTACTACACAACGAGCGCCGCAGGCGCGAGGAGTCAAGTTAAATGCAGAGGCAGGAGAGAGGATATATGCTTCCTCTCTCCTGCCTCTGTCTCGCGTCTAGAGTCTTGCTTGAAGCAGCTCTAGGAGCGAGATTTAGCGCTCACGCGTGTTGGTGTTGCGCGGGGACTGTTTCTGCGAGCCTGAACTCATTTGCTGACAGGTGTCCATCAGGTTTTGTGCGGCCTGCTCGGGAGTGATGCCGGCCGCCTGAGCGGCAGTAACAATATCGCTCTGGGTGATATTGCGGCTATCACCATGATTGTCATTCACTTTGCCGCAACCACAGCTAACGCACATAGTAGATGCTCCTTATGCTGACTAACGATGTAAAAAAAGTCTCTCTCAGTGAACCCGTTACGGGCCAGTGCTGGCTAAACGCGAGCATAGGCCTCTTGCACCACACGATCAATCGTGTAATGAAGTTTTTGCGCGTAGAGAGCCGTCTTCTCACCAGTGAACCAGGCGGCTTCGCGAGCAGCCTGAAGTTGGCGGCTATCGTTGGGAAGACCACGCGCAATCGGGGTGCGTGGAGTCAGGCGATCATAGTTTTCGCGCAGGCTGAAGCGCTGCTGTACGGGTGATGTGCCCAGATCGACATAGCCACCATCGACGCCGAGCTGGCGGAACTGCCAGTAGTGTCCATCATTGGCGTTGAACCAGGTGATATAGCCACCGGGAAGCACCTGGCGGGGCTCAGTAATGGCGCCGGTGTAGCTATAGCGCTCGCCGTTGGCGCGCACAGGCTCATAGTAGTGAGGTGTGCAGAAGTCGGAGACGAGGATGTCATTGACGGTGTAGGCCAGTTCCGCGCCCTGACAGGGATCGCAGATGCCAAGGAGGTACTGAACGCGACCATGCTCTCTCTTCAAAGAGGGGCCGGCAACCAGGCGATTCCCATAAGGATCGGCCAGCATCTCCAGGCACTCATGGCTGGCGCTGAGTGACCAGCTATTGGAGTACTGGACGAGTGCGTAGGGCTGACCCTGCTCATCGAGGTGGAAGCCGAGTGCGTGATCAGGAACATTGGCGCGAACGATGATGGGCCAGTAACCCAGGGGCACATCCTCCAGGCGGCTGAAGGCATCAACGGTTCCATAGATATTCCAGATGGGGGAAAAATCGCGGGTTACCTGCTTTTGGAGTGCCGCGGCGACGCGAGTCAGTTCTGGCATGCTAATGGCATCGATCTCCGACACCAGGGCAATGTGTGAAAACATCATAGTATCTTTTTCTCCTGAATACTGTATCTGGCAGGAAATATGTTCCGTAAAAAGGAAGCGAGTGGCCAGTTGGCCTGCGCTCTCTTTTTGTTTCTACACCCAACGTACCCCTGCCGAAGCAAATACGCATTTGCAAAAGAGAACTCAAGAATGAGAGCAATAGAGTGGCATATAGAAAGAAGCCTTTCTTCCTGGCTTACCTAATCTTTAGCTTTTTCTGCTCGGTATAATGGCAATGGGAAAGAGCACCATGCAAGGAAAAAGGAGTGAGATAGCTATGTCGCAATGTGAACAATGTGGCAATGAGTATGACAAGGCCTTTGAGGTCAACATGTCCGGAAAGAGGCATGTGTTTGATAGCTTTGAGTGCGCCATCGCAGCTCTAGCGCCTACCTGTCAGCACTGTGGCTGTCGGATTGTGGGGCATGGAGTAGAGACGCATGGCTCGATGTATTGCTGCGCCCACTGCGCGCGCAAGGCGGGCGCGCAGGACATGCGTGACCGCGACGCTTAAGCAAACACAGATACTATTTTTGATATTGCTTATAGCCAAGTAGAGAGGGAAGCTGAATCCTATAAGTTTTAGCTGTATAGGGGGCTTCCCTCTTTTATTACAAGAAAAAGGAGAACAGCAGGGTCCCAATCCATTCTTTCTCAACTTTAAATTGACAAATATTTTTCTCGCAGTTACACTTTCGTTAATTACGAATTACTACTGATCCGAAAACCCTGAGCGCGAAGCGCTAGACACGCCAGTGGCGTTGGGGTTCGGAATAAGATTTTAATGTATTGGCCATAATGTGTTGGCAGAAAAAACTCAATGCTTGAAAGAGGGGTTAAGGATGACCAGGATTGCTGCGCTGCGCTGTGAATATGCCCAGAATCCACTCGGTATCGATTGTGTGTATCCCCGTTTCTACTGGCGTCTGGAGGCCTCCCAACGTGGGGCTCGCCAGAGCGCCTATCAAATTCTTGTTGCGTCTAGCCCCGAGGCATTAGCGAAGCGAACCTCGTTGCTCTGGGATAGCGGCAAGGTGCTTTCGGAGCATTCAACCCATATTGCATATGCAGGTCTCTCTCTCCAATCACGACAACGGGTCTGGTGGCAGGTGCGTATCTGGGATGAGCAGGGCCAGGTAAGTGATTATAGCGAGCCTGCATGGTGGGAGATGGGCCTATTGCAACGTGATGATTGGCGTGGGCAATGGATGGTTGTACCAGAGCCAGAGCAAGCTGCAGCCCATTTTTCTCCACACCTTGCACAGCAGTCAGGGGTGCTGGCGGAAGAAATTGAGCGCTGGCAACACATCCAGGCTGAATTTGACGAGAAGGCTCGCCCTTGTCCGCTGGTGCGCAAGGAGTTTCGGGTTGGCGCCGGACTCAAACAGGCGCGTCTCTATGCGACCGCGCGCGGCCTCTATCTCCTCTCGCTCAATGGGCAGCGTGTTGGTGATGACTATTTCCGCCCTGGTTGGACCGACTATCATCAGCGTTTACAGTACCAGACCTATGATGTGACTTCGCTCCTTGTGCCGGGCGAGAACGCTCTAGGCGTTATTCTGGGGGATGGCTGGTATCGTGGAGTCATGAGCTGGCTAGGCCAACGCAATTTTTATGGCCAGTCGGTGCAAGCCCTGGTGCAGCTTGAACTGGAGTATAGTGATGGCTCGCGTGAAGTCGTTGTCTCAGACGAATCCTGGAAAACGGCGACCGGGGCCTTACAGTACTCAGATATGTTGATGGGCGAGGCCTATGATGCACGCCTGGAGCAGCCTGGATGGGACCAGGCTGGCTTTGATGAGGCGCACTGGCAAGCGGTCACTATTCAGCCTCTGGATGCGACCTTACTCGTGGCACAGTATGGACCGGGTGTCCAGAAGGTGGCTGAGTTAACGCCGCAGCAGATTCGAGAGCTACAACCCGGTACCTATCTTGTCGATCTGGGGCAGAACATGGTTGGCTGGATGCGGCTACGCGTGACGGGGCCAGCCGGGACAACGGTGCAACTGCGTTTCGGCGAGATGCTGCAAGCTGATGGGACGCTCTATACCGAGAACCTGCGCACGGCGCGAGCGACGGATCTCTACACACTCAAAGGCGAGGGTGAAGAGGTGTATGAGCCACATTTTACCTTCCACGGCTTCCGCTATGTCGAGGTTACGGGCTATCCTGGTCAACTCACCAATGAGCATATTACTGGTATTGTTGTACAGACCCCGACGCCGCCAACAGGTTCCCTCCTGAGTTCAAACGCTATGCTTAATCAGCTTGTGCATAATATCGAGTGGGGGCAACGCGGCAACTTTTTAGAGGTCCCAACGGATTGTCCCCAGCGCGACGAGCGCCTGGGCTGGATGGGTGATGCCCAGATCTTCGCGCGGACCGCGACCTATAATGCAGATGTGGCCGCGTTCTTTACCAGGTGGCTGAGTGATGTGGCGGATGCCCAATCTCCCGAGGGCTGGCTGCCAAATATTGTCCCCAGCATCATTGATCCCAGGGCTGGCGCTCCGGCCTGGTCAGATGCCGGCATTATCGTTCCCTGGACGCTGTACCTGGCCTATGGCGATACCCGCCTGCTTGCACGCCAGTACACGTCGATGACGCGCTGGCTGGAGTTCCTGGTCGAGGCCAATCCCGATGGGCGCTGGCGCAAACGACGCAATGGCGGGGGTGAGGGGCAATGGGACTTTGGTGACTGGCTTTCTATCGAGGCTGAGACACCAAAGGACGTCATTGCCGATGCCTTTTTTGCGCACAGTGCCGCTCTCCTGGCAAAGATCGCACGTGTCCTGGGGCGCGAAGACGACGCAATGCGTTACGATAAACTCTTTGCGCGCATCCAGACTGCGTTCCAGACCTCGCATATCACGCCAGACGGGCGGGTGGCGGGCGAAACGCAGACTGGCTATGTTCTGGCTCTGCGCTTCGGCCTTATGCCTGAGGCTCTGCGCCCTATAGCCACACAACACCTGGTTGAGGATATCCAGCGTCGAGGCGGCCATCTCTCGACTGGCTTTGTAGGCGTTGCGCATCTCCTGCCAACGTTGACCGAGAATGGGCGCGTTGATGTTGCCTACCAACTCCTGCTTAAGGACACTTTTCCCTCCTGGGGCTACTCTATTCGGCATGGCGCGACCACCATCTGGGAGCGTTGGGATGGCTGGACGGCTGAAAAGGGCTTTCAGACCCCGCTGATGAATTCGTTCAACCATTACTCCTTTGGTTCGGTGGGAGAGTGGCTCTATCGCTATGCGGCGGGTATTGAAACCCAGGAGATGCCTGAGCCCGCCTTCAAGCAGAGCATATTGCGCCCCTTCCCGGACCCCTCTCTGCAACGCCTGCGCGCCGTCTATGATTCGATTCATGGCCGCATCGTAAGCGCCTGGGCCTATGAGGAGTCAACCTTTACCTGGCAGATTGAGCTACCGCCCAATACCACCGCAACGGTCTATGTTCCAGCCGCTCCAGGAGCGCTCATCAATGACCAGGAGCCCCAGGCGCTTCGGGAAGAGGGCCTCACCTTTGTACGACGCGAGGAGAATGCCGCTGTCTACACAGCGCAAGCAGGTCATTACCAGTTCACGGTTAGTATGTAGATAGAAAGCGACATTGTGGCAGCAATACTCTGGCAGGGGGAGAATGAGGCGCTCAGCGTGACGCTCTTATAGTCAACGCAGCAGGCCTTGCACTGGCACAAGCGAGCGCATTGGTGGCCTGAATTTCTTTTCCTGAAGAGGTGTATTGTGGCATACTACAACGTATAGCACAGTGGTTTAAAGCGAAGAGGGGAGATGTTATGGAAGACCCACAGAAGCGTATATCGTTTATGGGAGCCAACTATGTCGCTCAGCAGGTTGGCTATCATATGACGCAGGGTTGGGGCGAGGGCGATAGCTCCACCAATGCCTATTTTCGGCCCATTGAGACCTTCGCGCAGCGTTTCGAAGCCTTACTACTCGCTATTCGAGGGATGGGCTTTTCGCTGATGGATCTCTGGATGGCCCAGTTAAACTGGTCGTGGGCTACTCCTGAGCATGTCGCCATCGCGCGCGATCTGCTCCAGCGTTATGATGTTCGCGTCGTCAGCCTGGCGGGATACTTTGGCACGACCAGGAGCGAGTTTGAGGCTGCTTGCAGCCTGGCGCGGGACCTGGATGTCTCAATTCTTGGCGGCTCGACTGGTCTGCTGGCCGATGATCGTGCCTTGACGGTTGCCATTCTCAAGCAGTATGGCGTCCGTTTAGGGATCGAGAATCATCCTGCGGAGAAGACTGCTCAGGATATGCTCGACCTCATTGGTGATGGCGGAGATGGCTTTATCGGAACCGCGGTTGATACCGGCTGGTACGCCACTAATGGCTATGATGCCGTACGTGCCATTGAGGAGCTCTATCCTCATCTTGTCTATGTGCATCTCAAAGATGTGCTGGCGCCTGGTGCTCACGACACCTGCCGCTATGGTCAGGGCTGCGTTGATATCCCCAAGTGTGTTGAGACGCTAGAGCGCCTGGGGTATCAGGGGGTCTACAGTATCGAACATGAGCCAGAGCATTTTGACCCGACCGAAGATTGCATCGCCATGCGTGAAATGCTATTGAAGTGGCTCACACAGGCGTAGTTGGCTATGGACTGAACCGGGTAGGCAAAGGGAAGTGCGCCTACCTTTCCTCTCACCCTAAAAAGGAATAAACACTATGGAGAAAAAGCCATTTCGTATTGCCGTCGTTGGTTGTGGAAATATTGCTGGCGCCTATGCCAAAACCCTGGAGCCTTATTCTCATATTCAATTATTGGGTGCGACTGATGTGGATCTCACGCGCGCGGAAGCCTATGTCTCGACCTATGGCGGCCAGGTCTACGCCTCGTTAGATGAGCTGCTGGCGGATGAAGATGTAGACCTGGTAGTCAATTTGACCATTCACCATGCCCATGTCGAAGTGATCCGCAAGTGTCTGCTTGCCGGAAAGCACGTCTATAGCGAGAAGCCCCTGGCGCTGGATGGGCAGGATGCCTGGGAACTGGTCAAGCTGGCTGAGCAGCAGGGCAAACGTCTAAGCTGTGCGCCGATGACGATTCTCGGAGAGGCGCAGCAGACCGCCTGGAAGCTTATTCGCGAAGGAGCCCTGGGAACGGTACGCCTGGCGTATGCCGAGGTTAATTGGGGGCGTATTGAGTCCTGGCACCCGGCGCCGGGTCCCTTCTACGAGGTGGGTGCGCTCTTCGACGTAGGCGTGTATCCACTCACGATCCTGACTTCGATCTTTGGTCCGGCGCGGCAAGTGACCGCTTTTGGCAAGGTACTCTATCCAGATCGGGTGACGAAGGAGAATGTGCCTTTCCATATTAGTACGCCTGACTTTGCGGTGGCGGCCATCGAATTTGCCTCGGGCGCAGTTGCTCGCCTGACGACCAATTTTTATGTTGGCCATCATAGTCCTCAGAAAGGCATCGAGTTCCACGGCGATAAGGGTTCCTGCTTCCTGAATGACTGGCAAAATTTCTCAGGGAAGGTCGAGTTCACCGAGTTTGGGGGTAGCTACCAGCTGGTACCTTATGTGAAAGAGTCATTCCAGGGAACCGAGTGGGCGCGTGGTGTTGTTGAACTGGCTGAGGCTATCGAGGAGGACCGACCTGCGCGCATCACCGGGGCCCAGGCCGCCCATGTCGTCGATATCCTCTGCGCCATTCAAACCTCCTTTGGTGAAGGTCACCCAGTTGCCATCGCTTCGGAGTTTGCGCCTCCTGCTCCCATGGACTGGGCGCGCTAGTTTACATACATAAGAAGGAGATCTGGCGGATGCCAATGTCCAAACGGTGTATTCCCTACACCCCGCGCTCGCGCGAGCTAGCGGATAGCGTTATTGCGCTGGTGAGTACTGCGGGCGTGCACCTGCGCGAGCAAGAACCCTACAATGTGGATGGGGACAACGCCTGGCGCCTTCTTCCCGGCGATGTCAGCGCGAACCAGCTCATGGTGACTCATAGCCACTATAATCATCAGGATGCGAACCAGGATATTAATTGTGTGTTCCCTATTGATCGTTTACGCGAACTGGCTGCTGAGGGGATCATTGGGGGCATCAATGATAAACATCTTGGCTTTATGGGCTATACTCAGAACTTTCGTGACCTGTATGAGCGCGTGGCGCCAGAGATGGCGAAGCTTATTTCTCGCTCAAAGGCCGACGCTGTTGTGCTCACTGCTGGCTGCCCACTCTGTCATCGCGTGGCGGCGGCGTTAGCGCGTGAGATAGAGATGACGGGCCTACCCACCGTCTTTATCAGCGTCGCGCCAGATCAGACGAAGCAGGCTGGTCCTCCACGTGTCCTGGCCCCACAGCATTTTAAGCTTGGCAATAGCCTGGGAGGGCCTGGTCAGCGGGACCTGCAACGCCAGGTTTTGTTGGATGCCCTACGCCGTCTGGAAGCGCGCGAGGAGCCAGGTCGCTTCTGGGAGCTCGAGTACCCCGCATATGATAGCAGTCAGTGGCAGCCTATCAACCTTCAAGAAGGATAAACAGGGTAGTACATAGGCATAAAAAATTTCCAGGGGGCAGGCCTGCCCCTGGAAATTTTTTATGCCTATGTACTACCTTATGAGAGATAGACGTTGGACCAGTCACCGAAGTAGAGTCCGCCACCGTTCAAAACGACGCCATGGAGATTAGCGGGGATGATGCCCGCCAGTGTCTGATGCGAGAGCGGGAGCCAGCCCACATCATCGATAGCGACTCGCTCGGCCTGGGCATAGAGATCCAGGCGCTCCTGGCCTGATTTCTGTTCGGCCTGAGCCACCAGGCTATCGAACTTCGGATTGCTCCAATCGCCATTGTTATTGGCCGAGGTGGAGAGCAGGCTCAGGTCCAGCCATTCATAGGGATCGGGGAAGTAGACCCCCCACTGGGTAAAGCCAAACTGGACCGTGTGTTTCGAAGTCTCGCTATTATACGAGGTCAGTTCCATCGGATTGAGCTTGACCTGCACACCAAGGGCCGACTGCCACATTGCCTGCAAGGCTGTTGCCGCGTCCTGGGGAAACTGTGAACCAGGATACGAAAACGTCACGGGCGGCATCTTACTGACATCTGGGTAGACCGACTGGAGGAGCTGTTTGGCCCTGGTCATGTTATATGAAATGCCGGAATAATCTGGTTGGGCGCCGGGCTGGCCCGGCGGGATGATTGTGCTAGCGGGTGTAACAGAATCTTTAAAGATGTTTGTCGCCAGAAGGTTTTTATTTATAGCCGCGGCAAAGGCCTGGCGAACGGCCGACTTGTTGAAAGGCGCGGTCTTATTGTCAAAGAAGAGCAGATTGCTTTGCAGGATAGGCTTGCGAATGAAACCAGGCAGATTTTTCGCCGTCTCCTGGTCGTGTGGGGTAATGCCCCAGGTAAAGTCGTATTGTTTGGCCTGATACGCTTTATAGGCGGTCTCTGGTTCTTTGACGAAGAACATTTCGACCTTCTTCAACTTTGTTTTTGCCCCATAGTAGTTGGGATTGGGTACCAGGTCCATTTTGACCCCATGTTGCCAGGACTGGACGATGAAGGGACCTGTCCCCGCGCCCTGCCCTGCCACGTGCTGTGCCCAGTCGACCTGCCCATACTTGTCAATCAGCTTCTGATTGAGCGGATAAAAGAGGTTGACGGTCAGTAGTTGGAGGAAATAGGCGGTGGGACGTTCCAGCGTGACCTGGAGCGTCTGGTCATCGAGCGCCTTTACTCCCTCTAGCGTCGTGGTCTTGCCACTATTGACATCTTTGGCGCCGACAATGGCCTCCTCCAGGACTGGCGCGATAGGAGACTTCACCTCGGGTAGCAAGGCTCGTGTCCAGGTATAGACATAGGTCTGCGCAGTAACAGGAGTGCCATCAGAGAAGGTGATACCCTTCTTAAGATGGAAGGTGTAGACCTTGTTATCCTTTGAGATATCCCAGGTGGCCTGGTCTGGTTGAGCGCTCAGGTTCTGATCCGCCTTTACCAGGCCTGTGAAAAGCATGTTGATGGCCAGGTTAGAGTTAGAGTCGGAACCGCTGGCGGGATCAAGCTTGCCAATGTCATTGGTTCCAACGTTGGGGAAGCGCAGGACCTGGTTGTTTGTGGATTGATTGTTCTGCTGTGTGCCTCCGCAGGCTGCTAGGAGGAGGATTGCCAGGCTACTCAAGAGTAAAAAGGGCAACAGGTGTGTGCGCTGTTTCTGTGTATCGTGCATACACAGTCTCACTTTCTATGGTTCAGATATAGAGGGATGAGTCACGCTGGCCCAGGCTATTCTCTCTGCACAAAATACAGTTATCAACTTCGATATTATTTTCATGAACTTGTCAGAAAAGCGTTCCGGGTCGTGTATGACTTCTGGGTAGATGAGGCTATCTCCTCTTTAAGAAGATAGTTCTCTATAATAATACTCTATTGCTTGCTAAAATGGATATATTGGTGGGCTTCTCATTTATGTATCGGCTTGCTACCAGGCTTTCTCCATATCAAACAACTATATGGTAAAAAGTCAGGTCGAATTGTGGGGGCATGTTTTTCTTTAGCTCCGGCTATGATCTTATTCCGAAACCCAACGTCACTGGCGTGCCTGGCGCTTCGCGCTCAGGGTTTTCGGATCAGAAGTATGCAGGAAGTACCAGAAATTCGCAAATGCTTACTGTATCGGCGATTGTCTATGTTATGGTAGATAGGAGAATGGATCTGTACGAATGGAGGCGCTTTGCTGTGAAAAAACGCTTGTGTATTTTATTAGTGCTAGCTGTATGTATATTTCTGGTTGCCTGTGGCGCATCTTCAGGTTCTGCGGCTATGCCCGGTAAGAAAAGCGCGTCGGCGACATCAACCTCTACGCAGAAGCAAATGGGGACAGAGGTAGCGGAGCGTCCTCTCGCGACGCCAACGCCGAAAAAATCAGTTCAACCAACGCCAACACCACAACCTACGCAGGTCCCTACCCAGGGAGGAGCGAATGGTGGGAATACTGGTGGAAGCAGTGGTGGAGGCAATGGCGGTGGTACCCCTCCTGTTTCGAGCACGGATCAGCAGTTAGCGCAGCAGCTCTTCGCGCTGGTGAACCAGGATAGAGCCGCTCAAGGTCTGCCAGCGTTTACCTGGACGCCCACGCTTGTGGTGAGTGCGTCTCGACATACCCAGGTTATGGCAGGAGGGTGTGGGCTTTCGCACCAGTGTCCAGGCGAGAGTAGTCTGGGGACGCGCGAAACGAATGCGGGAGTCAACTGGAATGCCTGTGGCGAAAATATTGGTACAGGTGGTCCTGCCCCTTCCTACAATGCGCAGTGGAGCATGGCCTCAGGCCTTCATCGGAGTATGATGAATGAGACCCCTCCTAATGATGGGCATCGTCGTAATTTGTTGAGCAGCACTTTTCATCGTATTGGGATTAGCATCTTTGTCGATGCACACAATACGCTCTGGTTAACCGAGGATTTCGCGAATTAGCTGTATGAGGACTTTGTTCTCGTTCCTGGAGGAGATGTGTGATGGAAGTGCTGGCTCTCGATTTTTTAAATAGTGATTATCGTGATTATCGTGGAAGCGGTCGTGCAGAGAATCGCTTCCTGCAACTTGCCTGGCGCCAGCAATTTCTGGCGCGCTGGCACTTAGACGTGGATGCAGCAGCTCTAGATGAGAGTATGGTGCGTTCTCTGATCACACTTCGATCACACTTATGGGACTATGCGGCTCGCCTGGCGCGGGGGGAGCCGCTCGCTGTGGCTGATATGACGCAACTACAGCCGTATCTCCAGGCCTCTGCTGCGCGGCGAACTCTCTGTCAGGACCAGGATGGTCATTGGCGAATTGTGTTGGAGCCGTTGCAGAAGGATTGGCTCTGGGTACAGAGTGAGATCGTGACCTCTTTTGTGGAGTTGGTCACAACGCAAGAGACTGCACGCATAAAGATCTGTGAGAACGATGCCTGTGGCTGGATCTTTTTTGACGCAAGCAAGAACCGTAGTCGGCGCTGGTGTGCGGGGTACGCTTGTGGCAATATGATGACGGTACGGCGTTATAGAGCACGCCAGGCGCGTGATAGCCAAGCGATAGTAAGCGAGGATCACTAAAGTTCCTCGCTTACTATCGCTTGTGTTTTGCCTCTGCTGGGTCACGACGTTTTCTTCAGTTTGATATATGCATGCTGTTTGGGATCATAGCGGTAGACGGGATTGCCATCTTCATATTGCAGATCACCGCCTTTGCTTGATAGCCACATCAGAACCTGCGTATTCGGTGGGAGGTTTGTGTTCCATTGCCAGTGCCCCAGGGCCTGTGAACCCGTGACGCCATAGAGCCATATTCCGCCATCATCGTCAATAGTGTTAGGTGAGAGTTTACGACAAGGGACCATGTCATCGTCTTGCTGCCCCTCAAGGGTAAAATCGCAGGCTCGTAGCATCATCTTCTCTACCGTTGTGTGTGGTTCAAGATAGGGATAATTATCCAGGCCCGGCACCTTTTGTGGTTGCATCATTGCCAGCGCCCAGACCCATGAACCAACCTGGACATGCATATCAGTTGCGACAAAGAGGCTCACCGTATCGTTGTTGGTAATCTGGATCTGTAAATTGCAGCCACCGCTGCAATCAACATATCTATTTGCCTCCGCCTGCTGTCTGATGGTTTGTGGCAAGTGAATCAGAGGCGTAGGTGTTGGCTTCACAAACGAGGGTTCACTAATTTTGCGCACAATGCCACCGATGGCGACCAGGGGCGACTGAGGTTGGAGTGGGATGACGGCCCCGACTGTTAAATTCTGACAATTCTGACCAAAGACACGGTTCAACGCTTGTATAGAATTTTTTTGCGCGTCGTTAAAAATTTTTGTTGATTGCCCCATGTTCATTTGATTGGCCAGGATTTCATTACAGGAATCGCCATCTTGAATGGTGTAGGGAATAACTCCCATCTGTGGTGAGACGGCGGGAAACGGAAATGATGTATGAGGTGGTGGAAGGTCCGCATGTGCGCCGGTAATAGTTGAAAAAATTTGTGAAAGACTTAAAAGGCCGCTATTTGCAATAAATAGAGAGCAAGCGAGAAAAGGTAAGAAGCCAACAAAGCATATAACAATTCCAATAATAGTTTTCCACGGTAGCGAACGAACAATAATATCCACGTTCTCTGCCGATGAAGACCTGGGAAGAAATCGGCGGGACATGATATACTCCAATCTTAGCCTTCTATTGTTTATAACTTACATATTCTTATTATAAGAAGTACCGTAAAAGTTATAATGAAAACTATTTAAATATGCAGTTTGTTTTATGATAGGTATTTCATATAGGGATTGGTTTTGTGCGTTGGTTTTTCTTAGCAAGGACGCCTTCTATATCTAATCCCGTGGGTAAGTGCTTTCGGGTAGTATGTGTGATGCATGCCAGCCGATGGCTGGCATGCATCACACATACTACCCAGGCGAGCGCCGCAGGCGCGAGAGCCATGAAGCTTTGCTATTTCGTATAGACGAAACGTTTGCCATGCGTTGGCAGATGGCAGGAGATGTGTGGATGAAAGGTGCGAATGTAGTCAGCAAAGAAGCCTACGCGCCCGGTATTGGCGGCAAACATCTCATAGTGGGTCGGAATGACGCAATCTATGCCAGCGGCAGCAGCCAGGTCTGCGGCCTCGCGTTCATCCATATTCCCTACAAGTTGCTGTTGCTCGCGGAAGTAGTTTCGTCCGTTGATGGGGAGCAGGGCCAGGTCAATTGCATGGGAACGTAAGTGTGCGGCCATGCCATCATAGACAAGCGTATCTCCGGGATGATACAGGCATACGTCATCGAGGTCCAGGACATAGCCCAGGTAGCGATACTGCCCCTCGCTCTCCTCAAAGCCAAAGTTGTAGATTGCGGGAGGGCATTGAATTGCGTGTACAGCGGGAACGGGCCTGAGCCGACAGGTCCCTAACATATGTTCCTCGCCAGGCTGGACACCAAGAATGCGCTCGCTCTCTATCCCCATTTCAGTGAGTTGCCCGATGATAGGACGAGGAACGACGAAGCGGAGTTGTGGCTGACGCTGAGCCAGCTTTTGTAGGACAGGGAGATCCAGGTGGTCCAGGTGCTCATGTGTGCAGAGCACAAAGTCGATCTCTGGCGCGGTCGTGGCGCTAAAAGGAGGAACGACCAGCCGTCCCTCATGCTCTGAGAGGAAGGGGTCAATAAGCATGGTCAACGAAGCACTTTTGATGGCAAAGCCTGCCTGTCCCAGCCACCATAGGGCAATACTTCGGGTTGGTAGTTTTTCTGTGGCGCTTATCTCCTGAGCGCAAGTATGTGGATAGGTTTCCATAAAAAAAGCCTCCTTCTGGGATGCTTCCAACTTCATGGCTGGCAGATAGGTACAGCCCAGGTCTCTAGCATCTGGTGCCGTGTCTCTTGAGGAGAGATACCAGCCATACTAATTATTTTACTTCGAAAAATCCCTAATTGGATATGCATAGTGTAGATGATAAAAGCGGATCTGATCCGCACCGAAATTATTCCCGTAACGCATGGTCTACAGAAGCTTTGTGCCAGGATCTATGATGCTGTGCATATTCGTCGCCACATATTTTTCGTGAATGCTAACATTTGCATTTATGAATAAAGAGCGCTACACTTGAGCCATGATAGCTGACCTTTTTTAGAAAAGAGAGACACAATGCAGCAATGGTTGTTTGTAGATGCGGACGATACGCTCTGGGAGAATAATATCTATTTTGAAGAGGCCATCCATCGTTTTATTGAGTTCCTTGCTCATAGTAGCATGCAGGTGCATGAAGTTCGAGCCGTACTCAACGAGGTCGAGCATACTGCTGGATATGGCTCTAAAAACTTTGCGCGTAGCCTGGTAGAGACCTATCATCGCCTTGTCGAGCGGGAAGTGAGGGGCGAGGACCTGGACTATGTCAAGCGCCTGGGCGAGGAGATTGCGCACCATCCCCTGCAAATTCTAGAGGGTGTTGAAGAGACGCTCAAAGAACTCGCGCAGAAGCATCACCTTGTCCTTCTGACCAAGGGGGAGCGCGAGGAGCAGCAACTGAAGGTTGAGCGCTCTGGCCTGGAGTCTTACTTCCAGCGTATTGTGGTCGTAGAAGAGAAAAACACCCGCACCTATGAACTCTTGACACAGGAGTTTCAATGTCCTCTCGCGGACACCTGGATGATTGGGAACTCTCCTAAATCTGATATTAATCCCGCTTTAGAGGCAGGCCTGAATGCCGTCTTCATTCCTCATGAGCATACCTGGGTTCTTGAGCACCAGGAGCTGCGCGAACCGGGACCAGGCCGGTTGCTGATCCTGGACACCTTTGCCGATCTGCGCGCACTCTTCTAAGATCTTATTCCGAAACCCAACGTCACTGGCGTGCCTAGCGCTTCGCGCTCAGGGTTTCGGATAAGTAGTAAGCAGTTCCAGGCAGAGTCGAACAGCAAAGGAGCCACCAGAGGGAACAAGCTGTATGTATCAGCTAAGCCTCTAGTGGCTCCTTTGCTGTCTGTTCTTTAGAGGCATGCTAATTCTATATCCACCTTTTGAACGCTTTATCATGAAAAATGCTTGACAAGGAAAATAGCAATAAGCTATAATAGATATAGCTAAAAGTTATTATTAACTAGAGGTGAGAGTGCTACGGCAAGGCCGCAATTGCGGCACGTGTTGGCCTCCGTTGAGGCGCGCAAGAAGGTCGTAAGGATTGGCTCAGCCAATGAAATGCGGAGTTTCTTGGGCAAATATGGCTCGTAACTGGCGAGCGAACATGCTATTATATGGGTGTTTGCTGTCTCTTTAAATATGTTCTTTGATATTTATGGTTGTGGCGCGTCTTCACTATTATGATGGAGGATATGCGTATGTACTCGCGCCAGAAGAGAGCTCATTGGTCTTATTGGCTTGGGGCAGGCCTGTTACTTGCCTGCGCCCTGGTGTTCCAATTTGGCACTGGTTCATCGGTTGTCCTGGCAGAGACCAGGGCCACTGCCCATGTTGACCGGGTGGTTCTCAATAGTGATATCAATGCTTCTTCATTGCGCCTCCTTTCGCGGGCCATAGAGAGTGCCTCAAGTGACGGAGCACACGCGCTCGTGGTCGAGGTGGATTCTCCGGGGGCGACCTGGATTCCATGAAGGCGATGACGCAGAAGATCCTTGCCAGCACGGTCCCTGTGGTGGCCTATGTGGCGCCCGCGGGTGGACGAGCGGCTTCAGCGGCGGCGTTTGTCACCCTGTCGGCGCAAATCGCGGCTATGTCTCCTACGACGCGCATCGGCGCAGCCAGCCCGGTGACGAGCACTGGTGGCGATATTGAGAGCACCTTGAAGGCCAAGATTACCAACGATCTTGTCGCCTCGATGACCAGTATTCAGCAACGTTATGGACGCAATGTCTCCCTGGCCGTGCGGATGGTGACCAACGCCAGTTCCTACGATGATGCGACCGCGATTCGCTCCCACATTGTAGACCTGGGCGCCCCCAACCTGAACAGCTTACTGACGAGCATTGATGGGCGGCAGGTGCGTCTAAATAATGGGCAGCAGGTGCGCTTGCAGACGGCGGATGTCGGCATCCAGGATGTGAGCGAGACGCCCGCCGATGTGTTCTACAATTTTCTCCTTGATCCAACGGTCATTTTCTTCCTGTTCCTGGTCGCTATGCTGGGAGTGTACCTGGAGGTATCCCATCCGGGCGCGATTGTGCCTGGTGTGACTGGCGCCATTGCCTTACTCCTCTTCCTGTTTGGAGCAGGCTCACTTGCGCCAAACTGGGCGGGCTTGGCGTTGATGCTTCTGGCCTTTGTGTTGCTTGTGCTGGATGTGCGTCTCCCAACGCATGGTGCGCTGACCATTGGAGCTGTGGTCTCGCTGATTGTGGGCTCGCTGATTTTCTTCAACAGTGGCGGCGCATATAATGCAGCCTACCTCAACCCGTGGATCATTTACGGCGCGGGCGTGGTGGTTGGTTTGATGGGCCTGAGCATCGTCGCGTACGCTGTACGAGTGCGTCGAGCACCGGTACGAAGTGGCCAGGAGGCGATGTATGGCGCGAAGGCTGTGGCCTTAACACCGCTACAGCCTGAGGGACGTGTTAGCTATCAGGGCGAGAATTGGGCTGCACTCCTGGATGTTCCGGATCTGGCGGTAGATAGTGGTACGGAGCTTGAGATTGTCGCAGTGGAAGGGCTGCGTTTGCGCGTTCGCCCCCTGGTAACTCCTGGTGTGGATACTGGTAAGATTGCTCCACCTCTTGAGTAAAGAGGCGATTTCATTCATCTATTCGTTGTTTTGCATATGCATGAATGTCTACAAAGTAGACCGTTGGAATGAGCAGGCTCGTTTCAGCGCGTGCAGGAGGTTTTTTTATGGATGCCTTACTTGGTTTTGGCACATTCTTCATCATCTTCGTTATCATCGTGGTGGTGATCTTAGTGCTCTCTGGCCTGCGTGTGGTGCAGGAGTATGAGCGTGGCGTCGTCTTTGTCCTGGGTAAGTCGACGGGAGCGAAGGGGCCAGGCGTCTTCTGGGTGCCCCCATTCATCTCGCGCATGATTAAGGTCGATCTGCGTATCGTGACCTTAAACGTGCCCGCTCAAGAGGTGATTACGCGTGATAATATCACGATTAAAGTCACAGCGGTTGTCTATTTTTACGTGGTAAATCCTGAGGCTGCGGTCATTCGCGTCTTGAATTTTATCCAGGCAACCACCCAGATTGGGCAAACAACCTTACGTAACGTACTTGGTCAGTCTGAATTGGATGAGTTGCTTGCCCAGCGCAACAAGATCAACCAGGAGCTACAGAGCATTATCGATGAGCATACCGAAAGCTGGGGTGTGAAAGTCACGGCGGTCGAGATTAAGGATATCGAGTTGCCAGCGACGATGCAGCGCGCGATGGCCAAACAGGCCGAGGCTGAGCGCGAAAAGCGCGCGAAGATCATTCACGCCGGTGGCGAGTTGCAAGCCTCTGCACAACTGGCTCAGGCGGCTGGTGTCATCGGTTCGCAGCCCGGTGCCTTGCAGTTGCGCTACCTGCAAACCTTGACGGAGATTGCGGTTGAGAAAAACTCGACCATTATCTTCCCGCTTCCCATGGACCTGATCGAGCCACTGTTGCAAACAGCACGCCGCGATAGTGCCAATGGGCAGGCGAATGTCGAGGTTCCTCGCTATACACCGCCCACGCCCGCCCGTCCGCAGACGCCACCGGCACCAACTCAGCAGCCCCGCCATCCTCAAGAGTAGGTGGCATAGAAAAACGCGAGCAGGGACACACATACACATGCGTGTGCCCCTGCTCGTGCATACGTGAATGCGGCTCCCACTAGATGGCCTAGAGGTGAGGAGAGGAGTTATTCTCTCCCTGTTTCGCGCGGAGGTACTCAGCGCAGGCGCGATAGGTTTCCTCTGAGATGAGTCCCCTCGACATATAGTGGTTAAGCATCACATCTAGCTTTAAAATACTCATCAGGTTGTAGCCATGACGACGCAGGCGCTCAGCGGCACCATGCTCGCGGTCTACGAGGACAATAACATCTTTGACCGCCAGGCCATTTTCTTGCAGTAGGGATGCGGTCTCTACAATGCTACTGCCCTGGGTGACGAGATCGTCGATGATGAGGGCGGTATCACCCTTCGTAAAACGGCCCTCGATGCCTCGGTTCCCGGTTCCTTCTGGGCGAATACGGGCATAGATAAGCGGTGTGTTGTTTTCAAGGGAGTACGCGGTTGCCAGGAGAAGGCCACCAACCGGCACACCTGCCACAACATTAAAGGGATGTACCCGCGAACGGCGTAGTGATTGTGCCAGTTGAATCTCTTGCTGCATCAGTTTGCTGGCAACGCGAAGGGCGGTTGGATGACTGATTAAAACCTTGGGATTGACGAAGACCGGCGAACTGACCGCGGACTCGCTCACGGTAAAGTTGCCAAATTGAACGCCTCCCAGGTCGAAGAGAATCTGTGCCAACCAGAGATTATCCAAAGACTGCTCTTTTGCCACCTTAGCACTGCGGCGCAGTAGCTCTCTTTCAGAAGAGAGATGCACCGCCTCCTTTCTTTGCTCTAAACTCTCTGATGCATATGAAAACAAGCGAACATATGAGAAATGGAACCCTTCTTTTACGCGAAACCTGCATGCTCGCTTGCATCAGATAAGAAGGATGCGCTATTTCAGTATATCATAGTTCCTGAGTTGATAGCTAGGCAGGGGAGAAGGGCTTCTCAAACGTTCACCTTCTGGCCCTTTGGGTTCTATGCAAGGTTGTCGATTATGGTTAGGAGAGAAGGGTAAGTGTGCGCCAGATGCTGCGACCCCCTTTCAGTCTGCTCCTGTACCATATTTACGCAGGGCGAGGGCGAGGGATGGCGAGGAAAAAGCCGCGAAACAATGCTATAATATGCGCATAACATGACGCGATCGCTCTCTGTATACACCTCAGGATGCCATCTGTGTCGAGCATTTAGAAGAGAGACCTTCGTAGCGTGCGTGGAAGCGTAGGAGGTCTCGTTGTTCTCCATATTCAAAGAAATATAATTTAGGTGAGACTACATGCCTATTGTAAGTGTTATTCAATTGGGAAAATCCTTTGGTGCCGAGCGTATCTTCTCTCAGCTCAATTTTCAGATTGATCCCCTGGATCGTATTGGCCTGGTTGGCCCCAATGGCGCGGGAAAATCTACCTTGATGAATATCCTGGCCGGTCTTGAGGAGCCAGATGAAGGGACTGTAGCGGTCGGACGTACTATCCGTATGGGCTATCTCACGCAGATCTCTGCTTTTGACCCAGATAATACACTGCATGCCGAGATGCTGACGGTATTTGCGCAAATTCAGGAGTGGGAGCGCGAACTCAGCGACCTGGCTACCTTGATGGCGGCCCCTGATGCTCAGCAGGATCACGCGCTCTATGAGCGTATGCTCGCTCGCTATGCTGAGCTGCAAACGCGTTTTGAGCATGCTGGCGGGTATACCTACGAGAATCGCGTAGAGCAGGTCCTCGATGGCCTGGGCTTCACACGTGAGCAGCAGCACGCACCATTTAAGCATTTGAGTGGCGGCCAGCAGACGCGAGCCTCGCTAGGTAAGCTTCTGTTGCAGGAGCCAGATGTCTTGCTGCTGGACGAGCCAACCAACCACCTGGACCTGGACGCCCTGGAGTGGTTAGAGACCTATCTCTCTACCTGGAAGGGCGCGATTGTCATCGTGGCCCATGATCGCTACTTCCTGGACAAGATCGTCACGCGTACAATTGAGCTGGCGTTCGGGCGTATTGAGGAATATCCAGGCAACTATACCAAGTACCTGGAGCTGCGCGAGGAGCGTATGGAGCGCCGCCTGCGTGAGTACGAAGCGCAGCAAGCCTACATTGCGCATACAGAAGAGTTCATTCGGCGTTATAAAGCGGGCCAGCGCAGTAAAGAGGCGCGTGGTCGCCAGACCTTGCTGAATCGTATGGAGCGCGTGGAGCGACCGCAAGATTTCCAGACGATGAACTTTAAGTTCTCGCCTGTGGTAGACAGTGGCACAATTGTGTTTTCTACGCGTAAGCTCTTGATCGGCTATGGAGTGCGTGCGCGCCAGGATGTTCCCGCCGCGCAGGAACCGAAGGTGCTTGTGCAGGTGGCCGATGTTGAGTTTATGCGCGGCGACCGTGTTGGCTTGCTTGGTCCCAATGGTTCAGGGAAGACGACCCTCTTGCGCACCTTAACTGGCGAGCTCTCTCCGGTTGGTGGCCAGCTCCAGCTCGGACACAATGTGCGGGTGGGCTATTATTCCCAGACACACGAAGGGCTAAATATGGAGCGGACTATTCTGGACGAGATCCGCCAGGTGAGTGCCTTGAGCGAGGAGGGCGCGCGCACCTTCCTGGGACGTTTCCTCTTTTCAAATGATGATGTCTTCAAGCAGATCGGCTCCTTGAGCGGCGGTGAGCGCAGTCGCGTTGCCCTGGCCAAATTAACCCTCCAAGGTTCCAACTTCTTGATCCTTGACGAGCCAACCAACCACCTGGATCTGCAATCGCGACAATTTCTCGAAGAGGTGCTCAGCGACTACGATGGAACCCTGCTGTTTGTTTCGCACGACCGCTACTTTGTAGATCGCCTGGCGACAAAAATCTGGTCCATTGAACAAGGGGTCCTGATTCCCTACATGGGCAATTACACGGAGTACCGCACCTTCAAGCGGCCCCTGGTCCTTGATGTGCCCCAGCCACTGCTGGCGCCAGCCGTAAACAAGCAAGTGACAGAGCCAGAGCCAAAAAGCGCGAGCCCGGCTCGGCCTGCTGGCAAGAAGGGGAAAGGGAAGGTCAAGACTCGCACCATCGAGGATGTCGAGAAAGACATCGAGAAGGCGGAGACGCGGGTAAAGTCTCTGGAAGAAGAACTGTCCGAAGCAGCATTACAGGCAGATGCGGCACGACTTACTACGTTAAATGAAGCCTACGAACAGGCGAAAACGCAGGTGGAGGAGCTCTTAGCCGAGTGGGAGCAGCTGGCCGATGTTGCCAGTTAAGAATAGTTTGTCTGTAATAAAAAGCGCGGTGCTGAGCACCGCGCTTTTTATTACAGACAAACTATTCTTTGCCGCGTTTGCGTAGGCGATTGATCAGTCCCGCGATATAGCCGATGATGGCGAGGAAGAGGGCTAGCGTGCTTAGGATGGGCAAAGCAATCGCGAAGAAAATGGTTGGCTCAAGCAGCGAGGGATGCGTCTTAAATAAACTGATGAGGCGTGTCTCGCCGAATTTATAGGCTCCTCCCACAATGGCGAAGCCTACGAGGCTGAAGAGCAGCGTCGTGAACACGCTCTTAAGGCCATGGCGGAAGGCGCCAAGGAAGGCATGCACACATAAGAGTCCTAGACCAATACTGGCGATAAGCAGGCCAAGAGGCGCTGGAAGCTTTGGAACGAGAAGGAGAGCCAGCCCACCAATGGCGAGAAGTGTGCCCAGGAATTGCAGAGCGAGACTCCCCAGGAATCTTCCAGGGGGGAGGTGGTCGCGGCCTCTTTGCTCAGAGGCGTCATGGGACTTTTGCCGTTAGAGCTCTGGGCTGAGGCCAGGCTGGCCATGATATTGGTTTTGATCCCATAGGTCTCAGGATTATTGGGGTTGAGTTCCAGGGAGCGTTCTATGGCGACCAGGGCTGCCTGGTACTGACCACTGTTATTGAGCAGGACGGCACGCATGCTCCAACCAAGCGCGTTATTGGCATCAACCTGGATTAACTGGTCGACGGCCGTGAAGGCCTCGCGGGTGCGACCCAGCGAGCCGAGCAGTTGGCATTTGAGCGTCAGGGCTTCAACATTTGTTGGCTGCACCTGCAAGGCTTGTTCAAGTAGTTGCAGCGCGTAGGGTTGATTATTTTGTTGCAGTTGTTGTTGGGCCTGCGCTACTAACTGCGCGCTCTGTTGCTCTTTTTGCGCATTGGCATTGAGCTGCTGAGGAGGACCAGGAGGGGGAGCAACCTGGGTCGCAGTCGCAGTGCCAAAGTTGCCGGTAGTGGTATGCAGGGGTTGGTGCGCAGGTGATGAGCCTGCGGTGGCACGAACAGGCTCCACGGCTTGAGAGGTTGATTCTCCTGACAGTAGGAAGGGGGCCTGGAGTTGACCAATCGCGGTGATTTTATGCTGCTCATCCAGGTTTTGTGCCAGGACGCTCTGGAGCTGTTGGAAGGTAATATTCCCGCTCTGGGGATCTCTGGCGGGGCCGCAGAGGCCCGCAATCATGCGGTGAGCGAAAATGCCCAGGCCTTGTTCTCCGCGCTCCTCACCAAACTCATTGCCGCGACAGGAGAAGGTAAGCAGGTGTTTAGTTGGTTGCAGGCTGCCGGAGAGGGTGCGCCCAAGCAGGGGCGTAAAATCGAAGGGTGAGGTCCGGCGCATACTCCAGAGCTGCCCAGTCTGATAGCAGTCGAAGACGAACACAAGCTGTGAGGCGCGACTTTGGGGTAAAATCTGGCGTATCAGGGTCCCCAGGTGGAGTGCAGTCTGTGTATTCTGCATCTGTGTGTTTGCCAGGGCCAGGTAGCCATCACCGGTTCGCTCATCCACGAAGGCCTGCCCGGCAAAATAGAGCAAGACCTGGTCGCCGGGTGCCGCAAGCTGTGTACACATTTGTGACACGAGTGATTTAAATAATTCATGCGTAACATGCTGACCTTGGATCAACTGCACATCACCGGGTGACCACTTTCCACCCTGATTATTCACAAGCCACTGTGCAAGCGCGCGTGCGTCGTTCTCCGCGTAGCGCAACGGTCGAAAAGCGGGATCTTGAAACGTATTTATGCCAGCAATGAGGCCCAACCGCCTACTCATCTGAACTCCTTGATTATCCTGTGTATTTGGTCTGGCTATTGGGTTATTGTACGATATGAATTATGGAGAATGTAAGAAACAAGCAATAACAAGTACTTTTGGGAGAGCGTCTGCGTCGGAGCGCTACAGAAGGCGCGGCGTTCATCGATGAGGGCGTATGCGTGTCTGCTATCGACGGGCGCTGCTCTCGCGTGCTTTGCTCTTGTCTTATGTCTATCTTAACATGCCGAAAGGGAGATCTGTACTAGGTATTGACAACGTGTACGAAAGTGAGCTAAAATCATTACATGTACTCAGTAGCACAGTTTGCCAAGCAGGTGGGCGTCAGCGTGAAAACCTTGCAGCGCTGGGATCGGGAAGGCCGTCTCAAAGCGAAACGAACCCTTTCTGGGCGGCGCTACTATGATGAGGCCGATCTGGCTACGGCGCTCAACCTTCCTCAACGGCCAGCCATCCGCCGAACGGTGGCCTATTGCCGGGTGTCGAGCCCTGCTCAACGGCCGGATTTACAGAACCAACGGGCCGCCTTAGAGCGTTACGCCGTTTCCAAGCCACTGGTGGTGGATGAGTGGATCATGGAAATCGGGGGCGGCCTCAATTTTGAGCGCAAACAGTTTCTCAGGCTTGTAGACGCCATTGTCGAGGGAGAGGTTTCGTGCCTGCTCATCGCCCATGAGGATCGGCTGGCTCGCTTTGGCTTTGCTCTGCTCAAGCATCTGTGCGAGACTCACCACACGGAATTGGTCGTGATGAACACCGAGACGCTCTCGCCCGAACAAGAGGTAGTGCAGGACTTGATGAGTATTGTCCACGGTTTTAGCTCACGCTTGTATGGCCTCAGGACGTACCGCAAAGCCTTAGAGGAAGCGCTCAAGGATGAAAACCGCGCACAAGATCCGGATGAATCCCACCCCTGAACAGGTGGAGTATCTCAAACGAGCCTGTGGCACCAGACGTTTTATCTACAACTGGGGACGGGAACAATGGGAGAAGCAGTATCAGGCGTATAAAGCTGAGCAGGAAAGCGTTCCCGAAGAGCAGCGCGTGCTCACGCCTCCCAATGCGTTCGCGCTCAAAAAACAGTTCCACCAGATTCGGGAACAAGACTATCCTTGGACCTACCAGGTCACCAAATGTGTCGTAGAGGGAGCCTTCGACGACCTCAAGAAAGCGTATGACAACTTCTTTGCAGGCCGAGCGAACTACCCGCAGTACAAGAAAAAGGGGAAGTCGCACGAGTCGTTCTATCTCTCCAACGATAAATTCACCTTGGGAAGCCATTGGATCTCGATCCCCGGGCTTGGTCGCTTCATCCTCGATCAACGCCAAACGAAGAAGGACCGAGGCAAGCTGCTGCGCAAGCTTGGAACGGTCAATCTGGCAGAAAAGCTGCGCTTTGTCGAAAAGGGGAAGGCAAGCGTTCCCACGAAGAAACGCAACCAGCGCAAGCAGGTCGTGTGCGAACGAGTCAAGATTCTGGGGGGAACCGTCAGCTGTGAAGCAGGCCACTGGTACGTCTCCATTCAAGTAGACATCACACGGGAGCGTCCCAAAGCTCCCGAACCAGTGGTGGGGGTGGATGTGGGCTTGAAGCAAGCTGCTGTGGTGAGCGATGGACGCAGGCTTGAGAACCAAAGGCCATTAGCGCTCCATCTCAAGAAACTCGGCAAGCTGCAACGCAAGCTGTCAAAGAAACAGAAGACGAAAGACCTTCAAACCAAGCGAACCGTCTTCAGCAAGCAGTATGAGAAGCAACGACTCAAGGTAGCGCGCAAGCATCAGCAGATCGCCAACATCCGGCGGGATGTCCAGCACAAGTTCACGACCGAACTGGCGCGAACCTGCGGGGCCATCGGCATCGAAGACCTCAACATCCTGGGGATGATGGCCAACCGGAAGCTCTCGCGTGCCGTGGCCGATGCCGCGATGGGGCAACTGTTGCAGTTTTTGAAGACCAAAGTGGCCAACGCCGGGGGCGATCTCTTCATCGCCTCGCGCTGGTTTGCTTCGACCAAACGCTGTTCGTGCTGTGGGCAGGTCAAAAAGCGCATGCCGCTCAAACACCGCACCTATCAGTGCCTGGCCTGTGGGCTGGTCATCGATCGGGATCTCAATGCCGCCTTAAATTTGCTGTGGTTCGCAACACAACAGCTTCGCCAGCTTCACGCGTAATGCTGGCCGTCCTGGAGAGTGGCTACCGCCGGACGTAAAATGCCTGGGGAGTTGATGTGAGACCGAAACGGGAGGGCCGATCCAAAGGTTCCCGTGCGCTGGCTATCGACGATGAAGCAGGAAGAACTGACCGCTTGAGGGTGAGTTCGCGCACTTTCGAGTATGAGAAAGGTAGCAGATGCCAATGCCATATATATTGGGCCTGACTGGAAACATTGCCTGTGGCAAAACTTCCGTGGGTCAGATGCTGCTCGCCTCAGGTGCGCAGCGCTATATTGATGCTGATGCCGTCGTACATCGACTCTATGAAAAAGACCAGCCCATTGCGCGCCAGGTCGCCGCCGCCTTTGGTAACAGTGTGCTGAGTCCTAACGGCGATGTGGACCGTAAAGCTCTAGGAGCTATTGTGTTTTCTGATATAGAGGCCATGAAGCGCCTGGAGGCAATTGTGCATCCAGCGGTGAGTCGCGCGCTACAGGCTGAATTACAGCAGGTGGGTGAGAAGGATATCGTGGTGCTCGACGCGGTAAAGTTACTTGAAGGTGGCTCAGGCGCACTGTGCCAGGCAAAATGGCTGGTTGTCTGTACGCAAGAGCAGCAGCTGCGCCGCTTGATCCAGCGGAACGCGCTGAGTGAGGAGGATGCCTGGGCACGTTTGCGTGCGCAAGCGCCAGTTGAGCCGAGGAAGAAGCTGGTGGATGTTGTGATTGATAACAGTGGAACGCTTGAGGAGACGCGCAAACAGGTAGAGGCAGCTTTCACACATTTTTGCGAGCAATTTGTATATTAAAGGGCCCTGATAGGTGGTGTGGTGCGCCTGGGCAACCTTTGGTTGCCCAGGCGCACCACACCACCTATCAGGGCGAGTTTGCGAGCCGAGACGCAAGAGCATAGAAGCCGTTTGAGCAGTCCCAGGAGACAAAAGAAGGTATATTGACAGAAAACATTGTACTACGTATAATCGTCGCAACCTTAGCTTAGTTTCGTTTGGAGGACATTTCGCCAGGTTAGCGGGTGTTAATCGCTCACATGGTTTTCATAAGGGGAAATGGTTTTTCGGAGGGAACAGATTGGGGGACCTGAAAGTTCTGGTGAGATTTACGGTTTGAAGAACGTAATTCTTATTAAAGAGGTCACTGGAGCCGATCTATGACCAGTCGTTTTTTATCATCTGCCTGGCGTAGAATGCTTGCTTCCATTGTGTCCTACTTCCATAGTTATCGATGTGGCATGAAGGATAAGTGCTATTTCTAAGGAGGCTAACGTGCGTATGCAAAAACGTTGGACACGGATGTGTGCCCTGGCGTTGGGCGTTCCGCTGTTGCTGGCAATCCTGGCGGCTTGCGGCCCCGGCACTGCTACCACAGGCTCAAACGGTGGTGGTTCTGGCTCAACCATCATCAAAGTGGCAACCGACTTTCCCGCCTCTGGTCAGGATACCGCCAATGGTAAACCTGCTCAGAACGGCGCAGAATTGGCAGTTAATGAGTCCAAGAATTTAATCCCCGGCTACACACTGCAATTCGTACCCAAGGACGACGTGGGTGCGCAGGGTGTTAATGATCCAGATACCGGCAAAAAGAATGTGACCGAACTGATCGGTGACGCGCTGGTTGCTGGCATTGTTGGCCCCTTCAATAGTGCGGTCGCCCAGGCTGAGATGCCGGTCGCGAACCAGGCCCCCATCGTTCTTATCAGTCCCTCCAACACCAACCAGTGCCTGACCCAGGAAGGCGCCAATGTTGGTTGTACCGGTGCGCAGGACAAGGTTCCCACACTGCGTCCCTCTGGTAAAGTGACCTATTTCCGCCTGGCCACCACTGATGATCACCAGGGTAGCGTGATCGCTGACTTCCTCTTCCAGAAGAAGGGTTTGAAGAAGGCCTATGTGGTTGATGATACCACTGTCTATGGTGTCGGTATCTCCAATGTCTTCGTCCAGGAATGGAAGAAGCTGGGTGGCACCATCGTGGGCAACCGCGAGAGCAAGCAGAAGAGCAATGACTACGGCGGCACCGTCGCCAACGTCAAAGCCGCCAATCCCGACGTCGTCTTCTATGGTGGTACCGATAGCCAGGGTGGCACGCAGTTGCGCCAGCAGTTGCTGAACGACTCCGGTACCGCGAACCTGGCCTTTGCTGGTGGTGATGGTATCGTGACCACCGCCTTCGCCCAGGCCATTGGCACCAAGGGCGGCCCAACCTATGGAACCGTCGCGAAGGTCAATGAGACCGTGCTTCCCGCTGCCAAGAGCTTTATCGACAGCTACAATAAAGCCTACGGTGCGGACCAGTATGGTGCGTATAGCGCGGGCGGCTATGACTGCATGAAGGTGCTGCTCAACGCCATTAAGAGTGCTATTGATAGCGGGGCCAAGACACCAAAGGACTCCAACGATTCTGCCGGTGCCAAGACCTTCCGCCAGGCCGTCATCGACGCGATGATGAAGACTGACTACAATGGTATCACTGGCCACCATACCTTTGATAAGAATGGTGATACTACCAACAAGGTCATCTCCATCTACCAGGTCGCTGACGTCAATAGCAAACCTGACTTCAAGTTTATTGATCAGATTGCTGCGAAATAAGAGCAGGCGCATATGTCAGGAGGAGTAGAGGATGCTCTGCTCCTTCACTCTTGCAACGAAGCTTGGACAAGGCGCAATCGGCTACCTAAGGATTGTAGGTAGCTATGAACGACGCTGGGGGGAGTCAGCGACAGGTGTTGATCTGTGGCTACTCCTCCTTTGCTATTGAGGGTTACTCCCTGAAGGCGTGTGCCTCTCTTTGACAAAGACGGAGAAAAGACGTACATGATACACTTTTTTCAAGTCCTGACGATTGGCCTGGTGGCGGGCGCGATTTATGCCCTGATCGCGCTAGGATATACCATGGTCTATGGTATTATTGAACTGATCAACTTCGCGCATGGCGATATCTTCATGATCGGCTCGATGCTTTCTATTGCGGCGTTGACTTTGATGGGCGTGACTGGAAGCTCTCACCCCACTGGACTCGCGTTGGCAGGCTTATTGATTGTGTCGTGCCTCTTTGCTATGCTTGGCTGCGCGGTGTTGGGCGTATTAATCGAGCGTATTGCCTACCGGCCCCTACGCAATGCTCCCCGCTTAGCTCCGCTGATCTCGGCTATTGGTGTCTCCTTGATCCTTGAGGATATTGGCAAGCTCTGGAATGGCATTAACTTTGTTCGCTTTCCACAAATCTTCCCTCGTTATGACTACTGCCTCTGGCCTATCTCGCTCGATTCTGTTTTTCCTCCTCATGTGACCTGTCTTGCCAAGCCTGCGGATACCGTTATTATCACAAGCAATAACCTGCTCGACATCATTATGGCGGTTGTGCTGATGATTGCGTTGCAGTGGCTGGTGTCACGCACGAAACTAGGGCGCGCCATGCGTGCAGTTGCCCAGGATCGCGAGGCCGCAGCTTTAATGGGTGTGAATGTCGACCGTGTCATTTCAATGACCTTCTTTATTGGCGCGGCACTGGCTGGCGCAGCAGGCTTTATCTATGGCTTGCAGTATGGCAACACCATTTATTCTATTGGCTTCGATTATGGCCTGGTTGCCTTTATTGCCGCGGTCTTAGGTGGTATCGGCAATATTCGAGGCGCCATGCTTGGCGGCCTTTTTATCGGCGTCATCGAGGCGATGACGTCCTTTATCCCCGACTCCAATGTCTATGGCTTTGGCCTTCCCCATGGTGGTGGAGCCTGGACGCGTGCCGTTATCTTCGCCATCCTGATCCTGATCCTGGTGTTTCGTCCCTCGGGCTTGTTGGGTCAGCAAACACCTGAAAAGGTCTAGACAGAGACTAGAAATGCTCTTGCTGTCTTCCTATTCTCTTATGAGGTGAGGTTATGTTGTCTGCTCGTATGCTTCTTCCTCCACCCGAGACACGAAAGTTGTTGCTCAAGTGGGTCATCGCGCTTCTCATCCCGCTTGCGGTGTTTACCTTTGTCTGGAGTGGCGAAGGCATTATCAACAACGTCTTTTTGAGCTATGTCTCTCCGGGGGAGGCTATACTTCCGTTCGCAGATTGGCCCTCGCTGATCGAGGCCACTGTCTTTATCGGGCTCTTATACCTGACGATTATCGCGCTGGTAGGCTATCTGGTCGCTGCTGATAGTGGACGCCGTGGCATGAGCGAACTCTGGATCGATATGCTCTTCCAGGTGGTGGCTCCCCTGCTGCTGGTCCAGGCCCTGGGCCTGATTATGGGGCTGGCTGCCAGCATCATCGTCTGGGGCCTCTATGCCTTTGGACGCACCAGGATTCGCCAGGCGCTCAAATATGTGCCTCCAGCCCCTCAGGCCAGTCTGGATATCCTAACCGAGGAGGGGCGTGCGCAGCGCGTGCAGCAGGCTACTGCGGCGGGCCTCTGGTTTGCCCTCGCTTTTGCTCTTGTCTCTCTGGTGCTCGATATTGTCTACTACATCGCTGGCTCAATTCCCAATACATTGTTGATATGGATTGTTGCGCGCACGCTCTTGTTGCCAGTGGCAGGCTATTTCCTGGGTCGTCTTGGTGGTAGGCTCGCGATGCGCCGGGCGCTTCAGGCCAGCGGGAATGGCACGAATGGGAATGGCGCGGCCAAACGCACTGAGCGCCAGATTGCCGCCCTCTCTCTCTCTCGGGCGAAGGAGAAAATTCGCGAGATTGTGCCCACTGACCTGCCACTGCTGAGCCAGGGGGCGCAACGCTTCTATATGCTGTTGATTATAGCGTTCGCGCTCTTCTATCCCGTGTTGGACCCGCTCCTGTTTGGCTACGGTACGGATGGACGCCTGGCGGCATACGGCGATGCTGGGTATTATGTGATCCTGGCGCTGGGCTTGAACATCGTGGTTGGTTTCGCGGGTCTGCTGGACCTGGGCTATGTCGCATTCTTCGCCATTGGCTCCTATGTTTGGGGCTTCTTTGGCTCTACTCAGTTTCAGATCGTGACGGGCATTACAATTGCGCCAACCACCTGGGCCTGGCTCTTCTGGCCCATGGTCATTGTGGCGGCCCTGATCGCGGCCCTGTGGGGTGTGATTCTAGGTGCGCCTACCCTGCGCCTGCGCGGTGACTACCTGGCGATTGTGACACTGGGCTTTGGTGAGATCGTCCCGGTGATCTTTAAAGAACTGGATAAGTACACTAATGGCATCAATGGTATCGTCGGTGTCTACTCGCCAGCTTTCCCAGGGGTGAACTGGACCTCGATTACCGCGGGTCCCTATTACTACCTGATCCTGGCTCTGATTGCCCTGTGCGTCTTCGCTAACCTGCGCCTGCGCGACTCACGCCTGGGACGCGCCTGGATCGCCATTCGCGAAGATGAGATCGCCGCCTCTTCCTCTGGTATTAACCTGGTGAACACCAAACTGCTCGCCTTTGGCGCGGGCGCCTTCTTCTCTGGTATCGCGGGCGCCTATCACGCTGCCAAACTGGGAACGGTCTCGCCTGATAACTTCAATTTCAGCGACTCGATCATCTACCTGGCCATGGTGGTCATTGGTGGTCTGGGGAGCATTCCAGGTGTGGTTGTTGGCGCTATCGCCGTCTACGCGATCAATCTGCAAATCCTGGGGCAGCTCGATACGCTAGCGGCCGATCCCAACAATTTTCTGCATGTGTTCAAAACGCTTCCCAACTTTGCTTTTAGTAATATTCGCGGCTTGATCTTTGGCGTCATTCTGGTCGTGATCGTGATATATCGGCCAGAGGGATTGATTCCAAGTGCGCGTCGTAGGCGCGAGTTGCACCATGAGGAGGAGAAGATTCCAGAGGCGGATGCCGGAGATGCCCTGGAGGTTCCCCCAGGAACAACTGATTTTGAAGAAGGCGTGCGTGTTGAATAAGTCAGGAGCAAGAGCATGAGTGAGATGCAAGCAGAACGTGTTGAAGGCACGCCCTCTGAGCCTATAACAGGCGAAGCCTTGCTGGCGTTGAAGAACGTCACCAAGGCCTTTGGTGGCCTGACCGCCGTAGGCGACCTTGACCTGTTTGTGCGGCCTGGGGAAATTGTGAGTGTGATTGGTCCCAATGGTGCCGGCAAAACGACCGTGTTTAACCTGATTACCGGGATCTATCGGCCAACAAAGGGCGAGATTACCCTGGATGGGACGTCTATTGTGGGTCTGAACCCAGACCAGGTGCTGGTGCGTGGTATCGCTCGTACCTTCCAGAACATTCGCCTCTTCAATAACATGACAGTGCTGGAGAATGTCCTGGTGGGGCAGCATACGCAACTGAAGGCCAGTGTCCTGGGTTCGCTTTTTCGCACGCCGCGTGTGCGCCAGGAAGAAGAGGCGGCACGCGAACGGGCTATAGAGCTGCTGAGCTTCTTTGGCTCCTCCCTGGTGGATCGGCAAGATGAGTATGTTATTAACCTCTCCTATGCGGAGCGCAGGCGTGTTGAGATCGCGCGCGCGCTGGCGGCGAAGCCTAAGCTCTTACTGTTGGACGAGCCGACGGCTGGCATGAACGAGGCCGAGACATTGGAGGCAGTGGGCTATGTCCGGCGCCTGCGTGAAGAATTGGGCCTGGCGATTCTCTTGATCGAGCATAAACTGGCGGTCACGATGGGCATCTCAGATCGTATTGTCGTGCTCGATTATGGACGCAAGATCGCTGAGGGCCTCCCCGAAGAGGTGCGCCGCGATAAGAAGGTTATTGCTGCGTACCTGGGGCAGTCCGCTGAGGAGCCAGAACAGACAGAAGAGCACGAGGTCAAGTAGGATGTTACAACTCAGCAATGTCAATACATTTTATGGTCCCAGCCAGGTGCTCCACGAGGTGTCCCTGGAGGTGCAGAAAGGCGAGATCGTCTGTCTGCTAGGCGCGAACGCGGCGGGCAAGACCACGACCATGAAAACCATTTTTGGCCTGGTGCGTCCACGCGGTGGCTCTATCCTCTTCGATGGCAAGCCTATCGAGCGCCGTTTGACGGGCGATATTGTCGCCTCTGGCCTGGCGTTAGTTCCTGAGGCCAGGCGCATCTTCCCGCGCATGTCGGTGCTGGAGAACCTGGAGATGGGAGCATACACACGCAAGAGTCGCGCGGAGCTTAGCCAGGATCTGGAGCATGTGTGTGATATCTTTCCTCGTCTGAGGGAGCGCCTGAAGCAGGCGGCAGGCACGATGTCGGGTGGCGAGCAGCAGATGCTGGCCATGGCACGCGCCCTGATGTCGCATCCACGTATGATTTGTATGGACGAGCCCTCGATGGGACTCTCGCCCATTATGGTGGAGACCGTCTTTGAGACGGTCCAGCGCATCCGTAACGAAGGTGTGACCGTCTTCCTGGTTGAGCAGAATGCCTCCATGGCCTTGAAACTGGCGGACCGTGGGTATGTCTTGCAGACAGGCAAGATTGTGCTTAGCGATACGGCCACCAACCTTTTGACCAACGACCTGGTGCGCCAGGCCTACCTGGGCGGTGCCTAGTCGCCACTGACCAGAGGGGGACAACGCTACTAAAGTACGCGTCTACATATCCTGGTACGGGGCATCTCGTACGATGGATATGTAGACGCGTACTTTAGTAGCGCCGCTATGCCTTGGCGTCGAGCTTCTGGTGCAGTTCTTTGATCTGTTGGATGACATCGTCTAGTGTACGCACATTGAGCTCCTCCATGTCCTCGCGCAGCGTCTCCAGCCGCTCAAGAAGCTCCATGTCGTCGTATTCCTCCTCGTCAAAATCCTCGTCAAAGCTCTCGTCCTGGTGTTTATTCATCTGTGCTGTTTTCCTTCCTACGTATTGTTTTCCTTGTCCTGTTTAAAACAGGAAGGAGGTATTGGGGTCCTGGTAAGTCCAGCCGGGCTGGCTAATTGCGCCCGTTGCAACCAGGGTAGGCACCCCTTGTAGACCTCCATCAGGTGTCAGGGATACAGTATAAAGACCCTCTCCCTGGGCCAGGCGTTTCCCCTGCCAGGAGAGACGCTGCTGTGTCAGGAAGAGGAAATGCTGGCTATCGGCTGCCCAGGGACTATTGGGCAAGGGCTGGAGCAGCGCTTTGCTATCGACCGCGTTTCCTAACTGACCCCCTGTACCAGCGGGGCTGCTCAGGAGGGTCTGGGTACGTTGATGGGCGACATCTATCAGTATCAGGCTGTGTGGACTATTGAGCAAGAGAAAGCGGCCATCAGGCGACCAGGAGGGCGTGCTCTCTTGATCGGCATGGAAGCAGAACGCATGTCGCTGGTTGAGAGGTAAAATAGTAAATGAGGTACCGGTTGTATAGAGAATCGCGTTGCCATCGGGACTCCAGGCAAACTGCGTGCAGGCGCAGGTTGCCAGCACGCGTTGCTCTCCCTTTAGAGAGCGCAATATCAATTGTACCTGTGCCGGGTGTCCAGAAGATGCGGGCTGAGAATCCATGCTTTGCGCATACAGCAGACTCGTATCCTGGTGTTGTGGTTGCCAGAGCACGCGTTCGAGTCCAGCAGGAAGGGGATGCCCGGTGAGTCCCTGGTTGGTGAGCGCGCGTTGTTGTGTGCCAGCCAGGATTGTGGTGAAGAGTCCTTTATCAGCAATTCCCGCGACAAGATCATTCGTATAGCCGAAAGAAGGGAACGCATAGCTGGTGGGGAAGATTTTGGCGGCGATCCCACCGGGCTGATCGTTCTGGGTGAGCCACCAGGTGGCATCGCCAGCCTGAAAAGTATCGCCTACACTCGTTTGGCGGAGCAGGAGGCGATTCCCAGATGGATTCCAGGTGGCATTGCTATAACGTGCGTTGGTGTTTGAGAAGGCGACAACTATGGGCGTGCCACCATCGATTCCAACGGTACTGACGGCGCCAGGGGCATCCTGTATTATGCCACCTGGCCTCTGCTCTGCCAGGACACTTCTGGCTGCCGGGGTACGTGCGAAGTCCGTATCGAGCGTGCGAAAGGCCACAATCTGATGATTGGGCGACCAACTATACCCGATGACTGGCACATCTTGTTTGGCGATGGCGAAACTATTGGCGCCATTGGCGTCAACCGTCCAGAGTTGTCCATCTTTGAGATAGCCAATGATCTTTGTTCCATCATGCCCAGGTTGGCAGGCGATGAGGAGCAGGCTAGCCAGCAGTAGCAGGAGGGCGAGAATCGCCAGATCTTGTCGTTTCATGCTTGCAGTATATGCGCCACGGGCCGCGTGGTCAAGAGAGTTTTAACCAGGGCTTACAGTTACTTCTGAGATGTGCTATGCTTCTTTTTGGCAGTCAATTGTGAGGTTGTGCTGTGTCTCTAGATGGGGTTTGTGTGTAGTATATAGGCTCATCACTATGAAAAGAATAATCGAGCAACTTTTGTTCCTCAAAGCGGATAAGGGGCAGAAGGGACAGCTTTATATCATCGACTCATGCCTGGGAATTCTGAGTTCTCTGGCAGTGACGCTTTGTCTCTACCTTCTTAGACTGTATCCAACGATCCCAAACGTCTCGCTCATCTATTTACTTATTGTGCTGGTGCTGGCAAGTACACGGGGACTCTATGCCGCGACGGTGGCCTCTGTCGTTGCTTTCCTTTCTTTTGATTATTTTCTTGTCCCACCATTCTATACTTTTTCCATTGCTAAGTCTGAGGAATGGTTAGCGCTCTTCATTTTTCTCGTCACGGCTATTTTTACCGGTCAGCTAGCGGCTGCTCTGCGACAGCGCGCCCAGCAGGCAACAATGCGTGAAAGTGAGACGCGTGCGTTGTATGAACTGGTGAGCGCTACCACGAATGAGGCGAGTATGGAGCGCCAGCTCCAGGTGGTGGCCCAGGCGGTTGTGCGCGAGTTTACCTCGTCAGGGGTGCGCGATTGTGCTATTCTTCTCCCCAATGAGAAAAATCAGCTTGTTTTACATGCCGACGTAAAACAGACACCAGGTACAGTCATGGAATTAGTACCTGACGAGCAGGTGACGGCCATGACGGCCATGCGCGAAGGAAAGGTGATCGACCTCCATAGCGATGCGTTGGTCTCGGCGCGTGACCCTATCCGGTACTGGTATCGTCGCAGGATGGATGCCGACGCCTCAAAGCGGGGATACATTCGTATGTTGCCCTTGATGTTGGGACAACGCAGCGTTGGTGTCGTGCGTCTGTTGATGAATGAGGATCCACAGCAATTTATGCTGGGGACGCGTGCGCGTGGAAGAGGCGAGCAGCTCTCACAGAGAGCCGCGTTCTTCTGGACCTTTATGGACCAGGCGGCGGCGGTTATTGACCGGGCGCGCCTCCGACGTGAAAGCATGCAGGTTGAGCTATTACGGCGCACCGATGCCTTGCGCTCGGCACTGCTGTCTTCGGTTTCCCATGATTTGCGCACGCCGCTGGCCTCTATCAAAGCGGCGGCCAGCAGTCTGCTCCAAGAAGATGTCTCATGGGGTGAAGAGGAGCGAAAAGGCTTTATTCAGGCGATCGAACGGCAAGCCGATCGTTTGAATCGCCTGGTAGGCAATTTACTCGATATGTCGCGCATCGAGGGCGGGGCGCTCCATCCGGAGAAGGAGTGGTATCCTATTGATGAGCTTATTCACGATGTGCTGGGGCATATGCAGACAACATTAGAAGGGCGCGAGATTCGGACCTCGCTTCCAGAGGATTTACCCCCTGTTCAGATTGATTACCTACAGTTGGACCAGGTGGTCACGAATTTGCTGGAGAATGCGGCACGTTATACCGCTGTTGGCTCACCAATAGAAATCTCGGTTGAAGTCATGGATGAGAATATGCTTGTAAGTATTGGTGATTATGGACCGGGCATTCCTCCAGGCGACCTGGAGCGTATCTTTGACAAATTCTACCGTGTATCAGGAACCAGGCGCTCCAGTAGTAGTACAATGGGAACGGGATTAGGCCTGGCAGTCTGCCGTGGTTTAATCGAGGCGCATGGAGGTCGCATCTGGGCCGAGAACAGGCTTGAGGGGGGCGCGATTTTCCGCTTTACCTTGCCACTGACAAAGGGAGAAGAACTGGACTATGCATAAAAGTGGTGCTCGTATACTTGTAGTTGACGATGAAATTGAGATTGTGCGTGCCTTACAAAGAAGCCTGACGGCTTATGGCTATGAAGTCTTTTCTGCCTCCAGTGGCGAAGAGGCGCTGGAAGAGGTGGCGCGCCATCGCCCGGATCTTATCTTGCTTGATCTGGGACTGCCTGGAATCAGTGGGCTTGAGGTGTGCCGAAAAGTGCGGGAGCAATCGAACCTGCCCATCATCGTGCTTTCCGTGAAGGATACAGAGCGTGACAAGGTGCAGGCGTTGGACCTGGGGGCAGACGACTATGTCTCCAAACCCTTTGGCTTAAATGAGGTCCTGGCGCGTGTACGTGTGGCCTTACGGCATTCAGCCCAGGTCAAGGTGGGAACGGAACCAGTCTTTCAGGCTGGCCCCTTGCGCGTGGATTTCTCCCAGCGCCTGGTGCAGGTTGAGGGGAAAGAAGTGAAGCTGACGCCGACCGAGTATGATCTCTTGAAGGCGTTGATCCGTAACTCGGGCAAGATCATGACGCGTCAGATGTTGCTGTCGCAGGTATGGGGAACGGGGTATGGCACAGAGGCACATTATTTACATGTGTATATTGGGCAGTTGCGGCGCAAAATCGAGCCAGACCCAGCTCATCCTCGTTTTATTCTGACCATCTCGGGTGTTGGCTATCGCTTTAACAGCGAGGAGCCAGAATAGAGCGAGAACGAGCCATTGACTGGCAACATGCTGGCCTACCAGCGCTTGAGCAGGTGGGCCACTCTGCCTTCGGGTGTAACTTCGTAGCGAATACGATCTGGATTGATATTTTTGATCTTTTCGTTTTCCTCGACATCAGCTGCCGAAACGAGCGTATCCTTTGGATGGAGCATCTGCCAGATTTGTGTGGCAAGCTCTGGCTGCCCTTGCAGATACACATACTTGCGGACAGGCAACTTGGCATTGAGTGCCATGCTCTCGGCTTTGCCAAAGGCTTCTTTAGCCTGCTCATCATCCAGATACGGATCAACAATCTCCATCATACGAGGCGTATGAGGCCGCGTTTTCGCATCACTCAGATACAGGAAGACGACCGGACGATGTTGCTCATTATTATTGACCGCGGCACGGATAACCGCCTCATTACGTGGGTCACCTGGCTTGAGAATGGCCAGAATCGAGTTGGGCATCCGCTCTTCGATGCGTGTGACCACCACTGGTACAGTGACGCGGCCGGTGACTCTCCTGGAGCGCGCATGATAGAGGTAGGCAATAATCATACCCACAATCGTGATACTGCCACCGAAGATTGTGGCATCGCGCTTAAAGATCAGGTTCGTCACCCAGGCAATCGCAACCAGCAAAGTGGTCAGAATACCCAGAACATACTCGATCTTAAACCACAAGCCATGCGTCTCTTTTTGCGCTTCTTGCAGTGAGAGACCGGAGCCATTATTCAATGGCTTATCCGTATTACTGAGCGCTTCAATCTGCGAGAGTTGCAGGTCATGCGTCGAAGTGATGCTACCGACGCCAGCATGGCCATTCCCTTGTGTGTTCAATGCCATGCGCCTCTGACGTGCCGCGCGGGCCTTCCGCCAATCGCGCGTGCGAACCACGTCCAGGCCCAGGCAGGTGAGCGTAAAGGCGCCCAGGAGGCCGAAGGCATACAGATCACCCAGCAGGTTGATGTTACCGTTGACGGCGATAAGGATCGCAACCGGAATCAAGGTTGCCAGGGCAATAGAGAAGTGAGGGGTATCGCGCAGCTTATTGCGCTTCAAGATGACTTCCGGCAGGAAGCCCATCCGTGAGAGGGCCATAAACACATGATACGCACCGATAATTGCCGTATTACTGGCGAAGACCAGCAGCGCGCTGGCGCTGATAGCCACCTCTGTCTGGAGGGCAACGCTACCCCAATTACCTGCCAGTAGCGAAATGACCTGCCCGGAGGTATCCGGATTGGTCAGGATATTGGAAGGAAGTAGTTGTGTCGAGAAGAGCGTCAAAAGTGGGCTGGTGAGGCCAATCGTGATGACCACCAGAAAAAGGGCCTGTCCCGCAACCTTCTTATGTGGGCGCTTCATAACGGGGGAGAGCTGTGAGATACTCTCCAGGCCCGAGAAGGCCAGGAAGGCGCTGGCAAAGCCAGTTAGCAGGGCTAATCCCGTCAGATGCTGATTGGCAAACATTTTCGGGAAGAGCTGTAAAAACTCGCCGAATGAAATGTGGGTAAAGACGGTGAAGAGGATGGCGATATCACTGACAAAGGCGATAATCGCGCCAAAGAGACTCACCTTCGCGCTTTCACTGATGCCTACCCAGTTGAGGATGCCAAGGAGTATGACGACGACAACCGTAATCCAAAGGATATAGGGTGCCAGCGTAGGCAGAACCACGTTTAGGTACTGGATGCCGGAGAGACTACTAATGGCTGCGGTCAGAAAGTAGTCAACCAGGATAAACATACCCCCCAGCGCACCAAACCAGGGGTTAAGGGCCTGTGCTCCCACTGTCACGACGCCGCCGCCTTGAGGATAGCGATGTGTTACTTCTGCATATTTTAATGTGAGCAACACAAAAACGGTCATCGTTAAGAAGACGAAGAAACCCGCGAGCCCGTGAACGGTTTGATAGAGAATTCCAGGTGTGTAGTAGACCGAGGTCCCAATATCTGCAAAGACTACTGCCCAGCAGAGTAAAGGGCCAAGCATATTTTTTGTATTATGCTCGCTTCCCTCATGTCCTACCTCTGATGTTGTTGAAGCCACAGATTCCTGTGCCATGTCGAACTGTCATCCTTTTGGTCGAGAATGATGCGAGGAGGCTTGCCCTCCTCTAGGAAACTTGCATGCTTGCTAGATGTAGCATGCAAGGCTCTCACGCATGCTACATAGTGTAGCATACAAGCCATTTTAAGCCCAGCTCGACACTTTGCCAAACTGGTCTATTTCCCTCATTGAGGCTGCAAATGGTCTATATATGTTAAACCGTATCTACTTTTGACCAGGCACATTGCTGTCAATTTGACAGTCAGTTTCAAGCAGGCTACAGCTGCCTTTCTCCTCGTTTCGCCCATGAAATGGAGCGTTAATTAAAGACTTCTTACCCATCCGCAAGAGATGCAAAATAAACGCCATTGGTGTTTGGTCAGATACGGAATACACATGTTAGAAGTGTACCTCAATTGAACTAACGTTGGCAACAATCCTCGATCAAATAAAATCGCGCTTTTAAGCGCTTTCAGCGTATGAATTCCTACCGAGCAAATCGCTGGTGGAAGATGAGCTTGATGATGGAGAAAACGAGAAAGGGGATGCTTGCTTTCGGAACACAGTTGGTGCGCCAGTCACGTTCCTGGCATGAACCATGACTGCTTCTTTGTGGTCTCGCGCTTCGCCCGCTTGGCATTGGGAAAGCTCCTGGGCTGAGAAGATCACTTGTCTCAATTGAATAGTCAATAGGGATTCCAGGGAGAGACAGGAAAAAAGCCTTAACGTGGCAGGATCAAGGTGATGAACACGTGTGTTACAATAATTGCAATATAGATGAGTATGTATATTTGAAGGAAAATTTATGACAACACTCTCTCAACGGGTACGTATTCTGCATAGTAATGACATCCATGGACGTATTGATGGTCTGGCCCGCATTGCAACGCTGGTGAAGCAGGAGCGTGCGGCTTTTTCTCACCTACCGATTCTCTATCTTGATGGTGGTGACATAGAAGAATCCTCGGTACGCTTGAGCAATCTGACGCGTGGCACAGGAATGCACCGTCTGCTGGCGGCCGCAGGCTGTGACGTCGCGACGATTGGCAATGGCGGTCTGCTGCGTTATGGGTACGAGATTCTGAAGGAGTATGGAGAGGTTTCGGGTTTTCCCCAACTCCTGGCCAACCTGCGCCTGCCCAACGGCACGAATCCTGAAGGTGTACAGGCTGCTACCATTCTCAAGGCGGGAGCGTTGCACCTGGGTGTGATTGGCCTCTCTGAGAACATGTTTAACAACTATACAAAATATTTTGGCATGCTTGAGTTACCGGCAGTAGCGCTTGTGCGCGAACTGGTGGGACAGCTTCGCGAGCAAGGAGCCAACGTGGTGATCCTTCTCTCACATATGGGATTGAAGAACGATCGCGAACTTGCCAGCGAGCTACAGGGTGTGGTTCCCCTGATTATTGGTGCGCATACGCATGACCTACTACCCGAAGGCGAGCGTGTTGGTGAAGTACTGATTGTTCAGGCGGGCTGCTACGCGCAGCATCTTGGCTATCTTGATCTGCTCTGGGATGGTGAACGCCTCTCAGTCGAGCGCGTACGCGTCGAGCCCGTCAGCGAGGAAATTCCTCTATCTCCAGAGATAGAGGTAGAGGTCAAGCTGATTGAAGAGGATATTACGCATGTGTTTAGTGAAGTCATCGGCGAACTCATGGAACCACTGGACTTCTCAGAGGAGCGTGAGTGTAGTACGGTAAACCTCATGGCTGATATGCTGCGTGAACGAATGGGGGCCGAGGTGGCTTTGATAACATCGGGTGCCAGCTTTGTTGAAGCGCTTCCGTCAGGACCCCTAACGCGTGGAAAGCTCTGGGAAGCCTGTCCCTCGCCTGGGAATCCCGGGGTCGTGGATATGGCTGGTGCACAATTGCTTGCCGTTATCCAGCGTGGCCTCGACCCTGAAATGGTTGCCAGGCGACCCCGCCCATTGCGTGGACACGCGCAAGGCCTTCTCCACCTGAGTGGCGCAAGCATGCGTGCCGGGCAGCTCTATGTTGGAGATGAGCTGGTAGACCCAGAACGGATCTACCGTGTCGCGGGTTCAGACTGGGAACTGGACTCCTATGGAGGGTATACCGATCCCGCGTGGGGGCTCAATCCCACGTATGATATGCCTACTATCTTGCCTGAAGCTCTGGAGGCATATATCACACTACAGAAGCGTATCAGCGTGCCGGTGATGGGTCGCCTGGGGTAAAACATGCAGGAGCCATGATCTTGTAGAATCTCTTCCAGGTTGGCTGGATACGAGGATGGTTCCGCGAACCACAGAAAAGGGAGGTTCTGCCTGGAGCCTGTTATAAACTTTAAGGGAACTGCACCTGTTCGATCATTCGCGCCAGCCACTCAAGTTCCGCACGTATTCGTTGATCATTGAAAGCATTCAATTTTTCAACATAGGGCTGTACTTTGCCCACAATGGGGGAATCAAGATATTTCTGGTATCGTCCCTTTTCCAGGATAAGGGACTGGAGCGCCTGTATACGCGTTTGCAGGATCTTCACGCGATCCTCAGGCTCCAGGAAGCCGAAGAGGGCGAAACGCACATAGAAGTCCATATCGTTGCGAGCGATTGCGTGTGGGAAGTCGCGTAGCATCTCGCGCAGTTCGGACAGACCGTGGTCCGTCAAATGATAGATGTGGCGATTGGGCTTTCCTTGTTGCTCGATTGCTTCGCGTCGCACCACACCCATCTCCTCAAAACGCCGTAGCGCCGGATAGAGCTGATTATGGTGCAGTGTCACCAATCCGCCCAATGTCTGATCGTAAGCCTTCTTTATCTCATATCCATGCATTGGGCGAGAAAGAAGCGCGGCAAGTATAAGCATATCCGCAAGCATAGACGTCCATCCCCGATATATTCCACAAAAGAGCAAGAAAGACTGCGCTAGCCTTTCTGGAGCGTTGAGATCGTTTTGCCCGCTTCTATGGGCAAAATCTGTAGGGCTGCACGTGAGCCCATAGCAAGCTTGCGCAGTCTTTCGATGCGACCTCCGAATGTTATACCATAACCTCTGCCTCTCTACCACACTTTCTTTCAAGAGCAGAAAGGAAAATCAGAGATGGACAAGCGAGCAACTACTACCAGATCACCGGGAGATGAGCCGGACCGGTGGTCGCTGTATCGCCTGACCGCCAGGGCACCTCAGAAGGAGCGACTGCCAGGCGCACATTCGGCAGACGTTTGAGCAGCGTCGTCCAGAGCACCTGCATCTCCATACGCGCCAGTTGCTGACCCAGGCAGGCATGGATACCACGGCCAAAGCTGAGGATGGGATTTGGCGTGCGATCAAAATCCACCACGTCTGGATCAGAGAAGACCGATGGATCTTTATTGCCGGCATTAAAGGGTAGCACCAGCACTTCGCCCGGCGGGACATGGACGCCGCTGAACTCGACCTCTTCGCGGGTGATGCGCGGCCTACCGCCCGCACCCAGCAGGGTGACGCGCAGAATCTCCTCGATCGCGGAAGCCATCGCTTCTGCATCATCGACGCGCGCTTTCAACTGTTCCAGCAGATCTGGGCGTTGGAACAACACAAAAGCGGAATTGGTAAAGCTCGTGCTGGTCGTCTCAAAACCGGCGGCGATCAATCCAAGCGCGAACGAGAGCATCTCCTGCTCTGTAAGCACGCCATCGCCCTGTTCGTGGTTCTTCACCAGCAGACCCAGGACGGTATTGCTCGGATTGGCCCGCTCTTTCTCGATCAGGGGCATAATATACTGCACCATTTTCTGCCAGCGCTCCTGCTGTTCTTCTGAGGTGGCAGTGCGCGAGAGCAGATCGCGCCCCCATTCGCGGAAGAGCTTCTCATCTTCATAGGGAATGCCCAACAGGTCACAAATGACGGCCATCGGCGTTTTGATGGCGTAGTCCTCGTAGAGATCCGCCGGCGGTCCCTTGCGCTCCATCTCATCGATCAGCCGATTGGTCAGTGTGACCACCCCCGGACGCATCTCATTGGCATGCTTGACGGTGAAGGCCTGCGTAACCAGGCGGCGAATCTGGTTGTGGCGCTCAGGTGTCACTGTAAAGAGCGAACCCTCGCGTGTACGGGGCGAGACCTCCATGCGCGGCACATCGCCGTCTGAGCGGAGAATCGTGCCACAGCGCTGCGCATCGTTTGCAGCCTTCGTGATATCTGCATGGCGGGTCAACAGAAGCGCATCACCGCCGTAGGGCATCTTCACACGCGCTACCGGGCACGTTGCTTGCAACTCCGTATACTCTTTGGGTAGCTCCAGACGATGATCAGCCAGCGGAAACGGGAAATGGAGCGGTGCTGCTTCCTGCTGCACCTCCGGCACCTGAACGTTGACATCCTGTTCGTTACTCATAGGGCTATTTGCTCCAATCTAGAATTTGCCTGTTTTTATTACTATCTTGCTGAAATGAGGGAATCTTCGCAAGCGAGTTCCATGGAGGGTGGTGAATACCGCACCCTTCGTTTATCAGACCGCCTGGTCATTTTCTACAACAATGAGCTCTGAATCGTTTGCTTCGTCCTCAATGCTGAAGACCTGACCCGGACAGAGATCCACGGCCTGTCGCACTTTTTTCAGCAGTTCCAGAGAAGGTCGCTCATTGAGAACATGAACGGTGCCATCGCTGTCTCGCTGCTCAAAAACGTCGGAGCAGGCGAGCACACAGTTCCCGCCCGCAATACACTTCTGGGTATACGCGATCACGCGCACGTCATCACCTCCTTTCTGATATGTTACGTTGACATAGGTAATAATAATATATCAGAGAGGCAATGGGCAAGGTGATGAGAGGGAAAGTTAGGGGTGGAAATGGAGAGGAGGGATGCTAACAACATGTGTCAAGCACCCCTTGCAGTGTGTGCCACCTCGCGGTCGATTCTGGGCATTGTTCCGGTTTCTTTAGCCACGGCAAGAAGGGATGAGGAGAATAGTGAAGAGGTTCGTTCCTACAAAGAGCCAAGGAATGCGAGGCAATTGGACTGGCTTCGGATAAAGGATCACCCCTTGATGCGGTGGTATTTACCATGGTATAATCCAGAGTGGAAATACCACCGTAAATACCATCATATTCGCCCAAAAAAGGGAACAGAAACAGGAGCCGTTGTATGCCATCCAGTAAGGATCGTCAGCGTATCGAAATTCCAGTCCATTTCTATGAGCAACTGGCGCAGATCGCCGAGACGGAGGATCGCACGATCACCAGCGTCCTCAACCAACTGTTGTTTCAGGCTTTACAGGGCTATCAGCCGACATGGATACCCAGTAAACACCTCAGTCGCTTCAATGAGCATGCTCAGCATGTCCTCTCCCTCGCCCGCGAGGAGGCACTGTCCTTCAATCACCAGTATATCGGGACCGAGCACCTATTATTAGGTTTGTTGCGCGAACAAGAGGGCCTCGCAGCCCTGGCGCTGGAAAAATTGAGTGTCGCACTTGATCCTGTCCGTGCTGCTGTTGAAAAGAAAATTGGGCGTGGAAACCAACCTGCCAAGGAGGAAATTGACTATGTGCCCCGAGTTCGCAAGGTGCTCTCACTTGCGCTGGACGAAGCAGAGCGTCAGGGAAGTGCCTACGTTCGCACCGAGCATATCTTGCTGGGAATAGTGCGCGATGGTGGCGGTGTCGGCGCGGATATTCTCGATACTCTTGGGATTTTGGGAAAGGTACGCGCCCAGGTTTTCGAACTTCTCGGCTAGCTCTTCCCCTGCTTAAAAAAGGAAGGAGAAAACAGCATGACAGAAACTAGTGATGTTTGGACTGGCAAAGCCAGCAGCTACGATCGGGCGCGTCCGACGCCACCACCAGCTTTGCTCGATCTGCTGACGCAGTTGATTCACCTGCCGCATCCCGCTCTGATGGTGGATTTGGGCAGCGGGACTGGACTGTCAACCGCGATCTGGGGCGGGCGGGCCGAGCAGGTGATTGGGATCGAACCCAATGCCGATATGCGGAACGAAGCTGTCCGCAACGTCGAGGGCCATCCTTACGCAACACATATCGAGTATCGAGAGGGGCTTGCTCATCAGACGGGTCTGCCTGATGGGTGTGCGGATATCGTCACTGCTGCCCAATCGTTCCACTGGATGGAACCAACTGCGACCCTGGCCGAGATCACTCGGATTCTTCGACCCGGAGGACTCTTTGCGGCGTATGACTATGATTCGCCACCAGCAATCCATTGGGAGCTTGATTGGCTCGCCCAGGAGGGAAGTTTGCGCTTAATGGAGCTTGTCCGGGAGCGCGGATTGGCTCAGAGCTTCAAGATCTGGCCGAAGAACAAATCCCTCGACCCTCTGCGCGAGAGCGCTCACTTCCGCTTCACCCGCGAGGTATTGCTTCATCATATCGAGCAGGGAGACGCTGCACGGTTTCTTGAGATGATGCAGAGCAGTGCGCTCAGCCACCAGTTCCAATTCACCGAACAAGAGATCGGGTTTGATCGCCTCAGACAGGCCGCGCTCCAACATATCGGATCCAAACCCATTCCCTGGTATTTTAGTTACCGAGTCCGCATCGGAATCAAGTGAATGCGGGGATGTGAAAAAGCAAGTCCATCATACGTCGTCCTCATGATGGACTTGCTTTCTCCGTTCCTTGAGTGTATCTCGTTACGCAACCCGTGGGCACTATTCAGATCACATCAGAAACGCGCCTGGTATCAGCCCTGAGCGATCAGCCGTGGTAGTAGTCGGCGAGTGCGGTGAAGGCGGCCTTGGGTTCCCAGGGCATGTCGGGATAGGTGTCGCCGAGGCGGTTCTCCAGGATCTTGACAACGCCCCAGCTGGCCATGTCGAGGTCTTCGCGGGGGTTGCTGCGGTGTGGCCAGCCGTAGCAGACGAAGGTGCACGCGAAGGCTGCGTCGACGCCCTCGACGGTGAAGACGTCCAGCAACTCGCGCAGGTAGGTGGCCTGCTCTTGCTCGTCGCGGATGTAGTCGCCGTTGAGCCGGACCGGGGTGGTCCCGTCGAACTCGATCATCTCTCCGCCGCCGCGGGCGCCGTGGTCGGCCGCGCCGCGGTGGGTGGTGCAGCCGAACTCGGTGATCGCGACCGGCTTGCCCTGCGCGACCAGCGTGCGGACGCCCTGCTGGAAGACGTGGGCGATCTCCTTCGAGCGGTGGAGGTCGACCGAGACGATGTCGAATGGCGTCCAGTCGACGCCCTCGAACGGGATGGAGGCGTACGTGACCTTGCCACCGAACCGCTCGCGGACCACGGTAACGGCCCTGGCGAGGAAGTCGTTGATGCGGGCGGGTAGCCCGGTCAGCAGCTCACGCATCCCCGGCTCGCGCCGGAGCAGACGGCCGGTCCGCTCCTCGAGGCTGTTGCCCGGCAGGAACCCGCTGTTGAACAGGCTCAGCTCGGCGCCGGTGACGAACACGACCTCGGCTCCCCGGTGGCGGATCCGCTCGGCGCGCTCCGCGCCGTCGGCGAGCAGGTTGAGCATCTCCTCGGGACCGAACTGATAGGTGAACGGCGAGAACCAGACCTCCAGGCCCAGGTCGGCGGCATGGCTCGCGGCGAATTCGAGCCGGTCCAGGTCATTGCCGAACAGGCGCACCGCGCTGCAGTGCAGGTCGTCGCGGATGATCTGCAATTCGCGCCGGACGATCTCGTGGTCGAACGGCCGACGGGTGACGCCGTCAACACTGAATCCGGTGTCGTAACCGATGCCCTTGACTCGCGGAGATCTTTTTTGTTGCACGACTGATTCGGCTTTATTGATCTTCATACACGTTTTCCTTTCGAACACTTTTTTTGCTTCATACACTAAAACATAAGAAAAGGACAGGAGGGCATCAGGACATAGTATCCACTAAAGCGATACTCCCTTCAGCCTCCAAGCAAGCTGCTCTACGATTGTTCTGAGGCTTTCTTCTCGTCTGTTAAGGGCTGAAAAAGTCGCAGAACGATCTGGGCATCAGGAACGTAGGTGCGAAATTGTTCTGGATCTCGTAGAGCCCAACGGGTGAGGCCATCAAGACAGGCACTCATCACCGCTACCAGTTGATCCGGGTCGCCCGGCGCGACCTCGCCGGTGGCTTGGCCCTCGACAATCAGTTGTCTCATCGTTGTCAACAGCATTTGATAGCGTTTGCTGAGCGATTCGCGTATCTCTTCGGGCATAGCATCAGCATCGAGGGCATGTTGAAGCAGTTGATGGGCCTCAAGTGGTTCGCGCTGCCCTCGTGCTCCCACGATACTCGAAATCAGCGTAGCAAGATGTTCCCCTGGTGTTCCAGGCATCTTCACCAGCTTCTGGAACTCGGCAGAATCGTCTGGTACTGTTTGCTTGACCAGCTCAGAGAAGATCGCCTCCTTGTCAGCAAAGTAGCGGTAAGCCAGTCCAAGACTAATCTGAGCTTCAGCGGCAATATCTGTGATCGTCGCTTCCATCCCCTTGCGCGCAAAGACGCTCCTGGCACTTTCCAGGATCTTTGCGCGCTGCGCTTCGCGGATGCGTTGATTCGCTTCTGGCGTTCGAGGCATTCCACTGTCCTTTTCAATGAATAAAAATTTCTTTCATTGAAAAATATACCTCTTCAGCCCATCTTTGTCAAGCGCTTTCGGGGAGTGTACCATTCGATCAGAAAAACTTCTCCTAGTGTTGACACATCACCTTGCACACGCACTCACTACGTTCTTTCTCTCCAATACAGCTTCGTTGCCGAGTTGATCCTCTCCGCCGAATTCTTGACAACCTGGAAGTGAGCACCTATAATTATGACTGACTAAGTCAGTCATAATTCGAGAAGGAGGGACAGCGATGCCTCGAATAGCAGAGGCGAAGCAACACATTGTTTATAGAATCTATTGAGACAGAGAAACGAAGTGAGGAAGTGAAATGAGTTCAACGAAAAGCGGCACCTTGCGCGTGCCTGGTGCACATCTCGCCTACGAGGTACGCGGCTCTGGCCCCGTCCTACTTCTGATCCACGGCGGAGGTGGCGATGCCCGTGCCTTCAACGGCGTCGCCAAGCACCTTGCCAGCCAGTACACCGTTGTGACCTACGACCGCCGGGGCCTCTCCCGCAGCACGCTCGACAATCTAGAGGAAGAACAGCAGGTGGAGATGCATAGTGACGATGCTCACCACCTGTTGGCTGCGGTCACGTCCGAACCGGCGTATGTGTTTGGGAGCAGCGGCGGTGCGGTCGTCGGACTCGACCTGGTCGCACGCTATCCCGAACAAGTGCGCACATTGATCGCGCACGAGCCCCCATCTCATCTGTTGTCTGGGTTAGAAGAGCGCCATGATACCATCCGAGAAATCGCTCACCGTGATGGCGCGACTTCGGCGATTCAGCAATTCATGGCACAGATCGGTGTGACCTACGACGACCGGGAGCCGGATGCCGACCTGCCGGAACAAGGGGAGCGACCCACCCAGAACACCATGTTCTTACTGAAGCGGGAATTTGCCATGTATGACCGCTACCGGTTTGATTTCACCGCACTCAGATCCGCCTTGGTTCAGACTCGGATCGTGATTGCTGCTGGAGAGAGCGGACGAGCGTATGTCGGATATCAGAATGCGGTCGCAATGGCGGACAAGCTAGGGACGACCGTTGTGGAGTTTCCCGGGCACCATGTGGGTTACATCAGTCATCCGAGGGCCTTCTCCGCGAGGTTGCAAGAGGTGCTTGGCGAGACACCTCTCACGTAGGGTACAAGGGTGACCGCGTGTCGAGACATCGCGCAGACACGCGGTCACCCTCACGGTAGCTCTGGTCATGGAACGTAGCGCATATAGTATCGTTGACGCAACAGAACCCATCCCACGAGATCACGCAGCGCACCAGAGGCGTGGATGGCGAACGGTAAAATGGAGAATCGTATGGAAGAGCAGGAAGCAAGAGACAATGAACACGATCAAGCAGCAAAAGCGCATTTGGTCATGCTCATGCATGACCCTATTCCAGTTTGGGAGAAAGTCTAAAGCGAAAGCTTAGGTCATACGATGTTCAAATTCGATGACTCCAGGATTGCGGCTGCCGGGTCGGACTGGACGGTCCAGGTATGGAATGCGCAGACAGGGGCACAGCTCTTAACGTACCAGGGGCATCGCGACACTGCCTGGTCGGTCGCCTGGTCGCCTGATGGCAACTTCCTTGCTTCTGGTTCTGCTGATCACACAATCCAAATCTGGGAAGCGCCTCGGCTCTAAGCACAAGCGATCATGATGGTGTTCCGTTGCTCAAAGGAGAGTGGCACGAGAGTGCTATTCTGTACCGGAAATTCAACTAGTGGGTCAACTCGCAATTGGTTTGCAAAAGAGGAAAGAAAGGGGTAAACTGCAGGAAAAAGAAGCAGGAAGGAGCCAGCGATGGGAAGACCAAGAAAAGAAGAACTCCGAGATCTGAAGAAAGAAGAGCAGAAAGAGCTGACACGAGTAGTGAAAGCGACGAGTGAGCGTCTGGATGCCGTGAAACGAGCCAAAGCCCTGCTGGCAGTGGCAGCGGGAGCGACGCTGACAGTGGCGGGGCAGGAAGCGGGTCTGAGCCGGGAGGCAGTGGCTCAAATAGTTCACCGCTTTAACCAGTGTGGGCTTGCGGTTCTGGAAACAGCAACCGGGCGTGGTCGCAAACCAACGTATACGAGCGCGCAGCGGGCGCTTATCCTCGCAGAAGTCCAGCGCGAACCGGATCGTAAAAAGGATCAGACGGCCACCTGGTCGCTGATGCTGCTACGCGATGCCCTGCGCAAGACGGACCTGCCCCAGGTCGCCGCCGAAACGATTCGGGAGGTGCTCCACGAAGCAGGCTACAGCTACCAGCGCACGCGGACCTGGTGCCATACCGGCTACGCGCTGCGCAAGCGCAAAAGCGGGACAGTGACGGTGTATGACCTGGAGACGCCGGAAAAAAAAGACTGATCGAACTGGCCTGCGAGCAAGCCGAAGCAGACGGAATTGTGCAGTTGAACGAAGACGAAGCCGGACCCTATCAGGCCATTCCCCAGCCAGGGGCTTCGTGGGAACCAGAAGGCCATCCTGCTACGCAACCACATGAGTACGAGCGCGGGGGCACCGCCAAACTGCTGACTCTGTTCCGTCCAGCCACGGGCCACCTGCGCGCCAAAGGCGTGCTGTCTGCTCCTAACGCGGTGTTGCATCCCTGGCTGATCGAGCAACTCACCGAGATCTTAGCTGACATCGAAAAGAAGCATCCAGCAGCAAGCCAGCTGCCGGAGGAGGAGCGCCCTGTCTGCGCACGCTGGGAGACCTGGCTGGGCCATCCCCCACGCAATCCTGAGCCGCCCTTACGCATTGTACTGGTGCTGGATAATCTGGCGGGACACCTCTCATATGATCTGGTGCGTTGGTTCTTTGATCACGGAGTCATGCCGCTCTACACGCCCATTGGTGGTTCCTGGCTCAACATGGCGGAGTCGGTGCAGCGCATCATTGTGAGCCGCGCCCTCTGCGGGCAGCATCCCAAAGATGCGCAACAAGTCATTGAGTGGTTAGAGCAGACGGTGGCAGGCTGGAATGCTGATCCGACACCCTTTGTCTGGAATGGCAACCGACGCAGGCGTCGTGAACGCGCTCGCCTGCGCCGGTTAGCTGGCTCTGGGGCGGCCATGCGGGTTTGCCAGCCATTTGTCAGTTGACCCACTAGTTATATCGCATAATATAGATATGTATCTATCTAACCTGTGGAGCATAATGAAAGAGATCTCAATGCTTGATCATGATAACCTGGAAGAGTTCCGCGATCCGCAGACCTTTGATCTAGAGGACGAGGGCTACTATGCTGATTGGCCATTAACTAAGCAGTGGGCGCGTTCGCTTGGTGGACCGCTGCTTGACCTGGCGTGTGGAACAGGACGTATTGCCCTGCGCATGGCTGCGGAAGGTTACCAGGTTACAGGCGTGGACATAGTGCCAGAGATGATTGAACGGGCTCGCCAGAAGGCTATTCAGCAGGGCGTCTCGATTGACTGGGTGGTGGCTGATGCGCGCACATTCCACCTCCAGAAGCGTTTCCCATTCATCTACATGCTGGAAAATGTCTTCCAATTCTTTCTGACGCGAGAGGATCAGGAAGCGATGCTGGCACGTGTCCGGGAACACCTGGAGCCGGAGGGATGTTTCCTCTTTGAAACGCGCAATCCCACCCCACGCAATCTCCTGGAAGTCCGCCATCCCGACCCATCGAAGTACACGCTGCCTGATGGGGGACAACTTCTAACCACCGAAGAGCAATATTATGATCCCATGACCCAGATTCAGCATTATACCCGCCAGCTCACGTTCCTCCATCCAGATGGTCAGCGCCAGGAGAAGACCCTTCACACGAACCTGCGCTATGTTTTCCCACAAGAGATGGAAGCCTTGCTCTTCTACAATGGATTTCAGATTCGTGCCTGCTATGGTAACTGGCAACAGGATCCTCTGACCGCTACATCACCCGCGATGATCTATGTCTGCCAGAGGCGTAGCTAAATCCATGCATCAAATCGCTCAAGCTATGACAGGCCGCCTGTACCACAGAGAGGCTAACTGGTTCTAGCTCACAAACGTAAGTAGCAGGCCAGTCGACGAGCATTTTTAAGAGAGACGCTGTTAAGACGTATTACGCGTATATGTAGACGCATAATATATATTGGCAGCGCATCCCCACTTTTCTATCTCTCCTTAAAGACATTCCTGGCGACGCTGATGCCATTGAGGGCTGCTGGGAAACCTGCGTAGACCGCCATCTGTATGATGACTTCTACAATTTCCTCTTTCGTCGCACCAACATTGAGGGCGGCGTTAATATGGACCGCGAGCTGGGGCTGAGCTGTGCCAAGGGCGGTACACATAGCGACGGTCGCGAGTTCCGTGATCTTGTCGTCGAGTCCGGGACGACCGATAACATCGCCATAGGAGAACTCGATGATGAAGCGCCCCAGATCGGGGGCAATACCCTTGAGGCTTTCGACCACAGCCGCGCCAGAGCCACGGCTTACGCGCTGAAGCGTTTGCATGCCATGCTCGTAGCGGTCGCCTATCGTTGTGCTGCTATCAATCGCTGGTTTGTCTCCGCGTTGCCCAAAGACCTCACGGGCTGCTGTGATACCGTTGAGGGCCGCAGGAAAGCCAGCATAGACACTCGCCAGGATCAGGATCTCGACGATCTCCTCGGGCTTCCAGTCAAGGTTCCTTGCTCCATGGATATGGTAGCGCAGCTGGGGCGCAGCGGTACCCAGGGCTGCCAGGGCGGCTACAGTACAGATCTGCCGGGTCTTCAAATCAAGATTGGGGCGCGCTAAAACATCGCCATATCCAAATTCTACAGTGAAGCGGCCCAGCGCGGGCGCGATGTCGTCGAGGGCACGAATGGGGGCATCATAATTCTCCCCGCCAACTTTCTGGAGAATAGCTATTCCACGCGTATAGCGGTCTTCATCCTGTGCTACTTTATCAAATGTATCTACTTTTTGTTCATTCATACGATAAGATTCTTCTTTCTAGCCTTGGTTAGACCTTTCTAGAATATCACATCCACATATGTTGGTCATGTCCGAAAACCGCTAGACACGCTTCTCTTCAAGGCGTATAATAGCGCTTGCTCGCTTCGCTGATGGAAATGAAGCCATGGCTATTTCCGTGCATCTTTGGGTACGTGGAGTATCTCCTTTGTCAGGAACAAGATAGAAATAGAGAAATTAGGAAATCCATTAAAAATGCAGAAAGCACTCAATTTTCCTCGCTCACTCTGGGTTCTATGTATAGGCACCTTTTTTAACCGTATTGGTGGTTTTGTCAGTGCCTTCCTCATCCTCTATATGACAACCAAAGGTTATATCGCTACCCAGGCGGGTATGGCTGCCAGCGCCTATGGTATTGGCAGCATCAGCGCTGCTGCTCTTGGTGGCTATTTTGCGGATCGAATGGGGCGGCGAAATACAATTATGCTCTCTATGTTTGCTTCAGCCGCCACCATGCTTGTGCTATCGCAGGCAACAGCATTGTGGCTGATTATTGTGCTTGTTACCCTGGCGGGCTTGACGACGGAGCTGTATCGTCCAGCCTCCGGTGCGCTTATCGCGGACCTCGTTCCATCCGAGCAGCGGGTGGGTGCGTTTGCCCTGTATAGATTAGCGATTAACCTGGGGGTAACCGCGGGATCAGTAATCGCGGGCATTCTTGCCAGTCACTCGTTTATATTGCTCTTTATTGGTGATGCCTTGACCTCGGTCATCTTTGGCCTGCTCATCCTCTTTGCCCTTCCCGCTGATGTGCGTAAACGAGCAGAGCCGTCATCCAGACAAAGCAATTTCTTCCAGGCTGTATTGCCGGATCGCGGCTTCCTCATCCTCCTGGTAGCAGGGATCGCCGTTGCCTTTGTCTATCTGCAACACCTCTCTACTATGGCTCTCCAGGTTCAGGCGCTCGGCTTATCGAATGCTGTCTATGGGCTATTGCTTTCAGTCAATGCCCTCGCTGTTGTGTTCCTCGAACTGCCAATTAGTGCCATAACTCGCCGTTTTCCCAGGCCTGCTGTGATCGCGCTTGGTTTCCTGCTTATCGGGCTGGGCTTTGGCTTGTTCGCGTTCGCGCCCACTATTCCCTTGCTAGCACTGGCTGTGATCATCTGGACACTTGGCGAAATAGTCCAGGGACCGGTCACGACCGCCTATGTAGCCGATCTCTCGCCGGAGCACCTGCGAGGGAGCTATCAGGGGGCCTGGGGTATGACCTGGAGCCTCGGCCTGATCCTGGCCCCTCTGCTTGGCACACTTGTTTTTACGTGGAGCATGACTGGTTTATGGCTCCTTTGCGCTCTGCTAGGAACGCTGGCAGCGGCGAGCGTGCTGCTCATCACACGCCCAGGCCCCAAAGATAGGCCAGAGCAGGCCATCAGCAGTTCAGAGACCACCCTGGCCGATGTAGGCATGCAGGAATAAGAGGCGAATTGTAACAGCATAAAGCAGGATTGTTAGCGGGGAACGAAGTGCTCCAGGGGTGGCACGTGCTGGATATAGGTAATAAAATCCAGCACATCAGGGACGGCAGGTGTGATCGTTAGCTCTACGGGCTGGTGGCTGCGTGAGCGAGGACGCGTGTCCAGGGCTTTAGACTCGCTGAGCCAGCCCGATTGGAGCCAGGTCGTATAGGGCACAAAGGTTGCGGCTCCCCGGCGCGCAGGTTGGCGGCGTGCGTTCCCTGTGTTGATAGGCGTCAGTGTGGCCTGTTCCGCGTAGCGTGCCAGCAGGCGCTCGGTATCTATGCTGAGCACAATCTGTGGACGCTCCTTCATCGCCCCGCGCATCCGGTTCAATCGCTCGGGATCGAGCCAGAAAAAGACGCGGGCATTGAGCAAAGAGTACCATTGCGCTGGCGTCATCTCGTGCAGGCAGCGCTCCAGGGCCGTGGGAGGCATCGGCTTCTGATCCCGGATCAGGATGCCTCTGGGCAGTGTGAGCGATTCGGTACGCTGCTGCTCAAGCACGCTCCTCTTCTGCGCAGGCAGACCCGCCTGCTCAAGAAGAGTTTGAGCGCTGAGGAGGCCGTATTGCTGGATAAAGGGCCAGTTGCCTTCCTCAGCTATGTGATAGATTGTGGATGGTAGGCGCTGTTGTGACATATGTATGGCTTACGCGAAGGCGACCTCACTGGTTGGTTTGACTGTGATGGTGTGCTCGGGAGAGCCAAAACCATTGAGGGTCGCGTTATGATGGGCGACAATCTGCTCCGCGTTTAGCACGACACGATCAATGGTCGAATGGGCATCGCCGACCAGCGTCACATCATAGCCGTGACTGATCGCGGCCCGGCAGGTGGTGTCGACACAGAAGTCGGTGCGGCAGCCCGTGATGACGAGATGGGTAATCTGGCGCGCCTGGAGCTCCTCGTCCAGCGTCGTGGCGAGAAATGCATCGGGTGAGCGCTTGGGGATGATCGTCTCGCCTTCCAGCGGTGTGATGGATGGGTGAATGCGCCAGCCACGCGTGCCAGGAACCAGGGAACTGGGCGCCTCCTCCTGGTGCTGGATATAGATCACAGGCGTTCCGCTGGCGCGTGCCTGCTCCAGGAGGTGCGCGATATTGGCTAGCAACTCCTCCTCACGATAGGTTGGCCGCCCTGGAACTTTAAAGAGGGCTACCTGCACATCTACAATGATCAATGCTGTCTGCTTGCTCAAAACCTACTTCTCCTTTGATCCTCCGGCCCGCTTCTTCCAGCCCGGAGCATGTTGTCGCCCCCATTATACCTCATCTTCAGAAGCGTATTTTGATTCCATGTGCCGAGATACGTTAGGTTATATAATAGGCAGTTCTGCGCGATTTTTGCATGGCAAAGGAGTGCTATTTATGCTTCAGAAGACGGTGTCCTATAAGGCTCTTCTGCGAATCGTTGGCGTGTGCTTTCTGCTCTATGGGCTCTATTTGATTGTGCTTGTCCTTACCGCGCAAATCAGCACGAGAGGCAGCATACAATACGATGGTCCATTAATTTTTGAAGATCCAAATATGGTATGGAACTATCTCTTGTGTGGTGGCTGGTTTTTAGGAAACCCAATCCTGCCTGGTAACTTGTACCTATTTGGTCCTTTTGAGCCTGGTCCCCTCTTCTATGTGGGTATAGGAATACTTTGCCTGAGTGTGACAAGCAGGCGTGTACTGCCTGTGTATATATGTTTGCAAGTAGTCCTCTGGTTAATTAGCCTCTCTGTCTGGTTTCCTATTGCGATTCTGATGGGGATTACAGACTACGCTCCAGGCGTCTTCGTGCCTTTTGCTCTGGTAACACTTGTCATCTCGCTGGCGCTCCTGGCTTGCTATAAGCCTGTGACGCGCTTCTTGAGCAAGCTTTCAGAATCAAATAGCGTTGCGCCAAATGCCTAAATGTGAGCGCCCCAATTGTATGGATAAACGTGGCTGGTCTCGTTTTGCGTTGACAAATAGAAATATGCAAGCTATTATGTAATTGTCTGCGATGACATCGTTGTCATTTTTGATTGAAGTGGGGAACGGACACATGTTTTAACAGTACACCCTGTTGTGCAGGCAACAGGTAGGGATGTTGTACTGTTTTTATGCTACTAATCGTAATTTGGTGAAAACAAGGAGGTTTTTCGTATGAAACGACGTACCGCTATTGGTGTGTTGGGTGGGACACTTTTGAGTCTGGTTGGTTCACCTCTCATTACTGCCTATGCAAGTGAGAGTAACCAATCACGTGCCATAGCCTCATATGCTGCCTTGCAGAAGTATTTTTATGTTAATGATGGCTCCTATCTCTATCATGAGCAGTACCCGGTCGCAGCCACGGATAACGCTTACTCCTATGAGTGGCCCTTTTCGCAGGCGCACGGCGCAACGCTGGACCTCTCAAACCTTCCTGGAGGGGCTGGACGCGCGTATCGAGATGCTGTCAATGAACGCTGGTTGGGCCAGGAGCGCTACTGGAACACGACCGGGGCGACAGGCCTGCCGGGGTATGACTCCTATGCGCGCACGCCCTATGGCAATGGTGGCGATAAGTTCTATGATGACAATGAGTGGGTTGGCCTGGCCTACATTCAGCGCTACAAGATGTGGGGGGAGGATGCTGTTCTGGAGCGTGCTAAGCAGATCTTCGCGCTCGTCGTCTCTGGTTGGGATAACGATGCCACGCATCCCGCGCCTGGAGGCGTCTTCTGGACGCAGGCCCCCTGGAGCCATGATCGCAACACGGTCTCCAACATGCCCGGCGCCGAACTGGGCCTGCGCCTTTACCAGGTGACTGGGGAGCAGCACTACTTCGATTGGGCGAAGAAGATGTATGACTGGACCAATACCTATCTGCTCGCCCCCAATGGCCTGTACTGGGATCATGTCGACTTGCAGGGGAATATCGAGAAGACTCAGTGGAGCTATAACCAGGGCGTGCCAGTAGGCGTCAATGTCCTGTTCTACCAGGCGACTGGCGATGCAACCTACCTGCAGCGCGGCGAGCAGATCGCCCAGGCCGCGCTCGCTTTCTACGGCACCACAAATCTCGATAAGCAGCCAGCCTTCTTCAACTCCATCTTCTTCAAGAATCTGCTCCTGCTGCAGTCTGTCAATCATAACCAGGACTACGTAAAGGCCATGCAGGCCTATGCGGATCGTGCATGGGAGAACAATCGCGATGCCGCGACGGGTCTCTTCCACTTTAACGGCTCGCAGTCAACGCAAATGATAGAGCAGGCGGCAATGACCCAGATCTACGCCGTTCTCTCCTGGAGCCCCTCCCAGTACCACATATTGTATTAGTGGCGCATCCAGATAAATTGTAGGGTCCATGCTTGCATTGACTTGCTCTCGCGGCGAGAGAAGTCCATGCCAAGCATAGATTCTACAATAGGCTGGCGATGGTAGAGCAAGAAGGGCGTAGTGTGATCGATCACACTACGCCCTTTCGCTTTTTTTGTGTAATATATGCTACAGAGGGCAACCTTGACAGGTCGCCTGCCCTGGCGTATGCTCCTGCTCACGATGAGTGTGTTTGCTCTATGGTTGAGATAGTAGGAAGAAGTGTGATCGAATGCGCATACGACCCTTTCGCTACGATGATATTCCCGAGGTGCTGACGGTGCAGCGCGAGGCGACGCGTGTGGATGGAACTGAGGTAGTCAGCGCGGAGGACTTTGATGCCTGGTTACGCGACGAGGCGCTTGACGCGGCGGAGAACGCCTTTGTGATTACGGATGATGACGATGAGCTGAGCACCTGGAGCCAGGCGGGAACGCTGGAGGGGTTGAGGGCGAGATCGCAGGCTATACCCTGGTGCGCCTGGAGCGCGCCGCAGACGCCTACCACTTCATATGCCAGGGGGCGGTCATGCCCCAGCAGCGTAGACGGCGTGGCGGACGTCTCCTGCTGGTGGGCGCGCTCAACCGGGCGCGCGTCATGGCCTATGAGTTTGATTTCGAGGCCGAGCAAGCGGGGATACCTATTTATTTTGAGGTACTGCTACCCACACGCGACGAGGGCGCGCCCCACCTCGCCGCCCTCTGCGAATTGGAGGCAACCGACGATCCAGCCCCTGAGGGCTTTCGTCTCTACCGTCGCGAGCTATAACGGGTCCACAAAGCGAAAAGAGCGAGGCGCACGGCGTGCGCCTCGCTCTTTTCGCTTTTTCTAATCATCACACTTTGCGGTAGGTGGTGGTAACAGCGTGGGTGCCATCGGCGAGCTGCTCAATCTCATAATCGCCAAAGAGAATGGGGTCGGCCAGGTGCAGGCAGAGGAAGATGCGAACCGCCAGCTCGCGAATCTCGGTCTCCGCATGGGCGTCGGCGCGCATCTCGATTACATGGCGCCAGGAGCGCACATTACCCGTGACCACGATGGGGGCCTCGGTTTCATTTGGGAGCACTGAGCGGGCCGCCTGCTGGACCTTCTTGCGCAGGTCGGTGCGGGCCTCGGCGCTCAGAATCGTCGAGCCCTCTTTTTGCATCTCCAGCAGGCGCCTAGTGAGTTGGGCGTACTCTTCGGCGGCGCGGTCGACGCGCTGCTCAAACTGGGTGTGTAGCTGTGCGTCATCGCGATACTCTGGGCGCTCCACAAAGCGCAACATGCGGCCTGAGACGTACCTCTGACTCAGTTGGGAAAAACCCATGCCCGCCCTGTGTCGGATCAGCTCGTGGGTCAGGCTGCGAGAGACGCCGTAGAGGAGCAGGCTAAAGTTGGCGTGCTCGAAGACCGAACCATGGCCAGAGGACTTGAGATTCTCGAAATAGCGGCTGGCATTCTCGTTCATCGTGCGTTTGGGGCCAAAGCTCATATAGCAGGTCTGTCCGGCGATCTTACAGAGTTGTGAGCTTTCTGGAAGGGTGGTGGGATCATCAAGATACTGGCTAAAACCAAGTGAGGTATCAAAACCATCAAGGAAGCCTGCCAGGCCGGTGGGGTTGGTCTGAGGGCGCGCCAGCGTCACGACTCCAGGAACCTGTAAGTAGGGCGTCCCACCTGGAGTGTGATGGACTGGCGCATGAATCGTGGCAAAGCCTGCGTTCTCACTTCCGTTATATTCCTGGAAGAGAGTTTGTGAGTCGAGAGCAGACAATGAGAACCTCCTTGTTGACTGGTGGTGTTGGTTGAAAATCGACGTTTAGTGTAAAACCAATTGACATCTTTGGTTTTTCCATGTTATGCTTTTCCTGCAGATATAGGCTGGATGCGGGAAGCGAATGCTGAGCTATTGGACTCTTCCTTCGATCCGTCTGAGGATACTGCAATTAGTCTAACAGGTTCTCGGCCATTTGGCTATCTGCCCTTTGCGAAAAAGATATGATTCACTTTTTTGCCCCTTGCGTCCCATAGGCACCACGTTTACGGCGTGGGGATTCATCTTCTGGCGGGACTAGCACAGAAGATGAATCCCCACGCCGTAATAGTTTTCGCTATAAATTTGTAATGAATTACACCTATGTGAAAACCAACGTCGCTCGTGCACTCGGGTTTCGCATAGGCACTACTCATCTATTGACTCACGGACTCAGGCGGTGGGGCGAGCAGCTTTTCCAGGGTTGAGCGGCGAATACGGTAGGCCTGGCGAGCGCCTCGGTGGGGAAGAGTAATTGCTTCAAGCACTCCATTTTTGATCCAACGGCGCACAGTGGTATCATCCACACGTAATTGTCTTGCAACTTCACGAACTGTTAGCAGTTCCGCATCGTCGTATTCCACAGAGCCCTCTTTTCTGGTCATAAGGCGTATAAGAAAGTACGCCTGACCACAATAGCAGAAGAACGTTGAAGAAATTAAAGTATATCTTGGGTTCGCGCGATGAGTGATTTGATTATATAAACGGTTAAGGCACTTATTAGTAACAAAATCCCTAATAGCAGGGATACACTGTAATTACGTGTACCCCACTGGAATTGTTATATCAACCACCAATCATAGACATGCTGCGGTTCGCACGCTTAAAGCGTTTATCCCCGATGTAATGCTTCAACTCTTTATGCCACACTGCTTGTCGAATTACGCGGGCAAGTTCCACGTCATCTGCATCGGAACGAACCACGGAGCGCAGGTCGGTCTCCTCAGTGGCGAAGAGGCAGGTGCGCAGCTGGCCATCGGCGGTAATACGGATGCGATCACATTGGGCGCAGAAGGGTTCGCTTACGGGATTGATAAAGCCTACTTCACCAATGTTATCGCTAAAAGTATAGCGGCGCGCGGTCTCAGAGGGATCACCGGAGGTAATAGGGACCAGTGGGCCATAGGCGGCCTCAATGATAGCTTTAATCTCGCTGCCAGTTAAGATGTCTTCTTTGCGCCAGATCTGATCGGCATCAAGGGGCATAAACTCGATCCAGCGCATGACATAGGCTTTATCGCGTGCGAAGCGTACAAAGTCCAGGACCTCGGCCTCGCTAAAGTTGCGCATAGCCACCGCATTGATCTTTATGGGATGGATGCTGGGATAGGCGGCTAGCGCGTCCAGTCCTTCGAGAACGCGATCAAGCTGGTCACGGCGTGTGACCTGGGTAAATTTCTCATGTAGGAGCGTATCCAGGCTGACATTGATGCGTGTCAGTCCCGCCTCGGCCAGGGCCTTGGCCTGTTGTGGAAGCAGGATGCCGTTGGTGGTCAGGCTCAGGCTGCGTAGCCCTTCCAGTTCATGAAGCTGATGTACCAGCTCGGGAAGGTCGCGACGCACCAGGGGTTCGCCTCCTGTTAGGCGAATCTGCTCAATGCCCATGCTGACTGCCACGCGACTGATGCGCATGAGTTCCTCATAGCTCAAGATCTCAGCCTTTTTTAGCCAGGGAAGCCCTTCGGCGGGCATACAGTAGGTACAGCGAAAGTTGCATTTATCGGTCACCGAAATGCGCATGCTTTTGATGCGTCTTCCGTAGCTATCGACTAAAGGTTCCATTGGTTGGCCTCCCCAAAAGACTGTCTTGAACATGTTTTGCTCTATTTCACTATATCATATTTACGTGCCAATGTCACAGATCTGTCACGGGAAATAAGTACTTTGTGTTACAATGTCAAATAAAAGCAGTTAAATACATATTGTGTATGTGCTGTTCGATAAAAAAGGTCCGCCCCTTGTGTGTAGAGGGGCGGACCACTTTGTGTGTGTATTGCCACGGACAGGCAATGATGTGTGTTACGGGCGCGTGAGTTTTTTATGCGTCGTAGTACAGTGAGAACTCGATGGGTGTTGGGCGTAGGCGAACGATGTCATTCTCCTCACGCTTCAGCTCGATGTACTTCTCCAGGATGTCGCTGGTGAAGACGCCGCCCTCAAGCAGGAAGGCGTGATCGTTCTCCAGGGCCTTGAGTGACTCTTCGAGCGAGCCAGGAACCGAGCTGATCTCGTTCAGTTCTTCCGCCGACATATGGTAGAGGTCCTTATCGACCGGGCCAAAGCCGTAGTCGCTGGGCTCGATACCGCGCTTGACGCCGTCCAGACCAGCCATCAGCAGGGCCGCGAAGAGCAGGTAGGGGTTGGCCGTTGGGTCGGGCGGGCGGAACTCGATGCGCTTGGATTTGGGGCTCTCGGTCAGCGGGATACGAACGGCCGCGCTACGGTTGCCCTTTGAGAAGACCAGGTTGACGGGTGCTTCGAAGCCGGGAACCAGGCGCTTGTAGCTATTGGTCGTTGGAGCCGCGAGGGCCATGAGGGCCGGAGCGTGCAGCAGAACACCACCAAGGTAATGGCGTGCCATCTGTGAGATGCCAGCATAACCGTCGGCATCGTAGAAGAGAGGCTTCTCGTCCTTCCAGAGGCTCTGGTGTGTGTGCATACCGGAGCCGTTATCGCCAAAGACTGGCTTGGGCATGAAGGTCACGGTCTTGCCGTACTTGCGCGCGATGTTCTTAATGACGTACTTGTAGAGCAGAATGTTGTCAGCGGTCTTGAGCAGGGTGCCGAAGCGGATATCAATCTCGGCCTGACCGGCGGCGCCAACCTCGTGGTGCTGGGCCTCGACGGGGATACCCAGGGCCTCAAGCTGAAGGGCCATCTCGGAGCGCAGATCCTGCATGGTATCATTTGGCGCGACGGGGAAGTAACCACCCTTGACGCGCATCGAATGACCCAGGTTGCGGGAACCGTCATGGCGAGTCGCCTTGTTGGTGTTCCAGGTCGCCTCGTCTGAATCGACCTCGACGCTCTGAATATTATCGCTAGAGGTGTACTGAACGTGATCGAAAACGTAGAACTCTGCTTCGGGACCGAAATAAGCGGTGTCAGCAAGGCCACTGGATTTGACGTACTCTTCAGCCTTGCGCGCGATGTAGCGGGGGTCGCGGCTATAGGGCTTACGGGTGCCGGGATGGGCGATATCGCAGATCAGGCTGAGCGTGGGGACAGCGGTGAAGGGGTCCATGAAAGCACTGGTGGCGTCGGGAATGACTACCATATCGCTCTCATTGATTGCCTGGAAGCCTCGAACGCTGGAGCCGTCGAAGAAGAGGCCCTCTTCAAAAATAGATTCTGCAAGCGCACTGAAAGGAATGCTGAAATGCTGCCAGGTTCCTGGAAGATCGGTGAATTTCAGATCGACCATTTTGGCGCCATTTTCTTTTGCAAACCGTAAGACTTCCTCTGGGGTCATCAAAGTTTTCTCCTCTCGCGTTCAATCCCCGCGTCATTGCTGGTATTTAGTGGCTTGCCTTGCGCACTTTGTTGATGTGTTTAGATGTCTTTGGGTCATTCTGCATAATATAGTGGTCGTTTCCCAGCATCGTGCCAGGACTCAACTTCTGTACATATGATATGCTCTCAGCCCATGAGATACTACAGTTACTTTACCCGAAAGTTTTAGCCATACTTTTGTATATATTGCACAAAATTTTGTGAAGATAACTAGGTAAAAAGACAGCTATTACCTCTTCTCTGAGATGCTCCGGCTCCTGCTTGCTAGCAATCGCGATGGCAATCATCTCCTTGTGCAAATCACCTTGTGTCTCGGGCATATTGCATTGTATTATCGGCAGATGAGTGGCAACACTTGAGCCTTGTCTGCAGCGTTTGAAAAATTCATAATTGAGAAAACAGGTTTATTTTATCAACCAGGCTACCTTAAATAGCTGCAAAAAAGAGTAGCAAACTGAACAGGAAGAGAATATTTGCATGATGGATTTCAAGCTGACTAATGCCCAACAGAAGGCTCTTGATTACGTGTATCAGAAGGCGATACAGCATAAGAGTACTGATAGAGAAAGAATACAAAAGATATTAAATGTATGTGAGATTGAATGTGACGTCGTTGACCTTATCAAAGCCATCCGTGATCTATCACACCTTACGATCAACTTTCACCCCGACCGGCTGCTTGCCGATGGCCGTTCAGTGATTGCCGCGCTGTATGAAGAAGGCATATACCGCAGCCAGTTTGAGACTAGGATTTCTAATGGTGGGCTCACTGCCTTTGCTGGCGGAGACCGCGATATGTGGGAAGCAGCCATGCTTGGTGGAGCATATCAGGCTCAGGGAGTAACCGAGGCAGAACGTCCTATTGACCTCGTGAGAAACAACTAAACCTCATCAAGAGCATAGGCAAAGCAGTGTTGAAGAATGGTTCGTCGATGGCGAAGACGCTCTTTGGCACGCACGAGTTCCTGACGCAGGTGAGCCAGATCCCGACAACACAGATTCTTGAGTTCGCGACGTTTGAGCAGGTTCCACACCTGTTCCTGCGGATTCACCTCAGGGGCGTAGCCAGGCAAGCGTTCCAGATGCACCCGTTTGCCCATCGGACTTGAAAGAAACTGCTTGACCACCTCTGCGCGGTGGATGGGAGATCCATCCCAAATGACCAGGAGTGGGCCCGAGATCTTGCGCAACAACATCCGCAAAAAACGCACGACATCCTCGGCGTTGTATGCCCGCTCTTGCATCTGCATGAAGAGCCGTCCGGTCTTTGTGATCCCTCCAATGGCGGAGAGATGATCGCGCGTCAGCCTCACACGCAGCACTGGTGTCTGCCCTCGCAGAGCATAGGTTCGCACGACCATCGGCAACAGATAAAAGCCCGCTTCATCGACAAAGACTATCGTGCGGCGTTCCTGCTCGGCTTTTTTTTTAGATGGGGCCAGCGCTGCGTTTTCCAGCACTTGATCGCTTGCTCATCGCGTTGGGTGGCTCGTTCGACCGGTTTCTGCATGCTGTAACCCAGCTTACGTACCAGATACCCACAATGATCGGGGTGATAGCTCACTCCAAACTCTCGTTTGATCGCCACCGCCAGTCTCCGGCTATTCCAGATATCCCCGCGAAATCCATAGGCTGACGCTCCTTTCGCCAGCACGGCTGGGATTTGGGCTTGCTGCTCTGCCGTCAAGCGGGGCGTGGCTCCTTTCGCCGGATGCGCTTTAAGCGCTTCTTCCCCTCCTTCTCTTCCACTTGTCATCCACTGGCTCACCGCTCCCTCCGTGACCCCCAGAGCTCCTGCGATATCTTTTTGTTTCCATCCTTGTCGTTTCAGTTCCCAGGCGCGTTTGCGCCTCTCTTCTCGCCAATCGGCTTTCTTTGGTGCTCCCATGCCTCCTTTAATCGGCTCGATCCGCTCAAACTTTAGCTCTCTCTCACGAGGTCAATAAGTATGCTGGGTTAAATCTTATGAACTACAGTGACGGGGCCTGCCCGCGCTTTGGCTCCTGTCATTTACTCTTAAAGGCACAAACATTACAACGCGCGACACTTGTCTTTGGTGATAGCGCATCAGATCCTCAGGATATAGGGGTCATAAACGCTTTTGAATCGGTTCTCGCTGGACTACTGGAAGAAATGAAGGCTCATGGAAATGCGCTCGGGCGCAGAGAAGTAGACGTTACAACGTTTGTCAGTGCCTTGCTTCATCCTGGCAATACAAAAGCGTCGCTCTTCCATAGGTCACGGGGGCGCGCACTTGATGATTACATTGAGGCGCAAATACACGGTGAACTGTGTATGGCAGATGATGTAGATGCACTTGTCGCAGACCCTTCATTCCAGAACACGGCAACCGGTGAGGTATTGGAGGCAACCGCGAAGAAGTATGGCTTCCCCCTTGAATGGCACGAAGGCTTTGAGCTTTCCTTGAAAGAAGTGCCAAGCGACTTCCGTGGACCAGAAATGTTACCTCTTGCCCAGCGTGTATTGGAAAATCACGCGTTAAAGGATGGCTATCTTAATGCCGCAACGATTGGGTTAGCGGCTGTCTCAGTTGTTGCTGATCCTGAACAGTGGCAAGACTGGGGATCACCCAAAGATACGCTTCAACACATCAAGTATTTGTGGCATATTCTTGTGGTCTACGGAAAGCCCAGGATGTAGGTACAGGCCAGGTATGGGGGTATTTGGTCGCGCTGGAAAAGTTGAATAGGGTGAGAATCTGGCCCACTGGTGCTGAGCTTTGTAGCCGTTAGATGTAATTGATGAGCATACCTCTTGGAGAAATGTCCCGAGTAATTAGAAAAGCTGCAAAGAAGAAGTGGTATACTATCAAATTACAGGCAACGCTATAGAATTTTTTGACCATAGTTCACGTTCTATTTGTTAACAGGTATGTTTTTACGTCCTTCTTAATGAAGAAGAAATTTGGAGGGCTTGTGGCTAGGATGGCTACGGCTTGCAGCGCAAAGAGGCGAAGTGCATGAAGAATCAATCTGATGGCCCTATTTTGCCACTAACGAAGGTTATAAGATTTGTAATAGCTTTCACGCTTTTTATAACACTTGTATATTTGCTTAGTTTTTTGCATATACTTCCAGATTCATGGGGGAATTTCCTTCCAAACCTGGCGACGATTCTGGCCGTACCCGTAGGCATAATTGCTATCTTAGCTGCTCTCAAAAACTTTGAAAAGGCATTAGTGCAGGTAATGCCTCGGCCTACCGCCTGGGGGCCTCCAAAAATTCCAAAGATAAATAGAAAATTGTGGATGTTTGTGGGCCTGGTGGTAGCCATAGTTTTGATTGTTGTGGGGGGATACCATTATATATGGCCTGCACCTCAATCTACTGTGCCTCCGTTACTCTTCTCATACTCAACTCCTGATGGCCCTATTGGAATTAGTGATGGAAGCTATGTCTTCGATGTAAAGACGCGAAATAATCAAGGGCATCATAATGAGGCTCTTAAACAGCAGGCCGCGGATGCATTTAGGAACCAGAACTTCGATCAGGCCAGGCAGCTTTGGGGTCAAGCTCTCTCTGGTGACGATTCAGACGATGCTGAAGTCTTGATCTACCAGGAAAACCAGCGGATTATAAACTCCGGCAACCCATATATCACCTTTATTGCCGTCACCCAGCTCACTGGAAGCCACGAAGAATATGGGATTGGGCGAGAGGACCTGCAAGGCTACTATGTGGCACAAAAAGAGTTTAATAGCCAGGCTAGCCCATTTCGTGTCCGTTTGCTTATCGCGAATATAGGTGATCAGGAAACGTATGCGCAACAGGTCACGGATCGTATTCTCTCTTCGTATCAGCAAGATCCAACCATTAAAGGGGTCCTGGGATGGCCCGAGCGGACGCAGCGCATCAATTCTATGCTTCTGACTATGTGTAATAAGCATATTCCCATCGTGACTGTGTCTGCAAATGATAGTCGTAGTTCAGATGGTTGTAACTACAATTTTAGTGTTGCTCCTACGATTGACTCACAGGCAGCTACGGCAGTCCAGTATATCAAATCTGTTCTCAAGAAGAAACGCGTGTCTATCGTGTACGATCCTGCTAACGAATATAGCCAAAGTCTTTATAGAAGCTTCATTGATGATTTTCGTCGTGATCAGCCTTCGGATGCGGCTATTGTTGATCGCGAAACATACAGCATATATAGTAGCAATACGTTGCCAGGGTTACTGCGTGCCACGTTGCGGGGCAAACCAGACCTTATTTATTTCGCGGGATACCCGGCCGATCTTAATACTGTAATACAGTCGTTACCTGCTTCCGGGGGATAGACGTGATGGCTGCAAATATTATCTACCAGGCTCCTCACTTTCCCAAAGCACAACCTGTAGAGCATGTACGCGTTTACTTCACTGCTTTTGCGTACCCAGATCAGTGGGCAATCCTTCATCTGGCTCAGCCAGATTTCACGCAAGAATATATAAATGCCTATGATCCCCAGCAATTTCATCGAGGAGCCTATGGTTATGAGCGCGCTAATGATAGTGTGATGATTGCATATGACGCTTTAAAGTCCTTGATGGTGGCCAGTAAGGGCTTTCAAGACAACAAATTTCCTATGGATCAGCTACAAAGGGCTTTATTCAACAGTAAATATAAGGGCATTACTGGTGATATCCGCTACAACCAGGGCAGTGTTGATACGAAACCAGTGGTTGTCATCCAGTTCACTCATGGTTACAACGGCTTTAAAGGTGTGGATGGTTGCTATGATGACAATGCGCAAGGAGGGTGCTTTGATGTCAAAAACAATGGACGCCCTTAATGATGCTATCATGCATATGCGGGCCGGGCGAATAAAGCGACGGACTTTTCTGGAACGTGTCATTGCCCTGGGCTTAAGTGCAGGGGCTGCTTCTTCGCTGCTTGAAGCTTGTGGGACTATCTCTACGCGTTGTACGCCAAATGGCTGGGTTAGCCAGCCGAATACGATTGTCTGGAGTAGCGAGCATGACGATCAGGAAGAATTTATTAATATCGTCAAGAATTTTAACGCCCAGAATACCAATGCACATGTCATCTATAATAATGCTCCATTTAAAGATAATGCTCAATATAAAGATACGGTAAGCGCTCTACAAGCATGCGCCAGCGAGATGGACGTCATTTCAATAGATGTCGTCTGGCTAACAGAATTTGCGCATAACCAATGGATACTTCCACTAACGGAGGCGATTAAATCGAGCGTATTGCAGAACTATAAAGGGTTTCAGAGCATTGTAGACAGCTGTTCTTATAAGGGGCAACTGTATAGCGCCCCCATTCGTTTTGATCTAGGCATGTTATATTACAATACTGGCTTTGTGTCTTCTGCTCCACAAACGTACGACGAGTTAAGGGAGCAAGCGTCTCAGGTACTTGCCAACTCACAGGGGAAAGAGCTAGATGGTTATGTATGGCAAGGCGCTCAGTATGAAGGGCTGGTGTGCAATTTTATTGAGGTTCTCGCCGGTTTTGGAGGATCTTTTTTCGCGGAAGATGATCCTACGAAAGTAACTATTAATAGCTCGGAAGCCCATGATGCTCTATTTGAGATGGTAAATTGGCTATGGTTGGCCAATATCTCTCCTAATGGTCCCAATGGTATAACCACCTATCAAGAGAATGACGCACGTGTAAGATGGCAGAATGGCTTTGCGGTATTTATGCGTAACTGGTTTAATGTGCAACAGCTTGTAACAGATCCAGGTATCTCAGCCGTTCAAGGTGAAGTAGCGTATGCCGCTATCCCTCATAGCAAATCACAGCCTACTGGTCACTCCTGCATTGGTGGATGGCAAGTGGGGGTAAATGCCTCTTCGACAAATCAGGATCTCAGCTGGCAGTTTATTGATTTTTTACTAAAGCACACGAACGACTATCGCCCTACTGACGTTGTAGGTGATGCTTCTCTGAAGAGTATGTATACGAACTCGGTAGCGCGTCCACAATTGCCCAATTACAACCTGATTTCAGAAAATATTCAAAGACACGTTTTTAGTGCCCTCACAAAACGTGAGACACCATCAGAGGCACTGGCGAAAATGGAAGAAGAGCTGAAACAGATTATCTCCAGATAGCAGGCATAGTATTCTTGTTCATCCTCACCCTCTTTTTTGCATGGCATGTGTCATATGTGGTGCTGTAGGGCAAGCTGAGCAACACTCTGTACCCGTTAGGTGAGGTTGATGAGTATAAAAGGTAAGAAGTCAGTACCCTACGGCTAAAGCCGAGGGCTTGGAGTTGTGTCTGAACTCCACCGCAACTCAGCATACCTTTTCAGGCGTGCTGCTTTGGCTTCAACGTCCGACACATCAGGGCGTACTGACAAGAGGCCCGTTCCTATCCAGTCTTGCCGGATAAGAAGCGTTCGCATCGCAATGTTTCTTGCGCCAACCAGATCGGCATGGAGCGTGTACTGACAATTCTGACAGACAAAGAGCAAGCCCTTGTGAGGGCGATTCTCTTTGCAGGTGTGCCCACATTGGGGGCAAGACTGCGAGGTATAGTTGGCATCCACCTTGATTGCCATACTTTGATGCAAGAGCGCTTTATAGGCGATCATCGCGTGCAACTCACCAAAAGCCCATTTGGAGAAGGTACGATTGGCTTTTCGCTGTTTGGCACTGGCTTGTTTGCCTTTCCGTCGTTTGGTCCGCTCTCGAATGTCTGTCAGATGCTCCAGTCCAATCAAGCTTTGAGAATATTGGGTAACAATCCGTTTACTCACGACATGATTGGCGTTGGCTTTCAACCGTCTCTCTCGTCCACTGATGGCGACGAGCCTTCTCGTCGCGGAACGAGTGCCTTTCTTTTGCAGACGCTTTCTCAGTCGTGCGTAGTGGTGAGACCTGGTAATAGTAGAGATGTCAGCATGGAAGGTGCAATCGCCTTGCATCGTCGCCGTGACGGCAAGGTATCGCATCCCCACATCCACGCCAACGACTTGCTTGTGCGTTTCTGGGGTAGGATCAGCCGTCTCCACTTCCAGGGTGACGAGCAGGTAAAACTGCTTCTTGGGCTTGTCATACCAAAGTTTCGATGCACCTATCTCCGTACCACGCTGGATCAATGCCACGTGCTTGTCATAGCCAGTATAGGGAACCTTGACCCGTCCCTCAAGAGTGAGGAGACTCACCTGCTGCTCTTTCTTGAACGTGTAGTCCTTCTTATACTGGTAGGTCAACGTGGGGGAGAGAAACGTAGGAGCCTTATCAAGCCCTTTGTACCGCTTTTTGGTCGTCTTTGCCTTACGATGGGCAGCATTGTTCTTCACCTTTGTCCAGAGAGCTTTATAAGTGGCTCCAACTTGGCGAGGAACAGAACAGGCCATTTGTGAGGGAAGGTGAAAACGGAGGCGAATCTCATCATACGTGCCATCTTGCAGACGAACAGCATTACTCATCTTGCCATTCTCAAAGGCATATGTACTGACATAATTGAGAGCATCACGATATGCCAGTTGTGTCTCACGTAATGCCTTGAATTGCTTGGGTGTTGTATTCAATTTGAGTTTAGCTGTTAACACCGTTTTCATGCTTTAGAGCATATCATAGTTTTCATCTACCTGTCAATAGAAAAGGAGCAGATGAAAGAATGTCTACGGTGTCTCTCACCCAAGCCACCGACAAAGGAACGCCGCATTCCTCCCATGCCTGAAAGGGCAGGGGCATCCTGCGGCGGTTTCGGTGAATTATCCCATGCTAGGACAAGCTAGCGTCAGCGCTCACGCGACAGTTGCAGGACCAGCAGGCAATCTCAAGGCGGGTGCGATCTATGGCCCCTGTTGTCGCGTCAATATCTCCGCTGTCAACGGAGCCTTTAGCGGAGGGCAGGACGCGCGCGATTACCAAACTGTGACCCAACATGACATCGACATCGCTGGCATGAACTTGAAAGCCAGCCTTGACCAGAGTACCACCGCAGCACTACAAACCCAAGTCCAAAGCACAGAAACGCTTGTCACTCCGCTACATTGCCAGCAGAAGACGAGTGCCGACCATCAGCCAGGGGACGAGGCGACAAGTGTGCATGTGACCCTCGACGAGACATGTACAGGCATTGTCTACCAGACACAAGCCCTTCAAACGCTCATCACCCAGGCACTCACCACTCAGGCAAGACAGCAGCTAGGAGCCAGGTACATGCCGAGTGGGGAGGTACACATCGCCACTACAGCACAGGGAACAACGACCATCCAGGCGACAGGAGCAGATATGTGGGTGTATCAGTTCTCCCAAGCAGAGCAGGAGCACTTAAAGGCTAGTATTGCAGGCAAAAGCCAGGCTGAGGCTAAGAGCCTTTTATTAGCACGGCCAGGGGTGCTGTCGGTATCCTTCTCAACCAATGCGACCCTGCCAGATGTCCAACATATCCGCTTTGTGTTCATTTCCTATTGAAACTGGAGGAGAGGAGATGCTGATCAGTAAGAAGATCAGGCTTGAGGTCAGCCCAAGAGATGCCGCCACCCTTGAATTTATGCAGGGAAAAAGCCGGGGGTTGTACAATTGGTGGGTGATGCGCTTGCGGGATGGGGAGAAGTGGCCGGGATGGCAAGAGGCCAAGAAGACGCTGCAGCAGAGCAAGGCGCACGACCCGGAGCTGCGCTTTGTATACGGCAAGCTCTTACAGGAGGTCTTTTTCCGCCTGGATGGTGCGATGCAAGCCTTCTTTCGGCGCGTCAAGAACGGGGAAAAGCCCGGATTCCCGAGGGTGCGACCACGGCATTGCTTTTTCACGCTCATCTACCCGGCCACGTATATCCAGGTGGAAGGTTTGTCTCTCAGGCTTCCGACAGGAGGTAAAGGAAAGAACAAGCGGTACCCCGAAGTGTTTGTCAAACTGACGGAAGAGGCCCCAATCGGCTACAAAAATGTCGCAATTTCCAGGGATGGACAGGGACACTACTATGCATCCTTTGTCCACGAGGAGGAAGAAGAAACACACGAACACGATGGTGCGCTGGCTCTCGATCTCGGTCTGAAAACGCTGGCGACTGGTGTGAATGACCAGGGGCGTTTTTATCATATCGGAGGGTTTAAGGGGAATCGGTGGTATAATCGTCAATTAGACAAGATCCGTTCAAAGCGGGATCGCTGCAAGAAGGGGTCGCGTCGGTACAAACACTTGAGTAAGGTGTACAAGCGCGTTTCACAGCAGAAACGCAACAAACAACAGGACTGTTTGCATAAAGCAAGTCATCTCATCGCGCACACACTGGTTGAGAGAATCGTGGTGATCGGCGACCTTTCCCAACGGCAGATGACCATGAAAGAGCATCGAGAGAGGAACAGGTATTTGAATCGAGCGGTCTTCAACGATTGGGGGCTGTACCGTTTTGTTCAAATGCTGCTCTACAAGTGCATCCGTTATGGGAAAGAGCTCGTTATCTTAGATGAACGCGATACGTCGAAAACCTGTAGTAGGTGTGGACACAAACAAGACATGCCACTGTGGAAACGAACCTATCGCTGTAGTGAATGTGGACTCGTCATGGATCGAGACGAAAACAGTGCCGTCAACATCTTGATGAGGTTCCTTGCCCGGCTTGGGCCACACACGGACGAGTCCGTGCGGTGTGCGGACGTTTTCACCGCAATCGAAGGTGTGAATAACATTTAGAAAGGCAGATAGATTATGAGTTCGGGTCATGAGGATCTTACAGAGCCGGTCGCCAGGCCTGGCGCGACGCCCGCGCCACCAGCCCGGCGCGAGCGTCGCTCGGTAGGGGCCGGGTGTTTCATAGGCGTGATTATACTGGCCTTGCTATTGGGCGTTGTGGGGGCGTGCTTGGCTCGATTCTGTACGCAGCCAGCATTACGTCAAAGGCGCCAATCTCCACACCGAAACCCGATAATAAGCAGGCGCTGATGGTGCAGCTGAGCAATGACCTGATTACGGTTATCGCGGCCAAGCGTGTCAAGGACGTTAGCGTTCCTGGCACGTTGCAGAATATAAAGGTTTCGACGCCCCAGGCTGGTCAGTTGCAGATCGCGGGGAGGACCAGTTCTCCATCTTCGGGCTGACCGTGACCCGGCCCTTCCGCGTTGTGATGCAGCCATACATCGATACGTGCAAACCAAAGATGCGTGTTCTGAGCGTGGATACAGGAGGGATTCCCGTTGGTGGCCTGGGCGATAGCCTGGAAAACGTGATGAACTCGCAGCTCAGCGTCAACCTCTCCAGTTTGCTAAGTGGCTTCTCTTACTGCGCCACCGGAGTTACAACCAATAATAGCGGCCTGGTCGTGAGCTACTCAGTGACGCCGACAGCCTAAAATACAGGAAGAAAGAAGAGGAGACACGTTTTGCGGAAGACAGCATAAGGAAGCAGGGAAAGAGCCATCCCTAAGCTTTGGCCAGATACCAAGGTTGGTCGCGTGAGTGCCGCTTGGCAAGAGATCATTCTGCCTTTAACGTGTGCTCTCTACGAATAGGGAATCTTGCAAAGAACTGCCTACGGCCTATTAGGCCCGCAGGAGAAAGTCAATCCTGCTATATTTAGCGCCGTTGGGGAGAACATACACGAAAGAAGGATACCATGCCAAAACCTGCCTTCCATTCGCTCATCTGGTCGCAGGCAAACCATACCTATGATCTCCTGACTGATGGAGAAGACCAACAATCATTTGGAGGGGAAGATGAGGCAGCATGGCGGGATTGGCTGGAGGGCCAAAGTGGCTTCTCTTTTCAAGGGTGATTGGGGCACCTGAATGTCCTCAAGGAAGCACGCTCTCGCGGCGCAGGGTACTGGTATGCCTATGCTTTTAGTGACCAACGCCAGGTGAAACGCTATCTTGGAAAAACCAGCACCATTACCCTGGCTCGCCTGGAGGAGATGGCTGCCACGCTCACTCAGGAGAGCGCTCTTTCTGCTCAGTCCGTCAAGCCGCAGCCGGGGCAGATTCCTGCCTCCTCATTGATGTCGTCCGGGTCGGCACTGTCTCCTGATTTCTTGCTTTTGCCCAAGCTTTCCCCACCGCGTGTGCCCACAACGCTTGTAGTACGTGATCGTTTGCTCGTGCAACTGGACCAGGCTTTGACGCACGGACTAACGCTACTCTCGGCCTCGGCTGGTTTTGGCAAAACAACGCTGCTGAGCGCCTGGGCAGCGCACTGCCATTGTGCGGTGACCTGGCTGTCACTGGAGGAGCAGGACAATGATCCCATGCGTTTCTGGAGTTATGTGGTTGCCGCGTTGCGTACGAACGCGCCAGCAGTGGGGGAAACAGCCCTGAGCATGCTGCACGCGCCGCAACCTCCGGCCCTGACGACCATCCTGACGACGCTGATTAACGACCTGGCTGTTGGGCAGGAAGATCTGGTCCTGGTCCTGGATGACTACCATGTCATCGACGATCCCGCCATCGTCAGTTCCTTCGCCTTTTTGCTCGACCATCTTCCTCTCAGGCTACACCTGATTCTGGCCGGACGCACCGATCCGCCGCTGGCTTTGCCTCGTTTGCGCGCGCGCGGACAGGTCATTGAGATTCATGATCGTGATTTACGCTTTACGCATGCAGAGGCGGCGCGTTTCTTGATCCAGGCCATGGAGTTACCCCTAAAGGAATCAGAGGTCGAGGTGCTGGATCAACGCACTGAGGGCTGGATCGCGGGCCTGCAACTGGCGGCGCTCGCCATGCGCGCGCGGGGAGATCACTCCATGTTTGTCCAGCAATTGAACGGCAGCCAGCGTTTTATTCTGGAATATATGCAGGAAGAGATTCTGGAACGCCAACTTCCGGATGTGCAGGTTTTTTTGCTGCACACGGCTATCTTAGGCCGCCTGCATGCCTCGCTCTGCCAGGCGGTGACGGCGGGCACCAGTGAACAGGCCAGCCAGCAGATGCTCCTCGCCCTGGAGAAAGCGAATCTTTTTCTGGTTCCGCTTGACGAAGAAGGACGCTGGTATCGTTTGCATGGTCTTTTTCGAGATGTCCTCCAGGCCCGTCTGCAAGCTCTTTCCCCGGAACTGGTCCCCATCTTGCATCAACGCGCTGCCCATTGGTACGCCGGGCAGGGAGACGCGTGTGAGGCCATTATCCACGCGCTCGCAGGCACCGATTACGACTTTGCTGCAGCTTTAATGGAGCAGTCCGCAGAGCAGATGTACTTAAATGGAGAGGCAGCGCAGTTAGATACCTGGATCAAGCGGCTACCCAACATGCTGTTACTCGCTCATGGTCGCCTGGCCCTTACGACTGTCTTGCAGCTCTTATTTCACACGTTTAATGCTCCAGATGAGCGGTGGGAACAGGCGGTAAGCAAGACGGAACAGACTATCGCGCGCATAGAACCACTTTTGGAGAGCCAGCACGCTGCCGCTCTCTCAGAAGCAGAAGCGCGCTTGCTGCACAATCGCCTGAGCTTGTTGCGCAGCTGGATAGCGGACAGGGCCGCGCTTATGCAAAGGAATTGGGAGCAGAGGCGCCGGCTTGGCTCCCAGATGCAGGAATTGGCCAGAGAAGATAACATGGCGTGGAAAATGCTTCCGACCTTCAATCTCTACGAGATGAGCGCGAATACGGTAGCTCTGATTCCTCTGCTCTCCGAGTTGAAGCAGCAGGCCGAGAGAGAGCAGCATCACTATGAAACAGTCTGGCTTATGGGGATGCTTGGCCAGGCATATCAGCAGGCAGGACAACTGCGCCAGTCCTACCAGATCTATCGCGAGATGTTACAGCCCTTGCAGCAAATGGGGAAGGCGCGGTCCATGTTTGGGTACGTTCATCTTTATTTGGCTCAACTGCATTGGGTCTGGAACCAGCTTGAAGAGGCGCAGGCCCGTCTCGCTACGGCACTACAATTTGCTCTGACCTGGCAGCACGTAAATATGCGGATAAGCGCATATTGCCAATCTATCCCCGTTTTCCTCGCGCTGGGAAAACGGGCTGAGGCAGAACAGGTTTTAGGAGAGGCAGAGCGACTCTTTTGGCAGGATGAGTGGGAACTTTACCGCTTTTGGGTGATGACTGCATGGGCACAGATCTGGCTGGCTCAGGGCGATCTGGTTGCTATGGCCAATTGGGCAGCGCAAAAAGAGATCATCGATTCATACATCCTCAGTCTCATCGATGACCGAGAGTATGTAGAATACCTGACCCTGGTGCGTGTCTATCTTGCCTTGCAGCGAAATGCCGAAGCGCTGTCCCTGCTGGCATCTCTGTTCGCCCATGCAGAGCTGAATCAGAATACCTGGCACATCGTGCATGTTCTCGCCCTCCAGGTGGTGGCATTGCACGCCTCCGGCGAGATCGTTCAGGCCAGACAGGTCGCGCTGCATCTGCTCCAGTTGGCCGAGCCAGCAGACTTCCTGCGCGTGTATCTTGACGCGGGCGCACCCATGCAACAAGTACTCCAGAGTTTCATGTGTGCTACAAACACGCAGTCTGACCACGATGCTATCTCAACCGTTCTTACCTCTATCAAAACATTGCTGGCAGTTTTTGAGCAGCAGGCGAGCCAGCCAGCCCACACAGAGCAGTCGTCTGCCCTGTCGCCACAAGCAGCTTCTCTATCCCTGCTCTCGCCGCTCACCGCGCGCGAAAAGGAGGTCTTACATCTGTTGGCGCAGGGCACTACAAACCAGGAGATCGCCGATCAGCTGGTCATTTCATTCGCCACTGCGAAGAAGCACGTGGCCAATATTCTGAGCAAGTTAGGAGCCGAGAATAGAGTACAGGCCATCGCCCGCGCGCGTGAGTACGAGCTGCTCTAGCATCCATACACCCTCTCTTTGCTCTACCCTCAGGCAGAAATACTCCTCAGCAGTAGCCGTTCGGCTACTGCTTCTTCTTTGCTCTACCCTCAGGCAGAAATACTTCTCAACAGTAGCCGAAAGAATACTGCTAGTGGGGCCATGGAGCAGGTATTCTCTGTACAAGAGAAACGCGTAAACGGAGGCTTGAAAAACGATGCACTGTCGCATTCGGATCAATGGGCATCTTAGCTCATCCTGGGGGGAATGGTTTGAGCAGTTGGAGATCGTACAGGAGAATGCAGGGACCACCTATTTGTATGGGCAACTGGCTGATCAAGCGGCACTGTATAGCGTGCCTCTTAAAATTCGCAACCTCGGTCTGGTCTTGTGCTCGCTTGAGACAAGCGAGGATGAAGGCGAAATTTTGTGAAATAAGAGGAGAGTATGAATAAACGATGAGTGCACCACTACGCATGATTATTGGTATTAGCGGAGCTACTGGCGTTGTTTATGGAGTACGACTGCTCCAGGTACTCAAACAGCAGGGCATTGAAACGCACCTGGTGGTAACAAAAGCAGGAGAGATGACACGTGCCTATGAGACCGACCTCTCGATGCAGCAATTGCGCAGCATGGCCGATGTCTGGTATCCCGTCACTGATGTTGGGGCGGCGATCTCCAGTGGCTCTTTCAAGACCATGGGCATGATTATCGCTCCCTGCTCGATCCGCACCATGAGCGAGATCGCGCATGGCATCACCAGTAGCCTGCTTACCAGAGCAGCTGATGTCGTCCTGAAAGAACGTCGCCGCCTGGTGCTGATGCTGCGCGAAACGCCCCTGACGGCGGGCCACATCAAGAGCATGCTTGCGGTCACCGAGAGCGGGGGCATTATCGCCCCACCGGTGCCTGCCTTCTATACCCAACCTCAGACTATCGAGGATCTGGTCGATCATGCCGTTGGCCGTGTGCTGGATCTGTTCGATATAGAGATGGCAGGCGTACAACGTTGGGGAGAGCCCCCTACTCACGAGGATGTGACAGCGCCGGTTGGGCTTTCTGTCTAAGTTGAGTAGATAAGAGGAAGATAGCCCATGAGCTATCATGTGAAAGTCTGGAGATATTAAAAATGAATCAAGTAGCACAACTGACGACGAAGCACCGTCTACGCTCTCTACGAGAATACATCGATGCACTGCGCGAGATCGGTGAAATCGTTGACGTTGAGCGCGAGGTGGATTGGAATCTGGAAATTGGCGCGATTATCCGACGCGTTTATGAGCTTAGAGCGCCAGCTCCGCTGTTTGCGAACATTAAAGGCATTGCTTGCGGGTTTCGTGTACTGGGAGCGCCGGCGGCGGTAAGTTCAGCACCTGGACGCTATCTGAGCCGCGTCGCTCTTTCGCTTGGACTCTCCGCCACAGCGTCGGGTCGTGAAATCATTGAGGCTCTGGTTGAAGCACGGGATGCACAGGGTATTCCACCTCGGATCGTTGCGTCGGGGCCATGCAAAGAGCATATTGACCTGGGCGACGCCGTGGATTTACTGAAGTTTCCAACGCCGTTCTCTCACGAGGGCGATGGTGGTCGTTATATCGGAACCTACGGAACCATTGTGGCGCGCACTCCTGATGGGAGCTGGACAAACTGGTCGAATGCGCGTGTGATGCTGCTCGATGGCAAACGCATGGCTGGCATTGTCAGTCCATTTCAACACCTGGGCATGATTCACAAGATGTGGAAAGAGCAAAACAAAGACATGCCATTCGCCCTCTGTCTGGGAGTAGAGCCTGCGATCTCGTTTGTCTCAGGGATGCCGCTGCCTAAGTTCGTCAATGAGTCCGATTATCTAGGTGGCTACCTGGGCGAAGCCATCGATGTTGTCGCCTGCGAAACGGTGAAGCTTGAGGTTCCAGCGACAGCAGAGATCGTGATCGAGGGCTATCTCTCTGTGACTGAGACGACCGTGGAGGGTCCAATGGGCGAATATGCAGGCTATGTGTGGCCGGGAGCGGGTGAGATACGACCAGTGTATCATATCACGGCCATTACCTATCGTCACGACCCCATTTTGCCCGTCGTGGTCGCCGGTGAGCCGATTGAGGAAGATCATACGGTCCAGGGCATTCCGAGTGCTGCGGAGACGTTGGTACAGCTTCGACAGGCTGGTGTCCCGGCAACGATGGCGTGGGTAACACTGGAGAGTGCCAACCACTGGCTGGTTGTAACGCTGCCCAACAATTGGAAACAGCAGACAGGGCTAGAGCGTGACACCCTCTTCAAAAAGATTGGCGACACTGTCTTCCAGTCGAAATTTGGCGCGGTCATCCCTAAGGTGATTGTGCTCAATGATGACATCGATGCGAGCAATACAAATGAGGTCATATGGGGTTTTGCAACGCGTGTGCGCCCGGTTTCTGGAGAGCATTTTTTCAATCATGAAGCGACGAGTCCGCTGGTCGCCTTCCTGGAATCAAGTGAGAAGATGAGTTTCCAGACGACCAAAGTTGTCTACGATGGCCTGGCACCAGAGGAATGGGGTGAGCGTTTACCAAAGCGTACCTCATTCAAGCACAATTACTCGCAGGAGTTGCAGGAGCGCATCGTGCGCAACTGGGAGGCGTATGGCTACAAAGGCTAGCTGCTGATCTCAGGATTTTAGTGCATAGTGGTGCATTATACGGGTGCAACGTGCATAGTGTGCCACTATGCACATTCAGCGAAGCGCCACAGGCGCTGAGGCTTTGGAAAGAACTAACCCCAAGAGTTACAAAAATACCACGAGGGAAAACCACAATGATTATCACCTTAAATCCACAGCGCGGCATTGACTGGCGCATTCTTCTGCTCGCCCTGGGCATGTTCGCCCTGGGTACAGATGCCTTTGTTGTCGCTGGCGTTCTGCCAGTCATTGCTGGAGAGATGCATGTGACTGAAGGACTGGCTGGTCAGCTCGTCACCGTCTTCTCACTCACCTATGGGTTGGGGGCGCCCGTGCTGGCGGCTGTAACCAGTCGCTGGTCCCGCAATCGGATGTTGTTGCTCTCACTGGGCGCATTTTGTCTGGCAAATATTGGCTCTGCCCTGGCCCCAACCTTCTCGCTGCTCTTGCTGACCCGTTTCCTGGCTGGTTGTTGCGCGGCGACCTTCGCGCCTCTGGCCTATACCACAGGCACCTCACTGGCCCCTGCGGAGAAACGCGGACAGGCGCTGGCGCTGGTCGTGCTTGGTTTAACCGTTGCCACCGTCTTTGGCTCTCCGTTAGGCACATGGGTGGGCGAGCACTTCGGCTGGCGGCTCTCCTTTGGCCTGGTGGCGGCGCTCGCTGGCATCGCTTTCCTGGCGCTACTCATACGTGATCTCCCCAAAACCGCCAGCACGCCTGCGCTCTCACTGAAGGCACGCCTGGCTCCTATCGCGGAGCCTCAACTCCTGCTGGCCCTGGCCCCGCACTACTCTGGAATCTCGGCATCTACACGGTCTACACCTATATCGCGCCTCTGCTCCATCATAGTCTTACGCTCACAGACATCAGCGGCATGCTACTCGTCTCTGGTTTGGGTGTTGTCATCGGTAACTGGTCTGGCGGCTTTATTGCTGATCGCTTTGGAGCCAAACTGCCGCTCAATGTGAGCCTCGTCGTGCTTGCTCTGGTCTTTGCGATTCTCCCACTTGTGCTGACAACGCTTGTAGGCGCGTTGCTTGCCCTCTTCGTTTGGGGCATTGCGGGATCGCTCGTCTTTATTCCTCAGCAGCATCGCCTACTCACTCTTGCCCCCCAGCATGCGAATGTGATCCTGGCCCTCAATAACTCGACGCTCTACCTGGGCATCGCGGGTGGCTCGGCTCTTGGTGGCGTCATAGTGCAAGTTGCGCTATTGAATACGCTCGGCTGGGCGGGGGCCGCCTGTGCCTTGCTGTCCCTCCTGGTACTGTTTCTCAGTATGCAGGTGAGTGAGCGTGCTCCACGTCTTCCTCTTACCCCGCAAGAAGATGGGGCATTCGCCGTTGACCTGGCCGAGGAAACAGCGCTCTCACAGAGGGAGGGGCAGAAATAAACAGGGTGATAATGTGCACAACGGACCAATGAGAGGGAGGCAAGCGAGCGATGATTTTCATGCTATAATCAAGCATTGTGTCCATAAGGAAGAGAAAGGAATCAGATCGCCGATGCCCAAACCTGCTATTTTGCTGGTTGATGATGATACGGATGTCTTGCGCGCAATCGAACGGGATGTGCGCCGTCACTTTGGGGGAACGTATCGCGTTTTGCGAGCCTCATCAGGAGCGCAGGCGCTTGATATACTCACACAATTAGCCTTACGCCACGAACCGGTCGCTCTCCTTGCGCGGCAAGCACCCAACAGGCCGTCCAGGTGAGACTAGATACGTTAACGCAGAGCGAGCGCGAAGAGACCCTCACGGCCTGGCTGGAGGATCAGGATCTCTCCAAAGCATGGGAATTGGCCACCACCTTCGTCGAGGCGGGATTGGAAACGGCCCATTTTGAGCCGCTTGCGAGGAGGTCGCACGCGACCTGCTTCAGCCTGCGCTGACCTGGCTGGCCGCCACGCTTACGGCCAACGACCTGCTCGCTCAGGTGGAACAGAGCACCACGCGTATCTCCGCTCTCGTCAAAGCCGTCAAAGAATACTCCTACATGGACCGCGCACAATTGCAGGAGGTCGATATTCATGATGGCCTGGAGAATACACTTACCATTCTGGGCCATAAGCTTAGAGGGCACATCGACGTCACACGCGCGTATGATCGTCACCTTCCACGCCTGACTGTCTATGGCAGTGAACTGAATCAGGTCTGGACCAACCTGCTAGATAATGCTATCGACGCGCTCCAGGGGCATGGCCAGATTACTATCAGCACCTGGCAAGATGGTGCCTTTGTCTGTGTGGAAATCGTCGATAATGGGCCAGGCATCCCTCAGGACATTCAGGCACGGATTTTTGAGCCGTTCTTTACAACGAAAGAGGTGGGGAAAGGAACTGGGCTGGGGTTGGATATTGCCTATCGTATCATCGTGACCGACCATCATGGAGATCTTACCCTGACGTCCCGGCCAGGAGAGACCCGTTTTCGAGTCTCTCTCCCTCTTAAGAGTAAACAAAAATAGCATACTGGAGGAACAAAATGAGTACACAAATCTGCACCCATCAAGACGCCATTCAACCTGTCACCCCGCATACACGTGGGTGTGAAGAATGCCTGGTTAGTGGAGATAGCTGGGTACATCTGCGCCTCTGTCTCACCTGTGGTCACGTTGGTTGCTGTGATTCATCGAAAAATAAGCACGCAACCAAACACTTTCACGCGACCAGCCATCCCATCATTCAATCGATTGAGCCTGGCGAGGACTGGCGCTGGTGCTACATCGACGAAGCCGTTCTCTGACGTTTCTTTCCTCATCATAGGGAGACCTGTGATCGGCTTGCCAGTGCCGAGGCGGGTCTTCCTTTGCCCCTACCAGAGGCTTTCGATCACACGCTCGATGGAGATATGGATGCTGACGCGTTGCTCCTTGGCAAACATATCCTCCATACTCTGGGCTGCTTTCTCATCGTCATTGTAGCGCACGACCAGGCGATGAATGTCACGCTGTGCTGTCTCCTGATCGTCGATGAGGGTGACTTTGCCCGTGATTGTTAGATATCCTCCATCCTCGAAGCAGATGGAGACGCGGGGATCACGGCGCAAATTGCGCTCTTTGACGCGTCCCGCCTTTGTGTTCATGAGAATATGCTCACCTTCCAGTTGGTACCACATGGCCGAGAGTTGGGGTGTGCCATCGGCGTTGATTGTGCCCAGAACGGCGAAACGACGCTCTTCTAGGAAAGCGCGTACTTTTTCAGAGAGGATCGCGGTGCGCATAAAAATATATTCCTTTGCAAGTGTGATAGATAGCGTTTGTGCTGAATAAATAGCTTACCTATTGACCAGCGTTGCGCATTGATCATAGTGCCTGAAGAGTTGAAGATCTTCAATGGTGTCTATGTCCAGCTCGGTCCCTAACTGGCGGTAGAAGGTATGGTCAAGTTTGAGAGCGCGGGCCTGGGCCACGTAGTGTTGCAGGCTGTTGACGCCAAAGACATAGGGGACAACAAGCGGCGGGTTTGCCAGGAATGCATTGGTACCGGTGCCATCACGTGATGGTGCGAGCACGACCTGGTGTGAGGCCGAGAGCTCGATCATTGCACGCACGTCCTGCCCCTTCAGCAGCGGGAGGTCCGCCGAGAGGGTGAGCAGGGTAGTGGCACCGTGATGGATAGCGTGATGGGCCGCCGCGGTCAAGGCCTGGTTGTGCCCTGGCTGCTCTTCTACCAGGCCATGCGCGCCCCAGTGACGCGCGCGCTCCAGAACCTCGGGATCGGCGCTCACCACCGAGATGCATTCCAGGGCCTCGCTGGCGTGCAGGGCATCGATCACGCAATGGAGCATATCGAGCACGAGCGTTGAGCGCTGTTCTGGCGTCAAATGTTCTGAGAGGCGTGTTTTGACGGCCGATAGTTGTTTGACGGGTATTAATGCTCGATGCCCCATGCGTGCCTGACTTTCTACATTCTAGTATGATTGATACTAATAACGGAGGCCTGCGGCCTCAAGAACGGTGCGTGCCAGCGCGGTCTTGGCCTGTTGATCGCGCATGATGGTATCGGTGACCACACAGGGGATGCCCAGGTCCTCTACCTGCTCGGCCAGGTGCGCGTCCTGCTGATCGATAACCATCACATCCAGGAAATCACGATAGCAGCGCGTGACGCCAACCGCGGTGGCCTCCATGTGCAGGGCGCGCATCAGCCTGTCCGCTGGCCCCTTGATGGGAGCGCCGCCCACAAGTGGGCTGACTGCGACGACCATACCACTGGCCTCGTGCAGGGCATCATGAATGCCGGGAATCGCCAGGATGGTGCCGATGCTCACAATGGGGTTGCTGGGCGCGATTAAAATGGCCTCGGCCTGCTTAATGGCATCGATCACACCTGGGGCGGGTCGTGCCGTTTTAGCGCCGACAAATTTGACGCCCTGGACCTCGACGTTGAAGCGATGCTTCACAAAATATTCCTCAAAGTGGATGAGGCCCGCTGGCGTCTGGATATGTGTCTCTACGGAATCATCGCTCATGGGGAGGATGCGTGGGCCGATGCCCATACGCTGGCGCAGACCCTCGGTGATGGTGCTGAGCGTCTCCCCCTGGTGCAGAAGCTGGGTGCGATGGATATGCGTCGCCAGGTCCTGGTCGCCCAACTGGAACCAGTTCTCATGGCCCAGTGCACTGAGGCGTTGCATGGTGTGATAGGTATCGTTCCGCACGCCCCAGCCCTGTTTCTCATCGACGAGGCCCGCCAGCGTGTACATGACGATATCAATATCAGGCGAGACATGCAGGCCATAGAACTGGCTATCATCACCAGTGTTGGCGATCACAACAATCTCTTCTTGTGGGACGACCTGCGTCACACCCTGTAAGAAGCGGGCGGCGCCAACACCGCCCGCGAGTACCACGATCATAAGCTACTTTTCCACCCTTACTCAAAATGGACAATCAGTTCTTCCAAAGGAAGACGTTCCCGGCGCTTAGGATCAGCCGCAGCATAGCCAACAGTAATGAGCGCCTGTGGGATCAGCGTTTCGCTGAGCCCCAACGCGACGCGGGCGATATCGGGGCAGAAGAGTGGCGCGCACATCCAGCCCGTATCCAGGCCCAGATCGTAGGCCATAAGCAGCATATTCTGAATGGCCGCGCCGATGCTCTGGATCGCCATGGTGCTCTCGTTGGCCTGGCGCTGCTGGTCTGGGTAGGTATCCAGGTCTTCCAGGTAGAGACAGGGGATGATAATGGCGGGCGCCTTGAGAATGCGCTGGCGAGATTTCTCCAGGCGCAGTTGTACGATCTCGGTGGGTTGCCCGTCCATTTCCAGGTTGCGCTGCCAGTCCTCTCCCATCGCCGCGGCAAGCCGGGTTTTTGGCTCAGGCTGGGTGAGTACGGCGAAGCGCCAGGGCTGACGCCCGTGCGGTGAGGGCGCCCAGCGTGCCGCCTCCAGCATCTGGAGCAATGCCTCGCGTGGTACCTCGCGCTCCTGATATTGCCGGACGCTACGGCGCCCACGCAGCAGCCCGGCCAGGTCGTCGCTCCGCTGGAGGCCGCTGGAGGCACGCGAATGTGAGGTTGGTGTGGTCACAATATTCCCTTATATGTCTTCTTAGCGGAACATATCCGTGGCGCTCTCACGAATGAGATCGCGACCACTCCCCTGCCCCGTTTTATAAGTATACCCGCGGATAAGCGCAACGGGAATACGGTCGACTTTACCCATGACTAATTCAGCCGCCGCCGCCAGTTCGTCGGCGACGCCGATCATGCTGGCGCGCAACTCATAGCCATAGGGATCATTCTGTCCACGATAATCGGTGACAGGCTCCATACCCGCGATACCAATGGCCATATTGACCTGTCCATTGCGCCAGGGGCGTCCCCAGGTATCAGAAATAATTACCGCGAAGTCGAGATGCTCGCCCTCGCCGGTCAGCTCTTGCACGCGCTGGCGAACCTGGCGCGCGGAGCGGTCGGAATCCTCTGGGAGCAGGGCGAGAACGCGCTCGCCACCAATATTGGACTCGTCGACGCCAGCGTTGGCGCAGATAAAGCCATGATGGCTCTCACAGATCATTACTCCGTGATCCATACGCACGATGCGCTTGCTTTCGCGCAGAACGACCTCAACATGCTGGGCGTCCTTTTGGTAGCGCTGTGCGTATTGGAGCGCGAAGGGGGAGGGCTCGATATCGTCGAGATGAACAAGACGACCCTCGGCCTTAGAGACGATCTTCTGCGTAATAATGAGCACATCGCCCTGTTGCAGGGTCAGTTGCTGCTGCTTCAGGGCGTCATAAATGAGACGGCCCAGGTCATCTCCTGGGCGGATATCACCAATACCTGTAACAGGTAAAATTTGTATCTGTGTATGCATAGTTTTCCCTCGTACGGTATTATATCGTCTGTTCGCTCATACTGTAAAGAATAAAGTGTTGGACCGGATGGGTCAGCAGGCCCCCTGGTGAAACGGAAATAGCTGCTGCTACGAGAATAAAAGAGAGACGATGAATGGTAGATGATGGCCCGACGCTGCTGAAGCACGCGTCGCCCACGCACGGTTCTCTGATACTCTATCGCAAAAAGGGGGATATATGCAATGCTGAAAACCCTGGGTCGTATGCTTCTGGCATCGATTTTTATCTCAGGAGGCGCCAATACCTTTATGCAGCCCGATGGTCGGGCGGAGAAGGTCGCCGCGGCGGGAATACCCCAGCCACGGCAGGCAGCCATTTTGAATGGCGCGGTGATGGTCGTGGGAGGTGCCGCCCTCGCGGCAGGCATCGCGCCCAAGCTCGCGGCGACCGCGCTGCTGGGGGCCTTGATCCCCACCACCATCGTGGGCCATCCATTCTGGAAAGAGGAGACGCCAGCCGGGAAAGCCAGTCAGCAGGTCCAATTCTTGAAGAACCTCGCGGCGGTGGGTGGCCTACTTCTTGTTCTAGCCGACAATTCTCACGAGGAGGTATAGGCCAGGAGCGCCTTGGTACCGACCTGGCGGAGTTGTAAGGGATATGTAGAAGGGGAATGGATCAGCAGCCCATTCCCCTTCTACATACCCCTTATCTTGAAGGTTCGCGCAGCGAGTCTGAGATGTACGGAAAAGCCTACATACCCTAGCCAAAGCAACCTGCTTTCAGATATTATTAAAGACATGATACCAAGCAGATATCAAGAATTTTTGCATGGAGGCATAGAGTGTCTTTCTTTGATCTCTTTACGCGCTTATTTCGTGCGTTCAATTATAGAAATGCGGGAAGCGATATTCTTGCTAGTAGTGTGATCGATCACACACGAGCGGAAGAGTGGGGCATTGCCTATGTGGACGGGGCTGGCCGCAGGCGGCGCACGGATGTCCCCTATTTATTGCCAAAAGACGACCAGGAGATTCAGCGCCTGGATTACCAGCACTATATTTTACGCCAGGTGCTTCAGGGAAATATCTCCGCGCCCTTTCAGCTAGAGGCCCAGCAAGGCTATGTCCTGGACGTGGGCTGCGGTAGCGGTCGCTGGGCGAGCGAGGTCGCCACGAGCTATCCACATTTGCAGGTGATTGGACTCGACCTGGAGGAGGCTAACATTAAGGCCTCCTCGCGCCCGCTCAACTATCAATTTACGCAGGGAAATGTGCTGGAGAAGTTGCCATTCCCCGACGAGAGCATGACCTATGTGCATCAACGCTTATTAGTAGCGGCTATTCCCGCCGCAAAGTGGCCGTGGGTTGTGCAAGAACTGGCGCGTGTGACCAGGCGTGGAGGCTGGGTTGAGCTAGTGGAGATGGGTGGTGGATTTGTGAGCGAGGGGGCGGCAACGCAACAGTTTATGGCCTGGTTCAGGCAATTGAGCCAGATGCGAGGGATTGACCTTGAAGTAATGGGGCGCCTGGACATCTTGCTCCAGCAGGCGGGATTACATCACGTGCAGAAGAAGACGCAGAACCTGCCTGTCGGTTCCTGGGGTGGACGCATGGGCGAACTCCTGGCGCGCGACATGCTCTCCGGCTGGCCCAGTCTGCAACCCCTCTGCCAGCAGTATTTAAACATCCCCAAAGAGACCTTTGACGCGGTCATTGCCTCCCTGGAAGCCGAGTGGAATAGCCATCAAACTGAATACGAAGTATATGTTGTCTATGGGCAAAAGTAAATAGCAGCGTACGCAAGTAGCGGATCCGTCGCCCGCTACTTGCGTACGCTGCTATTTAGCTAGACATTATCCATATTATGCCGCAAAGGCGAGCGTCTGGGTGAGGCGCTCGAAAAGATCCCGTGGAATTTCTATCATATCGGGTTTGGCAGGCGACAGGTAAGAAAGTGTCACTGGCCACAAGTGCTGACGAACAAAGGCCAGCGTGTCGGAAAACGTGGGAAGCGCTTTGGTATACCAAGCTGCCTGACGAACAGGCAACGGCTGACCCTGGAGCAACTGATGAGCAAAGATCGTGACCAGAGAAAAGAGAGCGAGCAGAGCAGGGGTGGTGCGCAAGATAGCAAGGTCGGACCATTGTCGCTGCGTCTCCACGCCTAGATGCGTGCGAACCTCATGAAAGGTTACTTCCATCTGCCATCGCAAAACGAACCATTCTAAGATGGCTTGGGCCCAAGCCTGCTGATTGGTACACAGCAGCGCTTGGGAATCGAATTGCCCTTGCGGGTCCCGAATGAGCACCCAACGGATCGCAACTGGTGGCAGTCCGTTGTGATACCAAACAGCGGTCTCGCTCGTCAGTTCGACGGTGCGTGTGGTTTCGCCATACCAAGCCACGGTGATGCACTGCCAAATGGTGGCCGGATCGGTGAGCCGCTGCGCCAGGGTGGGCTGACGGGCCCCTTCTTGCGGGGACGTCCATTGGTTCCCGGTTTGCGAATAGGAGCAGGATCATAGAGAGCAGCATCCAGGCGTAAACGGGTGACGATGACGACAGGCTCGATCATCCTGGCCGCACAGGCGAGCAATTCCAGAACCGAGTAACTACTGTCTGCTACGACCACCAGCATGTGCTCAGGCAGCCAGCGACGCAGTTGCCGGATCATTTGCCGTCCCCAATCAGTGAGCTTTTTGTGGCGGCGGCGATGCTGCTGATTGTAGCGTTCAGAAGGGGCCAGCACGGTAAAAAAGGGCAAGGCCCAGACCCGACAAGCCCACGGAATAGGGGTCAATAACATCATCGAGATCCAGCGCAAACCACTCGTCTTCACAAAGAACTCTTTGCTCGAACGCACCGGATCACGATAGATACCTTTGGCCGCTATCTTGGTTCCACGACGGCGTTCAATTGTCTCATCAATACCCACCACAATGGGGGCATCCTCCGGCACAAAGAGACGGATCAACAAGTGCAAGAGAATCCGGCTGAGTGCCCGACTCGACCACTTCGCTCGGCTGAGCACCCGAGTGACGTGTTCTGGAATTGTCGTTCTTGATTGAGGCCCATCACGCGCAAAATCGCTGTCACTGTCCGTTCTCCTGGAGCCAGGATCGCTCCGATCAAGAGCACCTTGGCCCATTCCCACACTCGTTCGCTAAACGCTTCTTCAAAGGAGCGCAACACCTGTATAATCCTTTTAGGCAGATTGAGCATCTCTCTTCTCTTTTCGCAATCAGATTTGAGCGAAGCTTACTCTGCCTTTCATTTTTTGTCTAGCGAATGGATAAAGTCTAGCTTAGTGGGGAATGTCAGGCTGGCTCGCTGCCCCAGACGAGGTGGCCCTGGATATAGACAGTGATATAGGGAGCGAGCTGATAGCTTGTGCTATGGGCGTTGAAGGAGTAATCGTTGCTCTCATTATAGTTACTCCAATCAGTCTTATTGAAGCGAAACTTAATCTCGCCGGTATTATCCCCGGGTTGCAGGTTCCCGGTCCCAGGGGTGAAGCTGAGTTCCAGGTAACTGTCGGCGCTGGCGCGAGGTGGCGAGAGTAAGACAATGTGCTGGTTGATGTGCTCACAGCCAGGGGTGGCGTAGTCGCACCAGGTCTGCTGTGCCTGGGCGGAGTCGGGCGTGTACCAGTAACGAATCGTCACCGTCGAGAGGTCAAGCGGGGCCGCGCCTGTATTGACGAGTTTTAGCTGAGGCTGGATCTGATTTACGATAGGGCCGCTACCATTGCCGCTTTGGTAATAAAGCTCGATATGTTGTCCACTGACGGGAGAGGGCGCCGGGTGCGTAGCTTTTGGGTGCGGCGTGGGCGCAGGTGGGGTTTGATTTAGACTAGCCTGGTCAAAGGGATAGAGAATAGGTTGCAAGTAATTTTGCTTCTCCTGGTTGATATAGGTCCAATCGTCTTGTAGGAGCCCACCAGTATCCACAGAATCGGGGTTCCAACTCCAGAAGGTCCAGTTAATGCCATTGACCCCGCGCCCCAGGTAAGAGACCAGGCTTGTCAGCCATTGTTTATCCTGCGCGTTTTGCAGGCGAGTCCCAAACTCGCCAACCCAGACGGGCGCGATTCCCTGCTTTTGGATATAGCCCCAGTAGCTATCCCAGATAGCGGAGAGATTATGAGGAAAGCTGGGATCTTTAAACCAGAGCTGAGGATAGATGCTCACGGGATAGTCATGGACGGAGTAGACCAGGCGGTGCGCGACCTGTAGCTGAACTGGATGGGTCGCGACCCCTTTGAGATTGCTGCCCCACCAGGAGCAGTTTCCCGGCACCTGTTTATCGGCATTAGGATCGGGATAACACTCCACACCCTCGACAAAGATGAGCCAGTTGGGATTGACCGCGAGAATGGCATTGCCAGCACGCTGCGCAGCCTGTTGCCAGTCAAGTTTTGGATCGCCGCAGCCCCAGCAGGCAGGTGCTCTTGGCTCATTATGCAGATCGGCCCCGATGACCATGGAATTGTCTTTATAATGTTGTGCCAGCATCTGCCAATCCGTGATCCAGCGCGACTCAGGATACTGCGTGGTATACCATAGCGGCTCCTGTTGCGTAGCGCCGGGGCGGTGTCGGTCCAGAATGATATGTAGACCAATCTGGCTAGCATACTCCACAATTTTATCCAGTAGTTGCAATCCCCGTAGCCCGCGTAGTTCTTGATTCTTCGTATAGTCAATACCAGTAGGGGCGTTGTTGACATCGAAGAGATGGTTAGTATAGGGAAGGCGGAGCGTATTATAGTGCTGGGCCTTGATCTGATCGAGCATATCCTTGTAGTTGCGCGTTGCGAGGCCATGCACGACCAGCGTCTCAGTCTCAAAGCCGGACCAGTTGACGCCCGCGATGCGCACGGGCCGGTTCTGGGCATCGTAAATCTGGCTGCCATCGGTATGCCAGGCCCCGGCCCCGATCGCGCTAGCCGTGGTGGAAGGGAAAAGCGTGTTCTTGAGCAGGCCGAGGCTCAACAGCAAGAGTGAGCCAACGAGCAGAATAGCCAGACCGACAAGCACGATCCGGGAGACACCACGGGCCTGCCTGGGCGGCTCGGTTGACTGATGAGGAAGAAATGGCTCGGTGGGACTCGCGTGATCGAACGACTCCGAGCCATCTGCATTGTGCGTCATTGTGGCTCACTCCCTTTCTGTGATTTCTCTATATGATTGATGAATAGACTTAGCTACAACTAGTGGCGTCGTGAAGGACCTGGTAGACCTGGATACGCGATTGTGCATCGCCACTGGCAGCATCAAACTGCGCACGCAGTACCGAGCGATGAAGCGCGCGGTCCAGGAGCAGCATTGGCCCACCACGCGTCTGAATATCGCTCTGCATCTGAGCATCAACCACGAGATAGTCGATGCGATTCCAGCAGTCATGCAGCAGGGTATTATGGATCTCGGGATCAAAGGCCGCGTTCCAGTAGATCTGCGCCTGGGTGTAAGGTAAGCCCCTGCCAACGCCCATCCCTCCGGTCTCATGGAGGTCGGTATACAGGTAGCTATTGATGATAATAATGGAACTGGTAGGGGCATTGCGATTGATCCAGAGCAGCGCCTGGCGTTGCGGCTCTGCGGTATTCTGGCTGAATTGAGGATTTGCGCGCTGAATATTTAAGGGAATGAGTGCGCCAAGGAGTAGAAAGAGGAGCAAGGCCCGTGCCAGATCGAAGCCAGCGCGTTTGCTGAGCGCTTTGAGCGGTATATCCAGCGCCAGCGCGATATTCATCCCTAGGAGCGGCAGGAGCGGGAGTATCGAATAAGGGAAGATGTTCTGAATGCTTAACAGGAGCACCCAGTAACTGATAAAAAAGAGCACTATGAGCCATTGCAGGCGGTTCCACCAGCCACCAGCAATATTGATCACCAGGGCAATGCCTCCGGCGATAAACAGGGGCTGGTCCAGGCGAATCCAGGTATTCCAGCTTGTCGCAAAATCTCCCATATTGGGAACATATTGTATCTGTTGGAGCAGGGTGCCAAGCAAACTCGGGTGAGCATGAGTATCACCGGGGAGCAGGCCTGTTGGCAACAGCTCTCCCTTCAGGATCGCCAGCAGTGCATAAGCGGAACTGAGCGAGAGCACAATGTAGCAAAAGGCCACCAGGGCAAACTTGCGTTGGAAGCGTGTGGCAAAGAGCCAGACTCCGTAGAGCATCACAGGTATAAAGACCAGAAAGACCTCTTTGCTCAGGATGGCAATACCCAGCGCAAGGGCCGAAAAGATGATGTTGCGTAGGCGGCTATTGCCACGTACCACAAAGAAGACAGAAAGGAGCAGCCAGAAGGTTCCAATATTATCGAGAAGGATCTCGCGCTGATAGGTCACGCTAAGCGGAGAGAGGGTATAGATGGTCATTGCCAGCAATCCAGCGCTGCGGCTGCCACTGAGGCGGCGTGTGATGAGATAGACAAGTAGACCACTGGCGATGGCCAGCAAGAGCATCAGCACGCGTCCGCTATTGATCGCGGTTTCAAAGCTAAAGAAGCCGCCAGTGAGCAGCGTCCAGATCGCCAGTTGTATCCAGCCCAGAGGTGGGTGATCGTAGGTGTAGGGATAGGGTTGTAGATGACCATGCATGATGGCCCAGGCGTTTGCTATATAGGCGCCTTCATCCGGACCATACTGCGGATAGTTAAACATATTGAAGGCATGGGCGCCCAGTCCCAGACTTAGCAAAACCAGGACGACTAGCCCCTCAAGCCAGAGCGGTATGGGGACAGCGTTGCGTTGTGCTGGATTGAACAACTCAATACGCGGCAGCAGGCGTGTCTTGATCTTGGAGACACGTAGCTGCTCGGCGGATATCCAGCGTATCTGCTCCAGCAGCGAGGTATTGCCGCTGGCCTGCTGAATATTACGGCGATGGTTATCAGGAACGACCGCATGCACAAAGAAGCGGTTATTGCGGTATAGGGTCACGTTTCCTGGATCGAGCTTCTCCTCTGCCCCTGGCCTTGGTGTCTCGGCTGGACGCGCCGGAACAGGTGGGGTTGTTGGTAGTGTTGGCGCAGGCGTCTGCTCGCTCTTCTCAGAAGCTGGCCTCTGTTGTTGCTCAGGTCCTTGCATACTCTATCTCTCTTCTATTGGATTTGTTGAATTAGGAAGAATGGCGTTGTCTCTCAGCCTTTAGCGACGTTGCCGCGATGTTGTCCGATGTGAGCGGTTTTCTCCCAGTTGGAGGCGCCTTTGAGAAAGCGATAGACGGCGCGGATAGCGCCAATACCCAGTAAGATCTGGTAAGGCATAAAGGCTATCAGGAGCATGCCAGCCTCGCGCCAACTCCACTGGCGATTATGTACCTTCACAAACTCGTGCAGACCAGCCAGGTCGATAAACATGGCCAGGATAAAGCAGTAGAAGGGCATGAAGGTAAACATGGCCATCCACACGGGCAGCTTAACGAAGAAAAACATCACAATAGAGACGGGAATCATCAGCGTAAAGAAGGCCTGGACCTCGGGTAGGATCAGCACATAGAGCGCGAGCAGGCGCTGTGAGAGGTTTGGGAGTTTGAGCCAGCGCCCGCGGAAGAGAATCTGGATAAAGCCCTGGTTCCAACGGGTGCGCTGCTTGATAAATTGCTCAATCGTGTGAGGCGTCTCCTCTTTTGTGACAAACTCATCATCATAGATGATACGCACGCGTGCTCCCGAGAGGCAGAGGCGGATGCCCAGGTCCGCATCCTCGGTCAGGCAGTTCTCGTCCCAGCCACCGAGGCGTTGCATCAGGTTGCGGCGTACGAAGACTGTATTGCCTCCCAGAGGGGTCATGCCAACGCTGGCGAAGAAGTGCAGCGAGGACTTAAACCAGAAGAAGTACTCCAGGACATTTAGAAAACAGAACCACTTGGTATTATGATTCATAAGCTGCACGCCGCTTTGTACTACGTCGACCTGCTCATTTAAGTAGGTCGTATTAATGACCTGGAGGATATCGGGATGAGGCTCGTCTTCGGCATCAAAGATGGTCACGATATCGCCTTTGGAGACCTGTAAGGCCAGGTTCAGACCATGCGGCTTATTGATGGGTTTGTCGTTAAAGATGACCAACTGGACATTGGGGTCGCGCAACTCATTAATTTTGGCGCGGGCCTCGGCGATGGTCCCGGTATCGTCCTCGCGGCAGATGGCCATGATCTGCACCAGTTTGCGGGGATAATTGAGATCATAGACCTTCTGAATAGTATCGCGATAGACCTCCTCCTCGTGGCGCGCCGGCAGGAGAATGGTAAAGGAGAGCTGGGGTTGTCGATAGACCGTGGGCGCGCTATTGAGCAGGGCTTGCTCTGGCTCCTCCCAGATGAAGAGGCGCAGGCGAATATTAAAGATGGCCTGGAGCGTCATCAGCGCGATAATAAGCATATAAAGCGCCTCCAGGCATGTGATAAAAATGGTCCAGAGCATATATTACCTTCTATTTCTCCGCATGTATGTTTGGTGCATTCGCCACATCATATTGGAAAACGACCAGATACATCATATTCGAGAATTTCGTATTTAGCAGGTGATAGTGAGTGCCTCAGATTGCTGTCCACAAATGGTGTGGCGGATGCCTGGCGTGGGATCGCTGAATGTTGCCTGCGCGGGCGAGAATGTATAGGCCTCGTTCGTACCATTGCGATGTAGGGTGAGGAGCACCAGGCTATGCCCCTTCAGCGTCACATCCTGGGCATGCCAGGCACTGAGTGGGAGGAGACCGCTATTGGGCCGCACATGGACAATTTCTGTATTCATTTCCTTGTTAATCAAGAGCATGCTTACCGTATTGTGGGCGTCATCCTGAGTCGCATATAGGCTCACACTGTCGTTCTCGCTAGAGGTAGCGATATCGTCTGCTTGCAGGTGCGCGAAAAGCTGCATGATACGCAGCATGACGGTCTGCTGTCCATCTCTAGCGGTAAAGAGAGGATAGGGGGCATCAACGCCCTGGGTAGAGAAGAAGGCCGCATATTCAACCTGTTGATTCATGAGCTTCCCCAGTGTATCGGCCCACCAGAGGGCGGCATAGTCGGGTGGAGGAACATCGCCCTTCGGGTTTGTATTCACCTCCGTCACGGCGACGGGGAGGTCACGTCCAAAGTCCTGGCGTATGCTCTGGCGCAGGGAAGAGATGAGATCATTCCACTCACCGGTGCTGTTTAAGAGCAGATTGGTGGCCTGGCTAGCGTTATCAAGTGGATAACGGTGAAACGAGACGCCATCGAGCAGGTGATATTTCGTGTTAGGATGGGACTGCTCATAACGACTGACGATCTGAAGGAAGGTCTCCATCCAGAGGTTATGCGCACTATCGTAGGGGCCGAGTCCGGCACCATAGAACTGACTGATCTCAGGACCGAAGACCTTGATTGTGGGATCATTCTGGTGCATCGCGATAGAATACTGAATAAAGGCCTGAGCGTACTCGATAGCCGTAAAGGTTGCACCTGTATCTGGATTCTTCAGGCGATCCGGCTCATTGCCCACCGTCCAGTATTTAACAGGGTGATAGGGAGTGGTGGCACTGGCACGTTGAATACTTTTTGGATTATTCATATAGTCAACAAGCAAACCGGCTCTACTGGCACGTGTGGCAAGCGTGTCCTGCTGAGAAGGATTAGAAAGTTGGGACTGCATCAGACCATCGGCACCAGTTACCTGGAGGAGCTGGCTAAAATCATCGAGTTGAGAGGAAGAGAGTGTATGTTCCTCACCCCACTCTCCTCCTGGAAAGCGTAAGAGCCGTATCCGGGCAGAGCGTAACCCCGCCACAATACCCGCATCGTAACGCATAAAGCCGCTCCCCTGCTGGTCCTGTGAGTCACTACCCGCTTTAGGAAAGACATTGCTGCCAAAGAGATATGGACTAATTGGCAGGCTTTGATTCAGGTCCAGGTCGGACTCTTGCACATCGCCAATGCGCACAAGCAGGTGCATATTGGCACGCGTCATCGCCGAAGCCACCTGTACCAACCCTAAGATCAATACTACCAGCAGGAAGAGGGGGAGCAGATACTTTCGTTTCCCCACCCGACGTAAGGTGCCCCTGGGAGCCTGAGGAGGCCGATTCCCTGGACTGGATGAGAAACTCTTTCCCTGTGAGGAAGAGAGCGCAGCAGGTAACGGCGTCTCCGGCCCAGATAAGCGCGCGGACTCCCCCGTCGTCTGCTCATTGTGAGTAGACACCGCGCGTCCAGGAACATACCCTGGAATATGCCTTTGAATATGTATATATGACACGCCCTCAAGCAAAGAGGGACGATAGTTGAATGCATTCTCGTGAGAAGACATGGAATACCTCTTGAATAAGCTCTCAAACACGTTCAAAGCTCGCTAGCGCTTCGGTTTCCAGACCTGAACGGTATTATCTGCGCCGGAGGAGGCGATACGCCTCCCATCGGGCGACCAGGCAACGGAGTAGACACCACGCGAGTGCCCACGATAGGTGTAGAGTACCTGTTTACTGGAGGCATTCCAAACCTGAACGGTTCCATCTTCACTACAGGAGGCGATCAGTTTGCCATCAGGTGACCAGGAGATCCCATGCACGGCATCATTATGCCCAGAGTATTTGACTTTCGTGACACCATCGACCCCCCGCCCAATCAATACGGTTCGATCACCACCACCAGAGGCGATAAGCTGACCATCAGGTGACCAGGCAACGGCATAAATCTCCGCGGTATGGCCTCCATACTTGAAGATGGTCTGCCCTATCGCAAAGGCGTCGCTGGGAACGGTCGCCCAATCTTGTAGCGTGTCATCCCAGGAGCCTGAAGCGATGCTATGCCCATCGGGCGACCACGCGACAGAGAGCACACCCGCGCTATGCTGTTGATAATTGAGGAACAGCCCACCACTAGCACTATTCCAGACTTGAACCGATTTATCCTCGCTCGCAGAAGCAATAAGCTGACCATCGGATGACCAGGAGAGCGCATTCACGATTCCAGAATGCCCCTGATAGGTAGAGAGATTCTCTCCATTGCCAGTGTCCCAGACTTGAACAGTATGGTCCTCGCTCGCTGAGGCTAAGCGTGTACCATCGGGCGACCAGGCAACATTCGTCACGGCCCCTGTATGTCCTGTGTATGTTCGCTTGACTGCTCCAGTCCCAGCATCAAAGACCTGGATAAGCTGGTCATCGCTTGCCGAAGCGATCAGCTTCCCATCAGGGGACCAGGCAATAGAGTTCACACGAGCGGGATGGGCGCGATAGATCAACGTTCCATCACTTGTGATCTGAGGCTGTGTCGTGCGAGATGTCGTGTTCGTCGTGTTTATGCTATGGGAGACGTTTCCACTCTTACGCGTAATGAGATACCAGGTCCCGATAGCTCCGCCAGCCGCTGCCAGGCCAAGCAGACCCGTCATAAGCGCGCGTCGTGTAAGTGGCTCAGGCTCATCACGCCTGGCTGGCGAATACTCTACTGGAGGATCAATGGGAGCCAGCTCTGTCGGTGTGAGTGGGAGCGCTCCATGAATGCTGTGAGTCTGGCCTGCCGCCGGTGGTGGTGGTGTGGCGGGCAATGGCGGCACAGGTGAGAGTTGGGCAACGGAAGATACTGCTGATGAAGTAGTAGCACTAGTATGTGCTTGTGGCGAAGAAGATGTCGAGACCGACTCAACAAGCGTCAGCGTAGGTGTCTCTGCGATCTGCTGCTGAGGCACCGGCCTGGCTTCAGCCTCTGAGGAAGAAATCTTCTTAGCTGTGACCTGGCTCTGGGTATATGCCTCTTCCAGAGCCTTTACAAAGGCTTGAAGTGAGGAATGACGGCGGGCAGGCTCCTTTGCCAGGGCACGCATAATGACTTTCTCAGCCTGGCTGGCAATACCCGGCACTTTTAAGCGAAGCGCGGGTGGTTGAGTATGCACATGCTGATTGGCAACCTCCACATATGATCCCTGAAATGGCGGGTTGCCAGCAAGCCACTCATAGACGATCACTGCCAGGGAGTATTGATCACTCGCCGCACAGGGTTTCCCCTGAATTTGCTCTGGAGCGGTATAGGGAATGGCATCAAGCGCTTGCTGGGTATTCTGTTGCCCGACACGTTTACGATTCTTGATCAGGGCATCGAGGGCAAAATCATAGACCAGTACCTGATTATTGCGGTTGAGAAGAAGATTCTCTGGCCGGAGCTGCCTATGCAGATAACCCTTCTCATGAGCATATTGCAAAGCCTCACCTATCTGTTTCAAGTACGTAAGAAACTTCGCGAGAGGCTGAACTTTCTCTTTGGGGTAGACCTGACGCAGGGTGATATGTGGCACGTACTCGACGACCAGGAAGGGCATACGATTCTCCAACCCGGCATCGCGTACCTGGAGGATATGCGGATGCGTCAACTTCTCCAGATGACGAGCCTGCTGAAGAAAGGCTTCTTTCAGCTCATCGGCCAGGGGCTGAGTATGCATATCAAGCACATACTGCTTTTTGTGATGTATATGTTGCCCTAAAAAGGTACCAGCAAAGCGCCCCTGATCAAGCTGGCCAACCACCTGGTACTGCCCGATCTGTTGCCCTTTCTGATAACCTGGATTTTCTGCTTGCTCTTCTCTTTCCACCATGCAAAACTCCCACATCTATTTACGCTATTATTTTTGGCATAAGGATTATCACGCTTTGACGATTGGTAAGTGTATAAAAGTGAGTAACGCTCTTATAAAGAGTATGTAGCTTGTGCTACACTGCCAATCTCTATTCGGGCAATTCATCATTTGAACGAATGATAATAGATTTTTTAGCATATGGCAATGTTTGCGCTCACTGAATACTAGTGGGCTACTTCACTAAAGAATGATGCATTGACAATAAAAAATGTATCGATTGTCAGTCATGCTTGTTTGCTTGGTAAAGAAGAGCACTGTCTGTGCTACTATATAAAGCGGATGGCAATACTACTGGCATAGATAGCAAGGCAATCGGGAGGAGAGGCTGTAATGAGCGAACTACCACTGAAATTTGATCGGCAGGGATTGATTCCCGTGGTCATTCAAGACGATGCCACCAACGAGGTCCTGATGGTTGCGTTTATGAACGACAACGCATTGGAGCGGACACGAGAGAGTGGCTACACACACTTCTATAGTCGCTCACGTAACACCATATGGCGCAAGGGCGAGCAATCGGGGCACACGCAACAGGTGCGAGGCATATTCGTCAATTGCGAAGAGAACAGCATTATGATACGGGTAATCCAGCAAGGAGAGGCCGCGTGCCATGAGGGATACCGTAGTTGTTACTACCGGCGTCTTGAAGATGATAATAGCTATGTAACCATCGCCGAAAGGATTTTTGATCCCCAACAGGTCTATACACATGCAGTAGGTGTCAAGCAAGAACAGGCAAAAGACAAGGAGCATATTTCCATGGACATAAACCATCAAGTTTGACACTAAGCATGGTTGCTACTCTAAACACACACAGTCCGAAATTGTTAGCGCAAGAACTCAAGGAACTTATCTACAAACTAGGCAAGGTTCTTGTGTAGGACTTTGTCTCTGTATATACCGAGGGGAGTACGGGTTGTCGTCATCCACCGTACTCCCCCTCTTTCTTTTTGTCTATATCACCAAATGAGATCCTGCTGCAAAACAGGATTATGAAGTCGGTGGAGCTATTTCGCGTTTACGGTAGAGAGCCTGAGCAGGACCTTGTGCTTTTTTCGCGGTTACCTTAGAAACTTTGATTTTTTCGCGCTTACGTTGGAACGCACAGCCTGCCATATGAGTGAGCAGAAAAAGGTTTTGCGGATAAAGAAATCGCGTCACAATGCGTTTGTATCAGCCAAAGAGGTTAGAAGGGGTCCTCATTTGTAAGGTTGTGCCCAAAAGAGGGGGTTGAAGAAAACAAGAGGACTTCTCCGTATTGGAAACAGAAACGCAACATCTGAAGATCCAAAGGAGAATGCCCTCATGCAAGTGCAAGTATCGCTCACGCTCGAAGTTTCTGCAACTACAGGTTTGGCTGATTTGGAAGAGGCCATTGTGACACAGGGCCGTCAAAGCATGTGTAGGGCCTTGCAACAGGCTATCAGGCAGTGGGAACAGCGCCAGCGGCGCTGTCCTCGATGTAAAAATGACGATGTGCGCGTGGAAGGCACCGTTGGTCGAAGGGTGCTGCTGGTCTTTGGCCGAGTGCGCTTGGCCTTGCGACGCTACCGCTGTCAGCACTGTTTGCATCGCTGGTGTCCAGCCCGTCATCTCTTGCGTGATCTGCGTGGGCAGCAGGTGAGCCCTGGCCTGCGAGAGGCAGCCGTGCTTGCAGGAAGCTCCTGGCCTTACCGGCATGCTACTCAGCTCTTGGAACGCTTGAGTGGGGCTCAGATCAGTGCCGAGGAACTTCGTCAGCTCACGATGCAGCAAGGAGAGCAACAAGCTTGTGTCCAGCAGCAGCATGCTGAGCAGGTGCTGAACGCAGCTCCCAACGAAGGGAAGGGCGAAGCTGGCGTGGTGGGCATGGATGGGGGCTGGACGCACAGTTGCGAGCAAGCGGGAGGCATGGAAGGCAAGGTGGCTGTGGTTGCCTGCAACAAGCAGGTGCAAGAGCCCAAAGCGCAACCTGATCCCTCGCAATTGACCTGGTATGAGCTGGCGAAGCGCAGTGCGAAAGGAAAGCGACTGGGTCCAGTTCACCAGCGAGCTCGCTGGATGAAACGCTGCTACGTGGCCACCTTTGCCCCTTCCAAAGCCTTGGGGATATTGGCTGAGGCAGCGGCCCGTGAGGTGGGACTGGATCAAGCCAAGAGCGTGGTGGTAGCTGATGGGGCGCAGTGGATCAAGCAAGAAGCCAAGCAGCACTTTGCCAAGGCGACACATATCCTGGATTGGTTTCATCTCTGGCGCGTGGTGCGCAAAGCCATTCGAGAGACCCAACGCGACCAGCAATATCCTGAGACCTGGCTCACCGAGCAGATCACTGAGATCAAAAGCTGGTTGTGGCATGGCGAGGTCGATCAAGCTGTCAAGCGGTTACAGAGTTGGCAAGAGAAAGGGGAAGGCAAGGCCTTGAAAGCCGCTGTGACCTATCTGCAGGAGCAACGGGAGTGGATCGGCTCGTATGAAGCATGGAGACAGGCAGGCTATCCGGTGGGCAGTGGGATTATTGAGCGAGCGGTGTCTCTGGTCATCAATCGGCGTATGAAACGACGAGGGATGCGCTGGAAACGAGACAATGCCACAGCACTGGTGGCGTTGCGAACCGACTTTCTCAATGCCGATTGGCAGCGCCATCCATCTCATCGAGCATTTGTGTAGCCAACAGCCCCCAGTTTTGGGCACAACCCATTTGTAAATGTGGGAATTGGGTGAACGATATCAGGACTATTCTGTGGCTGTTTCTTGCTTCAAAGAGAGGAGTAGGCCTGCCACGGATTTATCAAAAATCCGTTCACATAATTCCCACATTTACATCAATAAGAGCAGATCGATGGTACAGAAGCTTCTTATGGAAGAGTCTACCATCCGCTGAAAGGTCTACCAATTTCACAAAAGCCTCCCAATTGGAGAGAGGAAAAGCCTACCATCTGCCGAAACGATCTATCTCAGCCGCTTGAAAGCTGATCAAGGCACGATAGAGTTCGTGCTCTTGGCTCTTGAGTACCTCAAACTCAAATCCCGCGATGCTAATTTGGAGGAATGCTCTGCTCAAAGTGAAAGGCATTCTCTGGGTCGTACATGCGCTTGACCTCCTGAAGCCTGGCAAGGTTGTTGCCGTAGTAGGTCCTGAGGTCGTTGATGCTGCGGTCGGGAACGTTAATGTAGGATCCATTGACATAGGGCTGCAGCGCTTCACGGAATTGCTCAACCCATGCGATGGCCTGTCCCTCCTCCGTATCATTCGTCCATGGGGAGTCCCACTCCATGTAGAACTGTGCCTTTCTATGGAAGAACGCCGTGGCTTCGGTCGGTATCCTGCCCACCGCGCCGCCCCAGCTCAAGCACCAGATATTGGCCTGCGGGATGGGGGCATTCGCCAGGAAACTGTGTACCGTTTCAATTGCCTTAGGCGGCAAGGCGCTATAGACCCAGACCGAGGAAAACTTGTCATTGTGCGGCGGATCGGGAGGGGCGGCGAAGTGAAGCCAGGCATCGAGATAGGACATGGTCTGGATCGTCACTTTGGGCGTGCCAATCCCAAGCAGAGGTTGGAGCAGCTGGCGCAACTGTGCCTCCTGTGATCCGATGAAGATACCATTGGATGCAATGCTGCCATTTTTCTTGGAATTCGGGTTGAAGGTCGAGCCCAGTCGATCGTCCGCAGAGGGGGCCAAGGACTGCCATACGCTCAAAAGCTCGCTCACATGCTGCCAATCGGCGGAACCCCATGTTGCGTCATAGATCGTGACAGTGGAGATGGGGCGAATTTTGAAGGTGAAGGAGGTAGCGATGCCGAAGTTGCCTCCTCCACCCCCACGGCAAGCCCACAGCAGGTCAGCATGGTTGTGCTCGTCGACCTGGATTACCTCTGCACCCTGCTTGCCGCTCGGGACCACCATTTCGAGGCCAATCAGGTGATCACAAGCCAGACCCATGGAGCGGGCGAGTGTGCCGATGCCTCCACCTAGCGTGACGCCACCTATACCGGGGGTCTTCTCTCCTCCGCTGGGAATGGCGTAACCTATCTTCCCCAGCGCGGTTACCACCGCCCCTTGCGTGGCCCCTGTCTGGACTGTAGCTACCTCCGCGCTTGTATCAACGTGAATCTGATTCATATTACTCACGTCAATGACCACTCCACCATCCAGAGCTGACCATCCTTCCAGGCAGTGCCGACCGCTTCGTGCCCGAAATGTGACATTGTGTTCTCGGCACCAACTGAGAGCATTCACGACATCCTGCACGTTTTGACAAAAAACGATGACGAGGGGGAACTGAGAGAACTGTCGGGCCCAGCCCAAACGAGCGCTGTTATAATCCGGGCTATTGGGAAATACGAGGCGCCCTGTCAACTTGGTCCCCCGGTAGCCCACTCACCAGGTTCTCCATCGCGAAGAACAGCCATGGCACTATCATCGAGACCAGCTATCTGCAGTCCTTCCAAACAGCTGGTTCCTGCGAGGGTTGCCAGGACCTGAAGAACCTTTCGCCGCGAGGTCGGGGCATTGGCTAATGCATCAAATCGAGTCCGTTTCATCTTCGTTTGCACCTTTTGGGGAGGCGAGCACAACGTCCTCACATCCGTAAGTCCACTAGAACAGTCATACAGATAAGTGGCTATTTATAGGTAACAACTAAGTAGAAGCTCTGCTTTCCTTTCTTAGTTGCCCCCAGGACAATATCCACTGTCAGTCTAGCCTATGTGCAAAAAAGAGAGATCTACCTACACTTATTATATAAGAAATTCCATAAAGAAGATGAATTCACTGTCTTGCGAACAAGATTGCTCTATGGGCAGCACTTGCTCCGTCAGGTGACGATTCCCCACGGCTGAAGCGTATGGGATCTTGCCCAGTAAAAGAAGAGTATGTGTAGGTGTCAGCACCGGTAAAATTCCGAGCAGATTGAGTGTGTTTTGCTTCAATGGCACATCATTTCTCTCTTAAAAAGATGTCATTTCAGCCTTAAACCGGCGCGTAATGACGTCGGCGTTAACACCTCAAGAGGTGACTCGAAGATAGGTGCAAAAAAAAGTACTGAATCTGGAGACGTGACCCCTGGCCACGCGTCACGCGCACCAACACCATTAAGATCCCCGCCCAGCCGTGTGCTATCCCTAGAGATCGTATGCATTTCCCCTCTTGAATGGTGGGTTCCTGACTCACAGAGATTACCTCAGTCGGCTAACCTCACGCGCGTAGCTTTGATGACGCCGCGTTTAGTCTTCTTCCCTTCGGCCAGAATTGTCTGGCCCTCCTGTAGTGCTAGGAGCCTTGCAGACGGCACGTGCTCCCCTGCCTTGTTGAGCACCTGCGTTCGCTTGTTTACGCGCACCGCGAGAACCTGGACCTCGTCCGTATCCTGTTTTTTGAACTTGCCAGCGACGATGGTGGTTGGCTGTTTCCCTTGAAGTGCAATGCTTCCAATAACTTCTATGTTATAGGCTGCTTTCTGCAAAATTGGGGGTTGCTCCTCGCTTTGCGGGTGCGATTGCTGTGGCGCGTTCGCTGGCTGTTGTTCAGCGAGCAGGAGTTGTTCCTGGGGTGAGGTGTTTCCTTTCTGCGGTGTTTTCTCAAACAGTGGGCCTGCATAGGTGCGTGGAACGGCAACGTGCAGCGCCTTTTGCCTGGCATCGAAGTGATAATCGACCAGCATCTGTTCTGGATCGTTGGTTTGTTGCAAGGCACGCTGTTCCGCTTTTGATAGGAGTTCTTCGGGTTTGACAGCACTCCCATCTACATGGATATCGATAGAGGCGGGGATTCGCAGCGAAAAATGCGTGCCGCGGAAATAGGTTGTGACATTTCTATCTGGCTTGTGCTGCGTGAGTAATGAAACGGCCTGTCCGATCGTCTTTAGTGGACTATTGGTGGTAATCAAAGTGACGTAGAGCAATCCATCATCGGCGCGCGAACCCGGTTCTATGTTGACCGCTCCCGCGAAGAGAGGCACCTTGCTTACATACGCTTCCCAGACATCTCCACGCCAGTGAGCGGTGACATTGCCCTTGTCATCTGTTTGCTGAAGTTCGACGGGAAACGGGCGCTGTCTGGGGAACTCTTTTGCTGCAGCGAGGTCGAAGGCCAGCGGACCAACTCGATACTTTAGAGGTTTGGATATATGTGCCATCATTGCGGCATCCAAGCCGATGCCAACGTTTAGCAAGAAATAGTGCCTGGTTTTTGTTGATTCTTTTGACTTTTTCGACTTTTTCCCATTGGGGGCTGGTTGCCAGACGTCTTTGGAATTATTGGCAGAGGTCAGACTGGTTGCCTCGATATGGCCGAGATCAAGGCTGCGTGGTTTGCTATCTACAAGGGCCAGGGCGGCTTTCACGGGATCATCCGGCATGTCTATTGCCTTTGCCCATACGTTGAAGGTGCCTCCTGGTATATCTGCGACGGCACCTTTCCCCTGGGCATACATGGTGCCATTGAGAAGGGCATTTAAGGTTCCATCGCCGCCGTAGCCGATCACGAGCGCATATTTCTCTTTGGCAGCCTTCTGTGCCAGTTGCATCGTCTCGCCTCCATATTCCTTCAGGGCGACGTCAGTTTTCCAGCCTGCAGCGGATAGAACGGTTGCTATCTCAGGGACGTGTACCAGGTGCTTCCCTGATCTAAGATCAACGATGATACAAGCGTTTTTGTTTCCCATGTGTTTTTTCCCCTTATGTAAAGCAATAACAGATCCTTGAAAGGGATACGGGCTAGAGACGTGCTCAGTTTCAAATGGCCTGGACCATTTGAAGCGATCTCTGGCCTCTTCTTTAAGCATCCGAGCACACTTAAGCCCTCGGATGCACCACACTGCTCAAGCGTGCAACGAACATTGAGAAGATTGCCAACGTTGTAGGATTTCTTGCCTCCCACACGCAAGCTACTTCACTGGTACGATCATCACCGCTGACGGCGGTCGCACAGCGATCAAGAGGTAGGGCTTTAGCATGTCAGTTGCAGAGTGTGCGTCGTTTCGGTATCCTTGGTATGAGAAGCCACAACAAACGCCTGGCATCTCTGTGATCAGCTCTGTCCTCTGGTTTCTTCGGTCATGGTCGCTCATCCGAACCTCGTGAAACTGATTACCACTGCTCGGGTGAAGACTGATGCGCGTGATACGTTGCATCTCGCCCGCCTCCTAGCCGCAGGTCTCATGCCTGCGGTGTGGATCCCTCCTCAGGATGAGCGTGAGTTGCGAGGTCTCATCGCGCACCGTACCCGCTTGATCCGTCAGCGGACGCAGGTAAGTGGGGTTGAGCGTCTCTGCAAAAATCTATCACAAGCTTGTGGTAGATTTTTGCAGAGATCCTAGCCCTACCTCCATACTCGTGCTTAACTCCCTGCAGGCCACGGCCCGCAGGGAGACATGCGAAACAGAACGAAGCTGGAAAAGGTCTTTCAACCATACACACAGTAATCGATCGGCGTGCAGAAAGCGCCATGCTTCATGGCCGAACTCCTTCTCAATGTAAAGGTTCCATCATGGCGGGATCTTTGCTGGGAACTGGCGCTTCCTGTTCAGGTTTGTGTCTGGGTGCATGTGGTGTGAACATGCGCGTGGTACTGAGAAGGAGGGTTCCCAGTGCCAGGAGCGCGGCAATTCCCCCCGCAATACCCAACGTTGAAATCGGAGCGTACGCGAGAACAAGACCGCCGAGACCCGATCCCGCCGCAATACCCAGGTAGAGGACCGATCCGTTCAGCGCCAGAATGATACTCGAATGTTCTGGCGCGAGAGCAAGCAAACGATGTTGTTGGGCCGGATAGAGCGACCAGCCTGCAATTCCCCACACCACCAGCGCAATGAGAGCACTGGCAAGGAAATGAGTTGTGATAGGGAGAGTCAGAAAGACCACGGCAAGCACAATCAGGCTGGCGAGAATGGAGCGAAACGTTCCCCAGCGATCAGCCCCATACCCTCCCAGACCGTTACCAGCCATGCTTGCCAGACCATAGATGAGCAGAAGGCCACTGACATCGTTCACATGGACATTTTCGCGCAAGAGCGGCGTGATATAGGTATAGATAGTAAAAGCGGCCACAGCCCAGAAGAATGTGAGGGCGAGCCCGAGAAGAATACTCTTTTGCCCAAGAGGGGAAAAGCGAGCTCGTAAACTCGCCACCGGGGGAGTGGGAACGGCAGGTAGGCTGAAGGTAAGAGCGAGCGCGGCTGCCCCCGCAAGTGCTGCCACGAGGCCAAAAGTCCAGACCCAGCCGAAGTGACCGCCAATCACGGTCCCAAGGGGAACGCCCAGCACGGTTGCCACGGTCAAACCGAAATTGACGGAAGCCAGGGCTTTTCCGCGCTGTTGCGCAGGAGCCAGCGTAGCCGCGATTGCCAGAGCGGTAGGCGAGCACAGGGCTGCACATCCGGCAGCCAGCACCCTGGTTATCAACATCCACCCGAAGGTAGGAGCCAACGCTGACAGAATATTTGCGGCACACAGTCCCAAAAGCACCGCAATAAGTAACCAGCGGCGAGCAACACGCGCTGTGAGAACGGCAAGAAGCGGCGATCCCACAGCGTAGGCCAGCGCAAAAAGTGAAACCATCAGCCCTGCCTGGTCAACCGGCACACGCAGATCCTGAGCGATTTCAGGGAGGATTCCTGCAATCACATAGGCATCGGTTCCTACCGCAAAAGTCGCAATCGCAAGGAAGAGAATACGCGGATTAAATGGTGTTTTCACAGCAACCCTTTCGTGTTTGTATCTTGAACATCATCGCGAACGAATGCCTTTCTTCTCTGCCACTGGCTGTAACTATCAAAGTTGCAGCGATGGGTAAAAAAAAGCCCTTTTTGGAAAGAGATGGGCTTTAGGACGAAGGGGTGAGCGTTTCACGCAAAACGTCAGCGACCGTCGCTTGGGCGAACTGCTGTTGCAGTGTGCGCTCGCCATCCTCATAAAAGCGTTTTAAGGCTGGCTGAATACCTCTTCCCACAGGACAGGTCTGGTTGGGCTGGCTGACTACGGTGCAATTCAAAGAGCGGCGGTTGTTCGACAGCTTGATAGACATCCAGCAGCGAGATCGCCTCTGGCGTGCGAGCCAATTTTCAGCCGGCCCCCGTTCTGTGTTGCACGATGACCAGATGTGCTTTTTCAAGCAATCCAAGAATCCGTCGAATAACGACGGGATTGGTATTGACGCTGGCCGCAATCTGATCTGAGGTCACAATCTCTCGTTGTCGTGCAACCAGAGCCATCCAGCTTAAGGTATGCAGTGCAACGGTAAAACGGCTATTTGCGCTCATATGTTCTCTCTCCTTTGGAGTTTCTGCAATTATCCTGGCGAGAGAGCTTTCCCTCCTTTGGCTTCCCAAACCAATTTCGAGGAAACGAGCCGAGGAGAAATGTCCTCTGATCAGCAGAGTAATTGCCAAAAAATCAACAGCCTCGTTTCCACTATTGGCAGATTACAGAACCTCGATGACCCTCTCCTCCTCGATAGTCGCGCGCAAAGTCTCAGCCTTCGGGTGCGCTCATGGATGTGCGACGCGGGCGTCCGATCGATCAGCAGGCGAGCTGTCCGATACGCCCAACGGCGCTCTCGACGGCGCGCAGGCCTGAGCCGTCACCCTGGCCCCAGATCATCCGCTCCTGATAGGTTGGCGTGATCTTGCGGCGGCGCTGGATCAGCGTCCCGTCCGCGTCGAAGAGCAGCTGCGTGTTGTAGATCGAGCCACCATCGCGCTCATTGACGCCGATTGAGACGACCATGTTCGCCTCCTTCACGGCCGCGCCGATCGCATGGGTCTCGGCAGACGGGGCTGTGACCGACTCTTCGAGCAGACGCTGATGCTCCTTCCCCAACAGCATGTCGTACGCTGACTGCACGAAGGAGAAATAGGGGTAGTAGGGAACGATGGTCTTGGGGAAGGTCGCGAACTGGATACCCTGTTTGCCCAGCTCACGGATCTTCTTCACAACCTTCTCGACGGTACCCTTCCGGCTGTACAGCACAGGGCTGATCTGCACGGCGGCTTTCACGATGGTGCTCATGGTATGTTCCTTTCAAGTTGACGTGGTGGCTTTGTTGTATTTTTTTTGTTGTATATACAACATTATGGATCTCTTTTTCCACAAGGTGGATGTGACGGGGTTTGTTACACTGTGCGTTGTATATACAACATTTGCTGCACTGTACCTTGCATAGACAACGCTTTGGGTGGTTTACTCCACGAGTTCGTCAAGCGGGATGCTGTCGGCCACGCCGACGATGGCAGTCACGCCTTCCTCGCCGAGCAACTGTTTGGCTCTTACCTGTGCTGCTCGCCACGCAGGTGCTGCCGAAACCAGTAAGTCTTTGCCGGCCTGCGAGAGGACCAGTGGACGGCTTCGACCGCCTTGGTCAGAAACCATTTCCTCGACCCACCCCTCTGCCAGGAGAAGCGCGAGATTGCGTGTCAGAGTCGAGCGCTCCTGGTAGTTGGCACGTCCGATCTCAGCACGACTTGCTCCTCCAAGCTTCGCAATGAGCACGAGTAATGAGAACTGCGGAGCATTGACGCCGTAAGGCCGAAGTGCCTGATCATACATGTTGGTGATGATGCGCGATATGCGGCGCGTGCGTGTGAGCAGGCAATTGCGAGTGATCTCGCCAACCACGCCGGCATCGGCTGTCTCAATCTCTGTACTCATCATCCTGGTCTCCGTATGAAGTGTATATACAACATGTTGTCTAGCCCCTATTGTAGTGTATATACAACATGCTGTCAAGACCTGGCACTGGCCTCTGAGGGGTAGCGCTACTGAACGTGTCACCAGCCGCAAAATGGCAGATAGAAACAGCAAAAAGATGTGGCTCACCCTTCTTCTTGTCGCCAAAGAAGAAAGAGCAATCGTCACAACCTGGTGGGCCAGACAAGGACAAGATGACTGGAAAGCGTTTTGACCGTCCAGAACACCTCAAGATGTTGGATCTTGCCCGGCCTGGAGACGTTATCGTCGTGTGGCGGCTGGATCGCCTGGGACGAAGCCTGAAAGAGCTCATCGAAACCGTGACGGACCTAGCCGTGCGTGGCATTGAGTTGAAAAGTTTGAAGGAGAACATCGACACCACCACGCCCACTGGCAAATTCATGTTTCACATCATGGCGGCGCTGACCGAGTTTGAACGCGATCTGATCAGCGAACGGACCCAGGCCGGACTGGAGGCGGCCAGAGCCCGTGGGCGCAAGGGCGGTCGGCCAGCCGTCACCAGGAAGATGAGCGTGGCCAACCTTGAACGCGCGAAGGAGTTGTATGCCAGTCAGACGATGAGCGTCGCTGAAATTATGAAACGGACAGGGTTTCGCAGTCGGACCACGTTTTATAAGTACGTTGTCAATGGAGACAGATAACGAACTGGCTCTTGCCAGATGCACGCGGATCTGCGCTTCCTGTACGTTCCAGAAAAACGTCTCACTGCGGCGTGCCAAAAGCTTGAGTTGAATAGCTGGAGCATGTATCTTCCTGAGAGGAGTGAGATCATTAAAGTCGAAATCTGTTGTGGAGGTGCGGTTCCTCTTCTTACGAGACTCGCTCGATTCTGCACGCCCCCATCTCCGAATGCACCAATGAACCTTCCCTGGAGCACGCATTGAGAGAGAACCGCGACCATCCTGTCTCACATGGAGAGGCAGGCATGTTCACGCCTGCCCTTCTTCCTGGCCGTGTTGGTGTTTCCGCTGCTCGAGATACTCAAGCATCGACTGGCACCAGGCAAGATAATTGTGCTCATACCCAATGATGTACTGGAACAACACATCCATCCCCTCGAAAAAATCGGCTTTCTCGTGCTTGGCACTGATCGCAAGCTGTTTCGACTGGAGCGCCTGTTCGTAAAATTCAAGCTTCTCCTGGTGGAGTTGAGCCTGTTCGCGGAATCGCTCTTCCATGCGCTCGGGATCAGCAAGCCAGAGGCTGTAGGCTTTCAAGAAAAACTCATCGTATAAGAAGACCAGAGGGGTAGGAGACTCGACCCATTGCCGCAGTGCGGCTCGGCCTTCCTCAGTCAGCTCATACACCTTTTTGTCTGGCCGTACGGCTTGCTGCTCGACGATGTGATAGCGGACTAGTCCCTTCCGCTCAAGACTGGCCAGTGCCGGATATATTTGCGTATGGCTGATTGGCCCAAAGGGGACGACACGCTGTTTCAGGACGCTTGCCAGATCATATCCCGACATCGGGTGACGTGCCAACATGCCGAGTAACTTATACTCCAGGGTCGTCATGGGGTTCCTCTCTTTTCTTCCACGAGCCATATGTAAGACATTGGCATATGTCATTCCCTATGATATCTTCCTATATGTAAGCACTTGACATATGTCACTGCCATTATTATTCTAGCAGAACACCTCGTCCTGTGGCAAGCAGAGCGAGATGAATGGAGAATCTTTTATGACTTTCCAAAACGAGAGCGCGAACGAACGCCATGTAAGCCAGGCAGGTACGCTGACCCTGGGCGACCTCACGATCAACCGGCTTGGTTTCGGTGCCATGCGTCTGTCCGCCAATGGTTTCCAGGGTCCACCCCGCGACCCCGAGGCTGGCTGTGCCGTCCTGCGCCGTGCCGTCGAACTCGGCGTCAACCACATCGACACCGCCGCCTTCTACCAAAGCCTCGACGGCTCTGTCCGTGCCAATACGCTGATCCGTGAGGCGCTTTCCCCATATCCGCCTGATCTGGTCATCGCCACCAAGGTCGGCCCAGTCCCCGGTCCCAATGGCCCAGTTCCGGCGACCGCCGCCGGCCTGCGTGCTCAGGTTGAAGACAACCTCAAGGCGCTGGGTCTCTCTCGCCTTGACCTAGTGTACCTGCGCATCGGCTTCATGGAACCCCCACACGGTGAGTCCCTCGCCGAACAATTCGAGGTACTCGCCGCGCTGCGCGAGGAGGGTCTGATCCGCCACCTCGGCCTCAGCAACGTGGACTCTGCTCACCTCACCGAGGCTCGCACGATTGCCCCCGTCGTAGCCGTCCAGAACCACTTCCATATCGCCAAGCGCGACGAAGTGGTCGTCCTGGATGCCTGCACAGCCAATGGTATCGCCTTCGCTCCTTTCTTCCCCCTGGGCGGCGGCAGAACGGACCTCAACAACGAACGCCTGGCCAGAGTTGCCACCCGGCACGCCGCTACCGTCTCGCAGATCGCCCTGGCCTGGCTCCTGGCGCTCTCACCGGTCACCATAGCCATCCCCGGCACTGGCTCTCTTGCCCACCTGGAGGAGAACATCGCTACCGGTTCCATCGCCCTCACCCCGCAGGATCTCGCAGATTTACACGTCACAGAAGGAGAACCGAAATAAACGAAACGCATCCGATCGCGGCCCTTTCACAAAGCTCAATTTCAGGGCCACATTGGACATCCACCAAATTTAGCAAGCATATATTGATGGATGCCTTAGTGAAACACGTCCTCGGCCTGATGTTCTACGGCATGTCGGATCTTGGAGAGATTCTCGAACAAAACCGAATGCGAGACACTCGTCATGGATGGAACGGAAGAAATCGCAAAGGTCAGGCGCAAAAGTTCTTTGATGCCCTAAAATGCCTCAAGCACTACATGTTGTTTGATACCGCACAGTCGCATTGCCAAATGGGAGCTTACTCCACTGCGTCAGAGTATGTGTTCGATTGGCTCGACAAACGACTTTGATGGTATTAAGTGTCATGCTACATCTACTGCATTCGATATTTGGGCGAACGCAAGCTCAAGGATGGCTTCTCTGTTTCGCCCTTTCAACATAAGGAAAAAGAATATGAAAAAAGAAAACGGATATATTGAATCAACAGCCAGCCATGGACCCATCCAAGCCGCAGCAGCCCTCTCTCCAGGATATACAGCGTTATGTCCAAAAGTGGGGCGATGAACCGCTAGTTGTTCACGAAGTGCAGAGTAATGTCTACTGGGTAGACGGAGCCGGCGGAAATTCCGGCATAGTGGTTGGCTAGAGTGGAGCAGGCGATGACTGTGAACACTCCCGCGCCGCCTACTGGAGGTCTTCGGTTCCCGAGTTTCGCCTCGGTCGATTACCACCAGCTCACGAAGAAATAGGCGCGCAGGATTGGGCGGGGCTAAGTCTGGATCTACGTCTCCCTGGTCAAGGGTGAACCGGCGTTCCCTGACCCCTCGGAATTGGCGCGAAGCCGAGACGCTCAGGATCGGTTGTGGCGCGAAAGCGCAGCCATGATCGGCAGCGAATAAAGGACAGGAATATGAAAATCGCAATCATTGGCGCAACCCATGGCATTGGTTTGGCTATGGCGCAAGCGGTGCTGGCAGATAGCCATGAGGTCTCTGCGCTCGCCCGTATACCAGACCGCATGCCAATGAGCCACGTACGCCTGTGTATCGTCGCAGGAGATGCCCAGGAGCCCGATGCGATCGCGAAGGTGGTGGAGGGGCAAGATGTCGTCTGTGATTGCCTGGGCACTACCAGAGTAATGCAAACGATAACCCTGTCTCCCGTTGCGCGGAGAACCTTTCGAAAGCGCTCAAGTCTGAACAATTGCTCATCGCCGTTACCGGTATCGGCTCCGGCGATAGCAGAGGACACGATTTCCCTTCTCTCACGTAGAGGTACAATGTTGAGCGAGAGATTCCAAGAGAACCAGGTCCTTCCTTTTCCATCTTCCGCTACGTCTGTGTCATATATAGATAGGAGGAACACAAAGTCGGAAGAGGAACGTTGCTCAACAGGGCGAAAAAAAACTATCCGTTTCCTCTGACAGAAAGGATCTTTTTTGTGCCGCAACAATCTCTTGCATTTTTGTTACCCAATGCGTATACTCCTAGGAAAAGAGAAGACCTTGGGTAACAAAAACCAATGAGGAGAGTATGCCAAAAGCCGCCCCATACCATCTGACCTGGCATGTAGAACATGAGAACTATGAAGTGTACGACCAGAGAGAGAGACCCATCCTCACGATCACCCCTGGAGAACCTGGGTGGTTTACCTGGCTCGATACGATTGCCTCCTTCGCCTTTCGCGGGAGGCAGGGACAACTGACGGTGCGGAAGGAGTCCAGGCAATGGGGCCATGGGTATTGGTACGCTTACAACCGCGTCGGTCCCAAGCTGATGAAGAGATATCTGGGACGGACAGCAGACCTCACGCTCATACATCTGGAGGAGATGGCAGCTCAGCTCAGTGGTGATGTGACCTTCCCACCTGATGACGTTTCTGGCGAGACGCTCTCCGATGAACGGGAACAGAACCCATGGGCAAGCGACGTGAGCGTGGATGGATCAACCATGCAAGCTGTGGAAACGGAGGCCAATCGTCTCCTGCCTTCCGAGTTGCCTACACAGCCCGCGCTCTTGTTCTCTACCAGGCTTCAGGTGCCGCGTCCAAGAGTCCGGTTGGTGTCGCGCACCCGTCTCGTTGAGCAACTCCAACAGGGGAGGGAACGCGGACTCACCCTCATTTCTGCACCCGCTGGCTTCGGCAAAACGACCCTGCTTGCCCAATGGCTTGCCGACCATAAGCATCTCCCGCCCATGTCTGTCGCCTGGCTTTCCCTGGAGGCGCAAGACAATGATTCTACCTGTTTTCTCTCCTCCCTGATCGCTGCCTTGCAGACCGTTAATCGGCGTCTGGGTGCGAACGCCCTCGCCCTGCTCCAAACAGGGGAACCTCTGTCACCAGAAACAGTGATGACCTTGCTGGTCAATGACCTGACGCACTACGCAAGAGAGGATATTACCCTTGTGCTCGATGATTACCACGTCATCGAAGCTCCGTCCATTCATTGTGCCCTTGCCACGCTCGTCGAGCACCTGCCCACTAGGCTGCATCTCATCCTTGCTACGAGAGCAGACCCCCCCTTGCCGCTCTCCCGCCTCCGGGCGCATGGGCATATCCTGGAAGTGCGTGCTGCTGCCCTTCGCTTCTCCCTGGAAGAAAGCAGTTCATTTCTCCAGTCCACGATGGACCTCTCGCTCTCCGAAGAGTCCATCACGACCCTCCAGAACCGCACCGAGGGATGGATCGCAGGCCTCCAACTGGCTGCTCTTGCGCTGGCGGGGCATCCTGATCCCTCTGCCTTTCTCTCGGCCTTCAACGGCAGTCATCGTTTCGTGCTTGACTATCTCAGCGAAGAAGTACTCTTACGGCAACCTGCTTCGATACAGTCGTTCCTCCTACACACGGCGATTCTTGAGCGCCTCTCTGCTCCGCTCTGTGATGCCGTCACGGGTGAGCCTGCAAGTCAGGCGATACTGGAAACGCTGGAGCGAGCGAACCTGTTTGTGGTCTCACTGGACGAGAAGCGAGAGTGGTACCGCTATCATCACCTCTTTGCCGAGGCCCTCACCAATCGCCTCAAGCTTACGATGCCCAATATGGTACCTGAATTGCATCGCCGCGCCAGCATCTGGTACGAGGAGCATGCATTCGTGATCGAGGCTGTACACCATGCGCTGGCTGCTCACGATGATGAGCGTATGGCTCGCTTGCTTGAACGTGATGCCATAGCTATCGAGCTGAACGGTCAGTATCAGACCGTTCTCAACTGGATGAGGAGACTTCCCGAAGAGATGATCCGTACGCGCCCAATGCTCTCTCTTATTCGTGCGATCGGACTCATCTTTGCCAGACAATTTGAGCAGGCTGAGGCGTGCCTGCGTGATGCTGAAGTCAGCCGATCTTTCGACCACCCTGACGAACACGTACAGATGATTCTAGGTGGGATAGCGTACTGTCGTACGGAACTAAGCAGCCTCTCCTCCAATGATCTGGCGGGCAGCGTCACAATGGCACGTCGGGCGCTCTCCCTGTTGCCACAGACGCGAGGTGCGGCTCCTCTGCGTGCCGGGGCGCTCATGTACGTGGCTCGTGCCTATCAACTCAGCGGAGATGTCACCTCTCCAAACGAACAGTCTGTGTTGACTGCAATGGCGCTGGTGCCTACCATCGGTCCTCTTGGACGTTTACGCATCACGCATCAACTGGCACGCTTGAGAGGGCTACAAGGTCGGCTCAGCGAGGCTCTTGCCATCTATGAACAACTGCTGCCGGTGGCCGAGGAGTTTCGCGCCTCAGGTGCCAGTGCCTTTTATTATCTCAATTGGAGTCATCTTCTGCGCGAACACAACCAGTTGGAAGCGGCTGAGCGCATCCTGGCAAAAGGGATGGAGGCGATGAGGATGGGGATCTTTCTTGAACCCATTACCGCCCTGCTTGGATACGCAACGCAGGCCCGCTTACAGCAGGCACGAGGAGAGTTCAGTCAAGCTCGTGCTACCATAGAAGAACTGGTTCAATTGACTGAGCACGATTGCTTCCCATCCCCTCTCAGAGCGCTGGCAACAGCAGTACGGGCGCAGCTCCTGTTAGCACAGAGCGATCTGGAGCGTGCCGTTGCCTGGGCGAATGCATCTGGCCTATCTACCGAAGACGAGGTAAGCTACCCACGTGAGATGGAATACCTGATCCTGGCCCGAATCCGCATTGAAGAGGGACGCAACGACCCGACAGGGCCGCTGCTGGGCAATGTTCTGCGCTTGCTCTCTCGCCTCCTCGAAGACGCGGAGGCGAAAGCACGCATGGGCAGTGTGTTGGAAATCCTCATCCTGAAGGCGTTGGCTCTCCATGCAAGGCGAGATCAATCAGGCGCCCTCACCACACTGGGGCGTGCCCTTGCACAGGCCGCGGGAGAGGGTTATATTCGCCTCTTCATTGACGAGGGGACACCGTTGCTCACCTTATTGCGCCAGGCTCAGGAACGTGGCATTGCGCCTGACTACGTTGCCACGCTGCTTTCCTCCTTCGGGGCAACGGCTCTCGACTTACAACCTCCATACCTGGGAGAACTTGCCGAACCCCTCACACGGCGCGAACGCGAGGTGTTGCAACTCTTAGCTTCGGGAGCCTCCAATGGCGAGATTGCTCGTCGCCTCGTCGTGAGTCTGGGCACCGTCAAAAAGTACGTCTCGAACATTACCGGGAAACTAGGGGTGCAGAACCGTACCCAGGCAGTCATTCGCGCTCAAACACTCCACCTCCTCTAGCATAGCCTCGCAGCAGGTGGGGCGGTATAGTAGAGGCAGCGGCTCAGCCCTGCCTGTGCTCTACCACAAAACCAACCCTCATTATCCACTTTAGTCTCCTGCCTCCCAACCACTCCCTACTCTATACTCAGCACAGATCACGAAAACACGCCGCGACAGAGATAGCACGGCGAAGGAGCGCACTGCGATGACCATCTACGAATTGCATGTCCAGGGACATCTTGATCAGCATTGGTCTGCCTGGTTTGAGGACTTGACGATCACGTATCAAGAAGACCACACCGTGCTGCGTGGTCCTCTGGCAGATGAGGCCGCTTTGCATGGAGTGCTGATCAAAGTACGCGACCTGGCTTTACCCCTGCTGGCACTGAAACGGGAAGACCAGGACGTTTCGAGTCAGCCCTGAAGAAGCCTACACATCCATTCCACCAAAGTAATCTCGAAAGGAGCATATATCATGACACCCTCTTCCTCTACACTGTCTTCCCATGAAGATGCCGTCCTCACCAGTCTGAGTGCATCGGAGCTTGCTTGCCATATTGCTGAGGGTCGCCTTTCCTCGCAGGAGGTCATTGAAGCGCATATTCGCCGTATCGAAGCGGTCAATCCACGTCTGAACGCCGTCGTCGTATCACTCTTTGAACAGGCGCGTGCCTCGGCACGCAAAGCTGATAGCCTGCTTGCGCAAGGAACACTCGTTGGCCCTCTCCATGGCGTGCCCATCACCCTCAAAGAGCAATTTATGGTCTCTGGAACCCCAACAACGGTTGGTATTCTGCATCAGAAATCTCGGCTCGTGGAGCAGGAAGGTCCCCTCGTGAAGCGGCTTCGTCAGGCCGGAGCTATTATTCTAGGAAAGACGAATGTTTCCCAACTGCTGATGTATCACGAATCTGATAACCCGGTCTATGGCCGGACGAATAATCCCTGGAACCTGGCCCGTACCCCTGGCGGAAGCAGTGGGGGTGAGGCCGCCATTCTTGCCGCTGGCGGCTCTCCTCTTGGCCTGGGAGGCGATTTCGGTGGCAGTATTCGTGTGCCCGCACATTTCTGTGGTCTGTATAGCTTGCTTCCCACAGCCAGAAGATTGACCCATCACGATACCGCTCCCCATGCCTACGTTGGTGGGCAGGAAGGCATTATCGCTCAGCCTGCTCCCATTGCCCGCAGCGTTGAGGATCTGCGCCTGGCAATGAACATTCTAACGGCTCCTGGCTTGAACGCTGTTGATCCATTAGTGCCGCCTGTTCCCTGGCCCGATCCCACTGCCGTCTCTCTTACAGGTCTGCGTATCGGCATGTATACCGATAATGGCGTTTTTTCGGTAGCTCCGGCTGTACGTCGTGCGGTGGAGGAGGCGGCGCAGGCCTTGCGCGCACGTGGTGCTATCGTTGAGTCCTGGAACCCGCCCAATGTGGCGGAAGCGGTCCGGCTCTATGTTGGATTGGTGGGTGCGGATGGTTTTGCGACCTATAAGCGCAATCTCGCAGGAGATCCCCGTGATCGCCGCATCAGCTTCAATATGCGGGTGAGCAGCCTGCCTGGGATCGTTCGTGCGCCATTGGTAGGCCTGCTCAGGCGAAGTGGACAGGCTCACATGGCGTCTTCGTTGCAGTCTATTCGTGGAGCGTTGTCGGTCGATCAGTACTGGCATCTGGTAGAAGAGCGCAATCAGTATCGCGAGCGCTTCCTTGCCGCGCTTAATGCTGACCATTTTGATGCTCTTCTCTGCCCGCCCCATGCGCTTCCAGCCCTGACACATGGCAGTAGTGGCACTTTAAATCCGACCAATGCTGGCAGCTATGCCATCCTCTACAATTTGCTAGGTCTGCCTGCTGGCGTGGCACCCGTTACCCGCGTTTACCCAGGTGAGGAGAGCGAGCGCAGCGTTGGGAAAGATAGCGTTGAGCGTGTAGCCCGTACCGTTGAGATGGGCAGCGCAGGTCTGCCAGTAGGCGTGCAGGTGGTAGCTCGCTCCTGGAGAGAGGATATCGTCTTAGCGCTGATGGCCGCACTGGAAGAGCATACAGGTCCATGCATGCCCGTTTCGGGAGATGCTCTACTATCTTAGATAGTGTTTTTTTGAAAAGAAAGAGAAGTTTATGTTTTCGGAAAAGGAACGTGCATTTCTTCAAAGCCAGACATTGGCGAGGTTTGCAACCGTGGCGGTAAATGGTCAACCTGACGTTGACGCGGTAGGCTTTGGATTTGATGGGGAGCGCTTCTACATTAGCGGCTATGCCTTAGAGCGCTCACGCAAGTATAAAAATGTCACCTCCGGACACACCCTCGTCTCGCTCATCATTGATGACCTGCCATCACTTGAGCCACTGGTGCCACGTGCGATCAAGGTTCATGGGGAGGCTGAGATTGTCACCCTTGAGCAAGGGTATCGAGGCCCCGGCACCTACATAGTCATTACGCCGAAAGTCTCCTGGAGCTGGGGCGTTGATGCACCGGCCTTTCAAGATGGGCAGTTTGTCACAAAGAAAATCACCTGGCCATAGAAGCAATGAAAAGGATTTTTTGATGAAAACAACAGTTCACATCATCCACTGGATAAGTAACATTGCGGGCGCAGGAGCGCTGGTGTTGGGACTTTTGCACTGGTTTGCCAATATAAGCTTTCTTTCTGCACATATGTGGTTCGGTCTTGTTGTCACGTTGGCTCTGCTTGCCTTGAGTATCGTATTGCTCTTGACCAGAGGAATGAGGGTAGCTGGAGCACTGGGCATCATCTACGCGATGATCATACCTCTCTTTGGGATGAATCAATTTCTGCTTCTCATTGGCGATTGGCACTGGCTCGTTCGGGTGGCGCACTTGCTGGTAAGCGCAGGTGCGATGGGGTTTGTTGGTATCATGAGTGCGCGCTATCTCAAGCTCAAGCAGGCCGAGGGAAAAGATGCACCTCAGATGTCTGCCCCCCAGACCGTGAGATAATGAATGCACTCCCAACACACATGCAGATAGCTGCGTTGGGAGTGCATTGCATCCTTTTTGCGAAAACGCGCAGAACTGGTTATGCCCGTGATGATGAAACTCCAGATGGAATGTGGAGTTTCATCTGGAATCCCACTAAACGAACGGTTTTGACACTCAGCAGTTTCATTATCACAATAAACCGCTGAGTATCGTAGCAGATCGAGAATCATCTGTTTTAGGAATGAGAGGACACGCCGCGATCTTCCGTGGGTGCCTCCCGTGCCTCTTGACCTTCCTGTTCTGGAAGCCGCAATGGTCGGAGATTGTCGAGGGAACGGGCCGATTAATGGCTAAAACTGTATTGCCCGATGAGATTGATATGTTTCCATCCCAGCAGTGTGATATGGGGGAGATACTCTTCAGGTACTACTTCGCCCCGCTTTTTCAGTTCTTCGACCACCTGGGACAAGTAGGGGTTTGCCCATAGTTGGAACAGAAAGTTGGAATAGGAATCTAGCCCAAAGAGGCTCCTTCATAGCGGTACTTGGGACAAAAGAGTAAGCAAGTCCATAACACGCTCTTGCCACCGATCTAGACTGTGTCCTCTCTCAGAATCCTCCGCGTAGAATTACCATAAGGTGCTCAGGAAAATGAGTAGAGTGCCGTGTTCTGCCACAGCAGATCACATTGTTCAGCAACATGCCAGCGTTCAATTTGCTCCAAATGGGATGGTCTCAGCTCCCATGCGCTTCATCCAAATGATCCGTGCCCGAACCAAAGAAAAGCGCATGGTGTTGAAGGGTGAATGGTTCATCCTCGGAGCCATTTCAGTTTGTCCTTGATCTGTTCACGACTGACCTGGGTATAGCCGAAGGTTGTTTGAATAGCCAGAGTCCCTTTCCTGGTCACATGACCCAAATAATAGGCCACTTCCTCCAGGCTCCAACCGGCCTCCCGCGCACGATGAGTAAAGTCATGGCGCAAATCATGAAAAGTCAGATCCGCGATATGCTCCCATTGCTCCCTGGTCGCACGCGCTTTTAGATTGCGAAACCAGTGATGGATTCTTTCTTCAGTCAACCGCACGTTTCGCTGGGAAGGAAAAACGTAGAGACGGTCTGGATCGTGTGTGGCTTGCAGGTACTCGTAGAGGGGTTTGCGTGCCTCGTTCACCAGGTCGATTCGCGCCATTTGCCGCCTTTATGACCGACGTGTATCCAGCCCACCTTCGGACTAACATGTGTATGGGTCATTTCCAGCCAGGACACGTCGCTGACCCGGCAGCCAGCCTAATATCCCAAGGCAAAGAGCGCAGCTCCGCGCCGATCAGCCTCCTGCTCGACCAGGGAACGGAGAATGAAGCGCTGATCTTCTGAGAGTTGGCGAGGCGCGAGCACTGGCATTGCTGACGAATCAATGCCAGTGCGTGGTTTTTTCGACAGGACCCCTTTCTCTTCAATCAACCACCGGGCAAAGGTGCTGAGCGCTGATTTGACCCGCGCACGATGTGCGATGCTCAAACTCTCGCGCTCCAGTACTGCCAGATACATCTCAACCGCTGTCTTCGTGAGATGATGGGGTTGAAACGGTCCACCATTGTCCGGTCGCGCGGCGATCCAGATCATGACCTGGCGAACAGTGCACAGATACGCCTCAATGGTTCCTTCGGCTTTTTTTGGCCAGAAAGAAGGCATATTCCCGCAACAGCGCTTCATTGATCCCTTGATGGGAGTCTGTGTCAGAGAATGGAAGCATGGTCATTTCGCCTCCCAAAATGTTTTGTTCCGAGTTTTTGGCGGCTCATTTGTTTGCAGCGCTGTCGTGTGGGGAGAGAATGCACGCAGGGTTCCTCTCCTTTTGTCTAACGAGTCATCGCTCGACTCGGAACGAAAGAACGGTTCTGTTCACACTTTTTCGTTCCGAGTTTGGCGCGCAGTTCCACCTGACTCCGTGAGGAAATGTTCTGTTGTGGGAAGCTCTCTTCCCCCTCAACAGACAGAGAACGACCGAGGTCTTCCTCTCTCAAGCTCGAATTTCTTTCCTATCGTCAATATATGCTTATAGGAATATAATGATGGCGTTCGCTTTGTGCAGGCAGGCGGATATATATCTGATCGTTGTCCTGGATCAGGGGACAGCAGACGCTGCTTCCTGTATCCATCATTCACACGGAAAGTTATCAAAAGGAAGGATCTTCAATGGTCAGCGCAGCAACCTACAGTTCTATCATGCTCGGCAACATTCGCATAACCTATCTGCCCGATGGATATATTCTCTTCAATCCAATGGCCTTATTCCCGACAGCCACCGCAGCGGACTGGCAGCCCTATCAACACCTGCTCGACAGCAACGGTCAGCTTGTTGGCAGTCTCGGCGCCTATCTGCTCCAGACGCCAGAGCATGCGATAGTAGTTGACAATGGATTCGGCCCCCAATCCTTTGAGAGCGACCGCTTCAATGCTTATGGAGGCGAACTCCTCTCAAATCTTGAGCGTGCGGGACTCGAACCTGCCGATATCGACACCGTTTTCTTCACACACATGCACTCGGATCATGTAGGCTGGACCGGGCACAAGGTCAATGGCAAACTGGTCCATACTTTCCCAAACGCACGCTATCTGGTACGGAGCGCTGAGTGGCACCGTTTCGACAATCAGCCAGCGCTCAGAGCCAGCATAGCCGACGCGCTCAATCTGCTGGAGCATCGTATCGAGTTTGTCGAGGAAGGAGAGTATATCGCGCCTGAAGTGAGGGTTCTCGCCACTCCAGGGCATACTGCCGGTCATGCTTCGTTACTGGTGACAGCAGGCGAGGAACGGGCCATTATTCTCGGCGATATCTTCCATAGCGCTCTACAGATCGAGTATCCCGAATGGACCAACACCTTCGACCGTGATCCTGAACAGGCAAAGGTCATGCGCAGGCGGTTGCTTCACGAACTTGCACAGCCCTCAACAACAGGGGGCGCTACTCACGTCGCCGATTCGGTCTTCATTTCGCTCGGCTGACTCCTGCACGGGATGCATTTGCGTACTTTCAATACTGGAAAGGACTTTATCATGCCTACCCTCAATCTTTCCATCAACGAATTGCTGACCACCACCTGAGCCGTGCGCAAGCGGCAGGCGTGGGAGTGTAGACCTCTGCCAGGTCTTTGCCCGAAAGTATCTGCTTGAAGCGAGGATAGGCGGTCCGCTCAATTGCCGTCATAGGTTGTACACTTCCACACATAGCCGTATCAACGAGACACAGCCATTGATTTCTGCTGCTATACAGTAGCAGAAAAGCAACGTGCAATCCGATAGGAAAGATGTCTACTAACGTTCCCAAGATGCCTTAGAGACCTCGCCACGACGTTGGTAAAAAGGTCGTGCAGTATCCCGTTGCAAAAAGACCTGCTCAATCCCGCGCTGTCTGGTATCCGCTTTACTTGCTACATAACGCCCTTCTCCCTGAATACAACCTGGCTCCAAAGGAAACGTAGTACTCAACAGATGTTGTAATGTTAGGTAGCATAAGTGCACGCTTTCCTTGGCGAGGAGAAGATGCCGAGACGTATATCTTACCGGTTACAATGGTTCGCGCCGAACCAGGAATACGCCGTCTTTCACGATGGGAGGCTGCTCATTCCCCACGTCAAGCCAGTTGGTTCGCACTGGTTTGACTGGCTTGAGACCATCTCCTCTTTCTCCTTTCAGAGTCGCTATGGAGGAAGTTGTACAGTTCGGAAAGAGACGGTGCAGCGAGGAGGAACCTACTGGTATGCCTACCGGCGCAAGGAACGGCGCATGGTGAAACGCTACCTTGCTCGTAGCACTGACCTGACGCTTGCGCGTTTAGAGATGATTACCGCTGCCCTCAATGATGCCGAAGTGCTCTCCGGGTCCTATCGTTTCGCCGATGTGGAGGAGTACCCCCAGGAGGGCGCAGAGGAAACACGCGCCACGCTCTCGCCTGAGCCCTCTCCCCCTTTTCAAATGCTCCTTACAACCAGGCTACTCATTCCTCGCCTGCCGGTGCAGCATGTCTCGCGCCCTCGCCTGCTCACACTCTTACAACAGGGCATCCAGAAGCCACTGACGTTAGTCTCGGCCCCCGCAGGCTCCGGCAAGACAACACTGCTGGCGGAATGGGCCTCTACCACAAACCTCCCGGTGACCTGGATCTCGCTCGAACCAACGGATAACGACCCGTTGGCTTTTCTTTCCTATTTTAAGGCCGCCATGGCAAGTCTGGATACATCTATTGACTGCGCCATGCGGGCATATCAATGCAACGACGTGCAGGACATCAAGAGAGTGCTCACCGGTATTCTCAACGATCTCACATACCTGCTGAAGCAAGATGCAGTCGTGATTCTAGACGACTATCATGTTTTGACAGCGAACACCATTCATTCCCTGCTGCATTTTCTGCTTGATCATCTCCCCCCTCACTTACATCTGATCATCGGAACACGTGTTGATCCTCCTTTGCACCTGGCGCGCTTACGGGCGCGGGGCCAGTTAAGCGAAGTACGCACTGAAGCGTTGCGCTTTGTCTCAGGTGAGGTCGAAGCTCTCGTACGTACCATGGGACTTGCGCTCTCTAGTGAGGCAACGAGCTTATTGGAACAACGCACGGAAGGCTGGATTGCTGGCGTGCAGCTGTTATCGCTCGCTCTCCGTGCACAACCCGATGCGACGGCCTTTCTACGGACATTTCGCGGCACGCATCGCTTTTTCCTCGATTATGTGAGTGAAGAGGTGCTGACGCAGCAGACACCCGAAACGCAACGCTTTCTGCTATTGACCTCCATTCTAGATCGAATGATGGGGCCGCTCTGTGACGCGGTCACGGAACTACCCGGCCCCTGCGGGCAAACCCGACTTGAGGCGCTACTGAGGGCCAATCTCTTTATAAGCGCGCTGGATGACACGCAAACCTGGTATCGTTACCATCCGCTCTTCGCAAGCGCCCTACGCGCCCGGCTTCAAAAGCTCGAACCAGAGTTGATCCCGCGACTTTATCAACGCGCAAGCTACTGGTACGAGCAGCAGCAGAGCATTGAAGAGGCGTGCGATTACGCTTTTCTGGCTGGCGATCTACCGCGCGCAGCGCGCCTGGTCGCGCGGATTTTGCCTCATATGGTGGAACAGGGACGCTTCGAACGACTCAAGTACTGGTTATACCAGCTTCCACCAGACCTGATAGCCACCTCGCCTCAACTCTATATCACTCTGCCCTGGCTCCATGCGCTGAGTAAACGCACGCCCGAACACACTGAACAGGCGCTCCAAAGCATGGAACAGTATGTGCAAGAACAGCAGCAGAGCGAGGCTGCCTCCTGGGCCGAGCCGCAGAGCGTCCTTACCCTCTTCCGAGCGCTTACTGCGTTATCGCAAAGCAACCCTTTACAAGCATTCAACCTTGTACGCGAGGCACTGCGCAACCTGACTTCACATGAAACTGACTTGAGCCTGCTGCTCAGGCGCTTTCTCCAGATCATTCTCAGCCTTACCTATGGCGCTCGCGGCGATCTGGTGGCAGCTGAACACATACTGCTCGACCTCAGTGTCTCACAATCAGCGGAATCGCTCTCACTCATACACATAGCGGCAACGTTCCTGCTGGGCGAATTACGCAAAGCCCAGAGCCAGTTACGCAAAGCAGGAACACTGTATGATGGTATCTTTCAGACATTCGGAGCACGGCAGGATCTTCCGTCTACGCCTCTGCTCCTGGTGGGGTTCACGCTGATGCGTAGAGCCTGCTTGCTGTACGAGTGGAACCGTTTGCCAGAAGCCGCGAGCGCGATACAACAGGTCGTAGAGGTCATTCCACACGCGATACTGGAGATCATACCGTCTCCGACTCAGAGTCCTCTGTTCGCATTCGGTCTCTGGGTACAGGCGCGTATTGAACTGACGCAGGGACAGCCACAGGCTGCCAGGCATTTTCTGGAACTGGTACACAAGCGGCCAGAAATATTCCCTCAAGGCAAGGAACGGTCACCGGTAGATGTGCCCACGCTCGCCGCGCGTCTCGCCCTCGCCTGCGATCAGGTGGAAGAGGCCGAGTATTGGATAGGCACCTGCGGGATACGCTATGATGACGCCCCCGTTACGCTTTTGGAAAGCCGACAGATGTTGGCGTATCTGACACTTGCGCGTATCTTGATCGTGCGTGGACGTACCCAAAGAACGGGAACAACGCTCTCACAGGCCCTGGTCTTGCTCGAAAACTGGCGCGACTGTGCGTCGCGCCTGGGCTTTCATGGCTGGTTGATTGAGGTTCAGGTGCTCACAGCGCTCGCCCTGCAAGCACAGGGCAAAACAAGGCAGGCGCTTGTCACGCTCGGTCCCGTTCTGGCCCAGGCAGAGCGGGAGGGGTATATACGGCTTTTCGCCGATGAAGGCCAGCCAATGGCGCGTTTGCTCGCGCAGGTCTCCGCATATACCACGGCCTCGCCCGGTTATATCCAGCAACTTCAGGCCACCATCCCTTTCACACACCGGATGGCTCTCGGTTCAACACAGCCAGAAGCATCGCAATCGCTCATAGAGCCTTTGAGTGCTCGCGAAGTGGAAGTGCTCTCGCTCCTGGCCACTGGCGCGTCCAATCAGCAGATCGCAGACCACCTGGTAATCAGCCTCAATACAGCCAAGCGCCACGTCAAACACATCCTGGCAAAGCTCTCTGTAACGAACCGGACGCAGGCAGTTGCGCGCGCCCGCGCACTCCACCTGCTTGAATGAAGCCCAGAATACCCCCTGGTAATGCTCACAAAGGGGCATGGCTGTTTCTTCCAACTGCGCTATGCTATGTAGCGACAACGATCAAACGATCGCTTGACAACGCAACGTATCGGAAGGAGTTACCCGATGTCTCGAATTAGCTTGCAAGAGTTCCAGTCACAGGAAACAAAGCGAGACCTCCATGTCTTCTATACACAACTACGCTCTATGGAACCACTTCACTATGTGGAGGATTTGAATTTTTGGTTGACGACTACCTATGAGGATGCGCTGTTTGTTCTGAAGGATCCTCGCTTTACCAAGGACAGGCGCAAGATCTCAACGCAGCAGCATGAGCAGGACCCTCTAATCGCCAGCATCTTCCAGAATATGCTCACGGTTGATCCGCCCGACCATTCACGTCTGCGCCGCCTAGTGTCAAAGGCTTTCACCCCTCGCATGATTGAGCAATTGCGCCCGCGCATCCAGCAGATTACCGATGAGTTGTTGGACGCGGTACAGGAACGGGGAAGTATGGATGTTATTACCGAATTTGCCTATCCATTGCCCATCACGGTCATCTCCGAAATGCTGGGTATTCCCGTCTCAGACCGGGCTTCTTTTCGCACCTGGACCCAGGCTATCGTCAATCAGCGAGAAGACACCCGAACTGCGCTAGAGGCCTTTCTGCACTATATTCAGTCCCTTTTGGCGGCAAAGCGCGCTCATCCAGGCAATGACCTTGTGAGTCGCCTGGTGCAGGTAAGGGAGAACGAGGACCAGTTGAGCGAGGCCGAACTGGTGTCGATGGTCTTCTTGCTCATTGTCGCTGGACACGAGACGACGGTCAATCTGCTTGGCAATGGCACGCTCGCCCTCTTACAACATCCCGATCAGATGAACCTGCTTCGGGCCGACCCTTCCTTGCTTCCGGCGGCCGTTGAGGAACTGTTGCGTTACACAGCCCCGGTAAGTCTCTCTGATGAGCGCTGGGCAAGCGAAGATATCCCATTGCATGGCAAGGTGATCCGCAAAGGAGAGCAGGTGATGGCTGCTTTGATTTCCGCGAATGCCGATACGCAACAGTTCTCAGATCCCACCGAACTGGACATCACCCGCCAGGAGAACCAACATCTGGCCTTTGGCAAAGGCATCCATTATTGCTTAGGCGCGCCGCTGGCACGCCTGGAAGGACAGATAGCCTTCGGTACGCTGCTCCAACGCCTGCCCGACCTGCGTCTGGCGATTCAACCGAACCAACTCACCTGGAACAATAATCCCATGCTGCACGGTCTTACAAGCCTGCCAGTGGTATTCCAGACAAGCGACCAGGTCTACAGCACGCAGGACGCACCCGCGTAAATCTTGTGCGTATGCCTTCATAGTTTCCCTCCTGGCAAAAGACAGTGCAACACGATAGGCTTGAGCCCGCCGCAAGCCATGCCATGCGAATGGCGTTGGTTTCGCGATCCCGTTGAATCTCGTCAAAACCGATGTAGCTTAGATCCTCTAGCAGGCAAGTTAAAAGCATTCGGATACGATCATGCAGAGAGGCAGGCGAAAAGGGTTTTCTTCCGCTTGCCTCTCTTGATGTTTGTTGTGCCTTGAACTTGTGCTTTCTCAGTGAAGAGGGCGGCGAGAGATCAATGTACGTTGTAGTCCGTCAGGAGCACGTAGCCTGCTATGTGGCTATTATCCAGGTACTGTAAGTTGGCGTAATTCATAACATTACTTCCAGAGGGGACAGAAAACGAACCACTGTAGGAACAATACGGGCCTGAAGCCGAATTGTACGGTGGGTAGAATCGATACGATGTTTCATTAATGTAGTTGCCATTGATGTACCACTGGTTCCACATGAGCAAGTCAAATGGCTGATGCGGTGGGACCGTGACGCAATCATGATCAGACACTTTTCCCAGATAGGCCCCACTTCCACAAGCACGGAACGATAACAATGAGACGTCCCATCGATAGCCGTTAATAGTTTGAATGGTTTCAGCATCTGTCGCCCAATAGGTACAACTAGCAGGTTGGTGTGTGTGTGCAGAGACAGCGCCAACCATAAAAACGGCGCTCAGTAAACCTGCGAGGATGATTGTGGTGAGTAATCTTCTCATCGTGGCCCTTTCTTTGGGTGTAAATTCGTTTTGGAACTCCTGGATAGCAAGAGCTTTTTGTAGTTTCATCCTCAGCTCCATGCCGGGTGTGCGGCTGCGACGCATGGTTTCTTTGCGTTGAAGCTGGTGGCTCTGTATAATTACGCTGGCGAGCAGGCAACCTGTACAAAGGAGCATTTGGAGCCGAAATGGCCCATAGGCAGCGAAAAGATTTCCTTTTGTACTTTCGATCCGAGGGTATCGTTCCGGCAGATCGTCATTTACGCTTATAATACGCCTTCTGTGCCACATGATATGGTTCAGACTGCCGCCGTGTCGAGAATGGCAGGGATGACTCTCGCGCCACGCGATCAATGGCGCAAGCGGGAAAACAATCTCACTGCCATCCTGGAACACTGTCCTTATTCTATGAGTGCGGAATGTTTTGGGTCATTTTTGTTCCCTGTTAAGGCTTTAACTCAGGGCTATTTACCACTCCCCCAGAAATCGTTTTGCCATTATAGACTCCAGTCACCGAAACGTAGGTGTGGAAGCTATCTGAAGAGAAGGTGGCTGCAAAAGGGCCATTATAGCCCACATAAACGCCATCTGCCCTGGCATCAGATAAGCAACCATCTGTTTGGCTCCAGGGAGTGTCTCTAGCTGTATCATCCCTGATACTGATGGTAACAGAGCATGAACTCCATAAAGATGGGGTCTGGGCTGTAAACGTAATATAGGTATTACTGACTATATTGCTGAAGGAGCCACTAATACATGATTTGTAAGTGAATTGAGACGTGCTAGGACCATAAGTGAACCAGCCACTACAGCCACCACCGGACCAATGGGGTTGTACCTTGCTTTTGTGAGCGATAGGTGCCGGGGATTTCGAGATAGAAGCTGCATGGGTCTGTGGTGTCGATGCCGAAAAGGCGAAGACACTCAGGAGCAGCGCGAGAGCGAAGATGAGGAGGAATTTGGTGGCACGAGACAGTTTCGCTTTGTACATCTTATCTTCTGAGCTCGACTTTGTACAAAATTTTCTTTGGCCAACGAGTGCCTTGAGGCTCTCCCCATCGAAAAGAGCTTCTGAAGAGCCCTGGGAAGCCTGCAGCAGGGAAAACGCGGGACCAGTTGCCTTTTTCAACGTCACCTGCACCAGCCTGATGTGGAAAAAGTCGACGAGCAGAGAAGCACTCTGTATTCCGTATCATACACAGACGGCTTGAGAGGCCTGCTGATACATTCACTGTCGGAAGCTGACCTCGGCGGGACTTGCAAAAATTGTACAAAGTCGAGCTTAGTACTACAGTGACAGTTACAAGATGAGAAGGAGAAGCGATCGGCCTGGGAAGCCGAGTGGCGCTTTGCCTTTGCAAACAGATGAAAGCGCTCCAGAAGCCATCTCAAATGCTAACTGTCACTGTAGTATTAGAGATTGTTTGTAAATGTCACTTTTTTGCTAAGCGTCGGACCATCAAGCGGGTCATGGCAATATACATCATGGCTTCGCTGCTTTCTGTCAGGGTTTCATAATCTTTACTCAAGCGACGACATTGGGTGATCCAGGCAAAGGTTCGTTTGACCACCCAACGCCTGGGTAGGACAACAAACCCTTTCTGATCGTCGCATCCCTATCCATCAATCCTGGAAACAATTCAACATCTCCATCAATCAGACGGTATTTTCTCCCAGGAAGATCCCAATGAATCCGACTACGAGAGAAACGCTCTAGCCCATGAAGAGCCGCCTCATGGTGTTTTCGCTGCACCACAAACTCTGCATTGGTGAACTCGCTATGATAGCCGATATGGCCTCGATCATAATGGGTACAGACAACCATTATCATCTTTGAGCATTGTTATGGCGTCATCATTAAACTCTACTGAACACTCTATGCCTATACTTGCTGCGAGAAAAAGGTCTTGAAATGTCTTTTGGCTTAGGTTACGGTTAATTACAGGAGGATGCGAGAGACCAACTTGTGGCGAGAGAAAAGGACATAGGCCTAAAATACAAAAATTTTGTATTTTAGTGATAGAGGCGCAAACAAAGTTTGTTCTTGTAAACACATTGATTGCTGATTTTCACACTCTTTGCGGTTGGCACTTTTGCGCTCACACAAAAAACTCTACTGTGATATAGGCCATAGCAAAAGGAAGAGCTTTTGGGTATTCTTTTGTTGTACATGTTGGGATCAAGCGGTGTCGAGTCACGTGGCTGCCCATCTCGCCGCCTGTAGTGTATTAAGGAGTGTCATGATGACTACCTCTCCATTCGAGAATACCAATAACCCCTTTGGACAGGGGGGTCTCCCTCCAACCAATTCTTCTCGTGTACGCTTGTATGTGCGGCCAATGGTGCTGCTCGTCCTCATGGGCGTGATAGGTGTCTTGCTCTTTGAAGGATTGCTGGGGTTTCCTGGCCTCTTCTTCTGGTTCATCGGTGGCGACCTGATGCAGCTCTGGTTCCTTGTACTGGTGGTGCTGGGATTGCTCTATCGAGGGTCCCTCGCTCGTCTGTGGAGAAGAGGGGCGGAAAAAAGAGGAATGCTGATGAGGCGCTATCAGGCATTCTCCCCTGAGTATCCTGCTGGTAAATGGCCTGCTTTGGCGCAAGAGCGTTCCTCAGGCAAGTTCATCCAGGGACTTCTTCACGTGCCCCTGGTGCTGTTGGTGGTATTTCTGGTGTATTACTTCTTTATTGTTGGCTATACCTTTCACGCTGGATCTCATCCAACGGTCACTGGCGATTGTAACGGGGGAACGATCACCGTCCAGGGAAAGGCGGGTAGCGAGATGATTTCCCTAAAAGCAGGGCTGCTGACGATTGAGGGCTCTGGGAACTACGATAGCTCAAATCATGTGCTCAATATCAATAGTAACCTGTGTGGTTTTACGCTGGAGGTGCCTGCAACCACAAACCTGCATCTTTCCGGCAATGATGCAACGATCTCGGTCAGAGGGGTCGCAGGGAAGATAGAGCTTGACAATAACGCGGGCGATATCACTATTGATGGGAGCGCCCTGCTGGCAGGATCGGTTGTCAGCAATAACGCCGGGAAAATCACGATCAGCAATTCGTGTCTTATGCCCGGGGTGAAGGTAGGAAGCAATGACAGCCCTATCACTCGTAGTCAGGTGAAACCCTGCAACTGAACAGGGAGGCAATGGGGCTTGCGATGAGTGGCAACATCTCTTCTCGCAGCGCATGATGGACTCGCCGGAACCGCTGAAGGTCTTCAATGACTTCTGGACCATGGCGTATGGCGCCATGGAATAGGCAATAGGCGATGGATAGCGGCGGGAGAAGAGATAGATTGTAAAGGCAGTTTGTGCTCACACTATGTATAGCGATCAGGAAATGGATATCGGATGTGATGCGATTCCATTCTCTGGGAGCGCTAGACATTCCTGTGGTTTTGGAGGGTTCGTATACAAAGGTATGCCGTTTTCCATGGGCGTCTCCAATCTTTTTATTCCGGGTGAGCACTGCGTGTATGTGGCTCCTTCTCTGATTGTCCATTATATCGATGTCCATGAGTACACTCCTCCTCAACCATTCTGCCAGGCGTTCTTAACGTGTCCTCCCATGCGCTCTCCTGCCTATTTTTGAGCACTTCTCGCAAGTGACGGAGGCCGCTCTTTAGTGAGATTATCTCGTCGCTAAGCAGCACTACAGATACGTTGCTCCCCTTCTTATGAACGATCACTTGTTTCTGGACCACGGGTTTGTTCTGTCAGAATAGCTTGACCGATTCGTCAGTTCCGCGTCTTTGTTTCTTTCTTTATCTCCCACCTTTACACAAAACTCGGCATGGCATCGCGGGCTTGAGCCCTTGCCTTTCTAGAGCGCAGAAATATATACTCTCATGAAGACGGCTTTGGGGAACAAAAAAGAATGAGAGGAGCGATGCCAAAGACAGCCCGCTTCACGCTTCTATGGTCAGCAGAACAGGACCTTTATCTGCTTTACGAACATGACCATCCTTTGCTTGAGGCCGATAGCGCCTCCTGGTTTACCTGGCTGACCACACATACCTCCTTCTCTTTTCGTGGAAGAAATGGTCATTTTAATCTGCTAAAAGAAGCGCGGAAAAAGAGCAGCGAAGCATACTGGTATGCCTATCAACGGCAAGGGAAACGTATCGCAAAGCGCTATGTGGGTCGCAGCATCGAATTATTTGTCACACGTCTAGAAGAGATCGAGAGCGCATTTCAGAAGATACAAATCCTTGAGACGAGTACCTGGCATGGACGAGAAGGGATGCTCAAAGAAGCAGTTGAGCAGAATCTGCGAGCACAGGACGCAGAACACGCAGCTGCCCTGATCGACTGCTATGTGACCGGGCGAGGCTTCGATGATATGCAGGATCTCTCCACGTTGCGGAACTGGCTGGGACAACTGTCTGATGACATTCTCTCCCAGTACCCGCTGCTCTGTCTTCACTACGCGCAAGTACTCTCAGTGAGCGCTGAACCAGAACAGCCGCCGGTTGGCATCCTTGAGCAGATAGAGACGCTGTTGCAGATGGCTGATTCGTGTTGGCGCGCTGAAGGGAATCTCCCTCGACTCGGAGAAGTCTACGCCTTTCGCGCTTACCTTGCGATGCGGCAGGGCATGCAAGAACAGGCTGTTGCCTATGCCAGTCAGGCGTTACGATGGCTACCATTCCTGGAGTCCCAGCATTGGCGCGGCGTTTGCCTCAACCTTCTGGGGTCAAGAGCCGTGTCGTGTGGGCAACTCACCCAGGCTACAGAACTCTTGCGAGAGGCCCTCACCATCTGGACAAACTTGCATCATTCACATGGTGCACGCAGTTGTCTGCTGCTGTTGGCAATGGTCTATGGTGAGCAAGGAGTGTTACAACACGCGGCAGCTTGCTATCGTCGCGTGATCCAGGAAGCCAGGGAGGTAGGAGATCGCGAGGATCTCATCCCGGCCTTGCTCGGACTGGCGCAAACCTTATGTATGTGGAGGGATATGGAGACGGCGGAACAGGTCGCTCAGGAGGCATGGGACGCGAGCGAGCAGTGGCAAAATGAGGAATTGTTGCAGCGCTCAACGTCTATTCTGCTACAGATATGGTCTCTCGGGGGATCCAAATCCCTTGTCCGGCAGCGCCTCACCGCGCTACAGGCGCGCTTCTCCGCTCATCCAGAACGCTTTGCATCTCTCCAGCCGCTTTTACTACAAACTCTTGGGCTGGATCGAGAAGCTCCACAATACGCGATAACAAGCCTTGAGCCCCTTTCGCGACAGGAACAACGTGTCTTACGTCTCCTCGTGGCTGAACTTTCCTATGCAGAGATTGCGCGCGAACTGGTTGTTTCGATCAATACCGTGAAAACGCAGGTGAGCAGCATTTATCGTAAACTTAACGTGCATAGCCGCCGAGAAGCGCGAGCTCTTGCTCAGGATCTCCGCCTTTTTTCAACAGAGAGCCACGAGAACGCCAAAAATCACGAGCGAAGGTGATGCGCTTTCACCCTTCCGCGCTCTATACTGCCTATCCAGACGGACGTATCACCTATGTTTGGAGGAAGTACAATGAGCGATAGTGCAACGAAACACGACGAGGATGTACCGGTCCTGATTGTTGGGGGAAGTGTGGTTGGTCTTTCAATGGCACTCTTTCTGGCATGGCATGGCATCCCTGCATTACTTGTTGAGCGACACACCACGACATCAATCCATGCGCGAGCGGGCGGCTTCAATGCGCGCACAATGGAGCTTTTTCGCCAGGTTGGCATTGAGTCTGCCATCTTTGCACAAGAAACGCCGCCAGAACACCTTGGCGAAATGGGTTTGCGCGTGGAAAGCTTGACGGGGAAGGTGCTCGACGCTACTGAGGCAACCGCGCACCAGCGGGCAAGCATCATTAATCCATTCGCGAGTCCCACGCGGACAGCGATGATCGGGCAGGATAAACTGGAGCCGATAGTGCGTATGCGGGCGACTGCCGCAGGCAGTGATATCCGCTTTGGCACGGAACTGGTGCATTTTGAACAACAGGTGGGAGGCATTACCGCTCTGATCCGCGACCGAGCTACCGGGCAGGAGAGCCGTATCCATGCACACTACCTGGTGGCGGCAGACGGCAATAGAAGTGCTATCCGGCAACAGCTTGGCATTGGCTCCTATGGTTATGGCATACTTGGACAATGGGTTAGCATCCTGTTTCAAATGGATCTGAGCGAGGTGCTTCAGGGACGAAAGGTGACGCTCTGTTTTGTCAATAACGCCACAGTTGATGGCATTCTTGGACAATCTGGAGCATCGAGAGATCGCTGGGCACTGTTCGCCAATCTCAAACCCAGGCCCGGCGAACGTCTCGACGCACCATCAGAAGCATATTGCCTTGACCTCGTACGCGCGGCGATTGGCATCGCCGACCAGCCCGTGAAGATTGTGAGCACGCTTTCCTGGGAAATTGCTTCACGCGTTGCAGAACGCTATCAACAGAACCGTGTCTTTCTGGTCGGGGATGCAGCGCATGTGATGACGACGATGGGAGCATTTGGGGCCAACACCGGTATTGCCGATGCCCACAATCTGGCCTGGAAGCTGGCACGCGTGCTCAAAAAACAGGCGCACGAGCATCTCCTGTTCACTTACGGTCAGGAGCGGCAACCCGCTGCGGATCTCGCCGTGAGTGTTTCCACCGGGTTATATGCCTATCGTCTGCCACACCATGAGCAGAGAGAAGCCATCGCGCGGAGTGCTCAGGAGATGCTGATGCGTGTCCGCAAGAGCCCTGATGCGCCTCAACCAACTGCCTTCAGTGTGATCTCTGGCTATCGATATCGTTCCGCTGCCGTTTCTCATGAGAATGGTGATGATGTGATTTTTGAAAATGAGCCGTCGGGACGCCCTGGAACGCGTGCTCCCCATGTCTGGTTACGCCACAATGGCGAGCAGAGATCCATCCTTGATCTCTATGGACGCAATTTTGTCTTGCTGACAGGGCCCAATGGACAGTGCTGGCTGGAGATGTTTGCAAAGGTGGCAAGCAGGTTGGGATTATCTATGGATTTGTACAGGATTGGGGACGATCAGCCGTATAGCGATGGCGAGGGCAGCTTTCTTGCAAGCTATGGGATAAGCGACTCAGGTGCTGTGTTAGTCAGACCTGATGGCTTTCTCGCCTGGCGTGCTCAAAACGCCGCGACCCTACCAGTTGGGTCTGATGACATTTTTACTGGTCTATCACGGTTGCTCGGATATGTTCCCCACCACTAGAAAATATAATCCTTTTGCCATTGGGAGATCAGGCCAGCCACCTGAGAACTCCCCGTGCGAAAGCAACGGGAGATGGAAGCCCCACACGTTGTCATCGTTTGGTTTGACGAAAATGAGACAATGCCTGCCTTTCCCTGCTTCGGAGGGAGCGATAGCACTCACGTGCATCCCTAGCACATCTTTGTAGGAATGAATGGTCGCGTCCAGATCCGCTGTGATTAATGCAATGTGATGAATACCATGCCAAGGAAGCTGAAATGTTTGCTCTGCTAGAGACATGCTTCTTTTGATCCTTCTTTCTTTTTCTATACGATGTATAAAGGCACACACGCAGGGCGGGGATCAGGAATGAGGTGCCCTCGCATCGCCCGCTGTTTAGCTCGGGCAAGAAACGCCGTTGGCGCGCAGCCTGCCCATGTCTTGAATTCATGGATGATATGGGCTTGATCTTGATAGCCAAGGTGGGAAGCGACGTCAGCGAGAGAAGAGGCGGGCTCTTGTATCAATGAGGTAAGCAACGCCTCGAAGCGGAGGAGACGTGCGAACACCTTGGGCGATACGCCTATGCGCTGCTGAAATCGTCGCTCAAATTGGCGTAATGAGAGACCACAGTCAGCGGCGAGTGCACTCATACGGATTTGACCTTGTGTGTTGTAAAGCAGCTCGAGTGCAGTTCGCAGAAAAGTCAAATCAGCAAGAGTCCAGCGCATTCGCGCGGCGTTAAATTGCTGCGAGGAAAGGATTTGTCTGGCAGAAGAACTGCGGCGTATCGTTCCCTCCAATGTGAGGGCAAGGCGGAGCCAGATGCCATCACGTGGGAACAATTGTCAACCACTCTCGTCAGGGATACATTACTTCAAAGCCTCCAGCCCTCCCAGCGACAAGAGAGACTCGACGAGCACAATAGTGCTCACTGTTTTCCCACCGATTGGAGATACGATATGTCAGCAACAGAACGAGAGCAAGCACGCGCGCTCCTCGCTACCTACCTTCAGGAGGCGGAGGAGGCTCAAATCATATGGCAACAGCTCAAGTCGCTCATTGAGCCAATCCTGCGAAAGAAGAACGAGCGACAAAAAGCGCAGCTTCTGCGAGCCGCTTTTCAGGAAGTCTCTACGCTCTACCACGAGACTATGGATTGGGAGAATATCCCCTTACAGCGGGTCATCATGCTGGTGGTGGTTTTGAAGGAAGAAGCGATCTCCTATACAATTGAAGACATACAGGACATTCTACAAAGTATTTCCCACCTCTTCACATCAGAGGTATATGACCCCTATGGTTATCGTCAGAAATACTTCCAAGAGATTGTTTTCGATCTTCTGCTGTGTTGGGAGCTAGTGTTCGCGCAAGCAGACCTCCTCGCGCATTTTCAGCCTGCATTGACAGCGCTCTATGCTTTTGTCGACAAGCGGAACGACTACGCGACGCTTCCCCAAGCCTATCAAGTACGTACGATGCTAGGTAATCTGTTGTACGCTGGAAGTCCCCCCGGACTCGCCACACTCCTGCGCGACTACGCGCAGGGGGCGGGACCTTCGCTTGAAGAGCAAGCTACTACCTGCCTCGCCAGGTATCATCAGGAACTGGGGAATTGGATAAGGGGGAAGCACCCGGCGCAAGAACTCTTGAGCCAGAAGGCTTCCCCGCGCTTAAAGGCCTTCCTGCTCAGGGAAGCGTTTCGGGAGGTGTATACCCACTTTCAGCCACACCACCGCCCTGCTATCTTCGATCAGGATGTCTACCTTATTCACCTTCTCCACTCTCAAGACGTATCCTATGAATGCGAGGATATACGCGACATTCTGGAAAGCATCGCTCGCATCTTCGCGTTACCTGACTATGCTCATGGCCAGTTCGATACCGTATTTAAGTCTGATATTGTAAATAAGCTGGAGGGACCCCTCTTGTGGGACGTGTTTGAGCATATGATGCCTCAACTCCAACAGCCGGAAACAGTGGACTTTTGCCGACGAGAGATTACCTCCATCTATACTTCTCTCTCGCACTATCCTTGGTATCGCCCGGACGAGTGGAGAAACAGGCTGCGTTTACGGCTGCGCCACCTTCTCTTTCCCAAGAGCGCGGGGCCGTTGATGGATTGTCTACAAGCCAGCGGCGCCCGCTTTGCACGTGACGGGGAACTTGCCGCCTTGCTCACAGCCTACCATCAGGAGATGGCCTGTGGTATGCCTTCCGCGTTAGATGCCGCTACAACACGGCTCGTCAAACAGCACCTCACGCCAGAGTCGACCGTGCGCCTCCTCTGCCTTCTTGCCGAAGAAGGTCATACACTACGGGCGCAGGCCGAAGATCAAGAACGCCAATGTCGAATTTCACAGAACCTTTGCCTCATACGAACGCTCTCTAAGAAGTCACTTCCCTTCCATCCTGAACATATTCATACCATCCTCCACGGGGTGAACGCATACCCATGGGGTGGCTGCATACCTGGACTTGCTCGACCTTCTCACCTATCTCCTGCTTCAGACCTTTCCCACTCACCTCACTGAGCCTGCAGTTATGGAACAATGTACTGCGGATCTGGAAACCATTCGCCAGATCGCGCAAGAGCATGGATATAACAACCGCTCCACAGGGCAAGAGCGGCGCTTTTGGCTGAAGCTGCAAGACTATCTCTCTCAACGCCAGCAACAATTCCACTACTCACTCCTGCCCGACGACTGGGGTACTCGCATTCTGGAAGACCTCAGCGCCCTTTCCCTCGAAGCACGTGCCCCCTGGCTAGCTCTCTTACAGCATTGCGCTCTCGCCAAGACGCCTACCCCTTCTCCCCAATGGCAGCAACAGGCACAAACACTGCTTTCAGCTCTGGACAGCGACACCTTCATGCCCACGCTCCATCGCTGGGTGCGCTTCTTCAGCGACAAAAAGGGTGGGCGTATGGATGGCACCAATTTAAATATTCTCCGTGGCCTGCTCTGGCTCTGCATGGGGCACAGTGACCGCTTCCTGGCCGCGCTGCTGGCAGATACCGCGATCGAAGGCTATCGCAAACTTTCGGGACTGGGACCCCGCAGTCCCAAGGTCGGAGATGCGGCGGTCATCAGCCTGCAAGGGATGCGCGGACGAGACGCGATTGGACAGCTAGAGCGTGTACGCCGCGCGGTCAAACAGCCATCCTATCAGGCGAAGATTGAACGCACTCTCGATGCCATCGCCCAACGCGAACAGATGTCCCGTCTCGACTTGGAAGAGCTCACCGTACCCACCTTCGACCTGCACGAGGGTCAATTACAGGTGCCGCTTGCCCCCTGGACAGCGCGTCTGTACGTAGAGGGCAAGGGCGTGCAACGGCAATGGCTTGATCCAGAGGGCAACCAGCACGACGCCCTCCCTGCCTCCATCCGGCGCGCGGCGAAAGAGGAACTGAAAACCCTCACGCGCCTGGTCACGGATATGAATTACCTGCTCAGTGACCAGCGACAGCGCTTAGAGCGCCTCTTTCTGCATGAGCGCCACTGGTCACTGGCGGATTGGCGGGAACGCTACCTGGACCATCCTCTGCTACATGTGCTGGCACGACGGCTGATCTGGCAGGTGCGTCATGACACGCAATGCTGGCGTGTCATCTGGCACCAGGGCCAACTCGTCACCAGTGACACGCAGGCAGTTGAACTGCCGCCAGAGGCGCAAGTTACCCTCTGGCATCCCCTGATGAGTGATTCACAAGAGGTTGAAGGCTGGTGCCTCTGGCTAGAGGCGCACCGCGTCACGCAGCCATTCAAGCAGGCGCATCGGGAAACCTACCCCATAACGGACGCGGAGCGCACCGCCCATAACGTTTCCCTGCGCTTCGCGAACCACTATATTCGCCAACACCAGTTGAACGCCCTGGCTCGTGCGCGCGGCTGGAGCTTCGTTTTACAGAGCGACTTTTCGGGATCAGTCCAGGATGATCCTGTGAGGTTCGACCTCCCCCACCTGGGGATACGCGCCGAATTTGCGCTCAACCCGCTCCCCGGCGAAGATGAGGCGATCCCGCAGTACCTGCTTACCTCACATGTGCGCTTCCCGCTGTTCGCTTCAAGCAACGGCAGCAAGCAATTGCTTCCCTTAGCCCACGTTCCCCCACTGGTCTTTTCGGAAATCATGCGCGACATCGATCTCTTTGTAAGCGTAACTAGCCTTGGAGCCGATCCCTATGGATATACACAAACGGGTCCACTTCTGGACTACTGGCAGGCCTACAATCAGGAAACGCTATCTCTCTCTGCGCAAAGGAGAAAGCAGATCCTAGAACGGCTAGTGCCACAGCTGGAAATTCGCGAACGTTGTACGCTAGAAGATCATTATCTGCACGTGCGGGGCGATGTGCGGACCTATCGCATTCATCTTGGTTCCGCTAACATTCTGATGGAACCAGGACCACAGTACCTCTGCATCGTTTTCGATACCAGCGCGAAGGCGGACTCAGACGAGCCGTTCTTCCTGCCCTTCGAAGGTGATCTAGTGCTAGCGCTCATTCTTTCCAAAGCCTTTTTGCTCGCCGACGATACGCATATCAAGGATCAATCGATCCTCAGTCAGATTCGCTCTCGATAGCTCGTCAAAACTAGGGGAGGCCAAAGCACGAGCCGGCCTCTCCTTGAGCGTGTTTCCCACGCGCCCGCCGCTCCTCCATTCCAGCAATAAGACTCAAAACGGCTGGTTGAAGTGCCTCAGACAGTTTCACCAGCTGTAAATCCCAACATTATTCTGGCGAAAATCCAACAATGATTCTGGTGAGCAGGCTGTTCGAGATAGTTTGCCCACCGGGATCATTATTGTAAAAGCGGCCAGTTTAATGTTGGGATTTACAGGAATTGGCAAAACAGCTTCGAGCAGAGCGCCCCGATTATCTTTATCTCAAAAGCGTCTTTCGGGCGCTGCGCGAGGAGCTAGCGATCGAGGTCCCTCGCAAACCCGAATTCCAATCCCTGTACCAGTCTCTGTGAAAGAGCGGGCATGATTGCGGGCGAGCGGTGTGCTTCTCAAGCGGACATTTCATTCTGCCTTCGGGAATATCCCTTCTTGATGTTGTGCATGGTGCGCGGTGAACTCTCGCGCAACTGCAAGGAATCCCTCAACAACTGGAGAGAAGCTCTTGCGATGCCACACAAGAGCGGTCTCGACCATGATGGCATCACCATCGTCGGAGAGCGGGCGATAGATAACTCCCTCCGTGCGCAAGGGCATCGCTGAGGCTGGCACAAGGGAGACACCCAGATTGGCAGCCACGAGCCCAAGCACCATACGGATGTCCGAGACCTCTTGCGTGACACGCGGACTCTCGCCACACCGTTGGATGATCCGTTCATAGAGAACAGGAGTTGATTGGCGCTGACATAAGATGAAGGATTCCTTGATCAAGGAACGCAACGCGACGGAGGGCTGTGACGCAAAGCGATGTTGTGGGGCAAGCACCGCGACAAACGGAATGCGTTGGAGCACCTCTGTCTCAAACTCCGCCGGCACACTCTGGAAACTGGCAACAAACCCCATCTGGATCTGCTGCTTTTGCAATGCCTGCAATTGCGCCTCAGGATGCATCTCGCGAAGGCGCACCTCGACCGCAGGAAAGCGTTGATGGTAGACTGCGAGCACATCGGGAATGATGGTCTCGGTTGCCACCGCATTGTTGACAAACCCGATATCCAGTCGACCCACTTGACCATGTCGTGCCTGCTGCATGCGTATGAGCGCCTGATCCACCTGCTCAAGAATACGGACCGCGTCCTCCAGAAACAACTGACCCGCATTGGTCAGCATTACGGAATGGTGATTGCGCTCAAAGAGACGGACCCCAACCATGTGCTCCAACTGGCGAATCTGTTGACTCAGCGGTGGTTGAGCCATCTGCAATTTCTCAGCAGCACGGCTAAAGTGCAGTTCCTCTGCTACCGCCACAAAATAGCGCAGGTGACGCAACTCGACGTTCTGGTTATACATGCAATCTCTCACCATCATATTGATCATATATTGGACATATGCTCATTTTACTGCTAGAGTCAAGGGAAGAAGTGAGTCAAGTCTCCTTCTGTTGGAGAAAAGGCACCAGGTTCTCAAAGGAAAAGGCAAAAGACATGAATACCAGACAGAAGACGTTTCTCATTACGGGAGTCAGTTCCGGTTTTGGGCGAGCATGCGCCATCAAAGCTCTCCAGGAAGGTCATCGGGTCGTGGGAACGGTGCGTAAGACAGAAGACGCGAGCACTTACGAGGCACTCCACCAGACCAACGCTCTTGCCAGGATTGTCGAGATGACTAACGAGAAGGCCGTCGCCGCGATGGTACACTCGGTCGAGCGTGAGGATGGACCCATCGATATTCTGATTGCCAATGCAGGCTACGGGCATGAGGGCTTGTTCGAGGAAGCGAGCATGGACGAGCTGAGGCGCCAGTTCGAGGTCAACGTCTTTGCAACCGTTGCTCTCATCAAGGCAGCACTCCCTGCTATGCGTACGCGCCGCACTGGTCATATCATCGCCATCACCTCTCTTGGCGGTCTGACGACCTCTCCTGGCTTGTCCTGGTATCATGGCAGCAAGTATGCCCTCGAAGGCATTCTGGAGACGCTTGGCAAGGAAGTGGCTCATCTGGGCATTTACGTCACCGCCGTAGAGCCCGGACCCTTCCGTACCGACTGGTTGGGGCGCTCCATGACGCACAGTGAACGCTCTCTCTCCGACTACGATGAGATGTACGAGCCGATACGCGAGGCAAGGCGTCGCAACAACGGATACCAACCCGGTGATCCAGCAAGGGCAGCGGCGGCGATCCTGCGCGTGATCAACGACGAGGCTCCTCCTCGGCACCTGGTTTTAGGCTCTGCCGCTTTGGATGCACTTGCTGCCAGTCGCGAGGCCTTTGATACAGATGTGAGGCGCTGGGAGACACTCTCCCGCTCAACCGACTTCCCTGACTATCGTCAGTCTTAATTGAATGGACAAAGATGGCACATTACATGGCCTGGTAAGTCTCAGTCTGGTTGACCATGTTGAGGGAGGGGAACGACGGGCCAGGGGCTTGATGCATCAGGCCGTCCAGGATCAGCTTGTGGCCTGGAAAGCTACGCACAAGAGTCAGTAGTCTGTTTTTTTGTCCTTTATCGAACGTCGTTAAATCTTTCTACCTCATCCAATGAGAGAAGGAAGGAAATTGTCATGAACACACCGAAAGAACTCCACGTCATTTTCGAAACAAGCCCTGTTGGAAACACGCTTGCTGACGAATTGTTGGCAAATGGGAAGCAGGTGCGCCTGGTCAATCGGAGTGGCGAAGGGCAGGTGCCAGCAGGAGCTGAACTGGTGGCGGGTGATGCCTCCAGGTTGGAGATGGTACAAGATCTCTGCCGGGGTGCCTCAGTGGTCTACAACTGCACCCACGCCCCCTATCACATCTGGCCGGAGACGCTTCCTCGTTTGCAAGAAAATATGATCGAGGGAGCGGCCTCTGCGGGAGCGAGACTCGTGGTGATCGATACGCTTTACCTCTATGGGGAAACGCATGGAGAGCCGATGACGGAAGCAATGCCTTACGCGGCAACATCGCGGAAGGGTCGTCTGCGTGCGGAATTGGCCTGCAAATCTTCAATGTGCCGACGATAGAGCAGGCCAGGGCAGCGGACGTCTTTGATGAGACCCTTGCACGCGAATATGACGAGTTGTTTTATCAGTATCACGAGCCGCAGATTGTCGACTCCAGCACCTTTGCACGGACATTTGGTCTGCACGCGACGCCTCTGGATGAAGCGATTCGTACAACTGTACGTTGGTATCGAGAGCATACGGGTGTATAGAAATGGGGAGTAGAGAGGCTGTTCGTTGATGCGCACCTTTCCTGATCTGGTGGGCTTGTACTACTTTGTTGTTTGTTTCTTTGTTGTTTGTTTCTTTGTTGCTTTCTCACCAGCCCTTGTATGGAAGTCGATGAAAGCTAGAAGAACGGAGGAGTGTCGTATGGTGAGCGAACCCTTTACCATTCATGTGGCTGAAGATGTCCTGATTGATCTCAGGCAGAGGTTAGCCAGCACGCGCTGGCCTGATGAACTTCCTGATGCGGATTGGGACTATGGAACCAGCCTGTCGTATTTGCAGCAACTCGTCAGATACTGGCATGACAGCTATGATTGGCGAGCCCAGGAACGCTTGCTCAATACCTTCCCTCAATTTAAAACTGAGATTGACGGTATCCAGTTGCACTTTCTTCACGCGAAGGGGAAAGGAACACCCCCCTCCCACTGCTCATCTCACACGGCTGGCCCGGGTCCTTCTTCGAGATGTACAAGATTATTGGCCCTCTGACCGATCCTGCCAGTTATCGTGGAGATCCGGCTGATGCCTTCGACGTCGTTGTGCCTTCGCTTCCTGGCTATGGCTTCTCAGGCCCGACGAACGTGCGCGGTGTCTCTGTCGCACGTATTGCAGGGGTCTTTGTCTCCTTCATGCAAGACCTGGGCTACGAACGCTTTGCCGCGCAGGGAGGTGGCTGGGGCAGCGCTATCAGCTCAGTGTTAGGGAGATCCTACCCTGACAACGTCGTTGGCATTCACCTGAATTTTCTGTCATCGCGCTTAAACTATAAGCAGGAAGATGCCACAAACGAAGAAGAAAGGCGCTGGCGCGAACGGCTCGCACGATTTACTACTGAAGGGTCTGGTTACTCTCGTATTCAAGGAACACGTCCCCAAACGCTGGCGTATGGCTTGAATGATTCCCCGGTCGGTCTGGCAGGCTGGATCATTGAGAAGTTTCGTGCCTGGAGCGATTGTCACGGTGACATCGAGAGCGTCTTCACGAAAGATGAACTCCTCACCAATGTCATGATCTATTGGGTCACTCAGACCATCAACTCATCGACTCGTCTCTACTACGAGACCTCTCGCCAGGGCGAAATACTTACTGGGCGAGTTGAGGTTCCGACCGGCGTTGCAGTTTTCCCGGAAGAAATCGCTATTCCACCACGTTCGCTTGCTCAACAACACTACAATATCCAACGTTGGACACAGATGAAAGCGGGAGGACACTTTGCCGCACTGGAGCAGCCACAGACATTGGTCGAGGACATACGAGCCTTCTTCCGCCCACTGAGAAACTAAATCATTCACCAGCAGCAATAACGCTTCGGCCTGCAGGCATGTGGCAGATGTTAAGTTTACTCGACTTTAGCTATAAAGGTTTGATATCTGTCACGTTGATCAGATAGGATGCCCGCTTCATGAGGAGAATCGCTCTGTATCGCAGTTTTGTGGCGACTATCTATCGCAAAACAAATGTTCTTTTGCGCCTTCAAAGTTGGTTGCAAGCAGAGAGAGCACTCTTGCATTCTGAGAGCTCCTTGTCACAAAACGGCGACACAGAACGATCCAATTGATACCCAAAGCCAAGGATCACAACGCCTTCTCTTGTGCCGTTTTTCTTTCTATTCCTTCGGGTGCTGGAGGGCAACAACGACAATGGTGAGGAGAAGCAGTGCTACTCCGACGCGCAGTCCCATGCTCGTCGCACTGGTGAATGCATCGCGAGTACCACGCAGGAGTTGGTCCCGAACAACAGGATTCGGGCGGCTCGCTGCGTATTGCAAGGCTCTCGTAATGGAGTGTTTCATAGCTTCTCCCTGAGCGCCGGGAACGTTTTGCAAAGCAGAAGGCAAGTGGCTCGCGAAGCGAGCGGTGAGAACCGGGCTGAGCACGGCAACGCCTAGTGCCGTGCCGAACTCACGAGTGGTACTGTTCAGTCCTGAGCTGGCGCCCGCTTTCTCGGGTGGGAGACATGGTTCCCGAAAGTGGCGGCATTGCGAGTCCCATGCCGACGCCAGCGAGAGCGAGGAGCAGACCGTAGAGCGGATAGGGGGTTGCGGCGGTGGCGAATGACAGCAGCGTCATCGCAGCGGCAAGCGTCAAGAGCCCAAGGATGATCGTGGACCGAGCGCCGAGCCGTGCGGCCAGTTTCGTGCTTTGAGCGCTGACGTACGGCATCACGATTGCCACCAGCAAGATGCAGATGCCAGAGAGCAACGGTGAGTAGCCTTTGATGTCTTGCACATACTGGGCATTGATGTAAAACAGACTGAATAACGCAAAGAACAGTGCAATAATCCCAAGCGCACCAGCGCGCCCCCGGCACGCAGGAACAGGCGTGGATCGAGCATCGGGGACGTGAGTCGCGCTTCATACCAGAGAAAGGTGCCAAGAAGCAAGATCGCAAGCAGCATTGATCTAAGCACCTGCCAGGAGATCCAGCCGAACTGCGGTCCTTCTATGATCCCGTACAATAATGCACCACTGCCTGCCGTCAGAAGGAATGCACCACCGCCGTCTAGGGGTCCCGCTACCTTGCAGCTGGTGTCACGGATCGTAGCGGGACCCCTAGATGGAACATCTGCCCTTGCCCCTTCAGCGCAACTTGAGGCGGAACTACTCATCACACGCCTTCAGGCGCACAAAAGCCGTTGAGCTGCTGAACCAAGGTATGTCGCTCGTTCTGGTGCAGCAATGGCTGGCGCATGCAAGCCCAGAGATGACCTTCATTTACGCCAAAATTTTGGATGAGACCATGCGCACGCAATGGGAAAAGACGGTGCAGCAGGGGATCGTCCGGTTCAACGACGGGAACCCCGAGTTTGTTCCTGGCAAGAAGTTGCTGCCGATGGCAGGCGAGAATACGTTTGACCCAGAACGGGTGCGCGAACACCGTCAAAATGTGAAGATGGCGCTTGGCTCGTGCTTGAAAACCGCCAAAATCGTGTGTAAATTTGTGGAACTGCCGTGTTTTCATTGTCCGGCCTATGTGCTTACTCCGGATGATCTTTCTGCACTCGAAGCCTACGAACAGCAAATCCTCGAACGAATTGAGATCGGCAAGCAGGCTGGAAATGCCCATTGGACTGAAGTCAACCAGGAAAATCTGGATGAACGAGTTCGCCCAGCCATTGCCTTGCTCAAACAAGGGCAGATCGTCGCAAAGACAGATAAGTACGAACGCGAGTACACTGACGAAGAATGGGAGCAACGCCAACAATCCAACCAGGAGCCGCGAGCATGAGTGAAAAGACTTGGGAGCGCAATACGGCTGGCATCGCCGCCCTGAGGCTCCAGGAAGTGGAACAACGCGTACGGGAACGTGTCGTTCAGCCTGCTGGCAAAACCGATGCCAGCCGCGACCTCGTCACTTTTGCCAAAGATTGTCGCATCAAAGCGTTAGAGGAGGAGAATCGCCAGCTCAAAAAGCAACTGCAAACGGCTCTGGGGAGAGCGTACGACCAGTTGTAGCTTACTCATCTTCTAGCGGATGATCCTGTCAAAAGATCCCCGCTATTCCAGGACTGTAAATTGCCACGCATCCGAGCGTTTCCCGACCCGAGAAAACGAAGCCATCCATGGTCGATGAGGATGCCCCCAGTTTTCAGTGCGATGGCTCCCATCGGTGAGCGTGTCGTCACCTGGAGATGGAGCAAGACTTCTTCACCACGCGTGCGATCGCTACCAAGGACCTCTACTTGATTCCGAGCAGTAGCAATCCATTCTTGGACCAGGGGCCAGCCTGGATCTTCAATATTGATCAGTTCTTTTTTCAGCCCCCAAAGAGCCGAAGACTGGTGCTCCTGATCGTCCTTCCCCCCCAACAGTCTCTAGCGCGCCCTGATTGATCAACCCAACCTCACGAATTATAATGGCTTCATAGAGATTCGGCCCGCTTTTTGGTGGATGTAGCAAGCATGAGACGTGCCGCCAACCTAGCGAAAACACTCTGTTTGAAACGGTTTTTTGCTAGGGGAGAGCGTCTCCTTGCAGGAACCCACCTTGCTCTAGCGAGCGAGCGCTCTTGAGATCATTGAGTGGTTCTCCCTGGAAAGGAATAGACACATGGAATCTCCACAGCCGCAGACCAAAGAACAATGGGTGCAGGAAGGCAATGTTCACGCCGCCTTCCACGAGTACCAGCAGGCAATAGCCGCCTATGGGCAGGCCCTTCGTCTCGATCCCAGCTATGCCCGGGCCTACCACAACCGCGGGGCCGCCTATGCTGATCTCAAAGACTACCAGCAGGCCTTGGCCGACTTTGACCAGGCCCTTCGCCTCGCTCCCGACTCCACCGCCACCTACTACAACCGAGGCACTGCGTATGTCGACCTCAACGAGTACCAGCAGGCGATCGCCGATTTTGACCAAACCCTCCGCCTCGATCCCAGCTCTGCCGACGCCTACTACAACCGAGGTTGTGTGTACCATGCCCTCAACGAGTACCAGCAGGCGATCGCCGACTTTGATCAAACCCTCCGCCTTGATCCCAGCTCTGCCGACGCCTACTACAACCGAGGCAACGCGCACGCTGCCCTCCATGAGTGCCAGCAGGCGATCGCCGACTTTGACCAGGCCCTTCGTCTTGATCCCAGCAATGTCCACATCTATCACAACCGAGGCGCGGTGTACGCGACGCTCCAGGACTACCAGCAGGCCTTGGCCGACTTTGACCAGGCCCTGGCCCTTGATCCGACCCATGCGCGCGCCCACTATCACCGAGGGCGTGCGCTTCAACACCTCGGCAGACAGGCTGAGGCACACCACGCTTTTCAACAAGCCGAATCCCTTGGGTATGAAGAAGCAAGAGAGGTCCTGTAGTCAGCCGTGCAGGAGGAAGGCCAAGAGCCTGGAATGCCAGTGATCTCCCCGCACGCCCACTCGGTCTGCGTACCAGAGGCGAAGAGCGAACGGAGGCAATAAGCGCTTCGGTTTTAGCGCTCAACTGAAGGCGTTGGCTCCAGGTATGGAAGGTTTCGGGCGTCATGCGCATGACGATTTCCCCTTACATTGACGTTTAGACTAAACCGAACAAGTGGAAGCATTCTGTCAGGGCTTCCTGTACCCATCGCGTGGCTCTTCTCGCCTCTGGGCATGCATCTTTCGGAAGTCGAGATGGAAAAGCCGCTCAATTAGGACGATTGGCGTGATGAGCCGCGAGGAAAAAGGTGACACAGGTATCAATATGATGCTCAATCTCTTCATTCGTCGGAGCGGGTCCTGCTCCCAGACGTGCTCGCTCGATAATCTGTCCCTGCAGTAAGGTCAAAAAAGCCTGCGCTGAGAGGCGAGGATCGGGAATGTGTAAACTCTCCTGGCGATCCAGTTCCTGAAAGTACGCGCTCAATCGATCAAGTGCCTTTTCCACGCTCAGGTGATAATACATCCGCCCCACTTCTGGGAAGTGTTCCATGGCACCGAGAATGACTTGATATAGAGCGATCTCCTCTGGATTGAGGGCGTAGGCGAGCCGCAACTGGCCCAAGCGATGCAACACCTCGGCAGGATTCCCCTGCCAGAACATGTCCTTGCCCTCCTTCGCTTTCTGGCTACACAGATGCTGGATCACCGCCTGAAAGAGGACATCTTTTCCACGAAAATGCCGATAGAGGGTCATAATGGAAACACCAGCCCGAGCAGCAACCATTTCCATGGTTGTATTGGCATATCCATGCCGTAGGAATAACTCTTTCGCCGCCACTTTAATGGCTTCCTGTTTGCGCTCAAGCAAACGAGCTTTCGGGTGATCTTCTGACCATGTTCGCATACAACTCCTGCCTTCTTCATCAAACAACGCACATCTCTTCTGCTTTTTGCGAAACAGATAATACGAGAGATTCTATTCTAGCATATTTCCTTATATGTTAATATTTTGACAAGCCCTCTCGATCAAGGGCTTAAGCAGGAGCGTACCTGTTCAATACAGAAGCCAGGGAAAAGGCTCTTTTTTCCACACGGCTCGACCGATAGAAGGAGATCGCGCTTCCCCCGGCAGCCTTCCTGGGTCTATCGATGATTGGAGGGTCGTTGCTTCGAGCACTCGGCATATAAGGACCCGATCCCCCAGGAATGTTTCTCGCAAAGGAGATGGAACGATGTGGTATGTTGGTTTGGATTGGGCAGACACCCATCATGACGTCGATGTCCTTGATGAAACCGGTAAACATGTTGGAGCGCGCCGCTTTTCCCACAGCCAGGAAGGCTTGCATGACCTGAAGCAGTTTTTGTTGAGCTTTACCTCGCACCCCGAAGAACTGGCTTGCATTCTCGAAACGAATCACGGGCTGCTCATCGCTTTCCTGCTCTCGGCTGGCATTCCCGTGTACCCGGTGAACCCGAAAACGATCAATGGGTTGCGGAAAGTGGCAGGAGCTCGCGACTGATCGCATTGACGCGTGTTTGTTGGCCAAAGTGGGATACTTCAACTTGGCCGAACTGCATCGCTTGGAACCTGATAGCCCTATCGTCCAGGAATTGAAAATGTTGACACGCGATCAGGATGCCCTGATTCAGATGCAAACGCGCCTGGTCAACCAATTGACCGCTTGCCTCAAGGAATACTACTTGGTGGCCTTGAAGTTGTTCTCCCGCGTTGCAGCAGCCTTCCACGCTGCGTTTTTTGCAAGCGTACCCGACTCCCCAAGCAGCACAGAATGCGTCGGTTGAAGAGATAACGGCGACCTTGCGTCTGGGAACGTTTCCCAATCCAGCACAGGCTGCCGCCTCGATGGTTGAGGAACTGCACCGTCCTCAGTTGGTCGCCAGTGAAGTCACCGTGCGCACCAAATCGCGGTTGATGCTGTCTCTGGTCAAACAACTGCTGGTAGTTATTGAGGACCTTGCCAGCTATGAGAAGGAGATTCAAGCCCTTTTTTTGACCCATAAAGACCATGAGATTTGGAGTTCTCTTCCACGGGCAGGCAAGCGCCTGGCTCCGCGCTTGCTTGCTGAATGGGGGGATGATCGCACACGCTATGCTGATGCCAACAGTGTCCAGGAACTGGCTGGGACGGCTCCGGTCCCCTCCCAAAGCGGCAATTACGCCAAGGCGCACAAACGCTTTGCCTGCGTGAAGCCCTGGCGCAATGATCTGTACCACTTCGCCTGGCAATCGACGCTCTCGGAGCCGTGGGCGGCTTCGTATTACCAACGTAAACTGGCCGAAGGCAAAACGCATAGCATGGCCCTTCGCGCTCTGGCCAATATCTGGGTGCGGATCATGTACCGGATGTGGATGAGTGAGACGTGCTATCAAGCCGAGACCTTTGAAGCCGCGAAGCTGGCTCACGCGCCTCGCCAACGTGCCGCCTGAACCCAGGCTGTCCCTTTCCCTCACGCTTGGTTGGGCACACTCAGCACTGCGAAGTCCTTTGTCAGTGCTGATGTCGTGTGCTCCAACGGAGTCGCCCAAGCGGTTCCCGCTGTGTTCCTGTTGCAGACCGTGAGCCGGTCCTGCGCACCTGCCCGTCGCTCCAACGTCTGCCGCAGCCCACCACCGCGTTCCCGACTCCCGGTGTGGGTTGCTCGCTGCAGACCACACCAAGTCAAGGCCGCGCAGGAGGTGAGGTGGTCGGATGTGGGCGCTCGCCTTGGCCTTGGCTGGTGTGGTAGACTTGCATCCCCACACGGGAGGCCGCTTCGCCTACGCTCACCCTGCTTTTTCCTTTCTCGGTTTTGGCTCTTGACATAGAGGGTCTCCTTCTCCAGAGGGCGAGCGACCAGGTCTTCGAGAAACACGGTACGCAACGCCTCAACCGGAGCTTGATCCAGCGCGGCGAGAAAGCGAGAGAGCGTCGAGCGATGAGGAAGACGCTCTCTCCCGAAGAGAGCCATGAACGGCGCAGCAAAAGGGCGTAAGGACTCATAGAACGTTTCCAACGTGCGCTCGCTACTGATGGCATAACCCAGGAGCACGACCACGAAGTCAATCAAGTCGTAATGACCAAATCGACGCCGGGCGAAGCGCACTCGCTCCTCGATGGCTGCAAGCACGCTCTGGCATGTTCAATGATGAGCAACCAGGACCACTTCCCCGAACCAGGAGGGCGTCGAGGGAACGGACTGAGAAGAGATCTGGAGAGCACTGTTCGCAAAGTAGGTCATCAATGGTTGCGTCGTGGTGCTGAGTGGAAACAGCGTGTTGCCGGTGAGAGACGAGTCTGGTCTCTCATCAACGACGGCATTAAAGCGCACCCGCATCTCTGGCGGCATAATACGAAGGATAGATGGGGCGGAAGCCCAGTTCATCGCGGATGCGGAGGGTATCGAGGATCAATTCCCACGGATTCTTGAAGGAGGTATCTGCATCACTTGCATCTTCTGACAGGCCATTCAAACGCCGCAACTCTGCGAGACTTACGGGTGCGTCATCGGCGACATTGTAGATCTGGCCATCGATCCCAGCGGTAGTAACAGCACGCAGCAATGCCTGCGAGACATCAGCATGATGCACCATATGCAGCCGTTTTGCTGGATGCCATTGACTTAATAGCGGCAGGGACTCATGCACATGCGTATCTCCTTCTCCATAGACAAAACCCAGACGCAGGATACGCACTCCCAACCCTCGTGTACGATACAGTTCCAGCAGCGCCTGTTCAGCCGCAACTTTGCTTTGTGGATACGTGGCTGTGGGTTGGAGGGGGTCATCTTCGCGACCAGGCCGATTAAGACCTGGACCATAGACGTTGCTCGTGCTGGTGAAGACAAAGCGCTCAACCCCTGCGGAAAGGGAGACGTTCGCCAGAGCCAGAGCACCATCCTCATTGGTCGTCCTGATTCGCTCCTGGTCAGTTCCCCGGAAGAAGGCCGCCAGATGAACGACGATCTGGACTCCTGCAACAGCCGAAGCGAGGCGATCTTCCTGGCTCAGATCTCCCACGATCACCTCAGCCCCCAACTTGTGGAAAGCCTCAGCCTGTTCCGCTCGGCGAACGAGAAGCCGCACGTTATTTTCACGTTGCAACAGACGGGGCACGAAGTGACTTCCAACCTTCCCAGTTGCACCAGTGACAAGAATGGTTTTCATGATCATTTGACTCCTTGTGAATGAAAGCTTTTCTCTTGCGACAGCAGAAGAGGTGTTGCCAGGTCTCTTCGCGCGTCTCGCTTGACCTGGATACCACATCCTTAGTATGCTTGAGGGACATTGAGATAACCAACCTTTCGTCATCGTATGATCGCGAGTAGTAGGATAAGGAGTGAAACAGATGGAAGAGAGCGAACGCCGACAAGCACTCGCGGCCTTCTTGCGCACCCGCCGCGCCCGGCTCTCTCAAGCAGAGGTAGGATTACCAGCACGCAGCAGGCATCGAACGCCAGGGCTGCGGCGCGAAGACGTGGCGGAATTGGCGAATATCGGGGTTTCGTGGTATACCTTGCTGGAGCAGGGAAAGGACGTTCATCCCTCAAAGCCTGTTCTGGAAAGCATTGCACAGGCGCTCAGGCTCACCCATGCAGAGGAGAAGTACCTGTTCCTGCTGGCAGGTCACACTCTGCCTGTGAAAGCGCCACCAGAGGAAGAAGAGGTCCCCCAGAACTACGGCGCGTGGTGGATGTGCTGACTCCTCATCCAGCCTTTGTGATCGGGCGGCGCTGGGACATTCTCTTCAGGAATCGAGCGGCTGACCTGGTCTTTTGCTTTGATGAGCCCTTTCTACCGCACTCGCTCAATGTGGTCTGGCGCTCCTTTCAGATGCAAGGACACTCGCTCGATCTTGACTGGGAGGTGCAGGCGCGCAATCTGGTGGCCCACTTTCGTGCCGATTACGCTCGCTATCCAGGCGATGCCTCGTTTGAGGAATTACTCCATGATTTGCAGCACATGAGCCCTTTATTTCGGGAATGGTGGGAGCAACATGATATACGAGGTTTGCCCAATGGACCACAACCCATGATGCATCCAGCGCTCGGTCTCCTGGAATTTGACCATGTGCAAGCCTCTTTTTCTGCCAATCTCCGTGTGAAAATCTATGCCGCTTCCCCTTCAACCGCTTCGAAGTTAGAACAGGCGTTGTCTGCTTCCTCTTGATGAGGGGATCTTAAGCAGCGCCTGTCTCGTTGCGCATCGCGTGGGATGAGCCAACCATTGTGGCAAAGGGCAATTTTGCGCACACTATCGAACAGTAGAGGTTAGACGCCTATTCGTGCATGCTCCTCCTTCCTAACATGGAGCCGCTTCTTGCAAGAAGCGGCTCCATGTTAGGAAGGAGGAGAACATAATGAGGGCCAAACGCTCCTTCTCCTCCCGTTTGCTGAAAGAAATGCTCTCATGATATACTACAATACAAAACTGTTCTGTATTGTAGTATTGAAAGGGAAAACATAACCGCGTCACATTCATCCGCACGTCAGCGTCTTCTGGAGACAGCGAGTGACTTGTTTTATCGAAAAGGTATTCGTTCCATTGGAGTTGACACGATTGCTGAGCAATCAGGTGTAGGAAAGCCAACACTTTACCGACACTTTTCGACGAAAGACAAGTTAATTTCCGCTTATCTTGAAGAGGAGAATTGCCTTCATTGGCAATGGTTTGAGGAAGCCATCGCACCACTCCAAGAATCAGCGAAAGCGCAATTGTTGGCGTTAATCGATGCCACGACCCAGATCCTGACGAAACCAGGATATCGTGGCTGTGCTTTCTTGAATGCCCTGGCAGAGTTCTCTGAAGAAGATCATCCTGCTCACCGCCAGGCCATAGAATACAAACATGCGCTACGGTTACGCTTGTACCAACTCAGTCAACAGGCTGGTGCGCGCGATCCCGATGCATTGGCTGATCAACTCTTGCTGGTGATCAATGGAGCGCTAGCTTCCGCTCCTCTCTTTGGTTCTTCCGGTCCATCGGCTCAACTCACAACGATTGCACCCTATTTGGTTGATTTTCAATTATGAGCATATGATATATGAGGAAGGAGGACCAGCTTCCCCTGGATTTGAGCGCTCTCGATCAGTTCATGGGCATAAACGACGTCTTCTAAGGAAAGGCGTTTCGCAATCACAGGCTTGATCTTTCCCTCTACCAGAAGCGCAAACAGCTTTGTGAGATCCTCGCGAAACCACTCTGGATGCCGATTTTTCATCCCAATAAGCGCTCCCGCAATGGCATACCACTGCGCATGTTTCCCATTAGGAAGGATGGACCAGTAGGCTAGTTTGGGTAATGTACGCAGCACCCCTGGCAGCAGATCACCCCCCCGGAGATTCTCAAGCGTGAAGCCATAGCCAATAAACCGCCCCCCTTTTCGCAGTGCTTGAAATGACCGGTAGAAGTGCTCACCACCTATCGCATCAAAGACCGCATCAACGCCATCGCCGGTTAAGGCATGAATGCGTGTGGCAAAATCCTCTTTGGTGTAGTCAATCGGTGTTGCACCTAAGCTCGCTATCACCTGCTGTTTGGCAGTGGATGCAGTTCCATACATCTCGAGATGCAGCAGATGGCCTAATTGCAACAGAGCTGTCCCTACACCTCCTGCTGCTCCATGTACCAGAATACGCTCCCCTGCTTTGACATGGGCAGCGCGGTATAACATCTGGTAAGCGGTCACGTAGTTTAAAACCAAGCTAACCGCTTCGGCTGGATCAATCTGCTCTGGCACCGGAACCACTTCTTGCTCAGGGAGACAGAGATACTGACTATAACTGCCCCATTGGGGAAGCGCGGCAACCATCTGACCTACTGTTCTCTCTTTGACCGACGAGCCACATTTTTCAATGACTCCCACGAGGTCATAGCCTGGGGTGAAAGGGTATGCAGGTATCCCAGGATACTTTCCCATCCGGATGAGGATGTCTGGAAATGCGACACCGGCAGCAAGAATCTTCACGCGAACCTCGCTCGCTTTGGGTTCTGGAAGTTCATCTTCTCGGAGTTGAAGGACCTGTGTCCCTCCGGCTTGTGTGGCAAGAATATGTTGATATTTCATGATTTCCCGCTTTCATACATGGGTATAGAAACAATGGTATGGATTAGCAACAATGTTACCACCAAAAAATTCAGCATTGACTATCTCACCCAACGCTTGAATTAGGCAGATAGGGTCTTCAAAAACTCAATGAGTGCTGTATTTACCTCCACAGGACGCTCCTGCTGGGTCCAATGACCGCAGCCTGAAAGGAGAAGTGTCTCCTTGAGATGATGAACCAAGGCACGCAAGTTAGCGATCAGCTCTCGACTACCAGGTAAGTTGGCTCCTAGATCTTGCTCACCGGCGATATAGAGGGCTGGTGGGAGGACAGGGACCCCTGTCCAAGCAGCCATCAGTTCCCAGCTCTGCTCAATCGTCCGATACCAGTTCAGTCCTCCACTGAAACCCGTTCGCTCGAATTCGCTACTATAGTAGTTGAGATCCTCTACAGTAGTTGAGATCCTCTACGCTCAGCCAGAAAGGCAGAGTTGTGGGAGCCTGTAAGATATCCAGCAGGCCCTTCCCCTGAAGGACAATAAGCTCAGCATCTACAGAAGCATCGCCTGAAGTCGCGTAGAACAACTTGCGGAGGCTTGTGCGCGCATCGCGCTCCAATTCTGTATCGGCGAGGCCTGTAATGAAACAAGATGTGTGTTACATTCTCTCTCTCCTATCTGGCGGGAACCTTGAGGGTAGAAAAACAGGGTACATACACCCGTTTGATGGTGTCCATTCGTTCAGAGGTCGCTAATATTGAAGAGATGATATTGATGACGTTTAACATTCAACCAGTGTCTCCCAGAGGTTCCCGCGTTGGATCGGCTCACCGTGAGCTGGGCAGACCCAGGTAAACGCATAGTTCCCGACTTCGCTCAGAGAGCGCTTCAATGCCGCTCTATCCCAGGTAGCCATCGCTGGCTGGGGCTGCAATTTGCCGTTTTTGTTTCTGACCAGATCCCCGCTAAACAGTATGTCGTGAATGCGAAACGAGACATGACCCAGGGTATGTCCTGGAGTAGGAATGACCTCCAGCCCAGCTATGGTTTGCCCGGGCTTGTAGGTTTCGTCGATCTGGGGAGCATCCACGCGATACAACATTTGGATAAGTCGTCTGACGCCAGGAGGATTCATTTCCCCACGGATATAGGGCAGATCCTCCCGAGGTGCCCAGAGTTTTGCTCCTGAGGCTTCGCGCAAAGCACGTGCATTGCCAATATGATCGACATCGTAGTGTGTCAAGAAAATATGTGCGAGATCGGTTGGTTTGAGACCGAGGTACTCCAGAGAGTCTAGAATAGTGTGAGCACGTCCTGGCAGAGAGGTATCAATCAGTACCGGCTCCTCTCCCAGAATCAGGTAGACATAGCTCCCTTTGGTCCCATCCAATAAATGAATGCCTTTGGTAATCTCCATAAATGGATTCCTCCTATGCACTCTCTTAAGAGAGTGCAGCACATGTTCTCAATTGTCTTCGCTTTCTCCCACATGCAGAACGTTTTCGGCTGGCCCCTGCTGTTCATACCAGGCTGCATACATGCTCGGCTCTCTTTTTATTGCGAAGAAACAACCGTACTAATAGGAAACAACGTTGCCACAATAAAAAAAAAACAGGTCCACATCTCCCACTTCTTGAAGGCAGGAACGACTTACGGTTGTGGGAACAGAGACAGAATCATGGCTTCAACCGCACGTTCAAAGACCAGCTTGGAGGAGGCAAAGCTGGTGAAATGTCCCAGCAGATGAAGACTCACCACGCCATGTAACGCTGCCCAGAAGGTTTGCGTCACTAGCGTCAAATCATCGCGGACTAGTAAAGCCTTCTCCTGATCATAATGCTGGAGGATCTCGATCACGACTCCAAAGGCAGTAGTGGTACCGTGAAGACTGGTGGCGCTGGGCTGATAATGAGGAATCGCGCCACAAAACATCACTAGATAAAAACTGGGATGCGCTAGGGCAAAGGTCCAGTAGGCCCAGGCAACGGCACGCAGATAGGCTGCCGGAGTCCCTGCCTTCGGCACCTGAGCAATGGTTTGCGCAAGGTATGCACATCCCTCTAGATACAGCGCATCTGCCAATCCATCTTTCCCCTTGAACATGGTATAGATGATCTTAGTTGAGCAATCCAGCGTCTGTGCCACATGTCGGACGGTGAGGGCTTCTGGCCCTTCTTCTCGCAACAGTCGGCTGGCAGCTTCAATGACGTTGCGCCGCAAAAGTTCACGGCCATAGTCTCGGACCTGCCTATAGGTAGAAATGTCGTTTTTATTTGGTAACTGTGTTTCCATACAAAAAGTATATGGCTTGACTCTTATTTTGTCAAGATCTGGAGAGCGTGTCGGCGGGCGGGGCTTTCCTGTTGGTTATGTTGTAAGGGATCTTGTGCCAGGGTGAACAAATGGCTGCGCACTTCTTAATCCCGTCGCAAAACATCCGCGAGGCGGGACAGGAAGTGCCATGAGGAGAAGACCAAGTCACTGAGCGAGTCGGCGTTTTACGTTGCATGTCATCGAAAGTATACCATAGATCTGAATTTCTCCTCTTCCAAAGGCGCCTTTGGGCCCCATTGGTATAGCCTCGTCTCAGCGTAGTGTTTAAGGCAAAATCTCTTTAACATCCATGAGTCTTACCTCAGATAATCGTCGAAAAATTACCTCATGGAATTTTCGTCTTTACAGGTATGTCATACCTTTTCGTTAAAAATACACCAATAGGCCTACTGGAAAAAAGACGATCAGGCACCTGCCCATCGGAGACGCCGTGTTGAAGGGATCATTCAACTCCCTTTGTTCGATCTGCCACCGATAGATATGGCCGCTGGTGCCGAAGAAGGAAGCGGCACAACATCCCCACGCTCCCATTTTTACCCGGTTCCCAAGCAACCGATGTGGCAGGAGACAGAAGAGTAGTCCAGCTGACCCTTCGCCTGGTACGAGGAAACCTCTCTACTTATTCTACCTCTGAGCCTAGCAAATCTATAGATTGGTGGATTTTACTCCACTCTCTACAAGCACAGGCAGAGATGTCTGTCAAACTTCCTGTAAGTGTGAACGTGCTACACAGAGTGATGTTTCGCGTGACGCATCATGAGGCGGTGAAAGGCAGAAGTGTCAGGTCCTATCGGGGGCAAGCTCTCGACTGGATCGGTACTATGCAGGTGTTGATGTGGTGTGTCCGTGTAGTCCCTCCCTGTTACAAGGGAAGTGTTGAGAGGCTAAAAATGGCAGTGCATTCTCTCAAGGCTGAGCCGAAGAATCTTCATGGCTTTTTTTCTCGTGACCTTTCCGCTGTTCTGACCGTTGACACGGGCGATACCGTCCGCTACGAAACACTGGATGCTGGCTGGGGGGCGCTTCAACAGGCGAAGAATTTGGGCATTCCCCAGGACTTCGCGCCCCGGGATCGCCAAAGAGATTTTGGCCACGCCCTCACTGGCCCTCTCGCCGTGCGTGGCGCTGAACCGGGTATGACCTTGGAAGTGCGGGTCAACCGAATCCGCACGGGCACTTGGGGCTGGTCGGCCGGGCCTGGATTGCCCAGCCAGATGGATGAAAGGCTGGGCTTCGCAAAGGCCCCAAGTGGCCCACCGGCGGTGATCACGGTACCCACTGGAGATCAAGCGACGATGTGGTCCCTGGACCCAAACCAAGGCTTGGCTCATAACCGGCTTGGTCAGACGCTTCGTATGCGCCCGTTCATGGGCGTCATGGGAATGCCCGCCAATGAGCCGGGCGTGCAAACCACCTTTCCGCCACGATTCTGCGGAGGGAACCTGGACTGCAAAGAACTCGTGGAACAAAGCCGGCTGTACCTGCCGATTGCTGTGGAAGGAGGACTGTTTTCTCTTGGTGACGGGCATGCCGTTCAAGGGGATGGAGAGGTGGCGGGACCGGCATTGGCCTGTCCGATGGAGTTGGTCGAGCTTGAGTTCCATCTCCATACGCGTATGCAATTGTCTCTGCCTCGCGCGTTCACCCCGGCAGGTTGGCTCACCTTTGGGTTTCACGAGGATTTGAATGAGGCCTGGGCCATAGCAACCCGAGAAATGGTGCAGTTAATGGGTGAGTTCTATCAGCTGCAACCGAAAGAAGCACTCGCTCTGGCCAGTCTGGTGATGGATTTGCGGATCACCCAGGTGGTCAATGGGGTTCGTGGCGTGCACGCGCTTCTTGCGCATGATGCAATTGATGCCAGTAAGAACGGAGTGTGACATCAAAGCCGCTTACATTGAACACCCCGGTCCGCCCGAGTCCATTCGCTATGGGGAGTTGCCGGCACCTGTGGTTGGAGAGCAGGATGTCCTTGTGAAGGTCGCTGCAGTGACGGTCGATCCTATCGACACCTACATCCGCAGTGGCACGTACAAAATGCCACTGCCCTGGCCGTTTATCGTCGGCCGCGATATGATCGGTGCGGTAGCCCAAATTGGGACGGCGGTGAGGCGGCTCAAGCCGGGTGAGCGCGTCTGGGCCAACAATCAAGGCTACGACGGCAGGCAGGGAACCTCTGCCGAATACGTGAGTGTGGACGAGCGCCTCCTCGAGAAACAAATGGCGGCGCTCCTCCGCATTTAGTTGCAGGGATGAAACTGTTCTGGACGGAGGCGAGCACGGCGGTTTTGTAAGAAATCGGCCAGCCCCGCACGGCGTTTGACTCTTTCTCTCATACGTCCCTCGTTGCTCCCCGCACAACGTCGTCTGGTGCAGGAAGCTATGACTTTCTAGACATATGATACAACACACTCCTGGTTAAGGCAGAGACGTCGTTTCATACTACCACCAGAGTGAAGAGGATATATGGGGAGGCAATAGGCGTTCCGTATCAAGGAGAGCAGAAAGCCAATGTTTTTAGAGAGCGTTATGGATAAAACCGATAAAATTCTTCTCGTTACAGGCGCTACCGGTCGGCAAGGTGGCGCAGTAGCGAAACATTTGTTGGCTGCGGGCTGGTATGTGAGAGCCCTCACCCGCGATCAAAACTCGCCTGCTGCACGAGCGCTACAGCGGTTAGGCGCTGAAGTCATCCAGGGTGATAACGACAACCGTGCCTCGTTGAGGGCAGCTATGAAGAGCGCTTATGGTGTCTTCAGTGTCCAGTTTGCCAGCTACGCTGACGAGGTTCGCCAGGGAAAAAACGTGGCGGAGGTGGCACAAGAAGTTTCCGTTCAGCACTTTGTCTATGCCTCAACTGCTGGCGCGCCAGACCAGGCTCGCCTCCGCCCGTTTAGCAAGTGGGATGTTGAGCAACACATCCAGGCACTTGAACTGCCAACGACGATCCTGCGTCCGACCGCATTTATGGACTATATTATCGGTCCGACCTTTGGTGTGCCGCGTGGGACGTTTACGAGCTCGTTCGATCCAGATGTGGCAGTGCAGTTAATTGCCGTAGATGACATTGGCGCGTTGGTTGCCCTGGCGTTCGAGCATCCGAAATTCTCCATCGGGAAAACGCTCGAAATCGCCGGAGATGCGCTCACGCCGCCACAGATCGCGGCGGCGATCTCTTGTACGATTGGGCGCACTCTCCCCTCTGTCAATATTCCCATGGAAACCCTTCGCCAGCAGAATGCAGATGCTGCCCTTGCGTATGACTTTGTGAACAGAGGAGGGTATCGAGCGGATATTTCCACACTGCGCAAGCTGCACCCTGGCCTGAAGGACTTTGCTACCTGGCTCGAGAAGGAAGGCAAGGCGAAACTTGAGGCCCTGACACCTCCATCACACAGAAGATAAATAAAAGAAAGAGATAGTATTCATGCAACAGAAAGACACGTTCAGCCAGCAACTGTCGTCACATGCGTTTCGCGCCCGTTCGCTCCGTGATCGCGTTGGCATCTACATTCAAGCAAGAGATACGGTGGACGCCATTGCCAAGATTCGTGAGGCCGAGCAGGCAGGTGTCCGACAGGCGTGGATGACGTCGGGAGGCGCAGGCTTCGCTGACATTGTAACCGTTCTGGCGGCTGCTGTCACGCAAACAGAACAGATCAAACTGGGAACGGCGATTGTGCCAGATGCTACACGACATCCACTGGTAATGGCACAGCAGGCTCTCGCAGTGCACGATCTCGCTCCCGGACGCTTGCGGTTAGGAATTGGTTCTGGCAATCGTCCGTTCCTTGAGAGTCGCTATGGCTTGTCACAGATCGCGCCTCTCAGGTATCTCAAAGAGTACATGGCGGTGGTGCGTGGCGTGTTATGGCAAGGAAGCATTGACTACCAGGGGAAGTTTTTTCATGTGATGGATACCCTGCCACGCACAGCTACGGTTCCCCTGCTCATACCTGCATTGGGCTTGAAAGCGTTCCGACTCGCGGGAGAGATTGCGGATGGCGCTCTTGCCTCGCTGTGCCCCATTCCCTATCTGCTTGACCAGGCGTTGCCTGCTCTGCGGGCTGGTGCCGAGGAAACATCTCGACCTGTGCCCCCTGTTGTTGCGTGTTTGCCGGTCGCTTTGAGTACAGATGAAGCAGCGGTGCTGGTGGCAGCGCGTCAGCTCGTCCAGCAATTAATTCAGACAAGTACCTATGCTCATATGTTTGCGCTCGCTGGTTGGGCTTCTGCAGTAGATGACGATGAGATGGCGTTACAGGCTTTGGCGCGGACACTCGTGATCAGTGGCAATGAGACAACGGTGCGAGATCGTGTGCAAGAATTGTTAACCAGTGGTCTCGATGAATTGCTGCTCTTAGTCATTCCTATTGTGGATGAGGTGATGGAGCGAAAACAAGTGCTCCATCTGATCGGTTCCCTGTAACATCCCCACCATCTGCCGCTCCATTGACTTGCAGCGTGGAGAACGCTGAGAAAGCAGGTTGAACATCGGCAGGAAGCTCGACGTGAACAATATCGCTTTCGTAAAGATCCAGAACACAACTTACGTGCCCTAGAGGAGCAACTCTCCCAGTGAAAAATGCCAACCTAGAAAAAAAGAGAGCTTGACATCCTTCTTCCTCTGCCTTATACTTACGTTGTAAGCTTACATTGTAAGTATAGAGAGGACGAGGATCATGACGAAATCTGGTGAGCCACTCACCCGGCAACGGGTGTTGGAAGCAGCCCTGCGCTTGCTCGATCAAGAGGGGCTGGAAGGCTTTAGTATGCGCAAGCTTGGAACTCTGCTTGGTGTCGAGGCAATGTCGCTCTACAACCATGTTGAGAATAAGCGAGCCGTCTTTGATGGGGTGATTGAACTGCTCATCATTCAGGCTCCGTTGCCTTTGCAACCCGATGCCACGCCACGTGAGGAATTGTGGACCTTTGCTCATGCCTTTCGGGATGTTCTCCGCGCTCATCCACGGGTGCTTCCGCTCGTGGCAACCAGTCCGCTGCGCACATCAGCCTCTCTCGCCATGTTAGATCATCTTCTTGAAACACTCCATCAGGCACAGATCACCGGCGTTCAGTCCATCTATGCGCTCCAGTGCCTGGTCGGTTTTATTGTTGGGCATACCTTGCTCGTCACTGGAACGCAAGCGGTCGCGGGTCTGGAACCAGGGCCAAACGGTCCGGCGGTCTGGCAACACTTCCCGGCAGAGCAATACCCGACGCTCCATACATTGTTACCAGTGATTACGCAGTGGACGCCTGACCGCGAGTTTGATTTTGGATTACAGGCGCTGTTTCAGAGTTTGTTTGAGCAATAGAAAGATTTATGCAGTATGGAGAGAATACAGGAAAAACACTACAAGATAGCAAACGGAGAAGTGCAACTCGCGGTCAGTGAGGCCGGGCAGGGGCAAACGCTCCTCTTCTTCAACGGAGGGGGAGCAACACAAGTGAGTTGGAAGCGCATTATTCGCGAACTTAGCGGGCAGTATCGCATTGTCACTTTCGACTTCCGCAGTCATGGCAAAACAACACGCTCACTCGATGTCTCTTTCGAGTCCTTTTTGAGCGATGCTGAGGTCATTATGGACAAGGTTGCTGGTCCTCGGCCTCTTGTAATTGGCTGGTCCCTGGGAGCTGATCTGTCTGTCTGGTATGCGGCACGCCATCCGGGGAGGGTGGCAGGGTTGTTTCTCATTGATGGAGCTGTGCCGGTCAACCTTGTGATTGATCCCGAGGATATAAGAAGGCGACTCAATACACCAGCGGTGAAATTCGGGCCTTTGCTTTTGTATCTGGTTGGCATGGGCTATCGCCTCACGCCTGACGAGTATGCGACTCTCACCATTGAGCTCAATAGACGCCGCGAGCAGCTTCTTTCGGCCTATGAGCAGCTGGATTGTCCCGTGGAACTGGTTCTGGCAACGAAAAGTGCCGGAGAAAAGGGGGAGCGCGCTGAGCGAAACAATGCCCTGTGGCGATCTGGAGGAGAACAATTGGGGCGCTTGTATCCAGAGTTTTCTATCCAGTGGTTGGACGGCAGCCATCAACTCCCATTTAAAGAGCCGGTCAGCCTCGCGCGCTCCCTTGACACGTTTGTCCAACGCATTCAGGCTGGCTCGCCAATCCCAACGGGAGACGAGCGACCATCCACCAACTGACCTCGCATTGGAAACACCGCAAAAGGAAGGGAAATGAGTGAGGCGCGCACACCCATGCTGGGTAAAAGCGCATGAGGCAAGTCGTCCGAAGTATTGGGAGAGTGAAGGAGAACCATCAGTCAGGTACCCCATACTGGCCTGGGTAGCCCACCAGTGGGGTATGATGTAGACAAGAACCCTGACTCACCAACATACCGCAAGTTTATACCCTATCGCCCTCATGCGGAAGTGGTTCGCTGGCTATTTGAGCGGTATAATGAGCTACAGCTTGATGTGTTTGCGTTGGCGAAAGAGATATGGGAGAAAAAGTATATTTTGTTTCCACTTCTCGATGACACCGTATCAGACCTGTTAAGGGGCAAGCTTCGCGTCACACCCGTAACGAAAGATGGTACTGCCCTCGGTGTATCGAAAGAGTCTCGGCAAGGCGCAGAGATTGTTGGGTATACTCTACATAGAGTGGGACTTGAGAGTCTCCTGTGTAAAACCCTACGTATATAGGCACGTGGGTATTTGAGGGGAAGGTTATAGAGCACAACCACGAACCAATAGTGGAGGAAGAACTGTTTTGGCCAGCGTTCCGCAAACTTAGCCCGTATAATCTTAATGGGAGCGTGAATGAAGAGTGTGGCAAGCAAACACGTTTTTCCCGGTTGCCAAGTGGTGAGGAAAGTATGCTCAAGCGCCTGCTCGCCACGCACCAAGAGGGGTTTACCGTCTATCTACGCCAGGGGAGAAGACAGAATCTCAACGATAAGGCTGTACGGAATGTGTTAATGTACGCAGTGCAAAAGGTAAACTTGGAGGCTCGCGATACCATTCTCATGGTAGATTCCTCAACTGTTGACGAAGTGGTGACAGACGCACTACTGACTATCCTGAACAATCCCGAGAAATTTGGTTCTTACTTCGATCAGATGGAAGCAGCCAGGAAATCTTACACGGAAGCGGAGAAGCGGCGCAAGACGTTGCTGGCGAAAGCCGAAAAGCAAAAGAAGAACCTTATCACGCAAATGACGTTACTTGACCCTACCAACCCTGAGGATAAGGATCTGCTTGATTCGTACAAGGAGAAACACACGGCGATTAGCAAGGAGATACGTGACTTATCGACACCGTTGCAGAGTGGTACCGAAGCGGGTGACTACTACACTCTATCGCAATTGCTCATACGGACGCGTGACTCATGGGAAAGTCTGTCTACTCATGTGCAACAAGAGCTTTGCCGTGCGACTATCTGCAAAGTGTACCTGGACCCTCTATCGCCTCGCTTCTACAAAGTAGCAATAGAGTGGAAGGTACCCGCGTGGGGCACAACCGTATTGGTTATTGAGCGACCCAGTGCAGCACAGTTGACTTGGACGCCCGAGGAAGACGAGATTTTACGTGAGCGCTTAGAGAAGAACGCAAGCGTAGATGAAACACTACAAGCGTTGCCTGTGCGCTCTCCATGGGTTATCAATAGGCGGATTAGAACGCTTGGCTTGTCTACCAAAGGGCCATTTAACGCTACAAAATTGAGAAACGAAGAGTATCGTACGTACTGTTTTGAAGACATGAAAGTGATGGAGGCATACAAACAATATGGAGAAGGACAAGTGGCTAACTCGGAGTTCCGTGGAGACAGAGCAGAAGCTACAGGACACATTACGTCAATTATATGGAGTGTACATCTACCTACGCGACCATGACCTGAGCGAGGAATCTAACACCTCGCGGCTCTTGCAGGAGCGCAGCCAGAGCTATCTCGCCTCGCGGTTGGGAGATGAGTTGGAGGAACTGGCGGAGGTACAGAGTGGGGAGCATGTGCATAGTGGGCGCCAGTCGGACACCGTCCTGGAGGGCAGCCAGGTTGGGTATTGGCTCTTCCTGCTGGCGGCAGGTTGCAGCATCCCCTACCCAGACTTTGAGCCACACCAGGCCCTACTAGAGGGTTATCACGGGCGTTATAACGACAGCCGGGTTATAGAACTGCGCGAAGAGTGTACACGTATGGTAGCCTCAGATCAGCCAGAGACTATTTCCAGGGGACTGACCATTGGTTTTATGTTGATTGGCTGGGCCTGCGCGGCCGCGGGCGTAGATCCCCTGGCTCCAGCGGAGTTCGACCTGGGACAGATGCGCAGAAAAGGGCTGGTGCAGTAGCATGGTAGGGCAAGCAAGGACGAACCTGCCATACGATGCCATTATCTTCGATCTTTTTGGCACACTGGTCGATGATCTACTCACAGAACCTTTTACCCAAACTCTAGAGGAAATGGCGAGTTTCATCGGCGCACCACGCGATATCTTCCTCCAGATGTGGATGCATGATACCTGGCCACTACGCGCAGCGGGCCATCTCCCCGACGTGGAAGCGAATATTCTCTATATTTGCACAGAGCTTGGAATTACGCCAAAGCCAGAGCAAATTCAGCGCGCAGTCCACCGACGCCTGGAACTGACACGACAATCGTTGAAGCCACGGCATGACGCGCTGGAAACGCTAGAGGCACTACGCACAGCAGGCTATAAACTAGGGCTCATCAGCGATTGCAGTAGCGAAGTGCCCCTGCTCTGGAGAACCACACCTCTGGCAGCATACATTGATGCCCCCATTTTCTCCTGCTCAGTAAAGTTAAAGAAACCAGATCCACGTATCTATCACCTGGCATGCGAACGCCTGGAGATTGCCCCTGAACGGGGCCTCTTTATCGCGAATGGCGAGAGCAACGAGCTGGCTGGCGCCCAGGCCATTGGCATGGAGGCAATGCTTATTCGTGTGCCCTATGCTGAAGAGCATAATCCGCGTTGCCATGAGGCGCGCACATGGCGTGGAGCACGTATCGAGAGTATTAAGGGCCTACTGGCACACCTGGACGGTGTCAGGGTGGAAGAGCTTTGATTGCTGGACAAAGCGAGGTGGAGAGGATATAATGCCAGTCCTCCCCTTAAGAGGCGTATACAAAGAAGAAAATGAGAAATGTGAGATTAAAACGGGTGGTTACACATGCCTGAGCATAGCGAAGACGCGGTGGCCAGTCCACAAGAGCAACTGCACAACGGAGAGGGCCAAGAAGAGAATCTGCCCACACGACAGGGAGTCATCCAGGCCATAGTCTTTGACCTGGGCGGAACACTAATTGACTGGCCCGATTGGGATGAAGATATCGAGCGACGCTGGGGACTCTCCTACGAGCATCTGGTTGCACGCTCCAACGAGCGGGAGTGGCCGACGAAAGAGGCGTACGTGCGCGCTATGCGCGAGGCTGAGAAGGCCCACTGGCAACGAGTTAACGAGCAGCATACCAGTAATACCCCTGATGTCGTGTTGCTTGATGGCTTCCAACGCCTCAATTGTGAAGTGAGCAAAGAAGCTTTAATGACGGCCCTGGATGGCTATGCTAACGCCATCATCGGGTGGGCCACAATTTTCCCGGAAACGGTCGAAACGTTGCTGGAGTTGCGCAAGCGTGGCTATCGCCTGGGTTTGCTCTCGAACACCTGGTGGGCGGGGGCCTGGCATGACGCCGACCTGGCGGCTCATGGCCTAACTTCGCTACTGGATGTCATCATGTATACGTCCGACTTACCCTACTCCAAACCCCATCCCTATGTCTTCCAGGAGGCCGCACGCCGGCTTGGCGTCTCAGTCAACGCATGTGTGATGGTTGGAGACCGCATGGTCGACGATGTGCGAGGCGCCCAGCGAGCAGGCATGCGCGGGGTGTGGCGTTATAACGAATATCCCTGGCCCAAACCCGAGGAGGTAAAGCCTTCGGCCATTGTCAAGACCCTCACGGAACTGCTGGAGTATCTGGAGGTCTGGGAGCAGGAAGCAGGAGACCACTAGCCGAGAGGGGGAGGACGAGCATCCTTGCCAAAGTAAGAATACTCGTCCTCCCCCTCACTTTGTCAACTCCTCTGAAGAGATACCTTCAGTTACTTGATTGAATGGCTAATTCCTGTTTCTCAATTTTCTCTCGCAGTTTGAGAATGCCCTCGATAAGAGCCTCTGGGCGGGGAGGACACCCAGGAATATACACATCGACCGGGACAATGGTATCAACTCCCTGAATGGTATAGTAGCTATCATAAAATTCTCCTCCCGAATTGGCACATTGTCCCATACTGATCACCCATTTAGGTTCTGGCATCTGTTCCCACAGCAAGCGCAGGCGAGGTGCCATTTTGATCGAGAGCGTTCCTGCAACGATCATGAGATCCGCCTGCCGGGGGCTTGCGCGGAAGACCTCGGAGCCGAAGCGAGCGAGGTCATACTGCGGAGCCGACGCCGACGCTATCATCTCGATCCCACAGCAAGCCAGAGCATACATGAAGGGCCACACGGAACGCGAGCGTGCCCAGTTCTGTGCCCATTGCAGCATATCTTTGAGCGTAGTAAGGACCACGGGCATTTCCTGCTGTCCAGGAAGATACTCATCTGGATGCGTTGCCATCATCAGTGGTATGGGCTGACGCCTTGTATGAGGCAAAGAATTTTTAGACATGGAGAGGCTTCCTTTCTGCCATATTCTTCGCTTTTGCTATTCTGAACGACTCAAAGCATAGACCTGATGACCGAAAGCCATGAGCAAAGGGAGTACTGATTTTCCAAGAACGCCTGTCGCACCAGTTACAAAGATGTTCATCTCTTTTGTTCTCCTCGTTATTGCCAGATTTCTTCTTTTCAAAGCTCTTTCTTTACGCTTCTAGAAAGGAGACAAGTGAGCTAATGAAAATGTGACAACGAAACCTCATAATATTTTGTATTTATGCTTCCGGTGGTTTATGATACAGTCAAATGCATGATTTTAGAGGGGAATATGCAAGGCAATACAATGGAGCAATTTCAACAACATCGTCCTCTGCTTTTCTCGATTGCATACTGAATGACCGGGAGCGCAAGCCAGAAGGTCAGGGCTTGTGAATTCTCCGGTACCAAGGCTAATCCGACAGTTTAGATAAGGACATCACTGACGTATCACATGGGCCCCCCAGATGAACGAGCAATTTCTCCGACAAAAGTATGGCTCAGTTTGCTTGTTTCTCGAATATAGCACATCATTGGAATAGATTTCTTGAGGTTAGAGCAGGAATGCGTCTTCGTTCTCAGGGATGGGGGGTACGTGAAAGGGAGAGCTACCGCACGATGTCGAATACCAAACGGACCCAGCATGTCACTCCTGCATCGAGTGACACGCTCCTTCCTCTGCTTGAGAGGCTTCCAGATGCCCTGTTTGTCGTCGATGAGGCCGCCACGATTGTCTATGCCAATGCGAGCGCGCAGGCCATCCTAGGCGCCACGCGAGAGGACGTAGTGGGCAAGCCCTTGTGGCGCGGTGCTCCCCAGTTGGTGAGCACCGCACTCTACCAGGCCGTCCAGAAGACCAGACAGACCCGAGCACCAAGCGAAGTGGAGTATGTGTCTCCCGTGACGGGGACCTGGCTGCATGTGCAGCTCTCTCCCACGCTTGAGGGACTGATGGTGCAGGTCCACCAGGGCAGAGCCGCAGCCCGACGAGAGGCGCCGGTTCCCCAGGGCGAGAGTTTCTCCATCGAGGACCTGGATGGCTTGTTGAGCAGGATCGGCGTGCTGACCCCCGAGGGGATCGTCCTGGAGATCAATGAGGCCCCCTTGGCGGAGGCGCGCGTCCGACGCGAGGAGGTCATTGGTCACCCGCTCACCGAAACCCAGTGGTGGTCCTGTTCTCCGACCAGTCAAGAGCGGCTGCGTGCCGCCATCGCGCGAGCCAGCAGGGGAGAAACCGTGCGATTCGAGGCGGTGGTTCACCCCAGGGAAGGCCTGGACCGTCACCTGGAGGTCGCGATCATTCCCCACAGGGATGTGGATCACCACATCGCGTACCTCGTCATCGCTAGCATCGACATCACCGAGCGCAAGCGCGCCGAAGCGGAACTCCATGCCCTCATCGATGCCATCCCCCAGCAGGTCTGGACCATGCGACCCGACGGCTATCATGACTCGTTTAACCAACGCGGGCACGACTATACCAGCCTGAGCCTCGAAGAGGCCCAGGGGGATGGATGGATGCAGTGTCTGCATCCGGAGGACCGGCCACGCGTCCGCTCCGCGTGGCAGCGCGCCGTCCAGACCGGCGGGGTATATGAAACGGAACTGCGCCTGCGCCAGGGCACGACCGGGGAGTATCTCTGGTTCTTAGCCCGCGCCATGCCCGTGCGTGATGACGCAGGCCAGATTCTCAAATGGTTTGGCACCTGTACCGACATCGATGAGCGGAAACGGGCCGAGCAGCAGCTCAAAGAAAGCCGAGAGAGCTTTCGCTTGCTCGCTGAAACGGTGCCGCAGATGGTATGGGTGGCACGACCCGACGGCCTGCACGAGTACACGAACCAGCGCTGGCAGGACTATACCGGGTTCACGCTTGAACACATGCAAAACGACTGCTGGGCTCATCTCCAGTTCATCCATCCTGCTGATCAGGAAGGCACCCTAGCCCACTGGCAGCATGTCCTGGAGACGGGGACCATGTTTGAGCGCGAAGAGCGTCTCAGAAATGGCCAGAATGGAGCGTATCGCTGGTTCTTAACGCGCGCCATGCCGATGCGCGATGAAGGCGGTCAAATCGTCAAGTGGTTTGGCACCTGCACTGACATCGAGGAACAGAAACGAACGGAGGAAGCCCTGCGCCAGAGTCAGGAGCGCATCCGCGCCCTCATCGACTCCAATATTATCGGGATTGTTTCTATCGAAGTGGAAGGAGAAGTGTTGGTGGAAGCCAATGATGCCTGGCTTCAGATGACCGGCTATAGCCGAGAGGAGGTGCGCAACAGAACGTTGAGCCGGGGGGAGATTACTCCCCCAGACCAGGCGCCTCTCGTTGAGCGCGCGATCCAGGAGATAGCCACACGCGGGCAGCACACGCCCTTTGAAACCGAACTGGTGTGTAAAGATGGCACTCGCCTGTCAGTGTTGGTGGGAGGCGTCCTCTTCCAGGAGCAGCCGCGCCAGATGGTTGCCTTTGTGCTGGATAATTCGGCTCGCAAGGAACTGGAACAACGCAAGGATGATTTTATCAGTATGGCCAGCCATGAACTGAGAAACCCGCTCACCGCCTTGAAGATGCAGACCCAACTGGTGCGCAAACGACTGGAAAAGCAATCCCAGCACGAGGCAGCCACAGCGCTTTCCCGGGTGGAGGGGCCCGTCAAGCAACTCGAACGTCTGATCAGAGAGTTACTGGATGTCTCCAAGATCCAGGCTGGCAGACTGGAGTACGTCCAGGAGCGGGTGGACCTCGACGAGTTGTTGCGGGAGGTCACCGCCACCATCCACCACCTCCATCCCAGCCATGCCATCCTGGTCCGTGGGAGCGTGCAGACCAGCCTGATCGGGGATCGAGACCGGCTGGGACAGGTCTTCAGCAACCTGCTCAGCAATGCCATCAAGTATTCTCCCAATGCCCAGACCGTTGAGATGGATCTCTCCGCCTCTGACGATGCGGTCACGATCCGTGTCCGCGATCATGGCCTGGGCATCCCGCGAGAGCTGCGCGACAAAATTTTTGAGCGGTTCTATCGAGTCACTGATCCCAAGCGGAAAGCGATTCCGGGCCTGGGCATGGGGCTCTATATTGTGGCCGAGATCGTCAAACATCAGGGAGGAACCATCACGGTGGACAGCGCCGTTGGGAAAGGCTCGACCTTTACGGTGACCCTTCCTCTCATGAGGAATGCCTGAGCAGTTGACGCGTGTGGTATGCGCGTCAACTGAGATGATGATGGCGATGGAAGCTGTTTCGGCGCGGCTGCCGCCATCACAGACCAGATTCTTGCGGACACACAAGGAATCAGCTCGCTTGCTCACTTTTGTTGATGGAACGGCTAACTCCTGCCGTGCGCTGCATACATAGCATCGTTATAGGACCAGCCATCGAGGTCGGGTGCCTCGATCCCCTGTTGACTCAACAGCGTAGCTATCTGCGAGCGATGATCGACAGTGTGATTGATAGCCTGAATCAATACGATCATGATAGGAGCCTCGTAGGTTCCCTCGTCAAGAGACAGGAGCCTGTTTAGCTTTCCCTGTTCAGCGAACGCAATAAGCTTTTCCCCCGACTGCTCTGCTCGTCGCCGCAGTTCGTCGAAGCCTGGAAACGAGGTGAGTTCTTTCAATCGAGGAGTAGGGGCTGTTCCAGTGACATGATGCGCATAACCTTCTTCGGAAGCAAGCATATGAAAGAGGGTCTCTCGCACGCTGCCGAATGTCCCTATCATAGTGGCGTCCAGTTGGGCATCGGAGAGTTGGGCACATGCGTCGAGCAAACGCAGGTTGGCCCAGAGGTTGTATTTGAAAAAGTCAGAAAGTCCCGTCGTCATGATTATAGTTCTCCTTCTATGGTTTACCTTCTAACAACATCAGGCTTTTCCCCCATCTTGCTGCTTGCTTCCCCATATGACATCTCTCTCTGGCAAAACCAGAGAGCGTGTTGCGCAAGAATCACACCACGTGTCATCCAGGCACAGAAAAATTCAGCGCTCATTCACGATAAGATGGCGCATGAACGATAGGGGCAAGAATGGTGGGATCTGTTTCACTGACTGAACAGGAAACAGGATGAAGTTAGCGGCACACTGGCATAGAAGTAGAACCTCCGAAAAATATGTAAATGTATTCGCATTATACACGTGTATCGATGAGCCCGTCAAGCCTTTCAAAAAGCTCAACTGTGTGTTAGTGATGTGCTCTGCAATGTTTCAGGAAGCAACCTCGTTCCTACGCTTTCAGCGTAAGGGGGCGTCTCACCAGAGACGCCCCCTTACGCTGAAAGCGCGCTACATTTTGCCGATCACAACCTCGATGGTGTATTTGTCCAGCTTCTTGGCGGAAGTGGGTGAGATGGACTCGCGGTAGAGTTCCGCGAACGCGGGTTTATCCTTCTCCTCACTGATCGAGATAAGCAGGTTATCGGCCAACGTATTGGCGCGGATGGCCTGGCCAAAGTCGAGAATGACATCTGCCAGTTCGCTATCGGTGTAGAGCGCCAGCCCGATATGGTCCTCGATGTTGAGGCCAGCCTTTTTGCGCATATCCTGTACATAGTGGACGAGGTCGCGCATCCAGCCCTTCTCACGCAGCTCCTGGGTGATCGTAGTATCAATAGCGGCGACGTAGCCATGCTCCTCCGCAGCTACATAACCAGGACGAGCGGTGGAGACCACCTGGACCTCTTCAGGCGTGAGCGAGACATGGGTCTCACCAAAGGTCAGATCAAGCTTGCCTTGCGTATTGAGGTGTTCGGCGGCGGCCTGGGCCTCGTCCTCCGTCAGCGTCTTAAAGTAAGCCAGGATCTTTTGCACTACGGGTCCATATTTGGCGCCCAGGACCTTAAATTGTGGCTTGAGGGTATAGGCCAGCATACGGCTATCGCGGCGCATGAGACGCAGGTACTCGATATTGAGTTCCTCAAGCACTTGCTCACGCAGGCGCTGGATGGCCTCTTCCTCCTGCGCGCTCGGCACACGGACATGGATGGTCTGGAGCGGCTGGCGTACCTTGATCTGTGCCTTGGCACGCGCGGCACGCCCCAGGCTCACGATTTGCATGACCAGGTGAGTATCGCGTACGAGCGGCTCATCGATCAGCTCTGGTTGGGGCACCGGCCAATCACAGAGGTGCACACTAAGAGGCGCCTGGGGATTGATGTTGCGCACCAGATTCTGGTAGAGTTCTTCGGCCAGGAAGGGCATGAATGGCGCCAACAGGGTCGCCAGCATCGTCAGGCACTCATACAGTGTCAAGTAGGTGGCGAGTTTATCCTTATCGAGTTCAGCCCCCCACACACGGTCACGGCTACGGCGGAGATACCAGTTGGAGAGGTCGTCCAGAAAGGATTGCACGGCCTCGGCAGGTTTGGTCGTATCGTATTGCTCCAGACCCTGGGTTACAGACTGGATCGTCTGCTGAAGCTCGGAGATGATCCAGCGATCCAGCGCATCGCGCTCGGCAACGGGCAACTGGTGCTTGGTCGGATCAAAGTTATCGATGTTGGCGTATTTGATAAAGAAGCCGTAGACATTCCAGAGCTTATCCATGGTCCGGCGCACCAGCATCCACTTTTCGCTCAGGCGTATAGGCTGCCCGGTAAGCTGGGACTTCTCCATCTCCTCTGGCGTGGGAATATTGGGGAAGTTCAGGTTCTGCTCGGAGACATGATTGCCATAGAGCCAGCGCATGGTATCCGCCCCGATCCGGTCTGCGGCCTCATCGAAGACCACCAGGTTCCCCTTGGACTTATGCATAGGAGTGCCATCCTCGCCATAGACGGTGGCGTAGCCCAGAAGCGTCTTAAAGGGTGCGGTTTGCTCTAGCACTGTACTCATGACCAGCATGGAGTAGAACCAGTTGCGGAACTGGCCGGGGAATGACTCGGTCACAAAGTCGGCCGGAAACCATTCCTGCCAGCTGGCATGATCCGTCAGGTAATGCAGGGTTGAGTAGGGCACGATACCAGCATCGAGCCAGGGATTGCCCACATCCTTGATGCGTGAAACCTCAGCGCCACACTGAGCGCAGTGGATCTTGACCGCGTCAACGTAGGGGCGGTGTGGTGTATGGCCATCAAACTCTTCCCAGCCGGAGACGGCGCGTGCCTTGAGCTCTTCCTTGCTGCCGATAACCTCGAAATGGCCGCAGGCGGGGCAATCAAAGATGGGCAGGGCCAGGCCCCAGTAGCGCTTCTTGGAGATCATCCAATCATCCATATTGCGCAACCAGTCCATCTCGCGCTCATAGCCCCAGGATGGCAGCCAGGTGATCTGCTTGACCACCTCCATGATCTCATGGCGCAACTGGTCCATAGAGATAAACCACTCATCGACCAGGCGGAAGATCAGTTCCGTCTTACAGCGCCAGCAGGTGGGGTAGCGGTGCTTATAATTCTGGGTGCGGTAGAGCAGGCCCTTCTGTGCCAGGTGATCGGCGACCTGCTGCCCCACGCTGGCCGTGCTCTGGCCTGTCAACCAGTCGAAGCCCTCGACATAGACGCCAAACTCATCGACGGGCGCGATGACCTCCAGGTTGAACTCTTTGGCCAGCAAGAAGTCCTCGCGACCACAGCCGGGAGCAGTATGCACAATACCCGTACCCTCAGTGGCGTTCACATCTTTTCCGGGGACGACACGGTGAACAATGCCTTTGGCCGCGGGTAGCTCATCGAAGGGGCCGCGATAGGTCCAGCCTACCATGTCATGGCCCTTGAGGGTCTCTGTCACGCGATAGTCGCCCTTATCATGGCCCTTGAGAGCCTTGAGGACGGGCAGCAACTGCTCCGCCAGGTAGTAATATTCCCCATCCTGCTCCACGCGGACATAGTTCAGGTCGGGATGCACTGCCGCAGCAACGTTGGCTGCCAGGGTCCAGGGCGTGGTGGTCCAGGCCAGGAGGTATTCACCGGGCTTCTCGACGAGGGGGAAGCGCACATAGAGGCTCAGGTGCGTCAGCTCTTTATAGCCCTCAGACTCCATTTCCATATTGGAGAGTCCGGTCGCGCAGCGTGGGCACCAGGGCATCACATCGCGCCCTTTGTAGATCAGGCTGCGCTCATGGCATTTTTTGAGAAAGTGCCAGATGGTATAGTTATTCTCATCGGAGAGGGTAAAGTAGTCGTTGCCCCAGTCCATCCAGTAGCCCAGGCGAATTGACTGCTCGCTCTGGACCTGTGCGAATTTAAAGACGCGCTCTTTACAGCGCTCGACAAACTCGGCGATCCCATAGGCCTCAATATCACGCTTGGTTTGCAGGCCCAGGGACTTCTCGACCTCGACCTCGACCCAGAGTCCTTGGGAGTCGAAGCCATTTTGATAGCGCTGTTTATAGCCCTGCATGGTCTTAAAGCGCTGGTAGATATCCTTGTAGGTACGACCCCAGGCATGATGGACCCCCATGGGATTATTGGCGGTAATGGGACCATCCAGGAATGAATACTTCTTCTCACTCTGCGCGTTACGCGTAAGATACTGCTGGCGAACCTGATGCTCATCCCACCACTGCTGGATGGAACGTTCCAGGGCTGGATAATCGACGCGGTCGGCATCGGGGACCGGGCGAAAAACGGTTGATGACACAGACACGACAACCTCCTCCTCGTCTTACAACAAAAGATAAGACCAGATAAAAAGATATTGGCACTTTACCTGGAGAGGGCTAGAGCGCTTCCTTGAGCACAATCTCCAGGCGTTTATTGATTCTCCCCTTGTTCTCGCTGCGTATGATCTGAATGCCACCGATTTCACGTGTGTGATTGACCAGGGTACCGCCATCGACCTGCACATCAAAGCCGACGACCTCGGCCATGCGGACCTCGTCCAGGTGGGGAGGAAGCTGGTTCATCCTGGCGCGTACCAGGGCCGAGAGCGAGAGGGCCTTCTCCCTGGGCAGCATGTAGGTATGAATTGGGTAGTCAGCCGCGATAAGCGTGTTCACCTGCTGCTCCAGCTCGGCGATGCGGTCCTTCTCCAGGTATTCCAGGGCGAAATCCATGCGCGCACGGTCGGGATAGATCTGCCCGCCGGTGACCTGAATGCCAAACTCCCTCCAGATCACACTGCAGAGCAGCAGAAAGGCGGTATGGGTGCGCATGGAGCGATAGCGAAAGTTCCAATCGATGGACTCGATGACCTCGGTCTCTGGTTTGGGTGGAATATAGTCGAGCGTATGCCAGACCGTTCCATTGCGATTACTGATGGAGATCACGTGCGCTTGATTGGCGCCCTGGTTCCAGCTCAGCAGGCCTCGATCCGCCATCTGTCCACCCCCACCGGGATAGAAGATGGTGGCATCCAGCGCAACCTCATCGCCACTCACAGCGACGACCTTAGCCGAGCACTCGTACGTATAGCTATTTGTTTGGTACAGTAGCTTCGTCTTCACCCGTTTGCGCTCCTTCAGTTGCAAAAGCCCAATAAAAAATCCCCTCGTCCTGCCAGGGACGAGAGGAGCCTCCCGTGGTACCACCCTTATTAGTCAGACGACAGTACGACAGAGACGTGCTGACTCACTCGGTTCTTCGTATTCCCTGGCCGCTGCTCAAAAGTGAGTGGCGGGCGGGATTACGTCCTTCACGATAACGGGAAGGGACCGGCCTGGCCTGGAGGGTCCCCTGTGAAGAGAGGGCTCTCGTTGGCAGACAGCTCAGGAGTGATCTTCGGCGACCCACTCTGTGCCTGATTTGCAGCAAGCTCAGGCTCTCTGTAACAGGATCTGGTCGCGTACTGGCTCCGTCAAAGCCTTCGTGTAACTCGCCTCATGCGAGTGTGTGAACAAGATATAGTGATAGTATAGCATCTTCACATTATCCGGTCTAGCCTGCGAGCGGCCGCGTTGCGATGGAAGCCATGTTTGACGGCAGTGTTGACGGCAATGTCTCCCAAAAACCTTGATTTTTTGCCCAAAAATAGGAAAAGAGAGGGCCAGGAAGAAACTGACTCTCTCTTTCAAATCCCGTATTTTTTATCCTTTCCCGAACTTACGATCAATCTCATCTGCAGCATTCTCTCGCATTTGAGGCGTAACATGCCCATAGATATCCATGGTCGTCGTAATCTTGCTGTGCCCGAGCAACTCTTGTACAGTCTTCATACTTACCCCGGCTTCCAGCAATGCCGTCGCTACGTTGTGGCGTAACTCGTGCGGCCGGAGATCTTCTGGCAGATCAATGGATCTGAAGAATTTCGCCATTTGCTTGCGGATTGTGTTGTACCAGGTGGGTTTGCCTTGAGGGGTGGTAAAGACCAGATTGTTATCTTCCCATTCTGATGCCTGCAATCGCATTTCAACCTGGTTGACATGGTGCGCTGACAGTGTTTCCAGTGATATGCGTGACAGATGTATCTTTCGTTCGCTACTCTCTGACTTTGGCTGAGTCTCGTATAATCCCAATCCCTTCCTATCGTACTTGAGCGTACTTTGAATGCGTATTTCTTTCTTCTCAAAATGGACCTCTGACCAGTGCAGCCCTTGCGCTTCTCCAATCCGGATGGCGGTTGTGATCAGCAAGAGTATAATCGCACCAATCTGCTGCCCTTCACTGAGAGCATCCTGGGCAGTAGCTATCAATCTTTGGGCCTCGTTAGCCGTCAGCAGACGCTTCTCGCGCTTTTCTTCCTCTTTGGGCAGCTTTACATAGCGTGCCGGATTTTTGGGAATACGTTCCCAGCGCACAGCGTCGTTAAGAGCCGCTTTGATGATACGGTGCAATAGACGGAGTGTAGTGCTTTGCAAACCCTCTTTTATGAGCTGATCAAACATGTGTTGGACGTGATCTACCGTCAGTTTCTGGAGTTGGATATGACCAAGGATAGGAATAAAGTGTTTGCGAATATAATATGCGTACATCTGGGCTGTTGAGCGCTCAATGGTTGGCCCATGTGTGGCAATCCAATGCTCAAAGTAGTCGCCTGTTTTTTGGCGGTTGGGTTCCACGTATTCATCGCGTGCCGCCAGTCGTTTGGCCTCATCGCGTTTCTGGCGAGCCTCTGTCTTAGTCTTCCCATAAAAGCTTCTGCGTTTGCCGTTGATAGTCGCAGTCGCCTCATAGCGACCATCAGAGCGCTGGAAGACGCTGCCCTCGCCATAGTGTGATTTTCTTCCCATCATATCCTCCACAAAAAAAATCCCGCCTATGCGAGTGTGCCATAGGCGGGAATACTTTTTATTGGTCGTTACTGTGCTACAGGAACCCGAGACTGAATGAGCCATTCATCAATTTCTTCAGGATGAAACCTGATTGCCCCACCAATCTTATAGTGAGGGATAGAGCGTTCTGCTACCATTGCATAGATTTGACTCCGCGAGAACCCCAGTTTTGCAGCAACCTGAGGTGCCGTCAAATAGGACACTGCTGGTTGCTCCTGTGTTGCTTTTCTGTTTGTTCTCGGCATGACTGACAACCTCCCAGCGGGTTTCAAAGGCGAGCTTTCAACATTGAGATTAGTCAGATGTTTTTGTCGTTGTGTCATTTTCATTCCTCACTTTCTGTCATTGACGTTACTTCCAAAGGAGAAAAGCGGGTTTGACTGGCATTGAAGGCCAGGCGTACGGTTCCGACAGGGCCATTGCGATGCTTGGCGATGATGATATCGGCCGTGTTGCGCGCCTCTTCGTTGTCGGGGTTATAGAGCTCTTCGCGATAGATGAAGAGCACGACATCGGCGTCGTTCTCGATAGCTCCCGACTCTCGCAGATCCGAGAGTTGGGGGATTTTTGCCTGCCGACTTTCAACCGCTCGGGAGAGTTGCGCGAGAGCCAGGACAGGCACGTTTAATTCTTTTGCCAGGGCCTTGAGGTTGCGGCTGATCTCCGCGATCTCCTGTTCGCGGTTTTGCGTGCGCTTCTCCTGGGAGACATGCATCAGCTGGAGGTAGTCCACAATGATCAGGTCTACCCCTTGCTGTGCCTGAAGGCGACGCGCCTTACTTCGCATGGCAGAGGGCGTTATCCCGGCTGTATCATCAATCCAGATAGAGCCTGTGGTAAGGGTGGCCGCCGCCTCGCTCACCTTTTCCCACTCTTCATCTTGAATCCAGCCCATCCGTAGCCGTTGCTGGTCCAGTTCCGAGGCTATGGACAGAAGGCGCATGCCCAGCTGCTGTTTACTCATTTCCAGCGAGAAAACCGCCACGCGTTGCTGATGGTGATAGGCCGCATTGTAAGCCACGTTGAGGGCAAAGCTTGTCTTGCCAACAGCGGGACGCGCCGCCAGGATGATCAGGTCAGAGGGTTGTAGCCCACCCAGGGGAACATCCAGGGCATTGAAGCCCGTTGGGACGCCTAACAGCTTCCCTTCGCGATTGCTGGCAATTTCTAGCATGGTGATACAGTCGCTCAAGATGGAGCTTACCGATGCAAAGTCAGATGTGCCGTGCTTTTGTGAGAGCGAGAATATGAGTTGTTCCGCTTTCTCTGTGGCCTGCTCGTCATCTTCATAGGCCGTAGCCGCGATTTGTCCAGCGGCATGAATGAGCCGCCGGGCCTGAGCAGTGCGCGCAATGATGCGGCCGTAGTATTCCACGTTGCCACTGGTTGGAACAATGTTCACCAGAGAGGTGATATAGTCATCGTTTACCACGTCGTCCAGTTTGCCACGCCTGCTGAGCTCATCATAGAGGGTCACCAGATCAGCGGGTTCTTGCTGTTCGTAGAGGGTCAGAATTGCTTCATAGATCGTGCTATGAGCCTGACGGTAAAAATCGTCAGGAGAGAGAATGTCAGCGACCAGGCCAATCGCTTCCGGGTCGATGATGAGGCTTCCAAGAAGCGCGGCTTCTGCTTCCAGGTTGGAGGGGGGAAGTCGTTCAACCATCGTGTCTCATCCTCCCTTTCGTGGGCCGCGTTGGGCCTGGAACTGTTGGTATTGCTGCTCCATGTGCATCAAACTTTTCCCAGCCAAGCTCTTACTCGTTGGGGGAGACGTGGGCGTCCTGTTCTCGGTACCCGTCGCCTCATGTTCAGACAATGACGATCGTCGTTTGTGTATGCTTGCGCACTCTCGTTTGAGCCACTCACGGAAAAAGGCGGGTGACATGCGTTTGCCCTTGCGGTTGCGCTGCCGATCATCAATCCATTCGCGTGCGGCGTCGGCTTCGCCTGTCAGTGAGAGGTGAGGCTCATGGGCGAACTCATACACCAGGCGAGACAGCGCGGCATTTGCAGGCAGTTGAAGAATCGTAGCAACCTGGGCAGTGAGAGCCTCAAGGTCTTTTCCTTTTTGCTCTTCATTGGCGTCGCCGTCGGTGCTTGGAGGAAAAGGGATGACATTTGCAGGCGGTAACGGTTGCGCTTTGTGGTCTTGCTCTTCACTTAGCTTACGTTGACTTAGATTATATTGACTTAAATTATATTGGGACGGACTTTCGCCGGATTTCCCGGAATTCCCCTGGGAAATTCCGCCGTCTCCCTGGGAATGTTCGCTTTCGTCTGAAGATGAAAGCGAAACCGTCTTTTCTCCCTTCTCAGAAGGCGGTGCAGGATGCTTCGAAGGCGTGATTTTTGCCAGGCTCAGACTTTGCCAATGCTTCCAGCGGGTCAAGCTATAGTAACGGTGTCGGCCGACCTGGTAAAGAATGATGAGTTCATTGGCTTCTAACTCAGAAAGCACTTGCTCAACCAGGTCAGGGGTATAATCCAGTTTGCGACTGATCAGGGACGCGTGAGCAAGTTCGCGGCCTTCATCGTCTGCCATAAGCACCAGGCCAATCAAAATCAATTGAGCGTCCTTGCTGCTCAGGCTCATCACATCGGGGTCCTCAAAGAAACGCGTGGGAAGACAACGCTTTGAAGCCATACACACCTTCCTTTCGCTGGTGAACGTGTTACAAAATGTGGGGAAAAGAAAGGGCGCGTGTCACTCGACCGCGCCCACACCATTTTCGATAGAAGACAAACGTTGCTCAGCCTCCTGTACCAGGTGTAAAAATCGTTCGTCAGGAAGCATAGCAACCCATTCAACTGCAATATCAGGATCAGCCTGGAAATCTTCCTGCTCTTCAGGTGAGACCAGCTGGTACTTGCAGGCCACGTCAGCGACGCAAAACTTGCACCAATAGTGACCGTCTCCCAGGTATGCGTCACAATGATGAGGCCAGTCAGCAATAGCAAGACCATGACAGCGTTCACACTCGATACAACCATAGGCGTTTTCTAGGTCCAGGCGCTTCCCGCACACACACGAAGCATGGTCGAGCAAGTCACTGAGTCGTTGGGTGTACCTGGTAAGGTTTGCGATACGCGCATAGGGGTTGTAGCTTTCGTTGAAGTCTTTCAACTTCCAGAGCAGTAAATCGCGTTTCCACTTCAATCGATAGCGCCACTTGAGCCAGAAATTGAACATGAAGGAACCTCCTTATCTGCGTTTGAATTGCCAGAAGATGAAGCCGAGTATGAGAAGAGAAGCCCCAATCCCAATACCCACGCTTTCAAGCGCTGAGAAAAACCTGGCAGGATCGTGCTGAGCGACTAAGACCAGAACTAAGACCAGAAGGACCATAAAAATGGTGCTGAATATTCTCCACACAATGCGAATTGCTTTAATCATGGGTCTCCTTTCGAGACAAGAACAGCCCTCCAGGTGGTTCTCTCCACCCACGGTATAGAGAAGAGCGCGCGTTACTAGACCGCGCCCTAAAGCTTTTATTGTGGCAAAGCGATAAGCAGGTTGGCACAATGCCCAAGAAGTACTGCAATTGCTCAAAGAGTATTCTCATAGTTTCTCCTTTCCAATAAAAAAGCAGGAAAGCCGCTTGAGAAGCTATCCTGCTCACTCTACTGTTTGACCTTTACAAGCCTGGTACGTTCAGTAGTATAGAACCGCAAAAAGGAGTGCAATAATCTATGATCAAGTCTAGGATCAAGCCATGTCCTGAGTGTGGAGGTCAACGGGTCTATGTCGAAGCTATAGTATCTGTTAAGATACCCGACACCTCCGTGATGCTTAAACAACCCAAGAGATCAACACCTCTTTTCAGTGGAAAAAGCAGATACTCTGATACAGTTGCATTAACCTGTCTCATGTGTGGATATACAGCCTTGTATGCTACAGAACCAGCCAACCTTGTGCCCAATAAGGAGTAACTACTTTATTTAAAGGGGCACAATATACTTACTCCGTGCCCCTCGTCTTTATACCAGCATCTCAGCAAGAGCATGTCCATGCTGGATCGTATGCCTTATCTTGGTTTCTATAGCTAACGCTCGTTCCATCACAGCCCGGCCTTCCTGGGTATAGTAGCCAGTGCGCAGCTGCTCAGGACTCTTGAGGAAGCACATCACGCACGACATCCGGGGGCCGCCTTCCACATCTGTCTCATACATGTCCTGCTCCGTCATGCCCTGGAGCTCATAGCAGTAGTGAGGCTCGACCTGATAGACACGCATCTTCTGAAACACTTCAATCCGTCGCCAGAAAAGCACGGGTCGCCATTCATGCATCCATCCTTGCTTCAAGCCAGAACGCCCACGCCAGACAGGGAGCTTGGCACGTCCACGCGATTCTAAGGCCCGTTCACCCAGACAGATCACAGGATGCTCACCCAGGAGCTGAGACTTAGCCCTGGCCCAGGAGTTGAAGTTATCGCGCTTGAAGTAGGATGTACAGAAGCGAACCGACAACGAGGGCCATGCTTGCCGCCACTCCACCAGATCAAGCACGCTTTCAACTTGACGCAAGTAGGAAGCACGGCGAGAACCACACGCCCGACACCAGGGGATTGAAAGCGTCGCACACGAGACAAGGTAGCGATGGTGACACTCCAGGCATTCGTAGCCGCTATAGCTTGCCTGTGTGCAGTAGAGGGAAACACCTAACCGTCGGCAAATTGTTTCACAATACTCCACGGTCCCAGGCCAGTCCTCCAGTACAATTTGATGGTGTGCTATCACCAGTTCATGAGGAACGGTTTCTAGCACCTCAAGCAACATAGCAATGCTGTCCTTTCCACCACTCACGGAGACAATAACTCGTGTTGCCTGGTGGAGATTAGGGAGGCTCATAGCTTTACCTCATAAGAAAAGCCCTCACAGCAAACGCTATAAGGGCTGGTTACACATCCATTTCCTACAAATGATATTGTTGTACTTTACCTCCTCTCTTGCGTTTACATCAGCAGAATAAGCAAAAAAGTTGTCTCGAAATAGAGGGAAAACAAATGCAGCAAAAACAACATCTTTGGGAACGACGTTCTTTCATGATCACTCTTTGTGCTTCTGTGCTTGGGCTAGGTCTGGTAGCATATCTTCTTTTTCTCGGTTATCAGGTCACATGGACAGGGTTTTCGGTTCCAGTCTGTCCTACTAATCAGCAATGTCCATCCCTCAAAACTTTGTGGGATTGGCTCCAACTGTTAATCGTTCCATTAGCCTTAACTGGTGCTGGCCTCTGGTTCTCACAAGTGCAGAAAAAAACAGAAGTGGCAATCTCTAAGGATAAACAAAGAGAAGATCTTCTTCAAGCCTACTTGGATCGTATGTCAGAATTACTTTTACGGGAGGATTTACGTCATTCTAAGCCAAATTCGGAAGCGCGCAACGTCGCACGAGTAAGAACACTGACTATCTTGAGACAGCTTGATACGCCTCGCATTAATCACGTACTCTCTTTTTTACGCGACGCAAAGCTTGTAACATCTCGACAAGGGGAAAGCATCGTTTCTCTCTGCAAAGCCGATATGCAAGGCTTGGATCTCCAAGGGATGAACGCCTATAATATAGACTTAAGCGGAGCTAACCTTAGCCATACTAATCTTGATGGTGCCAATTTCAGCGGAGCCAACCTTAGTAATGCCAAACTTGATAGGGCAACCCTTGTCAAAGCCCGCCTTAATGAAACCGACTTCTCAGGTGCCACGTTTGTCTATGCCAACCTCAGCAAAGCTATATTCTATAGAACTTGCCTCAGCAAAGCCCACTTAGGCTATGCCGATCTCAGAGGAGCCCGTTTCTATACACCTGATCTCTGTAAGGCTTACTTCGGTGATGCCAAACTTGATGGGGTAAACCTTAGTAAATTGGATCTTAGCGAAGCTGAATTCACTGGAGCTAGCCTCGTTGGAACAAACCTCAGCAAAGCCAATCTTAGCGATACGTGCTTTGAAGTAGCTGACCTTAGAGGAGCTAATCTTGAGGAAGCTAATCTTGAAAAAGCTGACCTTAAAGGAGCCAATCTTAAAGGAGCCAACCTTAAAGGAGCTTGTATTCAACACGCACTCAACTACACTGAGAGACAGCAAGAGAAAGAGAAGACATTAGAACCGCCCTTACAGCAGGCACTATAAGGGCTGGTTATATCACTAAATGAAAGATCTAGATGCGCTGAAGCTTGCTAGGTTTGTACCAGGAAGAGGGATAGCTCGTGCCTTTTAAACGATGGGGGCGGTCAAAGACGACCTTCACTAAACTTTCTGCATACGAACGATCATGCACAAACTGGGTGACTTTTCCTTTTGCACCTTTGGGCCATTGATCGATCACCTGCACACGATCACTTAGCTGCAATTATTCTTCTGCCATTTGCTGTTTACTTCTCCATAAGAAAAGCCCTCATAGCAGGCGCTACAAGGGCTGGCTAGCATACGATACTGTACTAATCACGTCGCCTCTTCATGGCGATGGTTGGGCGGTCAGAACCGCGGTCATCAAGGATGGTGATGTCTCCACGCGCTTCGGCCTCTCGCCACATGCGCGCCTGAGCCTTGCGTGCTCGTCGTCTACGCCCGCTACGTGAACAGATGGAGGCAAGAATCAAGAGCCAGACCAGGACGGCAAGAATGATGAAGGGGTTCATCGCAAGTATGATGTACTGCATGTGTTTCCCCTTCTAGGCAACCGCCTGGGTGTGCTCTTCAACGATGCGCTGACAGCGACAGCGCGACGCATAAGCTTCTTGTGCGGCCTGGGCCAATGCCTCATCAATAGTAAGGCCATAGATATAGCACTCATCCTGCCAGGCCCGACAGTGAGGACATCTACCTGCGTACACATTGACCACAACGCTGTAGCAGTAGGGGCTGCTCCCGTGCTCGTACCTGATATATGGTTTCCTGCCGGTGAGTGCCTCAATCTCGTCAATGTAGTGTACGCAGCGATCCGGGTAGACATCGCTGTACACTGCTAGCCAGAACCAGCTGGTTTGTTCGCGCTGTATCTTATCGCTTTCATGGCGAAGGCAGGCTTCAACGGCATCTTGCCGCCGTGGGAAACGTGCATCTTCGAGAGCGTCATCAAAGATGGGATCAAGGGAGATGAACTCTTCTGGATGCATTTTTTCTATTTTGATGGGATACCATTCGCCGTCGAGTTGGACGACTGCATACCCAGGGGGAAGCTTTTGCTGCTTCATAGCATTCTCCTACTATCAAAAGGCTCCATGAGGGAGCCGAGACGCTTTTATGCTGCTTGCGAGACGAGGGAGGCGATACGCTTTCTTATTTGCCGACGGTGCTTGATGCGCTCCAGGTGAATGCCCTGCTCACGTAAGCGGAGCAAGAAATCATAGTACCCATGGCAGGATGGGCAGAGACACAACAAAGCGGGCTGGGAGTTGAGCGTATCGTGAAGTTTGACGTGGGCCGCGTGAAGCCACACGGTATAGGGGTTGCCAGTGCGTTTACTTCTTCGTGTAGCCTTTTGTTGTACGCCGCATATCTCACATCGCCACTGCGCACGCGCTTTACAGGCTGTAGAAAGGGCTTTCCAGCAAGGGGGATACATGCGCCTGCGTCGCCACATCATGGCTGAGACCTCGCTCTCTGGTTTCAGTTGCACAGGTAGGGCAAAGGCACGAAGAGGCTTGTGGGGGAAAGGGAAGCACGTGCTGTTTGTACCAGCACCCAACACACAGGCGTGGCGCTTGCTGCTGGGCTTGCGCCAGCTGGCTGAGAAGCACATCCCATAACTGTTCGCTCATGGCTCGTGTTCCCCTTTCCTGGCTTCTTCAAGAAGCCTATCGAGAAGGCTGATCAGTTCGCGTTCAAGGATCTGATCAGCTTCATAAGCGTCATCTGTTGGGGTATGCGTGCCACGGGCCGCCCTCCGGTCGAGATAGGCCCGTTCGCGCTGCTGTTTGCGTACTAACTGATCGCGCAAGCCCTCTAGCCAACGTTGACCCTCTTCAGGAGTCATCAGGTCAAAGGGCTTGCGATAAAAGACAGTGGCCTGGGCATTGATGCGCCCAGGACCATGAGAAGAGGAATGTCGTGATGAGCGAGCCATGAGCTATACCAGCCCACGAGACCAGCGCTGTACATCGCTACTCACTGCCTGGACATAAGCCTGCTCACTATTCCCATCAGAAGTGGGTGCATAGTGCGCGATGATGGTTGTCAGCGTATTCCAGCCTTGAGGCAGGTACTCATTTTTGATCAGTCGGTACCAGTCCATAAGGCCATCTGACCAGGTGGTGTAGGAGCGGAAGCGCCCGATACATCGCGGCCAGCCCCTGGTGCAAATGATGTTGCCTATCGAGTGCGTCAGGGCCGCGACGCCGCGAAGCCCGTAGCTTGACTCATGATGGAAGAAAGCCAGCGCATAGGCGGGGTTGATACCGGCATTGACGCCAATGTCATAGAAGAGGGACCCTAGCCCCTTCGCGGGTGATCCTGCTTGAGCAAGAATGCTATCAATCTGCTGTGCTGTGATCGTGGGCTTGCCCGTGATCATCTCGGAGCTGGAGAGGGTTGTTTGCCCTGGGAGCGGATTGAATGTATGCAGTTTCGGAAGCACCTGGGACGAGAGCGAGAGCCAGAGGGCCGCGATAATGATTAGCACGCCCAGGAACAGAAAGGGAATGCTTACCCCTTTACTCCTTGGGCCTGAATCGGTATACCAACACACGAAGAGAATCAAACCGAGCACGAAGCCAACTGCGACAATAAACGTCGCCGGGCCGTTCAACTGAAGCATAGGCATGATGGGGTCTCCTTCCCAAAGGAAAGCCCACATGTTATACTATTCTGAACATGTGGGCTTCAAGGTTCACACGCGCGGTCTATCTCTGCCATGTCGCCAAACAGGTCTCAGAGAGCCGCGCTTTTTTGTCTTTTTTGTAAGAACTGTGCTAAGAGGCCGCGCTACTGGAAAGAACCTTATTAAGTGCTTCGCGCTTGATCCTGTACGCCTGGCGGGCGTTCACATGCGGCAAGACCACCGCCTCTAGTGCGCCCTGCTTGACCCAACGGCGTACCGTGGTATCATCGACGCGCAGGATACGAGCCACTTCAGAAACAGTTAAGAGTTCGCTACTCATGTTAAACTTCTCCTTTTTCTTCGCTATCCCATAGCTTCAGGGGACGACCTGGCCGCCGATGCCGCAGGCGTTTTACTTCCGCTTCCAGATCAAAGCGCGTGCGCTCGGGAAGTTTCATTAATCGCTCTACAGCCTCCTTGCGGCCAACAATGAGGGCTCCAACAAAGACGCAATGCCCATAGTGACCGCGCCGGAGCCGGTCAAACTTGTCAGGTTTATCGGGAAGGTGAAAGTCTTTGGTGGGAGGAAGCGATTGCTCGAAGCGTGTCTTGTAGGGCTCGTACCATTCCAGGCTGTCCATGGCCAGGACGGGAACTGAGAGGCAACTGTCGTGAGTCCCCACTACTGCCGCTTCCATGCCGCTGTTATAGGTGTTCAAACAAAACTTATACCAATCAGACGAGCGGGCCAGGATGACAACCCACAGTTCGCGCCGGTGCTTCTCGGAGTAGATGCGGATACGCCGCCCGTTACTAGAGGCGGAGCCAGGAAGAATGCGCACGCCTAGTTGCCGCTGCTGGTGCTGAATGGCCCGTTGCGTATCCTCAAGGGTGTACTGGCAGTAGCGCCGTTTAGGCATGCGTGCTCACCTCATTTCCTAGGCGTCATCTTCAGGCATCTCCTCAGCGACGCGATTGATTTGACGCATCCCAGCCTGAAAGACGACATCGAACACCGTCTTTTGTTGGGCGCGCAGTTCCTGCAACTCCTCGCGCTGGTTCTGAACCATCGCTTGAAATTGCCTGGCGTTATCGATCATCGACTGGGCATTGATCTGTGACTGGATGACGGTTGAGAGATTTGTGGCCCTGGTCGTGATTTTGGCGACTTTTTGCTCGATGGTCTCTTTCTTCTTGTGCAGGTGTCCACTACAGGCCCAGTCCGCGACTGCACAAAGGACCACGCGAATGGCGATGGCTGCATAAACCAACCAGGGAATGGTTGCCATGATCGCCTTCGCGCCCTGGGCAATCGCGCTATCGCCTGCTACTGATTGATCGCCACCAAGCGCCTGAATGACGATGGCTGATGCCAGTTGGGCAACGCCACAGCCCAGACTCATCACGGCCCAAATGATCAGCTGCGCTTTGTAGGCTTTCTTGCGCTCTTCGGACTTGCTGAAGTTCATCGAGTACACCATCGCTACACGCAAGCCCTCCAGCGCGTAGCCAATCACATACATGATCAGGATGAAGCGTTCCCAGGAGAAATCCCTAAATCCTGTCATGAAGAGGCCATCCTCATAGCCAAAGGAGAGGAAGAAGATGAGAGGAACGACCAGGCGCACCAGCACGATCCAACTATACTCGGCATGTTCTTCCAGACTATAGTGGTTCTGGCTGAGCTGATCGATTTCTTGCATCATATCCTCAAAACGTTGCTCCAGGCGTTCCGAGGTCGTGCGCGGGGTCTCGGGATCCTCTTTAGGATCAGGGAGAGAATGATTGCGCCGGCTCTGATTCCGTTGGTTAAACCCACTGCCCATTCGCCGCCATTGTGAGCCGACCCAATCGCGAAACCCTGCAAGCTTTCGTGCCATATTCCGTGTATCCTTTCACTGAAAAACGTGATGGAAAACTGTCAGGAAATGCGAGAGGGAAAAATTAAATGTGTAGTAGTGTCCCTATTCCGTACTACAAAAAAGTGTCTTTTTGAGCTCAAAATCGGGGGCTCCTGCGAGGTGACTGCGAAGTCACTGCGACGAAAACCCCCGAGGAAAACTGAGAGCAAACTAGGCCGTTTTTTGCGCGGAACCTGGCGCATTGCCAGACGAAGCGCCATTTTTCTGGCCGCGTGCCTGGCGCTGGCGACGGACGATCTCACGGCTTTCGTTCTTATAAGAGTTACCCTCGACACGGTGCTTAATCGCCGGGAGACGCTTATCGAGGTGTCTCAGAAGACCGTTGTAGGTTGCCAACAGGTACTCATCCTCGACCCCCTGGTTCACGGTATCGAGGATATTCTTCCGAAGTTGCTCGACCTGGGTTAACTGTTGTGATGTGATTGCCATAGGCGATGATCCTCCTAAAAATCGTGCTAGGCCGAAGCCTGCCATGTGAGCGGCCAGTGCTGGGAAAGTTCTGACTGGACACGCTGGTACAACTGTGGGTCACGTCCTGACCAGCCAAAGAAGCGGGATTGATGGGCGGGTAAATTGTGCTCATCGTCGTCGTGATCCTCTCCAGCCAGAAAGATCACTTCGCACTTTTCGTCTTTCTGATGGCGGTAGTGGTATTGGGCTGGGAGTGAAGGAACGTGCTTCCATGTCCTTGCCCTCATCTGGCGAACCAGGCGAAAACCAAGCTGCTGTAAGACCTGGCTCACTTCTTCAAAAGATGGGAGCTCAGAGCAAAAGGCGCTGCTTTCTCCTGGGTCGCCATTGCTCATTGCCGATAGACCTCCTTGTAAAACTAGCTGAGCCTCCTATCGGGCTCAGTCCTAGCACCTCATGAGAACTGCCAGAACTCAACCTCTAAGAGGGGAAGTTTGCACAAGCACCAGGGGAAGCGTTGATACCCTCCTTTCCTCTTCCTGGCCAGTGCTTGTGAACGGCCTTTACCAGCCGCGTGCTACCGTGGGCGTAATCGCTGCTTTGCAACATACGATAGAAGCCTGAGCTTCCATTGTCTGACCCCATTCGCCAGCCCAGCACGCCGTGTACACGTACGCGCCAGTGCTCGTTCGGTAGCGAAATCATATTCCCATTGTTAAAGTTCCGTGCGACTTAAGTTTCTAAGTTCGCAAGTTCAATTACAAGTTTAAGCGCATTCTATTGGTTTGTCAAGTCTTTAAGTTCGCAAGTTCAAAAACATGGAGTTAAAAAGATTAAGTCCATGGTATAATAGTCCGGAAGAACGCAAGATCACAAATGCTCTTAGACCGCACGGAGACTCGTTTTATGGAGAGGCAATTTTATACAGCAGAAGAGGCAATGAAGCTTCTCAACATGGCAAAAACCACATTTTACAAAGAGGTTGAAGCAGGAACTATACCAAGCATACTCGAAAAGGGACGCACAAGGGGAAGAAAATTTCCTAAAGAGGCTATTGATGCCCATGTTCGATTGTTATATCGAGGCTCTAATGTCAATCGCACTTTCGATAAAGCTACCAATGCCGACTTATGGACTGCTATTGAGTATGACCGGGAACTGTACGGCGATGAGGATATCATCAGTTACAGGAGAGCATTGGAGTGGAAAGAAAAGAATAACGAGATATTCATGATGCTTAAAGAGGGTGATGAATTAGCAGGTACGGTTACATTTGTCCCTCTAGAAGAGAGCACCATTCACGCTCTGATAAATGACAAGATACGAGAAAAGCGTATTCCTGACTGGGCAATTAGAAAATGGTCTGATTCCGAACTATCCATTTATGCAGCCACCATTTCGATATTTCCAACCGGAAATGTTGTAACAGATAAGGAGAGAGGCCGATCTCTGCTTTTCCATACTATTCAGTGGGGACTCTCTTTGGCTCAACAGCACGATATCAAAAATTGGTATGCAGTGGCTGCTACAGACGAGGGAGAAAAGCTGCTAAGAAAACTGGGGTTTCACGCACTCGAAGACGAGACGCCAGAAGGGAAGAAGTTAGTTAAGGAGCTAGGTATTACCTTAAGTCCCAACCAGAGAAAGGGCTATTATCTGAAAGATATCAAGAAGGCAATGCCTATAGTGCAGGAAATCTTTAAGAAGATGGAAAGTGACGATGAATGGGACATCTCCTTACCAGCACCAGAGATCACAGAAAAGCCTTAACATCGCAAGGCTCCTTAAAGAAAGCTTTCTAAAGAAAGCACCTGGATGAGAAACTCTTTCCGTCCAGGTGCTTTTTATGTTACAACCAAGCATAAAAGCCCCTTTTTGAAAGGTATACGAGCATGAGTAATTCCATCGCAATATGGGCTTCTGATCAGGCGATATGCCTCATCAGTTCTTTGGGGAATCGTTGGCTCCATGTACAAAGTGTAGTAGAACAAGCTCGCTGGGTAAGCCAAGTATTTGGTGAGAGCGAAGGAGAGTATCTCATGGCAGCTGCTTATCTACATGATATTGGATATGCGCCAGAGCTTAAGAGAGCAGGGTTCCATCTTATTGACGGAGCCATCTATTTACGAGCACAAGGATATGAACGCCTGGCCTACCTCGTCGCACATCATTCAGAATCCCAATTTGAAGCACGCTTTCGAGGACTCGAAAGCGAACTTGCGCAGTTCCTTCGTGAGCACTCGCCACTTGCGGAAGCGCTCAACTACTGTGATATGACTACAGGTCCTCAAGGCCAGCGCGTTAGCTTTGAGGAGCGCATAGCCGATATTTTGAGTCGTTATGGAGAGACAGATATTGTAGTGCCAAGCTATACGCTAGGCTACGCCTCAATTGCGGCAAGTGTTTGAACACACACAGGAACTACTTCGCAGTCACAATCTATAGCAGATAGAAAGAAAGAACCTGGAGTTAAGTCTCTAATCCAGGTGCTTTTAAAGTTGATGAAAGAAGTTGCTTGGGCTGCAATTCCGCGCCTACACATCAAGTTGTAGTGCTGGTGACTTGTATGACTGAGCGTGCTTTTCGCAAAGCCAGAGAATATTTCCATTCGGCGTAATTACTTTCTGAAGTCCTCCCCAGAACTGAGCCTTGTCTTTCTCTTTGAGGAAACTGTACAAAGCTCGTAAAGCAGGCCCAATCGTCGTTTGCTCTCGTCCATCATGAGGATGCTTATACTCGAATCCGCTTGGGTCACTCTCTACAATATTAGGAAGTTCCTCCGTCATCTTTTCCAGAAGATTGATCTCAGCCTCAAATTTCTTAACGTCAACGGCATCTATGACTGCTCCGGCAGCTCCTACAAAGGGAACCCCGTGTTTCAGAAAAGCAATGACGTATTTCAGCCAGGGAGATACCGCAAGCCACCACTCTCTCGATTGGTGCAGATCATAGGCACAGTCTTCATCAAGGCGATGTGGACCAGATGGATACTGACAGAGCAAATGCAGTTTGTATGTTTGTTGGAACCAGTGTTTGGGATTGAAGGGGGTCCCCTTATCTGGTAGGAGGATAAATGTATTGGGACATTCAGCCTCCATCTTACTCATTTCTAGATTCCACTGCCTAGTAAAGTTACGAACGTTCCACTCACATGATTGACTTACTTTCTGAATAAGCATGAGCAGTATATCATCGCGCTGCTGCATTGTGGCGAGTTGCCGCAAAATCTCTTGTTTACCAGCTTCGACTACTGCTATCACCTGGGGAGCAGTGCTTGCATGAATGCCGTAGAGTAAGGTTGGGATTGACACATATACTAAGCTCTTTGGACACTCAACTTCTTGCCTCCCATTCTCCATACGCCAAATCAAATCCTCTTCATATCTGTACATTTCCTGGCATGGTTTTTCCGCTTTTGTCTCACGATGACAGATACAAGGAACTTTTCGCTCAACATGTAAGCCTTCAAAGCGGCTTAAAATGAGATCTATTGTCTCTTTAAGAATAGTAAAAAAGTTATGTGGCTGTACTCCCCATACGGCCAACCGAAGTTGGCGCTTCATAGGGTTTAGCTCGACTCTTGCAAAGTGATTCTGATAGGTAAGAAGCACTCCTTCACGCCAGTGTTTATTAAGTGTATAGCGGTGCGTACGTACAATAAACCAGCTCATAATTCCAGCCGGAACAAAGTCAAAGTGGTACGTCATTTGGAGGTGTGTCTGTCCCTGGAGTGGACGCTCTGGCCACTGAGGAATATCAAGAGGGGGCTGATGAGGCAACAATTCGGGCACCAGGCTATGTGTAGGTCTCACCCCTGGAATATCTGGATCAATTTGATAGCTAAGATCAAACTTCTCCATGAGCCGTAAAAAGATGGGGTAGAGATAGGGCTCATAGGGTTTCCCTTCTTCGTCGACTGACCAGATGCTCGGAAGCTCTTCGTGCGCAAGGATGCCATGCGCGGCACGAACACCCTCATCTTCAAGTACTAGGCTAATAGCTTTGGTTACCCAGTTTGGCTTCAATACAACAAGGTTGCTCAGTTCATAGTCATCGCGAAAATAGAGAATTTTGCCCAGGTCGTGTAAATAACTCCCCAGCGTTCCTTGAGCCATCTTTGCTTGTATGCGTCGTACCGCACAGATACGCCTGTACCTCTCAGCATTAATATGATGTTCTCTACGAGCCAGCAAAGCTTTTTCTGCCTCAACCCAACTTGTCGGCCAGGGCTGTCCAACCAAGGGTAAGGTTGCGGCATTCTGTGCCAGGACTGATTTAAGAGTCTCTATTTCCGTGCCATGCTTATTACTCACGCTTATAGTGCCAATCAGTTGCGGGTAGGCATCTTTATACAATTGATAGTTAAGATCAGGATTACGTTCATCGCTATGGGTTGCGACCAGGAGAACAGGCGAATCTGGTGCCAGTGCTTTGATCGTGTCCAACCAGTAATGAAGCTTCCCCTGCTCTACTCCTAATCGTGCATTCCAGACCACAAGGTAAAAAGAGCGCTTTGTGAGAAAGAACTGGTGCGTGGCATGATAAATATGCTGCCCACCAAAGTCCCAGGTATTCAGCAGTAACTTCTCAGAACTTTTAGTAGGATGAGGTAGCTCCAGTGTATCCACTTCAATACCATGCGTGGTACTCAGCGAAGCCTCAAAGCTTTTCCCACCCAGGGTGCGCAGAAGTGATGATTTCCCCGTTCCCCCCTCACCAACCACAATAAGCTTAGCCTCATAGCGCCTGACAGAATCACTCTGAAGCGCCTGCAAAAATGCAAGGATAGCTTGTAGCCCCTGAGCGATAATTTCTGGTGGAGGAGTGAGCAAATGAGGGTTCTCTTCGAGATGTAGTTCCTCCAAATTGGAGAGCTTTCCCAATTCTGGGGGAATCTGCGTCAACTTATTTTTATTGAGAAAGAGCATCTGTAAGTTGGAGAGTCGGGCCAGCTCTAGTGGAACCTGAGTCAATTCATTAAAACTAAGGTGTAGAACCTGTAAATTGGAGAGTTGAGCAATTTCAGGAGGAACTTGTATCAATTCAATACCACTGAGATCCAGTACTTGTAAGTTGGGGAGCTGTATTAGCACCAGAGGAACCTGAGTCAATTCATTAAAACCAAGGTATAGAATCCGTAAATTGGAGAGTTGAGCAATTTCAGGGGGAACCTGTGCTAAATTATTACTATCAAGATAGAGTTCCTCCAAATTGGAGAGTTGAGCAATTCCAGGAGGAAGTTGAGTCAACTTATTGAAACTGAGATTGAGCACCTGCAAGCTGGAGAGCTGAGCAATTTCAGGAGGAACCAGCGTTAGCTTATTATTATCGAGAACCAGAACCTGTAAATTGGAGAGTTGAGCAATTCCAGGAGGAACCAGCGTTAACTGATTGACACCGAGATTGAGTGTGTGCAAGCTGGAGAGAAGATTAAGCACTGGTGGGAACTGCGTCAGCCCATTGTCCATAAGATTAAGAACCTTCAAGTTAGAGAGTAGACCCATTTCTATTGGAAGCTGAGTCAACTCATTGCTGGCAAGATGGAGTTCCTGTAAGTTGGAGAGCTGGCCAATTTCAGGAGGAAGCTGAGTCAACTTATTGAAACTGAGATTGAGCACCTGCAAGCTGGAGAGCTGACCAATTTCAGGAGGAAATTGAGTCAACTTATTGTTACTGAGGCCGAGCTTTATGAGTCGGCCTTGCTCATCATACTCAGTCATTTCTTCCAGTTCTCGCCTTATCTTTTGTTCTAGTCGTGCGACGATTGCTTGATCATCTTGCAGCATCTCCAAAGGTATCCCTTCTTTTCTCCCCGTGGATCGAATATAGGCAACTCTTGCCCAAGGAGTTTTTAAAAAGCGGTTGTATTTAACTTGTCCTTATATAAACGTATATGGATGAAAAGAGTAAAGCTTGCGCTGTTTAGCATAAAGTCTTATATGCTGGTGTTGAGTTTTGCTTGCATTGTATTTCTCTCCTTGAGAGAGATAAAAATAAAGTCCCCTGGATCATAATCCATCTCTGATCCAAGGGACTTTTCTCTTGATGAAAGGAGCTGCTTGTGCTGCTAAGGTTTTTCGGGTAGTCGCGCCAGTATCTGGGTGAGCAAGGCGGTATGTTCGTCAAACTTGGTTTCTAGTCGATCCAGGCGGTTTTCAACTCGCTCAGCGTGTTCTTTGATATCGCTTAAATTTTCTTTGATTGTGGCGATATCTTCGGCCTGGCGTGTGTAAAGACCAAGAAGAATAGTCCCATTCTCATTAAGTTCTTGCAGAGTGCGGCCTAGTTCTGCTGGCATGTTTCTCTCTGCGTTTTGTTCGTTATGGAGGCGACGCAGCTCTAAGTTCAATACTTTGCGCTCCAAGGCGGCGATCCTATCCTCATATGTAGACACTGGCATGCTCCTTTCTCTTTTATGGAGTATAACATAATTCGAAGAGTAAGTAGCTAAAGTTTCTTACCTTCAACACATATAGCAGAGAGGGGGTACATAACAATTTACTGCCACTGGTAAATTGGTCAAGACGGATAATCTAACCAGGATGAAGGAAAAAGTAATTTTTTTCATGTTTGGTTTGTTACCTCTTCAGAACAGCCCCTATATATCCTTTGTTTATAACTAAATATTCCTCTTTTTTCGAGGGGGATACCCCTACCCACTTCCCAAAGGCATACCCTCAAATATATACTTTAAATACAATTAATGTTTTATTGAGCGAAAGGAATTGCCAAATGGTTTTTCATGTAGTTACCGATGTAGCCAATGGTACGAAAATCCATACAGCTGTATGCCATTGGGCGCAAGAGCGTTCAAAATTAGCTAAAAATGGGCGATGGGAAGAAAATTTGCCATCCTATCAAGACGCATACAGATATGCTATGAAGAATAAAGGTAGAGAAGAGAAAGTAAATTGCAAAATTTGCCACCCCGAAAACTACCGTTAAGTAAATCATTGATTTTGAATCCGCTAATAATCTTGTGCCTCCTCGTTGATCTGTAGAGGAGGCACAATTTTTGTACACAACGCCTTAAAATTCTACAGATAAATTTGCCCGAAAACTAATTTAGTACGATTCTCACTCTGATACATAGATGTATGCAAGCTATAGCATGTCCATTTTCGAAGTGGTACTAACCTACTTTGTGCTTTTACAATTCTATTTTATTAAGGAAGGAACCTTATGACTCGTTTACATCCAGATGCAGATGTTATAATGTCTCGCTTAGAAATGGAAGGAATAACTGAGTTTTATCACTTTACGTCTGTTGAAAACTTACCTGGTATATGTCAGAAACAAGCATTATGTTCAAAGCAAGTGTTAGAAGTACAGGGAAATTGGCCTCCTCCTGTTCCAGGCGGGGATTCTCTATCACACGTACTTGATCAGCGTATGTGCAACTGGGACAAAATATCCTTAAGTTTAACACCATATACTCCTATGGCTTATTGGAAAAAGAAAGAACAACATCTTTGCTTTTTCGTAATCCGTCCAGAAGTTGCTACCTTGTTAGGGGTTGAGTTTACCCACACTAATGCGGCAAATACAACTAATTACCACCGTGGTGAAGGTCTTCAAGGTCTTGATTGTATTGATTTTGATGCAATTCGTTCAATTCCTCGACCTTGGGATAAGGAAGGTTGGGTTTATCCCGTTCAGGCAGAAATTCTAGTGCCTAGAAAAATTCCTTTTGAATACATAAAGAACATTGTTTTTGTTAGTAAAGCAAGCCTTTTATGTGCTGAGTATCTTTGCGGTTCGTTATCACACCCTTTATTTGTTAAAGATAGAAGTTTATTTTTAGAAAAGCCGGAGCCTGAGAATGCGGAAATGGAATTTTCCTATGTAGACAAATTATTGCTCACAGACGAAGAGATTGATGATATCAAACCTGGCGCATCTTTTAAATACAAGAAAAAAAATTTCAGAAGTAGCAGCAGTCGTGTAACCATATTAACCTTACTAAATTTGGTAGCAGATGCTACTATAGAGGTTCGTTGGTTTCCAGGTGGTATCACTGAAGCAAGTGAAATTCGAGGATCAGGATCATGGTATCATTGGCCACACATAATACTAAATAAATTACCTAAAGGTGAATGTTCAGTAGAATATTACTTGAATGGTGTGTTTTGGGCCGCAGATAGCTTTGAAGTAATTTGATTTGATAATTAGGAAGAGATTGGGATCTATGTCATGAAGCAAGTAAACTTATTTGATGAGTCACCTCAGCACAATAAAATACCTCCTGTTGATAAATTTCAAGGAGCCATGCTCTTTAGTGCTATTGGAGATGCGCTTGGATGGCCAACGGAGTTTTTAGATGCATCGGGGCGTCGCAAACCATCTTTTACGGTTCCTGTGACAGATTTTGTTCAATGGCAAAAGCTAGTCGGAGGAAAATGGTGGGGATATGAAGAAGTAATTGAACCAGGATCATATTCTGATGATACTCAGCTAGCTTTGGCTGTGGCCCGCTGTATTAACGATGTGGGAATTTTTGAAACAGCTCTCTTTGCTTATGAGGAATTGCCCTTGTGGCTTCAGTATGAGCGTGGAGGAGGGAGAACAGTAAAGACAGCTGCGAGGAATTTGATTAGTAGAAACGTTGATTGGCTGCATAATTTTTATAAGCAAGGTGATCTTAATTATAGCAATGCTGGCGCCAATGGTGCTGCAATGCGAAATCTTCCTATCACTCTTGTAAATGTTGGCAATGAAGAGCAAATAATTAAAGATTCTTTTTTTAATGCCATAATCACACATGGTCATCCACGTGCTATCATTGGAGCCATGCTCTTTGGATTGGCAACAAATTATGTTCTCACAATGCCTGATGCGATAAAGCCGGAAGTCATGGTTGAATATCTCATCAGTGAAATTGAGAGAGCTGGGAGAGCTGTTGCTGGTGATGTTTCAGTTGCTAAATGGATTTCTGCGTGGGAAAGAGAGAATAAAGAAACCACTTTCCGCTCTTCATTCCATAAATATCGTCAAGAAGCTATATCTTATCTCAAGAGTATTGGTGAACATATAGATACAGATCCTAAAAGCTACTATGCTTTTATAGGTGCGTTAAGTCCTGAAACCAAGGGTTCTGGTGTAGCAACGGTCTGTGCTGCCATATATTTATTTCTCAAATATGCTGATCAGCCCAAAGACGCTATTCTGGCCTCTGCAAATGTTTTTGGAAGCGATACTGATACTGTTGGTACCTTTTTGGGCGCATTGCTGGGCGCCCACAATGGACTCAAAGCAATACCCGATTATCTATTGATGAGAGTTCAAGATCGGGAATACTTGTGCAAAACAGCTGAACGGTTGCATTCTATTGCTTTAAAGAAGCAGCGTGGGCAATTAGCTAAGGCCCTTTCAGTAGATCGCCAAGAGACCTACAAGAAAATACTTGCTTGGGAAACTAGTTTGAGCAATATGTTTTTAGGAAAAGTTGATGAAACCAAATTAGTTGCTCATCCTGCTCTGGGTTCTGGAAAAATTATTCAAAGGCTAGAGAAACCTATTCAACGTGAAGGATATGTTGCGAGGCTCATTCATGTTCAGTTTGATTGTGGACAATCATGTATATTTCACTCAAGAATAGAAAAAGGCAATAAGATATCAGAAAGTTTGGCGAAAGATGTTTTAAAAGCCCTGAAGTAATTGCGGACCGTAAACTATTTTGTAGACCTTACTTAGTATCTTCTCGGCTTCAAGCTTTCACCTAGATAGCTAAGTTATGATGAGTTGCTGGCTCATCTGAACATATCTATCTTGAGCCTGGCGAACAGAGACTTAGAGTACTTACCCTTACTATAAGTACTTCAATTTCTTCATGTGTGAAGGTATTTGTGGATCATTTTTTGCAGGAGAAGTTCTAATATAGAGTTTCAACCTTATCTATGCTATACTAATCGCCACGAGATCGATTACTATGGGGTTATATGGTGGGGTCAGTATCTCTCTCGTGTCTAGATCGCCATTTTCCCTTTTGCATTCATAAAAATAACGGTGTAAGGGGAGGTTGCTCTAGCCCTTTCTATTTGCTCATGTAAAGGACTATTTCATGAACTTTGTTACTCATAATGCGATCGTGAATTTCATCTGGAACATCGCTGATGATGTATTGCGCGATGTGTATGTACGTGGTAAATATCGCGATGTGATTCTGCCAATGACGGTGTTGCGCCGCCTGGATTGTCTATTAGAACCAACGAAGGATGCAGTCCTGGCGAAGTATGATTCTCTCGAAACTTATGGTATTTCTCAGAAGGCTCCAGCGCTTACCACAGTTTCAAAGTATGTGTTTTATAATACCTCACGCTTTACCTTCAAACGCCTGCTTGATGAACCGAGTAAGGTTCGTGCAAACTTTGAGGCCTACCTCAATGGTTTCAGCGATAATGTACAGGTTATTATTGACAAGTTCAAGCTGCGCAATCAGTTGCAGACGCTAGAGGAGAGCAACCGCCTCTATCCACTCATTCAAAAGTTTGTTTCCGGTGATATTAATTTGAGTCCTGAGCCGGTGAAGAATGGGGACGTGGTTATTCAAGAGGGGCTAACGAACCGGGGAATGGGTTATGTCTTCGAAGAGCTTATTCGACGCTTCAATGAAGAGAATAATGAAGAAGCTGGTGAGCACTTTACACCACGCGATATTATCCAGCTGATGGCGAATCTGATCTTTCTGCCTATCAAGGATCAGATTAAGAGCACGACGTACCTGGTATATGATGATGCCTGCGGCTCGGGTGGTATGTTGACCGAAGCCGAAGAAGAGTTGAAGCTTCTGGCTGGCGAGGCGAACAAGAGCGTGGTTATCGAGCTGTATGGGCAGGAAGTCAATCCTGAGACCTTTGCTATCTGCCAGTCGGATATGCTCATTAAGGGACGTGATCCCGCCAATATCAAGTTTGGTTCAACGCTCTCCCATGACTATTTTCGCGGCATGGAGTTCGACTTTATGCTGGCAAATCCTCCTTATGGAAAATCCTGGAAGGTCGATCAGGAGGCGTTATTTGATAGCAAGAAGAAGTATATTACTGATTCACGCTATATCGTTAATGCTTTGGGAAATACTAATGAGCAGCTCTCACTGATGCCGCGTGTGAGCGATGGTCAGTTGCTCTTCCTGGTGAATATGTTGAGCAAAATGAAGCACGAGACACCGCTGGGGAGCCGTATCGCGATTGTCCATAATGGTTCGGCGCTTTTTACAGGTGACGCGGGCCAGGGCGAGAGCAATATCCGGCGCTGGATTCTGGAGAACGACTGGCTGGAGGCAATTATTAGCCTACCGCTGGACATGTTCTATAACACGGGCATCGCGACCTATATCTGGGTGCTCTCGAATCGTAAGCCCGAGCATCGCCGGGGCAAGGTGCAGCTTATTGACGCCTCCTCGGAGAAATACTATCGCAAACTGCGCAAGAACCTGGGCAAGAAGAACTGCGAGTTAACGCCTGACACAATTCAAGCCATAACCGAGCTCTTCCTGAACTGTGAGGAGACAGAGGATAGCAAAATTTTCGACAATGAGGACTTTGGCTACTGGAAGGTCACAGTTGAGCGTCCCCTGCGCCTTACCACTCACGTAACATCCGAAAAGTTGATGCTCTTCAAAACAAAAACTGACCCGCGCCTGGTTGACCTGGCGGAACGATTGTGGACCCTGCTAAAGAATGAACCCCACCACGACTGGAATGCCGTGTGTCGAATGCTGGAGACCGAGGCCAAGCAAAACTTTTTTCCCCTCAAGTCCAGAGATCTCAAAGTCCTGCGTGACGCCTTTACCGAGCGCGATGAAGAGGCCGAGCCAGTCATCGAGCGCCAGTTGCATGGAGCAATCTTCTACGAGGCTGATCCAGAGCTTCGCGATAGCGAGAACGTTCCGCTGAAAGAAGACATTGAGGAGTACTTCGAGCGCGAAGTAAAGCCTCATGTTCCCGATGCCTGGATCAATCACGAGAAGACCTTGAAGGGCTACGAAATCTCCTTCACCAAGTACTTCTATAAGTACCAACCGCTACGCAGTCTTGAAGAAATTACTGCTGACATCCTGGCCCTTGAGAATGAGACAGAGGGGCTACTTCATCAGATTGTCGCAGACGTGGAGGGAGCAGACTAATGGATGTCCTGGATACTACACCCACACAGGAAACTACCAGAGGGAAAGAGAAAAGATATTCTGCGTACAAAGCTTCTAATGTGGCATGGTTAGGAGAGATACCTTCTCATTGGGAGTTATTGAAAGGGAAAAGACTTTTTAAGCAGATGAAAAGGCCCGTCCGTGACAGCGATGAAGTTGTGACGGCATTTCGCGATGGTATAGTAACACTTCGTATCAATCGTAGAACAGAGGGCTTTACCAATTCAATGTTGGAGATTGGCTATCAAGGTATTCGCAAGGGGGATTTAATAATCCATGCAATGGATGCTTTTGCAGGCGCAATAGGGGTGTCAGATTCAGATGGTAAGGGAACTCCTGTATATGCGGTCTGTACGCCAATTAATAGCGCAAATCCTTATTATTACGCCCAAATTCTTCGTTTTATGGCTCATAGCGGTTATATTTTATCTCTTGCCAGAGGTATACGAGAACGTTCAACTGACTTTAGATTTGCAGAATTTGGTGATCTGGAACTTCCTGTTCCCCCTCCTGAAGAACAAAATGCCATCGTTGCCTTTCTAGACCGCAAGCTAGCTGAGATAGACCGCTTTATCGCCAAGAAAGAGCGGTTCATACAGTTACTCAAGGAGCAGAAGGCAGCCATTATCAATCGGGCCGTGACGCGTGGACTCGACCCGGATATGCCGATGAAGCCATCGGGTGTCGAGTGGCTGGGGGAGATCCCGGCGCACTGGGAAACTAAGAAACTCGGATTAATCTGTAATAGAATTGTTGATGGACCACATTTCTCTCCTAATTACGTAGATAGTGGAGTGATGTTTATATCAGCACGAAACATCAAAACTGATCGTTGGTCATTGGAAGATGCAAAATATATTTCGCCAGAAGATTATCAAGAGTTTTGTAAACGTGTTGTACCTAAAATAGGAGATGTTTTATATACAAAAGGCGGAACTACAGGAATTGCACGAGTAGTTGATTTAAAAATCCCCTTTAATGTTTGGGTTCATGTCGCTGTTCTCAAAATCAAACGTCAACTTGCAGATTCTTACTTTGTGGCCCATGCATTAAATAGTAATGCTTGTTACCAACAATCACAATTGTACACTCGTGGAGCGACAAACAAAGACCTTGGTTTAACAAGAATGGCAAATATAGTTATGCCTTGGCCACCACTAGGCGAGCAACATGAAATAGTTTCTTTTATCGATAAACAAGCAAACGTTATTAGTAATGCAATCACAAAAGCGGAGCGTGAGATCGAATTGATTAAGGAGTACCGCACGACGCTGATCTCTGACGTGGTTACAGGGAAGATCGACGTGCGCAGGGCAAGCGAGGAGAAAACACTGGTATGAGCTTCAGCGATACCTCGGAGACAGGCCTGGAAGCCATTATCGAGCAGAGCTTATTGGAGGAGGCGGGGTATCTGAAGGGGAGTCCAACGGAGTATGAGCGCACCTATTGCCTGGATACAGAGCAGCTCTTTGCCTTTTTGCAGGCGACGCAGCCGCTGGCTATGGATAGGTTGCGAGCGCGGCATGGGGCCAAATGTGAGACGAAGGTGCAGGAGCGCCTCGCCGCGCAGATCCGTGACCGGGGCGTCGTAGATGTCTTACGTAAGGGGATCAAAGAGGGGGCCGAGGAGCTCAAGCTGTATTATCAGCAGCCAGCCTCGCGCTTTAATCCCCAGGCCGAGAATGACTATGCCGCGAACCGCTTCTCGGTCACACGCCAGTTACGTTATAGCAGTGACCAGCGACGGCTGGCCCTGGATATGGCCATCTTTATTAATGGTCTGCCTGTCGCCACGTTTGAGCTAAAGAATCAGCTAACCAAGCAGAACGTTAAAGATGCCATCCGGCAGTACCAGAATGACCGCGATCCCAGGGAGCCGCTCTTCGCGCTCGGGCGCTGCCTGATCCACTTCGCCGTGGATGATAACCTGGTATACATGACCACTCACCTGCGTGGCCCCGAGACTGAGTTTCTCCCTTTTAACCAGGGACATGACGAGGGGGCCGGGAATCCTCTCAATGAGGATGGTATCAAGACGGACTATCTCTGGAAGCGTATCCTCACCCGTACGAGCCTGAGCCAGATCATCGAAAAGTTTGCCCAGGATACGGGACGCCAGCGCAAGGTTGAGCGAAAGGTAATTTTCCCCCGTCATCACCAGCTAGACCTGGTACGTTGCCTGCTCGCCGATGCACAGCAGCATGGTGCGGGGCGTCGCTACCTGGTGCAACACTCGGCAGGCTCGGGGAAGAGCAACTCTATCGCCTGGCTGGCGCACCAGCTCGTGGAGCTGACCGACGCGGAGACGGGTATGAACCGCATCTTTGATTCGATCATTGTCGTCACTGATCGCCGTGTACTGGATAAGCAGATTCGTGATAACATCAAGCAGTTCGCGAATGTAGCGGGTGTTGTCGAGGCCATTACGGAGGGGAGCCAGCAACTGCTCAAAGCCTTGCGCGATGGCAAGAAAATTATCATTACCACCATCCAGAAATTTCCCTTCATCATCAATGGCATCAAAGATATGGGCGATAAGCGCTTCGGCATTATCATCGACGAAGCCCACTCTAGCCAGAGCGGGCAGGCGGCGGCGAAGATGAATGTCGCTCTGGGCAAGGGTGAGGATACCGAGGATGAAGAGAGCCTTGAAGATAAAATTAACCGCATCATCGCTGAGCAGAAGCTGCTGACAAACGCCAGCTACTTCGCCTTCACCGCGACCCCCAAGAAGAAAACCCTGGAAACCTTTGGGCGGCGTAATCCCGAGAACGGTAAGTTTTACCCCTATCATGAGTATACGATGAAGCAGGCCATCGAAGAAGAATTTATCCTCGATGTGCTGCAAAACTACACAACCTACAACTGCTACTATAAGCTCTACAAAACCATTGAAGACGATCCACGCTTCGATACGCGCCAGGCGCAGAAAAAGCTCCATAGATATGTAGAGCAGCATCCCGAGGCCATCGCCCAGAAAACCAGGGTCATGATCACCCATTTCCAGGACGAAGTCGTCGCCAGGCGCAAGATCGATGGCAAAGCCAAGGCTATGGTCGTAACTAGCTCCATTGTGAGCGCGATCCGCTATAAACAGGCCTTTGATGAGTACCTGCGGGAGGTCAAAGCCCCCTACAAAGCCCTGGTGGCTTTTACCGGAGAGAAGAAAATCGGGGATCTGCCCTATAGCGAAGAGAGCATGAATGGCTTCCCCAGTGCCAGCATTCCCGACGAATTTGACAAGGATGAGTATCGCTTCCTGATCGTCGCGGAAAAGTTTCAGACTGGATTTGATCAGCCGCTCCTGCACACTATGTACGTCGACAAGCGGCTGGATGATGTCAAGGCGGTACAGACGCTCTCCCGCCTCAATCGTTGCTATAAACCCTGGAAGCAGGACACCTTTGTGCTTGATTTTGTCAACACGGCCGACCAGATCCGCGAAGCCTTTGAGCTATATTATAAGACAACCATTTTGAGTGAAGAGACAGACCTCAACCGGTTGAATGATCTACAAGATGCCCTGGATGCATTTCAGGTCTACACGCGGGAACAGGTAGAAAACTTAATGGAGCGCTTCATCAATGGCGCGGCCCGCGATACTCTGGACCCCATTCTCGATGCCTGTGCCGAAGTGTACAAGAATGATCTTGATACTGACCAACAGATTGATTTCAAGGCCAGAGCCAAGTCCTTTGTGCGTATGTACCAGTTCCTAGTGATCATTCAAGATTTCAGTAATCCATACTGGGAGAGCCTGAAAACCCTTTTGAAGCTTCTCCTCCCCAAGCTGCCCGCGCCCCAGGATGAAGACCTGGCAAAGGGTGTTCTTGAAAGTGTAGATATCGATAGTTACCGGGTCGAGCAGCAAGATACAGTACGACGGATCCAATTAATAGGAGGAGGTGAACTGGAGCCAACTCCTACAATTACACGCGTAGGGCAATATGAGTCAGAGATAGACATATTGAGTAACATTCTTAATGAATTTAATCAACGTTATAGCACCAACTGGACGGATGATGACCGGATTCGTCGGCTCCTCTTTGAGGAGATACCGCATGAAATCAGCCAGGATCAGGAGTATCAAAATGCCAAGAATGGTTCTGATCGGCAGAACGCGCGCATCACCCACGAAAAAAAGATGGTAAACAAGTTTCAGGAGATTATGGAGGATCATATAGAGCTTTATCGTAAGTTCACAGATGATCCTGATTTTCACACCTGGCTCTGTGATACCCTCTTTAAGATGGACTACGATAGTAAAAGAGCGAGCTAGGTCTGGAAGAGCTTGTAAACGGCAGATGATAAGTGTAAGGGGAAGTTCCAAGATGAGTCTTCATCTAGGGTGTGAGGAGAGCCACGCCTGACGATCTAGACGCTACCTGGAGAATAATCATCGCTCGGACAATGAGGCAGCCTATGAAACTTTCTTCCATGGGCAAATAGTGAAGAAGAGCCTGGTGCAAAAAGCTTGAGATTTTATCATCAATCTTTTTTATAGGCTTCGCTATGGCGAGCCACCTTTTTAGAGTGTCGAGGTGTGAGCTATGGACCCAACGAAAGAAGTACCTCCCATACCGCCAGGACATGAGCAGACGTCGTACCAAATACCACTTCCGCCGCCGCCACCGGCTGTATGGGTCGACAACCCCTATGATCCCTACTCGGTAGGCAAGAAGCATCAGCGTTTCTGGATATACGCTACTATTGCATCCCTTTGTATCCTCGGTTCTATCGGATTTATGGTTGCATCTTTCTCTGGAGTGTTGCACTATCCTCAGGGAGCGGCACCTGTACCTCCATCAGTAGCAACCACAGCCCCTTCTCAAGTTACTCAGCAACCCCCTATAACCCCTACTCCTACTGTCAAGACCGATTATACGGCTGATGATATCTTGCACGACTTAAATAATGCCGGGATTCACCCAAAGTTCGTACAGCGCAATCAAACTATCTGGAGCTGGAGCCAAGACCAGTATCAGACGACTTATCCATCAACCAGCTCGATCACATTTACAGATGACTCGGGTTGCACTGGCTACTGTTCTCCTGGTAACTTGGGGATTTGGGTATATGCAACGCCACAAATTGCACAACAAACCTACAATGAGGTGCAGCAGGATGGGATAAACGCGCAACTTACCCCGGCCACTGGGCCTACTTATTGGACATCTAACGGTTACATCCATGGTCGGTGTTTGCTTCTGGGTGGCGATCAAACTACTGTCTACGGTCAGGTGCTCACTGCCTACTGTGTGTAGGTAGTGAGATAAAGAGAGGCAGAGAACGACATGAGTGATATGAGCCCGACAGAGCATTGGTATGCATACGGGGATGAAAACGGTAATGGCCCGTGGAACGAAGATGTTGAGCCAGAGTATGAGGTTGGGTATTGCCAGAACTGCTATACCCAACTCCCGCTTCAACAAGCACTACGCGGGGCCTTGTTCTGCAGCGAGAAATGCAAGCAGACGGCAAACACGATTCGCTACGCGCGGGCGACCATAAAAGATGGTCGCTATAACGATCCGCTGGTACGCCAAGCCATTGAGATACGCATTGCATTGATCTTGGGTGGTGGCTATCCCGAAAAGGATCGCAAGCTCTCTCCTAAGCAACGAGAGACCATCTTTATACGAGACAACCATACCTGTCGCCTCTGTGGAAAGCCTGCCACAGATATCGATCATATCAATGGTTCCTCATCCAACCCCAGCAATCTCCAGGCGCTTTGTAAAGAATGCAACTCCGCCAAAGCAATAGCAAATTTTCGTCCAGCCACTCCTGAAGAGTCAAAGGAGGGCGAAGCCATATGGGAACGCATCAATGCCGAACAGCCGATGCAGCTATGCGACAACGAAGATAGATGGGTGGAAATCTACAAGGAGATCATGCAAGAGAATAGAGAGTGGGCTAACTCCTGGTGGCCATATCACATCTCATAGAGAAAGGTTTAAAGATGATAGATTGGTTTGGTTGCCCTATCCCTGAACCTGTGTCTGAAAGACCATAAAATGGTTCTCCCGCAGGCTCGATGATTCAGAGAACCGCAGATATGATGGCAATGATATGGCTCTGCATACGAAGCCCATTGCTCACATCGCTCGCTGGTTTTTGATTACTCACATCATCGAGCCTGCGGGAGAACCAAGTTATGAGTCAAATTACATGGAACAAGCCATGAGCAGTAGGCAGGATGTGCGACGCATTCATGAAAAGAGAAGGAGGAGGAGCAAGGGGTTATGGAAAACAGTACTATTTTTCTTTTTACTGCTATTTTTATCTGCTTTGCAGTTATTATTGGATTCCTTATCTATTTGCAAACCACGCTCGTTAAGTCTCGAAAGGATATAGAGGCAATGCATCGGGCCCTTGCTGAAGCTCGACAGGAAACGACGGCAATGCGCCGGGCTTTGACTGCCACACATGTTCAAGGCCAGTGGGGAGAGATGCAGTTACGACGTATTGTCGAACTGGCAGGGATGCTTCCCTACTGCGATTTTGAGCCACAAGTCACTTTATCTGGAGCAAAGGGTGGCCAGCGGCCCGATTTGCTTGTCAGGCTCTCGAATGGACGCACCATTGTCGTCGATGCTAAATCTCCCATTGATAGCTACATCCAGGCTCATGCAAGTCTAGATGATGCAACACGAGCAACGCACATGCGGCAATATGCGATACGTGTCAGAGGTCATGTGACTCAACTGGCAAACAGAGAATACTGGCGGCACTTTGAGCCATCGCCCGAATGGGTTGTGCTTTTGATTCCCAACGAAGGCATGTTTAGAGCCGCTGTAGAACACGATCCCCTTCTGCTAGACACGGCTATGCAGAAGCATGTCCTCCTCGCCTCGCCAGTCACACTCGTAGCCTTGCTCAAAGCAATGGCTTATGGCTGGCAGCAGGAAAATCGAGCTCGCAATGTCCAATCGCTCGTTGAGTACAGCCATACATTGCAACAACAACTCAAGGCATTCATCATACAATGGCGCAAACTTTACGGACAACTCAATGGTACAGTCGGCTCTTTCAATCAGTTGACCATGATCTATCAAAAAACTCTTTTTCCGGTGATCCAACAAATCTGCGACCTTGATGGAACAATCAATGCAGATGAGTATGATTTGTCTAGCACTCCTCCGCTTCAAGCTTCTAAGCCCGTGGAAGATGTACTCTCACCAACTGAAGAGCATTTAGCTGAAGACTGACACATATCTTGGAACTCCATCAGGTTTGGTGATGAGAGGAATATCTGAGCAGCAAAGCATGTTAAAACATGCCGCATGAACCTCACTGTGGCTGACCTCTGCTTCGTTGAACGCAGCTTTTGGGCTTTGTTTGTCCGGCTGCCCATGCTTTTCAGTCTCATCACCAAAATGTCGGGTGAATCGCGGATGAGCCCAGATCTCACACCAATAAAGCACAAGGCAGATTTAATAAACCCGCTTGGAGAGACAATATAGACGTGATAAGCAATGTAGAAAAATGACGGCAGTTTTGACGGCAAATAACATTGTATTCTATGGAATTTTGTGTAACATATAGGCAATTTGGAGGGCTGTAAAAGTGCTTAAAAACCAGTGTGGAAGAATGGAAGAGAATGCGAAAAGGGGAGCTAGAATAGTGATAGTATATCCACTTGAGGGTAGCACATCCCCTTGCATGAGTCATCCTGGTAGGAATACCGCCAGAAAAGTGGCTTATTACCAGTAAATAGGGAGAAAAAGTGACGATGCGGTGTGCTCATTCGTAGAAAGAGTAACGAGCCATCGTACTTTCCTTCGTTGCGGCGACTCGCCCCGGATATATTCGGGGTTTTACTGTTTTTAGTCATCCCATTTTTGCGAGACTAAGACCAGACTATAGCACAAGGAGAACTAATCTCAAATACTTTGAAGTATTGTAAAGCTATGATACCATAGGGGATGGTAGAAAAACAATAGCAGAAAACTCAGACACAAGGAACCCACTCAACGACGAGACGCAGTACAAAGAGGCACGCAGCCTGGTTCGTTGTGTCAATGAAAAGGGAACTTCCATGCACGACCTGGAAACGTTTTTTGGACCAAATGCTGGATATGTCCTTGAATTATATGAACGTTATCAACAGAATCCAGCAGCAATAGATGAGGCCACACGGGCCATTTTTGATTCCTGGTCTTCTACTGAGCAGCCTGTGACGACCGCACCCGTGGAAACACGTGCTCCCGCTCCTCAAGATCAAGGCAGAAATGTGGCTCATATTGTGGCCGCCAATAACCTGGCGCACGCGATCCGTGAGCGCGGGCATCTAGGGGCACACCTTGACCCATTAGGGAATGAGCCGCCAGGAGATCCTGCTTTGATGCTCGAGACCTATGGGTTAAGCGAATATGACCTGGCGCAATTGCCACCAGACATCATTGGCGGTCACTCCGCGGAGGGAGCCGCCAATGCATTAGAGGCGATCAATGCTCTGCGGGCGATGTATTCAGGATCAATTAGTTACGAGTTCGACCAGGTAAAAAGCCCTGACGAGCGTGGCTGGTTGCGCGATGCGGTGGGCCTGCATCTCTACCATCGCGAACCCTCGGGCGCGGATGCGCGCAGGCTGCTCAAACGGATGACGCAGGTAGAAGCCTTCGAGCGCTACTTGCACCAGGCATTTACCGCACAGAAACGCTTCTCCATTGAGGGCACCGATATCCTGGTGCCGATGTTGGATGAGATTATCTCTGCCGCGATTGATTCCGAAACCAAGAATGTAATGATTGGGATGGCCCACCGTGGCCGCCTGAACGTGATGGCGCATGTGCTTAACAAGCCATATGCAAGCATCTTCTCCGAGTTTACCCATGCGCGTCACGAAGAAGGTACGCCCCTTACCGATAGCTTTGGGTATGGGTGGACGGGTGACGTGAAGTATCACCTGGGGGCGGAACACGTCCTGGATGAAGGGGCATCAGTTGATCTAAAGGTCATCCTGGCTCCCAATCCTAGCCACCTGGAATTCGTCAATCCGGTGGTAAGCGGTATGGCACGCGCCTCACAAGAGATTCGCACCGTTTCTGGCTCACCACTGCTCGATGTCGACCACACGCTGGCCATTCAGATTCATGGTGACGCGGCCTTCCCCGGAGAGGGCGTGGTCTCCGAGACGCTAAATATGTGGCACCTGCGCGGCTACTGGGTTGGTGGCTCGATCCATATCATTGTGAACAACCAGCTTGGCTTTACCACCGATCCCGATTCCTCGCGCTCAACTCATTTCGCCAGTGACGTGGCCAAGGGCTTTGGCATCCCTATTATTCATGTCAACGCGGATGATCCCTATGCCTGCTTGACTGCTGTACGCATTGCCCACGCCTATCGCGACCGCTTCCATAAGGATGTGCTGGTCGACCTGGTGGGCTATCGGCGTTGGGGACACAATGAGGGCGATGAGCCAGCCTTTACCCAGCCACAGATGTATGAAATTATTCGCAGTCATCCGACTGCGCGCGAGCTGTTTGCACAACGTCTGGTCGAGCGCCAGATCCTGACGCAGGATGAGGCGCAGCAGATTTGGGATGAGGCCATTCATGAGCTAGAGCAGGCGAAGCGCGAAGCCGATAGCGGGGCGATTAAAGTTGAGCGTGTCGTCGATCAAGGCGATATGGCCCACTATCCCATCGATTTCTCGGTCCCCCCCGTTACCGCTGAGGTGCTGCAACGCTATAACGAGGAGCTCCTAAACTGGCCAAAGAGTTTTCATCCGCATCCTAAGCTGGAGCGCGTGATGCAGCGCCGTGCCAATGCGCTTGGACCAGAAGGTGGCATCGACTGGGGCCATGCCGAGGCGCTGGCCTTCGCGACCATCCTGGCAAGTGGAACGCCGATTCGCCTGACCGGCCAGGACAGCGAGCGTGGCACCTTTAATCATCGCCATGCCGTCCTGCATAGTAGGGAGGGCCACATGACCTTCCTTCCGCTACAGAAATTTCCCGAGGCTCGCTCCTCGTTTACGGTGTATAATAGCCCTCTGAGCGAGACCGCGCCCCTGGGCTTTGAGTATGGGTATAGTGTGCAGGCGCCCGATTCGCTGGTCCTGTGGGAGGCGCAGTATGGCGACTTCGCCAATGTTGCCCAGGTCATTATAGATCAGTTTCTGGCCTCGGGGCGTGCGAAATGGCGCCAGGACTCCTCCGTGGTGATGCTCTTGCCGCATGGCTATGAGGGAAATGGGCCAGAGCACTCGAGCGCACGCCTGGAGCGGTACCTGCACCTGGCTGCCGAGGATAACTGGCGTATCGCCAATTGCTCGACGGCGGCGCAGTACTTCCACCTCTTACGCTTGCAGGCCTATCTCCTCCCAAGCTATCCGCGTCCGCTGATCATCATGACGCCGAAGAGTCTCTTGCGTCATCCCCTTGCCTCATCGCGCTTAAGCGACCTGGTTGAGGGGTCGTTCCAATCGGTCATCAATGATCCACGCGCCAGTCAGGATCCCAAAGCTGTGCGCCGGGTTGTCTTCTGTAGTGGCAAGATCGCGATTGACTTGCTTTCACACGAGAGTCGTATGCATAATGAAGACACCGCGATTGTGCGTGTAGAGCTGCTGTATCCCTTCCCCAAGCGCTCATTGAAGCGAGTCCTTGAGGGGTATACCAATGCCAGCGAGTTCATCTGGGTGCAAGAAGAACCGCGCAACATGGGGGCCTGGGAATACATTGCTCCGCGTATACAACAGTTGTTGGGAGGCAAGGCCACGCTACGCGTGATCGCGCGCCCCGAGCGCTCAAGCCCGGCTGCCGGTTTCTGGGACATCCATGCTGCCGAACAAGAGCAGATCATTAAAGAAGCCGCGGGCGTATCAGTATCACAAAAAGAGACCGGAGGGAAACATGTCCGATGAGATTCGTGTGCCAATCCTGGGAGAGTCGATTGTCGATGCCACCATCGCAACCTGGCTCAAGAAAGAGGGCGATGCTGTCCACCAGGGTGAAACATTGGCCGAGCTAGAGACTGATAAAGTCAATGTCGAAGTCAACGCCGAGCAAGATGGCGTGATTCATAAAATTCTCAAGCGCGAGGGTGAGACCGTCCAGGTGGGTGAAGTGATCGCGTTCCTTGGACAGGAGGCCCAGGTCAGTGGTAAGGGGAGCAGCAATGGTGCCATTGCCACGGCTCCCGCGCCACAAAGCGAAGAGATCAAGCGCACGACCTCGCAGCCTTTAACATCCGCCGGGGAATCGCAGCGCCCACCATCGCCACTGGCCCGCCGGATCGCCGCCGAGCATAACGTCGATATTTCCCAGGTCAGGGGCAGTAGCCCGCATGGCCGGGTTACCAAAGAAGATGTCATGAGCTACCTGGAGGAGAGCTCCAGCCAGGCCGTTCCAGCCACGACAGCGGTATCCCCACAGACGACACCCGCGGCTCCCTCGCAGGCGGTACAGCCTGTGTTACCTCCGGCACAGCCCGCAGCGGATGCCTCACGTCGTGAGGAGCGCGTGCGCATGTCGCGCCGTCGTCAGACCATTGCCCAGCGCCTGGTCGAGGCCCAACATACGGCGGCCATGCTGACCACCTTCAATGAGATCGACATGAGTGCAGTCATGGATGTGCGTAGCCGCCGCAAGGAGGCCTTTAAGGAGCGCCATAATGTCTCGCTTGGCTTTATGTCCTTCTTTACCAAGGCCGTCGTGGGCGCGCTCAAAGCCTTCCCTCGCCTCAATGCCGAGATTCAGGGCAATGAAATGGTGCTCAAGCACTATTATGATATTGGGATCGCGGTAGGCGCGGAAGAGGGCCTGGTAGTGCCCGTGGTTCGTGACGCGGACCGCAAGTCCTTCGCCGCCATTGAGCGGGAGATCGGGGACCTGGCTAAGCGTGCCCGCACGAATACGCTTTCGCTGGCGGAACTACAAGGCGGCACGTTTACGATTACCAATGGTGGAACTTTCGGCTCGATGCTCTCTACACCTATCCTCAATGGGCCACAGGTAGGCATCCTGGGCATGCACAAGATTGAGCAGCGCCCCGTTGCCATCGATGGGCAGGTGGTTATTCGCCCCATGATGTATGTCGCGCTCTCCTATGACCATCGTATCGTCGATGGAAGTGAAGCGGTGCGCTTCCTGGTGAAAGTAAAGGAATTGGTGGAAGACCCAGAAGCACTTCTGTTGGAAGGGTAAGTTTTGTTGGATTTCTCTCGACAGAGTACGTTTCTATCTGTATAATCAAGGAGAAACAGGAACGCTTCAAAACGAGCGAAAGACTGTTTCAAGAGAGAAAACACAATGGGCGTTTTCTGTCGAGGGATGCCAGGTTCTTATGCGCTGATCTTTCTGGCGTAGTGGGAACCCACACCAGGCATCAAGTTTCGGATAACGGAGTTGTCAGGGGTATGCAACCAGAGAATATGTCTCCACGCCAGCCTGCTGGTCGTAACGAAGATGCGGGAGCACTCATTGGAAAGACACTAGGCCAATTCCGCATTGTAGAGCGCATCGGTGCTGGCGGAATGGCGGCAGTCTTCAAGGCATATCAGTCCACCCTGGATCGCTATGTAGCCATCAAGGTCTTGCCCGCCTATCACGCGCGCGACCCGATCTTTGTCAAGCGCTTTGTGCAGGAGGCACGCTCGGTGGCGAAACTGGCGCATCCTAACATCGTGCAGATTCATGACTTTGGCGAGCTTGAGAACATCACTTTCATCGTCATGGAGTACGTAGAAAGCGGTACGCTCAAGGACCGCCTCAAGGGTCCCATACCTGTGGCTGAGGCTGCGGATTTTATGATTCAGGCTGCTGAGGGCCTCGACTGCGCGCATCGCAATGGGATTATTCACCGCGATGTCAAGCCAGCCAATATGCTCCTGCGCAAGGATGGACACCTCCTGCTCTCCGACTTTGGCATCGCCAAGATTCTCGAAGGCACGACCAACTTGACTCGCGTGGGGACAGGCATTGGTACCCCGCAATATATGTCGCCTGAGCAGGGAACGGGCCAGGCCGTTGATCGCCGGAGCGATATCTACTCGCTGGGCGTCGTCTTCTTTCACTGCCTGACCGGGAAGGTCCCATTTTCGGCGGAGAACCCGCTCTCAATCACGCTCAAGCATGTGAATGATCCTCTGCCCATCGAGCGTTTGCAGGCCGAGAATGTACCTCCCGGGATCATTCAGGTCATCCAGAAGATGTGTGCCAAGTCGCCCAGTGATCGCTATCAGTCGGCGGATGACTTTATCTCCGCGCTGACCAGCACTATGGCGTCCTCAAACCTGTCGCTCTCTCGTTCCCGGCGGCTCTCTGGCCCCATGTCCTCGCCAGATCAAAGCTTCGTGCAGACGCCGAACTCGGGACAGCTGGCCTCTACGCCTGCCGCGAATATGCCAGCCCAGACGGTGACGTGTTTCCGCTGTGGCGCGCAGAATCCCGCGGCGCGCCTCTTCTGTACGACGTGTGGTGACGACCTGACGAATAAGCGCGCTATTATGGATCGCTATACAGATGCGAGCGGGCGGCCAGTGCTGGCACGCTTGACGCTCCAAAGCGGTCCCCTGGCTGGGCGTGCCTATCGTTTCCACCAGGATGTGACCAAGATTGGGCGCACCAATGGCTGCGACCTGGTCATCTCGGGGCGCACGGTCTCACGCCATCACGCACGCCTCTGGTTCGCCGAGGGACGCTGGTTCCTGGCCGATCTCAACAGCGTCAATGGCACCACGGTTAATAACATACGGATTCAACAGCCGGTGGTCTTAAATGATGGAGATGTCATCCATTTTGGGGATGAAGGCGTGGTGTTTAATATAACATATGGGCCGTAGTTTGCTGCCATAAGCAGGAAGGAAGATATGATGACGTCGATCAATCCACTGATTCAAGTTGCGCAACAATTGACGTTGGGTCCCGCTGTGCGTCAGAATCACGCGCTTGAACATGCCACGATTGTCTTACTGTCTCGTAAGTTTCCTGAAGTGCGTCTCTCTGGCATCTCCTTTGCCGCCGGTTTCTTTGTTTTTGGTGACCTCCCCACCGAGGCCATCCTACCCGCCGCCCAGGAGGCCCTCCAGCTCTTGCGCACCACCCAGCCCGAATTGGCGGTGCATGAGCGCTGTGGTACCAATCTGGCGGTCGCGGGTATGCTGACGGGCCTTTCGGCGATGGTGGTTTCCAAGATGCGCCGTCCCTATAGTACGGCCAACAACGCCATTCTGGCCTCGACGGCCGCCCTGGTCCTGGCTCGTCCCCTGGGCCTGGTCATCCAGCGCCATGTGACAACACAGACGCCCAATGGTTCGATGCGCATTCTGGAAATCAAGCCAACTACTGTGCTGGGAGCACCCGCGCATTTTGTGAGTACCGATAATCCAGAGGCCGCCAGGTTGTTCTCATAGAGAGGAAGAAAAAATCGTTGCAGCAGGAGAGCCTGAAGACGGAGACACAGCGTCATAATTTTCTGGTCGAGACGGACTGGCTGGCAGAGCATCTGCATGATCCGCATCTGCGCATCGTCGATATGCGCGGCTATGTCCGCAACATTGAGCGCGAGGGCCCTGATGGGACAAAGGTTCAGGACGCGCACTATGTCGGCGCGCGCGATGAGTATGAGCAGGAGCATATTCCGGGCGCGGTGTATATTGATTGGAGTAGCGACATCGTTGACCCGGATGACGCGGTAGAGGCTCAAGTGGCCCCGGCAGAGCGCTTCGCCGAGGTGCTGGGGCGCCTGGGGATCGGGGATCAACACCTGGTAGTTGCCTATGATGCGCACCCGGCCTCGCAGTTTGCGACCCGCCTGTGGTGGGCGTTGAACTACTATGGTCACACCCAGGTCGTGGTGCTCAATGGTGGCCTTCCCAAGTGGAAACGCGAGCAGCGCCCACTTACCTCAACGGTCCACACCTATGAGCCAACGAGTTTTACCCCCGTGACGCAGCCGCAATTGCGTGCGACGGCGCAAGAGTTGCTCGCGATGCTTGGACAGCAGGGGATGACCCTGGTTGACGCACGCGATACGGGTCAGTATAGCGGCCAGGTGAGACGTGGCGAGGGACGGGCTGGACATATTCCAGGAGCGCTCAGCCTACCCCGCGAGGAGCTCATCGATCCGCAAACAGGGACGTTCCGCAGCAACGAGGAGCTACAGCAGATCTTTACCTCGGCTGGCGTGGTGCCGGAGCAGCACGTCGTTGCTTATTGCAATGGCGGGGTAGCGGCCACCACGGTCCTGTTTAGCCTGGCGATGCTTGGCTATCCACGGCTGACCAACTACGACGGCTCCTGGAACGAATGGGGCAGTCGCGCCGACTTGCCCACAGAAATCTAGAGACCACAAACAACAATGGAAGAGCAAGAGAGAACGCAGAACACTGCCGAGGACCTGCTTGACGTACAGGGCGTCATGCAGGCCTTTGGCATTCATACATGGGAAAACCTCGGCCCAGCCGAGTTCTCCAACGACACAAGCCTGGGCCTGCTGGTCGGAATCGAAGGAAGGCGCTACATATTACGCGAGCGCCCCGAGAGTCCGATGGGACAGGATGAAGGGCACCGCTACGCCTTTCAGCGTTACCTGCGTGAGCAGGGCATTCCCTTGCCCGCGCTGCACCAGACGCCAGAGGGGGCGCCCTTTGTTGCCGTAGGCGAGGATTGCTTTGAGCTACAGGAGTGGCCTGAAGGCGAGCTCTTTAGCACGCTCAATCCACGCAGCTTTCAATGGTGCGGGTCCGCGGCTGCCATGCTGGGACGCTTACACCAGGCATCCAGCCGGTATCCGGGAGCGCAGTATCGCTGGCCAGCGGAGGCGCATATTGGCGCGATGGTCCAGAACTGGCTGGGACTGGCACGTGAGCGTGCGGACACATACGATAACCAGGCTATCGCCATGGCGCTGACCACCTGGGCGGAGCAGTGGGAGAAGATTCTGCCCGCCTCGATGATGGCGATTGGCGCAGGCAAGGATCTGCCCGAGTTCCATATTCACGGTGACTATCACGCGCTCAACCTGCGTTTCGATCCACAGGGGGTTACCTCTGTCATGGGTTTGGAGGCCTCGCGCTGGGAGAAGCGCATCTTCGAGGTCGCCTACGCCCTGTTCTACTTCTGCGCCCTCTCCTGGCATCCAGGAGAGACCCTGACGCCACCCCTGGTGAAGCGCGGCTTTGATCCGGAGCGCGCCCGCCAGTTTCTTGAGGCCTACGGCGAGGTCTTCCCGCCTGTGAAGGGCGAGGCTGCCCTCTTAGCGGACGCGCTGACGATTGTCGCGCCTATCGTGACGATCAATGGGCCGCTGGAGGATCTCTTCTTCGTGCAGGAGGAGTTCAGCGACACGCGGGTTGAAGGCCTGATGGAGCGCCTGGAGTGGGCCAATTCCCTACCCGCCTGGCTCAACCGCATCCGCCCGGCACTCCAGGAAATGTGGGCATAAAAGATTTAAAGATGGGGACGAAACGTCATGCGCCGCGTCCGTCAGCGGCGCATGACGTTTCGTCCCCATCTTGCACGCTGTATCTAAAAATATATGCTGTCTAGTGGTGGGTATTGCTTATGACAAAGACGGTAATGAGGGCGAGCAGGATGAGCGCGCCAAGCAAGACAGGCAAGAGAATGCGCAGGTTCAGTTGTGGCTCGTTGGAGCCTGTTGCGGCAGGTGGTGGCCCCTGGACAGGGGGAGCAGCTAGACGCTGGGGCACTTGAGGGTGTGGTTGTGGGCGCGTCTGTGGCGCCATACTCTGCTGTTGCTGCTGTGGGGCATAGACTCCCTGCTGTGCGGGCGCGGGTCTGGGCGTCTCTGTGCTGGCAGGTGCGGGCGTCTGCGCAATCGGTGGCAGAGATGGATTCGAGACGGCCTGCTTGAGCATCGTATTATTGGGCGCAAAGGAACCTTGCCCCCCTGCTTGCTGCCTCGCCTGGGCGGTACTCACGGAGTTGACGTTGGCCCTACTGGTCTGGGCTGGGATAACCGATGCTCCACAGTTGGGACAGGTTGCCGCGCCTGTAGGTAGCAGACTACCGCAGTGGGTGCAGGAGCGAGACTGTGTCTGTGGCTGTGGCGTGGATGCTGGTCCCGCCTGATCCGGGGCGGCTGGAATACGGCCATCAGCCACCATCTGATCATAGACGTCATCCAGGTCAGGCTGGGTGGTATGTGGATTCGGAGTTGCCTGCTTCACGGGCATGGGAGGCGGCGTTGGCAGGTGAGACATCACCATTTGCAGGTCATGCGCGAACTCCGCAACCGACTGATAGCGATCCTTGGGGCGCATCGCCATGGCGCGTTGAATCACCCGATTCAACTGCTGGAGCAGTTGCGGGGGAGGGCGCCAAGTTGCGCCACATGCCGCGAGTGGCGGGGGGCGGGCTTGCCCGGTTGGGAGACGCCCAGGCGAAACTGGCGCGCGGCCTGCGCTTCAGCGCTCTCTTCAGGTGGATTATTGGCCAGAACCTCTTGCAGCGAAGGGAGATCAGGACGCCCCTGCTGGATCGACTGGTTGCGAATAGAGACGCTGGGTGGCTCATGCGTTGTCAGCGCGAAGAAGAGCGTGCCCCCCAGGGCGTAGGTGTCGGAGCGGACATCAGTGCCTGTACCGCCTGGATATTGTTCTGGTGGCGCATAGCCGGGCGTACCCTGGTGGCGAATAAAGAAGAGCGTGCGCGCTCCGTCAGCGGAGGCCTTGGCGTTGCCCAGGTCGACCAGGATCGCCGTCCCATCGGGCATAATGCGAATATTATCAGGCTTGATATCGCGATGGATGATCGGCGGACGCTGGTTATGGAGAAAATGTACCGCGTCACAGATGGCAAGCAGCCAACCAGTAACACGTGCGATAGGGATCACCTCGCCGCGCTGACGCGTCAGGCGGACCAGGTCGGTTAAATCGCTTCCTTCAATGTAGTTGAGGACGATATAGTAGCGTCCGCGCTCCATAAAGGCGTCCAGGAAGGCAGGCAGATTGGGATGATGCAGCTGGCTGAGCACGGCGGCTTCATGGCGCAACTGTTCCTGTCCACTCGCGCCAGTAACCAGATATTCTTTGACCGCACAGAGATTGGTGTTGGTAATATTGGTTCCCAGGTAGACATGTCCGAAACCACCACTCCCCAGAACGCGCTCAATACGGTACCGTCCGTGGAGTATGGAACCTGATGGAACTGTTTCTATCATAACAAATAGTCTCCCCCGATGTCTGCCGAACAGTACCTGCCTTGTAAGCACTTAGAGGTAGGCGTGGTCCCCAAAAGTTTGCCTGCTCCGCTTACCATATTGTCTGGCCAAGGTGCAATCGCATTATACACCAGTTCCAGACTGATGTACACGCTAAAGAGCGCTTCTGGGATGTTTGCGTTATTGTCGGCAGCATGGTAATTTTTAGACTGTTCGGCCGTTCGGCCGTTGGGAAGTTCGGAAGCGTGCCTCCCAAATGTGCTTTACTAAGAAAGACGCTCTAGATCTACAAAATATGCCTATATATTTTGCGTTGTTTCTATGTCTTAAGCCTCTCTCAAATAGATGGGACTCCCCTGAAAGGATATCACGTTGAGGCCTTCTCCTTAGTGACACGTAGAAGCGTACCTGGGGAGAGATGCATTGGGTATTCTGGTTCACAACAACGGACAGGAAAAGCAAACGCAGGAAAGGTCAAGCAACTTATGACGCAGCGTAGTGGCCTGGTTTTTGATACACGCTTTCTCGCGCATGATACAGGCACAGAATCAGTTGTGCACCTGCGCGAAGGATCGTTCGAGCTCTCACCCGAACCACATCCTTCGTCAGCGTTTATTACGCGACGAATCAAGGAATTTCTGGATGGCTCGGGCCTAAGCGCGCAGATGCATCCCATCGCGGCGCGTCCTGCCACGCGGGAAGAACTGACAGCCTTTCATACGCCAGAGTATATTGAAGGGATACATGCCTTCTCTCAGGGCGGCCCTGATCACGGTCCCTGGGGCGAAGTGGATGAAGAGACGAAGCTCAGCCCTGGCTCCTTTGAGGCTGCGCTCTACGCGGCGGGTGGTGCGCTCAATGCCGTACAGGCCGTCATGGATGGCATAGTTCGCAACTGCTATGGGCTGCTGCGTCCTCCCTGCCATCATGCCACAAGCAACAAGGCCCTGGGCTTCTGTGTCTTTAATAACACGGCACTGGCGGCCCACTATGCACGTAATGTCTTTGGACTCAAGCGCATCCTGATCGTTGACTGGGACGCCCACCATGGCAATGGCACTCAAGAGGCATTTTATGATGATCCAGGCGTGCTCTTCTTCTCCATGCACCAGCAGAACTGGTTCCCGAAAGACTCTGGGACCCTGGAGCAGGTTGGGAGCGGCGCGGGCGTGGGCTATACCGTCAACATTCCTCTGCCACCTGGGACTGGTGATCGAGGCTACCGCGAGCTGTTTGAGCAGCTCGTCGTGCCGATTGGACACCAGTTTCAGCCAGAATTGATTCTTGTCACCGCCGGGCAAGATGCCAGCTGGCTTGATCCCCTGACCACGCTGATGATGAGCATGGACGGGTTTCGTGCGATCTCACAGTCGCTGGTCGACCTGGCTGAAGAGGTCTGCGGCGGGCGCCTGGTCATGCTCCAGGCGGGTGGCTATAGCTCGGCCTATGTCCCCTACTGCACCGCCGCCGCCCTTGAACCCTTGCTCGGCGTCGACCTGGGGATCGTTGACCTCTACGCTGGCGCCCCCGAGCTTGAGGAGTGTCAGCACAGCTTCTCACAGGAGACGCGAGAGGCACTCAACGCCGCGCTCGCGTGGCATCGCCAATGGTGGCACATCTAGCAGAAAAAGAAAGCTCACTCTCTATGATCAAACGTTCCCGGCAGGGAGGCTCATCCAGGCAGGCCATGGGCTATGCCATGGCTGCGAGCGCCTCACTGCTCTTTGGCTTTAACGGGAATCTCTCGCGCCTGCTCTTTGATGGTGGCATTACCCCGGTGACTCTAGTCGAATTTCGTATGCTTATTGGGGGACTCTGCCTGCTGGCCCTCATGCTCGTTGGCTGGCGGCAGGGCCTGAAGTGGTATACCCGCCAGTGGGGCTGGATCATTGCCTTTGGCCTGACCCTGGCCCTGGTCACCTACACTTATTTTATGGCCATCAGCCTGCTTCCCATTGCCGTGGCCCTGATTATTCAGTTTAGTGCCGCCGCCTGGATGGCTATGGGAGAGGCGCTCTGGCTGCGCAAACTGCCTACCAGGCCGGTGCTGCTGGCTCTGCTCTGTACACTGGGCGGCCTATTGCTCCTCACTGGGGCCTGGCACCTCAATTTGAACGGGTTGAGCCCCCTGGGCCTTCTCTTTGCGATTCTGGCGCTGCTCTCCTTTATTGCTTATCTCCTGCTGGGCAAACGCGTGGGACGCGATGTGCCCTCGCTGCCCGCGACGTCCTATGGAGCGCTCGTCGCCGCCGTCTTCTGGCTCTGCGTCCAGCCACCCTGGATGATTCCTGCCGCCACCTGGAACTGGCAGAACCTCCTGCTGATGGCAGTGGTTGGCATCGCGGGAATGGCCATCCCTTTCGCACTGGAATTGGGAGCCTTACGGCATGTGGAGGCGACGCGGATCGGCATTGTGACCACGCTAGAACTGGTTGCAGGCTCTATCATCGCCTATTTCTGGCTTGGGCAATTGCTGGACCTGCCGCAGATTATTGGCTGTGTGCTCGTCCTGGTTGGCCTGGTTGTTCTGCAATATGACGCGGCACCTGAGATCGCGGCCCCTATCACGAATTAGCGCCTGCCTCTCATATGTCGTGCTCCTTTAAACGTATCCTCCAGGCTTGAACATGTCTCAGGCCTGGAGGGTTGCCATTATCTGGATAAGGCCAGGCGTAGTCCCAGCGCGACGAAGAGTCCACCGGTGACCAGGTCCAGCCAGCGTTTTAAGCGCTGGTAGCCGCGCGCAACTGGGCCGAAAGAGAAGAGGCAGGCCACGGCGCTAAACCAGGCTGCCGCCATACCTAGCATCAGCAGGACGCAGACACACTGAAACCAGAGCGGAGGGTGCGCGGGCAGCAGGACGGCGAAGATGCTGCCAAAGAAGGCCAGCGCTTTGGGATTGCCCACGTTCGTCAGAAAGCCAATGCGCCAGGAGGAGCCGCGCCTGGGCGATTGTGGCTCGTTGCCTAGCATTTCCCCCGAGAGTTGAGGACGATAGGCGCTCCAGAGGGTGCGCACGCCCAGGTAGAGCAGATAGAGCGCGCCCAGCAGGCGAAAGAGATCGACCAGCCAGCTTACCTGGGCAAAGAGCACGCTCAGACCAGCCATGCTCGCGATGATCCAGAGCGCGATGCCACTGGTCACGCCCAGGCCAACCAGGATACCCTCGCGCCGTGAGCGCGATACCGCCGAGTGCACAGTCGCGACAAAGTCGGGCCCGGGACTAATGACTGCAATCGCCCATACCCCCATGAGCAGTGCCAGTTGTGGTACATAAAACATATATCTGCCTTTCGCAAAAAAATACGCCAATATATATATAGATTATAATCGATGAGACGGATGGCCGTGCTGCGCCAGGCCTAGCGAAAAAGTACTTTTTTGTTTCCGTTTAACGTATATATAACAGAGCGGATTTATGCTAGGTATGGTAGATGGAAAAAAACAGAAATACTCAAATGCCGTCTACGCCATACTTATGCATGTGTTTGTAGGTCTGTTCTGACGTGTACAGGAGGTGATAAGCCAATTCTTACAGGGAAATCCGGATATAGTAGCATCGTTTTTCTACGTGTTTCATGCTATACTGTATAGGCCCACCCATAACTGAAGAGTTAACGTATACAGGATAGCCAGAGATTGAGAACGTCTTATGAGTAACAATGAGTTTTCCTCACAGCACGCAGATGAGGGCAATAGCCACCACACACATAATAGCTCAAATGGTGATGGCGACCAGGTTATACACAGGCAAAACCACCATCATCCACAGGAGACACCCACACGCGAGTATCCCCGCAATACAATGCAACAACGAAGAGGCAATGATAATTACCGCTCGCTACGTAGGAAGAAGGGACGCCCTGAAACTGAGGATGAGCGACTCCTCAGGCGCCCCACGCAACCACTGGTCAAACCCACCGAACCAGTTCCCAGCGAACATGTGCGTCAGGAGGAGCATGCCACTGAGCGCGCACTCAATTTTGATTTCACCATTACCGATCCCTGGCGCGTCATGCGCATTACAAGCGAGTTTATCAATGGCTTCGATGCCCTGGCACATATCCCGCCTTCAGTAGCCATCTTCGGCTCTGCGCGCACCAGGCCCGATGATCCCGTCTATAAGGCTGCCTCTGAAACGGCGCGCTTGCTTGCACGGGCTGGCTTCGGCATTATTACAGGTGGTGGCCCGGGAGTGATGGAGGCCGCCAATAAGGGAGCACAGGAGGGCGAGAACACCTCCATTGGCTGTAATATCGAGCTACCCTTCGAGCAATCATCCAATCAATACCTGGATATCGACCTGGACTTTCGCTACTTTTTTGTACGCAAGACGATGTTTATCAAGTACTCTAATGCCTTTATCATCTTTCCAGGTGGCTTTGGGACGATGGACGAGCTCTTTGAGGCATTGACCCTCATTCAGACGAAGAAGGTCAGCAACTTCCCCGTGATCCTCTATGGCTCTCGCTACTGGAGTGGACTGATACATTGGATTCGCGAGACGATGCTTCCCGATGGTAAGGTCTCACCTGAAGATCTTGACCTGTTGCGTCTCTCGGACAACCCCGAGGAGATCGCCCACCTGGTCCGTGAAGCATACGAACGCAACCAGGAGCTTGAGAAAGAAGATCCTAACCGGGAGAAATCTATCCGTTAGAGCAATATTCAATAACTACTTATCCGAAAACCCTGAGCGCGAAGCGCTAGGCACGCAAGTGGCGTTGGGTTTCGGAATAAGATCTAAGTACGAGGGGCGAAGGCACTGCCTTCGCCCCTCGTACTTATCTCCTGGAGGCATTTATGACAAAAACGTTTGTAGAGGCTGCCGCGCCTCCCTCCTGGAGTTTACGGATCGCGTTCAATTTCGTCTGACGTGTGTAGCGTCCCTGCTCTCATCTTGCAGCCAGGCGAAGCGCGTGTCCAGCGGTACCTCTACTATGCCAAGTGTACCAGGCAGTACTTCCCCACCACTTTCTTACGCTTATCTGGCCTGGCAAAGGGAGGGAGAGCCATCTTCTCTTGTCGCAATGAAGCTACTTGCTCGCCTGATTACATAAGACATAGAAGAACAAAGAAAGACAAAGAGGGCGAAGGGAACACTCCCTTCGCCCTCTTTGTCTTGTCGCCGATGCTAGTTTTCAGTCTCGGAGGTAGTGAGGAACTCCGGATGCGGCATTTCATGTTCCGCGAAGGGGCGCCACTTCAAGACAATCGTGCTGAGTGGGGGCAGGGTCAGCAGAATGGAGTGCGGACAGGATTGCCAGTTGCGGGGAACACTTGGCATATACTGGTTATTGATAACTCCGCTGCCGCCATAGCGCAGGTCATCGCTGTTGATGACTTCGTTATAGACGCCAGGATAGGGCACGCCGATGCGGTAACCATAGCGCGGTACGGGCGTGAAGTTGCAGACAAAGATCAGGGTCTCTTCGTCCTTGTAAGCACGCCGCATAAAGGAGATCACGCTATTATCTGAGTCGTGGCAGTCGATCCAGGAGAAGCCCTCACCCTCGTAATCGCGCGTGGTCAGTGCAGGCTCTTGCTTATAAAGCGTATTGAGATCGCGTACAAAGTCCTGCAACTGCGCGTGGTGGGGATCGCTGGGGGCATCCAGCAGGTGCCAGTCCAGGCTCTCCTTAAAGTTCCACTCATGCCACTGGCCAAACTCGCCACCCATGAAGAGCAACTTCTTGCCGGGATGGCCCCACATAAAGCCATAGAGCGAGCGCAGATTCGCGAAGCGCTGCCAGAGATCGCCAGGCATCTTCGTAGACATCGAGCCCTTCAGGTGGACGACCTCATCGTGGGAGAGGGGCAGAATAAAGTTCTCGCTATAAGCGTACATCAGGGCAAAGGTGATGTTATTGTGGTGATAGCGGCGATGGATGGGATCAAGGTGCATATATTCCAGCATATCATGCATCCAGCCCATATTCCATTTAAAGGTAAAGCCCAGGCCACCCACATAGGTTGGGCGCGTCACCAGCGGCCAAGCCGTAGACTCCTCCGCGATTGTCACCGCGCCTGGAGCCTGGTCATAGACGGCCTCATTAAACTGGCGCAGGAAGTCGACGGCCTCCAGGTGTTCGCGACCGCCATAGTGATTGGGACTCCACTCGCCCGATGGGCGCATATAGTCGAGATAGAGCATCGAGGCGACCGCGTCGACACGCAGACCATCGATATGATATTCACGCAACCAGAAGAGGGCACTGCCAATCAGAAAGTTGCGTACCTCGCTCCGTCCATAGTCGAAGACGTAGGTGCCCCAACCCTTATGCTCGCCCTTGCGCGAATCGGAGTATTCATAGAGGTGGGTACCATCGAAGTAGCTCAGGGCATGACCATCTTTGGGGAAGTGTGACGGGACCCAGTCCAGGATCACGCCAATCCCCTGCTCATGCATATAATCGACGAAGTATTTGAAGTCTTCGGGCGGGCCAAAGCGACTGGTGGGGGCATAGAAGCCCGTCACCTGGTAGCCCCAGGAGCCATCGAAGGGAAACTCGGTAATAGGCAGCAGCTCGACATGCGTAAAGCCCAGCTTCTTAACGTAGGTCGCGAGCGACTCAGCCAGCTCGCGATAGGTCATAAAGCGGTCTTCTTCCACCGCGCCTTCCTGGTGGCGCTCAGGAATATGGCGCCAGGAGCCCAGGTGGACCTCGTAGATCGACATGGGAGAGTTCAGCTGTTGCCGCTGGGGACGCTGCTCCAGCCACTCCTGGTCGCGCCACTGGTACTGTGAGATATCAGCGACAACTGAGGCGGTGTTGGGGCGCAGCTCGAACTGGAAGCCATAGGGGTCCGACTTATCGGCGTGGTAATTATTGAAGCGCGAGCAGATAGCATACTTGTAGAGCGTGCCGGGCTCCAATCCAGGCACAAAGCATTCCCAGACTCCCAGATCGCCATGGCGTAGCTGCATGGGGGTGGCTTTGCGATCCCACTGATTGAAATCGCCAATGATGGAGACAGCGCGCGCATTGGGCGCCCAGAGAGCGAAATTGACACCCGTAACCCCATTCACGGTGCGTGGATGGGCGCCCATTTTCTCATAGATGCGATAGTCTTTTCCCTGACCAAAGAGATACAGGTCAAAGTCGCTAAAGAGAGAAGGCACATCTGGCATAGGCTTTATGGGTTGGGAGGGACGCTCTGATTCTCCCGGTTTTTGAGGCGTTTGTGATACCGACATACACGAAAATCCTTATGAAGTTGCATCTTGACGACATACACATGTTTAGCATAACAGATAGGACAAGCTCATTGTGTCTATCCAAGCCGAAATAGTGGTTCTCGATATCTACTACACGATTAAATTGCACCTGGAGAGAGAAAAGGCGAGTAGCATCCTTCTTAATTACTATATCATATCACGTGCCCTGGTAAAAAAAGTGGCAGGTGAGACCGTTCGCCTTGGTTCCACGTGTTGAGAGCAAGAGGGGGTTGTATGCCCCAAATCTGGCTGAAAGGTTGATTGAAGATGGCACTTGATCTACAACATATAAAAGAGCAACTTCAGGCAAAAGAGAAGGAGCTTCAAGAGAGCATCGCGGGCCTGACAGAGGCCTACCCGGAACCGGTCGATCCCATCCAGGCCAGTGAGGGGCCTCAGGACTTTGAAGAGATCGCGGTAGATTTCCTGGAGACGCAGCAGGAGCAGTCGATCATGGTGAACCAGCAGGCCCTGCTCCAAGAAGTCAGAGATGCCCTCAAACGCATCGAGGATGGTACTTATGGTCGCTGTATCGACTGTGGGCAGCCTATTCCCGAAAAGCGTCTGCAAGCCATTCCCTGGGCATCACGCTGCGTCCAGGACGCGGAGAAAATCGAGAAGCAGAACCTCAGCCGCGAAGAACTCTACGGCGACCGGCGCGAATTCTAAAGGGTATGGTGGCGTGGTGTATGGGCTGGAGGCCCATACACCACGCCACCATACCCTACTCTCTTCTCAAGCCCTTGGGTAAGGTGTGTGGGTAGGCGGCAGGGAGCGACTATGGTACAATGATCAACACATCTGGTCATCTCTGTTGGGGAAAGGAAGAACAAAAACGTGGTTGCCAAACATGCTCGCCTCCACGATGTATGCGCGCTCCTTGCCGCACTTATCGTTATCGGCCTCGATCAGTGGACAAAGGCTCTCGTGGTGGAGAACCTCAGCCCTCCTGGAAGTAAGCCCGACATCTCGCTACTCGGCCCCTACCTGGTGGTTCAATATATTCAGAACAATGGAGCCGCCTTTAGCCTCTTCGCCAATAGCACGCTGTTGATCATCTTGATCTCGGCGGCCATTGCCGTGGTTGTGTATATGTATGCCCGCATGATCAACACGGGTCCAGCAATCTACAAGATTATTCTGGGCTTAATTGTCGGCGGTGCCGTAGGCAACCTGGTTGACCGGGCGCGCCATAGCGGCTATGTGGTCGATTTCCTGGCCTTCCGTATTCCTCAGATTAACTACCGTTTCGCTATTTTTAATGTCGCGGATGCTTTCATTTCCGTCAGCGTCGTTTTACTCTTCTTCCTGGTCCTGCTGGGTGGGTGGCGACAGAACGAGGGCGAACAGAAGACAACAGAGCAGCAGCAGACTGAAGTTGTAAAGAAATAAGGGGACGTTCCCCAGTACATTGAAGGATGAAAGCCAACCATGTCCGCGAGTCAAGATACGACAACCGAGAATTTCTTACATTGGGATATAGAGAGTGAGCAGGTGGGCCAGCGCCTGGACCGTTTCCTGGTCTCGGTGCTGGACGGCGTTTCGCGCTCTGGCGTTCAGCAACTCATTGCCGATGACCTGGTCCTGGTCAATGGCAAGGCCAGCAAGCCTGGCTATGTGTTGCGCCTCAAGGATAGGGTCACCGCTCTGCGTGCCACACCTGTCTCGCAAATGAAACAGGTGACGCCCCAGAACCTGCCGCTGGAAGTCGTATTCGAGGATGACGACCTCTTGGTTGTGAATAAGGCGGCTGGCATGGTGGTGCATCCCGCACCGGGTAACTACGAGGGGACTCTGGTCAACGCGCTGGTCGCGCACTATCCCGAATTGCAGCAGGATGAGAGCGATATGCGTCCGGGCATTATCCATCGCCTGGACAAAGATACCTCCGGCTTGCTGATGGTCGCGAAGAATGCCCAATCTCAGGCTGCCCTCATCGAGCAGATGAAGCAGCATAAGATTATTAAGCGCTACCTGGCCCTGGTCGAGGGGAACGTCGAGCTGGACCAGGGAAGCATCGATGCGCCCATTGGTCGCGATACGCGCAACCGGCAAATGATGGCCGTGACGCTCACGGAGGGGCGCGACGCCGTGACGCATTTCCGCGTCTTGCAGCGCTTCAGAAAACATACCCTGGTCCTGGTCCAGATTGTCACCGGGCGCACCCACCAGATCCGTGTTCATTTTCAGGCCATTAAACACCCCGTCGTCGGCGATCAGGCCTATGGGTCGGGCCATCGCCTCCCCAACGTTGACCTCCAGCGCCAGTTTCTCCATGCCTACCAGCTAGAACTCACGCAACCCCGTACTGGCGAACCCCTGCATATCGAGGCTCCCTTGCCCCCAGACCTCCAAAAAGTCCTAGATAACGAGGCTGTCTTATAGGCGACTGGAAAAATCCAGTTAATCGTGATATACTAGGTTGCGTAGTAGTAAATGCTGTACGCAACCTATCTTCTTGTAGTGCCTCTTTCCTGACACTTCATAATACAATACATTCACTCAATTAGTATTTTTCCTCAACAGACGGTTCGCAAGCTCTATCTTCTATGGGTAACTTTACCCCACGGCGAGAGAATATTTTTTGCCTATGCATTTCGCCAGGAAAACGTAGCTTTCGTTCGCGAGGAGAGGAGAACGCGCTTATGCCAGTCTTAGCCAGAGATGACGAATTGGATATTACTCCACGGAGCCTGGTGCGGCACCGGCCTATTCTACATACAGAGAACAAAACAGCAAAGAAACGCAAGACCACGTCAAGCGTTCAACCACCGCCGCCGGCACCTCCTTCCCTACGAGCCTCTCGTACACAGGACGTTCCCACGACTGAGAACGCCGTGACGCAACCCGAAGCAGAAACCGAAGACGTCACACCTTTCACCCAGGCTGGCGCGCGAAACGACAAGTCACGCGTGCTTGTGCGGAAACAGCCGCCTAAGAGTACGAGGCGCCTCTCCCCCTGGCAACGTTTACGCCCACAGGGGCCTGCATCGCCGTTGCTCTATCTAGGACTGGGCATGTTTGCCATGCTGCTGCTCTGGATGGTACTGAACGCGACCTTGAACTGGTATACAACCTTTCTGGACGACTGGCATTATGGACGTCCCCGCACCTTTCAAACGGATGTCTGGGTGGGACACAACGAGCAGACTGGCCATCCTAGCCATTTTATCGCCATCAATCTCAATCGACGTATTCAAATTATTGAGCTCCAGGGAGGCGATGCTGCGAAGGCGCGCATCTACATGGGACCCCAGCTCTACGGTGCCAGTGACGACCTCGTCCCCGTCACACTGCGCTTCGCCGACCTCAATAACGATCGCAAATCCGATATGATCGTCTCCTTCCAGCAGACGCAGATCGTCTTCCTCAATGATGGCCAGGGTTTCCGCCAGGTCCAGCCCGCCGAAGAGCCGCAGATCGAGCAAGCCTTGCATAAGCTTGGAACTTAACACAAACACCAAAAAGCGAGGCGCCCGCTGTGAGATAGTATCATCATGGCACAGCGGGCGCCTCGGTTCTACGTCAGAGTATGAAGCAGCAATGTGGCGTGGGCCACGGGTGCTACTTGTTCTTCTTCATGGTCTTCTCGGCGGTGGTAACCTTGCTGCGGGCGTGCTCACCCTGAGCAGCCTGCGAGAGTACGGCACCAACGGAGAAGCCAACGCGCTTGCGCGCGGGGATGGTGATCTGATCGCCACCGCGAATGGACTTCACTTTGCGGGGGGCGACATCGCGCAGGTTCCAGGTGCCAAAGCCCATCAAGCGTACTTCGTGTCCCTGGGCGACATCCTCGCGCACCACGTCGGTGAAGGCATCAATAATCTTGCTGGTCTCCTTCAAATTCATGCCAGCCTTAGCGGCGACCTGGTGAATCAGTTCATCTTTACCAATCACGGTATGTTCCTTGGATGTGCTTTTCATTTGTATGTCACTCCTTCTACTGTGTTGTTTGTGCAGGGCATAGCTGAGCCTCTGCTCATTACGACAACGCGCTCAACTGTCGGGTCTGTCACCGTCTCGTAAAAAGTGACAGACAACGTTTCTTCTTTGCGCGTTGGAATGGTGCTACCTTCCACTACCACTATACAAAGGCCCACCAAATGCTATGGGTAACATAAGAAAAAGCAGATATCCCTTCAACGAATTCCCTACCTGTCTTCCTGGGCATGCAAGCTCATTCACACTACGTGCAAGCCTGCATACAGGAGAAACACTTCCCTCAAACCTGGATGATGACGCAAACTTTCCGCCTTGTGACACGTATACCTACCAGCGCTCTATCAGCAACTTCTCGCCCGATACAACGTACATAGAAGAGGAAGGCATATATGTAGCTACGCGGCTGTGGTCTACTTCACAGCATTGAAGATGTAGTATGTACTATGCTTCTGTTTTCTGGTGGTCGTGGTTAGCGGCGCGACCGCGCCGCTAACCACGACCACTATGAACTCCGCGAAGCGCCGCAGGCGCTGAGAAGTTTGCAAGAAGATTTTGCCGAAAAGAGGAATGAATAAAATATGGAGAATCGTTTCTACCCGCTTCCCCAGCTTGATCTTGAGCGCCTGGCGCGTGACCTGGAAGGCCAGTTTTCGCACCAGGGATACCAGGTGCAGCACTTTGGTACACGCGAGCAGATCGCCGTCCAGATCCGCAAGGGGGGAGAAATTGAGGGGCTGGTCGGCCTCCAGGCAGCGCTCACCGTCTCGCTGCAAAGAGTGCAGGGAGGTGTTACCGCCTCTATCGGCGAGCATCAATGGCTTGATAAGGCCGCAGTCGGCGCGATAGGTATGTTTTTCCTCTGGCCCCTGATGATCACCGCAGGCGCTGGCCTCATTCGCCAGGCGGGCCTGGAGACCCAGATCTATAACGCGCTCGATGCCGCGGTCTACCACCAGACCGGCCGTGGTCCCCAGCCTCAGGGGGCACAGCAGCGCCAGGGGGCACCACAACCCTCTGCACGACCAGCGCAACCCCAGCAGGTTCCCTGCCCCCAGTGTCAGGCCCTCAATGACGCGGACGATGCCTTCTGCTCCTATTGTGGCAAGTCCCTCCAGCAAGCGCAGCCCCAGGCGCCCAAACAGTGCGAGCAGTGCGGCGCCCAGCTCAAGCCAGACGCCGCCTTCTGCGCGAAATGCGGCCACGCTGTCGCACGCGAGGAATCCAGGCAATAATAGTTGATGATGTGGTGTTCCCTGGCGGCTGGCGGCCACCAGGGAACACCACATCATCAATTTACGACTGGCGCAACGCTTGGCGTCGCTGCCAGTTGTCGGCGAAGAGGTCGAAGAAGACCTCCTGGCGGGGATGCTGCGCGACCGCCTCTTCATCTAGGGTGACGCCCAGGCCCGGACCATGGGGCAGGGCGAAATAGCCATCGATCACCTCGGGATTACCGGGCGCGACCGACTTTACCCACTCATCAGAGAAGTCGTTGAAGTGTTCCTGAATTTTGAAGTTTGGCGTCGAGGCCGCGAAGTGTAGTGCTGCCGCCGTCGAGACGGGTCCGCCGACGTTATGCGGCGCCATGAGCATATAGTAGTTCTCGGCCCAGGCGGCCAGTTTCTTGGTCTCCAGAATGCCGCCAAAGTGGGTAATATCGGCCTGGAGGTAGTCGGCAGCCTGGAGTTCGATGACCTCGCGGAAGTCAAAGCGTGTATGGATGCGCTCGCCCGTGGCTACCGGGATATTAATCTGCTCAGCCGCCTTCTTCAAGGCTGCGGCGTTCTCGGGTGGTACTGGCTCCTCAACCCAGGATGGTTCAAATCGCTCCAGCTCGCGGGCGATGGCGATGGCGGTGGTGGGATTGAAGCGTCCATGCATCTCGATCAGAATCTCTACCTCGGGACCCACGGCATCGCGCACGGCCTCAACCAGGGAGAGCGAGCGTAGGCGCTCCTCGCGCTCCAGCTCATAGAAGCCCGCGCCAAAGGGATCAAATTTTAGCGCGCGATAGCCTTTCGCCACTACACGTTTGGCCGCGGCATGAAACTCCTCGGGCGTGCGCTCGACGGTATACCAGCCATTGGCATAAGCCTTGATCTGCTCGCGAACCGCTCCCCCTAGCAGTTGGTACACGGGCTTATTAAGTGCCTTGCCCACGATATCCCAGCAGGCCATCTCAATCGTTGAAATCGCGGACATAGCGATCTCGCCCGCCCGGGCAAAGTCATGGCGGTACATGCGCTGGACCAGGTCCTCAATATTAAAGGGATCATGCCCCAGGATATGGTTGGTCGCGGCCTCGTTCAAATAGCCCAGCAAGGCATCCGTATGGTTGAGCATACGTACCTCGCCCAGGCCCTCAAGCCCCTCGTCCGTCTTTACGCGCACAATGGTAATATTGCGCCAGGGGCTACCGACAACATGGGTTTGAATACCGCTAATCTTCATTGACTGTTCCTTTCTCTTCATGGACGACTGGGAGGGCCAGGCCTTCAACTCCGACTTGATCTCCTTCTCCCCTGGCGAAAGAAGCAAACTATTTGTGCTCGCGTATCACATTTCAGCACCTGAATCTGGTATGATGCCAGAGAAATCTCTCTCTGGCATTGGCAAGAACGGTCGCGTAACCCACGCATTGACAGGACCTTGCCAGCCGGGTATAGTGCTTATGTATTATTGTATGACAAATGAGGCTATGATGGCAAAAGAATTTCCCGCGCTGGAGCGCGCGAGTTTATATAAGCAGGTGGCGCGCCAGATTGGGCTGAGCATTATACGCCGGGACTATCTACCGGGCGAGGCGCTGGCGAGCGAGCCGGAGCTAAGCGTACAACTCAATGTAAGCCGAACCGTCTTGCGCGAGGCATTGAAGACGTTGAGCGCCAAGGGGTTGGTAGAGGCGCGGCCCAAAATCGGCACCCGTGTGCTGCCGCGTGCGCGCTGGAATCTCCTTGATCCCGAGATCCTGGCCTGGCATTACGAGGCGGGACCAGACACCGAATTTCTGCGTGCTCTCTCCGAGGTTCGCCTGATGCTAGAGCCAATGGCGGCACGCCTGGCGGCAGAGCGTGCCACGGAAGAGGAGATTAGAGAGATTGCGCACTGTTGCCAGGAGATGGCAGCAGTCACAGACGACGCTGAGAAATACATCGTCATCGATCTGAACTTCCACCTGCTCATCTGCGACGCCGCCCATAATGAGCTCTTGCGCAGCATTATGCAGACTCTCTCGCAGGCCATGCGCGCCAGCCGCCTGGTCACCGCCCAGATTCCCGGCGGAAACCGTGAGGCCATGCCGCTACATACCAACATTGTACAGGCCATCCAGCAGCGCGATGGGTCCGCCGCCGAGCTAGCCGCACGCACCCTGATCGAGCTCACCATGCAGGATATCTCCCGCGTCCTGGAGGGCGAGCCAGTGCGCGAATGAGGCAAAATTTTTATTTTAAGCGCGCTGTATGTGATTACAGAAACCGAGCCAGAAAGCCTCGGCCATTCATGCCGGGGATGAATGGCTCTTCCTTTCTTTGGGGTGGATCGGGTCGGGCTGATACGCTGGATCGTCCCACAGAAGAGAAGAATCCCCCTTGTTTTAGCAGGGGGAGTGTCAATATGTTGAAAGGCGGACCACAATGCAAAAAGCGCAACATCCCAATAAACTCAGAGCACTTCTTAGGAAAGCTGGTTGAAACCGACTCGTTGAGGGGGGCATAGGTGCAAAGTGAATTATTCTTATGAGCCGTGAGCATCAAAATATGCCCGGGAGTCACCACGCCAGACACGGAACGCTTCAAGGATACGCGTCGCATGACCCGGATCAAGATCATCAGGCAAAACATCCTCGGCGAACCAGCCCATTTCTTTTATCTCGTTAGCATGCGTGGGAGGATCAATGCGCTCAACGCCGGGTTTGAGACGACAGAGAAAGAGGAAGTGGTAGAGTTGAGCATTTGATACCGTGCCACAGAGACGAGAGTCATGTACTCCGACCAGGGAGACAGGCTCGCAGGCCAGGCCAGTCTCCTCCAGCGCCTCGCGAACCGCGCCCTGAGCCGGAGTTTCTCCCACATCTAATCCACCACCCGGCATAGCCCAGCGCAAATTATCGGCCCGACGAATCAGAAGGATGCGTCCCTGCTCATCGATAATCGCGGCGTCACTCACCGGAATAGGTGCGTGATGCGCGAAAAGGTCAGCGTGCAATGGCTCAAAATCTTCTACTGATTTTGCGGAGGCAAGTGCCAGCAGCTCTAGCGCAACCTCGCGTATCTTGCGGTAGTGTTCCTGATCATAGATGTTGGAGGCAAAATGCAGGCCATTATTGGCACGGGTAAGTAGAATATCAGCCCAGAGAGACAGTTTCTGCGCTGTATTCTGTGTGTCATTACCGGTTGTAGCCAAGATTATTCTCTATCCCGCGAAAGCAGACCGCGCTCAATGCCAGCGGCCACCGCTGAGACGCGCGAATCCACGCCAAACTTTGTGTAGATGCTCGTGATATGGGAACTGACAGTACGGAGACTGATGCCGAGTCGGGAGGCAATCTCTTTGCTGCGTTCGCCGCGTGCCACTGCCTGTAACACTTCGAGCTCCCGCTCGGTCAATATGCTATCTTTATCTGCTTCAGCGTCTGACGATGCCGGGTGGGGCGTATCAGTGGTGCGAGCCAGAATGCGGGCCATAACCTCTGGCTGCAGGAGCATATCACCACGAGCCGCCGCGCGAATAGCGTGAAACAAGGTCTCGCGGTCGGTATCCTTGAGCAGATAACCACATGCGCCTGCCCGTAGCCCGCGCAGCATCAAATCGTCTTCATTGTAGGTCGTCAAGATCACGACCGCAATATGCGACCAGCGCTCCCGTATCCGGGTAATGGCTTCCAGGCCATCCATCCCAGGCATCCGCAGATCCATCAGCACGACGTCCGGCTGAAGCTCTTCAATCACATGCACAGCCGTGGCTCCATCCGCCGCGTCGCCGAGCATGGTAAAGCCTTTGCCTTTGCCAGCGATCTCCAGCAACATGCGCAGCCCTTCGCGCACAACGAGATGGTCGTCAACTACCACGACGCGAATGTCATCCTGCTTTTCATTCATAAGCACACATTCTTTCTACAAGGAAGGCAGAGGCGTACTGTCGTGCCCTGACCCGGCTCGCTGTTGATCAGCAGATGGCCGTTCATCAGGCGCGCCCGTTCCCGCAGTCCCTGCAGGCCATAGTGCCCGGGCGTGATCTGTGCAGGGTCAAAGCCAATCCCATTATCTTCAATATCCAGCGTGATCATCCCATTCTCGACGCTTGACCGTATCCAGGCCTGGCTGGCCTGGGCGTGGCGCGCGATATTGGCTAATCCCTCGCTGACCATACGCAAAAGATGTTCATGATACTCGCCCGGCAGCTCCGTTTGCAGACAACAACTGCAGGGAATACCGGTCGCTAGCGTGAAATGCCGTGTCTCATTCTCAATGGCCGCGAGAATATCGCTGGTGGAGGCTGGTTCTGCGCGCAGGTCTGTGATGGCGGCACGCGCGCTGGTAATCGTGGCTCGCGAACGCGTCATGGCCTGCCGGACAATGGTGTGCGCCTGCTCATAACCCTGCTCGATCAGAAGCGAGTCGATGGTCTCCAGTTGCATCGTCAGGCCAACCAGCCCCTGAGCCAGCGTATCATGCAGTTCGCGGGCCATCCGTTGTCTCTCTGTGGTCAGCGTCAACTCCTTGACCCGTACCGCGTAGTCTTCGAGCTGTATATGAGCAGCCTCCAATTCGCGCAGAAGTTTCTGGTCTCTCTGGTGCGCCCTGGTTTGTTGGGTGTAGAGCATGGCGCTGGCGCAGACGAACGGAATAAGGTATGCGCTTTCCGAGACTAACCCGATCAGTTTGGATTCCTGCTGCATCGGAAGAACAAACAGCGTTAATCCTTGAATAGTGAAGTAAAAAAGCAAACATCCTGCTGCTGCTACAATGATCAGAGATATCCGTTTGAACAGGGTAATCACCTCAATAGCCAGCATGAAGCATAGTCCTGAAGGGACGTTATTTGCCCCGTTTGCCCCGTCTGTCATGAGATAGATAAGCCAGATGCATCCGGCCTGGAACGGGAAATAGAGCCACAGATAGCTCCGCTTACTATTTCTAAACAAAACCGACCAGTGCAGGCTACCATGAAACGCCATCAGGAGCGTAAAAACAACAAGAGCAAGGAGAACGTTGCTTCTGCTCTCTCTTTGGAAGAGCACTTCAACAAAGGAAATAGATGAAGGTTTTTCATCCCCTTTTTGCAACAGCAGCGGTATACGTGGCAGCACATATTGCATATAGATGAAACAGAGCCAGAGTAAAAGAAACCAATTCAGCGACCTTTTCGGTTGATCTTGTTGCTCCAGCTTCTTCCCCGCTTTTTTGGTGAAGAGATGAAAAAGTATGTGTGTCATCGTGTTCCTCGCTCTTTGTGCTTGCAAGGTGCGCCTTTCAGGGCGGGTTTCAGAAATGGAGAGAAGTTCTGCTCAAGTATAACATGGGCCTGCTCCTGGACACCACGTCAATTCGCGCAAGCACATATGCGCATCTCGGCAACAATCACCTGCGTATTTCGGCATCATCGCGCTGCCGAGCTTGACGATAAAGAAGTGCGTAGTTTCTCGATAGCTTTATCTTTCACTCCTGGCTACACTTTTGTCCAGGGCAAGCAATTGCCATAAGTAAAGGATTCTAAAGAAAGAGGTACCAGGAATGGAATTGGAACGATCCAGCGCTACACATCAGGAAGAGATCGTTATCGAAGCTCTCGATGTTCACAAGCACTACGATACTGGCAAGGTTGTGGTGAAGGCTCTGCAGGGGGTGACGCTGCGTATTCAGCGCAAGGAAGTTGTCGCCATCATGGGGCCGAGTGGCTGCGGCAAGACCACGCTGCTCAATTGCCTGAGCGGATTGGACCGGGTGACGGAGGGAACCATCAAGATTGCGAACCAGGATATTCGCCACCTCTCCGATCGCCAGCTCACGCTCTTCCGCGCTCGCGAGATGGGCTTTGTGTTTCAGACCTATAACTTACTTCCTGTGCTCACTGGATTGGAGAATGTGGAACTGCCGCTGCTAGTCAGCGGTGTCTCGGCCAGGATGGCGCGTACCCGCGCGCTTGCCAGTATTGAGCAGGTGGGCCTGCGCGATTGGGCCAGCCATCGTCCGGCGGAGATGAGTGGCGGGCAGCGCCAGCGTTTCGCGATTGCACGTGCCCTGGCAACCACGCCCTCGATTGTGTGGGCCGATGAGCCGACGGGCGCGCTTGATAGCACGACCAGCCAGGAAATTATTGATTTGATGCTTACCCTCAATCGTGAACTGGGCCTGACCTTTGTCTGGGTCACGCACGCGCTCGATGTGGCTCGCCAGGCCAGTCGCATGATCACTATGCGTGATGGCCTGATTAGTAGTGATGTTCTCATTGAGACACAAATGGAGATTGGCGCATTCGAGGGGAAAGGGGCGCAACGATGAATCTCTTGATGGATCTTTTTGGCCTCTCCGCGACAAACCAGGCCTTGCTGCTTGCCGTGCTGGTGGGAGGAAGCTTGCTGATCCTTGCAGGCCTGAGTGTGAACAACCCGCTGCTCTGGCGGATGGGTGTGCGCAATATCGTGCGTCACCGTGCGCAGACGCTCATCATGCTCGCTGGCCTGCTGCTCTCTTCGATTTTTCTCACGGTCTCCTTTGGCTTACCGGATAGCCTCTATCACTCAATGGCGGCTGACCGCCTGCTAAAAGTTGGTGATGTTGATGAGTCTGTCAGCGGCCAGTTTACGCAAGCTCAGATTGACAGCGCCCTCACGCACATTCGGCAACAAGCGACGGTGCAGGCAGCTACGGCGGCCTACCTGAACCCCCTGGCGGCGGATTTTCGTGTACAGCGCACTGGCGCTACCCAGACCAATCAGTATATTCTGGCGGTCCCGCCTGACTTTGACCAGGTCTATGGCGCTCTGCACAATAGCCAGGGACAGACTGTGTCTGGCGCGAGCCTTGGCTCTGGCGAAGTGTTGCTCAGCCGTTCAGTAGCAAGGTCATCGGATGTCAAGCCGGGCGATCACATACAGATTACATTGCGTGGGCTGGACGGTACATTAGACGCGACCGTGCGAGACATTCTCTCAAACGACCCGATCGTGACGGGGGGCGAACTTGCTGCCAATGGGTCCTATCCAGAAATCGTCCTTCCGCTGGGGACGCTCCAGCAATTTAGCCTGCAATCTACCCATCAACCTCTGCCCCCAGATATCATCTGTATCAAGAATGTTGGTGGTCCGGGGAACAGCCAGGCCGTTCTCTCCTTCTTAGAGCAGCTCTTTCACACACCGACGGATGCACGCGGGAGGCTTCCCGTTCCTCTTGATAGTACGACCATTCACCCTCTCAATCCAAATACGGTAGAGTACACAGGTTGGAACCCGCTCTCGAACAAAAGTGATTTCTGGACAACGTCGGCTGGCCGACAGGTTGAGCTGTTACTCCCTGTCTGTATGGGCCTGTTACTCAGTGCGGGCCTCTTGCTCCTGGTGTTATTGTGCCTGTTCCTGGCGGCGGATCGACGGATGGAACTGGGCATGGCTCGGGCCATCGGTTTGCAGCGGCATCACCTGGTCCAGGCCATGCTGATCGAATGTTGTGGCTATAGTCTGCTGGCAGTCGTCCCAGGGGTGCTGCTCGGCCTGGGCGTCCTGAAGCTTGAATTACTGACGCTCTCGACGCTCCCCTCTCTGAGCTTCGTATCGAGCGCGGGACTTCCACTTCAGCTCTGGATAAACTGGCAGAGCGTGCTGAGCGTGTTGTGTATCGGCTTGCTGGCAACGCTCATCGTAACATGGTTGACTGGCACCTGGATCAGTCAGAGCAACATTGTCACCACGATCCGTAATCTGGACGATCTTCCCGGCCAGGCGGGCCTCAAGGATCTTCTGGGCGAGCTGAGAACCGCGCCAGCGCTGACACGGCGCGGCGTCGTTATCCTGCGTTTGCTGAGAGCATTCTTCGTGCGCGGCCCGCTCTGCCTGCTGGTGGGATTCCTGTTGCTGCGACTGGGGCAGAGTCTGGGCACAAACTGGCTAGAACAATTGGGCATGGCCGTGCTGATCGGTGGCGCGGGCCTGCTTCTTACCTGGCTGAGTACTGTCCTCCGCCTCCCGGTGTCATTGGGCCACTGGCTTGGCCGAATGCTTATCGGCCTGGGCTGGCTTCTGTATGGCCTTCAGACAGGGGCAGGGACGTTGCTCTTCGTTTTTACCAGCATAATGCCATCATCAGGCAAGACCGAGCTCCAGGATATCGCGCTTAGCCTCCTGTTCAGCCTGCTCCTGCCGCTGATTGGCCTGGTTGTGCTGGCGCTGGTGAACAGTGACGGTCTGGCAAGCGCACTGCATACGATCTTCCGGCAGGTGCGGGGTCTGGCACCAATCAGCCGCACAAGTCTCTCCTATCCGCTGACATTTCGCTTCCGTACCGGAGTCGCTGTCTCCCTGCTCAGCCTGGTGCAGTTCCTGATCATGCTTGTCATGACGAACAATCTCGGGATCGCGCAGCAGGTGGTGGACACGTCCTCCAGCCCATCCGATGCACTGCTTGTCGCCGCACAAAATGCCTACACGACGAGCATTACACGGTTTTTAGTCGCGTACCTGGTCATTGGGATCTTCTTTAGCGCGGTTTCGATTGGCGTCATCGCTATTCGCGCCGTAGCCGAGCGACGGCAGCAGATCGGCATGCTGCGCGCCCTGGGCTTCTCACGGGTACTGGTACGGCGCTCGTTCTTGCTGGAGGCGAGTTTTATCGTGACATTGAGCCTGCTCATTGGCACGACCCTGACCTGGTGGCTGGTCTCACAGATTGCTCACGCCACCTCTAGAGATTTCTCGATCCCGCTGCTTCCCACGCTTGGCCTCTTGCTGGGCTGCTACCTGGTGTCTTTCGTGTGCACCTTCGTCCCCGCTCAACGAGCATCTGGCATCTTGCCCGCGGAAGCATTGCGCTATGAAGACTAGCTAAACATTTGACAAAGCAATAGAAGGAGTAAAGGATGCTGAACAAGGATGAGCAACAAATGAGACTGCTACAGCAAAAGCCACAGCAGCAGCAGAAATTGCGCCCTGCGCCTTTTCTGCTGCTGCTGGGAGGGATTGTTATTCTGGGCGCGCTGCTCGTGGTCGGCTGGCAGGTGTATACCACGAACAACGCCTCTTCGAGCACAGGTTCGCGCACAGGAGAGAGACCAACACAAGGCCCTACCCATGCTCCCTGGGATGACTATCCTGAGGTTTACTGGCAGACACTGAGAGCGCATGTTGCTCAGGGATTGCATATGACTGAGCAGCAAATACAGAGCAATTTACAATCGACGTTTCATGCAAACAGCAGTTCTAACAAGAAAGAAATAGCTGCAGCCGAGGTCGCGCAATGGTTAAGCAATCTTGCCAGCGCGCATGGCATTTCACAGACGCAGCTCCATACGATAGAGGTTACTGCGGTCCAACAGGCTCACGCAGTACTGGTAGAACAGCATGTTTTGACACAGCAGCAGGCAGACGAGAATATGCACAGTATGAACCAGGACGACTTAAATTTTCATATAGTAGATGCATTTTCCGAAGGAGACAATACAAATGGGAAAAGTAAGTGAAAAGCCGGAGATTCAGGGAAGAGAGACAATGGCGTCTCTCTCCGGCAGGCAATGGTGGCGGCAGGATAGTGTCACGCTGGTGCGCCTACTGATTGCGGCGGTGCTGATCGCTGCGGGCCTCTGGTATCTCACGTGGCGCGCGGCACCTCCCATCGTGTTAGGTCAGGCATCGTGCGATGCTGGATCGTCGCCATTTGCGCCAAATGCGGCCCCGGCTGCCAGCAGCGCACACACCATAAAACAGGCATATAACTGTATTCTCGATAGATATCCAACAGCTCTCGATTCCCGGAGCCTGCTCCAACACGCGATGATCGGTATGGTCAACTACCTTGTCCAACAGCACCAGGATCTGCGTAGCGCCGCCTTGCCCGCGCTGACCGGTGATCGTCAGAAGGACTGGCAGGCGTTTGAGCAGACATACACGACGATGACAGCGCATCGTTCGTTGAACCAGCGAGAACTTGTGGCAGCGGCGATTGCTGAGATGGTGAACAGTTTGCATGATAACCACGCCTATTATAGGCCCGCCCAGCCCGATCCGGGTGCCCAACCCAGCACCCGGATCGGGCTGGGTATTCACCTCCTTTTTGATCCCGACCAGTTCATGTATGCCTTGCCTCCGCTCTATATTCTGCAGGTTGATCCGGGCAGCCCGGCGGAGCAGGCTGGCGTGCGCCCTGGTGATACCATCGTCACGATCAATGGGATTTCCCCTTTTATCGGTCAACAACCAGTGCAGCAGGTAGTACTACAGATATCTGATTCGACGCCCGTACAACTCCAGGTGCGGCATCCCGGATCTGATAAGACCATAAGCGTAAACCTTACTCCAGCCGCTTATCCAGACGCTCCTCTCGTTTCTACACGGATGCTGGCTGGGAACATCCTCTATGTGCACTTCACGGAGTTTAAGAGAGGCGTCTATGAGCAGATCAACCGCGCCGTGCAAGGGGCGGGAGCGCAACTCAAGGGCGTGATTCTCGATCTGCGCGGGAACGGAGGGGGAGATGTAGAGGAACAGAGGCGCGTTATCAGTCTGTTTGTCCACAACAAGATCATTGCTTCCTTTGTTGACAAACAGGGGCAACGCACAGATCAGAGAACAGATGAACGTGTACCGCTGCTCCACGTCCGGCTAGTTGCTCTGATTGATCGAGGCTGCGGGTCTGCCTGCGATGCGACCGCAATGGATATTCGTGATCTCCACCTGGGACGCCTGGTGGGAGAAAGAACGGCGGGAGTGGTCTCTGGACCGTCTAGCGGTTTCTTTCTCGACGATGGGAGTGTCGTGATCGTGCCCGTTTCATTCATGCAAGGTCCAGCCGGAGAGATCGTCGATGGCATTGGTGTGCCGCCTGACGATGAAGTGCAGTCCACGCAGGCGGACCTGGCCGCGGGCCGTGATCCCGTTCTTGAGAAAGCGCTTCAGGGTCTCTAGCAAGGTCTCAGGTTTGAGCTAGTAACAAGGAGATGCTGGCGCTTTTATATCCAAACGGTTTCTCTACATCCTGCTGGAAGTAGCACAGCAAATGGGCTTTCTGTTCTTGCTCAACGCCGTGTTGCCGGCGGAGGAGTGCTTCTGAAGTGTGCTCCTCATATTCTGCCCGCTGTGCTCACCTTCGAAAAGAACTGTTTTTCAAGATTGAAATAGCTCTGGGTAGGCAGTAGGGCTATTTCCGCGTAAGAAAATGAGGGATGTATGCGCCATAGCGCATACATCCCTCACGGTGAACGGTGGTGAATAATAGGGGCGATAGGTGTCTATCGATATTAGTTGCCCCAGACATCCACAAGGTAGCGATTGCGGTCTACCAGCTCCTGGAGCCACTGCTGCGCCTCAGAGGCGCTCTTGCCGGTCTGCTCCTGATAGATGCGGGCGAAGGTCGCCTGTACGTCAGGTGCCATCTGGCTGGCATCGCCACAGACGTAGATGATGGCTCCCAGCTCCAGTAGCTCCCACACACGAGCGCGCTGCTCCCAGAGCTGGTGCTGGACGTAGACCTTCTGTTCCTGCTCGCGGGAGAACGCGGTATGCAGCTCGGTCACGCCTTGCTGCTCAAAGGCCTTCAATTCATCCTCGTAGAGAAAGTCCTGGCGCGAATGGCGGCAGCCGAAGAAGAGCAGGCTGGGTCCAACGGGCTGACCCGCCTCGCGCTGGGCGGCGCGCTCCTGCAAGAAGCCACGGAAGGGAGCCAGGCCGGTGCCGGGGCCAACCATGATCAAGGGAGTGCGCGCATCCTCTGGCAGGCGGAAAGTCGACCTGGTGTCGCGCACGAAGGCGTAGGCGATCTGGCCCGGCTCCAGGTTTTTCAGGTAGTTGGAGCAGACGCCCTGGTACGCACCATGCCCCGACCAGGCTGGCTCGTCGATGACGCCCACAGTAATACTGCACTGCTCGGCGTCCTTGAGGGGCGACGACGAGATGGAGTAGTAGCGTGGCCGAATCGGCGGCAACATCTCCAGATACATGTGGAAGGGCAACTCGCTGGCTGGATTCTCCTCCAGGAGGTCTATCAGGGTCTTGCGCTTGGCCAGGACCTCTTCGCGATAGCGTGCCGCGCTGGCCTCGTCATCGCCACAGAGGGCCAACAGGCGCATCTTTTCCGGCGGACACTCGGTCTGCTCGGCCAGGACCTTGATCTGTGTGCGGGTCGCGACCTCCTGAAGCTCGACATAGTCGGCGAGCAGGTCGAAGACGCGCACCGGCTCATTAATAGGCAAGTGCGTGCGGCGCTCATCGCCCTGGCGCAGGCGAATCTTGGCATCTTCCGCGAAGTGGAAGTGGGCCGCGACACGCTTGACCATCTCCGGTGTGTTGCGCGCGACAATGCCCAGGTGGTCACCCGCGCGATAGGCACTACCCATGGGGAGCGCCAGCTCAACATGACGCGTAGAGCGCTCCGCCTCTTTGCTATTCAACTCGCGATTGGCCACGATGCGCATACCATGCGCGCCGAAGGAGGCGACAAAGGGATTGGGAGCCTCCGTCTCGGTCAGGACCTCTACCTCGTAGCGAGGGCCCGTGGCCGCATCGCTGGCGCCGAGGTCCAGGTTGAGCGTCTGCCCCAACTCGCTCCAGAGCGACTGATACCAGGCCTGGAACTGGCCATCGAAGTCATCGGCGGCATCGCCCTCGCCGCGAGGATAGATGCGTTGCGCGCCACACTGCTCCAGGCGGCTATCGACGAGGCGCGGAATGGCCTGGAAGGTCGCGAACCAGTCGTGGTTGCCGCTGCCAAAGACAGTATATTTGACATCCTCGAGGGAGTTGGCAGCCATATCTTCCTGAAGCCAGGCGCAGAATGCAGCAGCGTTATCTGGCGGGGTCCCGTTATAGGACGAGGTGACCACTACGACCACGCCCTTGGTGGGGAGCTTACGTGTATAGTCGTCCAGCGAGGCCACCTGGGCGTCGAAGCCGCGTAGTTTGCCATCTTCCATGATTGTATGCGCCAACTCCTCTGAGGTTCCCATGTTCGAGCCATGTAGGACGAGCAGCGGCGTGTGGTGCTGGTTAGCGACCACCTGCGCCTTCTTCTTCTCCCTGGTATTGGTCACCTCGACTGGCTTAACGAAGCCTTGAAGGTTGCGTTCGGCATCACTGCGTTTGCGCACCTTCATCGCGAAGCCCTCGGGCTTAAGGGTCAGCGTCTGCTTGATCTTGAGCTCATAGTTATGGGGATCAAGCAGGTTGAAGCGCTGGAGGATCTGCCCCAGGACCAGGGTGGCTTCCTGCATAGCGAACTGGCGTCCGATGCAGGCACGTTCGCCATTGCCGAAGGGCTTATAGGCATTGGCTGGGCGGGTGGCCTCGGCCTCGTGGCTAAAGTGATCCGGATTGAACTCGTTGGCGTCTTCGCCCCAAACGCTCTTGTCGCGGTGGAGCATAGGAATAAGGATAGCCCATTCGCTATCTTTATCCATGCGATACTTATCGCCAACGACTGTCTCTTCATAGGGATAGACCGAAAAAAGGGGCGCGGTCGGCCAGAGACGCAGGCTCTCCTTGAGAATCTGCGAGATATATTGCAATTTATTGATCTGCTGGAACGTGGGCTTGACCGAGGTATCGGGACCCAGCACGCGATCTACCTCGTCATAGGCCTTCGCCAATACTTCGGGGTGCTTGAGCAGGAAGTAGAGCGAGAAGGAGAGCAGGCCGCTAGTAGTCTCATGTCCAGCGATCAGGAAGGTAATGATCTGGTAGCGGATATTGATATCGTCGAGACCCTCGCCCGATTGCTTATCAACGCCACTGAGCATATAGCTGAGCAGGTCTTTTTTCTGCGCGTTCTCGCCACCAGCCTTGCGTTCGCGAATGACCTGGTCCACCAGGTTGTTCATGAAGTCCACGTCGGCCTGGAACTGGCGATGCTTATTGACCATCAACTTCTCTTGCAGCGCCAGGCGGCGGCCACGCGCCATCGACTCGCCCAGAGCATTACCCATGCTCTGGATGAAGGGGTGCAGATCTTCGCGATAGAACGAGTTGAAGCGATAGTCAAAGCCGCACAGGCCAATGGTGTCGAGGGTCAGACGGGTCATGTCGCTGACCACGTCGATCTCCTCGTTAGCATTCAGGCGTTCCCATTTGCCTAGCAACTGTTCCGCGATGTCCTGCATCATGGGAATGTAGCCCTGCATGGCGCGCATACTGAAGTTTGGCAGCAGAATATTATGGGCTTTGTGCCAATTTGCCTCCTGGGTATAGGCGGTGAAGAGACCATCGCCAGCGAACATGCGCACATTTTGCAGGGGCCGCCAGACGCGTTTATCGAAGCGTGTCTCATCGCTGAGTTCGTCGGCTAACTCAAAGCCCGAGACGATGACGGTGCGGCGACCAGGAATCTCAAGTTGAAAGATGGGTCCCAACTCGCGAGCCAGGTCCATCATGCTCAGCGTGGGAAGTGCGTGATCAAGGGAGTACAGGTTCCCCACCAGTGGTTTTTTGGGTGGTTGGGGAATAGGCGCGAGTGCTTTTTCTTCTATTTGCATAAGTCTATTTAAATCCTCTCAGCAGTAGAGGGTTACCAGATCAAGGTAGTGCGTAGCAGGCAGGAAGCTTTACGCCTCCGGCTTGTTGCCGGTCAGCACCTGTTCGGGAAGCCCGTGGCGCAATAGAAACAGCATTTGCGCCACAATTTTCTCGGGATCGGCCTCCTCATGCTCCAGCCACTGCGCAATACCTTGCGTAATCATCCCTGTTACAAAGCAAATTTGCATGGAAAAATCGTAGCCCACCAGTGGTTCCTTCTCATGTGCGGCGGTCAGAATCGGCGTTAAGATCTCGGCGATGGCCGTCTGCACGCGAGAGATGCGGGCATATTGCATATCCGCGTGAAAAGCGATCCGAAAGAGATCGCGTTGAGCATAGGCGTAGCGGAAAATCGCCTGCAGGACCACCAGGAGGGATTGCCCCTCCTCCTCGACGGCCTGCTGGACGCGTTGGCGCGTCTCACTAAAGCACTCATGCAGGAGGGTGGTAAAGGCCTCGTCCTTATCGTGAAAGTGCAGGTAGAAGGTTCCTACGCCAATATCCGCACGCTCGGCAATTTCAGCTATGCTTGCGGCATGATAGCCACGAGCCGCGAAGACCTGGCGTGCGGCCGCCAGAATATCGGCCCTGGTGCGCGCCCGACGCCGGGAGCCGCGTTTTTCCTCTAGGTTGTGTGGTGTAACTGAATTGCCATTCATAAACTGAATTATAATTCACTATCTTTGATATGTCAAGGATCTGGGAGCATGTTTATGCCTTTGCACCCACACCCTAGACCCCCTTACCCCCTGGCGAGCTTGCGAACCAGGAAGAGAAACCTTGACGGGAGACATTAGGCTATGCTAATATCCGACTGGTACACTAGGTTTTGTACCCAAAGCACTATTGGATTGGAAGTTGTGGAACGTGACAGAGAGGACATTCTGCGCCCAGGTTTGTCGTGAAGAGCCCATCATTGGCAGCGCCACGCACGCAGATACCTGGCTGCTTCTGGAATATACAGGTACCTGGCATCATAAAGCCCTGGAAGAGAGCACCCTGCCCGAGAGCATCAAGGAGTGGGTGGCAGCTCAACGTCAAGGGCTACCGCGCCTGCGCGTACAGTTAATCAAGCAGCATAATCAGCCGGTCGCCGCGCCCCGGTGTTTTCTGGCCGTCGCCCGCGAGGGGCACTTCCTGCTCTATAGCTTTCAGCTGCGCCGGTATGAGGATCTGCTCGCCCTCGACATGGCAGATATCGCGCGCTATCCTCAGCGCCACCAGGCCCATCGCACCGATGAGCCACTCTACCTTGTCTGTACGCATGGGAAGCACGATCAGTGCTGTGCTAAATTCGGCTTGCCTATTTATAATGAGCTGCGCGCCCTGGTAGGGGAGCAGGCCTGGCAGACCTCGCACCTGGGGGGCGATAAATTTGCTGCCAACGTGGTCTGCTTCCCGCATGCTATTTACTACGGCCAGGTCACGCGCTCCGATGTGCCGCGCATTGTTGAGGCATATCGTCAAGAGCAGATCTACCTTGTAAAATATCGTGGACAGAGCTGTTATAATGCGGTTGAGCAGGCCGCTGATTATTTTCTCCGCCGGGCGTGTCACGATAACCACCTCCAGGCATTTCGCCTGGTTGAGACGCGCCAGGAGGGCGAGAGCTTGCTCTTCTCCGTTGTTTTTCAAGCTACTGGCGACGAGAGCAGGCATACACTTACGCTCGCATGCGAGCCACGCGAGGTCACCAGCTATAGCACCTGCAAGGGGACCTGGAAGCATACCATTACCTATTACCACTTGCGACACTATAGCCATGCCCCACTCGTCGCCTCTCATAAAGGATGATGTTGGTGATGGATACACGTGTCTCGCGTCGCTTCTGGGCAGGCTCCTGGCCGCTGCTCCTGGCTCTGCTCTGTCTGCTAACTGCCTGCACTGATACATCGGCTCCTCCCACGGCATCTCGTACGCCGACTGCGACCATGATAAGTACCCACCCACTCACGCACGCCATGGGGACGACCCAGATACCCATTCAACCCCAACGCGTGGTCGTGCTCGATACAGAGGCGCTGGATGATAGTCTGGCCCTGGGTATTACCCCTGTGGGAGCCGTCATACCCGAGCAAGGCGCATCCTATCCGGGGTATCTCCAGGAGGCGAGCCACCAGATCCCTACAGTCGGAACTACCGCGCAACCCGACCTGCAAGCCATTACAAAGCTCAAACCCGATCTCATCCTTGGCAGTAAGGTCTACCACGAGGACATCTACAGTAAACTCTCGCTGATTTCGCCCGCGATCTATACCGAGACGGTTGGTTCAACCTGGAAGGCGAACCTGACCCTCTATGCCAAAGCTTTAAATAAAGAGCAAGAGGGCACGCTCCTCTTGCAGCAGTATCAGCAGAGCATTACAGCGCTGAAAACCCAGGAGGGCGAGAGCCTGGGCAAGACTCATGTCTCAGTTCTGCGGATTATGCCTGACCGCGTTCGCATCTATATGCAGGATACCTTTATTGGCCGTATCTTGCAGGATGCCGGGCTTCCCCGTCCAGTGGGGCAGGACCAGCAGAAGAAATTCTCCCAGGACAACACCTACGATAATATCGCCCAGATGGATGGAGATGTCATCTTCATGACGCTCTATGATAGAAGCAATGATCAGCTCAAAGCGCTCACAAATCAGCCCGACTGGCAACAGTTAAACGCCGTCAAGGACAAGAAAGTCTACCAGGTTGACGACGATACCTGGATGGAAGGCCTGGGGATAGGCGCGGCTACCCACGTCGTCGCCGATCTCACCAAGGACCTGGCACCCGCACAGTAAAGTAGGCATGGGGGTGGTGTGATCGATGGCGAAAATAGGTAGCAAGAAAGTGGTATGAAAAAGAAGCGCGAAGTGGCACTTGTCTTGTATCCAATTGCCCCGTAGAATAGAGGCAGAAATGAAGTAGCAGAGGAGCAACACGCCCATGTCATATATGCACATCGCATCGATCACACTTGAAGGGAAGGTCGCCAGACTCGAACCACTTCAGCTGAAACACGCAGCCGATCTTTATGCCGCTGGCCAGGAGGCGCGGATCTGGCGCTATATGTCCGCCAATCCAGGCGTCTCGTTTGCAGCCATGGAGCAGTGGATCGAGACCGCTCAACAGGCCCAGGCAACTGGCCATGAATTACCCTTCGCCATTATCAGTCGGGAAACAGACAAGGCAGTGGGATCGACACGCTATTTAAATATTATCCCCAAGGATCGTGGTCTGGAGATTGGCTGGACCTGGCTCACTCCAGCCGTACAGCGCACCGGCATCAATACAGAATGTAAATATCTCCTCCTGCGCCATGCCTTCGAAACCCTGGGCGCCATTCGTGTGCAGCTCAAGACCGATAGCCGCAACGAGCAATCACAGCGAGCCATTGAACGCATCGGCGGTGTGAAAGAGGGCATCCTGCGCAACTGTGTCATCATGCCTGACGGCTACCTGCGCCACTCGGTCTACTACAGTGTGATCGATAGCGAATGGCCCTCCGTCAAAGCTCGCCTGGAGCAGATGATGCAGCGCTAATGCGCACTTTTCACACATATTTGTTGTAGATGTTGTAGATGTTGTTTTTGCACTGGACTGAGTGTGACTTTACACTGGACTGGGGAGAAAAGCCGCGCTTTTTCTCTCCAGCCCACCCCAACGCCACAAAGCCATTAACGAGAGGAAGAATATCCTCCAGAACAGGAAGAGCACAAAGATAACATCCGATGTTTCTTCTCTTCTTTCCCCCACCTTCGTTTAGAGGTGGGAGCGATTTGAGGATCACACTTCTTCTCTCCCCCAAATGGTGGGCAAGAGGTTTCTCTTTTTTTATTTTTTGCTGTTTAGATAAACAGGACCTATGAGAACTTGCAACGCAAGTTCTGCAAAAAGGAAAACATGCTCACATTGACGACTCTCGTCGAGAGATTAGCCCTTGGTTTTGGCTTTGCGCTTGCTTTTGAGAACCACGCCATAGCGTGGAGCAGGCTGTGGGTGAAACCCACAGGCTCGACCCACGGGATGTGCAACGAGTTAATGAGATTCCTCGACCTTTTTCTCCTTTGGCTTGTATTCTTGAGGAAGAGCGGTTGCATTTTCACGTGCACATGTTCTGCTTCGCTGGCTTATTTCGCTGCTCACAGGAGCAGGATTGCGTGGTATCAACAGGAGCAGACCGAGGAGAGAGGCGGCGCAGAGGACTGCAGCCACTAGAAATATTCCACTGCCATGTAGTCGTTCATAGAGTGTGCCAAACAGGTTGGTGCTTGCCCAGGTACCCAGTCCGAAGCTTGTACCATAGAACAATGTCTGCCCTGTTGTCCGCAGGTGAATCGGCACGTACCGATCGATAAAGGTCACCGCGGCGGTATAGAAGCTAGCAAACGAGACGCCATGTAGCAGCGTGAAGGCGAATAGTACGCTATAGTCCGTAAAGATCGCATAGGCTAGCCAGCGCACAACCGCCACACTCAAACCGATCAGCAGCAGCCATTTAACGCCTAATCGTTTCATCATGATGCCGGAGAGCATCATGGTCGGCAGTTCGCTCAGGCTTGCCATTCCCGATGCCAGGCCGATGGCCCTGGTGCTCACTCCAAGCCCACGCAGGTAGAGGCCAAAGAAGGTATTATAGGCTGCGAAGGTACCATAGCCTACCATACAGAGTAGCAGGAACAGAAGCAGCGTGCGATCATGAAGCAGTACTACCAGCTCACGCCTTTTCACGTGTGTCATGCTCACCTTGCTCTGAGTGGGCACGAAGAAGCTGGCGAGAAAAGGACCACAAAATACGACGGCTAGCAGCAGGAACAGCGCGGTGATGCCAACTTCATTCAGAAAGCTCCCCGCCGCAATGGCCGCGACGAGAAAACCAATAGAACCATAAACGCGGACCGTTCCATAGCTGCCACCACGCTGGCCGATCCATTGAAGTGTAATAGCATCGGCCAGCGGAATTACTGGACTGAGTGATATTGCCAACACAATAATACATAGGAGTAGCACTAGAAAGGAATGAGCAATCAGCCAGAGCAGAAGCGAGGTAATTATCGCGCCCAGTAGCGTTACGATCAACAATTGTTTACGCCAGCTATAGCGATCGCTGAGCAACCCCCATATTGGTGGCATCACCACGCCCGCCAGAGGCAACATCGAGGCGGTCAAACCTATCTGTGTACCAGATAGTCCAACGGCCCCTAGATAGAGACCGAGGTAGGGCAGGTAAATGCCCATTGCGGAAAAATAGCCGAGGTAGAAGAGTTTCATGCTCCAAGGTCCAGCGAGCACACTGGAGAGTCGGTCCCCTGATAGAGCCAATTTGTTGAACATACGATAAAAACTTTCCATATTGTTTTAAATAACGTTTGATTTAGAACAACCAGACAGCAATGAGCTATCACAGCGTGACCAGGCTGTCTAATCTATTAGACACGCTGAATCAACTGGAGTAGTGGCGCTTGCAAACGGTTCCTGCATGTTATTCTCATACAACCGCAAGAAGCCGCACGGTTTTCAACTGCCGGCGGAGTGTCACTGCAGATTTCCTGCAACTGGTAGCAACCCTATTGCATGGAAAAGGTCTGGAATAAGAAGGCCAGTATATCACTCTCCTCTTCAATAATCTTCGCAGTTGGTTTCCCCATTCCATGTCCAGCCTTCAGCTCAAAGCGCAGCAAGATCGGATTCTTTCCCTGGTATGCGTGTTGGAGTGTCGCGGCAAACTTCCAGGCGTGGGCAGGGACAACGCGGTCATCCGTATCCGCTGTCATGATCAAGGTCGGAGGATATTCGACCCCTTCCTTCACGTTGTGCAATGGCGAGTACGCGTACATGAATTTAAAATGCTCTGGGTTGTGCTCGGCATTACCATACTCTGAGATCCAGTAGCGCCCGACAGTGAACCTGTGGTAGCGCAACATATCAATGACTGGCACGCGACAGATGACCACTCCATACAACTCAGGGCGCTGGACCATGCTCGCGGCGACAAGGAGCCCCCCATTGCTCCCGCCTTCAATAGCGATGCGGGTAGGATTGCTATATTTGTTTTCAATCAGCCACTCAGCAGCCGCGATGAAATCATCGAAAACGTTCTGCTTCTTCTCAAGCATTCCAGCCTTGTGCCACTCTTCGCCGTACTCGTTGCCACCGCGCAGGTTTACTGTTGCGTATATCCCTCCACGCTCAACCCAGAGCAGTGGGGTGATGCCAAAGCTGGGTGTCAAACTGATATCAAAACCACCATAGCCGTAGATCAGAACGGGATTATTGTTATTAAGCACAAGCCCCTTCTTATGGGTAAGGAACATGGGGACATGTGTGCCATCCTTTGAGGTGAAAAAGACCTGCCGGGTCTCATATCCAGATGGATCAAATGTATGTGGTGTCTCCCACAACGGTTTTAATTCGTGACGTTCAAAGTCATAACGAAAGATGGTTGATGGGTAGAGAAACGAGGTAAAGCTTAAAAAGAGTTCATCGTCATCTGGCTCGCCACTTACACCCATGATTGAGCCGAGGGTGGGAAGCTCGATTTCACGTAAGAATGTGCCTGTTTTGTTGTAGAGCTTTACCTGGTGGTGCGCATCATGCATATAACCGAGCACAAACTGCTGATTGACGATCAACGCAAAATCCATCACGTCACTCTGTTCAGATACGATTTCACGCCATTGTGTACGTTCTGGCTTTGTTGTATCAATTACGATGATTCTTCCTCGAGGTGCATCCAGGTTTGTTTGGAAGTAAAATATTGCTCCATCGTTTCCCACAAAGTTGTAGCTTGCATCGGCCTCGTCTAGCAAGCGTGTGAAGGGCTCATCGCTCGTTACCTCTCGGTAATAGATGCGGTTCTTCGGGTCAGTTCCGCACCACACGTTGAGAAGTAGATAGACCCCATCGTTTGAGATGAACGGTGAAAAGCTTAACTCCTTGGCTTCTGGCCGTTCAAAGACGAGTTGATCTTCTTCTTGCTGGGTACCAACCTTGTGCCAGTAGACTTTACTATAGTTGGTCTGATCCTCTTCAGGTACTGTCCCTGGCTCTGGCAATCGATTGTAGTAGAAACCCGTGCTATCATGTCTCCAGGCGATCGAGGCGAACTTACAGTATTGGATTACTTCATCATAGTCGCGGCCATCGTCCACACGGCGAATGCGAATTTCCTGCCAGTCACTACCACTCTTCGACGTTCCATACGCCAGTAACTTTCCATCCTCGCTCATCGCTTGATTGGTGAGGGCGACTGTGCCATCTGCGCTGAGGGTATTGGGATCAAGCACGGTCTTCATATTCGCGCGCAGAGCAGATTGCGTATAGAGCACATTTTGATTCTGCAACCCCGTGTTCTTAGAGAAGAAGTATCTCTCTCCCTTCTTGTATGGAGTTGAGTAGCGAGGATAATTAAAGAGTTCACGGTAGCGTTGCTTGATCTGGTCTCTATCTGGAATGGCATCTAGGTATGTGCGGGTAGCGCTGTGCTGCTCCTGAACCCAGGCCTGTGTTTCCTGAGTCGATACCTCCTCTAGCCACCGATACGGATCGGCGACAAGGGTTCCATGATAATCTTCAACAGTATTTTCACGACGAGTAGCTGGTTGCAAAGTTGTACTCCTTTACATGAAAGCGCATTCGCGACATCGAATTACGCGTGTATTGGGCACTTGTTGCCTCTTTGGCCTCGCTGAAACAAGGCAGACATACGCCCTACCACGAGTTCCTCACGCCTATGCCTCGTTTCCGTCCAATGCCTCCTGACATTGAAAAGGATACCATATTATGCTTCCGGCTGAGTAAGGAATTTTTTGCTTCTTGGGCACGAAGAAGAAGAGGATGGGTTAAACGCCCGAGTGGGCCTTAGCTAAGCGCCCTTGCTATGTGCTCGACGGCTGTGCGTATGGCTTGCGGTTCCACGCCTGCGTAGCCGAGGACCAAGCCGCTACGTTGCGGAGGAGCAAGGTGGTAGGCCGAAAGCGGCGGAGTATCGACTCCCTGGCGTTGAATATGCTGGCTGGCGAGACGATCGTCCCAGCGTGGCGGCAGCCAGCCCACGACGTGTAAGCCGGTTGTGGAGGGCTGGATCTGCAGCAGGCCGTCTAGCTTCTGGCGGGCTACTTCTATCAACACCGCTTGGCGCTCGACATAGAGGTGCTTCATGCGCCGGATATGGCGTGCAAAGTGCCCCTCGTTCATGAACTCAGTCAGGATCATCTGGTCCAGCGCCGGGGAGTGCCGGTCGGCGATCGAGCGGGCCTGCACGAAGGTGTCTACGAGTGCAAGCGGAACAACCAGGTAACCCAGGCGCAGCGCGGGCAGCAACACTTTGCTAAAGGTGCCCATGTAGATGACCCGGCCCGTATTGTCTAAGCCCTGCAAAGCAGCCAGGGGCCGTCCTTCATAGCGATACTCGCTGTCATAGTCATCCTCCAGCACCCAGGCTCCTGTGCGTGTCGCCCACTCAAGCAGTGCCAGCCGCCGGGCCAGACTCATCGTAACTCCCAGCGGATACTGATGCGAGGGTGTCACATAGGCCAGGCGCACGTCAGGGCAACGCCGTATACCCTCCTCCACATTCAAGCCATCCTTATCGACCTCAACGGGTACCAGGCGCACACCCAGACCAGCAAAGACATGCCGCGCACCTAGATAGCCAGGGTCTTCAATCCACATGGCATCACCAGGATCCAGCAGCACCCTGGCCGTCAGATCCAGCGCCTGCTGGGAACCCGCCATGATGATCACTTGCTCAGGTTCACATTTCATACCCCTGGACGCCTTGAGGTAACCTGCGATCGCCTCACGCAAGGGCCAATAGCCATGCGGATCGCCATAGGAGAGCAACTCACGCGCCGGATAGCGCCAACAGCGGGCCGTCAACTTCGCCCAGAGATCAAAAGGAAACCTATCGATTGCAGGCACACCTGGCTGGAAAGCACGAGGATTGCGGGCATAGCGGATCGGCACGACCGATTTGGCCGTAAGAGAAGCTCCCCAGCGCGAAATGGCCGCGCCAGACATGGGAACCCCACTAGAGGCATTTCTCACATCGATGTTCGTCTTGAAGACATCTTCTGGTAGTATAGAGGTCACGTAGGTGCCTGCCCCAACCTTGCCTTCCAGGTAGCCTTCGGCGATCAACTGCTCAAAAGCATTCACCACCGTATTGCGCGAAACCTCTAATTCCTCAGCCAGTTCTCGCGTCGGCGGCAGGCGTGTCCCACCTTCAAGGTGCCCGGATAGGATGGCCTCGCGCAGGCCGGCGTAGAACTGGCGAAAGAGCGGTGTCGGCAACTGTCGATCCAATACAAGACAGAGAGAAGCGACAATAGAGGCAGATTGTGTCAAGGCCGTTCCCTTCCTAGTGCTATGCGGAGATGCTGTATTGGTCCTCTCACTTTAGCACAAAATGGCCCTGGTGGGGAGATCAATCTCAGGATATCATACTCTCACCAACATCAGGAGTATTCCTGACAAGAGAAAGGATCATCCCATGGCAGCCGAACCTCGCACCCAGCATCCCTTTCACATGTATGACGCAGTGATGACCCAACCCCAGGCTTGGGCTTCGATTATCCAGCATATTCGTCCTCTGACTGAGCAGATTGCTCCCAGACTCGCGCAAGCTCAGCGCATCTTCATCGTCGCCATCGGAACCTCGTTCCACGCAGCCGAAGTAGGCTATCACCTGTTCAGGTATTATGGTGTAGCAGTGCCCATCCAGACGATGCACTCGTTCGATTTCGCCCTCTACGGCCCCAACCTGAGTGCCAGGGATTGTGTGATCGTCATCAGTCATCGCGGTGGCAAACGCTACAGCCTGGAGGCCATTAAACGCGCCAGAGAAGCCGGTTGTTATACGCTGCTTATCACGGGCGAGGGCGCTCCCAGCACCATGCAGTATGCCGACATCACTCTCAAGACCACCGAGCAGGATAAATCTTCGGCTCACACGGTTAGCTACACTGGCACCATCGCCGCGCTGTCTTGCCTGGCTGAAGCACTCGGGCAGCAGCACCACGCGCCCACCTTCCTGCAAGAAGAGTTCCCCACCATCTTGCGAACCTGCCTGGAGACAGATGCGCGGATGGCGGAGTTGGCAAGCGCCCATCTGAAGCACCGCCGTATCTGGATCGTAGGAGGCGGACCATCTGGCATCACGGCCCTGGAGATCGCGCTCAAGATCAAGGAGACCTCGTATCTCCAGGCCGAAGGTATGCCGGTTGAGGTCATGCTGCACGGTCCATTCCAGTGTGTCGAGCCAGAGGACCTCTTCATTCTCATCGCCCCTGGCGGTCCAGCCCAGGCCCGTGTCCTCGAACTTGCCACCATGATTAAGGCGGTTGGTGCCCCCTTCATCGTGGTCAGCGATGGTACGGCTACCAGCATCCAGCAGGATGCGGCGGGTATGTGCACTATCCCACGTGCCCCTGAGCCATTCACTGCGCTTACCTGCCTGATCCCGCTCCAACTCTTTAGTTACCACCTGGCGCTGGCACGCGGTACCAATCCCGATGGGTTTCGCCTGGAAGATCCCCACTTCGCCCAAGCAATGAAACTCGTACAGTTGTAGAAGAGTTGCTGTCGGCTTTTGTTTGAAAAACAGCGGAACGAATGCACGCGCAGGGAGTGAAGGCGTTCCACTGTTCCTCAGAGGGCATGATATACTGAAGCAAAAAAGCTCCAGGAGCAAAAAGATGGAATTGGTGGAGGATGCCAAAGAGGTACTCAGAGAAACGGCAAAAAAACTCAAAGGAAGTAAAGGAGGTTCTCATGAATACTATGTTAGAGCGAGTACTTGCGGTCCTCTCTACTACCCCAGAGCGCTGGCAGCGATTGGTCAGCACACTTCCCAATGATCTGCTGATACGTCCGCCAGCCGCAGGGGAGTGGTCGGCACGCAATTGCTTACAGCATTTGGTGGATGCGGAACGTGCGCTCTTTCCTGTGCGCTTCCGCGCTCTTCTGACGGGCCAGGACTTCAGCGATTTCGATCCCAACGAGCCACACCCAGATCTTGCTACTCAGACGCCTGAACAGCTTGCGGCTGCGTTTGCACAGCATCGTCAAGAAAGTCTTGTCCTGATTCAGCAAGTGAAGGATGAGGATCTGGAGCGGACTGTCCAGCATCCGAAGTTTGGTACGGTTACCCTGGCACAGTTCCTTCATACATGGGCGGCTCACGATTTGAATCACACTATCCAGGCGGAGCGAGCGCTTATGCAACCCTTTATGCTCGGCTGCGGCCCCTGGCGTGCCTTCTTCCTAGATCACGAGATTGTGCCCCCGATGTAGGGTCCATGCTGGCATGGACTCGCCCGGCCCGCAGGCCGATACCCTGGCGCGGGTAGGTCGCTGCGCTCGGAGTCCATGCCAGCATGAGCCCTACAATCTCTTCAGTTCCTTTCTTCCTTGAATTTAGAGATACAATCAGGAGAGTACTACATGATCAGTATTGATAAGCTCATGCCGTCCGATAGGGCTGTCTGGGAAGCCCTGTTCCGCGCCTACATCGACTTCTATCAGCGGGTTGAGCCGCCCGAGATGTACGACCGGGCGTGGCGCGAATTCCAGGCAGATACGCACCTGCACGCCTTCGGTGCCAAGCTGGACGGCAGGCTTGTTGGTATAACCCATTTCCTTGTCCATCCCAGCACGTCGGGACCAGATGTCTGCTATTTACAGGATCTCTTCACTGCCTCGGATACGCGCGGTAAAGGCGTGGCTCGCGCGTTGATCGCCGCTGTCGTCGATTGGGCTGGGGCTCACGGCTGTTGTCGTGTGTACTGGACCACCCAGGCATCCAACACCACGGCACGGTACCTATACGATAAGGTGGGCGAGAACCGTGGCTTTATCCGGTATCAGATCGAACTGCCGCGTTAGTGCAGCCTTACAGACGCTACTTTGTAGGGTCCATTCCGGCATGGACCCTACGCTTCATGCTAGGCGGCAACATCCTTTAAAATCAAGACAGACAAGCTGAGCCCTCTTTAAAGAGCATGGCACATACTAAGCACACCTTTCCTACTGGCTGGTCGTATGCACATAGAGTAACTCTTGTAAATTTTGCTGATGGCTGCTATACTCTAGTTACCTGTTCAGCCAATGATGCCTTTGTATTGTTTCAGGCTGGATGCTCATTCAGCCAATTAGGAAAGGAGACAAATTGTGTTAGCACATGTTTTAGAGCATGGGCAGCAATACACGATGTGCCTCCTGGCCTTGCACACCCAGCAGGGTATCGTGTAACAGAGCCACTATCGATCTTCCTCTTTTGCTGCACCACCTCTCTGTGCTCTTTCTGATTATTCTTACTCCGTGCGAGCCACATCTTTTCTTCGGATCGAACGAACGCTTGAAGATGTTCTTCTTGCTCGATTTGAGGAGAATGAGCGTGTCTTTGCTCGCTCGCCTGGAGAGGAGTTACATTCCAATCAAGCTGAATGGGATGGATCATCATGCGTGTAACAGAGACACATTTGGAGGTAAACCAATTGGCGAATCAGCAACATCTTGACCTTCTCAAACAGAGTGTCCATACCTGGAATCAGTGGAGGCAAGAGCATTCGGATATTCGGCCTGATCTCAGTGGCTCCGATTTAGCCTGGGCTTGTTTGAGCAATGCCGACTTGAGCGGAGTAGATCTCAGCGGCGTCGACTTCACCTGGGCCGACCTCTATCGGGCCAACTTGATCAGAGCCAATCTCAGCCAAGCCAATCTCAGCGGCGCGGACTTGAGTGGCACCCATCTTTGTCGCGCGAACCTGTGTGGAGCAGACCTCAATGGGACATTGCTGTATCGAGCAAACCTGCGCGACGCGGACCTCAGCGAGACGAATCTGCAAAAGGCGGTTCTTGAAGAGACCGTGCTGAACTGAGCATGGCAAAGGAAGGATAATATGGCAAAAGAGAGAGATGACATTCTGGTCGTTGGGGAAGTGGTTGAAGTGTTTCCCAACGCCTTGTTTAAAATCCAAATCGATGAGCAGCATCATGTACTGGCAGTGCCTGCCGGACGTTTGCGGCTGTCAAATATACGTCTTGTGGCGGGTGATAAGGTGCGAGTTGCGCTCTCGCCCTACGACCTGACACGAGGCCGGATCACCTGGCGCATCAACGAAGGTCGTGGTCCCCGCTAAAACACAACCGAACCTGGCCAGGCTTTCAGAAAAATCCGAAAGCCTGGCCAGGTTCCTTAGTCCCTATTTGTTATTCATATACCTTCCCATCGTCTTCTTGCCAGAGCCTCCTCATCTCCTCACTGGTTGCGAGCAACTCGTCCAGTCTTCCTTCAGCGTCGACATGGCCATCCTTGAGCAGGATGATGTGATCGGCACGTTGCAGGGTGGCGCGCCGGTGCGTGACGACCAGGCAGGTCGTATCTTCGCGCTCAAAGATGCGTTCCCAGAGGGTGCGTTCGGTTTCGACGTCCAGCGCGCTGGAGAGGTCGTCGATTACCAGCAACTCGGCGCCGCGCACCAACATACGCGCCGCTGCCGTGCGCTGCATCTGTCCCCCCGAGAGCTTGACGCCGCGAGTACCCACTGGTGTCTCCAAACCTTCCTCCAGTGCCTGTACATCGCGCTCTAAAACAGCGCCCCGCACGGCAGCGGTCAGGGCCGCAGAGTCGTCTGGTAGCCCTAGAAGGATGTTCTGCCTGAGCGTCTCGCTGAACAGGCGTGGTACCTGTGCCGTGTATGCCGCACGGGGCGGCACAAAGAAGGAGGCAGCGTCGTCCACGACGTCGCCGTTCCAACGGATCTCGCCTGCCTCACTGGGCAGCAAGCCCAGGAGCGTCTGGAGAAGCGTTGTCTTGCCCGCGCCGACGCGCCCCGTTACCACCGTCAGTGTGCCATGGTTCAGGCGTAGGTCCACCTCGTCGATACCTCGCCCAGACTGCGGGTGGCGATAAGTTAGCCCTCGCGCCTCCACGAGGAATAACTGATCAGCCACACTGCGCGCTGGAGGCGGGACCTCGGGCAAAGGTCCACGCAAGTGCAACGGCGTATGCTCTACCAGAGCTGATGGCGGAGCATCCCCCAATAAAGCACCCATGCGGGCGAAAGCGACACCCGTCTGCTGATAGTGAGCCAGGAACTTTCCTAGCCCGGAGGTGAAATCGGCGATAAAGCTCATATATAAGACAAACAGAGCAAAGTCGCCCACCGTCATGCTACCACTGCGCAGACTGCCAGCGGCCAGCAACATGATGAGGGCCGTCCCCAGGCTCACCGTATTCTCCGTGATAGCGTCCAGAACCTGCGTCGCCAGGCGATCGGCCAGCATCGCTGTCCGGCGCTGCTCATTCAGTCGGCGGAAGCGAGCCAGGATTCGCTCTTCGGCCCCAGTGGCCTGCACCGTCTGCACCGCTGCCAGGATATCGCCGATGGCGCCAGTGACCTGGCTGGTAGCCTGACTACTGGCCTCGCGATAGCGACCCAGCGCGTTGCTCGCCCGCCGGGCGATGAGCGTCACGACCACGAGAGGCAGGATGGTAATCAAGGTCATACGAGCATCAATGTGCAGGAGCACCAGGAAGGCCACGACGGCGAGCAGACCCTGACCTGTAATCTCGTCGCTCCAGTCCACGCCATCCTCGCCTTGATAAGCATCGTCGCGAAAGCGACTGATGGTCTCGCCGATGGAGTAGGGGAGCGCATTGGCTCCTGGCCGCTTCAGAATGTGGCGCAACAGGTTGCGGCGTAGGAGCCCACTCATCGTGAAACGCATCATAATTTCAACAAAACCAGCGGTGAGCCACAGGGCCACGCGGCACAAGGCGATCACGACCAGCAGCATGATCAGTCCCGCTACCCCACCAGGCAAGTGTGCCTGACCGGTGAGGGTATCGAAGAAGGCGCGGGCTACCAGCCCTGCCAGGAGCCATGACAGGCTGAACGTCCCCCACAAGATCGCGTGCAGCAGGTAGAGCCAGGGCCTATAGCGGACCATTTGCAGCAGGTAGCGCCAGGTTGGAAGCTGTTTCATTGATAGACCTCCTCAGTGGCAACGCTCAACAAATCGGCAAAGCGTGAAGTAGGGTCGGCAGCAAGAGCCAGCCGTGGCCCGTATTCGCGCACCTGTCCATCCTCCAGAACCAGGACGTCGTGAGCATATGCGATAGTGGCCAGCCGGTGGGCCACGATGATGCCGGTACGGCCTTCAAGTAACCGCCCCAGTGCCGTATGCACCAGCCGATCCGTAGCTGGGTCCAGACGCGAGGAGGCCTCGTCCAGGATGACCAGGTCTGGATCGAGCAGCAAGATACGGGCGCATGCCAGCACCTGAGCCTGCCCGGCGGAGAGCCCTGCCCCATCGGGCAAGAGCTGGGTATCCAGCCCACACGGCAGTTCCCGTAGCCAGTTCCCCAAACCCAAGGTATCCAGCGCGGCGCGAATACGCTCATCAGGTATGCTATCATCGAAGAGCGTCAGGTTGTCGCGTACGCTGGCATGGAAAATGTTTACCTCCTGCGTGACCAGGCCAATGCGCGAGCGCAATGCCGAGAGATGAACTTCCCGCAGGTCCACTCCCCCCAGGCGCACTGCACCCGCCACAGGATCGTAGAAGCGCAGGAGGAGCCGCGTCAGCGTTGTCTTCCCGCTACCCGTGCGTCCCACCACGCCCAGCACGCGACCTGGCGCAAGCGACACGTTAACGCCACGTAGGACTGGCGCATCCTCCGCATAACTAAATGAAACATTCTCGAATTCCACCGCCAGCGGTCCTGGCGGTAGTACCACGCCAGGACCATCGATCACGCGTGGCCTGGTATTCAGGAGCGCCTCGACACGTGCCATGCTGGCGTCTGCCTGTTGCAGATCCTGTACTTCATTACGGATCTGTTCGGTTGGCTGGCGCAGCATCTCGGTACACTGAAAGATCAGGTAGACCGCGCCAATAGTCAGCGTGCCGGATGTAAACAGCATGGCACTTAGGGCGAGAGCGGCCGCCGTGCCGAGGGCAAACAACCCCTGGCTGGTAGCGCCCAGGCCATAGCCCCACATCTGTGCCTTGCGTGTGATGGCCAGCCACGAGCGCATCACCTCGGCGCAGCGGCGCAGGACAAACGCGCCCGCTCCGCTGGAGCGGATATCTTGCAAGCCAGCCAGGTATTCACCCAGGAAACCATAGAAATCAGCGCTGGCCTGGCGCTCCGCAGCCCAGGAAGGTGTGGCAGCGGCGCGGATGCGCAGCATACCCGTCAGGGCCAGTACGACAAAGACGCTCATTCCCAGGCCTACCCGCCAGTCCACGTGATAGAGTAGCCCGAGGACGCCTATCAGCAAGACGGCGTTGCCGAGCACATACACCACAAAGCGGGAGAAGAAGCGAGCCAGGGTGGCGACGTCACCATCCACCCGCTCGATTAACTCGCCCGGCGTATGGGCCGTGTGAAAAGAGGCATCCAGCCTGAGCAGGTGAGCCACAAGGTCGGCGCGCAACGTGTTGGTGGCCGTCCAGCTTACATTTTCGGCCACGTAGGTCTCGGCGACAGCCAGGCCCTGCCCCGCCAGTGCCAGGACCATGGTCAACAGTGCCAGAACGATCAGATTATGCAGATCCCCGCCCGAGGTGGCCTGATCGATAAAGTAGCTTGCGACCAGCGGTGTCATCACCTGTACAGAAATGGTGCCAACCAGGATCAGAGCTAGCAGGGCCATGCGTGGCCACTGGGGGCGCAGATAGCGGGCCAACAGCCGCCAGTAACGATTGAGAGCATGAAAGAGGTAAGTGGTCAGGAAGCGCCAGTAGCGTCTTAACTGAACGTATATCAAACTTGTTTCTTCCTTTGTCTATTGCGGAACATGAGGACACACGGTACACGTGTGCAGCATAAGAGCATAGCCTACGACAAGGTAAGGCTATGTGTGGTGGGGAAGCGGTGATGCTGAAGGGGAGACAATGTGTAGCCGCGTACGATACGCAGGCAAGCAAAAGTAGCCCTCTGAGGCGAAGTGGGCCGATTCTGAAGCGTGAAAAGAACGTCTACAGAAGAGCGGAAAACTATCTGTAGCTTCTCGAAGAAGGGTATGGCCGTATATTGAAGCGCGCAATCATCGCAATGACTCGCGGAGAGACGACCTTACCTAGTTGTAGACACAGCTCACTTCGTTTAGCAACACCTTAGCTGTGATTAAGTGCATGGTAGATTGGACCTCCAAAAATAAGATAAGCTCATAATAACCCATGCTTACTCGAAAGTCAAGTCGAAATTGAGCGGTGGATCAAAACACTCACCCATTATAGCGATGTTTTTCTGCAAGGGAGCGATCACTATCGGCGCTGTGCAAGTATTCAGCCATAGGCAGAGGTGATGCGCAGTCGCGCATCACCTCTGTTTGCATTCCTACTGAGCCGGGTCAGGCACAGGTAGCGAGGCCTGGCGAACTCGCTTATTCAAGGTGGTGGCGATGGCTAGGAGGATCAGCCAGCCTCCCAGGAGCAGCGTGCTCACCTTGGCACCCATGCTTTGAATAAGCAATCCACCGAGAATGGCTCCCAGGGATTGTGCGCCCCGGGTCATCAATTGCACTGTGCTGCTCATGCGGCCCCGCATGGTATCGGGGGTTGCCGTGAGGCGGTAGGTGTCAAGTGCGATGGAATAGATGGGGGCAACCAGTTCTTCCGCAGCGGCGATACAGCCCATCACGATGGCATTTGGGGCAATCGCGTAGAGGGGAAACATCAAGGCTTCGAGCCAGAGCATACTGATCGCGATGGTGCCGAAGGAGAAGCGCCGGCGTACCCAGTTGCTGGCGAGATTCCCGATCACCGCTCCAATCGCTGCCGCTGTGAAGATGGCTCCGATCCCGCCAGGGGAGGTATGAAGCTCCTGCGCCAGGATAAGGATCACCAGGTACCCGGCTCCATAGCGCAGGCTGTCCGCGCCGTTGACGAGGGTGAGAAATCTGAGCAAGGGCTGTTGCCACAGCCAGGAAAAGCCCTCGGCGAGGGACTGGTGCCATGGAAGCCGCACCCCCTCTTGTTGACTGCTCTGGAAATTTCCGCGCATGAGGCGCAATGAAAAGACCGACACGCCAAAGGAAAGGGCATTCGCCAGGAAGGGGAAGGCGCTCCCCAGGCTATAGAGTGTCCCCCCAAGGAGCGAGCCAAAGGTGCGTATCCCCGAGTACGCCGCCTGGGACTGGGAAAGAGCGGCAGGAAGCTGCTCCTGTGTTACCACGTTGGGCAACGAGGCCGCGTTCGCGACGCTAAACAGGGTTCCGAGCACGCCTGCCAGCGTCACCATGATATAGATGTGGAGCATGGTCAGCACATGGAACCAGAAGGCCAGGGGAATACTCAGGATCAAGAGCATGCGCCCGGCGTCGCAGAGCAGCATGACGCGTTTACGGTCCCAGGTGTCCACAAGCACGCCCGCGATGGGGCCGACCACCAGCATGGCTATGGTGCTCAAGCTTACGGCGATACCAGCCTGGAGGGCCGAACCAGTGAGGGCTAAGATCAGCAGCGGGAGCGCGATAAATTGTTGCTGATCGCCAACAAACGAAACAAGCTGACCACCCAGCAAGAGCAGGTAGTCACGGTTGCGCCAGAGGGGCTGCGTGGAGGTCGCGTTCTCTTTATGAGATAGCATGTAATAAAACTCCATTCTCACGATGTGGGGTAGAGAGGTACCCTTATATGGGGGTTCCCTGCATAGAAAAAGGCCGTGGGCAAAGACATATGGCTCACCCATGGCCTTGTTATCGCTGAGGAATGGAAGAGAAAAGCCGTGGGCGAGACCTGTATGTGTCACCCACGGCTTGTGCATTTGACGTTCTGGCTAGCTTTTTTCTCTCCAGCTTCGTGTCAATGGCTCCCTGGAAAAGGGCATAGTGAGGCCCTGGGCGACACGAAACGCGTTAACACACGCGTAACGAGAGCGAAAGCACCACGCGCTGGTGGGCTGTATCGTCGCGCTAGCCATCAATATCCCTTTCTTTGCTTTGCTACTGGAGTCGTGCATTGAGATAAGCCGAATGATAGCATATCTCTGCCTGGCAGTCAAGCAAGCTCCACTGCTGAAAGGCGGGACTTATATGTCTCTCTAGCGCCTGATATGGAGCAATGCCCAGATCTTCTCTGGCGTAAGCGGCATGTCAATGGTGGTAATACCAAGAGGGAAGAGTGCATCCAGCACGGCATTGACGATAGCTGGTGGTGCACCAATACAACCTGACTCAGCCACGCCCTTAGCCCCCAGGGGATTAAACGGCGAGGGCGTCTCGACAAAATCGGTGATAAAGGCAGGGAGCATATGCGCAAGGGGCAAGGCGTAATTCAGGAGCGTACCACTGAGAAGCTGTCCATCCTCATCATAGACAACTTCTTCATATAACGCCTGCCCAATACCCTGGGCTAGAGAGCCATGGATCTGTGCCTCCGCCAGTTCACGCTGGAGGACACGCCCACAATCATCGACGGCAACATAGTTGAGTATCTGTATCTCACCAGTATCGGGATCAATCTCCACGACAGCGAGATGCGCCCCCGAAGCATAGGCTGCACCAGCAGGACTATACTCACGCCAGGCGGCGAGTCCCTCAATCGCTGTCCCATTGGCGGGATTGGGGGCTTCACGTTCGATCAGTTCAGGCTGTTCCTCGACCTGACTCGCCAGGTCTCCAAGGGGTATAGCCTGTGTAGGTGTCCCACGAACACTGATACGTCCCTGCTCCAGTACCATGTCGGCTGCAGAAGCCTCCAGGAGACACGCGGCGCAGTGAAGCGCTTTATCTCTAACGGCTTCCGCAGCCAGCAGAACAGCCGAGCCGGTTACCTGGGTAATACGGCTCCCAAAGGTTCCCACACTATAGCCAGGCAGACTACTATCATTCATACGTACCTCTACCTGCTCATCTGGCAACTGGAAGACAGTAGCCGCGATACGGGCAAGGGTAGTGAAGTGGCCCTGACCATTATGGGCCACGCCGCATTGTACCAGGATGGTACCATCACGTCTGACGCGTACAGTGACGGCTTCGCGTGGCATATGAGCAGGAGGAGCCGCGCTATCGCCTGACAGTTCGATAAAGGAGGCGAGGCCGATGCCCAACAGCCTGGGATGTACACTCGCTCGATATGCTCGTTGCCTGGCGCGCCAGTCTGGGTAATCGCCCAATTCCAGGACACGCTCAAGGATGGCCTGGTAGTTGCCGCTATCATAGACGACACCTGTGACTGCGCGATATGGGAAATCCTGGGGGGCGATAAAATTACGACGGCGCACCTCCGCAGGATCGATATCCAGTTCATGGGCAATGCGATCCATGACGCGTTCCACAATATAGGTCGCCTCGGGTCGGCCTGCTCCCCGGTAGGGAGCAGTGGTGGCTTTGTTCGTAAATACGCCGATGACCTCGCTCTCAACCGCCTGTACCCGGTATGGTCCACATAACATGAGCGGAACACGTGTAGGCACCATTGTTGTAGTTGCAACGAGAAAGGCGCCCAGGTCGGCCAGGGAGCGTAGCTTTAAGCCAAGTAATATTCCATCTGCCTGAAAGGCGGCTTCAATATCGTGTATCTGTCCACGTCCCTGGGACTGAGCCTGCAAATCTTCATCACGTTGCTCAATCCATTTGACCGGGCGTTTGTGCGTCATCGCCAGGTAGGCGGCAACCACTTCTTCACCCAGAAATACATTCTTAGCTCCAAAGGCGCCTCCAACCTCGGCATTGTGTACGAGAATATTCTTGGTATCCAGCCCCAGGAACATGGCCAGCATCTCGCGGACACGAAAAATTGCTTGCGACGAAACCCAGGCTGAAAGTTGTCCACTGCCCGGGTCAAAGTCAAACATACAAGCCCGCGGCTCAAGAGAACTGGGCGCGAGCCGCTGATTCTCCAGGCGCAGGCGTAGGACATGATCGGCTCGTGCAAAGGCTGCCTCGCTCTCCCCACCACGCAGGTGATGCACAAAGGCCACATTTGATCCAAGATCCTCGTAGAGGAGAGGTGTCTCTGCCTCCAGGGCTTGCTCTAGATCAACCACGGCTGGCAGCACCTCGTACTCCACATCAACGAGGTCGCGCGCATCCTCTGCGATGGGCAGGGTCTCAGCCAGGATAACGGCAACAGGGTCGCCAACGTAGCGCGCTCGCTCTACCGCCAATGGATGCCGCCCAGGATCGAAGACACCCGGCATTGGGCCGATAGGCAATGTGGGTAGCGCGCCCACCAGTTCAGCGCCCGTAAAGACACCCACGACCCCAGTCAATGAGCGAGCTTCATCTAAATAGATGCGTACGATCCTGGCATGAGCGTATGGACTACGTACCACCAGCATGTGTAGCGCCGGAGGGCGTCCTACAGGTGATATAAGGTCATCAACATAGCGGGCGTTACCTGTTAGCGCCCTGTAATCCTCTCTGCGGCGCCCCGCTTGAAATGGTTGAAAAGGTTTCTGCATAGCGCCCTCTCTTTCCTAGTGGGTAGTAGCTTCTGTCATTATCAGAGAGATTTTTATATCACTCAGCACAAAACAACAACTGTGCTGAACTGTAAAAAGAGAATATCCTTCGCTTGCTTAGAATACATATGCTTGTGACTTTACACTCTTATTGGACGCAAAAAAATATGCAAAGCCATTTAGCATTGACTTTTATTTATATAGTTAGTATGATGATTATATCATCTTATCCCTGTAGTTCTGGATAGAATGTATTTCTAGGGACTTTTCAGGAAATTTTGCATTTATGTATGAACCAATTCAAACGTCTAAAGTTTTCAAGCAGATTGCTGAACAAATTGAGCAGCGCATTCTCAATGGCGAATTGCGCAACGGAGACCGGCTCCCGACAGAGCTTGAGCTGGCGAAACAGTTTCATGTCAGTCGAACCGCCGTGCGTGAAGCCATGAAAATTCTGGCCCAGAAAGGGCTGGTGGATACGCGACCGGGGCGCGGAACAATTGTCATTGATGGCGTGCATACCGCGCTCCAGAGCTCACTTGGGTTGGTCATGAAGTTGAAGTTGGGGGAGATGGGAGGGTCAGAGAATCTTTTGGAGGTACGCGAAATCCTGGAGACGGAGATTGCTGCAATCGCTGCGGAGCGTGCCACAGAGACAGAGATTACAGCCATGCGTGAAGCGATAGCAGTCATGGATGCACATATGCATGATGCCAACGCGTTTATTGTCGCGGACAATCGTTTCCACGAAGCCCTGGCACAGGCCACACAAAATATTTTAATCCTACTCCTGACCAACTCGATTGTGAACCTGCTGAGTGAGCAACGCAAACAGATATTCTCCGTTGCGGGAGGCCCTCAACGCGGGCAAATTCATCATAAGCGTATTTTTGATAGCGTCATCAGGCGTGATGCGGAGGCCGCGCGTGCAGCCATGCGTGAGCATTTACGCCAGGTGCGCGAGGATAGTGCTGATCCTGCATAGTAGTTTGTCTTGTATGATCCTGTTTACGTTGTGTGTTGCATTTGGAGGACGTTATGGCTCATCTTGGCTTTATCGGGCTAGGGGCAATGGGAGGCCGTGTCACAAAACGGCTTCTGGATGCCGGGCATACGGTGACCGGGTATAATCGCACCCGGTCGAAGGCACAATGGCTTCTCGATGCTGGCATGCGCTGGGGTGACTCTCCGCGAGCGGTGGCTGAGGCGGCAGACATTCTCTTTACTATGGTCACCAATACTAACGCATTACACCAGGTATTTCATGGTCCCGATGGCATTCTGTCCGGCCTGAGCGCTGGAAAAATCTACATTGATATGAGTACGGTCAGCCCCTCGGCTTCGCGTCACCTGGCCACCCAGGTGGCGGCAAAGGAAGCGCACATGCTCGACTCACCCGTGTCTGGGAGTGTGATTACGCTTGAGCAAGGGAAACTCTCGCTGATGGTTGGGGGCGAGAAAGCTATTTTTGAGCAGGTGCTACCGATCTTGCAGGACATCGGCCCAACCGTCAACTACGTCGGCGAAAATGGCCTGGCGGTCTTGATGAAAATCGCCATTAACCTGAATTTGCAGGTGCAAATAGAGGGCTTCTATGAAGGCTTACTCTTAGCCGTAAAGGGAGGTATCTCCCTGGAGACGGCGCTTGAGGTCATGCTCAATAGCGTCGTTGCCTCTCCCTCTCTCAAGTATCGCACTCCCTTTATTCTCAACATGCCTGAAGAGGCCTGGTTCGATGTAAACATGATGCAAAAAGATATGCTGTTGGCGGAAGAACTGGGGCGACAACTCGATGTGGCGCTTCCCAGTGTTGCACTCAGCAATCAGTTACTGACAGCGGCCCGCGCCCAGGGCCTGGCCAAACATGACTTCGCCATCGTCTACAAGGTTTTGGCTCGTATGTCCGGCATCGATCTGTAATAGCTGTGGGAGAACGCCATGTTACAGCCAGAGGCATCCAATTCTGTTCATCCAGAGTACACGCAAGGGGATGAGGAGCAGGCACGTTGGCTGGCTATGTATGAACAGATGCTCAAGATTCGCGTCTTTGAAGAGCATGTCAACGAACTCTATCGTACCGCCAGAATGCCTGGCCTGGCGCACCTCTATAGTGGTGAGGAGGCGATAGCGGTTGGCATCTGCCAGGCCTTACGACGCGATGACTACATCACCAGTACACATCGGGGGCATGGTCATTGTCTCGCCAAGGGGGCCAGAGTAGACCGCATGTTTGCGGAACTGCTGGGTAAAGAAGCGGGCTATTGCCGGGGCAAGGGTGGGTCCATGCATATCGCCGACCAGGACACAGGGAATCTGGGCGCTAATGCCATTGTGGGTGGAAGTGCTGGCATTGCCACCGGGGCTGCGATGTCCAGTAAGATGCGGGGGAGCGACCAGGTCGCGGTCTGCTTCTTTGGCGACGGTGCGCTTGGGCAGGGACTTCTCTACGAAGTCATGAATATGGCGTCCTTATGGAAGCTGCCCGTGGTCTATGTCTGCGAAAACAACCAGTACAACGAATACACACACAATGCTGAAACCACAGCAGGCGAGATGGCGCACCGGGCCAGGGCCTTTGGTCTTTTGACTGAAGAGATTGATGGGCAGGATGTGCGCGTTGTCTACGCAGCCGCGCACCGCGTGGTTGAGCGAGCGCGCCAGGGCGAGGGGCCTGCCTTCCTCCTGTGTGATACCTATCGCTACTTTGGACACCATGTCGGCGATATTCAGCGCTCCTACTACCGAGCGAAAGAAGAGGAGGAGCACTGGATACAACACCGCGACCCCCTCAAGCTCCTCGCCGAATGGTTGGGTACAGTGGGCTTCGCGGGGCATGAAACGTTTACGCAAATCGAACAACGCGTGAGAACCGAGGTTGCGGAAGGCGAGTACTTCGCACTCTCTGCACCTTTTCCCCAGCCAGGCGAGGTGGAACAAGATGTCTATGCTTAGCACCACAGCCAACCAGAAGGTCCAGGAGACCACACTTGGGCAGGCGATTCGCGAGGCCCTGGCCGAGGAAATGCGTCGGGATCCGCGTGTCTTCATCATGGGTGAAGACGTGGCCGAAGCCGGGACGCCATTCAAAGTCCTCTCCGGCCTCGTTGAGGAGTTTGGGCCCGCGCGTGTCATCGATACTCCCATCTCGGAGGCTGGAATTACAGGCATGGGAGTCGGCGGCGCAATGACAGGCATGCGCCCCATTATCGACATTATGTTTGGCGACTTTATTACCCTCGCCCTTGACCAGATCGTGAACCAGGCGGCCAAGGTTCACTATATGTCCGGTGGGAAGCTCAAAGTCCCCCTGGTCGTGCGTACGACCCTGGGGGCAACCCGTCGCACCGCGGCTCAGCATAGTCAGAGCCTGCACTCCTGGGTGAGTCATATTCCTGGTTTAAAGGTCGCCCTGCCATCCACGCCATATGACGCGAAGGGGCTACTCAAGACGGCCATTCGCGATGAGAACCCTGTCATCTTCTTCGAAGATAAGATGATGTATCAGTTGAAAGGCCCGATACCCGAAGGCGACTATACCATTCCCTTTGGGGTGGCTGATATCAAACGCGCCGGAACCGATATTACCCTGGTCGCGACCAGCAGTATGGTACAGGTCGCGCTTGAGGCGGCGGAGAAGCTTGAGACACTGGGGATAAGCGCGGAGGTGGTTGATCCGCGTACTACTGTTCCCCTGGATAGCGCGACCTTGATCGAGTCAGCCAGAAAGACCAGTCGCGTGATTGTAGTCGATGAAGGGTACGAACGCTATGGCGTCACCGCGGAACTTGCCGCAGTCATTGCCGAGGGCGCGTTCTACTACCTGGATGCCCCGGTCAGGCGCATGGGCGCTATGAATGTGCCGGTACCCTTTTCTCCCGTCCTGGAGGACCTCACAGTCCCTACCGCCACCGCGGTGGTAGATATAGCCAAAACGTTATGTGGTCGTGTCTAGACATTTCCAACGAAGGAGAGCGATATGGCGATCAAAACCTATGGCTTGATGGGCGTAGACTGGGAGGAGCGCGCGAATTTTGAGCGCTTACGCACCACGCGCCTTGCGCGGATCAAACATCTGCTGAAAGCATCGGAGATGGGGGCGCTCCTCTGCTTCGATATGAATAACATTCGCTATATTACGGCAACCCACATTGGCACCTGGGCCATGGATAAGCTGGCCCGTTTCTCTCTTTTACCCCAGGACGATGAGCCGATCATGTGGGACTTCGGCTCAGCCGCGCGCCATCACCAACTGTATGCGCCGTGGCTGAGTGAGCGTTCGCGCGCGGGTATCTCCACACAACGCGGTGCTATGTCGCCAGAGTCTGGCCGCGCTGAAGATGTGGCGCGCAAAATTCGCATCGAGCTAGAGGAACGTGGGCTCCTCCACGAGCCATTGGGAGTAGATGTGGTCGAATTGCCGGTGCTCTTCGCCTTGCAGGCCGAGGGTATTCAGGTGGTCGATGGACAGCAATTATTGCAACAGGCGCGCTTAATCAAGACAGAGGATGAGATTACGCTCCTGGCGACGGCCTGTATGATGGTCGATGCGGCGTATGACGAGCTCTATCGAGCGCTAAAACCGGGGATCCGCGAGAATGAGTGTGTCGGGTTGGTCAGCAAAGTGCTCTATGATCTGGGTTCGGAGCATGTCGAGGGTGTCAATGCCATCTCGGGCGAGCGGTGCAGCCCCCACCCGCACGTCTATACGGATCGCGCCTTGAGACCAGGCGATCCAGCCTACTTTGATATCTTGCATAGCTACAACGGGTATCGCACCTGTTACTACCGCACCTTTGTCGTGGGGAGCGCCTCCCAGGCCCAGGTCGATGCCTATAAACGGTGTCGGGAGATCCTGGATCGAGCCATCAATGCCATCAAGCCGGGTGTTACCACAGCTGATATCGTCAAGCTCTGGCCCAAAGCCGAGGAGTTTGGTTTCCCCAACGAAGAGGCCGCATTCGCGCTCCAATATGGGCATGGCGTCGGACTCTCGATCTGGGAGAAGCCTATTTTCAGCCGCCTGGTCTCGCTTGAACATCCCGAGGTCATTGCGGAAGGGATGGTTTTTGCCCTGGAAACGTTCTGGCCCGCTTCAGATGGCTGGTCCGCGGCGCGCATCGAAGAGCAACTGGTAGTGACCCATGATGGCTGTGAGGTCATTACGCGTTTCCCCGCGGAACAATTGCTGGTGGCTGGAGCGCACTACTACACTGCGACAGGCCCCCTCGCTGCTATACGTGAATCCCAGTCCAATCTCAATGCCCAGTCGAATAAGTGAACACATGCGATGTCCAGTGAGAAGAAAAGGGTGTGTCTGGTGCTATAAAACCCTCGCTTCCCACGCTTTCTAGGAGGTCCATGGTGACGGCACAAGTTATCTTACCAGCATTGGGAATGTCGCAAGACACGGGGAAGATCATTACCTGGCTCAAAGCTAGTGGCGAGCAGGTCACAAAGGGAGACCCCCTGGTAGAAATCGAGACCGACAAAGCCACGGTCGAGATCGAAGCTCCCGCCGATGGCGTGCTCGACCAGATCGTAGCCGGGCCTGGCGAGGAGGTTCCGGTAGGGCAGGTCATTGCCACGATTCTTGCTCCAGGCGAAAAGGCAGCCAGTGCCGGGGAGGCAACACATGCCTCGCTGTCTTCCCTGGGAGAACACACGCTCCGGCCGTCGTCTCTGCCTGCCAGCCCCCTGGCGTCGCGCATCGCCGCTGAGCACAACCTGGATCTGAGCCTTGTTCAGGCCGAGGGCAAACGCATTCAAAAGGCGGACGTCATGACCTATTTGCGCAATCAGCAGGTAGCACATAAGCAGCAACCTGCCACTCCAATAGCCCAGACGACACCGCGTTTAACGATGGCCTCGCCCAAAGCACGACGATTAGCGGCAGAGCAGGGAAAAGATCTCGCGCAGATCAAAGGGAGTGGACCAGGGGGGGCCGTACTGGCGGCAGATGTCGTATCTATGCCTCAAGCTGCGGCAGTACATGAAAAGCAGGATCAGCCATTGAGCACCATCTGGCGCATCATGGCTGAGCGCACAACCCAGAGCTGGACGAGCGTGCCTCATTTTTACCTGGTGCGCGAGGTCAATGCCAGTCGCTTAGAGGCCTGGTATCAACATAGGCGCAAGCACGCAACCGAGCAGACAAGCTACACCGATCTGCTGGTAAAAATTGTGGCGCTGGCGCTACGTACCTCGCCACGGCTCAATGCCTCATGGAGCGAAGGAACGTTGCATCTAGAGCAAGATATCCATATAGGTCTGGCCGTGGCTACCGAGCATGGGCTGGTTGTGCCCGTCATTCACCAGGCAGATACATTGAGCCTGCAAGAGATTACCCGGCGACGCAGAGACCTGGTAGCCAGGGCCCTGGCCAGAAAACTGAGACCAGAAGACCTGCGTGAAGCAACGTTTACGATCAGCAACCTGGGGATGCACAACATCGACGCGTTTAACGCCATTATTCAGCCGCCACAGGTTGCGATTCTGGCAGTGGGCCGTATCGCGGAACGCGTGGTGCCTGTACAGAAACAGCCCATGGTTCAACCTACGATGATGCTGACTCTCTCATGCGATCATCGCGCCGTCGATGGCGCGTTGGGGGCCAAATTTTTGTCGCTGCTCGCGGATCTCATTGAGGAGCCGCTAGGGCTATTGCAGTAGTGATTCCCATACAGTAGGCTCGCGAGGCATGAAAGGAGGGAAAGCAAGCGAACATACAAGGCACCACTTGTCATTCATAGCACATCCCAATTGCGCATGATAACTCCCACGATGTCAGGCCAGGCGCTAGCCTCCCCTGGCAATCTTTTGACGAATATTTTGCAGTACTAAGGAGAACACCCGTGGTAGGACGACACACTTTCTGGCAACGCAACAGACTTCCACTGCTGGCGCTCTTGATGATAGTGTTGCTGATGTGCAGCGCCTGCACGCAGAATAATACAGCCACGAATGGCCAGTCTCAGGCGCCCATCAAAATTGGCGTCTCTGTCTCGCTCTCAGGCGACTTCTCCGCCGATGGCAAGGCGACTGAGCAAGGCTATCAGCTATGGGCCGATACCGTGAATAAAAATGGTGGGCTGCTTGGGCGCCAGGTAAAGCTGGATTTTCTCTCTGATGGGAGCAATACAACCCAGGTTGTTACCAACTATCAGAAGCTGATTACCAATAACCATGACGACCTTGTCTTCGGCCCCTATTCAACGCTCTTAACCAAGCCAGCATCCGTGGTGGCAAATCGCTATAGCTATGCCATGCTGGAAGGTTCTGGTGGCGGTCCCTCAGTCTTTACCCAGGGCTTGCATAATATTTTTGATGTAACCGCCCCTATTGTGAATCAGATGGATAGCTTTGTCGAATATATCCTCTCGCTGCCAGCTAATCAGCGCCCACAGACGGTGGCCTATGCGACGGAAGACGATCCCTTTACACAGCCCATGATCGACCGGGCACGCCAGCTACTGGAACAAGGGGGCGTAAAAACCGCTTCGTACCAGGTGTACCCGGCAGAAACTACCGACTTCACCCCCATCGCGCAGAAGATCATCGCCTCTAATGCGCAACTCGTCGTGTTAGGCTCGATGCTCCCCGACGCGACCGCGTATGTGCAGGCCTTCAAGCAGCAGCACTTTAACCCCAAGGCTATTGTTGCCTCCGCGGGGCCTGATCAGGGAGCGCAATTTACCGGCCCCATAGGAGGAGCCTCTGTTGCGGAAGGCATCTTCTTTCCCAATGCCTGGGCTCCGGGTCTGACGACCTATCAAAACGCGCAGATGGTCCAAGACTATATCGCTAAATATGGCGGGACAGCTGACCAGATCAGCGCCGATACAGCGGAGGCCTACGCGGCAGGGCAGGTCCTGGCACAAGCCGTGAACAAGGCTCATAGTATCGACAATAAGCAATTGCTCGCCACATTGCACGCGGGCAACACCTTCCAGACGCTGCAAGGGGATGTAAAGTTCAACGACGTAGGCGAGAACGTCGATGGCAAGGGCTTTACCTTCCAGTGGCAGGGTGGTTCCGTGCAGCGTGTCTATCCGGCCAGCATTGCCACGGCGAAACCTGTCTACCCTAAACCGAACTGGCCCTAGTATGCTGTTTCTGCCAGACACAACGACGCGCCTGGCAGGAGTGGTGCCTGCCATCTTCCGAGTACTGAACAGATGGCAGGCGCGCTCATCTCTACAGATGCTTTATCCCCCTGATAACGCTTGTGCTAACCGGGGAGGGATTACCCATCTTCCAGCCCATAGAAGGAGGCTGCATGGTCGGCATTATTATAGAGGCCATCATTACGGGAATTTTAACGGGTGGCGTGTATGCCTTAATGGCATCGGGACTGACATTGGTATTTGGCGTGATGGATATTATCAATATCGGGCAGGGGGCGCTTGTGATCCTGGGAGCGTACCTGAGCTATGTTTTGGAGCAACAACTACACATCGATTTATTCCTGGGCCTCCTCATCACGATGCCCTGTCTGTTTCTCCTGGGCATGCTGATTGAGTGGTTCTTTATTCGCCCGATCAGGCGGGATCGCACCATGTTGTCTATCCTGGTAACGTTTGGCATTGCCCTCATCATCGAAGGTATCCTCAACCTGCTCTTCTCAGCGGACTATATCCAGTTACACGCCTGGTATGTAACGGCATCGTTTCGTATAGCCAGTTTCTATCTCTCCTACATTTATGTATTTGGTTTCCTGCTGGCAGTATTGCTGCTGGGAGCGCTCTATCTGCTGCTCTACCGTACACGCTTTGGACGCAGTATGCGCGCGGCCATGGAGAACCGGACAGCAGCTGAACTGATTGGCATCGATGTCGAGCGTGTTTCGATGATTACCTTTGGCATTGGGATCTCGCTAGCTGCCGCCGGGGGCATGGCCTTTGGCGCGACCAATACTTTCAACGCCGGGAGCGCCTATGACCTGATCTCACGCCTGCTCGCGATTATCATCTTTGGAGGGATGGGGAGCTTAACCGGTGCTCTTGCGGCCTCTGTGGGCATGCTGGTGATCGAGGACGTCACCGCCGTTACCTGGTCCCCGGTGTGGGCCAATACTGTCTTCTTTCTCTTGCTGGTGCTCATCCTGGTGCTGCGCCCCCAGGGATTGTTTGGACGGAGGGAAGGAAGAAAACAATGAGGATCGCCACGTTTGCGGGAGGAGGAATACTCCTGGTCTTTGCCTGCGCCTTCCCACTTCTCTTCTCTGATCCTACCGTGACCACAATCGCGGTCTTCACGCTCATCTTCGCGGTCGCAACCAGTGGGTGGAATATTCTCGCCGGGTATACGGGCTATGTTGCCCTGGGGCATGCCGCCTACTTTGGCCTGGGTGCCTATGCACTGGCTATCCTCTGCCAGGATTGGCATATTGCTGGTGGTTACGCACCCTTTCTCCTGGTCCCCCTGGCAGGGCTCATCGCGGCATTGATTGCCATCCCCCTGGGCTGGATTGCATTACGGGTACGGCGCCATACCTTTGTGGTGATCACGATTGCCATGTTTTTTATCATCCAGTTACTGGCCTATAATCTCTCCTGGCTTACGAAAGGCTCTACTGGTCTCAGCCTCCCCATTCCCCTCGATTGGGGCGGTGATTTCTTTAATATTCCCTTCTACTATGTGACATTGGCGCTGCTTCTGTTAACGCTGACGGTCTCCTGGGGAGTACGCCACTCAAAATATGGGCTGGGTCTGCTGGCAATTCGCGATGACGAGGATCGCGCGCTTGGCCTAGGCGTAAAGACTGGAATATCCAAGCTGCTCGCCTTTGCGCTTGCCGCGTTGATCGTGGGGATGGCGGGCGCCATCTGGGCGTATTTTGTCGAAGCGGTCTATCCCGCGACGGCCTTTGATCCCATGTTCGATATCGCCATCGCCTTGATGGCTTTTCTCGGGGGGCTGGGCACCATTACGGGTCCACTCCTGGGGGCATTGATCCTGGAACCAACGCAGCAATATTTTGCGTTGGCGTATGGGCAAAACGGCTACTATCTGATCGTCTATGGCGCACTCTTCCTGGTGGTGATCCTGCTTTTGCCCCAGGGCATTGTCCCCTCGCTACAGGTGAGGTGGAGCAGATTTCAGGCCGTGCGAGCGCAGAAACGAGATCGCACGACGAGCATGGTGAGCCATAGGCCTGCAGCGGAGGAAGATGGAAGCCCGGAGGTAGAAACGAAAGAGGAAGCCAATCTATGAATTGCTTAGAAATCCAGGATATGTACAAAGCCTTTGGCGGCATTCAGGCCCTGGACACGTGCTCGCTCTCGGTGGCGCAGGGGACGATTACCGGACTGATTGGTCCCAATGGCTCAGGCAAGACCACGATGTTTAATATTATTACTGGCTACGAGCGGGCTGATAGTGGGCAGGTACGTTTCCAGGCCCAGGATATCACAAATAAAGCGCCTGACACAATCTTTCGCCTGGGGATAGGGCGCACCTTTCAATTGACGCGTATCTTTCCGCGTCTCACGGTACTCGAAAATATGCACGTGGCCGTGCAACGCACGGATCTCAGGGGGATGTTTCGCTGGTGGAGCGCATCTCATGAGCGGCAACGCGCGCTCGAACTACTGGAGTTTGTGGGCTTGCACACGCTTAAGGATCTGCCCGCGGGCAATCTGTCCTTTGGGCAGCGAAAATTACTGGAGTTCGCCTTTATTCTGATTGCTGAGCCGCAGGTGATTCTCCTGGATGAGCCAGCAGGAGGAGTCAACCCCACCATGGTCAATTACCTGGCCGACCGTATTCGTACCCTCAATCAACGAGGGGTGACTTTTCTAATCGTTGAGCACAATATGGAGTTTGTGATGGAATTATGCCACCGGGTCACGGTCATGCATCGTGGAAACAGCATTGCCGAAGGAACGCCAGCGGAGGTGCGAGCCAATCCCGACGTCCTACAAGCCTACCTGGGAGACTAAGGAGATGCTACTACAACTTCGTGATGTCTATGCTGGTTACGATGGAGGCGACATTCTCAAAGGGGTTGACATAGCCATAGCGCAAGGAACCACGACCTGTATCGTCGGGCCAAATGGCGCAGGAAAATCGACGGTCTTGCGGGTACTTAGTGGCCTGTTGAAGCCACGGAAAGGCGCTATCTCCTTCGAGGGGCGCTCGCTTGTAGGCCTCTCGCCACGCCAGATCCTGGCTCTAGGTATCGTACAGGTTCCGCAAAGCCATAGCCTCTTTCCCAGCATGACCGTGTATGAAAACATCGAACTAGGGGCCTACCTGCTCAAGGATGCCCGGCTCATCAGGAGTCGCCTGCAAGAAATTCAAGCGTTGTTTCCACTCGTCAAACTGCGGGCACGTGAGAAGGCCGGGAGCTTATCGGGAGGGCAGCAACGCCTCGTTGAGTTCGCGCGCTGCCTGATGCTTGATCCGCGCGTAATCCTGCTAGATGAGCCATCAATGGGTCTCGACCCCCATACCTTCAAACACGTCATTGAGACGATTCGCCTCTTGCAGAGTACCGGTAGGACAATTGTACTGGTGGAACAGAATGCACGCACTGGCCTGAGCCTGGCGGATCAGGGTATTGTGCTAGAAAACGGGCAAGTGCGTTTGACGGGAACACACTCCGAAGTCCTGAACAACCCCGAGATCGCGCGCTTGTACCTGGGCGGAACTCTTTCGAATACCTGAGCAGACGGAGCAAGCAATCGCATAAAGGAGCGTGAGATGGAGAGAGACGCACGTGTTCAAAGTGCCATTACAAACTGGGCACCTCGCTTTGTTGCTAATGGCATTGATGTCAATGATTTCACACGGGTCACGAACAGTATTGAGAGATGGGATGCATGGTGTCAGACATGGGCTGACTGCGGCGCCATACACGAACAATTGGGTGCCGACGCTGAAGCCAGCGGATACTATGAGACTGCGGGTGAGCACTATTTCCACGCGGCCATGTGCTATCACTTTGGCAAATATCTCTTTGTCCAGGATCCGCACCAACTGCGGAACGCCCATGAGCACGTGGTGCGTGACTATCAGCGCGCATTACCATACTTTCTCTTTCCTGGCGAGCGAGTCTCCATTCCCTATGAGGGGGGCGCCACCATGTATGGCATTTTGCGCAAACCCTGGCATACGCCTCGCCCCCCGGTTGTCATCCTGGTACCAGGTCTAGACTCAGTAAAAGAGGAATTGCATGTTTACGGCGAGGACTTCCTGCGACGCGGAATGGCGGTCCTCGCCATTGACGGCCCTGGTCAGGGCGAGATGGAGTTTGAGCACGCTATGCGTCATGACTATGAGGCACCCATTCGCTATGCGATTGACTACCTGGAGCGCCGCCCAGATGTAGACGCCAGGCGTGTGGGCTTGATGGGAGTGAGTTTTGGAGGCCATTACGTTGTGCGGGCCGCGGCCTTTGAAAAGCGCGTCAAGGCCACAATTGAAAATTGCGGTGCCTACAATCAGCTTGAGAACTTTCGCGGACGCCCACAACTCAGTCGGGATGCCATGGTTTTTCGTCTCAAGGCCACAAGCGAGGAAGAGGCAGTCAAAAGACTGGAACAGTTCTCCCTGCAAGGAGTTGCGGAACGCGTGCAAGGTCCATTGCTCGTCATTCAGGGAGGGCAGGATGGGCTGGTTTCTCCAGAACATGGAAAGCGTATTGCGTCCGAGGCCGGAGCAAACGCCGAACTCTGGTTCTTTGTGGATGGGAATCACGTCTGCAACAACATCCCCTATAAGCATCGCCCACAGCAGGCGGACTGGATGCGGAAGCAGTTGAGTTAGTGGGGAGGGGCGTATAGAACAGTGATATCCACCATACCAGTCGCACCTTCCCTTGACGAGGGGACGCTAGTGCCCTATGCTTGTGGCATGATGACTGTTGATGAGTCAGAGCCGCTTGCGCTCATGAGGAAGGAGTAGGCCGCTTGCAAACCCCAGTGGACCCCGAACACACATCTATTTCCTATTGGCAGCGAACTGTAGAGGCGCTGCCGCTTGAGAGTCAGCTTCCTGCCGAGGCTGATATCGTAATTATTGGAGGCGGCATCGTGGGCGTCGCGCTCAGCTACTGGCTGGCAAGGGCAGGCAGAGCGCCAGTGTTGCTGGAGCGCGCGCACCTGGCTTACGGCGCGACGGGTCGCAATGGGGGTATTGTCGCCATCGGCCTCGCGGAAGGCTATCCCTCTGCTATCAAGCGCCATGGCGCCCAGGTCGCGCAGGCGATCTTACGCCTCACCCTGGAGAACCAGGCGCTCTTGCGCCAGGTCATAGCCGATGAGCAGTTTGATTGCCAGTACCGCGAAACTGGCCATATCGGGCTGGCATTGAGCGAACAGGAACTGGAGCACCTGGCACACGCCGCCGCCACCAAGGAGGCTGATGGCTACGAGGTACAGGTATTGACGCGTCAGGAGGTGCAGGAACGTATCCACACACGCCTGGGAGAGCGTATTTTGGGCGGGACCTTGTGGGCGCAGGGCGGGCTGGTGCATTCGGCGCGCCTGGTGCATGAACTGGCGCGAGTGGCACAACGCCACGGGGCGCGCTTCCTGCAGGCCGAGGTTGGACAGTTAGCGAGCGAGGGTGAGGACGTCGTGGTACGGGCGGCCCAGGGAAGCATACGTACCCGGCAGGTGGTCGTGGCGACCAACGCCTGGGTGGGCGATCTCTTACCCGCATTCCGTCCCTTGATTACACCGGTTCGCGGGCAGATGCTGGCCTATGAGCCGTTTCCCCAGCGCATTTTTGAATCAGGCATCTTTGCCGCGTTCACGCCAAGCGAGGAATATGGGCAGCAGACCCTGGATGGCTCTATCGTCATCGGAGGCTGTCGGGCCATAGCGCCTGGACGTGATGTGAACATACGCGAGCAGACGACATCGTCTGAGGTGCAGGGCGCCCTTGAGCAAGTGATTCCCACACTCTTTCCTGACCTGGCACACCTGCGCGTGGCGCAGCGTTGGGGCGGAACGATGGCCTTTACCCCGGATTACATCCCCATTATTGATCAAGAGCCGGCTCTGCCCAGTGTCTGGGGTATAGGTGGCTTTACAGGGCATGGTATGCCCTTTGCCATGCGTGTAGGCCAACTCCTGGCGGAGTCGCTTGATCAGCCACGGCGCGCCGCCGCCCTTGAGCCCTTCCGCCTGAAGCGCTCGACGCTTCTCTCCTGAGCAAAGGTATGGGATTAAAAAAGAGCATCTGTGGCGAAAGCCTTCGCCACAGATGCGTTCTATGTACATTGAATACGAATGTATTTGATAGTAAACAATAGCTTGTGGCTGTGACGCGATGAAGGCGTGATGAAACGTATGAGCTTCAGTTTTTCGAAGCCGTTCGAAATCGTTAAAAGCCTGGTGCTACTGGTTCGGTCATGCTGGCATAGGCCTGGGCGCCACAGCGCATACAGGTTGTGGGTGGCTCAAGCGCGCGCATGACCTCGCCACAGATGGGACAGAACCAGTGGGCCGCGACGGCCTTGACCAGGTCAGCGCGACTGATGATGCCCACCAACCGCCCTCGACTCACGACTAGGAGGCGACGAATGCGCTCATGGACGAGAATACGACTGACCTCCTCCAACTCGGTCTCCTCGCTGACGGTTATGACGCTTCGCGTCATGATATCGCGCACCAGTTGCCCTTTTCTGGCAATAACATCAAACTCCGTAACGATTCCTACGATAACGTTGTCGCTGTTTACCACAGGCATCCCACTGATTTTGTATTCAGACAAAAGGTGAGCTGCCTGTTGCATTGTCTGGTCTTCATTGACCACAATGACATCCTTAGTCATTACATTGCGAACCTTCATCGATGTTTGTCTCCTTCTGGTAACCCATCGCGAAACAGCCATCTCTTGTTTCTATTGTAACATGCCGCTGAGTTCTTTCTGGCGTGTCAGAGTGAAGCATTCTGCCTATCGGACAGGCGCGCCAATACTCATATTCTGGTAGCCAACACGATTTTCTCGTGGATTTGATGATCTACGAGGCGCAGGAGCATATTCCCACCATTGGACAGGAGAGCAATGTGCGGTCGCCGTGGAGTCAACGCCCCCTCCTCATACCAGGAAAGCAGCCTTGTCAGCGCATCAGGCACGAGGCGTGCCCAGTACCGCTGCCCGTGAAAAGGGGGTTCCAACCGGCGTGAATGTCGATGATGCGGTGAAAGCCTTGTTTCGTCAAAGCATCAGGCTTTACGAGGAGGGCATTGGTTTCATCCCGCGTGCAGGCCCCAGCCAAGCGTAATTCGCTCACCAACCGATCTTGAAACGTCCCCACAAGCGCTCCACGCGGCCCTTGGCTTGGGGAGAACGCGCGGCAATCGAGGTGATGTGGAGTTGCTCAAACACTCGCCCCAATTGTGTCTCGGTCTGCCGGACAGCCAACTGCTCGCCGACACTGGCGCGTTCCCTCGCATCGTGCCGACGGGCCGCAAACAGGGTATGCCGATCCGTCACAGTTTTGGCTGGCGGCCTCTTGACTGATGGGATTTTCTTTGCTATGCTTGGCCGACTACGCGAAAGGAACAAACATGATTACTACCTCCACCTTCGCGATGAAGGTCTTCTAACGCTTCATCCTCACGTACAGGACTTCATGTGCGAGGGAGCCTGTCACTTCTGAATACGCGACGTTCATCGAGCAAAAAGAACAGCTCTTGCCAGAGAACGACAATCTGTTCTAGTAGTTGCTCCTGTACCTTGCTGCATGGTGCATGCTCGTTGTGATGTTCGCGACCCCTCAAAGCTGCCAATCCTGGTAGCACTATCAGATATGCGATTCGCGCAGACGCCTGTTCATACTTTGATTCCTCATAGGGATGGTATCGTCTGCCCAATCGTTGCGGGGAAAACGCTTGTAACTCTTCCTGCTCCCGCATATACTGGCCGTCTGCGTCGTCTATGCTCGTCAGGCAGTTGTTGGCCTGATGAGGAAAGCGCAGGTGCCGTGGGGTGCTGGGGTCACAGAGACATGGGAAGAGAGGCGCTTTGCTGTCGAGGTCAATCTTTGTGCTGAGCGTGACTGCTGTTTCCCCGTTTTTTGATGGAGCAATGAATATGACTCAAATACACGATCAACCAGGCGGCGCGGAAAGCTCGCGCTCTTCTGAACTTATTTTAACGCCAGCAGAAGTGGCGGAGACGCCGCGCTATCCGTCGCTCTGGCGCAACCGCGATTTTATGCTGCTCTGGAGCAGCCAACTCCTCTCAAGCGTCGGCAGCCAGGTTTCGCTGCTGGCCTTTCCGCTGCTGGTCCTGGGCATTACACACTCAGCGACTCAGGCCGGCCTGGTTGGTGCGCTGGATAGTTTGCCTTTTGCTCTGCTCTGCCTGCCCGCGGGCGCGCTCATCGACCGTTGGGATCGCAAGCGGGTGATGCTGATCTGCGATACCGGGCGCGCGCTTGCCCTGGGCAGCATTCCCGTCGCGCTCTGGTTGGGCCGCCTGGGCCTTCTCCAACTTTGCCTGGTCGCGCTGATCGAGGGGACGCTGATGACCTTCTTTTCGGTGGCCGAGATCGCCTGCCTGCCGCACGTGGTGCCCAAAGCGCAGATCACCGCCGCCAGCGCGCAGAATCAGGCCATCAACTCGACCTCCTGGACGCTGGGGCCATTTCTGGGCGGCTTTCTCTATGGTATGGGGCACGCGGTCCCGTTCTTGACCGATGCGATCTCTTACGTTTGTTCGGTGCTCAGCATCTTTTTGATGCGCGCGCGTTTTCAAGAGGAGCGCACGGAGGAGCCGCGCAAAATCTGGCACGAGATCGGCGAGGGGCTTCTCTGGCTCTGGCGCGAGCACGTCCTGCGTTTCCTGGCCCTGCTGACCCTGGTCCTAGTCTTCTCCACGATTGGCTTTACGCTGATCCTGATTGTGCTGGCGCAGAACCTGCATGCCACGCCGCTTGCCATCGGCATGCTCTTCGCCAGTGGCGGTGTGGGCAGCATTGTCGGAGCAGTGCTGAGTAGTCCCTTGCAGAAGCGTTTTACCTTTGGCCAGTTAACGATCGGTTCAGCCTGGGTCTGGGCCGTTTCCTGGCTCGCCCTGGCCGTCGCGCCGAATCTCTGGGTGTTAGGGGTCGCCAACGGAGTGAGCTTCATTGTCGTGCCCATCTTTTACTCAGTCCAGCTCAGCTATCGCATGATCGCGATCCCGGACCATTTACAGGGGCGTGTGCAGAGCGTGTTCCGTCTCCTTTCTCTTGGCAGCCAGCCCCTGGGCCTCGCGCTCACCGGGCTGTTGATTCAATGGATTGGCCCGGGTCAGACGGTTGTGCTGCTCTTTGTGCCTCAAGCTCTCATTGCGCTATTCACCACCTTGAACCGTCGATTGCGCGCCATTCCATCGCTGAGCGAGCTGGCACGCAAAGAGCCTGGGTAGGATCAGCATCAGGCAGGATCACCGCAAGGTCTGGTTAAAGAGTGATCGGACCTCGCTGCACGTCGCCAGGAGAACGGCGTCCATATCTGTTTTTGCGCACATCTCCTCATTTTTCAGATTACCCAACCAGATCACCCAACATCAATAAGTATAGCAGAGATAAGGAAAACAGACAAATGGCGTTAACAGGAGTATGCGTGGTAGGATGGACATTTCGTGAGCGAGCCTGGTCGTCCCCTTTCAAAAGCTCGCTTCAGGTATGACCTTGTGCGCCTGAGGAGAAGCAAACGTTATGGGCGTGGTTTGGGACAGATGCCCCAAACCACGCCCATAACGTTTGCTTCGCGGTGGGGATTACGGAGTGGGCGTTGCGATGGGTGGCAGGGGGTCCACGACGACTTTGCTAAAGAGGGCGCGCGCCTGTGACGAGGTCGCGCCGTTGTGGACGAAGAGCGCGATCTGCCCCTTGGTATAGCTTGCATCTTCAATCTGCTCCACCTGGCTGCCATTGAGTATCAGGGAGAGGGAAGAGCCTTGCAATGAGACGGTCAATGTGTTTTTGCCTCCCATGGGGTGCAGGTGAGGGCTTACCTTGTCTGGAACCAGGTAATCATTGTGGGCGCTCTGGGTTTTGGTGTCCCAGGATTCCTTGACGATGCTATAGGTGGTATTCCCATGAATGTCAATGCGATAATCATGATCTAGATTTCCATCACCGCGTAAATAAATGCCGATGCTGTCGTCGGCGTCCCCTTGTTGAAACGTAAACTCGGTGGTCAATTGGAAATCATCAAAATTGCGGCTGGGGGGCAGGCTTTCAATGAGGACCTTGTGATTGAGCGCGGTCAGGCTCAAGCCCTGTTGCCCAATTTGCCGCTCATAGTCCTGCGTCGAACCTGTGAACCAGTCTTTGTATGTGTTTTTATCAGTAAAATCATCGATAAATAAATGGCGTGACGCCATTGCGGTGGCAGTGAGCTGGGCCTGTGAGGGGGAGGGCGTCGGGGTCGGAGTTGGTGCGCTCTGGGTATGGTTGCCTGCGGGAAAGAGATACAGGCCACCTACGGTGAGCAACAGGGCCAGGCACACGATACCCATCAGACCCGCGATAGTGAACATGTGTCTGCGTCGTGTGTTGGAGTGCGCTGTCTGCTCTTGTTGAGTTTCTTCGCCTATCATGTCTCTCTCTCTCTGTAACGGCATACTCACAACCTGCGCGCCGGAAACTGCGCGACTCCTTTTCCATCAATCTTGTCTCTTGACCAGGTGGGGGGACTGGCTCCAGTCCATGGAATTCTCTCAACGTGCATATATAAAGACGTATTGTAGCGCAGATTGTTTCGTATTTTTGGCTAGTAGTAATTTTTTCGTATGTGCTTCCCCCTTGAGATGGAAGGTGCTGGCGCCATATGATAGAAACATACACCTCTCATCAAGAGCCAAAGAAAGTCGAGCGATACAGCCATGTTGGCAGCCATGTTTTACGCACCGGGCGATCTACGCCTGGAGGAGCGTCCCATTCCGCAGCCAGGGCCAGGCGAGGTCCTGCTCCAGGTAGCGGCAGCCACGACCTGTGGCACCGATCTCAAAACCTTTCGCCGGGGACATCCCCTGCTCTTTCGCCAGACGCCAGCCGGCTTTGGACACGAAGTCTCTGGCACAGTCGCTGCAACAGGCGCCGGTGTGACAAAGGTGCGTGAAGGTGACGCCGTCGCGGTAGCCAACTCGGCCCCCTGCTACCAGTGTTTCTATTGTAAGCGTGGCCGCTATAGCCTCTGCGAAGACCTGCTACTCCTCAATGGCGCCTACGCCGAATACCTGCTGGTGCCTGCGCGCATCGTCGAGCATAACCTCTATCCTCTCCCAACGGATACTTCATTTATCGCGGCGGCCCTGGCTGAACCCCTCGCCTGTGCTCTCCACGGCGTTGGAGCCAGCGATATTCACGCGGGAGATACCGTCATCGTGCTGGGTTCAGGTCCACTTGGCCTCCTGCTCACCGCCGCTGCGACGCTACGTGGCGCGCGAGTTGTACTCACGGGCCGGGGTGAGGAGCGCCTACGCCTGGGAACCTATTTTGGCGCCTCATGTGTGATTGATGTCACTAGCATGACGCTGCAAGAGCAGTACGAAGTGGTACGCGACCAGACGGAGAAGCGGCGAGGTGCCGACGTGGTCATCGAGGCTATTGGCACGCCCGAGACCTGGCAACTGGCGGCCCAACTGGCATGTCCTGGCGGCCTGGTCAACCTCTTTGGGGGCTGCGCCTCGGGCACCCAGGTGACCCTGGAAACGCGTCCCCTGCACTATAGCGAGCTTACCATCAGGGGCGTCTTTCATCATACCCCAAGCTACTACGCTCAGGCACTGCACCTGATTGCTGAACGTCAGATAGATGTGGAGGCCCTGGTGACCCGGCGCTTGCCCCTGCATGCGGCCCTGGAGGCTATCAGTCTCCTAACGCAGAAGAAGGGGGTAAAATATGCACTGATTCCTCCGGACTTCGCGTCCCTTCTGGATGGAGCAGTAAGCCCTGATGGATGATCTGGTAGTAAATATCAATGACCTGTTGCACGCTCAGGCGTCCTCCAGGGTGAAACCAGGACGAGACCTGTGTACACATGGCGATAACAGCATAGGATGTAACTTTGGTATCGCTTGGACGAAAGACACCGCGTTCCATCCCATCCTGGAGCATACCCTGAAGCAGGCGATCATAGATATCGCGTAGCTCGACAATGTGCGCCCGCTGCTCGCCCTCCAGGGAGCGAAGTTCGGTATCAATGATAAAGAATTCGGCCTTGTTGCTGGTATGCAGGCGGATATGATTGGCGATGGCCTCACGCAAGCGCTCACGGGGATCATCATAGGTACGCAGGAGCATCTCTAGCTGGCTGTTCAGACGCTTCATATACGTCTCCATAATCTCAACCAGCAGCGATTGCTTATTGGGATAGTGATGATAAATACTGGCCGCCTGAATTCCCGCCAGGCGAGCAATATCGCGCAGGGGCGCGGCATGATATCCATACTCGGCAAAGAGTTGGACCGCAGCGGCGAGAATATTTTCGCGCATCGAGCGCCCTTCGACTGGCATAGGTAACACCTCTCTTCCTCTTCGGCTACAGGGTGATTGTATCAGAAAAAGGCAACGACCGTATAGCCCCGTGCTACTTGCGTACGCACCTACTCGTTCAGCAGTAGGTGCGTACGCAAGTAGCACGCTTTAGCGGCTGGCCCAGAGCATGCCGCGTTTCATGATTTCGAGTGCTTCGGGCACCTCAAAGTCACTGACGACATGTCCTAGCGAGGAGTAGAAGACGCGTCCCTGGCCCCAGCGTTTCTTCCAGACCACCGGCACGACGCTGCCCGCGATCCAGGGGGCATGCTCGCCGCTAAAGGTGGTTGTGGCCAGGACTTCATTGATGGGATCAATGTGCATATAGTACTGTTCCGAATGCATGTGAAAATCTTGCAATCCGGCGGTAATGGGGTCCTCAAGGTGAGTGATGTTGACTTCATAGTCAATGATATTGCCGGGATGCGCGACCCACTGGCCGCCAACCATAAATTGATACTCTGTGCTGTTGCGGAAGGAGTCGGCCATGCAGCCATGCCAGCCCGCGATACCAACGCCACTCTGGACGGCACGCAACAGGCCCTGTTCCTGTTCAGAGGTAATCGTGCCCATGGTCCAGATTGGCACAATAAGATCAAGCCGCTGCATTTTGGCTTCGTCTAAATAGGCGTCGAGCGTATCGGAGACCTCGACCTCGTAGCCCTGCTCACGCAGGAAGGGTGCGAAGAGGGCCGCGCCCTGCTCCGGCTCATGGCCTTCCCATCCGCCCCAGACAAGTAATGCTGATTTCATAAAAGAAGTCCTTTCTTTATGGTCCGGACCCTGATCTGTACCAGGTCAGAGTCTCCACATATTGACGTGTTACTGCTATTATGTCCCGAGAACCCCTGGGCAAGCAACCTGTCGAGAGGATATAATGCAAGCAAAAGGGAGGAAAGGAATCGTTATGGAGCAGAAAGATATGTTGCGCATTGTGCTGGTTGGATGCGGCGCCATGAGCCGTGCCTGGCTCCAGACCGCGACCGAGCTTGCTGACGTCGAGGTCGTGGGACTGGTCGATATTTATGAGGAGGCCGCGCATGCCAGGGCGCGCGAATTGCAGTTGACACAGGTTATGATTGGTACGGATCTGGGCGAGGTCCTGGAGCGCACACACCCCGATATTGTCTTTAATTGCACTATCCCAGAGGCTCATCTGCAAACAAGCCTACAGGCGCTAGAGGCAGGCTGTCATGTGCTGAGTGAGAAGCCACTGGCCGCCTCACTAGAGGCGTCGCGCACCCTGGTGGCGGCCGCACAACGCGTTGATAGATATTTCGCGGTTATGCAGAACCGGCGCTATGATGCGAATATTCTACGCGTACACCACGCTCTGGCCTCGGGCGAGTTGGGAGCGCTCACTACAGTCAATAGCGATTTCTATATTGGCGCGCATTTCGGGGGCTTTCGCGACCATATGCGCCATGTCCTGCTCCTGGATATGGCCATCCATACCTTTGACGCGGCGCGCTTCCTGACCGGGGCCGATCCTGTCTCCGTCTACTGCCATGAGTGGAACCCTGCTGGCTCCTGGTACGATCATGACGCCTCGGCAATCGCCATCTTTGAGATGACAGGCGGATTGATGTATACCTATCGCGGGAGCTGGTGCGCGGAGGGCCTGGCGACCACCTGGGAGAGCGACTGGCGCTTGATTGCCCAGCGTGGAAGCATCACCTGGGATGGTGGAGAGGACATACGGGTTCAGCAGGTACAGGAGACAGGGGGCTTTCTCTCCACATTTTACGACGTTGAGCCAGATCTTGTAGAGCGCACAGAGCGGACCCAAGGACATTCCAGCGCAATCAGGGATTTTATCGCCTGTGTACGCGAGGGACGAGCGCCCCAGACCAGTGGCACAGATAACATAAAAAGCCTGGCGATGGTGTTTGCCGCCATTGAAAGCGCTGAAAGCGGTAAGCGCGTCGCCGTTTCCTGGTAGCGCAAGAAGGTTGTCAAAGAAGAGGAACGCATGCAGATCCAAGAGCAACAAACTCTCTACAGCCAATTTGAACGTCGCCTACGCGCGGCAGGCGGCGAATCACACTATGCGGACTCTCTCGAAGAGGCCGCCCGCCTGATCGCGGAGCATCCCGCGCTGGCAGAGAAGCTCATCATGCTTCCTCCAGGCTTCGCACAACGTGAGCCATGGGGAGCGCTCCTGTCTCTGTTAGAAGCGCGAGGGATCACCCTCGAAGAGGCGGAGGGACCTCGCGAGATCGCCGACGCACCCGCCGGGCTCTCAGACGCCCACCTGGCCATTGCCGAGACTGGTTCGGTGCTGGTCGCCGAGAACAACCTGGCGGCGCGTGCCGTGACCATGTTGACCATCGCCCATTTTGTCCTGGTGCAAGCGCGAGAGCTTTATCCCATGCTGGAGAGCGCGGGTGAGCGTCTGCGCCAGCTCTCCACGCCTGGAACTGAGCAGCAACATCATATGACCCTGGTCACCGGCCCCAGTCGCACAGCCGATATCGAGCGCACCCTCACAATAGGTGTTCAGGGACCGAGAGTATTTTGTGTTTTGTTCGTTGAGAGCAACTAACGATTGTCTTTACCACAATGATGTGGGTGGTTACAGATCGGAGTAGCGTTTTTATGGAGCAGCCACAATCGTCTTCTCAACATGATACCCTTCAGCCCGCGCAGGTCGCGCTGACAGGGACGCTCACACCGCAACAGGTCGTGACCGAGGAGCAGGCCAACACAACTCACGAGCACCAGCCATTTGAAGAGCGCCTGACCCATGCCCTGCACGACACCAACTTGCAGGGCGCGCTCAAGCGCTTTGCCCCCAACTGGCGCGCTTCGCGTCTGCAAGTTTTCCAGCAAGAGCAAGAGGCCTATGGCGATGAGTTTAGTTTCGCGAACCTGCGGACACAATTGCGCCAGGCCAAGGACGACGCCATCGAGCACCAGGAAGAACTGGTCGCACGCTTTACAAGCCAGGCCGAGGCCGCAGGTGCCGTCGTATACCAGGCGCGCACCGCCGAGGACGCCAACCGCTATATTTACGAACTCTGCCAGCGTAAAGGTATTGAACTGGTCGTCAAAGCTAAGACCATGGCCAGCGAGGAGATCGAACTCAACGCCTACCTGGAAGAGCGAGGCATCACGGCTATCGAGACTGACCTGGGGGAGTGGGTCGCGCAACTCGACCACGAACGTCCCTCCCACATGGTCATGCCCATCATCCATAAGACGCGCCAGCAGGTAGGCGAGACGTTGACCAGGGCCACCGGGCGCGAGATCTCGCGTGATGACGTCGCTGAACAGGTCGCGGTCATTCGCACCGAGCATCGCAAGTCCTTCCTGACCGCGGGCATGGGGGTAAGTGGAGCCAACGCCCTCATCGCGGAGAACGGAACCGTGATGATGACGACCAACGAGGGCAATGGGCGCCTGGTGACCTCGCTCCCACCTGTCCATGTCGTCATCGCCGGCTGCGATAAACTCCTGGGAACCTTCGCCGACGCCATGACTCAGCTACGCCTGCTGGCCAGAAGCGCGACCGGGCAGGCCATGACCAGCTATTCAACCTTTATCACCGGTCCCTCGGCTCCCAACCAGGAAATGCATATCGTCTTGCTGGACAATGGACGTAGCGAGATGCGCGCAGACCCGCATTTTAAAGACGCCTTGCGCTGTATACGCTGTGCCGCCTGCGCTAATATTTGTCCCCCGTACCAGCAGGTAGGGGGACATGCCTTTGGCCATATCTACAGCGGCGCGATTGGCCTGGTCGTCACCCCGTTCCATCATGGCCTGGAGGCAGGGGCGGGTCCGCAGAGCCTCTGTGTAAGCTGCAATGCTTGCGAAACCGTCTGCCCGGTTGAAATTCCCTTGCCCAGCCTCATTCTGGATGTGCGCCATCGTGTGGCAGAGAAAAAGGGCCTGCATCCGATTAAGAGGATCATCTTCGAGGCCATGGCGCGTCCCTGGCTCTTTAACCTGGGAGCACGCCTGGGGAGCTGGGGCCAGTTGCCCCTGACCTGGGGTAGCCATTTTGTGCGCTCGCGTTACTTTGGTCTCCTGGGCAAGCTGCCCTTCCTCAAGGGGGTCGCGGACCAGGCGCGCTGGCGCAGCCTTCCAGCCCTGGCGTTACGCCCCCTGCGTGACCGGGTCAAGGCACGCAGCAAGTCTTATAGTCATGGAAAGCCCCTCGCTACTCAGGGGCAGTTGCATGTGACGGTGGCTTACTTTGCGGGGTGTATGACCGACCGCCTCTATCCTGAAATGGGGGAGGCTGTGATCAAGGTCCTGGAGAGCATCGGCGTGCACGTTGTATTCCCCCAGCAGCAGAACTGTTGTGGTCTGCCCGCGCTGAACTCCGGCGACCGGCGCAATGGCCTGCGCATGGCCAAGCAGACCATTGCCACGCTGGAGCAATCGCTGGAGGAGAGCGGAGCCGACTATATCCTCAGTGGCTCGACCAGTTGTGTCGTGACCATCATTCAGGATTACCTGCGCCTCTTCGAGGACTTTCACGAGACAACCTGGCTCAAACGGACTCAGGCCCTGGCGGATCGCGTCATCGACTTCGCAGGCTTCATGGATCGCGTCGTCATCCCCAGCGGCGTACAACTCCCAGTACGCGAGGAGAAGGCGAGCGAAGTCGTTGTGACCTATCATGACTCCTGCCAATCCTGTAACTGCTTGGGCTTGCGTTCCGAGGCGCGCCATGTCTTGCAGGATCTCCTGCACGTTGACCTGCGCGAGATGGCCCAGTCAGATGTCTGCTGTGGCTTTGGCGGCACGACCTCGATTGAGCAGCCCGAGGTCGCCGAGCGCCTCTTAAACAACAAACTGCAGAACGCGGAAGAGACGGGGGCTGCAATCCTCATCGCCGATAACCCCGGCTGCCTGATGCACTTGCGTGGCGGGGCAGACGCCAAGGGGAAACGTCTGCGCGTTCTACACCTGGCCGAGGTCGTCGCCGAGCGTTTGCAAGAAGAGTAACACATGCAGGGGTGAGAGCAGGCTAGCCTGCTCTCACCCCTGCATGTGTGCCCCTTTGTTTATAAATCAGCTCTCACAGGGGTCAGCGTATCGAAAGGTGAAAAGTGTACGCTAAGTGGTGCATCCGCTAAATTTAGGAGACTTTGGGCAAAACAGCGATGCCAGGTGGCGGTGAGCATTCCAATAGACCGTGGCCGCCTGGACCGCCTCTACCATCTGCTCCCACACTCAGTTTGAAATTGCACGCGCACAGGTTCGCATCCTCTTCCCTTCCACGCGATTGCTCCCATCGTTCATTGTTGCTGGGTCTTGGGGATTCAGAGATTGCGCTTGGTATGAAGCAGAAGGATCGAATGCATTTAAAAGGTGATGCGGATTCGATGATTCCGGTACAAACACACCATGTCGAGGAACATACGCAATGACCTCAAATTAATAGTATCGCAAATACGCGGGCAGATGGTATAGGAGCAGAGACGAGACCATCACCTATCCGTTGTTTGCGTATAGATGATGGCCCTGACATCGAGTTGAGAGGTCTCTTGCAAACTAGCCTTTGACTCTCCAAGGCAACGCGTGCCCACCAGAAAGCGCCTTACTGCGGGTCCGAGGTGCACGATCAGATCGCTGAAGCGCGTCCATATACCCACGTATTGCCGTTTCCGTCACGAGTCCCAGATGGAAAGGCATTCCTCCTGGCTGCGTGGCGAGCCAGGCCACAAAGTCACGCAGAGTTGCCAGGTAGGCTGCGATTGTTTTGGGATCACGCGTCCCCAGTGCTTCTCGGAACTCCTGGAAGATGGCCGGATCGGTGCGGGTATCTGGCATCTCTTTCTCCTAACTTTCCTCTCAAACGATTCTCCGACGAGATTTCGTGGAGAACTTTGACTTTTTTCCTTCTGTGCACAACGAAGCGGAGCATGAGGATGGGAAAAACTTGACCAAGAATGGCTATTCTCCTACAAGTGTTCTCCGACGAGATCTCCTTGCGATCGTGTGAATAGTGATGAGAGGCGAGGAATCCCCGACTCTGGTCTGAGTGAAATCCTCCCCAGTTCGATGTCCTCATGGCGGTTTTAGCTCATACTACAACAGGGGTAACGAGATTACCAGGGGTAAAACCTCCGCGAAGCGCTTCGCGGAGGTTTTACCCCTGGTAATCTCGTTACCCCTCGCAGAAAAAACTTCCTTCTCCTATTGTTCCACCAGCACCCCATCGTTGATCTGCACGATGCGATCGGCGGTGGTGATGACCATGGCGTCATGCGTGGCGACCAGCAGGCCAATGTTGGCCTGGCGCACAATTTGCTGCAAGAGATGTGTGATGGACTGGCCCGTGTGCAGGTCGAGATTGCCGGTTGGCTCGTCGGCAACGACCAGGCGCGGCTGGTGAGCGAGGGCGCGCGCCAGCGCGACGCGTTGCTGTTCCCCGCCGGAGAGTTCCAGGGCACGGTGATGGACGCGCCCGGCGAGACCAACCATCTCCAACGCTTCGAGCGCGCGCCGCTTGCGCTCGGCTGGCAACGCAGCCTGCAAACGTAGAGCCAGCTCGACGTTTTCCAGCGCGCTTAACGCCGGAAAGAGGTGCGCATTCTGGAAAAGTATGCCTACGCTCTCACGGCGCAGAGCCGCGCGGGCAGGCTCGCGAAGGGTCGCCAGGTCGCGACCAAGCACCTGGACCTGGCCAGCTGTGGGATTATCCAGGCCCACCAGGATATTCAGCAGGGTGGTCTTACCAGAGCCAGAGCGCCCGCGCAGCGCGACGAATTCGCCAGGCGCGATGCGGAGATCGATGCCGCGCAGCACGTGGACCGTTCCGCTGGCCATCTTGAAATCACGTGTGATACCGCGCGCCTCGACGACGGCTGTTGTTACCTGGGTTGTTTGCGTCATTATACACCATCCGTTCCAGTTGTCTGCCTTTGCGCGGGGATGAGCGTCTCCTGCGCACGCTCTTTGCCATTGGTAAAGGGCCAGAGGATTACGCGATCCCCGGCTACCTGCACCTCTGCGCGGCCATTTGTAGGAATGAGTTCCAGTGCCTCCCTCGGCAACTGGAGGCGTCCGACCCGATCAACCAGCACCAGTTCGCGATGCGAATCCAGCGAGAGGCCGATAATTGAACTCGTCCCTCTGCTCGGCATCTGGCGTCGTGTGCTCACCGGCCAGAGTTCGAGATGATTGCCCGCGACATGGATTTCCAATTGATTCCCCAATTGATGCTGTTCCAGGATACTCGTGAGCGTTGCTACCAGCTCAGACGCGGGCTGCGCCGTCTCGCCAGGCGCGCTGGAAACCATTGCTGGAACCTTCGTCCGGAGCTCGGCAGGCGTTTCTGGTGTGCGGCGGATCGTCTCGGTACTCGTGCGCCCATCGCGAATCGCCAGCGTGCGATCGACGCGCTGCGCCACGGCAGTATCGTGGGTCACCAGGATGATCGTCTGGCCGAGTTCGGTATTGATCTGACGCAGCACGTCGAGCAGTTCTTGAGCGGTCTGCGAATCGACCTCGCCCGTTGGTTCGTCGGCCAGCAGCAGTTCCGGCTGGTTGGCAAGGGCCACAGCAATAGCGACACGCTGCTGCTCGCCACCAGAAAGCTGGAAGGGGCGTTTTTTCGCATGACCGGCTAGGCCGACCAGTTCCAACAATGTGTGCGTGCGTTGAGCCGAGCGTTTGGCAGAGATGCCATTGAGCATCTGCGGCAGGTCAACATTCGCGGCTACGCTGAGATCTGGCAGCAGGTTGCGCCCGCTCTGCTGCCAGAGATAGCCCACGACGACGTTGCGGTAACGCGTGCGCTGCTCTTCATCCAGGCGGGTCAGGTCGTAGCCAGCCACGTTGCCATGCCCAGCGCTGGGAGCATCAAGACCGCCCAGGATGTTCATGAGCGTGGTTTTGCCGGAGCCAGAGGCACCAACCAGCGCGATCATTTCGCCGCGTGCGACCTCCAGATCCAGTCCCTGAAGTGCCACGACCTCCAGATCTTCGGTTTTATAGATTTTTATCAGATTATCGCAAGTGACAATGGATTCTTGCATAAAAACTCCTTAATCCTCGTTCAGACGCAGTGTCTGGCTCATAGAGGGACGAGAGACAAGGCGTGCCATCAGTGCCAGAGCCACTCCGCAAATCACCACGAGCGCGCCCAGCAGTCCGATGATCAGCCACGCAGGTACGACAAGCTGGACTGGCAGGGTATAGATCGAGGCCTTGCTACTCAGGGCCGTTACAACGTCGGTGAAGATCAGCGCTGGGCCGACAAAGGTCATCAGGAACAGACCCAGACCCAGACCGAGCACAACCGCGAACACATAGATCCAGCCTTGCTCCCAGAGCAGCACTGCTGCAATCTGACGCGGCGGCATACCAAGCGCGCGCAAGACAGCGAAGTTAGTCAGACGCCCCGAAGCATTCAGCCAGCTGAAGAAGAGCGTTCCAAGCAACGCCAGCAGGAGCGCAGTCGCGATGCCCAGGTAGAGCATACCATCGACATTGACATAGAGCGGATTCGATTCTGCGCTGGCCAGTTGTGCGCGCAAGTCTTGCAAGTTTGGGAAGGCAGCACGCACGCTGCTCAACGAGGTGCTGTCACTGTTGGTCTTTAACCAGACGAAATTTGGATCGAGCGTACTGCCGCTATTTTGCCGATAGACCGAGGCATAGCTCTGATAGTCGCACAACATGCCATACGTGATCAGGTCGCTGGAGCTATCGTAAACGCTGGGAATGTAGTGGACAATGCCTGCCACAACGTAGTGGATGCTATAGCCATCGGACGTGGGCAGAATAAACGAAGAACCAACGGAGAGGTGCTGATTGCTCGCCATCTCGTCGTCGATAATCGTATAGACGGTATCGTTGTTGGTCGCGTCGGCGCGATGGCTGATTAGCAGGGACATCAAACTGGCAAGCGATTGCTCTGAGTGCTGCGAGCTCCAGATGACCGTGCTGGCATACGTATCAGCATTCACAGCCACCACATCGGTCAGTGCACTTGTCTGCTGAACCGAATCCTCATAACCCAACGTAGCGGAAGTTACTCCCTGCACCTTTGTATAGGTAGCAGTCTCCTGCGCCAGCGTCAGATGCTGGGTATTGGGTCCGACGCTTCCGCTGAAGTCTGCGCCGATGGCGAAATCCACCGAATCGCTGGTGCGCTGCTGCTGGGTCGCGGTATAGACCAGGGCGAACATGGTCGTCGAAATGACCAGCAGAAGCAAGAGGATCATGCGCGAAGCCGGGCGAGGTGCGCGCGCCATCTGCGCGAACGCGAGCACGGCTGGAGCTTTGCGCCTGCGCGACGACAGGAATGTACATAGGCGCAAGCAAAGCGGGAAGAGGCGCAGGAAGAGCGTGAAACAAATGGCAGAAGCCAGGAATGGCGCGCACAATGCCATGACGCCCCGAATAACAAGCAGGCCCTTACCAAGTTGCCCCGCAATCGTGGGCTGCGACATGTACAGGTAGCCGAGATAGCCCAGACAGAGCAGCACAACACCAACGATATCCAGGTTGAGGCGTCGCCAGAAAGGGGCGCGTGTGCTACGCGAAGATTCACGTCGGAAAGCGAGCACATCCATTTGAGTAGCGCGCCTGACCGAAATGATCAACGTGAGCAGTGCGCAGGCGATTGTTGCCAGGGCGAACCAGCCCACGCTCAGCGCCGTCGAGAAGGGATTGTCCAGCAGGACATTCAGCGACGATTGAGGAGAACCGGACAGGAGCAAATGAACCAGCAATTCAACCAGCAGGATAGCGGCAAAGGGGCCGAGGATCAACGCAATCAGGCCCAGGATCGTCCCCTGGGTCACAAAGGCACCAAACACGTGGCGTCGAGTCGCGCCGCGGCTGCGCAATGTCGCAATCGTCGCGGTCTGGCGTTCTACCAGGGCCACCGACATCGTGCTCACCAGGAAAATCAGCAGCGCCAGGATCAGAACAAGCAGGGCGATAATGGGAATATTAGCGATTGCGATCTCAGTTTCGTAGTTTGAAATGGTATCAAAGAGTGGCCCTGCCGAACGCATCTGAAAAGGCGCGGCATCCGGCACCTGTTGCAACGATTGCCCCAGTTGTGAGGAAAGATTCGTGCCACCTTGCACAAGCGCGTCCATATTGTTCGTATTGACGCGTGTAATATCAAGCGGATAGCTCCAGTTCAGTCCGAAGAACGGCAGATTAGGAGAACCTTTACCACCAGCCGCAATAACCACGCCCTTATTCCCGAAAACCTGTTGATTATTCAGCGAGACCTGCAAAGAAGAGAGCTGTGGCAGGAGCGCGCTGCTTGAGGCCAGTACTGGATACGACGTGCCATGGGAACTTGTATTGGCCTGAAAGTCATTGGCATATTCCCAGTTCTTACTGGTTCCGAATATACCAACCACATGCAGGGTCCAGGTCACACTTCCCACGGAATCGGGAAAGGTTGCCTTCAGCACCGAACCAATACTCGCATGCAAGCTTGCCGCTTCGGCCTGAGTCAACGCGATCTCGATTTGATTGTTGAGGGCATCTGGCAGGTGCCCCTGAACAACAGTTAATTCGCTGCCGACCTTATCGAGATCGTAGCCAACAACTTGCAGCGTATTGGTGTTCTGGCTGCTGGCGCCCTGCGAGGCACTGGACTGCAACGTCAAAGGTGGCAGAGAGACCGAAAAGTCCGCGCTGCCGTTGACATAGAAACCAATATTGCTCTGCACAGCCTGATTAATCTGCTGTTGCGCCTGGAGAATCTGGTCGGAGGTCGGGTGCAAACTATAGAAAGTCGCATTGACCCTCTGCTGGCTCAGCGGGATACTACTCAGAACTGAGCGCAGACCAATCGTGCTGGAGACCTGAGCAAAGAGCGGAACGGAACAGATCAGCACAACCATTGCGATCATGCCCAGCCAGGTGACCAGCAACGAGCGCCACATCTGGCGCAGACGCCACCAGGCGAGCCTGACAATCGCGGGCAAGAGTGCCAGCGTAGAACGACGCGAGAGAGTGGAGGCCATAAACACTCCTTTACATTTGCATGTTTTTTGTGTGTGAAATGCGAACCAGGCAAGCTCTTCCACCCGGCACTCGGAATATAACTCATAGGCTGTAAAGAAGTTATGAAGATCTCGTCAAAAAGCCATCAGGTTTGAAAACTATGAGTCATCCCTGATGTTTCTCTCGCCTGCCTGGCGCCTCTGGCGCCTCGCAGTTCAAGGGAAAAGGGTGAGCGTCGGGTTCGTCGGGCCGCAGCCCGACGAACCCGACGCTCACCCTTTTCCCTTAAAGCCGCTTGCGGCGTTGCAGGACACACATTTCCTGACGCGGAAACATCAGAGATGACTCATAGGGATCTCATCCAGCAATGTCGTAATCAAGCAGCATCCCCTCAACAAGCGCGGGCAGTGTAAAAGCGAAACAGGAACCGCGACCTGATTGGCTCTCGACACTGACCTGGCCACCGTGCGCCTGGACCATCTGCTTGACGATCGCCAGGCCCAGGCCGGTGCCACCGGTCGAACGCGTGCGCGAGGAATCAGCGCGATAGAAACGCTCAAAGACATAGGGCAAATGTTGTGCCTCGATACCGCAGCCAGTATCCCGCACGCGGACCAGTACCTCATTGCCGTGTTCAGCAGCACTGACCGTGATCTTGCCGCCTTCGGGCGTGTGCATAATCGCGTTCCCGATCAGGTTGCGCAGGATCTGGGCCACACGTTCGGGATCAGCCTCGACCCAGGGCAGGCCAGGCGGCAGGTCGATATCCAGCGTGATCTCCTTCTCGGCAGCGCGCAGCTGAAGCACATGCACCGCCTTGAGAAGACACTCGTTGAGCGCCAGGGGACGGCGTATCAAGCACAGTTGTCCGGCCTCAGCCAGACTAAGCTCCTGCAAATCAGTGACCAGGCGCGTCAGCAGTGCCGATTCTTCATAGAGCGAGGCAATGGTCTCGGGCGTAGGCTCAACCACCTCGTCCTGCAACGCTTCCAGGTAGCCGCGAATGTTGGTCAGAGGGGTGCGCAGTTCGTGTGCGATATCGTTGATCAAATTGCGGCGCAGGTTTTCAGAGCGCTGCAACCCATCAGCCATGGTATTGAGGGCGTGCGCCAGTTCGCCAATTTCGGTGTGCGTCCTCACCTTCAGGCGCTGGCCGAGATCGCCTTCTTCCATGCGCCGGGCCACAGTGGTCATGCGTTTGATCGGCTTGATAATCGTGTAAGAGAAGGCCAGGCTGAGAATCAGCGCGATCAGACCCGCGAGGAAAACGCTAAACATGATCGAGCTGGTAACTGAATTGAGGAAACTTTGTTCGGGGGAGGCCAATGCCTTTGGCACTCCAAGGAATGAGCCTGGGAGATTGGGACAAAAAGGAATCGTGTTGGTCGAGAGCACGATGGTATCGCTGGACAATTCCGCGCAGAAGAGCGTTGAAGAACTCGTGCTCTCCTGTCCAGCAACCACTTTAGCGCGCTCCCGAAGAACAAAGCCACCGATCAGATCAGGCTCGTTAGAAGCGATCACCAGGCCCACGGGATTGACCACAATCAGACGGATATTATATGCGCGCCCGATTTGATCGACCATACCCTCCTCAATTTGCGGATCAGGATTATCGTTTGATTTGATATTAAAATTGTTTAACCCGGTTATAGCATCATTGAGTCCTGCCCGCTGTTTTGCAGAGACATACACTTTGAACAGACCAGCAGTGCTATGACCAGAAAAAAATGCCACAATGCTGATGGTAACCAGGACGATCAACAGGAACATCAGCCATAAGCGAAAACGCAGGCTGCGCGTGAAATGAGGCAGGCGGAGATGGCGTTCACGGAACATCTTACTCCCTCCGAAATTTATAGCCAACGCCGTACACAGTTAGCAGGTAGAGGGGGTGATTGGGATCGGCCTCTACCTTTTTCCGTAGGTTCATCAAATGGACATCGATCGTGCGCTCGAAGCCTTCGTATTCCAGGCCAAAGACGCGATTAACCAACTCGCTCCGGCTAAACGCGCGTCCAGGTTCACGCGCCAGGGTTTCCAGCAGCTTGAACTCCTTCGGCGTCAGGCGCACAGGTTCATCCGCGCGCATGACCTCGTGAGCGGCAAAGTCGATGCGCAGGTCGCCAATCTGCAGCGGCGGCGCCAACTCTTCCTCCTGGGTGAAACGCCGCATGACCACGCGTACACGGGCCACCAGTTCGCGCGGGCTAAACGGCTTGGTCACGTAGTCGTCGGCTCCCAGATCAAGGCCCAGCAACTTATCCTCTTCGGTCGAACGTGCCGTAAGCATAATGATCGGCACCTGCGACTCGACGCGCAGGATGCGACAAATATCCAACCCATCTACCTTTGGCAGCATCCAATCAAGAATAATCAAGCTAGGCGCACGCTGGCGCGCGAGTTCCAGCGCCTCGCGTCCATCGTAAGCGACAAGCACCTGGTGTTGCTCGCGTTCAAGGTAGAGGCGAATCAAATCCACGGTTTTTCGATCATCGTCAACAACCAGTATCTTTCGTTTCATCTGATAGGTTCCTATTAGCAGGGAAATAGTGTGCGCAAAAGGGGCAATATATGTACGGATAGCTCTCTATTTTGTCTCTAGTATAGCCAATTATTGTGAAGTTTTCATGAAGGAGATGATTGGCTCATTTCTAGCTTCATCCAAAAGAAGTCCATAGAAATTGTCAAGTCCCCTGTGGGCAGGTTAAAGAAACCCATCCGGTTTAAGATAAGACAGCATCCGCTGTGCGCTTGAGGATAAATCTGAAGCGCCTGAGGAGAACCTAGCTGGGGGTGGGGCCAGCGGCGACTTTGGTCGGATCGTAGTCCTTCCTAGTTCGGAGTAAGTGGGCAGCCCCCAGCATTTTGCGCATGACCGCCATCAGCGCCGTTTTTTTACAAGCCCCGCGCGCCCGCAGACGATGATAGTAGACCCCAAAGACCGAGTCAGGGAGCCAAATGCACCGCATCGCAGCCATGTAGAGCATGCGTCGAATCAGTCCACTGCCTCGTTTGGAGCGTTTGGCTTGCCCTTGCCACTTGCCACTCTGCTTGATTTCGATATCCATGCCAGTATAGGCAATTACCTGGTCGAACCGTTGGAAGCGCGTCACCCCTCCTTGGTGAGAGGCGGAATCTGCTAAGCGTACAGTTTTCACCTTTCGATACACTGACCCCTCACACTGGGACGAATGTGCTGTTGGACTTGACGAATAAGGATAGAAGAGGTACACTGCAAGGGCTATAGCGATGGGACAGGCCGCTCGTATATCCTGTTCCCCAGCAAGGACGCAGAAGAGTTCTCCGCAATCCTCTTTAGATTTTTCTTCCTGCACACACGTTAGATTTGATATCAGCAAGCAGCCCTGCTTTTGTATCCTACGGCTCGCTCCTGGTACGTTTTAAAGACACCGTGACTTCAGGGAGTTTAGAAACACCCACGAAGTGGAGCATTACCAGGCTCAGGGGAAGGCACAGGAGGTAGATCCTCCTGCCGGGGTGGGGACCTCTCACAACATTTTTTTCATGACCTGAGTGAGTACACTACGCATTTCGTAACGAGATTTCGTAGTGGCCGAAAGGATAAAACATGCCTTCTTTTCAAGACCTTCCTTTGCAGCCCGCAACACGTGCGGTGCTGGCATCCATGCAGATTACAGAGCAGACCCCTATTCAGGCCGAGGCGATTCCAGCCCTGCTGGCTGGTAAGGATGTAATAGGGCAGTCCGCGACTGGCTCTGGCAAGACGCTTGCCTATGGTATTCCCCTGATCGAACGCCTGGCAAAAAATAAACGCGTGGCGCAGGCGCTTGTGCTGGTTCCCACACGCGAACTGGCTGTGCAGGTCAATTCAGTCCTCAGCACATTTGCCGCGCCCCGGCGCCTGACAACGGCCCTGCTGGTGGGTGGGCGACGCTATGAGAAACAGATTTCCGCCCTCCGCTATGGTGCGCAGATTATCATTGGCACCCCTGGGCGTATCAAAGATCACCTGGAGCAAGGCAACCTGGTCCTGCGCGACATCCGCATCTGTGTGCTCGACGAGGCCGACCAGATGCTCGATAGCGGCTTTGGACCCGAGATTGAGCAGATCCTGGAAACCTCACCTGAGGACCGTCAGATGGCGCTCTTTTCAGCGACTATGCCTACCTGGATCGCGAAGTTGCAGGAGAAGTTTCTCAAAGATCCCGTCAAGGTAACGATTACCCCAGAGGCAGGCGTGCAAAGCACGATTGAACAGGTTGTCTACCAGGTGCCGCGGGGCAAGAAAGTAGAGGCACTCTGCACACTTCTGGCCTCCACCCAGGGCGAGATCAGCCTGATCTTTGGCCGTACCAAGATGGGCGTCGAACGACTGGGGGAACAGCTCAGTAATCTTGGTTTTGCCGTTGGGACCTTCCATGGCGATAAGAGCCAGCGCGCCCGCGAAGATGTATTGATGGCATTCCGCCGGGGCCAGGTGCAGATGCTGCTCGCGACCGACGTTGCCGCGCGTGGACTCGATATTCGTGGCATTACCCAGGTCATCAACTATGAGCTTCCCGACTCCGACGAACTCTTTACGCACCGCATTGGCCGTACGGGACGCATGGGACGCTATGGCAAGGCCGTCACACTTCTCGCGCCCTCGGATATGAGTAAATGGCGACGTATGTCACGTAGCTTCGGGCAGCCCGTTGCCGTGCAAAAAATGGTCCTGAATGATGAGGCCGCTCTGGCCCGGCCTATGGTAATGTCAGAGGGAAAGCAGACACGCGACCTGGAGCGCGATAGCGAGCAGACCTTGCTGGAAGACGAGGACACTCAAGTGGTGACGTTGAATGAGCGTCCCAGGCGGGAGCGCTCCAGATTCCAGGAGACGCAGGGAGCCTATACGAGGAAACGCCCCTATGAGCGGACGCGTAATGAGTTCTCCGCGCGTAGGCCAGAGCGCAGCACTGACACCTTTGCCGACGCCGAGCGCCCTGCTCGCTCACGTGTCCGGCATACAGAAGTGTTTGTAGAGACCGAGGGACAGGCACACGCACGCGCCAAGCGCGCGGAACTCTTTATTGAGCCTGAGCTTCCTGCTCGCAGACAGGAGCGCCGCGCAGCGACGTTTGAGAAACCATCCACAGACAAGACCCGAGAATACAAGAGAGGCACAGGGAAGCCCTCGAGCTTTGGCAAAGGTGAGGGCAAAGGCAGGAAGCCCGCGTTTTCCTCCTTTGATACACGCTCCGGGAAACGTACATCCGGGGGCACTGCCCACGACGCCCGCCGCACGCGGGACCGTATCTCCAGCCGGTAAATCTTCTAGCATAGAGCGAAAAGTAGACGAGTGAGCTGAGAATTTTTCTCAGCTCACTCGTCTTGCTACCAGTTCGATGCGTTTGCTCATTGACTCCTTGCTGGTGTGATCTCTCCCTCTTTTTCCGACGACCTCTTGAAAGCCCATGTCTATCTATGCTACCATAGGCTTCTTTGCAGAGCTCTACCTGTAGTACAGCAAAGGATGCAACTATGGCAGCAAAACCCATTATTTTGTTGGACGATGGCGGTGTGATGAATGATAATCGCCTGCGTGGTCCACAGTGGCAACGCCTGGTAGGTGAATTTTTCGCGCCCCGGCTTGGAGGCACACCTGCTGCCTGGGCTGAGGCCAACCGCGTCTTGATGATGGATATCTTTGGGCCAGCAAACTGGCAGGCGCGAATACAAGCTGCAACCGATTATGCCAGCTTCGAGCGCACCTACTGGTGCGACTGGCTGGGCGGTATGTGCCAGCTCGCGAATGTGGCGGTCCCATCAGAGGAAGCATGTCTCGAACTGGCTTGCCAGGCCGAGACCTACATCACCCATCGGGTGCGCGCAACCTTTCCTGGCGTGATCGAGGCCCTCCACGAGCTACACACCCAAGGATACACGCTGCATACCGCGTCAGGCGAATCCTCGCTTCACCTCCATGGTTACCTGACGGGTATGGGCGTACGCGATTACTTCGGACGACTCTACGGCGCTGACCTGCTCGGCATCCTCAAAGAGACGCCTGAATACTACGAACGCCTCTTCGCCAACGCTGACATTGCGCCCTGCGATGTCCTGATTGTCGACGACACCCCACGCGTTCTTGCCTGGGCTAGAGACCTCGGCGCGATGACTGTGCTCATCAACACTGAACAGGAGGCGCCCGATGGAACATTTTGCCTCAATAATTTGGCCGCATTGCCACAACTGGTGAGTCAGCTCACCAGATAGTTCTTCGGCTGAATAGTTAGCCCATCGTTGCCTGTACGCGGTTCACGGCATTGAGGACGGCCTTGATAGAAGCCTGTTCGATATTGGTTGCGATAGCAGCACCGAAGAAGGTACGTCCAGAAGGGGTCTCGATCTGGAGGTAGGCGACAGCGCGAGCATCCGAGCCATGATTGAGCGAGTGTTCAGTATAGGAGCGCACAGTGAAGTTGGTTAGTGAAGCCTGGTTCAAAGCACGAACAAAGGCATCGATGGGTCCATTGCCGCTTCCGCTCAACTCGTAGAGTTCGCCGTTCAAGATCACACGTGCGCGGCATACCACCTCGTCGGGAGAGCTTGCCCCAGCCTTTTCCGCGTGGAAGGCCTCGAGCGAGAAGGGGCTGGTGCGCTGAAGATACTCGTGCTCGAAGGCATCATAGATCTGTTGGGGCGTCAACTCATCGCCCCGGGCATCGGCGATCGTGTTAATAATCTTGCCAAACTCGACACGCATGGCCTTGGGCAACTGGAAGCCAAACTCGTTCTCCATCACATAGGCCACCCCGCCCTTGCCCGACTGCGAGTTAATGCGAATAATGGCCTCGTAGGTACGTCCAATATCCTTGGGATCGATGGGCAGGTAGGGAACCTCCCACACGGCATCCGGGGCACCATCCCAGGCCGCCATGCCTTTCTGGATCGCGTCCTGGTGAGAGCCGGAGAAGGCTGTGAAGACCAATTCGCCAGAGTAGGGATGGCGTACGGGAACCTGCATGCGCGTACATTCCTCATACACCGCGCGAATCGCGTCGATGTCGCCAAAATTCAAGAGAGGGTTAATGCCTTGCATGTACATATTGAGCGCAACCGTAATAATGTCTACATTGCCTGTACGCTCACCATTGCCAAAGAGGGTCCCCTCGACGCGCTCCGCACCAGCCATCAAGCCTAGCTCGGTTGTCGCGACGCCTGTACCGCGATCATTATGGGTATGCAGGCTGATAATAGCGCTCTCGCGGTCGCGCATATGGCGACAGAACCACTCAATCTGGTCGGCATAGATATTGGGGGTCGCGATCTGCACCGTCTCGGGCAGGTTCAAAATGATTTTGGCTTCGGGCGTGGGCTGCCAGACATCCACCACGGCCTCACAGATCTCCAACGAGAAGTCGATCTCGGTGAGCGCGAAGCTCTCGGGTGAGTATTGGAAGATCACCTGCGTCTCTGGAATGGTGGGTACGAGATCCTTGATGAGCCGTGCTCCACGGGTGGCGATATCGATAATACCGGCTTTATCCAGGCCAAAGACCAGGCGGCGCTGGGCGGGCGAGGTGGAGTTATACAGGTGGATAATGACCTTTTTCATGCCCTGGATAGACTCAAAGGTGCGGCGAATCAAATCCTCGCGCGCCTGGGTGATCACCTGCACCGTTACATCATCGGGAATGCGATTTTCATCTACGAGCCGGCGGATAAAGTCGAATTCGATCTGCGAGGCGGAGGGGAAGCCAACCTCAATCTCCTTAAAGCCAACCGAGACCAGGAGATCAAACAGTTTCAGCTTCTCTTCAACGCTCATTGGAATGGGTAGGGCCTGGTTGCCATCGCGTAGATCAACGCTACACCAGGTGGGAGCGGTGGTGATGGAGCGTGAGGGCCACTGACGCTCGGGTAGTTCAATTGGAGGGAATGCGCGGTACTTCGTGACGGAACCCTGCTGCATCCCCCCGTGACGGTTGACGGCGGTTTTGGTTGTCTGTGTGTTACGCATCTGATCCGAAATCATCGTATGCCTCCAAATGAAACATTGTGTCGTGCTTGCGCACCTGCTTCTCATCAAAAAATTTTGCTTCTTCTCCGAAAACCCAGAGCGCGAAGCGCCAGGCACGTCAGTGACGTTGGGTTTCGGAATAAGATCTTAGGAGGCAGGGAGAACATCCTTGAATTACCAGTAAGTCGTCATTGACTCACCTGATCTCTGCCTAAAAAAACAGCCGTGATAATATGCATCACGGCTGTTTTTGCGTCTCTTTGTACAACAACAAAAAAGCCGTGGACGCTTTAATCTTCTGGTCGTCCACGGCCCTGGGATATGATTGATTCTACGGAGTGGTTAAAGCAACCACTTACGACAGATGAACCATATGACCCTGGACGACCCGCATAAGGAGGAGGCCAAGTCCAGGGAGTGTAAGCTCATGTACTTTTAATTGTTGTGTAGCATCTGTCATGTGCAAAGTAGAATCCTTCGCTGTCTGTTTTCTTGCTTTAACTGTAACACCAGCACAAGCATTTGTCAATAAAAAAAGAGCGCTGAGGATAGATGTGCTATAATGAGGAGCGTTTGGGACGTTTGTTCGCTAATAGTCAAGCGTATCTGGCAGACTGGGGGTAACTCTATGGCGTTCCCTGGTGTCCTTTTGCACGAACGGGCGCGGGAGTATTATTGGGAGGGGCAGGGGAATGTATCACTAAAATCCTTTTACGCGGGTCGTGCCCTGTATACACTGGGGCAAGGCTACTATGCCGTCGATGATACGTGTTATTTGCTCGTCAACCAGGATCAGCCATATACGATTGCTATCGAAGCGGAGCAACCAGTCGAGTCGTTGTGTGTGTTTTTTGAGCCAGGTTTTTTGGAAGATGCTCAACGTGGCCTGGTTACTCCCATGAAGACGCTCCTTGATGAGCCAACGTGGCCTCTTGATCGCAAACTCCACTTCTTTGAACGTACGCACACCCGTGATCCGCAAATAGCCTCTGCCCTGGCACGTTTGCGGCTTACATCCTCAGATCATGAGTTTGTATCCATAGACCTGGCCGAGGCGATGTACGACCTGGCCGTGAGCTTACTCCAGGTCCATATGAATGTCTATAAGGAGATGGAGGCGTTGCCTGCGGTGCGCTCAGCAACGCGAGAGGAGTTGTATCGCCGCCTCTACCTGGCCAGAGAGTATATGTACGCCTTTTTTGATCGTCCCCTGGCGATTACAGAACTGGCCACGGTCGTCAACCTCTCCCCCACGCATTTTCTGCGCACCTTTAAACAGGTCTTCCAGCAGACACCACACCAATACCTCATCGGTGTTCGCCTGGAGCGTGCCCAGCACCTGCTTCTCCATACCGACCGCCAGGTGACTGACATCTGTTTCTCCCTGGGCTTTGAGAGCCTGGGGTCCTTTAGCTGGCTCTTCCGCCAGCGCCTGGGCTGCTCACCATCCGCCTATCGCCAGGCTAAAAGGTGATTTTGGAGAAGCATGCTGCCTCTTCGTTATGAGATACTAGCCTCACCCTGATTGGTATCAATAGATCGAAAATGATTGGAGAAGCACGCATGGAGAAGAGGTCCGCATTGTCCGCAGAGATGGTGCATGAGTTTGTCGCGAACGCACATGGAGATTTGCAGCGCGTCCAGGAACTCTTAGTACAAGAACCTGCATTGTTGAACGCAGCCTGGGATTGGGGTGGAGGTGACTGGGAGACGGCTCTTGGAGCTGCGTCCCACATGGGCAGGAGAGATATTGTCCTCTACCTGCTCAAGCATGGCGCGCGCATAGATATCTTCGCGGCGGCTATGCTCGGGCAGGTAGAGATTGTGCAAACCCTCTTGCAGGCCTTCTCTGGTATGGCCCAGGAGAAAGGCCCACACGGTATCTCGCTCCTGGATCATGCCAAAGCTGGAGGAGAAGAAGCGACTCCCGTTCTTACGTTCCTGCAATCTCTTTCGCAATAGCGTCCTTGCCCGACGCGTGCTTTCGCAGCGTCGGGCCTCACTCCTGGCCTTCCAGTCTGTCTTGCAGGCGTACGCGTGCCTCCAGGTGCTGTAGGCGTACATTCAGGCTCGCGATGACGGCCTGTTGCTGATTCAGCGTCTCCTGAAGGTGCTGCTGTTCCGTCGTGCGCTGCTTTGTCTCTTCCTCGTAGCGCCCGGTCAACTCCTGTACAATACGTTCGAGTTCAAGGTGGCTGACCACGACCTGTTCGCGGAGCAAGGCAACACTTTCATCGAAGGCCTGTTGCCGCTGTTGCAGAGCGTCCTCGTGGGCGCGCGCTGCTTGCTGAAGCTCGTTTTGCAGTTCTGCCAGGTGCGTCGCAGTCTCTTGCTGCCAGGTGTCGGCCTGCTCACTCCAGGTTGCCAGGCTCGTGGTCAGATTCTGATATTGTTGCTGAACCAGTTCTCCCTGCCAGACAATCTGGGTGGAGAGCGTTTGCACCACCTCGTCAAGTTGCCCCGTACACTCCTCAAGTTGCTTATGCTGTGTGGCGAGCTCGGTAAACAGGGTATGTTGTTCCTCCAGGAAGCGAAAGATCTCCTGTTGCTGCTGTGTTAGCTCCTGCTGGGTTTGAGTGGAGGTTGCCTGGTACTGTTCCACTGTCTCCCGAAGTTGGGTCGTGAGCTGCTCCTGAGTGTCCAGGCGCTGGGTCTGCTCCGAGATACGCTGCTGAACCTGTTCAAACTGCTGCTTCTGGCTGTCTAAAACATGGCGCAGTGTTTGAGCCTGCTCTTCAAGCTGGCCCAGCATCTCTTCTTGCTGGGTATCCAGGCGCTGTTCTACCTGGTCATGAAAGAGGCTCAATGCCTGTTGCTGTTGCTGAACTTGTTCCGCCAGGGCCTGAGAGTGTTGTTTACCCTGTGCCTCCAATTCCTGGTGAAGCTCCTCAAGCTGTTGTAAAATGCGCTGGTGCGATTCACGAAGCGCCGCTTGCTCACCGGGGATGCTCGTCAGGTTTAACTGAGTCTGTTCGCTAGTAATGACCGCGGAGTTATCGATGATAGGCGTCAACTGAGCCAGGTCGCTGGCTCGCACCTGGCGTGTACGCTGATTGAGGCCAACATTCTGTCGACGTACGGGCAGTAAACCGCTCTTAACCCAGCGACGGATGGTCACATCCTGGCGACGTGTCACACGCGCCGCATCAGTAAGTGAGAGCCAGTAGTCGTGCTCGTCAACCAGTTCATCGACATAGCGTTCCTGTGTATCGAAAGCAGGATGCTCTAACATATCGTGTGTCACTTGTCTATATCCTTCAGATAGGAAAACATATTTCGCACAAAGAAGCTCGAAGTAGAAATACAGTCACAAGAGGCCATCGTACGCGTGCAAGATTGTAGTTTCGCCTCCATACCTGCTCCAATCCTCTTGCCGTATACAGTATATCTGTGATATTGGCGAAGTCCTCGATTGCATGACTGAGAAGGCGGGTACGCTGGTACTTTTAGTTCTTCAAGCTATGGAGTATACAAGTATATGTCTACCTCTCAACGAAGGCAAGAGCCGCAACAGCGCTGGCGCGTCCTCCTAATAGGTGGTTCATCTGGAACAGGGAAGAGCAGCATTGCCAGGCAGCTTGCGGCGCAACTGGCAATATCCTGGCTCCAGGTTGACGATCTACGCCTGGCCTTGCAAAATAGCCGCATCTCCTTCCCCAAACAGGCCCACACCGATGCGCTGTACTTCTTCACCCGGCCAGGGATCTGGCGCGACTCACCAGAAGCACTCAGCCAGGCCCTGATCGCGGTCGGAGAAACACTGCGTCCCGCCCTGGAAATTGTGATTGCCAACCATATCGACATTGACGCCCCCGTGATCCTGGAGGGAGACAGCATTCTTCCATCATTACTAGAAAATCCATTGATGCACCAGTATAAGAACAGGGGGCGACTCCAGGCTGTTTTTCTCCAAGAACCCGACGAAAAGCAGCTTTCTATCAATATAACGCAGCGGGGGAGGGGAACTGCTGGCATGAGTGAGGAGGAATTGCGCACAGAGGCCAGGGCAAAATGGCTCTATGGGCAGTGGCTCGCGCATGAGGCAATGCGCTGGGGTTTGCCAGTTCTGGAACCACAGCCCTGGGAGACATTGGGCGCGCGTATTCTTGGGACTTGTTATAAGCGGGAGGACGGATAGTAAACCTGAGTGCCTTAAAGCTCAAGGCCAGCTTTATAACTTAGGCAAAATACAACCCACATGATAAAATGTCATAATGGATAGAGCTGATCATACACACAGTATAGTTGTACCTGAGCGAGTTCGGCTGATGGCCGAGCAATCAAGCTCCCAGACAAGACAGTGGCTCAAAGACCTCCCTGGTCTTATTGCCGAACTTGAGCAAGAATGGGAGCTTAGCATTGGCCAACCGCTGCCTGGAGGATCTTCGGCATACGTAGCGCCAGCAAAAAACGCGAGTAGAAATGCGATCGTAAAGATAAATATGCCGATCCGGCACAGTCCTTATGACTTTCAGCAAGAGATAGACACTATTATTCGTGCGAATGGCCACGGCTACGTTCGAGTGTTAAAGTTTGACTATGAGCGCCGCGCCTTGCTTCTAGAGCAGCTCGGACTATCCATGCAAGATAGTAAATTGGAACCTAAGCAGGCAATAAGATTGCTGTGCAAGATACTGAAACAAGCGGTAGTGGTCTAAGTGAGAAGGATATAGTAGACTATGATGGCCAATGACAAAGAATATGAATGAGGAGTATTTCATGGTGACGATCACCCTTCACTGTCCCCATTGTGGAAGCGAGGCGCTGGTGCGTGATGGGCATGCCTCCAACGGAAAACAGAAGTTTCGCTGTCATGCCTGTGGGCGTCGAAGCCGTGAGAACCCGACCCCCAATGTCTATCCAGAAGTTCGCCGCGAAGAGATTTTGCACGCCTACCAAGAACGCAGCAGTTTGCGTGGCCTCAGCCGTACCTTCGGGGTCTCTCGCGCAACCGTGTCCAGTTGGATCAAAAAAAAGTAGCTCAGCTTCCTCCTTTACGTACCACCTTGGTCACCCCAGACTTGAAAGATCCCACTTCCACGATACTGGAATTGGACGAACTCTGGTCGTTTGTGCTGAAAAAAGCAAACGACTCTTGGATTTGGATCGCTTTCTGCCGCCAGACGCGTCAAGTGGTTGCCTATGCGTTGGGTGATCGGAGCAAAAAGACGTGTCAACGGTTGTGGGAAGCCATTCCACCAGCCTACCGCCAGGGACATTGTTTTACAGATTTTTGGGCAACATACAGGGCAGTGATCCCTGAGGAGCAGCACACAGCAGTGGGCAAAGAGACCGGAGAAACTGCTCACATCGAACGTTGGAATAACACCCTGCGGCAGCGGTTGGCCCGTTTTGTCCGCATGACGTTGTCGTTTTCCAAGTCCGAGGTCATGCACGAGGCTTGCCTGCTCCTCTTTCTTCATCGCTATAATTTAGACAACACTATCCTTCTCAAGTGAGCCACTACCCTATCTCAATCTGCCCATTGGCCTGCTCGCCCTGTTCGTGCTCGCCATCTTCCTGCCTACTCATCCGTCAGCGCGGCAGGCCGACGTGATAAGCAGGCGTTCCGCTCTCCTGCGCGTTGACTGGTTTGGGGCGGGGTTGCTCGTGACAGCGACGTGCAGCCTGTTACTTGGGCTTTCTCTAGGCAGCACAGAGGTTCGAGGGTGGACGCAGCCCATGGTGATCGCACTATTGGTGGCTGCAGTGGCGCTCTATGGACTCTTTCTGGTGGTCGAACGTAAGGCTGCCGAACCCATTCTCCTCCTCGATGTATTTCGCCAACCTGTCTTTGCGATTGACGCGTTGCAGACGCTCATCCAGGGCATGATCCTTATCGGAGCCTTCCTCCCGCTCTCGTTGTTTTTGCAGGGTGTGCTGGCGCTCTCGCCAACCGCTGCGGGTGCCCTGATTACCGCGCTCTCGGTCAGTCTGACACTGGGCGCGGCGCTCGCGGGAACGAGCATTTCCTTGCGCAAGCGCTATCAACTGACGGCCATCACAGGTGCGGTCATGATGACGGCAGGAGCCCTCTTGCTCCTGCTCATGGGTGCAACGAGCAATCTCCCGCTGATTGGATTGGCTCTGATCCTGATCGGCCTAGGTGCAGGCTCCTTCTTTACGATCCAGATGGTCGTGGCTCAAAACGCCATTCCTCTGTCACATCTGGGAGTGGGAATCGGTGTGATTCGCTACCTCGGTCAACTGGGCATGACGTTGGGTGCGGCCCTGATGGGTCTTCTCGTGAACGGGGCGCTTGCTGGAAATACTGATGCCTCCCTTCCGACGAGCAGCGCTGCTCGGGTCCAGCTTTCCAGCGTGCTGCAGAACAGTTTCGGAATGGTGCTGGTGCTCAGCATAATGCTCCTGGTAACAACCCTCTTCCTGAAGGATGTACCCAGGAAATCTCAGACAGAGTAAACAACAGAGCAAGAGAGGCAGAAGAATGGAGGCTGTGCCGCAATCTCGCCTCCTTCTTCACCTCCTTCAGTAGCGAAGCTTTCGCCAGAAGATTGACAGACCGCTTCTTGGCCAATTGAGTGCTTAACGTTATCTCGTCGCCGGGCCTAAAGAGCCTTTACGCTATTTCGCCTCTCTACTGTTTCGGCGCGCACCTTCAGGTCCCGTGCCACGGCGTCGAAGCCATGCTGTAAGTCGCGTGCATACATAAACTGGAGCACGGGAGCAAAGAGGCCCGTAAACGTCTCACAGGTAAAATATTCGGTGGTCCCGGCATCGATGGGTTTGAGTTCCTGGAGGCGTTCACCGCGCAGAAACCAGGCGGGCGAGCGTATCTTCCAGGCCAGGAGGTGCTCTGGCTCGATGGCAGTAATCGTCTCGACACTGGTGGTCACGAAGTTTTCGCGCATCTGCACGTGCATCGTCAGCAGTGAACCGACCTGGAAGTCGGACTGCATAGAGGGGACAAAGCTATCCCATTCGTGATATTTTTCAAGATCGGTCAGAATCGACCAGACACGCTCGACTGGCGCCTGGATAGCTGTGCGAGCCTGAACAGTAAACCAGCCAGATTTTAGAGCTAGTGATTGTCGCATGCAAGGATCCGTCCTTTGTTTGTACTCTACAGCAAGCATACCACAAAGGTAGCTCCAGGTATGTGCCTCATGCTAGCTCACTACGAGGGCTTCTGGGTGGTTATGGAGAACATCAAGGGCAGGTTGGGTTGATCAGGTGGAAGGTGCCAGTGTCCCTCTGCGTGTACCATCTGCGCGAAGGGTTTGAAGTTTTGCGTATAGGGGTACTCTTGCAGGCTGGTAAGAGCTAGGCCTGACTGGAGAAGGGCCGTGACGATCTCGCCAATGCCCCATGTAAACTCGTGCGCGCGATGTGGATTTCTGAACTGCTGCACACCAGCACTGGTGAAGGCGGGGCTAAAGGTGGCAACATAATCGTCTACCCCTTCATCTATATCACCCAGTAAAGCCTTCTCCTCAGCATGAAGCTTGTTGCCACCATTCCGAAAAAAGGCGGCCTGGTCGCCCTTATGACTATTATGGGCGTCGGTCGCTGCGTTCCAGGAGAGGCGGTTCTCCTCGTGCAAGTCCTTACGCGTGCTTACGCTCCTTATCTTTTTGATTTCTCGCGCCTGCGGCGCTCGCTAGGTAGTTAGTGTGATGGAGCATGGCTGCCGCAAGCAGCCATGCTCCATCACACTAACTACCAGTTAGACCCTTACCCAGCCCTGTTTGCAGCGCACTATAAACGTGCTGCCTTCATTGATTATGCGGCGCTTGTCCTCTAGTGGTTCAAGGCCGTAAGCATAACAGTTGCGCACTTCGAGCGTCTCCAGTTCGCTATCGGGAGCCTCTATATGGAGGGGGGACTCCCAGTGGCCGACGCCACGAATGAAGTTGTAGACCTCCCGCGCGTCCCACTGGTCAACGGGGATGGCGAGGTTCTCATACGCTGGGAAGGAGTGATAGCTGCTGCGTGCCTCGTCTTGTTCGGTGATCTGGGCCTCTTCGCGGTAGAGTTGCCAGGTGGCCTGCGCGAGGAGGGCGCCGCCACGCTCGGCGCAGCGCGTCTCTAGCTGCTCATAGCTCATACCATCGGGGATGTCTATACGCTCTTGCAAGACGATTGGGCCACTATCCATGCCTCTGTCCATGAGGTGAATGGTGACGCCGGTCGCGTGCTGGTGCTCGCGAAAGGTCCAGAAGAGTGGCTCGGGTCCCCGGTTGGCGGGCAAGAGCGAGGGATGGACATTGAGGCAGCCAAGGCGGGGCAGGTCCAGGATGCGCGCGGGAATGAGGTGAGAGAAGCAGGCAACACAGACCAGGTCGGGTTCATAGTCCGCGAGGATGGCGTGGGTCGTGGGGTCATTTAAGCGGCTCACCTTCCAGAGCGGTAGGTGTCGTTTCGCTGCTATTTGTACAATATTGGTATGTAGCGAAGTATGCGCGAGCGGCAGCATAGTACGTACTGGTAGCGAATTTTCATGGCGCGTAATGGCGGGCGCGGCTCTCCCAGGGATGACATTGATAGGTAGCACCACGGCGCGGACGTCGATTCCCGCCTCCAGCAGCGCGTTTAGCGCCAGAGCCGAGAATGTCCCTTGCATACCGAAAAAGAGCACACGCGGCGCCGTTCCCTGCTCAAAGCTATTTGACATCGTCGATTGCATCTTGTAGTATCTCAATATCATTCAGTCTCGTTTGTGCGTAACAGGAGTTTTCATCATGCCACGAATGGTCTATTGTGTCAAACTAAAGCAGGAACTCCCTGGCCTGGACAAAGCGCCCTTCCCAGGCGAGCTTGGGCAGCGCATCTATGATAACGTCTCGCAGCAGGCATGGCAGATGTGGCCCAACCGCAGTATGCAGATTATCGCCGACCGGGGTCTGAATATGGCCGATCCCCAGGCCCGCAAAGCCATGCGCCAGGAGATGGAGAAGTTCTTCTTCGGCGAGAGTGAGCAGGCCAAACCCGCTCAAGCCGGGCAGGCTGGTCCGCACATCGTCTTCTGTGCTAAGCTGCAACGCGAGCTTCCCGGCCTGGATAAGCCACCCTTCCCTGGTCCCCTGGGGCAGCGCATTTATGAGAGCATCTCCAAGCAGGCATGGGATATGTGGCCCGCGCAAAGCACGCTCATCATCAACCACTATGGCCTGAACATGGCCGATCCCGAGTCACGCAAGATCCTGCGCGAGCAGATGGAGGACTTCTTCTTCGGCAAGGATGCGCGCATGCCCGAGGGCTGGGCACCTGAAGAGGTCGGCGCAGGCGCAGGAGGAGGTGGCGCCAGCCGTAAGGGCGGCGGTGGTGGCGCGGCACGCAAAAAGTAAGGAAGCGACAGGGAACAATGTCAGCAATATCAAACTGGCGACAACCAGGGGCGATTCTGCTGCTCTCCTGCTATGAGCAGGGGCATCAGCCCTTCCACCTCGCCTCGCTGAGCTCCATCCTGCAACAGGAGGGTTTTGCGCCCCACGCGGTAGATACCGCTATTGATACGCTCAGCGACGAGGCCATACAGCAGGCCCGCTTTATCGCCATATCCGTTCCCATGCACACGGCGCTGCGCCTGGGCGAGGCCGTGGCGCGCCGCGTGCGCTCAGTCAATCCAGGGGCATTTATCTGCCTCTACGGCCTCTATGCCCTGCTCAATGCCGACCACCTACTCCAGGGCGCCATCGATGCGGCGATTGGTGGCGAATATGAAGAGCCTCTCTTACGCCTTGTGCAGGCCCGTGAGCAGGGGCAAGACACAGCTATTCCTGGCGTACGCACACGAGAACATGAGAGCGGAGCCTGGATCGCGCGCACGCCCTTCCTGGTGCCCCAGCGCCGCCAGCTTCCCACCCTGGACCGCTATGCGCGCCTGCAATGGGGAGATGACCTGCGCATCGTAGGCTATACGGAGAGCACGCGTGGCTGCAAACATACCTGCCTGCACTGCCCCGTCACACCCGTTTACCAGGGACGCTTCTTCGCTGTCCCCCAGCAGATTGTGTTGGCCGATATCCGCGCCCAGGTGGAGCAGGGGGCGCGCCACATCACCTTTGGCGACCCCGATTTCTGGAACGGCCCGACACACGCGCTACGCATCGCTCGCGCACTCCACGCTGAGTTCCCCGAGGTAACCTTCGACGCCACGATCAAGATTGAGCACCTGCTCAAGCATGCATCACTGCTGCCTGAGATGCGCGAACTGGGCTGTGTCTTCATCGTCTCCGCCGTGGAGTCGCTCAATGATACGGCGCTGCTGCGGCTCGATAAGGGGCATACAGCTGCCGACGTGCGGCGCGCCTTTGCTTTGACGCGGGAGGCCGATATCGTGCTGCGTCCCTCGCTGCTCCCCTTCTCCCCCTGGGAGACGCTGGAGAGCTATATCGAACTCCTTGACTTCTTTGAGCAGCAGCACGCCATCGAGCATCTCGACCCGGTCCATCTCTCGATTCGCCTGCTCATCCCGCCTGGGTCCGCGCTCCTGGCACAGGAGGAGAGCCAGAACTGGTTACGCGACTTGGATGCAGAGAACTATACCTATCGCTGGCAACATCCTAATCCACGCATGGATGAACTACACGAACGCGTCTCCGCCATTGTCGCGCAGGGAGAGAACTGCCAGGCCGATTCTAGCGAGACCTTCTTCAAAGTCAAGGCCCAGGCCCTCGCGATGCTGGGACAAGACTTCTCACCTGCACAGGCACTCAGCGCCTACGGTCCCCGCGACATCCTCCCCCACCTGACCGAATCCTGGTTCTGCTGAGCAGAACCCATCAAGGACCAGTTGGCCCTATAACCTTTCACGAGTTGATGTCACAACCCTTTAGCTGGGGAAGTGGTATGTGGATGCTGGCGGTCACTGACCGCCAGCATCCACATACCACTTCCCCAGGCGAGCGCCGCAGGCGCGAGAAGTCATCAAATAAAGGAGAATTTTATAGCATGACGCAAACATTGAGTGCAAGCGCGCAACGCGTACAGGATATCCTCACCGAGCGTGGCTTTGATTGCCAGGTTCTAGAACTTCCCAGCTCCACGCGGACCGCGCAGGAGGCCGCGGACTCTATTGGCACCACCGTAGGACAGATCGTCAAATCCCTTATTTTCCGGGGCAAGGAGCGCGACCAGGCCATCCTCGTCGTTGCCAGTGGTACCAATCGCGTCAATGAGAAGCGCCTCAAGGCCGCTGTCGGTGAGGGTATTGAGAAGCCCAACGCCGATTTTGTACGCGAGCGCACAGGGTTCGCCATTGGGGGCGTTGCGCCTATCGGTCACACCTCTACACTCAAGACCTTTATCGACGCCGACCTCTTCCAGTATCAAGAGATCTGGGCTGCGGCAGGCACGCCCAACGCCGTCTTCCGTCTCACGCCCCAGGATTTGAAAGAGATGACTGGCGGCGAGATAATTGACGTCAAATAACTACGCATAGAGAAATGATAAAGGGCTATCCATCATGCGCTTCACATCCAGGCTCAAGCCTCCTACTCATTCCATGTATCAGAGTGCCTTGTTGGCGCTCAGCCTGGCGCGGTGGAGCTGGCGCCCAAATAGATTACTGCTCCTGACGATGTGCCTGGGTATGAGCGCGGCGGTGCTTTTGCTATGCGCGATTCCGCTCCTTGAACAGGTCACAGGCACAGCCAGTCTGCGCCAGGCTCTGCGCGTCTCGCCCGAAAATACACGCATTACAATCAGTGCGGAGGCGCAGGCCCTTTCCCCTCAATTACTGGCTTCAATGACATCAGCAAGCACAGCCCCGTTTAAAGAGCATCTTGCCCCCTACCTGACACAGGATCAGTCGGCACAATACCGGGTGTCTGGCTTTCCACTCGTGACACCGACTGGGCCCGACCCCGAGGATCAACTCGGCTTCATCTCTACCAGTATCCAGCAGATGCGCTCGCATATACGCCTGCTCAGTGGGCGCTTTCCTTCCAGTCAGCAGCATGGCGAGGTTGAAGTCCTTCTGACTCAGGAGTCCGCCGCGCTTTTGCGCGTTTCGCCTGGCTCAATCATAACGACCAGCGTCGGCTACTATACCAGCGTGGAAGCGAAGGAGGAGACACCTTTCAGCGATACTTCTTATAAGCGTACGACCTCGCTGACACTACGCGTCGTGGGCCTCATTGCTGCCAATACAAGCGACATTTTCTGGCATGGGACGAGCTTTCTACCCACGCCTCTCATCCCCAACTATACCAGACCTTTAAGCTTCCCTCTATTGCTCTCAAGCGATGCGCTGGGCGCCTGGTGCCAGGAGCAATTCTTGCGGGCGCAAGCGGCTGATACAACGAACTCCCAGCCTTCCTCACCAGAGGCGTTTGTCTTTGATTCCACCGTCTTTGCTTACTGGGACCTGTTTATTGATCCTTCGCGCCTGTCTATTGATCGCTATACCAGTTTTCGCGAGGCGTTGAGAAGCACGGACCTGGACTTCTACAATGGAGTTGCATTATATAGCTATACGTTATATAATCTGCCATCTCCCTACTTACTGGACTTGAGCTATAGTAGTCCCCTGGTGGGCACTGGCCCCTCGGTACTCAACCAGTTGAGCACGCATATAACGCTCTCTCACGTCCCGGTTCTCATTATTTCGCTTCCTACCATCTTGCTTGACCTCTTCTTCATGAGCGTACTTATTTCGCTGCTCATTGAGCGCCAATCATCGGGTATCGCCCTTCTTCGCAGTCGGGGAGCGAGTTCCTTTCAGATCATATGTGCCTTTTCACTACAAGGCCTGGTCGTATCACTTATTGCACTGATTGTTGGGATACTGCTCGCTCCCCTGGTAGTAAGCACGATTACCCAGCCACTCTTGCCATCATTGGCTCAAGACACCACAATGATCCTCTGGCAACAGCCAATGGTGACATTGCAAAGCGTCATTCCATATGCGCTGCTCGCGCTGCTCGCGGGGATGGGGAGTATGCTCTTCACCCTGGCACAAAGCTTGCGTTTGAACGTGCTCACGCAGCGATACGAGAGCGCACGCGTAACGCAACGCTCTTACTGGGGACGCTTCTACCTGGACGCCATCTCCGCAGTTATCGCGCTGGTACTCTATCTCATAGCGAACTATGTCTTTCAACTCCAGGGCTTGCTTTCAGATGACACGATTTACGCCATTGCTACCCCCGTTGCCCTGCTGGCACCGTTCTTTTTCATGCTCAGTATCCTCTTCTGTTTCCTGCGCTTCGCGCCTCGTGGACTCAATCTGTTAGCCCGGCTAGCCCATCGCGGGAGAACTGCTCCACCCATGCTCGCGCTGGCCCAAATGACGCGTTCGCCAGGCCGGCCCTTGCAGATCACGTTATTGCTCGCGCTCGCATCTTCGTTCATCATGCTGACGCTTATCTTTAATGATTCACAGCAGCAACGGCTCACGGAGCTTGCCCGCTATGAAAGCGTCGCTGACTTCAGTGGCTCTTTTGTGGGAAAGGTCACGCCATCAATCATAAGTGCATACCAGACATACAACGCGCTTCCAGGAGTCAGCTCAGTCTCGCTTGGTAGCGAGATCATCAGTTTTCAGGATAAGAGCCACTCCTTCCACATTCGCGCCGTCGATGCCAAAACCTACGCGCGAGCCACCTACTGGAGCACACAAAACTCCGAGCAACCTCTTGAGGCTCTGACACGTGAGCTCGCACGACGACGGCCCGCAGTCGGCTACCCTCAAGTGGTGCCTGCCCTGGTTGATACGCTGGGCTGGGAGCAGTTGCATCTTTCGCCAGGCAAGACCTTTACGCTGACTTCGTATGATTCTGGTCACGCCTATACCACTACCTACGAAGCACTTGCACGCGTCAATATGATTGAAGGGATGTACGATTCACCCTCCTCTACCGATCAGCCTGCGAGGCCAGCGCTCCTGGTAGACTACCAGACACTCGCGGCTTACCACGCGCATACAGATAAGCAGCCACTCCCCTCACACACGCATGGTTGCGAACCAGCGATAATCCTGCTCTCCTGGCTCGCCTGCGTGCGCAATTGAATGGTTCCAATGAAGAAGTAGGGTTGGCAAACCTTCAGGATCGGCGCGCGCTCCTTGAGGCGCTCCGTACAGATCCACTGACCCTGGATCTCTTGCTGATCCTCGCACTTGGCACAGCTACCGCGCTCCTGCTGGGCCTGTGTGGAAACATACTAATTACCTGGAATAGCATTCATGAGCGGCAACTTAGTTTCGCGGTCTTGCGGGCCTTGGGGACAGAGCCGCCCCTGGTGGCACGCATTCTCATCTGGGAACAGGGAGTTATTCATCTGGTCGCGCTCTTCTTCGGGGTCGTCTTCGGCCTGCTTTTCACTTTTACCCTGATTCCCAAGCTCATGATCAGCAGTACGCCAATAAATAACGCCCTGGGTAACGTCACGAGCCTGGACTTCTACATGCTGCAACGCACCATTCAAGTCCAGGTTCAGGCGCCCACTTCGCTGCTCCTGGCCTTCCTGGCCTTTGTTCTTGTCTGCGTACTCATTATCTTCCTCGTCACGCGTCACGTGCTACACCTGCTACCCGCGCAAGCACTGCGATTGAATAAGGATTAACTGTGTTGGCTACTTGGAATATCTGTTCATAAGATCGGGAAATTGGTCCAGGAGACGCTCTCGTCTTCCACATTGCTTTCACAAAGAGGCGCACCGCCAAGCAAGGGGAGGCCTTTGCTTCATGAGCAGAGAAGCACCGATCTCGGTAATGAAGCGGAGAAATAACCTGTTCTTTTGTCCGATGAGGGAAAACGGGCAAGGAACGTTCAGATACTCCATCTGATATTTTACGGGTTGCACCTGCTTCTTGGGGTATATGCTTGCCATTGTTTAAGCTGCTCTGCGGTAGTTGTGGTGGAAGCCACCCAACACAGGAATGGCGCTCACCTGGTTCGGTGGGTTCGGGAGAGGAGTAGATGGAATCGATGGATCAGGAATTCGCTGTCCCAGCCCTTGATGCGGTCGAGCCTGGTTGAAGTACACGACAGACGCTTTGAGAAGGCGGTACAGCTGCTTTTCCTGGAAGATCAGGAAGTGATCCAGGCATTCTCGTCTCACACTTCCCAGAAAGCGTTCACAGATGGCATTCGCTTGTGGGGTTCTGTACGGCGTTCGAAGGACGTTGATGCGGCTTGTGGTTGCTACTCGTGCGAATTCCGGCCCGAATTTGCGATCATTCTCCCGGATCAGATATTTTGGCGCGTGTCCATAGGGAGTCGCTTCTCGCAACTGTTGCGCTACCCAGGGATCGCTGGGAGAGCGCGTCACATTGACATGAATGACCTTTCGCGATTGCAACTCGATGATGAAGAACGCAAAAAGCGGGCGGAAGAAGAGGTCGGGGACCTGAAGGAAATCGCAAGCCCATATTTCTGCCGCATGGTTGCGCAGGAACGTTTTCCAGGTCTGTCCACTCAGCCTTTTGCGGCGGATGGGTCTCATATATTTCTGCATCGTGCGTTTACTCACCCGAATATCGAGCTTGAGAAGCTCACCGCGAATACGTTCCGCTCCCCAGAGCCGATTGTTTGCGGCCATCTCTTTGATCAAGCTGATCGTCTCGGACGAGAGCTTCGGCTTTCTCTCATGCACCTTCGATTTGAGCTTCCAGAACAGACGGAAAAGCTCGCGGTGCCAGCGGAGGAGCGTCTCTGGCTGGACAAGGAAAAGCGCCTGTTTCCAGGTTCGGACCATCCTGGCAAGGAGCACGAAAAGAAGCCGATCCGTCTTCCGATAGGTCGGTCGCTTGACCTGTCGATGCAGAATGATCAGTTGTTGTCGCAAGAGCGCATTTTCAGCCAAAAGTTCGGCTTTGCTGCGCGTCAGATCGGCGAACGTGCCGAGTACAAAGGAAGTTGTCGACGGTTTAATCCAACGCAAAACATGTTCTTGAAGCGTATGGAAGCAAAAAGAGACACGTTGCTTGATCGAGGAAAAGAGACGCAGCACAAATAGAAACCTCTTCTTTGTGAGAACGGCGTATGGTCGGAGGGCATACGTAGAATGGCCCCTGTTGATTGTACACGCATCTCACGTGCTTTGACAAGAAAGCTCACCCCATCATACATAACAGTCCGATTTATCGAACGGATGTCCCAAGTAGCCAGCACAGGTATCCCTTGTAAGGAGAAGCTGAGCTGTTCTTTTTCATAAGGCGTATTGTGTCATATTGCCCAGCTTTCAAGCAGGCTTCCAGTCAAGTTGACAATACCCGCTTGACGCCGGTTAGACGTTAAAATTGCTCGGCACTGAGATGGGTGAGCTTGTGATATTTTGATGTACTGCTTGTTTGATTCATGCCGCCAGTTTAGCAGACAGTGGGTTTTGAAAGAAGTCTATTGCACCCATGGTAGGTTACGCTCTTATGCCATGTCGGCTGCGCAATGAATCAATTTCCATCTATTTAGTAAGCAAAAGGGGAGGAGACGCCTCAATGGAGAGGCGTCTCCTCCCCTTTTGCTTCATTAGCAATCAACGAGTTCAGGACTCTGGTTGAGGAGTTGACTTCTAGGCGAAATAAACTCTTCGTAGCTCTTCTGATCAAATTGGTCTTTTGGGAAGAGGGCAACACGATGACAGTTCTGAAACGCCAGCTTGACGCCAAAATGGTTCTCTAAAGTGGTGCGCATGGAGTCACTGGCGAGGACACGCAGCAGTTGACCGCGCGCCTGTTCGCTGGGAGGTGGTGTCTGATTGTCAACAAAGCTGGCCCCGCTTTGATTGAGCTTACTCGCGAGGCCTGCAATGAGGTTCCAGGCATAGGGAAGCGAGTCCTTGATACAGGCCAGAAAATCGTCCTGTGAGACAGCACCCTGCTGAGCCTGTTCCAATAATGCTGGAGAAACCGTAAGAGACATAGCTATCCTCCTTTTGGCTGCTGATGTTCTCTCCTCAAGAGAGGAGAGAAAAGCGGTTCTATTGATAACAGTAGAGAAATGAGCAATGTGCTCAAGGAAAAGTCAGGATCGAGGTACGGGGTGATGTACAAACGCAATTTTCATACAATCTCACATTCACCTCTGCCTCTAAATGAGATTTTGTCTCATTTGCTATAGAGAGTATGCCATGCGCAGAAGAGAAAAGCAAGGGTTTTTAGGGCCGATATTGATATTACATCTCATTTGTGAAGAAATTGTCATACGAATTCTAACGGGTATATAGCGTTTCTCTTTGCCAAGCCGCCTCGTGTCGAGATAGCCTCTGGTTGAGGTTATGAAGACCAAGAAGATGGTATCTCTTCAGGTGTCCTATTTTCGTCCCGGCATTGCTAATGATACGCGGTATCATTGACAGAAAGCAAGGCAATCCGGTATACTATCAGCAACGCTTAATGATACAAAATATCATTAACAAAACAGCATCAGGGAAGTAGGGATATATGCCTGTCTACGAGTTTGTCTGCCCAGCATGTCGAACGCACTTCGACGAGTTACGACCTGTACGCGAGGCTGATGATACGGCGTGGTGTCCCGTGTGCGCAACGGAAGCGGTACGTCAACTCTCACGTTTTGCCTTCAAAAAGTCGGCCAGGGCCGAGACACGTGAGAGCACATTGCAACGTTCCGGTCCCATTTCGCATGCCAGTGGGTGTGCCTGCTGCTTACCATCACCATCTCGCACACAACGTACCTGAGCAACTGAAACAGAGACACGCTGGACCCTGGAAAGGATGACGCTTGATCGTGAACCAACGTTTGCAGGAGCTCAGGCAGGAGCGTCTGCGTCTTGCCCCGGCCATGCGCAATGACTTCGAGGCTGTCGCGACCCTCTTTGCCGCGTTGCACGCATATAATGCCTCGCTCAATGAGCAGTTCGCTCTGGCCGACAACTGGCGACCCTTGTTGCGGGAGCATTTTCTCCGTACGCACGAGACGGAGGGTGCGCTCTGGCTGCTGGCATGGGAGAGGGAGCGCCCTGTCGGTCTTCTGCTCTTAGAGAGCCATCTCGACTCGCCGCTCTTTCGCCATCGCTCCTGGGCTGAACTGGTTGCGCTCTATGTCGATCCCAGCTTGCAGGGCGCGGGGCTGGCACAGCACTTGATGGAGGAGGCGAAGAACTGGGCGACCCAACATGGAGCTTCACATATGCAGCTCTATGTCACAGCACAGAACGAGCGCGCGCGGGCCTTCTATCGCCGTTGTAGCTGGCACCTCATTCAGGAAATCTGGAGCCTGGACCTTCCGCCTGAGCCAACCTCACAGCCGTTGCTTGTTGATCCCTCGTGTGAGGGCGAGCTCCTCAACAATGGGCATCATCACCTGGCACTCAAAACACATACACAAGAAGATCAGGCTCAGAGCAAAGCATATACTCTTGAGCAGGAAGCACGTTAAACAGAAAGGCTAGATACTTATGACGACACAAGCGCAGGTCCCAGTGACCGTTCTTACAGGTTTTCTTGGTTCCGGGAAGACCACTCTCCTCAACTCTATTCTCACCATCGAGCATGGCAAGCGCATTGCGGTGATCGAGAATGAATTTGGGGAGGTCGGTGTCGACCAGGACCTCGTGATTGGAGCGGAGGAAGAGATCTTTGAGATGAATAATGGCTGCATCTGTTGCACGGTACGCGGAGATCTCATTCGCATTTTGGGCAACCTGATGAAGCGCAAAGATCGCTTTGACTACATCCTCATTGAGACGACGGGCATGGCTGATCCCGGCCCTGTAGCCCAGACTTTCTTCGTGGATGACGAGATGCAGAGCAAGATGCGTCTCGATGGCATCGTGACGCTGGTCGATGCCAAGCACGTCTGGGAACATATTGATGACAGTGACGAGGTCAGGGAGCAGATTGCCTTCGCCGACGTGATCTTGCTCAATAAGATTGATCTCGTGGCACCAGAGGATGTGGATCGGCTTGAGGCACGTATCCAGAGCATGAATGCCGCAGCGAAGATTTACCGCACACAAAACGCGGAGATTGATGTGGAGAAGATCCTCCATGTCGGCGGCTTTAACCTGGATCGTGCCATGGAGGTCGATCCCCAGTTTATGGAGCCAGAGTACCCTTTTGAGTGGGGCGGAAGCTATGCGCTTGAGGCGGGAACCTATCAGCTCGCACTCCAGCCGGGACCCGACCCCGAGATCAATGTCGCGCTCCTGCCTGTCCAAAAGGCGACACCTGAGGACCTGGCGGCACGCACGATGGATGCGGTATTGCTCTTCTCCAATGAGGAGCAGGTGCGTCGCCCTGGTGAGATACTCGAGAAAACAGATACGCTCTATCAATTGGTCCTGGAGGGACAGGAACTCAATTATACGATCTCGATAGAGCAGCCCGGTTTGTATGCGCTTTACACCCAGCATCATCCAACCGAGTTTGCGCTTGAACTGCGCTCTGAGTGTGGCCCCCTGACGGCTGTGATAGCCCATGACTACAAGCCGAAGCATGAGCACGACGACGAAGTCTCCTCCGTGGGTATTGATGTCCCTGGTGACCTCGATCCCCGCAAGCTCAATGAGTGGCTAGGTGAACTCTTGCGCACCCAGGGTCCCGATATCTTCCGTATGAAGGGAGTACTTAGCATCAAAGGGGCAGAGGAGCGCTATGTCTTCCAGGGCGTTCATATGCTCTTCGATGGCCGCCCAGACCGAGCCTGGGGGAGTACACCACGCCGTAACTCGCTGATTTTTATTGGCCGCAACCTCAATCGCGAACAGTTAAACAAAGGATTCAAGGCATGCCTGGCATAAGGCCTCACTCCAAGCGACTGCTTGATCCAACTTCCAGCCAGCGCTGGCTGGCGTACCTGGATGACCATGTCAACTCTCTGGCCTGGTCACCCGATGGGCGTTGGCTGGCGGCGGCTTCTGTCAGCGGCCCCATCACGATCTTCTCTGGCAGCACAGGCCAGGTTGCGCATGCCCTGGCAGGTCATAGCTTTGGAACCTGTGAGCTTGGCTGGAATGCTGAGGGCAGCCTCCTTGCCAGTGTGGGGCAGGATGGCAAGGTCAAGCTCTGGAACCCGCAGACGGGCGAGGAACGCTTCTCACTGCCCGGTGGTGGGGCCTGGGTAGAGCACCTGGCTTGGAACCCACAAAGCAATCTGCTCGCGACAGCAGCCGGGCGCAAACTCCGTCTCTGGGACGCGGCGGAGGGGAAACTGCTACGCGAGTATCCCGATCATCGCAGCACCATCGCCGATATTGGCTGGAAGCCAGCCAGTAACGTGCTGACCTCGGCGGCATATGGGAGCCTCACCTTCTGGAGTATGGACAAAGATGAGCCACTGGAGCGCTTCGAGTGGAAAGGCTCGATCCTGACGATGGCCTGGAGTCCTGATGGTAAGCATATCGCGACGGGCGACCAGGATGCGACGGTGCATTTCTGGATCTTCCAGAGCGGCGAAGACCTGCAAATGTGGGGTTATCCGACCAAGGTACGTGAGCTGTCCTGGAACAGCACGGGGCGCTATCTGGCGACCGGCGGCAGTCAGACAGCGACGGTCTGGGACTGCTCAGGCAAGGGGCCGGCTGGCAGCAAGCCCATTGAGCTTGAGGGCCACGCCAACCTGATCACGGCGCTCGCGTTTCAGCACAAAGGTCCGCTCATAGCGACCGCCAGTAGCGAAGGGAAAGTGATCTTCTGGAACGTTGAGCGTCCGCGTCGCCCCCTGGTGCAGGCCGACTTTGGCTCCGGCATCAGTCAGTTCTCCTGGTCGCCTGATGATCAGTATGTGGCCATTGGCACCGAGGGCGGGCTGGTCACTGTGTGTACGCCTCCGCGAGGCAAGTAGAAAGAGAGGCAGACTATGAGTATGCTCGCTCAGAGGCGCGCAGACCAGCGCGTTCCGGTGTATGTGCTCGTCGGATTCCTGGGGAGTGGCAAAACCACCGTGCTAGGCGAAATGCTTGGCTGGTGCGCCGAACAGGGCCTTAAGCCGGGTCTCATTATCAACGAGTTTGGCGATGTCTCCATTGATGGTGAGGCCTTGCGCGATGAGGGACTCGCGATGACCGAGTTGACCAATGGCTGCGTGTGCTGTACCGCGGGCGAGGAACTGGTCCCCGCGATTATGGAGATGGCACGCCGCCCAGATGTCGACCTGGTCTTCTTAGAAGCAACTGGCCTGGCTGACCCGGCAGATATGCTTGACGAATTGACGGACCCCTTCCTCTGGCAGAAGGTGGTTGTTGGCGGCATCATTTCGGTGATGGATAGCAAGCGCATCATTGAACTGGCTGGCAATCTGGAGTTGGCGCGCAGGCAGATTGAGTTCGCTGATGTCCTGGTCATGAACAAATGTGACTTAATCGACCCGGAGTGGCGCCAAGCCCTGCTGGAGTGGGTACCACGTTATGCCCCCAAAGCGCAGGTCTTTCCCGCCATCGAGGGATTACCCGAAGAGAGCGTCGAGGCCTTGCTTCTGCACGCGCTTCATCTGGGAGAGACGCGCTTAGAGCATATTCCCGCTCCTCAGTGTCAGGAGGAGCACGAGCACACACATGATGGACACGAGCACCATCATGAGCATGGACACGCTCATGAATCTATTCATACCGTGGGCTTGCCCCTTGATCAGCCGGTAGAGCGCGCCAGGTTTGAGCATTTCCTGCGTGAGTTGCCCGAGGAGATCTATCGTGCCAAGGGATTCGTGACTTTTGTGGATGATCCACAGGCTATTCATGTCTTCCAGTTCACCCCTGGCTTTCTGCGTATTCGCCCCTTCAAGTTGCAGCGGCGCGATTTGTTGCGTGCTGTCTTCATCGGGCAAAATCTCGAGAAAGCTGGGCTTGCGGAACAGCTCCAAACCTGTATGCAGGCGACCGCTTCTGAGCAGAGAATACACCCCAACTAGTTCTTGCTCTTCGCGACTCGCCACGCATCGTCTCCCTCGATACGCGGCGAGTTTTTCTCCCCTTAGAGGATGGTGTTGAAGGGCTTGAAAACTTCTGCAATACGTTGTCGTAGTAGACGCTGGGGGGCGTCTAGAAAGATAGAAGATGGAACATTTCACACGGATGAAAAACACGCTTGTCGTACGGGAAGATGGGAAACTGATCAAAGTCGTGCAGAAGCGGGGACATCTGTTTGTCTGCGCGCATGGCTGCTGCTGTGGAAAGACCGAGCGTGATTTTGCCCCGGTGCCAGAGGAGCTCTACCATCATGAGTGGGAGCGGCGTAGGTTGCGGAACAAGGTCCATTTGACCTTTTCGGCGTGCCTGGGACCCTGTTCGCTGGCGAATGTGGCCTTGCTCATCTTCGACGGCACAACCACCTGGTTCCACTCGCTCAATACTGCTGAACAGATTCTAGCGCTCTATGAGTACATCGAGAAACGCCTGCTCGGTGACGCACCTCTCCCCAAAGACTTGCAAGAGTGCGTCTTCGATGGATTCTCGCCTGCCGAGGTTGACACATCTCTCCTGCCCCTGGCTGATTGATCTCTCTCCTAACGCATATCAGGGAGATGAACATCCAATGAACGCTGTAGCTCTGCAAGACCACCCCTGCTACAGAACCAATGGCGAATACTACGAGTTGCCCCTATTCATGAGTGCCTTTTCTCTGTGGAGCGTCTTCTCTCATCTCTTCTGAAGGAAGAGTGACAGGCTGTGTCGAGGGAGAGGGTTCGTTACGGCATTGCGCGCAGCGTCCAAAGAGCGTCAGGGCCAGCCCTTCAAGCGAGAAATCGGTCTGGTGGCAAGCGGAGGCGAATTGCTCCATGGAAACATCCAGGTCAACCTCCACAAAGCGCCGACACTGGACGCAGGTCGGATGATAATGGGTCGTATCATGACAGACATGATAGCGATGCGTCCCGTCGGCATACACAATGCGATCCAGCAACCCCTGATTGACCAGGACTTCAATCGAGCGATAGAGCGTCGCGCGACCGAAATGCGGGTCCTGTCGACGCAGATCCTGCCACAGGTCGTCAATGGAGAAATCCGTCCCTCTGGAGCCCAGCTCGGCCAGGTGTTCAGCAATCAGGCGGCGTGGGCGGGTAATACGCTGACCTGCTCGGTCAAAGGCGGTCTCGATGTTCTTCGCAAGCATGGTATCTCTCTCAATCCTGACTGGCACAATGTACAGGCGTACACCCTCGTTATTGCTCACGCTCAGCATGACTCACACTTTTGGTGGGTGTAGTCGTAAGCGTAGCGATATCCTCTGGCGTGATCTCGGCGATAGACTTATGAATCTTGTACTGATGAGTTGAATGCGCTGTTTTTAGCAGGGCGATCACCGTTTCAATGGGAGGACATCCAGGTTCGGAACAGCGTAGCTCGGTTACCATGATGGAGGTCTCTTCGTCTGGATGCAGTGTCTGGCGAACCCAGCGTTTCACCTGTTCGACGAGGCGTGGATCGCTCTGACGCCTGGGTTCAAAAAAGTTGTTCAGCATGGTCTCTCTCTCCTTCTGGCGCGCGTGTCGCCGTTGATGTTATCACGAGGCACTGGCGAGCTCACCCCACGTAGGGATGAGGGGGAAGATTCTGGTAGACATGGTCGGCATGATACTCGGCCTCGCGAAAAAGGACCGCAAGATGCTCATCATCGAGTGAATAGTAGATACTATTGCCTGAACGGCGTTGCCGAACGAGCCGCCGATCACGCAGCAGCCGCAGCTGATGGGAGACCGCCGACTCCGACACGCCAACCAGAATCGCCAGGTCGCGCACACAGAGCGTGTGGCGTGTGAGCGCATAGAGTATTTTGAGCCGGGTGGAGTCGCCCAGAGCTTGAAACATTGTGACAACCAGGGAGAGCAGTGCTTCTGAGGGGGCAGAAGAACGCGCCCCCTCCAGGACCTCTGGGTCAATTGGTGTCAGGGCCGTAGGCGTGGCACGGCTTGGCTGTGGTGTTGGGTTTTGCGGTGTTCTCATGGTTTAATGATACATTGTATCTTTAGTGATTGTCAAGCGCTCTGCGAAGGCGTGAGCGCTACCTCTGTATGCGGTGAAGGCTCATCCTCCTGCTCTTCTAAGATCTCGCGGCGCGCATCTCGCTTGTGCGCAAGCAAGGGCAACAGGCGTACAAGCAGATACGTGAGAAAGGCAAAGGTGGTAATAAAGAAGCTTACCGGATAGGGGAGGTAGAACGCGACGAGCAGCCCCAGCCAGGTGAAGAGCACGGAGAGCGCCGCGGAACAGAGAATCGTGATGGGAGGGCGCGAGGTCAGGCGCTCGGCAATCGCGGCGGGCGTGACCAGGAGAGCGAAGATCATGAGGACACCCACGACTTGGGTGGCAGCCGTCACCGCCAGGGCCAGCACCACCATAAAGAGCAGCGAGAGCATCTGGGTGGGGACGCCTCGTGCCTCCGCGATCTCTTCATCGAGCGAGGCAAAGAGCAGGGGGCGATAGATGGCTAGGAGCGCGAGCAGCGTCACCACAGTCGTGATGGAGGTAATCACGACATCGTGCTGACTGATGCCGAGGACCTGCCCAAAGAGCACAGCATAGGCCTCGGTGGCGTACCCTTTGTAGAGGGAGAGGAAGAGCACGCCCAGGCCCAGCATCCAGGCCAGCACAATGCCTGTGACCACATCGCGCCCCTGCAAGCGCTTCCCCAATCCACCCATGACCATACCGCTCCCAATCGTAAAGGCGAGGAGGCCATAGAGCGAGCTCACACCTACGAGGATGGCGGCAGTCGCGCCCGCGAAGCCGATATGTGAGAGGGAATGCCCGGCGAAGGAGAGACCGCGCAGCACGACAAAATAGCCCACGATACCCGCGACAATGGCGACCAGCGTTCCCGCTAGAAAGGCGTTACGCATAAAGGCATAGCGGAAAATCTCCTGAACATCCGCGAGCAAGTCCCATGAGAAAGTGGGACTACTCGCCATAACCAAGCCATGCTCATTCGGTGCCTGGGACAGAAATGAGAGCAGCAAACTCACTGTGTGAAACATCATTAGATTCCTTCCCTCTGTGCCATAGATTATTTTGCCAACTCTAAACCGGAGACCAGGATGCGCCCCCGGCTATCGCGCATGACCTCAACGGGCGCGCGGTAGAGGCGCGAGAGACGCTCAGTCGAGATGATCTCAGCAGGTGTGCCGAGCGCGACCTTCCTCTGTGCGATGTAGAGCACCTGCTGCGTCATGGAGAGCAGCGGATTAATGTCATGGGTGACCAGGAGGACCGTCATCTGGCGTTCCTGGGCGACCTTGCCAATCAGGTGCGCGATGGCGTACTGGTTACGGATATCAAGGCTGGCCAGTGGCTCGTCGAGCAGCAAGAGGCGGGGCCGCCCCAGAATGGCCTGGGCCAGGAGCAGGCGTTGCTGCTCCCCTCCTGAGAGTTGTCCAACCGGGCGGTTGATGTAGCCAGTGGCTCCGACTGCATCGCATGCCTCTTCAACAAGGGATTGGCGTTCCTGCCGCTTCTCGGGGGACACAAAAGGGGAGGCAATACCCCATTTGTGTCCATCAAGGCCCAGCATGACAAAATCGTGTGCGCAAACGCGTAGATGCGCGTCCAGCGTTGCGGGACATAGCCGATCAAGGGATTGCCGCGTCTCGGTTGCGCTCCCAGCACGCGTATCTCCCCTTGCGCTGGTAGCATCAGACCAAGCACCAGGCGCAAGAGGGTGGTTTTGCCCGCACCATTGGGGCCAAGCGCGCAGACAAACGCACCGGCATGAATGGCGAAGGTGGCGTTGCGCCAGATGGTACGACTTCCCTGCCGCACCGTCAGGCCATGCGCTTCAAGCACGGTGTTGCGCACATCGTGTTCCTGCGAGAGTGTGGTTGCTGCCTGGTCTTGTCGTGCGCGTTCTGTCTCTGCTGGACCTGTCATGTCATTACTGCCTTTCTCTGGCTAACTGTTGTGGCTCTGGCTCAGGGCCTGCTCTAGTTTGTCGAGCTGTGCAAGCTGCCAATCCTGGAATTTGCCATTGGTGGGGCGTACGGTCTCGGAGACCTCGACAACTGGAATGCTAGCCTTCGCCACCTGCTGTTGCAGGTTCTTGACGCTATTGTCGATGGTCTGCACATTGAGAATGAAGACCTTCATCTCTTTCTTTGTCACCTGGTCGTTGAACTCGGCGATCGTGCTTGCAGGGGGTTCAGAGCCATTGGCTTCGGCAGTGTAGTAGGCTTCTGGCGTGATTACCTTGAGTCCCAGGGCATCGGTCATGTACATAAAGATGGATTCGGAGATACCAATTGGCACCCCTGTATACTTCGACTTCATCTCGGTAATCTTATCGAGGTAGGGTTTTAAAGCGACCTCAAAGGCGCTATATTGCTGATCAAAATAGCTAGCGTCGGCGCTATCTATCGCCTTGTAGTCAGCGGTAATCTGCCTGGCGGCCTGCTGTACATACGTTGGGTTATACCAGAGGTGGGGATTATCGCCCTCTTTCTTCCCTACCAGTTTGCCCACATCGAGCAGCTTGCGTGTGTCTGATGGATTGGCATCGAGCAGCTTGTTGCCCCAGGCATCATAGCCCGCGCCGTTGAGTATGACGTAATCCGCCTGCGCGATAGCGCGTGCATCGTCATTGGTGCTCTCGTAGTCGTGTGGGTCGCCGCTGGGGGAGCTAACCAGGCTCTTGACTGATACATGTTTGCCACCAATTTGTGTGGCGATACTGCCCCAGAAATTCTCGCCTGCTACCACGCTGAGTACTTTTCCGTTGCTGGCGTTACTGGCCTGGTTCTCGCTTCCACAGGCCACCAACGGCAGGAGCAGACCCAGGAACAGTAAAATACCAACATTGTGACGACCGATGAACAATGAGCGTTTCCCTCGCAGCGCTCTCTCCATAGATGACATAGATCCTCCCTGAACAGATACAATGTTTTAACACGCTAATGATACATAATATCATTAATTATTGAGACACTGTACCATTCCTCTTTGTCCATGTCAAGGGAAATGAAAGTAGTTACGAAGCTTTCTAGTGAACGTTAATATAGTCTCATATGAGCATATACACAGATAGATGTAAGGCGCCAGGAGTAGCGTTGCTTTCTTCCCCCTGGCAACGAGTTCCATGCATACCGCTTGCATTTGGGTCTGAAATTTCAGAATTCTTGAGATTTCGTCTCAGTAACTATTGACACTGCATCTCAGTAAATGGTACTGTAGAGGCATATTGATATCTTGTATCGATAGCTAAAAACAACCGTGTGGCTTCTGGAAACCTTCGTCGAGGTTCTGTCAGAACTCAGAAGATGATTTGGCACGATGTCCACTCAGATCGTATACTTGTGAGAAACAAACATTTGGAGTGATTCATGCATTGTCCGCACTGTACCTCCCCTTCGACAAAAGAGCAGCGTCAGAAAACGACTCTGGGGTATCGAATATTTCGTTGCTTCGCCTGCAAACACCTGTTTCATGAGCGTACGAACACGCCTTTCAACTATCTTGAATACCCTACAGACATCGTTCTCCTCGTCGTCGTTTGGCGGTTGCGCTACAAATTGAGTCTTCGTGATGTGGCGGAAATGTTTTTGGAGCGGGGATGGACCTTCACTCATGAGGCCGTAAGGGATTGGGAAGCTCGATTTACCCCGCTCCTTACAGACCAATTGCGAAGAAAGCGGCATGGACAAGCAGGAACCTCCTGGTATGTTGATGAAACATACATCAAGGTGCATGGGAAATGGTGCTATTTGTATCGAGCCATCGATCACGAGGGCAATCTCGTTGACTCGCGTCTTAGCGAGAAGCGCGATATGGAAGCGGCAAAACGATTTTTCCAGCAAGCTGTTGAGATCTGTGGTCATGCTCCTGAACAGGTGACAACGGATGGGCATACCTCCTACCCACGAGCAATACGCGAGGCCATAGGCAACCATGTTTACCATCGTACAAATAAATATCTGAATAATCTATTAGAACAAGACCATCGTGGCGTTAAACAACGGTATTATCCGATGCATGGTTTTGGAAACGTTGAAGCAGCATCTCGTTTCTGCTGTGCCTTTGATGAATTGCGCCATTACTTACGCCCTCGTTCTAGGAGGGAAGAAAACGTGTCTCTCGCGGAACAACGGCTGTTCTTTTCTCAGAGGTTCGCAGATCTACAAACGCTGATGATGGCAGTCTCCTAATGCAGAAATCATCAGTAAGGCTATGGGCACCTTTTTGATATCCTGAGTTCTGACAGAACCCTACGCCGATGTTGCGCGCATCCTGAGTGATTACGCGACGTTCTCTTCTGATGCGAACCGATACGTGCCAGCCGAGCACCGCGACCGCAGCCCGTTCAGTTCCACTATTCTGAACATGGACCCGCCGCGTCATCGCCAGTTGCGCTCCCTGGTCTCACAAGCCTTCACGCCGCGCATGGTGGCGCACATGGAGGCGCGCGTTACAGAGATCACCAATGGATTGCTCGACCAGGTGGTGGCACAGGACAAGATGGATGCGATCAGAGATCTGGCGTATCCGCTGCCAGTCATGGTCATTGCGGAGTTGCTGGGTATCCCCACAGAACTGCGCGAAGACTTCAAGCGCTGGTCCGATGCGCTCGTCGCTGGCAATGAGGAAACAACGGAAGAGGAAAGACAGGCACGCTTTCAGGAAATCGGAGGCATGTTCGGCTACTTCTCTCAGGTGCTGGAGGAGCGTCGCGCGCATCCCCAAAACGACCTGGTGAGCGCGCTGCTGGCGGCAGAAGTGGATGGAGAGCACCTGAACGCCCAGGAACTGCTGGGGTTCTGCGGGCTGCTGCTCGTCGCAGGCAACGAAACCACGACCAATCTGATCGGCAATCTGCTCCTGTGCCTGGATGAGAATCCCAGCACCGTGGAACGCCTGCGCGCCAATCGAGCACTTGTGCCCGGCGCTATTGAAGAGGCGCTGCGCTACTACTCGCCAATCAAGAGTGTGAGGCGGTTCGCCTCGACCGAGACGACCATCGGCGACCAGCGCATCGAAGCCGGCCAATTGATCATTCCCTGGATCAGCGCAGCGAATCGTGATGAGGCCCAGTTCCCTGATGCTGATCGGTTCGACATCGAGCGTGAGCCGAACCGGCACCTGGGCTTTGGGCGTGGCATCCACTTTTGCCTGGGCGCTCCCCTGGCGCGTCTGGAGGCGAAAATCGCGCTGGGTGTGATGTTCGACCGCCTACCTGGCGCATGGCACGTCGCCGATGTGCCGCTGGAGCCGATCAAGAGCTTTATCGTCTTCGGCACGAAGAATCTGCCCCTGACCTGGGGCAGATAAAAAAATGAGGGAGGGAATTGGCTCCATGCTCTCTTCCCTTCTTTCCTACTGTTGAGCCCTTTCGGGAGAGGATGCGCTGATTGTTTATAAGGCCCTAAATGAGCGAAGCCGCTGGAGCCAGCTCGCGTGCCGTTTTCATTATCTGTTGCCAAAAGAGAGGAAGAGGTTCATGGTCATCGCGCTTTGGATTGTCCGAGTTGTGGTCGCACTGGTGTTTTTCGTGATTGGCGGAATGAAAGTTATTCGTCGCACGAGACCAGGGAAGAAGCCTGGCGAAGCTGACGCTGCTATTCCTGTTCCTATGCGTTTGCTCGGGGGCGCTGAAGTCTTAGGAGCACTGGGACTCATTTTGCCTGTGGCAACGGGGATTGCGCCAGTCTTAACCATTGCAGCAGGGGTCTGCCTCGGTATTGTGATGGTGGGTGCGTCGATTCTCCATCTTCTCCACAGGGATAAACTACTGGCCTTGACTCTGACCTTGCTCGTGCTGGCTGTTTTCATTGTCATTGGTCATCTGGTTTGGGTGCCACTGGTCTAAGAGAACTCCTTCGAGAGTGTGTTCCAATGAAGCGAGCATGTTGCGAGGTTCCATTGTGTCCATTTGGGGATTGGTAAATGACCCGGAAATGTGGGTCTGGTTCACTCCGGGTGAATGATGAGCTTATCTGACACGTGGCCTCCTTGGTCTGAGTATAGAAAGGCAGGCAAAATAGCTACTACTAATGTGCTTTCACCAAAAAGCGCCAGTTCGCCTTTGAGTATTAACCACTCGACCTCCGGATACTGGTGGCGAAGTCGAAAACGAAGCTCTTTATAAACATGCATGCGTTCATTCTAGGCGTAAAAATGGACTTCGCCACCAGTATCACTTTGGGGGCTTACTGCCCGCTTCCTCCTGCGCCGGTTTCTGCTCCATATCCTTGCTAGCGGCCAGGGCAGGCAACAGGCCGCCGCTTGATGCATTTCCCCAACAGTATAGCCGCGGAGGCTCAGCCACTGGCGCGCGTCGTGTAGAGGTCGATCGGGGCTTGCAGGCGCCCGCGCTCGATCGGGATGCAGGAAGCCGGGAAGTCTTGGGCGAAGGTTGCACCGCGGTCTCGCGCCGCGCCGATAAACCGATCGAGTCCACTCATCGCCCCTGTAGGCAGGTCGTGTAGCACGACGAGCGCTTCAGGCTTTGCGAAGCACATCTCCAACGCTCTCTCGACCCAACCGTTGGGAAGGGCCCAGTCGCGAGGGATCACGTTCCAGAGCACGCAGGTATAGCCGCCCCGAGTCAGATGCTCGACCGCCTCCTCGTTGAGAAGGCTCTGGTCGATCACACCGCCGTTGCCGAAGGGCCGGAAGAAGCAGCGCGGATGGGCGAGATTGCCGATCAGCTCCTGGGTGCGCGCGATCTCGGAGGCGGCGGTTCCAGGCTCGGCCTCAAGACCAAGCGGCACGAGATGGTTGTAGGTGTGATTGCCAATCCAGTGGCCTTCGGCGTGGGCGCGCTCGGCGAGAGCTCTGCGGTCACGGAGCTTGTCACCGAGGACGAAGAAGGTCGAGAGAATGCTGTGCCGGTGGAGAGTCGCGAGCACGAGAGGCGTGACGTCCGGATCGGGGCCGTTGTCGAAGGTCAGGGTGATGGTGGTCATTGGGTGATCCTCCTCGGGAAGGGCACAGGTCTTCTGCGGCGATGAGAGACGGCGGCTAGCCTCGCTTGTACCAGTCCTCTATCTCGATTTCCATCGGCAACAGCATCCGGGCGACCGCGTTGTACCAGGCCACCGCCATCACGACATCCATGGTCTCGCGCACGGAGAAGTGCCTGCGCAGGGCGGACCAGGTCTCGTCGGAGACCTTGAGTGACAGGGTCACCTCGCGGGCGTAGCGGACGACGGCGCGCTCCCTTTCATCGAAGACATCCGAGGTCTCGGCATCGGCGAGCTGCTCCAGCTGCTCGCAGCGCACCCCGGCTGTGAGTGCCGAGTTCCAGTGATGGTTAAACTCGTAGCTCGCCCCGGTGACGAGTGCAACTGTCATGATGGCGAGCTCGCGCAGCCGTGCCTCAATGGCGGCCCCCTCCCGCATCTCGCGCGTGAAGGTCAGGAGCGGATCGAGGAGGTTCGGGATGTTGGCAAGCGTCAGGAAGATGTGTGTTTCGCCGCGCTCGCACAGCATGTGGTCGTAGGCGGCAAGGTAGACGGATGGATATTCGTCTCGCGTTGGGTAGGGAACGCGCGCCATGATCAGTCTCCTTTCTCTGTCACGGTGAGCCCGAGGTACTTCTCGAGCGTCAGCGGCGAGCCGGCGGCGGGCGGGTGGGTGACCTCGCAATCGAGGAAGCGCGAGCGCTGCGAGAACCAGGACGAGCGCGGCGGCAGCCCCCAGGCCTCTACGGGTCTCTTGACTGTCCGCACGTCCCAGACCACTGGCGGGTCGTCGCCGTCCATGTAGACGATCGGGGGCAGCAGCAGCTCGACGCGGTGCCCGTCTGGATCGAGCAGATAGACGTAGTAGGAATGGCCGAGGGAGTGCTTGCCCGGGCCAAACTCCACGTCCTCGCCCCAGCCGAGCTCGCCCATGATGTCACAAGCACGCAGCATCGACGGGATGTCCGGCACGATGTAGCCGAAATGGTGAAAGGCTGGGCCGTCCCGCTCCACGAAGACAATGTCGTAGGGCGTGTTCTTCACGTGCAGGAACACGCCGATCGGGTGGTCCCCCACCGTCAGGTAATCGGCGATGCGGAAGCCGAGCGAGGTGTAGAACACGGCTGCCTTGTGGACGTCAGGCACTGTGATCTGGTAGTGGTCGAAGCGACGGGACGCCGAGCCCTTGTGCATCTGCACTTGCATGTCGCGCCGCGGCTGATGCGTCATCGAGGCGACGATCTCAAGCGGAGTGCCCACTGCGTCGACGGTGTGCAGGGTGCGGCCCTGGAAGGGCTCGTCGGCCCAGCGGCACAGCAACCCGTGCTGCTCGAAGGTGTGCTTGGCGCGCTCCAGTTCCTCTTCGTCGTACACGCGCATACCAACGCGCAGGCAGGCCGGCTCGTCCTGGGTGCGCTTGATCGTGAGGCTGTGATGCGCCCGCTCCTCAAGCCCGCGCAAGTAGAGCGTGTCCTTGTCCTCGTCGCTTACCAGGAGCCCGAGCACTTCGGTGTAGAACTCGCGGCTCTTGGCGAGGTCGCGCGAGGTAAAGGTCGCGTGGCTGGCGCGCAGGAAGCGGAATGGCGGGTGCAGGTTCGTCTTCGGTACGGACATCGGTTCTCCTCCTCTTTTTCGTTCTCGTGCCCCGGTCATGCAGCTGGGCCCTTCGCTTCAAGGGCGATCGGGTTGCGAAGGAGGCCGATCCCGTCGATCTCACATTGGCAGATGTCGTCCGGCTTTATCCAGAGCGGCGGCTTGCGCGCATGGCCGACGCCGGCGGGCTATGATAACTATCCGCAAACAATATACCTCGCTCGTTGTAGACAAGCAAGCACGACAAAAGAGCGGGTTGTTGACGTAGACTGTAAATCGCAAGACATCATGCGCCATAGGCGCGCCACCCAGTAGAAAAACGCGTTAGACTGGAAGGGAGAAGATAGGCAGAGAGAGGACGTGTGTAAATTTAAGGCGAGAGAGCTTGTTTCCCAAGATGTTCCCAGGTATCTGGCCGAACCACCTGATATTGCCCCATGAGCATGCAGATGAAACTGGTAAAAAACAGACACCCCCTGCTGGTCTTTGAGCGTTTGTGATGAATGACGAAGCGTATCCGAAAGGAGAGGAAGCTATGGAAGTCGTCTATGAACGGTGCTGTGGCCTGGATGTTCATCGCAATATGGTGGTGGCATGTTTGTCGATCATCGAGGCCGGACAGCGTCGCAAAGAGATTCGGACCTTTCGCACGATCACCAAAGAACTGTTGTCAATGAGACAGTGGTTGCTCTCGGAAGGGTGCAGTCATGTCGGTATGGAGAGCACGGGAGTGCTGTTGCGTCCTATCTATGAAGGCTACTTTGAGCTTGTGCTGGTCAATGCAGCTCATATGAGGCAAGTGCCAGGACGAAAAACGGATGTGCAAGATGCCGACTGGCTGGCAGACTTGCTTCAGCATGGATTGCTCACCCCCAGCTTTGTGCCGGATCAGCCCCAACAAGACCTGCGCGACTTGACGAGGTTGCGAGTGCATCTGGTCCAGGACCGCGCCCAGGTGATCAACCGGATTCTCAAAGTGCTCCAACAAGGGGGCATCAAACTCTCAGGTGTGCTCAGTGATGTGGTGGGAGTGTCAGGACGAGCCATCTTACAAGCGCTTTGTGAAGGTGAGCGAGATCCGGAGCGGCTCGCTTTGCTCGTCCATAAAAGTGTAGCTCATAAACATGTGCAACTGGTAGAGGCTCTGACTGGAGACCTGCGTTCCCATCATCTGTTTCTCTTGCGAGAGTTGCTCAGTTTGCTGGAGGGAATGGAGCGATCCATCAAGCACATAGAGATCGAGATTGAGCAGCGATTGCAAGCGGAGGAAGAGAAGTTGGAACGGCTGGAACAGATTACAGAGGTCAGTCGGCACACCTTACATCTGTTGTGTGCAGAAGTGGGAGTCGACCTCTCTCGCTTCCCCGATGCCGCTCATCTCGCGTCCTGGGCCGGGATTTGTCCAGGGCAAAAGGAAAGCGCAGGGAAGCGCCAGAGTGGGAGGACGCGTCCAGCCAATCCCTATGTAAAAGCGGCACTGGTTCAGGCTGCGCATACAACCGTTCGTACTCAGACCTATCTGGGTGAGCAGTATCGACGCTTGAGCAAACGGCGAGGAGCGAAACGAGCTGCGGTGGCAGTCGGACACAGCATCCTGATCATCTTTTATCACATGATGATTACGGGGGAGCCGTATCACGAGAAAGGCATGGACTACTTCCATCACCGGGATTCAGGGAAAGGAGAAAGGCAATTGGTCAGGCGACTTGAGAAGTTGGGGTACCAGGTAACTACTCCTCCTGCCGCCTAATAGGATCGCTAACAACAGAATATCTGTTCTTTCAGCCAGTTCTTACTGGATTGGGGGGGTCTTTCTCGCCGAGCGTTTTCAGATGAATTTACAAGGTATCGATGGAAAAAGCCAGATGTGGAGTGGTTCTCTCAGGCATCGAAGCATCAATTCTGTGGTTTGCCAATCGGTTTGTCCTTTTTTGACATTTTATAGGTCAAGAGGCTGCTGGTCAGTTTATGGCTCATACGCAACCTCGCTGATCGGGAGAGATGAGATACAATCAAAAAAGTGTTGCGGCTTTCTGTGCAGGTATACGTACTTTCAAGTGAAGAGTTTCTGCTCAATGCCAGCGAGGTTGCGTAAGATTCAAAGAGATTGTCAAATCACAAATTCCCATGATTCAGAGCACATTCCCACCCTTCAGTGCAAAATCGGGTCTGGCTCACTTTCGGTGTTTAAGCTCATCAACAATTGAAAAGAAAGAGCTTGGGTGGCTTCTGCAGCGATCTTTTGCTGTGTTTTTCCACCGAAAGTGAGCCAGACCCTCAAAACCTGCTACGTCTTCACGCTTATTACCAGTTGTTTTACCAAAGCCAGCAGGCTCAGATATGAGAGTCAGTGTATAATCCAGTCGGACCCACAAAGGCTCTTGAACGTTAAAGCATAATGTGGCAAAACTTGCCTACGATATGCTTCACAGGTACATCGGCATAATATGCTTCACAAACCATGTTTTAATCTAAATGTAGGTTCAGGCCAGTTCTAGGCTTATTTGAAGCGTACAGAATGAAAATACAGCTTTGGAGAGTTACACATCTCATCCAAATGCTTCTGGCGCAAAGGTGGCCAATTCACTGCCAAAATATGGCTCATGATCGCTTCTGGTGAATTATATGACAAGAGCTAAATCATTGAGGAGCTGGATGACTCTAACGAGTCACGTCCGGTTCTGAAGCGTGCGACAGGGGTAACCCTGTCGCTTAGGCACCCGAAATCTGCACACTTGCCCCAATCCTACACATTGGACAACATTTTCTGGAGAAACCGCTCCACTTCCTCCTCTCTCACACCGATTTAGAGTGTGACTTAAGATGAAAAACTAGTACTTGGAAGGAGCTAAACGGGTCAAGAACAGACGAATAGAAGCGATCTGGATGAATGCCTCGCTGCTGGAGGGCAACCCCTCATAATCGCGTGCCAGCCGCCGAAAGCGGATGAGCCAGCCGAAGGTCCGTTCGACAATCCAGCGCTTGCGCTGAACCTGGAAGCCTCCCTTTGGGGTGCGAATCTGGATGGGTTGCCCATTGACAAGCATCCACTGCGTCTGCGCCTCATGTTCTTGCTGGGGGACAATTTCGATCTCCCATCCAAGATGTTCACCGAGCCATTGCTCGAAGGGTTCCCCATCATAACCATGATCGGCAAACAGATGCGAGAGACGTGGGAACCGTTGGGCAAGTCCCTCTAAGAAGAGGCGGGCACCGGTCACATCGGCGATATTGGCTGCCAGCACTTTGACCGCCAGCAGAAAGCCTTGCGTATCAACCAGGAGGTGTCGTTTGCGTCCCCAAATTTTTTTTCCCACCATCGTAACCACGCTCGATGCCTGGGACAGGACTGGTCTTACTGGATTGGCTATCGATGATGGCGGCGCTTGGTTCTTGCTCTCGCCCTATCGAGCCACGCACCTGGCGGCGCAAGGCATGCATCGCTCTCTCCCAGGTTCCATCGCGTTTCCAACAACGGAAGTAGTGATACACTGTTTTGCCATTGGGCAGGTCATGGGGCATTTGCCGCCAAGAACATCCTGTCCGCAGGACATAAAGGATACCATTGACGATTTCTCGTCTGGCAATCACCTCCTGGGTGGTGTTGGGAGAAGGTGGTGGAATGAAGGGGGCCAACAACTCCCATTGAGCATCGGTGAGATCCGATGGATAGCGCTTTCTGGTGAGGCTCTCATTCATCAGGTTTGGCTCCTTCTTGTTCAGTTTCTCGCGTCCCTTTGTTGTCTCCTTTCAGTTTACTCCTGGCTCTCTGAGCCTCTTACGACACTCTCTTAAATAAGGAACGGTTTCTTCGTCGGTAGTTTGCTCATGAACGCCTGTGATACATTCAGGTTTCCCTGCACTAACCAGGGCGGCGTCACACCCATCCACTGAGCCAATGAGATACTCTCATACTTGGGTGATCTAAAAACCTCCATGAATTGGAGCGGCGTATGATGCTGCCAGTTTGCAAGCCTTGGCTGGCACCGAGCCCGTGCCCTATGAAAGTGGCAAGTATACCAAACCGCATCGACGCTATGCCTGCATCAAGCCGTTGCGCAACGTGCTGCAGCAGTTCGCCTGGCAAAGCATCCAGACCGAAGCCTGGGCCAGCGAGTACTATGAGCGCAAACGTCGGGAAGGCAAAAGCCACAGCGTCGCTGTCCGTGCGCTGGCCAATGTCTGGGGACGCATTCTCTTTGCGCTGTGGCTCAAACGAGAAGCCTACCAGCCTGCGATCTTTGAACAAGCCAGACGCCTGCATGCGCCTCGTGCGGCGTGAGTGCTGAACTGACCAGAGCTGAGCAAAGCGCTCTTCCTCCCAGGCAAAACAGACGCCTGTTTTTTGCCTTTCAACTCGGCATGTCTTTTTTTGACCACGCAAGCTCAGGCGTGTCAAGGAAAGCGGAGCGGCTTGACGCGCCTGAGCGGCGTGGTACACTCCTTCATGCCGTGTTGAAAGCATAGTTCTTCCTCCTGCCTTCTTCATGTTTGCCTGGTTTCACATTGGTCATTTTAGGGCTTGACATAGAGAGTCTTCCTTTCCTCTCATCATTCTTTTTAGAAAAGCTCTTCTATTCTCTCGCTAAGTTGACAATACCGGTAAGATCGTTGAACCAAAGATGCGCAGATGATGTGTTCGCGCCAGTGTGGCAAGCTGTTGTATGCCATCGATAATTGTGCTTGCTTGCGCATTATTGTGCAGATCGTTGATCCCAATCTGGATAACCACATCTGTTACGGCTGCCTGACCCAGCACATCCCAGGCAAAGCGCTGCACTGTCGCCTTACCTGTGGCGGGAAACCGTGTGGCTAGTGCAGTAGAACGAAAGAAAGTAGGAAAGTGAACCGATATGAATAGGTATGAAAGCACCCATCTTCATCCGGCCACTCACCGAAAACGAACAAAACGAGATCCAGGCAAGATTACGTTCCTCCTCAGCCTTTGTGTTGCGTCGCTGCCAGATTCTCTTGGCAAGTGCTCGTCACGAACATGCCAGAGCCATAGCCAAGCAACTGGGTTGCGACGACCAGACCGTTCGCAATGTCATCAAAGGCTTCAACGAGCGCGGACTCGCCGTGCTCAAGCGCGAGTCCTGCCGCCCACATCACCTTCGCACAAGCATTCCCGACGACGCGTTAGAGGCGTTGCAAGACCTCTTGCACCGCAGCCCTCGCGACTTTGGGCTCAACCGCAGCCTGTGGAGCTTGCCTCTGGTTGCCAAGATCAGCTTCGAACAAGGAATCATTCCGACTGCGACCAGCGTCACGAGCGTGTGCCGTGCGCTCAAACGCTTGGGAACCAGTTGGAAACGCGCCAAGCACTGGATTACTAGTCCCGACCCACAATACCAAGTAAAAAAAACGCTCGGCAACGGTTGATTGCCTACGCGAGCCTTCAGTCCGACTGGGCCATTGGCTTCCTTGACGAGGTCTGGTGGAGTCGCTTTGCTCTTCCTCGCCTCCACGCCTGGCAAGACGCAGAGCACCCCGTCCGTCTGGTTGAGCAATCCTGGCTAAAGGATGATCCTGACCCCAAAGCACTGGCTTGTTATGGCGTCCTCTGGCAACAAGGGAGCCATGATGATCCTCTACGAGAGGAGATGTGGCTCCGTTTTGTCACGGGACGCCCAGTCAGCGATATCACCATTCAGTTTCTGGATTGGTGTTGCCAGCACTTGGCAGCACAAGGCAAACGGCATTGGCTCCTCATTTGGGACAATGCCTCCTGGCATGTGAGCAAGATGGTACGTACCTGGATCCGGGAACACAACCTCACCGTTAAGCAATCCCATCAAGGCGTTCGGATTTTGCCTTTTCAACTGCCCACCAAAAGCCCCTGGCTCAATCCGATTGAACCAAAGTGGGTCCATGGCAAGCGCAATGTGGTCGAACTTGATGGCTTGCTTTCGGCCCATCAATTAGCCAGCCGGGTCTGCGCTTACTATGGGTGCTCGTATGAACCACATTTAACTCTTTCCGAAATGGTTTCGTAATCTTGCACTAGCAACTCATTCCAACTGATGCCAGCATTGAGGACTGACAGAATGCCTGCTTTCCCGCGGGCTGCAAGCCGATGAGCCAGGTAATCTGGATACCGCCTGTTCGTATCAACGGTGGAGAAAGCACCATCTGTCGCCGAATCGCCCAGCGCGACAACTACGTTGGTTGGCTGCTCTGGCAGGACCTCTACGCTGGTCAGTGCTCACCAGGCTGTGGTCATCAGTGGATAGGCAGGGAAGAGGTTCTCTGCCGCTGGAAGGGTGCTGGCGTTTCTGGCACCAGGAGTTGACACATAAGAGGTCTGTGAGGCGATGAGGTGCCCGGTAGTAATGTCCCGTCCCCCTCTGCCACCACAAAGCTGATCACGAGATTATTGAACGCTTAAATCGGGTTCTGCCAAAAATAAAAATTCCCTATTGTTATGTTACCTTTGGTCTTTCCACATTGTGTTATCCATAAAAGATACGCTTAATTGCACAATTAATTATATTCTGTACAGTCGTATATTTGGTTGACCTGTGTGGAATACGCTGAAAAATACACGGGCGGTTTTTTGATGCCCGCGTATGTATTTCCTGATTCCGTGTCTCTTTATCGTGTAAGCGCCCTTCTTCTCATCGAGGAAGTGAGTTACATCGTAGTCACTGACATGTACAAACGCACACCCGTGTGCTTGGGGAAATATGATGAAAGCAGTTGTCTACAACGGACCGCGTAGCGTTAGTATTCAAGATGTGCCAGATCCAAAAATCGAGCGCCCGACCGATGCGTTGGTAAAGGTTACCACTACCAACATTTGTGGTTCCGATTTGCACATGTACGAAGGTCGCACTGACTTCGAAAAGGGCCGAGTCTTCGGCCATGAGAATCTTGGCGAAGTTGTTGAGATTGGAAATGCTGTTGACAGGATCAAGGTTGGCGACATGGTCTGCCTCCCCTTTAACGTTAGTTGTGGCTTCTGTCGCAATTGTGAGAAGGGCTTGACTGCTTTCTGCCTCACGACCAATCCAGATCCAAAGATGGCTGGTGCAGCATATGGCTTTGCTGATATGGGACCATACCAGGGTGGGCAGGCACAATACCTCCGAGTCCCATATGCCGATTTTAACTGCCTACGGTTGCCAGAGGACGCCCGTGAGAAGCAGGACGATTACGTCATGGTTGCTGACATCTTTCCGACTGGTTGGCATGCAACGCAGCTAGCCTGTGTGCAACCGGGCGATACCGTCGTCATCTATGGCTCAGGCCCGGTGGGATTAATGGCAGCCTACTCTGCGACGCTCAAGGAGGCGAGCAAGGTCATGGTTGTCGATTTCCACCCGGACCGACTCAAGCTTGCCGAGTCCATTGGGGCCATCCCAATTGATTTTTCAAAGGAAGATCCCATCGAGCGTGTCCTGCAACTTACGAATGGGAGGGGTGCAGATCGAGGCTGTGAGTGCGTGGGCTATCAGGCACATGATCCTCAGGGGCATGAGCATCCCAACATGACCATGAATAACCTGGTGCGTTCAGTAAAGTTCACCGGAGGGATTGGGGTCGTTGGCGTCTATGTTCCTAACGATCCAGCTCCACAAGATCCCCTCTACAAGCAAGGCGAGATTGCCTTCGATTGGGGTCTCCTGTGGTTTAAGGGTCAGAGTATCGGGACAGGACAGTGCAATGTGAAGGACTACAATCGTCACCTGCGCGACCTCATTCACCTGGGGAAGGCGAAGCCATCGTTTATCGTCTCGCACAGGTTGCCCTTAGAGCAAGCCCCCGACGCGTATCAACACTTTGATGCGCGCGATAATGGTTGGACCAAAGTCGTGCTTAAGCCCGCGGCATAATCTATGCCTGTTGGCTATCCCTGGAACCAAGCACCGCTCTTCATCAAATGAGGGTACACACGGTTCGAGGGGTAGCCTCGAGGGTGTATTTTGCAACTCTGGGTTTGCGGGATTGAACGAGGTCAGTCAGATTGAGCAGTCAGTGCTTTGGGGTCTTGTTCCGCCAACACTTCAAAATACTCAACCGTCCGGTGTAAGGCTCTCAGATGAGCTTTCACGATGTCCATAAAGAGGTGATAATCTTGCGGGTTTGTTTGTATTGCAGCCAGGTCTATACTTAATTTGATGGTTTCAATTTGTTGATGTAAACTCGCAAATTTCACTCCGTCATTATGCTTCATTGGATTCTCCTCTCTCGGGGCAGGGGGCATAATTATTTGGCAGTAGTTACAAGGCCTCTCCCAGAAATTAATAACCCTTGCAGTAATTATGGGATGTCTCTCGTTGTTTCAGCCTCAGTCTGGATTGGCATGATTGTTCCTTCAAGTGATTTGGCTTGAAGAAGTTGTGCCATAGTAACATTTGCTGCCAGAAGATTAAGCCCATCAAGTTTGGCCGCGCGTAAATTAGCGTTGCTCAGGTTTGCCGTGCGCAGATCGGCACCGCGCAGGTCTGCTCCGCTGAGATCGGCCCCGCTGAAATTGGCCTTGCTCAAATGGTTCTGTCAGAACTGAGATCACAGAAAAGCTTCTCGGACGAATGGAAGGCTCACCTCTCGCTCGTTGACCTATGAGGCTGCTTGTATAGCTGTCTGGAGAGCAGCAAGACGCTGGAGAAAAACCTGTCGTTGTTCTAGGAGAGAGACTGCTTCACCCATGGTGCGACGAGGACGAAGATAATTGCGCAATTCGTCGAAGGCACAACAGAAGCGTGCTGCCCCTTCAACTGTTCCAAAACCGCGCATTGGATAGTATCGTTGTTTGATTCCACGGTGGTCTTGCTCCAACCGATTGTTGAGATATTTACTCGTTCGATGGACAACATCGCTGCCCATTATCTCACGAATTGCTCGCGGATAGGAACTATGCCCATCTGTCGTCACCTGCTCGGGAATGTGACCAACAACGTCAACAGCCTGTCGAAAAAAACGTTTAGCCGCTTCCATATTCCGCTTCTCACTCAGCATGGAATCCACCAGCTTTCCATCCTGGTCGATAGCTCGATACAAATAACACCACTTCCCACGCACTTTCAGGTAGGTTTCGTCAACGTGCCAGGATCTTCCCGCCTTCCCATGCCGCTTGATTCGCAACTGCTCCGCTATCAGTGGGGCGAATCGTGCTTCCCAATCGCGAACGGCCTCGTGCGTAAAGATGAAACCACGCGCTAAAAACATTTCAGCAAGATCACGCAGGCTCAGTTTGTAACGCAGGCGCCAGAAAACGACGAGCAAAACAATATCGGTAGGAAATTCCAGGTAGTTGAAGGGAGTACCAGTTCGCTCGTTGAAAGCACAGTGACAATGAGGGCAGGAGAATGTCGCATAACCCAGTTTGGTTTTCTTCGCTCGATTCTTAGTGGTAGTGGCAGCACAATGGGGACAGTTCATCAGTCAATGCTCCTCATCCAATCCTGTTTTCGTGGGATCAGCATACTAGAAGTCTGACCGCTCCGCCAAGGGGTTGTTTGAGTTCTGACAGAACCCTGGCAGACCCGTTAACGAGATTTGTGACGAGCTACACATTTCTCGTGCCACGATGTATCGATGGCTACGAGAGGCCGCAAAGAAGGGAAACCCGAAAAAAGTGAATTCTTTTGGGGTATCTGGGATATCATCATTACCCGCGCATCCTGGGGATGTTCGACGAGTGCAAAAAAGACATGAAGGCCCTGAAGTAATCGAGAGTTATTATACCCAAGTGTGACTGTCAGTTCCGTGTCACAATGAGCACCAGGCACGCGCCTTGTGACCATTGGCAGCCGTCACCCAGGGGGTGACTAATCTGTTTGTTTTCACACAAGAAAAAGCACGCTACGCGAGAATGTGCATTCTGTGTAGCGTGCTTTTTTGAAGCGTGTGGCTTATGGTTGGCGTCGTGGAAGCTGTTGGGTTGGAGGTCGGTGTGGTTGCGCTGTTGGTTGCGCTTGTGCTGAACGGTTAGGAGCTACCGAGCCTGACATAGCGGTAAGCCGGTCAATGATAGGGTCAAGGAGTGTACCCGTACGGTTGGGCCAGAGAGGGCGGCGACCTGCCGCAAGATCGTCCAGCGCCGAAGCGAGGATCTGTGCTTCTTGCCTAGTACGGTTTAATTCGTGCTCTGACATGCCATAGCGTTCAAGGCGCTGGAGCATGTTATTGATGGAGCGGGCGATATCCCAGAGGACCGTGCCTTGTGGTACCTGAGCGCGCACTTTGAAATTTCCACTTGCCATTTGGGCGAGGGCCTCTCTCAAGGTTTGGGCGTCACGTTCGAGTTGTTGTTTGCTATTGGCTATCTCACGTTCCAGTGCCGCCACTTCCTCAGCTCGATTAGCACGATCAATGGCTTGATCCATAGAACGTATGGCAAGGAACGTTAATGGTCCAAGTAAAATTTGAAGAATGATTGGCCTGGCAAAAGCAATGCTAGGTCCGTGCCAGAGAGCAACAAGATCTTGCAGGTCTTTTGTATGAGGCAGGATATAAAAATCCCCTAAAATGAATGCTATGTGCAGAAGCACGAAAAACCAGATATAACTGCGCTTGAGCAACACTCCAGCTCCAACAAGAGGCACTGCAAACAGATCAAAGGTAAGAAGCCATCCGCTTCCTAATCCCCCTTGCGCGGTAGCTATCGTTCCTTCAATGATCGCTTCCATACTGAGGATGAGAAGGAGAGCTGCAAATTGCTGTCTGCCTAACCTATTTAAGAAGAGAGCTAAGACTGAAACGATCATGAGGGAAATAACAGCCGCTAGAGTCCCTGGGTCACTTATCTGTTGTACCAATAACAAAGGCGCAATAAAAACGGCAGGGGCGACAATGCTTGTCAATCCAGCGCGGCGCAAACGATCACGTTCCTGATAGGTTGGCGCTTGATCGTAGTTTGCAGTTCCAGGCGGAGCAGTGAGCCGAATCCACCAGGAGCCGCGTGCGTTGGTCTGATCCATCAGTAGTTTTCTCCTTAGTTAGTAGTGAATAGCTTCGAATGCTTTTTTGTCTTGACACAGGGCAAGCATACGGTTGGCGCGGTCTCGGTCACCATGTGCTCGAATAGCGCGCACGGTGGCGGGTAGATCGATAAGCGTCAATGCATACCCCTGTCTTCTATCACTGAGATTGTGTGCATGTAGCACCTCAAAGATGAACTTTCCGCGCTTCATGAGTTGTAAATAGCTTGAATGAACGAGGGCAAGCGCGAGATAACGGCCAGTCTCCTCTGCCACTTTATAGACGGCTGCGTATGCGAGGTCTCTGGCGATTGCCAAATTAAATCCTTCTGCCTCTTCGGCAAGGAGCGCGGCAGGAGGTAGGAAATGGGAGCCGCGCTTCACACAAAGCCGGGTAATTTCGATGAGGTCGGCGCAGGGACGTGAGGCCAACTTCTCCAGCACTGGATCTGGAATCATACCCGCATCCCGGAACTCACTCATCGTCATGGACGCGTCCCAGGAGGAAAGTGCGAATACCCGGACACCACCAAGGAAATATTCGGTTCGGTACTTTTTTCCAAAGACGCCAAACGAAAGAATTGTAGCGCTCTCTTGCAGATCATATTGATCGTATTCCCGCCCATCTGTTGCAGGAATATCCCAACCAAGGCGGTCAATAAAAGCCTCATGTCGAAGCCGCTGATAGGCAGCGTGCTGCTCAAAAGAGCCAAGCCGTTGAACCATGTAGCGGTGCCCCCGTAGACGGTGAATTCGGCTAACACTTTCCCCATGTTGGACCTTGTTGCCAGTGATCTGAGAGGCGATTTGTGTATCAATCGCCATACAATAATATTCTCCCAGGTTATGAAAATATGTCCTGATAGGCTGGAAAGGCAGATGAGGACATAGCAAAGAATGCCTTGTGTACAATATAGAAGTTGTATCATATGCCTGTCAATTGATACATGAAGATATAGGAGTATTGTAAAATTCGCTCGATTAGAAAAAACACATGTACATGATAAAAGCCGTTTATAAAGGATTGGGCTGTGTTGCAAGAACGGAACCTCATCTGGTAGGATGGAGCCAAAAGATGAGAAGAGAGTAATGATGGCGACGCAAACCCTGTTCAAATGGCGCCACTTTGAAGCCGAGATGATTTTGCTCTGTGTGCGTTGGTATCTGCGCTATGCGCTCAGTTACCGGGACCTGGAGGAGATCATGGCGGAACGAGGACTTCTGGTGGATCACACCACCATCTATCGGTGGGTGCAACACTACGCCCCCAAGTTGGAGAAGCGCTGTCGACCTCATCTCAAGGTCACCAATGACTCCTGGCGGGTCGATGAGACGTATGTCAAGGTCAAAGGGGTGTGGATGTACCTGTACCGCGCAGTGGATTCTCAGGGAAACACGCTGGAGTTCCATCTGAGTATCACTCGCGATGCTCAGGCGGCCAAGCGCTTTTTCGCCAAAGCCCTTGGGACCTCCCACACTATGACTCCGCGTGTCATCACCGTGGACAAAAACGCCGCCTATCCGAAAGCGTTCGATGAACTGAAAGCAGCTCAGGCTCTTTCTGCTGGTTGTGAACTCCGCCAGAGCAAGTATCTGAACAACCTGATCGAACAAGACCATCACTTCATCAAACGCCTGGTCAAACCAGGCACGGGCTTCTTTTCGTTCGAGACGGCTTGGCGAACATTGCAGGGATATGAAGTCATACATATGATGAGGAAAGGGCAGATGCAAGGAGTGCGCAAAGGAGACAGCTTGGGGCAGGCGGCGTTCATCGCAGAACTGTTCGGAGTGGCCATCTAAGCACAGCAGAAGAATGGCGAAGCTCCGTCCTTGGTGTTCCTCTTCGTTTTTTTGCAACACAGCCCTTCGATGACGATACTGTCTTCAGTGATCTGGATGTGCTCAACGAGCATCCTTTCCGGCAGGGAAAACAAGGATGTCCCTTCCATCATGACCTCATTCTTGGTGATGAAAGACGCTTCTGGAAAGGACTATATCACTGTTTACCAATGGCGATCCAGACAAGCGAACAGTAAGCCCCCAAAGTGATACTGGTGGCGAAGTCAAAAATGATGCTCCATGCCAGCTTGAATTCATTGAATCCCAAGAGTGAACCTCGACTTCGCCACCAGTATCCAAAGTGGTCAAGAGCCGCTCAAATGTTGGGATTTACACCCAAGAGGGTTTGTGGTTGGAGGATATGGGGGTGTGGATGTTGTGTTGGTGTCTTTGCCTTGCTGCCAGCGTGAGGGGAGCAGAATGCTGGCGCGAATACATTTCGGGAAAATCGGAAGAGTTTGCTCTGGAGGGGGAGAGGGAGATAAGGTAGGCTTCTTTCAAGACGATCGCGGGAGCTGCGGTCAAGAGGAGAAAGGAGCTGAGTCTATATATGAAGCGAAGGCGTGTTGATCGATATGTCCTGGCGTTGCTGCAGGCGGTGGCGGCCCAGTTGGTGGTGATGCTGGTGCGTCACTGGTTGCACTGGTAGGAGGGAGAAGAGGATCATGGAGATGATTGATGGTGAGGAGTGCTATAGCAGAGAGGAATTGTTTGCGGAGGTTCGCCGGCGGGGACAGGTAATTTACGACAGCCTCTTTGAGGAGTGGCAGAAGTCTGGTGTGATGGCGGTGAGCCGTCGGAAAGGGCGAGGGAGGAAGAAAGGAGTTGCGGGGTGGTGGTCGCGCTGGGTGAATGCTGTGCGTATTTCGTGTTTTGTGTGTATGAAATTGTGAGAGAGAATGGGGCAGTGAATGTCGATGAGGAGCGGAGTGAACGGCTTCAATTCCAAAGGAATGGGTACTTTCGCATCGATGGCGAGGGAACAAGCGGTCGTGATCGCCCGCCGCTTGTTCCCTCGCCATCGATGCCACATATCTTGTCAGCATTGCCGATGCTCATCCTACGAAGGCGTCCTGAAAATCATGTGTTTCGCGTCTTTCACCCCGAATTATCTACTGTTGCTCATTGGCTCACCTTTTAAGTCAATAACCAGCATGCGCTCATGGAAATGCAACCCCGTCTCTGTTAACCTTACCCCTCTTGACTGTAGTTGACGTGCTAACGCAGCGCTCAAAGCCTGATTAGGATCAGCCAGTTTCTCACTCACTCTCTGTTTCAGATTGAGAGCTTTCAGGGCAAGCTTTGCTGGCAATGGCGCATCCTCTTTAATATTCGATCCTATTAATTTCAAGTGTTGCGGAACTACATCGTTCTCTAAAGCACAGTCAACGGTAATAGTGGCTTTTATGGGAGCTTCTACACGAACATTCCCAGAAACGGTACCGACCTCATGCTCAATATGGACTGTTGGTTTAGGAACAACTGCTTTGATTTTTGCTTGTCCTGCCAGCAGACTTCGAATGACGCTTTCCATAACCTGAGCAACTTCCTGTTCCGATAGTTCCTTCTGATACCTCTTTTTTTCTCGTAGTGATGCTGCGACTTCATCAAAAAGTGGCAAGTTGGGAATATCTGCCATCTGTTTCGCTCCTTATCTCTCAGGTATCTTCCGCTTATCATCTGCCAGGAACCATTTTTTTCGAAGAAGAAAAACTGATACAATCAGTATCCTCTCCAAAAAGAGAGATCGACTGACTTGCTCAATTTCTGAAGCCGTATAAAAACAAGCTGTGTTGTAGAAAGAAGGCTGATCTGCCGTGGTGGCGAGAGCGGGTGAGGTCCGCGCGGATTTTCTCTCAAGTGGAGGTGTCGCCGCTGTGGCTGCCCCAGGGGATGAGCAGGTTGAGTTGCGTCCAGCGCGATCGAGGTCACGAGCACGACCACCTCCCCTCCGTTTCAGTGCTGCTCGAACAGAGGGGTTGCCTGGCTCACGAGATGCGCAATGAGCTACGTGCAAGGAATTGGACGGGAAGCCCCAGGACGCGCTGTGAACTGGAGGAATCAGTTCGAGGGAGGGGGCAGTGGGGAAGGACTGAGTTGTTCCATCGCCTGGCGAATGGAGCGAGCCAGTGAGGCCATTTCCTCATCTGGAATGGCGAGCACCCCTTTTGAGGAGTCAAGAGCAGCGGTTTGCTGAAGTTCATAGGGAACACCTGGAGGCAAGGGAGCAAGGTGCCAATGCACATGGCGATTGCCTTGTTGACTGCCAAGTGTTTGAATGTAGAGCCGTTCCGTCGGCACCACCCGTCTGATCGCTTCAGCGACCTGATAAATGAGCTGCTGAAGCTGGAGGTACTCCTCCAGAGTGAAGTCCCCGGTGGCTTGTTCGCGGTGTTCTCGTGGAGCGACCAGCGTGTAGCCATAGAGCGAGGGGTATTTGTTCAAAAACACCATGGCGCTCTGATCCTCATAGATCACATGATGAGGATTGGTGCCCGCCACCAGTTCACAGAGAAAACAGGGGCCTTCTTTCACTCGCTTTTCGTAGGCGCCGATATCAAAGGGATGCTTCTCAACCATGTCGTCTCCTGAATAGGTCATGAATGGCCTTGTCACGTGACTCCATTGTACGCACCTCAACCATTTTTTGCAAGAAAGGCGAAAGCTGTGACGCTCCCAGGTGAGCCGCTTCCGGATTGTGTGTGTCCTACCTACTCGTCAGGCCAAGCCAGTTGGCACAAGCCAGCTGGCAAAGGCTTCGGGGATGCCGAACAGCTTGAACGTGAGCTGAGCAGTCTGAGTCTTGCGAGCATTGCGAGCCAACCGCTCATCCCATGACAAGCGGTAATGCGCACGCTCTGCCTAAGAAATCGTCGGAGAGGAGACGGTTGGAGTGGGAGGACGATCTGGCCCCATCTGGATGTCCAGATGTTGAAGGTAGAGACGCAAACAGGCCCGCCGAAGGTTTCGTCTGCTCTAGTCTCGCCAGCGGAGCCGATCCCACTGGCAGGGGATGAAGCAGGAGGCTCACCTGGCGCGGTTTGGTCGTGGTGCTGCCGTTCCATTGGCACTGTTCGCGCAAGGAACACAGACGGCAATCGTGAATGCTGGCCCCATAGACCACGCGCAGGGGGCCATCGGCTTCGCGGCGGTGTTCGTGTGGGAGGAGTGTGCAGTAGCCAGGGAGGGAGAAGATCGGTGTGCTGGTCCTCTTGACCTGGAAGGAACAGCGCGAAGAGCCACATGGTCAACTCTTCGCGCGTTTTCTTGTGTTCGCGACCGGAAGCCGTGTTTAGTGGGGGCGCTGGCCGTAGGCGGCGTAGAAGACAGAAGCTGAGTGTAGTTCCTCCCATTCTTGACGCTGGAGGAGGATGTTTTTCTCGTATTCTTCGGGCGAGATGCCTAGCTGTGAGGTGATGAGTGGCTTCATAGCCTGATAGGCTGAATTGATGTTGGCGGCCATCATGGAGCCTACGCGCCCACCCCATTGGCCCATGGGAACGGTGACGCTGCGCGTAACAACGTTTTGTAGGCCCGCATTATTGAGATACGTACCAAGGTGAGGCACCTGAGAGGAATCGATGCCACGGCGTTTGCTCACCTCGATGATCCACTGGCCCATGCGTTGGGTGGCAGGACCCGCGTTGCGTGCCTGGATCTCGGACTCCACAAGCTCAATCCAGCCGCCGGGACGCGCCACACGCACCAGTTCAAGGAGTTCACTTGGCCATGCGTGCGCTGGAATGGCCAGGAAAAGTAGGCGCTGATGCACAAAATCAAAGCTGCGATCGCGGAAAGGAAGCCCTTTTAAGACATCGGCCTCAACGAAGCGATAGTTTGGTTGCTTAAAACGCTTATCCGTTGTCTGTTCTACCAGGTCACAGCCTGTTACAAAGGCTTGAGGAAAGGCCTGAGCCATCTCATCGGCCCAGCGTCCTGTGCCAGCGCCGACATCAAGGATATCTTTTGGTTGCGTAATGGGTGAGAGATAATTGCTCTGAAAAGCCTGGCGCAAGAGAAAATGTTGAAAGTCGAGGCGGCTAATCTCCTGCGTATCTTTAGGCAAGACATAGGGGGCGTCCGTTAAGACCTGGCGCTCTCCCAGTGCCTCAAGAGGTGATGAGGAAAAAATAGTATCTTCCTTTTGCTGCTGGCTTTGTTTGCCAAATATCCTGCTTAAGAAGTTCATTGGACGCTCTTTTCTCTATATTGGAGTTTAGATAAATTTAGGCCGAGCTGGCTTTCAGAGCGGGCTGAAGTCATTCTCTTAGAACGTGTCTCAAGTGGCCTCTAGCCTGGCTTCGTAATCAAAATGGATAAACGATACAAGCGACGATACCACAGAAGCGCACAAGCGAGTTGAATGAGAGCAAGAAAGTTTGTGGATTTTTTGTCGTAGCGAACCAGGAGAGCACGGCATTTACTCAGCCAAGCCAATGTGCGGAAGGCGTGTGAAGGGTGCAGGAGGAGGGTATGGTGGTGCGTGCGATGGCGTGTGGTGTCTGAGGTATCCTCTAGTCGGTAAGCGTTTGCCGTGGAGGGAGCGTGGAGAGGGGGTGTCGTGTGTGTGCCTCAAGATGTGGAATGGTTGGGAGGTGTGCCAGGCGTTGCAGGGCCGGAGGATGTGCGCAGGGTGTGTTGGGGGCGTGTGGAGGGCGTGTGAGCAGAGGTGAGGCAGTCTGTTGGTCGGATCATGCTCGTTATCGTCTTCGCCGTGGATGTGCGGAAGGCGTTAGAGGGGGTTGGTGGCCGTTGTTATCCTATAGCCAGTGAACGTCTGCCTGGGAGCAAGTGTGGAGAGGGGGTGTGCCTCAAGGTGCGGTGTGGTGGAGGTGCCCCGTGTACGCAAGGGGATGAGGGGGGAGACGAGATGAGGTACAATAGAGGCATATTTTGGGCAGAAGGAAGGGTCGCACACGTCATGCGATTGAGAAAGATGGCCGAGGGGAGAGTGTTTGCCTCGACGGTGCCCTGGGAGATGAAGTCCCTGATGGTGCTGGTAGAGCAGGGAAGTGAGTGGGGTTCTCTCTTCCTCTGGTATGGATACAAGGAAGGGTCGCAGAGCATATGCGATTGAGAAAGACCGAAGAGGGGGTGAGGGTGCAGTCGACGTTACCCTGGGAGGTGGAGCATTTGGCGTCGCTGGCTGCGCAGGGAAGCGAGTGGGTGTCGCTTTCCAGTATAGGCGCGCAGGGGCAGGTGCTTGGTGAGATCAACAGCCGGACCTACGCCATTCGGTTGCGTGCAGGCGTGCAGATTGTGGATCGGCAGGTGGTGGTGTTGAGTCCGCCAGAGTCGAGGAGAGGGTAAGCAAAAGGGTTCAGGGGAGGGAGAAACCGGCGATGTTTTCGATCCCTCCCCTGTTTTTCTTTGGGTTGTCTCGCGTGGTATCCCTGGTGCTGGCGCGACGGCGTGTGGGGAAACGGATGGCAGGAGGACTGAGGGGAAGCAGTGAACGGTGCCGCGCCTGCGAGGGGGCAAAGCGTCCTCGCCGTGATCAAGGTTCCGGGATATCGAGGCCATAATCGGTGATGTGAAAGCGGCCGTCGAGGGGGGAGCGTTCGACGACGCAATACGGCTCAAGGGGTGGGAGGTCGAAGGAGGGAGGGCGCTGTTGCGTGAGCCAGGTGGCGAGGGCTTCTGGGAGGTCAGGCATGTGTGGAGCAAGCCAGGCAATGAAGTCCAGGGCCTGCTCAGGCGTCAGGTGGATGTGGCGACCATCGGGGAGCTGTATGTCCAAGGGGGTGTCTATCGCCATAGGGATCTCCTTCTGTTGAACAGCGTGAGAGGGTCGACGGGTCCTTCTCTTTAGAGTATACCGCATGCTTGTCTCTCTCAAGCTGCGCGAGAGGACAGATGAGAGATATATTCATAGTACGGTGAGACGGTGAAACGGTGTGCTTCTTTGCTCTTTTGGCCTGCTCACCGATCTGGTGGGTGCGTCTGAGTCAAGAAGGTGCTGGGAGCGCGATCGCGCTTTGGAGAAGAACATCAAGGCGCGCGTGTGCTCTCCTGGTGAGGTCGCCGCAGGCTGATGTTATCCAGGTCTGGGGTGCCTGGTGTACCAGTGGCGGCGAGCGCTGGTTCGGTTGTTGGAATGCTTGTTCAGGGAGGATGTTGTATGATGCAAGAAGATGCACGGTCTCAGGAGGAGGTTGTCGCTCGTCTTCACAGTTGGCGATGCATCACCGCCGCCAAAGAACGGCGCTGTTTGTCTTGTTTGCAGCCACTGCCAAAGAAGGCGGAGAAATGGTGTCCAGCGTGTCGCGTAGCACATCTCTCCCCTGCTGCGCAGGCAGCGCGGGACGCGTTACGAGGCCTGCATCGGCAGCGCATTGGTGAATTGGATCCCCAGGTAGTTGTGTCAAGTATCAACGAGGTGCAATGCGTTGTGGCGTTTCTTACCGAGCTCTTGCGACCTTATCCAGGGGAGCGGTTGGTTCCGACAGAGAGACTCAGGGACGTGGTGCATACGTTGAGGTGCCTTGCCCGGGAGCAGCCCTGGCTCAATGATTTTCCCTATCATATCGACCGCTTTCCCTTGTATACGGCGGAGTTATTGCTATGGAATGACCCCACGACCGAATTCGTTGCGCTTTCCCCTGGGGTGATGCAACGAGCGAGGAGTTGTTTGCTTCCAATTATCATAGAATTGAAGCCGCGTTCTATTCCCACACGTTGAAAGCAAGGGCGTAGGGCCAGGATATGAGCAGGCTCAGCCCAGGGACTTCTGTTTCTCCGGTTGGAGAGAAACACAAGAGAAGAGCGTGGAGAGCCAGCTATGCGAGTGAGTGAGTCAGTGGTGTTGCCGCTGCCGCGTCGAATGGGGGTGATGGCGTTGGCCGCGGTGCTGTTTGTGCAGCAATATGGGGTGGGGGTCAAGATCGTTATATAGGATGGTTTTGTCAACCTCTTTGACGCGGTTCTTCTCCTTGGAGACGATGCTCACCGTCTACGATGAGAGCCTCTAACAAACGGAGCGCTTCTTTTGCGCGCCAACCAGAGCGCTGCGGCCCGTCTTGGATTGATGGACTTCTGTTAAGCATGAATTCGTGGCAAAACTTCTTCAACCAGTAAACGCAATGACGTTGTATCAGGAAATCCCTCATTTTTAAACTGGAAAGATACCACACCCAGATCAATAAATGGCTTGAGCTTCTCTATAATCTGTTTGGGTGTACCAATCAAAGAATTGGGGGAACTGTGCGAAATATTCACGTTGCTCATATCAGTTCCTTCAGGCACACACAGGCAGCCGCCAAACCAGCTTCGGCGTAACGTAGCTGGATCGCGGCCAACAGCAGCACAGGCCTTTTCGCTTTCTTTCACCAGGTCACGATAGTGTGCGATATCTTCATGTGAAATATTCCATTCGTCGGCGTGCCGCGCAATCAGTCGGAGCATACGTGGCTTCTCTCCTCCAATCATAATACGTGGCAATGGATCGGGCTTTGGCTCACACACAGCATTGAGAACGCGATAATATTTCCCCTCCACCGTGGCTCGGGGTTGGGTCCAGAGCGCTTTGAGAATAGTCAGCGTCTCTTCCAACTGCTCTACTCTTACGCCAGGTGTTGGATAAGGAAAACCATAGGCATCGTACTCTTCCTGATGCCAACCAGCACCGATACCAAGGATGAAGCGTCCTTCACTCATATACTGAGCAGTTGCCGCCATTTTCGCCAGCAAGGCTGGGTTGCGAAATGACTGAGCAAGCACAACATTCCCAAAGTGAAAAGAGGGATAACACGCTGCCATGTAGGTCAGGGCCGTCCAGCCCTCCAGGACCGGAGCATCCTGGAATTGCAAATGATCGACATACCAGATCGAGTGAAAATGCCCGGTGACAATATCCAGACTCTCGCGAATCCGTTTGAGGTAGATTTCACGTGTCATACCTCTGCTAGGTAGAGCGGGGAGTAATAAGCCAAGCGCGATGGATGACATAGATCTTCCTTCTTTCAAGGTTTCTCGGTTGCCTGTTATCGTACCACAGAGAAGCCCAACGCGGGAGACAGGCGCCAGGGCTGGTGCTGCCGTTGGTGTGCCTGGACCTGCTGTCTCCGCTAATGTAGAGAGCCAGATTTTAGAGCATCCAAGTCTCCTAGCCGCTCCCTTGGTATTCAGGACCTGCATTGTGTAAATCCCAGGATGAAACTGGTCCTTTTCCAACAATTATCCTGGTGGGCAAAGGGTTCCAGAGTAGTTTGTCCACCAGGATAATTGTGTGATTTTAGCCAGAATAATGTCAGGATTTACAATGACCGTGCTAGCTTGATATTCCTTTCTTCCCCCGAATACGTTGGAGCTGATGGCCGGAGGCGCGTCGTTACAGGGTGAGGCCTGAATCGACGGTGATTATCTGGCCGGTGATGCTCTCGTTGCGGGCTAGCATGACGTAGGCGGCGGCGACGTCCTCCAGCCTTGTTGCTTGCTTGAGTGTGGCTTGCTGTGTGGCTGCCTGGATGTATGCCGCGCTGAATGTGTCGTTCCAACGTGTCTCCAGAAAACCGGGTGCGACGGCGTTGACGCGAATGTCGGGCCCAAGGGCGGTTGCCAGACATTTGGTGAGATGAATGGTTCCGGCTTTGGAGACCGAGTAGGCTATGTTGCTCCCTCCACTGGCGCGGATACCAGATACGGAGGCTGTATTGATCACGTGTCCTCCACCATTTTGTCGCATGAGCGGAACCGCCGCTTGCGTCGTGAAAAAAGGAGCTTTGGTGTGTACGTTCAAGACGGTATCCCAATCCACTTCTGTCAGCGCCTCTATCTGAGGAAAAGGAACAGCTCTAGTGATACCAGCATTATTAATCAACAGATCAAGGCGTCCGAAGTGCTCTGCGACATCTTCGACCATACGCTTACTCTCGGTCACGACGCTTGGTGCGTTTAAGTCTGCCTGAACAGCCTGCGCTTTGACACCCAGGTCCTGCAACATCGTGACAGTCTCAAAGGCGTCACGCTCGGAACGTGAATATCCGACAGCGACATGCATCCCTGCCTGTGCCAGGTGCCGGGCAATGACGCGCCCAAGGCCAGTGCCTCCACCTGTGATCAAGACTACTTTTCCTTGTATATCCATATTTTCTCTCTTACTGACTTTGAATTTCCGACTAACCATAAAGCCTTGCCACACCTCTGGATCATCATTGATAGCTATCCAAAAGCCGTCACACGGATAATTTGCTTGCGCTCCATCAATATAACAGAGTATGATATATCGAACAACACAAAGTATTCGAAGCAAACATTCATCTTTACTGATAGTTGGAGGATTATGGATCTACGACATTTGCAGACGTTCAAGGTGATTGCGGAGACAGGTAGTTTTGTCCAGGCTGCCGAGCGACTGCAATACGCGCAATCAACACTCACATTACAAATTCAGCAACTTGAAGCGGAGCTCGGAGTCGAACTCTTTGATCGCCAACGGAGAAAAATCCAGCTTACCGCCGCAGGACACACACTCCTCATCCACACTCAGCATGTACTCAATCAAGTCGAGCAAATGCAGCAGGATCTCTCAGATCTCGCCGCAGGAGAGAGCGGCACGTTACGTGTGGGCATGATCGAGCCAATAGCACGCCTCTATCTTATGCAGGTCATGTGCACCTTTCGTGAGCGCTATCCCCGTATCCGTCTCACAATCGAGATCCTGAGCACAAACCGCACGCACGAACAACTCATAGCCAATCAGATTGATCTAGGCATCTCAACGCCACCACCCGCCAACGTAGGGCTCATCTTCGAACCAATCCTGACCGAAACGCCTGTTCTACTACTCCCCAAAAACCATTCTCTACTGCAACAAGACGAGATCTTGCTGAGCGATCTATGCGCTGAATGCTTGCTACTCACGGATCCGCCCTGTGCCTATCGCACGGCTATCGAGCAAGCCTTTATGGCACGCGGACTTCCACTGGCAATTGGCATTGAGATCGGTAGTCTCGAAATCATCAAGCAAGCCGTCCAGCAAGGAATGGGAGTCGCAATCATGCCTAAATTCGCCACATACCATATTCCAGACGACACGGTTATCCGACATATCAAAGACTGGAAGCTGCATATGCCTCTTGGTCTCATCACCAGAGAAGTTCCGCTTCCACAAAGCAAGGCGATACAAGCGTTCAGCTCCCTGTTAAAACAGGCCGCCGCAGACGCTTGAGCAGCGGCTTGATATCTACCAATAGGACACTACCGCACAACAGAAACAAGGGAAGTAATTTGCTGACAACCATCCATTCCCACGCCGGCTCATCTGGCAACAGCCCTAATCCTGTCACGTTTTGCACGTCGAAGTGGAGCAGACTCAGCAGCAGAAAGCAACTTGGTAAGCAAATAAGTAGACAACAGAAGATAGAGAAACGTGTCTGAAATTCTGGCTGCAGTACGACGCAGATGGCCAGAACATAGGTGTAAATCCCAGGATGAAACTGGTCCTTTTCCAACAATTATCCTGGTGGGCAAAGGGTTCCAGAGTAGTTTGTCCACCAGGATAATTGTGTGATTTTAGCCAGAATAATGTTAGGATTTACACCCTGAGTTACAGAGGTATTCCAATGGCATCCAAAAAACGGAAGATTATCTCGTCAATCATCCGAGCTAATATATCAGATGCGCGGCCAGGTGCAGGGGAAAGGGCAGCGGGTGCATGTCTTTCGTGAGTGGGTGGAGGTGGGAGCGCTGGACATGGAACTGGACCTGTTGGGGCTGAACGATCCGGAGTATGTTGTGGGAGAGAATTCTGATGAGGAAGAGGATGGGTTGAGGTGGGTCGTCCCGACGGGGCCAGGGGAATACCGGCTCTCGGAGCGAACATAGCGCATTGGTGAAATTCGGGAGGTCTCTGCTGGCGAGGATGAGGGCAAAAAGAAAAGGCCACACCCATGTGGCCTTGTGCAAACGATATATCTAGTGTACCTGATTTTTGGGGAAAAGTCAAGCGTCCTGTGATGACGTAACTGTTCAGACTTAGCTTAATGGGTTTGGTTGGATGTCCATGACAAAATGCAGAGTCGTATTTTTGAAGGGTTCCGCTTGGAACCCTGCCATGGACGACACCGAATGATCTTACGAACAGAACCCTCTTACTTCTCTCTGAATGTTCCGTACCAGTCGTAACCCGTCAGGAGTGATTGGATTCCATCGACCGTCTTTGGATACGTGATTTTTTTCTCTTTCGAAAAGAACCCAGACCGCATCACAATTCCCACGAACTCTTCGATCAACACATCCCACAAAGCACGGTCTGTTCTGTCAACTGCTGACACGGCCATTCGTAAATCCTTTGTAAATTGTTCAGCGTCATCAGACATCATCCACAATTCGGTCAGATCGATATGCACATATTTCGGAGGAAGAGCTGGGTGGGGAGCAAGACCTTTCAGGAAACGAAGCCATTGCTGATAGAGATCCATATAAGAATGAGGAAGGATGTGAAAGACGTTGTTTGCTCTTTCCTCAGCCCTCTCTATCCCTGTTGGCAAGTCGACGACGAGAGTAGGCGCTTGCTCTACGGGAGCATCATCCATCTCCACATCCATCAAAAACACATCGTTGGGTGAGTACAGAGTAAACCAAAATAAGGGGATGGAATAATTACATGCCAATAAAGCTTTTTCATTCTTGTCGATTTCATCGAGGATGGGATTCGCAGAATCATTGACCACCAAGAACACTTGATTTGCCATAACAGATTCTTCCCTTTTCCAAGCTACAAAGAAAGCTTTTCTTCAAAAAAGACGACCCTGCATGTTGTCATTGACAGGTTGGGTGAGGAGAGCGAGGCATTGGGAGAAAGGATTGAGTCCTTGCGCAACCCAGGTACCAAAGAGGCTGGCCAGGCCCATACGGGTCTGACTGCCCTTGGGGGAGTGTGTGCCGCCGCTGACCTTGCGGGCAATGACCAGGGGGCGCACACTGCGCTCTGCCAGGTTGTTATGCGCGGGAACCCCTGGAACGGTCACAAAGACAAAGAGTTCGGGCAAAAAGCTCCCCACGCGCTTGCAGAGGGTCTGTTGGGGAACGTCTTCTTGCAGAAAGGGGTGGCAGAGTTTCCACAAGCCCTGCTCAAAGACGTGTTGTTGCGCCACGCGAGCTTGGTGCTGCGCGCGTGGAGTCAGGCGTGGATCGGGAGCCAGCCTAGCCCAGGCCACTGCGTCATCGTAGATGGCTTTGACCTCTTTGGCCCAGGTGAGCAAAGCCTCATCCTGCGGAAACTTCTTCTTGAGCTCATGCACATTACGCAAGAAATGCACCCAACAGCGTTGATGCAAGCCCTCATGGATGTTGTATCCCGCGTAAAAATCGCTGCCTAGCACCCCCTGGAACGCTTCCCCGATCAACTGCTTGACTACTTCTCCGCCTCGTGAATGGTGGTACTCGTAATAGCGGAAGGTTGGAGTGCTGACGCTCCAGATATATCCATTGAGGCCATCTTCTCGCCAACCCGTTTCGTCGGCTTGCACCGCCGGACTCGCGCGGATCGTGGCCTTGAAGCCGTCAAGAACGGGTTGAGCATGGGCCACGAGACGGTGGAGGACCTCCACAATCTCTCCGATGCTCACCTCAAATCCGTGGAGGGTGTGCAAGAGCTCTCGAATCTGCCGAATGGGCAGGCGCATCACCGTGCGCAACGTAGCGATCAGACTACTCAACCGCACACCGATGCGTCCCTGCCCAAACACTTCGGCGTGCAGATCGACAGGTGCCTCGTGCCACTTGTGACACTGGGCACACCAGCCGTGGAAAATCCGATGGTGGATCACTTCCAGAGGAGGCGGGGGCGGCACATCGATCACTTCTCGTACTCGCGCCAGGCTCATGCCACCCAGGCGCAAATGACAGTCCGGGCAGGTGACGATGCGATGCTCCACGATCTGTGTTGGCACCATCCGCGTACGCCCGTGGTTGTGCTTTGCGTCACGCTTCTTGCGCGGCTTCTTTTCTTGCGCCCCTGGCTTTTTCACGTTCGCTTTGACAAACGCAGGGGGAGGTGTCTTCTGCTTTTCCAGTTCCTCGATGCGGGTCAGTGCCTGGCTGAGAGCTTCTCGTAGCGCCTGGTTTTCTTCTCGAAGATGAGCGATTTCTTCCTCGTGTGTCATAGCTTGAGTTTACCAGAGAGGTCAAGTCTGAACACTTTCCAATTCAGGCAAGAGCGTGCCCCCCTGCGCCGCAATCGCCGCCCGCAGGGCTGCCAACTGGCTTTCAATCGTTCTGGCTTCACTTTGTTGCTCAGAAGAAACGCGAGCATACAAACCAACCTGCATGATGGTCATTGAGCGCTCCTTTCTCGCTGAGAAGGGGTGGCTGGTGGGACAGGGCCAAGACGCCGCTATACAGCAGGGATGAGATGAGCATATGCCTGCTGAAGACACTCCTGTTCGAGACGGCTGGGTTCAAACATGACGTGAACCTCCAGGGTTTTTCGCTTCTTGCGCGAGGGGCGAGTGGGCTTGGGTGGCGGTTCCATCACATGTTGTAGCATCCTGCGGGAAAGCACCTTCGCCAGACACCTGACACCGTAAGGGAGCTCCTTTGAATCCATCACCATAAGCAGCACGAAGGCGCTGGCGCGGGATTTCCTCCTGATACTCGAACTCTATCACTTTTTTTGCAACTTTGTAGGAGAAGTAGCGTCCCCCTTGTTGGCCAACATCGCATTGCACGGGATGGAAGAGGCCATCGGCGTCACCTATGACTACCGAGGCCAACTCATCGGCAGGCGTGCAGTTGTGAGGTATGCCGACGACTTTGTGTGCTTTTGTGAAAGTAGGGAAGATGCCGAACAGGTACAGGGAATCCTTGTGGAATGGCTCAAAGAGCGGGGGCTGACTCTTTCAGAGGAAAAGACCCGCATTGTTCACCTGACAGAAGGGTTTGATTTTTTGGGTTTTAACGTTCGACATTACCCTGCACCACAGACCTCATGGACGGGATGGAAGCTCTTAATCAAACCCAGCAAAGAATCAGTCCAAGAAGTACAGAAGAAACTCAAAGACCAATGGAACAAAGCACAGGGTGTGATCTTGCCCCGATTTGAAAGAGTCCCTAAAGCTGAGATATACTCGAAGCAGATCAGAAAGGGGCTTAGCCATGGGAAAAATCCAAAAGGTCTATACAAAAGAATTCAAAGAGGAAGCCGTGCGGTTGGTGGAAACCTCAGGCAAGCCAATTGCGCAAATCGCTCGTGAGCTGGGCATCTCCGACAGTGCGATTCATAATTGATGCAAAGAATTGGCAGAACATGGGAAAGAAGCCTTTCCAGGCAAGGGGCATCAAACAGCACTCGAAGAGGAAAATCGTCGATTGAAACGTGAAGTCGAGAGGCTTCAACAGGAGCGTGATATCCTAAAAAAAGCAGTGAGCATCTTCTCACGGGAATCCAAATGAAATATCAGTTTATTAAGCAACACAAGGACGAATTTCCCATTGTTGTCATGTGCAGTGTGCTTGGAATCTCGGAAAGTGGCTTTTATGCCTGGCGCAAACGTTCAACTTGCCAGCGCAAACGAGAAGATGCTCAGTTAAAGCAAAAGATACGGCAGGTGTTTGTCGCGCATCAAGGACGATACGGAAGCCCACGCATCCTGAGGGAACTGCGTGATGAAGGGACCAACTGCTCGCGGAAACGAATTGCCAGGCTCATGAATCAGGAGAACCTTTCTGCGAGGCGCAAGCGACGACGGGTTATCACCACCACACGAGATCCAAGGCATCCAGTTGCTCCCAACCTCTTAGATCGGGATTTTCATGCGGAAGCCCCCAACAAAAAATGGGTCACAGACATCACGTATATTCCCACTCGGCAAGGGTGGCTGTATCTTGCAGTGATATTGGATCTCTATTCTCGAATGGTTGTTGGATGGTCGATGTCGAGCACATGTGATGAGCAGTTAGTAGAACGGGCACTTACTCAAGCCCTGGCCCGCCGTCATCCTCAAGCTGGATTACTGCATCACAGTGATAGAGGGAGTCAATACACTTCAAGAGCGTATCAGGCGTGTTTAGAACGATGCGGTATCCAAGCAAGTATGTCGCGGAAAGGCAATTGTTGGGATAATGCTGCGATGGAAAGTTTTTTCGGAACCTTAAAAGATGAATGTGTAGGAACGCTTGTCTATTCAACTCACGATGAAGCACGATTAGCGCTCTTTACCTATCTGGAAACGTATTACAATCGAGTTCGTCGACATTCTACACTTGGATATGTGAGCCCACTCACGTATGAACAGATGGCGAAGAAATATCGTAAAGTAACGTTAGATAACGTTTGACGTATTATCATTTTTATGTTAGAATACAAGCTCAAACGTTACGTTGCGTTACGTAAAAACGTTCTTCACTCTCCTCATCTCAAACCTCTAGAGACTCTATGAAATCGGGGCAAGCTCATGCTCACACGAATCCCTTGGTCCTGCAGAAACCTCTGATAGGCGTGGCTGGTATACTGACAGCCGCGATCTGAATGGTGAAGCAATCCCGCCTCTGGCTTGCGATGCCTGATCGCCATGGCCATCGCTTGCTCGACCAAGGCTTCATCTTGTTTAGCTGCCATGGCCCAGCCAACAATGCGCCGCGAGTAGAGGTCCAAGACCGCTGCCAAGTACATCCAGCCGTTTGCTGTCGCAATGTAGGTCACATCTGTGACCCATTTTTCGTTCGGGCGCTCGGCCTCAAAAGCACGATCAAGTACATTTTCGGCTGGCGTGGCAGCAGGATCGGCATGAGTCGTCAGCACACGATGGGTCGTGTGATGGGCAGCGAGCTGGGCCTGCTTCATGAGACGCACCACGCGTTTGCGGCCCACACGAATGCCTTCATCGCGCAGTTGCACATGAATGCGCGGACTGCCATACCGTCCCTGGTGCTGATGATAGATTTTCACGATCTCTTTGCTGATATAGCCATCTTCTCGTTCCCTCTGCGAGGGAGGGCGCTTCATCCAGGCATAGAACCCGCCGACTGAAACCGAGAGGACGCGACACATGATCCGTACCTCAAACTGCCCTCGGTGGTGCTCAATAAAGCCGAAACGGTCTTCTACGGATGCGAGAAGATGGTCAGCGCCTTTTTTAGGATGTCACGCTCCTGTCGCAACACGTCATTTTCCCGCCGTAAGCGGCGCATCTCCTCAGCTTCTGGCTGGAGATTTCCACTGCCAACAAACGCTCGTTCTCCGTTGGCCGCCAGCTCAGAGCACCAGCGGCTCAGTGTGCTCATCGCAATTCCTAAGTCTTCTGCTACCTGCCTCTGCGATTTTCCGCTTGTGTGGACTAAATTCACGGCTTCACGCTTAAAGGTCTTATCATATGTTTGTCCCGTTGCCATACTTTCCTCACTTCTTCTACGACCATCCACTTCCAGTTTACTGTTTCATCCAAACCGGGACAACTACAGGCAAAGGTACGTCCCTCTGGTAAAAAATCCATTTCAGGATGAAGACAGGTCACACGTACAGTGAAAGCTCTAGGTTTCACATCCACTATCTCGATGCGATAAAGATTGGTACTCACACGTCTTTCCTTTCTGACAACGACAACGCTTGACGCAAAATATCACCAAGAGGTCTTTCTTTTTCGGCACGATACAGGCGGTTGTGATTTGTCCCTAGTGCATTCCCCTGGTTTGCGATATGTAGGCTTTGACGGGCACGTTCTGGCTTTACGCTCTGGCGTTCTAGCTGGCCACGTTGTGGACTCGTCGCTTGTGGTGCTACTGGTCGATTGAAATACCGTTGCGCGAAGGATAGACTCAGATACATGAAAACACAAGCACCTGCATCCCTCTACAAAGGCTTTCGCTTCCCATCTGAGATTATTGGCCATTGCATCTGGTTGTACTTCCGCTTCTCGCTTCCGTTTCCGTGATGTCGAAGAGATAATGGCCGAGCGTGGGATCGTGTTGACCTACGAAACCGTCAGACAGTGGTGTTTGAAATGTGGCCAGACGTACGCCAATGAGCTGAAACATCGTCGCCCAAAAACGGGAGACAAGTGGCACCTGGATGAAGTGTATCTCAAGATCAACGGCAAGACGCACTCCCTCTGGAGAGCTGTTGATCAGAACGGCAATGTTCTGGATATCCTGGTCCAGAGCCGACGCAGCAAACATGCGGGAAAGCCAGTTCTTCCGCAAGTTGCTCAAAGGGTTGCAATATGTCCCGCGAGTGATTATCACCGACAAGCTGGCCAGCTATGCCGCTGCCAAGAGGGAAATCATGCGTAGTGTCGAGCACCGTCAACACAAAGGCTTAAACAATCAAGCAGAACGTTCGCATCAGCCGACGAGACAACGCGAGCGAACCATGCGGCGATTCACATCACCTGGCTATGCTCAACGCTTTCTTTCCGCTTTTGGGCCCATCTTGGATCACTTTCGGCCGAAACGGCACCGTCTCACTGCAAGGGATTACCGTGTTCTCATGCAAGATCGCTTTCTCATTTGGAACGAGGTAACCAGAGGGAAAACTGCCGCTTAACACTACGCCACCTCCTCTCATCCTCCACTTCTTTTCTGTTCTTTTCCCATCTTTTTAAAAAACTCTTCAATTACTTTGTCAAGTTGACAATACCACCCGGACACCTGTATAGGGGTGGAGTGGTGGTATAGGCGGCTGGCGAGGTATCGAAAAAGACCCTTTTCCATCCGCCCTTCCCCAAACCACGCATGCACGATTTCCATGCACGTGGCTTTCCAGTAGCGGCATTCCATTCGTTCAGAATATGCACATCTCGTGCTCTTCCCGAAAAAGAATGCAACTACCTGCGCTGCTTCCCCCTGTGTGTGGCCTTCCCACACTCCCTGGTGAGGCGTGACGCTCACGAGTACTATCAGCGCTCCGTTCCCTTGAGGCTCGCGCCTGGTAGGGAATCCCGTGTTCCGTCAAGGTGGTACGTATCGAGCATCCCGTAGGCAGCCGACTCATTTCCTTCAATGATCTCGTTCATCATCGTCCATGCTGGAGAAGGAGCACCAATCAACCTTCAAGATTGATGCTCAGCATGGCATCGGTTTCAGACACATTTCCGATGAGAGGACAGATACTCCACTGGAAATTGGGCTTCGGGCAATCCAGCTCTTACCATAGGATGCGAGTCTTGCAGCGCATGCTTCTGCTGTGCCTCTAGGGCATCACTGCTTTCCGTCACATGCTACTTTCCCCTTTCCCTTTCAGGTCCAGGTCAGTGAGGTGACTCAAGAACCTCCTTCTCAGTTCTTCCTGGCTGAACCAGGGATACCATCAAGCGTGACACGGCGCACAAGGTTGCTACCACCAGGGGCAGGACATCGGGCAATACGGGTAATGAAATAATAAAGAGGGATGACCCAGATCCTGTATCGCTGCGACTTCTTCTCCTCGCGTCGTCAAGAACATGATCATCTCTCTTTTTGCACCAGAAAGACAGGCGGATAAGGAGAATGGACCCGTTGGACCACTTCTCGCACAATGTCGCGCAGGAGCGCTTCCTCGGAACGGATGTGCCCATCAGAGAAGCGTTCGAAACGAACATTGAGAAACACGAGATCCAACAAATCCTGTGTTGCATATTGCTCGCAGGAGCCGCCAGCCTTCAGGTGTTGTAATAGAGGGTTAGCCCATTTCCAGGCTTCACTGATGTCCCCTCCGTGGCGTTCATAGGCATCATTGACACAAAAAGCCAGGGCGTGAACATCATCGTTCTGGTCGGGTTGTGTTGGGTCATCGATATACCTGCCGAAGGCATAGGTTGGTGGCCCCCACGGAAGAGGACTGGCAAGTAACTTCTCGGCCAGTTCTACCGGCCAGTGTTCAATCTTTTGGCGCTTGGACAGATACACTTTGTCAGGATGTTTTCTCAAGATCTTCCACTCCACTTCTTGCAAGAGGGTATTGACTCTCTCGTCCACTATTGATGACTTTCAACGCGCTGTGTGAGATGCATTCTTTAGAAACGACTAGCTCGCAGGATTATCACACGAACTGCCAGGTAAGCCCAGGGGACGGTAGAGATGAACAGAATAGCAGCATGGGCTTGACATGCTGGTTCCTCTCCAAAGATGTTTTCATCTGCATAGAATATATCATCTTGTGGCCTGTGTGACTCTTCTGGCTTGACAGAGCAGTGATGTGGAACTGGGGTGTCACACCTGACGTGGCCATGGCAACACGTGACCACTCCGGTTAATGGTAATTGCGCTGAATATTCGAACGAAAATATTGGGCTAAAGGCTATTGTATCGAACATTCAGCGCAATTACCAGGTGAAAAGGATAATAAGCCCATCCTTCACCTAGAGTAAGCCAGAGCCGAAGAGTGAGCACGGGGTGATGCAGGTCTGGGAAAACCGCTCCCCATCTGGTATACTTTCCTGAAAGATGTAAATTGTGTTTGCGCCTCGATAGACGGTACTTCAATCTCGTGGGTTTGTACATGCGAGGAGTGGATGGTGCAAATCACGATTACTCAGGAGCGGTGGGTACAACCCAGACCTTATGTAGATAGTGAGCAGCGTTACACTATCCAATTAAGCGAACCGTTGCTTCAAGATTCTGTGGAAGCCCAACAGCACTATATTCTTGGACTGATCAAGGCCGCGTCAGGATTAAATTTTGACGAGAAGACAACATGGCCTCCCCCCTATGTTCACAAGGTCAAGCAGGTGGACGCCCTGACCTGGACAGCTCTGGTGATCCTGCCTTCTGATTAGAAGGACAAGGGTGATATCCATGGCTGTATTGCCCGATGTGCTGCCCCTGGTGACAGCAACCTTGTGCGCCGTGTCACGCTTGATGGTATCCCTGGTTCAGCCAGGAAGAACTGAGAAGGAGGTTCTTGAGTCACCTCACTGACCTGGACCTGAAAGGGAAAGGGGAAAGTAGCATGTGACGGAAAGCAGTGATGCCCTAGAGGCACAGCAGAAGCATGCGCTGCAAGACTCGCATCCTATGGTAAGAGCTGGATTGCCCGAAGCCCAATTTCCAGTGGAGTATCTGTCCTCTCATCGGAAATGTGTCTGAAACCGATGCCATGCTGAGCATCAATCTTGAAGGTTGATTGGTGCTCCTTCTCCAGCATGGACGATGATGAACGAGATCATTGAAGGAAATGAGTCGGCTGCCTACGGGATGCTCGATACGTACCACCTTGACGGAACACGGGATTCCCTACCAGGCGCGAGCCTCAAGGGAACGGAGCGCTGATAGTACTCGTGAGCGTCACGCCGGTAGTGTTGCAAAAAATTTAAAGCTCAGCAAATTGAAGTGCACTCGAGCATCTCTCACCAGGAAAAGATGCAAAACATGCGCCTTTTCTCTGCAGCAATGATTCTTATGCCGTCATTGCCCGCTTCATTTTCTCTGCTCAATTTTTTTTGCAACACTACCTCAGAAGCTGGCTGCCCTCAAACTTGGGCGTATCCGCCAGGTCTACGACAGTTGGGTCCAACAGGCCGAAGCCAGTTCCCTGGGCTATGGCGAGTTCCTGGACCAGCTCTTGGCTGAAGAACTGCTGGCCCGGCAGGAGAACCGGCTCAAACGGAAGATGAAAGCGGCGGGCTTCCCATACCCGGCCACCATCGAGCAATTTGACTTCGCGTTGCGTCCAGAACTCAAGCGTCCGATGCTCATGCGCTTTTTGGACAGCAGTTTCGTGACCAATGCCAGCTCACTGCTGCTCATTGGGCCCAGCGGTCTGGGGAAAACACATCTGGCGATCGCGGTCGGAACCAAAATGGTGCAGCTGGGCTATTCCGTGCGGTTTGTGGTGGCGCAACACCTCGCGAATGCCGTCCTGAGCGCCGCAACCCGCGATGAGGTGACCCGCTTGATCGAGGGGCTGATCAGCACGGATCTCCTCATCCTCGACGAGTTGGGGTATCTTACCCTCGATCCCAAAGTCGGCCCTGTGCTCTATGAGGTCATTGCAGGCCGCTATGAGAAGGGAGCGACCATCATTACCTCCAACAAGAGCCTGGCCTCCTGGGGGAGCTCGTGGGCGACAATGCCCTCATGATGGCCCTGGTCGATCGACTCCTTCACCACGGGGAGGTGTTTTACCTGCGCGGCAATTCATATCGCATGCGTGGGAAAGAAGCCGTTACTTTAGCTACAGCTCCATCACCTGATCGAGCTTGACACCCTTATTGACTGCCTACTTTTAAACCGGAATCGTGCAGGCTTGACAACCGCGATTTACAAGTAGTAACCGAAAGCGACACTTTTAGCATTGGTGGCATCAGTTCTTCTTTCTTCGCTATTCCTGCGATATGTATAGTTTTTATCATCAGTGTTCTGCTTCTGAGCAAATATCTTAAGGGGTGGCGAAATGGTCTGGTGAAGGATGTTCAGCCGGGATTGCAAATCTGGGATAAGCTGTTCTACTGTCATCGCTGCGATCTCATCTTCAATCCCGATACCCGTGAGAGCGTGCCCCCGACCAGAATTCAGGAACTCTATCAGGCCACTCTGGTAGACAAGACGTATTCTACTGACTTCAATAGAAATTTCTAGATACCCAAATTGGCTGCTCCCTTTTGTTATTTCTCTCCTGGCAGAGGGGCGGCTGTATGCTCAGAATCAATTTGGAGAAGAAGTAGAATGAGCACATCGTAATACTTCTCCACTCCTGAGAGGGTAGGTTGTATTCTCACCATTGCATGCTCTCAAGAGGAGAAGGCCTGCAGAAAAGGGGATGAAGGGGTTGAGAAAAGCAGCAATGGCCTCTCATGTGCTTAAGAAGTCAGGTTAAAAAGATTTTCTAAGTGACTTTTAGCCCTTGCCATTCATAAAGTGCAGAAAGTAGAGTAGCTAGAATATGCAGTATCAGATTGATCCCATTGTTCTGAATGTTTTGGAAGCGGGAGAGCAGGTGCGGTGGTGGGGATATCCTGGACCTCACGCTCAAGTCGGAGGACCCACTCGGAAGAGACTTGTAACCGAGTCTCTGATCGGAGGTGCTTTTGGAGCCATTCTGTTTCCTACCTGCCTCTTCTATCTTTCACATCCTCGCCCCTCTATTTCATTTCTGGTAGGAGCATTTGTTATAGGCATGGTTTTCTTTCCTCTTATAATCTTTGCACGATCTGGACGTGGTTATAACAGAGCAAAACAGAGAGCAGAGTCCATGCGTAATGCATTGCGATATACACGTTATGCTATTACTGATCGTCGAGCACTTATTATTACTCAATTACCTGGACGGGCTCCCAGCATCATGGCGTATCGCCCTCATGAGCTAGCGCCTATCTCTCGTATTGATCAAGCAGCAGGTTGGGGTGACCTGAGTTTCGGCCGTCGACGAGGCCGTTTTGCCAACATTGCTTCTGTAAGCAATGTTGAGCAGATTCTGCGCAGCCTTCAGTAGCAGTGAGTGAGTGCGTTGTGTATCTTTGCCAAAAGGCTCAATCCACGACCACGTAAGGGCGCTCCACACGAGCAGCAGACTTTAGCGATGGGAGAAGTCTTGTCAAGAAGAAGGCTTATGAGAAAAGGAGAATGCACGTGACTACTCTAGTGTGAGAGCCATTCAAGCAACGTTGTGGAGTGAACCCTTCAAGCCGGGTCTGACGCATTTTTGATGATCATGATGAATCCACTGAATGGTGAAGAACACGCTGGCGCAGGAGGTCAAAATTCGCCCTGCTATACATCTGCCGCTTACCCCTTTAGAGGAAGAAAATCGCCAGTTGAAGCGAGAAGTGGAACGGTTGCGACAGGAGCGGGATATAGTAAAAAAAGCCATCAGCATCTTTTCGCACGTTCCAGCGTGAAATACCAGTTTATTGCGGAGCACAAGGACGAGTATCCGATCACGCTGATGTGCCAGGCGCTTGAGGTGCCGATGAGCGGCTATTATGCCTCGCGCACCCGGCCCGTGAGCCAGCACCAGCGAGAAGATGCCAGGCTTGCTGCCGAAATCCAAAGCCTTTTCCTGGAGCATCGTCAGGTATACGGGAGTCCGCGCATTCATGCAGCCTTACAAGCACGCGGCCTACGATGTGGACGCAAACGGGTGGTCCGACTGATGCAAACACTTGGCTTGCAAGCCAAGTGTCGTCGAAGGCGCAAGCCGACCACTACCAGCAACGACCCAACGGCGCATTTCGCTCCGAATCAGCTCAATCGCGATTTCACTGCAAGCCGTCCGAACACCAAGTGGGTGACGGATATCACCGCTCTTCCCACCGCAGAAGGGTGGCTGTACCTAGCTGTGGTCTTAGATTTGTTCTCACGTCGAGTCGTCGGTTGGGCAATGGCTCCAACAGAGAATGAACACTTGGTGACCTTAGCCTTGCAGATGGCCCTGGCTCGTCGTCATCCTCAAGCTGGCTTGCTCCACCATTCTGACCGAGGAAGTGAGTACACCAGCCTTGGCTACCAGGCACTCCTGGCTGAGTTGGGCATTGAAGTGAGCATGAGTCGTACGGCGAATTGTTACGACAATGCTGCGATGGAATCGTTCTTTGACAAGCTCAAAAGTGAGTGCGTGAACAGCACCCAGTTTCACGCACAGGCGCAGGCTCACTCAGCCATTTTCGAGTATCTCGAATGTTGGTACAACTCCGTGCGCTTGCACTCGACGTTACAGGATGTCAGTCCGCTTGCCTATGAGCAAGCGTTTGCCCAATCGGTGAGGTAATCGTCTTTCGGGCCTCCACAAATCTGGGTGATGGTCATCCGGGATATGCGTCAGATTTTTAGAGGACCCTGTTTGAAATGGTTCTGTTTTGCAGACATGCACAGAGCCAACCTTCAGAAAGGAGACCATTGCATGTGAGGGGCAAGCTGTTTGCCCCTCACATGCAATGGTCTCCATCTGCACCACTTCGACACGAGGACAGGCGAGAACTTCACCCCATAGCTCTCGTTGGAACTGCCATTCGGCGGTCTGGCTTCTGTCACGGCCATCCGGCGCCGGGTGCTGGTGCCTGGCTGATTACCACTTCCCCAATTCTGGCCGTGGCCACTTCCTTAATCTTATCGACGCCGCGGAATTCGGTCGCCAACAGAAACAGGGTCTTGCCATCTGGGCCACCAAGCGTTACCGCGAAAATATCCTTGTCGTGTTCAATGCGTTGCAGGACTTCTCCGCCTTCGCGTATCCGTAAAACTGCCCCTTCTGGAGAATCGGCACGATGAGTCACTGCCCGTATGTCGGCTGCCTGGACCCAGATGGCGCCCTCAGCATCCATTTTAATGCCGTCTGGGCCAAGACCTTCTGCCCATACCCGCTGATTGGATAGACTGCCATCTGAGGCGATATCAAATGCAAGAAGCCGACCTGTGAAGGATTCTGAGACGATCAGTGTTGAGTTATCAGGCGTTATCACCATGCCGTTGGGGAAAGAGAGATCATCCGCAACTTTCCGAGTCTTGCCATCCGGGGTGATTAAGGCAATAATACCTGATTTGGGTTGCTCCCCGGCAAGGAAGCCGAAGTTGATGCTATTCACGTAAATGTTCCCCCGACCGTCTACAACAAGTTCGTTCCAACCGAACTGAGAAATACTGCTCAGATCCGCATGCCGAACCATCGACCCATCCGGCTCCATGCGCATAAGCTCCTTACCTGTGATCAAGAGACGACCATCGGGTAACCAATCGATGGACCAACCAAAAGCAGGGGGAGCATGACGAGTGATGACTTCGCTTTTCCCATCGAGGTCTACGGCAACGATTTCACCCGTTCCCCAATGGGCAAACCATAATCGACCCTCATGCCAACGAGCCGATTCAGGCATGGCGAGCCCGGAGAGCAGGACTTTGGGTTGGGACATGGACGATGTTGTAAACGCTAGACTGATAGAGGCTCATCCTCACATTAAGTGAGCCAGCTTGCTTGGACAACGGTTCGGTTTTCTGATAGATTCTCATCGATGGTTATGTGCTGTTATGTTGCAAGGAGGGCATCATCGATGAGCCAGGCAGACGCCTCTTCTCCCTTTTTACCTCTTCCAGATGGCATGGTCATTGTTTCTATTGATGCGGAGACGAGCAGGGTGGTCGTTCATCTTGGCTGCTGTTTTTCCATCGCCCACTGTCCCCTCTGCGGGCAGCCATCTGAGCGGATACATGGCAACTATGTGAGGACAGTTGCAGACCTGCCTTGTGGCGGTCGTCGCATCATTTTGAAGCTTTCCGTGCGCAAATTTGTCTGTGGCACAGCCACCTGTTTGCGCCAGATTTTCACGGAGCGCCTCTCGGAGCTGGTGCAGTCGTATGCTCGCATGACCAATCGACTGTCGGAAGCTCTCCAAACACTTGGTTTTGCCACGTGCGGAGAATTAGGAGAACGTCTCGCCCCAAACTGGGAATGCAGGTTTCAGGCCCCACGCTCTTGCGGAGGATGCGCACGCATGCTTGTCCAGAGCCATCTTCCGTACGCATCCTAGGCATTGACGACTGGAGCTGGAAAAAAGGCGTGACCTACGGCAGTATTCTCGTCGATCTCGAATTACGTAAGCCCATCGCATTACTGCCAGATCGAACAACCTCGACTGCGGAAGCCTGGCTACGTACCCACCCTGAAGTGGAGGTCGTGAGCCGCGACCGGGGTGGAGATTACGCAGCAGCAGCCAAAAAAGGTGCCCCCCAAGCGACTCAGGTGGCTGATAGATTCCACCTCTTGCAGAACTTACGTGAAAGGCTCAAAGAGGTCATGGATCGCAAACAAGATTGTTTACCTGAAGTCGAAGAGCGCGCTTCTGATGCAATCCCGGCCAAGGCGCGAGGCATCAAAGATCAGGGCATCCTCCAGATGGCAGAACCACTAGCGGAGTCTGGACCAGAGAAACACTACAAAAACAGATCAGCCTTTCCCAACAAGCAACCAGAAAGGATGAGCTACGACGAATTTCAAAAGCAGGTCCGACGAGACAAACGCACGGCTCGCTATGAAGATGTGCGTACTCTCGTGGAACAAGGATTCTCACTGCGTGCCATTGCACGGAAATTGCATCTGGCGCGGGCGACGGTCAGCAAATTTGCTCAAGCTGAGGAGTATCCAGAGATGCACCATCCGAAACGCGGAGAAAAAAGGAGTATCCTTGACCCCTACAAGCGCTACCTCTTAGATCGATGGCAACAGGGATGCACCAACGGGGTTCAGCTCTACGATGAGATCAAAGCTCGCGGATATCCAGGATCGGCTCCTCTGTTGGGAATGTTTCTGGCAGAGCTAAGGAGAAAACACCAGGAGGCCGGATCAGCTTCCGTCTTGAGGCTCGATCCGGCTCTGCGGACGCTCGAAATTCCTCCTTCTCTCCCTCCCAAGCCTCGTATTACCCGTCGGATGTCTGGGACCCGTGCCTCCTGGCTCTGCGTCAGCCAGCCCGAGAAGCTCGATGAGAAGCAACTCCAGTCGGTTGAGCAGATCAGATCGGCGCATCCAGATCTGGAAACCGCCTATCAATTGGGGCAGGGCTTCGTCATGATGCTGGCAGAGCGCCGAGGAGGAGATCTGGACGCTTGGCTCACACAAGCTGAACACAGCGGGCTTCCCGAATTCCGCAAAATGGCAAACGGGATTCGCCTCGATTATGTAGCGGTCAAAGCGGCATTTTCGAGCGAGTGGAGTCAGGGGCAGGTCGAAGCTCAAGTGAACTGCCTGAAGCTTCAAAAACGGATCGTGTTCGGTCGGGCGAACTTCGATCTCCTACGGCTGCGCGTTCTCTGTCGTGTCTAGCAATCTATGTTCCGTTCTTGCCCTCGTCTTCAGGCTCGTGAAAGATTCCTTTCGTCGTAAGCAAGCTGGCTCACTTAATGTGAGGATGAGCCACTATCCCCTTGACGTTTACAGATGTGTGTGACATCAGTGCCTCCTTTTGAACTCTATCTCGTTGGAGTATACACTGACAGCTCCTTGAATACTTGTAAAAAACCGTCATGCGAGATAAAAATATCCTGCTTGACCGTGATGAAAATCATCAGCGTTGTGGGACAGGTTTGTAGGCGTCAGGCCTGAAAATGCCTTGATGTCACGAATAAAATGAGATTGATCATGGAAGTCGAGCGCATGTGCAACAGCTGTCAGTGCCTCAAATTGCCCGGTTTTCATGAGTCGTACTGCTTCGTTAAACCGCTTCACCCGGATATACGACTGAGGGGGTGAGCAACGATAGTCTTCCAGGCTCAAGTGCTTGCACCTGGGTGCGTTTTCTTTTCTCCCCTTGCCGCTGGTGGTTCTGAGGAAAGCGTGTTACAGGGGCTGCAGAGGGGGTTGCGTGAAAGAGGCCAGGTTCTCACACCTGGAGTGTGGTGCTGCTCTCTCTGATGAGTGCCGTTGTCTCGTTGTCTCTTCTGCTTGCTTTTTGCGCTCCCGGAGGAGGTATTGACCAGGCAATGGGGTGCATGCCTTTTCTTCATATCGCTATCGCGATTGCAGAGAAAGACACGTTTCTCTGCCCAACTGGAGGCGCCACTGCTCCTTTTGGTGACTACCTTTCTCCCTGTGAACACACGATGTGCAGAAGAGGATGGTGTCCCTGGACACAACAGGATGCGAGCGTGGATGTGGGTAAGGATGTGTTTTCTGGAAGAGCCTACGATAGGAAGAGCCTACGATAGAAGGTAGGACATGCCTCAGACAGGAAAAGACATGTCTGAGACGGCTTGCGGCAGGTTAAAGCCCAAGAATGTCAGAAGTCTCCCCGCCTGTCGCTATGCAAGCGACAAGAGTATCTCTGCCAATTTGTTAGGTGCTGCGAAAAAAGGAGAGTGACCAGTTGATAAAGAGAACACGCGCTCACAGGGAAGGTTTCGTTGCATATACCGTTGCATATACAAGCTATTCGCCCGATCGTGGAGAGTTTCCACATAGAAACGCGGGATACGAGCAAAGCGATCAGTTGTCTTGACAATCGCAGAAAAAGGTTCCAGGGGAGTTGGCCCGATAAGCATTTGGGCCAGCGTAATATCGCTTTCGGGACAATCATGGTAAAAGAGGTCGGCTACTCTCTCTACAGGAATTTCACTCACGCCTTGCGTTTCATTAATATGCGTGTTCCGAAGTATAATAGCATCTTTATCTTTTTGTGCATATTCCTGTAAAGTCGTGCCGTTGGGAACAAGGAATGCTGCGAGGTAGATGAGCTTTTGAATCGACTCCGAGCATTCTTCTGCTGTTTGGCTGATAACAATGCCACCCATCGAGTGACCCACAAGAATAACAGGTTCGTTTTGTTCCTTAATGATGTGACTGAGATGGTCGGTATAGATACGCAACGTTCCAGTAGATGGAGATATACTACGATCTCGGCCAAATCCGGGCAGATCAGGAACAATCACCTTATGACCTTGTTTTCGAAGTAACGGAGCGATATGGCACCAGACCCATGCACCATGCCAAGCTCCATGAATCAGTAGATATGTACTCATGAAATTTTTCCTTTTACCTGTTGACTACAGAAACTGGTAGAGTCACACGATCTGGTGAAGAACGCAGAAAAACTTGTGAAAATGAACTCGAACAAGGATGCCGTCACTATTTAATGTGGCTCTACCACATGTCTACGCGATAGACTAGAAGCTAAAGTGTATCCCGACTGCTGCATTTTCTTCTGGAGTAGCAATCCAATAACCATATTTGGCACTGATAGCCGCAAACTTCCCCAGTTCCTCCGGTGTGGGTAGCTGAAGCGTACCATCTATCGATCTTCCCGACTCTCTAAAGAATTGTTCCATCTTATTGGTTGTGATGATGAGCAGGATTGCTGGCTCATTGGAGGCATTGCGCCATGCGTGCCGTGCATTCCCAGGCACGTGGATATAATCCCCTACTTTCGCTGTGATCCACTCGTGGCTTTCTGGCTCTTGTTTAAGACACTGCATTTCACCAGCAATAACGATAAAGTCCTCCACATCAGGGTGACTATGCATGGGAACAAAGACGCCTGGTGGGACAACCCCTTTTAACACGCTGAAGCCACTTTCCGTTGTCAGAAACTCGACAGTGGGTCCAAATACTTCGACGGTCAGGCCAGTCGAGGGATTTTTTTCGGTACTTGCCGTGGTCATATCTATCTCCTTGTATTATTCTTTAATCGTGACGGTTATCCGTACTCATCATCCTCTAGCGGCCAGCACACCGCATAGGTTGCCTGTAGCTCCTGTCAGCACAAACCTGCTTGCCAAGGAATTTCTCAAGCTGGAAGCACAACGATGTAGATGGACACAATCACCCCATTGAGAAGCCATGATGAGGTTTTGCAAGCGAGAGTAATCTGATCTGATAGCTCATACGCAATAGGGTACAGCATCCTTTGAGGCCTTACAATGACAGCTATGTGAGGCCCCTGAGTATGAATAGAACGAAAAACCACGCTAAGGAAGAGTAAGGCTACTCCACCACCTGGATGACAACTTTGCCACGCATATGACCACTCAAACTATGCTCATATGCCTGACGCGTTTCAGCTAATGGATAGACGCTATTCACAACAGGTTTCATATGACCTTCATCAACGAACTCGGCAATGCGTGCTAGTTGCTCATGGTTAGGGCGAACAATAAACCACTTTGCATCCCGTTCATATTGCTTCGCCCACTCAAAGATCCTCTTCTCCTGCTCGCCAGCAATACCAACTAGGATACCGCCTTTTTTCAGTACCTTATTGGATGCCGAGGGGCTGGCGCCCCTTTGCACCCCCGGGCCCCTTTTTCAATCGAGCTGTAACAGAGCGCTACCTATCTGGCTCGAGCTGTTCTTGTTTGAAAGGTATGAACGTAGTATATACGTTGCCTTTGTGCTCGACCAGGGGCAAATGCTACAAAAAGGAGGACGAATTTAGCCAAAACTTCTCTCTGGCTTGCTTCGCCAGGATATACATACTTCTTCTGCTCCATTTCTCCTTATGGTGCAAGCAGTTCTGCGATCAGTTGCAATAGTGCCTCCAGGTCAAAGGGTTTCTGCAGGGTTCTCAGATGATCCAGGGCATCGTTTCCTTGTGGCAAATCAGCACTCATGAGGAGGATGGGTCACTGCTTCCCCCCTTCTCGGCGCCGCAGGTGGTCGGCAAGTTCCAGCCCATTCATCCCGGGGAGTTGGTAATCGAGCAGAAACAACGCAGGCGTGATGGTTGAAAGCATCATCAGCGCGCTCTCGCCACTTGAAGCAAGATAGCCTTGATAGGTCGTCTCCTCCTGGAACGTTTCCAGCAGCAGGTTCCCAAGCACGGGATCATCTTCGACAATGAGAATACTCTTGACAACGCCACCCTCGTTGTATACCTGGTATTGGGAAGTCTCCATGTGCGTTCCTCATGTTCTTTTCCGGGGAAGCATCACCTGAAAGGTTGATCCTTTTCCCGGTTCGCTTTCGACGGTGATGGTCCCCCCATAGTGTTTCACAATCTCCGCGACAATGTACAACCCCATGCCCAGGCCGGGGATCGCCTTCTGCCTGGGATCAGCGACCCGATAGAACCGGTCAAAAATCTTGTCGCGCTTTTCGCGCGGGATGCCCAGGCCGTGATCCTGCACACGGATCGTGACCGCATCTTCGGAGGCGGAGAGATCCATTTCGATAGTCTCTGCACCGGGAGAATACTTGATGGCATTGCTGAGCAGATTGGTGAAGACCTGTCCCAGCCGGTCGCGATCCCCAAGCAGGATGGCTTGCACGGTACCCCGCACCAGGATGGTATGGCTGGGATGCGTTTGCTGCATGGTGTCGACGATCTCCCGCAGCAACGCATCGAGATCTACCGATTCCTGCCGATACTCGAGCTTGCCCGCCTGGATCTTGGAGACATCGAGCAAGTCTTCCACCAGCCGGGTGAGTTTGTTGATCTGGGTTTGCATGCTGGAAAGCGCCGAAGCCTGGAGGCCTTGCCTGGCCAGTTGCCGGTGCAGCAAGGTCGTGTGCAGTTTCAAAGCGGTGAGGGGGTTCCTCAGTTCATGGCTGGCCATGCTAATAAAGGCATCCTTGCGTTGTTCCAGTTCCTTGCGCGCGGCGTTATCCAGCACAAAGACGATACCCTGGCGTGAGTGATGCTGTAAGACAACTCCCCCCACGAGCACGGGAAGGCGACTGCCATCTTTACAGATGTACTCTTTTTCGTAGGGCGTCATCGACTGCCGGGTGGCCAGTTCCTGATAGGCCTGCAGGGACCGAGCCAGATACTCTGACGGCGTCATCTGCATCCAGTTGATGCGCCCTTCGCGTAGGTCCTCACGAGTGTAGCCAGTCATGTGCAGAAAGGCGTCGTTGGCGTCCACAATCTGCTCTCTTTCGGCGACAATGATTCCGATAATGCTGGAGTTCATCAAGGCATTCACGCGTTCCTGACTCTGGCGTAAAGCTTCCTCCAAGCGTTTCTGCTCATCGATATTGGTACAGGTGCCAAACCATTTGAGTACGCGTCCCTGCTCATCGGTAAATGGGACGCTTCGCACCAGAAACCATTGGTAGTTCCCTGTCTTCCCCTCGCGCAGGCGATATTCGACATCATGGGATTGGCCTGTGCGGAGCTCCGTCTGCCAGACAGCCCACGTTTTTTGTCGATCATCGGGATGGACGAAACGCAACCACTGGTCTCCATTGAACCGTTCAAGGGGAACATTTAGATAGGTAAGGATGTGCTGATTGCCATATTCCAGAAAGCCATCCGGTCGCGTCGTCCACACAAGCTGAGGCATCGTCTCCAGCAAAACGCGAAGTTCTTCCCGGCTTTCTTTGAGCTGCTGCTCCACCCGTTTCTGGTCATCGATATCGGTGCAGGTGCCAAACCACTTGACGACCTGGCCTGCTTCATCACGCACCGGCATGGCGCGGGCTAAGAACCAGCGATAGCTCCCGGTTTTGCTGTCCTTGAAACGATATTCGATTTCATAGGGCTCATCCGCTGCGAGCGAGTGACGCCAGACCGTCAGGGTGCGCTGATAATCATCTGGGTGCAAAAACTGGCTCCAGCTATAGCCCAATGCTTGTTCGGGGGCGGCACCAGTATAGTCATGCCACCGTTGGCTCCAGTACTCCAGAGCTCCATCTGGGCGTGCCATCCACACGAGCTGCGGCACCGTTTCGGCCAGCACCCGCCAGTTCTCCTCGCTGGTTTTGATCCTCTCTTGGGCCTGTTTCAGCTCCTCGATGTCGGTGCAGGTGCCAACATATTTGAGGATCGTGCCCCGGGCATCTCTGTAGGGCGTGGCTTGCATGAGGAACCAGCGATACTGCCCGGTCGTACACTGGCGCAGGCGCTGTTCCGCTTCATAGGGGCTGCCGGTCTGGACGGCGCGCTTCCATGTCTGCAGGACGCGTTGGTGGTCCTCGGGGTGCGTACACTGCATCCATCCCTCCCCCTGGGCCTCTTTGGTACTCAGGCCGGTATAGTCGCGCCAGCGTTGATTGCAAAAATCGATATAGCCGTCTGGTCGCCCGGTCCAGACCAGCTGGGGGATGGCATTGATGAGGGTATGGAGATCTGCTTCGGCGCGCTTGCGCTCGGTGATGTCGATGCCGGCGATGACGAGGTACGCGATGTGGTGATCTGCATCCCTGCGGGGGGTGATCGCGACGTCCAGGTGGCAGTCCATGCCTTCCCTGGGATGAACCACTGCCTCGAACCGCACCCTTTCTCCCCTGCTGGCTCGCGCGATGGCGGCACACAGCTGCGCTTGACTGGTCGGAGAACAGGACCACCATCGGGTTTGGGCGAGCGAGTGACCAATGACCTCCTCGCGTCGGACGCGCGCCTCTGCCAAGGGGACCTCATTGATCTCGAGGACGATCCCCTCGGGGGTCAGCACGCCGATCCTGCTCAACAAGCCATCCAGGTCCTCGATGGAGAGACGCTCGCCCTGGGGAACCGGCGCCTCTCGTCGGGTTGCGGCTCTGCCCTGGTGGACCTGCACCATCAGCCCCCCAATCGTGGGAGCGAGCTGCACGTGCAGCCAGGTCCCTGTCACGGGAGACACATACTCCACTTCCGTTGGTGCCTGGGTCTGTCTGGTCTGCTGGACGGCCTGGTAGAGGGCGGTGCTCACCAGCTGTGGAGCACCGCGCCACAAGGGCTTGCCCACTACGTCCTCTCGTGTGGCGCCTAGGATGGCCTGCGCGCTGGCATTGGCATACATAATCGTGGCGGCATCATCGACGACAAACAAGGCCCCAGGAAGTGTCTCAAGAAGCGTGAGGAGCGTCTCACTCGACGCAGGCGTGAGACGCTTGGTCGGCTTGGTATTCGACATCGTGTGGTCAATCTCCCTTTCACGTGTCCCCATCCCTGGTGGCGAAGATGCGTACCTGCTCTGATATCTCGAAACAGCATTGAGAAATGTGAGAAGACGCGGAACCCCCTTCTACGTGAGACTACTTTCAAGCCCTTCTGTCGAGAGGGCTTGCGAGAGGGCTTGAGCAAGGGTATGCTTGCTCATAGGAACTGTCGGGTCCGAAAGGCGACAGGAACGTTTGTTGCTCGAGGAGGAACCTGCCCATGTGGTACGCAGGCATCAACTGGGCTGGCGAAAAGCACTACACCGTGGTTATCGATGATGTTGGCCATCAGAGTGGCACTTATTCCTGTTTGACGAGGTAGTGTACACCAGCTTTTCTGGCTTCCTCAGCCCATAGCTGCTCGGTCGCCAAGAGATGCGCAGTGACGGGGGAAAGAAGAGAGACGCGCTCGATTCCCTGAAGCGCTTTATGGACGCTTTCTCGCGCTGTCATATCTCCTACAAATGTTTCTACGCCCTGCGCCTCCAGCTTTTCAGCAACAGATGGTTTACGCACGAAGGCACGCACTGGGATCTTCCGTGCCAAGAGTTCTTTCAGGACGGCATTCCCAACAGCACTCGTTGTGCCTGTCACCAGCATCATGGTCATCTCCTCCTTTCCTCGTCCTCTACGCGCAAAATGATTTTTCCGCGCGTGTGCCCTTGTAGGGCCTGCTCAAACGCCTGGGATGCCTCTGAGAGCGGGAAGACCCGCTCGGTGATTGGCCGGAGCTGGCCTGTATCTATCAGGTCCCCGATGTCTATGAGCTGTTCTCGATTGGGCTTGACGACAAAAAAGAACGCACGCACACCAAAGGCGGCTGCCTGCTCTTGGGATGGGGGGCTAAACACACTCAGGAGCAGTCCGCCCTTCTTGACGACGCGCCAGGAGCGAGCTACTGTCTCACCGCCTATGGTATCAAGCACCATATCAACATCACGCACCACATCCTCGAAACGCGTGGTGGTATAATCAATGATCTCATCGGCTCCCAACGTGCGGAGGAATGCATGATTGCGTGCAGAGGCTGTCGCGATTACAGTGGCACCAGCCCACTTTGCCATTTGAACCGCCATGCTTCCCACGCCACCAGCGGCACCATGAATGAGAAGAGATTGCCCACTGGTCAGCCCTGCGTGTTCAAAAAGCGCTTGCCAGGCTGTCAGTCCAACCAGGGGGACTCCGGCTGCCTGGATGTGCTCAAGGGTTCGTGGCTTGGGCGCCACATCAGTCGCGCGTGCGACAGTGTACTCCGCAGCCGCGCCATCCCGCCAAAATTCGGTGAGCGCATAGATAGCCTCTCCTACAGCCACACCAGTGACGTCGGATCCTACTTCAACGACCTCACCAGAAACATCATGACCTGGTATGGGATGCTGACGTTCGATACCAGCCGGTGTTTTCCAGGTTTCTGACCAGGTAGGTTCCTGCCACATCACACTTGTCGCATGGACACGAATCAGGACTTCTCCTACTCCTGGCTGAGGTTGCGGTGCATCTTCGAACACACATTGATCGGGTCCGCTCTGACCATAGAGGCGAATAGCTTTCATCTCTTCCATGTCTCCTTGTTCTTCCTCATTCTTCCAGCGCATTTCCAGGCTGATCTCTCCAGCAAGACCGACACATGACCCAACGAAATGCCGCAGACGCCGAGAAGTCTTGAGCTAAAGGGGAGCTTCTGAATGGATACGTACCTGCATGTGGCTCCGAAGTGCTTTCCCTGGCAAAATTATAGAATCTTCCTACAAGGGCCATTTTCTATGGAAGGTACGGAGCCATTTTGCTATGCCAGGTTTTGGAACTGGTCTCTCTATGGCGAACGTGCCCTTGGCCGGAGAGGTGCGTTCATCCCCCATCTGTTGCTTCTGTTCATGCCTTTCTCACGCGGAAACGCAGGTTGGCCAGTTGCTCTGCTTGTGAGACGGCTATCGTCTCTAAGGCAACCTGTTCGCCCGCCTTTCGGGCAAAGAAGCGGACACCATCACCGAGCAAGATGGGCGCTACATGCACGAGGATCTCGTCAATCAGCCCTGCCTCGAGACACTGACGGGCAAGGCTGGCATCGATGATCAGCAGATTCTTCCCCTCTGCGGCTCGCAAACCTGTCGCAACTGCGGATCGAATGTTCGACGATATTTGAGCCGAAACACGAGAATTCGGTGCGAATGTTAGGAATCAACCGGCTCTTTCAAAGTGAAGTCGCGCCAGAAGCGACCTGTTGCACACCCATATTGTAAATTCGATGGCAGCTTAGATCACCGACCCCTTAACTCCTTGCACGGCTTTTTTGATGAGCTCAGCCACCGCATGTGGCTGCGAGATGTAGATTGCGTGACTGCCCGCTACCTCGACGACGGTCGAACCTGCGCGCTTGGACATGAAACGCTGGACTGGCGGTGGGATCATCTTGTCATCTGTGGCGACCAGGTACCAGCTCGGCCTGCTCTTCCACGCTGGCTCGCTGATCATACCGTTTAGCGCCTCCTCGCCCCACGGGACCTGCGAATCGGCCATGAAGACGGCCTTTTCTTCGTCCATGTCAGCCCCAAACGAGGCAGGGAACCGGGCCTTGTCTTGGTACAGATAGCCATCTTGGGGTGGAAGTATTGAGGATGCAGGCGTGCCAGGCTGGGCATCTTTAAGAAGTGTGGACACGGACTCGCCCGTGTCGGGGGCAAAGGCTGCGATATACACAAGTCCCACGACCTGTGGATCGTTGCCAGCTTCGGTGATCACCGCTCCTGCGTAGGAGTGGCCGACGAGAATCACCGGGCCGATCTGCGCGTGAACAATGCGTTTGGTGGCGGCGACATCGTCGGCCAGCGAGATCGTTGGATTCTGGACGATGGCGACAGGGCAGCCGTCCTTCTTCAGGATCTTATAGACGCCCTCCCAACCGGACCCGTCCACGAAGGCACCGTGGACAAGGGCGATTGTTATTTCCGCCGGATGAGATACTCCAGCCATGATGATTTCCATTCCTTCATGAGATGAGGACTGGTCCGCTGGTCGCCTCCTTCACATACGATATTCCCTTTTATTGGTCAGCACACGTGCTATCATAGGGAAAACCATCGTAGCGGTGGGAGGGAGTCACTTGGCCTTGCCCTCCCGCTTACCCCAGTCAGGCGTTGATCCGCATGCAGGACACATCCACTCGCTCTGCGTCGAGCTCTTATCTGCAGGATTACATTATGAGCCATTTACTATTACTATACACGAGGGAGGGTAGGATACGTGGACGTGGTCTATCACTATGAGCGATTTTTCCACCTATCCTGGCCCTCCCTCAACATGAGACGAACCATTTTGCCGTGAATTTACAAAAACGGTGCACAACGATCCACTCCAGAGGCGGTTTCTCAAGTAACCAATAGTTGTGCTGCTCAACATCCGCGCTGATTTTCCATGTTTCGCCTCAAAAATGGGTCTTGGTCACTTTCGAAACGTCATGCGTCGTGGACGCACCACTCCCAATGAGGTGCGACCTCAGAAGATACTGGTGGCGAAGTCCGATACGCCAGATGCTTCAGCCAAGCATGAAGCATCTGGCGAAGCCCTCCAAGTGGAGGAGCGACATTATGCCTGGCATATCGTGCAGATGTTAAAATATCGTGCATATCAGTGGAAGATGTAAACGTCTTTCACACATTCCGATTCAGAGAATGTTCTTACCAAGCCACGTTCATGTGGCTGGGAGGACTTCGCCACCAATATCACTTTCGGTGGAAAAACACAGCAAAAGATCACGGCAGAAGCCACCCAAGCTCTTTCTTTTCAATTGTTTATGAGCTTAAACACTGAAATTGAGCAAGACCCAAAATCTGACCACTCTTCGCTTTTACTACCATCTGTCGACAAGGAGTATGGCTCCAGAAGCAGTGTCTCACTCTCAAAGGGTGTCAATTCACAGGAGCATGGATGGAAAATGTTCGCCCCGGCTCTTTTCAAGATTCATGAGGAGACGGGGGCTCCTCGCTTCTTGAGGTTCCGTTGGAGCATGAAACTGGTGAGATTTGCACTCAAAAGGACGAGGGCGACCCCATAGCAGAGAAAGATGTTGATCAGGGCAACTCTGAACTGTCCCCGGCAATACGCACTGGGCACACCACACTGACCATTTGACATTGCATCAGCCTGGGAGGCAAGAGGAAGATAATATGCATAGATCCCTGCGATTACACATAATCCTGTCCCGATTGAGAGGGGGATCAGGAGTTTATTTCGTCTCTGTATAGTAAATGGAACGAACACACCCAGATAAAGTGGAAAGAGGGGAAGAAGGGAAGAATTGAGAAGCGCAGAAGTAATAAACTGTGCAAACGGAGAGGGGAGCATATCTACATGTGTCACAAAAAAAGCAAGAAGGAGGCCACAAGTGAACGCAACAGCCAGACGGGCGAACACTTGTATTATTGTAGGCAAGCGTCTCAGTGAGTGTACCAATCTACGACGCTCAGGAGTTATTTGTGGCTTCCTCATAGGTCGCGACATTTTTCTCTCCGTTCTGAAGATAGTCTTCGACAGAAAAACAGTCAACATCTCAATCTCTTTCTCTTCTTAAGAACGGTTTTGTCTTGCCAAAAAGCACAGGAGGATTTGAAAAGAGGTCTCCGTTTCGGGCCATGTACCATTTACAACAATGAAGAGTGAGACACTGCTTCTGGAGCCATACTCCTTGTCGACAGATTAGCAGTGCTCACTCTTCACGCCGATTGATCACGCGTTGCCCGAAAACCTGATCACTCTTCACCTTATACGGTAAACTTGAGACGAGGCCCTCCTACTGAGGGCACTAGGAAGTGAGTCAACTTGCTAGGCTGGACTTGCTTGGGAAAGCGCATTTTCGCCACTCGGCTCGACCGATAAAATAAGAATGAGCTTCCCAGGCATGTTCCTGGACACCAATGATGATTGGAAGGACGCGCTTCGAGCGCCAAGTATAAGGACACGCATCCTCCAGGAATGTCTTGCCGAGAAAGAAAGGATTCTCCATATGTGGTTTGCCGGCATCGACTGGGCTGATAATCACCATGACGTCGTTGTGATTGACGCAGCGGCCCATAAAGTCGCCCAGCTTCGCATCGCGCATACCCCCAAGGGGTGACGAAGTTGGTGAACTTCTTGCGTGAAATTGCACCACTCGATCAAATCGCCTGTATCATCGAAACCAAGCATGGTCTGCTCATCACCGCTTTGTTGGAGGCGGGAGTCCCTCTCTATCCTGTCAATCCAAAAACCATTGATCGCAAACGCGTGGCCTCTCGAGCCAAGACCGATCTGATTGATGCCTACTTGCTGGCCAAACATGGTCGCTCTGAGTTGGAGGATCTGCGGCGATTGGAACCCGATAGCCCGATTATTGCTGAACTAAAAGCCTTGACGCGTGATCAAGACACCTTGATCCAGATGCAAACCCGCCTGGTCAATCAACTGACGGCTTGCCTCAAAGCCTACTACCCCGTAGCCTTGACGTTGTTCACCAAGCTTCAGCAAAAGACGACGTTGGCTTTTTTGCAGACCTATCCTACACTCCAAGCCGCTCAGACGGCGACGGAAGAAGAGCTCTGCGCTGCCCTCAAGCAGGCGTGTCATCCAATGTACAAGAAGGTGGCGGCTAACATCTTTGAAGCCCTTCGCCAACCCAGTCTTCAAGCGGATTCGATCACCATTAAAACGAAGTCCCGCTTGCTGCTAGCTCTGGTAGCACAACTGCTCCCTTTGGTGGAGCAAATTGCGGCTTACGAGAAGGAGATTGTGCAGCTTTTTTTGACACACCCAGACAGCCAGATCTTTGAAAGTCTCCCCGGAGCTGGCAAACGGTTGGCACCTCGTTTGCTGGCGGAATGGGGAGATGATCGCAAGCGGTACACCAACCCAAACAATATCCAGGCGCTAGCTGGAACCTCGCCAGTACCCTTTGAGAGTGGCAACTACGCCAAAGTCCATCAGCGGTTTGCTTGTATCAAGCCGCTTCGGAACGCTTTCTATGATCCTGCCCCGATTTGATAGAGTCCCCAAAGCTGAGATATACTCGATCAAAATCAGGAAGGGGATCATCATGGCAAAGGTCCAAAAAGTCTACACACGAGAATTCAAAGAGGAGGCCGTGCGGCTGGCCCAAACTTCAGGGAAGCCCATTGCCCAGGTAGCCAGAGAGCTGGGGATCTCAGACACGTCCATTCACCAATGGCGTAAGGAACTAGCGCAGCACGGTAAAGAAGCGTTTCCAGGCAGTGGGCACCAGACCCCATTAGAGGAGGAAAATCGCCGACTCAAACGTGAACTGGAAAGAGTCCAACAGGAGCGTGATATCCTAAAAAAAGTAGTGAGCATCTTCTCGCGGGATTCCAAATGAAATATCAGTTCATTGAACAACAGAAGCATGAATTCCCCATCGTCGTTCTGTGCAACGTGCTTGGAGTCTCGGAAAGCGGCTTGTATGCTTGGCGCAAGCGTCCTACCTGTCAGCACAAACGAGAAGATGCTCAGCTTACTCAAGAGATTCGGCAGGTCTTTGTCACCCATCGAAGCAGGTATGGAAGTCCGCGCATCCATCGTGAGCTGAGAGATCAAGGGCGAAGAACTTCTCGCAAACGAGTGGCCAGGCTGATGCGAGAGGCGGACATGAGCGCCAGGCGCAAACAGCGCCGGATGCTGACCACCCGCCGAGATACTTCTCACCCAGTGGCCCCCAATGTCTTACATCGAGCGTTTACGGCCACAGAGCCCAACAAAAAATGGGTGACCGATATCACGTATATCCCGACAGTACAAGGATGGCTCTATCTTGCCGTGATCCTGGACGTGTATTCGCGCGCAGTCGTGGGATGGTCCATGTCAACCAGCTGCGATGAAACGTTGGTGGAAAGTGCTTTGAAGATGGCTGTGGCCCGACGTCGTCCTCCAGCAGGATTGCTGCATCACAGTGATCGAGGTTGCCAGTACACGAGCCACGCCTACCGTCAGCAACTTGAACTACTTGGCATGGTGGTCAGCATGTCCCGCAAAGGCAATTGTTGGGATAATGCCGTGATGGAATCCTTTTTCGTTTCACTCAAAGAGGAATGTGTAGGCAGTACCGTCTATCCCTCTCATGAACAAGCCAGATGCGCGCTCTTTGAGTACCTGGAAGTCTACTATAATCGGCAAAGACGCCATTCGACTCTCGGCTATGTGAGTCCACTCATGTACGAACAATGTGGAAACCAGCAAACGTTACGTAACGTTTGACGTATTACTATTTATCATAATAGAATAGAAACGTTAACGTTACGTAACGTAGAAACGTCTTCCATCCTCTCAGCTCCAATCGGTGAAGGCTCTACGAAAACGGGTCAAGGTCACTATCAATTTGCCTGGCAAAGTACCCAGCAAGAAGCATGGGCCAAGGATTACTACGAGCGGAAGCGCAAGCAAGGAAAGAGCCATAGCATGGCTCTACGTGCTTTGGCAAACATTTGGGTACGTATCGTGTTTGCCATATGGCAACGAGGCGAAGCCTACCAACGGGAAATCTTTGAAGCTGCTCGAGTGCATCATGCTCCCAGGGCTGCTTAGAAGGGCTTGTCTTTGACGAGGTTAAACCGCCTCTTTTCTGACCTTGAACTGAACATACCCTTCTCAGATCATGCAAGCGGCGCGGGATTAAGGGAAGCGAGAGCAGCCTTGCATCACACCGACGCATGATATGCTTCCTCATGCTCAATTAAAAGAACTCCTGCTTTTCCCTGCTTCATGTCTTCACGCCACCTTTTCTTCTTGATGAGTTTTTAGGGCTTGACATAGAAGTTCTTATTTACCAGGTGAGAGGCGGAATCTGCTTAGCGTACAGTTTTCAGGTTTGGATGCGCTGACCCCTACTACGTTCTTCGTAGGCCCGTAAAATCTCCTCGCGACGTTCCTCGGGGTAACCATTGGAGGTTGGATCTTCCCGACTTTGCCGATGACACACTCGGCAGAGGTATTTTTGTTTGCTGTTGGGAACTCGCCCATTACGCACTAGCGCCTCGCTCCGACAATGTGTACAATGGAGTGCGATCGTTACCATAAAAATCCTCATCCTTGAAATTGATGGCCTTTCTACTCTATCACATCATTCCCACTTTGACCACTACCTAACCATGCTCATTCTCGTCCCTACGAAAGTCGTGGAAGAGGCGTTTGGACATGCCAGGGCCTGGGAGCGTTATCTGGAACGAGGAATGGGTGTATCACCAGATGATAATGCTGAGGATGAAGAGGAGACGATTCCCGAAGTGCCAGCATTTGGCTCTGCAACCCTTTCCGCCATCTGTCGCTTCTGGCGAGATCCGTCCTTTTTTTTGCAGAATTTGCCCCTAGCAAAGCCCCTGGCTACGGTATATACTCGGTTCATCCCCTCTCAAGGGAGGGCTGATGTAGACATGTTTTCCTCGTGGTGTATCTCCGTGGAAGGGAGATATGGAGATGATGCACGTTCAGAATCAAAGCCCACTGGGGTCAACTGACAACAGAGTGCGGCGCATTGTGTTTTTTGTGCCCCCTCATGTGCATTTGCTTGACCTGGCAGGTCCTGCGCAGGTGTTTGATACTGCTCTCCGAGCAGGAGCGCCTTATACGTTGCACTATTGTTCCCCCCAGGCGATACAGGAAAGCGCACAGGGGATGGTTATCGCCCACCTTACCCCTCTTGCTTCTATCACGAGGGGGGATTTGATCATCGTGCCAGGAATGGAGCGGGAATCCTTTTCCTTAGAAGCGGCTCTGCCCGATCAGGAGACGTGCGATTGGCTTCGTTCCGCTTCTCAGGCTGGAGCGCACATCGCATCCATCTGTACAGGTGCCTTTACTCTAGGAGAAGCAGGGCTACTCGATGGCCGACGTTGTACGACCCATTGGGCGTTGGTGGAAGTACTACAAGCACGCTTCCCTCGCGCGCGAGTGCTCGAGAATGTATTGTTTGCCCATGATGGGACGATTACCACCAGTGCTGGAATTGCCTCTGGTATTGATCTGGCGCTGGCATTTCTGGAACATGCCCAGGGGCCGATGTTTGCAGCCCAGGTTGCGCGCCATCTGGTGGTGTATATGCGGCGCAATGGGTGCGAGCCGCAACGGAGCATCTATCTGGAATATCGTACTCATCTCCATGCGGGCGTTCACCGCGTGCAAGATTACCTGATTAGTCATGTGGCGGAGCATGTTTCGCTTAAGGAGTTGGCCACCATTGCCAAGGTCAGTTCTCGGGAATTGAATCGTGCTTTTAAGGAGGCCACAGGGCTGACCCCGATTCAATATCATCAACGACTGCGTCTGGAACTGGCAGCGACGTTGCTCGCGAATCCCACCCTCCGTGTCGAGGATGTCGCACTACAATGTGGATTTGAGGACGTGCGGCATTTTCGCCGGCTCTGGCAAAGACGCTTTGGTTTACCGCCCTCGTTGAGCCGTACCTTTCCCCACATCGCCTAGGAGCATGCTCCTTGCGCAGTGGGGAAAAGAAACAAAGAAGCATGGCCCTGACAGACCACATTCCTGTCCTGTTTGTCGGAGATGGAATCCGTTGAGGTTCCCTCTTTACGCTCTTTCCAGCCAACCGGACATAGAGCTGGCACAAACAGAAGCACTGGGCTGCTAGTACTTTCCATGAGAGCTGCTTTCGCGAGATGTCCTGGGGAAAGAGCAACCTAATCAGGGTGTTTTTTCCATGCGTTTGCGTCTCCTCTCTCTCATACACCTTGTTTTTCACGCCGATGACCATGCCTCGTGACAATGGCTCTGATGGCGAAAATGTTGGGGGAGGACGTTGAAGTATACGATGTAAGAGGAAGGGTAAGAACGCTTCATTCACACAAGGGATTGGGCACGTGAAAGGGAACAAGACCACGCTATGCTTAATGACACATCTCCAACGGGTGCCTCGCTCGTACCACCTCTTGACCTTTCAACGTTCTTGAGGACCATTCCAGAACTGGTTTGGACAGCACAGCCAGATGGTCGGATCGAATATGTCAATGCTTGGGGTTGCCGTTTATTGCAAGCCAACTTTGAGCAGTTACGGGATGATGGGTGGCGCCAATTTGTGCATCCCGAGGATCTTGAACGGACGCTGGCTCTGCGACAACATGCGTTCGAAACAGGGGACCCCTATGAGGCTGAATTTCGGCTCAGGGATGGTCAAGCAGGGACCTATCGCTGGTTTCTGGCTCGTGCGCTCCCAGTACGTGATACCGCAGGGCAGATCACCCACTGGCTCGGCATCAGTACCGATATCGAGAAGCAGAAATGGAGAGAGGAAGCCTTGTGCCAGAGCCAGGAGCGAGTGCGTGCCTTGGTAGATTCGAATATTATCGGAATCATCGTCGCAGAAGGGGAAGAAATTGTGGAAGCCAATGATACCTTTTTGCGGATGACTGGATATAGCCGAGAAGATCTGCTTCAGCGAAGGATAAACTGGGTTCACATCACAGCGCCAGAGGATCTTGATCGTACCCGGCAAGCTCATCAGGAACTCGCACACTATCAGTCAATGCAGCCTTATGAGAAAGAGTACGTGTGTAAGGATGGCAGCCATCTGCCCGTGCTCGTAGGAGGCGTCGTCTTCCCATATGACCCATCTCAAAGTATCTACTTTGTGCTGGATAATTCCGCACGCAAAGAGCTGGAGCAGCGCAAAGAGAACTTTCTGAGTATGGCAAGCCATGAGCTTAAGACACCGCTGACCGCCGTGAAAATGCGGATCCAACTGGCAAAAACACGCCTGATGAAACAAGGATATCATGAAGCGGCTGCGGTGCTCGCAAAGGCGGAGGGATCAGTGAAGCTCCTTGAACGCCTGATAAAAGAGTTGCTTGATGGATCCAGAATCCAGGCGGGGAAGCTTGAATATGTTCAGGAGCCAGTAGATCTGGAGGCATTGCTCTCTGAGGTTGCGGATACCATGCAGCAAGTGAGTGCGACCCATCCCATCGTGGTGCGTGGGACCATCCCATGCACGCTCATCGGAGATAAAGGGCGTCTCGAACAGGTCTTCATCAATCTGATCAGCAATGCGATCACGTATTCTCCTAGCGCCACCACGATTGAGATTGATTGCCATGTTTCCAGTGAGGCCGTCACGGTCAGCGTGCGTGATCACGGCATTGGCATTCCGCAGGAACTACACGAGAAAATCTTTGAACGCTTCTATCGTATCTCTGACCTGAGCCAGCGGGCGGTCCCAGGCCTGGGGATGGGACTCTACATTGTGGCGGAGATTGTCAGGCATCATGGAGGTACAATACAGGTGGAGAGTGAGGCTGGGAATGGATCAACCTTTCATGTGATGCTTCCCCTTAAAAGACTCCGTACGGTATTGCCAAGGGGATGAATAGAGAAGGTGCCAGAGCCAGGAAACGCTTCTTTTCAGAAACGGTTGTGTTCCAAAAATAGAAGCGGGCAGAGCAATATGGGGAGCAATTGTATGTGCTGGAGGAGGTTCGCGCAAAAAAGCCAGGAATATCGCGCTGCAAGCAGCATGATTGCCAGAGTATCTTCAATGTTCTCAGTTTCAGCAAACGAGTGTTGCGTTCTCTTCGTGCAAAAGCCACCCCACAAGCTCAGGACGCTTTTAAAAAACTGAGCCTGGATGTGGGGCAAATCCAAAGGAGCATGGTCATATGACAAAAAACATTGCTAGTATCATCGTTCCGGATAGTCAATTGGCAAAGGATGCCGCAGATCTGCTTCACGAATATGGCAGTTCACTCTTGTGGAACCATTCGCACCGGGTATTCCTCTTTGGATCACTCTTCGGTCGTCAAGAGAAACTGATGTACGATCCTGAGCTGCTGTATATTAGTGCATTGTTTCATGATCTTGGTCTCACCGGTTATGTTGCAAGAAGTAAGCAGATCGCTAAATTTGAGAGAAAAGAGCAAAAGAGGGCCTCGTTATGACAGATCAGCATCCATTCAAATGGCGTCACTTCCAATCCGATATTATTCTCCTGTGCGTACGATGGTACCTCCGCTATGCTTTGAGCTACCGGGACTTGGAAGAAATGATGGCTGAGCGGGGGCTTTCGGTCGACCACACGACGATCTATCGTTGGGTCCAACGCTATGCCCCGGAGCTTGAGAAGCGCTGCCGTCCGCGTCTCCAAATGACGACTGACTCCTGGAGGGTTGATGAAACGTACATCAAAGGTGCGACAAGAACTTGGCTACTGACATTATCTGAAGCAAAGGAGATTTCTTCTTTGGTAGGATTCAGGCTTTCCCCCAAAAGCCTGATGGCTACAGGCGTAGCTTCCGGTTGAGCAGTCGGAGGTGAAAGAGCTGCCTGGACAATGTGGACGAGAGGAGAAAACTCTCTCTCCTCACTCGGTTTGCTAGCCAAAGATGAAACTGGGTGACGTAAGAAAGCTCTGTTTGACGGGTCGTTAAGGTCCACACGGTGAGGGGAGAGTCGCCCCACAAGGGACAACCGTGAGTGGGAGGTATGGTGTACGCTTTGATTACACCAAAACGTTGGTTTTGTTTTTTTTCAGCAAGAGGCGATGTTACAGGGGTAGAAACGCGCCTCCCTTCCACGGCAGACGAGACGTGTCTGTATTCGGCCTAAAGGAGCCACCCAAAGGTCATCGTAGGATGTCAGGGTCCAAACTTGTGAGAGGTGATCTCTTCGCCTGTAACACTTGCGAGACAGGCAAAGATAGCTGCATCCGATGGAGAGATCATCAGTCAGAGCCATCATAGTACCCTTTGAAAGCCAGCTAATGACTGGACTGCGGGGAAGGATGGCAGCGGTTCTCGTTCAAGGAGGGGTGAGAGGTCTGGATACGTAGGACCGTTTGATTACCCTAAGAAAGAACAAAAGACCGCGGAGAGCCCGTTGCAGCGACGAGTTGCACGGCGGGTTCGGCGGAGGGGATGCGGAAACAGATGCTTCGTAAGAAGCATACTGCGCCGTGTCCCTATCCAATTCAAGAAGGAATGGATCTATCTCTATCGAGCCGTTGACTCGCAGGGCAATACACTCGACTTCGTACTAAGTTCGACCAGGGATGGGGAAGCCGCCAAGCGCTTCTTGCTGAAAACACTTGCCGCCCCTCATTGCAGCGAACCACGCATCATCAACGTGGACAAAAACGCCGCCTACCCCAAAGCCTTTGCTGCGTTGAAAGCAGAAAGGTACCTTCCTGAACACTGCGCATTACGGCAGGTCAAGTATCTCAATAATCTGATTGAACAAGACCATCGCTTCATCAAACGGTTGGTGAAGCCGGGGATGGGTTTCTTCTCGTTCGAGACGGCCTGGCGAACACTGCAAGGATTCGAGATGATGAACATGATGCGAAAAGGACAGCTACAAGGGGTAAACAAAGGAGACGTGAAAGGTCTGGTTGCCTTGGTTACCAGGCTCTTTGGAGAGGTTGCCTAAACAGAACAAAGGGAGACATTCTCTGCTCATCTTATTTTTTTCATCATTCTTGCAACACAACCGTATATAATACTGCCACCTCGGTATAGACATCCTGTGGATCACTGTACATCTTTGCATTACTGTAAGTCATAAAAAACCTTCATTCTGCTTTTACTTCAACATGCAACTCTTTCGACTTTCGCCAGTCGAAAGAGCGAAGAACAGATGTGTATCAATCCGTTTTCTGCCATGCTCACAAGAAATCTTCTTGTGGTCTGCGAGTGTGCTGGTACATCCCCTCATCATCTCGCTCACATAGCCAGCGCTGGCTATGTGCTAGTAATGCGATTCCCTGCGCAAAGTGGTTTACATGTAAACCACATGTGCAAAAAAAACATCCCGGTCCAAGAGCACAATCAAACATACATACCGGATGATAGAGCATCTGTTGATTCTCAGGGGAATTACCCCTCCAGACACGCAGAAACTCATGCTTCATGCTCCGTTACTGCGTGTGCGGCCAGCCCAGCGCATTGTTCGGTCAGAGAGGTCACATGCATGCGGCCATCCTGCGGGTCGGTCTGCCGCTCGGCTAACCGGCGATCCTCCAGGCGGTTTAGCAACCCAACGATGGTTCCTTTCGTCATATTGTCTCTGCCTGGTAGTTGGCACGTCCGATCTCAGCACGACTTGCTCCTCCAAGCCTCGCAATAAGCACGAGCAACGAGAACTGCGGAGCATTGACGCCGTGAGACCGAAGTGCCTGATCATACATATTGGTGATGATGCGCGATATTCGGCGTGTGCGCGTCAGTAGGCAATGACGAGTGATCCCGCCAACCACGCCGGTATCGGCTGTCTCAGTCTCAGTGCTCATCATCCTGGTCTCCAGTATAGTGTATATACAACATACTGTCAAGGCCTGGTGCTGCGCTGCGGCTTTTCGGTTTTCCCGAAAAGCGTGAAGGGGAGATCGCCGGCGGAGTGTCACTACACATGCTCAAGTGGCTATGGGAGCTCGATAAACGGGTCTCCATCCTTGCGGATGAAAGAAAGGAATGAGTGCTTTGAAATGCACAGCCAACTTGTGCATCCCCTATATTATCTTTCTGAAAGATGTGCTGCTGCTCTGTTCTGATGGCTTGTTGGAGATGACTTGTCCTCCTCTCATAGAAGCCCTTTTGCAAGATGCGACTCTTTCTTCAGAGCAGATCGTCTTCTTGGCCTTGCAAGGTAGGGGTCTGAACAACATTTCTGCGGCTGTTGCCCAGGTATCGATCATTGACATCAGCGCGCTGGTCACTACGCTTCTCCCTCCTTCCCAGCAACCCGGTACGTTCCTGCCTTCTAAGTACTCCCTGCCATAAATGCGAAGTACTCTGATGTAAGGTAGAAGGCCAGACGAGGGCCACAAAGCTCGCTTCTTGTTTGTGGCAGCCTGTACTAAGTATATAAGGATGGATGAATAGGAGATTAAGAGATATGTTCTATACTCAGCCCGCAACATTCCTGACACCTGCTCTCGTGGTTTATCTGATAGATGCGAGCTATTCCATGAACGATTCTTGCGGTGCCACAACAAAAATAAATATTGTGAATCAGGCGCTACGCGAAGCGATAAAAGATATGGTTCGTCGTTCGATGCGTGATGGGATTGTGCTACCGCGTTATAAAATTGCAATCATTGCCTATAGTACTGAAGTTGTGGATGTGCTCGATGGGATTTGTGATCTTCCAGATCTGGTAAAACATGGCATTCCAGTCATCAGTGCTGATGGCGAGACAGATACGGCAGCAGGTTTCACAGCAGTAGAGACCTTACTACAAAAACATCTCGCGAATCTTCAGACCAGCCCTGCTCCTATTGTTTGCCACTTAACCGATGCCTTAATTACGATGAGCTCCCCGGTTCCCGTTGTGCGCCGTATACAGGCCATGGCTGTAGAAGATGGCCCGGTTCTGGTAGAAAATGTCTATGTCGCGGACAATATGCTCCGGTCTCCTGTTGAGGATTGGAGTCAATGGCCCGGTGTGAGCAAACCAAAACAGTTGACCAATGAGTACGCCCGCTTTCTCTTGCAACTCTCTTCTCCTCTCCCCGAAACCTATCGCCAGAATATCAATAATTATGGTTATAGTATGCAGCCAGGTGCCGCTCTTTTCTTTCCGGGCACTCACACAGAGCTTGTGCGGCTTGCCTTTGCCATTTCAACGGCAACGCAGCTCAAGTAGGCAGGAGTGTAAGCGATGGCGAAATTTCGTCCTTCTGCTGGCCTGATTCTCGCTGTGGGAGAGAGAGCTTTCGAGTTTGTCCCCCATCCTTTGTTCTCCGATGAGAGCGATTCTGTGTTTGTAATGGAGGGGGGTGAAGCTCTTATCTATCAGGTGCGCGATGTGACAACAAAGAGCCTCTATGCTTTGAAGTTTATAAAACCTGCATATCGCAGTGAACATATTGCGCGTGTGACAGAGACAGTAAGGCGCTCCTCTGATATCCCTGGTTTCTCTATGCCCAATCGCATCTGTCTGACAATGGCTGAATACCCAGACCTGCTTAAGACCTATCCGGATTTGGAATATGCTGTCTTAATGCCCTGGTTGGTTGGGAAGACCTGGTCAGGGTTGATGCTGGATCAAGCTGCGAGTGCTCGCTATACCTTGCAACAGGCATGCGCCCTTGCCGCGACGGTTGCTCAGCTTCTACAGAAGCTTGAGTCTCTGCACTTGGCGCACTCTGACATCGCTGGTGGAAATATTTGGCTTTCTCCCGACCTCAAGCGCGTCCAATTCCTGGACCTTGAGGGTCTGTATATTCCAGGAGTACCCCCACCGCCATTCTACAGCCGGGGTACTCCTGGCTATCAGCATCACCATCTTGGACCACGAGGGCAGTGGTGCCCTGAGGGTGATCGTTTTGCTGGAGCCATTTTGCTGACGGAAATATTGACCTGGTGGAATCCTCGTGTGCGAGCATGTGTTGCTGATCAAGCCGAGACGCTTTTTCAGCCTGCTGAACTCCAGACGAATAGAGCGTCATGCTGGTCTGAGGTGCGCAATACCTTGTGGTCCATTCGTCCGGGTCTGCTCTATCTCTTTGATCAGGTCTGGTCTTCTACTTCCCTTACTGAATGTCCTGACCTTGCCTCCTGGTCTATCTGATTGCATTCAATGCGCTGCGGGTCATGCCTCAAAGCGTCCAGACTTGTGCATTGGTCAAGGTGACGCTCGTGCTCTGTGAAAAGGAAACGGCCATAAAGCCAAGCTGGCCTTTAGCTGAAAAGGTATCGCGGGTCTGTGCAAGAAGTTGCTTGTTGACATAGAGAAAAATCAGTGGCCCCTGAGCTATGACTGTGAGGAGCGTCGTGTGCTTGAGCGCAGGATCGATACCATGTAAGATAGTCTGGCTCGTATCGGTCAGGTCATACGATCCATCGATACCAACATGAAAGCGGTAGCCGTAGTCCCCATTCTGAGCACGGAAAAGGAGTCCGCCGCCATCGTGATTGGTCCCAGAGAGGATTGTCATCCGCGCCTGAAAAGCAAAATCGGAGAAGAGAAAGGTCCGCTCAAAACATGTCTGTAAACCAATGCTTCTTTGCGCTGGCATAGAAGCCTGATAAGCACTGCCCGTAAACTGACATCGATTTCCCTGATCCCAGTTAGCCTTATCCTGTTGACCCAAATCAGAACGATAGAATGCCGGACGGCTTGTCACTGCATCGTACAATTGCACTGGTGTGAGCTTGGTGGCATCGATAGGTGCCGGCGTTGTGGGAGCCGCCAGCGTTGTGGGAGTCGAAGGAGGCGACTTGACAGAAGCTGGACTCCAGCGGAGAAAGGCAGTTCCACCTGCAACGAGAAGCACCAGTACCAGTACCAGAGCAAGCGAGAAGAGGATGAACCGCGAACGGAGCGGTACATAGGCACGTCGTAGAGGGCGAATAGGACGATCCCTGACATCGGCTTGCTGGAGAGAAGCACCAAAGGGCTTTTCCCCAGCCCCTGTTGGCATTGGGGAGCCTACGGGCGGTCTGTGCGAAGCTGGTGGTGGAGCATAGGAAACTCCATTGGTATCTGTGAGGCCCAAATACAGACGGAGCCTTGCCAACGCTCTTGGATAATCCTGGCTTGCATCGAAACCAGACGCCGCCATGGCTGACGCAAGGGGAGCTGTTTGTTCCTCCGCTTCGTCGAAAGTGCGAGCAATCACGAATAACACACCTGCCATCCGGCCCTCTTGCACATGCTTGAGTGCGGTATCCACAATCGCTTGCATGCGCGGCGATTGGAAGGCTTCTGGCGTCTGTACTACAATAAGTTGTTGGGACTGCGGCAACTTCTCGTTGAGAAACTGCTCGAAGGCCGTGTCATGAATGTCAGTACTGTCCGTCGTAATCTCGGCACCATAAGCTTGAAGATCGATGGTAAGTTTTGTTGCAAAAGTTTTATCTGCTGGCTCATAGCCTATAAAAATGCGAAGTGCAGTCATATCTACTCTTTCTCTTCTGTGTACGTCGGTTTTGCGAAGGCGATCTGGACCAGGGTCGGTGGGTGATTGCGTTGTACGAGATAGCCACGACCCGGAGGTTGCAACGTTGCGGCCTGATTATGTATCAGACGACCTTCCTGCGAGTCGCCACTCATGATGATGGCCGACGTTCCCATTTCGCGCAGGCGCTGTAACATGGGCTCAAATGATGAGCGACCAACACCACCAACGCGACGAGCAAGAACAACGTGAAATCCGATATCACGTCCTGCGCTCAGGTAGTCAACCAGTGGGCTGAGAGGTGTGCTGGTTCCCGTTGCCAGAGAGTCGTAGTCATCGACAAACAGGAAGAAGTGCCGACCCGTCCAGCGTTTGCTCGCCTGTAAACGCGAGAGTGGTGTATCACCTCCATCCGCCACGCGCTTCTCCAGACTCGCCTTGAGATTGCCGATACACGCGGCCAGGGTAGGGGTGTTATAAGCATACGTCAAAAGATGCTGACTCTCGGCAAAATCCACCAGGGTTTTCCGGTAGTCGATAATGGCGAAGGATGCCTCTTCTTTCTGGTAGCGTTGCTCAATGCCACGCATCCAGGCACGTAGCAGCGTGGTCTTCCCACTTTCGGAATCGCCCAGGATGAGAAAGTGTGGTCCTGCGGAGATGACATCAATGAAGATCGGATCAAGACGCAGTTCTTCCAATCCCAGAGGGATACCAGCCGGGAGATTCTCTGCTGTAGCGGGTGAGGGAAGATCTTCCCAGCGCACGAGCGTGGGGAGCAGGCGCACAGGAGGGGCGGCCGGGCCGTTCCAGTGCTGTCGCGTGCGTTGAATAAAGGTGGAGAGAGCCTGCTGGACAGGAGGAAACTCTTCATCCGGGTAGAAATCAGCGAGAGGCAGTGCAATCTGAAATTGAAGCTTGTCTTTATTCACACCACGTCCGGGCACGCCGATCGGTACCAGGGAGGCAACCGCTTTCCCAAATTCTGAATCGACTGGATCATTCAAGCGCAATTCCAGCCGCGCGCCAATATTGTCGCGTAGCTTGGTACGAATCTCAACCCAGCGGTTGGCAGCGATCACCACATGAACCCCATAGGTCAAGCCGCTCGCCACCAACTCGGCAATCTCAGCCTCCAACTGGTCAAATTCTTGCGCAAACAGGGCAAAATTATCGATGATGAGAAAGACATCGCCAAAGGGGAAGTCCGCCAACTCGCCAGCTTGACGACGTGTACGGAACGTTGCCATACTGTCGATCCCCTGCTCGCGGAAGAGATATTCACGATCCTCGATCACCTTGCGCATCTGGCGCACCATGCGGCGCAGTTTATCACGGTCAGACTTGCCGCACACAGCCCCGACATGAGGCGCTTGCTCAAAGATGCGTAAAAGGCCACCCCCCATATCAATACCATAGATCTGGACATCGCGAGGAGAATGCGTGAGCATCAGAGAGGTCACAAGCGTACGCAGGAACGTACTCTTGCCTGCCTGGGGCGCTCCAACCAGCGCGAGATGACCACCCGAACCAGAAAAATCTAGTATGAGCGGCTCTTGAGCCTGTTGCAGTGGCATATCCAGCAGACCCAGCGGAACACAAAGCGTTCCAAAAGGAGACTGCTTCGGCCACTGGCGCCCGTCCAGATTCTGGTTCTGGCTTTGTTGCAAAATCGTACTCAGCGGCAATTGTTTGGGTAGCGGTGGTAAGCTGACCTGGTGAACAACATGACGAGACAGTGGTATTGATGTACGAGAGAGGCGCTCAATGATGACATCCATCTCTGTAAGCAGGTCACCTGGTTCTTCAGTCTCTAACTTAGCTGTCGATACAGAGGATGGGATTGATGTCTGTAGCTTCACTAATTTGCCGTCGGGGGTAAATTCGCGGATTCTAGAGCGTACAGAAACCTGCTCTTGCGCAGAGACAAAGGGTATCGAGACCAACGCGGTTTTAAACAAATGATAGGTATCGGTATCCACCTTGAAATATCCAACGCCAGGAGCAGAGGGGAGGTAATAGGCGTCAGGTGTACCCAGAACCGACACACTTTCAGCCGCGCTAAAAGTACGCAAGCAGATACGATAACGCAAATGTCCCTCTAGACCGCGAATACGTCCCTCTTCAAGACGCTGCGTAGCGAATAAGAGATGTAAACCCAGGCTACGCCCAACACGCCCCAAGGTGATAAACAACTCCAGAAATTCCGGCCGATGCGTCATTAATTCAGCAAATTCATCGGCGATGATCAATAAGTGAGGCATAGGCTCCATCTCAGGATTCATCTGCCATTTTGTCTGGTATTGCTTAATATTGTCGAGATTGCCAGCGTCGTGCAGCATACGTTGACGGCGTTGTTGTTCGCCAAGCAGTGCGTAATAGACACGATCCACAAGTGAAGTGTCATCCTGAAGATTGGTGATGATACCTGCCACGTGCGGCAAAGCCCCAAAATCAGCGAAGGAGGCTCCGCCCTTAAAATCAATCAAAACGAAGTTTACTGTCTGTGGATCATGTGTAGCCGCCAGACTCACAATGATCGTGCGTAACAATTCACTTTTGCCCGATCCAGTAGCGCCAATAATCAGTCCATGAGGTCCCATACCTTTTTCCGCGGCCTCTTTGACATCGATCATTAGAGGCTCACCGTCTCCACGCACTCCTATAGGTACCTTGAGCAAAGCATTTCGTTCGCGAGGAAGCCAGGTTGTCGAGACATCTAATGTATCAGCAGAAGAGATATTCATTAACTTGAGAAGCTGGACATCTTGCGAGAGATCTGGCTGCGCTCCCGCTTCGGCAAGCGACAAAGGAGCTATACAGCGTGCGATGCGTTCACAAAGCCTGGGATCAACAGCATCAGGTGTTACCCCTTCGGAGCGCAGTCCTCCAAGTTTTATCTCTTCATATTCGACCAGGCCAAGGGCAGAGACCGAGAGGCGTGCCTGGATCTGGGCGGGTTCCTGTCTGCGACTATCGACCAGGCAGATCACCGTCACACCCAAGCTTGCCGCATCACGCAAGAGCGCATTGAGTTCAGGTAATTGGCCCAACTCGTCAAAAGGAGAAAAGTTATCGAGGAGCACAAAAAGATGAGGCAAAGTAGTATCTCGCTGCGCGTTTTGCTGATTTTCGCTGAGTCTGCGCCGGCGATCTAGTTCAGGTTTGATCTGATCGAGCAAGAGATGGTTGACATCCTCAAGAGTATGAGCGATCATACAAAGATGATCGGGAGTGTGTTCCCCGTCAACTTTCACCTGGCGCAGGCGACGTACATGTGGTAACCATTTGAGCCACGACCACTCAGAGGTACTCTCTGCGGGAAAATACGCCATACAGCGTACATCTTCGGGGGATTGAAAAGCCACAACCTGACAGAGTAAAGCGCGAGCCAGGGCTCTGGTATCTGAACGCCTCCCATGAATCGCAAGTACACCGGTCGAGCGGAGGGAGATAAGAGCGGGCATATCCTTGAGGTAATTCCACTTAGCCACCAGAGCTTCTGCCTGTGAACGAAGCTCTGGAAGATACTGCACCGTCCTATCGGTGCTCAGATCCAGACTCACGCGGCAAGAGAGTGGAACAGGCCCCAGTCCAATCCGAACCGTCAGGAAATCGCCATCAGTTGGGCGGCGTTCCCAGAGATAAGTATGTCGCTCCAGTAAGGCAGCCAGAGCTTTATAGTCAGGATACAGGCGTTTGCCGACTTCGCGCTGTTTTTCTGCTAGCGATTTCAAACGAACGCGAGAGTGCGCCAGATAATCCAGGTAGAGCTTCTGTTCTCGTTGGCGGAGCTTTTTCTGGGAGTGCCGCTGTACCACACCCATAGTGATGCCTCCTCCAACGCTACACACCGCCATAGTGATGCCACCAATGATGAGCACGAGATTTTCACGATAGGCAAGCACAAAGAGCAACGAACCCAGACCTCCAACAGCGGGCAACACAAGCTGTAACCAAGCAACTGCCCCTTTCTGAGTTGGTTGCAGTACCGGTGGTGCGTCAATGATCACATCATTGACAGGCAAAACCGGAGGGTAAGAACGGGCGGGTCGGTAAAATGTTGTTTCCATGAAGTCATTCCAGGCTTTCCCAGGTGACACCAATGCCACCAGCATTTGTAGTGGGCCGCACTGATCTGGGCACCAATGGCCGTGGTGCAAGGTTTTCAGGCGGAGTAGAGGTCTGCAAGATAAGCACAGCACCGTCACCTACCTCAGCTTCGATCAGCGTTCGATTTGGTGCGAGAGGCGCACGTGCTCTTACCACTTGCAGATGAAAGGGAGACTGAAGCTCCTTTTGAGAAGGCGATCCCGGGGAACTGCAAAGTTCCAGAAGCAAAGGCAGAAGCTCACTCACAGGAACATCGCCTGGTAATTCCAAATCCAGCGTTTTTCCTGGTCCCTGGACTGTTGCCAGCACAGTCGAGGCCAGCACTCTTTTTTTTGGCATTGTTCTCTAAAAATGTTGATAAACATCTCTTCAGAGACCATTTTGCAAAAACCACTCTGAAGAGATATAGCCGACACGAAAGGAGGTACTGCTATCAAAAGTAGCTCTGAGACAAATGATCTGACAATTGGCCACTTTTCTAGGAGTTCTGAGGAGTCACGAGGGGTTTCGTGGCGTCCATCCAGATGACGATCAGCTCTCGTAGTTCACTGGTTTCTATAACACACTCGCTCTCTGGATCATCATCCTCAGCCAGAATATCCAGGATCGTCGTAAAATCTGGCCGGATCTCCAGTTCACAGACATTGCCAGTTTCTGTCCATTCAGGGATTTTCCCCTCTAACACTGGATCTATACGTGAGAGATAATGCTCTCCATTTGACCATTGGACATCGCTGAACAGGAAGGTTGTTACCAGAGAGATCTCCGCTGGGAGTTGCATAACAAGCGAACCATTCGGGGTACTTTCAAAATGATACTCGTATTTCATGTAATTACTCCTTTAGCTTTGGTGAGCAAGGCTTCTACTTGCTTTCGCAGACCATTATATATTTTTCTGCCACTGGCTGTGAGCACCTCTTCCTTTTCTCTGCTCCATTTATCTTACGGGGAAGGCACTAATGATCTTACCCGCTGCGTTTATATACATGTCTATGACCATACCTGTATAGGGACCACTCGTGAATGTATATTCGTATGTATTTTTAGATCCTGCAACAAACCCACTCGGATATGCATTACTGTATGCAGTATTGATGGCATCTACTACGTCCTGGGGACCCATAGATGTAGGGAAAAAGGTGGATATACCGCCATTCCCATTTTTTGGCAATCCTCCTGGACCGTTAACTTGCGCAGTAAAAACTCCATCTGGGTTCGTACTGATTACCTTAACTATCTTACCAAGAGCGTTGGCGGCCGCATAATGGAAACCACCAAAGATCGATTTTCCCTTTCTTGTCTTCACATCTCCAAAAAAAATGTGATCCAGCGCACCTGTAAGGAAATTTCCGGTGTTTGCCAGAGAGCCAGTACTGACAGGTATCGCCTGAGGAGTCGGAATAGGCAGAGGAATCGGAATAGGCGGAGGAATCGGAATAGGCTTCGGCTTTGTCCCCCCCATCCATGCTATTATTCCCCCGAGTGCCCATACTGCCAGTTTTCCAAAAATGTTGGAGAAGAAAGTTGTAGCTGCGGTAATGGCCTCCATCACACCGGCTATCACCGCTGGTATCCCAAAAAGAGCTATACCAGCAGTAATGACGGCGGCGAGACCAAGTCCTAATATCCACTTCCAGGCGTTGCTCTTTTTCTCATGGGCATCCTCCACCAGCGTCGCTGTCTTAGTAAGCGCCTGGGTAGCCTCCTGGAAATGCTCTAGATGTGCGTTCCCAGCTTCTTGGCTACGCGTGTGGAGGAGAGTATACGCCTGAGCACCGTCTCCCTCCCACGAATCTTTGAGATTACCGTGGCCCGTATCCAGGAGTCGCAGATATTCCTCGTGTTGGCTGGCCCAGTTCTGGAGATGAGACGCCAGCTCCCGAAAAATCTCAGCATTGGGAAGGTTTATAGACTCAAGTTCGTGTTTTGCATGTTCAATTGTTGTCATGAGAATTTACCTTTTTATGCCATTAACCCATTTTATTTATTTCCAAACCTCTTCTACAGAGGTTTTCGCTTCTATGGAAACCTCTTTCTGAAGTGTCTGCAGGCTGCTGACTAAGAAGGGCCCGTTTCGGTATTAAATGTTTGAGCGGTATTGTTGTCGACCTCATCGAAGCCGCTAACGGTATCCTCCAGGTGAGCGGCCATCTGTTCATGTAAATCAGCATGATTGAGTAATGAGGTGTGAAATGACTCCCACCAATCCAGATACGGTTGAAGCCCGGATGCCATATGGGAAGATTGAATTTCTTCGATAAAATTGTTATGATGCACCAAATACTGGCTGAGCATCTGGCGTGTATGATCAGCCAGATTGCGATGCTGCTGTGCCTGGCTCAGGAAAGGCTCATTGCTTGTTTTGGAAACTTTATCAGCCATTTTATTATTTTTCCTTTATCTCTCTCGCATAGGGCAATATATATTGCGTCTATTTAGGGAGGATTTCGCGAAATCCTCCCTAAATAGACGCAGCCGAAAGTAAGGTTGGTACTGCTCTATTAGAAGCCGGCAAAAGACCGGGCGATGCCAGCATCAAGATCCTGAAAACCGCTGTCAGCCTGGCGTACAGCATCACTCAGATGCTGTAAATCCTGACCAACATTACTCATGTCCGTATCCCACTTGCCCATCGCGCTCATGAAAGACTGGTAGCCATTCCCTTTCCATGTGCTTGCCAACTCATTCACGGCATTCCTGATATTTTGTGTAGCCGTCTCAAATTCCTGCACGCGATTCTTAAAATTGGCTTCAGCAGCTTGCATTGCTGCACTACTAGCACCAACGGTATCAGCCATAGAACTTTCTCCTTTTTATTAAAAGCATTTCAAAAGATGTGACTAGAATCTTCCTAGTTCAACCTCAATACAGTGATTGGATGTCATGAAAGACAGAGACCTCTTCCTATCTGGTTGCTTGCGTCATCTCGTTAAGCCGCCCATGGGTAGCTTGACCTCTGCATCTGACTCCTCGCCCTTATGGTAGAATAGTTCAGGCACAAAATGACTGTGCATTTCCCTACACTATTCCGATTGTTGGTTTCTCTTCGGATCTGTCAGAACTCAGAACACAGTCAGAGAATGGATGAAGGGTTTCCCCACTTTTCCTCTAAAACAGGGATCTGTCAGAACTCAGGACACAGCGAGAAATGTCCCCAGAAAGTGGGGAATGCCTCTTGCAAAACGAGCAACTGGTGGGGAAAACACAAGTATATGAGCGCTGTTTGAGAGGAAAAGTGAGGAAACCTTTCATCCATTCTCTGACTGTGTTCTGAGTTCTGACAGATCCGTTCCCTGAGTCCTGGCGAGATTCGTCCTCATATACACATGATTTGCCCCTGGTAAGGATAGAAGAAGATGATTATACTATGTCCATGTTTCCCTTGAAGGAGCTACAACAAGGGACAGAAACACATGTTGTTCTGATGTATTAGCAAACAAATGACAGCAACGTGATCTACCGCTACAATGAAATGGTGTTGACACCTTTGCAAGGGTTCTGTGGTCATTACTCTTTAGCTGCGTTGCCCCTGACTAGATGTCCAATAGCTGAAATAAGGAGCACCTGTATTGTAGAGTGTTTCCGAATCACATAAGGAGTCTTATACGATGCCGAAAAATATTGCTGGTATTGCCATTCCTGATAGTTCCCTGGCCAACGAAGCCGCAGAACTCCTGCGCGAACATGGGACCTCACTGCTTTGGAACCATTCACATCGCGTCTACCTCTTCGGAGCCCTGCAGGGGCACCAGGCAGGCTTGCGCTATGATCCTGAATTGCTCTACATTAGCGCACTCTTCCATGATCTCGGGCTAACAGAGAAGTACCGCAGCCAGGACAAACGCTTCGAGGTCGATGGAGCCAATGCCGCCCGTGATTTTCTTACCAGTCATGGCATTCCTCACGCCTCAATTCAACTGGTTTGGGATGCGATTGCATTCCATACAACGATTGGCATTGCGCAATATAAAGAACCTGTTGTGGCTCTGGTCAATGCTGGCGTTGGCCTCGATGTCATAGGAGAAGGCTATGAGGATCTTGCCGAAGAGGTTCGTGGGCAGGTCGTAGCAGCGTTCCCACGCGATGGCTTTAAACACAAGATCCTGCATGCCTTCCTTGAGGGCTTCGCACATAAACCAGAGACGACCTTTGGCAACATCAAGTCGGATGTATGCGAACGCTTCCTTCCAGGCTACAAGCGACCAAACTTCTGTGACTACGTCCTCCAGTCACCATGGAATGAATAGGGCCAGAGAGAGAAGACTTCTGAAGCAGAACGCGTGGCTTCTGCCTCTACAAGATAGAGGCGGAAGCTCAGGTTGCCTCGGATCCAATGTATGTCAACTGACTCATCAATCGAAGATAAAAAACATCCAAGGTTAAAAGGGAGAGGCGAATGAAAGCTATTGGCATTGTGTCTGAAAAGATTGGTGCTCCTGAGCTTTTGGAAGTGGTAGAGATTGCGAAACCGGTACCCGCTGCCGGGGAAGTGCTCTTGCGAGTGAAAGCTGCGGTATTAACACCGGATGAACTCACATGGCCGGAAACATGGTACAACCATGGGGAGAGCGCTCAGCCACGACCACGCCCTATTATCCCCAGTCACGAGGTTTCGGGGCTTGTTGAAGCAGTTGGTGAGGGAGTGACAGCATTTCAAGGAGGCGATGAAGTCTATGGGCTTCCTCGCTTTGATCGCGATGGTGTCTGGGCTGAATATGCCATTGTCACTCCCGATCGGATTGCCCTACGACCCCGATCAGTCAATCATGAAGAGAGTGCGGCTCTTTCCCTCTCGGCGCTCACCGCCTGGCAGGCACTCTCAGAATAGAAGGAAAGGACTACGATACACGATGGCAAATGTTCTTGTTACGGGAGGAACCGGCGAACTGGGTCGTCTGGTCGTCGCTCAATTATTGGCCCATCAACATACGCCTCGGGTTTTGAGCCGTCAGACTCATCTCGATCTTCCGGAGGGGGCCGAGCCCGTCTATGGCGAGCTCACATCGGGAACCGGGCTACGCGAGGCAGTTGAAGGAGTAGATGCCATCATTCACTGTGCCAGTTCGCCTCAAGAAGCGCTGGCGACTGATATTGGTGGAACGCGTATGCTCGTTCATGCCGCTCGCGAGGCCGGATCACCTCATTTCATCTATGTCTCCATCGTCGGCATTGATCGTGCCCAATCTGGTTACTACCAGGCGAAGTATGAAGCTGAACGCATTGTGATGCAATCGCAGCTTCCCTGGTCTATCGTGCGTGCAACCCAGTTTCATAGCTTCGCTCTGCACCTCATCCAGTCGCTTGGCATTGAGAGGTTGAACGTGATCCCTGTTCCGCCCAATGTGCGTTTGCAGACCATCGCAACTGGCGAAGTTGCAGAGCGCCTGCTTGCTCTGGCCGAAGGAGGCGCGACGGGGCAGGTCGAGGATATGGGAGGCCCACAGGTTCTCACCCTCGAAGAGATGATCCAGACCTATCTCCACGTGCGAGGCAGGGAGGGAAGCATGCGCGCTGTAGACCTGCCCAACTCCCTGTTTGCAACTTTTAGCTCCAGCGAGCGTCAGCATTCTGCCCCCGCTGTGGGGAAACAGACCTGGGAGGAGTTCATGCGTTACTGGTGTCATGAGAGGGATAGCTACCCTGTCCCGAAGACACAAAATCCAGTGCTGCTAGAGAAAACGGTGCAGGTTCACGATCCAGTACAGGTAAGTGTAATCGAGGTGTCGATGGAGCCCGGCGCATACACTACCCCACCTCATCGTCATCCAGGGCCTATCTTTGGCTACGTTGTAGAAGGCAGTGTCCTCTTTGAGATGCGCGGACACACGCCCACGATCTATCGGCAGGGGGATACCTTCTATGAGCCGGATGGATGCATTCATCTGCTTGCCAACAATCCCAGCCCGTCTGGCAAGGCTGTACTTGTCGCGGTTCTACTCGGTGAGCCCGGTCAGCCTATCCTGACACCCGTACAGCTGCAGGCAGGGACCAATGACCCTGTAGACGGTCGTCACGGCTCCTGCTCCTGAATTTACACTGGCATCGTGCGTTACCACCTCCCCGAGGCAGGCGACGCACGAACGCACCGCGCACCCAAAGGCTGAGGCCTTGCGCGCGACTATCGAGGAGGAGAGGGTCATCGAGGTTCTGTAATAGGTGCATATTGGAATGAAGCCGTTGCTTTTTGGCAATTACGCCGCTGATCAGAGGGCATTGCTCCTCGGCTCGTTGCCTCGAAATGGGTTTGGGATGCCAAAGGAAGGAAAGCTCTCTCGCCAGGATACTTGCAGAAACTCCAACAGCTTCATTCCAATATGTACACCTTCTTCCTAAAGCCCATCTCTTTTCAACAAGGGCTTTTTTGTCCATCGCTGTAATTTAACAGTTACATTCAGTGATAGAGAAGAACGGCATTCGTTCGCGATGATGTTCAAGATACAAACACGAAAGGGTTGCTGTGAAAACACCATTTCATAATCCGCGTATTCTCTTCCTTGCGATTGCGACTTTTGCTGTGGGAACCGATGCCTATGTGATTGCAGGAATCCTCCCTGAAATCGCTCACGATCTGCGTGTGCCGGTGGACCAGGCAGGGCTGATGGTGACCCTTTTTGCGCTGGCCTACGCGGTGGGATCGCCGCTTCTTGCCGTTCTCACCGCGCGTGTTGCTCGCCGCTGGTTACTTATTGCGGTGCTTTGGGGACTGGGGGTCGCAAATATTCTGTCAGCGTTGGCTCCTACCTTCGGGTGGATGTTGATAACCAGGGTGCTGGCTGCCGGATGTGCAGCCTTGTGCTCGCCTACCGCTCTGGCAATCGCGGCGACGCTGGCTCCTGCGCAACAGCGAGGAAAAGCCCTGGCTTCCGTCAATTTCGGTTTGACCGTGGCAACCGTGCTGGGCGTTCCCCTTGGGGCCGTGATTAGCGGTCACTTCGGCTGGGTCTGGACTTTTGGCTTCGTGGCCGCACTTGCGGGGGCAGCCGCGCTCACTCTTACCTTCAGCCTGCCTGCCATTCCCACTCCCCCGGTGGCGAGTTTACGAGCCCGCTTTTCCCCTCTTGGGCAAAAGCGTATTCTTCTTGGGCTCACCCTCACCTTCTTCTGGGCTGTGGGCGTTTTTACTGTCTATACCTATATCACGCCGCTCTTGCGCGAAAATGTCCATGTGAACGATGTCAGTGGTCTTTTGCTCATCTATGGTCTGGCAAGCATGGCAGGTAACGGTCTGGGAGGGTATGGGGCTGATCGCTGGGGAACGTTTCGTTCCATCCTGGCCAGCCTGATTGTGCTTGCCGTGGTCTTTCTGACGCTGCCTCTCACGACTCATTTCCTTGCCAGTGCTCTCATTGCGCTGGTGGTGTGGGGAATTGCAGGCTGGTCGCTCTATCCGGCCCAACAACATCGTTTGCTTGCTCTCGCGCCAGAACATTCGAGTGTCATTTTGGCGCTGAACGGATCGGTCCTCTACCTGGGTATTGCGGTGGGATCGGGTCTCGGCGGTCTTGTTCTCGCGTACGCTCCGATTGCAACGTTGGGTATTACGGGGGGAATTGCCGAGCTCCTGGCACTGGGGACCCTCCTTCTCAGTACCACGCGCCTGTTCACACCACATGCTCCCAGACACAAACCTGAGCAAGAAGCGCCAGTTCCCAGCAAAGATCCCGTCATGATGGAACCTTTCCATTGAGATGGTTTCCGCCATTGCGGGTCGCCAAGGCTCGTCCTGAGGATGTCGCCCTGGCGACCATGGAGTGTATGCTCGCTTCTCTTGTCAGCGAGGACCTCGCTGACAAGAGAAGCATCGAGGTCAAAACAGCACTCGCCACCGATCCAGTCGCCTTCTCTCGCCAGCAACAGCAACGCTGGGACAGCCGTGCGAAGGAGAAGCACAAAATGACTGGAGGGTCCACGCTGGCTTGGATTGTCCCCGACGAGGAGTCCGGCGTGGTCTAGAAACCCGAAGAAAAAAGTATCCTTAGAGTCGTTCGTCGCAAACCTTATCACGACCTGGTGGATCTCCCGCACTTTCGATACCGCTGGCGAATCCTTTCAAGCCGCATCGTAGAGGCGAACAAAAGCAGACTGACGAGTCTGAGCGCGAGGAAGGCCATTGAATCATGCCATACTGCGCACCACATTGAGAGCAGCAGCCGTGGCGATGTGCTGGAAATGGGTTTTTGCCTCTCCAAGATATCGCGAACGGCGTAAGCCCATCATGCGAACGCGCTTTCTGAAAGGGTTCCCTCAATCCCGGCCCGCTTCGCATAGACCTGGGCAAATGCTTGCGTGTGTTCTTGCTCCCGTCTCTGCATCAACGCCTGATACTGTTCCTGGGGGCGAATGGTCACGGTATGGCGTGTATGGCGACTAGATTGGGTACATAGCGATCGGGACGGACAGGCCTGACAATCTTTGGTCGAGAACTTGATCTTCATCACCTCGTTTTTCCGGTTGTCAATGGCCGGGGTCCAACTGATGCTCGTGTGTCCTTGGGGGCACGTTGCCTGTTGCTGCTCCCAATCGATGGGAAAGTGACTGACATCGAAGCCTGTGTTCTGAGTGGCTTGCCAGTGATAATTTTTTCTGGTTGCTCCTACCAGATCGACCTGATAGTCGCGCTGGCTTTCAACGAGGAGCTTGGCGTCGACATCGCCTGTATCAACGATGTGTTCTCTCGGGAGAAGGTGCTTGCGATCAAGCTCGGCATGAATGGTTGCCGTCATGGCGTCGTCGGAGACGGGAGCCGAGGTGGTTTCCACGTGGGTAATGAGCAACGGGAGATGCGCGTCACAACTTTCGGTAAGATGCACGCATGTCTCCTACCCACGTCGTGCTACGCTCCTTGGAGGAGTGAGCATCTTCGTCGTAGGGAGAACCGATGTAACGCGAGGGAGGTGGAATGTTGTCAGATGGACGCCAACGAACCTTGTCTTCAATGCGGTGGTGTGAACAGCTGGCGGCGCGTGAGCGAGAAAAGACTGGCCACCTGTTCGTGTCGCCATGTCCCGCGTGTGGCTCTGGAGATGCTGGAGAGCCTCATGGTTTTATGGAAAATTGCTGGTCCAGCGGGCTGTGGGCAGAGGATACTCTGGCTGTGTCGAGAGGGAGATGCGACCAGAGGAGGTATGGATCAGATGGAGAGACGAGTTTCCACGCTTTGGGGAATTTCCGAAGAGCAGCGAGCGGAAGCCTCTTGGCGGTATGAAGTGGTAAGAGCCTGTGTGGAAGAAGGGGTCTCACAAACGGAGCCGTCACGAGCATCGGGGGTGCCGCTTTCGACCTTACAACGGTGGGTGCGGAAGTCACGGGAAGATGGGTAGTGTGGATTGGCCAGGCAACCGCGTGCGGATCGAGGAACGCGACGCAATCTCTCGGAGGAGATGATCAAATTGATCGAGGGATTGGCGTTGCGCAAACCGCGCCGGTCGGTGGCTACCATTCAGCGGCAGGTGAGCGCTTTTTGCCTTAGCGCAAGGGTGGGGGGAACCGAGCTATCGGCAGGTGTATGAGATTGTCAAGGCGCTCCCGCCGGCGCTGGTGACGCTGGCGCAGGAGGGAGGGGAGACGTATCGGGAGGAATATGAGCTGTTGTACGGCCGGGAAGCAGCGAGGCCCAATGAGATTTGGCAAGTGGATCATTGTCTGTTGCCTATCCTGGTGAAAGATGGGCAGGGAAAGAGTGGGCGGCTCTGGTTGACGGTGATCGAGGATGAGAAGAGCCGGGCCATCGCAGGCTACCGTTTCAGTTGGTCGGCTCGAAGCCGTGATCCAGACGGCGTTGACGCTCCGGCAGGCGATCTGGCGCAAGGAAGACGCGCGAGGGCCCCGTGTGTGGCATTCCCGAGACCGTCTCCACTGATCACGGCACGGATTGTACGAGTGTGCATTTTTCGGTGAAGGTGCCGGGAGAGGATGAGGGTGAGGGTGGAAGTGGGGAGAGGAGAGAGCGTACTCTGGTGAAAGGGGCGAGAGCACGCATGTGTGTGCAATCGGCCTTCTCGCAGCCGCTGTGCGCAGAAGTATGGGCGCGCGACGGCCATGAGGGGTGGTATTGCGAGAGCAGTTATGTGAGCATGAGGCGTCTATTGTACGGTGGGCCGGTAGCCCGAAGGCGATAGCTGATCTCATGCAGCATGGAGGGACGGGGGCAGAACGCTTGCTGTGTGCTCTGGTGCTTTTGGGGGCAAGGCGCGGATCCGGGGAAAGGGCAAAAGGGATGCTCGACATGATCAGTGCTGGCCTGATCAGCCGTGTCTGGTACGGGGCTGACGAGAGAGGCAGAAGCTTTCTCTCGTCAGCTGTGTGTCTGTTTGCGGGGCTATATATCTGTCCCCTTGGAAAATGGCGCCTGCTTCCTTTGACGCCTGGGGCAGGCATTCGTGCGTCGTGCGAATGCCTCTTTCTCTCTTCACTGTAGCATGAAATGCCGCAATGTGCAATCCCCGAGAGAAACGCGCGGAAATGTATGGAAGAGCTTGATGAGCATGCGAGTCGACGTGATGCCATGGTGGAAGAGGATGCGAGCGTTTCTTCATGGTGGCGTGTCTTGATGTTTTCTTCTTGAGAGGATAACGCTCCCTTTTCACACAAGAGCAATCGTCACTGCCTGGCCCCACCTTCCACCGCTCCACCGCTAAGGCCTGAATGACGATTGCTCGCGCTTTCTCCACAATTGGTGCACACCCCCCTGGAAAACTTCGTGGAAAAAGGGGTTGTGCGTTTGCCTGTGGCTCAGGTATGCTTGGTGTGAACGAATACTGTTCCCCCCTCCTTGCGATTGCTCAGGCCTCTCTATTTCTTCTGTGATCTTGTTGTGCTTTTTCTTGTCAAAGGAGGGAACCCCTATGCCTGCAACCATCGAGGGGGAGGAGACTCGCCTCGCCCCACGCAGTCTCGTTGTGCGCCGCAGTCCGAGATCCTCGTCAGGAAAAGTGCCAGCGGTCCAGACCGCGCGTGCCTCTCAGTTCGCCAAAGCGCGAGCGCAGCGTTCCACGACACCCGAGGAGGTGCCAGAATTCTCGCGGCCGTCAGTTCTCCAGCCGAAAACGTCCCCAAGAGGGAGCAGCTGGCTCCTGCCTCTTGGACTGGGGATGTTTTGCGCTCTGTTGCTTGCTTTCGCTGGATTGGTGGCGATGAGCTGGAGTGGTCGATTCATTGACGATGTTCACTATGGATATCCGAGGACCACACAGGTCGATCACATGGTGGGCCACGAGGTCGATCCGCGCGTTCCCACCCATTTTATGGCCATCAATCTCAAAGGACAGGTGATAATTTTCGAGGTGTCCGGCGGCGATCCAGCACATGCGCGACTCCTGCAAGGTCCTCGCCTTGTTGGTCCTGGCGCTGACCTGGCGCCGGTTCTGCTCACCTTCTCAGGCGATACTCGCCATCCGGACCTGGTGGTGACCGTAGACGGCCTGCAGGTCGTTTTCCACAACACAGGAACGAGTTATGCGCCAATGCGGTAGGGAGATGCGGGCAGGCACCACATCTCCAGGTTACTGGATCTCGCGGTCATCGTGGAGTGTGGTGCCTTCGATCCGTACGTTATAGTACACCCAGTACTCTTCATCCAGGCTCACTGCTGCGCGGCCCGCGCGGCTCTGCCCTGAATACGCCAGGGACCACCGGTAGCAGGGAAGGGATGACGCTTGAGAGCGAGCCAGCCGGTGGCACGTGCACGGAGACGGGATGGCTCGCCTCCCTCCCTCCGAGAAGGAGATCCATGCGCCCAGGATGGAGCCTGCCTCATGGATCTCAAAGAGGTTGGCTTCTCCCCTTTCGCTTCTTGTGTGTTAGGAAAAAGCGTAGCCATCCAACCCAGGAGGTGATAGAGATCTATACGAGTGTTGCTACTACTGATGGATATTTTTACTGAAAACGCTGTGAGACATGACATTTTTGTCTCACAGCGTTTTCGGTAGAGAGATGCAGTTCCCTTATAGTTCCGTTAGCAGCTCAAGACGTTTCTCCACAACCGCACGTGGATTGTGAGGAGCAGAGCCACCCATTTCCACCACACTCGGTATCAGTGCCTCCATCGTATCGCATAAGCGACGGAGAGCAGCGAGGAGCAGGTCGCGTAGACGAGCGAGTGAGTATGGCTAATATAGGGTGGCCGTTTTCCCTGCAACGCAGAGCGAACTTCGTGAATGCTATTCTCCAGTCTGAGCAGGCCCAGGTGGAATTCGCACAGGTCACCATAAAGGAGGTTCTTGACGTTAGCCGCTGCAATCATCCAGAAGAAGCCCACAGAGTCAGAGGCATTCTTCATGAGTTCTTCCTGGCTTACCTGCTCCTCTTTTGGCGGTTCAGGTAGCCCCACTTTGTCGAAAAGCAGCAGTGCCTGGGGTTCATAATGGGCAATCTTCTGCGGGATCAGCATCCAGTCGATATTGTGCGCCGATTCCTTATAGAGAACATAGGTAAATGTCCCACCAAGCTGGTTATTACTATGTGCCTCGAAAAGAATGGTAGGGGTCCCAAACTGCTCGAAGAGTAACTTGGCGTTCCGGCGTGGTACGTGCTCCTGCCATCCAGGGGGTTGCACACAGTTTCTCACTATATTCCTCAGCAACGACGACGTGAATATCCAGGTCGCTGATCCAGGTCTGCTGGCTCCGTCCATAACTATCTGCTAGCCATGCAGCCACAAAGCGCTCATCGTTGTGCAGGCTCTCCGTTATCTCTGCCAAGAGACGTTCACGCGCCTGCACAAATACTTCTCGTTTACCTGACATCTTTTCTGTTCCGTTTCTTTCTTCGCCTAGCCAAGGAAAGGCAGCCCGACAGCGCAGGGTTCTCTCTCCCTGGCTCTGCTCTCCTTCTACTTTTGCCCAATATAGAGGAAGTGTCCTGTCAGACCCAGTCCTTCGGGGGTACGACCAGTCTCTTCGATCAGATTGAGCCAGGCCTCTGCCTGTTCAGAGGTGAGCTTGAGAAGATTCTCCTCATGGCCACGCGCGAAGGACTCGATGCCTGCAAAAGCGATTTCCTGAAAATCAGTGAAATCGGCTCGAAACTCAGCGATAGTGGTCAGATGCCAGATGGGCGGCACTCCAGGTTCAGGCTCGGGAAAATCACCAGTTCTGCTATATGGCACCAACCATTCCCACTCATCCAGAATGCTCTCAGGCCCATCCTTGTAAATCCAGCTGAGCATGGTCATGCGATTGATCCCTGCCGCCAAGAGCAGTCCACCCTTGCGCAGGATACGCCGGGCCTCGCCAGCGGCCTTGCGCCGCTCTTCTGGCAGGCTCAGGTTATAGAAGGGACCAAGCATCAAAACGGCATCACAGGATTCGTCCGGGATGAATGAGAGGTCCGTCGCCGAGGCATTGGCGATGCTCAGGATGTTCTCCCCCAACCCCGCCTTTATCAGCCGCTCCTGCGCGGCTTCTAGCAGGCGTGACGCGACATCCACCAGGTGGACGTTGCTCCCACGGCTGGCTAAAAGTTCGCTATAATGGCCCCCGCCCACACCGACATCTGCGACCGTCGCGCCCTCGGGGATATAACGCAACAGATAGCGTTTGGTGATGGCAGACTCGACCGGAGCAAATCTCTCCAGCCGTTCCATCTCATGGTTGACGCCATTGCGCACGCCCTCCGGCAGATCTGCGTTGTAGGATTCACCTATGAGCTCGTGATGTCTGACGAATTCATAGTGTTTGGCGATAGTTGACATGTGGAACCCTCTTTCCTTGAGAAAAACAGAACTTTGTAGCGATGCGTTGTGGGAACGATGGAGCGGAAAGAGATGATGGAGAATCAAGGATGTGCCTGCAAGAGAGTCGAACACTCTCTTTCACAGCGTAAAGGCAGCATGAATCTGCAGAAGGTGGGGGAATGGGAAAAATCAGCAATGCGCTTGCCGGAGATCCAAACCGAACACCTGTATTGCCGTGCGCTTCTCCATACCTCTGAGCACCATCGAATGCTTGCTTTGCCATTCGCTGGATTCTCTTCAGCAAAGCCGAAAGAATCGCCATGCGATGATCGCACCATCATCCAACCAGGTAGAGAAAGACTGAGCAATCATCCCCGGAAAGATGCATGGGATAGCCAGGAGCAAGAATGGTGGCGTCTGTTTCAATACATGAACATGAAACAGGATGGAGTTAGCGGTTATCCGGCATAGATGTGGGAACCTCTAAAAAATACTGAATGCTTGATCAGTATACAGGCTCATCTCTGTATCTGTCAAGAAGTATCACACTACACGCTACATATGAGAGGTACCGGTAAGTTATCTGATAAAACCTATCGCAAAGCAATTTGTAAATGTTATTTCGTTACTATTGTATTCGGCTTGGAAAGGCAATGCCCCCAGGCCGAATACAATTGTTGTTGATAAATGAAAAGGGGACCAAATGGCTCCGAATGATAAAAAAAGGGAGCCAAGAGGAGAGGAAGCCAAGGCGAGTGAGAAGGAAAGGAGCCACGGCTACACTTGTAAGGACATACTGTTGTAGGTGGGAGAGGGAAGAAGAGTGAAGGAGGATCATGCCACTGTGAGCGTGAGGAGAAATGAGAAAGAGGGGAGGACACCAGTATGGGCGCGGTGACGCCGTGCTGAGAGTTCTTGAGATAGGTCTCTGAAGAACAGACGAATCCATCGTCTTCTATGGCCTCACCATTCTGGCCAGCGTGCTGACGTTCCGCTTAGGGGCGCGGCTGCGCAAGCAAAGCACACAGTGCAGTTCCGATGGTATCGCCGTTCATGGGTGATGAACGGCGATACCATCCTCAAGAGAGCAAGGAAGCGATTCCCAACAGGAACAGCAGGGATCTGAAGATGCCCAAGAAAAAGAGAAGAATTTGGAAGGCCCTCGATCCAGCATGAGTTGACGTTCGCTCCGGGTAGGAGCGAACGTCAACTCATGGCATCAATTATAGCTAAAGTTCTACGCCAGGCCGAGCATCTGAGTCATGGCCTGGGTAAGTTCTGCTGTGCAGTCAGCAGATACCACTGCTTGTCGCCATCCCACATGAGCATCTGGTCGTACCAGTATACAACCGCTCTCGGTTACCTCCCTCAAGCGTGCCCAGTCATCGTAAGTGTCGAGCACCTCGCAACCAGGACCAATCACCAAACAGACAATGTCCACACCCGTACGTGCTGAAACGTCCTCCGCTGCCTTTTTCCAGGCTGCACCACCTTCAATGCCAGTGAGAAGGGTGAATCGACCTTTGCCCACCAGATCCAACGTACTGACAGTCTGCCCATCATGCTCTAGCCAACAATGAGGCAACCTTGCGCCAGGCCAGGTAGTAGACTGATAATAGAGTTCTGGGTCACGGATGTAAGTAGGCTCAGGGACCCCATCAGCAACGACCGCAGCAGAATGATAACGCTGATTGAATTCAACTCCATGGCTGTTAAACTCATAGTTTTTGAGTTCAATCGCCTTGCGCAATTGCTCCCTTTGCTCAGCGCCTCGCGGAGTATCTTTTTTGCGCATCTCTATGCCTTCGTACATCTGAGTAACATTCTGGGCTTCATTAAAGCCCAGAGCTTCATAAATCGGATTAAACTCTTCAATACTCTTGTTGGCACGCTCAACGATCTGCCGACCAACAGGTGGGCGCTCCTCATTATAGGTTTCCAATAGCGAATCATTCGCCAGGCCTTTAAGCACCAATGCTAGCTTCCATGCCAGATTATAGGAGTCTTGAATTGAAGTGTTTGAGCCAAGTCCATTGGATGGTGGATGCCGATGGACAGCATCGCCCAGACAGAATACATGCCCCTTTGAATAGCGCGTGGCGTACATGTTGTTGATGCCCCAGAGCGATTTGGAGTGGATCTTGATCGGAATGCTATCGTCTCCGATCAGGTTATGTACGATCTGAGTTGCTGTATCATCGTTGAGTTCAGGAGGATTGTTGATATCGTAGCCCCAGATAACAAGCCATTTGTGCCAGGGACGGACCATTCGAATCGTGCCCATCCCGATACCACCAATGTTAGACCCGGGTTGGAGTACCCAGTAGAGCACACCTGGCCGATGGGAAACATATTTCGAAAGATCGGCCGAGAAGACAATATTCATACTGCCTGCGACATCCATCTTTCCATGCGTTGGTAAGTCAATATCTTTGGCAACCAGGCTGTTGGCACCATCACAACCCAGGAGATATTTTGCTCTGACTTGATAGGTTTTATCACCAACTCGGTCTCGTACCGTTGCTGTCACACCATGAGAGTCCTGTTCAAGGGAGAGGTATTCGGTATTGAAACGAGCCAATGATCCATGAGCAGCGGCTTGAGAAAGGAGGATTGGCTCTAATAGATCTTGAGGACAATCGCAAATGTGGGATGGACTCGCAAGAGCATAGTCTGCAATGCGACTTGGAGATGTGCCCCATGTACGCAATCGCCCAAACTCCTCTCCTGCCAAACTCAGACAAAATACGTTGTTCCCCATAATTTCCTGCGGAGAAGCCTTTTCAATCACATCTCCTTCAATGCCCATGTCACGAAATATCTCCATAGTGCGCTGATTGGTGATATGCGCTCGTGGAGAGTTTGCAAGCCATCGGTGCTTGGTCAACACCATATTACTTATGCCATATTTGCTGAGGAAGAGTGCTGCTGACGCACCTGCAGGTCCACTTCCAATGATCAGCACGTCTGTTTCTATTGGTGAACTCATATTGCTCCCGTTACTATATTTTAATCTATACTAATCTGTGATTATTACTTCCTTTTAGTCATTTCCGTGTTATGATCACTATCTATCGTTCTCCTTCTTTCAGCTATTGGACATCTGGTCAGGGGCAACGCAGATAAAGAGTGATGACCACAGAACCCCTTGCAAAGGTGTCAACACCATTTCATTGTAGCGATAGATCATCTCGTCGTCTTGCGTTTGCTAGTACATTAGGACGACATGTAGTCCTGCCCCTTGTTGTAGCTCCTTCAAGGGAAACATGGACATAGTATAATCATCTTCTTCTATCCTTACCAGGGGCAAATCATGTGTATATGAGGACGAATCTCGCCAGGATGTCCAGTACCTGATATAATGGTTCTCCCGCATTTGTCGTGCTCAGTTATGCAGTTGAGAGAAGCACACGTTGGCGTAATAACTCAAAGCTCCCTCGCCCGTACATCGAACCCTTAATATGTTTGAGCTTGTTAACAAACCGTAGAGTAGGCGGCTAGCGCGTTACCATTACCGGCACGTTTCCAACCGCCCCTCCCCAAACTGGACATGCAAGTTTCCTGTGCATCCAGCTTTCCAGCCAACATGCTCGTGAAAACACGTCTTGAGCAGGACTTACGCATCACACGGCCTGCTCACCTGCTCTCGTTCGAACACATCAACCTGTCTTCCTTCCCCGTGTATCGAGCATTACTTCGATCATTTGAGTACTACGAAGACTCCGTGATCTTGAGCTTTTCGGCTTTTAGACCATCCCGTATTTGCACGCATAAGACGTAATAGAATGGGTAGGTGCCCGTTCGTTCCTTCTCACACTCATTGTGTGCCGTTCATCAGAGAGCGTGTAACGCACCCTCGAAGGGGAGGTGCGTCTTCTGATGACGCCGCGTCAGACATGCTGCGGCGAGCGGACCTGAACGCCACGCAGAACTTGGGTTCAACAAACACAGTTTCACCATACATTCAGGACTTGCGGATGCGATTACCATACATGTCTTCTGGCTTCTCCGCTTTACAGGCATGCTGTTGTCCTCGTCGGGTTTCCCCTCAAAGTTAGCCGTTGTCCTAAAGGTCCATTACGCTCAACCTTTCTCTCCTCTGGAGAGGATCTCATGCGCACCGAAACGGCGCACCTTCAGCCATCCCGTTGTTGTAAGCCAAAGAGCACGCTGCAACGAAAGCAGGCAGTTCTTTTTGTATGCCGAGGGCAAAGGCTTCCAGTTCTGCGATGCCCGATTGGGAGCAGATACCGATCCAGGCGGTGGCCTTCTCACCCTGCCTGTTCTTCATCAGTTGGAGCAGTTGCCGGGTCATCTGATACGCCAGTTCCAGTTCTTTTTCCTGGCGGATAAAGGCAAGAATCAGTTGGTCACGGCTTTCTAAACGCGCCGGGTCTTTGACGAAGAGATAGGAAAGCTGGCGAGCCGATGGGAGTTCGACCACAGGTTCGGCAGGAGTCTTCCCCTCCTGGGAAGCGGGAACAAGACGTGCTTCCCCTTCTGTCATGGTGTGAGAGGTCTCTGGCACGGCTTTCCTTCCCCAATCCTCTTGAAACTGGCGAAGCTCGTATCGGCGAGGAAACAGTCCTTGTGCTTGCAACCATCGGAGCACCGTCCTGGGATTGCCTGAGAAGCCTTGTTCATGGATTTCCCGATACAGTTGTTGCGCATTTTGGCATCCCTGAACACACCGTTCGTGCAGGTAGGCCGTGTAGGGAGCAATGAGTTTGCCCGTTCCAGGAGAGGGAGATCGTGGATGGCGTTCGGGAAAGCTCTCGGCAGCCAGATATTTGTAGACCGTTGTTCGTGTCAGATGGGCCTGTTGAGCAATCTGGGTAATCGAGAGTCCTTGCTGGTAGTACGAGAGCACTTCCTCGTAGCGAGCAAGGCGCTGTTCACGTGCGGCGTCGGAGATGGTCTGTTCGTGAACGGTGCGCGGCTTTTTGCGCTTCTTGAAGGGTGTCGATGGCTGCTGGAGACGCTGTTCAAGTCCGGCGTACAGCCGACTGACGACACGTTCGAGCGCCTCGCGCCAATTTTTGATCACATGCCATCGATCCATCACCTGTTGGGCTTCTGGTGCCCCAAGGTGTGCTCCGCGAGCATATTCCCCCGAGCGATCTCGGCTGATCCATTTCACACCTGGATGAGCTTGCAGCCAACGCTCCAGGGTTTCAGCCGTTCGATCTGCCAGAAGATCAACGACCTGGTGACGCTCCCAGTCAATGAGCAGCGTCCCATATTTCATCCCTCGACGAAACGCGAAATCATCCACGCCAAGGATCTCAGGGACGCTGCTTTCCACGGTTGGGCTTGTCCTGGCGAGACGCAGGAGGGTATCAGGACTCACCGTTGTTCCTACGGCTTTGAGCAGTCGTGCTCCTGGTTCTCCTCCACTCTGAATAGCGAAGACCGTCCACAGAAGCGTTAACCGAAACGTTCGCCGGGAAGTATGACCCACGAGATCGGGCAGTGGCTCAGCAAACGTCTGCTTTCCGCACGCCGTGTTCAGGCAGCGAAAGCGTCGCACCCGAAGGCGCAATTGAACCGTCTGGCCGCTGATCGGCAAATCACGTGGACAGCGTTGGTAATAACTATGAATACGATGCGAAACCTGTTGGCAAGCAGGGCAGTGGGCCTGTTCCGTCTGGGAGGTCGCACAGATCGTCAGCTTTTCTTCGGTGGATATCACTTCTGTCACTATAAAGCCTGGTAAAGAAAAGGGAATGGAATGCAAGAAAAGGCTCCTGATGAAGACAAATGTTCGTTCTTCTTTCTTTACGAACCAGTAGCCCAAAAGTTGAGCACGACAAGTGCGGGAGAACCAAAATTGGGGATCTCCGTCATCTTCCGTGCAAGAAAATATGGTATAATAAGAGGAAGATTCCTCACGAACATCTCCAGCTATCCAAGAAAAGAGTCTATGTCCCTCATCGCGTTATTACCTAACCTTCCTGGTTGCTCAGTGGAACAGGTGAGCCAAACCGAGGAAGCCATTGTGATCACGGCTTGTGCCACGACATCGAGCGCCTGTTGTCCTGATTGTCACTCTGCATCATCTCAGGTTCACAGCACGTACATTCGTTCACCAAAGACACTGCCTTCGAATGGACGACCGGTTCGTCTTCTGCTCTCTGTCCGAAGGTTCCGTTGTTCTCACCCGACTTGCCGTCGAAAAACGTTTGCAGAACCCTTTCCCCTTCTGATTGCTCCTCGTGCTCAACGGACCGGTTCTGCACAAGAATTGTTGCGCATCATTGGCGAGACAATGGGAGGGGAAGCAGGTGCGCGGCTGAGTAAACGACTCGCAATGACATGTAGTCCCACAACCCTCTTGCGACTCGTCCGCCAAGCCCCACTGCCTTTATCTTCCACCGTGCGAGTCGTGGGAGTGGACGAATGGGCATGGCGCAAAGGCCAGCGCTACGGGACGATCTTGGTTGACTTGGAGCGACAAGCCCCAATAGATCTGCTTAAGGATGCTACTGCCGAATCCTTTGCCTCCTGGTTGCAGATGCACCCCACTGTGGAAATTATTAGCCGTGATCGTGGCACGACGTTTGCAGATGGAGCCAACCGTGGAGCTCCGCAAGCGCTTCAGATCGCCGACCGTTGGCATCTCATTCACAATCTAGGTGAAGCCTTAGAGAAGGTGCTCGCGCGATATCATGCCAACTTGAAGCAGGCACTTCTGCGAGATGAGGAGCCTCAATTGAACCCTTCCGTAGAACCAGAGGTTCTCGCTTCTCCCAAGAGCCTATCTCAAGCTGAACAAGCACGCCAAGCTCGGCAGGAGCGGCGTCTGGCGGTCTTCAATCAGGTCCAGGAGTTGTATGCACAGGGGTGGAGTGGAGCCTCCATTGCTCGGATGCTCGGCATTCACAAAAAGACAGCGGTGAAATACGCGACCGCAAAACACTTTCCTGAATCGAGGAGTGATCGCGGGCGTAAACTTAGTCCATACCTTCCGTACTTACAAGCACAATGGACAGCTGGAGAGCACAATATTGCCTTCCTGTATCAAACAATTCATACCCAAGGATACTCTGGCTCGGAAACCTCTGTACGTCAATACATCACCTCGCTTCGAAAGGAAATCGGACCTGCGAGGCGACCGCGAAGATATGCCCCCGCGGTCTCAGAGGAAAGAAAGCGACACCAGCGCGTAGCCCTCTCAAGCCGTCGTGCCACCTGGTTGGTATTGCGAAGGCCTGAGGATCTTTCATTAGAAGAACAAAACCTGCTTGATCGCTTGAGTCAAGCGCATCCTCAGGTGAAGGAAGCATGTGAGCTGGCACAAACCTTTGCCCAGATGATCCGCAGAAGAGATGCGCCAGCACTCGAAGTATGGCTGCAAAAAGCAACCGTGAGTGACATCCCAGAAGTATGTACCTTCGCGAAAGGTATTCTGCGTGATCAGGCTGCTGTTCTGGCTGCTTTAACCTACGATTGGAGTCAAGGTCAGGTCGAAGGGCAAGTCCATCGCCTCAAGCTCCTCAAGCGTCAATCGTATGGGCGCGCTGGATTTGATTTGTTACGCCATCGTGTGCTTGCGCGAAGTGCATGAGCTTAGCACGGAAGACGACGGAGAACCCAGAGAATGGCTCATCCTCAATTTAAGTGAGCCTACCTGCTTCAGCGGCAATTTCCATCTCGCTCGTTAAAAAGCCGTTGCGCTGCTGACATACTGTCGTCACTCGCATGGGATACACTGTTGATATGAAAGAAATCAAGGACCACTGACGGGACAGCTCCTCAGCTTGGAAAGGAAGGAATACGCATGGCAAAACTGCTCGGACCTGATTTTATCAGCTTACAGGTGCGCAACCTCTCTACCTCACGGACATTCTACACCGAGATATTGGGCTTGACGGTTGATACGCGCTTTGATGCTCCCGATTTTGTCCTCTTCGATACCAACTCGATTCCCTTTGCTCTCAGCGAATCCAAAGTGAACCTGGATGAAGCACCACAGCCGGGACGGGGTGTGACGCTCTGGATCGACTGCGATCATGTTAATGAGTTGCATGCTACATTGGAAGCGGCTGGAGCCACCATCATCACGCCACCCTACGATGGTCCGTTTGGGCGTACCTTCGTCTTTGCTGACCCCGATGGGTACCGGCTCACGGCCAACGAGAACCCCTGGGATCGGTTTCCTTTAGGCGGTAGGCCCCAGAGTTAGAGAAGTACATCCTCAGTGTACCTGCGCAGAGATTCTGGTGCTGCCTAACGTTTGATCGGCAGGCACAACATTCTGGGATTGACAAGAGAGCTGGAATGTGCGGTAATTCCGGCTCTTGGCATACGCGAATCATCGAATTCGGAGCGCCTCTACACGCGACAGAGCACTCGGAGCCGGAGTAAATCGAAGTTGGCCCTGCCGAACACGATCCTTTTCTGAAGCTTCAAGCAGTTGACCTGCGCTTCCACCTGACCATTGCTCCACTCGGAAGAAAACGCCGCTTTGACGGCTGCATAATCGAGGCGAATCCCTTTTGCCATTTTATGGAGCGTTCCATGCCCAGGCTGACAGGCTGGTTTGCGGTTCGACCTTTGGGTGTAGTATACTTCTGCGTGTTGGGGATTGGGGGTGGATGGAATACCCAACGGCAAGGGAAGAAAACGATGCCTAAACCATTAGTCCATGCGCTCATCTGGTCACACGGACACAAACACTACACCCTCTCTAGCCACGGCCAACCCGAGCAGGATTTCCTTCCAGAAGACCCGTCGGCATTTGCTCGCTGGTTGGACGGACACACCGCTTTTGCCTTTGAGGGGCAAGCGGGAAGGATCTCGGTCCTCAAAGAAGCCCGCTCCCGTGGAAGCGGCTATTGGTATGCCTATCGCACGCACCAGCGCCGCACCCGCAAGCGCTATCTGGGACGGACGCAGACCCTCTCGCTGGCTCGCTTAGAGGAGACCGCCAGGATGCTCTGGCCCGAACAGAAGCCCGCGCACGCGACTTCCCAGGGGATGGCGCCACTTTCCAGCAAGCTCTCTCCACCTCGCTTGCCGAACGTGTTCGTCGCGCGCGAGCGCTTGCTTGCCGCCCTCGATGCGGCGCTTGCCACGAGGCTCTCCCTGGTCTCGGCTCCGGCTGGTTTTGGCAAAACGACGTTGCTGGCGACCTGGGCCAGTCGGCGAAAGAGCCAAGTCGCCTGGCTCTCGCTGGACGAACTGGACACGACGCCGACGCGCTTCTGGGTCGCGCTCATCGCAGCCCTGCGCCATTGCCCCAGCTTCACCCCGAGCTTTGGAGCAGGCCCGATGGCGCTGCTGCAATCCCCCCAGCCGCCACCACTGTCCACCGTGCTCACGGCGTTGCTCCAGGAACTGGAAGGTGGCGAGGGGCATGCTGACTCCATCGTGGTGATTGTGGACGATTATCAGGTGATCTGCGATCCAGCCATTCACGAGGGCATGTGTTTCTTCCTGGAGCATCTCCCTGCACACGTCCATCTGATCCTCTCCAGCCGCGTCGATCCGGAACTGCCCCTTGCACGCCTGCGGGTGCGCGGACACCTGACCGAGATCCATGCAGACGAACTGCGCTTTGCAGAGGGGGAGGCGAGCCAGTATCTGGGCCAGATGCTCTCCCCTGCGCTCGAAGCCGACGAGGTGCGCAGGCTGGTGAGCCGGACCGAGGGCTGGATCGCCGGCTTGCACCTGGCCGCGCTTACCCTGCAGCAACGCGCCGATCGCGCGGCCTATCTTGAGAAGTTGACCGGCAGCCAGCGTTATCTCCTGGACTACGTGCAAGAGGAGATCCTGGCCCGTCTGCCTGAGCGCGTGCGCGACTTTCTGCTCAAGAGCGCTCTCCTCTCGCACATGTCAGCCGCCGCGTGCCAGGCTGTGACTGCTGCACCCACCAGAGCAGCCAGCCAACAGATGCTCATGTTCCTGGAGCGGGCCAACCTCTTTGTGGTGCCTCAGGATGAGGAGCGGCGCACCTATCGGCTGCACGATCTCTTCCGCGAAGCCCTGCTCTCCGTTCTCCACACCACGCAACCAGAGCTGGTGCCGCTCTTGCACCAGAGGGCCGCTGCCTTTTATGAGGCCCAGGAGCAATGGTACGAGGCCATTCCCCATGCGCTTGCCGCCGCTGACTACTCCATGGCAGCGCGGTTGATGGAGCAAACCGTCGAGCAGTTCTGGCTGCGTGGGGAGGCCGAGACGATAGCGCGTTGGGTGCTCGCGCTGCCCCAACCGCTCGTGCACGAGCACGCTCGCCTGCTGCTCACGACCGCCCTCTACCTACTCAACACGGTCACACAGACGACCCGCGAGCAGCGGGCCAGGGTCTACCAGCAGGCGCAGCAACTCATGGCGCGGGTCGAGAGTGCCTTGCCGTTCCATGTGGACGAATGCAGCCACCTGACCGTAGCCACCCGTACAGGTACGGGCGCCGTTCTTCCCACCGAGGCTCGGGGGGCGAGGCTTTATCGGCGTCTGCGCCTGTTACACGCAGAGATGGCCTGGTATGAGGCGATGGCCACTTGGGAGTATGGGCGTTTAAGCGCTCTGTATCAGGAGATCCAGGAGCTTGACCAGGATGAGGAGATCATCTGGCAAATCTTCCCGCTTCTCTGCCGTTTCCTCCTCCACTACTGGGACCGGCAAGAGGGAGCGGTGCTTGTGCCGCAGCTGCTCTCCGCAAAGCAGCGGGTGAGCCAATCGGCAAGCCTCTATGCGATCAGCAGGGTCAGGGAATGGTTGGCGCTCTCGCACGTGGAGGCAGGACACCTGCGCCTGGCCTATCAGGAGAGTCTGGATACCCTCGACCTGGTCGAACAGATCGCGGGCTATGCTCCGCTGAAAGGATTTCTCCAGATCTGCCTGGCACTTGTGTTCTACCAGTGGAACCGTCTGGAGGAAGCACACAGCTTGCTGTCCACAATCGTGCAGGACGCCACAGCCTGGCCGCATCTGAATGTGCTCGGAATGGGATATGCCTGCTTGATACAGGTCGAACTCGCCAGGGGTGAGTGGTCGCTCGCCGAGCTGGCGCTGCATGAGCTGGAGCAGTTGGTAGAGCGCGAACGCTATTGGACCTACTCAGACTGGCTATTGACGCTGCGGGCGCAATGGTGGCTGACGCAAGGACAGCTCAAGGAGGCGTCCGACTGGGTGAGTGGTGTCCTTTTTCCAGAGGGGCCATGGGACAGGAACCTGTATGATGCCTTCCCGATCGTGATCCGCGTGTATTTCGCGAAGCTTCGCTTTCGAGAGGCATTGAACTCGCTGGAACGCTGGAGCGGACACCTGGATCGACCGGCCAATATCAGGATTACCATAACGTATCTGGCTCAGTTGTTGGTAGCGCTGCACCAGGCAGGCCAGCACGAGCAGGTACGCGAGATCGCAGCACGCCTCTTTGCCCTGACGGAACCAGAGGGCTGCCTGCGCGTGTATCTGGATGAGGGCGAATTCATGAGGGAGGCACTTCTAGCGTTGCTCACCACACACGTAGAGCAGCACGAGTTGGCTGCTGCCACCAGAGCCTATATCGCAAAGCTCCTGGCTGCCTTCGAGCAGGAGAAGCCAGGCGCGAGCAGGTCACTGGAGGGGGCAACCACACCCGAGCCTGCGCCTTCTTCGGCCCGGCAGCCATCGGCCATCTCCTGGGCGCCGGGGATTTCCCTGACCAGGCGCGAACAGGAAGTCTTGCGGTGGCTTTCCGCCGGAGCCTCCAATCAGGACATCGCCCAGGCCCTGGTGATTTCCCTGGACACCGTCAAGAAACACGTCAGTCATCTGCTCGGCAAGCTGGGAGCGAGCAGCCGCACACAGGCAGTGGCCCTGGCGCGTGCCCGCTCGCTGCTCTAGCACCTCCTTCTCCCCAACAGGGTGTCATCCTGCCTTTCAAAACTCCTCCTTTTCTTCCACTTTTGAGGGCTGTGTTGGAGGATACGCCCATCTATACTTTACCCATGATCAGAGCACTCCACTGAGACAGAGGAGGAGACCGATGTACTACCGCATTCGCATCCAGGGACATCTGGACCTATCCTGGCAGGACCGGTTTGGGGGATTACACATCGAGCAGCAGGAGACCAGTACCACGCTGCTCTCAGGAGTGCTGCCGGATCAGTCAGCGCTGTATGGGGTGCTCTTACAGCTCATCCGGCTTGGCCTGGTGCTGCTCTCGCTTGAAACGAGCCAGGCGGAAGGTGCGTGAGCAGACACGAGATCGCTCGTGAAAGACAGATGGTGTGCGCGTGACTCCGAGGGGTCATGGCGATTGAAGCACTCAGACGAAGGAGAAAATCAATGAGCAATTTAGAGAGTATTGTTGATCGCTTCGAGATCGAGGCGCTGCGCAGCGAGTTCACTGACGCAGTGATGATGCGTGACCCCAACCGCCTGGCGTCGCTGTTCACCGAGGACGGCGTGTGGCGGATACCCCCCATCGTCGAACTCACTGGCCGGGAGCAGATCCGCGCCGGGAGCAAGCGGTTGCAGGGGCAGTGGGACTACTTCGTGCAAACTACGCATCCAGGCACGATCCATCTGGAGGGCTCCACCGCGGTCGGCCGGGCCTACATCTGTGAGCTCGCGCGCCTGCGCGACGGCAGGTCCGGGCTGAACTACGCCGTGTACCACGACCGCTACCAGCGCACTGAGGACGGCTGGAAGTTCGCCGAGCGCGTCTACGAGGTCAGATACCTTGACACCACACCGCTTGCGGGCTCGGCGCCCCAGGCAGCGGAGGAGGAAACTATGCCAGTTGAAGACAACAAGAAAAACGATGAAGCCGAAATCAAAAAGGTCATCGAGGGGTTCGTCGAGGCACTTCGGGCGAAGAACCTCGATGGGGTGATGTCTATGTACGCGCCCGAACTGGTGTCGTTCGACATCGTGCCCCCGCTGCAATACGTGGGAACAGATGCATACAGGAAACAGTGGGGAGAGGCGTTCTCGTCGTTCCCGGGTCCGATCAACTATGAAATTGTTGACCTGTCCATCACGGTGGGTGGTGACGTGGCATTCGCCCACAGCTTCAACCGGCTGAGCGGAACCATGGCCACTGGGCAGAGGATTGGGAACTGGCTGCGTTGGACCGCTTGCTTCCAGAAGATCAACGGCACGTGGCTGCTCGTGCACATGCAGGCTTCGGTGCCTGTCGATTTGGAGCATGGCAAAGCGGTGCTCGACCTCAAGCCATAGCCATTCTTGAAGAGAAATTTTAAGATGAATCTGGTGACCTGTGGACCGTTCTTCTGCTGATGAACGCTTCTCGCGAGCCTCGAGAGGATCGACCAGATGAGGAGCGTGAGGGTAGCTCTTTAACAGCGTCATTAGCCACCTTCCACCAGATTCATCCCAACATGGACACAAGACAAGAAAGGGAAAACAATCACAATGACGACCAATCTCTCACCGTTCGAATTCACACAACTGGCCTCAGAGCAGCAGATCGAGAAGACCGTCCAGGCACTGCAAGCGCATGGCATACAAACTGTCGTCTTTGAGACTGGTGAAGAAGCACAAAAGTATGTGCTTGACCTGATCCCCAAGGGCGCGGCGGTCTATAATGGTCCCTCGCGCACCCTTGAGGTGCTTGGCCTCTCTGAGCAGTTCGGACACACACACCGCTTTCAATCGGTGCGCGCTCAGTTAGCGACGCTTGATCACACGACCCAGCGCAACGAGAAGCGCAAACTGGTCGCAGCTCCCGATGTCCTGGTGGGAAGCGTGCATGCGATTACCGAGCAGGGCGAGATCATGATCGCATCAGGAACGGGCAGCCAGTTGGGTCCGGCAGCCTCAGGCGCAGGCATGGTGATCTGGGTGGTGGGCACGCACAAGCTCGTGCGCACGCTGGAAGAGGGACTTCGCCGCATCCGCGAACATTGCCTTCCCTTAGAAAGCGAACGTTCCCAGCAGGTCTACGGCGTGCCCAGCGCGATCAATAAACTGCTGATCATCAATGCAGAGCACATGCTCGGTCGTATCACGATGGTCCTGGTCAAGCAGCAGCTTGGCTTCTAGGAGATCTGGTCGCAGAAAAAGAAGTAGAAGAATAAGAAAGGTGCTCTAGATATGCAGGATGGAACAACAACAGGAACGCAAGGAAAGCAACGGCAGGCCGTGGTGATTGGGGCAGGCATCGCTGGCCTGCTGGCGACACGGGTTCTTGCGGAGCATTATGAGCAGGTGCTGGTGGTAGAACGAGACGTGTTGCCCGTAGCGCCCCGACCACGAGCGGGCACGCCGCAGTCCCATCATCTCCATCGGGTGTTGCCACGAGGCAAGATGATCCTGGAACGCCTGTTTCCTGGTTTTCTTGATGGCTTGCTTGAGCACGGAGCCTTCTCTCTGGAGCAGACCAAAAGTCTTCTGATTGCCAAGGATGGACGCACGGCCCTCAGCGCTCCTAACGCGACGGGCAAGGATGCATCGTGTAGCCGAGCCCTGCTGGAGTGGGAAATACGTCAGCGCGTGCAGGCGCTGGCAGGCGTGCGTTTTTTGACCCATCAAGACGTGCTTGGCCTCGTCGCGTCATCTGACCGCAAACGCATCGCGGGGATCTGCGTGCGTGAGCACGGACAACTCGATGAGCGAACAACTATAGCAGCGGATCTGATTGTTGACGCCAGTGGACGTTCCTCCAAACTCACTCATTGGCTCCAGGAACTGGGCTATTCTCTGCCTGAGGATGAGCAGGTTCATTCCGCCATTGGCTATAGCACCCGCTATTACCAGTTCCCGCCAGACACGCATCACGAGTGGAGTACCGCGCTCAAACCGTTCTCTCAGAGCGATGGGGCCGCGTTCTCGCTCCTTGAGAACCACACCTGCGCCGTGATCATCGGCAATATCGGAGGCCAGTATCCTCCTACCGATGCCGAGGCGTTTGAGCAACGACTTACCGTCGCCATCGGGTCATACCTCCCCTCACTGTTGCAAGACGCTCAACCACTGGACGATCCGCGCGGCTATCGCATCCCGGTATGTGTGCGCCATCACTTTGAGCAGATGGAGGATTGGCCCACTGGTCTGCTGGTCATGGGTGACGCCTTCTGCAACTTTGACCCCATCTACGGACAAGGCATGAGCGTGGCCGCGATTGAGGCGGAGACGTTGGCGCGGTGTTTACACAAGCAGCAGAGCGCTCCTCAACCCGGCTTTGAACGACACATACTCCAACGCATGCAGGAAACCATCGCCCCGGCCTGGTGGCTCAGTAGTGTCTCTGATCTCAATACGCCTGGAGTGACCTATACGGGTTCCTCGCCAGTGCGCGGCGTCAGGTTGATTCAATTGTACCTTGACCTGTATCTCAAATATGGCCCGGTGCATGATCGGGAATTGCTCCAAAAAGGCATGCAGGGACAAACGTACATGCTCAAAAACTTCCTGATGAATGGACTGCTGATCTCTCCGCGCGAAGTGATCAATGCGCGCACGCTTGCCACCTTACTTGCGGTGGGAGAAGCCTCAGCGGAACGGCATCTACTGGCAGAGCTTCTCCAGGACTACCCTGGGAGCTTTGAGAAGATATTCGATGAGATCATCCCCGACTTTTCCCGCTCTTTTGAAGGTCTGCAAGCCTTTGCACAGAAGGAAGAAGTCGCAGTGTCGCAGTAGTCTGACTGTTTGCAACAAGAAAGGTTCATCCATCTATGGAACCATCAACGGAACAAGTGACCGTCGAGAATCTTGAACTGCATGTGCAGCATGGTTATGCCGATAATAACGGAGTGAAAATCCACTATGCCAGCCTGGGGAGTGGTCCTCTAGTGGTGATGATCCACGGCTTTTTTGAATGATCGCAAATACATCCTGATAAACCAAAGAAAAAAGGAGAAGTTCATGATCGCAATACGTATCATCCAAGTAATCGCGGCTCTCGCCGGGCTAGCCGCGCTGGCGCTTGGGCTTACCTTCTGGATTGCCCAGCTAAACTTCATCGGCTTTCATCTGCTCTTTGGCCTTCTCTTGACCCTTGCGTTGCTGGTCATGAGTATTCTCGCTCTCAGCACAAAAAGTCTGAGGATCTGGGGCATAGTCGGCATAGTCTATGCCTTGATCGTGCCGATCTTTGGTATGACGCACTCTGGTATTCTCACCGGTAATCTCCACTGGCTGATCCAGGCTGCGCACATGCTGGTTAGCATGGGAGCTGGTGCTCTGACGAGCATTCTGAGTGCTCGTTACGTGGTGCTCAAACAGACCACTGCCAAACCATCTGCCCAGCCTCAGGCAGTGCGCTAGGAGGAACGGTAATGATGAAAACGTTGCGCCGCCTGCTGGCTTTCTCAAACTGAAGGACACGTTTACCTCCCCATTCGTACAGGAGGGAACTGGCCCTTGGCTCAATGTCCTTTTGTTGACTTGCTACGAGAATATCTCCAACACATCAGTGATGTGGTCAGGAACAATCGCCTGTGAATGGTACTGCGTTGGTGCAGAGAAGAGAGCGTGCCTGCATGATACTGCTCTAGGGGGTACTTGTATCTACTATGAGTCACAAATGAAGATGGGGCCGAATATACCATCGTTCAGACGGGGTTTCTAGATATACATTGGATACAGAGCAAGAAGGAATGCTCGCTTCGATAGGAAAAAAGACTGAGAGCAAGGTTGAACGGCTGCTGTAGCGCACGTATGAAATAGAACACGTATGGAGGAATATATGTACGTATCAATTCACTTTGTTGATGATATCATTCTTTTTCTACTGCTTCTCGTATGGATCATTGCTGGATTTCAGGTTTTTCTTCTTCCCAGACAGGCGTCGTCGAAGAGGCAACGGCTGGGAATACGGAGAAGTTTGTTCTGGTTGGGATTGTCTGAACTGCTTGTGCTGATAAAGTTGGGGGCTGTTGTTGCGAAATGGGTCCTCTTTGGCTGGATTTTTGCTCAGGAGAGAATGCTTCTGGACCTCCCATTGCTGGTTCTGCCGGCTCTCTCCGTTCTCCTTTTCTCGTTTCCGTTCTTGCGCAGAATGTCGCGTAACCTCCCGCAAGATGGAGCGTCACCTGCCAAACAAGATGCTGCGGCACCGGCTTTGTTGGTACCAACTCTGATAACGGTCGTTGGTGTTGTGCTCGATACCTACCTTACGCTTATATACACCGACCCTTCGTCTTTGCCTCTTCTCCTGATCTTGTTTGCGCTCTTTTGTGTTGTTCTTTGGTTCTGGTCTACCTTTGGAAAGAAGCTACCTCTCTTCTCCAATGGGAGGAAGACACCTCAATTGGCAGAAACGCGGGTGAGATGGTGGCACCTTCCATTACGCATTGTGATTGTTCTCGCGGTAGTAACTCTCTGCCTGACCGGCTGGTTTTCCTGGTCCGCTCAAGCGAGTCGTCTTCCTGATCGCATCCCGATGACAGGCAATATGATGGACAATATGACGGGCGATATGACAGGTCACAATATGCAACATAGTCAGCAAAATGACGTTTCTGTGACCAGCCTTGTCGGACCGCAGAGCGGGGAGCCGAATGAGCGTTTTACCCTCGTTGCGCAGGAGGCGGAGATGCGCTTACGTTCTGGAGCGACGGTCAATGCCTGGATCTTTAATGGACAGCTCCCAGGGCCAGAATTGCGGGTTCACCAGGGAGATCTGGTGGAAGTCAAACTGATCAACAGGCTTTCCCATGCAGGAGTTACACTACACTGGCATGGGCTGGATGTCCCAAATGCAGAAGACGGCGTTGCTGGGGTCACACAAAATGCTGTTCAGCCGGGAGAGAGCTTTACCTATCGTTTTGTGGTAAAGGACCAGCCAGGAACCTATTGGTATCATTCGCATCAAGATTCTTTAGAAGCAGTAGAGAAGGGGCTGTTTGGCGCGTTGATCGTGCTCCCACGAGACGATTCGTTCACCGGAAAGGATATCCCGGTTCTTGCTCATAGCTGGCTAACAAAGGAGGGAAGCTCTCAGCAGGCATTTGATACGTTCGATACGTTAAAACGGCTGGCCGTACAGCCGGGGACTCCTGTTCGCTTACGCCTGATCAATACCGATAACCTCCCGATCAATTTTGTCCTCTCTGGCACCTCCTTTAAAGTGATTGCTATCGATGGGACGGATCTGCATGCTCCTACAGAACTGACCAGGCAACGGCTTCTGGTCGCCGCTGGCGGGCGGTATGATATTCAATTTACGATGCCAGATACGGCAGTGTCGCTCGATTGGCTGCAAAAGAGTTCGAAAGTGGGATTACTCCTGAGCCGAGACGGGACAGGGAACGCCCCTGCGCTGGCAGATGGTCCCGTCTTCAATCCAGCTACGTATGGGAGCCCGCTGAAGACGCCATTTGATCTGTCAAGTCACTTTGACAAGGAATTTACGTTGATCCTTGATGACATGATTGGCTTTTATGATGGCAAAATGGAATCGGTGTGGCCCATCAACGGGGAAGTGTTTCCCAATACGCCGATGCTGATGGTGCATGAAGGAGATCTGGTCAAAGTGAGCTTTGTCAACCGAAGCTGGATGGATCATCCCATGCATCTGCATGGACACCATATGCTGGTGCTGAGCTACAATGGACGACCGGTCACAGGAAGTCCCTGGTGGGTTGATACGCTCAACGTCGCTCCGGGAGAACGCTATGAAGTCGCTTTTCGTGCCGATAATCCGGGGATATGGATGGATCACTGTCATAATCTCGATCATGCGGCGGCGGGGATGATCCTTCATCTGGCGTATGAAGGGGTTTCCAGCCCCTTTGAGGTCGGACCTGGCACGGTAAACCAGCCAGAATGAAGCCTGGCGCGCTGGGAGTGCTTGGGATCCACAACGAAGGGACCCACCGCGACCATCGCGCGCCGAAATGGCGCACGATGGTCCTCTCTTGAGGGAAGAAAGGTTGAGAACGAACAAGACCTTTCGGACAAACCAACTTCCCTGGCGGGAAACCCTCAGCCTTTGTCACAAACAGGTCGCCTGTTTCGACTCATGTGTAAGGGGGGTGAAGCAAGAGAACGCAGATGGCCCTCGCACGAGGATGAGAGCAATGGTTCTCTGCCGCTCTCGATACGGTTTGAATGAAATGAGTGTCTGGCCGCACGGTCAGACAGAACACAACGAGAAATGGACATCTTGATGACGACACATACACATACGCAACCTCCTGTGATCATTGTTGGCGGCGGCCTCTCGGGCCTCTCAGCCGCCGCCTATCTTGCACGAGCTGGTCATGCCGTGACGCTTTTTGAGAAGTCCGGTAATCCTGGCTGCGATTTTATGGAAATTATGACACTCGCTCTTACTCATATCGTGGCAGTAGCTTGACGCTAGAGGCCGCTTTACACTGATGAGTTAAGAGGCTTTCTGAATCATGTCCTGGCAGCGATTCAAATTTATTACCCATATCTCGGCAGCAAGTCGTTTTTTGTCTTCTTCGTGTTATTTCTGATCAATGTTGTTTGACTCTCCTGCCACCATCGTGAGTCAGACGGAATATCATATCCCGCCAACCCAATATAACCATCGTTACGATTGGTCTAACACGAATCAAATGCTCACAAGCTACCAGGGGATGATAGGAATCAAGACTGGCTCTGGGAGTGGAGCTGGCTATTGCATCGTCTTTGAAGCGGTGCGCAATAACCGGATATTGATCGGGGCTGAACTAGGCGCTCCAAGCTTCGAGGTGCTCTGGGACGATGTGGCGCATTTATTGGACAGGAGCTTCGCCAGGTAAGTGGATATTCAAGAAAGCTCGAAGTGTGCTGTTCAGGGTATTGAATATTGTTTGTAGGAGAGAAGAGAGAAGCCCTCTCGAACTGGACAACGAAGAAGATTCGTCGGTTCGAGAGGGGAGATACGCTGCTGAAGGAATGAAGCTTACATTACGCGTCTAGTAGAGGGAGGTCCAGGATGTGAGATGTAAGTTGCAGAAGTATAAACCGTACGAAAAATCACACGAAGCGATGCCGCGACAAGTGCCCCAGAACCCCCTCTTTTTGCTAACAACATATTTAGGATATGTCATAAGCAACTTTCGGCCTGTAGAGCCAATTGGGCACCAATTTTAGATGATGCCATTTTTGCAGAGCTATCCAGGGGCAAATGGAACCAAAACGGGGTCAAACGCGGATGGCACGGACTGGTGTATGGTCTTCTCCGCTACTCGCCATAGGCATCTGCTCATTGGTGCCGAGATGCAGACACCCTCCGAGGATCAGGTGTTTACCGACGCAGAGAACATCCTTGATATGGACTTTGCCTCCGAGTAGCAAGTCGATCGGAGGAATGACTGACCAGGGGGCATGTTCATTCGTGCGGCGCCGGTGTTCCTTCGGGCGTGACTGATGGTGAGCATATTTCCCACACATACGGTTTTCAGACCTGTAGCGTGCCGCCAGCACGGACCACATATTCGCTACGGCAACAGGAAAGTCGGAGGGAAGATGATGGAGGTGATGCCCCTCCCATGCGCGGTGGCACCAGACCAACGCCAAGCAGCTAGGCGAGAGATTGTTCGGCAGATGGAGCAGGGAATGACCGCCACAGAAGCACGCCGAACTCTCCCTGTTCCGATGCATCGCACGACGGTCTATCGGCTGCTCAAGCGAGTCGAGCGTGAAGGGGAGCAGGCCTTGGCTGAGCGGCGCCACGGATACCCCACGAAGCTTCGTGGGGAAGTTCTGACGTGGATGTTGGACTATTGCCAGAACCACCGTACCGCCGCAAGCAGCGAGGTCCAACGCCTGGTGGCTGAACGCTTTGGGCTCTCCGTGAGTGTCAGTCAACTCAACCGCGTGCGTGCCGCTCACGGCCTGAGCCGCCAGGCACCGCCACGAGAAAAAACGCCAAAAACAGGCCTCATGATTGCCTCAGGACATCACGAACAGGCTGGTGGCTTGCTGCTCCTGGCAGCAGCCACCGAGACCGGCCTCCTCACGCCGTTGGAACAGGCGCTGCCACCTGCTCCCGATTCTCCCTGCCTTCCTATGGCAGGGAGTCCAGCGGTGCGCCGACGTCTGGTGCTCACCCTCCTGTTTCTGGGAGCAGTCGGACTCCAGCGCACCTGGGATCTGCGTGGCTATACCGCTGATAGCCTGGCGTTGCTCACCGGGAGAACGCGCGCCTATGGCTATCGCTATACCGAAGCGTTTTTGTCGCAAGTTGCCCGTGCCGATGGTGCCGAACGCATCACCGAGATGCTCGGCTCCTGGGCCACGCACCTCTGGCATCCGACGGAAGCCGCAGCAGAAGCCGAACGCCCGCACTGTCTTCAGGCATTGACCTGCTACGTCGACGGCCACCGCAAGCCGGTCTACAGCGACGTTCTGCTCCCACGTGGGCTGGTTGGACGCCTGAGTGTCGTCCTGGGATGCCGAGCGCTCCTTTTGCTCCACGATGAGCAGGGCCATCCCCTCTTCGTGACAACGCATCGAGGAGATCAGCATCTCACCGCCGGCGTCCCCGCGCTCCTGGAGCGCTATGAGCAGCAGGTGCAAACGAGCCATGTCGCCCGCATGATTGTGGATCGGGAGGGCATGGCGACCGAATTCCTGGCGCGGTTGCACGCGGAAGGACGCATCGTGGTCACGATCCTGCAAACCAACCAGTATCGCGATCTGTCCTCGTTCTCTGATGTCGGTCCCTTTGAGCCGCTGAGCATGGACACCCACGGGCAGGTCATCCGGGAAGTCGCTCCGGCGCGCATTACCCTCCCCCGTGAAAAGCATCCCGATGATCCCTTGCGTTTACAGGTGGCACTTATCCGTGACCTGCGCCGAAAAGTCGAGACCCGGCCCGATCCAGAGAAGACGGAGTATCCGCGACGCTGGGACGGCGATTTATCCCTGGAGGAGCAAGCCTGGTGGCGCGAAGGGTGGAAGGCCACAGCTGCCCCGGCCAAAGCAACCACGGCCAAGTTGATTCCCATTGTGACGACTGAAGCGATACCGACGATTGATGCAGTGGAACTCGCCCAGACCTACATTCACCGCTGGCCTGCCCAGGAAAATGTCATCAAGGACTATCTGCGACCGCTTGGACTGGATACCAATCACGGCTTTGCCAAGATTGCCGTGGAGAATTCGGAGGTGACGAAACGACGAACCCGTCTGGAACAGCGGATCGTCCGCCTCAAGCAGTGGGCCCAGAGCGCGGGTAAGCGCGAGGCTCTGGCGAGCCGCCGACGGGAGCGGCTGAGGCAAATCTTAGCGAGCCGTAGCAAAGAGTCGTATCAGGAACTCTGGGCATATCAACGCACGCTGGAAGAGCAAGGGGTAGCCAATCACGTGCTGCGACGAGAGGTCAAGGAGCGCAAAGCCATCGCAGATGCCGAGTTAGAACAGCTCCGCGCCAAAGAGTGGCACGCCTATGAACAGTGTAACGCGGAGTTCCGCAAACAAGAACGCTACTGCAAAGAGCAATGTGAGGTCCTTCGTGCATTAGAAGACCTGAAGGAGCAGGCGCGAACGATGTACGAGCTCGACAACCGAAAGGATCAGATTATGACCGTGTGTAAGGTGGCCATGGCGAATCTGGCGATGTGGGTGCGTGATCAGTATTTTCCGCCATCCTATGCGCATGCCACCTGGAAACGTCTGCTGCCGTTTTTTCAGCTTCCTGGCACCATCACACAGAACTCCACGATGGTACAGGCTGAACTGCGCCCATTCAATGACCGGGCGCTCAACCGAGACCTAGTCATCCTGTGTGAACGGGTTAATCAGGCATCACCTCGTCTACCAGATGGGGGTCGGCTTTCCTTTACCATCCAACCCTCATGTTGCGTTCTTGCTGCGCAGAAGGTCTCCAAAACACCGTGACTCCCTTTATAGGCTGAACGGCTGCCAAACTCGTCCATAAATGATAGGTCGCATATGCTCGCCAGGGACGCCATGCCTCAGCCCGGCGCTCGATCTCTCGCACATGCGGAGAAAGTCCTTGCAGTTCAAGCGCTCGTCGCACACCCGGGTCCGTCGCCGAGAAGGCATCAGGATCGCCGAGTGCGCGCATGGCAATATAGGACGCAGTCCAGGGGCCAACGCCAGGAAGCTGGAGCAGATATGACCTGATTTCCTCTCGTTCCATGCTCTGGTCCAAGACAAGATTGCCTGACGCCACAGCCTGAGCGAGCGCTTGCAAAGCGTTCTGGCGAGCGGGCGCAAGCCCCAATCCTTGCAGATCTGCTTGTGCCAGGGTTTGTGGGGAGGGAAAGAAAGAAGAGAGCGTTCCTTGCGACTGTTCGAGCGGGGTGCCAAGAGCCGCTACCAGCCGCCCGGTCAGCGTCTGTGCGCCTGCTACAGATACTTGCTGCCCCAGAATCGCCCGCACTGCGAGCTCAAATCCATCGGTGGTGCCTGGAACCCGCAGACCCAGGTGAGCAGTCACCAGGGGAGCCAGAAGCGGGTCGGCGCTCAAAACATCGGCGATGGCGGTTGGAACTGCATTCAGATCAAAGAGGTGTCGACAGCGTTGTACCAGCATACTCAGGTCACTCAGATCAGAGAGCTGGAGGTGGAGCAAGACCTCGCTGGTTTTCTTCGCTGGCTCCAATGCAATGATTCCACGAGAATGAGGGAGGACGATCGTTCGTCGATAGCATCCATCACTGATTTCTTCTACTCCCGCAATCGCCCGTTGTCCAAGATAACAGAAGAGTGCTTCCGCATCCAACGGGGGGCGATATTGCAAGCGAAGGGTCAGCTTTCCTTCCCCTTGGCTTACCGGAAGTGCACGGCGACGCAACTTTGAGGGGGGAAAGCCAAAGGCAGTGAGCATGGTCTCGTTGAATTGTCTCAAGCTGGCAAAACCAGCGGTGAAGGCAATGGTTGCGAAAGAGAGATCAGTCTGGTCGATGAGTAAGCGGGCAGTTTGTGCCCGACGGGTCCGTGCCAGTGCCAGTGGACCAACACCAACTTTCGCAATCAGTTCCCGGTGAAGGTGGCGCGGACTCACGGCAAGCCGCTGCGCCAGTCCACCAACTCCCTCGGTATCGACCACCCCATCAGCAATGAGACGGAGTGCGCGAGCAACCAGGTCAGCACGTACGTTCCATTCCGGCGAACCGGGACTTGCTTCAGGATGGCAACGCCGACAGGCACGAAACCCCGCTGCTTCTGCCGCCGCAGCGCAGGGATAGAAGCGGATATGCGATGCAAGCGGTATGTTCGCCGGGCAAATTGGTCGGCAGTAAATCCCTGTGGTGGTGACAGCCACAAAAAAGAGGCCATCGAAACGAGTATCACGGCTACAGATAGCGCGGTAGCACAGATCAAAATCAGTGTAGAGAGTGGATGTTTCCATAGCTGTATTCTATCCGAAAAAGATGAGAAAGACTCGCTATTTTCGGACATGATCGCCTGATCCATTTTGTCCGAAAGCTGCCAGACAGCACAGGATTTCCCCTGTACGCTATCCCTGGTCAAGCATGGGGCACATACAAAAGAGAAGATGGTGCATCTGTATCTTCATAGGGAAAGGAGCTATGCGTGACAGCAATAAAAACGAGCTACACCACTTGCCCGCTTTGCGAAGCGAGTTGTGGGTTAGAAGTGGTCACTCGCGAACGAGAGATTCTCTCCATCCGAGGGGACGCGAACGATGTCTTGAGTCGCGGCTACCTCTGCCCCAAAGCAGCGAGCCTCAAAGAACTGAATACCGACCCTGACCGCATTCGCGAACCAATGCTACGCAAAGGTGATCAATGGATGGCGGTGAGCTGGGATGAGGCCTTTACCGAGATTGAACACGGCCTTGCTCCTCTCATTCAACAGCATGGGCGCGACGCGATCGCCCTCTATGTGGGCAATCCAAATCTCCACAATCTCTCTAGTCTGCTCTATTTGCCTCTGTTCTATCAGGCTCTTGGTTCTCGTCAGATTTTCAGCTCTGCAACGGTTGATGGAATGCCAAAGTGGGTGGCAGCGGGTCTGATGTTTGGGACGCCTCTTTCGATCCCGGTTCCCGATGTGGAACGCACTGACTACCTGCTCATACTCGGCGCAAATCCGCTGGTTTCCAATGGAAGCCTTATGACCGCCCCTGATATGCGGGGCCGCCTGCGTCGATTACGTCAACGGGGAGGCAAAGTGGTCGTGATTGACCCCTATCGAACCCACACAGCACAAGAGGCCGACGAGCATCACTTTATTCGCCCTGGATGTGATGCCCATTTCCTGTTTGCACTCATCCACATCTTGTTTGCTGAAGAGCGGGTGGCTCCAGGGAGACTCACTGAATACCTTAATGATCTGGAGCATATTCGTCAACTGGCCCTACCTTTTACCCCTGAAAAAGTCGCCTCCCTCTGTGGTATTCCTGTAGAGGCCATACGTGCGCTGGCGCGCGCCCTGGTCACAGCGCCCCGTGCCGTCGTCTATGGCCGTATGGGAACCTGTACCCAGGAGTTTGGGACGCTTGCTAGTTGGTTGATCGATGTGCTCAATATTCTGACGGGCAATCTTGACAGGGAAGGCGGAGCCATGTTTCCCAGAGCCGCAGCGGGAGCACGCAACACGCAGGGTCAGTCAGGCAGCGGAAAAGGGGTGCGGATTGGTCGCTGGAAAAGCCGCGTTCAGAAGTTACCTGAGGTGTTCGGAGAGTTGCCAGTTGCCTGTTTGGCGGAGGAAATAGAGACGCCCGGTGAGGGACAGATCAAGGCCTTGATTACGCTGGCTGGCAATCCTGCGCTCAGCATCCCCAGCAGTCAACATATCCAACGGGCGCTTGGCACGCTGGAATACATGGTGAGCTTTGATTTGTATCGCAATGAGACCACACGGTATGCCAATGTCATTCTTCCGCCACTGTCTGCACTAGCTCGCTCGCACTATGCCGTCGTTGATTACCAGGTGGCTATCCAGAACGTGGCGCATTACTCACCGCCCGTTCTCGAATGGGAACCTGGGATGCTAGAGGAGTGGGAAGTTTTGCTGCGTCTGGCGGATCTTTTGAGTGGTCAAGGCCGTCAGCGCGACAGTCATATGCTTGATGATTTGGCTATTACAGCGATGGTCCAACGCGAAGTCGCGACATCTGGCTCACCTCTGCACGGGCGCGCGGTAAATGAAATTCTGGAGGCACTCACCCCACGACGCGGCCCGGAACGCATGCTCGATTTTCTGCTGAGAAGCGGCCCCTACGGTGATGGCTTTGACACCCAGAGCGCAGGTTTGAGCCTTGCTGCCCTGGAGAAGCGTCCTCATGGTATTGACCTTGGCCCATTGCAGCCACGCCTCCCTGAGGTGTTGCGCACCCCATCCGGCAAGATCGAACTGGCTCCCCAGCTTCTTGTACAAGATGTCAAGCGGCTGCAAGCCTCATTAGAAGATGTGGAAAAAGCAAATGGGCAGATAGTGTTGATCGGGCGACGCGACCTGCGCTCTAATAACTCCTGGATGCACAATCTCCAGATGCTTACAAAAGGGAAGGAGCGCTGTCTGCTCCATATCCATCCCATTGATGCTACACGCCTTGGGTTCGTTGACGGTGAGATCGCCTCTCTCACAACAAGAGCTGGAAGCGTTCTTGTCCCGATTGAAGTAACCGATGCGATCATGCCAGGAGTAGTAAGCCTGCCGCATGGGTGGGGACATCATCTCCCTGGTATACAGATGCAGATTGCCACCAGGCATGCTGGCGTCAACGCGAATGTACTCACCGACGAAGCAAACGTTGATCCGCTTTCTGGCACTGCTATTTTAAATGGTGTTCCCGTGACCCTGCAAAAGGCAGGGTGAAGAAAGGGAACGCAGAACACGGAGAGGATCTATGAAAGATCGAGAAGCTATGAATCATCCAGATCCATAGCTGCGGAGAGAACCAAAGAAATCGGAGAAGAAGCCTGAGGAGACGAGCTTCTCTTACCCATTGGAGCAGTGAAGAAAAGACGTAAAAGATAGGCAAAAAAAAGCTCTAAAAGGATTAATATACAAATATAATGATGAGACTGAATACAAGTGAAACGAAACAACACAGGTGTCGCCGTTTGGAGGGGAAAGTCGCTATCATCACTGGTGCGAGTCGAGGGATTGGGGCAACTGCGGCACGTCTCTTCGCCAGAGAAGGTGCCACTGTCGTGCTGGCAGCGCGCAGTAAAGAGGACATCGTCAGCATCGTAGCGGAGATTAAGGCTGATGGAGGTGAGGCGATGGCCGTACGAACCAATGTTGCTGAAGCAACTTCTCTTGAGACCTTAGTCAGAAAAGCGATTGAGACCTACGGACGGCTCGATATTGCTTTCAACAATGCTGGCATTGGCATTGCGAAGCCATTGATCTCGATCACTGAGGAGGAATTTGACCATGTGCAGGCAATCAACCTTAGAGGTGTGTTCCTTTCCATGAAATATGAGATCCCAGCCATGCTTGCGGGTGGAGGGGGAGCGATTGTAAATACGAGTTCCGTCGGGGGATTAGTTGGGGGTGTAGGAAACGGTGCCTATATCGCGAGCAAACATGGGGTCATTGGGCTCACGAAAGTAGCAGCACTGGAGTATGCGCAAAAGCATATTCGCATCAATGCCATTGCTCCTGGTCCTACATTAACGAGCATGATGGAGCGATGGCTCGTAGCCGATCCACAGGTCGAACACTATCTCACGGGTGCAATACCTATGGGACGAATGGCTGAGCCTGAAGAAGTGGCACAAGCAGCCCTCTGGTTATGTTCAGACGAGGCGTCTTATGTCACTGGCGTTACACTGCCTGTTGACGGAGGGTTGGTCGTTCCGTAATCAAGCGCACTGTTTTGAGGCTTCGATGCGTTACCCCTTTTTGGGTTATGTCCCTATTCCAACTTTCTGTTCCAATTGAACGTTGAAGCATAATGTGGCAAAACTTGTCCATGATATGCTTCACAGGCGCATCAGCACGATATGCTTCACAAACCACATTTGCGTCTGAATAGTGGCTCAGGCCAGTTCTAGACTTACCTGAAGCGTACTTAATGAAAATACAGCTTTGGAGAGCTGTGCATCTCATCCAGATGCTTCTGGCGCAAAAGTGGGCCTACCTGCTGCCAACATATGCTTCACAGAGCCATTTTGAGTTAGCGCGGACGTTCCGCGTAGGAAGCCATTGGTAAATAAGGTGAAGAGCGAGCAGGTTTTTGGGCTCTTGTTCATTTTCGGTGGAAAAGCTCATCATCAATTGAAAAGAGAGAGCTTGGGTGGCTTCTGCCGTGATCTTTTGCTGAGTTTTTCCACCGAAAGTGACCAAGACCCGGTTTTTGGGTCAAGAGTGAGCAATCAGCGCCAAGAGTGAGCAACACAACCACTCGCCACTTGAGAAGCCACTCCATATCTAGGGTATCAGGAGGAAATGTTGTAAATAAAAAGGGGGACCCAACGCTCATTCCAGCAGCCGAAGCCGCGACTCGATAGTGCGTCAAGCGATGCCAAGCTTCATGTAAAACTCTCAAGTCCGAACTTGAGGCTTTTTGTGATACACTCCTCGTTCTCTCACAGAACTCCAAGCATATTGAGCAGGCTCAGATCTATTCCTGTCCATACGCACGCGCCTTTCTTTCTTTCTACCCTCTCTTCTTGCATCAGTGTCGTACAGTAGAGACGTGATCCAGAAAAAGCCCGGCCAGTTTGGATCGGAGCTGATGTCAATGTTGGTGAGGACATGAGCAAGGTCAAATCTCATATCGGCGTCCAGCCCCAGTCCTCTTCTTTTTTGATAATTTGAAAGGGGTGTAGCCATGATCCTTCCGAAAGACCGCGACCCTCGCTTCATCACCATCCGCCGCGGGGGGACGCTCACAGACGACGACCATCAGCTGCTCGCCCTGTGGGCCGCAACGTGTGCGGAACACGTCCTGCACCTGTTCGAGTCGGCGCAACCTTCAGACCTGCGGCCTCGCCAAGCAATCGCTCAGGCTCGGGCATGGGCGCGAGGCGAGATCAGGATGTCTCAGTCCCGCGCGGCGGGTGGCCATGCCATGGCTGCGGCAAGAGAGTTGAGCGGAGCCGCTCGGCACGCTGCATATGCCGCCGGCCAGGCGGCGGTGGTGGCGCATGTTGCCGCACACGAGCTCGGTGCTGCGGCCTACGCCATCAAGGCGGCGCGTGCAGCCGCTCCTGAAGGCGAGGGTGAGAACTCCGGGCGGCTCGAGTGCCGATGGCAGCGTGACCAGCTCCCAGACGCGATCCGCGAACTGGTCCTGGATGATCAGCGGTTGCGAAACGACATCTGCTGGTCGGCGTTCGACTGCTGAGCCTTTCTCTGATCTGGCATGGAAAGATTCCTCGTATGATTGGTGGCCTGCTTGTTACCACATACCTGGTTTATCTCATCGCCGTGGTACGAGCTTAGAGCTAGAAAGCGGACAATTTACAAAACGCTCGTCGAAGAAATGAGGTGAAGAGAAGTTTCTCCAGCAAACATGGATACTGGTGCTCAGGCTTCACGCTGATTGCTCACTCTTGACCTAAAAACCGGCTCTTGTTCATTTTCGGTGGAAAAGCTCATCAACAGTTGAAAAGAAAGGGCTTGGGTGGCTTCTGCCGTGATCTTTTGTTGTGTTTTTCCACCGAAAGTGACCAAGACCCTAAAAACCTGCTCGCTCTTCACCTTATTTACCAGCCATGCCGCGCGAATATGTGAACTATTTGATGGCCTGTGCAGCATATCGTGGCCGTGAATATTCGCGGCAAGAGCGCTAAAGCCGATGATAAGGCAATGTGATGACGCACGGCCACGATATGCTGCACAATGCGGACTCACGGCCAAAAGATGCTTCACAACACATTGATACCTGATAGCCCTCAACCGGCTTGGGAGCGTGAAATGGGGCCAGGATATGCTTCACAAAAGCGGCCTACATGGGGGTAAAATCACACTTTGCTCCATAGGCTCTGGTGATTGACGTCGAGCTGGTCAAAGACGGCCTGATCGGGTAATTGTATTTCTCCTGATTGGATGGGCAAGCCGTGTTCGAGTACCTCGAGAAAATGATCTGTTATGGCTTGAGTATTACAAATCGGCTGAAAGACGACCTCATCGCGGATGCCAACCTTTTGCCAAAGCCAGATGCCAAAGTGATGCATTCCCGAAGGAAAGGAAGGATCAATCACTGAAAAAGCAGTATAGAGCACTTCGTTTTTTCCGAAGGTTCGAGCTGCTTGCTGGGGCAGGGGGTGGATGGCATTCAGAAATGTAATCTCCCTTTTGTCCGCCGCACACGTAGCATCGAAAGTGACTGGAAGATATGGGGAAGAACCTTTTAGCCATTTTTCCCATCCGCGGAAGACGGGTGAGGGCTGAAGAGGAAGCTGCTGAAAATGATTCAGGACAATATTACGAGCTTCCTGGCTCAGCCGGAGACGCTTTTGGGGCTTTTCACCTAAGATATAGGTTTGCTCGGCTCCGCAATGCTGCTCAAGGTACGCTTTAAGCTACCGCGATCTGGAAGAGATGATCAGCGAGTCACGCTATTTGGCGATGACCCTGCGCAGAAAGATTGCAACAGGGACACTCTCGCGTAAATGGAGAATGTGTTCCTTCAACAAGCGTGCTCAATTGTGATTTGGCGCTCTTTTGCCAGGGTGTCAACGAGGCTCCTTGATTTCCTGATGGATGTTTGCTCTCTTTTTCCATCCACTCCCCTCGTTGCATTCGCACCTTGCGCAGAAAGCTTCTTGATTACCAGGACCCCTGTTCAGACAGATGTGAGAGGTGTAAAATACGGTTTCTGTTTCGGCATCACTGCGGTTTATCGCCCTGCGCGAATCTGGCGCAATTGTGGCTTGGAGGCTTGTGCTCCTACACGCTCTGCTGGTTCATCCAGGGTGGGCTAGCCCACCCTGGATGAACCAGCAGAGCGTGTAGCCACTAAACCGGAATTCCTGCCTAAACGCTCACCGTACTTTACAAGAGGAACAGTGCTGGGTTTGCCAGGAACTTTTATACTAGATGGTGGGGATAACCAGAGTCTGTTTTCTGGAGAGGCAAGGAGGCATTGGACGATGATCAGTGTCACCACAGAAAGGATCACCACCTATGGTTATTCATGATGCAGCCACCCTTGTACGTACCCTCTATAGCCTGTACAATGCCCATCAAACTGACGCGGATTGGCTCGATAAAATAAGCATGCTTGTCTCTGAAAACTGCGAAGCGTTGAACGCTTCAACTGGCCATATATGTCGGGGGAAGGAAGGCTTTAAGCAATGCCTCCTCAATTGGAGTATCGCTTTTCCTGAAAGCTCGAACGAGATCACGAATGTCGTCGCGACCAACGATCAAGCCGCTGTTGAGTTCATCAGTCGCGGGACGCATAGCGGCGTTCTGCACACCCTGAAAGGCAACATTCAGCCAACAAACCGCAAAATCGAACTGCGCTGCTGCGATGTGTATCGCATCAGCAACAACGAGATTGTCACCCAGCACAGCTACTACGATGCTCTGGGATTGCGGGAGCAACTCGGTCTGACGCCAGCACGGCAAGGGCAGCGTGGCGAATCGCCACAGCAAGAGTAGCGTGACGGTTTGAGAAGTGAAGTGCCAAAAAACTGGCGCTTCGCTTTTGTTTTTTCTCTTGCTTCCCCCTGGCGGGTCAAACCTTTCGCTCTGGTCGGCTTGGCTCCCGATGGTTGCCGGACACTCCCCAGATACTGACCAGCGCGATCTGCTCCAGTAAGCTCGTTTTTTCTCCATCTGATCATTTTTGCCCTTCCACCAGGTCAAGGAGTCACGCTCTTTTGAAAAAGCTTGTTGCAAATGAGATGCGCAGACTTTTCAAAAGAGCGTGACTCCCTGATGATGCGCGAGCGGGGTCTGCAGGTGGATCATACCACCATCTACCGCTGGGTCCAGCGCTACGCTCCCGAGTTGAAGAAGCGCTGCCGTCCTCATCTGAAGACCACGAGCGATTCTTGGCGCGTTGACGAGACGTATGTGAACGTCAAGGGCGTCTGGATGTACTTGTATCGCGCGGTGGACTTCCAGGGGAATACGCTCGAGTTTCATCTGAGCACTACTCGTGATACGCAAGCCGCCAAGCGCTTTTTGGGGAAGGCTTTGAATGCTTCCCACACAAGCATCCCCCGCATGATCACGGTAGACAAAAACGCTGCCTACCCGAAAGCGCTCAATGAACTGAATGCAGCAAGGGCTGTTCCGGCTTCGTGTGAACTCCGGCAGAACAAATATCCCAATAATCTGGTCGAACAGGATCATCGGTTCATCAAACGCCTGGTCAAGCCAGGCATGGGCTTCTTTTCGTTCGAGACCGCGTGGAGAACGCTACAGGGATACGAGGTGATGCACATGCTGAGAAAAGGACAAGTGCCAAAGGTGGACAAAGGAGATAGCCTCAGTCAAGCAGCGTTCATCGCTAGGCTGTTTGGGGCAGTGGCCTAAACTCAGCAAGATGGAAATACCTTTGCGTGCTTCTCTCGCTCTCATTTCTTGCAACACAACCGTCATTAGACGTTTGTGTCAAGAGACAGGCTTTCACGGTCTTCTTGTGTACATCCAGACCTGCACAATTTGTATAGATGATCTCCATCTCAATGCTCCTGTTCTCCTCTCTCTTCAAAAAGGAGCCTTCGAAATGGGTGAGGAGAAACAAAGATTCTCTTCTGCGTGCTGCTGGCCAAAAACAGTCTTCTCGCCAGCGCAACAATGGGTGGTTCCTGCACTCACCCGGATCAGCCTCGTGGTCTGGCTCATAGGCACAATTTGCGCGCGATTTCTAGATCGAAGCCTCCATCTCTATTCTACTCTTTTTCCTCCTGGGTGGTGTAACCCTACATGAGCGTCTCGTGGGAAGATACGTAGACTAACACCCTTTCTGGTGGATGGATCTGTCTTTTGCTCATCGTTCAGAGAAATGACACCCTTTTGCTACCCTGGTGATACCTCTTCGCTATCTCCTCATAATCTCTTCCTCAGGCATACTATGAACATCGCAAAAGGATGGTGCGTGCTGGTGGGAAGGTGATCCTTTCCCGTATGTGGCTCACTTACCATCGTGATAGGTGGAAGAAACCAATGGATACACAAACTTTCTTCCTGTTGCAGTATGACGTGACTCTTACCTCAGACAGATAGTACCAGGAGTTGAGGTAGTTGAAGAATCTCAACTCCTGGTCGGACCATTTTTCGTTTGCAAAAGACTACCCTGAGATGTTGGAAAAGCAGAAACAGCCTTATCCATAAAAGGAGTCTATGATGACAACACCCGAATATACAAAACCGTCTCTTCCGGAAGAAGCATTCCAGCTTGGGAGAAAGTATCAACTTGGAGAAACATTTACAAGGAGCAAAAGATTGAGCAAGCCAGCAATAAAAACAGCCAAATCCAGCCCTCATCGCATTTCCCGTCGTACCCTCCTCGCCGGTATAGCGGTTAGTGGCATAGCAGCCATTGGAATTGGCGGTGGCATCGTATGGAAACAGACAGGTTCACAGCATTTCCAATCGTCCGTGAAAAGGGTTTCTGGAGCAAGCAGGAAATGGGTTCGTAATATAGGGAATGGTTTTGCTGCACCAGCAGTAGCGAACGGCATCGTTTATATTGAGTCCTCTGATCAGAAGTTGTATGCGCTTGACGCCATCTCCGGCCAGATAAAATGGGCTTATCACGTGGGGGGATTTTTGGCAATGCAAGCCTCTCCAGTCGTAGCCAATGGTCTGGTCTATACTGGCGCGGATCGTTCTTTCTGTGCGCTCGATGCTGCCTCTGGTCAGCTAAAATGGACGTTCAAGGCAGGAGGGGAGATAGGAACAACTAGCTCGACACCTACCGTAGCCAATGGTCTGGTCTATACTGGTGCGGAGGGTCACCATTTGTATGCGCTCGATGCTGCCTCTGGTCAGCTAAAATGGACATTCAAGGCAGGAAGGGAGATCGTTCCATCCTCACCAAAGGTAGCGAACGGCCTGGTGTATGTCGGTTCTGAGGATCATAATCTGTATGCGTTAGATGCTGTTTCTGGCGTGATGAAGTGGTTCTACAAAGCCGGAGATCAGGTTTACACGCCAATGGTGGCCAATGGCACGGTTTATGTTGGCTCTGAGAACCATAATGTGTACGCGCTCGACGCTATTACAGGCAGCAAAAAGTGGGTCTACCACTCGACAATCGATGATGGCATCGGTCGATCCACACCAACAGTAGCCAACGGTGTTGTCTACTTGTGCTCAAATAAAGGTATTGTCTATGCACTGGATGCTCCTTCTGGCAACTTGCTTTGGAGCACTCAGACAGACAGTAGCACTTTATCCGACCCGACAGTGGCTGATGGCATAGTTTATATTGGTTGCTACAATCATAATCTCTACGCGCTTGATGCCATTTCTGGCCATGTAAAGTGGGTATACGACATAGGAAGTCGGATTGACAGCACGCCAGTGGTAGTTGATGGAGTGCTTTATATTTGCTCAGCGGATAAAAAGCTCTCTGCTATTCAGCTGCCCGGATAACTGTTCCAGAGAGCTCGTTGCTGGGATGCGACGAGCAGGAAGACATTGCTCTCGTTTCGTGATTCAACGCAACACTGCGTTTTATTGTGGCAAAAAGATGCCTTATTCAAGGTTATTATTGCAACAATCCCCCACTTATAACCCTGATTCTTACCCACATCTTACAATCGGGTTTTGTGGAACAGCACCAGAGGCCAAATCTCTTGTTGGGCGTTTCACAAACACATCCATAGCGATTGGCTTCTGAAGACGCTCCAAAAAGATGTGGGTAAGAATCAGGCTTATAACCAAGAGATAGCAAGGAAAAGACATATGGACACGCAAGAAATCGATCAATCGTTGGGTGATCAGCGCAAAACTCTCCAGAAGAAACAAGCAACCAGGAGAAAAAGTAATACAATCACTATTTGGATCATGGCTATTCTGTTGGGAATTGCATCATTTTTCATGCTTATCGCTAATTCACGTGAAATACAGTTTATAAGCCAGAGCATCGTAGCTCAAGGCATCGTTATGAAGCAAGGAACAATGGCGTGCAGTTCTCGCTTAAGGGACTCTTGGCACGCCAACTATATTACTGTTCAATTCACAACGGAGACAGGGGATATTCAAGCAGCCAAAATTGACGGATGCGATGCCGATTCCCCCTACCTTACTACGAGCGAAGGACAGATGGTTCCGATCCGCTATATGCCAAGCGATCCAGCATGGGCGGAGATAGATGGGGTGTCCTCACATAAATTACAGATCTATACGCTGATTAGTGCCGGTGCTGGTATTCTGGCATTGCTGCTCGTACTTTGGGGAACGCTCCGAGTGGCTGCCGATCGGCATTGAGAAAGGCAGCTCGCAAAGCCACCAGCGCTGTGGCATTATCTCGTTTCCATCGCATCCCTCGCCGTTTCATGCGCCGATTAATGACCAGGAACACCACTCGCTCAATAATGCCGCTGCCCACCGGATAACCAGCTTGCCTACACGCTTCATAGGAGCCGATCCAGTTCCGTTGTTCCTGTAGATAGGTCACAGCCGCTTTCAAGGCCTTGCCTTCCCCTTTCTCTTGCCAACTCTGTAACCGCTTAATGGCTTGATCGACCTCGGCATGCCACAACCAGCTTTTGATCTCAGCGATCTGCTCGGTGAGCCAGGTCTCTGACTTCATGGAAAAGGTTTCATGCCGCCAGCGGCGGCAGAGAATTAAGACGCAGAGGGGCTGGCACCCCTCTGCACTCCCCACCTTTCCAATTAACTCTGACAGAGTATCGTTAATTCTTCCTGGCAGTGAAGATGCCATACGCTACATTGGTACTACCGTCGCCAGCCACTGCTCTATTTCAGGAACTTGGTAGTGTTCCATGCCTTGGAGAAGAACGAGACTGGCCTGTCCTAATTGGTGGGCCTTTTGCATATCTCCCTGGATGTGGGCAACACGAGCCTGTCCATACAGGGCAAGCGCCTCGCATTCCTGGGAGTTCTGGGCACTCAGTTGATACATTTCGATAAAGGCTGCGGCAGCGTCTGCGACTTTTCCCTGTTCCAGACAGAGTTTTCCCCACTCATTGAGTGTGCCTGCAAGCGCCCATGGGTTCCCCAGTATACGCGCGATGCGTAATCCCTCCGCCAGATATGCCTCTGCCTGGATGTAATCGCTCTGTTTCAGGAAAAGAAGCCCCAAATTCGCCAGCGTTGAGACCTGATATTCGCGATTCTCAAGACGGCGGGCCAGCGCAAGTGACTGTTCAAATGGCTCGCGGGCCAGCGCATATTTTCCCTGTTCCATGGCCGCTATCCCCAGGTGTTGCTGGAACAGGCACATTCCAGCGCGAAAACCAATCTGTATGGCGAGGTCCAGGCCTTCTTTAATTATCTTTTCTGCCTGTGCATAATGGGCTCGTGTGAGTGCTATCTGGCCGAGGTTGATGAGCAGCGCACAGGTGTGATCTGGTTTTCCTACCCGACGTGCCAGGACAAGCCCTTCTTGCAAATACTCCTCGGCCTGGGCGAACTTTCCCTGATCATTGGCAATTCCGCCCATACTTCTGAGTACGAGGCTCATGAGTTCGTCGTCCTTGCCTTGCCGCGCAAGAGCTAAAGCTTCCTGAAGGTGAGACTCAGCTTGGGCATAATCGCCTTGAGAGGAGGCACAGATACCGAGAACACGTAAGAAGCAGCTTCGAAGTGCGGGGGCGTCGAGTTCAGACGTTAGCGTGAGGCCGCGTTGCAGGTAGTCATATGCCCGAGCATATTCTCCCATGTTGATGGTAATGTCTCCCAGTTGATAGAGGGCAGTTGCTAAGCTTTGCTGGTTCTGCATAGCGGTTGCAGCCTGACACACATGCTCCAACAGGTCTACTGCCTCGGTGTATGATCCACGGATAAAGAGAAAATAGGCAAAGGCGTTACCTGCGGCGATCAGCGCACCCGGATGATTGTGTTCGCTGGCCAGACGCAAGGCTGCCTGAATATTGCTGCTTTCCTGTTCCAGACGCTGATAGTCCTTCTCAGAGAGGTTTACATACTCTGCCATAAAGTTCGCGAAACGTTCGACAGAGGCAGCATCCCTTCTCTGGAGACTAGCATAATCGGCGATGGTCTGATGGAGCGCGTAGCGGTCAGGCGCATAACTCTCCAGTAATCCTGCGTCACATAGCGTATCGAGCACTTCGGCAGGTCTCTGGCATACAGCCAGGGCGGCAGCTTCACTGAATGTATTTGGTTTGGCTGGAAAGACTGAGAGGGTATAGAGAGCCTCGCGAGCCTCTTGCTCTACTTGCTGATCGCTGATCGCGATCAGGGTATGCAGTGAGATCGCGGGGGTATCTGTCATGCTGGGGGAGCGTTCAGCGAAAGCCTGGGGTTCCTGAAGGTGCAGACGCATTTCTACTGAGCGCAGGCGCTCGATGGCCTGGCGTATGCGACGCTGTTGCCCATTGTATGTTTGCACGCGCAGAAAATTGCCCGTGAGCAGGAGCGCCAACGGCAACCCACCGACCAGGCGCGCAATTTCCGCCGCCGCAGCTGGCTCTTGTTGAATAGCCAGAGGCGCCAGGCGTTCCAGGAGAGTGATACTGTGAGATGTATCCAATTCGCTGACGAGGAAAGCGTTGTTGGCCGCGGTGTGCCAGGCGAGCTGGGGAAAGCGGGTGGTGACCAGGTAAACACAGGAATTCCCGCCTACTTTGAGGGAGGCGAACGCTTCAAGGGTCCAGATATCATCCATGATCAGCAATATCCGACCTGAACCTATGGAGGTGCGGACCGCCTGCGCCCATGCTTCGCGTGTGGTGAGCCTCGAGGCTTCGGTGGCTGAAATACCAAGCAGCGTGCTCCAGCGCCGCAAAATCCCTATGACATCTGGGTTCTTGCCTGCTCCAGCCCAGAGAATTCCGTCGTGGAAGTAGGCTCGCATCTCTGTATCGTGAGCCAATGCAATCGCCAGAGCCGTCTTTCCCACGCCCGGTAGCCCATAGAGCGCAAGAACCATTGAGGGTGTATTCGAGCACAAGCGGCTTTTCAGGAGAGAAAGGAGCGTTTGGCGCCCAATCAGTGCACGAGATTCATCCGGTGGAGGTGGAATGGCAGGATCGTCACTACTTCCAAGAGCAATACTCTCAGGCTCCAGCGTATCCATTTCCAGCGGCGTTTCCTGGGAAAGGAGGCCCAGTTCCCTGGCGTTTTTGCCAAAAAGCGCACAGAGCTTCTCTCGGTAGTAGGGGCTGGGCAGCATCTTGCCATTTTCCCATCTGCTGAGGTAGTAACGGTCAGCTCCAAGTTGCTCGGCAACGTACTGTTGGGACCAGCCGCGCATCTCCCGCTCTTCTCTGAGATGCTGTCCGGCGCTCTTTTTGGTGGACGAGGGCGTCTTCTGCTTGTCGCTCATGGTGACACTACTTCTTTTTTTATTCCTATTGGCAATGAACCTGGTAAAATCTTTCTACTATTCTAACACAATCTCTTGCGCTTCTTGAAGATACGTAAGCGAAGCGTTTTTCTGGCGGCGAATCTGGCTTTTGCTCGTTGTTCAGAGAGTGATACCTCTTTGCCCCTCTTATGATACCTCTCTGCTATCTCACCATGGCCTCTTTCTCAGGCATACTATGGACATCACAACTGAATGGTGGCGTTGGCGGAGAGGTGATCCTTTCCAGGATGTGAGACGCCCACCATTGCGATAGGTGAAAGAAATCGATGGATACACGAACTTTCTTCCTGTTGCAGTATGACGTGGCGCTCGCGATGGGTAATGAGTTGATTCTGGCTGCGCAAAGCGACGAGCAATTGCGCTATGCCCCCGGTGAGAATCAACATTCGTTGGCCTGGCTGCTCTGGCATAGTGCACGCTGGGAAGATGTTGCAGCGACCATGCTGCAACAAAATACATACCAGGTGTTTGAACAGGATGGCTGGTTTGACCGCCTGGGGGTTGAGCGACATGACATTGGCATGTTCATGGGCGCGGAAGCATGTCGCGCCTTCAACCTTCGCATCAACCTGCCCGCTCTGCGTTTGTATCGGACGGATGTTGAGCAGCGTACCCGGCTGACTGTTGACGCGTTGCGAGACGAGGATTTAGACGAGTGGGTATCAGCACAACACTTTCGTCAGGTTTTGGAGACAGGGGTAATAGGAGAACAGAGTGCCCCCTGGCTGGAGCGCTTCCTGGCGAACCGGCCGAAAGCCTGGTGGCTCTCCTCGATCATTTGGCACCAGACAGCCTATGTATTAGGAGAGGCGGCGTACCTTCGCCGACAGGCTGGGCAACCCCAGCATGTTTTGCCTGAATGGCCCTTTTAAGGACGAAAAGAAGAGGCGTTGTTGCCGTAAGAACAGCATTATGAAAGGATAGTTGTATGTATCAAGTCGACAGGCACGTCTGTTCTGCATGTGGGACAGCCCTCGCAGCCCATGAAGCATTCTGCAACAATTGTGGAAAACCCTATAACGCGGCATATGCTCCGCCACCTTCTCCTGTGGGGAGCCCGCAGCTATATGACAACCGCCAAAATCTTCAGGCACCGCAACGTCGGTCTCCCTGGCTTATTGGAAGTATAAGCGCGCTTGTCCTGCTGGCTCTTCTTGGAGGGGGTTTCTTTTTCCTGGTCTTGCCGCGTCTTGGGACGCACGCTGGTAATGTTACCCAGGCTCCTATTCCGACTATTGAGCCACTCCATATCAATCCCTATAGCTACACAGGACATTCATCCGTGGTCTGGCAAGTTGCCTGGTCCCATGATGGCAAACACATCGTCTCCGCAGGCGGACTTGGCGACGATTCGGCGCAGGTTTGGGATGCTGTGACCGGGAAAAACCAGATGACCTATACCGGTTATACCGTCATGAATGCGGTTGCCTGGTCGCCTGACGGGAAATATATCGCAGCCGGCGGAAATAGCCATGAGGTGGATGTCATTCAAGTCGCTGGCAAGCAGAGAATCACCACCTATAAAGGGCATCAGGATGTGATTCTTTCCCTTGCCTGGTCGCCTGACGGGAAATACATTGCTTCTGCCAGCTATGACAAGACCGTACAGATCTGGAATGCTATGACCGGCGCGCATGTGCTCACCTATCAGGGACATCATGACACGGTGAGTAGCGTTGCCTGGTCGCCCGATGGAAAGAAAATAGTCTCCGGGAGCTTTGATGATACCGTACAGGTCTGGGATGCCGCAAGCGGCCAAACGCTCCTTACCTATAAGGGACATACCGACAAGGTCTACACGGTTGCCTGGTCGCCTGATGGGAAATCCATTGCTTCGGGCGGTGTTGATCAGACCGCTCAGGTCTGGGATGCCAGCACTGGCAAAATGATCTTTACCTATCAGGGGCACAAGGCGAGTGTGAGCAGTGTTGCCTGGTCTCCCGATGGCAAGCGCATTGCCTCTGCCAGCTATGACAAAACCGTACACATCTGGGACGCGACCACTGGGGGCAATGTATTCACATATAGCGGCCACCACGACTATGTGTACTCGCTGAGCTGGTCGCCTGATGGCCAGTATATTGCTTCAGCCAGCGCCGATCATACCGCGCAGGTCTGGCTAGCTCATTAATGGAGGCATCATGGCAGAAGCTGGAGAGTGTGTTTCATAACGTGTAGTGGACGCTTCTCGTATCATCCCTGATAGTCACGCTCTCGCTTCTGCCAGAGCCGTTTTCTATGGTCCACATCTCACACCAGGAGAACATCACGATGAAAAAACAGCTTCGCTGGCAGCCTCGTCCCCTGAGCTTGAGCTTGCTCGCTCTTATCGCCGCCTGTTGTCTGTTCTTTGCGGTCTCGCTCCCTGTACAGGCTGATACCGTGCGCATCAGCGATCCGGTAGAAGTACTGAATGTCCAGCAGGTGATGAGTGAGGGCTCAAGACTGGCCTACCCGCTCGATGTCTATACGACCAGCACGTTCAGCGGAACCGCGTCTGATTTTGTGCAGCGCACGATCAGCGCTCATCTGACCAGTAAACGGTTGATCGTGATCGCCATCGATGTCGTGCATCGCTACTTCACCGTAGTGGGGGGTTCCCAGGTTCCGTTGACCAATGCGCAATATACCACTGCTGGACAGGCTTTCAAAAATGCGGCTGCTGGCAATCATTTCACTTCAGCGACGCTTGCAGCCATTCAATCGCTGGAAAGCTCGCTCCAAAGCCACACTTCTAGCACGAGTTCCGGGAGCGGGGGAGCGGTGCTGATCCTGCTAGGTATAGTCGTAGCTCTCGTCATTCTCGGGTCCATTGTTGGTTTCATCAGGCGACTCCTTGGATTAGGGGGACGCCCGGTAGTCCCTCAGACCTCATCGGGAGACCAGCAGATACGCTATGGGGACGGGCGAGACAATTTTGGCGGCGGGTCAGCAGGGAATTTTTAAACGGCTTCAAGAGAGGGTAGTACTGCAAAGATTGTAGTCTCATAAAAGTGCTGTTTAGTAATATACAAGCGTATACGGCTGGAAAAGTAGAAGCGGTCCTGTCCATAAAGGAATCTCTGATGATAACAAGCACGAAGGATTTATTATGATTGAAAATCAGCACACATTTTCATCTCCCACTCATGGCTTCCCAACAGAAGGGAAACAGACGGGATCGCACCACCCACGTCTCTCTCGGCGCGCTGTTCTTGGAGGGATTGCCGGAGGGGCAGCCTTGGCTGTTGTTGGAGGAGGGATCACATGGTGGGTCTCCTCACCTCATCCTCGCCTCATCTATCGAGGGCATCATGGTTTTGTTCATGGAGTCGCCTGGTCCCCTGATGGAACGCGCATCGCCTCCGCCAGCGCGGATCGCACCATCCAGGTCTGGAAGGCCTCGTCTGGCGAAGTGGTCCTGGTCTACCGCGACCACAAGTCAGAGGTTCGGGCAATCGCCTGGTCTCCCGATGGGACGCGTATCGCCTCGATCTCCGAAGATCTGACGGTCCAGATCTGGGAGGCAAGGAATGGCCATATGCGCTCTCGCTTTCCAGTCCTGGCTGGTGTGATGACCACGGTGGTCTGGTCTCCCGATGGCAGCAAGATCGCTTTTGCTTCAGAGGATACGACCATCCAGATCTGGGACGCGACGAATGGAGAACGCCTTGCCACGATTGGGCGGACAATTGCCTTTTCCCTGGCCTGGTCCCCTGATGGGAAACGCCTTGCCTCAGGCGGAGACGAATTGGTTCAGATATGGGATGTGATGACGCGGAGCCAGATTGCTGCCTATAAAGGGCCTGCTGCCTCAGTCTCCAGCGTCGCCTGGTCCCCCGATGGAACACAACTCGCCGCTAGCTCAGTGGGAGGAGTGCATATCTGGAACGTCAGCACAGGGAAGCAGGTTCTGACCTATCGTCGACAAACAGATATGGTGTCTCAAGTTGCCTGGTCTCCCAATGGGAAACGTCTTGCTTCAAGCTGTTGGGACAAAACGGTGCAGGTATGGAATGCTCTTGATGGGGGAGATGTCTTCACCTACCGTGGACATTCCGATTTTGTCTTTGCTGTCGCCTGGTCGCCTGATGGCTCAACGCTTGTCTCTGGGAGCCGCGATACCACTGTCCAGGTCTGGTCAGCGGAGTGAGCTACCCCAGTTCTCTCGTCTAACGAATGTATGTACTGAAAAGGGCTGTGTTCTGCTCGGAAATTCCGATAATGTTGCTGTCTATATGCTCTTTTCCTGTTTTTGCAAAAGAGAGGTCCATTATATGAAAAGAAACATCTGGCAAACGCTCTCCTTCTTGGGGCTATTATTTCTTTTGGTAGGGTGCGGAGACGCTTCAAAAGGAGACATTCACTCCTCTCCTGCAGCCATTCACGAGTTCTCTCTTCCTACGGCCAAGAGTCACCCTCTGTCTCTTACCACCGGGCCAGACGGCAATCTCTGGTTCATGGAGGTTGATGGGAATAAAATCGGGCGCATCACCATTGATGGAACCATCACTGAATTCTCTCTCCCAACTCCTGCGAGCAAACCAGCATCTCTTTTGACGGGGCCAGATGGCAATCTCTGGTTCGCCGAGACTCAAGGGAATAAAATCGGGCGCATCACCTCCCAGGGGATGCTCACCGAGTTTCCTCTTCAGACCCCGATTCCTGACCCCACTAAACCATACCCTGGTCCTACCGACCTGATCATTGGTCCTAATCACAACCTTTGGTTTATCGATGTTGCAGGCAACAAGATTGGCCGTATTACCCCTGTTGGAAGCATAACCGAGTTTCCCATCCTCTCGGCCGACAGCTATTCAGGTTCGCTTATCGTGGGATCAGACGGCAACCTGTGGTTTGCAGAGACCAGGACGGACCGCATTGGACGTATGACCCCTGACGGGGCGCTTACGGAGTTTCCCCTGCCACCTTCCGCTGCTCCTGAAAAACTGTGCCGGGGGAGCGATGGCAATCTGTGGTTTACGGAAGAGGGCACTGGTACAATTGGCCGCATCTCTCCTGCCGGAACCATTACTGAGTTTCATCTGCCCACTTCCCAGGTGCCGCCCTTTATCGCAACGATAGTCAACGGACCAGATGGCAATATCTGGTTCACGGGTGATAGGAACAAAATTGGGCGCATCAGCGCCACTGGAAGCATGACTGAGTTCTCCGTCCCGACCGTGGACAGCGAACCAACAGGGATAGTTCCTGCGTCGGATGGCGCCCTCTGGTTTATCGAGTTTTACAGCAACAAGATTGGGCGCATTACGACGAGCGGAACTATCAGCGAGTTCGCTCTTCCCACCGCCAAGAGTCATCCAGTGGTTCTGGTGATGGGGCCGGATGGCAATCTCTGGTTCACTGAGGCTGATGGAAATAAGATTGGGTTTCTTACGATAAGGAAATAAGGATCTCAGTCATCTTCCGTGCAACAATCTCATCAAGAAATCATTTGAGAGATCTTGATCTGCTTGGGAAGCGGAGAGCGAAAGAGAGAATAGGTCTCATAAGCTCATCCTTCACGAAAGATGGCGCAGAACCACACTTCCTGGGACAATATCAAAGAGCTAAGCAAAGACTGGTATGGTGGAAATAGCGCGTACTTTACGCGTTTTTATCAGCCCGCTAAGCGGGTTGAGGGTTTCATTTTTTATCGGCCTGCTGTTTTCGGGCTTTCCGTTGAGGACGGTCTTAGACAACAGGTCCCTGTTATTCAAGGGTGGGCCTTGCTGGCTGTCCAGATGAGCCGCTTTTCCCATATGCTGCCGCTGGATGGGTTTTTGAATGAGCAAACGCGTCAGGAATTGATCAAGGATGCAAAAAAGTATGCACCTCAAACGTTTCAGGTGATAAAACAGGAGTAAAGTGAGCGCGCGTTAGGGAGTCATTAATGGAACCATATGAATTCATGAAGCCTCCTTTTCCGGAGGAGGTATTCCAATTGGGGAAGACGTATCAACTTGGCGAGCCGCAGGAGCAATATGGAACCAACTTCAATACCTTTGCAGGCTGTGCCGTACTGGTGGTTATAGCTCTTATTGGACCAGTCATTGCCGCTGGTGGACTCCGTTCACCACAGGGCATTCTTGCTATTGTGATTGTCCTTGTTGTTTTTTCGTTCGCCCTTCTTATGGCATTTTTCCAACGAAAATGGCGTGTGTACGTCTATACGGACGGTTTTGTGTACATAAAGGGGAGGTTGGTGCAGGCATTGCACTGGAATGAAATCGAATTGGTGAGACGGTTTCGCTTTCATCAACACGGCTATTCAGGTTCGAATAGGAGTATATGGATTATTCGCTCAAAACAAAGGAAAGCCCCCATCACATTTGGAAATGAGATATACGATATAGAAGGGCTTATGAAAACTATTGGAGCACATGTAGAGATAGTGGAGTAAGCCGACTCCAACAGAAGGGAAACAGGCGGGATCGCGCCACCCACGTTTCTCTCGGCGCGCTGTTCTTGGAAGGGATTGCCAGAGGAGCAGCCTTGGCTGTTGTTGGAGGAGGGATCGCATGGTGGGTCTCCTCACCTCATCTATCGAGGGCATCATGGTTTTGTCAATGGAGTTGCCTGGTCCCCTGATGGAACGCGCATCGCCTCCGCCAGCGCGGATCACACCGTCCAGGTCTGGAAGGCCTCATCTGGCGAAGCGGTCCTGGTCTACCGGGGCCACAAATCAGCGGTTTGGGCAATCGCCTGGTCCCCCGATGGGACGCGTATCGTCTCGATCTCCGAAGATCAGACGGTCCAGATCTGGGAGGCAAGGAATGGTATTGTCAACTTATTGATCAGAGCAAAACGTTTTTCTGAAAAAGGGCCCATGAAGAGAAAAAGAAGTGCAAGGTAAGGGGAATTGCGTTTGCTACGCAGCTTGCTGCATGCTGGTGATGTCGTTCCATGTCTGAAATTGCTCCCGCATGAGCGCACGAGATGCTGACGCATGAAGCCGATGTCGTCGTGGTCGAAAGTGGTCTGAGATGGGTCCAAAGGCAGAGAGAAAGCGTTGAGCATGACCAGGGGATTTGAAGCGGCGCATGCTGCGTTCTCGTTGTCGTGTCGGTTGATGGGAATTCTCAGCTCGATTGTTGAGGCCTTTGTGCTGCCGGTGCTCGACACGGGGCATGATCTCCCTCTTGGCTGCAGAGTAACTGGCCAGTTTGTCGGTGATGATCACACTGGCACATATTGAAGACCTTTGAGCAGTTTGCGAAAGAACTTCTTGGCAGCTTTTTTATTTCTCTTGCTTTGAACCAGGATATCAAGCACGGTGCCATATTGATCGACCGCTCGCCAAAGAGAGCTTCGCTTCCCATTGATGGTCAGAAACACCTCATCAAGATGCCACTTGTCTCCAGTGTGGCTACATCGATGTTTGAGCTCATTGGCGTAGATCTGGCCAAATGTGAGGCACCACGACAGGAGGAACAATCGTGTGGGGAACGGGGCTTGAGGAGACGATGGAGCTTGGGACATAGCTTGCCAACTGCTCTCGACTGGGCAGGACCATGATGGGTCCAGCAGAGAGACCAAAGCCCGAACAGGCAGAGCGTGAGGAAGGACACGAGCAGGAACAAAAACACATAAGTGGTCATCAGGATCCTCTCTGCTTGAAATGAGGTGAATGGGAAGAGTACTCAGGAAGGATAACCAGGGTCACGGAGGATTGTCAATCCAGTAGGAGAGACGGCTGATTTATCCACCATCGTAAGAGGCTGTACCAACAAGGGCAGCTGAACATCCTTCTGCAGGAAAGCACTCGGGCGAAGACAGCCTACCATCTGGTCGAAACGTTTCTCTCCATGATGTGTGAGCGCACGGGAGAACAACTTGATGCCTGGCTCGAAGCAGTGCAGGTGAGCCAGCTCGAAGCCTTTGTACCATTTGTCACGAGCATTCAACACGACAAAGAAGCCGTTCTGGCAGGCTTGACATTGCCCTGGAATACTGGCCCGTTAGAGGGGCACATCAACCGACTCAAGCTGATCAAAAGAAGCATGTACGGTCGAGCAAAGTTCGATCTGCTCCGACTTCGCGTGCTCTCGCATCCCGAAACCAAAACAATCACCAGGACCCAGAACAACGAGAGGTTACGTCCTGCTGCTTAGGAAAAAAGGAGTCTCGTATGACATACTTTCTAGATCTCAGTCCTTATACCTACCATCAGGGAAGCTGTGGCAGTGATCCCCCAACAGTGCCAACGCTCAACATTGGCTGGCTTGGCCGAGGAAAACCGTTTCAGACTTCTTTCCCAGGGTGGCCTGACCAGATCTTTCTCGACAACCTGGCTCTCTTTGAGCAAGAGAACTATCGTGTCAATCGCACACGAGGATGGCATATCTGCGAATTATGTGAAGGAGCTGCGAAGGAATTCACGCAAGATTGGGGAAAGTGTTACGAGGAGGGGAAGCTTTGCTCTGACGAGCTTCGTGTTCTTGGATTAGATGGTGTAGTCTACGCTGCGCCCTCCATGCTTCGTCATTATCTCACTGTGCATCAGTACAGACCTCCTGAGCAGTTTATTCAAGCTGTCCTGCACGGTCCTCGACCTTCTTCTCGCATATACGACGAAGCTCGGGCGCAATCCTCATGGCGATAGAAGCCTCTTTACCTTACAGGTGCTTGGCTGAAGGAGATACCCATCATGCTCGCATTGAGGATGTAATACCACATCAGTAACCAGCGAGGCTGCGTAAGAACCAAATTATGCGTCAAACTGAAAAAGTTATTCGACAATTAACAAAGTTCTCCGCTCATTGCTTCTCATCTGCTGCATACATTGCTGGATACCCTGCCCCTTGTTGAGATAACATTGTGGACCGCTGGCCTTGTCTCTGTGAGTCAGGGCCTGGCCTTTGCTGTGTCACAATTTCGCTTGCTCACAAACCGCAAAATGATTGACAGCTTGCAGAACCTTGCTTTTCCGCGGGGTGCTTGCTATAGTTGTGATAAAAAGCAAGCAAGAGGGTATTAGATGGCAAATCAGGAAGACCTGGAATGGCTCACACTAGAGACTGTATGTAAAGTGAGCGTCAATAGGCTCTGAAGGCTATTCGGTGTTCCCTAAGAAAGGCTTCGAGAAGCCTTTACATACAGTCTCTAGGAATTGAACTGTGGAATCAGTGGAGAGCGGAGGATCGAACACATAATCCGAATTTGAGCGGGGCTGATCTGCGCGGAGCAACTCTGAGCAGTGCCGATCTGAGCGAGGCTAATCTGAGCGGGGCCAATCTGTACAAGGCTGATCTGAGCGGGGCCTGGCTGGACTGGGCCAGTCTGCGCGGAGCCAATCTGGACTGGACCATTCTGGACTGGACTAATCTGCGCGAGCTCAATCTGCGCGAGTTCAACCTGAGATATACCCATCTGGACTGGGTCGATCTGAGTGGAGTCGATCTGAGTGGAGTCGATCTGAGTGGAGTCGATCTGAGTGGAGTCGATCTGAGTGGAGTCGATCTGAGTGGAGTCGATCTGAGTGAGGCCGATCTGCACGAGGCTGATCTGGAAGGGATCGAGATGCTGAGCAAACTCAACATGCCCGAGCTCAACCTGAACTGGGTCGATCTGAGCAGGGTCAGGTCGAGCAAGGCCAGGTCAGGCAAGGCCAATCTGCACGGAGCCGATCTGAGCGAGGCTGATCTGAGCGGAGCCAATCTGCATGGGGCTGATCTGAGTGGGGCCAATCTCGTCAATACCAATCTGCGCGGAGCCAATCTGAGTGAGGCCAATCTGAGTAATGCTTATCTGAGCGGAGCCGATCTGTACGAAGCTAATCTGAGCAAGGCTGATCTGCACAAGGCTGATCTGAGCAAGGCCAGGTTGAGCGGAGCCAATCTGCACGAGACTGAATTTTGATCAGGCTGTGCGGATTTTGGAATGAGCTGGGAGAAAATTGGAGAAGCGAAGCGGGCGGTCTCCCCTCCAGGCGAAGAGGAACGACCCGCTTCATTGTAGAGATTCAGGCTCACTATGGAACAATCGTAAGGAAGACAGCGAATGGCAGTGATAGATCCCGTAAGACGCGAAATAAGATGCAAGCTAGCCTATTACGGCTTGAGTTATTGTGGAAAGTCAACCAACCTGCTTCACCTCCATCAAATGATGCACATGCGCGATATCAGTGATTTTACCGTAATTGATACAGAAATAGAGCGCCTTTTCTCTTTCGATCTCCTTTTGCCGCCAGAGAAAAACATCCACGGGTTGCGGGTTCGTCTTCAACTCTGTGCTTCTCCTGCTTCGATCCTTTACAAACACATGCGCACCCGTATTTTATCAGGAGCCGATGGCGTTATTCTGGTGGTTGACTCACAAGCCTCTCGATTGCGGGAAAATATTTTCACCATCTGGGAAGAACTGCAAGAGTATTTGCGCGATCAAAAGCAAGACATCACTACCTTTCCTCTGGCCATACAATGGAACAAAAGAGATTTACCGGAATCGGACATCTTGCCTGTTTCAATCCTGGAACGATACCTCAACCCATACCGGTTTCCTGCTTATGAAGCAGTCGCACGGACTGGGCAAGGGGTCAGGGAAAGCCTGGACACGGTGATTAGCCAGATTCTGCAGGCGCTGGTAGTCAATCCAGAATATCGGGAGATGTTCAGGCAGTATACCATGACCGAGAAGAGGGAAAGAGAGGTGTTTCCTGCGCTGCTTCCCGATGTGCATCCCGCCCGCTTGAGCGACACCCACCCGCGTGAAATGGATCTCGCGCAGATCGGCCAGGATGAGATCGCTTTGATTCGAGCGAACCTGAGCGGAGTCAACTGGAGCGGTGTCAACCTGTCCAGGGCTCTCTTGAATGGAAGCAATCTGAGCGAAGCCAATCTCAGCGGGGCTGATCTGTCTGAGGCCAGCCTCTATGGTGTCAGGTTGCACAATGCAAACCTGAGGAAGGTCAACCTGCACAACGCCAATCTGGGATGGGCTTGGCTTGTCAAAGCCGATTTGCGCTGGGCCAATCTGGAAGACGCCGCGCTGAGCAACGCGTCCGCTGAGGGAGCAGATCTGCAAGAGGCCATCCTACATCGTGCGACGCTCCAATACAGCCTCCTGCATGAGGCGAATCTGAGTGGGGCCGATCTGAGTGGGGCCGATCTGAGTGGGGCCGATCTGCACGGGTCCAATCTACGTGGAGCCAATCTGCACGGGGCCAATCTGCATCTGAGGGGGGCCAATCTCTCTAATGCCGATCTGAGTGGGGCCGATCTGAGTGGGGCCGATCTGCACGGGTCCAATCTACATGGAGCCAATCTGCACGGGGCCAAGCTGCACAAGGCTGATCTGAGCGGTGCTGATCTGAGCGAGGCTGATCTGAGCGGTGCTCTCTTGACCGGAACGAACCTGACGGGAGCCTGTCTCAAAGGAGCCTGCTTGAGGGGGATTCGCTCTGAGGAGTTTTGTGCTCCTGGCGCGGATTTCTCTGGCGCGGACCTGCGGGGCATTCCCTGGCTGCTGATTATGGAACTCACTCTCCAACCAGGCATTGTTTGGAAAAATGTGCTCTACGACCGGACGGCAGAGAATGAAGGATAGCGGTACATGTGCGAAGTATGAGAGCGGATTCAGACTGAATTTGATCAGGCTGTGCGGATTTTGGAATGAGCCGGGAGAAAATTGGAGAAGCGAAGCGGGCGGTCTCCCCTCCAGGCGAAGAGGAACGACCCGCTTCATTGTAGAGATTCAGGCTCACTTCAGGCTCATGGCTGGATTTGGTGAAAAGGTACACTGATGAGGTATCTCAATCTCACGAACACACTCAAAGTTTGAAGGGGGCCAGGCTGATAAACTCAACATGTACCGAATCCGGCCATGAGGGTTCTGTCAGAACTCAAACTCCATCTGGGCATGAGGGTGACACTTCTGGTATGCTGGTGCTATTATTTTGACGGAATGAGGAACGTTGACCGATGAACTGCCCCAAATGCGCCACATCTGAGACCAGGGAAAGATCAAAGAAAACCAAATGTGGCTATGCCACGTTCTTCTGCCCTCACTGTCAATCTCCGTTCAATGAGCGAACTGGCACTCCCTTTAACCATCTCGAATTCCCCACTGATATCGTCCTGCTGGCTGTCTTGTGGCGACTGCGCTACAAATTGAGCCTGCGTGACGTTGCTGAGATGTTTTTAGCGCGTGGATTTTCGTTCACTCACGAAGCCATCCGAGACTGGGAAGCGCGGTTTGCCCCTTTGATAACAGATCAGTGACGCGTCAAGCGGCAAGGGAAGGCCGGAAAATCCTGGTACGTGGATGAGACTTACGTCAAAGTGCATGGGAAGTGGTGCTATTTGTATCGAGCGATCGACCACGAGGGCAATCTCGTTGATTCCATGTTGAGCGAGAAGCGAAATATGGAATCAGCTCAGGCGTTTTTCAAACAGGCGGTTACTGTGGTCGGCTCTGTTCCCGATCAGGTCACGACGGATGGCCATGCTTCCTATCCCCGTGCCATACGCGAGACGATGGGATGTGAGGTCATACATCGGACGAATAAATACCTCAATAATCGGCTAGAGCAAGACCATCGTGGGATCAAACAACGATACTATCCCATGCGTGGTTTCGGAAGCTTCACATCAGCAGCGCGATTCTGTTGTGCCTTCGACGAATTGCGCAACTATATCCGTCCTCGTCGCACCATGGGCGAAGTGGTCTCACTCCTGGAACAACGGCAGGCTTTTCTCCAACGTCTAGCTGCTCTCCAGTGAATGATACAAGCAACCTCATGAGTTAACGAGCGAGAGGCGAGCATTCTATTCGTCTGAGAAGCTTTTCTATGATCTCAGTTCTGACAGAACCGTTTGGAGAGCCAGTCCCTCAATCAGGGTGATAGCCTCAGGAGGCAAGCGGCACGACTTTCCTTTGTCAGAATGCACCTTCGCGTCAGCTAGACCAGCGAGGCCCTTCTCACGATACCGCTTCACCCACCGGCGTACCGTGCTCACAGAGATGTTGTGAGTAGACGCAATCTGGGTTTGGGTGACGCCATCCTCCAGAGCCAAACGAATGATCGTAAAGCGCTGAGTGGCTTGTGCTCTTTGGGCCTCTGAAAGGGCCGTAAGCGGGATAGGCGGTTCCATCATGACAAACTGCTCCAGACGTAAGAAACCAATAGCATGCTCTCTTGCCCAATATAACCGACCGCTCACCTAATTGTCAAAATTCCCGCTCACGGAATGGCTATCCCACGAATCTGGTGAATAACACTGATTGTTTGCTTGTCATTGAGCGCTTTTCCCATTGACACTTGCCGTAGATGATGATGGATGGCACAAGACGACAAGGAGCGCTCAATGACAAGCAAAGTTGTCTCTCTTCTTCCCGATCCAACCTGTTTGCTTCTTAGCTCTGTAGAATCGCCCGGGAACGCCATCCTGATAGTGGTAAGAACCATTGTCGACCAAGCGTGTTGCCCGGTGTGCCAGACCCCGACTGCGCATGTCCACTCTCACTACACCAGGCAAGTGGCTGACTTGCCATGGATGGGTTGGGCGGTCAAACTGGAACTGCATGTACGCCGGTTTTTCTGCCTCAATCTCGCTTGCGAGCGGCAGATCTTCACTGAGCGATTGTCCAGTGTGGTTGCCCCCTACGCGAGGCGTACCATCTGGCTCGCCGATGTCTTCACACTGGTTGCTTTCGCGCTCGGCAGGGAAGCGGGCAAGCGTCTGATAGCAGGGATGGGCCTTAGGAGCAGCCCAGATACCCTGCTTCGGCTCATCCAGGCTGCTCCTGAAAAAGAGTATCCAACGCCTCAGATCTTGGGAGTTGATGACTGGTCGTGGAAGCGAGGGCATACCTATGGAACCATCCTCATTGACCTGGAGCGTCACCTACCAATTGAGCTTTTGCCCGATCGGGAAGCAGAAACCCTGGCAGACTGGCTATGGAACCATCCTGGAGTGCTCATTGTGAGCCGAGATCGCGGTGGCAACTACGCGGAAGGAGTGCGTAAAGGGGCGCTAGGAGCCATTCAGATCGCCGACCGTTTTCACTTGCTGAACAATCTGGGTGATACTGTTGCCAATCTGCTCACTCGCCATCTTCTTGCTGTTCGTAGGAAGCCTGCTGCCAACGTTTCACCAGAAGGCAATCAACAGAAGAAGGCAGGGCTGCCCATCAAACAGCCTCTCAAGGTCACCCCCAATGAGCAGCCGCGCGAGTGGTAAGGGAAGAAGAACGGTTGGCACGTTATGAACAGGTGATTGCTCTGCGAGATCAGGGGCTCTCTCATCAAGCCATAGCTGATCATCTTGGCATCGGCCACGCGACAGTCCAGCGCTGGTTGAAGGAGGGGCACTTCCCTCAACAGAAAGCACGTGAGCAGGGCAGCCAACTCGATCCGTTTCTGCCCTACATCCAGCAGAGTCGATCAGAAGGATGCTCCAACATGGTGCAACTGCATCGAGAACTGCAAAAAAAGAGGCTATCAGGGCTCCTATGCTGGAATGAGGCATATCCTCTTACGCGTCTTTCCCAAAGAACAGAAATGGCAACACATTCCTGCCAGGAAAGAAGAAAACACGGTTCTTCCTCTCTCCACCCGCGAAGCGACCTCTCTGTTTCTTCGTCCATCAGATCAACTGACTCAAAAGGAGCGAGAGTGTCTTGAGCAGGTCTGTCAGATCCATGAAGAAATGGCTTTGGCCTATCAACTCGTCCAGCAATTTGCGCTCATGCTGCGCACTCGCCAAGGAGGCCAGCTTGATGCCTGGTTGGCGAAGGTAGCTCAAAGTCCTCTTCAGGATCTTCATCCATTTGTCAAAGGCATCAAATCAAACATTGAGGCTGTTGAGGCTGGCTTGATCCTCCCCTGGAGCAATGGACAGACCTAAGGCCAGATTACCCGTCTCAAACTGCTCAAAAGGCTGGGATATGGAAGAGCCAATTTTCAGACCCTCCGTAAGCGGGTGCTGGACCGAGCTCCTTGAGGAAAGCCTCTCCAGGAGGGCATGGCCTCAATTCACCAGATTCGCAGGAGAGCCACGGAATTCCAAAATTTACACCCAGCGCAAGCACCTCGTGCACTTTGCGCCCATGTAAACTCTTGCGGTGTGCCGCAAGCTTGCGCTCTTTGCTCGCCTTGCGTCGTCGGGTGGCCTGGTAGCGCTTGCTCTGCTTCCACCGCAGCTTCTTGGGGCCTTGCTTCTTGAGACGTCCCTTCTCGTCGTAGCGCTCCGGGTTGGCGGCTCGCCTTTGCCGATCCATCTGCCGCTGCAAGCGACAAATTGAGGTCAGCATAGCTGACGAAAGAAGCCAACCAAAGAGGCGAGAGGAGGTGGGATGAGCAAGATCATCCCACCTCCTGCCAACTACCGCGAAGGATAACGGCTGTGTGCCTGGCAATTGTATGAAATCAGTTGGAAACAAAAGGATATTGTCGAGGCACTCGGCGTCTCAGAAGGAGCCTTCAGCCAATGGAACCCAAGCGTTGCGAACAGGGCCCCATTTTTGACCCTCATCCCAAATTGAGCCTGGAGCAACGGGCTCAGTTGCCAAGCTTGCTCAAGCAAGGAGCCGAAGCCTTTGGGTTTCATGACAATGTCTGGATCACCGAGCACGTTGCCTGGCTGATCAAAAAAGAGTTTGGGATCAGAAGCCATACATATGATGAGGAAAGGGCAGATGCGAAGAGTGCGCACAGGAGACAGCGTGGGGCAGGCGGCGTTCATCGCAGAACGGTTCGGGGTGGCCATCTAAGCACCGCAGAAGAATGGCGAAGCTCCGTCCTTGGTGTTCCTCTTCGTTTTTTGCCACACAGCCGAACATACGTCTTTTATTCTTTCTCCTGGTATCCAGTGAGCCGGCCTAATACTGCGCGTGCAGTATCGAGCTGCCACTCTTCGCCATAAAAGGCGCCTGGACGACGTGGTGGCTCGATGAAATGCGCCTCGGACCAACCGCCGACATCAAACGGGTCAAAGCCACTCTCAGAAATCAAACGTGCAACGACCTGTTTGGCCTGGGCGTCCTCACCCGCGTAGGGCATGGCGACGCGCTGTTGCCCGCTGCGTCCAGCGACTTTCGCCAGAAAGCCAGAGGTCAGCGTATTGTAGGCTTTCACGACCCTGGCACCTTTGGCGCGGCGCGCATTGAATTCAAGCGCGCTGATGCCTCCTGGAAAGACTTGCAAGCTTCCGGCAGAGAACTGATTGGTCGTGTCGATCACTATTGCACCATTTCGAAGCTTCGCCGCTGCGAGAGCCTCTTCAACACCATCCCAGGGTACTGCGAGTAATACAACCTCACCAAATTCAGTAGCCTCCTGGATGCTTCCCGCATGCGTGTTTGGGCCTGCGACTTTCACCAGTTCGGCGAGTTGCTCTGGATTGCGCGAACTGAACAGGACAGAATGTCCTGCCTTTGCCCAGAGCTTCCCTACCGTTGCCCCAATATGGCCAGATCCGATAATTCCTAGATGCATTCAGATATCCTTTGCTCTCTTTTAGGTTTGCTACAGACCGAGCTCAGCCACAACGATCTCGGCAACTTTGCGACAAGAGTGCGGTTGTTTCCAGGGGAAACCTCTTTGTTTCTCCTAGCTAAAACATTTCTTCGTTTGCCAAGGCAACGACTGCTGTTTCCTCTACTTGCGGTGTGGGTGGCGCTTCACGCTTGCGTGAATGACGATTTATCTGAAGACTGAGGAACAACACCAGGAAGGCCAGTAGAGCGCAGCCTGTCGCGAACCAATCAAGCATGGTTTCCGAAGCTGTGTGCAGAATCACTCCGCCGAGAGCAGCTCCTCCAGCAATTCCCAGATAGAGTGTCGAGTTATTGAGTGCCAGGACGACATTCGCGTGTTTGGGTGCCAGACCGAGGAGTCGGTGCTGCTGAGGAATAAACACCAGAGAGCCCGCGACACCCCAGATGAAGAGAACGATCAACGCGCCAAGAAGAGTGGTCGTCGAAAGCGAGAGTGTTGCAAAGACTAGCGCAAGCACCACGAGGCTACTAGCAAGGGGACGCGTGGGCCCATAGCGATCAGCGATCACGCCGCCGGACCAGTTGCCCACCATGACTCCCAGGCCGAAGACAAGTAACAAACCGCTGATATCAGTCACCGAGAGGCTGTGCTGGAGCAGTGGCGCGATGTAGGTATAAATGGCGTAGATGCCCATATTCCACATAAGAGCTGGGATCAGCGCAAGCAAGAGACGCGGCTCCGCAATGGGTGCCAGGCGTGCTTTCAACGATAGCGCTTCAGATTCCATTACTTTGGGCAAGCCACAGAACAAAAGGGCAACAAAGGCTATACCTGCCAGTAGTGCTACCAAACCAAAGGATACCCGCCAACCGGCATGTTCCCCAATCCAGGTCCCCAGCGGCGAACCCAGGACGGTCGCGGCCGTCAGGCCGATGACTACCAGGGCTAGCGCCTGCCCACGTTTTTCAGGCGGAGCCAGCGATGTTCCAATGGTATAGGCCAATGGCGCGTAAGTGGCGGCGAAACAGCCAGCCAGTACACGTGTGAGCAGGAGAAGTGGAAAGGTTGGCGCAAGGGCTGATCCCACATTGGCGAGGCAAAAGAGGCCCAGGGAACCAATCAACACGCGGTTGCGCGGCCAACGACTGGCGAGAGCGGCCAGGAAGGGTGAACCCAGACCATAGGTGAGCGAGAAAACCGTGACCAGTTGCCCGGCCAGCCCTGCGGTCACGTTCATCTCTTTCGCGATCACAGGTAAGACGCCAGCAATGACAAAGGCATCGGTACCCAGCGCAAACATGCCCAGCGCCAGTAACGCGATGCGCGGATCGATCCTACCTGCCTTCTGTATTGGCAAAGCAGTTGGCATTTCATTCGGCATTAGAAAGAAACGTCCTTTCGTGAAGCGTGCCACCGCCTATCAGGCTAGGAAGAGAATGCGTACAAAGAGACCTGGTAGAAGCAGTGGGTATTCTGGTGTGGCAAAGTCGAGTCCAAGAGTAAGGCAGCCGACGTGAATGGGGCGCCGCTCCATTCACAGGCAGAGCGAGAAAGATGCTTTCATCTATCTGGCCCCTTGAGAACTATGCTTTATATCCGTAAGCTTCCCAGTTCTGTAACACGTGCGCTTGCAATTCTCTGGAGTAGTTGTGTTTGAAGGATGTACGTTTGGGTAAATGTTCTCCCCATTCCTCTGGAGCGAGACCATCGTAGACCACCTTGGTCGTATCAAAGGCAAACTTTTCATTGGTGGTCAGAAACGCGATTAACGGACTCGTCGCCTCGTGATTGAAGAAATGTTCACCAGAGACCGGGCGCACACGTGTGGCAAAGCCCCATATGACCTCGTTGGTATTGCTTGCATCAATGTCATCATTGAGCACGATCACCTTCGGGATGACCGCGCCAAATTTCGATTTGAAGATAGTATCGCCAATAGTCTTGAAGAGTTCGTTGCGGTCAAGCCCTGTTTGCTGTTTCCAGGTGTTGGGCAACGTTACTACCAACCAGTGATTGGCAGCCTCAAGCGTCACCCACGCCATAGTTGCCGGAATGCCAGCCTGGCGCAATTGAACCAACGTCTCTGCCGCGCTCGGGATGCCCTGGACTGTATGGTCTTCCTCAACCGGCTCACCAGCGACCACAACAGGCAAAATAGGTTCATGGCGATGCGTTACCGCCGTGACATGATATACTGGTCGGATTTCACCTGCGTCCGGCCATAGATAGCCCGCGTATTCGCCCATAGGACCCTCCACGGTGGTCTCTGTCGCGGAGAGATACCCCTCAATCACGATCTCTGATGTTGCTGGAACCTCAAGCTTCACTGTTTCGCAGGCGACGACATCGATGGCTTCACTCAGGTAGCCACCCAGATAATCGGATTCATTAATGAACTTCGGTAGGGGCATCCCCGAGACAAATGAGATTGCTGGCTCGACTCCCAAACAAAGCGCGAAGGGCATGTCTTTGCCTTGCTCTTTCCACAGCTTATGAATCACGCCCAGGTGCTGAAAAGGACTGACAATGCCGGTCATGCGTTTGCCATCGAGCAGCATCACACGCGCATTCGACCAGTTCGTCCAACTTCCATCAGGCGTCCGCGCCACAATAGTTCCATAGGTCCCAATGTAGCGGCCGCCATCGCCCTCGTGAATGAACGGAGTGGGGAATTTCAGTAAATCCACGGCGTCACCCAGGTCGATATGTTCCTTGCATGCTCCCGACGCGACGATGCGCGGCGCAATGCCCTGCGCATTGCGCGCCTCAACCAGAGCTTCAATGATCTCGCTGCCTGAGGCCATGGCGGAGAGTCCCAGTGAAAGAGCGATGCGGCTCAAGTAGCGTCCAGGCGCGGAACTGATCCCCGCAGGTGCTCCTAGTACGCGAAAGCCGGGGGCAATGCCTTTGATGTTCATAAAGAGTGGCGCGGGCGCTCCCAGTTCATTGACCCTGCGGGTGATCGCGCCAATCTCTAGATTCCAATCGACTTCGCGCTCAACCTCGACAACTTCGCCGATTTTGTGCAGGGCCTCTATGTACTCTCGTAGAGAGCGTAAATGTCTTTTTACATTCTTTTGCTTTATTTGACTCATTTTATTATCCTCGGATTGTACGAAGAATAGCGCATAGGCTATCTTCCCTCAACAACAGATTCAGGCAAAATTTTCTCATGCATAACGTCGCAAGAGCAGAGAACCGACTGGGAAATTTGCCGTTGTCTTTATCTCCTAACTTAAAAAGCGCTTCCGATTGGGTCCGCTACATCTTCACATGCCGCTGTTTCTCCCCAACGCCGCACACCTTCCATCTCGATATCGAATAAATCCAGTACGCGTCCGACCGTATGATCGACCAGATCTTCGATGGTCTGGGACCGGATATAGAAAGCGGGTACTGGTGGGGCAATGATGCCGCCGCTCTCTGTGACCGTGAGCATGCTTTTGATGTGACCTGCCGTGAGGGGTGTTTCGCGAAGCATCAAGACCAGGCGGCGCCGTTCTTTCAGGACCACATCGGCAGCACGCGTGAGCAGGTTGCTGGTGATCCCGTGCGCAATCTCGCTCATCGTGCGGATCGAACATGGGGCAATGATCATACCCATGGTCTTGAAGGAGCCACTGGAAATAGCCGCTCCCACATCGGTGACGGGATACCAGACATCAGCCAGACTCCGCAACTGATGCATTGAGAGATCTGTCTCATAGGCACGTGTCCTTTCCCCCGCTTTGGTGACGACCAAGTGGGTTTCGATGCCCTGCTGCTTGAGCACCTGGAGCAAGCGCACCCCATATATGACGCCAGTCGCTCCACTGATGCCGATAATCATACGTTGTGGTGTACTCATCTTTATTTACTTTCTTCTTCATCCTCACTTGTCTCAAGCGAGCGCAATGTCAGGCCAAGATTGCGAATTTTGAGAAGCACACTATACAGCGCTGCTTGATCGGCCAGTTGCCCATACAGTAGGGTGGTTCCCGCAACTTCCTCGACAATCTCTAATAGTTCAAACCATTCCCGCCAGGATGGACCAAGATGTCCGTTGATCCGAATGCGATAATGCATCGTTGTACCAGCCTCCGTTTAGGTGTTTCTCATAGAGAGAGGATACCAGTTTTCCGGACCCATACGCAGTAGCTTTTCGGCTACTATTGAGGAGTATTTCCCTCAGGCAAAAAAGCCCCTTCGTAGTAGCCGGATGGCTACTACGAAGGGGCTTTTTTGCCTGAGGGAAAGGAACAGCAGAGGATGGTTGGAGGCTAAAGGAGTGCGTACTCTCGCGCGCGGGCAATGGCCTGCACTCTATTCTCGGCTCCCAGCTTGCTCAGAATATTGGCTACGTGCTTCTTCGCAGTGGCAAAAGAAATAACCAGTCGATCGGCGATCTCTTGGTTCGTGGTTCCCTGCGCCAACAGATGCAAGACCTCCTGTTCGCGTGCGGTGAGCGGTGAGAGCGGGGGGTAATGAATTGCCTGAAGCGGCAAGGAGGATGGCTGCTCTATGTGAGCGGCCTGGCTCGTCTGCTGCCCAAATGCCGCCAGCAGAGTTCTGACTGAGTCAAGGAGAGCCGGGGAAGCATCACGTTCGGACAGGGTGTGCGCGGCGTTCAGGATGCTCTGGAGTACCTGCCGCATGGGATCGCCTGCGTCCAAATATAGACGCAGGTAATCTGCAGGCTCAGCCAACTGGAGCAGGTGTGCCGCGACCTGCTGGGCCTGAATGGCTTCACCGGAAGCGTACAGCGCCACCACCTGGAGGACGAGAACCTGCACAATGTGCCAGATATTCTGGTGCTGCTCTGCGAGGGCGAGCAGAAGTGTCAGCAAAGACAGCGCTTCAATAGTTTTCTGCAAGGCAAGATAGGCACGTACCAGAGCCAGATATTCTGCGTATTCTAGTTCGTTAATGTGATTGAGAAGGTGTGGATCGATCTCTTTTTGTGCAGCCCAATTGGCCAGAGCAACGAGATTGCCCTGAGCTAGCCAGATCTGCGCCCGTGCGGTCATCACCCGAGTACGAAGATGCTGCCACTGATGCTGCTGGAAGAGTTGCTCTGCTTCAGCCAGAGCCTGTTCTGCTTCAGCCTGTTTCCCCAGTGCGAGGAGAACGAGGATGGATTGGCAATATACTTGTATCTGCATATTTATATGGTGCCAGGTTTGAGCGAATTGTTGTGCCGTAGCAATATGGGCCTGTGCTTCTTCAAGTTGGTTCCAGACCCAATGAATCTGAGCCAGGTAAAGATGACTGTACCCGAACTGCGCCCGCGCCTTTCCCATCTGCTGCAAGCGCTGTAACGCCTCGCGATAATTCTGGTAGGTTTGGTGCAGTTGCCCTGCCTGCTGATAGGCTAAGGCGAGCATCACCATCAGCCAGGCCGCTTCATAGTGATGCTGCTCTCTCTCGGCCTGCTGCTTCAACGCAGAGAGTAGCGGAAGCATGGCAACCTGATTCTTGTCTGTGTCGAAGCGGTTGAAGGTCGGAAGCATTTTCCACACGACGTCATCGTCTCTGGCTAATTCCTGCATCTGGGAGCCAAGGCGGCGCCTCTGCTCCTCATCCCCTTGCATACGCGCAGCCCTGGCCGCTATCCAGTTGCGCAACAAGGCCAGGCGATTGTGCAGCAAGCGGGCTTCTGATTCTGAGAGAGCAACAGCGTGCGGGCTTTCTAAAAGCGGATCCAGGCGCGCGATGGTCTGTTCCGTCCTGTTTACCGTCTGCTCCCACTGCTCATTCGGAGCGTTAAATGTGGAAAATAAGAGCTGTAAGACAGTTGTGAGGGCGAGGCGACCATGGGTGAGCAGCAGCGCGTCAGGCAGCCGCTTGATCCAGGTATCTAACTGTGTGCCCTCTCCATTGAAGCACATCTGCTCTGCGGATTGCTCCATCAAAGTGGCGGCGAAGTCGTAATCGGCACCAGTAAGCGCGTGGATAATCGCCATGCGCGCATCTCCCTGTTGCGCATACCAATGGGCCGCGCGTTGATGCAAGATGGGGATGCATTCCGGGAACAGCGTGCGCAGACGGGCTTGGAGCACATCGCGAAACAGGCCGTGCAAACGATACCAGTGTCGCTCTTCGTCAAGGGGAACCAGGAAGAGATTGGCTGTCTCCAGGGCGAGTAGCATCTGTTGGCTCTCTTGTGTATTGGTTCCCAGCGTCACTGCTTGACAGAGCGAGGCGTGCAAGCGAGTTAAGATCGCCGTGCGGAGCAGAAAATCTTGTATCTCCTGGGGCTGGCACTCCAGTACCTCGGTCTGCATATAGTCGAGAATAAAACGCTGGCTGCCGGAGAGCTGCTGAACAAACGCGGAAGAATCCGCGTGTGCGCGCATGGCGAGGGCCGCCAGTTGCAGACCAGCGATCCAGCCCTCGGTGCGCTGTTCCAGTATATTGACTTCTGCTTCTACCAGGGGAAGTTGCATTGCCTGGAGCAAGAAACGTGCAGCCTCTGCAGACGTAAAGCGCAAATCGCGATCACGTATCTCGATGACCTGTCCGCATGCACGCAAACGGGGTAACGCCAGCGGCGGATCAGTACGCCCGGCCAAGATCAAGTGCAGCCTGGAGGGCAGGTGTTTGAGCAAGAACAAAAAGGAACTGGCTATGTCTGGATCGTCGATGACATGATAATCATCTAACACTAGCACTCGCTCCTCCTGACCAGCAACAAAATCGTTGATCAGCGTTGTCAGAATAGCCGGCAAGGCTGGGGGCCGCGGCGAGTACAGCATACTTAGGGCGATTTCTCCCAACGTGGGTTCTGTGGTGCGCAATGCGGCAATCACATAGCTCCAGAAGCGCATAGGATGATTGTCCTGCTCGTCCAGTGACAGCCAGGCCACTGGACAGAGGCAATGCGCTGCCCAGGTTGAGAGCAATGTTGTTTTGCCAAAGCCAGCCGAAGCTGAGAGCAGTGTCAGTCCGTGTGTCAATGTCTGATCCAGTTGCGCTATTAAACGTTCACGTGTCACCAGTGTGCCAGGCAAACGTGGCGGTAAGAGCTTGGGCAGGAGCAGGGAGCCAGAAAAAGATCCAGGCTCTGATAATCCCACGAGAGGAAAAGGCGTAGACGGAGGGGAGAAAACCGCGGCTGTCTGCGATGTGGTGGGGTGAGCGGAAAGCGTACTCTCACGCATCTGTGTAAGCGTTGCAGCTATCTCCTCTAGGCGAGCCAGGGTAATAGTCTCGGTTTTTCCGAGAGAGCGCTTTATCTGGCGTTGACCATGAGAGGCATACGCATACCAGTCGCCTGTCTCGTGTGAATGTGCTTCCTTGAGAACACTGAGGTGCCCCCCTTGTCCCTGAAAGGAGAAGCCGGTCTGGGTTTCCAGCCAACCCTGCCAGGCTCTTTCATCTTCCCCAGCAAAGGGCTGTTGGAATACTCCATTAGCCAGGAGATCATAAGTATGATTTGCCTGCGACCAGATGAGTGCAGGCAAGACAGGTTTTGACATGATATCTTACTTTCGTGTGTTTCCCTATATCTCTAAATATAGCAGGGTTTGCGCTAACAGGCAATGTGAAGGGTAGTGTTGCAAAGAAAAAGCTGATCTGCTACAGTGGGGAGAAAAGCAGGGAGTTACGCTTTTTTTGCAAAGCCTGCGCATCTGATGTGCAACAGGTTCTTGCTCTCATGATTTGATCATCTTCTTGCTGAGGCGAACCATGCTTCCTCGCTGGCGTTTATCATCCTTCCGATCCAAGCAGCGGCCCAACAATGTGCGCGAACCGAGCCAGGAGGTGCGCGATCCAGGGAATCCGTAAGAGGGGGCGCAACCGCTCCAGCAGTTCATGAATGAACTGCAAAAGAGTCTCGGTCTGGCGTCTCTCAGGGCTGAGATCCTGGAGCCAGAACAGGACCAGGGCCAGTTGCAAGCCATAGAGAATCGTCGCCAGATCCTCCACCTGCGAGGCACGAGGGATATCCCTGGCACGCTCCACCAGGAGACGATAGCTTGCACGCGCTCGGTGACGAACTTCCATTCCCTCCTCGCCGAAGACTCCGGCGCGCGAGAGGGGATTGAGGGCCGCCCCGGATAAGGCAACCAGCGTTAAGCGATGCGGCGTCATGACCTCCAACAGCGCGTGCATGAGCTGATGAAAACGGTCGGCGATGGAGGTCACAGGGAGCAGCGGAATCAGCTCCTCTAACTGGAGCACCAGCCAGCGGTACAATTCCAGGACGAGATCCTCTTTGCTGGCAAAATACCGATAGGTCAGTCCCAGTGAACACGAGGCCTCTGCCGCGATCTCGCGCATTGTGGTCTGATCATAGCCTTTCGTCGCGAACAGACGCCAGGCTGTCTCCATGATACGCTGCCGCGTCAGGAGCGCTTTCTGCGTAAGCTTCTGCGTTGCTCGTGGTTCGTGTTTCTCCTGTGCCTCAGACGATTCCATACTGCTCTCCTCCAGACGATTTTGCTCGCCGACATCCGCACGAGCACCCTGGACATCGACTCCCCATCATGCGAGTCGGCGTCCAACCCTTGACTTCAGCATAACGCATCTGCTAGGATATTGGCAAGTGAACGTTGTTCATTTTTGTGAATCTGGCTGGTCACCAGTGCTGTCACTGGCGCCCAGTTCGCGTGCCTGCGAGGTGTCTAGTGATCATCAAGAAATGGAGCTTCGTATGTCTTTGTACAGAAACGATCCGGTCAGGTGGAACTGGATCAGCCTTGGCCTTGGGGGAGGCATCTGGGGAGGAATCGTATGTGCTCGCCTGCTCGGTTGGACCCAACTGAATGACCTGGAGATTGTGCTCTTGCTGGCGCTGTTTGTGATCACTCCGTTAGCTCTCCCCTTTGTTTTCTCCCAGCACGCAGGCCCTTTGTTCTCGAAATGGGCTGCACTGGTCGTGTTTCTCCAGCCGTTGGCGGCCTTTCTCGGGGGCGCCGCCTTCTTTCTTCCTACGGGACCGCTAGCTGCGACATTTGCCGCTGTCTGGGGTGGGTTTACCGGGCTGCTCGCGCTGCTTGGTCTGGTTCAGCTCTGCCAGATGCTCAGGAAGAAACACTGCCTCTCGCTTGCCGAGCTCTGCCTAGCAGGAGCGCTGCTCTACCTGCCAGCAGGCGGGGCATGGATGGCGCTGGCGCGTTGGGGTCTTCAGTCGCTGGGCTTTGGCGTGCACACTGACCTGCTCACAGCAGTTCATTTTCACGTGATTCCCCTAGCTGCGCTGGTCATAACAGGACTGACTGGGCAGACTCTCCACAACAGCCCGGTGACACGTCATGGGATCTGCTGGACGGCCTATCGCGCCGCAGCCTTCGGCGTCCTGATCGATCCGCTGCTGGTCGCTGCCGGGCTGACTGGTGCCCAGATCACCGGCCTGCCCGATCTCGACACGACACCAGCCGATCTACTGGCTCTCAGCCTGATTCTGCTCGCACTCTTGGGTCTGCGTTTCGTTGTGCCTACGACCGTTTCCCGGTTCGCGCAGATGCTTGTGGCGTTGTCGTATCTGACCGTCTTTTTCACCATGCTGGTTGCCGGAACCTATGCTCTTGGCGCGGCAACGGGAGCGTGGACCATCACCATTGCTCAGATGATTGCAATTCATGGGCTGGAGAACGCACTGCTCTTTGGTTGCGGTGGGTTACTTGGCTGGCGTCTCAGAACGGAGCAGGAGAGCCAGAGGAGCAGGGGAGGTGAGGAATGCGCGTGCTGATTACCGGTGGCACCGGACTGATCGGGAGCACGCTCGCACACCTTCTTGCTCCTCAAGGATATGAGGTCATCATCTTGAGCAGATATCCGAAGCAGGCAGCCCAGTTGTTTTCCCAACAAGGCTTGCCACAGATCCAGACGATTGGCTGGGATGCCACATCTGCACAAGGATGGGGAGAGTTGCTGACCAATGAGTGCGCCATCGTCAATCTGGCGGGGGCGACTCCGGCTCACTGGCGCTGGACGCGGACGTATCGAGCGCGCATTCTGGAGAGCCGTCTGAGCGCTGGACAGGCGGTGATCCAAGCGATGGATCACTATGGGCCGCCAGCGGTGCTGATCCAAGCCTCAGCTTCGGGATATTATGGGGATCGCGGACAGGAACTGCTGACCGAGACCAGCTTGCCTGGGCAGGGCTTTCGCGCGCGGGTCTGCCAGGAGTGGGAGGCATCGACCGCTTCTGCTCCGACCAGGCGCTGTATCGTCCGTACCGGGCTGGTCCTCGACCTCCATGCTGGCGCCTTTCCTCCGCTGGTACAGTTTGCTCGCGTGCTGGGGAGTCAAGTGGGCAACGGGCACCAGTGGCTGCCTTGGATTCATCGCATGGACGTGGCCCGTGCCATCCAGTTTCTGCTGGAACAGCGCCAGCTCTCCGGCCCGTTCAATCTCTGTGCGCCGGAAGGGGCGACCAATCGGGCGTTTCTGCGCGCAGTCCAGGACGTTTTGCGGCGGCCTCCCCTGTTTCCCCTTCCCGCGTTCGTGCTCCGAGCGGCGTTAGGAGAACTCGCGACGGTGATGCTGGACAGTCAGCATCTTGTGCCTGAACACCTGACGGAGGCGACCTTCCAGTTTGCGTATCCCACACTCTCGCAGGCACTCTACCAGTTGTTGCGCGAGCGCGGTGGTTCTCCCGTTGCAAAGCGGAAGGTCTATGTTTGATTGGTGAACAGTTTTGTTTGTCGGAAAGAAAGGATGAACGCAATGAACCAACGCATCCTGCTCATCGGTGCTTTTCTCGTGATGGTGCTCCTTGTGGGGGTCCCGCTACGTTAGCTGTCATCAGGGGCGGGGTAGCGGGACCCCAACATCCTGGGAATACCTCAAAATAGGCCATTTGACCCTCTTATCTGAGCCGTTAGTGGCCTTATAATCTCCTTTCCACCCGTTCTCGCTCTCTATGGAGATACTATGCGTTTCAAAAAACTATTTCTGAGTTTGCTTCTGGTGCTGATGCTTCTTTTTGTTGTGGGTATGGGAACGTTTGTCTACTCTTCTTTTAAGAACACACCGCCCGTGGTGGCTGTGCAGGCTACTCCCACTGATGAGCCAACCCCAACTCCGTCACCAACGCCCTCGCAGACCCCTTCGCCAACTCCTACACCCCTGATGAATGGCGTGGAGGCATATATACTGGACGCCTCGTCCAATCGGGTGATGTTTAATAGCAATAGCTCCAGATCCGTGCCGATTGCCAGCACAACAAAGATCATGACGGCTGTCATCACTCTTGAGAACAGCGACTCTGAAAAGATTGTGACGGTGGCGCAAGAGGATCTGGATCAGGTCCCCTCAGGGGCGAGCATCGCGCAATTGCACGCGGGCGACTATCTGCGCATTCGTCATCTTCTCTATGGTCTGCTGATTCCATCGGGATGCGATGCCGCGCTCACGCTGGCGCGTGTTGTTGGGGGGGTGACCGATACCTTTGTCGCGATGATGAATGCCAAGGCTCAGGCGTTGGGGCTGACCCATACCCATTTCTCGAATCCGCATGGCGCCATCTCCGAGGGGAATTATTCGAGTGCCTCGGACCTGGTGACGCTCGCGCGCTATGCCATGCAATATCAACTCTTTGCCACCATCGTGAGTCAGACGGAATATCATATCCCGCCGACCCAATATAACCATCGTTACGATTGGTCTAACACGAATCAAATGCTCACAAGCTACCAGGGGATGATAGGAATCAAGACTGGCTCTGGGAGTGGAGCTGGCTATTGCATCGTCTTTGAAGCGGTGCGCAATAACCGGATATTGATCGGGGCTGAACTAGGCGCTCCAAGCTTCGAGGTGCTCTGGGACGATGTGGCGCATTTATTGGACAGGAGCTTCGCCAGGTAAGTGGATATTCAAGAAAGCTCGAAGTGTGCTGTTCAGGGTATTGAATATTGTTTGTAGGAGAGAAGAGAGAAGCCCTCTCGAACTGGACAACGAAGAAGATTCGTCGGTTCGAGAGGGGAGATATGTGACACAAAGCATTAATCGGCCACCTCGGTCACGATACGGTTTTCTATCTACGCTTCCGAAACGGAATTTTCCGCTCAAACTGCTCTGCTCTGGCTGAGTCTAAAAGTAGAAAGCCCTTCAGAAGCCGATACAAACCAATCTGGAAAACTATACTTCCGGCCAATTTACGCTTTATTTTTGCACTTTCGGCCACAAATTGCTTTTTTAACACAGCAAATTTTGAGCTTGAATAGTTCAGGCTATCGGCCAAGTTATGCTTCTTTTGGCGGCCATTAATTGCTTTAAGTCACATAAACGTGAACATGGGAAACGAAAAGTTCGCACCATAGAGAAGCGCCCCTCTCAGATCGGCAAAGCTCAGATCAGCTCCTTGAAGCCTGGCATAGAGAAAATTCGCGCCCCTGAGATTGGCTCCATCGAGATTGGCTTCTTGCAGATTGGCTCCCTCCAGATTCACTTCTTGAAAGTCGATGCCTTGCAGGTCCGCTTCTTGCAGATAAGCACATCTCAGATCGAGCATGCTACTCGTCCACTGTTGTTTCCATTAGTTCCATGCTTCAACGCTTTTTATGTTGGCTGTTGCTACCATGGTGCTACAGAGACGAAGAAAAAGCCGCGAAGTTGGCATTATAGAATTCCTTTTCCCTTAAACTCATTGCAAGCCCCTCGACGATGGGGCTTTTGCAAGGGGTAGGCATACTCTTGTAAACAGTTGGACGCTAAAGGCGAAAGGCTAATGATACCATACGGCTCAACCGATGAAGAAAGAACGCGCTTCGCCTGCGGTTGTTCCTGGAAAATCGACCATGAGACCACAAAGGGGCAACAAAGCTCTTTGAGATCCTGCATCAGCCTCATCTGCGAGCTGATAGTAGTATCGCCTGTGAGTTTGCTAACAATTTCATCGTGAATCATATCATTGATCACTTTTCATTTCTCAATTATCCTGTGCCATAAATTCACATATGCACGTTATTCCTAATAACATGAGAAAGTCTGAAAGTATTTATGCATGAAGAACTCGTAGGTCAACAATTTGGGAGTTATCATCTCACGAAACTATTGGGTCAGGGTGGTTTTGCCGACGTCTATCTAGGAGAACACCTGTATCTTGATCGCAAAGCCGCCATCAAGGTGCTACAAACGAAATTAGGGCAGCAAGACGCGACTCTTTTCCAGCAAGAGGCGCGTACGATTGTAGAACTAGAACATCGCAATGTCATCAAGGTGTTGGATTTTGGCATTGAACGTAATATACCATTTCTGGTCATGGAATATGCGCCCCATGGATCGTTGCGGCAAAGGTATCCTCTGGGGACACGGATACCCCTCTCCGAAAGTGTGTTTTTGATCCGGCAAATGGCCGAAGCCCTCTCCTATGCGCATACAAAAGGAGTGGTGCATCGTGATGTAAAACCCGAGAATATGCTGGTGGGTACAGGCGCGGAGATTTTGTTAAGTGACTTTGGGATTGCTATTCTGTCACAGAGCTCTCGTTATCAGGGATCAATGGATATTGGTGGGACGGTTGCCTACATGGCCCCGGAACAACTTCAGGGTAAGGCGAAGGCCGCCAGTGATCAATATGCCCTGGGTGTTGTCGCCTATGAGTTTCTCTGTGGCGAGCGTCCCTTCTCAGGTTCATTTGCCGAAGTGGCTAGTCAGCATATGTTTGCTTCACCGCCAGGATTATGCGCGCGGGTACCGGGTCTGCCACAGGAAGTTGAACAGGTTATTTTTACCGCACTCGCCAAAGATGCCACACAGCGCTTTGGCGAGATTACCACGTTCGCTCGCGCGTTAGAGCAGGCCGCCAATGGTGAGAGAGCGCAACTCGCGCAATCCAAGCGAGAAACGATAGTAACACCTCTCTCATCTGCGAAAGCCTCTGGATCAACCGTCAGAGCAGCGTTTCAGTCCGAACAGACGCTGAATCAGACCTATCAGCAGCACACGATATCGGCGACACAACGTACGCAAACAAGCAATACTCCAACATTGATGCGGAACCAAATGCCTCCTGTGACATCTCAGAAAACGCCAGGAAATTTTTCTGCCTCATCGATGGGCTCAACCAGGCAAAATGGCATGCCTCCACGATCTACACATCAGGGGTCATATAAACAACAACCGGATTATTGGGAAATGCCTGCCGCGCGTCGGAGTAATACTGGGAAATTGGTTCCTTTCATCAGCATTCTCGCGGTGGTGTTGATCTGCATTACCGGCCTTCTATTCTATAATTTGGGACGCCAGGCCAGCACAACTCCAACAGGCCAGCAGACTCTTAGCTCAACATCGACGAGCAATACGAATGGTCCATCGGCAAAAACTCCGCAGCCAACGGCCACGCCAGATACAAAGATCATCAAGAAAAATCTGAGGTTTACCTGTGAGCGTGCTTGCAATAATTATCTTACAACGACACTTACCACGATACAAGAATTCCCATCACAGAGTAGAATGATCTGGAATTTTAGTGTGACAAATAACACCAACGACCCCAGCATTAATTATTCTATTCGCATTTATCTCGAAGACTCGCTGGGAACAAAGATACGACCAGTAGGGGGAACCATATCTGAAGAAGCTGTCATAATTGCACCCGGGCAAACATCACAAAAAACCGCGATCTTCTCTGAAATTCCTGAAGCTGGTGTCACGTATTCTATACATTCAACGACAGCATGTTATGGCGCTAATATGGGTGATGATGATAATAAAGTTGAAACAATAATCTTTTGAACGCTGTTCTTGTCGTCTCTCAGAGTATGTCTTAAGAGGCTCAGAGAGCCAGGAGTAAACTGAAAGGAGACAATAAAGGAACGCCAAACTGAGCAAGAAGGAGCGGAAGCTGATGAAAGAGAGCATCAACAGAAAGCGCTATCCATCGGATCTTACCGATGCACAATGGGACCTGTTGGCACCCTTCATCCCGCCACCATCCCCCAACGCAACCCAGGAAGTGATTCCCAGACGAGAAATCGTCAATGGCATTGTCTATGTCCTGCGGACAGGCTGTTCTTGGCGACAAATGCCTCACGACCTGCCCAATGGCAAAACGGTGTTGCATTATTTCCGTTGCTGGCAACGCGATGGGACCTGGGAAAAAGCGATGCATGCCTTACGCCGCCAGGTGCGTGGCTCGATGGGGCGAGAGGAAGAACGGAAGCCGCCGGTATCATCGACAGCCAATCCAGCAAGACCAGTCCAGTCCCAGGCATCGGACGTGGCTATGATGGCGGGAAAAAAAATCTTGGGACGCAAACGGCACATTTTGGTTGATACGCAAGGCTTTCTGCTGGCAGTCAAAGTGCTTGCAGCCAATATCGCCGACGTGACTGGCGCCCGCCTCTTGTTAGAGGGACTTACCCAATGTTTCACGCGTCTCTCGCATCTGTTTGCCGATCATGGCTATGATGGAGAGCCCTTTGAGCACTGGCTCAAAGAACATCTTGGATGGGAGATCGAAATTGTCCCTCACCAAGAGCGTGAGGCGCAGACGGATTGGATGCTCGTCAATGGGCAACCCGTCCAGATTCGCAACCCAAAGGGAGGCTTTCAGGTCCAGCGCAAACGCTGGATCGTGGAACGGACCTTTGGCTGGCTCATCCGCTTTCGCCGACTTGCTCGCGATGATGAGGGATTGCCCTCAAGCAGCGAGGCCTTTATCCAGGTGGCTTCCATTCGTCTCTTGTTGACTCGATTAGCTCCTTCCCGATACTAATTGTTCGTCTTAAGACACACTCTAAGGTGGCTGGAAAGATATCGAGAGAAAATGCGAAAGGAAACCTTGCCAAAGATGGGGAATATGCTGTATGGTTATAAGGTGAAATGAAAGCATATATGGAGGTGGATTGATAGGTCATGTGAAAGAGGAAGAACGGGAAGCGATTCGGCGAGCCTATGTTGTCGAGCGGGTCGTGTATATCTTATAGCCGTGAGATTCTGGACGTGGTCGTGTCCTCGCGGGTCGCGAGGTCCTGGTTGGAGCAGGAGAAGGACCTGGCGAAGATGTGCCAGGGCGTCGAGGGAAGATATCAGGGGGAGATTGAGGAGGTGCGCCGGCGCTATGAGGCGGTGTATGTGGAAAGCATGCATCAGTTTGCTGCCCTTGGGAAGGAGATCGCGGTTCTTTGGGAGAAGATGCGCCAGGACCTCGAGGCCACACGCCTCCTGGTGTTTGAGGTGCCAGAGGCCGAGGGGAGAGTCGAAGTGGACGAGGGGCTTTACGATTCTCACCGAAGTTATCTAGAGCAACTGGAGGTGTATCGAGCATTTTGTGGCAAAGAGCCCCTGGTTTGAACGAGAGAGGAGTATAAGATGTATTTGGCGCTCATGAGTCAGAACGCGAAACCACTCTCTCTCCACGTATTTGAGGTGTACGCTGAAGGGGATTGCCCAGTCGAGGGGGACGATGGTCTACTTTTTTCTAGCCCATGTTGCCTTCAACTGATGACTTCTGCTTTTTCTACGTGTGCTCTTTCGCAGCAGGAGCGTCAGTGTGATAGAGAATACCCCGCGTGAGGGGACAGTGAAGATCAATGACCAGTGACCCCGGTTGCTGTGCGTTGTGGACCACTGTCCCCTTTTTTGTTGCCTTGTTACAGGGATGCTCGATCTTGGCGTAGTGGAAAGAAGCCACATCGCTAGTGAGTCATGCATAGATGTGCCTGGTGCATTCGAAGGCCTCGATGGGCCTTGTGCCTTACGCTCGCCGTGTTGAGGCGATGGAGAAACGCAGCTCCAGCGTTGCGATCTGTGCAGAATTGTGTTACGTGAAGGAGGACTCCCCCCGGAGAGCACGCCTCTCGCCGTCTGGTGAGCCGTTCTCTCTGGGGTGGAGGGTTATTGAGGCGTCGCTACTCCTGGGGGAGTGAGGCCTGCAAACCCGAGGATGACATTGCAAGCAGCAGGAGGGTGCGTGTTTGGAACGACCTGGATGAGCAGTTGCTGGTCATAGCGGTTTTTGAACATAATGCGCACCAGATTCTCCCAGTGCGTGGAAGTGTTCAAGAGGACGAGCATATTTTTGAGGGTGAGAGGATCGTCGATGCGCCTGGAGGTGAACTTTTTTGGGCTGGCCTGGCGAAAGGTCAGCGTGATCGCGACAATCTGTGGTGGTGGGGTGGAAGCGTGTGCTGCTGTGGTTGGCACCGCCTGTGGTGAGGCGTGCGCCCTCACCCGTCGCTTCAGCCAGGTTGCCCACCACGGGATGTTTCCCGTGGGAGGAGACGAAGAGACGAGGGCGTTGTTCGCTGAGGGATGGGCGCGGTATTGACGCCACTGCGTCTCAATGGCGGCCAACCCCTCGCACACCTGCGAGCGAGTCGCGACCCCAAGCCAGCGATTCTCTTCAGCTTCCACAACCAGGCTGCGCCAATGGATGGGTGAGGAGGAGGACAATGGTGGAGGAGCCAAAGCAATCCCCAGCGCCCCCGTGAGTTCTACGTCGTCAAGACAGGCGTCAATGAGATTCACGCCCTCCAGATCGGCGCCTGTGAGGTTGGCGCCTGTGAGATGAGTGCCTGTGAGATCGGCGTATGTGAGATCAGCGCCTGTAAGGTTGGCGTGTGTGAGATCAGCCCCTGTGAGCCTGGCGACACGCAGAGAGGCTCTCTGCACATCAACCGACCTCAGATCGGCTCCCCGCAGATCGGCTTTTGTGAGATTGGCATGAGTTAACTGGGCGCCGCAGAGATTGGCTCCCCGCAGCTCAGCTTTGTGAAGATCAGCGTTTATCAACTCTGCGTCACGCAGATCGGCTCCACTCAGATGGGCCTGCCCAAGATCAGCGTTTCACTACAGTTGCACTTGTTGGAGCATATGGGGAACAGAAGAGAGCTCGGAGAGATGTGGCGGATATTAGGATGCAGGCGTTTGGAGCAAGGAGGCCATATGTTCAAGATGGGCAATGGTGAGCTGATTGGTTGTGCCAAGAGAGAATTGAGAAACATGACCGTGGAGGCGACGGTAGGCCATCCAGGAAGCTTTCCCTTGTTTGCGGTATGTGCTCAGACGCCCCTGCTGCCCAAGAAAGCGGAAAGAGGAGAGCGTATCGAGCCAGGTGAACCACTGGCGAGAATCGGGAGGGATGTGCAGTTCGCCATGCTGTGGGCAGATGACGAGATACGAGCCATCTGATTGCGCGGCAATGAGAGGAATGAGGGCGCGAGGGCGGCCTTTGCGTGAGGAAGGAGCCGGTTTCGGAGGGTCCTGCATGTGGGGATCTTTCGGACTGGCTTCTTTGGATGCACTCGGCTGAGAGGAAAGCAGAATCTGCCTCGTCTTCTGCTCCTGTTCTTCGCGCCTCCTACGCTCCTGCAGGAGGTCCAAGGCGAGTTGGCTGACCTGGAGTTGCAACGTTTCGACGAGCTGCTGCAAATGGACGAGGGACGCTGATGGTTCCTGTAGAGGATCGGGTTCAGCATGAGGAGCATTGAGCTTCTCTGAAGAAGGGATTTCACCAGGGACGAGGGATGGATCGAGAGGGCGATCATGGATGGTAGCAAGATACTGAAGAGAGGCCGGGGTCAAGCACCGCAGGCGAGCATCGAGAGGACTCTTGAGGAAGGCGATCTGGGCGAGGGCTGCCCAGCGGCGCAGCGTTTTGGGATCAATACCAAGCAGGCGACAACAGATGTGTTGGGCGAGAAAGATCATGAAAAGGACCTCCTTTCGAAAGCAGGAAAGATACAGGGACTGCCGGGAGATTATCCAGAAAAAACAGGGAATCGAGGGCATGAGATCGGCCAATCTCGTCAGCCTGCTTTGAAGCGAGCCAATTGGTGAGAGCGGGAGGCTCGATGACGGTGCCTTCTCCGCCAAGCAGACCATGCAAGGACGAATGAAACCTGGGGAGATGAAAACCAGAGCAGAGAGCCAAGCAGATGCCGTACTTCGGGAATGGTCAAGGCTGCCAGAGAAGAGGGTGAGGGTTGCTGAGCACAGATCACGCGAAGGAAGGCATGAGCCAACAAGACGAGGGTGACGTGCCTGTACCAGCCGATGGAACTGCGAACTTGATAGTGATCGAGACCCAGATCTTTGCTCGCCTGAAAATGCTCTTCAATGTGCCAGCGCATACCGATGACCCGGACCAGTTGCATGAGCGAGGTCTTGGGGGGAGCAAAGACGAGAAAAAAGGCGAGATCAGAAGGATCAGTGATGGAGCGGCGCACAAGGAGGTGGTAGCATGCATCGTCCTGCCACTGATGCAAGAGGGGAAGCAGCATCCAGTCGAAAAGGCGTGGACCTTTGCTTCCTTGGCTTTGTGAAAGCCGCTGCCACTGCTGTCCTGGAAGCAAGGGAGCCTCACGAACCTGAATCTGACGACGGCATCCATCAGGCAGGCGAATGCTGACAGGTTCAAAACAGGGGACGGCAAGGACGTAGGAGGTCTGATGCTCTTCAAGCCATGCTCGGAGTCCATCATTGCCTCCATACACGCTATCGGCGACGACCCAGGAGAAAGGAAGCTGAGCCGAACAGGCTCGCTCCAGCATGCGCACGGCCAATTCTGGTTTGGTGCGAAAACAAGCTGGCAGAAGAATATCGGCCTCCTGACAACGCCGAGCGTCTTCACACCAATCCAGGGGCAGGTACAGCTCCCGATCGATGAGGGCGTGGCCTTTTGAACTCACATAGGAGAGAAACACCCCGACTTGGCAGTTTTGTACCTGTCCCGTGGTGCCACAGTATTGCACTTGTACACCTGCGGAGCGGCAACCGCGTTTGGGAAAACTGGTTTCATCGATGGCGAGGATCGCTTGCGGCTCGCCAAAGTGCTCAACGACATATGCTCGTATATCGTCGCGAACCCGATCCGCATTCCAAACGCTGCCAACGAGCAAGCATTGCATGCCGTAGGGTCGTGCTTCCTGTGCGTGTTCGGCCATCTGCCAGCTGTTTTTGCGTTCGACGGCACTGAGAAGGCCTTGGAGATAGGCGAGAGCTCGCCTTCTGGGTTCGGGCCGAGCAAAGTGGGGAGCAATGCGAGCATGAAGCAAGGAAAGCTGGTGAGACCAGCGCATGAGATCATTAATGGTAGTGTGTGGATGAAGATTCATGAAAGATTACCTCTCTTTCTAGGAGCACATGCTCCTAGAAAGAGTATGCCTGAGAAGAGAGCTCTGAGGATGAAAAAGAGGACTTATTTGGGAAGCAGAAGATCAACGAATGGGAAAGAAGTGCAACTGTAGTGCGTTTGTCAGATCGGCCTCGTCGAGATCGGCTCCACTCAGATCGGCGCCCCACAGATTCGCCTCCTTGAGATCGGCTCTACAGATGTTGACCCCCCTCAGCGAGGCGCCAAAAAGGCACGCCTCACGCAAGTCGATAGCGACGTCAGGAGACCACCAGGTATTCCATTCGAGCACGCTGCGCTTGAGCCGTGCAAGTTGTTCCGGATCTGCTATATTGCACCTTACGCTTTCTTTGCTAACAACCATCATCTCTTGCAAGAGACGTGCAAACCTGTAAAAAAACACAGCGCTCTTGAGAGGGATTCGCCAAAGCCATGGTATCTGGGCGCACGGCGTTCCCCTGCGCGCATTGGGCAGGCCACTTCAGCACTGTCATCAGGAGACGAGAACGAGTTGATCAAGCTTACAGGCTGCTTTGGGATGTGTTGCTTCATAAGATCCAGGCTCGCGTCTCCAGGGGCCCGCGACCTGGCGCGAGATCGATGACTTTCACATACAGCGAGTGCTGGTGTTCCTGTGGTTGCCCGGCGCATACGTAGCGCATCCTTTCATGAGAAAACGTCAAGGTGGAGAGCGTGATCAGCCTGGCTTTCCCGGGCTCTCTTTCGCTCGATAGACACGAAAACGTATGCTGCTTTTTCAAAGTATAGCTCTTGGAGTAGTTGCCGAAACTAATTTATATAGCTGCATTTATGCAATACTCATAGACGAGCTGTGAAATATTCTTCAGGACGTGAGCAAAGAGCGGCTGCTACAATGAGAATGGGAAGAGGAGAATTGTGATTTATAGGATTGAAAGGACGAAAATAGTCGGATGAACAGTAACGTTGGCTAGATCGTAAAAATGATACCGAACTCACTTAGAGATATATAACATGTATAAGATGTTATGGAGTATAATGAACAGGAACGAAGATTGTTTTGTGTAAATACAATCTGGACGAGGATGATGACAGGCACTACTCAATCAGACCACGCATACCTGGAACGGTTGTTTACCCAGGCACTGCAAAATTACCAACGGTTTGGGCGTAGCGCTGGTGAGAGTTTTCACGAAGAACTACGTGGGCTTGCTCCCGATAGCCCGTATACTGGTATGCTCGACGGAGTCGTATGCGCGTTAGAAGGCGCATACGACCAGGCGCTGGCCGCCTATAACCGGGCTTTGGAGCATGGGCCAGACACGCTCATGAGTGTGTACTTTCTCAAAGGCATAGGTCTTCTTCTGATGACTGGCAACTATCGTGAAGCAGTGACAGCTTTTGCACAAGCGGCCAAGCTCCTCCCGCGGGTCCAGGTGTTTGCCAAAAACAAGAACAAGGCGATGCGTGTCCTGGAAGGGATGATCCCATGGCCTGGGCCTGCACGCTCCTAGCTGGTGATGAGAGGCTTCCTGTTGTTGCCAGGCACCCCTTAGAAGGGAACGAGCGTGGTGAACACCAGAGTGGTGGTGAACACGACCCGCTCGTTCTAACTTCCCATTCCTCCTCCTGCACCTCCCACACCTGCACCAGCGATGCGAGCCCACGACAGCATAAGGGGATGTTTCATTGACACGGAGCACCTGGTCGATCAGCCAGATCGTTCTCTGTTCGTTGCGATGCATATCATTTTCCTTTGCCAATATGAATGTGTGTGTGTGTGTGTGTGTGTACGTCAGCAATTCCACTGGTCAAAAAGCTTGCGTGTGTCATCGATTGGAGTTGGAAGAGCAGAGAGCATGTGTGTTGCTCTTGCTGGTGATGAGATACTTCCTGCTGTTGCCTGGCAACCCTGGGAGAGAACGAGCGGGTTTTGAACGCGGTGTTTGCCTTCCCGCTCGTTCCCTTGTGTTCGCGACTGGAAGCCATGGTTACTGGCTGTGTCCGTGGATGGAGGTGGGTTGGCCGGCGGCATAGAAGTGGGTGAGGGCCATATAGGTTTGCTGGTTGATGCGCAGGGACATGGAAGCCTGGACGGGGTCGTGTGGGCTATAGAGCAGGGGAGACCAGGTTTCCTGATCCACAAGCGGGCCGCTGGCTTGTGTGGCTGAAGGGTGCAGGTTCTTGTTCTCTGTTGTTGCTGCTGTTGCTGCGTCATATTGTTGCACCTGGAGTTGGATAGTTGGTGGTGGTTGATCTGGTGCTGCAATCAGATGGGCGGCATAGCTTTTGCAGCCGATGAAGAACCACAATTGGAAGTCGGCGATGGTGTGTCCGGCGGAGTTCGAAATTTGTTGGTCCTCCATGATGGTAATTTGCTGATCGAAGCAAGAGCCACTGCCATGCTCCCGGCTATTCAGCGGGGTGTGAGGGATGAGGGGAAGGACGCCATTACAGTGTTCAGGTGATGGCTGCTGGGCACAAGGACGGGAGTCATACGTCTGGGTGGTCGTGGTAGCGGTGGCATCCTGACGGGTATGGCCTGCACGGGCGAAGGCGTTCGCTGCGTCCATGGTGCGTGTGGGCGTGGAAGGAGGAATGGTCGCGCGAGGGTGCGTATCCTGGCTTGTCTTCGCGCGCGGGTGGGCATTCTGGTTTGCCATGATGTTCATGGTCGCCCAGAAGCTTCCCAGGATGAGGATTTGGAGGAGGAGGACGAGTGCCAGGAGTCCAAGCAGGGATCGTCTTTTCATGTCGCTTCTGCTCCTTTCGCGGAGTGTCTTTGTGGGGACACTGGAAGGTGGGTGATGGTGTGTCTGTGTGGTCTGCGTTGTCTGTGTGTATTTCATGCGCGCGGTGTGCTGGCGAGCGGCGCGAGTGAGTGTTGGATGTTCATTCATCGTGTGTTTCAGGGCCTGACCTTTCTGGTGTGCTGGTTGGCGCTTGGTTGGTGCCTGTATGTGGCTCGCTCCTGTGTGATGAGCAGGAACACGCAGGAGCGAACTATACTTAGGAGCTTTGCCCATTGATGGTTGTGGGGTGTCCAGCAGCATAGTAGCTACTAAAAGCCACATAGGGTTGATTGTTGACTTGCAGTGTTGTGGTTGCCTGGACGGGGGCATCTGGACTATAGAGCATGGGAGACCGGATCTCATGATCCTGGAGGGGACCGATGGCTTGTGTGGCTGAAGGGAACAGCTTATCTTCCCCTCCTACATGCCAGAAGAGTTGGGTAATTCCATTGAGAATGCCACTGCCGGTATATTGATCGACCTGAAGTTGGAGCGTTGGTTGTTGCCCATTTGCGCCAGGGGTCGCAATCAGATGGGCGGCGTAGCTTTTGCAGCCTGTGAAGTACCATAATTGAAAGTCGACCATGGTTTGGCCCATGGCATCAGGAATTTGTTGGTCCTCCATAATTTGGGGCTGATGATCAAAGCAATAGCCATTTCCAGCATCGCGGCTATCAGGAGAGAAGTGAGGAATGATGGGAAGGACGCCATTGCAGTGTCCTGGTGATGGCTGCTGGGCGCAAGGACGGGAGTCATACGGCTGGCTGGCAGTGTCTTGGGTGCGTTCCTCAAGTGTGAATGCGTTCGCCAGGTCCATGATGCTGGCATGAGGAAGAGGAATTGCCAGCCCAGGATGCGTTGGTTGCGTGCTTCCATGAACAGTGTCATGCCAGAACAGACTCGACGTGAGTGTTGGGAGGAGTAGTCCTAGCGCCAGGAGGCCTATCAGAGATCGTAGCGTCATGGGTTATCGTATCCTTTCGTTATCTTTGTCTCGTTGTTTTTGTCTGCGTTTGATCTATGCCAGGAAAGAGAGTGCGCTGCGCTTTTCTCTCTGAGAGCTATGGGGTAGTTTGCGGTGCAATGAGTTTGGAGGCGCCGTTGTCGGTGCGGCAATTTTGGGCATAGGCATTTCTGACGACCTGATAGCCGTCGGGAATGGGTGAATCTGCGCAGACATACATGGGATTTCCACTGGGGAATTGCACTGTCTTTTGGATGATGCCAATGCCTCTTACACAGGTGAGTGCCGCATTGGGGCGATCTGTAACCCGGTACTCGGCGACGATGGTTGCGCCAGGTGGAATGGGAGAATCGACACAGACATCAATGGGATTGGACTGGTTGGAGAAGGGTGTGATGGTTTTGGTTGCGCCTAGCGGTTGAAAAAAATCTCTCTGACAACGGTTCACATTCACTGCTTCCGCAGTGATGACAAACTCGCTAGGGAGAGGGGAATTGACGCAGACGGTTTGCTGGGTTGTGGGGGGGAGCAATCGCCAGGACATTGGGGCCGCTCCAGGGACTTCCACACTGCGTCCAATCTGCTCACTCATCCACGATCACCCACCCAGGAGGAAGGGGAGTGTGTGCGCATATGGTATGGGGAACGGGGCTGGGGGCGTCATGCGAGGCGGCCAGGGCGAATGCCGGGAGGCCTGCGAGTAAGCCCAATGCAAGCGAGAGCGTGACCAGCCCACGAGCGAGCGCGGCTGAAATAAGACCACGCTTCGCTTGGAATGAGGCGAGGAGTGCTTGCAAAGCGATCATTATCTGTCTCCTTTCGTGTTGCGGTGTGCTTGCCGGCGTGAGAACAGGCTCGAGTGAATGAGTTCTTGTGGCCTTGTGGATGCCTGGTCGCAAGCGCATCTTGAACGGTTTGATGAATGCTAACATCTCGTTTCAGAAGGAGACTGGAACAGGACTGGAACAGGACCGGAACAGGGCCGGAACAGAGGGATGAAGCAAGGAAGGCAGCGACTGCGTGAGCAGCGAAAAACAATGCCGCTGCGGTGGGGTCCTTGTGTTCCTGTGCTCCGGGTCGTGATGAGGAACGTGTGCCAATGGAGGGAGAAAGGGGATTGATGGTGAGTTATGAGGGAATGAGAACCTGGTGCCTGGTGCTGCTCTCTCTGATGAGTGCCGTTGTCTCGTTGTCTCTTCTCCTTGCTTTTTGCGTGCCCGGAGGAGGCCTTGACCAGGCAATGGGGTGCATGCCTTTTCTTCTATCGCTGTCGAGCCTGGCCAGGTCTGGGTAGGCTCAGAGAATCCGCTGGGGGTGTTGCTGCCAGCGGATTTTTCTTGTTTTAGGGCTGAGGAGTGGTGTTCTCATGTGCATCGGGGTGGATATGACATGAGATGCTGATAATGTTAGAATGAGGAGGAAAAGTGTTTTGATGAGGCAGAGCGAGCAAGGGCGCGCCTGGTTCGGCCGGGCACTTCATGATTTCCTGTGGTTAGATGAGATGAATGATTTCCTTGAGGAGATGGAAGGAGGCTGGCTCAATGGTGTTGTTGATAAAAGAAAAGGGGACCAAATGGCTCCGAATGAGAAAAAGAGGGGGCCATGAGGAGTGGAGAGCCAGGCGCCTTAATCCCCCAGTTCTCCAGGTGGAGTCAGGGCGAGTGCTTGGGGAGGGATGACCTGCCCAAGGAGGATGGATGTCGATTGGTTTGTGTATGGGGGAAAACTAGTCCGTAATAGTGCGAGGGTGTGACGGTCACAGAGTGAGGTCAGAAGAGATGCTTTCTCGCGCCTGGTTGACGCAACGCTCCCTGGCACTGGTACGTAAGAATGCTAGGGCTTCTCTGTCCTCCCTGCAGAACGAAAGAGGTTCACGTCATGGACGAGCAAGAAAACGAGTACCGGAAGATGGTACGTTTGTTTCGGCTTCGTCGCTTGCAATGTGTGCTGCTGGTTCTGCGCTCTTGACAGGATTGGGAGTGCTCTGGATGCTGCTTTCCCTGCTTCTCCGCTTCGTATTTCTTTGAGTTGTTGTGGTGTACGCAGTGGTATATGCGTCTGCTGGGCGGCCGTGTGTCGTTTTCTCCAGAAGGGACAATGGGTGTGTGCTGGATTCACAAATCCGGGATATCGAGACCTGCATCGGCGATGTAATAACGGCCGTCGAAGGGGGAGCGTTCAACCACGCAGTAAGGTTCAAGTGGCGGCAGGTCGCGGGAGGGAGGATGTTGTTGTGCGAGCCAGGTGGCGAGGGCCTCTGGGAGGTCAGACATGTGTGGAGCAAGCCAGGCAACAAATTCCAGGGCTTGCTCCGGTGTCAGACGGATGTGGCGACCATCGGGGAGCAGTATCTCGAAGGGAGTGTCCATAGCCATAAGTATCTCCTTAGTAGGACAGCGTACGAGGGCCTAGTGGTCTTTCTCTCTCTTAAGAGTATACAGCATTCTTGCTTGGAGGACGGCAGAATGAGCGCGCAGATGATGGTGTCTCTGCGTCCTGATCCAGAGGCCAACATCTGGCGTGCGTGTCTCTGTGAAGAGAAGAACGTGGTGAGAGCGCGATCGCGCTTTGGAGAAGAGCCTATGCGAGTGAGCGAGTCGGTGGTGCTTCCGTTGCCCAGCCGGGTGCAGGTGATGGTGCTGGCAGCGCTGTTGTTTCACCAGCAATATGGGAGGGGTGTGCGGATTGAGGTCCGTGGCCAGGTGCTGGGCAAGGGGCTGCAGGTGTATGTCTTTCGTGAGTGGGTGGAGGTGGGAGAATTCGATGTAGCTCTTGATTTAGTGGGGCTGAAAGATCCAAGGTATCGTATGGAAGACGAGGATGAGGAGGAAGATGGACTCAGGTGGGTCATTCCGACGGGTCCAGGTGAGTATCGGTTGTCGGAGCGGAAAGAGAGCTCTGCGTAACGGGTGAGACGAGGGGCGGGATCATAGGCAGAGCTCAATAGTCACTAGACCACCGATCGGGCAATAGCTTCCCCCCATCTCGTGTGCAGGAGCGGTCTGGCTGCCCTGGCGTTGATGACGTGGCAGGGAAGCGATGTTTTTTTGGCGAGGAATAAAAAGAAGCTTGATTATGTATATACAAAATTATGATGGTAACCAACGTACGCAACATACGTTTTTGGCCTGGTTGGGCACATCACGTACAGGTTTATGGTGAGAAGCTGGGCAACGTATGCAACGTTCGTAATGTTCTGCTGTAAGCTCGATATTGCTCCACATCCCGTACGTTGCGGACGGTCGAGAAACGTGAAACGTGTTCCGTTACGTTCCGTTCTCCACATAGTCAAGCTTCTTTTTATATATCCTTGTCGTGAGCGCTGGCGTAAGTGGGGCACAGAAGTAGCAGGGGTTCAGGAAGGAAGCGGTTGCACCTCGACGTTCGATAATGACCACCTGCTTCTTTCTCGCATGTGCTCCCGTGTTTTTTCCAAGATGTTGACCTCTTCCTCTCAATCAGGACGATACTTCACCGCTTTTGCCGGTATCATGAACGTATATGACCCGTATGTGCCAGGCGAGCATTGAAAAACCCGAGGTATCCAGAGGTGCTGCTCTGATGAGAAAGGAAGAACACGTGACTGCCGATTCCGATGGGAGTGTCCCTGTCCAGCTTTATGATGAGATGCTCTTCGGCTGGGATCCGATACCAGGCATTGTCTCTGTCTGGGCGACACGGGCAGGGAAAGCGCTTGTCTGGCAACGTGAAGGGGGAGAAGTCAGCTGTAGCAACGCGTCCTTTCGCCCCTGGCTCTTTGCCAGAACGTTGGAGGATCTCCCACCGCTGCACTCGCAACCTCCGGCGACGCTTCCCTGGGACAGGGATCAATCGCCGATCAGCTATCGCTTGTTGGAAGGTTCCGTTGGCTCGTATCGGTATCTGCTTTCCGCTCGCGATGGGCACCTGTTAGAGCGGATGCTTCTTGCGGGAGCCTCACGACGCCTGGGCCGCCAGGTGACCTCGCTTGGTTCCTTGTGGGAAGACTATTACCGCGTTGGCCCCGTGGAACAATATCTGATGCAAACGGGGCGTGTCTTCTTTCGAGGCCTGGCCTATGATGATCTCCATCGCCTGCAATTTGATGTAGAAACCACCTCGCTTGATCCCTCGCGGGGCCGCATCTTTCTTGTCGCGATTCGAGAAAGCCATGGGTACGAATGTATTTTAGAAGCGCCTACCCCTAAAGAAGAGCCTGCCCTCATCACCGAGCTGTGCGCAGTGATTCGCCGTCTGGACCCCGATGTCATCGAGAATCATAATCTCTTTGGCTTTGATCTCCCGTTTCTTGAGGCTCGCGCCAAGGCGCTCCGTGTGCCGTTGTTGCTTGGGCGATCTAGCGCCCCATTGCAGCTGGAATCGTTTGAGGAAGCGGGAGCGCATCGCAGGAAACGCAAGCGCTTCAGTGTTGCGGGACGAGAATTGATCGATACCTTAGATGCGGTTCGTCGATATGATTTTGTAGCACGCTCGTTGCCATCCTATCGCTTAAAAGAAGTGGCTCGCCATTTCGGCATGGCCGCTCCAGAACGTGTCTACCTGGAAGGGAGCAAAATCTATGAGACGTATCAGCAAGATCCAGATCTGGTACGCAAATATGCACTCGACGACGTCCGTGAGGTTGACGAGATTTCGCGTCGCCTGATGGGAGCCGCCTTTGCCCTCGCCGGGATGGCCCCTCGTCGCTATGAGCGAGTAGCTTCAGCCGGTCCAGCCATGGGGATCCTTGAGCCGATGATGGTCCGAGCATACGTACGAGCAGGTGCGGCGCTTCCAGCCTATACGACTGGCCAGGAAGAGCGTTATGGGCAGCATCAAGGTGGTGCCTCCTACCTTTTAGCAGAGGGAGTTGCTGAGCATGTGGTGAAAGCCGATGTTGCCTCGCTCTATCCCTCGCTGATTCGGGCTTTTCGGATTGCGCCGAAGTGTGATCGTCTGAGCGTGTTTCTGCATTTTATGGATCGGTTGACGGAATTGCGTCTCACCCATAAACGAGCGGCTCGGGAAGCGCCTGCTGGCTCTATGGAAGCCAATCAACATGATGGCACACAGGCGGCCATGAAGACAGTGATTAACGCGGCGTATGGCTATCTGGGCGCGACCTCGATGGCGCTCTTTGCGGATCTGGAGGCGGCAAACGAGGTGACCAGACGCGGCAGGGCACTTCTGGATGGTATTCTTGGGGCGCTGCGAGAGCGGGGCATGGTGCCGATTGAAGCGGATACTGATGGGGTGTACTTTGCGGTCCCGCAGCAGTGGAGCGAAGAACAAGAACGTGCCCTGGTGAACGAGGTGGGCGCGACGTTGCCCGACGGGGTGAAGCTGGAATACGAAGCTCGCTATGCTGCGATGCTCTCTCACGCGATCAAGAATTATGCGCTCTTGACGTATTCGGGAGAGACCATCGTGCGAGGGGCGGCCATGCGGTCGAGCCGATCGGAACCCTATGGGGAGCGATTTTTGCGCCAGGCATTGCGCTGTGTGATGCAGGGTGATCTGGTTGGCGTGGAGCAAGGGTATCAGGAAACGCTGCGGGCGCTGCGGACACGCTCACTTCCTGCCTCCGATGTCGCCACGCGTCTTCGGCTCTCGAAAGATGCGCAGACCTATCTCGCCGGTCGTGCACGGCAGAAAGAAGCGCAATACGAAGCGTTACTGCTCGCGGGGAGAAGGCAGTGGAAGAGCGGCGAGCATGTTCGCTTTTACCGTGCCTCCAATGGTACACCTGTGTGGTTGCCCGACGACATTGACGACATTTCTCCTCTGGAAGACTCTGAAGAAGACGGCCAGGAAACGGTGTCCCCTCCCTCTTCTGCGCTTGGGCGTTCCTCAGATGTGCCAGCCTATGATAGTGACTATTATCAACAGGTGCTCCTGAATTCCTATGCGGAGCGCCTGCGCGTTGCCCTTGAGCCAGAGGACTTCGCCCAACTCTTTCGTCTGGATGGGCAAACAAGTTTTTTTGATCGCCCCGTGGTGCAAATGCACGTACGCTGGATCCGGTACGCGTCAGAGGTGTCTGGCGTGGAGGAACAAGGGTGATGAGACCAGAAGACCGCTTTGCATGCTGGGTTCTCAAACGTCCATGCGGGCGGTGGCTGAACGAAGCGCTTCCTGAATCTAGTGTTGGGTGGGCTCGTCATGGTAGCGCTGTCTGGGCCAGAAAAAGCCCTTGAGACCGTCTTGTCCTGGGACAACTATGCATCAGTAAGGCTGAAGAAGGCATTGCAAAGCCAGATGAACCATAGATGGGTCGGAAAGCAGAAGCAGATGGTGTGTGGTCAGGGGAAGCGTTCCTGCGCGCCGGCGAAGGCGGCAATACATTCGGCAAGATGGATGGTCTTGTCGCGATCCGTAGGGGGATACGGCTGGGTAGAGTGTTTCTCCTGGGAAGGGATGAGGATGAAGAGAGAGTAGTGGCCGTGGGCTTGCGAGTGATACACGCCCAGCTCTGCCTTCACCATATTCAGTGGGCACATCTCATGATAGCACAAAAGCCCGCGCGCGTGCTGGAGGCGGGCTGTATGGCTATGCGCGAGCTTTTGTACGGGGTCAGGCGGGTTGGTTTTCCAGGAGCTTCTTGAGGCGCTTATGGTCTTCGGTAAATTCTTTTTTGATGTTCCCTGCTAGCAGAGGTTCGGCCACTTTGAAGAAGCCTTTGGGGTCGCCCTGAAAATGAAAGCTCAGGTGCGTACCATTCTCCACAGCTTCCAGAGTATAACTGAGTTCATACGAGACCGGGCCGGAGGTGCTTTTGACTGTGAAACTCTGCCCTGGGTTATGAGCCGAGACCTCCCACGTCGTCTCCACTCGCCGACCCATCACCTGCCGGACATTGACGCCTGTGCTGCCCACTCCCAGTGGCCCTGTGGAGGTGAGGCGCTGCTCAATCAGAGCTGACTGCCACTGAGAGGCGCTATTAGGGTCTTCCAGAAGTGCCCACACGACTTCAAGCGGTCGTTGGATAGTCTCTGCAAAGTCAACAGTAATCATAAAGCGGCTCCTCTCTCCTGTATCAGTTCAAATCCAAACGACGGTTCAGAAGCGTAACTCCACAAGAAGAACGTTTAGCCTGTGCCTTTTTGGGGAGGCATGTGAGACTGAAGGTGTGAACTGAGGTGTTGCCCGCCTGGACACTGAAACAGACGGGCGCATGGCCCTGGTGAGCGCGATGAGGGGGATGGTGGTTGTCTTTTTCCCATGTTTTCCCCATGTTGGGCTGGTTGGATGCCTGTCCTGCTTCTGGCTTGTGCCTGTGTTCTTCCCATACACGGAGGTCAAATTACGATGGCACAAAAATGCGTGTTGTGAGCACGAAAGAGGGCGGTTACACGTCTCTTTTTGCGCCCTTTTGGGGAATTGGTTGCGTTTCTTCCCATGAGCATGAGAGAGATCGCCTCGCGCAGGAAGGCGTTAGGCATTGGCAGGTGAGAGGGTGTGGAGAAGGGTCTGGGGATGAATGAGCGAGGTGGAGATGGCGACCTTGAGGACATCGAGCGCTTCCGTGATTTCCTCTGGGCGAGGCACCAGACAGTAACGCCCTGGGTGGACCTTCACAGCATGCAATTGATGGCGATAACGATTGGCGGTCATTCCTGAGACCTGGAGGAGGCCTGCGAGTTCGATGTCTGTGAGTCCATCGGGGTGCGCGTCGTACAGGCGGTGGACACACTGTTGTTTCTCATAGATATGCGCCGGAAGCGGCCTGCGTTCTGATGTGGGGAAGGGGAGAGGGCGCGCATATTCCTCGAGAAAGGCGAGGAACTCTGGCCTTGGCCGGAACCACTCGGAAAAGCGCCGGAGGTGGTCGAACCGATGGTGAAGACGGCGCTCTGTTTCGCGTGTGCCGTCCATAATGCCGAGGAGCTGGAGCTGCTCGGCATACTCTTCGCGCAATGGGGCAAGTCTGGTCCTGAGATGGACAGCGCGTGCCAATCTTCATGGAGTGATCTTCGAGATGGTGCAAGAAAGAGATCATAGCCCCTGTCCCATATGCTGTGGCAGGTGAAAGCATTTTTCGGCGTGTGACAGGCTCCAGCAGCTACTTAAAGCCTGTTGTTTTCTCCAGGTCTGTGTGCTGGCCTCTGTGTGGCAGATCTCGTTTCCCTGGTTTTGTTTTTTTCATGTTTTTCCTGTGTTTGCGCGGAGCCCGGATCAGTGATCTTCCTGCGTTTTTTCTGCAAAATCGCGATGGCAAAGAAAGGTGCGCTTTTGTGCTCAAAAAGAGGTGCCACTGCTGCCTTTTGGTGGCTGCGTTTCTGTGTGGTCCCGCCCTCATCTGAGCCTCCTGCTTTTCTTTCAAAAAGAAGATTCCCAGATAGCGGTTTTGCGGACCCGCATGGTCGCCATCTTTTTTCTCTCCCGCCAGCGCGCGGAGTCCCTCATTTGAAAGTCGATGTTCACCTCCTCTTTTCCGTGTGCTTGTATTCTTATAGTCGTGAAATAGTGTGATGCCAGGGTGCGTGAAGGTCCTGGCATCTTCGTAAGGAGTTTGGGTATGGCGAATGGAGAGCAGATCAACGAGCAGCAGGTCCAGACGATGATGCGCCAGCAGTGGAAGGCGATTCTGGCTTGTCAGGATGAGAAGAAGGCGTTTCGCCTCACGATTGCGGTGCAGCTGAAGGGCTCGGAGATCAAGCCGGAGGAGTGCGTCCCTGAGCCCTATCGTTCCCGGCTTGGTGGCCACGAGTACACACAATTACCTTCTTCTTTTGAGAAGGGGTGGTCGTTTGAGCACATCCCGTTTGACCAGGTTGAAGAGTGCCTGAGCATCCTGGGGACGACGCTGGACGACTGGACCTTCCAATCCGAGCCTCTGTGGCTTCCATCGAGGAGTGATGATGGGCTGTGCCTCGCCTTTTTGGAATTGATCAAGGCGCACGAGGGCTACAGGGTTTTTGTGAACCTTGAGCCTCAACTCCATCGAGAGCAGTTCGAGCAGATCGCCGATGTGTTTTTTGTCCCTGTCTACGCGTAGGTGATGGAGTATCAGGGAAGCGCAGCGCGATCTCCGCATAGCTGTGACGCGCTGCGCTTCCCCTCCTCATAAGAAAAATGAGCCAGTGTGAGGTTGGGACTGCGAGAGGAAGCGCTTCCGGAAGGACATACGATAGAAGAAGAAGGATGAGACCTGTCTCAGACAAGAAAAGACACGTCTGGGACGGCTTGTAGAGTGAGTGTGAAGCGTAGGTGTGTGTTGTGTCTCCCACACGACGAGAGAGCAGCAGAGAACGTTCCTGGTAGAGCCAGGAATAGCCTGGAACTGGTGATGGCGCAAGGAGCTGAGATGACCCCAAAGCACCAAGAAATCATAGATGCGACATTGCAGGCGATGTATGCGCGCGAGCGACAGTGCCATCGTATGCTCAGTCTTCCTCCTGAGGAGCCGTTTCGCACGCGGAGCGTTGAAGAACTGCGTGCGAGTTTGCTGGGCCAGAAATTGTGTTGGATTGCGGAGTATGTCGAAGGCTACCCCGCAGCGGTTCAACCAGAGCGACGAGAGCAGGAGTGGGGATGGCGCACGGTTGGGATCATTGGTGGCATGCGCAGGGAGGTCTACCAGGTGGCATCCATCGTCTATGGTTCAGCGCTGGATGGAAAAACCTGGGCTTTTTCAAAGGGATGCTGAGTTTGCACTGGAGTGATGCTGAGTTTGCATTGGAGTGAAGTTGAGTTTGTACTGGAGTGTGCGGTGCATTTTGGAGGAAGCAAGCGAAAGGTGATATTTCTTGTGTCCTCCTGAAGAACGTCGCAAACTCATCAATAAGCCCTTTGCATCTACCAAACCATTGAGAGGGGGTATTGTCACTACAATAGGAAGTGTACAGGTGCTCAAAGGGGGATGCAGAAAACCAGAACAAAATGAATGCATCAAGTATTTTGTTCTGGTTTTCTGCATCCCTAGAGACTGTCATACTCATACCAGGAGAGCATGATAGCCTCTGTATCCTATTTTAAAAACGAATCTCCTTAAAGGACAAGCAGTTCTGCGATCAGTTGCAATAGAGCCTCCAGGTCAAAGGGTTTCTGCAGTGTTCTCAGATGATCTAGGGCACCGTTTCCTTGTGGCAAATCAGCACTCATGAGGAGGATGGGGCACTGCTTCCCCCTTTCTCGGCGACGCAGGTGGTCAGCGAGTTCCAGCCCATTCATCCCAGGGAGATGGTAGTCGAACAGAAACAATGCAGGCGTGATGGTTGAGAGCATATTCAGCGCGCTCTCGCCACTTGAAGCAAGATAGCCTTGATAGGTCGTCTCCTCCTGGAACGTTTCCAGCAGCAGGTTCCCAAGAACGGGATCATCTTCGACAATGAGAATACTCTTGACAACGCCACCCTCGCTGCATCCTTTTTGTTGGGAAGTCTCCATGTGCGTTCCTCATGTTCTTTGGCGGGGAAGGGTCACCCGAAAGGTCGATCCTTTTCCGACGTCGCTGTCCACCGTGATGGTTCCTCCATGACCGTTGACGATCTCCCCGACAATGTATAACCCCATGCCCAGGCCGGGGATCCCTCTCTTCCTGGAATCAGTGACCCGATAGAAGCGGTCAAAAATCTTGTCGCGCTGCTCGCGTGGGATACCCAGCCCATGATCGCGGACCCGAATGGTCGCCTCCTCAGGGGAGGCGGAGAGATCCATCTCGACGGTCTGAGCATCGGGAGAATACTTGATAGCATTGCTGAGCAGGTTGGTGAAGACCTGTCCCAGCCGGTCGCGATCACCTAGCAGGGTTGTCTGCACGCCTCCCCGCACCAGGATGGTATGGCTGGGATGCGTTTGCTGCATGGTGTCGACGATCTCCCGCAGCAAAGCATCGAGATCCACCGATTCCTGCCGATACTCGAGCTTGCCCGCCTGGATTTTGGAGACATCCAGCAAGTCTTCCACCAGCCGGATGAGTTTGTTGATCTGGGTTTGCATGCTGGAAAGCGCCGAAGCCTGGAGGCCTTGCTTCGTCAGTTGCCGGTGCAGCAAGGTGGTCTGCAGTTTCAGAGCCGTAAGTGGGTTCCTCAGTTCATGGCTGGCCATGCTGATAAAGTCATCTTTGCGTTGTTCGAGTTCCTTGCGGGCCGAGTTATCCAGCACAAAGGCGATCGCCTGGCGTGGCTGATGCTGTAAGAGGACCGCGCCCACAACCACTGGAAGGCGACTGCCGTCTTTACACACGTATTCTTTCTCATAGGGCGTCATTGACTGTTGGGTGGCAAGTTCCTGCCGGGCCTCTAAGCTCCGAGCCAGATAGTCTGGAGGGGTCATGTGCATCCAGTTCATACGCCCCGCGCGGAGGTCTTCTCGTGTATAGCCGGTCATGCGCAGAAAGGTGTCGTTGGCATCCACAATCTGCTCGCCTTTGCCAACATAGATCCCGATAATGCTAGAGTTCATCAGGACGTTCGCTTGTTCCTGACTCTGGCGTAAAGCTTCCTCGATGCGCTTCTGATCGTCGATGTCCGTGCTGGTGCCAAACCACTTGACGATCTGGCCGATTTCATCGCGCACCGGGAGCGCACGAGCTAAGAACCAGCGGTAATTCCCTGTGTGGCCGTCCTTGAAACGATATTCGATTTCATAGGGTTCACCCGAGGCGCGTGCATGACGCCAGATCGCCAGGGTGTGTTGATAATCATCAGGGTGTAAAAACTGGCTCCATCCAGAGCCCAATGATTGTTCGGGAGAGGCACCAGTATAGTTATACCAGCGTTGACTCCAGTACTCCAAAGATCCATCTGGCCGTGCCGTCCACACGAGCTGCGGCACCGTTTCGGCTAGCACGCGCAAGTGCTCCCGGCTTTCTTTGAGTTGCTGCTCAGCCTGTTTCTTCTCCTCAATGTCGGTGCAGGTGCCGAACCACTTGAGGATCTGGCCTGTTTCATCGCGCACCGGCAGGGCGCGGGCTAAAAACCAGCGGTATGCCCCCGTGTGGCCCTCTTTGAGACGATATTCTATCTCGAAGGGTTCACCTGTTGCTAGCGCATGATGCCAGATCGTCAGGGTGTGCTGCGCGTCGTCAGAGTGAATGGCCTGGAGCCAGCCGTTCCCCTGGTATTGTTGGTAGGTCATGCCTGTATAGTCACACCAGCGTTGGTTACAGTATTCACACGAGCCATCGGGGCGTGCCATCCAGACAAATTGAGGGATGGCATCGACCAGGACACGGATTTCGTCCTCGACTTGCTTTTTGTCGTGAATGTCGGTGCAGGTGCCAAACCACTTGAGGATGTGACCGCCTGCATCGCGCATCGGCATGCCGCGAGCTAAGAACCAGCGATACGCGCCCGTTTGGCCCTCCTTGAGACGATATTCAATCTCATAGGATTCTCCCACTGCGAGCGCATGATGCCAGATCGTCAGGGTGCGCTGAGCATCGTCAGGGTGTAAAAACTGGCTCCATCTATGGCCCAATGCTTGTTCAGGGGAGGAACCGCTATAGGCATACCAGCGTTGATTCCAGTACTCTAAAGCTCCATCTGGCCGTGCTGTCCACACCAACTGTGGCACCGTTTCAGCCAGCACGCGCCAGTTCTCCTCACTGGCTTTGATTCTCTGTTCAGCCTGTTTCTGCTCGTCAATGTCGGTAGCAGTCCCAAACCATTTCAGGATCGTGCCCTGATCATCCCTGTGTGGCGCCCCTCTAACAAGGAACCAGCGATACTCCCCGGTCGTGCCATGGCGCAGGCGCAGTTCCGCTTCATAGGGCCTGCCGGTCTGGACGGCACACTGCCACCTCTCCAGGACACGTTGTTGGTCATCGGGGTGGATGGCCTGGAGCCAGCCATCCCCTTGAGCTTGTTCAGCAGTCATATTGGTAGAGTCACACCAGCGCTGGTTATGGTATTCAGCAGAGCCATCGGGGCGTATGATCCAGACAAATTGAGGGATGGCATCGATCAGGACACGGAGTCCTTCTTCGGCGCGTTTGCGCGCGGTGATATCCAGCCCGGTATAGATGAGGTACTCGACCTGTCTGTCAGCATTCAGATGCGGGGTCATCGTCACCGCAAGATCCAGATACCACCCCTCTTGTGGGCGTATCCTGGTCTCAAAGTGCACGATTTCGCTCCGACTGGCTTGTTCAATCGCTGCGCGTAATTGCTGCTGGACAGGTGGAGCATACGACCACCAGGGAGTTTCGGTGAACGGTTTCCCGACCACTTCCTCTCGCCGGAGGTGTGCGTCCTCTAAGGGGCGCTGACTGATGGCCAGGACCATCCCATCAGGGGTCAAGATCACGAGCTGGTCAGAGATCGTCTCCAGGATATCAGCGTAGAGATGTTCGCTGAGGGGAACCATCTCCTGGCGTCGCGTTGATGTTCTCACTTCGTGGAACTGCAAGGTAAGTCCCCCCATGGTCGGAGCGAGCTGCACATGCAGCCTGGTCTGGGTTATGGGAGACCAATACTCCACTTCGGTCGGCTCCTGGGTCTGCCTGGTCTTGAGCACTGCCTGATAGAGTGAGGGGCTCACGAGTTGTGGCGCACTGCGCCAGAAGGGGTTCCCCAGGAATTGCTCTCGTGATGCGCCGAGCATGGTCTGCGCGCTCGCATTGGCATACACAATCGTGGTGGCGTCATCGACGAGAAACAACGCATCAGGAAGCGTCTCAAGCGTGCTGAGGAGCGTTTCACGCGATGTGAGCATGCTTGACTCGCTGCTTTGTGGGTTGAATGTCATACTGTCTGTCTCCCTTTCACGTACCCCCATCCCTGGTGACAACGATGTTTTCCCGCTTTGAACCGCAAGAAATATCATGCCATGGAACTGATATATACAAGGAACAAGTAAGCTGTCCCCTTTTATTCCTGCGCTTTCCTCTTTTTATTGTGTTGTCCGGTCATTCGTGCATAAAGTAGTAGCTATTAATTCTAATGCCTACTGTATGATTCTATTTTAAGTTATTATAATATTATAATAACTTAAAATATGTTATTGATGTGGGAAATATGGTTATTGCGGTAGTTTAATTCTATAGTTAGTAACTAAAATACCATATGTAGATTTAAAAATTAGATGAGGCATATGTTTGCGCAGTATGTGGTGCAACGGCTGCGGTGTCATGCGCGTCGGTCTCAAGGATATGAGGTGATTGGACGCGAGAGAGGGGAGTTCGAGTAGTGTGCGAGTGTTTCTGGCCGCGCTCAAGCACTTTTACCAGATGGCGTGTCGTGCTGGATGGTATGCCTATGGCAATCCATTGATCGATACGGCAAGTGCGGTGCTCCATGAGGTGGAAGCAGCGGAGCGTCGTGCGGCAGGAAGGCGACCACGTATGCCTGCGTACAGCGGCATGGAGATTGCCCGAGGACACCGCTGTTCGGAAAATTATTTCCGTTTGCAAGAGGAGCAGTGGATTCCCCAGCCGATGGATGATCCAAGTTTGCCCGCACGACTGGCGCAGGGAATGAGAATGGCTCAGTGGGGGTTGCGTGATCAGATTGTGGTCAGGATGGCCTATGAATCAGGGGCTCGTATTCGAGAAATTCTCTGTTTGCTGGTGGGAGATTGGCGAGCGCGTGGATGCACGCAGGAGGCGACAACGTTTAGCAAGGGGAGCCGAGGGCGGCGTGTGAAGGTTATTCGGTTTTCCTCGGAGACAGCGCGGATGGTGCGTGCGTATGTGAACACGGAGCGTTGGCGATGGGATGGTCAGCAAAGGCGGTTGGAGCAGTTAGAGGACCACGATCCTCTCTTTGTCTCACGACGAGGCAAGCCCTACGACTATGAAGCGTTCAAGCCGCACTGGTACGCGCTCTGTGCGAAGGTAGGGATTGATTTGAACATTCATGGATTGCGGCACTGGTATGTGACGCAGGCGATGCGGCAGGTGAGTGAGAGTGCGCAGACCCCAGACGAGGTGATGCGTGGGAAGGAAGACCTGGTCCGATACATGGGGTGGCGCAGTGCTGCGCACATTGGGAGCCTAGGAACATTTTTTTCAAGCGGAGCGGCATGCCAGGATCCAGGAGATGATCTACCAAAGGTTGGCTCTTGCAACAGTGGAAGTGATGCAAGAGCCGGAGAGGCCTGTTCTGTCGATACCAGGTTCTTTGCGAGGGGATGCAGTGGTGGAAGATGGCTGGGCAATGTTGTTGGCCTTGGGAGGGGTTGCAGGAGGAAGCGATGCCACGACGACGAACGAATCTTGAGAGGCTTCAAGTGGGGGCCTGGCGTGAATTGCTGGATGTAGTAGATGTTCGTATTTTACAGGCTCCTTCTTTGGATTGGGATCAGGTCGATGGGCGGGCTATTGGCTATTTGAAGGAGTCTGTTGCAGGGACTGCCTGGATCAATCCATTGGCCTTGATGGTGGGGGTCTTATTGACCTCGGCCCGGTTGAATGTTGCAACGGTGCTCAGCCGCCTCTATGGAATGCATGTGCGTTGGCAAGACCTGTTTGCGCGGTATCAGTTGCATACCTTTGCTGATTGGGATCCATGCGAACATTTGCCACGGTATCTCAATGATGAGGTGTGTGCCGATAGCGTGAAGACCAAACAAGATTTTTTATTCTGGTACCGCTCATCAGCTGATCATGTGCATGACTATGTACGAGCGTTACCTGCGGATCTACAAGCGATCTATGGCCAATGGGAATTTCCGTTGCTGCCGCGGGGAATAGACCATCAATTGGATCGCATGGCCGAGGTGATTGAGGACCAGCGTCATCGGCGCAAAGTCGAAACGGATGCGCTGACCCCGCACTTTGCCAAGCTGCGCGGGGAAGCGCATCTGCGTTGGAATCAACTCTTTCGGTTGCGAACCAAAGTCGGGGAGGTCATTGCGTTGGTCACTTCTGGGCAGGCGAGTTGTCCGGTTGCGTTTTCCTATGAAGAAACCCATCCAAGACAACGGGTGCATGCCCGCTTATGGGATCGGCGCAGTTTTGTGCTGGCTCATGCGGATCAGTATTCGCGTGCGACGGGATGGGAGGCGCGGCGCCAAATTCGAGCGTTTCGTCCAGAGAACAACACCTATTTCTTGGAAGTGGTGGGAACGGAATTGCTGGATGATCCTTCGCCGGGCCTCATGTCAGAGCAGTTTCTCTGGTTTGGAGATGTGCTTCGCTATGATTTGTTGAGTGAAGGGCCCTGCTTAGGGACGCCAGAAGAGGTCAAGCGCAAGCAGGCGTATCTGCATTCATGGGGATATGAGATCGAGCGAAGGTGCAAGCCATTTAGTTCTGGGATTGCCGGTTTGCTGGCCTGGCCGTTTGAGCAAGCGAATTTTTTACGAAAAGCGCAAGCACGAGCGCAGGGACCGTTGTTGCTGGTGGAACCGCTCTTTGCCGCCGTGACCTTTGGCCTGGCGGCCCTCGATTTCTTTACCACGACCGGAGCGAGGATGAATGAACTTTTGCAGGTGCGATTGACAGCCGACTGTTTATATACCATGGTGGTTGAAGGGACGCAACGGCTCCTCGTGCGGCTTCTTCCCAAAGGGATGACTCGGCTTGCTGAGTATGTGGTGGGTCCAGAGACGCGTCGCCACTTTGAACGCGTGGCTCTGATGTTGCAGGATCACTATGGTTTACGGCCAGGGGAGCCAGTGCCTGCTGTGGCCTTCTGCAAGCATCATGGACGCGCAGCTCTGTTTCCGGGGCATCACCCCTATCTCTTTCAATATGGAGGGCAACATCTCTCCCCTTCGGCGATTACCGCCTGCCTCCGTTTTTTATGTCATGGGATGGTGTTTGAGACGGTGGAAGGAAAAGCTGTTGTGCTCAAGGCGCACTTGTTACGGCATGTGTTTGCGACGCATATCCATCATGTTGAGCAGGTTCCTCTCGATATTGTAGCAGTTCTGTTGCACCAGAAGAATACCCGCGTAACTGGGTATTATGCGGCTCCGCCCTGGCATCAGGTGTTGACATCGGCGAATGTGATCCTCGATCGTTTTGCCACGCATTTAGGATCGTTGGATGAGGCGTTTGTGCGTGCTCCTGCTGAATTGCAACGGCAATATGAAGAGGTCAAAGAGCGGGTGGGAACGTTGGCGAAGGTGCCTGGAGGTGATTGTACCTGCCACGGACAATGTCCCGTCTCATTTGCGTGTACCGGATGTGTCTTCAAAGTCCCTGACCCGCTGCGCCGAGAGGAGATTGAGGAACAGGAGCAGTGGGCGCTGATTCGACTTGAGCAGGTGAAGCGTCGTGGCCTTGGCCCTGAAATAGGAAAGATGCAAGCTTTACTGCAGCGATGCCACGTCGAAAAGGAAGAAATGCAGTTGATTGAAGCGTATCAAAAGGATGAGCACTATGAAGCAACCCTTCGAATTGAATCTTGACCATGCCACCCCTCGCCCGTGGCTGAAAACCTATCATGCGGCAAGAAAGCAGCGGACAGTCGACGTTGTGAGAGCGACGGTGGACCAACTGGTCCATGAAGGGTGTACCGTGACGATTGAGGCGATTTGTCGTCTAAGTGTGGAGGTTGATCCGCAAGGGAAAGGAGTGAGAAAGGCGGGGATCTTGGGGAATGAAGTCGCCTATGCCTATTATCGAGAGCATAGTCTATCTTACCAAAAGGCTCATCGACGAAAACATCCTTTGGCGAAAGGGAAGCAGAGAACGGCTTCCTCTGTATCTATCGATCCAAATCGCGATATCAGTCGTGCGCGTTCTCGATATCTATCGAGAACGAAGGTTGATCTTGTAGAGCGTCTTTTGATGGTGGAGCAGGCCTATGCAGAATGTCAACAGCAACTTGCTCGTCTTCAATTTGCGCTCGTTGATCTCCAACATGAGGCAAAAAAGCGATGAATGGGGAGAAAAAGAGAGATATCAGTTCTCACCGTGCGTTGTCGCCCATCTTACGTAAGATGACGTCAGTCTCAGAGATGGTGTCGTGGTGGTGTGCGAGAGGCGCGCTCCTGGTGAGCGCGAGAACGCCGGGAGCTGGTAGGAGGGGGCATTTGCGCGGGCAAGAGAGTGAGGTTGATGGTATGGATCTCCTGGGTGAGCTGTTGGCCTGAACTTCCTTCCCCATGGCAGAGTCTCTTCTCGCCGTATCATCTGTAAATTTGTATGTAAAAAGAAGGGGATAGTTGCGACTTATTGGGGCGGGCTATTTCTTATAGTCGTTAAAGAAAGGAAGAGGAGAGGCAGATCAGGGGGTGAAGGAGGAGTGTAGGGGAGGGAAAGACAGAGTGCATCGAGCAAAAAGCGTGCAAAAAAGAGAAGCAAAGAAAACGCATCGTGAGAGAGGGGAAGATATGGTATGAGATGTGCGAAATACTTGAATGAATTTTTTGCGAGGTAGATGCTAGGAAGTCCTAGAGCCATTGACAGGAATGGCTCTTTTTTTTCCGTTAGAGCAAAGAAGCCGACTGAGTAGCCTCCGACCAGCGTGATTCGAGCGAGGCCAGCGCGGAAGAACGCTTGTGACGGAAACGAAACCGCGTGAGCTGCTCCTGCTGGGCACGGGTGGTCTGCTGGCGCAGTTCTCTCCACCGGCCCCGGTCAAGCTGAGCAATCTGGCGCTGCAAGTGGTGGCGGTGGGTCTCATCTTGCTCCCACCAGGCCGCATAGGCCACACAGCGCCCATAGCGCAACAGATACGCATTCCAATTCTTGCGCCCGCTCACCCGGCGATACTGCGTTTTGAGCGCGCGAATGCTGCGCTCCATGTCATTGTTAGTGCGCGGAAAGTCCTCCCGCTCATAACACTGCGCCAGGTACGGGCGCAGATTCGAAAGCACCTGCAGCAGTTCCCGTAGGCTCTCCTGTTCCAACTCCGAGAGGGGGAACGTTTCCACAAGGTGGCCCATCTGCTCGCGCCACGCGTCCAGGCGCCGTCCCACGCTCTCATTGCTCATGGGTTCTGCGAGCGTGCGTGCCGCTTCTTTCGCCAGGATCGCTTCGACCTCACAAAGCCAGCCATACATCCGCTTGACCTGTGTCAGTTGCTCTGCCCAGGCTGCCCGTTCTGTCACAATTGCCTGCAGACGGGCGAGCTTCTGTTCACACCGCCGACTCACGGCGCCCCCTTTTTTACCAGCCGCTGGAGACTGGCTTCGATCTCCTCCAGCATCTGGCTTGCCTCGACCGTCGCAAAAGTCAGCGGCTGCACACCGTCGATATTGAGCGCGGTCAAGATCCCAGTGGCATACGCATCCAGCACGTGGAACTGCTCGGCCTCCTGAGGCGAGGCGCTCACGAGGGCCTTCTTGATCTGTTTGCGCACCTCACGAACCTTCGGCTGTAAGCGTTTGCGGATCGCCGTTTTTGCCGCTTTGTCTGCTTCAAAGGCGGTCTTGGAGGCATCACGCAGCGCATGGAACTGACACACCTGATGGGGTACCTCCGGCCAGAGCTCCTGGAGTGCCAGCAGCTCACTTTCCTGGGCATCGCTGATCGTCCCCAGCACCTTCACCCCCAGCTCAACCACCGGAGTCAAGAGCGCTTTCATGACAGCAGTCTCCGAGGAGAGCACATTCTCGGCTACCAGGACCCGCCCGGTCAGCGCATCGCGGACCAGGTACACTGTCTCATTGCCTTTGTCTGGTTGAATGCCGTCGATGGAGACAATGATGCCCCCGTTCTTCTCCACCTGGGTCAACCACTCCTGGTCCTTGTTGACCGCGCTTGCTGCCCGAAGCAACGTACAGTACGCGTCAAAGAGATAGAGCACTTCCCGCCGTGCGATCGTCACTCCTAGCGGGGCCAAGCAGGCCAGCAACTCCCGATGAATCTCATCGACCGTTCGGTGCTCGGTGAGCCGCAGTCGCCCCACCAACAAGACCACATCTATCCCATAGGTGAAGCGAGGCAGCGCAAGAGCGTCCGCACGTACACTGCGATACGTCCGTTGATGGCCCCCGCACTGTGCATCCGGGCAGCGGTAGCCTGCATGCACCAGTTTGATCACCTCCTGCAACGTGATCACGGTCCGCTCCGACAGGGTGACAGCCCGCTGCAGCCGCTTCTGGCAGTCAGCACAGTGATAGACCTCGGGACGGTAAAATCGTCGGGTGATTTGAGGATAGGTCCGGGCGGGTTTCATGCGCTTCTCTCCTGACTGTTTCTGAAGTCCTTTCCTGCTGGAGAGTGTACCACATGGGCTCAGTCGGCATCTCTGCCCCGACGGTTTTTTTTATCTTGTGCCAGCACCCAGGAGAGAAAGGAAAGGGAAAGGAAGCTGATGAGAACTCAGGCGAAGACGAGTGCGGAGTTGAGTGAAAGGCAACGGGAGCCGCGCATTGGAGCGGTTTGCGAAGATTCGGCCATGCGTGGAAGAAGGGGTGTCGCAAGCGGAGGTGGCGCGAGCGCATGGAGTGTCGTCCTCGACGGTGCAGCGGTGGATCAAGCGCTACCGAGAGCAGGGATTGGTGGGCCTGGCGCGAGAGGAACGAGCAGATCGTGGGCACAGTCGTGATTTGTCAAAGGAGGAGATCGAGCTGATCGAGGGATTCTATCTGAGCCGACCACGTCCGCAGCTGACGAGTGTGTATCGAAAGGTGTGTCGGGTGGCCAGGGAACAGGGATGGAAGGAGCCGAGCTATGATCAAGTGTATCGAATTGTGAGGAGGATGTCGCCAGCCTTGGAGACGCTGGCGCATGAGGGTGCGAAGGCGTATCGAGAGCAGTTTGAGGTCCTGACCCGTTTTGCGCGCGAGTCGAGGCAACGAGTTGTGGCAGGTGGATCATTGCCGATTGCATATCTGGCTGGTGAACGAGCGTGGAAGAGCGTGCAAACCGTATCTGACGATCGTGCTTGACGACTATAGTCGTTGTATTACCGGATATCGGCTGAGTTGGGGAGGGTTATCAGCCGCGCAAACGGCGTTGGCGTTACGGGGAGCGATTTGGTCGCGCGTGTGATGAGCGTTGGCCCATCTGCGGGATCCCCGAGAGCCTGTATAGTGATCATGGCAGTGACTTTACGTCGAATCATGTGCAAGCCCTGGCGGTTGATCTGAAGATTGAGTTGCTTTATTCCCAGCAGGGGCGACCCCGAGGGCGAGGAAAAATCGAGCGTTTTTTTCGGACGGTGGAACAAGAGTTGTTAGTGGATCTGCCCGGATATGCACGCGAGGGGTGGATTGGCGGTTGCAGGCGGAGAGTGACAGGCAGAGCAGACCAGGGGTGTGTCTGACGCTAGAGGAATTTGACGCGATATTTCGGACCTGGTTGCGCTCTGCGCTATCACACGCAGGTGCAGGAGGGGATAGGAGAGGCCCCGATGCGGCGCTGGGAGGCAGGAGGGGTGGTGCCAGTGATGCCCCCGTCGTTAGAACACCTTGATGTCTTGTTGCTGACGTTTTCCACGCGTCGAAGAGTCCAGCAAGATGGGATTGCGTTCCAGGGTCAGCGGTATTTCGATGTGGCATTAGCCGAGTATGTTGGGGAAGACGTGGTGGTGCGTTATGATCCGTCCAATCGTGAGGAGATTGCGGTGTATGTGCCAGAGCTCCCTCTGGCGAATGCATTGGAAGATGTACGAGAGCGGTTTGTGTGCCGAGCGAGGTGCTGGGAGGTGGGAAGAGAGGGGATTCGAGCACAGATCTGCCAAACGCTGGGCCGGGAGAGAGAAGCCTCACGTGCTCTGGAGAGCCTCGGACAGCAGGTAGAGGAAGCGTATCAGCGAACGGCAGCCCATGTTCCCAGCAACGCCGCCTTACAGATTGAGCAGAGGGATGGAGCGGATGTTCCCAATCTGGAACGTCTCGAACGAGTGGAGGAGCCGGAGAGCTTGCGAGGTTTGCGGGAGTATGTCGGAGCACGTTTGCCACCTGTCGATTTACCAGAAGTCATGCTCGAAGTGGCACAACAGACGGGCTTTTTCTCCCACTTTACCCATGTCAGTGACAGCAGTGCCTACGTGGAGGATTTGCCCTTTCCCTGAGTGCCGTCCTGCTGGCCGAGGCATGTAATATCGGCTTGAGGCCAGTCATTCGGCCAGAAATCCCGGCCCTCACGCGGGATCGGTTATCCTGGGTCCGGCATCATTTTGTCCGTGCCGAAACCATTACCCGCGCCAATGCCTGCCTGGTCCAGGCGCAGCGCACTATCCCGTTAGCACAGATGTGGGGTGGTGGATACGTTGCTTCTGTGGATGGTATCCGCTTTGTGGTCCCTATCCGATCCGCCAATACTGGCCCTAGCCCACACTACTTTGGACAAGGACGAGGCGTGACCTACCTCAACTACACCTCCGATCAATTTACGGGCCTGGGTGGATTAGTCATTCCAGGCACGATCCGAGATTCGGTCTACGTGCTCGAAGCCTTGCTCGAGCAGGAGAGCGGGCTGACGCCCACTGAAATCATGAGCGATTCCGGGTCGTACAGTGACTTAATGTTTGGGCTATTTTGGCTGCTTGGCTATCAGTTCAGCCCCAGACTTGCTGAGTTGAAAGAAGCTCGCTTCTGGCGTATAGACCCAACTGCCGATTATGGTCCCTTGAATAGTTTGGCGCGGCACAGGATTAATACGAATATCATCACCACCAACTGGGATGATATGCTGCGTGCCGCTGGATCTCTCAAAGTGGGAACGATCCATGCCTCCACGCTTGTGCAGGCATTACAGCGGGGAGGGCGCCCGACAACGCTGGGACGTGCTATTACAGAGCTCGGCCGCATTCCAAAAACGCTTCATTTACTCAACTATATTGACGATGACTATTATCGCCGACGTATTCAAACGCAGTTGAATCGCGGAGAGGGACGCCATAGTGTCGCTCGTCATGTCTTTCATGGACAGCGAGGAGAGCTTCGGCAGCGCTATCGCCAGGGTCAGGAGGACCAGTTAGGTGCGCTCGGGCTGGTTGTCAATATGATCGTTTTGTGGAACACCTGGTACGTACAAGATGCGTTGGATAAACTGCGCAACAGTGGGCAAGAGGTTCGATCAGAGGATGTGGAGCGGCTTGCTCCGCTTCGCTTCCAGCATATCAATGTCCACGGCACCTATCATTTCGTGCTTCCAGAAAGAGTGGCTCAAGGTCACCGCCGTCCCCTTTGTCCCCTGACCTCTTCTTCTGAAGAGCTTTTCTAATATGTTGTTGGGAAAAGCATAGTTCTTTTGGGCTGTTTTGCTATTCCAACTTTCTGTTCCAACGGTGGGCAAACCCCATTTTCGCCAGGATCCTAGAGTTATCTCAGGAACATGCTCCCGGTGGCTCATGGAGCATGGTAGGGGTCAGCGCATCCAAACCTGAAAACTGTACGCTAAGATTTGGATGCGCTGACCCCTCTATGACGAGATCTCAGTTTGATGTGGCGGGCAGATTATCCTTGGAAATGGTTCCTCCCAGCGAATAGGTAAAATCGTTATTGAGTTGCTGCGGATCGCGTTTGCGGAAATGCTGCATAGCGCTATCCGCCATTTCCTGCGTCATCTGGTTCGTGCTGACCAGCTTATCCAGCCCCGCCTGCATCGCGTCAAGCTCAAAGCTATGCAGTTGATCGGCGGAGAAGCCCTGTTGGGCCGCGATAGCGCTGATTTGCATATTTGACTGCAGCTTCGTTGTCAATTGCTCGGTTGAAAGATGGAGCGAAGTGGCAATCTTACTGCTCACCGTCGCGATAAAGTCCTGTTTGAGCCAGGGTGAGTCCGGTTTGGTGCTGGCATCCATTGTCGGCATGCTCTTCGCCTTGCCATTGTTCGCATTATTTGATGTGTTGGTGTTGGTTGAGGAAGCGTCGCTCATGTGCGAAAAGAATCGAAAGCCGAAGATGAGCAGTAGACCGACCACGAACAGGCCGCCCAGCGTTAGCAGAAGCGACGAGACATCTCTATTTGAAGCTCTCCTGCGACGGTTTCTGGCAGGATTGCGTGTCGCTCCTTCTGGTTTCTTTGTCGTCGGGGGATTCTGTTGCAGTACCTCTTTATTTATCCGCTGTGGCTCAACTTTACACTTATATTTTTTGTGTGCCATAGATGTTCCCTTTCCTTGCTATAGAGTGCGCATCATTTACTCGTAGCGCAGCGCCTCGGAAGGATAGACTCGTGCCGCCTGTCGGGCCGGGATGGCCGTCGCGGCAAAGGCGATCAGGTAGCAACCCAGCAGAATGAGCGCGATCAGCGACAGCGGAACCGAAAAATCCGCGCTCTGGGTGTTGGTAATCTTGTAGGCGGACCAGATGGCCAGCGCGGTTCCGACGAGCAGGCTGAGTGTGACAATAAAGCCTGCTTCTAGCAGGAACGACATCATCACCAGTCCACGCGAGAAGCCAAATGCGCGCATCATCCCTATGTGCTGGCGCCGCTCAATTACGGCCCTGCTCATGATGACGCCCAGCGCCAGCGTGCCAAAGATCAGTCCCAGGGTCAGGTAGCAGCTATAGAAAACGGTCAGATGGGACTGCGTGGCTGTTTGGATGCTGGAGGTGAGAGATTGCACCTGAAGGTTATAGGTCAAGCCAAAAGCGTGCATAAGATCCTGTGTGGCCCGCTCCTCGCTCACACCAGTTCTGAGACGCAGCAGACAGCTGTAGTGGTTGGTTAGCTGCGGATTCGCCCCATAAATGTCCGCCAGCGTGCGCTCAGAGACGTAGAGGTAGGGCCAGTTCGTTGTCGCAGAGACGATACCAATGATGCGTAAGGTGTGAGTGTGGCCAGAGCTATCGGGTACCTGAATAGTGAAGGGCTGGAAGTTGCCCTGATTGGGATTGAGGCCCGTTACAGTCGTCTCATAGCGCCAGACAGCGTAGCCTGGATGCGTCCGTACGGCATCCCATACAGCACTATTGGAGCCATAACCCTGCGCGCGTGCTTGCAGCGGCATTTTAGTATCGCTGAAGAAGTTATCGCTCATACCTGCCAGAGTGGCCTCTAGAGAGTAAGGTTGCTGACTAGGCAGCAGCAATTGCTTTTGCAGGACGTTGAGTTTGTTTGTTGAATTATTCATCGTGTGGATCGTGACGCTCTCTTGAATGTCTCGCTCAAGTGTCCTGTTGGCCTGGATTTGCTGTGAAAAATTTGCCGGTAGCGCCTGCGTGTTGACCTGCAGTTGAAACCCTCCTGTTGTTGTGGCAACATCTGCCTGCTGAATGGAACCAACATTAATCGTGACAACCAGCATAATGAGGAATACAATCATACCTAGTAGTGAAACCGTAACGGTCGTACGGAAGCGATAGGTGAGCGTATAAACGAGGCTTGTGCGGCTGATTGAGGCCAGGCCGCGTATGCGTGAAGTCAACGCCGTGATCATCGTTACCAGAACATCTCCATTCGCCATTATCAGTACGACTGCCCCGACTACCAGCAGCAAATTAGTGAGCACGATAGTCAAAGCACTTGTGCTCAGACTGTTTGAGCCAGCATTCCTGAAAAGCATTGTGCCTGTGGTGGGCTGGAAAATCGTGAACAGTGCTCCACCGGGCTGTATACTATATGCTAGCCAGCCTATGCCGATCAGGCTGAGGCTCAGCCGCGATGCCAGCACATTTGAAGGCACCTTGAGCGCACTGAGTACGCTGCGCACCAGCCAGCCCAATATCAAACCGGTTGCCGCAATGGCCAGGGCCATTCCTACCTGGCTGATCCACCCCAGGTTAGGGAGAGTTGCGACCCACAGTAGCAATCCCGCCATCAGTAAGCAGAGCGGACCCCGTGTGAAGAGGCCAAGAAGCAGCGCTCCCAGGGTCATACCACATCTACCCAGACGCTCCCAGGCCGAAGTACCGGTTGGTTTCAGCATGGCCTGTATCTCTCGCAGAAGTGGTCGCTGGTTCTTCGCTGGCTCGTCCAGATTGCGGATAGCGGTGACAATGTTCGTGTGGCTGATCCAGGTTGCCGTACACCCTACTACGACGATGGTGGTCAGGATGCTCAGACAGAAGGAGAGCAGCAGACTGTGCCAATCGATCCATACCTGAAGCGAGAGGTGCATGCTTGTCGTCGATGTCGATTCCAGATTGGTGGTTTGCAAAGGGATGGCGGAAAGCAACAGCAATTCCAACGCTACAAGTCCACTGCCAACCAGTACTCCAAGCAAGGACGCTATCAGTCCATAGCCGCCTCCCTCGATGAGCAGGGACTGTACAACGTGCGAACGCTGAAAGCCCAGAGCACGGCTGATTCCCAATTCGGTGCGGCGCTCGGTAGCCAGCAGGATGAACTGTAATGCTAGTAGCAGCATTCCTGTTCCGACGAGCAGAATTGTCAGAGCCGGTACGAGCTGCGTAAACTGGAGCGCTCCCTGCGCGCCGAGGCCATTCGTGAAGGATTGAGGTCCCAGGTAGTAGATAAGGTCGGGATTGAGAACATGTAACTGGCGTGTGATATAGTTGGGTGTGCTAGTGAGCTTCTTCCAGGTATCATCCCGCACGTGGAAAAGCTGCTGTAAAAAACGCGACATCTGGGGACTGTCGCTGGCCTGGTTAACGTTTCTGATTGCAAGTGTATTGACCGTCCCGCTTTGCTGCGTTATCTGCTGATAAGAGGAGAGAGGCATAACGATCAGGTTGGGATTGCCAAGGAGAATATCGTTCGCGTTCAGCGCTATATCGCTGCCAAGGATGGCTCGTACCCTTCCGGTTACTCGTCTCCCTGAAAGCGTGAGCGTGAGTTGATCGTCGACATTGGCCGCGAAGTTCTGTGCCAGTGTCGCACCTAGATAGATGTCGCCGTCTTGCAGATCGGCGAAGCGCACTGGTCGCCCAGTGCTGTCTTTGGCCTGTCCGAACACCTGGTCAAAGTCTTTTGGCACGGCAATGACGTTCAGGTGGTCCTGCGAAAAGCCGGTGAGTGGCGAGGCGATCGTAGTTGTTTGGTAGCTTTCCAGCAGCCCGGTGGCGGCCCGCACATGCTGATTTTGTCTGATCATGGCCAGATAGCTCGCGCTCTGTTCAGCGTTAAATGTGCCGGTAATGGTCTCATCGAGGCTGCCAAGGCTGTTGAGCAACCGCACATTGGAGGCGTTGGTGAGGCTGTCGTTGAGTCCCAGCGAAGCAGTAATAAAGGCTGAAGAGAGAACCAGGCCACTCATAAGCAGGGCACTCTGCTTGCGTCGGCGCAGCATATTGCGCAGCCCGATCTGGAGCAGCAAGCGCTGCCGAATTCCCAGGCCTATGATGATCAGCAGGAGCAGCGCCGTAACGGCTATCATCGCCAATTCTGTAGTTGGCCCAAAGACAATTGGCTTCATCGTACATCCTTTCTACGAGGAGATGCGTGCTGAGCTATCGATATGTTCCGCACTGACATGATGCGGCGAGGAGACGAGCGCCTGGTCCTCTACGATCTGACCATCGCGCATCAGAATGAGTCGCTGGGCCTGCTGAGCTACTTCCAGGGCATGGGTTACCCAGACAAAGGTAAGTTGGTGTTCACGATTTAACTGCAGCATTAAGTCGATGATCTCCTGACTGGTCTTGCTATCGAGCGCTCCGGTTGGCTCGTCAGCCCAGACGATTGAGGGCCGCGTGGCGAGCGCACGAGCGATGGTGACACGCTGCTGCTGTCCCCCGGAGAGTTCTGCCGGGCGATGTCGTGCCCACTCTTCCAGGCCGACGTGCTCCAGGCTGTCCCAGGCTCGTTCACGCGCCTCCTTCGGGTGCACGCCGCTGACCAGTAAGGGCAGTTCCACATTTTCCAGGGCTGTGAGCACCGGGAGTAGATTGTAGGTCTGGAAGATAAAGCCCATTGCATGTGCCCTGAAGGCCGTCAAGGCGCGATCGGAGAGATTGTGAATATCCTGTCCTGCTATCTGAATGGTGCCGGAGGTAACGCTGTCCAGCCCGCTCAGGCAGTTGAGCAGGGTGGTTTTGCCGCAACCGCTCGGTCCCATAATCGCTACGACTTCTCCTGGTCGTATGTCCAGGCTGACCTCTTTGAGCGCTGTGACCTTTACGTTGCCGGTATCGTATTTTTTGCACACCGCTCTAGCTTCGATAAGAAAGCGCGGCTTTTCAGCGTTTTTGACTGGCGTTCGCATCTTAAATCACTGACTCCTTGTTTGTTACTGGGAGAGGGAATGTTTCACTCCATCCTGAGTGTAGCGGGTTGGCACGGCGGACGCATCGTCAGTCCTTACAGCGTTTCTCAACATGCAGGTTTTAACATGTCAGAATATCCTGTCAGAAGACACAGCTTCTCGTGGTTTGCTCCCATGCTATAATGACATCCACAGCACAGAATAAGCAGTCAGTATTGAGGTTGGAATCATGAACGATAATCGTTACTTTCGTTCACTGCGCCGGCTCCTCCTGGTGTGGGTGGGTCTTGTCGCGCTCTGGGGCCTCTGGGGTGTCACTACGAACCGTAGTGCCTTTGGAGTAGGTATATGGCTCGATGCTTGCACCAAGCCTATGCTGCAGAAAGTGAACATTAATCCTCTCTCCGGGGTAATCTTTTTCGCTCTGCTTAGCCTGCACGGAGCTCTGCTCTGGCAGGGCCTCTCTGGTCGGATTGCGCGCCGTCATTACTGGTTCTATTTCGTGCTACAGGGCTGCCTGGTGCTGGTTGCTAGCCTACTTGTCCAACAGGTGAATGTGGCCATGAACCTCTATCTCGCACTGACGCTGGCAGCCATCAGCATGTTTCGCCAGGTGCGCTCAGCTGTCATCATCGCCGGAGGCTACTTGCTCCTCCTTATTTTCTGTACAATGCTCAATCTCTCGTTATGGGACCTTGTGAAATTGTCCCCTTTCGCTAATCGTTGGAATATTGCGTTGCTCAATCTCTGGAATACCTCTGATTATCTGGCGCTGCTCTTCTTCGTTATTGGTTATTTGATGCTCTACACCCATCAACTGCGCACACATGCGCAGCTTGCCTACGCGCATGCGTGCCTGGGTGAGTCAGCGGCGCACATTGAGGAGCTAACGCGTGTCACTGAGCGCCAGCGCCTTGCTCGCGAGCTTCACGATACGCTAGCGCAGGGTCTGGCAGGCATCAGGATGCAGATCCAGGTTGCCAGTTCGCATCTGGATCTACAGCATTACACACGGGCACAGCAGATTATGCAGCAGGCTATGACCTCCTCGCATGAGATGCTCAACGCCGCGCGCCGGGCCATTGACGATTTGCGGGTAACCTTTACCTCGCCAGAGAAGTTTCATGCGGTGGTACGCGAAGAAATACGCCGTTTTATAGAGACGACCGGGGTTATGTGCACAGTAAGCGGGCTTGATCTGTTGATGGAGCTTCCCGTTGCATTACATGAGCATGTCCTGCGTATGCTTGGCGAGGCACTGAGCAATATTGTGCGCCATGCCCAGGCACAGCATGTCTGGCTCAATGTAGAGGTGGGAGACGATATACTCATGATTACTGTGCGCGATGATGGTGCTGGCTTTGATCCGGTTGCGGTGAGGGCCCAATCGGGCCATTATGGCCTGCAGGGACTGATCGAGCGCGCATGCCTGGTTGGAGGTGATCTGGAAGTGACCAGTTCGCCCAGTCAGGGGACGACGCTGCACTTTACTATTCCACTCATCTTGGATGAGGAGTGAGTATGGAACAGACTGAGGAAAAACCGATTCGTGTGGTCATTGCCGATGATCACCCCGTTGTGCGTATGGGCGTGCGCTTGATGCTCGAAATGGGTGAGGGCATCGAACTGGCCGGAGAAGCCATTGATGGCGCTGCGGCCATCGAACTGGTCGAAGCGCTGCAGCCGGACGTGATTCTGATGGATCTGCGTATGCCGGGCATTGATGGGCTGGAGGCGATCAAACGCATCCGCTCCGCCTGGCCACAGGTGGGTGTGCTTATTCTGACGACCTATAACGAGGATGATTTGATGATTCGTGGCCTGCGAGCGGGCGCACAGGGCTACCTGCTCAAGGATGCGGATATGCACATGGTGCTGCATGCGGTGCGCGTAGTGGCACGCGGGGAGATGCTGGTGCAGCCGGAGATCATGGCACGTATCCTCTCGCACGCCGAACGTGGCCTCTCTCCATCTTCACCCCCCCTACGGCGCCAGCGCCATTCCACCCTGACTGCTCGCGAGCGTGAGGTACTGGCTGCCGTTGCACGTGGAGAGCGCAGTAAAGAGATTGCAGCGCGTTTTGGCATTACGGAGCGAACCGTGGGTGCGTGCCTGACCTCTGTCTACTCAAAACTCGGAGTTGATTCGCGTGCTGCGGCGGTCGCCGTCGCTCTCGAACGTGGCCTGCTCCCGCGCCAGGAATAGCCCACGCCAAAACAACGGCAAAACACACAACACAACGGGCTACAAACAAAAAATCAGATCCAGCCTGTTGATGAGCTTCCAAACTGTAACGATAGGTAGGGCCTCTCGGCCTTTCCCCCGTTCCAAACGGAGCAGGCGAGTTTCCCCGCACTCCGCTTTCCGTACTCGTTCCTGTGATCCGTTTTGGACCCTTTCCATGCAAGGCCGAAGCCCTGTCTTACTGGTAGACCACGCTCAAGTGGTTTCCCACCGACGTTTTGGTATCTAAAGATCTACTTGGATCGGTAACTTTCCTGGCGGGCCTTCGTCATGTCCAGTCCATTACAAACTGGCATTTGGCTACTATGCCGCCTCCGCGTTCTGTCCCGCGTGCTGGCATTCTCGCACCCCTTTCGGGTCAAGCGGTTTCAGAAGTCCCCAATTCCGTTCAGAAGTGTTCTAGCAACCCGTAGCTGCCTCCTATACGCCGGATGTTTTGTGGCCTACTCTCTTGTACACCAAGTTCGTATCCACGTTGGGATAATCTCCCATCTGAATTTACAGCAGATGAGACCAACATCATCGCCTTTTGGCTGAAGTGTCTCAACCGATTTCACTTCTTTTCCATAACGACGCTTCCAACAGAGGTTCCTCGCGTCAGCATAGGTCGCAGGGTTAGCCCGACTTCTCCGGTCGGTTCCAGATCATCGATACATTGTCAGCGGGCTTCACACCTCCAAGAGTGCCGCTCTTGGACGCATGCCGCTTCACCCTTCCATCGCTATCCAAATGGAGTCCTCATGGACAACACTTCCGCTCGTTAGAGGGCGCACGTAAATTTTGAAATTCTACGGGCAAAATCTGTAGAAGGGGGTTTTTGCATATCCCCCCGAAACGGTGTACACCGTTTCGGGGGGATATGCAAAAACCCCCACGTTGCGCCGCTGGTGTGTGTTGACCAACGTGTACTATCATGACAAGCCGCTCGCAGGCGAGGCGCTCGAAGTGTTTTTACGCGAGTCCAGTGATCGCAGACTGGCGCAATTCATCGAGTGGGGAGAGTCAAACTACTTCTCTAGCAAATGCCGGCGACGGCGTATCGCGCAGATTGCTGATGCGATCACGGATGGATGGGAATTGTTGTACCGAGGCGATCCTGATCGCGTGCTTACCTCTATCGACGAGCAAGGATACGTTGTTTTTCCAGATGGAGCGCGCACTTGGCTCGACCTGGACAGCATCAATCAGTTCTGGTCGTTTCTGGTGGTGGAGCAAGGCCAGAAGCATGTTGGGGGGAATGCGGTTGTTTCAGCGCTCCAGCAGTACCTTTGCGATCATCCAGGCCAGTCAATCCCGCTCCAGCGAAACGCGTCGACAGTGGAAGTTGTGCTGATCGACGATGATGCGCTCGCTATAACTGCCAGCTCGCGTCCTTTCCGCTTAAGCGATGAAGATCTGGAGAGGATGCATGCCTGGATTGCGAACAATCGTCACGACCTGGTTGACCAGGGGGTGTGGCAAGTTTTTTTGCGCGAGGCAGCGTCCAGGAGAAAGCTCCATGTTACAATAGAGCCATCGGCAAGATTCCAGTGAGAGGAGGAGCACCAATGGACGAACACGCCTGGCACGCAAAGAGTATCGAGATCCTGACGGACATCAAGGCGTGGCGACAAGCTCATCCCACCGCCACCTTTGTGGAAATCGAAGATCAAGTCCATACGCGCCTGATGGAATTGGAAGCACACGTCTTGCAAGATGCGGCTGCGGCGAGCAAGCATCAAGCATGGGGCCAATCAACGGACACGCTTGCTCCATTGTGCCCCACCTGCGCGATTCCTCTGCAGGCACGAGGCAAGCGAGAGCGAACCTTGCACGGCAATGGAGGTCAGAGCGTGACCTTGAGCCGCACCTACGGCACCTGCCCCAGGTGTGGATGCGGTCTTTTTCCCCCTCGATGAGGAACTCGCACTGCTGCCAGGCCACTTGGCACCTCGACAACAAGAGCATCTGACCCACTTAGCGTGCTTCATGCCCTTCGAGAAAGCCGCTCAGATGCTTGAAACGCTCCTGGGGGTGCGAACCACCAAGGAGACAGCCCGCTCTCTGACCGAGCGCATGGGAGCCTGCATGGAAGCAGCACACATGGCCGAAGGTGACACTCCCTCCCCTCCGACTACCGATCAGCCTGCTCCACAACGGTATGTCCTGAGTGCTGATGGGGCCATGATTTCTCTGGTCAACAAGCAGTGGGCCGAAGTGCGTACCCTAGCCATTGGAGAGCCTCACGTGGGGCCGGGTGCTGATGGTGAACCGGAGATCCATGTGGGCCACCTCTCGTATGTGTCTCGTCTCTGCGATGCCTTCACCTTTCTCCAACACGTCGCGGGAGAGATCCAACGGCGCAAGGTTCTGGAGGCGAGGGACGTGTGTAGCATCACCGACGGAGCCGAGTGGTGTCAACGCTTGACGGCGAGCTATCGACCTGACGCCTTGCGCATCTTGGATTTTCCGCATGCGGCAGAACACCTGAGCCAATTGCTCGAAGCCTTGGAACATGCTGGCTTGCGTTTTCCTGATCGCATGCTCTCGCGCTGTTTGCATGTGCTCAAGCACCGAGGCCCTCGTGCGTTACTGCGCATGTCAGGCCACTTGGAGAACGATCTCACGCAGCAGAAGGGGATCGGGGAACATCTGGACTACTTGCGCAAGCGCGAGGCATTGATGCAGTATCCCGTCTTTCGCACACAGGGCTGGCCCATCGGCTCAGGCATGGTGGAAAGTGCCAACAAACTGGTCGTGCAAGCACGTCTCAAAGGCTCGGGCATGCATTGGGAACGAGGAAATGTCAATCCCCTGCTGACTTTACGCATGGCCGTCTGCAATGACCGCTGGCAGGAGATGTGGCAAAAGGCTATCCGTCAGCAACGTATGGGGGACGTACGCCAACGGAGTGCCCTTGATGAGCCTGAGGTCCAAGCTTCCCATCAGGGGACCTCTTCTCCTTCGGTTCCCGCCCTTCCTCTCGTTGCGACATCGAGGCCTCGCGCGCTTCCTTCTGAGCCCCCGTCACACGCCGAGGCTGCCACTCCTCCTCCTCTCACACCCCTTCCACCGGTCGATCCCATCCTCCCACCTCCTTCTCCTCGTCCTCTCGCGCATCCACAGGTGCCTGTTGTCCCTCAACAGTCAGATACCTGCCCTTGTGGGATGCCTCTGATCCGCTTCAAGGGACACCGCACCAAGGAGTACTGTTCTCATCGATGTCGCCAACGGGCGTACTGTCAACGGCAAGCGATGAAGCACTGGGGACAATGGAGATTGATCGTGTCCTCCTGATCAGGAGAGGCTCTGCGCAAAAAAACTTGCTGCACCCCAGATAAGTTCGCCGAAACGGGGAGATATGCGTCATGAGTAGAAATTGGCGAATTTATGGGTCAACCCCTTTTACGCCCATGTCCTCGGCTGGTCCAGCAGCGATCCACGTGAAACCGCGGCGACTCAGCCGAGTTCTTGGGCCAGCCCGATGAGAAGTCCTTCAGGTCCGCGGATGTAGCAGAGCCGATATGCGTCTTGGTACTGGACCACTTCGCTGCTGACAAGCTCTGCGCCGTGCTTGCGGAGCCGGACGAGCGTATCGTCGATGTCGTCCACGGCAAACATGACGCGTAGGTAGCCCAGAGCGTTCACTGGGGCGTTCCGGTGATCAGCGGCCACAGGAGGCGTGATAAATCGCGAGAGCTCAAGCCGGCTGTGGCCGTCTGGCGTGCGCATCATGGCGATCTCAACGCGCTGGTCGCCCAGTCCAGTGACGCGCCCTGCCCACTCGCCTTCTACCATGGCTCGCCCTTCGAGCTCGAGGCCGAGCTCAGCGAAAAAAGAGATAGCAGCATCGAGGGATTCCACCACGATGCCGATGTTGTCCATTCGTTTAAGTGCCATGTGTCCATTCTATAATGTGTCGTCCGTTCTGTCAACGAACGCAGACCAGGACGCTCGTCGCTGGTCCAGCGTCACGCTCTCGCTCTCGCCAGCGTTTCATGGTGAAACACTGGCGACGAACTGAGACGACGTATCGACGCATCGCCGGCGATGATCACCCCCGCGACCAGCTCTCCCTTATGAAACCTCACCAATGATCTGGGATCTTGCTCACTCTCGCTAATCGTGCCCTTGGTTTAAACGCAGATAGTCATTCGTGCCATCAGCACTCTGATTGCGTGTGCTGTTACAACCAAACTGACGTATCCTACTTGGCCCTGTTTGAAGCGAAGTGGTGCCCAGCGAAACCAAGAGGGCGATCAGCGAGAGTGAGTAAGAATCAGTTTTTATGATCTTTCTGACAGTGGCATTGGTGACAGGGGCCAGCAGCGGAATCGGTGCGGCCACCGCGCGCCTTCTGGCCGCGCGAGGGATGCGAGTGGTGGTCAACTACCTCCGCAGCGGCACGGCAGCCGAGGAAGTCGTGGCCGGCATCAAGGCCGCAGGCGGCCAGGCCATGGCCATGCAGGCCGACGTGCGCGAGGCAGCGAAGGTCGTGTGCATGATCGAGCAGGTCCAGGCGGCATAGGGCGGCATCGAGGTGCTCGTGCATAACGCGCTCACCCCGTATGTGGTCAAGCCGTTCCAGGACATGACGTGGGAAGAGCTGGGCGGCAAGCTCGACGACGAGATGCGTGCGGCGTTCGCGGTCACCAAAGCCGTCCTGCCCGCCATGACCGAACAGGGTTGGGGACGCATCATCTATCTCGGTACCGTCCTCAGCCATCGGCCCCGTGAGGGTATGATCGCACTGGGTACGGCCAAGGCCGCATTGACGCAGTTCGCCCGGTACCTCGCCCAGGAACTGGGCCCGCGGGGCATCACCGTCAACGTCGTCGAGCCCGGCCATGTGGAGGACACCAGCCATGCGGGTCTATTCGGCGAGGCACACAAGCAGCAGCTGGTGGCCGCTATCCCCCTGGGCCGTCTGGCATACCCGGGCGACGTTGCCCAGGTGGTTGCCTTCTATGCCAGCGAGGACAACTCCTTCATGACCGGCACCACAGCTGCGGTCAACGGCAGGACGCACATGTAGTAACGTCCCGCTGTCCTCCGCACACGGGGCCATACCGTCACCACAGCAGCCGGGCCCGCGGCACGCGCGGGAGCATGGCGGTGACACAAGAAAGGAAAAACGTTATGGACACGATTGATCTCGCCTACGTCGGACGGGGCCTGCACGAGGAGCTGGTCGCCTACATCGCCGACCAGCAGGACTACTACGCCGATGAGGGCGTCCACGTCGCGCTGCGCGATGGCATCCCCTGGAACAAGGAGCGGCTGCGACCCAGGGGATGCCATCGGTCAGTCGGGACAGCAGTGTCCCGCCGAGCCCGATGACGGCTCGTGACGAGCGAAGGTGTCCGCAGGAAATAGGTCCGTGATGGCGGCGCGCATCCGTGCGCATCCGTGTCGACACGGCTTCTGCCGCCATCATCGTCTCACATGATGTGCATGTGGAGGTCGTTCCCGGGTCAGCCATCCCTCTTCTTGGGCAGGGTCACCTGGAAGGTGGAGCCTTTGCCGACTTCGCTCTCCACCATCAGGGTTCCCCCATGATGCCTGACGATCTCCGCCACAATGTGTAACCCCATGCCCAGACCGGGAATCGCCTTCTGCTTGGGATCTGTGACCCGATAGAATCGGTCAAAAATCTTGTCGTGCAGCTCGCGCGGGATGCCCAGCCCATGATCCTGCACCTGGACCACGACCGCATCTTTGGAGGTCGAGAGTTTCATCTCAACCGCCTCTGCGCCGGGAGAATACTTGATGGCATTGCTGAGCAGGTTGGTGAAGACCTGTCCGAGCCGGTCTCGGTCCCCCAGCAGGCTGACCTCTGCTGTACCATGTACCAGAATGGTATGGCTCGGGTTGGTTTGCTGCATGGTGTCGACGATCTCCCGCAGCAAGGCATCGAGATCCACCGATTCCTGCCGGTACTCCAGCCTCCCTGCCTGGATCTTGGAGACATCGAGCAAGTCTTCTACCAGTCGGGTGATTTTGTTGATCTGGGTTTGCATGCTCGAGAGAGCTGGAGCCTGGAGGCCTTGCTTGACCAGTTGCCGGTGCAGCAAGGAGGTCTGCATTTTCAAGGCCGTGAGTGGGTTCCTCAGTTCATGGCCGGCCATGCTGATAAAGTCATCTTTGCGTTGTTCGAGTTCCTTGCGGGCCGAGTTATCCAGCACAAAGCCTATCGCTTGGAGTGGGTGATGCTGTAAGACGACGCGACCCACGACCACCGGAAGGCGACTGCTGTCTTTACACACGTACTCTTTCTCATAGGGCGTCATTGACTGTTGGGTGGCAAGTTCCTGCTGGGCTTGCTGAGTACGAGCTAGATATTCTGGAGGCGTCATGTGCATCCAGTTCATGCGCCCTTCATGCAGATCTTCGCGGGTATAGCCGGTCATGCGCAGAAAGGTGTCGTTCGCGTCTACAATCTGTTCACCTTCGATGATATGAATCCCGATAATGCTGGAGTTCATCAGGATGCTCGCTTGTTCCTGACTCTGGCGTAAAGCTTCCTCGACGCGCTTCTGGTCATCAATATCAGTGCCAGTGCCGAACCACTTGATGATCTGACCCGCTTCATCGCGCACTGGGAGCGCACGGGTTAAATACCAGCGGTACTCTCCAGTCCGTCCATCCTTAAGACGATATTCGTTCTCGTAGATTTCCCCTATTCTGAGTAATTGGTGCCGGATCGCCAGTGTCCGCTCAATGTCCTCTGGATGCACGAACTGACGCCATATATCGTCTCCTTCGAGGGTAAGATTGGCCTGCGTTACGTCGCGATAACGCTGATTCGTGTAGTCTAGACGGCCGTCGGGCCACATGGTCCACACCAGTTGCGGCACCATTTCGGCGAGCGTGCGAAAGTTCTGCTCACTGGTTTTGAGCTGTTGCTCAGCCTGTTTCTGCTCCTCTATGTCAGTGCAGGTGCCAAACCATTTGAGGATCTGACCGGTTGCATCGCGCACCGGCAGCGCGCGGGCTAAAAACCAGCGATACTCTCCAGTTCGCCCATCTCTGATACGACATTCGTTCTCAAAGAGTTCACCGGTGGCAAGGGATTGCTGCCGAAGCGCAAGCGTGTGCTCGGCATCTTCGGGATGCAGGAATTGACGCCATCCATAGTCCCGTATCTGCTCGAAATCGGCCTGCGTCAGGTCACAGTAGCGCTGATTACAGTAGTCAACACGGCCATCGGGCTGCGTTGTCCACACCAGTTGCGGCAGTGTTTCAGCCAGCACTCGCCAGTTCTGCTCACTGGCTTTGATTCTCTGTTCAGCCTGTTTCTGCTCGTCAATGTCGGTAGCAGTCCCAAACCATTTCAGGATCGTCCCCTGATCATCCCTGTATGGCGCTCCTCTAACAAGGAACCAGCGATACTCCCCGGTCGTGCCATGGCGCAGGCGCTGTTCCGCTTCATAGGGCCTGCCAGTCTGGACGGCATACTGCCACCTCTCCAGGACACGTTGTTGGTCATCGGGGTGGATGGCCTGGAGCCAACCATCCCCTTGAGCTTGTTCAGAAGTCATATTGGTAGAGTCACACCAGCGTTGGTTAGAGTATTCACACGAGCCATCGGGGCGCATCATCCAGACGAATTGGGGAATGGTATCGATCAGGACACGGAGTCCTTCTTCGGCTCGTTTGCGCGCGGTGATATCCAGCCCGGTATAGATGAGGTACTCGACCTGTCTGTCAGCATTCAGATGCGGGGTCATCGTCACCGCAAGATCCAGATACCACCCCTCTTGTGGGCGTATCCTGGTCTCAAAGTGCACGATTTCGCTCCGACTGGCTTGTTCAATCGCTGCGCGTAATTGCTGCTGGACAGGTGGAGCATACGACCACCAGGGAGTTTCGGTGAACGGTTTCCCGACCACTTCCTCTCGCCGGAGGTGTGCGTCCTCTAAGGGGCGCTGACTGATGGTCAGGACCATCCCATCAGGGGTCAAGATCACGAGCCGGTCAGAGATCGTCTCCAGGATATCAGCGTAGAGATGTTCGCTGAGGGGAACCATCTCCTGGCGTCGCGTTGATGTTCTCACTTCGTGGAACTGCAAGGTGAGTCCCCCCATGGTCGGAGCGAGCTGCACATGCAGCCTGGTCTGGGTTATGGGAGACCAATACTCCACTTCGGTCGGCTCTTGGGTCTGCCTGGTCTTGAGCACTGCCTGATAGAGTGAGGGGCTCACGAGTTGTGGAGCACTGCGCCAGAAGGGGCTCCCCAGGAATTGCTCTCGTGATGCGCCGAGCATGGTCTGCGCGCTCGCATTGGCATACACAATCGTTGTGGCGTCATCGACGACAAACAACGCATCAGGAAGCGTCTCAAGTGTGCTGAGGAGCGTTTCACGCGATGTGAGCATGCTGGACTCGCTGCTTTGTGGATTGAACATCATACTGTCTCCATCCCTTTCATATGGCCCATGTCTCGGTGAAGAGGTTTTTCGCCTCTGACATCAAGCTATATTGTTGTATGGTGGTTGTCGACCTACCTTCTCTTTGTGGGCAGAATTATCGAGTACAAGGGATCATCGAGCAGGGCCGTGCGAGTTCCTCATGTGCCTGCTCGGTATAGGCTTTGTCTTCTGGAGGGGTCATCTGCATCCAATTGATCTTTCGTTGACAGAGATCTTCCCGGGGATAGCTGGTCATGCGTAAAAAGGCATATTGGCCTCCACAATCACATCGTCTTCGCCAATGGTGATCCCGATACTCGTTGCGTTTATCAGTGTGCGCACCCGTTCCTGGCTCTGGCGCAGGGCCTCTTCAGTCTGTTCGGCCCGCTTTAAACATCGATGTCTGTACATGTGAAATCCAGTGCAGAATCGTCCCCTGCGCATCTTTGTAGGGAATCCTTCGAGCGTGGCGCACACTGCCAAACAGCTTGCCAGGCAGTTCGTGGCAGTTCGTGCTTGTCCCAAGCATGGTGGCGGCTCTTGTATTAACCTACTGGATCATGGCTCTCTGATCTAGAAAGATCGGCGCATCAGGAGGCGTATCCAGCAGAGCAATGAGTTTCAGGTAGAGCGCAGACGAATTGCCCGAGGGTACATCCTCATCTATGAAGCGTTAGGTGGTCAACTGCTCTCATTATTGTGTGCTTGTCTGGCTGCATCCATCGCTATGATGCTCATGGTGGCAGCAGCCAGCACGACATCCTTTAAGAGAAACTCACCATACAGGGTGAGCGCGGGAAATCCGGTCACTGCTGGCGCAATCACAAAAATGGTCAGCGTTCCAGTAAACAAGACCAGGCAAAGCAGGCCGACGTAACGCAGCCATACACCTGCAATGAGGGGAATGGCGGCAACGATCACCATCCCTTACCAGAAAGGGATGATACGATCACCATCTCTTTCTGGTAAAAAACTATTGTTTTTCTCATGCAAGAAGATTTGCGATCAATTGCAGCAGCGTCTCCAGATCAAAGGGTTTTTGCAGTGTTCTGAGATGATCCAGGGCGCCGTTTTCTTGTGGCAAATCGGCACTCATCAGGAGGATGGGTGTTTGCTCACCTCCTTCTCTACGCTGCAACTGGTCGGCGAGTTCCAGCCCATTCATCCCAGGGAGATGATAGTCTAGGAGAAACAAATCAGGCGTGATCGTTTGCAGCATATTCAGCGCCATCTCGCCGCTTGGAGCAAGATGCCCTTGATAGATTGCCTCCTCCTGGAGCGCTTCCAGCAGGAGATTGCCAAGGATGGGATCATCTTCGACAATGAGAATACTCTTGACAACTATAACATCACTACATGCCTGTGGCTGGGACGTATACATGTGCGCTCCTTATGTTCTTCTCAGGGGAAGTGTCACCTGAAAGGTCGACCCTTTTCCCATTTCGCTCTCGACCGTGATGGTTCCCCTATGGTGCTTGACGATCTCCGAGGCAATGTGCAAGCCCATTCCTAAGCCTGGAAAGGCGCGCTGATGTGGAGCAACCGCCCGATAGAAGCGCTCAAAGATTTTCTCGCGCTGCTCTCGTGGAATGCCGATACCCTGATCATGCACGCTGAGCATCACGGCCTCTTCGGATGTCTTGATATCCACCTCTATCGTGTTGGCTCCTGGGGAATATTTGATCGCGTTGCTGATCAGGTTTAGCAACATTTGCTCGAGCCGGTCCTTATCCCCGACCAGAAGAGGGGGGTGCGCGGCACGATGCACGACGATGGTATGGGTCGTCTGCATCTGTTGCATGATCTCAACGACCTCCTGGAGCACGTCGCCCAGATTCACCGTTTCCTGGGCATATTCCAGCGTGCCAGCCTGAATTTTGGAGAGGTCGAGCAACTCTCCGACCAATCGGGTAACCATGTTGAGTTGTGCCTCCATCCGGGAAAGAACGGTATCCGCGTTGTAGATGCCTTGCTTTCCCAGTTGCTTTCGTAATAGTTGCGTTTGCAGCTTCAAGGACGTGAGCGGTGTCTTGAGTTCATGGCTGACCACCCCTAGAAAGTGATCTTTGCGCTGCTCCAGCTCCTTGCGGGCAGAGTTATCCAGCACAAAGCCGATGCCCTGGAGCACCTCCCCATGAAAGGCCACTCCTCCCATTAGCACGTCCAGGCGGCTGCCATCCTTACACACGAGTTCGGCTTCAAAGGGCGTGGTATCTTGCTGCACGACCAGTTCCTGGTGCGCTTGCTGGAACAGCGAGGCCTTCAAGGCTGGCAGGGTGAAATCGCCCCAGTTGATACACCGCTGGCACAGCTCGTCCCGGCTATAGCCCGTCATCCTCAGGAAGGTGTTGTTCCCTTCCACCACCACGTCGCCTTCAGCGAAAAAGATCCCGATCACGCTGGAACTCATGAGATGGTTCACGCGTTCCTGACTCTGGCGCAAGGCGTCCTCGGCTTGTTTCTGCCTCTGGATATCGGTGCAGGTGCCAAACCATTTGAGGATCTGACCGGTTGCATCGCGCACCGGCAGCGCGCGGGCTAAGAACCAGCGATAGCTCCCTGCGTTGCTGTCCTTCAAACGATATTCGATCTCATAGGGGTCACCCGTTTCCAGTGAGCGGTCCCGGACTGCGCGCACGTGGTCATACTCCTCTGGATGCAGGAACTGACGCCAGCCATACCCTCGTAACTGCTCTGGCGTCGCATGGAAATAGTTCGCAAACCGTTGATTCCAGTCTTCCGTCAAGCCGTCCGGTCCTGTGCTCCACACCAACTGCGGCACCGTTTCGGCGAGCACGCGCAAGTGCTCCCGGCTTTCTTTGAGTTGCTGCTCGGCCTGTTTCCGGTCCTCGATGTCGGTGTTGGTGCCAAACCATTTGAGGATCTGGCCTCTTTCATCACGTACCGGCATGGCGCGGGTTAAGAACCAGCGATACTCCCCGGTCGTCCCATGACGCAGGCGCAGTTCCGTTTCATACACCCCACCGGTCTGGACGGCGCGCTGCCATGTCTCTAGGACGCGTTGCCGGTCCTCCGGATGCGTACACTGCATCCATCCCTCCCCCTCCTGGGCCTCTTCGGTGTTCAGGCCGGTATAGTCGCGCCAGCGTTGATTACACGAGTCCTGAGAGCCGTCGGATCGCCCGGTCCAGACCAGCTGGGGGATAGCATCGATGAGGGCATGGATTTCGGCTTCGGCGCGCTTGCGCTCAGTGATGTCGGTCCCGACATAGACGAGGTACTCGACGTGGTGGTCCACGTCCCTGCGGGGAATGATCGTTGCCTCAAGGTGAAGGTCCATCCCTTCCCTGGGGTGAACCACCGTCTCGAAACGCGCGGTTTCTCCCCTGCTGGCTCGCGCGATGGCGGCGCGTAGCTGCTCTTGACTGGGAGGAGAACAGGACCACCACCGGGTTTCGGCGAGCGGTTTGCCAATCACCTCCTCACGTCGGATGTGCGCATCGTCTAACGGGACCTCATTGATCTCCAACACAATCCCCTCGGGGGTCAAGACCCCGATCCTGGTATGCAAGCCATTCAGGTCATCGATGTAGAGACGCTCGCCTTGGGGAACCGTCTCCTGGCGTTGGGCTGCTGTTCTTGCTGCTCTCCCCTGGTGAAACTGCAGCAGAAGCCCCCCAACCGTCGGAGCGAGTTGCACGTGCAGCCAGGTCCCCGTCACGGGAGAACGATACTCCACTTCGCTTGGTACTCGGGTCTGGGTGGTCTTCTGGACGGCCTGGTAGAGCGCGGTGCTCACCAGCTGTGGAGCACCGCGCCAGAAGGGGTTCCCCAGGAATTGCTCTCGTGACGCGCCGAGCATGGTCTGCGCGCTCGCATTGGCATACACAATCGTTGTGGCGTCATCGACGACAAACAACGCATCAGGAAGCGTCTCAAGCGTGCTGAGGAGCGTTTCACGCGATGTGAGCATGCTGGACTCGCTGCTTTGTGGATTGAACATCATGCTGTCTGTCTCCCTTTCACGTATCCCCATCCCTGGTGGCAACGATGTTTTCCCGCTTTGAACCTCAAGAAATATCATGCAATGGAGATGATCCCTCTTCTGTCACATCGGTTGGAACAAGCGATGAAAAAGTGTGTGTATGCAATACGTGCGTTTCCCGGAGAGGCCAGGAGCAATGAGCATCTGCCCCGGGCCTTTCAGGGGCGGCTTTTAGGGCTATCCGTTGCAGCGCGTATGTACAACGGAAAACCGTCTCTCCAAGAAAACACATGGTGAAGGATGGTTCTGTCGCCATGATGGTATCTCCCTTCGATGCTCTCGAGCAGAGCCAGGGCACCGCGTAGAGCCTTGTCCATCTGCTGTGGATCTTGTAACGCTCGTGCCAGGACATATCCTCCTTGCACGATGGCGACGAGCGTTGTCGCCACATCGGTCGTGTCGATGGTCTCGCTGAGCGCTCCCGCACATTGGGCCTGCTCAAGGGCTGCGCTGATTTTCTGTTCGGTAGAGAGAAAGGAGGAGGAGAGAGGATGGCGTAATGCTTCTTGGCTGAGGACCTCTTCCTGAGTCATTCTCCCCAGGCGACAACCGCGGGTAGTGTCAACGTCCATTTTTCTCTTGATGAGCTTTTACCACTGAACCTTCATTTGAGGTCTTTCAGAGGGCTTTCTTCCGAGAAGATTTTGGGCCGGCGCGCACTTCTCTCCAGAATTTCTGGCGATAAACGCAATAATTGTCCTTGCGTTGATAAGACCTCCCCATGGTTTTTTAGGACTTGACCAGAGAGGGTCTTCATCCTGGTACATTGAGCACGATTTTTCCTTGATGGTGCCGCGTCTCCAGTCGCTCATGAGCCTGCCCGGCCATGACGAGGGGAAACACCTGATCAAGGTGAACCGTCAACTGACCATGGTCCACCAGCTTCGTCAGTTCGGCCAATTGTCGTCCATCAGGGCGGAAGTAGAGTACGTGCGTGTCAATATGACGGGTGGGTGTCACCTGCTCAAGGTCGACAATGCTGACGAGCCGTCCCCTCTCGCGTACCACCTGCATACTTCTTGCCGCTGTTTCTCCCCCAACACAGTCCAGGAGCGCATCGATGCCCTCAGGATGAGCTGCGTGGACAGCCTCCGCGAAGTCCGTTTGCGTATAATCAATGAGTTCGCTTGCTCCCAGTTGCTGAAGGTATGGGTGGTGCTCGCTCCTTGCTGTGACCATGACGTGTGCTCCAACGCGCGCAGCCAGTTGGACAGCAAACGTGCCGGTTCCTCCCGCCGCACCGGTAATCAAGAGCGTTTCTCGCGGTTGGATCTTCAGCAGTTCGAAAATCGCCTGGTAAGCGGTCAGCCCGTTGACGGGAAGGGCAGATGCGTGCAGGGCATCGAGCGAGGAGGGCATTGGAGCGACGAGATTCGCAGGGACAGCCACGGCAGAAGCATAATGACCAATGCCGACCTGGTAGGTCGCGCAGATCACGTGGGTTCCCACATCCCATCCCGTGACTGCCTCTCCCACCTTTGCAATGATCCCTGCTGATTCCCAACCAAGCACGAGCGGAAACTGTTGCCCTTCTAATACGACGCTTCCTTACCGCACTTTCACATCCCACATCCCGACGCCGGCTGCCTGGACGCTGATGAGGACCTGCTCTGGACCACAGGGTGGCACAGGCAGATCCACAAGCTTGAGTTGATCAGGGCCGCCAAAGGCGGTAATGGCGATCGCTTGTATGTGTTGCCCTTTGTCTATCACTGTTTTCTCTTCTTTTTGCAATGCAGCGTTCGTGCTCTTGTCTTTTACTGACACCAAGAAGTATACTCTTTTTCGTGTCCAGCCCACGTCACGGATGGCGCGGCTCATAGTCGCCGTACTCACCCGTTGCCCATGCTCTTCTTCCATCGCTTTCCGCACGCTTTTTTCGGTTCGTAACGACATCCGTGGTGTTCCCCTTTCACCTCCCGCATCCCTTATCAAGCACGCTCCTACTTTCTTCAGGAAAAGGAGCATCCAGCGCGTCTCCCCAGCGTTTTTCTCGTAGGTGCCCTCTGACTCTCAAAGTATACAGGAAGCGTAGAGAGGACGTCATGGGTCCAAAGAGCTATTGGAAGGAGAGAGGTGACAAATGGAACCCGGCACCAAAGTGCTAGTGCGCAACTCGATTTCTCTGGTCAGCCTACTCTATTCGAGTTAGATCTGCCTGATAGACCTGCCTCTGGCAAGCACGCCCTCAGTCAAGGGGGGCTGAAGAAAGGAGGCCAAGAGCCCGCGCACGGGCTATCGCCTGGGTGCGATTGGTAACGTCAAGTTTACTGAGGATATTACTGACATGATGCTTCACAGTGCTGGTTGCGACCACCAATACTTCCGCGATGTCCTGGTTCGAGGCCCCACGCGCGAGCAAGCGGAGCACTTCCTGTTCACGCGCGCTTAACGGGTCCAGCAACGGTTGGGGTGGGCTTGGGGATGGCTCGCTTTCCAGATGGGTTGGCTGGGCCACTGGCTTCTGGTTGAATGCACGCACAAGCGTTTCCAGATACGGGTGATCTTCCTCCTGAAGCTCCTGTTCTCTGAGCTGGAAGAGCAATCCAGCGATGGCGGCCCCCCCAGCCACAAAATGACGGATGTACTCTACAAGCTCAACTGTTTCTCTCAGCATTTGGTCCGATCCTGGATCACTTTCGGCCCAAACGGCATCGCCTCACAGCCAGAGATTACCGTGCCCTCATACGGGGTCGCTTCCTGGCATGGAATGAGGTTACCAATGGAAAAGCAGTCGCCTAACACGACACCATCCCCTGCAATTCTCCGCTTCTTTCCTCTCTCTTTTCCCTTCCCTTCAAAAAGCTCTTCCTTTCATTCGTTAAGTTGACAATACCGGTTTCAGGCCACTTGCTGTCTGTGCTCATGTAGAATGAGACTCCCTCCTAAACTGGCGCTCAGGCAGAGAGGAAGAATCCCACTCTACATGAGCAAAAAACATTTTGGCCAGAGATCCTGTTCACCTATCGCGAACACCTGGCAGAACAGTGGCGCGAGCGGGCAGTCGTCCGAGGAGAAGCCGTTGCAGCCTGGAGTCGCTGGCCTGATGGGCACCTTTTTCTTGGCCAGCAAGGGCCTCTGGCTGAGCGCGGCATTCGGGAGATCATTGCCAAACTAGGTCAAGCTGCAAAGCTTCCTTCTCCGCTTGGTCCTCACGATCTGCGTCATACGTTCGCTAAAGCGCTGCTTGATCCTGCTGCTTACGGACTGGATCGCCCCTGCTGCCCCTTCCAGCCATTCAGCAGTTGCTTGGGCATGCAGATATTGCCACCACAACTATCTACACACGGGTGTCTGCTGATGACCTGGCGCGCATGATGGGTACATCTGATGTGCTCTAAGCGAAAACTGTGCCGCACTTATCTACTTTGCGGCTACGAAGCGTTTTCCTTAACGCAGGGCCTTGTGCGGTTCTTAGAGGGCTTGAGGGCGGCAACGCCCTCCGGCTACTCGGCGGGGCAACAGAAAAGGTCCGTCAGGAACCTCGCTGGTGCCCTACTTCATTCTTTGACGATGGGCAATGTAAACCAGAAGGTGGAACCCTTCCCAGGCGCACTTTCCACGCCGACCTCTCCATGGTGCTGGGTGATGAGGGCCTGACAGATAGCGAGGCCCAAACCAAGGCCCTTCCCCGTACTGCTTTGCGCAGGCACTTCCTTGACCTGATGAAAGCGCTGCCAGATGTCCTTTTGGACCTCTTTTGAAATGCCTGGTCCCTGGTCCCGTACCCAGACGCGAGCGACCTCCTCCTGGCAGGTCAATCCAATATCGATCGGTTGACTGGGAGATGAGTATCGGATCGCGTTCGTGATATAGTTGATGATCACTTGGCTCAGGCGTTTGTCATCGGCTAGGACGGTGACCGTTGTGTGCTCTGGCAATGCGAGCCGAAACGCGCGTTCTGGCGCGAACCCCTGCAGATCCTCAACCGTTTCGCGTACCACGGGGACCAAGTCACAGTAGCCCAACGACAGTTCCAGGGTGTTGGTTGTAATGCGTGAGATATCCAGCAAATCACGAATCAACCGGGTTTGGGCATCGATCTGCCGGATGGACGTTGCCAGATCTCTAGTGAGAGCATCGAAAAAAGCGCTCATCTCTGAAGAGAGCGGCTCTAGGGCGGTGGCTACGCGTGTCACACGCCGTTGAATCAATTGGATCGTTCCTTTGAGCGCGGTCAGCGGCGTTTTTAGTTCGTGTGAGACCATACTCAAGAAGAAATCCTTGGCTGCATTGGCCTCGACCAATTCGATGGTACGCTCGGCGACAATCTGCTCAAGCTGGTGGGTATAGTGTTCCAGCGTTTGCTGCTGTTCCGCGATCTGGCGACGCATCTGGTGGGTTTGGATCGCGCGTTGGAGCGACGAGATGAAATAGTCGCGGTTAATGGGCTTCTCAATAAAGTCGTAGGCACCCGCGCGTAAGGCACGAATTGCCAGATCATGATCGCCATAACCAGTAATCAGGATTATCGGCGTATCTGGACAGAGTGCCCGGAATTTCTCAGCCAGAGTAATCCCATCCGTGCCAGCCATCTTGATATCGCTGACTATAGCGTCATATTGGCTCCCTTGAACCTGTTGTAAGGCTCCGAGCGCTGAATTGGAGGTATCTATGTGTATATTTTTTAGATGCAATGCAATTGTTCCTGGCAGTGCTTGGAGATCAACAACATCGTCATCAACAATCAGAACACGCAATTTCTCCATGAAAATGATCCCTTTCTGTAACCGCGCGAGCGTGCGTCTAGGTGGGCGACGAACACATACTACAACAGCGATGGGTCATCCTGGCGAATGGACGGGCCTTTAACCAATGCTTGCTATCTTTTGTTGGTAATTTGGGTGAGGGGTCTGTAAATTTTGAGATTAAATGGCTCATGGTCACTTCCGGGTATTGGTTGACGAAGTCGAAAACAATGCTCGTTTTGTATTTGCGTCTGTTCATTCCGAACGTGAAATTTGACCTCGCCACCAGTACCCGGAAGTGGCCATGAGCCAAGATAGCCGTCCGGCCACCCGGTCCAGACCAGCTGGGGAATGGCATCGATGAGGGCATGGATTTCCGCTTCGGCGCGCTTGCGCGCGGTGATATCGATCCCAACATAGACGAGGTACGCGATGTGGTGATCCGCATCTTTGTGCGGGGTGATCTCGACGTCCTGGTGACGGTCCAGGCCTTCCCTGAACTGAACCAGGGCCTCGAACCGCACGGTTTCTCCCCTGCTAGCTCGCGCGATGGCGGCACACAACTGCTCTTGACTGGTTGGAGAACAGGACCACCACCGGGTTTGGGCGAGCGGGTAACCAATGACCTCCTCGCGTCGGACGCGCGCTTCCGCCAAGGGGACCCCATTGATCTCTAGGACGATCTCCTAGGGGGTCAGCACGCCGATCCTGCTAAACAAGCCATTCAGGCCCTTGATGGAGAGACGCTCGTCCTGGGGAACCGGCGCCTCTTGTCGGGCTGCTGCTCTGTCCTGGTGGACCTGCACCATCAGCCCCCCAATCGTGGGAGCGAGCTGCACGTGCAGCCAGGTTCGGGTCACGGGAGACACATACTCCACTTCGCTTGGCGCCTGGGTCTGTCTGGTCGGTATTGTCAACTTAATTAAAATTGTAGAGCTTATAGAAGAGAAACAGGCCTCAACGTGTGGATTGCGCCCTTTTTCTTGCCTTGGTTGCTCGAGAATTCTGGTTGATCTGGCATCGAAGTGGTGAAAGCTCATCAACGAAAATTTTTAAGTTGACAATACCCTTTCCCTTGCTCTCTTGAAATCGCTGCGGGGCAGCCAGGCATTCATGCTGGTCTGCCCCTCCTTTGCAATCTTCCTGATCATAGGAGTATGGCTTGAGCACCATGGCTGTCAGAGAACGTTTTTCCGCACCAGGGACACGCTTTGCTGCTCAAGCCAGCAGTTCCGCGACGATGAGCAGCAGGGTTTCCAGCTCAAAGGGTTTCTGCAGCGTTCTGAGGGGCTTGTTGCCACTGACTTTCTGCGGCACATTTGCACTCATCAGCAGGATGGGGATATTATCATATTCCTCCTGGTTCTTCAGCCTATCTGCGAGTTCCAGACCGTTCATCCCAGGAAGATGATAATCCAGGAGCACTAACGCGGGAACATCCGTTTGTAGGGTGGTCAGTGCCATCTCCCCACTGAGAACATGGCATGCTCGATAGGCTTCCTCCTCCTGAAGGGCTTCCAGCAGGAGGTCGCCCAGGAGAGGATCATCATCGACGATCAGAATATGTTTGTGGTGCGTCTGTCCACCATCGGGCTGCTGGCTCTTGCCCATCGCTCTTCCTCACTCTCTGCCTTGGGGAACCGCATCCCGCGAGGAGGCAAGGGGGAATGTGAGATGAAAGGTTGAGCCTTTTCCTTTTTCGCTTTCGACCCGAATCGTTCCCCCATGATGCTTGACAATCTCCGAGACAATATACAAACCCATCCCGAGGCCTGGAAAGGCACGCTGCTGGAGCGGGACCGCTCGGTAGAAGCGTTCAAAGATCTTCCCTTGCAGTTCTCGTGGAATCCCAATCCCCTGATCACGCACACTGATGGTGACCGTCGAGACCTCGGTGGTGAGCACCACGTCGATCAGCGGAGCATTTGGAGCATATTTGATCGCATTGCTGAGCACATTCTGGAAGACTCGTGCGAGTCGATCTCGATCTCCAACGACGATAGCGGGTGACGAGGCACGTTGCGCTACAATGGTATGAGTCGTGTGCATACTCTGAATCATGTCAACCACTTCCTCGAGTATCTCGCCTAGATCGACCGTGTCTTGCGCATATTCCAGCGTCCCTGCCTGGATGCGTGAAAGGTCGAGTAACTCGTCGATCAGGCGAGTGACAGCATTCAGCTGTGCTTCCATACGAGCACACACCACCTCCACATTGGGAAGGTCTCGTTTCTCAAGTTTCTTGCGCAAAAGCTGCGTTTGCAGCTTCAAGGAGGCAAGAGGAGTCTTCAGTTCATGGCTGGCCATACTGAGAAAGTCATCCTTGCGCTGCTCCAGTTCCTTGCGCGCCGAGTTATCCAGCACAAAGGCGATCCTTTGGGGTGGGGAATGCGGTAAGACAACCTTGCCCACGAGCACCGGCAGGCGACTGCCATCTTGGCACACGTACTCTTTCTCATAAGGTGTCAGCGATTGCCGGGTGGTAAGTTCCTGCTCGGCCTCTAAGGTGCGAGCCCGACCTTCTGGAGGGGTCATGTGCCACCAACTCATGCGTCCTTCACGCAGGTCTTCGCGAGTATAGCCGGTCATGCGCAGAAAGGTGTCGTTGGCGTTCACAATCTGCTCGCCTTCGCTGATATAGATCCCGGTAATGTTGGAGTTCATCAGGGTGCCCGCGGTCTCCTGGCTCTGGCGTAAGGCTTCCTCCGTCCGTTTCTGTTCATCGATATCGGTGCTGGTGCCAAACCATTTAACGATCTGGCTTGCGTCATCGCGCACCGGCAGCGCACGGACTAAGAACCAGCGGTACCTCCCTGTTTTGCCGTCCTTGAAACGATATTCAATTTCATAGGGGCTCCCCGTTTCGAGTGAGTGCTGTCGAACCGCCAGGGTATACTCCAAATCATCCGGGTGCACAAAGTGCTGCCATCCAGAGCCCAAAACGTCTTCCGGGGAGGCACCAACGTAGTCGAGATAGTGCTGATTACAGTAGGTCGCCGAGTCATCTGGCGTCGTTGTCCACACGAGCTGTGGCACCGTTTCAGCCAACAGCCGCCAGTTCTCCTGGCTTTCTTTGAGTTGCTGCTCGGCTCGTTTCTGCTCCTCGATATCGGTGCAGGTGGCCAACCACTGGACAATCTGCCCTGCTTCATTGAGCAGTGGCACATGCTGTGATAAGAACCAGCGATACTCGCCCGTGCGTCCATCCCTGAGGCGATACTCAAACTCGTAGGGTTCATCCGTTGCCAATGCCTGGCGCTGCAGTTCCAGGACACGCTCTTTATCCTCAGGGTGGAGATTTTGAAGCCAGATCTCTTTCTCAGGGCAGGAGTCCGCGTGGGGCAGCATGGGCTGCTTGTCTTGAACGGGTGGGCAGCCATCGAAAGGCGGATGCTAGCACTCCGTCTGCTCTCCAGCACGTTGGGACAGCAGACGGCGATAGTCGCGCCAACGTTGGTTCGTGTATGCGATAGAGCCATCAGGTCGGATGATCCACACAAATTGGGGGAGCGCATCAATCAACGCACAGTGCTCTTCTTCCATCACTTTCCGCACTCTTTTTTGGGTTCGTAACGACATACTCTGTGCTCCCCTTTCACATACCTCATCCATTATCAAGAAGAACGCCCCTGCTTTCTTCAGGAAAAGAATCATCCAGCGAGCCTCCCCAGCGTTTTTTCTGGCGGGTGCCCTCTGGCTCTAGGAGTATACAGGAAGCGTAGAGAAGACGTCATGGGTCCAAAGAGCTATTGGAAGGAGAGAGGTGACAAATGGAACCCGGCACCAAAGTGCTAGTGCGCAACTCGATTTCTCTGGTCAGCCTACTCTATTCGAGTTAGATCTGCCTGATAGACCTGCCTCTGGCAAGCACGCCCTCAGTCAAGGGGGCTGAAGAAAGGAGGCCAAGAGCCCGCGCACGGGCTATCGCCTGGGTGCGATTGGTAACGTCAAGTTTACTGAGGATATTACTGACATGATGCTTCACAGTGCTGGTTGCGACCACCAATACTTCCGCGATGTCTTGGTTCGAGGCACCACTTACGAGCAAGCGAAGCACTTCCTGCTCACGCGCGCTTAACGGGTCCAGCAACGGTTGGGGTGGGCTTGGGGATGGCTCGCTTTCCAGATGGGTTGGCTGGGCCACTGGCTTCTGGTTGAATGCACGCACAAGCGTTTCCAGATACGGGTGATCTTCCTCCTGAAGCTCCTGTTCTCTGAGCTGGAAGAGCAATCCAGCGATGGCGGCCCCCCAGCCACAAAATGACGGATGTACCCTTCTGGCGCACCCAGATGCACCGCCTGTGCCAGCAGAGATAGGGCTTCTCGCTGACGCTGAAGCATGTGATACGCCTGGATCTGCAAGAGCCACATTTCTAACACATGGTTCCACCGCTGCGTGACCGTTGCCCGTTCTACCAGGGGGATGAGCAGGTTCAACGCCTGGTCCGCTTGGGATTCGGCAAGCAGTAAGTGCGCAAAGGCAACATTCTGTCGTTCCCGTGCCAGCGGAGAGTCCAGCGGATCTTCCAGTTTCACCTCTCTCGCCCAGCGTCGTGCCTGCTCCAGATCGCCACCTGCCAGCCAGAAACGCATCTGATCGACGCTGCTCCAGATCGCTGCACGATAGGGGGACGGTGAGTTTCGCCAGGCATATTCCAGCTGCCGAGAGGCTTTTCTGGCCTCCTCCAATCGCCCTTGCGAGAGGGTAATTCGCAACAACAGGGTATAGGCGAGGGGTAAAAATGCCAGAAGTTCGGTCTGTTCGCCGAGCTCGATTGCCTGTTCAGCGAGCTGGTGGGCTTCCTCTAATCGGTTCCACTCATGCAAGATCCTGGCTTGATAGGTATAGGGCCAGCATACCTGCGTTGGCTGGGGCCCCTCAAGAGTTTGGAGTGCGTGAATCGCTTGCTGGCTCAAGTGCCATGCCTGGTGGAGTTTCCCCGCCATCGTGCTTTCCCAGACGGCCTCGCGCCAGTAGATACTCTCGAGTGTTTGATCGCCCTTCGCTTTGATCCGGCTCCATTCAGCCTGCAGTTGCAGGACACCGCGCTCGACATACCCCTGAGAAACGTTCGCCCGCGCCTGGGCAAACGCCATCTGGACTCGTGCGGCCCATTGCTGCTTCTCAAGATGGGTCAGGGCCTCCTGACAAAAAGCTCGCGTTGCTCCCGCATCCCCATGATAGAAACCCGCAATCGTGGCCTGCAAGGCGGCGATTTCCCCCAGAAGATGGAGTGGAGCCTCCGGTCCGTGTGCATCTCGCGCCATGGGTGTCTGTTCTTCCCGGAGATGAGCTCGTGTCCAGGCGCGTCTGGCATCGCGCACCCAGCTTTCGGTGACGTCTGGCGGAGCGATCCAGAACAAGCTCTGGGCAGAGGCCAGGCATAAACGAGGCCGCTCACGCAGGACCTCGCGGGGAAGTTGCTCCATCCAGGAAGGGAGCAACGCGTACTCGAGCTGACTCCAGAGGTCCTGACGGGGAATCTGCTCCATCAGCCACGCGGCCCAGGACCACTCGTGCGCCTGCAGTGCGTGCTGAATCGCTTTGCCGCGCATCTGCTGGGCTGCATACCACTGACTGGCCCGCAGATGCAGGCCAGGCACCTCAGCGGGAGCGGTCTGCTCCAACTGCGCACGCAGGACCGCGGCCCAGAAGGGGTGGTAGGCATACCACTGGTGTTGATTGTCGAGTGGACTGAGAAAGAGATTGGCCCGTTCTATTTCCTCCAGGAAGTGCTGGCTGTCCTGCTGCTCAAGGACAGCATTGCACAGGGAGGTGTGCAAGCAGGATAAGATGGACGTTCGCAGGAGGAAGTTCTGCACCTGCGCTGATTGGCGATGAAGCACCTCCTGCACCAGGTATTCGAAAAGCTCATGCTGCGTTCCCTGGAGCGCTTGCAGCAGGTCGGTAGGGTGTGCCTTCTCCTGCAAGCTAAGCGCTGCCAGCTGCATGCCCGCCCACCAGCCCTGCAGGCGTGCGTCCACTGCCTGGCTGTCTTGCTCGGAAAGCTGAAGATTCATCACCTGGCGCAGAAAGGCGGTCATTTCCTCGCTCGTTGCTCGTAATTGCTCGGTGCGCACTTCCAGAACCTGGGCCTGCGCGCGCAGCCGGGCAAGGGAAAAGGGAGGGTCTGTCCGTGTTGAGAGGACCACACGCAGCGTGGGCGGCAGGTGCTCAAGCAGGAAGGCAAGCTGGGCTTGGATGGTGGGCTCTGTCATCTCCTCATAATTATCCAATACCAGCACCAGGGGTTCGCTTTGCCGGGCCAGGTTATTGACGAGAGCCGTGAGCATAGCTTGCCAGGAGGGTTGTGGCTGTTCGGACAAGGAGGCAACGGGGAGAGGCGAGAGCCCGGGCCGGCACTGTTCCAACGCACTCAACACATACATCCAAAACTGCAGGGGGGTGTTGTCGCCTGCGTCAAGCGACACCCAGGCCACTGGCGGGTGGTCTGGAGGAAACGTGCGAACCCAGCTTGCCAGCAGCGTGGTTTTCCCAAAGCCTGCGGCGGCGGAGATGAGCATGAGGCGTCGGTGGAGGCCGGCATTGAGCAAGGCCAGGAGACGTGGGCGAACAATGATCTCATGGGTGGATACGGGGGGAAGAAACTTGGTCGCAAGTAGAGGATAAGGGGATGAGCGTAGGACCGGCTCTGGCGCGATGTTGTGGGGGGTATGGTTCTCGTGGCCCATACTCGTTCTTCCTTTCTGCTCCCTGTTGTTTGCCTTTTGGCGATGAGCAGATCAACTCCTTGGAACATGCATGCGGTGCCACTGTCCATGAAAGAGCTCTCTGTTCCTCTCACTGTGGCATGACTCTTCTGATTGGCTGCATTCCTGCGCATTCGCTTCAACTGACCAGGAACGTCAAGTTGCGCACTAGAACTTTCGTGCCAGGTCCCGGCGGTCACTGCTCCCAACAATAGCTCTTTCGACCCATGACGTCCTCTCCTCGCTTCCAGTATACTCCGGGCGTCAGAGGTCATCCGCCAGCAGAAACACTGCTGCGACGCGAGGGATGACACCATTAGCCACATCAAAGCAGGACAGATTCTTCACCAGGGAAGGGTCACAAGTCCACTACATTATTGCTATAAGTAAGGAGAGATATTTATGCGTTTGCAGGGGAAAACGGCTCTGGTCACTGGAGCCACTTCAGGGATTGGACAGGCGATTGCTGAAGCATTTGCTCGCGAAGGAGCCCAGGTAGTGATTCCCGGACGCAACGCGCAACGGGGAAGGGCTGTCGTCGAGGCAATCCAGGCTGCTGGTGGGTCAGCAAGGTATTGTCAACTTAAAAATTTCTGTTGATGAGCTTTCACCACTTCAAGGCCATATGAGCTAAGATTCTTCGGCAACCAGGCCAGAAAAAGGGCACGACCCTCACTTTGAAGCTCTTTTTCCGTATATAAGCTCTGCCGTTTTGTTTAAGTTGACAATACCAACGCTTGTCGTCGGGAGAGATGCTGGCTGCATTGCTTGCCGAACCGGCACACGCATGTGTGACGACACAATCAATCATGCTGTATCACCTGACTTGATGTGTGTGGCCACACGACCGAAACCCTAACCTTACGTTTATTAATGGAGGATTTTCCTATGAGAGTTTTTGTTACCGGCGCGACTGGTGTTATCGGCTCCGCCGTCGTCCCCGAACTGATCGAGGCGGGCCATCAGGTCCTCGGCCTGGCGCGCTCAGATGCAGCCGCTGCCTCGCTTGCTGCCGCCGGCGCACAGGTGCATCGTGGTTCCCTCGATGATCTTGACAGCCTGCGCAGCGCAGCGGCGGCATCTGACGGCGTCATCCACCTCGCGTTTATCCACGACTTCGTCGCGGACTACGAGGGGATCTTCTCGGACTACGAGGGCGCTGTGCGCACGGATCTGCACGCCGTCCAGACAATCGGAGCAGCGCTCGAAGGCTCCGGCAAGCCGTTCGTGATCACCTCGGGAACAGTGATGCTCACATTCTTTCTCCCGCAGGGGCGTCTCGGGACGGAAAAGGACGTGGCCGACGCCGGGTCGGTCGCGCCCCGGCTCGCATCGGAGAACGTGGCGCTCGCTCTCTCCCAGCGCGGCGTGCGCTCATCGATCGTGCGACTGTCTCCCTCGGTTCACGACAAAAGAAGAGGCGGCTTCACGGAGATCCTGATCGCTATCGCCCGTGAGAAGGGCGTCTCCGGCTACGTCGGCGATGGTTCTAACCGCTGGCCCACTGTGCACCGGCTCGATGCCGCTCGCCTGTTCCGTCTGGCGCTGGAGAAGGCCCCAGCGGGATCGGTGCTGCACGGAGTCGGGGAAGAGGGCGTGCCGACCCGCACCATCGCCGAGGTGATCGGTCAGCATCTCGATCTCCCGGTGGTCTCCATCTCCCCAGAGGACGCGGGCAAGCACTTTCGCTGGCTCGGACCCTTCTCCTCAATAGACAACCCGACGTCGAGCGCGCTGACCCGCGAGCTGCTGGGGTGGCAGCCAGTACACCCCACGCTGATCCAGGATCTCGAAGATGGACACTTCTTCTAGAACAGGAGGATGCGCATGACTGAGATCCATGACTTGAACGACTAGGATCGTCAGATCATCGAAGAGTTCCGTGCCAACCTGGACAAAAAGTGGCGAACCTCGCACCCGCCCGACTTCCATACCTGTCGAGGGAGGTCCCATCTACGTTTTCGCTGGCAATAGGGGCGCGCTAACCAATCCGGTAGTGTTGCAAAAAAAATTAAGCTCATCAAAATAAGAGTGAGATTTGTGGTAGAAGAAGCCTTTCTTGATAAAAGATGCGCACCTTTTGCATTTTTTACATCGATACGATTTTCGAGTATGCATCATTTTGATGAGCTTACATTTTTTGCAACACTACCATCTGAGCTGCTGGAAAGGAGGAATAGGATCTATTGGACTGATAAGAAGATGACTCGCATACCGATGTTGTTTGAGAGAAGATGTCCTTTGAAAGAAACGTTGAGCTTTCTCGCATGTGCTCTCAAATCGAGATAAAGATAACCAAGGAGACGAAGAATGAAGACAAGCCACAATGTAGGGGTGTCAGCACTGATTGGTGGTCACGGCCCTGATCGCTACAGTGATGGGGTGGAGGTCCCAGGCAATGCTCGCTGGTTGTATGCGTCCGGAACGCCCGGCATCAAGCTTGATGGGACCGTGCCAGAGACGATTGAGGAGCAGGCCGACCAGGCCTGGAAGAATATTCTGGCCATCCTGGAATCTGCTGGCATGGGGGTAGCTGATATCGTGAAGGTCAATCAGTATCTGATTCACGCGGAGGATAAATCGGCCTATATTCAAGTTCGAGGCCGTTACCTGGGTGGGGTTTCTCCAGCACCAGCAGGCATGTTTTCTGTGGTTACCGAATTGATTTACCCGGAAATTCTCGTTGAAGTTGAGGTCATTGCGGCAAAAGCGTAAGAAAGCCAGAGCCAACAGAGAGCCATAAAAAAATACAAGTGTGGAGATGAATGCTGAGGCTGCAGATGTACGTTTTAAAGATGACATCCATTCGATCCACCTCTTGAAAGCAGGGCAGCGTACATGCAGAAAAATCCGTGCATCGACACAAGAGAGCGAAGAAGACAAAAGTCTTCCACGCGAGTGAATGGGCAGTCGTTAGAGTGAAGAGCTCTTCAGCCCAGGAGCCTGGTGTAAAAGCCTTGCCGGAAATAGAGAAACGATGCGTCCAGCTTTTTCAGTTGTTCTCACGCTGAAAAAGCTGGACGCGTTATGAGCAACATGAATAAAACAGGCGTGACAGCAAGGATCACTCCCGTTAATGATAGAATTGAAGTTTCAGGCAATACTCGTTGGATGTCGACGTAAAAAATAGATACGTATATAAGATAGCCATAGCACCCAAAGCAAGCGCAAACCGGCGGGGAAGGGGTAAAAATAAAGGGAGAGGATGAGCATGGTGGCATTGGTGCTCAAACAGAGGCTATGGCGATGAAGGAAAAGATTGGCATGGAAAACAATTTCATAGAAACACAAAGTCATGAGTGGCCTCAGAAAACAGTCCGCTCTCTTTCATGGGCCATCTACGCGCTGATGCTCAGTGCGTTTGCTTTCGGTATGGCCGAGTTTATAATCATCGGTCTGCTCCCAAATGTCGCGCACGATCTGAACGTCTCGATCTCATCGGCGGGCTTCCTGGTCACAGGCTACGCTCTTGGTATTGTCATTGGAGCGCCACTTTTAACCGTCGTCACCGGCAAACTTTCCCGTAAAAGCGTGCTCCTGCTGCTCCTTGCTCTTTTTACGCTCGGAAATGTGCTGGCGGCAATTGCGCCGAATTATCTCACACTCCTGCTTGCTCGTATCATTGCCGCCTTTGCGAATGGAGCCTTCTTCGGCATTGCTACGGTTGTCGCAACCGAAATGGTCGCCCCGGAGAAACGTGCCAGCACCTTTGCAACGATGTTCACTGGTCTGACCCTCGCCAATATCATTGGTGTTCCTCTGGGCACCTTTCTCGGTCAACAGGCTGGCTGGCACTCACCATTCTGGGTGATTGCCGCCTTGAGTCTACTCGCCTTTATGAGCATCACGTTCCTGATTCCACGCACGCAACATACAAGCACCTCTGGCCTGGGTCAGGAATTTCGCATCCTTGGCCGCAAACAGGTCCTGCTGGCACTGCTCATGACAACATTCGGCTATGGAGGAGTTTTCACAATCTTCACCTATATCACCCCTTTTCTTGAGCGCATTACAGGCTTCTCGCCCACAGCTGTCAGCCTGATTCTGGTTCTTTTTGGGGTGGCAAGCATGCTTGGAACCATTATCGGAGGCAAAGCCGCAGACTGGAAGCTGATGCGCTCCCTGCTGGTGAGCCTTGTCTTCCTCCACGTTGCAATCACCCTCCAGAATCATCCTGTTTAGTGATGCCCAATCACCCAGCGGCCCTCTATACTCCTTCTTGAGGCTCAACAAACGGAACAGGGAGGCTGCAAGAGGTGTACTGCCGAATCTATCTGAAAGGGCATCTGGACCCATCCTGGCAAGAATGGCTTGCGGGATTGACCGTTCTCCACCAGGACGCAGGCACCACGCTGCTCACGGGCACACTGCCCGATCAGGCAGCGCTGCACGGGGTCCTGGTCACACTCCGCCGTTTGAATCTCAGCCTTCTTTCCCTGGAAACGCATGACGTCTCCCATGGGGATGAAAGACCAAAAGTATGAGGAGGTCCTATGGACAACACGATTGAAAACGCGATCGAGCCATGAGCCGGCCCTGTTGTTGGATGGCACGGCTCACCCCCGATTCATGTCGTACACAGAGTGGAGGATACACGACGTATGTCAAATCTTCAGAAAAAAGCCATTCTTATTGGTTGTGGCCTCACTGGCCCTGCACTCGCGCTTTTCCTCAAACGAGCGCATTTTGACGTTGAAATCTACGAAGCACGCACACAGCCAGAAGGGTATGGCCTGTCGCTCGCCAGCAACGGATTGAAGGTCCTAGAAGAACTTGGTCTGGCAGAAGCTTGAACCGCATCTGCCTCCTGTTTCTTTCAAACAAGCGAGAAGAGAGCTGTTATTATTCTGATTCATTCATTATCTCTTTAGAAGAGAGAAATAATGCAATGTTCTTGATACAGGAAGAAAAGATGCAGTTGGAAGAAGCAGGCGCTGTCCGCCCTTGTGCAGGGAGGCTTTGGACTGCAGAGGAAGCGACTGAGGACACGCGCTTTGTGCGCTCTTGCAAGGAACGCAAGCGGTGCAGCGCCCGTGCTTGCTGAACCATGTACTCCACAAAGCGGGCAAAGGAGCATGAGCCTCCAGAGAAGCCGCGTAACGGCACCGTTTTGAGCAATGACCCTTCGTGCCAGATGAGCAAGGAACGGCTTGCCACCTCAATTTGCAGTGTCACGCGTTGGCCTGCTCGATGCACGTCCACGTAGTACCCCCGCAGGTCCAGATGCACTTGCCCGTGAGTATCGACTTTGCGCTCCACATGAAACCCCTCAAATTGCTTCAACCAGCCATCGACCTCCACCTGCTTGGGAGGCCGAGGCAAGGGCACGAGGTCCGGAAAGGCCACCAGTGGAGGACGGTTCTCACAGGAACGTGCTTGGTTGGGACGCTCGGCATTGTAATGGTCCCTGAAGGCTTGCGTGGCAGTCCGGGCCTGCTCCAGGGTCGAAGGCCGTTCCACGCTCACACATTCCTGCTGATACGTTCGATGATACCGCTCGACAAACCCATTGTCTTGGGGGTGACGAGGAGGGCACACATGCATCTCAATGCCCAGGCACGCTCCAAAGCGCAAGAGGGCCGAAGGGAAATCACTGCCTTGCGGAGCACCAACCGAGCGTGGATCGCGATCCAGCATGATGCGGCGGGGCACCCCGTAGCGTTCGATCGCTTGTGCGAGGGATGCGAGCAAGGTCTCTGCCGTGAAATCAGTGCGCGGCTCGACGCTGCAAGAGGTCACGACGGAGCGAAAGCAGAAGCTCGTGGGGCTGTTCCCGAATGAAATGCCGATCATTCACCAGATGATCAACGCCACTCAGGAGATGTTCCCCGATTTCCCGACCTATATCATCAAGCAGAAGCCGCGCTGGCATACGAGCAAAGTCTCTCTGATTGGAGATGCCGCCCATGCCGTCTCGTCAAGTTCTGGTCAGGGGGCCTCAATGGCGATGGAGGATGCGCTGATCATGGCGAAATGTCTGCGCGATATCCCGCAGACAGAGGAAGCATTCTCCACCTTTGAGCGGCTGCGAGCGAAGCGTGTGGAGAAAATCCTGGATCTGGGCCTCAAGGGCGATTCAGGGAAATTCTCGAAAGGCGACTTCCAGGTCTGGATGCGTGATGCGATGACGAGTTTCTTCCTGACCTTTTTCGCCAACGAGAAAGGGATGCGCTGGGTCTACGATTATCCGCTGGAATGGGGGACCCCCATAGAAACGGCGAAATAATCCACCTTCTCGCCCTCAATGTGTCACGCGCCATGAACGCCAGCAAGGATATCGCATTCGTATTGAACGCGAGTCCTGGCTCAGCCGATCCCCTCCGGTGGGAGAGAAGAGAGGTGTTGTACCACCTCTCTTCTCTCCCACCGGAGGGGTCTCTTCCATTTCATCGACTCCACCCCGCTGCAGGTGTGCTATCCCAAACGGATCAGCCAGCATTGAGTGTTTGCTGGAGAGGCGGTGCGTGGCAAAAGCTCGATGGGTTGGATCTTTGGGGGATTGATCGCCTTCAACTTGCTGGTGGTCGCATCGGCTCTCGACCGTCGGGCCGGTTCATCCTGCTGCCCTGGTCTCGATCGCCGCTTTCGCCTGCGCGTTGCCGCTCGACGTGGTCGGACTCTTCTTGCTGAAGCTGATCCAAGAAAATGAAGGACGCTGGCATTGATGAGCATCTGCTGCACGCCTTCCAGAAGGCAGCCAGATAAAAACTGACCTGTACTCCTGCTGCCACCAGAGATGAAGAAGGATACGTGCATTTCGTCTGATGCAGCCCGAAGTTACTCAATACCTAATGCGAGCGACGGTGGAACTGGCCGAACTGCTTGGGATTGCCGTGCAAACAGCTCCGCCGGATCTGGGTTGATGGTGGCTATCGCGGCCAGTTGCTTGAATGGGTGATCCTGCATTTTCACTTTGTTCTCCAACCCGTGCTACGTAGCGATGATCAGAAAGGCTTTGTTGTCCTGCCCAGACGCTGGGTCGTCGAACGAACCTTTGCCTGGATTACCCAATGTCGTCGCTTGGGAAAGGATTACGAGACGTTGACAGAAAGCAGCGAAGCTATGATCTACCTTGCTATGACTCGCTTGATGATCCGACGTTTGGCGAGAAAATGACCTTTTCAAACAAGCTCTTAGATCTCGCAGAAATCCGGGTCTTTTTTCGAGGATCGTTTTGTGTGTCGGGCGATTTGCCCAGAATTGTCTGGGCAGACGGTGAGCTTGAAGGCGCATTGTAGCGGCGCGTCAGGCCCAGAGAAGGCAACTGCGAGGGGAAATTGTGGAGAGAGAGGCGCTGGTCAAACGCTACGTGAAGGAGAGCATGAGGGTAGACCGAACCGTGAGGCCGGAAGCAGAGATGGGGAAGGAGACGCAGCGATCGGAAGCTGCAGATCCGCCATTGGTGACCTCGCTTGAGCAAGAGGCGGAGGTGGCTCCCAAACGGCTGCGGAGGTATCGTGATGAGTAAAATGGCGCAGACGAGGGAGGTGATGGGGCTGGCAGAAGCAGCGGTGGCGCAGTTCCGCAGCGGGAGGGAAGAGTCAGACCTCCTGGTCGGGGAGCGTCGGCCAGGAATGACGTTTGTGGAGACGAAGGAGTATCGACGCTTTGTGGAGATGTGCGAGGAATGTCGCCGTTCCCAGCTCATCGGACTGTGTTATGGAGCGGCAGGGGTGGGCAAGACGGAAGCAGGTCGAGCGTATGCGCGGCTTCGATGAGGTTGAGCCGCTCTTGTCCTGGCATGGGGTGGTGCAACCACGTTTGTCAAAAGACGAATCCGCGCCCGTCAGCGGCCTTCTCTCCCCCGACGGCGACGGTGACGGCCCGGCAGATCGAGCGTGACCTGGCGCTGTTGCGCTGGAGTTTGCGGGTGATTGGAGAGGCCGCGCGCTCGGTGCCGAGAGGCCGGTGGAGACGGTGGAGGGCCTGGTGCGTCCGGGGCAGGTGGAACTGCTGATCGTGGATGAGGCAGATCGGCTGAAACCGCAGGCATGAGAGGTGGTGCGCGACGTGTACGACCGGAGCCCGATGGGGGTGATTCTGGTGGGGATGCCAGGGCTAGAGAAACGGCTGGCGCGGTATCCCCAATTGTATTCCCGCGTGGGGTTTGTGCATCAGTATCGGACGCTGGACCGAGCCGAACAGCAAGAGATCATTGCCCAGCAGATGCAGCAGTTTCCCAGCCCAAGCGGTGCCGAGCGTACGATCGAGAAGGAAGCGCTGGCCCAGATCCTGCGGATGACTGGGGGAAACGGATCGCGCAGATGGAGCGGTTGCTGACGCAAATGAAGCGGATTCTTGTGCTGAACCCGGAGGTCGAATTGGTGAGTAAGGAGGTCGTGGAAGTCGCGCGCGAACACCTGGTCTTTGGAAAGGGAATCTGACTTCAGCATAAAATCCCAAAAATCAGGTCCTGGACAGGGGTCAGATCCTTCAAAAGATTCCTCAAAGGTGGCCTGCGCGTCCAGCAACCTCGTCTTTGGGCGGCCTTTTTCCCAGAAACCCTGCCTTTATCTTTTTTGACGCGAAGAGAACTTGCCCAAAGATGGGTTCCCTCAATTTGCTCATAGTGTCATTGCCTCTTGCCTGCGTCATCAGGGACTCACGCCAGTTTTGTATGAGTTTATCCGGCATGGCTTGCGCGCATCTTCGCGGCAGTGTGGCGGAATTGGTCACGGTGTGCTTACGGGAGGGGGGAGCGTGTGCGCGGAGGTGATGACCTTGGAATCGGGTGTACCGGCTGTTGCTGGTACTGCTGCCAACGGTTCACGCGAGGAGGGCGAAAAGCCGTGCGTCGCGCAAAAAGAGCATGGGAGGGGGTGTTCTTGCGCAAGGAGAGGGAAAAGAGGGAAAAAAAGAGAGAGCCCAACTGGTCTCTCAAAAAAGCTGACCTAGTAAGTGTACCTGAAGAGCGGAGAAGAGTCAAGTGCTTCATATAGTCACAGATTCTGGCGCAGCATGGAGGGACGGGGGCACAACCATTTCTGTGTGCTCTGGTGCTTTTGGGGGCAAGGCGCGGATCCGGGGAAAGAGCAAAAGGGATGCTCGACATGATCAGTGTTGGCATGATCAGCCGTGTCTGGTCCGCAACTGACGAGAGAAATCATCTGCTTCTCTCGTCAGTTGCGTGTCTGTTTGCGGGGCTCTCTCTCTGTCCCCTTGGAAAATGGCGCCTGCTTGCTTTGACGCCTGGGGCAGGCATTCACACCATGGACGAATGCCTCTTTTCATCTTTACTGTAGCATGAAATGCCGCGATGTGCAATCCCCGAGAGAAAAGCGCGGAAATGTGTGGAAGAGCTGTTTCTGTATGGGGTTGGGAGTGAGACAGGATGAGTCGATATCCATCCTTTCCTGGTTGATGTCCTGACTGCTGTTGTCTCCAACGTTGGCGAAGCTCTGCACAATTGGTGCACCCCCCCCTGGAAAACTTCGTGGAAAAAGGGGTTGTGCGTTTGCCTCTGGCTCAGGTATGCTTTGTGTGAACGAATGCTGTTCCCCCTCTTCGCGATGGCTCAGGCCTCTCTATTTCTTCTGTGTCCTTGTTGTGTTTTGCTTGTCAAAGGAGGGAACCATCATGCCTACAACCATCGGGGGAGAGGAGCCTCGTCTGGCTCCACGCAGTCTTGTTGTCCGTCGGCGTCCGAGGCCCTCGCCGGCCAAAGCGCCAGCGGTTCAGACGGCGCGCGCCTCTCAGTTGGCCAAAGCGCGAGCGCGGCGTCCCACGACCCCCGAAGAGGTGCCAGAGTTCGTGCGGGAGGCGGCGGCAGAGCCGAAAACGTGGCGAGGAGGGAGCTGGCTCCTGCCCCTTGGGCTAGGCATGTTGTGTGCGTTGCTTCTGGCGCTTGTCGGATCTGTGGCGATGAATTGGAGTGGCACGCTCATTGACACCGTTCGCTATGGCTATCCGCGAACGACGCAGGTAGATCACCTCGTGGGCCATGAGTTGGATCCCCATGTGCCAACCCATTTTACCGCTCTCAATCTCAAGGGGCAGGTGTTGATCTTTGAGGTGCCCGGCGGCGATGGCGCACAGGCTCGTCTTCTGCAAGGGCCTCATCTTGTTGGGACTGGCGCGGATCTGGCCCCGGTTCTGCTGACCTTCTCAGGCGATGCAACGCATCCTGATCTGGTGGTGACGGTCAATGGGTTGCAGGTGCTGTTTCACAACACAGGAACGAGCTATGCGCCAATGCGGTAGAGAAAGGAGGACAATCGGCACCACACCAGCAGGGTCTTGCCCCTCACGGTCATCGTGGAGTGTGGTGCCTTCGAAACGCACGTTTCCAGTTTCCTCTGTCTCCCCATGCCTCAAGGCTGGCACGTATACACAAATATGTGATCTTGAGAAAGAACACGGAAGCGATGCGCTGCAGGTGCCTCGTTTTCCCCCATACGAGAGGTGACACACTTTTGGTGAAAAAGTCGCTTGTCTCGTCAAGCTGAAAGCACATCATTGTGCATCAAGGGGCGTTTTTTTCAACACCTTTCCCTCGCACCATGCTGAGGATCTTCTGCAAACGTTCATATTTGTGTATACGTGTCATGCCTCAAGGCAGGGGTCTTCCGCTCAGTCTCCTACGTCTTCTCGCCGTAGCATCTCCATGCCTCTTTTTCTGCGTTCCGCTCTTGCGGAGGGAGCGTATGTTCCTTCGTTCCTCCTTGACAGTAACGGAGGAACATTTTATACTAAGGAGAGAAGAAGATGATGCCGTGATGGCGAAGAAGGAGGTCGGCAGATGGCGGCGATCTTAGGCTGGGTGCAGCGGCGCTGGAACGAGGTCTTGGAACCAGTGGTGAGCCGTGCAACGGTGGACCAGGAGGCACAGTTGCGCGAGGTGTGGGAACGTGAACTGGACTGGTGGAAGCACGAGCGGGGGCTGGCGGGCGATTCGTTGCGCAAACCGATCACGCAGGTGCGGCACTTGATCAAAGGGCTGCCTGTCACGGAGGAGAATAGCTGGGAGAATCCGCGGACGGGGGAGCCAGAGCATATCGGGCTGCGGGTGTTCAACCTCTCGGAGGGGGAGTGGGTGCAGATGAATGCGCGTACGCAGGGCGTGACGCAGGATCGACTCACGCAGCAGGTGTTACTGAAGGACCCAGATGCGTTGGTCGAGCGGGCCTTGTCGTTATTATTTTCGCCGGAGTGGTCCGACCTGGTCGTGGGCATCGCGGTGTGTACGGGTCGTCGGCTGGCCGAGATCATGAAGACGGGACGCTTCACGGTGAAGGAGGCGTCGACGGTGTGGTTTGAGGGGCAGGTGAAGGGAAGAGGGCGCGAGCCAGAGCGCTATGAGATCCCGACGCTGGTGCGGGCGTTCCTGGTGGTGGAGGCGGCGCAGCGTTTGCGTGGGCTGGTAGACACCATGGGCCTGGAGATCGAGCAGGTGAGCCAGAAGTATGGCAAGGCGGTGAACGAGGCAGTTGAGCGCCGCTATGGCGATCTGGAGGAGCTGGTGCGTGCCACGCGCGAGAAAGTGAGCGTGCATAACTTCCGTGGGATGTATGCTCGCATTGCCTGTTTCTGGTATGCGCCGCCGACGGTGGCCGACATCTCCTACATGGCGCAGATTCAAGGGCATCGGTTTGTGCTGGAGCCGCGCGTGGAAGCTGGGATGGCAGAGGAAGAGGTGGAGAAGATCCGCCTCAACTATGCCAGTCATGCCAATTACGCGGATTATAAGATTGCGGATAAGGATGGCAACATTGACGGGCGCCAGGGCGTGCGGTTAGGGCAGCCCGGTGTGAGCGTGCTTGATGTGTTCCGCAAGGAGTATGACGCGTGGGTGGAGAAGGCGCATCCAGACCAGATTCAGCCCACGCCCATGCTGAAGAAGGGGCGAAAGAAAGCGGCCAAAGAGAACAAGACGGGATACTCGACGTTCAAGCCAACGATCCAGACGCGAGCCTGGGGTGATGATCTGCGGGAAGAGATTGCTCGTCACGTCAAGCGTGAGGTCAAGGATGATGAGCTCTTGCGGCGAGCCTTTGCGGCCTATGAGAAACAGGAGCGCCTGGGGGATCAGATGCAGGGCAGTGTGGTGCGCCAGGAGGGGAAGGTCTCGCTTTCCTTGGAGCAGTTGAATCTGTCGGCGGAGACGACAGCCCTGTTACGGGAAGGGATGGCTCAGACGGGTGCCTCCGATGTGTTGACCTATCTCCTGGCAGCAGGCGAGCGGGAGGCGCGCCAATTGCGCAGTCAGGCGAGACGACATGACAGTGAACGCTATGCTGCTCTGCCCACCTCCAAACTCGCAGGGATGAAGGCACCTGAAGCGGGCAATGAGCGCTATCGTCGTGCGGTGTATACCTTAACGCAATGGAACGAGGCACACCGTCCGTTAGAGCGCTGGTATATTACGACTCTGGCGATCCAGAAACTGGTCGGTGGTCGCAAGGAAGCCATTAACGCCTATCTCGAGACGCATGAGGATGAGATCAAGGCCCATCATGAGCGTCTGGAGATCAAGCCTTCCTTCAACCGAAAGCCTGAACCCATCACGGAGATGATTCATATTGCTGAGGAGCCGGAAGCTTTCCCCTGGGGGCAAGCTCAACCCGTTGGGGAGTCGTGACCTGGTTGGCAAAGAGCGAGAGAAGGAGCAAGCCAGAGGAAATCTGCTCTCTGGCTTGTAAATTTTTATGAAAGATGAAGGATATGTTTGCGAATTCTGTGAAGGGAGTGTATTTCATATAGTCACTAAATGAAATGATGTGAGAGGCTGAGAAGCGGGATGAAGGAGGCCTCGAGCGTAGGGGAAAAACAGGTCGCTTCGTGAAAGAGTGGAGAAAGAAGTGCGTGAAAGAGTGGAGAAATTGATTCCGTTTTTTTGTCTCGTGATGTACATACATTGTTATGAATAGAGTGAAGTATGAAGATAGTGTCACGTGTATTGATTGACAGAGTATGTTTTGCTCGATAGAGTGGGAGAAATGCGAGGGAGAGGTGAGAATGAGGTGAGAATGAGGAGGAGGAAGGAAAGGGGATGGAAGAAGAGCTGTCGGTGAAGTTGGCGGGGTTAACGCCGAGGCAGCGAGAGTGTGCGCTGGAGCGGTATGCGTTGCTGCGACCCTGTCTGGAAGAGGGGATGACGCAGTCGTGGGTGGCCAGAGAGCAGCAGGTGTCCTTGTCGAGGGTGCAGCGCTGGATGCGAGTGTATCGGGAAAAGGGGCTGAGCGGTCTGGCGCCAGGAGGGCGTGCAGATCGAGGGCAGGTGCGAGGTGTGCCGGAGGAGTTGATCGCACTCATTGAGGGACTGGGGCTGGAGAGGATTGAGCGGGAAGTCGGGTGCGATTCACGCGCTGGTGAGTGAGGTGGCAAGGGTGAAAGACTGGCCGCAGCCCAGTTATGGACAAGTGTATCGCATTGTGCGTGGATTGCCGGAGGACGTGAAAACGTTGGCGAGGGAGGGACCAACGGGGTACCGAGAGACGTTTGACGTGCTCTATCGGCGAGAAGCGTCGAGAGCAAATCGGATCTGGCAGGCAGATCATTGTAAGTTGTGCATCTATCTGTGCAAGGGGGATGGTGGGAAGGGAGAGCGAGCCAAGCCGTGGGTGACGGTGATTTTGGATGACTATAGCCGAGCGATCGCCGGGTATCAACTGGGCTGGAAGACGCCAACGAGTTCTCAAACGAGTCTGGCCTTGCGGCAGGCGATTGGGGTGAAGGAAGATCCGCGCTGGCAGATCTGTGGGATCCCGGAGCGATTTTATAGCGATCATGGGGCAGATTTTCGGTCGAAGCATCTGGAGGCGGTGTCGATTGATCTGAAAATGGGATTGGTGTTTTCGCAGGTGGGCAAGCCACGAGGGAGGGGGAAGATCGAACGATTTTTTCGCACGATGGAGGAGATGCTGTGAGCTCGGTTGCCTGGGTACGCGCCAGTGGTGAAAGATCTGAGAGAGCAGGGGGAAATCAATGCGTGTGCGAAGAAGGAAGCGTGTTTGACGCTGGAAGAACTGGAGACGATTCTGCGCAACTGGCTGCTGGAGACCTATCAGAAGCGAGTGCATACGGAGACGCAGATGGCCCCTGAGGAACGTTGGCTCAGAAGTGGAGTGCTGCCCCGACTGCCGGAAAACGAGGAGCAATTGGATCTGTTGTTATTGCACCCGAGGCGCCGGTATAAAGTGCACCAGGAGGGAATTCGATTTGAGGGGGCGTGGTATCAACATGCGCTGCTTGGGGAGTATGTGGGAGATGCGGTGACCATTCGATACGATCCGATGTGTCTGGCCGCGGTGCGTGTATATGTGGCTGACACTGGAGGAAGGGAGCGGTTGCTGTGTGAGGCACAGTGCGTGGAACGAGGAGGAGAGGAGATGACGTACCAGGACCTGGTGGCAGCGCGAACGAAGCGGCGCAAGCGAGTGGGCAAGGTGCTGCGAGAGCGCAAAGAGGTGGTGAAGCGTTATCGTGCGGACGTGCAGTATGCGAAGCATGCGTTAGAACAGGGGAGAAGAGAGGAGGAGCGATCGGAGCAGGTGGGATCCATGAAGGAGGCAGGAGTGACATCATTGCCGCCAGCGACTGAGGGAGGAAGCCGAAGGAGAAGAGGATGGTACGATGAAGAACGAGAAGATTGAGGGGAGAGACGTTGCGGCGGCCCAACCAGTGGCTCATCCGCTGCGGCAAGGAGCAGAGATGAGTCGGTGGGAACCATTTCCGGTGCGTTCGGCGTTTGCGGACACAGTGGAATATCGGCGTTTTGTGCAGGTGTGTGAAGCGGCGAGGCGCTATCGCTCTATCAGCGTCTGCCTGGGAGCCTCAGGGGTAGGAAAGACCAGCGCAGCGCGTCACTATGCGCAGTGGGAGTATTTTGAACCGTTATTGTGGGGGAATGGGGTGGTGGTGTCTCCTGAATTTTCGTCTGACGTGCCCATGCCGCGAACCGCATTTTATACGCCGAGAGCGACAGCGACGCCAAAGAACATTGAGCAGGACCTGGCGATGTTGCTCTGGGGGTTGCAGATGATTGCTGAGGCAGCCGGAAGCGTGGTGCAAGAGACGGTGCCGAGATCTGGACGGGTGCGGGTTGAGGGTGTGGATTTGTTGGTGGTGGATGAGGTGGATCGTTGTTCGCATATCAGCCTGGAGGTGCTGCGCGATCTGTTTGATCGGTATCCGATTGGATTGGTGTTACTGGGTCGGACGGATTATGCCAAGACGTTGCTGAACCAACATCCTGTAGCGTCACGAGTGGGAGTGTTGCATGAGTTTTGTGCAGCGAGCAAAGCGGATGCATCCGTGTTCATTCGAGAGCAAGTGCGAGCATTGGGGCTCTCCATTGAAGAGTCAGCGTTGGATGTCTGTCTGGAGAAAACCCGGGGAAATTTGAGCAAGATCTATTTGATATTGACGCATCTTGACTCTCTGGCCCGTCGTGACGGGCCATTCACGGTAACTCGTGACGATATTGAAGAAGCGCAGGCCCGTTTGTTGACGGAAAAGAATGTGCACGCCCTGCAAGAAAGGAATCGGTAGTGCCTGATGCTGATATTGTTGGCGAATTAACTTCCCTAGCTCAAACAGTGGAGAGATTATCTCCTGTTGCAAGCTCAATTTTTGATTTCGCCAACAATATCATGCTGTGGTGGTATGGAGAGGATGGAGAGATCAAGGTGTTTGTGAGCGATGATTGGATGTGGCTTGGAAGAAGGAGTAAGGAAACCGATGGTGAGCAGGTGGTTAGAAGAACGCTGGGAGGTGTTGTTGCCTGCGCTGGTCCCACTGGGAGTGGGGCAGGAGGAGCAAATCAAGCGCTTGTGTGAAGAGGAATTGGAGGGATGGCGTCAGCGCCCCAGTCTGAGGAAAGCGAACTCGCTGCGGAACCCGTTAACGCAGACGCGCAATCGGATTCGAGAAACGCTGGTGGTGACGCAGGAGAATGGGTGGATGGATCCGAAATCGGGAAGCCGAGAACACCTGGCGCTCAAATATTTGAATGTGCCCGAGGCCGAATGGATGCAGATGAATGGGCGCGCGCGAGCAGGAGCAGCGAGGGAGGGAACCCCTCCTGCTGTCGAAGGCATCGGCCTTGCTGTCCAAAGCGGAAGAACTCCTAGAGATGAAGAGTTGGCCGGAGATCGTGGTTGGCCTTGGCCTGGTCACGGGACGAGGGCTGGTGGAAGTGCTCAAGACGGGACAGTTTCGTGAGGAGTCGGCGTATGCGGTGTGGTTTGCTGGTCCTATGACGATCGCTGAGCAGATGTGCGAGCCGTTTGAAGTGCCCACGTTGGTAGACGCGAGCACCGTCATAGAGGCCCTGCAGCGAGTGCGAGCGTTCTTCGGAAGTCATTTTCGCTGGGTCGACCGTCGTGATATCAGTCGGCAATGTTCTGAGGCGGTCGGGGACGCGATCTATCGACATCTGCTGAGAGTGATGCCGGTGCGTGCGGGTGAGAACGGGTGTGACGACTCCCCACGGCTCAAGCCGGGGGCTTCTCAGGAGGCTTGCACTTCCTGAAGGCTCCGTCCGAGCCAAAGAGCTTTGATGTTTCTGGCAGCATTGTGGTCACGATCCAGATCACAGCCACATTCGCAAGAGTGCCACCTCTCAGAGAGCGTCTTCTTGCGAACCGTCCCACAACCGCTACACACTTGGCTGGTCATACGAGGGTCAACCTTTACCCCCTGTACCGTACCAGCGTTCTCAGCTTTGTACTGACAGAAGGCGATGAATTGACTCCAACCAGCATCCAATATACTTTTATTCAAGCCAGATTTCGCACTGGCCCCATTAGGAAGAGACTTGCCTGTCTCTTCATCTTGTTTGGGCTTTGCCCGTCTGGAGAGATTGGCAGGCGCGATATCCTCAAACACGATGGTTTCATAGGTGTTCACTAGACGCCGTGACCACTGGTGCAAGTAGTCATTGCGCTGATTTCTCACCTTCCTGTGAAGCTTCGCCACACGCTGTACGGCCTTCTTCCGTCTCTTGGACCCTCGTTTCTTTCTCGCAAGGGCCTGCTGTGCTTTGGCAAGCTTCTTCTCTACACGTCGATAGTGTTTGGGGTTTTCAATCACGTCACCAGTGGAGAGGGTTGCTAGCTTGGAAACACCCAGATCAATACCCACTGCCTCATCGGTGTAAGGCGTGCGTGGCATCGCCTCCACTTCACAGGCTAGGCAGGCGTACCAGCAATGTTCCTCCCTCTTGATGGAGCAGGTTTTGATGGTCCCTAGCACCTTGCGATGCAGTTTGATCTTCACATGCCCTATCTTGGACAAGGCTAGACACCCGTTCTCAAGTGAGAAGCCTGCTTGTGGATAGGTGAAGCTATCATAGCGGTTTCTGCTTTGAAACCTGGGGTAGCCCGGTGTCTTGCCTTCCTTCACACGGCGAAAGAAGGCTTTAAATGCTCCCTGCACTCGCTTAAGCGTATCCTGCAAGACTTGAGAGTGGATGCCCTTGTACTCTTCCCTGATCTCCTTGATCGAAGGCGAGTTGGTTGGCTTGTGCGTTGTAGGTAGTGCCTTTGCCCGTGTACTTGTACATCTCACGACGCTCTTGTAAAGCGGCATTGTACAACTCGCAACATCTGGCAAGGGTCCAATCGAGCTTCTCAGATTGCACTTTGGTGGGATAGAGGCGGTATTTAAAGGTTTTCAGGCCCACGCTTCACACCCTCCCATTCAGCAAGTCTTCTCAGTGCGATCTCGATGACAGCACTTTCACTAATTCCTAATTTCTCTGCGAACAACTTACGCAATCGCTTGCCTTCGTCACTCAGACGGATACTCGTTGGTGTTTTGTCTTTCATGTATTACATTGTAGCATATATTGCACTACAAGACAGGGGGATATTTCACCTCCCTATCCGCCCCAAAACAAGGAACGGGCCTTCTATCCCCATGGCTAAAGCCAGGGGTTTTACGGCCCGTTTTGATAAAGATACGCGATGAGACTGCTGAAGAAGCCGACAGATGTACAATGCACGAGAGTCACCAGACCCCACGGCTAAAGCCGGGGGCTTGTATCTCTCCTCACGCCTACCCGTGGATCAGGGAAGGATACGTTAGCCTTCAGGACAAACCTGAACACCACTAGGACGGGTGACAAGCGGTTCAACCAACCGCCACTTCCTGGAGGAAGTCGCCCCACACGGAAAAGGGTACACAGGTTGAGCTAGCGTACAGGGCGTTGGCCCTCATGCCGATCCGTGCATGCTGAACAGTTCGACCGATGCAGGTATCCATGCATCACAAACAGTTTCTCTTGAGTCAGAGGAGTGCCTTTGTGCTGACCTGTTCGCGAACATCTACACATCTCTTCTTAGGCAACACAGGAAAACCGGAAAGGAGAGGGCAGGCCCCGCCACCCATGCGCCTGAAAAGGACTCGGCATTCCTCCCCGCGCATGAATGCGGGGGTCTCCTGCCTCGATTTGATGAGATGTGCTGTGAGGAAGAGGGCACAAAAAAAGAGAGATCAATGTGGATCTCTCAAAAAAGCTGACCTAGAAAGTATACCTGAGTATCGCGAAAAAATCAAGGGGGCGGTGAAACTCTAGAGCCGTCGAATCTCACGCAGCATGGAGAGACGGGGGGCAGAACCATTGCAGTGCTCTCTCCACGCTTTCTCCTTCTTGCCTCGAAAGGCGAAGAGCCAAAGGGATGCTCGACATGATCAGTGATGTGCTGATCAGCCGTGTCTGGTCCGCAACTGACGAGAGAAATCATCTGCTTCTCTCGTCAGTTGCGTGTCTGTTTGCGGGGCTCTCTCTCTGTCCCCGTGAAAAATGGCGCCTGCTTCCTTTGACGCCTGGGGCAGGCATTCACACCATGGACGAATGCCTCTTTTCATCTTTACTGTAGCATGAAATGCCGCGATGTGCAATCCCCGAGAGAAAAGCGCGGAAATGTGTGGAAGAGCTGTTTCTGTATGGGGTTGGGAGTGAGACAGGATGAGTCGATATCCATCCTTTCCTGGTTGCTGTCCTGACTGCTGTTGTCTCCAACGTTGGCGAAGCTCTGCACAATTCGTGCACACCCCCCTGGAAAACTTCGTGGAAAAGTGGGTTGTGCGTTTGCCTCTGGCTCAGGTATGCTTGGTGTGAACGAATGCTGTTCCCCCCTCTTCGCGATTGCTCAGGCCTCTCTATTTCTTCTTCGTCCTTGTTGTGCTTTGCTTCTCAAAGGAGGGAACCAGTATGCCTGCAATCATCGAGGGAGAGGAGCCTCGTCTGGCGCCACGCAGCCTTGTTGTGCGTCGCCGTCCGAGGCCCTCGCCCGCCAAAGCACCAGCGGTTCAGACGGCGCGCGCCTCTCAGTTTGCCAAAGCGCGAGCGCGGCGTCCCACGACACCCGAAGAGGTGCCAGAATTCGTGCGGGAGGCGGCGGCAGAGCCGAAAACGTCGCGAGGAGGGAGCTGGCTCCTGCCCCTTGGGCTAGGCATGTTGTGTGCGTTGCTTCTGGCGCTTGTCGGATCTGTGGCGATGAATGGGAGTGGCACGCTCATTGACAACGTTCGCTATGGCTATCCGCGAACGACGCAGGTCGATCACATCGTGGGCCATGAGTTGGATCCCCATGTGCCAACCCATTTTACGGCTCTCAATCTCAAGGGGCAGGTGTTGATCTTTGAGGTGCCCGGCGGCGATGGCGCACAGGCTCGTCTTCTGCAAGGGCCTCACCTTGTTGGGACTGGCGCGGATGTG